>NZ_CP192009.1:2790000-7862959 GCF_050948425.1 Pseudonocardia xinjiangensis | reverse complement strand
CGGTCCGCGCTCCCCTCCGGTCGTTCACCCCGGACGTTCTTGCGCCCGATCGGTCGATCATCCCCAGGCTTGTCCACACCTGTGCGCAAGACGCTACGCGGGCACGCAGCGCTGAATGCGTGCGGGCCCGTGCAGGTGATGGTGGCCGGTGTCGGCGATCCCCCCGGATCGAACTGTGGAGGGGGGACGCTAACAACAGTGACGGCTTGCCACAAGCCGCCTGGTCGCGCAAGGCTGCAACGGGATGACGAGGACCGGCCTGGTTTGACCCTCTGTGCGGCGGCTGCGTACCCTGGACTGAACCGCGCCCGCGCAGGTGAGCCCAGTGCTGTCCATGGATGGTCTCGGCTCGTGCGGGTGTCGCAGCACCACCGTCCGAACCCGAAGCACGATGATCATCGACGGCTGCTCTGCCGCCGTCGACCCCAGGAGAGCCGACCGTGAGCAAGGGCAAGCGCACCTTCCAGCCGAACAACCGCCGCCGGGCCCGTACCCACGGCTTCCGGTTGCGGATGCGTACCCGCGCCGGCCGGGCCATCGTCGCCGCCCGCCGCGGCAAGGGCCGCGAGCGGCTCTCGGCCTGATTCGGCCGTCCCGGTGTTGCCGGCCGGATCCCGGCTCACGCGCCGGGACGAGTTCGCTTCCGTCGTCCGGCGGGGTCGACGCAGCGGCCGATCACGGCTCGTCGTCCACCTCCGTCGCGCCGACGGTGGGAGCGAGCCACGAGCGGGGTTCGTCGTGAGCAAAGCAGTCGGAAACGCCGTCGTCCGTCACCGGGTGACGCGTCGGCTCCGGCATCTCGTCGTGCCACGGCTCCGGCAGCTACCGCCGGACACCCTCCTCGTGGTCCGGGCACTCCCGCCCGCTGCAGCCGCCTCGTCGGCCGAGCTGGGCGAGGACCTCGACGCCGGCCTGCGGGGCGCGCTGCGAAAGCTCTCCGGAGCACGCGGTGAGTGACCCCGCGGGCCGTTCCGTCGTGGCGCGGGTCCTGATCGGTCTGCTGCACGGGTACCAGCGCTGGGTCTCGCCCGCGCTGCCCCCGACGTGCCGCTTCTACCCCACCTGTAGTGCCTATGCGGTCGAGGCGCTGCAGGTGCACGGCGTGCTGCGGGGCTCGTGGCTCACGCTCTGTCGGTTGCTGCGGTGCGCGCCGTGGCACCCTGGCGGTATCGACCCGGTGCCACCGCGCCGTCCCCGCCCGGCCCGGAACCACATCGAGGAGCAAGCGCCGTGCTGAACTTCATCTACTACCCGGTCTCGTTCATCCTCTGGGTATGGCACAAGGCGTTCGGCTACCTCTTCGGTGAGGCCAGCGGCATCACCTGGGCCCTCGCCGTCATCTTCCTGGTCTTCACGCTGCGCGCGATCCTGTACAAGCCGTTCGTCGGCCAGGTGCGCTCGATGCGCAAGATGCAGGAGTTCCAGCCGGAGATCGCGAAGCTCCGCAAGAAGTATGCGAACGACCGGCAGAAGCAGGCCGAGGAGATGCAGAAGCTCCAGAAGGAGCACGGCGTCAACCCGGTAGCCGGCTGTCTCCCCGTTCTCGTCCAGGTACCGGTCTTCATCGGCCTCTTCCACGTGCTGCGCGAGTTCGGCCCCGTCCTCCCCAACGGCGCACCGCGCACCGAGAACTACTTCTTCGACGCGAAGGGCGTCGAGTCGTTCAACGACGCGAGCTTCTTCGGCGCGAAGCTGGGCGCCTGGATCGTCAACCCCAAGCCGCCGCTCGATGTCCTCGGGACCACCGTGGCGCATCAGCTCATCCCCATGATCCCCCTGATGATCATGGCGGGCATCTTCACCCACATCACGGCGCGACACTCGGTCGCCCGCCAGACGGCGGCGCAGGGCGAGAACCCGCAGACCGCGATCATGAACAAGCTGATGTTGTACGTCTTCCCGATCGGCGTCGTCGTCGGTGCGCCGTTCCTGCCGCTCGCTGTGCTTCTCTACTGGGTATCCAACAACCTGTGGACCCTCGGCCAGCAGTACGTCGTGTACCGGCGCATCGACGCCGAGGAGTCGACGAAGCGCGAGCAGGCGGCCACCACTCGGCAGGCGCTGGCACCTCGCCCCGGCCAGAAGCCGGTCCGCCCCGAGCCGACCGTCGAGGAGCCCACGGCGAAGCGGCCCGGCGCGAAGCCGGTCGCCCGCAAGCCCACCACGCCTTCCAAGCCCACCGCAGCCTCCACGAACGGCGCCTCCAACGGCACGACCCCCGCTGCTACGCCGACGGCGGCAGCCGGCGGGGACGGGTCGGTCGCCAACGGGGACGGCTCCGTCCCCAACGGTGCGACGAGCGCGAACAGCACAGCAGGCGACTCCGCGAAGAGCCCACGCAGCGGCGGCGTGACCCGCTCGCCCGCGCGGCGCCCGCGCAAGCGCCGCTGACCACGAGCCATCCGCGGTCCGCCCTCGCCGGCGGCCGCAGCGGTGTGCCGGGTGACCGGCGTCATCGCAACCGTTTCGGAGAGGAGACGCATCGTGCCGAAGACTGCGCAGGACGGGGCCACCGAGAGCGTCGCCGCGAGCCCCGCGGCGAGCACCGCCGAGGACCAGCTGGTGCGCGAGGGCGACATCGCCGGTGACTACCTCGAGCGGCTACTCGACGTGCTCGACTACGACGGCGACATCGACCTCGACGTCGAGGCCGGGCGGGCGATCGTCAGCATCGACGGCGGCGAAGACCTCGACAAGCTGGTGGGCGAGCGGGGCGCGGTGCTCGAGGCACTACAGGAGCTCACCCGGCTCGCCGTCCAGCAGTCGTCCGGCAATCGGAGCCGGCTGATGCTCGACATCGCCGGGTGGCGGGAGGCGCGGCGCGAGGAGCTCACCAAGCTCGGGACCCGTACCGCGAAGGACGTGTTGGCGTCCGGGGAGTCCGTGCGGCTGCGCCCCATGACCCCCTTCGAGCGCAAGGTCGTGCACGACGCCGTCGCTCGCATCAAGGGCGTGTCGAGCGAGAGCGAGGGCGAGGAGCCGCGGCGGCAGGTCGTCGTCTTCCGCGGTGCCTGACCTCCCGGCCACCTCTGTTCCGATCGACGGGTTGGCCGGCTCCGTCTTCGGTGACCGGCTACCCCTCGCTCGGCGTTTCGCCGAGCATCTCGTCACCTCCGGTGTGGAGCGCGGTCTGATCGGACCCCGCGAAGCCCCCCGCGTCTGGGATCGGCACGTCCTCAACTGCGCCCTCGTCGCGGAACTCGTGCCGGATGGCGCGCGTCTTGTGGATGTGGGTTCGGGAGCGGGCCTCCCCGGGATACCGTTGGCGCTGGCTCGGCCCGATCTCGGCATCGTCCTCATCGAACCCCTCGCGCGTCGCGTGGAGTGGCTCCGCGAGGTGATCGCCGATCTCGGCCTGTCGGTGACGGTGGAGCGGGGTCGGGCCGAGGAGACTGTGGTCCGGCGGCGATGGGAGGGTGCCGACGTGGTGACCGCTCGCGCGGTCGCGCCCTTGGCGCGGCTTGCCGGTTGGAGCCTTCCGTTGCTGCGGCCGGGCGGGATCCTGCTCGCCATGAAGGGTGCCACTGCCCCGGCGGAGATCGAGCGGGACGCTGCTGCCGTCCGCAGGTTCGGCGGTGGGGTCCCACGGATCGAGCGAGCCGGCGTCGGAGTCATCGATCCCCCGAGCACGGTGGTCGTCATCGAGCGAGTGCGGGAGGCCGGGAAGCCCGACCGACCGCGCCGCAGGAGAGGGCAGGCGTGACGTTCAGAGTGTCCCAGCACGAGATGTCCCCACACCAGATGTCCCAGCGCGAGATGCTCCCTCCCGTTTCACGTGAAACACCGGGATGGACACCCATTGCCGAGGAGGCCGAACGCGCGGCCAGGGTGCTGCACCCCGACCGGCACCGGATGCCCCGTCCGTCGCATCGGCGGGTGATGACCGTCGCCAACCAGAAGGGCGGCGTCGGCAAGACCACGAGCACCGTCAACCTCGCTGCCGCGCTCGCGATGCACGGGGTCCGGGTGCTCGTCATCGACCTCGACCCGCAGGGCAACGCGAGCACCGCGCTCGCCGTCGAGCACCGGCTCGGCACGCCGTCGGTCTACGAGGCGTTGCTCGGCGAGATCCGCATCGCCGATGCGGCGGTCAGGAGCTCCGCCTCTCCCGACCTCCTGTGCGTCCCCGCCACGATCGACCTGGCCGGCGCGGAGATCGAGCTCGTCAGCATGGTCGCCAGGGAGAACCGGCTCAAGCAGGCGCTGTACGACGGCTCGCTCGACGAGCTCGGGGTCGACTACGTGTTCATCGACTGTCCCCCGTCGCTCGGGCTCCTCACCGTCAACGCCCTCGTGGCCGCCAGCGAGGTCCTGATCCCCATCCAGTGCGAGTACTACGCCCTGGAAGGGCTCGGGCAGCTGCTGAGCAACATCGACCTCGTGCGGTCGCACCTCAACACCGCCCTGCACGTCTCGACGATCCTGTTGACGATGTACGACGGCCGCACCAAGCTGGCCGACCAGGTCACCAACGAGGTCCGCAGCCACTTCGGCCCCACCGTCCTGCGCACGGTGATCCCCCGCAGCGTCAAGGTCTCCGAGGCGCCCGGGTACAGCCAGACCGTGCTGGCCTACGACCCCGGTTCGCGTGGGGCGATGAGCTACGTCGACGCGGCGCGTGAGATCTCCGAGCGGGGAGCCCGGATGGACCTTCCTGCCGATCCGGACGGGCGGTAGTCAGATGACCGAGCGGGGGACGCCTGTGGAGCGCGTGGCCACTCAGCGCAAGGGCGGGCTGGGACGCGGTCTGGCCGCGCTCATCCCGACTGCACCGGCAGCTCCGGCGCCGACCGCGGTCCTCACCGTCACCCCGGCCGCGCCGACCGGATCCTCGTCGGAGGGGCGCGGATCCCACCCCGTCGATCTGCCCACGTACCCGACCACCTCGTCGGTGGGCGGTGCGGTCTACCGCGAGATCGACCTCGCCGCCATCCGTCCCAACCCCCAGCAGCCGCGCACCAACTTCGACGATGAGAGCCTCGCCGAGCTGGAGCACTCGATCCGCGAGTTCGGGCTCCTGCAGCCGATCGTGGTCCGCGAGGCGACCTCCCCCGGTACCTACGAGCTCGTGATGGGCGAGCGCCGCTGGCGCGCCGCGCAGCGGGCGGGGCTGGCGCAGCTGCCGGCGATCGTCCGTCGCACCGGCGACGACGCGATGCTGCGCGATGCGTTGCTGGAGAACATCCACCGCGTCCAGCTCAACCCGCTCGACGAGGCGGCAGCCTACGAGCAGCTGCTCGCGGAGTTCGGCGTCACGCACACCGAGCTCGCCGACCGGCTGGGCCGGAGTCGGCCGGTCGTCACCAACACGATCCGCTTGCTGAAGCTGCCGGTATCGGTGCAGCGCCGGGTGGCGGCGGGCGTGCTGTCCGCCGGCCACGCCCGCGCGCTGCTCGGGCTGGATGACGCGGGCCGGCAGGAGGAGCTCGCGGCTCGCATCATCGCCGAGGGCATGTCCGTCCGGGCCACCGAAGAGGCAGTCGTCCTTCTTCGGCGCGAGTCCCCTGCGTCCGCGAAACCGACTCGCCGCAAGCCGATGTTGGCGCCCGGTGTCGAGGACCTGGCGAACCGGCTGTCCGACACGTTCGACACGCGCGTGAAGGTCGAGCTGGGTCAGCGCAAGGGTCGGATCGTCGTGGAGTTCGGGTCGGTCGAGGATCTGGAACGGATCGCGAAGCTGATGGACCGCCCCGGCACGGAGTGACCCACGGCCCTGTTTCACGTGAAACAGGGTCACGACCCGTCCCGGAGCGGGCCTACCGCCCGCCGGGCCGCCCGCTGTTTCACGTGAAACAGCTCAGCCGCGGGCGACCGCTCGCTCGACGAGAGCCGCATAGAGGTCACCCAGCTTCATCCCGGCCGCCCGGACGGCGGTGGGCAGCAGCGAGGTCTCGGTGAGCCCCGGCGAGACGTTCACCTCGAGGATCTGCACCCGTCCTTCGGTGTCGACCACCGCGTCCATGCGCGAGACGTCCCGCAGCCCGAGTAGCTGGTGAGCGGCGAGCGCGGTCTCCGCCAGGGTCCCCAGCGTGGCCTCGTCGAGGCGCGCCGGGCAGTGGAACGTCGCGGCTCCCGGCGTGTAGCGGGCGGTGTAGTCGTAGACGCCCCCCACGGCGTCGACCTCGACGGGAGGCAGCGCCCGCGGCTCGTCACCGTCGTGGACGACCGTGACGGCCACCTCCGTGCCGGCGACGAAGCGCTCGGCGAGCACCGTGTCGGCGTAGGCGAGGCAGCTGACCATCGCGGCGGGAAGCTCCGCTCGCTCGGTCACCACCTGGGAGCCGAGCGCTGAGCCGCCCTGGTCGGGCTTCAGCATCAGCGGCAGACCCAGGCGGTCGACCATCGCGTCCAGGACCGCCTGCGCGCCGAGCGCGCGGAACGTCGTGTGCGGCAGCGCGACCCAGTCCGGTGTGTCGAGTCCGGCGCGGGCCAACTCCGCCTTCGCCGTCGGCTTGTCCCAGGCGCGCCGGCAGGCCTGCGCGGGCGTCCCGACGAACGGCACCCCGAGTAGCTCGAGCACCGCCTGGACCGAGCCGTTCTCCCCCTCGCCCCCGTGCAGCGCGATCGCGACGGCGTCGGGCGGGTCGCTCCGGAGCCGCTCGACGAGCGCGGCGTCGACGTCCCACTCCCGTACGGATGCCCCCGCGTCGGACAGGGCGGCGGCGAGCCGCCGTCCGGATCGCAGGGACACCTCGCGCTCGTGGGACAGGCCCCCAGCCAGCACGGCCACAGTTCTTTCGGTCACCGCCGCATTCTCCGGTACGGCGATCTGTGATGCGGTCCCGGCTCGACGCCGCTCCGAGGTGAGCCGGGCGGCCGAGCGTCGAGGTGCGCTCGCCCGTCCTCAGGTGAACGCGGCGCCAACCTTGCCCCGTGCCTCAGCGGCGACAGGATGCGTGTCACGGACATGAGTTGCGCCAACGATCCACGTGGGAGTCGACGGTCGGTGCACGAACTCGGCGCTCCCTGCACGGCGACCTCCAGGCAGTCCCGCGGGAGCCACCGGACCCTCGCCGCCGCGGCCGTGCGGCACCGGTCCGACGAACGGACGCGTTGTTTCACGTGGAACAGCGGGAGAGTTCTGCCCGCGGCGCGCGCGCCTCGCATCGGATCGGGGGCTCGCCACGCAGGAGCGGGTGCTGCGCCAGAAGCGACTCGTGGACCTACGGAAACGGGCGGCAACGGGAGACGTGCGTCGGGCGGGCGTGCGACCCAGCGAGCAGGCGGGACGAGCCGCCAGCGCGGATGGCCGACAGACGGAGTCACGGGACTTGCCCCACCGAAGCGACCGCTCGGGCGCGGGGGAATCGCGCGAGCACCCACCCAGGGAACTCGCCATTCGCTGCCGAGCGTCCGGTCATGCGGGAACTGGATGCAGGCACCTCGGGTGGTGGTCCGCGAGTCTCACCCCGGATCTCGGCGACTCGAGGCGTTCTGTCGACTCGCGGACGGGGATGCGGACAGTCCGTGCGCGGGAACCCGGCGACTCATACCCTGCGACACGGCGAGTGCGGCTGACGCGCGACTCGCACGTGGGCGCGGAGCTCGGTCCCGGTATCTGGCAGCCACGGATGCGGCGTGCGCGCGGGATCCTGGCGGCTCGCGTCTGTGGACCGGGGTCGCGTCCAGAATCGTCTCGGCTCGCGGACGGGCGCGGGTGGCTCGTGTGCGTGTTGTCGTGCGACCTCCGCGCGATATGGACACATGTCGCTGTCGAGAGCCGGGTTCCCGCCGCGACATGTGTCCATATCGCGGTCAGGGCGGTTGAGCGGGTGCTCGCTCGTCGGGCCGGCGGTCGCGCGCGGGATCGGCGTCGCGGGTGGGGAGGCTGCTCTCGCGCGGGATCGGACGCTGGCGCCTCGGGGTCGGGTGGCTCGCGCATCGGATCCGTGCCGCTCGTGAGCTGCCGCCCCGTGACATGGCTCCATGTCGCTGTTCGCGGCCCGCTTCCGACCGCGACACGTGTCCATGTCGCGGCCGGGGCCGCGAACCGCGCGCGGCCGGGTCAGCCGCCTCAGGCCGGTGCGGCCGGGACGGGTCTACCGGCGCCGCGGGGTCAGGGGGTGTGGGGGCTGGGGGCCTGGGGACCGTTGCGTGCCGGCGCGGGGCCGACCGCGGACCGGGCAGGCGAGCCGAAGGTCCGCATGACGTCCAGCTCCGCCTCGAGCACGCCGGCGAGCCTCCGGACGCCCTCGGTGATGCGCTCCGGGGTCGGGTAGCAGTAGGACAACCGAAGCTGCCGGCTGCCGAACCCGTCGGCGTAGAAGCCGGTGCCGGAGGCGTAGGCGACGCGGGCGGTGACGGCTCGCGGCAGCATCGCCTTCGTGTCGACGCCCTCCGGCACGGTGACCCAGACGTAGAAACCGCCGTCGGGCACGTTCCACGTGCAACCGTCGGGCAGGTACGTGTCGAGGGCGTCCAGCAGGGCGTCGCGCCGGTCGCGGTAGGCCTCGGCGAAGGTCTTGATCTGGCTGCGCCAGTCGTGTCCGGTGAGGTATCGCGACACGAGCATCTGCGTGAAGCTCGGCGGGCACAGGGTGGCCGACTCGGCGGCGAGCACGAGCCGGTCGCGCACCGCGGGCGGCACCAGTGCCCACCCCACGCGCAGGCCGGACGCGAACGTCTTGGAGAACGATCCGAGGTAGACCACCGAGCGGTCGAGGGAGCGCAGGGCCGGGTAGGTACGGCCGCTGAACCCGAGCAGCCCGTAGGGGTTGTCCTCGACGACGCCGACCCCGTAGGAGGCGCAGATCTCCAGCACCTCGGCGCGGCGCTCGACGGCGAGGGTGACGCCCGCGGGGTTGTGGAAGTTCGGGATCGTGTACAGGAACTTCGGTGTGACCCCCTGTGCGGCGAGCGTGCGCAGCGCCTCGCGCAGCAGTTCCGGGACGAGGCCGTGCTCGTCCATCGCGACGTGCACGACGCGGGCCTGGTAGGCGGCGAAGCTGCCGAGCGCCCCGACGTAGGACGGGCCTTCGGCGAGCACGACGTCGCCCGGGTCGCAGTAGATGCGGGTGACGAGGTCGAGCGCCATCTGCGAGCCGACGGTGACGACCACGTCGTCCGGGTCGGCGCGGATACCCTCCAGCGCCATCACCTCGCAGATCTGCTCGCGCAGCGCGGGCACTCCCTGCGCGGAGCCGTACTGCAGTGCCACCTCGCCCTCGCGCTGCACGAGGTCGGCCACCTCGGCGGCCAGCGCGCCGAGGGGCAGGGCGGCGAGGTTGGGCATGCCGCCGGCCAGCGAGACGACCTCGGGCCTGCTCGCCACCGCGAACAGGGCGCGGATCTCCGATGCGGTCATGCCTGCCGTGCGAGCGGCGAAGCGCTCGGCCGGCACCGCTGCTGCTGCCGCGTCGATGCCGGACGGTCGTTGAGACGGGGGCACGGCCGACTGCGGCACGGTGGATCCTCCCGGGATTTCCTCGGCAGCGGGGACGCCGATCGGGGGCTGCGGCCCATCGAGTGTAACCGGGAAGAGGGAACATCCTTCAGTTCGTCGTAGGTGAGACACCAGTCGCAGTACTCGGGGTGTCGTTCCTTGCTGGATCGATCTATGGTCGAGAAGTCGGCGCGAGGGGCGGCGGCGTTCTCTCCATGGATCTGGTCGCCGGAGGTTGCTCTTGTCGTGGCACATGGCGCCCCTCACCCTGGACAATCTCGACGACTTGCCCAAGCGGTGTCGTCGATGCGTGTTCTGGGAGCTGTCGGAGCATCTCGGTAAGCAAGCCGCGGATTTCGGGTCCACCGAGCTCGAGAAGGAGGCCTGGGTCTCCGAGGTGCTTCTCGAGTGGGGATCGTGCGGCCGCATCGTCCACATGGACGGCGTCCCGGCCGGCTACGTGATCTACGCCCCGCCCTCGGCGTCGCCGCGGGCGGCGGAGCTGCCGACCGGTCCGGTCAGCGCCGACGCGGTGCTCCTCACCACGATGCAGGTGATGCCGGAGTTCGCGGGCGAGGGCTTGGGCCGGATGCTCGCTCAGGCCGTCGTGCGTGATCTCACGCGCCGCGGTGTGAAGGCGATCGAGGTGTTCGGCGAGCAGCGGCCCGGCGACGAGCCCGGCTGCCTCATCCCCGCCGACTTCCTCCGCGGCGTCGGGTTCAAGACCATCCGGCCCCACCCGCGGTACCCGCGCCTACGGATGGAGCTGCGCTCCGCGATGACCTGGAAGGAGGACGTGGAGGCCGCGCTCGAACAGTTGCTCGGCACGATCACGATCCCGATGCAGGCATCCAGTGTGAGCGAGCAGCCGCGCCGTCAGGTACCCACCCGCTCCTGAGCGACGCTCTCACGCCCGTACAGGGCGCTCTGTAGCGGACGCTGACGAGCTGGGGGGATCAGGCTGGTGCGAGGGCCTGCACCTCGTTGTCCTGCGGTTCAGGCGCCAGTACATCGCGAAAAGTTGATGTACTAGCGCCTGATATGTCCGTTATGACCGATCTTGCGGTCAGATGGCCTGCGCTCCGCGCTCCAGCTCGCGGGCAAGCACGTCGGAGAACGTGAAGGTGCCGGTGGGCTGATCGTCCTGACCCAACAGGTACAGCCGCTTCACGGCGACGAGGATGCCCTCGGCCACCACATCGCGGAACGCCGGATCGAGCAGCCGCTTGCGGTCGCCGATGTGGGAGAGATACCCGATCTCGACCCGGACCGTGGGCATCCGCGTCAGCCGCAGCAGCTCCCAGGTTCGGCCCTGGGTGCGGCAGTCGTACATCGCGGTGCGGGTGAGCAGCTCCCGCTGGATGAACCCGGCGAGTGCTTCGCCGACCGTGGACGTGGATCCGGAGCCGTTACCGAAATGAAATGTGGCAAGACCCTGGGCGTGCATGCTGCGGTTGGCGTCGGTGTGCAGTGACAGCACGAGGTCGGCGCCCGCGTTGTTGGCGAATGCGGCTCGATCGGTCTCGGCGGGGCAGGTGTCCTCCTGCCGCGACAGCATCGCGTCCATACCTGTGGCCGTCATCCGGCCGACGAGCCGACGGGCGAGATCCCACATGAGATCGGCCTCGGCGACACCAGCCGCCATGATGCCGCGGTCAGGCCCCCCGTGGCCGGGGTCGACCACGATCCGCTTGCCGCGCAGCCGTGGGCCTGCCTGGCGCAGCAGCTCCTGCTCGCGCAGCAGGTGGGGCCGGCCGCCGGTGACCTTGCGGCCGAGCTGGCGGAGCGAGCGCAACGTGGCAGGCCCGCACAGCCCGTCGGGCACGAGACCGTACTCACGCTGGAACTTCCGCAGGGCGGCCTCGGTCTGCTCGTCGAAGACGCCACCGGGACGCCCGGGGTTGTACCCGAGCTCGAGCAGCCGTTCCTGCAGAGCGACGACATCGTCGCCGCTCATCGGCGCGGAGATCATCAGCGCGAGCATCCGGTCGCCGAGGGTCCACCCGGCCTCCCGTAGCGCGCGGTAGGTGGCCGGACCGACGAGCCCGTCGGTGATCAGGCCCCGCTGCTGCTGGAACGCACGTACGGCCTGTTCAACGGCGTGGTCGAAGCGGTCGGCCCCCGGACTCTCCGGACTGTCGCCGAGCAGGCCGAACCGTCGCAGCGTGGACCGGATCTCGACGACGGCCGGACCGCTGTCACCTCGGCGCAGCAGCTGCATGCACTCCTCGCTCGTTCGTCAGGCACCGTCGCTGCGGTGCTCGGATCGTCGCTCATTGTGCCCTGCCGGTTCCCTGATGGGGGATGGCGGGCCGTGTCGGCCGATGTTTGTGTCGTGATAGACAAGTACCCCGCTTCCGGCTTCGGAAGCGGGGTACTTGGGGGTGGATCGAATCAGCCCAGGTAGTCGGCGAGATCGGAGAGCAACGCCGCCTTCGGCTTGGCTCCGACGATCTGCTTGACCGGCTTACCGTCCTGAAAGACGATCATCGTCGGGATGGACATGACCTGGTAGTCCCGGGCGGTCGACGGGTTGGCGTCGATGTCCAGCTTGGCCACGGTCAGCTTGTCCTTGTTCTCACCGGCGATCTCGTCGAGAACGGGCGCCACCATCTTGCACGGCCCGCACCAGGTGGCCCAGAAGTCGACCACGACCGTTTTGTCGCTCTTGAGGACGTCAGCGTCGAATGAGTCGTCGGTGACGTTCACCGTGTTGGCCATTGGAATCTCCGTTCGTCGGTGAGGATCAAAGAATTCGTTCAGCCGGTGACCGCGGCGACCTGCTCGGCCACCTGGCCGTAGCCGCCGCCCGCCAGCTCGCTGGGCACCGGGCCGTCGGCCAGCCAGCGCTCGGCGTCGATCGCCGCGGCGCAGCCCGAGCCCGCAGCGGTGATCGCCTGCCGGTAGGTCTTGTCGACGAGGTCACCCGAGGCGAACACGCCGGGGATGGCGGTGCGCGTGCTCGGCGCCTGGACCTTGACGTACCCCTCCTCGTCGGTCTCGAGCACGTCGCGGACGAGTCCGCTGCGCGGGTCGTGCCCGATCGCGACGAACATGCCCGACACCTCCAGGAGGGACTCCTCGCCGGTGACCGTGTCGCGGAGCTTCAGGCCGGCCACGCTGTTCTCGCCCACGACTTCGACGACCTCCGCGTTGGTGCGCCAGCGCATCTTCGGCTCGTTCCTCGCGCGCTCCAGCATGATCCTGGAAGCTCGGAAGTCCTCGCGGCGGTGCACGATCGTGACCGATCGGGCGAACCGGGTGAGGAAGATGGCCTCCTCCATCGCCGAGTCGCCGCCGCCGATCACGGCGATGTCCTTGTCGCGGAAGAAGAAGCCGTCACACGTGGCACAGGCGCTCACGCCGCGACCCAGGAGCAGCTGCTCTCCGGGAACGTGCAGGTAACGGGCGGCCGCGCCCATGGCCAGCACCACCGCGCGGGCCCGGTAGGTGACGCCGTTGGCGAGGACGGTCTTGACCTCGCCCTCCAGCGACACCTCCTCGACGTCCTCGGCGCGCAGGTCGGCGCCGAAGCGCGCGGCCTGGTTGCGCATCTGTTCCATGAGCTCGGGGCCCATGATGCCGTCGGTGAAGCCGGGGTAGTTCTCGACCTCGGTGGTGGTCATCAGGGCGCCACCGAACTGAGTGCCCTCGAAGACCAACGGCCGCAGCTGAGCCCGAGCCGCGTAGACGGCTGCGGTGTACCCGGCCGGCCCGGACCCGATGATGATCAGCTCACGCACCTCGTCGGTGGTCACTGGCGCCACGCCTCCCCTGTTTGTCTGTGCTTGTCAACAGAATCCCAGTGACGAGCATTCCGGCAGCTACCGGGCACCGGCCGGGGGTGAGCCGGATCACCCACCGATCTTTATGGACGCCAGCAGCGCGCCGCCTCCGGGCCCGCATCCCGGGTCGACGACCGCCACGTCGAAGATGCCCAGCCGCCCCGTGGCCAGCACGAGCAGCACCCCCTCGCGGCCGTCGAGCTCGACCCGGCGGCCACCCAGGAGCATGGCGTCGGGCACCAGCGCGGGCGCGACGGCGCGCAGGCATCCCGCACGCCGTCGGGGGTCGGCGAGGTCGCCGGCATCGGTGGCGCCGACGGCCGCCCGGGCGACCGCGGCCAGGTTCACACGATCGACGGACGGCGGCGCAGCGGGCCGGTTCCATACGACACCGGCGACGACGAGAGCGGCGAGCACCGCCGCGGCGCCGACGGACGGCCGGGGCCACCGCCGTGCCGAGCGGGTGCGCCCGGGTCGAGACGTCCCCCCCGGACGGCCAGGTGGTGTCCCGCGGCGCGGACCGGGATCAGCCGGGGCATCCCCGGGGTCGGCCCGGGGGCCTGGAGCAGCCTCGGCGGCGGAGGCCGCTTCGCGCTCCAGGGCTGCATCCCACCGCGCGGCGAACTCCGGTGGCACCGCCGGCGGGGGCAGCGCCGCCAGCTCGGCGCGGGTGGCAGCGAGCGCGTCCAGCACCGCCGTCGAGTCGGCGTCGGCAGCTGCGGCCGCGCGCACCTCTGCGGCGCGTGCGGGGTCGAGCAGCCCGGCATCCAGGTCGGCGAGCTCCGCGAGGTCGGGGTGTTCGGCGGTCATCGCTCCTCCTCCCGCAGGTGCCCGAGCAGCACCGCCAGGCGCGCCCGGCCCCGTGCGCAGCGGCTCTTCACCGTGCCCACCGGGACCTCCAGCAGCTCTGCGGCCTCCATCACCGGCCAACCCTGCACGTCCACCAGCACCACGGCCAACCGCTGCTCGACGGGCAGCGCCGCCAGCGCGGCGTCGACCGTCAGCCGGGTGACCAGCTCGGAGGCGATGTCGGGCTGGCCGGCCGCGAGATCGCGGTCCGGCAGCGGGACGGTGGTGTGCCTGCGCTCGTGCCGGATCCGGTCGATGCAGCTGTTGACCAGGATCCGGTGGAGCCAGGTGCGCACCGAAGCGTCCCCCCGGTACGAGCCGGCGCGCCGGAACGCCGCCACGAGGGTCTCCTGGACGGCGTCGGCGGCGTCCTCAGGATCACGCAGGGTGCGCAGCGCCAGCCCCCACAGCCGGGACCGGTAGCGCGCAGCCAGCTCGGCGAACGCGTGCCGGTCGCCCGCCCGGTGCGCGAACAGCAGCTCCGCGTCTGTGGGAGCCGGGGAGCACACGAGGCGGAGACTAGGTGGCGGCTGCCGCCTCCCGTGGCCGTTCCGGAGAACTGGTGGTGATCAGGAACCGGAGCGGCGTACCGGTGACTCGGTGAGCAGGACTTCACGTGGTTCTTCAGCTCGACCGGCACTGGTCCGGCGAGTGGTACTCCAGGAGCCAGGCAACGGCCCGGCGGGCGCGTTGGATCTGCTCGTGGTCCCGGTGCAGGACGTAGGTGTCGTTGGCCAGGTGGAGGAAACTGTCGAACTCGAACGCCAGCTGGGTGGGTTCCTTGTCGCGGATGTCCAGCTGACCTGCTTCGCAGGCGTCGCTGATGATGTCGGTGAGCAGACTTGTCCATGCGATGTGGTGGTTGACGAGAAGTTCGCGGACATCACCGGCACGGGCCCCGAACTCTGAGCTGGCAGACGCGAAGAAGCAGCCGCCCGGGAACGTGTGCTGGGCGTAGGTCAGGAAATTCTCGGACAAGGCGCGTAGTCGCGCGATCGGCTCGGGTGCGCTCAGTGCGGGGCCGATCACCTGGGCGTTCATGATGTCGGCTGCCGCGGCGATGGTGGCCAGCTGGAGCTCCAGCTTGGAGCCGAAGTGGGCGTAGAGCCCTCCCTTGCTCATCCCGGTTGCGACCGCCAGATCCGCGATCGACAGACCGTCCAGGCCTCGCTCGGTGGCCAGGCTGGTCGCCGCTTCCATGATGGCCCGGTAGCTGCGCTCTCCGTCGGATCGCCGGGTGCGGCGTGATGCGGGAGAACGGGGGGCGCCCCCGGTGGTGACTCCCCGCTCAGGCGTCGGACTGTCCATGGTTGACAAGTAGACCCGGGCGATCGTAGCCTCAGCAAGAAAGAACGATCGATCGTACTAACTCTTGCCATCGCCGCAGGTGAGGCGCTCGCCTGCGCCCGTCCGAGGGACGGTGCTGTACCTGGTGGGCGAACGCCGGTGAGAGATCCAGCCGAAACGGGGCGTCCGATGTCTGACCGCGAAGAGGCAAGAATGCACCTGCCCTATGCAGATGAGAAAATCGAAGGCGTGCGGGTGGAACGGTACGGAGAGCCGTCTTCGCTGCCCTCCTTGCTTTTCGTGCACGGCGGTACCCAGGGGAGCTGGGCCTGGGAGCATGTCGCTCGGGATCTGGCCGGCCGCGGATGGCATTCCTCCTGTCTGAACTGGTTCGGCCACCACGGTTCTGACGCTCTGGCGCCTGCCGAGGCACGTGAACGCTCCATCATGGATGTCACGCGAGAGATACGCGTGGTGGCTGATCGACTGCCCGATGATCCCGTGCTCATCGCCCACAGTATGGGCGGCCTCGCGGCCCTGGCATATGCGAGCAAGTATCCCGTGAAAGCCCTGGTGTTGCTCACCCCCGTCGTGCCCGGGAAGCATGCCGGTGCAGAAATCCCGTTGCCGATCGACCCCTCGACAATGTGGCTCATTCCAGCCGAAGCGCTCCGTCAGGTGTTCTGGGACGCGGTGGGCGACGACGAAGCGCAGAGATATGCGTCTTTGGTCGTCCCGGAATCCCCTCGGGCGGTCATCGAGGCCACCCGGTGGACGGTTGATCTCGACGTGAGCAGTATTACCGCTCCCGCGTACCTGCTGGGAGCGGAGCGCGATTCGGTCGTACCCCACGAGTTCGTCGAGTCCCTCGCGGAGGAAATGGGCGCAGAGTACGATCTCCTGCCCGAGCAAGGGCACGGCGTCATTCTGAATCCCATCCGGGAGGATGTCGCCGCTCGCATTTCCAGGTGGCTGGACAAGACGGTCAGGTAGCCGTCCTGCGCCGCGTTCTCCGATCAGGAACCGGCGCGGCGGAACTGCACCTCGTCGATCTCGCTGGAATGGGCGTCGCCGCCACCGCTGAGCTTCGAGATCCACAGCAGCACGTGGGTGACCGGCTGGCTTCCCGCCAGTGACACCGGGGTGCTGTGATCCCTCAGCGTGACCTCGGTGATCGGTACGGTCTCGTCGAACGCCGCATCCGGGGCGGGAGCCGAGCGGACCTGGATCACCGTGCCGGCGCTCGGCGACTCGATCGTGAGCTCGGAGAGCTGCACGGCCGACGCGAACGACACCATGACCCCGACACCGGGCTTGAGTGCCGGGAACTGCTGCTTGTAGCTGAAGGTGCTCCACCCGCTCGACGGGTCGCCGTCGATCACGCGGGACACCCGGGTGGAGTTGTCGCGGTCGCCCACGGTGTCGTAGACCTGGACGCCGGCAACCGCCGCCACGCCGCCCGGTGCGGCCGCCGGATCGGGCTGTGTGGCGTCGGCGGGTGCGGCGGCCGGGGCGGAGACGGACCCACCGTCGACCTTGATGGGTGGCGCGTCGCCTTCCGAGAACACCGAACCGAGCTGCACCGCGATGTAGCCGAGCACCAGGAGGACGGCGACGGCGAGCGCGGACAGCCCGGTGGCGAGCTTCCGCCTGCGTCGCGGGTCGGAAGGGGTGACCGGGCGCCCCTTGTCCTGCCACACGTCGCCCGGTCCGGAAGGGACACCGTCGTCGGCCGGGGGGAACAGCGCCATGCGGTCGTGCTCGGCGACCACCTCGTCGAGGAGGCGGTGCACCGCGGCGGCGGTGTGCACCTGGCCGGGTGCGCCTGCGGGGCCGAGCGTGCCCCGGGTGAGTGCGTCGAGCTCGACGGGTACACCCGGTCGTTGCTCCGAAGGGGGCACGAGAGAGCCGCCCGGCGAGCGCTCGGCCGCGCCGAGGCCGGCAAGCGCGGCGTCGGCGCTCGACAGCGGCCACCGCGAGGTGAGGAGGGTGTAGAGCACCGCGCCGAGCCCACGGACGTCATCGGCGGCGGTGACGTTGGGACGGGGCAGCGCGAAGCAGAGCTGTGCACGCCCCTCCGGGGTGATCCGCACGCGTTGCGGGTGGTCGCAGCCCAGCACGAGGCCGTGGCGGTGGGCCTCCTCGGCCGCCGCTGCCAGCGGGGCCACGGCGCGAGCTGCCGCGATCGGCTTGATCAGCCCGTCGGCCACGACCTCGGCGAGGCTGCGTCCGGGCACCCACTCGGTGACCGCCACCCCCAGCACGTCGTGGGGTATGCCGCCGGTGCCGGGAGCCAGGACGTCGAGCAGCCGGGCGCATCCGCTGTGCTCGAAACTGCCTGCGCGCAGGGCGCGCGCGACGATCTCGTCGGCGCGCGCGGCGGCCTCGCTCTCCGAGATGCTCTCGCCGGTGAACCTCCGCAGCACGGTGGCGCCCACGTCACGACGCAGGATCGTGTCCTCGGCCTGCCAGAACTCGGCGCCGGCCGCTGCATCGGAACCGACGCGCGTGCGCAGCCGGTAACGGCCGGCGAGCTCGGTGCCCGCGATGGTGCTGGATGGGACCGCGGGAACGGTGGGAGTCTCCGAAGACGGCCCCAGCCGAACCGTGGGCGCATCCTCCGGACGCTTCTGCTCCGGGACGAATGGTGTGGGCGCCGCATCGGTGGTGGGCGCTCCCCCCTCCCATGGCGCCGCCGCACCCGACGGTGGGCTCGCCAACTCACTCACTTCCACGACCTCCCCAGACACCGCGAACCACTCCCGCCCCACTCGAAGGGTACGTCAGGGGGAGGCCCCACGCCGAGGTTTGCGCCGGTCGACGAGCCGTTCGAGGCGAGCGAGCGCGGAGTCTATTTCGCGCACTCGCAGCAGTTTCATCGCTATCAGGGTCAGAACCGCCATCACGACCGCTGCCACCGCGAGCTCGATCCACGCTCGTGCCAACGGCGACAGATCCGTCAGCAGCCGGTCGAGCAGGGTGACGGCGCCGAGCGCCAGCAGCCCGGCTGCGACCGAGGCGAGGAGGGCCCGCCCCACGGTCCCCAGCACCTGCCTCGTCGGCACCCGGCCCAGCTTGCGCCGCAGGAACACCTGGCCGACCACGGCGCCGGCCACGAACGAGACGGCGTTGGCCGCGGCCAGCCCCAGCACGACGTCGTGGGGAGGCAGCAGGACCGGGCACAGCAGCAGCAGCGGCACCTTGACCGCGACGGTGAACAGCTGGATGAACGTGGGCGTGCGGCTGTCGGTGAGCGCGTAGAACACCCGCAGCTGCAGCATCGTGACGCCGTAGGGCAGCAACCCGAAGGCCGAGACCGCAACGGTGGTGCCGAGCAGGGTGGCACCGTCGAGGTTCGCCTGCCGGAGTCCGAACAGCGCGACACCGACCTCCGTGCCGAAGATCGTGAGCAGCACCGAGATCGGCACGAGGAACACCGCGGAGAGCCTCGTACCCAGCGACAGGTCCGCCACGACGTCGTGGGTCCGGCCCTCGGCGGCGGAGCGGCTCAACCGCGGCATCAGCGCCGTGAGCAGTGAGACGCCGAGCACCCCGTAGGGCACCTGGAGCAGCAGCCAGGCGTTCGAGTAGACCGCGTACGCCCCCTGGTCGGCCGCGAAAGCCACCCGGGAGGTGATGATCAGTCCGGCCTGGCCGATCAGCACGTACGCCGTGACCCACACCGCGAGCCCGCCCGCGGTGGTGAGGCGTGGGTCCCAGCCCCACACCGGGCGGTAGCGGAAGCCGGCCCGGCGCACCGCCGGGATCAGGACGACCGTCTGCACGGCGATCCCGAGTGTGGTGCCGAGACCGAGCACGAGCAGGCGTGCACCCTCCGGCACCACCATGTAGACCGCGACGACCCCGATGACCACGACGTTGTTCAGCACCGGAGCCCAGGCGAACGCGCCGAACGCGCCCCGGCTGTTCAGGATCGAGCCGAGCAGCGCGCCCATGCCGTAGAAGAAGATCTGCGGCAGCAGCATGTAGGCCAGCGTCGTGGCGAGCGCGGGGTCGGCCGTGCCCGTGCTCTGGCTGCCGATGTAGATGCGGGTCAGCAGGGGCGCCGCGAGCATGGCGACCGCGGTGGCCACCACCAGCGCGATCCCGGCGAGGGTGAGCAGCTTGCGGGTGTACGCCTCGCCGCCGTCGCGGTCCTCGGTCTGGGCACGCACCAGCAGCGGGATCATCACGCTGGTCAGCACGCCGCCGATCAGGAACTCGTAGACGATGTTGGGCAGCGTGTTCGACAGGGTGTACGAGTCGTTGATGATCGTGGCGCCCAGCACCGTGAACAGCGCGACCTGGCGCAGGAACCCGGTGATCCGGCTGACCAGGCTCGCGATCGCCATGAGGCTGCTCGACCGCCCGAGCGACGGCTGCTTCCGCGTCACGACGACGAGCTGCTCCGTGGGACTGTCGTCCGGAACGGGGTTGGTCACGGGCTGGGGACGCGGGGCGGCTGCGGGCCGCGCCCCGGGGGGCGGGGCGGTCCGTCGGGCCGGGGCTGGGACGTCGGGAGGCGCTCGGTGACCGCGAGGGGGTCCGGGAACGGGTCGCCCGTCTTCGCCGGGGGGACCCGTCCAGGGCCCGGGGGGCCAGGGTGGGCCGGGCCGGGGCGGTCCGGGCGGGGGCGCGGCGGCTCCGGGCGGCCGTCCGTCTCCGGAGCCGGACGGCCCCGTCCGGGGGTCCGGCCCGGTTCGCCGCGGACCCGTCGGAGTACCCGACGGACCGCCAGCACCACGAGCAGCCCGCCCGCGCTCGCCGTCAGCCACACGGTGATGGTGCCGTAAGCGGTGGAGCGCACCCGCAGGCGGCTCGGTGGTCCGAGCAGTTCTCCCCCCGGAGTACGTACCGCGGCCTGGACGATGAACTGGCCCGAGCGCGTGACCTCGGCGCTCACCCGCACCTGCCGCCTGCCGAGCGGTGGCACCTGCTGGGGCGGGATCGGCGCCACTCGCAGGCCGGCCGACGGGAGGATCTCGACGTGGACCTCGACCGTGACCGGCAACCCGTTCGCCACGGTGATCAGGATCGGGGCGTCGGAGGTCCCGAGCGAGTACGGGCTCGGCGGCTCCAGCACGCGCACCGATGCGCGCAGTTCGGCCACCCTCCCCGCGCCCGCCGTCGCGGCCGCGGTGGCGGCGGCGGGCCGGCCCCGCCATGCCGCCGAGACCGGCCGGGCGAGGCCGAGCCGGAGCGGGTCGAACGCGTCGTCGGGACTGACCCCCACACCGGAACGGGGTACGGCGGCAGAGCTCAGGTCCTCGATGTCCCGTGCGGTCTCACCGACGATGTCGACCGCGCTGCCGGGGATCTCGCTGCCCCCTGCCCGCAACGGGTAGGCGGGGGCGAGCGGGGCGGTCCCGGCGGGCGGACCAGCCGCGAGCACCCCGTCGAGCGCGCGGGGCACGATCCGGTGAGCCTGGAGAAGCTGGTCGACGGTGGCGAGCAGCGCGTCGGCCCCGGCGCCCTCGACCGCCCACTGGTGTGGCGGCGCGAGCACGAGCGGGCCGGGCGCGGCGGCGTCGTCCGGCGCCTCCTCCGTGCGGAAGGTGAGCGCGCCGATGAGGTCCTGCGTGGACAGCGGACCGACCACGCCGGCCGGGGTGGTCGACACCACGGCTCCCCCGCGTCCGGGGTCGGGGCCGGTGAAGCTGCTGGGCCCGGTGGCGGCGCGGGTGAGCAGCGGATCGGTCAGCACCGCGAACTGGGGCAGGTTGCCGCCCGCGATGGGCACCACGCCACTGTGACGTTGCACGCGGCCCTGGTCGACGCCGTCGGCGGAGAGCACCAGTGACCGGCCGTCGGCCTCGCCGATCCGGTCCAGCGCGGGGTCGTCGGCCACCCCACCGACGGGCCACGTGACGCCGGGCACGACCGTGGTGTGCAGGATGTCGGACAGGACCTGCCTGCCCTCCTGGATCGTGGTCGTGGCGAGCTCCCCGAGCCCACCTCTCGTCAGAGCGACGAGATCTGCATCCGCGTACGGCAGCGCGATCACACAGCCGCCCTTCGCCACCGCGGCGAGACTGTCCAGCCATTGCCCGGCCACCTCCGCGCCCGACCCGGGCACCGGGCCGCCGCCACCGGGCCGCTCGACCTCGTAGCCCGCGCGCATCAGGGACGCCGTCTCCACGAGGTCGGGGTCGATGGCCAGGCAGGTGGCCTCCCGAACGCTGGACCCGGGAGGCGCGTTCGTGGTGAGCGCCGAGACGAGGCTGCCGAGTCGACCGCCGGGAGCCATGGACGCGGCGAGGTCGTCGTCGGTGAGCAGGGTGGGCTCGCCCGGCACCGTCGCGACCAACCGCGGGGTGTCGGTGATCGGGAACAGCAGCGAGAACGGGATGGCCGGGCCGGCCGGAGGCGGGGGAACGCTGCCCGCCCCGTCGGGGGACGGCGGCAGGGACAGCACGGGCAGCAGCATCCGGACCGCGGCCAGCCGCGCCCGCTGGCCGTCGCGGGGCACCCCGTTGACGTTGACGAGCAGCTCGTGCACCCCGGTCGAGCCGAGCGCGAGGCTCGTGCCGGGCGCGCCCCGGAGCGGGACGGTCAGCCGGATCGGCATCTGGCCGCGGGGTGCGAGCTCCCCGGGGAGGCCGGTGAACTGGGGGGTGACCGCGTCGGTGCTCGCGTCGCCGTCCAGCGCGTCCCGGACCGCGCCCTCCGTGCCCAGCGGGTCGCCGCGCTGCACGCGGATCACCAGGTCCCCGATCGGCTGGTCGCCGGTGTTCGTCAGCGTGCCGGCGAGAGTGAGGACGCGGGGCCCGCCCGTGGTGACCACGCGCGGCGTGAGCTGCGTCAGGTCCAGCCGGAGCGGCCCGGCGGTCCCGTCCGGATCCAGCTGGAACGGGGACTGGAGCGGTGCGGCCCGGACGGGGGATGCGTACGCCGGGGTGGCCGACGGCCCTACGAGCAGCAGTCCCGTCAGTGCCAGCCCCGTCAGCGCCAGCGCCGTGAGCATCCGAACCGGGATCGCGACCAGGGTCGCGATCGGCTTCACGCCGTCTCCTCCAGGAGCTCCGTGGCCCGCCGGATCAAGCGTCGCTCGTCGGCGTAGGCCAGCCGCGACTCGAGCTCCTCGAGCGGCACCCAGGCCACCTCGGAGACTTCGACGTCGGAGTCGGACAGTTCGCCGCCGAGGGCGCGCAGCAGGAAGTGGTGCACGGTCTTGTGCACGCGCCGATCCTCGGCGACGAACCAGAAGTCGATGGTGCCCAGTGGTGCGACCACGCGGCCGATGATGCCGGTCTCCTCCTCGACCTCTCTCACCGCCGCCTCCTCGGCCGTCTCACCGGCCTCTATGTGGCCCTTGGGCAACGACCACAACAGACGTCCCCGCCGGTCCAGGCGCCCGATCACCGCGGCCGTGCCCGACGCGGGGTCCACCACCAGCCCACCGGCCGACGTCTCGTCGACCGTCCGCAGCCGCCGCCTGCGGTCCGAAGGGCGGCTCGCGCGGCGCCCCCCGGAGCGGCCGCGGGATGTGGACATGCGGCGATCGTATCGAGCAGACCGGTTCCGGTGCCCGGCCAGCGCCGGGGCCACCATCCTCGTCGCCGCGTCCGACCCGGGCGCCTACACTGGCCCGCCGTGTCCGCAGCAGCCCTGGCGTCCGGTGCCGTTCCCCCCGACCTCGTACGTGCCCAGGAGAATGCGGTCGTGGAGATGGTGCAGATCGGGCCGGTCGCCGAGGAGCTGGCGGCCCGCTTCGCGCTGGCCGGGCACCGCCTCTACCTCGTCGGTGGCAGCGTCCGCGACGCCCTTCTCGGGCGCGAGTCCGGCGACCTCGACTTCACCACCGACGCGCGGCCCGACGCGGTGCTCGCGTTGCTCGCCGGCTGGGCCGACGCGGTCTGGGACACCGGCATCGCCTTCGGCACGGTCGGTGCGCGCAAGCGCGGTGACACCGTGGAGATCACCACGTTCCGCGCCGACGCCTACGACCGCGTCACCCGCAACCCGGTGGTCGCCTTCGGCGACACCATCGAGGACGACCTCGTGCGCCGCGACTTCACCGTCAACGCGATGGCGGTGGAGCTCACCGGCGCCGAGCGCCGCTTCGTCGACCCGCACGGCGGGCTGGCCGCGCTCGCGGCCGGTGTCCTCGACACGCCGGCGACGCCGGAGGAGTCCTTCGCCGACGACCCGCTGCGGATGCTGCGGGCCGCGCGGTTCGTCTCCCAGCTGGGCCTGGCGCCCGCCCCGCGGGTCCTCACGGCCATGACGGCGATGGCGGCGGAGCTGCGCCGGATCACCCGCGAGCGGGTGCAGGTGGAGCTCAGCAAGCTGATCTGCGGCACGCACCCGCGCCGGGCGGTCGAGCTGATGGTCGACACGGGGCTCGCCGAGCAGGTGCTGCCGGAGGTGCCGGCGATGCGGCTGGCCGTCGACGAGCACATGCAGCACAAGGACGTCTACACGCACTCGCTGGTCGTCATGGAGCAGGCGATCGAGCGGGAGGAGCCCGGGAGCCCGGACCTCGTGCTGCGCCTCGCGGCCCTGCTGCACGACATCGGCAAGCCCGACACCCGGCGCAAGGAACCCGACGGGCGCGTCAGCTTCCACCACCACGAGGTGGTCGGGGCGAAGATGGTGCGGCGGCGCCTGCGTGAGCTGCGCTATCCCAAGGCCGTCATCGACGACGTCGCCCAGCTCGTGTTCCTGCACCTGCGGTTCCACGGCTACGGCACCGGCGAGTGGACCGACTCCGCGGTCCGGCGCTACGTCGCCGACGCGGGCCCCCTGCTCGACCGGCTGCACAAGCTCGTGCGGTCGGACTGCACCACCCGCAACCGGCGCCGCGCGGCCACGCTGCAGCGCAGCTACGACTCCCTCGAGCACCGGATCGCGGAGCTGCGCAAGCAGGAGGAGCTCGACGCGATCCGGCCCGACCTCGACGGCAACGCGATCATGGAGCTGCTCGGCGTCCCGCCGGGCCCGCTCGTCGGCAAGGCCTACAAGCACCTGCTCGCCGTCCGCATGGAGCGCGGCCCGCTGACTCGGGAGGAAGCGGAGGCCGAGCTGCGCACCTGGGCGTCCGAGAACGGCGTCGGCTGATTGCAGCAAAGCCACGTTCATGCAAGCTCGTTGCGTGAAAGTGGCTTTGCTGCGACGAGGGGCGGCGGTCAGGCCTTGCGCGTGCGCCGCAGTTGCTGGTCGTGGGCCAGCAGCCCCAGCAGGTAGAGGGCGGCCGCCGCGCCCAGGAGCCACGGCGCGTAGCCGTCGGGTGGGCTGAGCAGGGCGGCCACGGCCACCGCGAGCACGTACCCGACGTTGAACACGATGTCGTAGAGCGCGAACACCCGGCCGAGGAACCCGTCGCCCGCCTCGCTCTGCACCGCGGCGTCGGTGCACAGCTTCACGATCTGGCCCGTGGCGCCGAGCACGAACGCCGCTGCCAGCACGGCGGGCGCGGACAGCAGTAGCGCCAGAGCGACCTGCGTGACCGTGGCGACCACGAGCGCCGTGCGGATCGTGCGGGGGCGACCCCAGCGCCGCACCATCCACGGCGTGAGCAGCGCCGCGACCCCGAGGCCCGCCGCGCCGAGCAGGACGGCCTCGCCGATGCCCGCCAGCCCGGCGCGGAACAGCCCGCTGTCGGTGAACGCGTACCGGAAGAGCAGCAGCGACAGCAGTGTGGTGATGCCGATGGAGAGCCGGTGGGCCGCCAGCGCGAGGAAGGACGCGGCCACCGAGGGGGTGGCGGCGGTGGCGCGTACCCCGTCGGCGAGCCCGTGCAGGACGGTGACGGCGGTGCGGCTGCCCGGGTCGGTCCGGTCGGGTCCGAGTGACCCGCGGCCGAACCCCGCTGCCAGTGCGGCGGCGAGCAGCGACCCGACCACGGCCACCAGCGTGGTGATCGCCGAGCCGGTGTCGTCGGGCCCGACGAGTGCGCGGATCCCGATCGCGCTGGCCCCGCCGAGTGCGGCCATGCCGGCGCCGACGGTGACCGCGAAGGTGTTGGCCTCGACGAGGTGGCGCCGGGGGACGACGTGCGGGAGCGCCACCGACAGGCCCGAGTTGACGAACCGGCTGACCCCGGCGACGGCGAGGGCAGCGAGGTACAGGCCCGGGCCGGAGACGCCGGTGAAGACCGTGGCCGCGACCACGACGATGAGCGCGGCCCGCACGATGTTGGCCGCCATCAGCACCCGCTTGCGGTCCCAGCGGTCCAGCAGCGCCCCGGCGAACGGGCCGATCAACGAGTACGGGAGCAGCAGCACGGCCAGGCCGGCGGCGACGGCGAGCGGATCGGCCTGCCGCTCGGGGTTGAAGAGGACCGCGCCGCCGAGTGCGGCCTGGAACACGCCGTCGGCCCATTGTGTGGCGAAGCGCACGGCCAGAAGGCGACGGAGGCCGTGGGTGCGGACGAGCCGGGCGAAACCCAGTCGCTCGGTCGCCTCCGGCGCCGCTGTTCCTGCGGCGACCGGCGGCGTCGGTGGTCCCGATGTCGGCACGGGCGAAGGCTACGCGGACTGCCGGATGCGACGATGGACCGCGTGGTGGACGACCGCTCGGGCTCTGGTGCTTCTCCTGGTTCCGAGCCGGGACCGGGCAGCCTGCTCGTCGCGGCGCCGGGGCTGCTGGATCCCAACTTCCACCGCACGGTGATCTTCATGATCGAGCACCGGGACCGGGGCAGTCTCGGCGTCGTGCTGAACCGGCCGAGCGAGGTCCCGGTGCGCGACGTGCTGCCCGCATGGGCGCCGCTGTCCGCGCAGCCCCAGGCGGTGTTCGTCGGTGGTCCGGTGGAGGGGGAGACGGCGCTCTGCCTCGGAGCGGTGCGCACCGGCCTGCACCCGGGCAACGTGGAGGGGCTGGTGCGGGTGCGCGGACCGGTGGTCCTGGTCGACCTGGACACCGATCCGGCGGCGATCGGCCCGAGTCTTCGTGGCCTGCGCGTCTTCGCCGGCTACTCGGGCTGGGACGCGGGGCAGCTCGCCGGGGAGATCGACCGGGGTGACTGGATCGTGATCCCAGCCCTGCCCGACGACGTGCTGGCCGGCCACGACGCGGGGCTGTGGGGCCAGGTGCTGCGCCGGCAGGGCATGCCGCTCTCGCTGCTGGCGACCTACCCGTCCGACGTCCGGCACAACTGACGGTCGGCGCTCGGCCCTGTCAGCCCTGTCAGCCCTGTTCGGCGCCGCTCGGGACGCCGGCTGCCGTGTCGCGGCAACCCGCCACGAGGTCGCATCCGGCGCACGTGCCCGAGCAGCCGGACGGCGCGAAGGCCGGCGGGGGCACGGAGGTCGCGGCGCGGTCGCCCACCACTCCGGCGACGCCGGCGAGCCCGAGCGTGCCGACGACCGCCACGGCCAGCACCACCCAGCCGAGCACACCGTCCGCTCCCGAGAGCAGCACCGCTCCGCCCGCCACCGCGACCGCACCGGCGGCGCCGGCCGGCGCGGCCGCCGCCCTGTTGCCGATGACGAACGCCGCGTGCGAGCTCAGTGTCGTCTCCGTGCGGACCCCCACCCAGGCGTTGCGGCGCAGCCGCGAGCGGGCGCCGAGCACGGCGACGGCGATGAGTGCGAGCCCGGCCAGCACGAGCAGCGAACCGAGGACCAGACGGAGTGACTGCGGCACGTCGCCAGCCTAATGGCCGCGGCGCTAGGCGAACCCGGGCGCGGGACCTGCGTCAGCGGAGCTACCCTGGAGGCGTGGCCCATCGACTCCTCGTCGAGGCCGCGTCGCAGTAGGCAGCACCCGGCGCGGCCGACCCCTCATGCCCGAGCGGCAGGGGGGTCTTCTGGTTTTCGGGCCGACTAGACACCTCCCAGGAGTGGGACATGAGCACGGACACGACCGCAGTTGCGCCGGAGCGCGCCGACGGCCCAGCCGACGACGGGGCGCTGCCCTACCGGTACAACGCGCGGCTGGCCGCGCAGATCGAGCGTCGCTGGCAGGACCGGTGGGAGAGCGAGGGCACCTTCCACGCCCCCAACCCGTCGGGGCCGTGGGCCGATCCGACCGCCACCGCAGGCGAGAAGGTCTACCTGCTCGACATGTTCCCGTACCCGTCCGGGTCCGGGCTGCACGTGGGTCACCCGCTGGGATTCATCGGCACGGACGTGCTGGGTCGCTACCTGCGGATGAACGGTCGCACGGTGCTGCACGCGATGGGCTTCGACGCGTTCGGGCTGCCCGCCGAGCAGTACGCCGTGCAGACGGGCACGCACCCGCGCAAGACCACCGAGGAGAACATCCAGCGCTACAAGGCGCAGCTGCGCAGGCTGGGCCTGGGCCACGACGAGCGTCGCTCGGTGGCCACCACCGACGTGGAGTTCTACCGGTGGACGCAGTGGATCTTCCTGCAGATCTACAACTCCTGGTACGACGAGGCGCAGCAGAAGGCACGTCCGATCGCGGACCTGGAGGCCGAGTACGCCGACGGCACCCGAACCGTTCCCGACGGGCGGGCCTGGACCGAGCTGACGGGCGTGGAGCGGCGCCGGGTGGTCGACGGGCACCGGCTGGCCTACATCTCGGAGGCGCCGGTGAACTGGTGCCCGGGTCTGGGCACGGTGCTGGCCAACGAGGAGGTCACCGCCGACGGCCGCAGCGAGCGGGGCAACTTCCCCGTGTTCCGGCGCAACCTGAAGCAGTGGATGATGCGGATCACCGCCTACGCCGACCGGCTGACGGCCGATCTGGACCGGCTGGACTGGCCCGACTCCGTCAAGGCGATGCAGCGCAACTGGATCGGCCGCTCCGAGGGTGCGCAGGTCCGTTTCCCCATCACCGGCGTCGGCACCCCGATCGAGGTCTTCACCACCCGCCCCGACACCCTGTTCGGCGCCACCTACATGGTGCTCGCGCCCGAGCACCCGCTGGTCGACGCGATCACGCCCGAGGCGTGGCCCGCCGACGTCGATGCCCGCTGGACCGGCGGGGCCGCCACGCCGCGGGAGGCCGTCACCGGCTACCGGGACGCAGCGGCGCGCAAGTCGGAGCTGGACCGGCAGGAGAACCGGGAGAAGACCGGCGTCTTCACCGGCGCCTACGCCACCAACCCGGTGAACGGGCAGCCGATCCCGGTCTTCGTCGCCGACTACGTGCTGATGGGCTACGGCACCGGCGCGATCATGGCGGTGCCGGCCCAGGACCAGCGCGACTGGGACTTCGCCACGGCCTTCGGCCTGCCGATCACCCGCACCGTGCAGCCGAGCGAGGGCTGGGACGGCGAGGCCTACACGGGTGACGGCGCGGCGATCAACTCGGCGAACGACGAGATCAGCCTGAACGGCCTGGGCGTCTCCGACGCCAAGCGCGCGATCATCGACTGGCTGGCGGCGCGGGAGGCCGGTGAGTCGGTCGTCCAGTACAAGCTGCGCGACTGGCTGTTCTCCCGGCAGCGGTACTGGGGCGAGCCGTTCCCGATCGCGTGGGACACCGACGGCCTGCCGGTCCCCCTGCCGGACGACCAGCTGCCCGTCGAGCTGCCCGAGATCGACGACTACTCCCCGAAGACGTACGACCCCGACGCCGCCGACACCGAGCCGGAGCCGCCGCTGTCGCGTGCCGAGGAGTGGGTGGCGGTCGACCTGGACCTCGGGGACGGCGTGCAGCGCTACCGCCGCGAGACGAACACGATGCCGCAGTGGGCCGGCTCGTGCTGGTACTACCTGCGGTACCTGGACCCGGAGAACTCCGAGCGCTTCGTCGACCCCGAGGTCGAGCGGTACTGGCTGGGCAAGGACCCGTCCCGCGGTCCGGCCGACCCCGGCGGCGTCGACCTGTACGTCGGCGGTGTCGAGCACGCGGTGCTGCACCTGCTGTACGCCCGGTTCTGGCACAAGGTGCTCTTCGACCTGGGCCACGTCACCTCCGAGGAGCCGTTCCGCCGGCTGTTCAACCAGGGCTACATCCAGGCCTTCGCCTACACCGACGCGCGCGGCGCCTACGTGCCGGCCGAGGAGGTCGTCGAGGTCGTCGAGCCCGACGGCACTCCTGGTTTCACGTGGAACGGGCAGCGGGTGCGCCGGGAGTACGGGAAGATGGGCAAGTCACTGCGCAACGTGGTGACTCCCGACGAGATGTGCGAGCGCTACGGCGCCGACACCTTCCGCCTGTACGAGATGTCGACGGGGCCGATGGACGTCTCCCGTCCGTGGTCCACCCGCGACGTCGTGGGTTCGCAGCGGTTCCTGCAGCGCGTGTGGCGCAACCTGGTCGACGAGCACACCGGCACGGTCCGCGTCACCGACGAGGAGCCCGACGTCGACACGCTGCGTGCGCTGAACCGGGCGATCGCCGGGGTGCACGCCGACTTCGTGGCGCTGCACTACAACACGGCCGCGGCCAAGCTGATCGAGCTGAACAACCACCTGACCAAGGCCTACGGCAGCACCGGTGTGCCGCGGAGTGTCGCCGAGCAGCTGGTGCAGATGATGGCGCCGCTGACGCCGCACGTCGCCGAGGAGCTGTGGTCGCTGCTGGGCCATGAGGGCTCGCTGGCCCACGGTCCGTTCCCGGTGGCCGATGAGCAGTACCTGGTGGCTGACACCGTCGAGTACCCGATCCAGGTCAACGGCAAGGTGCGCGGCCGGATCACCGTGGCGGCGGACGCCGGTACGGACGTGGTGGAGGCAGCCGCGCTGGCCGAGGAGAAGGTCGCCGCCCTGCTGGACGGCCGCACTCCCCGCAAGGTCATCGTGGTGCCGGGCCGCCTCGTCAACGTGGTGATCTAGCCGGCGGCCGGTCGCAGCACGAGCTCGGTGAGGGCGGCGTCGTCGGGCGCCGTCACGGCCAGCAGCACGGCCCCGGCCACCGACTCCGGCCGCAGGTAGGCCTCCGGTCGGTACTCGCCGCCCTCCTGGGCGACGACGTTGCGCTGCATCCCGGTGTCGACGCGGCCGCAGTGCAGCGAGGTGACCCGCAGGCCGTTGGGGGCCTCCTCGGCGCGCAGCGCGTCGGCGAACGCCCGCAGGGCGAACTTGCTGGCGGCGTAGGAGGCCCAGCCCGGGTTGGCGGCGAGGCCCGCGCCGGAGTTCAGGAGCACGACCCGTCCCCGGGCGGCCCGGAGCGCAGGCAGCAACAGCCTGGTCAGCTCGGCCACCGCGACGACGTTCACCTCGAACTGGCGCCGCCAGGTAGCCACTGAGGTGTCGGCGACGGTGCCGAGCGCGCTCATCCCGGCCGAGTGCACGAGCACGTCCAGGCGCTCGACGCCGCCCGCCGCCTCGGCCAGTGCCGCGGTGTCGGTGAGCTCGACGGGCCACGGGCGCGCGCCCGGTAGCTCGGCCGCCAGTGCTTTCAGCGCCTCCGTGTCCCGGCCGCCGAGCAGCAGGTCATGCCCGGGGGCGAGCGCCCTCGCCACGGCGGCGCCGATGCCGCGGGACGCCCCGGTGACCAGGGCGAGAGGACGTAGGTCGAGCTCCGTCACGGGCGCGCACTCTACGACCTCCTGACCTGGTCCTACCTCCGGGGACACCGGTCCGCCCGGCCGCGGGGGGTGGGGAACGTGGGGGGCCGGGCGGACCGCGTGGCGCGGGTCAGATCCGGCGGGCGCCGTTGAACGGCATGGCGTTGATGTTCGAGACCTTGACCGGGGTCCTCGAGTTCACCGCGTTCACGACCTTGCCGCCGCCGATGTAGATGCCGACGTGGCTCACGGGCCGGTAGAAGAAGACCAGGTCACCGGGGCGGAGGTCGGACTTCGCGACCGGCCTGCCCACCCTGGACATCGCCCGGCTGTTGCGGGGCAGGGAGACGCCGGCGTTCTTGAAGGCCCAGCTCACCAGTCCTGAGCAGTCGAAGGCGTTGGGGCCGGTTGCGCCCCAGCGGTACGGGGCACCGAGCTTGCTCATCGCGTGGCCGACGGCTCTCGCCCCGACGGCGCTGGGCCTGGACAGGGCGACGGTTTCCACCGGCAGCTCGACGGTGGCGGGGGAGTTCACCGGCGCTGCGGGGGTCACTGCGGGTTCTGGTGCTGCTGCAGGTGCTGCGGTGGGGGCGGCCACGCCGTTGAGGGCGGGCAGGACGCCGACGAGAGCGGCGGCAGCGGTGGCGGTGGCCGTGATGGCGGCGCGGGTTGCCAGAGCAGGGATGTGCATGGGCACGGATGCGGTTCCTCGGGGTGAGCACCGCCCGACGTACGGCCGCCGAACCGGGGAGCTGGCGGCGTCAACGGGGAGCGAGTACGCGCAGCCGCCGAAGTTCCCGGCCGTGCCGCACCCCGCCCGTCAGACGGTGACCCTGCGCCCCCCGCTCCGGGTGAGCGGCGGTGCCAGCAGGGCCGTCCGAGACGCTACGAAGGCGTTTCACTAATTCGGCATGACGTATCTCTCAATGAAGCAACCCCAATATGTGATCGTGATCACCGATGTTTCCACCCGAATAGTGGAGTGCGCCGGCGCCGACCTGCCGGCGGGTCTCGGCAATTGCGTAGATCGTCCCCGGCCTAGTGTCGATCAGGGGGCCATTGGCGTTGCCAATAATCCGAAAGAGTGAAAATCTATTGCGTTATGAAACGAAGTTGATCGCACGAAAAGGTTGTGCCCGCGGAACGAAAAAAGCAGCCGGCCCCGGCAGCGGCGGGTGCCGCGGCCGGGGCCGGTGGATGCGGAAGGCGGGGGTGTCAGCGCTCCCGCTCGCCGCGGATGAACTCCTCCACGGCCCGCCGGGCCTCGTCGTCGCTGTACTGCTCCGGCGGCGACTTCATGAAGTAGCTCGACGGCGACAGCAGCGGGCCGCCGATGCCCCGATCCTTGGCGATCTTCGCCGCGCGCACGGCGTCGATGATGATGCCGGCCGAGTTGGGCGAGTCCCAGACCTCGAGCTTGTACTCCATGTTCAATGGCACGTCCCCGAAAGCGCGGCCCTCGAGTCGCACGTACGCCCACTTGCGGTCGTCGAGCCATGCCACGTAGTCCGACGGTCCGATATGGACATTGTCCTTGCCGAGATCCCGGTCGACCTGCGACGTGACCGACTGCGTCTTGGAGACCTTCTTCGACTCCAGCCGCTCGAGCTCCTTCATGTTCAGGAAGTCCATGTTCCCGCCCACGTTGAGCTGCATGGTGCGGTCGAGCTGCACGCCGCGGTCCTCGAAGAGCTTCGCCAGCACCCGGTGGGTGATGGTGGCGCCCACCTGGCTCTTGATGTCGTCACCGACGATGGGCACACCGGCCACGCGGAACTTCTCGGCCCACACGGGGTCGGAGGCGATGAACACCGGCAGCGCGTTGACGAACGCCACGCCGGCGTCGATGGCGGCCTGCGCGTAGAACCGGTCGGCCGCCTCGCTCCCCACCGGGAGGTAGGACACGAGCACATCGGCTCCGGTGTCCCGGAGCACCTGTGCGACGTCGACCGGCTGCTCGTCGGACTCCGTGATCGTCTCACGGTAGAACCGGCCCAGCCCGTCGAGCGTGTGCCCACGCTGCACGGGCACGTCGAGCGGCGGCACGTCGGAGATCTTGATCGTGTTGTTCTCGCTGGCGCCGATGGCCTCGGAGAGGTCACGACCGACCTTCTTGGCATCCACGTCGAACGCGGCGACGAACGTGATGTCCCGGACGTGATAGCCGCCGAAGTCGACGTGCATCAGTCCAGGAACGCGGGTGGCCGGGTCGGCGTCCGCGTAGTAGTGAACGCCCTGTACGAGCGACGCTGCGCAGTTCCCGACGCCGACGACGGCGACACGGACCTGAGTCATGGCCGGCTCCTCCTCATGTTTCTGTGTGCCCAGGCCCTGGCTCGCGGGTCCCTGGGTGGTCGGTATCCGAGTGGTGGTCGGCAGCGTCGCCGGTGGCGCTGTCCTGCTGCGCACGCTCGGTGGCGATCAGCTCGTTGAGCCAGCGCACCTCGCGCTCACTCGTGTCGAGGCCGAGCTGGTGCAGCTCCCGGGTGTATCGGTCGATCTGTGCACCTGCCTTGGCCAGCGTCGACCGCAGCCCCTCGCGGCGTTCCTCGACGGCGCGCCTGCGGCCTTCGAGGATCCGCATCCGGGCCTCTGCCGGGGTGCGGGAGAAGAAGGCGAGGTGCACGCCGAAGCTCTCGTCGTCCCACGACTGGGGGCCGGACTCGCTCAGCAGCTCCGCGAAGCGCTCCTTGCCCTCCGCGGTGATGCGGTAGACGCGCCTGGCCCGCCGGGACCACGCGCCCGGCTCGGGCGTCTGCTCCGGATCCTCGACGATCAGGCCGGCGCGCGTCAGGCGGCGCAGCGCCGGGTAGAGCGAGCCGTAGGAGAACACCCGGAACCCGCCCAGCCGCAACCCGAGCTGTTTGCGCAGTTCATAGCCGTGTACCGGGGCTTCGTGCAGCAGGCCGAGGATCGCGAGCTCCAGCACGACGACCCACCTGCCTCTCTGCCCGATGCCAGCACCCAGTGTATCGGCTCGATACATCTACCCGCTGTGTCGAGATGTACGCCACCCGCTGAACGAGTGCACCGGAGGCGTTCCCAACAGGGGGCGTGACAGCCCGCGTACCCTGGCCGGGTGCGCACCCAGCGACAGGTGGTCGACTACGCGTTGCAGCGTCGGGCGCTGCTCGCAGAGGTCCACTCCGGTCGGGTCGGGGTTGCCGAGGTCTGCGACGCCAGCCCGTACCTGCTCCGAGCCGCGCGGTTCCATGGTGAGCCCACCGACCAGACCTGTCCGGTCTGCCGCAAGGAGCGGCTCACCCAGGTGTCGTGGATCTTCGGTGACGCGCTCAAGCATGCGGCGGGTTCGGCCCGCAAGCCCGAGGAGATCGAGCAACTGGCGAACTCCTACGCCGATTTCTCCGTCTACGTGGTGGAGGTCTGCCGCACCTGTAGCTGGAACCATCTCGTGCTGTCCTACGTCATGGGCACTGGTGACGCTCCCCCCACCAGTGGTCGCAGATCCGATCGACGCAGGACCGCCGCCGAGTGACCGAGTCCCAACCCCCGAACCTCCGGAGCACCGGTGAGTGATCAGCACCACCCCCGGTTCGGCATGGCCGGAGGCCCCGGCCAGACGCCGCCGGGTGCCCCTGGTCCCCGATCCGGCCCTCCGCCGCGTCCCCCGATGCCCGGCGGCCCCCTCCCCGGAGGGCGTCCCATGCCGCCTCCCGGCGCCCCGCCTCCCGGGGCCCCACGTCCCGGGGGCCAGCAGCCGCGGCCGCCGCACCCGGGAGCGCCCTATCCGCCTGCTCCCGGCCAGCCGCAGCGCGGCCGGGCCCCTGCCGCGCCCCCGCCCGGTCCCGTCCCGCCTCAGCGCTACCGTCCGGACGGCCCGCCGGTACCGCAGCAGCCCGGCGGTCCCAGGGCGCCGTACGCGTCCGGGGACATGCCGCTGCTCACCCACGACGAGACCGGTGCCGCCTCGGTGGCGAGGGAGGGTGCGCTCGCTCTCGCGGAACGGACGGCGACGGCCGGGGGGACCGGACCGGGCACTCCGGTGCCGCCGTCCCGCAAGCACAGCCCGTGGCGTCGGATCCGCCGGATCCTCTACGTGCTGCTCGGTCTGGCGGTGATCGGCCCGTTCCTCGCCTTCGCCGTCGGCTGGATGATCTTCGACGTCCCCACCTCCGACGAGGCGACGCTCACCCAGGTCGCCACGTTCACCTTCGCGGACGGGCAGCCGTTGGCCACGGTGCGGCCCGAGAACGTCAACCGGGTGAAGGTCACGCTCGACCGGATTCCCCTGCAGACCCGCCAGGCCGTGGTGGCCACCGAGGACAACACCTTCTACTCGAACCCCGGCTTCGACATCACGGGCATCTTCCGTGCGGTCTACAACCAGCTCACCGGTGGGATCGGCGGCGGTTCCACGATCACCCAGCAGTACATCAAGGTCTCCACCGGCCACGACGAGGTCTCCTTGCTGCGCAAGTACAAGGAGGTCGTGCTCGCGGTGAAGATCTCCCGTGAGCAGACCAAGGACCAGATCCTCGAGAACTACCTCAACACCATCTACCTCGGCCGGGGCGCCTACGGGATCCAGGCTGCGGCGAAGGCCTACTTCAACAAGGACGTCAAGGACCTGACGGTCTCCGAGAGCGCGATGCTGGCCGGCATCATCTCGGCGCCGTCCGCGTACGACCCCGCCAAGAGCGAGCAGAAGTCGACGGAACGCTGGAACCGGGCTCTCGACCGGATGGTGGAGAACAAGTACCTCACCCCGGCCGAACGCGCCCAGCAGACGTTCCCCACCAACTGGCTGCCTGAGCCCCCTCAGCTGGGCGGAGTTCCCGACGACGACCGGTACCACATCTACGACAAGGCCGTCGGGGAGCTCACGGCCAAGGGGATCACCGAGGACCAGATCGACACCGAGGGCCTCACGATCACCACCACGGTGCAGCAGCCGCGGCAGGCGGAGGCCGTCAAGGCCATCAAGAAGGTGATGGAGGGCCAGCCGGCCAACCTGCGTACGGCGCTGGTCTCGGTCGACCCGAAAACCGGTGCGATCCTGGCCTACTACGGCGGTGCCAACGGCCTCGCCACCGACTACGCCAACGCCAAGCGCCAGCCCGGGTCGTCGTTCAAGCCGTTCGTGCTGTCCGCCGCGTTGCAGAGCAACGAGGGCATCGGGCTCGGCTCCACCTACGACGGCTCCTCGCCTCAACAGTTCGAGGGTGGGGTCACCGTCAACAACTCCGAGGGCTTCAACTGCGACAAGTGCACCGTGCAGACGGCGATGACGAAGTCGATCAACACGATCTTCTACCGGATGGCGGTCGACGTCGGCACCCAGCGCGTGGCCGATGCGGCCCACCAGGCCGGCATCCCGGACGACGTGGAGCTCAACGCCCGCGGTGGTATCGCGCTCGGTGACTCCGAGGTCCACGTCATCGACATGGCGGCGGCGTTCGCAACGTTCGCCGACGACGGTGAGCGGCACGAGCCGTACCTCGTCTCGAAGGTCGTCGCGGCCGACGGCCGGGTGCTCTACGACCGCGGGGAGGCGGCCGGCGAGCAGGCGGTCCCCCAGCAAGTGGCGCGCAACGTCACCGAGTCGATGATCGATGTCGCGAGCAGTTCCCGGATCGCGCTGTCGGACGGCAGGCCGGTCGCGGCCAAGACGGGCACCGTGCAGGCGGACGTCCCGGGCCAGAACAAGGACGCGTGGACGGTCGGCTACACCCCGTCGATCTCCACCGCGGTCTGGGTCGGCAGCGACAAGAGCGACCCGATCAAGAACGCCGCCGGCAGCCCGATCTTCGGGCGCATGCTGCCCGGGTCGATCTGGCAGGAGTTCATGAACGACGCCCTGCGCGGCACGCCGAAGGAGCAGTTCTCCAAGTTCGTGCCGATGGGCGTGCCGCCGGCTGCCGACCCCACCACCAACACCTCGGGCGCCCCGCCCACCTCGGGTTCACCGCAGAGCGGGTCACCGACCACGGGCGACGACGACAACAACGGTCGTGGCGACTCGAACGGCAACGGCAACGAGAACGGCAACTCGGACGACGACTCCGACAGCCCGTTCGGGGTCCTGCCGGGCGACGGTGGCAACAACGGCAACAACAACAACAACAACGACGGCAACGGCAACAACGACGGCAACGGCAACAGCAACGACGGCAACGGCAGTGGCGGCGGCAACGGAGGCGGCGGCAACCCGCGCGGCGGGGACAGCAACGACCAACCCACCGGAGGCGGCGGCGACAGCGGTCGCAACGCGCCGGCGAACAACGCGGCCGGATCCACGCGGTGACCGGAGCCGGGCGGGGGGCAGGGCGGCCTCCCGCGCCGCCCGCCCGGGTCGTCCCCACCTGGACGGAACCGTTCGTGGCCACCGCCAGCCGGATCGTGGGCGGTCCGCTGGGCCGGCACGCGCTGATCGGTCGCAGCGCGTTCTGGACGCCGCTGCGTGCGGTGCTGCTCCTCGCGGTGGTCGTGCTGGCACTGGGCTGGCTCGGTAAGGCGCCGTGCCTGCAGCAGGGCCCGTCATCGGACGGCGGCCTGATGCTCGACTGGCGCAACGGCCGCCAGTACGTCGCCATGTGCTATTCGGACACCGTCCCGCTCTACGGGGTCGAGGGTCTCGACAGCGGGGCCGTGCCCTACCGGGACTCGTGGGTCGAGAACGGCGGCACCCCGTCGGAGCAGGTGCGCTACATGGAGTACCCGGTCCTGACCGGGTACTTCCAGTACGCCAACGCCCGGCTCGCCGACGCCTGGCTGTGGCTCGCCCGGCAGCTGCCGACACTCCCGACGGCGCTACCCGTCGTCGTGTACTTCAACATCTCGGCGGCCTGGCTGGCCATGGCGTGGCTCGTGGTGGTGTGGGGGGTGCGCATGCTGCGCCCGTCCCGGCCGTGGGATGCCGCACTGGTGGCGGTGTCACCGCTGGTGGTGGTGCACGCGTTCACCAACTTCGACACGCTCGCGGTCGCGTGCGCCACGCTGGCCCTGCTCGCGCTCGCCCGCCGGAACCCCGGGCTCGCCGGCGTGCTGCTGGGGATCGGTGGGGCCTTCAAGGCCTACCCGCTGCTACTGCTGCTACCGATCGTGCTCGTCGCCTTCCGCCGCCGCGACGCGGCCATCGGCATCACCACGGCGGTGGCGGCCGTCGTCACGTGGGCGATGATCAACGCGCCGGTCGCGGTGACGTTCACGCGGGGCTGGTGGGAGTTCTTCCGGCTCAACCAGACGCGGCCCGCCGATCCCGACTCGCTGTACTTCGTCGTCTCGTACTTCACGGGTTGGCCAGGGTTCGACGGTCAACTGGCGTCGGGCCAGCCGCCCACGGTGCTCAACACGGTGAGCGCGGTGCTGTTCGTGCTGTGCTGTGCCGGCATCGCTGTGCTGGCCTGGCGGGCACCGCAGCCCCCGCGGCTGGCGTCGCTGGCGTTCCTCGTGGTGGCCGCGTTCCTGCTGGTCAACAAGGTGTGGAGCCCGCAGTACTCGCTGTGGCTCGTACCTCTCGCGGTGCTCGCTCTCCCGCGGTGGCGGCTGCTGCTGGCCTGGATGCTGGTCGACGCACTGGTCTGGGTCCCGCGGATGTTCTACTACCTGACCCCTGCGTCGAAGGGGTTGCCGCCGGACTGGTTCCTCGGGGCCGTCGTACTCCGCGACGCGATGGTCGTGCTCCTGTGCGTGCTGGTGGTGCGTTCCGTCCTGCGACCCGAGACCGATCCGGTGCGGGCGGTGCGGTTGCGCGGCACGGACCGGGACGACCCGGACTGGCCCCCGCTGCCGAGGTCGAGACGGCCGGAGCCGTCCCCGGCACGCAACGGCTCCGTGTCGCCGGGAACCGATCCCGCCCGGAACGGTGCCTGACGGTTCGCGTCATCCCAGGACGACGGCCACCTGTCCGGCGCGTCCTGCCGCAGCGGGGAAGCGCTCGCGCGTACGGGCGTCATGGCCCGGGACGACCGTGGCCCCGAACTTGTCGGCCATCGTGTTGATCGTGGCCAGGCCTTCCCGCATCTCGTCGAGGTCGGTGAAGGCGAAGAACGGCCACCCGTGCTGGATCTGCTCGTAGAAATGGGCCGCGTCGGAGGCGAGCACCAGCGGGCCGCGTGCCGTCTGCACGGTGACGACCAACTCGCCGGGGCAGTGGCCGCCCACCGGGTGCACCGCCACCGAGGGACCCACCCGGGCCGGTTCCCGCACCAGCCGGAGGCGACCGGCGTCCTCGGCCCGTTGCACGACGGCGAGGTCGGCCTCGGTGGTGAACTCGCCACCGAGTGCGCCGCTGTCGCGCTTGGCGAACCAGTAGTCGTACTCGGCCCCGCCGGAGACCACCTCCGCCGTCGGGAACAGGCCCAGGTGACCGATGTGGTCGTAGTGGAAATGGCTGGTGATCACCCGGGTGACGGAGGCGGGGTCGATCTCCAGCAGGTCGAGGCATTCCGGCGGCGTGGTCACCGGAATCTCGCCGAGCCAGTCGCGGGCGGCCACGTCGTATCCGGTGTCGACGAGGGTGACGCCGTCGTCGTCCCGGATGACCCAGAAGTTGTAGTCCATGTCGAGCCAGCCGTCGGGGTCGCCGTAGGACCCGTAGTCGTGGAAGACGTCGCTGCGGCGGACGCGGCGCTCGGCGTACTTCACCGAGAGCACCTCGCGGGCCGGCGCCAGCACAGCCGGATCGATCATTCAGACCTCCATGTCCGATCATCAGACTGTCGTACAGTCGGGTCAGCCTAACCGACCGGGCACGCCGGCCTCGAGGTCATGTTCGCTGCGCGGCCCGTGGAGGCACGGGACGGCCGGGCGGCCGGTGGGGCACGATCAGGAGATGGACAGCCTGCGATCCCGCGTCGCCGAGGCTCTGCGCCGGTTCGACCGGCGCCCGGCCGACCGGCCGGACCTCAAACCGGCCTCGGTCGCGATCGCGCTGATCGAGCCGGGCCCGGCGTTCCTGCTCACGCGCCGCGCCTCGTCGCTGCGGGGGCACGCCGGTCAGTGGGCACTCCCGGGCGGGCGCACCGAGCCCGGTGAGACGTACGGGGAGGCGGCCCGGCGCGAGCTCGCCGAGGAGCTCGGGCTGGAGCTCGGCGAGGAGGCCGAGCTCGGTCTGCTCGACGACTACCCCACCCGGTCCGGCTACGTCATCACGCCCGTCGTCCTGTGGGCGGGCACCGACCCCGCGCTGCGCCCGAGCCCGGACGAGGTGAGTGAGCTGCACCAGGTGCCCCTCGAGCTGATCGACGTCGAACCGCGGTTCCTCACCATCCCCGAGTCGGACGCCCCGGTGATCCAGCTGCCGCTGTTCGGCCGGTTCGTGCACGCGCCGACCGGCGCGGTGCTGCACCAGTTCCGGGAGGTCGTGCTGCACGGGCGGCCGACCCGGGTGGCCCACCTGGAACAGCCGGTGTTCGCCTGGCGGTAGGTGCGCGGAGCGCTCTCTACACCGACTCCGCGAGCGGGGTGCGCCGGTTCGCGCCTGCGGCGGCGAGCCGGTCGGGGAGGCAGAGGAACACCACGAACAGCACGAGGAGGAGCGCTGCGCGGCCCCAGACGCCGATCGCCACGGCCTGGGCGGCGAACCCCTCGTAGATCCCCACTCCGACGCCGGTCTTGAGCGCGTAGAACCAGCGGAAGATGCCGATGCCCATCACCAGGTCGACGACCAGGTAGCCCACGACCCACCGCCACGGCACCTGCAGCAGTACGAAGAACGGGACCAGCCACAGCGTGTACTGCGGCGAGTGCACCTTGTGCAGCAGCAGGAAGCCGCACAGCATCGCCCCGCTCACCGCCACCCACGGGTAGACGCCGTCGCGCCGCCACCGCCACCAGCCGACGGCCGCGGCCACCGCGAAGGACAGGAGCACGAGACCGGGTGAGAGCCAGTCCATCGTGGACTGGAAGGCGACGTTGTCGGGATCGGACTCCGGGCGGAAACCCCAGTACCAGATCGAGTTGGTGGTGAGGTCGACCTTCCGCAGCTCCTGGAACGTGAACGAGGCGCGCCAGCCCTGGTAGCCGGCCAGGGCGAACGGCAGGTTCACCAGTACGACGGTGGCTGCCGCGGCCAGTGCGACGCGGATCGCCGCGCCCCAGTGCAGCATCCCCGGCCGCGAGGCCGTGAGCACGTAGAGCGCGAGCGGCAGCACGAAGGCGCCGGGGTAGAGCTTGAACGCGAAGCCGAGCCCCAGCAGCACGGCGGCCACGACCCCGCGCTGGGCCAGTGGCCGGTCGGTGCGCCACCCGTGCACGGCGAACACGGCGCCCACCGCACAGGCCACCACGGGCAGGTCCCAGTTGTGGAACGCGTAGAGCACCAGCGGCGGGCCGAGCGCCCACACCAGCGCCCGCCACCGGGCCAAGCGGCCCAGCAACCAGCCCGTGAGCAGGCCGAACGGGGCCATCAGCAGGGCCGAGTCCAGAAGGAACTCGGCGTCGTTGTGGGCGAACAGCGCTCCGGCCCACATGAGCAGGCCGGTGAGCACCGGGTACTCCACCGTGCCACCGAGGAGCCGTCCGTCCGGGGTGATCGAGCCGGTGAGGTACGGGAAGACGTGGTGGTCGATGTCGCGGCCCAGCCACAGGTGCTGGATGTCGGAGTAGCAGACGTCCCGGTCGATCCGCAGGTCGTAGTCGGGCTGGCTCCGTCCCGCGGCATCGAACTCCGGACCCGTGCACCGGGCCTTGTTGACGTAACCGAGCACGAGAACCAGGCCGGTGAGCAGCACGATCACCACCAGCATGGCCCGGCCGGCGCGGGGACCGGTCGGGAGCGCGGCCCGGGACCGGTCCGTCCCGACGGAGCCGACGGCAGTGCGTGTCACCGGCCGGCCTCCGTGCCGGGCGGCCCAGCCTGGGCGGATCTCACGACCCCAGCCGCTCACGCAGGAACGCGATGTCGTCCGCCTGGCCCTCGGCCGGCGTCTCGACGACGACCGGCGCGCCCGCGGCGGAGCAGACGGCGGCCAGCTGGTCGGGGTCGATCGTGCCGTCGGTGATGTTGGCGTGCCGGTCGCGCGCGGAGCCGAACTCGTCGCGGGAGTTGTTGAGGTGCACCAGGTCGATCCGCCCGGTGATGGCCTTCGCCCGCTCGACGACGTCGACGAGGTCCTCGCCGGCGGCGAAGGCGTGGCAGGTGTCGAGGCAGAACCCGACGCCGAACTCGCCGACGCTGTCCCAGAGCCGGGCGAGGGCGTCGAACCGGCGGGCCATGGCGTTGTCGCCACCGGCGGTGTTCTCGATGAACACCGGCACCGCGAAGCCGCCGTCGCCCATCTGCCGCTCGACGAACTTGCGCCAGTTCTCGAAGCCCGTGGCCGCGTCCTCGCCCTGCGTGACGTGACCGCCGTGCACCACCAGCCCGATGGCGCCGACCGCGGCGGCCGCCTCCGCGTGCTGCACCACGAGCTTGCGCGACGGGATGCGGATGCGGTTGTTCAGGGACGCGAGATTGATGACGTACGGTGCGTGCACCACCACCGTGAGCTCGCCGTCGCGTAGCTGCTCGGCCTGGGGGTGCGTGGGCGGCTTCTTCCAGCCCTGTGGGTCGGCCAGGAACATCTGCACGATGTCGGCCCCACGGTCGGCCGCCGTGACCAGCGGGTCGTCCTCGCGCACGTGGGCCCCGATGAGCATGCGGCCAGCGTAGTGACCGCCCCCGACACCCCGTTGCCTGGCGTGGTCCGCCGGGTGCGGTCCGCAGTGTCCGCTTCCCGCCGGTGGGCCGGTCCGCGGTGCCGGACACCGGCTCCGGCGTCGGCGGGCCGGGCACGGTCGGCGTCGTTCCCCCTGGTAGCCTCGACACGTCGACCTGACCGGCGCCCCCCTGGGTGCCGCACGCGCCGCCCGCCTGCGGGTGTCCGTTTCTGTCGGGGCTTCCTGAGAACCTCCTGTCGCGGATGGACCGCGACCGTTCCAGTCCATAGGAGGTGAGTGGTTCTCATGCGTCATTACGAGCTGATGGTCATCCTCGACCCCAGTCTGGACGAGCGCACTGTGACGCCGTCCCTGGAGACCTTCCTCAACGTCGTGAAGAACGACAAGGGGACCGTCGAGAAGATCGAGGTCTGGGGCAAGCGCCGCCTCGCCTACGAGATCGCCAAGAACGCAGAGGGCATCTACGCCGTCCTCGAGGTCACCTGCGAGCCGGCCACCGTCGCCGAGCTCGACCGCCAGCTGGGGCTCAACGAGTCCGTGCTGCGCACCAAGGTGCTGCGTCGCGAGCCGAAGCGGGTACCCGCGCCCGCTGCTGCGGCGAGCTGAGGCGATCGCGATGGCCGGCGAGACCGTCATCACCGTGGTCGGCAACCTCACCGCCGATCCGGAGCTGCGCTTCACCCCGTCGGGCGCCGCAGTCGCCAACTTCACCGTCGCGGCCACGCCGCGCACCTTCGACCGCGCATCCGGCGAGTGGAAGGACGGCGACGCCCTGTTCATGCGCTGCAACGTGTGGCGGCAGGCGGCGGAGAACGTCGCCGAGACGCTCACCCGCGGCATGCGCGTGATGGTGCAGGGCAGGCTGCGGCAGCGGAGCTTCGAGACCCGCGAGGGCGAGAAGCGCACCGTTGTCGAACTCGAGGTCGACGAGGTCGGCCCGTCGCTGCGCTACGCCACGGCCAAGGTCAACAAGGTCAGCCGGGGCAGCGGCGGCGGTGGCTTCGGCGGCGGTTCCGGCGGTTCCGGTGGTGGCGGTGGCGCCCCCATGGACGACCCGTGGGGTTCGGCCCCGCCCGCCGGGAGCGGCCCGGCCGCCGACGACGAGCCCCCTTTCTGACAGAGACACCACTTCCCGCCCTCGTAGGCGGGTCACGAGCACAAGCAGGAGCACCCCATGGCCAAGCCCGTCCTGCGCAAGCCGAAGAAGAAGGTCTGCGCGTTCTGCAAGGACAAGGCCCAGGACATCGACTACAAGGACACCGGCCTGCTGCGGAAGTTCATCTCCGACCGCGGCAAGATCCGGGCGCGCCGGGTCACCGGCAACTGCCGTCAGCACCAGCGTGACGTCGCGGTCGCGGTCAAGAACTCCCGCGAGGTCGCGCTGCTGCCCTACACCTCGACCGCCCGCTGAGCGAGCTCGCGAGCGAACCTCAGTACAGCGGAGGACTCCCACAATGAAGCTCATCCTCACCGCCGACGTGCCCAACCTGGGCGCACCCGGCGACATCGTCGAGGTCAAGGACGGCTACGGCCGCAACTACCTGCTGCCCCGCTCGCTGGCCGTCGTGGCCACCCGCGGCGCGGAGAAGCAGGTCGCCTCGATCAGGCGGTCCCAGCAGGCCCGTCAGATCCGCGACCTCGGCCACGCCAAGGAGGTCGCCGGTCAGCTCGGCGACCTGTCCGTCACCGTCAAGGCCAAGGCGGCGGGCGACTCCGGTCGTCTGTTCGGCTCGGTCACCGCTGCTGACGTCGTCGAGGCCGTCCGTGCCGCCGGCGGTCCGCCGCTCGACCGGCGTTCCGTCGAGGTGTCCGGGCAGATCAAGTCCGTCGGCACCCACGCGGTCACGGTGCGCCTGCACCCCGAGGTCACCGCCGAGCTGGACATCGCCGTCGTCGCAAGCTGACTGATGCACATCCGTCACGATCTGTAGTCGGGGCGGGACACGGGCCGTGTGCCCGCGTCCCGCCCCGTTCTTCTTCCCGTCGCCTTCCTGCCATCAGGCCGGTCGCGCTCTGCGGCCGGTTCGGGACAAAGTGACGGGGGCATCGCCGAGTGACCGCCCGGACGCGCCAGGTGCCCGCTGAGAAGCCCTCCCCGACACGCCGAAACGGCGCCGTCGGCGTGTCGTGACAAGAAAGTTGTCCACACTTTCGAATCGGCCTCTGAACTGGTCAGACCCGTCGGGAAGCCTAGTTGTCCACATCTCGTCCACAGGCTGCTACCTGCGCCTTCCTGGGCGGCGTCGAATCCGTCCCCACGCCGTCCCCAGGTCCGTACACAGGGCGGTTTTGACCCGGCGGTCCTGCCCCATAACCTGCCGTGCGGGGGGCGAGGACTCTGCGCTACGACAGCTGTGATTCACCCGGGTGTCACCCGGGGTCCGTGAGGCGCGTCGAACTAATGTTCGATATAGTGGTGACTGGGGGTGACGCTGCGTATGGCACTGGCTGACGATCGTCCGGCTGGCAGACCGCGCCCGGTGCGCGCGGCGGGCGAGCCTGCGGAACCGGGCGGCCCCTTCGACCGGCAGCCTCCTCAGGACCTCACGGCCGAGCAGTCGGTACTCGGCGGCATGCTGCTGAGCAAGGACGCCATCGCCGACGTCGTCGAGGTACTGCGGCCCGACGACTTCTACCGTCCGGCCCACCAGACGGTCTACGACTGCATCCTCGATCTCTACGGCCGGGGCGAGCCGGCCGACGCCGTCACGGTCTCGTCGGAGCTGCAGCGTCGCGGCGAGCTGATCCGCCTCGGCGGCGCGCCCTACCTCCACACGCTGATCGCCACCGTGCCCACCGCGGCCAACGCCGCCTACTACGCCGAGATCGTCGCCGAGAAGGCCATCCTGCGGCGCCTGGTCGAGGCGGGCACCCGCATCGTCCAGCTCGGGTACCACGGCGCTGACGGGGCCGAGGTCAACGAGGTCGTCGACCGCGCCCAGGCCGCCATCTACGAGGTCACCGAGCGCAGCACCAGCGAGGACTACGTGGCGCTGGAGGAGCTCCTCCAGCCCACGATGGACGAGATCGACGCCATCGCCTCCCGTGGCGGTGTCGCGCTCGGCGTGCCCACCGGGTTCGCCGACCTCGACGCCGCCACCAACGGCCTCCATCCCGGGCAGATGATCGTGGTGGCCGCGCGGCCCGGCCTCGGGAAGTCGACGCTCGGCCTCGACTTCGCCCGTTCCTGCTCGGTCGCCCACGGACTCACCAGCGCGGTGTTCTCGCTGGAGATGAGCAAGTCCGAGATCGTCATGCGCCTGCTGTCGGCCGAGGCGCGTATCCGCCTCGCCGACATGCGCGCCGGCCGGATGAGCGACGACGACTGGACTCGCATGGCCCGGCGGATGAGCGAGATCAGCGAGGCCCCGATCTTCATCGACGACTCGCCCAACCTCACGCTCATGGAGATCCGGGCCAAGGCGCGCCGGCTCAAGCAGCGCAACGACCTCAAGCTCGTGATCCTCGACTACCTGCAGCTCATGACGTCGGGCCGCAAGGTCGAGTCCCGCCAGCAGGAGGTCTCGGAGTTCTCCCGCCAGATCAAGCTGCTGGCCAAGGAGCTCGAGGTGCCGGTGGTGGCGATCAGCCAGCTGAACCGTGGTCCGGAGCAGCGCACCGACAAGCGGCCCATGCTGTCCGACCTGCGTGAGTCGGGGTCGATCGAGCAGGACGCCGACATGGTGATCCTGCTGCACCGGCCCGACGCCTTCGAGCGCGACGACCCCCGGGCGGGCGAGGCCGACCTGATCCTGGCCAAGCACCGTAACGGCCCCACCAGCACCATCACCGTGGCCCACCAGCTCCACTACAGCCGCTTCGCCGACCTCGCCCACGGCTGACCGCCTGGGCGGCCGCCGCTGTCGGGTCTCACGCCAACTGCGGTCCGGCGTCCCAGCGGCCGCAGCCGCTCGTGGGTGCGACCGGAGCATCGTCGGTGCTCGCGTCGTCGTCAGGGAGAGCGCGGGCCTTGGGCGATCGCGGCTCACGGCCCAACGAAAGTGGCCGTGCCGAAGTTGTCTGCCCGGTACCCCGCCGCAGCCCGCCGATACGGCCTCGGGAACGATTCTTGATCGTCTCAGCATCAACGGGCCTGGCGTGCCGCCGTGCCTTCTTGCAGGACCGCTATCCCACCCTCGCCACGGCCTAACTTGGCGAGTCCTTTCGGTGATCCGTACAACCGTGTCAGGGCTGTTTCTCGCCCGGCTCCGTCCCGGACCAGGAGATGGTTCGCGCATGTGACGGGCGGAGGCAAGCGCCGGAACGCTGCTCCCGCCCACACAGTGGCCCTTCGGCTCCCGCCCTGCACCGTCAGCGGGTCTGCACACTGACGAGCGGCGAGAAGCGGGTGCAGCTGGAGCGCTCCCTGATCGGCGGGAAGCCGGGGACAGGGGTGATGATCCTACCGCGCGTGCACGCCTGAGCATCGATGGAGACCGGCCCACCCGGACCCACCTGACGAGTCATGAGCAGGGCCTCCCCCGCACGGGTTTCGACCTGGCGACCATTCACTCTCACGTTGTAATGGGTGACGCCTGACACGTAGCCGCCGAAGCTAATTCGGACAACCCCCTGGCAGCTGTCGTAGCGCGCACCGACGTACGGGCTGTCGGGATAGTCGAACCGAACGGGGTTGGTTCCGACGCGCCGACCGTCACGCGCGGAGCCGTCCCGGGTGAAGCAGGCCGCCGCCGGCACCGCACCCGACTGCTGCGCTGATACGGCCGCATTCTGCTGCTGTGCCGGCAAGGGGGCGTCGGCGAGTGCGATTCCGGTGGTGCCTGCGAGGGTCAGGCTTCCGGCCAGCAGTGATCCAGCGGCAAGTCTGGTGGCCATGCGCTTCAGTTTCATGAGATACCTTCGGGTAAGGGGTGGTGGAGATGCCGCTCCGACATCTCGCTGTTGCTGCGTCTCCAACCCTGGCGACCTCGCCGGCGTGAAGCCAGAGGGCAGCCCCCCGACAGGTGGGGGCCAGCCCACCGATTCGGGATAGGGCCTGCTCCCCATTCATGCGCTCGAGATCGGCCACGCCCACGAGCTCGGTCACGAATTCGAGCCGGCCAGTATCTTCCCTGCCGAGAGAAGGAACGTGGCAGATATTGTCGCGTCCGGCAGAATGAACCGCATCTCACCTCACTTCATCAACGACAGCATTCGCCCCCGCGACCGCGTGACTCGAACATCCGCTCGGGGCTCGCCCACGGTGGGAGGTGGATCGAAGCAAGATCGATCAACGTTCGGCGGCCACCCCGGCCACCTCGGGCTCGCGCAGTGTGCGCAGGAGCAGCCAGCCGATCGCGGGTAGCACAGTCAGCGGGGCGAGGGCGCCTGTAGGGAGGTGATGTTGGCGAGTGCCCCGATCGCGGGGCTGGCCAGGTCGCCGATGCTCACCGTGAGCCCGAGGGTCACGCCGCTGGCCGTGCCGACATGACGGGGCAGGTAGTCCTGGCCCAGGGTGATGTGCAACGAGAACGGCACGTAGAGCCCGGCCGAGACGAGGGCAACGAAGACGAGAAGGGCACCAGCGCGGCGACCGAGGCCGGTGCCGTTGGCGTGGCGGTGCGGAACCAGCCACGGCCCTCCGGCTCAGCCCGTCCGTGCTTGTCACACAGGTCGACCGTCTTGAACGCGACCTCGGTGGACCGCTCTTGACACGCGCCGAATGAGGACAACCCATGCTGTTGACGCCACTCGGCCCGGAGGCCATTGCAGCTGTCCGGAGGCGTCGCTCTGAAGAAATGACGCGAAGCTGAGACTGATCTTGGGCGACACCCCGTGAGACAAGTCGAGAACCCGCAGTCCAGTCAAGATCAACATGGCACGAGCGGTGAGACCCTACACCTGTGGTGGGGTCTCAAACCTGAGATTCCTTCAGCCAGACCCGGCCGTCGTCGTCGGCGGCCAGAAGATACGCAGCCGTACAACCGTTAACTCAGACGGGAAGTTCGGTGATGCTGAGGGCGAAGTCCAGGTTCCCCACCCCGTGGTTGGCTAGGCCCACCGTGACCACGCCCGCTCCTTCCAGCCAGTGCGCCATTTTCAGGCCACCGACGTCCAGCGGGCGCAGCCCGAGGCTCTCGATGAACGCCTCCACACTTGCCTTGGCCTGCGCATTGTCACCAGCGATGAAGACGTCGGGCCGACCCTTCTCCAGCACATGACGGAAGACGGTGTTGAACGCCTTCACCACGCTGGCGCCGGCCGGGGCCGCCTTGGCGACTTCCTGCGCGATCGAGGTCTCCTCGCGGTGGGCCAGCCCGTCGAACGTGGAATTGAAGGGATTGCTGATGTCGACGATGACCTTGCCCGCGAGAGCGTCTCCGTACTGGGCGACGGCCGGCACGACACCGTCGTGCAACAGGGCCACGATGACGATGTCCCCGGCCGGGACCGTGCCCCATTCTCCCGTCGTGGTGCCGTCGCCGAGGGCTTTGGCCAGGTCAGCGGCCTTGGACTGATCGCGGCCCATGACTTCGACGGTGTTGCCGCCCGCTATCGCCCGCGCGCCGATGGTGCGGGCCATGTTCCCGGTGCCGATGATGCTGATATTGCTCATGAGATGTCCTGCCCTGGCTGTGGTGGTTCGGTTCAGACGGCGGTGGTGCCGCCGTCGGCGACGAGTTCCATGCCGTTGACGTAGCTGGAGTCGTCGGAGGCGAGGAAGAGGGCAGCGGTGGCGATCTCCTCGGGGCGGCCCATCTGGCCGCGGGGGATGAGGGACTCGAACTGGCGCTTGGTGGCCTCGTCGAAGAGTTCTTCCTGCTTGGCGGTGGCGACCTGGCCGGGGGTCAGGACGTTGACGCGGATGCGGCGGTCCTTGAGTTCGTTGAGCCAGACACGGGCCCAGGCCTGCTGGACGGCCTTGCTGCCGGCGTAGACGCTCCAGCCGGGGAAGGCGCCGAGGGAGGCGTTGGAGCCGGTCATGAGGATGGAGCCGCCGTCGTTGAAGAGCGGGAGGGCCTTCTGGACGGTGAACAGGGTGCCGCGCGCGTTGAGTCCGAACCAGGTGTCGAACTGGGCCTCGGTGATCTCGCCGAGCGGGGCGGGCTCGCCCCCGCCGGCGCTGGCCCACAGCACATCGAGGCTTCCCTTCTCCCGCTTGACGGTGTCGTACAGGCGGTCCAGGTCGTCCAGGTCGGCGGCGTCGCCCTGGACGCCGGTGACGTTGCGGCCGATCTGCTTCACGGCCTCGTCCAGGGCGTCCTGGCGGCGGCCGGTGATGAAGACGTGTGCTCCCTCGTCGACGAACAGCTTCGCGCCGGCCAGCGCCATGCCGGTGGTGCCGCCGGTGATGACCGCAACCTTGCCGTCGAGCTTTCCCATAGTCGCTTCCTCGGGTCGGTGGTGCCGTGTGCACCTGGGGGTGACGGCGTTATGTAAACCGTCCTGTGTGCTTACGGTACGGGACGGGTGATCGGGGTGCAAATTATGTACACCGGTCGTTACCTAGCTGCGGTACCGTGGATCCATGACGGAGTTGGAGAAGGGCCCCACGGGCCGCCGCCGCGGTCGGGGCGCCCGCGAGCGCATCCTCAGCGCGTCTCAGCAGCTGTTCCGCGAGCAGGGCATCAACCGCACGGGCATGGACCAGCTCTGCGCGGCGGCCGAGGTGTCCAAGCGCACGGCCTACCAGCACTTCACCGGCAAGGACGAACTCGTCGCCGAGTACCTGCGCCGGTTCGACCCCTCCGTTCTGTCCGGCGTGTTCGACCGCACCGACCTCACACCCCGCGAACGGCTCCTCGCCGCCTTCGACGTGCCCCCCACCACCCCGCTGTGCCCCTACATCGCCGCCGCCGTCGAACTCCACGACCCCCAGCACCCCGCATCCCGGTACGCGCGCGACTACAAGAAGGCCGTCGCCGCGCGGCTCGCCGACACCGCCCGCGAAGCCGGCGCCGCCGACCCTGACCAGCTCGGCGAGCAGCTCGCGCTGCTCATCGACGGCGCCGCAGCACGCACCCGGGTCCTCAACGTCGACGCCTTCCCCACCGCCGCAGCCATCGCCGCCGTCCTCATCGACAACGCCATCCCCGCCACAGCCGGCGATGACCGGCGACGGGAGGAAGTGTCGAGTTGACTCGGCACTCCGCGGCCGGGTTGGACGCGCTGCCGATCGGGCGGCTACACCTGCTGCAGAAGCGGGCAAGGAGGCGGCGACCCCGAGGGCTCAGGAGCTCGAGGCCGTCATCCCGGCCCAGGGCGCTGACGGGCCGCCGGTGCGAACAGACGGCGGACCGCACAAGTCCGTACGCGGTGGCGTATGAAGAACTCGTACGCAGCTGGATCAGCAGTGTGCCGCGTCCGCAGCACGTACTTCCAGTCGGTCTCAGGTGCTTCGGGGCCCCTCGAGCAACTGCCGGCCGAAGAACGGCCGGCTCAGAGGACACCCACCCGCAACGGCACCACTCGGTCAGGCCACTTCACTCTCGCGCGTGAGCGGGGGTCAGCCGAACTACTCAGGCGTGCCGTGAGACGACATCGCCTCCACGCTGCCACATCTCATAGTTCCCGCATTCCGCCGTGACCTCGGCCGTCGACTGAGCCGCAGTGACGAAGTCCTCTACTACGGGCGAGGTGTGAGATGCCGCCACTGCGAGGCACACCTGGTCGGGAGCCAGATCCGGGATGGGCACATAGACGACGTCCGGATGCGAGTAGAACACGGACGCCGAACGGGCCAGGAAGGAGATGCCCCGTCCGGCCGCGACGTGCTCGAGCGTCTCGTCCACCCCGCGCACCGGGTACCCGGCATTGGGGAGCGGGCGCTTGGTGGGCTGCGTACTCGGGTCGCCGTGCCAGACCAGTGGTTCGCCGGCCAGGTCGGCCTCGGTGACCTGCTCCTTGCCGGCAAACCGGTGTCCGGCGGCCAGTACTGCTACCCGCGGCTCGGTGTACAGCGGGGTGACGCGCAGGCCGGCCTCGTCGATGGGCAGCCGCACATAGCCGACGTCGATGCGGCCGTCGAGCAGCATCGCAGCCTGGTCGTCCCCTTCGATCCGCTGCAGGTCCACGACCACGTCCGGGTGCCGGTCCTCGAACGCACGGGCCGCCGGGGTGACTGCAATGCCGGCCCGGAAACCGACCATCAGCCGCCGCTTGCCGCCGGCGGCTGCGGACACTCGGCGGCGGACCGCGTGGGTTGAGGCGAGCAGGGGACCGGCGTCGGCCAGCAGTTGCCGGCCTGCATCTGTCAGCTCTACGCCGTGGCGATCCCTGGTGAACAGCGAGGCGCCGAGATCCTGTTCGAGCGCTCGGATCTGCCGGCTGAGCACCGGCTGTGCGATGTGCAGCTCATCGGCGGCGCGGCCGAAGTGCAACTGGTCGGCCACGGCGACGAAGTAACGCAGTTTGCGCAGGTCCAGATCCATGGCGGCTCCCAGCTGGTGATGCCTCCACGGTATCACCATGCCTGAAAGAAGTCTTGGACACCCACGCGGGCAAATGGCAACCTGAATAGGTACCTAATGGTCCGAGCGAATTCGATACAAGAATTCGACGGCGTCGACGACGCAGCCGTTGACAACGACGGGATGGGCATGCGTCCTATCCGGCTCCAGGAAGCAGGAACTCCATGAGCAACATCAGCATCATCGGCCTGGGGAACGTGGCCCGCGCCCTGGGCGCCCGGGCGCTCGCCGCCGGCAACGCAGTCGAGATCATCGGCCGTGACTCGGCCAAGGCCAAGGAACTGGCCGCTGCGCTCGGTGGCGCCACTGTCGGGACGGTCGGCACCGCTCCTGCCGGGGACGTCGTTGTCCTCGCCGTGCCGTACGCCGGCGCCGCGGCGGTGGTGAGGGAGTACGGGGACGCACTGCGCGGCAAGATCATCGTTGATGTCACCAACCCCGTAGCCTCCGACCTGCAGGGCTTCGTCGTCCCTGACGACAGTTCGGGCGCACAGGAGATCGCCAAGGCGGCTCCCGACGACGCACATGTCGTCAAGGCGTTCAACACTGTGTTCTCCCACGTTCTGGCGGCCGGCCCGGCCGAGGACCGCCCTCTGGACGTTTTCATCGCCGGCGACGACGCGCAGGCGAAGGCACGAGTGTCGGAGTTCGTCGAGAACCTGGGGCTGCGCCCCTGGGACACCGGGGCACTGTTCATGGCGCGGGCACTGGAGAACGTAGGCCTGCTGGAGCTGGGCCTCATGAACCACTCCGTCAAGCACACCAATTTCTCCCTCGGTATCTCCCTTCTCGGCTGAGCAAACCCCTACCACTATCTCTCGTGCCGCATCACGCCAGTACTTACGGCACGGGAAGCCCTGCACCTACCCTCACAAGGACAGTTGGATGCGCGTATTCGTCGCCGGGGGGACCGGACATTCCGGTTCGTACATCATCCCCGAGCTCATCGCCGCCGGGCACGAGGTCACCGGCCTGGCCCGGTCGGACGCTTCCGCGGCGGCCTTGTCCGCGCTCGGCGCGAAGGTGCGTCGCGGCGACCTTCAGGATCTCGACGGGCTCAAGGAGGCAGCCTCGGACTCCGACGGCGTCATCCACGTCGCCCACAGGCAGGACCTGCTGCCCTCCGGCGGGATGGACGCCGTGGCCGCTGCGGAGCTCCCGATCATGCTCGCGTACGGCGAGGCACTGGCGGGAACCGGAAAGCCACTGGTCACGGCGGGGAGCATTGGCTCACCCGGGCAGCACCTGGGCCGGCCGGCCACCGAGGAGGACCCGGCCCTCCCCGCCGGCGCGGAGCACAAAGGCACCCTGCGGACCCGGAACGTCGTGGAAAGGGCCGTGGTCGACCTCGCCGAGCAGGGGGTGCGGTCTTCGCTCGTGCGGATCGCCAACATCGCGCACAGCACGACCGATCGTGCCGGCTTCCTCCCCACGTTGATCGCGCTTGCGAAGGAAAAGGGGTTCGTCGGCTACCACGGCGACGGCGCGAACCTGTGGAACGCCGTGCACATCCGCGATGCCGCCACCTTGTTCCGCCTGGCGCTGGAGAAGGGGCCGGCCGGCAAATACTGGCACGCGGTGGGGGACGGGGCCATCCCGTTCCGCGAGATCGCCGAGGCCATCGCCAGCCGCCTGGGCCTGCCCGCCGTGAGCGTTCCCAACGATGCCTTGATGACGCCGGGGTACTTCGGGTTCCTCACAAATATCGTCACGCAGAGCTACCCGGCGTCCAGCCTCATCACCCGCCGGACCCTCGGCTGGGAACCAGCCCGGCCCGGCCTGCTCGCCGATCTGGACAACGGCCATTACTTCCCCGCCGGCTGACGGCAGGAACCCGAATCGTGACGAGCGCGGCAACCGGCAAGTTCGGCTCTTCTGAAGGACGTGGAGATCATGAGCCGAACACCCAACGATCGGCACCGCCGCCACAGCCCTCGGGCTCAACGCGCCCACGCTTGTCACACAGATCAACCGCCTCGAGCGCGACCTCTGCGGACAACTGCTGACACGCGACGGGCTGGTCGGGCTACGGGATCACCCACATCCTCGTCGCCGATCAGGCCGCCCCGTCCAAGCTCCCGTCACGCAGGGTTGCCTGAGAGGTGCTGAGGAAGGACCGACGTCACTTCCCGGAGCTCGCCGCGTCGAGACCGGCGAGGTAGTGGCCCGTGTCGAGCTCTACCTCGCTGCGGCTCTGGAGGCCGTCCTTGATCGCCTGGCCGAGGCGCCGCTGGGCACCCTCGCGGGCCACCGAGCGCCAGAACTCGTCCAACGCGGCGGGCATCAGTGCGTAGTCGGCGAGAGTGACCTCGTCCACATGATGCTTGGTCTCGGCGAGCGCGGATTTGTCGAACGAGGCGATGCGGTCGGCGATGGTGTCGACGAACTCGTCGATCTCCGCCTCCGGCACGGCGCGGTTGACGTAGCCGTAGCGCTCGGCGAGCTCACCGTTGAAGTCGTTGCTGGCCAGCAGGATCTCGAGGGCCCGGCCGCGGCCGACGAGGTAGGGCAGGCGGTGCATCGGGCCGCCGCCCGGCACGAGACCCAGGCCCACCTCGAGCTGGGCGAGCACCGCGCGCTCGCGGCTGGCGAACCGCATGTCGCAGGCGAGAACGAACTCGCTGCCCGCGCCGCGGGCCCGGCCCTGGACCTTCGCAATGGAGACGACCGGCGCGCTGCTCAGCCGCGCCAGCGCGTCGAGCCAGGGGTGCATGCCGGTCGGTCCATCGGCCGGCATCGAGATGGTGTCCGCCGGGTCCCAGGTGATGTCGTAGTGCGCCAGGAAGAAGTCGGGGTCGGCGCTGTCGAACACGACAACCCGGACCTCGGAGTCCGTCTCCAGCTCGCCGACGAGCGCGAGGAGCCCACGGATCGTGTCAGGGTCGATGAGGTTCAGCGGCGGGTGATCGAACGTGACGTTCCAGCGGTGGGCGGAGCGCTTGTCGATGCGCAGCTGCGGGGTCCGGGTGGCCATGGGTTCCTCTTCTCGAGGTCGGGGACGCTGTGTTTCCTTCTTGAATCTAGCTCCTGAGTATGATTGTGCAACTCAGCTGGCGTGTGGGGATGACCGCATTCTTGACAGCGCTGACGACCGGCGACCGGCGCTCCGCCCGACGGAGCCTGGACGGGCTGGGCGACCGCGGAGATCAGACGATCTCGGGGGCGCTTCAGTAGTGGGGCGACAAGCACCGCTCGACGACGCCGCAGCCTGCGGCCCGAGGCGGGATCTGCTGACCCCGCGGGTGTGGGTGCTTCGGGGCTTGCACGCCCCCGCAGGTCTCACATCTGATGTCGAGTCTCAGGCCGGTGGCCAGCTGCGCAGTGCCGTGTCGGTGACCTGCGGGAGCAGCGGGATCGGCCTGGCCGTCGCCGCACGGCTCGCGGCCGACGGCGCGCACGTCTTCATCACCGGGAGACGCAAGGGCGAACTGGACGCAGCGGTCGAGGCCATCGGCTCGGCCACCGCGGTGCCGGGCGACATCTCGGCCCCGGCCGATCTGGACCGGCTCTACGACGCGGTCCGGGCACGGGGCAAGGGTGTGGACACACTGTTCGCCAACGCCGGGACGGCCGCGTTCGCGACGCTGGAGCAGACCACCGAGGAGCACTTCGACCGGATCTTCGGCGTCAACGTCCGGGGCACGCTGTTCACCGTGCAGAAGGCCCTGCCGCTGCTCAACGAGGGCGCCTCGGTGATCCTGAACTCCTCCACCCGCGCCGACGACGGGGTCGAGGCGTTCGGCACGTACGCGGCCTCCAAGGCAGCCCTGCGCTCCTATACGCGGACCTGGGCCAACGAGCTCAAGGGGCGGGGCATCCGGGTCAACGCGATCTCGCCGGGCACGATCGACACCCCTGCGGTCGCCGGCATGGTCGGCGAGGAGAACGCCGAGGCGGTCAAGGCGGACTTCGCGGCGGGGGTGCCGATCGGCCGGATGGGAACCGCGGAAGAGGTCGCCGCCGCCGTGGCCTTCCTCGCTTCGGACCAGAGCAGCTTCGTCCTCGGGGCCAACATCTACGTCGACGGCGGCGAGAACCAACTCTGACCGGGCGTGGTGCCATATGGCGCCATCGCTGAGCCATGATGGCTTGTGTTGGCACCACGATGGTGCCATGATGGCACCATGGACTTGACCACCTACGTGAGCAACCTCGGGCGCGAGTTCGCCACGCTCGCCGAAGCCGGCGGTGACGAGACGCGTGCGTTGGTCGAGCGCCTGAGCGGGTCGCTCGAGTCGGCGATCCGGATGACGCTGCTGGACGCGCTGTCCGCCGCCGCGGACGAGATCACCCGGGACCTGGCTCCGGGTTCGGTGGAGCTGCGCCTGCGCGGGCGCGACCCGCACTTCGTCGTGACCGCACCGCCGGCCGAGCCGGTCGGGGGCGCGGCCGAGGCCGATCCGGCACCGGCGGACGGCGGTCCCCTGATCCCCGAGGACGGCCCGAGCTCGCGGATCAACGTGCGCCTCCCGGAGCAGCTCAAGGCCGCGGTCGAGGAGGCCGCCGCCAAGGAGGGTCGCTCGGTGAACGCCTGGCTGGTCCGTGCGGCCTCGGTCGCCGTGGCGCGCTCGGACGGCGACCAGGGCCCCGAGCAGCGCGGCAGCGGCAGGCGGGGCCAGCAGCGCCTCACCGGCTGGGTGCGCTGACCGCACCGCTTTCCACCACTTCACGTCCCCGACCTGCGGGGACGCATCACCGACCCACGATGAGGGGACAGCCATGCCCGATTTCGAGACACCCGAACCGATTTCCGTGACGCTCGAACTGGGCGTCGGCAATGTGCGGATCGCCGCGAGCGACCGGACCGACACCACCGTCGACGTGCGCCCGAGCGACGAGTCCGACGAGTCCGACGTGGAGGCTGCCCGCCGCGTCCGCGTCGACTACGCGAACGGCCTGCTCCAGGTCACAGGGCCGAAAGCGCGCGCATTCGACTTCTCCCGCAAGACCAGGTCGGTGGAGGTGTCCATCGGCCTGCCCACCGGTTCGCAGGTGTCCGGTGAGGTGCAGGTGGGGGACCTCAGCGGCACGGGCCGGCTCGGGGAGTTCAGCTTCAAGACCTCCGCCGGGAACGCCCGGCTCGAGCGGACCGGTCCGTTGCGGGTGGACACCGCGGCCGGTCACGTCACCGCGGACGGCGTGGCGGGCGACGCCGAGATCCACACCGGCTCCGGGAAGATCCGCATCGGCGAGACCGAGGGCTCCGTGGCCGTCAAGAACTCCAACGGCGACACCACGATCGCCGCAGCCACCGGCGCCGTACGGGTGCGCTCGGCGAACGGCGACATCTCCGTCGACCGGGCCGGCGCGGGTGTCGACGCGAAGACGTCCAACGGCAGCATCCGCCTCGGCGAGGTGGCCCGTGGCTCGGTCGAGCTCGCGACCGCCATGGGCGACCTGGAGATCGGCATCGCCGAGGGCACCGCCGCCCGGCTGGACGTGAACACCAAGTTCGGGCAGGTGCACAACCTGCTGGAGAGCACCACCGGCCCCGAGGAGTCCGACGAGACCGTCGAGGTGCGCGCACGCACCTCGTTCGGCGGCATCACGATCCGACGGTCCTGATCCACGTCCGCCACCACCACGAAAGGAATCCGATGACTCGCACGGTTCCCATCCCGGACGGCCTCCCCATGGAGCGCGACGCGGGCCCCTTCGACCCGCCGCGCCAGATCACCCTGCTGCGTGAGGCTCACCCCGTCAGTCCCATGCTCTTCCCCGACGGTCACGAGGGCTGGCTCGTCACCGGCTACGACGCGGTGCGCCGGCTCATGGCCGACACCCGGTTCAGCTCGCGACAGGACATCGGCATTCTCCACATTCCCTACGAGACCCCCGGCATGCCCGCCGCCACCGAACCGTCCCCGCAGCCGCCGGGCATGTTCATCGCCATGGACCCGCCGGACCACACCAGGCTGCGACGCAAGCTCACCGGCGCGTTCACCGTCAAACGCATGAAGCAGCTCGAAGAACACATCATCGACATCGTCGAGCGGCAGTTGGACGAACTGGCTCGCCTCACACCGCCGGTCGACCTGGTCAGGGAGTTCGCGCTGCCGGTGCCCTCGCTGGTGATCTGCGAACTGCTCGGTGTCCCCTACGCGGACCGGGAGAACTTCCAGGTCAACTCGGCCAAGTTCCTGGTCAGGGACCAGAAGCTCGACGAGAAGATCGCCGCCTACACCGAACTGGCCACGTACCTCTCCGAACTGGTCACCGGCAAGCGCGCCGCCCCCGGTGACGACATCCTGTCCGACCTGGCCCGCCATGACGACCTCACCATCGAGGAACTGACCGGCATCGCCTTCCTGCTGCTGCTCGCGGGCCACGAGACCACCGCCAACATGCTGGCACTGGGCACGTTCGCGCTCCTGGAGCACCCCGAGCAGCTGGCCGAACTGCGTGCGAACCCGGATCTGCTGCCCGATGCCGTCGAGGAGCTCCTGCGCTACCTGTCCATCGCCGACATCTTCTTCCGCTATGCCACCGAGGACATCGAACTCGGCGGCGAGACCATCCCCGAGGGATCGACGGTCATCGTCTCGCTGTTGGCGGCCAACCGCGATCCGTTGCGCTTCGACAACCCCGACACGCTGGACGTCCACCGCAAGGCCCGCGGTCACCTGTCCTTCGGCCACGGCATCCACCAGTGCCTCGGCCAGCAACTGGCCCGCATCGAGATGCGCGCCGGATTCGAGGGACTGCTGCGTCGCTTCCCGACCCTCGAGCTCGCCGTCCCCGCAGGCGAGGTGAAGCTCAAGACCGACATGAACATCTACGGCGTCCACGAACTGCCGGTCACCTGGACGGAAACGGCCCGGTAGGACCGCCGGCCGAGCTTCCGCCCGGTGGCGGCCGGCCCCGCGTCAGCGCCCGGCGTGCTCGGCGATCAGCGCGGTGGCCTCGTCGGCCCGTTCGATGGTGGCGAGGTGGGCGCCCTCGAGCACTTCCAGCCGGGCACCCGGGATGCCGTCGGCGATCGTGCGGGCGTGGGGTTCGACGGGGGTGGACAGGTCGGCGGAGCCGGCGATCACGAGCGTGGGCGCGGAGATCGCGGGCAGCCGGTCGCGGTGGTCCCAGACCTCCAGCGCCTGGCAGCTGGCCAGGTAGCCCTCGTCCGAGGTGCCGGCGACCATCGCCGCCGCCTCCGCGACGACGTCCGGGTGCTCCGCCGCCCAGTCCGGCGTGAACCACCGCGAGACGACCGTCGGGGCGATCGGGGCCGTGCCGCCGTCGGCGACGGCCTTGATCCGCTCCGCCCACACCGACGAGTCCGGGAAGTGCGACGACGTGCAGCACAGGGTGAGGCTGGTGATGCGCTCCGGAGCCTCGGAGCCCAGGTACATGCCCACCATCCCGCCGAGTGACAGGCCGCACCAGGCCACCTGCTCCAGGCCCAGGTCGTCGAGCAGCGCGATGACGTCACCGGCGAGGTCGGCCACCCGGTACGGGCCCGGTGGCACCGGTGATCCGCCGTGGCCGCGGTGGTCGACGCGGATCACCCGGAACCGCTCGGTGAGGGGCGCCACCTGGGGTCGCCACATCTCCAGCGTCGAGCCGAGCGATCCCGACAGCACGAGGACCGGCGCGTCGCGCGGGCCCTCGTCGGTGTGGTGCAACCGCACCGGGCGGTCCTCCGTCATGACTCTCCCGATCCGACGGTGCGCATCGAGCGCAGCGTCTCCAGCTCGGTGGTGCTCGGCGCGGCCGTGATCATGAGGTCCGCCGACACCTCCAGCGGCCAGCCCGTCTCCGCCCGCACCTGCTCGACCGTGACGCCGTGGTGCAGCGCGGTGAGCACGAGCTCCGAGGTGTCCGGATCGGGTTCCAGGACGCCGAGGTCCGTGATCACCCGGACCGGTCCCGCTCCGCGCAGCCCGAGGATCTGCCGGTCCAGGGGACCGCTCCCGTGCCCCACCGACGTCACGAAGTCCACCTGCTCGACGAAGGCGCGCATCCGGTGGCGCATCACCACGATCACCTCTCGGCAGGATGCCGCGATCTCGGGCGCGCCGCCCGACCCCGGCAGCCGTACGGCCGGCTCGTCGTACTCACCGATCACGGTGGTGTTGATGTTGGCGAAGCGGTCGATCTGGGCTCCGGACAGGAAGCCGATGTCGATCCGGCCGGGCTGCAGCCAGTAGTTGAAGATCTCCGGCACGCTGACGACGGAGAGGGCCGACTCGGCGAGGATGCCGTCGCCGATCGAGAGCGGCAGCTCGTCGGGCCGGGTGTCCAGGGTGCCCGACTCGTAGATCAGCACGAGGTGGGGCGCGTGCAGGCGGCGCGCCAGGTTGGCCGCCGTGGACGGCAGCCCGATCCCCACGAAGCACGCCTGCCCGTCGCGCAGGGAGCGAGCAGCCGCGATGCTCATCATCTCGTCGGCGGACCAGCGGGTGGTGGGCTCCGACTCGGTCACCGGATCGGTCGTGCCGGTCATGCCGCCTCCTCGAGGGTGGTCAGCCAGCGGGTGAACGCCTCCCGGTCGCGGCTGATCGCGTCCCATCTGCGGTAGGCGGCGTTGTCGCGGTCGTAGTACCCGTGCGCGTACGACGGGGCCGCCCCGCGGGGTGCCACGGCCACCGCGTCGAGCACCCAGCCCGGGAGGACGACCGCCCCCGGCACCGGCGTCAGCTCGTCGACGATCTCCTCGACGGTGACGAGCGAGCGCCGGGCTGCGAGCACCGCCTCCTTCTGCACCCCGGTGATCCCCCACAGCTGGACGTTTCCGGCCCGGTCGGCCCGCTGGGCGTGCACGACCGTGACGTCCGGGTTGAGCGCGGCCACGGCGGCGAGCCGCTCCCCGGTGAACGGGCACTCCACGGTGGAGATGGTGGAGGTGTGGAGGGGCAGGTCGGTGCCGGCATAGCCGCGGAGCACCGCGAACGGCAGCCCGGATGCGCCCGCGACGTAACGGTTGGCCATGCCCGCGTGGCTGTGTTCCTCGATCTCCAGCGGGGCGGGCCACCCGGTGGCGAGGGCGTCGCGCATCCGGTGCAGCGAGCCGACGCCGGGGTTGCCGCCCCAGGAGAACACGAGTTTGGCGGCGCAGCCTGCGCCGATCAGCTGGTCGTAGATCAGGTCGGGCGTCATCCGGACGAGGGTGAGGCCGCGCCGCCCCTGCCGGATGATCTCGTGCCCTGCGGCGAACGGGATGAGGTGGGTGAAGCCCTCAAGCGCGACGGTGTCCCCGTCATGCACAAGCTCGGACACCGCCTGCGGCAACGACACGATCTTGGCCACGGGGGAACGCTAGTGCGCGCGGCCAGGCCCGGCAATCGATGACGGGCGACCGTACCCCCCTGGTGATCAGGATCGGATCGTTCGGAAGGTCAGGTAGGGGCGCCCGTACGGACGTCCGGCTTTATGCTGCTCGGGGGGAGGACGCGTGCGAGGACTGGGTGAGCTCGAGGCTGCGGTCATGGACGTGCTGTGGTCGTCACCGGAGCCGCCCCACCGCGTGCGCGACGTCCTGGAGGAGCTGACACCGCAGCGCAAACTGGCCTACACCACGGTCATGACCGTCCTCGACAACCTGCACCGCAAGGGATGGGTACAGCGCGAGATGGACGGCCGCGCCTACCGCTACCGCCCCAGCGCCACCCGTGAAGAGGTCACCGCCCGCGCGCTGCGCGACCTGCTGGACGCCTCCGGCGACGTCGAGACCGTGTTGCTGCACTTCGCCCGCTCGGTGTCCGAGCGGGAGTCCGCCGTGCTGCGTGATGCGCTCGGCGAGGCGCCGGACGGCGTGGACGGGCGATGACGATCACTCGCCGGCTGAGTGCTCGCGAATCGCATCCGCCCTGGCCATCGCACTTTTGTGAGATCCGGGTGACATCGGGCGAGGCGACCGTCACGAACTGCAGCGCCCGGTTCGTCACGGTGCGATGGTGACGGCGTGGTCACTCTTCATGACACCGTTCCCGCTCTCAGCGCGCGCTTCCCGCTGCCGACCGGGCCGGTGAACCGGCTCGGTTTCGGCACGATGCGCCTTCTCACCGGACCTGGTATCTGGGGTCCACCGGCCGATCCCGACGCCGCCGTCGCCGTGGTGCGCCGCGCGGCCGACCTCGGCGTCGATCTGTTCGACACCGCCGACTCCTACGGTCCCGAGGTCGCCGAGGAGCTCGTGCGCCGGGCGCTGCACCCCTACGACGGCATCACCGTTGCCACCAAGGCGGGCTTCCTGCGTACCGGTCCCGGCAAGTGGTTCCCGAGCGGTCGCCCGGAGTACCTGCGCCAGCAGTGCGAGCTGAGCCTGCGCCGGCTGGGGGTCGACCGGATCGACCTGTTCCAGCTGCACCGCGTCGACCCGTGGGTGCCCGCCGACGAGCAGTTCGGCCTGCTCGCCGAGCTGCAGGCGGAGGGCAAGGTCGCCGCGGTCGGACTCTCGGAGGTGGACGTCGACCAGATCGAACGCGCCACCTCGATCGTCGACGTCGCGACGGTGCAGAACCGCTACAACGTCCTCGACCGCAAGTACGACGCGGTGCTGCGCTACTGCACCGAGCTCGGCATCGGCTTCATCCCGTGGGCGCCCATCAGCGCGGGAAAGCTGGCGGAGCCCGGTGGCCCGGTCGCCGACATCGCCGCCCGGCTCGGCGCCACCGCGTCGCAGGTGTCACTGGCGTGGCTGCTGCAGCGCTCGTCGGTGATGCTGCCGATCCCGGGCACCAGCAGCGTGGAGCACCTGGAGGAGAACGTCCGGGCGGGCGAGCTGCAGCTGGACCAGGAGTCCGTCCAGCGGCTCGACGACGCCGCCGCCTGATCCACCACCCCGCGAGTCGCCGATTTCCCGTCCGCGAGTCGCCCCGAACCAGCCCGCGAGTCGCCCGGTTTCCTAGCCGCGGCCGGTGACCTCGCCGTTGCGGTGCGCGCGGTCGACCCGCTCGGCGCTGCGGGTGATGTTGCGGACCATGCCTCCGAACACGATGCCGTGGAACGGAGCCACCGACCACCAGTACAGGTGCCCGGTCAACCCGCGGGGGATGAACACCGCCCGCTGCCCGTACCGCGAACCGCCCGGTTGCGGCGACACCGTCATCTCGAGCCACGCACGGCCGGGGACCTTCATCTCCGCGCGCAGCCGCAGCGTCCGGCCGCCCGTGTCGTCGCGTAGCCGCTCGACGCGCCACCAGTCCAGTGCGTCCCCGGTCTGCAGACGGTCGGGATCACGTCGGCCGCGGCGCAGGCCGACCCCGCCGACGAGCCGGTCCATCCACCCGCGCACCGCCCAGGCGAGCGGGAAGGAGTACCAGCCTCGTTCGCCGCCGATCCCCGTGACGACCGCCCACAGCGCGTCGGGATCGGCCGTGCTGCTCTGCTCCCGTTCGTCCAGGTAGACACTTCCCCCGGACCACTGCGGGTCGGTGGGCAGCGAATCGGACGCCATGTCGGCCACGGCCGCGTCCGACCACCGGGTCTCGACGTCACCGCCGCTGATCTTCGTCAACGCGAGCTGGACGGCCCGGTCGTACCCGGTGCGGCCCCCGGGCGGCTCGGGCACGTACTCGAGGATGTCCTGCTCGGAACACACGACCTCGTGCACGAGCGACTCGATGAGCGGCGCTGCGATGGTCTTCGGTACCGGGGTCACGATGTTCACCCAGTGCGCCGACAGGCGTGGGGTCAGCACCGGTACCGGGACGATGCGCCGCCACGGCAGCCCGGCCACCGCCGCATAGCGCTGCATCATGTCGAGGTAGGTGAGCACCTCCGGGCCGCCGAGGTCGAACGTCCGGTTCACCTCGGGCGGCAGCGTGGCCGCGCCGATGAGGAAGTGCAGGACGTCGCGAACCGCGATCGGCTGGATCCGGTTGCGCACCCACCGCGGCGTGACCATGACCGGGAGACGTTCGGTCAGGTAGCGCAGCATCTCGAAGCTCGCCGAACCGGAGCCGAGGATCACCGCTGCTTGCAGCACCGCGGTCGGGACGCCGCAGCGCAGGAGGATCTCACCCACCTCGGTGCGGGAGGCCAGGTGCTCCGACAGTCCGCCCTCAGGATGCAGTCCGCCGAGGTAGACGATGCGTCGCACGCCCGCTTCGCGCGCGGCCTGCCCGGTGATGAGTGCGATGCGCCGGTCGGTGGCGGCGAAGTCCCGGTCGGACAGCGAGTGCACCAGGAAGTAGAGGACGTCGACGCCCTCGCAGGCCGCGCGCATGCTCGCCGGATCGAGAAGGTCCCCGCGCATGATCTCCGCGCGGTGCGCCCACGGGACGTCCCGGAGCTTCTCCGGGTCGCGCACCAGGCAGCGGACGGTTCCCGCGCCGGCGTCGATCAGCCGGGCGGCCAGCCGGCCGCCGATGTAGCCGGTGGAACCCGTGACGAGGTATCGCACCCTCCGATGCTCCTGGTGGGCGGGGCCGCCCGCCACTCGACGACCCGTTTGCGAGCTTTCCGCCGATGATCACCACGGGGCGTCGGGCCGTGATAAACATCCGCCGCGGAGTCTGTGGATCTTGGGAGGCCGGCGCGGTGGTGGTGGATGCGGCGGTGCTCGCCGACGCGCTGGCAACCGGACACGAGCTGGATCTCGAGGGTGCTTCGCTGTCGGCCACCACCCTCGCGGCCGTCCTCACGGGGTCCACGGCGTCGGGCGCACCTGCGCTGACGCTGCGGCGGGCCACCATCACCGGCGTTCTCCGGCTCACCGGCGCAGAGATCGGTGTTCCCGTCGAACTGCGTTCCTGCGTGTTCGCGCAGGCTCCCGATCTGCGGATGGCGCAGTTCACCGGCCTCGCACTCACGGGCTGCAGGCTGCCGGGGCTCCGGGCAGGCAACCTGCGGGTGGCCGCCGACCTGCTGCTCGACGACGGGTTCACCTCACACGGACCGGTGCACCTCGCCGATGCGCAGATCGGAGGGTCGCTGCGGCTGTCCGGCGGACGGCTGCGGGGAGCCGGGGGCAGGGCGCTGATCGCCGACCGCATCGTCGTGGACGGCACGTTGTACGCACGGCGGTTGCGCAGCAGCGGCGAGATCCGGCTGCCGGGTGCGCGCATCACGGGCAACCTCGACCTCAGCGGGGCCGATCTGAACAGCCCGACCGGCGACGCGCTCGACGCCACCGGGATCACCGTCGGGGGCAGCCTTCTCGCCGGTCGGCACGACGCCGGGCCGGACGTCGCGTTCTGCGCGGCGGGCCGGCTCATGCTGGCCGGGGCCAGGGTCGGTGGCGACCTCATCTTCTCCGGGGCGCGCATCGAGCGTGGCTCCGCGGCCATTTCCGTCGAATCGGAACCGGAGCCGGGGGAAAGCCGGTTGCCGGTGGTCCCCGGCGGGATCGTGGACGGCACGGCGTGCCTGGTGGCCGACCGCGTCCGCGTGGAGGGCAACCTCGAGCTCGACGACGGGGTGCACACCGACGGCACGGTGCGCCTGCCCAACGCCGTCGTCGGCGGCTACCTGCGGCTCTCCGGCGCCCGGCTGGTCGGCCCGATGGGCGCGACAGGGCGGGGGATCGCCCTGCTCGGCGACGGGATGGACGTCAGCGGCGACCTCGAGGGCCGCGACAACGGGCGCGGTCCCCTCCGGTGCGCCGGTCAGCTGCGGCTCGTGGACGCCCACGTCCGCGGGAGCGCGAGCCTCACGGGGATCGTGCTGTCCACACCGCGCGGGTACGCGCTGCTGGCCGACCGGCTGCGGATCGGCGGCGAGTTCTACCTCCGCCGCCTGCAGTGCAAGGGCACGGTCCGGCTGCAGAACGCCGAGATCGGGGCGACGCTCGACTGCACCGGGGCTCACCTGGAGCAACCTCGGTTGCGGCCCAACGGGGACGCCCGGCCCTCCCTGGACCTCCGCGCGGCGACCGTCGGGAAGGACGTCGTCTGTTCGGAAGGGTTCGTGGCCGCCGGCGGCGTCCGCCTCCGGCGGATGGAGGCGCGCAAGTCGGTGCAGTTCGTCGACGTGACGCTGGGAACGTCGGAGTCACCGGAACCGTCGGAGTCGCAGGAGGCGGCGGAGCCGGACAGGGTCCGCTATGCCCTCAACGCCTACGGACTCGTCACCGGCGAACTCGTCGTGCGCCCGGCCCGGCCGCCCGGCGCGAGCGTGCGTCTGGCGCAGGCTCAGGTCGGCACCTTCGAAGATTGCCCAGAGTTATGGAGGGCCGTTGGTGGCATCGATCTGGACGGTTTTGATTACCAAAAACTGAATGACACACATGTGATTGACATCCGAAAGCGGCTAAGCTGGCTCAAACAGGTGATACCCGACTACGCACCGGGACCATACGACCAGATGGCGGCCGCGTACCGGCGCGCAGGCGACGAGGCGGCCTCCGAGCGCGTCCTCATGGAGATGCAGAGCCGGCACTACGCCGAGGCGGGCGTCGCGGGACGGATCTGGGGAGTGCTCCAGCGCTGGACGGTCGGATTCGGCTATCAGCCCTGGTTGGCGGTCTGCTGGCTCGCGCTCTTCGCCGTGCTCGGCGGCGCCTGGTTCGCCACGCACGTGCCGCCGCCGGTCGACAACGGACAGAACCCCGTCTTCAACCCCTGGATCTTCGCCATCGACACGCTCCTCCCGATCGTGAACCTCGGGCAGGACGGGTACTGGCGATTGGACGGCGCCTCCCAATGGATAGCGAGTTTGTTGATCGCCCTGGGGTGGATCCTCGCCACAACGGCTGCAGCGGGCGCTGCCCGAATGCTCAAGCGGGTCTGAAGGGGGACCAGATCCACCCGAACGGGCGGAATCGAGCCGTAGAGCAGTAACGGTCGCTCCGAACCCGTTTCCACGCCCGAGTGTCCCCGTTGTGGGTGTAAGTGCGCAGATAGAACCGCTGAAGGCAGCACCATGGACGGCGCACAGGAAGACGATGGAGGTGACGCGTGTCCCCAGCGACCCGCTACTCGACGACCGACGACGACTGGACCCCGGCCACGGGTAGGCATGCGTTCGACGAGGACGCGGAGCTGACACCGATCTTTCACGCGCTCACGCGCGGTGGGTGGCGCCGTCGCCAACACGAGCCCGCGGCCCCGGCCGTCCGGCCGGCCCCGGCTGCCCCGCCGCCGCCGCCCCGCCCTGATCCGGTCGACGCGTTCCGACGTGACCCACTGACCGCGCCGATCCCGGTGCAGGCCCTCACCCCGGCCCCGTCCATCCCGAACTCGCGGGTCTCGGGCACCGGAGCACATGTCGCCGTGCCGGCTGCGCGTCACGAACTGATCGACGAGGGACGGCACCACCACCGACGCGAGGCGTACAGCTCCCGCTGGTGACGTCCCCGCACGTTCGGCGTGCAGGGATCGGACGGCCGCTGGGGAGTGGCCGTGCACGACGGCAGTACTGCACCACTGCACTGCACTACTGCCCTGACGAGGGCCGGGGCCGCGCTGGAACCTCGGCGCCGCGGCCCCGGCCCTCAGCAGTCACCCGCCCCCCGCCCCACCCACCTCCGCCCAGAACCCCCGCGAGTCGCCCGTTTCGGGTCCGCGAGTCGCCCGTTTCGACTCCGCGAGTCGCCCGGTTCGGTCCGGCGAGTCGCCCGCTCCGCGCCCGCGAGTCGCCCGGTTCGGTCCGGCGAGTCGCCCGCCGCCTGGGCGTCGGTCGTCCGCCCCGTTGTGGAAGGGCGCAGTGGCCGTTCGGCCTGACAGCGGGTCCTGCGGGCCGAGTTGTCCACATGCCGCCGCAGTTGTCCACAGTTTCGGCGTCCGGCCTCGGCGCTCGGGTTCGCCGCGGGATCGTCGGGTCGTGTTTCCGACAACTGGTACAGCCGGTGCGTGCCGGCGACGCGATGCCGTCCGGCTGCTCGGCAAGCACCGGGTTCGTTCGGCGATCAGCTCGGGCGAGTTCAGCTCGCCATGGCCGGGCGTGCTCGTTGATCCTGCGCGCGCGGCCGAACCGTCCACCGTGATCGCGGCGGGATGGCTCGCCTCCGGCCCGGATGCGGTCATCACCGGCCCCACGGCTGCGTTCATGCACGGCTGCACGGCAGCCGAGCCGACACCGGTGCACGTCATCGTGCCCTACAGCAGCAAGAAGCGAACCCGTCCCGGGCTCGTGGTGCACAACGGCATGGCGCTCGATCGCGATCGTCGGTTGGTCAGCGGTCTGCCGGTCCTGTGCGTGGAGCGCGTCGTCACCGATCTGCTGTGCACCGCCGCGCCGGCGAATGCGCTGGCCATCGCCGACCAGGTGCTCTCCGCTTTGCCGCCGAATGATCGTCCAGCCCTGCGCGACGAGCTCCACCGGCGGCTCCGAGAACGCCCGGATCCCCGGGGCACCCGCATCGGGGTCCGTCTCCTGGATCTCGCCACCGGTGCAGCCGAGTCCCCGGCGGAGAGCTGGCTGCTCTGGAGGATCGTCGACCTGGGCTTCCCTGTGCCGGAGGTGAACCACTGGGTGTGCACCATCGACAGTGAGCCTCGGTACCGGGTCGACCTCGGCTGGCCGGAGCTGAAGATCGCTGTCGAGTACTACGGGTACGCCGCACATGCCGGGCGCGAGGAGCGGGACGTCGCGCGCATCCTCGAGCTCGAACGGCGGGGTTGGATCGTGATCGTCGTTCGTGCGGACGATCTGAGCTCCATGCATCGGGTGGAGAGCGAGATCGGCCAGGCCTTCATCACGCGGGGCATGCCCCTGCGCGGTCGCGCCGCTGGAGGTCTGCGCGCGAGGCGGCACCGCGAGCTGCGAGCCGGCTGAGCCGTCATCCGTCCCGACGGTCAGGAGTTCGTGCAGGCGCCCTGAGACCCAGGCCGCCAGATGACGCGCGCCGTCAAGCCGCGTCAATCGCTGATGGATCTGCCCCGCATGTCTCCGCGTGCTCCGCGCGGCCGGGGCGACTCGCGCGCGTATGACGGGCGACTCGCGGGCGGGAGCGGGCGACTCGCGCACCCCGGGCGGGCGACTCGCGCGCCTGAAGGGGGCGACTCGCCCACGCAGAACGGGCAACTCGCGCACCCAGGATGGGCGACTCGCGCGTGGGAAGCGGGGGGCTCGCGCACCCGGGGCGGGCGACTCGCGCGCCTGAAGGGGGCGACTCGCGCGTCTGAAGTGGGCGACTCGCGCGCCGAAAGGGGGCGACTCGCGGGGGTCAGTGGAGGAGTGCGGCCGTCCGCCGGAGGTCGGCGGTTGCGGCCGCGCGGTCCACCCGCGTCGGCTCGCGGTCGGCCAGCACCTGCTCGCCCGCCACCCAGACGTCCCGGACCAGCCGGGAGCCCCCCGCCCACACCAGGTTCGACAGCAGCTGGGCGTCGTCCTCGGGCATGATGAACGTGGAGTCGCTGAGGTCGACGTGCACCAGGTCGGCCCACCGGCCGGGCTCCAGGGCGCCGATGTCGTCCCGCCCGATCGCGGCTGCGCCGTCCCTCGTCGACATCAGCAGCAGTTCCGCCGCGGTGAGTGCTGCGGCGTCACCGCTGGTGACGCGGGCGAGGAGGCCGGCGAGCCGGGCCTCGGCCCACATGTCGAGGTTGTCCCCGGACGCCGGTCCGTCGGTGCCGATGCCCACGCGCACACCGGCGCGCCGAAGCGCCGACACCCGTGCGACACCTGCGGCGAGCTTCGCGTTGGAGCCGGGGCAGTGGGCCACGGCCGCGTCGTTGGCCGCCAGCAGCGCGATGTCGTCGTCGGACAGCTGGACGGCGTGGGCGGTGAGCACCCGCCCGCCGAACATGCCGAGCTTGTCGAGCATCGCGGGCACCGAGCCGTAGGCCTCGCGCTGGGCGAGGTCCTCCTCGGCGGACTCGGACATGTGGATGTGGATGAGTGCGCCGCGTTCCCGGGCGTGCTCGCCCACCGAGGTGAGCGCCTCCGGGGGCAGCGTGTACGCCGCGTGGGGGCCGTAGCCGAGCTCGATGCGCTCGCCCGGACCCGACCGCACCCCGATGTCGTCGATCAGCGCGGACACGTCGTCGCGCATCTGCTGCCAGGAGCCGAGCCGGTCCCAGCCCGGCGCGGCGATGATGCCAGGGGTCAGGACGACGCGGGATCCGACGGTGGTGACGGCGTCGATCACCGCTTCGGTGAAGAAGTACATCTCGACGCTCGTGGTGCAGCCGTTGCGGAGCAGCTCGATGCATCCCGCGGTCATGCCCACGTGCACGTCGGGTGCGGTGAGCTTGCCCTCGGCAGGCCACATCACCTCCTGCAGCCAGCGCATCAGCGGCAGGTCGCCGCCCATGCCGCGCAGCAGCGACATGGGGGTGTGGGCGTGGGTGTTGACGAGCCCGGGGAGCAGGGCGCCGGGCAACGCCCGGACCGGTGCGTCGCTCGGAGGGGCGGACGACCGGGGGCCGACGTGGGTGATCCGGCCCGTGGCGTCGATGTCGACGACTCCGTCGCGCAGCACCGTGCAGGCGGGGTCGCAGGGCAGTACGACGGGAGCCGTGAGCCGTACGTCGAGAGGTGTGGTCATCGGCGTGCCTCCAGCAGCGAGCGCAGGGAGCGGAACGGCGGCAGCCAGGCTCCGCCCTCGGGCAGCGAGTCGAGGGTGATGCGCGGGAGCGGCTCGCGGAACACGCCGTCGATGTCCTCGAGGTCGATGAACTCGATCACCTCGGAGGTCAGGGCGAAGCTGGCGTGCTCCCGGAACCCGATGACCGTGACGCCGGTGCCCAGCTTCTCGAGGTCCTCGAGCGGTTCGCGGAACGCGCGTCCGTCGCCGGAGGCCACCACGACGTGCCGCAGCGTGCCTTCCTGCGCCCGGAGGCGGATGTGCGCGAGCATGTCCTCGTCGACATCGGAGTCCTCGCTGATCTTGGGCTTCGCGAACACGGCGAAACCCACGTTGCGCAGCGCCTCGACCCATGGCCGGACGACCTCGGTGCTTCCCGGCACCACGTTGGTGAAGACGGTGGCCTCGGCGATCGCCTCCGGCCCGGCGAGATCCAGCAGCCAGCGGCCCACCGCGTCGAAGCGCGGCCGGAAGGCTGCGGTGGGGCGGGCGCCGAGCAGCGAGCCCAGACTCATGTCCATGTTGGGCGCGTCCCAGACCAGCATCACGCGGGGGACCGGGTCCGTGGGGATGGTCGCGGTCACGAGCGCCGGACCGGGGAGCAGGTCGGGGTCATGAAACGACCCTAGCGCTGCGTGAGCGATAGCATCCGCGGCGATGGACGAGAGGGCGTCACGGTGACCGAGCGAGCATCCGAGGACGTCGCGGCCCGCACCGCAGAGGCGATGGAACGGGCCGACGCCGCCGGCCGTGGAGCCGGCGTCCGGCTGCTCGATGTCGGCCCCGGGCGCGCCAGGGTCGGCATGGCCGTGGCGGAGCGGCACGTCAACGGCCACGGCATCTGCCACGGCGGATACCTGTTCCTGCTCGCCGATGCCGCGCTCGCCTACGCGTCCAACAGCTACGGCACCTCGGCCGTCGCGTCCGGCGCCGACATCGCGTTCCTCCGGCCGGTGCCCTTGGGGGCCGAGCTCGTCGCCGAGGCGGTGGAGCGGGCGAGGACGGGGCGGTCCGGGCTGTACGACGTGACGATCCGCAGCGGCGAGCTGGTGGTGGCCGAGCTCCGCGGCCGGACCCGTCAGGTGCCAGGCCTGCCCACACCGGTCTGACGGGGAGCCGCCGCCGGGTCAGGAGTGGTGCGGGGGGAGGAAGGCCGGGCGGGTCTCGGGATCGGGCTCGTCGTAGTAGCGGTGGTACACCGGGGTGAGACCCCCGGAGACGGGCGGCACGATCCAGCTCCAGTCGGCGGGGCAGCGGCGGCCGGCGCTCTCCTCACGGGCGACGTGGGTGAGGAACCGCCGTGACTCGGAGTGGTGGTCGGCCATCGTCACGCCCGCCACGTCGAAGGAGTGCTGCACCGCACGCACCATCTCCACCAGCGCCCGGTCGCGCCACAGCGTGCGCTCCGAGCTGGTGTCGAGGCCGAGCCGCTCCGCGACGACGGGAAGCAGGTCGTAGCGGTCGCCGTCGACGAGGTTGCGGGCACCGATCTCGGTGCCGAGGTACCAGCCGTTGAACGGCGCGGCCGGGTAGGTGATGCCGCCGACGACGAGTGGCATGTTGCTGATCGCCGGCACCGCGTGCCACCGCAGGCGTAGATCGGCGAACCAGTCGTGGTCGGGGTGGATGAGCGGGACCTCGAGTACGGCGTCGGCCGGGACGTCGAAGATCTCGGGCTCGTCGTCGCCTGCGGACACGAGCAGCGGCAGCACGTCGAACCGGCCGGGCGGGTCGGGCCGTCGCCACCCCGCCCCGACGGCGCGCTCGGTGAAGTCGACGTAGCGCCCGTCGCCGCGGGTCTCGCCGGTGGGTAGGCGATGCCCGGCGTACCGCACGAGCTGGTCGTTGTGGATGCGCGGGCCGGGGTGATGCGGCCGGTCCGGGGCGAAGACGGTGATGGTGGAGCGGATGCGGCCGTCGCGGGTGGCGTCGCGCAGGTGTCCGACGCATTCGGCGGCGACGTCGGCGGGGGCGCTCAGGTGCCGCCTGTCGCGCACCCGGAGGCTGTTCCAGTACAGCCTGCCGATGCAGCGCGCCGAGTTGCGCCAGGCCACGCGGGCGCCGAACGTCAGCTCGTCGACGGTGTGGGTGTAGCTGCCCGTCGTCTCGATCTCGTGTCGCACTTGCCACACCCGGTGGTCGAACCTGGCGGGTGGTGAGGTCTCGGCGTAGAACTGATCGAGGAACTCCTCCGCCGCGGCCGGATCCACCACGGCCGTCGGTGCGGAGGCAGGGGCCCCGGTCAGGCCGCTGTCAGCCTTTCGGGGAGCGGGCACGGCAGCATTCGTTGCAACGAGCGATGACACCCGGCGCTCAGCCTTTCACTCGCCGACACCCCTGGGGAGCGGGGCGTCGTCCTTCCTACACGGTCACACCCTGTGATCAGAAGGTGGCCCAGTGCCGACACGCCGATAAAGAAGGTCGTGCACGGCGCGTCCCTCCAGACGCGCGCGTTGCTCGAACTTCGAGACCGGACGCCAGTCCGGACGCGGTGTCCAGCCGCCGGGGAGGTCCGCCGCGGTGTTGTCCAGAAGCGGCTCGGCGTCGCAGACCTCACGCATCTGGTCGGCGTAGTCGTCCCAGTCGGTGGCCAGGTGCAGGGTGGCGCCCGGCACGAGCCGCGAGGCGGCCAACGCGACGAAGTCCGGCTGGACGAGGCGTCGCTTGCGGTGCTTGCGCTTGGGCCACGGGTCCGGGAAGAAGACCCGGATACCGGCGAGCGAGGCCGGCGGCACGCACTGGCGCAGCAGCGCGACAGCGTCGCCGCGCAGCAGGGCCACGTTCGTCAGCCCGCCCTCGGCGAGACGCATCAGCAGCTGCGCGAGGCCCGGCTCGAACACCTCGACGGCGATGTGGTCGACATCGGGGGCGGCCGTGGCGAGTGCGGCCGTCGACTCCCCCATCCCGGACCCGATCTCGAGCACCAGCGGCGCCGTCCGACCGAACCACGCGGGCGGGTCGTACGGCTCCGCGCCGCTCAGCAGGTCGGCGACGTCGCGCCCGCGGCTCCCCCACCACCGGTCCCAGGCGTGCTGCTGGCCGTCGGTGAGGCGGCTGCGGTGGTGGACGAAGCTGTGGATGGGCGGGTGCACCGCGGTCTGCCCGACCTCAGCCACCCGTGTTCGGGCGGGGGGCGCCCGCGGTACCCGCGGTGGCGGCAGGGAGCCGCACGCCCGCGGTGGCGCCGGGCAGCTTGCCCCTCAGGAAGCCGGCTCCGGTGCAGGCGAGCGCGGTGACGACGGCCGCCGCCGACACGACGTTGCGTTGGCGGAGCTCCCGAACCACGGCCGTGGGCAGCACCTTCGCAACATAGCTGCGCTCGGTGGACAGGGCGTCGTCGGTGCCGACGAGCTTGGAGACCGCGGCCTTCGACAGCCCCTCCGCCCAGCTGCGACGGCGCAGGTACGCCCATTCCACGCGGTCCTCGCTCACCCGGTGGTCGACGATGGCGCGCGGCTCGAACAGGATGCGGATCTTCTCGCCCGCCCGGTGGTAGGCCTGCCGGGCCCGGATGCAGAGCTCGGTCTCCTCGCAGCCCAGCGGGTTCTTACCGATGCGGCCGATGTCCTCGGCGAAGCCCCCGACGCGCTCGAACACCTCGCGGCGGAACGACATGTTGCAGCCCATCAGGTTGCGAACCTCGGCCTGCTGCGTGGGCTGCCCGGTGTAGGTGCAGCCGACGATCCAGTCGAGCTCGCCCGTCGCGTCGCCGTTGCGGGGATCGGCTCCCGGCAGGACGTGCGGACGGGTGGTGCGCATGGGCACCCCGACGGTGGGCCAGCGCGGGTGCGCGACCCCGCCGACCGCGGCGACCGTGGGGTCGCTGTAGGGCTCGAGCAGTGCGGCGAGCCATCCGGGACGCGCGGCGGCGTCGTCGTCGAGGAACACGATCACGTCGGCGGTGGCCTCGGCGATCGCGGTGTTCCGGGCGCCGGACAGGCCCTGCTTGTGGGCGTTGGGCAGCACCCGGACCCCGCGCGGGCCGAAGGCCTCCTGGGCACGGGCGAGGAGCGAGGCGTTGTGGTCGACGATCACCAACGTCTCCGCCGCAGCGACGTCCTGTGCCTCGACCGACTCGACCGCGGCGACGATGTCGTCCCACCGCTTCTCGGTGTAGACGCAGATCACGACAGTCGCCGTGACGGCGGGCGTACTCACGGGGCGGTCTCCTTCAGGAAGTGGGTGACCGCTCGGTGCTAGCGGCGGTCGGACTTGCGGCGGTCGGCGCGCCGGTGCTCGGCCAGCAGGGTACGCAGCACGCGCGAGCCGTCGGCGAACGTGCGGAGGTTGGTCTCGCCGAACATCCGCTGCCGCTCGATCGAGGGCACTTCGGTGATCTTCAGGCCGGCTGCGGCGATGCGGCAGTTCAGCACCGTCTCGATCTCGAAGCCGTCGCCCCACAGCATTCCCTCCGGGGGCGGCGGTGCGTCCACCGGGGGCAGCTCGAGGACCGGCAGGAGGTCGGACCAGAACGCGTTGTAGCCGTAGCAGAGGTCGGTGTACGCCGTGCCGAAGAGCGCGTTCGCGACGCCGTTGAGCCCGGCGTTGCCGGTCTTGCGCAGGAGGGTGATGTCGTCGCTGCCGCCGCCGTTGGTGAACCGGCTGCCCTTGGCGAAGTCGGCCCCGGCCACCAGCGCGGAGACGAACGAGGGGATCTCCGCGGGGTCGGCGGAGCCGTCGGCGTCGAACATCACGATGACGTCGCCGGTGGCCGCGGCGAACCCGCACGCCATGGCGTTGCCCTTGCCCTTGCGGGTCTGGGTGATCGTGCGGACCCACGGCAGGACGCGCTTCGCGACCTCGATGGAGCCGTCGGTGGAGTTCCCGTCGACGACGATGATCTCGTGGACGGCGGGACGGACCGCGGCGATCGCCGGGAGGATGATCTCCAGGTTACGGGCCTCGTTGCGGGTGGGCACCACCACGGAGACGGCAGGGAACCGGGAACGGACCGGCTGGGCACGCGGTCGGGGCACGCGCAGCGTTCGACGGTCCGCCCCGAAGGGCGCCGCCCCTGCGGGGACGGCTGGGCGGGCAGGTGAAACGGCGCTCACACAACCTCCAGACAAGTCCGCTCGATCGAGACAACGAGGCTGTCGCGAGCGGGTTGCGGGTGATCAGCTACGAATCCCCCGGATGGGGGTACGTGATGTATCTGTGACACGAACCGGGTAGGGATACGGACCCCGCCGGCCTCGGCGGCGCGCCATCCTGCCCGGCATGAACACCGAGACCGTGGATCCCTACGTCGCTCTCGCCGCCGAGATGAGCCTGCTCGGACGCAGGCTCGACGCGATGAGCACGGACCTGGTGCGGCTGCGTGCTGCTGCCGCCCCGGTCGGTCCCGGACCGGCGCCGGCCGTGGAGGCGCCTCTGTGGTCACGATCTAGAGACGCACGTTCGGTGGGGCGGGTTGCTTCGGACATCGGTCCCGAATCTCCCGGCGACGTGGATACTTCCGCCGCAGGCCCGGACCGGACCGCTCCGTCGCAGGTCAGGGCACCGGTCGGCGCCTACGCGCCCGGCCCGCCGGCGCGCGGCGTGTCGGCATCCGGCGCGTCGACGCCGGGGTGGCCCTCCGTGGCCGGTGGCCCGAACCCGGCGCGGACGGCGCGGGCGAGGTCGGCGATCTCCGGCGCGCGGCTGCTCGCCTGGGTCGGTGGGGGCGTGACGCTGCTCGGCGTGGTCCTGTTGCTCGTGCTGGCCGCGTCGCGGGGCTGGTTCTCGCCACCTGCGCGGGTGACGACCGGTGCGCTGCTCGGCATCGCGCTGGTCGGGATCGGGCTGTGGCTGCACTGCAGGGAGAACGCGCGCGCCGGCGCCCTCGCACTGGCGGCGACGGGCCTCGCGACGCTGTACCTCGTGGTCGCCGCGGCCACCGTGCTCTACGGCTACCTCCCCGTCGTGCCCGCGTTGCTGGTCGAGCTGCTGGTGGCAGCCGCAGGCCTCGGTCTGGCCGACAGGTGGCGGTCGCAGCTGTTGGGCGCTGGTGTGGTGGCCGGTGCGGCGCTGCTGGCACCTGTGATCGTGGCGGACTGGCGGCTGGTGGCGCTCGCACTGGCCCTGCAGCTGGCGGCGCTGCCGGTGGTGCTGCGCAGGCGCTGGCACGTCCTGATGCTCCTCGCCGCGGCCGGACCGGTGCTCTTCGGATCGGCGGTCGGCGCTCTCGTCGCCGTGAACGAGGAAGCGGCCACGATCGCGGTCGTACTCGGCGCCCTCGCCGTGGGCCTCTCGACCGCGGTGCCCGCCGCCCGGCTGTTGCCGCGGGGACCCGTGGCCGGGTTGGTGGCCGCCACGCCCGTTCCGGTGCTCGCGACCGCAGCCGCGCTCGGTGACTGGGGCGGTGGCGCGGTCGCCGCCGTCGCGGCGCTCGCACTGGGCGGGTTCGCCATGACTCCCGGGCTGGACCACCTGCTCCGGACGGTGGGCATCACGGCGGCGGCCGTCGCGCTGTTCGAGGCGACGCTGGTGGCGGTGGACGGGAGCGGCGCCACCGTGCTGCTGCTCGGGCAGGCGGTGGTGCTCGCCGTGCTGGCGGCCGTACTGCGCTCGCGGCTTCCACTGAACATCGCGATGGCGTACGGCGCCGTCGGGTCGCTGCTCGCTCTCGCGCAGGACGCTCCGCTCGCCGCGCTGGTGCAGTTCCCGGCCTTTCCCTACCACCAGGGCGGCCGGGGCGTACTCCTCACCGGTGCCGGGGTCTCGGTGCTGGTGCTGGTGCTCGCGGTGGCGCTGCTGGTGGCGGCCGGCCGCGTGGACCTGATCCGGCCCGACCCTGCGTCCGCCCCGCTGTGGGTGCCGATCGGGGTCGTCGGCCTCTACGGCGCGACGTCGCTGGTGGTCACCGTCGCGCTGCTCCTGTCGCCGGACCGCGCCGGGTTCACCGGGGGGCACGCCGTGGCGACGGTGTCCTGGACGGTCGCCGCGCTCGTGCTGCTGGCCCGCGGGATCAGCCGGCCCGCGCTGCGGATCACCGGGCTCGTGCTGGTCGCCGCGGCCGTCGCGAAGCTGGTGCTGTTCGACCTCGTCGCGCTCGACGGGCTGGCCCGGGTGGCGGCGTTCCTCGGGGCGGGCCTGGTGCTGCTGGCAGCGGGCACGCGGTACGCGCGGCTCGTCGCCGAGGCCGAGAAGGAGAAGGAGGAGCCCGACGGCGTCCCGGCCGACCCGAGCTGACCGAATCGTTCGCGATCGCACACCGGTGCCGCCGTTCGGCCGCGCCGCCGCGGCTGCGCTGCGACGCTGGCCGGATGCTCGATCGCTATGTCGACGCCGTACGTGCCCGCCGCGCCGAGCTGCGCGCCGCGCGTGCCCTGCTGACCGGCGGCCACCGCGGGGAGCTGCGCAGCTGCCTGGCGCTGAGCCGGATCACGGCGGCCGCCGACGCGGAGGCGGCGCTGGCCGGGCTCGCCCGGGAGGCTGCCGACCACGTCGACATCGGCCGGCGGGCGGCGCGGCAGCAGCTCCCCGGCCTCCTCGCCACGGCGGTCGACGCCCTCGCGGTCGAGGTCCACGCCGGATGGGCGGCCGCTCTGCGGCCCGCGTTGCGCAGGATCGCAGGCGAACGCGATCTCGTGCTGGATCCCGGCTGGCCGCGGCTTCCGCCCCCGCGGCTTCCTGGCCTGGCGGCGGCCGTGCCGGTACCGGCAGGCCGGCCGCGGTCGCTGCTCGCCGGGGCCGCCGACGGAGCCGCGCTCTGGCGGCTGGCCCTGTTTCCGCTGGCCGCGCTGCCCCTGCTCGGCTTGCCGGCCTTCGCCGGGCCGGCGCTGGCCCCACTCGCCGTCGGCGCCGGAGCCGCGGCGGTGGTCGCCACCGTGCGGGCCCGCCGTACGTCGGCGGAGCGCCTGCGGCTGCGCCGCCACACCGAGCAGGTGCTCGCCGCGGCCGCCCGGGCCGTCGACGCCGACCTCGGACGCCGGCTGGTGGAGCTGGAGCGGGCGGCGGTGGCGGCCCTGGATGCCGCGGTGCTGCGCCGCCGTGCGGAGGTCGACGCCGAGCTGGCCCTGCTGGCCCCCGAGCGCACCGGGCAGGTGTCCGGTGCCTGAGCTTCCGCTGCCGGGACCGCCGCCGGGGCGCCACCCGGGTTTCGTGCCGGACGACGCGCCCCCCGACCTTCCCGGTGGGTTCGACGTGTCCGGTGGCTTCGACACCGACGGCGACGGCCGCGCCGACACCGCGGTCACCTGCGACGGCGTCGACCTCGTCCTGCTCACCGACCTCGACGGCGACGGGTTCGCCGACCAGATCCTGCGGATCGGCCCGGACGGGGCGGTGCGGCAGACGGTCGTGGAGCCGCCCGCCGGGGCCGGCACCGCGATCACCGACGGCCTGCGCGGCGGGGCCGAGGCGGGGTACGAGCCGTGAGGTCGGGGCGCCGGACACTGCGGGCGGCAAAGTAGGTTTCGGAGATGGCCGTAGATCGGATCGACCCGGAGTTCCGGGCTCTGCCGCTGGCCGCTCTGGCCGACGCCGCCCTCGCCCGGGGGCGCGAGCTGGGGGCGCAGCACACCGACCTGCGGGTCGAGCGGATCGTGTCGCAGTCGATCGACCTGCGCGACGGCACCGTCACCGGTGTCGCCGACAGCACCACCGTGGGGCTCGCGGTGCGCGTCATCGTCGACGGCGTGTGGGGCTTCGCGTCCCACGTCGAGCTGACACCGGCCAGGGCGGCGGCCACGGCGGAGCGCGCGGTGGCAGTGGCCCGCACCCTCGCGCCGGTGGCGATTGAGCGCGTCGAGCGGGCCGCGGAGCCGGTGCACGCCGACGCCGTCTGGGTCTCCGACTACACGGTCGACCCGTTCACCGTCCCCACGCGGGAGAAGGTGGAGCTGCTCACCGACTGGTCGCAGCGGCTGCTCGCCTCGGACGGCGTCGACCACGTGCAGGCCGGGGTGGCCGTCGTGCGGGAGAACAAGTTCTACGCCGACACGGCGGGCACCACCACCACTCAGCAGCGCGTCCGGATCGACCCGACGATCACGGCCACCGCCGTCGACCGTGCCGCGGGCGGCTTCGAGACGATGAGCTCCCTCGCCGCGCCCGCGGGGCGGGGCTGGGAGTACCTCACCGGTGACGGCTGGGACTGGGACGGTGAGCTCGCCCTGATCCCGGAGCTGCTCGCGGAGAAGACGAAGGCGCCGTCGGTGCGGGCGGGCACCTACGACCTCGTGATCGACCCGACGAACCTGTGGCTCACGATCCACGAGTCCGTCGGTCACGCCACGGAGTACGACAGGGCGATCGGCTACGAGGCCGCCTACGCCGGCACCAGCTTCGCCACCCCCGACCAGCTCGGCACGCTGCGCTACGGCTCGGAGCACATGCACGTCACCGGCGACCGGACCGTGCCGCACGGGCTGGCCACCGTCGGCTTCGACGACGACGGGGTCGCCACGGGAGAGTGGGATCTCGTGCGCGACGGCGTGCTGGTCGGCTACCAGCTCGACCGGACGTTCGCGCCCCGGCTGGGGCTGGAGCGTTCCAACGGCTGTGCGTTCGCCGACTCGCCCCACCACGTGCCTATCCAGCGGATGGCCAACGTGTCGCTGCAGCCCGACCCGGTGCGCGACACCAGCACCGACGAGCTCATCGCCGGGGTCGACCGGGGCATCTACGTCGTCGGCGACAAGTCGTGGTCGATCGACATGCAGCGCTACAACTTCCAGTTCACGGGCCAGCGCTTCTACCGCATCGAGGACGGCAAGCTGGCCGGCCAGCTGCGCGACGTCGCCTACCAGGCCACCACCACCGACTTCTGGGGTTCGCTCGACGCGGTCGGTGGCCGTTCCACCTGGCTGCTGCACGGCGCCATGAACTGCGGCAAGGCCCAGCCGGGGCAGGCGGCCCCGGTGAGCCACGGCTGCCCGTCGGCCCGGTTCCGTGGCATCAACGTGCTCAACACGCAGGAGGAGGGCCAGTGACCTCGACGAGGCGAAGCGGTGCCCCGGCATCGGTGCTCGCTCCGCAGGAGGTCGTGGAGCGGACGCTGGCCGCGGGTTCCCACCTGCACGGCTGTGCCGTCCTGGTCCACGAGACCAGCGAGGCCGTGCTGCGGTGGGCCAACTCCACCATGACCACCAACGGGCACACCACCTCCGGCCGGGTCACGGTGATCGCGTTCGTCGTGGTCGAGGGCGGCACCGCGGCCGGTGTGGTGAGCTCCAGCGCCGCCGTCACCCACGTCGGGCAGCTCGAGGATCTGGTCCGCGCGGCCGAGGCGGCAGCGCGGGACGCCGGCCCGGCGCGCGACGCGATGCCCCTGGTCGAACCGGACGGCGACGATCCCGGCTGGGGCGATCCGGGGGCCGAGACGTCGATCGGGGTGTTCGGCTCGTTCGCCGAGGGCCTGTCCGAGGTGCTGGCCGGCCCGCACCGGCAGTACGGGTTCGCCAGCCACGAGATCACCACGGTCTGGCTCGGCTCGTCCACCGGGGTGCGGCGCCGCTGGGTGCAGCCCACGGGGTCGGTGGAGCTCAACGCGAAGACACCCGACCTCGCAGGGTCCGCCTGGACCGGCGTGTCCACCGCCGACTTCCGCGACGTCGAGGTGGTCGCGCTGGCCGCGGAGGCGGCGCGACGGCTGGAGTGGGGGAAGCGGCGGGTCAGCCTGCCCGCGGGCCGGTACGAGACGCTGTTGCCCCCGTCCGCGGTGTCCGACCTCCTGATCTACCTGGCCTGGTCGATGGAGGGCAGGCCGGCGCAGGAGGGCCGCAGCGCCCTTGCGGGTCCGGACGGTCTGCGCGTCGGTGAGCGGCTGACCGACCTGCCGCTCACCATGGCCAGCGACCCGGCGGCGCCCGGGTTGGAGTACGGACCGTTCGTCACCGCCACCCGCTCCGGTGAGGGGGTCAGCGTCTTCGACAACGGCGCGCCCACCCGCCGGGCGGAATGGGTCGACCGGGGAGTGCTCGGCGAGCTGGTCTACTCGCGGGCCGAGGCGGCCGAGTTCGGCACCACGTTCACCCCGTCCGGGCACAACCTGGTGCTCACCGGGGGGTCGCAGGCCTCGATCAGCGACATGGTGGCGCGCACCGAGCGCGGCGTGCTGCTCACCTGTCTCTGGTACATCCGCGAGGTCGACCCCACCACACTGCTGCTCACCGGGCTCACCCGCGACGGCGTGTACCTGGTGGAGGGCGGTGAGGTGGTGGGCGAGGTCGACCACAACTTCCGGTTCAACTACTCGCCGCTCGACGTGCTGCGCCGCACGACCGAGGTCGGGGCCACCGAACAGACCCTGCCACGGGAGTGGAAGGACTGGTTCACGCGCGTCGCGATGCCGCCGGTGCGGGTACCGGAGTTCAACATGTCCTCGGTGTCGCTGGGCCGCTGACGCGAGCGCCGTCCGGCCGCGATCGGTGACCGGACGGCGCTCGGCAGTGTGGCGTTGCGAACCTCCCGGCGCTCGGTGCCGTTGACTAGGAGGTGCGCCGACGTCGTCGCCAGGTCGTTGACGAAAGAGGGGCCGAAGGTGTCGTTCGAGGTGGTGAGCGTGTACACGCTGCTCGTCGGGGATGCTGCAGGCCCACCGACGGTGAGCGTGCACACCACGGCCGACGACGCCTGGCGGGCGCTGGACGCCGAGGTGCGCAGGCGGTGTCACATGCGGCCCCGGCCGCGGCGGCGGATGGACTCCGAGGCCGCCACACGGCTCGCCGACGCCTGGCGTGCCGGTGAGCCGGAGTCCCGGTTCTGGAACGTGGCCGTGCACCGGCTGCCGATCGCGTTGCCCGTGATCGCACGGTCGGCCATCACCGCCGCCCGCTGACGCACCGGCAGCGAGCGCCGGGTCAGTCGGTGCCGGCGAGGAGGACGCGGCGCATCCGCTCCAGCAGGTCCTCCACGTCCAGGCCGGGGGGTAACGGGGTGCCGGTGAGGGTGCGCAGGTAGAGCCCGTCGCCGACGAGTTGGGCCAGCCAGGCGAGCACCGGGTCGGCGAGCTCCTCACGCAGGGCGGCGAAGGCGTCGGCGTCCACCACGGCGAGTGCCTCGCGCACGGCCTGGCCCGAGGTCGTGCCGTCGGCGAGCCGCAGCACGGCGAGGTAGGTACGGGTGACGCCGCCCGGCACGCCGCCGCCGGGTGCTGACGTGCGCAGGTAGTAGGCGACGGGCCCGTCGGGCGCGCTGCGGATGGCGTCGGCGTCGGCGGCGCTGCGCTCCCGGAGGCGGTCGAGCAGCCCCGCGGCGAGCGCGTCCTTCGACGCGAAGTGGTAGAGCAGGCCGCCCTTGGACACGGCGGCGGCCGCTGCGACGGCGTCGAGGGTGACGGCGGCGGCGCCGTGGTCGATCAGCAGCGTCTCGTACGCGTCCAGCACGCGGTCCCGGGCGCTCGCCATCGACCGAGTGTAGAGGCCGGGTGTGCTCGGCCACGTCGGGCGCCACGGGGGAACAACCAGCGGAACTGTACCGTCTAGACGGTATATTAACGCGCTTCCCCCCGATCACCACCCGCCCTTGACGGGCGGCGCTCTCGCAAGGACGTCATGACCGCTGTTGCCCCTGCCCGCCTCCCGCTCGCCCCGACCCGTGCCGCCCCTCGCGCGTGGGTCGGGCTGGCTGTGCTGTTCCTGCCGACGGTGCTGGTCGCCCTCGACAACACCGTGCTCGGCTTCGCCGTGCCCGCGATCAGCGCCGCGCTCACCCCGTCCGCCTCGCAACTGCTGTGGATGGTCGACATCTACCCGCTGGTGCTCGCCGGCCTGCTCGTCACGATGGGGACGCTCGGGGACCGCATCGGGCACCGCAGGACTCTGATGATCGGCGTCGCCGGGTTCGGCGCCGTGTCCGCCGTGGCCGCCTTCGCGACCGACGCCCTGTACCTCGTGGGCGCCCGCGCCCTGCTCGGGTTCTTCGGAGCCATGCTGATGCCCGCCGCACTCGCGCTGCTGCGCACGCTGTTCACCGACCGGGCGCAACGCCGGCTCGCCGTCGCCATCTGGGCCACCGGCTTCGCCGCGGGCGCCGCGCTCGGCCCGATCCTGGGCGGCGTGCTGCTCCAGCACTTCTGGTGGGGCGCGGTGTTCCTCGTCAACGTGCCGGCGATGCTGCTGCTGCTCCTGCTGGCCGGCCTGATCCTGCCCGAGTCCAGGACCTTCGCCCCCGGACGGCTCGACCTGGTCGGCGTGCTGCTGTCGCTGCTGACGATGGTGCCCACCGTGCTGGCGATCACCCTCGTCGCCGACGACGGCATCAGCGCGACGGTGCTGCTCGCGCTGGCGGTGGGAGCGGGGTCGGGCGTGCTGTTCGTGCGCCGCGCCCGGGCCCGGCTGGCGGCGGGCGAGGAGCCGCTGCTCGACGTCTCGCTCTTCGCGTCGGCGGTGCTGCGGGTGTCCGCGCTCGCCAACGCGACGACGATGTTCGCCCTGACCGGCCTGCTGTTCTTCTCCGCCCAGTACCTGCTGCTCGTGCTCGGGCTCTCGCCCATGGACGCCGGGCTCGTGCTGCTGCCGGGATTCGTGGTGACGATGCTGGCCGGGCTGGCGGCCTCGCGCCTGGGGCGCATGTTCCCGCTGCGCGTGCTGGTTCCGGCCGGGCTCGGGCTCGCCGCTGCCGGGTTCCTGCTGTGCACCGCGCTGGCCGTCGACACCCCGGTGACGGTGCTGGCGGTGGCGTCGGTGCTGGTGGGAGCCGGCATCGGGCTGTCGGAGACGATCACGAACGACGCGATCCTGACCGCCGCCCCCGCCGACCGCGCGGGCTCGGCGTCGGCGGTGTCGGAGACGGCCTACGAGATCGGCGCGGTGCTCGGCACCGCGGTGCTCGGCAGCGTCCTCACGGCCGTGTACCGGGGAGGCGTGCACGTGCCCGTCGGCGTGGATCCCGCGGGCACCCACGCCGCCCAGGAGACGCTCGGAGGTGCGGTCACCACCGCGGCAGGGCTCCCCGGCCACGACGGCGACGCACTGCTGGCCTCCGCGCGTGCCGCGTTCGTGTCCGGGATCGACGTCGCGGCGCTGCTCGGGGCCGGCGTGGTGGTGGCGGTGGCGGTGGTCGTCCTGCTCAGCCTGCGGACCAGGGCCCGTTAGGAACGGTCGCGGCCGGCCGGAGGGTCACTGCCCGGCTGTCACCGGGCGGGAGGAGGCTCGGTCGGGGCCGGCGGGGGCGTGCTCTGCGACTGGCCGCCCCCGATGCCGCGGTCGGCCAGCCGCTCCTGGACGTGCTCGGAGATCTGGTCGGCCCGGCGGCGCTCCCGGACCCGGATGAGCACCAGCATGGAGACGCCGTACGCGACACCGAGTACGAGCAGAACCACCCCGAGCCGTGCGACGAGCGTCTGGAACGGCTGGCCGTCGCCCGGTACCCAGTCGATGACGGAGATGATCGCGAGCACGCCGAGCGTGATCAGGTGGAACAGCACGGAGAGCAGCAGGTTGACCGATCGGGTGACTTTCTCGTCCTGGAAGACCTCCTGGAGGAACGGCTCGCCCGCCGTCACGAGGAGCCTTCCGACGAGGAACGTCAGTGCGATCGACACTGCGAGCAGGGTGATGTACAGGGCGGTGTCGGTCATGTGTCCTCCGGCATCGAACGTGATCGGCACACTACGCGGGGTGTGGAGCGTGGACCACCGGAAGCAGGAGCCGGTACCACCGGAAGCAGGAGCCTCCCGGCGGCTGTGCTGCGGTCCGCGTACGGGCCGTGCACGTCCGTGCTGTCCGATGTGGCACGGAATGTGGCGGTTGTCTCTGCCACCCGGGTCGCCGGTCGCCCCGGCCACACATGCGGTCCGGACAACTCACTGGTCATGCGGGGTAGCGGGCTTCCGGGCCGGTCCTCGACGCATTGTCGACGGAAAGCGTTTCCGTGCTTCTGAATCGATTACATGATCGGTCCTGTGAGTCAATCGACAGCTGCCAGCGGTGGGGGAAACCGGACACCAGCGGTACCGTCAGCTTTCATCTTTGACCTGCACACCCGGCCCAGGCGGTCCGGGTGCGCGCAGCATTCCCAGGGGGCCGGGGCGCCGGCGAGAAGCGAGGAAACCATGACAGCGATGACCGTCTCAGGGATCGACGAAGCGCCGACCGAGAACGAGCGCCTGCTGTCCTGGGTGCGCGAGGTCGCCGATCTGACCACGCCCGACCGCGTCGTCTGGTGCGACGGATCCGACGACGAGTGGGATCGCATGACCACGCGGCTCGTCGAGGCGGGCACGTTCGTGAAGCTCGACGAGCGGAAGAAACCCAACTCCTACTGGGCGGCGTCCGACCCGGACGACGTGGCGCGCGTCGAGGAGCGCACCTTCATCTGCTCGCTCACCGAGGCCGACGCGGGCCCCACGAACAACTGGATGGACCCGGCCGAGATGAAGGCCACCATGACCGCGCTGTACCGCGGTTGTATGCGTGGCCGGACGATGTACGTCATCCCGTTCTGCATGGGACCCCTCGATGCCGACGAGCCCTTCCTCGGTGTGGAGATCACCGACTCCGAGTACGTCGTCGTGTCGATGCGGATCATGACGCGAATGGGGGCCGCGGTGCTCCCGTTGTTCGACGGACCGGCGGGCGACAAGTTCGTGCCCGCGCTGCACTCCGTCGGCGCGCCGCTCGAGCCGGGCCAGCAGGACGTCCCGTGGCCCTGCAACGACACGAAGTACATCACCCACTTCCCGGAGACCCGCGAGATCTGGAGCTTCGGCTCCGGCTACGGCGGCAACGCCCTGCTCGGCAAGAAGTGCTACGCGTTGCGGATCGCCTCGGTGATGGCCCGGGACGAGGGCTGGATGGCCGAGCACATGCTGATCCTCAAGCTGATCAGCCCCGAGGAGAAGGCGTACTACGTCGCGGCGGCATTCCCCTCCGCATGCGGAAAGACGAACCTCGCGATGCTGCAGCCGACCGTGCCCGGTTGGCGGGCCGAGACCGTGGGCGACGACATCGCCTGGATGCGTTTCGGCGAGGACGGCCGGCTCTACGCGGTGAACCCGGAGTACGGATTCTTCGGTGTCGCACCCGGCACCAACTGGAAGACCAACCCCAACGCGATGCGCACCATCGAGAAGGGGAACTCGCTGTTCACCAACGTCGCCCGGACCGACGACGGCGATGTCTGGTGGGAAGGCCTCGAAGGTGACCCGCAGCACCTGACGTCGTGGACCGGCGAGGACTGGACGCCCGATTCCGACAAGCCGGCCGCGCACCCGAACTCGCGCTACACCACGCCGATCTCCCAGTGCCCCGTCGTGGCGCCGGAATGGGAGGACCCGCAGGGTGTGCCGATTTCGGCGATCCTGTTCGGTGGACGGCGCAAGACCACGGTGCCGCTGGTCACGGAGGCCCGCGACTGGCAGCACGGCACCTTCATGGGCGCGACGATGTCGAGTGAGAAGACCGCTGCTGCCAAGGGTGGTCTCGGCCAGGTCCGCCGCGACCCGATGGCGATGCTGCCGTTCCTCGGCTACAACGTCGGCTCCTACTTCCAGCACTGGGTGAACCTCGGCAAGAACGCCGACGCCGACAAGCTGCCGCGGATCTTCTACGTCAACTGGTTCCGCCGCGGTGAGGACGGCCAGTTCCTGTGGCCCGGCTTCGGCGAGAACTCCCGCGTGCTGAAGTGGGCGATCGAGCGGATCGAGGGCACGGCCGCGGCCACCGAGACGGCTGTGGGCTACGTCCCCACCGCCGACCAGCTCGACCTCGAGGGCCTCGACGCGCCGCTCGCCGACATCGAGGCGGCGCTGGCCGTCGACCCCGAGGAGTGGAAGGCCGAGATCCCGCTGATCGAGGAGTGGTTCGAGGTGGTCGGCGACCAGCTGCCCACGTCGATGCGCGACGAGCTGGAGGCACTGAAGCTGCGCCTCGGCATGTGACCGATCCGGCGGGCCGCATGGTGTGACCATCGCCATGCGGCCCGCCCGTTCCGGTTTCCCTACGATCACGTGGGCTTTCTGATCGGGGGGAACGGATGTCGGGTTCTGCTGATCGTGGGAACGGTTCGGGCGAATTGCGCCGGAATGCGTGGAATCTGCTCCTCCTCGTTCCGTTCCTGATTCTCGGCACGCCGTGGATCAACGTCGCCGAACCCCGGCTCCTCGGGATGCCGTTCTTCTACTGGGTGCAGCTGGCCTGGGTGCCCTTCAGCGTCGCCCTCGTGGCTGTGGTCCACGTGCGCACCCGCGGCGAGCGGGGCCCGAGCGTTCCGGCCGGCCCCGATGACGTCGACGCCCTCGACACCGGTGCGCCCCGGTGATCCGCGTTCCTGAGCTCGTCGTCTTCACGGTGCTGTTCGTCGGTGTGTCCGCGCTGGGGTTCCTGGCGGCGCGCTGGCGGGCGGCCCCGTCGCTCGACCATCTCGAGGAGTGGGGCCTCGGCGGGCGCCGGTTCGGCTCCTGGATCACCTGGTTCCTCATCGGCGGTGACCTCTACACCGCCTACACGTTCGTCGCCGTGCCCGCGTTGCTGTTCGGCGCCGGCGCGACCGGCTTCTTCGCGCTGCCGTACGCCGTGGTCGCCTACCCGCTGGTGTTCCTGCCGCTGCTGCGGATGTGGTCGGTGGCGCGGGTGCACGGATACGTCACCCCCGCCGACTTCGTGCGTGGTCGCTACGGCAGCCCCACGCTGGCGCTGCTGGTGGCGATCACCGGGCTCGTCGCCACGATGCCCTACATCGCGCTGCAGCTCGCCGGGCTCGAGGCCGTGCTGCGCACGATGGGTCTCAACGGTGCCGGGCTGCTCGGACACCTGCCGTTGCTGATCGCGTTCCTGGTCCTCGCCGCCTACACGTACCAGTCGGGCCTGCGGGCACCGGCGCTGATCGCGTTCGTCAAGGACATCCTGATCTACATCGTGGTGCTGGTGGCCGTGATCTACCTGCCGATCCGGCTCGGCGGCTGGTCGTCGATCTTCGGAGCGGCGGACGCGAAGTTCGCCGCGACCCCGTCGCCCGCCGACGGGGTGCTGCTGGGCGGCAACAACCAGCTGCAGTACATCACCCTGGCGTTCGGGTCGGCGCTGGCGTTGTTCCTCTACCCGCACGCGCTCACCGGCGTGCTGGCCTCCCGCCGGCGCGACGTGGTGCGGCGCAACATGGTGGCCCTGCCGGCGTACTCGTTCCTGCTGGGCCTGCTCCTGCTGCTCGGCTACGTCGCGATCGCCGCCCACGTGCAGCCCATCACGAACAACGCCACCGGCCGGCCGGACACCAACACGATCATCCCGATGCTCTTCGCCGAACAGTTCGGTTCTCTGTTCAGCGGCATCGCGTTCGCCGCGATCGGCATCGGCGCACTGGTCCCCGCGGCGATCATGTCCATCGCCGCCGCGAACCTCTGGACGCGCAACATCTACAAGGAGTACCTGCGCCCCGACGCCACGCCGGTCCAGGAGGCCAAGCAGGCCAAGCTCGCCTCGCTGCTGGTCAAGGTCGGTGCCGTGCTGTGCATCGTGCTCATCGACCCGCAGTTCTCCGTCGACCTGCAGCTCATCGGCGGCGTGATCATCATCCAGACCCTGCCCGCCGTCGCGATCGCGCTCTACACGCGCTGGCTGCACTGCTGGGCGCTGGTGGCCGGGTGGGTGGCCGGGATGAGCTATGCCCTGTACCTGCTGTGGATCATCCCGAACCCGGCGACGGGGAGCGTCCACTTCGGCGGCTCGGCACTCGCCCTCGACCGGCTCACACTCCTCGGCTGGCACCCGTTCGCCGGCTCGCCGGTCCAGATCTACGTCGGGTTCGTCGCCCTGGTGGTGAACCTGGTGGTGTCGGTGGTGGCCACGTTCGCCCTGCGCTCGGCCGGCGTGGCGGAGGGCGAGGACAGCACCGCTCCTGGTGACTACCACGCCGACGCGGACCCGGACCCTCGTCCTGAGCCGGTCACCGCGACGGCCGGAATGTCGACGCGATGACGCCGCCCGGCGACGGATTCCGACCGTTCGGCCGTGATGCCGGGACGTTTGCGCCGACTCGTCCCTCCTGAGGTCTGACCTTTCGGACGTGCCTCGTTTTCCACTCGACAGGGTGACCGGACATCGCTGAACATGGACCGTTCGGTCGCCCGCCGATTGCCGCATCCCAGTCCCAGGTGCAACATCTCGACGGCACCCGCGATACGAGTGGTGACCGTCGCCGTTCGGCGGCGGCAGTCGGAGGTGACCACGTGCTGGATGTCGGACCGGCGAACCAGAACGGCGAGGACGACGCCGATCTCGCCGTCTTCGTCGACCGCCTGGCCGCTGCGGGGCCGGACCACGCCACCACGTCGGCGCAGGCGCAGATCCGCCGGACGATCGCTTCGGGCGCGCCCCCGCCGGGGCTGCGCAGGCTGGCCGAGGCTCTCGCCGCGTCCGTGGCCGAGCTGCCGCCACCCCCGCGTCGCCCGGCCGAGGACCCTCGCTCGATCGTCTCGGCGATGCGGGACAACACCCTCGTCCTCCTCGAGGACTTCGACGCGGCCGCGGTGGCACGTGCGGTGGCCGCCCTGCTGGCCGACGGCCGACGCATCGTCGTCACCGCCACCGACCCAGCGGAGCTGACCGCGGTGCGCGAGGCGCTGCCCGCCGACTCGGTGTCCCGGGCCCTCGACGCGCTACCGCAGCTCACCCCGGCGGAGCTGCGTGAGCTGCGCAGGCTGCTGGCCACCTCCACGCCGGAACGACGCGCCCGGGCCGGCCAGGAGCTCCCGGCGGACGGGATGCTGCCCTCGCCGCACGAGGTCGCCGCCTTGTGCGCCCAGGCCGACGACACGGTCGGGACGGGCGAGGGTACGTGGATGGTGCCCACGCTCCTGTCGGACCTCGATCCGGAGCGCCGCAGCGCTGTCACCTCGGTCGCCCGGTGCGTGAACCGCTCGCTCGGGGCACTGCCCGCGCGCTGGGAGCACCCGTGGGCGTGGACGCTGCTGTCGAACCTGATCTACGGCCACCACCGCGCGATCTTCGACCGGATGCTGGAGGACACCGCGCAGGTGGTCACGGTCCTGGACCGGACGCGCCACCTGCCGCCCGTCACCTTGTCGGGGCCACCGCCGCCCGACGCGTTCGAGGTCCTGCGCCGCTACCGCGAGCACCTCGAGTCCGGGGGCCGGGCCCGGGGCGGCTACTTCCGCAACACCGTGCAACGTGAGGTACGGCCGATCCTGGCGCTGGCCCGGGTCGGGCCGCGGACGCCGGAGACGGCCGACGACGTCCACCGCGTGATCGAGCACCTCGAGCTCGGCGAACGGCGCAACCGCATCGCCGCGGGCTGCGCCGAGCTCGGCCTTCCCCTGCCGCGCGGTGAGGGCGAGCTGGCCGAGCTGGCCGACGGCCTGGTCAAGGTCGCCGCAGCGGCTCGTTCGGTGGGGGCGCTCCGCCACGACGTGCTGTTCCTCGCGCCCAACTCGCCGCTGTCGGTTCCGAACGTGGAGTCGGCCGAGGAGATCGCCGGCGCCATCCTCGAGTACGCCGACCACGGCTCGGCCATCGTGGCCGGACGCCGGCTCGACGCCATGGCCGACGACGTGGCCGCCCGCGCCGGCACGGTCCCGGCACCCGAGTACGAGATGGCCGCCGCCGCACTGCGGCAGCGCGACGCGGCCGGGTACGCCGCGGCCGTCGACGCGCTCGCGGCGGCCCGGCGCGACGTGCACGACGAGAACCTCCAGGTCGGGTTGCTGCAACGGCTGGGTGCGGATGCGCCGCAGCTCGCCGACGCCTGGACCACGCTGGCCCGGACCGATCCGGCGGCGCTCGGCCTCGTCGTGTTCCTGCCGGTGGAGGCGCTCCTCACGGCGGTCCCGCCGGCAGACAGCGCCGACGTCGTGCTGGTGCTCGGGGCGGGCGGGCTCGGGGTCGAGCGGCTGCTGCTCACCGCCGTGGCCCCGCGGATGTTCGCGGTGGTCGCCACCGACGAGCCGCAGGGCGACACCGACACCCCCACGCTGGCGAGCGTGCTGCGACGGGCGTCGGCGCTGGTGATCCGCAGTGGTCCCACCGGCGGTGCCCGTGTGGTGCCGCTGGCCGGCGCCGGCCGCAAGACGGCGCGGGTCGGTCAGGCCGGGGCCTGAACCGCCCGGCGCCGGACGCTCAGTCGCGCACCTGCTCCAGCAGCGCGATCGGGTCCGGGCCTGCCGTCTCGTGCTGCCAGCCGCCGTCGGCCGCCGCCCGGTAGAGCACCCACCCGCCGTCGTCCTCGAGGCGCAGCAGCGCCACCGGGGTGGCCGACCACTCCACCTCGAGCTCGGGGTAGGTGGGCGGCCTGCGGTCGAGGATCGTGACCTCGTCGCCCTGGATCGTGTAGCCGAGCCGCTGTTGCTCGCGCTCGGCATCGGGGACGACATCAGCGCACCACTGGGACAACCGGCTGCGGATCTCCTCGGGCACGTCCATGAGCGCATCGTGGCGCTTCCGAGGGCTACCGTCGAGAGTTATGAGTGCTTCGCCGCACCCCGTGAGTCGGTTCGGCCATGTCGAGCTGGAGGACATGCCGGACGATCTCCGCAAGCGGATCGAGAAGATCACCGAGAAGTCGGGGTTCGTACCGAACGTGTTCCGGGCTCTCGCCCGCAGACCGGCCGAGCTGCGGGCCTTCCTGGACTACCACGATGCCCTGATGGACTCCGATGTCGGACTGAGCAGGGCCGAGCGTGAGCTGGTGGTGGTGGCGACGTCCGGCGCCAACAACTGCACCTACTGCGTCGTCGCCCACGGTGCGATCCTCCGGGTCCGGGCGAAGGATGCCGAGATCGCCGACCGGGTGGCGACGAACCCGTGGGGGGTCGAGCTGAGCCCACGGGAGCGCGCGATCGTCGATCTGGCGCTGCTCGTCGCCACCGACTCCGCCTCGCTCACCGACGCCGAGCTCGACGACGCCCGCATCGCAGGACTCTCCGAGGACGAGATCTGGGACGTCGGGGCCATCACCGCGCTGTTCGCGATGTCCAACCGGCTGGCCCACCTCACGGCGCTGCGACCGAACCCGGAGTTCTTCCTGATGGGACGGCTGCCGAGAATCTGAAGATCGGCAGCACGCCGCCGCAACCCACAGGTCATGCTGTGGTGATGCGACCCAGGGACGATGCGCGGATGTCGAACCTCTTCGGGCAGCGGGTGGCGATCGTCTCCTACCGCCTCGGGATGGCCGACGGTGTGTCGGTCACGGCGGCGCAGTGGGCGACCGCCTTCCGACGGCTCGGGATGCGGGTGCGCCTGGTCGCCGGCGACGGGCGGCCCGACGTGCTCGTGCCCGGCCTCGCGCTGGACGACGCGCAGCCGCCGTCGAGGCGACTGCTGGATGCGGCGCTGGCGGACGTCGACGTGGTGGTCGCCGACAACGTGTGCTCGCTGCCGATGAACCAGGCGGCCGGGGAGGCGGTGGCCGAGTACCTGCGAGGCCGTCCCGCCGTGCTGCGCCACCACGACCTGCCGTGGGAGCGCGAGCGGTACGCCGGGGTCACGACCTGGCCGCCGGACGACCCGTCGTGGCACCACGTCACCGTCAACGACATGGCGCGGCGCTCGCTCTCGGACCGGCGGGGCATCCTCGCCACCACCGTCTACCACGGCTTCGACGAGACGCCGCGTCCCGAGGACCGCGACGGGCTGCGCGCCCGGCTCGACGTCCCCGCCGGGCCCCTCCTGCTGCAGCCCACCCGCGCGATCGCCCGGAAGCACGTCGACGTCGGGCTGGCGCTCGCCGAGTCGCTCGGCGGCACGTTCTGGCTCACCGGTCCGGCCGAGGACGGGTACGCGGCCGACCTCGCCCGGCTCCTGCGGGAGGCCCGCGTTCCGGTGCGCCGCAGGCTCCCGGACGGCACCGACATGGCCGCGGCCTACGCGGCGTGCGACGCGGTGGTGTTCCCGTCGTCCTGGGAGGGTTTCGGGCTGCCCTTGATCGAGTCGGCGCTGCACCGCAAGCCGATCGCGGTCGGCGACTTCCCGGTGGCCCGCGAGCTCGCCGCGTTCGGGTTCCGGTGGTTCCCCGCCGCCGACCCCGAGCCGCTGCGGGCCTGGCTCGCAGACCCGGACCCGTCACTGCTCGACCACAACGAGGCGATCGCCCGCACCCACTTCGGGATCGACGCACTCGCCCGGAGGCTGGAGCTGCTGCTGTCCGGTGCGCCGGTATGCCACCATTCCGGCACCGACGAGGATGCCGGAGGGCAAACCGCATGCGACTGCTTGACCGCCTGATCACCCGCGCCCTGCGCGGTCCGCTCGATGCGCTGGTCGCGGAACAGGTGGCCCGACAGGTCCAGGAACTGAAGCTCGACGCGCTGTACTCCTACCGCTGGCACGGGGATCGCTCACGCCTGCGCATCCCGGACACCGCCGTGGTCAACAACGCGCTGTTCAACATGTCCGGCGGCACGATCACCATCGGCGAGTACGCGTTCTTCGGTCACGACGTCTCGGTGCTCACCGGCACCCACGACATCAACCAGTTCGGCCACGACCGGCAGCTCGCCTTCCCCCGGTCCGGTCGCGACGTGGTGATCGGCGACGGCGTCTGGCTCGCCAGCGGGGTCACCGTGTTCGGCCCCGTGACGATCGGCGAGCACGCCGTCGTCGCGGGTGGGTCGCTGGTGCGCGAGGACGTGGAGCCCTACACGGTGGTGGCAGGGCGTCCGGCGAAGGTCCTCAAGAAGCTCACCCCACCGACCGCATGAGACTGGAGATCGGCGCCGGGGAGAAGCCGCATCCCGACTACGACCTGCACGTCGACGTGCTCGCGCTGCCCGACATCGAGGTCCGGTGCGCGATCGACCGCCTCCCGTTCGCCTCGGGTTCGCTCGACGCGCTGCGGGCCAACCACGTGCTCGAGCACCAGAGCTACGAGCTCGTCCGGGAGACCCTGCGGGAGTGGGCCCGCGTGCTGCGCACCGGCGCGGAGATCGACATCGGGGTCCCGGACGCACGGTTCGTCGCCACGCAGTGGGTGGAGGGCACGATCGACACCGCGGAGGCGAACTACTGGATCCTCGGTGGCCACTCCGAGCGGGAGGCGCACCAGGGCGTGGACGCGCGGGGGGTGCCGCTGTGGATCTGGAATGCCCACCACACGCTGTTCGACGCGGAGTCGTTGCGTGCGGCCGTCGCGGAGTTCTTCGTGGTGGAGGAGCTGTTCACCTATGACATCCGCAACCTGCGTCTCTACGCCCGCAAGCCCTGACGCGTGACTACTCCGCCGAGCCGGCGGTCTCCTTCTCGGCCGCCCGCTCGGCGAAGGCCACCCAGACCGAGACGAGGCCGGTGACGAACAGCAGCCCGGTGACCATGCCCTCGATCTGCAGAGGGGTGAGCCGTGTCGTCCCCGGCGGGATGAACGCGGCTGCCGCCACGAGTGCGTAGAGCAGCGGGTCGGCCATCGACAGGGTCCGGACGGTGATGCGCCCCGTCGGCCCGCCGGCCCGGCGCAGGTACCGCACCGACTCGACCAGACCGATCAGGCCGCCCAGAGCGAACGTGCACCGCCAGATCAGGCCGCCGTCGTTCGCCGAGGCCAGCAGCGAGGCCAGGCCCATCACGGCGGGCAGGAAGAACTTGAGTGCCAGGTGCAAGGTGCTCGCGTGCCGTTCGGGATCGGTCCGCCATCCGCCGTGGGCGAACTGCATGACCCCGAACCAGAGCCCGAGCAGCGTGAAGCTGGTGCTGCTGAGGGTCTGGTAGAACGTGATCGACGGGTCCATGTCAGCCTTCCCGGGAAGTACGGTGGCCCCGACCCTGCGGCGCCCGGGCGAGCGGCCGGTATCCGGGAGACCCCGCAACCTCGGCTCGGCGGGTAGCGTCGCCCGGATCCTCCAGGACCAGGGGTGGCGTATGCCGGGGTCGGAAGGGCAGCTCGTCGGACGGGCGCGCGAGCTCGCCCGGCTCGATCACGCGCGGGGCAGACACGCGTCCCCGGCAGGCGGTCCCGTCGTCGTGGAGCTGGTGGGTGAGCCCGGGATCGGCAAGACCTCACTGGTGCGGGTGCTCACGGACCAGGCGGAGCGGGCCGGGGCGCTGGTCCTCGGCGCACGTGCCGCCGAGTTCGAGCAGGACAGCCCGTACGCCCTGGTCGTCGACGCGCTGGGGCCCTGCCTGCCCACCGCCGATCTGACCGGGCTCGTGACCGGGCTCGGCCCACGCCGCCTCGCCGTCCGGTCGCTCCTGGAACGGCTCGCGGCCGGACGGCCCGTGGTGCTCGCGCTCGACGACGTCCAGTGGGCCGACGCCGCGTCGGCCGAGCTGCTGGTCGACCTGCTCCGCGCGGCGCCCCGGGCGGCCGTGCAGCTCGTACTGGCCCACCGCCGGTTCCCGGCGCGGGAGCGGTTGGCCCGCGCGCTGGACCGCGGGGTCGTTTCCGGACTCGTCGAGCGTGTCGAGCTCGGGCCGCTCGACGACGACGCAGCCGCGCAGCTCGTGTCCGGGGCGGCCCGGTCCCGGCGCGCGGCGCTGGTCCGCGAGTGCGGTGGCAACCCCTTCCACCTCCTGCAGATGGCCCGGCACGGTGCGGGCGTGCCGCGGCCGGTGGCGGAGCTGGTACTCGAGGAGGTCGAGCAGCTCGACCCGACGGCACGACGGCTGCTGGAGGGCGCAGCGGTCGCCGGTGACCCCTTCGACCTCGAGCCGGCCGTGGCGGCGTCGGGCGTGGCATCGGTCTCGCCGTGGCGGCACCGGACCGCGGACGTCCTGGATGTGCTGGTCGAGGCGAACCTGGTGCACCCGGCGGGCCTGCCCGGGGCGTTCCGGTTCCGGCACCCGCTCGTGCGTCGGGTCGTCCGCGAGCACACCGGGCCGGGATGGACCGCGCGGGCGCACGGGCGGATCGCCGCGGTGCTCGAGCGGTCCGGGGCACCGCCGTCCGCATGCGCTCACCACGTCGCGCAGGCCGCGGCGGTGGGTGACCGCGCGGCTGCCACCCTGCTCGCCCGCGCCGCGGCGGACGTGGCGCCGCGGGCTCCCGGCACCGCGGCGCGGTGGTACGCGGACGCGCTGCGACTGCTGCCCGACGCCGCCATCGTCGAACGGGCCGTCCTGCTCGGGTGCCGGGCCACCGCGCTCGAGGATGCCGGCGGTCCCGACGCCGCCGACGCCGCCGGCGCCGTCGTCGGGGAGATCCTCACGCTCGCGGCGGTCGAGCCCACCGCGGGACGGAGGGGTGCGGACGTGACCCGGCCGGGCGTGCCCGGCCCGCCGGACCGTCCCAGGCCGGCTCGGCTCACCGACCGGGAGGGGGAGGTGGCCGCACTGGTGGCGGAGGGCCGGACGAACCGGGAGATCGGGGCGGAGCTGCACCTGGCCGAGAAGACCGTCGAGCGATACGTCTCCCGGGTGCTCGGCAAGGTCGGTGCCCGCACCCGCGCGGCTGTCGGCGGCCTTCTCGTCCCGTCCCGTTGACCCCGCCCGGGACCCCTGTGCGGGACGACACCGCGCGTAGGGGTAATCCCGGATGGCCGGTCGACGGCTTCCGGGTCAGGCTGCTGGTGGCCCGGTCCGTGGGGGTGTCCGGGCCGACGCAACCACGACGGGAGGACCCACGCGATGGTCGGTCGCGAGGTCGAGCAGGCCTTCGCCGACATTCTCGTGGCCGAGGTTGCGGCGGGCTCGCCGCGCGCCCTCGCGGTGCGCGGCGAGCCCGGCATCGGCAAGACCCTGCTGCTGGAGCACCTGGCCGCCACCGCCGAGGCCGCCGGGTTCCTCGTCCGGACCGATCGCGCCCCCGGCGACCAGGCCCGGCTCTTCGGGGTACCGGTGGGAGCGGGGGCCGGCCGCCACCGCAGGCACAAGGTCGTCAGCAGGCTGCTGTCGGGACTGCCCGAGGGAGCACCGCTCCTGCTCGTGCTCGACGACGCGCACCGCGCCGACCCGGCCACGGTCGAACTGGTCGGCCACCTGCTGCGCCACCCTCCTGGCGCGCCGGTGCTGCTCGGCCTGGCGCTGCGGCCGCGATACGCCTCGCCCGCGCTGCTACGCACCCTGCACGCCGCGCAGCGGTGCCGCTCGCTCGACACGGTGGAGCTCGGTCCGTTGCCGGCCGAGGACGCCGCGGCGCTGCTCGGGGGCGCCGTCGCCGAACCGGACCGGGCCCGCGCCATCGCCGAGAGCGGGGGCAACCCGTTCTACCTCCACCAGCTCGCACGAACACCGGGCCACGGGACCGGGGCCCCACCGGCCATCGTCGCGTCGCTGCGGGAGGAGCTGTGCGACCTGCCGGCTGCCGCCGCTCTGCTGCTCTCCGCCGCCGCCGCCGTCGGGGACCCGTTCGACGCCGGATCGGCGGCGGCCGGCGTCCCCCTGCCGGAGGGCGAGGCGCTCGACCTGCTCGACGAGCTGTGCCGGCGCGACGTCGTGCGCGGGACCGAGGTGCCCCGGCGGTTCGCGTTCCGACACCCGGTGCTGCGCCGGGCCGCCCGCGGAGCGGCCCGTCCGGGCGTGCGGGACAGCGGATCTGTCCACCCCGTGCCCGCGCGGCGCACGCCCGCCCGCGCGACGGCCGAACGGCGCCCGCACCGCGGACCGGACGCGGTGCGGCTGCTCACGCAGGCCCTGGCCGCCCTGCCCGACCCGCTGTCGGCCACCGCCTCCCGGCTGCGGCTCGCCATCGCCACGGTGCACCTGTGGGGTTCCGACCACGAGGAGGCGTCCCGCTGGGCCGGTCGGGCGCGGGTCGCGGCTGGGGATCCGGTGCTGCGCGGGGTTGCCGCGGCGTTGCTGGCCGGTGCCGGCGGCCGCTCAGGCGCCGTGGCCGAGACCAGGACGGCGGCCGACGAGGCGAGCGCCCTGCTCGACCCCCTCCCCGACGACGTCATCGCCGCGCACGTCGACGCCGTGGCGCTGCTGGGCTGGAGCGAGACCACGATCGAGCGACCCGGACCGGCGTGCGCCCACCTGCGCAGGGCGCTCGCTCTCGCCGGCCGAACCGGACAGGCGTACCTGCTGCCCGAGATCCATACCGGCCTTGCCGCCGTGCTGACCTGGACCGGCGCGCTGGTCGACGCCGCCCGGGCCGGCGACGAGGCCATCGCCTGCGCGTGCTCGAGCGGCGTGGCGGACAGCCGGGTGCGCGCGCTGGGGAGCCGCTGCGCCGCCGCGGTCGTCGCGGGCGACCTGACCGTCGCCACCCGGCTGGGCGAGCAGACCCGTGGTCTCACGGGAGCCACGCCCGAGGTCATGGCGACGGTCGCCGAGGTGCGGCTCGCGGCCGGTGACCACGACGCCGGGATCGCGGCGCTCCAGGACGCGGGTGGCGGTCCGGACCTGCCCCGGATCGTGCACAGCAGGCGGCCCTACTGGTTCGCGCTGCTCACCGAGGCCGCGATCCGGGCCGGCCGGCGGGCCGACGCGACCGGCTGGGCCGAACGGGCGGAGCTGGCGGCAGCAGGTCTCGGTCTCGCCGGCCGCACGGGCTGGGCGCTGCGAGCGGCAGCGGCCGTCCGCAACGCCCACCGCGAGCACGCCCCCGCGGCCGGTACGGCCCTGCGGTCCGCCGAGCTGCTCGAACGCGCCGGCAACCCGGTGGAGGCGGCCCGCTCCCGCACCCTCGCCGGCATCGCGCTCGGTGCCGCGGGCCAGCGGTCCCGGGCCGCTGCCGAGCTGACAGCGGCGGCGGCCGTGCTGGCCGGGTGCGGAGCCACGGCGCTCGGCGCGCAGGCGGACGCCCTGCTCCGCGGGATCCGCTGCGGGGGTGGCGGCGGCGCCGGGAACAGCGCGCGGGACGTGCTGAGCCCCCGCGAGCACCAGATCGCCCAGCTCGTCGCGAGCGGCCACACCAACCGTGAGATCGCCGAGGAGCTGATGCTCTCGGTGAAGACGGTCGAGACGCACCTCGGACGGGCGTTCGCGAAGCTGGGGGTGTCCACGAGGTCCGCACTGGCGGCCCAGGTCAGAACGGATAGGTGAGCTTTCGGCGACTGCGCCGAGCGGGTCACGGGGCCGCTGTCGCGTGGTCCTCGCCGCGTCGCTGTGGAAACATCCGCCCGTGGGTAGACCGACCGGTACCGCCGCCGAGCGGCCGGTCATGCCCGAGGACGCCGTCCACAACCTCCCGTTCGATCTCACGCGTTTCGTCGGGCGCGAAGCAGAGGTCGCCGAGGTGACGTCCACCCTCGCCGCGGATCGGCTCGTCACCCTGACCGGGCCGGGCGGATGCGGCAAGACACGCCTGGCCACCCGGGTCGCGGTGGATGTGCTCGACCGGTTCCCGCACGGGTGCTGGTTCGTCGACCTCGCCGCCACCACCGACGGCCACCTCGTCCCGCACCTGGCGGCGCAGGCCCTCGGGGTGCGCGAGCAGCCGGGCACCGCACCGGCCGACCTGCTCGCCGCGACCCTGCGTGACCGCACCCTGCTCGTCGTCCTCGACAACTGCGAACACGTCGTCGAGGCCGTGGCCCGGCTGGTCCACGAGCTGTTGGCCGGGTGTGCCGGGGTGCGTGTCCTCGCCACCAGCCGGCGGTCGCTCGGGCTGCCCGGTGAGGTGGTCTGGCGGGTTCCCCCGCTGCAGCACGGCGATGCGGTGCGGCTGTTCCTCGAACGCGCCCGCCATCGGATGCCCGGCTTCTCGCTGACGCCTGCCACGTCGCAGGCGATCAGCGAGATCTGTCGTGGCCTCGACGGGCTCCCGCTCGCCATCGAGCTCGCCACCGCGAGGGTCTCGGTGCTCGCCGCCCCCGAGATCGCCGCCATGCTGTCCGACCAGCTCGACCTCCTCGCCGGCGGGGACCGTGGTGCGGAGCCCCGCCACCGCAGCCTGGAGGCGGCGCTGCGATGGAGCTACGACCTGCTCGACGACCCCGAGCGGCAGTTCTTCGCGCACCTGTCGGTGTTCTCGGGCTGGTGGGGTCTGGACGCGGCGAGCGCTGCCGCCACGACCGACCACCGGCCGCTCGACCTCCTGACGGTGGTCGTCGACCAGTCCCTCGTGGTGGCCGAGACCGGGGTCGGGGGCGCCACGCGGTACCGGATGCTCGAACCGGTCCGCCAGTTCGGGCTCTCGCTGCTCGTGGAGCACGGGGCGATGGACGCGGCTCTCGCGGCGCACGCCGCGTGCATCCTGGAGCTGACCGGGCGTGCGGCCGCGGGACTGCGCGGTCCCGGCCAGCTGGACTGGCTGCGCAGGCTCGACGACGCCGAGCCCGACCTGCGGGGGGCCACCAGCACGCTCGTGGCGGCCGGTGACGGCGAGCAGCTCGCCGACCTCGGCTGGAACACCTGGTTGTTCTGGTGGTTGCGCGGCCGCTTCACCGAAGGGCGGCTGGCGATGGAGCACGCCCTCGCCACCCCGCTGTCGGCCCGGGCGCGGGCGCGGGCCGCGTTCGTCGCCGGCACGATGGCCTGCGGGCAGGCCGACTACCGCACGGCCGCCGACCTGCTCGACGAGAGCATCCGGATCGCGCGCGAGGTGGGCGACACCGCCGTCGAGACCTACGCGCTGAGCAGCGCGGGGTTCGCGGCGATCGGCCTCGACGAGCAGGAGCGGGGCGTCGAGCTGCTGGAGCGCGGCGTGGGCCTGGCGCTGTCCACCGGCGAGCTGTGGGCCGCGTCGTTCATGTCGTGCTTCCTCGGCACGGTCGCCCAGGCAGGGGGGCGGCTGGACCGGGCGGCTGCGCTGGGCCGCCGAGCGCTCGACCTGGCCAGGGCGGTGGGTGATCGGGAGGGCGCGGCGATGGCGTCGCACCTGCTGGCCGGGATCGCCGTCGACGAGGGGCACGACGCCGATGCCGCCGTCCACTTCCGTGAGGGACTGCGCCTCGCGGCCGAGGTGGGCGACGCGCCGAACGTCGCCTTCTGCCTGCAGGGCCTCGCCACCGTGGACACCGACGTCGCCCGCGCCGTCCGGCTCTGGTCGGCGGCGGAGGCACTGCTGGCCCGGGTCGACGCCGGTGGTTACGTCTCCGGGCCGGACCAGGAGGGGATGCGCCGGGCCGTCTCCTCCGCGCGGGCCGAGCTGGGGGAGGCGGCGTTCGCCTCGGCCTGGGCCACCGGTCAGGATCTGTCCCCGGCCGAGGTGCTGTCGCTGGCGCTGGACCGTGGTCCCTGCCTGGCGCAGATGGATCCCGACGGCCTCACCGCCCGCGAGGTGGAGGTCCTCGACCTCATCGCAGGCGGCCGGGCCAACAAGCAGATCGCCGCGCAGCTGGCGATCAGCGTGTCCACGGTGGAGCAGCACGTCACGCGGATCTACTCCAAGATCGGCGCCAGGGGGCGGGCCGACGCCACCGTGCACGCGCTGCGCCGCAGCGCCCGCCCCTGACAGATCCGCAGCCCGCCGCGGTTGACAGGGGGACCGGTGTCCTCGATTTTGTATACGGGGTCGTTTGCGTATATGTATCGGGGGTCACGATGCCGGAATCCGAGTTGGACGTGCTGGTCGTCGGAGCGGGGCCGACCGGCCTCACACTGGCCTGCGCCCTCGCCGCCGAGGGTGTGACCGTCCGGGTGGTGGACCGGGCCACCGGCCCGGCGCCGACGTCGAGGGCGAACATCCTGCACGCCCGCGGGGTGGAGGTACTCGGCCGGGTGGGAGCGCTCGCCGGCCTGCGGAAGCGGGCGCGGGCACCGATCGGCATGACGATGCACGTACGCGGCCGCCCGATCGCGACGATGCGGTTCGTTCCTGACCCGCTCGGGTCGGTCCAGGCGCTGTTCGTGTCACAGGCCGATGTGGAGGCCGAGCTGCGGCGCCGGCTCACGGAACTGGGTGTCGAGATCGAGTGGGGTACGGCGGTGACGGCCCTCGAACAGGACGCGGCAGGGGTGACCGCGGTGCTGGACACCGGGACCACGGTGCGGGCGCAGTGGCTGGTCGGCTGCGACGGAGCCCGCAGCACCGTGCGCGACCGGGCGGGGATCGCCTTTCCCGGCGTCGCGGTGGTGGAGCAGTTCCTGCTGGCCGACGTACGCGCCGACTGGGCCCGCGACCCGTCCGCGTCGGCGGGCTGGTTCCACCCCGACGGGCTGCTGCTGACCATCCCGATGCCCGACACGGACGGCCAGGGTGTCCTGTGGCGCCTCATGGCCGACGTCCCGGCCACTGTGGACCGACGGCTCGACGGGGCGCAGATAGTCGAACACCTGGTGCGGATACTCCAGGACCGGGCCGGCGAGACGGACGTGCGGATCCGCGAGGTGGTGTGGACCTCGGTGTTCCGCATCCATCGCAGGCTCGCCGCCGACTACCGACGAGGACGGATCCTGCTGGCAGGTGACGCCGCGCACATCCACAGCCCCATCGGTGGGCAGGGTATGAACACCGGCATCGGCGATGCGGAGAACCTGGCGTGGAAGCTGGCCCTCGTCGTCCGGAGACGGGCGGGCGAGGCCCTGCTCGACACCTACGCCCCCGAACGCAGGCCGCTCGCGGCCGGGGTGCTGCGCAGCACCACGGCCAACACCCGCATCCTGGTCGGCGAGGGTGTCGTCACCCGGTTCCTCCGCGACCGGGTGTTCGTCCCCGTCCTGAACCTGCCGGCCGTGCAGCGCAGAGCCACCCGCGGTGCGTCCCAGCTCTGGGTGAGCTACCGGAACGGTCCTCTGGGCGGGTCGCGTCGCGGTGGGGCGCCGCGGCCGGGTGATCGTGTGCCGGACCGGGACTGCACCCGGCCCGACGGCACCTCGGCGCGGCTGCACTCCGAGCTCGGGCCCGGCTGGGTGCTGCTCGCGCCGCGGCCGGAGGATGACCCGGACAGAAACGGCGGGGTGGGGGACGGCACGGACGTGCACGGGCTCCTCGCGGTGGCGCGTGACCACCTCGGTGACCGGGTGGTGCTCCTGCACCCCGCCGGCCCGGACAGGAAGGAGAGGGCACTGCTCGTGCGACCCGACGGGCACCTCTGCTGGCGGGGGTGCTCCACAACGGAGCTACATCGCCTGCTGACCGGCGTGCTGCAGCAGGGCCGGAGCCCGACGTGACCCAAGCCGAACCACCCGCGCGGCGCGAGGGGCCGGGCCGGCCCCGCGACCCGGGCGCCGACGCGGCGATCCTGCGCGCCGCGGTGGAGCTGCTCGTCGAGCGCGGTATCGATCAGACGAGCATCGAGCAGATCGCCAGGCGCGCCGGCGTGGCCAAGGTGACCGTCTACCGGCGGTGGAGCTCCAAGGAGGACCTGCTGGCCCAGGCGATCGAGACGGCCAGGTCCGAGATCCCGGACGTGACGACGGGCGCCACGGGCCCGCTACCGGACCGGATCGAGGAACTGCTGCCCCGGTGGGGAGAGGTGCTGGCCGACCCGCGCTTCCGGAACCTGTCCGCCCGGCTGCTCGGCGCAGGCCCCGAGCACCCACGACTGCTGGCCGCCTACTGGCACCACCACGTCGAGCCGCGCCGGCAGCAGGCGCGGGCGGTGCTGCGGCAGGCCCAGGCCGACGGCGTGCTCGCTCCCACGGCCGACGTCGACATCCTGATCGACATGATTCAGGGGGCGGCCATCCAGCACCTGCTCCTGCGTCCCGGCGCTCTCGACGCCGCGGAGATCACCCGCTACCTGCGTGCGTTGCTGATCCAGGCCGGTTTCTCGCTCGACGGCGCCTCTAGGGTCGCGCCGTGACCGCCCGGATCTCGCACACCACGTTCGACGCCATCGACGCCCACGCCCAGTCCGTGTTCTGGGGGGAGGTGCTCGGCTTCCGGGAGGACCCGGACGACCCCAACGAGCCCGGCCACGAGGAATGCATGATCTTCTCATCCGATGGCTCCGAGCGGATCCTGTTCATCGAGGTACCGGACGCGAAGCAGGTGAAGAACCGGCTGCACCTCGACCTCGTGCCCGCGGAGGGCAGCCGGGACGAGGAGCTCGCCCGGCTGCTCGCGATCGGTGCCACCACCGTGGCCGACCGCCGCCGTCCCGACGGCGGCGGCTGGGTGGTGCTCGCCGATCCGGAGGGCAACGAGTTCTGCATCCTCCGCGGCGAGGCCGAGCGCGCCGGCGGCTGACCCCGACCGACCTGCGGAGCCGCTACAGCACCTTCGACAGGAACGTCCTCGTGCGCTCGTGCTGCGGGTTGCCCAGGACGTCGCGGGGATGGCCTGCTTCGACGATCCGGCCCTCGTCCATGAACACCAGGGTGTCGCCGACCTCGCGGGCGAACCCCATCTCGTGGGTCACCACGACCATCGTCATGCCCTCCCCGGCGAGCCCCCGCATCACGTCGAGCACCTCACCGACGAGCTCCGGGTCCAGGGCCGAGGTGGGCTCGTCGAACAGCATGAGCCGCGGCTGCATCGCCAGTGCCCGTGCGATCGCCACCCGCTGCTGCTGTCCGCCGGAGAGCTGGGCCGGGTAGGAGTCGTACTTGTCCGAGAGGCCGACGCGGTCCAGCAAGGCCATCGCGCGTTCGCGGGCCGCTCTGCGCGGCTCCCGCCGGACCGTGCGCGGCGCCTCCATGACGTTCTCCGCGGCCGTCTTGTGCGGGAACAGGTTGAACCGCTGGAACACCATGCCGATGTCGCGGCGCTGCCTCGCCACCTCCGACTCGCGCAGCTCGTGGAGCCTGCCGCCTGCCTCGCGGTATCCGATGAGCTCGCCGTCCACCCGCATCGCCCCCGCGTCGATGCGCTCGAGGTGGTTGATGCAGCGCAGGAACGTGGACTTGCCCGAGCCGGACGGCCCGATCACGCAGGCGACCTCGCCGGGCATCACAGTGAGGTCGATGCCGCGCAGCACCTCGACGTGGCCGAAGCTCTTGTGGACCTCGACCGCCTCCACCATCGGTGTGGTCATCCGGTCGCCGTCCCCTGCTCGGGTGCCCGCGCGAACAGCCGCGGGCCGGTCGGACCCCGGCTCGTGCCGCGCCCGTAGTGGCGCTCGACGAACCCCTGCCCGATCGAGAGCAGCGACGTCAGCGCCAGGTACCAGGCCGCGGCCACGATGAGCAGCGGGATCGTCTGGAAGTTGGTGGAGTAGATCCGCTGCACCGAGGTGAGCAGCTCGAAGTAGCCGATCACGACCACCAGCGAGGTGGTCTTCAGCATCGAGATGGTCTCGTTGCCGGTGGGCGGGATGATCACGCGCATGGCCTGCGGCAGCACGATCCGGCGCAACGTCTGCGAGCGTGACATGCCCAGTGCGCCCGCCGCCTCCGTCTGCCCGTCGTCCACCGACTGCAGGCCGCCGCGGACGATCTCGGCCATGTAGGCGGCCTCGTTGAGCCCGAGTCCGAGCAGGCAGGCGGCGAACTGGTTGATCAGCTGGTTGGTGTCGAAGGAGATGAACTCCGGCCCGAACGGGATGCCGAGCGCGAGCCGCGGGTAGAGCGCGGCGAGGAAGTTCCAGAACAGCAGCTGAGCGATCAGCGGGGTGCCGCGGAACAGCCAGATGTAGACCGCGGAGACGCTGGAGAGCACCGGGTTGGGCGACAGCCGCATGACCGCGAGGCCGATGCCGCCGACGATGCCGATCGCCATCGACAGCACGGTGAGCACGAGCGTGTTGCGCAGGCCGTTCAGCACCGGCCCGGAGAAGAGGTACTCGCCGACCACCGGCCAGCGGAAGCCGTCGTTGGTGAGGATCGTGTTGACGAGCATCGCCGCGAGCACGGCCAGCACCGCGACGGCCAGCCACCGGCCGGGGTGCCGCACGGGTACGGCCTTGATGGGTGGCGGGCGCCGAGCCGTGTCGAGGGGTGGAGAAGCGGTCACCGCGACGTCAGCTCCGGACCTCTGAGGTGGGGATCGCGCCGTTCGACACATTCCACTTCTGCAGGATCGCGGCGTAGCTGCCGTCGGCGATCATGGCCTGCAGGGCACCCTGCACCGCCTGGGCGAACTGTCCCTGGTTCTTGCCCAGCGCGATGCCGTACGGCGCCGTGTCCCACGGCTCGCCGACCACCTCGACCGCGCCGCTGGTGGTGGTCACGGCGTAGGAGACGACCGGGGAGTCGGCCAGCATCGCGACGATGCGCTTCGAGGTCAGCGCGAGCGTCACGTCGGTCTGCTGCTGGAGCTCCGTGACCGCGATCGCCGGCTGCCCCGCCGCGGTGCACGCCTGGCTGCGAGCGGCCACGTCGTCCACCTGCACGGTGCCCGCCTGCACACCGACCGCGCGACCGCACAGGTTGTCGGGCGTGATGCCCTCCGGGTTGCCCGACGCCACGGCCAGGCTGGTGCCCGCGGAGAAGTAGCTGACCATGTCGACGGTCTTGATGCGCTCGTCGTTGATCGTGAACGAGGAGATGCCCAGCTCGTAGCGGGCGCCCTCGATGCCCGGGATGATCCCGGAGAACTGGCTGTTCTGGAACTCGGGGGTGAGCCCGAGCTTCTGTGCCACGGCGGTGCCGAGGTCGACGTCCAACCCGATGATCGTGGTGCCGTCCGGGGCCGTGAACTCGTTGGGCGGGTACGAGGCGTCGGTGCCGAACACGAGCTTGCCGTCGGAGGAGACCGAAGCGGGAACCATGGCGGCGAGCGCGTCGTCCTTGGTGACGGCCGGGGCCGCCGCTGTGGTGGGAGCGCCACCGGAGGTGGCGCCGCTGCCGTCCCCGCCGGAGCCGCACCCCGCGAGGGCGACGGTCAGCGCAGCCGCGGCGAGCACGGCCGGTAGCGAACGGGTGGTGGCGTGCACGATGACCTCCGGTACCTGACGGCGAGTACGCGGGGATGCTGCCATTCCGACACCGCTCGAACATCCTCGAGATGGTCACCGTTGTGTGACGTCACGCTCCGTAGTTCGTTGGGGATCTCAGGTGAGGTCCGGCGCTAGGGTGGGTACAGGAGAACCAAGACGCCGCGCAGACGCTGTCGCGGCGGCACCACATACGACGGAGGAGCGCAATGCCGCTGTTCAGGAAGTTGGCCACGCTGGCCACGGTCGCGGAGGCCGCCCGCCGGTACGCGAAGAGCAACCCGGACAAGGCAGCCAAGTTCGTCGACCAGGCTGCGAAGTTCGTCGACAAGCAGACGAAGGGCAAGTACTCGGGCCAGATCAGCGGCGCCGCGCAGAAGGCGAAGAGCGTCGCCGGGATCCGGCACATCCCGGGTTCCGGGAGCAACGGCTACACCCAGGGTTATGACCGCACCAACAACTTCGGTCCGACCGGGGGCCACACCACTCCGCAGGCCCAGCCCGGCCAGCCCTACCCGGGCACGCCGGAGCGCTAGAACCCACCGAACCGCCGGTGCTCGACCAGCGGCACGTCCCCGTTTCGGGGACGTGCCGCTGGTGTGTCGCGGGCGCATCCGGGCGTCGCTCCCGGCTTTCGGCCCCTCGTGCCAGGATTGCGCTACGCCGGACATGGTGCCCCCACCCGGGTGCCGGGATCCGGACGCGCCCGCCCCGTGCCGCCACGAACGGTCGCGGGTCCCGAGCATGAGGAGGCATCGTGTCCGATCCGCACGACTGGGCCCCGTCCGTTCCGGCGGTACCCGACAAGCGCCCCAGCCGCGAGCACGTCCTCGCCGCACTGAAAGCCACCGACGAGGGTGATCCGAACCTCGTCCAGCTGCTCACCCCGGAGGGCGAGCGGGTGTCCGACCCCCGCTTCGACCACTTCGCGGGCGACGTCGACAGCGCGGCTCTGCAGGAGCTCTACCGCGACATGGTGCTGGTGCGCCGCTTCGACCGCGAGGCCAACGCGCTGCAGCGGCAGGGGCAGCTGGGCATCTGGGTGCCCCTGCTCGGGCAGGAGGCGGCGCAGATCGGCGCGGGCCGGGCCATGCAGCCCCAGGACATGGTGTTCCCGTCCTACCGGGAGCACGGGGTGGCGTGGACCAGGGGGATCGACCCCACCGAGCTGCTCGGGATCTTCCGGGGCACCGACCACGGTGGCTGGGACCCGTTGGCCACCCGCTTCCACCTGTACACGATCGTCATCGGCAACCAGTGCCTCAACGCCACCGGCTACGCGATGGGCCAGCGGTTCGAGGGCCGGGTCGGGAACGCGGTGGGCGCGGGCGACGACGGCTCGATGAACGAGGCCACCGTCTGCTTCTTCGGCGACGGTGCCACCAGCCAGGGCGACGTCCACGAGGGCTTCGTCTGGGCCGCGGTGTACGACGCTCCCGTCGTCTTCTACTGCCAGAACAACCAGTGGGCGATCTCCGAGCCCACCGAACGTCAGTCCAGGGTGCCGCTCTACAAGCGGGCGGCCGGCTACGGCTTCCCCGGCGTCCGTGTCGACGGCAACGACGTGCTCGCCTGCCTCGCGGTCACCCGCTGGGCACTGGAGGAGTGCCGCACCGGCAACGGACCGGTGCTCGTCGAGGCCTTCACCTACCGGATGGACGCGCACACCACCTCCGACGACCCGTCGCGCTACCGGCTGGCCGACGAGCTCGAGCTGTGGAAGCTCAAGGACCCGATCGAGCGGGTGCGGGTCAACCTGGTGCGCGAGCACGCCGTCGGCCAGGAGTTCTTCGCGGACGTGCAGGCCGAGTCCGACGCGCTGGCCGCCCGGTTCCGCGAGCACTGCCTGCAGATGCCACCGCCGGCGCCGGACCGGATGTTCGCCAACGTCTACGCGGAGGGCTCGCCCACGATCGACGCCCAGCGCGCTGGGTACCTCGCCTACCTCGAGTCGTTCGAGCCAGAGGGATCGCTCGCGGGCGCCGGCGGGGAGGGGGTCTGAGATGACCGTTCTCACGATGGCCAAGGCGCTCAACGACGGTCTGCGCGCGGCGATGGAGCGCGACCCGAAGGTCCTCGTCATGGGCGAGGACGTCGGCAAGCTGGGCGGCGTCTTCCGGGTCACCGACGGCCTGCAGAAGGACTTCGGCGAGCAGCGGGTGCTCGACACCCCGCTCGCGGAGTCCGGGATCATCGGCACCGCCGTCGGGCTCGCGATCCGGGGCTTCCGCCCGGTGTGCGAGATCCAGTTCGACGGGTTCGTGTTCCCCGGGTTCGACCAGATCGTCTCCCAGCTCGCGAAGCTGCACTTCCGCTCGCAGGGCAAGGTGCGGATGCCGGTGGTCGTGCGCATCCCGTTCGGTGGCGGGATCGGCGCTGTCGAGCACCACAGCGAGTCGCCGGAGTCGCTGTTCGCCCACGTGGCGGGGCTCAAGGTCGTGGCGTGCTCCAACCCGGCCGATGCCTACTGGATGATCCAGCAGGCCATCGACTGCGACGACCCGGTCATCTTCTTCGAGCCGAAGCGGCGCTACTGGGAGAAGGCCGAGGTCGACCTGGACGCCACCCCGCCACCGCTGTTCGCCTCGCGCGTCGCCCGCGCGGGTTCGACGCTGACGCTCGCGGGTTACGGCCCGGTGCTGCGAACGTGCCTCGAGGCGGCCACGGCCGCCGAGGCCGACGGCCACGACATCGAGGTGATCGACCTGCGGGCGCTGTCCCCTCTGGACCTCGGGCCCGTCATCGAGTCGGTGCGCCGCACCGGCCGCCTGGTCGTCGTCTCCGAGGCCCCGTCGGAGGCCTCGGTCACCGCGGAGGTCGCTGCCAGGGTGCAGGAGCAGTGCTTCCACTCGCTGGAGGCCCCGGTCATCCGGGTCACGGGCTTCGACACGCCGTATCCGCCGTCGAAATGCGAAGAGGACTACCTCCCCGATCTGGACCGGGTGCTGGACGCCGTCGACCGTTCCCTGGCCTGGTGACGGGGATGCGTCGCGAGTTCGCCATGCCGGACGTCGGCGAGGGGCTGACCGAGGCCGAGGTCGTCACCTGGCACGTCGCGCCCGGTGACACCGTCACCGTCAACCAGGTGATCGTCGAGATCGAGACGGCCAAGGCGGCGGTCGAGCTGCCCTGTCCCTATGCCGGAACGGTCGGGGAGCTGCTGGTCGAGCCGGGCCGCACCGTGCCCGTCGGAGCCCCGATCATCGCGATCGAGACGGCGGAGGCGGCGCCCGCGCAGGCGGCGCCCGCCGACGAGGCCGGCGCCAAGATCGGGGAGGCGGGCAAGGACGGCCGCATCGCCACCCTGGTCGGTTACGGGCCCCGGCCGGGTTCGGTGCAGCGGCGTGCCCGCCGTTCGCCGTCGGCTCCTCCCACCGCACCGCCACCGGCCGTGCCGAACGGACGCCACGTCCGGCCGGACCTCCCGGACCGGGGCTCGGCCGGTGCGGCCGAGAGCCCGGCAGCGGACCCGGTGCCGCTCGCCAAGCCGCCGGTACGCAAGCTCGCCAAGGATCTCGGGATCGACCTGCGGTCGCTCACCGGTTCCGGGGCGGGCGGCGTGATCACGCGGGAGGACGTGGAGGCGGCCGCGGCCACGTCCGTCGTCGAGCCCGCGCCGCCGGCGTCGCCCGCCGCGCCCACGGTGGGCGGGGTGCGGCGCGAGCCGATCCGCGGGGTCCGCCGGGCCACGGCGGCGGCCATGGTGAGCAGCGCCTTCACCGCGCCGCACGTCACGGAGTTCCTCGCCGTCGACGTCACCGAGACGATGGCCCTGCGCGACCGGCTCCGCGGCACGCGGGAGTACGCCGAGGTCAAGCTGACGCCTCTCGCGTTCGTCGCGAAGGCGGTGTGCCTCGCGGCGAGGCGCACCCCGGAGGTCAACGCCTCCTGGGACGAGGCGGCAGGCGAGATCGTCTACTACGACCGGGTGCAGCTCGGGATCGCGGCGGCCACCCCGCGAGGGCTGATCGTCCCGAAGGTCCGGGACGCCGACACGCTCACCCTGCGGGAGCTGGCCGCGGCGCTGGGCGAGCTCACCGCCACGGCACGGTCGGGCCGGACCCCACCCGCCGACCTCGTGGGCGGCACCTTCACGATCACGAACGTCGGCGTCTTCGGGGTCGACACCGGCACGCCGATCCTCAACCCGGGGGAGGCGGCGATCCTCGCCGTCGGTGCCATCAAGCCCTCGCCGTGGGTGGTGGACGGTGAGCTGGCGGTCCGCACGGTGTGCCAGCTCGCGCTGTCGTTCGACCACCGGCTGGTCGACGGCGAGCAGGGCTCCCGGTTCCTCGCCGACATCGGGGCGCTGCTCACCGATCCGGGGCTCGCCCTCACCTGGTGAGGCACCTGCCTGGCGGCGGGGACGGGCTCCGCCGCCAGGTGACCGATCCGTGACCACGAGTTCGGGAGCACAGAGGCCGTCTCGTGCGTTACTGGTGTATGGCGTTCGTCCTTCTGTACCTCGTCGTCGAGATCGTCGCGCTGGTCGCGCTCGGATCCGTGATCGGGTTGGGCTGGACGCTCCTCGTCCTGCTGGCCGGATCGATCCTCGGACTGTGGCTGGCCCGCCGGGAGGGACTGCGCGCCGCGCAGGCGATCGGCGAGGCCGTCACCAACAGGCGGGTGCCCACCGCGGAGGTCACCGACGGCATGCTGGTCGCCGCGGGAGGCGTGCTGTTGTTCGTCCCGGGCCTGGTCACCGACGTGGCCGGGCTGCTTCTCCTGCTGCCGCCCACGCGGTCGCTGGTGCGCGGGAGGCTCATCCGTGCGGCTGAGCGGCGCGCGCCCGGGCTGCGGACGGCTCGCATCCGCGAGCGGGGGCCGGTCGTGGACGGCGAGGTGGTCGAGGAGCACCGCCCCGCTGACGGGCCACTGGTGATCGAGGGCCGGACCGTGCCGGGGCCGGGCGAGCCGCGCTAGCGGGACACCCCCTTAACCGGCGCGGCCCGTCCACTCCGGCTCGACGCGCGCCCAGTCGTCGGCCCACTGTCGGGCGTCCAGGGCATCGAGCCGGGCGCGGCACAGGACGGCGCAGAGAGCGAGCACGGCCCAGCAGGCGAGCAGCGTGCTGAGCCCTGCTGTCAGTCCGGTCACGCGGGAGTCGGCGATCCGGGTGCGTGCGTCGACCACCACCTCGCCGGCGGCGTCGACCGCCACGGTGATCATCGCGCCCTCGGGTAGCCCGGCGTCCACGCGGAGCGAGCCGGTGCGGAGAAGGCCGCCGCTCGTGGTCCACCGGGCCCGGGTGGCGAGGGTGGGATTCAGCATCGCCGCCTCCGGCAGCGGCGAGGGTTCGAGCAGCTCGGCCTCTGCGAGCGTCGTGCCGGGAGGGGCGGTGGTGACCTCGTGCCCGCTCGCCGCCGCGCCGACCAACACGGCGACGCCGATCGCCAGCGCGCCGAGCACGAGCTGGGCTCGGCGCAGCGCTTGACGTGCACGATCGGTGGCACGGAGGAGGGACGGACCGGGGTCGTCGTCACGCGGCGTGGGAACATCCACGGCCTCATTGTCGGGTATCCACCCGTTCGGCCGTCAACGCCACCCGGTAGTGGCGTCGCGTTCCACGTCAGGTGAGGAGCGTCCAGCTGGCGACGCACCGTGCGGTCACCCGCACCGGCTCGGGTTCCAGGCCGAGCTCACGGACGTCCGGACCGCCCGACTCCCGGGCTGCCAGCGCGACGTGACCGCCGTGCGAGGGCGCATCGGACAGCCTGCGCAGCGCCCCCAGCCGCCCGTTCAGCGCCGTCGCATACCCCTCGGCCCGCTGCCGGGCGTCCTCGACCGCGCGGCGCTGGGCCTCGCGCTGCGCGGCCGCGGGATCGGCCAGCGCCCAGCGCGGGCCGTGCAGACCGGTCGGCTCGGCGCCGACGAGGGCCGAGAGCACCTCCTCCAGCGCGGCGGTGTCGGTCAGCATGAGAGCGATGTCCTCTCCCGCCCGGCAGCCCACCACCCGGTCGCCCTGCCATTCGTTGTGCACCCAGAACTGCCGGCTGCGGACGACGAGCCCCGGCAGCTCCAGTGCCGGCTCGGCGGCGGCGACCCGGCGCCCGAGCTCGCGGACCGCGTCGGCCCGGTTCTCCGCGTAGCCGGTGAAGCTCACGTCCAGCTCGGCCCGGTCGCCCAGCTGCTCGTGATGCCCGGTCCCCTCGGTCACGATCTCCGGGGAGTGCGCGTCGATCGGAGTCTCGGTCACGACCGTCAGGAAACCAGATCGGGTTGTATCAGCTCATCTAGCAACTGAGCGAGAATGCGTGAGAGTGTGCGATCAACACCGGCGGGATACTGAGACCCCATGTCCGGTCCCGGCGAACGCCTGCGCACTCTGGTCCACGAAGGCCGGTCCGACGCGCCCGGCCGGTTCGTGGACGTCCTCGGCCGGATCGGGTTGGTCGGGTACGGGGTGGTGCACCTGCTCGTGGCGTGGCTCGCGCTGCAGATCGCGTTCGGCGTGCCGGACGTCCCGGCCGACGCGGAGGGTGCCGTCGGGACGATCGCGCGCACCCCCGGCGGGTCGCTCGCACTCTGGGTGGCCGCCGTGGGGCTCATCGCGTTCGCGGTATGGCAGGTCACGGCCGCCGCGGTGGGTTTCAGGTGGGTGGACGGGAACGAGCGCGTGCGCAAGCGCGTGGGTGCGGTCGCCAAGGCGATCGCCATGTCGTCGCTCGCCGTGCTGATCGTCGACTACCTGCTCGACGTGGGCTCCTCCGGCACCACCGCGCAGACGCTGGCGGCCGGGGTGCTCGCGCTCCCGGCCGGGCGGCTGCTGCTGGGGCTCGGCGCGGGCACGATACTGGTGATCGCGGGCGCGATGATCTACACGGGGGTGCGGCGCACGTTCATGGGTGATCTGGAGGTGCGCCACCTCGGTCCGCTCGCCCGGCGGGTGATCGAGCTCGTCGGAGCGGCCGGGCACCTGGCGCGCGCACTCGCGCTGGGCGTCGTCGGGGTGCTCGCCGGCAGCGCCGCCCTGTTCGCCGACCCGGCGCGGGCGGGTGGGCTCGACGCCGCGCTGCGCACCCTGAGTGCCACGGCGCTCGGTTCGTCGTTGCTGGTGGTGGTGGCCGTCGGCTTCGCCGCATTCGGCCTGTTCTGTCTGGCCGACGCCGCGACCCGGCGCGCTTGATCAGGCTCTCTATCTGATTCTCGGATTTCTCCGAGAAAGCTGGATACGCTCCGATCCGCGACACACCATCGTGGTTGCTAGCCGCCTCTACGGCGCAGGCAAGAATCGCCGATACCGTCCGATGCGTGGACCCCGTGCGCAACCCGTTCGCCCCCGGCGCCGGCCAGCGCCCTCCGGAGCTCGCCGGCCGCGACCGGGAGGTCGACGCGTTCGAGATCGTGCTCGAACGGGTCTCCCGGGGGCGGCCCGAGCGCAGCCTGGTGCTCACCGGCCTGCGCGGCGTCGGGAAGACGGTGCTGCTCGGTGAGCTCCGCTCGATGGCCGTCCGGGCCGGCTGGGGCGCAGGCAAGATCGAGGCCCGCCCGGAGGCCGACCTGCGCAGGCCGCTGTCGGCGGCCCTGCACCGGGCGATCCGCGATCTCGCCGTGCGGCACCGCGCTCCCGACCGGGTGGACGAGGTGCTGGGCATCCTCAAGGCGTTCGCCCTGCGCTCCGCGCCGGACGGGGCGAAGCTGCGCGACCGCTGGCAACCCGGCATCGACGTGCCCGTGAAGGCGGGACGCGCCGACTCCGGGGACATCGAGATCGACCTCGTCGAGCTGTTCACCGAGGTGGCCGAGCTGGCGGCGGACGTCGGCACGGGCGTGGCGATCCTCATCGACGAGATGCAGGACCTGCGCCCCGACGACATCTCGGCGCTGTGCGCGGCCTGCCACGAGCTCTCCCAGTCGCGGGCTCCGCTCGTGGTGGTGGGTGCCGGGCTGCCGCACCTGCCCGCCGTGCTCTCGGCGTCCAAGTCCTACTCCGAGCGCCTGTTCAAGTACGTCCGGATCGGCCAGCTCGACCGTCCGGACGCCGACTTCGCGTTGCTCGCGCCCGCCGAGCGGGAGGACGCCTCGTTCGATCACGAGGCCCTCGACGCTCTCTTCGAGGCCTCGAGCGGCTACCCCTACTTCGTCCAGGCGTACGGGAAGGCGGCGTGGGACGCGGCACCGCGCAGCCCGATCAGCGCGGCCGACGTCAAGCTGGCGGCCCCGGAGGCCGAGGCCGAGCTCGCGGTGGGGTTCTTCGGCTCCCGCTACGAGCGGGCCACCCCGGCCGAACGGGAGTACCTGCGTGCCATGGCCGAGCTCACCGAGGGTCGCGACGAGCCCGTGGGGACGGCCGGGATCGCCGACCACCTCGCGCGCCGCGCCTCGTCGCTCTCACCCGCTCGGGACAGCCTGCTCAAGAAGGGGCTGGTGTTCTCGGCGCAGCGTGGTCAGATCGCGTTCACGGTGCCCCACTTCGGCCGCTACCTCCTCACCCAAGCGTGACGCCGGTAACCCGATCGGGTGAACGCGGCGGTTCTTGTCCGTTGAAGTAACGGACTGCGCCTTTCGTTCGATTGCCAGTACAGCCCCGTGGTGCTGTCGGACCCCCGACCTGACAGCGCCGCGGGGTCTTCTCGTTCCCGGGGTGCGACCGGGCGAGCTGCGAGGTCAGCGATAAGGGCGCCTGGTGAAGGTCGTACCATCTGGCCGGTGCAGGACCCGAAGCTCGAGATCCAGATGCTGCACGACCGTGTGATGGTGAAGCCGGAGACGAGTGGTGAGCGCCGAAGCGGCGCCGGCATCGTTATTCCAGCAACCGCCGAGGTCGCCAAACGTCTGGTTTGGGGGGAGGTGTTCGGTGTGGGGGCGAACGTCCGCACGGTCAAGGTAGGTGATCGGGTGCTGTTCGCCCGCGACGACCAGTACGAGGTCGACGTGCAGGGGGTCACGTACCTGGTCCTCCGGGAACGTGAGTTGCACGCTGTCGCCACCGAACGCACTGAGCACGGCACGGGGCTCTACCTGTGACGAACCGGGTCTGCTTCAGGCCCGGTCCGAGTTGTGAGGGGAAACGGACTTCATGCCCGAGCGGCAGTCCTCGCCCGGCGAGGTGACGGCCCGTCCGGAAACGGATGTGCCGGAGAACGACATCGACCGGGGATCGGCGGCGCAGGGGCGCCCGACCGATGCCACCGGGGGGACGGAGGGCTCCGACTCCGTGGCCGAGCAGGTGGCCGAACAGGTCGCGGCAGCACCGGATGCGACCGAACCCGGCCCCGTGGAACCCGCCGCCGACGCGCCGACGGGCGCCGAACCCGTGCTGGACGCCACCGCCGCGGTGGAGATCGCGACGGCGGCCCCCGAGGGGACTGCAGGTGCAGCAGCACGCCCTGCTGCCGGTCCGGCGGAGCAGCCGGCTCCGGTGCGGGTTGCCGAGACGCCCGGAGCGTCCGCAGCGCGGCCGCAGCCGCGTCTGCAGCCGGCCCCCGAGGCCGGCGACGGCGACGAGAGCCCCACGGTCCGCACCGCCATCGGCGGAGCCACCGACGGTGAGGGTCCGACGGTCCGCACGCCCGTCGGCGCACCGACCCCCGAGGCGCCCGGCAACGGCGCTGCCGGTCAGCCCCGAGCGGCAGCCGCCCCGGCCCGTGACACGGCCGCGACCGGTGCCCCGACGAACGGCCGGCACCCGCGGGGCCCGGTGCAGGGGGGCCCGGTGCAGGGCGGCCCGGTGCAGGGTGCCCCGGTACAGGGGGACCAGTCGACGGTCGCCGTCCGTCCCCCCGCCGCCGCCGTGGCACCGGGCCGGCCCGCCACGCGCCAGCCCACCCCGGCCACCGCCTGGTTCAACCCGGTCGACCACGAGGCCACCCAGGTCATCCCGCGCGCTCCCGCCGCGCCGCCTGCCCCGGCCCCGAGCCCGGTCGATCCGCCCACCGAACGCATCCCGGTCACCCGGGGCCCCGGCTTCTCCTCCTCGGTCGCGCCTCCGACCGCAGCGATCAACACCACCTCGATCACCGCACCGCCGCCGTCCACGCCGCCGCCGAGCGACAACGGCGCGGGCGGTTCGGACTCCGGCGCGCGTCCTCCGCAGAAGCGCAAGCGCCGGATCCTTCTGCTGACCGGTGTGGTCGGCGCGCTGGCCCTCATCTACGTCGGCGACCTGGTGATCAACTCCGGCTCGGTGCCGCGCGGCGTCACCGTGGCGGGAGTGTCGGTGGGCGGCCTCGGTCTCGAGGATGCCGAGCAGCGGCTCCGCACGGAGATCGAACCGCGCACCCGGCAGCCGATCCAGGTCACGGTCGGAGAGGCGCGCAGCGAGATCGACCCGGCAGCAGCAGGCCTTGCCGTCGACTGGGACGCCACGCTGGCCAACGCCGGCTCCCAGCCGCTCAACCCGATCACCCGCATCACGTCGTTCTTCACCCAGCGCGAGGTCGGCGTCGTGACCACGAGCGACGCCGACAAGCTCGACGCCGCGCTGGAAGAGCTGTCCCCGATCGTCGACAAGCCCCCGACCGAGGGGTCCGTGCGTTTCGAGGGCACCACGCCCGTCCCGGTCGACCCGGTGCCGGGCCAGAACCTCGACGTCCCCGCCGCCGCCGGGGTGCTCATGAACGACTGGGCCACCGGCCGTCCCGTGGCACTGCCGCTCACCGTGCTGCCGCCGTCCACCACGCCGGAGGATGTCGCCGCCGCGATCGACCAGGTCGCCCGGCCCGCTGTGTCGGAGCCGGTCACCATGGTCGGCGAGGGCGGGGCCAGCGGCACCGTCACCCCGGACGTCATTGCGTCAGCGCTCTCGTTCCGCGCCGAGGGCGGTGACCTGCTCCCGGAGATCAACCCCGCCGCCGTCACCGATGCGCTCAAGCCCCAGCTGGCGTCGTCCGAGCGCCCGGGCCGGGATGCGTCGCTCGACTTCTCCTCGGGCAGGCCCGTCGTCGTCCCCTCGCAGGACGGCCGCGGGGTCGACTACGAGGCCAGCCTCGCCCCCCTGCTCGACGTGCTCACCGGCACCGGGGAGCGGGAGATCACGGCCGTCTACGCCGACCAGCCCGCCGAGCTCACCACCGAGGAGCTGAACGACCTCGGCATCACCGGGGTCGTCGGCGAGTTCACCACCGGCGGGTTCGCCGCCGACTCCGGGCGCAACATCAAGCGGGCGGCGGAGCAGATCAACGGGATGATCGTGGAGCCCGGCGAGACGTTCAGCCTCAACCAGGCCACGGCCCCGCGCAACGCGAGCAACGGCTACGTCGAGGCCGGCATCATCTCCGACGGCCACCCGTCTCGCGGTGTGGGCGGCGGTGTCTCGCAGGTCGCCACCACGCTCTACAACGCGGCGTACTTCGCCGGCATGGTCGACGTGGCGCACAAGGAGCACAGCTTCTACATCAGCCGCTACCCGGCCGGTCGTGAGGCCACGGTCTTCGAGGGCTCGATCGACCTGAAGTTCCGCAACGACAACCCGACCGGTGTGCTGATCCAGACGGTGTGGACACCGAGCTCGCTCACCGTGCGGCTCTACGGCACCAAGGTCTACGACGTGACGTCCACGCCGGGGCCGCGTACCAACCCGACGAACCCCAACACGGTCACGATCCCGCCGGGAGAGCCGTGCAGCCCGAGCCAGGGCGCGCCCGGTTTCACCGTCACCGACACCCGCACCCTGCGCAACGTCAGCACCGGAGAGACCAAGCACGAGACCCGCACGGTGCGGTACAACCCGTCGCCGATCGTCGTGTGCGGAGGGTGAGCGACCGAGTCCCTCAGTAGCCCACTCGACGATCTGGTCTTCCCTGGGACACCGGATGTTCGTACCCTCGGTCCACTGCTGTCGAAGGGGATCGAGGGATCGACATGCGAATCGCGGACGTGCTGCGGAGCAAGGGCAGCAGCGTGGCGACCGTCGACCCGACGGCCACGGTCGCCGAGCTGATCTCCGAGCTGGCCACCCACAACGTCGGGGCGTTGCCCGTCGTCGACGGTGGCCGGCTGGTGGGGATCGTCTCCGAGCGCGACGTCGTGCGGAGACTGCACGACGCCGGCCCGGAGCTGCTCGATGCCAGGGTCGGGGACATCATGATCACCGGGGTCACCACCTGTGCCCCCGGCGACAGCGTGGCCGACATCGCCGCGGTGATGACCAACCGCCGGTTCCGGCACCTGCCGGTCGTGGTCGACGGGGAGCTGGCCGGCATCGTCAGCATCGGCGACCTGGTCAAGGCCCGGATCGACCTGCTCGAGTCCGAGCGCGAGCAGTTGCAGAGCTACATCGCCGGATGATGCCCGGCGCCCGCTACCGCAGGGTCTTGAGTGCGCCACCCCAGGCGAGCACCTGGTCGAACACGTCGGTGAGGGTCGCGACGTGCCGCTCCGTCGGCGTGAAGTCGTAGAAGTTCTCGAAGTCCCGGTACGAGTCGAGGGTGACCTGCGCCCGGACGGTGGCGACCTGCAGTTCGGCGAGGATCAGCCGCAGGTGCTCGACCGCGCGGATTCCTCCCGCGGCCCCGTAGCCGACGAATCCGGCCGCCTTGTTGTTCCACTCCCGGTGCAGGAAGTCGATCGCGTTCTTGAGGACCGCGGAGGTCGAGTGGTTGTACTCCGGGGTCACGAAGACGAACGCGTCGAAGCCGTCGATGAGCGCGGACCACTCCCTGGTGTGCGGCTGCTCGTACCGGCCGACGATGGGGGGCAGCGGCTCGTCGAGGATCGGAAGGTCGATCTCGGCCAGGTCGACGAGCGTGAACTCGGCGTCGTCTCGCTTGGCCGCCACCTCCATCACCCAGTTGGCGACAACCGCTCCGACGCGGTTGGGGCGCGTACTTCCGAGAATGACGGCTACCTTCATGCTCGACCTCCGAGGCGAGTTCCTGTGGAATGAGGCGAGGAAGTCCGGAAATGCCCGATTGGCGAAATTCCGGACGTATCCAGTAGGAGGAGCACCGGCCCCCACCTGCGGCTTTGCCGGTGGGGGCCGATCTACTGGTCCTGGTTACCTCTCAGCTTTCGGCATACGGCCGAGATGCGGGGTGTGTCCTCTGCATCCGGCGGTCGTATCCGAGGCACAGTTTGTCGCGGAAATGATCCGGAGACCAGGCATGCCCGAGTGGTGTACGTCGCTCCCGCGCCCAAACGGCTAGAACGCCGCTTCCGACAGTTCCATGAGCGAGTTGTCGGCCGTCTCGACCACCGCGCGTTGCGCGGTGAGCTGCGGGAGCACCGTCCTGGCGAAGAACCGGGCCGCGGCGACCTTGCCCTCGTAGAAGGCCCCGTCCCTGGTCGTCGCCGCCGTGACCGGCCCGTCCCCGCCGAGCGCGGCGAGCGCCACCTCGGCCTGGCGCAGCAGCAGCCACCCGATGAGCAGGTCTCCGACCGCCATCAGCAGCCGCACGGTGTGCTGGCCGACCTTGTAGATGCTCGACGGGTCCTCCGCGGAGGCCATGAGGTAGCCCGTGAGGCTCCCGAGCATCCCCTGGACGTCGGCGAGGGCCACGCCCAGCAGCGCGCGCTCCTCCTTCAGCCGCCCATTGCCCGGCTCCCCGTCGAGGAAGGCCTGGATCTCACCTGTCACGTGGGCGAGCGCCTGTCCGTTGTCCCGCACGATCTTGCGGAACAGGAAGTCGAGCGACTGGATCGCCGTGGTGCCCTCGTACAGGGAGTCGATCTTGGCGTCGCGGATGTACTGCTCGATGGGGTAGTCCTGCAGGTAGCCGGAGCCGCCCAGGGTCTGCAGCGAGAGCAGCAACTGCTCCGAGGCGCGCTCCGACCCGACCCCCTTGACGATCGGCAGCAGCAGGTCGTTCACCCGCTCCTCCAGCGAGACGTCCTCGCCCGCCGCCTGTCCGATCCTGATCCGGTCCTGGTAGGTGGCCGTGTAGGTGTAGACGGCGCGCAGCCCCTCGGCGTAGGCCTTCTGCAGCATGAGGAGCCGGCGGACGTCCGGGTGGTGGGTGATCGTGACGCGCGGTGCGGTCTTGTCGAGCATCCGCGGCAGGTCGGCGCCCTGCACGCGCTCCTTCGCGTACTCCAGCGCGGAGAGGTAGCCGGCCGAGAGCGTGCCGATGGCCTTGGTGCCCACCATCATCCGCGCGTACTCGATCACCTCGAACATCTGCGCGATGCCGTCGTGGACCTCGCCGAGCAGCCATCCCGTGGCGGGAACGCCGTGCTGGCCGAACGTCAGCTCGCAGGTCGTGGAGGCCTTGAGGCCCATCTTGTGCTCGACGCCCGTGACGAAGGCGCCGTTGCGCTCTCCGGGCTCGCCGGTCTCGGGGTCGAAGTGGAACTTCGGCACGAGGAACAGCGAGAGACCCTTCGTGCCGGGCCGGGGGGTGATCCCCGGGCCCTCGGGACGGGCCAGCACCAGGTGCATGATGTTCTCGGTCAGGTCGTGCTCGGCCGAGGTGATGAAGCGCTTGACGCCCTCGATGTGCCAGCTGCCGTCGGCCTGCTGGATCGCCTTGGCGCGCCCGGCGCCCACGTCGGAACCGGCGTCCGGCTCGGTGAGCACCATGGTGGCGCCCCAGCCGCGGTCGATCATCAGCTCGGCCCAGCGCTTCTGCTCGTCGGTGCCGTTGCGGTGCACCACCGCGGCGAAGCTGGGGCCGGCCATGTACAGGAACGCCGCAGGGTTGGAGCCGAGGATGAGCTCCGAGGCGGCCCACTGCACGGTGGGCGGGATGCCGTAGCCGCCGAGCTCCGTCGGCAGGCCGAGGCGCCACCACTCGCCGTCCCACAGCACCTTGTAGGCGTCCTTGAGCGACTGCGGCAGCGCGACGGAGTGCGTGGCCGGGTCGAAGACGGGCGGGTTGCGGTCGGCGTCGGCGAACGACTCCGCCAGCGGGCCGGTGGCCACGGCGTTGAGCTCCTTGAGCACGCCGCGCACGGTGTCGGCGTCGACCCCGTCGAAGGGTGCGCTCTCCAGCCGGTCCTGCACCCGGAACACCTCGAACAGGTTGAACTCGAGGTCCCGCAGGTTGCTCCTGAAGTGGCCCATGTCCCTGGACTCCTCATCACGCTGACGACCTACTCGGCGGTAACTACGACCATATTACCGGTCGGTAACCCCGGCAAGACCGCCGCGGGGACCGCTCGCGCCCTCACACCTTCGGGTGCGGCGGTTGTGCCGTCCGCAGGCGTGACGCATGGTTCATATGGGGCAGTTGTGATCAGTGGTACGAGACGACCGGGGGTGGCGGTGGGTCCGGAAGGCATGTCCCGTCGGGGGCTCCTGCTCGGAGGGCTGGCTGTGGCTGCCGCCGCCACGGGGGTGGCGGGCACGAGCAACGCCTGGGCCGCCGTGCCGGACGTCATCGACTGCGACGCCTGGGGAGCGCGCCCCAACAGCGACGTCGTGCCGGTCTGGAACCAGCGCCCGGTCAAGATCCTCGTGCACCACACCGCGACGCCGAACGTCACCGACCTCAGCCGCGGAGCGGGCGAGCGGCTCGCGCGCGGCATCCAGAACTTCCACATGGACCAGCGCGGCTGGCTCGACTCGGGACAGCACTTCACGATCAGCCGCGGCGGCTATGTGCTGGAGGGGCGCCACCGCAGCCTCGAGGTGCTGCGGATCGGCGAGCGACAGGTCGAGGGCGCGCACTGCACGGGACAGAACGTCGTGGCCGTCGGGATCGAGAACGAGGGCACCTACACCGCGGTCGACCCGCCCGCGGTCCTCTGGAACCGCCTGCGCGACCTGTGTGCCTACATCTGTCAGCAGTACGGGATCGACCCGACCGAGATCTTCGGCCACCGGGACTTCAAGGACACCGCCTGCCCTGGCGACGTCCTCTACGGAAGGCTGCCGCAGCTGCGCACCGAGGTCGCGGGTGTGCTGGGGCAGCACGTGAGCCGGCGGATCGCCGTGAAGGAGTCGTGGCCGCTGCTGCGGGTGGCCGACCGTGGCCCCGCCGTGCTCGCGGCGCAGCACCTCCTCCGCGAGGTGGGGATGACCGGCGTCGCCGCGGACGGCACCTTCGACCGCCGGACCGCCGACGCCGTGCGGCGCTTCCAGACGGCCCACCGCACGGAGGAGGTCAACGGGATGATCGGCGGCGAGTCGTGGCCGCTGCTGGTGCGCCCTGTTCGGCCGGGAGCCGACGGTGAGGCGGGACGCGCGGTGCGCGCACTGCTCGCGTCCGGCGCCCCCGGCCGTCCCGCCGAGTCCCTCGTCGGTGCCGAGGACTGGCGGCGGCTCCTCTCGGCCCCTACCTCACTGGCGGGCTGACGCCACCGGGCGGCACCCGGTGGCGCCGGTCACCAGCGCGTGCCGTCCCCCCAGACCTTCCACGGCGCGTTGCCGGTGTCCCAGTAGGTGTTGAGCCACTCGTAGTCCTTGTAGGTGTCCATGGCGGCCCAGAAGCCCTCGTGCCTGTTCACCGTGAGCTGCTGGTTGCGGGCCAGCTTCTGGAGTGGCTCGCTCTCGAGGAACAGTCCCTCGTCGTCGTTGAGGTAGTCGTCGAGGAAGGCGCGCTCGAAGACGAAGTATCCGCCGCTCACCCAGCCGTTGACCTGCGTGGGCTTCTCGTTGAACTCCGCGACGACGTTGCCGTCGACCTGCATCTCGCCGAACTTCGACGTCGGGTGCACGCCGGTGACGGTGCCCATGCGGCCACCGGCCTCATGAACCTGGATCAGGTTGTGGATGTCCACCGCGCTCACCCCGTCGCCGTAGGTGACCATGAAGCGGGGGGTGTCGATGTAGTGGCGGATCCGGCGCAACCGGGCGCCGGTGCCGGCAGCGAGGCCCGTCTCCGCGAAGGTGATCTCCCAGTTCTCGTCCGCCACCCCGTTGCGGAACTGGGGCTGGTGGTCGCCCTGCGAGAGCGAGAGCGTGAAGTCGGACGTGTGGGCGCGGTAGTCGAGGAAGAACTGCTTGATCTCCCAGCCCTTGTAGCCGAGGCACAGGATGAACCTGCGGTACCCGAAGTGGCTGTAGAGCTTCATGATGTGCCACAGGATCGGGCGGCCGCCGATCTCGACCATGCCCTTGGGCAGCCGCTCGCTGACCTCTCGGATGCGTGTCCCCTGTCCCCCACAGAGGATGACGACCGGAATGTCGGAATGTGCTTCCACCGGGAGCTTTTCCCTCCGCCGTGTCTGGAGCGCCCTGTCCGTTTTGGGGATGACGCCGAGAACGACCACTTCGTAGTGCACAGGGTGATCACGCGGCAAGTCCTGACGTGTGACCCTGTGCACTTTTCTGCCACCCGGCGGTTGCCGGACGGCTCTGCTCCGCTGCCACTGATCGGTGGATCATGCTGCCCCGAACGGCGGAGTCCGGGCTGTTCACCGCACTGCGCCGAGGAGACGCGCGCCACTCTGAGTACGCTCGCCTGCGCCCATCGAACGACCGATGACGGGGGTTGTGGTTGGTGTCCACGCGAACGCAGCCGATCCCCGAGGTCGCATCGGAAGCATCGGTGGCCGGATCGCCGGCCGCCCGGCGCCTCGTCAGGGAGGCCGCCGCGGGCACCACCGGGGTACGCAGGGTCGACATCATCGGCCCCGGCGGCCACGGCAAGACCGTGCTCCTCGATGCGATCTCCGGAGCTCTCCGCGAGGCGGGCATCCCCGTCCGGCACGACGTCCCGGCCGCGGGCGAGCCGCTCGCGCCGGATGTCGCGCTGCTGGTCGACGACGCGCATCTGCTGCCCCCGGCCGAGCTGCAGCGGCTCGCACAGCTGGCCGCCGGCCCGGACGGCTACCTGGTGGTGGCCCACCGGCCGTGGCCGCGCCCGACCGGCACCGCTGCCCTCGGCGCGGCCCTGGCGTCGGCCAGGCCACCGGTGGTGCTCGACGCGCTCGACCGCACCGGCGTCGCCGCGCGTGCCGGCCTGCTGCTGGGGGCCCGGTCCGGATCGCTCGAGCACCCGCCCGCCGAGCTGGTCGACCGGGTGCTCGCCCAGACCGGAGGGGTTCCGGCACTGGTCGACCGGCTGCTGACCGCGTTCATCGAGCAGGCGGGACCGGACCGCAGCCGGGTCGCCCTGCCTGCTCGCCCGCCGGCGGGGCTGCTCGCGCAGCTTGGCTACGTCGTGCAGGCACTGGGCCCCGGGGTGCGCGGGCTGCTGCTCGCCCGCGCGCTCGGCGCACCGTTGGAGGCCGAGGTACTGGTGCCCCTGCTCGCCATGTCGGACGGCGACGGCGCCGCCCGGCTGGACGAGCTGGTGGAGGCGGCGCGGGCGGCCGGCCTGCTGACGTCCGACGGGCTGGCGATCCCACTGGTCTCCGCGGCGGTGCTCGCGCACACGCCGCAGGCGTCGCACGTGGAGATGCGCCGCGCGCTCGCGGAGATCGAGCTGAACCGCGGGGGCAACCTGCTCGTCGCCGCGCGGGGCCTGCTCGGCACGGGAGCGAGCGGAGCCCGGGTGGCCGCCGTGTTCATCGCGGCGGCGGAGGAGGCGTTGCGGACGGCCTCCCCGGTGGCGGGCGAGTTCTTCGAGGCCGCCGTGCGCGCCGGATCGCCTGCTCTGGAGCTGGCCGCGCGCCGCGCGGAGGCCGCCGTGCTGGCAGGCGACCTCGACCAGGCACTCGCCCAGGCCGACCAGGTGCTGTCCGACCCCGGGCAGGTGCCACCCGACCACGCCGTCCGGGCCGGCACGGTGGCGGCGGCCGTCCTCGCCCGCCGGGGCATGCTCGCCCGCAGCGCGGAGCTGTACCGCTGGATGGGCACGGCGTCGATGGGCAGCGCCGCGGTGCTGGCCGTGCCCGCACTGATCGGCACGGGGGCGCTCGACGAGGCGCGCGAGGTGCTGCGTGGGCCCGTCCGGGTCTCCGGCGTCCCGTCCCGTCCGCCGACGCTGCTCGCCGGCGCCGAGGAGCTGATGGCCAGGGGCGTGTACGACTCGGTCGCCGGATCCCCCACGGCGGCGTTGTCGGAGCTGACCCGCGCGGCGTCCCTGCTGGAGTCCTCGAACCACGCGGCGCTGCTGCCGGACACCCCGGCCGCACTCGCCGCCCTCGTCGCGGTGCACTGCGGGGAGCTCGACGTCGCCCAGTCGGTGCTGGAGCGCGCGGTCCGGGTTGGGCTCGGCGGCCGGAGCGCGGCCACGCGGCACCGCCTGCTGCTCGGCTGGATCGCACTCTTCCGCGGAGCCACCGCGGCGGCCCGGTCGGCGCTCGTGTCGGTGTCACCCCCGGGCAGGCAGCTCGAGCCCCGCGACGAGTTCCTCGCCGCCGCGCTGGAGGTGGCGCTCGCCCGCCGCACCGGTGACCTCGCGTCGCTGATGCCCGCGTGGGGCCGCGCCCGGGAGGCAATCGTGCGGCACCCGGTCGACCTGTTCGTGCTGCAGCAGCTCGGCGAGCTGTCGATCGCGGCCACCAGGCTGCGGGAGCCGAGCTGGGTCCGACCGCACCTCGACGAGGCCGCGGAGCTGCTCGCCAGCCTGGGCGATCCGGCGCTGTGGGCCGCACCCCTGCACTGGTCGGCGCTGCAGGCCGCGATCCTGTCGGAGAGCCGCGACGCCGCGCAACGGCACGCGGTGGCACTGGAGGCGGCGGCGGGCGCCAGCCGGTACACCGCGGCCATGGCCATGGCCGCGCCCCACTGGGTGCGGCTGCTGGACTCGGAGGTCGACGCGCCTGCCGTCGAGGCTGCGGCGCGCGGTCTGCACGCGGTGGGGCTGGCCTGGGAGGGCGGGAAGCTGGCGGGCCAGGCTGCCATCCGCACCCGCGACCGCAAGGCGATGAGCACCCTGCTCGGGTGTGCCCGCGCGCTGCAGAGCAGCGGATCCGCCCGATCCGGCGCGGAGCAGGATGCCGCCGGCCCCGCGGATGTCGACAGCGACACCGGTCCCACGGGCATCCCGGTCACCGTGCCCGCGGCGCGCCAGGCCGGTGGCCAGCCCCCCGCGGTCCCGGACCCCGACCTCCCCTCGGCCACGGGCGACGAAGGTCCGCTGAGCGGGCGCGAACGCGAGGTGGCGGCACTGGTGCTCGAGGGGCTGACCTACAAGGAGATCGGCGAGCAGCTCTTCATCTCGGCGAAGACCGTGGAGCACCACGTGGCCCGGATGCGCCAGCGGCTCGGCTCCAGCAGTCGGGGCGAGCTGTTCGCCCACCTGCGCCAGATCGTCGGCAACGCCGCGGAGGCCTAGGGGGTGTCCCGTGGATCTTGGTCGATGAGAGCCGTGATCCAGGGGCCGCCTGGGCGCGGCTATCGCGATTGAAGATCCGCGGACCCCCTAGGAGCGCGCCGAGCCCTCCTGGCCTCCGTCAGCGGTACAGGCCGGCGAGCACGCCCTCGCAGCTGCGGACCACCAGCCGGGCGACGTCCGACACGGCGCGTCCGGACATCGGGCTCTCGGCCCGCCGCTGCCAGCGGGCCACGGCGTCCAGCGCCGCGGCGCGCAGCTCGTCGGGGTGGGCGTCGGGTTCCAGCCCGAGGCGCGCGGCGGCCGAGCCGCCGTCGCCACCGAGCAGCCGCTCGGCCTCCTGCAGTGCCTCGGTGGGCAGCCGCACCGCACCGGAGCGCAGCGTCGACAGCAGCCGCAGCTCGGCGAACTCGTGGGCGCCCGCCAGGATCCGTTCCACCTCCGCCACCAGCGGCGCGGCCGCCGGGCGGGGCTCGCGGGTGAGCACGAGGTCGACGGCCAGCAGCGCCGAGCGCGCCTTGAGCAGGTCACGGCGCTCGGTGAACTGGGTGGCGAGCACGCTGCGCAGATCGTCGAGCCCGCTGCGCTTCACCAGCTCGGTGGCGATGGCGTTGGGGTCGTTCATGCCCTGGCGGATCAGCGTGGTGGACAGCCGCACGCCGAACAGGCCGAACCGCTCCATGAGGCGGGCCCGGGTGTCGGCGTCGGGCCCGGTGGACGGGTCCGGGAGCTCCGCCCGGGAGAAGCGGTCGACCGACAGCAGCATCGCGTCGAGGTCGGCCCGGGGCAGCTCGGCGAGCGCCGTGAGGGCGGCGAACTCGTGCTGACGCATGGTGCGCCCGGTCTGGGCGAGCAGGCCGGCCACTGCCACGACGGTCTGGCACAGCCCCCGGATCTTCTCGTCGGCCCGGTAGCGCCGCGCGATCCGGCGTGCCGAGCTCAGCGCGTCGAGCCGCCCGACGCCGATCTCGTCGGCCCGGGACAGGACGCCGATCGTGTTGACGGGCGTCGCCCTGGCCACGCCCTGGTCGAAGAACGACTCCAGGAAGCGCACGTCGGTGGCGTGCAGGTGGCGCATCAGGTAGATCACGGCGTCGGCCTGGCTGGGCGACTCGTCGGGGGTGAGGAAGGCGCCGGCCCTGGCCGAGGTGTCGGCCGACAACGACGCGATACCGGGGGTGTCGATGAGGGTGTGGGTGCGCAGGCTCTGCGACGGCCACTCCACCTCGAGCTTGTCCACCTGTTCGACCGGCGTGCCCTGCAGGTCGAAGGACAGTGCGCCGTTCGCACGGCTGATCGCGAGCTGCCGCGGTGGCACGCCCCTGGGGTACATCATCACCTTGGGGACCTGGGCGTCGATGTACCACGTGACGATGCGGGTGCACTCGCCTGCGTCGGTGGGCGCGATCTCCTCGCCGACCAGTGCGTTGAGCAGCGTCGACTTGCCGGCCTTGACCTTGCCGGCGATCGCGACGCGCAACGGCTCGTCGAAGCGGTTCAGGTTGTGCTGCAGCCACCCGACGGCGTTCGGGCTGTCGCGGTAGACGTCGATCGTGCGCCGCAACAGCACGCGGACGACGGAGCCGAGCGCGGGGGTGGGACCGTTCACAGGGACTTCCTCGCCGGGCTCCGGGGCGCTGCCCCCGACCCGACGGCGACGGGTTGACCGGCACCCAGGTCCTTCACGAGTGCGCGCGCCCTGGTGGCGAGCCCGTCGATGCGCTCGAGCTCGGCCTTGAGGTCGCGGATCCGCCGCTCACGCTCGGAGCTGGTGGTCTTCACCGCGTTCTGCGCGGCGAGTACCGACGCGGCCAGCGACGTGCTCATCTCCTCGGCGATGGCGCTGAAGTGGTCACGCAGCTGCCGCTGGGTGCGCCGCAGCATGTCGCGCGAGTCCTTGCCGACCTGGAACGTCACCTCGTCGATGTGCTTGCGCACGGCCTGCTTCCCGTCCGAGCGCCGTTTCATCAGCTGCCTCTTGCTCTCGTCACGCACGGACTTGACGCCCAGCGCGATACCCGCGGGCGCCCCCGCGAAGATGGGCAGGCCCATGAAGGCGCCGAGCATGCCGAACATCAGCATGCCGCTGTAGCCGCCCCGCATCCCGGTCAGGAGCTTCTGGCCGGTGCCGAACTTCTCCACCTCGGGCTTGACGAGCGGGTCGACCTTCCCGGCCATCCCCTCGTCGTCGAACCGCAGCTCGGGAAGCAGGATGTCGGCTCCCTCGGCGAAGTGCTCGGCCACCCGCCCGGCGAGCCAGCGGGCACGTTCGGCCGCCCACACGAAGTTGGCGGACGCCGCGGACGACACCTGCTGGTGGAACCACTCCGCGAACTGCTCCCAGATCTCGGCCGGGTCGGCGTCGTCGATCAGCTGTTCCGCCTCGCGCGTGATCGTGCGCAGCCGGTCCCGCAGGTCGTAGTCGATGTCGGACTGCAGGTCGGCGACGCCGTCGTTGAGCGTGATCTGCCACCGTGAGGAGCGCTGCTTGAGCTCGTCGGCGTTGCCCTTCGCCCGCGACAGCTCGGCGACGAGCGACTCCATGCGCTCCGGGTCCTGCTGGACCTCGAGCTCCGCCTTCATCCCCGCGGCGAGCTGCTCGGCAACGGACAGCACGTCGTGGCTCGTCGAACGCCGGTCCAGGTCGTCGGACTGGGCGACCACCTTGTTGAGCAGGAAGTTCACCAGCTGACGGAACCCCGACTCGTCCATGAGCGCGGTGTCCTGCGTCTTGGCGGCGTGCAACCGCAGCATGGAGGACACCGGGAACATCTCGGCGTCGATCCCGGTGGCGGCGAGGTGGCCGCGGTCGAGCTCCATGATCCGGCGCCAGTGCGGGTAGAGGTCGGTCTTCGTGAGCACACACGCCACGTTCGGGCACAGCTTCAGCGCCGCCTGCAGGAACTCCAGCTCGGGTCCCGTGTACTCCTGCGCGGTGTCGGAGACCAGCAGCACGGCGTCGGCGCTCGGCAGCGCCGACATGGTGGCGGCGCCGTGTGCGGACCCCAGGCCACCGACGCCAGGGGTGTCGACGAGCACCAGGCCGCCGGCGAGCAGCTTGCGGGGCAGCCCGACCTCGGCGTAGCTCAGCATCGCCTTGTTGCCCGGGTTGCCCGCCTCGGAGACGTACTCGGCCAGCCGCGCGGCGGGCACCTCGATGCGCTCCGGGGCCGCGTTCTCGGAGCCCTCCCGCACCAGGGCGACCGTGGTGGTCTCGGCGTGCTTGACGACGGTGGGCACGGCGGTGGCGATGTCGTCGTCGACCGGGCAGACCGGAGCGTTGACCAGCGCGTTGACCAGCTGGCTCTTGCCCTGCTTGAACTCCCCGACCACGAGGACCCGCACATCGGGGTCGACCAGGCGCTTGCGCGTCTGGAGCAGCCTGCCGCCGAGATCGGACCGTTCGTAGGCGGTGGTGGCCTTCAGTGCGAGGTCGACCAGTTCGACCGCTGCGGGTACCGCCACGGTGTCCCTGCCCTCCTCACGGCTGCGTGTGCAGGCGCGAACCTGCTGCTTCCAAGAACGACACCGGCCCCGCCACCTCGGAGGATCCCGTGGAGTGGCGGGGCCGGTGGTCGCATCAGCTGGAGATTACCCCGGCATGGGGCGGGCTCCGGCGACCGGTGAACGTGATCAGTGGTCGACCGTGAGGTCGTTGTGGCTGTCGACGTCGTTGTGCGTGGTGTCGTGCGAGTCGACGTCGGTCGAGGAGTGCGAGTCGTTGAAGGAGCCCGACGTGGTGTCGTTGTCCTCGTTGAACGAGTCGTCGTACTCGGTGCTGGTGTGGGTCTCGGTGGTGGTGTCGTTGAACGAGCCGTCCACGTCGGAGCTGCCGTCGGCGTCGCCACCGACCGCGATCGCGCCACCGTTGTTCACCGAGACGTCCTCGAACGAGGTGCTGTTGGCGTCGCCGTCGCCGAACGCGGCGGTGTTGTCGTCACCGCTGATGACGTTGTTGTCGTCACCCACGACGTTGTGCTCGCCGTTGACGTTGTTGTCGCCGACCTGGTTGTCGTCGCCGGTGACGATGGTGGAGTCCTCGATGTCCCCGCCTGCCGCCACGGCGCCGTCGCCGGAGGCGACCGCGGAGTCGATGTCGATGTCCTGGTCGAAGTCGCCGCCACCGGTGTCGATCTGCTGGTTGACGGAGTTGTCGACGATGGTGTCTCGGTCGTCGATGTGGTTGTTCGTGATGTAGGTGTTCAGGTAGCGGACGGTGGCGTCGTGGTCGCTCTCACCGTCGTGCCGGTCCGGGGTGTGCGGCGGGGGCACGTGGACGTTGTGGTGGCCGCCGTTGCCGCCGGAGTTGTGCTCGCGGTCGAAGTCGGCGTCCTGGCTGTCCTCGAGCAGGACGAGGGCGTCGCGGACGTCGTCGGGCGAGATGTCGCCGCAGGAGGCCAGGAAGCTCTCCGGGTCGTCCTTGTAGGCGGCCAGCGCCTCCGGGTCACGCAGCAGGTTGAGCAGCAGGTCGAGCAGCGAGGTCGAGGTGGTCATCTCGGTCATCTCCCCAATGTGGGTCGGGTTCGCGGGCTGCCGGGCGAACCGGCGTTGCCAGGAAAACTAGGTCGCTCCGCCGGCCGGGCCATCGGGGATCGTCCAGAGTTCTCGATCCCGGGGGTGGGGGCTCGGCGTCGTGTCTGCCTGGGGGATCGGGGGCCGGGTCCGGCCTTTCCGATCGGCGGGAGGGCGGCCTCCCGGACGTGCGGCGGTGCAGCACCGACCGCGGCCCCGCTCCTACGGGAGCGGGGCCGCGGCCGAGCGCGGGTGGAGACCGATCAGTGGTCGATGTCGACGTCGTTGTGGCTTCCGACGTGGTTCACGGTCTCGTCGTGCGAGTCGACGTCGGTCGAGGAGTGCGACTCGTTGAAGGAGTTCGACGTGCTGTCGTTGTCCTCGTTGAACGAGTCGTCGTACTCGGTGTGGTTGGTGACCGTCGTGTTGGTCTCGTTGAACGAGTCCTCGACGTCGTAGTCGCCGCTGGCGTCGCCGCCGACCGAGATGGCGCCGCCGTTGCCCACGGAGACGTCGTCGAAGGAGGCGCTGTTGGCGTCGCCGTCGCCGAACGCGGCGGTGTTGCCGTCGCCGCTGATGACGTTGTTGCCGTCACCCACGACGTTGTCGTGCCCGCTGACGTTGCCGTCGCCGACCTGGTTGCCGTCGCCGCTCACGATGGTGGAGCCGTCGATGTCCCCGCCGGCCGCCACGGAGCCGTCGCCGGAGGCGACCACCGAGTCGACGTCGATGTCCTGGTCGAAGTCGCCACCGTGGGTGTCGATCTGCTGGTTCGTCGAGTTGTCGACGATGGTGTCCTGGTCGTTGACGTAGTTGTTGGTGATGTACCGGTTGAGGTACTCGACCGCTGCCTCGTGGTCGCCACCCTCGTAGTGCACCGGAACCGGCGGCGGCGACGGGAAGTGCACGTCGTTGTGGCCGGTGTTGTACTCCCGGTCGAAGTCGGCGGTCTGGTTGTCCTCGATCAGCGTGAGGGCGTCGTGGACGTCCGCCGGGCTGAGGTCGTCGAGGCCGTAGTACTTCAGAGCGGCGTCGGGGTCGTCGGCGTACCAGTCGCGGGCCTGCTCGTTGGTGAGCAGCTCACGCAGGAACTCGAGCAGCGTCATCGGCTCGCTCATGGCGATCATCTCCGGTGTGTCGGTGGGGTCCCGGTCGGGCCGACCGGCGTTGAGACGAAAGCTATGAGGGGGGCGCCCCCGGGCCATCGGGGATCAGCCATGGTTCGCCGACCGCCCGTTCGGGGATCGGGCGGCGAGCCGTCGGGGGACCCGGGGGAACACATAGGGGATCGGGCTCGCACCCCTGCGTGACCCGTTCGGGAGCTAACGGACGTACGCAATACTGCGATGCCGTTAGAAGTGGGACCGATCCCGGCGTCGGGGCCGGATCGGCGGCTGAGGGGAACTCGATGGGCTACCAGCTCGGTATCGACCTGGGGACGACGTATACCTCAGCTGCCGTGTGCCGGTCGCCTGGCCAGGTCTGGGCCGAGCCGGAGGTCGTGACCCTCGGCACCCGCAGCTCCATCGTCCCGTCGGTGCTGTTCGTGGCCCCCGAGGGCTCGGTCGTGGTCGGTGAGGCCGCCGAGCGCCGCGCTCTGACCGACCCGGATCGGGTGATACGCGAGTTCAAGCGCCGGATCGGCGACCCGACGCCGATCCTGGTGGCCGGGCGGGCGTGGGCCCCGGAGGAGCTGTCGGCCCTGCTGGTCCGGTGGGTGGTCGACCGGGTGGCGGAGCGGGAGGGCGGCCCGGCCGACCGGATCGCCGTCACCCACCCCGCGTCATGGGGCACGCACAAGAAGGACCTGCTCGCGGAGGCGCTCGCCGACCAGGGCCTGACCGTCACGTTCCTGGCCGAGCCGCAGGCCGCCGCCCTGCACTACGCGGCGGCCGAGCGGATCCCCGCAGGCTCCGCGATCGCCGTCTACGACCTGGGCGGTGGCACGTTCGACGCCGCGGTCGTCCGCAAGGGCGACCTGTCGGCCGACGCGGCCGGCGTCGGATTCGGGCTGCTCGGCCATCCCGAGGGGATCGAACGGCTCGGCGGCATCGACTTCGACGACGCCGTCTTCGAGCACGTCAGGTCGGGCCTGCCGGCGGCCTTCCCCGTCGATCTGGACGACACCGACCCCGCGGTGCTCGCCGCCGTGGCCCGGGTGCGGCGCGAGTGCACGGAGGCCAAGGAGGCGCTGAGCAGCGACACCGACGTCTCCATTCCGGTGCTGATGCCCGCCTCCCGCGGTTCGGTGCGGCTGCACCGCAGCGAGTTCGAGGCGATGATCCGGCCCCACATCGAGGACACGGTCGCCGCGCTGCGCAGGGCGGTCGCTTCGGCCGGCCTCATCCCCGAGGAGCTGACGGCGGTGCTGCTGGTGGGCGGCTCGTCGCGCATCCCGCTGGTCGGGCAGCTCGTGTCCGAGCAGCTCGGCAGGCCCGTGGCCGTCGACGCCGACCCGAAGAACGCCATTGCCAAGGGTGCCGCGCTGGCGGTCTCGCCGAAGCCGACCGCGTCGTGGCCGGGTGTGGTGATCCCCCCCGTCACCGGCGCCACGGAGGTGGTCGAGCACTGGACCCCTGCCGGTGCCGCCGTGTTCCCGCCGGTCCGGCCGCCGCTGCCCGCCCTGACCCCCGCGGGCGCCTCGTCGCAGTCCGGGAGGTTCGCCGGCTACCCCGCGGCGTCGCACGAGCCCGCCACGTCGTTGCTCTCCGGCAGCCCGGCGCCGTCGGCCGCGCCTCAGGCGGAGTGGATCCACCGCGAGCCGGTTCCCGAGCAGCGGCAGGTCGGGTTGCTGGTGGGGATCGGCGGGCTCCTGGCCGCCGCGGCGGTCGGGGCCGCGGTGATGCTGTGGCCCACCCCTCCCTCGTCCGCGGAGATCGGCACGAACAACCGGCCGAGCGATGCCGTCGCCACGTCCGAACCCGAACCCGGTCCCGACTCGCCGGTGGTCCCCCCTCCCGACACGGGTGCCCCCCGGGAGGATGCGGGGGGTAACGGCGGCAGTGGTTCCGGCGGTTCGGCGGGCAACGGGAACAACGCACCCGGCAGCGGTGGCGGCCCCGTCCGCGCCCCCGCCCGGCCCAGTGCCGGTGGCTCCGCGCCGACGACGACCGCGGTGGTCGATCCCCCGCTGGGCGGGCCGACGTCCGAGCCGCCGCCGGCGCAGACCACGACCGACCCCCCACCCTCGAGCAGCACGGGTGGAAGCCAGACCACGACCCCGGGGACCGGTGGCCCGGTGACCCCTCCTGTGGGCGGCGGTTCAACCTCCCCGCCCGCGGGTGGCACCCCGGGCGAGACCCCCGCGGGTGGCGGTGGCGCCACGCCGCCGGGCAGCGGCACCCCCGCGGACACCGGCGGCGGCACCCCGCCGGCCGGAGGCCAGCCGGCGAGCGGCACGGGCGCGGCCGGCCCCACCGGGAGCGGCGCTGCCGCGCCTTCCGTGCAGTCCACGCAACCGCAGACGGCTGCCTCGCCGACCGTCTGACCCGTCGCCCGGGGCTCTGCGGGACGCCGCCGGCCGGAGTGCGTACCTCCGGGCGAACAGAAGTGATCGTCCGCCGTGCTTCACTCGTGTCGCTGCGTCCCGACCCCGTCACATCCGAGCAGGCTCCGGCGATGAACGTGCGTATGGCGCGCCGGTGGCGCGCCGGGGGAGAGGGAGATCTGTAGTGCTGCGGATGGGCGGGGCGGTCATCGCCATGGAGATTGCGGCGTTGGGCGTCGCGTACGGGGCCTTCGGGTGGCCCGTGCTGTTGGTCGGGGTACCTCTGATTCTGGGAACGGTGCTGGTGCTCGCGTTCGTGCGGGTGTCCGAGGGAGCGCGTCGCAAGCTCCACGAACACCGCGCGCAGCGCGCACGGCCCGTGGTCGCGGGCGGGCTGATGAGCGGGTTCTTCACCCCCGTGCCGAGCGGGGATGACCGCGTGAGCCGCTGACGCGGGACGCCGGGTGGGGCGGGACACTGGTCGGGTGCTGATCCGGCCCGCCCGCCCGGACGAGGCTGCCTCGCTGGCAGCGCTCGCCGTCCGGGCCAAGGGACACTGGCCCTACCCGGCGGAGTTCCTCGCCCGCTTCGCCCGCACGCTCGCACTCACGCCCGAGGTGGTGGCGGCCAACGACGTGCAGGTGGGCGAGCGGGCGGGCGAGGTCCGCGGGTTCTACACGCTGCTGCACCGTGGCGAGCTCGTCGTGCTCGACGACCTGTGGCTCGAACCCGCCGAGATCGGGCACGGGTCGGGACGGCTGCTGTTCGAGCATGCGGTGGCCCGTGCGACGGCCCGCGGTGGGCGCGTCCTCGAATGGGAGGCCGAGCCGTACGCCATGGGCTTCTACGAACGGATGGGCGGTGTGACGGTCCGCTGGGCGGACTCCCCGCTCGGCAGACCGCTCCCGGTGATGCGGCTGTCGTTACCGCATCCTTCCCCCTCCGGCGCCTGAACCCGGCGGGTCGGACGAGCGGCCCGCGTCGCGGGGCGGCATGCTGACATCGTGCTGGTCGGGATCCTGCTCGCGACTGTCGCGATGGTCCTGAACAGCTTCGGGGCCCTCCTGCAGGCCGCGGGTGCGCGTCGTGCCACCCGTACCCGACCTGCCGCGATCCAGCCCCGCTACATCGCCGGGGTCTCGGTGGACTTCGTGGCGTGGGGCTGCGCGGTACTGGCATTGCGCGTGCTGCCGGTGTTCGCGGTGCAGGCCATCATCGGCGGGACGATCGCCCTGACCGCCGTGGTGAGCGCCCGGATGATCGGGGTGCCGTTGCCGGTCAGGAACCGGATCGCCGTGGCGGTGTGCCTGGCCGGCCTGGTCATGGTGGCGGCCAGCGCGGGGAGCGAGCAGCCGCCGGTCCGCCCGCGTGGCGTCGACGTCGTCCTGCTCGTCTCGCTGCTGCTGCTGGCTGTCGCCGTGCTGATCCTGCGGCAGGGCAAACACGCCTGGCCGCTCGCGCTGTTGTCGGGCCTGGGGTTCGGTGGCACCGCACTGTCGGTGCGGGCTGCGCACGTCCAGACCGGGGAAGGGTTCGACCTGGCGCTGCTGCTCGGCCAGCCGTCCACCTACCTGGTGGTCGGGTTCTGGCTGGTGGGGATGATCGGCTACACCGCCGCGCTGTCCCGTGGCGAGGTCGGCGCGGTCACCGCGGTCTTCACGGTGACCGAGGTGCTCGTACCGGGGATGGTCGGCATCCAACTGCTGGGCGACCCGGTGCGCCCCGGCTGGGAGTGGGTGCTGGCGGTGGGTCTGGCGGCGGCGCTCGCGGGCACGGTGGTGATCGCGAAGGCCCCACCGCTACAGCCTCCCCGGGCTCGTTGACCTCCGATTCGTCCATGACGGGCGGCGCGGAGCAGGCCACGATGGCTCCATGCCGAGCTGGGACGACGTCGTGGCGATCGCGAGCGGGCTGCCGGAGGTGGAGCAGTCGACCTCCTACGGGACGCCGGCCCTGAAGGTGAAGGGCAAGGGATTCGCGCGGCTCCGCGTCGAGGCCGAGGGCGGGCTCGTCCTGATGTGTCAGATTGACGAGAAGGAGGCACTGCTCGCCTCCGGCGACCCCGCGTTCTACACGACGGCGCACTACGACGGGTACGGCGCGATCCTCGTCGACCTGGAGAAGGTGTCACTCCAGCAGCTGGCGGAGCTGGTCGAGGACGCGTGGCGCGAACGGGCCCCGGTCCGCCTGAGGAAGGCGTACGACGCGGCGCGCTCGTGAACGCGGCTGCCGCGTCAGCCTGCTCGGCTCCGGATGACGCGGGCGAGCTCGCGCACGCGTTCCGTCTCGCCCGCCCGGCGCCACACGACTCCCCACTCGGCGTGTGGCGCGTCCCGGAACGGCACGAACGTGATCCTCGGGTGTGCGAAGTACTGTCTCGCGTGCGCGGCGAGGGGGCAGATGCCCTCGCCGGCCGCGATCGCCGCGAGCAGCTCCTGGAACGTCGTGAGGACGCGTCCGCGCCGCACCGGATGGCCGGCCGGCGTCGTCCACGGCTCGGGAGGTTCCACCCAGTAGGGCGGTGCGGGGCGGGCCGCGCGGAACACCGTGTCGCGGGCGAGGTCGTCGAGCGTCACGGAGTCGAGCCGGCTGAACGGGTGCCGCATCGGCACGGCCAACACCATCGGTTCGGTGAGGACGACGGGGCCGGCGGTGAGATCCGGTTCGGTGACGGGCAGCAGTGTGACCATCGCATCCACCTCACCGCCGCGGAGCAGCCCGAACGGGTCGCGGAAGTCGGCCTCCCGGACCTGCACGTCGCCGTCCGGACGCTGGGAGCGGTACGCGTCGAGCACGTCGGCGACGAGGTCGGCGACCCCCGGCGCCTCGAACCCGAGGCGCAGGACGCCGCCCGTCCCGCGGCCCGCGTCCGTCGCCCGGGCCACGCCGTCGACGATCTGCCGGTAGGCGGGCGCGAGATCGTCCCGCAGCCCGGCGCCGATCCGGGTGAGGGCCACGCGGCGGCTCGTCCGGTCGAAGAGCGGGGCGCCCACCTGGCGCTCCAGCTTCTTGATCGTCTGGCTGATCCGGGCCTGGGACACGTGCAGCCGCTCGGCCGTGCGGCCGAAGTGGAGCTCCTCGGCGAGCGCGAGGAAGATCTCGATCTCCCGGAGCTCCATAACTTACAGATTATCGTTCCGGGGCGTGTACGTCGTTGTTCCGGGCCCCGCCCGGGGCGATCGTCGACGTCATGAACACGACCACGACACCACTGCTCGTCCGGGCGTCCGACGCCGAGACCCTCACCGCTGACCCCGGCGGGACCATCGCCCTGCTCGCCGACTCGGCCACCACCGGCGGGGTGATCACCTGCAACAGGTCGACCTTCAGGGCGGGGGCCGACGGCGCCCCACCGCACTTCCACACCCGTGCGTCCGAGCTGTTCGTCGTGCTCGGCGGCAGCCTGCAGGTGCTGGTCGAGGACCGACTGCACGTCCTCGACCAGGGCGACGTCCTGCTCGTCCCGCCGCGCGTGCCGCACGCCTTCGGCGCCGTCCCGGGTGCGGACGCGGACGTGCTCTTCGTCTTCACCCCGGGGATGGACCGGTTCGACTACTACCGGCTGCTCGACTGCGTCCACCGCGGGGAGGCCGACCCGCGGGAGATCGGGGAGTCGCAGGCGCGCTTCGACAATCACTACGTGGAAAATGCGCTGTGGCGCGAGGCTCGCACCGCGACACGATGACGTCATGATCGACGGCGTGGCGATTCGAGTGGCGGACCAGCACGACGCGGAGGGCATCGCCGGGCTCAGAAGAACCCTCCGCGACGAGCAGCTGGGGCGACCGAGCCACGACGACGGGTTCGACGCCCGCTTCGAGGAGTGGATCCGGAGCGAGGCGGGCCGCCGGGTCTCTTTCCTCGCCGATGCCGGCGACCGGCTGATCGGGATGATGCACCTGGTGGTCTTCGAGCGGATGCCGAGTCCGGAGCGAACCCCGTCGCGGTGGGGATACCTGGCGAACGCCTTCGTCCTCGAGGGTTTCCGCGACCGCGGTGTCGGTTCGGCACTGCTCGACCGGCTGCTGGGGCACGCGCGGGAGATCGGTTGCGTTCGGGTCGTGCTGTCGCCGAGCGAGCGTTCCGTGCCGTTCTACGCCCGGGCCGGATTCGGCCCCGCGACCATGTTGATGGCTCAGGTGCTCTGAGGCATGACGCCGGACCGCTGATCGGGTGACTCCGATGCCCGGTGACCGGATCGATGCGAACATATGTTCGTGTCGGGCGAGGGGACGATCCTGCATGCCGACCTGGACGCGTTCTACGCGTCGGTCGAGCAGCGCGACGACCGCCGGCTGCGCGGCCGTCCGGTGATCGTCGGGGGCGGTGTCGTGCTGGCCGCGAGCTACGAGGCGAAGGCCTGCGGCGTCGTCACGGCGATGGGTGGCGCGCAGGCGCGGTCGCTGTGTCCGCAGGCCATCGTGGTGCCGCCCCGGATGTCCGCCTACTCCGCCGCGAGCAAGGCGGTCTTCGAGGTGTTCCGCAACACCACACCGCTGGTGGAGGGCCTGTCGATCGACGAGGCGTTCCTCGACGTCGCGGGGCTGCGCCGGATCGCCGGCCCGCCGAGCGGGATCGCGGCGCGGCTGCGCGCCGAGGTGCTGGAACGGGTCGGGCTCCCGATCACCGTCGGGGTGGCGCGGACGAAGTTCCTCGCGAAGGTGGCGAGCGGGGTGGCCAAGCCGGACGGCCTGCTCGTCGTGCCGCCCGACGACGAGCTCGGCTTCCTCCACCCGCTCGCGGTGGAGCGGCTCTGGGGCGTCGGCAAGGTGACGGCCGCCAAGCTGCACGAGCACGGGATCTGCACGGTCGGCGAGGTCGCCGAACTGCCTGAGAAGATCCTGGTCTCCCTGCTCGGCGGGGCGCTGGGCCGGCATCTGCACGCCCTCGCCCACAACCGTGACCCCCGGCCGGTGCAGCCCGGCCGCCGCCGGCGCTCCATCGGGTCCCAGCGGGCGATGAGCCGCCGGGCGCCGAGCACTCCGGAGGCCGTCGACGCCGTGGTCGTCGCGCTGGTCGACCGCATCTGCCGGCGGTTGCGGGGCGCCGACCGGGTGGGGCGCACCGTCGTGCTCCGGCTGCGGTTCGGCGACTACTCGCGGGTCTCGCGCTCCCACACCCTGCCCCAGCCGACCTGCTCGACCGAGGCGGTCCTCACCGCGGCGCGGGCGCTCGCGGCCCGGGCCAGGCCGCTGATCGATGAGCGGGGGCTCACGCTCGTCGGCGTGGCGGTCGCCAACCTCGACGACGATGCCGCACTGCAACTGGTGCTGCCGTTCGACGAGGAGGCGGGCACCGCTCTCGACGCGGTGCTCGACACCGTCCACGACCGTTTCGGTTCGGCGGCCGTCACCCGCGCCGTGCTGCTCGGCCGGGACCCGGCCTTTCGGTCCCGCTGCTCCCGGACTGATCCCGGCGGGAAATGCTCCCTCTACGATCTTGTCGTGGACGACAGTACCGACGAGCTTCGACGTGCCCACGACGAACTCGCGGAACTGTACGCGGAGAAACTGGCCGACGCGCTCGACCGGATGCCGATCGACCGAGCAGTACTGGGCTTGTTCTGCGACCTGGTTCTGGAGTCGGGAAGCAGCAGGAGAGTCGGCGACGTCGGCTGTGGATCGGGACGCCTGGCGCCGTTCGTGGCCGGCCGCGGGCTGGAGCCGCACGGGGTCGACCTGTCGCCCGAAATGGTCCGCATCGCACGTCGTGACTACCCGGGTTTCCCTTTCGAGGTCGCTGATGTGCGTGATCTGCCGTTCTCCGACTCCTCGCTCGGTGGTGTCGTGAGCTGGTACTCGCTCATGTATCTCCACCCGGCCGCCCGCCCGCGTGCGTTCGGCGAGCTGGCCCGCGTGATCGAGCCGAACGGGTTCTTCGCCACCGCCTTCAAGGCAGGCGACAACTCGCTGAGACGCGGCGGCCGTACCGTCGGCGTGGAGTTCGACATCTACTGGTTGTCCACCGAGGAGATCACCGGGAGGCTGGAGGCCGCCGGCTTCCGTGTCGTCTTCACCGGTGGCCGGCCGGCAGATCCTGACGAGGCGCAGCCGCAGGGCTACGTGATCGCTCAGAAGATCTGACGGCTCACGCGTCGGCTACGGGCTGTCGCAGGATCGTGCGCAGCTTGGCCGGCTCGGCTCGCCGCGGATCGCTGAGGTAGATCTCATGGTGCTTCCCGACCATTCTGAGGCCCTGGGCAGGGACGAACTCCTCGTGCATGTGCCGGAGCAGTTCGGCCTCGTCGTCGTAGGCCCCGACGTGCAGGGCCTGAACGCAGCGTCCCTCGGACAGGGCCTCCAGGCGGACGTCGTCGAGTCGGGCCGGTCGGTCCTTGCGGCCGACCTGCTCGACGGCATCGGTGAACATCTCGGCCGTGATCCAGTCGGGAACCATGATCATCAGAGTCCAGTCCCACTGCGTCTTGTCCCGCGCGGTGGTGAAGGTGTCCATGTCGTCGGCCCACCACAGACCCTCCAGCGGCATCACGACGTAGTCGCGGTCGAGGATCTTCTTGCTGGCGAACTTGAGCGTGTAGGCCACCGGGTAGAGGGCCGAGACCGCGTCCCCGTAGACGGGGGTGTTCGGGTCGCCGTGGCCGTCGATCATGAGGTACTGCAGGTCCGGCACATGGGTGACCTGCGGAGAGTTGCGCTTCGCCGTGTAGCACGCCAGTTCCCGCTTGAAGTCCAGCTTCGCCGTCACGAGTTCTCCTCGGCTCACGCGGGCAACGACGTTCCGGACGCACGCGGCGACCCGGACACGACGAAGGCCCAGCGCGGCGGGAAATGCCGCTGACCTGGGCCTTCTATGTGGAGCGGATGACGGGAATCGAACCCGCGTATTCAGCTTGGGAAGCTGATGTTCTACCATTGAACTACATCCGCAGAGTGTATGAAGGAGCTTAGCACCTCACACTCCGTAACGAGCAAGGCCAGTCCTGTACACCCAACAGGGTGGTTCTCACCCGTACGATCCGGTTGGTGAGATCGGGACTCGACGGCCGGTAGACACCCGGTTCACACTGCTGGAGCCCCGTAAGGCCAGCTCCCCCGGCCGCGAAGGACCCGAGCATGACTGAGCTCGACCAGCCCCTGGGTTCGCTTCCTGCCCAGGATCACGATCATGACGTGCTCCTGATCGCCGGGAGCCGCCCGGAGGTCGCTCGACTGGCCCCGGTCGCCACCGCGTTCGCCGACTCCGACCGGATCCGTGCTCTCACCGTCGCCACCGGTCCGGATCCGATGACCGTCCACGAGGCCTTCGAGTCGCTGGGAGTGCCCGCCGACGTCACGCAGCTGTTGCGGGAGCCACCCGGTCCCCATCCGGCCGCGATCGCGTCGTTGTTGATGACGCGGCTCGACGAGCTGCTCGTCGATCTCGACCCTTCCGCCGTCATGGTCTACGGCGGTGGCATGACGGCCGTGGTGGCCGCCCAGGTCGCATTCTGGCGGCAGATCCCGGTCGTGCACCTGCAGGCGGGAGTGGCGGGCGACGACCTGCTCTGCCCGTTCCCGCAGGAGGCCAACAGGCGCGTCATCGGGCAGCTCGCGTCGCTGTTCCTCACCACCACCGGCGACGCCGCGCTGGGCAGCCCGGTCGGGCCCAACGCCATCTCGGTGGGCGACACGCTGGCCGCCAACCCCCGGCCGGCCGATCTCCGCTTCGCTCGGCTCCTCCGGCGGGTGCGGTCCGGCGGTCCGCAGATGGTGCTCGTCGGGCTGGACCGGCCCGACTCGCTTGGCGTCCTCGCCAGTCTGCCCGACCTGCTCGATCGCGAACCCGACATCGAGATCGTCGTCTACGGCGAGCTGGCGAGCCACGGTGCCGCCTACCCGCTGCTGGGCCACCCCCGGGCCACCGTGGTGCGCAACCTGCCGCTCGCGGAGCTGGTCTGGCTCATCGCGGCCAGTGCCGTGCTGGTCTCGGACGACCCCGAGCTGGTCACCGACGCTCCCGGCCTCGGCACGCCCGCCGTGCTCGTCGACGGACCGCACATCCCGGAGCCCGGCGACTCGATCCGCAGCATCCTCAGCCCGGCCGTCATGACCACGGTCCGCCAGATCATCAGGGCCGCGCCGAAGCCGGCGTCCCCGCCGTCCGACGGCCTCGAGGCCGCGCGGGTCGAGCAGGCCGTGGCATGGATGTTCGGGCTGTGCCCGTCGCCGGTGCTCTCCCCGACCTTCCCCACGTCCATGACCGACCCGGCCACCAACACCGAGGTCTGACGCGGCGCCGATAGTCTGGCCTGGTGCTGCTGTCCGACGGTGACCTGCGCAAGGAGCTCGAGGCCGGACGTCTCGTGCTCGACCCGTGGGATGAAGCGATGCTCCAGCCCTCGAGCATCGACGTGCGGCTGGACCGTTTCTTCCGGGTGTTCCAGAACTCCCGCTACACCCACATCGACCCGGCGCAGCAGCAGGACGAGCTGACGACCCCCGTCGAACCCGACGGCGACGAGCCCTTCGTGCTGCACCCCGGCGAGTTCGTGCTGGGCTCCACCTTCGAGTCGGTGTCGCTGCCCGACGACCTGGCCGGGCGGCTGGAGGGCAAGTCGAGCCTGGGGCGGCTGGGCCTGCTCACCCACTCCACCGCCGGCTTCATCGACCCCGGGTTCACCGGGCACATCACGCTCGAGCTGTCCAACGTGGCGAACCTGCCGATCACCCTGTGGCCGGGCATGAAGATCGGGCAGCTGTGCCTGTTCCGGCTGTCGAGCCCCGCCGAGCGCCCCTACGGCAGCGACGGCGTCGGCTCCCGCTACCAGGGGCAGCGGGGGCCGACGCCGTCGCGGGCCCACCTGAACTTCCACCGGGCCGACACCCGGCGCTGACCTCCCCGGCCGTCAGTGCCGCGGGTCCCAGCGGAACCGGCGCAGGGCCAGCGTCCCGAACAGCACCGGCCAGCCGACGGTGGCCACGAGTGCCGGCAGGATCGCCGGCAGCCCGGCTGTGGCGGCCGTCCAGCTGCCACCCGTCATGGCGAGCTGGGCCAGGTCGCCGACTGCGGCGCCCGGCGCCAGCATGAGTGCGGGCCACCACCCCTCCGCAGGTGCGAGCGACGCCACGACGCCGACGCCGAGGATCACGAACATCAACGGCAGCGTGGTGATCTGCGAACGTTCCGGCGTCGGCGTGACGACGCTCGTCGCCAGCGCCGCCGTGACGACGAGGGCCAGGCCGCCCAGCACCGCGAGCACGAGCGGCAGCGGGTCGATCGGCATCGGTGCCCCGGTCGCCACGTTCACCACCGCGAACACCGCCAGCTGGAGGAGACCGAGGACGACACTCGGCGCCAGCGTGGCCATGAGCAGCCCGCGGTCGGACAGCCCGCTGGTCCGCATCCGTTTCAGCACGCGGGCCTGTCGCCGGGCCACGAGGGTCTGCGTCGCCGTGATGTAGATCCCCATCGCCAGTGCCACGGCCAGCTGCAGCGTGATGCTCACGGCCTGCCGTGCCGGGTCGCCGTAGCTGCTGAACTGGAACGTCCAGAACACGCCCAGCCCTACCGGCAGCAGGATCGAGGACACCGCCACCGTCTTGTTGCGCAGGATGAGCAGGACCTCGGTCGTGGCCAGGGCCAGCACCCGCCCCACCGGCGTCACCGTGGCCGCCGTCGTCGTCGCGGTCATGGCCGCGTCACCTCCATCTGGTCGGTACGCACTGCGTGGTAGATGTCGGCCAGCGAGGCAGGTGCGGCCCGCAGGTCGGGCAGCCGCACCCCTCGAGCGGCTGCCCAGCTCAGGAACGTCGTGAGGTCCCCCTGCAGGTCGTCGGTCCGGACCTGCACCCGCTCGCCGTCGCGCTGTGTCGTTCCCCTGAGCTCCGGGAGGTCGGCGATCTCCGCCGGGAGCGTGGCCGAGAAGCGGGCAGGCTGAGCGGCGACGATCTCCGCCAGCGTCCCGGTGACGGCGACCCGGCCCTCGTGCATGATCGCCACCCGGTCGGCGAGAGCCTCGGCCTCCTCCAGGTAGTGCGTGGTGAGGACGACGGTGCGGCCGGCCTCCTGCAGCTCCTGGATGGCGTCCCACGTGCGCCTGCGCGACTCCGGGTCGAGCCCGGTGGTGGGCTCGTCGAGGATCACCAGCTCCGGCGATCCCCACACCGCCAGTGCCAGGTCGAGCCGCCGCTTCTCCCCGCCGGAGAGCTTCCCGACGGAGACGTCGCGGCGTGCGCGCAGGTCGAAGCGCTCCAGCAGCCGCTCCGGGCGGTCCGGCCGGTCGACGAGCCGCTGCCAGAGCGCGAGCGTCTCGCCCACCGTCAGCTCCTCGACGAACCCACCCTCCTGGAGCTGGACGCCCATGCGCACCTGCAGCGCCGCCCGTTCCGTCGCCGGGTCGAGGCCGAGCACGGCGACCGTGCCTCCGCTGCGGGTGCCGAAGCCCTCCAGCACCTCCAGCGTCGTGGTCTTCCCGGCACCGTTCGTGCCGAGCAGCGCGAAGATCTCGCCACGGCGCACGTCCAGGTCGATGCCGCGCACGGCCTCGAAGTCGCCGTAGCGCACGTGCAGGTCGTGCACGGCGATGGCGAGCTGGGTGTCCGGGGATGCCGTCGCACCGGGGCCTGCCCGATCTGTCGTCTGTGTCATGCCATCACGATCTCTGCCGGGGGGCGGGCGCCAGTAGTACCGCTGATAACCGGTCGAGCTGACAACCGGCAGAGGCGGGGATGACAGGTGTCATCAACTCCGGGCCCGGTGGCCTCCCGTTGGCTAGGTTTCCCGTCGTGGACGTCTCGCCGCTGGTCGGAGCCGAGGAGCGGAAGGTCAGAGCGGCGCGCCGGTTCGGTCGGATCGGGTTGCTGATCACCATCGGGTACCTGTTCGTGGTCCCGATGACGATCGCGCTGTACGAGTGGCCGTCCGGCGGGTTCATTGCAGCGCTGCTGGCCCTGTTCGTCGCCGCGCTGGTCCTGCACGTCTGGCGGATCCGGGAGCTCACGAAGTCGCTCGGCCGGCGGGCTCCGACCTGGTTCATGATCGCCGCGGCAGCGGTCGGGCTGGCCGTGTCGCTGGTCGCGCTCGCCGGCGGACCGATCGGGTTCGTCTGGTCGATGGTCACGGGCGTGCTGCTCGGCGACATCATCGGTGGGCTGCGCGCACGCTGGGCCGCGGCCTGGGTGGTCTCGACCGTCGTTGCGGTGTTCGGCTTCGGCTACGTGATCATGCTCGCGGTCCTCGACGAGTCCTTGTGGCCGCCGTCCCCGTTCGTCTTCGCCGGCCTCGCGGCGTTCTTCGTCGGGTCGATGTGGACACTCGACGTCGAGCGGCTGTGGTGGCTCAAAGCCGTCACCGATCTGGACGACTCCCGCCGCGCGGCCGCCGAGCTCGCCACCGCCCGCGAGCGGCTGCGGCTGGCCGACGACCTGCACGACATCCTCGGCCACGCGCTGGAGGTGGTCGCGTTCAAGAGCGAACTGGCGTCGCGGCTGCAGGCCGCGGACCCGGACCGGGCCCGCGCCGAGATGGACGAGGTGCAGCGGGTGGCTCGCGAGTCGCTCACCGAGGTCCGGGCGCTCGTGCGCGACGCCCGCAGCACCGACCTGGTCACCGAGCTGGCCGGAGCCCGCGCCGTGCTCGACTCCGCAGGCGTGGCCCTGGTCGTGCGCGGCGACCCGGCATCGGTCGGGCCCACGGCGCGCAACGTGTTCGGCCGCGTGCTGCGGGAGGCGATGACGAACGTGCTGCGCCACGCCGAACCGAGCCACTGCACGATCGAGATCGAGGTGTCGGACCGGCAGGCGAGGCTGAGAGTGGTCAACGACGGGGCGCTGCCGGGCGACGGTGCCGACCCCGGTACCGGGCTGGTCGCGCTCGGCCGTTACCTCCACGAGCACGCGGGCCGGCTCGACGCCGGCCCCGGTCCGGACGGCACCTTCCGCGTCGAGGCCGTGCTGCCCGGAGCGTCCCGGTGACCGGGTCGGACGGCCGGATCCGTCTCGTGCTCGCCGACGACGAGTCCCTGACGCGCGGCGCCGTCGGCGCGCTGCTCGGGCTGGAGCCCGACCTGATCGTCGTCGCGGAGGCCGGTACCGGTGACGAGGCCATCGCGAGCGTCCGCAGGCATCGTCCGGACGTGGCCGTGCTCGACGTCGAGATGCCGGGCCGCGATGGCGCCGAGGTGGCCCAGTGGGTCGCCGTGAACGAGCCGGCCACCAGGTGCATCATCCTCACCCGGCACGCGCGGCCCGGCGTGTTGCGCAGGGCGCTCGCGGCGGGTGCCACCGGGTTTCTCACGAAGAGCGCCCCGGCCAGCATGCTCGCCGACGTGATCCGCCGGGTGCACGGTGGCGGGCGCTACGTCGACCCCGAACTGGCGATGACGGCACTCATGACCGAGGAGTGCCCACTCACCGGGCGTGAGCTCGAGGTGCTCCGAGCCGTCGACGGGGCGGGCACGGCCGCCGACATCGCCCGGCGCGTGCACCTCTCGCCCGGCACCGTGCGCAACTACCTGTCGTCGGCGATGCAGAAGCTCGGTGCCAGCACGCGGCTCGAAGCGGTGGAGCGGGCGCGCGACCGCGGATGGCTCTGACCGTCACTCAGCGGGTGGCGCGGTAGAACCTGACGCCGAGCCGGCCCGGGCCGAGGTCGGAGACGTCGCTGAGGCCCACCTCGCGCATGCGGGCGGGGATCCGGTCTCCGGCGTTGTCGTGCAGACGCGGGTGGCGGCGCGTCAGCCGGCTGAGGAGCCCGCGGCGATCGTCGCCCGCGAAGTCGACGAGGTGCAGCCGACCTCCCGGCCGCAGCACGCGCCTGGCCTCGCTCAGGACCTGGTCCTTCTCGCCCTCCTCGATGTGGTGGAGCATCAGGCAGGACAACACGCGGTCGACGCTCTCGTCCGGGTAGGGCAGTGCTGCCGCGCTGCCGAGGTCCCACTGAACGGGGGTGCCGTGGCGCGCGGACTTGCGCCGGGCGCGCGCGAGGGCCAACGGGTCGGGGTCGAGGCCCACCACCGTCGCCCGGGGCTGCCGCCGCGCCGCCAGCAGCGTCAGGTTGCCGGTGCCGCACCCGATCTCCAGAACACGCTGACCGGGAGCGATGCCTGCCTGGTCGGCCAGTGTGCGGTGCAGGGAGCGTGCGCCCAGCAGCCAGGTGAACACGTCGTAGTAGGGCAGCAGGCGGTCGTGGCCCATTGCGGGCAGGTAGCCGTGCCCGTGCCCCGCGTGCTGTGGTGCCTGTTCGGCCATCGTGGAGGTCCTCTGCTGTATGCGACGATCGTCCGGTGTCGTCCTCCAGTCTTGATCGCACATCAGCTGCGGCCAATGACGGATCCGCGGGTTCAGTAGGACGATCCTCGGTTCTTCCTGCCATCGGCCGTGGCGGGCGGGACGTCCCCGTCCACACCTACCCCCGGCTGCCCGGGGTACCGCCGGTCAGCGTGGTGCGCTCCCCCGGAGCGCGCCAGGAGCACGGGTCCGTGCGCACCCACGCACACGACTTCCTCGTGCTGCTCTACGTCGAGCGCGGCGGCGGTTCGATGCGGATCAACGACCACGAGTGGCGGCTCGGCACCGGCGACGTGTTCGTGCTGGCACCCGGCGAGGTCGTGACGCCCGACCGGATGGTCGGCACGGGGGTGCCCGAGGCGTGGGCGGTCTTCTTCCCGTCCGACGTCGTCGAGCCGAGCCTTCCCGGGGCGTTCCTGTCCTGGCGCGCCCACCCGCTGCTGTTCCCGTTCGTCCGTGGCCTGGCGGGTGGCGCGCAACGGCTCCACGTGCCGGCCGCCGACCGGCCCGGCTTCATATCGCAGCTCGCCGCGCTGGAACGCGAGCTGCACGAACGGCGGGACGGCTACAACGAGGCCGTGCTGGCGCACCTCACGCTCCTGCTCGTCGCCGTCTCCCGGCTGGTCACCGACGTGTCCGGGGACCTCACGCTGCGGGACGAGCCGATGCTCGCCGCGGTCTTCGACGTCATCGAGGCGCGCTACCGGAGCCCGATCTCGCTGAGCGACGTCGCGCGTGCCGTGGGCCTCACCCCCGGCCACCTCACGACGGTGGTCGGGCGCAAGACCGGGCGCACGGTCCAGGAGTGGATCACCGAGCGGCGCATGACGGAGGCTCGCCGTCTCCTGGCCGAGACCGACCTCACGGTGGAGACCGTCGGCGCCCGGGTCGGCTACCGCGACGCCAGCTACTTCATCAAGCGGTTCCGGCGCAGCCACGGGTCGGCGCCCCAGGAGTGGCGCCGCGCGGGACGCCGGAGCTGACCCAGCGCTACCACTGGGACACGGACCGTCCGAGCAGTAGATTCGGATGCCGATGGAACCGCCACGACCCACCCCGCCTCCGTGGCTGCCCGCGGCGCGTCCGCAGGTTCCCCCACCAGCAGTCCCCGGCCCGCCACCCCCGCCGCCTCCGGGCCCTCCGCCTCGCGGTCCGAAGGCCCGCCCCCGCTTCGACTGGCGGCGGCTCATCCGGTCTCCGCGCGGCGCCGCCGGGCTCGCGATCACCGCGGCCGCCGTCCTGCTGTGGCCGTTCTCCGGCCTGTCGTGGATCCCCTGGCTGGCCGGACTCGGAGCGCTCGTCGTCCTGCGGTTGCTGCGGCTCGACGGTCCGCTGCGCGGATGGGACCTGCCCCTCGCCGGGCTGGTGGTCGTCGTCGGGCTGATGATGAGCACCGGGCCGTGGGCCTGGGCGCTGGCAGCGAGCATCGGAGTGCTGCTCGCGGGGCTCGCCCAGCTGCCCTGGTGGCGCCTCGCGGCGGGGGGTGCGGTGCTGTGCCTGATCACCGGCGTCGGATTCGCCTTCACCACCGTTCGCCAGCAGCAGCAGGCGGCGGCGTCCTATGCGCAGTTGCAGCAGGAGAGCAAGGCGGATCAGGGCGCACCCCGTCCGCAGAGCGTGCTGCCATCCATGCTCAACCGGATCGCCCTGGGCAGCCCCGGTGCAGTGTGCGACAACCTGCTGGCCGAGCCTGCCCGAGCACCGTTCGCCGCTTCGGTCGGACAGCCCGACTGCGCGGCCGCGGTGATGGCGCTCGCCGCGCGCGTGTCCGATCGGATCCTGTACGCCCAGGCGAACGTCCCCACCACGCCCACTCCGACGGGACTCGAGGCCGACGCGTGCAGCATGGACTGGGGCTCGACGACCCCCGCAGGTCCGCAGGTCGGCCATCTCACCATCGAGGCCGTCGCCCCGTCCCGGTACGTCGTGACCGGTTTCCGTCCCTGCTGAGACCGGTCGTCGTCCCGGGTCAGTCTCCGCTCGGCCGACCCTCCTGAGCTGTGGGGTCGCCCGGCCGGGCGCCCTTCGGCTCCGCGCCGCCGGTGACCGACCCGCCCACCGACACGTCACCGTCGGGTTCGGCGGTGACCGCCGACTCGTCGCCCGGCCCGTTGACCTGGGTTCCGCCGGGGGGAGTGGTGTCGGCCGTGGGTGGCGAGCCCGCCCCCACCGCGTCCACGGAGCCGTTGGTGGCGGAGCTGTCGGTGTCACCCCGCCGGACCGAGGCGAGCAGCATCTGGGAGACGTCGAGGATCTCGACGCCCGCACCCTTGTCCTCGCTCTGCCGCTGGGTCAGGCCGTCGGAGAACATCACGCGGCAGAACGGGCAGCCGGTGGCGATCTTCTCCGCACCGGTGCCCAGTGCCTCGTCGACGCGTTCGAGGTTGACCCGCTTGCCGATCTTCTCCTCCATCCACATGCGGGCACCGCCGGCGCCGCAGCAGAAGGAACGGTCGGCGTGGCGCGGCATCTCGTTGAGCTTCACCCCGGCCGCGCCGACGAGCTCGCGGGGCTCCTCGTAGATCTCGTTGTGCCGGCCGAGGTAGCACGGGTCGTGGTAGGTGACGTCGGTCAGCGCGCCGTCGGGCGCGGCGACCGGGACGAGCTTGCCCTCGCGCACGAGCTTGTTCAGCAGCTGCGTGTGGTGCACCACCTCGTACTGCCCGTCGAGCTGGGGGTACTCCCGCCCGAGGGTGTTGAGGCAGTGCGGGCAGGTCGTGACGATCTTGCGGGTGCCCGGCTCCCGGCCCTCGAACACGGCGTTGAGGACCTCGACGTTCTGCTGGGCGAGCATCTGGAACAGGAACTCGTTGCCCGAGCGGCGCGCCGGGTCGCCGGTGCAGCTCTCCTCCGGGCCGAGCACGACGTACCCGACGCCCGCGCGGTGCAGCAGTTCGGCGGTGGCCCGCACCGTCTTCTTGGCGTTGTCGTCGAACGCGCCGGCGCAGCCGACCCAGAAGAGGTACTCGGTGTCGGCGGACAGCTCGCCCTCGAACACCGGCACCTCGAAGTCGAGGTTCTTGGTCCAGTCCAGCCGGTCCTTGGCGTTCTGCCCCCAGGGATTGCCCTTGTTCTCCAGGTTGCGGAACAGCACGCCGAGCTCGGAGGGGAACTCCGACTCGATGAGCACCTGGTGCCGGCGCATGTCGACGATGTGGTCGACGTGCTCGATGTCCACCGGGCACTGCTCCACGCACGCGCCGCACGTGGTGCAGGACCACAGGACGTCAGGATCGATCACCCCGCCCTGCTCCAGGGTGCCGACCAGCGGCCGCGCGGCCTGCTCGGGCCCGGAGCCCGGAACCCGGCCGAAACCGGACTCCGGCACGTGGTGGCCGTTCCCGCCGGCCTGGTCGGCACCGCCGGTGACCGAGACGGCTCCCTCGTCGGGCATGTCTTTCCCGCCGATGATGTAGGGCGCCTTCGCGAGCAGGTGGTCGCGAAGGTCCATGATCACGAGCTTCGGCGAGAGCGGCTTGCCGGTGTTCCAGGCCGGGCACTGGCTCTGGCAGCGACCGCACTCGGTGCAGGTCGCGAAGTCGAGCATGCCCTTCCACGTGAAGTCCTCGACCTTGCCGCGCCCGAACACGTCGTCCTCGCCCGGATCCTCGAAGTCGATCGGCTTGCCGTTCGACTCCATCACCGGCAGCGGACCCAGCGCCTTGGGCAGGCGCTTGGCCGAGACGTTGATCGGCGCGGTGAAGATGTGCAGGTGCTTGCTGTAGGCGATGATCACCGTGAAGACCAGCATCACGCCGATGTGCAGCAGCAGGCCGACGCTCTCCAGCACCTCGAGGGTGCCCGTGGACAGGCCGTCGAACAGGTGGCCGACGCCGATCGAGACGAACGCGCCCGAGGTGTAGGGGAACACGCCCAGCGCCGAGGACGCGCCGCGGAAGAAGAACATCGTCCACAGCACGTTGAAGATCATGAAGAGGATCAGCCACGCGCCCCCGGTGTGCGAGCCGTAGAACCGCGACGCCCGTGCCTCGCGCTCGGGCGCGTTGCGCAGCCGGATCACCGAGAAGACCCCGAGCGAGATCAACGCCGCGGCGGCGATGAAGTCCTGGAGGAACCCGAGCACCGGCCACCGGCCGATCAGCGGGATGTGGAAGTCGTGGTCGAACAGCGCTCCGTACGCCTCGAGGTACACCGTGATCAAGATCACGAAGGCCCAGAACGTGAAGAAGTGCGCCAGTCCCGGGACCGACCACCGCAGCAGCTTGCGCTGCCCGAAGACCTCCACGAGCTGGGCCCGTAGGCGCTCGTTGAGGGCGTTCGTGCGGTCGTGGGCCGGCTGACCGGACTTGATCAGCCGGTAGAGCCACAGTGCGCGACGGCCGGACACCGCCACGGCGATCACTGTCATCGCCAGTCCGATGACCAGTCTGACAACCACGGGCTTCCTCCCAGGGCTGGTCAGCGGCGGTGGCGCCGCGGGCCGTTGCGGAGCAGGGTAGACCGCCGTCTCCGGCTCGCGACCGGGAACGTTCGGGCCGATCAGGGGTCAACTTACCGGCCGGTAACAGTGAGCGCGATTCGACACGTCGCGGTGTGGAAAGTGGCGCCCGAAGGTCGGTTGGGGGCCGCGTCACTCGATCAGTCCAGACAGTCGGAGGGCGAACGATCCCCAGGTCAGTCACCCTGTCGGCGGTGCACATCGCTCGTTGTGTGACCTGATGCCCGCCGTGCGGGCGACCCTCTATGCTCCCGCTGGTCAGCATGGTCTACTCAACGCTGGATAGCCGAGTCGACACGTTCGGGTATCACCAGCCCGGGGGGGTCGGGTACGGGCAGCCTCGGGTGGGTAACGCCGCAAGGAGGAGCCGTATGACCGGACCAGAGGCGCTTGCGCACTACGCGCAAGGGCTGACCACCAACGGGCTCCAGGGGTGGATCCAAGACAACGTCGTCCCGCTCGTGCTGCTGGGTATCGCGATCATCCTGCTGTGGATCGGCGGCCGTGGTGACAACGCGGGCGTGGCGCGTCGAAGCGTGGGACTGCTCGTCGGGCTGGTGGCGCTCGGGATCGCCGTCTCGGGCAACGGTCCGCAGATCGGCAACTTCCTGGCAAGCCTCCTCGTCGGGTGATCAGTTGCTCGTTCGCACCGACGACGAGATCTACCGCGTCGACTCCGTCTGGCTGGGGCCACCTCGCGCGACCTTCCCGTGGCGTGCGCGGTACGTCAGCTACGGGCTCGGCCTGCTCGTCATGATCGGCGTCATGTTCGTGCAACGACGGGTCGGCATCGGGCTCGACTTCTTCTCCGTAGCATGGGCCCTGGTGATCACCGTCGTGATCACCCGGTTCCTCGGGCAGCGCATCAACTACGAACGACCCCTCGGGCAGGTTGTGGAGCTCTTCCGTCACGAGATCACCGGGCCGAGGGTGCGCACGGCAGTCGGCGGCGGCGAGGTCCGCTCCGACCACGTACGCGTCGGGCCGGTCGTCCGGGCCCGCAAGGCCAAGGCGAAGGCATCGAAAACACCGAAGGCGCCGAAGGTGCCCGCGGAACGCGATTCGTGGCAGACCTCGCGGACGAAGGGCCGGGCGGCGGCCGGGCGTGGAAAGGGACGTTCACGTGGCGCGACGTGACGCCCGTCGCGACAGCAGCCCACTCGAGAGACAGCGTGGCGGTCGCCGTGGTCGCGCGTTGGCCGGTGAGGCCGGACTGCCGAAGTACGTCCCCCAGATCGCGCTGCGCTCGATCGAGGGTCATCTGACCCGTACCGGCACCCAGGTGATGGCCTGGTACCGGCTCGCTGCGCAGGCCTGGAGCTTCCGCAGCGACTCGCAGCGCGAGGTGCTGATCCGGCAGATCGCCGCTCAGCTGGGAGAGCTGCAGGGCCGCTGGCTGCACCTGCGGGTCACCACCAGGCCCTACCCGGTCCACATGTGGGCCGAGTCGTTCGACCACAACGCCCTCGGCCGGATGCCGGACGTCGCGGGCGCACTGGGCTGGGACGGGTTCCTCGAGGGTGAGCAACGGCACCTGATGGGCCTGTCGATGTCGGACAAGGAGGTCTTCCTCGGCATCGAGGTCTCCGGGCGGAGCGTGCTCGACCGCTGGGTCGAACGGGCGGCGCCGGTCCTGGGCAGGGTCGCGCCCGCGGCGGTGCGCGCCGAGATCGCTGCGCTGTCCACCGAGGTGGGGCACCTCGACTCGCTCGTCGCCGGCAGCGGACTCGACGCCGTGCCGGCCTCGGCCGACGACATCTCCTGGCTGATGCACCGTTCGTGCGCGCTCGGCCTGCCTGCCCCGCGCACGCTCTCGATGGTGCCCGGCGGGGTCAGCCGGTGGGAGACCGAGGACCTCGCGGCGTTCACCGACGGCATCGACATGCACCAGGAGCCCTACGCGCCCACCGTTCGCGTGGTCGGGCGACTACGCACGCAGACCGTCTCGCGGAACGTCGCCGTGCTGTCCGTGGGGCTGATGGACGGGCTGCGGATCCCCGAGGTGGACGACCCGTGGATGCAGCACTCCGACCGGCTCCCCTTCCCGGTGGAGTGGTCGGCGCGGATCTACGTCCGGCGTCCCGAGGAGGTGGCGGGCGAGCTGCAGCGCCAGATGGGAAAGGTGCGCAGCCAGATCCGGCACTACACGCACGACCACGATCTCGACCCGCCGATGTCGCTGGCCCGGCAGGCCGACCGCGTACTGGAGGTCGAGGACGAGCTGACCACCGGGCTCACCCAGCTCAACACCCGCCTCTACGGCTGGTGGCGGGTCGCGGTGTCGGGCAAGGACGAGGCCGAGGCGGTCAGCAGGGCGCAGCAGGTGCTCGACGTGTACCGGCCGAAGGTGCAGATCGAGCACCCCGAGGCGCAGTACCGCTTCGCCCGCGAGTTCATCCCGGGTGAGCCGCTCGCGTCCACCGCCTACCGGCGGCGGGGCTCGGTCACGTGGGCGGCGTCGGCCGTTCCCGCGGCCACCGCGTCGGTCGGCGACCGGCGCGGCATCATGATCGGTGAGACGTGCACAGCCACTCGCCGCCCCGTGGCCTGGGACCCGTGGCTCGCGCAGGAGGTGCGCAGGGCGTCCGGCCTCACCGCGGTGGTCGGCGGGCTGGGATCGGGCAAGTCGTTCCTCACCGGGGTGATCGTCTACAAGACGCTGCGGGCCGGGGCCCGCTGGACGGTTCTCGACCCGTCGGGCCCGCTCGCGGAGCTCACCCGCCTGCCCGAGCTCGCGCCGTTCAGCCGCCACATCAACCTGCTCCGCGCCGACCCCGGCATCCTCAACCCGTACCGGGTGGTCGCCGAGCCGCGTCCCGAGCACTTCCTCGACGAGGAGGACCCCGAGCGGGCGTGGCGGCGTGAGCGCTCCCTCGCCGCGGCCACCAGACGACGGCTCGTTCTCGACGTTCTCACCGGGCTCCTGCCCTACGACGTCGCGCGGCTGCCGCACACCCGCATCGTGCTGCTCCGTGCGGTGCGGGAGGTCGGTGGCGCCACCGACCGGCACCCGGGTCAGGTGATCGACGCGCTGCGCCGGCACGCGCGCGACGGCGAGGACCACGCCGGCGTGGTGGCCGACTTCCTGGAGGAGCGCAGGGAGCTGCCCCAGGCGGCGCTGCTGTTCCCCGACACCTCCCGCGACGACCCGTGGCAGGCCGACCGGGAGTACCGCCTCACGGTGCTCACCATGCAGGGCATGACGCTGCCGCGGCCCGGCAGCCCCCGTGAGGAGTGGACCGATGGCGAGTCGCTCGCCGTGGAGCTGCTCAACCTGGCGTCCTGGCTCACGCAGCGCACGATCTACGACGCCGACCGCAACCTGCGCAAGGGCGTCGCACTCGACGAGACCCACTTCCTCTCCCAGGTGCCCACCGGCAAGGTGCTCATCGACCGGCTCGCCCGCGACTCGCGGAAGTTCAACGTCCGGGCGCTGTTCGCCTCCCAGCTCGCCGGTGACCTGCTGCGGGTCTCGGGGTTCGCGTCGCTCGTCAACGCCGTCTTCGTCGGACGCACCGACGACGAGGAGGCGCAGAGCGAGGCACTGCGCCTGCTGAAGGTGCCCACCGGCGTCGGGTACGAGCAGATGCTCGGCACGCTGTCCCCCCGGCCCCGGCACGACGACCGGCCCGACGACACCCCGCGGCAGTTCATCTTCGCCGACGGGCACGGCGGCGTCGAGAAGATCCGCATCGACCTCGAGGCGCCACATCTCGAGCACGTGCGCGAGGCACTCGACACCAACCCCGACGCCAGCCGTGTCTCCGTCCGTGGCGTTCCGGCAGCGACCGCACCCGCGGCGGTGCGTGCCCCGGACGAACCCGCCCCCCCAGCTCCTGTGCCTCCCGGCCACACCCTGTACAGCCCTGGTGGGCTCCGTCGCTCCCCCGAGGACCTCGGCGACGATCTCGACGAGGAGTTCGCCGACCTCGACGACCCCGACGGCCTGCTGGTGGCCGGTGCGTCCACCCGGGCAGGCGGCCCGGTCAACGGCAGCGGCGCGGGCAGCGTCAACGAGCTCCTCGATGACGAGGAGCTCGATCTCCTCGGCGACGTCGACACCGGCGCCGACGATCGACACCCCGGCAACGGCAATGGCAACGGTGATCCCGTCGGCCACGGCCAGGACCGCATACGTACGGTCGGGGAGGCCCGTCGGTGATGCCCGGGGGGCTGCCGCCGGTCGCAGGTTGGCTGCCGGTGGCACTGGTGCTGGCTGCCGCCGTGCTGGCGGACTCGTGGCGTCGTCGCCGGGCCCGCGCTCACGCGGGGCCGACTCGCCTGCCTCGCACCGAGAGGCCGCGGCGTCGGGTCGCACTGCTGATCGTCACCGGGCTCGTCGGCGGTTCGATACTGCTCGGGCAGCCCGCCTTCGCGCAGTCGCTGGACTGCAAGGAGTCGCCGGAGCCGGACCGGCCGGGGACGGGGCTGGTGGGTTCGCTCGATCCTCCTACCTACGGGGTGGGGGAGCCTGGCAGCGTGTACGACGAGGTCGGGTACGCGGGCCTCGTCTGGTACACCTACGACCTCGGGTGCGCCGGAACGGTGGTCAACCCCGCGACCTCCACCGACACCTGGCTGGGCAACCAGACCTTCAACGTCGCGAAGTTCGCCGTCGCCGGGGTGAACTGGGCCCATTATCTGATCGCCGACGGCGGGGAGCTGCTCGCCCCGCTCGACCAGCTCATCGGCGACGGCACGCGGGCGATGTACGACGCGGTGTTCACCACGTGGGTCGGCCTCGCGCTGCTCGTTCTGGCCGTGCTGCTCCTCGTGCTCGCGCTGCGCGGTGACCTCGCCCGCCAGACCCAGCGTGCGGCGTTCGCGGCGCTCGCCCTGCTGGTGGGCTCGGCGGCGTACCTGGCGCCGGTCGACTGGGCGAAGGCGGCCGACCCCCTGCTGCTCAACGGCGTCACCGACATGCAGCAGGGCTTCCTCGGGCAGGTCGGGCTCGGCGACCGCGACACGCTGCCAACGGTGCTCGTCGACCAGGTGATCTACCAGAACTGGCTGCGGGGTGAGTTCGGGTCGCCCGACGTTCCTCAGGCGAAGGAGCTCGGCCGCGACCTGCTGCGCGCGCAGACGTTCACGAAACCCGAGGTCGCCGAGGGTCGCGACACGGTGCAGCTCGCCGAGCAGAAGAAGGCCGACTTCGCCGCGCTCGCGGGCCGCATGGGGGACCGCTACTCCTACTTCCAGGGCAAGTCCGGCAGCCGTATCGGCGTCGGGATCCTGGCGGTGGTGCAGGCGTTGTGCATCGCGCTGTTCCAGCTGCTCTCCAAGGTGCTCGTGCTGGTGGCGATGCTGCTGCTGCGGCTGATGGTGATGACCGCGCCCGCGGTCGCGGTGGTGGCCATTCTCAAGCCCGACATCCTGCCGTCGGTGTTGCGCGTCGCCGGCGCGGCGATCGTGAACACGCTCGTCGTGGGGGCTCTCGCCGGATTGCACGCGCTGCTGGTGGTGTCGTTGTTCCGGCCGGGCAGCGGCGTCGACCTGTGGCTCGCGCTGCTCGTCACGGGGGTCGTCACCGTGGTCCTGTGGGCCGTCGCCCGCCCGTTCCGGCGCCTCGTGTCGATGGTGTCGCTCACCCGCGAGCAGTTCGGGGGAATCGTGCCGGGTGCCGGTGCCGGCCCCATGTCCCGCGTCTGGCAGCGGGTGCGCGGTGGACCGACCGAGGACCGGCAGACCCGGTGGTGGGACGAGCGCCGCGGGGCGGCTTCGACGTACGGCTACCCGGACGGCGGGCGTCCCGAGGCAGAGCCGGGGATCCGGATTCCCACCCAGGCGAGCGCGCGGGTGCCGCGACAGCGAACCGAGGCCGAGGCGCCCTCGTCGGAGCGGCTCGTCCCGGGCGCGCGCCGTCCGGCCCTCCCCACCGGGTCCGGTGGTGTCGGTGCCGGGGGAGCAACGCCGAGCTGGGCCGATCCCGGCGAGGTCGACGAACGCGTGATCTACCGCCGCCCCGACTCGGTGCCGTTGCGCCCCGGTGGCGCGCGCCCGGTGCGTGCCGAGATCGTCGACGGTGTCCCGGTGTACCGCATCTACCGGCCCCGTTCCACGCCGGCGGCCTACAGCCCGAGCGGCGGGTCCGGCCGTGCCGATTAGGTCCCCGCGCGGGCGCGCCGCTGCCTATCGGTCGATCTGGCAGTGGCCTCTCCGGTCCCCCGCCCGGCTCGCCGTCACCGGGATCCTCGTCATCGCCGTGGCAGCCGGTGTGAGCATCGGCGTCAACGCCCTCGGGGGAGGCTCGGCAGGCCGCGGCCTGCTCGCCTCGCCGTCGTCCACCGGGGCCGCCCCGTCCGCCACCCGGCTCCCGGGATCCGCTGCCGTCCCCGTGACTCCCGCCCCGACGGCGCTCCCCCCTGTGCCGGACCTCGAGCCCACCACCCTTCCGCTCTCGCGAGCACCGGCGGCGGCGCTCTCGGTGGCGGCCCGGTGGTCCGCCGCCTGGGTCCGCCCGCCCGCCGGCACCACCGCGCAGGCGTGGCTCGACGGCCTCCGGCCCACAACGACCGATGAGTATCTGGGGGTCCTCAGCGGTGTCGACCCGGGCAACATCCCGGCCACCCGGGTCACCGGGGAGCCGCGCGCGGTGCGGGTCGCCCCGCACTCGGTGCAGGTCCAGGTGCCGACGGACGCTCTCACCCTGGTCGTCCTCGTCGTCGACACCGACACCGAGGGCTGGCGGGTCGCCGGCTACGACCGGGCGTGACGCCGTGGGCACGCAATGAACGTCCTGCGGCCGCTGCGGCTCCTCGTCCCGTTCGTGGCGATCGCCGCCGCGCTCGGTCTCTTCCTGGGCATCGGCTTCATCGCGTTCAGCACGGGCGGGGGAGGCGGCCAGTCCGCGTCGTACGGACCGTGTGACGCCGGGCTGGACTCGAGCCCTCTCGCGAGTGGCCGGGCGCCGCTGCGGGCCGCCGACCTGAGCGATGACCAGCGGCGCAACGCCGCCACGATCATCCAGGTCGCCCGCAACCTGGGGGCTCCGCCGCGGGCGTGGCTCGTCGCGCTCGCCACGGCCATGCAGGAGTCCACCCTGCGCAACATCAACTACGGCGACCGGGACTCGCTGGGGCTCTTCCAGCAGCGCCCGTCCCAAGGTTGGGGGTCGCCGTCCCAGGTCACCGATCCGACGTACAGCACCACGATCTTCATCCAGCGACTCCTGGCGGTGCCGGGGTGGGCCGACATGCCCGTCACGGTGGCGGCGCAGACCGTCCAGCGCTCGGCGTTCCCCGACGCGTACGCCAAGTGGGAGGGCCTGGCCGCCGATCTCGTGAAGCAGTTGGCCGACGTGTCCGACCCGGCGGGGTGCGGGCAGACCAGCGTGCTTCCCGACGGCGCAGCGGGCGCGGCCATCGCCTTCGCGCTCAAGGAGGTCGGGAAGCCGTACGTGTGGGGTGCGACCGGACCCAACACCTATGACTGTTCCGGGTTGATGCTGCGCGCCTTCCAGGCCGCCGGGATCAACCTGCCCCGAGTGTCGAGGCAGCAGTTCTACGCCGGTGGCCACGTGCCGGTCGCTCAGGCACAGCCCGGTGACCTGCTCTTCTACGCCACCGATCCGTCGGACCCGGCCACCATCCATCACGTGGTGCTCTACATGGGCAACGGGCAGATGGTGGAGGCGCCCTACACCGGACAATCCGTCAGAGTGCGGCCGGTGCCGTGGGACTATGCGGAGCTCGTGCCGCTGGCCACTCGGCCCGGCACCACACCGAACCGTGCCTAGGGTCGTGGTCGGCGGCCACGTACGAGCAGGAGTAGCAATGCCCCCCGAACCCTTCGTTCCGGCGTCCACCACGCCACTGCAGGACTACCTCGACGGGCCCGCACCGGGCGCCACCGACGACCATCTCGTGGTGCCGCGCTCGCTGGCCCAGTCGATGCCGCTGCGCTGGCAGCAGGTGTTCGTCGGGCTGCTCGCCGACCTGCACGACGCCTACGGCCACCTGCCCTGGCCCGACTACATGGTGGTGCCGAGCCGCTGGGAGCTGCTGGTCGATCTGGACGAGGAGCAGCTCGCCGCTGCGGGCTACGTGGCCGACCTCGGCCCGGACGGACAGCTGGAGTACCGCAACAGCGCCGACGAGGTGGTGCCCGACCCGGAGAACCACCGCGTACTGGCACCGGTGGCCGACCCGCTGCCCCCGGCCTCCGGGGGCCGAATCGAGCCCCGCCCGGCCGCCCCCCTGTAAAGCCCGCGAGTCGCCCGTTCCCCGTGCGCGAGTCGCCCGCCGGGCGTGCTCGAGCGCCCTTCCCTGCCCCGCGAGTCGCCCCTTTCCCGCGCGCGAGTCGCCCGTTCCTGGTGCGCGAGTCGCCCGTTCCCTGCCCACGAGTCGCCCCTTTCGGTGCGCGAGTCGCCGGTTCCCTGCGGGTCGGCGTGGATGCGGCCGCGTAGCCGTCGCTCCAACCTGAAGGCCGCTGCCGAAAGCGGGGTGTGGTCGGTTCAGATCCCTGAACCGACCACGGCGCCTGCGAGGTCGGCCAGGTCGTCGACCAGCCCTTGTGCCGTCACCGGCCCGATGGTCACGGTGGTGGTGCCCGATTCGGTCCGCCGGAGCTGGCGGAAGTGCCCGTCGTCGGTGCGGTGCATCCCCACCACGTACGGCGCCCGACGGCGCCGGCCGCCCCCGGGCCGGCCGGTGGCTCCGAACTGCCCGCGTTGACGCACGCCGGAACACATCCGGACCAGGCGGCCGGCGTCGAGCCGGGGAACGCCTCGCCACACGAGCTCTTCGGCGAACCGGCCCGGATCGTCGGGCGCAACGGATCGGGCAGCGTCGAGTGTCGCCGCCGGCAGCGTCACCACGGCACCTGGACCGGGCGTGACGGGGCCGATCAGCTCGACGAGTGCCGGCGCCGCCGCGTCGACAGGCACGTCGAGCAGCGCGATCTGCGCCCCGTGCCGGACGGCGAGCGTGCAGCGGTTCGCCTGGCACGCTGCCAACCCGGCGACCAGGGTGTCGCCGCGGAATCGCAGGTCGAGCGTCAACTCGGCCCCGGCGAGCAACCGCAGCCGCTCGGCGAGCACCGGGTGCGGACCGCGGTCGTCGCCCAGTCCACGGCGGTGCAAGTCCGCACAGACGGCAGCGATGATGCGACGGCGCTCCTCCATGGTCCGGCCCGCACTCGGCGGATCCAGCTGCGGCGGGGTCTCCCCCAGACCGAGCAGTTCCCAGGAGATCTCGAACTCGGTGACGCCCAGAACGGTCGCCCGGGTCCAGTCGAGACCCATGGTCAGCCGTCCCGTCCCTCGATGACCGGCTCGGTGTGTGGTGGCAGGTCCACGTCGAAGGCCTCGGTCGACGGGATCCAGTACCGGACCTTGTGCTCGGTCGGCCCGGCTCCGGCTCCGGCCCCCATGCCGCCCAGGAATGGGGCATGCCCGCCGGCGCTCACCCCGTTCGCCCTCGGCGATCCCGGGGGTGCAGCGCCCGCGCCCGCCGCCGGGCGAGCCGCGCCGGACTGCTCGGATCCCCCGGGTAGCCGCCCCGCGAACTCACCCCCGTTCGTGCCGCCCCGGCCGAGGCCGACACCCGGTCCGCCCGCTGGGAGGGGACGGCCGGGCCCAGCGGACAAGCCGGCCGCGCCGTTCGTCCCGACGCCGCCTCGGCCGATGCCGGCAGGCAATCGCTCGCTGCCTCCCCAAGCCGGGGCGGGAGTGCCGGCGCCTGCGCTGCCCCAGCCGACGCCGCTCCCGGCGTTGGTGGAGCCGGGGCGCGATGATCCCGGCGCGTGCAGCCCTCCGGCAGGCCCGATACCCGGGACGGCACCGGGAATCTGGGCCCCGCTCACCGCAGGAGTCCCGGCGTTGCCACCGATCCCGACGGTCTCGGGTGCGAACCGCCCCACCGTCGGAGAACCCGGTGGTGCCGCAACGCCGGTAGGCGCCGGCGGTCCACTCGCCGGCCCGATGCCGACGGGATCGGCGCCGAGGGGGCCAGGGGACGGGAACGGAGGCGCTCCGGAACCCCCAGGCGCACCCGGCACGGTCGGTGCCGACGCCGGTTCGACGAGCGGGAACGCCTCCAAGCGCTCGCGGCTGACCTGCTCGTGGCTGTAGAGCGCCTCGTTGGCTCGCGCGTCGAGCGTGCGGTTCTCCTCGAGGGTCGCCGTGAAGTCGGACTGGACGTCGAACGTGTCCCCGAACGCCGTCCGCATCCCGGCGCCGTAGACGTCGATACCCATGTCCCACCAGTCCCAGCTCCCCGGGTCCTGCCAGGCGATCTTCGGACGCATCTCCTCGAACGACTGGCCGTAGCCTGCGACGGCGCTGCTGCCGGCCCCGCCGTCCAGCCCCGCCGTGCCTGCCCGGTCGGCCGCCCTCGCGAGAGCCCCGGCCGTCGCCTCGGCCGCCTGCCCGTGCCACTGCAATCCCAGCGGGGCGAGCAGGCCACGGATCGCATCGTCGGACGCGACGAACGCGTTGCCGAGATTGCCCATCCCGATTCGCGCGGGTTCGGTGGCCTGCAGGCCGACAGCACCGTTGATCCAGGAGAACTTGGTGCGCAGATCGAAGCCCTCGTAGCGGTAATAACCGATCTCGGTCATGCCTCGTCACCCGCCCGACTGCTCGATGAGGGTCTGGACGGCCATCTCGGCCGCCACCTTGGCCTTGTCACACGCCAGCTGTTTTGTCATGGGGACGGTGGCCCCGTCGTAGTCGTATTGGACCCAAAGGGATTGTCCCGCCGCTACATCGATGAGTAGTACGCAATGGAACTCGACGGGATAGCGTTCGTCGCGTTGAGTCTCGACTGCGGCGAAGTCACCGATCTGGACGACTCTGGCCCCGGTGGTGCTGTGGAGAGCGAATTCTGCGCCCTGCTGTGTCACCAACTGCACGAGATAGGAGTCCAGTGGTTCCTGCGGGAAGCGGCTCCAGACACAGGCAGGACTGTTGAAGCCATCACTGGCAACTCCGGGACGCCCCTTACCTACGTCGAGATGTCCCTGCTGCGACGGTGTCAGCATCAGGCAAGGATCGAGCCCTTGCTCGAGGGGAAGCTCTCTGGGCCGCGCGGGCAAAACATCGGCGCTACTGGTGGGTGGAACGGGCGATTCGGTCACATCGACGGAGCAGGCAACCAGCGTAAGCGCGAGCATGAGGAGCGCAAGGGGGAGAAAGTTTGTGTGAGTGCGGGTCATGCGCTGAAAGAGGCCGCAATCTCGGCATCTGTGTAGCCGTAGCTCCTGGCGATGTCACCGAGCAGGGCTCCGGCTGTCTCAAGCTCGGTCGTGTAGCGGGCGCAGTGGTCGACCAACCCTTCGATTCGCTCGCTGAAAGCGTGGGCAGCGTCAGCGGACACTGGATCTCTGCCACAGAGGCCAACGGTGATGCCCACGCCGTGAAACTTGATCGCGTCGCGGAGCCGCAACGCCTCCCCCAGCAGCGCGGCTCGCGCCTGGAGCACGGTGTCCCGATCCACCTGGAGCGTGAGGGACTCGACGGCGGCGTCGAGTTGCCCGTGGTGCGGGCCGGGGCGCGGCGCGATCATGCGGGCAGCGTAGGGCGCCCGCAGCGGCCGGTGGGGTGGTTCGGGGGAAGTCCCGGGAACACGGTCGGCCGGTGGCGCGTTGGACGGGACAGCAAGTTGAGCGGGATCGGCTCAAGGGCGCTGTGCAAGCGCGGCCGGTTCCGTGTAAAACTTGAGCGAACCGAACTCAAGCTACTCGGAGGCAATCACCATGGCTCGTGCGGTCGGCATCGACCTCGGGACCACCAACTCCGTCGTCGCCGTCCTCGAAGGTGGCGAGCCGACGGTCATCGCGAACTCGGAGGGGGCGCGGACCACACCGTCCGTCGTCGCCTTCGCCCGGAACGGCGAGGTACTCGTCGGACAGTCGGCGAAGAACCAGGCCGTGACGAACGTCGACCGGACCATCCGGTCGGTCAAGCGTCACATCGGCACCGGCTGGACCACCCCGGACGTCGACGGGAAGAAGTACTCCGCCCAGGAGATCAGCGCGCGCGTGCTGCAGAAGCTGAAGCGCGACGCCGAGTCGTACCTGGGTGAGACGATCACCGACGCGGTGATCACCGTCCCGGCGTACTTCGAGGACTCGCAGCGCCAGGCCACCAAGGAGGCCGGGCAGATCGCGGGCCTCAACGTCCTGCGCATCGTCAACGAGCCCACCGCCGCCGCTCTGGCCTACGGGCTGGACAAGGGCGAGAAGGAGCAGACCATCCTGGTCTTCGACCTCGGTGGTGGCACGTTCGACGTCTCGCTGCTGGAGATCGGTGAGGGCGTCGTGGAGGTCAAGGCCACCAACGGCGACAACCACCTCGGTGGCGACGACTGGGACGAGCGGGTCATCACCTGGCTCGTCGACAAGTTCAAGAACAGCCAGGGCATCGACCTGACCAAGGACAAGATGGCGATGCAGCGGCTGCGTGAGGCCGCTGAGAAGGCGAAGATCGAGCTGTCGAGCCAGTCGACGGCCACGATCAACCTGCCTTACATCACGGTCGACGCCGACAAGAACCCGCTGTTCCTCGACGAGACGCTGTCGCGCGCGGAGTTCCAGCGGATCACCTCCGACCTGCTCGACCGCACTCGTGCGCCGTTCAACCAGGTCGTGAAGGACGCCGGCATCTCCGTCGGCGACATCGACCACGTCGTGCTCGTCGGTGGTTCCACCCGCATGCCGGCCGTCACCGAGCTGGTGAAGGAGCTCACCGGTGGCAAGGAGCCCAACAAGGGCGTCAACCCGGACGAGGTCGTGGCCGTCGGCGCCGCACTGCAGGCCGGTGTGCTGCGCGGTGAGGTCAAGGACGTCCTGCTGCTCGACGTCACCCCGCTGTCCCTGGGCATCGAGACCAAGGGTGGCGTGATGACCAAGCTCATCGAGCGCAACACCACGATCCCCACCAAGCGGTCGGAGATCTTCACGACGGCCGACGACAACCAGCCGTCCGTGCAGATCCAGGTGTTCCAGGGTGAGCGCGAGATCGCGTCCTACAACAAGAAGCTCGGCATGTTCGAGCTGACCGGCCTGCCGCCCGCCCCGCGTGGCGTGCCGCAGATCGAGGTCTCCTTCGACATCGACGCCAACGGCATCGTGAACGTGTCGGCCAAGGACCTGGGCACCGGCAAGAGCCAGGCCATGACGATCACCGGCGGATCCGCCCTGGGCAAGGACGAGATCGACCGGATGATGCGCGAGGCCGAGCAGCACGCCGAGGAGGACAAGAAGCGCCGCGAGGAGGCCGAGGTCCGCAACCAGGCCGAGTCGCTCGTCTACCAGACGGAGAAGTTCGTCAAGGAGAACGACGAGAAGCTCCCGTCCGACGTCAAGGACGGCGTCAACGCCGCTCTCGGCGAGGCGCAGGCCGCGCTGAAGGGCACCGATACCGACGCCATCAAGTCGTCGATGGAGAAGCTCGCCACGGAGTCCCAGAAGATGGGCGCCGCGCTGTACCAGCAGCCGGGCGCCGAGGGTGCCGCCAACCCGGGCGCTGACGCCGGGCAGGCCCAGGGCAGCAACAGCTCCGACGACGACGTCGTGGACGCCGAGATCGTCGACGAGGAGAAGGACAAGAAGTGACTGATCGCGACCGCAACGAACACGGCGAGAACGGTGCCGAGGGCGAGCGGGTCGTGGTTCGGGACCGGCGCCGGATCGATCCGGTGACCGGTGAGGTGCGGACCCCGGCCGGTGAGCCGGCCGGGGCCGCCCCCGCCGAGTCGCCGGAGGTGGGCCTGGACGCGGTGGCGGCTGCAGAGCTCGCCGCCCAGGTGGCCGAGCGCACCGCCGACCTGCAGCGGGTCAGTGCGGAGTACGCCAACTACCGGCGCCGCGTCGACCGCGACCGCGAGACCGTGCTGGTCGGGGCGCGGGTGCAGTTCGTCTCCGAACTGCTCACCGTGCTCGACGACCTGGAGCGGGCGGATGCCCACGGCGATCTCAACGGTCCGTTCAAGGCCGTTGCCGACAAGTTGATCTCGGTGGTGCAGAAGCTCGGCCTGGAGTGGTTCGGGCTGGAGGGCGAACCCTTCGACCCGTCCGTGCACGAGGCCGTGCAGCACGAGCCGAGCGACGTCAGCGGTCCCACCGTCACGGTGGTGTCGGCGGTGCTCCGCCGCGGCTACCGCATCGCCGACCGCGTCCTGCGGCCCGCGATGGTGGCGGTGACCGACCGCGCCGACGACGGCACCGCCACCGAACCGGATGCGACGCCCATGACGGAACCCGGCCCCACCCAGGGCCCCTGAGAAGACGCGAGGAGGCGGAGTGACCCAGCGCGACTGGATCGAGAAGGACTTCTACCGCGAGCTGGGCGTCACCTCAAGCGCGTCCGCGGACGAGATCAAGAAGGCGTACCGGAAGCTCGCGCGTGAGCTGCACCCGGACGCCAACCCCGGCGACGCCAAGGCCGAGGCGCGGTTCAAGTCCGTGTCCGAGGCCTACGGGGTGCTGTCCGACGAGAAGAAGCGCCGTGAGTACGACGAGACGCGTGCGCTCTTCGCCGGTGGCGGCGGTTTCGGAGGCGGTGGGGGCTTCCCCGGTGGCTTCGGGACCGGGGCGGCCGGTGGCCAGAGCTTCGACCTGAACGACCTGTTGAACCGCACCGGTGCCGGGGGCTCCGGCGCCGGTGGGGCCGGGGGTCTCGGCGACCTTCTCGGCGGCATCTTCGGCAACCGCGCCGGGGCGGGGCCCACCGGGCCCCGTGCCCAGCGCGGCGCCGACGTCGAGAGCGAGCTGCGTATCGACTTCATCGACGCCGTGCGCGGCGCCGAGGTGCAGCTGAGGCTGTCGTCGCCCGGTCGGTGCGAGCGGTGTGGTGGCACCGGGGCCCGCCCCGGCAGCACGCCGCACCAGTGCCCCACGTGTGGTGGCGTCGGCCTGGTCAGCCGCAGCCAGGGCGCGTTCGCGTTCTCCGAGCCGTGCCGCGACTGCCGCGGTACCGGCCGGATCATCGACGACCCGTGCCCGGAGTGCGGAGGCGACGGCGTCAGCACCCGCACCCGGCTGCTCACCGTCCGGGTTCCGGCCGGTGTGGCCGACGGCCAGCAGATCCGGCTCAAGGGCCAGGGTGAGCCCGGTCGCGGCGGCGCACCTGCCGGTGACCTGTACGTCAAGGTGCACGTCAACCCGCACCGGCTGTTCGGCCGGTCGGAGCGCAATGCCGACGACCTGACGCTGACGGTTCCGGTCACCTATCCGGAGCTGGTGCTCGGCAGCACGCTGACCGTGCCCACGCTCGACTCCACCGTGTCGCTCCGGATCCCCCCGGGCACGTCGAGCGGGCGCACGTTCCGGGTGCGTGGCCGCGGTGTGCAGCGCAAGAACGGCAAGACCGGTGACCTGCTCGTCACCGTGGAGGTCGCGGTGCCGAGCTCGCTCGACGACGCGGCCACCGAGTCGCTGCAGGCCTACGCCGAGGCCACCAAGTCGTTCGACCCGCGGGCCGACCTGCTCGGGGGCCGGCGATGACCAGCGGCGGCGGCCCCGCGCTACCCCCGGGCGCCAACCCGGACAGCCCTGTCTTCGTCATCTCGGTGGCGGCGGAGCTGGCCGGGCTGCACGCCCAGACTCTGCGCAGTTACGACCGGCTGGGGCTCGTGAGCCCCGGCCGGTCGCCCGGCGGCGGCCGTCGCTACTCGGCTCGCGACATCGCGCTGCTCCGCGAGGTGCAGCGGCTCTCCCAGGAGGAGGGCGTGAACCTCGCGGGCATCAAACGCATCATCGAGCTCGAGCAGCTCGTCGACGAGCTGCGGGCGCGGCTCGACGAGATGGCGCACGACCTGATGGCCGCTCATGCTGCCGCGGACCAGGCCGCTGCCAGCGTGCACGCGTCGTACCGGCGAGACCTCGTGCCGGTGGACCGCCGCCAGGCCCTCGTGGTGTGGCGGCCGAAGCCCCGGGAGTGACGAGGCGCGTGTCAGCCCGCGGTCACGACCCGTGGCGGGTTCTCCGGCACCGGGTAGGCCCGCAGCGCGACGACGTCATCCGGTGAGTCGCCCCGGGTCGCGAAGCGCATCTCCAGCGACGTCCCGACCAGCTCGGCGATGGGGTGCGTGACCCGTCCGGTCCCGGTCACCGGCCAGGGCGCACGCAGGTGCGGGACCACCAGATCCTGGACGTCGGCGAGCATGTGAGTTGCGACCACCGCCAACCCGGCCCGGTCGACATCGGGCGGCACGCCGAGTGTCTCCGTGGCGACGACCCGGTGTCGATCCTGCGAGGTCGAGAGCACGACCTGCGGTCCGGCCGCGGTCAGCGCGAGGTGCTCGGGCACGACCGGTCCCAGCTGGTCGACGATGTGCGCCAACAAGTCGGGCAGGACGGCCGCCCAGCTCCCTGATCTCATCGTGGCGTGATCAGGCATTCGTTCGATGCCGGGAGTGGGACTAGTCCATCGTGAACGGGTCGTACCGGATGCGGTCGAGCGGCGTGCCGGCCACGAGCATCCGGGACACGGTGGCGCGGATCATCGCCGGCGAGCCGCAGACCATCACGTCGTGGTCGGCCCACGCCCCGTAGCGCGTGACCACGTCGGCCAGCGTGCCGCGCTCGGCGCCGGTGCCCGCCTCCTCCTTCTCGACGACTGGGACGATGTCGAGCCAGGTGTTGCTGTAGGAGAGGCGCCGCAGGCTGGGGAAGTCGTAGAGGTCGTCCCACGTGCGGCCACCGACGAAGACCTGCGTGTGAGGCTGGGTCGGCCGCGCGGCCAGATCCTCGAGCAATGCCTTGATCGGCGCCACGCCGGTGCCGCCGGTGACCATCAGGAGGTCGCGTCCCGACTCGACGTCGACGTGCATGCGGCCCATCGGCGGACCGATCCGCCAGGTGTCCCCGATCCGGGAGTGGGCGACGATCGCCCGGCTCACCCATCCGCCGTCGACGGCGCGCACGTGGAAGTCGAGCGTGCCGTCCGGCCGGGGCGCGTTGGCCGGGGAGAGATAACGCCACAGGCGCGGCCGCTGGGGTGTCTCCACGCTCAGGTACTGGCCCGCCCGGTACGGGATCGGCTCGCTGGTCTGCACGGTGATCATCGCGAGGTCCCAGCCCACCCGCTGGTGGTCGACCACCCGGCCCAGCCAGGACGCCGGACCGCGTTCGGCCTGAGCGGCGTCGATCATGGCGTTGGCCACGATCCCGTAGGCGTCGGTCCAGGCGTTCTCCATCTCGGCGGTCCACGAGGGACCGGAGAACTGGCGGATGCTGCCGATCAGCGCCGCCCCCACAGCGTCGTAGTGCTGGGCGAGCACGCCGAACTTGCGGTGGTCGCGCCCCAGCTGCTCGAGGAACGGCATCAGGTCGTCGGGCTGATCCACCATCTGGACGACGTGCACGAGCGCCCGGAGCAGCCGGCTGCGCTGCACCTCCATGTTGATGGGGAACAGGTCGCGGGTCTGTGGGGCGATCCGGAAGAGGGTGCCGTAGAAGTGTCGCCCGAGCTCCTCGGCCTGCGGCTCGACCTCTGCGAAACTGGACCGGATGACGTCGACCATCCCGGACTGCTCGCTGCGGGACTCACCGACGGAGAGGTCGGCGGCGAGCAACTGTTCAGCGGTCATGAATGGCCGGCTCTTCCTGCTCGATGGTCGGGGGGCGGAGGGAGGCGAGTCTCTGGCTGGAGAAGCCTAACGCTCGGGAGGCACTCTGGTGACCCTCCGTTGCCCCGAGGATGGGTCTTCTCGCAGCGAGGCGGCCCTGTCCCGCCCGTCCGGGGGCTGCCGGACCGTTCGGCGCACAGTTGTCCGAATCTGCTGTCGGCTCGCGAAAACAAGCAGAGCTGAGTGGAACAGGCTCAACTTTCCTGACGTTGTTCGGAGCGACGGGCACGATGGTGTCCTGGCGACGATGCAGGAGGAACAGGGGATGGACTCCTTCAACCCCACCACCAAGGCGCAGCAGGCCATTTCGGCCGCGGTGCAGGCCGCTGCGCTCGCCGGCAACCCTGATGTCGGCCCCACACACTTGCTGGGTGCCCTGCTGGCGCAGGGCGATGGGATCGCCGTGCCGCTGCTCACGGCGGTGGGTGCAGACCCTGCCGTAGTGCGCACCGAGCTCACACAGCTGGGCAACAGGCTGCCATCGGCGGCCGGCGCCACGGTGAGTGCACCGCAGCTGTCGCGCGACGCGCTGGCGGCGATCACCGCCGCGCAGCAGCTCGCCACGGAGATGGGCGACGAGTACGTCTCCACCGAGCACCTGCTGGTCGGGCTGGCCGGCACGCGTGGTCCGGTCGCCGACCTGCTGCGCCGCCACGGCGCCACGCCGGACGCGCTGCGGGAGGCGTTCGCGAAGGTGCGCGGGTCATCTCGCGTCACCAGCCCGGACCCCGAGGGCACCTACCAGGCGCTGGAGAAGTACGGCGTCGACCTCACCGAGCGGGCCCGCAAGGGCGAGCTCGACCCGGTGATCGGCCGTGACACCGAGATCCGCCGCGTGGTGCAGGTGCTCTCGCGGCGCACCAAGAACAACCCCGTGCTGATCGGTGAGCCGGGCGTCGGGAAGACCGCGATCGTCGAGGGGCTCGCCCAGCGGATCGTGGCAGGCGACGTCCCGGAGTCGCTGCGCGGCAAGCGGGTGATCTCCCTCGACCTCGGTTCGATGCTCGCGGGCGCGAAGTACCGCGGCGAGTTCGAGGAGCGGCTCAAGGCCGTGCTCAAGGAGATCACCGAGAGCGCCGGCGAGGTCGTCACCTTCATCGATGAGCTGCACACGATCGTCGGGGCGGGCGCCACCGGCGAGGGTGCGATGGACGCCGGCAACATGATCAAGCCGATGCTCGCCCGCGGTGAGCTGCGGCTGGTCGGTGCCACCACGCTCGACGAGTATCGCCAGCGCATCGAGAAGGACGCCGCGCTGGAGCGCCGCTTCCAGCAGGTGCTGGTCGGCGAGCCCAGCGTCGAGGACACCATCGGGATCCTGCGCGGGCTCAAGGAGCGCTACGAGGTGCACCACGGCGTGCGGATCACCGACGCCGCGCTGGTCGCCGCAGCCACGCTGTCCGACCGCTACATCACCGCGCGCTTCCTCCCCGACAAGGCGATCGACCTGGTCGACGAGGCCGCATCGCGGCTGCGCATGGAGATCGACTCCCGGCCCGTGGAGATCGACTCGGTCGAGCGCGCCGTGCGCCGGCTGGAGATCGAGGAGATGGCGCTGGAGAAGGAGAACGACCCCGCCTCCCGCGACCGGCTCGACGCGCTGCGGGCCGAGCTGGCGGAGAAGCGCGAGGAGCTCTCCGCCCTCACCGCCCGGTGGCAGAACGAGAAGGGCGCGATCGAGAGCGTCCGTGAGCTCAAGGAGCAGCTCGAGGGGCTGCGCGGGGAGTCGGACCGCGCCGAGCGTGACGGCGACCTCGGCAAGGCGGCTGAGCTGCGCTACGGGCGCATCCCGGCGCTGGAGAAGAAGCTGGAGGAGGCCACGGCCGTCACGGCTCCGGATGCCGACGTGATGCTCAAGGAGGAGGTCGGCCCGGACGACGTGGCCGACGTCGTGTCCGCATGGACCGGCATCCCCGCCGGCCGGATGCTCGAGGGTGAGACGGCCAAGCTGCTGCGCATGGAGGACGAGCTCGGCAAGCGGGTGGTCGGCCAGACCGAGGCCGTGCGCGCGGTGTCCGACGCGGTGCGCCGGGCCAGGGCGGGCATCGCCGACGAGAACCGGCCCACCGGGTCGTTCCTCTTCCTCGGCCCCACCGGCGTGGGCAAGACCGAGCTGGCGAAGGCGCTGGCCGAGTTCCTGTTCGACGACGAGCGGGCGATGGTCCGCATCGACATGAGCGAGTACTCGGAGAAGCACAGCGTCGCCCGCCTGGTCGGCGCCCCGCCCGGATATGTGGGCTACGACCAGGGCGGGCAGCTCACCGAGGCCGTACGGCGCCGTCCGTACACGGTGGTGCTGTTCGACGAGGTGGAGAAGGCACACTCGGACGTCTTCGACACGCTGCTGCAGGTGCTCGACGACGGCAGGCTGACCGACGGCCAGGGCCGCACGGTCGACTTCCGCAACACGATCCTGGTGCTGACCTCCAACCTCGGCTCGCAGCTGATCACCGACCCGGCTCTCGACGACCGCGGTCGCAAGGACGCGGTCATGGCGGTCGTGCAGCGGCACTTCAAGCCGGAGTTCCTCAACCGGCTCGACGACGTGGTGGTCTTCCACGCGCTGTCCACCGAGGAGCTCACGCACATCGTCGACATCCAGCTCGACGTGCTGCGGCGGCGGCTGGCGAAGCGCCGGCTCACGCTGGAGGTCTCCGACGCAGGCCGCGAGTGGCTGGCGATGAACGGCTTCGACCCCGTCTACGGGGCCCGACCGTTGCGCAGGCTCGTGCAGTCGGCGATCGGTGACCAGCTCGCGAAGGAGCTGCTGTCCGGCGACATCCGCGAGGGCGACACCGTCCGGGTCGACCTCGACCCGGAGGCGAGCGGCGGCATGGGCGGTCTGATCGTCGGCCGCGCCCTGCCGGTCACCATCTGAGGCGGCGGCTTCTCACGCACCTGACGGGAGGGTGCTCGGGCCAGGCCCGAGCACCCTCCCGTTGACGTGCGCCGGGGTGTAGACCTTGAGGCGGGAACTGCAGGGTGAGTGACCGCGGCCAGGAGGCGACATGACCGGCGAGGAGATCGTGCTCGGCCCATTGCCCGCGGGCATCACGCTCGCGAACGAGGGCATGCAGAAGAAGGTGTGGAACGTGCTCGGCCACACCTACTCGATGAAGGCGGCGGGCGAGTCGAGCTTCGCGTTCGAGACGTTCGACCCGCCCGGTACCGGTGTGCCACCGCACGTCCATCCGACTCAGGACGAGCACATCTACGTTCTCGACGGCGTGTTCACCCTCTATCTCGACGGCCGGTGGGAGACCGCGGGGCCGGGCGACACGGTGCGGATGCCGCGGAACCTGCCGCACGCCTACTACAACCGCGGCGAGGAACCCACCCGAGGGCTGTTCTGGGTGAGCCCCGCGGGCCGCCTCGCCGAGCTGTTCGACAAGCTGCACAACCTCGAGGACCCGGCCGAGGTCGTGCGCGTGTCGGCCCTCTGCGGCGTGGACTTCCTTCCGCCGGGAACTGTGGAAGGGGCCTGAGCGGCTGCGCTCACGTCGTGGGCCGGTCGGCCTGCTGACCTGCGGATCCGGAGATCCGCGCGTAGCTGCTCACCACGGCCTCGAGCTCGGCGGCGTCGATCACGTCCTCCAGCCGGGAGAACCCGTCGGGCGCCCGGCGCTCGACCTCGTCGATCACGCTCTCCGGGCCGCCCACCCGGTTGCGGAGCACCACCTCGCTGGTGGCGGGCAGCCGGTCGTCCTCGTACGCGCGCAACGCGTCGGCGGGATCGGCGTGCTGCACCAGCCGGTGGCCGAGGCTCGTGGCATCGAGGATGGCCTGGCCCGCTCCGTTGGAGCCCATCGGGTACATGGGGTGGGCGGCGTCGCCCAGCAGCGTCACGCGTCCCCTGGTCCAGTGGGGCAGCGGGTCCCGGTCGCACATCGGGAACTCGAGACACTCCCCGGTGGCCCGGACGAGACCCACGTGGTCGACGTGCCGGACCCGGAACCGGTCGAGGTGCGGTTCCAGCTGGGCCGGGTCGGCGGCCCGTGACCAGTCCTGCCGCCCGGGCGGCGGGTCGCCGGGGCGCCCCGCCAGCACGCAGACCGCCCAGTTGGTGAGCCTGGTGCCCGGGGTTGCTCCCCGGCCGATCGGATAGATCACCAGCTTGGCGGCCGTGCCGCCGGCGATGATCATCGAGCGTCCGGTTCCGAACTCCGGCCAGTCGGTGGCTCCCCGCCACATGAGTACCCCGTTCCACCGGGGTGCGCCCTCGTCCGGGAACAGGATCGAGCGCACCGTCGAGTGGATGCCGTCGGCAGCCACCAGCACGTCACCGTGCACCGGTTCGAGGCTGTGGCCGTGCGGATCGACGAACCGCGCACGAACGCCGTCCGCGTCCTGGTCGAAGCCGACGAGACGGTGCCCGGTGCGCACCGCGTCGACCCCGAGTCGTTCGCGTATCGCTGCGAGCAGCACGCCCTGCAGCCGCCCCCGGTGGAACGAGAGCTGCGGAAACGCGAAGCCGGCGTCCGTGCCGCACGGTCTGCGGAGGATCTCGTGTCCCAGCCGGTGGGTGTAGAACAGCTCCTTGGTCCGGATCCCCACGTCGTCCAGCCGGTCGAGCAGCCCGAGTCCGGCGAGCTCCTCGACCGCGTGTGGCAACGCGTTGATCCCCACGCCCAGCTCGCGGATCTGCTCGCTCTGCTCGTGAACGACACAGTCGATGCCGTCGTGGTGCAGCCGTAGAGCGGTGGTGAGGCCCCCGATTCCCGCTCCGACGATGATGACTCGCATGACGGTTCCCCCCGTCCGACCGAGACCATCAGGATGACGCAGGTATCCGGATCACACCAAATGTCGGAACCGGCTGCGGGGGTGCTCCGGACTCACCCGGGAGGATGTACCGCCCGAACGAGGATCGTTCGGGTGATCGGGCGTCCGCGCACCTCGGCGACCATCGGTCTAGGCTCCCGCCGTGGGCCTCTCGTCGACGGTGTGGTTCGTCATCGCCGTGATCGCGCTGCTGCTCGGCGCCGCGCTGTTGTTCGCCGACCGCCGCGGCGGCCCCGGTGGGGCGAAGGACCGAAAGCGCTGGGCTGCGACGCACGGCTGGGAGTACCTCGACACCGATCCGGTGCTGCCGAGCCGGTGGCGCTACGGGACGATCCACCAGGGCGGTCCCGGTGTGGCGCGCAACCTGATGAGTGGTGACGTCCCCACGTCCGTCGGGCCGCGACACGCCTACGTGTTCGACCACGAGCAGGCAGGGCGGCTGAACTCCGTGCTGGTGGCGGTCCAGGTGCAGGACCAGCTGCCCGCCGCGGTGGAGCTGCGCCTGCCGTCGGCCCCGCTCCCGGACGACGCAGGGCTCGACCTGCTGGAGCCGGTCGGGGAGCGGTACGCGTTCGTGTCCGACGCCGATGCCGTGCGCCACCTCATCACGCCGCGCCTGGCGGAGGCCAGCGACCAGGTCGGCGACGACGTGGAGCTGCTGTGGGCCGAGGAGTCGTGGGTGCTCGCCACGGCTCCGCTGGGTTCCAGCTCGGAGCGGGTGCAGGACCTGCTCGCCGACCTCGCCGAGGTGGCCACCGTACTGGAGCAGTCGCTCGGCGTCGGGCGCCGCTGACCCGGTCTGCCCCACCCGTTTGCACGTATTCCGCCGAGATGTCCGGATAGTTCGCCGGTAGGCTCCCGGCGTGCCCACCGCCTTGATCACCGGTGCCACCTCGGGCATCGGGGCCGCCTTCGCGTCCCGTCTGGCGCGTGACGGCCGGGACCTCGTGCTCGTCGCGCGCGACCGGGAGCGGCTGGAGTCCGCGGCGGTCCGCCACCGGGCTGCCGGTGTGGCCGTCGAGGTGCTGCCTGCCGACCTGTCGGTCGCCGAGGAGCGCGACCGGGTCGCGGCGAGGCTGTCCGATGTGGACGCCGTGCCGGTGGACCTGCTGATCAACAACGCCGGTTACACGGCCTCCGCGAACGACGATCCGATCGCGGCGGGTGGCCCGGCGTTGCAGCGCCAGCTCGACGTCAACGTGACATCTGTGCTGAGACTGACCGTCGCCGCCGTGCCGGGCATGGTCGACAGGGGTCGCGGTGGCGTCATCAACGTCTCGAGCGTCGCCGGCTTCCTGCCCGGCCGCGGCTCCGTCTACGGCGCGGACAAGGCGTGGGTCACGTCCTTCACCGAAGCGGTGGCCGCCTCGCTCAGCGGCACCGGCGTCCGGGCGCTCGCGCTGTGCCCCGGCTTCGTCCGCACCGAGTTCCACCAGCGCGCCGGGATGGACGTCGGCACGCGGAGCGGTCCGTTCTGGCTCTCCGCGGAGAGCGTCGTCGAGGAGTGCCTGGCCGACCTGGCCAAGGGAAAGGTGGTGTCGGTGCCGAGCCCGCAGTACAAGGCGGTCGTCGCGCTCGTCGACCTGCTGCCCCGGTCGCTGGCGCGGCGTCTTCTGGCCCTCGGCGACCGACACCGCCAGTGAGGTCCGGTCCGCCGCTTGCCAGGATGACCGCATGAACGCAGACACCGAGCGCGACGAGCTGGCGGCACTGGTCCGTGACCTGGGAGTGGTGCACGGACACGTCACCCTGTCGTCCGGCGCCGAGGCCGAGTACTACGTCGACCTGCGCCGCGTCACGCTCGAGCACCGGGCCGCACCGCTGGTGGGCCGGCTGCTGCGGGTGCTCACCGCCGACTGGGAGTACTCCGCCGTGGGCGGTCTGACGCTCGGCGCCGACCCGGTGGCCGACGCCGTCCTGCACGCGGCGGCCGCCGAGCGCCTGGCCGTGCCCGAGATCCCACCGGTCGACGCGTTCGTGGTGCGCAAGGACATCAAGCAGCACGGCATGCAGCGGCTCATCGAGGGGCCGGACATCGCCGGGCGGCGGGTCCTCGTGGTGGAGGACACCTCCACCACCGGGGCATCCGTGCTGACGGCCGTGCGGGCGGTCCGGGAGGCCGGTGCCACGGTCGCCGGTGTCGCCACCGTGGTCGACCGCGACACCGGCGCTCGTGAGGCCATCGAGGCCGAGGACGTGCCCTACCGGGCGCTGCTCGGGCTGGCCGACCTCGGCCTCGCCTGAGCAGCGCCCGGCCGCAGGCTTACTTCACCGTGATGCGGACCACGTCGAACGCGGGAGTCTGGTTGGCCCGCTGCATCATCGGGAGGCGGTGCGATCCGTCGCCCGCCCACACCGCGCACTGTGCGGTGCCCGCGGTCGGCATGCCGGTCACGGTCACGGTCACGGTGTCCGGCTCGGCGCCGCCACCGTTGTCCTGAGTCGCGAGGAAGAACTCGGGCGCGGGCGCGGCGTCGGGCGCCACGTCCGTGCTGGAGAGCATCCGGCAGGCGGTGTGGAAGTGCCCGCGCTGCAGGCCCTCCGGCGTCAGGAACGAGCTCTCCAGGTAGTAACCACCCGCCGCGGCACCGAGGAACCGGTCACGCACCAGGTTGCGGGTGCTCACCGAGATCGTGAACTTCTCCTTGACGCCGACGCTGCGGGGCGCGTCCGTGATGAGCAGCGACGGGCTCTTGTCCTCCGACGCCACCTCGCCGAAGGAGGTGCTCACACAGCGGGGAGCGAGCTGGAAACCGTCGTGCGGCGGGAGCTGGCTCCCGGTGCAGTCGGTGCCGAGGACGTCGAGGCCGTTGTTGGCCGGCGGCGCGGGTTCGGCGTCCCCGTCGTCCCCGTTGTCACCACCGGCGCCCTCCTCGTCAGGGTCGGCGGAACCCTCGGATCCTCCCGCGTCGCCCGACCCGTTCGACCCGTTCTCGTCGTCGCCCTCCGGCTGGGCGGGAGCGGTGGTCTCGGGGGCATCCCCGGCGTCGTCGGACGGTTCGGTGGCGGGATCATCCGAGTTGTTACCGGCGGGCACGACGGGGCGCGTCTCGATCGGGGATCCGGAACCGTGGCCGCCGCCCGAACCGTGACCGCTTCCGGAGCCGTGGCCAGAGCTGCCCATCGAGACCCCGTTCCCGTTGTTCGGGGATCCGGCGTACGCGCTGTCGCACGCGGTGGGGAGGACGGTCACCACGATGGCGGCCGCGGAGATCGCCAGCTTGCGGGCCGTGCTCCGGCGTCGTTCGCTACTGGACGGGAACATACTGCTCCGTTTCGGGGTCGGGGAGCGGAAACCGGTGGCCGGGTGGCACAACCGGGATGGATCGGCGCTGACGCGGGGAGCGTGGAGCTAGCGCCGGAGTGAGTGGCGGGAACCCTTACGGCTGGTGAGCCGGTGGGATCCGGTGTCCGACACGGCCCGGTGCGATCCCGTCTCGGAAACGGCCCGGTGCGAACCGGTGTCGGAGACGGCCCGATGGGACCCGGTGTCGGACGCGCTGCGGTAGGACCCGGTGTCGGAGACGCTGCGGTAGGACCCCGACTCGGACACCGCGCGGTACGCCCCCGAGTCCGAGACCCTCCGGCGGGTGCCGGTGTCGGAGATCGTCGAGGTCCGGCCGGTACCGGCGGTGAAGCGTCCGGTGTCGGACAGGGTGTCGAGCCCCGACCCTATGGACGCCGTCGCCCGGGGAGCGGGGATCGCGGCGACGGCGGTGAGCTCGGGGATAGGCGCCGGAGCGCGCGGGACGGTGACCCGGTTTCGCCGCGCCGCGTTGCGACCCTTCATGGCGGCGAACAGCGCGATCGCGGCGAGCAGCGCGGCGACGAACACCAGGATCGGCACCAGGAGGTCGGTCGGGCCGGTGCCTCCGGACAGCAGACCCGGCGAGGCCTGCGGCAGCGCCGCGTAGTCGACGAGTCCGGTGCTCTCGAGGTACTGGATGTGCCGGCTGACGAACTCGTTGCCCGTGGTGGCGAACTGCCGGATCAGCTCGTTTCGGGTGCTGGCCCGCACCTGCGCGATGATGGGCAGGATGTTGCCGTGCGCCTCGCGCAGCCGCTGGACGAAGATCCTGTCGTAGTCGGAGCCGGTCTGCTGCGAGATCTCGTTCATCCACGCGACCTGCTGGCTGTTGGGGCTGCTGGGCAGCAGGACACCGAGCTGGTCGGCGACCTTGCGCACCTCCTGGTCGAGCGTGCCGTGCTCGCCGGAGATGTGCTTTCCGACCTCCTGGACCTCGGGGGAGCTCGCCTGCTGCTCGGCCTGCTGGCCCGTCGGCTGCTCCCACAGACCGGCCAGCCGGACCTTGACGAGCAGGTCGCGGTCGGCAGGTCCGAGCGGCCCGAACTGGGTCTGCGTCCAACCGCCGGTGCCGGGCGACCCCGACGCCCACGACTGGTACACCGACGCGGATACGGCGAGGATCACGGCGACGATCACCGCGCGACGGAGTATGCGGGGGATACTGCGGAGCATTGGTGCCTTCCTGACGTTCACACGAAGTCGAACTGTTCGGTGTGCACCCGGGCCGGTGTCACACCAAGGGGGTCGAGAGCGCTCATTGCGTCGGTGACCAGCGCAGGCGGGCCACAGATGAAGTAGTCGAGATCGTCGGGGTGCTCCGTGTTCGGGAGCACCATCGAGAGCAGGTCGGGACCGATATCGCCGGTGTGGCCGTCCCAGCCGTCGTGCGGACGGCGCAGCACCTCGGTGACCACGAGGTCGAGCTGGAAGCGCAGTTCCGCGAGCTCGTCACGGAACAGCAGGTCCTCCGGTGAGCTGGCCACGACGACCAGGCGGTACGGCCGCGGATCCCCGCGGTGCGCGGCCGTGCGCAGCATGCTCATCATGGGCGTGATCCCGACGCCGCCGGCGATCATCACGAAGCCGGCCGCCGCGCCGACGTCGTTGGTGAAGGCACCGTGCGGGCCGTCCACCCAGACCGGGGAGCCCGGCGGAAGGCGGCGCAGCGCGCGGGTGAAGTCCCCGGTGTGGCGGATCGTGAACTCGGTGGTGTCCAGGTGTGCGCTGGACGCGATGGTGAACGGGTGCTCCTCGGCGGCCACCGACCGCTCGAGACGGATCCATGCGAACTGGCCAGGAGCGAAGGCCCACGTCGTCGGCGGCCCCCCGTACCGCCGGCGCCTCGGCTCGAGCACGAGCGTGCTCACCGTGGCGTTCTCCCGGCGTACCTCGCGGACCAGGAACTCGGTGGACGGGTCGAACATGGGCCGCCATGCCCAGCGATATCCGAAGATCCCCACCACGAGGGCCGCGAGCATGCCGAAGAGGGTGCCGATCGCGGGCTCGGCCACGAGGTGGTCGAGCAACCACACGTGCAGTGCCGACAGCGTGATCACCGTGACTGCCAGCGCCACGTGCAGCCACCGCCACAGCTCGTAGGACAACCCGGTGCGGCTCTTCAGCACGGCCAGCCCGGCGAGTGCCGCGAGCGCGATGGTCGCTCCGGTGGCGGCTCGCGCGCGGTCGGGGGCGGTCTCGAAGTTCAGCAGCGTGATGTTGGACGGGTCTGCGGCGACCACGCAGGCGAGATGGGCGAAGACCAGCGCCGCGGTGACGACGCCGAGGAAGCGGTGGATGTCGATCACGCTCTCGATACCGAGGGCCCGGTTCAGGGAGCGGAGCCGGGACGGCAGTACCGCCGCACACACGAGCGCGGACAGCGCCAGCAACCCCGTCAGCACCGAGAGGTGGTCCCACAGCGGCTCGACCGGAGCGATCGAGAGCCACACGAGCGACGGCGCTCCGACGATCAGGCCGAAAACACTCAGCCACCCCGTGCGCACCCACCGCTGATCCATGCCGGGGACCGTAGGAGGCGGCGTCCCGCAGGGGTTGCGAAGCTGAGAGCACAGTGGGCCAGGAGTGACGCACGGCGCGACGAGTGGTCCGAGGATTACTCCGAATGTCTCATTTATTGGGCTGTTTGCCGTGTAACGCCTTCAGGTCCGGCGTCCAGAGAGGCCCGAAACGGGGGTCTCGCCACTCGCCGACGGCGCCCCACCGTACGAGGACAGGCGGCGCGGGCGAGCGGCGTCGGCGGTGCGCCGGACGGAGGGGGCTCCGGGGGCCGTGCATTCGAGCCCGGCAAGTCGTCCGTTCCCCGCGTCCCGGTCGTCCGAAACCTCCCTCCGACCGTTCGGCGCTCATTCCCGTTGGTGTCGCCCTCTGTCACACATCGCATGCTCTCCGTTACACACGAGTGCCCTGTGTCACCCGGCGGGCGCCCTCCGCAACACGCGAGCGCCATCCGTCACCCTGTGAGCGCCCTCCGTGACACCACGGGTCGTCGCACCAGCCACGTCGACGGACCCGGCGCGGGGGATGATTTCGGCCATGACCGAGGACGCGACCGCGCGGGCCGGGAACGAGCCCGGTCCGGGAGTGGTGGGCGCGGCGGCCGGGAACGGGCGACTCGACCACCCGGAACGGGCGACTCGCGGAGAGGAACCGGGCGACTCGCGGGAGGGGGTCGGGCCGAGCGAGTGGGGCGTGCCCGGACAGGTGGGGGTGGGGCCATGGCCGGGCGGGCGGGCGGCGTGGCCCCGGGACGAGCGGTACGACCCCGACCTGCTCGAGCACGGCGACGCGCGCAACGTCGTGGACGCCTATCGCTACTGGCGCCGTGAGGCGGTGGCCGCCGACCTCGCCCGGCGGGCCCACCCGTTCCATGTCGCGATCGAGAACTTCGGCCACGACCACAACATCGGCACGGTGGTGCGCACTGCCAACGCGTTCGCCGCGGCCGCCGTGCACATCGTCGGACGGCGGCGCTGGAACCGGCGCGGCGCGATGGTCACCGACCGCTATCAGACGCTCCACCATCACGAGGACGTCGGAGGGTTGGCCGCATTCGCCCGCGAGCGCGGACTGGCGGTCGTGGCCGTCGACAACACCGAGGGGGCGCAGCGGATCGAGACCGCCGCCATTCCCCGGCAGTGCGTACTGCTGTTCGGGCAGGAGGGCCCGGGCCTCACGCCGGGGGCCCGGGCCATCGCCGATCTTCTGGTCTCGATCGCGCAGTTCGGCTCCACCCGCTCGATCAACGCGGGCGTCGCCGCCGGGATCACCATGCACGCGTGGGTTCGGCAGCACGCCGACCTCGACACGGCCTGGTGAAGGCGCAAGCCCTCGACACCAGCGGCGCCCAGCTCAGCAGGGGCGAGAACTCCGTACGCTGTACTGCTATTTTCTGCGTACGCAGTACCAAGTAGGGGAGCGTCATGACGATCCTGGTGACAGGCGCGACGGGGAACATCGGCCGCAAGGTCGTCGACCACCTGCTGGCGCGCGGGGTCCGCGCGGTCCGCGCGCTCACGACGAACCCGGTCAAGGCGGCGCTGCCCACGGAGGTCGACGTCGCTGTGGGCTATCTGCGTAGGCCGGAGACCTTGCCTGCGGCGTTCGAGGGTGTCGAGGCGCTGTATCTGGCGCCGACCCCGGACACCGTGGAGGAGGTGCTCCGGCTGGCGCGCGAGGCGGGGGTGAAGCGGGTCGTCGATCTCTCCGGTGAGCACGAGAGCTGGTGGGGCGGCGTGGCGAAGGCGGTGGAGGCCTGCGGCCTGGCCTGGACACACCTCAGCCCGGGTGACTTCATGGAGAACACGCTGGAATGGGCACCGCAGATCATCGCGACGGACGCCGTCCGCGAGCCCTATCCGGAGGGCCGCAGCACCCCGATCGCGATGAGCGACATCGCGCACGTCGCGGCGGTGGCTCTGACCCGCAACGGGTACGAGGGCCGGTCGCTGTCCCTTACCGGCCCCGAGGTGCTGAGTCGTGTGGACCTGGCGCACCGGATCGGCGCGGCCCGCGGGAGGCCGGTGGAGTTCGTCCAGGTCACCCGGGACGAGGCCGTAGAGGCGCTCCGCCCGGGCATGGGCGCCAACGCGGAGTGGTACGTCGACACGATCCTCGAGGGCTCCGTCGACTGGCCCGCCGAGGTGCAGCCCACGGTGGAGCAGGTGACGGGCTCCCCCGCGACCACCTTCGCCCAGTGGGCGCAGCAGCACGCCGAAGCCTTCCGCGGATAGCCCGACAGCCCACCATCGGATGCCCGCGAGATGCCGGCTCAGCAGGGAGGAAGTGGCGCCAGCACCTAGCGCCATGCACGCCTGGATCCGGCAGCACGCGGACCTGTCGGGCGCATGGTGAGGGCGGGGGCGACGCCGGAAAACCGGACGGAGATCGGCTCGGCCGGTACCTAGACTCCGGTCGTGAACAGCCGCCAGACCCTCGTCTTCGACGCCGACGACACGCTCTGGGAGAACAACGTCCTGTTCGAGCGGGTGATCGACGCCTACCTCGACTGGCTGGCCCATCCCACGCTCGACCGGGTGGCCACCCGCGCCGTGCTCGACGAGGTGGAGCGGGCGAACGTCGCCGTGCACGGCTACGGCAGCGCGAGCTTCCTGCGCAGCCTCGGCGACGCCTTCGAGCGCCTCAACCGGCGCCCCGTTACGGCGGCGGAGGCCGCGCGGATCGAGGATCTGGCCGCGGCTCTGGTCAACCACGAGGTGGAGCTCGTGCCGGGGGTGGCCGAGACGCTCGCCGAGCTCGGCACCCGGCACGACCTTCTCCTGCTCACCAAGGGCGACCAGGCCGAGCAGCAGCGCAAGATCGACGCGTCGAACCTCGCCCACCACTTCCGCAGCACCCACATCGTGGCGGAGAAGCACGTGGCGGCCTACGAGGAGCTGGTCGTGGAGCACGGGCTCGTCCCGGCGACGACGTGGATGATCGGCAACTCGCCGCGCTCGGACATCCTGCCCGCGCGGGCTGCCGGTCTGGGCGCGGTGTTCATCCCGAACCGGTACACGTGGGTGCTCGAGCACGACGAGCTCGACCCCGACGACCACGGTGTGCTGCACCTGCGGCGGTTCCCGGAGCTCGTCGAGCACTTCTGACGGGCACCCGAGACCGGGTGCTCAGGCCCGCACCCGGCGGTGCTCGTGCACCCGTTCCATCACCGCGGGGCTGACCCGGCTCGGGTGGCCGGCGTCGAACGGCGGCTGCGGGTCGTACTCGATGAACACCTGTGCGGCCTGGGCTGCCACGTCGTCGACGAGCAGTGCGACGAGCCGGATCGCCATGTCGATGCCGGACGACACCCCGGCCGCGGTGATCAGGCGCTCGGGCAGGTGCTCCACCACCCGCTGCGTCACGGGCACCGCTCCGAGCTTCTCCAGGTGCTCCATGGCGATCCAGTGGGTGGTGGCCGTCAGGCCGTCGAGCAGCCCGGCGGCGGCGAGCATGAGGGAGCCGCTGCACACCGACGTGGTGAAGCGGGTGCCGGTGTGGGCCGTCCTGATCCAGTCGAGGTACGGGCCGGCCTGCAGCAGGTCACGCGAGCCGATCCCGCCCGGCACGACGACGACGTCCGGCGTGGGCACCTCGTCGAGGGTCGCGTCGACGGTGAGGCCGAGGAAGCCGTTCTCGGTGCGGATCTCGCCCCGCCGTTCGCCGACGAACACGACGTCGATGGCGGGCACGCGCTGCAGCACCTCGTACGGCCCGATCGCGTCGAGCGCCGTCATGCGGGGGTACAGCGGGATGGCGACCTGCATGGTCATGTCCTCTCGTCGGTGCTGGCTGTCGTGGTGGCGAAGTGCCGCCGGTAGCGGTCGGGGGCGACGCCGAGGCGGCGCACGAACGCCCGGCGCATCGTCTCGGCGGTGCCGAACCCCGTACGGGCCGCTGCGACGGTGACGAGCACGGGTTCGGACTCCAGCAACCGCTTGGCGGCGTCGACGCGGACCTGCTCGACGTAGTCGCCCGGCGGGGTGCCGAGCGCGCGGGTGAACTCGCGGCTGAAGTGGCGCTCGCTCATGCCCACCCGCGCGGCGAGGATCGGCACCCGCAGGTCGGCAGCCGGGTCGCCGTGGATCAGGTCCTGCGCGGCGCGGATCGAGGGCTGCCGGGCGGGCGGTGACCAGACCGGTGCGGCGAACTGGCTCTGCCCTCCTGGTCTGCGCAGGAACACCACGAGCTCGCGGGCGATGAGCTGCGCGACGTCGACACCGTGGTCGGCCTCGACGAGAGCGAGGGCGAGATCCACCCCCGCGGTGACGCCCGCGGCCGTCCAGATGCGTCCTTGCCGCAGGTAGATGGGATCGGGCCGGACGTCGACGGCCGGGTACGCGGTGGCGAGCGCGGGCGCGTGGCGCCAGTGGGTGGTGGCCGAGATGTTGTCGAGCAGCCCCGCGGCGGCGAGCGGGAACGCCCCGGTGCACACCGAGACGACCCGCGCCGCGCGCGGGGCCGCCCGCCGCAGCCAGCAGGCGAGGGGATGGCCGGCTGTCATGGCACGCGCTCCTGACCCCCCAGGAACCAGGAGCGTGCCGATCTCCCCTGTCTCCGGCAGCGGAGCATCCACGCACATCCGCATGCCGCTGTCGGCCGTGACGGTCCCGGGCGTCTGTGCCACGAAGGTGACGCGGTACCGCGGCTCCGCCGAGCCGATGTGGTCGAGCACCCGGTTGGCGCCCATGAGGACCTCGTGCGGACCCGTGGCGTCGAGCGGCTGGATGCCGTCGAAGAGGGGGACGACGACCTCGTGGGTGGCCATGTGTCCACGGTGACGGCGTCACATGATGGCGTCAACGACATGGATCCCACCGATTCGGCCATCAGGCAGACTGGCTCGGTGGCTGCCGCTGAGGTCGACTGGTCGGAACGGGCGGGTATCGCCGAGCGGGCGGTCGTCCGCCGCCACCTACGACGGATCGCCGGCGTGGTGCCGGGCACCCGCATCGGACGCATCCGGTGGCCGCGCCCGCTGCCCTCGTCGCCGGTGCCCTGGCACTACTGGTGGCAGGCGCATCTGCTGGACTGCATGATCGACGCCCAGCTGCGCTCGCCGGAGCGCCGGCGGGCCCACGCGATCGGGGCGCTGGTCCGGGGTGTGCGGCTGCACAATGCCGGCTCGTGGCTCAACCGCTACTACGACGACATCGCCTGGCTCGGTCTCGCGGTGCAACGCGCCGGGATCCTCGCAGGCCGCTCCGGTCCGTCGGCGCTCGCCGCGATCACCAACCGGCTCCACGACGGCTGGACGGAGGGCGGGGGCGGGGGCATCTGGTGGCGGCGTGACGACGACTTCAAGAACGCCCCGGCCAACGGCCCCGCGGCGATCCTGCTGGCCCGGGACGGGCAGTCGGCCTTCGCGGCGGCCATCGCCGACTGGATGGCCGAGACGCTGATCGATCCCGACTCCGGCCTGGTCCGGGACGGCGTCCGGGTGGCACCCGACGGGAGCATCCGCGCCGTCGAGCCGTACATCTACACCTACTGCCAGGGCGTGCACCTCGGCGCCTGCGTCGAGCTGGCCGAACGGGACGGCCACCACCGTTTCACCGACCGCGCGATGGCGATCGTCGACGCCATGACGCACCGGCTGGCCGACTCCCGTGGCGTGCTGCCCGGCTCCGGTGGTGGGGACGGGGGCCTCTTCGCCGGGATCACGGCCCGCTATCTCGCCGACGCCGCGCTGCGCATGCCCGAGCTGGCCGGTGCGGCGACGCGGATCGTGACGGCGGGCGCCACCGCGGTGTGGAACGGCCGGGCGGAGGTCCGTGGGGGGCCCGTGTTCTCCGCGGAGTGGGGCAGGCCGGCCATGCATCCCGGGCGGGGGGTGCCGGAGGCCGATCTGTCGGTGCAGCTGTCGGGTTGGATGCTGCTGGAGGCCGCGGCCAGGCTGCAGCGGGCGGGCTGAGCTGCGGAAACCGGGATCTCAGCCGGCGTCGCGCAGGTCCTGCTCCTCCGGCGGCTCACCCGGTTCGGCGGAGGGGTCGTCGATCGGCCTGCGCATCTCCTGCCGGTAGCGGTAGAGCCCGTAGCCCGTGCCGAGCACGAAGAACGCGATCGCGGCCACGGCCGTGGCGGTCTTGAGCCACGGCACGACGTCGAGCAGCCCTGCGCCGTAGTAGCCGAGCATGATCAGCGTGGGCACCCAGAGGACCGCGCCGACGGCGTTGGCGACGATGTAGCGCCGGTTGTCCATGCGGGCGGCGCCGGCGATCATCGGCGCGAGCGTGCGTACCCAGGGCACCCACCGGGCCACGACGATGGCCCAGAACCCCCAGCGCTCGAAGAACCCCGCCGCCCGCGCCAGGTTGGTGCGGTTGAGGATGCGGCCGTCGCGGCGGGCGAGCATGCGGGTGCCGGCGTACCGGCCGACGAGGTAACCCACCTGGTTGCCGCCCACGGCGACGATGCTGGCCACCAGCCCGAGCGCCCAGGCACTGGCCTCGTGATGGCCCTGCGCCAGCACCACGCCCGCGGCCAGCAGCAGCGTGTCGCCGGGCAGGAACATCCCGACGATGAGCGCGCATTCGAAGAACACGAACGCGAGAACGATGACCCACACCGTCACCGGACCGGCCTCGGCGAGAGGCCCGACGGCCAGGTGCAGGACAGGTGCGCTGCTCACGGGGCTCCAGGGTAGGTACCTCTGGGGTCGCGCGCGTGCGGAGCGCTGTTACCTGGCGTGCGCTCCGCCGGAGCGGCGGGCGCGCACCACCTCGAAGAGGATCGGCAGCACCGACACCAGCACGATCACGATCAGCATCAGCTCGATGTGGTCGCGCACGAACGTGAACTGGCCGAGCCAGAAGCCCAGCACCGTGACACCCGCGGCCCAGGCGACGCCGCCGATGAGCGAGTAGGTGAAGTAGCGCTTCGGCTCCATCTGGCCGACGCCCGCCATCACCGTGATGAAGGTGCGCACCACCGGCACGAAGCGGCCGAGCACGATGGCCCGGTTGCCGTACTTGTCGAAGAAGTCCTGCGTCTTGCGCACGTGTTGCGGCTTGAACAGCTTCGACTTCGGCTTGTCGAACACGGCCGGCCCGGCCTTGCGTCCGATCCAGTAGCCCGATGCGTTGCCCGCGAGGGCTGCGACCACGAGGATCGCGCAGACCAGCCACAACGGGGCCTCGATCGAGCCCTGCGCGACGAAGAGGCCGCCGGTGAACAGCAGGGAGTCACCCGGCAGGAAGAACCCGAGCAGCAGCCCGCACTCGGCGAACACGATGAGTGCCAGCCCGACCAGCGCCCACGGGCCGAGCCAGGAGATGATCGTATCCGGCTGGAGCCACTCGGGGCCGAGCGCAAGTTCATGCACGGCCGCGACGGTACCGGGTGGGGGCGGTCACCCCGGACCGGGGAGCACTCCCGGAGCGAGCAGCGAGAGCAGCGCGAGTGCCACGCCGAGCACCACGCCGCCGAGCAGCGCGATCAGCAAGGCGATCCGTACGTCCGGGCCGGCCACCGGCGCCGGCCGCACCGCGCGGGGAACGCCGGCGCGACCCGCGCCCGTCGCCCTGGCGCGCAGTGCCTCGGCGACCCGGCGCTCGGAATCGTCGCTGCTGCTCACGGACGTCATCGTGCCCCACCGCCGCTCATCACGCGCGCGACGGCCTCCAGTGCCCGGCTCGCCGTCGATTTCACGGTGCCGCGGCTGATGCCGGTGGCGTCGGCGATCTCGGCCTCGGAGAGCCCGCCGTAGTAGCGCAGCACCAGCACCTCGCGCTGCCGGGGCGGCAACGTGGAGAGGGCGTCCACCACCGCCTGGTGCTCGGCGGACAGCATGGCGAGCGACTCGGCGGAGCGGGCGTTCACCTGGTGCGGCGGGACGTAGTCGCGCGCCGTACGCCGCCGGCGCAGCACCGACCGCGAGCCGTTGACCACGGCCGTACGCAGGTAACCGACGGCAGCCGCCTCGTCGCGCAGCCCCGACCAGTGCCGGTGCAGCCCGGTGAACGCCTCCTGGACGACGTCCTCCGCCGTGCTCGGGTCGTCGACCAGGAGCACGGCCAGGCGCACCATGCGCATGCGGTGGTCGCGGTAGAGGTCCGAGAGAGTCCGCGGGGCACCCGGAGCAGGGGGCGGCTCGGGGCGGGTGTCGATGCGCCGCAGCCTGCTCAGCGTCTGCTCGACGGCGTTCTCCCCACCGTCGCGGATCATGCGCTGCAGCTTAATGGTGGGGCAGTTGTCCGCCGACGGGGACGTCGCAGTCCGAGTGCGGGATACTGCGGGCCGGAGAACGAGGACGTCGAGGAGGGCCAGACCGTGCCTATCGCCACCCCCGAGAAGTACAACGAGATGTTGGACAAGGCCAAGAACGGTGAGTACGCCTACCCGGCGATCAACGTCACGAGCACGGAGACGCTGAACGCTGCGCTGCGTGGCTTCGCCGAGGCGGAGAGCGACGGGATCGTGCAGATCTCCACGGGCGGGGCCGAGTTCCTGTCCGGCACCGCGGTCAAGGACATGGTGACCGGGGCCGTGGGGCTCGCGGAGTTCGCGCACGTCGTCGCGGCGAAGTACCCGATCAACGTCGCGCTGCACACCGACCACTGCCCGAAGGACAAGCTGGACAGCTACGTCCGGCCGCTGATCGCGATCAGCCAGGAGCGTGTCGACCGCGGGGAGAACCCGCTGTTCCAGTCGCACATGTGGGACGGGTCGGCCACCGAGCTGCACGAGAACCTGCGGATCGCCGCCGAGCTGCTCGACCAGGCCGTCAAGGCGAAGATCATCCTCGAGGTCGAGATCGGCGTGGTCGGCGGCGAGGAGGACGGCGTCGCCAACGACATCAACGAGAAGCTCTACACCGCCCCCGGCGACTACGAGGACACGGTGGAGGCGCTCGGCGGCGGCGAGAAGGGCCGGTACCTGCTGGCCGCCACGTTCGGCAACGTGCACGGCGTCTACAAGCCGGGCAACGTCAAGCTGCGCCCGGAGATCCTCAAGCAGGGCCAGGAGGTCGCCACCGCGAAGCTGGGGCTGGCGGCGGGGTCGAAGCCGTTCGACCTGGTCTTCCACGGTGGCTCGGGCTCGCTGCTCGAGGAGATCCACGAGGCGCTGGGCTACGGCGTGGTGAAGATGAACGTCGACACCGACACGCAGTACGCCTTCACCCGCCCGATCACCGACCACATGTTCAAGAGCTACGACGGCGTGCTCAAGATCGACGGCGAGGTCGGGAGCAAGAAGGCCTACGACCCGCGCACGTACCTGAAGGCGGCCGAGATCGGGATGAGCGAGCGCGTCATCGTCGCGTGCGAGAACCTGCGGTCCACGGGCACGACCCTGCGCTGAACCGGGTGCGCCGGTCGTCGCGCTCCGGCACTCGTGTCCAGGCACCACGCGGAGGACGGCAAGATGCTGGCATGACCCTGCACGGCAACCTGCTCGGACCAGAGCCCACCCTGCTGCCCGTCGACCCGGCCGCCGCGGAGCTCGACCGCGGCGTCACGCCTGAAGAGGTCGCGGCGGCGCATCCGACGTCGTCCCTCGCCTGGGCGGTGCTCGCCGAGCGGGCACTGGAGAACGCCCTGACGATCACCGGTTACGCCTACGCGCGTACGGGCTACCACCGGGGCCTCGACCAGCTGCGACGCTCGGGCTGGAAGGGCTTCGGCCCGGTCCCGTGGTCGCACGAGCCCAACCGGGGCTTCCTGCGGGCGCTGGCCTCGCTGCAGCGCGCCGCTGCCCTCATCGGGGAGACCGACGAGGCGGAGCGTTGCCTGGTCTTCCTCGTCGACTCCGACCCGGCCGCCGCGGCCGCCCTCGGTCTGGGCTGACGTCCTTGCCTGCAGCGGTGCGGCTGGACCGGGTGCGCGCCCGGTTCCAGCACGGCTTCCGCAGGCTCGAGGTGTCCGCGGTCCCGATCACGCAGTGCGCGGTGGCCGCGGGACTGGCCTGGTTCGTCGCCTACAACCTGGTCGGTCACCCGCGGCCGTTCTTCGCACCCATCGCGGCGGTGATCAGCCTCGGCGTGTCGCTGGGGAGCCGGCTCCGCCGCGTGGCCGAGCTGGTCCTCGGGGTGAGCCTCGGTGTGCTCGTCGGCGACCTGCTGATCTCCTGGATCGGGAGCGGAGCCTGGCAGATCACCCTGGTCGTCGGGCTCGCGATGGCCATCGCGGTGTTCGCCAACGGCGCCACACTGCTCGTCGCGCAGGCCGCGTCGTCCGCGGTGCTGGTGGCGACCCTGCTGCCACCCGGTGAGGCCGGCGGGATCGACCGCTGCCTCGACGCCTTGATCGGCGGTGCCGTCGGCGTGCTGGTCGTGGCCGTCCTGCCGACGGACCCGGTGGGTCCGGCCCGCCGGCAGGGACGTGCTCTGCTCGACGAGCTGGCCACCGTGCTCGCCATGACCGCCGACGCGCTGCGGGCCCGCGACGCGAGCGCCGCCGCCGCGGCCCTGGAGCGCGCCCGGGCCAGCCAGCCGCTGATCGACGAGCTGCGTGCCGCGCTGCGGGGCGGCCAGGAGGTCACCACGGTCGCTCCGTTGCATCGCAGGCGTCGTCGTGTCCTCGGCCGGTTCGCCGAGCTCGCGGAGCGGGCCGACTACGCGATGCGCAACGCCCGCGTCCTCGGGCGCCGCGTCTACACCGCCCTGGAGAACGACGAGCCCGTCGCACCCGAGCTGGCCGACCTGCTGGGCGAGCTCTCCGCCGCGGTCCGGGCGCTCACCGACCAGCTGGGGCGTGAGGGCGACCGGGAGCGCGCCCGGGAACCGGTGCTGGACGTCGTCCGGCACGTGGCGGCGCTGTCCGACGGCTGGGCCGGCGGCCCGTCGGAACAGGTGATCGTGGCGCAGCTGGGTTCGATCGCGCTGGACCTCCTGCAGGCCACCGGCCTGACCCGCGCGGATGCGCTGGCGGCGATGCGGGACCAGCGCCGGATCTGACGGGGCCGACGGTCAGGCGGGGCGGCCGTCCCGCAGATGCAGCTCGCGGCCCGTCCAGCGCCTGCGCAGCCACCGGTCGTGGCTCGCGACCACCACCGCACCCGGGCTCGAGCCGAGCGCCTCCTCCAGCTCCTCGACGAGCGCGGGTGAGAGGTGGTTGGTCGGCTCGTCGAGGAGCAGCAGCTGCGGGGCGCCTGCCACCAGCAGCGCGAGCTCCAGGCGCCGGCGCTGCCCGACCGACAGCTCCGCGACGGGCCGGTCGAGGTCCCGCGGCTCGAGCAGCCCGAGCGTCGCGAGCGGGGTGGCGGTGGCCCGCTCCGGTCCGAGCCGCTCGGCGTACACCGAGCTCGCGGAGCGGGTCGACGGCTCGATCGCGATGTCCTGGGCCAGCAGCCCGACGCGCAACCCGCGGCGGCGGTGCACCGTGCCGTCCACCGGGTCCAGCCGACCTGCCAGCACCGCGAGCAGCGTCGACTTCCCTGCCCCGTTGGGTCCGGTGACCAGCAGTCGGTCGGATGCGGCCACGTCGAGATGGTCGAGGACGAGCCTGCCGGGCAGGTGCACGTGGCGCAGCGCGGCCGCCGGCCCGGCGGCCGGCGTGCCGACAGAGGCGGTGAACCGCAGGGGATCCGGTGGCCGCGGCACCTGCTCGCGCGTGAGCTCGTCGAGCCGGCGCTCGGCGTTGCGCACGCGCCGCGACAGCTGCCGCGCCACCCGGCCGCCGAAGAAGTCGTACGCCATCTTGTCGTTGTCCCGGGGTGGACGGTCGTGGGCGACGCGCCGCGCGGTGACCGCCACCGCGTGGCGCAGCGCCTCCAGCTCGTCCTGCTCGGCGGCGTAGCGCTGGGCCCAGCGCGCCCGCTGCGCGCGGCGGGCCTCCAGGTACTGGGTGAACCCGCCGCCGTACCGCGTCGGGCCGCCGAGCGCGGGATCGAGGTCGACCAGGTCGGTGCACACCGCGTCCAGGAACGCGCGGTCGTGACTGGCGGCGAGCACCACTCCCGGCAGCCGCCGCAGGTGCTCGGCGAGGAACCCGGCCCCGTCGTCGTCGAGGTGGTTGGTGGGCTCGTCGAGCAGCAGCGCGCCGGGCCGACGCACGAGCAGCGCGGCGAGCCCGAGCCTGGCCCGCTGCCCTCCGGACAGCGTGTCGAGCCGCCGCCCGGGGTCCACCCGGGCGAGCCCGAGGCCGGCCAGCACCAGCTCGGCCCGGCGGTCGGCGTCCCAGGCGTCGTGGTCGTGACACCACTCGAGTCGGTCGCCGTAGCGGCGCAGCACGTCGGGATCGTCGGGACGGCGTGCAAGCTCGGAGGCCAGTTCGGCGAGCGCGTGGACGGCCGCCCGGGCCTCCCGCAGTGCGTCCGCGAGCACGTCGGCGACCCGCGCCTGCGCGGGATAGGGCAGCTCCTGGTGGCCGTAGCCGACGTCCGGTGGCCGCGAGACGCTGCCGGAGTCGGGTTCCTCCACGCCGGCGAGCAGCCGCAGGAGCGTCGACTTCCCGACGCCGTTCTCCCCGATCACCCCGATCCGGCTGCCGGGCGCGGCTGTCAGCGACACACCGTCGAGGACGGCGCGGTCGCCGTAGGTCTTGACGAGGTCGTGAGCGATGAGTGCTGCGGGCACGCGGGACCACCGAGGGGTCGACGGAGCGTCCACCGGGCGAGGCCGCTGGCGTGGACGCGTGGCGTGGTCAGATCCGCATGACCTGGCCAGAATGCAGCCATCCGGGTGGTTGTGCAACGGATTTGGCGACCGCGGGAACCACGGTCGCGCCGCCTACGTTCACGGCCCGTGCATCTGGTCGTTCGCTGGCTCCTCGCGCCGTTCGTCCGGTTCCTGTACCGGCCGGTGGTGCACGGCGCTGAGCAGATTCCCCGCTGCGGGCCGGTGATCATCGCCGCCAACCACCGGGCCGCCGTCGACACCGCGGTGATCGCGCTGACGGCCGGGCGGCCCGTCTCGTTCCTCGGCAAGGCGGAGTACTTCACCAGGACCGGACTGCGCGGGCGCGCGTTCGCCTCGTTCCTGACGGCGCTGGGTTACGTCCCCGTCGACCGGGCCAACGCCAAGGCCGGGCTCGCGGCGCTGCACGCCGCCCGCGCGGTGCTCGACGCCGGCGGGGTCTTCGCCATCTACCCCGAGGGCACCCGGTCGCTCGACGGACGCCTGCACCGCGGCCACACCGGCGTCGCCACGCTCGCGCTGAGCACCGGTGCGCCGGTCGTCCCGGTGGCACTGATCGGCACCGAGCGGGTGCAGCCCGTGGGAGCCCGGTTCCCGCGCCTGCGCCGCGTGACCGTGCGCTTCGGGGAGCCGCTCGACTTCACCCGCTACGACGGGCTCGAGGGCTCGGGCATGATCCGCCGCGCCGTGACCGACGAGATCATGGACGCGATCGCGAGCCTCTCCCACCAGGAGTACGTCGACTCCTACCACGAGCGCCCGGCCGCCTGACCCGATCGGGCCAGTGACCGCTGAGCGGAAGCTCAGTGCTCGGCGAGGAAGGCGAGCACCCGCTCCCGCACGAGCGCAGCAGCGTCCGGGTCATAGCCGGCCAGCGAGCTGTCGGCGAACAGGTGGCTGTCGCCGGGGTAGAGGAACAGCTCGGCCCTGTCGGCCTCCTTGACCAGAGTCCGGGCAGCGTCGATGTCCTCGAGGAACCACGGGTCGGACTCCATCGCATGCACCTGGACCGGGACGCCGGTGGGCCATGAGGTGCCGAACTCCGACACCGGCACGCACGAGTCGAAGAACAACGCGCCGCGCGCGCCCGGCCGCGTCTGGGCCAGCGCCTGGGCCGGCATCACGCCGAGGGAGAACCCGGCGTAGACCAGCTCGGCCGGCAGCCCCTCGGCGGCTCGGATGCCCCGGTCGTGCAGCACCTGGAAGCCCACCTGCCTGGCGTACGCGATCCCGTCGTCCAGCGTCTCGAACGTGTTGCCGTCGTAGACGTCGGGCGTGTGCACGGTGTGGCCGGCCTTGCGCAGCTCGTCGGCGAACGCCGTGACCCCGGCGGTCAGCCCCTGGGCGTGGTGGAGCAGCAGGACCTCGGCCATGGTGGAACTCCCTATGCTCGCGGCGCCGCCTGTCAATGATCCAGAATACTAGAATGATCCAACTATGTCGATCAATAACCAGGTCCCCGACTACGACCTGGACGACCGAATCGTGCTCACCGCACCGGCCGAGCTGCGCGCGATGGCGCATCCCCTGCGGTCGACGGTCCTCGACCTGCTCCTGGAGCGGGCCGCCACGGTGTCCGAGCTGGCCGGCGCCGTCGGACGGCCCAAGAGCACGATGGCGCACCACGTGAAGGTGCTGGTCGACGCCGGCCTGCTCCGCGTGGTGCGCACGCGCCGGGTCCGCGCCATCGACGAGCGGTTCTACGGGCGTACGGCGCGGTTGTTCTTCGTCGGGCCGGTGCCACTCGAGCAGATCACCCCGCTGCCATGGACGAACTATCTCGCCGACGCGGCTGAGGAGTCGACCGCGGCGTACCACGCCGACCGGATGTGGGCCAACCACCGCCATGCCCGGATCGCCCGGCCGCAGGCCGCTGCGTTCTGGCGTCGGGTCGAGGTGCTGGTTCAGGAGTTCAGCGAGCTTCCGCGCGACGGCGACGAGGTCTACGGCTTCGTGGTCGGCCTCTACCCCACCGACCACCCGACTCTTCCCGAGGTCCAACCGGACGCGACCGCCGGACCGTGAGCAGCCGGCCGACGCGCCGCATGGCGGTGATCGGCCTGACGCGTCAGCCCGGCCACCGGATCTCGGCGAAGCGCGCTCGCAGGCGGGCACCCCGCGCCGGGTGGGCGGCCTCGACCCAGGAGATGCGGCCCAGCAGGTGCTCGCGGAACGCCGGGTGGTCGGAGCGGTTCTGTGCGTCCGGCCCGGTGCGGGCGCAGTTGTGCAGCAGACCCCGCAGCGCGTCGTACTCGCGGCGCGGGGTGGCCGGCCGCGCGTTGACCACCAGGCCGGTGATCTGCTGCCGGTGGTGGGCCGGCAGCACCCGGGTCTTGTCGGCGCGCACCCGGAACCCCTCCTCGGCCGCGATCTCCGTGACCCGGGCGGCGATGCCGTGGGCCGGCAGCCTCGCCCCACCGGAGAAGACCAGGTCGTCGGCGTACCGGCCGTACTCCGCGCCGACGGCGGCCGCGAGCCCGGCGAGGCGGCGGTCGAGCCGGTGGGCGAGCAGGTTGGCCGTGGCCGGTGAGGTCGGCGCCCCCTGCGGGAGGTGCGGCGTGGCGAGCCGGTCGAGCAGCCTGCGCCGGGAGTCCAGCACGTCCGGCGGCGCGGGTGGCGCGCCTCGCAGCACGTGCACCGGCGTGCTCGTGACCAGGAGCCCGGCCAGCGCCGAGGCCACCGCCGGTGGGTACCCGGCGGCGCGCATCAGACCGGCGATCCGATCACCGGTGACGTGGCTGAAGAAGCCCTCCAGGTCGAGCCGGACCACCATCGCCCGGCCCGCGTGCGCCGCCGCGAGGGTGAGCGGTGAGCGGCCGCGGACGTAGCCGTGCGCGGCGGCGTGCACCGGGATGCGGGCCAGTACGTGGCGTCCGATGCGCCGTTGCAGCTCCTGCAGCCGAGGAGCCGGGGTCTCCAGCAGCCGCGGGACGCCCGACCGCGAGGCCGTCCAGCGGGTCCGGTAGTGGTGCAGTGGCCCTTCCGGCCTGCGGTGCAGCCAGCCGCCGCGGTCGGCGAACCAGTCGAGCTCACCCGCACGCAGGTCCAGGCCGCCGGTCACCGCGTCGAGGCTGCTCCACCGCGTGACCGGCCAGCGCCAGACCGGCGCAGCCGGCTCCTCGGGCCGCAATGGGCGCGTCCCCGGCCGGGCGGCGAGCAGCGCGGCGATCTCGGCCACCACCCGGGCCACGTGGCTCCGCGGCCTGGCGCGCCAGCGGCCGAGCAGGAGCGCGACGACGTCGCCGATCTCCTCCGGACTCCTCCACCCGGGTAGCGGGGCCAGCCGCTCGGTGAGGGCGTCCAGGCGCCACGGACCGGCCAGCGCGGCGTTTGCGACGACGGGTGGGTGGGGCGCCACGTCAGATCCGCGCCGGACCTGTGGTGATGCAGCGGCGTGCGACGACCGGTGTTCCCGTCGGCCGCGCACTGACGGCACTGCGTTCGTGCCCGGGGTGCGCGGGACGCCATGCCGCAGAGAGGTGGTGCACCCCGGGGTTGCCCCGGAGCCACGAGACCCGCCGGGTGGTGCTTGGGCGGATGCTCGCCGTCTCGTCCGTACGCCGCTGCATCGAGGAGTGAACCTAGCGCCACGGGCCGACAAATCCGCCCGGAGCCTCAGGGGGCTGCGGAGGTGAGCGTCGTCGCGGCCCAGCCGGGATGGCCGGCGATCGCGAGCGCCAGCCCTCGGCCCGCCGTGACGGCGTCGGTGCCCACGGCCGTGGCGAGCGACCCGCGCCCGGCGAGCGGGCTGAGCGACCACCACTCGCCCGCCAGACCGGTGGGCGGGTCCTCGCCCCACACCAGCACCTCGGTGCCCAGCACGCGGCGCCCGGCGAGGTGGGCGCCCGATGCGTGCAGCGTCGGATCACCCAGCTCCTGCTCCTGCACGAGGAGCGGGCGGGCCGTGGCGGTGTCCACGACGCGGGTGAGCCCCAGGTAGCGCCCCGACGGCTCCGCGGTGCGGCCGGCCACCAGCACCTCGCGGCAGCGCAGCCGGGCGCCGGCTCCCAGTTCGGCGTGCAGCTCGCCACGGTGGTCGGCACGCCGGGTGACCACGGTGGGCTCCGGCAGGTACTGGACGGCGGCGCCGTCAGCGACGGTGAGCCGGACGACGAGCCGGCTCGGTCCGGACGTCCCCTGCCCGGGCAGGGCGAGCGTGGCGGCCACCCCCGTGAGGACGAGGTGCGCCCCCGGCCCGACGACGACCTCGAGCCCCACGTCGTCGCCGCCGAGCGGGGTGGTCGCCGAGCTCAGCATGTGCACGGTGGCGGCCGGGGACCGGGACGCCACGGCCCCGCGCTGGGGCAGCAGCGTCAGCGGCGGCTGGGACCGCAGCTCACGCACGACGGTGCGCGCGCCGCGCCGTTCGACGACGATCCGCGCTCTGGCCAGCACGACGATCAGGCGGCGGGCACCCGCACCGCGGCGAGCTGGGCGAGCACCCACTCGCTGACGTCGGAGGCGGCCGGGTCGGTCACCAGGGACTGCGCGATCACGGGCAGCTCGCCGCGCATCCGGTGCGCGTCGGAGGTCATCACCTCGAGGTCGGCACCCACGTACGGGGCGAGATCCACCTTGTTGATCACGAGTAGGTCGGCGGTGGTGACGCCGGGGCCGCCCTTGCGCGGCACCTTGTCCCCGCCCGCCACGTCGACGACGAAGATCTGCCGGTCGATCAGCCCGCGGCTGAACACGGCCGTCAGGTTGTCGCCGCCGCTCTCCACGAGTACGAGGTCGAGGTCGCCGAACCGCTCCTCCAGCAGCTCGACGGCGTCCAGGTTGGCGGTGATGTCGTCGCGGATCGCGGTGTGCGGGCAGCAGCCCGTCTGCACGGCCTCGATCCGGTCGGGGGTGAGCACCCCGGCCCGGCGCAGGAAGTCGGCGTCCTCGGTGGTGTAGATGTCGTTGGTCACCACGCCGAGGCGCAGCCGCGACCCGAGCGTGCGGGCCAGGGCGGCGACCAGCGCCGTCTTGCCGCTGCCCACCGGGCCGCCGATGCCGATCCGCACCGCCCGGCCGGACGGCGCCTGCGGGACGTGCGGGTCGGGCTCGGTGACCGTCGGGTCGAGCGAGTGGCCGTGGCCGTGTCCGTGGTCAGCACTCATGAACTGGCTCCTTAGGAGACAAAGAGACGCACCTGCTCCCGGTGGTGGTGAACGTGGGCCTGGGCCATCAGGTCGAGCACCGGCGCGCCCGGCGCGGGCAGCCGGTCGGGCGACAGCGCCGCGGCCTGCGCTGCCTGCGCGACCACGGCGTCGAGCGCGGGGCGCAGCGCGACGATCGCGGCGTTCACCGCCAGCGGGTCCAGCCCGAGCAGCCGGACCGCGGCCGACGCCGGGCCGCTCACCGCGAGGTACGCCAGGCACCGGGCGGCTTCGGCCGGGCTGCCGCCGTCGATGCCGACGACGGCTCCCACCAGCAGGGCGTGGTGGGGCCGGGGCGCCACCGCGCACAGGGCGTCGAGCACCGGCGACGGCCAGGAGAGCCGGGCCGCACGCAGGGCCGCCCGGCCCTGCGCCCGCGACGCGTCGCGCTGGGCGGCTGCCGGCGTGCGGGCGTCGAGCTCGCCGTCGAGCACCGCCCAGCCGGCGTCGGCCCGGGTCGCCGCCACCACCGCGGCCGCCGCGAACGCGGCCCCGACGAGACCGGTGGTGCGCAGCCGTCCGGACAGGAACGACCCGAGGTCGGGCACCCCGGTGATCAGCCCGCGGGCCGCCGCCTCCTCGACGCCGCCGGAGTGGACGTGCCCGCCGCCGGGGAAGCGGGCGTCGGCCAGCGTGAGAGCCGCGAGGCTCGCCATCAGAACAGGAAGTAGCGCTGGGCCATCGGCAGGACGTCAACCGGGGCGGGCTCGACGAGCTCACCGTCGATCCGCACGGCGAAGGAGTCGGGGTCCACCCGCACGTCCGGCGTGGCGTCGTTGGCGATCATGTCGGACTTGCGGACGGACCGCGTGTCGGCCACGGCGGCGGACCGCTTGGTCAGCCGCAGCCCGTCCAGGCCGCCGTGGTCCAACGCTGCCTGCGCCACGAAGTTGACGCTGGTGTCGGCGGCCACCAGCGGCGCGGCCCCGAACATGGGCTGCGGCAGCACCGGCTGCGGCGTCGGGATGGACGCGTTGGCGTCACCCATCTGCGCCCAGGCGATGAACCCGCCCTTGAGCACCAGCTCGGGCCGGACGCCGAAGAACTTGGGCTCCCACAGCACGAGGTCGGCGAGCTTGCCGACCTCCACGGAGCCGATCTCGTGCGCCATCCCGTGGGCGATCGCGGGGTTGATCGTGTACTTCGCGACGTAGCGCCGGGCCCGCAGGTTGTCGGCGCCCCCGTCGCCCGGGAGGGCTCCGCGTGCGGCCTTCATGACGTGCGCGGTCTGCCAGGTCCGGATGATCACCTCGCCGATGCGGCCCATTGCCTGCGAGTCCGAGCTCATCATCGAGATCGCGCCCATGTCGTGCAGCACGTCCTCCGCGGCGATCGTGGTGGGGCGGATCCGGCTCTCGGCGAACGCGAGGTCCTCGGGCACCCCCGGGTTGAGGTGGTGGCAGACCATGAGCATGTCGAGGTGCTCGTCGATCGTGTTCACCGTGTGCGGGCGCGTCGGGTTGGTCGACGACGGCAGGATGTTCGCCCGGCCCACCACCTCGATGATGTCCGGAGCGTGCCCGCCGCCCGCGCCCTCGGTGTGGAAGGCGTTGATCGAGCGGCCGGCGATCGCCTCGAGCGTGGACTCGACGAAGCCCGCCTCGTTGAGGGTGTCGGTGTGGATCGCCACCTGCACACCGGACGCGTCGGCCACCCGCAGGCAGGCGTCGATCACCGCCGGGGTGGTGCCCCAGTCCTCGTGCAGCTTGAACCCGCCGGCGCCGGCCCGCAGCTGCTCCCAGAGCGCCTCGGCGCTGGTGGTGTTGCCCTTGCCCATCAGCAGCACGTTGATCGGGAGGTGGTCCATCGCCTGCAGCATCCGGGAGATCGCGCGCGGCCCGGGCGACACGGTGGTGGCCTTGGTGCCGTCGGCGGGCCCGGTGCCCCCGCCCGCGAGCGTGGTGAGACCCGACGCGAGCGCGGTGTCGACGAGCTGCGGGCAGATGAAGTGGACGTGGGGGTCGATCCCGCCCGCGGTGAGGATCCGTCCGTTGCCGGAGATCACCTCCGTGGACGGGCCGATCACCAGCGCGTCGTCGACGCCGTCCATCGTGTCGGGGTTGCCGGCCTTGCCGATCCCGACGATCCGCCCGTCCCGGATGCCGATGTCGGCCTTCACCACACCCCAGTGGTCGAGCACGACGGCGCCGGTGATCACCAGGTCGGGAGCGCCCTCCGCGCTCGTGCGCGCCGACTGGCCCATCGACTCGCGGATCACCTTGCCGCCGCCGAAGATCACCTCGTCACCCGACGCGGCGCCGCGGCTGCGGTCCTCGGTGACCTCGATGAGCAGGTTCGTGTCGGCCAGCCGGATGCGGTCGCCGACGGTGGGGCCGAACAGGTCGATGTAGCGGGCACGCTCGATCGACGTCACTGCTGTCCTCCGTAGGCGAGCGGGCCGGGCTCGGCTCCGCGCTCGTCGAGCGCGCCGGCGAACTCGACACGCAGGCCCGGCACGCGGCGGGCCCCGGCCAGCGGGACGAGCGTCACCTCGCGCTCGACGCCCGGCTCGAAGCGCACCGACGTGCCGGCCGGGATGTCGAGGTGCCTGCCCCAGGCCGCTGCCCGGTCGAACGTGAGCCCGGGGTTGACGGCCGCGAAGTGGAAGTGCGACCCGACCTGGACGGGGCGGTCCGCCGCATTGGTGACGACGAGGGTGATCCGGTCGCGACCCGGGTTGAGCGGGACCGCCCCCTCGCCGGGGATGATCTCGCCGGGGCTGCCCGGTGCCGCTGCTCCGCCTGCCACGTCAGACGATCGGGTCGTGGACGGTGACGAGCTTCGTGCCGTCGGGGAACGTGGCCTCGACCTGCACCGAGTCGATCATGTCGCCTACCCCGTCCAGTACGTCGTCGCTGGTGAGCACCTCGCGGCCGCTCGACATGAGCTCCCCCACGCTGCGACCGTCACGCGCGCCCTCCAGCACGTGGTCGGTGATCAGCGCCACCGCCTCGGGGTAGTTCATCCGCAGCCCGCGGGCGCGCCGGGACCGCGCGACATCCGCCGCGACGTGGACGAGCAGCTTGTCGCGCTCCTGCGGACTCAAGTGCATGCAGACAGTTCTAATCCGGCTTTGTTAACGCCACGGTTCGATCACGTTTCGGGGAACGGCGGTGATCACCCGATCGAGGGACGGACCAGTAGCCAGTTCTCGATGTGCCGGTACCAGGTCCAGCGCGGCACCTGACGCGGATGCGCCACGCCGTCGCTGACGACGGTGGCTGGCCGGCAGCCCACCTGCACCGCTCGGCCGAGCGCGGAACCCCGCCCGCGCGGGGCCCGTGGCGCCACGGCCCGCACGCGGCCGTCGGGGGTGCGTCCGGCCCAGCCCGCCCGGACGGCGATCCCGTCCGGGCCTGCGACCACCACCAGCCGCCGGGCGGTGCCACGCAGCACCAGCACGTTGTCGCAGTAGCACTCGCCGTCGATGTCCCGGATCTCGGCGCGACCGACGAGCACCCCGCCCCCGTCGTCCCGGACGAGCGGTACGGACGACGCCGTGCCGGTGAGGGCGAGCCGCTCCGCGTCCGCCCCGCTCGGGAGGCCCCACGCCGTGGCCGCGGCCGACGGCCCCGAGGGCAGATACGCCACCTCGACGGCCAGCCGGTCGGTGCGCAGCAGCCGCACCAGCACGGCGGCGAGGTCGGCGTCGGTGCCCGCCACGACGACCCGGCGCGGCTCGTGCTGGGCGAGGACGGGGTCGATCGCCGTGCGGTCCGGTCGGGCAGGCAGTGCGACCACGGGCACCTCCGAGGGGCGCCCACTACTGTGGACCGGGAGCCGCGTGACCTGACCGTCGTCGGAGCAGGCCAGCAGCACCACTGTTGAATCGATCGTGCTCACCAGATCGGTTACCCTCCCCGCCGCGGTGATGGGGCACGCGCCGCGCTCGCTGTATCCACCTACGGGTGGCTAGGACTGGAGTTTCACATGCCGGCGATCGTGCTGATCGGCGCCCAGTGGGGCGACGAGGGCAAGGGCAAGGCCACCGACCTCCTCGGTGGACAGGTGCAGTGGGTGGTGAGGTATCAGGGCGGCAACAACGCAGGCCACACGGTGGTGCTGCCCGACGGCCAGGACTTCGCCCTGCACCTGATCCCCTCCGGGATCCTCACGCCCGGCCTGCGCAACGTGATCGGCAACGGCGTGGTGGTGGACCCGGGGGTGCTGCTCGACGAGCTGTCCGGGCTCGAAGCCCGCGGTGTGGACACCAGCAACCTGCTCATCAGCGCTGATGCGCACTTGATCATGCCGTACCACGTGGCCATCGACAAGGTCACCGAGCGGTTCCTGGGCAAGGCCAAGATCGGTACCACGGGCCGCGGCATCGGGCCCGCCTACCAGGACAAGGTCGCCCGCGTGGGCGTCCGGGTGGCCGACGTCCTCGACGAGAAGATCCTCCACCAGAAGGTCGAGGCCGCCCTGGAGTTCAAGAACCAGGTGCTGGTCAAGGTCTACAACCGGCGCGCTCTCGACGTCGACGAGGTGGTGGACACCGTGCTCGCCCACGGCCGCCGGTTCGCCGACCGGATCGCCGACACCCGCCTCCTGCTCAACCAGGCCATCGAGGCGGGGGAGACGATCCTGCTGGAGGGCTCGCAGGGCACGCTGCTCGACGTCGACCACGGCACCTACCCCTTCGTCACCAGCTCGAACCCGACGGCGGGTGGCGCCGCGGTCGGCTCGGGCATCGGCCCCAACCGGATCACCCGCGTGATCGGGATCCTGAAGGCCTACACCACCCGCGTCGGCTCGGGCCCGTTCCCCACGGAGCTGCTCGACGCCATGGGCGAGCACCTGCGCAAGGCGGGCGGCGAGGTGGGCGTCACCACCGGACGGCCCCGCCGCTGCGGCTGGTTCGACGCCGTGATCGGCCGCTACGCCGCGCGGGTCAACGGGATCACCGACTTCTTCCTCACCAAGCTCGACGTGCTGTCGGGCCTGGAGAAGGTCCCGATCTGCGTGGGCTACGAGGTCGACGGCAAGCGGATCGACGAGATGCCGATGACCCAGACCGACGTGCACCACGCCCTGCCGGTGTACGAGGAGCTCCCCGGCTGGTTCGAGGATCTCTCGGGGTGCCGGACGTTCGACGATCTCCCGGCCGCCGCGCGTGCCTACGTGCACCGCATCGAGGAGCTCACCGGCGCGCCGGTGAGCGCGATCGGCGTCGGGCCGGGGCGCGACCAGACCATCACCCGCGACGTCTGACCGGAGAGGGCCCCGGGCCCTGGAACGGGCGAGGTCGACGTGAGCGGGGCCGCAGCCACGGCCAACCCCCACCACGTCGACCTCACCCGTTCGGACGGCCGGTGCCGCCCTGATCTGTTCGCGAGCGGTAAGCCGGAGAACCCGGGAGCCGTCGTTCCTGATCCGTAGCGTCGAGCCATGGCTCTTTCCCGGTTCTCGGCCTGCGCAGCGGCGCTGGTCGCGGTGTCGGCGCTCGCCTCCTGTGCCGCGCCCGCGGCGGCTCCCCCGCCGCCCGCTCCGCCGGCGAAGATCGTGCTGCCGGCGGGAGCACCGGGCACGCCGTCCTGGGCGCCGTGGCCGTCCGCCCTGCACGACGCCCGGCACTCGGGGGCGTCCACGGCGGAGGGGCCCACGAACGGCGCGGTGCGGTGGCGGCGCAAGCTGGAGGGGGCGGTGACTCCCGGGCCCGTCGTGGGGGCCGACGGCACGATCTTCGTGGCCTCCAACGGCGGTGTGCTGCACGCCCTGAACCCGGTCGACGGGACCGATCGATGGACGTACGACTCGGGTACGCCCTCCGGCGGTGACCTGTCGATCTCCCCGCTGGTGCTGCCGGACGGCACCGTGCTGTTCCCGGCGGACAACCGCCTGATCGCCCTTTCCTCCACGGGGCAGCAGTTGTGGTCGGAGCCGTTCGCGGCCCAGGTCACCTCGCCGGTCACCGTCGACGGGAAACGCGTCTACGTCGGCGACTCGTCCGGCACCGTCACCGCGCTCGACGTCTCCGCACCCGACGGGCACTGGGTGGCCTGGCACGTGAACGTGGGGACGACGTCGTACGGGTCCGTCGTCACCGACGGGAATGGCCGCATCTACACCACCGCGGACTCGGCGCTCGTGGCCCTCGACGACCAGGGGGCGTCCGCCCGCGTGGCGTGGCGGTCGGACCCCCACGACGACATCACCGAGGTGTCCGCGGGCCTCGCGCCGGACGGCACCGCGCTGCTCGGCACGAACGGCAGCAACGAGTGGGCGTACCGCCCCGACGGCACGCTGCTGTGGAAGGCGCCGAGGGTGATCACCTACTCGTCCCCGGCGGTCACCGCGACCGGACTGGCGTACGTGGCCGACCACAGCGGGGTCGTCCACGGCTTCGACGTCCGCACCGGCGCGGAGACGGCCCGCTACGGGCCGGTCCCGGGACAGATCTGGAGCTCGACGATCGTCGACCGCGCCTACCGGCTCTACTTCGGCGGCCAGAACGGGCACGCCTACGGGTTCGACGGCGGCGGCAGGCAACTCTTCGACGTCGACCTCGGCGGTCCGGTGGACAGCTATCCCGCGCTGACCGCCGACGGCGCCCTCGTCATCGGCAGCGGAAACGGGTTCGTCACCGCGATCGGCTGAGCCGCCCGCCCCGGCCGGGGCTCAGGCCGCGCAGTTGCCCGTGTCGGCCTCGGAGCGCAGGTTGCCCGCGGCCTGCACCACGGGCGCCACCTGGTCGACGGTGAGGACGAAGCCGGTCTCCTGGTCGTCCAGCGCCGCACCGAAGACCACACCGATCACGCGGCCGTCCGGGGCGACGAGCGGGCCACCGGAGTTGCCCGACCGGACCACGGCCCGGACCGTGTAGACCTCGCGGGTGACCTCGCCGTCGTCGTAGATGTCGGGGCCCTTGAGGTTGATCATGGACCGGATCTTGGCCGGTGTGGCCGTGAACGGGCCGTCCAGCGGATAGCCGAGCACCACGGCGTCGTTGCCCGGAGAGGCGGGCTTCGGGTCGAACGTCAGCGGCTTCGCGTCCAGATCGGGCACCCGCAGCACCGCGAGGTCGACCCGGGGGTCGTAGAGCACCACCTCGGCGGTGAGCTCCACCGTGCGCCCGCGCCTGTTGACCACCTCCACACCCGTCTCGGACGTGCCGGCGACGACGTGGGCGTTGGTCAGGACGAGCTGGGGCCCGATCACGAACCCGGTGCCCTCCAGCTGCCGCGCGCAGGACGGGGCGCGACCGCGGATCTTGAGCACGCTGCTGCTCAGGTCCTCGATCATGGGGCTCCGCGCGATGGCGGGGTCGGGGGGACCGACCTCCGTGATCGGCGTCTCCGCGAACGGGCTGAGGACGTCGGGGAAGCCGGAGTTGTTGAGCAGCTGCCGCAGCTCGGCAGGCAGCGCCTTCGCCCCGGCCGGCATCACCGAGTCGACGGCCCGGAGCACCTCCGACCCGCGGACCCCCGAGGCGAGGCCGGGGAAGCTGGCCGAGGCCAGCGGCAGCGCGACGAGCCACGCCGCGATGACCACGGTGAAGGCCTGCAGCACCGAGCCCAGCGTGGAGTCGACCTGCAGCGAACGATGGCCGGTGATCCGGTCGCGGATGCGCCGCCCGAAGAAGACCCCGGTGGTCTCGCCGAGCGCGACCAGCAGCACCACCACGACGACGCTGACGATGACGCGCGTGGTGGGCGCCTCCACGCCTGCGGCCAGCAACGGCGCCAGCCGCACTCCGAGAACCGCGCCGGTGAGCACGCCGACGAACGACAGCAGCGCCACCGCCATGCCGTGGCGCCACCCGGACACCGCCGCGATCAGCGCCAGCCCGAGTACGACCCCGTCGACCCAACTCATCGCCGGGCCTCGCGAAGGCGCTGCATCGATGAGTCGCGCGCGGGGTCATCCGTTGTGCGACCTCGCGTGCGCGCGTCCCGCCCGGCTGCCCGGGGCACCGCGCTCATGATCCTGCGACCTCCTGCCGACCGGCCCGTGCCGCGGACCACGCTGTGCCCAGATCGTCCATCCGGGAGGTGTCCCAGGGGCGCGCCCAGCCCCCCAGATCCAACAGAGCGGACAATAAGCCCCCCGTAAAACCCCAGACGAGCAGCCCCGCAACGGCGAACGCGGGACCGCTGGTACCTGAGGGGTTACGGACCAGGAGCCGGTTGGCGGGCTCGACCAGCGACGAGATGGGCACCCGCACGACTGCTGCGGTCTCGCCCGTGTCGACGGCGTGCACCGCGACCGGACGCTCCCAGTGGGCGACCACGGGGGTGACGACGAAGCCTGACGGTGGGATGAACAGCTCGGGCAGCACGGCCAGCGGTGCGACCCCGGCCGGCTCCACGCCGGTCTCCTCCTCGGCCTCCCGGAGAGCGGTGGCGATGGCGTCGCGGTCCTCCGGGTCGGCGCGGCCGCCGGGGAAGGCAACCTGACCCGCGTGGTTGCGCAGGGTGCTCGCCCGCTCCACGAGCAGCACGTCGGGACCGTGCACCGGATCCTCGCCGAAGAGCACCAGCACGGCTGCCCGCCGCCCGCCGGAAGCGGGGGGTCGGATGTGGTGGTGGGTCAGCGTGGCCGCGTCGGCGTCGCCGACGTTCTCCAGCAGCGGGTGTAGCCAGCCCGGGGCGCGGTCGGGCCGCAGGGTCGTCACGGCCTGGTCTCCTTCATCGTCACGACAGGCGCTCCACGGCCGCCGCGACGTCGTCGGCGCTGCGGAACGGCACGGGCGGGTCCACCCGGGTGACGCTGCCGTCGGCACGCACGACGTAGGACACGGGAAGCGCGGGCGGGATGTCGAGGGCGGCGCGCAGTGCGCCGTCGGGGTCGGTGACGGACGGGATCGTGACGCGGATGTCGCGCAGCAAAGCCAGCGCGGCACGCGGGTCGTCCCGGGAGTCGATGCCCAGCACCCGCACGGCACCCGGCCGGGCGGCGTAGGCGGCCAGCGCGGGCAGCTCGTCACGACAGGGCCCGCACCAGGAGGCCCAGACGTTGATGAGGGCCGGACGGCCGGCGAGGGCCGTGCCGACGTCGACGGAGCCGGGCGCGCCGAGGCACGGGACGGTGACGCCGGCCAGTGGACCGGCAGCCGGAGCGCCGCCACCTGTGGGGCACGGTGCGCTGCGGGCGGCGGCACGCAGCGGCGCGAGCTCGGAGTCGGGGACCGAGACGGCCGTGGGTCCCGCCGCATCCTGTGCGGGCGAGGGCCGCTCCGATCCGCTGCGCGGCCACAGCGCGAACACGGCTGCCGCTGCCAGCAGTACGACGACGAGCGTGGTGACCAGCTCGGACCGCCGGGCCCCGGTCCGCGTGGGACTCACCGACACGCCTGGCGGTCGTACCGGTGGTGGAGCCCGTGGTCGAGCCGCGTCATGGCGCGTCCTGGCCCTCGCCCGTCGGCTCGGGCGCGGGGGCCTCGTCGTCGGGGATGCCGGCCATGGCGAGCAGGTGGGGCCGGGAGGGGCCCTTGAGGAGCGCCGCGGCCTTGATCGGATCGGTGGGGCCGGTGCCGTAGGCGGGGCAGTCGGCGCTGAGGGTGCAGGCACCGCACGCGGGCTTGCGGGCGTGGCAGACCCGGCGGCCGTGGAAGATCACCTGGTGGGACACGATCGTCCAGTCGCGCTTCGGCACGAGCGCTCCCACCGCGTGCTCGACCTTGACCGGGTCCTCCTCCTGGGTCCAGCCCCAGCGCCGCACGAGACGGCCGAAGTGCGTGTCGACGGTGATGCCCGGGACGTCGAAGGCGTTGCCCAGGATCACGTTGGCCGTCTTGCGCCCGATGCCGGGGAGGGCGACCAGCTCCGCGAGGGTGTGCGGCAACACGCCGTCGTGCTTCTCGACGACGGCGGCTCCCAGCCCGATGAGCGAGCTGGCCTTGTTCCGGAAGAAGCCGGTGCTGTGGATCAGCCCCTCGAGCTCGGTGCGGTCGGCCTTGGCGTAGTCGAGTGCCGTGGGGTAGCGCGCGAACAAGGCCGGGGTGACCGAGTTGACGAGCTTGTCGGTGCTCTGTGCGGACAGGATCGTGGCGACGGCCAGTTCCAGCGGCGTGCGGAAGTCGAGCTCGCAGTGTGCGTCGGGATGGGTGGCGGCAAGGGTGCGCAGCATCCGTCCGACCCGCCGGGCCCGGCCGAGGGACGGCTCCCCGTCGGCCACCCTCTTGGCAAGGCGTGCCGCGTTCCGCGAAGCGGTGGTCACGCTTCGAGCCTACGGCGCGCCACCGACACGCTGCGACGGCGCCGGTCAGCAAGCGCCCGTGACGCACCGTGACTGCGATTATCACGAAGTGGTATCGACACGCCGACGCGCTCGACCCCTGCGCGACGGTCCCCATCACCCGTGCGAGACCATCCACCCGTCATGACTGCCTGGTTGTCCGTCCTCGTGCCACTGCTGGTGATGTTCTTCGCGCTCGGAATGGAGCGCGTCGAATCCAAGCTACGGGAGGCCACTGTCCGGCCGGAGGAGCTCGAGGAGCTCCTGGAACGACCGCGCCCCGACGAGGTCCGGGCCTTGTTCAGGCAGGGCACCGGGCGGGCGCTCGAGCTCTTCCGCCTGCGCAACCGCAACCAGCGGGGGCGGCGGTCGCCGAAGCGCAGCAAGGCGGCGTGACCCGTCCGTGGCTCCACCTGGGACCGGTCGAACCGTACTGAACTGGGCTTATAGGTGACGAAACCTCCTGGCGGCGCCCACGGAAGGGCGGTTGCGACGGCACGCACGTCTGACGCACCCCCTAGACTGGCGCGCCAGTGGTCCGCCGCGTGCGAGCGGCCGGGACGAGGGGCGGTGCAGTGGACGAGGTTCTGATCCGCGCGGGGATCTTCCAGGGAGTGGAGCCGCACGCGGCCGACGCCCTGGCTCAAGCGCTCGAGCCGGCGGAGTTCCCACGGGGACACGTCATCTTTGCGGAGGGCGAGCCGGGCGATCGGCTCTACATCGTGGGCAGCGGCAAGGTGAAGATCGGGCGCAAGTCGCCCGATGGTCGCGAGAACCTGCTGATGGTGGCCGGGCCCTCCGACATGTTCGGAGAGTTGTCGATTTTCGACCCGGGGCCGCGCACGTCGTCGGCCACCGCGGTCACCGAGGTGCGCACCTACACGATGGACCGCAGCGCGTTGCGGGAGTGGATCGGGAAGCGGCCCGAGATCGCCGAGCAGTTGCTGCGCGTGCTCGCGCGGCGGCTCCGGCGCACCAACAACATGCTCGCCGACCTGATCTTCACCGACGTGCCGGGCCGGGTGGCGAAGTCGCTGCTGCAGCTCGCGCGCCAGTTCGGGTCGCAGGAGTCGGGTCTGTTGCGCGTCACCCACGACCTCACCCAGGAGGAGATCGCGCAGCTCGTCGGCGCGAGCCGGGAGACGGTCAACAAGGCTCTGGCCGACTTCGCACACCGGGGTTGGCTGCGGCTCGAGGGCAAGAGCGTGCTCATCCTCGAGCCCGAGCGGCTGGCCCGCCGGGCCCGGTAACGGTCCGTCGATCGAGCGCTCCCGGCGTCCCGCCGGGAGCGCTTTTTCGTGTGCGGAACAAAGAAGTGGTACGGACGTACCAGAATGTGTCACGCTGGTGCGCGTGTCGTCCTCGTCCGCATCCCTCGCCGACTACCGAATCGTCCTGACGGCTCCGGGCGCTCCTGGCCCGGTGCTCACCTCCGCGATCGGCCGCCTGCCGATCGCGATGTTCGGCCTCGCCACCCTGCTCTACGTGCAACGGGCCTCCGGCTCGTTCGCCGCCGCGGGCCTCGTGTCCGCGGGTATCCTGGCCGGGGAGGGGATCGGCGCGGTGGTGCAGGGCCGGGTGATGGACCGGCGCGGGCCCACGTGGCCGCTGCTGCTCGTCGCCGTGCTGTTCGGGGTGGCCGGCGCCGCTCTCGTGACCGCGGTGGAGACGGGCCAGCCGCTGCCGGTGCTCGTGGCGCTGGCCCTGGTGGCCGGGCTGGTGCAGCCCGCGCTCCCGGGGGCGTCCAGGGCACTGTGGAGCGACCTCGTCCCGCCCGGCCGCCTGCGCGACACCGCCTACGGCTACGAGGCCATCAGCCTGGAGGTCTTCTTCATCCTCGGGCCGGCGATCGCCGCGTTCCTGGTGGCCGCCCCGTGGCCCGGTACCGGCGTGGTGGTCGCTGTCGCGTTGATGGCCGTGGGTTCGGTCGGATTCGCCCTCACCCCCGCGGTCCGGGCCCGGAGCGCCGCCATGGCGGCCCGCGGCGACCAGCCGGCCTCGTCCGTCGGTCTGTTCGGTGCGCTGGCCCGGCCCGGCATGCGCACCGTTGCGCTCGCGTCGCTGGGCTTCGGGCTCGTCGTCGGCACGGTCGAGGTCGGGGTACCCGCCGTGACGGCCGCGGCGGGCTCGGCCGCCACGGGAGGCCTGCTGCTGTCAGCGTGGTCGGTCGCCTCGGTGGTCGCAGGGGTGATCTACGGGATGCGGCCATGGCCGCGGCCGTTGCACCTGCGGATGCCGGTGCTGCTCGGCGTGTTCGCGGTGTTCGTCGCGATGATGGCGCTGACCGGCCCGCTCGAGTCGCTGCCCGTGCTCGTGGTGACGATGCTCCTGGCCGGAGCGGTCATCACCCCGCAGGTCACCGCCCACTCGATGGCCGTCGAGATCGCCACCCCGGCCGGGACGGCGTCGGAGGCCTTCGGCTGGGTGATCACCGCCGCCACGCTCGGGCTCGCCGCAGGACAGTCGTTCGCGGGCTTCGTGGTGGAGGCCGCCGGCCCGCCCGCGGCCTTCCTCGCGGGCGGCGCGTCGGGCGCGGTGCTCGCCGTGGTGCTCTGGCTGCGCCGGGCCACGCTCGCCCCGTCGGCTGAGCCGGCCTCGGTGCCTGCCTGACCGGGGCTCAGCGCTCCGCGCGCAGGTACTCCAGCTGCGCCCGCACCGACCACTCCGCGGCGGGCCAGAGCGTCCGGTCGACGTCGGCGTAGACCAGTTCAACCACCTGCTGCGCCGTGGCGTCCGGCCCGAGCCGCCCCAGCGCCGCCCGGACCTGGTCGAGCCGCTGCTCGCGGTGGGCCAGGTACGTCGCGGCCGTCGCGGGGGCGTCCGGGAGGTCGGGGCCGTGCCCGGGCAGCACCGTCGTGCCCTCGGGCAGCTCGGCGAGCCGTCGCAGCGAACCGAGATACGGCCCCAGCGCGCCGTCGGGATGCGCGATCACCGTGGTGCCGCGACCCAGGATCGTGTCGCCGGTGAGGACGGCGGTGGCGTCGCCCGGACCGTCGAGAAGGAACGACAGCGAGTCCGACGTGTGTCCCGGCGTGCCCACCACCCGCAGCTCGACGCCGGCGGCCGCCACCACGTCACCGTCCCCGAGCGCCTCCGAGCCCAGCACGAGCGAGGGGTCCAGGGCCCGTACCGGTGCCCCGGTGAGCTCGGCGAAGCGCCGCGCCCCGCCCGCGTGGTCGTGGTGCCGGTGGGTGAGGAGCACCAGCGCCACGGGGCCGTGGGCCGCGACCCGCGCCAGGTGCTCCTCGTCGTCCTCTCCGGGATCGACGACGACGCACTCCTGCGCGCCGGGAGCGCGCAGCACCCAGGTGTTCGTGCCCTCCAGTGTCATCGGCGACGGGTTCTCCGCGAGGAGCACCGATGCCAGTGCCGTGACGGGGCGCAGCTCGCCGTACGCCGGGTGGCTCACGCGCTTCCTCCGGGGACGATGCGCTCCACGTCCAGCTGGAAGCCGGGATCGTCGGGCAGCACGACGACGACCTTCCCGCCCTCCCGACGCACCTCCGGCGTGACCGGCCGCACCACGCGCTCGTCGGCGGCCGCCAGCACCGCGGCGCTGTCGGGGTGCTCGGCGATCTCCTGCAGCGTGCGGATCGTCGGGGCCATGAGCTCGATCTCCCCGCGCTGCCAGTGCTCCAGCGCCTCGGCGGGATACCACCACGCGGCCTCGACGGCCTCCGTCGTGTGGGCGTCGGCCTCCTGGCCGTCCGGGACGAGCGCGACGAAGAAGACGGTGTCGTAGCGGCGCTTGACCGCCGGAGGCGTGATCCAGCGCGCCCACGGCCGGAGGAGGTCGGCGCGCAGCACGAGCCCGGTCTCGGCGAGCATCTGCCCCAGCGTCTGCCGCCGGGCCACGAGGTCGGACCGGTGCCGCTGCAGGTCGGCCGGGAGCTGCGGGGTGGCCAGCAGCACGCCGCACTCCTCGAACGTCTCCCGCACCGCGGCCTGCACGAGAGCACCGGCCAGTTCGGTGTCGCACGCGAGCCGCTCGCCCCACCACGTCGGGTCCGGGCCGGCCCACGACGCGAGCCCGGCACGGTCCCCTGCGTCGACCCCTCCGCCGGGGAAGACCGTCATGCTGCTCGCGAAGGCCATCTCGGCCACCCGCCGTTGCAGGAAGACCTGGAGGGGAGTGCGCCCGGGCGGTGGGGCAGGGGCGTCGCGCACGAGCAGCACGGTCGCCGCGGGCCTCGGAACGACGGGTTCGGAGGGCATGGACGGACACTAACCCGGGGCCGGGCAGGATGGGTCCCGTGGATCAGCTGCGCGTTGGCCTGGTCGGTGGTGGCCCTTGGGCCCGGACGGTGCACGGGCCCGCGCTCGCGGCGCACCCCGCCGCGGAGATCACCGCGGTCTGGACCCGCAGACCGGAAGTGGCCGATGAGCTCGCCGCCGACCTCGGCGCCCGTGCGCACACCCGGTTCGACGACCTCCTCGAGGACGTCGACGTCGTCGCCTTCGCCGTTCCGCCGCAGGTGCAGGGCGAGCTGGCCGTGCGGGCCGCCGCCGCGGGGCGCCACATGATCTGCGAGAAGCCGCTCGCCGGTTCCGTCGAGGACGCACGTGCGGTGGTGGCCGCCGTGCAGCAGGCGGGGGTCCACTCCTCGATGGTGCTGACGCTGCGCCACGCCCCGGCCGTGCGCGACTGGCTCGCCGCCCTCCCGTCGGTCCCGGCCGGTCCGGGCACGGTGGCCACGGCGCGCTGGCTGTCCGGAGCGCTGCTCGGCGGCCCGTACTCCACATCGGCGTGGCGGATCGAGAACGGCGCGCTGCTCGACGTCGGCCCGCACGTGATCGACATGCTCGAAGCTGCCGTCGGCCCGGTCGCATCGGTCGGCTGGGCGCACCACGACCAGCCCGACCTGTGGCGGTTCGGCCTGGTGCACGAGGGCGGGGCCCAGAGCACCGTGACGATGTCGATGCGGCTGCCCATCGATCCCACGGAGACCGAGTTCGCCGTGTTCGGCCGGGGGGTGTCGCACCGGCTCGCCGGCCGCGTCGCCGACGCGCGCACCTGTTACGCGTCGCTGCTCGACGAGCTCGTCGCCGCCGTCACCGGTTCGGGTCCGGCACCGGAACTCGGCGTGGAGCGCGGCCTGCGGCTGCAGGAGCTCGTGGAACAGGTCCGCGCCGCCGCAGGCTGACTGACGGTCTCAGCCGGCCAGATCGGGTGGGTCGGACCGCGGCGTGCCGTTGTGGCCGTTGCTGCTCGAGCCGTTGGAACCCGAGCCGTTGGCGATTCCGGCCCGGCGGACCACGCGCGGCCTGCGCCCCTCCGAGAGCTCGGCCTGCAGCCGGGCGAGCAGCTGCCGATCCTCATCGCTGAGCCGCGCCAGCGACTCCGGGCGCAGCCCGAGCTCGGCCGCCCCCGCGACGGGTTCTGGTTCCGGAGCGTCCTGGGGACGGGTCTCGGCAACCGGTGCCGGCTCGGGAGCGGGCCGGTCCGTCTCCTCCCAGGTGGGCTCGGCAGCCGGCTCCGCTGCCCGGTTGCCCTGCTCGGAGTTCTCGTCGGCGTAGCGGTGCCGGGGGATGCGTCGGGGCGCCGGACGGGGTTCGCGCCGATCCAGCTCGACGGGCGGCGGTGCCGCCTCGGGGGAGTCGTCCTCCGCCACGGCGGCGTCGGCGCTCGGCTCCTCGGCGAGGTCCGACGGCGCCATCGCCCACGATCCCGAGAGCCACTCGGACGACCAGTCGTCCTGCTCGCGCGCCAGGTCGGGGTCGTCGGCCACGGTGTTGGCGCCCACGGGTGCGCTGTCCGCCGGCTCGTCGCTGCCTGCGGGGTCGGCGGGTGCTGCGGCCTCGTCCACGGCCTCGCTGCCTGCGGGGTCGCTGTCCGCGATGTCGATGGCGTCGACGCCGCCCGGGGTGCTGGTCGCGGGAGGGACCGGTGGGTCGTTGTCGATCGTCGGGTCGAGCAGCGGTGCCAGCAGGGGTTCACGCAGCGGCCCGCTGAGGGGGTCGTTCAGCGCGTCGAAGGCAGGTCTCTCGCCCAGTTCACGCGACAGGTCGCCGTTGCGGGCTTCCTCATGTGCCGGGTGCGGCGGGTCGACGGGTTCGGCCGGATGCAGGACCCGCTCGGGGGGAGGCTCGGCTGCCGGAGGCTCGGTGGCCTGTTCCCCGAGGGGGCCTTCCGGGTGCACCGGTGGCGGGGCCGGGTTGCGGCGCACCAGCGGGATCGGGGCCAACGTGGGACGCGGGTTGTGGGGAGCGGAGGGCCGCGGCCGGGCGATCGGACCGGGCACCGGCGGGCCGGCGGAAGGGCGGGGCCGGTCCTCCTCCCGCTGCTCGACGGCAGGCGCGTTCTGGTCGGCGGGAGGCGTCGCGTTCTCGGGGGCGGGCGACCCCGCCGGGCGGGGCTGGACGGCCGGCATGGACTCCGTGCCCGCCTCCGACGGGTCGACGGGCTCCGGGCCCGCGGCGGGGGTGCGGCGCGGAAGCGGACGCGCGGGTGATGCGGGCCGCGGGTCGGCCGGGGCGTCGGACGGACGCAACGGGCCGCCCAGCAGGCCGACGACGTCGGGTTGCGGTGCTGCCAGCGGGTGGCGTCCCGGCCGCCTGCTGGGAAGCGGGGGCGCGACGTCGGGTGCGGGGCGCTCCGCCACCGGGCGTTCCGGCAGCGGGCGCTCGGACGCACCACGCTCGGCCACACCACGCTCGGGCGGTGGGCGCTCCGAGACAGTGCGTTCCGGCAGTGGGCGTTCCGGCAGTGGGTGCTCCGGTGTAACGCGTTCGGGCAGCGGGTGCTCCGGCGCAGCGCGCTGGGACACGTCGCGCTGGGCCACGTCGCGCTGGGGCAGAGGACGCTGAGGCAGCGGGCGCTCCGAGGCAGTGCGCTCCGAGGCAGTGCGCTGCGGCAGTGGGTGCTCCGGCAGCGAGTGCTCCGAGGCAGGGCGCTCGGCGAGAGGGTGCTCCGGCGCAGGGCGCTGGGCCACGTCGCGCTGGGGCAGCGGGCGCTGGGGCAGTGGGCGCTCGGGCAGCGGGTGCTCCGAGGCAGCGCGTTCGGCCAGGGGATGCTCCGCCGCGGGGTGCCCGGACGCGGCGCGCTGGGGCAGTGGCCGCTCCGGCGCAGGGCGCTCCGAGGCGGCGCGCTGGGGCAGTGGGCGGTCGGGAAGGGGGCGCTCCGAGGCGGCGGGCTCGGCCAGGGGGTGCTCCGATGCCGGGCGCTCGGACGCGGTGCGCTGGGGCAGCGGGCGTTCGGGCAGCGGGTGCTCCGAGGCCGGGCGCTCGGCGAGAGGGTGGTCCGGCAGCGGGCGCTCGGACGCAGTGCGCTCGGGCTGTGGGCGCTCGGCCAACCAGTCGGGACGGCCCGTGCTGCGCTCGCCCTCCGCGTCCCACCGGATCGGGCGGGCGTGGCGCAGGGCGGCGGCGTGGTAGTCGGAGACGGGCGTGCCCGCGGTGAGGACCTCGACGGAGGACGGGACGCCGGCCCGTTCGAGGATGACGGCGAGCTGGTAGGCAAGCACGTCGGTGGCCCGGGACCCCGGCTGGACCTCCACCAGCACCACCGGATGCGGCAGGGGGCCGGGTGCCGAGCCGGCGGGCGTCAGGCGGTGGGCGACCAGGACACGGCAGCCCTGCAGCTGCCGGGCAGGCACGGCCAGCAGGGCGGCGGCCACGATGTCATCGGGCGGCCCGGGCTCGAACAGGTGCTCGGAGGGGCCGCCCTGGCCGGGCGGGGGAAGCGTGGCCTCCGGGTCGAGATCGGTGCGTGCGGCGCGAGCCGCAGCCACGAGAGCGGCGCGCGCGGGCGGGGGAAGCACAACGCGGGCGGCCATCAGGCTCGCGGTGAGGATCTCGACGGCGTGGGCGTCCTCGCCGACCGCGACCAGTTCCCGTGCCCAGGCGAGCAGGTCGTCGTCCACTCGGCCGGCCAACGACAGCAGCAGGTCGTGCGTCGTCTCCGGTGACGTCTCGTGTTCCACTCGGCCCCCTCCCCGTCCCGCCGGTCATCTGCCGACTGCCCTGCGGCAGCTGGCACCGCCGGGTGTCAGCCCCCCGCCTGTCACGCGACGCGCGTCAGGCCCCGACGAGCTCGGCCGGGGAGTGCCACAGCGATGCGGATCCAATGATGACTGCCTGGTGGTACGCCGGTGGCTCTCCGTGCGGCGGGAGCACCTCCACGCACGGTGTGCGGTCGCCGTGCGCCCGCAGCACCCGCTGCAGCACGCCCGTGAGGACCCACGGTCGCTCGCCGCCCGACACCAGCACGACCCGCTGCCTGCCGCGGCCACCGGTGCGCCGGCTCTGGCGCAGCTCCACACAGCCGGGGTGGCCGCGGACCACGGCGGCCAGGCTCAGTGCTGCCGGGTCCAGGCCCTCGGGCACCGCTTCGAAGGTGAAGAAGAGCTCATCGGGACCGTGGGAGGGCAGGATCGTGTCGAGCAGCCGCCGCTCGGCGCCCCACTCGCCGACGGAGGCCACGAGAAGGTCCCGCTCGTCGTCAGTGAGCCCGACGCGGTGACGCAGCAGCTCCCGCGGCAGGGTGGCGCTGAGCGCGGCCCGGCCGCCGTCGGCGAGCCAGTCGCGCAGCCGCCAGAGCAGGTCGTCGGGCAGCCTGCCGGCCAGCCGGACCAGGAGGTCGTGGCACGCCTGGTCGGGGGCGCTCACGGCCCCTCGACCTCGACGACCAGCTCCACCTCGACCGGAACGCCCAGTGGCAGCTCGGCCACGCCCACGGCGGAGCGGGCGTGCCTGCCGGCCTCGCCGAAGATCTCGCCGAGCACGTCCGAAGCCCCGTTGATCACGCCCGGTTGCCCGGTGAACCCGGGGGCCGAGGCCACGAACCCGACGACCTTCACGACGCCGGTGACCGAGTCGATCCCCACCAGGGCGTCCACGGCGGCGAGAGCGTTGAGCGCGCAGATCCGGGCGAGGCGGTAGGCCTCGTCGGGGTCGACCTCCGCGCCGACCTTGCCGGTGCCGGCCGGCTTGCCGTCGACGAAAGGCACCTGGCCCGAGGTGAACACCAGGGAGCCCGTGCGGCGCGCCGGGATGTACGACCCCGCGGGCGCGGCGACGGACGGGAGGACGATGTCCAGCTCACGCAGCCGCTCGCTCGTGGAGGCCATGCCGTCAGCCTCGGACCGGTCGCTTGAACCAGGCGACGAGCTGCTCGGGGCTGGCACCGGTGGTGACGGCCACCAGCTCCCAGCCGTCGCGCCCGAAGTTGTTGAGAATCGCCTGCGTGCTGTGGATCAGCACCGGAGCTGTGAGGTATTCCCATGTCGTGACAGGTGACCCGGGGGCGCTCATGAACGGTCACTGTAGCCAGCGCCTCATTCCGTTCAGGCGGCCGGGCGGACGCAAGCTCCGTAACCTGACAGACGTGACGTCTTCCGCGTGGCCTGCCGCGCTGTCCGCGGCCCGCCTGCACGTCGTCTCCGGCAAGGGCGGTACCGGCAAGACCACGGTGGCCGCTGCGCTGGCGCTGGCGCTGGCATCCGGGGGGCGGCGCACACTGCTCATCGAGGTGGAGGGGCGTCAGGGCATCGCCCAGCTGTTCGACACGCCCCCGCTGCCGTACGAGGAGCGCAAGATCGCCGTGGCTCCCGGCGGTGGCGAGGTCAGGGCCCTCGCGGTGGACGCCGAGGCAGCGCTCCTGGAGTACTTCGAGCTGTTCTACCGGCTGGGGATGGCGGGGCGCACGTTACGCCGGATGGGTGCGATCGAGTTCGCCACCACGCTCGCCCCCGGCCTGCGCGACGTGCTGCTCACCGGCAAGGCGAAGGAGTGCGTGAACCGTCGCGGGCCCGACGGGCTGCCCGTCTACGACGCCGTGGTGCTCGACGCCCCGCCCACCGGCCGGGTCGTGAGCTTCCTCGACGTCACCAAGGCGATGGCCGACCTCGCGAAGAGCGGGCCCATCCACAGCCAGGCCGCGGGGGTGGTGCAGGTGCTGCACTCGGAGCTGACCGCCGTCCACCTCGTGACGCTGCTGGAGGATCTGCCGGTGACCGAGACGCTCGAGACCGTCGACGAGCTGGCCGCCACCGGCTTCCCCATGGGCGCGGTGATCGTCAACCGGGTGCGGCCGCAGTGGCTCCCGGACCGTTCCGTGGCGGCTGCCGCCAACGGACGGGTGGACGCCGAGCGGATCCGCGCCGGACTGTCGACGGCCGGCCTCGACCTTCCTCCGGACGTGATCGACGGCCTCGTCGCCGAGACCGTCGACCACGCGGTGCGGGTGCACGCGGAGGCCACCGCGCTCGCCCGGCTCGACGAGGGGCCGCCGCTGCCCCGGCTGGAGCTGCCCCAGCTGGTGGACGGCGTGGACCTCGGCTCGCTCTACGAGCTGGCGGAGACACTCGTCGAACAGGGCGTGTCGGTGCCCACGCTGAGCGGGGCCCACTCGTGAGCCCCGGCCGCGTCCCTCCCGTGCTGGACGTCGACGCGCTGCTCGACGACCGGGACACGCGCGTGCTGGTCTGCTGCGGCTCCGGTGGTGTCGGCAAGACCACCACATCGGCCGCGCTGGCACTACGGGCCGCGGAGCGCGGCAGGCGCACGGTGGTGCTCACCATCGACCCGGCCCGACGGCTCGCCCAGGCGCTGGGCCTGGAGGCGCTCAGCAACGAGCCTGGCCGCGTGGCGGCCGTCGGCGGCAACGCCGATGAGCCGGGTGAGCTGCACGCGATGATGCTGGACATGCGCCGGACCTTCGACGAGATGGTCTACACCCACGCCGAGCCCGGGCGCGCCGAGTCGATCATCGACAACCCCTTCTACCAGACCATCTCCTCATCGTTCTCCGGCACGCAGGAGTACATGGCGATGGAGAAGCTGGGCCAGCTCGCGGCCACCGGCGAGTGGGACCTGATCGTGGTGGACACCCCGCCGTCCCGCTCGGCGCTGGACTTCCTCGATGCGCCCCAGCGGATGTCGAACTTCCTCGACGGCCGGATGATCCGGCTGCTGTCGGCTCCCGCGCGTGCGGGAGGGCGTGGCCTCCGGAAGATCGTGGGGGCCGGCTTCACCCTCTTCGCCAAGGCGGTGTCCACGATCCTGGGCGGCCAGCTGCTGGCCGACGCCTCGGCGTTCGTGCAGGCGTTCGACACGATGTTCGGTGGGTTCCGCGAGCGCGCCACGGCCACGTACGCCCTGCTGCGCTCGCCCGGCACCGCGTTCCTGGTGATCGCCGCCCCGGAGCCGGACGCCCTGCGCGAGGCCGCCTACTTCGTGGACCGGCTCTCCGCCGACGAGATGCCCCTCGCCGGTCTGGTGCTCAACCGCACCCATCCCGTGCGGGCGCAGCTGTCGGCGACGAAGGCGCGCGACGTCGCCGATGGGCTGCGGGGTGCGCCGCTGGCGGCCGCGGTGCTGCGGCTGCACGCCGATCGGGTGGACCTCGCCGAGCGCGAGGAGCGGCTGCTCTCCCGCTTCACCAGCGCACACCCCGCCGTCGCCGTGACCAAGGTGCCCGTGGTGGCCGGCGACGTGAGCGACCTCGACGGGCTCCGCGAGATCGGCACGCGGCTCGCGGCGGGCGACGAGGCCCCGGAGGCCGCGCGCACCGCCACGGAGCGGCCGCTGCGCTCGGCCAGGGCCCGGTAGCCCACCGGCCCTCACGCGGACTCCTCGAGCGCCTCCAGCGGCTCCGACTCCTGCTCCAGCACCCTGGCGAGCGCGTCGGCCGTCTCCTCCGCCGTGGACGCGTAGTGCGCGGTGCGGGCGTCGGCGAGCAGCTCGGACCACGACCCCACCTCGGGCCGGGTGCGCAGCAGCGCGCGCCGCTCCCGTTCGGTCATGCCGCCCCAGACGCCGAACTCGATGCGCTGGTCGAGCGCATGGGCCAGGCACTCCGTACGGACCGGGCAGGCACGGCAGAACCGGCGCGCCTCCCGCTGCCTGGCCCCGGTCACGAACAGCCCGTCGGCGTCGACCGCCCGGCACCGAGCCGCCACCCGCCAGTTCCACCGACCCGCCATGGCTCCCGCTCCTCCTCCTGAAGTCGTGATCGTCACGACCGGCACAGACGGATTCTGGGAGCCAGTGGTTCCACGTGGAACCGAGCAAAACTACTCAAGTCGGTTGAAGGTGACCTGACGGAAGGACCACGCGGTCCCGCGTACCCTCAATGCCCGTGAGCTCTCGGCGACATCTCCTGCGACCAGCGGGCCTGCTGCTCGGACTCTGCGTGCTCGCCGGGCTGGTCGCCGCGGGGATGGCGTTCCCCGTCGCCGCAGGCCTCGGGCTGGCGTCCAGCGATGTGGGAGACAGCGTCAACAGCGTCTCCACCGACCTGGTGGACGAGCCGCTGCCGCAGACGAGCACGGTCACCGACTCCGCAGGCGTCCCCATCGCCAGGTTCTTCGAGCAGAACCAGAACCGGCGCCCCGTCGCGGCGGGGGAGATCTCGCCCGCCATGAAGGCCGCGATCGTCGCGGTGGAGGACCGGCGCTTCTACCAGCACCAGGGCGTCGACTGGCAGGGCACGCTGCGGGCTCTCGTCGCCAACTCGGCCTCCGGCGACGTCGTGCAGGGCGCGTCCACGCTCACCCAGCAGTATGTGAAGAACTACATGCTCTACGTAGAGGCAGAGACCGAGACCGAGCAGCTCAAGGCCACCGAGCAGACTCCGGCCCGCAAGCTCAAGGAAGCTCAGATCGCCCTGCAGATGGAGCAGGCGCTGAGCAAGGAGGAGATCCTCACCCGCTACCTGAACATCGTCTCGTTCGGCAACGGGGCCGCCGGGATCGCCTCGGCGGCGCGCATCTACTTCGACACCACCCCCGACCAGCTCACGGTCGCGCAGTCGGCCCTGCTCGCGGGCATGGTGCGCAGCACCACGGCGTTCGACCCGGTCACCAAGCCGGAGGCCGCGCTGGAGCGGCGCAACCTCGTCATCCTCCAGATGCGTGACCAGCAGATGATCGACGAGACGCAGACGCAGGCCGCGCTGGCCGCTCCCCTGGGCGTGGTCAGCCCGCTGCGGTCCCAGCCCAACGGGTGCATCGGGGCGGGCGACGCGGGGTTCTTCTGCAAGTACGTGGCCGAGTACCTCAGCGAGGCCGGGTTCTCGCAGGAGCAGCTCAACCGCGGCGGCTACACCATCAAGACCACGCTCGACCGCAACGTCCTGGACAAGATGAGAGCCTCGCTCATCGCGGAGGTCCCGCCGGACCAGCCCAACGTCGCCAACGTCATGTCGGTGGTGGCGCCGGGGCAGGACAAGCACCGCGTGCTCGGCATGGCGTCGAGCCGCAACTTCGGCCTCGACGCCGAGGCGATGGAGACGAGCTACGGGCTCCCCTTCGAGCCGGTCAACCTGGGTGCCGGGTCCACCTACAAGATCTTCACCGCGTCCACGGCGCTGGAGAAGGGCCTGGGCATCAACTACCAGCTCGCCGTGCCGCCGAGCGGCTACGCCTCGCCGATCTACGTCGACGGCAACGGTCGTCCCCTGCCCGTCCAGAACGCGAGCAGCGGGCTCCCGGAACGCCTGTCGCTCACCGATGCGCTCGCGCTCTCACCAAACACGGCGTTCATCAAGCTCGAGGAGTTCACCGGGGTGCCCGACGTGGTCGACATGGCGGTGCGGCTGGGCATGCGCTCGCTGGCCACCACCCCGTTCGTCGACCCGGCCACCGGACGTGCCACCGACCGCTCGATCGCCGAGGTCACCAAGGCGCAGAAGCAGGCCTCGTTCACGCTCGGGGTGAGCCCGACGAGCGTGCTGGAGCTGTCCAACGTCGGTGCCACCCTCGCCAGTGCGGGCAAGTGGTGCCCGCCCAGCCCGATCGAGTCGATCACCGACCCGGCAGGCAACCCCGTCCCCATCACCGAGGCGCCGTGCCAGCAGGCCGTCGAGCCGGGGCTGGCCAACGCGATGATGAACGCGCTCAGCAAGGACGACATCAGCGGCACCTCGGCCGGGGCGGCGCGCCAGGTCGGATGGAACCGGCCGATGGCGGGCAAGACCGGCACCACACAGCAGCACAAGTCGGCTGCGTTCGTCGGCATCGTCCCCCAGATGTCCGGCGCCGTGATCGCCTTCGACAACTCCAGCTCGCCCCGGCCGCTCTGCGACGGTGCAGGCTCGCCGTTCGCCTGCCGCAGCGGCAACATCTTCGGAGGCAAGACGCCTGCCGAGACGTGGTTCGGCGCGATGAAGCCCTTGCTCGAGGGCCAGCCCGTGCTGCCGCTGCCACCCGTTGAGCAGCGGTACCTGGAGGGTGGCGCCGAGTCGCGTGTCCCCGACGTCGTGGGCCGCAGCCAGAACGACGCCCGCGGTGTCCTGGAGCGGGCCGGCTGGACCGTCTCGACGCGCACGGTCGACAACGCCGCGGCCCGCGGCACCGTGATAGGGCAGAGCCCGCGCGGCACCGCCCTGCCCGGCGAGGTCATCGTGCTGAGCATCAGCAGCGGATCCGTACCGCCGCCGCCCGCGGCTCCGAGTGCGCCCCCGCAGGCGGGGCAGCCGCCGGCCGGTGACCAGCCCCCGCCCACCCAGGACGGTGGCAACAGTGACGGCAACGGCGACGCGAACGACAGCGGCGACGAGGACGACGGCGGCTGATCGGGTGGTCCGTCCGCCCGGCCGTGTGGTCGGTGTGGCGCGTTCCGCCCGGCGGGGCACGGAAGGCCCGGCCCGGGCCTAACATCCGCCCCCATGACTCCGGGGCCGGGTGATGCACCGTTCGACCGGGACGGCAGCCCGCCGTTCCGTGCACCCTCCGACGAGGCCGACCGGCGAGAGGAGGCGTCCTCGCCGTCCGGGACCGTGCCACCCGGTCGCCCCGCCGGGCCGGGCCGTCCGCCTGCGTGGCCCGGTCGCCCGGAGGCCCGTCCTCCCGTGGTCGAGGAGATCGCCGTACTCGGCTTCTCCCGGCACCTCAGGAGCCGGATCGGCACCCGGCTGTTCACGTGGTTCTTCGTGCTGGTCTTCGCCCTGATCCTCGTCCAGCTGGTCGCGTCCCTCCTCCATCCGTAGGACGGGGACACGGGCCGGCCCCTCCCTGAGAAGTCTCACGAAGGGCTGAGAAGGCGCTGTGAGTGACGCGCCCGGATGCGAATGAAGTCGGTCCGTCCGGCTACCCTGGTCGATCGACGGCGGCCACCGGTCCGCCGCAGGCCGGCCCGGTGCGCGGCCGCCTGCCGAGGAGGTGAGGAGCGATCGGTTCCGAGTCCGCTCCGACCAGTGCGCGTATGCCGGAGCTGTCGGCGCCCACCTCGCACCGCGTGCGCAGCGTGCTGGCGATCCCCGCTTTCCGCCGGTTGTGGCTGGTCACGTCCGTCTCGGCCACCTGCGACTGGCTGAGCCTGCTGGCGCTGTCCGCGCTGGCCACCCAGCTCACCAGCGGCTACCAGGCGCAGAGCTTCGCGCTGGGTGGCGTCGTCGCCACCAAGCTGCTGCCTGCGCTGGTCCTCGGTCCACTCGCGGGTGCGCTCGCCGACAAGTTCGACCGGCGCCGGGTGATGGTCGTGTGCGACCTGCTGCGGTTCGGCCTGTTCGTGTCAATCCCACTGCTGGGCTCGCTGTGGTGGCTGTTCGTCGCCACGTTCCTCATCGAGATCTGCGCGTTGTTCTGGATCCCGTCCAAGGACGCCTCGGTACCCAACCTGCTGCGCAGGCCCGACCAGGTCGAGACCGCCAACCAGCTCGCACTGGTCATGACCTACGGCGTCGCGGTGATCACCGGTGCCGGTCTGTTCACGCTGCTCTCCAGCGCCGGCTCGTTCTTCGGTGGCTCGGCGCTGTCGATGGTGTTCGTGGCGCTGGTCCTGAGCGGGATCGCCTACCTGGTCATCGCGCTCACCGTCTGGTTCCGCATCCCGGAGATCTCCGGCCGCGCGATCGGGAACCGGGCTGTCGCGCCCGGCGTGCTCGCCATGATGCGCGACGGCGCGGCGTTCGTCGTGCGCACTCCGATGATGCGCGGCCTGGTGTTCGGCATCGTCGGCGCCTTCGCGGCCGGTGGCACCGTCGTGGGCTCGGCCACGCTGTATGCGGCCAGCCTCGGTGGCGGCAACGCCGCGTACGGCGTGCTGTTCGCCGCCGTGTTCGTCGGGCTCGCGCTCGGGATGGGCTCCGCGCCGCGGCTGGCGCGCCGCCTCCCGCACAACCGGCTGTTCGGCGCCGCGATCGTCGCCGCCGGGTTGGCGCTGGTGCTGGTGGCCATCGCGCCCCACCTGTTCGTGGCGATCGTCGCGGTCATGCTCGTCGGTGGCTTCGCCGGCATCGCGTTCCTCACCGGCCTCACGATCATCGGCTCGCAGGTGGCCGACGAGATCCGCGGCCGGATCGTGGCGTTCGTGCAGTCGATCGTGCGCCTCACCCTGCTCGGGTCGATGGCGCTGGTGCCGCTGTTCGTCGGCCTGGTGAGCGCCCGGCACATCGAGGTGCTCGGCTACCCGTTCCTCGTCGACGGCACCCGCGTCGTGATGCTGGTGGGCGGTCTCGTCGCCGCGGGCGTGGGAATGCTCGCCTACCGGCAGATGGACGACCGCCGCACCGAGCCGATCCTGCCCGACCTGCTCGCTGCGCTGCGTCGCGGCGACCTGCGGTCGGGCACCGGCCTGCTGATCGCCGTCGAGGGCGCCCCGGCGGAGGCCACCACCGAGCAGGCCGCGCGGCTGGCCACGCGCCTGCGCGACGCCGGTCATGTCGTGGTCGTGCTCGACGACGGTGAGCGCGACCGTGAGCGTTGGGCCGCCGCCACCCGGGAGGCGGCGTTGTCGGGCAGGCGGGCGAAGGCACTGGCCGCTGCGGCGGTGCGGGCCGACCAGGTCGAGCGCGTCGTCCGGCCCGCGCTGGAGAGCGGCGCCGTGGTGGTGGTCGACCGCTTCCTGGTGAGCCCGCTGGTGCAGTTCGGCGTGGCGGCCGACCGGGCGCAGTCCGAGCTCGACCCCGGTGAGCTGGAGAACCTCGCGGCGTGGGCCACCGGCAGGTTGCGCCCCGACGTGTCCGTGCTGCTCGACCGCGCCCCCGAAGAGCCCTCCACCGAGGCGCGCGGCATCTCCGGTGAGGAGCACGTGCGGGTGCAGCGGCTGCTCACCCGCATGGCAGCCGCCGAGCCCCACCGCTACGTCGTCATCGACGCCGACGGCACGTCCGACGAGGTGGCCGAGCGGGTCTTCAGCGGCATCCAGCCGCTCCTGCCCCAGCGGCCGGCCACATCGGACGACGACGCGGTCCCGCAGGCCCCGGCCCCGGCTCCCACCGCGCCGTGACGGTCCGGCCATGACCGTGTGGGACGAGGTCGTCGGCCAGCCGTCCGCCGTCGCCGAGCTCAGCGCCGCCGCCGAGAACCCTGCCGCGATGACCCACGCGTGGCTGTTCACGGGCCCGCCGGGCTCGGGGCGGTCGGTGGCGGCCAGGGCGTTCGCGGCCGCGCTGCAGTGCCCGCTCCACGGTTGCGGGCACTGCCAGTCCTGCCACACGGTGATGGCGAGCACCCACTCCGACGTGCGGGAGGTCGTCCCGGAGGGGTTGTCGATCTCGGTGCGGTCGATGCGGCAGCTCGTGCAGTCCGCCGCCCGCCGTCCGGTGAGCGGGCGCTACCAGATCCTGATCATCACCGACGCCGACCGGCTCACCGAGAACGCCGCCAACGCGCTGCTCAAGTTCATCGAGGAACCTCCCGACCAGACGATCTTCCTGCTGTGCGCGCCGTCCGACCACCCGGAGGACGTCCAGATCACCATCCGCTCGCGGTGCCGGCCGGTGCCGTTGCGCACACCGGCGCCCGAGGCCATCGCCGACGTGCTGGTGCGTCGCGACGGGATCGACGCGGAGACGGCGAGCTGGGCCGCGTCGGTCGCGGGTGGCCACGTCGGCCGGGCCCGCAGGCTGGCCCGCGACGCCGACGCCCGCAAGTACCGCGAGACCGTGCTGTCGCTGCCGATGCGGATCCGCGGGCTGGGCGACGCGTTCGCCTACGCCGGTGAGCTGGTGCGCAACGCGAAGGCCGAGGCCAGCGAGCTGAGCGAGACCCGCGACGCCACCGAGCGCGAGGAGCTGGCCGTCGCCATGGGTGCGGGTGGAGTGGGCAAGGGCGTCGCCGCGGCCGCCCGAGGGGCGAAGGCGGCGGAGAAGGACCTGGAGCGCCAGCAGAAGTCGCGCAACACGCGCACCCAGCGCGACGCGATCGACCGCGCGCTGGTCGACCTGGCCGGGTTCTTCCGCGACACCCTGGTGGCGGGCAGTGGCGCGCAGGTGGCGTTGACCAACCCCGACCGTTCCGCCGACATCAGGCGGGCCGCCGCCGAGTGGTCGCCCGAGTCGGTGCTGCGGAGGCTGGAGGCCGTGCTGGCCTGTCGCACGGCGCTGGACCAGAACGTCAAGCCGGAGATCGCCGTCGAGTCGATGATGACGGCCCTGCATCGGGGTTGATCAGGGGGTCGTACCTCCGGGCAGAATCACCCGCGTGAAGCAGGACGGGGTTGCGGAGGCGTCCATCTCCGTTCGCGAGGCCGAGGTGCTCGCCGCGGTCGGCGAACACCTCACCAACGCCGAGATCGCCACCCGCCTCTTCATCTCGATCCGCACGGTCGAGAGCCACGTGTCGTCGCTGCTGCGCAAGTTCGGGGCGAGCGATCGGCGTGCCCTGTCGCTGCTCGCCGCGCAGCGGTCGCGCGATCCCGCCCCGTCCGGGGACACGTCCCGGCGGGTCGCCCCGTTGCCGTCGCCGCTCACGTCGTTCGTCGGCCGGACGAGCGAGCGGGTCGAGCTCGCGGCCGCTCTGAGCGGGCCCCGGCTCGTCACCGCCGTCGGGCCGGGCGGGGTCGGGAAGACGCGCCTCGCGCTGGCGGTGGCTGCCGATGTGAGCGGGCGGTTCGCCGACGGCGTGTGGTACGCCGACCTGGTGCCGGTGGCCGATCCCCTGATGGTCGCCTCGGCGGTGGCCGGGGCGATCGGGCTCGGCGAGCAGCAGGGGAGGTCGACGGAGGACACGGTGCTCGCGTGGGCGGCCGACCGCCAGGCCCTGTTCGTGCTGGACAACTGCGAGCACCTGCTGGACGGGGTCGCGCTGCTGGTGGAGCGGCTACTGGCACGCAGCCCCGGGCTCGTCGTGCTGGCGACGAGCCGCGCGCGGCTGCTGCTGCCGTTCGAGCGGGTCGTCCCGGTGGCCGGGATGTCCGTCCCGGTCGGGGACGACGCCGAGGACGGTGACGCCACCACGCTCTTCGAGGAACGCGCCGCCGCCGCGGGCTCTCCGGTCACCGCCGCGGATCGGAGCCGGATCGCGCGGATCTGCCGCGGCCTGGACGGTGTGCCACTGGCGATCGAGCTGGCGGCGGCCCGGTTGCCCTCGCTGGGGGTGGACGGGCTCGAGGCCGGCCTGGCCGACCGGCTCCAGCTGCTCACCGGCGCGCGCCGCGTCGACAGCAGACACAGCTCGCTGCGGTCGATGCTGGACTGGAGCTACGCCCTGCTCGACGAGCAGGCGCAGGCGGTGCTGCGCCGGGCTGCGGTGTTCGCCGGGCCGTTCCGCGCCGAGGACGCGGCGGCGGTGGCGGGCTGGGCTCCGGTGGCGGTGCGCGACATCGGCGTGCACCTGGCCGCGCTCGCCGACCACAGCCTGCTGGTGCCGACGACAGCGTCTGACGGCACCCGCTACCGGGTGCTGGAGGCCGTCCGTCAGTACGGTGCCGAGCTCCTCGAGGACACCGGGGAGCTCGTCGAGTGCCGGGCGCGGCATCTGCGCTGGTCGGGCGAGGCAGCGGCGGCCCTGCTCGCCGACAGCGACGTCGAGGCCGTCGGGTGGCGGACGACCTTCGACCGGCTCGCCGACGAGCTGAGAGCCACCCTCGCCTGGTTCGCACCCCGCCCGGAGCATCGTCAGGTCGCCTACGAGGGGAAGGGGCTGCTCGCGGCCCTGTGCCACCGCCGCGGCCTGTCGAGGGAGGCGCAGTGGCGCTACGAGCAGGCTGCCGCGTTGGCCCCGGACGACGCGCGGGCCGCCGTGGCGTTGCACATGGCTGCGGGCGCGGCGGAAGCGCAGCTGGCCGGCGAGGAGGCGGTCCGGTTGCGCCGTGCCGCTGCGGCCGCGGCCCTGCGCGCGGACGAGCCGGAGCGTGCCGCCCGGGAGCTGGCTCAGGCCGCAGAGCTGATGAACCGGGGCCCGGGGACCTTCGCCCACCCGGCGTCGCCGGACGTGGTGCGCGCGCTGCTGGACGAGGCCCGGCCGTACGCGGGCGGCGACCTCGTCGCGCAGGCGCGGCTCGCCACGGCGGAGGCGTTCGTGGTGCCCGAGACCGATCCGGGGGCGGCGCAGGCGGGGGAGCAAGCGCTGGAGCTGGCGCAGCGAGCGGGTGACCGGCTGGCCGAGAGCGCGGCGCTGGACCGGCTCACCACCGTGCAGCTCGCCGGGGGTGAGGCGCGTGCGGCGTTGGCGAGCGCGCTGCGGCGCATCGAGTTGCTGGCCCCGGTGGCGCTCGACGCCGACGCGGGGTTCGAGCTGTCCGACGCCCACATCATGGCGGTCGAGTCGGCGATCGCGGCGGGCGATCTGCGGGAGGCGAGGCGGGTGGCCGAGCGCGTCCGGGATCTGCCCCTGCACCGCGAGGTCGGCCACGTCGCGGTCGCGCGCCTGCTGACCGTGTCCCTGCTGGACGGTCACTGGGACGGCGTGGTCGCTGCCGGCGAACGTTTCCGGGAGGGCTGGGAACGTGCGGGCCGACCGCGCGTCCCCACGCTCCGCCGGGCCGCCCACGCCGTGGCCACGGTGCACGGCCTGCGCGGTGAGGCCGACAGCCGCGCCACCTGGATGTCGATCTTCGACGCGCTGGAACCCCTGTGCCGCCCGCTGCACGACAAGAACCCTCGCGCGTTCTTCGACGCCCTCGTGCTGCTCCACCTCGATCAGCCCGATGAGGCGCTGCGCCTGCTCGCCGTGCCCCCGGACGAGATCCACGGCTGGTACCAGGGGATCTGGCGTCCCTGGTACGGGGCACTGTGGGTGGAGGCGGCGGTCCTCGCCGACCAGCCGGCCGCGGCCGAGCGGGCCTCGACCGTCCGTCCGGCCATCGGCGACAACCCGGTCGCGGCCGCGGTCGTCGACCGTGCTGCCGCCCTCGCCGCGGGCGACCGCGCGGGCGTGCTGGCTGCGGCCCGTGCCCTGGAGGCTGCCGGTTGCCGCTACCAGTGGGCCCGCAGCCTCGTCCTCGCCGGTGGCGCCGAGCGGGCCCGAGGTGAGTCGGCGCTCCGCGCCATGGGCGCAACGCTCGTCTGACACCGCGGCACGCACGGACGGCACCGACCAGCAGTTCCGTGTCCGCTCCGTGCCGGCCACGGATGTCCGGAGGCTCCGCACAGCCGATCGTGGAACACGTCGCCCACCACCGGAAACAAGGACGTGACCACAGTGTTCAGCGAGATCTTCACCGCCGCAGTCGCGAACGACCACCACCGTGCCCTGCTCGCCGAGGCCGACGCCTACCGGCTCGCCCTCGCGGCCGCACCGGCCCCACGGGTCCGGACCCGGCTCGTGCGCCTGGCCGCCCTCGTCCGGCGCGGCAGCTCAGACCCGGGCCGACAGGTCGGGCATCGTGAAGTAGATCATCGGGTTGTCGCCGGCACCCCGGATCGGAGCGAGCCCCAGCTCGTCGCGCAGGCTGTTGAGGGCGTTGTAGTCGGCGCGTGCCTTCGCCCGTGACGGCGTGAAGAACGGGACCTCCCGCTCGTCCAGCCAGCGGACCACGACCTTGCCCTCGTGCAGCGGCAGCGTCACCGGGAAGTGGAAGACGTCGTGCACGCTCACCGGGATGCCGGCCGGCACCCGCGGGAACAGGTTCTCGACGTACCAGTGCGCGAAGCGCGAGTTGTGCGCGGCGTCGACGAACAGGTAGCCCGTGTCGGCGGGCACCTGGTCGAGGGTGTCCTTGATGTCGCCCTTCACGAACGTCCAGCGGCCCTCGGCGAGGTCCTCCGGCACGTTGCGCACCACGTTGTCGATGATGTCGAAGCTGTGCAGGTGCCCCGACCCGTTGTCCCGCAGCGCGCTGAGGATCCACGTCGTCGACCACCCGTGGAACGTCCCGAGCTCCATCACCGAGCTCGGCTTCGTGGCCCGCAGGAGCAGGTAGGTGATCTCCGCCTCGAGGTCGTCGAGCTGGGGCGTCATCGTCGCCTTCATCGACTCGGCGTACTCGCGCTGGGCCTTCCCCACGGCAGCCAGCTCGCCCGCGAACTCGCGGTACAGCTCGCTGACGTACCCCAGGTCGATCAGCTTCACCGGACGGTCCTCCATGTGGATCTCTCCTGACGCCGAGTCGGGCAACTGTATCGGCCGGTCCAGGGCGTGCCGGACAGGGCGACCGGCACCGGACGGTGGGCGTCGGGGGCGCGGAGGCGGTCGCTACACTGAGCACGCACCATCGGCCGCCTTAGCTCAGTCGGTTAGAGCGACGCACTCGTAATGCGTAGGTCTGGGGTTCGACTCCCCAAGGCGGCTCCGCAGCTCACAGGTCCTTCGAGGGGACCTTTGGTCGTTCTCCGGAAGGCTCGTGGTCGTCAGTTCGCGCGACGCCCGTGGGGTCGAGCGTTCGCCATCACTGCCCGGGTGACCCTCGTCGTTGCCCGTCTCGTTCCTGCTGATCCCGGCCAGGGACGGGGGAGATCGACCGGGCGACCGATGAGGTCCGCGGGGCTGGGCCGCCCGGTCAGCAACCTGCAGTCAGGTTCCGTGACGATGCTCCGCATCCGCGTGCGGGGTAGGCGCGGGGGTACTGGTACAGCAATCGACAGTCTTACGCCGCTAGCTGGTGCTGCAGGGCCTCGGCGTCGTGCAGGGCCGACATGTGCAGGAACCGCCCGTCGCGGACCGTGTAGATGGCGTACTCGACGATCTTGATCGGCGCGCCGCTCGGAGCCACGCCGAGCCACTCCTTCACGGGAGTTCCGGTGTTGATCAGTCGCGCGGCCAGACGATCGCCGTCGATGGCGATTTCCTGGGTCTCCCAGTGGAAGTCGGGTACTGCATCGGCGATCCCGCGCAACTGGGCGATGACATCGTCCCGGGTGGCCGGCTCGCTCTGCAGGGTGATGGTGTCGTGGATGAACTCGTGCATGCGGTCGAACTCGTGGGCGTTGAGCGCCTCGATGTAGCGCTCGTAGAAGTCGCGCAGGTTGCTGGGCATGGTTGTCCTCTCTGTGGCGGCGGATGGGTTGAGGTCGAGGGTTCAGACCTGTGCGTAGCCGCCGTCGATGAACCACTCGGCGCCGTTGACGTACCCCGCGGCGTCCGACGCCAGGAACGTCGCGGCTGCGGCGATCTCGTCGGGATCGCCGATGCGCCCGAGCGGCACTGCGGTGGCGAACCGGTCCAGGAGCGCCGCCTGCTCGTCCACGGGCGCGAGACCCAACAGCGCGGGGGTCCTGGTCGGGCCGGGGCTCAGCACGTTGACCCGGAAGTCATGAGCCTTCGAGTTGACCGTCCAACTGCGCGCGAAGTTGCGCACCGCCGCCTTCGTGGCGCCGTAGACCTCGAGGCCGGGATCCGGCCGCACCGACGTGGTCGACCCGATCAGGATCACGGACGCTCCTGACGACAACAGGGGAATCGCCTTCTGCACGCCGAAGACGACCCCCTTCACGTTGGCGGCGAACGAAGCGTCGAAATGCTCCTCGGTGATGTCGCCGAGGGCGGCAACGGTGGGATCGGCCGCATTGGCCACCAGGACGTCGATCCGTCCGGCCCGCTCGTTCACGATGTCGTAGAGCCGGTCCAGGTCGGCCATATTGCTCACGTCGCACTGCACGGTGACGGCCTGGGATCCGAGCTCGTCCGCAGTGGCGTCCAACTGCGTCTTTCGGCGCCCTGCGACGAACACCAGCGCGCCCTCCGCGACGAAGCGACTCGCGATACCCAGCCCTATCCCGCTCGTACCTCCCGTGATCACGGCGACCTTGCCGATCAGTTGTCCAGTCATTCCGCTCCCTCCGGTCAGGCCACGAGCTCTCCGCCGTCGACGACGATGTCGGCGCCGTGGACGAAGCTGCTCTGGGCCGAGGCGAGGAAGGTCACGGCAGCGGCGATCTCCTCCGGGGCGGCGAGCCGCTCGGCGGGCACGGCGGCCGCGATCGCCGCCTTCGTCTCTTCGGCGCGATCGCCGAGGACGTCGAACAGCGGTGTGTCGGTCGGACCGGGCGAGATCGCGTTGACGCGGATGCCCCGGCCGCGCAGCTCGTTGGTCCAGGTGCGCGCGTAGGAGCGGATGGCCGCCTTCGACGCCCCGTACGGACCCAGGCCGGCCATGCCGTTCACGCTGGCCGTCGAGCTCGTGAGGATCACCGATGCGCCGACGTTGAGCAGCGGAAGGGCCTTCTGCACGGTGAGCACGGTGCCCTTGACGTTGATGTCGAAGACCCTGTCGTGAGCCTCCTCGGTGAGCTCTTCCAGCGTGGCGAGGTGGTTGACGCCCGCGTTGGCGAACAGGACGTCGAGCCCCTGCCCGCGCTCGCGCACCTGCTGGTACAGCCGATCCAGATCGGCGGCGACGCTGACGTCACCGGGCACCGCCGTGGCGTCGCCGATCGCGGCCACCGCCTTCTCCAGCTCCTCCACGCGCCGCCCGGTGACGAACACGTGGGCACCCTCTGCGGCGAAGCGCCGTGCTGTGGCCAGGCCGATTCCGGTGCTGCCGCCGGTCACGACGGCGGTCTTTCCTTCGAGCAGTCTCATGAGACGAACCCTCCCCGAGTTCTGCATCGATCGATGCGGAACTCGACGCTAGCACATTCCGCATCGATCGATGCAAAACGGGACGCGGGCGTCGAGCTAGGGAGGAGTGAGACGTGTGGTCGACCTCAGAGGAGCGGCCACTGACGAAGGATGGCGTCGGCTATCGCCCGGAGCTCCTCCTGGTCGACGCCGCTCGCAGCCTGCACGGCGATGCCGTAGGCCACGGTGGTGACGAGACGGGCGAGCAGTCCAGGATCGACCTCCGGGGGCAGGTCGCCGTCGTCGACGGCTCGCGCGAACCGATCGCGGACGAGGGTGCAGGTGTCGTCCCGCCAGGCGGCGAGGAGGTCGCGGACCTGTCGTCCCGAGTCGCTGGTGGCCAGGGCGCCCTGGACCCCGAGGCACCCGTGAGGGTTGTCGGGGCGAGTGGTGGTCAGGATGGTGCCGGCCAGGATCGCGGAGGCGACGCCGAGAGCGGTCGGCTCGTCCAGGGCCCGGTGCAGGTAGGCGCTCGGGCCTTCGGAGTAGCGATCGAGGGCCTTGCGGAAGAGTTCCTCCTTGTTGCCGAAGGTCGAGTACATGCTGGTGGTGGAGATGCCCATCGCGCCGGTCAGGGTGGACAGACTGGCCCCCTCGTAGCCCTGCTCCCAGAACACCCGCAGGGCGCGCTCGAGAGCCTCGTCGACGTCGAATCCTCGCGGTCGACCGGTGGGGCGGCGCTGTTCGGTCTCCATCGCCCCAGATTACCTTTTTCGCATCGATCGCTGCGGAACTCTGGCTACGCTCGCGCATCGATCGATACAGAGGCCACATGCAGCCGCCGCACCGCACCAAGGAGTCCCAGCATGGCGAAGTACCTGCTTCTCAAGCACTACCGCGGCGCCCCGGAAGCCGTGAATCCCGTCCCGATGGACCAGTGGACCCCGGAGGAGGTCCAGGACCACGTGCAGTACATGAACGACTTCGCCGCCCGGCTCGAGAGCACCGGTGAGTTCGTCGACCACCAGGCACTCTCGCCCAGGGGCACGTTCGTCCGGTACGACGGGGAGGGCCGCCCGCCGGTCACCGACGGGCCCTTCGCGGAGACCAAGGACCTCATCGCCGGTTGGATGGTGATCGACGTCGACACCTACGAGCGCGCGCTCGAGCTCGCCGGCGAGCTGTCGGCGGCCCCCGGGGCCGGCGGCAAGCCGATCCACGAATGGCTCGAGCTGCGCCCGTTCCTGGGCGTTGCGCCCACTGTCACCGAGTGACCGGACCGGCCGGGGAAGATCAGCTGATGGACGAACTGCTGCTGAGGGAGCTGACTCCCGCGGTGATCGGCGTCCTCACCCGTCGCGGAGTCGACTTCGCGACGGCCGAGGACGCCGTGCAGGAAGCACTCATCCAGGCCGCGCTGACCTGGCCGGACCGGCAACCGACCGACCCGAAGGGCTGGCTGGTCACGGTCGCATGGCGCAAGTTCCTCGACGCCCGCCGCTCCGAGATCTCGCGTCGCGACCGGGAACAGCGGGTCGAGGTCGAGCCGCCACCCGGACCTGCTGAGACCGCGGACGACACGTTGCAGCTCTTCTTCCTGTGCGCCCACCCGTCGCTGACCCCGGCATCCGCGGTGGCCCTCACGCTGCGCGCGGTGGGTGGCTTGACCACCCGGCAGATCGCCCAGGCCTATCTCGTGCCGGAGGCGACGATGGCGCAGCGGATCAGCCGGGCCAAACGCACGGTCGCTGACGTGCGGTTCGATCAGCCGGGCGACCTGGCGACGGTGCGACGGGTGCTCTACCTGGTCTTCAACGAGGGCTACACCGGAGACGTCGACCTGGCGGCCGAGGCGATCCGGCTCACCCGGCAGTTGGCGTCGATGACCGATGACGAGGAGACCGCGGGCCTGCTGGCGTTGATGCTGCTGCACCACGCCCGGCGACCGGCGCGGACCAGGCGCGACGGCAGCCTGGTCCCGCTGGCCGAGCAGGACCGCTCCCGCTGGGACACCTCGCTCATCGCCGAGGGCGTCGCCATCCTGCAGAAGGCGCTGGCCCGCGACCGGCTCGGTGAGTTCCAGGCGCAGGCCGCGATCGCCGCCCTGCACGCCGACGCGCCGCGCGCCGAAGAGACCGACTGGGTGCAGATCGTCGGCTGGTACGACGAGTTGCTCCGGCTCACCGGGAGCCCGGTCGTGGAGCTCAACCGGGCCGTCGCGATCGGCGAGGCCGACGGCCCCGTGGCCGGCCTCGCCGCCTTGGCCACCGTGGACCCCGGCCTGCCCCGCCACACCGCCGCCTCGGCCTACCTGCACGAGAAGGCCGGCGACCTTCGGACCGCGGCACAGTTGTATGCCGATGCCGCCCGGTCCGCCCCCAACCTCGCCGAGCGCCACCACCTCACCCTGCAGGCAGCGCGGATCAGCCAGTCGCTGCGTGCGTGAGGCCTGATGGCGTCGGGTGGCAGGCTCGCTCCCCATGATCGACGATTTCGCGAAGGCGTACCTCCACAGCGACCTGCGCGACGTGCGGGAGACGATGCTCTGGAAGCTGGACGGGCTCACCGAGTACGACGTCCGCCGCCCCCTGACCTCTACGGGCACCAATCTCCTCGGCCTGGTCAAACACCTGTCGAACACCGAGGCCCGGTACTTCGGCGACGTGTTCGGGCGCCCGTTCCCGGAACGGCTGCCCTGGTGGGACGAGGACGCAGACTTCGCCGCCGACAAGTGGGTCACCGAGCACGAGTCACGCGCCGAGATCGTCGACCGGTACCGGCGGGCGTGGGAGCACACGGACGCGACGATCGCCGCCCTCGCCATCGACGCGCCCGGCCACGTGCCCTGGTGGCCGCGCCCGGACGTGAAGCTGTTCAACGTCATGGTCCACGTGCTCACCGAGACCAACCGGCACGCCGGGCACGCCGACATCCTGCGCGAGCAACTGGACGGCGCGGTCGGATCGGCCGCGTGGAACACGGCCCTGCAGGAACGTGGCACGGCTTTCTGGGAGGCCCACCGCGCGAAGATCGAGCGGGCGGCCAAGGCTGCTCGCCCGGCTCAGCCCTGACCCGGGCGAGCCCCAAGGCCTGCTAGTGCTCGCCGGGCCGGACGAGCCCGCTCTCGTAGGCGATCACCACGAGTTGGGAGCGGTCGCGGGCGTTGAGTTTGCCGAGGAGGCGGCCGACGTAGGTGCGGGCGGTGTCCGGGCTGATGTGCAGGACGCTTCCGATCTCGGCGTTCGAGCGACCGGCCCCGACCTGGGCGAGGACGTCGCGCTCACGGTCGGTGAGCCCGACGAGCCGCTCCGGCTGCGCGGCTCCGGACCGGGCTGCGGCGGCCAGCACCCGTCGGGTCACGGCAGGTGAGAGGAGTGCGTCTCCGCCGGCCACGATGCGCACTGCTTCGCGGAGGGCATCAGGTGCGGTGTCCTTGAGGAGGAAACCGGCTGCACCCGCACGGATGGCTTCGAAGAGGTACTCGTCGTCGTCGAACGTGGTCAGCATGATCACCTGGACACCGCTCAGCACGGGTTCGCCGAGGATCCGGCGGGTCGCCTGCAGACCATCGGTGCCGGGCATGCGGACGTCCATGAGCACGATGTCCGGGCGGTGGGTGCGCACGACGGTGACTCCGGTCGTCCCGTCGCCGGCCTCGCCGACCACGGTGATGTCGGGCGCCCGCTCGAGAAGAGCGCGCAGCCCCGCGCGAATGAGGTGCTGGTCGTCGACGAGCACGACGCGTATCTCGCTCAATGTGCCGCCCTCCCGACGGGCAGGTGTGCCTGCACGTGGAAGCCGCCTCCCTCCAGGTTGCCGACGTGCACACTGCCGCCGAGCAGGGCGATCCGCTCGGTCATTCCGCGCAGTCCGTGACCGTGCTCGGCCGGTTGGTCGGCCGGTGCGCCGTGGCCGTCGTCGGCGACCTCCAGTGCCAACCCCGTGCCGGACGCGCGGACCGACACTGTGACCCGACTTGCGTCGGCGTGCCGGAGCGCATTGGTCAGTGCCTCCTGCACGACCCGGTAGGCGGTGGTGCCGACCACGGTAGGGACCCCGCTGACGTCCCCGGTGAGGTGCAGGTCAACCGGGAGCCCGCTGCGGATGACGCCGTCGGCGAGGTCGCGGAGCCGGTCGAGCCCCGGCGGGGGTTCGCGGGTGCCGGGTCCGCCGAGCCAGGTGCCGAGGGTGGCGCGGAGTTCGGACATCGCGCTCCTCGCCGCAGTGCCGATCGTCGTGACCGCACCGCGGACGTCGGCGACCGAGCCCCCGTCGAGTGCTTCCTCTGCCACGGCGGCCTGCAAGGTGATCACCGACATGGTGTGGCCGAGGGTGTCGTGCAACTCGCGGGCGATGCGGATCCGTTCGGTGTCGACCTCACGGGCAGCTTCGCGGCGTCGCTCCTCTGCCGCCGCAGCGGCCTGCCTGGCCATTTGTGCGCGCAAGGCACGTCGGCTGCGCATGGCGTCGCCCAGCGCGATCACCGCGAGCATCAGGACGGCGTCCGATCCGAGGGCAAGACCCACGACGTAGGTGAGGTCGTCGCCCTCGGCCAGCCGCGCTGTCACCGAGACCAGAAGCAGTACCGCGGCGATGCCCGCAGCGGCGAAGGGCCGGCCATGATCGGCAGCGGCGTACAGCGCGGCTGCCACCGGAACCGCCACGCCGATCGGGGGCAGGTCGAGCAGGTAGTAGAGGACGAGGCCGGCCGCGGTCGCCGCCAGCGCCGACACCGGCCACCGGCGGCTCACCAGCATCAGTGCGCCGAATCCGGCAGCGAAGGCGTACGCGAGCACCGACCGGCTGATCGGTCCGGCGTCGGTGACCACCGCGGCCGCCACGAGACAGGACACCGCGATGGCCAGCAGTGCATCGGAACGGGTGGGACGGCCGGCTCGCACGATGTCGCAGGTTAGCGCCGCGGACGCCTCGTGGGCCGTCGTCGAGACGCGTGACTGTGGGCGCTCGAAGTACGTCGAGAAGCGATCGGGGTCGCGCGGCCGGGAGGCAGTCGAGGCGCGCGGGCGGACTTAGCGTCGGTCGGGTGACGGCGGCCCTGTTGCCGGAGTTGTCGAGGATCGATGTGAGAGGACGCGGGGGGATGTCGTGTACGAGGTGGACCACGGTGGTGCTGATCGCGCTGGTGTGGGCGTCGATGATGTCGTTCGGCGGGGTGGCCGCCGAGACGGTGATGCTGTATCCGAACATCTTCGGCGATGCGCCGGCGTCGTTGGATCGGGCGCGGGAGTTCCTGATCGCGGGGGGTCCGAGCGACTACTTCCCCCCGTTGGGAGCCACCGTGGTGCTCACGTGCCTGGTGGCGACGGCGTTGACGTGGCGGGAGCCGCGGCTGCGGTGGTGGATCGTGGCCGCGGCCGCGGTGTTCATCGGGTGCGAGTTCCTGTTCTCGGCGATGTTCTTCTGGCCGCGCAACGAGATCATGTTCGTGGATCCGGTCGGTACCCATTCCCCGGAGTACCTGCGTCAGGTGGCGCAGGAGTTCGTGACCGGGCACTGGGTGCGTTTAGCCGGGGGCGCGGTGACGTCTGCGTTGGCGTTCACGGCGCTGCTGCGGTGGGTGGGCCGGACCGCACGGGCCGGCACCGACCGCCGCGAGCGCACCGAAACCGGTGGGGCGCTGCTGTGAGCCGACCGACGCGGGTGCTCGGATTCTCCTGGCCGGTGCTGATCGGGCTGGCCACGCTGGCAGTCCCCCGGGTCGTGCTGCACGACCTGGGAGTGATCGAGGAGGGTTCGTTCGTCAACGGGCTGTTCGTGTTCGTCCCACCCGTCTGCTGGATCGCCGCAGTGCTGTGGAAACGCCCCCACCGCCCGTTTGCCACTGTCGTCGTCATCGGCGCGATCTACGGGGTGCTCCTCGCCCTGGGCCACCAACTGCTCTGGGACATGGCGTTCGGCGAGGAGACACCGGCCCTGGGTGGCGAGCTCGCCGGCACCGACCCCGCCACCCAGGAGACCGCCCTGCGTACCGTCGCTGCGATCTCCAGCGTGGTCACCGGCACCCTCGTCGGGGTGGCCGCCGGCGCCCTTGCGGTGCTCCTGTGCCGCCTCGTGCCGGCATCCCAGGCCGCCGACAGCGAGAGCTAGCCGACTTGGGCGGCTGAAGGGCAGCACGTCGTCGCCCCTGCCGGCGCGGCCTGCTGTCCGGTCGCCTGCACCGGGCGGTTCCGGCCTCGTAGACGCAGGTAGGCAGTCGACTCCTGCACGAAGCCCCAGCGCGCGTAGAACGGCGCCACGTCGGCATCGGCCGCCAACGCCACGTGCGTGGCGCCGGATGCAGTCGCCCAGCCGGTCAGTTCGTCCATGATCCGTGCGCCGAGACCCTGCCCCTGCACCGCCGGCTCGACGACGACATCGACCAGGACGAGATACAGCCCGTCACCGATCACCCGCCCCATGCCGACAGCTCGGCCTGCCTCGTCGTGAGCGGTGAGCCCGAACACTGTTGCACCCAATGCCCGGGCGCACGCTTCCACGTCAGGACTCGGCCAACCCACTGACGCGCGCAAGCGCACGTAGTCCTCGGGCAGGGGCGCACGAGCCACGGTGGTGAACATCGACCCATGATCGAATGGGAAGCCTGTCAATTCATAGGGGTGTCGCGGCGCGCTGCCCGGCCGATCCGTCGGGCTTCGATGGCGATGTCGCGGAGCGCCCCGCTGATGGAGATCGTGTAGCCGAGGAAGTACAGCCCGGGTGCAACAGCGACGCCTGAGGCCGGCGGGCGCCCGTCGCCGTCGAGGATGCCGAGGTGGCCGACCATCTTGTCCAGGCCCTGGCGGTAGCCGGTCGCGGCGATGACCACGTCGGGGGTGATCACGGAGCCATCGGCCAGCCGGACCCCGGACCCCTCGAATCCGGCGACCGACGCCACGGGCTTGACCTTGCCCGACTTCACGGCGTCGATGAGACCGACGTCCTGGACGGGGACCGCGCGGTCCCGGAGCACGCGCGTGTACATGCCCTCCTGTGGGCGGGGAAGGCCGTACGCGCTCAGGTCGGGGGTGCTCAGCCGAGACTGCACGCGCGCTGCCTGGTCGACCGCGACGCGCGGGGCGTGGCGCAGCAGGATCCCGGATGCCTGGGCGGGCCAGCCCGCCACGTCGCGGCGGACGATGTGCGGCGGCGTACGGACCGCGAGGCGTACGCGACGCGCACCGCCGGCCGCCAGGTCGGCCGCGATCTCCGCCCCCGTATTGCCGACGCCGACGACGAGGACGTCGCGCCCGGAGTACGGACCGGGGTTGCGGTAGTCCTTCGCGTGGAGGAACTCGCCGGTGAACGTCTCCCGTCCCGCCCAGTCCGGCAGGTGAGGGGTGTGGTTGTGGCCGGTGGCGACCACGACCGTGCGCGCGGCCAGCTCCTCGCCCCCGGCGGTGCGCAGTAACCACCGGGCGCCGTCGTGTGCGGCGCCGTCAGCCTGGTCGACCCGTTCGATCTCGGTGCCGGTGCGGACGTCGAGACCGTGGTGCTCCCTGTACTGCTCCAGGTACCGCACGAGGTCGTCGCGGGCCACCCAGCGGCCGTAGGACCGGGGAATCGCGAATCCCGGCAGGCCGGACAAACTGCGGATGGTGTGGAGGCGCAACCTGTCGTAATGGGTGCGCCAGCTCGCCGCCACGGCCTCACTGCGCTCCAGGACGGTGGCGGGAATGCCGTGTCCCTTGAGGACGGCGGCCGCGGCGAGCCCGGCGGGACCCCCGCCGATGACGTACGCCTGCCCAGCACCCTGCCCGATGGGGACGACCATTCCGAGAACCTCGCATCTTCTCCGGTGTGCACCGCCGCGACAACGTAGCCAATCCGGGCCCCTTGTGGATCAATCGACGGCGGCGGGCTGGCAGGGTAAGGAAACGGTCACATCCCCATGTCTCCAGAGGTCTCGTCCCCGTGTCGCCGGGTGAACGGCGAGCTGTCGCCGTCGCCGGTCCGGGATGATGGGAGTACAGGACCCGAGAGCCAGGGAGCGGATGCCGTGACGGTCGACGAGCTGGTGGTCGAGTTCGCGTTGACGCGACTCGACAACCCGGGCCTCGACCTCGAGGAGATCGCCGCACTGGTCGTCCGCCGCGTCGGACCGGACCAGATGCTCGAGTTCGCGTCGCGCAACCTCGGAGTGCGTGGTGAGCTGCGGGGCGGCGCGTTCGAGTCGGCAGTCGAGTACGTGCTCCGCACCGTGCTGCTGCTGCGGGACGACGTGGGCGACTGACGTTCCCAAGCCTTCCGCCCGTCACATGGACACATGTCGCGGTCCGAAGGGCCTTGGGAACAGCGATATGTGTCCATGTCGCGGTGCGCCCTCGGCGACCCCTGGCTCGAGGAGTTGGCGACGCGGCGGGACGTGATCGAGCGGCTGATGGCCGCGCACCTGCCGAACGACGACGGGCTGTGCGTCGAGTGCACGACCCCTGGCCACGGGACGCCGTGGGCGCCGTGGCCATGCTCGTTGTGGACCCTTGCGGACGGGGCGCACCAGCTGCGCGCGCTGCGGAACCCCCGTCGGCCGCCCGGCTGAATCCACTCGTCGTCGTCTCTTCCGGCTCGGAGCCGGGGGTAGCCTGCATCTGTGGCCGCATGGGAGCGGGCCCATCGGCTTCCGCTCGGCGCGGAGATAGCGCTGGCGTTCGCAACGGGCGTCGGCACGTTCGCCCTGGCAGCCGTAGTTCTGGCGCACATGGACTCCAGGGTGGTCGCTGCGGTCCTTGGCGTCGTGTGCTTCCTTGCCGTGGTCGCGACAGCGAGGTTTGTGAGCGTCGTGTACGCGGTCCCGGCGGGGATGGCGGGCATGCTCGCCTTCGACTGGTTCTACCTGCCGCCGACGCACCCGTTCGCGTTCCCGGACACGGCCAACCTGGTGGATCTCGTCGTCTACCTGGTCGTCGGGGTCGTCCTGGGCGAACTGGCGGCCCACACCGCGCGCCGCGCCCGTGCCGCCGAGTGGGCCCACCGTGAGATCGCTGACGAGCAGGTGGCGCTTCGCCGGGTCGCCACCCTCGTCGCCAAGGGCGTGCCCGCCGATGACTTCTTCGCCTCGGTGGCGGCGGAGGCCGGCACCCTGCTCGACGTGCACGGCGTCCGGCTCGCCCGCTACGAGCACGGGACGGAGCTCGTGCACGTGGCCGAATGGAGCCTGCCCGGCTGTGCTCCTCCTGCCTACCAGCGCACGGAGGTCGAGGGCACGACCGTGGCCGCCGAGGTGCTCCGTACGGGGCGCGCGGTCCGCGTCGACGACTACGAGGACGTCGCCACGCCGTTCACGCGTGGCGCAGATCTGAAGTCGGTTGTCGGTGTTCCCGTCGTCGTCGACAACCGGCGGTGGGGCGTGTTGATCGCCTGGTCCGTGAGCGGCCCCCTCCCACCCGAGACGGAAGTCCGGCTGACCGGCTTCACCGAGCTGGTCGCCACCGCGATCGCCAACGCGCAGGCCCGGGTTGAGCTGCGGAGCTTCGCGGAGGAGCAGGCGGCCCTGCGGCGGGTGGCGACGATGGTGGCCGGCGGGGCGGCACCGGCCGAGACGTTCGGTTTCGTGGCAGGCGAGGTCGGCCGGTTGCTGGGCGCGGACGTCGCGGTCGTGTTCCGGTACGAGCCCGATGGCGTCGGCACGGTCGTCGGTGTGTGGAGCGTGCCAGGGGTGGATTTCCCGGGCACCGCACGGATGCGGGTGGCGGGTGGCGGCACGGCCGCGACGGTGCTGGCGACCGGCCGGCCGGTGCGGACGGAACACTTCGAGGGCCCCGAAGGATCGATCGCGAACTGCTTCGCGCACCTCGGCGCCAGGTCGGGAGCGGGGGCGCCCATCACCGTCGAGGGGCGGCTGTGGGGCGTCATGATCGCCGTGTCGCGCGCGGCGCCGCTCCCTGCCGGCGCGGAGGCGCGGCTGGCCGGCTTCACCGATCTGGTCGCCACCGCCCTCGCCGACGCCGATGCCCGGGCTGCGCTCACCGCCTCGCGCGTGCGCATCGTGGCTGCCGCCGACACCGCGCGCCGCCGCATCGAGCGCGACCTGCACGACGGCGCCCAGCAACGCCTCGTCTCTCTCGCTCTGCACCTGCGCGGCAGCGTGCAGCGGGCGGTACCACCCGGCTCCGACGATCTGACCGCGCAGCTGGACCGGGTCGTCGACGAGCTGGGCGAGGTGCTGGGCGACCTGCGGGAGATCGCCCGCGGTCTGCACCCGGCCGCCCTCGCCGAGGGCGGCCTGGGCGCCGCGGTGAAAACGCTGGCCCGCCGCTCCGCCGTCCCCGTCCGCCTCGACATCCGGGTCGGCACCCGGCTACCCGAACCGATCGAGCTCGCGGCCTACTACACCGTTTCCGAGGCGCTCACCAACACGGCCAAGCACGCGGACGCCGAGGTGGTCGACGTCGAGGTGAGAACCGATGACAGCCTCCTGCACGTCGTCGTCCGTGACGACGGGCGCGGTGGCGCCGACACCGGCGGCGGGTCCGGTCTCGTCGGCCTCAAGGACCGCGTCGAGGCGCTCGGTGGCCGGTTCTCCGTCCACAGCCCGCCCGATGCCGGCACGTCCCTGTGCGTGTCCCTGCCCCTCGCCGCCCCCCACGAGCACGGGTAGCAGGACTCAGGTGCTGGTGATCAGGCCGACCACCAGGCCGAGGATCGCGGTGTTGTAGACGAACGTGATCAGGCCGTGGGCCAGCACCATCCCGCGGGCGCGGGCGGAGCGGATCTCGACGTCGGAGGTGACGAACGTCGTGCCGACGGTGAAGGAGAAGTAGACGAACTCCAGCAGCGTGGGGGCCGGCGTATGGGGGAACGAGAGCGGAGGGTCGTCGGCGCCGAGGCAGAGCTGGGCGTACCGCTCGGCGTAGCTCAGATGCAGGATCGCCCACGCGAGCAGAACGGTGATGACGTTGACCGTCCGGATGGTGTCGGCGACGTCCCCGGTGCCCTCGACGCCGACGATCTCCAGCCCGGACCCGAGCAGGATGATCGCCGTGGACAGGCTGATGAGGTAGCTCGTGCGGCCACGGGCCAGCCGCTTCGGCCAGTCCTGGTCCCCGCTGCTCGACCGGCGCACCCGGACCACCCGGATCCCGATGTAGCAGCTGCCCACGACGATCCAGAGCAGGCTGGTGATCATGAACGGGCGGAGGTCCGCCTCGGGATCCTCGGGGTTGACGATGGCGGCCAGGCTGGTCAGGAGCAGGAGTACGTCGACCGCCCGCGCCGCCCATCGACCTGCCGTGCGCGCCGGTGAGCCAGCGGCCCGCCGGGTCCCGGCGCCACCGGGCTCGGGGTCCGCGGGTGTCGTCGGCTCGGTCACTGTCGTCCCTGTTCATCGCGGGCGCCGTGGCGGATCGGGTTCTGCAGTCTGCCCGCTGCGGGTCGTTCCGCGAGTCATCGACAGGGCTCAGTCCCCCGGTCGTGCCTACCGGGGTGCCGTCACGAGATACGGTCGAAGAAGGCCGCGATCTCCGCGCGTTCGTCCGGGTCGAGGATGAGGTCGACCGCGTCGGCGACGTCGGTGAACTGGGCCTTGTTGCGGGGGGCCACGAGTGGGGCTGTCACGAGCGGCGCGCTGGTGACCCAGGCCAGGGCCAGGGCGGCGGTACCGACTCCGCGGCGGCGGGCGGCGGCGGCCAGCAGGTCGAGCCCTCGCCACGTGGGTTCGTCGAGGGGACGCAGCGAGCCGGGGGCGACCACCAGGCGGCTCCCCGGGTCCGGCGCCACGCCCTGCTGGTAGCGGCCGGACAGCGTTCCTCCGGCCAGCGGGCTGTAGGGGGTGTAGCCGAGGCAGTGCTCGGCCACGAGGCGCCACACGTCGGACTCGTCGTCCCTGTTCAGCAGGTTGTACTCGTTCTGGACCCACTCGTATCGCGGCAGGCCGTGCCGGTCCGCGGCAATGAGGGCGGACTCCAACTGTGACGCGCTGACGTTGCAGGCGCCGAAACCGCGGATCCGGCCGGACTCGAGCAGGCCCGCGAACGTCTCCAGCGTTTCCTCGATCGGGGTCTCGTCGTCCGGGCCGTGTGACAGGTACAGATCGACGCGGCCGAGCCGTTCTTCACTGATCGCGAACTGGCGCGTGATGTGCTCGGCGGTCAGCGTGACGCGGCGCTGTTGCGGTGACACCAGATTGCCGACCTTGGTGGAGATCAGCATCTCGCTGTCGGGGTGCTCGATGCTCCACAGCCCGACGACCTGTTCGCTGATTCCTCCCGAGTAGGAGTCGGCGGTGTCCAGCACGGTGATGCCCAGCGTGTCGGCCGCGTCGATCTGGGCCAACCCCTCGTCGACGCGGAGACCCTTGCCGCGGGTGCTCGCCGGAGTGCCGATACCGCCGATCGATCCGCATCCGAGCAGGACCTGCGACACGGTGAGGCCGGTGCCCCCGAGGGGCCGTTGTTTCATGCGCATGGGTTTGTCCTCGGCTCGGGATGACCGATGATCATCGGGGCCGTGACGCAATGTCAACGGCGCTGCGGAGGAAGTTGCCCGAACGGGCCGAGATCGGCATCCGGACTACGTCAATATCGGGTGATATGTCGTTTTCGACGATTTCGCTGCGCACCTTGTGATCGTGGGCAGCCCGGATTCCGCCCTCGCCCGAGGTCCGGGGATTACTGTGAGGGGAGTGAGCGGATTTCCGCAGACTCGTGTCCCGGTCCGGCCTCCTGTGTCGCCGCCTCCTGCCTCCACCCGTGTCCCGGAGAGCGCGCAGTCCTGGGCGCTGGGGAGACGGGAGGACGCCCGCCTGGTGACCGGAGCGGGCAACTACGTCGGTGACCTCAAGGTCGCCGGCTGCCTCGATGCGGCCTTCGTGCGCAGTACCGTCGCCCACGGGCGGCTGCTCGCGGTCGACACGAGCGCGGCCGCCGAGGTCGACGGCGTCGTCGGGGCCTGGAGCGCTGCGGACCTGGGCGACGATCTGGCCTTCGTCCCCCCGTTCTTCCCGTCCGCCGGCGGCGAGGATCCGCGCAGGTGCGCGGCACTGGCGGTCGACCGGGCGCGGTACGTCGGGGAGCCGCTCGCCGTCATCGTCGGCACCGACCGCTATGTGGCGGAGGACGGGGCCGACGCGGTGCGGGTGGACATCGACCCGCTGCCCGCGCTGGTCGACCCCGGGGAGGCCGCTGCGTCGTCGACGTGGCTCTTCGACGGGGTGGACAACGTCGTTACGGAGATGGAGTTCGGGACGCCCATCGACGACGAGGTGTGGCAGCGGGCCGCCGTCGTGGTCGAGGGCGCCTACCGGCAGCCGCGCCTCGCCCCCACCTCGATGGAGCCGCGGGCGATCCTCGCCGTCCCCGAGACCGACGGGCACCTGACGGTCTGGGTCTCCCACCAGGCACCCCACCGGCTGCGCAGGGACCTCGCGTCGGCGCTGGGGCTCGACGCGGAGCGGATCCGGGTGCGGGTGGCCGACAGCGGCGGCGCCTTCGGGGCGAAGAGCGGCACCTTCCCCGAGTACCTGTCGGTCGTCGGGCTGGCGGTGAAGCTGGGCCGTCCGGTGCGGTGGCTCGAGGACCGCGCCGAGACGCTGTCCGGTTCCACCCACGGGCGTGGCCAGAACCAGCGGGTGCGCCTGGCCGCCGACGAGAACGGCCGGATGCTGGCGCTGGCGCTGGAGGTCGACGCCGACGTCGGCGCGTACCCGAACACCGGGTTCGTGGCCGCCGAGACGGGGCAGGCCGCCGCCGGTGTGTACCTGACCCCGAACGTGCACGCCCGGATCCGGGTGGTCGTCACCAACACCACCCCCACCGCCCCCTACCGCGGCGCCGGACGTCCCGAGCAGGTCTACGCCGTCGAGCGCACCGTCGACCTCCTCGCCCGCCGCCTCGGCATGGACCCTGCGGAGCTGCGGCGGCGCAACTTCATCCCGCCGGAGGCGTTCCCGTACCACTCGCCCACCGGCCGGGTCTTCGACAGCGGGCAGTACGAGCTGGCCCTGGACAAGGCGCTGGAGCTGGTCGACTACACCCACTGGCGCGAGGAACAGCTACGGCGTCGGCGCTCGGGCAGCGAGCGGCCGCTCGGCATCGGGCTGTGCAGCTTCGCCGAGCGCTCGGGCCTCGAACAGGCGCCCATGGCAAACGAGTGGGCTTCCGTCGACGTCGCGCCCGACGGGAGCGTCACCGCCCGCGTCGGCACCTGTTCCACCGGCCAGAGCCACGAGACGGTATTTCCGGAGCTCGTGGCGCGCACCCTCGGCATCCCGCCGGGCCGGGTCTCGCTCATCGAGGGCGACACCGACGAGACGGCGCAGGGCATCGGCACCTTCGGCAGCCGCTCGATGCAGGTCGGAGGCGCGGCACTGCACCGGGCTGCGCTGGAGCTGATCGAGGAGGCGAGGCGCCGCGCGGGGGAGCCGGACGCCCGCTACGCCGACGGCACCGTGATCATCGGTCAGCGCAGCTGGACGCTGGCTGAGCTGGCGGCGGCGTCGCCGGAACCGCTGCGGGCCGGTGGTGTGTACGACACCCCCGCTGCCTTCCCCTTCGGGACCTACGTGGCGGTGGTCGAGGTCGACCGCGAGCTGGGCAACGTACGCGTGCTGCGCCTCGTCGCCGTCGACGACTGCGGAGTGGCGGTCGACCCGGAGATCGTGGAGGACCAGACGCGCGGAGGCATCGTGCAGGGGCTCGGCCAGGCGCTGTACGAGGTGATGCCCTACGACGACCAGGGCGTGCCGCAGGCCGACGGGCTGCTCGGCTACCTGCTGCCGACGATCGGCGAGCTCCCGCCCATCAGCCTCGACACCACCGTCACCCCCAACCCGAACACGGCGCTGGGGGCCAAGGGCGCGGGCGAGGCCGGCTGCATCGGCACTCCGCCCGCGATCGTCAACGCCGTCATCGACGCGCTGGGACCGCAGCCCGCCGGCACGGCCACGGACATCGGCGGCATGCAGCTGCCGCTGACCCCCGAGACCTGCTGGCTCGCAGCCGCCGGCCAGGAGGTGGGCGCCCGATGAAACCGGCACCCTTCGACTACACCGCCCCGGCGGAGCTGTCCGATGCCGTCACCGCGCTCGCCGAGCGGCCGGAGACGGCCCGGGTGCTGGCCGGCGGCCAGAGCCTCGTGCTCGAGATGCACTACCGCCGCGAGCGTCCCGCGCTGCTGGTCGACATCAACAACGTGCGCGAGCTGGACACGATCACCGTGGATGGCGACGCGCTGCGCGTCGGCGCCCTCGCCCGGCATCGCGCCTTCGAGACGCCGACCGTGGCGCCGGGGGCGCTGGGACGGCTGCTGAGCCGGGTCAGCCCGCTCATCGCGCACCCGCCGGTGCGGGCGAGAGGCACCATGGCCGACAGCCTGGCGTGGGCCAACCCGGTGTCCGAGTGGTGCGCCACGGCCGTGGCCCTGGATGCCGGGATCGAGCTGACCGGGCCGGCGGGCAGCCGGCTGGTGGGTGCGGGCGAGTTCTTCCTCGGCCCCTTCCGCACCGCGCGGCAGCCGGACGAGATCCTGACGTCGGTACGGCTGCCGCTGCTTCCGGGGACCGAGAGCGGCACGGTCGGCGTCGGCTTCTGCGAGCAGCACCGCACGCACGCCAGCTTCGCCCAGGTCGCGGTGGTCGCCGTGCTGACACTGCGGGACGGGGTGATCGTCGAGGCCCGCCTGGGGCTGGCCGGGGCGGCCGACCGGCCGGTGCGCGCGCACGAGGCCGAGCGCCATCTGGTCGGCAGAGAGCCCGAGCCCGACGTCTTCGCCCAGGCCGCCGCCCTGGCCGCAGCGGGCGCCGACCCACTCTCCGAGCCGCACGCCGGCGTCGAGTACCGGCGGCACGTGATCGGCGTGCTCGTCCGGCGCGCGCTGGTGCAGGCCCGCGAGGACAGCGAGAGCGCGGACTTCTTCAGCGGCGCGGGCCGCGACGGACACGACGGCTGGGAGGCACGATGACAGGGCGGATCCCGGTACGGCTCACGGTCAACGAGACGCCGTACGACGTCACGGTCGAGCCACGACGGCTGCTGGCCGACGTGCTGCGCGAGGACTGCGACCTCACCGGCACCAAGCTCGGATGCGAGCACGGCGTGTGCGGATCCTGCACCGTCCTGGTCGACGGCGAGGGGGTGCGTTCCTGCCTCATGTTCGCGGTGCAGTGCGCCGGCCGCGACATCCGGACGGTCGAGGGGCTGACGGCCGACGGCGGACTCCACGCCTTCCAGGAGGCGATCTCCGCCGAACACGGCCTGCAGTGCGGGTTCTGCACAGCCGGGTTCGTGATGCTGGTGGTCGGCGCCCTGGAGGAGGACCCCACCATCGCCGAGGATCCCGAACGCCTGGACGGGCTGCTGGCCTCGAACCTCTGCCGCTGCACGGGCTACGAGGGCATCCGGCGCGCGGTGCTGCGCGTGTACGGCAAGGACGGCACGCGCCAGGAGAACGGGACCGCCGAGGACTGAGCGGGGATCAGCCGTCGCGTCGCCGAGCCACGAAGAGGAGCGCATCCTGCTCGTCGAGGCGGTCCGCACCGGCTGCCTCGGTGAGAAGACCGCTCGCGACCATCTCGCCGAGCTCTGCCCGGAGGTCGTCGGCGTGCTCACGCCACAACCCGTAGAGCCGACGCCAGTGCTCGTGGTGGAACGCGTTGGGCATGCGTGCCTCGAGATCGAAGCCGGCGTCGTCGAGAAGGTGGTCCCACGAGTCAGGAGTGCCGGGCACCACGGCCCGGTTCTGCGCCGCGGTGAAGACCAGGCGCCCGCCGGGCGTGAGAAGGCGGTGGACCTCACGCAGCGCTGCGGCGCGGTCGGGAGCGAAGGGCAACGCGTCGATGCTCACCGCGCCCTGACCGCTGCCGGCTGCCAGCCCGGTGGAGTCGAACTCGCCGACCCGGAACGAGGCCCGGCCCTCGGCGAGGAACCGCGGTGACCGCGCCCCCGCCAGCTCGATCGCGACCGGACTCACGTCGACTCCGACCAGGCGGGCGGACAGGGCCCGGGCGAGCCACAGGCCAGGACCGCCGCGGCCACACCCGAGATCGAGGAGGGTGTCGTCCGGCTTCAGCCGGAGGCCGGCCACCACCTGACCGAGCAGCCACCAGCAGCACGAGCTGAAGGGGTCGACCTCTGCCGGGTACTGGTCGCCCAGCGCCCGGGCCCAGAGCTCCCGTACCAGGCGGCTCTTGTGCAGAACCCGGAAGGCCAGGTCGTAGCCCTCGGACTCGCTGACTGATTTGTCTGATTCACTCATCAGGAAGAAGATCCCACGAACCGGGTCGACCGCGCTCAGCGGCTAGAGACGGCCAGCCGCACGCCCAGGCCCACCAGGACGGAGCCGCTGACCGCCTCCAGCCGACGGCGTATCCGCGGCCGCCGGAACCAGGTGCCCGCCCGGGCCACTCCCGCGGCGATGGCGAGGTAGAAGGCGGTCTCCAGCACGACCTGCAGGAGTGCGAGCAACGCCGTGGTCGCGAACAGCGGCCGGTCCGGTGGCACGAACTGCGGATAGAAGGCGATCATGAACGCCGCGGCCTTCGGGTTGGCGAGCATCACGAGAGCGCCCTCGGCGAAAGCCGCATGACCGCTGCGCACACCGCCGGTCGGCAGCAGGTCCGGGTGGGCCGCGGCGTCCTGGCCCCGCGACCGCCACGCCGTCCGCCACGCCCGTACCCCCAGCACGACCAGCACCGCCGCGCCGACCACACGCAGCACGAGGTACGCCACCTCCGATGCGGCGACCAGTGCGGCGAAGCCGCCGGCCGCGAGCAACGCCCACACGTAGAGCCCGGCCTCCAGGCCGAGCACGGTGGGCACCGCGCCGCGGAAGCCGTGCAGCGCGGCCCGTCGCATGATCAAGGCCATCGCCGGCCCCGGCGACGCGGAGATCAGGAGCACCGCGATCACGAACGTCGACACGGAGGCGGCAAGATCCACCGCCCGATGCTGTCAGGGGGACGGCAGCGGGTGCCAGCGGATTCCGGCTGCGCAGCCTGCGGGAAAGGTCCTGAAACCGTGGTGAAGCCGCGCTGAATGCGCTGGGTCGCACGCTCTCGTCGTCGTGGCAACCAGGGCCACGCGGGAACACGAGGGGCCGATGAACACCACATCATCGCCGTCCGCGATCGCGGCGGCCGGACTGCGCAAGTCGTTCGGCGACAAGGTCGTCCTCGACGGTGTCGATCTGCGCGTCCCGGCAGGAACGGTCTTCTCGCTGCTCGGCCCGAACGGTGCCGGGAAGACCACTGCCGTCCAGATCCTGTCCACGCTCATCAGCGCCGACGCCGGCGAGATCCACATCGCGGGCCACGACCTGGCCCGGGACCCCGACGCCGTACGGGCCGTGATCGGCGTGACGGGACAGTTCTCCGCGGTGGACAACCTCCTCACCGGCGAGGAGAACCTCCAGCTGATGGTTGACCTGCACCATCTGGAGCGGGGGGAGGGCCGGCGCCGCGTGGCCGGGCTGCTGGACCGGTTCGACCTGCGGGACGCGGCCCGGCAGTCGCCCGCCACCTACTCCGGAGGGATGCGGCGCAAGCTCGACCTGGCGATGACGCTGGTCGGGGACCCGCGCGTGATCTTCCTCGACGAGCCGACCACCGGGCTGGACCCCCGCACCCGCCGCACGATGTGGGAGATCATCCGCGAGCTCGTGGCCGGCGGGGTGACGATCTTCCTCACCACCCAGTACCTCGAGGAGGCCGACCAGCTCGCCGACCGGATCGCGCTCCTCGACCACGGACGGATCGTGGCCGAGGGCACGGCGGCCGAGCTCAAGCGGATGGTGCCCGGCGGACACGTCAGCCTGCGGTTCACCGATCCCGCGCGGCTCGACGCCGCCGCCCGGGTCTTCGTGGGGTCCGCACGCGACGACGAGGCGCTCACCCTGCAGGTCGCGGGAGACGGTGACGTCCGGTCGTTGCGCGCTCTGCTCGACCAGCTGGACCGGGCAGCCATCGAGGTGGACGAGCTGACCGTGCACACCCCCGACCTCGACGACGTCTTCCTGGCCCTCACCGGCCGCCCCGCCGAAGAGCAGCAGCCGCAGCCTCAGCCGCAGAAGGAGCTTGCCCGATGACCACGCTCGCCTACGCCGCCCGTGACTCGCGGACGATGTTGCGCCGCAACGTGCGCCGCATGGTCCGCTACCCGTCGCTGACCCTGATGCTCATCGGGATGCCGGTGGTCTTCCTGCTGCTGTTCGTCTACGTCTTCGGAGGCACCCTCGGGGCCGGGCTCGGCGGGCCGGCCGGCGGCCGTGCCGACTACGTCGCCTACGTGGTGCCCGGGGTCCTCGCGATGACGGTGGCGGCGGCAGCGCAGGGCACGGCGATCTCGGTCTCCATGGACATGACCGAGGGCATCATCGACCGGTTCCGCACCATGGCCATCTCCCGCGCATCGGTGCTCACCGGCCACGTGGTCGGCAGCATGATCCAGACACTGCTCGGCATCGTGGTGGTCTTCGCGATCGCCGTGCTCGTCGGCTTCCGGACCACCGCGGGCGTGGGGGGACTGCTCGGGGCGCTCGGTCTGGTCGTGCTCTTCACGCTCGCGCTCACCTGGCTGTCGGTCGCGTTGGGCCTCAACGCGAAGAGCGTCGAGACCGCGAGCAACACCCCGATGTTCCTGGTGCTGCTGCCGTTCCTGGGCAGTGGGTTCGTGCCCACCGACTCGATGCCGGCCGCCCTGCGCTGGTTCGCCGAGTACCAGCCCTTCACCCCGGTCATCGAGACGCTGCGCGGCCTGCTGACGGGCAGCGCGGCCGGTGGCAGCACGGTGCTCGCGATCGCCTGGTGCGTGGTGATCGCCCTGGCCAGCTACCTGTGGGCGAAGCGGCTCTTCACCCGGGAACGGACCCGGTAGGGCGGGCTCACGGCCGTGCCGACAGAGCCTGAAGGGCGGCTCCCCGCAGCTCGTCGCGACCCAGTCCGGCGTACCTCGACACCGCGTCGAGGTACGCCGGACCGTCGGCATGTTCTGCCGCGGCGCGGGCCCGGGCCGACGACATCGTCGGCTGGAACGTCCGTACGAAGTGGAACCGCTCGGCGAGGGCGACGAGCCGTACCCCCGACACGGTCGCGCGGGTGTCCCCGAGACGCCGTCCACGATCGAGATCCACCATCGCCAGCGCCAGCAGGAGCGCACCGTGCAGCGGTAGCTCGACGAAGTGGCCCGGCTGCCGCTGGGCGGGCTGGGCGAGCATCGTCGTGAGGGTCCGCGGCAGCTCCTGGGTGATCTCCTCGACGAGATCGAGCCGGCCGTGCCGGGCGTGCGCGACGACGGTGGCGGCGAGGACCTCGACCAGCCACGGACCCACACCGATGGCCCCCTCCGCGGGATGCCGCAGGCGGTCGACCGCGCAGCGCCAGAGCTCCAGACCGGCGTCGACCTCGCCCCGGAGGAGCAGGATCTCCGCGCGCGCGATGAGGTCCTCCCGGAACGGTGAGGCCGTCTCGTCCGTCAGGTCGGCGGTCGCCTCCTTCCACCGGCGCTCCGCCTCGTCGACGTCCTCGAGCTGCAGGTCGGTGAGGACCTGCGACCACCGGACGCCGGTCTCGAACAGCCCCATCTCCTCGAGCAGCGAGGCCTCCTCGAGGTGGTGCCGAACCTCGGCGCCGCGCTCCTCCTGCAGGAACAGCTCGGCGAGCCGGGCGTGAGCGGTCGCCCGGAGCCAGGGGGTCGCCGGTCCCTCGAACGCGGCCACCATCCGTTCGGCGGCCGCGACGGCGCCCGCGCGATCGCCCTCGTGCTGCCGGACGTAGCTGGCAAGGCCGCTCGCGATCCCGGCGAGGCACGGCTCGCGGCTGGTGGACATCGCGTCGAGCACCGTGCGGTCCGGGCCGGAGAGCTCCCGGGCCTGCAGGAGCACCGCGGCGACGGCCCGCATCGGCGTGTTCGGCGGAGCGGGAGGAAGCCGGTGCAGCACCACCAGCGCGCGCACCGCGCGGGGTCCTTCCAACATGAACGTGGTCGCGGCGGAGATCGCGGCAGCCGTCCGCGTGACCTCGACGAGCCCGGGCGCGGGCCGGAAATGCGACAGGGTCCACGCCGTTTCCTCGGCCAGCGCCGCCAGCCGGGGGTGGTTGGCCTCGACGAGCCACAGGGCCGCCAGCACGGCCGTGGTGGCGGCGACGGTGGCGCCGTCGCCACGGGCGAGCCCCAGCCGCAGTGCCTGCACCAGGTTGTCCTGCTCGGCCCGGATGTGTGCCGCGGCTCCGACGGGGTCGGCACCCAGCGGCGACTCGTGTTGCGCGATGCCGAAGTCGCGGGCCCACGCGAGTAGCCCGGCGACGGTGCGCTCGTCCTCGCCTGCCTCGTGCCGGCGCGCGGCGCTGAACTCCCGGACCGTCTCCAGCATGCGGAAACGCGTCCCCGACGGCGTGTCGGTGACCTTCAGCAGCGACTGGTCGACCAGATCCTCCAGGACGGCGAGCGTGCCGTCGCCGCCCAGGAGGTGCTCCGCGGCCTCGGCCGCGAACCCGTCCGGGAAGATCGACAGCGCGCGCATCGCGGTGCGGTCAGCGGGGTCGAGGAGGTTCCAGCTCCAGTCCACCACGGCGTGGAGGGTGCGGTGTCGCTGCGGTGCGTCCCGCGGGCCGCCCTGCAGCAGCGCGAAGCGGTCCTCCAGGCGCCGGGCGATCTCGGCGACCGACAGCACCCGCACCCGGGCCGCGGCCAGCTCCACGGCGAGCGGCAGCCCGTCGAGGTGCCGGCACAGCTCCACCACGGCCGCGGCGGGGAGATCGACGCCGGGACGGGCGGCCCGCGCCCGGCTGCGGAACAGCTCGACCATGGTCGGCAGGTCCAGCTCCGGCAACGCGTACACCGACTCCGACGAGAGGCCGAGCGGGGCGCGGCTCGTGGTGAGCACGCGCAGCTCGCCGGTCATCGAGACCAGCGCCTGTACGAGCTCGGCGGCGCCGTCGAGGACGTGCTCGCAGTTGTCCAGCACCAGCAGCGCGGGCCCGGTGCCCAGAGCGCCGAGGAGGCCGCTGAGCACATCCGGCTGGAGGGTGCGATGCGCGAACGGCGCTCGCCGCGACTCGCGGACGTCGAGCACCGAGGCAACCTCGGCGGCCACGTCGTCGTCCGTCGCGACGCCGGCCAGCCCGACGAAGTGCACGACGCGCTGCTCCGCCTGCCGGCTCACGACGTGCGCGAGCCGCGTCTTGCCGAGGCCGCCCGGTCCGACGATCGAGGTCACGCGGGACGTCCGCAGCAGGGTGGCCACCGCGACGACGTCGTCGTCGCGGCCGAGCAACGCGTTGGGCTCGTGCACGACCCCGTGCCGGACGGCGGGCGCCTGGCCCTGCAGGAGCTGCTGGTGGAGGGCCTGCAGCGCCGGGCCGGGGTCGGTTCCGAGCTCCTCGCGCAGCCCGCGGCGGTAGGCGTCGAACCGGGCCAGGGCCGCCGAGGGTCCGGTCGTGGCCGCCTCGCAGCGCAGCAGCTCCAGCAGCACCTCCTCGTCCCGCGGCCGCTCCACGGCGAGCCGGGCGAGCCCGTCGAGCGCGTCGGCGTGCCGGGCCACCCGGGCGAGCGCCAGTGCCCTGGCCCGCACCAACGCCCGGTACGTCGGCAGCCGCTCGGCGCGCAGGGCCGACACCGGATCGTCCGCCATCGCGTCGCCGTCGGTGCTGCCCTCCCACAGCGCGAGTCCCGCCTCCGCCTGCGCCAGTGCGGCGGCGTGGTCGCCGGCCCGGGCGTGCTGAGCGCTCGCCGACGCGCGCAGCAGCAGCGCCGATGCGTCGACCTGGTCCTCGCCGAGGGACAGCCGGTAGCCGGTGGGTGTGCTGGCGATGACGCCGGCGCCCAGCAGGGCGCGGGTACGCGAGACGAGCACCTGGAGCGCCTTGGTCGGGTTCTCCGGCTGCTCGTCCGGCCAGAGTCCCTCCACGAGCCGGGCGGTGCTGCAGCCCGTACGCAGGTCGGCGGCGAGCAATGCGATCAGGCCGCGGAGCCGAGGGCCGGTGATCTCCTGCCCGCGGAACGCGACCCGCGGCAGGAGGGCCAGCTCGGTGGTCACCGCCGTAGGTTAGAGGGGAGAACCAGCTGGCGTCGGCCATGCGGTGGACTCTCAGGTGTCCGATCCGGGAAGGTCTTCGCGCAGCAGGCCGAGGGCCTGCAGGGCGGGGCGGTTGCTGCAGGCGAAGAGCACGGCGTCCTCGCCCGCGGAGGTGTTGACGAACCGGTGGGCCTGCCAGCCCGGCACGGCGATCACGTCCTTGGGGGCGAAGTCGAAGCGCTCGTCGCCGATCTCCATGTACCCCTCGCCGTGCACGACGTGCACGATCGTGCTCGCCGTGGTCCGTCGGGCGCGTCCGTGGAAGCGCGGCCGGAGCCTGCTGATCTTGCAGTCGATGGTGGGCAGCACCGGGCCGCCGGTCCACGGGTTCGTGTACTCCAGGACGATCCCCTCGGACTCGCTGCCCTCGGCGTCGTCGGCGATCGCGGCGAATGCCCGCGCCGTCTCCTGCCAGGGATAGTTGCCCACGGGCGACGCAGGCCCGGCCGCCGGCAGCCACGCCGGGTTGAGGCGGCCGTGGATGAACTGGCGGCTCGACAGATCATCGGGCACGAGCGATTTCTGCGAGCGATCCCCGAACAGTTCGAAGAAGCCGGCTTCGAACGAGTTGGTCAGCGGGAAGTCGAGGCCGTCCAGCCAGATCATGGGGCGGTCGCCCTCGTGGTAATGGTCGTGCCAGTGCATCCCCGGTGTCATGAGCAGGTCACCGGGGTTCATGTGTACCCGCTCGCCGTTCACCGTCGTGTAGGCCGACTCACCCTCGATGATGAAGCGGAAGGCGTTGGCGGTGTGGCGGTGGGCCTGGGCGGTCTCACCGGGAAGGATGATCTGGAGCCCGGCGAACAGGCTGTTCACCGTGGCCGGTGGGTCCTGCATGCCCGGATTGATCAACATCAGTACCCGGCGCTCGGCCTCCTCCAGTGAGAGTGTGTCGGCGAAGTGCAGGGCGAGGGGCCGCAGCGCCGCGTACTGCCAGCGGTGCGGCCGGGCGGCGCTGCGCGGCTCGCGGAGGAAGAGGTCTCCGAAGTATCGCCACAGCGGTGCAGAATCGAGGCCGGCGAGCGCGTCGTAGGCCGCGTCCGTCTTGGCTGCAGACATTTCTTCCTCTTTACTCAACCCGTGAGAAATGGTTGACCGATAAGATGCTCCGTGTACGGAGCAATAATTGCACGCTATGGGGAAACGGGCCCCAGTGCAAGCTCGCTGCCGGTGATCTGCCCGTCCGCGGGGCCGGCTGTCGACGAGTGACCGCGCACGTGGCCTCCGCGCGTCGGTGATGGTCGTGGTCGCGCGTCGCCGGGCCTCGCTACCGGTTCGGACATCGAGGACCAGGACCGATCGATCCGAGACACTCTACTTTGCATACAGTATGCCGTAACGTGTCGGCGGTGACCGATGCCTGGAAGCACCGTCCGACGATGTCCGGGGAACACGTCCGGCTCGAACCACTGACAGCGGAACACGCCGGAGGCCTGTACAAGGCGGGTTCCGACCCCGCCGTATGGACCTGGCTCGCCGTCCGCCAGCCCGACGACATCGGGGGGATGCGCAAGCTCGTCGACAACATCCTCGCCGACGGCACCCGGCTCGCCTGGGCGCAGGTGGATGCCGCGACCGGGGAGGTCGCCGGCACGACGTCCTTCTATCAGATCGACGCGAACCATCGGATCCTGTCGATCGGTCACACCTGGATCGGCAAGCCGTGGCAGCGCACCCCGCTCAACAGCGAGTCGAAGCTGTTGATGCTGCGCCACGCGTTCGAGGAGCTGAGCGCCAACCGGGTCTCGCTGGAGACCGACATCCGCAACGAGGCGTCGCAGCGCTCGAACGAGCGTCTCGGAGCGCAGCGGGAAGGCGTGCTGCGGGCCCACCGGATCCGGCCGGACGGCACTCTGCGCGACACCGTGGTCTATTCCGTGATCGCCGAGGAATGGCCGGGCGTGCGCGAGAGCCTGGTGGCGCGCCTCGCCCGCTGAGCGCGGATGCCGCGGCGGCGGGCACCACGACGGGGCACAGGTCCCGACGGTGTTCGCCGCCGCAGGCTGCTTACGGTCTCGAGCTCATTCTCTCGGGCATGCAGGCGACCAACAGCCGGTGATCGGCCCCGGGCCTCAGCTCCGCCGTCGCCAGACGAGGCCGACGATGAGGCCCACGAGGAACATGGCGGTGAGGGCCGCCCACAAGGGCATGACGACAATCGGGATGATCACCCGGATGGCGGCCGGTTCGCGGTTCTCGATGATGAACACGAAGGTGAGGAGCAGCAGTACGGCGCCGATCAGAACCCGGGCGGACGGCCGCCGCCGGTTCTGATCGCTGCGCTTCGACGCTGCCTTCCCATGCGCTGCCGGATCGGTCATCGCGGGGCCTCCCCGCCCGTTCGCCCCGTCACGGACGTACTCGGCCGCCCTGCTGCAGGAGACACGTCGTGGGTCGCCATCGCCGGTCCCAATCCCGTCCTGTCCGGCCGCGGTTCGACCGGGCGTGGGGCACCACCATCACCCGGTGCGCGGGGCGGCGGATCATCCGAAAAGTGTGATTCGGGTCCTCTCCGGTACTCGCGACCGCGCCGAACCGGTGCCGGACCTGCCTCGCGACGGCGTCGCGGGTGGTTCGGACGCAGGCCCTGATGGGCACCATGGTCACCAGTTGCCCATTCCGGTGAATTCGGATGACTCGGTTGCGCAATCAGTCGGCCCGAAAACCTTGCGATCTTCATCACCGCGGCCGCGTCTGGTTTCGCTGACCTCCACCCAGCAGGCTGATGGGGCGCGCTGATCGTGGATGCCTTTTCCGCTGCAGACCGACCTGCCGGTGAGAAGTGGCAGACGCACGTTGCTGGTGTCCATTCTCATCACCCGTCTGGAAGTGATGGCGTTGGCTTCCGTACTGAGTTCCCGTCACGTGCTCGCGGCCGCCGTCGACGGCCCGGTCCTTCTTCCCGGCGATGACGGTTTCGCCGAGGAGGTGGCCACCATCAACCTTTCCGTGCGCCATCGGCCCGCGGTGGTCGTGGGCGCCATGAGCGCGGCCGACGTCCAGGCGGCCGTGCGCTTCGCTGCCGCGCACGACCTTCCCGTGGCCGTCCTCCTGACCGGGCACGGACCGTCGGTGCCCATCGACTCCGGGGTCCTGGTGAACACCCGGCGGATGACCGGACTCACGATCGACCCGGTCGCCCGGACCGCCAGGGTCGAGGCCGGGGTGTGCTGGCAGCAGGTCGTCGACGAGGCCGCGAAATCGGGGCTCGCCCCGCTGGCCGGGTCGTCACCGACGGTCGGCGTGGTCGGGTACACGCTCGGCGGCGGGATCAGCGCCACCCTGGCACGCGCGTTCGGATGGGCCGCCGACCACGTCCGCCGGATCGACGTGGTGACCGCGGACGGGCAACTCCACCACGTGACGCCGGGTTCCGAGCCGGACCTGTTCTGGGCGCTGTGCGGCGGCAAGAGCAACTTCGGTGTGGTGACGGCGCTGGAGTTCACGCTTTTCCCGGTCACCCGCTTGTATGCCGGGAACCTGTTCTACTCCGGCGAGCACACCCGTGAGGTGCTGCGCGCCTATCAGAAGTTCGCGGCGCAGGCGCCCGATGACCTGACCTCGTCGATCGCCCTCCTCCGGATGCCCGACCTTCCGTTCATTCCCGAGTTCATGCGGGGAAAGCTGACCGTCAACATCAGGATCTCCTACCTGGGTTCGAAACACGAAGGCGAGGAGCTGATCGCGCTGCTGAGGGCGGCGGCGCCGGTGCTGCTCGACACGGTCGCCGACATCCCCTACGCGGATTCCGCCTCCATGTTTCCGGACTCCGGCGAGCCGGTCGCCGCGGTCGAGCACTTCGCACTGCTCACCGCGATGACGGCCGCGACGGCGGATGCCATCACGGAGGTCGCCGGTCCGGGTGCCGACTCCCGGATCTCGATCATCGACATCCGCCAGATGGGCGGCGCGCTCGCCGGGACCGCCGGGAACCGCAACGCGGTGGGGAACCGGGACGCGGCCTTCGCCGTCTTCGCCCTGACCTTCGTCCCGCCCGGTGAGGTCGCCGGGTCCGAGGCGTCCGGCCTGGAACTGATGGAGGGGTTGCGTCCCTGGGTCAGTCCCCGGAAGCACCCGAGCTTCCTCTCACCCGCGGACGCTGCGGTGGAGGAGACGCGCAAGGCTTTCGACGACGCGACCTACCAGCGTCTCCGGTCGCTCAAGGCCGAGTACGACCCGGCCAACATGTTCCGGTTCAACCACAACATCCCGCCTGGGGGCTCGTAGCCCATCCTTGGGCGGTGACGGAACCGGGGCAGTGGCCGCGCTGGGCGACGGAACCCGTGGAGGTGGTCGACCACGACCCGCCCTGGCTCAGCCGCGGTGAGCTCGTCGCCGGCCAACTCGGCCGGCTCCTGGCGGAGTGGCTCACCCGTCCTGTTGAGCACATCGGTTCGACGGCCGTCCCCGGACTCGCTGCCAAGCCGATCATCGACGTGCAGGCGGCCGTGCCCGACTTCTCCTGCACGGCACACGTCGCGGATGTGCTGGCTCCGGCGGGCTGGCACGTCGTGCCCGCGGAGCTCGACCGACGGCCGTGGCGTCGCTTCTTCGTGCTCGTCGAGGACGACCGGCGCGTTGCGCACCTACACCTGATGATCGACTGAAGTCCGCGATGGCACGAACAGCTCGTCTTCCGCGATGCGCTGAGGAGCGACGCCGACCTCAGAAGGCGGTACGCCCGGACCAAGCAGGAACTGGCGTCCCGGCACGCGAATGATCGCGAGGCGTACTCGCACGGCAAGGCCGAGTTCGTCGCGACCGTGGTGGGATCAGGCGGCCACGTCCGAGCGTTCCGGGCGCTTCCTGGCCGCCAGCACGCCGTCGATGCTGAAGCGACCGGCACCGACCGCCGCGATCAGCAGCGCGACCACGCCGATCAGACCGACGAGCTCCCAGCCGCCGCTCTGGACGAAGACACCGTTGCTGATGTGGACGAAGACCAGGGCGCCTGCCATGTCCAGGGCGACGAGGATCGCGGCCACCGCGGTGGCCAGGCCGACCAGCAGCAGTAGCCCTCCGCCGATCTCGGCGACCGTGGCGTAGAGAGCGGAGACCGTCGGGAGCGGGATGCCCATCGCCTGGAACGACGCGGTGGTGCCGCCGATGCCGTCGGTGACCAGCTTCTGGAGGCCGTGCGCCATGAGCACGACACCGAGCAGGACGCGGGCGACGAGGACGGCGATGTCATCGGTGGGCTTGGGCAACGTCATGGGGAGCCTCCAGAGGCACGTGCGGGGATCGGACCGTCGATGTGAGGGGAGGACGCACCTGCGGCGTTCGCCGGGGTGCATCGGCACGGCGGCGCCGTGCTCCCGTCCCCGTCAGGTCGTCCCGAAGGCCGGGGGCCGCTGCTGGGGCACCGACTCACGCGTCCGCATCAGATGGGCGACGCTGTAGCGCCCCGGCCCGGTGGCCGCGATGGCGAGGAGCCCCGCGCCGAGCACACCGACGAGCTCCCAGCCTCCGTCGCCGACGAAGATGCCGTGGGGGATGTGGACGAAGATCGCGGCGCCCGCCATGGTGACGAGCTCCAGCGAGGCGACGAGCAGGGTGGCCACCCCCGCCACCATCAGCACGCTGCCGGCGAACTCGACCACCGTCACGAACGAGGCGGAGACGATGGCGAGCGGGATGCTCATGTTCTCGAACCCGGCCGAGGTCTGCCCGATCCCGTCGATCGCCAGCTTCTGAAAGCCGTGGGCGAACATCACGACGCCGATCACGACACGCGACAGCAGCAGCATCCAGTCGCGTGACGGCGCGGGCAGGGATCGGAACATCGGGAACTCCAGGGATGACTCGGTGATCAGCCTGACAGGAGGCTGCTATCAGTCAACTCAGCAGCGCTGTCCGGGCTCCGCCGCCCCGCCGTCGGCGCGGCCATCGCACGGATGGCAGCGACGAGCAGCAGGCAGGGCGTCACTTCGCGCACGACCGCAGGTGTCCGGTCGGTCACCCCTTGATCGACACCGTTGGGCGCTCAGCGTGGAGATCTTGTATCACTTCCCGTGTTCTGTCCCCCGGACACGGGAGCGTGCTCCCGGCCCGTCGTGATCGTGGCCGCCTTGTCCTGTGCTGATCGGTGGCGGCTGGCAGCATGGCGGTCGATGGCTGGCACCGCGATCGTCCTCGGTGGGGGTGGCGTGCTCGGCGCCGTCCAGGTCGGCATGCTCCGCGCGCTCGTCGAGGCCGGAGTACGTCCCGACCTGGTGCTCGGCACGTCGGTCGGAGCGATCAACGGTGCGGTCCTCGCCGCGCTGCCGCCTGACGACGTGCCCGACCGGCTCACCGCGCTGTGGTCCTCGGCCGAGGCCAGGGCCGTGTTCGCGGCGGGCACGATCGGACGGTTGCGGGAGCTCGCTCGAAGTCGGGTCGCGGCGCATCCCTCGACGCCGCTGCGCCGGGCGCTGACCGCCGTGCTCGGGGACCGGCGGATCGAGGATCTCCCGGTCCGCTTCCTGTGCTGCGCGGCCGGGATCGAGCAGTCCGCGGAACACTGGTTCGACCGCGGCCCGATCGTCGATGCGGTCATGGCCTCGGCTGCCGTGCCCGGGCTGCTGCCGCCCGCGGTCGTCGAGGGCCGCCACTACATGGACGGTGGCCTGGTGAACAGCATCCCCTTGGGCCACGCCGTCGAGCTGGGCGCTGACCGGATCTTCGTGCTGCACGTCGGTCGGGTCGACCAGCCGCTCCGACCGCCGCGGCAGCCGTGGGAAGTGGCGATGGTGGCCTTCGAGATCGCGCGCCGACACCGCTACGCCCGCGATCTGGCCGCCGTTCCCGACGGCGTCACGGTGCACGTGCTGCCGGCAGGCGAAGGAGCCGCGCCCCGCTGGGACAGCCGCGCCGCGCTGCGTTACCGCGACGTCGGGACCACCGCGAAACGGATCGCCACTGCGTACCGGGCGTCCGTCGAGTACCTGGACGCCTCGCTCGGCAGCGACCACCGGTGACGCCACCGCCTCGCTGGGTCCGGCGGACGATGCTCGCACCCGCCGTGGTGCTGATGACCGTCGCTGTGGTCACCACGCTGCCGATGTGGTTGCTGCTCGCGGCCGCCCTGTCGCCGTTCCTTCCCGGCCGGTGGCGTCCGCTGCGCGTGCTGTGGGTGGCGGTCGTGGCGATGGTGCTCGACAGCGTGGTGCTGGTGGTCCTGTTCGTGTTGTGGCTGGTGTCGGGGTTCGGGCTGCTGGTGCGCTCCCCGCCGTTCCAGTATCTGCACTACCGGCTCGTGGGCTGGTACCTGCAGGTGCTCTACGGCGAGGCGGTCCGGGTGCTGCGCCTGAAGGTCGAGGTGGAGGGCCCCGACCCCGACGAGTACCTCGACCGTCCGCTGCTCGTGTTCTGCCGCCACGCCGGCCCGGGCGACTCGTTCCTCCTGGTCCACGCGCTGGTGAACTGGTACGCGCGGGAGCCGCGCATCGTGCTGACCGCGGCCCTGCAGTGGGATCCGGCGCTCGACGTGGTGCTCAACCGGCTGCCCACCCGGTTCCTGCCGGCCGGCGGCGGAGCACAGCTGCAGCGACGGATCGGCGAGCTCGCCACCGCGCTCGACCACAACGACGCGTTCGTGATCTTCCCCGAGGGTGGCAACTTCACCGAGCGCAGGCGGCTGGCCGGAATCAAGCGACTGCGGGCGCGGGGCCTGGAGCGCATGGCGCGCCGTTCGGAGGCCATGCGGCACGTACTGCCGCCGCGTCCCGGCGGAGTCCACGCGGCGCTGGCCGCGGCTCCCGAGGCCGACGTCGTGTTCGTCGCGCACTCCGGACTCGACCACCTCTTCACCGTGGCCGACATCTGGCGGGAGCTCCCGCTCGACGCGACCGTGCGGATGCGCTGGTGGCGGGTGCCCGCGGCCGACGTACCGTCCGGCGAGGAGGACCAGGTGGAGTGGCTCTACCAGTGGTGGGCGAAGATCGACCACTGGATCGAGGAGACCCGCAGGCTGCCCTGAGCGAACGACACCGCGCCACCCGCCGGGTGGATCGGCGATCGGGTCAGGCGGCAGCGGGCTGCAGCGATCCCCAGAACGACCTGGCGACCCGCACCGCGAGCCGTTCGAGAAGTGCTGCTGCGACCGCGACGAGCACCGCGGTGAAGAAACCGGTCATAGCTTCCGCCTTCCGATGGCTGTCCAGGATCGGTGACGGTGGTGAGCGATGGGCGCACCCGGGCTGGATGTCCGATGGCGAGAAGATGACGAGCGCGTTCAGCCGGGGGCGACGAGACGTTGCGCCACGAGCTGTGCGGCGGTGGCCGCCACCGCCGCGGTGAGCGCGATCGCCCACTGATGCGGCAGGAGTGGCCGCGACCCGACGGCGTGGCTGAGCCCGGGGATCTGGACGGCGACGGCGAGCAGTGCCATCGAGCCGACGACCGACGCGGCGACGAGCGGGGTGCGCCCGCGGACGGCGAGGGTCTGCCCGAGCTGCGCGCCGACGAGCGCGACGAGTCCCGTGGTGCCGGCCTGGCCCGGTGTGCTGACGGGGCGGCTCACCAGCCATGCGGCGCCTGCGGCGGTCGCCGTGATGACGGCGCGGACCTGGATGTCGCGGATCAGGGCGCCGCCGAGTGAGGTCTCGGGTCCTTCGGCGAGGAGCTGCTCGGGGGTGGCGGCGGGCGGCGGGCGGACGGCGACGGCCATCGCGGGCAGGACGTCGGTGAGCAGGTTGATCAGCAGGAGCTGCCGCGCGTTCAGCACGCCGCTGCCTCCCGCGAGCCCGGTGGCGAGGGTGTAGACGATCTCGCCGAGGTTCCCGCCGAGGAGGATCGACAGGGCGTCGCGGACCGATGACCACATGCCGCGGCCCTCGACGATCGCATCGGTGATGGTCTCGATGCGGTCGTCGGTGACCACGAGGTCGGCCGCCTCGCGCGCGGCCGGCGTGGCTCTGGCACCCAGCGCGATGCCCACGTCGGCCAGGCGGATGGCGGGCGCGTCGTTGGTGCCGTCGCCGGTGACGGCCACCGCGAGACCCCGCTGTTGCAGCAGCCGGACGATCCGTGCCTTCTGCGAGGGGCTGACGCGTGCGAACACCGCCGTGCGCGGCAGGGTGTCGGTGAGCTGGGCGTCGGTGAGCTCCTCGAGCTCGACGCCGGTCATGACCGTGCGTCCGTTGAGGGCATCCAGCTCGGCGGCGATGGACTGGGCCGTGCTGGGGTGGTCGCCGGTGATCATGACGATCTCGACACCCGCGGCGCGCAGGGTGGCCACCGCATGGGCGGCGGTCGGGCGGACGGGGTCGACGAGCGCGACGAGACCGCGGAACTCCAGGTCCCGGACGTCGGCCTCGGCCAGCCGGGTCTGGTGGGGAACGCGCCGCTGGGCGACGGCGAGTACGCGGTGTCCCTCCCGCGCCAGGCGGTGCACCTCCTCGTCGATGGCGGCGCGCGTGGCGTCGTCGAGCGGGTGGGCGTCCTCCTGCCGCTTGCGCGTGCTGCAGAGGGGCAGCACGACCTCGGGTGCGCCCTTGACGCTGATCCGCTCGCCGCTGTGACCGCGCCAGAGAGTGGCGTGGTACGCGCGGCTGGACTCGAAGGGGAGCTCGTCGAGCTGCTCGACCAGCGCGTGCCCGTTCTCCGCGCTCACCCCGATGGCGTCGGCGCCGCGCAGCACGGCCCGGTCGGTCTGGTGGGTGACCTGGTGCGGGTCGGCCCGGAACGGGCTGGCGCGCACCGCGACGGCGACGACGTCCTGCAGGTCGCGAGGGAGCGGCTCGTCGACGGTGGCGGTGTCGGTCCCGTCGGACACCTGCCGGAGACTGATCCGGCCCTCGGTGAGGGTGCCGGTCTTGTCGAAGCACAGCACGTTCACCCGGCCGAGGGCCTCGATCGTCGACGGGTTGCGCACCAGTGCGCCGCGGGCGGACAGTCGGCGGGCGGCCGCGAGCTCCGCCACCGTCGCCACGAACGGCAGCCCTTCGGGCACGGCGGCCACCGCGAGGCTGACCGCCCGGGACAGTGCCACCCCCGTCGGCTGCCGGCGCAGGAGGTCCACCGCCATCAGCACGACGCCTGCGCCGAGCGAGATTGGCAGGGTGCGGGCCGTGAGCTTGCGCAACCGGATCTCCACGCCGGTCGGGGGCGCCTGCTCGCCGTCGTGGTGCAGCGCCCGACCGGCCTCGGTGTGGCTACCGGTCGCGACGACCGCCGCCTCGGCCCGCCCGGCGGCGACCACCGTGCCCTCGTAGAGCATCGAGCGCCGGTCGGCGAGCGTCCGGGCGTTCGTCGCGCGGTTCGACTTCGCCACCGGCACCGACTCGCCCGTCAGGGACGACTCGTCCACCTCCAGGTCGTGCCCGGAGAGCACCCGGCAGTCCGCCGGGACCGCGTCACCGGCCTGCAGCCGGATCACGTCACCTCGGACCAGCTCGTCGGCGCGCAGCTCCACCTCGGACTCACCCCGGCGGACGTGCACCCGGGACGCGCTGCTGTGCCGCAGGGTGCGCAGCGCCCGCTGCGCGGCGACCCGTTGCACCCCACCGATGAGCGCGTTCACCGCGAGCACGGTGGTGATCAGCAGCGGGTCGAGGATCGAGCCGGTGGCCGCCGAGACCCCGGCCCCGGCGGCGAGTGCGGGGGTGAGCGGGTTGGCGAGCTCCTCCAGGGTCGCCCGGCCGAGACCGGCCGCGTCGGGGTCGCCGGGCGTGGACCGCTCGTGGTGGCGCCGCCGCGACTCCACCTCGGAGAGACCGGTCGGTGTGCTGCGCAACGCGCCCAGCACCGCCCCGGCCGACATGGCGTGCCACGGCGTCCGGTCGGCCGGCACCGGGTCGGGGCGCCGGTCGAGCGTCGTCGCCGACCAGACGCCGAGGCCGAGCGCGAGCAGCGCGGCGGTGTGCACGGGGATGGCGGCGCGGCTCGCCGCGCCGGTCGGGGGCCCGAGCACGGCGAGCAGGGCTCCGAACCCCGACCCCGCCACGGCGAGCTGCGCGGCGCGGCGGCTCACCTGCCGAGCCGCGCCGGCGGCGTTCAGGAGCAGGCACACCTCGCCCGCCGACCGGGTCAGCACGTCCGCCGTCCACGGCGGGGTCTGCCGGGGCGTCACGGTTCCGATGCCCACGTCGGCGGCGACGAGCGCGCCGTGGTGGGTCCCGCTGACCACGGCGACCACGTGACCGTCGGCCTGGAGCGCCCGTACCGCGCCGACCAGCCCGGCCCCGCCGGCGACGGCCCCGTCGAGCTCCAGGCGCCGGGCCAGCTCGGTAGGACCTCCGACGAGAACCAGGCCGGCCCGTGCGGCGGCCGCCACGACCGCCTCGGCGAACGGATCGAGCGCCGGTGAGACGCCGACGAGGGCGACCGGATCGCCGTCGCGGCGCAGGGTGAGCATGATCGACGACCGCCGGGAGAGCGCGGTGGCCGCCTCGCCCGTCCGTTCCGCCGCCTCCGGGCCGGTCGGCGCGACCGCCCATCCCTCCTGCGCACTCGGACGTCGTGGCCTGCGCACGTCGATCAGGTCGTGGGCCCGCTCGACGAGCTCGGCCGGATCGACGCCCTCGCCGATCGGCATCACCTCGTCGATGCCGTGGCGGCCGGTGAGCAGGATCTCCGAGTCCAGCACGATCGTGTCGACGCGGTCGAGCCTGCGCAGCACGTGGCGGTCGAGGACGAGGGTGCCCCTCGCGGCGGCGGCGCGGTCGAGCTGGGCGGCGAACCCCTCCCGCCCCGACCGCGCGGCCTTGGGTGCGCCGAGAGCGAGTGCGGTGGTGACCAGCGGCATCGACCGGGTGGCGGCGAACAGCGCCGCGGCGCCGCCGAGAGCGGCCACGCCGGACCGGTCGGCGACCTTCTCCACCGGTCCTGGCGGCAGGGGCGCCGGGCGGGGGCCGACCGGGTGGGCCGCAGCCCGATGGGCGCCCTCCTGACCGGCAAGAGCGCCGTCCCACACCGTCCACGCCCGACGGCGGGCCTGGCTCTCCTGGTAGAGGAGGTAGCGCTGGCAGGCGTCGACGACGAGCCCGATCGGCCGCTTGCCCAGCCCGTTGGACATCGCGGCGCCCGTGCTGAGCAGCGCCTCGGCGACGGGCTCGCCGACCGCCGCCTCGACGAGTCCGCGCAGGCGGGGGGTGGCGTCGACGAGCGCGAGGATCGACGACGGCAGCGCGATCGGCGCGGCGGGCAGCGCGCTGCCCACGGTCGTGTAGACCAACCCGACGGCATGGAGGCCGAACAGGGCGGCCTCCTGCAGCGCCCGGCCGGCGGCTCCCGGGTGGTCCTGGTCGGTGTGCGGCTCCGACGCGAGCCCGTGGTCCTCCTCGACCTCCTGCACGAGGTCCAGCACCTCGGACACGGGGAGCAGGTCCGGATCGAACTCGACCAGCACATGGCCCAGCGCCGCGTTGACCTCGGCCCGGCAGACGCCCTCGTTGGCGAGAAGCCGGTCCTCGATGGCGGTGGTCGGCGCGTCGCCGGTGTGGAGTCCGCGGACGGGGACGTGCACCCGCCCGTCCGACACCGAGGTGGCGCCGGAGGTGGTGGCCGAGATCAGCTCGGCCACCCCACTCGCAGCGCCGGCGATCGTGCCCACGGCGGCACCGGCCAGGTCGAAGACGCTCTGCAACACCAGTGCCTCGCAGCCAAGCATGAGGACGAGCCGCGACCTGGCGCGGCTCGTCCTGACGGATCAGGTCAGTTCTGTGCCTTCCCCGCCTGGGGCGGCGACCCCGGTGTCGTCGTCGAACCCGTCGTCTCGGCCTGCGCGGGTGGCAACGCCGCGCGGGGCCGGGGATCCGCCGAACCCCGGCTGGCCAACGCGCTGCCGATGCCGATGGCCGCCGCCACCGGCCACTCGAGCACGCCGACGACGGCGGTGGCCGCCAGACCGCCGAAGAACAACATCGACTTCGTCGACGGCAGCATCGACCGCGCTCCACGTGCGGCGGCGTCGAGGTCCCCGCGGCTCGGCGCATGCAGATCCGGCACGCGGAACTGGGCGGTCACGAACGGCAGGTTCACCGTGGCCGACCGGTGGCCTTCGAACCGGCCCTCGGCCGGGCGGCCCGGGCGCACGTCTTCGGGCTGGTTCTGGATCGTCCTCGCCTTGGCCGTCACTGCCCACCTCGCTCTGCACTCGATCATGGATATGAACAACAGAGCGTTTCCGGGGTGGCCGACAGGAAAACATGAGGCGGCGAAATTGCGCCGAATGGAACGGGAGAAATCTCGCTGGAACGGCATCCGGCGCATTTCGTTCATGGTCGTGGTCCCCATTCGGCGGCGGCGCCGGCCGTGGCTCTCCTGGGTGCCATTGCCGATGTTCGCGGTTGGCCGGCCGGAGAAACGGTCATCCAGGTGGGTGGCGACGCCATGTGGGATCAGGAGGAGGGCACCACGATGAGCACGGGTGCGACGGGCAGGGAGCCCGACGACGCCGGCGAGGAGACGGTGCCCGTGGCACCGGACCGACCGGTGGTCGACGGGAGAGGGAAGTCGTCGGAGGAGCTCCGCGAGGAGGTCGTCGAGCTGGACGACGATCGGCTGCGGCATATCGACGAGCTCCGTGCGGAGCTCGGTGACACCGTCGAGGAGCTCGTGGCGCGCCTGGACGTCCCGGCGCGGGTGCAGGCCAAGAAGGTGGAGACGGTCGCGGCGGCCCAGCAGCAGTTCGACCGGATGTACCGGCTCGCCGTCGAGAAGGCCGAAGCCGTCCGGAAGATTCTTCGGGACCGGCCGGGTGCGGTGGCCGGTGCGGCCGCTGCCCTGTTGCTCCTCGTCGTGCTGCGCAGGCGGCGGAAGGCCAGGGTCACGGCCGCCGACGGCGTCTGATCGCCCGATCGGTGCCCGAACACACAGCCGGGGCGGCAGCGCGCCCAGTGTGGACACTGCCAGCATGGTCGTCGTGAATGCGCAGCCGGGAATCTTCGCCCTGGGTACACCGGAGCACGGGTATCAGGAGTTCGACCTCCTGCCCGGAGCGCAGCCGGTCGATCTCGTCACGGCCGCGGCCTCGCTGGTGGGACCGTTGTCGACCACGGGTGGCGTCAACCTCGTCGTCGGTTTCCGGCCCGAGCTCTGGGCGGAGGTGGCCGATCCCGCCGAGGTGCCGTCGGGCGCCCGCGGCTGGGAGGAGGGCATCGCCGGTCCTGACGGCTTCACCATGCCCGCCACCCAGCACGACGCCTGGCTGTGGACGGCGGGTGGGGACCGCACGGCGGTGTTCGACAACGGACGAGCGATCGTCGACGGCCTCTCGGCGGTCGCCCGGCTGCGACGGGAGACGGCCGGCTGGCTGTACCGCCACGACCGCGACCTCACCGGGTTCATCGACGGCACCGAGAACCCGTCGCTGCTGGAGGCCCCGGAGGTCGCGCTGGTGCCCGGCGGCAAGCCGGGGGCGGGCAGCAGCGTCGTCCTCGTCCAGCTGTGGGAGCACAGCACGACTGCGTGGGAGAAGCTGCCGCAGGAGGAGCAGGAACGGGTCATCGGCCGGACCAAGCCCGACAGCATCGAGTTCGACGACGAGACGATGCCCGCCGACAGCCACGTCTCGCGGTCGACGCTGGAGGTCGACGGGCAGGAACTGGACATCTTCCGGCGCAACGTCGCCTACGGAACCGCCACCCGGCACGGCACGGTGTTCGTCGGATTCAGCTGCGAGCAGTTCCGGCTCGAGGAGATGCTGCGGCAGATGGCGGGCGTCGGCGACGGGATCCGCGACGCGCTGACCCGCTACACCCAGCCCGTCTCCGGGGGCTACTACACCGTCCCCTCCATCGACGCGCTCCGGCGGTTCGCGCCTCCCGAGGACGACTGACGAGCCCCGGGCGCCCCCCGTCTACTGCTGCTCGTCGGCGGCCGCGCGGGCGGCCACGGCGGCGGTGATGGTGGCTTCGGCGCCTTCCTTGGTGACACCGAGGCCGCCCAGCACGCCCGCGCCGTTCTCGAGCTCGAGAAGCGCGAGCAGGATGTGCTCGGTCCCGACGTGGTCGTGGCCCAGCCGCAGGGCCTCCCGGAACGTCAGCTCCAGCGCCTTGCGTGCCTGCGGGTCGAACGGGACGAGGTCGGGCACCGGATCGGCTGCGGGGGGCAGGGCCGCCACGACCGCCTGGCGCACCGTCTCCAGCTCCACGCCCTGCGCGACGATCGCCTGCGCGCCGAGCCCGTCCGGCTGGCCCAGCAGACCCAGCACGAGGTGCTCGGGTCGGATCGTGTCGTTCCGGGCGGCATGGGCCTCGTTCTGGGAGACGACCACCACGTTTCTCGCCCGGTCGGTGTACCGGCTGAACCCCTGATCGGGATCGAGGTCGGCCGGCTCACCGGGTCCCTTCGGCACGAAGCGCTTCTGCGCCGCCTGCTTGGAGACCCCCATGCTGCGGCCGATCTCCGTCCAGGACGCGCCGGAGCGTCGTGCCTGGTCGACGAAGTGGCCGATGAGGTGGTCGGCCAGGTCGTCGAGGGCCTCGGCGGTGATGACTGCGGTGGACAGCTGGTCGAGAGCGCCGGTGTGGACCTTCTTGATGCCGTCGATCAGGTCGTCGAGTCGGACCGGGTTGGCGATGCGGACGCGGTTCGTCATGCGTCAACTCTAGGTTGACGACAGGGGTTCGTCAACCCGAAGTTGACGGTAGCTGGATCTCGGAATGATCAAGACGGCAGCCGTGGTCGCCGTCGGCAGCGACAGCCGGGTGGCCGCGGCGCATCCTTACGCGGTGACGGGGGCGCGGGAGGACGACGGGTCGGGGCCGGACCACGAGCGCACGGCGGTGACGGACACCCGCGAGCGGGGCCACGCGGTGCGCCGGGTGCTGCGGCGCACGGTCGGCAGCGCGTGGGACGACGACATCTTCAGCGAGTCCGCCTCCGCCGCGTTCTGGCAGACGCTGTCGCTGCCACCCCTGCTGCTGGGCCTCTTCGGCGTGCTCGGCTACGTCGGCGGTTGGTTCGGCCCGGACACGGTCGTGGCCGTCCAGCAGTGGATCATCGACCTCACCAGCGGCGTGTTCAGCCGCAACGCGGTGGAGGAGATCATCGTCCCGACCGTGGCGGACGTCCTGACCTCCGCCCGCGGTGAGGTGATCTCCATCGGGTTCGTCCTCAGCTTCTGGTCGGGATCCTCGGCGATGGCCGCGTTCGTCGATGCGGTGACCAGGGCGTACGGCCAGTACCAGCTGCGCAACCTGGTCTGGCAGCGGATCCTCGCGATCCTGCTCTACCTGGTGGGTCTCTCCGTCGGGATCGTGTTCCTCCCGATCATCGCGCTGAGCCCCGACCGCCTGCTCCCGCTGCTCCCCGATGCCTGGGAACCGCTGGCGGGAGTGGTGCTCGGCTCGCTGTACTACCCGTTCATCGGGCTGGTGCTCGTGCTGGCGCTCACCACGTTCTACAAGATCGCGCTGCCGCTCAAGCCGCCGTGGTACCGGGGTCTGCCGGGCGCGCTGCTGGCCGCCGTGGTGTTCCTCGTCGGCGCGACTGGCCTGCGCCTCTACCTCGACTGGATCACCGGCACCGGCTACACCTACGGCGCGCTGGCGGCACCCATCGCCTTCCTGCTCGGCAACTTCTTCATCGCGCTCGCGATCATCCTCGGCGCCCACCTCAACGCCGCACTGCAGGACCTGTGGCCCGCCCCGCTGCGCCGACGGGGACGGCGTGCCGAGCGGCAGGCCCCGGTGCAGGATCTCGCCCACGCGGTCCGGGTCGCACCGGAGGTGGCCGCCGCTGTGCTCGAACGCCTGGACTACGTGGTCACGCGCCCGGCGGCCGGCGCCACCGGCCCTCGGGGCGGCGGAGCGGGCGACGTCCGCGGCGACGCGTGAACGGCACCGGCGGGTGCCCTCCTGATCCGGAGGAGGGCACCCGCCGGTGGACGCGCGGAGGTCAGCGCCGCGTGGCGTCCCGGGAGCCCGGCCGCTGGGCCGCGGTCAGCGCCGACCACGTCTGCTGCTGCACCCGCACCATGGTCTCGACCATCGAGGCGAAGATCCGGACAGGCGCGAACGCCAGTTCGACCCCCGACGCGACGGCCTTCGCCGGCATGGCCGGGACGACCCATCGGGTTCCCGCCGCGGCCGGCTGACTGGGCGCGGGCGCCCACCCCTGCTGTCCCTGCGGACCGGGAAGTCCCTGCGGGCCCGGCAGCCCGGGGGGCCCGGGAGGGCCGGCCGGCCCCTGCGCGCCGCGGATTCCGGGCTCGCCCTGCTCGCCCTTCTCACCGCGCTCGCCCTGCTCGCCCTTCTCGCCCTGCTCGCCCTTCTCGCCCTGCTCGCCCTGCTCGCCGCGCGACCCCTGCTCCCCGGGCTGGCCCTTGTCGCCGGGCTGGCCCTTGTCGCCGGGCAGGCCCTTGTCGCCGGGCAGGCCCTTGTCACCGCGCTCGCTGGGCAGGCCTTGCTCGCCGCGCTCGCCCTTGTCGCCGCGCTCACCCTTGTCCCCGGGCGCACCCTTCTCGCCGGGAGTGCCCTGCTCCCCACGGGGGCCCGGCTCGCCGCGCGTACCCGTGTCGGGGCTCGCTGTTCCCCGGACGCCCTGGTCGCCGCGCTCGGCGAGCGCGGTGCGGGGCTTCGTCTCTCCCGTCCGGGTGGGGGTGGCCTGGTCCGGCTCGTGTCGTGGGGCCTGCGCGGCGCGGGGACGGTCCGTACCGGTGCTCCGGCGGGCCGTCGGGGTCGATTCCGCTGTCTCGTCTGCCATGTGCGTTCCTGTTCGTCAGCGCTCGGGATGTGTGGCTGTCTCGGGTGTGGCACCGGGTACCGGCGCCCACCTCCGATAGGTATCCCAGGCAACGATCGGCAACCCGAGCGCCCGGGTCGGACCCGTCACAATCGGTTCTCGAACGTCCGTTCGAGTTGTCCACCGGGCTGTCCACAGCTGTGGATGCCGTCCGGCACCGCAACCGCGGCGCCGCCAGGATGGGGGCATGAACATCGTCCGCTGGGGAGTGGTGGGTCCGGGCCGGATCGCGGAGAAGGTGGTGGCCGACTTCCCGCACGTACCGGGAGCGGACGTCGTCGCGGTCGCGTCCCGGTCGGCAGAACGCGCCCAGGCCTTCGCCGACACCCACGGGATCGCCCGCATCCACGACTCCTACCGCGCGATCGTCGAGGACGACGCCGTCGACGCGCTGTACATCGCCACCCCGCACCCCCACCACCGTGCCGTTGCGCTCGCGGCGATCAAGGCGGGCAAGGCCGTGCTGGTGGAGAAGGCCTTCACGGTCACGCCCGCGGCCACGCGGGAGATCGCGGAGGCGGCCACCGACGCGGGGGTCTTCGCGATGGAGGCCATGTGGACCCGCTTCCAGCCCGCCGTGGTGCGGATGCGGGAGCTGATCGCCGACGGCGCGATCGGCGAGGTCCGCGCAGTGCAGGGCGAGCTGGGGGTGAACGCCCCGACCGACCCGCTCGACCGGTACTACAACATCGCGATCGGCGGCGGCGCGCTGTTCGACCTCACCGTGTACCCGATCTCGTTCGCCCAGATGGTGCTCGGCACCCCCGACACGGTCGCCGCCCACGGCACGCTCGACCAGAACGGCGTCGACATCGAGGAGGCCGTGCTGCTGGGCTGGGCCGACGGCCGCACCGCGTCCCTCTTCACCTCGCTCCGCTGCGCCACCCCCGGGCAGATGCGCATCTTCGGCACCGGCGGCTGGGTCGACCTCCTGCCGCGCTTCCACCACCCCGACACGTTCGTGCTCCACCGCACCGGGCACGACGCGGAGCAGGTGACGGTGCCGCACGTCGGGGGCGGTTACGCCCACGAGCTGCGCGAGGTCACCGACGGTGTCCTGGCGGGGCGCACGCAGAGCGAGGTCATGCCGCTCGCCGACACCATCGCGGTGCAGGACGTGATGGGTGCGGTCGCCGACCAGCTCGGCATGGTGCCGCAGGAAGGGCCTGCCGAGCTCTGAGCGCGGGGTCGGGCCGTCGGTCGGGAAGAAGGCATCATCGCCGCGTGCAGATGCGAATCGATCTGGTCACGGTCGTCGTCGAGGAGTACGACCCCGCCATCTCGTTCTTCGTCGACGTCCTCGGCTTCGAGCTCGTGGAGGACTCCCCGTCGCTCACGAACGACGGCAGGCCGAAGCGATGGGTCGTCGTGCGGCCACCCGGCGCCGAGACCGGGCTGCTTCTCGCCCGCGCCGATGGGGAACGTCAGTCCGGTGTCGTCGGGAACCAGGTGGCCGGCCGAGTCGGGTTCTTCCTCCGGGTGGCCGACTTCGACGCCGCCTGTCTCCGGATGGCGTCCGCGGGCGTCGAGTTCGTGACCCCGCCCCGTTCGGAGGACTACGGGCGCGTCGCGGTCTTCCTCGACGTCGCCGGCAACCGGTGGGACCTGCTCGGCGCTCCGGTGGTGGACTCCGAATGAACGACACCTACGAGGTCCTCGAGCTCGTGCAGGGGTTCCCGGGTCGCAGCACCCGGCACGGCGTGCTCGGCTGGAGCAGCGTGACGCTCCTGCGCGGGACCGACCGGCTGGTGCTCGTCGACTCGGGGAGCTTCGGGATGCGGGCGGTGCTCGCGCAGCGGCTCGCCGAACACGGCGTCGAGCCGGGTGACGTCACCGACGTGCTGCTGAGCCACACCCACCACGACCACGCCGCCAACTACCTGCTGTTCCCCGGAGCCGCGGTGCACGTCGGCGCGGCGGAGCTCGCCTGGGCGCAGGCCGTCGGTCCCGCGTTCGGCCCGGTGCCCGAGCTCTACGTGAAAGACCTGGCGACCAACCCGCGAACCCGCCCGATCGAGACCGGGCCGGACGCGCGCTGCCGGGTCGTGCCGGGCATCACGGCCGTGGCCGCCCCTGGCCACACCCCGGGCAGCCTCGTCTTCCTGGTGGAGGGGACCGCCGGTCCCGTCCTGTTCACCGGCGACGCCGCGAAGAACCGTGCCGAGCTGCTGTCCGGCGACGTCGACATGACCACCGACCGCGACGCCAGCAGGCGCACCCTCGCGCTCATCACGGCTCTGTGGCGCGCGCGGCCCGGGACCGTCGTCGTTCCTGGCCACGACGTCCCGCTCGTCTGGCCGGAGGGGCGCGACCACCCGGAGTACCTCGGTGTCCGGGAGGCCGGGATCCAGGCGTGGTTCGGCGACGACCTCGCCACCACCCACGACGTCGACCTCACCGGGACGCGTCGCGTCGGCGACACCGGTGGCGCAGACTGGCCGCGGCGCCCGAAGGAGTGAGGCGGAGGATGCGGGAGATGCGTGTGCTGCGGCTGGTGGTCCACGTGCGGACGCGGGAGCCGGTGCTGCTGCTCGGCGAGGTCGACGGCGACCGCTGCCTTCCCGTGTTCCTGCACCGCGGCCCGGCGGAGGTGATCGCGGCCGGTCGGAGGGACGAGTCCCGCCCGCCGCTGCCGCAGGACGTGCTCTTGCCGGTGGTCACGGGCCTCGGACACCACCTCGACGGCGCCGAGATCACCGAGCTGCGCGAGGGCAGGTACTCGGCCGCGCTGGTGTTCGACGGCGGCCACCGCGTTCCGGTCCGGCCGAGTGACGCACTGGCCTTCGCGGTGCGGGAGGGCCTGTCGATCGGCGTGGCAGACGCGATCCTCGACGAGGTCGGTCAGCCGGTCAGCGACCTGTTCCCGAACGGTGCGGACGCCCCGCCGGACCAGCAGCTGCGCGACTTCCGGGAGTTCCTCGACGACGTGTCACCCGACGATTTCGGACGCCCTGGCGGCGGCTGACTCCCGGCGGACGACGATCGCTCCCAGCCCGGCGGCGACGAGGCATGCGATGGCGCCGAGCACCAGACCGGCGCGACCTCCGAAGTGCTGGCTGACCACGCCGGCGATGGGGCCGCCGATCGGCGTCGACCCGAGGAACGCGACGGCCCACAGCGCCATCACCCGTCCCCGCATGTGCGGTGCGGCGGTCAGCTGCAGGGTGCTGTTGCCCGTTGACTGGAAGGCGACGCTCGCCGCTCCGACCAGGGCCATTCCGCCGAGCGCCAGCATCAGCGTGGGGGAGAAGGCGGTGGCCAGCAGCGCCACGCCGAACGCGGTGGCCCCGACGACCATCGACTTCATTCCCGTCCGTCCCCGTGCGGCCACGTAGAGGCCACCGACCACGGCGCCGACGCCCATCGCGGCGGTCAGGAAGCCGTAGGTGCGGGCATCACCGCGGAAGGTCTCGCTGGCGACGATCGGCAGCACCACCTGGAACTCGTACGCGAGGCAGCCGACCAGCCCCATCATGAGCAGCGGCACCGCGAGCTTCGGCGTCCGGCGGACGTAGCTGAAGCCCTCACGCAGCTGTCCGGGAGCGCGGGGAGCGGGGTCCGAGGGGCTGAGCTTCGACGTGTCGAGCCGGCTGAGCGACACGACGACGGCGACGAAGCTCAACGCGTTCAGCATGAAGCACAGCCCGATGCCGCCGGTGGCGATGACGATGCCGGCCACGGCCGGACCCACGGCGCGGGCGCAGTTGACCAGCACCGAGTTGAGGCTCACGGCGTTGCGCAGGTCGGTCGGACCGACCATCTCCAGGACGAACGACTGGCGGGCCGGGTTCTCGAAACAGTTGTTGAGGCCGAGCAGGAAGGCGAGCGCGTACACGTGCCACAGCTGGACGACGCCGGTGATCGTCAGCAGCCCGAGCAGCAGCGCGAGTGCGCCCATCATCGACTGGAGGCCGATCATCAGCTTGCGCTTGTCCATCCGGTCGGCGATCACGCCGCCGTACGGACCGAGGACGAGCGTCGGCAGGGTCTGCAACGCGACGACGAGGCCGAGCGCCGTCGCCGAGCCGGTGAGCTGCAGGACCAGCCAGGACTGCGCGATCGTCTGCATCCAGGTGCCGACGAGCGAGATGGACTGGCCGCTGATGTAGCGCCGGTAGTTGGGGTTGGACAGGGACGCGAAGGTCTGCCGGCGCAGCGCATCGAGAGGGGCGAGGGTTCGCTCGCCGACGAGAGTCACTGGTTCTCCTTGCGGGGTACGGCGGGGGTCAGCTGGTCGGCGAGGGACTCGAGTGCGGGCAGCGCGGCGAGCAGCTCGGCCGCGTGGGCCGCTGGCATCGTCGCGAGACGGGCGCTGAGCAGCTGGGTGCGTTCGGCGCGCAGGCGCAGGTGCTCCGCACGCCCGACGTCGGTGCACTCCACGCGAGCGGCGCGCCGGTCGTCGGGGTCGGGGTCGCGGCGGAGCAGACCGCCGTCCTCGAGCTTGGCCACGATGCGCGAGAGCATCGTGGGGTTGACGCCCTCGACGTCAGCGAGTTCGGACAGGCGTACCGACCCGAGACGCACGACCGTGGCCAGCACGGATGCCTGGGTGCGGGTCAGCGCGTCACCGCGCGACTGCCGGTCGAGCAGGCGCGAGATGCGGGCGAGTGCGATCCGGAGGCGGGCGACTGCCTCGTCGTCGAAGGTGTCCGTCATGTCGCCTCCTCAGATAGTTGCCTGACAACAAGCAACTATACGCCCGAGGAAGTATCACCGCTGGTGAGGGGGATGTGAGCCCCGATACGGGGAGAGCTTGCGGTGTGGCCGGTCGACCCGACCGGCACCCGGTCAGATCCGGGCGCTCGCTCGTGCCTCGATCGCGGTGCCGGCCAGAACGAGACATCCGATGGCGGGTGGCAGGAGTACCGGCAGCTGCCAGACGAGCGCGGTGACGGCGACGAGCGCACCGACCAGCAGCGCGCAGCCGGAGAGGTCGGCCGCGGCGCGAGCGCCCGCCAGCCGGAGCAGGATCGACCACGCCGGGCCGTCCGCGCGCCACAGCGCCGCGGCGCGGAGCAGGACGACGAGCCCCGCGACGGCGGTGGCGGCGACCACTCCGGCCACCGCGACGGCACCGGGGAGCCCGGCCCGCACGACCACGAGGGCGTCGAACCCGAGGAGCGCGCAGCCCCCGACGACACCCGCGGCCGCGGGCGCGCTGGTGTGCAGCGCCCGCCGCAGGTCGCCGGCGAACACCCGCGCCCCGCTGGTCCGGTGCTCGACGAGCCTGCGGACACCCGAACACCCGGCCGCGAGCGCCGCGGGAAGGGTGACCAGCGGCAGCGCCGCGACCGCCACCAGCACGCCGAGCAGCAGGCACTCGGCGAAGAGCTCCAGCCGGCCGAGCCGGGTGGTGTCGCTGCTCATCCCTTCATCCCCGAGGTCGCCACACCCTCGACGAGGTAGCGCTGGAACGCGAGGAAGAACAGCAGCACCGGGATCAGGGCCAGCAACGACATCGCGATCATCGCGCCGTAGTCCGACGTGGTGGTCTGGTCGATGAACGCCTGCAGCGCGATCGGCAGCGGGTAGTTCTCCGGGCTGTTGAGATAGAGCAGCGGGCCGAGGAAGTCGTTCCACGTCCAGATGAACGTGAAGATCGAGACCGTGATCAGCGCGGGCCGCGACAGCGGCAGGATGATGTTCCAGAACAGCCGCAGATGCCCGCAGCCGTCGATCGTGGCGGCCTCGTCCAGCTCCCGCGGCAGCGTGCGCATGAACTGCACGATGAGGAACACGAAGAACGCCTCGGTGGCCAGGAACTTGCCGATCAGCAGCGGCACGAACGTGTCGATCAGGCCGGCCCGCTGGAAGATGATGTACTGCGGGATGATCATGACGTGGAACGGCAGCAGCAGCGTGCCGATCATCATCGTGAACATCAGGCCCCGCCCGCGGAAGCGCAGCCGGGCGAAGGCGTAGCCGGCCATCGCCGACGACGCCACCGTGCCGATCACCGAGAGCACGGCCAGCACCACGGAGTTGCGGAAGAAGCTCCAGATGCTCACCCCGGCGATGCCCTCCGCGGCCCGGGCGTAGTTCGCCCCGGTCGGCGTGGCCGGGAACAGCTCGAGGTTGCCCACGATGTCCCGGGACGGCGTGAACGACGCCCCGATCGTCCAGGCCACCGGGTAGAGCAGCACCACGAGGATCGCGAGCGCGGCCACGTGCCAGACCACCGAGCGGACGCGGGTGGTCATCAGCTGCTCCCGTCGTTGTAGAAGACCCACGAACGCGAGGTGCGGAAGAGCACCGCCGTGACCAGCCCGACGGCCAGCAACAGCATCCAGGCCATCGCCGACGCGTAGCCCATCCGGAAGTCCTGGAAGCCGCGCTCGTACAGGTAGAGCGTGTAGAAGAGGGTCGACCCGGCGGGTCCGCCGAGACCATTGCCACTGCTGACGACGAACGCGCTGGTGAAGGCCTGGAACGCGCCGATCGTCTCCATCAGCACGTTGAAGAAGATCACCGGCGACAGTGTGGGCAGCGTGATCGACCAGAACTTCCGCCACGGGCCCGCGCCGTCGCACTCGGCGGCCTCGTACAGCTCGCGCGGGATCTGCTTGAGCCCGGCCAGGAAGATCACCATCGGGGCGCCGAACTGCCACACCGCCAGCAGCACCAGGATCATCAGCGCCCGCGACGGGTCGCCGACCCAGCCGCCCGAGGGGAAACCGAGCGCGGTGAGCACCCGGTCCACCGCGGCGTCGTCGCTGAACAAGGCCCGCCAGGTGATCGCGATGCTGACGCTCGCGCCGATCAGGGACGGCGCGTAGAACGCCGACCGGTAGAACCCCTGGCTCCGGCGCGGGCGGGCCAGCAGCATCGCGACGGCCAGCGCGACGGCGAGCTTGAGCGGTGCCGAGATCACCACGTACGTCAGCGTGACCAGCACCGACTGCCGCCACCGCTGGTCGGCGAACATGTCGACGTAGTTCTGGAGCCCGACCCACTCCGGTGCGGTGAACAGGTTGTAGTCGGTGAACGACAGGTAGAGCGACGCGAGCATCGGCCCCAGGGTCAGCAGGAGCATGCCGAGGATCCACGGGCTCAGGAAGAAGTACCCGGCCGGCCCGTCCGTGCGCAACGATCGCTTCGCGCGCCCGCTCGTGCCGCCCTGCTGGGGACCGGCGCTCGGGCGCAGGCCCCGGGACAGGGCAGGCCCTGCACTGGTCCCCGCTGTCACCTGAGCGCCGCCTCGGTCTCGGAGAACCACTGCGCTACGGCGTCCTGCACCGAGATGCGGCCGTAGGCCAGCTCCTCGTTGATGCGCAGGAAGGCGGAGTCGGCGGTGCCCACGCCGGCCGGCGGGATGGTCGGCGCCACCGTCAGGTACTGCGCGATCGTCTTCTCGTACTCGGCCACGGCCGCGTCGGTCGCCGACAGCTTCGGAGTGGCCGCCGCGCGCTGCGCGTTGCTGGCCGGCAGGCCGCGGTTACCGCCGAAGATCTCGCCGACCCGCGGGTCGTTGACCATGAAGTCGATCAGCTGCGCCGCCTGGCGGGGGTGGTCGGTGCCGCTGAACGCCGAGAGCAGGATGCCCGGACGCAGCCGGATCCCCAGGTCGGCGGGGTTCGAGCTGGGCAGCGCACCGAGAGCGAGCTTCCGCTCGGACTCGCCCGCGTAGCGGGTGACCATGCTGTCGAGGTTCACGGTGGAGGCGGCCAGGTCGGCGCCCATCACGGTGACCGGCAGCGCCTGGGCCACCTTGTCCTGGGGCGGGAACGCCCCGGCCGCGCGCAGGTCGACTCCCTGCTGCCAGAACCGCTCCAGATCCGCGGGGGTGGCCTCGATGCGGCCGTCCTCGGTGAACAGGACCTTGCCCTGCTGGCGCAGCCAGATCTCGAAGACACCCATGATCGACGTGTAGTCCCACGCGCCCGCCATGCCGGAGGTCTGCGCGACCTTCGTGATCGCCGCCCCGTACTCCTCCCAGGTCCAGCGCTCGGGGACGGTGACCCCCGCGGTCTGGAACGCGGCCGGGTCATAGATCAGGCCCCAGGTGTTGCCGGACAGGGCCACCGCGAACCGTTCGCCGCCGACCACGCCGGCCTGCTGCAGGCCGGGCAGCAGGTCGTTCACGGGTACCGGGTTCTCCGACTTGTCGAGGTCCAGCAGCAGCCCCCGGTCGCCGTACTCCCGCAGATAGCTGAAGTCCATCTGCAGGACGTCCGGGGTGCCGCCGCCCGCCGACTCCGTGTTGAGCTTCTGCCAGTACTCGGCGAAGTCGGAGAAGTTCGGGATGATCTTGATGTCGGGGTGGTCGGCCTCGAAGATCGCGATCGCCTGCTGCATCAGAGCGGCGCGGTCGGCATTGCCCCACCACGAGTAGCGGAGCTCCACCGGACCGCCGTCCCCACCGCCGCCTCCGCCGCTCCCGCCGCAGGCGGTGAGCAGCAGGACGGCGGCGCAGGCCAGCGCGGCGAGGAGACGGGATCGGTGCCGCTCTCCGTTGAGCATGCGTTCCTCCAGATCGGTAGGGGGAGTCAGCGGGACCGCTGCGTCAGGGACTTCGCGCCCAGCGCGGCGAGGTGCGCGGCGCCGTCGGGGTCGTGCTCGCCGTCCGCCACGACCACCGCGTAGCGCAGGTGCAACTCCGCGTCGTCGTCGAGCACGTACTCGGTCTCGCCGAACGGCGCCGGACACAGGCACGCGTAGAGGCCGGAGCGGACGAACCACGGCGTCGGGTGCCGCAGGTTGTCCTCGGCGTCGACGAACACCAGCGTGGAGGCGTCGCCGCCCTCGTCGTGCCGTCCGGTGAAGCCCAGCCACGGCCCGTGGACGCCGTTGAGGTCGTCGTCTCCGGACCGGCCGGGGGCCAGCACCGTGCCGCCGGTCCAGGAGCGCGGACCGCGCCAGAACAGCCCGGCGTACCCCGCGCCCTCGCGGCCCTCGGTCGCCGGGCTGCCGATGGGCAACGCTCCCCCGGAGACGTTGGTCAGCCGGGTGGACCACGTCAGTACCCAGGCGTTCGTGCCCGCCGCAACGGTGACGTCGATGCGGCGGTGCTCGACGATCGCCGTCTCCCCGGCGGCCGTGACCCAGTCGAGGACGTGTCCGATCGTGGCGCTGTCCGCGTCGGCGTGCAGCACGTCGAAGCTGCGGTGCCGCATCGAGCCGTCGTTGTCCGACTGCCGGTAGCCGGGGCCCCGCGTGTAGGTCGGGCCGCCCCAGAAGTTGTGCTCCCCGACGTTGGGCAGCGCGAAGCCCAGACCCTTGTGCCACACGTGGTCGTGCGGGCGGTAGAGGCTGACCAGCTGCCCGGACAGCGTCCGCAGTGGATGGACGTAGGGCCGCGGCGACTCGAGCTGCGGGTCCCACGGGTGCGTGACGTAGCGGAGCAGCTGTGCGCCGTGGTGGGTGACGGACACCGAGCGGCCGTGTTCGTGCTGCAGCCCGAGCCCGAGGGGGGCGGGCTCGGGCAGCAGGCCGCCGACGGGGCCGCTGGCGCCGGCGTAGGGCATCAGCGTGCCGAGCTGTCGGCGGGGAACGGGGGCCGGGCGCTCACGGATCTCCGATCGACGGTGCCGGGGGTCGGAAAGCGCTTGCAACGGTCGCATACGACACGCAAACGCACAATCGGCAGTTTTCCGAAACTTCCGACGGTCCGGGCGCCCACGCCACCACCCACCCGGCCCCCGCGCGACGGGAGAAGGTCGCACCGCGACATGGACACATGTCGCGGAATCCGGGCCCGAAAATCAGCCACACGTGTCCATGTCGCCCCCACCCCGCGAGTCGCCCGGAATGCGTGCGCGAGTCGCCCGTTCCGGCAGGCAGGCTGGCCAGTCCGGCTCTGCGCCGCCGCGACATGGACACATGTCGCTGTTCAGAAGCGGTCTCGCGCAGCGTCGTGTGTCCATGTCGCGCCTGCTCGGCGGGTGCGCTGGGGGACTTGCGCACGGAAACGGGCGACTCGCGGGGCGGGAACGGGCGACTCGCGGGGGTCAGTGGGGGGCTGGGCCCGTGCTCTCCCGGAGGACCAGGTGGGTGGCGAGCTCCACGCGTGGTGGGGGTGCGCCGGTTGCGCCCGCGGTGTCCTCCGCCGCCAGCACCAGCCGCACGGCCTCGCTCGCCATCCTGGCCAGCGGCTGGCGCACGGTCGTGAGCTGCGGTGTCATGTGCTCGCAGAACGCGATGTCGTCGAACCCGACGACGGAGAGATCCTCGGGGATGCGCAGGCCGCGCACCGATGCCTCCTGGTAGACGCCGACGGCCTGCATGTCGGAGCCGGCGAAGATCGCGGTCGGGGGGTCGGGCAGGTCGAGCATCTGCTGCGCGCAGAGCCGTCCGCCGCGCGGCCGGAAGTCGCCGAAGTGCACGAGGTCATCGTCGACGGGGATCCCGGCGCGACCGAGTGCGGCGCGGTACCCCTCGATGCGTTCCTGGCTGCACACCAGCTGGGGACGCCCGGAGATGACGCCGATCCGGCGGTGGCCGAGGGACACCAGGTGCTCGACGGCGCTGAGGCCACCGGCCCAGTTGGTGGCGCCGACCGTGGCGAAGGAGGGGTCGCTCCCGCCCACGGGGTCGAGCAGCACGATGGGCGTGTGCAGGGCGGCCAGTTGCTCGACCGCCTCGGGTGCCGCCTCGCTCACCACCAGTACCAGGCCGTCGGAGCGGCGGGAGGCCAGCCGGTCGAGCCACTGCCGGTCGCCGGCGGGGCCGTCCTCGGCTGAGGTGAGGACGACCTGCGCGCCCGCCTTCCTGGCCTCCGCCTCGGCGCCGCGCAGCACCTCCACGATCCAGGGGGAGTCGAGGGTGGGCAGCACCATGTCCACGAGGCCGACGCGCCGGAGCGTCCCGGGCTTGCGCCGCTGGTAGCCGCGGTCGGCCATCACCTGCTGGACCCGCAGTCGGGTGGCCTCGGCGACGTCGGAGCGGCCGTTGAGGACCTTGGAGACCGTCGGAACCGACACTCCGGCCTGTTCGGCGATCTCCGCGATCGTCACGCGGCTGCTGATCCTGTCCAGGGGTCCTCCCGTGTTCGGGCCTGAGGCGGCGCGAATGCTAGCCGAAACTTTCTGCCGGTCACAGCGCGATATCGGTGGACCGGCGGGGCCTTGACGGGGGCGGGCGGGAAACCTACGGTCGGCCCTCAGTTCGCAAGTCTCGGAAAGTTTCGGCACCGGCTCGAAGGGGAGTCATGTGACCAGTCGATCCCGGCGTGCCCTCCCGACCGCCGGAGCGCCGGCTCCGGCCGGGAATGTCGTGGCCGTTCCCGCCGTCGCGGGGCCGGGTCCGGACGAGGCGAACTCTCCCCTTCACGTGCCCCCGACGCACGTTCCGCACGTCCTCATGCGGCGGACGACCCCGCAGCAGCCCGCCGACGCCAGGGTCCCGGCCGCCGCCTGACGCGGGCGCCTGCCGAGACCAACCACTGATCCGACTCCCCGATGGAGAGCACATGCCCACCTGGTCCACCGTGCGGACGACGCTGGTTACAGCGGCCGCCGTACTGACCGTCACGGCCACCGCCGCCTGTGGCACCGCCGGCCCCGCAGGGGCGGGCGGTTCGGGCGGGCTGACGCTGTGGACGCTCGAGAACGAGGGCATAAACGGTGTGCAGCAGGCCGCCGTCGACTCGTTCAACGCGGGCGAGGGGCCGGACATCGCGCTCCGGACCTACGTCAACGACCCCTACAAGGCGGCGCTGCAGACCGCGATCGGCTCGCCGAACGCTCCCGACATCTTCTACAACTGGGGCGGCGGCAACCTGAAGGGCTACGTCGACGCGGGCCAGGTCGCCGACCTGACCGCGGCGCTCGACGCGAAGCCCGACGTCAAGGACGCCTTCCTGCCCAGCGTGATGCAGGTCGGCACGATCGACGGCAAGATCTACGGCATCCCGATGCAGGGTGTGCAGCCCGTGTCGTTCTTCTACAACAAGGACGCCTTCGCCAAGGCCGGCATCACCGCGTTCCCCACCACGTGGCAGGGCTTCCTCGAGACCGTCGACAAGCTCAAGGCCGCGGGGATCCAGCCGATCTCGCTGGCCGGCTCGCAGCCGTGGACCGAGCTGATGTACCTGGAGTACCTGCTCGACCGCAACGGTGGCCCGGACAAGTTCCAGGCGATCGCCGACGGCAAGCCCGGCGCGTGGAGCGACCCCGCCGTGATCACGTCGCTGACGCAGATCAAGGATCTCGTCGACCGGGGTGCGTTCGGCAGCAACTTCTCCGCCGTGAACTACGACAACCAGGGCTCGCAGGCGCTGCTCACCAGCGGTCGTGCGGCGATGGAGCTCATGGGGTCGTGGGAGGTCACGAGCCTCAACGACAACTTCCCCGACTTCCTGAAGGCCGACAAGCTCGGCTGGGCCGACTTCCCGGCCGTCGAGGGCGGCACGGGCGACCCGAAGAACCTCGTCGGTAACCCGAGCAACTTCTACTCGGTGGCCGCGAGCTCGAAGGACGTCGCGGCGGCCACGAAGTTCCTGGTCGACAACATGACCAGCCCGGCCTACGTCAAGGGCATGATCGACGTCGGTCAGGTGCCGGCGATCAAGGGTCTGGACCAGCAGGTCGCCACCGGGCAGTTCGCGGCCTTCAACCAGTACTCCTACTCCGCGGTGCAGAAGGCGCCGACCTTCACCCAGTCCTGGGACCAGGCTCTCGCCGCCGACGTCTCGCAGTCGATGCTGACCAACCTCTCGCAGGTGTTCCTGGGCAGCATGACCCCCGAGCAGTTCGGCCAGGCCATGGACGCGGCCTCGAAGTGAGTCGTTCGACCTCGCACGTCGATGTGGCGCGGCCCGGCTTCGGCTGGGTCGCGCCCGCGCTGGTGTTCTTCGGGCTGTTCGCCCTGGTCCCGATGCTGGCCCTGGTCTACCTCAGCTTCACGTCCTACGACGGGCTGAACCCGCCGGTCTTCGTGGGTCTGCAGAACTGGCAGACGCTGGCCGGGGACCAGATCTTCCTCGACTCGCTGCGGCTCTCCGGGATGCTCACCCTGCTCTCGTGGCTGCTGCAGACCGCCGTGGCGTTGCCGCTGGGGGTCTACCTGGCGGGGAAGGAGCGCACGCGGGCCGTGCTCGCGGCGATCTTCTTCGTGCCGCAGCTGATGTCCGGCGCGGCGATCGCCGTGCTGTGGGGCACGCTGTTCGACCCGAACTTCGGGCTGGCGAGCGTGCTGGGCCCGCTGGTCGGGGTGCCCGACGGCAACTTCATCGGCAACCCGTCACTGGCGTTCTACGTGGTCCTGTTCGTGATCTCGTGGCAGTTCATGCCGTTTCACACCCTGCTCTACCAGGGTGCGACCCGCGCGATCCCGGAGTCGCTCTACGAGGCGGCCACCCTGGACGGGGCGGGCCGGTGGCGGCAGTTCCGGTCGATCACGGTGCCCCAGCTAAGGGCCACGATCATCACCTCCGGCGTGCTGATCGTCGTCGGGTCGCTGACGTACTTCGAGATCGTGCTGATCCTGACCAACGGCGGGCCCGGCACGGCCACGCGGATCCTGCCGCTGCACATGTACGTCGAGGGCTTCCGCAGCTTCCAGATGGGCTACTCCGCCGCGCTCGCCGTGGTGCTGCTCGTGATCGGCACGGCCCTCTCGCTCGTGATCACCCGCGTCACCGGATATCGGCAGATGGCCAGTCAGCGGGAGGGACTGTGACAGCGACAACCCCCTCGACCGAGCGGCCACCCGCTCCGCCCAGCACGTCCAGCGGGCCCACGGAGCCGGAGCGCAAGCGGTCCCGGAGGTCGGTCTCCTACCGGCGGCCCAACGTGGTCGGCGGCCTGGGCGCCGGCGTCTGGTTCGTGATCGTCGCGGTCCCGCTGTACTTCCTGGCGGTCACGAGCTTCCGGGCGTCCGGGGCCTACCTCAGCGACGGGCCGTTGGCGCTCCCGAGGAGCCTCACCGCCGACAACTACATCACCGTCCTGACGTCGCAGTTCCCGCGCTACTTCATCAACAACCTGCTGGTGACGGTGGCGTGCGTCGCGATCGTGATCGTGCTGGCGCTCCCGGCCGCGTACGCGATCGTGCGCAGCCGCAGCAGGCTCGTCTCCACCGGCTTCTCGATCGTCCTGCTCGGGCTGGCGGTGCCGGCCCAGGCGGTGATCGTGCCGCTGTACCTGATGATCACCCAGCTGCGCCTGTACGACTCGCTGCTCGCGATCATCCTGCCGACGGCCGCGTTCGCCCTGCCGCTGTCGATCGTGGTGCTGACGTCGAGCCTGCGGGACGTCCCGAAGGAGCTGTACGAGGCGATCACCATCGACGGGGCGGGCACCGTACGCACGCTCTTCTCGCTGGTGCTCCCGCTGTCCCGCTCCGGGCTGGCGACGATCGGCATCTTCACCGCGCTGCAGGCCTGGAACGGGTTCCTGTTCCCGCTGGTGCTGACCCAGAACCCCGACGTCAGGGTGCTCACGCTCGGGCTGTGGGACTTCCAGGGCCAGTACGGCACGAACGTCCCGCTGGTGACGGCCGCCGTGACGTTGTCCCTGCTCCCTCTGCTGGTGGTCTACCTGCTGGCCCGCCGCTTCCTGCTCGCAGGCCTCACCGCGGGCGCCGGCAAGTGAACGTCCCCGATCGCCGAACCTCCGAAAGGACGTCATGAGTACCGACGTGTCCAGCACCAGCGCGGCGACGCGCAGCGACGACCCCCGGGTCGCCGAGCTCGTCGCCAGCATGACGCTGGAGGAGAAGCTCGCCCAGCTGGTGGGGCTGTGGGAGGGGCGGGGCGGCTCCGGGGAGGGCGGCGACGTCGCCCCCATGCAGGACGCGATGCAGGACGAGCAGAGCGAGTTCGAGGCGTTCGCCGAGCACGGGCTCGGCCAGGTGACGCGCGCGTTCGGCACCACGCCGATCGACCCGGTGGAGGGCGCCAGGACCCTGGCGGCCAAGCAGCGCTGGCTCACCGAGAACACCCGGCTGGGCATCCCCGCGCTGGTCCACGAGGAGTGCCTCACCGGGCTCGCCGCGTGGAAGGCCACCACCTTCCCGGCACCGCTGTCCTGGGGCGCGAGCTTCCACCCCGAGCTGGTGGAGGAGATGGGCGCGGCGATCGGGCGCTCCATGGCGAGCCTCGGGGTCCACCAGGGCCTCGCCCCGGTGCTCGACGTCGTCCGCGACGCCCGCTGGGGCCGGGTCGAGGAGTGCATCTCCGAGGACCCCTACGTCGTGGGCACGATCGCCACCGCGTACGTCCGCGGCGTCCAGAGCACCGGCGTGGTCGCCACGCTCAAGCACTTCGTCGGGTACTCGAACTCCCGCGCAGGCCGCAACCTGGCGCCGGTGCACGCCGGGCCGCGCGAGGTCACCGACGTCCTGCTGCCCCCGTTCGAGATGGCCGTGCTCGACGGCGGTGCCGGTTCGGTGATGAACTCCTACGCCGAGATCGACGGCATCCCGGTCGCCGCCGACGCCGGGTTGCTCACCGGTGTGCTGCGGGAGCGGTGGGGCTTCGAGGGCACGGTGGTGGCCGACTACTTCGCGGTCGCCTTCCTGCACACCCTGCACGGCGTGGCGGCCGACCTGGGTGACGCCGCGGCGCAGGCCCTCGCGGCCGGTATCGACGTCGAGCTGCCCACCGGCACCGCCTACCTGGCGCCGCTGGCCGCGAAGGTGCGCGCCGGCGAGCTGCCCGAGGAGCTGGTCGACCGCGCCGTGCACCGCGTCCTGGACCAGAAGGCCCGGCTCGGCCTGCTCGACGCGGTCTTCGACGAGACCCGCGTGGACGCCGGGATCGACCTCGACCCGCCGGAGCACCGGGCGCTCGCCGCCCGGCTGGCGGAGGAGTCGGTGGTGCTGCTCGGCAACAACGGCATCCTGCCGCTGGACCCGGGAACCGCGAGCCGGATCGCCGTGGTCGGCCCGAACGCCGACGACACGGCGGCGCTGTTCGGGTGCTACAGCTTCGTCAACCACGTGATCGCCCTGCACCCCGGCACGGAGCTGGGCTTCGACGTCACCACGGTGCTCGACGCGCTGCGGGCCGAGCTGCCGGCGGCGACCGTCGACTACACCCGCGGCAGCGACGTCGACACCGCCGACACCACCGGGTTCGCCGCCGCCGTGGCCGCCGCCCGCGAGGCGGAGCTGTGCGTCGCCGTGGTCGGCGACCGGGCCGGCCTCTTCGGCCGGGGCACGTCGGGCGAGGGCTGCGACGCCGAGTCGCTCGACCTGCCCGGCGTGCAGCGCCAGCTCGTCGAGGCGCTGCTCGACACCGGCACCCCGGTCGTCCTCGTGCTCCTGACGGGCCGGCCGTACGCCGTCGGATGGGCCCTGGACCGGTGCGCCGCTGTCGTCCAGGCGTTCTTCCCCGGCGAGGAGGGCGCGGCCGCGATCACCGGGGTGCTCTCCGGGCGGATCAACCCGTCGGGGCGGCTGCCGGTCACCCTGCCGCGCTCGGTCGGTGCCCAGCCCTACAGCTACCTGCACCCCAAGCTCGGGGGTGCCAGCTCGGTGAGCAACATCGACACCGAACCGGTGCGCCCGTTCGGCTTCGGGCTGTCCTACACCTCGTTCGAGCACGCCGACCTGCGTGTCGCCGCGCAGCAGGTGCCGACCGACGGGGCGATCGAGGCCACCTGCCGGGTCACCAACGCCGGTGACCGGGCGGGCACCGAGATCGTCCAGCTGTACGCCACGGACGTCGTCGCGGCGGTGACGCGCCCCGTGGTGCAGCTGCTCGGCTACGCCCGCGTCGACCTCGAGCCGGGCGAGAGCGTCGAGGTGACGTTCGACGTGCCCACCCAGCGGCTCGCGTTCAGCGACCGGCGCATGGTTCGGGTGGTCGAGCCCGGTGCGATCGACCTCTTCGTCGGCACCAGCTGCGAGACCCCGGTGCTCACGGGCGCAGTGGAGCTGACCGGCCCGGTGCACGAGGTGACCACGGCCGACCGCAGGATGGTCGAGGTGGCGATCACCCGCAGCTGACCAGGCTCCCCTGCTCCACGTCCGCTCCCTCCGACAGCGGCGGCGGCTCGCCTCAGAAGCGGCCGCCGCCGCCACGGCGGCCCCGCGTCGCGGACCCACCGAAGCTGGCCGGCCGCCGGCCGCCGCCGCGACCGCCGCCGCCGCGGTGGCCACCGCTCGCTCCGGCCAGGATCCCGCCGAGGATCAGGCTGCCCAGGTCGAGGCCGCCTGCCCCGGTCATCGACGGCGACGGCGCGGACCAGCGGGAGACGTCGGCCTGGGCGAGCCGCAGGGCCTCCTGCGCGAGCGCGTCGGCCTGCTGGGCCTCGCGGAGCGCCACGACGGGATCGCCGCCGCCGGCCTGCTGCAGGTGCCGCTGCGCCTCGGCGAGCCGGGTGCGCGCCTCCGTGCCGACGGCGCCCCGGCGGGTCGCGATGAAGTCGCCCGCCGCCGCCACGCCGGATCGTGCGGTGAGCAGGGTCTGGTCGAGAGCGGCAGCGGCCCGCCGCGCCCGTTCCTCGGCCATCCGTGCCTGGTCGAGGCCCTGGTCCAGCGCCGTGGCGGCTTCGTCGAGCAACCGGAGCGCGGAGATCGGGTCGGGTTCCGCAGCGTTCGCCATCCGGTCGGCGGCGGCCACTGTGGCCTCCGCCCTGGCGACGATCGCCGCCAGCCCGCCGGCCGTGACCGTGGCGGCGAGGGCTCTCGCCTCGGCGAGATCCTGCATCACCTCAACCCGGGCGCCCGGAACGCGCGCCACCGCGTCGGTGAGCTCGGCCTCCAGCCGCCCGATCCCGTCGAGCAGCGTCCCGGCCTGGGTGACCGCGTCCTCAGCGGCCCGGCCGGACACCACGGCGGCAGCAGGCCCGGGTGGCCCGGCGAGCTCGGTGTTCGCCTCGTCGAGCTCCGCTCCCGCGGCGGCGAGCAGCTGCCGGGCCTGGGCGAGGTTGCCGGCCACAGGGGTCAGCGCGGACGGTGCGTAGCGTCCCTGCAGACCGGTCCAGACCGTCTCGGTGCCGGGCAGCCGTGCCGTCACGGCATCGAGGCGGCCGCCGAGTCCGGCGACGTACTCCGGGGCTCTCGCCTCGAGGTCACGCAGCCGGTCGAAGGCCTCGACCTGGGCGTCCAGCCGCTCGTCGGCGGTCCGGCAGCCCCTGATGATGGCCGCGTACATCGCGCGCTTCGCGGCCTCGTCCTCCGGCTGGTCGTCGTCGAGCCGCTGGCGGACCTCGAACGCCGCCAGCATCTCTGCGCGCGACTGCTCCAGCGCGGCCGAGAACTCGGCCACCGCGGCGTCGCCGAAATGCGCCCGGGCGGCCGACAGCTCCTGCTCCGAGGTGCGCACCGCGTCGTCCACCTCGATGAGTGCGGTGCTGGCGCGGTAGGCGAGGTCGTCGCTGGAGACGTTCCCGAACTCCTCGTCGCGCGCCGCCGGCGTGGGCGAGGCCCCGGCCACCGACGGTTCGGCCGGTGTCCTCCTCCGTCGCCGCGCCAGCGCGTACGCGCCGCCACCGACCACGACGGCGCCGCCGACGACCAGGAGACCGACCGGTACCCCGCCTCCGGCCGAGGCGTCCGCGGTGCGCAGCCCGTTCGCGAGGGCGACCGCCGCTCCCGCCCAGTCGTTCGCGGCGAGGCGCGGCTCGACGTCGGTCCGGCGGATGTCGTCCGTCGTGGACTCCGGCAGCGGGAACCCGTCGGCGATCGAGACGTAGTAGGCGCGGTCGTCGGTGGCCACTGCGAGGAGGACGTCCTCCGAGCCGAGCTGGGACAGCTGGGCGGCCTGGTCGGCCCAGTCCTGCGGGGCGGCACCGTCGAACGAGTCGACGTAGACCACGAAGAGGTCGATGCCGTCCTGGGTGCGCAACTGCTCGATCGCCCCCGTGACCTGCGCCGTCTGCCCGGGGGTGAGTACGGCCGCCTCGTCGGTCACCCGGTCGACCAGGCGGAACGGCGGCTCGGCCGGCGCCACGCCCGCGCCGCCGAGCAGCAGCGCAACCAGCACTGCCGGGATGGCGAACAACCTGCGCACGGCGACCTCCGCGGCTCGGGGACGGTGCCATCATGTCGCGTCACCTCGGTCCGGCAGGTCCACATGCCGTGGATTGGCCATGGTCGCTCGCGCGGAAGCACCGAGGATGGAGGCCATGGCCGTCGTCGATCTCCGTCCGCTCCCTGTCCATCGGCAGCCGGCCCGGCGTATCCCGCAGCTGCTGATCGGGCTGGCCCTCTACGGCACCAGCATGGCGATGCAGATCCGTGGGGCGCTCGGGCTCAACCCCTGGGACGTGCTGCACGAAGGGCTCACCGAGCAGACGCCGATCGGCTTCGGCGCCATGACCGCGGTCACGGGCGTGCTGGTGCTGCTGCTGTGGATCCCGCTGCGCCAGCGTCCCGGGCTCGGCACGGTGGCGAACGTCGTGGTGATCGCGGTCGTGGTCGACGTGGCACTGGCGGTGATCCCGGCGCCGTCGGCACTGCCGGCCCGGATCGGGCTGCTGGTGGGCGGCGTCGTCCTCAACGGGGTGGCGACTGCGGCGTACGTGGGCGCGCGGCTGGGCCCCGGTCCGCGGGACGGGCTGATGACGGGGCTGGCGGCCCGCACCGGCCGGTCGGTACGTCTGGTTCGTTCCGCCATCGAGGTGATGGTGCTCACAGCGGGCTGGTTGTGCGGTGGCACCGTCGGTGTGGGCACCGTGTTGTACGCGCTGGCGATCGGCCCTCTCACACAGGTGTTCCTGCCGCTCCTGGCGGTGCGGGACGGTCGTGGGGTGCCGGGGGATTCCTGATTCGGGCCTGGGTGTGGCCTCGGGAGCGGCCGGGAGGTGGCCTCTACGCTTTTGTTGAAGGCTCAGTGATGGGCCTGCCAAGGGCCGCAAGGCGCCGGACACGCCGACCTTCGACCCTCTCAGCGATCGCCAAGGAGATCTGTATGAAGATCGGTTTCGGGCTTCCGAACCAGGTGCGCAACGTCCGCCCCGAGACGATTCCGCAGTTCGCGTCCGCCGCGGAGCAGGCCGGTTTCTCCACGCTCGGCACCGTGGGCCGCTACGCCTACCCGGGCGTGAGCGACACGATCACCCTCGCCGCGGCGGCAGGCGCCACGAAGACCATCGGGCTGTTCAGCCACGTCATGCTCGCGCCCGTGTGGCCCGGTGAGCTGCTGGCCAAGGAGCTCGCCGGCATCGACGGCGTGTCGGGTCACCGGCTCACCGTCGGGATCGGCGTCGGTGGGCGTCCGGACGACTTCGCCGTGGACGGTTTCGGCATGAGCGGTCGCGGCAAGCGGATGGACCGCGACCTCGAGGTCTACCGCAGCGTCTGGAAGGGCGAGCCGGTCGGCGGTGGCACCAACCCCGCCGTGCCCGCAGGCACCCGTGAGATCCCGCTGATCTTCGGCGGTGGGAGCCCGGCGGCGTACGCCCGGATGGCGCGCGAGGGAGTCGGGTACGTCGGCGGTTCGATGCCGGCGTCCATGGTCGCGCCGTCCTTTGAGGCCGCCCGTGCGGCGTGGAAGGAAGCGGGCCGTTCCGGCGACCCGCGCATCGTCGGAATCGGCTACGTCAACCTCGGCGCCGAGGACGAGGGGCGCAACAACGTCCGGGACTACTACAGCTTCCTGGGCGATGACGTCGCGAACCTCATGGGCGGCGCCGTCTCCGCCACGCCGGAGGCGATCAAGGAGGCCGTCAAGGCCTACGAGGACCTCGGGGCCGACGAGTTCATCCTCATCGCGACCACCGATGACACCGACGAGGTGAGCCGGCTGGCCGAGATCGTCTTCTGACGGTCCCGCGGGGAGCCGCAGCAAGTTCAGGAAAGCCACTTTCCTGCCCTGTGAGGGCCTGAAAGTGGCTTTCCTGAACTTCGGGTCAGTGCGCGACCACCACGGCCTCGCTCGCCGTCGACGGCTCCAGGTCCTCCAGTCGCCAGGGCCGGACGACGGTGACGAGGACGACCAGCGACAACACCAGGCCGCCCGCGACGACGAGGCTCATCCCCACGGCGTTGTTGCCGAGCACGCCCACCAGCGGGGAGACGAGCGCGCCGACGCCGAACTGCACCGCGCCCAGGAGGGCGGCGGCTGTGCCTGCGGTCTCGCCGTGGCGCGACAGCGCGACGGCCGGGGCGTTGGGCAGCGCGAGCCCGACCGCGAACAGCACCAGCCACAGGGCGAGCAGCACGCCGAGAAGCCCGTCGAGGTCGAGCAGGGCGACACCGAGCAGGAGCAGCCCCGCCGCCGCGCCCACGGCCACCGCGGTGAGCAGCAACTGCCGGGGCTCGAAGCGGCGCAGCAGCACCGGGTTCAGCTGGGTGGCGGCGATCAGCCAGATCGCGCCGCTGCCGAAGATCAGCCCGAACTGCTGCTGGCTGACGCCGTACTGCTCCTGGAAGACGAACGACGCGCCGGAGACGTAGGCCAGCACGGCCGACAGGGCGAGCCCGGCGACGAGCACGAGGCCGACGAACGTGCGGTCGCGGAACAGCCCCCCGTAGGTGCGCAGCGTCCCGAGCACGCCGTCGGTCTGGCGGTGTTCCGGCGGCAGCGTCTCCGGCAGGGAGCGCGCCGCGACCGCGATGAGCACCAGCCCGAGGATCGCCAGCAGGGCGAAGATCCCGCGCCACGAGGTGAAGTGCAGGATGAACCCGCCGAGGGTCGGGGCGATCACCGGCGACACCCCCATCACCAGGATCAGCCGCGAGAGCAGCGTCGCCGCCGCGCGGCCGGAGTAGAGGTCGCGCACCATCGCCAGCGCGATGACGGCGCCCGCAGCCGCACCGAGACCCTGGAGCAGGCGCAGGCCGCCCAGCACCTCGATGGTGGGTGCGATCAGGGAGAGGGCCGAGGCGAGCACGTGCACCGCGGTGCCGATCAGCAGCGGGGTGCGCCTGCCGTACCGGTCCGACAGCGGGCCGACGACCAGCTGCCCCAGCCCGAGCCCGAGCAGGGTGCCCGTGAGCGTCAGCTGGACGATGGTCGGCGTCGCGTGCAGCTCGGTGCCGATGGTCGGCAGCGCGGGCAGGTACATGTCGATGGTGAGCGGTCCGAGCGCGGTGAACGCGCCCAGGACCAGGACGAGCCGAAGCCGCTTCCCCCGGGTGTCCGGTACGGCCGTCGGGACACGATCGGGAGCTAGTGTCACGCAGGGCTGAAATGCGGCGGGCGGGAGGACTGTTCCCGCTCGGCGATCAGGTGTGATTCAGCTCATTGGTGGTCAGTAGCGCCAGCGCAGCCCGGCCAGCACGTCGTCGGGGGAACGGCCGTCGGCGGCCGCGGCGTCGGAACGCCGGACGGCGAGGAAGGCGCCCAGCAGCTCCTCGCCGAGCACGGCCGTGACGCGCGGGGTGGTGCGGAGCGCGTCCTCCTGCTCCGCCTGCGTGGACGGAAGCGCGGCGACCCCCCGCGCGGCGCGTTCCTCCGCGCTCCACGAGCCCGGATCGGACTGGACGGGCGGGTCGAGCCGTAGCCCTTCCGCCACCCCGGCCGCCCCGGCGGCGAGCAGCGCGGCCACCGCGAGATAGGGGTTGGCCGATGCGTCGGACGTCTTGAGCTCGATGTTCGCGTGGTCGTTCCCGAGCAGCGAGGTGCCCGGCACGTAGCGCAGCGGCGCCTCCCTGTTCTCGACGCCCCACACCGCGTACACCCCGGCGAAGAACCCGGGACGCAGCCGGGCCAGCGACCCGATGCTGGGAGCGCTGATCGCCGCGATGGCGGGCAGGTCCCGCAGGAGCCCGGCGACGTAGGCGGCGCCGTCGGCGCCGGGGCCCTGCGCCGTGCCGGCGAGGAGGTTGCGCCCGTCGCGCCACAGGGAGCTGTGGATGTGCCAGCCGTTACCGGCGGCGGCCGTCGCCGGGAGCGGCGCGAAACTCAGCCGCAGCCCGTGCCGCCGGGCGGCCGCGCGCAGTGTCTGGCGGGCGAGCAGCTGCCGGTCGGCCGCGGTGACGGGGTCGGTCGCGGCCAGGGACAGCTCCATCTGGGCCGGCCCGTACTCGGCGTGCAGCTGCCCGATCTCCAGCCCGTTGGCGGCGAAGTCGCGCAGCACGTCCGCCACGAACCCGTCGACCGCGACGAGCGCGTGCGGGCTGTACGCCGCCCCGGGGTGGGCGGGCACCAGCTCGTCGGGGCCGCCCTCCGCGTAGACCCCGAACTCCATCTCGTACCCGACGAGCGCGGTCAGCCCGGCTGCCGCGAGCGCCTCGACCTGCCGCTCCAGCACCGCGCGCTGGTCGTAGGGCCACGGGCCGCCGTCGGCGTCGACGAGCCGTCCCGGCGTCCACGCCAGCGCGGGCTGCCCGGCGAGCCGCACCAGCCGCTCGAGCACCGGCACGAGCCGGACGTCCCCCGAGGGCGTGGAGAGGCCCTCGTGGGCGAACGTGATCGCGTCGGAGCTGTCGAACACCGCGAACAGCGGGGTGACGCCCACGCCCACCTCGGCCACCCGGGGCAGCGCGGCGACGGGCACGATGCGCGCTCGCGGGATCCCGTTGTTGTCCGCCCAGCTGATCGTCACGCCGGCGACTCCCGCGTCGGAGAGCGCCGTGGTGACGCCTCGGACGTCGAGCGGTACGTCGGAAGAGGTCATGGCGGGCACGATCCTCCGCCGCCGCGCCGCGCGCCAACACCGCCGCACTAGCGTGGCGATCATGCGGATCGACGAGCTCCCCACACCCGCGTTGCTGGTCGAGCGGGCGGCGCTGGAGGCCAACCTCGACACGATGAGCGCCGCGCTCCCCGGGGCCCGGCTGCGCCCGCACGTGAAGGCACACAAGTGCACGGCGCTGGCCCATCGGCAGCATGCCAACGGCCACGCCGGGTTCACGTGCGCCACGGTGCGGGAGTGCGAGGTGATGGCCGCCGCGGGCCTCGGTGCGGACCTGCTGCTGGCCAACGAGGTGCTCGACACCCGCAGGCTCGGCGCGCTCGTGCGCGATGGAGCGCGGGTCACCGTCGCCGTCGACTCGCCGGAGACGGTCGTCGCGGCCGCGGCGGGTGGCGTGCGCGAGGTGCTGGTCGACGTGAACGTCGGACTGCCCCGGTGCGGCTGCCCGCCCGAGCGGGCCGGTGAGCTGGCCGACACGGCCCGCCGCGCCGGGCTCGAGGTACGCGGGGTCATGGGTTACGAGGGCCACCTCATGCTGGTGGCCGATCCGGCCGACCGGGCGCGGATGACCGGGGACGCCATGGCGCTGCTGACGGCCGCCGCAGCCGACGTGGGCGGCGAGATCATCAGCGCCGGCGGGACCGGCACGTATGTGGCCAACACCTGGGCCACCGAGATCCAGGCCGGCTCCTACGCGCTCATGGACACCGCCTACGGGGCCGTCGTGCCGTTCGGGCAGGCGCTGTCGGTGCTCGGCACGGTCGTGTCCGTTGCGGCCACGCATGCCGTGGTCGACGTGGGGCTCAAGTCGCTCGGCATGGACCACGGCCTGCCCACGATCGCCGACGCCCAGGTGTGGTTCTGCTCCGACGAGCACACGACGTTCGCCCCGGAGACACCCGTGCGGGTCGGTGACCGCATCCGGGTGCTCCCGGCGCACGTCGACCCGACCGTGGTCCTGCACGAGCGGATGCACCTCGTGGACGGTGACGTGGTCGTGGAGACCTGGGCCGTCGACATGCGGGGGTGGTGACCGCCCGGCGCTATACCGTGGGGGGATGCTGGTCGAGCGGATGCGTGCCCACACGTCCACGATCTTCGCCGAGATGTCGGCGCTCGCACTGCGGACCGGGGCGATCAACCTCGGCCAGGGGTTCCCCGACACCGACGGACCACCCTCGCTGCTCAGCGACGCCGCGGCCAACATCCATGGCGGGCTCAACCAGTACCCGCCGGGCATCGGCGTCCCTGAGCTGCGCTCCGCGGTGGCCGAGCACCAGCGCCGGTTCTACGGCCTCGACGTCGACCCCGACACGGTGCTCATCACCACCGGGGCCACCGAGGCGATCGCCGCCGCCGTGCTCGCGCTGTGCGGACCCGGCGACGAAGTGGTCACGTTCCAGCCCTACTACGACTCCTACGCGGCCACGATCGCGCTGGCCGGGGCCGAGCTCCGGGCGGTGGCGCTGCGGCCCCCGTCGTTCGGGTTCGACCCCGACGAGCTGCGCGCCGCGTTCTCCAGCCGCACCCGTCTCGTGCTCGTGAACACCCCGCACAACCCGACGGGCACCGTGTTCGACCGCGAGCAGCTCACCCTGATCGGCGAGCTCGCCGCCGAGCACGACGCCGTCGTCGTCACCGACGAGGTGTACGAGCACATGGTCTACGACGGCCGCGCCCACGTGCCGATGGCGACGCTGCCGGGCCTGGCCGACCGCACGCTGACCATCTCGTCGGTCGGCAAGACGTTCTCCGTCACCGGGTGGAAGGTCGGGTGGGTGAACGGGCCGGCCGAGCTGGTCCACGCGGTCCGCGCGGTCAAGCAGTTCCTCACCTACGTCAGCGGCGCGCCGTTCCAGCCCGCGATCGCCGCCGCGCTCGCGCTGCCCGACTCCTTCTACAGCGGGCTGGCCACCGATCTGCAGCGCAAGCGGGACCTGCTCTCCGACGGGCTGCGCGAGGCCGGCTTCACCGTGTTCGACACGGCAGGCACGTACTTCGTGGTCACCGACGTCACGGCGCTCGGCTTCACCGACGGCGCAGAGTTCTGCTGGACCCTGCCCGAGCGGATCGGCGTGGCCGCGGTACCGGTGTCGGTGTTCTGCGCCGACCCCGATCTGGGACGGTCGCTGGTGCGCTTCGCGTTCTGCAAACGCGACGAGGTGCTCGAGGAAGCGGTCTCCCGGCTGGCCGCGCTGCGGACGGAGGTGCGGGCATGAAGGCGTACGGGTTCACCGCGTTCGGCGGTCCCGAGAACGAGACGATGCTCGACGTGCCGGTGCCCGTACCCGGACCGGGCGAGCTGCTGGTCCGCGTGCGGGCCGCCGGGGTCAACCCGGGCGACTGGAAGCTGCGCGACGGCGGCTACGGCGACATCACGCTGCCTGCCGTGCTCGGCCGCGAGGTCGCGGGCACCGTCGTGGAGACCGGCCCGGACGTCGACGGTTTCGCCGTCGGTGACGAGGTGTTCGGCGGCAACCCCGGCATGGTCGGCGGGTGGGCCGAGTTCGCGCTCGTGACAGCGTCGTTCGCTGCGCACCGTCCTGACGGTGTCACCCCTGCCGACGCCGCGGCGCTCCCCGTGGCCGCGGCCACCGGCTACGACGCGCTGACCGGGCTCGACCTGCCACCCGGCTCGACCTTGCTGGTCAACGGCGCAGGCGGCGGGGTGGGGGTGCCGACCCTGCAGCTCGCCCGCGCCCGCGGGCTCGTCGTCATCGGCACGGCGAGCCCGGGCAAGCACGACCTCGTGGCCTCCCACGGCGCCGTCCCCGTGGCGTACGGGGACGGGGTGGCCGAGCGCGTCCGCGCCGCCGCGCCCCAGGGCGTCGACGCGGTGTTCGACACCGTCGGCGGCGACGCGTTGCGTGCGGTGGCCGAGCTGCTGGCCGACCGCTCCAAGCTGGTCACGATCGCCGACCGGCCGCTGGCGGCGCAGCTGGGTGGGAGCGGAGTGGAGCGGGATCGCAGCACCGCTGTGCTCACCGCGCTCGTGCAGCTCGTCGCCGACGGGGCGCTCGACCCGCACGTCACCGAGATCCGCCCCCTCGACGAGGCCGGTGCCGCACTCGCGACGGTCGAAGCCGGGCACACCACCGGCAAAGTGGTGATCCAGGTCGGCTGAGGGCTTGCCGGCGGGGTAAGCGCGATTTCGCCCGCCCGCCGCTTCATGATCGGCCGGATGGAGCTGTTCCGGAGCCAGGACGCGCCGTAGGGTTCGCTCGCCCGGTGTGATCGGCTCGGGAAGCCGCCCCCCCCGTGCTGCCCGCACGGTCCTGCGGACCGCCGCACCGGGCTCCGGCTCCCCTCGACACCGCGTGCTCCCGCTGGACGGTCCGCGCTCCCCGCCCGGTCCCGCTCGGCCGATCCCAACGGGCGCACGGCCCTTCCCTCGACGACCCCGAACCCCGGAGGACGACAGTGCCCACCGACCGGCTGACCATGCGTGAGCGGGCCGCCTTGCTGGCCCTGATGGCCGAGGCCCGCGAGCTGACGAACGCGGAGCTGCGCACCGCGGCCGGCTTCACCCTGGACGGGACGCCCCGACGCCGGCTGAACGAGCAGAAGCTGGTGACCTCACGCAAGGTCGGCCGCAGCTTCGCCCACGAGCTGACCGACGACGGCTGGGCGTGGTGCACCGCGGAGCTGTCCGCACAGCGCCCGGATCGGGCGGGCTACCTCGGCGGGGCGTGCTACGCCCTGCTGGCCGGGCTGGGCCGGCGGGTCGCCCGGTCCGGCCAGCAGCTCTCCGACATCTTCCAGCCGGACGCCGGGAAGCAGATCCGCAGCGCGTACCTCCGCCTCGCGAAGGGTCCAGGAGCCTGGGTCGGTCTCGCCGAGCTGCGGGAAGAGCTGTTCGGCGTGTCCCGGGAGGCCGTCGACGCCGAGCTCGAACGGATGGCGAGCACCCCCGGCGTGCACGTCCAGGCCGAGTCCAACCAGAAGACACTCACCGAGGCCGACCGCGCCGCCGCCGTCCGCTTCGGCGGCGACGAGCGGCACCTGCTCATGATCGAGGCCGAATGACCGACGAGGAGCGGATGGCGCTCGCCGCCGTCCAGTTCAACTGGGCGGTCGCCCCGGACGACGTCTGGAGCCCGGTCACCCACCACGTCGACGGCCTGCACGAGCGGGTTGCGCAGTCGGTGCTGAACTCCGTGCAGGCGGCGCGCGCGAGCACCGGGGCGAGTCCGATCGGCGTCGTGCTGCAAGGCGAGCGCGGCGTGGGCAAGACGCACCTGCTGCGCTGGGTGCGCCAGCAGGTGCAGGAGAGCGACGGCTACTTCTTCCTGGTCAAGCTGCTGGAGGGGCACGAGTTCTGGCGCAGCGCCGTCCACGGGATCATCGACGGCTTCGACGCCGGGCAGGTCGACCAGCTCACCCCGTTGCTGCGCAGGCTCGCGGCGCTCGCGGGCATGTCGCCGCTGGGACAGGCGCGCATCGGGGGGACCATCCCGGTGTCCCGGACGGACCTCGACGAGCTGGTGGCCGGTCTGCGCAAGGTCGACCGGCAGATCGGGTCGGACTGCCAGAACACCCTCCGGGCGCTCGTGCTGTTCCGTGCCGACCACCCGGACGTGCAGGAGATCGGCTACGGCTACCTGACCCTCGACGGCGACGTCGAGGACGCCGCGCGCGAGGAGTGGGGCTTCCGGCCCGGCACCCGGCCGCGCCAGCTCGTGCTGCGCGACCTGTCCCGGCTGCTGGCGCTCACCGGGCCGACCGTGATCGCGGTCGACCAGATCGACGGGCTGATCAACCAGTCCGACGAGGCCACGGGGGTCGCCGCCGACGCGAAGGCGAAGCGGAACGCCCTGGTCGGCGAGATCGCCGACGGCCTGATGGAGCTACGGGAGGCGACGCGCCGCACGCTGTCGATCGTCGCGTGCATCCCGGCGTCCTGGGAGATCATCAGGGGGCACAGCGTCAACTCCGCGTCCGACCGCTTCCGGGTGTCGGTGCTGCAGGGCGCGATGCCCGACTCGGACATCGCCACCGCGCTGGTCGCGCAGCACCTCAGCAGCTGGTACGCCGAGATCGGGTTCACCCCGCCGTACGACACGTGGCCGGTCCGGCCGTCGGCCTTCACCGGTCCGGGCGTGCGGAACTTCACGCCGCGGCGCCTGCTGCAGCGCGTCGACTCCCACATCCGTGACTGCCTCGACTCCGGCGAGGTGCGCGAGCTGGAGGAGCTCACCGAGCCGGTGATCGGTCCCGGGCCGGTAGGGCCGACCGACGACGTGGTCCTGCAGGTGATGGACGCCTGGTTCGCCCGGCTGCGCGAGGAGGCCGACGTCGCGCGCCCGCTGCACCAGGACAGCGAGGACGAGCGGATGCCGGCCCTGCTGACCGCGGGCCTGAGTGCCTACATCGCGGAGTTCGGGGAGAGCGGGCAGCTGCTCGTGGTGGACCAGGCGCGCGGACGCAAGCCCGCGCTGCACGCCCGGCTCCGGCGCACCCTCGACGAACAGACCGAGGACGAGATCCACGTCGCGTTCCGGGCGATCGCCCACCAGCATCCCCGCGCCGTGCAGAGCCGGATCGGCTCGGCGCGGACGGAGTCGGGCGTGGGGGCGGGCGGGGACAAGCGCACGCTCGTGGTGATCCGCAACGCGCCGTGGCCGAGCGGCCCGGTGACGGCGCGGGTCGTCACCGAGCTGGAGGAGCTGGGCGGGATCGTCGTCCCGATCAGCGAGGCCGACCTGCGCACCTTCGCGGCGCTGGAGGTCATGCAGCGCCCCCAGAAGCCGGGGTTCCTGGAATGGCTCGCCGCCCGCAGGCCCGCCGGATCGACCGAGCTCTTCCGGCGCACGCTGGCCGGCGCCGCGCCCGTCCCGTCGGAGGTCGTGCCCGCACCGGTGCCGCCTCCGCTGGTCGTCGAGCCGCCGCACGAGCAGGCCGTCGACGACCCAGAGGAGACCGGTGAACGTCCGGAACCCCCGGCGGCATGGCGCCCCAGCCCCGTGCCCCGGCCCCGGGTACCGACCGTGCCGGTCGGCCGGTCCGCCGCCGACCAGCGCGACGTGCACGTGCCGCTCGAGTCGCTGCGCAAGCACACCGTCGTCTTCGCCGGATCGGGGTCGGGGAAGACGGTGCTGCTGCGGCGGCTGGTCGAGGAGTGCGCGCTGCACGGGGTGTCGGCGATCGTGCTCGACCCCAACAACGACCTGGCCCGGCTGGGCGACGCGTGGCCGGAGCCGCCGGACAACTGGCGCGACGGTGACGGCGAGAAGGCCGCGGCCTACCTCGACCAGACCGAGGTGGTCGTGTGGACGCCCGGTCGTTCGAAGGGCCGGCCGCTGTCGTTCCAGCCGCTCCCGGACTTCGCCGCCGTCCTCGGTGACGACGACGAGTTCGCGATCGCGGTCGGTGCCGCCGTCGCGAGTCTCGCTCCCCGGGCGCAGCTGACCGGGCGGAAGGTCGAGTCGGGCCGGGCGGTGCTGCGGGAGGTCCTCACCTACTACGCGGGCCACGGCGCCTCGTCCCTCGGCGGGTTCATCGACCTGCTCGGCGACCTGCCCGATGGCATCAGCGGGCTGCGCAACGGCCAGAAGCTCGCCGCGGAGATGGCGGAAGCGCTGACGGCGGCCATGATCAACGACCCGCTGTTCGGCGGATCCGGGGAGAAGGCCGACCCCTCGGTGCTGCTCACCCCGCGGGAGGGGAAGCGGGCGCGCATCTCGGTGATCAGCTTCGTCGGCCTGCCCTCCGACGAGCAGCGCCAGAGCTTCGTCAACCAGCTCCAGATGGCGCTGTTCTCGTGGGTGAAGGCGAACCCGGCGGGGGACCGGCCGCTCGGTGGGCTCTTCGTGATGGACGAAGCGCAGACGTTCGCGCCGTCGGGGGCGATGACCGCCTGCACCGAGAGCACCATCTCCCTGGCCTCGCAGGCACGGAAGTACGGGCTCGGGCTGGTGTTCGCCACGCAGGCGCCCAAGGGCCTGCACAACCGCATCCCGGGCAACGCCGCCACGCAGTTCTTCGGGTTCCTCAACTCCGGCGCCCAGATCAACGCCGCCACCGAGCTCGCCAGGGCCAAGGGCGGCCACGTGAGCGACATCTCGCGGCTCACGTCCGGGCAGTTCTACGTGGCGGGCGAGGGTCTGGCGTTCGAGAAGGTGCAGGAGCCGATGTGCCTGAGCCACCACCCGTCGAGCGCCCTCACCGTGGAGGAGGTCATCGCTCGCGCCGCAGCGGGGGCGGGGTGATCGTCAGACCGCCTGCGCGTCCGGCTCCTCCGACATGGGCGCCGCCGCGACCACCAGCTCGTCCATCGACAGCCTCAGCGCCCCGGCCAGCGCCGAGACCGTGAAGAACGCGGGGGTGGGGATGCGGCCCGTCTCGATCTTGCGGAGGGTCTCCGCCGAGATTCCGGCCGCGCCGGCCACATCGGCGAGGCTGCGCTCCCCCCTGGCTTCGCGGAGCAGGCGGCCGAGCCGCTCGCCGCGCTCGCGGTCGGCCGGGGTCAGGGGGACGCGCACCATGACGCCAATAGTAATACCGGTATAGTTATCCGCATGATTGAGATGAAGACCCCGGGCGAGGTGGACGCCGTCGAGGCAGCCGGGAAGATCGTGGCCGACGTGCTCACCGCCGTGCGCGAGCATGCCGCCCCCGGTGTCACGCCGCGAGAGCTCGATGCGCTCGCCGCCGAGCGGATCGCTGCCGCGGGTGCGCGCCCGACCTTCCTGGGATACCACCCGCGGTTCGCCCCGTCCCCCTACCCCGCAGTGATCTGCGCGAGCGTGAACGACGCGGTGGTGCACGGGATCCCGTCGGGACAACCGCTGCGGCCAGGGGACCTGCTCAGCGTCGACCTCGCCGTGCACCTCGACGGATGGTGCGCCGACGCCGCCTTCAGCACGGTGGTGGGTCCGGCCGACCCGCAGGACCTCGCGCTCATCGAGACCACGGAACGGGCCCTGGCCGCCGGCATCGCCGCCGCGGTGCCGGGAGCCCGGATGGGCGACGTCGCCCACGCGATCGGCTCCGTCGGACGATCGGGCGGATACGGGCTGCTGGAGGGTCACGGCGGCCACGGCGTGGGGCGGGAGATGCACGAGGCGCCGCACGTCCCGAACGAGGGCCGCGCTGGCCGCGGCCTCGTCCTGAAGCCCGGGCTGGTGATCGCGGTGGAGCCGATGTTCCACGCGGGCGGGGCCGACGCCTACCGCCCCGACCCCGACGGCTGGACGCTCCGCACCGCCGACGGGAGCCGGGCGGCCCACGCCGAGCACACCATCGCGGTCACCGACGACGGCCCCCGGGTGCTCACCGCAGGCCGCCCCACCAGCTGACCCCGCGAGTCGCCCGTTTCCGGCCCGCGAGTCGCCCGCCGGGGTCCCGCGAGTCGCCCGTTTTTCGTGCGCGAGTCGCCCGCCGGCCGCCGCGACGTCACCGCACCGACACCCGGCAACCACCGGGCGTCAGGCCAGCGCCGCCGCCACGGCGTCGCGCAGGCCGGTGCCCGGCCGCCCGAGCAGCTTCTCGAGGTCGTCGGACGGCTGCGCGAACAGGCCCGATGCGATGAGCCGGTGCACGAACGCGGCCGGCCCCAGGTCGTCGGCGGGCACCGCCCGGTAGGTGACGGGGCGCCCGGAGACCTCGCTGAGGGTGCGGGCGAGGTCGGGCACCGTCCACAGCGGGCCGCGCACCTCGTATGCCGCACCGTCGTGCTCCGGGCCGGTGAGCGTGGCCGAGGCGGCGAGGGCCAGGTCGGCGATCGTCGCGAAGTTCACCGGCTGCCCGCCGTCTGCGGCGAGCAGCTCCCCGGACTCGACGGCCGAGCGCAGCGCCGGGTTGACGAGCGCCCCCATGTAGAACGTGTTGCGCAGCAGGGTGTGTGGCACGCCGGACTCGCGGAGCAGCTTCTCGGTGGTGGTGTGGTCGGCGAGGAACCCGACGCCGTCCTGCGCCCCGATGGCGCTGGTGTAGACGATCCTGCCGACCCCGGCCGCCCGTGCCGCGTCGATCACGTTGCCGTGCTGGCGCACCCGGGTGCCCGGGGTGATGTCGGGAGAGGAGACGAACAGCAGGACGTCGGCGCCCGCGAAGGCTGTCCGGAGCGACTCGGGGTCCTCGTAGTCCCCGGCGCGGACCTCGATGCCCTGGTCGGCGAGGGTGGCGGCCTTCTGGGGGTTTCGCGCAACAGCGACGAGATCGGTGGCCGGCACGCGCATGAGCAGGTCCTTCGTGACGAGCCCGCCGAGGTTGCCGGTGACTCCGGTGACGACGATCAATCCGTACTCCTTCTACAACGCTGACGGCGACGGATCGACGGTAGGTCCCCGGTTGTCGGCCACCTGCGAAGTGGTCACCTCCCCACCGGCAGCCCCGGGGGCCGGACCGGTGCTGCCCCGCACCTCCAACCGCGGCCGGTAGGTCACGTTGTGCTGGGGCGGACCGTCCTGCAGCAACGCCCATAGCCGTTGCCATGCCTGCTCGCCGAGGTCGAACTGCGGAACGGAGGCGGTGGTGAGCGGGGGCGTGGTGTAGCGGGCGAACGGGATGTCGTCGAAGCCGACCACGGAGATCTGCTCCGGGACCGCGATGCCCAGCTCGTGCAGCCCGCTGAGCGCGCCGAAGGCCACCAGGTCGTTGTAGGCGACCACTCCGCTGGCACCGCAGGCGACCACGGCGGGGACAGCGGCCTGCCCGTCGGCGAAGCCCGATCCGCAGCGCAGTTCCACCAGCTCAGCGCCGGCGGTGTCGCACACAGCGGCGCGCAGCCCGTGCAGCCGTTCCCGGTCCGAGGAGCTGGCCTGCGGGCCCGCCAGGTAGACCAGGCGGGAGTGACCCAGCTCGAACAGATGCGCGGCCAGGTCGCGGACGCCCGCGCGGTGGTCGACCGAGAGCGACGGCACGTCGAGCCCCGGCACCTCGCGGTTCACCAGCACGACCGGCTCGAGCCGGGGAACCAGCTCGGCGAGCTCGTCGTCCGGGAGCCGGGAGGCGGCCAGGACGATGCCGTCCACCCGGCGCCGGATCTCCACGGCGAGCAGCGTCTCCTCCGCCGGGTCCTCGTTCGACTCGGCGACGATGAGGCGGTGCCCCTCCTTCGCGGCGGCCTGACCGAGCCCGCGCAGGACGCTCTGGAACACCGGGTTCGACAGGTCGGGCACGACGAACGCCACCGTGGAGGTGCGACCGAGCGCGAGGCTGCGAGCCACCGGGCTCGGGCTGTAGCCGAGGGCGGCCGCCGCGGCGCGGACGCGCTCGGCCAGCTCGGGCGCCACCGTGGCGCGTCCGTTCATCACGCGCGAGACGGTGGCTCGCGACACCCCCGCGGCCGCCGCGACCTGGCTGATCGTGGCGGCGGTCGCGTCCTCCCTCGCCGAGCCCACTGGCATCGCGCAACCCCCGGCTCAGGCGGTGACGGGCCCGGTTCCTGTAACCGGTTCCCGTGGGCACGCTAACGCCGGCCCGGGCTCACCAGGAGCGATGTCGCTCGGTTCCGTGAATGCCGCACACCGGGACGACGCCCGTGGAGATCAGGACAGGAACTGGCAGCAGTCCCGGACACGCTTCTCGTGTGACCGAGACGAGACAGCCCCCCGCCGACCTGCACGCCCTCTTCGGGTACCGCGACGCTCCGGCCGCCATCACGTGGCTCCAGCGGGCGTTCGGGTTCGAGACGACCATGTCGTTCCCGGACGAGAAGGGCGGCATCGCGCACGCCGAGCTGCGGCTGGGCGACGCCGTGGCCGTGGTGTTCAGCGACCACGACGGCTACGAGCGCCCGCCGCGCAAGGGCGACACGATGGGCTACGGGGTCTACCTCAGCGTCCCCGCCCCGGCCGACGTCGACGCGCTGTACGCCCGTGCGGTCGAGGCCGGCGCGACCACGATCTGGGCCCCGGAGCCGACGGAGTGGGGCAACTACCGCTTCCGGGTCGTCGACCCCGAGGGCTTCGAGTGGTCGTTCGGGGTGCACCGGCCCGGTGAGCCCCAGGACGAGTGGTCCGAGGAGGAGTGATCACCCGCCACCCGCTGCCCCAGTCCCGGGCGACTCGCGCGTCATGAACGGGCGACTCGCGGACGGGAAACGGGCGACTCGCGGGTCCGGACCGGGCGACTCGCGGGGGGTTTCGCGAGTCGCCCGGTTTCGCGGGGTGAGTCGCCCGGTTCTGCGGGGTGAGTCGCCCGCGGCGGGCCGCGCTCAGCCCACCGCGGCCAGGTCGGTCGGCTCCTTCTGGGACGGTGACGGGTCGGTCGGGGCGGCGTGGCTGTCCCGCTCGCCGTCGAGCAGCGGGCAGTCCAGCCACGCCTCCGGGATGCCGAACCCGTCGACCAGGGTCCTGGCCTGCGGGCGCAGCTGACCGCACAGCGTGTTGACGGCCTGCGTGACGGCCTTGGCCCGGCCCCGGCTGATGTACCCGTGCTCGACGAAGAACGCGCGGTCGCCCTCGATCACCGAGAGCGCGTACAGCCCGCGCACCTGCTCCAGCAGGCCGCGCACGGCCGGGCTCTCCACCCGGTCGACGGCGGCGGCGAAGGAGTCGAGGACGATCCGGTCGACGTGGGCCCGCGCGGCCACCAGCAGGTGGTCCTGCGCGCCGTTGAAGACGGCGAACCGGTCGGCTCCCGGGGCCAGTGCCTTGCGCATCCGTCGGGCGGCCGCGGCCAGCAGGTGCTCCTCGCGCTCGACGAGCAGCCACCTCTGGTAGGCGCGGTCGCGGAGGTCCCCGCGCCGGACGACGGCCCGCAGCCCGGTGCGCTCGGCCATCGAACCGGCCATGAGGTCGGCGGCGAACCGGGCCTTGCCCACCACGTCGAGCTTCCCGACGCGGCGGCCGTAGTCCGACAGCAGTGTCTTCGCCACCAGCTGCAGGAGGACCGTGTTGTCGCCCTCGAAGGTGGTGAACACGTCGGTGTCGGCCTTGAGCTGCGGAAGCAGGTTCTCCGCGAGGTAGCCGGCGCCGCCGCACGCCTCGCGGCAGGTCTGGATCGTGGCGGTGGCGTGCCAGGTGGCCACGGCCTTGATGCCCGCGGCCCTCGTCTCCAGGTCCCGCTGCCCCGCCTCGGTGTCGGCGTCCGAGCCGGGCTCCGCGTCGAAGGACTGCAGGTCGTGCATCTCCGACACGAGGTCGGCCTGGGCGAAGTGCAGCGCGTACGTGGTGGCGAGCGCGGGGAGCAGCTTGCGCTGGTGGACGAGGTAGTCGAGCACCACCACCTCCTCGCCGCTCTCGGGGTCGGCGAACTGCCGTCGCGTGGCGCCGTAGCGGATGGCCAGTGCGAGTGCCTTCTGCGTGGCGGCGCCCGCCCCACCCGCCACGCTGATCCGGCCGCGGACGAGCGTGCCGAGCATCGTGAAGAACCGGCGGGAGGCGCTCGTGATCGGGCTGGAGTAGGCGCCGTCCTCGGCGACGTCGGCGAAGTGGTTGAGCAGGTTCTCCCGCGGCACCCGCACGTGGTCGAAGGAGAGCCTGCCGTTGTCGACGCCGTTGAGGCCCGCCTTGCGGCCGCAGTCGCCGATCGTGACGCCGGGCAGCGCGGTGCCGTCCTCGGAGCGGATGGGCACGAGCAGGGCGTGGACCCCGTGGGAGACGCCGCCGGTGATCAGCTGGGCGAAGACGACGGCCATCCGCCCGTCGCGCGCGGCGTTGCCGATGTAGTCCTTGCGCGCGCCGGCGTCGGGGGTGTGGATGTCGAACTCCTGCGTGGCCGGGTCGTAGGTGGCCGTGGTGCGCAGGTGCTGGACGTCGGAGCCGTGGCCGGTCTCGGTCATCGCGAAGCAGCCGAGCAGGTCGCCGTCCATGATCGCGCGCAGATACTTGTCATGATGACGAGAAGTGCCCAGCACCTGGACGGCACCACCGAAGAGGCCCCACTGCACACCGGCCTTGACCAGCAGCGAGAGATCACCGTAGCCGAGCGCGGCGAACGCCGTGACCACGCCCCCGACGTCGCCCCCACCGCCGTACGCCGGGTCGAAGCCCTGGTGCGGGCGCCCGCTCTCGGCCAGCCGGCGCAGGTTCTCGGTGGTGAGTGCGCGGTACTCCTCGGTGCTCAGGTCGGCCTCGGGCGTGAGCCGCAGCTCCCCGAGCTGCGCGCGAACCTCGGCGCGGACGTCGGCCCACCGGCCGTCCAGGACGCGCCGGAGCTCGCGGGGGTCGGACGTCATGCGGGTTCCTCCTTGTGGGAAGCCTGGTCGGGAGCCTGGTGGGGAGCCACGACGCCGGAGAGCCCGGACCAGGCCAGATCGGTGAGCTGGGCGGCCAGCTCGTCGTGGGTCGTTCCCGTGGGGCGGGCCAGCCAGTTGTCGGCCGCCGCCCGGACGAGCCCGACGATGCCGTGGCCCCACGACACCGCGGCGCCGGTGTCGGAACCGGCGCGGCGCAGCTGTGCGGCGATCACGGCGGCGGCCTCGTCGCCGATGAGCGAGACGAGGTCGGCCACCGGGTCGCCGTCGAGGGCGCTGTCGACGAGTGGGCGGTGCACGACGAACCGGTAGACCTCCGGGTCGTTCTCGATCAGCCGCAGGTATGCGGCGATGCCGGCGGCGGTCTTCGCGCGGGGGCTCTCGCCGCCGGCCATCGCGGCGCGCACCTGCGCCACCAGCACCTCGGCCACCCGCTCGCAGACAGCGACGTAGAGCTGGGTGCGGTCGGTGAAGTGCCGGTAGACGACGGTCTTGCTGGTGCCCGCCCCGGCGGCGACCTCGTCCATCCCGACGCCGGCGCCGTGGGCGCGGATCGCGGCGATCGCGGCGTCGGTCAGCTCGGCACGGCGGGCGCGCCGATGGGCGTCCCACCGGCTCGTTCGCTTGTCCCGGACCGCCTTCACGGCACCGAGAGTACCGTGTACTTTGAGTATCGGCTACTGACGGGTAACGCCCATCCTGAAGCCCAGACCCCCGGGAGGAACCTGTGCCGGAGACCCGGAAGGCCGCCGTGATCGGTGGCAACCGCATCCCCTTCGCCCGCGCGAACGGCGCGTACGCCCGCGCGTCCAACCTCGACATGCTCACGGCCACGCTCGACGGGCTCGCCGCCCGCTTCGGGCTGGCGGGCGAGCGGATCGGAGAGGTGGCGGGCGGCGCGGTCCTCAAGCACAGCCGCGACCGCGACCTCACCCGCGAGGCCGTGCTCGGCAGCACGCTCTCGCCCTCCACCCCCGCCTACGACGTGCAGCAGGCCTGCGGCACCGGCCTGGAGACCGCGGTACTCGTCGCCAACAAGATCGCACTCGGGCAGATCGAGAGCGGCGTTGCCGCCGGTGTCGACACGGCCAGCGACGCGCCGGTCGCCCTGAACGACGACCTGCGCCGGGTGCTGATGGAGCTGAACGGGGCGCGCTCGCTGGGCGCCCGGCTCAAGGCACTGCGCGGGCTGCGGCCCGGCCAGATCGTCCCGGAGGTCCCCCGCAACGCCGAGCCGCGCACGGGGCTGTCGATGGGCGAGCACGCCGCGCTCACCGCGCTCGAGTGGCACGTCGGACGCGAGGAGCAGGACGAGCTGACCGTCGCGAGCCACCGCAACCTGGCCGCCGCCTACGACCGCGGCTTCTTCGACGACCTGGTCACGCCCTACCTCGGGCTGACCCGCGACCAGAACCTGCGGCCCGACACCTCCGTGGAGAAGCTCGCCAAGCTCAGGCCCGTGTTCGGCAAGGGCGAGGGCGCCACCATGACGGCAGGCAACTCCACACCGCTCACCGACGGCGCCGCGGCCGTCCTCCTCGGGTCGGACGAGTGGGCGGCGCAGCACCGGCTGCCGGTGCTCGCGCACCTGGTCGACGCGGAGACGGCGGCGGTCGACTTCGTGCTCGGGTCCGACGGGCTGCTCACCGCGCCGCTGTACGCCGTGCCGCGGCTGCTCGAGCGCAACGGCCTCACCTTGAGTGACTTCGACTTCTACGAGATCCACGAGGCGTTCGCGTCCACGGTGCTCGCCACCCTCAAGGCGTGGGAGGACCCGGCGTTCGCGAAGGAGCGGCTCGGGCTCGACGCCCCGCTCGGCGCGATCGACCGCGCGAAGCTGAACGTGGCGGGGTCCTCGCTGGCCACCGGTCACCCCTTCGCCGCCACGGGCGGGCGCATCGTCGCGACGCTGGCGAAGCTGCTGCACGAGAAGGGCAGCGTTGGCGGCCGGAAGAGCCGGGGCCTGATCAGCATCTGCGCAGCGGGCGGCCAGGGCGTCGTCGCGATCCTCGAGGGGAACTGACATGTCCAACGACACGCTGCGCGATCTGTCGCAGAACCAGCTGGTCCGGCGGCTCGGCGTGCCGCGCATCCCGGTGCTGCGCCGCTACGCGCCTGGCCGGCCCCTGCTCGACGGACCCGCGCTGGTCGGGGCCGTCGGCGCGGGCCGGTACGCGGAGCAGATCCGTGCGCTGCTGAAGGACGCCGACATCGCCGACGCGGCCGGGGACGGCACGGTGGCCGCGGCCGTCCTCGACGCCACCGGCGTCCGGACGCTCGACGACCTCGCCGCCGTGCGGGAGTTCCTGACTCCGGCGGTCCGGCGGCTCGCCCCGTCGGGCCGGTTGCTGCTGCTGGGCCCCGAGCCCGACGCGGGCGACGTGGAGGCCGCCGCCGCGGCCCAGGCTCTCGACGGGCTGGTGCGGTCGGCGGCCAAGGAGGTGCGCGCGGGCGCCACCGCCAACCTGCTGGTCGTGCACCCCGACGCGCCGCCGGCGGCCACCGACTCCGCGGTGCGCTTCTTCCTCTCGGCCCGCTCGGCGTACGTCGACGGGCAGGTCGTGCGGGTCGGCGTGCCCGTCGGGCCGGCCCAGGACCCGATCGGCATGGACGCGCCCGACGAGGTGGTGCGGCCGCTGGCCGGGCGGGTCGCGGTGGTCACCGGCGCGGCCAGGGGCATCGGTGCAGCCATCGCCGACACCCTCGCCCGCGACGGCGCCACGGTTGTCGCGGTCGACGTCCCGGCGGCGGGCGAGTCGCTCTCGCGCGTGGCCAACCGCGTCGGCGGTACCGCGCTGCAACTCGACATCACCGCGCCCGACGCCGCCGACCGGCTGCTCGCCCACGTGCGGGAACGGCACGGCCGGCTCGACGTGGTGGTGCACAACGCGGGCATCACCCGCGACAAGCTGCTCGCCAACATGGACGCCGACCGCTGGGACGCTGTGCTGGCCGTCAACCTGCGCGCGCAGCTCGCGATCAACGAGGCGCTGTTCGCCGGTGACCTGCTCAGCGACACCGGACGCATCGTGTGCATCGCCTCCACCAGCGGGATCGCCGGCAACCGCGGTCAGACGAACTACGCCGCGAGCAAGGCGGGCGTGATCGGGATGGTGCGGGCATTCGCGCCCCGGTTCGCCGAGCGGGGTGTCACGGTCAACGCGGTGGCTCCGGGCTTCATCGAGACCGAGATGACCGGGAAGATGCCGCTGGGCACCCGCGAGGCCGGGCGCCGGATCAACAGCCTCCGCCAGGGCGGGCTGCCGGTGGACGTCGCCGAGACGGTCGGCTGGCTCGCCGAGGCCGAGACCGGTGGGGTCACCGGACAGGTCGTGCGGGTGTGTGGGCAGAGCATCCTGGGGGCCTGATGGGACTGGCTCCGCAGTACCTCAAGGCCGCGGTCGGGTCGTTCGGGCCGCGCGCGTCGGTGCTCCCGGACCGCGAGCGGTCGCGGGAGGGCGTGTCCGTGGACCGCTCGCACCTCGCGGCGTACGCGCGGGTCTGCGGCTTCGCGGTGGACGACGTGCTCCCGCCGACGTATCCGCACGTACTGGCGTTCCCGCTGCAGGTCGAGCTGATGGCGGACCGGGCGTTCCCGTTGCCGCTGCCGGGGCTGGTGCACATCCGCAACACGATCACCGTCTACCGGGGGATCGACGCCGCCGAACCCCTCGACGTCCGGGTGCACGCCGAGCGTTTCGTCGCACATCCGAAGGGCGCGCAGGTCGATCTCGTCGCGCGGGTCGACGCGGGCGGCGAGCCCGTGTGGCACGGGCGCAGCACCTATCTCGCCAGGGGAGCCACCGCGCCCGCTGCCGACGGTGATCCGGCGCCGGCGCCGCCGCCGGGAGTGTCCGGCGGTGCCCTTGCCGCGGTCTGGCGGGTGGACGGCGGCACCGGCCGTCGCTACGCCGGTGTCAGCGGCGACGTCAACCCGATCCACCTGCACCCGCTGACCGCACGGGCGTTCGGTTTCCCGCGGGCGATCGCCCACGGGATGTGGACGGCCGGACGCGCGCTGGCCGCGCTGCAGGGGCGTCTGCCCGCCGGGCTCACCTACGACGTCGCCTTCGGGAAGCCGCTGCTGCTGCCCAGCACGGTCGAGCTGCACGCCGCCCCGGCCGGGGACGGCTGGAACCTCGACGTGCGCCAGCGCGTGGGGGCCGTCCACCTCACCGCGACGGTCCGCCCCTGATCCGCCGGGCCGGGTAGGGCGACTCGCGCACCAAAACCGGGCGACTCGCGGGTCCGGATCGGGCGACTCGCGCGGTCAGAACGGGCGACTCGCGGGTCCGGAGCGGGCGACTCGCGGGCAGGACGGCGGCACGTGACCATGTCGCGATCGTGAGCGCCGCCCTACGCTGCCCGATCATGGCGCGGTCCGTGCTCGACCTGCCGACGCGGATCGCGCTCGCCGTGGTCGTGGTGGTCGCCAACGTGGCGGGCGCCGGTGTGGTGCTCGTGCTCGCGGCGTGGGTGCTGCCCGAAGGACCGCTCGCGGATCCGGCCACCGTGCGGATGCTCAACATCGTGACGTTCGGCGGCTACCTGCTGCTGGCGGTGCCGGTCGGGCTGGTGTGGGGAGCCCGGCGGTTCCGGCTGCGCACTCCCGCCTCCGGTGGCGAGCGCCCGGAGAAGCGCACGGAGCAGCGCATGGTGCTCCACGGCCCGCTGCGGCTGGTCACCGTGCAGGCCGTGCTCTGGGTCGTGGGCGCCGCCCTGTTCGCCGGCCTGAACGCCCGCTGGTCGCTGCGGCTCGCGGTCTCGGTCGGGGAGACGATCGTGCTGGGCGGCATCACCACCTGCGCGTTGTCCTACCTGCTCAGCGAGCGGATCCTGCGGCGCACGGCGGCGCGCGTGCTGGCCGCGCAGCCACCGCGGCGGCGGGCGCTGCCCGGGGTGGTGGTCAGGGCGCTGCTGTTCTGGGCGCTCGGCACGGCTGTGCCGGTGGTCGGGCTGCTGCTCTCGGCGCTGTCCGTACTGGTCTACCGCGACGTGTCCGCCGACCGGTTCGCGGTGATCGTGCTGGCCGTCGGGGCCACGGCGCTGGTCGCGGGCCTGCTGGTGACGGTGGGGGCGGCCAGGGCGGTGGCCGACCCCGTGAACGCGGTGCGCCGGGCGATGCGGCGGGTGGAGGGCGGCGACCTCGACGCGAGCGTCACGGTCTACGACGGCACCGAGCTCGGGCAGCTGCAGTCCGGCTTCAACACGATGATCAGCGGCCTGCGGGAGCGGGAGCGCATCCGGGACCTCTTCGGCCGGCACGTCGGTCGTGACGTCGCCCGGGTGGCGGCGGCCACCGACGAGGTGCGGCTCGGCGGCGAGGTACGCCGGGTGGCGGTGCTCTTCGTCGATCTCGTCGGCTCGACGGCCCTGGCGGTGCAGCGGCCGCCCACCGAGGTGGTCGGGCTGCTCAACCGCCTGTTCGCCGTGGTCGTCGAGGTCGTGGAGGACCACGGCGGCTGGGTCAACAAGTTCGAGGGCGACGCGGCGCTGGCCGTGTTCGGCGCGCCGGTCGACGCGGCGGACCCGGCGGGTTCCGCACTGGCCGCCGGCCGGGTGCTCGCCGCGCGGCTGGCCGCCGAGCTGCCGGAGGCCACCGCGGGGATCGGCGTCTCCGCCGGGGACGCCGTGGCCGGGAACGTGGGCGACGTGCGGCGCTACGAGTACACCGTGATCGGCGACCCGGTGAACGAGGCCGCGCGGCTGACCGAGCTGGCCAAGACGGTGCCCGGCCGGGTGCTCGCCACGGGCGCCGCCGTCGGGCTGGCTGACGAGGCGGAGGCCGCCCGCTGGACGCTCGGCGACACGACGGTGCTGCGGGGCCGTGGCGCGCCGACCCGCCTCGCAACCCCGTGCGAGTCCCGGCAGACGGAGCCGGGTGTGCGCCGCGCGAGCCGTCAGGATCTCGGCGCGTAATGGCCGGAATCCGCGTGGATCAGGGAGAGACCCGGAGCTAGCGTCGGCCCGTGACCCAGCAGACGACCCCGGCAGCCCCCGTCGTTCCCACCTCCCGCTACCGGTGGAGCGCGGTGGCCGCCGTCGTGGTCACGGTCTGCGCGTGGGCGTCGGCGTTCGTCGCCATCCGTGCGGTCGGGGAGTCCTACGACCCCGGTCCGCTGGCGCTGGGCCGGTTGCTCGTCGGGTCGCTCGCGCTGGGTGCGGGAATGCTGGTCACCAGGCGCTGGGTCACCCCCACCGCACGGGAGTGGGCGCTGATCGCCCTGTGCGGGATCGCCTGGTTCGGCGTCTACAACGTGGCGCTCAACGCGGCCGAGCAACGCGTCGACGCCGGTACCGCCGCCATGGTGGTGAACGTCGGGCCGATCCTGATCGCGCTGTTCGCCGGGCTGCTCCTCGGTGAGGGCTTCCCGCGGTGGCTGGTGGTGGGGGCGCTGGTCGCCTTCAGCGGGGCCGTGCTGGTCGGCGCGTCCACGGCGCACCTGGACCGGTCCGACATCCTGGGTGTGCTGCTCTGTCTCGTCGCCGCGGTCACGTACGCGGTGGGAGTGCTCGCTCAGAAGTTCGTGCTGCGGCGGCTGCCCGGGCTCCAGGTCACCTGGCTGGCGTGCACGATCGGCGCCGTCGCGTGCCTGCCGTTCACGCCGGCGCTGCTCACCGACGCCGCCGCGGCTCCGGCGGGCGCCACGGCAGGGCTGCTCTACCTCGCCGTCGTGCCCACCGCGCTGGCCTTCAGCACCTGGGCCTACGCCCTGGCCCGGATGGACGCCGGGCGGCTGGGCGTGAGCACCTATCTGGTGCCACCGATCACGATCGTGATGTCCGGGCTGCTGCTCGGTGAGGTGCCGGCGCTGCTGGCGCTAGTCGGGGGCGTGATCTGCCTGGCCGGCGTCGCACTGTCCCGGCGCCGGTAGCCGTCCGGTGGGTCAGTTCTCGTCCTGCCACGGAGGCGGCACGATGACGAAGCGCACGGTCTGGCCGGGACGCACCTGGGCCGCCCGGTCGACGTCGGCGTCGATCACCACGGCGCCCACCGGGTATCCGCCGGTCACCGGGTGGTCGGCGAGGAACAGCACCGGCTCCCCGCCGGGCGGCACCTGGATCGCGCCGCGCACCATGCCCTCCGTCGGCAGCTCGCCGGAGCCGACGCGCTCCAGCTGCGCACCCTCCAGCCGCATCCCGACGCGGTCGCTGCGGCTCGACGCCGTCCAGACGGTGCGGGCGAGCGCGGCGGGGTCGGCGAGCCGGTCCGCCCGGGGGCCCATGATCGCCCGCAGCGTGACGGCGCCGCCGGGCGGCACCGCCACCGGCGCCACGTCCACCAGCGGGAGCTCGGCCGGTTCCGGGCCGACGGGGAGCACCTGGCCCGGTTCGAGCTTCGGCGGCCCCAGCCCGGCGAGCACGTCGGTGCTGCGCGAGCCGAGCACCGGCTCGACGGCGATGCCGCCGCGCACGGCGAGGTAGGTACGCAGCCCGGTGGGTGGAGTCCCCAACCGCAGCACCTGCCCTGGCCGCACCGTCACCAGCGCGTGATGGCCGACCGGAGCGCCGTCGACGTCGGCCGGCGCCGGGGCACCGCTGAGTGCCACGGTGAGCGGCAGCCGGTTGTCGGACGAGGCGCGAACGGCCAGGCCACCGAACACGGCCTCGATCCCGGCCGCGTCCTCGGGGTTGGCCACCAGCCGGTTCGCCAGGCGGAGCGCGCTGCGGTCGGCGGCTCCCGAGCGTCCGACGCCGGACGCGCCGTGTCCCGGCCGTCCGAGGTCCTCGACGAGCGCCAGCGCTCCGGTCGCCACCACCTCCAACGCGCGGGTGCTCACCGGGCCTCCACGAACTGGACGATGCCACCCGGTTCCAGGAGGGCACCGTTGTCGACGTCCCACAGCACCGCGTCGGTGTGGCCGATCAGCTGCCAGCCGCCCGGTGACGCGCGCGGGTAGATGCCGCTGTACTCACCGGCCAGCCCGACCGCCCCGGCCGGTACGGACGTCCGCGGTTCGGACCGGCGCTCGACGTCCAGGCGCGGGTCGCCCCCCGCGAGGTAGGCGAAGCCGGGGGCGAACCCGCCGAACGCGACCCGCCACGGCGTGCCCGTGTGGGCCTTGACCACCTCGGCCGCGTCGAGCCCGGTGAGGCGGCTCACCTCGTCGAGGTCGGGCCCGTCGTAGGTCACGGTGATCTCGATCGTCTTCCCGTCCGGCGGTGGTGCTCCCGGCTCCACGGGCAGTGCCAGCACGTCCCGGCGCACCGCGCCGATGTCGGTGCGCGGGGCGAGGGTGAGCAGCACCGTCCGCGCCGCCGGGACGATGTCGAGCACGCCCGCCGGTGGAGCCGCGCGCACGGCGTCGGCGAGCGCGAGTACCTCGGGCAGCCCGTCCACCTCGATGAGCAGGCCCGAGTCCCCGAACGGGAGAACCTTCACCCGGCCCGCTCCCCGGCGAACGGCGCCAGCGCGACGCCGGAGCGGTCGAGGCCCGCCCGCACGGCCGTGGCCATCGCGACCGCTCCCGGTGAGTCGCCGTGCACGCATGCGGACTCCGCGCTCACGCGCACGTCGGTGCCGTCCACGGCCGTCACGACGCCGTCGTCGATCATCCGCAGCAGCCGGGCCGTGACCTCCTCCGGGTCGTGCAGCAGGGCTCCCGGCTGGGAGCGGGGCACGAGGGTGGCCTCGGGCGTGTACCCGCGGTCGACGAAGAACTCGCGCACCGTCCGCAGCCCGGCGGCCTCGGCGGCGCGCAGCAGCGCCGATCCGGGCAGGCCGAGCACGGGTAGCGAGGGGTCGTACGCCCGTACCGCGGCCACGATCGCCGCAGCTTGCGCCTCGTGGTGCACCGCGGTGTTGTAGAGCGCTCCGTGCGGCTTGACGTAGCGCACGGAGGTGCCGTTCACCCGGCACATGCCGTCGAGCGCGCCGATCTGGTAGATGATGTCGTCGGCGAGCTGCCCGGGCTCCACGTCGATGAACCGGCGGCCGAATCCCGCCAGGTCGCGGTAGCTGACCTGCGCGCCCACCACCACGCCGGAGCCGGCGGCCTTGGCACAGGTGCGGCGCAGGGTCGACGGGTCGCCGGCGTGGAAGCCGCAGGCCACGTTGGCCGAGGTGACCAGATCGAGCATCGCGTCGTCGTCGCCGAGCACCCACCGGCCGAACGACTCGCCGAGATCGGAGTTGAGGTCCACTCTCACAGCTTGTCCAATCCGCGGGGCCCGCTCTTCGCCGACCAGGAGATTTGAGCGTAAGGATCGTTGAACAATCCGGCAAGGCGGGAGACGGGGTTCACTCCGCTGCCCACGCGGGCAGGATCGACGTCATGGATGACGACCTTCCCGCCGCCCTCGTCACCGGCGGCGGCAGCGGTATCGGCCGGGCAACCGCGCAGCGGCTGGTCCGGGACGGATGGCGGGTCGTGCTCGCCGATCTCAACACCGCCAACGGCGCCGCCGCGGCCGCCGAGCTCGGTGCGGCCGTCCGGTTCGTCCGTGCCGACGTCGCGCAGGAACCCGACGTCGAGGCGGCGGTGGCCACATGCGTCGAGGAGTTCGGGCGGATCGACTGTGTGGTGAACAACGCAGGCGTCGGAGGTGCCTTCGGGCGGCTCACCGACATCGAGGTCAGCGACTGGGACTACACGTTCGCGGTGCTCGTACGGGGGGTGTTCCTCGGGATCAAGCACGGTGCGGCAGCCATGAGGGCGGCGGGGCGGGGTGGGTCCATCGTCAACGTCGCCTCGATCGCCGGGTTCTCGGCGGGGGCAGGACCGCAGGCCTACTCGGCGGCGAAGGCGGCGGTGATCAACCTCGGGCGGGTGGCCGCAACCGAGCTCGGGCCGGACCGGATCCGGGTCAACACCGTCTGCCCGGGGCTCGTGGCGACGCCGCTGGTGGCCGGCGGCGCGGCCACCGCCGCCGCCGTGATGGCGCAGGCGCAGCCGTGGCCGGATCTCGGGCGTCCCGAGGACATCGCGGACGTCATCGCGTTCCTCGCCGGTCCCGCAGCACCGTTCCTGACGGGCGAGGACATCACGGTGGACGGAGGCCTGCGGGCGTCCGGACCCCGGGTGCAGGCGGCGTACGGCGGCGACGCGGCCGCCCGCGGGTTCGTGGGCGTGAACCGCGGCAGCACGGGCGAGGAGCCGACCGTGCGCCGCCGCCCGTGAGGAGACCCGGGCCGCCACGTCAGCCGGTGTTGCGCAGGCCCGCCGCGATGCCGTTGATCGTCAGGAGTAGTGCGCGGTGCAGGTCCGGATCCGGGTCCTCGGTCTGGCGGCGCTGGCCCAGCAGCTCGACCTGGAGGTGGTGCAACGGCTCCAGGTAGGCCGCGCGCACCGCGAGGGTGTTGCGCAGCACCGGGTGGCGGGCCAGCAGGATCGTGCTCCCGGTGAGCTTCAGCACCTCGCGCAGGGTGCGCTCGTGCTCGGCGACGATGTCGTCGAAGATCGGGTGCAGGTCGGGCTCCACCAGTTCGGAGACGTAGAAACCGGCGATGCGCAGGTCGGTCTTCGTCAGCGTCATCTCGACGTTGCCGAGCAGGTTGGTGAAGAACGCCCAGTCCCGCATCTCGTCGAGCACCTCGCCGTAGCCCGCCTCGCGGGCCGCGCGCAGCCCCGAGCCGAGCCCATACCAGCCGGGCACCACCATCCGGGTCTGCGTCCAGCCGAACACCCACGGGATGGCGCGCAGGTCGTCGAGGGTGGGGGCACCGCGGCCGGGCCGCCGGGACGGGCGGGAGCCGACGTTGAGCCGCCCGAGCTCGTCCACCGGCGTGGCCGAGGCGAAGAACTCGGGCAGGCCCGGACGGCCGACGAGCCCGCGGTAGGCCTCGCGGGCGGCGTTGCTGACGACGTCCATGGCCTCGTCCCAGCGATCCAGCTTGCTGTCGCCCCAACGGGCCGACTGGTGCAGCAGCGTGGCCTCCAGCACGGCGGACAGCATGATCTCGAGGTTGTCGTGGGCCAGCGCGGGCAGCGAGTACTTGTCGGAGATGACCTCGCCCTGCTCGGTGACCTTCATCGTGGCGTCGACCGACCCGAACGGCGCCGACGCGACCGCCTCCGCGGACGGGCCGCCGCCGCGTCCGACCGACCCGCCGCGGCCGTGGAACAGCCGCAGCCGGATCCCGTGCTTGGCGGCGATGTCGCGGAGCTGGCGCTGCGCCCGCTGGATCTCCCACTGCGACGTGGTGATGCCGGCGCCCTTGTTGGAGTCGGAGTACCCGAGCATCACCTCCTGGAGGTCGCCGCGGTTGCGTACGTGCTGCCGGTAGCCCGGAACGGAGAGCAGGCCGTCCAGCAGCGCCCCGGCCTGGGAGAGCTCCTCGACGGTCTCGAACAGCGGCACCAGGTCGATCGACGAGCGCGGGTCGCGGTGCAGCTCCACCATGAACGCCTCGCGGGCGAGGACGGCCACGGCCAGCACGTCGTCGACGCCCTGGCACATGGAGACGATGTAGGTGCGGGCCACCTCCTGCCCGTACTCGTGCTGCACGTCGTGGAGCATGTCGAAGGTCGCCAGGACGTCCACGGCCTCCGCGGGCAGCCCGTAGTGCCTGCGCGCCAGCGGGCGCCCGCCCTCCAGCTCGCGCGCGAGCAGCTGCGTGCGCTCCTCGCGGGTCAGCTCCGCGTACGGCTTCGGCAGCTCGCCGAGCGCGTCGTAGACCGCGCCGAGTGCCTGGTGGTGGCGCTCGCTGTGCTCGCGGACGTCGAGCTCCGCGAGGTGCAGGCCGAGCGCCCGCGCGGTGCGCAGCGCCCGAGCCAGGGTGCCGTCGGCGATCCGGCTGCCGAGGTGGGCGCGCAGGGAACGGTCGATCACCGCCAGGTCCGCGATGTACCCGTGCGGGCCCAGGTAGTCGACGCCCGGCCGGTGCTCGCCGTGGAGCTTGATGCGCTCGCGCGTGTTGGCCAGCCGCGCCTGGATGTAGGAGAGCTTGAGCCGGTAGGGCTCGTGGGCGTTGAGCCGGATGAACCGGTCGTGGATCCCGGGAAGGGCCCGGCGGTCGCGGGCGAGCGAGCCGCGCAGCTCCTCCGAGACCCCGATCACGCGGGTGGAGACGCTCAGCTCGCCGACCAGCTCCTCGACCAGGCCGTCGTGGATGCGGATGGCGCGCTCGGAGTACAGCTCGAGGACCTCGCGGGTGACGGCCGGGGTGACGTTGGGGTTGCCGTCGCGGTCGCCACCGACCCAGCAGCCCAGCACGAGCGGGCGCGCGCCATCGGGCACGGTGAACCCGGCTGCGCGCACCTCGCGCTCGAACTCGCCGAGCAGCTCGGGTACCGCGGTGCGGCCGAGCTGTTCCATGTACCAGCCGATGGCCCGGGCCTCGTCGGCAACGGTGGGCTTGTCGGGGCGCAGCTCGTCGGTCTGCCACAGCAGGTCGACCAGCGCGCCGAGCGACTCGTCGGACGCGCCGCGGTCCAGCCCGTCGGCCACCCGGCGCAGGATCGCGAGCACCGACTGGCGTGAGGACTCCGTGGGGTGTGCCGTGAACACCGGCCGGAGCTCGGTGCGGGCCAGCACGGACTGCACCTCGGCGCGGTCGGGCCCGCCGTCGTCCGACTCGGCGAGCTGCTCCATCAGCCGGCGCAGCGGGCCACGGCCGCCGGGGTCGGAGGCGGCGAGCTCCCGGGCCCGGTGGCGCTGTTCGGCGATGTTGGCGAGCTGGAAGTACTGCGAGAACGCCCTGGCCAGCGACACCGCGGTGCCCGCGTCGAGGCCGGAGAGCAGCCGCGTGATCTCCGCGTCGCCGTCGCCGCCGGCCTCGATCGCCGACCGGGAGAGCCTGCGGACCTGCTCGACCAGCTCCAGCAGCTCGGGACCGCCGTGGTGCGCGAGGGTCTGGCCGAGCATCGTCGAGAGTCGCCGGATGTCGGCGCGCAGCGCTTCGTGGCCGGACTCGGAGGTGACGCCGGCGTGGGCGGCGACGTCCCGCGGAGCGCCGGCACCGCGGGTCGCGGGCGGGACGGGTGTCAGCACACCCGGTGTGCCCGGTGCGGAGGCGTGGAACATCGGCGTCGCACGGTCGCTCACTGGCGCCTCCGGTTCGGCGGTGGGGGGCCGCTCGCGCCGGTGGGAACGACAGGACCGACGGCATCGTCTCCTGTCGAGGGTGCCGCGCGCCAGCCCCCCGTGCCGCCGCACCGGCGTCAGCCGGGCAGGTCCATGAGTGCCGCGAGCGCCATCCGGGACAGCAGCGCCGCCGCGGCGTGCGGCCGCCCCTCGCTGCGGCCCGGCCCGAGGGGGCCCGGCGCGATGTGTGGAGTGGAGTTGAGCAGGCCGAACGCGCCGTGCGCTGCGATCCGGGCCGACTCGGCGGTCAGGCCGGGGTGGACCCGCTGCAGAGTGTCGACCCAGATCTCGACGTAGGTGCGCTGCAGCCTGCGCACCCGCCTGCGTGCCTCCGCCGGCAGGTTCGCCAGGTCGCGGTCCTGCACCACGATCAGCTCCGGCTCGCGCAGGGCGAAGTCGGCCTGGAACTCGACGAGCGCCGCCAGCACCTCCCGCGGGTCGTCCGACGCGCACGCCCGGGCCTGCCCACCGGCGAGCAGGTGCTCGCTGATGCCGACGAGCATCTCGGCGAGCAGCGCCTCCTTGCCGGGGAAGTGCCGGTACAGCGCCGGTCCGCTCACCCCGACCGCGGCACCGAGATCGGCGATGCTCACGCCGTGGAAGCCGTGCTTGGCGAACAGCTGCGCCGCGACAGTGAGGATCTGCTCCCGCCTGCTGCCGCCTGTGCCCGCCGCCGGGGACGCCGCCATCAGGGCAGCGTAGCGCCCCGGTTAACGCCTGTTAACTGGCTCCGCGGCGTACTCAGCGACCTCACAGCGCCGATCGTTACGCTCGCGGAGTGGCCGGTCTACGCAGGGCGATCCGCGCGCGTCTCGGCGTGCGCGCCGCGTCGGCCCTCGCGGCCGCGGTGGTGGTGACCCTAGCGCTGATCGTCGCGGGAGCTGCGCTGGTCCTCCTCGTCGGCCAGTCGCTGCGTGCCACGGTGCAGGCCACCGCCGAGACCCGGATGCAACAGCTCATCGACCGGGTCGAGGGCAACTACGAGGGCTCGTCCAACGAGAACGCCCGGGAGGCGATCAGGGTCCTCGCCAATACCCCGGACGACCTGGTCCAGGTGCTGGTCCGGTACGAGTCGGACGACGACGAGGACGACGTCACCGTGATCGAGGGGGGCAGCGACGCCGCCGGGCGCTCGCAGCCGCTGTCGTCGCTGTGGCCTCAGGACGGGCAGCGGGTGGTGCTGCCGAAGACCGAGGTGATGCGCGCCGACGGCAGCCGCGTCCCGGCCGTGCTGGTGGCCGCGGGCACCGTGTCGGCAGGCAACCACGTCGCGATCTACGTGGCGCTGCCGTTGACGAGCGTCCAGACCGCCACCGACACCGTGCTGTTCTATCTGCTCTTCGGCGTGCCGATCCTCATCCTGGTCACCGGGCTCACCACGTACTACTTCGCGGGCCGCGCGCTGCGCCCGGTGGAGGCGATCCGCGCCCGGGTGGCCGCGATGAGCGAGAAGGACCTGGCCCAGCGTGTCCCCGTGCCCGGTGCGCGCGACGAGGTCGGCCGCCTCGCCGAGACGATGAACGCGATGATCGGCAGGCTGCAGGACGCCCAGGGCGTCCAGCGCCGGTTCGTCGCCGACGCCAGCCACGAGCTGCGCAGCCCGCTCGCCACGATCGCCACCGGCCTCGAGCTCATGCAGCGGGGTCCCACCGACCCCGGCACCGTCACGGCGCTGCGCGGCGAGACCGAGCGGCTCAACCGGCTGGTCGACGCGCTGTTGCTGCTCGCGCGGGCCGACGAGCGCGGCCTGCAGCCGCGCCGCGAGGAGGTGGACCTCGACGAGGTCGCCGAGAGCGAGCGCGGCCGTCCGTCCGACAGCCGGGTGGTGGCCGAGGTGCACGCCGAGCCCGTGCGGGTGATCGGTGACCGCGGGCAGCTCGCCAGGGTGGTGCGCAACCTCGTCGACAACGCGCGCCGGCACGCGCGTTCGCGGGTGATCGTCACGGTCACGCGGGAGGAGAGCACCGCCGTGATCGAGGTCTCGGACGACGGACCGGGCGTGCCGGCCGAGGATCGGGGCAGGGTGTTCGAGCGGTTCGTCCGGCTCGACTCCGCCCGCGCCCGGGCCGACGGCGGCTCGGGGCTGGGCCTGGCGATCGTCGCCGAGGTCGTGGCTGCGCACGGGGGCAGCGTGACCGTGGACGACGCGCCGGGCGGCGGGGCGCGCTTCCGCGTCCGGCTGCCGGCCACTCTGCCTCAGGAGCCCCTCGCCGAGGGAACGCCTGCGGCCCCGTGGCGGCCGGTGGCCCCCGTTCCGTCCACTGCGCACGCCCAGCGGCCCGTGCGTGACGAGGACGCGAAGCGTGATCCGGAGACCAGGCCGTGGGGCATCCCGGCGGTGTCCGGCGGCGAGGAGACGAGCCCGTGGGGCACCCCGGGGGTCCCGCTCACCGATCCGAACGGCCTGCCGGTGCCCCGCCAGTGGCGGGGCGGTTCAGGGGTGGCGGACGATCAGCGCGGCTCGATCATCCGGTAGCCGACCCCACGCACCGTCTCGATGGTGCTCGTGCCGAACGGGGCGTCGATCTTGCGGCGCAGGTAGCCGACGTACACCTCGACGACGTTGACCTCGCCCTCGTAGTGGGCGTCCCAGACCGCGCGCAGGATGTCGGTCTTCGTGACCACCTCGCCCGCGTGGCGCATCAGGTGCTCCAGCACGCCGAACTCCCGCGGGGTCAGGGTGATCTCCGTGTCGCCGCGGTGCACGCGGTGCCTGGCCGGGTCGAGGCGCAGCGATCCGACCGTCAGGACGGTGGGCCTCGCCTCCCCCGAGCGCCGCAGCAGCGCCCGCAGCCTGGCGAGGAGCACGACGAACGAGAACGGTTTGACCAGGTAGTCGTCGGCGCCGAGGTCGAACGCGTCGGCCTCGTCGTACTCGCCGTCCTTGGCGGTGAGCATGAGCACCGGGGTCCAGATCTGGGCGGCCCGCATCCGTTCGAGCACGCGGTAGCCGGACAGGCCCGGCAGCATGATGTCGAGCACCACGACGTCGTGCTGGCGCGTGCTCGCGGCCGCGAGACCGGCGAGGCCGTCGTGCACGACGTGCACGGAGTGGCCCTCGTGCGCCAGCCCGCGGCGCACCATCTCGGCCAGCGGCACCTCGTCCTCCACCAGCAGCACCCGCACGATCAGACCGTAGCGGGGGCCGATCACGAGGCTCGGCGCCCCCAACGCTTCCGATGCCCATCGATTTCTGGGCACTGGCACCACCGGGTTAATGAGCGTTAACATCGGCCCAGTCCACGGAGGGGGTCCGCATGCCCGTCGCCACGTCCGGTCCGCCGCTGCGCAGCGCGGTCGACCCGTCCGGGCCGGACGCCGCGCGCCACGCCGCGTCGCACCGCGAGCTGGTCGCCGGCCTGCGCCGGAAGCTCGCCGCGGCCCGGCTCGGTGGCCCCGAGCGCGCCCGGCAGCGGCACGTCGAGCGCGGCAAGATGCTGCCGCGCGAGCGCGTCGACTCGCTGGTGGACCCGTCCAGCCCGTTCCTCGAGCTCTCGCCGCTGGCGGCCGACGGCATGTACGGCGACGAGGCCCCGGGAGCCGGGATGATCACAGGCGTCGGGCGGGTGGCCGGGCGCGAGTGCGTGATCGTGGCGAACGACGCCACCGTCAAGGGCGGCACCTACTACCCGATGACGGTGAAGAAGCACCTGCGCGCCCAGGAGGTGGCGCTGCACAACCGGCTGCCGTGCATCTACCTCGTCGACTCCGGGGGCGCGTACCTGCCCGCGCAGGACGACGTCTTCCCCGACCGTGAGCACTTCGGCCGGATCTTCTACAACCAGGCCACGATGTCCGGGCTCGGCATCCCGCAGATCGCCGCGGTGCTCGGCTCCTGCACGGCGGGCGGCGCGTACGTCCCGGCGATGAGCGACGAGGCCGTGATCGTCCGTAACCAGGGCACGATCTTCCTGGGCGGCCCCCCGCTCGTGAAGGCCGCGACCGGCGAGGTGGTCACGGCCGAGGAGCTCGGCGGCGGGGACCTGCACTCGCGGATCTCCGGGGTCACCGACCACCTCGCCAACGACGACGCGCACGCACTGCGGATCGTCCGCTCGATCGTCGGCACGCTCGGACCGCGCGCGCCGCGGCCGTGGGACGTGCTCCCCACGGAGGAGCCCGCCGTCGACCCGGCGTCGCTCTACGACGCGGTGCCCACCGACTCCCGGACCCCGTACGACGTGCGCGAGGTGATCGCGCGGATCGTCGACGGTTCGCGGTTCCACGAGTTCAAGGCCGAGTACGGCACCACCCTCGTCACGGGTTTCGCGAGGCTGCACGGGCACCCCGTCGGTGTCGTGGCGAACAACGGCATCCTGTTCTCCGAGTCGGCGCTCAAGGGTGCCCATTTCATCGAGCTGTGCGACCAGCGCGGGATCCCGCTGGTGTTCCTGCAGAACATCTCGGGCTTCATGGTCGGCCGCGAGTACGAGGCCGGCGGAATCGCGAAGAACGGCGCGAAGATGGTGACGGCCGTGGCCTCGACGCGGGTGCCGAAGCTGACCGTGATCATCGGCGGCTCGTTCGGGGCCGGCAACTACTCGATGTGCGGGCGGGCCTATTCACCGCGCTTCCTGTTCATGTGGCCCAATGCCCGCATCTCCGTCATGGGCGGCGAGCAGGCCGCCACGGTCCTCTCCGCCGTGCGCGGCAACGGGAACGGGGAGTCCGACGAGGACTTCAAGAACCGCATCCGCGCCCAGTACGAGCACCAGGGCCACCCGTACTACTCCACGGCGAGAATCTGGGACGACGGCGTGATCGACCCCCTCGACACGAGAACCGTCCTGGGTCTTTCGCTGAGCGCTGCAGCCAACGCTCCTCTCGAGACGCCGCATTTCGGCGTCTTCCGGATGTGACCGCCCCGACCAGCAGGAAGGCTTCGCGTGTTTGACACCGTGCTCGTCGCGAACCGGGGCGAGATCGCCGTGCGCGTGCTGCGCACCCTGCGGCGCATGGGGGTGCGGTCCGTCGCCGTGTACTCCGATGCCGACGCCGGTTCCCCGCACGTCGCCCTCGCCGACGTCGCGGTCCGGATCGGGCCTGCGGCGGCCGTGCAGAGCTACCTGTCGATCCCCGCCGTGATCGAGGCGGCGCGGGCCACCGGCGCGCAGGCGATCCACCCCGGCTACGGGTTCCTCAGCGAGAACACGGCCTTTGCCGCGGCCTGCGAGGAGGCCGGGATCACGTTCGTCGGGCCGCCTGCGGCCGCGATCGAGGCGATGGGCGACAAGATCCGCGCCAAGCAGACCGTCGCCAAGGCGGGGGTGCCCGTCGTCCCGGGTTCGGACGGCGCGGGTCTGTCCGACGACGACCTGGCCGCCGCCGCCCGGCAGATCGGGTACCCGGTGCTGCTCAAGCCCAGCGCCGGCGGCGGTGGCAAGGGAATGCGCGAGGTGCACCGCCCCGAGCGGCTCGCCGACGCCGTCGCGTCCGCCCGGCGCGAGGCCCGCGGCTCGTTCGGCGACGACACGCTGCTCGTGGAGCGGCTCGTCGGTACGCCACGGCACATCGAGATCCAGATCGTGGCCGACGCGCACGGCGCCGTCGTGCACCTGGGCGAGCGCGAGTGCAGCCTGCAGCGACGCCACCAGAAGATCGTCGAGGAGGCGCCGTCGGCGCTGCTCACCGAGGAGCAGCGCGCCGCGATGGGTGCCGCGGCGGTCGAGGCCGCGCGTGCAGTGGGCTACTCCGGCGCGGGCACCGTCGAGTTCATCGTGGAGGGCGACCGGGCAGGCGACGGGGCCTTCTACTTCATGGAGATGAACACCCGGCTCCAGGTGGAGCACCCGGTCACCGAGATGGTCACCGGGCTCGACCTCGTCGAGCTCCAGCTGCGCGTGGCCGCAGGTGAGCCGCTGCCCATCGCCCAGGACGACGTCCGCCTCACCGGGCACGCCGTCGAGGCGCGGGTCTACGCCGAGGACCCGGCCGCGGGCTTCCTGCCGACCGGCGGCCGGATACTGGCGCTGCACGAACCGGCCGGTCCGGGGGTCCGGGTCGACTCGGGGATGGCCGAGGGTGCCGTCGTCGGGTCGGACTACGACCCGATGCTCGCGAAGGTCGTCGCCCACGGCGCCGACCGCGCCGAGGCCCTCCGCCGGCTCGACACCGCACTGCGCGACACGGTGGTGCTCGGCCTCGACACCAACATCGGCTTCCTGCGCGCCCTCCTCGCCGACGACGACGTCCGGGCGGCGCGGCTGGACACCGGCCTCGTCGCGCGCCGGGGAGCGGCCTGGACCGCGTCCGAGCTGCCTGCCGACGTGCTCGCGGCCGCCGCGGCCCACGCCATGCTGGAACTGGAGCCCACCGGGCCGGTGGTCGACCCGTTCGACGTGCCCGGTGGCTGGCGCATCGGCGACCCGGCGTCGACCACGTGGCAGATGCTCGTCACCGGCCACGAGCCCGTGGTCGTCAGGGTGAGCGGGCGCGCGTCGTCCGCCGAGTGCGTGGTCGGCGACGGCGCTGCGGTGTCGCTGCGCGCGCAGCGCCGCGCGGGGTTGCTCGAGGTGACCCTGGACGGCGTCACCCGCCGCTACCACTGGGCCGGCGGCGAGACGTTGTGGCTCGGGCGCGACGGCCACGCCTGGGGCATCCGCGAGCAGGCCCCGCTGGACGCGGCGGCCTCCGCGGAGGAGGGCGCAGGCGGGCCGGTGCTCTCGCCGATGCCCGGCACGGTCACCGTCGTCGAGGTCGCCGAGGGGCAGCAGGTCGCCGCCGGCGACCGCCTCGTCGTCGTCGAGGCGATGAAGATGGAGCACGTGCTCACCGCACCCGTCGACGGGGTGGTCCGTGAGCTCCGGGCCCGTGCGGGCGCCACCGTCGCGCGTGACGCCGTGCTCCTGGTCGTCGAACCCACCACGGAAGAGGGATGACATGGACCTCACGCTGAGCCCCGAGCACGAGGCGCTGCGGGCTACCGTCGAGGACTTCGCCCGCAAGGAGGTGGCTCCGGTCATCGGGGAGCTCTACGAGCGTGGCGAGTTCCCGTACGAGATCGTGGCGAAGATGGGGGCGATGGGCCTGTTCGGCCTGCCCTTCGACGAGTCCTACGGAGGCATGGGCGGCGACTACTTCGCCCTGTGTGTCGCGCTGGAGGAGCTCGCGCGCGTCGACTCGTCGGTGGCGATCACCCTGGAGGCGGGGGTGTCGCTGGGCTCGATGCCGATCTACCGGTTCGGCACCGACGAGCAGAAGCGCGAGTGGCTTCCCGCGCTCACCGCAGGGGAGCGGCTGGGCGCGTTCGGGCTCACCGAACCCGGTGGCGGTTCGGACGCCGGTGCCACCCGCACCACCGCGCGGCTCGACGGCGACGAGTGGGTGATCAACGGCTCGAAGGCGTTCATCACCAACTCCGGCACCGACATCACCTCGGTCGTCACGGTCACGGCGCTCACCGGTGATGCGGACGCCACCGGGCGCCGGGAGATCTCGGCGATCATGGTGCCGGCCGGGACGCCGGGGTTCCGGGTGTCGAAGAAGTACTCGAAGGTCGGCTGGTCGGCCTCCGACACCCGCGAGCTCTTCTTCGACGACTGCCGGGTGCCTGCCGCCAACCTCCTCGGCGAGCGGGGGCGCGGCTACGCGCAGTTCCTGTCGATCCTCGACGAGGGCCGGGTGGCCATCGCCGCCCTGTCGGTCGGGCTCGCGCAGGGCTGCGTGGACGAGTCGGTGCGCTACGCCCACGATCGCGTGGCCTTCGGCAACCCGATCGGCAGCTACCAGAGCATCCAGTTCAAGATCGCCGACATGGAGGCGCGGGCGCACACCGCCCGGCTGGCGTACTACGCCGCGGCGGCGAAGATGCTCGCGGGCGAGCCGTTCAAGAAGGAGGCGGCGATCGCGAAGCTGGTGGCGTCGAACGCGGCGATGGACAACGCCCGCGACGCCACCCAGGTCTTCGGCGGCTACGGGTTCATGAACGAGTATCCGGTGGGGCGCTTCTACCGGGATGCGAAGATTCTGGAGATCGGCGAGGGCACCTCCGAAGTTCAACGCATGTTGATCGCCCGGCAGCTGGGTTTGTAGCACCCCGCTGGCGCCGCGGCGGGGGGCCACCGGAGGATGGTGGGGTGAACGCCCTGTTCGCCCGGATAGTCGTGATTGTGAGCGGTGCCGCAATCCTGGTGGTGGAGACGCTCTCCACCCGGCTCGTGGCGCCCTACGTCGGTCTGACCCTCGAGTCGACGACGGCGGTGATCGGGGTCGCGCTGGCCGGGATCGCCGCGGGCGCCTCGCTCGGGGGGCGCTGGTCCGACGTGCTGCCACCACGCTGGGTGGCCGCGGGCGCGCTCGCCGTCGGCGGCCTGGGGGTGCTGGTGGTGCGCCCGCTGATCCGGCTGCTCGGTCCGGCGCTCGGGCCCGGCCCCTACGCCGCGGTGGTGCTGGTCGCGGTATCCACGTTGGTGTCGGTCACCGCGCTGGCGATGGTCACGCCCGCCGTCACGCGGGCCAGCCTGTCGAGTCTGGACGGCTCCGGTGCGGTGATCGGGCGGCTGTCCGCCGCCGGCACGCTCGGGTCGCTCGCCGGGGTCTTCCTCACCGGGTTCCTGCTGGTGTCGCTGTTGCCGGTCACCGCGATCCTGCTGGTCACGGCGGCCTCCTGCCTGCTGCTGGCGGCGGTCACGGCCACGGTCCGCGCGCCGGCCACCGTCGTCGGGGTCGCGGTCGCCGCGGCAGTGGCAGGCGCCGTGCTCGTGGCCGTGCCGGGACGCTGCGACGTCGACACCGTGTACTACTGCGCCCGCATCGAGACCGACGCCGGGCGGCCCGGCACCCGGATCCTCGTGCTCGACGACCTGCGCCACTCGGCGGTCGACCTCTCCGACCCGACACGTCTTGAGTTCGCCTACACCCAGCGGTTCGCCGACGCGATCGACACGGTCTTCCCCGCAGGTCGTCCGGTGGACGCCGTGCACATCGGCGGGGGCGGCTTCACGATGCCGCGCTGGCTGGCCGCGACCCGGCCGGGCAGCACCTCGACCGTGCTGGAGGTGGACGCCGGCGTGGTCGACCTGGCGCGCCGCGAGCTCGGCGCGGCCGACATCCCGGGCACCACCGTGCAGATCGGGGACGCCAGAACCGCGCTCGCCGGCCTGCAGACCGCCTCCGCGGACCTGGTGGTGGGCGACGCGTTCGGCGCGCGGTCCGTGCCGTGGCACCTCGCCACCACCGAGTTCGTCGCCGATGTGAACCGGGTGCTGCGGATCGACGGCGTCTTCGTGCTCAACGTGATCGACCGCCAGCCGTGGCGGCTGCTGGCGGCGGAGGTGGCCACCGTGGCGACCAGGTTCCCGAACGTCGTACTGCTGGTCCGCCCGGACCAGCTCGGGCCGGGCGGCGGGGGCAACGCGGTGATCGTGGCGTCCGACCTGCCGCTCGACCTCGCCGGGCTGGCCGCCAGAGCGGCCGTGCGGGGCGAACCGGGCTCGGTGCTCGGCGACGACCGCACCCGTGAGTTCGCCGGTGCCGCCGCCGTGCTCACCGACGACTGGGCACCGGTCGACCAGCTGAGGGGCTGAGCGCGGTACGGTCCGGCTCGACCGAGGAGAGGCGGCGTTGTGGCCAGCTGGGACGATCTGATGTCCTTCGTCCGCGTGCGCTACGAGATCATGCGGCAGGTGGAGGACGAGCTGTGGTTCAACCTCCCCACGTCCGGCGAGCGCACCCAGCTCGTCGCGGTGCGGCTGGTCACAGGGGAGGACGGGCACCCGTGGGCCCAGATCACGTCACCGGTCGGGCGCGTGGGCGACATCGACCTCGCCGCGATGCTCACCCTCGCGGGTGAGTCGCTCGCGGGCGGCGCCGTCGTCAACGACGGGCTGGTGCTGTTCCGCCACTCGATCCCGCTCGGCGACACCGCGCTCGACGGGTTCGACCGCTCGTTCCGGCTGGTGGTCGAGGCGGCCGACCGGCTCGAGCACGAGCTCACCGGCGCCGACGAGCACTGAAGCGCGTCGGCGACGTTCCGCGGGACGGGGGCCCTAGCCCGCGCGCCTGCTCGGTGCCGCCCGGTCCAGCACACCGGACCGCTCCGACACCGACTGCAGCTCGGTGAGCGTCGGATGCCCGGCGGTGAGCAGCCCGAGGTCGGTGCCGGGCTCCGGGGCCGACGCCATCTCCTGGACCGCGCTGTGGAGTGCCTCCCCGTGCTCCCCGGTGCGCAGGTCCACGCGCACCTGCACGGCTCCGAACGCCGACAGCCGGGCCTCGCGCAGCTCGCCGATCTCGGCAGCGGGCAGGTTGGGCACGTTGAGCGACAGTGCGGTGCCGTCGGGGGCGGCGAGCAGCACGTCCAGCACCTCGGGCAGGACCGCCAGCACCGTCTCCCAGCGGGGGCGTTCCGTGTCCTGTTCCGGGACGTCGAGCGACACGGCCAGCCCGCGCCAGCCGTGCAGCGACCCGGCGAGCACCGCCCCGACCGTGCCGGAGTGCAGCACCGCGTGGCCGAGGTTCGCCCCGCGGTTGATCCCGGACAGCACCACGTCCGGCTCGGGGTCGAGCCAGCCGCGCCCGGCGGAGTGCACGATGAATGCCGGGTGCCCCTCCACGGCGTAGGCGGGAATCCCGGGCAGGCCGTCGAGCTCCCGGCGGTGCAGGCGGGTGCGGTTGCCCTCCCGGACCGACAGGACCGATGCTCCGACGCCGCTGGCGTCCACGTGGGGAGCGGCGACCACCACGTCGAAGCCGGCGTCACGCGCTCCGGCGGCGAGGGCCCACAGCCCTGGTGAGTCGATTCCGTCGTCGTTGGTGATCAATGCGCGGAGACGTCGGGAAGAAGCCACCCAGCCACCGTATGCGAGGTAGGTGGCCGTCGGGCGACGCGCCGATGACCCTCACCGGTCCCGTGCGCCGCGCACGTAGGCTCCCGAAGTGGTCACGCGCATCCCCATGCCCCCGACGGGCGAGCAGTTCGAGATCGCCGCAGGCGACGTCCGCGCCGTCGTCACGGAGGTCGGCGCCGGTCTCCGGTCCTTCGAGGCCGGCGGCCTCCCGTACATCGAGACGTTCGACGAGACCGCGCGTCCCCCACGGGGTTCGGGCACCGTCCTCGTCCCGTGGCCGAACCGCACCGCGCGGGGCCGCTGGACGTGGAACGGCCGGCCGCAGCAGCTCGTGCTGAGCGAGCCCGCCGCGGGAAACGCCATCCACGGGCTGCTCCGCCACAGCCTCTACCTGCCCGGTGAGCGCACCGCGGAGTCGATCACGCTGCACGCGGTGGTCCCCCCGCAGCCGGGCTGGCCGGTACCGCTCGACACCAGCGTGCGGTTCGCCGTCGGGGACGAGGGGCTCACCGTCACCCACAGCGTGCGCAACGTGGGCACCGATGCAGTGCCGTTCGGGGTGGGGGCGCACCCGTACCTGAGGGCGGGGGACGAGGCCACGGACGACTGCGTGCTCACCCTGGCCGCCGCATCCACGCTGCCGCTGTCCGGCGGCCTGCCCACCGGCCCGGCCACCCCGGCCGACGGCGACCTCGACTTCCGTGGCGGGCGCCCGCTGCGCGGCGTGACCCTCGACCACGCCTGGGGCGACTGCGCCCCGGCCGACGGCGACCCCGTCATCCGGCACCGGCTGACCGGGCCGGGAGCCGGTGTCGAGCTGTGGGCCGACCCCGACTTCGGCTGGGTGCAGGTCTTCACCCCCGACGACCACCCCGGGCGCGGACGGGCCGTCGCCGTCGAGCCCATGACCTGCCCCCCGGACGCGCTCAACACCGGCACCGGGCTCCTCGTCGTCGAGCCGGGGGAGACGTGGACCGGAAGCTGGGGCCTCCGACCGCTCGGGTGATCGCCGCGGGAACGGGCGACTCGCGGGCCGGGAACGGGCGACTCGCGGGCCGGGAACGGGCGACTCGCGGGTGGGGTGCGGGGGTCAGTTGAGGTGGGCGCGCAGGGTCCGGGCCGCGGTCCGCAGGATCTCGGCCCGCTCCGGCGGCGCGCCGGGGACCTGCTCCTCCAGCAGGCGGGCCCCGTCGATCCAGCGGGCCTGGTCGCCGAGCGTGCCGGCCAGCTCGAGCAGGTCGGGGAGTCCGGCGCCGGGCAGCGCGAGGCGCATCCGCACGACCCACTCGAGGTCGGCCGCACGCTGGCGGGCCCGGTAGATCAACCGCAGGTTCTCGAGCATCCGCAGCAGGATGGACCGCGTCGGGGCCGCGGCCAGCAGGTGCGGGCCGAAGGGCACGTCGGGGCCGGCGCCGGTGGCGGTCCGGAACAGCGCCTCGCACGCGGCGGCGTCGAGCACGGCGCCCCCGTGGAAGACGTCGATGAGCGTCTGCGTCCCGACCGGCCGGACCAGGAAGTGCCCGGGCATCCCGACCCCCTCCAGCGCGATCCCGGCCCGCCTGCCCACCTCGATCGTCACGACGGCCAGGGTGATCGGGATGCCGAGCCTGCGCCTCAGCACGTGCGGGAGCAGGGAGTTGCGCGGGTCGTGGTAGTCGTCGACGTTGCCCCGGAAGTCCTCCTCCGCGAACAGCCGCTGCAGCAGCCCGTCGAGTGACGTGACGCCCGAGGCGAGCCGGTCCAGCTCGGCCAGCCACGGTTCCGGGCCGAGGGTGGCGTCGGCGCCCGCGGCGAGGGCGAGCGCGGCGCGGTCCAGCGGCGGGTCGGGCCGTCCGACCAGCTCGGCGAAGTGCGCCACGGCGTCCATCCGGTCATCGTGGCCCCCGCCCACCCGGCCCGTCGACGGCGGATCAGGCACATCAGATGCTCATCTGCACCCGGATGACGGTGTTGCTCGGCTCGCTCCACACCTCGAGCGCGTCGGACAGCTCCGCGGCGAGCCAGAGGCCCCGGCCGCGGGCGCCTGCCGGTGGCGGCATCCTCATGCCGGGGAACGGCACGGTCATCCGGCTGGTATCGGCCACCTCGGCCACGACGTCGGCGCCGGACTCGGCGCCGGTCCACAGGCGCAGCCTGCCCCACCCCGGACCGTGCTCCACGCTGTTGGACGCCAGCTCGTTGACCGCCAGCACCAGGTCCGCCACGCGGTCGGGGTCGAGGCCTGCCGAACCGGCGACCCGGACGACGAGGTGACGCAGGTCGACCAGGTCGTCCGGCACGAAGATGAGCTCCGCGGCCGGCGTGCCCAGGTCGGGTGGCGGAGGCGGCGGATAGTCCAGCACCGACTCCTCCGGCTCCCGGTAGAAACGGCTGGGCTCGGAACCCGTGGCCGTGCCCAGCAGCGGATGGGTCGCCTGCACCGTGTCCAGGTGGGCGATGTCGTCCTCGAAGGGGCACAGCACCGTGACGGGCAGCCCGGCGGTGGCGACGTTCACGCCGATGTCGAGCCGTGCCCAGTGGTGGGGCCCGCGGTCGATCGCGTCCAGCTGCTGGCCCACGACGAGCGCCCGCCCGCCGGGAGCAGTGATCAGCCTGCTCGTCCTGGCCCACTGCAGGGCGACGGTGAAGGCCGGCATCCGGTGCACCTCGAGCGGGTCCTGGAAGTCGACGCCCGACGAGTCGGTGCCGAGCACGTCGCGCAGCCGCACGCCGGTGGCCTCGTCGAGCACCGCGAGGACCGGATCGCCGGCTGACACCGCGGCCGCGACCTGCGGAGCCAGCCGTTCGACGAGCTGGCCGGCCGAGGAGTACGGCACGGCCTCGTGCCACGCACCATCGCGTCGCGGCGGCGGCGCCGTCTCCGCTGCGGTATCCATGTGGCCCGTCCCCTGCTCGACTGCTTTTCAACTGCGCATACCCGCTCGGAGCAGGGCGAACCACCGGGAGCCGTATGGCAGGGTTAATCGGCGGTGGAGATCCGCCTGTGCAACGGTGGATCAGCGGATCGAAGATCAGGAGTGCCGATGCGAGTCTTCAGCGGTGTCGACGAGCTGCGGGCGGCGGTGGGCGGCCCGGTCGGGGTGAGTGACTGGGTGACGATCGACCAGGCGCGGATCGACACGTTCGCCGACGCCACGGGCGACCACCAGTGGATCCACGTCGACGAGGAGAGGGCGAAGGCCGGCCCGTTCGGCACCACGATCGCTCACGGGTTCCTGACGCTCTCGCTCCTGCCCGCGCTGATCTCGCAGATCTACCGGATCGAGAACGTGAAGATGGGCATCAACTACGGCCTGAACCGCGTGAGGTTCACCTCGCCCGTACCCGTCGGGAGCAAGGTCAGGGGCAGCATCGAACTGGTCGATGTCGCCGACGTGGCCGGTGGGGTGCAGATCACCAACAAGGTCACGGTGGAGATCGACGGATCCGACCGGCCGGCGCTCGTGGCGGAGTGGCTGACCCGCCAGCACGTGTAGGGCCGGGAACTGCAGGGACGACGAGGGAGACGAACCTGATGCGTGACGCGGTCATCTGCGAGCCACTGCGGACCCCGGTGGGCGGCTTCGGCGGCTCGTTGCGGGACGTGCCGGCCCACGAGCTCGCGGCAGTCGTGATCCGGGGTCTCATGGACCGCACCGGCCTGCCCCCGGACGCGGTGGACGACGTGCTGCTGGGGCACTGCTACCCGACGATGGACGCCCCCGCGATCGGCCGGGTCGCCGCACTGGACGCCGGCCTGCCCGTCACCGTCAACGGCCTGCAGATCGACCGGCGGTGCGGTTCCGGCCTGCAGGCCGTCCTGTACGCCGCGATGCAGGTGCAGGCGGGCGCCTCCGAGGTGGTGCTCGCGGGCGGGGCCGAGTCGATGTCGGGCGCGCCGTTCTACTCCACGGCGATGCGCTGGGGCGCCAAGGGCGGGCCCGGCGTGATGTTGCACGACGCACTGGCGCGGGGCCGCGTCACGGCGGGCGGGATCAACTTCCCGGTGCCCGGCGGGATGCTCGAGACCGCGGAGAACCTGCGCAGGGAGTACTCGATCCCGCGCGAGGAGCAGGACGAGTTCGCCGTCCGCTCCCACCAGCGCGCCGCCGCCGCCCGCGACGAGGGCCGGTTCGCCGACGAGATCGTGCCGGTCACGGTGAAGGGCCGGAAGGGCGACACGGTGGTCGACGCCGACGAGCACATCCGGGCCGACTCGTCGGTGGAGAAGCTGGCCGGGCTGCGTCCTGTACTCGGCCGGGACGACCCGGAGGCCACGGTCACCGCGGGCAACGCCAGCGGGCAGAACGACGGCGCGTCCATCTGTGTGGTCACCTCCCCGGAGAAGGCCGCGGAGCTGGGTCTGCGGCCGCTGGTCCGGCTGGTCTCGTGGGGCGTGGGCGGGGTCCCGCCCGCCACGATGGGCATCGGCCCCGTGCCGGCCGTCGCGAAGGCGATGGACGCGGCCGAGCTCACGCTCGCCGACATGGACCTGATCGAGCTGAACGAGGCGTTCGCGGCCCAGGTGCTCGCCGTCACCCGCGAATGGAAGTTCGCGCCGGAGGACTTCGACCGGCTCAACGTCAACGGCTCGGGCATCTCGCTCGGCCACCCCGTCGGCGCCACCGGGGGGCGCATCCTGGCCACCCTGACGAGGGAGATGGACCGCCGCTCGGTCCGCTACGGCCTGGAGACGATGTGCATCGGCGGGGGCCAGGGTCTGGCGGCGGTGTTCGAACGGGTCTCCTGACCCGCACACATCACACCCGGCCGGGTTGCCGAGACGACACGGACAGGTACATCCTTGTATGAGTCAACTTTTTGCGTGACACACGCAAGCCGACAATCCCGCAGGGGGCTACCACCGTGCCGTCCCAGGACGAGCTCGCCATTGCCGACGAGGTCGGCAGCCAGCTCATCCGGCTGGTTCGTCTGATCGAGCGCAAGCAGGTGCAGTACCAGGCCGAGCACCCGGACGCCGTGGAGCGGGCCACCTACCACCTGCTCGTCCACCTCGTGAAGGACGGGCCGCGCCGGGCCGGGTCGCTGGCCGAGGCCGTGTACTCCGACCCGTCCACGATCAGCCGCCAGATCGGTCACCTGGTGCGGCTCGGTCTCGTCGAGCGCACGGCCGACCCGGTCGACGGGCGCGCCACGCTGCTCGCCGCCACCGCGGAGGGCAGGCGGGTGTTCGAGGAGAACCGGCGCATCCGCAACGAGAAGATCGCACAGATGCTCGAGAGCTGGTCCGGCGAGGACCGCGCGGCGCTGGCCGACCTGCTGGCCCGCTTCACCACCGACTTCGAGAGCGAGACGTCACGTCCCGCCGAGCCGGCGGCCGCTCCGATCGACGTGGCGGCAGCGCGGCACTGAGGGAGCCCCATGTCCGTGCCCCGAGCCGGCCCCGCCGGTGACCGGCCGGACATCCTCGCCGCGGGGCCGCCAGCGGGCACGGGAGCGTGCTCAGCCACCGGCAGATCCTGACGATCTTCGCCGGGCTGATGATCGGCGTCGTTCCTGTCCGCCGCCGACCCGGTGCTGAGCAGGCCGATCCTCGACGGGTTCGCGAGCTCCATGAGCACCGTGTTCCTGGCGGCCACGGCGGGGCTCGTCATCGGGCTCTTCGCCGTGGTCATGATGAAGGAGCTGCCGCTGCGCACGCAGTCGGGCGTCGATGCCCGACGTGACGAGGAGCTCGGCCCGCTGGCGACGCTGGCGCCCTCGGCGGCGCCCATCACCGTCCCGGCCGAGGCCGTGCCCGTCCCGACCCAGGTCCCTGACGGCGCGAACGCTGCCAGGGACCGGTTGCTCACCACACTGCTGCCCGACCCCAGGCAGGCCCTCCCCGAGGTGCGCGCAGCCGAGGCCGCCCGCGACGCGGTGCGCTCGGCCGCCGGGAGCCGGAGCATCGGGCCGGCGAGCTGGACGCCGTGGCCGGCGAACTCGTGGCCCGGGGACTGCACCCGGCGCAGGTCCGGGAGATCCTCGGGCTCCGCGCCGACCAGGATCTGCCGGGTCACTGACCGAACGGAGCGGCCTCCCCGCAGGCCGCCTGCTCGGTGCTCAGTGCTCGGACTCGGCCTCTTCGGCCTCCGCCGCCTCGGCGTCCCTCGCCCGCTGCCACGAGACCTTGATCTCGCGCTCGGCGTCGGCCCGACCCACCCAGGTGGCGCCCTCGACGCTCTTGCCCGGCTCCAGCGTCTTGTAGATCTCGAAGAAGTGCTGGATCTCGGCCCGGTCGAACTCGGGCAGGTGATGAATGTCGCGCAGGTGCTCCTGGCGCGGATCGTCGCTCGGGACGCACAGGACCTTGTCGTCCCCGCCCTTCTCGTCCTTCATGCGGAACATGCCGATGGCGCGGGCCCGGATCAGACAGCCGGGGAACGTGGGCTCCTGCACGAGCACGAGGGCATCGAGCGGGTCACCGTCCTCACCGAGGCTGTCCTCGATGAACCCGTAGTCGGCCGGGTACTGGGTGGCGGTGAAGAGCGTCCGGTCCAGCCGGATCCTCCCCGTCTTGTGGTCCACCTCGTACTTGTTACGACCCCCCTTGGGGATCTCGATCGTGACGTCGAAGTCCACTGGCGCTCTCCTGCTGCTCAGAAGCGGGCATCTACAGAGCCGATGCCGGTCGGGCGACCGGCTCCGGCGCCTGCCTCTAGTGTGGGGGACCGCGTCTGCCGGGTTGTGACCGGCCGACCAGTGCTGTTGTCGCGCGCTATGCGGGAGGGGGCGACGTGGGTATCGGGCGCCGAATCGGTGACACGCTGCGTCTGCCGGGTCGCGGAGCGCGACGTGGGCTGATCGTTCTCGTTGTGCTGGCCGTCGCCGGGGCGTCCGGCGGTGCGGTGGCACTCAGCGGCCCCACCCTGGTGCAACGGCTCGGGCTGACGCAGGCCGAGGCCGCGGAGGCGCCGCCTGCACCGCCCGCCGTGCTCGGGCCGCTCCCGGCGAACGCGCCCCGGCCCACCACGGCCGGGCTGTCCCAGACCCTGGACGGGGCCGCCGACGCGATGCCGGGGACGTTCACCGGCGTCGTCGTCGACCCGTCCACCGGGAACACCCTCTGGCAGCACACACCGGAGAAGGCGCTGGTCCCCGGCTCCACGGGCAAGCTGCTCACCGTCTCCGCCGCGCTGCTCACGCTCAACCCCACCGACACGCTCGTCACGCGCGTGGTCCAGGGCTCACAGCCCGGCACGGTGGTGCTCGTCGGCGGCGGCGATCCCACTCTCACGACCCTGCCGCCCGGTCGGAACAGCGTGTACCCGGGCGCGCCCCGGATGTCCGACCTCGCGGCCGCCGTGCGGAAGGCGGTACCCGGCCCGATCACGCGCGTGCTCGTCGACACCAGCCGCTACAAGGGGCCGTCGATGGCCGAGGGCTGGGACCCTGCCGACGTCGCCGCGGGCTTCATCACCCCGATCGAGCCGGTGATGGTGGACGGCGGCCGGATCGACCCGACGGAACAGGACGGCCCCCGCGTCGACGACCCCGCGCTGGCTGCGGGCCGTGCGCTGGCGCAGGACCTGGGAGCCGACCCGAAGAACGTCTCCGAGGGCACCGCCCAGCCGGGCGCGAAGTCCCTCGCGTCGGTGCACTCGCTCCCGATCACGGACCTGGTGGAGCAGCTTCTGCGTGCCTCGGACAACGTGCTCGCCGAGGTCCTCGCCCGGGAGGTCGCGATCGCCCGTGGCGGCGAGCCGACCTTCGACGGCGCCGCACAGCAGACCCTCGCCGCGCTCCGCCAGGCCGGTTTCGACCCGACCGGCGCCGTGCTTCACGACGGTAGTGGCCTGTCCACCGAGGACAGGGTCCCGGCGCGGCTGCTCGGGTCGTTGCTCGGTGCGGCCGCTGCGCCAGTCGAGGGTCCCGACGGCACCGAGTTCCTGCGCCCCGTCCTCAGCGGCCTGCCCGTGGCCGCTGGGGACGGCACGCTCGAGGACCGGTTCCGTTCCGGGCCGTCGGGGCCCGGCCGCGGGGTGGTGCGGGCCAAGACCGGCACGCTGACCGGCGTGAGCAGCCTGGCCGGGATCGTGACCGATGCCGACGGGAGGCTGCTGGTCTTCGCGCTGATGTCCAACGGCGTGAACCCGTCGTCCATCCGGCCGAAGCTGGACGCGATGGCGGCGTTGCTGAGCGGCTGCGGCTGCCGCTGACACCCCGCCGCTGATCTTTCGCGCGTGCCGGGAAAGGGGTTTCGCAGAGCGGGGGCGCACCCGTCGCCCGTTGCGTAGCGTGGGTCGGGTGCCGCACGCGACCGACGTCCCCCAGTCCGCCCAGCAGCCCGGCCCGACCGAGCGCGGCCTCCCGGTCGACTGGGAGCTGGCCCGGCGCACCGCGAGCCGTCTCATGCAGCCCGGCCCGGAGGCCACCCGCCAGGAGGCGGGCGAGCTCGTCGCGCGGCTGCGGTCGGACGCCGCCGTGGCCGAGGGACACGTCCGTGAGGTCACCGGCCTCGGTCACGGGCTGCCGCTGCTGCCCGCCGACGTCGTCGACCGGCCGGCGTGGGCCGCGGCCGCCGTGCACGGCATGGCGGCGCTCACCGCCGACGCCGAGCTGCCCGCGGTGTCCCGCGCGGCCCGCATCGTCACCGCCCGCACGGCCGGTCTGCAGGTCGGTGGCGTCGTCGCGTACCTCGGGGCCCGCGTGCTGGGTCAGTACGATCCGTTCGGCGGCCCGGCGGGCGACGGACGGCTGTTGCTGGTGGCGCCCAACGTGCACGCCGCGCAGCGGGCTCTCGATGTGCCGGCCGCCGACTTCGGGCTGTGGGTGTGCCTGCACGAGGCCACGCACCGGCTCCAGTTCACCGCCGTTCCGTGGCTGCGCACCTACTTCGCCACCGAGGTCGGCCGCTTCCTGACCGTCACGCAGGGCATGGAGCGGGGCGCGGTGCTGGAGCGGCTGCCCGAGGTGGTGCGCGCGGTGCGCTCGTCCGGCGGCGACTCGCTGGCGATCGTGGAGCTCCTGCAGGGCCCGGAGCAGCGGGCGGTGCTCGACCGGCTGCTCGCCCTCACCACGCTGCTGGAGGGTCACGCCGACCACGTGATGGACGCCGCGGGGCCCGAGGTGGTCCCGAGCGTGGCCATCATCCGCTCCCGGTTCACCGCGCGCCGCCGTGGCAGCGGCGTCGTCGACCGGGTGCTGCGCGCGCTGCTCGGGGTGGAGGCCAAGGTGCGGCAGTACGCCGTCGGCTCCGCCTTCACCCGCCACGTGGTGCTCGCCGCCGGCATGGCCGGCTTCAACCGCGTCTGGGAGAGCCCCGAGACCCTCCCCACCCGCGCGGAGCTCGCCGACCCCGGAGCCTGGCTGCGCCGAGTCCACCCCTGACCCGCCCCCCGCGAGTCGCCCGGTTCGCGTGCGCGAGTCGCCCGATCTGCGTGCGCGAGTCGCCCGAACCCTCCCCGCGAGTCGCCCGATCTGCGTGCGCGAGTCGCCCGGATGCGTGCCTGCGCGCCGCCTGGGTCCCGGAGCCCGTCCGGCACACTCGCATCCCAGGTCCCCGCGGGTTCGCGGGGCGGTCGTGGCTAGGCGGGGAGGACCGGTGGGCGACCAGGCGCAGCGACGCGTCGACCCCGCGGTCGCGGAGGTCCGGCGTGCCGTCCGCACCGCGCTCGCGGCGCTGCCCTCCCCGTACCGGGACGCCCCGCTGCTCGTGGCCTGCTCCGGTGGGGCCGACTCGCTCGCCCTCGCCGCCGCGGCCCTGACCGTCCGAGGTGCGGGCGAGGTGCATGCCGCCGTGGTCGACCACGGTCTGCAGGACGGCTCGGCCCGGCAGGCCGCCGCCACTGCCGAGCTGCTCACGGGCATGGGCGCCGTGGCGTCGGTCCACCGCGTGGAGGTCGGCGGCCCCGGCGGCACGGAGGCCGCGGCCCGGCGGGCCCGCTACGCCGCCCTGCGCGCCGCGCGCCCCCACCCGGCTGCGCCGGTGCTGCTCGGCCACACGCTCGACGACCAGGCCGAGACGGTGCTGCTCGGGCTCGGACGGGGTTCGGGAGCGCGGTCGATCGCGGGCATGCGCGCCTGGGATCCGCCCTGGTCACGCCCGCTGCTGGGGGTGCGGCGCGCGGTCACCGTGGCGGCGTGCGCTGCCCTGGACCTCCCGGTCTGGGACGACCCGCACAACGTCGACCCGAGGTTCACCCGCGTGCGGTTGCGGCACGAGGTGATGCCGCTGCTGGAGGACGTGCTCGCCGGGGGAGTGGCGGCGGCGCTGGCGCGTACCGCCGCGCAGCTGCGGGAGGACGACGACGCACTGGACGCGCTGGCCACAGCCCTGGTCGCGGAGGCCCGTGACGGCGACGCGCTGCGCCTCGAACCGCTCGCGACCACGCCGCCTGCGGTGCGCCGGAGGGTGCTGAGGGCCTGGTTGGCGGCCTCGGCCGTGACCACACTCACTGAGGTGCATCTGCGCGCCGCTGACGTTCTTGCAGCTCATGGTCCGGATCGTGGGGGAGTGGCCCTTCCCGGTGGGTTGGAGCTGGTGCGGGAGCGTGGCAGGCTGCTGCTGCGCCCGGTCCGCTGGCCATCGGGCTGATCTTCCCCGATACCGCAGGAGGACGTCCGCGTGTACGACGGCGACATCGCCTCGACGCTGGTCACCGAGCAGGCGATCCGTGACAAGATCGCTGAGCTGGCCGCACAGATCGGTGCGGACTACGCGTCCGAGCAGGCCGAGTCGGACCTCCTGCTCGTCGGGGTCCTCAAGGGCGCGGTGATGTTCATGACCGACCTCGCGAGGGCGTTGCCGCTGCCGGTGCAGCTCGAGTTCATGGCGGTCAGCTCCTACGGCTCCGCCACGTCGTCGTCCGGGGTGGTGCGCATCCTCAAGGACCTCGACCGCGACATCGCGGGCCGCCACGTGCTGATCGTCGAGGACATCATCGACTCGGGGCTGACCCTGTCCTGGCTGCTGAAGAACCTGGAGTCGCGCCAGCCCGCGTCGCTCCAGGTGGTCACGCTGCTGCGCAAGCCGGATGCGGTGAAGGTCGACGTCCCCGTGAAGTACGTGGGCTTCGACATCCCCAACGAGTTCGTGGTCGGTTACGGCCTCGACTACGCCGAGCGCTACCGCGACCTGCCGTTCATCGGGACGCTGGACCCGGCCGTCTACGCCTGAACGCGCGAACGGCGCCTTCCCTGCCGGGCAGGGGAGGCGCCGATCGCGGCGGACCGTGGCCGCTCAGCCCACGGGCGGTCCGGCCGGCCCGGCGAGCGTGGTGGCCGAAACGCCGGGGGGCGCCGGGGTGAACGGCTGCGTGCCCGGCACGAGCTGGATGTCGCCGAGGCCGCCGTTGGCGTTGGCGTACTGCAGGTCGTGGGCGAGGTCGCTCACACCGTTGCTCACGGGCAGCGGGGCGAGGTTGAGCGTGGAGAGCAGGCCGACGGCGTCGCCCTTCCCGTCGACGAACGCGCTGCCCGAGTCACCGGGGACGCCGGGGGTGATCGTGTAGACCTCGTGGCTGCGACCGCCGCCCGCCTCGGCCGCGCTGGCGCCTGCCTTCGGGCTGAGCGCCTTGACGCCGGCGCGCAGCGGCGAGTTCCCGTAGCTGTAGACGGGCTCGCCCGCGACCAGGCCGTCGGTGTCGATGCCGACGGGGCCGCCGAAGAACGGGATGCTCGGGTTGACGTCGGCGACGTCCTCCGGCGCGATCTCGACCAGCGCGAAGTCGTTGTAGGCGCAGGTGTCGGGGTCGGACTCGCCGTTGCCCTGCATGGTGACCCAGGAGCTGTAGGCGAGTGTGCCGGTGCGGTCGGTGCCGTCGGCCGCCTTGATGGTGACGAGGGTGCCGACGGGTCCGGTGCCGGAGTCGCACCCGTTGGTCTCGGTGGCCTCGCCGGTGCCGGCGCAGTGGGCGGCCTGGCCGAGGAAGGTCCGGTCGCCGGAGGTGAAGACGAAGTTGCTGGTGCAGGCCCCGCCGCCGGTGGTCTCGGTGACCACGCCGGGGTGGATCGCGGCCGTGTCGGCCGGTGCCCATTCGGCTTGGTCCGCGGTGGTTTCCGCAGGTACCGATGGTTGTGCCGGTGCTGCCGTCGCTGCCGGGGCGGCGAACGCGCCGAGCGCAACCACGCCGACGGCGATGCCCAGCGCGACACCACGGAACCGGAACCTCATGTGCACTCCCCCATCACCGGCCGCCGGCCGATGTCGATCACTACCGCCGTCAACTCAACGACAGCGGTCTGTGCGGGATACCCCGGCTTTGCCGGGAAAGGCGGGGTGGGAACACCGGTCCCCTTCCGGCCGTTGTACCAGCACGTACCCATGAGGGGTGCGTCGGTCGACGTCGACGACGCGGCCCGGCTTCAAGACCGCTATCCTGGCGGACTCAGGGCCGGTCAGTGTGCTGCGCCGGGTCTCCGTCGGGGAATCTCGCCAGGGAGGGTGAAGGCCGCACGGCCGAAGCTGCATGGACCGCAAGCGCCTGCTCCGCAACCCGCTGATCTGGATCCTCGCCGCGATCCTGGTCTACTTCACCTTCAGCGTGCTCTTCGACGACACGCGCGGCTACACCCAGGTGCCCACGTCGGTCGCGCTCGCCCAGATCAGCAGCGGCAACGTCAAGGACGCGCTGATCGAGGACAACGAGCAGCAGCTGCGCCTCACCCTGAACCAGCCGGTCAACGGCGCCACCCAGGTCATCACCCAGTACCCGGCACAGACCAGTGGCCCCATCGTGCAGGCGTTGGAGACGGCGGGCAACAAGCCGTCGTTCAACACGGTCGTGCGCCAGGAGTCGTTCCTGACCACGATCCTCATCTACCTGATCCCGCTCGGCCTCGTGCTGCTCATCCTGTTCTGGATGATGAACAACGCGCAGGGCGGCGGGAACCGCGTGATGTCCTTCGGCAAGTCGAAGGCCAAGCAGCTCAACAAGGACATGCCGAAGACCACCTTCGGTGATGTCGCGGGCGCCGACGAGGCGGTCGAAGAGCTCCACGAGATCAAGGATTTCCTGCAGAACCCCGGCCGTTACCAGGCGCTCGGCGCGAAGATCCCGAAGGGCGTGCTGCTGTACGGCCCTCCCGGCACCGGCAAGACGCTGCTCGCGCGCGCCGTGGCGGGCGAGGCGGGCGTGCCGTTCTACACGATCTCCGGCTCCGACTTCGTCGAGATGTTCGTCGGTGTCGGTGCGTCCCGGGTGCGCGACCTGTTCGAGCAGGCCAAGCAGAACTCGCCCTGCATCATCTTCGTCGACGAGATCGACGCGGTCGGCCGCCAGCGCGGCGCGGGCCTCGGCGGTGGCCACGACGAGCGCGAGCAGACGCTCAACCAGCTACTCGTCGAGATGGACGGGTTCGACGCCCGTGGCGGCATCATCCTGATCGCGGCCACCAACCGGCCCGACATCCTCGACCCCGCGCTGCTGCGCCCCGGCCGCTTCGACCGCCAGATCCCGGTCGGCGCCCCCGACCTCGCGGGCCGGCGCGCGATCCTGGCCGTCCACTCCAAGGGCAAGCCGTTCGCGAACGACGTCGACTTCGAGGGCCTGGCCAAGCGCACGGTCGGCATGTCCGGCGCCGACCTCGCCAACGTCGTCAACGAGGCCGCGCTGCTCACGGCGCGGGAGAACGGCACGCTGATCAACGGCGCGGCGCTGGAGGAGTCCGTCGACCGCGTCGTCGGCGGTCCGCGGCGCAAGGGCAAGATCATCTCCGAGCAGGAGAAGAAGATCACCGCCTACCACGAGGGCGGCCACGCGCTCGCGGCCTGGGCGATGCCGGACCTGGAGCCGGTCTACAAGCTCACGATCCTGCCCCGCGGGCGCACCGGTGGCCACGCGCTCGTCGTCCCCGAGGACGACAAGGGTCTGATGACCCGTTCGGAGATGATCGGGCGGCTGGTGTTCGCGATGGGCGGCCGGTCGGCGGAGGAGCTCGTCTTCCACGAGCCCACCACCGGTGCCTCCTCCGACATCGACCAGGCCACGAAGATCGCCAAGGCGATGGTCACCGAGTACGGCATGAGCGCTCGGCTGGGCGCCGTCCGCTACGGCCGCGACCAGGGCGACCCGTTCCTCGGCCGGTCGATGGGCAACCAGGCCGACTACTCCCTCGAGGTCGCCCACGAGATCGACGAGGAGGTGCGCGCGCTGATCGAGGCCGCGCACACGGAGGCCTGGGAGATCCTCAACACCTACCGCGACGTGCTGGACGACCTGGTGTTCGAGCTCCTGGAGAAGGAGACGCTCACCCGCCGGGACCTCGAGCGCATCTTCGACCGGGTGGAGAAGCGGCCGCGGATCACCGCGTTCAACGACTTCGGCGGGCGCACCCCGTCGGACAAGCCGCCGATCCAGACTCCGGCCGAGCGGGCCAGGGAGCGTGGCGAGCCGTGGCCGCCCAACACCGAGCCGCAGCGCGAGCCCGCCCCCGTCGGGTCCTACCCGGGCGGCGGTTACGCGGTGCCCACCCCCGGGCCCAACGGGGGTCCGGTGCCCACGCCCGGTCCCGGCCCGCACGGTGGGTATCCCGCCGGTCCCGGTCAGCCTCCGTTCCCGGCCACTGCCCCTGGCGGGTACGGGCCGCCGACGGCTCCCCAGCAGAACTGGGGTCCCCCTCCGATGCAGCAGCCCGGGCCCCCCGCGCAGCAGCCCGGCGCCGGCCAGCCCAACTCGGTACAGCCTAACTACGGTGCGCCGGCCGACTGGCGTCCCGCCACCACGCCGCACGGCCAGCCCTGGCCGCCGGCTGGGCAGTGGCAGCAGCCGCCGTGGCCGCCGACCGCCCCGCCCGCCGCGGGCAACGGTCACGCCGACGGGCCCGTTCCGCCGCCCGCACCGCCGCAGGAGAACGGTAAGGGTCCGGACGAGGACGGGTCGCGCTGAGCTCGGGAGCACTGGGCGACACGGGAGCCTCCGCGGCCGAGGCGTTCGAGCGGGGCGCCGCGGACGGTAAGCCCAGGATGGATCGGGAACGCGCCGAGGCCGCCGTGCGCGAGTTGCTGATCGCGATCGGGGAGGATCCCGAGCGCGACGGTCTGCGCGACACCCCGGCCCGGGTCGCCCGGGCCTACGAGGAGATCTTCGCCGGCTTGTACGTCGATCCGGACACCGTGCTGGAGAAGACGTTCGACGAGCACCATCAGGAGCTCATCCTCGTCAAGGACATCCCGGTGTTCAGCACGTGCGAACACCACCTGGTGCCCTTCCACGGCATGGCGCACGTCGGTTACATTCCGAACGTGGATGGGCGCGTCACCGGGCTGTCCAAGCTGGCACGTCTGGTCGATCTCTACGCGCGGCGCCCGCAGGTGCAGGAGCGGCTCACCGGGCAGGTCGCCGACGCGATGGTGCGCAAGCTCGTCCCGCGCGGTGTGATCGTCGTGATCGAGGCCGAGCACCTCTGCATGGGCATGCGGGGCATCCGCAAGCCGGGGTCGCGCACCGTCACGTCAGCGGTCCGCGGGATGTTCCAGTCCTCGCCGACGTCGCGGGCCGAGGCGCTCTCGCTGATCCGGAGCGGGTGAGGCGCGTGGGCACCCGCCCGGAGCTACCCGGACTGCCCCGGCCCGGGCGGTGCGTGGTGATGGGCGTCCTCAACGTCACGCCCGACTCGTTCTCGGACGGGGGCCGCTACCTGGACCGTGAGCACGCGGTGGCGCACGGCGTCGCGATGCACGAGGCCGGGGCCGACCTCGTCGACGTGGGCGGTGAGTCCACCCGCCCCGGCGCCGGCCGTGTCGAGGCCGACGTGGAGAAGGCCCGGGTGCTCCCGGTGATCCGGGACCTGGTGGCGGAGGGTGTGCGGGTCAGCATCGACACCACGAGGGCGGCGGTGGCCGAGGCGGCCGTCGAGGCGGGTGCCTCCGTCGTCAACGACGTCTCCGGTGGCCTCGCCGACCGCGCGATGGCCGCCACCGTCGCTCAGGCGCGCGTGCCGTGGATCCTGATGCACTGGCGGGGGCACAGCGACCGGATGAACTCGCTCGCCACCTACGAGGACGTGGTCGGTGAGGTGCGTGACGAGCTCGTGGCCAGGGTGGACGCAGCCGTACTGGCGGGCGTCGAGCCGTCGAGCCTGGTGCTCGACCCCGGTCTGGGCTTCGCGAAGACCGCGGCACACAACTGGGCGCTGCTGCGCAGGCTCGACGTGCTGACCGCGCTCGGCTTCCCGGTGCTGGTCGGTGCCTCCCGCAAGCGCTTCCTCGGCCAGTTGCTGGCCGACGCCGACGGCACGCCGCGGCCGTTCGACTACCGCGACGGTGCCACGGCGGCGGTGAGTGCGCTGGCGGCCTACAACGGTGCGTGGGGCGTGCGCGTGCACGACGTGCACAGCACACTGGACGCGGTCGCGGTGGCCGCGGCATGGCAGCTGGGTACGTCCCGGGCCAGCACCGCCTCCCAGGACGGGCGATGACCGACCGGATCGAGCTGCGAGGGCTGAAGGTCCGCGGGCACCACGGGGTGTTCGACCACGAGCGCCGCGACGGGCAGGACTTCGTCGTGGACGTCACGGTCTGGATGGACCTGGCCGCGGCCGCGGCGTCGGACGACCTCACCGACACCCTGCACTACGGGGTGCTCGCCCAGCGGGTCGCCGCGATCGTCGGTGGTGAGCCGTACAACCTCATCGAGGCAGTGGCGGGACGCGTCGCCGACGAGGTCATGACCGACGGCCGCGTGCAGTCCGTCGAGGTCGTGCTGCACAAGCCGCAGGCTCCTATCCCGCTGGAGTTCGCCGACGTGTCCGTGGTGGTCCACCGCTCGCGCCGCGACCCGCAGCCCCGGATCATCCCAGCGTGACCCGCGCCGTGCTGTCGTTGGGATCGAACCTGGGTGACCGGTTCGCCCACCTGCGGGCGGCCGTCGAGGGGTTCGCCGGCGTGCTGGTCACGGCGTCGCCGGTGTACGAGACGTCCCCCTGGGGCGGTGTGGAGCAGGACGACTTCCTCAACGCCGTGGTCGTCGTCGACGACCCCCGGACCGACGCCTGGGGGTGGCTGCGCCGCGGACAGGGCCTGGAGGAGGCGTCCGGCCGGATCCGCGAGGTCCGCTGGGGTCCCCGGACGCTGGACGTCGACGTCGTCACGGTGGACGGCCCGGACGGCCCGGTGCGGAGCACGCATCCGGACCTCCTGCTGCCGCACCCCGGCACGCCCGAGCGCGCCACCGTGCTGCGGCCCTGGCTCGACGTGGACGCGGACGCGCAGCTACCCGGCCACGGCCCGGTCGCCGCGCTGCTGGCGGCGCTGGGGCCGGACGCCGAGTCCGGGATGCGGCGACGGGACGACCTGGTGCTCGTGCCATGACGCTGACGCGCCCGCGCCACCTGCTCGCCGTCGCGCTCGTGACGGGACTGGTCGTGAACCTGATCGTGCGGCTCACCTACAACTCGCTGCCGGCGCTCCCGCTCCCGGCCGGGGCGACGTTGGGCGTGCTGGGGGTGGCCGAGGCTCTGGCCGGGAGCGCGCTGCGCGCCCGCATCCGGCACCGGCCGGGAACGCAGCCGGTACAACCGCTGGTGGCGGCGAGGGCGGTGCTCGTCGCCAAGGCGTCGTCGCTGGCCGGCGCGGTCATGGCGGGCGTATGGGCCGGGCTGCTCGCCCACGTGCTGCCCCGGGCCGCCGACGTCACGGCCGCGGCCGACGACTCACTGGCGGCCGGCGTCGGCCTGGCGTGCGCTCTCGTCCTCGTCGGTGGCGCTCTGTGGTTGGAATGGTGCTGCCGTACCCCGGATGACGAGCCGCGCGAGAAGCCGGGTGAGTGACGTGCACGCCCCGTAGTGGGCGCCCGTAGGCTCTCGGCCCATGGCGCAGGCGACCCGGGCCGTTCCGATGCCCACAATCGGACGGCAGCGCCGCGGCGTGCTCGGCCCGGTCCTCGGACTCGTGGCGCTCGCGATCTGCGGGCTGATCGTCCTCGGGGTGTTCGGCAGCACGGTCGGGCCGGGCGGAGTCCTGGTCGGTGCGCTGTGCGCGCTGCTGCCGGTCGGCCCCGTGGTCGCGACGTTCCTGTGGGTCGACCGCTGGGAGCCGGAGCCGCCGCGGCTGCTGCTGACCGCGTTCCTGTGGGGCGCCTGCTTCGCCGCCCTCACGGCGCTGCTGATCAACTCGAGCGCGGTGCTGGTGGCCGACGAGGTCGTCGGCCGCGGAAGCGGTGACGTCCTCGGGACGGTCGCGATCGCCCCGGTGGTGGAGGAGGCGGTGAAGGGCATCTTCGTCGTCGGCCTGCTGGCTCTGCGCAGGCGGGAGTTCGACGGGATCGTCGACGGGATCGTCTACGCCGGGCTGGTGGGGGCGGGGTTCGCGTTCACCGAGAACATCCTCTACATCGGCCGGGCCTTCTCCGAGGGCGACATGGTCGGTCAGGGCAGCGGGGTGGTGGCCGTGCTCCTGCTGCGCGGTGTGCTCTCGCCGTTCGCCCACCCGCTGTTCACGGTGATGACCGGGATCGGCGCCGGGATTGCCGCCCGCAGCCGCAGCCTCGGCGTCGCACTGGTCACCGTGCCCGTCGGCTATCTACTGGCGGTGACGCTGCACGCGCTCTGGAACGCGTCGGCCTCGCTGTACGGCGGTGCCGTGTTCTTCACGGTCTACGGGTTCATCATGGTGCCGATGTTCCTGGCCGTTGCGGCCGTCGTGGTGTGGCAGCGCAGGCGCGAGCAGCGCACCGTGATCGACCAGCTGCCCGGCTTCGCCCGGGCCGGCTGGATCGCCCCGAGCGAGGTCCCGCTGCTGTCCAGCCTGGCCGGCAGGCGCGGCTGGCGGGCCGCGGTGCGGCGGGGCTCGGGCCGGCAGGTGGCGAAGGCCGTCTCGGAGTACCAGGACGCCGTCACCGAGCTCGCGTTCCTCCGGGCGCGGATGGAGCGTGGTGCGGTTGGACCCTCCGGGGTGTTCCGGCACGACGAGGCGCTGGCCGGCCTGCGCCAGGCGCGCGCCCGCGCCGTGGGCCACCCCGAGGCGTTGACGGTGGCCATGCGGCACCGGGGCAACCAGACCTGGACGCCACCGCCGCCCGGACCGCCCCCGGCGGCGTCCATGCCCCCCGATGCGCCCCCGCAGAGCTGGCCGCCCCGACACCCCTGACCGGGGCCACCCGAACCGGTGCCGCCCAGGTCGGCTGCCCGTCGCACTCGCCCGGCCGCGTAACCTGTGCTCGCGTCGCGGCGGTGGCTCGTCGTCCGGTACCCCAGCGGCACGGCCGAGCGAGGAGATGGTGATGGGTGCAGGCAGGCCGGCCCGGCTCGCCGTCGGGGTCGTCTCGGCAGGACGGGTCGGGGCCGTCGTGGGTGCGGCGTGGGTGGCCGCGGGACACCGGGTGGTCGCCACCTCCGGGGTGTCCCGGGCGTCGGTCAAGCGCGCCGAGGCGCTGCTGCCCGGCGTGCCGCTCCTGGCCCCCGACGAGGTCGTGGCGGGTGCCGACCTCGCGCTCCTCGCCGTCCCGGACGACGTGCTGCCCGGCCTGGTACGTGGGCTGGCCGCCGCAGGCAGCTTCCGTCCCGGCCAGATCGTCGTGCACACCTCAGGTGCCCACGGGGTGGCTGCGCTCGCCCCGGCCGCCGAGCACGGCGTGCTGCCGCTGGCCCTGCACCCGGTGATGACATTCACCGGCCGCACCGAGGACGTCGCGCGGCTCGCCGGCTGCAGCGTCGGTGTCACCGCCACGGGAGGTGACGAGGCCGCGTGGAGCGTCGGCGAGGCGCTCGTGGTGGAGATGGGCGCCGAGCCGGTGCGGATCTCGGAGGAGGTCCGCCCGCTCTACCACGCTGCGCTGGCCCACGGCGCCAACCATCTCGTCACGCTCGTCCGCGACTGCGTCGAGACCCTGGAGCGGGCCGGCATCAGCCCGGCCGAACAGCTCGTCGCGCCGCTGCTGTCGGCTGCTCTGGACAACGCGCTGCGCCACGGGGACCGCGCGTTGACGGGCCCGGTCGCGCGCGGCGACGTCGAGACGGTGCGCACGCACCTGCGCGAGCTCTCCTCCGCCGACCCCGACCTCGCGCAGACCTACCGGGTGCTCGCCGCCCGCACGGCGCGGCGGGCGTTCGCGGCCGGTCTGCTGTCCGAGTACGCCGAGAAGGACGTGCTCGCCGTTCTGGAAGGCTCCACATGACGGTTCGTACGCAGGGCGGCTACGCCCCGGGCCAGCTGGTCGTGCACCGCTCGCCCGCCGAGATCGCGCCGGTGACGCGCGCACTGCGCGGCGCGGGCCGCCGGGTGGTGCTCGTCCCGACGATGGGCGCACTGCACGAGGGCCATCGGGAGCTGATCCGGCACGCCCGGCGCGCTCCCGGTGCCACCGTCACGGCGGTGTCGATCTTCGTGAATCCGCTGCAGTTCGGGGCGGGCGAGGACCTCGACCGCTATCCCCGACCGCTCGAGGCCGATCTCGACGTGTGCCGGGAGGAGGGCGTCGAGCTGGTGTTCCTCCCCGAGGTGACCGACATGTACCCCGACGGCGCCGACACCACGATCGTGCCCGGTCGGCTCGGTGACGAGCTCGAGGGCGCCGCCCGGCCCGGGCACTTCGGTGGTGTGCTCACGGTGGTCGCGAAGCTCTTCCACATCGTCGCCCCGGACGTGGCGTTCTTCGGCGAGAAGGACTACCAGCAGCTGATCCTGGTCCGGAGGATGGCGCGCGACCTGGACTTCCCGGTGTCGGTGGTCGGAGTGCCCACCGTCCGGGAGCCCGACGGCCTGGCGCTCTCGAGCCGCAACGTCTACCTCTCAGCCGAGGAGCGGCCCAGGGCGGCCACACTGCGGCGCGCGCTGTCCGCCGGGGCGGCGGTGTCGGCCCGCGGCCCGGAGGCCGTGCTGGACGCGGCGCGCGCGGTGCTGGCGGAGGAGCCCGCGCTGCAGGTGGAGTACCTCGAGCTGCGCGACCCCGACCTGCGGCCGGACCCCACAGCGGGTCGCGCGCGGCTCCTGGTGGCGGCGCGGCTCGGGCGCACCCGCCTGATCGACAACATCTCCGTGCAGCTGTAGGGGGGACGGCGCCGTGCTGCTCTGCGTGGACGTCGGCAACACCCAGATCGCGCTGGGGCTCTACGCGGACACCGGCACCGAGGGCGAGCCCGAGGTCGACCCGCCACTGGTGCGCGACTGGCGGATGCGCACCGACCCGCGCATGACCGCCGACGAGCTCGCCGTCGCCGTCGACGGCCTGCTCGGCCGCTACGCGGGCGAGGTCACCGGCATCGCGGCCCTGTCCACCGTGCCGAGCCTGCTCCGTGAGCTGCGGCTGCTCATCGACCGCCGCGGTGACCCGAACGTCGTCGTGGGGCCCGGCGTGCGCACGGGCGTTCCGCTGCTGGTCGACAACCCGAAGGAGGTGGGCACCGACCGCGTGATGAACACCCTCGCCGCCCATCGCCTGTTCGACACCGCGTGCATCGTCGTCGACTTCGGGACGTCCACGAACATCGACGTGGTGTCCGCGAAGGGGGAGTTCCTCGGTGGTGCGCTCGCCCCCGGCATCGAGATCTCGCTGGAGGCGCTGGCCACCCGCGCGGCCGCACTACGCACCGTCGAGCTGGTCCCGCCCCGCTCGGTGATCGGCAAGAACACGGTGGAGTGCCTGCAGTCCGGGGTGCTCTACGGGTTCGCCGGCCAGGTGGACGGGCTGGTCGGACGCATCCTCGCCGAGCTCGGGCCCAAGGCAGGCCCGGTCACGGTGCTGGCCACCGGCGGCCTCGCGCCGCTGATGGTCGGGAACTCGGAGACGATCACCGAGTTCGTGCCCGACCTGACGCTGCTGGGTCTGCGGCTGACCTACCTGCGCAACATCCGCACCACGTCGGTCACGAGCGGGAGCTCGAACTCGCCTGCCGACGTCTCGGGGCGCGTCGCGAGGTAGGCCCGGACCCGTGCCAGCGCCGCGTCGCGGTCGGCGGGATCGGCGACGAGCGCCCACGAGTGCGTGCCGAGGGTTGCGACCAGGCCGTCGATCGTGGTGCGCACCGGGTTGGGCAGTACGGTGTGCTCGCTCGCCTCGAAGGCCTCGTGCTCGGGCAGCCGGAGGCCGGAGTCGGCGCGGTCGCGGACCCGGCGCTCGATCAGGGCTGCGGCCTTGTGATAGCCGGCGACCCACTCGACATTCGCGTCGTCGCCGTTCCACAGGGCGGCGAGCACCCCACCGGGCCGCAGGACGCGGGCGATCTCCGGCAGCGCGCGCTCCGGGTCGAACCAGTGCCAGGCCTGACCGACCAGCACGGCGTCGACCGACGCGTCCGGCAACGGGATCGACTCCGCGTTGCCCTCGCGCGCGTCGACGTCGGGGAACCGGGACCGCAGCTCGGCGAGCATCGCCGGGTCGGGCTCGACGGCGATGACGGGACCCCGGGCGTGCAGCGCGCCGGTCAGCTTTCCCGTGCCGGCAGCGAGATCGAGTAGCTGGAGCGAGGGCCGGGCGGCCACGGGTTCCAGGGCCCAGTCGACGGCGTTGTCCGCGTACTCCGGACGGTGGCGGGCGTATTCGGCGGCCGCGGTGCCGAAGGACCGGGCCCGGGATGTCGTCACACGATCGACCGTACGTCGCCGCGGATCGGGCCGGGAAGACCGGCCGGAAACCCGGGAGCGGGCGTCACTAACCTGGAGTCTGTGAGCACCGACCCCCTCGACGGCCCCGACAACGAGCTTCCCGAACAGATGCGGGTGCGCCGGGCCAAGCGGGCGGAGATGCTCGCCCAGGGCCGGGACCCCTATCCGGTCGCGGTCGAGCGCACGCACAGCCTCCGCGACGTGCGGGCCGCCCATCCGGATCTGCCGCCCGACACGGGCACCGGCGAGCAGGTCGGTGTCACCGGCCGGGTGATCTTCCTGCGCAACACCGGCAAGCTCTGCTTCGCCACGCTGCGGGAGGGCGACGGCACGGAGTTGCAGGCGATGCTGAGCCTCGCGCTGGTGGGCGATGAGGAGCTGGCCCGCTGGAAGACCAGCGTCGATCTCGGCGACCACGTCTTCGTGCACGGCGAGGTGGCCACCTCCCGCCGAGGCGAGCTGTCGGTGATGGCCGACCGTTGGGAGATGGCGGCCAAGGCCGTGCGCCCGCTGCCGGTGGCACATCGCGAGCTCTCCGAGGAGATGCGCGTGCGCCAGCGTTATGTCGACCTCATCGTCCGGCCACAGGCACGGGAGATGGTCCGCAACCGCGCTCAGGTCGTTCGGACGCTCCGGTCGGTGCTCCACGAGCGCGACTTCGTCGAGGTCGAGACACCGATGCTGCAACTGCAGCACGGCGGCGCCACTGCGCGTCCGTTTGTCACCCATGCCAACGCGCTCGACGTCGATCTGTACCTGCGGATCGCCCCGGAACTGTTCCTGAAGCGCAGCGTGGTGGGCGGTATCGAACGAGTCTTCGAGATCAATCGGAACTTTCGGAACGAGGGCATCGACTCCACGCACTCGCCGGAGTTCGCGATGCTCGAGGCGTACCAGGCGTACGCGACCTACGACGACATGGCCGATCTGACACGCGAGATGGTGCTGGCCTCCGCGCGTGCCGTCTTCGGTTCGACGGTGGTCCGCCACCACGACGGCACCGAACACGATCTGGGCGCCCCATGGCGATCGGTGACGCTGCACGCGGCTGTCACGGAGGCGGTCGGCCAAGAGGTGACCCTGGACACTCCGGTCGAGGATCTGCGGAAGCTCGCAGCGACGCACGACGTCGAACTCAAGGATTCATTGAGTGCGGGTGAGATCGTGCTGGAACTGTTCGAGAAGCTTGTGGAGCACACACTCGTCGAGCCGACGTTCGTTCGCGACTACCCGATCGAGGTCCGCCCGCTGACCAGGCGCCACCGCGCCGAGCCGCGGCTCGCCGAGGCATGGGACCTGATCGTGTTCGGCACGGAGCTCGCCACCGCGTACTCCGAACTGGTCGATCCCGTCGAGCAACGGGAAAGGCTCTACGCCCAGTCCCTGCTCGCCGCGGCAGGAGATGTCGAGGCGATGCAGCTCGACGAGGACTTCCTGCGTGCGATGGAGTACGGAATGCCGCCGTCGGGTGGGATGGGAATGGGCATCGACCGGCTGCTCATGACGCTCACAGGGCTCGGAATCCGGGAGACCATTCTGTACCCGATCGTGCGTTCTGAGTAACTACCGGCAGTGTTGGGCGGCCCGACTCGACAGTCGCACTGAATTGGATATATCGTGCGCGTTGATGCGGCGTCGCCGCAGAACAACAACGATGAAGTATGGAGGGCTGCGACGGTGGCGCAGATCCGTGAGATCCGACTGATCGACGACCTGGACGGAGAGGCTGCCGACGAGACGGTCGAGTTCGGTGTCGACGGCAAGAACTACGAGATCGACCTCTCGAAGGACAATGCGGAGAAGCTGCGGGACTCACTCGCGGCGTTCGTCGCGGCCGCCCGTCGTTCCGGTGGCGGACGCCGCCGTGGTGGTACGGCAACGAGCGCTCCGGCGCGCCGTCCGTCCATCGACCGGGAGCAGAACCAGGCGATTCGCGACTGGGCCCGCAAGCGGGGCATGAAGGTTTCCGACCGGGGCCGTATTCCGGCCGAGGTGCTCGACGCATACCACCAGGAGAACTGAGTTCAGGGGACGGGTTGGGGTCGGCGGGGTGCGCCGGCCCCGTCTTCTGTTTAGGGTGACCTAACCCGGCAGAGGAGGCCCCGTGGCCCGTAGGACGACCGTCCTGGAGGTCCGCCGCACCGAACGGCTGACCCCGAACATGATCCGAGTGGTGGCGGGGGGCGGTGACCTCGACGGTTTCCCCGACACGCCCTACACCGACCGCTACGTGAAGATCGTTTTTCCGCGCGCAGGCGTTGCCTGTCCAGAGCCGTTCGACATGGACGTGATCCGGGCGGAGCTGCCACGCGAACAATGGCCGATCACGCGGACGTACACGGTGCGTTCCTTCGATCCGCACGCCGGTGAGCTGGCGATCGACTTCGTCGTGCACGGCGACACGGGTGTCGCAGGGCCGTGGGCGGCAGCGGCCCGCCCCGGCGACGTGCTGCGGCTGCTGGGTCCCGGCGGCGCGTACGCGCCGGACCCCGAGGCCGACTGGCACCTGATGGTGGGTGACGAGAGTGCGCTGCCCGCTATCGGCGCGGCCTGCGAACGCGTTCCGGCGGGGGTGCCCGTCCACGCCGTCCTCGAGGTGGCCGACGCCGCCGAACAGCAGCACCTGAGTTCGCCGGGGGATCTGCGGGTCACCTGGCTCCACCGCAATGCGGACACGCCCGATCAGCTGCTCGCGGCCGTGCGCGCCATGACCTTTCCCCACGGGCGCGTCCATGCGTTCGTTCACGGCGAAGCGGGCCTGGTACGCGGGGTGCGGACCCACCTTGTCGGCGAGCGCGAGGTGGCCCGCGAACTGCTGTCGGTCTCCGGATACTGGAGACGCGGACGCAACGAGGACGGGTGGCGTGCGGACAAGGCTGCGGAGCGTGCGGCCGCCCCGGCAGGCTGACCAGCGGGTCCACCCCGGCAATGGGCCGATCGGGAATCCGGACAGGCGTTGCGACGTTGTTTCCACTACGAACGACCCGGGCGACCATCCCCCCTGGGCCGATACAGTGGTACCCGGGGTGTACGCGGCGCAGCGCGCGCCGGTGCATGGCGCAGCCAGGCTAGGAGTGTAAATGTTCGAGAGGTTCACCGACCGAGCGAGGCGTGTTGTCGTTCTGGCCCAAGAAGAGGCCAGGATGCTCAACCACAACTACATCGGCACCGAGCACATCCTCCTTGGCCTCATCCACGAGGGCGAGGGAGTGGCCGCCAAGGCCCTGGAGTCCCTCGGGATCGCCCTGGAGGGCGTCCGCCAGCAAGTCGAGGAGATCATCGGTCAGGGCCAGCAGGCACCGAGCGGGCACATCCCGTTCACGCCGCGGGCCAAGAAGGTGCTGGAGCTGTCTCTGCGCGAGGCGCTTCAGCTCGGCCACAACTACATCGGCACCGAGCACATCCTGCTCGGCCTCATCCGCGAGGGTGAGGGAGTTGCCGCGCAGGTCCTCGTGAAGCTGGGTGCGGACCTCAACCGCGTCCGCCAGCAGGTCCTGCAGCTGCTGTCCGGCTACCAGGGCAAGGAGCCCGCCGAGGGCACCTCCGGTGGTCGTGGCGAGGGCACCCCGTCGTCGTCGCTGGTTCTCGACCAGTTCGGTCGCAACCTCACCCAGTCGGCCCGTGAGGGCAAGCTGGACCCGGTCATCGGCCGGGAGAAGGAAATCGAGCGGGTCATGCAGGTCCTCTCCCGAAGGACCAAGAACAACCCCGTCCTGATCGGCGAGCCCGGCGTCGGCAAGACCGCCGTCGTCGAGGGGCTGGCCCAGGGCATCGTCAAGGGCGAGGTGCCCGAGACGCTCAAGGACAAGCAGCTCTACACGCTCGACCTGGGTTCACTGGTCGCCGGCTCCCGTTACCGCGGTGACTTCGAGGAGCGCCTCAAGAAGGTGCTCAAGGAGATCCGCACGCGCGGCGACATCATCCTGTTCATCGACGAGCTCCACACCCTCGTGGGTGCCGGTGCCGCCGAGGGCGCGATCGACGCCGCCAGCATTCTCAAGCCGATGCTGGCACGTGGTGAGCTGCAGACCATCGGTGCCACCACGCTCGACGAGTACCGCAAGTACGTCGAGAAGGACCCGGCGCTGGAGCGCCGCTTCCAGCCGATCCAGGTGGGCGAGCCGAGTGTCGGCCACACCATCGAGATCCTGAAGGGGCTGCGCGACCGCTACGAGGCGCACCACCGGGTCACCATCACCGACCCGGCGCTCGTCGCCGCGGCCACGCTGGCCGACCGGTACATCAGCGACCGCTTCCTGCCCGACAAGGCGATCGACCTGATCGACGAGGCCGGCGCCCGGATGCGGATCCGCCGCATGACCGCGCCGCCGGATCTGCGCGAGTTCGACGAGAAGATCGCGGCCGTGCGTCGCGACAAGGAGTCGGCGATCGACGCGCAGGACTTCGAGCGGGCCGCGCATCTGCGCGACTCCGAGAAGCAGCTTCTCGCTCAGAAGGGCGAGCGGGAGAAGCAGTGGAAGTCCGGCGACCTCGATGTCATCGCCGAGGTCGACGACGAGCAGATCGCCGAGGTGCTCGCCAACTGGACCGGTATCCCCGTGTTCAAGCTCACCGAGGAGGAGACCACGCGTCTGCTCCGCATGGAGGACGAGCTGCACAAGCGGATCATCGGCCAGGAGGAGGCCGTCAAGTCGGTCTCGCAGGCCATCCGCCGCACGCGGGCCGGCCTGAAGGACCCGAAGCGCCCGTCCGGCTCGTTCATCTTCGCCGGCCCCTCGGGTGTCGGTAAGACCGAGCTGTCCAAGGCGCTGGCGAGCTTCCTGTTCGGCGAGGACGACGCGCTCATCCAGATCGACATGGGCGAGTTCCACGACCGCTACACCGCCTCGCGGCTCTTCGGTGCCCCTCCCGGGTACGTGGGCTACGAGGAGGGCGGCCAGCTCACCGAGAAGGTGCGCCGCAAGCCGTTCTCCGTGGTGCTGTTCGACGAGATCGAGAAGGCCCACCAGGAGGTCTACAACACCCTCCTGCAGGTCCTCGAGGACGGCCGCCTGACCGACGGTCAGGGCCGGACGGTGGACTTCAAGAACACCGTCATCATCTTCACCTCGAACCTCGGCACGCAGGACATCTCCAAGGCGGTCGGCCTCGGGTTCGCCCAGGGCAACGACGAGGTGTCGAACTACGAGCGGATGAAGAACAAGGTCAACGACGAGCTGAAGAAGCACTTCAGGCCGGAGTTCCTCAACCGCATCGACGACATCGTCGTGTTCCACCAGCTCACCGAGGAGCAGATCATCACGATGGTCGACCTCATGATCACGCGGGTGGAGGCTGCGCTGGCCAACAAGGACATGGCCATCGAGCTGACGCCTGCGGCGAAGGGGCTGCTCGCGCGGCGCGGGTTCGACCCCGTGCTGGGCGCCCGGCCGCTGCGCCGCACCATCCAGCGCGAGATCGAGGACCAGCTGTCGGAGAAGATCCTGTTCGGCGAGATCGAGCCCGGCCAGATCGTGGTGGTCGACGTCGAGGGTGTCGACTCCGACGCCCCCGAGGGGTCCCGGGCCGCTGACGACAAGGCGAAGTTCACCTTCCGCGGTGAGCCGAAGCCCGTCACGGTCCCTGACGCCCCGCCCGTCGACCTGGCGAAGTCCAGCGACGACTGATCGACAAGCACAACCGCGAACGGCCCGCCCGGCTCCGCCCGGGCGGGCCGTTCCGCGTCTCGCGTCCCGTAAGTTCAGGAAAGCCACTTTCAGGCCCTCTCCGGGCAGGAAAGTGGCTTTCCTGAACCTCGGGGGCCGGTAGGTTCGGTGCGTGAGCTCGGTTCGCGTGGTCCCGGAGACCGAGCTGATGTCCGGCGAGGAGCTGTCGGCCGACGACGCGTGGCACACGGTGCGTCGCTACGGCCTCGGCCACCTTCTGGCCACGGCGTTCGTGAGGTTCCGCTACGGCGACGGGTTCAGCCACGCCCGCGCTTTCGCGTTGCAGCTGGCCTTGGCCGCGGTGCCGCTGGTGATCGCCGGGGCCGGGTTGGCGAGCGCGCTCGGTGTGGAGTCGTTCGCCGAGGTCGTCGCGCGCACGGTGGTGGCGATCTCCCCGGGCAGCAGCGACTCGCTTCTCTCCGAGGTGCTCGACGGGCGTCCCGACGAGGGGAGCGAGCGCGCCGAGGTGGTGGTCCTGCTCGGCCTGGCCACCGCGTTCGTTGCCGCCACCTCCGCGTTCGCCCAGCTGGAGCGGGGCGCGAACCGGATCTACGGCACCAAGCGGGACCGGCAGGCACTGCGCAAGTACGGCCGTGCCGCGGTGCTGACGGCGACGGCGGGCGTCGCGATGGCGTTCGGCCTGTTGCTGATCGTGGCGGGCGAGCCGTTCGGCGAGGCGATGGAGCAGGTCTACCACTGGGGTGACGGCGCGGAGGAGGTCTGGGACGCGCTGCGCTGGCCGATCGGGCTGGCGGCCCTCGTGGTGGCCGTGACGCTGCTGTTCCGTCATGCTCCCCGCCGCCGCCAGCCGGGGCTGAGCTGGCTGGCGGTGGGTGCGGCGGTCACCGTGCTGGCCTGGCTCGCCGGGTCCGGGCTGCTCGCGCTGTACGTGGTGGCCGCGGCGGGGTTCGACGACACCTACGGGCCTCTCACCGCCGTCATGGCCCTGCTCCTGTGGGCGAACGTCACGGGTATCGCACTGCTCACGGGGCTGGCACTGGCCGCGCAGCTGGAAGCGGTGCGCGCCGGCCGCCCCGACCCACTGCTGCCCGACAGCGACGACGACGGCATCCCCGACGAGCTGGACGAGCACCCCGGTTCCCCGGCCCGCTGACCAACTCCCGCGAGTCGCCCCGTTTCTGCGGGTGAGTCGCCCCCTCCTGCCGTCCCGACTCGGAGGGGCGGCAGGGGGGCGGGCACAGGGGACGGCGACTCGCGCACCCGGGACGGGCGACTCGCGGGTGCGAAAGGGGCGACTCGCGGGCGTGGAACGGGCGACTCGCGCGCGGGAAGTTGGCGACTCGCGCGGGGCGCGTCGGGTCAGCGGAGGGTGACGGGGCGGGCGTCGTCGGGGGGTGTGCCGAAGAGCGTGGCCGCGTCGTGGGTGGGGGCGGGTTCGGCGGTGAGGTGCGCGGAGGTGATCCGGCTGGTGCGGAACCACCGCGGTCCCTTCCGCAGCCGGCACCAGGCGAGCAGGTACCAGTGGCCGCCGGTCGCGGCCAGTGCCACCGGCTCCACGGCACGCTCGGTGACCTCGCCCGCTCCTCCGACGTAGCGCAGGGCGACGACCTGCTGCCGGCGCACGGCTTCGTCGAGGACCCTGGCGACGGCCGGGCGCGGGGCCGTCTCGGGCACATGCAGCCAGAGCCGGGAGGCGATCGCCTCGGCGCGTTCCCGCTCCGCCGCCGGCATCGCCGCGAGCACCTTCGACAGCGCGCTGCGTGCGTCCACCGCGAACGGCAGGGCGGGGAGGGCGGCCAGTGCCACGGCGATCGCGGCCGCCTCGGCTCCGGTGATGTTCAGCGGGGGCAGCGTGGCGGTGTCCAGGACGTAGCCACCGCCTGGTCCGGCCTGTGCCCACAGCGGGAGTCCGGCCTGGAGCAGGGCCTCGACGTCGCGCTTGATCGTGCGGGTGGATACCTCGAGGCGCTGGGCCAGCCAGCTGCCGGTGCGTCCGGCCGGGCCGGCGGCACGTAGCTCCTCCGCGATCGCGTACAGCCGTTCGGTGCGGTTCACGTGTCGAGAATGCCCGGAAAACGGTGACACCACGGTGTCACCGACCCGCTGAGATGCTTCTTCCATGACGACGACGAGCACTCCCCAGCACATCCGCCGCCCCGACGGTCGCCGCGTCGCGCTGCACGACCTCACGCCGGACGCCCCCGCCGGTGCCCCGGTGGTGCTCTTCTGCCATGCGGCGCCCGGTTCCGGAGCGTTCGACCCCGACCCGGCGGAGACCGCTGCGCGCGGGATCCGGCTGGTGGCGCCCGACCGTCCCGGCTACGGCGGGTCCGACCCGGTGTCCGGCGGGGCGTTCGCAACCGTGGAGACGGCGGCGGAGGACGCCGCGGCGGTGCTCGAGAGCATCCTCGCGCCAGGCAGCACGGCTGCGGTTGCGGGCTGGTCGGCAGGGGGACGGGTGGCGCTCGCGCTCGCGGCCCGGCGTCCTGACCTGGTCGGACGGGTGGCTGTGATCGGGACTCCGGCTCCGGACGAGGAGGTGCCGTGGATCCCGGAGGAGAACCGGGCCGGCGTGGAAGCGCTCCGGGGTGCGCCTGCCGAGGTCGCGCACGAGGCGCTGACGGCCGCGTTCGGGCCGGTGCTGGCGGCTCTCACCGGTGACGCCCGCTTCGGGCTCGTCGGGATCGACGAGGTGGACGGGCCGGTGCTCGCGGAGCCGGGCGTGTCGGACCGGGTGCGGGCGATGCTCGACGAGGCGCTCGTACAGGGTGGGGCGGGGATGGTCGCGGACATCGCGGGCTACACGCTGCAGCCGTACGGCTTCGATCCCGCCGACGTCGCGGCGCAGGTGCTGCTCGCCTACGGCTCGGCGGACGCGATCGGGCAGGCGCACGGCGTCTGGTGGCAGCGGCAGCTGCCCGATGCGCGGCTGGAGATGGTGCCGGGGGCGGGGCACCTGCTGATCGTGCCGTTCTGGAAGAGGGCGCTCGCGCACCTCGTGCCGGCGTGACGGGTCAGCCGAGCAGGTCGTCCAGGGCGAGCAGGGTGGCTGCGGCGGGCGCGGCGATCGCCACGCCGCGGCCGTGACGCACGTTCGGCTCGCGCGGGTTGATCCGGACCAGCGCCCCGGATGCCGCGCTCGCCCGTTCGGCTTCTCTGCGCACCGTGGGGAGTGCGGTTCCCGCTCCGAGTTCCACCACGGCGAGCCGTTGTCCCGTTGCCCGGAGACCACGCAGCCAGGCGTTGTGTGCCTGCATCTGGCCGGCGGAGCGGTCGGCGACCCACTCGGCGTCGCCGAACATCAGGATGTTGGGACGGGCGAGCGCGCCGCACGACGGGCAGGACGGCAGCGGTCCGGTGGCGCGCATCGTTGCGTGATCCACCTCCACCACTACCCCGTCGGCCGGCCACACCGGTTGCCCGCAGTCGACCAGGCACTGCAGGTGGTGGATGGAGCCGTGGCACTCGGTCACCTGGTCCTCGGTGAAGCCGGCGCACTGGAACTGGCCGTCGACGTTCGACGTGAAGACGCGCACGGGCACCCGCTGCGCCCACTTCAGCAGTACGCCGAACCCGGCGTGCGGCACCGTGCTCCGGTAGAGGGCCAGCCGGTGCCCGTAGAAGCCCCAGGCCAGCTCCGGGTCGGCCGCGAAGTGCATCGGGTCGGCGATCTCCTCGAACCGCAGTCCCAGCCCACGGTAGGGCGGGTAGGCGCGCCAGAAGCCCTCCGGCCCGCGGAAGTCGGGCAGACCGGAGTCGACGCCCATCCCGGCGCCGGCGCACACCAGCAGTGCGTCGGCGCCGGCGAGGAGGGCGGCGGCAGCGGACGCCTCCGTGAGGTTCAGGAAGCCGTGGAGCGCTGAACGACCTCGAACTCGAGCAGGGACGCTCCCGTGGCGACGGGCTTCGCGCGCTCGCCTCCGTGCGCCTCCGCGGCCGGCCCGTCCCGCCAGGCCTGGAACGACTCGTCGTCCTCCCAGTGCGTCAGCACGAAGTAGCGCGACTCTCCCTTGACGGGGCGCAGCAGCTCGAACGAGATGAAGCCCGGCTGCCCGTCCACGGCGTGCAGCCGGTTGGCGAACCGCTTCTCCAGTTCGGGCCCCGCGCCCTCGGGTACCTCGATGGCATTGATCTTCACGACGGCCATGCCACCTAGGCTAGCCGGGATGCGGCGCAGCATGCGGACCAGCGACGGTCTCGACCTGGCCGTGGTGGAGTTCGGCGGCGAGGGGATCCCGATCCTGCTGCTGCACGGCCTGATGGGCCGGGCCACCACCTGGTGGCCCGTGGCGGGATGGCTCAGCGCGCACGGCCGGGTCCTCGGTCCCGACGCCAGGGGCCACGGGCGGTCCGATGCGCGCGGGCCGTGGACCACCGACCGCATGACGGCCGACGCGGCGGAGGTGCTCGCCGAGGTGGGTCCCGGGGTGGTGGTCGGGCACTCGATGGGCGGGTTGCACGGCCTGGTCCTCGCCGCGCGGCATCCCGAGCTGGTGCGGGCGCTGGTCGTCGAGGACATGGGGGTGGACTTCCGGGGCCGCAGCGCCGCGGAGGCCGGTTCGTGGTTCGGTGCGATGCCACAGCCGTTTCCCTCGCTCGCCGCGGTGCGGCAGGCCTTCGGCTGGCCGCGCGCCGAGTTCGGCGACTACATGACCGAGTGCGTCGAGGAACGGCCCGACGGCTACCACCTGCTGGCCCGCGTGGAGGACACGGTCGGGATCGCGGCGGAGTGGGCCGAGCGGCACCACTGGGACGCCGTGGCCGCGGTCGGCTGCCCGACCCTGCTGATCGAGGCGGGGGACAGCGTCGCGCCGGGCGGGCAGATGGCGGAGATGGCGTCCCGGATGCCGGCGGCCGCCCACGTGCGGATCCCCGGCACCGGGCACCTCGTGCACGCGGGGGACCCGGGCGCCTATCGGGCAGCGGTGGAGGCGTTTCTTACTACTCACATGTGAGTACTCGTGTTTTACTGCCCGGCGTGAATCCCACCCGCCTGTTCGTGCTCAGTGCGCTCGCGAAACGGGGCGCGATGTACGGCCACCAGATCCGTCGCGACGCCCGCGTCGACCGCGCGGAGCTCTGGTCCGACGTCCGGCCCGGCTCGTTGTACGGCGCGCTGCACCGGCTCGAGGGAGAAGGGCTGGTCCAGGCCCTGCGCACCGAGCAGGAGGGCAACCTCCCCGCGCGCACGGTGTACGAGATCACCGCCGAGGGCAGGCGCGAGCTGCATGCCCTCCAGGCGGAGGCGTTCGAGGAGGTCCGGTTCCGGCCCGATCCGGTCGACCTCGCGCTCGCCACCGCGTCCGACCTCGACGAGAGCACGCTGCGGGGCCATCTGGACGACCGGCGTCAGGTGCTGGCCGCCCGGCTGTCAAGGCTGGACCACCTCCACGACCGCACCTGGCCCGACCAGACCGTGGCCGACGACCTGGTCGCCGAGCACGCGCGCCTGCGGCTGCGCGCGGAGCTGGAGTGGCACGAGATGGTGCTCGACCAGCTCGGCAAGCTCACCGAGGCCACGGCCACCGGTGAGGCCGGGCAGTGACGGTCCGACCGCTGCGCCTGCTCGGCGACCCGGTGCTGCGCACCGCGTGCGACCTCGTCACCACGTTCGACGCCGCGCTGGAGGCGCTGGTCACCGACCTGCTCGACACCGTGCAGGTGCCGGGACGGGCCGGACTGGCCGCCAACCAGATCGGCACGTCGCTCGCGGCTTTCTCCTACAACGTGGAGGGCCGGCTCGGCTACGTGCTCAACCCCCGCATCGTCGAGACCGACGGCGAGTACGACGGCGAGGAGGCCTGCCTGTCCGTGCCGGGCGTGCACGCGCGCCGGCTGCGGGCGGCCTACGCACGGGTGGAAGGCGTCGACCTCCGGCAGCGACCCGTGGCCGTCGAGGGCACCGGGGAGCTCGCCCGCTGCCTGCAGCACGAGACCGACCACCTCAGGGGTGAGCTCTACATCGACGCGCTCACCGGCGAGCGCCGCCGCGCCGCCATGCGGCTGCTGCGGAGCCGGGCCGCCATCCCCGGACCGGCTTCCGGTGGTGGGGACCGGCCGCTGGTGTGACGATGCGCGCACCCCGGTCCGGGGTGTCCGCGAGGGGGAAGGGGACGGCCCGTGGCCGAGGTGGGTACCGCGCTGAGCTCCGGTCTGAAGAACCGGCACGTCACCATGATCAGCATCGCCGGAGTGATCGGCGCCGGTCTCTTCGTCGGCTCGGCCGACGCGATCGCCACCGCGGGGCCGGGCGTCCTCATCTCCTACGCGTTCGCCGGGCTCCTGGTCGTGCTCGTCATGCGCATGCTCGGGGAGATGGCCGCGGCCCGGCCCGACTCCGGCTCGTTCTCCACCTACGCCGACCACGCGATCGGCCCGTGGGCCGGGTTCAGCGTCGGGTGGCTGTACTGGTGGTTCTGGGTGCTGGTGATCCCGCTGGAGGCCACCGCAGCGGCCACGATCCTGAACTCGTGGATGCCGGCCGTCGCCCAGTGGGTGTGGGCGCTGGCGATCACCCTGGCGCTCACGGCCACCAACCTGTTCGACGTCGCCAACTACGGCGAGTTCGAGTTCTGGTTCGCGCTGCTCAAGGTGATCGCGATCATCGCGTTCATCGCGGTCGGGGTGCTGGCGGTGCTCGGCCTGCTCCCCAGCAGCGATGTCAGCGGCGCGTCGCGGCTGTTCGACGACGGCGGGTTCCTGCCGAACGGGTTCGGCGCGGTGATCGCCGCCGTGCTCACCACGATGTTCAGCTTCATGGGCACCGAGATCGTGACGATCGCGGCGGCGGAGTCGGAGAAGCCGGCCGAGCAGATCGGCCGGGCGACCCGTTCGGTCATCTGGCGGATCTCGGTGTTCTACCTGGCCTCGATCCTGCTCGTCGTCGCCCTGGTGCCGTGGAACAGCCCGCGGCTGGCCGAGGCGGGCTCCTACCAGTCCGCGCTGGAGGCCATCGGGGTTCCCGGTGCGAAGGGGATCGTGGACGTCGTGGTGCTGGTCGCCGTGGCCAGCTGCCTGAACTCCGCGCTCTACACGGCCTCCCGGATGATCTACTCGCTCGGCCGCCGCGGGCAGGCGCCGCGCGCCGTGATGCGGACGACCGGCAACGGCGTTCCCCGCGTCGCCGTGCTCGCGTCCACGGCCGTCGGCTTCCTCACCGTGATCGCCAACTACCTGGTGCCCGAGGCGGTCTTCACCACCCTGCTCGCCACGTCCGGGGCGATCGCGCTGCTGGTCTACCTGGTGATCGCGGTGTCGCAGCTGCGGCTGCGCGCGAAGCTGGAGCGGGACGGGGCGGCGATGCCGGTGCGCATGTGGGTCTACCCGTGGCTGACCTGGGCCGTCGTGATCGTGATCCCGGTGATGCTCGTCTACATGGCCACCCGCGAGGCTTCGCGGTTCGACCTGGCGATGACCGCGCTGATCGCCGTGGTGGTCGTCGCGGTCGGCGTGTTCACCACCCGGCGTGCCGGTCGGTCAGCCGGTGACCTCGACCTCGACGACGCGCGCGCGGACCGGGGTGACCGGGTGTAGGGCGGCGAACGCGTCCGCGGGCCGTTCGGTGGCGAGCACGCAGTGCGGCAGCCACGTGCCGGGCAGGTAGGCGGCGACGGGCCCGCGGACGCGGCCGGCCAGCGCGTCGTGCACCGCGGCGTGCACGGCCAGCAGTTCGGCGTCGACCACGGCGGCCAGCACCAGCTCGTCGGGGCGCCCGGCGACCGTGCCCAGGGTGGCGAGCCATACCGAGGGCAGCACGAGCAGCCGCAGCTCGGCGGCCAGTGCCTCCCTGGCGGGCGGGGGGACCACCCCGGCAGCCGCCACCGTGACGGCCGGCGTGTCGTCCGGCACGGCGAGGCCCAGCGAGCGCAGCCGCTCCCGGAGCGACGCCACCTCGGCGCGCGCGTCGTCGTCCAACCGGAAGCGGACGGTCTGGGCCATCGTCGGAGCGGGTCAGGCCGGCAGCGCGAAGCGGCCGTCGTCGTGCTGCTCGGCGAGGCCGTCCACCAGCAGCGAGTGCAGGCAGCGGTCCCGCTGGGCGGCGTCGGACCACGCCGCGTCCAGCGCCGCCCGCTCGACGGGACCGGGAGCGCCCCGCAGCACGTCGAGCAGCCTCCCGCGGACCTGGCGGTCGGTGCCGGCGAACGCCTGTACCGGCTTGCGTGGCCCGGCGTACTCGGGCCGGCCCGCCGCGACCCAGGCGCACTCCGACCGGACGGGGCAGCCGGCGCAGCGCGGGGCGCGGGCCGTGCAGACCACCGCGCCCAACTCCATCAACCCGATCGACACGACCGCGGCGGACGCGTCGTCGGCGGGCAGCAGGGCGTCCACATCGGCGAGGTCGGCGGTGGTGCGGGCCGGTCCGGCGTCACCGCGGCCGTGCACGGCGCGCGCCACCACCCGCCGGACGTTCGTGTCGACCACCGGGCAGCGCCTGCCGTAGCCGAACGCGGATATCGCCCGCGCCGTGTAGGAGCCGACGCCCGGCAGCGCCTCCAGCGCCGTCACGTCCGACGGGACGACGTCGTCGTGCTCGGCGGCGATCACCGCAGCGGCCTCGTGCAGGCGCAGAGCACGGCGCGGGTAGCCGAGCTTGCCCCAGGCCCGCAGGACGTCGGCCCGGGTCGCCGCGGCCAGCGCCGAGGGGGCGGGCCAGCGCGCCATCCACTCCGCCCAGACGGGTTCCACGCGCGCGACCGGGGTCTGCTGCAGCATGAACTCGCTGACCATCACCCCCCACGGGGTGGTGCCGGGTCGGCGCCACGGCAGGTCGCGGGCGGACGTGCGGTACCAGTCGAGCACGAGATCGGGCAGTGGCACGGCTGACGATCGTGCCACTGCCCGTTCTCGGCCTGCTGACGACTCCCGAGGTACGTCATGGACGAACGACTTCACGCCGCCGAGGCCCTGGCGAGTATCCGCGACCACCAGGATCGCGCCCGGCGGCGCGCCCGCCTGCCATGGTGGGTCTACGCCGTGATGTTCGTACTGGTGGCAGCCGGCAGTGCGGCCAACGACCTCGTCTCCCCCGGCGGGGCGAAACTGCTCGCGCTGCTGGTGCTCATGGCGTTCGTGGCGGTGCTGGCGGTCTCGTTCGCCACCCGGTCGGCGCCGCTGAGCTCGGTGCGCGGCGTACAGCCACGACAGTCCTTCGCGCCGCGCGCCTTCGTCCTGATCGCGGTGCTCGGCGGCGTGCTCGGCTGGCTCGTCGCACAGTACGGCGCCGGGCTCACCGCCCACCTCGCCGCGTACCCCGACACCGTGGCCGGGCTGATCTACGGCGCCGTGTTCACGGGGCTCTTCGCGCTGAGCCAGCGGCTGACCGCCACCCGATGACCGCGGAGCTCGACCGCCTGCTGTCCGACCCGACCAGGCTGGCCATCATGGCGGTCCTCGGCGGGGTGGACTGGTGCGACTTCGCGTTCCTGCGCGAGGAGGTGTCGCTGTCGGACTCGGCTCTGTCCAAGCAGTTGAGCACGCTGAGGAACGACGACCTGGTCGAGCTGCGGCGCACCTATCTGGGCCGGGTCCCGAAGACCTCTGTCCGGGCGACGGACGAGGGCCGCAGCCGCTTCCTGGCCCATGCCGAGGCACTGCAGCAGATCATCGCGCGCGCCTCACGCCCGGCATAGTGGCGGATGCCCCCGCCGGCACCGGTCGGGCACGGGAGCGGGCAGTGACACGGCCGGCGCATCGTGCCAATGCCCGTGCCCGGCCTGCTACCCGACCTCGTTCAGCTTCCCCGTCGCCACGTCGAAGACGAAGCCGCGCACCTGGTCGGTGTGCGGGACGAACGGGCTGGCCTTGATCCGGTTGATCGACTGGCGGACGTCCTCGTCGAGGTCGGGGAAGGCCTCGGCCGCCCACTCGGGCTTGATCCCCGTCTCGTCCTGGATGGACTTCTTGAACTCGTCGTCGGTGAAGGTGAGCATCCCGCATTCCGTGTGGTGGATGAGGATGATCTCCCGGGTGCCGAGCAGCCGCTGGCTGATGGCCAGCGAGCGGATCTCGTCGTCGGTGACCACGCCGCCGGCGTTGCGGATCACGTGGGCCTCACCCTCGCCGAGCCCGAGGATGCCGTAGACGTTGAGCCGGGCGTCCATGCAGGCGACGACGGCGACGTTCTTGGACGGGGGCAGCGGTAGCGGCCCCGAGAAGCTCTGTGCGTACCTGGCGTTGTTGGCGAGCAGTTCGTCCGTGACGGACATGGGTGTCTCCTGGTTCGGAACGAGGAGCCGTGGGCGAGCGCCCACGACAGTGGGACGCGCGGAGGCCGCGTGGCGGACCGGGAAACGTGCGCGGTGCGCTACGCGACCAGGCGACAGAACTCGTCGAACTGCACGATGCGGCGACTCGGCCAGAAGGGCTCGAGTGCCAGCAACATCGGGACCACGCGAGGAGTGAACCGGCTCCGCCGAGCGGGTGCAACCCGCGCGTCGCGACGCGCCGAGGCGGAGCAAATTCCGCAACTTATGGTAGTCGCTCAGATACGGTGCGTGATGTGTGGGAGCCGGTGGGACCGCTACCCGCGTCCGTCTACTGGAGGCGGCGCTGGCTCGCAGTCGTGTCCACGACCACCGTGCTCGTGCTGGTGGCCTGGGCCGTGGCCATCCTGACGACACCCACCATGACCTCCGATGCTGCCACGACCCGTACGGCCAACCATGCCAGCGCGTCCGCTCCCCAGCAGGCCTCGCCGCCCCCGGAAGCCGCTTCGGCGTCCCCCCCGCCGTCGTCGCAGCCGGGGGCGGTGGGGCCTGCACCCGGACCGTCCTCCGTGCCGGTGTCGGGCCCGTCGGGTCCCCCCATCACGTCCGAGCAACTGATCCCGGACGACTCGCCGCGCCGGTCGGTGCCGGTTCCTCCGCCGGTGCCCGTGCCGCCGACCGGGCCGGTGCCCTGCACGAACCAGATGCTGACGGTGGGCGCCGAGATCGACCGTCCCGAGCATCGCGTGGGGGAGCGGCCGGTGTTGCGGCTGGTCGTCACCAACATCAGCGACCAGCCCTGCATCCGGGACCTGGACTCGGCCCGGCAGGAGATCGTGGTGTGGGGCGCAGGCGGTGCCCGGATCTGGTCGAGCAACGACTGCGTCAACGCCGGCAGCGCCGACCTCCGGACCCTCGTCCCCGGTCAGCCCGTCGCGTTCGCCGTGCGGTGGGCGGGCCGGACCTCGAGCCCGGGCTGCGCCGCGCCCCGCACCGAGGTGCCTGCCGGCGAGTACAACGTGATGAGCAGGGTGGACGACGCCATCAGCGCCGCCACCGCGTTCCGCCGGGTGCCGTGACGCCGTCCGCCGACCTCAGCGGATCGCCTGCAGCACGGCCCCGACGTCGCGGACCTCGGTGATCTTCATGCCGGCCGGGGCCACGCCGCTGTCCGGGGGAACGAGCGCGTGGGTGAAGCCGAGCCGGGCGGCTTCGGCGAGCCTGCGGTCGACGCCGGTGACGCGTCGGACCTCGCCGGCCAGCCCGATCTCGCCGAGCACGACGACGTCCGACGGCAGGGCGACGTCGCGGCGAGCTGAGGTGATGGCCAGCGCTAGTGCCAGGTCGGCGGCGGGTTCGACCACTCGCATCCCACCCACGGTGGCGGCGTAGACCTCCGCGTCGTGCAGCCGCACGCCCGCCCGCTTCTCGAGCACGGCGAGCAACATCGCGACGCGGGCGTTGTCGAGGCCGCTCACGGCCCGCCGGGGGCTGGGGATGTCCTTGCCCGTGACGAGCGCCTGGAGCTCGGCGGGGAGCGGCCTGCGGCCGTCCATCACCACGGTGACGGCGGTGCCGGGCACCGGTGGGCCGCCGAACCGCGCCAGGAAGAGCCCGGACGGGTCGGGCATCCCGACGATGCCCTCGTCCCGCAGTTCGAAGCAGCCCACCTCGTCGGCCGGGCCGAAGCGGTTCTTGACCCCGCGCACCATGCGCAGCGTCGAGTGCTTGTCGCCCTCGAACGCCAGCACGACGTCGACGAGGTGCTCGAGCACCCGCGGGCCGGCGATCGCGCCGTCCTTCGTGACATGTCCCACGAGCACCACCGGCAGCCCGCGCTCCTTGGCGAGCCCGGTGAGCGCGACGGTCACCGCGCGGGTCTGCGTCACCCCGCCCGGGGTGCCGTCGGCGTCGCCCGTGGACATCGTCTGTATCGAGTCGACGACGAGCAGGTCGGGGTGCAGCTCGTCGATGTGCCCGACGATCGCGCCGAGGTCGGACTCGGCGGCGAGGTACAGCTCGTCGTGCACCGCCCCGGTGCGCTCGGCGCGGAGTCGAACCTGACCGGCGGACTCCTCACCCGTGACGTACAGCACCCGCCCTGTGGCGGCGGCCTTGGCCGCGACCTCCAGCAGGAGCGTCGACTTCCCGACCCCGGGCTCGCCCGCCAGCAGGACGACCGATCCGGGGATGAGCCCACCACCGAGCACGCGGTCCAGTTCGGACACGCCGGTGGGCCGCGAGCGGGCCGAGTCGAGCGCGACGTCGGCGATCCGGCGGGCGGGTGCGGTAGGGGCTCCGGCGGCGACTCTCGTCCTGGTGGGTGCGGCCGCCACCGGGGCCGCCTGTTCCAGGCTGCCCCACGCCTGGCAGGACGGGCAGCGGCCGACCCACTGCATGGCCAGGTGCCCGCACTCGGCGCACCGGTAGCCGCCACGGGCGGTGCGGGTGCGCGGAGTCACGGCCGGTACGCGGAGGTGCCGGCCGGCGCGGTCACTCGGACGATGCGTCGCGCGGGCCGGTCGGGTTCTCGACCGGAACGTTGAACTGGAGGACTCCGCCGCGCTCGAACGTGAAGGTGACGGGGTAGGTCGGGCCGGCCTGGATGTCCTCGCGCAGACCGGTGAGCACGATGCTCGCCTCCCGGTCCGAGCCCGGTGCGGCGGGAGCAGCAGGCGGCGGTGCGGCCGCAGTGGTGGCGGCCGGGCGGCCGGGGGCAGTGGTGGGCGCGGGCACTGCCGTGCCACCAGGGGTGGCCGTACCGCTCGGGACAGCCGCGCCACTCGGGGTGGGGCCGCCTGCCGTGGTGGGTGCGGCGCCGCCGGGCGCTGCCGGGGCACCGGGCGCTCCGGAGGCGGGGCCGCCAGGGGCTGCGGGGCCCGCCGGGGCGGCAGGCCCGCCCTCGATCAGGAGCACGTGCCCGGCCGGGATCTCGGCCGGACCGATGATCTGGACCGACGTGGCGACCGGGCTCGTGACCGAGACCAGCCGGTCACCCTGCGGACCTGCGTTGACGATGCTCATCTGCAGGGGCGCACTGCTCCCTCGCGGGTAGACCATGTCGCCCTTGGCCACGTCGCTGAACTCGATCGTCGCGTCCCGGACCGAGATCGCGCCCACGCGCACGTTGGCGCCGTTGACCGACGCGACCTGCGTGTCGGTCTGGGTGATCTGGCCCGCCCCACAGCCTGCGAGTGCGACGGCCGCGGTCATCGCGCCGATGACGACCGCTACTGCGGTCGGACGGGAACGCACGTAGCGGCTCACGGGTGTGATGTCCTTCCTGGCGGGCCATCTCGTCGTGCCGCGGGCACAGCGGTGCGACGGACGCGGACGCCTGGTGTCCGCGACGGCCACTGGCTTCGGCCTGGGTAAAGCCTAACGCCACCTGTAGGAGCGCTGGTCCCGGTCCCCCACCAGCGTCACAATTACTGGCCGTGCACGTTTCCCGCTGGTTGTCAATCCCCTGACCTGCGACGACGGGCTGGGCCGTGCAGCGGCGTCATGTCCGGGCGTGTTAACCTGGTGGCAGCGAAAGGGGCAGAGGACACATGGTTTTCAAGGTCGGAGAGACCGTCGTCTACCCGCACCACGGTGCCGCTCTCATCGAGGCCATCGAGACTCGGACGATCAAGGGCGAGGAGCGCAAGTACCTCGTCCTCAAGGTCGCGCAGGGTGATCTCACGGTGCGTGTTCCCGCCGAGAACGCCGAGGTTGTCGGCGTTCGTGACGTGGTGGGCCAGGAAGGTCTGGACAGGGTGTTCGAGGTGCTTCGCGCCCCGCACACCGAAGAGCCCACGAACTGGTCGCGACGGTACAAGGCAAACCTGGAGAAGTTGGCTTCGGGCGACGTCAACAAGGTTGCCGAGGTCGTCCGCGACCTGTGGCGGCGCGAGAAGGACCGCGGCCTGTCCGCGGGAGAGAAGCGCATGCTGGCCAAGGCCCGCCAGATCCTCGTCAGCGAGCTCGCGCTCGCCGAGGGCACCGACGAGGAGCGAGCCGAGCTGCTGCTCGACGAGGTGCTGGCCACCGCATCCGCCTGAGCACCAGCGCACTGCCCCCTTCCGCCGGTCCCGGTCGCAGCATGAACGTCATCGCTGTGGTCGTGGCCGGCGGTGGTCGTGGCGAGGTGGATGCACTCACGACCGTCGGTGGTGAACCGATGGTCGTTCGATCCGTGCGATCCCTGCTGGCCACGGGTCTCGTCGATCATGTCGTCCTGCTCGATGTGGATGTACGCCCGGACGCCCTCATGCGCGCCTGTTCCGGGTTGCCCGTGAGCACGCGAAGCGCTCTTGCGCACGCGCTGTCCGGGATAGGGCCACACGTCGGTCAACGAGCAGGCACCACCGCGGGTGACGGTCCGGTCACGGCCGGTTCCGCGGACGTCGTCCTGCTTCACGAAGCCGCCCGCCCCTTCGCTCCGGCCGCCCTGGCCACCACCGTCGTGACCGCCGTCCGTGACGGCCACGAGATGGCCGTTCCCGTTCTGCCGCTGGTCGACACGGTCAAACAGGTGGACGCCGCCGGACTCGTGCAAGCCACCCCCGACCGGTCGGGGCTGCGGGTGCTCCAGACGCCGCTCGCGGTCCGGGGAGACCTGTTCGACCCCCTGTTCGCTCCCGAACCGCTGGAGCTGGCTCGCCGCCACGCCGCGGCGGGAGGTGCGGTACTCACCGTTCCCGGCCACTCGGCAGCCTTCCCCGTGCGCAGCGCCTGGGATCTGGAGCTGGCCGAACTGCTCGCGGGGAGGGACGACGGATGAGAGTGGGCGTCGGCACGGACGTGCACCCGGTCGAGGCGGGCCGCGACTGCTGGATGGCGGGCCTGCACTGGCCGGGGGTCGACGGCTGCGCAGGGCACTCCGACGGCGACGTCGCCTCCCACGCGCTCTGCGACGCGCTGCTGTCGGCAGCCGGACTGGGTGATCTCGGGGCGGTGTTCGGCACCGGCCGTCCGGAGTGGAGCGGCGCGAGCGGGGTGGCGCTGCTCGGCGAGGTGCGCTCACTGATCTCCGCCGAGGGCTGGCTGGTCGGCAACGCCGCGGTGCAGGTGATCGGCAACGCCCCGAAGATCGGCACCAGGCGGGCCGAGGCGCAGCAGGTGCTCTCCGCCGCCGTCGGCGGCCCGGTGTCGGTGTCGGGCACCACCACCGACGGGCTCGGCCTGACCGGGCGGGGCGAGGGGATCGCGGCGATCGCGACGGCGCTGCTCCTCCCCGAGTAACCACCCCGCTGAGTTGCAGCAAAGCCACTTTCATGCCACCTCGTTGCGTCAAAGTGGCTTTGCTGCAACCGGGGCTGCAACCGGGGGCGGGGCTGCCGCCGGCGGCGGGCGCTCAGGTCTCCTGCAGCGCGTCCAGGCGCCGCTGCACCTGGTCCGCGTCCAGCTGCTCGATGCGCTGGCTGACCATCCACTGGTGACCGAACGGGTCGGCGAGCCTGCCGCCGTAGTCGCCGTACCCGTGGTCGGCGATCTCGAAGATCACCCGGGCGCCCGCCGCCAGCATCCGCTCGGCCACCGCGTCGGCGTCCGAGACCTCCAGCGACATGATCACCGGGACACCACCCCCGGTGGGGGCGGGGTCGCCGTCGCCCGCGTCCTTCACCGCGAAGCGCGCCGGGCCGGCCTGGACCATGCTGTGCACGACCCGGCCGTCGGGGGCGGTGTAGCGCTCGAGCACCTCCCCGCCGAGCGCGGCCGTGTAGAAGGCGAGCGCCGCGTCGGCGCCCTCCACGACGAGGCGGGCGTGCAGGCCGAGGATCTCTGTCATGGCCCCAGGATGGTGACCTGTGAGCTTACCGTCGTGGACGAAGCGGAACTGCCCTGGTAAACAACGCGTGCAGTGGGTCCGTACTCTGAAGATGTGAGCCTGCGCCTGTTCGACACCGCCACCAGAAAGCAGCGGGACTTCGTCCCCCTGCGGGCCGGGGCTGCGTCGATCTACGTGTGTGGGGCCACTGTGCAGGGCCTTCCGCACATCGGGCACGTCCGCTCGGGGCTCAACTACGACGTCCTCCGCCGGTGGCTCGCCCACGGCGGACTCGACGTCGAACTGGTGCGGAACGTCACCGACATCGACGACAAGATCCTGCGCAAGGCCGCAGACGCCGGTAGGCCGTGGTGGGAGTGGGCCGCCACCCACGAGCGTGCCTTCACCGCAGCCTACGACGCGCTCGGCTGCCTCCCCGCGTCCGTCGAGCCGCGGGCCACGGGGCACATCACGCAGATGGTCGAGCTGATCGAGCGGCTGGTCGAGGGCGGTCACGCCTACGCGGGCGGTGGCGACGTCTACTTCGCGGTGCGGTCCTTCCCCGACTACGGGGCGTTGTCGCACCAGCGGGTCGACGACGTCGCGCAGGGGGAGGGCGAGAGCGGGGCCAAGCGCGACCCGCTCGACTTCACCCTGTGGAAGGCGGCCAAGCCGGGGGAGCCGTCGTGGCCCACCCCGTGGGGGCGGGGCCGGCCCGGCTGGCACCTGGAGTGCTCGGCCATGGCCACGAACTATCTCGGCCCCGAGTTCGACATCCACGGGGGCGGGCTCGACCTGGTCTTCCCGCACCACGAGAACGAGCGGGCCCAGTCCAACGCGGCGGGCGACCCGTTCGCGCGGTACTGGCTGCACAACGCCTGGGTCACCATGGGCGGCGAGAAGATGTCCAAGTCGCTGGGCAACACGCTGTCCATCGACGTGTTGCTGCGCCGCGTGCGCGGGGTCGAGCTGCGGTACTACCTGGTCGGCCCGCACTACCGGTCGTCCATCGAGTACTCCGACGCGGCGCTGCACGAGTCGGTGGCCGCCTACCGGCGCATCGAGTCGTTCATCCACCGGGTGCGGGAGCGGATCGGATTGCCGGAGCCCGGCTCGGTCTGCCCGGAGTTCGCCGCCGCCATGGACGACGACCTGGGCACGCCGGGCGCGCTGGCCGTCATCCACGGCACCGTCCGTGACGGCAACAGCGCGCTGGACGCCGGGGACCATCCGGCCGCCACGCGCGCGGCGGAGGCCGTGCGTGCCATGACGGGCGTGCTCGGGCTCGACCCCCTCGATCCCCGTTGGGTGGGTGACGACACCACGGCGGACGCCGCCTCGGGGGCGCTCACCGCCCTGGTCGAGGACCTGCTGGCGCAGCGTCAGGAGGCCCGCGCCCGGCGGGACTTCGCCGCCGCCGACGAGGTGCGCGATCGCCTCACCGCCGCCGGGGTGTCCGTGGAGGACAGCCCCGACGGCCCCACCTGGTCACTGAAGGACGTGTAGGGAAAATTGGCCGGCAATTCCAAGCGCCGTGGCGCAATGCGCAAGGACGGCACCAAGAAGGGCATGGTGGTCGGGTCCGGAGGGCAGCGCCGTCGCGCTCTCCAGGGCAAGGGCCCCACGCCGCCCGCCGAGATGCGTCCCGGTCATCCCAAGGCGCGCAAGGCGGCGCGGGACGCGAAACCGGGGAGACCGGGCGGCGGCGGCCGGTCGTCGAGCACGGCGGGCCATCGACGCAAGGCCGGTGACGGCGAGACGCCGGAGACGGTGCTCGGCCGCAACCCCGTGGTGGAGTGCCTGCGGGCCGGCGTTCCGGCCACCGCGCTGCACGTCGCGATCGGCACCACCACTGACGAGCGGGTCTCCGAAGCGGTGCACCTGGCTGCCGACGCGGGCATCTCCATCCTCGAGGTGCCCCGCCAGGACCTCGACCGGATCGCGGGCGGCGCGTTGCACCAGGGCCTCGCCCTGCAGGTGCCGCCGTACGCCTACGCCCACCCGGACGAGCTGCTGGAGATCGCGGCCGACTCGGGTGAGCCGGGGCTGATCGTCGCGCTGGACGGGGTCACCGACCCCCGGAACCTGGGCGCGGTGGTCCGGTCGGTCGGCGCGTTCGGCGGCCACGGTGTGGTCGTGCCGCAGCGCCGGGCCGCGGGTATGACGGCCGTGGCGTGGCGCACCTCGGCAGGTGTGGCGGCGCGGCTCCCGGTGGCCCGGGCCACCAACCTCACTCGCACCCTGCGGGAGTACGCCACCGCCGGCTTCATGGTCGCCGGGTTGGACGCGGAGGGCTCGGTGTCGCTCGACGACTTCGAGCTGGCCACCGACCCGCTGGTGCTCGTGGTCGGTTCCGAGGGCAAGGGCCTCTCCCGCCTGGTGAAGCAGACGTGCGACGTCACGGTCTCGATCCCGATGGCGGGGCCGGTGGAGTCCTTGAACGCCTCGGTGGCCGCAGGGGTCGTGCTGGCCGAGATCGCGCGTCAGCGGCGCCGCTGAGCGCCGGTCGCCGCGGCGTTCAGGCCGCGGCGACGCGGCGCCCGCGCAGCCGGGCCACCACCCGGCAGCCGACGTAGCAGAGGAACGCGATCGTGGCGACGTAGCCAGACACGGGCAGGCCGGGCGCCAGCGACATCACGGTGCCCCCGACCAGTGCGAGCTCGGCGAACAGCACCGCGAGCACGGTGGCCAGCAGGGGGTTCGCAGTCACGCGCGCGGCGGCCGCCCCCGGCGCGATCATCACCGAGAGCACGAGCACCGCGCCGACGATCGGCACCGCCAGCGCGGTGGTGAGCCCGATCAGCACCGCGAAGACCAGCGACAGGAACCGCACCGGTACCCCGCGGGCCAGTGCGACGTCCGGGTCGGCGCTGGCGAACAGGAGCGGGCGATAGAGCACCGCGAGGGTGCCGATGACGAGCACGGCGACGATGGCGAGCACCGTCAGGTTCGTCGAGTCGACCGACACGATGGAGCCGGTCAGCAACCCGAACTTGTTCGACGCGCGACCGCTGTAGAGCGCCAGGAGCAGCACGCCGAGCCCGAGACCGAACGCGAGCACGACGCCGATCACCGAGTCGCGTTCGCGCTGGCGCAGCCCGAGCAGGCCGAACACCAGCCCGGCGACCACGGCTCCGACGACCGCGCCGATCTCCACCCCGACGCCGATGAGCAGTGCTGCCGCGCCTCCGGTGAACGCGAGCTCGGCCGTGCCGTGCACGGCGAACGCCATGCCTCGCGAGACGATCAACGGGGTCAGCGAGCCCGCGACGAGACCGAGCACGGCGCAGGCGATCAGCGCGTTCTGCACGAAGGGCAGCCCCAGCAGCTCACCGATGCCCGAGAACGTGAAGAGCCGGCCCAGGACCTCGCTCACGCCGACTCCTCCTCGCGGCAGTGTTGGGCGTGCTCCTCCGCGCCGACCACGACCAGCCTGCCGCGTACCTGCACCACGTCGACGCGGGTGCGGTACAGCTCCGACAGCACCTCCGACGTCATGACCTCCGACGGCGGCCCGATCCGGAAGCGGCCGTTGACGAGGTACAGGACCCGGTCCACCAGCGGCAGCACCGGGTTGATCTCGTGGGTGACGAACAGCACCGCGGTGCCGGCGGTGCGGCGGCGCTCGTCGATCAGGCGGGTGACCGTGCGCTGGTGGGACAGGTCGAGCGAGAGCAGCGGCTCATCGCAGAGCAGCACGTGCGGGTCGCCGACGAGGGCCTGGGCCACCCGCAACCGCTGCTGCTCGCCACCGGAGAGCCGCCCGACCGGCGCGCCGGAATATGCGGTGCCCCCGACGGCCTCCAGCGCCCGGTCGACGCGTTCGCGCCGGGCCCGCCTGCTGCGCAGCCCGATCCCGAGCCGGTGCCCGTCGAGGCCGAGGCCGACGAGGTCGCGGCCCCGCAACGGCAGGTCGGGGTCGAGCGCCTTCTGCTGGGGCACGTAGCCGATGCTCGGGGAGCCGCGGCGCGGTGGCTTGCCGCCGATCCGCACCTCGCCCGCCGAGAGCGGGAGCAGCCCGAGCAGCACCCGCACCAGGGTGGTCTTCCCCGAACCGTTGGGGCCGAGGACCGCCACGAACTCGCCGGGCTCGATGTCGAGGTCGAGACCGTCCCAGAGCGTCCGCCGGCCGAAGGTCACCCGAGCGGAACGCATCGACACGGCGGGCGCCGCGACCGGCCGGGACACGGCAGGAGCCGTGGTGCGGGGGATTGTCACGTCGTCAGCTCCCGTTCAGTGCATTGGCCACGGCGTCGATCTCCGAGCCCATCCAGGTGATGTAGTCGTTCACTCCTGCCGGCAGCGTCTCCGTCACCTTGACGACCGGCACGTTGGCCGCCTGAGCCGCCTGCTCCACCTGCGTCGTGGTGGGGGTCTCGGTCTGGGCGTTGAGGATCAGGAGCTGCACCGGGTTGGTCGTGAACAGGTCGAGGGTCTGCTGCAACACGGCCGCGGGCGGGTCGGTGTCCTCCTCGATCGCCTCGGTGAACGCCGGGGGCGTCACGTCGGTGAGCCCGGCGGCCTGGACCAGGTAGCCCGGCACGGGCTCGGTGATCGCCACGCGGGCGCCGGGGTGGGCGGTGCCGATCGCCTGCTCCTTCGTGATCAGGTCGGCCACCTTGCCCTTGAAGGCCTGGGCGTTCGACGTGAAGCGGGCGGCGTCGGTGGGGTCGGCGGTGCCGAGATCGGACGCGATCTGGTCGGCGACCTTCTGCACGGTGGGCAGGCTGTACCAGAGGTGCTCGTTGAACGACGGGTCATCGGCGGGGGCGGTGTCGGACCCGGCCGGCTCCGGCGGGGCCAGCCCGGAGAGCTGCGTGACGTTGATGACGCTCGGCTTCGCGCCCGACGACTGGACCAGCCGCTCCATGAAGTCGTCGTATCCGCCGCCGTTGTAGAGCACCAGGCTGGCGCCGGCCACCTTCGCCGCGTCGCCGGGAGTGCTCTCATAGGAGTGCGGGTCGGCGGCGGGATCGTTGATCAGCGACGTCACGGCGACCCGGTCCCCGCCCACGGCCTGCGCGATGCTGCCGTAGACGTTGGTCGAGGTGACCACGCTGAGAGGGGCGTCACTCCCGGGAGTAGCGCTCGGAGCGGCCGGTGTGTTCCCGGAGCCGCAGCCGGCCAGGCTGAGTGCGGTGAACGCGGCGAGCGCGGTGAGTACGCCGGAGCGGCGGAACGGCATGAGTGCAGGTCTCCCCGGTGATGGTCAGTTATTGATAACCGTTGTCGGTTCACTGTAGCCCTGTGAGCATTCGCTCCCTGCACCACCGGCTCTCGACTTTCCCGGCGACCAACTGAACCGTTACGGTTTGCCGATGTCCGGGCTTCCGAATGTCCGACGCCCCGCGACTCTGGCCTCGTTGGCTGCCGAGCTGGGTGTGTCGCGGACGACGGTCTCGAACGCGTACAACCGGCCTGACCAGCTGTCCGCGCCTCTGCGTGCGCGAGTGCTGGAGGCGGCGAGGCGGCTCGGCTATCCCGGCCCCGACCCGGTGGCCCGCTCGTTGCGCACCCGCAAGGCCGGCGCCGTCGGCCTGCTGCTCACCGAGGCCCTCTCCTACGCCTTCCGTGACCCTGCTGCCACCGGGTTCCTCGAAGGTCTGGCGCTGGCGTGTGAGCAGGCGGGCCAGGGTCTGCTGCTCATCCCGGTGAGCCCTGAGCACGCCGACGTCACCGCGGTGCACCAGGCGGGCGTCGACGGGTTCGTCGTCTACTCCGTGCGTGAGGACGATCCCCACTTCATGGCGGTGCTCGAGCGTCCGGTGCCCACCGTGGTCTGCGACCAGCCGACGGGCGTCGAGGGCGTGGACCGGGTCGGGGTCGACGACCGGGCCGGGATGCTCGCGTTGGCCCGGCACCTCACGGGGATGGGGCACCGGCGCGTCGGGGTGCTCTGCATGCGCCTCGCCTCGGGCCGCAACGACGGTCCCGCCTCTGCGGAGCGGCAGGCGAGCGTCACCTATCCGGTGCAGCGCGAGCGGCTCGCCGGCATCCGTGACGGCCTGGCCGAGGTCGGCGTCGACTGGGCCGACGTGCCCGTCCACGAGCGGTTCGAGCACAGCGTCGACTCGGGCCAGGCGGCCGCGGCCGCGCTCCTCGCGGCCCACCCCGAGCTCACCGCCGTGGTCTGCACGTCCGACGTCCTCGCGCTCGGGGCGCTGCGCCACGCCGCGGACCGGGGGTTGTCGGTGCCCGACCAGCTCACCATCACCGGGTTCGACGGTGTGCCCGAGGCCGAACGGGCCGGGTTGACCACGGTGAGACAGCCGCTGCTGGAGAAGGGGCGCGTTGCGGGTGAGCTCCTGCTGGAGCGGGGCGAGCGCAACCGGCCGCGGCGCGTCACGTTGCCCACCGAGCTGACGGTCGGTGAGACGAGCGCGAAGCCCCGCGTCGACCAGCGCTTCTTCTCCGGCTGGTGATCAGCTCCGCGGGCTGAGCCGAGTGGTGACGGAACGCGCCAGCGTCGCGACGTCCGTGCCGGGTTCGGGGCTCACCATGCCCTCGAGGAGCAGTGCCGAGAGTCCGTGTACGAGCGACCATGCCGCCAGCGCGGTCGTCGCGGTGTCCGATGTGGCGCCCCTGTCGTGCCTCCCCGCCCCGGCGTCGAGTCGTGCGCCGGCCCGCTGCTGCGCCGCCACGAGTTCCGCGTCGTCGCCGCGAACGAGGCCCGGCGCGCGCATCACCGCGAAGTGCGCGGGATGCGTGGTGGCGAACAGCACGTAGGCGACGCCGAGTTCGGCGAAGCTCCGGTTCTGCTCGGCGCTCTCGGTCAGCGCATCGGCGAGCAGCGTCCAGCCCTCCGTGGCCAGCGCGGTGAGCAGCCCGGCCTTGTCTCCGAAGTGGTGGGTGGGGGCGGCGTGGGAGACCCCTGCCCGGCGGGCGACGTCGCGAAGGCTCAGCGCGGCCGGGCCGTGCTCGCCGACCGCCAGAAGCGCGGTGTCGAGCAGCGCTCGCCGTAGATCCCCGTGGTGATAGGGCACGCCGACGAGCATAAACCCCATCTTTCCATTGACAAGATCGGCCCCTCGATGACATCTTGCCACTGTCAAGACTGACGAGCCTGCTGATGAGCCCGAGGAGTAGACGTGCCCACAGTGCCCTGGTCCACCGTCCGCGAGGCCGCCCCGAACGCCGAGGTCGTCGTCATGGCGTCCCGGTTCCGCGTCCGGGGCTTTCGCCACGTCCTGCCGTTCCTCATCGACTCCGTGCGGGTGCACACGCAGGTCCTGCGGAGCGAGGGCGCGCTGGGCGTCTCGCTGGTGGCCCACCCGCTTCGCCGCGAGTTCCGCACGCTCAGCGCCTGGGAGAACCGTGCGGCCCTGGACGCGATGGTGCGCTCCGAACCGCACCGGTCCGTGATGAGGCGCTACCGCGGCGCGATGGCCGACGTGGGGTTCACGTTCTGGACGGTGCCGGCAGCCGCGCTCCCTCCGACCTGGGAGGAGGCCGACGAGCGCCTCAGCGCAACGATGTGACCGCTATCCCCGCCGCGATGTGCGGACGGCCAGCAGTTCCTGGAGCAGCGCGCCGATCTCGGCCGGCCCAGGTACGCGGTGCTCGGCCGCGGTCTCGCCGGGACCCACCTTCACACCCACGTCTCCCGGCCGCAGCCGGGCGAAGGCGGTCTCGTCGGTGACGTCGTCGCCTGCGAACAGGACCGCGTCCGGCTCGATCCGCTCGCGCAGCAGGTCCAGCGCGAGGCCCTTGTTCACCTGCAGAACCGCCAGGTCGAGCACCGCCTTGCCGGGAGTGGTCTCGATGCCGGGCCAGGAGGCCGGCCCGGTGCGCACGGCCTCGAACACGCGCTCGCCGACGTCGGCCGGTGCGTTCCGCACGTGGACGGCCAGGCCGGCGGGCTTCTCCTCCAGCGTGACGCCGGGCTCGCCGTCCACGAGCGCGCGCAGCTCCGTGCCGAGCCGTTCGAGCCGCTCGCGCTGGGCGTCGTCGAGTACCGCGCCACCGTCGTCGAACTCGGCGCCGTGGCTGCCGATGAGCCGGATCGGGGTGCCGAAGCCCGACACCGCGGCCAGGTCGGCCAGCCCGCGCCCGGAGACGAGCGCGACCGTGGTGTCCGGCAGCGTGGCCAGCGAGCCGATCGCCGCGGCCGACACCGGCAGCGGCCGGGCGTCCGACGGGACGGGGACGATCGGGGCGAGCACTCCGTCGAAGTCGAGGGCCACGAGCAGGCGGGGGACGCCGGCGACGGTCCGCACGGCGTCGTCGAGAGCGCTCATGACGCCGAACCGTCGGCGGGCGGCAGCCCGAGCGCGTCGAGGAACGAGCGCGCCCACCGGTCGACGTCGTGGGTGAGCACCTGGCGGCGTAGCGCCCGCATCCGCTTGGCGGCGTCCTCGCGGGGCATGGTGAGGGCGACGTGCAGAGCGTTCTTGACGCCGTCGGTGTCGTGCGGGTTCACCAGGATGGCGTCCTTCAGCTCGTACGCCGCACCGGCGAACTCCGAGAGGACCAGCGCACCCCCGTTGTCGTGCCGGCACGCCACGTACTCCTTCGCGACGAGGTTCATCCCGTCGCGCAGCGGCGTCACCAGCATCACGTCGGCGGCGACGAAGAAGGCGGCGAGCTCCTCACGGGGCAGCGACTGGTGCAGGTAGTGCACCGCGGGATGGCCGACCCGGGCGTACTCCCCGTTGATCCGCCCGACGGACTGCTCGATGTCGTTGCGCATCTTCTGGTAGTGCTCGACGCGTTCCCGGCTGGGCGTGGCGAGCTGGATCATCACCACGTCCTCGGGATCCACGCGGCCCTCGGAGAGCAGCTCCTCGAACGCCCGTAGCCGGACGTCGATGCCCTTGGTGTAGTCGAGCCGGTCGACGCCGAGCACGACCTTGGCCGGGTCGCCGAGGTCGGCCCGGATCTGCTTGGCCCGTTCGAGCACCTCGGGGGTGCGGGAGAGCTTGTCGAGCGCCGCCGAGTCGATCGAGATGGGGAACGCCCCGAGCTTGACCGTGCGCCCGTCGTAGGTGACCTCGGTGCGGCCCTGACCTGGCGTGGCGTCGGTGAGGCGGGTGGCCAGCCACCGGAAGTTGCGGGTGCCGCCGGGGGTGTGGAAGCCGACGAGGTCGGCCCCGAGCAGCCCTTCGATGATCCTGCGGCGCCAGGGGAGCTGCATGAACAGCTCGGTGGGCGGGAACGGGATGTGCAGGAAGAACCCGATGCGCAGGTCGGGCCGCAGTCTCCGCAGCGCAGCGGGGAGCAGCTGCAGCTGGTAGTCCTGGATCCAGACGGTGGCGTTGCGGGCGGCCACCCCCGCCACCACCTCGGCGAACCGCTCGTTGACCCGTACGTAGGCCTGCCACCAGTGGCGATGGAACATCGGCGGGGCTACGACATCGTGGTAGAGCGGCCACAGCGTGCCGTTGGAGAAGCCCTCGTAGTACTCCTCGACCTCCTGCGCGGACAGGCGCACGGGGTGCAGCTGCAGGCCGTCCTCGACGAGCGGTTCGACGTCGGCGTCGGCCAGGCCCGGCCAGCCGACCCAGGCACCCTCGCGGCTGCGCAGCATCGGCTCCAGCGCGGTGACCAGACCGCCGGGGCTGCGCTTCCAGCGCTGCGACCCGTCGGGGAGTTTCTCCAGATCGACCGGCAGCCGGTTGGCGACGACGACGAACTCGGCGTCGGAAAGCGTGGTACTGCCGGTCGGCATGATCCTCCTCGCGCATATCGCCTGTTTGGCGACGGTGTGGCAGGGGCTGGCCGCTGCCAACCGTTGGCGGCAGCCTACTGCCGTGGCTGCTCGTTCGCGGTACTCGCGACGACGGAGCGGTTGGGCCGCGCGGGCCGCGCGATGAAGTCGCCGAGGGTGACACCGGCGGCGAGCGCGAGTCCGATGGCCAGTGCGAGGGTCACCGTCACGAGTCCTTCGGCGAGCCCCTCGACGGCCAGCTGGTAGAAGCCGCGGTAGGCGGTCAGGCCGGGCAGCAGCGGAGTGATCCCGGCGAGGGTGACGACGAGCGGCGCGACCCGCCCGCCCCGGCGCAGCAGACCTGTGGCGATCCCCACGACGATCGCGGCGATGCCGGTGGCGGCGACCGGTCCGATCGCCGTGAGCTGGGTGAGTGCGCCGTAGGTGCCCCAGCCCGCGGCACCGGCGATCCCGGCGGCCAGCAGCGGGCGCGGGCGGGCGTAGCCGGCGAGCGAGAACGCGGCGGCACCGGCGGCCGCGGCGAGGACGGCGACGCTGAACCGGCCCGACCCGGCGGGGAGCGGGCCGGCCACCTCGAGCGTGATCCCGAACGCGAGCCCGATCTTCAGGCCGAGCACGACACCGGTGAGCAGCCCGGCCGACAGCAACAGGATCTCCGCGGCCCGACCGGCCGAGGTGACGAAGTAGCTGGAAATGGCGTCCTGCACGCTGCCGACGACCGAGAGCCCCGACAGCAGCACCGTGATGCTCGCCGCGACCACCAGCGAGGGCTGCGTGCCCGGCGGGAACACACCCGCGGCGAAGAGCGCGAGCGTCGAGCCGGTGGCGACGACACCGCCGACGACCTGCTGGAAGAACGGAGGAAGTCCCCACCTGTTGAGCAGGCGCCCGATCCGGTCGATGAGCGCCGTGACCACGAACGCAGCCAGCGCCGTGATCGGGGCGGCACCGAGCAGGAGCGCGATCGACGCGGCCAGGCACGCCCAGCCCACCGTGGCCACCCACCGCGGGTACGGGTGGGGAGCGCTCACCGCGTCGGTCAACACGACCGCGGCCTGCTGCGCGTCGAGCTCGGCGCGCTCCACCCGCTCGACGATCGCGGCGACCTCCGCCAGCCGCGTGAGGTCGAGCGACCGGTAGCGGACCAGGCGCATCGACGTCACCGGCGCCGCCGCCATCCCGCGGTGGCAGCAGATGGTGATTGAGGTGAACGTGATGTCGACGTCCACTGTGGAGAGCCCACAGGCCGCGGCCATCCGCAGCATCGTCTCCGTCGTCTCATCAGCGCTCTCCCCGGCCGACAGCAGCACCTCCCCGACCCGCATGCACAGATCGAGCACCTGCTGCACGTGCGCGTCATCGGGTACCTGCGGGCCGAGCGGGCGCAGCAACTGCACACTGGGCGGCCCGGCCTGCAGCAGTTCGTGCGCCTCACGCTTCAGTACATTCCGAACGCTCCGAACCCGTCGGGTGATCCGGCGAGCTGCGGTCACGAGGTATCACCGGTGCTGCCACCGGCCGCGATCCACTCCACCATGGACGTCAGGGTAGGTGCGGCGCCCGTCGCCACTGACGGCACTCCGACGGTTGCGCGAAGCCGGGGGACACGCGCTCCACAGTGTCCCGCCGCAGCGGGACCACGTTGCCGCTGATGCTCTTCGCGCGCGACATCCACCGCTCCCGTGCGCGGGTGGCCACCGTCGTCAGGGAGCACGGGTGGCGGACGTGGGCGGTTCCGCGACCGGGGGTCCGGCACTCGCTGCACCACCCGTCCCCGTCGTCGATGTGGACGACCAGCAGCCGCGTGAACACGTCCGGCATGACGGAGAGCAGCTCGACCACCTCCCACCACGGGTCACGCGCAGGGTCGGTCACGGGAAGCCTCCGCGTACCCGGTCGATCGCCTCCAGTGCCTCAGCGGCTCCCGGAGCGGTACCGAGCAGTGGCGAGGGACGCGGGTGAGAAGCTGCTCACCACGGGGAAACTTGCGGAAGCGCTCTCGGTCTCCGCGACCGCGGTACTCAACTGGCAGCGGAGCGGGCTGATCACTCCCGCGTGGACCACGCCGGGCGGACACGCGCGGTGGAGACTCGAAGACGTCGAGAACCAGCTACGTGCCGCGCGCAAGCGCGACGAGTGACCCCCGGACGCGAAGGAGCTCCCGGCGCTCATGACACCGGGGAGCTTCGTGAAATTTAGCAACCGGCGATAGGAGCGCTCGTTCCCTGCCCGGCAGCCCCCAACCAGGTGAGGAGTGTGCTGGACGCCTCCCGTAGGGCTTCTGTGTCCGGGGTGATGCTGACGCCTCCAACGACTCGTGTCACCATGAGACTACCTCCGGGAACGCGACCGTCCACCGATCAGGACCACGTTTCCGCAGGTCAGATGTACCAAACGCCCGCCGGTGTAGCTCAGTGGTAGAGCAACCGCCTTGTAAGCGGTAGGTCGTCGGTTCGATCCCGACCTCCGGCTCCATGCCTGACCATCAAGAACGCTGACTGCAAGATCCGCTCGGTCTCCTGCCCGTGCGAGGGGCAACATCGAGACGCTTCGCAGCGTGGCTCTCCGGGTCCGGGTCTACGCCGGGACCGATCCCGTGACGAAGAAGCGGCACAACCTGATCGAGGTCGCCGAGCCCGACCCGAAGAGACCACTCTCGGCTCTGCACTGGGAGACCTAGGTGTAGTGGCCCAGGACGTTGTTGCGGCCCGGTCGGCCCGCCTGCTCGGCGGGCGTCAGCCGGTGGCATGCGCGCCCTCACCCGGTTCAGGCACCGGCCTCGAGCACCGCGAGGTCGCGCACCGCATAACGGTGATGCTCGGCCTCTTCCTTCAGCACCACCTTGAGGCAGCGGCGCACGACGTACTCCTGATCGGGATACGGGTCCGCCGGCTTGCGACCGCATACCCGATCGAGCTCGGCCCCGGTGAGCCCGTCGATGGTGCGCCGCATCGTGGCCATGCGGGCGTGCCGCGGCGCAAGCACCTCGTCGAGCGTCGGGACGGCTTCGAGGGTGAGTCCGAGCTTCGCCGTCGCGTCGGGCGGCATCCCGCCCGCAGGGAAGCCCAACGGGTGGTAGGGCGCTTCCTCCTCGAGCACGGCATTGCCGAGCCAGGCATCGCCGGCGAACAGCAGGTGACGTTGGGTCTCGACCAACGACCACTCGCCGTTGACCTGCTCGTGCAGCGTGGCCTCGGGCAATAGCCTGGCGCGGTCGAGGGTCGCCTTCCACAGCGTCTCGATGGCGTCCCAAGCAGTCCGGTAGTCGTCGGGGGACGCGGCGTCACGCGCCAGCACCCGCGTGGGGTGCTGCCGGTCGAGCTCGGCCTCGACGTAGGCGGTCACGTCGACGTCGTTGACGACGAGACGCTCGAAGTCGCCACCGAGGTAGACCTCGGTCCCATAGCAGTCGACGATCTTCAGACCGCTGACCTCGCAATCGCGGATCTCGAGGCCGGCGAGGTCGCACAGGTTGACGCGGGCACCACGGAACTGGTCACTCCGGGCGTACTCAGCAGTCACCGAGGCAGTGTCCCGCACCATCCCGTCCGCGCACTGTTTGGCAGCAACCAGCTGCTGCGCTCGGGCCTTGTGTCCGGTTTCGACCGGATGTGTCAGGACGACGCTGTTCTCGTGATTTCACAGTCCACCGATCCGGTTGCCGACGCGGCCCATCAGCCGGATTCCGCCACACCCGTCCGGCACCGCAAGATCGCCCGTGTCGTACCAGCCGTCGTCGTGATCGGCGATGACCGTCATCGTCCCCGGGTCCCGGCCCACCGTCGCCAAGCACACCCCGCTGCCGCGCACGAACAGCCGGGCGGGCTGGTCTTTCGTGATGCCGGTCCCCGCTGCCGACGTCGAGGTCGAGCTCCGTGAAGCCGGGATCGAGCCAGCAGAGCAGCCGATCGCGTGGGCCGAGCCCGATGATCTACCGATGGTCGACGTCGATTTCAGTTCGCTCGTCGTGCGAGACGAGGTGCTGCGCAAGGCAGCCACCGATCCTCGATTCCGCAGCGACGAACGGGTTTGGAACAGGCTGCCCGACAAATACCTGGAGATCCTCTCCGACGACGAGACTCCCGAGCTGAACGTCGCGGTGGCGCGGATCAGCGGGCGTGCGACGACGGCCTTCCGCCAATCGAGCAGACCGATCCGCTCGCCCCCAACCTGCTCAAACGCCAGACCTCGCGGTAGCGATCGGAGTTCCCGTGCGGCCGTGGTCTGCGGTCTACGGTCTCAGCCGATGATCACGAGCGCACGGTCACGGATGCGGTCCCATGAGCCGCGGTTGGCAGCGCGGCCCGGCTCGGCTGTCGGTCCTGGAGGTCAACGGGCGACGTAATGGCTGAGCAGGGCCTGTACCTCATAGACGTCGACGCCCTTGCCGAACTGCTTGACGATGGGAGTAGGGCTTCCTGATAGCCAGATCTTCAGCTCCGCGTCGAGGTCGAATGTTCCCGCTGTCTCGACGCTGTAGTGTGTGATGCTCTTGTACGGCACGGTGTGGTACTCGACCTTCCTGCCGGTCATGCCTTGCTTGTCGACCAGGATCAGTCGGCGGTCGGTGAACAGGAACGCGTCGCGCACCAGTTGATAGGCGGCCTGCACCTGCTCGCCATGTCCCAGTAGTCGCCCGTACTCCTGCGCTGCCGCGTTGGGGTCGATGCGAGAGGCATTTCCGATGAATCCGTCGAGAAGGCCCACGTGCTGCTCCAGGTTCGTGGTGGGGATGCGTACGGCCTGTCGGCCCGGAACAGGCGTGCGTTACATGCAAGTGAGGTGGATTGCCCGGCCGGCTACTGGAGCAGAGCCGCGCGAACTTCATGCACGTAGCTCCGAACCGCCGTCACCGGGTGAAAGCCGAACCGGGCGTACAGATTCTTGGGCGTGTCGTCCACGTCGCTACCGATCGGAATCGGCCCGGCCCCACGGGATCGGGCGTGCGCCACCGCGAAGCGCAGCATCTGCGTCGCCAGCCCGGCGCCACGAGCGTCGGGACGGACGAAGACGCCTTCGACGATCCCGACTCCGTCCTCGCTGACCCAGGCCGCGATGAACCCGCAGATCTCACCGCGCTCCTCTGCCACGAAGTACGTGCCGCCCGGCGTGAGGCACCGCCGCAGCCGAACAGCCGCGGTCGTCACCGCCAGGGGACGTGCCGGCCGGCCGGCTCGCGCGTTCTCCTCGAGGTGATCGACCGATCACGGCTGCTATCTGGTCTGCACTCTCGACTCGTAGGCCGGAGAGGAAGTTCCCGAGTGGCTGTTCGGGGACCGTGGGGTGGTGCGTGAGGACTCCGCCGTCCAGGTCGACCTTCTGCCCGCCGACGGACCAGAACTGCTCGACAACCGCGAGGGGCGCATTCCCGGCCAAGCGGCTGGTGGGTGATGGTTCACAGGGCAACGCGTCCTTCGTGTCAACGACCACGGACCCGACTCAACGGGCCCGGACGACCCGGACCTCGTCGGATTCCGGCGATCGGACGAGCGCGGCCAGCCTGTCGACGTCTCGGACGAGAAGATAGATCACGCCGAGCAGCATCAGGGTGGTGATGACCCACGTGCCCTGGAACGGAACGGTCAGCGTCAGTACCTCGATGCCGGCGATGATCGGCAGGTAAACGAGCGCGCCCACGGTCGCGGTGCGGGGCACCAGAAGCAAGACCGCTGCGACGAGTTGGCAGACTCCGATGAACGGGTACAGCTCGCCGGTGCGCAGCAGCGCATCGAAGAAGTAGCCGACGGGGTCGGTGGTCGGGAGCTTCGTGAACGGGATCCCGAGCACCTTGATCATGCCCGACGGCAGGAACCCGAGCGCCAGCATCACGCGGACGAACCAGGTGAACCACACGACCGGTCGCCGGTCCCGAACGCTGACCACCAGACGCTCCAGCGACGACATATCGTCACGATTTCGTGCGACCACGACGTGGTCAAGCGATCCTGCGTGTTCACCTCGTCGAAGCCGGCCGGCGTCAGCGGGTAGTGGGGATCGGCGCTGCGGGAGGTGCCAGTGCCAACCCGGGGTAGATCTGGTCGAGCACCTTCAGCAACAGTGCGTTCGCCGTATGCTCACCGCCGAGCGACAGAGTCAGATTCGTCCATATCACGAGCGTCACCTTGTTGTCGGGGTCGTGCCCGATGAAGGAGTTGAATCCGGGGAGCTCGCCGCCGTGGTAGTACATGGAGGCGGTCGGCCCGAAGCGCTGCAGGGAAATGCCGTACCCGTACTGCTGGCCGTCCGGCTTGGTGGGGTACTCGGGTTGCACGCTGTCGAGCCATTGGCGCTGGTAGTCGGCATTGAACACCCGGCCCTCGACCAGCGCTCGGATCCAGGTGGCCAGATCGGTGGCGGTGGCGATGGCGCCTCCCGCTGCCGTGGCATAGGACGGGTTCTGGTTGGTGTCGTCGATGGGCTCGAGCGTTCCTGCTCGGGCGGCGGCCTGCATGGCAGGCGGGTAGGGGAAGTCCGACAGGGCGAATGCGGATCCGCCGTACATGTAGCCGTGGGAGTAGGGGTCGGGGATCGAGGTGGAGTCGATAGCCGGGAGCATGACCTCGTGGAGCCGCTGCGGACCGAACAGGCGCTCCTGGAAGATCCTGGCCAGGGACGTGCCGTCGATCTTCTCGGCAACCAGGCCGAGCAGGGCGTAGTTGGTGTTGCAGTAGGCGAATCCGGTGCCGGGTGGGAAATCTGGCGGACGTCGGAATGCGATGGCCAGTACTTCCTGTGGTGTCCAGGCCTTCGTCGGATCGGCATCGAGAGTCGCGGCAAGCTCCGGCGCGTCCGTGTAGTTGTACAGGCCGCTGCGCATCGTCAGCAGTTCGGCGATGGTGATGTTCTCGCCGTTGGGCACGCCCGGAACGTATCTCGACACCGGGTCGGTGAACCGGAGCTTGCCTTCCTGGGCCAGAAGCACGATCACCGCTGCGGTCATCGTCTTGGTGTTCGACGCGATCCTGAAGTAGGTGTCTGCGCTGGGCGGCGACTCGGCGCCCCGCAGCGTGGTGCCGCTGACGGACGTGAAATCGCCCTGGGGAGTTCGGAGCACGACCACGGCGCCGGGAACCAACAGCTCCCTGGTCGTTTCGTCCACGGCGGCCTGAAGCGCGGCCGGGTCGATCGTCTTGAGCGCGGGCGAGGCGGACGGCGTGGTGGCAGTCGGGGCCGATCCGGTCGACTCCCGCGTGGAGTTCGCCGAGCAGGCTGCGGTGAACAACAGGGCCACGCAGACGGCGAGCCCCATGGCCTGGCCAGGTCCTCGCCGAGATCGACACCGTCCAACGCCTGTCCGCATTTCATTCTCCTGTCGATGGACGGAGAAATCCCATCCGATCTTCGGCTGGCCGATAATGCCGAATCTCAGCCATGATGGCGCAACATGGGAATCGAAGGTGCCGCCGACCAGGGGTAACGGCCGCGTTCATGAGGCGGGCAGGTGAATGACATCGTGGGTGGTACGACATCGGTTTGATCCCGACCTCTAACTTCTTGATCGGTGAAACCAACACCGAGCGCTCGCTCGCTCTCCGGGTACGCGCCTTGCCGGCGCTACGCTCCCCGGTTCTCCGCTCGCTCGACGAAGGTGATCAGGCGGGCTCCGTCGACTGCATCACTCCACGACCGTTCGGGAGCATCGCCCCACCACTCGCAGCCGAACTCATCCGTCCACTCCCGTTGCGGCGGCGTGTCGAAGATCGTCCAGTAGAGATAGTCGCCCTCCTGCTCCGAGTCGATCGGTGGCGTTCCCGTGGTGGGATTGATGCCGAGTTCCCCGAAACGCATGCCTAGCTTCGTGTCACCCCGGACGTGTCGGAGGTAGAGCGCGTACTCGTCCGTCAACCAGAACTCGTCGATGTGAAGATTTGAGGGCATAGCGCGGAAGTTCCACAGCAGGATCTGCGCGACGCTCACCGACCACATGCGGTCTACCCCATGGAAGGGTAGGCCCGGCGGCTTGTCTTCCAGCGACGGCGGCTTCACTGCGCCTCCTGTGGGCGAGGGAATCTGCGATTGTTGATCCACCATCCTGGCAGCTTGCCCATCATTCGTCAATCAGGGCGCTTAGGCTTTGATTGCGGTATTGACGTAGTCCGGACATGCCCACGCGTTGTCCCGGTTCTCGCAGTATGCTGTGACGACCCCGAACTGACCAGGCCCCGTCCACGCGTGGTAGTCGATGATCACGAGTACGCGAACGCTGCTGGTCTCGATGCAGCCACTGCCGTCGCAGCGAAAGAGGCGCGCGATGCTCGAGTGTGCAAAGCGTCCATTCGACTGCCGGGTTACGTAGTCGGGGTTCCGGACGATACTCGCCACGACATCGAGGTTCGTGATCCGATGTTTGTTCAGAATCTTCTCGTATCCGAATCCGCCGTTGGGGTTGTCGCCTGACCAATAGCCTCGCCGGAGGACGACGTCCTCGCCTAGCCCGTTCTTGAACGTACGTACAACCTCTGCCTGGGCCGGTATTGGCGGCGCAACTTGTGCGTAGGCGACGGCAGGTAGCCCGACCAGCGCGGCAGCCATGACGCACAGGATGATCGTGAATCGAACAGGTCGCCGAGTCGCAAGTAATGTCGCGTGCACTCTTCAGTTCCCTTCCCCCATGGCCGAGTGGCGCGATGCTCAAGCAGGCGCAGTCAGAACCCGACCGTGATCAAGGGGGAAGTTATGGAGAGGGGCGGTCACTGCGTGGGCGAACGGAGAGATTGGTCGGCGTGATCACCCGTTGAGCGGGCATGCCGACTACGCAGCGTTGTGCGCTCAGTCGAGCGGTACCTGTGCCGAGCGCGACGGGATGGCGTCGAGGGTGGTGAGTGTCGCTTTGTCGATCGTGATGCTGCCGGCGGCGACGTTCGCCTCGAGGTGGTCGGGGTCCGCGGTGCCGGGGATCAGGAGGACGTTCGGGGCGTGGTGGAGCAGCCAGGCGAGGCCGATCTGCGACGGGGTGGCACCGAGGGACCGCGCTGCGGCGTGGACCGCCGGCTCGTCGGCGACCTTCGGCAGCCCGGGGAACGCGCCGCCGAGCGGGAAGAACGGCACCCAGGCGATCTTCTCGGCCCGGCAGAGGCTTGCCATCTCCTCGTCGTCGCGTGCGACGAGGCTGTAGGCGTTCTGCACACAGACGATGCCGGCGGGGAGTGCGCGACGCAGCCCCGCGAGCGTCACGCTGCTCAGTCCGATCGCGCCGATCTTGCCCTCGTCCCGCAACGCGACCATGGCCGCGAGCTGGTCGTCGATGTCCACCACCTGGTCACCCTCGGCACGCAGGCCCGGGCGGGTGTCGAGGCGCCGCAGGTTCACGACCGGGATCTGGTCGCGGCCGAGGCTCCTGAGGTTGTCCTCGACGCTCGCCCGGAGCTCGTCGGGTCGTTGCGCGGGATGCAGAGGGAAGGGGCCTTGCTGGTCGGGGTCGGCGCCGACCTTGCTCACCACGAGTACCTCGTCCTGCGGCCGGAGGGCCTCGCGGATCAGCTCGTTGACGAAGCCGTCGCCGTAGAACTGGGCGGTGTCGACGTGGTCGACGCCGAGTTCGACCGCGCGGCGCAGGAGCGCGATCGCCGCGGCGCGGTCGCCGTGCAGACGCTCGAGCTGCATCCCGCCGTATCCGATGCGCGACACGGTGCGGCCCGCGAGCAGGCCGGGGCCGCCCGGACGGGGAGCGCCGGCGGCCGTGGTGGTGGGGAGGTGGGTGTCGCAGTGGGTCATCGAACATCCATCCCTTGTGCCATGCTGACGAAAGCGGAGGTTCCTCCGCTATGGTGACGTAGGCCGCCGAGGACGTCACCCCGATGGACCGCCCGCCCCGCGCATGCCGGCACGCTCCACAATGCGCTGGCCGCCCCCGGCAACGCACCCCCGGCCGCGTCCTCGCAGATCCGCCGTGCTCCTCGCAGACCCCACAGCATCTGCGACGAACCCACTCGGTCTGCGAGGACGCCGAACCATCCGCGAGTCGCCACTCGAGCCACGACCGCTGCCCGGGAGGCGTCAGTCGTCCAGCAGGTCCTCGATCACGATCGGGATGTGACGGACCCGGACGCCGGTGGCGTTGTAGATGGCGTTGGCCACGGCTGCCGCCATGCCGACCGTGCCGATCTCGCCGACACCCCTCGCGCCGACGGCGTTGTGCAGTGTGTCCGGGTGCTGGACGAAGTAGACGTCGACCTCCGGGATGTCCGCGTTCACCGGCAGCAGGTAGCCCGCGAAGTCAGCGTTCGCCATCCGTCCGTTCGGCTCGATCTCCAGGCCCTCGTGCAGCGCGGCGGAGACGCCCCAGATCATCCCGCCCATGATCTGGCTGCGCGCGGCCTTGTCGTTGATGATCCGGCCGGCGTCGAACACGCCCAGCATGCGGGACACGCGGGCCTCGCGCGTCCACTTGTGCACCCGGACCTCGCAGAACTGGGCGCCGAACGAGCTGAACGAGTGCTTGGTCATCTCCTCGCCGGGTGCCGACGAACCGATCGCGGAGATCGACGGGCGGCCCAGGGCCCGCAGCACCTCGCCGAACGTCATCGACCGGCCGCCGGCCAGCACGCGGCCGTCGGCGTACGAGGTCTCCATCCCCTGGAACGGTGAGCCGGGCGACGTCGCCACGACCAGCAGGTCGTCGATCACCTTGGACGCGGCGATCATGATGGCCGTGCCCGCGCTCGCCGTGGCGGTCGAGCCGCCGGACATGCCACCGGGCGGAAGTGCCGAGTCGCCCAGCCGCGGCGTGATCCGGTCCGGCGTGATGTCCAGCGATTCGGCCCCCACCAGGGAGAGCACGGTCAGCAGACCGGTTCCCGGGTCCGCCCCGCTGGTCGCGACCACCGCTGTGTCGTCGGCCTGCAGCGTGACCTCGACCGAGGCCGGGAACCGCAGGGCGGGGAACATCGCGGTGGCCGTGCCGACCCCCACGAGCCAGTCACCGTCGGTGCGGCCGTGCGGCGAGCGGCTCGCCCAGCCGAACCGCGCTGCGCCGACGCTGAAGCACTCGTCGAGATGCTTGCTCGACCACTGCAGGTCCCTGCCGGGCGGAGCGGTCGAGTTGTTGCGCATGCGCAGCTCGATCGGGTCCATGTTCAGCGCGACCGCCAGCTCGTCGATCGCGCTCTCCAGCGCGAAGGACCCCGGTGCCTCACCCGGCGCCCGCATGAAGGTGGTCGGCGGGATGTTCAGCGGCACCATCTTCTGGCTGAGGGCCAGGTTCGGGGTGGCGTACCACTCCCGCGAGGTGCCGTGCGACGTCGGCTCGACGAACGAGCGGTCCATCGCCGTGCTGCACCACGAGTCGTGCCGCACCGCGATCAGCCTGCCGTCGGTGTCCGCGCCGAGGGCGATCTTCTGCACGGTCGCGGCCCGGCCCGCGGTAGCGGTGAAGACCTGCTCCCGGCTGAGCGCGGCCTTGATGGGCCGGTCGAGGGCCCTGGCCGCCGCTGCGGCGAGGAACGCGGGCGTGGACGTGCGGCCCTTGCCGCCGAACGCCCCGCCGACGAACGGGTTCACGGCGTGAACCGCCGAGGGATCGAGATCCAGCGCGCCGGCCACCTCCATCGCCTGGAGGTCGGACCCCTGGTTCCCGCTGTAGATCGTCAGTACGCCGGAGTCCCACACCGCGACCGCGGAGTGCGGCTCCATGGCGGCGTGGTTCTGGGTGGCGGTGCTGTACGTCGCCTCGACGACCACCGGGCTGTCGGCCAGCGCGTCCTCGATGGACTCGACACCGGAGGCGAGAAGAGTGTGGGTCTGAGGTGACCCGTCGAAGCCCGGCGGCGCCTCCTCGGCCGAGGCGAGCCCGTCCTCCAGCGAGGTCAGGGCCGGCCGCTCCCGGTAGGTGACGTCGACGAGCATCGCGGCGTCCCGCGCCTGCTCGAAGGTCTCCGCCACCACGAAGCCGATCGGCTGGCCGTAGTACGCAACGTCCCTGTTCTGCAGTGGGACCCAGGTCTCGCCGAACATCGGCAGACTCGGTGTGCGCAGCTCCAGCGGGTCGAACGGCGTGTACACGCCGATCACGCCGGGTGCGCTCTTCGCGGCCGTGACGTCCATGGCCTCGATCTCGCCGTTGGCGATCGTGCTGAGCACGACGTATCCGTAGGCCATGCCGGGGAAGTTGTGGTCCGCCCCGTACTCGGCCCGGCCGCTGACCTTGAGCGGCCCGTCCAGCCGGCTGGGCATCAGCGGCTCTCCTCTGTCAGTTCGAGCAGTGCGCGGACGACGGTCCGCTTCAGCAAGGACACCTTGAAACCGTTGTCGGCCAACGGCCTGGCGCCGTCGGCAGCCACGGACGCGGCGGCCTCGACGGCCTCCGGGGTCGCGGGCGCACCGCGCAGGGCCGCCTCGACGGCGTGCAGTCGCCACGGCACGGTCGCCACTCCACCGACCGCCACCCTGGCGTCGACGATGCGCGAGTCCTCGATGTGCAGCGCGACCGCTGCGGAGCACAGCGCGAACTCGTAGGACTGCCGGTCGCGGACCTTGACGTAGGTGGAACGCGACGCCCAGTCCAGACGTGGGACCAGGACCTCGGTGACCAGCTCACCGGGACGCAGGTCGTTCTCCACCTCCGGGGTGTCACCCGGCAGCCGGTAGAACTCGGCCAGCTTGACGGTGCGGCTGCCGTCGGCGCTGACCAGCCGGATCTCCGCGTCGAGCGCGACCAGGGCGACTGCCAGGTCGCTGGCGTGGGTCGCAACGCACGAGTCGCTCGTGCCCAGCACGGCGTGCATCCGGTTGGCCCCGGAGATCGCGGAACATCCGCTGCCGGGTTGCCGTCTGTTGCACGGCATCTCCACGTCGCGGAAGTACGTGCAGCGGGTGCGCTGCAACAGGTTCCCGCCGATGCTGGCCATGTTCCGGAGCTGCTGGGAGGCGCTCTGCAGCAGGGCACGGGTGATCACGGGGTACACGCCGGGCTGCCCGGCGACCTCGCTCATCCGCTCCAGCGCGCCGATGCGCAGCCCGTCGCTGGTGTCGAGACCGCGCAACGGCAGTTCGTTGATGTCCAGGACGTGCTGCGGCGTCAGGACGTTGAGCTTCATCAGGTCGACGAGGGTGGTCCCACCGGCCAGGAACGTGCCGGGTGAGGCGAGAGCGGCTTCGACGGTCTCGGGTGCCGTGAGCTCAAACGGACGCATCGGCCTGCCTCGCCTGTTCGATTGCCGCGATGATGTTCGGGTAGGCCGCGCAGCGGCAGATGTTGCCGGACATGAACTCCCGGACGTCCTCGACGTCGTGGCGGACCGCAGCGACCGCCGACATGACCTGCCCCGGCGTGCAGAACCCGCACTGCAGGGCGTCCTGGTCGACGAACGCCTGCTGGACCGGGTGCAGCCCGTCCTCGGTGGACAACCCTTCCACCGTGGTCACGGGCTGCTTCACCGTGGCGGCCAGGGTCAGGCAGGAGAGCACCGGCCTGCCGCCGACGTGCACGGTGCACGCGCCGCACTGTCCTCGGTCGCATCCCTTCTTGGGACCGGTCACGCCGAGGCGTTCACGTAGAGTGTCGAGCAGCGTCACACCGGGATCGACACTCAGTTGTTCCGTCCTGCCGTTGACTTCGAGCGAGATGTCCACTGGATCTGTTCCCCCAGATCGTCCGTGTAGGAAGCCTGACGGCATGGGTCGCGATGACGGCTACGTCGACGAGCCGCCGCGACAGTGAACCGGATATTCATCCGGTTCAGCTCTCGAAGCTAGCGGATTACGATCCGCTCCGCAACGACTGGTCACCGGGACCGGGAGGTGCTCCACTGCATCGGACGACGAGACGGACGACCGGGAGGGACGATGACGACGGGATCGGTCAGCCCCCGGCGTGCGGACACCCGGCGCAACCACGAGCGCATCCTCACCGCGGCGGCGGAGTCGCTGGCCAGGTCGGACGGGGTGTCGTTCAACGCCATCGCGAAGAAGGCCGAAGTGGGGGTCGGCACGGTGTACCGGCACTTCCCCACCCCGGAAGCGCTCATCCTGGCGGTCTACCGGCGTGAGGTGCAGCATCTCGTCGAGGTCGTGCCGGTCCTGCTCGAGACGCACGCCCCCGAGGATGCTTTCCGGGCCTGGACGATCGATCACCTGGCGCATTACATGATGACCAAGCGAGGCCTGGCCGACGCACTCCGTGCTGTGGCGCCCTCCCACGGAGAACTGCCGGTGAACGCCTACGACACCCTGGTCGAGGCGATCGCCACGCTGTTGAAGGCCAACGTCCAGGCCGGCACCGTCCGCGCCGACCTCGATCCGGAAACCGTTCTTCGCGGGCTGGGTGGCCTCCTGTACCTCGATCGCAACGGGGACTGGAAGAGCCACGCCGCGAAACTTGCCGACCTCCTCTGGCGAGGTATGCGCGAGTCCTAGTGGCTCGTCATGCTCCCGGTCGGGATGCTGATCTCCGCGGCCCACGGGGTGGGCCGAGATCTTGTTCGGGAATGTTGTCTTGAGTGCTGGCCGCAATAGGTGCCGGGTTCGATGTATCACTCCGTGAGAAAGGGAGATCGAATGCCTGCCGTGCCGCACGAAGTGGTTCTCCTCGAGATACCTGTCGATGCCGACTTCGCTGATTTCCGCGCTGAGTTCGAACGCCGGTGCCGCGGGTCGACCACGAGCGGATGGAGGAGATCATCGCCCGTTCTCCCGGGCAGGCCACGACCCGCGCTGCGCCATGTGCCTCATGGGCAACCACGTGATCGCGGAACGAATCTATGCCCACAGTCCGGCAGCGCTGCTCCATGTCCCGCTGCGGGTCGCATTGTATGTCGATTCGGGCGGGCAGACGATCTTTGCGACCGGCCAGCCGAGTACGACGCTGGCCGATCTTCGCAACGCCGACATCACCGCGGTCGGCTGCGAGCTGGATCAGAAGCTGGCGGCACTGCTCACCGCGTTGGGCGTGCCGCCGCCGCAGGAGCTGTGGGGATGAATGTGTGATTGTGTGTCTATGATCGGTGAGTGATCCACTCACGACTGGCCATGACGCTCGGTGAGGCGATTTTCACGCAGCGGTCGATCCGCCGGTTCCGACCGGATCCTGTCCCGATCGCCGATCTCGAACTGATCGTCGCCGCGGCATCGAAGGCCCCGAGCGGCGGGAACAGCCAGATCGCGCGCTTTCTCGCCGTGAACGACCCCGGCCTCATCCGCGAGTTCGGGGCGCTCTACCGCGAGGCGTGGTGGGCGAAGCGGCGGGACGCCGAGGGCTGGACCGGACCCGACGACCTGAACGCAGCCGAGCGAGCCCAGTGGGCGCCCTCCATGCGGCTGGCTGACGAGATGGGCAGCGTTCCGTGCGTCGTCTTCGCCCTGTCCGTGCCGCCGAACGCGGAGGGCTCGGTCCTTCCGGCCACCCAGAACTTGATGCTCGCCGCACGTGCGCTCGGCATCGGGTCGGTCCCCACCACCCTCCACAGTTCGGTGGAGGGCCGGTTCCGGGAGATGTTCGGGATTCCGGCCGAGGTGAAGTTCCACTTCGCGATCCCGCTCGGCTACCCGGCCGGCAACTTCGGCCCGACGAAACGTCGGCCGACCTGGGAGACCAGCTACCTCAACCGCTGGGGAGGCACCGTGCCGTGGGCGCCGGGGGAGGCCGCGGGCGCCCCCGATTCGTGACGCACGGCGGCTCGGAGTTCACGTCAGCCGTACCCCGGTGACGTCCAGCGTGATCGGCACCCAGGACCGGTCGGGGGTGCGGTCCTCGTTGCGGATGTGGATCCGGCGGGCCGTGGTGACCACGACCCCGTCGAACGGTGTCCGTGCCGCGCTCGGGCAGGAGGCCGCCGACCAGCTGATGCGGTGCGGCCGGGAGCTGCCGCGCAACGACGGGCTGGCGGTACAGAGCGAGGTCGCCAACCGGCCGGCCGAGCTGACGGGGCTGCCCGCCGTCCTCCCGGAGCGCCCGTAGCGGGGTCGACGCGCGGCGACCGTGACCGGTGCGGCCGTCCCGCCACGCCCCCTCGACGTGGCGGAACGGCCAGGTGCCGGTCAGGTCCTGCGCTGGTAGAGCGCCACCGCGAGCGGCGCGAAGATCACGACGATGACCGCGGCAGCGACCAGCCCGGCCGTCGCCGGGACCGCGACCGGGCCACCGACGAGCAGCCCCCGCACGGCGTCCGCGATCTTCGAGACCGGGTTGAGCTCGACGAACCAGCGCAGCCAGGAGGGCATCGTCGAGGCCGGGACGAAGACGTTGCTGCCGAACGTGATCGGCAGCATGACCAGCGCGCCGAGACCCTGCACCGACCGGGGCGACTTGACCACCATCGCCAGCGCGGTGAACACCCAGCACAGCGCGAAGGCGAACACCATGACCAGTCCGAGCGCGGCCACCACGGCAACCGGCCCGGTGCCGAACCGGAAGCCGAGGACCACACCGAAGACCAGCATGATCACCCCCGCGTCACGGGGAGATGTTCGGGATTCCGGCCGAGGTGAAGTTCCACTTCGCGATCCCGCTCGGCTACCCGCTCGGCTACCCGGTCGGCAACTTCGGCCCGACGAAACGCCGGCCGACCTGGGAGACCAGCTACCTCAACCGCTGGGAGGGCGCCGGGGAGGCCCGGGGCGGTCCCGCCTCGTGACGCACGCCGGCTCGGAGGTGACGCACGCCGGCTCGGAGGTCACGTCAGCCGTACCCCGGTGACGTCCAGCGTGATCGGCACCCAGGACCGGTCGGGGGTGCGGTCCTCGTTGCGGATGTGGATCCGGCGGGCCGTGGTGACCACGACCCCGTCGAACGTGCCGTGTGCGGTGTCGTAGTGCGCCGTGGGTGAGCCGCCGTTGACGTCGGGCTGGTAGTCGATCCGGCGCTGTAGGCCTGCATCGTCGAAGTAGTACAGCTGGGTGGTGTTGTGCAGGTCGAGCGTGGCGGGGAAGGTCACGCTGAGGCCGCGCCAGCGCTCACCGTCCTCGATCCACGGCTCGATCTCCGCGGTCTCGACGCCGGGGTAGGTGAAGAGGTACGGCTCGACCAGGTAGCTCCAGGTCGCGTACGCCCGGAAGTAGCCGGCCTGCGCGACGTTCCATCGGCTGTCGGGGGTGTACCCGTCGAAGCTCGCCCGCGGGTTGTAGAGCGTCTCGTGCCGGCCGTCCGGGCACGAGACGGTGAGGGTGTCCGCATCCCGGTCGAACTCGATGACGCGGCCCGAGGGCTGCTGAAGGATCACGTGTTCCCGGTGGACGTCGGCGATGACGTGGTCGGTGCCGAGGAAGTCGGGCACGCCTTTGTACTCCCAGAAGGGGCCGCCGTAGGTGACGTCGGCCTCGATGACGGTGGCGTCCTGCCATGGGGTCGGCCCGCCGTGGGCGTCGATGACGTGGTCGAGCAAGGTGGTCACGGTGTCGTCCTCGTACTGAGTGCGTTGGGTGGTTGGGTGATGGTGGCGGGGCTCACCGGACGCGTCGGCGTTGTCACGCTCCTATAGTCATTCCGGTGGGTGTCGCCAGGCCGCCCGAACCCGGCCAGGAAGCCCACCAATCCCGCCACGGAGGTGAGATGGCGCCGCCCCTGCACCGCGTCGGGATCCTCCTGTTCGACGGCGTCAAGATGCTCGATGTCGCCGGACCGGCCGAGGTGTTCGCCGAGGCCAACCACGGCGGGGGCAACTACCAGGTGACGACGGTCTCGGTCACGGGCAAGCCGGCCATGTCGTCGATCGGCGTGCCCATCTCCGTCACCGGGTCCGCCCAGGACGCTCGTTTTGACACGGTGCTCGTGGCAGGCGGCGGCTTCCCGAAGCAGCCGGTGACTCCTGAGCACGTCGACATCGCCACCGGAATGAGCCGCGGCGCGAGACGGACCGGGTCGGTGTGCACGGGTGCCTTCGTCCTCGCCGAAGCCGGGCTGCTGGCCGGCAAGCGGGCCACCACGCACTGGGCGTTGGCCGCTGAGCTCGCTCGCCGCTACCCCGACGTCTCCGTCCAACCCGACGCCATCTGGATCAAGGACGGCAGCACGTACAGCTCGGGTGGAGTCGCCGCCGGGATCGATCTGGCACTGGCTCTCGTCGAGGAGGATCACGGCCCACAGTTGACGCGCTCGGTGGCCCGTGCCCTCGTCGTCTACATGAAGCGCCCGGGTGGCCAGTCCCAGTTCTCCGCGTCGCTGCAAGGTCCTCCGCCGCGCACTCCCGCGATCCGGCTGGTGGCGGAGAAGGTTGCCGCCGACCCGAGCGTCGAGTGGAGCCTGGCGGCGCTGGCGGCGGTGGCGCGAGTCAGTGCCCGCCACCTCACCCGCATGTTCCGCGAGGAGCTGGACACGACACCCGCGCGGTACGTGGAACGCATCCGCTTCGACCTGGCCCGCTCCCATCTCGACAGCGGCATGAACGCCACCCAGGCGGCACTGCGCGCCGGTTTCCCCAGCTACGAGTCGTTCCGGCGGGTGTTCGTCAGGCGGCTCGGAGTTTCGCCGGCCCGCTACCAGCAGCGCTTCACCACCACCGCCCGCAACGATGCCGAGCTCGTCTCGGCCGAGGCCTCCTGGCTGGACGAGTTAAGTTCTAGCTGTAATGCCCAGCGGGGTTGTTGACCCGGCTGATGAGTGGGTGGCCGCCGAGCACGGTGTGGCCGCGGTGGGCTTTCTCGATCTGCTGTGCCTCCGCCGGCGAGGTGCGGCGGGGAATGTGGCGTGCGCGGCCGGTGAGTCCGGCAGGTCCTTCGGCCCGCAAGCGGCACCACCATTCGTAGCCGGTCGCGCGGGACACGCCGAGCTCGACGGCGACATTCGTAACGGGGCGATCGGAGGGTACGCACTCGACCAGCAGCATGTGCCTGTTAAAGGCCAGAACGGGCATTTCGGTGGGCCATGAGACCTCCGGGCGGGTGGCGAGCGTCGACAACTCACGCCTCGAGGAGGCCTCCCCCTGTTCAAGTCGCCAAGTAGACGCTGGTCGTAGCGCTTCCGCTGGTCGCTGCTGCGGACGACCCTCTTCACCGCCACGAGCGCTGAACGGCGGTTGACCTGCGACGACGAACATCAATTCGAACATGTGTTCGAGTATGATGGAGGGGTGTCGGACAGCCCGCTCACCACCGCGCATCGCCTCCTGGTGGAGGCGATCGACGCGCTGGCCGCGGCCGCTGAATCCGGTGCCACCGACGACGACCTGCTGTCCGTGCTCACCCTGTGCGAAGGCACCAGCAGGCGGCTGGACCGGGTCGTCGTTGCCACCGTGGCCACCCTGGAACGGCGCGGGACGTTCGCCGAGCGCGGCTACACGTCCACCTCGGCGGCGTTGGGGGATCTGCTCGGATGGGAACGGTTCGAGGCCCGCCAGCGGGTGGTCGCCGCCGAACAGGTCTGCCCACGGGTCGGACTCGACGGCACCGCGCTACCCGCGAAGCTGCCTGCCACCGCCGCGGTGTTCGCCGCCGGGCAGACCGGGCTGCGCCACGTCGCGGTGATCGCCCGCGTGCTCGCCAGCCCGGCCGCAGAAAGGCTCACCCCAGATGTGTGGGCCGGCGCTGAAGCCCAACTGGCGGAGAAGGCCGCCGTCTACACCCCATCCGAACTACAGGCCTGGGGCACCGCTCTCGTGGAGGCCCTCGATGAGGACGGCGCCGAGCCCGATGACCGGCCGCCCGCCCCGGTCAACGAGTTGCACGTGCTGCGTCACCGCGGGAAGGCGGGCGGCACGGTGAAGGGCCGGTTCGATGATGCGGCCATGTTCGATGCCATCGCCACCGTGATCGACGCCCACGCCCGACCGGTCACCGGTGATGAGCACCGCGGCCTCGCGCAACGTCAGGCCGACGCCCTCGCCGACGTGTGCGGGTATGTGCTCGACCACGGTGATGTGCCCGAGTGCGGCGGGCGGCGCCCGCACCTGAGCGTGTTGGTTCGGCTGGAGGATCTGGAGAACCGGGCCCGCGCCGCGTGTTTGGACTTCGGCGGGACGTTGTCGCCGGAGTCGTTGCGGATGCTGGCCTGTGACGCGAGGGTCGTGCCTGTCGTGCTCAACGGAAAGGGCCAGCCGCTCGACGTCGGGCGGGTCACCCGCACCATCCCCGACGGGCTGCGCCGCGCGATCGCCGCGCGTGACCGGGGGTGCGCCGGGTGCGGGCGGCCGCCGTCGTGGTGCGAGGTCCACCACATCACGGCTTGGCAGGACGGTGGCGACACGGCCCTGCACAACTGCGTCATGCTCTGCCGGGCCTGTCACCGGCTGCAGCACCACTCCGACTGGGAAGTCCGCATCCGCGACGGGCTACCCGAGCTGATCCCACCCGCCTGGATCGACGCCCAGCGAAGACCCCGCCGACAACCACTCCTGCACCTCGCCGCATAAGAGGTCGCGAAGAGAGGCGCGGTCGGCTGAGCCTCTGTGATCACTGGGGGGCACCTGTGCCCGCGCTGCGACCCTGACCGGCGACAGCCAGGCCGACACGCCGGCAACAACGCTCATGGGCATTACACCTAGCCGGGCCCGGTGTGGGTTCGCATCTGGATCATCTTCTCGCTCCCGTGTGCGCTATCCGGCTGTGGCGTGGCCCCGACGGCTCCTCCGCGGGCCCGCTGCGGTGGCCGTTCGCGGAGCCGGAGGGGTGGTGCAGGCCCAGTGCCGGCGGCGTGGCCGGGACAGGCGGGCGGAACGCGGCGGAACGGCCGCGCTGGGCCGGCAGCGGAGCCCGCGGGTGGTCGGGTGGCGGGGCGAGCAGCGGCGGTTGCGCGGGCTGGGGCCGGGGTGACGGCCGGGGCGCCGGTGTCGGGGTGTGTGCGGTGCGGATCGGGGGCGCCGCGGCCGGCTGCGGGGGGTGGCCCGTGGCACGGTGCCGGCCGCTCGGGGTGACCTGATCGGCCCGGCCGGCGGGGCGAACCACGGGAAGCCTGGTGGTGGGGGGTGTCGGGTCGTACCCGGGCGCGCGGGGCGCCACGGCCGGGAGCGGACCGGTCCTGCCGACGGTCTTGACGGGCCGCGCCGGGAGGACGCGGGTGAGCCGCGTGGTCACCGACGTGCTGTCCGGGGCGGCCCACTGCGGCCGGCCCGCAAGGATGCCGGCGGCGGCCGGTACCGCCGGGGAGCCCGCTGCCGCGTGGACCGGCGGTGCGCCCGCGGCGGCTGCGGGCCCGTGGTGGTCGGGGTGGTGCAGCTCGTAGAGCCGCGTGTAGCCGGGATGCTGCCCCAGGAGTTGCTGATGGGTGCCCGCGCCGGTGATCGCGCCGTCCTCGAGGAAGAGGATCTGGTCGGCGTCGGTCACGGTGAGCAGGTTGTGGGAGATGATGATCGTCGTCCGGCCACTCATCAGCCTGCGCATCGGCTCGAGCACCCGCTGGGTCGACTCGGCGTCGAGACCGGTGGTCGGTTCGTCGAGCAGCAGCACGGGGGAGTCGCGGATCATCGCCCGGGCGATGGCGAGGCGCTGGCGCTGACCACCCGAGAGCATCCGGCCGCGCTGCCCGATCCGGGTGTCGTAGCCCTCCGGCAGTGCGGTGATGAAGCCGTGCGCGTCCGCGGCGGTCGCGGCGTCGACGATCTCCTCGTCGGTGGCGTCGGCTTTGCCGTACCGGATGTTGTCGGCGACGGTCCCGTCGAACACGAGGGTTTCCTGCAGGACCGCGGTGACGTTGCGCCGCAGGTCACTCAGCGACAGGTCCCGCAGATCGCGCCCGTCGAGGGTGATCCGGCCGCTGTCGGGGTCGTAGAAACGCAGCATCAGCTTGGTCAGCGTGGTCTTGCCGGCACCGCTCGCCCCGACGATCGCCACCTTGGCGCCGGGCGGGACCCGATAGCTGATCCCGCGCAGGACCGCCTTGTCGGTTCCCGGGTAGCGGAACTCGACGCCCTCGAAACGGACGTCGCCTGCGGCGCGGGTCAACGGGCGGGGGTACTCGGGCTCGATGACGCCGGGCTGTTCGTCGAGGACCTCGATGATGCGCTCGGCGCTGGCGCTCGCCGAGTAGATCGAGTTCCACAGGTTGCCGAAGCCACTGATCGGCCCGTAGAGCTGGGTGAGGTAGGCGACGAAGACGAGCAGCCCACCGAGGGTGATCCGGTTGTTGGCCAGCTCCCACACCGCGATGCCGACGACCAGCAACACGCCGATGGTCTCGAGCAGGCTGCTGAACGGGGAGAACAGCGCTTCGAGCCGGGTGGCGGTCATCTGGGCCCGGAAGCTGCCCAGGTTCTCCTCACGGAACCGGTGCACCTCGTGGTCCTGGCGGTCGTAGGCCTGGACCAGCGCGACGTTGCTCAGCGTCTCCTCGGCGACCGCGGTGATCGAACCCGAGCGGCGCCGCCGTTCCCGTGAGGCGTCCTTGAGGCGCCGGGAGAACGTCCGCGCCAGCAGGAGGAACCCCGGCGCGGCGACGAACGCGGCGAGCGCCAGCTGCCAGTTCAGATAGAACATGGCGACGATGTAGAAGCCGATCTGGAACGTGTAGGTCAGGGCCACGTTCACGCCGGTCAGGACCATCGACTCGATCGAGCCGACGTCACTGGTCAGGCGGGACAGGACGTCACCGAGCTGGTTCTTCTCGAAGTACCCGAGCGACAACCGCTGCATGTGCTCGAAGAGGCGAACTCGCAGGTTCAGGACGAATCGCTCGCCGACCCACGCCGACATGTACTGATCGGTGAAGTTCAGCAGCCCTTCGAGCAGGGTGATGCCCAGATACGCGCCGGCCACCGTGGGGAACAGCCGATAGTCGTGCGGGGTCAGCACGTCGTCGACCAGGATCTTGAACAGCCAGATGCCGACCGTCGCCAGCGCCGGGCCGGCCGCGGCCAGCAGCAGGCTCAGCACCATCCGCCCGCGGAACGGGCGCGTCTCGGGCCAGAACCGGCGGAAGATGACCCGGACCTTGAGCCGGGGGGCCTGCTCGACCAGCGACGTCGCGCCCCCGGCAGCGTCGTCGTCCGCCGGCTCGGCCTCGGCTACCGCACCAGCGGAGTGGGCGTCGGCCGCCACGGCTGTCATGAAGAACCCCCTTTGCCACCACGGCCCCACCCGCGCGTCGCGGGTGGGGCCGTGTGTTGTTCAGAAGCTCAGCCGCAGTGGCTGCTGGACTTCTTGTCCCACTGGTGGTGGCTGCTGTGCTTGTGGTGCCAGCTCACCGGGCGGTGGTCCTTGTCGTCGTGGTGGTGGTGGTCGTGGCGCGACTTCGGGGCGTCCTTGCAGGACTTGCCGTGGTCCCGGCCGAATCCGATTCCGATGCCGATATGCATGTTGTCCCTTTCTGGGTTTACCTCGGGGAGCGAGGCCCTTGAGCAACCTCGGGGGGCGAGGTTACAGACGGCCTATCGAGGCCCTCCATGGAGGTGTTTCCAAGATTCTCCCGCATTCCCCTGATCAGCGCAGCCATACCGTGGAAAACAGATCAAACTGGGCAGAAAGCCAGGTATCGGAATCAGTAAGAATCGGGCTAAACCGTGCGTACGGGCGCCGCGATGGGGCCGCTGGACGGTGGTTGCTCTGATCGGGTGAAGCGGCCTCGGGTCGTCCGGGTCGCACCCGGCCGGCGGGGCGGGCCCGCACCGCCGAGTTCCCGGCCTACCTCCGGGGAAGCGACGACAGGATCTTGACGACGAGGGCGTCGGTCAACCCCAGCCGCGGCGTGTTCTCCCGCGCCCGCGCGACGATCTGTCGCGGGCTCAGCCCCATGTCGTGGTAGAGCCGGACGACCTTCTCCTGCTCCGGGGTCCAGGGACGCCGCTGCCGTGCCGGCCGTGCACGTCGCTGATCCGGCACCCGGGGACCGGGCGCGGCAGGAGCGGGACGGGTGTTCGGCGGCCGGTAGTCCAGGCCCACGCCGGTGTCCTTCTTCGTGAACTCCCCGGACTCGCCCCGGCGGCGGATCTCGTCGGCGTCGGCGACCACGAAGGCCTCCGCGCTCTTGTTCACCCCGACGGCGGTGATCGTGAGACCACGGTGATAAAGCGCCTGGCACGATTCCTTGGTGCAGTAGCGGTAGCCGAGCTCCGCCCGCTCTCCGGGTAGCTCGGCACCGCAACCGATGCACGTCAAAGTTGCGGACGTATTGCTCACCTCCGCTTGGTGAAACGCCGCAGCGAGGTGGGCTGTTCCGCGGGCGACTGGGGAATGGTCGGGTGATCTTTTGTGCGGGTTTCCGGGCGGGCCGGGGAAGAATGCGTGCCGCGGGCGCCGGCTGCCCCGGGGCAGGTCGGACTACTGATACCCGTCCTCGGGTGTCACCGGGCAGCGGGAGGCTGTGCAGATGAGAGTCGAGTCGGTGACGCGTCCCCCGGAGGCGTTTCAGCGGTCGGTGAGTGCAGAGCAGATCACCGCCATGGCCCAGCGGGCGTTCGGGCCGCACGCACCCGTCGTGTCGGCCGTCGAACTGGGAAACGGGATGTACAACAACACCTACCGCGTCGAGTCGGCCGGCCAGGCACCGGTGATACTCCGGGTGGCGCCGGAACCGGGTCGGCAGAACCGCATCGAGCGGGAGTTGATGCGCAACGAGCACGCGAGCCTGCCGTACTTCGCCCCGATCGCGCACATGATGCCGCGCACGCTCGCCGTCGACTTCACCCACGACCTGATCGGTCGCGACTACCTGTTCCAGACGATGCTTCCCGGCGTGCCGGCGGCAGACGGCCTGGCCGCCTACCCGCGTGCGCGGTGGACGTCCTACTTCCGCCAGATGGGCTCGATCGCCCGCCGGGTCCACTCCGTGCGCGGGCCCCGGTTCGGCCCCGTGGCCGGGCCCGGCTTCAGCACCTGGAGCGCCGCGGTGATCGCCTGCCTGGAGGACACCGCAGCCGACCTCGACGACGCGGGCCTCGACGCGACCGACGTCCGTGCGGTAACCGAGGCTGCTGCCCGGGACAGGGCGGTGCTCGACGAGATCGTCGAACCCCGCCTGCTGCACGGTGACCTGTGGACCGTCAACGTCATGCTCGACCCCACCGCCACCGAGCCAACGATCTCCGGAGTGTTCGACCACGACCGGGCCTCCTGGGGCGACCCGGAGGCGGACTGGACCGTCCACATGGCCGGGCAGCGGCCCGGCGCCGAGCGCGACACCTTCTGGGAGTCCTACGGGACACTGTCACCGACCCCTGAGGGTGCACTGCGCCGGCTCTTCTACCGGGCACGGCACATCGGCGCGATCCGGCTGGAGTGCCACCGGCTCGGGAGGTTCGATGACGTGCCACGCACCTATGACGGCATGCGGCTCGTGCTCGACGGGCTGCACGCCTGACGGTGCCGCGCTCTCAGGCGCCCAGGTGGGTCACGGTCGGTTCTCCGTGGCGGAAGGCGAGGCCGGGGAGGTGGACGGCGAACCGCTGCTGCCCGGGCCGGAGGTCGTGGCAGCGTCCGGGACGGTGCCGCCGGGGGTCGGGCTGACCGGGCCGGGCGGCGTCGTCTGGCCGGAGTGAGAGCGGCGCCAGAGAACCCGGCCACGGGTGTCGGCGATGTCGCCGGTGGAGGTCGCGTCCTTCCTGCCCAACGTCCGCCACGCGAAGCTCCTGACGGCGAGTGCCCCCTCGCCTGCCGCGTCCCAGCCGCGTTCCCGCAACCGCTTGGCCTCGGGCCCGTGTGCGTACTCGACCGCCTGCCGGCGCAGCTTCTCCAACTGCCGGCGTCCTTCGGGCTGACCGGCGTAGTACCCGATCCCGGCCGCGATCACGTGGCTGATCAATCCCATGACGTCCTCCTGGTAGTCGTGCCGACATGACACCGACGGGGGCGAGCTCGCCGACTCGACTCCTCGTCGCAACCGGCCCGGTGTGCGCCGGACGCCGCTGGTACGGGGTACCCGATCGTGGTGGCGCTACGCGTCGGCGGCGTCACCGGTGTGCGGGAAGTCCGCTCGGAGGTGTGGCGGACGAGGACGCCGAGCGCGCACCGGTTCAGTCCCGATCATGAACCGGTGCGCGCTCGGGCGGGCTACTTGACGGCGATGATGTCGACCGTGCGGATGTCGGGATCGCCGGCCAGCAGGTCCGGTCCGACCTGGGCGAGGGCCTTCGGGATCTCGCCGCCCAGGTGGGCCTGCCGGGCCTCCTCGGCCTCGAAGGTGTCGAAGATCCCGAAGGTGTTCTCGTCGATCCGGAACGCGTACCAGGTGACGGTCCCCTCCTCGGCGACGGCGATCGCTCGGCCCTGCTCGAGGAAGGCGCCCAGCTCCTCCGCCTTTCCCGGTTTGGCCTCGAGCCGGGCGAGCAGTCCGACGTGGACGGTCATGGTGTCTCCCTGGGGTTCGGTGGTCCGGGCGCGCCCCGGAGCTCACTTAGTGGAATGTATACTCCAAAACGGCGTTCATGCCTGCGGCGAACGGGCCGGCCGTCACGGAGCCAGTGCGACGAGGCAGAGGTCGACGACGGTGTCGACGTAGGCGGCGTCCACGGGTTCGCCCGAGACCAGCAGCCGGTAGTGCAGCGGGGCGAAGACGAGGTCCAGCGCCGTGTCCGGGTCGACGTCGGCGCGCACCACCCCGGCCTGCTGCGCGTCGCGCAACGCCTGCCTGACGGGTGCGCGGCGTGGCTCGAACCACTGCTCCGCCAGGGCGCGGGCCAGGTCCGGGTCGGTCTGCGCCGCGCCGATCAGCTCCCGCAGCCTGCGCCCGCCGGGGCCGTCGACATACAGCGTGACGAACCCGTGGGCGAAGCCGCGCAGCCGGGAGGGGAAGTCGCCGTCCCCGGCGGGGAAGGGGCCGATGCTCACCTTGTCGAGGAAGGCCTCGAACACCACTGCAGCCTTCGAGGGCCACCACCGGTACAGCGTCTGGCGGCCCACGCCCGCCCGGGCGGCGATGCCGCCCATGGTGATCGCCTGGTACCCGCCTTCCTCCAGGAGGGCGAAGGCGGCGTCGAGGATGGCGCGCCAGGACTCCTGGCTGCGCCGGGTGGGGTCGGCGGGCATGGATGGCGACTCTACCGACACGAGACGAGACGACTCGTCTTGACGCGCGTCGCACCGAGTGCTTCTCTGGAGAGACGAGATGACTCGTCTCGCCATATGGGGAGGATCCGGATCATGTCCAGTCCTGCTCGTCGGGCCTTCACTGTCGAGCGCCGGGGACGATGGCGGCTGCGCACGCCCGACGGCGCTCCGTTCCTCTCCGTCGGCGTCGTCCACGCCGACGACACCAACCTGCGCTACCCGCACAACATCGACATCCATCGGGAGCGGTACGGGGGATCGAGGCGGCGCTGGCTGCACGAGGGCCTGGTCCCGGAGATGACGTCATGGGGCTTCAACACCGTGGGCTGGACCTCCGAGTACGTCAGCGGCTCCGGCCTCGCCACGGACGGGGGCGTCGTCGACCTGGGCCACTCGGACGGCCTGGCGCCCGACGAGCTCGCGGGGGCCGGCGTTCCGTACACGCTGTCGCTGCGTGTGGCCGAGATCGAGCACTGGAACGGCGCGCCCGCGTACCGCGATCCGCGCACGCCCGCGTTCGCCCAGTGGTGCGACCACCTGGCCAGGACGCTGTGCCGTCCGGACGACCCGAACCTTCTCGGGTACTTCCTCGTCGACGTACCCGGCTGGGGTCGCCATCCCGCGGGCGACGGCTACCCGGCCGCCGAGCTCCCGGCCATGGCCGAGGCTTACTACCGCGTCGCCAGCCAGGCGATCCGGCGCCACGACCCCCACCACCTGATCCTGGGTGACCGTTACGGCACCCGCGCCGCGGTGCCCGAACCGGTGCTCGACGCGATGGCGCCGTACGTGGACGTGCTGTCGGTGCAGACGTTCCCCGGCCCCGGTCCCGGGAGTCTCGATGCGGCGCTGGAACGGATCGGCCGCTGGCACGAGCGCACCACCCGCCCTGTCCTGATCGCCGACACGGGCAACTGGTGTCCCACCATCATGAGCCCTGACCGCACGGGTTCCGCCCGTGACCAGCGCGAACGCGGTGCGGGCTACGTCGCGGCGGCCGAGGCGTTCGCGGCGCTGCCGTGGTGTCTGGGGTGGCACTGGTGCAGCTGGGTGGAGAACCCGCACCGCGGCTTCGGGTTGAAGGACCCCTGGGACGAGCCGTACCGGGATCTCACCGACGTGGTGGCGGAGACGAACCATCGGCTGACCGGGCTGGTGCGCGAACAGGCGGGCGAACCCGTCTGAGCCTGCTACCGGACGGTCATCGAGGCGATGTGGTCGATCACCGTGTCCAGCCCGGCCTCCAACGCGGAGGTGTCCCTGCGGACCTGGGTGAGCAGCAGGCCGCCCTGCAGGGCCACCAGCAGTGCCGTGGCCAGGCGTTCGGGATTCGCGTCGGACGGCAGGTCGCCGCGGTCGCGCATCGCCTGGATCCCGGCCCGGATGGCTGCCTCCCACCTGTCGAACCCGGTGGCGAGAGCGGCGCGAGCCTCCGGATCGACCTCGGCGAGCTCACCCGCGAGCGAGCCGATCGGGCAGCCGCCTTCGTAGTGGCGCTCCCGCTGGAAGCCGACCAGGAGATCGCGCCACTGCCGCAGCGCCGTCACGCTGTCCAGCCGGCCGAGCAGGGGCTGCTGGGCGCCGAGCACCGCATCGGTCTGGCAGGTGATCACCGCGCGGATCAGCGCCCGCTTGTCGCGGAAGTAGTGGTAGATCTGCGAGCTGCTGACCCCTGCTGTGGCCTGCACGTCCTCGAGGCTCGTGCCGGCGACGCCCCGCTCGAACATCAGGCCGGCCGCGGTGGTGACGATCCGCTCGCGGGTTGCTCGTCCCTTCCGGGTCAGCCGTGGCTCCGGCGTTATGTCCCCCTCGGTACTCACCGGACCCATCCTACCTTTCTGGAGGTGGCGCTCCACTCCGGACAGTGCTACAAAGTGGAGTAACTACTCCATTATTGTCGGTGTCACCGCCGACCCCGGAAGGACCACGATGACCTCCACCGACCACGCCCTCGCTGCCCGCATCGCCGAGCTGGAGGCGAGCCTCGACGGCAAGCTGCCGGCCGGGGCGCGGGCGGCTTTCGCCGCCGAGCGCGAGCAGCTCGACGCTGCCGGCCTACCCGCCGGGATCGCCGGCGTCGGCACGCCGATGCCTGATGCGCCGCTGCTCGACGTCCACGGCGACCCGACCACCCTGGCGGAGGCGATCGGCGACGGGTCCGCCGTGGTGGTCTTCTACCGCGGCGCCTGGTGCCCGTACTGCAACCTCGCGCTGCGGACCTACGAGCAGGAGCTGCTTCCCGCGCTCCGCGAGCGCGGGGTGAGACTGGTCGCGATCAGCCCGCAGCGTCCGGACGGCTCGCTGACCGTGCAGGAGACCAACGAGCTCAGCTACCCCGTCCTCTCCGATCCCGGCAACCGGATCGCCACCGAGCTGGGGATCCTCGCCCCCGTGCACGACGGCGCACATGCGGCCCAGGTCGAGCTCGGGCTGGACGTGGCCGCCGCTAACGCCGACGGCACGGCGACACTGCCGATGCCGACCGTCGTGGTGGTCGACCGGGGGCGTGTCGCGTGGATCGACGTGCACCCGAACTACGCCACCCGGACGGAGTCGGCCGACATCCTCGCTGCGGTGTCGGCCACCGTGGCCGCCACCGGAACGTGATCGCGGAGGGCGCCGCCGGGGGCCGTCGATGAGCGCGCCCGTGTTCGACGCGGCACTCCGTGGAGCACCCACCTTCCTGGTGGACAGCGACGGTCGCGTGGCCGGCCTCGCTGTCCACCGGTGGCGCCGCCCCGCCGACGGCGACGATGCGTGGCTGCTCGACCGCTGCGCCGGGCCCGTCGTCGACCTGGGCTGCGGACCGGGCCGGTTGCTGGTCGCGCTGGCGGAGCGGGGGATCCCGGCGCTCGGGGTGGACCACTCTCCCGTCGCGCAGGCCCACTGCCGCAGGCGCCGGGTGGCGATGGTGCGCCGCGACCTGTTCGCGGCCCTCCCCGACGAGGGCCGCTGGTGGCACGTCCTGCTCGCCGACGGCAACATCGGCATCGGGGGCGATCCCGCCTCGTTGCTGACCCGCGCGGCTCGCCTGCTGCGTCCCGGCGGCACTCTGCTGGTGGAGACCCATCCCGAGCCGGAGCGGGCCTGGTCCGGGACGGTTCGCGTGTGTTCGGCCGGCCGGCTCGGTCCGGCCGTCCCCTGGGCGGCGGTCGGCTCCGCGGCGCTGCGCAGGCTGGGCCGGTCGCTCGGGCTGCGCGAGGGACCGGGCCGGGACGGGCGTCGCTGCTTCGTCGAGCTGACGGCCGGCTGATGACGCCGTTCGCTCCCGCCGATGTGGCGGACCGTGGGACGGCGAGCGAGCGCCCCTTGTGGCTTTCTTACCGACCTGTCGCTCGACCGGTTACGGGCGTCGGCCGCCGTAGGGTCTGGAGCGCCCACACCACTCACCGGAGGATCCGATGACACGCCCCGAGGTCCGCCCGCGTCCACGCGAGAGAACGGCGCCGCCGATGCCCCGGTTCCGCAGCCCTCTACGTGGCCCCTGGCTGACCTCGGTGTTCGGAGCCGTGCTGCTCGCGGCGCTGCCCCTCGTCGTGATCACCGGCCTGCTCGACTACGTCGCCTACGGCGCCGGGCAGAGCATCCCCGGCGACGTCGGGTGGCTGCACCTTCCCGCCTTCGACTGGCCCACGCGCCCGTCGTGGCTGTTCCGGCTGACCCAGGGGCTGCACGTCGGGCTCGGGCTCATCGTCGTCCCGGTCGTCCTGGCCAAGCTGTGGTCGGTCATCCCCAAGCTGTTCGAGTGGCCCCCGGCCCGCACGCCCGCGAAGCTGCTCGAGCGCGCCTCGCTGCTGCTGCTCGTCGGCAGCATCCTCTTCGAGATCGTCACCGGGCTGCTCAACATCCAGTACGACTACGTGTTCGGTTTCAGCTTCTACACCGGGCACTACCTGGGGGCGTGGGTCTTCATCGCCGCGTTCGTCGCCCACGTCGCCCTCAAGCTGCCCACGATGCTCCGGTCCCTGCGCACCCGGTCCCTGCGCGCCGAGCTGCGGACCCCGCTCGCGGAGACCCGCCCCGAGGAGCCCGACGGTGAGATCGGGCTGGTCCCGACCGACCCCGCCCCACCCACGATGAGCCGCAGGGGAGCGCTCGCCCTCGTCGGTGGCGGCGTGGTGTTCGTCGCTGCGCTCACGGCCGGGCAGACGATCGGCGGCCCGCTCCGCCCCCTCGCGCTGCTGCTTCCGCGCAGCCGGACGCCGGGCGGCGAACCCGCCAACAACTACCCGGTGAACCGCACCGCCGCTGCGGCCACGATCGACCCCGCCGCAACCGGTGCGGCGTGGCGGCTGGATCTGACCGGCGGCCCCGCGGCACAGCGGCTCGACCGGGCGATGCTGCTCGCCGGCTCCGAGTCGTTGCCGCTGCACACCGCCACCCTTCCGATCGCCTGCGTCGAGGGCTGGTCGACCGTCCAGACCTGGACGGGGGTGCGGCTTCGTGACCTCGCCGCGCTCGCCGGCGTCCCGAACCCGGGTTCGGCTTTCGTCGACTCGCTCGACCCCGGCCCGTTCGGCCGGGTCACGCTGACGGGCGGCCAGGTCGTCGACCCGGACGCGTTGCTGGCCCTGCAGGTCAACGGCGCCGATCTCAGCCCGGACCACGGCTTCCCGGCCCGGGTCATCGTCCCCGCTCTGCCCGGCGTGCACTGCACGAAGTGGGTCCGTTCGATCAACTTCCGGGCCGCGTGATGGGCACGTTCATCAGCCGCTACGGCGCTCGGCCCGCGCACCTGGCGCTGCTGCTGGTCTCCTTCGCCGTCGCCGCCTACGCCGCGTCGTTCCTGCTCGGTGACCCGGCGCTGCTCACCGTGCTCGTCTGGTTCGTCGGCGCCGCGGTGGTCCACGACCTGGTGCTGTTCCCGCTGTACGCGGCGGCCGACGGCTTCCTCACCGCGACTGTCGCCCGGCTGCCGCGCCCGCGCGTCCCGGTCATCAACCACATCCGGATCCCGGCGCTGGGCGCGGGCCTGACCCTGCTGATGTTCCTGCCGGGCATCATCCGCCAGGGCGGGGTGACGCACATGGCGGCCACCGGCCTGGACCAGCAGCCGTACCTGGGCCGCTGGCTCTGGCTGGTGGTGGTGCTGTTCGCCGTCTCCGCGGTGGTCTACGGGGTGCGGCTGCTGCTCGCCCGGCGGAGCACGGGTGACCTTCCGGCCAGGGCCGGCGCGACGTGACGGCCGGAACATCGGCCGCTGCCGGAGTGTTGTTCCCAGAGCGTCCGTCGGGTGGACTGCGCCGTGGAACTCGGGAACCGGGACACGAGTTGACGGGAAAGACGAGCGTCGGACGAACGACGCCGACAGACACAGCTATGACGAGCGGCTGTTCGAGACCGAGGAGGCCACACGGTGGCAACTGAGACGGCGATTCTGGCTGGCGGCTGCTTCTGGGGAGCGCAGGAGTTGCTGCGCAAGCGCCCAGGAGTGATCTCGACGCGAGTCGGTTACTCCGGCGGCGACACCCCGAACGCCACCTACCGCAACCACGGCGACCACGCCGAGGCGGTCGAGGTCGTCTTCGACCCCGACGTGATCTCGTTCCGGGACGTGCTGGAGTTCTTCTTCCAGATCCATGATCCGTCGACGAAGAACCGTCAGGGCAACGACGTGGGCCGCAGCTACCGCTCCGCGATCTTCTACACGAGCGAGGAGCAGAAGCGCGTCGCCCTCGACACGATCGCGGATGTCGACGCGTCGGGCCTGTGGCCCGGCAAGGTTGTCACCGAGGTGGCCGCGGCCGGGCCGTTCTGGGTGGCCGAAGAGGACCACCAGGACTACCTGCAGAAGTACCCCAACGGTTACACCTGCCACTTCGTGCGGCCCGACTGGAAGCTCCCGCACCGCCAGGTGCAGTCGGCCCGGTAGGGCCCCGTATCGGCGCGCTGAGGCCCGCCGCGTACTAGCCTGCAGCAGAGACTGTACTCAACGGTACAGTCTCTGCTGACAGGAGCATCGTGTTCACGTACGAGACGACCAGTGCCGACGAGGCACCCGCACCTGCTTCCTACGCGGTCGAGGACCGCTACCTGGGCTACCGGGACGCAGATCGTGCCAGGCCGTACGCCAAGTACTTCCGGGACGACACCCTTCCCCTGCAACCGCACGTCCCCGAGGTTCTCCTCGCGGGGATGGCGCCCACCGAGTACGGCTACGACATCGCCGACGCAGCACGCATCCTCTCCCGTCCGGGCCACCACAAGATGGAGACCGGCTGGACGAGGCTCGACAGCGGCGTCGTCACGGTGGCCGTCCACACCGACATGCCCGACGTGACCGGCGAGATGTGGGACTGGTGGATGGGCTGGCACAGCTGCGAGTCCAGCAGGTACAAGCTGTGGCATCCCGACGCGCACCAGTTCACTGCAGTCGGAGAGCCCAGGAGCGCGGACACCGCGCTGAGCGACCGGCAGCGCTACGTGGACAACGTCTCCTACGTGGACGAGTACGTCGGTGGCGTCCTCACCCCGCTCGCCATCCGGTTCGTCGATCCCGCTCGGCTGGGCTTCGACGCCCCCCGCCCCGGAGCCACGGTCATCGCCGGCCGGGTCGGCCTCAGCGTCGCGCCGGTGGCCTTCGGTTGGGTCGTGCACCAGGTGCGCCCCATCGACAGCGGCGCCGAGATGCGGAGCCGGTTCTTCCTGAACCACCTGGAGCACCTCGACCTGCCGGGCGCCTCGGTGGCCACCCCGCCCGCCGGCCGCGCGCCCGTCGCACAACCCGACATGGCAGCCCTCGGCGCCGCTCTCCTGCATCACTGCGCCGCCGAGATGAACCACCTCTCGTCCTTTTTGCCCGCATTGCACGAGGAGTTCGCCGGCACCCCGTGACCTTTCCGGTCACGACTTCGACTCGGATTGCGGAAATGCCCCGGGCATGGCAACGGGCCCATCTCGAGTGAGATGGGCCCGTTGTCGAGCGAGCGTCAGTGCCTTACGGAACGGCGTCCGTAGAGGTTGGACACGAGGACGACCCCGATTGCGGCGACGATGACCTGCACGATCAGCTCGAGCCAGTCGATCCCGCTGGTAGCGGTCGGGATACCGATCGCGCGAGCGATGAAGGTGCCGATGAACGCGGCCACGATCCCGACCACGATGGTGAGCCAGATGGGAATTGGCTGCCGGCCGGGAACGACCAGGCGACCCAATGCCCCGATGATCGCCCCGATGACGATCGCGGTGATGATGCCGGTGACGGTCACAGTTCCTCCAGCGTATGGCGGGCCGACAGTTCGGCCCGGCTCAGTAGTTGTCCCCGTTCGAGGCGCGGCTGAATCCACAAACTCGCTCTGTGACCGATTCGAAACCATCCTTGCGCCGGACGGGTGAACCAGGACGCCCCCTGACTACGACGTCCCGGGGCCCGCTGGTCCGGAGGGAGTGGCGCCTCCGGCCGTGGCTCAACGCTCCGCGGCGGCCAGCGCGCGTCGGAGTGTGTCGACGTTCGCGGGCACGCCCGGCGAATCCATGAAGTTCGGGTCGCCACCCGAGTAGACCGGACCGTACGACGGGGTGCCGGGCTGGAAGCGCCAGCCCTCGGCGAGTGGGCCGACGTCGACCGCGTCGTAGCCGATCCCGTCGAGGAACGCCGTCACCGTCGCCTTCGCCTGCGCGTCGTCGCCCGCGATGGCCAGTGGGCTGCGCTCAGGGGATCCGGCCGGCCGCGGCAGCGCCTGGAGGTGCCTGTAGAAGATGTTGTTGAAGCCCTTGACGACGTGAGCGGCCCCCAGGTGCTTCTGGAGCAGCTCGCTGCTGGTGGTGGAGCCGTCGTCCAGTTCGGGGAAGTGCCCGTCGCGGTCGGGGTAGTAGTTGTTCGTGTCGATGACGACCTTTCCGGCGAGCGGTTCGACCGGCACGCTCCGGTAGGCCTTGAAGGGGACGGTCACCACGACCACGTCGCCCGCCTCGGCCGCCTCGGCCGGCGTGGCGGCCCGGGCGTGCGACCCCAGTTCGTCGACCAGTTCCTGGAGCGTCTCCGGCCCGCGCGAGTTGCTCAGCAGCACGTCGTAACCACCGGCGACGGCCAGCCGTGCCACGGTGCCGCCGATCAGCCCGGCGCCGATCAATCCGATTGTTGTCATAACAGAGGTAGCCCCGGCGCATGGGGGGCGTATTCCCCGGCAGGCGTCAACGCCCCGGTCGGTCGCTGCTGTAGCGCTCGACGAGCTCCGCTCCCAGGCGGGCGAGCTCGGCCCTGACGGACGGCGGCTCGACCACCTCGACGGTCGCTCCCCAGCCTGCGAGCTTCTCCGCGATCGAGATCGCCATGGGCGCCGCGACGCGGACCCGGACGCGCCCGTCGTCGAGCGTGTCGATGGGCTCGCAGTGCCGTCCGAAATGGTCGCGCAGCACCGGTAGCAGCCGCGCGGAGATGAGCACGGTGGCCGAGAGGAGCGAGCGGTGCTGCTCCACCTCGTCGACCACCCGCTCCCACTCGTGCGACAGTTCGAAGCCGGCGGGTCTCTCGGCGGCGAGGTCGGTGACGGTCGCCTCGACGATCCGGTCGACGCGGAACGTCCGCTGTCCCTTCTCGGTGCCGGCGACGAGGTACCAGACGTCGTCCTTGTCGACGAGGCCCCACGGGTCGACGAGGCGGCGCGTCCTCGTGTGCCCGCGGCTCTCGTACTCCAGCGAGACCTTGCGGCGGTGGACGACGGCCTCCTGGAGGGTGTCGACCCGCTCGGGGCGTACGCGGTCCCGCTCGCCCCACCGCGTGGAGTCGACCACGACGGCATCGGCCGCGGCCTCCGCCTCGGCCCGGAACGTGTCGGGCAGCGCTCTGACGAGCTTGCGCAGTGCCGACCGGACCGGCGGGGCGACGGACGCGGCGGGACCCGCGAGCAGGAACAGCGCCGTCGCCTCGGCCGAGGTGAGGCCGGTGAGGTCGGTGCGGGCGCCCCCGACGAGCGACCACCCGCCGCCGCGTCCGGGCTGGGGATAGACGGGGACACCTGCGGTGGACAACGCCTCCAGGTCACGGCGGGCGGTGGCCACCGACACCTCGAGCTCGGCTGCCACCTCGGCCGCGGTCACCCGACCGCGGGCCTGCATCAGGAGCAGCGTGGCCACCAGCCGATCTGCGCGCATGCGACGATTCTCCCAGACAAAGTGCTCACTAGATGAGCACTTACCGGGCCCATGATGACGGTGTTCACCGCGGCGGACAGGCCGCCCCGACCACAGGGAGCACCGATGTTCCGAGGATTCGCCACCATCAGCTTCTACGCGGACGACCTGGCCGCGGCGCGGGACTGGTACACGGAGCTGCTGGGCATCGAGCCGTACTACCTCTTCCCCCCGGCGCCTGCGGCGCCTGCGTACGTCGAGTTCAGGGTCGGCGACGACGGGGACGAGCTCGGCTTCATCGATCGCAGGTACGCCCCCGGCGGGGCGTCCGCAGTCCCCGGCGGCGCGGTGATGCACTGGCACGTCGACGACCTCGCCGCAACGGTGGAGAAGCTGCTCAAGATGGGCGCCACCGAGTACCAGCCCATCACCGAGCACGGCGACGGATCGGGGTTCGCGACCGCGTCGGTGGTCGACCCGTTCGGCAACGTCCTCGGCGTCATGCACAACCCGCACTACGTCGAGGTCCTCGCCGCCCGGACGAAGGCGTGACCGCTGTGGCCACCGCGCCGAACCTGCGCACGTTCCGGGCGGAGAACCGTGCGGAGTGGCGGGCGTGGCTGCAGGACAACTGCGCCACGGCGGACGAGGTCTGGCTGGTGATCCAGCACGCGGGCAGCGGCACGCCGGGCGTCCGGCACCGCGACGCCATCGAGGAGGCGCTCTGCTTCGGCTGGATCGACAGCCTGGCGCGCAAGCTCGACGCCACGTCGTGGGCCCAGCGGTTCACCCCCCGCAACCCGCGGGGAGCCTGGAGCAACGTCAACCGGGAGCTGGTGGAACGGCTGACCGCGCAGGGCCTGATGACCCCGCACGGGCAGGCGGCCGTCGACCTCGCGAAGCGCACCGGCACGTGGTCGGTACTCGCCGACGCGCAGAGCGGTGTGGTCCCCGACGACCTGCGTGAGCGTCTCGCTGCCGACGAGGCCGCGGCCCGGCACTTCGAGGCGTTCCCGCGGTCGGCCAGGCGGGCGATCCTCGAGTGGGTCGCGCGGGCCAAGCGGCCCGAGACGAGGCAGCGTCGCATCGCGCGGACCGTCGAGTGCGCCGCCCGGAACGAACGGCCCTGACAACGCGCGAGCGGGCAGCCCACGTGCGTGGGCTGCCCGCCGGTCGGTCGGGTGGCTCCGGAGAGTCAGCTGCCGGTGAGCAGGCCGACCACCATCGAGATGATCGCGGTGTTGTAGACGAACGCGAGCAGCCCGTGGCAGAGCACGATTCCGCGGGTGCGGGCGTTCTGGACATCGACGTCGGAGGTGGCGAAGGTCGTGCCGATGGCGAAGGAGAAGTAGACGAACTCGAGCAGCGTCGGCGACGGCGTCTCGGGGAACGACAGCGGAGCGTCGTCGCTGTTGAGGTACAGCTGGGCGTAGCGCTCGGCGTAGCTCAGGTGCAGGATCACCCAGGCCAGCAGCACCATGACGACGCTGATCGCCTTGACGGCGGCGACGCTGTCCTCGGTCCCTTCGACCGTCGCGATGTTCAGCCCGGCGCCGAGCAGGGTGATCGCCGTGGCCAGGGTGATGAGGTAGCTCGTGCGGCGACCGGCCAGTCGCAGTGGCCAGCGCTCGTCCCCGCGTCGGGCCCGGCGCACCCGGGACACCCGGATACCGGTGTAGCAGAAGGCGAAGAGCATCCAGGCCAGGCTGGACAGGATGAAGCTGGGGGAGTCCACGGCGGCATCGTCGGGATCCAGGATGTAGGCCAGGCTCGCCAGGAGCAGCAGGATGTCGACCGCGTTGGTCACCAACCGACCGGGCGACAGACCTGGCGACGTGGTGACGGGCTGCGGATCTTGGGCGGTGTCCGGTTCGGCTGTCTTGGTGGACACGCTGTTCTGGTTCACTGGGCTGTCGGTCCCTGCTGGTCGTCGTGGATCAATGGAGGAGAAGGCCCTGCAGTCTGCCGACGTCGTTGGCGTGCGGGGTGACCAGATGGTGAGTGACCGGCTCGGTTGGCCCGCCTCCAGCGCCTCGCACCTGTGTCGTCGATCGTGAGCGCGTGGATCATAGCCACCTGCGTTTCGAAGTTGATCGCTGCATCCTGAACACGGCTCGGTGCGCTCGGCTCGTTCTCGGGAGGTTCGGTGAGGGTCGCGGTCGTCGGTGCCGGCGTGGTCGGGCTGTCCACCACCGCAGAACTGCTGCGGCGCGGCGTCGACGTGGTGTGTCACGAGCGGGCGGGCGGGCCGATGGCCCAGCGTTCGGCCGGCTCGTCACGGATCTTCCGGCTGGCTCATCCCACACCGGACCTGGTGCGGCTCGCGCAGGCCGCCCGGGAGGGGTTCGGCCGCTGGGAGCAGGCGTCGCACACGGCGATGATCGCGCCGGGCGGCTGTGTGATCAGCGGGGACCAGGTGTCGGGGTGGGCGGCCGCGATGGCCGCTGCCGGGGCAGCACACGAGATCGTCGACGGGCGGTCGGGCCGGCTGCGGCTCCCTGCGCGCAGGCCGCCGTCAGCGGCGCTGGTCGACCCGTCGGGTGGCGTGATCGACGTCGACGCCGTGCGGGCCCACCTGATCGAGGTGACCAGCGGCGCTGTTGTCCAGAACCACGTCTACGCGCTCGAGGACACCCCCACCGGCGCAACCGTGTGGAGCTCGGCGGGAACGGCCCGGTTCGATGCGGTTCTGCTGACGGCCGGGGCCGGGACGTCGCCGCTCGCCGCGCAGGTCGGCATCTACACCCCACCCGCGTTGGCGCACCACGTGCGGTTCACCTTCCCGGTCGACCCGGCGGTGTCCTGGCAGTGCTGGATCGACAAGCCCTCCGCCGGCCTGGCCACCTACCAGCACCGGAGCGGCCCCGGCCGGTGGGCGGTCGGCGGATCGATCGATCCCGGGCAGGTGGCGTGGGAAGCGGGCCGGGACGCGGCCACCGCCGCGTCGCGCGACGCGGTACTCCGGTACGCGCGCGAGCACCTCGCGGTCGAACCCCGCGTCGTGGACACCCTGTACTGCGTCACCACACCGGGCCTGGCCGACGGGTTCGAGTTCCGCCGTCACGGCGCGATCCTCGCGGTGTCCGGCGAGAACCTGTTCAAGTTCGCGCCCCTGCTGGGCGAAGTACTGGCGGAAGCGTGCACCGGCGGGTCGACGCCTGCGGTCGCGGACCTGGCTCGCCGGTAGAACGGCCCCGATCGAAACGGCTCTGCGCCCGGAGGCGCCCGAGGCGACCACGGCACAGCCGGACCGCGCCGGTGCGGTCAGCGGCTGCGCGACCTCGGAGAGGTCGATGTGGCCGGGTCGGTGGTGCTGGTCAGGCCGATCGGGAGCCGGCAGCGAGCTCGTCGGCGGCGTCGAGCACGTCCTCGCCGTAGAGGTCGTGCACCCAGTTGGACTGGTAGACGGTGTCCAGGTAGCGCTCACCGAGGTCGGGGGCGATGGCTACGGCGGTGAGGTCACCGTCGTCGTGCTGGGCCAGCCAGCTCATCGCACCGCTGACGACCGTGCCCGTGGAGCCGCCGAACAGGAACCCGCTGCGGGCCAGCCGGTGGCAGGCCCGGATCGTGTCCGCCTCCTCGACGAGCACCACCTCGTCGACGTAGGACTCGTCGAGCAGCGCAGGGCGCACACCCGTGCCCAGCCCGGGGATCATGCGACGACCCGGTGCACCACCGAAGGTCACCGAACCGACGCTGTCGATCGCGACGATCCGCACCGGCCGGTGCCACTCCCGGAAGAACCGCGCGCAGCCCATCAGGGTGCCGGTGGTGCCGGCCCCCACGAACAGCACGTCCAGGCGCGGGAACTCGTCGGCGATCGCCGGGGCCGTCGTGCGGTAGTGCGCCCTCCAGTTACCCGGGTTCGTGTACTGGTTCAGCCACACATAACGGGGGTCCGAGGCGCACAGCGAGCGGACGTAGTCGATCCGGGCGCCCAGGAAGCCGCCGACGGGATCCGGTTCGGTGATGATCTGCACCTGGCTGCCCAGTGCCTCCATCAGCCGCCGGGTCGCGAGGTTCGAGCGGAGTCGGTCACGCAGACGAACCCGTAGCCCTTGCTCGCCGCGATCATGCTCAGCGCGACGCCGAGGTTGCCGGACGAGGACTCGACCAGTATCGACCCAGGTCTGAGGAGCCCGTCGCGTTCGGCGGCCTCCACCATCTCTGACGCCGCCTTCAGCTTGATCGAGCCCGCGAAGTTGAAACCCTCGCACTTCAGGAAGAGCGACTGCCCGAAGATCGACTGGAGGTCGACGTAGAGCTGCTCCTCGTTGAAACCCTGAGGGACGGAAATGACAGACACGATGGCCTCCTCAATTACAGCAGAACATTCGGCTGCTCACCCGTACCGGCGCAGCTCGTGGAAGAAGTCGTCGACGACGTGGAGCTCGCCGGAGCGGGTCACCTCGTCGTAGACGTATTTGCCGACGGCGAGATCGAGCACGCCGAGGCCGAAGGGCGAGAACACCACCGGGCGGTCTGCCGGCACCGTGACTCGCCCGGCCATCACGTCGTCCAAGGTGCCGTCCAGGAAGTCACGGTTGCCCGTGAGCTGCTCGGCCAGATGGGGCGAGGTGTTGGCTTTGAGGCAGTGTTCGACGTCGTCGACGATGTTGGTGGAGGCCAGCACGATCTCGGGGGCGAGGTCGCGCAGTGACACGTGCAGGACCAGCGGGTTGTGGTCGAACCAGGACACGTCGGTGACGTGGGGTTCGCCGGCCACGGTCGCGAACACGACCAGGTCGCTGGAGCGGATCAGGTCCTCCGCGGAGCGGTGCACGGTGATGCGTCCGGGGAGGCCGGTCTGTTCGAGGTAGCCGCGGAACCCCGCGGCGTGCTCGGTGGACAGGTCGAAGACGCCGATGTCGTCGAAGGACCAGTCGGTGCCGGTGAGGAAGGTGTGGATGTAGCGGGCGATCAGGCCCACCCCGAAGAACCCGACGCGGGTGGGGCGGGTGCGGCCCCGGCTGAGCCGGTCAGCGGCCAGCGCAGCCGAGGCGGCTGTCCTGGTGGCGCTGATGATGGAGCTTTCCAGGCAGGCGAAGGGGTAGCCGGTGTCGTGGTCGTTGAGGATCAGCACGGCCGAGGCGCGTGGGATGCCGGCTGCGACGTTGCCGGGGAAGCTGGAGATCCATTTGAGGCCGTCGACGCGGACCTGGCCGCCGATGGAGGCGGGCAGGGCGATGATCCGGTCGGCGGGGTGGTCGGGGAATCGCAGGAAGTAGGAGGGCGGGTTGACCGAGTCACCGGCGCCGTGCAACCGGTAGGTGGCCTCGACGACCTCCATGATCTGCTTCTCGCCGCCCTGCAGCGCCTGCTGGACCTGACCGCCGGAGATCACCGCGAACGGCGGCACGGTGGCGGCCCCGGTGGGAGGGACGCTGCTCATCGGGTCGTCCCATCCACTGTCGGCGAGCTGTCGCCGAGGCGCATCGCGTCGGCCATGCCGACCAGCACCTCGCGCGGTCCCTCGAAGGCGTCCCTGCTGTGCGAGCTGCGGATGTTGTCGACGAGCATCAGGTCGCCCGCCTGCCACGGCTCGCGCAGGGTGTGGGCCTCGTAGATGCCGGTGAGCAGCTCCACGACGTCCTGACCGATGGGGTCGCCGTTGCCGAAGCGGGTGTTGAACGGGAGCCCGTCGGCGCCGTAGACGTCCACCAGGAACTCGTGCACCTCGGGGTCCATCGTCCACTCGTTCAGGAACGCGATCTGGTTGAACCAGCAGCGCCGGCCGGTCACCGGGTGGCGCACCACAGCGCTTCGACGCTGGCGGGTACGGAGCTCACCGTCGGGCTGCCACTCGAACTCGATCGCGTTGGCGCGGCAGTAGCTCTCGACGGCACCCGGGTCCTCGGTGCCGAACGCCTCGGCCCAGGACGCCCCGATGTCGTCGTTGTAGGTGCGGGTGAGCAGCCAGCCCTCGCGCTCGAACCGGTCGACCAGCTCACGCGGCAGTGCCTCGAGCACGGTCGGCGAGTCGGCCACTCCGGTCGCGCCTCCGCTGGTGGCCGCGCCCAGGCAGGCGAACAGCATCACCGAGGGGAACTCCAGGGTGTAGCTCAGCTCGTGGTGCATGCACATCTGCTGGTTCGGTGGCCACTTCGTCGAGGAGTAGACGCCCTCGGAGTAGACCTGCCGGGGTGCGAACGCCTCCCGCTCGGCCATCAGACCGGTGGTGGTCAGCCGCTGGAACACAGCCGCCACCTCCGCCGCGTCGCGTAGCCCGAGACCACGGACCAGAACCGAACCGTGGTCGGTGACGACGGCGCGCAGCGCGTCTCGGTGCTCGGCTGCCCAGCGCGGCGCGTCGCCGCTGGGGGCGACCCGCAACATCGGCGGCTTGCCGGGTTGCAGGTCCACGTCGAGCAGCGACGCCGCGGATGAGGACGACATCTCGAATTCCTTCCAGTTCCTATTTGCTCAAGAAGAAGTCAGCAGTTCGGCGGCACTCAGCACGGTCTGCGCCGCCTCGGCGGGCCGGGTGCGCAGGAAGTAGTGCCCGCCATCGGTGAGCTCGTGCAGCTCGACGCGCTCGGCCAGGAGCTCCCAGTCGCGGTACCGCTGCGCGAAATCCGCGGTGCTCGGGTCGTCGGCGGCGACCACCACGGTGATCGGCGCGGACAGCTTCACCGCAGGCGGGCTGTCGAGGGCGTCGGCGAAGTAGCGGAGCGCTGATCCGTAGTCGTGCCGGTAGGCGGCGCCGACGTGCTCGGCGCGCTGCTGGTCCAGCGCACCCAGCTCTGTGTAGCCGCTGTCGCCCAGCCGCGCCGCGATCTCGGCGTCGGTGCGCCCGGCCAGCTCGGCGAGGGCTGCGCGCCGGTCGGTGGCGGTGCCGAGCAGCTGCGCACCGAGGAACACCCGCTCCACGTGCACGCCGCGCGCCTGCAGGACCTGCGCCGTCTCCAGTGCCAGCGCCGTGCCCGAGGAGTGGCCCCACAGCAGCACCCTGGTCAGGCCGCGCCCGACGATCTCAGTGGCGACCTGCTCGACCACCTCCGCGATCGGCACGAACGACTCGCGCTCGGCAGCCAGGTCGTGGCCGGGCAGCTCGACGGCGAGAACCGCCGGCCCGCTCCCGCGCAACGCGGCAGCCATCGGCTGGTAGTTCACCGCGTTGCCGCCGGCGTAGGGGAAGCACACGAGGGCACCGGACCGGGTGGCGTCCGTCCCCGAGAGCGGCTGCAGCAGCCCGGTGCGTCGCTCGGACCTGCCGTCCACCAGCTCGGCCAGATCGGAGAGGACGGGATACCGCGTGACGTCCTTGAGCGACACCGTTCGCTTCAGAGCGACCGCCAGCTTCACGGCAGACAGCGAGTTGCCACCGCGGTCGAAGAAGTGGTCGCCGCGCCCGATCTGGTCCACCGGAACGCCGAGCACCTTCGCCCACGCGGCCGCCAGCCGCTCCTCGGTCGGCGTCCGCGGTGCGTCGTAGTCCTCCTCGACGACGTCGAGCTCACGGGCGAGCAGCGTCAGCCGCTTCTTGTCGATCTTGCTGTTGGGGGTGAGCGGCAGGCTCTCCTGCCAGTGGAAGGCCGCCGGCACCATGTACGCGGGCAGCGATGCGCCGAGCCGCTCGCGCAGCACGTCCACATCGATCGTCCGAGGACCCGAGTAGAACGCCACGAGCTGCTTGCTCTGGTCGGGCCGCTCGGCCACCACCACGGCGCCGTCGCGCACGCCGGGCACCCGCAGCAGCGTGTTCTCGATCTCGCCGATCTCGATCCGGAAGCCCGAGATCTTGACCTGGCTGTCCTTCCGGCCGAGGAACTCCAGCTTGCCGCCCGGCAGCCAGCGGCCGTAGTCGCCGCCAACGTAGAGCCGGTCGCCCGGTCGGTGGGGGTCGGTCGTGTAGGCCTGCCGGGTGCGCTCGGGGTCGTTGACGTAGCCACGGCCGACGCACACTCCGGAGAAGACGATCAGCCCGGGCGCGCCGAGCGGGACGGGAACGAGGTTCTCGTCGACGACGTAGACGCTCACGTTCTGGATGGCCGGGCCGAGCGGGACGCGTTCCCCGTCGGGAGCCCGGTCCATGACCTCGTGGTTGGTGTCGTCGGAGGTCTCGGTCAGCCCGTAGGCGTTCACCAGCTTGATCGCCGGCTCCGCGGCGAACCAGCGCTGCGTCAGCTCCCTCTTCAACGCCTCGCCGGTGGCCGACACGGTGTGCAGGTCCGGGAGCTCGCGCGGGTGCTGCTCCAGGTAGGACAGCACGACCTCGAGATAGGACGGCACGACCTGCAGCACCGCGACGCGGTGCTCGGTGATCGTGTCGACGAAGCGCTCGACGTCGAGGATGGCGTCCTGCTCCACGAGCACGGTGCGCCCGCCCACCAGCAGCGCGGAGACCAGCTGCCACAGCGAGATGTCGAAGCACTGCGGCGCGGTCTGCGCGACCGCCTGCCCCTCACCGATCTCGCAGGCGTCGATCTTGGCGTAGAGGTGGTTGAGCATCCCGGCCTGCTCACACATCGCACCCTTGGGCTCACCCGTCGAGCCGGAGGTGAAGTAGATGTAGGCCAACTGGTCCGCCGTCACCGCCACACCCAGGTCATCCTCGGCGTGGTCCTCCCCGTACGCGACATCGACCACCAGCCGCTCGACGCTCGACAGGGAGTCGAGGGCCTTGTCGAGCGTGGTGGTGCTGCCCGGCTCGGTCAGCACCAGCGTGCAGCCGGCGCGGGAGAGCGTGGTCGCGATCCGGTCGGCCGGGAAGTGCGGCTCGATCGGCAGGTACGCCCCGCCGGCCTTGAACACCGCCAGCACCGCGGCCATCCAGTCCAGGTTCCGCTCGGTGACCACCGCGACCACGTCCTCGCGCCGCAGCCCGCGGGCCAGCAGCGCCCGCCCGAGCCGGTTGGCGCGGGCATTGAGCTCGCGGTAGGTCCACCGCCGCTCACCCTGCACCGCCGCGACCGCGTCCGGGTGCGCCACGACCTGCTGCTCGAACAGCTCGTGGAACCGCAGGTCCGGCAGCTCCCGCCGCGGACCCGCCAGGCCCTCGAGCTGAAACCCCAGCTCCTCGACCGACAGCAAGCTCTGCCGCCGGTGCTCCGCATCCGGGCCATCCGTCATCAGCGACAGCGCCGACAGGTGGTAGCCCGCGACCCGCGCCGCGTAGTCCGCGTCGAGCACCTCGGTCCGGTAGCGCAGCACCAGCCGCCCGTCAGCGATCCCGACCCGCAGCACAGTGCCCTCAGCGAGCTCGCCGGCGTGACCGGTCGGGTCCAGAACGGTCTCGAAGGACGGGCCGGCCACGCCCAGCTCGCGCCGCAAGTCCTCGACCGGGAACTCCTGGTGCGACACCAGCTCCGACTCGACCCGCCGGACGTCGGTCAGCAGCGCGCGCCACGAGTTCGACTCGGTGGTGAGGCGGCAGGGCAGTGTCCGGCCGCCCGCCGTGAGGTAGCCGGTGGTGACCTCCTGCTCACCGGACAGGGCGGCGAGCACGGTGGCGTGGGCGGCCAGCAGCACCGAGCTGAACGGCACCGCCAGGTCGTCCGCCAACCGGTGCACCGCCGTCACCAGCGCGTCGGGAAGCGGCGCGTCGTACTCGCCGACACCCGCCGTCGCGTCGAGCGTCCAGCGTGGGATCGCGGTGAAGCCACCGGCGACGAGCACCCCTCGCCAGAACTCCCGCCCGGCTTCCGCTGGCATTGCCATGACAGTCTTCCCTCCGCTCACCGTGGTTACGGTGCTAGTTACCGCCGACCAGGGCGGTGCGATCGACATTCATTTCTCTGGCGGGGTTTCCCGCCCAGTGGTCGTTCGCCGGGACGTCCGCACCCTTCATCACGAAGGAATCGGCATCGATGACCGAGCCGTCGCCCACCGTCACGCCGTAATGGATCAGGGAACCGACCCCGAGCGTGCTGCCCGCCCCGATGGTGATGTAACCGGACTTGAAGGCGCCGTCCTCCTGTGAATGCCCCTGGAGGCGACTTCCCGCATTGAGGGTGGCACCATCGCCGATCGTGGTCAGGGTCTTCTCGATGATGGCGCAGCCGTCGTCGAAGACATGCTTTCCGATTCGAACTCCCAGAAGCCGCCAGACGATGTTCTTGAACGGAGTGCCGTCGAGCAACCTCGGCTGTGCCAGCAGCTTCCAGTAGCGCTCGTGCCACCAGAAGTACCGATCGTAGATCGAGCAGTACTGGGGCCGGAGAGATCCGAACCCTATGACGATACGTTCGACCAGCACGAGGTAGCCGATGCCGAACACGAACATGAACACGCCCAGTCCGGCGATCACGAGCGCGCCGAGCGCACCGTAGAAGTCCGCGGTGGTCAACAGGGCCAAGGACACCACGAAGAAGAGGAACCACCGCACGACCAGCAGCAACGCCATGCTGACCAGGTCGTACCTGTTCTTCGCCGCGATGGCGCGACGGCGCTCCACCCGCGTGAGGTGAGCCATCCGTGTGTCGCGTTGGACCGAGCGCGGAATCTCGAAGCTCGTCGAGCCCAAAACCCCGGTGTCCTGCCGGACCTCCCCGTCGACCGGAATACCGACCTTCGTGGCGAGAAGGCAGTTGTCGCCCGTCTTGCCCTGCGCCGGATAGACGATGAAGTTGCCGAGGAAGTTGTTCGCCCCGATCGCGGCGGGCGACACCCGGAAGGACGTGCTCGAGAACTCGGCATTCATGACCGACAGGCCGTCGGCCACCACCGTGCCGCTACCGACAGAGGTGAGGTACGGGTTCTCGGTCCGGACGTCCATGCCGAAGTTGCACCCGGTCTGCACAACCGGGTCGAGCTTGAACCCGACCCACTTGAAGTAGGGGACGATGTAGGAGCTGTCGCCGAAGAGGTTCACGAAGAACCGCATGTTCGTCGTGCGCGCGATCGCCCGGTGAGCCCAGTGGTGGAAGCCGTACAAGGGATAGAGCTTCCCCGGCTTGATGGCCTTGTTCAGGAGCCGAGGGACGGTGCCCACGAACAGCAGCGCGACGATCAGGAAGCCGAAGAACGCCGAGGTCGAGAAGATCAGGGCGTCGCGGTAGAACCACCAGCTCTCGAGAGCCACCGGGTCCGCGTCCATGAGCTCATTGAGCTGCGGAACCTCGGCGAGCAGGAGCACCAGGCCGCCGGCCAGCACCGGCATGCCCACGACCAGCACGCCGAGCGCCTGCGTGAGGCCGAAGAACGCTCGCCTGAAGGCGTTGCGGCCGGGCGCAGGGCTGGGCAGCCGGAAGTTCTCCTCCGTCCGCAGCGCCGGGGATCCGGACCAGCGCTCGCCGTCGGGTATCGCCTGGCCGGCGTTCAGCGAGGAGGCGTGACCGAGTTGGCTTCCGTCGCCCACCGACGTGTTGATGTCGAGCACGCTCATCTCGCCGACGAACGCGCCCTTCCCCAGGGTGACCGCGCCCGTCTGGATCACCCCGGCCTCGGCGCGGTAGCCGTTGAAGAACGCGTCCTTCCGGACCACGGCGCCGGCACCGACAGTGAGCAGATCGGTGCACACCGGAACATTCCTGGAGAAGATCACCGCACCGCGCCCAACCTTCGCGCCGAGTGCCCGCAGGTACAGGTTGTAGAGCGGCGAGGTGGTGCTCAAGCGCGACCGGCCACCGATGAACAGAAGCAGCGGGTTGGTCCGAACCAGCGTCTTGATTGCCCAGAAACGGACGTATGCGAGGCTCCAGACCCGGATCTCCTGGGGCTTCCAGCGGCCGATGACCAGCCATTTGGCCAGGATTGGCAGGACGCACAGGCCGACGACGGCCGCACTGCCGAACACGAGTGACCGAAGATAGATATCGACCAGGCCGGAGGCGGTCGAGATCCAGTCGTAGCCTTCGTTGGTGACGAGCGCAGCAAGATAGGTATATGCGAGAAAGATCAGGGCCTGCAGTACTCCGCAGGAGACGTAGTCCAGCCGACCGGCCGGCTTCGCCTGGATTGGTTCCGGGGCCGGCCCCTCGATCATCTCGATGGCCGGGGCAGCGGACCCGACGGTCGGTGCCGGCGGTGCGCCGGCGGCGGGCGCAGTGACCGCGAGGGCTTTCGCCAGGCTTTCGATGGTCTGGTGGCGGTAAACGTCCTTTATGGATATCTTCGGGAGGTCTGCCCGTTTTCTGACTCGCGCACAGAAGTGCGCCATCACGAGCGAGTCGGCACCGAGATCGTCGAAGAAGTGGCTGTCGACCGGTACCCGATCGACCTGCACGACGTCCGCCAGAACCTCGGCGAGACCCAGTTCAATGCTGGTCAGGGAGCCGACGGGGCCACCCTGGATGGTCGGAGAGCTACTCCGGACGGTTGGAGGTGCAGCCACTCGGGCTGGCATCACCTCGATCGACTCTCCCACTACGTGAGCTCCTTGCACAGGAAATTGACAGTTTCGATACAGGTTCTGATGAGCTCGTGACAGGGCCGCGTCGACCTGTTCCGAGGAAGAATTGAGAAGTGATGTGCATCGCTCCCGTGGGCGGGAATAGGAAGCAACCGGAAGTGACCCGGGACACTTCCCTGAAACGGATCTACATGATCAAGAAGGAGTGTCTCGAAATGCGCATCCGGCACATCGTCGACCACGCATGACGGGCCGAACCCACCATGCCGGAGCAAGATCATCAATCCTCCTTACGTGCGAGCACTCAACTCCCCTACGTGCGATCGCTCATCAGGGTTCAGATCGCGGTCGGGGCGATCTCCTGGTGCCGTGGCGGTGGCGGGGAACCGCACTTCCGGCCGACGTGCCCGAGAACTGCTTGTCGGAGAGAGGCATCCGGAAAATCGTCGGATCAGGCCGCGATGTTTCACGGTGCGTCAGTTTTCACCCGCCTGGACCTCTCCGAAGGAAAGTGTAACCCGAACGCGAGGAGACTCCATGCGATGTGACGATGCCCGCGCGATCCACCAGCTGTTATAGTGGGATCCTCGCATTCAAGGAATGGTCAAGGTTATACCAATAATCATCTTCGACAGGCTGTCACGGGCCAGTTCGTCCGGTTTGTGTCGCATTAGTCGGTGTATTGAAGATCGGTTCGGCGGTGGAAACCACCCGTTCGGCGGCACCGAAATGCAGGGCGGGTGCGCGTAGGCGGGTCCGCAGGGCCGCCACGGCTGCCGGGTGCCCGCCCCGCAGGCCGGGCCGGCCCGCCGCATCCGTGGTGCGGTAGGTCACGGCAGCGCAGTGAGGTGCGTCATGGTCGCCGACCCGGAGGTCGATGCTCAGGGTCGGCGCGCTGCCGAACTGTGGGTGTGTACGCCGTCCGGGTCACTCACCGCCGAGCCCGGCCAGCAGCCGGGCGAACCGTTGCGGGTCGACGAGGTGCGGGAAGTGGCCGCTGTGCGCCCAGACCTCCACGGTCGCGGCGGGCAGGTGTTCGCCGAACCACCGCGCGTAGCCCGGCTTCGGCTCGTCACCGGTGATGTACAGGTAGGGCGCTCCGGAGGCCCGGAGTGCGGCGGTCTCCTGCTCGATCATCGCCGTCAGCTCGGCGGTCGGCTGCTCGAGCAACTGGCTCCAGTACCCGAGGACGACCTGTTGGTGCGCTCGCGAGGTGGAGCGCACGAGGTCCTGCGCGTCAGCCGGGAGCAGCTCGACGTGGAAGCTGTCGTAGAACATCTGCCACACCGCGCGGAACCCGGGCCCGCGCAGCCGTTCGGCGAGCGCGCGCACGAAGGTGGCGAAGGGGGCCGCGTCCAGCGGCTGGTCGATGTTCACGACCCCACGGGTGGGGTGGTGCGCGGCGTAGCTCGTCGCGAGGCGGCCGCCGAACGAGTGCCCGACGACGACGGGCGCGGTGAGGCCGGCCGCCTCGACCACGTGGTGGAGCTGTGCGGTGAGGGTGTCGAGGTCGTAGGCCGGCTGGTCCGGTGACCGGCCGTGCCCGGGCAGGTCGATGGCCACGGTGCGGCGTGCGGGGTCGATGCGTTCCAGCTCCGCGACGATGCCACGCCACATCGACCGGTCGAAGGTCAGGCCGTGCACCAGGAGCAGTGGCGCGGCGTCGGTGCCCGCGCCGTGGTCGTCGGCGGCGAGCCCTGCGATGTCGACGGGGTGGTCGGTGTCCTGTTCGGTGTCCATGGGTTCCTCCAGGGGATGGTCGTCATCCGGGAGGCGTAAATCGACGGGGAACGATGCGTACGTACGCCGGCTCAGACGTGCCAGCGGCGCGGGCCGCCCGGTGCCGGCTGGTAGCGGCACGCCCGGCCGGTGCGGATCGAGGCGGACAGGTGGGCCCCGGCTGCCGGGGCTGCTCGGGTGATCGTGTCGATGACTCCTCGCAGCGTGCGGGTGACGTTGACCCGGGCCCGTTCGTCGGCGCCGGAGACGGTTCTGCCGCGTCCGCCCAGACCGGTTGCCCGGCGGAGCTCGTCGAGCAGGGCGTCGCGCTCGGCGGCCGCGCGCTCGGCGGCGAGCCTGTCGCCGGTGGTGTCGGCGGCGTCGAGCGCGTCCCCGAGCGCGGCCAGGCGCTTGCGGTACGTGTCCCGCGCGGCGACGTCGAGCACCGGCTCCGCCGCGGCAGCGGTCAGGCCGGCGCCGCCGGCGGCCAGGTCGAGCGCGGTGATCTCCTGACCGGATGCGACGAGGAGTGTGCGGAGGTAGGCCACACCGCGGCCGTCGCGGAGCCGAGCCCGCTCGTCCCCGGCCTCGAGCAGCCAGTCCGGTCCGTCGCGGCGCAGGGTCCACTCGTCCGGCAGTGGGGCGTACGCCCCCGACAGCACCCGCATGCCCAGCAGGGCAGTGATGTCGCGGGCGCGTCGGCGATGGGAGCCGGCCAGTTCGGCGTCGCCGTCATGGCCGCGTCGGGTGAGCGTGTCGGCCAGCGCGGCCACGGTGTGGGCGAGGAACGGCAGCGCACCGTTCTCCTCCTCCCACGCGGCGGCCTCCCCGAGCAGCTCGACCGCCTCGTCGAACCGGCCGAGGTGGGTGGCGAGGGTGCCGAGATGGTGCGCGACCGGTCCGCTGACCGTGTTGGCGCCCGCCCACACCACCAGGCGCCCCCGGTAGCCGGCCAGCGCCTCGTACAGCCGGGCGGCGGCAGCCGTGTTCCCCGTGGCGACGGCCACCACGGCGAGGTCCGCGGCCGCGCCGAGCCAGCGCGGCCCCGAGCCGGCCAGCACGCGGGGCAGCGCGCGTTCCAGTTCCAGGCCGGCCTCCGCTGTCCTGCCGAGCGACACCAGGAACCGGGCCGCCGTGGCCTCGTAGAGGTGCCCGGGGTGGCGGCGCGCGAAGGCGCGCAGTCGCTCCAGCTCGGCCTGGTCCTCGGCGGTCGGGGGGTCCCCGCGCAGCAGCGTGATCGCCCACCGCAGGGTGATGACGAGCCGGTCGGTGTCGGCCAGCCCCACCCGCCCGCCCTGCTCGGCGACCTCGTCGATCAGCCGCTGGGCCTCGTCGAAGCCCCCGCGCACCGTGGCCAGCATCGCGTACCGGGACCCGACCATCACCGTGCCCGCAGCGTCGCCCGCGAGGCGTGCCTCACGCTCGAACGCGGCCAGCGCCGTCTCCGCCTCCCCGATCCGGCCCAGCTCCATCAGCGCCACGAAACGCCAGAAGAGGCCGCGGCGCTCGAGCCCCAGATCCGCGGAGGCGCGCGCCAGGTCGACGATCTCGCCGGCCGCGGCGAGCCGGTCCGGCGCGCCTTCGGGATCCCACAGCGCATGCAGCCGCGCGTCGAGCACCTCGGCGAGTACCGCCCGGTCACCGCTGCGGCGGGCCAGTGCGAGGGCGTCCTCGACGAGGCCGCGGCGCCGGGCCGCGGCGGTGGTGTCGCCGAGCAGCCCGTGGGCCAGCCGTGCTTCCAGCCGGGCGCGGGTCGCGTCGTCGCAGACCCGGGCCAGCGCCGTCTCCAGCAGCCCGACCAGCCCGGTGTCGACCTCCAGGAAGCCCTCGCGCGACGCCGTGGCCAAGGCGAGCGCCACGACCGGATCACCGTCGGCCCCGGCGTCGATCGTCGCCGCCAGCGCGCGGGCCGGGCCCGGTAGCCCGCGCGAGGCCACCCACAGCGCGTGGCGCACCTCGGGGCGTGCCTCGCCGGTCACCCCGCCGATCCCGGCCCGGCTCAACGGCCCCAGCCACACCTCGTCGCCGATGCCCAGCGGCGTCCCCGACGTCGCGAGCACGGCCACCGGTCGCCCCACCACCCGTCCTGCCAGCAGCGCGAGCAGCGCCACCGCGTCCGGGCCACCCAGATCCACGTCGTCGACGATGATCAGCCGGCGCGGCCTCGAACACAGTGCGACGGCCGCCGCGTCGAGATCGGAGAACTCCGGCTCGGTGAGCAGGCGGGCGGCCAGCTCGTCGGACCCACCGGTATCGCGCACCAGCTGCGCCCACACCCGGCGTCCGGGACTCCCGCCGGCCGGCGTCCCCCGGAGGACCTCGAACCCCTGCTCGCGGGCCGTCGCCGCGCCGGCGTCGGCCAGCGCCGTTCGTCCGGACCCGGGTGGGCCGGCCACGACGAGGATGTCTCCCGATCCGGCACCGGCGCGGTCGAGCAGGCGCTCCAGCTCGGCGAGCTCCCGTCGCCGTTCGACCAGGTCCACAGGATGCAGGCTATTTCGTCGGGCGGACGGTGGACCGCACCCGACGCGGCCCGTCTTCGGCCGTACGAGATCATGAGTCGGCAGGTCATGCGCGATTCCGGTGAGCACGTGCGCCGCTTCGTGGCGCCGGGCTTGAAACCGGAAGCGGAGCCACACCTCGCCGAGGGCGGGTGCGGACCGCTGGGCGCTCACGACGTGCGCCCGTGGAAGGCGGCCGATTGATGGACAGCCGTCGAGTCGGGTGTCCGCGATCAGAAATCGAACTCGCCGGCCTTGACGCCGGCGACGAACGCTGCCCACTCGTGAGCCGAGAACTTCAGCGACGCAGCGTTCGGGCGCAGGCTGTGCCGCACAATCACAAGGCCACCCTGCGCTGTCTGTCCGACCTCGACGCAACTGCCGCCGCCCGAGAACGAACTCGTCTTGTACGTGGGCTGGCCTTGGCTCTCTGCCTGCGACATTCGGTCCCCTCCCATGCAGATGCTGGGAAGTGTAGACGCTGAAGCGCGCGCCAAAACCCGGCAGAGCTCACCTTGGGAACTCCACCTGGGGTCTCTGCGCATCAGGACAGGGGTAAGTGCTTGATGGCCTCCTCGAGAACCTTTGCGCTTCCGCCGGCATCCAGGGCAGCCCCAGTGAGCTGGTGAAACAGCTCCCGATAACGCTCGACGGCATCGTCGGTCAGCATGAACTGGGCGCTTTCGCGACCCTCCAGGTACACGAGCCCCGGCCCCTCCTCGCTCGCCAGGTCCATCTGGGCGAAAGGGCCACCGAGGACGGCCGGGATAGCCAGAGCCAACGGCGAGACCTGGATCGTGACGTTCGACCGTCCGTTTTGGACGTCGGCGAGCAGGGCGTTGAGTTGCTCCCGCATGACGGCAGGCGAACCCATGACGTGACGCAGAGCGGCCTCCCCGATCACTACACGTAGGTCGACCTCCCGGTCGCCTCGTTGCAGGATCTGCTGGCGTCCGAGTCGGAACTCGACCAAACGCTGCCGCTCCACATCGCTGCGCTCCGGGAAAAAGGCCTCCGTCACTGCTGCGGCGTAGGCCTCTGTCTGTAGAAGACCTGGCACGAGCTCGGGCTCGTACGACCGGATCATCGTGGCCTCGCCCTCGAACTCGACGAGGCGGCGCGCCTCATTGCTGGTCAGCTCACCTGCGAGGACGTCGCGGAAGGAGGCAAACCACTCTTCCTTCCGCGCGATCTCCGCGAGCGTGAGGATGCGCTCCTCCGTGCCGTTGGCTACGGACCTGGATGCGACGGACTGGTAGTGCGCGATGAGGGCTTTGACGTCGACCAGACGCGGGATCGTCCGGCCGTTCTCCAGCCGGCTAAGAGTTGCAGCTGACCTCTCGATGCCTCGTGCCGCCTCATCGAGTGACAGCCGGGCCCGGCGGCGGCTCTTCAGTAGCTCTTCGCCCAGGCGGCGGCGCGCTGCCGAGGGCGTCAGGCGCTCGCCTGCGTCAGGCCTCAAGCGTCCGCCCTCCTTTCGTCCGGACCGCGCTGGCCTGCCCTGAGGTCTGCACGCGCAACATGAAATTGCAACAAGACATACAGACTCCAACGACATCCCCCGCTGAGGAAACGACCGAGCGATGGACTTGGGTCCGACGGGCGGTCCGCTGAGCTGAACGGCACACTATGTAACGGTCGCGCAACCTGAAGCACTCATCGCGGCGCCCATGTAGCCGTAGTACGCGGCGAGCGGTCGTCGGTCGCGCATCTGGCGACCGTATCTGTCACCTGTCCCGGGCGCTAGCTGTAGTGCCCATGAGCGTTGTTGACGGCGTGTCGGCTTGAACATGGGGAGACCTCCGGGCGAGGTGTGAGTTGTCGACGCTCACCACCTGCACGGAGGTCTCATGGCCCACCGTAATGCCCGCCTGACCGTTCACGGCCGCATGCTGCTGATCGAGCGCGTGTCGGCCGGTCGCCCCGTCGCTCACGTCGCCGCGGAACTCGGGATATCCCGCGCGACCGGCTACAAGTGGTGGGCCCGCTGGCGCGCGGAAGGACCCCGCGGACTCCTCGACCGCTCCAGCCGCGCCCACCGCATCCCCCACCGCACCCCCGACCAACTCGTCCAGCAGATCGTGGCGCTGCGGGTCGAGCGCAAGCTCGGGCCGGCCCGCATCGCCCCACTGGTCGAGCTGCCCGCCTCCACCGTGCACGCAGTCCTCACCCGCCACGGACTGTCCCGGCTGGCCTGGCTCGACCGCCCCACCGGCACGCTGATCCGCCGCTACGAACGCGCCCGCCCCGGCGAGCTCGTGCACGTGGATGTGAAGAAGCTCGGCCGGCTGCGCGAGGGCGGCGGCTGGCGGGTCCACGGCCGCGACAGCCTCGAACGCCGCCGCGCCCGCTACCGGTCCCGGGTCGGGTTTGACTACGTCCACGCCGCGATCGATGACCACACCCGCCTGGCCTACGCCGAGATCCACCCCGACGAGAAAGCCGACACCTGCGCCGGGTTCCTCCGCCGCGCCGCCACCGCGCTCGCCGCCCACGGCATCCACCGGATCGAACGCGTCATGACCGACAACGCACTGGCCTACCGACGCTCCCACGCCTGGCGCGACGCCCTGGCCGACCTCGGCGCCACCGCCCGGTTCACCCGCCGCTACCGACCTCAAACCAACGGCAAAGCCGAACGGTTCAACCGCACCCTGCTCGAGGAATGGGCCTACCAGCGCCCGTTCACGAGCAACACCGACCGCGCCGCAGCCCTACCGGGCTGGTTACACACCTACAACCACCACCGCGGCCACACCGCCCTCGGCGGCCACGCACCCATCAGCCGCGTCAACAACCCAGCTGGGCATTACAGCTAGCCCGCGACACCGGGATGAGGGACGCAGGTCCACCCCATCCTTGCAGATTGCAATTGCGATCCGATCATGCGCGATGTAATCTCGCGATGCACGGCTCGTCTGGTCTCCTACCGTCAGGATCAGGTGGTCGACATGCTGCTCACAGTCACACTCGTAGGCATCGCCTTCCTCGTGGGGCTGGCGGTGGCGATCGGAGTCGAGTCCGGCTCTTACCGCAACGGGCGACGCGGCATCGCGGCTGCACGGCGCGAGTTGGCTGAGCGCAGTCGTCAACTCGACGAGCGTGAAGAAGGACTCGCCGTGGAGGGGCGGGAGCTTTACGAGTGGGAGGGGCAGCTCATCCGCGCCGCTGAGTGCGGCGGTTGCCCGATCTGCGAGCTGCGCCGGCTTCGTGGCGAGCGCCCGGCGAGCTGATTCATCGTTGACGTAGACGCCGCAGCTGCCGGGGCTTGATCATGGACTGCTGTTCCTGGCCACGAACCGGTCCGCATGCTCACGGGCGGCGTGGGGCCGGAGCCGGGGCGCGGTGCAGCACCGCCAGCGCGAGCGCGACGATGCCGACGGCGCCTGTGGCGGCCCCCACTCGCTGAAACAGGCCGACCAGACCGAGGGGTCCGACCTGGCCGGTGACGACACACAGGGCGACGAACAGCAGCGCCAGCCCGCGCGCCGCCCAGGCGTAGCGCGTCCAGCCGGACAGGCGGCTCATGGCCGAGCCGAGGAAGAGGAACGCCACGGCGAAGAGGAGCAGGCCGACGGCGCTGATCACGCTGTGGACGACCCCGTCACTCTCGGCGAGCTGCGCTGCCGCGGTGCAGCCGGGTTCTGCCTGGCTGCAGGGCAGCCGGCCGAACGCCGACGAGAGGTCCCCGACACCGTAGGCGGACAGCGCGAGCAGGAGCGAGCCAATTGCAGCCGGCCGGCCTGCGGGCCGCAGCATCGGCCACACCGATCGCGTCGCGAACCCGACCAGCGCCGCGCCGCACAGGGTGAACACCACGATCAGCACCCACGCCCCCGGGACACCGGTGGCGTACATGTCGCTGATCGAATGGGCGAGGACGCGGTAGCCCGGTGGCTGCCAGAGCGGGGCGACCAACCAGGTCAGCACGAAGGCGACGTGGGCGACCAGCGCGATCACCGCCCAGCGCCGGACGGTGCGGGTCGCGGGCGGTCGCCCGGTACCTCCGCCTTCGAGTGTCTTGAGCACGGCAGCCCCCTCACCGACGGCCCAGGAACGGTTCCGTGGGCGCGCGTGGTGACTCACCGTGCCGCGGGGGTGCCGCGATCGGTATCCACCATGCGTCCAGAGCTACGGATCGAAGGTCTGTTCGCCGGCGACCATCGTCGACGCGCGTCAGGTCCGGCCCGGGTTCTGCCTGCGGCCGACGACGAACCACAGCAGTGGGCCGAGGAACGGCGCGCAGAAGGCGAAGATGATCCAGACCAGCTTCATGCCTCCGCTCTGGTGACTGCCCAGCACGCTGATCAGCGCGGCGACGAAGAAAACGAGGTAGGCCAGAACGGCGAGAACCATTCCGGCGGCCACCACGGGACCCCAGAACTGCTGGGAGTCCTGGAGTGCTGTGACGGCGAGGGCCGGCGGCATCGGAACGTCTCCTTGTCACGGGGTCGAGGGGTGGTCCGCCCGAACGGGCCTGGTGCCTGTCCGTCCCCTCAGTCTGGGATCGACCGGGTGCCCTCACCTCGGCCCAACGGCTCCTCGTGGCCGTGCCGCGTCGTACTTCCGGTCGACCCCGCTGATCATGCGGAAGTCGTAGGGCGGACCGCGGCGGCCGCGATCAGCGACGGGCGAACCTGTGGTGGTAAGCCGGGGTCACGACCACGACAGCGAGGACGGCCATGCCGACCTGGAAGAGCAGGCCCCAGGTCGGCACCCCGGTCAGTGCGGCGATGGCGGTGCCGCCGAAGGCGCCGGCGATGGCGCTGAGGATCGTCCGCCCGGCCGGAATCCCCTGTCTGCGCCGCACGACACGGGGCCCGATCGCACCGACGATCAGCCCGACGACGATCGCGGACACGATGGGGAAGTAGGTCTGGATGGCCGAGATGACGGCGGGGTTCACGGCGGGGTTGGTGGACACGGTTCCTCCGGGGTGCGTCCAGGGGCCGACGCTGTCGACCCGTGGTGACGATCAGCTCGTCGATCCACCCCGTACACGACCCGGCAGCGGGATCCGGTTCAGCCGGTCAGGCCCAGCTCCACGGCGCGGGTGAAGTCGTCGTCGACCAGCACGACGTCGAAGCCGGCTCGGTCGAGCAGGCTCGCCGCGATGGCGGCCCGGAACCCCGAGGCGCAGTGCACCCACACCTGCCCGGTCGGGATCTCGCCGAGGCGGTCCAGAAGATCGTGCATCGGGATGTGTGTCGAACCCGGAATCGAACCCGCCGCCCGTTCGTCGGGACGGCGTACGTCCAGAACGACGGTGCGGGCATCCTCCCGCGCTCCGGCGAGCCGGTCGAAGGTCGCCCGCGGGTAGCCGTGGATGCGGTCGGGATCGGCCAGCTCGTCCGGGCTGCCGATCGCGGACCCGTCCGGGCGGTCGATGCCGATGCGCACCAGCCGCCGTTGCGCGTCGGCGATCTGCTCCGAGCTCTCGCCGACGAGAGTCAGTGGCGTCCCCCAGGGGACGAGCCAGCCGAGGTAGGTGGCGAACTGCCCGCCGAGCTCGATCCCGATCGTGCCCTCGATGTGCGCGGTGGAGAAGGCGGTGCGGGTGCGCAGGTCGACCACCCAGTCGCCGGCCTCGATCCGGGCCCGCAGCTCGGCGGGCTCCACCGGGGCGACGGGGGACAGGTCGGCCGGCCCCGGACCCTGCCGGTTCCGCGCACCCATGTGCGCGTAGTAGCTCGGGTAGGCGGTCAGCCCGGCCATCAGGCGTTCGACGAACGCGTCCTCGTCGGCCTCGGTGAGAGCGTCGTTGCGGGCGCGCTCCTGCGCGACGGTGCTGCCGCTGCCGCCGGTGGCGGAGCCGGAGGAGCAGAAGCTGCCGAAGCCGTGGGTCGGGTAGACCTCGTCCGCGTCGGCACTCAGCTCGACCAGCTTCCGGGCCGAGTGGTACTGCGCGCGGGTCAGTTCCTCGGTGCGCCGGGCGTCGACGAGGTCGGTGCGCCCGACGCTGCCGTAGAGCAACGACCCGCCGGTGAACAACGCGGCCGGCCCGTTCCCGTCCTCGATCCGGTACGAGAGATGGGTATCGGTGTGCCCGGGAGTCGCGACCACGCGGATGGTCATGCGGCCGATCCGGAGCTCCTCCCCGTCCCGTGCCGGATGGCGCTCGAACTCCACGGCGTCCGCCGCGGCCACCACGTAGCGGGCGCCGGTGCGCCGGCTCAGCTCCAGCCCGCCGGTCACGTAGTCGTTGTGGATATGAGTCTCCAGAACGACCGCGCACCGCAGGCCGAGAGCGGTGAGCACCGACTCGACGCGGTCCAGGTCGCGCTGGGGATCCACCACGATCGCTGACTGTCCGTCATGGGCGATGTAGCTCCGATCGCCCAATTCGCTGGTCTCGACGATGCTGACTGCGACGGCCATGACCGAACCCCTCACCCTCGGTAATGACCGTACATTAACTCCGTTCTACCACTCCCTGGACGAGACAGTGGTCACGTGAACTGGCGACCCCCGGGGGGCAGGCGCGCTACAAGATCTTCTCCACGGTGATCGGCAGGTCGCGCACCCGCTTCCCGGTGGCGTGATGGACGGCGTTGGCGATCGCCGGCGCGACCGATACCGCGGTCAGCTCTCCGAGACCCTTGGCGCCGAGTGGGCTCGCTTCCTCGTCGAAACCACCGGCGAACAGGACGTCGAGCTCCGGGATGTCCGCGTTGGTCGGCACCAGATATCCGGAGTAGTTGCGATTGGCGAACCGGGCGGTCGCCGGGTCGGTCTCCGACTGTTCGAGCAGTGCCTGCCCCACGCCCCAGATGATGCCGCCGATCGCCTGGCTGCGCGCGGTTTTGGGATTGATGATCCGACCGGCGTCGTAGGCTCCGACGAAGCGGTTCAGGCGAACCAGTCCCAGGTCCGGGTCGACCCGTACCTCGGCGAAGACCGCGGAGAAGCTGAACACCGCTTTCGGGCCGAGTGCCTCCTCCACCGGGTCGTAGTCCCCGTCCCCCACCAGTGTGGAGAGCCCGTTGCGTGCCAGCAGCTCCGCATAGGTGATCTCCAGGCTCGCCCTCGCCAACACCAGCCTGCCGTCGGCGACGAGCACGTCGTCGGGCTCCGCACCGGCGAACGGCGCGTCCCGGCCGGCGAGAGCCAGCTCGATCGCCCTGTCCCGTGCGGCCTTCGCTGCCAACATGACGGACGCTCCCGCGTTCGCCATCGTGGCCGACCCGATGGACGGATGGGACGCGGGCAACCTCGTGTCTCCGAGCCGCACGGTCACCTTCTCCGGCGCCACCCCGAGTGCGTCGGCAGCCACCTGTTGCATCACGGTGTACGTGCCCGTGCCGAGCTCGTGGGTGCCGGTCTCGACGAGCGCCGAACCGTCTCGGTGCACCGTCACCCGCGCCTTCGCAGGCCAGCGCCAGTGCGTGTAGATCGCGCTCGCCATGCCCTGGCCGATGAGGTAGCGACCATCGCGCATCGAGCGTGGCTCGGGCGTCCGCTCGTCCCAGCCGAAGCGCTCGGCCCCCTTCGTCAGGCACTCGCGCATCGCACGGGTCGAGAACGGGCGGCCGCTGTACGGGTCGATCTCGGTGTCGTTGAGCAGGCGCAGCGCGACCGGATCGACGCCGGTCGCGTAGGCGAGCTCGTCCATGGCGCTTTCGAGCGCGAAATGGCCGAGTGCCTCGTGGGGGGACCGCATCGCGGTCGGCGTGTTGCGGTTCACGTGGACGACCTTGTGGTTCGTCGCGATGCCCGCGCCGGCCGCCCACAGCGACCGTGCGGCCAACGCCGCATATTCGATGTAGTCGTCGAACACCGGCGTCGGCGAGATGCTGTCATGACGGATGCCGGCCAGCGTGCCGTCCTCGCCTGCGCCCAGCACCACCTGCTGAACGGTCGCCGCCTGGTGGCCCACCATCGAGTACATCTGCGCGCGGGTGAGCTGCAGCCTCACCGGGCGGTTCACGACCTTCGCGGCGAGCGCCGCCAGCAGGGTGTGCGGCCAGACGTAGGCCTTGCCGCCGAAGCCACCTCCGAGGAAGTGGGACACGATGGTGATCTTCTCCGGCGGTATGCCGAGCACGATCGACACCAGTTCCCGCGCACCGAAGATGTGCTGGGTCGTCTCGTACAGCGTCAGCGTCTCGTCGGCGTCCCACACCGCCGTCGACACGTGCGGCTCCATCTGGTTGTGATGGCGATCCGAGGTGGTGTAGGTCTGGTCGATCGTGACGGCGGCAGTGGCGATTCCCTCGTCGGCATCGCCCACCGACGACGCGACCGGCCACAGGAACGGCGGCGGGTCGACGGCCTCCTTCGCGGTCTCCCGGTTGAACACCACGGGCTGATCGGCCTCGTACTCGACCTTGATCAGGGTGCCGGCATACGTCGCCTGGTCGAGCGTCTCGGCGATCACCAGCGCGATCGGCTGACCGGCGTAGTGGACGGCGTCGGCCAGAAGTGGCAGGTAGGACTGCCCGTGGGGATGAAGGTGGCTCCACGGCTCGGGCGTCGGGTTCATCCGCGGCATGTTGTGGTGGGTGAACACGGCCACCACGCCGGGCGCCTCCTCTGCGGAGGTGGTGTCGATCGACACCGTCCGGCCGTTCGCGATGGTGCTGTGGACGATGGCGGCGTGTGCCATGCCGTCGAGCGGAACATCCGCGCTGTAGCGGGCTGCGCCGGTGACCTTGAGCCGTCCATCGGTGCGTGGCATCGGTTGTCCCACGGCGTTCATGCGCGTGCTCCCGCGGTCTGCAACGCGCGCAGAACCGCGCGTCGGGAAAGGTCGGCCTTGAAGGCGTTGTGGGCGAGTGGGCGAGCGTCGGTGAAGGAGGTGGCGATCGCTGCCTCGAGTGCCCCGATGTCGTCCAGATCGGCCCCGCGCAGCGCCGTCTCGGCCGCGGTGAGGCGCCAGGGCTTGTGGGCAACGCCGCCCATGGCGAGCCGCACCGAGCGAAGTCGGCGCCCCTCGGTCTCGACCGCCGCCGCCACGGAGACCAGCGCGAACTCGTAGGACTGCCGGTCGCGCACCTTGAGGTAGTGCGAAGCGCGCCCCTCGGCCTGGGCGCGCACCTCGACTGCGACGATCAGCTCACCGCGGCCGAGCACGGTGTCACGCTCCGGTGTGCCGCCCGGCAGGCGATGGAAATCCGCGATCGGGATCGATCTTTCCCCGGCGCGCCCGAGCACGACGACATCTGCTTCGAGGGCCGCCAACGCCACTGCTACGTCCGACGGATGGGTGGCCACGCAGGCGTCGGACCATCCGAAGATGGCGTGGTTGCGGTTGAGGCCGTCGAGCGCTGAGCAGCCGGAGCCCGGTCGCCGCTTGTTGCAGGCCGGGTCGTCCCCGTCGCGAAAATAGGAGCAGCGCGTTCGCTGCATGATGTTGCCGCCCATCGAGGCCATGTTGCGCAGCTGGCCCGACGCCGCGAACAGCAGTCCTTCGGCGATGACGGGGAAGCGCTCACGTACCTCGGCGTTCGCCGCGACATCGCTCATTCTGGCCAGTGCGCCGATGCGCAGGCCGCCGTCCGGTGTGGCGTCGACTCCTGCCAGACCGGGCAGGTCGTTGATGTCCAGCAGGTGCGCGGGAAACGCCGCGCCGTCCTTCATGAGACCCAGCAGGTCGGTACCGCCGGCGATATAGGAGAGGTGATCGTCCTGGGCGTGCGCTGCGACGGCGCGCCCTGGGTCGTCGGCGACCGAAATCGAGAAAGGATGCACGGTTTCAGCCTTTCTCGGCTGCTTCGGCGACAGCGGCGACGATATTGGGGTAGCAGGCGCAGCGGCAGAGATTCCCGCTCATGCGCTCACGGATCTCTGTGTTCGACAGACCCGCCACGGTGAACGGCTTCCGCACGTCGGCCGTGGCGGCGCTCGGCCAGCCCGCCTTCGCCTCGTCGATCACGGCGACGCCGGACATGACCTGCCCGGAGGTGCAGAAGCCGCACTGGAAGCCGTCGTGCTCGATGAAGGCCTCCTGCACCGGGTGGAGCTCGCCGTCCTGCTCCAGCCCTTCGATGGTGGTGATCTGCTTGCCCTCCTGCATCGCGGCCAGGGTCATGCAGGACAGGACGCGGCGTCCGTCGACGTGGACGGTGCATGCGCCGCACTCGCCCCGATCGCATCCCTTCTTCGTTCCGGTCAACCCCAGCCCTTCACGCAACGCTTCGAGGAGCGTGGTGCGTGGTTCGACCGCAAATGTGTGGGATGTGCCGTTGACTTCGAGTTTCACCGGCGCGGGCCGGATGTCTCGCTCAGTGGCATGATCGACGGCGCCACCAGGGTTCGCCTCGCCCATTCGCTCATTCCTTCCACCATGGCTTTCCGAACATCACGACCCGGCCGAGGACGGCCTGCACCCACTCTGAACGCGTCGCCCGCACATGCCTTCCCGGATGCTCCCGGGTTCTGCTTATGGCTCACCATCGGCAATTGCGGGAGCGCCCTGATCCGTGATCCTTTGTTTCAGGATGTGGCCCACCGATGATCGCGCCGGCAGAGCGTCCGAGTGCTCGGCTAGGACGCGGTGATATCCAGAGCGGAGATCAGGGCGGCGATGTCCCGGTGCCGAGTGGCGGCCGGCCAGACGGCCCAGGTCTGCCGCACGACCGGGTTGTCCACCAGCGGGTACCACTCCAGCCCCTTCGGGAGTGGCCGTCCCCACCCGGGTGCGGCGAGTCCGAATGCCCTGCCGGTGCCGATGCCGGCGAGCTTCACCTCGGGTGTGACCGGCCGGTCGTCCGTCGGCTGGTCGTCGACGACGATGCCCTGAGCGCGCAACGTCGCGGTGACCTGGTCATGCCACGCCGGGCTGTCCGACCGGGCGAAGCCCATCCAGTGCAGACCCGCGAGCCGGTGCAGGTGGACGCCGGTGTCTCCGCGGATCTCTCGGGCTCGGGCGGTGTTGAGGATGACGCCCATCGCCTCTCGGACGGCGAGCACGATGTCGAGCTGCGGATCGGTGGGGCGGTCGCGCACCAGGCCCACATCGAGCTCACCAGCGCGCAGGGCCGCGAGCTGGGTCGTGCTGGACGCGTGCACCACCGTGGCTCGTGTGTCGGGGTACGCCGCGGCGAGCTGTCCCAGAACTCTCGGCAACAGGTCCAGGGGAAGCTCCAGCGGCGCGCCGACGCGGATCCGGCCTGCCGTCACCTGCGACTCGGCAGCCGTCGTGACGGCAGCCATGGCGGCGGTGACCCGGTCGTGATGCTCGATCAGACCCCGGGCCTCGCGCAGCAGGGTCGCGCCGGCCTCGGTGGTCCGGGAACCGGCGTGGCTGCGCACCAACAGCCGCGCGCCGAGGCGGCGCTCCAGCGAGTGGATGGTCTGCGACAGCGCGGACTGGCTGACGTGCAGCTTCCGCGCCGCGGCGGACAGACCACCTTCTTCGACCACCACCACGAAGGCGCGCAGCTCACGGATTTCCATGCCGCCCATTGTGACGAGCGCAACCGGGACCGCGCTGCTCCTCGCCCCGGCCCGACCCCGGAGCGCTACGACCGGAGCAGGTCCACCGCGCGTTCGGCGACCGCGTAGACCGTGGCGTTGGTGTTGGCGGAGACGGGGGAGGGCATCACCGAGGCGTCCACCACCCGTAGCCCCTCGACGCCGCGCACGCGCAGGTCCGTGTCGACGACGGCGCCGTCGTCGACGCCGATGCGGCAGGTTCCCGCGTAGTGGTGGTAGCTGCGGAGGCTCCTGCGCAGGTACACGCGCAACGCGTCGTCGTCCTGCACATCGACACCTGGCTGGGCCTCCTCGCCACGCCAGGCGTCGAACGCCGGTGCCGTGCCGAGCTCACGGGCGGCGCGCAGGCCGGCGGCCATGGCGTCGAGGTCGCGGCCGTCGGCGTAGTAGCGCGGGTCGATCACCGGTGCCGCACCCGGCTCCGTACTGGCCAGCCGCACCGAGCCACGGCTGAACGGTGCCATGAGCGAGACCGCGATCGTGTAGCCGGCGCCCGGTTCCGGGCCGGGGAGCGTGGCCGTGCGCATCGGCACGACGGCGCAGAACAGCTGCAGGTCGGGCCACGGTGCTCGGGGACTGCTGCGCACCGTGCCCTTCACCTCTGCGCCGCCGTTCTCCATGAACGTCGGGAGGGGCTGCGCGGAGCGGTAGATGAGGGTGGTCATGGGGTGGTCGTGGAGGTTGGCGCCCACGCCCGGAAGGTCGGCCACCACGTCGATCCCGAGCTCCCGCAGATGGTCCTGGGGGCCGATGCCGGAGAGCATCAGCAGCTGCGGCGTGCCGATGGTGCCTGCGGTGACGAGGACCTCCGTGCCGCACTCCGCGGTGACCGTCTCGGTGCCGACGCTGTACCGCACGCCGGTGCACCGTCCTCCGTCGAGAACGAGCCGGTGGACCAGCGCGTCGGTGACCAGGTCGAGGTTGGGCCGGTCGAGCACGGGGAGCAGGTAGGCGTCGGCGGCGCTCTGCCGCCTGCCGTCGGCGATGGTGAGCTCCGTCCAGCCGAAGCCCTCCTCCAGGCCGCTGCTCGCGTCGGCCGCGATCGGGTGCCCGACCTGCCGGGCCGCGTCCATGGCTGCCTGGGACAGCGGGTGCGGTGACGTCGACGTCCAGACCGACACCGGCCCGTTCCGGCCGCGGACGGCGGGGTCGCCGCCCTTCACGTTCTCGGTGCGCCTGAAGTAGGGCAGCAGATCGTCGTAGCCCCAGCCCTGCGCCCCTGCCGTGACCCACGCGTCGTGGCTCGCCCGATGGCCCCGGACGAAGGCCAACGCGTTGATCGCAGAGGAGCCACCCAGGCCGCGTCCCCGTGGCCACGCCTCCGTCCGGCCGATGCCGTCGAGGACGACGGTGTGGTCACCCCAGTCCATCGAGGAGCCCGTGAGGGTGGGCCAGGCCCGGGGGGTCGCCACCGCGGGCAGCGGCTCCCGGCTGCCGGCCTCGAGCAGTAGTACGCGCGTGCCCGCGTCCTCCGAGAGGCGGGCGGCCAGCACACATCCGGCCGAACCGGCCCCGACGACGATGTAGTCGTATCCGGATGTCTCAGAAGCCACGAGCTGTCCAGCCGTTCGCACTGCTCAGATCGCCCCTTTTGCCGGGTCGCCTGCCGGTGCCGGGGTCAGCACCTGGACGTCCATCGGGGCGCTCAACGCGCCGTCCAGCACGCCCATCAGCTCCAGCAGTGCCGGGCTCTTCGTGTGCGCCTCGAGGGCCGCCTCGTCGGCGTACTTCTCGATCATGACCAAGCGGTCGGGACCCTGGTGCATCGCGTATCTGAGCACGCGCGGTTCCCGCTCATGAGTTTGTTCGATCGCCTTGCTGAGCGCCGCCCGAACGTCGTCCCACCGGCCTTCGGCCGGCGACATGGAGGCGATGACGACGACCTCTGATGTGGACATGTACTTCTCCTTACCGGGAAGGGAAAAGGTGCTGGGGTGCCTCAGACCGCGGTGCTCCCGGCGTCGACGTGAATCGTCGAGCCCGTCACGTAGCTGGTACGGGGCGAGGCCAGGAACAGGACCGCCTCCGCGATCTCGTGGGCCCGCGCCGTACGGCCCAGGGGAAGCGTCCTGGCGATGTCCTCGATGCTCTCGCCCCACTCCAGCAGCACCCCGGCGGTGCGGGTGGGGCCGGGGCTGACCGCGTTCACCCGCACGCCACTGGGGCCGAACTCGGCGGCCCAGGTGCGCGTGAGCGAGGTGAGCGCCGCCTTCGACGCGCTGTAGGCAGAAGCGCCGGGGATGCCCTTCGACGCGGCGATGGAGGTGATGTTGATGATGCTGCCGCGGCCCTGCTCGAGCATGTGCGGCACCAGTTGGGCGACGAGGAAATAGGCGCCACGGACGTTGGTGTCGAAGATCCGCTCGAACGAGGCGACCTCCTGCTCGACCGTGGGAGCGACAGGGAACGAACCGGCGCCGTTGACGATGATGTCCACCGGCCCGGCCTCCCGGGCGAGCTCGGCGACGGAGTCGAGGTCGGACAGATCGGCAGCGAAGAACCTCACCGAGCCTGCCTCGTGGATCTCCTCGACCGCTTTCTTGCCGCGTTCCACGTCGCGCCCGGTGATAATGACGTCGGCGCCTTCCCGGGCGAGTAGCCGGGCGGATTCGAGACCGATTCCGGCGGTGCCGCCGGTGACGAGTGCGGTCTGACCGTGCAGTTCCATCGTGGAGCCTCCAGAGCTGATCCTGTCGAGCTTGCTCCTGACTGAACCGGCTCCGGCGGTGCGCTATTGCTTCTGACCAGTGGGATAACCGTGGGACGGGTATAAGAGCTACTTCTGGCCGGACCGGCCGTCAGAGGAGCGGGCCCGACGGCGATCATCACGTCCACAGTGCCGCACCACTCGGCGTAGGACCGCGAGACCACCCGGTCCTTGGCCAGGTGCACCCAGTCCCACACGGCGTGGCCGAGCCACCCGGCGGCCACGAGGTACCGCCCGAGGTCGGGATCGACCACCAGTCCGGCCACCGCGAGAGCTCCGAACCCGGCCATCCCGACGAGCTGCAGCCGGAAGTCCCGCTCCCGATGGTGCCCGTGGCTGGTGCCCCAGATCGCCGCGGCGAGAGCGATGGCAAGGAGGACCACGGAGGGCGCGAGCCAGTCCTGCAGCCTCAGCGCGATGAACAGCGCGATGCACACGAAGAAAACCGGCCAGGTCGCGCGCCGGAAGTGCAGGGCCGCCACGATCACGTAGAGCATCGGCAGGATCAGCAACGCCTCGGCGAGGCGGTGGGTGGCGTCGTCCGTGACCTCAGCGAGGAGTGTGTCGGCGCCGGCTGCGACCCCGAGGACGGTCGGCCAGCGCTTCGCCGCGGCGGCCAGGGCACGTGTGGTCCGGGCTCGGGGGCGGCTGGGAGTGGAGGTAGGGGGAGGAGTGGTGTTCATGGACATCAGGCTCGTTGCCGACCGGCGCACGTCACAGATGCGTGATGTCATCGCCTGGCCATGCGGTTCGCATGGTCCACGTGTGCGCGAACCGCGCCGTGGTCAGAGCCAGCCGTGTTCGCGCGCCGTGGAGATCGCCTCGGCCCTGCTGGCTGCTTCGAGCTTCGCGACGGCCGCGGCGAGGTAGTTGCGCACCGTTCCCGGCGACAGGTGCGCCTGCCGGGCGATGACCGCGACCGGGATGTCGTCGCCCGCCAGCCGCAGGACGTCGAGCTCGCGAGGTGTGAGGGGACATTCCGGAGCCAGCAGCGCCTCGGCGGCAAGGGCCGGATCGACGTAGCGCCCGCCCTCGTGCACGCGGCGGATCACCTCGGCCAGCAGTGCTGCCGGTGACCCCTTCGGCACGAACCCGCGCGCTCCGCTCCGCAACGCGCGACGCAGCAGCGGCGGGCGACCGTGACCGGTCAGGATGACGACAGCGCACGACGGCGCCGCCGCCGCGATCTCGACGGTGGCCTCCAGGCCGGACAGCCCGGGCATCTGGAGGTCGACGACCGCGACGTCCGGCCGGTGCGCCAGGACCTGCCCGACGGCAGCGCGCCCGTCGCCGGCCTGGGCCACCACCTCGATGTCGGGCTCGAGCGCCAGGAGCGCCGCCACCGCACCGCGGATGAGGTCTTCGTCGTCGGCGAGCAGGACGCGGATCATGCGGGCACCGGAACCCTCGCCGTCAGGGTGAACGTGCCGGCCTGCGCATCCACGCTCACCGTGCCGTCGACCTCGGCCAGGCGATCGGAGAGGCCACGCAGGCCCCCGCTGTACCGGTCGGGCGCAGCGTGGACCACGCCGTCGTTCGTCACGACCATCCGGACCTGCTCGGGTGGGGTGTCGACGTCGATCGTGCAGCGCGCGGCGCGGCTGTGGCGCAGCACGTTGGTGACCGCCTCGCGGAGTACCGGCACCAGATGCGACGCCTCGGCGGGCAGGTCGCGGTCGGGAAGGCGCACGACGCATCGCACCCCGGCCGACCGGAGCACCTGCTCGACGGCGGAGATCTGGTCGCGCAGATCGACGGCCCGGTAGCCGTGCACCGTCTGCCTGACCTGGGCCAGCGCCGAGGTGGCCAGGCGCTGGATCTCCGCGGCCTGCTCGCCGGACCGTTCGGCATCGATCGGCGCCAGCCGTTTGGCCAGCTCCGCCTTGAGCGCGATCACTGACAGGTCGTGGCCGAGGAGGTCGTGCACGTCGCGGGCGAACCGGAGACGCTCCTCGCTCACCGCGAGCCGGGCCAGCGCGTCCTGCCCGTCGCGGGCCTGGACGACCAGCCGCCACAGCCCGATCTGCAGACCGTTGATCAGGGCCAGGCTGGCGCCGATGCCTGCGGTGATCAGGACGTACTCGACGACCGCGCCACCGTTGGCCCACCCCACGGCCGCCGACACGGCAACGGTGAGCACGACCGCGGCGCTCGCAGCGGGCACACCGCGCACCAGCAGGGGCACGGCCCCGATGAGTGCGGCACCCAGCCAGGCCCAGCTCTCCCACCGGCCGGACTCCGCGCCCAGCGGACCGACGAGCGGAACGGACACGATCGCCGCGCCGAGCAGAGCCGACGACGACAGGTGACGGCGCCGGTAGGAGAGCCCGGGCCGGAACTCGTCGACCAGCGCCCAGCCGAGACCGGCGCTGAAAGCGGCGATACCGACCGCGCCGAGCAACTGCCGCGTGAGCCGCTGCTCCACCCCGATCCCGATCACCGGCATGGCGACGCTCGACACGAACATGATGCCCAGAGCGGCGAGGGTGACCAGGCGAGCGCGCCGGTAACCCTCCTCGAACTCGATCTCCGCCCAACCGATCGGGGGGACAGCGCGGTGGAGCACGTCATGACGGCCGGCTTCGCCGGAACGCACGTGACCACCTCCCGTCGGCGTGCTCGTCGTCCGGAGGATCATTGCGTACCCGGCAGGGGTATGAACAGTGGGCGCAGGCCGGCGCCCGCGGCCGGGCTACGAGGGCAGCACGGCGGCGCTGTGGCCGGCCTCCTGCGCGACGCGTTCCAGCCGGTCCCGGTGGTTGCGCCACCGCTCCTGGTCGCCCGGGGCCATGTTGTCGTTGTCCTTCCGCAGCCCCGCCGCCCCGTCGATGAGCTCCCGGACGATGTCGGCGTGGCCGGCGTGCCGGTGGGTCTCGGCGATCATGTGCACCAGGATCTGGTGCAGCGTGACCTCGTTGCGGGGTGCGGGCCAGTGCGGCACGCGGCCGGGCGCGTCGAGTGCGAGCGCCTCGACCGTGGCGTCCGTGTGCGCCCACGCCCGGTGGTAGAGGTCGATGATCTGCTCGCGCGACTCGTCGGCGGTGGCCCACAGGTCGGCGTCGGGTTCGGCGTCGTCCTCGAACCAGGGCAGGGGTTCGTCCGACGGCCGGCCGAACGTCTCACCGAAGTAGCCGAGCTCGACGCTGGCCAGGTGCTTCACCAGCCCCAGCAGGTTGGTGCCCGTGGGCGTCAGCGGGCGGCGGCTGTCGTACTCCGACAACCCGTTGAGCTTCCACAGCATCGCCTCGCGAGCGACCTGGAGATAGCGGTGGAGATCCGCTTTCGGGTCAGATCCGGTCATGCCGCGCAGCTTGCCACCGGGCTCCGACGAATCCCGGATCACTACGCTTGACCCTCTCACCGTGTGAGGCCCTGTACTCGGAGCCGCCATGTTCACCATCGGAGACTTCGCCGGGCACGGCCGCGTGTCGGTCCGCATGCTGCGTCACTACGACGCCATCGGGCTGCTGCGCCCCGCGCACGTCGACCCGGCCACCGGTTACCGGCACTACCGGGCCGAGCAGCTCATGCAGCTCAACCGCATCGTCGCGCTGAAGGACCTCGGCTTCAGCCTCCACCAGGTCCGGTCGATCCTCCACGACCGCGTGAGCGCGGAGGAGCTGCGAGGGATGCTGCGGCTGCGGCGGGCCGAGCTGGAGACGGTCATGGCCGACGCGGCGGCGCGCATGGCCAGGGTCGAGGCGAGGCTCCGGACGATCGAGAGCGAGAACCACATGCCCACCGACGGCATCGTCGTGAAGAGCCTTCCGGCCCTGCGGGTGGCCGAGCTGTCCGGCACCTCGGGGAGCTTCGACCCGCGGGAGATCGGGCCGGTCGTCCGCATCCTGCACGAGGAGCTGCGCGGCTGCCTGGACGCCGCCGGGGTACCGGCGACCGGCCCCGGCGTCACCCGGTACGAGGACGTCCCGGGCACCGGCGGCGTGGTGGTGCGGGCCGGCCTGCCGGTCGCCCCGGACGTCGACCACGTCGAGGGCGCGCGGGTCGTCGATCTCGCCTGCGTCGACCGGGCCGCCACCGTCGTGCACTGCGGGTCGATGGACGAGTTCCTGCCCACCGTGCAGGCGCTGGCCCACTGGCTCGGCGCCAACGGCTACGGCTTCACCGCGGAGCACGCCCGCGAGCTCTCACTGGCCCGTCCCGAGGACCGCGCCGAGTGGGTGACCGAGCTCCAGGTGCCCATCGCCGGCTGACCCCCGGCCCCCGGGCCGGATCACGGCAGCGAGGCGGGCAGTCCGAGGAGCGCGAAGTGGTCGGGGCCGATGAACGAGGTGACCTCGGCGATCCGGTCGCCGCGCAGGGTCAGCACGTCGATCGACCAGCCGAGATGGGCACCGGCGTCGTCGTCCCAGAGGTAGCAGCCCACCGCGGGCTGGCCGTTGGCGCTGGTGGGGAGGTGTCGCCACGATCCGCAGGTCAGCGGGACCCGCACGGCGAAGTCGGTGACGGCTTCCAGACCGCGGTACCAGTGCGGCAGCGGCGGCATCTCCCAGGTGACGTCCTCGGTGAGCAGCGCGACCAGTGCGTCGGCGTCGCCGCGTTCGATGGCGGAGGAGAAACCGGTGACGATCTCGCGCCGGCGGGCGTCGTCGATCTTCCGCAGCGTCTGCTGCTGGGAGGGGGAGGGCACCTTCTCGGCGACGATCACGCGGGCCCGCTGCAGCGCGCTGTTCACCGCCGCGCGCGAGGTGTTCATCATCGTGGCGATCTCGGCGGTGGAGAAGCCGAGCACCTCGAAGAGCAGCAGCGCCGCCCGCTGGTTGCCCGGCAGGTGCTGCAGCGCGGCGACGAAGGCGAGCTCGACGGCCTCGCGCAGTTCGTAGCGTGCGTCCGGGCTGAGCGGGCCTTCCGCGAGGGTCGCATCGGGATAGGGGCCCAGCCAGGCGACGTCTCCCCGCGGGGCGGCGTCGACCACGGCGCGTTCGCTGGACGGCCCGAGGTCGACGGGCAGCGCGCGCCTGCCGCGGCGCCGGACGCTGTCGAGGCAGGCGTGGGTGACCACCGAGTACAACCACGAGCGCAGCGAGCTGCGCCCCTCGAAGGCCGCGAGCCCTCGCCACGCTCGTAACAGGGCGTCCTGCAGTGCGTCGTCGGCGTCGTGGGTGGAGCCGAGCATGCCGTAGCAGTGGGCGTGCAACTCCCGGCGCAGTGGCTCGATGAGGCGGGAGAAGGCGGCGTCGTCACCGTCGCGGGCCCGGGACAGGTCGTCGGCCGCCGGAACTGCGGTCTTCTGAGAGATTTCGCCCACGAACGATGATTCTGCCCGACGGCGGGCGTCCCCATCCCTGACCGAGCACCACGCCCGTGCCAGGAGGCCCCATGAACGCCCCGACCGTTCCCGCCACCGTCGCGACCCTGGAGGTCCCCGGCGCACGGCTGTACTACGAGGTGCGGGGCCACGGCCCTGCGGTCGTGCTCGTCGGCGCCCCGATGGACGCGGCGGCCTTCGCGCCGCTGGCCGACCTGCTCGCCGCCGACCACACCGTGCTCACCACCGACCCCCGCGGCGTCCACCGCAGCCAGGTGGCCGACCGCGACCGGGACTCCACCCCGGACATGCGCGCCGACGACCTCGCGCGGCTGCTCACCCACCTCGACGCAGGGCCGGCCGCGGTCCTCGGCTCCAGCGGCGGTGCGGTCAGCGCGCTGGCCCTCGTCCAGGCCCACCCCGGTCTGGTGCACACCGTCGTGGCCCACGAGCCCCCGCTCACCGAGCTGCTCGACGACCGGGAGCAGCTCCGCGCCCAGACCGAGGACATGATCACCACCTACCTCGCGGGCGACGTCACGGGGGCGTGGACGACCTTCTTCGCCCAGGCCCGGATCGACCTGCCCGATGGCGCGATCGAGCAGATGTTCGGCGGAGAACGCGACCCGCAGTCGGTCGCGGACGAACACCACTGGTTCGCCCACGAGATGCGCCCCACCACCCGCTGGCAGCCCGACCTCGCCGCCCTGCGGGACAGCCCGGTCCGCATCGTGGTCGGCATCGGCGAGGAGTCCGGTGGCCAGATCTGTGACCGCACGTCCACCGCGCTCGCCGCCGCCCTCGGCATCGCACCGACCCGTTTCCCCGGCGACCACACCGGGTTCGTCGACGATCCCGCGCGGTTCGCCGCCCGGCTGCGCGCGGTCCTGCACGACAACTGATCCGGAGCCGACGATGACGCAGACGACCACCCAACCGCTCGACCACGCCTTCACCGCACCGATCGAGAAGGACGGCGCCTTCGCCACCTACGTGACCGTGCCGGACTCCGCCGAGCTCCTCGGGACGAGGCGGCCCGTCAAGGTCGCCGGAACGATCGACGGCCACCCGTTCACCGCCACCCTCATGCCGTCGGGCAGCGGGCCGCACTGGCTCCCCATCAAGGCGGCCCTGTGCAAGCTGATCGGCAAGCACGAGGCCGGGGTCGAGGTGGCCTTCCACCTGGAGCAGCGGCTGAGCTGAAACGGCGACGTGGTCAGTCGGGTGGATCGGAGGCGAGCGGCCGCCATGATCGGAGCAGCACATCGACGGCGTCGACCACGACGTCGCCGGCGATCTCGTCAGGGAACAGAAGGCGCTGGATGAGCAGGCCGTCCTCGAGTGCGTGCACGATCAAGGCAAGCACTGCTGGATCGGCGGGAAGCGCGCCGTGCTCGCCGATCCGTTGCTCGATCGCCGTCTGGATCGAGGAGCGCGCCAGTTTCTCGCGCTGGGCCAGCATGGGCAGCGCCTCCGGGTTGCGCAGCGCATGCAGCACGAGTTCGAGACGCAGCGCCATCCAGTCCGGCAGGTTCTGGTCGCGTTCGCGGTTCCAGTGCCGCAGCAACTCCAGCATGTCGCCGAACGACTCCGCCCGCCGCTGCAGGTCGCTGACCTCGGCAACCTCGCTACGAGTGCGTTGTTCGAGCAGTTCGGCCACGAGCTCCTGCTTGTCGGCGAAGTTGCCGTAGAAGGCACCGCGTGTGTAACCGGCACGCTCGGCGATCTGCTCCACGGAGCTGCCGTTCACACCGCGCTCGGTGAAGAGCTCGCGCGCAGCCTCCAGCAGCCGCTCGCGGGTCTGCGCCCGGCTCTCCTCACGGGTCAGGCGCTTCCTCGCCACAGTCGCTGAACCTACAGGCGTCAACCGACACCGGGCGGTACGGCTACGCCACGGCATCGAGGGCGGGCTGCACGGGAGTGAACGACCCGAACCGGGACTCCAGTACGGCAGCGGCCTGGAGGCACATGTCCTCTCGATGCCACGGTCCGATCACCTGTACGCCCAGCGGCTGACCGTCGACCACGCCTGTCGGAACGGCGACCGCCGGCACCCCGAGGAACGTCGTGGCGGTACACAGCCGCATGGCGCGGATGATGCTCTCCCCGGCTTCGTCGTCGTCGAGAGCAGCGTCGAACGGCCGCTCGGCGTAGACGGGCCCGAGCACGAGCGGGTAGCGCTGGGCGAAGCCGGCCCAGTCGCGCATCACCCCGTGTCGAGTGGCCGTGGCCTGCAGGTACGCGGCGAGGTCCGCCGGGGGCCTGCGCCGCATCGACAGCTCCATGTGCGCCGCGGACGCAGCCGTGAGCAGCGGCCGGATCCGCGGCCAGCTGAGCCCGAACTCCGTGGTGATCAACGTGCTGTACGCCTGGGTCGCGTCGTCGATCCGTGGTGGCTCGGCCTCCTCGACGACGTATCCGGCATCGGCGAGCGCGGCCGCTGCCCGTTCGATCTCCGTGCGGATCTGTGGGTGCACCCCCAGCCCGCCAGGATCGACCGACACCGCAACCCGGATCGGCTCGGCACACGGCGGCCCGACGAGCGGGACGGCGACGGCGCGCGGGTCGCGCGGATCGGTGCCCGCAAGGACCTGGAAGGCTGCCTGCAGGTCCGCGACCGTCCGAGCGATCGGACCGTCGGTCGGGAACAGCTGCGAGGCCAGCGTCGGGTCCGTGTCGCCGATCCGGTGCTCCATCGGAATGCGGCCGTAGGTCGGCTTGAGTGCAGCCACCCCGCAGAACATCGCCGGCAGCCGGACCGAGCCGCCTGCGTCGTTGCCCAGGCCGATGGCCGCCATCCCGGAGGCAGCGGCGGCCGCGTCCCCGCCGCTGCTGCCGCCAAGGAGTCCGGATGGCGCCCCACGGGTTGCGGGTCTCCCCGAACAGCTGGCTGACCGTGTTGTTACCGCCGATGGTCAGGTCGGGCATGTTGGTGTCCACAGGGGTTCGCTCACGCAAGGAAGATACAGATCCGAATCCAGATACGAGTCTGTATTTGCGCGCGTCAGCCCGCCAGGTGCCCCCAGCGGTCGGCGAGCTGGTCCCACGGTCCGGTGGCGGCCACCCGTCCCTCTTCGAGCACGACGACGCAGTCGGCGCGGGCCAGTGCGGACCTCTTGGAGCTGCAGCCCACGACGGTCACGCCACGCCGGCGCAGCGCGTCCCACAGCTCCACCTCGGTGCGCGCGTCCAGGGCGGAGGAGACGTCGTCGGCCACCAGCAGTTCCGCCCCGGTGGCCAGCGCCCTGGCCAGTGCGAGCCGCTGGACCTGGCCGCCGGACAGGCGCACCCCGCGGTGGCCGACCAGCGCGCCGTGGCCGCCCGCCTCCTCCACGTCGGTCTGCAGCCGGGCGTCCGCGACGGCGTCGGAGAACCCGCGGTCGTGGTCGAGGGCGATGTTGTCGACGAAGGACCCGGACAGCACCCGCGGTACCTGGCCGACGTAGGCGACCTGGCCCGGACGGAGGAACAGCTGCGGGTCGTCGATCTCGCGGTCGTTCCAGCGGATGCTGCCCTCGTGGTCGACGAGCCCGGCGAGGCTGGCGAGGAGGCTGGACTTCCCCGAGCCGACCCGTCCTGTCAGCAGGACGAGGGAGCCGGCGTCCACGTCGAGGGTGACACCGTCCGTCCCGACCGTGCCGTCGTCGTGGACCGCGGTCACGCCGTGCAGGCTGAGCCGTTTCAACGGCACGCGGCCGACGGCGGGTGGCGCGGGCGCCGTGCCGGTGACCAGGTCCACCCCCGGGGGCAGGGAGATCAGGTCGCCGGCGCCGGACAGGTCCGACATCGCCTGCAGCCAGCGTCGGGCCACGGGCGTCTCGGTGACGGCGGCGCCGAACACCGTGCCGAACCAGCCCGAGCCGGCCACCGCGGTGCTCACGAGTAGCGCGGTGGCGAGGTCCCACACGCCGGCCAGGTGGGCCCACCAGGTGACCACCACACCCAGCTGCACCAGCAGTCCCGGCACGCCGTCGAGCAGCGTGCGCACCCGGTGTTCGCGAACCACCGCAGCCACCCGCTGCGCATCGACCCGGACGAGATGGGACTGCACCGCGGAGGTCGCGGCGGCCAGCTTCACCGTGCGGGCGGCGTCGAGGGCCGAGACCAGCGACGCGCCGAAGCGGGCCCTGGCGTCCCCGGCCTCGCGGCCGACCGCTCCCGCGAGCGGAGCACCCGCGGTGGCGGCCACCGCCGACACGACCAGGATGCCGCCGACCACCGCTCCGGCCAGCAGGCTGCGGGCGACGACCGCGGTGACCAGCACGACGCCCATCCCGTTGATCACGTCCACCCACCGGTCGGCGTAGATCACCAGCCGGTCCGAGTCGAGGGCCCTGGCGACGACCTCGCCCGGCGGCGTGCGCACCAGGCGGCGCTGCATCGTCTGCCCGCGCAGCGCGGCGAGCCGCATCCGCAGTGTCACCGCCGACCACCACAGCGGGTAGACGCGGAAGGCCAGCGCGATGGCCAGCGGGGCGACCAGGAGCGCCACCGCGAGAGCGGTGGCTGCCGTCCAGGCGGCGGCGCCCTGCTCCAGTGCGGTGACCAGCAGGCCCCACAGCCACCCGGTCACGGCGCCGTACGCCCCCAGCAGCGACGCGGCGAGGAACGCGAGCGCGCCCACCACGCCCCACTGCGGGTAGGCGCGCAGCATCCGTAGCACCGTGCGCGCGAGCCGGGGACGGGCGGGGGCGGGTGCCGGCCGGGGCGCCCGGCGCTCGCCCCGGCTGAGCAGGACCCCGGCCTCAGCGGGCTGCCCGGTCTCACCGGCGGCGGCCAGCAGGTCACGGAACGGGCCGGGTTCGGTTGCCAGCCGGGCGCGCGGCCCGTGCTGGACGACACGTCCCCGGTCGAGCACGGCCACGGTGTCGCACCGCCGGGTGGTGGAGAGCCGGTGGGCGATGACGATGCCGGTGCGGCCGGCGAGCAGCCGGTCGGTGGCCCGGGTCACGAGACGCTCGGTCTGCGGGTCCATCCGTGCGGTGGCCTCGTCGAGGATCACGACCGCGACGTCGCGGACCAGCAGCCGGGCAAAGGCGACCAGTTGCTCCTCTCCGGCGGACAGCGTGCTGCCGCCGCTGCCCAGGCGGGTCGCCAGGCCCTCGGGCAGGGAGCTCACCCACTCGGTCAGCCCCAGCGCCTCGACGGCGCCCTCGACGGCGGCGTGCGGGACGTCGAGGAACAGGGTGATGTTCTCCTCGAGGGTCGCGGCAAGGATCTCCGTGCGCTGCGTGACCACGCCCACCGCCCGGCGGAGGTCCTCCATAGTCGTCGCCGTGACGTCCTGGCCGGCGACGAACACGGTGCCCACCGGTGGCTCCAGAGCCCGCGACAGCACCTTGGCCAGCGTCGACTTGCCGGCGCCGGTGCGTCCGACCAGCGCACACGTGGTTCCGGCGGCCACCGTGAGATCCACCGACCGCACGGAGAAGCCGCCGGGGTAGCCCACGGTGAGGTCGCGGAACTCGACGGCGGCCGGCCCGGCCGGCACGGGCGCGCCGCCGCTCGGCTCCTGTGGGGCGGTCAGCAGGCCACCGATCCGTTGCAAGGCGCCGAGCCCGGCCTGCACCTCCGGCAGGTGCTGGGTGACCTGGCTGAGCTGCCCGGCGAACGTCGTGACCAGCAGCCACAGGGTGACCAGCGCGGACACCTCCAGCTCGCCCCCGCCCACGAGCGCGGCGCCGCTCACGGCGAGGGCGGCGAGGGCACCGTGGACGACGAGACCGGTGCGCAGGCCGACCTGGGTGGCGGCGGAGCAGGTGGCGGCCACGCGGTCCAGCACGTGTCGCGCGAGGCGCGCGTACTGGCGCACGACGTGGGGCTGCCCCAGCGAGGAGCGGACGTCGTCACGTCCGGCGACGGCCTCCTCCAGCTGGGCGGAGTGGTCGGACCACGCGGCCTCCTCCGCGAGCTTCCGCTCGGCCGTGAGCCGGGTGAGCGGGCGCACCAGCGCCACGGAGAGCAGCGCCACCAGCGGGAACCCGATCCAGGCCGGCCACCACGTCAGCCCGGCGATCACCCAGGCCAGCACGGAGCGCAGCAGGGCCCGGCCCATGTTCCAGCCGGTGCGGCGCAGCAGCACGCCGACTTCCCTGGCGTCGTCGTCGACCCGGTCGAGCACCTCCCCGACCGCCAGCTCCTCGAGCGCCGGTAGCGGTTGGTGGAGCGCGGCGTCCAGCAGGTCGGCGCGCAGCCGGCCCTCGGCGCGGCCGACGACCCCGGAGAAGGCGGTGCGCCCGGCCGTGTCCAGCAGGGTGGCTCCGAGCAGCAGGCAGGCGAGCAGCCCGACCAGCCAGGTGGTGGGCTGGTCGGCCAGCTGTCCGGCGACGACGGCGGCGAGCGTCTCGGCCGCGGCGGCGACACAGGCCACGACCACGGCGGCGGTGGAGGCGGGCTCGGCCAGCCGTCGCCAGGTCAGCCCTGCTGCGCGCACGTTCCCCCGCCCCCGGCACGGCCCGGCGACCGGGACCGATGATGTTCGTCGGCCCGCACGCTAGCGTCGGGGTGCTGCTACCCGCCTCGGGTTTTCCGGCGGCGCCGCGGCCTCGGTCGGGCGCGCGGCGGAGGCTCAGCCGCCGATCTCGATCGTGACCACGTCGGACACGTAGCGGCCGCCGCCGATGTCGCCGTCGACGACCAGCCTGGGCTGCTTCAGCGCCGCCCCGTCCTCCACGGTCGAGAGGATCAGCTGCTTGCCGGCGAGGGTGGCCTCCGCCGGGGTGACGGCAGCCGCGTAGCTGTCCGATCCGACAGCCACCACCGCCGTCTTCGACCGGGCGTTGACTCCTGCGGCACGCAGCGCCTCGGTCAGCGACGGGCCCGACTCGGTGTGGGTCTCCGGGCCGCGGGGGCCCACGAACGTCACCGACACCTTCTTCGCGGGAAGCCGGTTCAGCTCGTCCCCGGTCAGCGTCACACGCCCGTCCGCGGTCACCACCTGCACCGAGCCGGGTTCGACCTTCGCGACCCCGGCGTCGGACACGGCGACCCGGACCGACTCGACGTCGGAGATGCTGCGGGACCGGTTCAGGTCGCCGGGCACCACCAGCCCGATGTCCGGGCCGTCGGTGGTGAGCACCGCAGGGTTCGCCCCGAGCTTCGGATCGAGCTCGGCCAGGGCGAAGGTGACGGCCTGCTTGTCGTGACCGGTGACGGTCAGCGTGACGCGCAGGTTGGTGTTGTGGCCGGCCGGCAGGGTCGGGGCGGACTTCTCGATCACGTCCTGCAGGGACACCCCGGAGACCGTCAGCGGTCCGTCGCCCGGGTCCACGATCGCGAACTTCTGCTCACCGAGGTCGGCGAGCGCAGCTGCGGTGTAGGTGGCCGGGGAACCCACGGCGCCGGTGACCGAGACCGTGTCGGCTGCCGGGGTGGCCGCATACGCGGGGGCGGACATCGTGGCCACGGCCACCGCGCTGAGCACGGCCGCCGCCGCGAGGTTCCGCCGCCGCAGGCGGACCGGTTTCGACGGTGTCCGGGCCGGCGCTTGCGCGGCCGGAACCCTCATCAGGAGTGTGAACGCCGCTGCGAGCAGAGAACCGGCCGAGCCTCGCACGTGTGATTGCCCCCCTCGTTTCGCTCACCATACTGCCCTCGACCATGGGCCCTGACCCGATGCAGGGGGTCGGGACCTGCCTGATCTCGGCTCCCGTGAGCAAGTGCCGTAGGGCTAGGGATGGGCTGTGTCGCCGGGCCACTGCCACATCGGCACCTCGCGGAGGGGATGCAGTGCAGCGTTGATGCTGCTGGTACAGAGGGCGCGATCCGGTCATTCTCCCCGTTCGGCTCGTCGGGCGACATCGGCCTGCGGGAGCCCCGGCCCGATGAGACGATCGCCCGGTGCCGTGCTGGAGGTCGTGGGTCCGCGACGGCGTCCACGCGCAACATGTGGTTCGCGCACTCGCGGCCGTGCTCGTCGGGCTCGTCGCGATGGCGGCATGCGACTCGCCGGGCGGGCAGCCCGCTGCCGTTGCCGCGGCCCCCTTGCCGCTCGGCGCGGACTGGACGACCTACCACGGGGACGCCACCCGGGCCGGCTACGCGCCGGACGGTCCCGACCCGGCCGCGCCCGCGGTGGCGTGGAGAGCCGACCTGGACGGGGCCGTCTACGCCAGCCCGATCGTCGTGGGCGGGTTGCTGGTGGCGGCGACCGAGGGCGGGTCGCTGTACGGGCTGGACGCGGCGACCGGAGCGGTGCGGTGGCGTACGCACCTGGCCGATCCCGTGCCGGGCTCGGACCTGCCCTGCGGCAACATCGACCCGATGGGGATCACCGGCACCCCGGTCTACGACCCCGGGAGCGGTCAGGTGTTCGCGGTCGCCGCGCGGCCCGGTGTCGAGCACATCCTGTTCGCCGTCGACGCCAGGAGCGGGCAGGTCCGCACGCAGCGCAGGGTCGACGCTCCGGGCAGCGAGCCGGCGACGCACCTGCAGCGCGGGGCTCTGCTGCTCGCCGACGGGATGGTCTACATCCCCTACGGGGGCAACTCGGGCGACTGCGGCCAGTACCTCGGCCGTGTGGTCGGCGTTCCCGTCGCGGGAGACGGACCCGAGGTCGACTTCGCCGTCCCCACCACGCGGGAAGGGGGCATCTGGGCCGCGTCGGGGCCGGCCGCCCTGCCCGGTGGCGACGTGCTGGTGACCACGGGCAACGGCGAGGCCGTCGGCGGGGTGTGGGACCACAGCGACTCGATCCTGCGGTTGTCGCCGCAGCTGCGGCTGCTCGACGGCTTCGCCCCGGCCGGCTGGGCGCAGGAGAACTCGGTCGACGCCGATCTCGGCTCCACCGGCCCCGTGGTGCTGCCCGGTGCGCACCGGGTGCTCGCCGCAGGCAAGGGCGGTGGGGTCTATCTGGCGGACGTCGACGCGCTCGGGGGTGTGGGCGGCGAGCGCGACCGGCTCGAGCCGTGCCACTCCTACGGTGGTGCCGCCACCACGCCCGGGCCGGGTGGCGGCGCGGTGGTCTTCCTGCCGTGCATGGAAGGGCTGCTGCAGGTGCGGGTCGGGACCGACGCCCGGATGGCTCGTGGCTGGCAGGCAGGCGCCGCGGTCACCGGGTCACCGGTGGTCGTGGGTACGACCGTCTGGTCGGTGCAGCAGGACGGCACCCTCGACGCCCTCGATGCCGCGACGGGCCAGGTACGGGCGACCCTCCCGGTCGGTGCCGCCACCCGTTTCGCCACGCCGGCCGTGAGCGGCGGGGCGCTGTTCGTCCCCACCCGGGCCGGCATCACCGCAGTGGCGATCCGCCGCTGACGGCGGTCTCCCGCTCTCGACGAACGTGTCACGCGTTCCATTTTCTGAGATGACAGTTATGGATCGGGTCGCCATCCATGGAACGTTCGGCCATCGCAGTAGCCGGCGGTGAGAGGATGCGATCCGGATAAGTGACGTCCTGAGTCGGCAACAGGTCGGACTGATCGAGAATATCGGCACATCACGCATCTCGGACCTGGCGTGGATGGCGGAAAACGTGCTCGGGGTGGCTGCCGGTAGAATGCTGATGGTTTATCGGACGATGTTGTCGCGCGGCTCGTCCCTTCTTGTCAAGATTGAATTCGAGGCAAGTATCGCGGCTATCTCGGTGAGCGGGTCGAGAATCTTGGTCGCGACGGCCCTGGGGGTCGCCGCGATCGAACTTCCGGAGTCTCTGCTGCCGTTGTCGAAGTTGGTCTGGTAGTAGCGGTTGAGGTGAATCGCCGGGTGTGGTTGTCAGGCAACCCGGTGAGCAGCGGCCCGTTCGCGGGAGGGGAGCACGTCCTCGCCGTAGAGGTCGTGCACCCAGTTGGACTGGTAGACGGTGTCGAGGTAGCGCTCACCGAGGTCCGGGGCGATCGCCACCGCGGTGAGGTCGCCGTCGTCGTGCTCGGCCAGCCAGTTCGTCGCACCGCTGACCACCGTGCCCGTGGAGCCACCGAAGAGGAACCCGCGACGGGCCAGCCGGTGGCAGGCGCGGATGGTGTCGGCCTCCTCGACGTGCACCACCTCGTCGACGTAGGACTCGTCGAGCAACGGTGGACGGATGTTCATCCCCAGCCCGGGGATCATCCGGCGGCCTTGCGGCGTGCCGAAGGACACCGAGCCGACGCTGTCCACCGCGACGATCCGCACCGGCCGGCGCCGGTCGCGGAAATAGCGCGCGCAGCCCATCAGGGTGCCGGTGGTGCCGGCCCCCACGAACAGCACATCCAGGTTCGGGAACTGGCGGGCAATGGCCGGCGCCGTCGTGCGGTGGTGCGCCTTCCAGTTGGCCTCGTTGCTGTACTGGTTGAGCCAGACGTACCGGTCGTCGGAGGCCAGCAATGCGTGGATGTGGTTGATCCGTGCGCCGAGATAGCCGCTGTCGGGATCCGGCTCGGTGATGATGTGCACCTGGCTGCCCAAGGCCTCCATGAGCCGCCTGGTCGAGAGGTTGCAGCGGGAGTCGGTCACGCAGATGAACCGGTAACCCTTGTTCGCCGCGATCATGCTCAGCGCCACGCCCAGGTTCCCGGACGAGGACTCGACCAGCACCGATCCGGGCCGGAGGACCCCGTCCCGCTCGGCGGCCTCCACCATCTCGGCCGCGGCTTTCAGCTTGATCGAACCGGCGAAGTTGAAGCCCTCGCACTTGAGGAAGAGCGAGCGCCCGACAACCGACTCGAGGTCGACGTAGAGGTCGTCCTCGTTGAAGCCCTGGGGAGCAGATATGACTGGCACGATGGGTCTCCTCGTCTGCGGTAACAGGGCTTCGACCGTTCTGTTGACGAGGAACATGATTCGTTCGGAATGCCTGCCGGGACCAGTGGGAAAACCCTCGATAACGTGGAGTCGGCACCCGGAGAAACGGGAGGTTCTCCCGGTGGTTCCCGAGCCCGGCGGTAGGGAATTCCCTACCTTTCGCGCGACGCCGACCGGTCGGGGCGGGGAGTCGCGCCGACCGTAGGGTGCCGCTGTGGCCGGTCCCGAGGTTCGCCGTTCCCTGTCCTCGCACGCGCAGCTGCGTCGGATGCCGGCTCTCGTCCTGCAGCGGATGATCGACCACCTGCCTCCCGACACCCCGCCGAGCGGTCCCGACGGGCCGGTCGAGGTGCTGCAGCAGCGGATCGCCGACCTGCTCGGGACACCGGCGGCCCTGTTCTTCCCGACCGGTGCGATGGCCCAGCAGGTGGCGTTGCGGGTGCATGCCGGGCGCCGCGGTCGCGTCACCTTCGCCGCGCATCCGACGAACCACCTGACCCTCTGGGAGCAGCAGGGATTCAGCGCCGTGCACGGACTGCGGTACCACCCGATCGGTGACCCGAACAGGCTGCTGACGGTCGAGGATCTGGCGGCCGTCGCGGAGCCACTGGCTGCGGTGGTGTTCGAGCTGCCGCAACGGGAGATCGGCGGGCAGCTCCCGGCCTGGGACGATCTCGTCGCGCAGGTCGAACTTGCCCGCGAGCGTGGGGCGGCGGTGCATCTGGACGGCGCGCGGCTGTGGGAGGCGCAGCCGTACTACGAGCGCTCGTTCGCGGAGATCTCCGCCCTGTTCGACTCCGTCTACGTGTCGCTCTACAAGGGCTTGCAGGGTGTGCGGGGCGCGGTGCTGGCCGCCGACCGGAGCATCGTCGACGAGGCCGCGGTGTGGCGGCACCGGCTGGGGGGCGCTATCCCGGAGGCATGGCCGCTGGCCGTGTCGGCACTGATCGGGCTCGATGACCTCCTGCCGCGGATGCCCGCCTTCCGGGACCACGCGGTCGCGATCGCCGCCGCCGTCAACGCCGGCACGGAGGCGTCCACGGTGCCGGCGCAGCCGCCGACGCCGTTGTTCCACGTTCATCTGCCCGTGTCGAAGGACGCCGCGGACCGGGCACAGGAGGCGATGCTCGCCGAGCACGGCACGCAGCTGTTCTCCCGGACCCGGACCTCGCCTGATCCGAACCGCTGCGCGTTCGAGGTGTCCGTCGGCGAGAACGCCATGGAGTTCACTCCCGCCGAGGTCGTCGGCCTGCTTCGCGAGCTGCTCGACCGGGCGACCGACCGCGCGATGACCCCCTAGCTGTACTGCCCAGGCGGGATGTTGACCCGGCTGATGAGTGGGTGGCCGCGGTGGGCTTCTCGTCGGGGTGGATCTCGGCGTAGGCCAGGCGGGTGTGGTCGTCGATGGCGGCGTGGACGTGTCGAACCCGACCAGTGGCCGGTGCGGGTCCGGCGGGACCGGTCGCTGGCGCGGCCGTGCACCTGCCGTCGCCGCCGTCGCTGCGCCGCAGCGGCGGATCACCGTGCCGACGGGACGGTCGAGCCAGGCCGGCCGGGCAAGTCCGTGGCGGACGGCGTGGGGCGATCGGCGAGTCCGGCAGGCCACTGCCACGAGCGCTGAATGGCCGTTGACCTGCGACGACGAACATCGATTCGAACATGTGTTCGAGTATGATGGAGGGGTGTCGGACAGCCCGCTCACCACCGCGCATCGCCTCCTGGTCGAGGCGATCGACGCGCTGTCCGCCGCCACCGACGCCGCCACCGACGATGACCTGCTGTCTGTGCTCACCTTGTGCGAGGGCACCAGCAGGCGGTTGGACCGGGTCGTCGTTGCCGCCGTGTCGACTTTGGAGCGGCGGGGGACGTTCGCCGAGCGCGGCTACACGTCCACGCCGGCGGCGTTGGGGGATCTGCTCGGGTGGGAGCGGTTCGAGGCCCGCCAGCGGGTGGTCGCCGCCGAGCAGGTGTGCCCGCGGGTGAGCCTCGATGGCACCGCGCTACCCGCGAAGCTGCCTACCACCGCCGCGGTGTTCGCCGCCGGGCACACCGGGCTGCGGCACGTCGCGGTGATCGCCCGCGTGTTGGCCACCCCGGCCGCGGAAAGGCTCACCCCAGATGTGTGGGCCGGCGCTGAAGCCCAACTGGCCGACAAGGCCGCCGTCTACACCCCATCCGAACTACAGGCCTGGGGCACCGCTCTCGTCGAGGCTCTCGACGAGGACGGGCCCGAGCCCGACGACCGCCCACCCGCGCCGGTCAACGAACTGCACCTGGCCCGGCACCGCGGCAAGCCGGGCGGCACGGTGAAGGGCCGGTTCGATGACGCGGCCGTGTTCGATGCCATCGCCACCGTCGACGCCCACTCCCGGCCGGTCACCGGCGACGACCAGCGCAGCACCGCGCAACGGCAGGCCGACGCGCTGGCCGACGTGTGTGGGTATGTGCTCGACCACGCCGATGTGCCCGAGTGCGGCGGGCGCCGCCCGCACCTGAGCGTGCTGGTTCGGCTGGAGGATCTGGAGAACCGGGCCCGCGCCGCCTGCTTGGACTTCGGCGGCACCCTGAGCCCGGAGTCGCTGCGGATGCTGGCCTGTGACGCCGCGGTCGCCCCTGTCGTGTTGAACGGGAAAGGTCAGCCGCTCGACGTTGGGCGTGCCACCCGCACCATCCCCGACGGGCTGCGCCGCGCCATCGCCGCCCGCGACCGCGGCTGCGCCCGACCCGGGTGTGGCCGGCCCGCGTCCTGGTGCGAAGTCCACCACATCACCGCCTGGCAGGACGGCGGCGACACCGCCCTGCACAACTGCGTCATGCTCTGCCGGGCATGTCACCGGCTGCTCCACCACTCCGACTGGCAGGTCCGCATCCGCGACGGGCTCCCCGAGTTCATCCCACCCGCCTGGATCGACCCGGGGCGAAGACCCCGCCGACAACCGCTCCTGCACCTCGCCGCGTAAGGGATCGAGCAGATGGGCGGTCGGCTGAGCCTCTGTGATCACTGGTAGCCGCTGACCCGCCGGACGGCGTCGACGACCTGTGGCCCGTGCCCCAGTTCGGAGTCGTTGTGCCGCGCTTCCGGTACCTCGACGTACGGGGCGCCCGCGGCGTCGGCGACGGCGCGGCTCTGCGCCGTCGGCACGATCTCGTCGGCTCCGCCGGCGACCACGATGGTCGGCACGGTCACCGACCGGACGGTCTCCCGGACCGGAAAGCGGTCGCGCAGCAGCGCCCGGGCGGGCAGGAACGGGTAGTGGACCGCCGCCATGTCGGCCAGCGAGGCGAACGGGCTGCGCAGCACCAGCCCGCCGACAGGACGCTCGACCGCGAGCCGGGTGGCGACGGCTGCGCCGAGGCTCTCCCCGAACAGCACCAGCCGCGCAGGGTCCACCCCGCGCTCGGTGACGAGGTGCCGGTGCGCGGCCCGCGCGTCGGCCGCGAGACCCTCCTCCGTGGCTGAACCGGGATTGCCGCCGTAGCCCCGGTAGTCGAGCAGGAGCACGTCGAACCCCGAGGCGCTCAGTGCGCGGGCGAGCGGGACGCGAACGGCTCGCGAGCCGGCGTTGCCGGGGAGGACCAGCACGGTGGTGCCCCTGGCAAGAGCGGTCGCGGGCGCGTACCAGGCGGCGAGCTCGAGCCCGTCCTCGGTGCGCACCCGCACGGTGGATCCGCCGTCGAGCAACTGCTCGGGCGGAGTTCCCGGCGCTCCCGACGGCAGGTAGACCAACCGTCTCTGGAACGCCCACGCCAGCGTGGCCGTGACGACGGCGAGGACCACCAGCGCGATGACGACGCGCACCGCTGTGGCCACCCGGCGCAGTCTGCCCGACACCGGTCCCCGGGGTGCGAGACGGCCCTGCAGTTTGGATTGTATGCATAATCTAACTGTGGATTACACGAGGGAGAACGGCCGCACGATCGGCGAGAAGATGGTCGCGCTCGGTAACGATGTGAGCCTGCAGGTCGCGGAGATCGGTCAGGGCGAGCCGGTGGTCCTCATCTGCGGCACCGGCCAGCACCACTGGATGTGGGCGCCGTTGCTACCCGCACTGTGCCCGCGGTTCACGGTGATCAGCTACAACCACCGCGGCATCGGCGAGTCCGAGCGCGGCTCCGGGCCGATCGGCGTGCGATCTCTCGCCGACGACCTCGCCGAGCTGCTCGACGCCCTGTCGGTGGACCGCGCACACCTCATCGGCTGGTCCTTGGGCAGTGCCGTCGCCCAGGAGTTCGCCCTCAGCCACCCTGCACGTGTCGCGTCGCTGGTGCTGGCCTGCACCTGGGGGCGGACCGACCAGTTCCAGCACGCCGTGTTCACCGGGTTGTCCCATCCCTGGCGCACCGGCGACCGGGCCGCCGGCCTCGTCGCCCTGCGCATCGTGTTCTCCCCGGAACTGCTCGTGTCCGGGCGTTTCGTACCGGTCACGGCCCAGCTCGACACCATGTTCCCGAGCACCGGGTCGCAGATGTCGGCGATGGTCGAGCAGTGGGACGCCGACGGCGCGCACGATGCCCTGGACCGCCTGGGGGCGATCGAGGTCCCGACCCTGGTGATCTCAGGGAAGCAGGATCTGCTGACCCCGGCCCGTTCCGGCCGCGCCGTGAGCGACCGCATTCCTGGCGCGCGCTTCGAACTGCTGACCGGACCCGGCTCCAGCCATGGCCTCGTGTGGGAGCGCACCGAGGAGTTCACCTCGCTGGTGTCGGGGTTCCTGGCAGGCCACCGGCTGTAACCATCGCACTAGTGCGACGGGCCGGCGTCGGCTGCCGCGGCGCGCAGGGCGTCGGCGAGGCGGGCGGCCGGCTCGGACAGCGGGCGCGGGAGCCGCGCCAGGAGGATGCGCCGCTGTTCCTGCGAGCCGCCGCGCACCGTGAGGACGCGTACTCCGGGTGGCACCGTCGCCGCGAGTGAGCCGGGCAGCGTGGTCAGCCCGCATCCGGCGGCGACGAGATGCAGCTTGGCCAGCCAGTCACGGGCGGTGTGGGCGATCTCGGGTCGTTCGTCCAGCCCGGGCCAGACCCCCAGCCGGCTCTCTTCCGCAGTGGACGGGGTGGCGATCCAACGCTGACCGCGCAGGTCGGCGACGTCCACCGAGTCGGCTGCGGCGAGCGGATGGGTGGCGATCCAACGCTGACCGCGCAGGTCGGCGACGTCCACCGAGTCGGCTGCGGCGAGCGGATGGGTGGCGGGCACCGCGACGTGCAGGCTGCGTTCGGCGAGCACCTCCAGTTCCAGCGAAGGTGTCTCGGTGTCGGGCGGCCGGAACGGCGGCAGCGACGCCACCACCGCGAGATCGACGGTGCCGGCTCGCAGCGCGCGGACCAATGCGGGTGTGCTGCCCTCCCGGGAGTGCACGGTGACGGCGGGGTGGGTCCGGCGCAGCGCGGCCAGCGCCCGGGGCACCAGGAGGGCGCCGGCACTGCTGAACCAGCCCAGCCGGACCGTGCCCACCTCGGTGGGCAGGCCCGCGAGCTCACGCGCCGTGGCGTCGATCTCGTCGAGCACGGTCGCGGCCCGGCGCAGCACGACGTGCCCGGCGGGGGTCAGCCGCACCCCGTCGTGGCGCCGCTCGAGCAACGGGCTGCCCGCCGCGCGTTCGAGCGTGGCGATCTGCCGGGACACGGCGGACTGGGTGTAACCGAGTGCCGCCGCGGCTGCGGTGAGCGTGCGGCGTTCGGCGACCTCACGGAAGACTCGCAGCGCGACCAGCGAGACATCCGTGAAGTCCATGACGTCCACGCATACCAGGTGTGCTCAACTTTCGTTGGTCGCATGGCTCTGGCCTGCCTAGCGTGGGGGACGTGACAACGCCACGCATCGCACTGGTCACCGGGGCGAACCAAGGACTCGGCTTCGCGCTCGTCGAGGGGCTGGGGGCCCGGATGGGCCCGGACGACCTGGTGCTGCTCACCGGGCGCAATGCCGGACGCGTCGCGGACGCCACCTCGCGCGTCGTCGCGGCGGCCGGCACGAGGAGCCGTGTCGAAGGCAGGGTGCTCGACGTCAGCGACGCCGACGCCGTGGCCCGGATGGCTGCCGAGCTCGACGAGCGCTACGGCGGAGTGGACATCGTGATCTCCAACGCGGTCGCCCGGGTCACCCCGGACCGGCCCCAGTCCGAGCAGGCCGACGAGGCCATCGGCGTCGCCAACGGCGGCACCCATGCGGTCCTGCGCTCCTTCGGCCCGGTGCTGCGACCCGGCGGACGGCTGATCGTGGTGGCCAGCTCGCTGGGCACGCTCGGCCATCTCGACCCCCGGCTCCACCCCCTGTTCGACGGCGCCACCCTGGACGAGGTCGAGCAGGTCGTCGAGTCCTGGCGCGCGGCCGTCCACGCCGGCACGGCCGAGGCGCAGGGCTGGCCACGGTGGCTCAACGTGCCGTCCAAGGTGGCCCAGGTCGCGGCCGTGCGGGCGGTTGCAGCGGAGCGTCGGGCAGCCGATCTGCCCGACGGCACGCTCGTCGCGGCCGTCTGTCCGGGGCTCGTGGACACGCCCACCTCCCGGCCGTGGTTCGACGACTTCAGCCGGGCCCAGACCCCCTCGGAGGCGGCCGGAGCCGTGCTCGACCTGGTGCTGTCCGACGCACTCGATCCCGCCACCTACGGCGAGCTGGTCCGGTTCGGCCGGGTGCTGCCGTGGTACGGCGGAACCCCTCCGCGGTCGCAGGACCAGTTGCTCACCCGCTGACACCGCGGGAGGTGAACCCACGCAGCCGCAGGCTGTTGCCCACGACGAAGGCGGAGCTGAACGCCATCGCGGCACCGGCCAGCATCGGGTTGAGCAACCCGGCGGCGGCGAGGGGCAGTGCGGCGACGTTGTAGGCGAAGGCCCAGAACAGGTTGCCCCTGATCGTGGTCAGGGTGCACCGGGCCAGCCGGATCGCGTCGGCGGCGGCGCGGAGGTCGCCGCGCACCAGGGTGATGTCGCCCGCCTCGATCGCGACGTCGGCGCCGGTGCCCATGGTCATGCCGAGGTCGGCCTGGGCGAGTGCGGCGGCGTCGTTCACGCCGTCACCGACCATCGCCACGACCTTGCCCTGCTCCTGCAGCCGCGTGATCACCTCGACCTTGTCGGCAGGCAGGACCCCCGCGATCACGGTGTCGGGGCCGGGGTCGATGCCGACCTCGGCGGCGACCGCGTGCGCCACGGCCGTGTTGTCGCCCGTGAGCAGCACGGGGGTGAGGCCGAGCGCCCGGAACCGGGCGACGGCCTGCGCCGAGGTGGGCTTGACGGTGTCGGCGACCACCAGCACGGCCCGGGGGGTGCCGTCGACGGCAACGGCGATCGCGGTGCGGCCCTGTGCCTCGGCCGCGGCCTTCGCCGCGGCGAGACCGTCGGGCAGGGGTTGGCTCCGCTGCTCCAGCAGCTCCGGCCGCCCGACCAGCACCGCGTGGCCCTCGACCACGCCCTGGACGCCGAGGCCTTCGTGGTTGGCGAACTCCTCGACCTCAGGCAGGGCGCCGACGCGTTCGGTGGCGCCGCGGGCGATCGCGGTGGCGACCGGGTGCTCCGAGGCGTTCTCGAGCGCACCGGCCAGCCGCAGCACGCCGTCCTCGTCGATGCCGTCGGCACCGGCCGCGGCCGGCTCGGCCATGGTCACCGCGACGAGGCTCATCTGCCCCGTCGTGACGGTGCCGGTCTTGTCGAGCACGACAGTGTCGACCCGGCGGGTGGACTCCAGCACCTCGGGCCCCTTGATCAGGATGCCCAGCTGTGCGCCCCGCCCCGTGCCCACCAGCAGCGCGGTCGGCGTCGCCAGGCCCAGCGCGCACGGGCAGGCGATGATCAGCACGGCCACCGCCGCGGTGAAGGCGCCGGCGGCCCCACCGCCCGTGCCGAGCCAGAAGCCGAAGGTGGCCGCGGCCAGTGCGATGACGATCGGGACGAACACCCCGGAGATCCGGTCGGCGAGCCGCTGCACCGGCGCCTTGCCGTTCTGGGCGTCCTCGACCAGCCCGGCCATCCGGGCGAGCTGGGTGTCGGACCCGACCCGGGTGGCCCGCACGACCAGCCGGCCCGCGGCGTTGACGGTGGCTCCGACCACCGTGTCGCCGCGCCCGACCTCGACCGGCACCGACTCCCCGGTGAGCATCGAGGCGTCGACGGCCGACGCTCCGGCCTCCACGACGCCGTCAGTGGCGATCTTCTCGCCGGGACGGACGACGAACCGGTCGCCGACGGCGAGCTGGTCGGCCGGGACCCGGATCTCGGCGCCGTCCCGCAGGACGGTGACCTCCTTGGCGCCCAGTTCGAGCAGCGCGCGCAGGGCGGCGCCGGCGCGGCGCTTGGATCGCGCCTCGAAGTAGCGCCCGGCCAGGATGAACGTGGTGACGCCGGCGGCGACCTCGAGGTAGATGTTCCCGGCGCCGTCGCCACGGGCGACGGTCAGCTCGAACGGATGGGTCATGCCGGGCACGCCCGCGGTGCCGAACAGCAGGGCGTAGAGCGACCAGAGGAACGCCGCGAGCACCCCGATCGACACCAGGGTGTCCATGGTCGCGGCGCCGTGGCGCAGGTTCACCCAGGCCGCCCGATGGAACGGCCAGGCCGCCCAGGTCACCACCGGTGCGGCGAGCACCAGCGAGATCCACTGCCAGTAGGTGAACTGCAGAGCGGGGACCATCGCCATGGCGATCACCGGCACGGTGAGCGCGGCGCCGGCGAGCAGGCGGTGCCGCAACGGCAGCGTCGCGTCCGGCTCCTCGGGCCCGGGTGAGCTGCCGGTGGCCGCGGGAGGTGCGGGCAGGGTGGCCGTGTAGCCGGCAGCCTCCACCTGGGCGACGAGCACCGCCGGTGCGACGCCGGCGGGTGCGGTGACCCTCGCCTTCTCGGTGGCGTAGTTGACCGTGGCGGTGACCCCGTCGAGCTTGTTCAGCTTCCGTTCGATCCGGTTCGCGCAGGACGCGCAGGTCATGCCGCCGATGGTGAGCTCGATGTCGGTGGTGGTGGTGGTGGGGGCGTCCGCGGGCGCCGTGGTGATGGTCATCGATCCGGCTGCGCCTTTCATGATCAGTGGCCGTGGCCGTCGCTGTGACCGGTCGGCGGTGCGACGTCCGCGACCGCGGCGCCGGTCGGCACCGTGAACTCCGCGGTGCGGACGACGTCGCCGTGCCGGAAGTCCAGGAACAGCCGGTAGGTGCCCGCGCTGGGGACCGCGGCGAGGAACGAGATCTGCGGTCCCGCGGCGGTGCGGCCGTCCCCGGGGGTGCCGTCGGGATGGACGTGCAGGTAGGCGAGGTCACCCTCGCGCAGCGCGACCAGGTGCCCGTAGGCCGCCAGGTAGGGCTGCAGGTCGGTGACCGGGGTGCCGTCCTTGCTGACCGTCAGTGTCACCGGCGAGTCCTGTCCTGGCACGAGCTCGCCGGTCAGCTCGACGGTGTACCCGTCGACCAGGGCCGTCCGGCTCGCTGCGTGCGTGACGGGCTCGAAGGCGCCTGCGGCGACCAGGTCGACGCCCAATGTGGTGGCGTCCGCGCCGGTGGGCGTGAAGTCGGCGAACGCGCGGTAGGAGCCCGCCGCCGGGAGGGTCAGCGCCACCCGCCACGTGCCGTCGACTCCCATCTCGGGGTGGACGTGCTGGTAGGCGGCGGTGTCGCGGCGCACGACGATCAGATGCATCCGCTTGTCGTGCTCGACGTCGAACGCGGTGACGGGCCTCCCGTCGGGCCCGCTGATGCGGAAGGCGAACTCGGTGGGGGTTGCGGGGGTGAGCCTCGGGTCGGTGGGCGTCAGGGTGTAACCGTCCCTGCTCGACGCCAGCCCGCCGGGCAGATCCGGCGCGGCCGCCACGACGATGTCCGCGGCCGGGGAGGGTGACGCGCCGGACGCGCCGGAGCCGGCAGCGGCGACGGAGCGGGGGCCGACGGCGCTTCCGGCGACGTATCCGACGCCCACGAGCAGGGCGAGCGCCGCGCCGTACGCGGCGAGTTTCGCGGTGGTGTTCATGTCCTTGTCCGTCCTGGTCGAGCGCTGCTGTCGGCGGCCAGTGGGCGGCGCGTCAGGTGTTCTCGCTCATCAGAGAGGTCCTCTCGTCAGATACAGGTAGGGGGTATCCGTATCTGCGAACGGGACGTTAGCACCGCGGGTGGGAGCGCGCGAGGAAGATCAGTCGAACGGAGCAGTACCCCTGGGGGGTACCCGGAGATCAGGGACCGACGCCCACCGAGACCGCCAGGTGCTCCGCGATGACGTCGTCGGCGATACGGGCCGCCTCCGCCGACACGGCGGGCGTGACGTCCGGGGAGTCGATGGTGATGAGCGCCTTCCACAGTGCCCAGCCCCGGGCCCGCGCCCACATCGCGTCGTCGGCAGGCATCAGGGACCGGAACGTCTCGCGGCTCTCGCCGTGGAAGAGCGTCCACGTGATGACCAGGTCGCAGGCGGGGTCGCCCACCCCGCACGTGCCGAAGTCGATGACCGCGGCGAGGCGGCCGTCGTCGTCGACGAGAAGGTTGTTGGACGCGATGTCGCCGTGGAACCAGACCGGCGCCCCGGTCCAGGGCGCGGCGAGGGCGGCGTCCCAGGCGCCGGTCGCGCCGTCACCGTCGACCCGCGACCCGAGCGCCTCGACGGCCTCGCGCGTCTCCGCGTCGTAGACCGCGAGCGGGGCGCCCCGGAAGAAGCAGTGTGCGCCCGCCGCGGGCCCGCCCGCAGCGTCGGCGTGCCGCAGTGCCACGAGGAAGCCGGTGAGATCCCGGGCGAAGGCGACGAGGTCGCCGATCCGTCCGGGAGTGGCGAGGTGCCCGTCGATCCAGCGGCGGACCGACCACGGCCACGGGTACTCGTCGGTCGGAGCGCCCAGGGCCAGCGGGACGGGGATCGGGAGCGGCAGGTGCGGTGCCAGCCGCGGCAGCCAGGTGTGCTCCTTCGCGACACTCTGCACGTAACCCTCGGCGCTCGGGAGCCGCACCGTCATGGTGTCCCCGAGGCGGAACGTGCGGTTGTCCCAGCCGTCCACCTCGACCGGGACGACCGCGAGGTCCGCCCACTCGGGGAACTGCGCGGAGACCAGCCGCGCGGCGAGGGCGGCGTCGATCCGGTCGCGGTGCATCGCGCGCATCCTGACGCCCCCGCGTTCCCGGGGCGACCGATTTCGCGCACGCGGGGGCGTCAGCGGCCGGGGTGCAGGCGTGCGATGTCTCCGCTCTCCAGAGCCACCAGGACCGAGCCGTCCGCGGCCATGGCGATGCCGTGCGGCTCGTCGCCGTCGTGAAACGTGTGGAGCTCCGCGATCTCACCGCGTTCGGTGATGCGCGCCGCCGAGTGGCCGGACCAGAGCGTGACCCAGCAGCCACCGGCGCGGTCGGAGGTGATGGCGTGGGGCCGCGCCGAGCGGTCCGGCAGGTCGAACTCCTGGAGATCTCCGGCAGGTGACATGCGGCCGACGCGCCCGGCGTCGATCTCGACGAACCAGATCGCGGCTGCGTCGGCGGTGATGCCGACCGGCCCGCAGGCGGGATCGGGTAGCCGGTGCAGGGTGATGTCCCGGTCGACGTCGATGCGTCCGAGTGCGCCCGACCGGTTGAGCGTGAACCACAGCGCGCCGTCCGGACCCGCTGTGATCATCGCGGGCGCCCCGCCGTCGGGCAGCACGGTCATGGACACGTTCCCGTCGAGGTCGAGGCGGCCGATGGCCCCGGCGCCCAGCGCCGTGAACCACAGCGCCCCGTCGGGTCCGGTGGTGAGGCCGTACGGCCCGGCTCCGTCGGGAACGGCGAAGCTCCGGCGGGTTCCGTCGGCGGTGATGCGGTCGATGCGGTCGTCGCCGTTGCGGGTGACCCACAGCGCCCCGTCCGGCCCCATCGTCACCTGCGACGGGCGGCAGGCCGGGTTGCCGAGATCGTGGATCTCGACCGGTCCGGCGGCGGGCAGCCGGGCGACCTGGCCGGAGTGGACGAGCGTGGTCCAGGTGGCGTCCTGCGGATCGACGACCACCGCGTACGGGCCGCTGCCCGGCGCGCCCCCGGTGTGCGGGTGATCGTCCTGATGAAATCAGCTTTCGGCACGAAGCATTCTCCTTCGCCGTTCGACAAGCGGCGCGTGCAGTAGAGCGGAGCGACGTCGTCGCTGTCGCGGCAATACGCCGTGCCGCTCGCCCAGCTGATCGGGCATGCTGCCGCGATGCCGAGGAGAATGGCTGATCCTGCCTTCCGGGCGGCCCAGGAGGCCGGCCGCTATGCCCCGCACGTGCGTCCCATCAACGAGATGGTCGACGCCCTGCGCGGTGACGCGCGCGGCTGGCTGCCCCACGTCGCTCCGCTCCACGGCGGCACCTCGGCCCGCGTGCTCAGCATCCTGCGCGACCCCGGGCCGGCCACCCGGGACGGGGCGGGGTCGGGGTTCCTGTGCATCGAGAACGACGACCCGACTGCCGAGCGGCAGTTGCAGATGTTCACGGACGTCGGCATCGGGGCTGCGGACATCACGCCGTGGAACGCCTACCCCTGGTACATCAACGCCGCTCCCGGGGCGGCCCAGCTGGACGCGGGCGTGGCACCGCTGGTGCAGCTCATCGAGCTCATGCCCGACATCCGCGTGGTGTTCCTGCAGGGAGCCCACGCCCGAGCCGGCTGGGAGCGCCTGGCCAGGCGGCACCCGGTGCCGGCCCGCCGGGTCGAGAAGGTGGTCGCGACGTTCCACCCCGGCCGTCAGGCGCTGTTCCACCGCGACCCCGAGGTGCGGCGCGCCCGTGCCGAGCACCGGGAGAGCGCCTATCGCGACGTCGCGGCCGTCATCCGCTGACCGTCAGCTGCGTGCCTCGCTGAGCTCGGGTGCGTGCCGGTGGAGGTGGAGCGGGGCGGTGTGGATCCAGAACGCGTACACGATCCAGCCCAGCATCGCGAGACCCAGCCACGTGATGGACCGGTAGATCAGCACGCTCGCCGCCGCCGGACCGGCGGCGACACCGGAGGTGACCAGCGCGGCGAGCAGGCTCGTCTCGGCCAGGCCGGCACCACCGGGAGAGATCTGCAGAGCGATGCTGCCCTGCACGAGCAGGAAGCCCACCAGGAGCACTCCCCAGGGCACCGGGGCGCCCACCGAGGCGACACTGGCAGCCAGGCTCAGGAAGTCCAGCACCCACGTGGACGCCGCCAGCGCGGTCAGGCCGAGCCACTGGCTGACGCTCGGTTGCAGGAGCGTGATCCGGGTGGACAGCCGCTGGGCGACCTCGTCGGCGCGCACCGTCCAGGTATCCCGGCACGTGTGGCACACCCCGGGAATCCAGCGGGCCAGCATCACCGCCAGGTGCAGGGTGTTCCGCAGCACGGCGGGATGCGTGACCACCTTCCACGCGCCGATGGAGCCCAGGATGATCACCGCGGCGAGCACCACGGCGAGGGCGATCGGGACGTGGCCGGCCAGGCCCAGCCCGAGTACACCCATCACCAGCAGGCAGAGCGTGGCGAGCACCCCGGCCATGAGCACCGACCAGGAGGCCAGTGCCGAGTCGACCCCGCGGCGTCGCAGCTGGTCGATCGCATAGACGATGGCACCGGCGCCCCCGACGACGGGCACCGTGGTGGACACGGCGTTCTCGACGAAGTTGATGCCCTGCACCGTGGTGAACGGCAGGGTGCTCCCGCCCACCCGGAGGAGCTGCCGGTGCAGTTCGCCGTAGAGGACGAGCGGCGCGAGCCCACACACGACCGCGACCAGGAACCACCCCCACCGCAGGTGGTCCAGCTGCCCGATGGCGGTGCTGGCCTCCGAAGCCAGTCCGGGCACCAGCCAGGCCAGATAGCCGATCGCCACGCCCACGACCACCCAGTGCGCGATCGTCTGCCAATGCTTTTTGAGCATCAGCGCCGTGCCGGCGTCGTCTGCTGGTCGTTGCCTCTGGTCACGTCCCCGGCCGGTTCCGTTTCGATCGAGCGTTCCTGTGATGTGATCGCTTCTTCTCCTTGATCAGAAGAAACGGATAGATCGTGATCAGGACAATCCCTCCTGCTGCGGCAGGTAGGACAGCACCGATCGCCAGCCCCGTCACCAACAGTATTGCAGAAGAGAACAGTGTGACGTAGGCGATGATCTGCCACGAAGAACGCTGTGGCCCCATCGGCGCAGCGAGTGTGCGAGCCAGTTCGGGATCACTTCTTCGCACTGATTCTGCAATCCTGCTCAGCTGCAGGAAGTCATGGTGGTCCAGGCTCATGGGTTGACCACCGACGGCGGCCGGGCCGGCTCCTGCTCCGTCATGGACGTGGGATCCTCTCCGGGGGTCGCGGTGCCGACCTGAGGCTCGTCGGCCGTTACCAGGGTGACGAGCGCCTCGTCGAACGCTGTCGAAACGCTTCGGTAGGGCTGGGGTGGGTGTCGATCGCATCGCAGAGCGCGGCCGCGTGACGCCGTGCCGCACGGCGACAGCGGACCGTATTGATGATCTCCTGCGCGTCGATGCGGAGGAGCGGGGCGCCGAGGATCTCGTCCGTGTCGGCGTTGATCACGAACTTCATGAGCCCGCGGTTTCCCCCACATCCTACGCGCGAGGCATCGCCACAATCGCTGTCACGATCTTCAGCGCCTGCCCCCGCGGGCGGCCGGAAGGCGGGTCAGGAGAAGGTCACGAGCACGCGGTCCAGCGGCATCTGGTCCCGGTGCCGGCCGTCGCCCGGGAGGGGCTGGACGGGGAGGGGGCGCGTGGTGTTCTCCAGCTCGTCGAAGGCTGCGGTGGAGGTGATCTCCCCGGTGGTCGCGAACGAGTCGATCGTGTAGGGCACGCCTTCGGAGGTGAGCGGCGACGGCCCGTCCATCACGTGGAAGTGCAGGTGTGGCGCCGAGGTGTTGCCGGAGTTCCCGACCAGCCCGAGCTGCTCGCCCCGGGTGACCCGTTGTCCTTCGTTGACGACGATGGAGCCGTTCTGCATGTGCGCGTACAACATGTGGAGGCCGCCGCCGATGTCGATGACGACGCTGTTCCCGTCGGCCTGCGCGGGGCTGGTGGTGGCGGGGAGCGCACCGGGCTTCTGGTCGGGCAGGCCGTTCTCCACGTGGACGACGGTGCCGTCGGCGGCCGCGATCGTGCGCTTGCCGTAGATCGTGTAGTCGGCGGGGTCCGCCGGGTTCTCCCCGGTGACGGTGCGGTTCCGGTCGTCGAGCTGCTCCCAGTCCACGGCGAACCGCTGAGCGAGCCACACCCGGTTGTCGATCGGTAGCGGCGCCCGGCGATGTCGCGGGGAGTCGCAGCAGCTGTCGGCGGCGACGTAGCGGGTGCCGGGTTCCAACGGCGGGCCCAGCACGGGCGGCGGGAACGGGGAGACGGTGACGGGAACCGGGCCAGCCGTTGCCGTTCCGGCTGGCAGGCCCGGGGCGGAGACCGTGATCCGGTTGTCGAGGCGGTCGGGGACGTCGGGCCGGGCGCCGAACTCGAGCGTGACGTACAGCGTGGCCGTCTGCGCTTCGGTGAGCTGCTGGACGCCCCCGCGCTTCGTGGGCTGGGCGAGCGCCGCCGCGGCCTGGGCCTGGTCGAGGGTCTGGAGAACCGCCCCGGACGGGGCGAGCACCTCGACCTTGGTCGGGGTCAGCGTGAGCGGTGTGGTGTTCTCCAGCGCCAGCTCGTAGGTGACGATGACCTTGCCGTCGGAGCCGGTGAACGGCACCACGGGCCCTCGGGCCGTGACGAGCAGCGGCGTAAGCGCGGTGGCCGTGGTGGTCGTCCGCGTTTCGCCGCTGATCGGGCTGGTGGTGGGGGTCACGCCGGGCTCGGCGGGCTTCGGTGCTGCGACGCACCCCGTGATGACCATCGCCCCGGCGGCCAGCAACCCGGCCACTGCCGTTCCACGCCGCGACGGTGCCATCACCGCTCCTACTCGGGCGGGCGCACCGTTGTCCCCCGGCGGCGGCGCCGGACTCGGAAAAGCTCTACCGGGGGAACTCGGCTGTGGACCGGGGGCGTTACCCCCCGTCCCCGCCCCGAAGCCGTTCGTGTGAGTGGGATCGAGTGCCGCGGGAAACCCTGGTGCGTCACCGCGCGGAAGGGGATCTGGTCGACATGATGACCGTCATCACGGAAGTGACGCTCGAACGCGGCTCCGAACCGGAGTGGGACGCAGCGATGCGGGAGCGGCTGGCAGCCGCACGGGGTCGCCCGGGATGGGTGGGTGGCCAGCTGCTCATCCCGCTCGACGGGCAGAACAAGCGCGTGGTCGTCGGCACGTGGCAGAGCCGCGCGGACTGGCAGGCCTGGCACGAGGAGGGCGCGTTCGCCGAGACCCGCACCCGCATGGAGGGACTGCAGGAGGGCGAGAGCGCGATTGCCTGGCACGAGGTGGTGGTCGAGGCGCGCGGCGAGCCGCCTGCCTGACGCCGATGAGGCCGCGGTCGGGGTAGGCAGGGGTCATGGCAGACGCGAAGGCCGCCGATCTCGTGGTGCGGGCCGGCACCGTGCACACGATGGATCCCGCCGCTCCGCTCGCGACGGGCGTCGCGATCCGGCAGGGCCGGATCGTCGCGCTGAGCAGGGGCCTGGGCGAGTGGGACAGGCTGGCCGACCTGGTCGGACCGGAGACCACGGTGCTCGACGACCCCGGCCTCGTCGTGCTCCCGGCGTTCGTCGACACCCACAACCATCTGATGTTCGCGGCCCGCAACGTCCTCGGGGTGGCGGTGTCCCGGGCCCGGGACATCCCGGAGTTCGTCGAGCTGATCCGGCAGCGCGCCGCCCGCACGCCGCCGGGAAGCTGGATCGTCACTGCCGCCGACTGGCACGAGGTGCGGCTGTCGGAGCGCAGGCTGCCGACGGCGACCGAGCTGGACGGCGCCACCACCGACCACCCGGTGCTCGTCCTGCGTGGCGGGCACAACGGCGTGCTCAACTCGGAGGGGCTGCGGCTGGCGGGCATCGGGCCCGACACCGCCGACCTGCCGGGCGGCTTCATCGCGCGCGACGCCGCGGGGCGCCCGACCGGATGGGTGCAGGACACGGCACTGGAGTTCGCCCGCCGGGTACTCCCCCCGACGCCCGTCCCGCTGCTCTCGGACGGCCTGGCCCGGGCGGCGGCCGAGTACGCGGCGCACGGCATCGGCACGGTGCGCGACCCGGCCGTCACCCCGCAGGAATGGCAGGCCTATGTGAGCGCCGAGGCGGCCGGGCGCCTGTCGGTCCGCAGCCACGCGATGATCTGGACCACGCCGGCAGCGATCGGGGCCGCCGGGTCGATGGACGCCTACCTCGACGGGCTCGAGGCCGAGGACGTCCGGCCGCGCGTGGGCGCCGGGCTGGTGCGGGTGTGGGGCCTGAAGATGGTGCTCGACGGGGGTGTGGAGGCCGGCGCGCTGGAGCAGCCGTACGTCGACCGGCCCGGCTACCGCGGCGAGCTGATGTGGGACCTCGACGCTCTGACCCACGCGCTGGCCGTGGCGGTGCGGCGGGGTTGGCCGACCGGCGTGCACGCTTTCGGCGATCGTGCCGTTGCGCTGCTGCTCGACGCGGTGCGGGCGGTGAAGAGCCGAACCGGGCCGCTCCCGCCGGGGATGCTCGTGGTCGAGCACGGCGGTCTCATGGGCGACCGGATCGCCGACGCGGCCGAGCTGGGGGTCCCCGTCACCGTGCAGCAGGCGCTGCTCGAGGGGTTGGCCGAGCCGCTGGTGGCTGCCTGGGGCGCCGACCGGGTGGCGGAGATGTTCCCGCTCCGGGAGCTGATGGACGCGGGCGTGCGCATCAGCGCGGGCACCGACCACCCGATCGGTCCGCTCGACCCGCTGCGGGGGGTGTACGGCATGGTCACCCGCCGGACGCCGGCCGGGTTGCTCGGTGCCGGTCACGCCATCAGCCGGACCGAGGCGTTGCACCTCTACACCACCGCGGGGGCCCGGCTGCTCGGCGGCGGTGCCACCGGGACCCTCGTGCCCGGCGCCCCGGCCGATCTGGTCGCCTACCCCGCCGACCCGTTCACCCGTGAGCTGGACGAACTGCTGAGCCTGTCGCCAGAGGCGACGGTGGTGGACGGCCGAGTGGTGCACCTGGCCGCCTGAGAGCGACCCGCTCCTGGCGCGACATGGTCACATGTCGCTGTTCCAGAAGCCGTTTTTCAGCGATATGTGTCCATGTGACGAGTGTGGCCGCCTCCCGGGACGGGCATGCCGTCCGTGTGGAACCGTTCCCTGATCTTCCGTACGCGGACTGGCAGGACACCCGCGCGACGCTGCACCGCTACGCCCAGATCGTCGGCAAGATCCGGCTGGCGGCCAGCCCGCGCCGCAACCACTGGTGGAGCGTGCCCTTCCACGTCACCGGCCGCGGTATCACCACCCGGCCGATGACCGACGGCGCCACGATCTTCACCATCGACTTCGACTTCCTGGACCACCGGCTCGACGTCGCCGCAACCACCGGCGGGCGGTACTCGTTCCCCCTCGCCGGGCAGCCGGTCGCCGGCTTCCACGAACAGCTACGCCGCGGGCTGTCCGCCGTCGGGGCGGACGTCACGATCGCGCAGCCCCGGCCGTTCGATCTGCCCGACTCGGACCGGCCCTTCGCCGAGGACACCGAGCACTCCCGCTACGACACGGTCGCGGTGACCCGCTACTGGCGGGTGCTGAGCCAGGTGAACCTGCTGCTCGAGGAGTTCGCCGGTGGCTACTCCGGCAAGACCAGCCCCGTGCACCACTTCTGGCACACCTTCGACGTCGCCGTCACCCGGTTCGGGGACGCCCTCGTCGACCACCCGCCGTCGACGGACGCGGTGACCCGGGAGGCCTACTCCCGGGAGCTGGTCAGCTTCGGTTTCTGGTTCGGTGACGAGACGTTTCCCGAGCCGGCCTTCTACTCCTACACGTCGCCGGAGCCCGCAGGGCTGGCGGAGGAGTCGCTGCGTCCGTCGGCGGCCGGCTGGGTGGAGCGGGGCGGCAGTCACCTCGCCGTGCTGCGCTACGACGACGCGCGCGCGGAGCCGGATCCGCGAGGAGCGGTGCTCGAGTTCTACGACAGCGCCTACCGGGCGGGCGCGGGCCGGGCGGGCTGGGACATCGACCGCTGGGCGTCGGCAGGCGGCGTCACCGACCCGGTCATCGAGGCTGAGCGGCGCAGTGCCCGGCAGGCGTGACCCCTCGGCCACGGCAGGATCGGGCGCAGGAGCGGGGCGCTGAGGGAGACCCATGGATCGCGTGCTGAGCGACAGCTACTGCCCGCGCCGTCGCCTGCCGCGGCCCCGGCCGGGCGCGTCGCGCCGGCGTCCGTACCGGCCAGGACCGGGTGGCGTCGTTGAGCCGCCACCGGGCTACCCGGAGGATGCGTCGGTTGCCACGGCCAGACCGATGCCGTTGACCCACAGCCGTACCAGCGTGTCGATCGCGGTGGCGCGGTCGTGCTCCTGCCCGTAGGCGATCCACACGCGCGTGGAGTGACCGACCATCGCCGCGAGGGCGTGGCCGGTGTGCTCGGGGTCCAGGCCGCGGTCGGCGATCCCCGCTTCCTGCCAACGGCGCACGCTGCCTGCGATGCGCTCGGCGGACGCCTGGTGGAGCGCCAGCCGCAGCGGCATCAGCTCCGGGTGCATCGACACCGCCTCGTCCACGCGCAGCGCCATCGTCGCCTGGAGCGTGAACCCGTCGAAGTAGTACTCGATCGCCGCCCGGATCCGTTCCTCGGCGCGCGCCCGCCGCTCCTCCCGGGTGACTGCGGGCCGGGGGCCGGGGACGGGGACCTCCGAGCGCAGCTGCGACAGCTCCGCGAGTGCTCCGTTCAGCACGGCGGTGAAGATCTCCTGCTTCGAGGAGAAGTAGGTGTAGAACGACCCGACCGCGCTGCCCGCCTGCTCCGCGATGTCGCTGATGCGCACCGCGTGGTACGCGTCCCGTTCGAAGCACTCCCGGGCGGCGGCGATCAGGGCGGCACGGGTGCGCCGGGCGCGTGCCGTCAGCGCCCTGCCTGGCTCGCCGTCGTCGTCCGGCAACGGCGGCTCCATGCCCATGACCTCTCGATACGCCCGCACCTTCGAGCCGAAGTGGCTGTAGAAGGTGGACAGCGACACTCCTGCCTCGCGCGCGATGCCGGCGATGTGGGTGTCGGTGTAGCCGTAGGTGTCGAACATCTGCTTGGCGACGCGGTCCAGCGCGGCCTGTTGCCTGCTCCGTCCTCGCCGCACGCGGGGCTCGGTCATCGCCCGGAACCGCCGTCCCCCGTGACCCGCGACCCCCTGATACGCGGGTCACGGGGGACGACGAGGGACGCATGCCCGTTCACCACCGGAACGTACCTTGTGCCCCCCGGCCGGGTGGTGATGCGGCGCGCAGCCCCAGGTCAGTGCCCGTCCCGGGCCATGATCCGGCGGGGGTTGTCCACCAGCATGGTGCTGAGCTGGGCCTCGGTCACACCGGCTTCGCGGAGGGCGGGAACCACGTCGTCCGGGATGTGGGTGTGGTGCCAGTTCTGCGCGCCGTGCTCGCGGAAGCCCGCCGGGAACCAGTCGATGTGGCACGACGCGTCGTGGCCCAGCACGACCCGGTCGGCGAGGCCCTCCGCGGCGAGGGCCGCGACCGTCGCCACCCGCTCGTTGGCCGGGAGGAAGATGTCCAGCCCGAACCGGTCCATCCCCACGTACGAGCCGTTGCCGATCAGCGTGCGCAGGTAGTCGAGATCGGTGGTGTCGCCGCTGTGGCCGATCACCACCCGGCCGAGGTCGACGCCCTCTCGTCCGAGGACCTCCTGCATGACCAGACCTGTGCGGAGCGGGCTGCTGGTGTGCGTGGTGATCGGCACACCGGTGCGCTTGTGCGCTTCCGCCACCGCCGTCATCACCCGTTCCACGCCGGGCGTGAGCTCGGCCTCGATGGCGCACTTGAGGAACGCGGCCTTGATGCCGGTGCCCGCGATGCCCTCCGTGATGTCGGTAACGAACAGATCGATCAGCGGTTCGTCCCCGCCCAGGGCGGTGCCCGGGCCCTGGTACATCAGGAACGGCGGGACATCGCCGAGGGTGTAGAACCCCGTGCAGGCGACGATGTTGAGGTCCACCTGCTCGTTGACCCGAGCCACCCGCGCGACGTCGCGCCCGAGGCCGACCACGGTGGCGTCGACGATCGTGTCCACTCCGTGGTCCTTCAGGGTCTTCAGCCGCATGATGGCGTCCGCGATCCCCTGCTCCTCGTCCCACCAGTCGGGGTAGTTGCGGTGGACCTCCTCGTTGACCACGAACACGTGCTCGTGCATCAGCACGGTGCCGAGCTCGCCGGCCTCGACCGGCCCTCGGATCGTCTCCACCTGTCCTGCCACTTCGCCTCCGTCGTCGGTCACGCGCGCACCTGCTTGGCCGGAACAGTAACCGATGGTGACGTCAGATTCAGGTACGGATCCGGATCATCCGGTAAGTCGTGTCGGTGGACGGAAGAGCATTCGGTCGTTCCGCGATAAATGCGGTGAATTGACTCCGCGCTAACGGCCGTGCTCCAGTGGAAAAATGGGGGACCAGATCGGTGTGAACACGAATTCGGCGGACCGTCCAGTGCACTGGAGTTGCGACGAATCGACCATCAGCACCCGGCTGACGCGCGAGTACGGGCTCCGGCACCCCTTCGTGGGCGCCGGCATGGGGTTCGTCGCCCATCCGCCGCTGGTGGCGGCGGTGAGCAACGCGGGAGGCCTCGGCATCATCGGCGCCTCGCCCGATCCCCCACCGAGCCTGCCCGTGATGGCCGCCGAGCTGCGCGAGCTCACCGACGGCCCGTGGGGCGTGGACCTGATCTGCGCCGAGACCGGCATGGGTCCGGCATCCACGGACGGGCACGTCGACGCCTGCGTCGAGCTCGCTGTACCGCTGGTGGTGTTCCACCACGACCTGCCGCCGGCGCACTGGGTGCGGCGGCTGACCGATGCGGGCGCCCGGGTGTGGATGCAGGTGTCCTCGGTCGAGCTCGCCGCGGGCGCGGTCGGGCTCGGCGTCGTCGGCCTGGTCGCGCAGGGCGTGGAGGCGGGCGGCCACGCCCGCGGGGTGGTCCCGCTGCACGACCTGCTCGCCGAGATCCGGGGCCGGTTTCCCGAGCAGCTGCTCCTCGCGGCGGGCGGCATCGCCGACGGGGTGGCCGCCGCTGCCGCGCTGCGGGCGGGCGCCGACGGGGTGTGGGTCGGAACCCGGCTCGTCGCGTCCGCCGAGAGCCCCGCTCACCCCGAGTACAAGCGGCGGCTGGTGGACGCCGCCGGGCCGCCCGTGGTGACCACGGCCTTCGGACCGGAGTGGCCGGCGCATCGGTACCGCCTGCTGCCGACCAGGGCCGTCGCCGAGTGGGCCGGTCGGGAGAGCGAGATCCCCGACCCCCCGCCCACCGGAGTGATCGGCCACACCACCCTGTTCCCGCACAGCGCGCGGATCCCGTACGACATGCCGACGTTCAGCGCGATCCCGCCCACGGTCGACACCACCGGGGAGTGGGAGGAGATGGTGTTCCCGGCGGGGGCAGGCGTCGGTCTGGTCCGCGACGTCCAGCCCGTCGAGCAGATCGTCACCGGCATGATGAGCGAGGCACACCGTCTGCTCTCGACGAGCTGAGTGCGTGTGCGGGGAACTGCACGCACCGCGAAGGAGGAGACCGTGGCGGACGCACGACAGCGGGCGCAGGAGTTCTGCGATCGGTTCGGCCTGCGGCTGCCGATCCTGCAGGCTCCGATGGCAGGAGCCTGTCCACCCGAGCTGGCCGTCGCGGTGGCCGAGGCGGGCGGGATGGGTGGCGCCGGCGTGCTGCAGTTCGCCCCGTTGCGCATCGCGGAATGGGTGGAGCAGTTCCGCGCCGGATCCTCGGGTGCACTGCAGCTGAACATCTGGATCCCGGAACCGCCCGTCGCCGACCCCGACGAGCGGGAGCGCCGGGTCGCGGAGGCCCGCGAGTTCCTCGGGCGGTTCGGGACGCCGGACGACGCCCCCGGGCCACCGCCCCCGGCGTTCGATGCGCAGTGCGAGGCCATGCTGGCCGCCCGGCCCACGGTGATCTCCTCGATCATGGGTGTCTTCGAGCCGGACTTCGTCCGCCGGTTGCACGAGCAGGGGATCGCCTGGTTCGCCTGCGCCACCACGCTCGACGACGCGCTCACCGCCCAGGAGGCCGGCGCCGATGCGATCGTGGCGCAGGGCATGGAGGCGGGCGGCCATCGGGGCAGCTTCGACCAGGAGGCGGCCGAGCGCACCGACGTCGGCCTCTTCGCCCTGCTTCCCCGGTTCGCCGACCACCTGCAGGTGCCGATCATCGCCGCGGGCGGGATCGCCGACGGGCGCGGGGTCGCTGCGGCGCTGGCGTTGGGCGCGAGCGCGGTACAGGTGGGCACCGCGTTGCTGCGCTGCCCCGAGACGGGAACCAGCAAGGAGTGGGCCGCGTCGCTGGACGGCCTGGCTCCGGAGGCCACCGTGGCCACGCGGGCCTACTCCGGCCGGCTGGCGCGGGCGGCCCCCACGCCGTACGTACGGTCCTGGACCGAGCCGGGCGCGCCACGTCCGGCGCCGTTCCCGGATCAGCTCCGACTCGTCGGGCAGCTGCGGCGGGGTGAACCGGACGGCATGGACGAGGTCAACCACTGGGCCGGGCAGAGCGCTGCGCTCGCCACCGAGGAGCCGGCGGGTGAGGTGGTGGCCCGGATGTGGCGCGACGCGTCCGGCCTGCTCGCCTGACCCGGGGTCAGGAATCCGGGAAGCACCAGCGGGTCTGGCTGTAGGGGCCCTTCCCGAACCCGAAGACCGTGGCGGGCTCGATCCGGAACACGAGCGCCAGAGCGTGCCCGCCCTCGAACCCACCGTCGCGGACCTCGAAGTGCCACTCGCTGCCGTACTTCTTCTCCCACGCGTCGGCGAGGACCTGCAGCCGCTCCGGGTCGGTCACGCGTTCGGCCCGTCCCTCCACGGACAGGTCGAGCCCCCCGTGCAGGGCGTTGGTGCCGGTGGTGAGCACGACGTGCGGGTTGGCCGCGATGTTGCGTGCCTTCTGCTCGACCTCGCCCGTGCAGATGTGCAGCGCGCCGTCGAGCCACACGGTCAGCAGCGGCGTGACGTGGGGCCGGCCGTCAGGTCGCACCGTGGAGAGCCAGGCGACCTCTGCCGCCGCGAGGTGCTCCTGGGCCGTGGACCACGGGGTGGGAACGGCCTCCGCATCGCCGTAACGGTGGTCGATCTGCGTGGTCGGCTCGGTGCTCGGCATCCCGTGTCCTCTCCTGGCGTGGTCGTCGTCGCGATGGGGACCACGCCGGGCGGTGGTTCTCATCGGTGCCGGGTGATGCGTCCGGAAGACCCGTCCTGCGTGTGACCCTCGCCCCGGCGGGTCACCCCCTGCCTTGACCGCCGTGAGGGACGCGCCGACGATCGGAGCGAACCCTCCAGGCGGGAGACACGGTGTTCCCCGGAACCTTCGCGGCGCTCACGCCGGACAAGCCGGCAGTGGTCATGTCCGACACGGGCGCCGTGATGACGTACGCCGAGCTCGACGAGCGCTCCGTCCGGCTTGCGCACGTGCTCCACGACGCCGGGCTGCGTCCCGGCGACGTCGTCGCACTCCTCGCGGAGAACATCGCGGAGTTCTGGGTGGTCTACTGGGCGGCGCTGCGCAGCGGCCTCTACTTCACCCCGATCAACCGGCACCTGTCGGTACCGGAGATCACCTACATCGTGACCGACTGCGGTGCGAAGGCCCTGGTCGTCTCGGCGGCGATGGCCGAGGCGACCCCCGGGCTGCCCGGCCGGACCCCCGGCGTGGCGCTCCACCTGGCGATGGGCGGCCCGCAGGACGGGTACGACGACTACGAGGCCGCACTGACCGCCGCGTCCCACGAGCCGTCCGCCGACCAGCCGCGCGGTGCCACCCTGCTGTACTCCTCGGGCACCACGGGGCAGCCCAAGGGGATCCGGCCGCCGCTGCCGGGCGAGCAGATCGACGCCAACGTCCGGCCCGCGGCCCGGGTCCTGCGCGAAGCCCACGGTTACGACGCCGACACCGTCTACCTGTGCCCGGCGCCGCTCTACCACGCCGCGCCGCTGGCGTTCTGCGGGACCGTCCACGCCACCGGAGGCGCGGTCGTGGTCATGCCCCGGTTCGACGCCGCGACTGCGCTGGAGGCGATCGAGCGGCACCGGGTGACCCACAGCCTGTGGGTGCCGACCATGTTCGTCCGGATGCTCAAGCTGCCCGACGACCGGCGGTCGGCCCACGACCTGTCCTCGCACCGGCTCGCCCTCCACGGCGCCGCACCGTGCCCCGTCGAGGTCAAGCGGAAGATGATCGAGTGGTGGGGCCCGATCCTGCACGAGTACTTCGCCTCCAGCGAGGGGCTGGGAATGACGTTGATCGACTCGGCGGAGTGGCTGCGGAAGCCCGGGTCCGTCGGGCGCCCGGCGTTCGGCATCCTGCACGTCTGCGACGACGCCGGGAAGGAGCTCCCCACCGGCGAGGTGGGGCTCGTCTACGTGGAGCGCGACGTGTTCCCGTTCACCTACCACAACGACCCGGAGAAGACCCGCCGGTCGCAGCACCCGGAACACGCCAACTGGGGGACCACCGGCGACATCGGCTACCTGGACGAGGACGGCTACCTCTTCCTCACCGACCGCAAGGCGTTCGTGATCATCTCCGGTGGGGTGAACATCTACCCGCAGGAGGTCGAGAACGCACTGGCGCTGCACCCCGCGGTGCTCGACGTCGCGGTCTTCGGCATCGCCGACGCGGACATGGGGGAGCAGGTGAAGGCCGTGGTCCAGCCCGCCGCAGGCGTCCCGGCCGGGCCGGAGCTGGCGGGGGAGCTGATCGCCTACCTCCGCGAGCGGATCGCGCACTACAAGGTCCCGCGCAGTATCGACTTCGCCGGTGCGCTCCCGCGCAGCGAGGCCGGCAAGCTCCAGAAGGGCAAGCTCCGTGCGAACTACCCGTCGTCGGTCTGACGGCCGGTCGTCACGACGAGCGTGATCGACGAGGGGTGGTTACCGTCGATCGGCTCGCCGACGGGGCGGGCCGCGCGGGCGGGACCCGGTCGTCACGGTTGCGCGCTGACGGCGACCGGTGGCGAGGGGCACGATGAGCGGAGGCGCTGAGGCGGCGCGTGGCGAGCGCGGTGTCCTGCGTCGCCTGACCCTGGCCACGGCGTGGGGTGAAGGGCTCGACGGCTACGACCTCGGCGTGCTCAGCGTGGTCCTCCCGTTGATCGCCACCAGCATGCACATCTCCCCGCTCTGGGCCGGGCTGATCGGCGCCTCCTCGTTGATCGGGATCTTCCTGGGCTCCCCGATCGTGGGCTACCTGACCGACCGCTTCGGCCGCAGGCGCCTGTTCCTGATCGACATCGTCGCCTTCGTCGTCCTCGGCCTGCTGCAGGCAGTGGTGACCGAGCCGTGGCAGCTCTTCGTCGTGCGGCTGCTCCTCGGTGTCGCGATCGGGGCGGAGTACGCCATCGGCGCCGCGATGCTCGCCGAGTTCGCCCCGACGCGGGGACGCGGGCGCAGGCTGTCGAAGCTGCTGGTGTTCTGGTACGGCGGCTACCTGGTGTCCGTCGTGGCCGCCTACGCCCTCGTCGACCTGGCCGGCTGGAGCTGGCGGTGGGTGCTGGTGACGAGCGCGGTGCCCGCCCTCGTGGTGCTGGCACTGCGCATCGGGCTGCCCGAGTCGCCGCGATGGCTGATGCACCAGGGGCGCGTCGACGAGGCCCGCGCCATCGTCGACCGCCATCTCGGGGGAGAGGCGCACTTCCACGGCGAGGAGTACGGCCTGGAGAAGCCGGGTGCCGGCTGGCGCGACCTGTTCGCCCCCGGTCTGCGCCCGCGCACGATCTTCGTCTGCACGTTCTGGGCCTGCCTGGTGGCTCCCTACTTCGCCATCTTCACCTTCGCGCCGCAGGTGTTCGCCGCGCTCCAGCTGGCGGACCCCCGGGCGGGCACGATCGCGGCGAACGCCATCGCCGCGGTGGGAGCCGTGGTGGGCATGCTGACGATCGAGCGGATGGGGCGTCGCAGGCAGCTCATCGGGCCCTTCTGGATCATGGCAGCGGCCCTGCTCGTGGTCGGGGTGTGGACCCACGCCCCCGCGCTGGTGATCGTGGTCTGCTTCGCGCTGTTCTCGTTCTTCAACGCCCTGTCGGGCAACCTGACCGCCGTCTACCCGATCGAGGTGTTCCCCACCGACGTCCGGTCCACCGGGGTGGGCATCGCCTCCGCGTTCAGCCGGATCGGAGCCGCCATCGGGACGTTCCTGCTCCCGGTCGGGATCTCCACCATCGGCATCGGCGCCTCGATGGTCATCGGCGCGGCGCTCTGCGCGGTCGGTGCGCTCGTCTCCCAGACGCTCGCCCCGGAGACCACGGGCCTGACGCTGACGAGGACCGCGTCCGTCACGGGAGAACCGGCCGCCAGGAACCCCTGACCGGCCCCCACCCCCGCGAGTCGCCCCTTTCCCGTCCGCGAGTCGCCCGCCCCGAGCGCGCGAGTCGCCCGTTCCGCGTGCGGCAGCGGGCGCAGTGCACTGCGCCGTGGAGCGGACCGCAGACCGGCCGGCACTGCACTGAAGAGCCGATGTGCCGGCACGGCGGCCGCGCGTAGCGTGTTCGGTCAACTCTGTGCGGCAGTGCCGACACCGGGCCGCCGTCCGGCCCGCGACGCCGGCTCTCGGAGCAGGCAGCCAGGCAAAGGGGCCGAACCCATGGACGTCGCCACCCGTGATGGCTCGCAGGAACATCTGCCGGACGCCGCCGTGACCGAGCTGATGTCCCGGCTGAGGGGTTCGCTCGTCACGGCCGAGGACCCGGCGGCCGCGGCCGAGCCGTGCGAGGTGTGGAACGCGATGCACGCGGACCGGCCCGCGGTGTCGGCCCGCTGCTCCGGAACCGCCGACGTCGTGGACGCGGTGAACTTCGCCCGCGACCACGGGCTGCTGCTGGCGGTCCGCGGCGGCGGCCATTCGGTGGCCGGGTTCTCGACGGCCCGCGACGGCATGCTCGTCGACCTCTCCGCGATGCGGGGCGTGCAGGTCGATCCCGACCGCCGGCTGGTGCGGGTGCAGGCCGGAGCCCTGCTCGGTGACGTCGATCGCGAGACGCAGGCCTTCGGCCTGGCCACCCCGCTGGGCCGGGTCTCCGAGACGGGCGTGGCCGGGCTGACGGTGGGCGGGGGCTACGGGCACCTCCAGAACCGGCACGGGCTGTCCTGCGACAACGTCGTGGCGGCGCAGGTGGTGTGCGCCGACGGCACGATCCGCACGGCTTCCGCCGGCACCCACCCCGACCTGTACTGGGCCATCCGCGGGGGCGGGGGCAACTTCGGGATCGTCACGTCGTTCACCTTCCGCCTGCACCCGCTGGGCCCGGTGGTGGCGTTCGCCGGCACGTTCTACCCGCTCGAGGACCTCGCGGACGTCGAGCGCCGGTGGCGGGACCACGTCGTCTCCACACCCGACGCGGTCACCTCGTTCATCGTCACGATGACGTTCCCCGCCGCTCCCGGGATGCCCGACGTGGTCCACGACCGGCCGGTCGCGATCGTCGGCGGGGTGTACTCCGGGAACCCGGACGAGGGCATGCGGGTCATGCAGCCCCTGCGCGAGCTGGGCACGCCGCTGTTCGACATGTCCCAGCCGATGCCGTACTCCGTGGTGCAGGCGGCGTTGGACCCGATCTTCCCGCGCCGGACGCTGCGCGCGTACTGGAAGTCGCAGTACCTCGACGAGCTCACCGACGACGCCGTCGACGCCATCGCCGGGCGGGCGCTCGACCGGCCCGCCCCGCAGACCCTGGTCAACACCTTCCACATCGGCGGTGCCGTGCATGCCGTGGGGCCGGAGGAGACCGCCTTCGCGGAACGGTCCTCCCCGTTCATGGTGTCGGTGGACACGATGTGGACCGACCCGGCGCAGGACGCCTCGGCGATCGCCTGGGGCCGCGCCGCGTGGGAGGAGCTGGGCAAGTTCGGCAACGGCAACGTCTTCCTGAACTTCACCGGCCTCGCCGACGAACCGGTGCAGGCGGGGGTGGACAGCGCGTTCGGGCGCAACCTGCGACGCCTCGGGCAGATCAAGGCGGTGTACGACCCGGAGAACCTGTTTCAGGTGAACAACAACATCGTGCCCACGCCGTAGGGCGTGTCACACGTCGTACGCCTCGGGGTCGCGCGCGAGCACCGAGCGCCCGCCGTCGACCGGGACGGTGGCACCGGTGACGAAGCTCGACTCGTCGGACAGGAGGTGGGCGATGGTGGCGGCGACCTCGTCCGGCCTGCCGACCCGCCCGACGGGGTGCAGGAGGCGCATCTCCTCCTCCACCCGGGCGGCCGCGGCCGGCCCGAGCTCGCGCAGCAGGGCCGTGTACCGCTCGGTGGTGACCGAGCCCAGTGCCACCGCGTTCACCCGCACCCCGCGGGGCCCGTACTCGACCGCGGCGGCCCGCGTCAGCCCTTCGATCCCGGCTTTCGCGGTGACGTACGGCGTGCAGCCGGGTACCGCGCGCCCGGCCTGATGGGAGGACACGTTGACGATCGCCCCGCCGGTGCCGGCCGCGAGGAAGCGCCGGACGGCGACGGTGCAGCCGACCACGGCCGGTGCGAGGTTGGCCGCCACCAGGTCGAGAACGTGACTCGCCGGTGAGCTGTGGAGGGAGGCGTCGCGGAACACCGCGGCGTTGTTGACCCAGCCGGCGAGCGGGGCGAGCTCCTCCGCGCGGTCGGCGGCGTGCTCGGCCACCGCCTCGTCACCGGCGTCGCCGACGACCCCGACCGCGGCGGGGTTCCCGGCGAGCCAGCCCGTGGCCGCGGGATCGAACTCGACGGCGACGACGTGGCCGCCGTCGCGCAGGAGCCGCTCGACCACCGCTCGTCCGACGCCGCGACCGCCACCTGTGACGACATAGGAACGGGCCGCGTCGCTCCTCGTCACCCGCACCACCCTAGGACCGGACGAACCGGCCACCGCGGGACACTGTGACCGATGTTGCAAATCCGTGATGTGCGCTCGGATGCAGCAATGGCACCCGCCGCCCGAGGACCCGTCGAAACACGCAGTGAGCAGGAAGGCGGCGGACCTACCCGATCGGCGGCAGGCCAAACCTCTGCGTGACCGGATTCATGATCCGGGGCGACGGAGCAGAGGCTCGGGTTGCCGCATCGTCGGCGATCAGCATGCGTCGCTGTTACCTTCCTGCAACATGGCTGCACCTGCTACGCCCTCAGCTGCCGCCGTCGGAGGCCCTGGAGGGGTGACGATCTGTCGCCCGGACGTGGACGACGGAGTCGATTGCTGGCGGCTCGCCGCGAATACCCGGGTGCTCGACGTCAACTCGCGCTACGCGTATCTACTGTGGTTCCGGGACTTCGCCGCGACGTCGATCGTCGCGAAAGCGGGCGACGCGGTCATCGGTTTCGTCACCGGTTACCGGCGTCCGGACGAGCTGCACACACTCGTCGTCTGGCAGGTCGCGGTGGCCGAGGAGGCCCGTGGCTGCGGATTGGGCGCGGCGATGCTCGACGCCCTCTTCGGCGCCGTGCCCGACGCCGACCATCTCGAAGCCACGATCACGCCCGACAATTCGGGATCGATCGCTTTGTTCACTGCGTTCGCCGACCGGAACCGCGCCGACATCCGGCGCAGCGAACTGTTCGGCCCCGAGCTTCTCGGGGCTTCTCACGAACCCGAGATCCTGTTCAGGATCGGTCCGGTCGGGCGTCGAAACCCCTAGGACGAGGGATGAGGAGTAATGACCGTCTTCGACGATCTGGAGTCCGAGGTCCGGAGCTACTGCCGCAACTGGCCGGTGGTGTTCGACACCGCGAAGGGTGCACGCCTGAATGACGTCGACGGCCGCTCCTACCTGGACTTCTTCGCCGGCGCCGGTGCTCTCAACTACGGGCACAACCCGCCGCAGCTGAAGGAGCCGTTGCTGGAGTACCTCCGCCGGGACGGCGTCACGCACGGTCTCGACATGTACACCCTGGCCAAGGGTGAGTTCCTGCACACATTCGAGGAGCTCGTGCTGAGACCGCGCGGGCTCGACTACAAGGTGCAGTTCCCCGGGCCGACCGGGGCCAACACCGTCGAGTCGGCGCTGAAGCTGGCTCGCAAGATCACCGGCCGCGAGTCGGTCATCAACTTCACGAACGCCTTCCACGGGATGACCCTCGGCGCGCTCTCGGTCACCGGCAACTCCATGAAGCGCGGCGGCGCCGGAATCCCCCTCGTGCACGCCACGCCCATGCCGTTCGACAACTACTTCGACGGCACGGTGCCCGACTTCCTATGGCTGGACCGCCTACTGGGCGACGCCGGCAGCGGCCTCAACGAGCCGGCCGCCGTCATCGTCGAGACCGTTCAGGGCGAGGGTGGCATCAACCCGGCCAGGGTGGAATGGCTGCAGGGCCTCGCCGACCTGTGCCACCGGCACGAGATCCTGCTGATCGTCGACGACGTGCAGATGGGGGTGGGGCGGACCGGCCCCTTCTTCTCCTTCGAGATCGCCGGAATCCAGCCCGACATCGTCTGCCTGTCGAAGTCGATCAGCGGCTACGGCCTGCCCATGGCGCTCACATTGATCAAACCCGAGTACGACCAATGGGGTCCCGGCGAGCACAACGGCACCTTCCGGGGCAACAACCTCGCATTCGTCACCGCCGCTGCGGCGCTGCGCGAGTTCTGGTCCGATGACGTCATGGAGCGTTCCACGCTCGCGAAGGGCGAGCGAATACACGACACACTCGAGGAGCTGGCCGGCACAGCGCGTGACGGCACGCTCGTACCCAAGGGCCGGGGGCTGGCCAGGGGCCTGTGTTTCGCGCAGCCCGGGCTGGCGGCCAAGACCTGCGCCGCGGCGTTCGAGCGCGGGCTGCTGATGGAGACGGCGGGGCCGTCGGACGAGGTCATGAAGATCATGCCGCCGCTGACCATCACGGACGCCGAGCTGGAGGAGGGCCTGACCGTGGTACGCGAGTCGGTCGGGGTCACGCTCGAGGGGACGGCGGCATGATCGTGCGCACCCTGGAGGAGATCACCGACACCGAACGAGACATCCGCACCGAGCACTGGCGCAGCAAGCGGATCGTGCTCGCGGGTGACGGGGTCGGCTTCTCACTGCACGAGACCGTGCTCGACGCCGGCTCGGTCAACGACTTCTGGTACGCCCACCACATCGAGGCCGTCTGGGTCATCGAGGGCGAGGGCGAGCTGTACGACAAGGACAACGACGTGACCCACCGGCTGCAGCCGGGATCGGTCTACGTGCTCAACGGCAACGAACGCCACCAGCTGCGACCGCGGACGCGGATGCGCACGGTGTGTGTGTTCAACCCGCCCGTGACGGGGCGCGAGGTCCACGACGAGAACGGCGTGTACCCGCTGATCGTCCCGGCCGCGGAGGAGGAGGCTTCCTGATGACGTTGCTCGACACGACCACGGCCGACCGCTACCCCACCCGCGTGGCGGACCGGCCCTCGCTGATCGAACGCGTCGAACCCACCGTCTGGGGCGGTACCAGGGTGCCCGGCCCCCTGTCGTCCGACGAGCTCGCCGCCCACGACCGCGACGGCTTCGTCACCGTGCCGGAGCTGCTCACCCCCGACGAGGTGGCCGCGTACAGCGCCGAGCTCGACCGGCTGGCCACGGACCCGCGGATCCGCGAGGACGAGCGCACGATCGTCGAGAAGAGCTCGCGGCAGGTGCGCTCCGTCTTCGAGGTGCACCGGATCAGCGACGCCGTGGCCGCGCTCGTCGCCGACGAGCGGGTGGCCGGCCGGGCCCGCCAGATCCTGGGCTCGGACGTCTACGTCCACCAGAGCCGCATCAACTACAAGCCCGGGTTCGGCGGGGGCGGCTTCTACTGGCACTCCGACTTCGAGACCTGGCACGCCGAGGACGGGATGCCGGCACCGCGAGCGGTGAGCATGTCCATCGCCCTCACCGAGAACCATCCGCACAACGGCTGCCTGATGATCATGCCCGGCTCGCACCGCACGTTCGTCGCGTGTGTCGGCGAGACACCGGCCGACCACTACAAGGAGTCGCTGCGCGAGCAGGAGATCGGCACCCCCGACCCGGAGAGCCTCACCACCCTCGCCGACCGGCACGGCATCGCCATGCTGACAGGCCCGGCCGGGTCGGCAACGCTGTTCGACTCCAACTGCATGCACGGCTCGGCCGACAACATCACCCCGTACGCGCGGTCGAACATCTTCGTGGTGTTCAACAGCGTGGACAACGGGCTGACCGAGCCGTTCGCGGCGCCGGCACCCCGGCCGTCCTACATCGCGGCCCGGGAGATCACGCCGATCCCGCGCTGAGCGCGGGCGTCACAGAGCGGGCTGACCGCCGCCGTCGAGGGGCAGCAGGTCGGGGCGCTTGGGCACGAACCCCTCGCCGGTGCGGTGACCGCGCATCCGCCTCCGGACGTAGGGCATGACGAAGTCGCGCATCCAGACCAGGTCCTCGCGCTGGCGGTGCCGCCACGGCGCGGGGACGGCGGCCGGCAGCGGCGCGCGCCAGTCCTCGACGACGGGCTCGCCGAGCGTCTCCAGCACGCGCAGCGCGACGCGGCGGTGCCCCTCGGCGGTGAGATGCAGCCGGTCCCTGCCCCACGTGCGGGGATCCGCCAGCGGAGCCATGCCCCAGAGGTCGACGACCGTGCTGCCGTGGCGCTCGGCGCTGGCCCGCATGAGCTCGTTGTAGCAGGCCACCCGGCCGCGCAGGCGGCGGATGATCGGGTGCATCCGGCCAAGGTCGAAGCCGGTGAAGACGAGAACCTGCGCTCCGGTGGCGGTGACCCGCTCCAGCGCGGAGTCGAACCGGCGCGCGAGGTCGTCGGTGTCGCAGGTGAAGCGGATGATGTCGTTGCCACCGGCACAGAACGCGATCATGTCGGGGCGCAGGCGTTCGGCCACGGGAAGCTGGTCGTCGACGATCTGGTCGAGCAGCTTGCCGCGCACGGCGAGGTTGGCGTAGCGGAACCCCGGCCTGCTGGCGCCCATCCGCTCCGCGACGCGGTCGGCCCAGCCGCGCGGCGTGCCGTCCGCCCGCCAGTCGTCCAGGCCTTCTGTGAAGCTGTCACCGAGCGCCACGAAACTGTTGACTGCCACGTCACGCCCTTCGTTAAGGTCCGCTTCACCCTCTCGACGGGTGCAGATCGCTCCAATATCACCCAGGACCGGCGATCCGCGCCACCGTCCGCCGGGTGATGTGCTGTGTGTACAACGACATGAAGCACTCACGAGGGCTGAGATAGGGCACCCTGACTTCGTGGCTCGTCGCAAACCGAACCCCGACGCCTCGCTGGCGGAGATCCTCGGTGGCCACGGCGCGGCGGTGGACGCGACCGTTCCGGTCGTCGCGTTCGTACTGGCGTTCACGATCGCCGACGCCGTGGCGTGGGCCTCGCCGGTGGCCTGGGCCGGTGGCGCGGCCGTGCTCGCGGCCGCGGTCATCGGCGTGGTGCGCATGCTCGGCGGCAAGCGGCCGCGTGCCGTGCTACTGGGCCTGCTCGGCGTGGCGGTGGCGGCGCTGGTGGCGCTCTACACCGGGCGCGCTGTCGACTTCTTCCTGGTTCAGATCGTGTCCAACGCGGCGAGCGCGCTCGTGTGGGCCGTGTCGATCGTGATCAGGTGGCCGCTGCTCGGGGTGGTGGTGGGCACCGCGCTCGGCCAGCGCACCCGGTGGCGCCGCGACCCGGACCTGCTGCGCGGCTACCAGCGGGCCAGCTGGGTCTGGGTGGGCCAGTACCTCGTGCGGCTCGCGGTGTTCGTGCCGTTGTACCTCGCCGACGCCGTGGTCGCACTGGGCATCGCGCGGTCGGTGCTCACCTGGCCGCTCGTGGCGCTGTGCGTCGCGCTGTCCTGGCCGGTGCTCCGTTCGGCGCTGCCGCCGGGACACCGCGGACTGCGCCATCCGGAGGACGGCGCGGAGGGTTCCCGACCGTCGACGTGAAGGCGGTCACCAACGGTCGCCATCCGGAGCGATTCAGACGCCCGGAGCGTTGAAAATCATGGACGTTCGACAGCCCGAAGATGTGATCGCCGACAGGAGCCATGCCTCAGTTCCCCAGCGCCCCCCGTCCCGACCACTCCCGCCCCGGCGCACGGCACACGCCCCCGGTGCGGATACCGGCGCAGCGCACGCCCCCCCGGCCTCGAACGCCTCCGACCAGGGTCAGCCCACCCACCACCCCCACCACCCAGGCGACGGTGCAGACGCAGCCGAAGGGCGGGGTCGACCTCACCCTCAACAAGGTGCTGGCGGGCGCCGGGGCTGCGGCGACGAGCGCGGTGCTCGGGTCCTTCTTCGGCGCAGCGGGCACGGTGACCGGTGCCGCGCTCGGCTCGGTCGCGAGCACCGTGGCCGCCACCCTCTACCAGCAGTCACTTGACCGCACCCGGGACAAGATCGCAGCCCGCATCCGTTTCACCCGTGGCCGCGGCATGGACGCGGTGGAGGAGCGGGCCGCCGAGATCACCATGCCGATGCCGCGCATCTCGCCCGAGGCGGCCACCACCCATCTCCGCGTCGGACCGGGCGTCCAGCCGGGCGTCCAGCCCGTCGTTGCGGCGCGGTCCCCGCGGCACCGGTTCGTCCTCTGGACGGGGGCGACCGTGCTCGTCTTCGTGCTCGGCCTGCTCGCGATCACGGGGGTGGAGTGGGCGAAGGGATCCACCCTCACCTCGGGCCAGTCCGGGACGTCCGTCGGCCGGGTGATCGAGGGCAACCACGAGCCCCGGCACAAGGAGGAGCGGGTCGAGCCGACCCCGACGCCGGAGCCGACGCCCACCCCGACCACGAGCGCCGACCCCAGCACCGACCCGAGCAACGCTCCCGGCGCCGGTCAGGACAGCAGCGGCACGAACTCCTCTAACGACCCGGACGACGGGGGCAGCGCCACCTCCCGCCCCGCCGCACCCGGCGGCGACTCCGGCGACCTCCGGGACGGCGGCTCCGGGACCGGGGGCTCCGGAAACGGCGGGACCGGGACCGGAGGCTCCGGGACCGGTGGCTCGGGAACCGGCGGCTCGGCGAACGACGGCTCCGGGAACAACCGATCGGGCGGCGACAGCTCGGGCAACAACGGCGGCGCGGTCCCGACCCCGCTGGTCCCGGTACCCGGCGGCGAGAACAACTGACCGCTCCTCGCAGACCCCGCGGCCTCGTCGCAGAGGCTACGGAGTCTGCGAGGACGGCAGCCGGTCTGCGAGGACGGTCAGGCGCGGAGGCGGGCCGCCAGCGTGGCGGCGGCCGCTCGCGGGTCCTCGGCCTGCGTGATCGCCCGCACGACGACGACGCGGTCGGCACCGGCGGCCAGCACCTCGTCGAGCCGGGCCTCGTCGATGCCGCCGATGGCGAACCACGGCCGCGACGGCGACCGGCCAGCCACCGTCCGCACCAGATCGAGCCCCGGTGCCGGCCGGCCCGGCTTGGTCGGCGTGGGCCAGCACGGGCCGACGCAGAAGTAGTCCACGCCCGCCTCCTGTGCGGCCGTCGCGGTCTCGTCCGCACTGTGCGACGAACGCCCGACCACCACGTCGTCGCCCACGATCTTGCGGGCCCAGGCGACGGGCAGGTCGTCCTGGCCGAGGTGCAGCACATCGGCGCCCGCGGCGAGGGCCACGTCCGCCCGGTCGTTCACCGCGAGCAGCGCGCCGTGCCGGGCGCAGGCCTCGGCGAGCACCTCCAGCGCCGCGAGCTCCTCGCGGGCCTCCAGCGCGCCGTCGGCGCCCTTGTCGCGTAGCTGGACGATGTCGACACCACCTGAGAGCGCCGCGTCGGCGAACCGGGCGAGGTCGCCGGTGCGGCGCCGCGCGTCGGTGCAGAGGTAGAGGCGCGCGTCGGCCAACCGCGCGCGCAGGGCGTCTCCGTCGAATCCGGGCACGGTAACCGACCCTACGCGGCACCGGACGCGGCGCGTACTGTGAACCACAGGTGACGCACGGGAGCCCGGCAGCGGGCTGAGAGGGGATCCGGAGATCCCGACCGTCGAACCTGATCCGGGTCATGCCGGCGCAGGGAGCGGGGAGATGACGAACTCACGGTTGACGGTGATCGGCGCAGGGGTGATCGGCCTGTCCTGCGCCTGGCGAGCCGCGGCTGCCGGCCTGCAGGTCACGCTGCTCGACCCGGCGCCCGCCTCCGGGGCGTCCTGGGTGGCGGGCGGGATGCTCGCACCGGTCACCGAGGCGTGGCCGGGCGAGGAGGCGCTGCTGGAGCTCGGCGTCGAGTCCGTGCGCCGCTGGCCCGGCTTCGCCGAGGAGGTCGCCGCCGCCGCGGGCCGCCCCGCCGGGCTGCGCACCGAAGGCACCGTCGTGGTCGCCACCGGGGCAGGCGACCGCGCCGAGCTGGACACCCTGGCGGGCTACCTGGCGCGGCTCGGCCGTGCCGTCGAGCGGCTCTCCGGCCGCGAGCTGCGGCGCCTGGAGCCCGCATTGGGACCGGACGTCCGCGGTGGCCTGTCGGTACCCGACGACCTCGCGGTCGACAACCGCATGTTGCTCGCCGCCCTGCGGGCCGCCGCCGAGCGCGCCGGGGCCACCGTCGTCGAGAGTGCCGCACGGGCCGTCCTCGACGACGGGACGCGCGTCACGGGTGTGCGCACCGACGGGGCCGAGCTCCCGTCCGACCTCGTGCTCGTCAGCGCGGGCGCCCACTCCGCCACGCTGCACCCGGTGCTGCGCGGGCTGGTGCGCCCGGTGAAGGGCGAGATCCTTCGGCTGGCCCACCGCGCAGGCGCGTTCCCGGCGCCGAGCCGCACCGTACGGGCGCTCGTGGACGGCCGTCCGGTCTACGCCGTGCCGCGCGACGGCGGCGGCCTCGTCATCGGGGCCACGCAGGCCGAGACCGGGTTCGACACCGAGGTCACCGTCGGCGGTGTGCGCGACCTGCTGCGTGACGCGGAGCGGGTGCTCCCGGGCATCGCCGAGTACGCACTGGTGGAGAGCGCGGCCGGGCTGCGGCCCGGCAGCCCGGACAACCTGCCGCTGGTCGGCGCCGTGGGTCCGGAGGGACTGCTCGTCGCCACCGGCCACCACCGCAACGGGATGCTGCTCGCCCCGGTCACAGCCGACGCCGTGCTGGCGCTCCTGCACGGCCGTCCCGTCCCCGAGTCGGTGCGTGCGGCCGACCCGCACCGATTTCGCGGAGCGCATCAGCACCCCGAGGAGGTAGCACGTGCACGTGTGGATCAACGGTGACCAGCGCGAGCTGGGCGCTGGCGCGAGCGTGCTCGACGCGCTCACCGAGCTGGGCGCGCCGAGCAGTGGCGTGGCGGTCGCGGTGGACGGCGAGGTCGTGCCGCGGGCCGGTTGGGCGGACACTCGACTGGCCGACGGCGCCCGTATCGAGGTCCTGACGGCGGTGCAGGGAGGATGACGATGATCGGAGAGCCCGTGACACGCTCGGACGTCGACGGCGACGTCCTGGTGATCGGTGGACGGAAGATCCCGTCCCGGCTGATCATGGGGACCGGTGGTGCGGCCAACCTGGAGATCCTGGAACGCGCGCTCGTCGCGTCCGGCACCTCCCTGACCACCGTGGCGATGCGGCGGATCGACGCGGCCACCGGCACGGGCGTGCTCGACCTGTTGCGTCGCCTGGGCATCGAGGTGCTGCCCAACACCGCGGGCTGCCGCACCGCGGCGGAGGCCGTGCTCACCGCGCGGCTCGCGCGGGAGGCGCTGGAGACCGACCTCGTGAAGCTCGAGGTGGTGGCCGACGAACGCACGCTCCTGCCCGACCCGATCGAGCTGCTGGACGCCGCGGAGCAACTCGTCGACGACGGCTTCACGGTGCTGCCCTACACCAACGACGACCCGGTGCTGGCACGCAAGCTGGAACAGGCGGGCTGCGCCGCGGTGATGCCGCTGGGTTCGCCGATCGGCACCGGGCTGGGCATCCGCAACCCGCACAACATCGAGATGATCGTGGCCGCCGCCTCGGTGCCGGTCGTGCTCGACGCCGGCATCGGCACGGCCTCGGAGGCCGCGCTGGCGATGGAGCTGGGCTGTGACGCCGTGCTGCTCGCCACGGCGGTCACGCGGGCAGGAGACCCCGAGCGGATGGCGCACGCGATGCGGCTGGCGGTGGAGGCGGGACGCGCCGCGCGGGGAGCGGGCCGCATCCCGCGGCGCTACTGGGCGCAGGCCTCCTCCCCGGACCCGGACCCCGGCTGAGGCCGTCGCTCACTCCACGAAGCAGAACTCGTTGCCCTCGGGGTCGAGCATCACCTGGAACGAGCCGTGGGCGTCGGTGACCACACCTCCGCTGCGGATGGCCCCAGCCGGACGCGCACGCCGGCACGATGACGGCAGCGTGCGTCAGCCCTCGAGCATCGGCACGACCGCTTCCACGCCGGCGCGATGCCGCCGGGCGAGCTCCTGGTAGATGCCCGGGTTGCCCTCCACCCACCAGCGGGCCGACTGCGTCAGTGGGCCCTTCTCCCGGCTGACCGTGTCCAGCACGAGGGTCTCGTCGGGCACCACCGTGTTGGGGGCGACGGTGGCGCCCGCTCCCACGAGGCAGCGCGCCCCGATGCGGGCGCCGTCCTGGATGGTGGAGCCGTTGCCGATCAGCGCCTCGGGGCCGATCACGCACCCGTGCACCACGCAAAGATGCCCGATCGTCGCACCCGCGCCGACCTCCGTGATGGGATCATTGCCGCCGTGCAGCACACAGCCGTCCTGCACGTTCGCGCCCTCGCGGATGATGATGGGACCGAAGTCGGCGCGGAGCACCGCGTTGTACCAGATCGATGCGTGGGCCTCGACGCGCACATCGCCGACCAGCGTGGCGGTGGGGGCGATGAACGCGTCCGGGTGCACGGTCGGGGACAGGCCCTCGAAGGAGAACAGCGGCATGGCCCGCAGCGTGCCACCCGGGTGCGTCCGGCGCGTCGCTCGGTGGACCGTCTCCCTGCCGGGCACCGTGGTGGCCGACCGTGGGGAGGTGCTCGGCGATGATCGCACGACGTGGCCCGGTCCTGGCCGTCCTCGCGGTGGTGCTCGCCGGCTGCGGTGCCGAGTCCGGGCCGTCGGGTCCGCCGCCTGGCGCCGTGCTGCCCGAGCCCGTGCCCACCGTCCGGTCGACCCCACCGGCGGGCTCCACGGCCGGTGAGACGGCCGCGGTGCCGGTCTACTACGTGGCGGACACCCCGGCCGGCCCGCGGTTGCAGCGGGAGTTCCACCGCGTCCCGTCGGACGACCGGGCGAGTGCCGCCGTGCGCGAGATGCTGGCCGAGCCCACCGGCACCGACCCCGACTACCACTCGTACTGGCCGTCCGGCACCACGCTGCGCACGCCCGTGCGCGTCGAGGGCGCCACGATCGTCGTCGACCTGGCGGGGGCGGACGGTGCTCCGCCGAGCCCCGAGCTCGCGGAGCTCACCGTGCAGCAGCTCGTGTTCACGGTGCAGGGCGCGCTGCAGTCCGCCGACCCCGTGCGGATCCTGGTGGACGGCAAGCCGGTGGCGCGCCTGTGGGGAACGGTGCCGACGGCCGAGCCGGTGCGCCGCGGCGACGACTACGCGCTCCGCTCCCTCGTCCAGATCGACGGGCCCGCCGACGGCGCGGTGGTCGGGCGCGAGGTCGAGGTGACCGGCGAGGCCGCGGTGTTCGAGGCGACGGTGCTGTGGCAGGTGCTGCGTGACGGCGCCGTGGTGCGGTCGGGCGTCACGAGCACCAGCGAGGGCCAGCGGTTCGCCCCGTTCGCCTTCACGGTGGCCCTGGCGCCCGGTGACTACGTCGTGCGGGTGCTGGAGGACGACGTGTCCGGCGGCGAGGGACGCCCCGTTCTGACCGACGACAAGTCGGTGACCGTCCGCGGATAGGCGCCCCCGGCACGTCAGTCCGGTGGGGTCTTCGGGGTCTTCAGCCCCAGACTCCGCAGCTCCAGCGCCGCGAGCCCGTGCACGACGGCCCGGTCGTCGCGCCGCCAGGCCGCAGCGGGGTCGGGGGAGACCTTGAGCAGGCGCCGGACCGGCAGCCGGGTCATCGCGCGCAGGGCCAGGAGATCGGAGTCGACGGAGCGCACCGCCACGGCCGACCGGGCCGCCCGCGCGTACCGCAGGCGCAGCGGCAGCCACACGAACAGCACCGGCAGCGCCCCCAGCACCACGATCCCGACCGCCGTGCCGAGCGCGACGGTCGCGACCGTCTCCAGCTGCTCCCGGCCGGCCGTCGCCAGCGCGTCGCCCGCCCCGGTGCCGCTGCTCAGCCCGCGGGCGAGGTCGTCCCCGACGAACGGCACCTGCTGGGCGGTCCGCGCCGCCTCGTCGAAGGCGCCGCGGATGGTGCCCCCGGCGTCGACCATCGTCTGTGCGGGCCCCTGCAGGCCCAGGATGAGCTCGCGGGCCGCCTGCGCGGCCAGGACACACACCACCAGCCATCCGACTGCGAGCAGGTCCGCCAGCAGTTGGAGCACTACCCGCGCCGGACGTTCGGCGTAGAACCGCATGGCGGCGCAGCGTACGAGCCGCCCGTTCCGCGCCCCCCGGCGAGTCGCCCGTTCCCCACACGCGAGTCGCCCGCCCTGGATGCGCGAGTCGCCCGCTTCGGGCGCGCGAGTCGCCCGTTTCCGGCTCGCGAGTCGCCCGCTTCGGGCTCGCGAGTCGCCCTTCCCCGCGGGCTCGGGGTGCGAGTCTCGACATGATCCTTCCGAGGTCGGCCCGTGCGCCCTCGTGAGGGCGGATCGGTGGATCTCGCGACGATCACTGCTCAGGCCGGCCCCGGAGGGCGGAGGAGCGGCGCTGGATGTCGGCGTAGGTGGGCGTGCCCGCGTCGAGCGGCCGGTCGTCGCGCACGGCCTCCGCGGCCGCGACCGCGGCTCCGACGGCCGCCCGGAACAGCAGCGAGCCCGTGCTGATGCGCCGTACCCCCAGGGCCGCCAGCTCGCGCACGCTGGTGCGGCCGGGGAGGTGCAGCAGGTTCACGGGCCGGTCCACTCCGGCGACGAGGGCGCGGACGTCGTCCGGTGCGGCGAGCCCCGGCACGAACACGCCGTCGGCGTCGGCCCCGGCATAAGCCCGGCCCCGCCGCACCGCCTCGTGGACCGGGGCCGCCGGATCGAACCAGTGCGTGTCGGTGCGGGCGTTGAGGAACAGGCCGGGAGCCCGCTGCTTGACGGCCTGCAGCAGCCGCACCTGCGTACTGACGTCGGCCAGGACGTCGCCCGGCCTGCCGTCCTCGAGGTTGATCCCGGCGACTCCGATCGAGGCCAGCTCGGCGGCCAGGTCCGCCACCTCGGACGGGTCGTCGCTGAACCCTGCTTCGAGGTCCACGGTGACGGGCACGGGCAGCGCCACCAGCCTCCGGACCAGCGTGAGCGTCTCGGTGCGCGCGAGGCCTGCCGCGTCGGGCAGCCCGTGAGCCGCGGCGACGCCGAGGCTGGTCGTGCCGACGGCCGCGAACCCGGCCTCGGCGAGCGCAGCGGCCGAGGCGACGTCCCAGGCGTTGGGCAACAGCAGCGGGTCAGCGCCATGGTGCAGGTCGTGGAACCTCGTCATGCGGGCACGGTAGGACGCCCTCGGTTCGGCGGCCGCCGAAACGTCGGCGCGGCAGGATCGGGGGATGACGACCGGTGCCGCTCTCGCCGACCTCGCCGCGTTGCTCGCCGACCGGACGCGCGCGCAGTTCTGTCTCGCGCTGCTGGACGGGCGCGCATGGACGGCCGGGGAGCTGGCCGCGCTCGCCGGCGTGGCCCCCTCCACGGCCAGCGAGCACCTCGGGCGCCTCGTGGCGGGCGGCCTGCTGGTGGAGCGCCGCCAGGGCAGGCACCGGTACGTCCAGCTCGCCGCCCCGGAGGTGGCGCAGCTCCTGGAGGACCTGGGCGCTCACGCCGCCCCACGGGGAACGGAGCCGGTCGGCCTGCGAGCGGTGGCGACGACGGCCGCCCTCGCCTGGGGCCGAACCTGTTACGACCACCTCGCCGGGCGGCTCGGGGTGGCGATCACCACCGCGCTCGGTGAGCGCGGGCTTCTCGATCTCACCGGCGGGTTCGCCCTCACCACGGACGGGATGGCCTGGTTCCGTGCCGAGCTGGGCTTCGTGCCGGCCCCATCACGTCGTCCGGTCGCGCGTGCGTGCCTCGACTGGACCGAGCGGCGGTCCCACCTGGCAGGGCAGGCCGGCGCCCACCTGCGATCCAGGATGCAGCACAACGGCTGGATCGCGGGCAGGGGCGATGGGCGCGCCGTCCGGCTGACCCCGTCGGGCACGCGTGCGCTGTCCGACCTGCTCGGCGTCACGCTCCCCGCCGCCGCGCCAACCTGACGGACAGGCCGCGCGGTCAGACGTGGATGGGTCCCTGGCGCTCGGCCAGGCGGGAACCGGCGCCGCCCCAGTGCAGGGCGATCATCTCCGCAGCGATCGACACGGCCGTCTCCTCCGGCGTACGGGCGCCCAGGTCGAGCCCGATGGGCGACGACATGCGCTCGATCTCGGCCTCGGTCACCCCGACCTCACGCAGGCGCTCCAGCCGGTCCTCGTGCGTGCGCCGCGAGCCCATCGCCCCGATGTAGCCGACCTCCGGCAGCCGCAGGGCCACCTCGAGCAGCGGCACGTCGAACTTCGGGTCGTGGGTGAGGACGCACAGCGCGGTCCTGGCGTCGATCCGCCCGGCCTCTGCCTCGGCGGCGAGGTAGCGGTGCGGCCACTCCACGACGACCTCGTTGGCACCGGGGAAGCGCGACGCCGTGGCGAAGACGGGACGCGCGTCGCACACGGTGACCCGGAAGCCGAGGAAGCTGCCGATCTTCGCGACCGCGGCCGCGAAGTCGATCGCACCGAAGACGATCATCCGGGGCGGCGGGGCGAACGACTCGACGAACACGTCGAGGCCCTCGCCGCGACGCTGCCCGTCGACGCCGTAGTGCAGCATCGCGTTGCGCCCCGCGTCGAGCAGCCCGCGGGCGTCGTCGCGGATGGCGTCGTCGAGCCGGGCGGAGCCGGTGCCGCCATCGGTTCGGTCGGGCCACACGATCAGCCGGGTGCCGAGCCGCTCGGCGGGGCCGGACACCACGGTGGCCACCGCGACCGGCGACTCGTCGCGGATCGCCTCGGCCACCGCGCCCAGCTGTGCGTACTGCTCGGGGTCGACCTTCTCGACGAAGATGTCGATGATCCCGCCGCACGTGAGCCCGACGGCGAAGGCGTCGTCGTCGGACACGCCGTAGCGCTGCAGGATGGGCCGCCCGTCGGACAGCACCTGCTGCCCGAGCTCGTAGACCGCGCCCTCGACGCAGCCGCCGGAGACGCTGCCGACCGCTTCGCCACCCGGCCCGACCAGCATCGACGCGCCAGGCTGACGTGGAGCGGAACTGTACGTTCCGACCACGGTGGCGAGCGCTGCCGGCTCGCCCTTGTCCCACCAGTCTTCGAGCTGGCGAACTACGTCACGCATTGCGAACCACCTCGAGCAGTTGTTGCAGAGTGGCGAGGCTGTGCCCGGCCAACAGATCGTCCAAGTACGGAAGGGCCGCGACTATTCCGCCCTGTACCGGCGCGTAGCCCTCCTTGCCCGCGTGGGGGTTCACCCAGACCAACCGGTGGGCGAGCCTGCGCAGCCGCGCCATCTGCTGGGAGAGCAGCTCCGTGCCGCCGCGTTCCCAGCCGTCGGAGAAGACCACGACGACGGCGCGCCTGGCCGCACCGCGCTGCCCCCACCGGTCGACGAACGCCTGCAGCACCTCGCCGAGCCGGGTGCCGCCCGACCAGTCGGGGATCGCCTTGCCCGTGGCGGCCAGCGCGCGTTCGGCGTCGCGCATCTGCAGCTCCCGGGTGACGCGGGTGAGCCGCGTGCCGAGGGTGAACACCTCCACGGCGCCGGGTGACCGGCGCACGACGACGTGGGCGAAGCGGAGCAGCGCGTCGGCGTAGGGCTCCATGGAACCCGAGACGTCGACGAGCAGCACGATCTTGCGGGGCCGCCGGGAATGGTCGCGACGGCGCAGCTCGCGCAGCTCACCCTGGTTGTGCAGGGTGGCGCGCAGGGTGGCCCGGGCGTCGGTGCCGCCGTGCCGGGACGGTCGCATCCGGCGGGACCTGCGCCGCGGCAGCTCGGGCTGCAGCAGGGCCAGCAGCGTGCGCAGGTGTTCGCGCTCGGCCGGTGTGAGCTCGGCGAGGTCGCGGTTGCGCAGTACCTCGGCACCACTGGCGCGGGCCCGGATCTGTGGCTCCTGCCCGTCGTCGTCGCTCTCACCGTCGGTGTTGTCCGGGGTGAGTGCGGCGAGCGTGGGCGGTGGCGGCTTGCGGTGGTCGGTGATGTCGGTGCGGCCCCCCGGCGGCGGGGTGAACCAGTCCTCGAACGCGCGGTCGTAGCGCGGCAGGTCGTCGGGGTCGGAGCAGAGGGTGAGCCGACCGGCCCAGTAGGTCTGCGTCCGGCTGGTGACGTCGAGCGCGTCGAGCGCGGCGAGGAACGCGGCCACCCGGTCGGTGGTGATCGCGAGCCCCGCGTTGCGGAGCACGACCGTGAAACCCACCAGACCCGGGACCGGGTCGTCGGTCGGCGCTGGCGTGGACGCGGTCATGGCTCAGGAGGCGAGCAGGGTGTCGAGCTGCTTGCGGACGCGGTCGGCGTCCTCGCGGTACTTGAGGACGGCGCCGAGCGTCGCGGCGGCGCTGTCGACGTCGAGGTGCCGGGCGCCGACGAGCTGCAGGGCGCGGGCCCAGTCGATCGTCTCGGCCACCCCGGGCGGCTTGAGCAGGTCGGCCCGGCGCAGCTGCTGGACGGCCCCTGCCACCTGCGCGGCGAGCCGCTCGGGCAGGCCGGGTAGCCGGGAGTGCAGGATCTCGATCTCGCGCTGCAGATCGGGGTGGTCGAGCCAGATGTAGAGGCAGCGCCGCTTGAGTGCGTCGTGCACCTCGCGCGTGCGGTTGGACGTGAGGACGACCACCGGCGGCACCTTCGCCCTGACCTCGCCGATCTCGGGAATGGTGACGGCGTGTTCGGTGAGCACCTCGAGTAGGAATGCCTCGAACTCGTCGTCGGCGCGGTCGATCTCGTCGATCAGCAACACACTCGGAGTGGTCTGCAGAGCGCGCAGGATCGGCCGGGCGAGCAGGAAGCGCGGGTCGTACAGGGATGCCTCCACCGCGTCGGCGTCGAGCGTCTCACCGGTGGCGCTCGCCGCGGCCTCGAGTGCGCGCAGGTGCAGCAACTGGCGGGGGAAGTCCCAGTCGTACAGGGCCTGGGCCGCGTCGATGCCCTCGTGGCACTGCAACCGGATGAGCTCGGCTCCGAACACCTGCGCGAGCGCATGGGCCAGTGCGGTCTTACCGGTACCCGGCTCGCCTTCGCAGAACAGGGGCCGGTTCATCTGCACGGCCAGGAACGCGGCCGTGGCGATGCCGTCGTCTGCGAGGTAGCCGGTGGTGCGCAGGGCAGCCGCCAGCTCAGTGGGGGAACCCGTGGCGTTCGGGCGATCGGTCACGGATCCAGCATGACTGAACCGGGGAGCCCTAGCCACCGCGGGTGAGGACACGGGAGCCCCGGCGGGGGTGGATCCGGCCGAGTTGCGGGACCTTCGCTACTCGCTGTGACCGGCCGATCTACTGCCGAACCAACAATACTTCCGGTTTGATTGTAATCGATCCGCCGTGATGCGCCCGTAATCGATTGGTGCTCTGACCTGCAGAGATATGGATATTGCCACCCGTGTCCGTTGCTTCTCGTGACCTCGGTCACCCATCTGGGGTTTGACGATTTCCCGAGGGTGCCTCGTAACGTCTACGGCCGGTCGTTCCGAGAGGGCCGATCGGAATACATCCGGAGCTGTCGCACCAGGGTCCTGTCCCGCGGTTCCGGTCCGTCGAGATGGAGACGGGACAGGGCCGAGGACGCCATTTCGGAGAAGTCGCCCCAGGCTTTGACGAGATGGCAGGGAGCTGCTCGCCGGGTCGAACCCCCTGCCCGCTGACGAGCACGTTCTCCTCGATGGTGCGAATGGAGAACAAAGAAATGACTTCTCGACCTGTTTCCCGCAAGGGCCGAAGTCTCCTGCGTCTGGCTCTCGCCGGCGCAGTCGCGGTTGGTGTCCCGTTCGCTGTTGCAGGCACCGCCAATGCCGCCCCCGACTCCGCCTGGGACAAGCTTGCCCAGTGCGAGAGTGGCGGTAACTGGAAGATCAACACCGGAAACGGCTACTACGGTGGCCTGCAGTTCAACCCCACGACCTGGCGGGCCTACGGTGGCGCGGGTATGCCGCACCAGGCGAGCCGGCAGCAGCAGATTGCTGTCGCTGAGCGGGTGCTGGCGGCGCAGGGCTGGAACGCATGGCCGTCCTGCTCGCGCAAGACCGGTGTGCGCGGCAACGCCTCCCAGATCCGGGTCTCCGAGCCCATTGCCGTGAAGGCCCCGGCAAAGGCGGCGGCTCCGGCGAAGGCCAAGGCGAAGGCACAGGCCAAGGCGCCGGCACGGGTGGAAAGGGTCGCGGCCCCGCACCTCGCCAAGAACGGCGCGGACTACACCGTCGTCAAGGGCGACACGCTCAGCAAGATCGCCGCGGAGCGTCGCCTTCCCGGCGGCTGGCACGCACTGTTCGACCGCAACACCGACGTTCTGCACAACCCGAACGTCCTGCGGATCGGCCAGCAGCTCGACCTGCACTGATGCGCCCGTGCGCGGGTACGGAGCGGCTCTGCGCGGCTCCGTACCCACGCGCGGCCACAGCCCTCAGGTCGAGCCGACCCACTCGTCGGTGCCGTCGGTGAACGCCTGGTGCTTCCAGACGGGCAGCAGCCGCTTCACCTCCTCGACCAGTTCGGCGCAGGTCTCGAAGGCCTCCCGCCGATGGTCGGCGGCAACGGCGCAGGCGAGTGCGACGTCCCCGATCTCGAGTCGGCCGACCCGGTGGCTCACCGCGATCGCCCGCACGCCCGTCGCGCGCGCAGCGATGTCGGCGGCCACCTCGGCCACGACCTTCTCCGCGCTCGGGTGAGCGCTGTACTCCAGGCCGCGCACGGCCCGGCCGCCGTCGTGGTCACGCACCACGCCGGCGAACGTCACCACGGCGCCTGCGGCGGCCTGGTCGACGAGCGCGGCGTGCTCCGCCACGTCGAGCGGCGACTCTCCGACGGCAGCCCGCAGGACTACCGCTCGGGTCGTTGCTTCCGTCATCGATGATCGCCTCCTCGAAGCTGGTCCACCGCGTGCTCCAGCACCTCGGCGAGTACCGACAGGCCGTCGCGGACCCCACCCGTCGATCCGGGCAGGTTCACGACGAGCGTGCGTCCCGCGACCCCGCTGAGCCCCCGGGAGAGCACCGCCGTGGGCACCTTCGGCGCTCCGGCGGCCCGGATCGCGTCGGCCAGGCCGGGCACCTCGTAGTCCAGGATCCCGCGGGTCACCTCCGGTGTCGCGTCGGTGGGTGAGATGCCGGTGCCACCGGTGGTGATCACCACGTCGACCCCGTCCGCGACGGCTGCCCGCAGGGCGTCGCCGACCGGTTCGCCGTCGGGCACCACGGACGGGTCCGGGGTCTCGAACCCCCGCTCGCGCAGCCAGTCGACGATGAGCGGGCCCCCGGTGTCGGCGTAGACGCCCGCGGCGGCCCGGTTCGACGCCGTCACCACGCGGGCGCGGCGGCCGGGAGCGCTCACGTGCGGTCCTCCGGACGCGTCCAGGTACCCGTCTTGCCGCCGTCCTTCCGCTCCACCCGCACGCCGTCGAGGACCGCGGCAGGGTCGACGGCCTTGACCATGTCGTGCAGGGCCAGCCCGGCCACGGCGACGGCGGTGAGCGCCTCCATCTCGACGCCGGTGCGGTCGGTGGTGCGCACGGTGGCCCGGATCCGCACCTCCGCCCCGTCCGGCTCGAGGTCGAGCACCACCCCGCTCAAGGCGATCGGGTGGCAGAGCGGCACGAGGTCGGGGGTGCGCTTGGCTCCCATGATCCCGGCGATCCGCGCGGTGGCGAGCGCGTCGCCCTTCGGCAGGCCGTCGCGGCGCAGCAGTTCCACCACCTCGGCGGTGGTGCGCAACGTGCCGGTGGCGACCGCCGTGCGCGCGGTGGGTTCCTTGTCGGTGACGTCCACCATGCGGGCGGCGCCTGCCGTGTCGACGTGGGTCAGCTCCACACCCGAACCCTACGGCGTGGGCGGAGCCGACGCCGCAAGGCGCGGAGGCGAGCACATGGGGGTGATCTGCATCACCGTGAAGCAACCTCCGATGATCTCGAACGTTGATCATCCGGGGATGGTGAGCAGCCACAATTCTGTCCCACTGGGCCGTTCGGAGTACACGATCGGGGCGCGTGCCGCTCCGCGCGCTGTGTTTGCTCCCGGCCCGGACGGACGTAGCGTTCTCCGCGGCCCTCCGGAACTCCCCAGGTTCTGAAGGCCCCGGAACCGCAGCGCTCCCCTGTCCGGCGGTCCCGGCTCCCCGTTGCCTCACGAAGCGCGGGACAGGAACGGACCGTGGTGGCAGCCCCTCTGCCGCCCCGCCAGCTCCCCGGCGGACGTCTGTGCGCAGCGCACGGAGATACACCCATGGCGCGCTACCGCGGCCGTCACCGTGCCCCCACCACGACCGGGCGGACCATCGCCCGCACCGCACTAGCCGGAGCCGTCGCAGGAGCACCACTCGTGATCGCCACCCCGGTGGCTCACGCGGCGACCGACAGCACGTGGGACCGTGTCGCCCAGTGCGAGAGCGGCGGCCGGTGGGACATCAACACCGGCAACGGCTACCACGGCGGACTGCAGTTCTCGCCGAGCACCTGGAGAGGTTTCGGCGGTGCCGAGTTCGCCCCGGTGGCGTACCAGGCCAGCCGCGCTCAGCAGATCGTCGTCGCCGAGCGCGTGCTGGCCAAGCAGGGCTGGGGCGCATGGCCCGTCTGCTCCCGCAAGGCCGGAGCCGTCGGCGAGGCGGCCACCCAGCGCAGCGCCCCCGCCCAGCAGGTGCGGCTCAGCGCTCCCGCCGCCCCTGCTGCCACGAGCGGCACGTACGTCGTGCAGCGCGGGGACACCCTGTCGTCGATCGCGAGCCGGCACGGCGTCGCCGGTGGCTGGAAGACCCTGGTGAACAAGAACCCCGGGCTCGCCGGGAACCCGCACAAGATCTCCCCCGGGCAGCACATCACCCTGTGATCCCGCCTGCTGACCCGCAGCCGACCTCCGGCGACGGGGCCGGGCGCGGGTCAGCAGGACCGGTAGCGAGCCAGCTGCTCGGGAGTGTCGACGTCGTCGGGGTCGGCCAGGTCCCCGCACTCCACCAGAGCGAGATCGGGGTGCCCGGCCAGGTAGCCGCGGGCTCCGGCGTCGCCGGTCGCCGCAGCGCGCACCCCGGCCCAGTGTGACCGTCCGATCAGGACGGGGTGGGCCGGGTGCCCGGAGTAGGCGGCCCGCAGCAGGACGTCGGGCGTGGCCCGGGCCCCGATCCGGGCCACGGCGGCCGCCGTGACCCCCGGCAGGTCCACCAGGTGGACGAGCGCGGCGTCGGGAACGGGGTCGAGCTCCTCCAGCGCGGCGAGCCCGGTGCGTAGCGAAGCACCCATGCCCTCCGCCCACCCCTGCGCCACCGCGACGTGAACGCCGGACGGGACGAGGTCGGCCACCGCTGTGGCCTCCGCGCCGAGCACCACGACCAGCGGCGCGCAACCGCCGTCGGCGAGCACCCGCAGCGCTCGCCGGACGAGAGGCTCGCCGCCCAGCTCGACCAGCGCCTTGGGCCTGCCCATCCGGCGCCCGGCACCTGCCGCGAGCAGCAGGCCGGCGGGGACGCTTATCTGTTGATCTCCGTGACGGGGTGCACGTACGGCACCTCATCGAGCGGGAACTCCACGTCGCCGAACGGCGACAGGGAGCCCTGCCGGGGACTGGCGAGCTCGCTCACCGGATGTTCGCCGTCGGGCAGCTCCGGCCACGTCGGGTCGATCCGGCCCTCACGGGCGGCCTTGGCCACGGTGTCCTCCTCGGGGTCGGGCGTCGCGGCCGATTATCCCGTACCGGACCGCGTGGTGAGGGACGAGGTCAGGTACGGACCACTTCGGACCACATCCGAACCCGTCGCAGCACCCCACTGTCGTCCTGACGATCAGGTGCGGTACACGAGGGGCGTCGTGCAACGGGCGCCGACTACCGTGGAGGCGATGCCCACTCCGCTGGTCGACTGGTTGCGCGCCCAGGACGACGAGACTCTCGCGGTTCTGCTCCGGCTGCGTCCGGACCTGGCCGTGCCGCCCCCGGCGGACCTCACCGTGCTCGCCACCCGGGCCGGCATCCGGGCGTCCGTCCACCGCGCGTGCGACGACCTCGACCGGGTCACGCTCATCATCCTCGAGGCGCTCGTCGTCGCGGGCGCGGACAGCGCGCCGGTCCCGCTCGCCGAGGTACGCCGGCTGCTCGGTCCCGACGTGCCCGGCGCGGCGCTCAGCGGGCCGCTGGCGGCGCTGCGTGAGCGCGCACTGGTGTGGGGGCCCGACGACGAGCTGTCCCTCGTCCCCGCCGCGCTCGACGTGGTGCCGCGCCATCCCGGTGGGCTCGGTCGGGAGACGGCGGGCCTCGCGGGGTCGTCGGAGCTGCCCGGGATGCTCGCGGCGGTGTCTCCCGACGAGCGCCGGGTGCTGGACGCGCTGGCGGCCGGACCGCCGATCGGGCGCAGCCGCGCTGGGTCGGACCCGGACAGCGCGGTCGGCAGGTTGCTGGCCCGCGGGCTGCTCGTGCGCGTCGACGCCGAGACGGTCGAGCTGCCGCGGCAGGTGGGGCTGGCACTGAGGGGCGACCGGCCGCTCGGCACCGTGGACGTCAGCCCGCCGGACATCGGGGCCAGGAAGCGCGGCGCCGACGTCGTCGACCGCACCGCGGGAGGGGCCGCGCTGGGCGTGCTCCGCCAGCTGGAGCTCCTCATCGGCTTCTGGGGCCGGACGCCACCGGCAGTGCTGCGCTCCGGCGGCCTGGGAGTGCGGGAGCTGCGCCGGGCGGCCAAGGAGATGGACGTCGACGAGACCGTGGCGGCCCTGCTCGTGGAGCTGGCGGTGGCGGCCGACCTCATCGGGGAGAGCGACGGCGTGGCACCGGACTGGGTGCCCACCACCAACGCCGACGTGTGGGCGGCAGGCGGTCCCGAGCTGCGCTGGTCGCTGATCGCCCGCACCTGGCTGGACCTCCCGCGGCTCCCCGGACTGGTGGGCCGCAAGGACGACGCCGGACGCGTGATCGCGGCCCTGTCCGAGTCCGTCCGGCGCCCGCTGGCCCCGCGGGACCGGCGCCGGGTGCTCGCCGGGCTGGCCGAGCTGCGTCCGGGCACGGCGCCCGGGTCGCCGGCCGCGCTGCGCGATGTACTCGCCTGGCGCGCCCCGCGCCGCGGCGGTCGGCTCCGCGACGAGGTGGTGGGCTGGGTGCTCACCGAGGCCACCGTGCTCGGCGTGGTCGCCCTGGATGCGATCTCCACGCCGGGGCGGGTACTCCTCGACAAGCCGGACGGGCTGGTGGGCGCCCTGCGTGCCACCCTGCCCGAGCCTGTCGACCACGTGCTCCTGCAGGCCGATCTGACCGCCGTGGCACCCGGCCCGCTCCAGCCCGAGCTCGCCGCGGAGCTGGTGCTGGTGGCCGAGGTCGAGTCAGCGGGCGGGGCCACCGTCTTCCGCTTCACCGACGCCACCATCCGCCGTGCGCTCGACGCCGGCCGCACGGCCGACGAGCTGCACGAGCTGCTCGCGAAGCGCTCGGCCACCCCCGTGCCGCAGGGCCTGACCTACCTCATCGACGACGTCGCGCGCCGGCACGGACGGCTGCGCGGGGGCGTGGCGTCCTCGTTCCTGCGCTCCGACGACGCCGTGCTCATCAGCGAGGTGCTCGCCCACCCCGACAGCGCGGCCCTGGAGCTGCGCCGGATCGCGCCCACGGTGGTGGTCTCCCCGCTGTCGCTCGTGGAGCTGCTGGACGGACTGCGCGCCGCCGGTTTCAGCCCGGCCGCCGAGGACACCGGCGGTGCCGTGCTCGACCTGACCGACAAGGGCAGACGGACCGCGCCGCGCCGGCGCGCGCCCGGACGGACCGGCTCGCCGCCCGAACCCGGCGGTGAGCAGCTCGCCGCGCTCGTGTCCCGGATGCGCGCCGGGGACGCGCTGGCCGGCGTGCGCCGCGACGCCGGGACCCGGGCCAACGGTGGCATCCCCGACCTGCTGCGCTCGGCCGCCGCTGCCCGGCAGCGCGTCTGGATCGGGTTCGTCGACGGGCACGGTGTGGCCGGCGAGCGGGTGCTGGAACCGACGAGCGTGGGCGGCGGTGTGGTGGAGGGCCGCGACACGGTGGAGGGCGGCCTGCACCGCGTGCCACTGCACAGGATCACCAGCATCGCGATGGTCGAGAGCTCGTCGAACGACTCCTGAGCGCTCTCACGCCCAGACGCAGCCAGGCGCCTCCCTGGCTCCGTTCACCCTTGCGGGAGAGCGGAGCCGGGGGAGACGCCTGGTCGCGAAGTGCCTGCCGGGATCAGCGAGCGCCTGCGGTCATCCTGTGCTGCATGGCGTGCTCCACCAGCGCGATGAGGGTCTGCTTCGTGGACTGCCGGATGCGCGCGTCACAACTGACGATCGGGATGGCCGGGTCGATCGACATGGCTTCCCGAACGTCCTCGACGCGGTGCTGGAGCAGCCCGTCGAAGCAGTTGAGGCCGACGACGTAGGGAAGTCCGCGGTCCTCGAAGAAGTCGATGGCCGCGAAGGAGTCGGCGAGCCTGCGGGTGTCGACCAGCACGACGGCGCCGATGGCACCGCGCACGAGGTCGTCCCACATGAACCAGAACCGGTGCTGTCCGGGCGTGCCGAACAGGTAGAGGATCAGTTCCGAGTCGAGTGACACACGGCCGAAGTCCATGGCCACCGTGGTGGTGACCTTGTTGGGCGTGGCCGCGAGGTCGTCGACTCCGGCACTGGCCTCGGTCATGACGGCCTCCGTGGTCAACGGAACGATTTCCGAGACCGAGCCGACGAACGTGGTCTTGCCGACGCCGAAGCCGCCGGCCACCACGATCTTGGCGGAGATGGTTGCCGCGGTGGCGATCATCTGCTGTCCGAATCCCCCTGATTGATTGGTCAACGCCGACGCTGAGCGAGGGGGAGACCCGTCAGGTGGGTAACTAGAGCCGACGGAGTCCACTCAACACCCTTTCCATCAGAGCGAGGTCCGGCACGTTGCCGGCGCTGCTCGCGGTCTGGTGCACGGTCACCGCGCCGAGTGCCGCCATGTCGCTCAACAGCACCCTCGCGACCCCCAGCGGGAGTGACATGAGTGCCGCGACCTCGGCGACCGAGCGCGTCTGCTCGCACAGCTCGGCGATGACCCGGTGCTCGACCTGCAACAGGCCAATCTGGTCCCGGCCAAGTCGGCTCGTGGACACCAGAGTTTCGATGGCCAGGTCGAGCCTGGCCTTGGTACGGCCACGAGTCCAGGCGTACGGCCTGACCGCCGACGCACCCGTCTCCTGGCCGAGTTGTTCCGCCTCGACGATGCGCATGTCGATCGGAGCTGTCGCTGGCCCCGGTTTGAACAGCTCGGGCGAAGGAGCTGCCCGCGAAGCGGCCGCACCTTCGTCCGAGTCGGCAGGAACGTCGTCGTTCAGCTCGACGTCGGCACCTCGCCTGCGCCCCCACTTGCGGCGGCGCGGCGTGCGCTTGGCGTCGAAACTGAACCCGTTCATGACGTCGGCGAAAGTTGGCTCCGAGGATTGCCGGCGCTCGTCGTCGGGCCCGGGGGGCATCGGACTCACCTGCCTTCCTACCGATCGGTTGCCATACCGGGGGTCGTACGGGGTGTTGCGGGGTGGTGCGGGGTGGTGCTCAGAACCCGCCGAAGGAGCCCTGGAGCTCGGCACGCAGTTCCGGCGTGAGGAGCTGGCCGACCCGGTCGACGAGCAGCGTCATCTCGTAACCGATCAGCCCGATGTCACAGCTGGGGGAGGCCAGCACCGCGAGGCAGGAACCGTCGCTGATGGACATGAGCAGGACGATCCCGCGGTCCATCTCGACGACCGTCTGCACGACGCCACCGGCGTCGAAGCAGCGTGCGGCGCCCTGGGTGAGGCTGACCAGCCCGGACGACACCGCGGCGAGCTGGTCGGCCCGGTCGCGGGGCAGTCGGTCGGAAGCGGTGAGCAACAGTCCGTCGGCCGACACCACGATGGCGTGGGCGACACCTGGCACCCGTTCCGCGAAGTTGGTGACCAGCCATCCGAAGCGGCTCGGCTGCGTCTGTGGCGCCGTCATGAAGACTCCTCGTCGTGATTGACACCAGCGTTGGCGGAATTCGAACCAGCGTTGGCCCCTGAGCCCGGGTCCGCTACGCCGCGCATGCGGCTCTCGCGGCCTTGACGGACACCGTGCTGGTAGCTGGCGAGCCGGCCCCGGACGGTCTCCGCGCTGCGTGCCGAGGAGACCGGAGGGGCCAGTACTGCGGATCCTGCACTGCCCGGCACGAGCCGTGCCCGTGGGCGCCGCTTGGGCAGTCCGGCGGCCGTGACCTCGTCGGGCTGCTCGGCCACCACCGTGCTCGCCGCTCGCCATCCCTCGTCGGCCTGGCTGGCGAACTCCTGGTCGGCTGCGCGGGCGACGGGCTCCGGGGTGGGTGCCTTCTCCGGTGCCTGGCGGGTCTGGCGGACCGGCTCGGGCGGAGCGGGTGCCGGGGTCGGGCTCGGCGCTGCAACGGGTGCCGGTGCTGCGGCGGGCGGCGGGGTCGGAGCAGGAGCCGGGGGCAGCGGTGCCGGTGCCGGCGTGGGAGCCGGCGCGGGCGTGGGAGCCGGTGCCGGGCTGGGCGCCGACTGGCGCATCGGAGGACGCTGCGCCGACGGCCGCGGGGGCCCGCCGTGCTCGGTCTGCCAGTTGACCGGGATCGGGCGGTTCGAGCGGAACCACGCCGACGCGATCTCCTCGAAGATCGGCGTGGTCTCGCTGGGGTCGAACTCGCCGGTCCTCCGAGGGCTGACGGGTGCGGCTGCCGGCTCGGCGATGACCGGAACGCTCGGGGCGAACAGCTCGTCCGCCTGGACAGGAGCCTCGGCCGGAGCCGACTGCCCGACTTCACCCTGCTGAGCGTGCTGGGCCTGAGCGTGCTGGGCCTGAGCGGGCTGGGCCTGCTGGACAGGCTGAGCGGGCTGAGGCTGCTGAGCGGGCTGGCTGGGCTGGGCCTGCTGAGCGGGCTGGGCCTGCTGGGAACGCTGAGCGTGGTGGCCGGGCTGAACAGATCCGGCTTGCTGACCGCGCTGGTCGGAGCCCGTGCCCTGGGTGAACTGCCGCGGAGCCGGCTGCTCCGGCCGAGGCGTGGTGGCCCGGGGCGGGGGCAGCGGGTTGCCCCGGCCCAGGATCGGCATGGGCATCGTGAGCGGGGCCGGCGGCACCTGAGGGGGAGCACCGCGTTGTGGCAGCGCCTCTCCGGTGCGCCCGGTGTCGACCGGGAACGAACCGGTGGGCGCTGCGCCCGCCGAGGCCTGCTCAGCTGCACGGTCCTGGCCCGATCCCGGCTGGTCGCCCTGCTGCTCACCGCTGGGGGCGGCTTGCTGGCGGGGGTTCGACCCGGAGTCGTCGGACCGCGCGTCCCGACCGGCAGGGGTGGCGCCGGTGCTGAAGGTCGGGCTCCCGTTGGAGGTGGTGGGCTCGCTGGGCGCGAACCCGTTGGGAGCAGCGTCGCTGCTGGACCACAACGAGCGGGAGGTGTCGGGCTGGGCGCCGTTCCGGTAGGAGCCGGTGTTGAACGTGGTGCCGGGCTGCTGGTTGGGCGTCTGACGCTGGTCGCGTCGCTGTTGCTGTTGTTGCTGCTCGAGCTTGGCCGCATCGGACGCGGCCTGTGCGGCGAGATCCCGAGCCCGCTGTACCGCCCGCTGCTCCGCCGCGGCCTGGTCGGCCGCCGCCTGCTCGGCCGGATCAGGCCTGCTGTGCTGCGGGGGCTGGCCTTCGGGCCGGACCGACTGGCCCGGTCGCCTGGTGGGCAGCTTCCCGATCGAGCCGGAGCCGTTGACCGTGGGTGGCGGCTGCGAGGAGAACAGCTGCCCGTCATGCCCGGCCGGTGCGTCGAAGACGCCCGTGGGGTTGGCCGGACCGTCGGTGCCCGCGACCAGGGCCGAGAGCGACCCGGGACGGGCCGTGCCGTTGGTGCCGGGACGCTGCGCCGAGATGGTGTTCGCGCGGTTGGGGACCGCGGGCACCGGGCGCTGCGGCTCGTGCGGTTCGCTGGAGGAGGGGATGAGGTAGCCGGGCACGGTGACCGACGCGGTGAGGCCCGCACCGGGACCGCCCGCCGACGACGTGCTGAGCCGCACGTTGATGCCGTGGCGGGCGCCGAGTCGACCGACCACGAACAGACCCATTCGCCGGGACGCCGACACGTCGACGGACGAGGGACCACCGAGTCGCTGGTTGGCGTCGTTGAGCTCGTGGTCGATCATGCCGACACCGCGGTCCGCGATCTCGATGACGATCGATCCGTCGGCCGTGCGGGTGGTGCTCATGACCACCTGCGAGTCGGGCGGGGAGAAGCTCGTGGCGTTGTCGAGCAGCTCGGCCAGCAGGTGGACGAGGTCGGACGCCGCCCGGCCCACGACGTTCACCGTGGGCGGGGCCTGCACGATGATCCGCTGGTACTGCTCGACCTCCGACACCGCGGCGCGGAGCACGTCGACCATCGGGATCGGCGCGATGTTGCGCTTGGCCAGGTCGGTGCCCGCGAGAACCAGGAGGTTCTCACTGTTGCGCCGCATGCGGGTGGCGAGGTGGTCGAGCTGGAACAGGTTGGACAGCTGGTCCGGGTCCTGCTCGTTGCTCTCCAGCTGCTCGATGAGCTGCAGCTGGCGCTCGACGAGCGCCTGGCTGCGGCGGGAGAGGTTGACGAACATCGCGCTGACGTTCTGCTGCAGGGCCGCCTGTTCGGCCGCGAGGCGGACCGCCTGTCCGTGGACCGCGTCGAACGCGCGGGCCACCTGGGCCACCTCGTCGCGGCCGGTGAGTGGCACCGGGTCGACTTCCACGTCGGGCGTCTCGCCCGCGCGCATGCTCTCGACGGCCTGAGGCAGCCGCCGTTCGGCGACGTCGAGTGCCGTGGTGCGCAGCACCTGCAGCGACCGGAGCAGGGCCCGGGCGACGAGCACGGCGATCGTGGCGCCGATGAGCAGGCCGAGCATCAGGATGACCGAGTTGAGACCGGCCTCGTTGCTGGCGCGCTCCTCGGCAGCGGCGCTGGAGCCGGCCAGTGCCTTGCGGATACGGGTGGACGCGCGCTCGGCGGCGGCCTTCGCGTCGGCGTAGGCGGAGTCCCACGCGACGGCCGGGACCGAGATCTGCCTGTTGGGCGCGGTGTCGAGGATCTGGCTCTTCAGGCGCTCGCGCTGCGTGTTGGCGGTGGCGTCGAGGGGGTTACCGACGACACCCAGGGTGAGTGCGGACTGGTACTCGCGCAGGGCCGCCGTGAGCTGGCTGTCGGCGGCGAGCGCGGCCTCCTCGTCGGAGGGCCGCAGGGTGCGGGCCTTGATCGCGGCACCGAGCACCGTGTGCTGCAGGGCCAGCTGCTCCGAGGTGTTCATGACGGCGGTGAGGGCGTCGGGGAGACCCCCGATGCCCGGCGTGCTCAGCTGGCGCAGCAGGGCGCGGCCGAGGACGTCGACGCTGTCGATGATCGTGGTGTAGCGGTCGGTGAGCTGGTCGGAGTTGACCGCAGGGTTCTGCGCGGCGTCGGTGCGGATGGGGCCGAGGCCCGAGAGCTCACGCTCGGCCTTCTGCAGCGCGCTCCGGGTGGTGACCTCGAGCTCGGCCGCGCTGTGCACGGCGCCGAGCATCTGGTCGATCTGACCGTCGGTCTGGTGGAATCCGGCCTCGAGGGCGGCGCGGTCGTCGACGCGGTTACCCGCGGCGAACAGTGCGGCGGCGTTGCGCTCCTGGCGGAGGGAGTCGGCTGCACTGGAGACGTGCTGCGCCACCTCCAGCAGGCGGCTGCTTCGGCCGAGTTCGGCGGCCTGGCTGGCCTGGTCGGACACCCGGAGGATGCCGAGGGCGAGCGCCAGCATGGCCGGGATGAGACAGACGATGACCAGCTTCCAGGCCAGCGTCCAGTTTCGCGGGTTGAACCGCTCGGACCAGGTGGGCCTGGTCTCGGTGCTGGTCACGTCAACGTCCCCCTGATGATTGCCGGCGACGATCGAGCGAACTCTGGCATGCTCGGGTGATCGCCCGCGAGACCGAACAGGCTGAGCTGCGGTCCAGGGGCGGTGGGTGGCCGGGAGCGGGTGCCAGGCTCGGGGAGCAGTGCAATGGGCATCGGGTCGATCCGTCGCGCCTTCTGTCGGGGGCGGGCCGGTCGGCTGTTCCGGCCCGCGTGGTGCGCGCTCCGCCGGCTCCGACACGCGCCCTCTGGGGAAGGGCGATGACCTCCAGGACCCGGTACGATCGCGGTGGCACACGTGCACTTTCGGACAGAGCCGGCACAGCATAGCCGAAGTGGTCGATCACTCCTTCGTCGAGGCCGGGCGGCGGCGTTCCCCCGAACGGATCCCCTGCCGGTGCACGCGGCAGATCACGTTCACCCCCGGCGTCCGCCGGGTTTTTGTGAGGAGTACCACACGTATGACCGACGGGCCGCTCATCGTCCAGTCCGACAAGACGCTGCTGCTCGAGGTCGACCACCCGGCCGCCACGGAGGCCCGCGGGGCCATCGCGCCGTTCGCCGAGCTGGAGCGCGCCCCCGAGCACGTCCACACCTATCGGGTGACACCGCTCGCGCTGTGGAACGCGCGTGCCGCGGGGCATGACGCCGAGCAGGTGGTGGACGCGCTCGTGCGCTTCTCCCGCTACGCGGTCCCGCAGCCGCTGCTGGTCGACGTGGTCGACACGATGGGCCGGTACGGGCGCCTGCAGCTGACGAACTCGCCCGTGCACGGGCTCGTCATGGTGGCCCTCGACCGCGCGGTGCTGGAGGAGGTGCTCCGGCAGAAGAAGATCGCCCCGCTGCTCGGGGCCCGGATCGACGACGACACCGTGCTCGTGCACCCGTCGGAGCGCGGGCATCTCAAGCAGGCGCTGCTCAAGATCGGCTGGCCCGCCGAGGACCTCGCCGGCTACGTCGACGGCGAGGCCCACCCGATCGCTCTCGCCGAGGACGGCTGGTCGCTGCGCGACTACCAGCGCCAGGCCGTCGAGGGTTTCTGGGCCGGTGGCTCGGGCGTCGTCGTGCTGCCGTGCGGGGCGGGCAAGACGCTCGTCGGCGCGGCCGCGATGGCGCAGGCGCAGGCCACCACGCTGATCCTCGTCACCAACACCGTGTCCGGACGCCAGTGGAAGCGCGAGCTGATCGCGCGCACGTCGCTCACCGAGGACGAGATCGGGGAGTACTCCGGCGAGCGCAAGGAGGTCCGGCCGGTCACGATCGCGACCTACCAGGTGATCACCCGCAAGACCAAGGGCGAGTACCGGCACCTGGAGCTGTTCGACTCCCGGGACTGGGGCCTCGTCATCTACGACGAGGTGCACCTGCTCCCCGCGCCGGTCTTCCGGATGACCGCCGACCTGCAGTCGCGGCGCAGGCTCGGGCTCACCGCCACCCTCGTGCGTGAGGACGGGCGGGAGGGCGACGTCTTCTCGCTGATCGGCCCCAAGCGCTACGACGCGCCGTGGCGCGACATCGAGCAGCAGGGCTGGATCGCCCCGGCCGACTGCGTCGAGGTCCGGGTCACGCTCACCGAGGCCGAACGGCTCGGGTACGCCGTGGCGGAGGCCGAGGAGCGCTACCGCATGGCCTCCACCGCCCACACCAAGCTGAACGTCGTCAAGGCCATCCTCGGCAAGCACCCCGGCGAGCCCGCGCTGGTCATCGGGGCCTATCTCGACCAGCTCGACGAGCTCGGCGAGGTGCTCGACGCTCCGGTCATCCAGGGCTCCACGAAGAACAAGGAGCGCGAGGCGCTGTTCGAGCAGTTCCGCCGGGGTGAGCTGCCGGTGCTCGTGGTGAGCAAGGTGGCCAACTTCTCCATCGACCTGCCCGAGGCGAGCGTCGCCGTCCAGGTGTCGGGCACGTTCGGCTCACGGCAGGAGGAGGCCCAGCGGCTCGGCAGGCTGCTGCGACCGAAGGGCGACGGCCGGCAGGCGCACTTCTACTCGGTCGTCTCGCGGGACACGCTCGACACCGACTACGCGGCGCACCGGCAGCGGTTCCTGGCGGAGCAGGGCTACGCCTACCGCATCGTCGACGCCGACGATCTCCTCGGGCCTGCGGTCCCGGACGTGGGCTGAGCCGCGGACCGTCGGATCAGGACGACCGCGGGTGGCGTACCGCCTCGATCACGGAGGCCATGTCCTCCGCGCCGTGACCCGCTTCGGTCGCCGCCGCGAACTGCTGGTGCAGTGCGCGCATCAGGTTGTCCTCGACGCCGGCGCCGCGGAGGGCGTCCGCGATGAGCGAGGCGTCCTTGGCGGCACCCTCGGTCGTGAACGAGGTCGAGTAGTCCCCGGCGATCATCGCGCGACCTTTGAGCTGCGCGTAGCCGCAGTCGGTGCCCCCTCCCGCGATGGTGTCGAGAAACTGCTGAGGATCCAGCCCGAGGCCCTCGGCCAGCCCGATCGCCTGCGCGGTGCCGCCCATGACGGACAGCACCCAGGAGTTCGCCACGAGCTTGAGCCGGTGGCCGTCGCCCGGCAGCGGGCCGACCCACACGGTGCGGGCGCCGACTGCGTCGAACACCGGCGCCACGGCGTCGCGGAGATGCTCCGGCCCCCCGGCCAGCACGAGGAGCTTGCCCTCCTCCGCAGGCTGGCGGGTGCCCAGCACGGGAGCGTCGACGTAGTCCACGCCCGCCCGGTCGGCGAGCTCGGCGAGCCGCAGCGCACCGTCGAGCCCGACGGTGCTCGACTGCACCCAGACCGCCCCCTCCGCGGCGGCCGGCAGGGCCTGCTCCATCACCGCCTCCACGGACGCGGCGTCGAAGAGCATGGTGACGATGACGTCGGCCCCGGCCACCGCGGAGGCCGGATCCTCGGCCACGGTCGCGCCGACGTCGGCGAGCGCGCGGGCCTTCCCGGCGTCGCGGTTCCACACCGTGAGGGCGAGGCCGGACCGGGCGATGTTCCTTGCCATTCCGGCGCCCATGATGCCGGTTCCCAGCACGGTCACGGTTTTCGTCGTCGTGGTCGTCACGGTCGTTCTCCTCGCGTTGTCCGTATCGCTCCGGCGCCGTCGGTGCCGCTCGGCGCCTCTCCGGGACCCAGCCTATTCCGAATAGGGCAAGAACGAACAGCAGGTCATCGTGCCTGTTCAGCGCCGTTCGGCGAGCCATCGACCCGTGTCGTGGCCGGGTCTCCGGGAAGAATTGATGCGGCCCGGCCACGATTTCTGGAACAGATCATCGGTGCCCCCGCCGGGCGGCGAAAACGGTCAAATCGACAAACCGCGCGGGAGCGATGTCCCGGATGCGAAATCCGGTCAACCCGTGGATCAGGAGCGCGCGCGCCCGGGCGTGCTGTCGCGGATGATCACTTCCCCGCGTACCCGCCTGATCCGCGGCTGGTCGGCGGGAGGCTCGAGCACCAGTTCCAGTGCCCAGGCGCCCAGGTCCTCCAGCGGCAACCGGACGGTCGTCAGGGCCGGGGTGGCATCGCGCAGGGTGGTGATGTCGTCGAACCCGGCCACTGCCATCGTCGACGGCACCGCGATCCCGCGGTCGCGCAGCGCGGCCAGCGCGCCGAGCGCCATCACGTCGTTCACCGCGAACACGCAGTCGATGTCGGCGCCGCGGTCGAGGATCTCGATCATCGAGTCGTAGCCGCCGTCACGGGTGAACCCGCCGTACGCGACGTCGTCCTGGCTGATCTGCACTCCGGCGCGCGTGGCGCCCTCGCGGAACCCGGCGAACCGGTCGCGGGCGGTGAGCAGGTCGGCCCGGCCCGCCAGCACCGCGAACCGGCGGTAGCCGCGGCTGCACAGCGCCTCGGCCAGTGCCCTGGCGCCTGCCCGGTTCTCCAGGACGACGGTGTCGGCCGCGATCTTGCGCTGGCTGATGAAGGCGACGCGGCCGCCGGACTGCTCGAACGAGCGCACCTCGGCGCCGAGCCGGTCGGTGAGGTCACGGTCGTGCACCCGGCTGCCCACGACGATCACGGCGCGGGCCCGCTGGCTCCGGAGCGCTGCCACGTAGTCGAGCTCGCGCTCCTCCCGGCCGAACGTGCACGCCATCGTGACGACGAGACGGTGGTCCTCGGCGGCCCGGATGGCGCCGGAGGCGATGGAGGAGAAGTAGGGGTCGCCGACGTCGCCGATCACGAGCCCCACGAGGTTGGTGTGGCCCCTGGCCATCGCCTGGGCCTGCGCGTTGGCCGAGTACTGCAGGGCGTCGGCGGCCTCCAGCACCCGGTCGCGCAGGTCGGGCCGCACGCGCCGGGTGCTGCCGTTGAGGGCGCGCGAGGCGGTGGCCAGGGAGACCCCCGCCGCGCGTGCGACGTCGAGAAGGGTGACCGACGCGGTCGTGACGCGGTCGCTCATGGCCGGCCTCCTGTGCTGCGGGACCGGGCGCCGGACCGGCTGACCGGACGGGCCGCGCCGTCGACGGCCCAGCACCGTTGATGACACAGCGCCGTCGACTGCCACAGTGCGTCCGGCCCGCGGTCCAGACCCCGTATCGGTGGAGCCTACCGCCCGGCCCGAGCGAGGAAAGCGCATTCCCCCTCTTGGGTGGCGTGGCCCGGGCTCAGCCGGCTCCGCCGGCGGGTACCACCGACCCGATGCGCACCGGATCGTAGGGGGTGAGGAAACCGCACATGCCCAGAACGGCCGCGGGCGGCTCCTCGATCCGTGACACACCCGCGTCCAGCAGGTGCGAGTGGTCACCTGCGGCCAGCGCGGCCAGCTGCTCGCCGGTCCGGCTGCTCATCGCGGCCGCGCCCTCCTCCCACCGGGCCCGCCACGCCCCCAGTTGGGGACGCACCAGCCCCGTGGCGGCGGCGTAGAACGCGTCGAGCGCGGCACCGTTGCCCGCGGCCAGCTGCCGTGTGAGCTCGGCGAACCCCTCGATGGCCAGGTCGCGCCGGGCTCTCGCGCGCTCCTCGGACGGCACCCCGTCCGGACCCGCCAGTGAGGTCGCCCGCCGGTAGGTGTCGCGGTCGGCCAGATGGGCAGGCGGGAGGGTCAGCACCGCATCGCCCGCCTCCGGCAGGCCGCTGTTCTGCATGACCACCACCACGTGCAGGTCACCGTCGTTCACCGCGCGGTGGATCGTGCCCGGGGTGAACCAGACGACGTCCCCGGTGTGCAGCGGGGACTCCACGAGACCTGCCGCCGCGGTCAGCGTCTGGAGCCTGCCGGTGCCGCCGACCACGATGTAGCACTCGGAGCAGCACAGGTGCATGTGGGGCGACCCGCCGCACAGCCCGTCGGCCGTCTCCCACGGGTAGACGCGCAACGCGCTGATCCCCACCCCACCCGGGAACTGCGGCAGGGCAGCGCTCACAGCGAGTGCTCCGCGGCGAACCCCTCGCACTCCGCGCGCGTCCAGATCCGGTCGGCGACGGCCACCCGGTGCTGCAGCGAGAGCGAGTCGCCGTCGGCGAGCGTGATCTCCTTGTCGAACGCCGGCGACGGGTTCACCGCGGGGAACGGGTCGTTGCGCACGAACCAGGTGAGCGTCCCGTGGGTGGTCGACCCGGCGAGGACCAGCACGGTCGCGCCGCCGTCGACGTCGTCGTTCTTGCCCGTGTACGCGAGCCACGGTGACTCGGTGGAGCCCATCGTCTCCGGCCCGCCGCCACCTCCGGCGGTGATGATCTCGCCGCCGGTGAAGCCGCGGGGCCCGCGCCAGAAGAACCCCGTGTAGCCCGCGTTGGGACGCCCGTGCGTCGTGGGGCTGCCCAGCTCCAGTGCCTCGCCGCGGATGTTGCGCAGCTCCGTCCCGAAGTCGAGCAGCCACGTGCCGCGCCCGGCGTCGACGCCGTGGAAGCGCAGCGTCCGCGTCTCCGCCACCCAGCTCTCGCCGGTCGAGGCCACCCAGGTGAGCGACTCGCGGAGGGTGAGCTCGTCCCCGGTCAGGTCGATGATGTCGAAGGAGTCGTGGCGCATCGTGCCGACGTTGTCCAGCGCGACGTAGCCCTGCCCGTGTACGTAGGTGTTGCCGCCCCAGAAGTTCTGCCCGGACACGTGCGACCAGGTCATCTGCAGGCCCTTGTGCCAGCGGTGGTCGTGCGGGCGGTACGCCGCCACCAGGGCGCCGGACAGCGTCCGCATCGGGTACAGGTAGGGCTTGGGCGCCTCGAAGGTGGGCAGGTCGTGGCCGTAGACGTAGCTCGCGATCTCCACGTCGCCGACGCCGACACCGATCTTCAGACCGTGCTCGTGCGTGACCGTCAGCCCGGTCATCGGGCCACCTCCGCCGGGACGCCCGCCGTGTACCGGCCGCCGCCGTCCAGGTGTGCGTGGAAGGGGTTGCCCGGTTCCAGCTCGTCGCGGGTGACGGGGCGCCCGGTGATCGCCGACTGGTACAGGCCCGTGATCAGCTCCATGCTGCGGCGCCCGTCGGGACCGCTGGCCGGGGGCCGTCCGCCGCGGTCCATCGCGTCGAGGAACTCCGCCAGCTGAACGTTGTGCGAGCTGCGGATGTCGGTGGCCGGGAGCCAGCCCGCCGAGCGTTCCTCGGCGACGCCGCGCAGTGGCGTCCAGGTCCAGTTCGAGTTGTCGTAGCCGTACAGGTGCGAGACCTCGACCGTGGCCTCGGAGAAGTCGAAGCGCAGGTAGCTGACCTCGCGCGGGGACAGGACGCTGTTGACGACCGACACCAGCGCCCCGGACTCGAACGACACCGCCGCGAGCGAGACGTCCTCGGTGGCGATCCGCCGGTCCAGGGTGCCCATCATCGCGCGGACCTCGCGCCAGTCCCCGAGCAGCGAGAGCATCAGATCCATCTGGTGGATCCCGTGCCCCATCGTGGGGCCGCCGCCCTCGGTCTCCCACCTGCCCCGCCACGGCACCTCGTAGTAGGCGTCGTCGCGGTACCAGAGCGTGTGGCAGATGCCCACGAGCGGACGCCCGAGCGCCCCGGTGGCGATCTGCTCGCGCAGGGTGCGGGCGGCGGAGCCGAACCGGTGCTGGAACACGTACCCGACGTACGGGCCGCCCTCCCGCTCCTCGGCGGACAGCGCGTCGTACTCGGCGAGCGAGAGCACGGGCGGCTTCTCGCACCACACCCACGCGCCGGCTTGCAGGCAGGCCCGGACGCCGTCGTGGTGGGCCGCCGGCGGGGTGCAGATGATCGCCAGGTCGGGCCGTTCGGTGGCCAGCATCGTGTCGAGGTCGGTGTAGGTGTGCTCCACCCCCCACTCCGCGGCGAACGCGGCGGCGCGGTCGCCGTCCACGTCCACCACGGCCACGACGGCGGCGCGGCCGTCCTGGGCCTGGATGGCCGGCAGGTGGCGGCCACCCGCGATGGCACCCGTACCCACGATCGCGACCCGGTACTGCTTCTTGCCGTCTGGCATGTGCACGAGCTCCCTCGGGTTGTCGTCCGAACTCAGCGGTGACGCTGGCGAATGGCCTGGGAAGGGGTGACGAAGCGCAGGCTGACGGCCAGCCCGAGTACCGCGACGAGCATGTAGGTCACGGCCATCGCCGCCGTCAGCGGACCGGGCACGCCGCCCGGGTCGGAGATCGCACCGAAGAGTGCGACGACGAGCGTCTGGGTGTCGGCGGCCGAGACGAAGAACGTGAGCTCGAACGCGCCGAGCGTCCGGACGAGGACCAGGATCCCGGCCGCGAGCATCCCGGGCAGGAGCAGCGGGACCAGCACCCGGCTGAACAGCCGCAGGTTGTTGGCCCCGAAGACGCGCGCGGCGTTCTCCACCTCGGGGGAGATCTGCTCGACGAACGGAACCATGATCAGGACGACGAGCGGGAGAGTCGGCACCAGGTTCACGAGCACCACGGCCGTCATCGAGCCGCCGAGCCCGACGCGGTACATGAGCGCCGCGAGCTGCACCGCGTACGTCATCGGCGGCAGGATGATCGGCAGCAGCATGAGCAGCATGACCACCGACCGGCCGGGGAAGGCGCGGCGGGCGAGCAGGTAGCCGGCAGGCACGCCGGCCAGCAGCGCGATCACGACGACCGCGACCCCGGCCTGCGCGGTGTTGGCGAGAGCCTGCGACATGCCGGTGCTCGACCAGGCCCGGCCGTACCAGGTGGCGGTGAGCCCCGCCGGCCACCAGCCGCCCCGCCACGTGGTGGCGAACGACTGGACGACGACGGACGCCAGCACCCCGAGGATCACGGCCACGAAGCAGCCTGCGGCCACCCACGTGATCACGGCGGTGAGCGTGGGGCGCTCGCGCCGCGTGCGCGGGGGCGGTCCGGCCGCGATGTCGGCGGTGGTCATCCCTTGCCTCCCGTCGCCGGGCCGCGGTAGAGCCGGTTGCGCAGCAGCATCAGCACGCCGAGGATCACCAGCTCGAGCACGGTCATGACCACCGCGATGGCCGCGGCCGCCGGGTAGTCCGACCGCTGGGAGGCCGCCTGGTAGATCGGCAGCGTGAGCACGTGGGTGGCGTTGTCGGGCTGCCCGACGAGGATCGCCGACGGGAACACGGCGAACGCCTCCACCAGGCAGAGCGTGAACGCCGTGATCAGGCCGGGCACGGCCAGCGGCATGATGATCCGCCAGAACCGTGCGGCACGGCTCGCGCCGAGGGTGGCCGCGGCGTCCTCGATCGACCGGTCGATGCCGCCGAAGAAGCCCATCAGCATCACGAACGCGAACGGGATGCTCACCAGCGTCGTGGCGATGAAGGTGCCCGTGTAGTTGTAGATGAACTGCTGCTGGGGAACGCCGAGCGAGGTCAGCAGCAGGTTGGTCCAGCCCGTCGGCGAGAAGACCTGCGTCATGCCCTGGGCGATGAGCACGGAGCCGAACGTCAGCGGCAGGAGCACCACCAGCGTCACGATCCGGCGGCCGGGGAAGTCGCGGCGCATCCGGAAGGCCAGCGGCGCGGCGGCCGCCACGCTGAGGACCGCGACGGGCACGGCGAGCCGCAGCGTCTTCCAGATGGAGTCGCGCAGGTACGGGTCACCGAAGAAGTCGGTGTAGTTGGCCAGCGGGTCGCCGCCCTCGAGCGGCTGGAACGAGATCGACAGCCCGTAGAGGAACGGGTAGACGAACAGCGCGCCGATGATCAGCACCGCGGGCAGGATGAGCAGCAGGGTCCAGTCCACGCCGCGCTCCGCGAGGCGATGGCGCAGCGGCTGCGGCGGTCGCGCCGGTGCGGTGGTGGCCGGGGTGCCCGGCTCAGCCGTGAGCGTCATCGGGCACCTCCGCCCGGCCCTCGGCGGGGAACACCAGTACCCGCTCCTCGGGAGCGCCGAGCGTGACGCGCGCACCGGCCGCCACCGGCTTCTCGGTGCGGAAGTGCAGCACCACGCCGCGTTCCGTGCGGGCGCGGACGGCGAGCTCGCGCCCGTGGTACTCCACCACCTCGGCGAGCGCGGGGACGTCGTTCACCCCGGCCCGTCCCGGCACGATGTCCTCCGGCCGGATCGCGACCATCACCTCGGAACCGGCCCGGAGCCCGGCCGCGGGGTCGGCCGTGCCCTGCAGCCGCAGGTCGTCGGCGACCACGCAGACCCTGCGCGGGTCGCTCTCCACCTGCTCCACCCGAGCGCTGATCATGTTGCGGTAGCCCATGAAGCCGGCGACGTACGCGCTCGCCGGCTGGGTGTAGACCTGCTCGGGCGTGCCGCTCTGCTCCAGCCTGCCGCCGCGCAGCACCACGAGCCGGGTGGCGAGCGACAGCGCCTCCTCCTGGTCGTGGGTGACGTAGAGGACCGACAGCTCCCGTTCCTGGTAGAGCCGCTTGATCTCGGTGCGCATCTCGATGCGCAGCGCGGCGTCCAGGTTGGACAGCGGCTCGTCCATGAGCACGATCTCCGGGTCGATGGCCAGTGCCCTGGCGATCGCGACGCGCTGCTGCTGGCCGCCCGACAGCTGGGACGGGAGCTTGCCGGCGTGGTCGGCGAGCTGCACGAGGTCGAGTGCGGCCTGTGCCCGTCTGCGCCGTTCGGCGCGTGGGACCTTGCGCATCGAGAGCCCGAACTCGACGTTGCGCGCCACCGTGAGGTGCGGGAACAGCGCGTAGCTCTGGAAGACCATCCCGAAGCCGCGCTTGTCGGCCGGCAGGGAGTCGATCCGCTTGCCGTCCCGCCAGATCGAGCCGGTGGTCAGCGGCTGCAGGCCGGCGAGGCAGGCCAGCGCCGTCGACTTGCCGCAGCCGGACGGACCGAGCAGGGCGACGAACTCGCCGCGGGCCAGCTCGAGGTCGAGGTCGGTCAGCGCGGCCGTCTTCCCGTACCAGCGCGACACCTGGCGCATCTGCAGCGAGCCGAAGGTGCTGCCCTGCGTGCCGGCGCCGGTGGTCTGCTCAGCTACCGACATGGCTGCCGACCTCCCGCTGCCACAGGTCGAACGCCTTCACCATCGTCGGAGGTGGGAGCGGTGGATGGTTCTGCCCCGACGCCAGCGCCTGCGGGTAGAAGTCCGGCCTGCCGAACTGCTGCAGGAGTGCCTGGCCGTCCGCGGGGGCGTCCGACGGCTTCACGTTCTTGTTGGCCGTGACCAGCGACCCGGTGGCGTAGGTGAGGGCCTGCTGGTCGGGCTGCAGCGTGAACTTGATCAGCTCGAGCGCCACGTACAGCGTCTGCGGCGACACCCCCTTGGGGATCATCATGAAGTGGCCGTCGCCGATCCAGTGCTGGTCGGCGAACATCGCCACCTGGTCGGTGCCCGCCCACGTGCCGTCCCGGCGGCTGTTGATGTCCATCGACACGATGGTGGGGATCAGCTGCAGCTGCCCGGAGCCGAACTGCTGGTTCATGATCGTCGAGCTGGCGGGGTACGAGGTGACGTACTTGCCGAGCTCGCGCAGGTACGCCCAGGTCTTGCTCCACCCGTTCACGGGGTCGGAGGGATCACTGTCGCCCAGCATGTACGGCAGCGACATCATGAACGTGCGGCCGGGGCCCGAGTTGGCGGGCTGCGCGTAGGTGAACCGGCCGGGGTGCTCACGGGCCCAGGCCAGCAGCTCGTCGGGCGTCGTGGGCGGCGCGCTCATGGTGCCCGGATGGAAGGCGAGCAGCGGGCCGTTCGGGTTGTAGCGGTTCAGGATGCCGTAGCCGCCGCTGAGGTCCTGCAGCTCCTTGCTCGCCGCGTCCTGCACCTGGGACAGGTCGGGGAGGCTCGACGAGTACTGCGGCAGCAGCTGCATGATGAGGTTCTCGGTCTGGCCGGCGCCCAGCACGTCGGGGCCCCCGAGGACCACCGAGATGTCGACCTTGTCGGCCACCTGCTGCGCGCGCACCTTGCCGGCCACGTCGGGGGCGGGGGCCGTCTGGTAGCTGATTCCGGAGACGAGCTCGGGGTGTGCCTTGGCGAAGTTGTCGTAGATGACCTTGTTGCCGGTGAGGTTGCCCGCTCCGTCGAGCAGCGTGAGGGCGATCGGACTGGTGGGCCGCTCGGGAGTGACCACCTCGTCGGCGCCGGTCTGCTGCGCTCCGGGCGCGCCGCACCCGGCCAGCCCGAGCAGGACCGCGGCGGCAAGACCCAGGCCGAGTCGTCCGCGTCCCGTACCACGACTGATCACGTTGTACCTCCATGTACGGCGTGACGGGAAAGCGGTCCAGAATCCGGTATGCGCTTTCCGGACAGGCTTGGTAACCGCTTTCCAGCATGACCCTCCCCGCCGGACGGAGTCAAGACCGCCCACAACCGTGATCGCGTCCCCGCGGGCGGGTCCCGTCAGCCCCGGCGGTGGCCGCACCAGTTCGCGAGCCGCTCGGTCGGCCCGGCGTCCGCGCGGGGCGGCACCGGCGCCGCGAAGGGGATGTGGCCACCGCGGGGCTCGGCGGGGAGGACGCGCTCCGTCATCGCGAGCACGGCCCGCGCCACCTCGGGGTCGGCCTCCCCGGCCTGGTCCGTGGCCACGGCGAGGTCCCAGCCGTGGACGAGCGTCTCCCGCGTCCAGCCGACCAGCGCCCCGCGGCCGGGAACGGCGCCGAACGGAGCCGTGACGACCCGCTCGAGCAACCGGCCGCTGTCGGCCTCGTCGCCCCAGACGGCCCACATCGCGGCGATCGCGTCGCCGAACACCCTCGACCACTCGTCGTCGGGCGCGGCCGGGACGAAGCTCGGGGTCGATGCCCAGTCCATGCCCTTTCCGACCGCGGTGGCACGGACGACGGTGCCGACGAGGTGCGCGAGGAGCGTGCGGACGTCGAACTCCGGGCACGGGGTCGGCTCGCCGAGCTGGTCGGGGCGGATCCCGCGAACGATGTCCTGGGCCCAGGAGAGGGCGTGGGCGTAGAGGGGGCGAGGGTCGGTGAGCTCACTGGTCGTCATGGCGAGGAGTCTCGGCGCCATTCCCGACACCTTGTGTCGTGTATATCTGCGATTCTTCGTGGCGTGCGTGCCGACCGTCTGCTGTCCTTGCTCCTGCTGCTGCAGCACCGCGGACGGATGACGGCTCCGGCGCTGGCCCGGGAGCTGGAGGTGTCCACGCGCACGGTGCTGCGTGACGTCGACGCGCTCTCGGCCGCCGGCGTTCCGGTGTACGCCGAGCGCGGCCGCCACGGGGGGTTCGCGCTCCTCCCCGGCTACACCACCGACCTCACCGGACTGACCCACGACGAGGCGCTCGCGCTGCTGGTGGCCGGCTCGCAGACCGCGCCCCCGCCGTCCGGCGGAGCACCGGCGCTGGCGTCCGCCATGCGGAAGGTCGTGGCGGCGCTGCCCCAGCAGCGACGCGCCGCCGCCACCCGCGACGCCGGACGCATCCTGGTCCGGCGGGAGGGCATGGTCGGCCGGACGCACGGCCCGGCGGCGGAGGCTCCCGACGACGAGGAGCGGCTGGCCGTGGTCCGGGGCGCCGTGTTCGCCGGACGCAGGTTGCGCGTCCACTACGCCGCGTCCGGGGAGGAGGCCCGGTGGCGGACGGTCGATCCGGTGGGCCTCGTGAACGCCCGCGGCCGGTGGTACCTGCTCGCCACCCGTGACGGCGCGGACCGGACCTACCGGCTGTCCCGGATCCTCGCCGTCGAGGAGCTGGCCGAAGCCGCCGACCGGCCCGCCGGGGTGGACCTGCAGCGGGCCTGGGAGGAGCGCCGCGCGCGGTTCGCGGCCACCATGGCCGCCCTGACCGTGACGGTCCGGGTCCGCTCGCACGCGAGGGGCGCCCTCGTGCGCTCCGTGCGTCAGGTGATCGCCGAGCAGGTCGACGGCGACGGGTGGCTGCGTCTCGAGCTGGAGTTCACCGGGCTCGACCACGCGTTGGGCGCCGTCTGGGCCCTCGGTCCGGACGCCGAGGCGATCGAGCCCCCGCAGTTGCGTGCGGCCGTCGTCGAACGGGCGGCGGCCACCGCGGCCCGTTACGTCGCCGCTGCCACCCTGCCGCCCAGTGGTGCGCCCACCGGACCGGTTCCGTAGATCTACCGACTCCTACCCAGTGGTTCTTCGGAGGCCGCCGGACCGGCGCGGCCACTACCGTTCAGGACATGGGCGGGACCACCGCACCAGCGCCCCTCGGGGGGACTCGCCACGGAGGCGGCGCTGGGTGCCGGGGGGCTTGCAGGTGGTCCCGCCCAGATCATCGGCGACCGGCGGTTCCGTAGTTCTCCGGACGCACTGGCGATTCACGCGATCTAGGGTCCGGATCATGGAGATGACCACCGCACCGGCCCGCCGCGGCCGCGTCCTGTACGGGGTGGCGCTGGTCCTGACGATCCCGCTCTCCCTGGTGACGGCCCTGTTCGGCGTGGGGGCCGGCGGGATGTTCGCCCTGTGCTACGACTCCGGGGCGAGCTCGGCGGCGAACCGGTGCGCCGCGGTGGGGGAGTTCCTCGTGGTCGCCTGTCTCGCGACGCTGCTCGTGCCGGTGGTCTTCGGCATCTGGGGCAGGCGGGCCACCACCCTGGCCCAGGTCGCCGCCCGGCTGGGCATCTGCCTGCTCGGCTACGTGGTGCCGCTGCTCTTCTTCGCGGCGGTCACCCTGCTCTAGGGGGTGAGCGCGTCCGGAACGCCGCAGGGGCGGCACCCGGAACCGGGTGCCGCCCCTGCGGGACGAGCTGGGTACTGCGGGGTGGGACGGACTCAGAAGTCCATGCCGCCCATGCCGCCGGTCGGGTCGCCCCCGGCCGGGGCCGGGTTCTTCTCCGGCTTGTCGGCGATGACGGCCTCGGTGGTGAGGAACAGGGCCGCGATCGAGGCTGCGTTCTGCAGCGCCGAGCGGGTGACCTTGGCGGGGTCGATGATCCCGGCCTTGATCAGGTCCTTGTACTCACCGGTGGCCGCGTCGAGGCCCTCGCCGGCGTTGAGCCCGCGCACCTTCTCCGCGACGACGCCGCCCTCGAGGCCGGCGTTGATGGCGATCTGCTTGAGCGGAGCCTCCAGCGCGACCTTGACGATGTTGGCGCCAGTGGCCTCGTCACCGTCCAGGCCGAGACCCTCGAACAGGCCGGCACCGGCCTGGATCAGGGCGACGCCACCGCCGGCGACGATGCCCTCCTCGACGGCCGCCTTCGCGTTGCGAACGGCGTCCTCGATGCGGTGCTTGCGCTCCTTGAGCTCCACCTCGGTGGCCGCTCCGGCCTTGATGACCGCAACACCGCCGGCCAGCTTGGCCAGGCGCTCCTGCAGCTTCTCGCGGTCGTAGTCGGAGTCGGTGCGCTCGATCTCGGCGCGGATCTGGTTGACCCGGCCCGCGATCTGGTCGGCGTCGCCGGAACCGTCGACGATGGTGGTCTCGTCCTTGGTGACCACGACCTTGCGGGCGCGGCCCAGCAGCGACAGGTCGGCGTTCTCCAGCTTGAGGCCGACCTTCTCCGAGATGACCTCGCCACCGGTGAGGATGGCCATGTCGGCCAGCATCGCCTCGCGGCGGTCACCGAAGCCCGGCGCCTTGACGGCAACGGACTTGAAGGTGCCACGGATCTTGTTGACGACCAGGGTGGCCAGGGCCTCGCCCTCGACGTCCTCGGCGATGATCGCGAGCGGCTTGCCGCCCTGCATGACCTTCTCCAGCAGCGGGAGCAGGTCCTTGACGGTGGAGATCTTGGAGCTGACCAGGAGGATGTAGGGGTCCTCGAGCTCGGCCTCCATCCGCTCCGCGTCGGTGACGAAGTAGGGCGAGATGTAGCCCTTGTCGAAGCGCATGCCCTCGGTGAGCTCGAGCTCCAGACCGAAGGTCTGGCTCTCCTCGACCGTGATCACGCCTTCCTTGCCGACCTTGTCCATCGCCTCGGCGATCAGCTCGCCGATGGTGGAGTCGGCCGCGGAGATCGAGGCGGTGGCAGCGATCTGCTCCTTGGTCTCGACCTCCTTGGCGGTCTTGAGCAGCTGCTGGGAGACGGCCTCGACGGCCTTCTCGATGCCCCGCTTGAGCGCCATCGGGTTCGCGCCGGCGGCGACGTTGCGCAGGCCCTCGCGGACCAGCGCCTGCGCCAGCACGGTGGCGGTGGTGGTGCCGTCACCCGCGATGTCGTCGGTCTTCTTGGCAACTTCCTTGACGAGCTCGGCCCCGATCTTCTCCCAGGGGTCCTCGAGCTCGATCTCCTTGGCGATCGACACACCATCGTTCGTGATGGTGGGCGCGCCCCACTTCTTCTCCAGGACAACGTTGCGGCCACGCGGGCCGAGCGTCACCTTGACAGCGTCGGCGAGGGTGTTCATGCCGCGCTCGAGCCCGCGGCGCGCCTCCTCGTCGAAAGCGATCATCTTCGCCATGGGGGTGTTGTCCTCCGATTGGGATGACACGAAAGTCTCGCGTCGAGCCCGGCGCCCGCGACGGACGACCGACAACCCTGCGCCGGTCTCACCTGCTCGACATCTGGCACTCTACCGTGCCGAGTGCCAACCCGGTTTTAGCACTCGCGCCCGGCGAGTGCAAGGTCACCCGACGGTGGTGGGAGGCCCCGGAAACGAGCCGGGGGGACCGGTTCGACCGATCCCCCCTGGTGACTCGCCGCGCCGGCGGCTCCGTCAGATACGACGCACCGCGTCGGCCTGGCTGCGCCCGTCCCGACCTGCCGTCGTCTCGAACTCCACGCGGTCGCCCTCGTCCAGCGTTCTGAAACCGTCCGACTGGATCGCGCTGTAGTGGACGAAGACGTCCGGCCCACCGTCGGTGGCGATGAAGCCGAAGCCCTTCTCCGCGTTGAACCACTTGACCGTGCCCTGAGCCACGGCACCTCCATGTTCCTCGCTGATCTACGCCCGATCGACGCTACCCAAAAACCAGCGCCCGCGCCCTTATGAGATCGCTGAGTGAGGTCAGGCAGGATGCCTGTGTGGCGAGCTTCCCGAGGACCGTAGAAGAACACCGTGCCGTGGTCGCTGCGCTGCTGCCGCCGATGCCCGCCGAGGACGTCCCGGTGGGGCAGGCCAGGGGGCGCGTGCTCGCCGCCGACGTCGTGGCGGCGGTCTCGCTGCCGTCCTTCGACAACTCGGCGATGGACGGGTACGCCGTGCGCGCCGCCGACGTGGCGGGCCGGGAGGACTCGCGTCCCGTCGAACTGCCCGTCGGCGCCGACATCCCGGCGGGGCGTCTCGACGTGCCACCGCTCGAACCCGGCACCGCCCACCGGATCATGACGGGTGCCGCGCTGCCAGCAGGGGCCGACGCCGTGGTGCCCGTCGAGGACACCGACGGCGGCACCGCGACGGTCCGGCTCTCCGCTGCTCCCGCCCCGGGCGCGCACGTCCGCTACGCGGGCGAGGACGTGCTGGCCGGCGACGTCGTCCTCACCGCGGGCATGGTGCTCGGCCCGGCCCAGATCGGGGTGGCGGCAGCGGTCGGTGCGGTCACCGTGGCGGTGCGGCGCCTGCCCACCGTGCTGGTGCTGTCCACCGGATCGGAGCTCGTGGCGCCCGGGACCGCGCTGCAGCCGGGGCAGATCTACGAGTCGAACGGCCCGATGCTCGCGGCTGCGGTCGAGGACGCAGGCGGTCGTGCCGAGCTGCTCCGGTTCGTTCCGGACGACGTCGAGCAGTTCCTCGACCGGATCCGCCGTCGCCTCGACGCCGGGCACGTCGATCTCGTGCTGACCTCCGGCGGGGTGAGCGCGGGGGCGTACGAGGTGGTGCGCGACGCGTTCTCCGGGCGCGGTGTGGAGTTCGGCAAGGTCGCCATGCAGCCCGGCGGACCCCAGGGGGCAGGGCGTGTCGGCGACCTGGGCGGGGTCGGGGTGGTGACGCTGCCCGGTAACCCGGTGAGCTCACATGTCTCGTTCGAGGTGTTCGTCCGGTCCGCCCTGCGGGCCTCGTTCGGGCATCCGTACCCCGATCGGCCCGTCGTGACGGCTACGCTCAGTGAGCGTTGGACCTCGCCCGCGGGTCGTCGGCAGTTCCGCAGAGGCGTCCTCGACGCGGTGCACGGCACGGTTCGGGAGGTCGGAACGCCGGCGTCGCACCTCCTCGGTTCGTTGGCCAGGGCGGAGTGTCTGGTCGTCGTTCCGGAGGACGTGACGGAGCTCGACGCGGGCTCGCCGGTCGAGGTGTGGTTGCTCGAGCCCTGAGCAGCGACTAAAATGTGACTCAGGTCACAGGCTCTAGAGGCAACAATTCCCGCTCCCGGAGCGTCTTACTGATTGGGTGTTCGGCCGATCGGTGCACATCACAGCCTTTCAGGGCCTGTGATCTGGACGATCGATCGGGTACTCGGGGATACTTGTAGAGCGGCGTCGGGAGACCGAGGTCGTGTCGCAACGGACCTACCGCCCGTCGCTGGGGAGCGGACGAGCGGTTCCACGGCCGGGGTCGTCGTCTCGGGGGATGACGGCCCCGGCCCTTTGCGTTCACCCGGTCCTCGGCCCGGTGACGGCAGTGTGGCACACGGTGACGATCTGCTCTCGCGTACCGTAGCCGCCGCTGCGATCGTCCCGTGTCGCCACCCGGAGGAGCCGACCCGCCCCCATGCCCGACCCCATCGGAGCCGCCCCTCCCGGGGCCTCCCCTCCAGCACCGTCCCACGCCGGGCTGTCGCTGCCACACGTTGCCGGGCTCATCCGCGCCGCCCTCCCCCCGATGCACCCCGGGGGCCGCCCTCTGGTGGCGGCCGTGGCGGCGGCAGCAGCGGTGATCAGGACAGCCACCGGCCGCGGCACCCTGGCGGGCGCGCTCGCCACCGCGGCCACCGCCGCCTTCTTCCGCGACCCCCGCCGCGTCCGGCCACCGCTCGACAACGTGGTGCTCGCCGCCGCCGACGGCACGGTGGCCACCGTCTCCGACGTGCTGCCCCCGCCCGAGCTGGACCTCCCGCCCACACCGGTGTGCCGGGTGAGCGTGTTCCTGTCCGTGCTGGACGTGCACGTGCAGCGGATCCCCGTCGACGGGCGCGTGCTCGCCGTGGAGTACCGCCCCGGCCGGTTCCTGTCCGCCGACCTCGACAAGGCCAGCGAGGACAACGAGCGCAGCGCCCTGCTGCTGGAGACCGCCGGCGGCGTCCGGCTCGGGGTCGTCCAGATCGCCGGGCTGCTCGCGCGGCGCATCGTGTGCGATGTCGGCCCGGGCGACGAGGTCGCGGCCGGTGAGACCTACGGGCTCATCCGGTTCGGCTCCCGAGTCGACGTCTACCTGCCCCCCGGCTCGCGGGTCACCGTCTCCGTCGGGCAGCGCACCATCGGCGGCGAGACAGTGCTGGCCGAGCTGCCAGGGCACGGGGTGTCCTGATGCCCGCGCCGCCTTACTCCGCAGGTGTCCGGCTGCTGCCGAACGCCGTCACCGTCCTCGCGCTCTGCGCCGGGCTCTCCGCGGTCTACTTCGCGCTGAGCGGGCGCTTCGAGCTGTGCGTCGCCGCCGTGGGTGCCGCCGCGCTGTGCGACGCGCTCGACGGGCGGCTCGCCCGGCTGCTCGACGCGAGCACCAGGATCGGCGCAGAGCTCGACTCGCTGGCCGACCTGGTGTCGTTCGGCGTCGCGCCCGCGCTGGTCATCTACATCTGGGCGCTGGAGGGCAGCCGGTTCGGCTGGATCGTCGCGCTGGTCTTCGCGATCTGCATGGCCCTGCGGCTGGCCCGCTTCAACACCCTGATCGACGCCGAGGACGAGTACCCCTTCGCCAAGGAGTTCTTCGTCGGCGTCCCGGCCCCCGCCGCGGCGCTGTCGGCAGGCATCCCGCTCTACCTCACCCTGCACTTCGGGCCGGGCTGGTGGTCGGCCCCGCTGCTGGTGGGACTGTGGGCCCTGCTCGTGGCCGGGCTGATGGTGAGCCGACTACCCACGCTGTCGTTCAAGACCGTGCGGGTGCCGCCCAACTACATCGCCCCGCTGCTGGTGCTGGTCGGCATCGCCGCCGCGCTGCTGATCACTGCACCGTTCCTCGGGCTCGCCATCGTCGCCGTGGTCTACCTGCTGCTGATCCCCTACACCGGCTACCGGTACCGCTGGCTCGCCCGGCACCCGGAGGCCTGGGGCGTCCCGGTACGGGAGCGCCGCGCCGTCGCACGGGCCGCCCGCTCGGCCCGCCGCCTCGGCCTGCGCTCCCCGCTGCGCCGCCGCGTCGCCGGGCGGGCCAGCGCCATGGCCGCCGCCGTCCGCCGGTTCGGCGACGACCCCACCGGAGCCATCCAGCGCGGCCGCGCAGGCAACGGCCGCACCGGCAACGGCCGGGCCCCCGGCCCGGCCCCCCTACCCCCCCGCAGCAGGCTGCGGCTCGGCCTGCGCCGGGCCCGCCGCCGCTGACACCTGCCCGGGAGGCCCGTTTCTGCTGCCGCAGCCCGCCCAGCAGCGTCATGGACACATATCGCTGTTCTGAGCCCGTCCCGGACCGCGTCATGTGTCCATGACGCGGGGTCCGTCCATGATGCGGCGGGTGCCGGGGGCTGGGGGGAGGGCGTTAGCGTTCAGCCCGTGCCGGCCCCCTCGATCACCCTCGTCGCCCGCCTCGCCGCGTCCGCTGCCGACGCCAGGCGCGGTGTCGTGCGTTTGCACCCCGAGGTCATCGACGCGCTCGGGCTGCGTTCGTGGGATGCCGTCACCCTGACGGGAGCGCGCGTGACCACGGCTCTCGTCGCCCCGGCGGTCGGGCCGGCCGGGCAGGCGACGCTGGACGACGTCACCCTCTCCAACACGGGGCTGTCCGACGGGGCCGCGGTGGTGGTGGCGCCGGCACTCGTCGAACCCGCCCGTCGGGTCCTGCTCACCGGCTCCCGGCTCGCCCGTGCCGCGCTCACCCCGGAGACCGTGCGGCTCGCGCTGCTGGGCAAGGTCGTCACCGGTGGCGACGCGGTCTCCCTGCTGCCGCAGGACGTCGAGCCGGCACCGGGCCTGGACGTGCACACGGCGCGCACGCGCGTCGCCGGCGCTCTGGGCAGCGCGTGGACCACCGAACTGCTCACCGTGGCCACGGTCGAACCGGCGGGGGCGGTGGCCGTGCTGCCGAGCACCGTGGTGGGCTGGGAGGGCGGCCCGGTGACCGGCGTTCCGGTCGACGGGGCAGGGCCGTCCGCTGGTGCGAGCGGTGCCGGTCCGGCCCGGGTCGTGCCGGGCGCACCGGCGGCACCGGCCACGCCCGGTGCCCGGGCCGTCGTCGAGCAGGCCGTCGTCGAGCAGGTCGGCGAGCCGGCTGTCGCCGTCGAGGATCTGGTCGGCAACACGGACGCCGCGCGCAGGCTCGTCGAGTGGCTGGAGCTCACCCTCGACCGGCCGGAGCTGCTCACCCGCCTCGGCGGTTCCGCTCGGCTCGGAGTGCTCCTCGTCGGCCCCGAGGGCGTCGGGAAGCTGACGTTGGCGCGCAGCACCGCCGCCGCCGTCGGCGCGTCCTGCGTGGAGCTCGCGGCGCCGGGAGTGGCTGCGATCGAAGCGGGCGCCGCCTCGCAACGGGTGCACGAGGTGGTCGGTGCGGCGCGGGCGGCGGCCCGGGCGGGCACCCGGACGGTGCTGGTGGTCACCGACGTCGACGCCCTGCTCCCGGCCGCCTCGCCCCCGCCACTGGCCACCATCGTGCTGGACGCGCTGCGGGAGGCGGTGGGGACACCGGGGCTCGCCCTGGTCGCCACCACCGCGTCGCCCGAGTCGGTGGACCCGCGGCTGCGCGCCCCCGACCTCGTGGATCGTGAGCTCGGGCTGGCGCTGCCCGACCTGCGCACGCGCACCGAGCTGCTGCGCAGGCTGCTGGCCACGGTGCCGCTGGCCGACGACGTGGACCTCAAGGCGGTGGCCGAGCGGGCCCCCGGCTTCGTGGCCGCCGACCTCGTCGCGGCCCGGCGCGAGGCGGCGGTGCAGGCCGCGCTCCGGCACACCGGCGAGGGCGAGCCCCGGATCTGCCAGGAAGACCTGCTCGACGCCGTCGGCTCCGTGCGCCCGATCTCCATGTCGTCGTCGGACACCCTCCAGACCGGCGGGATCAGCCTCGACCAGGTGGGCGACATGGTCGAGGTCAAGCAGGCGCTCACCGAGGCGGTGCTCTGGCCGCTGCAGTACCCCGACTCGTTCGCCCGCCTCGGCGTCGCCGCCCCGAGAGGGGTGCTCGTCTACGGTCCGCCCGGCGGCGGCAAGACCTTCCTGCTGCGCGCGCTGGCCGGCACCGGCCAGCTCAACGTGTTCGCGGTCAAGGGTGCGGAGCTGCTCGACAAGTACGTCGGCGAGTCGGAGCGGGCGGTCCGCGAGCTGTTCCGCAAGGCGGCCGACGCCGCGCCGGCACTCGTGTTCCTCGACGAGGTCGACGCCCTCGCGCCGCGGCGCGGGCAGTCGTCCGACTCGGGGGTCGCCGATCGGGTCGTCGCCGCGCTGCTCACCGAGCTCGACGGGGCGGAGCCGCTCCGGGACGTGATCGTCGTCGGCGCCACCAACCGGCCCGAGCTGATCGACCCGGCCCTGCTGCGGCCGGGGCGGCTGGAGAGGCTCGTGTACGTGCCGCCGCCCGACGCGGCCGCCCGCGCCGAGATCCTGCGCGCGTCCGGGAGGAACATCCCGCTGGCCGACGACGTGGACCTCGACGCCCTCGGCGCGGACCTGGACGGTTACTCGGCCGCCGACTGTGCCGCGGTGCTGCGCGAGGCCGCTCTCGCCGCGATGCGGGAGTCGTTGGACGCCGCCGTGGTGACGGGCGCGCACATCGCCGCGGCCCGCGCTGCCGTGCCGCCGTCGCTGGACCCGGTGCAGGTGGCTGCGCTGGCGGCCTACGCCGAGCGCCGGGTGTCCTGACCGCCCTGGGGCCAGGCCAGGACAGCCGGCGTCACCTGCCGCGGTAGTCGTTGGTGGCGATGACGATCAGTCCGGGGCTGGCCTCGTCCAGACCCTGGAACCGCGGCTCGACCCGCAGCCCGAACTGGGTGCCGAGTGCCTGCGCCGCCTGCTGCTCGGCCGTGCCGGGGCGGTAGTAGACGGTGCTCGTCGGGATGATCCCGGACGGATAGTTGCCGACCTCCTCGACCTGCCACCCGGCGTTGCGGAAGTCGGCGGCGGCACGGGCGGCGAGACCGGTGATGGTGCTGTTGTTGTAGACCCGCAGCGGGGCGCGCACGGTGCCGGAGCCGGCTGCGCCCCCCGACCGCGAGACGTCGTCCTTGGTGGTCGAGGCACCCGGGCCGCCGGCACCGCTCGAGCCGGGCGGGGCGGGGGAGGCGATGGCGGGGGGCGGCGCCGCGACCCCGTTGGTGGGGGTGGGGCTGAACGACGGCAGCGGCACGGCGCTGTCGCCGGTGGGGGCGGTACCGCTGGTGGGCGGGACGGCCGCGCTCGCGCTGGGAGCGGGGGTGTCGGTGACCTGGGTGGACGGGGGTGGCGCAGCCGCCTGCGAGCCGTTGTCGCCGCCACCGCCGGTGGCGAGCGCGGTGAGACCGACGACGCCGGCGATGATCCCGATACCGATCAGTGCGAGACCGCCGATTCGCAGCGGAGACGGCCCCCCGGACGAAGCGGGTGCGGTCACGAATGCCTCCGGTGGGGGGTTAGTTCCGTTCAGCGGCCGGGGCGATCATGGTGCCGCTACCACGGCTCGATGCCCAGGCGACGCGCCGCACGAGTGCGCTGCCGGCTGCTGCGCAGCCGTCGGAGCCTGCGTACGAGCAGTGGGTCGGCGGCGAGCGCCTCCGGCTTGTCGATCAGTGCGTTGAGGACCTGGTAGTAGCGGGTGGCCGACATGTCGAACAGCTCGCGGATCGCCTGTTCCTTCGCGCCGGCGTACTTCCACCACTGACCCTCGAATGCGAGGATCTCGCGTTCCCTGCGGTCCAGCTCGCGGTTGGCGCTCCCGGCGGGAGACCCCCCGCTGGGGCCGGTGGCGGACTCCATCACGCTCCTTGCAGGCCTGGCCGTCGGCGAATGACATGCCTGTCATTCGCGGCGGCCATTCAACCACGATGGACCGACGGAAAGCGGTCAGGCACGCAGCACCCGGAGGAGTGGATCGACGGTCGGTACCCCAGCGGCGACTACTGTCATCACCGTGGCCGTCCGTCCCATCCGCATCGTCGGTGACCCTGTCCTGCACACGCCCACCCGGCCCGTCGAGGTCTTCGACGACGAGCTGAAGGCGCTGGTCGAGGACATGTTCGACACCATGGCTGCTGCTGACGGCGTCGGCCTCGCAGCGAACCAGATCGGGGTCGACCTGCGCCTGTTCGTCTACGACTGTCCCGACGAGGAACTGCGGGAGAGGGTGCGGGGCGTCGTCGTCAACCCCGTGCTGGAGACCTCGGAACGTCCCGAGACGATGCCCGACCCCGAGGACGACGAGGAGGGCTGCCTCTCGGTGCCGGGCGAGCACTTCCCGACGGGTCGTGCGGAGTGGGCCCGTGTCACGGGCTCGGACATCGACGGGACGCCGGTGGCGGTGGAGGGCCGCGGGTTCCTGGCCCGGTGCCTGCAGCACGAGACCGACCACCTCGACGGCGTGATCTACCTCGACCGGCTCGTCGGGCGCAACCAGCGGGCCGCCCGCCGGATGCTCAAGCAGCTCGAGTGGGGGGTGCCGGGGCTGTCGTGGGATCCGGCCACCCAGCAGGCAGAGGACGTCTAGCAGCGCCAGGAACACGAGCGGAGAGCCTGGCGTTCCGACTTCTGCAACACTGTAAGCAGAAGGAGGTCGCCATGGACGAACTCGACTCCTACTCCCGCACCGTCAGTGCGGTGGCGGCCGAGCTGACCGGCCGGGTGGCGGCGATCCGCACCGGGCGGGGCAGCGGCTCTGCCGTGGTCGTCGACGCCGACGGCGTACTGGTCACCAACGCCCACGTGGTCGGCGAGGCCACCCGGGGCCGCGCCGACTTCGTCGACGGCACCCAGGCCGACATCGTCGTGGTGGGCACCGACCCTCTCTCCGATCTCGCGGTGCTCCGGGCCGCACGGCCGGGCGACCTGCCGCCGCCCGCGCGGCTCGGCGACGCCGACGAGCTCGTCGTCGGCCAGCTCGTGGTGGCCGTCGGCAACCCGCTGGGCCTCGCCGGCTCGGTGACGGCAGGCGTCGTGAGCGCGCTCGGCCGGGCCCTGCCCACCCGCAGCGGGAGCGCGGGCCGCGTCGTGGAGGACGTCATCCAGACCGACGCGGCGCTCAACCCCGGCAACTCGGGGGGAGCGCTCGCCGACAGCCGCGGGCGCGTGGTCGGGATCAACACCGCCGTCGCCGGGGTCGGGCTCGGGCTGGCGGTGCCGGTCAACGCGACGACGCGGCGGATCGTGGCCGCCCTGCTCGCCGACGGGCGGGTGCGGCGCGCCTACCTCGGGGTCGTCGGCGCCCCCGCGCCCGTGCCGGCGACGGTCGCCGAGCGCTACGGCCGAGGCAGCGGGCTGCGCCTCGCCGAGGTGATCGGCGGCAGCCCGGCTGCCCAGGCCGGCCTGCGGGCCGGCGACCTCGTGCTCGACGTCGGCCGGCGCCCGGTGCAGGACGCGCAGGGCGTGCAGCGCCAGCTCTTCGGCGACGCGATCGGGGTGCCGCTGCCGGTCACCGTGCTGCGCAACGGAGCGATGGTCGACGTGGTCGCGGTGCCCACCGAGCTGCGCTGACACCACCAGCTGTGCCGACACCACCCTGGGTCAGCGCACGTAGCCGTGCTCCCACGCCCACGCGGCGATCTCCACCCGGTTCCGGGCCGACAGCTTGGCCTGCACGTTGGTGAGGTGCGTCTTCACCGTCGACAGGGAGACGAACAGCTCGGCCGCGATCTCCGCGTTCGTGCGGCCCCGGGCGACGGCCCGCACGACGTCCAGCTCCCGTGGGGAGAGCGGGTCGGGCAGCGGGGACCCCGCGGCCGGCCGGGTGGCCAGGTGCTTCAGCAGCCGCACGGTGACCGACGGCGAGACGAGCGCGTCACCCGCCGCCGCGGCCCGCACCGCCTCGACGAGCAGCCGTGGCCCGGCGTCCTTGAGCAGGAACCCGCACGCCCCCACCCGCAGTGCGCCGTACACGTACTCGTCGAGGTCGAACGTCGTGACGACGACGATCCGCGGCGGCTCCCGGTCGGCCATCAGCAGGCGCGTGGCCTCCAGCCCGTCCAGCTCGGGCATGCGGATGTCCATGAGCACGACGTCCGGCCGCAGCTCGCGGGCGCGGGCGATGGCGTCGACCCCGGTGCCGGCCTCGCCGACCACCTCGATGCCGTCCTCGGCCGACAGGATCAGCCGGAAACCGGTGCGCACCATCTCCTGGTCGTCGGCGAGCAGGACCCGGATCACCGTGCGCCCCGCAGCGGCAGGCGCACCGACACCGTCCACTCCCCGGGGCCCGTCGGCCCGGCGGTGAGCGTGCCGTCCAGCGCGCCCACCCGCTCGGCCATCCCGGCGAGCCCGAAGCCGCTCGACCCCGCGCGTGGCCCGGCGCCCCCCGCTGACACCCCGTCATTGCGGACCGACACCACCAGTGCCTCCTCGCGCATCCGGACGTCCACCTCCACGGCTGTGGCGTCCGGAGCATGCCTGCGGACGTTGGTCAGAGCTTCCTGTACGACCCGGTACCCGGTTGCGGCGATCCCCGCGGGCAGCACGGCGTGCTCCAGCCCGGGCGCGGTCGCGAGCCGCACGAGCCGGGCGTCGGGGTCGAACCGGCGGACGAGCGTGTGGACCTCGCGCAGCTCCGCGCCCGGGGTGCGCGTGGCCTCCGTCCCGTCCTGGCCGCGCAGCACCCCGACCATCCGGCGCATCGCGGCCAGCGCGTCCGTTCCTGCCGTCTCGATCGCGGCGAGCGCCCTGTCGACGTCGTCGGGGGAGGTGCGGGCCACCACCGCCGCGGCCTGAGCAGCCACGACGATCCCGGTGACGTGGTGGGCGACCACGTCGTGCAGCTCGCGGGCGAGCTCCATCCGCTCCGCCGCCCGGACGTCCGCGAGTGCCGCGCGCCTGCGCGTCTCGACCTCGCGCAGGACGAGCCCGACGGCGACGGCGCCGCCCCAGCCGAGCGCGCACGGCAGGGCGAGCCCGCGGGCGTCGTCCTGGGCGAATCGGATGACCGGCGACCCGACGATCGCCACCGCGGCGGCCGCGGTGAGCAGCAGCGCGGGGCGCAGCCGGCAGCGGCGCAGCACGGTGACGACGGCCACGGCGAGCGCGAGCAGCTCCGCGAAGGAGAGGAAGTAGGGGCCGTTCGGGCGGCCCAGCAACCCGACCGCCGGGGTCAGGGTGAGGACCGAGATCGTCAGCGAGGAGCCCACCGCGAACACGGCGACGAGGACCGCGTCCGCGCCCGGCCGCCTGCGCAGCAGGACGATCCCGGCGACGGCGATCCCGGCGACGACGGGGAGGTAGTTGCCGGTGTTGTGGGAGATGACGGCGTCGGCCAGGAGCCACACCGCGTAGGCGGCCAGCTCGACCACGAGGTCGACATGCCGCCGGACCCAGCGGAGCGGGCGGATCATGCAACGAGCCTATTGCGCCTCCGCTCGTGCCCCCTCGGCCGGAAGTACGAGGTCCGGGCGTTCCGTTCGGTCCTCCGGACGAGGTGCGCCATGCAGCTGCACTGAGATCGTTCCGGTCATGACGGACATGATCGCTGCGGTGTTGGGCACCGCGGCATGGGCGACGGGCCTGCTCGTCCTGGCGTTGATGGCGGCGCTGCCGCTCCTGGAGCGGTTCGGCACGCCGGGTGCGCGGCGGTGACCGGTCCGCTGCCGCCCGGTGCCGACCTGCGGGCGCCGTCGCGCCACCTCCGCCCGGCCATCCGCGCCGTCGAGCTCGTGAAGGTCCACGGTCGCGGCGATGCCGCCGTCCGCGCGCTCGACGGGGTGGATCTCGCCGTACCCGCGGCCCGGTTCACCGCGATCATGGGGCCGTCTGGTTCCGGTAAGTCCACGCTGCTGCACCTGCTCGCCGGGCTGGACAACGCCACGTCCGGCCAGGTCCTCCTCGGCGACACCGAACTGGGCGCGTGCAGCGACGCCCAGCTGACCGCGCTGCGTCGCGACCGGATCGGGTTCGTGTTCCAGGCCTTCAACCTGCTGCCCCAGCTGACCGCGGCACAGAACATCGAGCTGCCCGCACGGCTGGCGGGGCGCCGTCCCGACCGGGCGTGGCGCGACACCCTCGTCGGCCTGCTCGGCATCGGCGACCGGCTCACGCACCGTCCCACCCAGCTGTCGGGCGGCCAGCAGCAGCGGGTCGCCGTGGCCAGGGCGCTGCTGGGCCGGCCCGAGGTGGTCTTCGCGGACGAGCCGACCGGCAACCTCGACACCGCCAGTGGCCACGAACTGCTGCATCTGCTGCGCACGTCGGTCAGGGAGCTCGGCCAGACCGTCGTGATGGTGACGCACGACCCGGTCGCGGCCTCGTTCGCCGACGAGGTGGTCCTGCTGCGGGACGGTCGCGTGGCCGGCTCGGTGCCCGACCCGCGCCCGGACTCCGTTCTCTCCGCACTGTCTGCGCTGTCCGGCGCCCGGGCGGGTATCTGATGGCCGCCGGTGCGGCGGGGGCGCTGCTCGCCGAGACGCGCCGCCGTCCGGGACGCCTGCTGCTCACGGGGCTCGCCATCACGGTGGCCACGGTCTTCGCGGCCGGCACGCTCCTGTTCGGCGAGACGCTGCGCTCGTACCTGGGCGCCACCAGCGTGGAGACGCCCGACACGGTCGCGGCTGTCGTCATGCCGGACCGCCTGCCGGAGGACGCCCGTGCCGACCTCGACGGCCGGGTGTCCTCGGTGGCCGGCGTGGCGCAGGCCGTGGAGCTGCGGGAGCTCTACCCGACCGTCGGGGGCGCAGGCGCGGCCACGACCTGGCGGGTGACGTCCGATCCGATGACCGGGCCCCTCACCCGCCTGTCCGCACCTCCGGTGCGGGGCACGTTGCCGGCGGGACTCGACCAGGTGGCGGTGGGCGAGGGCACGGCGAAGCGCACCGACCTCGCGCCGGGCGACACGGTCACGCTGTCCGCGGGTGCGGGGGCCCCGCGGACGGTGACGGTCACCGCCGTGGTGCCGCTGGACGACGGAGGGCTGAACTCGCTCGTCACCACTCCCGACGCCATGTCGGCACTCGGCGGCTTTCTCGAACAGGTGGACGTCGCCGCGGATCCGGGGGTCGACCCCGCGGAGCTGGCTGCCCGTATCTCCGCTGCCCTCGGAGCCCCGGACGCCGCACGGACGGGCACCGAGCAGCGAGCGGCCGAGCTCGCAGACGGGTCGGCCTCGGTGAGCGCCGTGCTCGTCGGCGTCGGCGTGTTCGCGGCGCTGGCCCTGGTCGCGGCCTCCGTGATCGTCGCGTCCACCTTCCGCATCGTGCTCACCCAGCGGCGCACGCAGATGGCCCTGCTGCGGTGCGTGGGGGCCCGGCGGGGGCAGGTGGTCCGGGCCGTGCTCGCCGAGGCGGTCGTCACCGGCCTCGTCGCGGGAGCCTTGGGCGTGGGGTTGGCCTTGCTCGCCGGGTACGGGCTGGTCGCGGCGATGCGCGCGAGCGGCATGCAGGACGTGCCGGACCTGGTGGTGTGGTGGGCGGGGCTCGCAGGGGTGCTGGTGGTGGCCGTGCTGGCGACTGTGCTGGCTGCGCTCGCACCCGCGCTGGCGGCGGCGCGCATCCCCCCGGTGGCCGCACTGGGTGTCGCCGACGCCTCGGACGCCGGAACACCCCGCGCCGGACGCCGGATCGCGGTCGCCGCCGTACTGGCGGTGGCCGCAGGCGGCCTCGCCGCACTGGCACTCGGCGTCGCGCGGACCTCCGACGAGCTCGCGATGCTGGTCGTGGCGGGATCCGGGATCGTCGCGTTCGGCGCGCTCATCGTCATCGGCCCCGTGCTGGTGCGGGGGCTGGTGGCGGTCGCCGGGCGTCCGGTCGCCGCGGTCGGCGGCGCGTCCGGGCGGCTCGCGGTGGCCAACGCCGCCCAGGTGCCCCGACGCACCGCGGCGACGATCTCGGTGCTGGCTCTCGGCGTCGGCCTGACGTCGGCCCTGCTGGTCGGGGTGTCGTCGGTCCGCGCAGGAGCCGAGCAGAACATCGCCGAGATGTTCCCGACCGACGTCGTCGTCGCGACGGGGGACGCCGAGGGCGCCGCGGCACTGGCGGCCCGGCTGGCTGCCGATCCCCGGCTGACGGTGCGGGCCGACGGGCCCGCCGTGTTCGTCGACCCCGCGCCGGGGGTCGCGGAGGACGAGGCCCGCAAGGCTGTCGAGCAGGGGGCGAGCGGGGCGCCGGGCGCGCTGGTGCAGTACGCCGGGGACGCGCGGGACCAGGTGGAGGAGACGCTCGCCATCGCGCAGCTCATCGGGTTCGGGCTCGTCGGGATGACCGCGCTCGTCGCCGTGGTGGGGGTGGGCGTCACGCTGACGCTGTCGGTGACGGAACGGACCAGGGAGACCGGGCTGCTGCGCGCGGTGGGGCTGTCCCGGCACGGCGTCCGTTCGATGGTGGCCTGGGAGGCCGCGCTGACCGGCGCGGGTGCCGCCGTGGTCGGGGCCGTGCTCGGTGCGGTCTACGGCGCGCTCGGCATGCAGGTGCTCGGCCTCGCCACAAGCCTCTCGCTGCCCATTCTGACGCTCACCGGGCTCGTTGTCGGGGTCGTCGTCGTGGCGGCATTGGCGGCGATGGCACCGGCCGTCCGTGCCGGTCGGGTGCCGCCGATCCGCGCGCTCCAGGAGGCGTGAGGGCGGGCTACGGCGGGTCCGCCCCACACGGCACCGGCCGGAGGGGCGCCGACATACGGCTGCCCGGCGGCCGGTGCCGCGGTCGCACCGGAGGCTCAGGCCTCGGCCGGCTCCAGCAGGAAGACGGGGATCTGGCGGTCGGTCTTCTTCTGGTAGTCGGCGTAGTCGGGGTACGCCTCGACGGCCCGCTCCCACCAGGTGGCCTTCTCGTCGCCGGTGATCTCGCGGGCGACGTAGTCCTTGGAGACGGTGCCGTCCTGCAGTTCGACGTGCGGGTCGGCCTTCACGTTGTAGTACCAGACCGGGTTCTTCGGGGCGCCGCCGAGCGAGGCGACGATCGCGTACCGGCCGTCGTGCTCGACGCGCATGAGCGGCACCTTGCGCAGCTTCCCGGACTTCGCGCCGCGGGTGGTCAGCAGGATCACCTTGCGGCCCTTGATGTCGACGCTCTCCGTGGTGCCGGTCTCGAAGATCTTCTCGGTCTGGTCGCGGACCCAGCCGACGGGGCTGATCTCGTACTCACCTGTCAATGGCATATCTGTGGGCAACCCGGGGGCGACCTTGAACATTCCGTGATCTCTGGCGCACCGGGCGTCGCCCAGGTTACGGTCGGGGTACCACGGGAGCTCGCAGCAGCGGGCTGAGAGGGCGGCTGGGCGCCGCCGACCGCAGGAACCTGTCCGGGTAATGCCGGCGTAGGGAGGCAACATGGGAGAGCCGACGGTGGGCGTCACACCGCCGCGGGTGCTCACGATCGCGGGCACGGACTCGGGTGGGGGCGCCGGAGTCGCCGCCGACCTGCGCGCGTTCACCGGCTGCGGGGTACACGGATGCATCGCGGTCACCGCGGTCACCGTGCAGAACTCCGTGGGCGTCACGGGCGTGCACCCGATCCCGCCGGAGACGGTGGCCGCCCAGATCGAGACCGTGGCCGGCGACATCGGGCTGGACGCGGCGAAGACCGGCATGCTCGCGAGCCGCCCGATCATCGAGGCCATCGTGGCGGCCTGCGACCGGGTGGGGATCGGCGGCACCGGCCCCATCCCGTTCGTGATCGACCCGGTCGCGGCGTCGATGCACGGTGACCCGCTGCTGGCCGACGAGGCGCTGGACGCCTACCGCACGCTGCTGTTCCCGCGCGCCACCGTCATCACCCCGAACCTCGACGAGGTGCGGTTACTGGTCGGGATCGACGTCCACGACCGCAGCGCCCAGTACGACGCAGCGAAGGTGCTGCACGGGCTCGGGCCGCAGTACGTGCTGGTGAAGGGCGGCCACCTGGAGGAGGACGTCGACAGGTGCGTCGACCTCCTCTACGACGGCCACACCTTCACCGAGCTGCCCGGGCCCCGCTTCGACACCGGCAACACCCACGGTGGCGGCGACAGCATGGGCGCGGCCATCGCGTCCGGGCTCGCCCGGGGCCTGGCCGTGCCGGAGGCGGTCGCGTTCGGCAAGCGCTACGTCGTGGAGGCCGTCCGGCACTCCTACCCACTCGGTGCCGGCCACGGGCCGGTGTCGCCACTGTGGGCGGTGCGCCACTGGTGGGAGGAGCCCACCCCCTGATCTCCCGGTCGCTCGACCGGTGAGCACAACTCCAGATGACACGCGGGAGCTCGTGATCGAACGGGCTGAGAGGGCGGCTGACCATCGCCGCCGACCGCAGAACCTGTCCGGGTAATGCCGGCGTAGGAAGGACGATGCCATGACGGCACTCGAGGACCGTTCGGTCCGCCCCGAGGTCACCACCGGTCCCATCAGGGGCTCGCACAAGGTGTATCTGGACGGCCCGGACGACCTGCGGGTCCCGGTCCGCCGGGTGGAGCTCAGCACCGGCGAACACCACGACGTCTACGACACATCAGGGCCGTACACGGACGCCGACGCCACGATCGACGTCCGCGCCGGCCTGCCGGCACTGCGTGCCCCGTGGATCGCCGCCCGGGAGCCGGTGGACGGCGCCGCCACGCAGCTGGCCTGGGCCCGGGCCGGGGTGGTCACCCCGGAGATGCGGTTCATCGCGATCCGGGAGGGGGTGGACGCGGAGCTGGTGCGGTCCGAGGTCGCCCGCGGCCGGGCCGTGATCCCGGCGAACCGGTGCCACCCCGAGGCCGAGCCGATGATCATCGGCAAGTCGTTCCTGGTGAAGATCAACGCCAACCTCGGCAACTCGGCGGTGACCTCCTCGATCGAGGAGGAGGTGGAGAAAATGGTGTGGGCCACCCGCTGGGGCGCCGACACCGTCATGGACCTGTCGACCGGCAGGAACATCCACGAGACGCGCGAGTGGATCCTGCGGAACTCCCCCGTCCCGATCGGCACGGTGCCGATCTACCAGGCGCTGGAGAAGGTGGACGGCGACCCGGCGAAGCTGTCGTGGGAGGTCTACCGCGACACCGTGATCGAGCAGTGCGAGCAGGGCGTCGACTACATGACGGTGCACGCCGGCGTGCTGCTGCGCTACGTGCCGCTCACCGCGAAGCGCGTCACGGGCATCGTGTCGCGTGGCGGGTCGATCATGGCGGCCTGGTGCCTCGCGCACCACCGCGAGTCGTTCCTCTACACGAGGTTCGAGGAGCTCTGCGAGATCCTCCGCGCCTACGACGTCACGTTCTCCCTCGGCGACGGGCTGCGGCCCGGCTCGATCGCCGACGCCAACGACGAGGCGCAGCTCGCCGAGCTGCGGACCCTCGGAGAGCTCACGGCCATCGCCAGGGCCCGGGACGTGCAGGTGATGATCGAGGGGCCCGGCCACGTCCCGCTGCACAAGATCGCGGAGAACGTGCGGCTGGAGGAGGAGTGGTGCGGCGAGGCGCCGTTCTACACCCTCGGCCCGCTCGCCACCGACATCGCGCCCGGCTACGACCACATCACCAGCGCGATCGGCGCCGCCACGATCGCGGCCCGCGGCACCGCGATGCTCTGCTACGTCACGCCGAAGGAGCACCTCGGCCTGCCGGACCGGGACGACGTCAAGACCGGCGTGATCACCTACAAGATCGCCGCGCATGCCGCCGACCTCGCGAAGGAGCACCCCAGGGCCCAGGCCCGCGACGACGCGCTGTCCGCCGCCCGGTTCGAGTTCCGCTGGCTCGACCAGTTCCACCTCTCGCTCGATCCGGACACGGCGCTGTCCTTCCACGACGAGACGCTGCCGGCCGAGCCGGCCAAGACCGCGCACTTCTGCTCGATGTGCGGGCCGAAGTTCTGCTCGATGCGCATCACGCAGGACGTCCGCGAGTACGCGGAGGCGCACGGGCTGACGAGCGTGGAGGCGATCGAGGCCGGTATGTCGGAGAAGGCCGAGGAGTTCACCAGCAGTGGCGGCCGGGTCCAGTTGCCCATCGTGAACGGGTGAGCCCCGGTGGCGTCCCGGGAGATCGTGTGACGCGCTGCGCCACGCGATCAGAGCAGCTCCGGACTAGGCTCGACGGCGATGAGCATCATGGGCACGCGCGTCGTCCGTACAGAGGATCCGGTGTTCCTCTCCCGGGGCGCCACCTACACCGATGACCTGACCGACGAGCGGCTGAACGGTGCCCTGCACCTCACGCTCGTACGGTCCCCGCTTGCGCACGCGCGGATCACCGCCGTCGACGTCGAGGCCGCCCGCGAGGCGCCCGGCGTCGTCGCGGTGTTCACCGGGGCCGACGTCGACCTGGCGCCGGCGCTGTTGTTCGCGGGCGCCAACCCCGGCATGGTCCGACCCTGGCTGGCCACCGACAAGGTGCGCTTCGTCGGCGAGCCGGTGGCCGCCGTACTGACCGAGCAGGTCTACCAGGGCCAGGACGCCGCCGACCTGGTCGAGGTCGACTACGACCCGCTGCCTGCGGTGGTCGACCCCAGGGCCGCGCTCGCGGACGAGGTGTTGCTGTTCGAGGAGGTCGGCACCAACCTCGCCGGCGGCTTCGGGCACGACAAGGAGTTCGACGAGCACCTCTTCGACGACTGCGACGTCGTCGTCACGCGGGACATCGTCAACCAGCGCCTCGCCGCCTCTCCGCTGGAGACGCGCGCCGCCGCCGCCGTCTGGGGCGACGACGGGCGCGTCACCCTCTGGGCGTCCACCCAGAACCCGCAGTCCGCCCGGGACGAGATCGCCGGGTGGCTGGGCATCGACGCCGCGCTGATCCACCTGATCGCGCCCGACGTGGGCGGCGGTTTCGGTGCGAAGATCGGGGCCGACCCCGAGTTCGCGCTGGTGGTGTGGCTCGCCAAGGCCGCCGGCCGCCCGGTGCGCTGGGCGGAGACCCGTTCGGAGAACCTCACCGGGATGCTGCAGGGCCGGGCGCAGCTGCAGACCATCACGATCGGCGGCAACCGCGACGGCGACGTGCTCGCCTACCGCCTCGACATCCTGGCCGACGCCGGTGCCTACCCGCGTCTCGGCGTGTTCCTGCCGTTCTTCACCCGGCAGATGGCCCCTGGTGTCTACGACATCCCCAAGGTCGAGTCGCGGGCGCGCACCGTGGTCACCACCACGACGTCGACGGGCGCCTACCGCGGCGCCGGGCGTCCGGAGGCCACCGCGGCGATCGAGCGGGCCATGGACCTGTTCGCCGCCGAGATCGGCAAGGACCCGGCCGAGGTCCGCAAGCGCAACGTCGTGCCGCCGGACGCGTTCCCGTTCGAGACCAAGGGCGGCGCCGTCTACGACAGCGGCGAGTACGCGAAGGCCATCGACCGGGTGCTGGAGGGCGCGGGCTACGCCGAGCTGCGGGCTGAGCAGGCCGCCCGCCGCGAGCGTGGCGACGTCGTCCAGCTCGGGATCGGCGTCTCGGCCTACGTCGAGATCACCGGCGGCGGCGCGTTCAGCGAGGACGCCTCGGTCGAGGTGCACCCCGACGGCACGGTCACGGTGCTGACCGGCACCTCACCACACGGCCAGGGTCACGCCACGGCGTGGTCGATGCTCGCCAGCGAGCACCTGGGCATCCCCATCGAGAAGATCACGGTGAAGCACGGCGACACCGACCTCATCCCGCGGGGCTCCGGCACCATGGGCTCGCGCAGCCTGCAGACCGGCGGTGTGGCCGTCCACCAGGCGGCGGGCGAGCTCGTCGAGCTGGCGAAGCGGCGCGCGGCTGACGTCCTGGAGGCGAGCGTCGACGACCTGGAGGTCGCCGAGGGCGCGGTCACGGTCAAGGGCACGGACACGAGCGTCACGCTCGCCGAGCTCGCGGAGAAGGAGCAGCTGAAGGTCGACACCGTGTTCGACAGCGGCGCCCCGACGTTCCCGTTCGGCGCGCACGTCGCGGTCGTGGAGGTCGACATCGAGTCGGGCAAGGCCGTGGTCGACCGGATCGTCACGCTCGACGACGCCGGGCCGATCGTGAACCCGCTGCTCGCCGAGGGTCAGCGTCACGGCGGTATCGCCCAGGGCATCTCCCAGGCGCTGCTCGAGGAGGTCGTCTACGACTCCGAGGGCAACCCGCTCACGGCCACCTTCGCCGACTACGCGTTCCCGTCGGCGGCCGAGCTGCCCAGCTTCACGCTGCTGGACATGGCCACACCCACCAACCTCAACCCGCTCGGCGCCAAGGGCATCGGCGAGGCGGGCACCATCGGTGCCACGCCCGCGGTGCAGAGCGCGGTGATCGACGCCGTGTCCTACCTCGGCGTCCGCCACATCGACATGCCCACCAGCCCGCTGCGGGTGTGGGAGGCCATCAACGCCGCCCGCGGCGAAAGCGGAGCCGGCAGCGACAGCTCCGAGGGAGCGCAGCAGTGACGATCTCAGTGAACACATCCGTCAAGGTCGGGATCACCGTCAACGGCGAGGAGACCACCGCCGACGTCGAGCCGCGCCTGCTGCTCGTGCACTACCTGCGGGACGTGCTCGGGCTCAAGGCCACGAACGTCGGCTGCGACACCACCTCCTGCGGCGCCTGCACGGTGCTCGTGGACGGCGAGTCGGTGAAGTCGTGCACCGTGCTCGCGGTGCAGGCCGACGGGCAGTCGGTCACCACGATGGAGGGGCTCTCCCCGAACTCCACCGAGCTGCACCCGATGGCGGCGGCGTTCCGCGCCGAGCACGGCCTGCAGTGCGGGTTCTGCACGCCCGGCATGGTGATGGCCGCGGTGAGCCTGCTGGAGGAGAACCCCACCCCCACCGAGCGCGAGGTGCGCGAGGGTCTCGAGGGCAACCTCTGCCGGTGCACGGGCTACCACAACATCGTGCGCGCGGTGCTCTCCGCCAGCGGCCAGAACCCCGACGCCGTGCAGACCACCTCCGTCGACGCGGACGCCGACCAGTCACCGGCCGGCGGCGTCGAGTCCGCGCCGGGCTTCTCCACCGGGAGTGGTGCATGATCCCCGTCGCTTTCTCCTACGCGCGTCCGGACTCCGTCGACGGTGCGCTGGCGCTGCTCGCGGAGCACGGGGAGGACGCCACGATCCTCGCGGGTGGCCACTCGCTGCTGCCGGTGATGAAGCTCCGGCTCGGTGCGCCCGAGGTGGTCATCGACATCGGGCGGCTGCCGGAGCTGCGCTACATCCGGGTCCAGGGCGACGAGGTCGCGATCGGCGCCGGCACCCGGCACCGCGACCTGGAGGCCTCCGACGTGCTCGGATCCGACGTGCCACTGCTCGCCGCGGTGGCCCGCACCGTCGGTGACCCGCAGGTGCGTCACCGCGGAACCATCGGCGGGTCCCTGGCGCACGCCGACCCGGCGTCCGACCTCCCGGCCGCTGTCCTCGCGCTCGACGCCACCATCGTGCTGCGCAGCCCGCGCGGGGAGCGTCAGGTCCCCGCCACCGGCTTCTACACCGGGATGTTCTCCTCGGTGAAGGAGCCCGACGAGCTGATCGTCGAGATCCGGGTGCCGCGCACGGGTTCGGCCGGGTGGGCGTACGAGAAGTTCACCCGTCGGGCCAACGACTGGGCGATCGTCGGGGTCGCGGTCGTCGACGGCCGCGTGGGCCTGGTCAACATGGGAGCGAGCCCGTTGCGGGCGTCGGCCACGGAGGCCGCGCTGGCCGACGGGGCGTCGATCGACGAGGCTGCGGCGCTGGCTGACCAGGGCACGGACCCGCAGACCGACGTGTCGGCCACGGCGGAGTACCGGCGGCACCTCGCCCGGCTCCTCACCCGCCGCGCCCTCACCACCGCCGCCGGCTGACACTCCTGGGGATGATTCCGCCATTTGCGCATGGATGCGGCGCAATGGGGGAACGAGGACGGCATGGCCCTCGACGAGTCCATGCCGTCCAGGGATCGCGCTGCTGAGCCCCGGGACGGGCGCCGGCTCATCGCCGGTCGGTACGCGCTCGGCCGGGTGCTCGGCACCGGGTCGTCCGCGGTCGTCCACCGGGCTCGTGACCTGCGCAGCGGCGACGAGGTGGCGGTCAAGCGGTTCCACTCCGGGTCGTCGCCGCACGACCTGCGCCAGCAGCGCCGGGAGATGACGGTGCTCGCGCGGCTCGACCACCCCGGCCTGGTCGGGCTGCACGACGGGGGCACCGAGGACGGCAGGCCGTTCGTGGTCACCGACCTCGTCGAAGGTCCGACGCTGGCCCAGCGGATCAGCGCGGGCCCGCTCGCGCCCGGAGCGGTGCGGACGCTCGGCAGGCAGCTGGCCGAGGCGCTCGCCCACGTGCACAGCGGTGGGATCGTGCACCGGGACGTGAAACCCGCGAACGTGCTGCTCGACGGCGTCCGCCCGCGGCTCGCCGACTTCGGCATCGCCCGCGCGCTCGACGGGACCGCGGCCACCGCGACCGGGTGCGTCGTCGGCACGGCCGCCTACCTCGCTCCCGAGCAGGTGCGCGGGGAGGCGGTCGGACCCCCGGTCGACGTCTACGCGCTGGGGCTCGTGCTGCTGGAGGCCCTCACCGGCCGCCGCGAGTATCCCGGGCTCGCGGTGGAGTCGGCGACCGCGCGGCTGCACCGCTGTCCCGCGGTGCCGCGCGGACTGCCCGGTGGCCTCGGCGAGCTCCTCGACGCGATGACGAGGAGCGACCCTCGGCAACGGCCCACCGCCGCCCAGGTCGCCGCCGTCCTCGCCGCGGATCCGGCTCGCCGGACGCGGCGGGCGCCTGCCGGGTTGCGGCACGGGCGGCACCGGCTGCCCTGTCGTGGGCAGCGCAGGCCTGCGGCGTCCCGGCTCACGCTCATGCTGCTCACCGGGGTCGTCGCGGTACTCGCCGGGGCCTCGCCGTCGGACCCACCCGCTCCCGTCTCCGTGCCGGACGTCGATCAGGGCGCCGTGGTGCCCGGGATCCCGGGGGCGTCGCACGGCACCGTGTCCGCCGGTCTGCTGAACGAGTAGTGCGGCAGCGTCAGTGCGCGTCGATGATCAGGTCGGCGCCGCGCTCGGCGATGGCGAGCACTGTGGCGTTGGGGTTCATCGAGGGCACCGACGGTATGACGGAGGCCTGCGCGACCAGCAACCCGTCGAACACGGAGCGGTCGCCGCGGGGAAAGGCCATGCCGTTGATCGCTGCGGAGCCACCGAGGACCCGCCCTCGGGGCCACGCGTGGACCGTGCCGTTCGTGCCACGTTGCGGCACCGTCTCGTAGGCCCAGTCGACCGTGCTGCCGAGCAGTTCCTGCCAGCGGGCCGGGACGCTCATGGCGGGCGGCCCGGTCGCAGGCCCCGCCTCCAGGAGCAGTACCCGCGTGCCGGGGTTCTCGGAGAGACGCGCCGCCAGCACGCACGGCGCGCTCCCACCACCGACCACGCCGTGGTCGTCGGTCTCCATGCCGAACCCCCCCGCACCGCCGCCTCGTACGCGCCGAGCGCGGCAACGGGTCCGACGCTAGCTCCGCGCACCCGGCCGGAGGACAGGCCGACGTCGGACGTCACAGCTCGCCGTGCATGGGGGGCCGGAGCCGCCGACCGTCAGCCGACGAGGCCGGCGTCCTGCGCGGCGATGGCCGCCTGCACCCGGGACCGCAGCCCGAGTTTCGTGAGCACCCGGGACACGTGCGTCTTCGTGGTCGCCTCCGTGATCACCAGCTCCGCGGCGATCTCGGCGTTGGACAGGCCACGCCCCAGGCAGGTGAGCACGTCGGTCTCCCGGGGCGTCAGGTCGGCGAGACCCGCCGGCGGCTGCGGACGGCGGGCCGGTGGGGCGAGGCGGGAGATCACCCGGCGGGTGATCTCCGGGGCGAGCACCCCGTCACCACGGGCCACCGCCCGCACGGCCGCGAGCAGCGACGGGGCGTCGACGGACTTGAGCAGGAACCCGGCCGCCCCGGCGGCGAGGGCGGAGTCGACGTAGTCGTCGAGGTCGAAGGTCGTGAGCACGAGCACCTCGCACACCCGGTCCCGCGTGCCGGGATCCCCCACGAGCCTGCGGGTGGCCTCGATCCCGTCGATGCCGGGCATCCGGATGTCCATCAGCACGACGTCCGGGGCGGTCTCCCGCGCCAGCGCGACGGCCGCGAGCCCGTCGGCCGCCTCGCCGACCACCGTGATGTCCGGCGCGGAGTCGAGGATCATCGTCAGGCCGGTGCGGATCGCCGCCTGGTCGTCGGCCACCACCACGCGAACCGTCATCGCGACACCCCGTCCGGCACGGGCACGGGCAGCGCGGCGCGGACACTCCAGATCCGCCCCCGCCGGCCCGCCTCGACCGTGCCGCCCACCGCACCCGCCCGCTCGGCGAGCCCCACCAGTCCGGTACCGGTGCCCGGGGCCGCCGGGGCGTCCGGAACGAGGTCGTTGTCCACCTCGATCACCAGCTCACCGTCCCGGTGCTGCAGCGTCAGACGCACCGCGCAGCCGGGGGCGTGCTTGGCCGCGTTCGTCAACGACTCCTGCACGATCCGGTAGGCGGCGAGATCCACGGCGGCCGCGACCGGACCGGGCCCGCAGCGGCGGTCGTCCACGTCGATCCGCAGCCCGTTGGACCGCCCGGCGGCGAGCAGGTCGTCGAGGCGGCCGAGCCCGGCCGGGGAGGTGCGCGGCTCCGCGTCGGCCGAGTCGTCGGCCCGTAGCAGGCCGATCATGGTGCGCATCTCCGCGAGCGACGCCACGCTGTCGCGGCGCACCGCCGCCAGTACCCGGCGCAGGGTGGCGGGGTCGGCGTCGGGCAGGGTGAGCGCGGCCTCGGACTGGATCGCGATGGCCGACAGCTGGCCCGCGATCACGTCGTGCAGGTCGCGGGCCATCCGGGTGCGCTCCGCCGTGATCGCCGCGACCCGGTCCAGCTCGGCCATCCGGCGGGTCTGCTCGGTGCGCTCGCGCTCGGAGTCGGCGGCCTCGCGATGCCGTCGGACCTCCTGGGCCCACAGCACGGGTATCGCGAGCAGCAGACCGAGGTTGAGCACGGTGAGCAGGGCAGCCCGGCCGCCGTCGGAGACGAGGCTGGCCAGCCCGAGACCGCCCGCGACCAGCGCGGCGGTGGCCGCCACCGCCCGGCTCGCACGCCGCGAGGTGAACAGGATGGCGCAGTAGAGCATGTCGCCGAAGACCAGGACCGCTCCCAGCGGGCTGCTCCCGGTGGCCAGCATCCCCCCGAGCACCGCGGCCCAGGCCACGGCCAGGCCGAGCACGGGCCGTCCCCGCCGTTGCGTCTCGCCGAGGCACGCCACGGCGATCACGACCAGCCCGGTCCAGAGCGGCGGTTCTCCCGCGCCGGGGCGCGCTGACACCGTGACCTCGGGCAGGACCAGCAGCAGGAGCGCGCCGACCGCGAAGTAGCCGATGGCCTGGAACGCGTCCTCGCCCCGCTCCCGTCCCGACAGCCGCACGCGCCCATCCCAGCACGGCCGCCCGGTGCGGCGCGTCGGTCGAAGGAGGTACGTCCGGGGCGGCGGAGATCGGTCCCACGACCGACGACCGGGGCGCGCCCGGCGGCCAGAGTCTCCCGGTATGGGGGATTTCCTGTCCGAGAACCCGCTGGTGCTGCTCATCGGCGCCAGCGAGGTGGGCTTCTGGGTGCTGCTCGCCGCCGGCCTCGCCGCGCGCTACCTGCTGCGAGCCCGCCGGCTGAGCACCGTCCTGCTGCTGCTCGTGCCCGTCCTCGACGTGGTGCTGGTGTCGGCGGCACTCGTCGACGTGGCCGGGGGCTCGCCGCCGGACGCCACGCACGGGCTGGCCGCGGTCTATCTCGGTGGCACGGTCGCGTTCGGGCACTCGCTGATCCGCTGGGCGGACGCGCGGTTCGCGCACCGCTTCGCCGGAGGGCCGCCACCGCCGCGACCACCCCGCTACGGCGCCGCCAAGGTGGCGTACGAGTGGCGGGAGTGGGGCAAGATCGTGCTGGCGTGGGGGATCGCGCTCGCCGTGATGCTGCTGACGGCGACCGTCGCCGGCACCGGTGTGCCCGCGCCGTCCGACTGGTCCGCCGACCCGATGTGGAGCTGGGGAGCCCGGCTCGTGCCCGTCGTGCTGATCTGGTTCGTCGGCTGGCCGCTGTGGACCACGCTCTCCCCGCCCCGCGCACCGGAGACCACCGATGTCCGTGGCTGAGCAGACGCCGGCCACCGGCCGGATCGCGTCGCTCGACGTCCTGCGGGGCGTCGCGATCCTCGGCACCTTCGCGTCCAACGCGTGGCTGTTCGCCGTCCCGGGGGGTGCCTCGGTGTGGCTGTCGGGAGGGCTGCTGGCGAACGACCCGGTGGAGGCCGGGCTGCGGCTGCTGTCCAACGGCAAGTTCCTCGCGCTGCTGACGCTGCTGTTCGGCGTCGGGATCGAGCTGCAGTACCGGGCCGCGCTGCGCCGGGGCGCGCGGTGGCCGGGCCGGTACCCGGTGCGGGCGCTGGTCCTGTTCGTGGAGGGCGTGCTGCACTACGTGCTCGTCTTCGAGTTCGACGTGCTCATGGGATACGCGGTCGCCGCGCTGCTGGTGGCCTACCTGGTGGGGCGCAGCGACCATGCCGTGCTGGCGTGGACGGTGGCGGTCGGCGGCATCTACGTGGTCGTGCTGCTCGGGCTGACCGCGCTGCTGCTCGCCCTGCCCGACGACGCACCGGCCACACCGCCGGTGGCGGATCTCGCGGCCACCGCGAGCTGGACCGCCCAGGTCGCCGACCGCCTGCAGTACCTCCCCCTGTTCCGCATCGAGATCCTGCTGATCGTCCCGTCGGCCACCGTGTTGTTCCTGGTCGGCGCGCGGCTGCTGCGGTCGGGTGCGTTCGCCGGCTCACCGCCCGGTGCGCGGATCCGGCGCAGGCTGATGGTCTGGGGCTTCGGGGTGGCTCTCCCGCTCAACGCGCTCACGACGTTCGGCGGGGAGGACTGGTTCCTGGTCGACCGTTACCTGCTGCCGCCGCTCGTCGCGCTCGGCCTGCTCGGCCTGGTGACGAGCATCGTGCTGCGGTCGCGGGAAGCGCCCGGCCCGCTGCGTCGAGGCCTCGCCGCGGTCGGCCGGACGGCCCTGTCCTCCTACGTGCTGCAGAACGTGCTGGGCAGCGTGCTCTGCTACGGCTGGGGGCTCGGCCTGGCCGTCAGCCTGGCCGATGCGCGGCCGTGGTGGGTGGTCGGGCTCTGGGCCGGGGTCTGCGCGGTACTGATGGTGGCCGCGTCGCTGTGGCTGCGGCGCTTCGACCGCGGGCCGTTGGAACTGCTCGCGCACCGCGTGCAGGGCATCGGCCGGGTGCCGGTCCAGTCCGGAAGGGAATGACGGAGATCTGTCACGGGCTGCCCGGCTTCCACCCGCTCACCTGCATCGTCGCCCCGTCGACGACGTCGAACGGGGCGGGGCCCTCCCCGAGCGGGACGTCGCCGGGGGCCGCGGTTCCCGGCAGCGTGACGCTCATGGTCTGCGGGGTGTCGTGGTCCGCCGCGGCGCCGTACCCCTTCCAGAACAGGGTGAAGGACGCCGTGCCGCCGGGGGCGACGCCGACCCGCTGGGCGGTCGGTGCCTTACCGGATCCGCTCATCGATCCCGGGACGATGTCGAGGCGCAGCGGCAGGCCGCCCTGCGCCAGCGTGACGCCGGCGAACCCGTCGAGGTAGCAGGGGTGGGGGCCGTGCTGGGTGGCCACCACGGTGACGGCCCGGGAGCCCATGGTGGCGTCCCAGCCGGCGACGCTCCACGTGAGGTCGCCGGGCAGGCACGGGGTTGCCGCATCGACCGGAGCAGGCGGCGGGGCGGGCGCCGTGGTGCGTCGCGCCGGCTCGGGAGGGAGCGTCGGGAGCACGGCAGCCGGAGGCGGCCCGGCAGTGCCGGGTTCCTCGGCGGAGTCCGGCCACGGCACTGCCGGTGCGACGAGGGCCGCGACGCCGAGGACAGCGATGACGGCCCCGGCGACGTTCCGCACCGGCCCTGTCCCGGTCGACTGCTCGCCTCGTGCGGGCAGGACGCGGTCCAGGAGGACGGCGGCGGCGAGCGTTCCGGCGTCGGCGATCAGGAGCGGCCCGACCGCATCAGGGCCGCCGTCGATCAGCCACAGCCCCACCCCCACCGTCACGGCGAGGGCCACGGCGCTGCCGACCAGCCCGATCAGCCACTCGACGCGCGCCGGGCGGCGTGGGGGCCCGGTCGCGCGGTCGACCTCGGTCACCAGGCGCGCCTGGAGGAGCCAGAAGATGCAGAGGGCGGTCGGGATGGCCTGCTCGGAGCCGAAGGCGGTTGCCAGGAGGGGAGGTCCGGCCACCAGACAGAACACCAGCCCGACCAGCGCCGCGGCTCCGGCCTGGCCCCACGGGGGCAGCGGGAACCCGGCGGCGGAGCGTGGGCCCCGCGGGAGCTGACGCCACGTCAAGGTGCGGCCGGCGAGCACCAGCAGGAACCCGGCGCCCGCCACCCACCACATGGCACGCAGCATGTTCGCCGATTCCGGGGTGGCACATCGACCGTGGAGCGCACATCCCTCGTCGGGGTCGAACCAGAAGAGCGTGTACCGCTGGGCCACCGCGACGGCGGCGACCATCACGAGCACACCCGCCGCGGTCACCACCCGGCCCGTCCAGGGTGGTCGGGCAGGCGGGACGCCGTCAGCGGGCCACACGGAACGGCGCTCCCTCGTGTCACGCGGAGCGGGGGCCGTCCGCCGGGCCCGGACTCTAGTGCGGTGCCGAGGGCCGGGTCCGCACCGTGCCCACCAGCCGGGTGCCGAGCCGCTGCGGAATGTCGCCGATGGTCGTTCTCCCGGCATTTCCACCCACTGGTGACGCGTAACAATTCGGTAAGTGGCACAGCCGATGATCGGCGATTGGGCAACCTGCCTGCCTCGGTATGTTTGTGGGGTGACGAGGGAGTCGGCGGCGGACGACAGCGCTGGCCGCAGTGTGGTCCGCGGGGTATTCGCGGTTTTGCGTGAGTTGCGGGAAGAGACTGCGCCGTTGGGCGTCAGCACTTTGTCGCGACGCGTCGGGCTACCCAAGTCGACCGTTCAACGGCTGCTGGTGCAGATGGCCGCCGAAGGCGCCGTCGAACGCGTGGGACGGGCCTGGACCATCGGCCTCACGATGAGACAGGTCGGGGTGGATTCGCGATCGGTGTCCGGATTGAGATATGTCACCAGGCCACGCCTGCGCAGGATTGCGCTGGCCACCGGTGCCTCCACTTTCCTCTCCGTGGGCGACGCCGCGGGTCCGGTGACCTTGGACCAGGTCAGCGGCGCACTGATCGATCCGCGGATCTCTCCGGAGCAGCAGATGAGCATGGCCGCGCACCCGGCCTCGGCCGCGGCGCTCGCCATGGCGGCCGGCGGCCCGGCGATCGAACGTGGCTCGGTCGGGCCCGGGTACGAATGCATCGCGGATCTGTTCCCGCTCGCCACCGGTGAGGTCGGTGCTCTCACCCTCACGCTGCCCCGTGGCCGGGGCGTCGAGCAGTTCGTGAAAGCGCTGCATCGCATGAGCGAGAGCATCGGCATCGACGTCGACAATGTCGGGCGGGACGGCGGCTGGTGATCGCTGTGCCGCTGGGCGGCACAGCGCAGGAGCGCCGGGGAAAAGATGTGCACGCTGGGGCCGGGAGTAGTTTCGGCTCATCCGAAGGGCGTGGGGAATGGCTTTCCCGGCATCTGTTCACGATTTCATCGTCGTCGGTGGAGGTAGTGCCGGCTGTGTGCTGGCCACCCGCCTCTCCGAGGACGAGAACGTTCGCGTCCTCCTGCTGGAGGCCGGGGCCGGGCAGCCGTTGGAGGCCTCGGCGGTACCGCCGGCGTGGCCCACGCTCCTGGGCTCGTCGATGGACTGGTGCACGAGCACCGTCGAGTTGGCTGCCACCGGGTCACCGATGCCCTGGCCGCGGGGGCGCGGACTCGGCGGCTCGTCCGCACTGAACGGCATGGTCTTCACCCGCGGGCATTACTCCAGCTACGACGCGTGGTCCGAGGCGGGAGCGAAGGGGTGGGGGTTCGCCGACCTGCTGCCGTACTTCCGGCGCACCGAGAACGTCGAGGGTCGCGACCCGGCCCTGCGCGGCGTCGGCGGTCCGCTGACCGTCCGGCCGGCGGAGCCGAACCCGGCGGTGCGGGCGCTGCTGGACGCGGCGGCCGAGGCGGGTCATCCGGTGGCCACCGACATCAGCGGCGGCCGGGAGGAGGGGTTCGGTCTGCCCGACCTCAACATCGTCGACGGGGAGAGGCAGAGCGCCGCGGACGCCTACCTCCGGCCGGCGCTGCGGCGACCCAACCTCGACGTGGTGACCGATGCGCCGGTCCACCGGGTCCTCGTCGAGGGCGGCCGCTGCACCGGCGTGGAGTACCGCGTGGGCACCGAGGTGGTCACGGCGGCGTGCACGAGGGAGGTGGTGCTGACCGCGGGTGTCGTCGGGTCGGCGCAGCTGCTCCTGCTGTCCGGCATCGGTCCCCAGGCGCACCTGCGCGAGGTCGGTGTCGACGTGACACTCGACCTCCCCGGTGTCGGCGCGAACATGCACGACCACCCCATGACGACCGTCGTCTACACCTCGAGGCAGCCGATGGCCGCCAGTGCGAACAACCACGGCGAGGCGATCGGTCTCGTGCGCAGCGGTCCCGACACCGACGGCCCTGACCTGCAGATCCTGTTCGTCGCCATGCCCTACTACGACGTCATGACGCTCCCGGGTCCCCAGGAGGGCTACACGATCGCGGTCTCGCTGATGAACCCGCGCAGCCGCGGAACGGTGCGGCTGGCCACGGCCGACCCGGCCGCGGCGCCCCTGCTCGACCCCGCCTACCTCACCGACGAGCGGGACCTGCAGCTGATGGCCCTCGGGCTGCGGATGGCGCGGGAGATCGGCGACGCGCCTGCGCTGGACCCCTGGCGTGACGCCGAGGCGCTGCCCGGCCTCGACGTGTTCGGCGCCGACCGGGTGCAGGACTACGTGCGGAGGAGCCTGCTGCCGTACTTCCACGGGGTGGGCACCTGCCGGATCGGCTCCGACGACGCGGCGGTCGTGGACAGCGACCTGAGGGTGCACGGGATCGACGGGCTCCGCGTGGCCGATGCCTCCGTGATGCCCTCGATCGTCTCCGCCAACACCAACGCCACCGTCTACGCCATCGCCGAGCGCGCCGCCGTCCTGCTCACCGGGTGACGGGGCAGGTCGTGGCCGCCGCCCTCACGTGGTGAGCCGGGCCGACCAGGAGCGCCCGACCTCGGCGAAGCCGCGGCGCGTGTACCAGTGCCTGGTCCAGTCGTCGACGGCCGCGTTCAGGACGACCAGGTCGCAGCCGGCCTGTGCCGCCATGGCCATCGCCGTGCGGAGCAGGGCGTCGCCGTGCCCGCGCCTGCGATGCTCCGGCTCCGTGCTCACGGCGTCGAGCAGGGCGGTGCCGCCGTCGATCGCGAGGACGGCCGAGGCGACGAGCTCCCCACCGGCGGGGACGGCGAGGTAACGGACGTCGACGACGGCTTCCTCGAGTCGCCGTCCGTCGACGGCCTGGGTGATCTCCTCGTCGCGGATGCCGGGCAGGTCGCGCCGCCAGGAGGCGTCGATCAACGGGCGCAACGCCTCGGCGTCGACCTGCTCGACGCGCGCGACCGGTTCCCCGCCCGCGGGCGCCGCCATCCCGACCATCTCCTGCACCTCCCAGCCGCGGCCGGCGAGCCCGGCTGCCGTGTCCGCCAGGTGCGCTCCGGAGAGCAGGGCCCAGCGCTGTGCCGTGCCGTTGAGGACGCGGTCGGCGTCGGCGTCTACCGCAGCCGCGTCCACCCGGCCGTTCACCAGCAGCTGGTTGTGTGCCGGTGACGCGGGGACCGCCGCGGTGCGGACGGCGACCCCGCCCGTGACGGGCACCTCGGCGGTGGCCGTTCTCCGCAGCACCGACGGTTCGAGGACGCCGTGGCGCCAACCGGGGCCGACGGGCCCGAGCTCGGGAGCGTCGAACCCGCCGTCCGGTTGCGGGCGGTACGGCAGCACGGCGAGCACGGCCGCGGTGGGCACGGGACCGTAGGCGTGCGGGAAGCGCATCGAGGGCGGATCGGTCGGCAGACCGGGCTCGAAGCGGACCGGGACGACGATGCGGTCGGGGTCGAGCACGAGCAGCACGAGGTCGGTGCGGCCGCGGAAGAGCCGCCCGGCCGGCAGCGCCACCTGCTCCGGCGTGGACAGGTGGACGAACCCGAGGTCGGCGAGGGAGGCCGGCGCGATCGCGCCGGCGGCGAGGGCGGACCGCCACTCGGCGGGCGTGGTCAGGTGCAGGAGGGGACCGGGCACGGTAGGCAGCATGCCGCCTGCGCGGCTCGGGAGCGGGACCGCCGTGCCGGAAACCGGGACGGGATGCCGCCGAGCCTTGTCATTGGCACCGGGTGCCAATTAACGTGCGGCGGACAACCCCGTCGACGGCAGGAGGCCTTCCATGCCCCCGATCGAGCAGTCCGAGTCCGCGACCGAGGAGCCCGTCGTCGAGGAGATGCTCGTCGAGGAGGTCTCGATCGACGGCATGTGCGGTGTCTACTGACCCCGCCCCGAGCGACCCGTTCGACCCGGACCGCGCCTACCGCTGCAGTCCGCGGGTGGCGCTGCGCCCCGAGCCGTTCGGGGCGCTCGTCTACCACTTCGGCACCCGCAGGCTGTCGTTCCTGAAGACGCCGCAGCTGGTCGCGGTCGTGTCCGGCCTGGAGCAGCACCACTCCGTGCACGCCGCGATCGACGCGGCCGACGTGGAGGACACGCAGCGCCCGGCGTACCTGCGCGCCCTGGCCGGCCTGGCCGCCAACGGCACCATCGAGCAGCGGTCCTAGTGCGGCGGCCACAAACGTCCACCGGGTTCCTCGCTGGCCCAGGCGGCCCCTCGCGGCGTTGCCGTCCTGGCAAATACCCCGGTATGAGCTGCGGACGGCGCCTTGCGAGGAACCACCTGGATCCCGCGATCAACCCGGCAACGTTCGTGGCCACCGCACTAGACGTCGTAGAGACGGAGTCGCAGTGAAACTGGTCGAGCACTTCCAGTACGGCCTGAACTCACCGATCTGCCTCACCTGGGAGCTCACCTACGCCTGCAACCTGGCGTGCGTGCACTGCCTGTCGTCGTCGGGACGCCGGGATCCGCGGGAGCTGACCACCGCAGAGGCCAAGGGCGTGATCGACGAGCTGCAGCGGATGCAGGTCTTCTACGTCAACATCGGCGGTGGCGAGCCGACCGTGCGCTCCGACTTCTGGGAGCTGCTCGACTACGCGGTCGGCCACGACGTCGGGGTGAAGTTCTCGACCAACGGGATCAAGCTCGACGAGAAGCGGGCCCGGCAGCTCGCGGCCACCGACTACGTCGACGTCCAGATCTCCCTTGACGGCGCCACCGCCGACGTCAACGACCACGTGCGGGGCCCCGGCTCGTACGCCACGGCGATCCGGGCTCTGGAGAACCTCGCGGCGGCCGGGTTCGCCCAGCCGAAGATCAGTGTCGTCATGACGCGGCAGAACGTCGACCAGCTCGACGACTTCAAGGCCATCGCGGACAGGTTCGGAGCGCAGCTGCGCATCACCCGGCTGCGGCCGTCCGGGCGTGGCGCCGACGTCTGGGACGAGCTGCACCCCACCGCGGGGCAGCAGCGTCAGCTCTACGACTGGCTCGTCGCGCACGGCGAGGGTGTGTTGACCGGCGACTCCTTCTTCCACCTCTCCGCGTACGGCGAGTCCCTCCCCGGGCTCAACCTGTGCGGCGCCGGGCGCGTGGTCTGCCTGATCGACCCGGTCGGGGACGTCTACGCGTGCCCGTTCGCCATCCACGAGAACTTCCTCGCGGGCAACGTCCGGTCGCCGGGCGGGTTCCAGCAGGTCTGGCAGCACTCGGAGCTGTTCGCGCAGCTGCGTCAGCCGCAGACCGGCGGCGCGTGCCGCAGCTGCGGCTTCTACGACTCCTGCCAGGGCGGCTGCATGGCGGCCAAGTTCTTCACCGGCCTGCCGCTGGACGGTCCGGACCCGGAGTGCGTGCGCGGGTTCGGCGAGGAGGCGCTCGCCGCGCGCGACGGGAGCACCCTGGTCCCGCGGTCGGACGTGGACCACTCCCGCTCGGCGCCGCGCAACGCCCGCGGTCCGGTGCCGGTGCAGATCGGCATGCCGAGCCGGGCCGGTGCCGGCACCGGACCCGCGGCCCAGCCGGACCGCGCCTGCGAGACGAGCCCGCTGGCCGGGATGCCCGGCGACGCCTCCGACTCGCGCCTGCGGGTCCCGGTGGCCGGGAGCTGACCTCGATCCGGCCCACGTCGGAGGCGCACGTGCCACGGCTGGCCGGGCCGGTCGTGCTGCGCGGACGCACGGCGCCCAGCCGGGTGCTGTTCGGGCCGCACGAGACGAACCTGGCGTGGCGCCGGGAGATCTCATCGCGGCACGTCGCCTACTACGCCCGGCGGGCCGCCGGTGGGGCCGGGGTGATCGTCACCGAGGTGGCGAGCGTGCACGGGTCGGACTGGCCCTACGAGCGGGCGCCGCTCGCCGCCGACGCCGGGCCCGGCTGGGCGGCGGTCGCGCAGGCGTGCCGCCCGTACGGCTCGCTGGTGCTCGCCGGGCTCGGGCACTCGGGCGGGCAGGGCAGCTCCGCGTACGGGCAGCAGGCGCTCTGGGCGCCGTCCGGGGTGGCCGACCCCGGCACCCGCGAGGTGCCGATGGTGGTCGAGCAGCCCGAGATCGACGCGCTGGTCGCCGGGTTCGCCGCGGCGGCAACCTCCGCCGTGTCCGCCGGACTGGACGGCGTGGAGGTCGCCGCCGGCCAGCACTCGATCCTGCGCCAGTTCCTGTCCGGGCTCACCAACCGCCGCCGCGACACCTACGGCGCCGACCGCGTCCGCCTGCTCCGGGAGGTGCTCACGGCGGTGCGGGCCGGCCTCGGCGCGGACGGCGTGCTGGGGCTGCGGCTGTGCTGCGACGAGCTGGCCCCGTGGGCCGGGATCACCCCGGAGCAGGGGACCGCGGTGGCCGGCGCGGTCGCCGGGACCGTCGACTACCTGGTGCCGGTTCGTGGGTCGGGCCTGTCGGTCTGGGCGACCCGCCCCGACATGCACGAGGAGCCCGGCTTCAACCGCGGGCTCTGCGCGCGGGTGCGCACCGCCGTGGCCGTCCCCGTCGTCCTGCAGGGCAGCGTGGTGGACCCGGCGTCCGCACAGCAGGCACTCGACCAGGGCGTCGCCGATCTCGTCGAGATGACGAGAGCGCAGATCGCCGAGCCGGACCTGGTGAGGCACGTCCGGGCCGGGACGGCGGAGCGGATCCGCCCGTGCACGCTGTCCAACGCGCGCACCGCGGTCCGCGACCCGCGCAACCCGGTCGTCTCCGACGACGCCGAGCCCCGTGCCGGGCACGAGACCGAGGACCCGCCCGTCGAGGGCACCGACGCCGTGAGCCGCGCCGCCGTCGTGGTCGGTGGGGGACCGGCCGGGATGGAGGCGGCGCGGGTGCTGGCGCTGCGCGGGCACCGGGCGCGCCTCCTCGAGCGGGACGGCCGGCTCGGCGGCGCGCTGCGGCTCGCCGCCGCGGTGCCCGGCCGGGCGCGGATGGGTCTGCTCGTGCCGTGGTGGGAGCGCGAGCTGGCGCGCCTGGGGGTGGCAGTGGAGCTGGGCGCCGAGGCCGATCCGGCGCTGCTCGACGCGGCCGAGCGCGCGGGAGAGGCGGTGCTGCTCGCCACCGGTTCGCGCCCGGCGCAGTCGCCGATCGGGGGGCCGGCCGTCCTCGACGCCGTCTTCCTCGACGCCGCCGCCTTCGAGTCCGCCGTGCTGGCGGCCGGGTCGACGGCGGCGGTGCTGGCGCGCCGGCCTACAGGCACGGTGGTGGTGCACGACCCGGTCGGGGACGCGACCGGCGTCGGGATCGCCGAGCAGGTCGCGGCCGCGGGACGGGCCGCCGTCCTCGTCACCCCGGACCAGGTGGCCGGGGTCCAGCTGGCCCGCACCGGCGACCTCGTCCCGGCGAACATCCGGTTGCAGCGCGCGGGGGTGGTGCGGGAGCTGCGCACGCGGCTGCTCGACGTGCGCGACGGGCGGGCGGTGCTGGAGCACGTCTGGACCGGCGCGCGCCGCGAGATCGGCTGCGCGGTGGTCATCGACTGCGGCCACCGGCTGCCCGCCGACGAGCTGTGGCGGGCCCGGCCGCAGCTGCGGCGGGCCGGGGACTGCGTCGCGCCCCGCACGGTGCACGAGGCCGTGCTCGAGGGCCGCCGTGCCGCGTTCACGGTCGGCGCATCAGGATGACGCTCTTCTCACCGCTGCGGGTGGGGCCGTTGACGCTGCCCACCCGGATCGTGTTCTGCGCGCATCTGACGGGCAGCGCGCTCGACGGGCTGCCCACCGAGCGGCACGCCGCCTACTACGCGGCACGTGCCGCGGGCGGGGCCGGGTTGATCGTCACCGAGGAGCACTCGGTGCACCCGGACGACCGGCCCTACGAGAAGCTGCTGCGCGGGCACGATCCGGCCGCCGTGCCCGGCTACCGGCGGCTCACAGCGGCCGTGCACGCCCACGGCGTCCCGGTGCTCGCGCAGCTCAACCACAACGGCGGGCAGTCGTCGGGCCTGTACTCGCGACGGCCGCTGTTGGCGCCATCGCCGGTGGCCGACCCGCTGTTCCGCGAGGTCCCGAAGGAGATCACGGCAGCGGAGATCCGCGAGGTCGTGGCCGGATACGCGCGCACCGCGGGCCACTGCGCCGCCGGCGGCTTCGACGGGGTCGAGATCCAGTGCTCGCAGGCGTCGCTGCTGCGGCAGTTCCTCTCCCCGCTCACGAACCGGCGCACCGACCGCTACGGCGGTGACCTGGCCGGGCGGGCGCGGATCGTCCTGGAGGTGCTCGCCGCGGTGCGCGAGGCGATCGGCCCGCGGCGCGTGCTCGGGGTGCGGCTCTGCGGTGACGAGGGGATCCCCGGCGGCACGACGCTCGCCGAGGCCGTGGCCACGGCACAGCTGCTGGCCGCGGACGGCCGGATCGACTACCTGAACACCTCGGTCGGCGTCGCGACCGCCACGCTGCACCTGGTCGAGCCGCCGATGCCGGTGCGTGCCGGGTACGCGCTGCCCGTCGCGGCCGCGATCCGGGCGGCCGTCGCGCTGCCGGTGGTGGGGGTCGGCCGGTTCACCGACCCCGCCGACGCCGCCCGCGCGCTGGCCGAGGGCCACTGCGACCTGGTGGGGGTCGTCCGCGGACAGATCGCCGACCCGGAGTTCGCCGCGCACGCCCGCAGCGGACGGCCGGGCCGCACGTGCGTGGGGTGCAACCAGGAGTGTGCCGGGCGGGTGGGGCTCAACCAGTCGCTGGGGTGCCTGGTGAACCCGCGGGCGGGGCAGGAGGCGGTGGCGCTGCCCCCGCCCCGCATCCCCCGCGAGTCGCCCGTTTCCGGCGCGCGAGTCGCCGAAATTCCGTGGGCGAGTCGCCCGTTGCGGCGCGGCCGGGCCGTCCTCGTCGTCGGTGGGGGCCCCGCCGGGCTCAGCGCCGCGGCCACCGCGGCGGCGCGGGGGCACCGGGTGACGTTGTGCGAGCGCGAACAGCGGACAGGCGGGCAGGTGGCGGTGGCCGCGTCGACGCCGGGGCGAGCCGGGTTCGCGGCGGTGGTGCGGGACCTGCTCGCCGAGTGCGACGGCGTCGACATCCGCACCGGCGTCACCGTGGACGCCGCGTTCGTCGAGCGCGAGCGGCCCGACGCCGTGGTGCTCGCGACCGGCGCCCGCCCGGCCCGTCCGGCGTGGGCCGGTTCGCTTGCGCGCGTCGCCGACGTGCGGGACGTGCTGTCCGGCCGCGTGGCGCCGACGGGCTCCGTGCTCGTGTACGACGAGCTGGGCTTCCACCCGGCCACCTCCGTGGCCGAGCACCTCGTGGCGGCCGGCTGCGCGGTGGAGATCGCCACTCCGGCGATGGTGGTCGGCCAGGACCTCGGCCTGACGCTCGACATGGAGCTGTTCCACCGCCGCGCGCACGCCGCCGGGATCACGATGACCACCGACCGGGTCGTGCTCGCCGCGGCGCCCGCCCGGTCCGGCGTGGTGCTCACCGTGCTCGACCACGCCGTCGATGCCGTCACCGAGATCGGGTACGACTGGGTCGTGACCGCCGTACCACCGGAACCGGAGGACGCGCTGTGGCGGGCGCTGCGCGGGCAGGACGTTCCGGTGCACCGGATCGGCGACTGCCTCGCCCCGCGCCGGGCCGCCGCCGCCGTCCGTGAGGGCCACCGCATCGGAGTCGCGCTGTGAACCCGTCCGCCGGCTCGCTGGGCAGCCGCACCTGGACCGAGCTGGAGGCGCGGCACACGCTTCTCGTCCCCGTCGGGTCGCTGGAGCAGCACGGCCCGCACCTGCCGCTGGACACCGACGCCCGCGTCGCCGCCGCCGTCGCCCGCCGCGCTGCCGACGCAGCGCCGGGTGTGCTGGTGGCGCCCGCGCTGGCCTTCGGCGCGTCGGGCGAGCACGAGGCGTTCCCCGGGACGCTCTCCATCGGGCACGAGGCGCTGCGCGCGGTGCTGGTCGAGCTGGGCCGCTCGGCCGGCCGCTGGGCCGCTCGGCTGGTGTTCGTCAACGGTCACGGCGGCAACCTCCCCACCGTCTCCGACGCCGTGGTGCAGTTGCGCGCCGAAGGCCGGGACGCGGCGTGGTTCGGCTGCGGCGTGGCGGGCGGCGACGCCCACGCCGGCCGCACCGAGACGTCGCTGCTGCTCGCACTGGCCCCCGGGCTCGTCCGTCTCGACGAGGCGGCGGCGGGCAACACCGCCCCGCTCACCGACCTGCTCGCCGACCTGCGCAGCGGGGGCGTCGCCGCCGTGAGCCCGAACGGCGTGCTGGGCGACCCGGCCGGCGCCACCGCGCAGGAGGGCGAGCGGCTGCTGACGGAGATGGCCGCCCGCCTCCGCAGCGCCGTCGAGAACTGGACCCCGACCTCCCGAGGCGCGCTGAGCTGAGCTCCCCCGGGGTTGCAGCAAAGCCACTTTGACGCAACGTGGCTGCATGAAAGTGGCTTTGCTGCAACGGGCGGCCGGGGATCGGGGCGCCCCCGCGGTGCGATGCTGGACGTCGTGACCGATCCCGTCCTGCCCGTGTACGGGCACCGTTCGCTCGCCGAAGTGCTGCCCGCTCTGCTCACCGCGCTCGGTGTGCCCGGCGAGGCACCCGGGCAGCCGGGCCTGGAGCTCGCCCCGGCCCCGGCCGTCGCGTTGTTGCTGGTCGACGGGCTCGGCAGCGAACTCCTCCGCACGCACGCCGCCGACGCGCCGTTCCTCGCGGGCCTGTCCGACGCCGGCCCGCTCACGGTCGGCTTCCCGTCCAGCACGTCGATCAGCCTCACCTCGCTGGGCACCGGCCTGCCACCGGGCGCGCACGGCATGCTCGGCATCTCCTTCCGCACCGCCCCCGACGAGCTGCTCGACACCCTCCAGTGGCGGTCGGTCGGGACGCCGGAGCCCGTCGACCTGCGGGAGCGGCGGCCGCCCGAGGAGATCCAGCCGAGCACCACGGTGTTCGAGCGGGCGGCGGCCGCGGGCGTCGAGGTCACGGTGGTGTCGAAGGCGGAGTTCGGCGGTTCGGGCCTCACCCGCGCGGCGCTGCGCGGCGGGCGGTACGCGGGCACGTACGCGCTCGGTGACCTCGCCGCCGAGATGATCGGGGCGCTCGCGGGCCAGGGCAGGCGGCTGGTCTACGGCTACCACGCCGACCTCGACGCCCTGGGTCACCTGTACGGACCGGGGACGCTGCCGTGGCGGCTGCAGCTGAGCCAGGTCGACCGGCTGGCCGCGCTGGTCGCCGAGCATCTCCCGCCCGACGGAATGCTGGTGGTGACCGGCGACCACGGGATGGTCCGGGTCGACCGGGTCGTCGACGCCGACACCGACCCGGCGCTGCGCTCCGGCGTCGACCTGCTGGGCGGCGACCCCCGGTCGCGGCACGTCTACGTGCAGCCCGGCGCCCAGGACGACGTGCTGGCCGCGTGGCGAGCGGTCCTCGGCGACGGCGCCTGGGTCGTACCGGGCGAGCAGGCCGTCGCCGAAGGCTGGTTCGGGCGGGTCGACCAGCGCATGCGCAACCGGATCGGGGACGTCGTGGTCGCCGCCCGCGGCGGCACGGCCGTGGTCCGCTCGGTGGCCGAGCCCGTGCTCGCGGGCCTGCCGGGCCAGCACGGCTCCCTCACCGTGGCCGAGCAGGTCGTGCCGCTGCTGGTCGCGCGCCCGGCCTGACCGCCTCACCGCGGCGGCGCCCCTGGCCGTGACACGATCGGCGCCGTGATCGAGGTACCCGCCGGCCCGGCCCGGACACGCCTTCCCGCGGGGTTCCGGATCGCCCTCGACCGGAGGGTGTGGACGGTCGACGACGGCGAGGTCATGTTCGGGGGCGCGCCGCCGCGCATGCTGCGCCTCGCCCGGGCGGCCCGGGACCTGCTCGCCGCGGACGGCATCTGCACCGTGGGCGACGAGGCCTCGGCGCGGCTGGCCCGGGCTCTGGTGGACGCCGGGATGGCCCACCCGGTGGCCGTTCCCGGCGGCGACGTGCCGTCCGCCTGCGACGTCACCGTGGTGGTGCCGGTGAAGGACCGCGTCGACGGCCTGCGCCGGCTCCTCGCCGCTCTGCCCGGCGGCCTGGGTGGCGTGATCGTCGTGGACGACGGGTCGGTGGACGCGGACGGGGTCGGCGGGGTCGCCGCCGCCGGTGCGCGGGTGCTCCGCCACGAGCGGCCGCTCGGCCCGGCCGCCGCCCGCAACGCGGGGCTCGCCGCGGCGACCACTGCGCTGGTGGCGTTCCTCGACTCCGATGTGGTGCCCCTGCCCGGCTGGTTGGAGCCGCTGCTGGCGCTCTTCGCCGATCCCGCGGTCGGGCTCGCGGCGCCGCGGATCGTCGCCCTGCCCCCGGGACCCCTGTCGCGGATCGACGGGCTGCTGGCCCGGTACGAGGCCGTCCGGTCATCGTTGGACCTTGGTCCGGACCCGGCGCTGGTGGTGCCGCGCTCGCGCGTCGCGTACGTGCCGAGCGCCGCCGTGCTCGTGCGCCGCACCGCGGTCGGGCCCGGTTTCGACGACGGGATGCGGGTGGCCGAGGACGTCGACCTGGTGCTGCGCATGCACGAGGCCGGCTGGCGGCTGCGCTATGAGCCGGCCGCCCGGGTCGCGCACGACCACCGGACCACGCCGGCGGCCTGGTGGCTGCGCAAGGCCTACTACGGCACGGGTGCGGCGCCGCTCGCCGTGGCGCACCCCGGTTCCGTGCCGCCGATGGTGCTCAGCCCGTGGTCGGCGGCGGTCGGGGCGCTGGTGCTGGTGGGCACCCCGTGGTCAGCGGCTGCTGCGGTGGCGGTGAGCGCCGCGGCGGCGCAGCGGCTGGCGCGGAAGCTGCCGGTGCGCCGTCCGCGCGCCACGGCGGCCCGGCTGATCGCGATGGGTGCGGTGGGCACGGTGGCACAGACGGCCGACGGCGTGACGCGGCACTACTGGCCCGTGTCGCTCGCCGCGTGCCTGCTGTCGCGGCGGGCGCGGCGCACGGTGGCGGCCGTTGCGGTGGCGGAGGGCATCGTCGACTGGTGGCGCCACCGCGGCCGGGACGCGTCCGTGCGACCAGGGCTGCTCGGGCACCTGGTGGCGCACCGGCTCGACGACCTGGCGTACGGCACCGGCCTGTGGTGGGGCGCACTGCGGCACCGCACGACGGAACCGCTCCGGCCGGTCGGTACGGGGTCGTAGCGGATCTTCGGACCACGACGGACCACCGTTGCCGGTGGATGCAGCCGTCCGTCGGGAGTAATCCGGATGGGTGAGACCAACCGCTCACCCGGTCTGCCGATGCGTTTCCGGGGTGCGATATTGCGCCGCATCCGCGGAGGGAAGGCCTGGTGAGTGATTTGTTCGCCCCGAGGTCACCTGCGGGTGGGTATACCGGTCGGAAGGGGACCCGTTGCGCCGCCGGATCAACAGGGGTGTGATGTGGTCGCCGCCACAACGGCGTGGCGGCCCGGATGGTGGTGCGACCACCTCGGCCGGCCCTCCGGAAGACATGCTGGCGCGATACGACACCGTGGTCGCGGTTGAGGAGAAGATCTCATGGCACAGGTCCGGGTCACGGTCGACGGCGTGGTGTACGCCGACGACGTCGAGCCCCGCACGTTGCTGGTCCACTATCTGCGGGAACGCCTCGGCAAGACGGGCACCCTGGTCGGGTGCGACACCAGCAACTGTGGAGCCTGCACCGTCCACCTGAACGGGCAGAGTGTGAAGTCCTGTTCCGTGCTGGCCGTCCAGGTCGATGGTGCCGAGGTCACGACGATCGAGGGCATCGCGCGTGACGGCAAGCTGCACCCGGTGCAGGAAGCCTTCAACGAGTGCCACGCGCTGCAGTGCGGCTACTGCACGCCGGGGATGATCATGCAGTCCATCGACCTGCTCGGGGACAACCCCGACCCCAACGAGCAGGAGGTGCGCGAGGGCATCGAGGGCAACCTCTGCCGCTGCACCGGGTACCAGAACATCGTCCGCGCCGTCCAGAGCGCCGCGGAGAAGATGAAGCCGGGCGCCCAGGCCGACGTGCAGTCGCCGGTGTCCGTGGCCGGAGGGGGCGACTAGATGACCGCGACCGCGGAACCCACCGTCGAGTTCGGAAAGGCCCGACCCCGCAAGGAGGACGCCCGTCTCATCACGGGCCGCAGCCGCTACACCGACGCCATCACGCCGTCGGGCACCTTGCACATCGCCGTTGTCCGCTCACCGCTCGCGCACGCGACGATCACGGGCGTCGACAAGTCCGAGGCCGAGCAGGCTCCGGGTGTCGTCGGCGTCTACACGGCCGCCGACCTGGGCCTCGAGGGGGTCGGCCTACCCTGCGCGTGGCCGGTCACCCCGGACATGAAGGCGCCGCAGCGTCCCGTGCTCGCCACCGGCACCGTGCACTTCGCCGGTGAGGGCGTGGCCGTCATCGTCGCCCGGAGCCCCGCGGAGGCCCGCGACGCCGCCGACCTCGTCGAGATCGACTACGAGCCGCTCGACCCCGTGCTCGACATGGAGGCCGCACTCGCCGACGGCGCCACCCTCGTCCACCCCGACCTGGGGACGAACGAGAACGCCACCTGGGTGTTCGACTCGGGCGAGGCCGGCACCGGCACGAGTGTCAGCGACGCGATCTCGGCTGCCGAGGCCGACCCCGACCAGGTGGTCGTGCGGCGCCGGTTCCGCCAGCAGCGCCTGATCCCGGCGTTCATGGAGCCGCGGTCCGCGGTGTGCGACCCGACCGGCGAGCAGATCACCCTCTACGCGGCCACCCAGGTGCCGCACATCCTGCGGACGATGACGACGGTCACGCTCGGGGTGCCCGAGAGCAAGCTGCGGGTCATCGCCCCGGACGTGGGCGGCGGCTTCGGGGGCAAGATCGGTGTGCTGCCCGAGGAGATGCTCGTCGTCGCACTCGCGCAGAAGCTGGGCAAGCCCGTCAAGTGGAGCGAGACGCGCTCGGAGTCGCTGCTCGCCGCCCACCACGGCCGCGACCAGATCCAGGACATCACGATCACGGCGAAGAAGGACGGCACGGTCACCGGCCTGGACGTCAAGCTACTGGCCGACATGGGTGCCTACCTCGGCCTGGTCGGTCCGGGCGTGCCGATCCTCGGCGCGTTCATGTTCAACGCGATCTACAAGTTCCCGGCCTACAGGTTCACGTGCACCAACGTCTTCACCACGAAGACGCTGACCGACGCCTATCGCGGCGCCGGGCGGCCGGAGGCCACGTTCGCCGTCGAGCGGATCATGGACGAGCTCGCCGTCGAGCTCGGCCGCGACCCGATGGAGCTGCGCGAGCAGAACTGGATCAAGCACGAGGAGTTCCCGTTCACCACGGTGTGCGGGCTGACCTACGACTCGGGCAACTACGAGCAGGCCACGCAGCAGGCGATGGAGCTGTTCGACTATGCGGGCCTGCGTCGTGAGCAGGAGGAGCGGCGGCGCTCGGGCGACCCCGTCCAGCTCGGGATCGGCATCTCGACGTTCACCGAGATGTGCGGTCTCGCGCCCTCGCGGGTGCTGGGTTCGCTGTCCTACGGCGCGGGCGGCTGGGAGGCCGCGAGCATCCGGATGCTCGCCACCGGCAAGGTCGAGGTGATCACGGGCGCCTCGGCGCACGGCCAGGGCCACGAGACGGCGTTCAGCCAGATCGTCGTCGACCAGCTGGGCGTGCCGTTCGAGGACGTCGAGGTCCTGCACGGCGACACGCAGATCTCACCGAAGGGCCTCGACACCTACGGCTCGCGCTCGCTCGTGGTCGGTGGCATCGCGATCGTGAAGGCCGCCGACAAGGTCATCGCGAAGGCCAAGAAGATCGCGGCGCACCTGCTCGAGGCGTCCGAGGACGACATCGAGTTCGCGGGTGGCAACTTCACCGTCCGCGGCACGGACAAGGGCAGGTCGATCCAGGAGATCGCGTTCGCCGCGTTCATGGCGCACGACTACCCGGAGGACATGGAGCCCTCGCTCGACTCCGACGCCGTGTACGACCCGGAGAACTTTTCGTTCCCGCACGGCACGCACCTGGCGGCCATCGAGATCGACACCGAGACCGGGCACGTCGACCTGCGCAAGTACGTCTGCGTTGACGACATCGGCAACGTGGTCAACCCGCTCATCGTCGAGGGCCAGGTGCACGGCGGCCTCGCCCAGGGCATCGCGCAGGCGCTGTTCGAAGAGGCCAACTACGACGACCAGGGCACGCTGGTCAACGGCACGTTCGTCGACTACACGCTGCCCTCGGCGGCCGACCTGCCGAGCTTCGACACCCGCACGGTGAGCACCCCGGCCACGTCGAACCCGCTCGGCGTCAAGGGCGTCGGCGAGGCGGGCACGATCGCCTCGACGCCCGCGATCGTGAACGGCGTGCTCGACGCGCTGCGCCACCTCGGCGTCCGCGACGTCGAGATGCCGTGCACGTCGCAGCGCGTGTGGCGGGCACTCCAGGACGCACAGGGGCGTTCCACCCAGGAGACCCCGGTCGACACCCACTCGCCGGGTGCCGGTCTGGGCTCGATCGACCCGAACAACCCTCAGGGAGAGGTCCAGTGATCCCGTCCAAGTTCGACTACGTCAAGCCGTCGTCGGTGGCCGAGGCCATCACGGCGCTGCGCGACGGCGGCGACGACGCCAAGATCCTGGCCGGCGGCCAGAGCCTGATCCCGGTGCTGCGGCTGCGGCTCGCGACGCCGTCGGTGCTGATCGACCTCGGGGGGATCCCGGAGCTGCGGGGCATCCGCGAGGACGGCGACCGCATCGCGATCGGTGCGATGACCGCCTACTACGACGTCATTCGGGACGACCTGGTGAAGCAGCACGTCAGGCTGCTCGCCCAGGCCACGGAGACGGTGGCCGACGGCCAGGTGCGCCACCGGGGCACCCTCGGCGGCTCGCTGGCCCACGCCGACCCCGCCGGTGACCTGGGCGCCGTGGCGCTGGCGCTGGACGCCGAGCTGGTGATCGCCGGTGCGGACGGCACGCGCACGGTGCCGGCGAGCGAGTTCTTCGTGGACTACTTCACCACGGCGATCGGCGAGGGCGAGATCCTCACCGAGATCCGGTTCCCGAAGTACACGGGCTGGGGGAGCCACTACGAGAAGTTCAACCGGACCGCGCAGGCCTGGTCGATGGTCGCCATCGCGGCGGCCATCCGGGTCGAGGGTGGGACCATCGCGGAGGCCCGGGTCGGGCTGACGAACATGGGCACCACGCCGATCCGCGCCACCGGCGTCGAGCAGGCGCTCGTCGGTCAGCCTGCCACCGCCGACGCGGTGCGCGCCGCCGCCGACCACGTCACGGAGGGCACATCCGCTCCAAGTGACGCGGATGCGGCCGCCGACTACCGTGAACACCTGGCCAAGGTGCTCACCGGCCGGGCGGTGCTGGCGGCCGTGGGCTGACGTTCATCGTTCCACCGTGGACGCCTGCTCCGAGCACCCGGGAGCGGGCGTCCACGGCTTTACGCCCCTCGGCGGTTCGCCGGCCAGGGGTCCGAGAAGGAGACGACTCATGCAGTTGGAGAACAAGTTCACGATCGAAGCGCCGATCGAGAAGGCGTGGGAGGCGCTGAACACACCCGAGACGGTGGCTCCGTGTTTCCCGGGTGCCACGCTCCAGGAGTACGAGGGCGACTCGTTCACCGGCACCGTCAAGGTGAAGCTCGGGCCCATCTCGCTGACCTACAAGGGCAAGGGCACCTACATCAGCCGCGACGACGAGAACCACGTCGTCGTCATCGAGGCCAACGGGCGTGACTCGCGCGGCAACGGCACGGCGAAGGCCACCGTCACCGGCACGATGACGGCCGACGGGCCCACCCGGACCGCGGTCACGATGGCGACCGACATGACGATCACCGGCCGCCCGGCGCAGTTCGGACGCGGCGTCATCTCGGACGTCGCCGACAAGATCATCGGGCAGTTCTCGGCGTGCGTGGCCAGCAAGCTCGCGCCCGAGGTCGAGGGGTCGTCCGCGCCGGCGTCCGCCGGTGCCGAGGCCGCAGCCGCCGGCGGTGGCAGCACCAACGGCTCCGCGGCGCCTGCCACGGCCACCGCCACGGCGGCCAAGGGCCCGGTGCTGGCGACCGCGCCCACCACTCCCGCGCAGTCCACCCCGGCGCCGAAGACCCCTGCGCCGTCCCTGCGCAGCGAGGTCGACGCGATCGACCTGCTCGACACGGCGGGTGCCCCGGTGCTGAAGCGGGTGGCCCCGGTGGCCGGCGGCCTCCTGCTGCTGCTGATCATCTTCCTGATCCGGCGCAGCCGCTCCAGCTGAGCGCGTTCCCGACGGAGGGCAGGCGACCAGGTCGCCTGCCCTCGTCAGCGTGCAGCACAGGCCGCGGCCGGCCGGCTCACCTCCCGGTCAGTCGTCCCAGCGGTCGTCGTCCCGACCGTCGTCGTCCCGCCCGTCGTCGTCCCGCCCGATGTCGTCCCGACTGTCGTCGTCCCGGTGGTCGTCGCGCCGGTCGTCGTCCCACAGGTCGTCCCGGTTGTCGTCGTCCCAGCGGTCGTCGTCACACCTGTCGTCGTCGACGTCCGTGCGGGAGAGCTCGCCCGGGACGGTGGGCTGAGCAGGCGCGGGGCTGGTCGGGGTCGGCGTCGGGATCGCCGGGCCGCCGATCCCGGAGTCGGCGGTGGCGGTCCGCACGGGGGTGGGGGAGTCCGTGCTCGCGACAGCGAACGCGGTACCACCGATCAACAGGGTGGCGACGGCGGCGGCCGTACCGATGACGATGCGGGGCGTGGACATTTCTGCTCCTCAGGGTCGTGGTGCTTGCCGACATCACGGTGTCGATCACCGGCCTAGAGGCGCGCTGCCACAGCCCTAACACCGCGTTAGGCCGGTGGGCCCTGAAGGCCTCCGAGCTCGAGCACGACCTCCAGCCCGCCACGGGCGGAGCGGCCCAGCACGAGCCGGCCACCTGCCTGCTCCGCACTGCGGCGGGCGATGTCGAGCCCGAGACCCGTGGAGCGGCCACCGCTGGCGCCACGCCGTACGGTCGCCCCGTCCGGGAGCCCCGGTCCGGCGTCGGAGACCACGAAGACGGCGCCGCCTCCGGGACGGGGCGCGAGCCGTACCACGAAGGACGTGCCGTCCGGGGTGTGGGCGAAGATGTTGCCCAGCAGCGCGTCGACGCAGGCGCCGAGGTCGGCCGCGCCCAGCGCCACCGGCAGCGGGCCCGGGGTGATCTCGACCGTCGTCTCCCGATCGGTGTCCTCGGCCAGCACCGCCCAGAACGCCACCCGCTCCCGCACCACGGCGGCGGCGTCGCTGCCGATGCGGCCCGCGCCTGGCCCGCTGCCGCGCCGCCTGGCCTGCTCGATCGCCTGCGTGACCGCGCGCTGCACCGCGTCGACCCCGGCGCCGATCCGGGCCGCGTCCTGCTGTCCCGGGAGGGCTTCGGCGTCCAGGCGCAACGCGGTGAGCGGGGTGCGGACGCGGTGGGCGAGGTCGGCCACGGTCTCGCGTTCCTCACGCAGCAGCTCCGCGATGCGGCCGGCAAGGCCGTTCAGTGCCTCGGCGACCACGCCGAGCTCGCCGGGTGCGGTGGGGTCGGCGCGCGCGGCCAGGTCGCCGCCGGCGAGGCGGTGGGAGACCGCGGCGAGGTCGGTGGTGGACCGGACCAGGGAGCGGGCCAGCCGGTCGGCGACGGCGAGGCTGAGGCCCAGCAGACCCACCCCGAGCGCTCCGAGCAGCAGCCACGCCCCCGGCACGCCTCGGCTGAGCTCGGCGTCGGGCACGAACGAGCGGATCACCCCGGCTTCGCCCGCCTGGTCGCGGACCGCGACGACGATCTCCCGGCCCCCGTCCACCACCGCGGACCTGCTGGTGCCGAGCGCTCCGAGCTCGACCAACGGGGTCCGCTCGGCCGGGGTGCCGAGGACGGTGCCGTCGGCCAGGAACACGGTGATGGCGTCGGGTGACGGGGCGTCGAGCTGCTGGACGGTGAGGGCGAGGGAGGTGCGGTCGGCCGTGCCCACGAGCGAGCTGAGTGACTGCGCCTCGACGGTGGCGGCCTGCACCGCCCGGTCGGCGGCGACGGTGCGCAGCAGCAGGGCGAGCGGCACGAGGAAGGCGATCAGTACCAGCGACGTCGTCGCCCCGACGAGGGTGAGGATGCGGCGGCGCATGTCGCTCAGCCCTGCGGTGCGGAGATCCGCACGCCGACGCCGCGCACGGCGTGCAGGTAGCGCGGCTCCTGGGCGGTCTCCCCGAGCTTGCGGCGCAGCCAGGACAGGTGGACGTCGACGGTCTTGTCGGCGCCGCCGTAGGGCAGCTGCCAGACCTCGGTGAGCAGCTCACGTTTGCTGACGACCTGGCCGGAGCGGGCCGCGAGGTAGTGCAGGAGCGAGAACTCGCGGGGCGTGAGGTCGAGCGCGACGCCGTCGAGGCTCGCCTCGCGCGCCCGCGGGTCCACCCGCAGCCCGCCCACCACGACCGCCGGATCGGCCACGGCGTCCCCGCTGCGGCGCAGCACGGCTCGGATGCGGGCGTCGAGCTGCGCGGCGCTGAACGGCTTGACCAGGTAGTCGTCGGCGCCGGCGTCGAGTACGGCCACGATCTCGGACTCGTCGTCGCGTGCGGTCGCCACGATCACCGGCACCGCGCTCACACCACGCAGCATCCGGAGCACGGTCGTGCCGTCGAGGTCGGGCAGCCCGAGATCGAGCACGACCAGGTCGGGCCGGTTCGTCACGGCCGACTCGAGACCGGGCAGCGCGGCGGCGGCCGAGTCGACCGCGTGCCCGCGCTCGGTCAGGCCGCGGATCAGCGCGCCGCGAATCGCCGGATCGTCCTCGATGAGAAGTACCTGGGCCACCGGCTGCACCGTAGAACAGCCGGCGATCACCGCACCACGGTCCGGCGCCCCGGCAGCTCATTCCTAGTGCGGTCTTAGGAGCGTCTTAACCCACGACCCGGCAGGCTGATCGCATGAGCTCCCCGCGCACGCGAACAGCACTGGTCGCGCTCGCGTGGACGGCGGCCGTGGTCGTCGCGACGCTGGTGGGGATGAGCGCGGTCGGCGCGATCGGCACCGGCATCCTCGGGCGCGGGCAGCAGGCGCTCACGCCGTCTCAGGTGGACCAGGCGCTCGCGGCCGCCCGGGCGGTGCCGGCCTCGGCGCCGGTTGCCCCGCCGTCCCCGACAGACCCGCCGTTCCCGCCGTCCGACTCAGCCGCCGCCGCCGTCGCCGACGTCGTCACGAGTCCGGGTGGCACGATCGTCGCCCGGTGCACGGGCAGCGCCGTCGAGATCGTCTCGGCCAGTCCGGCCCAGGGCTTCCGCCTCGACGACGAGCGCGAGGGATCGCGCATGCGGTTCGAGTCCGAGGACACGACGGTCGCGGTGCAGCTGAGCTGCCAGGGCGGCCGGCCGGTCGGTGCGGTGGAGGTCCAGGGCGATGACGATGACGATGACGACTGAGCCTCGGAATTCAGGTGGCTGGGGGCGGCCCCGCTCCTGCACAGTGACGCCGTGCGTGGGCTGACCGACGAACAGATCGACCGCTTCGTGCACGACGGCCTCGTGCACGTCGAGGGCGCGTTTCCGCGGAAGCTGGCCGATGCGGGCCGGGCCGTGCTGTGGAAGGCCACGGGCTGCGATCCGGAGGACGCCACCACGTGGACACGTCCGGTGATCCGGCTCGACCACTTCACCCAGGAGCCGTTCCGCGCCGCCGCCAACACGCCGCTGCTGCACGCCGCGTTCGACCAGTTGGTGGGCGCCGCGCGCTGGCTTCCGCAGGGGGGCCTCGGCACCTTCCCCGTCCGGTTCCCGCACCCCGACCCGCCCGGCGACGACGGCTGGCACGTGGAGGGGAGCTTCGCCGACCCGGCAGGCGGCTACCGGCTGAACGTCCGGTCGCGCGGGCGCGCGTTGCTGATGCTGTTCCTGTTCTCCGACGTCGGCCCCGACGACGCGCCCACCCGGGTGCGGACCGGTTCGCACCTCGACGCCGCCCGGTTGCTCGCGCCGCACAGCGACGACGGTGCGGAGTTCTTCGCGTTCGCCCGCGAGGTGGTGCCGGCCACCGAGCACCGGCCGGAGGTCGTGGCCACCGGGGCGGCGGGGGACGTCTACCTGTGCCACCCGTTCCTCGTGCACTCCGCGCAGCCCCACCGCGGCACGAGGCCGCGGTTCATGGCCCAGCCGCCCCTCCTGCCGAGGGGCGAGTTCGATCTCGAGCACCCCGTCTCACCGGTGGAACGGGCCGTGCACGACGCGCTGGCGTGACCGTCAGGCCAGCCCCGAGACCCGGAGCGTGATGTTGAGCCGTCCTGCGGCAAGTCCGGTGTCGGGCAGGTCGGACGCGGGCAGCAGCTTCGGCACGCCGTGGTAGGCCAGCCTGCTCTCGTCGCCGAAGACGACCAGGTCGCCGGAGTGCAGCTCCACGTCGGTCCACGGGCGGCCGCGGTTCTCGGTGTTGCCGAAGCGGAACAGGCACGGCGCGCCGATGCTCAACGAGACGACGGGCTCGGGTGACTGCTCGTCGCCGTCGCGGTGCAGCCCCATCCGCGCGCCGTCGTCGTAGTGGTTGATCAGCGCGATGTCGGGCCGGTAGCCGCGGGCGCGGTCGGGATCGCCGTACGCGTCGGCGACGGCGTCGCGGCCGAGGTCGCCGAGCCACCCGGGGAACGGCGTCACGGGCGAGCCGTCCTGGTCGTCGCGGGTGCGGGAGTAGCGGTAGGGGTACCAGTGCCACCCGAGGCAGACGCTGCGCACCGACATCTGCCCGCCGTTCGGCATGACCGCCGCGCGGATGCCCGGCCCCTCGCTCGCCCACTCCCGGCACGCGCGGACCAGCTCGCGCTGCCGGTCCAGGTCGAGCCAGTCGGGCACGTGCACCGCGCCCGGGGCGAGCACCCGACGCTCCCGGGGGATCAGCGCGGCGGACACGACGACTCCCGCTCCTTCCGCGCGCTCGCCGTGGTCGTCACAGACCCCGTGGACCCTGCGAGGACCACACCCGGCGAGCGGAACACGCCCTCCAGTGTGCCCACTGTCAACGCGCGTTGTGGAAGATGATGCCCAGCACGTGCCGGTTCCCGCTGTGCACGGCGCTCACGCCGTGGCGCATCTGCACCCGGTGGTGGCCGCGCGAGCCGAGCTTCGGCCGGTTGCGCACCGGGAAGATCACCGCCTCGCCCTGCCGGGGCCGCAGCACCACCGGGCGGGACTGCTGGCGGGGGCGCTGCTCGACGAACACGCTCTCGCCGCCGGTGAAGTCCTCGTCGGGACGGCTCAGCATCACCAGGAACTGCAGCGGGAACGTCAGGTCGCCGTAGACGTCCTGGTGCAGGCAGTTGTAGCCGCCCGGGCCGTAGCGCAGCACCAGCGGGGTGGGCCGGTGCTGACCCAGCGCCGCACACTCGGCCAGCAGATCGTCGAGCGTGGTGGGGAACGTGCGCTCGCCGAGCAGCCCGGCCCACCGGTTGGCGACGGTGGCCAGCGGCGGGTAGAGCTGCTCGCGCAGCGTCTGGACCAGTGGCGGGAGCGGGTCGGCGAAGTAGCGGTAGCTGCCCTCGCCGAACGCGTGCCGGGCCATCACGACCGTGCTGCGGAACCGCTCGTCCTCGTCGAACATCGCAACCACCTCGGCGCACTGCCCGGGTGAGAGCAGCGGCGGGGTGGTGGCGACGCCGTCGACGTCGAGGCGCTCCTGCAGCGCCGCCCAGTCCAGGCCGTCCAGCCGGTCCCGGGTGCCTTCCGGTGCTGCGGTGCTCATGGTTCCACTGTCACCGGTCCGCGGACCCCGTGCTGGCGGGAAACGGCCACGGGGATCAGGATGACCGCTCATGCGCACCGGACCGCACAACGCACTGACCGACGTGCCGGGCCTCCGGGTCGGACACGCATCCGCACCCGGGGCGGGAGCGCGCAGCGGCGTCACTGTCGTGGTCGCCCCGCCGGACGGGGCCGTCGGCGGAGTGGACGTCCGCGGCGCCCCACAGGGCACCCGCGAGACCGATCTGCTCGACCCGGTCCGGACCGTGCAGCGGGTGCACGCCGTCGTGCTCACCGGTGGCGGCGCGTACGGGCTGGCCGCGGTGGACGGCGTGATGCAGCGGCTGGAGGAGGCGGCGGCGGGGTTCGCGGTGCCCGGCGGTGTGGTGCCGATCGTGCCGGCCGCCACCGTGCCCGACCTGGGCCGCGGTGGTGGTCCCGGGTCCCGGCCGGACGGCCCCACCGGCGCCGCCGCGTTCGACGCCGCCGCCGACGGGGCGGTCGCCCAGGGATCCGTCGGAGCGGGGACGGGCGCGGTCGCCGGCGGCCTGCCGGGCGGTGTGGGCACCGCGAGCGCGATACTCGACGACGGGTCCGTGGTGGCCGCGCTCGTCGTCGTCGACTCCGTCGGGTCGGCCGTCGACCCGGTGTCGCGGACGCTCCACGGCGCGCGGGCCGGGCTGCCGGGCGAGTTCGCGGACCCCGTCGTCGATCAGCCCGAGCCACCACCACCGGCGGCGGGTCCGGCGACGACGCTCGCGGTGGTGGCCACCGACGTCACCCTCGACAAGGCGGGCTGCGCGCGGCTCGCCACGATGGGCCACGACGGGCTCACCCGCGCGCTGGCACCGTCGGAGACCGCCTCCGACGATGCCGTGGTCTTCGGGCTCTCCGTCGCCACCCGGCCGGCCCCCGCGCCACTCGCGTTCGGCACGCTGCACGCCGCCGCGGCCGACGTGGTCTCCCGTGCGGTCGCCCACGCGCTGCTCGCCGCGCACACCGTCCCGGCGGTCGGCGGCGCCGTGTCAGATTGAGACGATGAGCCGACGCGAGCGGCCTAGCGTCGGTGAGCGCCGTCCGTCACAGCCGTGGCGGCGCTCCGTCGCGAGGAGAAGCCGATGAAGGCGCTCGTCTACCACGGTCCGGGTCAGAAGTCCTGGGACACCGTCGCCGATCCGAAGCCGGTGGACCCGACCGACGTCGTCGTGCAGATCGACACGACGACGATCTGCGGGACGGACCTGCACATCCTCAAGGGTGACGTGCCCACCGTGGAACAGGGCCGCATCCTCGGCCACGAGGCGGTCGGCACGATCGTGGCCGTCGGCACGGCGGTGACCGGCCTCAAGGTCGACGACCGGGTGATCGTCCCCGCCATCACGTCCTGCGGGCGCTGCGCCTACTGCAAGCGCGGGACACCGAGCCACTGCCAGGCCACCGGCGGCATCGGGTGGATCTTCGGCCACCTGATCGACGGCACGCAGGCCGAGTACGCGCGGGTGCCCTTCGCCGAGACGAGCGTGCACAAGGTGCCCGACGGCGTGACCGACGAGCAGGTGCTGTTCCTCACCGACATCCTGCCCACCGGCTACGAGGTGGGCGTCCGCAACGGCCGGGTGAAGCCGGGAGACGTGGTGGTGGTCGTCGGAGCGGGGCCGGTCGGCCTGGCCGCGATCCAGACCGCGCAGCTCGCGGGCGCCGCCACGGTGGTCGCCGTGGACGTCGCCGACTCCCGGCTGGAGCACGCCACCCGGTTCGGTGCCGACCACGTCCTCAACTCACGCGGTGCCGACGTCGAGGCGCTGATCGGCTCCCTCACCGACGACGGGCTCGGCGCCGACGTCGCGATCGAGGCCGTCGGCATCCCGGAGACCTTCGACCTCTGCACCCGCGTGGTGCGGCCCGGCGGAGTGGTCGCCAACGTGGGTGTGCACGGCGCACCCACGACGCTGCACCTCGAGGATCTGTGGATCAAGAACATCACGATCACGACCGGGCTGGTCGACGGCACCACCGTGCCGATGCTCATGAAGCTCGTGCAGTCCGGGAAGATCGCCGGCGAGCTGTTCGGCACCCACGAGTTCGCGCTGGGCGACATGCTGTCGGCCTACGACACCTTCGCGGACGCGGGCGCGAACAACGCGCTCAAGGTGGTGATCAGGAGGTAGCCGCCGCAGACCCGACGGGCCTCAGCGGATCTGCACCTCGTCGCCGACCTGCAGGGTGTCGAACCACGCCACCGCATCGTCGTGCGACAGGTGCACGCAGCCGGCCGACTGCTTCGTCAAGCTGCCCTCGTGGAACGCGATCCCGCCGGGGGCGAAGAACACGGAGTACGGCATCGGTGCGTTGTTGTACTCCGCGCTGCGGTGGTCCTGGTCCTTGCGCTGCACCGTGAACGTGCCGGGAGGGGTCTCCTGTCCCGGGGCGCCGTGGGTGATCTGCACCGGCCCGCGCACGACGTGGCCGTCCTGGATGAGCCATGCCTGGTTGTGGGCCAGGTCGACGCACGCCTCGGCCGTGACGGTGCATGGCGTGCCGTCCACCAGCTCCGCCGCGTCGCCGGTCGGGGTGGCCCCCTCGGTGGCTGCGGGAGAGCCGGGGGTGGCGGCCGTGGCGAGGCCGGCCATGGGCGAGGACGCGAGTCCGAGCACCCCCACGCCCACCGCTCCGGTCAGTACCGCGACCCGGCCGACGCCCGTCCACGGGCGAACCTTCTGCCTGCTGTGTCTACCCATGTACGACGACGCCTGCCTCTCCCCGATATCACCCGCTCAACTGCGGATCTCGGGACGAGGTGACGGCCGATAAACGTGATCAACATGACAGTGCGCGGTGGGCAACCGCGGCGGGCTCAGCCCCCGGCGAACGGGGGCAGGACGTCGAACGTGGCGCCGTCGGACAGCGGCGTGGACCGGTCACGCACAGCGAACTCGTCGAGCAGGAAACTGCAGCGTTCGAGCACCCGGGCGAGCTCCGCCCCGTGCCGGTCCCGGAGGGCGGTGACCACGTCGTCGACGGTGGGCGTGCCCGGCAGCTCCAGCGGTTCGGTCTCCGTGCCGGCGGCCGCGCGGGCCGCGGCGAAGTAGCGGACGGTGACGCGCGTGGTCGTCGTCGTGGTGGTGGCGTACACCCCGGCCATCCTCCTCACCCGCCGATCGCACTCATGGGGCGGTCCGGCTGCAGGAAGCCGGGGTCGTCGATGCCGTGTCCGGCGAGCTTGCCCCACATGGCCTGGCGCCAGACGTCGGCGATCTCGGCGTCCGTGGAGCCGCTGCGGAGCATCGCCCGCAGGTCGGTCTCGGTGCGCGCGAACAGGCACGACCGGATCTGGCCGTCGGCAGTGAGGCGGGTGCGGTCGCACGCTCCGCAGAAGGGACGCGTGACGGAGGCGATGACGCCGACCACGGCCGGTCCGCCGTCCACCAGCCAGCGCTCGGCGGGCGCACCGCCGCGCTCGGTGGGGTCGGGGGTGAGCTCGAAGCCCTCGCGGAGGCGCTCCATGATCTCGCCGGCCGTGACCATCTCCGTGCGCGTCCAGCCGTGCTGGGCGTCGAGCGGCATCTGCTCGATGAACCGCAGCTCGTAGCCGTGATCGACGGCGAACCGCAGGAGCGGGACCGCCTCGTCGTCGTTCATGCCGCGCAGCAGCACCGTGTTGATCTTGACGGGGCCGAGGCCGGCCGCGCGGGCGGCGGCGAGGCCGTCGAGGACGTCGGAGAGCCGGTCGCGCCGCGTGATCGTGGCGAACCGCTCCTGCTGCAGCGTGTCCATCGAGACGTTCAACCGGTTGACGCCGGCCGCAGCCAGCGACTCCGCCCGGCGCGCCAGGCCGATGCCGTTGGTGGTGAGCGAGATGTCCGGGCGCGGTTCCAGCGCCGCCGATGCCGCGATGAGGCCCTCGAGCCCCCGGCGCAGCAGCGGCTCGCCGCCGGTGAACCGCAGCTCCTCGACGCCGAGGTCGCGCACCGCGATGGTGATCAGCCGCATCAGCTCGTCGTCGGTGAGCTGTTCCTCGCGCGGCATCCAGTCCAGGCCCTCTGCGGGCATGCAGTAGGAGCAGCGGAGGTTGCAGCGGTCGGTCAGCGAGATCCGCAGGTCGGTGGCGACCCTGCCGAACGTGTCGACGAGGCGCGGGTCGGCAGGGCGGGCCGGGTCTCGGGAGACGGGCCGCCGCACTGCGGGGAGGCCTAGCTCGGATGCCGTCACACCGCAAGCGTAACCGTCCCAGACGGGCGGAAACGGGGCCGTGATCTGGGCTTTTGCGGGAATCCGCAGTTGCGGAACGGATCAGCGATCAGCGCCGTACCTGCTGGTGCCGCAGGCCTGGTCACTGCCTGAAAGGTGAGCCTCGTCCGGTGCTCCCGCCGGGGTCAGTCGTGCCGTCCGAGCTCCTGGCGGGCGACGGTGCGCATGTGCACCTCGTCGGGGCCGTCGGCGAGCCGTAGTGCCCGTGCCCACGTGTAGAAGTAGGCGAGCGGGAGATCGTCGCTCATCCCGGCCCCGCCGTGGATCTGGATCGCGCGGTCGATCACGCCGCACGCGATCTGCGGGCACACCACCTTGATCGCGGCGATCTCGGTGGCCGCGCCCTTGGAGCCGTACCTGTCGATCAGCCAGGCGGTCTTGAGCACGAGCAGTCGGGCCTGCTCCACCTCGATCCGTGACCGTGCGATCTGCTCACGCACGACGCCCTGGTCGGCCAGCGGCCGCCCGAAGGCGACACGGGAGCGGGCGCGGCGCACCATGAGGTCGATGGCGCGCTCGGCCATCCCGATCAGGCGCATGCAGTGGTGGATCCGGCCCGGTCCCAGCCGTGCCTGGGCGATCGCGAAGCCGCCGCCCTCCTCCCCGAGCAGGTTCGTGACAGGCACCCGCACGTCGCGGAGCAGTAGTTCGGAGTGGCCGTGCTGGTCCTGGTAGCCGAACGTCGGCAGGTGCCGGACGATCTCCAGGCCCGGGGTGTCGCGGGGCACCAGCACCATCGACTGCTGCCGGTGGGCGGCGGCGTCCGGGTCGGTCTTGCCCATCACGATGAAGATCCGGCAGCGCTCGTCGGCGGACCCGGAGATCCACCACTTCCGGCCGGAGATCACGTACTCGTCGCCGTCGCGCCGGATGCTGGTCTGCACGTTCCTCGCGTCCGAGGAGGCGACGTCGGGCTCGGTCATCGCGAACGCCGAGCGGATCTCGCCCTCCAGCAGCGGAGCGAGCCACTGCTCCTGCTGCTCCGGCGTGCCGAACAGGTGCAGGGTCTCCATGTTGCCGGTGTCGGGGGCCTGGCAGTTGATCGCCTCGGGCGCGATCACCGGTGACCAGCCGGAGACCTCGGCCACCGCGGCGTAGTCGACGTTGGACAGGCCGGAGACGCTCGGCAGGAAGAGGTTCCACAGCCCGCGGGCGCGGGCCTCAGCCTTCAGCTCCTCGACCACGGGCGGCAGGTCCCACTCCTGCGGGGTGCCACGGCGCTCGGCGCGGAACGCCTCGTACCCCGCCTCGGCCGGCAGCACCTTCTCGTCGAGGAACGCGCGCATGCGCTTCGTGAGGTCGGCAGCGACGGCGCTGGGTTCGAAGTCCACGGCCTGGAGCCAACCACAGCATCACCCCGCGGTGGGCAATGTCGCATTCGCGGCTCTAGGATCGGCCGCGTGCCGCAGTTCAGGATCTCCGACGCTGCCCGTCTGCTGGGGGTCAGTGACGACACGGTTCGTCGCTGGGTCGATGCAGGGACCCTCCCCGTCCAGCCGGACGCGTCCAACCGCAAGGTGATCGACGGGGCGGCGCTCGCCGCGTTCGCCCGCGACAACGCGCACACCCCGCCCGACCCGTCGGGTGTGCAGAGCTCGGCGCGCAACCGGTTCGTCGGGCTGGTGACGGCGGTGGTCACGGACCGGGTGATGGCCCAGGTGGAGATGCAGTGCGGGCCGCACCGGGTGGTGTCCCTGATGTCCACGGAGGCGGTGCGGGAGCTGGGCCTCGAGCCGGGGGCACTGGCCGTGGCCGTGATCAAGTCGACGACCGTCGTCATCGAGACTCCCGGAGGGAGCTCATGAGAACGCGGCTGCCGGTCGCCGCGGCGGCAGCGGGACTGGTGCTGCTGGCTGGGTGCGGAGGCACGCCGAGCGGTACGGCCGCCGGGGCGCCCGGTACCCCGGAGCAGCGCACCCTCACCGTCTTCGCCGCGGCGTCGCTGACCGAGTCGTTCGGCGAGATCGAGAAGCAGTTCGAGACCGACAACCCCGGGGTGGACGTCGTACCGAGCTACGGCGGCTCGTCCGACCTGGCGCAGCAGATCGTCAACGGGGCGCCTGCCGACGTGTTCGCCTCGGCGAGTGACGCCACGATGAAGACGGTCACCGACGCCGGGCTCGCCGACGGAGCGCCCGCGGTCTTCGCCACCAACGTGCTGGCGATCGCCACCGCGGCGGGGAACCCGAAGGGCATCACGTCCTTCGCCGACCTCGCGAAGCCCGACCTCAAGGTCGTTGTCTGCGCCCCGCAGGTGCCCTGTGGCGCCGCCGCCCGGAAGGTGGAGACCGCGACCGGCGTGGACATCAAGCCGGTCAGTGAGGAGACCGACGTCAAGAACGTCCTCGGCAAGGTCACCACCGGCAACGCCGACGCCGGCCTCGTCTACGTCACCGACGTCGCGTCCGCCGGGTCCGCAGTCGAGGGGGTGACCTTCCCGGAGGCCGCGCAGGCCGCCACCGACTACCCGGTCGCCGTGATCAGGAACGCGCCGCAGGCCGAGCTCGCCCGGTCGTTCGTGAGCGCGGTGACCGGTGAGCAGGGCCAGAAGGTGCTGCAGGCGGCAGGCTTCGGGACGCCGTGAGCACAGCGCCCGACGAAGCGCCGGCCCGGCGTCGCTCCGACGACCACGAGACCGGCGTCGGGGTGCCCCGCCTGCTGTGGGTGCCTGCCGGGCTGGCCTTCGCGCTCATCGCGCTGCCCGTGCTCGGGCTCGCGCTGAAGGCCGACTGGCCGAAGCTGCCGGAGCAGCTGGTCAGTGCCGCGGCTCTCGACGCGCTGCGGCTCTCGCTGCTCACGGCGTCGATCTCGACGGTGCTGTGCATCGTGTTCGGTGGCCCGCTCGCGGTGGTGCTGGCCCGTGGCAGGCTGCGCGGCCTGCGGCTGCTGCGCTCGGTGGTGCTGCTGCCGCTGGTGCTGCCCCCCGTCGTGGGCGGCCTGGCGCTGCTGTACCTCCTCGGGCGCACCGGGCTCGTGGGGCGCGGGCTGGACGTGGCGTTCGGCGTGACGATCCCGTTCACCACGGCCGCGGTGGTGCTGGCACAGACGTTCGTCGCGCTGCCGTTCCTCGTGGTCAGCCTGGAGGGGGCGCTGCGCACCGCCGGGCGGCGGTACGAGGCGGTGGCGGCGACCCTCGGTGCGTCGCCCGCGCTGGCCTTCCGCCGGGTGACGGTGCCGCTGGTGCTGCCCGGCCTCGCCTCGGGCGCGGTTCTGGCGTTCGCCCGGTGCCTGGGTGAGTTCGGGGCGACGGTCGCGTTCGCCGGCAGCCTCCAGGGCACCACGCAGACGCTGCCGCTGCTGGTCTACCAGCTGCGGGAGACCGACGTCGAAGCTGCGGTGGCGCTCTCGCTGCTGCTGGTCGTGGTGGCCGTCGCGGTGATCGCCGTGGCGGCCCCGCGGACCACTGCCGACGGCCGGCTGTGAGCGGGCGCCGGTGACCGGGCTCGACGCGCGGGTGGTGGTGCGGCGCCCCGCGTTCACCCTCGACGTGACGCTCGCGGCCGACCCGGGTGAGGTACTGGCCGTGCTCGGGCCGAACGGCTCGGGCAAGTCGACGCTGCTCGGCGTGCTCGCCGGGCTCCTGCGCCCGGACGAGGGCCACGTCCGGGTCGGCGACGAACTGGTCACCGACGCCGCCGCGCACGTCCTCGTGCCGCCCCACCGGCGCGGGGTGGGGCTGCTGGCGCAGCAGGCACTGCTCTTCCCGCATCTCTCGGCCGTCGGGAACGTCGCCTTCGGTCCGCGGGCCCACGGCGTGCCGCGCCGGGAGGCGGAGCAGCGGGCCCGCGAGCTGCTCGCCGCCGTCGGAGTGGCGGAGCTGGCCGACCGGCGACCGGCGAGGATGTCCGGCGGCCAGCAACAGCGGGTCGCGCTGGCCCGCGCGCTGGCCCCCGACCCCCACCTGCTGCTGCTGGACGAACCACTGGCAGCGCTCGACGTCGACGCGACCCCGGCGATGCGCTCGCTGCTGCGTCAGATGCTGCGCGGGGAGCGCTTCGACCGGCCGAAGCAGACCGCCGTCCTGGTCACCCACTCCGCGCTCGACGCGCTCGTGCTGGCCGATCGGGTCGTGGTCCTGACCGGCGGCCGGGTCGTGGAGCAGGGCCCCGCCCGCGAGGTGCTCGCCCGTCCGCGCAGCCCGTTCACCGCGCGGATCGCCGGGCTGGACCTCGTACCGGGCACGGCGTGCCCCGAGGGGTTGCGGACGGCTGACGGGGTGGTCGTCACGGGCCGCTCCGGCGACGGCGCAGCCCTGCCCACACCCGGCGAGCCCGTGGTCGCCGTGTTCCCGCCATCGGCCGTGGCCGTCTTCGCGGAGCGGCCCCACGGCAGCCCGCGCAACGTGGTGCCGGTGCGGCTGGCGGCGATCGAGCCGCGCGGGGAGATGGTGCGCCTGCGCGCCGCGGCCCTGCCCGGTGGCCCGCACTGGGTGGACGGGCTCGCCGCCGACGTGACCCCTGCGGCGGTGGCGGATCTCGCCGTCGAGCCGGGTGCCGAGCTGTGGTTCGCGGTCAAGGCCGCCGAGGTCGCGATCCACGCCGCCGACTGATCTCCGGATGCGGTGAACCGGCTCGCCCCGTGATCCGTAACTTGTTATAGTTGTTTGCAAACAAGTTGCGGGGAGGGGTCATCATGACCGAACAGCTCGGAAGCATCCGCCGGCGCGCGGTGGTCACACTCGTGCCGCCCGTCGTGGCCGGCGCGGTGACGGCGGGGACGTACGCCGTGCTCGCCCACCGGCTGCCCGACCAGGCGTACGGGACGGGCGGGTTCGGCGACTCGATGTCCTGGACCAGGATGGTCGGGCTGGGGATCGGCTGGTCGGTGGTCGCTCTGATCTGGGGCGCAGGCTGGCTGTACGCGCGTCGCCGGATTCCGACGGCGCAACGCTGGATCGGCGCGAGCACCTGGGTCGGGTCGGTCCTGATCGCGGGCTACGAGATCCAGCTCGTCCTGCGTCACCTGGATCTCGCCGGCCCACCCGTCCGGCCCGATCTCTGGTGGACGTCCGCGCCGGTCGTCCTGCCCGTGCTGGCCGTCGTCGCGCTCGCCGCGTGGTGGGCGATGGGACCTGACCCGGAGCAGCCCGACGCGATGGAAGGTCCCGGGTCGACGGCACCGCGTCTGCGTCTCGCGGCCGGCGAGCGCGCCCTGTGGACCCGCTCGGTGTTCTCCCGTCGCAAGCTCGCCTGGGCGCTCTTCTGGGCCGTGCTGGCGGCCTGGTTCGCCGCCACCGGGAACGGCTACCTGGCCGTCACGTTCAGCGCGTTCACGGCGGTCGCGTCGGCCGCGCAGTCGTGGGCGCGGGTCCGCATCGACGAGCAGGGGGTCCAGGTCGTCCAGCCGCTGCTGCGGCAGACGCTCGCCGGTGTTGAGCTCCGGCACGTCGTCGAGGCGACAGCAGGCGCGTTCGACCCTTCCACTCTGCCGCGGGCGACCTACGGCGTGTTCCACACGCCCGCGCAGTCCGGCTACCGCGCGACCGCCGGTGGGGACGCGCTGCGGCTGAGGACGTCCAACGGGCATCGGTTCGTCATCACCGTCCCCGGTGCGGCCACGGCCGCGGCGCTGGTGAACACCCAGCTGGACCGGCGGCGCGCCACGGCGGGCGACGACCGTTGCTGATCCGCATCGATGCGACGTCCGCCGTGCCGCTGGGCGACCAGGTGGCCGCCTCGGTGCGGCGGGCGATCGCGGAGGGTCAGGTGGCGGCGGGGGAGAAGCTGCCACCGGCCCGGGAGGTCGCCGAGTCGCTGGGAATCAACCTGCACACGGTGCTCCGTGGCTACCAGCGGCTCCGTGACGAGGGCCTGGTGGACCTGCGCCGGGGCCGCGGCGCGGTGCTCACCGACGCGGCCACCCGCGGTCAGGCCGCCGTCTCGGAACGGGTCGCGGAGCTGGTGGCGCTGGCGCGCAGCATGGGCCTCGGTGAGCAGGACGTCCTGGGCCTGGTCAGCGCAGCGTTCCAGCCCGGTCAGTGAGCGCGGTGGGGCTCGCACGTCTCCCTGCGTGCGCCCCAACTGTCACATCTGCCCCAATCGTGTCTCTGTCATCATGCGTTTCAGGCCCGTACCGTCGCTCCACGTGACACGCCTCCCCTGGTGGATCGCCGTCGTGGTGGCCGCCGTCCAGCCCCTCGCCGCCGTTGCGATCCCGGGCAGCGCGGCCGCCCATCCCGTGCCGGCCCGGGCGATCGACTACGTGGTGCACACCCGCAGCAGTGCCGATGCGGGGGCGGCCGCCAAGGAGCTCGCCGTCCGGCCTACCATCACCTTCGATCGTGCGTTCGCCGGTTTCGCCGCCCGCCTCGACCCGGTGCAGGTCGACCGGTTGCGCCGGCTGCCCGGAGTGATCGGCATCGAGGAGGACCGGCGGGTGAGCGCGCTCGAGCCGCGGGCCATCCCCTACCGGGACCTGACCGAAGGCAGCCAGGCCGACCCGCCGAACTGGGGGCTCGACCGCATCGACCAGCGATCCCTCCCGCTCGACGGCCGATACACCACGCGGGCCACGGGCGCGGGAGTGACCATCTACGTGCTCGACACCGGCATCGACACCACCCACCCCGAGTTCGGCGGCCGGGCGACCGACGGGGTGAACACGGTCGACAACGTGGGCGGTGACTGCGACGGGCACGGCACCGTGGTCGCCGGGATCGCCGGTTCCCGGGACCACGGGGTGGCCAAGCAGGCGTTCCTGCGCTCGGTCAAGGTGCTCGACTGCGGCGGCGCGGGCACCCTGTCGTCGCTGCTCGCCGGGATCGACTACGTGGCCAGGGACCAGCGGGGCCCGTCCGTCGCGGTGATGTCGTGGAGCTACCCCCGGTCGGACGTGCTGACGGCGGCGGTGACGGAGCTGGTGAACAGGGGTGTCTTCGTGACCTCGTCCGCGGGCAACACCGGCGGGAACGACTGCGAGGCCTCGCCCCGCGCGTCGAGCGGCGTGCTGGTGGTGGCGAACTCGACGATCGACGACCGCCGGGGCCCGGGCTCGTCCACCGGAGGCTGCGTGGACCTCTACGCGCCGGGCACGCGCATCGTCTCGACCTTCCCCGGCGGCGGCAGCGCGTCGTACACGGGCACCTCGATGGCCGCGCCACACGCCGCCGGGGTGGCGGCCCTGCTCAAGCAGACCTACGGCGACGCCCCCAGCCGCACCGTGGAGCAGTGGATCGTCGCCAACGCGACGCCGGGCGTCATCGCCGGCGGTGGCGCCGACGGCACCCCGAACCTGCTGCTCTGCACGGCCGGTCTCTAGTGCGGCGGCACTGGAGACCCGCCGTCGTGGCTGCTCAGTATCAGTACTTGCTCATGACGTGCTTGATCCGCGTGTAGTCCTCCAGCGAGTAGCCCGAGAGGTCCTTGCCGTATCCGGACTCCTTGAACCCCCCGTGCGGCATCTCCGCGACCAGCGGGATGTGGCAGTTGACCCAGACGCAACCGAAGTCCAGGGCGCGCGAGAGCCGGATCGTCCGGGAGTGGTCGCTCGTCCAGACACTCGACGCGAGCCCGTAGGGCGTGCCGTTGGCGTACGCCACGGCCTCGTCCTCGTCGGTGAACGTCTGCACGGTGATCACCGGGCCGAAGACCTCGGTCTGCACGATCTCGTCGTCCTGCACCACGCCGCTCACCACGGTCGGCGGGTAGAACCAGCCCGGGCCCTCGGCCGGGGTGCCGCCCGTGAGCACCCGCGCGTGCGACGGCAGCCGCTCGAGCAGTCCCGACACCTTCGAGAGCTGGTCGGGGTTGTTCAGCGGCGGGATGAAGAGGTCCTCGGCACCGGGCTGCTCGTCCCGCGAGAACAGGACAGCGCCTGCCTCGGCGGCCAGTGCCTCGGCCAGCGCGTCGGCCACGTCGGCGTGGGCGATGACGCGGGTGGCGGCCGTGCAGTCCTGGCCGGCGTTGAAGAACCCGGCGACGGCGATGTCGGCGGCGGCCGCGGCCACGTCGGCGTCGTCGAACACGATGACCGGCGCGTTGCCGCCCAGCTCGAGGTGCACGCGGGTGACGCGGGACGCTGCGGCGCCCGCGACGGACTTCCCGGCCGGGATGCTGCCGGTGATGGCGAGCATCGCCGGGATCGGGTTCTCGCTCATCGCGACGCCGGTGGACCGGTCGCCGCACACGACGTTGAGCACGCCGGGCGGCAGCACCTCGGCGAAGAGCTCACCGAGGCGCACAGTGCCGGCCGGCGTGGTGTCCGACGGCTTGAGCACCATGGTGTTGCCCGCTGCGAGTGCCGGGCCGATCTTCCAGATCGCCATCATCAGCGGGTAGTTCCACGGCGTGATGGAGCCGACCACGCCGAGGGGCTCGCGCCGGATCGACGAGGAGTGGCCCGCCATGTACTCGCCGGTGGCGCGGCCCTCGAGGTGACGCGCGGCCCCGGCGAAGAACCGGAGCTGGTCGGCCATGGGGCCGATCTCCTCCGACAGCGTCAGCCCGGTGGGCTTGCCCGTGTCGCGCGCCTCGATCTCGACGAGCTCGTCGCCGTGGGCCTCGAGCGCGTCGGCCATCTTGAGCAGGGCACTCATCCGGTCGCCCGGCGTGGTGTCACGCCAGCCCTCGTCGAACGCGCGCCGCGCGCTCCGGTAGGCCGCGTCGACGTCGGCGGCCCCGGAGAGCGGGGAGGTGGCGTACACCTCGCCCGTCTTGGGGTCGGAGATGTCGAGGGTGCGACCGTCGGCCGCGGGCACCGGCTTGCCGTCGACGATGTTGTGGAACGTCTGCATGACGGGGCCTCTCACTTCAGGGGTAGCTGCCGTTACTTCGTCACTGCGCCGGCGGAGTCACCGGACAGTCGGTTGGCCAGGTAGACCGGGAGTACCGAGATCACGACGAGGACCGCGGCCGCGACGTTGACCACGGGCGACTGGTTGGGGCGGAACAGGTTCTGGAAGATCCACAGCGGCAGGGTCTGGAGGCCCGGGCCCGCGGTGAACGTGGTGACGATGATCTCGTCGAAGGACAGCGCGAACGCCAGCAGCCCACCGGCCAGCAGAGCGCCGCGCAGCGCCGGGAACGTGACGAGCCGCCAGGTGGTCCACGGGGTGGCGCCGAGGTCCATCGAGGCCTCCTCCACCGTGCCCGACATCCGGCGCAGCCGCGCGGACACATTGTTCACCACGATCACGATGCAGAACGTGGCGTGACCTACCACGAGGGTGAGGAACGTGAGCCCGCCCAGCGCCTGGGTGAACAGCGTGTTGAGCGCGATGCCCGTGACGATGCCGGGCATGGCGATCGGCAGCAGGATGAGCAGCGACACCCCCTCGCGGCCGAAGAACTCGTAGCGCGTGAGCGCCATCGAGGCGAGGGTGCCGAGGACGACGGCGATGGCGGTGGCCAGCAGCGCCACCTCCACCGACGTGACCAGGGCGGCCCGCACGCCGTCGTTGGTGGCGGCGACCTGCCACCAGCGCAGCGTGAGGCCGGGCGGGGGCCACGCGAACGTGGCGCTCGTGGAGAACGAGTTGAGCAGCACCAGCAGCAGCGGCGCGTAGATGAAGGTCAGTACGGCGATGGCGGCGGTGCGCAGCAGCCAGCGGGCCGTGGTGGAGAGGATCACGGGTGCTGCACTCCTAGAGCCGGGACAGGGCGCCGGTGCGCCGGATCGTCAGCAGGTAGGCCGCCATCACCAGCAGCGGCAGCACGGCCACGGCCGCGGCGAACGGCAGGTCGACCGAGAACGTGGAGTAGACCAGGTTGCCCAGCATCTGGTGGGTGCCTCCGACCAGCTGCACGGTGATGTAGTCGCCGAGCGACAGGGAGAACGTGAACACCGAGCCTGCGGCGATGGCCGGGGCGAGCATGGGCAGCACCACCGTGCGGAACGACGTCCACGGGCGGGCGCCGAGATCGGCGGTGGCCTCCAGGAACGAACCGCGCATCGAGCTGATCCCCGCGTACACCGGCAGCACCATGTACGGCAGCCAGAGGTAGGTGAGTGTCAGCACGACGGCCGTCCAGCCGTAGCCCGGGCTCGCGGCGCCGAGCAGACCGCCTTCCGGCACCAGCAGCACGCGCCATGCGTAGACCTTGACCAGGTAGGACGCCCACAGTGGGGTGAGCACGAGCGCCAGCAGCACCGGCCGCGAACGCGGGCCGGCCACGAGGGCCATGTAGGTCGCCAGCGGCAGCGCGAGCAGAGCGCAGAGCAGCGTGACGCCCACGGCCACGCCCACGGTGCGGCCGGCGGTGAGCAGGTACTCCGGGGTGGTGAGGACGTCGACGACGTTGTCGGTGGAGAAGTCGTAGACGATGCGCCCGGTGAAGCTGTTGGTCCTGAAGAACGCGGTGGCCAGGAGGAGGGCCAGCGGCGCGATGTAGAAGAGGCCGAGCCAGACCAGCGCGGGCGTGAGCAGGCCGGTGAGCCGTAGGCCCGGCCGGCGGTGCAGCACGGCCTGTAGGCGCCGCGTCAGGGTGGGGGACGCGGGGGTGCTCGTCACGCTGGACAGGGTCGTTCCTCCTCGGGTGCGAGGTGCGGCCGGGCGTGCCCGTGATGATGGGGCACGCCCGGCCGCGGTGGTCGATCGCCGGCGCCGGATCAGGGACCCGGCGCCGGGTGGTGCTACGTGTTGATCAGCTGTTCTGGAGCTCGGTCCAGGCCCGGACCCACTCGTCGTAGCCGATGCACTCCACGTCCCGGCGACCGTCGATGCACTGCTCGATCGGGGTCGTCCAGTAGTAGACGTTGTCCCAGAAGCCCGTCTCCTGCGCGTGGTACTGGGTGCAGTGGTCGGGGTTCTTGGTCAGCGCGCAGGACTTCGTGTTGGCCGGGGCCTCACCGAAGTACTCCGCGACCTGTGCGTTCGCCTCGGGGGAGACGATGTGGTTGAGCCACTGGTACGCGCAGTTGATGTGCGGGGTGTCCTTCTTGATCATCCACGTGTCCGACCATCCGGTCGCACCCTCGATGGGCTTGGTGGTGCCCACCGTGGTGGCGTCGGTGTTGGCCAGGTTCGCGGTGAGCTGCCAGCCCTGCGCCTCGGACAACGTGCCGGAGGCGAGGCCCTGGCCCTGCTTGACGACGTCACCCCAGTACTCGGCGACCATCGGCTTCTGCTGGCGCAGCAGCGCGATCGCGGCGTCGAACTGCGTCTGGTCGAGCGCGTACGGGTTGGTGATCCCCAGCTCCGGGCGCTTGGCCATGAGGTAGACCGCGGCGTCGGCGATGTAGATCGCGTCGTTGTACGGGCTGATCTTGCCCGCCGCCGAGGAGCCCGGCTCCCACATGTCCGCCCACGAGGTGGGTGGGGTGGGGTGGGTGGCGAGGTTGTAGAGCAGCAGGTTCGCACCCCGGCCGTGCGGGATGCCGTAGCTCTTCCCGGCGACCGTGTTCCAGGGCTTGTTCTTCAGGTCCGGGAGGATGTCGGCGTAGTTGGGCACGAGGTCGGTGTTGACCGGCTGCACACGGTCGCCGTAGACGAGGCGCAGCGAGGCGTCACCGGACGCCGAGACCACGTCGTACTCGCCGGTGGAGAACAGCTGGACGGCCTCGGCCGAGGTGGCGAACGTCTTGACCGTTACCTGGCAGCCGGTGGCCTGCTCGAACGGGGTGACCCAGTCGACGGCCGGGTCGGTGGACCCGTCCTCGGCGTAGCCCGGCCAGGCCAGCACGGTCAGCGCGCCCTCGCCCTGACCGACGGGACCGGCGTAGGCGGTGGCCTCCGGCGGGGAGTCGTCCAGAACCGGAGCCGTGTCGTCACTGCCGCCGCACGCGGCGAGTGCCAGCCCGATGGCTCCGACCAGCGCAACGGAACGCACCGCTGTCTGACATCTCATATGGATCTCTCTCTCCCGTTCTCTCGCAGCGCGGTCGGGCGACGGCGCGACTCTTGATCCCCCGGCGGGCAGGCGCCCCCCGAGGTGGCTCACATGAGGGGGATCTCGTGTTCGGGCTGCCACGAGAGCCGAACGGTCTGCCCACGGCCGAGCGGCGGCGCACCGTCGCCACTTCCGTTGAGCAGCAGTGCGGAGAGCACTCCGCCCGCCTCGAGGGCGACGACGCAGCGCGTGGTGGCGCCGGTGTAGACGAGCTCCTCGACCACACCGACCGTGCTCGACCAACCCGCGGCTGCTTCCCGGTCGACCGCGGTGACGGTGATCTTCTCCGGCCGGATGCTCCAGCTGCCCTCGCGGCCGAGGACGGTGCCCGCGGTCTCTCCGGCCAGCACGTTCGACGTGCCGACGAACCCGGCGACGAAGGCCGACGCGGGCCGCTCGTAGACCTCCTGGGGGGACCCGGCCTGCTCCACCCGGCCCTCGGAGAACACCACGGTCCGGTCGGCCAGTGTCAGTGCCTCGTCCTGGTCGTGGGTGACGAACACGAAGGTGATGCCCGAGCTCCGCTGGATCTCCTTGAGCTCGATCTGCATCTGCTCGCGCAGCTTGAGGTCGAGCGCGCCGAGCGGCTCGTCGAGCAGGAGCACCGCCGGCCGGTTCACGAGCGCGCGGGCGAGCGCGACGCGCTGCCGCTGGCCGCCCGACAGGGCCGTGGTGCTCCGGTCGGCCAGTCCTTCCAGGCGCACCGTGGCCAGCGCGGCGAGTGCGCGCTCCCGGCGCTCGGTGCGCGGGACCTTCGCGATCCTCAGCGGGTACTCGACGTTGCGCAGCACCGACAGGTGCGGGAACAGCGCGTAGTCCTGGAACACGGTGTGCACGTCGCGGTCGAACGGCGGCGCGGTGGTGACGTCACGGTCGCGGAGCAGCACGGTGCCGGCAGTGGGCTGCTCGAAGCCTGCGATGAGGCGCAGCACCGTGGTCTTCCCCGAGCCGGACGGGCCTAGGAGGGTGACGAACTCGCCCTCGGCGATGTCGAGGTCCAGGTCATGGACGGCGACCACGCCACCGGGGAACTCCTTGCGCACGCCGCGCAGGGAGATCGCCGGAACCTCGCCGGCGTGCTGCGGCGGCGTGACCGGGACGGTTCGAGCAACTGACGGCACGCACCCCTCCGAGTGATATTCGAGGATAACTTATGAGTTTATATGTTTTTAGTCAAATGCCGTGGCAGTCTGACCTCTGGGCGTACAGAGGGGAACGGTCAGGTGCGCAGGGACAGACCCACGCCGACTGCGGGAGGTAAAGCCGGGGTCTTCGCCCCCCTCGAGGTGAGTAAGCGTGCCGACGCGGTCGTGCGACGGCTGTCGGAGGGTATCCGGCTGGGTCTGCTCGTCGCCGACGAGCACCTGCCCAGCGAGAGCGACCTCGCCGAATCCTTCGGTGTCTCCCCGGTGACCATTCGAGAGGCGCTCACCACACTGCGCGAGCAGGGTCTGGTGGTCACCCGACGAGGCCGCAACGGCGGGAGCTTCGTGCGGCACGTCCGGGGCGGGGCGGCCGAGCTCCTCCGTGAGCGGCTGCGCGAGGTGAGCCCGGCGGAGCTGCGTGACCTGGCCGATCACTACGCGGCGATCAGCGGCACCAGCGCCCTGCTCGCCGCCCACCGGGCCGGCGAGCCGGACCTCGCCCTGATCACCGACAGCGTGTCCGAGCTGCAGCGGGCCGCCGACGCCGCTGGACGGCGCCGGGCCGTGTCGCGCTTCCAGGTCGAGCTCGCGGCGGCCGCCCAGTCCCCGCGGCTCATCCGGGCGGTGATCGGCATGCAGGCCGAGGTGGGACCCCTGCTGTGGCTCGCCACCACCGGTGACGCCGACCGCGTCGAGGTCCTGCGGCGCCACCGCGAGATCCACGCCGCCGTGCTGGCCGGCGACGGCACTCGCGCTCGGGCCCAGGCGGTCGCCCACGTCTACGGCGCGCTGGCCAGGGCCGGCGCCCTCCAGCGCACGCTTCTGGCGGGGGACGAGGACGGCGGCCCGCCCGGCGGGGCGCCCGCCGAGGTGCGGGCGTGGTGACGACGCGGGTGGCGCCGGTCGACGGGGTCTCGCGGTTGTGCGGCAGCGCGTCCGCTGCCGTCGGCTGAGAGCGTCGCGAGGCCGAGCGGCTCCCGCCCCGGCTCGCAGACATGCGCCCGCGCCGCGGCGGCCTCGGGCCGATCGCCCTCCGCCGTGCACCTGGTACCGGCGGCACCTGGTGCGCCGCTGGTGGGCACCGGGCTCATGGTTCGGCCGGGCGCGCTGGACGACCTGCGGCACAAGCTGGAGTGGTGGTGTCGCGACCCCGGCGAGGGTGGGTGTCGGCTCCACCCGTGCCGGAGTCCGCCGCTGCGCTGGTAGCCGGCCGCGAGACCGGCGGACGGCACGTGGCTCTCACGTTCACCGCGCCACTCTTCGGCGTGTATCCCGAGTGCGACGGAGCTACCTCGGCGTCGTGGGCGGCTGCCCTGGCTCATCACGGGGGTGCAGCGGGGCCGGGCGGGCACTGCGGGGGACGCCGAGCTGTACCGCTCCCGGGCGTTTGCCGGGTGTCCTCCTATTGTCCTGACTCGGTTTGATGGACTCATTCACGTGGCGTGTCGACGGACTTTCCGCCGGTATTCTTGCGAGCTTTTATGATCCGCGGAGATCGACGACAGGCAGCCGTGGGAGAAACTCGGCAGTGCGCTTTCACGGCTCCTTTTCTGGTGAATCTTCTCGTCCTGAACAAACGTGCACGTGTCGTGTCACTACGTGGCGACATATCGCCAGGCTGAGTTGTTTTGGCCGGTACCCCCGGCCGAGGTGGATGCCGTCGACGTGTCGAGCGGTGGGTGAGCGTCCTCCTGGTGCGCGCGGACGGCTCGGCTCGACGCATCTCGGCGCGCGGCGGGTGAGCGGTTGTGCTGCGCCGAACGGTCGTATCTCGCAGCGCTGTTCGGTCGTACGCGATCGCCCGATCGAGACAAATGGCGTGGTTGTCCTTACCGGCCGGTACGGGAGGTCAATCCGCTTTGACGGCATATGCCTGCTCTTCTCCTGATGGCGCGCCAAGTCGCAAGCCGGCCGCCGGTCGGCCCGGCGCACGCCTCGGCTGTTGCGTGGCTACGGCCCGGCGTCGGGATCGGAGTCGGACACACCACGAAGAGCCCCGCTTGATCCGGCCGCCCGACGTGCTCCGCGCTGCTCGTTCGCGCCGATCTCGGCGAGGTCACGGCCACCTCGGCCGAACGCGGACACTCCTCAGACGCTCGTGAAGTCGGCCGCCGGTCGCAGTGCAGAGTCGCCACGCGCTCAGAACGGCGGTGGCTCGTCGGCCGTGGTGATCACGCGGGGTTCGGTGAGTGGTGGTGGGTCGACGCGGTAGGTGTGTCCGCTGGGTGTGGTCCAGGTGATCGATCCGTCGGGGTACTGGCTCACGCTCCAGCCCGGCATGCCCTTCAATCGGTGGTGGGGCCGGCATTTCGGGCCGAGGTTGGCCGCCGATGTCGGGCCCTGGTCGGTGTCCGGGTCGAAGGGGATGTTGTGGTCGAGGTCGCAGCGGTCCGCGGGCACCCGGCAGCCGGGGCCTTGGCAGTACTGGTGCCGCGCGATGAGGTGTTCGGTCAGGTGGGGTGGTGGGCGGTAGCGGGTGGTGCCGTAGTCGAGCAGTGCGCCGGTGAGGGGGTCGGTGACCAGGCGGTGCCAGACGCTGTCGGGGTCGGCGGCCAACTCGCGGGCGTGCTCGGCGGGGATGGGGCCGTACCCGGCGAGCTCACCAGGTTCGTCGGAGACGCCGCGGAGGGTGTCGAGGGGGACGGTGACCCGGATCTGTATCGAGACCTTGTTGGTGACGGTGGGGACACCACCCTGGGGTGCCAGCCCGGGCAGCCGGTCGGAGCCGGGCGCGGACGGTGCTGAGCTCTCATCGCCGGTCAGACCGTCGGCCGAGCAGGCCGTTGCCGCCGCGGTGCTGCAGAATCCGGTCTCGCGTAGCACCAGGTCGACCAGCGCATCGGCCCGCCGCGCCGCCATCGGGCGTTCATCGGCGCTGCCGCAGCCGCGGGCGTGCTGATCGAGCACCGCGAACGCCCCGACCGCCTCCGCCGCCGGCAACGTGGCCGACAGGGTGGCCATCCCATCGCGCTCGGGGTAGAGGACCACGGCTCGCTCGCGCCGCTTGCGCTCGCGGCGCCGGGCGGCGGCTTCACCGTCGGCGCCCAGCACCGCCCGCCGCAAAGCGGCCCGCAACTGCCCGGTGGTCTGCTCCGGCGCCCGTGGCAAGACCTTCCGCTCCACCACGGCCGCAGTCTCCGCATCCAGATCAGCACAGCCGTCGACGATGATCCGCGCCTTGGGCAGGCTGATCGCCCCGGCCTCCAGGGTGGCGAAGGTGGCCGGGAACTGCTCCACCAACTGCCGCGCCTCTCCGACCCGCCACGCGGTACCTCCCGGCGAGAGCCGCAGCATCATCCCGACCTCGGCCTGCGCGGACTCCACCGCGTGCGCCGCCGTGAGTCCCGCAGCGGGACTGGTCTCGGCTGCCGCGACGAACTGGGTGATCTCCGCGTACTGCCGGGCCTGTGCCCAGGCGATGACCTTCTCCCAGCCTCCGATCCGTTCCACCTGCTCGAACCGATCCTCGGTAGGGCCGGCCTGGCCCAGGAGCATGGCCATGATCCCGTCGGGGGCATAGCCGGACCAGGTGAGTGGGGCACTCTCGGCCTCGGCCTCACTCGCCACGCCGATATCGAACATGCGTTCGAGCCTAACGGCCGACTCCGACAATTCGGTCGTGCGCGAAGCGGTCGACCGGAGTCGCACGCTGGAGGAGGGCACTGTCGGCTGCATCACCGATACCGACCGCCTGACCAGGGCGACCCGCACGACGTCAGCCCTGATGGCGTGTCCGGTGCCAGCATGGGGTGATGGACCGTCGTGAACAGCAGCCGTCAGACCCTCACCAGGGCTACGTCGACGAGCTGAGGGAAGCAGCGGAGACGCTTCGCGGGTTCGTGCCTCAGTTCCGCGACGGCCGCCCGGTGAGCGAGTTCGTGCCGCTCGCGCTGGGGAAGCTGCTCGATGCGGTGGCCGACTCGATGGGGCGGGGTGACGAGATGCGCGACTCGATCAGCTCGAGCGCGCTGGAGATCGCCCGTCACCTCCGCCACTTCCCGGCGGAGGAGCCGCACCGGCCTTAGGGCGTCAGCTCCGTGAAGCCGGTGTAGGGCACCAGCGCGTCAGGGATGCGGACGGACCCGTCGGCCTGCTGCCCCTGCTCGAGGATCGCGACCAGCGTGCGCCCGACCGGCAGCCCTGACCCGTTGAGCGTGGCCGCGAAGCCGCGTCTGCCGTCCTTGGCCTTCGTGCGGATGCCGGCCCTGCGGGCCTGGAAGGTGCCGAAGTCCGACACCGACGAGATCTCCCGGTACTTCTGCTGGCCCGGCAGCCACACCTCGATGTCGTAGGTGTACTCCGCCGAGAAACCGATGTCGCCCGCCGCCAGCCTGACCACGCGGTAGGCCAGCCCGAGCCCCTGCATCGCCGCCTCGGCGTGCGACAGCAGCACCTCGAGCTCGGCCCGCGACGTCTCGGCGTCGACGATCCGCACGAGCTCGACCTTCGAGAACTCGTGCAGCCGGATGAGGCCCCTGGTGTCGCGGCCGTAGGAGCCCGCCTCCGACCGGAAGCACGGGGTGTGCGCGGTGTAGGCCAGCGGGAGGTCCTCGACGGCGAGGGTCTCCTTCGCGTGCAGGTTGGTCAGCGGCACCTCGGCGGTCGGGATGAGGTAGAGCTCCCGGTCGGCCACCCCGGTCTTGAAGAGGTCCTGCTCGAACTTCGGCAGCTGGCCCGTTCCCGTCATCGTGACGCGGTTGACGAGCGTGGGAACCGACCATTCGGTGTAGCCGTGCTGCTGGGTGTGCAGGTCGAGCAGGTAGCGGGCGATCGCGCGTTCCAGCGCCGCGCCCTTCCCGCGGAGCACCGCGAAGCGGGGACCGGCGAGCTTCGTGGCCCGCGGCAGGTCGAGGATCCCGAGCTTCTCCCCGATGTCGACGTGGTCGAGCGGGGTGAAGTCGAGCTGTGCCGGCTCGCCCCAGACCCTGACCTGCTCGGCGTCCTCGTCCGACGCGCCGTCGGGCAGGTCGTCGCTGGGCAGGTTGGGCACGCCGAGCAGGAAGTCCTGCAGCTCCGCCTCCAGCTCGCGGTGCTCCTCCTCGGCGGCGGCCACGACGCCCTTCAGCTCCCGGGCCCTGGCGACCAGCGCGTCCCGCTCCTGGGGATCACCGCCCCGCCCGGCAGCCTTCACCGCGGCGGCGACACGCTTCGACTCGGACCGTGCCTCGTCCCCGCGCTGGATGGCCGAGTTCCGAGCGGCCAGCAGCTTCTCCAGGGACGTGACGTCCAGGGCGAAGCCACGCCGCGCGAGCTTGCGGACGGCGTCGGTGGCGGGATCGAGCAGGACGCGAGGGTCAAGCATCGTTCGAGGGTATCGCCGCAGGCGAGCGCAATTCGGCCCGCCTCCTCTTCCGGAGGTGGCGTGTCCGGTACTGATCGCAGCAGGATGTGTGCCCGGTGCCACAGAGTTGTGGCGCCTGATGCAGACGAAAGGTCCGTGCCGTGTCCGCTGCTGCTCCCGCCGTTCCGTCCTACGCCTCCGGCACGTCCGACGTGCCGTTGCTCGGCGACACCGTCGGCGACAACTTCGATCGCACCGCGGCAGCCCATCCCGACACGGAGGCGCTGGTCGAGGTGCCGACGGGGCGGCGGTGGACCTACGCGCAGCTGCGCGAGGAGGTCGACGTCGTCGCGACGGGCCTGCTCGCCGCGGGTCTGCAGAAGGGCGACCGCCTCGGGATCTGGGCGCCCAACGTCGCCGAGTGGACGCTCGTGCAGTACGCCACCGCGAAGATCGGGGTCGTCCTCGTCACGATCAACCCCGCCTACCGCACCCACGAGCTGGAGTTCGTGCTGAAGCAGGCCGGCATCTCGGTGCTGGTGGCGGCCACCGGGTTCAAGACCTCCGACTACGCCGGGATGATCGACGAGGTGCGGCCTGCCTGCCCCGGGCTGCGGCGGGTGATCCTCATCGGCACCCCGGACTGGGACGAGCTGGTGGTGGTGGGCCGGTCGGGCGACCGCGCGGAGCTGGCCCGGCGCCAGGCCGAGCTCAGCCCGGACGACCCGATCAACATCCAGTACACCTCGGGCACCACGGGCTTCCCGAAGGGCGCCACGCTCAGCCACCACAACATCCTGAACAACGGCTACTTCGTGGGACGGCTCTGCGGCTACACGGCCGGGGACCGCGTCTGCATCCCCGTGCCCTTCTACCACTGCTTCGGCATGGTGATGGGCAACCTCGGCTGCACCACGAACGGCGCCACGATGGTCATCCCCGGTCCCGGGTTCGACCCGAAGGCGACGCTCATCGCCGTGGCGCAGGAGCGCTGCACGTCGCTCTACGGGGTGCCGACGATGTTCATCGCGGAGCTCAACGACCCCGAGTTCGACAGCTACGACCTGTCCTCGCTGCGAACCGGGATCATGGCCGGCTCGCCGTGCCCTGTCGAGGTGATGAAGCAGGTGGTGGACCGGATGGGCATGACCGAGGTGACCATCTGCTACGGCATGACGGAGACGTCCCCGGTCTCGATGCAGACCCGGGCCGACGACTCGCTGGAGCGCCGGGTCTCCACCGTCGGCCGGGTGCACCCGCACGTCGAGGTGAAGATCGTCGACCCGGAGACGGGGCTGACCCTGCCCCGCGGCGAGCCGGGTGAGCTCTGCACCCGCGGCTACTCCGTCATGCTCGGCTACTGGGACGAGCCGGTGAAGACCGCCGAGGCCATCGACCAGGCCCGCTGGATGCACACCGGCGACATCGGCGTGATGGACTCCGACGGGTACGTCAACATCACCGGGCGCATCAAGGACATGGTGATCCGGGGCGGGGAGAACATCTACCCGCGGGAGATCGAGGAGTTCCTGTACACCCACCCCGACGTGCTCGACGCGCAGGTGGTCGGGGTGCCGGACGCGAGGTACGGCGAAGAGCTCTGCGCCTGGGTGACGCTTCGCGACGACGCCCCCGAGCTCACCGCGGAGACGCTCAGGGAGTTCGCGAGCGGCAAGCTGGCGCACTACAAGATCCCGCGCTATGTGCTGGTGGTCGACGGCTTCCCGATGACCGTCACCGGCAAGGTGCGCAAGGTGGAGATGCGCGAGAAGAGCGTCGAGCTACTCCATCTCGGCGACGCGGCGTCGATTCGTAACGCCTAGGAGCCGAGCGTCGCCGTTCGACGGCTGCGCGGAGGGGTACCGGCGGTCTAGGGTGGTCGCACGCGTCCCGGTGTCGCATCCACGGGCCTGACCACAGCGATGGCCCAGGCATCAGGGGCGCGTTCGTCGTGTGGTCCGCAGAGGTGCGACATGACGCAGGGTCGATCGAGGAACGGGTGAGCAGGGTGCCGACCGGCAGGGTCAAGTGGTACGACGCCGAAAAGGGCTTCGGGTTCCTCGCTCAGGACGGCGGTGAGGACGTCTACGTCCGGAAGGCTGCGCTGCCGGCCGGGGTGGAGACGCTCAAGGCGGGACAGCGCGTCGAGTTCGGGATGGCGGAGGGCCGTCGCGGGCCCCAGGCGCTGTCGGTGCGACTGGTCGACGCCCCGCCGTCGGTCGTCGAGGCCGCCCGGCGGCCCGCCGAGGATCTGCACAGCCTGATCGAGGACATGATCCGGCTGCTGGAGACGAAGGTGCAGCCCGACCTTCGCCGCGGCCGCTACCCGGACCGCAAGGCGTCCAAGCTCGCCGCCGAGGTGGTGCGGGCGGTCGCCCGCGACCTCGACGGCTGACGCTGTCACCCGGACGTGTTGAGCACCCAGCTCGCGCGGATCGGGAACTCGATGTCGCCGGTCTCCGGGTCGGCCTGCGGGGGCGGCCCGAACTGCTGCACCTGAGCGCCGACGAGCCGGTCGGTCGGGGCCGGGAGCTCGAGGGTGTAGTCGCTCTGCGCGTTCGGGGCGAACACCGGGCTGCGTCCGTCGGTCTGCGCGCCGGTGCCGTCGCGGTAGGTGAACACCACCTGCCACGGGGTCTCGGCGATCTCGTGCGGCACCGTCACCTTCAGCGGCGTGCCCACGGGGACGGCGAGCTCCACCGGCGCGGCCGGGTCGCCCTTGCAGTCGGTGAGCTGGAGGTCGCAGTACTGGGTGGGCCGCGCGACCGCGCTGGCCTGGCCGGCGGCGAACGTCACCTGCGGCGGCGCCGCGCCGCCGCAACCGGCCAGCAGCAGCGCGGCGGCCGGGAGCAGGAGCAGACGGGGGAGACGGCGCAGCACCGTCTCACCTTACGGTCGGTGCGTCAGCGCACCGTGCGGGCCGGTGTGGGCGGGGCGCTGGAGCGCACCCGGTGGCCGAGGAACGGCAGGAGGCTGCGGCCCCGGCTCACCAGCGCCGTCTGCACGCCCGCCAGTGCGACGACGGCGGCCACCACCGCGAACCCGATCCAGAACGTCGTGTGCGGCAGCAGCACGCCCAGCGCTCCGCCGAACACCCAGGCCAGCTGCAACACCGTCTCCGACCGGCCGAACGCCGACGCGCGCGACTCCTCGGGCAGGTCGCGCTGGATCACGGCGTCGAGACTGACCTTCGCGAGCGCGCTGGCCGAGGCGCCGACGAGCCCGACGAGGGCTGCGGTGGCGATCCCCGGCAGGACGGCGGCCACCACGGCCGCGGCCACGGCGGCCGCGATGCAGCCGATGACGATCCGGTCGGTCCGGCCGAACTGACGTCGCGACCCGACCGCGTTCCCGGCGAACGACCCGACCCCCGCGGCGGCCCCCACGATGCCGATCAGGAACAGCTGCCGGGCCGGGTCGGCCTCCGTCTGACCCTTCACCACGAACGCGACGAACAGCGTGAGGAACCCGGTGAGCACGCGGATCGCGCCGTTGCCCCAGAGCGCGACGACGACGGGGCGCCCCATCGGGCTCCGCCTGCCGCGCTTGGTGGTGCGCAGCACGGCGGGCACCTCGCCCGCCGTGGACTCCACCCACCGCGGGATCCGCAGGCACAGCACGGTGCCGACGACAGACAGGGCCGCCGTGTAGAGCAGCGCGCCCGGGGAGCCGGTGAGCGAGGCCACCCCGGCCGCGCCCGCGCCGAACACGCCGCCCGCGACCAGCCCGAAGGTGGTGAGCCGCGAGTTCGTGGTGACCAGCGTGATGGACGGGGGCAGGACCCTCGGCGTGACCGCCGCCTTGAGCACCGAGAACGACTTGCTGAGCACCAGCATGCCGAGCGCGGCCGGATAGAGCAGCCAGGTGTCGTAGGAGAAGGCCATCACCACGGCGAGCACGGCGCGCCCGGCGAACGAGACGGCCAGCGCCGCACGGCGCCCCCGCTGCAGGCGGTCGAGCAGCGGCCCGATCACGGGCGCGACCACCGCGAACGGTGCCACCGTGATGACCAGGTAGAGGGCGACGTTGGCCTTGCTCTCCGCGGTGGCGGCGGCGAAGAACAGCGTGTTGGCCAGTGCGACGGCCACCGCGGCGTCCACCGCGTAGGTCATCATCGTGGCGTAGGTGAGCGCCGTCAGCCCGGAGCGGTCGGCGCCGTCGGCGCTCGCCGCGCGGTGGAACGCCCGGATCCCGTTCTGTGTCAGCTGCCGGCTGCGCAGCGCGGCCACCCGCGTGACGGTGAGCTTGCGGGGCATCCGTGGTGTCGGCCGGTCGTCCTCGCCGGTGGGCGCTCCCGGACCCTCGGCCGGAGGTGGCCCGGCCTCCGGGCCGGGCACGTCGTCACGGGCGTCGGTGGGGCCGCGACCCCGGCCGGGTTCCCGTTCGGCCCGGTCCCGTTCGGTCCGGTCCCGTTCCGGTGGGGGCCAGGACGGGGGTGGGGTGCGGCGGTGCGCGGTGGGGTCGTAGTCGGGATCGTCGTGCCAGGGGTAGCGGCGGCGGGGTGCGTGCGGCGCCCGCTCCGCCGTCGTCGAGGGGTGGGACGTCTCCGCGTCCAGGGGCAGCGTCCGCTGCGGCTGGTCGCCGTCGACCGTGACCCACGTCCGGCGGCCCCCCCGCCTGCCGCGGCGGGGAGGGAAGGACTCGGAGCGGGCCACGTGGTCATTCTGACCTATCCGGGCCCTTCGCGAGGCCCTCACCGCGTCCCCGAAAGGAGGCTGCGAGGAGACCCCCGATCGGGCGGCTCGCGTGCGGTGAACGGGCGACTCGCGCGCGGGGAAGACGGCGACTCGCCGGTGGAGACCGGGCGACTCGCGGGTCGGGAGGGGGCGACTCGCCGGGGGTCGGGGTCAGGGGCCGGGGTCAGCGGGGGACGAAGCGCACCCGGAAGGTGGTCGGCCAGAGCTTCCCGGTGATGAGGAACTCGCCGTTGCCCAGCGACGCGATCCCGTTCAGGACGTCGGTGTGGGAGCGCTGCTCCGGGGTGAGCAGGCCGCTCGCGTCGATCACCGCGGTGACGTTGCCCGTGCCCGGGTCGATGCGCACGATCCGGTCGGTCTGCCAGACGTTGGCGTAGATCTGCCCGTCCACGCACTCCAGCTCGTTGAGCTGGGTGACCGGCTGCCCGTCGAGGGTGACGGCGACGGAGCCGGTCTCGGCGAACGTGGTGGGGTCCTGGAAGTGCAGCCGGTTGGTGCCGTCGCTGCGCACCAGCCTGCCCCCGTCGTGGCAGAGCCCCCAGCCCTCGCCGGTCAGCGGTACCTCGCGGAGCAGCGTGAACGTGTTCCGGTCCCACTCCAGCACGACGTGATCGCGCCAGGTGAGCTGCCAGATGCGGTCGCCGACCACGGTGATGCCCTCACCGAACAGCTGCCGCGGCAGCGGGACCGACCGGCGGACGGCACCGGTGACGGGGTCCAGCTCGCGCAGCTGCGACTGGCCGGCGAGGCCGGTGCCCTCGTACAGGCTGCCGCCGGCGAGCTCGAGGCCCTGCGTGAACGCGGCGGGATCGTGCGGCAGCTCGGCCAGGACCTCCGTCCGCAGCTCGGGTGTTCCGGGGGCCTGGGCGGGGACGGGGGACGCGGCGGCGCAGCCGGCGACCGTCAGCAGCAGTGCTCCGACGAGTGCACGCCCGAAGGTCATGGCGGAGAGGGTGGCACAATCCCTTCGGTGGAAGCCGTAGCGACCCTCGCCCCGCCCGTCCGGCTCGTGGATGCGGTGGAGCAGGCCCGCGCCGCCGCCGTCGACGAGGCCGCTCTCGACATGGGAGCCCGGGCCGCCGCTGATGCGGTCGGGGAGCACCTCGAGGCCGTCTCGGAGGGGCCGGGGGGCGTCACCCACTACTTCGCCGCCACCCACGGCGGCTACCGCGGCTGGCGGTGGTCGGTCACGTTGGCCTGCGGCGGTGACGACACGCCGATCACCGTGAGCGAGGTCGTGCTGCTCCCCGGGGCGGACGCGATGGTGGCGCCGGCCTGGGTGCCGTGGGAACGGCGGATCCGGCCCGGCGACCTCGGCGTCGGTGACCTGCTGCCCACGCCGGAGGGCGACGAGCGGCTCGTCCCCGGCTACCTCGCCTCCGACGACCCCGCCGTGGAGGAGGTCGTGCTGGAGGTCGGCCTGGGTCGCCCCAAGGTGCTGTCGCACCGCGGGCGCGAGCTGGCGGCGCAGCGGTGGTTCGAGGGCACGCACGGCCCGGCCTCCGACATGGCCCGCTCCGCCCCGGGCCGCTGCGGGATGTGCGGGTTCTTCCTGCCGATCGCGGGGTCGCTGCGCGGGGCGTTCGGGGTGTGCGGCAACGAGTACGCGCCGGCCGACGGCGCGGTCGTGGCCGTCGGGTTCGGCTGCGGAGCCCACTCCGACGTGCAGGTCGAGCCCGTCTCGCCGGTAGCCGTCGCCGAGCTCGTGTACGACGACGGCGTCGACCTGGAGCCGGTCGGCAAGGAGTGACCGCACCCAGCGTCGGCGGATCGCGCGTCGACTTCGATCCTTTCGGCACGGCTGCTCTGCGCGCCGCCGTGCTCGACTCGTGGGCGGGTTCGCCGACCCGCTTCCGGGAGGACGCCAACGCCGAGGAGGACCTGCGCCTCGGCGGCTACGCCGACGCCTGGTTCGTCGAGCTCGCCCAGAACGCCGCCGACGCCGCCCGGTCCGCCCGGGTGGCCGGGCGCCTGCGCGTCGACCTCGTCGACGGCGAGCTGCGGGTGGCCAACACCGGCACCGCGCTGGACGCGGCCGGGGTGGCGGCGCTCGCATCGCTGCGCGCTTCGGCCAAGCGCGACGATCCGGGGGCCGTCGGCCGGTTCGGTGTCGGCTTCGCCGCGGTACTGGCCGTGTCCGACGCGCCCCGCGTGGTGAGCAGCGCAGGCGGGGTGGCGTTCTCCGCGGCCCGCACGGCCGAGGCGGTCGCCGCGCTGCCGGGCCCGGCGGCGGAGCTGGCCCGCCGCGACGAGCCGCCCGTGCTGCGGCTGGTGTGGCCCGTCGACGAGGAGCCGCCCGCGGGGTTCGACACCGAGGTCCGGCTGCCGCCGCGTCCCGGCGTGGACGTCAACGCACTGCTTGCGCAGGCCCGCGACAACGCGTCCGACCTGCTGCTCGCCCTGCCCGACCTCGCCGAGATCGCGGTGGGGGACCACGTCGTGGCGCGGGTGGACGGTCCGGTGCCCGGCGAGGTGACGATCGGCTCGCGGCGCTGGCTGCTCGCCCGGCGCAGCGGCACGCTCGCCGCCGCCGATGCGCACTCGCAGGCCACGGAGGAGCGGGAGCGCCGGGACTGGTCGGTCTGCTGGGCGCTGCCCCTCACCGCGGACGGCGCCCCCGACCCGCTGGGCGAGGACGTCCTGCACGCACCGACGGCTGCCGCCGAGCGGCTCGCACTGCCCGCGCGGCTGATCGCCACCGTGCCGCTGGAGCCCGACCGACGTCGCGCCCGCTCCGGCCCCGCCACCGACCGGGTGCTGGCCGGTGCGGCGGAGGCGTACCTCGACCTCGTCCGCGAGGTGCCGGCCGCCCAGCGGCTCGCGCTCGTGCCCGAGCCGGGTTTCCCGCGCTCCGAGCTCCACGGGCGGCTGCGTGACCTGCTCCTCGACGCCCTGCGCACCGCAGCCTGGCTGCCCGGTGCCACCGGCGTCGAGCTCGTGCCGGGCCGCGCGGAGTGGCTCGACCTGCCCGGCGTCGACCTCCCCGACGCACCGCTGCCCGCGTTGCTCGCCGAGGCCGGGTTCGACCGGCTGCTCGGGTCGATGTCGGCCGGCCCGGTCTCCCGCTCGGTCCGGGCGCCGACCGCCCTGGCCGAGCTGGGCGTCCACCGGCTGACGGCCACGGAACTGGTGACGCGGCTCTTCGGCGTCGAACGGCCGCCGTCGTGGTGGCGCGCCCTGTACGCGGAGCTGGCACCGCTCGCCGAGATCGTTCCCGGCCTGGTCGACGAGCTGCGTGCCCTCCCGGTCCCGCTCGCCGACGGTCGTGTGGCCGCCGGTCCGGCGACGGTGCTCCTGCCGCCCGAACAGGCCGCGGAGGCCGGTCCGACCGGAGCCGTCGGCCGCATCGCGGCGCTCGCGCTGCCCGGCCTGCACGTGGCCCACGCGGCCGCGGTGCATCCGCTGCTCACCCGGCTCGGCGCGGCCGAGGCCGACCCCGCGGGTCTGCTCGAACACCCGGCGCTGGCCGAGGCCGTGGAACGCTCCGTGGACGACGCCGAGGCCGGGCTGGACACCACGGCACTGGCCGAGGCGGTGCTGGAGCTGGTCGCCGAGGTCGGCGCCGTGCCCGCCGGCCTCGCCGCGCTGGCGCTGCCCGATCGCGAGGGCCGCCCCGCCCGGGCCGACGAGCTGATGCTGCCCGACGCCGCGCTGCGCCCGCTGCTCGCCGCGGACGTCCCGCTCGACGTCCTCGACCCGGAGTTCGCGGCGCGCGTGCCGCGGTCCGCACTCACGGCCGTCGGCGTGGTGGACGGGTTCGCGGTGCTCGTCGACGAGGAGCCGGTGGCACCCGACCACGACCTCGACGACGAGGAACGCTGGTGGGACTCCCTCGACACCCCGCCGGCGCGGCTCGTCGCGGTCCGCGATCTCGACCTCGTCGACGACGACGCGTGGCCCGCCGCGCTCGCGCTGCTCGGGGCCGAGCGCGAGACGCGGGCCGCGCTCATGGCGCCCGGCTCGTACACCGCGTGGTGGCTGGCCCGGCACGCCCGGATAGGCGGCCGCCGCCCCGCGCACTGGCGCCTCCCGACCGCGCACGACCTCGCGCCGCTGTACGGACCGCCGCCCTGGCCCGAGGGGTCGCCCGCCGACGTCGACGAGGCCGTACTGACGGTGATCGGGGTGCGGGCCGATCTCACGATCTCCGACAGCGCGGTGGCCGCCGACCTGCTCGCCCGGCTGGTCGACCCGGCCCGGCATCCCGACGCCGCGCTCGTGGCCGACGCGCACGAGGCACTGGCCGAGGCGGTCGCCACCGGTCGCGTGAACTCCGCGGACATCGACATGCCGGAGCAGGTCAGGGCGCTCGACGGCTCCATCGCGGACGTCGACGTCGCCATGGTGCTCGACGCGCCCTGGCTCGCCGCGGTGCTTCCGGCGGGCGAGCTCGTGACGGGCGGCGATCCGGTGGCGCTGGCCGAGCTGCTGGACCTGCCGGTGGCGTCCGAGATCGTCGCCGCGGACGTGGAGGGCCCGGGACGGCCGGTCCGCTGGGCGGCGATCGGCGAGGTCGTCGTGGCGTGCCACACGCTCGGGGTACCCGTGCCCCGCGGCGAGCTCTCCGTCCACGACGAGCTGTGGGTGGCCGTCCGGCGCCCGCTCACGGGCCGCTTCAGCGTTCTGAGCTGGCGCGACGCCTCGGGACGGTGGCATGCCACCGACCCGCTGCGTGCCCTGCTCGGCCTCCTGACCGAGGACGACGCCCTCGGGTGAACGGCCGGATCGCGTGCTAGACAGGACGCTGTGACCCTCGCCAGCGACGGTGCGACACGGCGGCCCCGCCGGGTCTGCCTGCTCTCCGTGCACACGTCGCCCCTGGAACAGCCGGGCACCGGTGACGCCGGAGGCATGAACGTCTACATCGTGGAGACCGCCACGCGGATGGCGCAGCGCGGTGTCGACGTCGAGATCTTCACCAGGGCCACCTCGTCGGAGAACCCTCCGGTGGTCGAGCTCGCGCCCGGCGTGCTCGTCCGCCACGTGGCGGCCGGTCCGTTCGAGGGCCTCGGCAAGAACGACCTCCCGAGCCAGCTGTGCGCCTTCACCGCAGGCGTACTGCGCACCGAGGCCCGTCACGAGCCCGGCTACTACGACGTGGTGCACTCGCACTACTGGCTCTCCGGTCAGGCCGGCTGGCTCGCCCGCGACCGCTGGGGCGTCCCGCTGGTGCACAGCGCCCACACGCTGGCGCGGGTGAAGAACGCGGCGCTGGCCGACGGCGACCCGCCTGAACCGATGGTGCGGGTGATCGGCGAGGACCAGGTGGTGGCCGAGGCCGACCGGCTCATCGGCAACACCGACGAGGAGACGCGCCAGCTCGTCGAGCTCTACGGCGCGGATCCGCAGCGGACCGTCGCCATCGCGCCGGGCGTCGACCTCGTGCGTTTCACCCCCGGAGACCGCGCCGCCTCCCGCAGCCTGCTCGGCCTCCCTCCCGACGCGCTCGTGCTCGCCTTCGTCGGACGCATCCAGCCGCTCAAGGCTCCCGACGTGCTGCTGCGTGCCGCGGCCGAACTGCTACGTCGCGACCCCGCGCTGCGCTCGCGGCTCGTCGTGCTGGTCGCGGGTGGCCCGTCCGGAAGCGGACTGGCCGAGCCGACGGCCCTGCACGAGCTGGGTGCGTCGCTCGGGATCACCGACGTGCTGCGCTTCCTGCCGCCGCAGACCCGGGAGAGCCTGGCGCACGTCTACCGGGCGGCCGACGTGGCCGCCGTGCCGAGCTACAACGAGTCCTTCGGGCTGGTTGCGCTGGAGGCGCAGGCGTGCGGCACCCCGGTGGTCGCGGCGCGGGTCGGTGGCCTGCCGGTCGCGGTCCTCCACGACCGCTCCGGGTTGCTGGTGCCCGGGCACCGGGCGGAGCAGTGGGCCGACGCGCTGGCTGCGGTGGCCTGCGTCCCCGGCCGGCGCGACGAGATGGGTGCGGCGGCGGTGCGCCACGCCCGGATGTTCTCCTGGGACCGCACGGCCGACGCGCTGCTCGACACCTACACCGAGGCGGCGGCGGAGTACGCGGAGCGCCAAGGGCTCGTCGTGCGCCCGACCACCCCGGTGCGATGAGCACCGACGACGTCGCCGCCGTCGAGGCGGCGGTGGCGGCCGCACTCGCCGAGCTGGGGGTGGACCACCACCGGCGCGACCCGGGGCAGTTCCTCGTGACGCTGCCCGGCACCAACCGGCTCCAGACGCACTGCTGGCTCCTGGTCGGGGAACACGCGTTGTTCGTGCAGGCCTTCGTGTGCCGGCAGCCGGACGAGGACCACGACGTGGTCTACCGGTTCCTGCTGCAGCGCAACGCGCGGCTCTACGGCGTGCACTACGCGCTGGACCGCATCGGCGACATCCACCTCATCGGCCGGCTCGGCCTGCACGCCGTCACCACCGCGGAGCTGGACCGCGTGCTCGGGCAGGTGCTCGAGGCCGCCGACGGCGACTTCAACACCCTCCTCGAGCTCGGCTTCGCGTCCTCGATCCGGCGGGAGCACGCCTGGCGGCAGGAACGCGGGGAGAGCCTCGCCAACCTGAAGGCGTTCGAGCACCTCTTCGGCTGATTGCCGGTTCGGCAAGAACACTTGTCACTCCGGCGGCGCGAGACGGACAGTCGGCGCATGGACGACAACACGCACTCCGACGTCATCGTGATCGGCGGTGGCGCCGCCGGCCTCAGCGGCGCGCTGACGCTGGCCAGGGCGCGCCGCTCGGTACTGGTGCTCGACGACGGTCATCCCCGCAACGCCCCCGCCGACGGGGTGCACGGATTCCTGTCCCGCGACGGCATCGCGCCGTCCGAGCTCGTTGGCCTCGGCGCCGCCGAGGTGGCCGGCTACGGCGCCACGATCCTCCACACCCGGGTCACGTCGGCCCGCCCGGACGGCGACGGCTTCGTGGTCGGGACCGACAGCGGGCGGACCGTCACCGCACGCCGGCTTCTGGTGACCACCGGGCTGGTCGACGAGCTGCCCGACCTCCCGGGCCTGGCGCCACGCTTCGGCCACGACGTCCTGCACTGCCCCTACTGCCACGGCTGGGAGGTCCGCGACCAGCCGATCGGCGTGCTGGGCACGGGGGCGTTCGCCGCGCACCAGGCGCTGCTGTTCCGGCAGTGGAGCGACGACGTGACCCTGTTCCTGCACACCGCGCCCGCCCCGGCCCCCGACGAGTCGGAGCAGCTCGCCGCCCGCGGGATCACCGTCGTCGAGGGCGAGGTCGCCGCACTGGAGAGCTCCGACGACCGGCTCACCGGCGTGCGGCTGGTCTCGGGGCGCGTCGTTCCCGTGAAGGCGGTGACGGTCATGCCACGCTTCACCGCCAGGAGCGACGTGCTCACCGGCCTCGGCCTCACGACCGTGGAGCACCCCATGGGCATCGGCACGCACATCGAGACGGACGACCGGGGCCTGACCGCCGTGCCCGGGGTGTGGGCCGCGGGCAACGTCACGGACCTTCTCGCCCAGGTCATCGGGGCCGCCGCGGCAGGCGTCACGGCCGGGGCGGCGATCAACGCCGACCTCATCGCCGACGACACCCGCGTCGCCGTGGAGCGCCACCGCGAGTTGCAGCAAAGCCACGTTGCCGCAACGGGACTGCCTGAACGTGGCTTTGCTGCAACCGCTGGGGAGCTCCGATGACGGACGAACGTTTCACGGCACCGTTCTGGGACGAGCGCTACGGCTCGGTCACCCGCATCTGGAGCGGTGAGCCGAACCCGCAACTCGTCGCGGAGGCCGCGGGCCTCGCGCCGGGCACCGCTCTCGACGCCGGGTGCGGAGAGGGAGGCGATGCCTACTGGCTCGCGCGGCAGGGATGGCGGGTGATCGCCGTGGACGTCTCCGCCGTCGCCCTGGAACGCGCCGCCGCCCACGCCGACCCGGACATCGCCGACCGGATCACCTGGCAGCAGGCCGATCTCCTCGCCGGGTGGGCTCCCGAGCCGGTGGCGTACGACCTCGTCAACGTGCAGTTCGTGCATTTCCCCAGCGCGCTGCGCGGGCCGGTGTACGCCCGGCTCGCCGCGTCGGTGGCGCCGGGCGGAGTCCTGCTGATCGTCGCGCACCACCCCTCCGACCTGGCGACGACCATGCCCCGGCCGCAGGAGCCCGACCTGTTCTTCACGGCCGAGGAGCTTGCGGCCTCCCTCGACCCCGGCCAGTGGGATGTGCTCGTCGCCGAGGCCAGACCGCGGCTCTCCACCGACCCGGAGGGCCGGGAGGTCACCATCCACGACGCCGTACTCGCGGCGCGGCGGCGCTCGTGATGTGATCGTGATGTCGAGGGACCAACCTCGGCACAGGCGGCCACCGTCCTCCTGCCGGAACCCGGTCGTACCGGGGCGAGGAGGCGGTGACGGTGACCCGGTGGCACAGGCGTAGGACGGTGCTGGTGGCGGTGGCGGTGCTCGGGGTGCTGGCGGTCGGCACGGGTGTCGTGCTGACCGGCTACCCGGAGCCCGGCCCCGCCGGCTCCACGGCCGTCGCGCCCGCTCACCCCCGGCCGGTGCTGCCGGGCGGCGAGGAGAAGAGCGCCCTGACCGACGCGGCAGCCGGGGCCGTCGCTCCCGGTTTCGCCGCGGACGGCGGCCGCGTGGCTGCGCTCCCACCCGACCGCCCGTCCGGACCCGGCCTCCCGGTGGGCACGGTGCAACGGTCGCTGGTGCGCACGGCGCAGCTCTCCGTCGAGGTGGCCGACCCGGCGGCGTCGTCCCGGCAGGTCCGGACCGCGGCCGCCGCAGCGAACGGGCTGGTCACGGAGGAGCAGTCGAGCGACACCGGGAGCTGGGTGGTGCTGCGCGTGCCCGCCGAGTCGCTGGAACGGCTCATCGATGACATCGCGGCCGTCGGGCGCGTGGTCGGGCGCTCGACCCAGGTGCTCGACGCCACCGAGGAGGTCGTCGACCTCGACGCGCGGGTCACGAGCCAGCAGGCGAGCGTCGCGCGCGTGCGGGGGCTCCTCGCCCAGGCCGCCTCCATCGGTGACGTGGTGGCCATCGAGTCCGAGCTGTCGCGTCGCGAGGCCGACCTCGACTCGCTGACGAGCAGGCTCGAGGCTCTGCGCGAGCAGGTGGCGTTGTCGACGTTGACGGTGGATCTGCGGGCGACGGGCACGCCTCCCGCGGCCGACCCGGCGCCTCCCGGTTTCCGGGACGGCCTCGCCTCGGGCCTCGCCGGGCTGCGCACCCTCGGTTCGGCTGCGCTGGCAGTGGTCGGGTTCGTGCTGCCGTTCCTGCCGGTGTTGGCCGTGCTGGGCGGGATGGCCTGGCTGGCGCGGCGCATCGTGCGGGCCCGGCGGACGCCGGCTGCGGCGGGAGCGGGCGGGCGGAGCGGCCCGGGATCTGAGGGGGAGTCATGAACTCGGGCCACTCCGCGATGAACCGCCACATCGGCCACGCGATCGGGGGCACCGCGCGGTCGTGGGCTCCGGATCACGGCGAGGGGACGCCGTGCCCGGCTCGGCGCCGGCGAGTGGGGCTCGCCGGACCGACGCCGATCACGATGACAGTGAATCATGACCAGAACAACACTTTCGTGTTACCCCATTCGGGTGTTTCGGTCACTGGTCACCAGGGGTCACCCTGCACTTACAGTGAGATCCGCCACTCGATACGCCGTTCGGTGGATCCCGAGGCGCCGTAACTGCCCCAAGGAGGCGTGGGAATGCCCGTTCGCAGCCCGTACCCGGACGTCGAGATCCCGGACGTGTCGCTCTTCGACTTCCTTTTCGACGACTTCGGCGAGAGGGCCGACGTCCGGGCGTTCGTGGACGGCGGGTCAGGCGTCTCGCTGACCTTCGCCGACCTGAAGCGCATGGTGCTCGGACTCGCCGCGGCGCTCTCGGAACGCGGCGTCGGAGCGGGTGACGTGGTCGGGCTCTTCGCCCCGAACTCGCCGTACTACCCGGTGGTGTTCCACGGTGTCCTGCGGGCCAACGCGATCGTCACCAGTGCGAACTCGCTCTACACGCCGGGTGAACTGGCCCACCAGCTCACCGACTCGGGCGCCAAGCTGCTGTTCACGGTCTCGGCGTTCCTCGACCGCGCCACCGCGGCCGCCGCCCAGGCCGGCCTGCCGCCGGAGTCGATCATCCTGCTGGACGCCGCCCCGGAGACGGGCCATTCCTCGCTGCGCGACCTGCTGGGCACCGAGGCCGAGCCCCCCGCGCAGACGGTGGGTGCAGGGGACACCGCGGTTCTGCCGTACTCCTCGGGCACCACCGGCCGCGCCAAGGGTGTGATCCTGACCCATCGCAACCTGGTGGCGAACCTCCTGCAGATCGCGAAGCCGTCGAACGTCACCCCGGACACCACGATCCTTGCAGTGCTCCCGTTCTTCCACATCTACGGGATGACCGTGATGATGAACCAGGGTCTGCACCGGCAGTGCACGGTGATCACAATGCCCAAATTCGATCTGCAGGAATTCCTTCGGGTCATCTCGGAGTACCGGATCAACCGCATCTACATCGCGCCGCCGGTGGCTGTCGCGCTCGCCAAGCACCCGATCGTCGACCAGTACGATCTGTCCTGCATCGACGTGATCTTCTCCGGAGCGGCCCCGCTCGACGCCGAGCTCGGCCGCGCCGTCGCCGCGCGCCTGGGCTGCACCGTTTTGCAGGGCTACGGGATGACCGAGCTGTCCCCGGTGAGCCACGCCATGCCGGACGACCGTCCCGACCTCGACCTCAACAGCTCCGGGTTCGCCCTCCCGAACATCGAGAGCAAGCTCGTCGACCCGGAGACCGGCCAGGAGGTCGGCGCAGGCGAGCGCGGCGAGCTGTGGGTCAGGGGACCCAACGTGATGAGCGGCTACCTCAACAACCCGGAGGCCACCGCGATCACCCTGGACGACGAGGGCTACCTGCACACCGGCGACGTCGCCACCGTGACCGAGGACGGCGTGTTCTCGATCGTCGACCGCGTCAAGGAGCTGATCAAGTACAAGGGCTACCAGGTGCCGCCCGCCGAGCTGGAGGCGCTGCTCCTCACCCACGACAAGATCGCCGACGCCGCGGTCATCGGGGTGAAGGACGCCGAGGGTGAGGAGGTGCCGAAGGCTTTCGTGGTCCGACAGGCCTCGGGCGCGGACCTCACCGCCGAGGACGTCATGACCTTCGTCGCGGAGCGGATCGCGCCGCACAAGAAGGTGCGGGTGGTGGAGTTCATCGACGAGATCCCGAAGTCGGCGTCGGGCAAGATCCTGCGCAAGGACCTCCGTGCGCGGGAGGCGGCGACGAGCTGAGCCGTCGGTACGGAAGCGCGAGTGCCCCGGCACCCCCGGGCCGCCGGGGCACTCGTCGTCTACTTCCGCACGCGGAAGCGGAGCATCGTCACGGGACCTGACTGCGTGTTGCTGAACGGTTCCAGGTCGATCCTGCCAAGGCCGGAGGTCGAGAAGCGCACGCCGTCGCCGAGCAGGACCGGCAGGACATACACCAGGACCTCGTCGACGAGCCCGCGCTGCAGGCACTGACTGGCCATGGCGGCGCCGAGGATCTCCAGGTTCTTCCCGCCCGCGGCGTCGCGCGCCGTGGCGACGGCCTCCGCGAGGTCGCAGGTGAGAAATGTGACCCCTTCCGGCTCGTCCGGCGGCCGGTGCGTCAGGACGAACACCGGCCCCCCGTCGTAGCCGGTGTTCTCGGGGGACATCCGCTTGGCGGCCTCGTGGGTGCCCCGGCCGATGAGCATGGCGCCGGTGGCCGCCATGACCTCGGGGAACAAGTCCTCTTTCAGGTAGTCGAAGACCCAGTCCATCGCGTTGTCGGGGCCCGCGATGAAGCCGTCCAGCGACATCGCCCTGTTCACGACGACCTTGCCCAGCCCGGCATCCATATCGCTCATGCCGGTGATGATCCGGCGCAAGCCACGAACTCATCGGCGTCGGCGGAAAGATCTGCGGACCGCTCCGATCGTCCGCTCCCAGCGCAGGCCGTACACCGGCTCCGGCTTCCGTTCGGCTCGGAGGTTGGGGCATGCTGGCTCGTGACGTGACTGGCGGCTCGGGGATGGGCAACCATCGGGGAGCTTCATCGCCGGGGGTCGACCGCCTGGGTCCCCGTGCCGAGGTCACGTGCCATGGCTTCCACCACCAGCACCGCACGCATGCTGCCGGGCGCACCCGTTGCGCGACGGCTGCTCGACGACGTCGCAGAGCGGTCGCGCGCTCTCCGTGAGTCCGGGACGGTCCCGTCGCTGGCCACCATCCTGGTCGGGGACGACGCCGCCAGCGCCGGCTACATCCGCATCAAGCAACGGCAGGCCGCGGATCTGGGCTTCTCCTCGCCCCACGTCCACCTGCCCGCCGACACCACGGAGGACGTGCTGCACCACGCGATCGCCGACCTCAACGACGACCCGGCAGTGCATGCCCTGCTGATCCAGTACCCGGTTCCGGATCACCTGGACTACGCGGCAGCTCTCATGGCCGTCGCGCCCGACAAGGACGTCGACGGGATGCATCCGACCAACCTCGGCAGGCTCGCAGCGGGCATCGCCGGCCCGACGCCGTGCACGCCGGCCGGGATCGAGGCCCTCCTGGCCCACTACGAGATCCCCATCCGAGGCAGGGAGGTCGTGATCCTCGGCCGCGGTGCGACGCTCGGCCGTCCGTTGGCCATGCTGCTGGCCCAGAAGCGCCCCACGGCCGATGCCGCAGTCACCGTCGTGCACACCGGGGTCGAGGACTGGGCCCGCTACACCCGCCGCGCCGACGTTCTGATCGCCGCAGCCGGAGTGCCGGGGATCGTTCAGCCCGAGCACGTCCGGCCTGGTGCCACCGTCATCGGTGGCGGCGTCCGCTACGCAGGCCGTCGGCTGCTGCCCGACGTCGACGAGTCCTGCGCCGCGGTCGCCGGAGCCATCACACCGAGGGTGGGAGGGGTCGGCCCGACCACCGTCGCCATGCTCTTCCAGAACGCGATCGCTGCCGCTGAGCGCGCATTCCGCCGTCAGGTGCCGATGTAGGCCGCGAGGTGCTCGCCGGTGAGGGTGGAGCGGTCGGCGACGAGGTCGGCGGGGGTGCCCTCGAAGACGATCCGGCCGCCGTCGTGGCCTGCGCCCGGGCCGAGGTCGATGATCCAGTCGGCGTGCGCCATGACGGCCTGGTGGTGCTCGATGACGATCACCGACTTGCCGCCGTCGACGAGCCGGTCCAGCAGCCCGAGCAGGTGCTCGACGTCTGCGAGGTGGAGGCCGCTGGTCGGCTCGTCGAGGACGTAGACGCCGCCTTTCTCGGCCATGTGGGTGGCCAGCTTGAGCCGCTGGCGCTCGCCGCCGGACAGCGTGGTGAGCGGCTGGCCGATGGTGAGGTAGCCGAGCCCGACAGCGGAGAGCCGGCCGAGGATGGCGTGCGCGGCCGGGGTGCGCGCCTCCCCGGCACCGAAGAACTCCTCGGCCTCGGTCACCGACATCGCGAGCACCTCGCTGATGTCCCGGCCGCCGAGGTGGTAGGTCAGCACCGACGCCTCGAACCGCTTCCCCTCGCAGTCCTCGCAGGTGGTGGCCACTCCGGCCATCATCGCCAGGTCGGTGTAGATGACGCCGGCGCCGTTGCAGGTGGGGCAGGCGCCCTCGGAGTTGGCGCTGAACAGCGCGGGCTTCACCCCGTTGGCCTTCGCGAACGCCTTGCGGATCGGGTCGAGCAGCCCGGTGTAGGTCGCCGGGTTGCTCCGGCGCGACCCGCGGATCGCGCCCTGGTCGATCGCCACCACCCCGTCCCTGCCGGACACCGAGCCGTGGATCAGTGAGCTCTTGCCCGACCCGGCCACGCCGGTCACCACGACCAGCACGCCGAGCGGGATGTCGACGTCGACGCCCTGCAGGTTGTGGCGCTCAGCGCCGCGCACCTCCAGCGCACCCGACGGCGTCCGCACCGACGGCTTCAGTGCGGCGCGGTCGTCGAAGTGCCGTCCGGTGAGCGTGCCGCTGGCCCGCAGCCCCTCGACGGTGCCCTCGAACACCACCTCGCCGCCCGCGGTTCCGGCGCGCGGACCGAGGTCGACGACGTGGTCGGCGATCGCGATCGCTTCCGGCTTGTGCTCCACGACCAGCACGGTGTTGCCCTTGTCGCGCAACTGCAGGAGGAGGTTGTTCATCCGCTGGATGTCGTGGGGGTGCAAGCCGATGGTGGGCTCGTCGAAGACGTAGGTGACGTCGGTGAGCGACGACCCGAGATGGCGGATCATCTTGGTGCGCTGTGCCTCGCCGCCCGAGAGCGTGCCCGACGGCCGGTCGAGGGACAGGTAGCCCAGCCCGATCTCCACGAACGAGTCGAGGGTCCGGCGCAGCGTGGTCAGCAGCGGCGCCGCCGACGGCTCGTCCACCCCGCGGACCCACGCGGCCAGGTCGCTGATCTGCATGGCGCAGGCGTCGGCGATGCTGATCCCGTCGATCTTCGACGACCGGGCCGCCTCGCTGAGCCGGGTACCGCCGCACTCGGGACACGTGGCGAAGACGACCGCGCGGTCGACGAACGCCCGGATGTGCGGCTGCATCGCCTCCCGGTCCTTGGAGAGGAACGACTTCTGGATCTGCGGGATCAGGCCGGCATAGGTCAGGTTGATCCCCTCGACCTTGATCTTGGTCGGCTCCTTGTGGAGCAGGTCGTGGAGCTCGCGCTTGCTGAACCTCCGGATCGGCTTGTCCGGGTCGAAGTAGCCACAGCCGCGGTAGATGCGGCCGTACCAGCCGTCCATGCTGTAGCCCGGGACCGTGAGCGCGCCCTCGTTGAGTGACTTGGTGTCGTCGTAGAGCGCCGTCAGGTCGAAGTCGGACACCGACCCCATGCCCTCGCAGCGCGGGCACATGCCGCCGGTGATGCTGAACTCGCGACGCTCCTTCACCTTCTGCCCGCCGCGCTCCAGGGTGACGGCACCCGCCCCGCTGATCGAGGCCACGTTGAACGAGAACGCCTGCGGCGAACCGATGTGCGGACGGCCGAGGCGGCTGAACAGGATGCGCAGCATCGCGTTGGCGTCGGTGACGGTGCCGACCGTGGAGCGGACGTTGGCCCCCATCCGCTCCTGGTCGACGATGATCGCGGTGGTCAGCCCGTCGAGCACGTCGACGTCGGGCCGCGCCAGCGTCGGCATGAAGCCCTGCACGAACGCGCTGTAGGTCTCGTTGATCATCCGCTGCGACTCCGCGGCGATCGTGGCGAACACCAGAGAGCTCTTCCCGGAGCCGGACACGCCGGTGAACACCGTCAGCCGGCGCTTCGGGAGCTCCACACTGACGTTCTTGAGGTTGTTCTCGCGCGCGCCGTGCACGCGGATCAGATCGTGGCTGTCGGCGACGTGCAGCGCAGGAGACAGCGGGTCCGTCCTCATGGCCGTGCTCATCGTGGCTCCATCTGTCGCTCGGGGCGCGGTCGCGGTGTCCGTCGGTGTCATGTCTCGAGAGGGGCGCGCCGCCCGTTGCGCCACCTGGCGGCGTACGGCAGCGCGAACAGGTACAGACCCGTGGCCATCAGCAGGGCGAGCGGGAGCAGAGGCAGGTAGAACACCCAGGAAGGCAGACTGCCGGTCAACGCGACGAAACAGATGATCACTGTTGCGGTGAAGACGATGGACAGCCAGCGGTGGGTCCAGCGGGCCCGCTTGTTCTGGGTCATCGGGTTCACCGCACCTCGAAGATGCGGATCATGTTGCCTGCGGGGTCGCGGAAGGCGCAGTCGCGCACGCCCCACGGCTGGTCGGTGGGCTCCTGGACGACCTCGGCGTCGCTCGCCTGCAGCTGTTCGAAGGTGCTGTCGAGGTCCGTGGTGGCCAGGTTGATGCCGGCGTAGGTGCCCTTGGCCATCATCTCGGTGATGGTGCGGCGCTCGTCGTCGGTGATGCCGGGGTCGGCGGCAGGCGGGTGCAGCACGATGGACGTGCCGGGCTGATCGGCGGGGCCGACCGTGATCCAGTGCATTCCCCCGTACTCGACGTCGTTGCGGACCTCGAAGCCGAGGATGTCGCGGTAGAAGGCCAGGGACGCCTTCGGGTCGTCGTGGGGGAGGAATGTCTGGTAGATGCTGATGTCCATGGCGGTCACGCTAGGTGCGGCAGGGTGACCGGTGCTTCTCGATTCCTGATCGGTCTGGTCACCTGTTTCGCGACGCACGGCGGCATCCCGGCCGTCGCGCGCCCGACCTGGTCCCGGTAGACGCTGGGTGGCACCCCGACCAGCTCGGTGAAGCGGGTGCTGAAGGTGCCCAGCGACTGGCAGCCGACCGCGAAGCAGACCTCGGTGACGCTCAGGTCGCCACGGCGCAGCAGCGCCATCGCGCGCTCGATGCGCCGCGTCATCAGGTAGGAGTACGGCGACTCGCCATAGGCACGCCGGAACTCGCGGCTGAGGTGCCCGGCCGACATGTGTGCACCGCGGGCGAGCGCCTCGACGTTGAGTGGTTGGGCGTACTCCCGGTCGATCCGGTCGCGGACGCGGCGCAGCAGAGTGAGATCGCGCAGGTGCTGTGCCGTGGGTGGCCTGCTGGTCACCGCGAGATCGTGCCACGTCACGCCGCGCAGAGACACTGTCTGCGCTCGGCGGGCGCCGGGAACCGGGCTGGACCTGGCCTACGGGGCGCTCGACTTCGTGGTCGACCCCGGAGGGAGACCGGGTGCTCCGGGCTCGGTGTCGAACCCGAACTGCACTGCCAGTGCCCGCGTGGCGAGAGCCTGCGGGACGCACCGGAACGCCGCGTCCCGCAGGCGGGCCCGGGCCCCGGTGAGCCGGAGTACCCGGTTCATCCTGCGGGCGTCTCGCTGTAGGGCGCCCGTACGAGGGTGCCGGCGGGCGGAGTAGGCAATCAGGGCGTGGGGCACGTCTGCGGGGCCCGCTCCGGCGAGCTCGTTCCCGAGGACCACAGCGTCCTCGAACGCCTGGCAGGCGCCCTGCCCGAGGTCGGGGGTCATCGCGTGGGCCGCGTCGCCGAGCAGAGCCACCCTTCCGACGGCGAGCACAGGAAGCGGCCATCTCAGTTGGGCCGTCTCGACCACGTGCACGCCCTCGGGCGGAGTCGCGTCGATGAGCGCGGTGACGCTCGGGTGCCAGTCGGTTCGCCGGCTGCGCAGCCATCGGTGCCGTTCGTCCGCCGTGGCGGTCGAGGCTCCGTCCTCCGCGCTCGCCCGCCAGGCCGAGTACCAGTAGATCCCGTCGTCCATCGGAAGACAGCCGAACCGGTCTCCGGTGCGGTGGTCCAGCAGCTCGCCGGCCACCATCGGCACGTTCACCGGAGCCACAGCGGCGATGGCGCGCGCGGCCTTCTCGCCGGAACCGGCCAGGCCGGGATGGTCCGGGAACAAGGTGCTCCGGAGCCTGCTCCCGGCACCGTCCGCGACCACGACGGCGTCCGCCCGCAGGTCCGGCGCCCCGTCGAGCTCGACGTGCGCCCCCACCTCGCGCACCGCGGTGACCGCGCAGCCCGTGCGGACGGCGTCGGCGGGGAGCGCCTTGGCCAGCAGACCGTGCAACCACGGCCGGGGCACGGCCACGAACGGTGCGCCGACGTGCTCGGCCATCGCGACCTGGTCGGTGGTGATCAGGGGGCGACCGTGCCGGTCACGCAGGGCAGCACCGCCGTCGAGCGGAACGGCGCGGGCCCGCACGGGTTCACCGAGCCCGAGCGCGTCCAGCGCCAGTACCCCGTTGGGCGGGAGACCGATTCCGGCGCCGGTCTCACGCAGCTCGGGCGCTCGTTCGAGCACCGTGACCTCATGGCCTGCCCGGTGGACGGCGAGTGCCGCCGCGAGCCCGCCCAGGCCCGCTCCTACCACGACGATGTGCATCTGCAGCCCCCCTCTACGCTTGTAGAGACCATACGGCAGAATGCTCTACACGAGGTAGAGGAAAATTGAGCGATCGACGCACGGAGATCCTCGACGCGGCGCTGCATGTGCTGGCGGAGCAGGGCATGCGAGGCCTCACTCATCGGGCGGTCGATGCTGCCGCCGGAATCCCGCCCGGAAGTACCTCCTACTACTTCCGCAGCCGCTCCGCCCTGGTCGCCGGGTGCGTCGAGCGGCTGCTGGAGATCGACGTGCAGGTCGACCTGCCGGTGGTGCGGTCCGGAGCGACGGACGTCACGAGCCTCGCGGCGGTGCTCGCTTCCGTCTGCGTCGCGATGGTGACGGAGGAGCGGTACCGCACCCTGGCCCGCTTCGAGCTGACGCTTGCGGCAGTGCGTGATGAGCACCTGCGTGCCGAGTTGCTGCGGGGCGGGGACACGATCCGCCGCCTGACCGCGGACCTGGTGCGCCCCCTCGGAGCGACGGACCCCGACCGGTCTGCCGATGAGCTGGCTGCCACGCTCGACGGACTGATCCTCACTGCCCTGGTGCGGGGTACGCAGGACGAGTCGGCGCTGGCTTCCTGGTTGCGCACGGCGCTGGAGCGCGCGCTGCGGGCCCAGCCCGGGGTCGGGCTCGGAAGATCTTCTCCAGACGGCTGATCCACTCCTCCCGGCCGTCCCACAGCGTGTCGTAGTACGAGGGCTCGAACTCGGGACCGGCCGCTCACGGGGGGTCGGGCCAGGGGTCCACCACCAGGTCGGGCCATTCCCGCTGCCAGCGCCGGGCCTTCGCCTCGTAGACCGCTCGCGGCGCCAGTCGTGGGTTCGGGCGGACCCGCTTCGTGAACAGGTCGGCGTATCCATGCGGCGCATAGTCGACCAGCTCGCCGCCGACTGTCCGCGAGACACCGAAGCAGCAGGTCGTGGACGCGAAGTGGTCGATCGCGTCGGTCGAGCCGGTGAAACGGACGCCCGGGACGCCGAACCGGGCCTCGTACCAGAGGTGGACGCGTGCCTCGTTGCGCACCTCGACCGTCACCCCCAGGTCGGCGAACAGACCGTGGGCCCGGCGGATCACCGCGTCCTCGGCCTCGTAGGACAGGTCCGAGGAGTCGTAGTAGAAGAAGTCGTAGTCGGCGATGCCGGCTCCGGGGTCCCGCCCGTCCAGCACGTTCCACACGGTCTGGAACACCGCCCCGGCGGTCAGCCACCAGTCCGGGACGCCGAGTGCCGCCCCGCGGAGAAGGATCGCCTCGTTCACCGGGTTCCGGCGGACGAGGGCCAGGAAACGGTCGCGCTGCTCCACGGGAGCAGTCTGTCGGGCGGGGTCAGCCCGCCCGCGGAGGCGGCGCGGCGTTCCGCAGGCGGATGCCGCTGAAGCCCAGGGTGCTGGTGATCACCGCCGCCCAGAAGTCGTGCAGGTGCGGCAGCACCCGGAGCTGGATGCCAGCGGCCTCGTGGAGTGCGAGCAGGTCGCCGACGGGTTCGGGCGGCCCGAGCGGCCGGACGGTGTGCCTGGAGATGTGAGCGGCGGGCTCCGGGGTGCCGATGGGCTCGAACCGGTCGGCGGGCAGGCGGTAGGCGAAGAGCCGGACCTCCCGGATGCGGTCGAGCCACCGGTACTCGACGGCGTGCACCCGGCGTCCGCTCCCGAGGCCGAGGATGCGCTCGGCGTCGGAGGCGCTCGTGCCGTCGGTCACCCAGGCCATCGCGCGCGGGCACTGCCGGGGGAACCAGTACGACGGCGCCCGCTCCGCGTCGACCGCCCACACCCGGGCCGTGGGGTCGGCGGCCGTCGCGGCGACGTGGGGAACGAACGTGGTGATCGTCGGATCCTCCGAGAAGTGGAGTACCTCGCCGTCGCGCGGACGCATGGTCGTCCCTCCGGTGGTCGGTGCCTCAGCTCACCGTGCCGGACCCGGTGCGGGAAGGGCCGCCGGGCGTTCGAGGTAGCTGTCGTCCGGGCGGACGAAGCCGAGCCGCTCGTACAGGGTGTGGGCGTCACGGGTGTGCAGCGCCCACCGGAACAGCCGTCCGGGGCCACCGTCGACCATGAACCGGACCAGCTCGACCCCGAGGCCGCCGCCGCGCGCCGACGGCTCGACGAACACGTCGGCCAGGTAGGCGAACGACACACCGTCGGACACGGCCCGGGCGAAGCCCACCATGCGTCCGGACGCGGTCTCGTAGGCGGCGGCGACCCGCCAGGCGCCCTCGATCTGCTGCTCCACGTGGCCCCGCTCCCGCCACCGGCCCCAGTACGCCTCCGTGGACAGGAACTGCCACACCACGTCCCGGTCGACCCGCTTCGGGTCGTCGTCCAGCTCGAACGCTCCGAACTCGAAGATCACGGGAGGACTCTGCCATCCGGTCCCCGCACGGCGTTCGGGAGGACGGAGCGGGAACGAGCCGATACCGTGGTCAGGGATCGATCGAGACCCACCGCGGAGGTCGCTGTGGCCCAGGCCCTGTCGTTGCTGGACTTCCTCCGTGGCCTCCGGAACGACGACGCCTTCCGTTCCGCGTTCACCGCGGACCCCGGTGCCACCTTGGCCGAGCACGGGCTGGGCGACCTGAGCCCCTACGACGTCCACGATGCACTGGTGTTGATGGAGGACACCGAGACCGCCGAGTTCAGCCCCGACTTCACCAGCGCCGGAGCCCACCTGACGCCGCCACCTCCGGACGGCAGCAGCGACGCGCACCAGTACCTCAGCGCGTATCTCGACCCCGACGCCGACATCGAGCCGCGGTTCGCATCGGGCAGCGCGGACAGCGGCGGGTACGCAACCGGCGCCGACGACACCATCGCTTTCGGCGAGGGTGCCGCCACCGTCACCGGCGGCATCGACGACGATCCCGAGCCGGCCTACGGGCTCGACGGCGGCGCCCAGCCCACGGCCGAGGGCGACGTCGACCTGGGCGCGCCTGCCGACGACGCCGCCGAGTTCCCGGCCACTCCTGAGCACGCCGATGATCCCCATGCCGACCGGTTCGCCCCGGCCGATCACGCCGACGGCGAGCACCACGCCCCGATCGTCTGAGCCCGCCCCGGGCCCCTGCCGTCAGAACCCGTCCGGCCCGCGCTTCGGCGTGACGCTGCTGATCCGGTCGGCCAGCTCCGCCGGCACCTCCCAGTCCCCGGGGGCGCCGGACGCGCACGAGTCGTGGGCGGCGGCCGCGGCGATCACCGCCGCCGCGTCTCCCGCGTCCAGCCCCGAGAACCGGACGCGCGCCTTGCCCGGCCCGTCGATCGCCGCGACGCCGTGGTCGGGGCAGCCGCCGAGGCACTGCACGTTCCGCACGGCGACCAGCGAACCGGCGGGATGGTCGGCGATCGCCTCGGCGAGCGCCCGGCCGAAGTCGCCGGTGGCGCGGCTGTCATAGCGGGGGCAGGTGCGGCAGATCAGCAACGTCATCGCAGATCCCGGGACGTGGGGACCACCGCACGTGGCAGCCGGTCAGGCGGAGGCGGCCACGTTGCGGTCGGCGCTGCCCGGGTTGGGCGGCGTCGGCGCCGGCTCGTCGGCCGCCTCCTTGTGGAAGCGCCCGTCCTTCATGATGTAGTCGAGCCGGTCGCGGTCCTGCAGCACCGTGATGTCGGCGAGCGGGTCGCCGTCGACGAGCAGCAGGTCGGCGAGGTAGCCCGGCTGCACCTTCCCCAGCTCGTCGGGGCGGAGCATGATCTCCCCGCCCCACGCGGTGGCGGAGATGATCGCCTCCATCGGCGTGAACCCCAGCAGCTCCACGAAGTGCTCGAGGTCGCGGGCGTAGGTGCCGTGCGGGGTCCAGGCGAAGCCGTAGTCGCCGCCGGGCAGCACCCTGATGCCGCGCCGGTGCATCTCGCGCAGGCCCTTGATCGCCTGGTCGAGCTCCTTCTTGTAGCCGACGGCCTCGGCGGCCTCCTGCGGGAACCCGAACGACTCGGCCTCGTAGAGCGTGGCGACGAGCCAGTTGATGCCGGGCGCCACGAACACCCAGTCCTTGTTGGCCTCGAGCATGTCCATGCCCTCGGCGTCGGTGAAGCTGGCGTGGTAGATGATGTCGACCTTGTTCCGGACGCACATCTTCACGCTCTCGGCGCTGCGGGCGTGGGCGCAGACCCGCTTGCCGCGCCGGTGAGCCTCGGTCACCGCGGCGGCGGTCTCCTCGTCGGAGAAGTAGGTGTCCTCGGCCCGCTGGGTGCCGGTGATCTCCTCACCGGTCATCGACAGCTTGATCTGGTCGACGCCGATGTCGATCAGCTCGCGGACGGCCCTGCGCATGCCTTCGGGGCCGTCGGCGAACTTGGTGATGCTCTTGATCAACGCGCCGCCGGTGACGGCGATCTCCGGGCCGTTGGCCAGGTAGCGCGGGCCGGGGATGCGCCCTGCGTTGATCGCATCGCGGCAGACCACGTCGAGGCGGTCCTTCGCCGACGCGGCGCCGAGGCACATCGTGTAGCCGGAGTCGATGTAGGTCCGGGCCGACTCGATGCAGAACAGGAGGTGCTCCTCGACGGGCAGGGTGCCCAGGCCGTCGAGGTCGGCGCTGTTGTTCCAGCTGAAGTGCGTGTGGGCGTCGCAGAGCCCGGACATCAGGGTGCGTCCGCGGCCCTCGATCACCCGCGCGCCTTCGGTGGCACCGGGGTCTACGTCACCGACGGCGGCGATGCGGTCGTTCTCGACCAGCACGTCGCCGGGGTAGGGATCGGCTCCGGTGGAGTCGAGGATGCTGACGCCGCGGAACAGGATCTTGTTCGTCGGGACGGGCATGGTGGGCTCCTCGTCACTGAGGTGAAACGCGCTGCGGGTGGAACTACAGGAACTTGAGCAGGAGGTCGGTGGTGGCGCGCGCCGCTTCCAGCGCGGTCCAGTGCCCGACGCCGGGCAGGATCTCCACGGTCGCCGAGCCGTGCGCTGCAGCGAGCTCCTGGCTCGCCTCGGGCGGTCCGACCTTGTCGTCGGAGCCGGTGACCAGCAGCAACGGCAGGGCGGGGTCGATGGGGCCGGGATCGGTGGCGGCGGCGAGTGCCTCGCAGTTGCGGGCGTAGCCCTCGGCGTCCTGGCGCATCACGAGCTCGCGGACGAACGCCGCGACCTCCGGCCGGTCGCGCCGGGTGGTCTCGGAGACGGCATTGGCGACGACGGCCGGGGCGACGGCGGCCGTGCCCTTCTCCCGCAGGACGGCGGCGCGGTCGCGCTGGGCCTGGCGCCCGGCCTCGGCCGGCTCCCGCACCGCGCCGAGCAGCGCGAGCCCGGAGACCGTGCCGGGGTGGCGGGCGGCGAGCGCGCGCACGACGAGCGTGCCCATCGAGTGCCCGACCACCTTGGCGCTGTCGACACCGAGCTCGGTGAGAACGGCGGCGAGATCGTCGGCGTGGCTCTCCACGCTGATCCCGTCGGCCACCGGGGAGCGGCCCGCGCCCGCGGAGTCGACGCGGATCACCCGGAAGCGGTCGACGAGCGCGTCGGCCTGCACCTGGTAGAAGTTCGAGGTGCCCCCGAGGCCGTGCACGAGCAGCACGGCGGGGCCGTCCCCCTCGACCTCGACGGCGAGTTCCTTACCGTTGACCTGCACAGTGGTCCTTTCTCAGCGGATGCGGTTGGACAGCGTGCCCAGGCCGGTGACCGTGATCTCGACGACGTCGCCGCTGGTGAGGAAGCGCGGCGGGTCGAAACCGAGGCCGACCCCGGCGGGCGTGCCGGTGGCGATGAGGTCGCCGGGCAGCAATGTGGTGCCTGCGGAGATCGTGGCGATCAGCTCGGGCACGTCGAAGATCAGGTCCTTCAGCGGCGCGAACTGGCGGCGCTCCCCGTTGACGGTGGTCTCGAGCTCGAGCGCGGTGACGTCGCCGATCTCGTCGGCCGTGACGGCGTAGGGCCCCATCGGGCAGTGGGTGTCGAACGACTTGCCCAGCAGCCACTGCTTGTGGTCGCGCTGCACGTCCCGCGCGGTGACGTCGTTGATGATCGTGTAGCCCCACACGTGGCTGTAGGCGTCCTCGCGCGAGATGCCGCGGCCGCCCTTCCCGATGATCGCGGTGAGCTCACCCTCGTAGTCGAGCTCGGAGGTGGGGCCGGGGTCGACGAGAGCGCCTGGACCGGTCACGGCCGTGGTGGCCTTCGTGAACATGATCGGCTTGTCCGGGATGGCCTCGGAGCGGCTCGGGGTGTCGTAGCCGCTGCGGCCGAACTCCGCGGCGTGTTCGCTGTAGTTCTTGCCGACGCACCAGATGTTGCGGCGGGGCTCGGGGATCGGTGCCTGCAGCTCGACGGACTCCAGCGGCAACGCCTCCTGCTCGCCGGCCCGCTCGCGCAGAACCGGGCCGAGGTCGTCCCACGCCCCGATCACGTCGAGTACCCGGGAGCCGGCCGGGAGCAGCGCGCTGACGTCGTGGACGGCGCTCCCGTCGGCACTGATCACGCCGACCCGCGGCGCGGCCCCGGCGGAGAAGGTCACCAGCTTCATTGCTCACCAATCTCAACCAATAGGAACCAATCCGGACCTGATCGACCGTACGTCGTCCTGGCACCGCTGTCGATAGGGAGCCGGAAGTCGATCAAGCCCGCCGATTGGTCACGATTGGTTCAGCGTGCTGTACGCTGTCTGCGTGTTGGCCGTGGAGAAGTCCCTGCGTGCCCTGCTCGTGCAGGGCACGCAGGACGGCACGCTCGGTCCGGGCTCCAAGCTGCCCACGGAACGTGACCTGGTGGAGCAGCTGTCCGCCCCGCGCAGCGCGATCCGGCGCGCCCTGGACGTCCTCGAGCGCGACGGAGTGGTGATCCGGCACGTCGGGCGCGGCACCTTCCTCACCGAGGCCGGGCTCCCGCCGGCGGACGGTGCGCCGCCGGACACGAGCCCTGCCGAGATCATGCAGGTCCGGCTCCTGCTCGAGCCGCCCGTGGCGGAGCTCGCCGCCCGGGTGGCCACCCAGGCCGACCTCGACCGCATCGCCGCGTGCCTGGGTGGCGGCGAGGGCAGCGAGAGCTTCGAGGACTTCGAGGCCTGGGACGCCCGGCTGCACCGGGCCATCGCCCTCGCCGTGCACAACGGCCTGCTGATCAGCATGTTCGACGTCATGAACACCGCGCGCAGCCTGCCGGTCTGGGGCAGTCTCAAGCGCCGCACGTCGAGCCCCGACCGGCGCCGCCGCTACCACGACGAGCACACCGCCATCGTCGAGGCGCTCCGGGACCGCGACCCGCTCGGCGCCAGGGACAGCATGCGCCGGCACCTGCAGAACGTCTCCGACAACCTGCTGGGTCGGCATTGAACCTCGCCGGCCGGTCGACGTGGGGTGCCGGGGACGTATCCGGCGGCATACGGTGGAGGCATGGCACAGCGTGCACCGGAGCGGTCGACACCCCTCGACGAGCAGCTGTGCTTCGCCCTCTATGCGGCCTCCCGTGCCATGACGGGCTACTACCGGCCGCTGCTGGACACGATCGGGCTGACCTACCCGCAGTACCTGGTGATGCTCGTGCTCTGGGAGCGCGGCGACACCACCGTCAGCGGAATCGGGCAGGCGTTGCAGCTGGAGACGGGCACGCTCTCCCCGCTGCTGCAGAGGCTGGAGGCCCTCGGGTTCGTCCGGCGCACCCGGCAGCTCGGCGACCAGCGTTCGGTGCTGGTGGCGCTCACGCCGGCGGGCCACGCCCTGGAGCAGGACGTCGTCAGCACGCAGAAGCAGGTCGGGCTGGCCACCGGGCTGGGCCGCGCGGAGAGCGCCGCACTCCGCGAGCTGCTGCACGGGCTGGCCGGGCGGCTCCGCTCGGCCGCGGGCTGAGCGCCCACCCCGCATGAGCAGCTACGCGACACCCGTCTCCCGACCGCCCGCACCGGGAGGTTCCGCGTGACGGCCCGCACCCTGGACCGCCTCGCCGGGGAGCCGCTGTGGGCGCAGCTGCTGGCCGACCTCCGCCGCCGCCTCGAGCGCGACGAGTTCACCGTCGCCTTTCCCGGTGAGCTGGCACTGGTCTCCGAGTACGGCGTCAGCCGGCACACCGTGCGCGAGGCGGTGCGGCGGCTGCGGGACGAGGGGCTCGTCATCGCCGGTCGTGGCCGTACCCCGCGCCGGGCGCAGCCCGCGGAGATCGAGCAGCCGCTCGGGGAGATCTTCAGCCTGTTCTCGGCGGTGGAGGCCACCGGCCAGGTGCAGCGCAGCGTCGTGCGCACCCTCGACGTGCGTGCCGACGGCGTGGTCGCCGCCCGGCTCGGGCTGGAGGAGTCGACGCCGCTGGTGCACCTGGAGCGCCTGCGCTTCGCCGACTCCGACCCGCTGGCCGTCGACCGCGTCTGGTTGCCGGAACGGCTGGCCGCACCCCTGCTCGACGTCGACTTCAGCCGCACGGCCCTCTACACCGTCTACGCGTCCCGGTGCGGGGTGCGCGTCACCGGCGGGAGCGAGCGGGTGCGGGCGGTGGTGCCCAGCCATGCGGAGCGCGAGCTGCTCGGCATCGGCCCCGGGGTGGCCGCGTTCATGATCGACCGGCTCGGTTGTGCCGCCGAGCGGCCCGTCGAGTGGCGGCAGACCCTCGTCCGGGCCGACCGGTTCAGCGTCACCGCGCGCTTCTCGGCCAGGGACGGCTACCGGATGGACGGGGCCTGAGCCGCCGCACTAGCCCGCGGCGAACGAGACGCCGACGCCGCCCTGCGTCTGCTCGCCGTACCGCTCGATCTCGGCGTCGATGTCCAGTGCGACGGTCTTGATCGTGTCGTCCGCGGTGAGCCGGTCGGCCGGGACGAGCCAGCTGACCTCGAACTCGAGACCGTCGGGGTCGTGGGCGTAGAGCGCCTTGGTCGAGCCGTGGTCCGACGCCCCCACCAGTGCGCCGTGCTCGCTGAGCACGCCGGCGATCCGCTTCAGCTCACCGAGGGTGTCGACCTCCCAGGCCAGGTGGTACAGCCCCACCGTGCTGCGGCCGGCCGGGGACGCTCCCGCGCTGCTGCCGAGGTGGAACAGGCCCAGGTCGTGGTCGTTGGTGGACGCCTCGGCCTGCAGGAAGGCTGCGCGGCCCGGCATGTGGTTGACGACCCGGAAGCCCAGAGCCTCGGTGTAGAAGCGCACGCTCCGCTCGAGGTTGCGCACGTAGAGCACGGCGTGGTTGAGACGTTGGACGGGCATCCGGTCCTCCGACGAGTCTGTGTCGAACATGACGGTACGCCAGGAAATGTGAGGGTTCAACTTCTAGGTACGCTGGGTTGGTGGACAGTGACGAGGATCGGTGGCTTTCGGCTGATGAGCTGAAGACGTGGCTGTCCTACGTGGCCACGACGACGCTCCTCGAGGCCGCGCTGGACCGGCAGCTGCAGCGCGACTCGTCGATGTCCCATGCCTACTACCAGATCCTCGCCATGCTCTCGGACACCCCGGAGCGGAAGCTGCGGATGAGCGACCTGGCCGCGCTGACGCAGAGCTCGCAGAGCCGGCTCTCCCACGCGGTGGCCCGGCTCGAGGCCAACGGCTGGATCCGCCGGGTTCCGTGCCCCGACGACCGGCGCAGCACCTTGGCCGAGCTCACCGAGGAGGGCTTCGCCGCCCTCGCCACCGCGGCGCCGGGCCACGTCCGGAGCGTGCGCGAGGCCGTGTTCGACCGCCTGACGCCGGAGCAGGTCATCCAGCTGCGGCAGATCTGCGGCGCCATCCTCTCCGGGCTCCCGATGGAGCGCCGCGGCAAGGCGCTGCTGCACGCGATCATGGAGTACGAGCAGCACCGGGACGACTGACCGTCGGCCCCTGACCGTGGTCACGTGATCGTCGACCTCGCCTGGCAGAGTTGCCGTCCATGGGAACACTGGTGCTGCTGCGACACGGCCAGAGCGTGTGGAACGCCGAGAACCTGTTCACCGGATGGGTGGACGTGCCGCTGTCCGAGACGGGTGAGCAGGAGGCCCGCCGCGGCGGCGAGCTGATGCGGGAGACCGGGCTGCTGCCCGACGTCGTGCACACCTCCTTGCTCCGCCGCGCGATCTCCACCGCCAACCTCGCGCTCGACGCCTGCGACCGGCACTGGATCCCGGTGCGCCGCGACTGGCGCCTCAACGAACGGCACTACGGCGCGCTGCAGGGCAAGAACAAGAAGCAGACGCTGGACGAGTTCGGCGAGGAGCAGTTCATGGAGTGGCGCCGCTCCTACGACGTGCCGCCGCCGCTCATCGAGCCCGGATCCGAGTTCAGCCAGGACGGCGACCCCCGCTACCAGGGCATCGAGCTGCCGCGCACCGAGTGCCTGGCCGACGTCGTCACCCGCTTCCTGCCCTACTGGGAGTCGGCGGTCGTGCCCGACCTGCAGGCCGGCAAGGTCGTGCTGCTCGCGGCGCACGGCAACTCGCTGCGCGCACTGGTCAAGCACCTCGACGGGGTCTCCGACGCCGACATCGTGGGGCTGAACATCCCCACGGGCATCCCGCTGCGCTACGACCTCGACGACGACCTGCAGCCCACTGTGCGCGGTGGCACCTACCTCGATCCCGAGGCCGCCGCCACGGCCGCCGCGGCGGTGGCGGCACAGGGGCGCTGACCACGGTCCGGGTCCGGGCCACCCGTGTCTGGTTCTCGACCGGGTGAACGAGCTGTGAACGACGGCCGAAATCTGTCGATCTGCGGAGTCGGCAGCATCACGACCAGCGCATGAACAGCGCTCGGGCGTGACGATCCTGCCTACGATGCCGTCGTGAACGCGCTGCTGTGCGTGGCAATCGCGGCCGGAGCGCTCGTGCTCGGTCTCGTGCTCGGGGTCCGATGGGGCCGCCGGGGCGATGACGCCACCCCGGCCAGAGCGGAACCCGTTCCCGGCCCGCCCATGGCGGACCTCCTCCAGCGGGTGTTCCGGTCGGCCGACGAGGGACTGGCGGTACTGAACCGCGGCGGCGAGGTGGTGCTGCACAACGGACGCGCCGTGGAGCTCGGCGTCGTCCGGCTGGGGCGCCCCGATGCCCGCGCGGCCGCCGCCTGCCAACAGGTGCTGGAGTCCGGGTCGTCGATGGCCGTGGACCTCTCGCCGCTCGACCACCGCGGCCGCGAGCCCGCTGCCGTGCTCGCCCACGTGCGCCCGCTCGGCGACGGCTTCAGCATGGTCGAGGCGGGCGACACGTCCGACGCGGTGCGGCTGGAGGCCACCCGGCGGGACTTCGTGGCCAACGTCAGCCACGAGCTCAAGACCCCGGTTGGCGCCGTCGGGCTGCTGGCCGAGGCGGTGCTCGACGCCGCTGACGATCCGGTGGAGGTGCGCCGGTTCGGCACGAAGATCCTCAACGAGGCCACCCGCCTGGGCAACCTCGTCACCGAGCTGATCGCGCTCTCCCGGCTCACCGGGGCCGAGCGGCTGCCCGAGATGGGCGTCGTCGACGTCGACGAGGTCGTGCGCGAGGCGCTGGCCCGCTCCCGGCTCTCCGCCGAGTCCGCGCGGATCGAGATCATCGTCGACCGGCCGACCGGGCTGGAGGTCGAGGGAGACCTGACGCTGCTCGTCACCGCGCTGTCGAACCTCGTCGAGAACGCCATCGCCTACTCCCCGCCAGAGGCCTCGGTGTCGGTCTCGCGGCGCCGGGAGGGCGGCTGGGTGGAGATCGCCGTCACCGACCGCGGCATCGGCATCGCCCCCGAGCACCAGAAGCGGGTCTTCGAGCGGTTCTTCCGCGTCGACCCGGCCCGCTCGCGCGCCACCGGGGGCACCGGCCTCGGCCTCGCGATCGTCAAGCACGTGCTCGCCAACCACGGTGGCGAGGTCCGGCTCTGGAGCAGCCCCGGCACCGGGTCGACCTTCACCATGCGGCTGCCCGTCCACGCCGAGCCCGACGACGAGACCGGCGCCGAAGCCATCGACACCACCACCCCGGCCGACCTTGCCCGGCGGCCAGCCGAACTGCCCGACCGCGTCGGGGGAGCTGTGAGGATGCCATGACCAGAGTGCTCATCGTCGAGGACGAGGAGTCGTTCGCCGACCCCCTCGCGTTCCTGCTCCGCAAGGAGGGGTTCACCACCGCCGTCGCCGCCACCGGCCAGGACGCGCTCGAGGAGTTCGACCGCAACGGCGCCGACATCGTGCTGCTCGACCTCATGCTGCCCGGCATGAGCGGCACCGACGTCTGCAAGGCGCTCCGCACCCGCTCCACCGTCCCGGTGATCATGGTCACGGCCCGGGACAGCGAGATCGACAAGGTCGTCGGCCTCGAGCTCGGAGCCGACGACTACGTCACCAAGCCCTACTCCGCGCGGGAGCTCATCGCCCGCGTCCGCGCCGTCCTGCGCCGCGGTGGCGAGGGCGCCACCGAGGTCGACGGCCTGCCCGGCGTGCTGGAGGCCGGCCCGGTGCGGATGGACGTCGAGCGGCACGTCGTGTCGGTCAACGGCGACGACGTGGCGCTGCCGCTCAAGGAGTTCGACCTGCTCGAGTACCTGCTGCGCAACGTCGGCCGGGTGCTCACCCGCGGACAGCTGATCGACCGGGTCTGGGGTGCCGACTACGTCGGTGACACGAAGACCCTCGACGTCCACGTGAAGCGGTTGCGTTCCAAGGTCGAGGCCGACCCCTCGGCGCCCAAGCACCTGGTGACCGTCCGTGGCCTGGGGTACAAGTTCGAGGGCTGACAGCCCGGCCGAGACGCCCTGACCGAGCGGCCGCCTTTCCTGCCGTTTCCTCCGACTCCCGGATCCTCCGCACGAATTCGGTGATCGGAATCGGTGGGGTGATTGACGGCGCCGATGGCCGGACCGGCGGGGATCTTTTCCGCCGGAAGGCGCGCGAAACCTCCTCGCTGGTCTTCTGGTGCTGTGGCCGTCGTGTTTGTCCTAGACGTCACGTTCATGCTGGTGGGGCGGATACGGGCGAACCATCACGTCATGTTCGATCACACCCGGCACGCCGACCGGATCGGCACGGCGCCTTTCGGGGTGGACGGGTCGTCCCGCGGGAACCGCCCGGATGCCGGCGGTGACGGTGTCGTTTCCCGATCACTCGGACGGCGGTCGACCCGGCGTCGAGCGCTGCGATCACGTCCGGGACGACGCAGTCGGAGTACTCACCCGCGGCTGAACGAAGGACCGGAGCCATTCATCCGGACCAGCCACGTCGATACGATCACCCCGAATTGCGCCTAAAACCTGATTCTGGCGCGCGGCTCTAGCGATATGAGGGCCTTCTGGGAGACCCTGAGTCGTCGTCGTGGCGTGGCCACAATCGGCGACGTCCATTCGGGCAAGATCCGATCGCGCAGATCACGGAGTTCGTGATGTTGCGGTGGATCGCGGCCAGAAGGAGGACGGTGTTGACCACATCAAAGGCGGACGAAACCGACATCGAACCGGGCCTGCGGGACATCCCCGAACTCTCGATGATCACCTTGAGAATCAACGGGACCAAGCGGGATCTCGAGGTGGATACGCGCACGACGCTGCTCGACGCGCTGCGGGAACATCTGGGACTGACGGGCACCAAGAAGGGATGCGACCACGGGCAGTGCGGCGCCTGCACGGTGCTCGTCAACGGTCGGCGCATCAACTCCTGCCTGACGCTCGCCGTGATGCACGAGGACGACGAGATCGTGACGATCGAGGATCTGGGTGAGCCCGGGCACCTGCACCCCCTGCAGGCGGCGTTCGTCGAGTGCGACGGCTTCCAGTGCGGCTACTGCACGTCGGGTCAGATCTGTTCCGCCGTCGGCATGCTCGCCGAGGCGGCGGCCGGTTGGCCCAGCCATGCCACGGCAGACGTGTCGTCCTCGCAGATCGCGTTGACCGATGAGGAGATCCGCGAGCGGATGAGCGGCAACGTCTGCCGGTGCGCCGCCTACCCGAACATCGTCGCGGCCATCCGGGTCGTCGCCGAGGGGGGCCCCGCATGAGGCCCTTCACCTACGAGCGGGCGACGGATGTGCCGGGCGCGTGCGCCGCCGCGTCCAGACCGGGTGCGACGTTCATCAGCGGCGGCACCAACCTGCTCGATCTGATGAAGCTCGAGATCGAGCGGCCGAGCCATCTGGTGGACATCAGCAGGCTGCCCCTGGCCGACGTCGACGAGCTGCAGGACGGCGCACTGCGGATCGGTGCCCAGGCGGCTAACTCGGACGTGGCGGCCGACCCGCGGGTGCGTACCCGGTACCCGGTGCTGAGCCAGGCGCTGGTGGCCGGCGCCTCGGGTCAGCTGCGCAACAAGGCGTCCGTCGGCGGCAACCTGGTGCAGCGCACCCGGTGTCCCTACTTCTACGACACGGCCGCCGGCTGCAACAAGCGGGATCCCGGCTCCGGCTGTTCGGCGATCGGCGGGTTCAACCGGATACACGCGGTACTGGGCGCCAGCGACTCCTGTATCGCCACCAACCCCTCGGACATGGCCGTCGCGATGAGCGTGCTGGACGCCCAGATCGAGCTGCTCGACGCCGACAGGTCCGTGCGCCGCGTCGACATCGCGGACTTCCATCGCCTGCCGGGTGACACGCCGCATGTCGAGACCGTTCTGCGGCCGGGCGAGATGATCACGGCGGTGATCCTGCCCCCGCCTCCGCCGGGTCGGCAGCTCTACCGCAAGGTGCGCGACCGCGCGTCCTACGAGTTCGCGCTGGTCTCCGTGGCAGCGATCGTCGCCACGGACCGCGGGACGATCAGCAGTGCCCGCGTGGCGTTCGGCGGCGTGGCGCACAAGCCATGGCGGTCCGCGGATGCCGAGGCCGCCCTGACGGGCCGTCCCGCCACGATGGCCACCTACCGCGCCGCCGCCGAGACGGCGATGCGCGACGCCGTCGGGCAGGGCCAGAACGACTTCAAGATCGACCTGGCCCGGCGCACGCTCTGCCGCACGCTCGTGCAGGCGGCCCAGGCGAGCTGAGGAGGCCACGATGATCGGACAGGCTCTCAACCGCGTCGACGGCCCGCTGAAGGTCACCGGCGGGGCCACGTACGCCTACGAGTTCCGGGACGGCGACCAGCCCCTCTACGGCTTCGTCGTCGGGGCGACGATCGGCAGAGGACGTATCACCGGGATCGACACCACACGCGTCGAGAGCTCCCCCGGCGTGCACCTGGTGCTGACCCACCAGAACGCGCCGGCGCAGGGCGCCCGCGACCTGTCCGTCCCCTTCGAGTACTGGCGCGCCTATCCCACGCTCAGCTCGCCCGATGTCCATCATCACGGTGAGCCCGTGGCGCTGGTCGTCGCCGCGACGTTCGAGCAGGCGCGGACGGCGGCCAATCTCGTCGATGTCGAGTACGCCGCAGAGCCGGGGTCCTACGACTTCGCGGCCTGCCAGGACCAGGCGTACGCGCCGGAGAGCCTGATCTTCGGCATCCCGGCCGACACCGCGGTGGGCGATGTCGACGCCGGGCTCCGGACCGCCGAGGTCCAGGTCGACGAGTGGTACACCACGCCGTACGAGTTCTCCCAGCCGATGGAGCCGCCGGCGTGCCTGGTGGTACCGGATGGCGACGACCTGGTCGTGTACACCAGCTGCCAGATCGTCGACGCGGCTCGTGCCTCGATCGCGGCCACCCTCGAGCTCGACCCGGAGCGGGTTCACGTCGTCACGCAGTACGTCGGCGGTGGTTTCGGTTCCAAGCTGCGGATCCACGGCGAGACGATCCTGGCGGCCATGGCCGCCAGGGCTCTGCAGCGGCCGGTCAAGGTGGCGCTGACCCGGCAGCAGATGTTCAGCTCCGTCAGCGTGCGTCCCACCTCCAGTCAGCGGGTCCGGCTCGGTGCGGAGCGCGACGGCCGGCTGGTCGCGATCGCGCACGAGGTCACGATGCACACCAACCGGCACGTGGAGTTCATCGAGCCGACCGCCACCGCCACCCGCAGCCTCTACGCCGCACCGAATCGGCTGACCAGTACCCGGCTGGTACCGCTCGACGTGCTGCGCGGTGAGGACGTCCGCGCGCCCGGCGAGGCGCCCGGTCTCCTGGTGGTCGAGTCGGCGGTGGACGAGCTGGCCCATGCGCTGGGGATGGACCCGGTCGAGCTGCGGATCCGCAACGAGCCCACTGTCGATCCTGAGCGCGGCGTGCCGTACAGCGACCGGCACCTGGTGGAGTGCCTGCGCGACGGGGCCGACCGGTTCGGCTGGGAGCGGCGCCTTCCCGAGCCCGCGCGTCGACGCGACGGGCGATGGCTGGTCGGCTACGGCGTGGCCGCCGCCATCCGGGTGCACCTGCAAGGCCCGACCAAGGCGGCGGTGCGGTTGGGGCCGGACGGGATCGCCGTCGTCGAGTCGGACATGACCGACATCGGCACGGGGACCTACACGATCCTGACGCAGGTGGCGGCCGAGGGGCTCGGCCTGCCGCCCGACCGGGTGCGGGTCGAGCTCGGCCGTTCCGAGTTCCCGCCCAGCGTGGGCTCCGGCGGATCGTGGGGAGCAGGCAACTCGAGCACCGCGGTCCATCACGCGTGCACGGCGCTGCGGGAGAAGCTGCTGGCCGCGGCGAGCAGCGATGCGCGCTCCCCGCTGCACGGCCTGGACACGGCAGGCGCGGTGTTCTCGGGCGGGAGCGTGAGCATCGACGGCGCGTCCGAGGCGCTCGGCGAGATCGTCACGCGCAACTGTCCCGAAGGCCTCGAGGCGGAAGGGGAGACCGTCCTGCTGACGGAGGAGCCGAACTACGGGGCGTACGCGATCCACACCTACGGCGCCCACTTCGCCGAGGTGGGCGTCGACGCCGACACCGCCGAGATCCGGCTCCGGCGGATGCTGGGCGTGTTCTCGGTGGGGCGCGTCCTCAACGCCAAGACGGCGCGCTCGCAGCTGATCGGCGGCATGATCTGGGGCGTGAGCCAGGCCCTCGCGGAAGAGGGGGTCGTGGACATGCGGTCCGGCGGCTTCGTCAACCGGGATCTCGCGCAGTACCTGGTGCCCGTCCACGCCGACATTCCCGAGATCGACGCCGTCATGCTCGACGGGTCCGACGACAAGGCCAACGTCCTCGGCGTGAAGGGACTCGGTGAGCTGGGCATCTGCGGGGCCGGTGCGGCGGTCGCCAACGCGGTGTTCAACGCCACCGGGGTGCGCGTGCGTGATTTTCCGATCACCATCGAGAAGGTGCTGCCGGGTCTGCCGCTCACCGAGGTCTGACGCAACAGACGCCGACGTCAGAGGCATGAACGAAAGCCGATGGTGGCTACCGGTGACTGTTCGTTGCTCGTTGTCACGGGTTCGGTCACGAGTACGTCACGTGCGCGCAGTAGCCTGATCACGTGCGCCTCGGTGTGCTTGACGTCGGTTCCAACACCGTCCACCTCCTCGTGGTGGACGCGCATCGTGGTGGCCACCCCACGCCGATGACGTCGGACAAGGTCGAACTGCGGCTGGCGGAGCACCTCGATCCGGCGGGCGCGCTCACCGCGGCAGGTGCCGAGGCACTGGTGGGAGCCGTGCAGCGGGCGAGCGCCGCGGCGGCCGAAGCCGGCTGCGCCGACCTGCTCGCGTTCGCCACCTCGGCCCTGCGCGACGCCACGAACTCCTCGGCGGTACTGGCCGAGGTGCGCCACCGCACGGGGGTCTCCCTCGAGGTGCTCCCGGGCGAGGACGAGGCCCGCTACACCTTCCTCGCCGTGCGTCGCTGGTACGGCTGGTCGGCGGGCAGGCTGCTCGTGCTCGACATCGGGGGTGGGTCGCTGGAGCTTGCGGCCGGGCTCGACGAGCACGCCGACGTCGCCGAGTCGCTGCCGATGGGCGCCGGACGGCTCACCCGTCAGTGGTTCCACTCCGACCCGCCGTCCCGCCACGAGATCGACCGGCTCCGTGAGCACGTCGACGCCCAGCTCGCTCCCGTGGCCCGCCGGCTGCGCCGGGCCGGGGCGCCGGATCTCGCCGTCGGCACGTCCAAGACGTTCCGTTCACTGGCCCGGCTCACGGGCGCGGCACCCTCGAGTGCTGGTCCGCGGGCACGCCGGGTGCTCACGCGGGTGGGGTTGCGGCAGCTCGCCGCGTTCATCACCCGGATGTCCTCCGGCGACCTGGCCGAGCTCGAGGGCGTCAGCCCCAGCCGGTCCCATCAGCTGGTGGCCGGGGCACTGGTCGCCGAAGCGGCGATGCGGGCGTTACAGGTCTCCCAGCTCGAGATCTGCCCGTGGGCGTTGCGGGAGGGTGTCATTCTCCGCAGACTCGACACGCTCGATGGAATGTCCCGTATAGACCGCTCGGCGCAGGAAGCCCTGGGTGGACTTGGTAGCTTGACCTCGTACGAGGCACGGTGGACTGGATGAGTTCCGATACCGACCACCCGCGTCAGCGCACCGTCGCCGAGCTGCTCGCCGAGCACGGCGACACCGGTGCGACCGGCCGTCGCCGTCGCCGTCGTGCCGCTGACGACGTACCGGGTGAGGAGGCTGCGCCGCCGCCCCCGTCGAGCAACGGCTCCGGGTCGTTCGCGGCGCAGTGGCAGCCGGCTGAGCCCGACCGGTCGATGTTGCGGGAACGCGTGCCGTCGCCTGCCCAGCCGGCGTCGCACCGGCAGCCGGAGCGGGAGCCGCAGCCGTGGGAGTCCGCCGGTGAGCCGCGGGAGCGCCGGGCGCGTGAGCCGCAGCCCTGGGAGGCCCAGCCCCGCGAACAGCAGCCGTGGGAGCCCCAGCCGCGTGAGAAGCAGCCGTGGGAGCCCCAGTCCCGCGAACCCCAGCCGCGCGAACCCCAGCCGCGCGAACCCCAGCCGCGCGAACCCCAGTCCCGCGAACCCCAGCCCCTCGCCCGCGAGCCCCAGCCCTGGGAGGCGCAGCCGCGCGAGCTGCCACCGCCGCGGGAGCCGCGGGCCCGGGAGCCCCAGCCGTGGGAGGCCCAGCCGCGGGAGCCGTTGGGGCGTGACCCGTTGCAGCCCCGCCAGCGTGACCAGCCGGCGTGGCAGCAGGGAACGCGGGAGCCCCTGTCCCGGGAGCCCCTGTCCCGGGAGCCCCTGTCCCGGGAGCCGCTGACCCGGGAGTCACAGGGCCGGGAGTTCCCGCCGCGCGAGCCTCAGATCCGGACGCCCCAGCCCAGGGAACCCCAGCCGCGTGACGGCCGGCGGGAGGCCGTGGCGTGGGAGTCGCGGCCCCGCGAGGCTGTGGCTCCGCCCGTCCCGAAGCCCGAGCCCGGTCGGGTCGTCCCCCCGGCGCCCCGGCCCGCCGAGCGGCCGGGTCCGGCCAACGGCCGCTCGCCGCTCGACAACCCGGTGCGGGAGCACCCCACCCAGCAGATGGCGCCCGTGCGTGACGGCCGTCCCGGCGTGCTGGACCCTCTCGCCCCCGGCCGCGCTGCGTCCCGGCGGGCCGGCGCCCCGGCAGACCTCGCCCCCTCCGGGCGCCCGGAGTACGGCGCACCCGCCGCCGGTGATCGCGATTCCGACGACGACGGGCCGCCCACGGAGATCGGCATGGCCCCCGTCGGCGCGGAGGCCTACCACCGCGACCGCACCCGCGAACGGCGCGGCGCACCCGCCGACGACGGCGGGCCGCCCACGGAGGCCTCGGCGCCCGTCGACTTCGACGACCACCCGGCCGGGCTCGGGGGCGTCGATCTCGACGACTTCCACGGCGACCAGGACGACGACCTGGAGCACGACGACCCGGACGGCGACCAGGACCAGCGGGCCGGCCGCCGTCAGCGGGCGGGCATGCAGAAGCTGGCCGACTCGGCGGGCCAGGTGTGGGCCGCGGTGGTGGCCCAGTGGATCGTCGGCGCCATCGGTGGTGCCGCGCTCTGGGTCGGCTTCCGTTTCCTGTGGCGCAGCCTTCCCGTCGTGGCACTGGCCGCGGCGGTGCTCGTCACGGTGGGTCTCGTCGTGGTCGTCCGCGCGCTCCTGCGCAACAGCGACCTGCGCACCACGGTGTTCGCCGTGCTCGTGGGCCTGCTTCTGACGGTGTCACCGGCGATTCTCGTGCTCGTGGGGAGATGACGCCCGTGCAGCCCGCGGTCCGGCCGGCGGCGCCCGTCGCCCTCTCCACCGCTTCGGTCTACCCGGAGCCCACGGCGGCGGCGTTCGAGCTGGCCGCCGAGCTCGGGTACGACGGTGTGGAGCTGATGGTCTGGTCCGACCCGGTGAGCCAGGACGTCGCCGCGGTCGCCCGGCTCGCCGACCGGTACGGCGTGCCCGTGCTGGCCGTCCACGCCCCGTGCCTCGCCGTCACGCAGCGGGTGTGGAACTCCGACCCGATCGTCCGGATCCGGCGCTCGGTGGCCGCGGCGGCCACCCTCGAGGCGCGCACCGTCGTGATCCACCCCCCGTTCCGCTGGCAGCGCCGGTACGCCAGGCAGTTCGCCGACGAGGTCGCACGCGCCGGGGAGCATGTCGACGTCTCGCTCGCGGTGGAGAACATGTTCCCGGTCGTCCGGTCCGGCGTGCGCACGGTGCCCTACAGCCCGGGGTTCGACCCCACCGCGGTCGGGCACGCGCACTACACGCTCGACCTCTCGCACACCGCGGCAGCGGGCACCGACGCGCTCGCCATGCTCGACCGGATGGGCGCCGGCCTCACCCACGTCCACCTCGCCGACGGCAGCGGGGCCGCTCGCGACGAGCACCTCGTGCCGGGTCGTGGCACCCAGCCGTGCGCCGAGGTGTGCGAGCGGCTCACCGGCAGCGGCTTCGGTGGCGTGGTCGTCGTCGAGGTGAGCACGCGCCGCTGCCGCACCCGCTACGACCGCACGGCGATGCTGGCCGAGTCGCTGCTGTTCGCACGGCTGCATCTGCAGCCCACGGCGGGAGCGCGCCGCGTGCCCAAGCCCGCCCGCTCCTCGCGGTAGACGCACCTCACACCTGCGTCCGCTGTGGCGGGGTGGCCCACGGTGATAGTTCTGTGCGGTGCTCGATGGAGACTGTCGTCCGATCGCCCGCCAGGACGTGACCCGGTGACGGCACGCGCGGACGTCCGCTCGTCGAGTGGCCCGTCGGCCCCGCCGTTCCGCGGTGCCACCGCGATCGAGGCCCTCGGGGACGGCCGGTTCGCGGCTGAGCTCGGGCACGGCTTCGTCCTGGGCGCCAAGGCGCACGGCGGCCTGCTGATGGCGCTGCTGACCAAGGCGGGGCTGGCCAGGCTCGCCGGTGACGCGCCGGGGGCGGCGCCCGACCCGCTGTCGGTGGCGGCTGACTTCCTCCGCGCTCCCGCACTCGGTCCGGTGGAGCTGACCACCGAGGTGCTCAAGCTGGGCCGCACCACCTCGGTCGTGGCGGTCCGGATGAGCCAGGACGGTACGGCGATGCTCACGGCCACGGTGACCGCGGGCCGCCTCCCCGACGACCCGCCGCGCTGGACGGACCTGCCCGACCTGGCTGCGGAGCCGCCAGCCGACGCGATCGACCCCGGCGTGGGCGAGGGGCCGCTCACGCTGGCCGGGTCCTGCGAGCTGAGGCTCGACGCCCGGACGGTCGCCCCCGAGCGAGGGGGGACGGGACAGCCCGTCGTCCGCGGGTGGGTCCGCCCGCGTGACGAGCCGACCGACGTCCTCTTCGCCGTGCTGGCAGGCGACATCCTGCCGCCGTCGGTGTTCAACCTGGGCGGCACGCTCGGCTGGGCGCCCACCGTGCAGCTCACCGCCCTGCTGCGGGCCCGGCCCGCGCCGGGCTGGCTGCGGATGGAGTCGCGGTCGAGCGCCGTTGTCGGGCCGTGGTTCGACGAGGACGTCACCGTGATCGACGCCGCGGGGCGCCTGGTCTGTCAGGCCAGGCAGCTGGCGCTGGCACCACTCGCCCGCTGACCCGACAGCCGCCCGGGCGCGGTGGCCCTGCGGGCTGCAGGGTTACCGTCAGCTCCATGACACGGATCGCTGTGCTCGGTGCGGGGAAGATCGGAGAGGCGCTGCTGGCGGGACTGCTGGCCGCGGGTCGCAGCACCGAGGAGTTGGTGTTCACCGAGCGGCACCCCGAGCGGGCCGCCGACCTCACGGCGCGGCTCGGGGTGGCAGCCGTCGACGTGGCGGGCGCCGCCGAGGTCGCCGACATCGTGGTGGTGGCCGTCAAGCCGCAGGACATCACGCCCGTCCTCGCGGAGCTGGCGCCCGCACTCCGGCCCGGGACCCTGGTGGTGTCGCTGTGTGCGGGACTGTCCACGGCCCTCTTCGAGGGTGCACTGCCTGCCGGCACGCCGGTGGTCCGGGTCATGCCGAACACCCCAATGCTGGTGGGGGAGGCGATGAGCGCGATCTCTCCGGGCAGCCACGCCACCGACGACCACCTCGCGACGGTGGAGAAGCTGCTCGTCGCGGTCGGCCGGGTCGTCCGGGTGCCCGAGTCGCAGCAGGACGCCGTCACGGCGCTCTCCGGTTCGGGACCGGCCTACTTCTTCTTCCTCGTCGAGGCGATGATCGACGCGGGGATCCTGCTCGGCCTGCCCCGAGCGGTGGCCGCCGACCTGATCGTCCAGTCGGCGTTCGGCGCGGCCCGGATGCTGCGCGAGTCGAACGACCATCCGGTGATCCTGCGGGAGGCCGTCACCTCTCCGGCCGGGACGACGATCGCCGCGATCCGCGAGCTCGAGCGCCACGGGGTGCGAGCGGCCCTCATCGCGGCGATCGAGGCCGCGCACGACCGGTCCGTGGAGCTGGGCCGGGCGGCGGAGCAACGCTGATCATTCGTACGGGGAGCGCCCGGCGGGCAGCGCTGACCCTTCGGACGGGCCCGGAGCCCGAACGGCCTAGTGATGTCACCCTGACGCGGGGCTGAATTCCGCAACGGAGTGCCCTGGGGGTGTCGAAGCCGTCACACCGGCACCGCTAAGCTCACGGGGAACATCTGGTGCCGTACCCGGCCGCAGCCGGGGACGTCCGGTGCGACCACGAAAGCGGTGATCGGATGCCGTCCGAGCCCCCTGAGATCCACCTCGCGCAGGTGCAATTCCTGACGGTGGCCGAGGTCGCGGCGATGATGCGGGTCTCGAAGATGACGGTGTACCGCCTGGTGCACGGTGGGGACCTGCCTGCCGCACGTGTCGGCCGTTCCTTCCGGGTGCCCAAGCGAGCGGTCGAGGAGTACCTCCGCACCGCCTACTTCGACGCAGGCTGACGCCGTCGGAGCACCGTTCACCGCCCGGCGGGCGCAGCGCAGTGGGAACTGCCCGGTAGAGTGGGCCCCCGGTCATCGCCCGGTCAGACGCGCGCTCGTCGCGCGGTAGCCGGCCGGGCACATCACCGCACACCAGTGGCTCGTCGCGGGCCGCTCCACGACCAGGAAGGGTCGCCACGCATGGGTTCAGTCATCAAGAAGCGCCGCAAGCGGATGTCGAAGAAGAAGCACCGCAAGCTTCTGCGCAAGACCCGCGTGCAGCGTCGCAAGCTCGGCAAGTGACGGCAGCGGCCGGCGCCATGTCGCCGGCCGCGCCGCGGTTCACCCGGCCGAGCTACGAAGTTCGCCCGGCCCGGTGTGCCCGCTCACCTCACACCCTGCGCGGCCCTGGGAGGTCTAGCATCGGTCACTCGATGCATCCGACCGCATTCCTGGGGTAGAGCCATGACGCCTTCCGTCGTGCTCGTCACGGGGGTGAGCCGTTTTCTGGGTGGCCACCTCGCTGCCCGTCTGGCGGCGAACCCCGCGATCGAGCGCGTGCTGGCCGTAGACACCGTGCCGCCCCCGCGCGATCTGCTACGCCGGATGGGCCGTGCCGAGTTCGTGCGCGCCGACATCCGCAACCCCCTGATCGCGAAGGTCATCTCCACCGCGTCGGTCGACACCGTCGTCCACGCGTCGCTCTCGGCCAACCCCGGCTCGTCCGGTGGCCGCACGGCGATGAAGGAGATGAACGTCATCGGGACGATGCAGCTCCTCGCGGCGTGCCAGAAGGCGCCGTCGGTACGCCGGATGGTGCTCAAGTCCACCACCGCCGTGTACGGCTCCAGCTCGCGCGACCCGGCCATCTTCGACGAGTCCATGACACCGAAGGACCTCCCGTCCGGCGGCTACGCGAAGGACGCCGCCGAGATCGAGGGCTATCTGCGCGGGTTCGCCCGCCGCCGTCCCGACGTGTCGGTCACGGTCCTGAGGTTCTCCAACTTCATCGGCCCGCGCATCGACACGGTGTTCACGCGCTACTTCGCGCTGCCGGTGGTTCCCACCGTGCTCGGTTACGACGCACGCGTGCAGCTGCTGCACGAGGAGGACGCGCTCGCCGTGCTCGAGCGTGCGGCCAGCGAGGAGATCCCCGGCGTCTTCAACGTCGCCGCCGACGGTGTGCTGCTGCTGTCGCAGGCCATCCGCCGGGCCGGCCGCATCCCGGTGCCCGTACCCAGCGCAGCGGTCGGGCCCGTCAGCCGCGTCTTCCGCGGCGCCCGCCTGGTCGACTTCTCCCCGGAGCAGATGCGCCTGCTCAACTTCGGCCGGGTGGTCGACAACGGCAGGCTCCGGCGCCAGTTCGGCTTCAGCCCGCGCTGGACCACGGTGCAGGCCTTCGACGACTACGTACGCGGCCGAGCGCTGCGTCCGGTCATCGGTCCGCAGCAGGTCGAGTCGCTGGAACGACGGCTCCTCGGTGCCGCGAGGTCGTTGCGATGACGCAGCGCCGCAGGCCCGTGACAGCACCAGCAGGGGCAGCACCGACAGGGACATCACCGGCAGGCACATCACCAGCAGGGGAGGGCGTCGTGTCCGAGGCCCGCATCATCCCGTTGCACGTCGACGACGAGGGCCATCCGCAGTGGCGTTCCGGCGGGCAGACCAACGGCCACACGAACGGCCACTCGAACGGCCATGCGAATGGCCATACGAACGGCCACGCCCGGCCGGCCGGCGCGGACGCCGGTACGGACCCCGGGCCTGCACCCGAGCCGGCCACCGAGGCCACCCCGCCGGCGTGGGAGGAGGCGCTCACCGAGTCGCTCGCGTTCCTGCGGCGGAGGTTCTCCGGGGACTACGCGGTGGACGACTTCGGGTTCGACGCCGACCTCACCGACAACCTGCTGCTCCCCGCGCTGCGGCCGCTGTACCAGAAGTGGTTCCGCGTGGAGACGATCGGCATGCGGAACGTCCCGGACAGCGGCGGAGCGCTCGTCGTGTCCAACCACTCGGGCACGCTGCCGCTCGACGCGTTGATGACGGCCGTGGCCCTGCACGACGACCACCCGGCCCAGCGGCACCTGCGCATGCTCGGCGCCGACTTCATGTTCCGGTTGCCGGTGGCGGGCTCGCTCGCCCGCAAGCAGGGAAGCACGCTGGCATGCACCCCGGACGCGGAACGGCTGATGTCGACGGGCGAGCTCGTCGGGGTGTGGCCGGAAGGCTTCAAGGGCGTCGGCAAGCCGTTCCGGGACCGGTACAAGCTGCAGCGCTTCGGCCGCGGTGGCTTCGTGTCGGCCGCGCTCCGTACCGGCGTGCCGATCATCCCGTGCTCCATCGTGGGTGCGGAGGAGACCTATCCGAAGATCGGGGACCTGAAGCCGCTGGCCCGGCTGTTCGGGGCGCCGTACTTCCCGGTGACGCCGCTGTTCCCGCTGCTGGGCCCGCTCGGGCTGATTCCGCTGCCGTCGAAGTGGTACATCGAGTTCGGCGAGCCCATTTACACCGACTCGATCGGTGCCGCCGAGGCGGACGACCCGATGACGGTGTTCAACCTGACCGACCAGGTGCGCGAGACCATCCAGCACACCCTCTACCGGCTGCTGAGCCAGCGGCGCAACGCGTTCCTCGGGTAGGGAGCGCAGTCACCGCTTGCGGGCCGCCAGGCCGGCGGCCACCGCCCCGGCGATGGCACCTGCGCCGATCACGGACGGCACGCCGATCCGCGCGGCCTTGCGGCCGGTGCGGAAGTCCCGGATCTGCCAGCCCCGTTCCTTGGCGACGTCCCGGAGCTCGGAGTCGGGGTTGACGGCCACCGCCGTGCCGACGGCGGAGAGCATCGGCACGTCGTTGACGGAGTCGGAGTAGGCCGTGCAGCGGCGCAGGTCGAGGCCTTCCGTGACGGCCAGCGCACGCACCGCATGGGCCTTGGCCGGACCGTGCAGGATCTCGCCGACCAGGCGCCCGGTGTACTTCCCGTCGACGCTCTCGGCCACGGTGCCGAGGGCACCGGTGAGCCCCAGCCGCCGCGCGATGATCAGGGCCAGCTCGACGGGCGTGGCGGTGACGAGCCAGACCCGCTGACCGGCGTCGAGGTGCATCTGGGCGAGCGCGCGAGTGCCGGCCCAGATGCGGTCGGCCATCAGCTCGTCGTAGATCTCCTCGCCCAGCTCGGTGATCTCCGCGACCGTGCGGCCAGCCACGAACGACAGCGCGGTGTCGCGCCCCGTGGTGGTGGAGTACGTGGTCTCGCGGCCGCCGATCCGGAACTTGATCTGTTGCCACGCGAACCCGGCGAGGTCGGCGGTGGTGAAGAACTTCCGTGCGGCCAGGCCGCGCGCGAAGTGGAAGATCGACGCGCCGACCATCATCGTGTTGTCGACGTCGAAGAAGGCAGCCGCGGTGAGGTCGGTCAGCGGGACGTCGGCCGGGCCGCTGTCGCCTGCCGCCACAGCGGCGGCCGCAGCCGCCTCACCGGCACGCACCGCCGGATCGGCCGAGGTGGCCGCGTCGAGCACGCCCGGGGTCTCCGTGGCGCCCGTGAGCTCACCGGAACCCGTGGGCGAGAGGGGTTCGCCGGGCTCTTCTTCTCCAACCACCTACGGGCCTCCGGATGCGGATCGGGTCCCCTGCCACCCTACTGGCGGGTCCGGTCGGACGGTGCGTTTCGGGCGGCGTGACGGACGACGAGACCGCCGCGGAAGGTGATCTCCGCGGCGGCCTCGTGTTCGGTCTCCGGACGCTCGATGTCAGCCGATGGTGATCCCCGGCAGCCCCGGAAGCAGCGGGGGCAGCGTGATCTGGGGCAGGAACGACGGCGGGGAGTCGTCGTCGTTCTGGTTGTTGCTCGGCGTCCTCGGCCTCGTGGCGCTGGACGTGTCGTCCTCGTCCGAGCCCTGTTCCTGCGAACGGCCGTCGAGCGGCGTCCCGTCGGTGTCGATGTCGGGCAGCAGCGCGGGCGGCTCGCCCGGGCCCGGAGTGCCGGTCACCGCGCTGGACGACGGGTCCTCGGACCCGTCCGGCGAGGTGGTGTCCGAGCTGTGCTGCCTCGAGGGCTGCTCCTCGTCGCTGGTGGAGCCCGCCTTCGTGGACTCCGGGTCGGCCGGCCGGGGAGCACACGCGCCCCTGGCCGGCAGCGGGCCCAGGTCGTCGGCGCCGGAGGAGACCTCCGAGCAGGACGAGCGTGCTGTCAGCGCCTCGGTCCGCCCGACGAGCCGGTCGAGCAGGTCGATGGCGCCGTCGGCGTCGGCCGCGGCGGGCACGGGCAGTTCGGGACGCAGCGAGTTCAGCCGCTCCGCCTGCGTGGAGGCCCACGTGCGGAGGTCGCCGATCGCGGCCGGGTCGCCACCGGTGTCGTCGGTGGCGAGCAGGATGCGTGAGCCCTCGCCCGTGGCCGCGTCGAACTCCTGGATCGCGGACGCGACCAGCTGGGGCCCGACGGGAGCCTGCGGGTTGCGCCCGACCATCTTCTCCACCTCGTCGAGCCTGGTGGAGGCGTTGTCGAGGTGGCGTCGGGCCTTCGCCGCGTTGTCGAAGGTCAGGGCGAGACCGGCCGACTCGGCTGCCCGCTTGAGCGCGTACAGGTTGTCGCCGGGCAACGCGTTGCGGCTGGCGAAGATCCCGCCACCGGCGATCGCGAGCAGCATGACCATCGCCGCGGTGCCGACGAGCACCGCCCGGCGGCGCAGCCCACTCGCCGCGGGCCTGCGCGAGGCGCGGGACCGGCCGGCGGGACGGTTCGGCGTGCTGTGCCGCGCGCCGTGGCGCCCCGGACGAGCGGCTGCCGTGGTGGTGGGGGCCTCCACAGCGGTGGTGGCCACCTCGGTGGCGGCGTCGGAGGTCTCGTCGGGCCGACCGGCGTAGGCCGCGATCTTGCCGGTGACGGCGGAGGCGTTGGTCTCCTCCTGCACCGGGAAGGCGGGCTCGAGGATCCGGCCGAGCGGAGCGGTCTGCTCCTCCGCCGACGGTGGTGGGACGGGTGGACGGGGACCGCTTCCATGCCGGTCGCCCTGCTCGGCGGCGAGCATGGCCATGAGCCGCTGCTTCGCACGCGCCTTCGCGTCCGGGTCCGGCGCGAAGGCCGCGCCGTGGGACCGCAGCATCGCCACGATCTCCAGCTCCCGGGCGAGGTCGTCGTCGTCCGCGAAGCCGGGGGGTAGCCCCTGCTCCACGGCGGCGGCGAACCGCTCTGCGTCCTTGCCCTGTCCGGCGGGCATGTTGGCCGTCCTCACTGCATCCCTGCGCTGTCAGTCTGCGCGCCGTGGTGGTGCGTGGCGCGACGTTCAGCAGTACAACGAGCCCTGGGGCAGCCGGTTACGGGGTTAAGACCGTTCACCGCATTGAGTCGTTCATTCGCCGCACCTGTAACGCTCTGGGTGCTGTGCGCGATAAGGCGTCCATTCATCGGAGGCCCTCCGGTAGCAACTGGGCGAGCCGGCGGACCGCCCGGTGCTGAAGAGCCTTGACGGCTCCCTCGTTGCGATCCATCATCTCGGCCGTTTCGGCCACCGACAGCCCCTGCAGGAACCGCAGCTGGATGCACTCCTGCTGGTCGGGGTTGAGCTTGCGGACGCACCGCAGCAGCTCCTCGTTGGTGGCACCGTCCAACACCTGCTGCTCGGGCCCGTTGGTGCTGGGCGAGAGCTCGATGATCTCGTTGGTGGTCTGCTCCAGCCGGTAGCGGCTGGACTTCACGTGGTCGAAGATCAGGTTCCGGGCGATCGTGACGAACCAGGCGCCGATGTCCCGGCCCTGGTAGCTCACCGAGCTGATCCGCCGCAGGGCGCGGACGAAGGTCTCCTGCGTGATGTCCTCGGCGAGCGTGCGGTCGCCCATCCGGAAGAGCACGTAGCGGAAGACGACGTCGTAGTACCGGTCGAACAGCTGGCCGAAGGCGACCATGTCGCCGTTCTGCGAGGCCTTGACCAGCGCCCAGGCCCCACCCTCCTCAGGGGGGTCCGGCTCGGCGTGCCGTGCGGTCGCGGTCACGGCGTCGTCCGTGCCGTCGGTGTCGTCGGGGGGCTCGGCACCGCGATCGTGCGCCGGGTGCCCGGAAGGGCTCAGGACGGCGCCGGACGGCGCCGGCTCATCCGAGGTGTAGGGCCGTTGGCGGGGGAGCGGCGGGCCGCCGGCTGGTGCCGGCCGTGTCGGCCTGGGGGGAGCGCCGACGCGGGGAGCGGTGGTCGGGGGCATTTCTACCTCTCCAGCCGCCGGGGGACGGGCGGTCTGAGTGGGGAGCAGCCGGGGCTGACGCGAGGACCGGGTCATGACTCCCGGCTGGTCCTGTAGCCGTGAGGGACAGGACGCCGCGGGACGTCCCGCGGTGTGCTGGCGGCAACGGTTCTCATGCCACTCCCTTGGGTGAGTCTCGCGGCGATCACAGAGTGTCGGGACGTCGAGTCGGGTGTAGCGGCGGAGCATACGACCGGTGCTGTGTGGCGAAGCACGCACCACCGCTCGCCGTAGGTACGTTCCGGTGAGCGGCCAACTACCCGCGGTCAGTGTCACAGGCAACTGCGTGTCGGTCCTCGACTCGCCTCGGGCATTTGCGACGAGCGTCCTCGTCGCCGCGCCGCACGGTTCTGCCAGACTTCTGGGAGGTGAACCCGCCCGCCGCGCCGACCCCTGGAGAACCGTGCACAGCCCGAGCCACCTCCCCGAGGAGCGGACGCAGGCCCATGTGGCCGATCTGGTGACCCGGGCGGCGGCCCGGGTCCCCGAGCACGCCGCGATAGTGGACGTGACCAGCGGAATCACTCTCACCTGGGCCGAAGTGGACGGCGCCGTCTCCGCCGAGGCCGCCCGCCTCCGCGATGCGGGCGTCGTGGCGGGTGACCGCGTGCTTGTCCGGCTCGGCAACGGAGCGGGATTCTGCGTGGCCGTGCTGGGAGCGCTCCGGGCCGGCGCCGTAGCCGTTCCGTTCGGCCCGATCGGCGTGGCGAGGGAGCTGCAGGTCGTGCTCGCCGACTGCAGTCCGGCCGTCGTGGTGGCTGCAGAGAGTGACGACACCGCGCGTACCTGTGCGGCCGGCACCAGCGCGCAGGTGATCGCTCCGCCCGATCTCGCAGCGCGGGCCGAGGCACCGGCGAGCGGCGCCGCGGGCGGCGAGGACATCGCCCTGCTCATCTACACGTCGGGCACGACGGGCAGCCCGCGCGGCGTCCGGCTCTCGCACCGCGCGCTGCTCGCCAACCGGGAGCAGACCGCCGCCCTGCGGCCTGCGCCGGTGATCCCCGTCGACCGCGTGCTGCTGTCGCTGCCCCTGTTCCACGTCTTCGGACTGGCCGCAGGCTTCCTGCAGGTCTGCTGGGCCGGCGCCACCGTCGTCCTCGTGGAGCGCTTCGAGCCCGCCCACATCGCCGAGGTGCTCGTCGAGCACCGGGTGAGCGGGCTCGCGGGCGTCCCGTCGATGTTCCGCTCGCTGCTCGACCTCCCGCCCGACGAGCTGCGGGCCGCCACCGCAGGCGTCCGGCTGTGCACCTCGGGCGGCGCGCCGCTGCCCGCCGAGTGGTTCGCCGCCTTCCGGGCGGCCACCGGGCTGACCATCGTCGAGGGGTACGGCCTCACCGAGGCAGGCCCCGTACTGACCACCACCACGGTCGACAGCGTCGGCAAGCCCGGCTCGGTCGGGCGTGCGCTGCCCGGCGTCGAGCTGCGGCTCGTCGACCGGGACGGCGTCCCGCTCAGCGAGGCTCCCGAGCCGGACGCCGGGGACCCCGACGAAGCGGACGATCCCGTCGGCGATCTCGACCTCGAGCTCGGACTCGACGGCGACGTCTTCGACGCGCACGACACCGGGATGGTCGCGGTGCGCGGACCCAACCTGTTCTCCGGGTACTGGCCGGACGGGGAGGGCGGTCCGGACGACGAGGGCTGGTTCCGCACCGCCGACGTCGGCTTCCTCGACGCCGACGGCGACCTGCACCTCGTCGACCGCTCGTCCGACGTGGTGATCGTCAACGGCTTCAACGTCTACCCGCGGGAGGTGGAAAAGGTGCTCATGGAGCTGCCGGGGGTGGCGGAGGGCGCGGTCGTCGGGGTGCCGGACGACCGCACCGGTGAAGCCGTGAAAGCGGTGGTCGTGCCGGCCGCCGGCGCCGAGCTGACCGAGGAGGACGTGCGCGCGCACTGCGTCGAGCGGCTGGCCCGGTTCAAGGTCCCCACGGTCATCGAGTTCACCGACGCGCTACCGAGGACGCCCACCGGCAAGGTGGCCCGGCGCCAGCTGGCGGGGCAGTCGTGACCGCGGCGGACCGGGGCGTGCCGCCGAAGGTCGTCGTGTACACGAGGGCGGGGTGCACGTTCTGCGCCACGGCGGAGGCCGATGTGGCGCGGATCTGCGGAGAGCTCGGCCACGGCTGGACGGCGGTCGACGTGGACTCGGACGCCGACCTGCGCGAGGAGTACGGCGACCGCGTCCCGGTGATCATGATCGACGGCCGGGAGCACGGGTTCTGGCGCGTCGAGGAGACGCGTTTCCGGGCCGCGCTGGCCTGAGTGTGAGGACGGGAGCCCCCGACCGCGTCACGGACACATGACGCGGCATCGGGCCGCCCGGGAACAGCGACACGGGACCACCACGCTTGCGCAACGGCGTCCGCCTGCAGCAGGAACGGGCGACTCGCGCGCGCAGAACGGGCGACTCGCGCGCGCAGAACGGGCGACTCGCGCGCGCAGAACGGGCGACTCGCGGGCGCGGAACGGGCGACTCGCGGGGCGGCGGCTTGACGGACCACGGGCGTCCGGCCGGGGACGTCCGCGGATCGTCATATTTTGCGGGGCACCCCGGCCGGTCCCGGGGTGAGACTGTTTTTGTGAGTACAACGACCGCGGCGCTCCCCGAGTCGGCATCGCCCGCGCCATCCGTCATCTCCCGTGGGTTCGCCGCTCTGCTCGGGGTGCTGGCCGTGGCCGCGGCCGTCGGCTCCGGGCACCTGGTGGCCGGGGTGGTCTCGCCGGGGTCGTCGCCGTACCTGGCGGTCGGCGACACCGTGATCCGGTTCGCGCCGGAGTGGCTCACCGACTTCGCCAAGACCACCTTCGGCACGGCCGACAAGTCCGTGCTCCTGGCGGGCATGGCTGTGGTCATGCTGGTCGTGGCGGCGGCCGCGGGCCTGGCCTCGCGCCGCAGCCACACCCCCGGTGTCGTCGTGGTCGGGGTGCTGGGCGTGCTGGGCCTGCTCGCGGTGGCCACCGCACCCACGTTCGCCCTGCTCGACGTCCTCGCTCCGCTCGCGTCGCTGGGCGTGGGCCTCACGGTGTTCCGGAGGCTGCACGCGCTCGCGCTGCGCACCCGGGAGGCGCCGGACGAGCCGGTGACCGCGGGTGGGGTGTCACGGCGCACGGTGCTCATCGGTTCGTCGGCCGCCGTGGGCGTGGCGTCCGTCGGAGCGGCCGTGGGAGGTCAGCTGCTCGGCCGCGGCGCCGCCGACTCGCGGCAGGCGGTGACGGCTCGGCTCGCGGCGGCCCGGCTGGCCGAGCGCGCGCCCGCGATCCCGGCGAGCGCGGCGTTCCCGCAGCTGGGCACCCCGACGTTCCTCACCGGGAACCCGGACTTCTACCGGATCGACGTGGCGCTGCGGATCCCCCAGCAGACCGCGGAGCAGTGGTCGATGCGCATCCACGGCATGGTCGACAAGGAGATCGTGCTGCGGTTCGACGACCTGTTCGCCCGTCCGCTCGTGGAGCGCACGATCACGATGACGTGCGTCTCCAACCCCGTCGGCGGCAACCTCATCTCGACCGCGAACTTCGTCGGCGTGGACCTGCGCGACATCCTGCTGGAGGCGGGCGTGCGGCCGGGCGCCGACCAGCTGTTCTCCACCAGCGTCGACGGCTTCACCGTCGGCACCCCCACCTCCGTGGTGATGGAGCAGGGCCGCGGCGCGATGCTGGCGATCGGCATGAACGGGGAGGCGCTGCCGCCCGAGCACGGCTTCCCGGTGCGCATGGTCGTCCCCGGCCTCTACGGCTACGTCTCGGCGACCAAGTGGATCTCCGACATGGAGGTCACCACCTTCGACGCCGGCCAGAGCTACTGGGTGGACCGGGGGTGGGCGGTGCAGGGCCCGATCAAGACGGAGGCACGGATCGACGTGCCGAACGGGTACGCGACGGTGCCGGCCGGCCGGGTGACGGTGGCCGGCATCGCGTGGTCGCAGCCGACCGGGATCGGCAAGGTCGAGGTGCGGATGGACGGGGGTGCCTGGCAGCCGGCCGAGCTCGCCACCGACGTCAGCGGGGACACCTGGCGGATGTGGCGCACGGACTTCCAGCTCGCGCCGGGCAGCCACACCGTGCAGGCGCGTGCCACCGACGCGGCAGGCCGGACGCAGACGGAGGCGAGTGCCGACGTCGTGCCGGACGGGGCGACGGGCTGGCCTGCGACGATCTTCAACGTGGCCTGATCCGGGCCCTGGTCGGCCGTTCCGGCCGGTGCCGGCGGCCATCCGCCGTCAGCCGCCCCGTACGCGCCGTTCGACGTATCCGGCGGCGGGCACGGCACCCGCGGACGTGCACCACCTCCGGCGTGGCACCGGCGTCGTGGTGACATGTCCCGACCCACCGGGACGTGTCCGAGGAGGAACACCCGTGCGAAACATCCCGCGCCTGGCCGCCGTCGGGGCCGTGGCGGCACTGGCCATGGCGCTGGGGGCGTGCAGCGGTTCCCCGGCGCCTCCCAGCAGCCCGCCGGCCGGTGCCCCGGCCGCCGCGCCGACCTCCGCCGCGCCGGGTCCGCCCGCAGCCGACGACGGCGTCACCACCCCGGCGGAGGTGTTCGGGCCGGGCTGCGCGTCGCTGCCGCAGGGAGACGCTCCCGGTTCCCCGGCCGCCACGGCCGGTCAGCCGGTGGTCGCCGCCATCGCCACCAACCCGCAGCTGACCACGCTGGTGAGCGCGATCGGGGCGGTACCCGGTCTGGCCGATGCGCTGAACGCACAGAAGTCGATCACTCTCTTCGCTCCGTCCAATGCCGCGTTCGACCAGGCGAAGGCCACCATGGGTGACCAGGCCTTCACCCGGTTGCTCGCCGACCCGCAGCAGCTCGCGACCCTGCTGTCGTACTACGTGGTCCCGCAGCGCTACGACGCGGCGGGCCTGGTGGCCGCCGGGCAGACCACCGAGCTCGCCGGCGGTACGGTCACGATCGGCGGACCCGCCGCCGCACCCACCGTGACCAGCGGGGACGGCACGCAGGCTGCGGTCGTCTGCGGCAACCTCCCCACGGCGAACGCCACCGTCTTCGTGGTCGACAGGGTGCTCCGGCCGGCCGGTTGAGCCCGGTTCCGGCCTCGCGGAGGGGATGGTCCCGATCATCGGCACCGGTTGCCCGCCGCCCGAGGTGAGCACGATGAGCGGGCGTCACGAGGCGACCACCGGTCGTGACCGGGGAAGTACCCGGCCGAGCACGATCAGGTTCAAGATCGCAACTTTGTGCGTGCCTTCACAAGCGACTACCGTGTATTCCAGTCGCCGTCAACGCCCGATCCCGGGGTTACTCGGCCGGGTGCACTCGGCTCCGTGGGGTGTGTGGTTCGGGTCGCCCGTGACGCAGCAAAATCCGAGTACAGCACCATCGAGGAGACGTGAGCGTGACGAAGCCGCCGCAGGCCGGCTCCGAGGACGCGGCCGCCGCGAGCCTGCGGTCCATCCCCGAGGCCAGTGTCGCCCGGCTCGCCGTCTACCTCCGGATGCTCGGTGAGCTCGCCGAGCAGGGTTCCGAGACCGTGTCGAGCGACGAGCTCGCCGCCGCCACCGGGGTGAACCCGGCGAAGCTGCGCAAGGACCTGTCCTACATCGGCTCCTACGGCATCCGCGGGGTCGGATACGAGATCGCCGCGCTGGTCCGCCAGCTCGAGCGCACGCTCGGGCTGGACCACCTGCAGGCCGTCGCGCTGGTCGGGGTGGGCAACCTGGGCCACGCACTGGCCGGCTACAGCGGCTTCGGGGGGCGCGGGTTCCCGGTCACGGCACTGTTCGATGTGGACCCCGACCTGGTCGGGATCCACATCAACGGCATCATCGTCGAACACGTCCGGTCGATCCCGGAGATCTGCGCCGAGCGCGGGGTCACCATCGGCATGATCGCCACCCCGGGCCCCGCGGCCCAGGGCGTGTGCGACCTGCTCGTCGGCAGCGGCGTCCGCTGCATACTCAACTTCGCCCCGGTGGTGCTCCAGGTGCCACCGGAGGTCGAGGTCCGCAAGGTCGACCTGGCGGTCGAGCTGCAGATCCTGGCGTTCCACGTGGCACGCAAACACCTGGCCGGGCAGGACACGGCCACGCTCGACAGCCGCGTCAACGGGCACGCGGCGAACGGTTCCGGAGGCATGCTCCCGTGAGCGTCTTGGTTGTTGGACTGTCGCACCGCAGCGCTCCGGTGGAGGTGCTGGAACGGGCCGCCGTGGTGGCCGACGAGGTACCGAAGCTGCTCGACGAGATGCTGCACGGCACGCACGTCTCCGAGGCCGTGCTGCTGTCCACGTGCAACCGCATCGAGGTCTACGCGGTCGTCGACGCCTTCCACGGTGGTCTCGCCGATGTCTCGGGGGTGCTCAGCCGGCACGCCGCGATGCCGCTGGCCGAGTTCACCGAGCACGTCTACGTCCACTACGCGGGCTCGGCGGTGCAGCACCTGTTCGCCGTCTCCTCCGGTCTCGACTCGATGGTGGTCGGCGAGGCGCAGATCCTCGGCCAGCTGCGCAGCGCGTACGCCGCCGCCGACGAGGCGGGCACCGTCGGCCGCGTGCTGCACGAGCTCGCCCAGCACGCACTGCGGGTGGGCAAGCGGGTGCACGCCAGCACCGGCATCGACGCCGCGGGCGCCTCCGTCGTCTCCGAGGCACTCGCCGATGCGTCCGCCGCGCTGGGCGGGAGCCTGGAGGGCCGCCGGGCCGTGGTCGTCGGCGCAGGCGCGATGGGTGCGCTGGCCTCCGCCCACCTGCGGCGCGCCGGGGCGGCCGAGATCGTGGTGCTGAACCGCTCGCCCGAGCGCGCCGCCCGCCTCGTGGAGAACACCGTCGCGCAGGGCACCCCGGCACGCTCGGCAGGCCTGGACGCGCTGGCCGCCGAGCTGGTGGCCGCCGACCTGATGGTCGCGTGCACCGGCGCCGTCGGCACCGTGGTCGACCAGGCCACCGTTGCCGCCGCCGTGGCCGGCCGGGCCGCGCGCCCGCTCGCCGTCTGCGACCTCGGCCTGCCCCGCGACGTCGAGGCCGGGGTCGCCGCACTCCCCGGCGTCACCCTCATCGACCTGATCGCGCTGCAGCGCAGGCTCTCGTCCGACGAGCGCGGCGCCGCCGTCGCTGCGGCACAGGAGCTGGTGGCCGAGGAGGCGCAGGCCTACCTCGCCGCCCAGCGCTCCGCCGAGGTCACCCCCACCGTCACGGCGCTGCGCCGCCGCGCGTCCGACGTGATCGACGCCGAGCTGCTGCGGCTCGACTCCCGCCTGCCCGATCTGGACACCCGCGTGCGCGAGGAGTTCACCAGGAGCGTCCGGCGCGTCGTCGACAAGCTCCTGCACACCCCCACGGTCCAGGTGAAGCGCCTCGCCGAGGGCCCCGACGGCGACAGCTACGCCGCCGCGCTGCGCGCCCTGTTCGAGCTCGACCCCCAGACCACGGCGGCCGTGGCCATCCAGCGCAGCGGCGACGTGATCGCCGCGCTGGAGGCCCGGTCCGACAACCCAGGACCGGAGGAGTCGATCCGATGACCCTTCGCATCGGTACCCGCCCCAGCACGCTCGCCATGGCCCAGGCCGGCCTGGTCGCCGAGCGGTTGCGCGCTGCGGGGATGCCCGCCGAGCTGGTCGAGGTGGCCACCACCGGCGACCGCTCCAGCGCGCCCGTCGCCGAGCTCGGGGTCGGCGTGTTCGTCTCGGCCCTGCGCGAAGCGCTGGTGCGTGGCGAGGTCGACGTCGCGGTGCACTCCTTCAAGGACCTGCCCACCGCGCCCGATCCGCGGCTGCACCTGGCGGCCGTGCCGCCTCGGGAGGACCCGCGCGACGCGCTGGTCGCCCGCGACGGGATGGTGCTCGGCGAACTGCCGCCCGGTGCCACTGTCGGCACCGGCTCCGCCCGGCGCCGGGCTCAGCTGCACGCGCTCGGCCTCGGGCTCCGGGTCGTCCCGATCCGGGGCAACGTGGACACCCGGGTCGGCAAGGTCCACGCCGGTGAGCTCGACGCCGTGGTCGTGGCCGCCGCCGGGCTGCGCAGGCTGGGCCGGATCGACGAGGCCACCGAGCTGCTCGACCCGCTGCAGATGCTGCCTTGCCCCGCCCAGGGTGCGCTGGCGATCGAGTGCCGGGCCGACGCTCTGGAGTTGGGTCGTGCGCTCGCACTGGCGCTCGACGACGAGTTCACCCGGGCCGCCGTCACCGCCGAGCGTGCGGTGCTGGCCACCCTGGAGGCAGGATGCAGCGCGCCGGTCGGCGCGCTGGCAGACGTGGTGTCCGACTGGGAACCGATCTCCGGCTCTGCCGGGGGGGACGACGAGGGACGCGTGGTCGACCGCGTGTCGTTGCGCGCCGTCGTCGGCACGACCGACGGGGCGCTCCTTCGCGCCTCCGTCACCGGAAACATGGACGACGCCGAGAAGCTCGGGGCGGCTCTGGCCGTCGAGCTTCTCGACATGGGGGGCCCCGCAGCCCTCGGAGAACCGCTGGATCGGGAGATCTGATGAACCGAGCACCGAGTACCCCAGGACGGGTCGCGTTCGTGGGCAGTGGCCCCGGCGATCCCGGCCTGCTGACAATCCGCGCGCGGGAGGCCATCGCGAACGCGCCGCTGATCGTCACCGATCCGGACGTTCCCGAGGCGATCCTGGCGCTGGTCGCCGACGGAGCCGAGGTACGGCCCGCGGTCGGCCAGCCCGCCGACGTCGCGCGCGACCTGGTCGCCGAGGCCCGCTCCGGCCGCACCGTCACGAGGCTGGTCAGCGGTGACCCGCTGACCGTCGACTCGGTGGTGCAGGAGGCCATCGCGGTGGCCGGCGCCGAGGTGGCGTTCGACGTCGTGCCCGGTGTGCCTGCCGGCACGGCCGTGCCCGCCTACGCCGGCGTGCCGCTGGGCTCGGCGCACATCGAGGCCGACGTCCGCGCCGGTGTCGACTGGGCCCGGCTCGCCGCCGCTCCGGGCACCATGGTGCTGCACGCCTCCCCGTCGCACCTGTCCGAGGTGGTGAGCTCCCTCACCGAGCACGGTCTCGCCGCGCAGACGCCGGTCGCGGTCACCGCGAGCGGCACCACGACGACGCAGAAGTCGGTGCAGGCCACCCTCGCCACCATGGTGTCGGAGGCATCCGACCTCGAGGGCCCGCTGGTCGTCACCGTCGGCGCCGAGGTTGGGCTGCGCAACGAGCTGTCCTGGTGGGAGTCCCGCGCGCTGTACGGATGGCGCGTGCTGGTGCCCCGCACCAAGGACCAGGCGGGCGCGATGAGCGACCGGCTGGCCGTGCACGGCGCCACCGCCGAGGAGGTGCCGACGATCGCCGTCGAGCCGCCGCGCTCGCCCACGCAGATGGAGCGGGCGGTCAAGGGCCTGGTCGACGGGCGCTACCAGTGGGTGGTCTTCACCTCCACCAACGCCGTCCGTGCCGTGTGGGAGAAGTTCGCCGAGTTCGGTCTCGACGCCCGCGCGTTCTCCGGCGTCAAGATCGCCTGTGTCGGCTCGGCCACCGCCGAGAAGGTGCGCAGCTTCGGCATCGTGCCCGAGCTGGTGCCGTCGGCCGAGGAGTCGCAGGAGTCCTCGTCCGAGGGACTGCTGGGGGTCTTCCCGCCCTACGACGACATCCTCGACCCGGTCGACCGCGTGCTCCTGCCCCGCGCCGACATCGCCACCGAGACGCTCGCCGCGGGCCTGCGCGACCGGGGCTGGGAGATCGACGACGTCACCGCGTACCGCACGGTGCGCGCGGCACCGCCGCCCGCCCCGATCCGCGAGGCGATCAAGACCGGTGGGTTCGACGCCGTGTGCTTCACGTCCTCGTCCACGGTGCGCAACCTGGTCGGGATCGCCGGCAAGCCGCACGCCCGCACCATCGTCGCGTGCATCGGCCCACAGACGGCCGAGACGGCCCGCGAGTTCGGCCTGCGCGTCGACGTGCAGCCCGACGAGGCCCGCGTGCCGGCACTGGTCGACGCGCTGGCGGCACACGCCGCCCGCCTGCGGGCGGAAGGCGCACTCCCGCCCCCGAAGAAGGCGAAGGCCCGCCGCCGCTGACCCACCCCCCGGCGGGGCCCGATCACAAGTTCAGGAAAGCCACTTTCAGGCCCTCTCCGGGCAGGAAAGTGGCTTTCCTGACTTCCGGGTGGGGCCCCCTCGGGGTTCGGGGCGGTCGTAGGGTGGCCTCATGGCCTTCCCCACCCATCGGCCGCGGCGGCTGCGGACCACCCCGGCCCTGCGCCGGCTCGTCGCCGAGACGGACCTGCGTCCCCGCCACCTCGTGCTGCCGATGTTCGTCAAGGAGGGCGCGAGCGAGCCGGTGCCGATCGCGTCGATGCCCGGCGTCGTCCAGCACACGCGTGACTCGTTGCGGAAGGCGGCCGCCGAGGCCGTCGCCGCGGGTGTGGGCGGGCTGATGCTCTTCGGCGTGCCCGAGCGGCGCGACGCCACCGGCTCGGCGGGCGTCGACCCGGACGGCGTGCTCAACGTCGCCCTGCGCGACGTCAGAGCCGAGGTGGGGGACGCCACCGTGCTGATGGCCGACACCTGCCTCGACGAGTTCACCGACCACGGCCACTGCGGTGTGCTCGACGCGGAGGGCCGCGTGGACAACGACGCCACCCTCGCCGTCTACGCCGAGATGGCCGTCGCGCAGGCCGAGGCCGGGGCGCACCTGCTCGGCCCCAGCGGGATGATGGACGGCCAGGTCGGGGTGATCCGGGAGGCGCTCGACGCCGCAGGCCACGTCGACGCCGGCATCCTCGCGTACAGCGTGAAGTACTCCTCGGCGTTCTACGGGCCGTTCCGCGAGGCCGTGGAGTCGCAGCTGCGCGGGGACCGCAAGACCTACCAGCAGGACGGCCCCAACGTGCGGGAGGCGCTGCGCGAGCTCGCGCTCGACCTGGAGGAGGGGGCGGACCTGGTGATGGTCAAGCCCGCGCTGGCCTACCTCGACGTGCTGCGTGCCGTGGCCGAGACGGCCGACGTGCCGGTGGCGGCCTACCAGGTGTCGGGCGAGTACGCGATGGTGGAGGCGGCGGCGGCCAACGGGTGGCTCGACCGCGACCGCACGGTGCTCGAGACGCTCACCTCCATCCGGCGCGCCGGCGCGGACATCGTGCTCACCTACTGGGCCACCGAGGTGGCGGCCAGGCTCTCCACGGAGTGAAACGTGCGGTCGTGACCGGTTCGCAATGCTCGGGCATGTCCGAAACCCCGTGTTGTGACCGTTCTCGGCGATAGGATCGCGGCCCGCGTGATCAATTGTGGAGGGCTCGCGATGACGTACGACCCCGGGAACCCCGGCGATCAGCCCCAGCCGCCCGGCGGCCAGAGCTGGTCCGGGGGACAGCAGCCGCCGCCCTACCCGGGTGGCTACGGCCAGCAACCTGCCCAGGGCTGGGGTCCTCCTCCCGGGCAGCCGCCGTACGGCGACCCCTCCGGCGGCTACGGACCCGGTGGGGGTGGAAGCCCTCAAGCGCAGGCCAAGGGCTTCTTCGCGGCGTTGTTCGACTTCCGGTTCAACAGCTTCGCCACACCTGCCGTGGTGAAGGTGATCTACGTCGTCGGCCTGGTGCTCCTCGGCCTGGCGTACATCGGCTTCGTCATCGCCGCCTTCACCCAGAGCGTCGGGTACGGGCTGCTCGTGCTGATCCTCGGAGCGATCGTCGCGCTGTTCTACCTGACGTTGTTCCGCATCACGCTCGAGTTCTACTACGCCGTGGTCCGCATGTCGGAGGACATCCATCATCGCCGCTGAGGTGCGTGGACAGCAGATCAGACCCGGCCTTACGGTAGCGCCGTGACCACACCGTCCGACCCGCAGCGCGGGGGCCGGCCCGACGACGCCCCTCGCGACGGCCAGGACGCGCAACAGCCGGCGCCGTCCACCCCACCGGGGGAGGGCGGTCAGAGCGAGGCGCCGCCCGGCCAGTACGGCGAGCAGCCCGGTCAGTACGGCGGGCAGCCGGGCCAGTACGGCCAGCAGCCGGGTGCGTACGGCCAGCCCGGGCAGTACGGGCAGACGGGCCAGTACGGCGGGCAGCCGGGCCAGTACGGCCAGCCCGGTCAGTACGGCGGGCAGCCGTACGGCCAGCAGCCCCAGTACGGGGGCGGCCCGTACGGCCAGAGCCCCTACGGAGGCCAGCAGCCCTACCCGGGCGGCCAGCCCTACGGTGGCCAGGGCTCCTACGCGTACAACCCGTACGGCACGTCCTCGTATCCCACGGGTCCGGACAAGGACGACGACGCCCCGGTCCCACGCCCGCGGGTCATGATCCTGTCGTTGCTGATGCTGATCCTCAGCTCGCTGCCGTTCCTCGGGCTCGGGCTCGTGCTCGTCGTGGCGGCGGAGAACGGCGCGCAGCTCTTCGACGCCGCCCAGACCCGCCAGCTGGAGGAGGCAGGCGTCTCGGCGGCAGAGATCATCCGCATCGTCGGCGCGGTCATCCTCGTCATCGCCGTGCTCTACATCGGCTTCGCCGTGCTGGCCTTCCTCGGGCACAACTGGGCCCGGATCATCGTCGCGATCATGACGGCGGGATTCACCCTGCTGGCGTTGAGCACCGTGTTCACCGGCCTCAGCGCCGACAACTCCAGCCTGCTCTTCACGGTGGCGGTGACGATCCTCGCGGTGGCAGGCACGGTCATCCTGTTCATGCCGGAGGCTCGTCGCTTCTACGCGTCCCGCCGCTGATCGGCCCACCGCCCACCGGCCCGTCGCGACCCGGTGTAAGACTGGCGGACGTGGGAAGCTCGCCAACCTCGGCCGTCACCGGTACGGGCGCCGACATGTCCCGTCAGCTGTTCGAGCGCGCGTGCGCCGCGATTCCCGGCGGGGTGAACAGCCCGGTCCGGGCGTTCACGTCGGTCGGCGGCACGCCACGCTTCATGGTGTCCGCCACGGGTCCGTGGCTCACCGACGCCGACGGCAACCGCTACGTCGACCTCATCAGCTCGTGGGGCCCGATGATCCTCGGCCACGCGCACCCCGCCGTCGTCGACGCCGTGCGCACGGCGGCGGGCGACGGGCTCTCCTTCGGCGCTCCGACGCCGGGCGAGATCGAGCTGGCCGAGGAGATCATCGGCCGGGTCGGGCCCGTGGAGCAGGTGCGGCTGGTCAACTCCGGCACCGAGGCCACGATGAGCGCGATCCGGCTCGCCCGCGGCATCACGGGTCGGCGGGTGATCGTCAAGTTCGCCGGCTGCTACCACGGCCACGTCGACGCGTTGCTCGCCCAGGCGGGCTCCGGTGTCGCCACGCTGGGCCTGCCGACCAGCCCCGGCGTCACCGGCGCCCAGGCCGCCGACACCGTGGTGCTGCCCTACAACGACCTCGAGGCCGTCCGCGCCGTGTTCGCCGAGCGCGGCAGCGAGATCGCCTGTGTCATCACCGAGGCGGCGGCCGGGAACATGGGGGCGATCCCGCCGAGGCCGGGCTTCAACGCCGGGCTCCTGGAGGTCTGCCACGCGCACGGCGCGCTGCTCGTCGTCGACGAGGTGATGACCGGGTTCCGCGTGTCTCCCGCCGGCTGGTTCGGTCTCGACGGGGTGGCGGGCGACCTCTACACGTTCGGCAAGGTCATGTCGGGTGGGCTGCCGGCGGCCGCGTTCGGTGGCTCCACCGCACTCATGTCGCACCTCGCGCCCGCCGGGCCCGTCTACCAGGCCGGGACGTTGTCGGGGAACCCCGTCGCCGTCGCCGCCGGGCTGGCCACATTGCGCAACGCCACCGCCGAGGTCTACGCGGCGCTGGACGCGAACGCCGCCCGGCTCGGCGCGGTGATCGGTGACGCGCTCCGCGCCGAGGGCGTGCCCCACCACGTCCAGTTCGCGGGCAACCTGCTGTCGGTGTTCTTCACCGACGACGAGGTGCACGACTACGCCGCGGCGCAGGCCGCGGCGACCTGGCGGTTCCCGGCGTTCTTCCACGCGCTGCTGGAACGGGGCGTGTACGCCCCGCCCAGCGCGTTCGAGGCGTGGTTCGTCTCCGCGGCCCTGGACGAGGACTCCTGGTCGGCGATCGAGGCGGCCATGCCGGCTGCGGCCAGGGCGGCGGCCACGGCCACCGCCCCCGCGGAGGCGGGACAGTGACGCACCTGGTGCGCCGGTCAGCGGCGGGGGCAGGCGCGTGACCGACGTGCGGACGGTGGTGCATCTGCTGCGCCACGGCGAGGTGCACAACCCGGGCGGCGTCCTCTACGGCAGGCTGCCCGGGTTCCACCTGTCCGAGCACGGGCGCAACCAGGCCGAGATCGTGGCGAAGGCGCTGACCGACGCCGACATCACCGCCCTGTACGCCTCTCCGCTGCAGCGCGCGCAGGAGACCGCGGGCCCGGTCGCGGCCTCCCACGGCCTGCAGATCTTCACCGACGACGGGCTCATCGAGGCGGCCAACCGGTTCGAGGGCAAGACGGTCTCGGTCGGTGGCGGCGCCCTGCGCGTCCCGCGGTACTGGCCGCTGCTGCGTGACCCGTTCACGCCGTCATGGGGCGAGCCGTACCTGCAGATCGCGCACCGGATGCTCGCCGCCGTACACCGCGCACGGGCGGCTGCGGAGGGCCACGAGGCGCTGTGCGTCTCCCACCAGCTCCCGATCTGGACGCTGCGCCGGTTCGTCACCGGTCAGCGGCTGTGGCACGACCCCCGCAGGCGCCAGTGCTCGCTCGCGTCGCTGACGTCGCTGGTGTTCACCGGCACCGAGCTGACCCAGCTGCGCTACAGCGAGCCGGCCGGAGGCAGCGAGCCAGGGCAGACGGGCGCATGAGACGGATCTGGATCGCAGTCGGCGTCGCGCTGTTGCTGCTGCTCGCGGGCTGCGCCGGCACCAAGGATGCGGTGGCCCAGACCGGGAACTTCGAGTTCGTCGCACCGGGCGGCAAGACCACGATCTTCTACGATCCGCCGGCGAGCCGCGGCAAGGCGGCCGGCATCAGCGGGGACAGCCTGCTGCATGAGGGCACCACGGTCGGCCTGGACGACTACGCCGGGAAGGTCGTGGTCCTCAACATCTGGGGCTCGTGGTGCGGCCCGTGCCGCGCGGAGATGCCGCAGCTGCAGTCCGTGCAGGAGCAGACCGGGGCGGCCGTGCTCGGCATCGACGTGCGGGACGACCGCGACGCCGCCACCGACTTCGTGCGCGACCGGGGCGTCACCTTCGACTCGATCTTCGACGCTCCTGGCCGCACCCTGGCGGCGCTGCGCGGGTACCCCCGCAACACCGTGCCGTCCACGCTGGTGCTCGACCGGCAGCACCGCGTGGCCGCCGTGTACCTGACGACGGTCCGGGTGAGCGAGCTCGCGCCGGTGATCCAGCGGCTGCAGGCGGAGCCCGCCTGACCTGCGCGGGGCGCCGGTTCGGCCGCCCGGTCTGAATCACGGCTTTTCACTACACGTTGTAGAACCCGGTGCGCGGGATGCGACGGGCCAGGCTTACTCTCGTCGGTGATGGACCCCACGACCACTCTCGCGGTCTCCGGCCCGCTGCTGCTCGCAGTGGCGGTCGCGGTGTTGGCAGGTGCCGTGAGCTTCGCGTCCCCGTGCGTGGTCCCGCTCGTCCCCGGTTACCTCGCGTACCTGGCGGGGCTGGTCGGCGCCGACGCCCCGCCCGCCACGCTCGCCGAGGTCCGGCAGCGGCAGGCCGGCCGGTGGCGCGTCGCCGGGGCGGCGGCGCTCTTCGTCGCCGGGTTCACGGTCGTCTTCGGAGTCATCCTGGTGGGCGTCGTCTGGCTCTCCGACGCGCTGGTGGACAACCAGGCGCTGCTGCAGCGGGTGGGCGGCGTCGTGATGATCGTGATGGGGCTGGCGTTCGTCGGGCTCATCCCCGTGCTGCAGAACGAGCGGCGCGTGCACTGGGTGCCGCGCGCCGGGGTGTGGGGCGCGCCGCTGCTCGGAGCGGTGTTCGGCCTGGGCTGGGTCCCGTGCATCGGGCCGACGCTCGCCGGTGTCGTCGCGGTGGCGGCGGGCACGGGTGGGGGCTCCCTGCGTGGCGTCGTGCTCACGCTGGCCTACTGCGCCGGGCTCGGGCTGCCGTTCGTGCTGATCGCTCTGGGCGCGTCCCGGGCCGTCCGTGCGCTCGGCTGGCTGCGCAGGCACACGCGCGTGATCCAGGTCGCGGGCGGCGCGCTCATGGTGGCTGTCGGCCTCCTGCTCGTCAGTGGGCTCTGGGGCGGCCTGCTGGCCGAGCTGCAGACGTCCGTCGCCGGCTTCACCCCGGTGCTCTGACGATGGCGTCCACGGAGCTGGCGACCCGCCCACCGGAGTCGGGCGACCCGCGCCCGAAGGGCGGGCGACTCGCGATACCGCGGAACGCGTGGCGCGCGCTCACCTCGATGCGGACGGCGCTCATCCTGCTGTTCCTGCTGGCATTGGCCGCGATGCCGGGTGCACTCCTGCCGCAGCGCTCGCTCAACCAGCAGCTCGTCGACCAGTACTTCACCGACCACCCGAGCATCGCCCCGCTGCTGTCCCGCCTCGGCTTCTTCGACGTCTTCGCGGCCCCGTGGTTCGCAGCGATCTACCTGCTGCTGATGATCTCGCTGGTGGGATGCGTGCTCCCGCGCACGATCGAGCACGCGAAGACGATGCGCGCGGCGCCGGTGGCCACCCCGCGCAACCTGGGCAGGCTCCCGCACCACGGCAGCGCCACCCTCGACGTGGGGCCCGAGGAGGCGGCGGAGCGGGTCCGCCACCGGCTGCGCGGCTGGCGGAAGGTGGAGACGGCCACCGGCTCCGGACGCACGATCTCCGCGGAGAAGGGCTACCTGCGCGAGTTCGGCAACCTGCTGTTCCACCTCAGCCTCATCGGGCTGCTCGTCGGGTTCGGCGCCGGGAAGCTGTACGGCTACGGCGGCCAGGTCATCGTGCTGGCCGACGGCGGGCAGTTCTGCAACACCGGCATCCTCGGGTACGACTCCTTCCAGGCCGGCCTGCGCGTCGACGGCACCAACCTCCAGCCGTTCTGCGTGCGGGTGAACGACTTCGAGGCCAGCTACCTGCCCGACGGCCAGCCCGAGAGCTACCGCGCCTCCATCGGCTACCAGACGACCGACGACCTGAACGCGGGCCGGGTGGACCAGTGGCGCCCGTACCCGCTGGAGGTCAACAGCCCGCTGCGCCTCGACGGCAGCCGCGTCTACCTGATCAACCACGGCTACGCGCCGCGGTTCACCGTGACGTTCCCGGACGGGCAGAAGCGCACCGGTGAGATCCAGTGGCAGCCCGTCGACGCGACTACGTACCTCTCGCAGGGCGCCACCAAGTTCGAGCCGCCCGGCGTCACCGACGAGGAGAAGCGCCGCACCAGCCAGCTGGCGATCACGGGGCTGCTGGCGCCCACGAGCTCCGGGGGCCAGGTCGTGACCTCGGTGTTCCCGGCGTTGCGTGACCCGGAGGTGGCGGTCGACGTGCTCCGCGGCGACCTCGGGCTCGACGACGGTCGCGGCCAGTCGATCTTCGAGGTCGACCAGAGCAAGATCGACTCGGGCCAGCTGAAGCAGGTCGCGCGCGCCAACCTCGTCCCCGGTCAGTCCATCACCCTGGACGACGGGACGATCGTCACCTTCGACGACGTGCGGCAGTGGGTCGCGCTGCAGATCAGCCACGACCCCGGGCAGGACACCGTGCTCGTGTTCGCCGTGCTCATGCTCATCGGGCTGGGGCTGTCGCTGAGCATCCGGAGGCGCCGCTTCTGGGCGAGGCTCACCCCCACCGCGGACGGCACCCGTACCGTCGTCGAGATCGGCGGTCTGGCGCGCACGGACCGGGCGGGTTACGGCGAGGAGTTCGACCGGCTACGGGCGGACCTCCTGGACGCACCCCACACCGGCGCAGAAGTCGACGGTTCCGGGGCCGACGGCCCCAACACGGCAGCGAAGGACGGCTGATGCTCACCGAATTCGCCCTCTACAGCGACCGCCTCTTCATGGCGGCCGTCGGCGTCTACGTGCTCGCGATGGTCCTGCACGGCGCCGAGTACGCCGTGCAGCGGTCCGCCAAGGGCGTGCTCGTCGGCGCCGGTGGCCCGGCCGTCGAGACCGATGCGCCCCCACCCGATGCGTCCCCGCGCGACGGGTCCGGGCCCGGCCGGGCCGAGCGCTACGGGCGGATGGGCGTGTCCCTGGTCGTGCTCGGGGCGGTGCTGCAGGCCGCGTCGATCGTGCTGCGCGGGCTCGCCGCGCAGCGCTGGCCGCTGGGCAACATGTACGAGTTCACCTCGGCCATCTGCCTGGCGGCCGTGGTCGCGTGGCTCGTGGTGCTCCGGCGGTCGCCCGCGTCGCGGCCGATGGGCCTGTTCGTGCTGCTGCCGGTGGTCATCCTGCTGTTCCTCGGTGGCACGGTGCTCTACGCGCCCGCCGCGCCGGTGATGCCCGCACTCCAGTCGTACTGGCTCGTGGTGCACGTCACGACGGTCAGCATCGCGTCGGGTCTCCTGATGGTTCCCGGCGTGGCGAGCCTGCTGTTCCTGCTGCGCCGTTCGGGGAAGCTGGAGGGCTTCGCGGAGCGGCTGCCGAGCGCCGACGCCCTCGACCGCCTCGCCTACCGCATCACCATCATCGCGTTCCCGCTCTACACGTTCGCCATCATGGCCGGCGCGATCTGGGCCGAGGCGGCGTGGGGACGGTTCTGGGGCTGGGACCCGAAGGAGACCGTCGCGTTCGTCGCGTGGGTCATCTACGCCGCCTACCTGCACGCCCGCGCCACGGCAGGCTGGCGCAGCGGGCCGGCCGCGTGGGTCAACGTCGCCGGTTTCGCCGCGGTGATCTTCAACCTGTTCTTCATCAACATGGTCGTCTCGGGTCTGCACTCCTACGCGGGACTCGGCTGATCGGGCGTGCGACACGCGGCACCCGTCCGCGTCTCGACCATGACGGTGCGGTACGACTACCGTCGGCATTCGTGCAGGTGATCAGCGGTGCGCGCACGGGGGAGCCCGATGACGGAGCGTGATCCCGGGGACGACCGGGACTACCCGGACGGCTCAGTGGGTCGCTACGTCCGGGAGCGGTGGGGCACCCTGCCCAGCCGCCCTGCCCCGCCGCCCGCGTCGTCGTCCGCGTCGTCGTCCGCCCCGGAGCCCGAGCCCGCCCCGCTCCCACCGCTCACTCCTCCCGGTGGCTCCGGCGGCGTCGCGTCCCCGGCGCCGCCCCACCCGCCGATGGCGAACCCGGCGCCGGCCGCCGGCACCGCGGGCCACATGGCTCCGCCGTCCCGTCCCGGCCCTGCCGGAGTCCCGCAGCAGCCGCAGTTCCCACCGGGGCGTCCGGGCGCGCCGATGCCGCGCCAGCCGGTCCGCCCCGCCGGACCCGACCCGACGGGCGGCCCGACCCCGCCGCGCGGCACCGCCCGGTGGACCGATCCGGGCGCCGTGGCAGCGCAGGAGGCACAGCAGGCTCGCAGCGGCTCGAGCCGGCAGGCGACGGACCTGTCCTCGGCCCGCCTGCTGCGTCCGGCTCCACGGCCGCCGCAGTCCGGCTGGCGCCGGCTGGTGTTCACGCTGACCGGGGGCGCGATCAACCCGGGCGAGAGCCCCGCCGACATCCGCCGCCGGGAGCTCACCGCACGCGTGAACAAGCCACTGCTGGGCTGCTACAAGATCGCGATGCTCAGCCTGAAGGGCGGGGTCGGCAAGACCACGGTGACGGCGACACTCGGGGCCACCTTCGCCTCACACCGCGGCGACCGCGTGGTGGCCGTCGACGCCAACCCCGACCGCGGCACGCTGAGCCAGAAGATCCCGCTCGAGACCAGCGCCACGGTGCGCCACCTGCTGCGGGACGCGCAGCGGGTGCGCCGCTACACGGATGTGCGCGCCTACACCTCGCAGGGGCCGTCCCGGCTGGAGGTGCTCGCGAGCGAGCAGGACCCGGCAGTGTCGGAGGCCTTCAGCGAGGAGGACTACCGGCGCACGGTCACCCTGCTCGAGCACTTCTACAACATCGTGCTCACCGACTGCGGCACCGGTCTCATGCACTCCGCCATGTACGGCGTGCTGGGTATGGCCGACCAGCTGATCATCGTGTCGTCGGGGTCGATCGACGGGGCGCGGAGCGCGTCGGCCACGATGGACTGGCTGGACGCTCACGGGCACGGCGACCTGGTGCGCAACTCGGTGGCGGTGCTCAACTGCGTGCACCGGTCGTCGGGCGGGGTGGATCTGGACCGGGTGGCCGAACACTTCGCGGCGCGCTGCCGGGCTGTGGTGCGGATCCCGTTCGACGCTCACCTCGAGGAGGGCGCCGAGGTCGACCTGGAGCGGCTGGAACCGGACACGCAGCTTGCGCTGCTGGAGCTGGCCGCCGCGGTGGCCGACGCCTTCGAGGGCGTGGTGGTCTGAGGTGGTGCGGGTGGCAGCTGCCACGGACGCCGTCCGTCAGGCCTGCTGAGCGGGGCTTTGTCGGTGAACTGCTGATGCGAGGGGCCGGAGCCCCCCCGGCCCGCGGGGACCGGGGGTGGCCGGCTCAGGCGCCGGGCGGATCTTCCCGTCGCCGTACTTTCTCGTCGAGCTGACGCAGGAAGTCGGGGTCGTCGTCCGGTCCGTTGACCCGCGGCCTGCCAGATCCCGTGGTGGGCCGACGAGGCGGCTGCGGAACCTGCGGGCCGCCGCTGCTCATCGCCTTCCACAGCACCAGAGCGATGATCGCGGCGCCGACGAACGCGATGAGGAACAACACTCCAACCACCTCCGTCGTCGAGGTTAGCGGAGGCCGGGCACGAGGGTGGTGAAGAGTCGGCCCGTTGTCCGCTCCGTCACGAGCAGCGCTGCGACCAGGCCTCTCAGGGACGCGACGGCGGTAACGTGGCCTCGCTGGTGAGGTCGGCCAGCATGCTCCGCACTTCCGACTCCCGGAAGCGGCGGTGTCCACCGGGGGTACGGATCGAGCCGATCCGGCCGGCGGACGCCCAACGCGTCACGGTCTTGGGGTCGACGCGGAAGAGAGCAGCCACCTCGCCCGGGGTGAGCAGGCGCTCGTTGCTGCTGGCCTGAGTAGTCGTGATTGTCATGTGGACCTCCAGAGCCGTGGGGCGTTTCCGGGCCATCGTGACACCTGGGACCCCACGTACTCGAACGGTTGTCCGGAGGTAAAGGGCTCTTCAAGGACGAACCGGACACGAAACGGACACTGCAGAGGGGGCATCGACGGCGGACGTAGGCTCAGGACATGACCTCGCCCACCGGACGCCCGGCCGCGGGACAGCGGCCGGGTCTTGCTGCCACCGTAGGGCTTTATGTGCTTGCGCGGCTCGCTCTGGTCGCCGTTGTCACCGTGCTCATGCTGCTGGCCGGCACACCGCTCCTCATTGCGCTGCTGATCGGCCTGATCGTGGCGCTGCCCCTGTCGATGGTGGTGTTCCGCGGGCTGCGCGGACGCCTCGACGCCGCGCTCTCGGAGAGCCGAAACCGCAGGTCACAGGAGCGTGCGGCGCTCCGGGCCCGGTTGCGCGGTGAGGGTGTGCAGAACTCAGACGATCTGTCCGAGCGCAAGTCCGACGGCCGTGAGGGCTGACCACACGAGCAGGAGCACGCTCGTCTGCGCCAGCACCCGGATCAGCTTGCGGCCGTCCGCCCCACTGAGCACCTGACGGGTCAGGCCCACCGCGAGAGGCAGTGCGAGCAGGCCGAACAGCATCGGCCAGCTCCGCAGCCCGGCCAGCGCCGACAGGAGCAGCGGCACCGTCACCAGTGCCACGTACAGGCGCCGGGTGTCGGCGTCGCCGAGCACCACGGCGAGTGTGCGTTTCCCCACTACCGTGTCCGACGGGATGTCACGCAGGTTGTTCGCCACCAGCACCGCGCATGTGATCATTCCCACTCCGACGCAGGTGACCACGGCGAGCGCGGTGGGCGGGCCGCTCTGCGTGATCACCGTGCCCAGCACCCCGATGGGGCCGAAGAACACGAAGACCGCCACCTCGCCGAGCCCCGAGTACCCGTAGGGCCGCTTCCCGCCGGTGTAGAACCAGGCTCCGGCGATGCACACGATGCCGACGGCGATCAGCCACCACTGCCGGCTCAGCGACACGAGCGTGAGGCCCGCCAGGCCGGCGATCGAGAAGCTCACGATCGCGATGGCGCGCACCGTCGTCGGCTCGGCCACCTTCGACCCCACGAGCCGCAGCGGGCCGACGCGTTCGTCGTCGGTGCCGCGGATGCCGTCGGAGTAGTCGTTGGCGAAGTTCACGCCCACTACCAGGGCAATTGCCACGATCAGGGCCAGCACCGCTCGACCTGGCGCGACGACACCGGCGCCGATCGCCGCTCCCGTGCCGGCCACTACCGGTGAGATGGCGGTGGGCAGGGTGCGGGGGCGAGCGCCCTCGATCCATTGCGCGATGGTGGCCACGGACGAGACGTTATCCGGCGGTGCGCCCCATGGTGTCCGGCGTGCCGGTGACCGCGGTGGCGCAGCCCGGCGGCGCCCCGATGTCGGGGACCGCCGCCCCTGCCAGGTACTGGCCCGCACCGATGCGCAACCATCGATCGGCGCCCTGGCCGAGCACGCACTGCACGGGCACCGCGGCCCCGTTCGCGGCGATCCCGACCGGTGGGGCGGCGGGGTCGGGCGCCGCCAGCACCGGCAGGTCGCCGACGACCGCGGAAAGGCGCTCGTTGCCCGTCCACAGATAGTCCACCGTGACCCAGGCGTTGTCGTCCAGTTCGAGTGCGTCCCAGAACAATCCGTCGGCGAGGTCGATCCCTGCCGGATTGAGGACCGTCCGGTCGAACTGGTCCTTACCGTCGTTGTACCCGTTCTTGTACGCGGCCTGGGATTGGGGCAGTCCCTGCGGGAGGTCGCGCCATTCCTGGCGGACCGATGGCGGGTTCCAGTAGTCGTCGCGGGTGTTCCAGGGCCCGACATCCCACACGGGCGCGAAGGCGCAGCGGCCGTTCGGGGCGCACACCTTGACCGAGTAGTCGCTGGTGTCACGGGGGGACAGCCCCCGCCGTGACGGCAACGCGACGAAGTGGTCGCGCTCGGTGATCACATGGCCGTTGGCCGTGGTGCCTCCGACCAGCCCTTCCCTGGTGGCGAAGACGCGGTAGTGCACCGCCGCCTGCTCGGCGCCTGCCTGGGCGAGCCGTCCCGTGGCGGGCTGGGCGGCGAGCGTGATTCCGCGCACAGTGGGACCGGATCCTGGTGGGCCCGTGATGACGAGCCTGCCCTGGACCTCCGATGTGGGCTCGGGCAGTTCCGCGACCATGCCTCCGGCGCTGGGCTCCGCGGGGATCCACTCGGTCCAGCCGCCGGTGGCGGCGCGGCGTCCCCGGACGTCGACGACGGCGTCGCTCCCGGCGGGGACGTCGCCGACGACGGTGGTGACGACGCGGTCGGTCGCGCCGGGAAGTTGCTGGGGCCGGAGGGTGAGCAGTCCGGTCGGCACCGCGGCGCCCCGGGGTGCCGACCCCTCCTCGACGGGCGCGAGGTACGCGCCGGCACCGTCCAGGCGGACGGAGCCACCGTCGAGCCGGACGCCGGCGGGCTCGCCCGTGGTGAGGTCCGGGGTCCAGATGGCGAGCACCGCGGGCTGCGCGGCCGCCGGTGGCGTGACGCCCACCGCGAGCGCGCCGACGAGGGCCAGTGATGCGAATGGTGCCGCTGCCGAGCGCAGCCTCATGTCGCCGTCCCCCCTGTTACCAGTGCGACTGGTGTGCTTACTGGGGCTCAGGACATAGGACGGGACGGTAGTGGTCAATCAACGGAGAGTAGGCGCCCCCATGGGGTGACGCGGCTCAGCCGGCCGGGTCGCGCTCCGTCATGAGGAGCCCAGCCACCGCCCGGCGGTCGGGTTTCCCCACCCCACGCAGCGGGATCTCGGCCACGGTGAGCACCACCCGCGGCACCGCCGCGCGTCCCAGCTCCGTGCGCACGGCGGCCCGCAGGCGGTCCGCGCGCACCGCATCGGGCTCGTCGTCGCCGGGTGCCGCGGCCACCGCCGCCGCCACCACCTGGCCCCACTCCGCGTCCGGCAGGCCGACGACGCAGGCCGCCCGCACGCCAGGCTGCGTGACGAGCACGCGTTCCACCGCCGCCGGGGCCACGTTCTCGCCACCGGTGATGATCACGTCGTCGGCGCGGCCGAGCACCTCGAGCCGCCCGTCGCGCCACCGGCCGAGGTCGGTGGTGCGGAACCAGCCGTCGTCGAACATCGCCGCGGTCCCGGCCTGGTCGCCGAGGTAGCCGTCGGCGAGGGTCGGGCCGCCCAGCCGGATCCGGCCACCCTCGTCGAGGTCGACGCGCACGCCGTCCAGCGGGACGCCGTCGTAGACGCAGCCACCGGCCGTCTCGCTCATCCCGTAGGTGGTGACGACCCGCACGCCCGCGGCGGCGGCGCGCGCGTGCAGCCCCGGACCCAGTGCTGCCCCGCCGACGAGGACGGCGTCGTAGCTGCACAACGCCTCGAGCGCGGCGCCGCCGGCGTCCAGGAGCCTGGCGAGCTGGGTGGGCACCAGGCTCGTGCAGCGCCTGTCACCGGGCAGGGCCGCGGTGGTGGCCGCGAAGCCGTCCGGCCGGAAGCCCTCCCGCAGGTCCTGGACGGCCGGGGCCGCTCCGGCGAGCAGCGAACGGACGACCACCTGCACTCCGGCGATGTGCTCGGCGGGGAGGGCGAGCAGCCAGGCCGCCGGGCCGCCGAGCCGGTCCATGGTGGCCCGGGCGGACGCGCGCAACGCGGCGGCCGACAGCACCACGAACTTGGGGACTCCGGTGGAGCCCGACGTCGTGATCACGAGAGCTGCCCCAGGGTCCGGCCGGGCCGCGGGGGTGGCGGACGCGCCGGGCGCCCGGGGCAGCAGGGCAGGCCCTCCGTCGAGCGCGTCGCGCAGGGCGCTGACGAGCTCGGCGACCGCGGCGGGCGACCCGTCCACCTCGACGATCCGCAGATCGCTCACCGGCTCACCGCCACGACGGCCGACGATCTCGCCGCTGTCCTGCCGAAAGCACGATCCGTACTCCGCACGCGCCGTCCCTGCTGCACCACTGCAGTGTGCCGCCGGCGCGGTCGCCGCCGCCCGGCGGAGGATTGCGGTAGTGTTCTGACCGATCAGTCATATATTCTTCCGATCGGTCAGTGACTGTTCCGGGGGGACGGATGATCAGTGCGCGCGGTGTGACCAAGCGCTACGGGCAGGTACTCGCGGTCGACGATCTGACGTTCGACGTCCGGCCCGGGGCGGTGACGGGTTTCCTCGGCGCCAACGGAGCCGGGAAGTCGACGACGATGCGGATGGTGCTCGGCCTGGACGCGCCGACGTCCGGCACGGTGACCGTCGCCGGCCGCCGATACCAGGACCTGCGCTCGCCCGCACGCGAAGTCGGGGCGCTGCTGGATCCGCGCTGTATGCACCCCGGGCGCAGCGCGCGGGCCCACCTGCGCTGGATGGCCGACGCGGCCGGGCTGGGACGGGCGCGGGTGGAGGAGGTGCTCGGGCAGGTCGGCGTCGCAGACGCGGCGGACCGGCGGCTCGGCACGTTCTCGCTCGGTATGCGCCAGCGCGTCGGCATCGCGGGCGCTCTGCTGGGCGACCCGGGGGTCCTGGTGCTCGACGAGCCGCTCAACGGGCTCGACCCGGAGGGCATCCGGTGGGTTCGCTCCCTGCTGCAGGGGCTCGCCCGCGAGGGGCGCACGGTGTTCGTGTCCAGCCACCTGATGAACGAGATGGAGCACACCGCGCAGCGGGTCGTCGTGATCGGCGGCGGCAGGCTCGTCGATGCGCTCGACGTCGCCGAGCTGCGCGGGCGGGCGGCTGCCGTGCGCGTCGCACCCGCCGACGTGGAGGCGGCCGGCGTACTCGGCGACGCGCTGCGCCGTGAGGGCGCGACCGTGACGGTGACGCCGGACGGGCTGGAGGTCCGTGGGGTGACACCGGACCGGATCGGGCGCCTCGCGCTCCAGCACGGGATCGCGCTGCGGGAGCTCACCCCGTGGGCGAGCGGCCTCGAGGAGTCGTTCCTCGCGCTCACCGCGCGGGAGGGGGAGCGGGTGTGAACGCCACGGTCCGTTCGGAGTGGACGAAGTTCCGGTCGGTGCGCTCGCTGCCGTGGCTCACCGTCACGGCCGTGCTGGCGGCGGCGCTCATGGCGCTGCTGTTCGTCGTCAGCCTGCCGCTCACGCAGGGCCGCGGGGTCGACGCGATGCCGGCCGCGGAGGTGGTCAGGGCCGCGCTCGTGGGGATCGACGTCGCGGCGATCGTGCTGATGGTCATGGGGGCGTCGGTCGCGGGATCGGAGTACTCGTCGGGCCTGGCCCAGCCCACGTTCCTGCTGACGCCCCGCCGTGGACGGGTCGTGGCGGCGAAGGCGCTGGTCGTCGGCCTGGTTGCGCTGGGAGCATCCGCCGCCGCCGCTGTGCTGTGCACGCTCACGGGGCAGCTCGTGCTGCTCGGCGCCGGGCTGCAGGCCGCTCCGTTCGACGCCCCGCTGGCCCGGCTCGCCGCGGGGTCGGCGCTCGCTCCCGTGTTCTACGCGCTCGTCGCCCTGGCCGCCGCGCTGGTCCTGCGCAGCACAGGTGGCGGGGTGGTGGTCGCGCTCGCCGTTCTGCTGCTGCCGGTGCTCACCGGCTGGGTTCCCGGTCTCGACGTCGTCGCCCCGCTGCTGCCTGCGGCCGCGGTGCACGGTCTGGCGGGGGTGTCCGTGCCGGGCACTGCCGAGTATCTCGCTCCTGTCACGGCCGCGGTCTCCCTCGTCGGCTGGATCATGCTGCTGGGTGGCGTCTCCCTGTGGCGGGTACGTTCCCGCGATGCCTGAGCGCCCGCCGACGTTCGTCGAGGAAGCCCGTCGCCGCCAGATCGTCGACTGCACGATCGAGCTGGTGTCCGAGCGCGGCCCCGGGCGGACGTCGTTGGCGGGCATCGCCGAGCGGGCGGGGATATCCAAGGCCGCCGTGCTGTACCACTTCACGTCGAAGGACGCGGTGATGCAGGCAGCGCTGGACCACGTCATCGCCTCCTACGCCGCGGCGGTCGGGGCGCTGGTCGACGCGGCCACAGGCCCCGAGGCCATGCTGGTGGCCTACCTCCGCGGCACGATCGCCTACCTGCGTGAGCACCCGGCGCACCTGCGCGTCCTGGTCGAGGGGCTGGTGCGCGACCGTGACGGCGACCGGGAGTTCGCCCCCGGCACGCCTGCCGCCGCGAGCCGCTGGCAGGGCGTCGCCACGATTCTGGGGCTCGGCCAGGAGGCGGGGGTGTTCCGGCCGTTCGACACCCGGGCGCTGGCGGTCGTGATCGGCGGCGCGCTGGACGGGGTGGTCGCGGAGTGGGTGGGCGACCGCAGCCTCGACCTCGCCGCCTCAGCCGCGGAGCTGGAGACGGCGGTTCTGCTCGCCGTCCGGGCCGGGGATCCGCGGAGCCCCGATCGCGCCCTGCCGTGACGGACCTCGTCAGAGCCGGCCGGCGATCCTCTCCGGCCGGACGCGGACCGCGACCACCTCACCGTGGCCGGCCTTCGCCTCCGGGGTCCGCTCGACGTGCTCGGCGTACGTCCGGCCCACGTATTTGCTCGACAGGTCGTCGCGGAGCCGCTCGGTCGACGCGGGCTCGAACACCGCTGTGCCCCGGATCGCGGCGTAGCTGTAGGGCGCCTCCGGCGGGCAGACCAGCACGCTCACCCTCGGGTCGCGGTGCAGGTTCCGCGCCTTGTGGCTGCCCACCCCCACCATGAAGAGCACGTCGTCGCCGTCCCGCTCGACCCAGACCACGGACTGCTGCGGCGTTCCGTCGGGCGCCACGGTGGCCACCGTGGCGAAGATCGGGGAGTCGAGGACCTCCTGCAGCCGCTCGGGCGACACGCCCGACATCACGTAGGGCCGCCGGCCCGTCCGGGGCAGCGCGGCCAGCAGCCGCGCCGTCGCGGCGCGCAGCCTGCGGGCCGCGGCGACGTCGAAGGCCGGACCGGTCCGGGGGATCGGCTCGTTCCGCATCCAGGCGCTGACCGGCTCGGCCGGTGGGTCGTCCAGCAACGCGATGATGGGCTCGATGCCCTTCTCGACGGGCATGGCTGTCGCGCGCAGGGCGTCGACCTGGGCCGCCGTCGGGGGGTCGTACTCGCCGGAGAAGCTCGTGCTGACCATGCCGGGGTGGAGCAGCACGTACCGGACCTTCCGCGACGGCGGGTGGTCCGCGTACCCGACGGCGAGCAGATCGTTGAGCAGGCCGCCCTGAACCTGCGCCGCCATGCCGTCGTAGCCGTGCTCGAACTCGAGGTCGTGCCACCGGAGGGTTCCCGGATCGGTGCTCGGCCCGGCGACGTTGACGACGACCGGCGCATCGGCCGCGTCGAAGAGGTCCGTCATCTCGTGGCTCGTCACGAACCGGCTCAGGTAGAACAGCGCGAACGTGCTCTCGACGCCCTCGGCTGTGACCGCCCTGCGCGAGCGGTGGTGGCGCGCACCCAGCACCAGGGCGTCGACCGACGGGACGAGGGAGCGGATCTCCCCGATCGCGGCCCTGGTCCCGGCGACCAGGCTCAGGTCGGCCTGCACGACGTGGCCCCGCCCGGCCGCGCCGTTCCGGGCCGCCAGGTCGAGCACTGCTGCGCCCTTGTCCGCGTCGCGCCCGACGATCACCACCTCGTCCCCGTGGCCGAGGCGGTCGAGGGCGAGCGCCTTGCCCATGCCGTCGGTGCCGCCGGTGATGACGATCCTCTTCACGGATGAACTCATCAGTTCAATCTAATGATCCGGCGAGTAGTGAACAACTGCCTCGCGGATACGATGCGGCGGTGACCAGGGCATCCCGCGGGCGGATCGACAAGCGCGAGGCGATCCTCGCGGCCGCCTCCGCCGTGTTCTCCCGGGAGGGATACGCGCAGGCAGGCGTGGACGTCATCGCGGCGGAGGCCGGGGTGGCCAAGCCGACCGTCTACAACCACTTCGGTGACAAGGAGAGCCTCTTCCGCCAGGCGATCGCCGCCGACGCCGACCGCGCGCTGGTACGGCACCTGGCCGCGCTCGATCGCCTCGACGACAGCGCCGCCGACCTGCGCGCGGCGCTCGAGGCCGTGGGACACCACATGCTCGTGTGCCTCTGCGACGAGCGGTCGGTGGCCCTGCGACGGCTCCTCCATGCCGAGATCACCCGGTTCCCCGATCTCATGGACATCGTCCGCGAGCGCGCATCGGATCGCGTCACGGAGGCGCTCGCCGACAAGCTCGCCCGGCTCTCCGTGGCAGGCCGGCTACGCAGGCTCGACCCGGTCCAGGCCGCCGAGCAGTTCATCGCGCTGCTCGCCGGCCCGGGCGAGGCCCGCTCCCGGCTCGGCACGCGGCAGGTCCCGGACGACGAGCTGTGGGCGGTGGCGCGGGCCGCCGTCACGACCTTCCTGCGCGCCTTCGCCGAAGATGCGGGCTGAACAGACGGCCGTGCGCCGGCTGCCCGTCATGCGGACCGGGCGTGCGGCGTCCGGCAACAGGCCGTTTGGTTACGCCACTTTCGCGTAGAACTTCGTTCACATTGCGCTGGCGGCGAGTCGTATCGGGCCCGGGGACACCTGGAAGATATGCACCATCGGATGGGTGACCTGACTGACGGTATGCTCTTCATTCAATAGTGTTGCGCCATTTGAGTATGAGTGAAGCGCGCGGTAGGTTGCGCGCGTGCGCAGGCTCCCCGTCGAAGCGCGCTGACTCGAACGGCGACATTCCATGGCGCTGAACATGAGGAGACCCCTGTGCGAAAAAACCTGCTGATCGCGGCGACTGGCGCCGTTGCCGCGATGCTCGCGCTGACCCCACTGGCGTTCGCGGACGACTACGCCCGGGACGACAGCGGCCAGCGGAACCAGGTCAACCTCTGCAGCTCCGACCAGCACGTCGATGTCCTGCCGTCCACGGTTGTCGGCGCGATCCTGCCGTCGGTGAGCCAGGACCAGAACGGCAATTGCGTCAACATTGCTGATGGTGCGGAAGTGTCTTCCACCACCACCACGCCCCCCACGACCACAACTCCGCCGTCCCCCGGTACTACCTATGAAACTGTATCCTATAATTATCCTGGCCCGGGACAAGATACCTTTACTCGCGTATGCGAGGAGCCGGGGGATGCGCTCGTGTCCTTCTCGATTGTCGAGGATCCGGCACAGATCGTGACTGCAACTGCCCAGTTGCCTACGGGTGTTGCGGTTACCTACAACAATCAAACAGGGTCGCCGCAGCTGGTAGTCGTCTCCCTTATCTGTGAGGAAACCAATCCCGGCAATCCCTGAGCCCGGCGGTGGTGCGAGCACGCTGTTGGCGGGCTCGTCTCGTTCAGTAGTGCCACGGGAACGGCGACCAGTCCGGCTCGCGCTTCTGCAGGAACGCGTCCCGGCCCTCCACCGCCTCGTCGGTCATGTACGCGAGGCGGGTGGCCTCTCCCGCGAACAGCTGCTGTCCGACCAGCCCGTCGTCCTGCAGGTTGAACGCGTACTTCAGCATCCGCTGCGCCGTCGGCGACTTGCTGTTGATCTCCGCGGCCCACTCCAGCGCGACCTTCTCCAGCTCGGCGTGCGGCACCACCGCGTTCACCATGCCCATCCGGTGCGCGTCGGCCGCCGAGTACTCCCGCCCGAGGAAGAAGATCTCCCGGGCGAACTTCTGGCCCACCATGCGCGCCAGGTACGCCGAGCCGTACCCGCCGTCGAACGAGCCCACGTCCGCATCGGTCTGCTTGAACCGCGCGTGCTCGGCGCTCGCCAGCGTCAGGTCGGCAACGACGTGCAGCGAGTGCCCTCCGCCCGCCGCCCACCCGGGCACCACCGCGATCACGACCTTCGGCATGAACCGGATGAGCCGCTGGCACTCCAGGATGTGCAGCCGCCCCGCCCGTGCCGGGTCGACCGTCTCGGCGGTGTCCCCGGAGGCGTACTGGTACCCGGTGCGCCCGCGGATGCGCTGGTCACCGCCGGAACAGAACGCCCACCCGCCGTCCTTGGGGGAGGGTCCGTTGCCGGTGAGCAGCACGCAGCCGACGTCGGGGGTCGTCCGGGCGTGGTCGAGCGCGCGGTAGAGCTCGTCGACCGTGCCGGGGCGGAACGCGTTGCGCACCTCGGGCCGGTCGAACGCGATCCGCACCGTGCCGCCTGCCGGCCCTGCGGCCGCGGCCCGGTGGTAGGTGATGTCGGTGAAGTCGAAGCCGTCGACCGCCCGCCAGGCAGCGGGGTCGAACAGCTCGGACGGGGCAGCGGTGTCCACGAGCACCGACCCTATGTCCAGGCCCTCCGGGACCAGGTCCTAGGCCGTGTTGAGGAAGTACTGATCGATGGGCTTCGTGATCCAGATCGTTCCTGGCAAGGCGCCGCTCCGAGCCGTCGTACCTGGCGTACTCGGTCGGGGCGGCAACGCCGCCAGGGACGATCTGGGCGCGAAGACCGCGATCAGGGGCTTTCTCAACACGGCCTAGCCCTCCGCCGCCTGCTGGGCCCTCGCGTAGGCGAGGTGCAGGAAGTCCGAGCCGGTCAGGGCCGTGAACGTCGCGGCGACCAGCCGGGTGACGCGCGGGGCGAACACGAGCCCGATCGCGAAGCCGGTGGCGATCCAGACGTCGAGGCAGAACGGGCAGGTGATGAGCTCGCCGATCGAGTGGCGCACCCCGCTCGCCGCCCGCACCTCCTCCATCACCTCGGACGGCCCGCCCCTGCCCTCATAGCGGGTGAACGGCGCGCGCAGCGGTGCGGTGACCGAGTTCTTGCTGATCGTGCGGGACAGCTTGTGCGTGCCCGCCGCGATCAGCAGCACGTCCCAGGCGCCGACACCGTCGGGCAGCCTGCGGTGCTTCAACCGCGCGAGGCCGGCGGCGCCCGCCACCAGCGCCGCGAACACGGCCATCACGAGCACGTAGCCGCCCAGCGGCCGGTCCTCTCCGTTTCGGTAGGCGTCGGCCTCAGCCTTGGCCGCGGCCGCCGCCCCGTTGACGGCAACACCGTTGCCGGCGTGCTGCAGCTTCTCGGCCTGCTCGTGCATGGATGAGGTCCTCTCGGGTCTCGCGGTAGGTCCGCGCGCGGGTACTGCAAGTGCACCTACCCGGCACGGGCAGCTTCACGCGGGCAGGCACGAGCGAATCGCCCTAGTGGTCCTTTCCGTCTTCCACGGGGCGGGCGAGCAGACGTTCGGCGGCGCTCCCCGACCACTCGACGAGCATCAGCGTCGCGTCGTCGCGCAGCTCGCCCTTGCGGTGCTCGCGCACGGCGTGGGCGAGGCGCCGCAGCGTCTCCGGGGCGGCGACCTGGGCCGCGGCAGCGTGTTCGGCCAGCTCGACGAGCCGGTCGACGCCGAACTCCTCGCCGTTCTCGTCCCTGGCCTCCACCACACCGTCGGAGTGCAGCAGGATCCGGTCGCCGGGCTCGAGGTACTCCTCGCCCAGCTCGTCGGACTGGGGGATCAGCGACGCCAGCCGGCCGAACGGCATGCGCAGGACGGCGTCGAGCGTGCGCACGGCCTTTCCGCCGCGGAGCAGCACGGGGGGCGGATGTCCGGCGATCAGGTAGCGGAGGCGACCCGACTGCAGGTCGAGCTGGGCGAGTACCCCGGTGACGAAGCGGTGGTCGCTGAACTGCTCGGTGAGCGTGGCGTCGATCCGGGCGGCGACGCCGGCGATGTCGTGCCCCTCGCGGCGGGCGGATCGGGATGCGGCGAGGGTGACCGAGGTGGTCAGGCCCGCGTTCAGGTCGTGCCCGGACGAGTCGAAGATCGCGAAGTCCGCGCGGGACGTGCTGATCGCGTAGTCGAACGCGTCACCGCTGACGTCGTAGGCGGGTTCGAGCACGGCGGCCATCGCCAGTCCCTGACCGCCGACGGTGAGCGGTGGCAGCAGCTGCCAGAGCAACTCGCCCGCGACGGACATCGGGCGCGCCCGCCGAGCCACCGCCAGCTCGTCCCCCTGGGTGAACTTGGAGGCCATCAGGTGCGCGACGAGCCCCGCGATGGCCAGGCAGTGCTCGGCGAGCGTCGGGTCCGTGCTGCTCGAGTCCTCGTCGTCCGGGTTGGCGATCACGACCATCCGGGCCACGCCGAGGCGCTCCGCACCGTCGACCAGCGGTACCCAGAGCACGCGACGGCCCTCGTCGTCCCGGCCTTCGAGCACCGTCCCGAGCTGGAAGACCCGGCCGGCCAGCGTGCCGTCGATCCACAGCGGACCGCCGGCATTGCGCACCGGACGCAGCTGCATCTGCTCGTGATCCGCGACGTAGAGCTCGGGGGCCACCTCCAGCGGGGTGAGCGCGTCCTCCAGCAGGTCGCCGAGCATGTCGCCGGAGGCCAGGTGGGCGCCCGCGAGCACGACGAGCATCGCCTGGTGCCACCTGGCGTCCAGCAGTTCCACCAACCGAACCTATCGTGATGCTGCTCTGCCGACCCACCAGCCGGACCGCGACCAGCGTGGTCAGCCCACCGGACGCTCCAGCGTGACCAGCAGCCCGTCCACCCCGCCCGGGCCGATCCGGCCCTTCACCTCGGTGGAGGTGATGGCCTTGAGCTGCCAGCCCTGTTGCGCCTCGTCGTTGAGGAGCCTTTCCAGCTTGTCGGCGGAGAGCTTCCCACCGACGAGGCTCTCTCGCAGTTGCAGGACCCGGTACTCGTAGCGCGCCATGGTCAACAGGCTGCCAGGCTGTCCGGGCGCGCGAGCGGGTCCCGGCCGAGAACGGCCGCTGGCAGGATCCTCGGCGTGCAGATCCACTCCAGGGGCGCGGTGTGAAGCAGGTCCGCCAGACCGACACGGTCAACGCCCAGGTGCTCGACGCCCTGCGCGCCGCCGTCATCACCGGGGAGCTGCAGCCCGGCACGCTCCACTCGGTGCAGACGCTGGCCACCCAGCTGGGTGTCTCCCGCACGCCCGTCCGGGAGGCGCTGATCAAGCTCGCCCAGCAGGGGATGGTCCGCTTCGAGCGCAACCGCGGGGTGCGCGTGCTGCAGACCACCCTGCACGACCTCGAGGAGGTCTTCGCGCTGCGCCTGCTGCTGGAGGTGCCGGCCACCCGGCGGGCGTGCCGGCAGATCGACGAGCCGGGCCGCCGCGAGCTGCGCAAGCTCTACCAGGCGATGGAGAAGGCCGCGCGGGCCGACGACGAGTACCGGATGTGGGAGCACGACCGCCGGTTCCACCTCGTGCTGCTGCAGGCGTCGGGGAACCTGCGGCTCGCCGAGTACGTCGACGGGCTGCGGGACATGGTGCTGCGCCGCGGCGTCTCCACCGCGGGCCTGTCGCGCAGCCTCGACGACATCGTGGCCGAGCACCGCGCGGTGCTCGACCGGGTCGAGTCCGGTGACGGCGACGGCGCCGCCGAGGCGATGCGGGGGCACCTGCTGCGCACCGCGGAGCTCCTCATCGCGCAGGAGGCGGGAGCACCGCCCGGAAGTGTGGACGTCGACCTGGGCTGGACGGGGCGCCCCTGATCCATCGACCAGTCGAAATACGTTGACGCGTTGACGAGTGGCATGCCACATGCCACGGTCGGCCGAGGAACGCGCGGGCGAGCGCAGACCGTCTCGACGTCGAGAGGACCACGATGGCGACTGTGAACAAGGTGAGCGTGATCCCCTGCGGGGCCATGACCGCGGACCTGACCTGGTTGCTGATCAAGCCGGGACGTTCCATCAACACCCGGAGCACCAAGAACTCGCCCGCCCCGTGGGTCGACGTGCCCTCGCACTGCGTGCTGGTGGAGACCGACGAGGGCAAGATCCTCTGGGACACCAGCTGCCCCCGCGACTGGGAGGAGCGCTGGCAGCCGACCGGCCTGCAGGAGTTCTTCCCCTACGACAAGGTCTCCGACGACGAGTACCTCGACTCGCGGCTGAACCAGATGGGCGTCGGGCTCGACGAGATCGACTACGTCATCCTCTCCCACCTGCATTTCGACCACGCCGGCAACGCGCAGATGTTCAAGAACACCAACGCGAAGCTCGTCTGCCACGAGAAGGAGAGGGACTTCGCCTTCGGGTTCGGCGGCCTGTTCAACGGGGCACACCTCAAGACCGACTACGAGGGTCTCGACTTCCAGACGGTCTCCGGCGACACGGAGTTCCTCCCCGGCGTCACGCTGCTCGAGACGCCCGGCCACACCGTGGGGTGCATGTCGATGCAGGTCGACCTGCCCGACACCGGCACCATGATCTTCACGTCCGACGCCGTCTACATGGGCGAGAGCTACGGGCCGCCCGCCACGCCGGCGGCCATCGTCAACAACCTGGAGCAGTTCTACGCGTCGGTCGAGAAGCTGCGCGGCATCCAGGAGCGGACCGACGCCACCATGGTGTTCGGGCACGACGCGAACCAGATCCACGAACTGCGCTGCGCACCGGAGGGTTCCTACACATGAGCCATCCCGACGTCGAGCTCACCGAGGAGACGATCTTCACCTGGGGCGCGCCGCCACTGAAGTTCGGTGCGGGCGCCTCCGACGAGGTCGGGTTCGAGATGTCCGGCTACGGCGTGACGCGCGTGCTGATCGTCACCGATCCGGGGATCCACGCGCTCGGCGCTCCGCAGCGCATCGCCGACAACCTGCGGCGCTACGACATCGAGTCGGAGATCTTCGACGGCGTGCACGTCGAGCCCACCGACGACTCGATGAACAAGGCCACCGAGTACGCCCGCGCACAGGGCCCGTGGGACGGCTTCGTGGCCGTCGGCGGCGGGTCGGCCATCGACACCGCCAAGGCCATCAACCTGCTCACCAGCCATCCCGGCGAGCTGATGGACTACATCAACAAGCCGATCGGGAACGCGAAGACACCGCCGGGCCAGCTCAAGCCGCTGATCGCGATCCCGACCACGGCGGGCACCGGGTCGGAGTCCACCGCGATGTGCGTGCTGGACATCCTGTCGATGAAGGTCAAGACCGGGATCAGCCACTGGCGGCTGCGTCCCACCCTCGCCGTGATCGACCCGCTGCTGACGATGAGCCTGCCGCCCGAGGTCACCGCCGCCTCCGGCATGGACATCGTGTGCCACGCGGTGGAGAGCTACACCGCCCGCTACTACTCCACGTTCGACCGCAAGAAGCCCGAGGAGCGGGTGACGTACTGCGGCTCCAACCCGGTGTCGGACCTGTGGTGCGAGAAGGCGATGACCCTCATCGCGCAGTCGTTCCGCACGGCCGTGCACGAGGGCGACAACCTCGAGGCGCGCTCGAACATGATGATGGCCGCGACCTTCGCCGGCATGGGCTTCGGCAACTCCGGGGTGCACATCCCGCACGCCAACGCCTATCCGATCGCCGGGATGGTGAAGGACTACCACCCCAGGGGCTACCCGGAGGAGGAGCCGATGGTCCCGCACGGGCAGTCGGTGTCGCTCACCGCGCCCGAGGCGTTCCGGTTCTCCTTCGAGAGCGCCCCCGAGCGGCACCTGCGGGCCGCGGAGCTGATGGACCCGCGTGCCGACCGGCTGAACGACGCGCGCGAGCAGCTGCCGTCGGTGCTCATCTCGCTGATGCGCGACATCGACATCCCCAACGGGATCGGCGGGGTCGGCTACACCGAGGCGGACGTGCCCGACCTCGTGCCGGGCACCATGAAGCAGCAGCGCCTGCTGGCCACGTGCCCGAAGACCCCGACCGAGGACGACATCGCCGACATCCTCACGAAGTCGGTCGAGAACTGGTGACGGCAGCGGCGGGGGGCGGCCCCCGCCGCTGCGGCGCGGAGGGGCACATGCCGATCTACGTGTTCAAGTGCGAGTGCGGGCTGCGTTTCGAGCACCTCGCCTCGTTCGACGCGGCCGCACCCGGCTGCCCGTCGTGCGGCGGGGAGACCCGCAAGATCCCCGCCGGGTTCAGCCTGGGCGGCCGCGCCGACGCTGGGCTGTCGAAGGAGCAGATGCCCCAGACCTGGCGCGGCACCTACGACGGGAGCCGTGAGTACGTCACCGGGCTGCGCAGGCAGTGGGACCGTCGCCAGCGGCTCGAGGCCAAGCACCCCGAGCTGGCGGGCGACCAGCGTCCGATCATCGCCCACGAGGGCCGCTACCACGACGCGCCGCTGAGGGCGGGCGACCCGATCGGCGGAGCCGCAGGGCACGGCCACGGGCATGGACACGGCCACGGGCATGGGCATGCCGACCCGCCTGCCGCCCCGCCGGCTGCGGCGAAGCCCACGTCCGGCTCGGCGGGTCCGGCGGCGCCGAGCACCTCAGACTGAACCCCGTGAGCACGGACATCCAGCACACCGACCTGTCCGACCTGCACGCCGACCTGGCCACAGCCGTCCGTGGCCGCGTCCGGTTCGACGCCGCCACCCGTGCCATGTACTCCGCCGACGCGTCGAACTACCGGCGGGTGCCGATCGGGCTGGTCACCCCGCTGGACACCGACGACGTCGAGGCCGCGGTGTCGGTCTGCAGCACCCACGGGGTGCCGGTGCTGCCGCGGGGTGCGGGCACGAGCATCGCCGGGCAGGCGGTCAACACGGCCGTGGTGCTGGACTTCACGAAGCACCTGAACGGCGTGCTGGAGATCGATCCCGAGGCGCGCACCGCGCGCGTGCAGCCCGGGCTCGTGCTCGACGCGCTGCGCGACGCGGCCCGCCCTCACGGCCTCACGTTCGGGCCCGACCCGTCCACCCACAACCGCTGCACCCTCGGCGGGATGATCGGCAACAACGCATGCGGCTCGCACTCGGTCGCGTGGGGCAAGACCGTCGACAACGTGCACGCCCTCGACGTGCTCACCTACCGCGGGGAACGCCTGCAGCTGGGCCCTGGCCGACCGGCCACCGGACGCGTCCCGAGCGCGTTGCGTGGGCTGGCCGCCCGGATCGACGCCGGCGTGCGCGCGTCGTTCCCCGACCTCACCCGCCGGGTGTCGGGCTACAACCTCGACCAGCTGCTCCCCGAGAACGGGTTCGACCTGGCCCGCGCGCTCGTCGGCACCGAGGGCACCTGCGCCACGGTGCTCGGGGCGACGGTCCGCCTCGTCGAGTCGCCACCGGCCCGCGCGCTGGCGGTGCTCGGCTTCCCCGACGCCTACCTGGCCGCCGACCACGTCATGGTGGTGCGGGAGCTGGGGCCGTTGACCATCGAGGGCATGGACGCCGGCCTGATCGCGGCGCTGCGCGCGTCCAACCCGGCGGAGACGGCCTCTCGCGCGCTGCCCGCCGGCGGCGGCTGGCTCTACGTCGAGACCGGCGGTGCCACCCGCGCCGAGGCCGAGGCGGCCGCTCAGGCCGTCGTCACGGCGATGAAGCCCTACGGGGCCACGAGCGTGGTCGTCTCCGATCCGGCGGCGATGAAGGCGCTGTGGCGCATCCGTGAGGACGGCGCCGGCATCGTCACGCGCTCGCCCGACGGCGGCGAGGCCTGGCCCGGCTGGGAGGACGCGGCCGTGCCGCCGGAGCGGTTCGGTGCCTACCTGCGCGAGTTCGACGCCCTGCTCAGCCGGCACCGGCGGCGGGGGGCCTACTACGGGCACTTCGGGGACGGCTGCCTGCACATCCGCATCGACTTCGAGCTGGCGAGCTCCTCCGGGATCGCCGATTTCCGCAGCTTCATGGAGGACGCCGCCGACCTCGCCGTCGCGCACGGGGGGTCGCTCTCGGGGGAGCACGGCGACGGTGTCGCGCGTGCCGAGCTGCTGCCCCGCATGTACCCGCCGGAGATCATCGCGGCGTTCGAGGAGTTCAAGGGGATCTGGGACCCCGACGACGGGATGAACCCCGGCCGGGTCGTCCGGCCCGCGAAGCTCGACGAGGACCTGCGCGTGTTCGTCGGCATGCCGACGCTGCGCGACGAACCCGTGCTGGCGTTCGCCCACGACCGCGGGTCGTTCACCCGGGCCACCCGCCGCTGCCTGGGCGTGGGCAAGTGCGTCACCGACCACGGCGGCGTGATGTGCCCGAGCTACCGGGCCACCGGCGAGGAGATGCACTCCACGCGGGGGCGCGCCCGGCTGCTGTTCGAGATGGCCGCGGGCGACGTCATCACCGAGGGCTGGCAGTCCCCCGAGGTGGCCGAGGCGCTCGACCTGTGCCTGTCCTGCAAGGGCTGCAAGCGCGACTGCCCCGTCGGCGTGGACATGGCCGCGTACAAGACCGAGTTCCTCGCCCAGCGCTACCGGCACAAGGTGCGTCCGGCGTCGCACTACTCGATGGGCGCCCTGCCGCGCTGGCTGCGCCTCGTGGGCCGCCTCCCGGCCCGGGCGGTGCGCGCACTGAACGCCGCCGCCCGCGGCCCGCTGGGAGTGGCGGCGAAACGAGCAGGTGGCATAGCGAAGGAACGCGGAATCCCAGGATTGGCCCCGCGCCGGTACACGTCCCCCAAGTTCAGGAAAGCCACTTTCAGGTCCGCAGAGGGCAGGAAAGTGGCTTTCCTGAACCGGGGGGCTCCGCGCGGGCGGCTCCTGCTCTGGCCCGACACGTTCACCAACCACTTCGACCCCGCCGTCGCCGCCGACGCGGTCGCGGTGCTGGAGGGGCTGGGCTACACGGTGGAGCTGCCGCCCCGGGACGTGTGCTGCGGGCTCACCTGGACCTCCACCGGCCAGGTGGGCGCCGCCCGCAGGGTCCTGCGCCGCAGCCTGCGCACCATCGAGCCGTGGCTCGTGACGGGGGTGCCGGTCGTCGGGCTCGAGCCGTCGTGCACCGCGGCGTTGCGCGCCGACGGCCCCGAGCTCCTCCCCGACGAACCGCTCGCCGCGCTCCTGGCCACCGGCGTGCGCACCTTCGCCGAGGTGCTCGCCCAGCACGCCGACGAGCTCCGCGGCGGCGTCGTCGCTCCGGGGCAGCGGGCGCTCGTGCAGGTGCACTGCCACCAGCACGCCGAGCTCGGCACCGACGACGACCGCGCGGTCATGGCGGCGCTGGGCGTCGACGCCGAGGTGCTCGACTCGGGTTGCTGCGGGCTGGCCGGCAACTTCGGGTTCGAGAAGGGGCACTACGACGTGTCGATGGCGTGCGCGGAACGGGTGCTGCTGCCGGCGGTCCGCGCCGCCGACCCCGACGTGGCCGTGCTGGCCGACGGCTTCAGCTGCCGCACCCAGCTCCGCCAGGCGGGCACGCGCGAACCCGTCCACCTGGCGCAGCTGGCCGCAAGAGCCCTCGGCCTCACCCCCACCCCCTGACCCCACCCCCGCGAGTCGCCCGAACCCACCCCGCGAGTCGCCCGGTTCCCGTGCGCGAGTCGCCCGGTTCTAGTTGTAGTGCCCATGAGCGTTGTTGACGGCGTGTCGGCTTGAACATGGGGAGACCTCCGGGCGAGGTGTGAGTTGTCGACGCTCACCACCTGCACGGAGGTCTCATGGCCCACCGTAATGCCCGCCTGACCGTTCACGGCCGCATGCTGCTGATCGAGCGCGTGTCGGCCGGTCGCCCCGTCGCTCACGTCGCCGCGGAACTCGGGATATCCCGCGCGACCGGCTACAAGTGGTGGGCCCGCTGGCGCGCGGAAGGACCCCGCGGACTCCTCGACCGCTCCAGCCGCGCCCACCGCATCCCCCACCGCACCCCCGACCAACTCGTCCAGCAGATCGTGGCGCTGCGGGTCGAGCGCAAGCTCGGGCCGGCCCGCATCGCCCCACTGGTCGAGCTGCCCGCCTCCACCGTGCACGCAGTCCTCACCCGCCACGGACTGTCCCGGCTGGCCTGGCTCGACCGCCCCACCGGCACGCTGATCCGCCGCTACGAACGCGCCCGCCCCGGCGAGCTCGTGCACGTGGATGTGAAGAAGCTCGGCCGGCTGCGCGAGGGCGGCGGCTGGCGGGTCCACGGCCGCGACAGCCTCGAACGCCGCCGCGCCCGCTACCGGTCCCGGGTCGGGTTTGACTACGTCCACGCCGCGATCGATGACCACACCCGCCTGGCCTACGCCGAGATCCACCCCGACGAGAAAGCCGACACCTGCGCCGGGTTCCTCCGCCGCGCCGCCACCGCGCTCGCCGCCCACGGCATCCACCGGATCGAACGCGTCATGACCGACAACGCACTGGCCTACCGACGCTCCCACGCCTGGCGCGACGCCCTGGCCGACCTCGGCGCCACCGCCCGGTTCACCCGCCGCTACCGACCTCAAACCAACGGCAAAGCCGAACGGTTCAACCGCACCCTGCTCGAGGAATGGGCCTACCAGCGCCCGTTCACGAGCAACACCGACCGCGCCGCAGCCCTACCGGGCTGGTTACACACCTACAACCACCACCGCGGCCACACCGCCCTCGGCGGCCACGCACCCATCAGCCGCGTCAACAACCCAGCTGGGCATTACATCTAGTGCGTGAGTCGCCCGCGGGAAGTGATCACCGGCCGATCGCACGGGTCGCTGGGTGTGGGAATGTCGTAGCGGCGGGTGTTCACCGCCTCACCCAGCGCTCCCCAGGAGGACCTCCGTGCCCGGTACCGCGCCGCCCGATCTTGCGGTGACGAGGGCGTTGGCCGCATTCGGGTTGGTGGGTGTCGGGGTCGCGGTGGTGCTGGTGGGGCTGTTGCACGTCGTCTCGGCCGGCCGGGTGAACCCGGTGCGCCGCACGATCAGCGAGTACGCGCTCGGCGACTCCGACTGGATGTTCGACGTGGGGGTGCTGGGGCTCGCCAGTGGATCGGTGCTGGTGCTGCTGGCGCTGGTGCGTGCGGGGATCGTGCAACTGTGGTCGCGCCCCGCAGCCCTGGTCGGGGTCTGGGCGGCGGCGCTGGTGCTGATCGTCGCGTTCGACAAGGCGAACTGGGCTGTGGGCCCGACGCCGTCCGGCTACGTGCACCGGTACGCGAGCGTGGTGGCGTTCGTGAGCCTGCCGGCGGCGGCGCTGGCGCTGGGCAGGCGCTGGCGGGGCGATCTGCACTGGGGCCCGTTCGCGGCCTGCTCGCGGTGGTCGGGCGCGCTGGCGCTGCTGTGGCTCGGCACGATCGTGCTGGCTGTCGCGCTGAGCCCGCTGACCGGGGTGCCGTGGTGGCAGCTCCTGCCACTCGGCCTGGTGGAGCGGGGGCTGGTGACCACCGAGGTGGCCACGGTCGTGGTGCTGGGCTGGTGGGCCGCGCGAGCGGCTTCGGCCCCGCGGCCGGCCGCGATGATCGCGGGATGACGGGCTGAGCCCGCGTGCCCGGAAGGGCGACTCGCGGGCTCGAACGGGGCGACTCGCGGACGGGGAACGGGCGACTCGCGGGCCCGAACGGGGCGACTCGCGCGCCCAGAACGGGCGACTCGCGGGGCTGTGGGCGGGGCGGGCGGCGGGGGCGGTGGCGCGTGGGGGCTGGTGTGGGCTGGGTTTCGCCGCCGTTACGCCACGGCGCGCCGTGGGTAGCCTGCGGGCATGTCGCACGTACCGAATATTCGTCTGAACAACGGCGTCGAGATCCCGCAGATCGGCTACGGGGTGTTCCAGATCGAGCCGGACCGGACAGCAGATGCCGTGCGCGACGCCTTGGAGGCCGGTTACCGGCACATCGACACGGCGCAGGGCTACGGCAACGAGGAGGGCGTGGGGCAGGCCCTGCGCGACTGCGGGCTGTCCCGCGACGAGGTGTTCGTCACCACGAAGCTGAACAACGACCGCCACGGCTACGACGAGGCGATCACCGCGCTGGACGAGAGCCTGCAGCGGCTCGGGCTCGACCACGTGGACCTCTTCCTGATCCACTGGCCGCGGCCGAAGAGTGACCGCTTCGTCGAGACGTGGAAGGCGTTCGAGAAGATCGCGTCCGACGGCAAGGCGCGCGCGATCGGGGTCTCGAACTTCCGGGTCCCCGACCTCGACCGGCTCGCCGCGGAGACCAGCACGGTGCCCGCGCTGAACCAGATCGAGCTGCACCCGTGGCTCCCGCAGGACGAGCTGCGCGCCTACCACCGGGAGCACGGGATCGCGACCGAGGCCTGGAGCCCGCTCGCCAAGGGCGGGGACCTCCTGTCCGACGAGCGGATCGTGGGGCTCGCGGAGAAGTACGGCAAGACCCCGGCGCAGATCGTGCTGGCGTGGCACCTGCAGCTCGGCAACATCGTGATCCCGAAGTCGGTGACGCCGACGCGGGTGCGGGAGAACCTCGACGTGTTCGACGTCGAGCTGTCCGACGACGACCTGGCCACGTTCGCGGAGCTCGAGAACGGCACCCGCACGGGTCCGGACCCCTCGAACTTCGGCTGATCGGGGCAGCGATCGTCGGTTCCACGCTGCGGATGCGGCGCCGCACCCCTAGCGTTGCGCCGCATGTTGGCAATCACCGACAACGCGGCCGAAGCGATCAAGTCGCTGACCACCGATGCGGAGCTGCCTGACGGGGGCGGGCTGCGGATCTCCGCACCCGACCCGGATCAGGGCCTCGAGCTGTCGCTCGCCGGCCAGCCGGACGCCGACGACGTCGTCCTCGCCGGGGAGGGTGTGAGCGTGTTCCTCGAGCCGGTGGCGGCCGAGGTGCTCGACGACAAGGTGCTCGACGTCCAGCCGGTGCCCGGTGCCGACGGGGAGCAGGAGCTCCGCTTCGCCATCGGGTTGCAGGAGGAGCTCCCGGAGGCCTGACCCGCTCGTCCTACCAACCTCGACCGAAGTCAGCAAAGCCACTTTCCTGCAACGACGTTGCAGGAAAGTGGCTTTGCTGCAATGCGGGGGGCGTTACCCCAGCACCGTGTCGAGCCACAGGTCCGCGAGCACCTTGTGGCCCAGGTCGGTCGGGTGCACCCCGTCGTCGGCGAGGGCCGCGGCCCCGACGACGCGGGCGCGTTCGCGCATCTCCCGGTCGGCGGGCACGAGCGTGGCGGACCATTTCTCGGCGAGCCGGTGGACGGCGTCGATCTTCGGGTCGAGGTCGGCACGCCACGCCGGCTGGTCGTCGTCCACGGGCACCAGGAACGGTTCCACCAGCACCAGACGCGCGTGCGTGGCCTCGACGAGTGCGCCGAGCATGCGGTCGTAGCGGGCCTCGAACTCGGTGGTCAGCGAGAGCATGCCCCGGTCGTAGCGGCGCCAGGTGTCGTTCACGCCGATGAGCACGGACACGACGTCGGGTCGCTGGGCGATCACGTCAGCCTGCCACCTGCGTTCGAGGTCGACGAGCCGGTTGCCGCTGGTCCCGGAGTTCACCACCCGGGGTGCGGAGGACCCGAGCACCGTCGCGAGCGCGTCGTCGACCAGCCGGACGTAGCCGTGGCCCAGATGTCGTGGCGGGTCACCGGTGTGCCCGCAGTCGGTGACGCTGTCGCCTGCGAACACCACTGTCCGCGCCCCCTCGAGCTGCATTGCTCCCCCGTCCTGGTTGCGGTACTCCCACTGATCCGGTTGACCCGGTTCAGTCCCCGCGGGGACGCTACCTGCGTCGATACCGGGTGGACCAGAGCGATCATGGCCGCCCGCCGGCCCAGGGTGCCGCGGTGGCGTGCCCGCGGCCTGAGGTCCGGTGGTGTCGTTGATGTCCGAGACCTACTGTCAGCACCGTGGAATTTCGGTATTTGGGTGACTCCGGGCTGAAGATCTCGGAGATCACATACGGCAACTGGCTCACTCATGGCTCGCAGATCGAGAACGACGCCGCAACGGCGTGCGTCCGCGCGGCTCTCGACGCGGGAATCACCACGTTCGACACCGCCGACACGTACGCCAACGGGGCCGCCGAAACGGTGCTCGGGGAGGCGCTGAAGGGCGAGCGCAGGGCATCGCTGGAGATCCTCACGAAGGTCTACTGGCCCACCGGCCCGAAGGGGCACAACGACTGCGGGCTGTCGCGCAAGCACATCATGGAGTCGATCGACGCGAGCCTCTCGCGGCTGCAGACCGACTACGTCGACGTCTACCAGGCCCACCGGTACGACACCGAGACGCCGCTCGAGGAGACGATGCAGGCGTTCGCCGACGTGGTGCGCGCCGGCAAGGCGCACTACATCGGCGTCAGCGAGTGGACGGCCGAGCAGCTGCGGGCCGGCCACGCCCTCGCGACCGACCTCGGGATCAAGCTCATCTCCAGCCAGCCGCAGTACTCCATGCTGTGGCGGGTGATCGAGGAGCAGGTCGTGCCCGCCTCGGCCGAGCTCGGCGTCAGCCAGATCGTCTTCTCCCCGATCGCGCAGGGGGTGCTCACCGGCAAGTACAAGCCGGGCGCCGAGCTGCCTGCCGGCTCGCGGGCCACGGACGAGAAGGGGGGCGCCAACATGATCAGGCGCTTCCTGAACGACGAGACGCTCAGCCGGGTGCAGCAGCTCGAGCCGATCGCCGCGGACCTGGGCCTGTCGATGGCTCAGCTCGGGGTGGCCTGGGTCCTGCAGAACGACAACGTCGCGGCCGCGATCATCGGGGCCAGCCGGCCCGAGCAGGTGGCCGAGAACGTCAAGGCCTCCGGTGTGACGCTGGAGCTCGACGTCATGAAGCGCATCGACGAGGCGCTGGGCGACATCGTGGAGCGCGACCCCGCCCGCACAGCGGCGAACGCCCCGAAGACCCGCCCGGTCTGACCGCCCCAGTCGGCGGCTAGGACTCCGTGAGCCGGCCGCCCGCCACCGTCCAGTGGCGGGTGGTCCGCACGGTGTCGAGCATCCGCCGGTCGTGGGTCACCAGCAGCACGGTGCCGCCGAAGGAGTCCAACGCCTGTTCGAGCTGCTCGATCGCGGGCAGGTCGAGGTGGTTGGTGGGTTCGTCGAGCACCAGCAGGTTCACCTCGCGGGCCTGCAGGAGCGCGAGTGCCGCGCGGGTTCGCTCGCCGGGGGAGAGCTCCACCGCGGGGCGCGGGGCGTGGTCGTTGGTGAGCCCGAACTTCGCCAGCAGCGTGCGCACGTCCGACTCCGCCCAGTCCGGCACCGCGTCGCCGAACGCGCGGGCGAGCGGCTGTGGTCCCAGGAAGAGGCCGCGGGCCTGGTCGATCTCCCCGAGGCGCACGCCCGAGCCGAGCCCCGCCGTCCCGGAGTCGACGGGAATGCGGCCCAGCAGCGCGCCGAGCAGCGTGGTCTTGCCCGACCCGTTCGCCCCGGTGATCACGATCCGGTCGGCCCAGTCGACGCGCGCGTCGATCGGCCCGAGCGTGAACGACCCGCGGCGCACCACCGCCCCGGACATCGACGCGACGACCGTGCCCGAACGGGGTGCCGCCGCGATCGTCATGCGGAGCTCCCACTCCTTGCGCGGCTCCTCGACCACGTCGAGCCGCTCGATCATCCGTTGCGTCTGGCGGGCCTTCGCGGCCTGCTTCTCGCTCGCCTCCGTGCGGGTCTTGCGGCTGATCTTGTCGTTGTCGGTGGCCTTGCGCCGCGCGTTGCGCACGCCCTGGGCCATCCAGTTGCGTTGCATCTGGGCCCGGTCCTTGAGCCCGCCCAGCTTGTCGTCGTACTCCTCGTAGGCCTCGCGGGCGTGCCGCCGGGCCACCTCGCGCTCGGCGAGGTAGCTGTCGTAGCCGCCGTCGTAGACGCCCACCTGCTGCTGGGCGAGGTCGAGCTCGACCACCCGGTTGACGGTGCGGGCGAGGAACTCCCGGTCGTGGCTGACGATCACGGCAGGCGACCGCAGCCCCTGCACGAACCGCTCCAGCCGCTCCAGGCCGTCGAGGTCGAGGTCGTTGGTCGGCTCGTCGAGCAGGAGGACGTCGTAGCGCGAGAGCAGCAGCGCGGCGAGCCCGGCACGGGCCGCCTGCCCTCCGGAGAGGGCCGTCATCGGCGTGGTGAGGTCGATCGCCAGCCCGACGTCGGCGGTGACGCCGCCCGCCCGCTCCTCCAGGTCGGCGCCACCGAGGGCGAGCCACCGGTCCAGGGCGGCGGCGTACGCGTCGTCGGCACCGGGTGCGCCGGTGCCGAGAGCCTCTGCCGCCGAGTCCATGGCCGCCTGGGCCGCTGCGACACCCGTGCGGCGGGCGAGAAACGCGGTGACCGTCTCGCCGGGGCGCCGTTCGGGCTCCTGCGGGAGGTGCCCGACCGTCGCGTCCGGCGGGCTGAGGACGATCTTGCCGTCCTCCGGTTCGAGCTCTCCTGCGAGCAGACGCAGGAGTGTGGACTTGCCCGCGCCGTTGGCCCCGACGAGCCCGACGACGTCACCAGGGGCGACGACGACATCGAGACCGGAGAAGAGGACGCGGGCGCCGTGGCCGGCGGCGAGATCGGTGGCCTGCAGGGTGGCGCTCATGGCGCCGTCCACGCTACTGCTCGGCGCACCCGCCACCGGCGCGGGTGGTCGGGCCTCAGCCCCTGGCTGCCGCCCGGCGGGCGCGCCGGTTGGCGAGCACGGCCCGGGCCACGACGTGCGGCGCGGCCAGCGACCGCGGGTGGGCGGTCATGAAGCCCACGGCACGCACGGCAGTGGCGACCTCGACGTCCCGGTTCGCCGCGGCGAAGACCTGCCCGAGCACCCACCGCTGGATCCGCGCCTTCGCGGTCTGCGGCGGCCGGATACCGAGCCGGGCGGCGTCGCCCGCGGTGGAGACGTCCCACGCCGCGTCGACCACCACCTTCTGCAGTGCGAAGAACTCCCGCGCCGCGGCGGTCCGGTCGACGTCGGAGCGCAGGTACTCCGACAGGCACGACGCGTGCAGGGCGGCCGACGACATGCCCTGGCCGAACACCGGGTTGAACGACGCCACAGCGTCGCCGACGGCGACCAGCCGCGCCGGGAAGCGATCGAGGTCGGCGAAGTGGCGCCTGCGGCTGTCGGGATGCCGGTACGGGACGACGTCACCGACCATCTGCCCGGCGGCCGCTTCCTGGAAGATCGGGGGCAGGTCGGCGCACTCGGCGAGGAAGCCGTCCTTCGTCGTGCCGCGCCCCGCGTCGCCGTGCCAGGCGAGCATGATCGTCCACTGGCTGTCCTCGATCGCGTTGACCGCCGCGCCTGCCGCACCCTTAGACGGGAAGCCCGGGCTGTAGCGGGCGATGCCGCTCAGTGGGCCGGTCCGCTCGGGGGAGCGCTTGAACCGGGCGGACAGGTACCGGACGTCGACGGCCAGGCGTTCCAGCTCGGGTCGCGGCCAGCCGCCCTGCTCCAGCCACTCGGTGAGCCTGCTGGCGCGGCCGGTGGCGTCCACCACGAAGTCGGTGCTCTCCTCCCGTCCCCCGTCGTCGGTGAGGTAGCGCACCGCGCTCACCGCGTCGCCCTCGTAGGCGAGGCCGGTCGCCCGCCCGGTGACGATCTCGACGTTGGGCAGGGCGAGGGTGCGGCGCCTGATCAGCGACTCGAGGAAGGGGCGGCTGCTGGTGACGAGCCGGGTGTTGGGGGTGCTCATCTGCTCGACGCCGTCGAGGTAGCCGACGGACCTCTCCGGATCGGACAGCTCAGCGCCCCGGTCGATCGCCTCCTGGGTGAGCCCGGGGAACCAGCGTTCGATCTGGTCCCGCCCGCCGGGCAGCAGGGTGTGCACCTGGTAGCCCTGAGGCACGCCGGGCCGCGTGTCGGCCTCGGTGTCGGTGCCGTCCCGCTCGACGATGACCACGCTTCTGGCGTGGTCGGCGAGGACGCGGGCGGCGAGCAGCCCGGCGATGCTCCCCCCGAGCACGTGTGCCCGGTCGAAGAGGACCTCTGTGTCAAGCGGCTGGAGGAGCCCGCTGAGCCGTTCGAAGGTGGCGGCGGGAGATTCCGGCACGGTGACTCCAGGCGGTGTCGATGATCGCTTGATTTCTCAAATATGGCATCCGGCGGCCGCTCGGCGAACCCACCCCGGTGTGTGTGTCACCACGTCCAGGACCACTCTGCAGCACGGCCTACTCACGGCTGCCCAGGAGAGCGACCGGCAGCGTGCGGGTGGCCGACATCGAGGTGATGACGCTCGTCGCGCCCGTCACGAGGAACGCGCCGACGCAGACGGTGAGCACGAACGGCCACGGCACTGCGAGCGTGGCCGCGCCGGTGACCACGGCCGTCGTGGCCAGCACCGCGAGGAAGGTCGTGCCCGCGGCGAGCACACCGAGCAGGAGCCCGATCACGGTGACCGCCCACGACTCCAGCAGCGCCGAGCGCACGACCTGGCCGCGGGAGAGGCCGGCGGCCCGCGCGGCCGCGAACTCCGGCCGCCGCGCCGAGGCTCCCACCACCACGGCGTTGACGACGCCGATCAGCGCGTACACCCCGCCCAGGCCCATGATCACCAGGAGCACGCTCGTGCTCATCGCATCACGCGCCGCGGCGTCGCGCGCGCTCCACTCGTCCACGGTGTGCACCTCGCCGACGGCGGCGACCGCGGCGGCCACCGCCATCCCGTCGGCCCCGGGATGCAGCGCGACGAAGGTCCGGGAGGGAGCGTCCGCGAGCTCGTGCTCGGGTACGAGGCCCGCCGGGAGCAGCAGGTTCGCCCCGCCACCGATCCGGGCGGGAGCCGCGGCGACCACGGGCAGCGGCCCGAGGTCGGCACCCCCCGCTCGGACGGCGACCGTCTCACCGGGGCCGCCGGCGTCGCCGCCGGGTCCGGCGGCTGCGGCCCGCCCGCGCAGCCCGGCCAGCCCCGCGGTGCCGGGGTGGAACCGTTCGTAGGCCGCCGGGTCCACCACGAGCGCGGTGCCCCGCTCGGTCTCGGCGTCCTCGCCGGTGCCGCGGGTGACCGAGATCGGCACCGTGAGCTCGGTGGAGGTGGCGGCCACCCCGGGCACACCGCTGACCCACGGTCCGGTCGCCGCTCCGGTCGCCTCCACCACGAGATCGCCGCTGGTGCCGCGGCGCTGCTCGGCCGCAGCGGCCGTGGCGAAGGAGGTGAGCGCCGCCGTCTGCCCCAGCAGCAGCCCGACCAGCACGATCAGCGGCGCGGCGATCGACGCGCTGCGCCGGACCCCGTCGCGCAGGTTGGCCCCGGCCAGCTCGGCGAGCACGCCGCCCGCCTGCGCCGGCAGCAGCCGGGCGATCCCCGGCACCAGCAGCGGGCTCAGCGCGCTGAACGCCACCGCAGCGCACAGCGCCGCGTTCACCGCCATCGCCTGGCCGCCTCCTGCGCCACCCAGCGGCGACAGGACGACCAGCGCGACAGCCCCGGCCCCGAAGAGCCCGCCGGCGCCCCATCGGCCCGCCGTCATCACCCGGGCGGCCTCGCCGCTGTCCCGCAGCGCCTCCAGGGGCTGCACCCGCGACGCCCTGCGCGCCGCGACGAGGACCCCGGCCACCGCGACGGCGAGGCCGACGCCCACGGAGACGCCGAGGATCCACGTGCGCCACTGCGGGGTGAACCCGGGCGGCACGAAGCCGAGCGCCCCGAGCAGCCACGACTGGAACGCCATCACCGCCAGCCCCACCGGGACTCCGGCGGCCGTGCCGATCCCCCCGAGCAGCACGGCCTCGCCGAGGAGCAGCCTGCGCAGCTGGCCGCGCCCGCCGCCCGCCAGCCGCAGCAGTGCGAGGTCGCGGCGGCGCTGGGCGACGGTGAACGCGAACGTCGACCCGACGATGAACACCGTCAGGAAGGCCGAGAAGGCCAGGGTCAGTGCGGAGAGCGTCACGCCGACCTCGACGCTCTCGGCGAAGCCGGCGAGCCCGGTGGTGCTCAGCCCGGCCGGGGCGTCGAGAGTGGCCACGGAGATCAGCACGAGCAGCGACGACTGGACGAGCGCGACGCCGAGACAGACGGTCAGCGCGGCCCCGACGAAGAGCGGCCAGCGCTCGGTGAACGTGGACCAGGACAGCCGCAGCACGGGTCAGCGCTCCAGGGTCACGAGGCGGTCGGCCACGTCGCGGGCGCTCGCGCCGGCGAGCCGGTCGACGACGCGCCCGTCCCGCAGGAACACGACGCCGTCCGCGTGGGCGGCAGCAGCCGGGTCGTGCGTGACCATGACGATGGTCTGCCCGCCGTCCACGATCGCGCGCAGGAGCCCGAGCACCGTGCGTGCGGTGGTGGAGTCGAGCGCTCCGGTGGGCTCGTCGGCGAAGAGCACGTCGGGGCGGGTCACCATCGCGCGGGCGATCGCGACCCGCTGCTGCTGGCCGCCGGACAGCTCGCGCGGCCGGTGCCGGGCGCGGTCGGCCAGCCCGACGGCCGCGAGCACGGCGCGGACCTCCGACCGCGACGGCCGCCGTCCGGCCAGCCGCAGCGGGAGCGCCACGTTCTGTTCGGCAGTGAGCGCGCCGAGCAGGTTGAAGCTCTGGAACACGAAGCCGATGCGCTCGCGGCGCAGCGCGGTGAGCTCCGCGTCGCCTGCCGTACCGATGTCGGTGTCGCCGAGCAGCACCTGCCCGGCGTCGACACGTTCGAGCCCGGCCGCGCAGTGCAGCAGCGTCGACTTCCCGGATCCCGACGGGCCCATCACGGCGGTCCAGGTGCCGCGGCGGAAGTCGAGGTCCACGCGGTCGACGGCCCGCACCGCCGCCGGTCCGGTGCCGTAGGTGCGGCTCACGCCGCGCAGCGCCACCGCCGCGGTGGTCGGCGGAGTCATCGTCTGGGTCATACGACGATCTCAGCGCCCGGCGTCCTCATGGGCAGTGCCCTGCGCCCCCGAGCCCGGGGTGGGGAGCGCCCCACCCCCGGAATCCCGGTGTGCGGATGCGACCGCTTCAACCGTTGTCCAGAACTGGCGGATCCCACCGTCGACCGGGGCGGTCGAGGTTGCTCCGTGCAGGTAATAGCCACCCAAAGCGATGCTCAAACGAGGCTTGTGGATCAGCATGCCGCCGGGGTTGACTTGCCGCACTTCGAACCGGCCCATGGGGAGACGTCGAATGAGAAGTGCGACCCGCCGCATCGTCGCGGCCCTGGGTCTCGTGGCCGCGCTGCTGCTGTCCGCCTGCGCCGGTGGGGGTGAGGACGGCGGCGGCGACGCCCAGCGCATCACGGTGTGGACGGCCGACACCCTCCCCGACCGCGTGGCCGCCACGCAGGCCATCATCGCCCGTTTCACGCAGCAGACCGGGGTGCAGGTGGACCTCGTCGGGGTCGACGAGGACCAGTTCAACCAGCTCCTCACCAGTTCGGCCGCGGCCGGTGAGCTGCCGGACGTGATCGGGTCGATCCCGCTGTCGTCGGTGCGCACGCTCGCGACCAACGACCTCGTCAACACCGACGCCACCGCCGCCGTGGTGGACGCGCTGGGCGCCGGCACCTTCGACCAGCGGGCCCTCGAGCTCACCAGGGACGGCGACCGGCAGCTGGCGGTGCCCAGCGAGGCGTGGTCGCAGCTTCTCTACTACCGGCGCGACCTGTTCGACGCCGCGGGGCTGCCCGCCCCCGCCACCTACGCCGACATCCTGAACGCGGCACGCACGCTCACCCGCGACGGCCGTGTGGGGTTCGTGGGGGCCACCGCGCCGGGCGACGCCTTCACCCAGCAGACCTTCGAGCACATCGCGCTCGCCAACGGGTGCGAGATGGTGAACAGCGCCGGTGAGATCACCATCGCGAGCCCGCAGTGCGTCGCCGCGTTCGACTTCTACCGTGACCTGATCACGAACTACTCCGTGCCCGGCACCCAGGACGTCGACACGGTGCGCGCCGCCTACTTCTCCGGCCAGGCGGCCATGGCCGTGTGGTCCACGTTCCTGCTCGACGAGCTGGCCGGACTGCGCAACGACGCCAAGCCCAGCTGCCCGGAGTGCGTGGCCGACCCGACCTTCCTCGCGAGGAACACCGGCGTCGTCACGTCCCTCCGTGGTCCAGACGGCACCGCGCCCGCGCAGTTCGGTGAGGTCGTCAACTGGGCGATCACCTCGGAGGCGGCTGTCGACCCCGCGCAGCAGTTCGTCCGGTTCATGATGAGCGACGGGTACGTCGACTGGCTGGCCTTCGCGCCCGAGGGCAAGTTCCCCGCCCGGTCCGGCAGCACGCCCGGCGGCACGGAGTTCGTCGACAGGTGGAAGACGCTGCCCGTCGGCGTCGACACCGAGGGCCCGCTGACGCAGTTCTACCCACCGGAGGTGCTGGACGTGCTGTCCACCGGCCCCGAGGCCTTCACCCGGTGGGGGATCACCCAGGGGCAGGGTGACCTGATCGGGGCCTCGCTCGGGGAGCTCCCGGTGCCGGCCGCCGTCGCGGCGGTCACGAGCGGAGGCGCCGACGCCCGGGGAGCCGCCGACCAGGCCGCCGCCACACTGCGGTCGATCCAGGACAGCTTGCGGTGAGCGTGGATGTCGGCGCGCCTGCGCCGTCGTCCGGATCCGGCGGGGCGCCCCGGCCGGACCGCCGTTCCGGGAGCGGACGCACGCTGCAGCGCGCGGAGGCGCGCGCCGGGCTCGCGCTGATCTCCCCGACGGTGGTCATCGTCGTGGTGATGGTGGTGCTGCCGATCCTCTGGACGGTGCTGCTGGCCTTCCAGCGGCTCCGGCTGCTGAACCTGCGCAGCTCCGGCCTGTTCGGCAACTTCACCCTCGCCAACTTCGAGAAGGTGTTCGGCTCGTCCGCCTTCTGGGGCAACCTGGCGACGACGCTGGCGTACTCGGTGTTCGGCACGGCAGCGGCGATCGGTGTCGGCCTGGTCGCGGCGCTCGCGCTGCGGCGCAGGTTCCGCTTCCGCGGACTCGTCCGCGCGGCGATGCTGCTGCCCTACGTGGCCCCCATCGTGGCGGTCACCTACGCCTGGAAGACCATGCTCAGCCCGCAGTTCGGGGTGGCCAATCACTGGGGCACCCGGCTGCTGGGCTGGGACGAGCCGATCGCGTTCCTGAGCCAGCGCAGCAGCGAGGTCTCCGTCTTCGGCTGGCACGTCGGCGTCCCCACCGCACTGCTCACGGTGATCGCCTTCGAGGCGTGGCGGTCGTTCCCGTTCGCGTTCCTGTTCCTGACCGCGCGGCTGCAGGCCGTGCCGTCCACCCTCGAGGAGGCGGCCAGGGTGGACGGCGCCACGCTCACGCAGCGCTTCCGCTACATCGTGCTGCCGCAGTTGCTGCCGACGATCGCGGTGCTCTCGGTACTGCGGTTCATCTGGACGTTCAACAGCTTCGACGACATCTGGCTGCTGACGGGCGGTGGCGCGGGCACCGAGGTCATCAGCGTCTCGGTCTTCAACTCCCTCACCGCCCGCGGCGACATCGGCGGGGCAGCGGCCCAGGCGCTGGTGCTCGCCGCGATCCTGGCGGTCCTCATCGGTCTCTACCTGTGGCGGCTCGCGCCGCGCGAGGAGCAGTCCTGATGGCCGGCACCGAGGTGGGCGTGGCGCCGCCCGCCGCCACGCCTCCGAAGCCGCCGCCCGCGCCGCGCCGGTTCAGCCGCGACGAGCTGGAGAACCGGCTGTTCGCGGTGCTGCGCGTCGTGGTCATCGTCGGGCTGCTGATCGTCACGCTGTTCCCCTTCTACTACATGGGGCTGCTGTCGCTGCGGCCGCTCGACCGGGTATTGCAGGACCCCGGCGCACTGTGGGTCGGGCCGTCCGAATGGGACCTCGGCAGCTACCTCACGGTGCTCACGCCGGGCGGGGCCGGGGGACAGGGCTTCCTGCAGTTCATGGCCAACAGCGCGATCGTCGCGTTCGGCACGGTGGTGCTCACGCTGCTGATCGCGCTGCCCGGCGCCTACGCCGTGAGCAGGCTGCGGTTCTTCGGCAGGCGGCAGGTCAGCGTGCTCTTCCTCGCCGTCTACCTGTTCCCCAGCATCCTGCTGGCCGTCCCGCTGTTCGTGTTCTTCACACGGATCGGCCTGCGAGGCTCGCTGGCCGGCCTGCTGATCGTGTACGTCTCCCAGATCGTGGCCGTGTCGATCTACATGCTGCGCAACTACTTCGACACCGTCCCGGTCAGCCTGGAGGAGGCCGCCGCGATCGACGGGTGCAGCAGGCTCGGCGTCATGCGGCGGATCAGCCTGCCGCTGGCCATGCCGGCGATCATCGCCAACGCCCTGTTCGTGTTCATGATCGCGTGGAACGAGTTCCTGTTCGCGCTGCTGTTCCTCGTGGAGGACCGTGACCGCTGGACGGTGTCGCTCGGGCTCTCCCAGCTGGCAGGCGGCATCGAGATCCCCACCACGGTCCTGATGGCGGGCTCGGTGATCGTGACGATCCCGATCATCGTCGTCTTCTTCGCCAGCGAGCGGCTCCTCACCGAGGGACTCACCGCCGGTGCGGAGAAGGGCTGACACCACCGAGCGCGCGCGTCCACTCCGGGAGCGGCCATCCGCTGAGGTAGCCCACCACGGCGACGGCGCCGGCCGCGGCCCACGCCTGGGGCCGGCATGCCGTCGGGTAGCTCGACGTCTCGCCGTCCACCTCGGCGTAGAGCTCCGGCAGCCGGTCGTCGAACTCGGCCGCCGCGGCGACGAGTCCCTCGCCGAGCGACCGGGCCACGTCGTGGCGCCCGACCCCGGCCAGCCCGAGCACCGCGACGGCCGTGTCGTGCGGCCACACCGACCCGCAGTGGTAGGTCAGCGGATCGAACCCCGCGCTCGTGCTCGACAGGGTGCGCAGGCCGCGGCCGCCGTCCAGGTCCGGGCGGGCGAGCCGGTCGGCGACCAGGTCGGCCTCCGCCGCCGTCAGCAGGCCGGTGGACAGCAGGTGGCCCATGTTCGATGCGGGTCCGGTGACGGCGCGGCCACCGGCGTCGAGTGCGATGGCGGGGTAGGCCCCGGCCGGGTCGTCGATCCAGAAGGCCGACCGGAACCGCACGGCGAGCTCGTCGGCCCACCGCAGCCACTCGCGGGCGCCCCCGTGACCGAACGCCTCGAGCACCGCCGCGCCGCCCCGCGCCGCCGAGTAGGCGTAGCCCTGCACCTCACAGAGCGCCAGCGGACGCTCGGCGATCGAGCCGTCGGCCCAACGCACGCCACCGGCGGAGTCCTTCCAGCCCTGGTTCGCCAGGCCACCGCCGGACGAGCCGCGGTAGGTGAGGAAACCCGTCGGCCCTGCGGTCCGGGCGATCCAGGCCAGCGCCGACTCCAGGTCCGGCAGCAGCGCGGCCACCTCGTCCTCGGCCATCCCGGCGCGCCATGCGTCGTGCAGCAGGCAGCACCACAGGGAGGTGGCGTCGATCGTCCCGTAGTAGTGCGGGGGCAGGTCCAGCCCTCCCGCCCGCAGACCACCGGGGCGCACCTCGTGGAGGATCTTGCCGGGCTCCTCCTCGGAGCGGGCGTCGTGCCTGCGGCCCTGCCGCCGCGCGAGGACCCGCAGGGTGCTCGCGGCGAGCTCGGTGCCCAGCGGCAGCAGCAGCCGGGCCGTCCACAGCGAGTCGCGGCCGAAGAGCGTGCAGAACCAGGGGCTCCCGGCGGCGGTGAACCGGTCATGACGGCCGTCGGGGGCGTGGGGATCGGCGAGCATGAGCCCGTCGAGGTCGGCGAGGCTGCGGTGCAGCAGCGCGTCGAGGTGCCCGGCCCCGGCCGCCGGGAGCGTCCACGGGATCGGGGCCGCGGGGGTGAAGCCCGCGGGCCTGCCGCCCGCCGGGCCGACGGTGAGCCGCACCGACCAGCGTTCGCCCGGCTCCAGGTGCACCGGCCAGGCGAGCACCGCGTCCGGGCCGACGGTGGTGGCCTCACCCGCCGCGGGCTCGACGACCAGCTCCGCACCGGTCCCGTTGCGGGACCACCGGGCGCCGCCCCCGCCGACCTGCGGCACCACGACGTCCAGCGGGGCGCCCGACTTCACCACCGCCGTGGCCGCGAGGTCGCTGCGGGCCCGCACCACCACCCGCAGGGACACCCCGTCGACCGTCCCGCTCGCCTCCGAGTCGGGCAGCTCGACGTTGTGCAGCTCGACGTGGTCGACCACGTGCCCGTCGGCCAGCATGCGTTCCCGGCGCAGCCGCACCAGCCCCCGGTCGCCGCGCAGCTCACCGTCGAACCGGGCCGTGGCGGCGTCGTCGAGCGGGACGGACCGGGCGTGCAGGTCCACGCCGTCGACGCCGATCTCCAGCCGGCTCCCGTACCGCGTGTCGCCGACGTACAGGCCCTGGGCGCCGTCGGGCCGGACCTGACCGTCCGGATCGGAGAGCAGTACGGCGGGTGCGGCGAGCACCGTGAGCAACTGGTCGAGGGTGGCTTGTCCTGGTCGGTCCGACGGGGCGTGCGGACGCCTCATGCGATGCTCCCGGGAGGGCACCGGCGTGCCCCATGGCTCATCGTCAACCTAACCCGTGATGGCCGTTCCGTGCTTCCGGGGAAGTCGTGGGGTGCGGCCTCGACCCCGCGAGCACCCTCATTGCGACGACCGTATGCAGCACCATCTGCCCCGTTCGCCGACCCGTGAGAAGGAGTCTCCGACCCAGCGGAGCGCCGATGTGCAGTTGTGCGCACGTCCGATCAACAGCAAATCGGAAAGGTTCGCCGTTCCGCCGTGTGACCTCGCGGTGCGGACCGAGCGGGCCGTGACCGGTCGATCACCCGAAGCCGGACGAGCGCTCTCATCAGGGACGACAGGCCCGGATCGGGGCCGGCGCGGTGGCGGGGCCCCGGAGTCCCGGGCACGTCGACGGGCCGACGCGGTCATCCGGTCTGCCCACCTCGGCACGGGCGTCCGGTTCGTGGTTCGACGGTACTGGTTGCAGTAGTACCGTTCTCCTTCCGCTTTCCGCACCATCGAGACCGTTGCGGAGCGTCGATCACACGTTCCTCGGGTCTGCCCGAATGGGTTAGCCTCGCGGCCTCCCCAGCGTTCGGACGGCCCCCGACAGGAGTGGCACATGCAGGCCCCGTACGACTACATCATCGTGGGCGCCGGTTCCGCCGGCTGCGTGCTGGCGAACCGGCTCAGCGCAGATCCCGGCATCCGGGTACTGGTGCTGGAGGCGGGGCGCCCGGACTACCGGTTCGACGTGCTCATCCACATGCCGGCCGCTCTCCCGTTCCCGATGGGCCGGTCCTTCTACGACTGGCGCCACCAGAGCGAGCCCGAGCCCCACCTGCGAGGACGCCGCCTGAAGGTGCCGGCCGGACGGCTGCTCGGCGGCTCGAGCAGCATGAACGGGATGATCTTCCAGCGGGGCAACCCGATGGACTACGAGCGCTGGGCGGCCGAGCCCGGCATGGACGAGTGGGCCTACGCCAACGTCCTGCCCTACTTCCGGCGCAGCGAGGACTCCCTCACCGACACCCCCTACCGCGGTCGCGGCGGCCCCATCACGCTGGAGCGCGGCCGCGCGGCCAACCCGCTGTTCGGGGCGTTCCTGCAGGCCACGGTGGAGGCCGGGTACCCGACCACCGAGGACGTCAACGGCCACCGGCAGGAGGGCTTCGGCCGCTTCGACCGCAACATCCGCTCCACCCGCCGGTGGTCGGCGGCACGGGCCTACCTGCATCCGGCGATGTCGCGGCCCAACCTCGAGGTGCGCACCGGCGTCAACGTCACGCGCGTGCTGTTCGACGGCACCCGCGCCGTGGGCGTCGAGTACACCGACCGGCACGGCAACCGTGAGCAGGTCATGGGCGGCGAGACCGTCGTCAGCGGCGGCACGATCAAGTCGCCCCAGATCCTGCAGCTGTCGGGGATCGGCGACGCCGACCGGCTCTCCGCACTCGGCGTGCCGGTGGTGCACCACCTGCCGGGCGTCGGCGAGAACCTGCAGGACCACCTCGAGGTGATGGTGCAGCACTCCTGCACCCAGCCGGTGTCCCTCGGCCCCACGTCCTCGCTGAAGAACGCGCCGTCGATCGGTTTCCAGTGGCTGTTCCTGCGCAGCGGCCCGGGTGCCACCAACCACTTCGAGGCGGGCGGCTTCGTGCGGAGCAACTCCGACGTCGCCTACCCGAACATCATGTTCCAGTTCCTGCCGATCGCCTCGAGGAGCTACGAGTCCTCGCCGTCGGACCGCCACGGGTACCAGCTGCACGTCGGCCCCGTCTCCTCCGACGCCCGCGGGCATGTCCGGATCAGGTCCGCGAACCCTGCGGCGCCCCCGGCGATCCGGTTCAACTTCCTGTCCACCGAGCAGGACCGCCGGGAGTGGCTCGACTCCATCAGGATCGCCAGGGAGATCCTCGCGCAGCCCGCGTTCGAGCAGTACGACGGCGGCGAGGCGGCCCCGGGCCCGGCGGTCCGTACCGACGAGCAGATCCTGGCGTGGGTCGCCGAGCACGCTGTCTCGGCGATGCACTACGCGGGAAGCTGCCGGATGGGCACGGGCGGGGACGCCGTCGTCGACCCCGCGTCGATGCGGGTGCACGGCACCGAGGGCCTGCGCGTGGTCGACGCGTCGGTCATGCCGCACGTCACCAACGCCAACACCTTCGCCCCGGTCGTGATGATCGCGGAGAAGGCCGCCGACCTGATTCTCGGCCGCACTCCGCCGCCGCCGCAGCACGAGCCGTTCTACCGGCCCGAGCCCGCGCCGGCGCAGACCCCATCGGCGCAGACCACGCCGGTCGCGTAGATACCGGACCGACGAGTGCTCCGCGGCGCGCCTAGGCTCGACTTGTGAACCCGTCGACGCTGCAGGCCCAGGTGATCGTCGACGAACTGGTGCGCTGCGGAATCACCGACGCGGTGCTGTGTGCCGGCTCCCGCAACGCCCCGCTCTCGTTCGCGCTGCACGCAGCGGATGTCGCGGGCCGGCTCCGGTTGCACGTGCGGATCGACGAGCGGACGGCCGGGTTCCTGGCGCTCGGGCTCGCCTTGCGCTCCGGGCGTCCGGTGCCGGTGTGCACCACCTCGGGCACGGCGGTGGCCAACCTCCACCCCGCTGTTCTCGAGGCGTCCTTCGCGGGGGTGCCGCTGCTCGTGCTCAGTGCCGACCGTCCCCAGGAGATGGTCGGCACCGGAGCCAACCAGACGATCGCCCAGGCCGGGATCTTCGGCACGGCCGTGCGGCTCACGCTCACCGGAGCCGCCGGAGGGAGCGCGGCCGACAACGGACGCTGGCGCTCCCTCACCGACCGGGCCGTGGCCGCGGCGACCGGCGCACTCGGCGGACCCCCGGGGCCGGTCCAGCTCAACCTCCCCTTCGCGGAGCCGCTCGTGCCCGACGGCACCGGGGCCGCTCCGGCCGGGCGTGCTGACGGCGGGCCGTGGACGTCCGTGCCCCCGATCGTGCGTGACGCTCCGGTGCTGCCGCTGGACCCCTCCGCGCCCACGCTCGTGATCGCCGGCGGCAACGCACCGGCCGGTCTGCACGACCTGCCGGTGCCGGTGGTCGCGGAGCCGGCGTCGGCGCCGTGGCCGACGGCCGTGCGTACCGGTCCGTGGCTGCTCGGCGCCCCGGCGGCCGCGTCGTTGAAGCCTGCCCAGGTGGTGGTGGCGGGCCGCCCCACGCTGCACCGGGCGGTCCAGCGGCTGCTCGCCGACCCGTCCGTCGCCACCTACGTGCTGGCCGATCCGAACGGTCTCCCGTGGACGGACGTGGCCGGCACCGTCCAGGCGGTCGGCTCGCTGCCACCGCTGACCCCCGACCCGTCCTGGACGCACCGCTGGCGCACCGCCGACACCGCCGCGGCGAAGGCGCTGGACCAGGTCATGGACGACGGCACCGCGCCGATCGGGCTCCGGCTCGCCCGCTCTGTACTGGCCGGTCTGCCCGACGGCGGGCAGCTGCTGCTCGGCTCGTCCAACCCCGTCCGGGACGTCTCGCTCGCCGCGGTCCCCCGCCGGGGGCTCACCGTGCTCACCAACCGGGGCGTCGCCGGGATCGACGGCAGCGTGTCGACGGCGCTGGGAGCTGCGCTCGCGCACGACGGCCCGGCGTACGCGCTGCTCGGCGACCTCACGCTGCTGCACGACACCACCGGCTTCGTCATCGGTCCGGACGAGCCGCGGCCCGACCTCACCGTCGTCGTCCTCAACGACGGAGGCGGTGGCATCTTCGGGCTGCTGGAGCAGGGGGCACCCGAGCACGCTGCGGCGTTCGAGCGGATCTTCGGGACGCCGCACCGCGTCGACCTCGCCGCGCTGTGTGCCGCCACCGGGGTCGGCCACCTCCGGGTGGACGTCGCCGACGTCGCGGCCGCCGTGGTCCCCGCCCCGGGTCTGCGGGTGGTGGAGGTGCTGGCGGATCGCCCGTCGTTGCGCGCGGGACACGCGGCCGTGCGGACCGCCGTGGACGCGGCGGTGGCCGCCGCGCTGCACGACGCGAGCTGACATCACCGGCCCGGCGGCAGCCGGGTCCGTGGCCGCCGGCCGGGCCTCGCCCTCAGGCCTCGGCTTCCAGCGCGTCGCGCACGGCCACCATCTTCGCCGCGGCCTCCCGCGCCTCCTTCTCCGGATCGGAGTCGGCCACGATCCCGCATCCGGCGAACAGCCGTGCCACCGATCCGTCGAGCTGGGCGCACCGCAGCGCGATGCCGAGCTCGCCGTCGCCGTTGCCGTCGACCCAGCCGACCGGACCGGCGTAGCGGCCCCGGTCCATGCCCTCGAGCTCGCTGATCACGCGGAGCGCGGTGTCGCGGGGCGTACCGCCCACGGCGGCTGTCGGGTGCACGGCCTCGGCGAGTTCGAGCAGCGATGCCGGGGCGCCGGGGCGGAGGGTGCCGCGCACGTCGCTCGCCAGGTGGGACACGTTGTGCAGGGCGATCACTCCCGGCGTCTCCGGCACGTCGAGCGACTCGCAGAGCGGGCGAAGCGCGGCGGCCAGCGAGTCGACGGCCAGCGCGTGCTCGTGCCGGTCCTTCGCCGAACCCATCAGCTGTCCCGGCAGGTCGTCGCCCGACCCCGGCCAGATCGTCCCGGCCAGCACCCGGGACTCCACGATGCCGGCGGTGCGCCGCACCAGCAGCTCGGGCGTGGCTCCGACCAGCCTGTCCACGGCGTAGGACCAGCAGGTCGGGTACCGCTCGGCCAGCCCGTCGAGGAGGAACCGCGGATCGAGGGGAGAGTCGCTGACGGCCAGCAGGTCGTGGGCGAGGCAGGCCTTCTCGAGCTCGCCCGCCCGCATCCGCCGCACCGCCTCGGCCACGGCCTTGCGGTAGCCGGCCACGGGGAGCATGCCGTCGGCGAAGCGCAGCGTCCCCGTCGGCCGGACGGGGCTCACCGCGCGGACCGCGGGCGGCCCTTCCCCCGAGAACTCGGTGACCCAGGACCGCCCGTCGCGGCGCCCCACCAGGACCCGGGGAACGACGAGCGCGGAGCCGGGCGACGTGTCGGCGAACGTGAAGCTGGCGAAGGCCACGGGTCCCGCCCCGGGCGTCCCCACCTCGTCGGTCACGTCGAGCCGCTCGGTGAACGACCGCCACCAGGTGTCCGCCTCGGTGAACCGCTCCGGCCCCGTGCCGGTGAAGCGGGCGACCTCGCCCCAGCCGACGAGACCATCGGGACCGCGTACCCAGGACAAGGGATTCTGGGCGTCGGGAAGCAGGTCGATGAGGCGGCCCGGGTCGTCGATGAGCCTCGTTCGCACGGCTAACCCGCCCGGCAGCGGGGCGATTGTCACGTAACCGAGAGTAGGAGGCCGCGCTGTCCGATGCGCGCCGGGTCCGAGAGGTGCCGCCCACACCCGCCGCCCGCCGCGCATAGACTCCCGTGTCGTGGCGACTGGCACGGGGCGTACCGGGACCCGCGCCGTCGACGACCTGGCTGCGCTGGTTCGTCCGGCGGCACGCGGGATCGCGCGGCGTCTCCCCGAGATCGTCGCCGGTCTCGCGGTGGTGGTCACCGCGCTGGCCTTCCTCGCACTCGGGGGCGCCGCACTCGACGACCGGGCGATCGCCGCCAACCCCGCCGTCGCCCAGGCCGAGGTGCTCCGCGGCTCGACGTTCTCCCGCACGCTGGTCCGGTTCACGGTGGCCAACGGGGAGGCGGTCGTGCCCGAGCACGGGGTCTTCTACCCCCGTGGCCTGCAGGAAGGCGACACGATCGCGGTCGAGTACGACGTCACCGAGCCCGAGCTCGTGCGGGTGGCCGGCCGCTCCGCGCTCGACGGGCTGGTTCCGCTGGGGCTCGGCGTCGTCGTGATGTGGGCGGTGCTCGGCCCCCTCGCCGTGTGGCTGCGCCGCCGCCGCGCCGGATCCTGACGGGTCGGGCCGCCCCACCCCACCCGCCCGCGAGTCGCCCGATTCCCGCGCGCGAGTCGCCCGATTCCCGCGCGCGAGTCGCCCGATTCCCGCGCGCGAGTCGCCCGATTCCCGCGCGCGAGTCGCCCGAATCCCGCGCGCGAGTCGCCCGGGTGTTCCTACCGGTCCGCGTGCCACCACCCGAGCACCTCGTCGAGCGACCCCGGGACGGCGACCACCATCGCGCCGGTGGGCAGCGGGTTCGGCCGCCCCTCCCCGTCGACGACCAGCGCGCCGGCCTCCGCCGCGAGGCACGCGGCGCCTGCCACGTCCCACTCGCGGTAGCCGTCGAGCACGGCGGCGACGGCGTGGCCGAGCGCCACCTGGGTGATCGCGAGCGCCGACGACCCCAGCACACGGACCCCCACGTGACCGGCGGCAGCGTGCCGGGCGAACGCGGGTGCGCGTTCCAGTGAGAGCTCCGCGCACACCAGGCCCCCGGTGGGCGACCGCGGTGTCACGGTGACGGCCACGCCGTTCGCCCGTACCCCTCGTCCGCGGGCGGCCGCGTAGATCTGGGCCCGGCTGGGATCGGCGATCACCCCGACGACCGGTCCTGAGCCGTCCACCAACGCGAGGCTGTAGGCGCACCAGGGGAAGCCGGCGACGTAGTTGGCGGTGCCGTCGACCGGGTCGACCACCCAGCGGTAGGGCGCGTCGGCGGCGTCCGTGGGGCTGCCGAACTCCTCGCCGACGACCGGGATCCCCGGGAACTCCGAGGCCAGCACGCGGCGGGTGTGCCGCTCCAGCGTGCGGTCGGTGTCGGTGACCCAGTCGAAGGGGTTCGCCTTGTGCGTGGCGCCCGGCTGCTGCCCGCGACCCGCGGTGGCCGTGATGACCTCCGCGGCGTCGTTGGCCAGGCGTCCGGCCACCTCCAAGGCCCTGGAAAGCAGCCCCGGCTCCACCGGGAGCGGTGACGGGAGTGCGCTCGGGTGCTGCTGGACGGTCATGTGGTCCGAGCGTCACCGGCTCCGGTGTCCCGGGTGCGTCGCCCAGATGACGTGTCAAGGATCACCCGGCCAACTGTGTGCCCGACACGGGCTGTTGGCCGCGTGTTCGATGGCTCGTCAGCACCCCGCCCTCCGGACGCGCGACGGTTCCCCTGTGCGTGTCGCCATCGTCTCCGAGTGCTTCCTTCCCGTGGTCAACGGCGTGACGAACTCCGTGCTGCGGGTCGTCGAGCACCTGACGGCCGCCGGGCACGAGGCGTTGGTGATCGCGCCGGGGATGGACGGCCCGATGGAGTACGCGGGCGCCCGTGTCGTGCGGATCCCGGCGGTGGACCTGCCGGTCGTGTCGTCGATGCCGGTGGGCGTGCCGAGCCGGCGGGTGCTGACGGCGCTGCGGGAGTTCGCCCCCGACGTCGTCCACCTGGCCGCGCCGTTCGTCGTCGGCTACCGCGGGCTCGCCGCGGCGCGCCGGCTGGGCATCCCGACCGTCGCGGTCTACCAGACGGACGTGGCCGGGTTCGCCTCCTCGTACGGCCTGGGGCTGACGGCGCGCGCGGCGTGGCGCTGGACGTGCCGGCTGCACGGCCAGGCCGACCGCACGCTCGCCCCGTCGAGCTGGGCCACCGAGGCGCTGCGGGCCCGCGGGGTGCCGCGGGTGCACCAGTGGGCGCGCGGCGTCGACACGCGCAGGTTCACCCCGCACAAGCGCGACGACCGGCTGCGGGCGTCGCTGGCGCCCGATGGTGAGCTGCTGGTCGGCTACGTGGGCAGGCTGGCACCGGAGAAGCAGGTCGAGCGGCTCACCGCGCTGGCCGACGTGCCCGGCACCCGGCTCGTGGTGGTCGGCTCCGGCCCGAGCCGGGAGAGGCTGGCGGCCGCGTTGCCCACGGCGGCGTTCCTCGGCTTCCGCGGTGGCGACGAGCTGGCCCGGATCTACGCGTCGCTGGACGTCTTCGTCCACACTGGCCCGTCGGAGACCTTCTGCCAGGCCGTCCAGGAGGCGCTCGCGTCGGGGCTACCCGTCGTCGCGCCGGACGCCGGTGGCCCGCGCGACCTGGTGCTCCCCGGCCGCACCGGCTACCTCGTGCCCCCGCATCCCGACGGTGCGGAGACGCACGACCCGAGGTCGGTCGCGGCGGATGCGCAGCTGCGTGCGGCCGTCGAGGCGCTCACCGATGCCGGGACGAGGGCCCGGTTCGGCGCCGCTGCCCGGCAGTCGGTGCTGCGGCGTACGTGGTCGGCGGTGGGCGACGAGCTGCTCGCGCACTACGCGGAGGTCATCGGGGCCACTGCGGCGGCAGCCTGACTGTGCGCATCGTCCAGCTCGCCAACTTCTACGGTCCCCGCTCCGGCGGCCTGCGCACCGCGCTCCACCACCTCGGCGCGGGCTACGCGGGCCGGGGTCACGAGGTGGTGCTCGTGGTGCCCGGCGCGAGGTCCGCCGCCGAGGTGCTGCCCGGTGGCATCCGCCGGATCACCATCGCCGCACCCCGGCTGCCCGGCACCGGCGGGTACCGCGCCGTGGACCCCTGGCGGGTCGAGCGGCTGCTCGACCGGCTGCGTCCGGACGCCATCGAGGTGTCCGACCGGCTGACGCTGCGCGGCCTCGGTCGGTGGGCGTCCCGGCGGGGCGTGCCGAGCATCGTGATCTCCCACGAGCGCCTCGACCGGCTGCTCTCGCAGTTCCTGCTGCCCGAGCCGGCCGCCCGAAGGGTCGCCGACGCCGCGAACGCGCGGATGGCCGCCGCCTACGACACCGTCGTGTGCACCACCTCGTTCGCCCGCGCCGAGTTCGACCGGATCGGCGTGGCCAACGTCGCGCAGATACCGCTGGGGGTCGATCTCGCGACCTTCTCCCCGTTGCACCGTGACCCGGCGCTGCGGAGTGCACTCGCCGACGGCGCCGACACCCTGCTCGTCCACTGCGGGCGGCTCTCTCCGGAGAAGCACCCGGAGCGGAGCATCGACACCGTCGCGGCGTTGCGCGCCGCCGGCCACCGGGTCCGGCTGGTCGTCGCCGGTGACGGTCCGCGCCGCCCGCTGCTGGAGCGGCGCGCGAGCGGGCTGCCCGTGACGTTCATCGGCTTCGTGCCCGACCGCAGCCGGTTGGCGCGGCTCCTCGCGTCCGCGGACGTCTCGCTCGCGCCCGGTCCGCACGAGACGTTCGGGTTGTCGGCGCTGGAGGCACTGGCCAGCGGCACGCCCGTCGTCGTGTCGGCGTCGTCGGCGCTGCCGGAGATCGTCGGGCCGTCCGGTGCCGCGGCCCTGGACCGTCCCGAGGCCTTCGCCGCGGGCGTCACGACGCTGCTCGCGGCCGACGAGGGAGCGCGGCGGGCGGCAGCGCGCGCCCGGGCCGAGCAGTTCGGCTGGCCGGAGTCCGTCGGACGGATGCTCGCCCGCCTCACCTGCTGACCTGCAACCGGCGGGTGGGAAGGGGCGACTCGCGCGGCGGGAACGGGCGACTCGCGGGCGGATTTCGGGCGACTCGCGGGCCGGGAACGGGCGACTCGCGGGCGGGTTTCGGGCGACTCGCGGGGTGGGAACGGGCGACTCGCGGGAGGGTGTGGGGGGTTGGGGCGGTCCGCGTAGCGTTCCCCGCGTGAGCCGCGCCGACCTCGACAAGGACCCGCACGACGTCGCCGCGATGTTCGACGGCGTCGCGCGCCGCTACGACCTCACCAACACCGTGCTCACCGCCGGGCAGGACCGGCGGTGGCGGGCCCGCACGCGGGAGGCGCTGGAGCTGCGGCCGGGGGACCGGGTGCTCGATCTCGCCGCGGGCACCGCCGTGTCGACGGTGGAGCTGACCCGTTCCGGTGCCTGGTGCGTGGCGGCCGACTTCTCGCTGGGGATGCTCCAGGCGGGCGCCCACCGTGCGGTGCCGAAGGTGGCGGCCGACGCGTTGCACCTGCCGTTCCGGGACGCCGCCTTCGACGCGGTGACGATCTCGTTCGGGCTGCGCAACGTCGCCGATCCCGATGCCGCCCTCGCCGAGCTGGCGCGGGTCACGCGGCCGGGCGGCCGGCTGGTGGTGTGCGAGTTCGGCCGTCCGACGTTCGGGCCGTTCCGGGTCGCCTACCACCTGGGGCTCGAGCGGGTGCTCCCCGCGGTCGCGGAACGCGTCTCGAGCAATCCGGAGGCCTACCGCTACCTCGGTGAGTCGATCCGCGCCTGGCCCGCCCAGCCCGAGCTGGCCCGGCGGATCGCGGCTGCCGGCTGGACGCAGGTGGCCTGGCGGGACCTGGCTCTGGGGGCGGTCGCCCTGCACCGGGCCCGCCGTCCGTACCGTGTCGTGGACCGTCCGGTGGGCTGACGCTGCCGATGTTGAATGCCCGGCGCAGTCGATCTGCGGCGTCGGGGAGGCGCCGCCCGGGTGGCGGACGCGCGCTCACTCGCCCGGGTGCATAGACTCCGTAAGACTTCGTGAATCTGTTCACAAGGAGCCGTTTTGGTCGCGCCCGAACCCACCACCGTCGGCGGGCGACCGGATGCCGACGCCGACGTCATCGTCGTCGGTGCCGGTCCCGCCGGGTCCACCGCCGCTGCATACCTCTCACGTGCCGGTCTCGACGTGCTCCTCCTGGAGAAATCGACGTTCCCGCGGCCGAAGGTCTGCGGCGACGGCTTCACGCCCCGCGGCATGAAGCAGCTGATCGACCTGGGCATCGACTGCTCGGAGAGCAACGGCTGGCTGCACAACAAGGGCCTGCGGGTGGTGGGTGGCGGCGTCACCCTCGAGCTGGAGTGGCCCACCCTCGCGAGCTTCCCGAACTTCGGTGCCGTCCGGCCCCGGCAGGACTTCGACGAGCTGCTCGTGCGCCACGCCGAGAAGTCCGGCGCGCGGCTGCACGAGGACACCACGGTCACCGAGGCCCTCACCGACCCGCGGACGGGCCGGGTCACCGGCGTGGCCGGCATGGTCGGCAAGGGCAAGGACCGCCGCCCGGTCTCTTACCGGGCGCCGCTCACCCTCGCCTGCGACGGCGTGAGCGCCCGGCTCGCGTTGAGCCTCGGGATGGCCAAGCGCGACGACCGGCCGATGGGGGTGGCCGTCCGCCGGTACTACAACAGTCCCCGCACGCACGACGACTTCCTCGAGAGCCACCTCGAGCTGTGGGACCGCTCGAACCCGGCCGACCCCAAGCTGCTGCCGGGCTACGGCTGGATCTTCGGGATGGGCGACGGCACGTCGAACGTCGGGCTCGGGATCCTGTCCACGAGCAAGGCCTACGGATCGACCGACTACCGGGCGCTGCTGAAGTCCTGGCTCGACGGGACCCCGGAGGAGTGGGGCTTCCGCGACGGGAACGCGGTGGGCAGCGTCGGCGGGGCGGCCCTGCCGATGGGCTTCAACCGCACCCCGCACTACCGCCCCGGCCTGCTGCTCGTCGGCGACGCAGGCGGCATGGTCAACCCGTTCAACGGGGAGGGCATCGCCTACGCCATGGAGTCGGCGGCGATCGCGTCCCGGTGCGCGGTGCAGGCGCTGGCCCGCTCGGGCGCGTCGGCGGAGGCGGCACTGGCCGGCTATCCGGTCGCGATGAGCCAGGCGCTGGGCGGTTACTACCGAATCGGCAACGTCTTCTCGAAGCTCATCGGGAACCCGTCGGTGATGGGCCTGGCCACGAAGTACGGTCTGCCGCGCGTGACCTTGATGCGCTTCATCCTCAAGCTGCTCGCCAACCTCTACGACCCGAAGGACGGGGGCGTGAGCGACCGGGTCATCACCACGATGACCAGGCTCGCACCGAGTTTGTAGTACTAAGGCATGCCTGGCTCCGGCCAGGGCCGCGCCCCGACTTAGTGTCGCGAGCGGTGTCTGACCAGGAAGAGTCCGCTACTAGTAGACGACAGGGCTGAACGGATGCTCGATCCTTACCTCCCGCTGGTGCTGATGTTCGCCCTGGCCGGTGCGTTCGCGCTGTTCTCGGTGACGGCCGCGCCCTACATCGGGCCGCGGCGCTACAACCGGGCGAAGCTCGACGCCTACGAGTGCGGCATCGAGCCTTCACCCCAGCCCGTCGTGGGTAGTGGCCGCATGCCGGTCGCCTACTACCTCACGGCGATGCTGTTCATCCTGTTCGACATCGAGATGGTCTTCCTCTATCCGTTCGCGGTCAGCGCCGATGCGCTCGGACTGTTCGGGCTGGTGGAGATCGTGCTGTTCATCGTCACGGTCGGCTTCGCCTACGTATACGTGTGGCGGCGCGGCGGACTGGATTGGAACTGAGATGGGTCTGGAAGAGCACCTGCCCAGCGGCGTACTGCTGACCAGTGTCGAGAAGCTGGTCAACTGGACCCGCAAGTCCTCGCTGTGGCCCGCCACCTTCGGGTTGGCCTGCTGCGCGATCGAGATGATGACCACCGGGGCGCCACGGTACGACCTGGCCCGCTTCGGGATGGAGGTCTTCCGCGCCTCGCCGCGCCAGGCCGACCTGATGATCGTCGCGGGCCGGGTGAGCAACAAGATGGCTCCCGTCCTGCGCCAGATCTACGACCAGATGCCCGAGCCCCGCTGGGTGCTGGCGATGGGCGTCTGCGCATCGTCGGGGGGCATGTTCAACAACTACGCGATCGTGCAGGGCGTCGACCACGTCGTCCCCGTCGACATGTACCTGCCCGGCTGCCCGCCGCGGCCGGAGATGCTGATGGACGCGATCCTCAAGATCCACGCCAAGATCATGGACGAGCCCCTCGGTGCCAAGCGGGCCGCTGCGCTCGCGGAGAGCGGCTACAAGACCGAGCTGGTGCCGTCCTCGATCAAGTACGCGAAGAAGAAGTGACCGGCCATGGCTGACGAGAACACCGGCACGTCCGGCACGTCCAAGGAGAGCGGCGAGCCGACCGGCGGCGCCCAGTCCTCCGCGGAGGCGAGCGGAGCCGACACCGCCGCGCAGCGCGCCGCGGGAGGCGAGCGGCCCGCGGGCGGCGAACCGGAGCAGACGGGCGCGCCGATCGACGCGCGGTCGGCCGCCGATGGCGGTGACCGGTCCACCCCGGAGGGGGGCACGCGGGTCGCGGCCCCGGCCACCCGCGAGCGCCAGGGGATGTTCGGGGTCACCGGCTCCGGCGACACCTCCGGCTTCGGCGGGCTGCGGTTGCCCGGGCACGCCCCGGCCCCGGCCGAGCGGCCGTTCGGCGGATGGTTCGACGAGTTCGCCGACGACTTCGCCGAGGCGCTGGCCGAGCGCGGGGTGCCGCGCGGCGCGGTGCAGCAGATCACCATCGACCGCGGCGAGATCACGTTCTACGTGCGGCGCGAGCGCATCCTCGACCTCTGCCGCACGCTGCGCGACGACGAGGGCCTGCGCTTCGAGCTGTGCTCCTCGGTGTCCGGGGTGGACTACGGCGAGGGCGTCGCGCAGCGGCTGCACGTCGTCTACCACCTGACGTCGATGACCTACCGGCGCCGCATCCGGCTGGAGGTCGCGCTCGACGTGGACGACCCGCACCTGCCGAGCGTCGTCGAGGTCTACCCGACGGCCGACTGGCACGAGCGGGAGACCTGGGACATGTTCGGCGTGATCTTCGACGGCCATCCGGCGCTCACCCGGATCCTGATGCCGGACGACTGGGAAGGCCACCCCCAGCGCAAGGACTACCCGCTCGGCGGGATCCCGGTGGAGTACAAGGGGGCGGAGATCCCGCCTCCGGACCAGCGGCGGTCCTACACGTGACCCCCGACGACCTCATCTCCGCGGAGGCGGCGACATGACGGACATCCGTGACGACGCTCCCACGCCCGATGCGTACCGCGCGTCGGAGCGTGAGACCACCGAGGGCACGGTCTACACCGTCACCGGTGGCGACTGGGACACGTTCCTCGACGAGGAGCACGACGACCGCATCGTCATCAACATGGGCCCGCAGCACCCGTCCACGCACGGCGTGCTGCGGCTGGTGCTGGAGCTCGAGGGCGAGACGGTGCAGCAGGCCAGGTCGGTGATCGGCTACCTGCACACCGGTATCGAGAAGAACTGCGAGTACCGCACCTGGACCCAGGGCGTCACCTTCGTGACGCGCATGGACTACCTCGCGCCGATCTTCAACGAGACCGCGTACTGCCTGGCGGTGGAGAAGCTGCTGGGCATCGAGGCGCCGCGCCGCGCGACCGTGGCCCGGGTGCTGCTCATGGAGCTCACGCGCATCGGCTCGCACCTGGTGTGCCTGGCCACCGGCGGGATGGAGCTGGGCGCGCTCACCGGCATGACGGCGGGCTTCCGGGAGCGCGAGGAGGTGCTGCACCTGCTCGAGTTCCTCACCGGTCTGCGGATGAACCACGCGTTCGTCCGGCCCGGCGGTCTCGCGCAGGACCTCCCCGACGGCTGGGAGCAGAAGGTCGCCGAGTTCGTCGCGCTGATGCGCACGCGGCTGCCCGACTACGACAAGCTGCTCACCGGGCAGCCGATCTGGCGCCAGCGCCTCGAGAAGGTCGGTTACCTGCCGCTGGACGGGTGTCTCGCACTCGGGGCCACCGGGCCGATCCTGCGCGCGGCGGGGCTGCCGTGGGACCTGCGCAAGGTGGAGCCCTACTGCGGCTATGAGGAGTACGACTTCGAGGTCCCCACGGCCACCGAGGCGGACTGCTACGCCCGCTACCGGCTGCGGGTCGCGGAGATCCACGAGTCGCTGAAGATCATCGAGCAGGCCGCCCAGAAGATGGAGCCCGGCCCGGTCATGGTCGAGGACCGCAAGGTCGCCTGGCCTGCGCAGCTCTCGATCGGCTCGGACGGGATGGGCAACAGCCTCGAGCACGTCCGCAAGATCATGGGTCAGTCGATGGAGTCGCTGATCCATCACTTCAAGCTGGTCACCGAGGGCTTCTCGGTGCCGGCCGGCCAGGTGTACGTACCGATCGAGTCGCCCCGCGGTGAGCTGGGCTACCACCTGGTGTCCGACGGGGGTACGCGCCCGGTGCGTGTCCACGTCCGCGACCCCAGCTTCGTGAACCTGCAGACGATGCCGGCGATGAGCGAGGGCGGCATGGTGGCGGACGTCATCGCGGCCGTCGCGTCGATCGACCCGGTCATGGGAGGCGTGGACCGATGACAACGCCGGAAGGCACGCCCGAGGCGAACGGCCGGCCGGCCGCGCCGGAGGAGGTCGTGTGGGAGGCGGTGGCGCAGGAGCCGTCACCCGTCTCACCGGTCTTCGACGAGGTGACCCGCCAGCGGACGAAGGAGATCATCGCTCGCTACCCACAGTCACGATCGGCACTCCTCCCGTTGCTGCACCTCGTGCAGTCGGTGGAGGGTTTCGTCAGCCAGGACGGGATCCGCTACTGCGCTGAAGCGTTGGAACTGACGACCGCCGAGGTCTCCGCGGTAGCCACCTTCTACACAATGTACAAGCGCAGCCCGTGCGGAGAACACCTGGTCAGCGTGTGTACGAACACACTCTGCGCCGTGCTGGGTGGCGACGCGATCTACAAGCGGCTCAGCGAGAAGCTCGGCGTCGGCCACGAGGAGACGGCGGGCGAGCCGGGCACCCCGGGTTCGATCACGCTCGAGCACGCGGAGTGCCTGGCGGCCTGCGACCTGGGCCCGGTGCTGCAGGTCAACTACGAGTACTTCGACAACCTCACGCTTGAGTCGGCGGAGGCGCTGGTGGACGCGCTGCAGCGCGGCGAGCGGCCGGCGCCCACCCGCGGGGCCCCGCTCACCGACCTCAAGACCGTGGAGCTCGAGCTGGCCGGGATCTTCCCCGACCTGGAGCGCAGCGTCGAAGGCCCGTCGACCGCACCGGAGACGGTGCGCGGCGCGCAGCTGGCGGCCGACCGCGGCTGGGTCGCCCCGCCGATGCCCGACGCCCCACCGGCCTTGCCGGACCTCCCGGAGAAGAAGTCATGACCGCTGCACAGACCAACCCGCCGGCGCCCGACCCGCTCACCCCGGTGCTCACCCGGCGCTGGCTGTCGCCCCGCTCGTGGTCGATCGACACCTACGAACAGCTGGAGGGCTACCAGGCTCTCCGGTCGGCGCTCGCCGCGCACCCCGACCAGCTGATCCAGCTGGTGAAGGACTCCGGCCTGCGCGGGCGTGGCGGTGCTGGCTTCCCCACGGGGATGAAGTGGAGCTTCATCCCGCAGGGGCCCACCGGGCCGGGCGCCAAGCCCAAGTACCTCGTGGTCAACGCCGACGAGGGCGAGCCGGGCACCTGCAAGGACATCCCGACGATGATGGCCGACCCCCACTCCCTGGTGGAGGGTTGCATCATCACCTGCTACGCGATCCGCTCGAACTTCTGCGCGATCTACGTGCGTGGCGAGGCCCTGCACTGCATCCGCCGGGTGCGCCGTGCGGTGGAGGAGGCCTACGCCAAGGGCTACCTGGGCAAGGACATCCTCGGTTCCGGCTTCGACCTGGACATCGTGGTGCACGCCGGCGCCGGTGCGTACATCTGCGGCGAGGAGACGGCGCTGCTCGACTCGCTCGAAGGTCGTCGCGGTCAACCGCGCCTCAAGCCTCCGTTCCCGGCCACGTCCGGTCTGTACGCATCGCCCACTGTGGTCAACAACGTGGAGACCATCGCCTCGGTTCCCGCGATCGTGCAGGGCGGCAGCGACTGGTTCCGCAGCATGGGCTCGGAGAAGAGCCCCGGCCCGAAGATCTACTCGGTGTCCGGGCACGTCGAGCGGCCCGGCCAGTACGAGGCCCCGCTGGGCATCACGCTGCGGCAGCTGCTGGATCTCGCGGGCGGGATGAAGGACGGGATCCCGCTCAAGTTCTGGACGCCGGGCGGCTCGTCCACCCCACTGTTCACCGCCGAGCACCTCGACGTCCCGCTGGACTTCGAGGGCGCGGCAGCGGCCGGGTCGATGCTGGGCACCACCGCGGTGCAGGTCTTCAACGAGACCGTGTCCGTGCCGTGGGCGGTGATGAAGTGGACCGAGTTCTACAAGCACGAGTCCTGCGGCAAGTGCACGCCGTGCCGCGAGGGCACCTACTGGCTCGTCCAGATCCTCGAGCGCATGGTGCACGGCGAGGGCACCGAGGCCGACGTCGAGACGATGCTCGACATCTGCGACAACATCCTGGGCCGCTCGTTCTGCGCACTGGGTGACGGTGCGACCAGCCCGATCACCAGCGGCATCAAGTACTTCCGCCAGGAGTTCCTGGACCTGATCGCCGCCCAACCCGCGGTGGCACGTCCGGAGCAGCTGGCCGAGCTGACCGGAGCCACGGCATGACAATCGCTCCCGAGGAGAAGAAGGAGGCGCGGCCCGTACCCGAGGGCCACGTCCGCCTCACGATCGACGGCCTCGAGGTCGACGCGCCCAAGGGCGAGTTGCTGATCCGCACCTGCGAGCGCCTGGGGATCATCGTCCCGCGCTTCTGCGACCACCCCCTGCTCGACCCGGCGGGCGCCTGCCGCCAGTGCCTGGTCGAGGTGGAGATGGGCGGGCGCCCGATGCCGAAGCCGCAGGCCAGCTGCACGATGACCGTGGCCGACGGCATGGTCGTCAAGACCCAGCACTCCTCTCCCGTGGCCGCGAAGGCCCAGGAGGGGGTGATGGAGCTGCTGCTCATCAACCACCCGCTGGACTGCCCGATCTGCGACAAGGGCGGCGAGTGCCCCCTGCAGAACCAGGCGATGAGCACCGGCCGCACCGACTCGCGGTTCGTCGACACCAAGCGGACGTTCCCCAAGCCGCTGCCGATCTCCACGCAGGTGCTGCTCGACCGCGAGCGCTGCGTGCTCTGCCAGCGCTGCACCCGGTTCTCCGAGGAGATCGGGGGCGACCCGTTCATCGATCTGCTCGAGCGCGGTGCGCACCAGCAGATCGGGGTGGCCGAGGACAAGCCGTTCCAGAGCTACTTCTCCGGCAACACCATCCAGATCTGCCCGGTCGGCGCGCTGACCAGTGCCGCGTACCGGTTCCGCTCCCGCCCGTTCGACCTCGTCTCCACCGACGGCGTCTGCGAGCACTGTGCGTCGGGCTGCGCCCAGCGCGTCGACACCCGGCGCGGCACGGTGCTGCGCAGGCTGGCAGGCAACGACCCGGCGGTCAACGAGGAGTGGAACTGCGACAAGGGGCGGTTCGCGTTCCGCTACCTCGGCTCGCCGGAGCGGATCACCCGCCCGATGGTCCGCGGCGCCGACGGGGTGCTCGTCGAGACCTCGTGGACCGAGGCGCTCACGGCCGCGGCAGAGGGCCTCACCGCCGCCCGTGAGGGTGGCATCGGGGTGCTCGCGGGCGGCCGGCTGACCGTCGAGGACGCCTACGCGTACGGCAAGTTCGCCCGCGTGGCGGCGCACACCAACGACGTCGACTTCCGGGCCCGGCCGCACTCGGCCGAGGAGCTGGAGTTCCTGGCGGCGCACGTCGTCGGCCAGGGCCCCGAGGTGCTCGACTACGCCCGGCTGGAGGCCGCGCCCGCGGTCCTGTGCGTGGCGTTCGAGCCGGAGGAGGAGTCGCCGATCGTCTTCCTCCGCCTGCGCAAGGCGGCCCGCAAGCACGGCCAGCAGGTGTTCCACCTCGGCCAGTGGACCACTCCGGCCGTCGCGCGCACCTCGCGCGACACCGGGGCCGCGTCCCCGGCGGCCAAGGACAACCTCGTCCGCTCGGTCCCGGGCGCCGAGGCTGCCGTGCTCGCCGAGCTCCCGGAGCACGTCGTCGCCGCCCTCACCGGTGGCGGCGTGATCCTCGTGGGGGAGCGCGCAGCCGAGGTGCCGGGCCTGTACTCCGCGGTGTCGGCGCTGGCCGCCCGCACCGGTGCCGTCGTCGGCTGGGTGCCACGCCGGGCCGGTGAGCGCGGTGCGCTCGACGCCGGTGCCGTCCCCACGCTGCTGCCCGGCGGCCGCCCGGTCACCGACGCGGCCGCGCGTGCCGAGATCGAGGCGGCCTGGGGCCTGGCGGCCGGAACGCTGCCCACCGCCCCGGGCCGCGACACCGACGAGATCCTGGCGGCCGCCGCGATCGGCGAGCTGGCCGCGCTGGTGGTCGGCGGGCTCGACCCGCACGACCTCGCCGACCCGGCCGCCGCCCTCGCCGGGCTGCGGGAGGTCGGCTTCCTGGTGAGCCTGGAGATGCACACCTCGGCGGTCACGGAGCTGGCCGACGTCGTGCTGCCGGTGGCTCCCGATGCCCAGCGGTCCGGCAGCTACCTGAACTGGGAGGGCAGGCGCCGCGAGTTCACGCCGGCCCTCGACGCGAGCGGCGTGCTCCCGGACTGCCGCGTGCTCGACACGCTGGCCGTCGAGATGGACGCCGACCTGTTCACGCAGACGCCCGCCGCCGCGGCCGGTGAGCTGGGCCGGCTCGGGCTCGGCGCCCGGACGGCCGCGGCGGCGCCGTCGGTGCCGCCGGTGGAGCCGCTGCGCCCGGCCTTCGGGCAGGCGGTGCTCGCGACCTGGCGCCAGCTGGTGGACGACGCGGCGCTGGCCGTCGACGAGCCCGCACTGGCGGGCACGGCACGACCGGCGTTCGCGCGGGTCAACGCGGCCACGGCCGAGCGGCTCGGCCTCGTCGAGGGGCAGCCGGCCACGGTGCGCACCGACCGCGGTGCGGTCACCCTGCCGGTGGCGCTGGCCGATCTACCCGACGGTGTGGTGTGGCTGCCGGGCAACTCCGACGGCAGCCGCGTCCGCAGCGTTCTCGGAGCAGGTCACGGTGACCTCGTGGGGGTGACGGCATGACCACCATCCAGCTGCTCGCGCAGGCGCCGGGCGGGATGACCCGCACCCAGCAGCTGCTGGCCGACGACCCGATCTGGCTGGTGCTGCTCAAGGTGGTGGCGCTGTTCGCCATCGGCGTGGTGCTCACCCTGTTCATGATCAACCTTGAGCGCAAGGTGGTGGGCCGGATGCAGCAGCGTCCCGGCCCGAACCGGACGGGCCCGGGTGGCTGGCTGCAGAGCCTCGCCGACGGGCTCAAGCTGGCGTTCAAGGAAGACATCATGCCGGTGATGGCCGACAAGCGGGTGTACTTCATCGCCCCGGTCATCTCGACGATCCCGGCGTTCGTGGCGTTCTCGGTGATCCCGTTCGGCGGCGAGGTCTCGATCTTCGGCGAGCCGACCGTCCTGCAGCTGGTGGATCTCCCCGTCGGGGTGCTGGTCGTGCTCGCCTGCAGCTCCATCGGCGTCTACGGGATCGTGCTCGGCGGCTGGGCCTCGGGTTCCCCGTACCCCCTGCTCGCCGCGCTGCGCAGCGCGGCGCAGGTGATCTCCTACGAGATCGCGCTCGGCCTCTCGATCGTCGGCGTGATCCTCTACGCCGGGTCGCTGTCCACGGCCGACATCGTGGCGTCCCAGAGCAGCGGGTGGTATCTGCTGCTGCTGGCGCCCAGCTTCGTGGTGTTCGTGATCGCGATGGTCGGGGAGACCAACCGGGCGCCGTTCGACCTGCCGGAGGCGGAGTCGGAGCTGGTGGGCGGGTTCCACACCGAGTACTCGTCGCTGAAGTTCGCGCTGTTCTTCCTGGCCGAGTACGTCAACATGGTCACCGTCTCGGCGATGGCCACCACGCTGTTCCTGGGCGGTGGGCAGTGGCCGTGGCCGCTGTCGTTCCTCAACGCCAACGGCTGGCTGCAGTTCGTCGCGTTCCTGATCAAGACGTTCATCTTCCTGTTCGTCTTCATCTGGCTGCGCGGCACGCTGCCCCGCCTGCGCTACGACCAGTTCATGCGGCTGGGCTGGAAGGTGCTGGTCCCGGGCAGCCTGCTGTGGATCCTGACGATCTTCGCGATCCGCACCTACCGCACCAGCGGCGCGGGCAACGTCACCACGTTGCTGGTGGCGGTGGGGATCGGGCTCGCCGTGGTGCTGGTGGTGGCGTTCCTGGTGCCCGACCGGCAGGTCGAGGAGCCGGTGATCGAGCTGGCCTCCGACTACCCGGTGCCGCCGATCGACCTCGCCGTGCCCACACCGTCACGACACAAGCTCCGCGCCCGCCCGGTGGACACCGGGCAGGTGCGGGAGCCGGCCCTGACCGGTGGTTCCGCTGCCAAGGAGACCGACGATGTTTGAGTTCTTCAAGGGCTTCGGTGTCACCTTCTCGACGATGTTCAAGAAGGTCGTCACCGAGGAGTACCCGGAGAACTTCCCGCCAGCCGCGCCGCGCTACCACGGCCGCCACCAGCTCAACCGCCATCCGGACGGGCTGGAGAAGTGCGTGGGGTGCGAGCTGTGCGCCTGGGCCTGCCCGGCGGACGCGATCTACGTCGAGGGCGGCGACAACACCGAGGAGGCGCGCTACTCCCCGGGTGAGCGGTTCGGCGCGATCTACCAGATCAACTACCTGCGCTGCATCGGCTGCGGGCTGTGCATCGAGGCCTGCCCCACCCGCTCGTTGACGATGACCAACTTCTACGAGATGGCCGACGACAACCGGCAGGACCTGATCTACACGAAGGAGCAGCTGCTCGCGCCGCTGCTGCCGGGCATGGAGCAGCCGCCGCACCCGATGCGCCTCGGGAACGACGAGCAGGACTACTACGTGCAGGGCCCGACCCTGGCCCGGAAGAACCTGGAGACCGACCCGGTGGGGGAGCAGGTCAAGTGAACGTTCTCGTTCTCGCGCAAGCGGCACCTGACGCCGTCGGCGTCGGCGAGGCCGTCGTCTTCTGGATCCTCGGCCCGATCGCACTCGCAGGCGCGCTGGGCATGGTGTTCGCCCGCAACGCCGTGCACTCCGCGCTCGCACTGGTCGGCACGATGTTCTGCCTCGCGGTGTTCTACATCGTGCAGCAGGCGCCGTTCCTCGGCTTCGTGCAGATCATCGTCTACACGGGCGCGATCATGATGCTGTTCCTGTTCGTGCTGATGCTCGTTGGCAGGGACAGCTCCGACTCGGTGGTCGAGGTGCTGCGTGGCCAGCGGATGACCGCGCTGCTCCTGGGCATCGGGCTCGCGGTGCTGCTGGTCGGCGCCCTCGGGAGCTCCCTCACCTCCGTCACCTCGGTCGGCCTGGCCGCGGGTGGCGCGGGCGCGGGCGGCAACGTCACCGGGCTCGGGGCGCTGATCTTCACGAAGTACCTGTTCGCCTTCGAGCTCACCTCCGCGCTGCTCATCACCGCGGCGCTGGGCGCCATGGTGCTGGCCTTCGCGCAGAGCAAGGGCCACCTCAAGCGTGGCCAGCGGGCCACGGTCGAGGCGCGCCTGCGCGGCGAGCACGACCGGATCTCGCCGCTGCCCGGCCCCGGTGTCTACGCCACCGCCAACTCGGTGGCCGTCCCGGCCGTGCTGCCCGACGGCTCGATCGCGCCGGAGTCGATCTCGGCGATCATCGACGCCACCCCGGTGGCCCCCACCGACGAACGGCACCCGGACGCGCACGCCCTCACCGGTTCTCGGTCCGCCGACGACACCTCCGAGGAGACCCGGTGAGCCCCACCTACTACCTGCTGCTCTCGGCGCTGCTGTTCTCCATCGGCGCGGTGGGCGTGCTGGTGCGGCGCAACGCGATCGTCGTGTTCATGTGCATCGAGCTGATGCTCAACGCCGTGAACCTGAGCCTCGTCACGTTCTCGAGGATCAACGGCCAGCTCGACGGCCAGGTCATGGCGTTCTTCGTGATGGTCGTGGCCGCCGCCGAGGTCGTGGTCGGTCTCGCGATCATCATGTCGATCTTCCGCACCCGCCGGACCGCGTCGGTCGACGACGCGAACCTGCTGAAGTACTGAGACCTAGGAGTGCTCCCCGTGCACACCACGCCCCGTCTGTCGCGGGCCCGGCGCGAACGTCGGTCGAGGCCCACCAGTGATGTCCGTGCCGTGACCGGCGCGGCCACCGGTCGGAGCCCGCGATGAACGCGGTGTTCGCCCAGGCCACCGAGCTGCCCTCGGTCGAGGCAGCCACCGGCATGGCCTCCCTGGCCTGGCTGCTGTTCGCACTCCCGGCGCTCGGGGCACTCGTGCTCTTCGTCGCAGGCAGGCGGGCGAACGCGTGGGGCCACTGGCTCGGCGTGCTCACCGTGGTCGCGTCGTTCGTGGTGGGTCTGCTGATCTTCCTCGAGACCCTCCAGCTCGACCCCGCCCAGCGGACGCGGGAACTGTCGCTCTACGACTGGGTCGCGGTCGCAGGTCTCAACGTCCACTACGGCCTGCGGATCGACCCGCTGTCGCTGACGTTCGTGCTGCTCATCACGGGTGTCGGTGCGCTGATCCACATCTACTCGGTCGGCTACATGAGCCACGACCCAGGACGTCGGCGGTTCTTCGCACAGCTCAACCTGTTCATCGCGGCGATGTTGCTGCTCGTCCTCGGCAACAACTTCGTGATGCTCTACCTCGGCTGGGAGGGCGTCGGTCTGGCGTCGTACCTGCTGATCGGCTTCTACCAGGACCGCCCGTCCGCGGCTACCGCCGCCAAGAAGGCCTTCCTGATGAACCGCGTCGGTGACGTCGGGCTGGCGATCGCGATCTTCGTGCTGTGGTCGCAGCTGGGCACTCTCCAGTACGACGCCGTGTTCGAACGGATCGGCCAGGTCTCGACGCCGGCGCTCGTCGCGATCACGCTGTTGCTGCTGCTCGGCGCCTGCGGCAAGTCCGGCCAGTTCCCGCTGCAGTCCTGGCTTCCGGACGCGATGGAGGGCCCCACCCCGGTGTCGGCGCTGATCCACGCGGCGACGATGGTCACCGCGGGGGTCTTCCTGATCGCGCGGACGAGCCCGATCTACAACCTCACGGAGACCGGCAGGCTGATCGTCATGCTGGTCGGGGTGATCACCCTCCTGATCGGGGCGATCATCGGGTGCGCGTACGACGACATCAAGAAGGTGCTCGCGTACTCCACGGTCAGCCAGATCGGCTACATGATCCTCGCGGTCGGTCTGGGACCGGTGGGCTACGCGCTCGGCATCGCCCACCTGCTCGCCCACGGCTTCTTCAAGGCAGGGCTCTTCCTCGGCGCCGGGTCGGTCATGCACGCGATGCACGACGAGGTCGACATGCGCAGGTTCGGTGGCCTGGCCCGGTACATGCCGATCACGTTCGTGACGTTCGGCCTCGGCTACCTCGCGCTGATCGGCTTCCCCGGCCTGTCCGGGTACTTCACGAAGGACGAGATCATCGTTGCCGCCTTCACGGCACCCGGCTGGCAGGGGTGGGTCTTCGGGCTCGCCGCCGCGCTCGCGGCCGGCCTCACCGCCTTCTACATGACCCGCCTGATGCTCATGACCTTCTTCGGTGAGAAGCGCTGGAAGGATCTCCGCACGGCCGAGGGCGAGGAGTACCACCCGCACGAGTCGCCTGCGGTGATGACGGGGCCGATGATCGTGCTCGCGATCGGCTCGGTCTTCGCGGGCTTCCTGCTCACCAACAACCACGTGCTGGCCACCTGGCTGGCCCCGTCGGTCGGTGAGCAGGCGGAGCCTGCGCACGCCGCGCTGTCGCACACCGAGGTCACCATCCTCACCCTCGTGCTCGCCGCGCTGGGCGTGCTGGCCGCCTACCTGCTGGTCGGCAGGCGCCCCACGCCCGTCGAGCGGCCCGAGCCGGTGTCGCTCCCCGTGCAGGCGGCACGCCGCGACCTGTACGCCAACGCCATCAACGAGACTCTCATCGCGCGGCCCGGCACCTGGCTCTCCCGCGCGCTGGTCTACGTCGACAACCGCGGGGTCGACGGCCTGGTCAACGGCACGGCCGCGCTGTTGGGCGGCAGTTCGGGCCGCCTGCGGCGGCTCCAGACCGGGTTCGTTCGCTCCTACGCGCTCTCGATGCTCGCCGGTTCGGTGCTCGTCGTGGCGGCGCTCCTGGCGGTGCGGTTCGCATGAATGACGGTTCCGTGACCTCAGGGGGAAGCGTGTTGCTCCTCGTCCTGCTGCTCCTCCCGCTCGTCGGTGCCCTCGTGGTGGCGCCGATGAAGGAGAACCAGCGACTGGCCAGGCTCGTCGCGCTCGGGTTCGCGCTGGTGGAACTCGTGCTCACCGCGGTCACCTGGCTCTCCTACTCGGTGGCCGACGCCGCGAGCGGCACCCGGTTCCAGCTCGAGCTCTCGGTGCCGTGGATCCCCGCCTTCGGCACGCGGTTCGCGCTCGGCATCGACGGGATCGCGCTGGTGATGCTCGCGCTGATCGCCGTGCTGGTGCCGATCGTGATGGCGTTCTCCTGGGAGGAGAAGCTGCCGGAGGGCCGCACGAGGTCGGGCTACTTCGGACTGCTGCTGGCGACCCAGGGCCTGCTGGTCGGGGTGTTCGCCGCCACCGACGTGTTCCTGTTCTACGTGTTCTTCGAGGCCATGCTGATCCCGATGTACTTCATGATCGGGCGCTTCGGCGGGCCGCGCAGGCAGTACGCGGCGGTCAAGTTCTTCCTGTACTCGCTGCTCGGTGGGCTGATCATGCTCGCCTCGGTGATCGGCCTCTTCGTCGCGAGCGGCGAGCAGTTCGGCCAGGGCACCTTCACCTGGACCGACCTGCAGCGGATGGCGGCGAGCCTGCCGGAGTCCACGCAGATCTGGCTGTTCCTGGGCTTCTTCGTCGCGTTCGCGATCAAGGCCCCGCTGGTGCCGTTCCACACCTGGCTGCCCGACGCCGGTGCCGAGGCACCGGTCGGTGCGGGTGTGCTGCTGGTCGGCGTGCTGGACAAGGTCGGCACGTTCGGCTTCCTGCGGTACTGCCTCCCGTTGTTCCCCCTCGCGTCCCAGCGGCTCGCGCCGCTGGTGCTCATCCTCGCCGTCATCGGGATCCTGTACGGCGCGCTGCTGGCCGTCGGGCAGACGGACATGAAGCGGTTCGTGGCCTACACCTCGATCGCGCACTTCGGGTTCATCGCGCTCGGGATCTTCGCCTTCTCCACGCAGGCCTTCGCGGGGTCCGCGCTGTACATGGTCAACCACGGCCTGTCCACGGGGATGCTGTTCATCGTGGTCGGCCTGCTCATCGCGCGCGGCGGGTCGCGGCTGGTCACCGACTACGGGGGCGTCAGCAAGCCGGCCCCGCTGCTGGCCGGCGCGTTCCTCGTCGCCGGGCTCTCGTCGCTGGCCATGCCCGGCACCAACTCGTTCGTCAGCGAGTTCCTGGTGCTCGTCGGCTCCTACCCGCGCGAGCCGGTGTACACGATCCTGGCCACCGTCGGCATCGTCCTCGCGGCGCTCTACGTGCTGTGGATGTACCAGCGCACCATGCAGGGCCCGGTGCGTGGCGCCGCGGTGCTCGGTGCGCTGGAGCGGGGCGGGCCCGGCACCATGCTCGACCCCGGCGTCGCCGCGAAGCGTGACGGATCCGGGTTCCCGGACCTGTCGAAGCGCGAGATCGCGGTGCTGACGCCGCTGATCGTGCTGATCATCGTGCTCGGGTTCTTCCCGGGTCCGGTGCTCGACGTCATCAACCCGTCCGTGGTGGCCACCATGAACGAAGTGGGTCTCTCCGACCCGGTGGGAGGACTGTCCCGGTGACCAGCCAGGCCCAGGTGGCGCCCCTGATGGCGCCGCCCATCGACTACGCCGCGCTCGCGCCGTTGCTCATCGTGCTCGCGGCGGCGTGCATCGCCGTGCTGGTGGAGGCGTTCCTGCCCCGCCACCAGCGGTGGCCCGCCCAGGTGACGCTGTCGGTCGTCGCGATCGGCGCGGCCGGACTCGCGCTCGGCCTCTACGCAGGCAACGGTCCCGCCGGCATCACCACGCTGGCCGACTCGCTGGCGGTGGACGGTCCCACGCTGTTCCTGTGGGGCACGCTGCTCGCGCTCGGCCTGGGCAGCATCCTGCTCATCGCCGACCGGTCGGTGGAGCCCGGCGGGGCGCTCATCGCCTCCGCCGCGTCGCGTGCCGTGGTCGGCGGCGGGGCCGGCGCCGAGGGGATCGCGCCTCCTCCGGAGGACCGTTCCTACGGCACCCCCGGTCTGGCGCCCACCATGCAGACCGAGGTCTTCCCGTTCACGCTGTTCGCCCTCGCCGGGATGATGGCGTTCTGCGCCGCCAACGACCTGCTGACGATGTTCGTCGCGCTCGAGGTGCTCTCGCTCCCGCTCTACATCATGTGCGGCCTCGCCCGGCGCAGGCGGCTGATGTCGCAGGAGGCGGCCGTCAAGTACTTCCTGCTGGGCGCGTTCGCCTCCGCCTTCTTCCTGTACGGCCTCGCGCTGATCTACGGCTACGCCGGCTCGGTGCGCCTCACCGACATCGCCACCGCCGCCGTGGGCACGGCGCGGTCCGACGCGCTGCTGCTCGGCGGTCTCGCCCTGCTCGTCGTCGGCCTGATGTTCAAGGGCTCGGTCGGGCCGTTCCACACCTGGACGCCCGACGTCTACCAGGGCGCGCCGACGCCGGTCACGGCGTTCATGGCGGCCTGCACGAAGGTCGCCGCATTCGGCGCCATCCTGCGGGTGCTGCACGTGGCCTTCGGGGACACCCGTTGGGAGTGGCGGGGAGTGCTCTGGGCGATCGCCATCCTGTCGATGGTGATCGGCGCCGTGATCGGTCTCACGCAGACCGACATCAAGCGGATGATCGCCTACTCCTCGGTGGCCCACGCCGGCTTCCTCCTGATCGGGGCCATCTCGATCACCGAGCAGGGCGTCTCGGGCACGCTGTTCTACCTGCTGGCCTACGGGTTCACCACGCTCGCCGTGTTCGGCGTGATCAGCCTGGTCCGCAACGCCGACGGCGAGGCCACCCACCTGTCCCAGTGGGCCGGGCTCGCCAAACGGTCCCCGATCGTCGCCGGGGTCATGACGTTCCTCCTGCTCGCTCTCGCCGGGATCCCGCTCACCAGCGGTTTCACGGCGAAGTTCGCGGTCTTCTCGGCCGGGCTCGGCGACGGGATGGCCCCGCTCGTGGTCATCGCTCTGGTGGCGAGCGCCGTGGCGGCGTTCTTCTACGTCCGCGTGATCGTGCTGATGTACTTCAGCGAGCCCGCCGCCGACGGCCCCACCGTCACGGTCCCGGGAGCGTTCACCACCGCGGCCATCACGCTCGGGGTGATCGTCACTCTCCTGCTCGGAATCGTTCCGACCCTGGCCTTGGGCTGGGCAGGCGGCGGCGGCTTCGTAGGGTAGGGACGTCAACGAGCTCGCGGGCTCACACCGGAACGGCAAGCAGTGACGCGATTGCGGCCGAACAGCGTCACCGAGGAGCGTGCGTGAGTACCAACGCGATAGCGGGCGTCGAGCTCGGGGACACCGAGCTCGCCGCGGCCACCGCCGCGGGCCTGGACAGGGTCGAGGATCTGCTGCACCGGGAGGTGCGCAGCGAGTACGGGTTCGTCACCGAGACGTCGCTGCACCTCATCGAGGCGGGTGGCAAGCGGTTCCGCCCGCTGTTCACGCTGCTCGGCGCGCAGATCGGACCGAGTCCCGACGCCGACGAGGTGATCACCGCCGCGGTGGTCGTCGAGCTGATCCATCTGGCGACGCTCTACCACGACGACGTCATGGACTCCGCCACGATGCGCCGGGGCGCGGAGAGCGCCAACTCGCGCTGGGACAACAGCGTGGCGATCCTGACCGGTGACTTCCTGTTCGCCCACGCCTCCCGGCTCGTGGCCGACCTGGGGCCGGACGCGGTGCGCATCATCGCCGAGACGTTCGCCGAGCTGGTGACCGGCCAGATGCGGGAGACCCGTGGCCCGCGCCCCGGCGAGGATCCCGTGCAGCACTACCTCCAGGTGATCGCGGAGAAGACGGGGTCGCTGATCGCCACCGCAGGCCGCTACGGCGCCATGTTCTCCGGCTGCCCGCCGGAGCACGTGGAGGCGCTGCACCGGTTCGGCGCCACGATCGGCATGGCCTTCCAGATCTCCGACGACATCATCGACATCGCCTCGGCATCGGACAGCTCCGGCAAGACACCCGGCACCGACCTCCGCGAGGGCGTGCTCACGCTGCCGATGCTCTACGCGCTGCAGGACACCGGCCGCGACGCCGACCGGCTCCGGGTGCTGTTGGCCGAACCGCTCACCGACGACGCGGAGGTGAACGAGGCGCTCGGGCTGCTGCGTGCCGGTCCGGGGCTCGACCGCGCCCGCACGATGCTCGCGGGCGAAGCCGCAGGTGCCCGTGCCGAGCTCGGGAAGCTGCCGGACAGCGCCGCCACGCAGGCGCTCGCGTCACTCACCGAGTACGTGGTGGACCGCACCGGCTGACCTCAGGTGCGCCCGGCGATCTGGACGCGGGGTTCGGGCGCAGCAGCGCGGGTGGCACGCACCAGGTCGACGGTGAGGATCGCCAGCGCCACCCACACCAGGCCGAAGCCCAGCCAGCGCACGGCGGGCATCGACTCGCCGACCACGAGCACTCCCCAGAGGAACTGCAGCGTCGGTGTCAGGTACATCAGCGTGCCGAGCGTGGTGAGCGGGATCCGGCGTGCGGCGGCGCCGTAGAGCAGCAGCGGCACCGCGGTCACCGGGCCGGCGGCCACCAGCAGCACGATGTGCCACCCGCCGTGGTCGACCAGCGTGCCCGAGCCGCCGAGCTGCAGCACCACGATCAGCGCTGCGGCGGCGGGGCCCAGCACCAGGCCCTCGGCGGTGAGCCCGGCGGTTGAGCTCAGCGGCACCGTCTTCTTCAGCAGCCCGTAGACGCCGAAGGAGACGGCCAGCGCCAGCCCCAGCCACGGCGGCCTGCCGTTGCTGACGCTGATGATCACCACGGCCGAGGTGGCGACGGCAAGTGCCACCCACTGCAGCATGCGTGGCCGTTCACGCAGCACCAGAACGCCCAGCAGCACGCTGACCAGAGGGCTCATGTAGTAGCCGAGCGCGATCTCCACGACATGGCCGATCGCCACGCCGTAGATGAAGACCCCCCAGTTCACGGCGATGCAGACGGCCGCGGCCGCCACCGTCCACCAGTGGCGGGTCGCGAGCGAGCGCAGGTCGCTCCAGCGGTGCAGCAGCGACAGCACGACGGCCATCAGGACCAGCGTCCACAGGATCCGGTGGGCGAGCACCTCGATCGGTGCGGCCGGGTCGAGCAGCGGCCAGAAGGCCGGGAACAGCCCCCACGTCGCGTACGCCCCGACGCCGAGAGCCACACCGCGACGACCGAGCTCAGGGAGGGCGACTGCCATCCCGTCATCACAACATCCGGTGGCTGCACGCGTCCGGGCCGGTGGCATCAACCGTTCGTGACGGACGCAAGGAAGCTTTCACCCACACGTGCACGTGCCCATGTGGTCCGATCGTTCGAGTGGAATGCGCCATTGGCGAGGACTGCGGGCGACCATTCGGGTGGGAGGTCGCGCGTACCGAGCTCGGAGGGCGTACCGCGTCGAGATCGTCGTCTCCGGGGGGAACGTCGTGGGCTGGCAAGTCGGTCAGGTCTGGGTCCTGTACGTGGTCGGGGGCCTCGTCATCGGAAGCGGCGTGACGTGGCTGGTGCTCAGGCGTCCGGAGTCCCTGTTCGTGCGCCCGGAGCAGCGGCTCTCACCCACGGCCTGGGCCGGGACGACCGCGCCGACCGGGATGGCGAAATGGGCGCCCGGACCGCAGACCGCGGACACCGAGGAACCGGCATCGGCTGATGCGCCTCAGTCATCACCCTCCCTGGCCACCGACCCGGCGCTGGCGGTGCTCGACTGCGACCGGACCGCCGTCCGGCCCCTGCCCCGGCCCGACGCCGCGGCAGAGGCGGTCGGGGCGCTCGACCTGCTCGGCGTCGCCCCGGTGACCGATCCGGCCGGACCTGCGGCGACCGGGTGGGTCGCCCCGGCGGCCGGCGTGGAGGCCCCGGACACCCCGGCAGCGGCTGTGCCGGTGGGTGGAGACCGACCGGAGAACGGCCCGGCGGGGGAGAGTTCGTCGGAGGACGGCCCTGCCGAGGACCGTCCTGTCCAGGAACACCTGGTTGCGCAGAACGACGCATGGGACGACGGCCTGACCGAGACGGTTCCCGAACCCCGGCGCCCGGCCGACGACATGCAGGCGCACGGTGGCGGTCCCGCCGAACGGCCGCTGCAGATCCCCGTGCAGGCAGGTCCGCGGGACAACTCCACCCGGCCTGACGGCAGCGGGCGATCCTGACGGGACAGGCGACCCACGGCCGGCAGGGCCGATTCGCTGCTGTGGTGCCACCACGACGGCGTGGCACCGACAGCGGAACATCGCGGCCGGCGAATGGATACGCCATCGTTCGGGTGGGATCGTGATGGAATGGGTCACCCTCCGTCGAACAATGTGGCCCGCAGCGTCGAGAGTCCTCGGAAAAGTATCCACCATCAGATGCATATCTTAACTGTAAGTACTTTGTTAATCCGATAGTGTGGCGCGATTTGGTTACCTGCTGAATGCGCGCTAGATTCACCCCAGTCGGCGAGGGCTCCCCCTGAAGCGCTGACTCGGAGCGTCGACGTTCTAAGTCGACACATCAATGAGGAGACGTCTGTGCTGAAGAAGGTTGGAATCGTAGCGGCCGCCGCTACTGCCGGCGTGCTTGCGCTGAGCCCGCTGGCGTTCGCGCAGGGTTACGAGGGAGGCCGTGGCGACCGGGACCGTGACCGCGGTAACGAGTCCACCGCGTTCGGTTTCCAGGACAGCAGCGAAGAGCGGAACCAGGTCAACCTCTGCTCCTTCGACCAGGACTCCACGGTGACTCCGGCGCTCGCCGGCCCGATCCTGCCGCTGATCTCGCAGGACCAGAACAACAACTGCGTCAATGTCGGCGACGGCTCCGAGTACGAGGCGCCGGCCGAGGTCATCCCGCCGCTCGTGCCCGTGGTGCCCGTGGTGCCCGTCGTGCTCGCCGGCTGATTCATAGCCAGTAAGCAAGGGGAAGGGCCCGGACCATTGTCCGGGCCCTTCTTCTGCGTTTGTGTGAAAGTAGTCTCTCCGATTGGTCGAACGCGGAGAGCGACGAATGCACCCGATCGGATGGTTGCCCGAACTCCACTGTACATCCGGCCGCAGGTCGAGTTACATATACACTGCGTCTCCTGGTGTAAACGACGAAGGCCCCGGCTCAGCACCCGGGGCCTTCGTGTTGTGCGGGGCCGGCGCGAGCTCGTCGCCCCGGCTTGCCCCGACGGCCACGTCACCTGCGGGCATCGGTCGGATCCTGGTAATCCGATGGTGTGGTGCGAATTGAATGCGCACGGTGTGCGGGTAGCTTTCCCATCGGTCAGCGAAAGATCCTCGACCGAGCTAGGGCTGTCGACACACGATGAGGAGACGTCTGTGCTGAAGAAGGTTGGAATCGTCACGGCTGCGGCCACCGCCGGCATGCTCGCGCTGGGTCCGTTGGCATTCGCGCAGGGCTATGACGGCGGCCGTGGCGACCGGGATCGCGACCGCGGCGGCAACCAGTCGACCACGTTCTGGTTCGAGGACAACAGTGTCGAGCGGAACCAGATCAACCGCTGCTCCTTCGACCAGGACTCCACGGTGACGCCCGGTCCTGTCGGCGCAGTCCTGCCGCTGATCACCCAGGACCAGAACGGCAACTGCGTCAACGTCGGCGACAACTCGGAGTACACGCCGCCGGACGACGACGTTCCTGCCGTGCCGGTCGTTCCGCCGGTGGTTCCGCCGGTCATCCCGCCGATCATTCCGCCGATCATTCCGCCGATCATCCCGCCCGAGATCTGACAGACCTCCCGCTCTCGGTGCGGGGAAGGGTCCGGACCCGTGGTCCGGACCCTTCTTCGTGCCTGGACATCCCGCCCCGCAGGCGGCCGCAGCAGCGGTGGCAGGTTCCATGAGCTTCCTGGGATGGCCGTCCTCCGATGGTCACGCCACCTTCGGGTGGGCCGTCACCACTCTCCGTGGAACGGAGACGTCGGGCCGGCAGAAACTGCCCGAAAAGATTCAGCCCGATCAGATACGTATCTTCACCGACAGTACTTTGTTAACCCGATGGTGTGCCGCAATTGAATTTGCGTGGAATGCAGGATACGTTCACCGCGGTCAGTGGAGGCTCCCCGCCCAAGCTGCTGACAAGGAGCGTCGGCATTGCATGTCGACCATCAATGAGGAGACGTCTGTGCTGAAGAAGGTTGGAATGGTGGCAGCTGCTGCCACCGCCGGGATGCTTGCCCTGAGCCCGCTGGCGTTCGCGCAGGGTTTCGGAGATGGCCCTGGTGACCGCGACCGCGACCGCAACGAGGTGACCGCGTTCGCGTTCGAGAACGACAGCGTCGAGCGGAACCAGGTCAACCTCTGCGAGTTCGACCAGGATTCGACCATCCTGCCGTCCACGGTCGTCGGCGCGATCCTCCCGGGGGTCGTCCAGGACCAGAACAACAACTGTGTCAATGTCGGCGATGCCTCCGAGTACTCGCCCGAGCCTGAGGTGATTCCGGCGCCCGTGGTGCCGCCCGTGGTGCCGCCCGTCGTCCCCGTGGGCTGAGACAAGTACGAGCAAGAGGGGAAGGGCCCGGGCCGTTGGCCCGGGCCCTTCTCGTCTGCTCGACGGCGCGCTCCACCGAGCGTTTGCAGGCGAGTTGCCCGGCTCACGCCCATGACGACGGCCCCGTGCTCGACTACTCGGGGCCATTCGGCTGTCCGGCCGGCTCGGCAACCTCTCCGGGCTCTCGAGGACGGCCGGCGACCAGTTCGGAGCCGTGTCGGTTACGTCCTTCGTTCGGGTGGGATCGTCGTGACCGTTGCTCACGCTGCGTCGATCAAAAGTGCTCGAGGCTGCGGGAACTCCGGGAGAAATACGCACCATCAGATGCGTAACTTAACTGATAGTACTTTCTTAATCCGATGGTGTTACGGGATTTGGATTCGCCTGTAATGCGCGATAGATTCATCTCGGTCAGCGGAGGCTCCCCGCCAACGCTGCTGACTCGGAGCGTCGGCATTGCATGTCGACACATCAATGAGGAGACGTCTGTGCTGAAGAAGGTTGGAATCATGGCGGCTGCCGCCACCGCCGGCATGCTCGCGCTGAGCCCGCTGGCGTTCGCGCACGACTACGACCGCGGCCACGACCGTGACCGTGACGACCGGGGTAGCCAGTCGACCCTGTTCGCATTCGAGGATGACAGCGTCGAGCGGAACCAGGTCAACCTCTGCTCCTTCGACCAGGACTCCACTGTGACGCCCGGTCTCGTCGGCGCGATCCTGCCGCTGATCTCGCAGGACCAGAACGGCAACTGTGTCAACCTCGGTGACGGTGCCGAGGCGGAGGACGACGACGACGCCGCGCCCACGCCGGCTCCCGTGCCGCCTGCCGCTGTGGCCCCCTGATAATTCTGTAGCAGGGTGATCCACGGGAGGGCCCGGACCACATGGTCCGGGCCCTCCCCCTTTGCGTTCCGGTCATGGCTCGAGCGTTCCCGAGCTGTCCTGGCCGCGGTTCCGCGGTGTGCATCCGCCTGATCGATGTGCCCGCCGATGACGAAGACCCCGGGTTGCACCCGGGGTCTTCGTGTCCAATGCCGCGGCTTGCCCGGCTGACGTTCCTGGAGGCGCGCGGATCAGGCCGGTCGGCGTCGCACATAGGCTGAACGGGATCGGTCCGGGTGGGGTCCTGGCAAGCCCGTACAGGGCCGACGAGGCCCGGCTCCAGTGGGAGTTGGCGAAGCGTCCAGCCAGAGCGATTCGGGACTACTGCCGGCCCGCCGGGTGTTGCGCAAAGGTCTCCGCCTGCTGGGGTCGGAGCGGCCCATGCAATCGAGGACGCGGGGCACACGAGAAAGGGCCCGGACCAATGGTCCGGGCCCTTTCTGGTATTCGTGCTGCTAGGTGTTGCTGATCGCTCAGCCGCCCAGCAGCGGCAGCGGCGCGCCCGGTGCGAGCGGGGCGACAAGGGAGCTACCGTCGCCGATGTTGACGCAGTTCAGCATCTGGATCTGGGTCGGCAGCGGCAGGATCGGGCCGGCCAGGCCACCCACGGCGGACGAGTCCTGGTCGAACTCACAGACGTTGACCTGGTTGCGCTGGACGCTGTTGTCCTCCACGGCCACCGAGGTGTCGCTGCTGCTCCTGCTGGTGCTGCGGTCGTGCGAGCGGTCGCCGTGGTCATCCTTGTCACCCGCGAACGCCAACGGACTCAGGGCGAGCATGCCGGCGGTGGCGACAGCAGCCACCATTCCAAGCTTCTTCAGCACAGACGTCTCCTCATTGATGTGTCGACATGCAATGCCGACGCTCCGAGTCAGCGGCCTTCGGCGGGGAGCCATCGCTGACTGAGGTGAATGTATCGGGTAATCCAAGCGCCACCAAATCGGGTAACACCATCGGATTAATGCAGTACTTTTAGTTAAGTTACGCGTCCGATCGTGGCAATTGTGCGGAAGAAAATGCCTTCGCGGCACGCCGTGATCTACACAGAGTTGACATGAAGTCACCCGATGGGAGGCGTACCTGATCGCGCCGGCGGCTTCGGGCGAAAAGCGAACAGCCACCGCCCGGCTGGGGCGGTGGCTGCTGGCGGGACGGGAGGAGCGTCAGCCGTCGACGGTCCAGGTGTCGCGGCCGTTGAGCAGCGCCTGCAGGTCGGCCGTCCTGGTGCGGCGGGCCTCGTCCACCTGAGCGCGGGCGGCGTCGTCGTAGGTGGTGCGGTCGGCGTTGCGGAAGATGCCGGTGACGGTGTGGGTGAGGTTCTGGTCGGACAGCCGCGACAGCGCGAACGCCAGGTTGTGGTCGGTGGCGTCGTGGACGACCACACGGTCGGCGTCGACCTCGTCGACCTTCGCGACTCCCAGGCCGAACCCGTCCTGGACGACGGCGTAGCTGCCCAGTCCGTCCTCGGCCTCCGGGCCGAACCGGATCGGCTCGCCGTGGCGCACCGGGATGAGCCGCTCGGTGGCCTCGTCGCCCTTGCGGAGCACGTCGAAGCTGCCGTCGTTGAAGATCGGGCAGTCCTGGAAGATCTCGACCAGCGCGGTGCCCCGGTGCGCGGCGGCCGCGCCGAGCACCTCGGTGAGGCCCTTGCGGTCGGAGTCGAGCGCCCGGCCGACGAACGTGGCCTCGGCGCCGAGGGCCAGCGAGATCGGGTTGAACGGGTGGTCGACCGACCCCATGGGGGTGGACTTGGTGACCTTGCCCTCTTCGCTGGTGGGCGAGTACTGGCCCTTCGTCAGGCCGTAGATCCTGTTGTTGAACAGCAGGATCTTGAGGTTGACGTTGCGGCGCAGCGCGTGGATCAGGTGGTTGCCGCCGATCGACAGCGCGTCGCCGTCGCCGGTGACGACCCACACCGACAGGTCGGGGCGAGTGACGGCGAGACCGGTCGCGATGGCGGGGGCGCGCCCGTGGATCGAGTGCATCCCGTAGGTGTTGAGGTAGTACGGGAACCGCGAGGAGCATCCGATCCCGGACACGAACACCGTGTTCTCACGCTTGATGCCCAGCGTGGGGAGGAACTGGCGGACCGCGGCCAGCACGGCGTAGTCACCGCAGCCGGGGCACCAGCGCACCTCCTGGTCGGAGGTGAAGTCCTTGGCCGTCTGCTTCTCGTCGGTGGTCGGAACTCCGTCGAGGCCGCCGAGCTGCGGGAGCCCGAGGTCGATCGCGGTCATGCGTGCACCCCATTGATGCGAATCGGCTCGATGCTGTGCGGGTTGAGGTAGTCGAGGAACAGGTCCTGCAGCTCTTCGGCCTTGAAGGGCAGGCCGGAGACCTTGGTGTAGCTCTTGACGTCCACCAGGTAGCGCGCCCGCAGCAGCACCGACAGCTGGCCGAGGTTCATCTCGGGCACCAGCACGGTGCGGTACCGGGAGAGCACCTCGCCCAGATTGGCGGGCAGCGGGTTCAGGTTGCGCAGGTGGGCCTGGGCGACCTTCTTGCCCATGCCGCGGACCCGGCGGGCGCCTGCCCCGATCGGACCGTAGGTGGAGCCCCAGCCCAGCACCAGCAGCTCCGCGTCGCCGGTGGGGTCGTCCACCTCGAGGTCGGGCACCGAGATGCCGCTGATCTTCGCGGCGCGCAGCCGGACCATCCGGTCGTGGTTGTCCGGGTCGTAGGAGATCGAGCCGCGGCCGTCGGCCTTCTCCAGGCCACCGATGCGATGTTCCAGCCCCGGTGTGCCCGGGATGGCCCACGGTCGGGCGAGCGTGTCGTCGTCGCGCAGGTAGGGCCAGAACTCGTCGGACCCGTTGGGCGCGTTCGGCTCGGTGGCGAACTTGGGGTCGATGGACTCGAGCGTGGTGGCGTCGGGCACCTTCCACGGTTCGGAGCCGTTGGCCAGCGAACCGTCGGACATCAGCAGCACCGGCGTGCGGTAGGTGACGGCGATGCGAACCGCCTCCAGCGTGGCGTCGAAGCAGTCGGCCGGTGAGCGTGGCGCGACGATCGGCACCGGGGCCTCGCCGTTGCGTCCGAACATGGCCTGCAGCAGGTCGGCCTGCTCGGTCTTGGTGGGCAGACCGGTGGACGGGCCGCCGCGCTGCACGTCGACGACCAGCATCGGGAGCTCCAGGGCCACCGCCAGCCCGATGGTCTCGGACTTGAGCGCCAGCCCGGGACCCGACGTGGTGGTGACCCCCAGCGCGCCGCCGAACGCCGCGCCGAGCGCCGAACCGACGCCCGAGATCTCGTCCTCCGCCTGGAAGGTGGTGACGTTGAACGACTTGTGCTTGGACAGCTCGTGGAGGATGTCCGACGCCGGCGTGATCGGGTACGAGCCGAGGAACACGGACAGCCCGCTGAGCCGGCCGGCTGCGACGATCCCGTAGGCGAGCGCGGTGTTGCCGGTGATCTGCCGGTAGGTGCCAACGTCGAGCTTCGCCGGGGCCACCTCGTAGGTCACCGCGAACGACTCGGTGGTCTCGCCGTAGGCGTGGCCCGCCCGGAACGCGAGGATGTTGGCCTCGGCCAGATCGGGCCGCCGGGCGAACTTCTCGCGCAGGAACCGCTCGGTGCCCTCGTGCGGACGGTGGTACATCCAGGACAGCAGGCCGAGCGCGAACATGTTCTTCGCGCGCTCCGCGTCCTTCTTCGACAGCCCGGTCTCCTCGAGGGCTCCGCGGGTGAGCGTGGCCATCGCGACGGGGAACACCGAGAAGCGCTCGAGGGAACCGTCCTCGAGGGGGTTGGTCTCGTAGCCGACCTTCGTGAGGTTCCGCTTGGTGAACTCGTCGGTGTTGACGATCAACACCCCACCGGCGGGCAGGTCGATGACGTTGGACTTCAACGCCGCGGGGTTCATCGCGACGAGGACGTCGGGCCGGTCGCCGGGGGTCAGGATGTCGTAGTTCGCGAAGTGCAGCTGGAACGACGAGACGCCCGGCAGCGTGCCGGCAGGGGCCCGGATCTCCGCCGGGAAGTTCGGCAGGGTCGACAGGTCGTTGCCGAATGCGGCGGTCTCCGAGGTGAAACGGTCGCCGGTGAGCTGCATGCCGTCGCCGGAGTCACCTGCGAAGCGGATGACGACGCGGTCGCGCTGAATCACCGGCCTGCCGCCGCCGGAGTGTGTTGAGGACTGGTCGACGGCGGTGTCAGAAGTCATTCGAGGTCGGTCCTCGGGTCGAGGGGGCTTGCTCGGGGTGCCTTGCGAGGTTAACTCCCGGTACGTATGGGTGTCCTTGCACCCCGTTCGACGTCACACCTCACGGTTCGTGCAGGTGTATGTCCTTGTTACCCCTTTTGATCGCGGCTAGACCTGCTGATCTTCGTCTGGAGGGCGGCGAGCCGTTGCTGGAACTCGTCGGAGTGCACCGAGGCGGCCTGTGCGCGCACCTCCACCTCGACGGCCTCGGCCTGCGTCGCCATGCCCGCGGTCAGGCGCAGCGTGGCCTTCGTGGTGCGCACCAGGTCGGCGGGCGCAGCCGCGGCCCGGCCCGCCAGCTCGACGGCAGCGGCCACCACGTCGTCCACCGCCCGGTGCACCAGCCCGATCCGGGCGGCCTCCTCGGCGTCGAATACATCACCGAACAGGGTGAGCGCCGCCGCTCCCTGCGGGCCGAGCACGCGCTGCACCATCCAGGTGTAGCCGCCGCCGGGGTGCAGCCCCAGCGGCAGGAACCGCGCGTCGAACTTCGCGCGGGGGCCGGCGAGGCGCAGGTCGCAGGCCAGCGCGAGGTTCAGCCCCGCACCGACGGCCGCGCCGTTCACGGCGGCGAGGGTCGGCAGCGGGCACTCGGCGACGGCAAGGAACCCGGCGTAGACGGTATGCAGCGTCGCCGGGTCGGCCTTGGCGAGTTCGCCCAGGTCGCCGCCGGCACAGAACGCCGGGTCCTCGCCTGTGATGACGATCGCGCCGACACCGTCGTCCGCCGTGGCGGACCGCACCGCGTCGGCGAGCTTCTCGGACAGCTCGATGTTCATCGCGTTGCGCCGTTCCGGGTTCGACAGGGTGAGGACGGCGACCCGGTTGGTGATCTCGCTGTGGACTGCGGTGGCCATGGGCGCATCTTGCTCCGGGGACGGCCCGAGCGCGCCGTCACGCCCGTCACGTCGGGCTCGACCCGGCCTCCGGAACACGACCCGGTCGTTGTTCGTTCACGGATCGGGACAGGAAGGACCCGAAGTGCACAGGTCGATGAACGGGTTGAAGACAGCGCTGCTGCTGGGCGGTCTGAGCGCGCTGGTGCTGCTCGTCGGGTCGCTGTTCGGCCGCGGCGGGCTGTTCATCGCGTTCGTGGTCGCACTGGCGATGAACGGCTATGCGTTCTTCAACTCCGACAAGCTCGCGCTGCGCGCCATGCACGCGCGGCCCATCACCGAGGCGGAGCACCCGGCCATGTACCGGATCGTGCGCGAGCTCTCGCGCACCGCCCGCCAGCCGATGCCCCGCCTCTACATCTCGCCCACCGCGGCGCCCAACGCGTTCGCCACCGGTCGTAGCCCGCGGCACGCCGCCGTGTGTGCCACCACCGGGCTGCTGGCCCTGCTCGACGAGCGGGAGCTGCGCGCGGTGCTGGGCCACGAGCTGAGCCACGTCTACAACCGCGACATCCTCATCTCCTCGGTGGCCGGGGCGCTCGCGTCGATGGTGAGCCTGCTGGCCAACATCGCCATGTTCGCCGGCCTGTTCGGCGGTGGCGACGAGGAGCGGCCCAACCCGCTGGCGCTGCTGCTGATCGCGCTCCTCGGGCCCGTCGCGGCCGGGCTCGTCCAGATGGCCGTGAGCCGTTCGCGGGAGTTCCAGGCCGACGCGAGCGGCGCCGCTCTCACGGGCGACCCGCTGGCGCTGGCCTCCGCGCTGCGCAAGCTGGAGCGTGGCACCCAGCTCGCGCCGCTGCCCCCTGAGCCGCAGCTGATGTCCCAGTCCCACCTCATGATCGCCAGCCCGTTCCGGACGGGCGAGCAGATGACCAGGCTGTTCTCCACCCACCCGCCTCTGCAGGAGCGGATCCGCAGGCTGGAGCAGATGCGCCTCGGGCGCCCCTGAGCGCTCGCCCGGCAGTGGCCGCCGACGTTCAGGAAAGCCACTTTCCGGCCCTCTGCGGGCAGCAAAGTGGCTTTCCTGAACCGGGACGCGCTGCCGCGAGCGCGTTCACGGCGTCCGGCCCATCATCGCGAGCAGCTCAGCCTGCGCCCCGGCTCCGGCCGCGACCTCGACCCGCGCGCCGATCACCCCGATCTCCCGGTACGTCGACTCCATCGAGCCGAACCAGGCCCGCACGGCCGCCACGGCCTCGGCGTCCATCGTCTCGTCGGCCCCCAGCGCGCGAGCCAGGTCGACGGCGTGCACGAGGTGGTCGGCGGCGAGCTGCATGGCGTACTCGCGGCCGGGGTGGTCGCCGAAGGACAGGTGCACGACGCGGTCCATCGCCCCCTCGGAGAAGACGGCGGACAGCGCCCGCGCGGCCGCGTCGTCGAAGGCGCTCACCGGGTCGCCGCCGAGCAGGTCGCTCTCGAACCGGGAGCCGACCTCCCCGATCGTCGCGCCGGCGAAGAGCGGGGGCGCCCACAGCTCCTCCTCGACGAGATGGCGGACCAGATCGCGCACCGTCCAGCCGGGAAGGGGCGTCGGTGCGTCCCAGCGGCCGTCGACGGCGTGCACCTGCGCGCCGAACTCCGCGCTGCACCGGGCGTAGATCTGGCGGACGTCCACCCGGGTGAGCATGCCCCCTCAGCAGGCCCTTCCAGAACCCCCGGCCGGGCCGCGGCTCTCGGAGTTGTCGGGGGTGGCGGGCATGCTGGGCCTGTGACGGAGCCTGCTGCGCCCACCACGAGTGAGTCCGGCCTGCTCGGGGTGCGCGATGTCGGCTTCTCCCTGGAGCGTTTTCCACCCACACCCGATCTGGCCGGGCTCGTCGAGCGCCACTGGCTGGTGTCCTGGGATCTGCCGCCGGGGCAAGATGCGTCGGTCACGCTGCTGCCGCACCCGTGCGTCAACCTCGTGCTCGACGGGGGGCGGCTGGCGGTCTCGGGGGTGGGCCGCGACCGGTTCACCTACGGCTACCGCGAGTCGGGCCGGGTGTTCGGCGTGAAGTTCCGGCCGGGAGCCTTCCTGCCGTTCCTGCGTGCGCCCGTCTCCCACATCACCGACGCGGTGCTGCCGGCCGGGCAGCTGTGGGGCCCCGCCGCAGACCGACTGGCCACGCGGATGACGGCAGCGCCCGGCGTCGACGACCTCGTCCGGCTGGTCGAGGCCTTCCTGCGGGAGCGCAGGCCCCCGCACGACCCGCAGGTGGAGCTGGTCGGCCGGATCGTCGTGGCTCTGCTGCACGACCGCACGATCAGCCGCGTCGACGACGTCACCCAGCGGTTCGGCATCAGCCCGCGCACGCTGCAGCGGCTGTTCCAGCGCTACGTCGGGGTCAGCCCGAAGTGGGTGCTCCGCCGCTACCGGCTGCACGAGGCCGCGGCGGCGCTCGCCAGGGAGCAGCACCGGCCGTGGGCGGAGGTCGCCGCCGAGCTGGGCTACTTCGACCAGTCCCACTTCATCCGCGACTTCACCACGGCGGTCGGCCTCACCCCGGCGGCCTACGCCCAGGCCTGCCTGCAGTCGCGGGCCCCGGTCAGCGCCTGACCCCACCGCGCACACCTGATGGCCACCGCACACACGTCCTGCGGTGTGCACGGTGGCCACTGGATGTGCACCGAGCAGTGATCGGATGCGGGATGCTGGCGCCGTGACCGGTCTCCGCGTGCGCCGGGGCGGCGGCAGCGCCCCCGTCGTGTTGTTGCTGCACGGGCTCGGCGCCACCTCGGAGGTGTGGGACGGGGTCGTGGACGCTCTCGGCGACCGTGCCTGGGTGGCGCCCGACCTGCCCGGGCACGGCGGGTCGGATCCGCTGCCGCACTACACGTTCCCCGCGGTGGCCGCGGCGGTGGCCGACCTGGTCGACCCCGCAGGCACGGTGGTCGTCGGGCACTCGTTCGGCGGGGTCGTCGCGCTCCACCTCGCGAGCCGCCCCGGCCTCCGTGCGGTGGTCGGACTCGGCATCAAGGTCGCCTGGACCGACGACGAGCTCGCCCGCGCCGCGAAGGTCGCCGCCCGGGAGCCCGTGCGCTTCGACACCCGCGCCGAGGCCGTAGCCCGCCACCTGCGCGTCGCCGGACTCGACGGCCTGGTCGGGCCGGACCAGCCGGCGGCGGCCGCGGGCGTCGTCGAGGAGGGCGGCCGCTGGCGCCCCACCCTCGACCCCCGCGCCTTCGGCGTCGGCGAACCGGGTGTCGCCGCCCTGCTCGCCGCGGCCCCCGTCCCGGTCGTGCTGGCACGGGGGGAGCACGACCTGATGGTCAGCTCCGCCGACCTGCTGGCGCTCGCCCCGAACTCCGTCGACCTGCCCGGGCTCGGCCACAACGCCCACGTGGAGTCTCCGGCTGCGGTCGCGGCGCTGATCCCGGCCTAGCTGCCGTGTTACGGTCCGAAACAGCATGTGGTTGCGCCTAGGGTTCCGCTGACCGCCCGCCTCCCATCCGACAATCAGGGCGGCCCAGGCCTGGACCGAGCGGCGCCACGGCGAGGCTGTCCGCCTGGACGTCTGGTCGACACCTGACGGGATAAAAGCCCCGAGGGCTCCGTGTTCGACCTGCCCACTTTCTTGTGGGATCGACTCCAGGAGCCACCGTGGTGACTGCCCCTCTGACCGCTGCCCTCGCCTCGTCGACCGACCCGTCCGCCGGAGTCGGTGGCGCGTTCGTCGCGATCACCTTGTTCGCCGCGCTGCTCCACGCGACGTGGAACGCGATGGCTCACGCAGTGCCGGACCGGCTGGTCGGCTTCGGTCTCATCGGGGTCGCCTACACGCTTGTCGGCGGGGCTGTCGCCGTCGGGCTCGGCCTGCCACCTGCGTCGGTCTGGCCGCTCATCCTGGCGTCGGCGGCCTTGCACGTCGCCTACAACCTGCTGCTGCTCACCAGTTTCCAGCTGGGCGAGTTCAGCCAGGTCTACCCGGTGGCGCGTGGGACGGCCCCCTGGCTCGTCGTGGTGATCGAGGTCGCGGTGCTCGGCCGGACCCTGCCGCTGTGGCAGCTGGTCGGTGTCCTCGTCATGTCGGCCGGGCTCATCAGCCTCGCGCTCGAGGGGGGTCGCTTCTCCCGGGCGCAGCTTCCCGCGTTGGGCGCGGCGGTGGCGACGGGGGCATGCATCGCCGCCTACACCGTCGTCGACGCCCAGGCGGTGGCGACGGCGGCCGTGCCGGTCTACGCAGCCTGGATGTTCCTGCTCCAGGGCCCGGTGGTTCCCGTCATCGCGCTCATGGCCCGGGGCCGCGGCCTCCTGACCGGGACCAGCCGTTCGACGATGACGCGCGGCCTCGCCGGCGGTCTCGTCTCCCTCCTCGCCTACGGGCTCGTGCTCTACGCCCAGACCAGCGGCGCGACCGCCGCCGTCGCCGCGCTCCGGGAGAGCAGCATCGTCTTCGGAGCGATCATCGGGACCGTGGTGCTGAAGGAGCGCTTCGGCCTCTCGCGCATCGTGGCGGCGATCATCGTCACCGCAGGCACCGTATTGATCACTCTCTGAACGTGACGTGACGTCGGTGCGGCTCGCCAGGGGCAGCCACACCGACGGTCACGCTCATCGTCGCCCTACCGGTAGTTGGTGAACTGCAGGGCGATCCCGAAGTCTTTGCCCTTGAGCAGCGCGATGACGGCCTGCAGGTCGTCCTTCTTCTTGCCCGACACGCGCAGCTGGTCGCCCTGGATCTGGGCCTGCACGCCCTTCAGCTTCTCGTCCCGGATGGCCTTGCTGATCTCCTTGGCCTTGTCCGACTCGATGCCCTGCAGGATCTTGCCGTTGACCTTGTAGACCTTCCCGGAGACGGCGGGCTCCCCGGCCTCGAACGCCTTCAGCGAGATGTTCCGCTTGATCAGCTTCTCCTTGAAGACCTCGACGGCCGCCATGGCCCGCTCCTCGGTCTCCGACTCGATCGTCAGAGCCTCCTCACCGGCCCAGGCGATCGAGGTCCCCGTCCCGCGGAAGTCGAAGCGCTGCGAGAGCTCCTTCGCCGCCTGGTTGAGGGCGTTGTCGACCTCCTGCCGGTCGACCTTGCTCACCACGTCGAACGACGGGTCAGCCATCACGTGCCTCCTTGGTGACCGGGCCGCTGCTGGACCCGGTTCATCGCTGTCGTATCCTCATACCCGCGCCACGGCGCACTGGCAGGTTGCCCGAGTGGCCAAAGGGAGCGGACTGTAAATCCGTCGGCTTAGCCTACGAAGGTTCGAATCCTTCACCTGCCACACCCAGGCGGAACGGCCCCTGAACTGCGGAAACGCAGGACAGGGGCCGTTCTGCTGTGTCCGGTGGTGTCCGGCGTCGGCCGGCCGTCCCCGGGGGGTTGCGGCAAATGCGTGGTCAGGTCGAGCCGTCGCGTGGTGGCAGGCCGAGAGCCAGGGCGACGCGCTGCCGGGCGGCGTCCTCCTGACCGGCGATGCACTTCGCGTAGACCCGCAGCAGGACGGCCACGCTGTGGCCGGCCCACTCCGCAACCTGCGTCGGCGGTACGCCGGCGTTGAGCCATGTCGAGACGGCCGCGTGGCGCAGGTCGTACGGCCGTCGCGCGAGCGGTGAGGCTGCCTCCTCCGATGTCAGTGCCTCGGTGCGGGCGCTCGCCCACACGCGCCCGTAGACGCTGTCGGAGAGATCGCCGTCATCGGCGCGCATCGATCCGAACAGGCGTCCCTTGCGATTCGCCCCGAACTCGTCCAGATGGGCCCTTAGGAGGGCTGTCAGCGGCGGAGGGGAGGGGACGAGGCGGATTGCCTCTCGGGCGGTGCTTCAACCCGCGCTCGTCACGACGTCGCCCGCTGTCGCTCCATGCCGCCCCGGTCGTCGGAGCTGAGCCGGGGAGAAATAGCTGTCCCCAACCCTCGGCGGGGATGTGCAGGGCCGATGTCGGGAGTTGCGCGGCCTCACCGGGTCGCAGAGCGGCGTAGTACATCAGCCCGAAGAACGCAGCGAGCCGCTTGCCTGACTCGCCCTGCCTGCCCACTGCGGCGAGCAGCCGGCCGGCCTGCTCCGGGTTGACGACCACGCGCCGGTCGACCTCCTCGACCGCACGGCGAGCCCTGACGCGCACGGCGGTGAGCGGGTTGGCTGAAAGGAGTTGGCGTTCCACTGCGTACTCCAGGGCGTTGTGCAGCACGGCGCGTTTCCGGTGGCTTGTACTGGCGGCGGCCAACTGGCCGTCGAGTCGGCGACCGAGAGCCGCGAGCACGGCACGGAGCACCTCAGGGCGCGCCAGATCGATCACAGGTCGCGTGTTGCTCTCCAGCCAGCGAACTGTCCGAGCGAGCTCGCTCGGTGGCTGCCCGTTCTGCCGGGACCGCGTGTTGAACGACCAGGAGTAGAGGGCGCGCCGCAACAGGGCGGCCTCGGGGCGGCCAGCTCCGATCGTCAGTACGACGGTCGCGAGCGTTTCGGCGATCCAGGCCGCAAGCGCGGCCCGGCGTTGGGCATCATCCCGATGTCTTCGTGGCTGATCACCTGGTCATCTCCACTCGTCAAACCAACCGTATTAATACGGTCTGTCGTGTTGCGACGGTAGGTGTTAGCCGTATCAACGTCCAAGCTCTGTCTTGAGACGGCCTGTAAGCTGCGCGTCATGGGTGATTCCGGACCCGACGTCACAGTGATCGATGACGATGTCTTCGACGATCTATTCGGTGACACTGTCGAGGTCAACGCTGAAGGCGCGGTTGTCAGCGCAGCTGATGTCACTTCAGTATCGGATGGACCCCCTTTCGATGATAAGTGCGTATCACGTCTCCTCAATGACGAACCTATGGCTTCGCCCGGCGCCTGTATTCTTGACCGTGCCTACGGGTTCCGCGGCGTGCTGCTTGATCATTGACCACGCGGCACCCGGGGCGTGCGGCCTCCGGCCGGTCCCCGTGCCGCGCGCCCGGTAACGAGACCCCGGCATTGACGCCGAAGACGACGTGGCGCGACAGACAGAACAACCACCACATGCCCTCGCCGGGCGGCTGTCTCCCGGATGGCCAGGCCGAGCACAGTGGCGCGGGCATAGGTGGGAAGGCGGGGTGCTCTTCCGACCTTACATGTTGCCGTGGTCAGTAATCCCTTCACCCGCCTCGCGATCAACGGCTCGACCAGCGCGAGTAGCGTCGCCCAAATGGAGCTGACCACCATTGCAGTCCCCCATACGCTTGCCCACCTCAAGCCACTACTGCCCCCTCCCCCAGCCCGTATTCTTGAGGCAGGGTGCGGCACTGGTGCCTTGGCCGCCGCCCTGGCAGACCTGGGCTACACGGTCACCGGCGTGGATCGCAACGCCGAGATGACGGCCGCGGCCGAGAAGCGCGGAGTGTCCGTCATCCAGTCCGACGTCCGTGACGTCTCGGGCGACGAGTACGACGTCGTATTGTTCACGCGCTCCCTGCACCACGCCGAGAGCCTGGATGACATTCTGGCCCACGCCGCCACGTTGCTAGCCCCGAATGGGCAGGTCATAATCGAAGAGTTCGCCTGGGAGCGAGTGGACCACGCCGCTGCGCACTTCCTCTTCGACAACCGCGCGCTGCTGGTTGCTGCTGGCCTGCTCGACGCTGACTTCCCTTCCGGTGACCTGCGCGATGCCTGGGTTGATCGCCACAATTCCCTCCACCAAGGTTCTGCCATGCTCGCCGCCCTGAGCCGCGTCGGCTCCAATGTGACCACGGTGGCTACCAGCATCCTGTGGCGCCTGGTCGACGGACGGGGCGGTGTCTGGGTTGAGCCAGCCACTCGTGCCCCTGACGCCCTCAACGCCATCCGCGAAGCCGAGGAACGCCGCATCGCGGCTGGCATGCTTCCGTCGGTCGGACTGCTCGCGTCCGTCCGCCAATGACACCCCCTGCGTTCGATTGCAGCCGTTGGCTTCCCATCGACCTCCCAGAGGGCTGGGAGCGCGTGAAGAATACGCGAGGTGGGTCTAGCCCCACCGCGTTGGGTGTCTAGACCTCTCGCGCACGGCTCGTGGCCTTCGTAGTGTCTCGGCCATGCCGAACTCGAGTAACCAGAAAGTGCCCAGGGACAGCGACTCCGCCGCCTGGGTGCCGTCGAGCGATGCGCGTGTAGTGGACGTCTTCGACACGGTGAAGAAGTGTATCGTGATCTTTGGTGTTATCAGTGCTGTCGTCTTGGCGACGGTGGCCACGATCGCGCTGGCGGGCGGCTTCGTGAATACGTTCATGTGGGTTCGCGCCGGCGTTTTGCTTCTTACTGCTGTGCTGTTCTACCAGTGGGCCGTACGCGGATCGCGGGGGGCACCGAAGAGCGTCGAGCGCCTGCGCATCGTGAGCACGATCTTGCCGATAGCAGTCGTCGTGGTGGACTTGATCCCGGGTGTCTGCCCTGTATGGTACGTCGGGATGCAGGCCGTGTCGGCCGTGCCACTGGTCGCCATTGCCGTCCTTATCCGCCGACGCGTCGTGAAGGCTGCATTCCCAGGAAAGCATGAGGCGCGCGGGGCAGTGTGACGTGCATGGTGGAATCGGCTGCGGCTGGGAAGGAGAACGGCGGATGGGACGGGTGGGTTCGTGGCTGGCGGCGGCGGGACTAGGTTTCGCCAGGGCGGTGGTGCTCGCCGCCGCCGCCGCGATCCTCCCGACGGTGTCGATCGTTCCCGCGGCTGTCTCTGCGTTGTCGGGTTCTGCGTGGTCCTGGACCAACCCCTGGTCGGGGGTGGGGGTGCTCCTGTTCTTCGTCCCGCTCACATCGGTGTTCGCGCGGCGGATCGGCACGCTGTTCCGCCGCATCCTTCGCCGGTGGTGTGGCATCGTGATCGAGGATGGCTACCGACGCCGCGAGACTGCGCCGGAGCCCGTGCGGCTGTCGACCGGATACTGGTGGAACGGCCACTCCTATGAGCGCAGTCGCCGCGACGCGGAGCTTGATCAGCAATGGCGACGACGGATCGGCGATCCGGCGTACTGGCGTGATGTGCGGTGGGTGGTGCTTGCGGCCGTCGCAGTAGGGCCGGTGTGCGCGGTGCCAGCGGCGGCGTTGACCGGCGCCGTGGTCGCGTTCGCGTATCCGGTACCGGCCACCGTCGTGGTCGGAGTGCTGCTCGTGGTGGTAGCCGTGACCAGCTCACCTTATGCCTGGCGGGTCATCATCCCGCTCGGTCAACGATGGCTACGGCTGCCGGAAGGTGCCGTGGCTGCCGAACGCGTGCGGGAGCTGGAATTGCAGCGCGCTGATCTGACCATGGCGCAGGCCGCGGAGATCCGCCGCATCGAGCGCGACCTGCATGACGGTGCGCAGGCTCGCCTTGTTGCGGTGGGGTTGTCTCTCGCGACCGCGGAGAAGCTGATGGACGACGACCCGGTGCGCGCCAAAGCGCTGCTGCGTGAAGCCCGGAAGGGCACAACAAGCTCCTTGGCCGAGCTACGCGATCTCGTGCGCGGTGTCAGCCCGCCGGTGCTCGTCGAACGGGGCGTGGTCGAGGCGATCCGGGCGCTCGCCCTCGACAGCCCGGTCGATGTCCGCGTCGACGCTCCCGATCGCATACGGCTGGAGATCCCTGTCGAGGCCGCTGTGTATTTCGCCGTTGCCGAGCTGCTGGCCAATGCGGCGAAGCACGCTCCGTCGGCGCACGTGCGCGTGCGCATTCGTGATCGTGGCACTGCCGTCGAAGTGGATGTCGAGGATGACGGCCTTGGCGGTGCCGAAGTTGTTCCGGGCGGCGGGCTCGATGGCATCGGCAGGCGCCTTGCCGCATTCGGCGGCGCTCTCGCCGTGGTCAGCCCGGCGGGAGGCCCGACACAGGCGAGAATGGTGGTGCCATGCGTATCGTCGTAGCCGAAGACCTCTACCTACTTCGCGACGGCATCGTCCGGCTTCTGGAAGCGTACGGTCATGAAGTCGTGGCAACGGCCACAACGGGCCCCGAAACGCTGGACGCCATGCTCACGCAGCGGCCCGACATCACGGTTGTTGACGTCCGGATGCCACCGACGAACACCGATGAGGGTCTCACCGCTGCACTCGACGCGCGCAAGCAGATCCAGGGTCTCCCGGTGCTCATCCTCTCCCAGCACGTCGAGCAGCTCTACGCCCGCGAGCTCCTTGCCGACCACGCAGGCGGTGTCGGGTACCTGCTGAAGGACAGCGTGTTCGACGCCGACCAGTTCCTCAACGCACTGGAGCGTGTCGCCGGCGGTGGCACGGCGCTCGATCCCGCAGTCGTGACGAAGCTGCTCGCCCGCCCCGCGACTGTCCCGCGGCTCGCACAGCTCACCGAGCGGGAACGGTCCGTTCTCGCGCTCATGGCGGAGGGGCTGTCCAACGCTGCCATCGCAAATCGCCTGTTCCTCAGCGAGAGCGCGATCAGCAAGTACACGACCACGACCTTCGACAAGCTAGGCATCCAGGAGGACGGCACAGCCAACCGACGCGTTCTCGCCGTCCTCGCCTATCTCGACGACAGCCAGAACTGATGGTTGCAGCTACTACGAGCCGAGCACGGAGACTGACTAAGTCGACGCGACGTGCGTGGGAACCGTCCGGGAACCGGCGCGATCAGGGGTCGCAGAGCTCGAAGCATGTGAGGCGGACGTCCAAGCGATGCTGTGGCAAATGCGTGTCCAAGTACTGCTGCAGCCGCGGCCGGGCGACGTATCCCTGCAGATCACAGGGGGTGTTCAGGGACTTGCGGTACTCCACTGCAAATCCGTCGGCTTAGCCTACGAAGGTTCGAATCCTTCACCTGCCAACCCAGGCGGAACGGCCCCTGAACTGAGGAAACGCGGGACAGGGGCCGTTCCGCTGTTGTCCGGCCGTGTCCGGTTGCGTCCCAGCTTCTCTGTCGACGGACCGTGCGCGGATCGATCAAGAGCGCGCCTCCGGCGGTCGGCTACCCGGCCCCCGAGGCGGCAGGGGGCGTGCTCTCAGCTCTCAGAGGGCGCTCAGCAGCGGCGGAACCACCAGCGCTGCGACGGATGCACGAGGGGGTTGTTCATCGTCTTGTCCACGAACAGCAGGTCGAGCTTGGCGATCTGGCAGCGGAGCGGTGCGCGCTGATGTCGTGGTAGAGCGCACACCGCTTGTTCGAGCGCCTCCCGGGCGACGGGGCCGACGAACTGAACCAGGTCGTTGTTCTCCCCCTGCAGCGTGGAGGACGGTTTTCGAGCTACGTCGCGCCACGTGAGTAGATGGCTGCGGACCCAGCCGGACGAAAGGTGGGGCCGGTCGAGCCGATCGAGAGCGCGGCTGGTGGACAGCGGAACGCCGTGAATCGGCGTGGGGTGTCGCTGACGACGGCTGCGAGCCCGTACTTGGGCCGGTCGCCTACGCGGCATGGACCTTTCGGATCAAAGCCATGGCCCCAGGCTGCCAGAGAGCGAGGGTGGGAATGGGCTCTGCGAGGGCCGCAACCAGCGCGCCGAACGACAGTCGGCCACGGTCGCTCGAGAGACGGCACCGTCAGTGGTGGTGGCCGTTCCGGCCCAGGGACTCCACGGGGGTCGCGCCGGGGCGGGTCCACTGCGGCACCGGGCGGCTGGCTGGGCCCCAGGTGGCGTTCCCGTCGGCGTCCGAGCGCCACGACCAGCACGCCGGACGCCCCTCGGGCCGGCCCTCGGGCTTGTCCTCCCACGTCTCGCCGCGGCCGTGAGGTGTCATGTCGAGCAGGCTCATGGACCCGTTGACCGGCTCGTTGCCTCGGCCCGTCGTGGAGTAGGTGAGGAACACGCGGTCGCCGTCGCGCAGGAAGCAGGTGATGAAACCCATGTTGCCGCCGACCGGCTCCTCCACACCGCGCACCGAGTACCAGGGCTGGGTGTAACCCATGAACTCGACGTATGGGGCCACCTCGTCCCACGGGCCCGTGGTCAGGACGGCGAACGAGACGCCGCGGGCGTTGAGGTAGACGGCGTCCTTCAGGTGCCAGGCCGTGGTCGTGCAGCCCTCGCACTGCCCCTGGTGCGGCGCGCCGTCGAACCACATGTGCTTGTAGACCACGAGTTCGTCGCGACCCTGGAACAGGTCCAGGAACGGAACAGGGCCGTCCGGTCCGACGACCTCGACCGTCCCGTCGAGCTCCACCATCGGCAGTCGGCGGCGGGCCGCGGCGAGGGCGTCGCCCTCGCGCGTGTGGGCCTTCTCGCGGACCAGGAGCTCGTCACGTGCGGCCTGCCAGGTGGCCAGGTCGACGACGGGCGGGGCGCCGGGCAGCGTGGTCGGGTTGCTCGACGTGGTCGTCATGGCGTCCTCCGTGGTGTCTCGTGCCGCGCGTTGCGACACCAGAACAGACCCGCGACCCGGCCGGAACTCATCGGCAGTCGGCATTGCCGAACGCGACGCGCGCCCGTTAGCGCTGGGGTTCGGGCGGCGGCCCTTCACAGGGGGTTGCGCCCGATGAAGGCGAGCATCCTCGTCTGCGCGTCGGCGTCGTCGGGGACGTCGACCTTCGGCCCGTACTGCCCGCTGGAGCGCAGCACGTCGTCGAGGGGCTGCATCTGCTCCAGCAGGGCGGCGCAGCGCTGAGGGTCGAGGGTCTCGTCCTGGCCGGTGGCGCGGGCGAGGTCCCACGTGTGCATGAAGACGTCGTTGGTGAAGAACTGCGCGATCGCCATGGGCAGCGCCACCTCGCCGATGTGCCGGTTGACCAGCTTCTTGTCGGCCGATGCGGGGTCGTCGAGGACGGCCTGGACGCCGTCGCTCATGGTGCGCCAGGCGGACACCGGGTCCTCGTCGACGCTGGGCCCCTGCGGCAGGGTCACGCCCGCGCCGCCGGCCAGGAAGCCGGGAAACCACTCGACGAGGTGCCCCACGACGTCGCGGGCGGTCCATTCGGCGACAGGAGACCGGCGGCTCCACGTGGCATCGTCGGGCACGGCCTCGACGAGCTCGGTGAACCGGCCGGCGATCTCGCGGTACTCGTCGGCGGGGGTCTGGTTCGCGATCACTGGATCGTCTCCCTGGGGGCCGGAGGGCGCGACGGAGATACCCGTCGCGGTCGTGAGATAGACCACGGCCCCGAGCTCAACTCATCGCAGACCGGCGTTGCTGATCGCGACGCGCGCCCGTTGTGGTCTTCGCAGCACCCACGGGCCCTGCGAGGACCCTGGCCAGCGCGCGGAACCACGAGCGTCAGCTGAGCCGGCAGCACGCTCGCTCCCGCTCAGCCGAGAGTCTGGAACCCGCTGAGCACGGCAAAGAGATACTGCGCGGCGAGGAGCACCACCGACGCGATACCGCCCCACCACACCCACCGGGAGACCGGCGGGGCGTTGCGCCACAGCGCCACGCCCACCGGGACGAGTGCGGCGGCCAGGAGGACCGCGCCGGTCAGCGAGTTGAGGTCGGTGCCCTTCAGCACCCCGCTGTAGTGGGTCAGCATGAACGCCACGGCGAGCGCGGGCACCCAGCCGAGCACCCGGGCCCGGTAGGCGCCGATCGCCAGCACGCCCCACGCGACGTTGTCGGTGCCGTTGAGGGGGACGAGCACGTACCAGGCGCCGTAGGTGTCAGCGACAGCGCCGGTCGCGGCCTCCAGCCCCAGCACGCCGACGAGTTGCAGCGCGAGGAAGCTGATTCCCTCCTGGAAGATGCGGACGCAGCAGCCCACGACCGCGGTGGTGGCGCCCCAGAACGCCCAGCCCGGCTGCTCCCGCCCGATCAGCCCGGCCAGCGCGAGCGATGCCGGGACCATCAGCACCAGTCCGGCTGTGTAGAGCGCGTACGAGGTGAGCAGGATGCCCGGATCGGTGACCATGCCCGACAGCTGTGCCGGGAAGAAGTAGTAGTGCCCCGACCGGACCGCCTCTGCGACGAGCAGCAGCAGTGGCGCCGCGACGAGCGTCGCCGCACCGGACCGCGGACCAGGCCACCCGGCGGCGGGACCGTCCGGCACGCGGACCAGGAACGCCGAGCCGTCGCGGGGGAGCAGCAGGCGTCCGGCCAGCAGACCTGCACCCAGCGCCCCGGCGGCGGAGGCGAGGTCGGCGAGCTGCGTGTTGGCCCAGCGCACGCTGCCCACCCCGGTCAGTTCGACGAGCGCGTACCCGGCCACCCCGCCCACGACGACCGCACCGACGAACACCACTGCCGCCCGCACCGCTGATCCCGTCCGGACCCGCACCCCCGCTTCGATCACGGCGGCCAGTGTCGGTGGGCATCCCCACCCCCGGAATCCGGACGTTCCCCGGTTCGCGCTCCACAAGTCCGGGTCAACCCGGATTGACCGGCTGTCCGGGACCGTCCTCAGCCCAGGCCGTCGGAGTCCATCCAGCGGACGACACGCCCGACGCACTCGGTCATCGCCTCGGGGTCGGCGTCGTCGAGGAGGTACTTGACGATCTGCTCCAGTGCGAACGTGCCGTACCAGGTTCGGGCCCTGGCGTACGTGGCGTGGTCGACCGTCTTCGCGAGGGTTGGCCAGCCGTGCGAGTGGGCCAGGCAGGCGACGTCGATGGCGGGGTCGAAGGCATGGGCGAGGTCCCAGTCGATGACGCCGATGACGTGGCCGTCGGGCGACCAGTGCATGTTCTCGCCACAGAGGTCGCCGTGGACGAGCCGGGGCGGAACGGGGTCGAGTGCCAGCACCGCCTCGACGCGCCGCACTGCGGAGTCGCGCAAGCGCGGTGGAAGCCGCGGAACGGCTTCGGCGAGTATCAGTTCCTCCCAGCGTTCCCGGCCGGCATAGGCGTGGGGGACGTCGAGAAGCTCGACCAGCGGTTCAAGGTCGACCGCGGCAAGTGCGTCGAGAACATCCCGAAGGGTCGCGGGATCACCGGTGCCGGGCGGTGCGTGCCGGCCGGGGACCCACGACACGGCGACCGCGGTCCAGTCCAGCGTCGAGACGACCGGACCGAGCGGAACCGGGGTGTCGAACGGGAGCCCGGTCGTGGCGAGCTCCTCGAGCAGGGCTGTTCGGCGGGGAAGGTACTCGACAGCCGGTGCGCTCCTGGCTATCCGCACGGCCGCGACGCCGGGGAGCAGTACGACGTCGTGGGAACCGCTGTGAACGACCGCGGCACCGTCGAGGCTGACGCCCGGCAGCAGCGTCTCGACCACGGCGCCCTCACGGTCGGCAGGCGCACGCAGAATCACGTCCCGAGCGTAGATCGTTGATCATCGCCGGGCCTCCTCGGCGTTGCTGGTGGCCACCCAGTGCTCGAGGGTGCGGGTTGCGGCGCCGGAGTCGACGGACCGGGCTGCGAGGTCGAGTGCCGCTGGGAGCGCACCGGGGACGGCGTCGGGGGGATGACGACCGTCGGCGACGTCATGGGCCACGATCGCGGCGGCGGCGTTGAGCAGCACCGCATCCCGGACCGGGCCGGGTTTCCCCGCCAGGACGTCGCGGACGACCCCGGCGTTGTGGACGCGGTCGGCCCCGCGCAGGGCACCGGCGGGCGCGGCCGGTATCCCGAGAGCCGACGGGTCGATCCGCACGCGGGCGACCTGTGAACCGCCGGCGATCCACATCGTCGAGGTCGTCGTCGTGGTGAGCTCGTCGAGGCCGTCGTCGCCGCGGACGACCAGCGCGGTGACGCCACGGTCGGCGAACACCCGGGCCAGCAACGGAGCCTTGGTGCTGTCGGCGCAGCCGATCAGGGAGGCGACCGGTCGCGCCGGGTTGACGAGGGGCCCGAGCAGGTTGAACACGGTGGGCACACCGATCTGACGGCGCGGTGCGGAGGTATGGGCGAGGCCGGGCTGGAAGACGGGCGCGAAGCAGAACCCGATCCCGCTGGTCGTGACCGTGCGCGCGACGCCGTCTGCTCGCAGCCCGATGCATATCCCGAGCTCTTCGAGGACATCGGCGGTGCCGCATGTCGACGAGGCGCCGCGGCCCCCGTGTTTGACCACGCGCCGGCCCGTGCCTGCCACCACCAGGGCTGCCATCGTCGAGATGTTCACCGTGTCGGCTCCGTCGCCCCCGGTGCCCACGACGTCGACGGCCGTCCCCTCGAGACGAACCGGGGTGGCGTTGCGCATCAGGGAGGTCGTCAACCCGGCGATCTCGTCGGCGGTTTCTCCTTTCGCCCGCAGCAGCACGGCGAACGCGGCGATCTGGGCGGGGGTTGCGGTGCCCGCGATGATCTCGTCCATCACCTGTTCCGCGCGCAGCGCCGGCAGATCCTCGCCGCGGAGCAGCGCGGCGAGCACGGTCGGCCACGGACCCGAGGCCGCCCGAGCGGCAGGCGAATCCAGTGGTGGGAGCGACGTAGAGCGGGACATCAGGTGGTCCTTCCGGTTTCGGGACACCAGCCGCCTCGGGCCGGGATCCGAAGATCCGGGAGGGATACGTCAGTCCTCGGCCCCTACGGCAGCCGAGAACAGCGCAAGCTCACGGTCGCCCGGTAGGCGACCACCACCGGAGCTGCGCAGACGACATCACCCGTGCATCTCAGCACCTGCACCGCCACGCGGCAACGCACTTGACGGTGCCCTGTGGAGCGCCGGCGGCACGGCCCGGATGCTGAGTATTGATTGTCTACTTTCTCGCTTTTCGCCGAATTGTGAAACTGTGGTAGCAATGCTGATCATGGTTGGATGAGGCGCCTGCGAAGAGGTGAGAGGTGTGAGTCGGATATGAATGAACCACGGGTGAATGACGTGCCGAGAGTGGTGAACGAGGCCGGTTTCCGGGAGGCCTTGACGTTGCGGCCGCCGGATTCGACGGTCCGCCGGTTCCGCGAGTCGCGGGTCTGGCGGGAGGGCACTGTTCTCGACGACCTGACGCGGTGGCGGGACGAGTCCCCCGAGGCGATCGCCATCGTTGCTCATCAGATGGGTACCGGCGTCGAGCGGCTGACGTACCGGCAGTACGCCGACCACGTCGAACGGTTCACCGGTGCCCTGTACGAACTGGGGGTCCGCCCGGGGCAGGTGGTCGCGCTCCAACTGCCCAACCGTTGGCAGGTGAACGTACTCCTGTTGGCGTGCGCCCGGATCGGGGCCGTGTTCGCGCCGATCATCACGAGCATTCGCCCGCGCGAACTGGAGCGGGTACTGCGTCGGCTGCAGGCCGGGGTCTTCATCAGCATCGACCGGTGGGACGGCTTCGAACACGCGTCGGCGCTGGCCGAGTTCGCGCCGCGGCTGCCTGATCTGCGCCATCGGGTGGTGCTCGGTGATGCCTCGGACGACGAGATTGATTTCGTCGAGCACTTTCAGAACGTTCCGTGGGAGCGCACTCATGCCACAGCTCTCGGCGGTTTGTCCGCGGATCCGGACCGGGTCGGCCTGGTGCTGTTCACCTCCGGCACCACGGGGGAGCCGAAAGCGGCGCTGCACACCCTGAACACCCTGTATGCCGCCTACTCCGCCCCGACGTTCGAGGACGGATACGGGTCGGCGGATGTGTTCCTCAGTTCGGCCGCGCTGACCCATATCGCAGGCACCGGTCTCTCCATCCTGGTGCCCCTGCTCGTGGGTGGGCGCACGGTCCTGCTGGACACATGGGAGCCGGAAACGGCAGTGGACCTGATGACGGAGAACGCGGTCAGCCTGCTGGGCGGAGTGCCGGTCACGCTGTCCGCGCTGATCACGGAGTTGCGCAGCCGGCCCACCCCGTTGCCGGCCCTCGACACGGTCGTGTCCTTCGGGACGCTGACCCCGGGCCCTCTGATCGAGGACGTGCAGTCGGTTCTCGGGCTGCCCCTGCGAACGGCGTGGGGAATGACCGAGACGGCTGGATCTTGCACGTTCATCCGGCGCGATGATCCCGCCGACTGGATCGCCCACAGCGTCGGCCGACCGATTCCCGGAGTGGAGCTCGACCTGCGGCACGAGGGCGGCGCCACCGCAGAGCAGGCCGCGCGGCTGTTCATCCGGGGAGCCCCCGTGTGCCTGGCCACCGTGGGCCGGGACAGCGGCGAGGTGACCGTCATCGCCGAGCACGACGACGGCTGGTACGACACGGGCGACCTGGCCGTCCCGGACGGTCGCGGCGGCATCCAACTGCTCGGCCGCGCCGCCGACCGGATCGGGGGCGCGTTCATGATCCCCGTCAACGATGTCGAGACGGCGCTGTTGGGACACCCGGACATCGACGACGTGGCGCTCGTCGGTTATCCGGACGGCGGCGGCGGCGAGCTGGCCTGCGCCGTCGTCGTCACCCGCACCGCGCCGCCCTCCATCGCCGATCTGCGGAAGTACCTCGACGAGCTGGGCATGACCGAGTGGTACCAACCCAGCCGGGTCGAGGCCGTGCCCGCACTGCCGCGCAACTCCATGGGGAAGGTTCGCAAGGAACTGCTCCGCCGCTGGCTGCAAGGTGGCGCCGACCCCGCCGCGCTCGATACCGCAGCCCCGTAGTCAGGGCCGGTGGGAGACGACGAGGACGAGCGAGCCGAGGAAGTGGGCCTGCGTGCGCAGGTGCCCGTGGTCGGCGTCCCAGCGACCCTCGGCCAGGTCCCGCCCCAGGTCGTGCTCGAACCGCTCGTGGACCGCGGGCGGTACGAAGCTCCAGGTCGACATGGCCCGACGCGCTCCCGGGTCGAGCAGTAGCTCCGGACGGCCGTAGTAGGCCTCGCAGAACCCGTCGACGCAGTGCAGCGGGATCGGGACCGGGGTGACGGTGCACCGCCCGCCGAGACCGGCGGTGATGGCGTCGAGCGGCGGGTCGCGGCGGGCCTCGACGTCGATCGCCTCGGGTGCGTAACGGTTCAGCCAGAACCGGGGCAGCAGGACCGGATCCGAGGTCAGCACGGCAACGGGGCCGCGGGTGACCCGTCGGAGCTCGGCCAGGCCCCGGGCCAGGTCGGTCCACTGGTGCACGGTCTGGACCGCCATCGCCGCGTCGAAGGCGCCGTCGGCGAACGGCAGGTCCTCGGCCGTCGCATCCAGCGCCGGCGGCCGGTCGGCCGGGCGCTGGGCACGCATCGATGCCGCCGGCTCGACGGCGGTGACCTGCCGATCGCTGGGCTCGTAGGAACCGGCGCCCGCGCCCACGTTCAGCACCGTGGTCGCCGCTCCGAGCGCGTCGTGCAGGACTGCGGCGATCTCCGGATCCGGGCGGCGGTAGTCGCTGTAGCCGGAGCCGATCACGTGATAGTCGACATCGCCGGCACTACCGTCTGCACGCTGCACCCGGGGGACGCTATCCCGCGACATGGACACATATCGCGGATTTCAAGCGCATCCGACAGCGACATGTGTCCATGACGCGGCTGCCGGGCCGAGCAGTGGCTGAAGCGCGACCCCCGCCCGGATGGCAACCTCTCGCGCGTGATCGTCATACGAGAAGCGCGGCCGGAGGACGCCCGCGGGATCGCCGCCGTGCACGTCTCGTCCTGGCAGGAGGCCTACCGCGGACTGCTGCCCGCCGATGTCCTTTCCGGGCTCTCCGTCACGGGTCGCGAGCAGGTATGGACCGCGATTCTGAGCGATCCCTCGGCCCGAGATCCCGTTCTGGTCGCGGCCGACGACACCACCGTTCTCGGATTCGTCTCCATGGGGCCGGACCGGGGCGGCGCTGCGAGCGAGGACACCGGCGAGCTGTACGCGTTCTACGTCCACCCCGGGCGCTGGCGCGAAGGTATCGGCGGCCGGCTGCACAGCGCCGCGATCCAGCGGCTCACGGCCCGCTTCGTCAGCGCCGCGCTCTGGGTGCTGGCGGGAAACGACCGGGCCCTGGGTTTCTACCGCAGCACCGGGTGGGTCCCGGACGGGCAGACCAAGACCGACCGCGGGCCGGGCGGGGTCGATCTCCACGAACTGCGCCTGCACCGCCGGCTCCGGGCTCGCTGACGCCGGCGGTGCGGGCGTCGGTCGTCAGGTCTTGGGGACGTTGGCCGAGTAGGTGTTGTCGACGTAGCGGGAGCTCGGCAGCGGCGTGCTGTAGTTCAGCAGGCCCGCCTGCTGGAACACCTGCTGCATCGAGTCGAGCGTGGCGACGGGCGGGGCGAGGCGGGGATCGAACACGTCAGCGGGCTGCTGCTGCAGCACGCTCAGCTTCTGTCCGATGGCCTTCGCCTCGATCTCCAGGTTGGGGGTCGCCTTGGCCTGGGCACCCTGCAGGTCCTGCGCGCCCTGGGCGAGAGCGTCGAAGAACGGTTGTGCGGCGGGGGACTTGGCGAAGGCGTCACCGTAGATGACGCCGGTGACGGAGGTGCCCGGCTGGGCGCTCGCGATCAGCTTGCCGGTCCCGGAGCTGACCGCGTCGGACAGGAACGGACTGGACATCAGCGCCGCCGCGACCCCTCCGGACTTCAGTGCGGCCGCCTGCTCCGGCAACGGGAGGTTCACCGGCGTGACGTCCTTGAGCGTCAGGTGGTAGGGCGCCAGCGCCTCGGCCAGCAGATAGCCGCCTGCGGCACCCGGTCCGCCACTGACCCCGATCTTCTTGCCCCGGAGATCGGCGGGGGTCTTCACCGTGCCCGCCATCTGCGAGCTGACCACGAGACCGTCGGCGGCCTGCCCGCTCGGTTCGCCGGCCATCGAGCCGACGACCTTGACGTCCAGCCCCGAGTTGATGCCGTTGAACATGCCCGCGGAGAAACCCGCGAGCACCGCCTGCACCTTGTTGCTCGCCGCGAGCGCGATGGCGTCCTGCCCCGCCGCCACCGTCGTCAGGTGGACGTCGATGTGGCGCTGCGTGAAGTAACCCTTGCCCATCGCCACGTACAGCGGCGCGAACAGCGACGCGGGCACGTAGGCGACGTCGACCGTCGTGTCGCTCGGTTGCGCGGGGGCCGAGGCGGACGGAGCGCTGCTGCCGCAGGCCACCAGCGCCGCGGCAGCGATGGCGATGATCCCGCCGGTGAGCAGTGGATGACGAACACGCACGGATGAGCTCCTTCTCCTGCAGTCTTGTGTCCTTTTGTCCTTGTGTCGGATGAGAGGGGGCCGCCTCAGTGGCGGGTCGACCACGGCAGTGCCACGCGTTCGGCCAGGAGGACGACACCGGTGGACACGGCGCCGAGCAGCGCGATGGCCACCAGCCCGACATACATGTTGGGCGGCTGGAACAACTGCCAGGAGTTCCAGACCAGATACCCGAGCCCGTCGTTCGAGGCCACCATCTCGGTGGCGGTGATCGCCACCAGTGCCAATGCGATGGCCACCCGCAGCCCGGTGAACACCGACGGGAGGCATCCGGGCAGCAGGACGTGGACCAGTTGACGCCAGCCGGTGGCACCGTAGGCCCGGCCGGCCTCGCGCAGCCGCGGGTCCAGGTCGCGGATCCCGGAGATCGTGTTGATCTCCATGACGAAGAAGGTGACGGCGACCACCGTCAGGATCTTCGGCAGCTCTCCGATTCCGAAGATCACCAGGAGCAGCGGCAACAGGGCGATCTGAGGAATGGCGTACAGGGCCGCGAACAACGGCGAGAACGCCGCCCGCAGCGGACGGGACAGGCCCAGCGCGAGACCGACGACGATGCCGCCGGCGGCGCCGACCAGGTAACCGACCCCGAGGCGGACCAGGGTGGCCATGACGTCCTGCTCGAGAGTGCCGTCGGCGAGCAGGTCGCCCGCGGCCGACATGATCTGGGTGGGCGGCGTGAAGATCACCGGGTCCACCAGGCCGAGGGACGTCGTGAGTTGCCAGGCCAGGACGAGCACCACCGGTGTCGCGATGCCGAGAAGTACGTCCCGGCCACGCTTGCGCCGGTCGCGGCGGGCGATCCGGGCGATCTCCGCCGTCTCGTTCGTCCCGGTCGCACGCCGGCGCTGCGCGGATCCGGATGTCGCGCTCACGGGTGGTAGGGAGCGGGTATCGCTCACACCGGGTCCTGCATGCTCGCCGCAACCTCGTTGCGCAGGGACTCCCACAGGGAGAGCTTGAGTTCGACGAACCGCGGTGACGCCGTGGTGGCCATGCCGCGTGGCCGATCGAGATCGACCGTGATGTCCGACGTGATTTCCGCCGGTCGCCTGCTCATCACGAGCACCCGGTCGCCGAGCAGGAGCGCCTCGTCGATGGAGTGGGTGACCATGACAACCGTCCTGCGGTTCTGCTCCCACAACTGGATCAGATCCTCCTGGATGAGCGACCGGGTCTGCGCATCGAGCGCGCCCATCGGCTCGTCCATCAGCAGGATGTCGGGCTCGGTGACGAAAGCGCGGGCGAGCGAAAGGCGCTGCCGCATGCCACCGGAGAGCCGGTCCGGATACGAGTCGGCGAAGGCGTGCAGGCCGACGCGACTGAGCCAGTGCGCGGCCCGTTCGGCGCGTTCCTTCTTGCCGACTCCCGCCATTCGCAGCCCGAACTGCACATTCTGTGTCGCTGTGAGCCACGGGAACAGCCCGTTGTCCTGGAACACGAAGGCCACCCGCGCCTGGTGCTGCTCAGCGGCCGACGAGCCGAGGCGGACCGAACCCGAGGTGGCTTCTTCCAGGCCCCCGATGATCCGCAGCAACGTCGACTTGCCGCATCCGGAAGGGCCGACGACCGACAGGAACTGTCCGGTGGGAACGGACAGATCGACATCGCTGAGGGCGTGAACCACCTCCCGGCGGCCGGCGAATACCTTTGATACCCCGTCCAGTCGCACCGCGACGTCGCGATGAACGGCGTCGTCGACGACGGTGGGCCCGTCTCCCAGGTTCATTCCGGCCCATCGTGCCGCGCGGGGGCCGATCGCGCGAAGATCTGGTGACAGCTCACACCGATAACGGATTCATCGACACGATGTGGACATCTGCCGATTCGGGAGTTCCTTTTCTGGTGCAGTGCCGCGCTACGCCGGGTCCAGCACGGACCGCAGCGCAAGGTCGAGCGCCTCGACGTCGAGCTCCGCACCGCTCACCACGGCGCGGAGCATCGCGCCGTCGAGGAGCATGCTGACCGCCCGTGCCCGGACCGGGCCGGTGACCGGTTCCAGGATCTCCTGGAGCTGAGCGATCCACATCTCCGCGGGCGGGCGCAGGGCGGGCTCCCGGGCCGCCGCCACGTAGAGCTCGATCTCGACGATCGCTCGCGCGCGATCGGCCAGGTAGTCGGCGGCGAGCTGGACGAGCGCCGTCCGCGGGTGCTCGACGTCGGCGAGGCGCCGTCCCCATTCCTGCATCTCGGTGGCGTAGGACCGGGCCAGTTGCTCGACGGCGGCCGACACCAGGTCCGACAACGCGGGGAAGTAGTACGTCGTCGACCCGAGGGGCACGTCGGCACGGTCGGCGACCAACCGGTGCGAGACCCTCGACAGGCCGTGCTCGGCCATGACCTCCACCGTGGCGGAGACGATCGCCCGGCGCCGTCCTTCCGGGTCCCGGCGCCGGGGAACCCGCCGGTCGGTCAATGTGCCCCGCCGAGGTTGAGCACCACAGCGCCGGCGACCACGAGCACCAGTCCGAGCACCTTCACCACGCTCAGGGACTCGCCGAGGAACGCGACGCCGATGGCGACGATCGCGGCCGTGCCCAGGCCGGACCACACGGCGTAGGTGACGCCGACGGGCACCGTCTTGACGACCTGGGTCAGGAAGACGAGGGAGACCCCGTAGGCGGCCAGGCACGCGACGCTGGGCCAGAGCCGGGTGAACCCCTCGGTGGCCTTCAGCAGGCTCGTCCCGAGCACCTCGGCGGCGATGGCGGCGAGCAGGAACACGTACGGCACGGTGGACTCCTCATGTACAGGTGTACATGTACGACCGTACACATCGGCCCGTCCGGCGTACTCCGACCGTCAGGCCTGAGCGGCCCGCACCAGGCGCAGCTGCCCGATCTCGGCGGCGTTCTTCATCAGCTCGGCGTTCACCCAGGCGACCATGTGCGCGACGGTGTGTTGAGGGTCGTTCTGCCACGGGAACGGCGCGATCCGGTCGAGGTCGGCATCGGTCAGCGCCTCCATGGCGGCGGACCACTCGGTGCGAAGGCCGTGCAGCCACTCGACTGCCTCGCCGTCGCCGGGCCAGGCGATCTCGGTGCGGTGCCGGGGCGGGCGTCCCCGGGTGTGGTCGATCGTCACGCTCCACCACCAGCCGACGTGCCAGATGATCCAGCCGATCGTGGGCACGGGGATCGGGTCGGGCTCGTGGTCCTCCCAGTCCGGCACCCACGAGCCGCCGGCGTCGAGTCTCAGCGTCCAGCAGGTGGCGGCGGGTTCCCACCGGAAGTCCGCCGCCGTCAGCCGCTGCAGGTGGTAGTCCAGCAGCGACCACACCAGGTCGAACTGCCAACGCAGTAGGTCACGACGATGCACGGCGCGATCCTGGCAGCACCGCGCGCCGCGGTCGTCGGGTTTCCGGTCCGGCGAGCGATGGGCTACCCCGCGCCGCGAACGTGCCACCCTTCGGCACGGCGGCTGCGCAGGGTGGCGACCAGGGCCACGATCGCCAGTAGTACCGCAGCGAAACCGAGCGCCCATCCGAGGCCTACATGCAGCACCAGCAGCGCACCGACCAGCGCACCGACGAGCATCGTCAGCACGGCCAGCACCCGTCGCGCGACCGTCGGGTACCCGCCCTTGCGGCCGTCCGCTGCGATGCCCGTCAACGTCATGGTGAGGACCGTGGTGGTGAGGTCCGGCACGGCGAGCCGACGGACTGCCGCGTTCTGCAGTCCCATGGCGACCGCCAGGAAGGCGGCCACGACCGCTGCCGCCATGACTCCGGGAGTGGATGCCAGCAGGACGGCGCACGCGAGACCGACCACCACCAGCCCGAACTCGATCGCCGTGGCGTTGCGCAGGAGCTTGCCTCGATGTCCGCTCCAGCGCTCGACGAGAGGGCCGCCGGCGAACGCGCCGACGAGGAACCCCGCCAGGGCGGCCAGGGACGCGACCAGCGAGAACCCGGGCGCGCCTGCCAGCGCGAATCCCACGAACACCACGTTCCCGGTCATGTTGGCGACGAAGACCCTGCCGAGGGCGAGGATGCTGACGGCGTCGACCAGCCCTGTCGCCGTGGTCAGCACCAGGAGAAGGATCGGCAGCGGTCCGTGGACGTCGTTCCGCGCGAGTTCGGTCCACAGCCGCGATCCGGATCCGGCCACTGGCGCCTCCTGGGTGCTGATGAGGCCACCGGTGCCGATGTCCTGCCGGCTATTCTCCACCACCCGGCCGCCCGTACCGGAATTCGAGAAACGCCGCCGGACTCCGGTCATCGGTGTCGGCCACTGGCGGCACACCGTCGAACGTGGTCGAAGATGTGACCATGAATGATCAATGTGAAGACCACCGGTAAGGGAAAACCCCGCACGGCCCCAGCGTGGTGTGATCCGATTCTCGAGGAGCAGTAGTGAGTATTTCGTTGCCCACCGCCGGAGATGATCCGCGCTACACGACGCGAGGCGCCGTGTACGTGCCGTCCGGCGCGGGCATCACGAAGTGGTTCTCGGGTGATGTGTACACGACGAAGCTGAGAGCGCAGGATACGAACGGGGCGCTGGGTGTCATCGACGCATCGGTGCCCGTCGGCAGTGGTCCGGTACCGCACACCCACGCCGACCAGGACGAGACGTTCTTCCTGTTGTCAGGGGAACTGGAGTTCCTCGACGGCGACAAGACCTTCATGGCCTACGCCGGAGATCTCGTCTTCGTTCCGCGGAAGATTCGGCACCGGTTCATGAACGTCGGGCTGCATCCGGCGCGAATGTTGTTCTTCTACACTCCCGGTGGCACGGAGAGCACCTTCATCGAAGGCGGCGACGAGCCCGAGGCGGGCGTCATGGTGCAGCCGTGGGGCCCGGAGCGCATCGACGAGCGGGTGCTCTCGATCCTCGCCAAGTACGGCACCGAGGCGCTCCCCGACCTTCCGTAACGCCTGCACCCTTCCGTGGTACCTGCACCGGGTCCGCCTCCTCACACCGCCGAGCGGGTGGGGGTGGCCGTGCCGTGCAGGCGCCTGGCGTGCGCCGCGTACGCCCGCGGCCCGATGACCGGCATCAGAAGCCGCGCGACGAGCGGGCCTTGGGCGAGAACGGCCTGCACGACCTCCGGGTCGCCTTCGTACATCGCCATTCCGAAGGCCAGCGGCAGGTGCTTCTTCGGGACTTCACCCATGGCGTGGGCGCCGAGTTCCTGCCACTCCGCGGCCGTGACGTACTTCTCCGCCAATGGCAGGATGTGCTGCTCCTCCAGTGCGGTGTGCTCGACGAGCACCGAGATCAGGCGATCGAGGGCCGCGGCCAATGCCTCACGGTGTGCGAACGACGCATCACGACGCCAGCCGGTGAGCGCCGCGGCGATCTCTCCGTTCGCCTGCTCGATGGATTCGTGGTGACCTTCCATCATGTGCACGACGGACGCGATTTCGGCCGGTCCCCGTTCCAGCAGTTTCGGCCACAGTAGTGCGTCCTCGCCCCCGTGGTGCGCATGAAGAAGGGTGCTGATGACGGTGATGTGCCGGCTGATCACCTCGGCCCGCTTCACATCGCCTTCCGGGACACCACGGACCAACGTCGGCGCCTGGCTGAACTCCCGGCGAAGCAAGACGTGTGTCAGATACATGTCGCGGACGTCGGCCATCGCGCCGGGGGCAGTCGTCATCGTATTCCTCTGATCGCTGATGGGGTGATCCTACGCGTGATGTGCGGCGAATTGTCGGTACCGGCTCGGCGCGGGCGGGACGGGACAGGTGTTCCGTTAGGCTGGCGCGGTGTCCACGGCGTGCCTCGACGTGCTGAGCGGATTCCGGCCCCGCAGTCCCTCCGAGGCCGCGGACGTGGCCCGGGTCCTGGAACTGGTGGAGAGCGCGGAAGATCCGTGGCTCCGTTCGACTCCGCTGCACGTCACGGCGTCGGCTCTGATCGTGCATCCCGAGAGCGGCCGGGTTCTGTTGCGTTGGCACCAGCGGCAGCAGGCCTGGTTGCAGGTCGGTGGCCACGGTGACCCGGGGGAGACCGACCCGGTGGAGGTCGCGCTGCGCGAGGGGCGTGAGGAGAGCGGGCTGACCGACCTGCTGCCGTGGCCGGACAGGGCCCTCGTCCACGTGGTGGTCGTTCCGGTGGCCGCCAAGGGCGACGAACCCGCCCACGAACACGCCGATCTGCGGTTCGTGCTGGCCACCGCGGAACCCGACGCGGTCCGCCCGGAGAAGGAGCACGCTCCGCTGCGCTGGCTCAGCGTGGCGGAGGCGCACGCGGTCACCGAGGCGAACGTCCGCGAGACGCTGGCCCGCGTCGAGGCGCTGCTCCCGGGCTGACCGTCCGGCGGTCGCGAACCGGCTCCCCGTATCCGGGCCGCCGGACACCGGGCTTCCGCGTATTCGATCTTCTCGGATCGCGGGTCCACCCGAATGGGACCGGACATTGTCGCAACGTGCGAGCGGAGATCTGCGACATACCTCGTGACGAGGGTGCCGGCGAAGCGGCGGTCTGCCCGCCGACTTCAGGAGCAACAGATGATCTCGATCGTTGGAATGGTCGCGCTGCCGCCGGTGGACGCGCCTGACCACATTCTCGAACAGGCCCGGCAGTTGACGCACCCGCCGAGTGGTGCGCCCGACGGCCTGCCCCCGGGTGGCGGCTCCTGCGCGTGCGGCCACGGCCGAGACGCTCATGAACATCTCCGGGTCGGCAGCGAATGCTCGATGTGCCGGTCCCCGCAGCGCCGGTGTCTGCGGTTCCGCCGGGACGGTGCGGCGGGCACGAGCGAGGAGCCGACGGCCTGACGCCGTCACGGCCCGGGTTCGCGCCGACGAGGTCCCGGTCGCCGGTCTCCCCGCCCGCCAGGGCGTTCCGCGGCGATCAACTGTCCTTGCAGCCGGCGTGCCGTCTCCCGTGTCGTCCCGGCCCGCAGCGCTCCCTCGGGACCGCCTGGCGACGCTCGTTGCGCGTCCAACCCTCGTGCTGCGGCCCCGTCGTCGTCGCGGCGTGTGGTCGCGACGGCGCCGGCCGGTAGTGCCGGGCTCCGCCGAGCGACCATGAATCGCACACCTGGCCGCCGATGACTACGGCGGGTGGTCGTCCTTGCGAGCTTTTCTCCCCCGAACGGGTTTTTATGGACGGGCGGGTGAAAGAACGGTAACCACCGGCCTGTGGCGTTTCTGTTCGGAGCGGTGTTCGTTATAACTCGCTGAGGAGCCAACTCAGTTCCCGGCGCGGTCCGATCCTTTTCGGGTGCCCGTCCGGGCGTCACCGATAGGGAGAAAACTCGTGGCATCGGCTAACAGTTCCGCTCGCACGAGAGTGCTGCGACCCTGGATGGGTGTGGCGCTTGCAGTGGGAACCGCCACCGCGATGGTGGCACTGGTGGGGGTCGCGGGCGCGTCCCCGGCTCCGGCCCAGGGTCCGGGCGGGGGCGGCCCCGTTGCGGGACCGCCGCAGGCTCACAGGGCGGCGGCCGTCACCGAGCTCAGCCCGGAGATCGTCGTCGGACCGATCGTCATCCCGGCCATCACCATCCCGGCGATCGGTGGCGACGACCGGGACCGCGACGACCGGGACCGCGACGACCGCAACGGCGGCGACCGGCACGCCGAGGACCACCGCGGCTGGGATGACAAGGACAAGGACAAGCACTACGACGAGGTCAACGTCGAGTCCCACAAGGATGACAAGAAGTTCGACAAGGTCGAGGACTTCGACAAGGACAAGAAGTACGACAAGACCGAGGACTTCGACAAGAGCAAGGACCACGACAAGTCCGAGGACTTCGACAAGAGCAAGGACCACGACAAGGACGACAACGGCAAGGACGACGACGACGACGACAACGGCGACGACGACAACGGCGACGACGACAACGGCGACGACGACAACGGCAACGGCAACGGCAACGGCGGCGGTGGCGGCGGCGGTGGTGCGCAGGTCCCGAACGTGCCCTCGGGTGGCGTCGAGACCGGTGACGGAAGCACCACGCCCGCCGGTTACGCGATCGGTGCCCTCGCTCTGGCCGGCATGGGCGGAGCCGCCGCGCTGACCGCGCGCCGCGCGCAGCGGCAGCGCGCAGGACGTCACGAGGCCTGATGCGTCACCGCCTCGTCCGCCGCCACCCCCGTCGGGTCCTCACTCGGGTCCTGACGGGGGTGGCGGCGCTGTGCGCCGTGTTCAGTCTCGGGCTGGTCGCCTGCGGTATGGAGACCGGCGCCGATCGTCCGGTGGTGACCGCTCCTGCCCCGGATGAACGGGCTCCTGCTCCTTCCGGGGGGCCGTTGGCGGCGCCCCTGCCCCGTTCGGAGCCGGTGAAGATCCAGATCCCGAGCCTCGGGGTCACCTCCGAGCTCATGGATCTCGGCCTGCAGGCCGACGGCACGATGGAGGTGCCACCTGGTGCCTACCCGGCGGGTTGGTACACGGGAGCGCCGAGTCCGGGCGAGCTGGGTCCGGCGGTCATCGCCGGGCACGTCAACTGGGCAGGCAAGGACGGCGTGTTCTCGAAGCTGACGGAGCTCAAGCCCGGTGACCAGGTGGCTGTGGCCCGGCAGGACGGGACCACCGCGCTGTTCCGCGTGGACCGGGTGGCCGAGTACCCGAAGCATCAGTTCCCGACGGAAGCTGTCTACGGGAACATCGATCATGCGGGGCTCCGCCTGATCACCTGTGGCGGTGACTTCAACCGCGAGGCCCACAGCTACGAGGACAACATCGTGGTCTACGCCAGCCTCGTCGGTTCCGCGGCCGTCTGAGCGCGCCCACCGAACCGTTCCCGCTCCGGTAGGCCGGTCGCAGCGCCGGCCTACCGGTTCCGGCGGGAGTCCGGTGCGCCGACGAGCCACAGGAGCGTGGAGCGGCTCAGTGCACAGGCGACGATCGCCGCCTGCAGCCCGACGAGCAGCGCGCCGGTCACGACGTCGACGAGACGGCCGTCCGGTGCGGGTGCCACGGTCAGCAGAACCACCACGCCGGCGGCGACGGTGCCGGCTGCGGTGGACAGCAGCACCCGGCCGATCGGCATCCTCCTGAACAGGGTGACCGCGCCCCCGAGCAGGGTCAGTCCACCGAGGACGGCCACGGCGGCCGCGGTGGTGTCCACCGCACCACCGCGGCCGCCGTCGGCTGCCACCACCGCGGCGAGCGCGATCAGGAGCAGCCCGTCGCCCGCGCCGAGCCCCACCGCGGCGAGTGGAGCGGTGCGGCCGGGTCGAGCGGCCGTCCGGGACCCGCGTTCACGCATGCCTGCCCCTGTCGTCTGTGACGCCACAACTGGACGTCGGCGGAGCACCGTAGTGCGCTACGCCGGTCGGGACGATCACGGGCAGGGGTCGGTCGGGAGCGCCGAGCGGCACGGACGATGCCCGCCTGCTTGCCACGTCCGTTGACGACTGCTGGGCCCGCTCGCCGTGCCAGGGTCACGCTGTGGACAGCGCCGCCGCCCGGCCGGCCTGCCTGCCCGAGAACAGGCACCCGCCGAGGAACGTGCCCTCCAGCGACCGGTAGCCGTGCATCCCGCCCCCGCCGAACCCGGCGACCTCGCCGGCGGCGTAGAGGCCGGGTACGGGGGTGGCGTCGACGCCCAGCACCCGGCTCGACAGGTCGGTCTGCAGGCCACCCAGCGTCTTGCGGGTGAGGATGCTGAGCCGTACGGCGATCAGCGGTCCGTTCGCCGGGTCGAGGATCTTGTGCGGCGGCGCGATGCGGACCAGCCGGTCGCCGCGGTAGCGCCGCGCGGCGTGGATGGCAGCGAGCTGCAGGTCCTTGGTGAAGGGGTTGTCGATCTCCCGGTCCCGGGCGACGATCTGGCGCTGCAGCTCGGCGAGCTCGATCAGTTCGGGCCCGCCCGCTCCGCCGGTGTTCGCGACGAGCTTGTTCATGCCCGTGACGAGCTCGGTGAGCGTGTCGGCGACGACGAAGTCCACGCCCTTGTCCATGAACGCCTGCACCGGTGCCGGCGCTCCCGGCCGGATCCGGCCGAGGGTGGCCCGGACGTCCTTGCCGGTGAGGTCGGGATTCTGCTCCGAGCCCGAGAGCGCGAACTCCTTCTCGATGATCTTGCGCGTGAGTACCAGCCACGAGTGGTCGAACCCGGTCCGGGCGATCGCCTCGAGCGTGCCGAGGGTGTCGAAGCTGGGGAAGTTCGGCGCGGGGAAACGCCTGCCACGCGCGTCGAACCAGAGGGACGAGGGTCCGGCGAGGATCCGGATCCCGTGGCGGCCCCAGATCGGGTCCCAGTTGTGGACGCCCTCGGTGTAGTGCCACATGCGGTCGCGGTTGACCAGGCGCCCACCGGCACGTTCGGTGATCGCCAGCATCCGGCCGTCGACGTGCTCCGGGACGCCGGAGATCATGCGGCGCGGCACCGGGCCCAGGCGGGACGGCCAGTTGGCACGGACCAGATCGTGATCGGCGCCGATTCCGCCGGAGGTGACGATCACGGCCTGGGCGTGCAGCTCGAACTCGCCGGCCTCGGTGCGGGAGCTCGCCGTGCCGCGCGCCGCGGTGCTCGGCTCGAGCACGGCGCCCCGCACGCCGTCGACGGCCCCGTCGGTGACCGTGAGGCTGTCCACCCGGTGCCGGAAGCGCAGCTCGACGAGCCCTTTCGCGACGGCGTCGCGCACCCGGCGCTCGAACGGGGCGACGAGCCCCGGCCCGGTGCCCCAGGTGATGTGGAAGCGCGGAACGGAGTTGCCGTGGCCGTCGGCCAGGTAGCCGCCCCGCTCGGCCCAGCCCACGATCGGGAACCAGCGCACCCCCTGCCCGTGCAGCCATGCGCGCTTCTCGCCGTTCGCGAAGTCGAGATAGGCGGTGGCCCACTGCCGGGCCCAGAAGTCCTCGCCCTGTGGGTCGTCGACCCCGCGGTCGAACGTGGCGCTGCCCAGCCAGTCCTGCATCGCGAGATCGAAGGAGTCGCGGATGCCCATCCGGCGTTGCTCGGGGGAGTCGACGAGGAACAGTCCGCCGAAGGACCAGAACGCCTGGCCGCCGAGCCCCGTGTCGGGCTCCTGGTCCAGCAGCAGCACCCGCCGGCCCGCATCGGCGAGCTCGGCTGTTGCGACGAGACCCGCGAGACCCGCCCCGACCACGATGACATCAGCGTCCACGCGGTCACACTCCCGGCGCCTGCGGATCAGGTCAAGGCGGTCAGAGGATCACATCGGGCTCTACCCGGCGCAGGGCCGAGACGACCGTCCGGTACCCGGCCCGCGCGGCGCGCTCCACCCGGGCGACGTCGATGGTGAGCCCGCGGACACCGAGGTCCTGCTCCGGCACGAGCGCCAGCAGGTGCGCGCCTCCGCGCGAGGGATGGGCCGCGTCGTCGAGGACGGCGAGCGCCGGGCCGTGCCGGTTGCTCTCCTGCGCGATCATCCCCAGCCCGGGGGCCAGCCGGTCCAGCGCGCGTGCCCACCGGGCGGGCCCCGCGCCCGGGTCGGCCCGGCGCAGCTCCGGAACGGTGCGGTTGAGCAGCGCCAGCACGTGGGTGGCGCCGTCGCGCAGGGCGCGCAGCACCGGCAGCGGCTCGGAGACCGACCCGTCGATCCACCGGCGCCCGTGCAGCTCCACCGGTGGGCCGGCCAGCAGCGGGATCGACGCGGTCGCCCGCAGCGCCCGCTTCCACTCCTCGGGCGTGGCGGGTTCGAGGACGTGCGGCTGCAGGTCGTCGGCTGCGGTGGCGACCACCCGCAGCGGCATCGCGGACGAGCCCAGCCGGTCCCACGCCATCGGCTTGGAGTGGACGAGGACGTGGTCGATCAGGTGGTCCAGCGACACGACCGGCCGGCGCACCCCGAACCGGCGCGGGTCGATGAAGGCGCGACACGCCATGTCCTCGAAGAAGATGTGCGCCGAGCCGCGGCCGTCGCCGAGCAGCAGGGCCGCGCCGATGTAGGCACCCGCCGAGCTGCCGTAGACCACGTCGAACCAGGGCGCGAGCCCGGCGTCGTCGAGTGCGTGGGCCATCCCCCCGGCATAGGCGCCCCGCATGCCGCCACCGCTGACCACGAGCGCGATCCGGTTGCCGTCGGCCCGGCTGCCTGCGGCCCGGCGGCGCAGCAGCGCATGGAGCACCTCCTCGTCGCCGCGCAGCGCGGGCGAGGCGTCGAGGACCGGCTCGAATCGGGTGGCCACGCCCCGATACTCCCGTGCCGTCGCCGCCGCAGGGGACAAGTGTGACCTGTCGGGTGGGCCGGCATCCCTCGGAAGAGAGGGGCGGCGCCGGGAGATCTTGCGGATGTAGGGTCGGATCGTGGCGCAGCTGAAGGTTGACGCGGAGCCGGACGAGGTCGGAATCGACGGAGCGCGGCTGTCGCGCATCGACGCGCATTTCAAACGCTACGTCGACGACGGCCGGCTCGCGGGCTGGACGATCGCCCTCGCCCGGCGCGGCAAGGTGGCGCACCTGAGCCACTACGGGCTGGCCGATCTGGAGACGCGACGCCCGGTCGCCGACGACACGATCTGGCGCATCTACTCGATGACCAAGCCCATCACGTCCGTTGCGGCGCTGATGCTCCTGGAGCGCGGTGCGCTCGAGCTCACCGACCCGGTGTCGCGCTACATCCCGGCCTTCGCCGACTCCCGCGTCTACGTCAGCGGCTCGGCGGCCAACCCGGGCACCGTGCCCGCCACCGAGCCGGTCCGCATCTGGCACCTGCTCACCCACACCGCAGGGCTCACCTACGGCTTCCACCACGCGCACGCCGTCGACGAGATGTACCGGGCGAAGGGCATGGAGTTCGGGGCGCCGCGGGGGATGGACCTCGCCGGAGCCTGCGAGGTCTTCGCGGGGCTGCCGCTGCTGTTCCAGCCCGGCGCGGAGTGGAACTACTCGGTGGCCACCGACGTGCTCGGCCGCGTCGTCGAGGTGGCTTCCGGGCAGTCGCTCGACGCCTTCTTCGCCGAGCACATCCTCGGCCCGCTCGGCATGGAGGACACGGCCTTCTCGGTCACCTCGGACGACATCGACCGGCTCGCCACCCTGTACGTGCGCGGCCACGACGGCGCGCTGGCCCGCTCCGCCATGGGTGAGGGCGCCACCCGGCCGCCCACGTACTTCTCCGGAGGTGGAGGGCTCGTCTCCACGGCGGCCGACTACCACCGCTTCAGCCAGATGCTCGCGCGGGGCGGCGAGCTCGACGGCGTCCGGCTGCTCGCACCGCGCACCGTCGCCTACATGACACGGAACCACCTCCCCGGCGGAGCCGACCTCGACCAGGTCGGGCGGCCCATGTTCTCGGAGTCGCCGTTCCGCGGTGTCGGCTTCGGCCTCGGTGTCTCCGTGGTCGTCGACGCCGCAGCCGGAAAGGCGATGGCGCAGGAGGGCGAGTACGGGTGGGGCGGCCTGGCCAGCACCGCGTTCTGGGTCGACCCCGCCGCCGAGGTGACGGCGCTGTTCCTCACCCAGTTCATGCCCTCGAGCGCCTACCCCATCCGCTCCCAGCTCCGCGCGCTGGTCAACCAGGCGCTGCTGGACTGATCCCGGTGTCCAACGCGCTCGCGCTCGCGATCCGGGTGGCCGTGGTGGCGGTCAGCCTGTGGGTGGCCACCATCGTCGTGCCGGGCATCGACGACACGGCGGGCACCACCGGCAGCCGGGTCGGCACCCTCGTCGTCGTCGCCCTGATCTTCGGCGTGGTCAACGCCGTGCTGAAGCCGATCATCAAGGTGGTGGGCTGCCCGTTCTACGTGCTGACCCTCGGCCTCATCGGGCTGGTGGTGAACGCGCTGCTCTTCCTGCTGGTCGGCTACATCGCCGTAGGGATCGGCCTGCCGTTCAGCGTGGACGGGTTCGGCCCCGCGTTCGTCGGCGCGATCGTGGTGGCGGTGGTCGGGTTCATCCTGCATTTCGTCATCCCCGACCGGCTCGACCACCGCTGACGGGGCACTAGACCGGCCAGGTCTCGAGGCGGTAGGCGGCGTCCCAGAACATCCACTCGTAGCGTGACGTGGTGCGGAAGTGCCTGCGCATCACCGTGCGCTCGCCCTCGGACATCCCCGCCCCGATGCGGTCGGTGAGCGCGAGCACCGAGTCGACCACGGCCTGGAAGTCGTCGCTGCCGTACATCGCGATCCAGCGGGCGTAGAGCGGATCGGGCGAGCTGCGGGTCAGCAGCTCCTCGCCGACCCGCGCATAGATCCAGTAACAGGGCAGCACAGCGCCGACGGCGTCGGCGAACGACCCGCCCAGCGCCGACGCGAGCATGTAGCTGACGTAGGCCTGCGTCGTGGGGGCGATCGGCTCCTGCATCGCCTCTTCGGGGGAGCTCCCCATCTCGCCCATCAGGGCGGAGTGCAGGTCCCGCTCGGCGGCGATGGCGCCGGCCGAATGGGCGGCGAACATCACCGTGGCGTCCTCGTCGGGCGCCTTCGCGGCGCACACCGCGAGAGCCTTGGCGTAGCCGCGCAGGTAGTGCGCGTCCTGCACGATGTAGTGCCGGAACGACTCACGAGGCAGCGTGCCGTCGGTCAGCCCGGCGATGAACGGGTGGGCGAGGATGGCGGCGTAGATGTCCTCGACGTCGGACCAGAGCACGTCGCGGGTACGGACGGCGGAGTCGGTCGCTGTCATGCCGATCACGCTACGGGTGCGGCGGAGCGTTGCGGAACACCGCGCTGCGCGGTCGGGCAGGCCACCGACACCGGACGGTCACCCGGCGTTCGTGTGGATGAGATGTCGGTCACTCTTCGGGTACGTTTGACCGGGGAGGTTCACCATGGACAGCTCAACGGGTGGCGACTCAGCGCTGAGAGCGCGCCGGACCGGACAGCACCCCCGGAGGAGAGTCCTCATGATCCCCGTCCCCATGGATCACCACGACAAGATGCGGCTGCGGGCCGCTGCGTTCCGCGCCACCCGGCTGTACCCGGGTCCCGTCGGAGAGCTGCTCTCCCGTGAGCTGCTCACGTGGGAGGAGTTCGGCTACCGGCTCGGCGGCGGGCAGCTCGTGATGCGCCTCGTCGACCACGTCCTGCAGTCCCCGATCGGCCAGGCCGAGGCGGCCTGACACCGCACCGGGTTCAGCGGCCGTTCCTGTCGTAGGTGACGGTGACGGTCGCGCCCCCGGAGGCAGGCATGCCGTCGGCCATCGCACCCGCCGTCGCTGCCACCACCATCAGAGCCGTCACTGTCACGAGCGTGCCGACGAGGCCGACCACGTTCGCGACCACCGCGAGGTAGGTGCGCGGGGTGGCCCGGCGCCGGTGCCTGCCCACGGTCTCGGCCGGGCAGGAGCGCGGCGGCCGCACGTCGGCCCCGTCAGCGGGGGATGCAGCAGCAGCGGGCATGGCGAGACCACCGGCTTCGTGAGCAGGGACGGGTGACGACCGCCCAGCCGCGGATGCGACGGGTGACGGTCGGGTGTCCGGTCCGGTGCGCGCGTGCCGGGTGTCCGTACGCCCGGAACATCGCTGCTAGGAGGCGTGGCGTTAACGTGGGGTCACCCGTACGGGTGCCGGCGCGCCTCAGGCCAGCCGCTCCCGCAGCTCCCGCTTGAGCACCTTGCCCGCGGCCGACACCGGGATCTCGTCCACCAAGTGCACCTCGCGGAGCCGCTTGTAGGGCAACACCTGCGTGTTGACCGCCTCCATCAGCGCCGTGGCCTCGGCATCGCCGAACCCGGGGGCGACGACGAAGGCCACCGGGAGCTCGCCGACCTGCGGATCCGGTCGCCCGACCACCGCGGCGCCCACGACTCCCGCACGCGTGAACAGCAGCTCCTCCAGCTCGCGCGGGTACACGTTGTAGCCCTTGTAGAGCAGCATGTCCTTCTTGCGGTCGACGATGGACAGATAGCCGTCCTCGTCGAGCACGCCGACGTCCCCGGTGCGCAGCCAGCCGTCCACCAGCGTGGCGGCGTTCTCCTCCGGCCGGTCCTTGTAGCCGACCATCACCTGTGGGCCGCGGATGCACACCTCCCCGGCCTCCCCGGTCGGGAGCGGTGTGAGGTCCTCGCCCGCGGGATCGACGATGCGGACCTCGGTGTCGGGCACCGGCGTGCCCACGGTGCCGACCTTGCGGACGCCGGAGCGCCACGAGGGTCCGAGAGTGGCGCCCATCGTCACCTCGGTGAGCCCGTAGCCCTCGACGATGACGACGTCTTCGAACCGGCGCTGCAGCGCCTGGATCATCTCCACCGGCAGCGGGGCCGCGCCGGACGAGATGCCGCGGACGGAGGACAGGTCGCGGGTGGCGAGGTCGGGATGGCGCAGCAGCGCGCCGAACAGCGGCGGCGCCCCGCCCATGCCCGTGACGCGGAACCGCTCGGCGTCGGCGAGGTAGGCGCCGGGGTCGAACCGCTCGTGCAGCACGGTGGTGCTTCCGCTCAGCATCGGGACGTTGAGGCCGCCGATCGTGCCCATGGCGTGGAACCATGGCGTGAGGTTGATGGCGGTGCCGGTGCCCAGGCGCACGGGGTACTCCTCGACCGGCGCTCGCTGGTCGAGCACGACACCGCCGAACTCGTCCAGCGCGGGCACGGAGCCGTTGCCCCGGCATGCGAACTGCAGCGAGTTGACCACCACGTTGCGGTGCGGGAGCTGCACCCCCTTGGACCGGCCCGTGGTGCCCCCGGTGTAGGCCAGATGCGCCAGGTCGCGATACACGTCGATCTCGACGGCCGGATCGTCGGTGGGGGCGTCGGCGTGGAAGGCCTCGAAGTCCTGCGCTCCCGGGAAAGCGTCGAGGGACACCCGGTGCGCCGGGTCGAGCGCCTGCTCCCGGTCGGTGACCAGCACCAACCGGATGTTCGTGTGCTGCTGCACCGCCGCCAGCGCCGGCGCGGCAGGCAGCCAGGTGACCGCGGCGACGGCGCCGCAGTCGGCCAGCTGGGCCGCGAGGTCGGCCGGTGGGAGCAGGGGGTTGGTGGGGGAGAACGTGGCGCCGGCCAGGAGGACGCCGTAGTAGGCGATGGGGTACTGCGGGCAGTTGGGGAGATGGAGGGCCACCACGTCGCCGCGCCCCACCCCGGCGCCGCGCAGGGCGTTGGCGAAGGCGCAGGCCCGCTCGTGGATCTGGGCGAACGACAGCTCACGCCCGGCGAAGTGCACGGCGGTGCGCCCGCCGAACCGCCGGGCGGAGCCGGCGAGCACCGCGCCGACCGGCACCTCAGGGTATTCGAGCGTGGCGGGGACGGGGCCGGCTCCCGTCATCGGGCGCCGCCGGGCGTGAACGCCACGGGCATGCGCTTGATGCCGTTGATGAACATCGACTGGAGCCGGTCCGGCGGTGCGGTGACGTGGATGTCGGGGACGCGGGTGAGCAGCTCCCGGAACATCACCGACATCTCCCGGCGTGCCAGGTGGGCGCCGAGGCAGAAGTGCGGGCCCGGGCCACCGAACCCGACGTGCGGGCTGGGCGAGCGCCGGACATCGAACACGTCCGGATCGGTGAAGTGCGCGGGGTCGCGGTTGGCCGCCCAGTAGAAGAGCACCACCTTGTCACCCTCGCTCATCGCCTGGCCGCCGAGCACCGTGTCGGACGCCACCGTGCGCCGCATGAAGATCACCGGGGACGCCCAACGCACGATCTCCTCCACCGCGGTGGGGGTGACGCCGTCGATGTCGGCGAGCCATGCGGCGCGCTGGTCGGGGTGCTCGGTGAGCAGGTGCAGGCCCCAGCTGATGGCGTTGCGGGTGGTCTCGTTGCCTGCCACGACCAGCAGGATGAAGAAGGACGCGAGCTCGTCGGAGGTGAGTCGCTCGCCGTCGATCTCGGCGTTGACGAGCAGGGACGTGAGGTCGTCGGTGGGGTTCGCGGTGCGGAGCCTGCCGAGGTCGCGCATCAGGTCGGCCAGCTCGCCGCCTGCCTGCAGGACCGCCATGACGATGTTGTCGGCGTCGGAGACGTACTCGGGGTCCCCGGCGCCCAGAATGATGTTCGACCTCGTGTAGATGAACTCGTACTGGCTCTCCGGCACGCCCATCATGTCGCAGACGATCTTCAGCGGCAGCCGGGCCGAGATCGCGGAGACGGCGTCGCACTCGCCTGCGTCGATCACGTCGTCGACGATGGCCCGCGCCGTGCGCTCCACGTCGTCGGTGAGGGCGCCGAGCCGCTTCGGGGTGAACCCGCGGGAGACGATCCGCCGCAGGCGCGCGTGCCGGGGGTCGTCCATCCCGATCATCGAACCGAAGAACTCGATGAACTCGGGCGGGAAGTCGGCGATAAACGTCGAGCCCTTCGACGAGGTGAAGACGGCCGGGTTGCGACTGGCCGTGACGAGGTCGTCCAGCTTCGTGACGGCCCAGTAGCCGGCTCCCTTCGGGAGGATGCTCACCTGGGGTTCCTCGTAGAACGAGATCGGCTCGCGCTCCCGCAACGCGGCGAAGGCCGCGGCTCGCTCAGCGATCGGGAGGGTCCAGAAGCCGGGGATGTCGGACAGGTCCGGCCGGCCGGTCCAGGTGCTTCCCGCGGCGGTGCTCGTGGGTGCCAACTCTGAGCCTCCTAGCAGTGGGGGTGAGCCCGATCACCCCCACCCTAGAGATCACTCGAGTGGCCTCAAGGGTCTGCCCGCGCCATCTCCCGGTCCGCGGGTGCCAGCAGACCCCGCGCGTACGCCACGCTGACCGCCTCGGTGCGGCTGCTCGCACCGAGCTTCGCCATCACCCGGGACAGGTGGACGCTCACCGTCTTCTCGCTGATGAACAGGGCGGCCCCGATCTGACGGTTGGTGTGGCCGGCCGCGACCAGCGCGAGTACGGACCGCTCCCGCGGGGTGAACGGACCGGCGCCGCGCGGCTCCGGTCGTGCGGGCTCGGCCTCGAGGCGGACGCCGGCGCGGGCGGCCAGCGCGCGGACGGCCGCGGCCAGCGGTCGGGCGGCGAGTCGTTCGGCGGTGCGGAGAGCGGCGCGCAGGTCGGGCTCCACGTCCCCGTGCGGGGCGCCCGTGCCGAGCCGGGCCTCGGCGCGCCGCAGCAGCGCGTACGCCTGCCGGTAGCCGGGGCTGCCGGTGCCGCCGGGCTCGCCGGTCTCGAAGGCGAACGCGTCGACGAGGCCGCTCCACACCGAGGGGTCGGCCGGGCCGACGATCCTGGTGAGCTCGGCCCGGGCCCGGCAGAGCCATGCGGCGCCCTCGGGGCCCAGAGTGCCGGCGCGAGGCAGGCCGGTGGCCGCCGTGTGCTCGGCGGTGGCGAGCAGCGCGCGGCCGGCGGCGGTGGCCTCCGCCACGGGTGCCTGGCCGGCGGCGGCGAGGTCGGCCTGCGCCGACACGCCGAGCGCGGCCAGCATGATGCCGCCGAGGTGGGGACCGTGCCCTGCGGAGGGACTGCACCGCAGGCCGGTGAGGGCCTCCGTGACGCGCTCCGCGGCGTCGGCGGGCCGGCCCTGCCAGATCGCGGCCTCGGCCCCCGCCTGGCCGACCAGCATGATCACCTGGTCGTCGGCGGGGGAGGAGTCGCGCAGCTCCGCGAGCCGCCTGCCTGCGGCCTCGAAGCGGCCGCGGGCCACCGTGGTGAGCAGCCCCGCCGCGGTCAGCCTGCTCGCGACCGTGGCCGACACCGACTCGCCTGCGAGCTCGGCCGCCTCCTCGGCGGCGTCCCAGTCGCCCCGCTGGAAGCGGGCGATGACGTGGGCCACCCGTAGCTCGAGGCCGTAGCCGCCCCAGGTGGTGCCGGTGGCGGCGGCCCGCTCCTCCCCGGCGGCGAACTCCTCGACCGCCTCGGCCAGCCGGCCGTCGTCGAGCAGCGAGATGCCCAGCGCGTAGTAGGCCCGCAGCTCCACCCCGAGACTGGCGGAGCGGCGCGCGAGCGGTTTGGCCTCGGCGAGCAGCCGACGGGCCCGCTCCGCGTGGCCGCCGTACTCCTCGCACACCGCGAGCGTGACCAGCGCGTCGGCGGTGGCGCCGGGCGCCATGGCGTCGTGCTCGGGCAGCCCTCTCGCCACATCCAGCGCGGCCTCCGCCTGCTTCCGGGCCTCGTCGAAGTGGTCGACCCTGGCCAGCACCCTGGCCAGCACCGCATGGGCCCAGGCCAGGGTGGCGGACGGGGGCAGGCCGACCACGAGATCGAGGGCGCGCCGCGCCACCTCGCGCGCCTCCTGCTCCCGGCCGCTCAGATCCAGCAGGCGCCAGGCGTAGCGCCGGGCGATCGCGGAGGTGAGCATCGGGTCGCCGCGCTGCTCGGCGAGCTCGAGCGCGCGGCGTCCGAGCGCGATGCCGCGGTCCGGGTCGCCCGTGGCGCTCGCGCCCCACGCGGCCCACCGGGTGAGGGTGCCCTCGTCGATCCGGGCCACCGCCTCGGCGTCGGGCACCGCTGGCCACAGCTCCATCGCGCGTTCCGCGTGCAGCAGCACCTCGGCGGGCGCCTCGCGGTCGTTGGCCTCGTGGGCGGCCTGCACGGACGCCGCGAGCGCCAGCGGCAGATCGTGGCCTGCCATGGCGTGGTGGGCGAGCTCGGCGGCGCGGTCCGGCTCGGCAGTGCGCCCCGGGGCGCTCCGGTCGGCGAGCAGGGTGGCGTAGGCCGAGTGCAGCCTGCTGCGCTCGCCGGGCAGCAGCTCGTTGTAGATCGCCTCGCGCAGCAGCGCGTGGCGGAAGACGTACGCGTCGTCGGTGCTGATGCCGCCCGCCTGGGTGTCGGCCACCAGCACGTGGTGGGCGACCGCCTCGCGCAGTGCCTGCTCCAGCTCGTCGACGGGGAGCCCCGACACCGCGGCCAGCCGCTGGTGGGTGACGCGCCGCCCGGCGACGGACGCGATGCGCAGCATGCGCTGGGTGGCGGGGGTGAGGCCCTCGATGCGCGCCAGCAGCACCTCGGCGAGCCCGTGCGGCATCCCGTCGGAGGATGCCGACACCAGCTCCTCGGCGAAGAACGCGTTGCCCTCGCTCCGGCGTGCGGCGTTGCGCAGCAACGGCTCGGGCAGGCTCCCGTCGGCGAGCAGCCGCACCAGCTCGAGCGCCTCCTGCGGACCGAGAGGGGCGAGCTCGACCCGCTCCACCGCGGGCAGCCGCACCAGCTCCGACAGCACCGGGCGCAGCGGATGGCGCCGGTGCAGGTCGTCGGCCCGGTAGGTGGACAACACGACGAGCCGCTGCCTCGTGAGCCGGGACAGCAGGAAGACCAGCAGGTCGCGGCTCGAACGGTCGGCCCAGTGGAGGTCCTCCACCACGAGCAGCGCAGGGGCGGTGGTGGTGAGCTCGTCGAGCACGGACAGCACGGCGTCGAACACCCGTAGCTGGCCCAGGTCGCGATCCTCGCCGGACTGCGCCCCGCGCGGGAAGCCGCCGGGCAGGAGGTGGCGCAGGGCCGGGTGCTCGGCGACGAGCGCGGGACGCAGGGCGGCGAGCGAGCCGACCACCTCGGTGAAGGGCAGGTACGGCAGCGACGCCTCGGCGGCGTCGGTGCAGCGGCCGAGCAGGACCACGAAGCCGGCCGCCTCGGCCCGCTCGACCGTCTCCGCCACCAGCCGGGACTTGCCCACACCGGCGTCCCCCGACAACAGCACGCCGGTGGGGCGGCCTTCGGCGGCACGGTCGAGCGCACCGGCGAGAGCAGAGACCTCGTGCCGGCGCCCCACCAGCCCGATTCCGACCCCCAGCCGCGCCACGCCGGTCATCGTGACATGGAGTACCGACGATTCGCGTCGTCATTGCCGTGTGCACGATTCTGCTGCCCGCGATCAGGCGGTCCGGCCTCCGGCGCCGGCGGCCGGGGCGGGTCGACGGCCCGCCCAGCCGCATGCTGCCGGCGCGCGGCCTTCGCCTGCTTGACGAGCCGGTAGTGCTCGGCGTCGGCGAGCAGGGCGGAGCGGTGGTGTTCGACGTCGGAGGTGGCGTGGGCGAGGTTGATGAACATGACGGGAAGCCTCGTGCTGAGGCGGGGCCCCCGGCATCGGACGATCACGTCGCTTCGGGGTGCGATCGGCCCGGATCCACGGGTAAGGCCGCCCCGGCCCCTTACTCCGGGCGCAGCAGGCCGCGCTGGTAGGCGCGCACCAGCCGGCGCGGCACCAGGTACGGGCGTCCGTCGATCGCGATCGGCACCAGGTCGGGCGGCGTCGCCTTCCACTGAGCGCGGCGGCTGCGGGTGTTCGACCGCGAGGTGCGGCGCTTCGGGACGGCCATCAGGACTCCTCGTCTCCGGTGGTGTGCCTGCCGTGGGTGGCCCGCGCGACCAGGTCCGCCGGGGGCGCAGCAGCGCCGGTCACGGCGCCCGCTCCGTCGGCGTCGGTGTCCTCCCAGCCGAACGGGTCGGGCAGCGTTCTCCAGGCGTCCTCGCCGCCGGCGAGCTCGGCGTCGGTGAGGAGAGCCCCGCGCAGTGCCGCCTCGATCTCGTCGGGGTCGGCGTCGTGCGCGATGACCACGAGGTCCTGGGCGCGGTCGCCGAACCGCGGATCCCAGCCCAGCGAGGCCAGCGCCCGGCGCTCGGCGGGGGCCTCCTCCCACGCCGTGGCGTCCGACGCGGCCAGCCACTCGCCGGCGAGCCCGAGCTGGAGGCCGCCACCGGCCGACTCCAGCCACAGGACGGCCTCCGGTCTGGTGGCGAGCCAGATCCGTCCCCGCGTGCGGACGACGCCGTCGAGCAGCGCGTCCATCGCGGCGTTCAGCCGCTGCGGGTGGAACGGCCTGCGCGCGCCGAACAGCAGCAGCCGCACCCCGCAGTCGGAGCCGAGGGGCGGGTGCCCCCGCAACAGCGCCGCATGGACGTCGTCGGGGCGGCCGCGCCGGGTCGGCAGAGCCGGGTCGGCGAGCAGCACCCGTTCGTCGAGCTCGGCCAGCCGTATCCGGGGGGCCGCCGGGGCCAGCCTGGCCAGCACCGCCTCGGTACGGGCGAGCCCCCATGCGTCGGCGGTGCCCGTGTGCACCAGCAGGTCGGCGAACTCGACCTGCCCGACCGCCACCTGCGCCACGGTCCGCTCGTCGTCGGGCAGCTCGGTGACGCCGCGCTCGGCCAGGGTGTCGGCGCTCGTCGCGTCATCGAGCCAGGTGCCGGCGTCCAGACACGTCACCACGCCCCGCAGGTCCATCGCGTCGGTGATCGTCGTCCCGTCGACCAGCACGTTGGCCAGTGACCAGCACACCCGCTCGGGTTCGAGCGCCGGGTCGAGGTGCAGCACGACCCGGCGGGGCGTGTGCGCGAGCGCGAGCAGCTGGGGCAGCAGGTCCTCGCGCAGCGTGCAGGACAGGCAGCCGTGGACGAGCTCGACCGTGGTGGTCTCGTCCGTGCGGCCGACCCGTAGCCGCCGATGTACGAGGCCCGACCCGATGTCGCGCAGGTCGTGGTGGAGCACGGCGACGGTGGGGTCGAGCGAGCGGATGCGGGCGATCACGGCCTCGACCCCGGGCGTGTGCAGCCCGGTGAGCACCAGGAGCTCGGTTCGGGTCACGGCTTCCTCCTCCGGTTGACGGGCATGTTCCGCGGTGCGCTAGCGTTACCCTAGATGAAAATGAATGTCGTTAACGAGGAGGGGTGGACATGGCTCGCAACGAGCTGAGGCCGATCGTGAAGCTGCGCTCCACGGCCGGCAGCGGGACGACCTACGTCACCCGCAAGAACCGGCGCAACGACCCCGACCGGATGGTGCTGCGCAAGTACGACCCGGCTGTCCGGCGCCACGTCGAGTTCCGCGAGGAGCGCTGAGGTGGCGGGCAAGCCGCAGCGCGCGTTCAAGCGCAAGGTGAACCCGCTGCACGCGAGGCGGGTCACCGAGGTCGACTGGAAGGACACGGCACTGCTGCGCACGTTCATCTCCGACCGCGGGAAGATCCGGGCCCGCCGGGTGACGGGCCTGACCCCGCAACAGCAGCGGCAGGTCGCGGTCGCGATCCGCAACGCGCGGGAGATGGCGCTGCTGCCGTACCCGAACGCCGGGCGCGGGTGAGGGCGGTGTCCCGGCGCTGTCAGATGACGGGGCGCGAGCCCGGCTTCGGCAACAACGTCTCCCACTCCCACCGGCGCACCGCGCGCCGGTGGGACCCGAACATCCAGACCAGGCGGTACTGGTTCGCCGCCGAGAACCGGTTCGTGCGGCTGAAGCTCTCGACCGACGCGATCAGGACGATCGACCGGATCGGCGTCGAGGCCGCGGTGGCCAGGATCAGGGCCCGGGGTGAGAAGGTCTGATGGCGACGAAGGGCAAGATCGCGCGCAACGAGCACCGCAAGGCCGTCGTCGCGCGCCACGCCGAGCGGCGGGCGGAGCTCAAGGCGGTGATCGTGCGGCCGACCACACCGGAGGCCGAACGGGAGGCGGCGCGGCGCGAGCTCTCCCGGCAGCCACGCGACGCGAGCGCCACCCGGGTGCGCAACCGGGACGCCGTGGACGGGCGGCCACGCGGCTTCCTGCGCAAGTTCGGAGTGTCACGGGTGCGCCTGCGCGGGCTCGCGAACGAGGGTCACCTGCCCGGGGTGCGCAAGTCCAGCTGGTGACGGGAGCCCGTTTCCGGGGCCGTGGAGGCGGTGTGTAGCATTGTCCGCGGCCGTTCGGGAGTGACCAACCGTGCGGCAAGCCGCCCCTTTAGCTCAGTCGGCAGAGCGTCTCCATGGTAAGGAGAAGGTCTACGGTTCGATTCCGTAAAGGGGCTCGGCGGGCTGGTGTGACCAGCTTCGCGAAGCGGTGTAGCTCAGTCGGTAGAGCAAGCGGCTCATAATCGCTGTGTCGCCGGTTCAAGTCCGGCCACCGCTACAGACCGACAAGAGGAACGCAGGAGGCACCCGCGATGGCCAAGGCCACCGACGTACGGCCGAAGATCACGCTGGCGTGCGAGCAGTGCAAGCACCGGAACTACATCACCAAGAAGAACCGGCGCAACGACCCCGACCGGCTCGCCATCAAGAAGTTCTGCCCGAACTGCGGCGTCCACCGCGAGCACCGCGAGACGCGCTGAGCGTGCCGGACGTCTCGTTCGTCGGCCGGTCGTTGCCTCCAGGGGCTCCGTACCGGGTCGGCCGGGAGAAGATCAGGGAGTTCGCCCTCGCCATCGGCGAGGGCGCTTCTGTGTGCCACGACGTGGCCGCCGCCCAGGCGGCGGGGTATCCCGACCTCGTGGCGCCACCCACCTTCCCCGTCACGTTCACGATGCCGGCGATCGAGGCGTTCCTGCGCGACCCGGCCTTCGGCTGGGACTACTCGCGCATGGTGCACGGCGACCAGTCGATCGCGCTGCACCGCCCGATCCACGGGGGCGACGACCTGGTCACCACCATCCACGTCGATGACCTCACCACCCGCGGCGGCAGCCACATGCTGAGGCTGCGGTGCGAGGTCGCCGACGCCGAGGGTGCACCGGTGGCCACCACCCATGCCCTGCTCGTCACCCAGGCGGATCCGGCATGACCGATCTGAGCGGTGTCGCCGTCGGCGACGAGCTGCCGCCGGTCTCGGTGCGGGTCACCCGTGCCGACCTGGTGCGCTACGCCGGCGCGTCCGGCGACTTCAACCCGATCCACTGGAGCGACCGCGTCGCCACCGGCGTCGGGCTGCCCGGGGTCATCGCCCACGGAATGTTGACGATGGCGCTGGCCGGCCGGGTCGTCACCGAGTGGGTGGGCGATCCCGGAGCGGTGTGCAGCTACGGGGTGCGCTTCACCCGCCCCGTCGTGGTGCCCGACGACGACGAGGGCGCGCTGGTCGAGTTCTCCGGCAAGGTCTCCGAGCTCACCGAGGCCGACGACGGCAGCCGCGTCGCGCGCATCACCGTCACCGCCCGGTTCGACGGGAAGACGGTGCTCAGCCGCGCGGTCGCCGACGTGCGGCTCCCCAAGGAGTGAGGTACCGCACAGCCGTGAGGTAGCTCCCGAAACCTGGGGCGCGGGCCCGGCCCCGGGTAGTCGTGGTGCGATGCACCCGACGAACGACGGCGGGCCGGAGCGCATCCGCCCCCTGCCGCTCGCGCCCCCCGGCCTCACTTCCCACTCGTTCGATCTCGGCGCGCACGAGCAGCGCAGGCTCGCCGCGGTACTCGACGCGATGCCGGACCTCGACGTGCTGGCCGTGCTGGACGCGGAGACACAGGCCCACCGCATGCTTTACAGCGGTCTCGACGCCGAGCAGCGGTCGACCTACCGGATGCTCGTCGACGCCGGCGTGCTCGAGGCCGGCGCCGATGGTGGCGAGGCGGGCGGCGGGACGCCCGGTGCGTGACGCCCAGGCCGACTTCTGCCGCCGTGCCTGGACGGGCTGTCCGCGGTGCGCCGACCAGCGCGGCTGCCCGACCTGCGAGGCAGGGCGCACCTGTGAGACGCACTGGCGCTTCCTGCTCGCCTCCGAGGGCCGGAAGGTGTTCGTGCAGTGCCCCGGATGCTGGCACCGGTGGTGGCACGACACCGGGGCCGGCGTCGGCGACCGGCCGCGGGACCTCGACGAACTGCCGGACTTCCCGGAGCCGGGCCGCGCGGTCGCCTGACCGGGCGCGCGGCCCGTGCAGGGGCGGCTACTTCGCCTCGGCGAGCAGCGCGCCCATCCGCTCCACACCGGTGCGCAGATCGTCGTCGCCGAGGGCGTAGGACAGGCGGAAGAAGCCCGGGGTGCCGAAGGCCTCACCCGGGACGACCGCGACCTCGGCGTGCTCCAGCACGGCCGCGGCGAGCTCCACGCTGGTCTGCGGGCGCGAGCCGCGCAGCTCCTTGCCCAGCAGCTCCTGCACCGAGGCGTACGCGTAGAAGGCGCCGCGCGGCGTCGGGCACTCCACGCCGGGGATCGCCCGCAGCAGGTCCACGATCGCGCGCCTGCGCCGGTCGAAGGCCGTCCGCATCTCGACGACGGCGTCCAGCGGACCGGAGACGGCCTCCAGCGCGGCCCGCTGGGCCACGTTGCAGACGTTGGACGACAGGTGCGACTGCAGGTTGGTGGCCGCCTTGACGACATCGGCCGGCCCGGCCAGCCAGCCGACCCGCCAGCCCGTCATCGCGTAGGTCTTGGCGACCCCGTTGAGCACCACGCACGTGTCGGCCAGCTCGGGCACGGCCACCGGCATGGAGACCGCCTCCGCGCCGTCGTAGACGAGGTGCTCGTAGATCTCGTCGGTGACAACCCAGATGCCGTGCTCGACGGCCCAGCGGCCGACGGCCTCGGTGAGCTCGCGGGAGGCGACGGCGCCGGTCGGGTTGGACGGCGAGCACCACAGCAGCACCTTGGTGCGCGCGGTGCGCGCGGCCTCGAGCTGGTCGACCGAGGGCAGGAAGTCGGCCTCCGGCCCGCAGACCACGGTGACCGGCACTCCGCCGGCGAGCGTGATGGCCTCGGGGTAGGTGGTCCAGTACGGCGCGGGGAGCAGCACCTCGTCGCCGGGATCGAGGAGCGTGGCGAAGGCCTGGTAGACGGCCTGCTTGCCGCCGTTGGTGACGAGCACCTGCGAGGCGGCGATCTCGAGCCCGGAGTCACGCGCGGTCTTCGCGGCGATCGCCTCACGCAGCTCCGGCAGGCCGGAGGCGGGCGTGTAGCGGTGGTTGCGCGGGTCCGTGCACGCCGCCTGTGCCGCGGCGACGACGGCGGGTGGGGTGGGGAAGTCCGGCTCACCCGCGCCGAAGCCGATGACCGGGCGCCCGGCCGCCTTGAGGGCCTTGGCCTTCGCGTCGACCGCCAGCGTGGCGGACTCGGCGATGCCTCCGATCCGCGCGGAGATCCGGGCTGGGGCGGTGGTCGTAGTGGCCATGACCCCGATACTCCCGCACGCCTTCCGCGGTCGCCAGGGTGGCCCGGGGTGTGCGGTTTCAGCCTCGCCGAGGGGGTGCCGTACACTCGTTCTGCTGGGTGCGTCGTCATGCGATGCACCCCTCCGCACGTGGGTCCCCGAGGTCCACTGCGGAGCTGGTCAAGGGGTGTAGCTCAACTGGCAGAGCAGCGGTCTCCAAAACCGCAGGTTGCAGGTTCAAGTCCTGTCACCCCTGCCACTGTAGGAATGCTGGATCGGGTACGGGACGGGACAGCGACGAGAACTGATGGCGGCAGGCCCGGAACGGGCCGCCGGCGAGCTGGAGGATACGGGCGTGGCTGAGGAGCGCGAGGCGAGCGGGAGCGGGCAGGAGCGCCCGAGCACCGCCGCCGACCGTCGGGGTCGGCGTTCCGGTCCGGCGCCCACGGGTGACAAGGGCCGTGCCACCGCGGTGCGCGACGGTCGCCCGGACAAGGTCTCGCTGCCGAAGAAGCTCGTCCGGTTCCTGCGCGAGGTGGTCGCGGAGCTGCGGAAGGTCATCTGGCCGTCCCGCAAGCAGCTGGTCACCTACACGATCGTCGTGCTGGTCTTCGTGTCGTTCATGGTCGCGCTTGTCTGGGTGCTGGACCTGGTGTTCGCACAGGGCGTCATGCTCCTGTTCGGCACGTGACACGCAGCCGGCACACGCACGACAGCGACGAAGGAAGCGAGACGCACGTGACCGAGCTTGCGAGGTCACCATTCAACGCATCAGCGCCGGTCCGTTCGGCGTCGAGCGCTAGCGAGGAGCAGAAGTGACCTCCCATGACGGCGGCCACTGGCCGACCGACGTCGAGCCCGAGGCCGACCAGGTCGACACCGCAACCGATGTCGACACCGCCGACGATGACGACGACGTGAACGACGCCGAGGTGCCCTCCACGGCCGACGACGACGACGCCACCACCACCGACGCCGCCGATGCCGCGGACGACGACGACGACGACGCGGACGACGACACGGACTCCGCCGTGAGCGACGACGACTCCGGCACCCCCGAGGTCGTGGCCGAGGCGGAGCCGGACCCGGATGCCGACCCGGTCGAGGAGATGCGGGCCGCCCTGCGGCGCGCCCCCGGTGACTGGTACGTCGTGCACTCCTACGCCGGCTACGAGAACAAGGTGAAGACCAACCTCGAGACGCGGGTGCAGACCCTCGACGTCGAGGACTACATCTTCCAGGTCGAGGTGCCCACCGAAGAGGTCACCGAGATCAAGAACGGGCAGCGCAAGCAGGTGCAGCGCAAGGTGCTGCCCGGCTACATCCTGGTGCGCATGGAGCTCAACGACCAGTCGTGGGGCGCCGTGCGCAACACGCCGGGTGTCACGGGCTTCGTCGGTGCCACCTCGCGGCCGTCCCCGCTGACCCACGACGACGTCATCAAGTTCCTGCTGCCGAAGACCGAGCCGAAGCAGGCCGCGTCCGCCGGTGGCAAGTCCGACGTCTCCAGCGGAGCGGGCAAGTCCGCGGTGGAGGTCGACTTCGAGGTCGGCGAGTCCGTCACGGTCATGGACGGCCCGTTCGCCACGCTGCCGGCCACGATCAACGAGGTCAACGTCGACGCCCAGAAGCTCAAGGTCCTCGTCTCCATCTTCGGGCGCGAGACCCCGGTCGAGCTGGCCTTCAGCCAGGTCTCGAAGATCTGACCTCCGCCGCGGTCGGCAGGTCCGCGGCGCGCACACAATCGACAACAGGGAAACGAGATGCCCCCCAAGAAGCGGAAGCTCTCCGCGATCATCAAGCTCCAGATCAAGGCCGGAGCGGCCACGCCGGCGCCGCCGGTCGGCCCCGCGCTGGGTCAGCACGGCGTCAACATCATGGAGTTCTGCAAGGCCTACAACGCCGCCACGGAGTCCCAGCGCGGCGACATCGTCCCGGTCGAGATCTCGGTGTTCGAGGACCGCTCGTTCACCTTCGAGCTCAAGACCCCGCCCGCCGCTCGGCTGCTGCTCAAGGCCGCCGGTGTGGAGAAGGGCAGCGGCGAGCCGCACATCAAGAAGGTCGCCACGGTCACGATGGACCAGGTGCGGCAGATCGCGCAGACCAAGATGCAGGATCTGAACGCCTCCGACATCGACCAGGCGGCGAAGATCATCGCCGGCACCGCGCGGTCGATGGGAATCACCGTCCAGGGCTGAGGCGTTCCCTTCCGGGACGTTCCACCCCCCGCACGTGTGGGAGAGCCGGGCGCGGCTCGTACCACGACCTGACTCGCGGTCCGGTTGACCGCAGAACGAGGACAGAGCAATGGCACAGCGCAGCAAGATCTACCGCAAGGCGGCCGAGCAGATCGACGCCGAGCGGCTCTACACCCCGCTCGAGGCCGCCGGTCTGGCGAAGCAGACGGGCAGCACGAAGATGGACGCCACCGTCGAGGTCGCGATGCGTCTCGGCGTCGACCCCCGCAAGGCCGACCAGATGGTCCGCGGCACCGTGAACCTGCCTCACGGCACCGGCAAGACGGCGCGCGTCATCGTGTTCGCCACCGGCGACAAGGCCGCCGAGGCCGAGGCCGCCGGTGCCGACGCGGTGGGCGCCGAGGACCTGATCGAGCGCATCCAGGGCGGCTGGCTGGACTTCGACGCGGCGATCGCCACGCCCGACCAGATGGCCAAGGTCGGCCGGATCGCCCGCATCCTGGGCCCGCGTGGCCTGATGCCGAACCCGAAGACCGGCACGGTCACCCCGGACGTCACCAAGGCGATCCAGGACATCAAGGGCGGCAAGATCAACTTCCGGGTCGACAAGCAGGCCAACCTGCACCTCGTCATCGGCAAGGCCTCGTTCGACACCGAGAAGCTGGTGGAGAACTACGGCGCCGCGCTCGACGAGATCCTGCGGGCCAAGCCCTCGGCCGCCAAGGGCCGCTACATCAAGAAGGTCACGGTCTCCACGACCACAGGTCCCGGCATCCCGGTGGACCCGAACCGCACGCGCAACCTGCTGGTGGACGAGACCCCGTCCGCCTGAGCGCACGTACCCGACGCACCCCGCCGCCCCCAGGGCGGCGGGGTGCCGTCGTCTAGGCCCACCGCCGAAGTTCAGGAAAGCCACTTTCAGGCCCTGTGCGGGCAGGAAAGTGGCTTTCCTGAACTTGGCCGGAGGCCCTACGCCCAGTCCGCCAGGATCTCGTCCGCCGTCTCCGGGGTCCCGGCCGCGCCTCGGAGGCCGGGGGGTGTGCGGGAGAAGCGGGGGGCCGGAGCCGCCTGGGCCACTCCGTCGTTCTCGACGATCGTGCGGCGCGCGGCGATGTGGGGGTGCCCGGCCACCTCGCCGAAGGCGAGCACGGGGGTGACGCACGCGTCGGTGCCGGCGAACGCCGCCGCCCACTCGTCGCGGGTGCGCGTCGCGAAGATCCCGGCGAACCGCTCCGCCGTCTCCGGCCACCGCTCCCGGTCGAACTGATGCGGCAGCCCGGCGTCGGTGAGCCCGAGGCCGGCCAGCAGCGCCGCGTAGAACTGGGGCTCGATGGCGCCCACGGCGACGTGCCTGCCGTCGGAGCAGGTGTACGTGTCGTAGAAGGGGGCTCCTCCGTCGAGCAGGTTGACGCCGGGCTCGTCGAGCCACGTCTTCTGCGCGAGGAAACCCCAGACCATCTGGCTCAGCAGCGACGCCCCGTCCACCATCGCGGCGTCGACGACCTGCCCCCGGCCCGAGCGCTCGGCCTCCCAGAGGGCCGCGAGCACGCCGATGACCAGCAGCATCGAGCCACCGCCGAAGTCGCCCACCAGGTTGAGTGGTGGCACGGGCCGCTCTCCGGGGCGGCCGATGGCGTGCAGCGCGCCGGTCAGCGAGATGTAGTTGATGTCGTGGCCTGCGTGGCGGGCCAGCGGGCCGTCCTGCCCCCACCCGGTCATCCGCGCGTAGACGAGTCTCGGGTTGCGGGCGTGGCAGTCGGCGGGCCCGACTCCGAGCCGCTCGGTGACGCCCGGCCGGTAGCCCTCCACCAGCACGTCGGCGCGTTCGACGAGCCGCAGCACCGTCTCGCGTCCGGCGTCGTCCTTCAGGTCGGCGGCCACGAGGCGGCGGCCGCGCAGCGTCGGGTCCGGGGTGTCGGGGGAGCCCAGTTGCAGGCCGCCGGACGGCCGGTCGATGCGCACGACGTCGGCGCCCAGGTCGGCGAGGATCATCGCGGCGTGCGGGCCGGGGCCGATCCCGGCCAGTTCCACGACCTTGAGCCCGGCGAGCGGCCCCGTGCGTGCCGCGGGGCCCGCCTCGTCGCCGTGCGTCATCCGGCACCTCCCGTTCGGTACGGCCCGTCCACTGTAACGGTCAGACTTGACTGTTCGGTCGTGGTCGTCATGCCACCGCGATCGGCTCGGCGTCCACGGCGGGCGCGGCATGGTCGAGGCCACGCCATGCCGAGGCGAGCAGGTCCAGCGCGGTGTCCATCCGGTCGCGCCGCAGTGTGTAGGGCAGCCGGAGGTGCCGTTCGAACGCGCCGTCGAGGCCGAACCGCGGGCCGGCCGCGAGCAGCACGTCGGACCGGCGGGCCGCCACCGTCAGCCGGCTGGAGGCCGCCTCGTCGAGCTCGACCCAGAGGCAGAGTCCGCCACGGGGATGCGACGGCCGCCATCGGGGGAAGGCCCCGGTGAGCTTCTCGATCAGGTGGTCACGCCCGGCGGCGAGCGCGGGGCGCCGTGCTCCGGCGATGGCCTCGACGTCGGCCAGCAGCCGCGCGACGACGAGCTGTTCGAGGATCGGGCCGCCGAGGTCGACCGAGGCCCGCAGCGCGGCGAGCCTGCGCACCATCGGCGCCGACGCGCGGATCCAGCCTACCCGCAGCCCGCCCCAGAACACCTTGCTCGCGGACCCGATCGTGAGCACGAGCGGCGAGTCGGCGGCGCCGAAGGACGCCACGGGTGCGACGGAGGGGCCGTCGAGTGTCAGCTCGGCCAGCGTCTCGTCGATGAGCAGTGGGGTGCCGGTGCGCCGGGCGAGGTCGACGAGCCGCTCGCGGCCAGAGGGGTCGAGCAGCGCGCCGGTGGGGTTCTGGAAGTCCGGGACGATGTAGGCCAGGCGGGGCGCGACGTCGCGCACCACGGAGGTGAGCAGGTCGAGGTCCCAGGTGCCGGTGCCGTCCGGGTGCGGACCCATCGGGACGGGCACGGCGCGGGCCCCCCGCGTCGCGACCGCATCGAGGGCGTTCGGGTAGGTGGGGTGCTCCACGAGCACGCGGTCACCCGGCGCGGCCAGCGCGGTGATCGCGAGTGAGATCGCGTGCTGGCCGCCGGCGGTGACCAGTATCTGGTCGGGGCTCGTGGGCAGGCCGCGCGTGGTGAACCGCTCGGCGATGGCGGAGCGCAGTGCGGGCAGGCCGACGAGGTCGTAACCGTGGCCGCCGAGGTACGCGTCGAGATCGTGCACGGCCGCGGCGGCCGCGGTGCGCAGGTGCTCCGACGGCGCGGGGAGGGCGGCGTGTGCGAGGTCGAACAACGACCGGTCACTCTGCGGCGAGAACGGGGACAGCGTCTCGGTGCCGGGGACGTCGGCGGGGAGCCGGGTCCAGCTGCCGGCGCCGCGCCTGCTGCGCAGCACTCCGGCGTCGCGCAGCGCGTCGTAGGAGGTGGCCACGGTGGTGCGGCTGACCGCGAGGGCCGTGGCCAGCTCCCGCTCGGCGGGCACCCGGGTGTGGAGCGGCAGCCGCCCGTCGAGCACGAGGAGCCGGATCCGGTCGGTCAGCGCCCCGGCGAGCCGTCGGCCGTCGGGCGGTCGCCAGTCGCCCAGCAGCCGGGCAAAGCTGCGCGCTCCGATGCGGCGTCCGACGTCGTCCGGGTCCACCCATGCCACCTTCGCAGAATTGGCCATGTGCAAGCAGGCCAATCCTACGCAGGCTGGACGTATGGAGATGACCCCGTGGCTACTGCTCACCGTTCTCACCGTGATCGCCGTCGCAGCCCCGCGCTACGGCGTGGACAGCAGGTGGCCCGCGCCGGGCGACCTACCGGCGCCGCGGCCCCGGCATCGGGTGCGCGACGACCTCACCTCGATCGCGCACGCCGCCCGTCAGGCGTTCCCGTCCCACCGGGCTCGGGGGTAGCCGCGACGACGACGGCTCACGCATCCAGGAGGTCGGCGCGGCCGGCCTCCTGCAGCTGGGCGCGGTACGGGCCGAACATCCCCTTGGCCATCGGCAGCACCTTCAGCAGCTTCGCGACCGGCCCCTTGGCCCGGACGTCGCCCTTCGCCAGTGCCACCGGGAGGATCACCTTGCCGAGCCAGAACCGGTTTCCGGTGTCGGCCGTCATGAACAGCTCGATGTTCGGTGTGGGCCCCGTGCCCGCGCCTTCGTGGATCTCGGAGTTCGGCATGTCGACGGTGATCACCGCGTCCGGATCCGTGTAGGTGATCCGCAGGACCACCCCCGACGGGCGCAGTTTCTCCACCAGCTCCGGGTCCTCCATCCCTCGGCGGAAGATCCCCCCGAGGAACTCGTAGACCTCGGCCTCGTTCCGGAACGCCGCCACGGTGCAGGTCCTCTCGCTCGTCGTCGATCAGCCGCAGTCTCATGGACGGGGACGTGGAGCGCGACCCTGCGACCGGGCCACCCGCGGCCCGTGCGGGCCAACGCGCAGGCGACCTCAGCGGGCCCGGCCGTCGTTGTCCAGCAGGCCGTAGCGACCGGCGAGCGCCGCCGCCTCGATCCGGTTGGCCACGCCCAGCTTGTGCAGCAGGGCGGCGATCATCCGCTTGGCGGTGCGCTCGCTCACCAGCATCGGCTTGGCGATCTCGCTGGTCTCCAGGCCGCGGGCGAGCAGTGCCCACAGCTGCAGGTCCCGCCCGTCCAGGCGCTCGAGGATGCCGTCCCCGGTGCGGTCGCCCGCCTCGAGAAGGGCGTCGAGCAGGTCGGCCGGAACCACGCGCACCCCGGCGGCGACCGTGAGCAGCGGGGCGACGAGCACCTCCGGATCGGCCGACTTGCCGAGGAAGCCGGTCGCGCCGGCCCGCAGCGCGGCCGTCGCCAGCCCCAGGTCCTCGGTGCCCGAGAGCGCGAGCACCCTGGTCGCGGGATATGCCGCGGTCAGCCTGCGGATCGTCGCCACGCCTCCGAGCGGGGGCAGCGCGAGATCGACGATCGCGATGTCGGCGGCCTCCCGGCCGACGAGGGCGACGGCCTCCTCGCCCGCCGTCGTCGATCCGGCCACGACGAACCTGTCGCCCGCGCGCGACTCCAGGAGCAGCGCCAACCCCTGCGAGAAGAGGGCGTGGTCGTCGACGATGACCACGACGTACCGGCCGTCGCGCACGGGACCGCACTGTAGTGCGGCGGGCAGAACCGTCCACCGGGTCGTTGCGCGCCATCAATCAGCGTGATCGAGAAATCGTATGCTCGGAAGGCGAGAGGACAGCACGCCCGCGCTGTGCAGGGGGTCCTCGTCCGCGGATTGCCGGAGGAGAACGACATGAGCGACGGTGGGCACGACGTCGAGTTCCCGGTCGGACCGTTCGACCTGGTCACCGAGCTGGAGCGGTTCCGCACCCTGCGGGACTCCGTCGTTCCCGAGGATGTCGTGACCAGGATGGACCGGGCCACCGCCGAGCTGGTGGCGTCGGCGCTCGCCGACCAGGTGCCCGCCGTGGGGGAGGCCGCGCCCTCGTTCCGCCTGCCGAACGCCACGGGCGCCGAGGTCTCGCTCGACCGGCTGCTCGCCGACGGACCGGTCGTCGTCTCGTTCTACCGGGGGGCCTGGTGCCCCTTCTGCAACCTCGAACTGCGCGCGCTGCAGCAGACCCTGCCGCAGATCAGGAAGCTCGGGGCCGCGCTCGTCGCGATCTCCCTGCAGACCCCGGACAACTCGCTGACCATGGTGGAGAGGCACGGTCTCGACTTCGAGGTGCTCAGCGACGTCGGCGGGAAGGTGACGCGGTCCTACGGGCTGGAGTTCCGCCTCCCGGAGTACCTGCAGGAGTCCTACGAGCTGCTGGGGCACCCAGTGCCGAAGTTCAACGGCACCGACCAGCACACCCTGCCGGTCCCGGCCACCTTCGTGGTCGACCGCGACTCGATCATCCGGTTCGCGTACGTCAACCCGGACTACATGTACCGGGCCGACCCCGCCGACATCCTCGCGGCGCTGCGCTCGATCTCCTGACGCCGCCGGGCCGACCGCCGCTCGGCGGGGCGGCCCGGGTGGCGCCGCCGGTGGGAGATGCTGGCGCCGTGCACATGGACGGCGCCGTCCGCGCCCTGTCGTCCCTCGAGGAGCGCACCGCCGTCCTCATCCGCCTGTTCGTCGTCTGCTCGGTGGGGCTCGCGCTGGTGCTCGGCCCCGAGCTGGCACGCGGGCGAGGAGCGGTGCTCGGCTGGCTCGTGCTGGCGACACTCGGCTACGCCGTCGTGCTCGCGGTGGGCGAATGGCGCGGGCGGCGGCTGCTCCCGCCGTGGCTGTCGACGTCGATCGACGCCGTGCTTGCGCTGGCCGCCTGCGGGCTGACGGGTGGGGCGGCCAGCATCATGGTCGCGATCCTGCCGCTGGTGGTGATCGCCGCGGCCGTGCGCGGCGGGGCGGTGATCGGCAGGCTCGCCGCGCTCGGGGTGGGCGCGGGGTTCACGGTGGCCGCCGTCCTGGGGTCGGACGCGGCTGTGCCACCCGTCGAGCGGTGGCTCGCCGGTGCGTGGTGGACGGGCTACCTGGTTGCGGCCGCGGTGCTGGTGGGGGTGCTGCTGCGGATGCTGGAGAGCCAGCTCGACGCGGCCGCGGTGTCCCGGGCCATGGCGCTCGCCGAGCATGAGGCCTTCCTGGAGGAGCGTGACCTGCGGGCCCGGCTGCTCGCCGCCCAGGAGGCCCGGATGGACGGGGTCCGGGTCGTGCTCCACGAGTTCCGCACACCCGTCGCGTCCCTCACCGCACTGACCGCGGACCTGGCCGCCGACCGGCTCTCCGGGGACGCGCGGCGCACGGCCACCCGGCTGCTGGCCGAGCACGCCGTGCACCTGCGCGACATGCTCGACGGGCTCGCCGATGTCGCGGTGCGGGAGGGTTCCCCGCTCGGCGGGGTGCGGGAGCGGCCGGTGCGGCTCGTCGAGCTCGCCGAGGCCGTCCTCGACGCGGCCGGGGTGGAGCCGGCGCGGCGGTCGGCCCGGGTGACCCCGCCGGACACGGTGGTCCGCTGCGACCCGCAACGGCTGCGCCGGGTGCTCACCAACCTGGTGGAGAACGCCGCCCGGCACAGCGGGGACGCCGTCGTCGAGCTGGAGCTGTGGCACGCCGACGGGCGGCTGGTGGCCGAGGTGCGCGACCGCGGGCCCGGTCTCCCACCCGGCCAGGAGGGTGTGGTGACGGCGAAGGGGGTCGCGCTCGGCGACCGCCGGGGCACGGCGGGGATCGGGCTGTGGATCGTCGAGGCACTGGTGGCGGCGATGGACGGCGAGCTGCGCCTGCTGCCCCGGGACGGCGGAGGCCTGGTGGCCCACCTGGAGCTCCCTCTCCCCGCGACCTGACCGGCGCGACGCCGGGAGCACGCTGGCACCCAGGGGCCACGGCAGGAACCCGTGGCCCGGTGCGGCGTGCAGTGATCCACGCCATGCTGCCCCCATGAAGACCACGGCGGCGGTACTCCGGGAGCTGGGCGGCAAGTGGGAGGTCGAGGAGGTCGAGCTCGACCCACCAGGCCCGGGCGAGGTGCTGGTGGAGCTGGTCGCGAGCGGGCTGTGCCACTCCGATGAGCACCTCGTCACGGGCGACCTGCCCGCGGCGTTGCCGATGGTCGGGGGGCACGAGGGCTCCGGGCGGGTGCTCGAGGCCGGTGCCGGCGTCACGGAGGTGGCGGTCGGCGACCCCGTCGTGATGACCTTCCTCCCCTCCTGTGGCCGGTGCAGCTACTGCGCGCAGGGTTTCACCTCCCTGTGCAACGACGGTGCGGGTGCGATGCTCGGCCCGCAGCTCGACGGCACCTATCGCTTCCACAGTGGGAGCGGCGAGGACCTCGGGCAGATGTGCCTGCTGGGCACGTTCGCGCGGCACACCGTGGTGCCGGTCAAGTCCGTCGTGAAGATCGACGAGGGCATCCCGCTGGAGCTCGCCGCGCTCGTCGGCTGCGGGGTCACCACGGGGGTCGGCTCGGCGGTCCGGACGGCCGACCTCCGGGTCGGTGACACGGCGGTCGTCATCGGCATCGGCGGGATCGGGGCCAACGCCGTGCAGGGCGCGAAGCTGGCGGGCTGCCGGTACGTGGTGGCCGTCGACCCCGTGGCGTTCAAGCGCGAGAAGGCACTGGAGCTGGGGGCCACCCACGTGGCCGCCGACATGGACGAGGCCTGGGCGACGGTCTCCGAGCTGACGCGGGGCCGGCTCGCGGACGCCGCCATCCTCACGACGGGCGTGGCCGAGGGCAGCTACCTGCAGCCCGCGCTGCAGCTCGTCGGCAAGCGCGGCCGGGTGGTCGTCACGGCGCTCGGCCACCCCGACGAGGACACGGCGTCGCTCTCGCTGCTGGAGCTCACCCTCTACGAGAAGCAGATCCGCGGCGCGCTGTACGGGAGCTCCAACGCGCAGCACGACGTGCCCCGCCTGCTGGAGCTGCACCGGCTCGGCCAGCTGAAGCTGGAGGAGCTGGTGACCAGGACCTACGCGCTCGACGAGATCAACACGGGCTACCAGGACATGCGCGAGGGTCGCAACATCCGCGGCGTCATCCGGTACTGATCCAGGCAGGGACCACAGCAGAGGAGCTGACGGTGACCGACGGTCGATCGACGGGGCACGGCAGGCGTACCGGGTTCGCCACGCTGCAGCGTGGCGGGCTCAACTTCGACTCGTTGCCGATGCGGCTGTTCACGAAGGGCAACGCGCGGCACTGGAACCCGGCCGACATCGACTTCAGCCAGGACGCGCGCGACGTCGCCGAGATGACCGAACACGAGCGTTGGTGGACCTGCACGCTCGCCGCGCAGTTCCTGGCGGGCGAGGAGTCGGTCACCGTGGACCTGCAGCCCTTCGTGGCGGCGATGGCGGCCGAGGGCCGCCTCGCCGACGAGATGTACCTGACCCAGTTCGTGTTCGAGGAGGCCAAGCACACCGAGGCGTTCCGCCGGTGGTTCGACGCCGTCGGGATCACCGACGACCTGCACTCCCACGTCGACTCGAACCCCCACTACATGGAGATCTTCGCGCGGCAGCTCCCGGAGAGCCTGCACGCGCTCGCGGCCGACCCGTCGCCACGGAACCAGATCCGGGCCTCGGTCACCTACAACCACATCGTCGAGGGCACGCTCGCGCTCACCGGCTACTTCGCGTGGGCGAAGGTGTGCTCCAGCCGCGGGATCCTGCCCGGCATGCAGCAGGTCATCAAGCTCATCGGCGACGACGAGCGGCGGCACATGGCCTGGGGCACGTTCACCTGCCGGAGGCACGTCGCCGCCGACGACAACCTGTGGGACGCGGTGGACGAGCGGATGCAGGAGCTGCTCGTCCCCGCGATGGGCGTGGTCACCCACACCTTCGAGGAGTTCGAGGGCGAGGAGCCGCCGTTCGCGGTGGACCTGAACGAGCTGGCCGAGTACGCGATGGACAAGCTCGGACGCAGGCTCGGCGCCATCGAGTCGGCGCGGGGGGCGGACGTGCGGGCCATCGACGTCGACGTCGCGCCCGAACAGCTCGAGGAACGGTTCCACGCCGAGGATCTCGCGAACCATCCCCTCGCGGCCGTCTGACCGGGCCCGCCGCCACCCGTTCGGGATCGTCCGGCCGGGTGACTCCTGCCGGTGACCATGGCGTACCGTGCCCGAAATTGCGGCGGATGGTCGGCCCTGATACGTCCGTACGGAGCAACCCGTTCACAGGATATGACCAGCGAGTAACCGACGTCACGAGGTCTCGTTGACCCATCGTGGGCAGCCGGCCGGCCCGTTCCGCCGGGTCGGCCCGCTCCCGATGAGAAGGGTCAGGAGGCACCGATGACCGGCGTCGAGGTCAAGGTGGAAGGGCTGTCGAAGTCCTTCGGCCGCGCCAACATCTGGTCCGACGTGACCCTGACGCTGCCGCCCGGTGAGGTGTCGGTGCTACTCGGCCCGTCCGGCACCGGCAAGTCGGTGTTCCTCAAGACCCTCATCGGTCTGCTGAAGCCCGAGCGGGGCTCGATCGTCATCCACGACACCGACCTCGTGCGCTGCTCCGAGTCGCGGCTCTACGAGCTGCGCAAGCTGTTCGGGGTGCTGTTCCAGGACGGCGCGCTGTTCGGCTCGATGAACCTGTACGACAACATCGCGTTCCCGCTCCGCGAGCACACCAAGAAGTCCGAGGCGCAGATCCGCGACATCGTCGCGGAGAAGATGGAGATGGTCGGCCTCACCGGAGACGAGCGGAAGCTGCCCGGCGAGATCTCCGGCGGCATGCGCAAGCGGGCCGGGCTGGCGCGGGCGCTCGTGCTGGACCCGGAGATCATCCTGTTCGACGAGCCGGACTCCGGGCTCGACCCGGTGCGCACCGCCTACCTGAACCAGCTGATCATCGACCTCAACGCCCAGACTGACTCGACGTTCCTGATCGTCACCCACGACATCAACACCGCGCAGACGGTGCCGGACAACATCGGGATGCTCTACCGCAAGCACCTGGCGATGTTCGGGCCCCGAGAGGTGCTGCTCACGTCCGAGGAGCCGGTGGTCTCCCAGTTCCTGAACGGGCGCAGGCAGGGGCCGATCGGCATGTCGGAGGAGAAGGACACCGCCCAGGCCGCCAGGGAGATGGAGGAGGCGGGGGAGCTCGCAGGCCTGCCGCCGCTGAAGCCACAGCTGCAGCCGAGCCCGGGCGTGGCGGAGCGCAAGGCCGTCGGCAGGCGCCGCGAGCGGGTGCTGCAGATGCTCCATACGCTGCCCCCCGCCGCCCAGCAGGCGATCCGCGAGAGCTACGCCGACGACCCGCTGCCCGTACCCCGCCCGGCCGAGCCGCCCGCCCCGCCGCCCCCGCCGAGCAGATGGCGGCGCCGGAGCGCCCCCGTGCCGGGCTACCCGCCACGGGCGCCGGGGTACGGCCCCGAGTCCGACAGCTTCGACGCGTTCGACCCCGGCTACGGCGGCGGCGACCCGGGCGGCGCGTCCCCGTCCCGCCCGGACGGCCCGCCCCCCTCCGCCGGCCCCGGCCGGCACCGGCACTGAGACGGCGACGATGACCTCACCTGCCCCGATCACGCGCGCTCTCACCCCGGTCGGCCGGCTCTTCGGCCTCGGCGTCGACGTGGTGCGCAACATCTTCCGGCCGCCGTTCCAGCTGCGGGAGTACATCGAGCAGACCTGGTTCGTCACCAAGGTCTCCGCGCTCCCCACCGCCCTGTTCACCATCCCCTTCGGCGCGACGATCGCGCTCCTGCTGGCCGACCTCACCCGCCAGTTCGGCGCGCAGAGCCAGACAGGCGCCGGCAGCGTGCTCGCGATCGTCCAGCAGGCCGCCCCGATCGTCACGGCGCTGCTGATCTCCGGGGCGGGCGGCAGCGCCGTGTGTGCCGACCTCGGGGCGCGGACGATCCGCGAGGAGATCGCCGCGATGGAGGTGCTGGGCATCTCGCCGATCCAGCGGCTCGTCGTGCCCCGGGTGCTCGCGATGGCGACCACGGCGGTGGTGCTCAACGGGCTGGCCACGGTGGTGGGTGTCGGCGGTGGCTACTTCTTCAACGTCGTGGTGCAGGGCGGCACCCCGGGCGCGTACATCGCGAGCTTCTCCGCGATCGCGCAGGTCTCCGACATCGTGGTGAGCGAGATCAAGGCGGCGCTGTTCGGCTTCACCGCGGGCGTCGTCGCCGCGTTCCGGGGGCTCAACCCGCCGCCAGGGCCGAAGGGCGTCGGGGACGCCGTGAACCAGTCCGTCGTCATCTCGTTCGTGCTGGTGTTCCTGATCAACCTGGTGCTGACGTCGCTGTACCTCGAGCTCGTGCCGCCGAAGGGGTCGTGACGTGGCGTTGCTGAACGGCCGGGCGCGCCGCGTGCTCGACGCACCGCTGCACGTGCTCGACGAGCTGGGCGAGCAGCTCTCGCTCTACGCCCGCGCGATCGTGTGGATCCCGCGCACGCTGCGCCGCTACCGCGCGGAGATCGCCCGGCTGCTGGCCGAGGTGAGCTTCGGCTCCGGCGCGCTGATCGTCATTCTCGGCACGGCGGGCGTCATGCTGTCGCTGTCGCTGTTCGTCGGCAGCCTGGTGGGCCTGCAGGGCTTCCGCGCGCTGGACTCGCTCGGCGTCGAGGCGCTCACCGGCTTCATCACGGCCTACTTCAACACCCGCGACATCGCCCCGCTCGTCGCGTCGGCGGCGCTCACCGCCACCCTCGGTGCCGGGTTCACCGCCCAGTTGGGCGCGATGCGGATCTCGGAGGAGGTCGACGCGCTGGAGGTGATGGCGGTGCCCAGCGTGCCGTTCCTCATCACCACCCGCGTGATCGCCGGCGTGCTCGCGATCATCCCGATGTACACCATCGGGCTGCTGGCGAGCTTCGGCGCCTCCCGGCTCAACGTCACCCTGATCAACGACCTGCCCGGCGGCACCTACGACCACTACTTCGACCTGTTCCTGCCGGTCAGCGACGTGCTGTACTCCTATCTCAAGGTGATCGTCTTCGCCGTGGTGATCATCCTGATCCACTGCCACTACGGCTACAACGCCAAGGGCGGTCCCGCCGGCGTCGGCATCGCGGTCGGGCGGGCGGTGCGCCTGTCGATCGTCAGCACCGCGATCCTCGACTTCTTCCTCACCCTGGTCATCTATGGCACCTCGACGTCGGTGAGCGTGGCCGGATGACCGCAGGGGGCAGGTCGTGAAGCGCAGGCTGCAGGGGCTCGCGTTCGTCGTGGTGCTGCTCGCGATGGCCGGGCTCGCGGTCGGCAGCTACGCCGGCGCCTTCTCCGACGACGTGCCGGTGACGCTGAAGGTGGACCGGGTGGGCACCCAGCTCGTCCCGCGGGCGGACGTGAAGGTGCGCGGGCTGAACGTCGGCACGGTGCGGTCGGTGAGCACGGACGGGTCGGGTGCGACGGTGCAGCTGGCCCTCGACCGGGACAAGATCGCGCAGATCCCGCGCGGCGTCTCGGCGCGGCTGATCCCCAAGACCCTGTTCGGGGAGCGGTACGTGTCGCTGGTGCCGCCGAGCGGGGCGGCGGGTCCGCCGCTGGCCGCGGGCGACGTCATCCCCGAGGACCGCAGCGAGGCTGCCCGCGAGATCGAGCGGGTGCTCGACGGGCTGCTCCCGCTCCTGCAGGCCGTGCAACCGCAGGACCTCGCGACCACCCTCGGTGCGCTGTCGCAGGCACTGTCCGGTCGCGGGGAGGATCTCGGCAAGACGCTGGTGCAGCTGCAGAAGCTCACCGGTGGTCTGCGTCCCGCGGTCCCCGACCTGCAGGAGGACATCACCCAGCTCGCCGACTTCGCCGGCAACCTGAACCAGGCCGCCCCCGACCTGCTCGACGCGCTCGACGACTTCAGCGTCACCAGCCGCACGATCGTGGAGCAGCGCCAGCAGCTCAATGATCTGCTCACGGGCGTCACCCACGCGTCGGACGACCTGCGCGGGTTCCTCGTGGCCAACCGCGAGAACCTGATCGGGCTGGCCGCGTCGAGCCGGCCCACCCTGGAGAGCCTGGCGCGGTACGCGCCGGAGTTCCCGTGCCTGTTCGGGCAGCTCGCCGGGCTCGTGCCGCGCGTCGACGAGGCGTTCGGGGTGGGCACCGACGAACCGGGGCTCCACGTCACGCTCGAGATCGTCAACAACAACGGCAAGTACGTGCCCGACCGGGACGAACCTCGCTACCTCGACGACCGGGGCCCGCGCTGCTACCCGATACTGCCGCTCGGCCCGCAGCAGCCGCCGGGTGGACCGTTCAAGGACGGGTCGAAGCCGCCGCCCCCGCCGGCAGGCTCGCCCACGGGCAGCGCGGCGGACTTCGGCGCGATCCCCACCTCGTTCTCGGACGGTCCGGCCGGCTACACCGGCATGGGCCTGCCCAACTCCCCGGGCGAGCAGCAGGTCGTCGCCGAGCTCACCGCCGCCCGTGACGGCTCGTCGCCCGCAGCGGTGCCGAGCTGGAGCAGCATGCTGGTCGGCCCGCTCTACCGCGGGGCAGAGGTGACGCTGACGTGAACCGGATCCCGTTCGGGCCGCTGATCAAGTTCACCGTCCTGACGGTCGTGGTCGCGCTGGCCACCACCGTGCTCGCGCTGACCATCGCGAACGCCTCGCCGGGCGAGCACACGTCCTACACGGCGCGCTTCACCGACGCGTCGGGCCTCCTGCCCGGCGACGACGTCCGGATCGCGGGGGTGGTGGTCGGCACCGTCGACGACGTCCGGATCGTCGACCGGCGGGTCGCGGAGGTGGCCTTCAGCGTCCTGCGTGACCAGCGGCTCCCCGCGTCGGTGACCGCGGCGATCCTCTACCGGAACCTGATCGGTCAGCGCTTCCTGTCACTGGCACTGGGTGCCGGCCCCACCGGGGCGACGCTGCCGCCGGGGGGCACGATCCCGCTGGACCGCACCCGGCCGCCGCTGAACCTCACCACCCTGTTCAACGGGTTCAAGCCGTTGTTCGCGGCACTCGACCCGCAGCAGGTCAACCAGCTGTCCTTCGAGATCATCCAGGTCCTGCAGGGGCAGGGCGGCACCGTGACGAGCCTGCTGGCGAGCACGTCGTCGCTGACCAACACCCTCGCCGACCGCGACGAGGTGATCGGGCAGGTCATCGACAACCTCAACGCGGTGCTCGACACGGTCAACTCGCGCGACCAGGAGCTGTCGGACCTGATCAGCTCCCTGCAGGCGCTCGTCTCGGGCCTCGCGGAGGACCGCAAGCCGATCGGGGACGCGATCGTGTCGATCGGCAAGCTCACGACGGTCACGTCCGGCTTCGTCGAGGAGGGGCGCCCCGCGCTGCGCCAGGACATCGCCGCGCTCGGCGACCTGGCGGGCAACCTGAACGACCAGGCGCCGAAGCTGGAGCAGACCCTGCTGAACCTGCCCGGGAAGCTGGAGACGGTCTCCCGGGCCGGCAGCTACGGCAGCTGGTTCCAGTTCTACCTGTGCGGGCTCACCGGCTCGGTCGGGCTGGAGCCCTACCTCCCGACGGCCGAGATCCCGGCCTTCAGCAGCGCCTCGCCACGCTGCGGCCCGGACCCCGACGGCGTGCAGGGCCAGCAGCCCGCGCTGCTCGGGGGCATCCCACCGGCCGCCGCCGGTCCGGCCGCTCCTCCCGCACTGCCCCCCGCGCTGTCGTTGCCGGGAGACCGCTGATGCCCGAGCAGCGCAACCCGGTGCGCACCGCGGTGATCGGTCTGGTGGTGATCGTGCTCATCGTCGTGGCCGCCTTCAACGCGCCCCAGCTCTTCGGCGGCGGCACCACCTACCGGGCCGAGTTCAGCGAGGCCGCCGGCCTCACCTCGGGCGACCTCGTGACCATCGCGGGTGTCGAGGCCGGGCGCGTCGGCTCGGTCGAGCTGGCGGGCGACCGGGTTCTCGTCACCTTCACGGTCTCCGACGCCTGGGTGGGCGACCGCACGTCCGCCTCCATCGAGATCAAGACGCTGCTCGGCGCGAAGTACCTGGCACTGGACCCGCAGGGAGACAGCGCGCTCGCCCCCGACGCGGTGATCCCGCTGGCTCGCACCGCGTCCCCGTTCGACGTGGTGGAGGCCTTCGACGGGCTCTCCGGCACGATCGACCAGCTCGACACCAAGCAGCTGGCGCAGAGCCTGGACACGCTCGCGGACACTTTCCGGGACACCGCCCCCGAGGTCCGCGGCGCACTGGACGGCCTGTCGCGCCTCTCCACCACGATCGCCAGCCGCGACGACGAGATCCACAAGCTGCTCGCAGGCACCCACAACCTCTCCGGCGTGCTGGCCGACCGGAACGACGAGTTCGAGAAGCTGCTCTCCGACGGCAACCTCCTGCTCGCCGAGATCCAGAAGCGCAAGCAGGCGATCAGCGCGCTGCTGGACGGCACGCGCGAGCTGTCGGAACAGCTGCGGGGCCTGGTGGCCGACAACCGCGACCAGCTGCGGCCCACGCTGGAGCAGCTCGACCGGGTGGCGGCCCTGCTGCAGCGCAACCGGGACTCCCTCGACAACGGGCTGCGGCTCGAGGCGGTGTTCGTGCGGCTCTTCACCAACGCCGTGGGCAACGGCCGCTGGTTCGACAACTACGTCTGCGGGCTGGTGCCCCCGACCGTCGGCCCGATCAACCCGGGGGGGTGCTGAGGATGGGGCCCACCGAGACCGACCGCCGCCAGCTGCAGTTCACCGCGCTGGCCGCCGTCGTGGCCGTCCTGTTCGCCGGCGGCCTCTACCTCGTGCTCCAGCCGCCCGGCCGGCTGGTCACGGCCTACTTCACCTCGGCGGCGGCCCTGTTCGAGGACAACTCCGTGCGGGTCCTCGGCGTGCCGGTCGGCACGATCACCGAGGTCGAGCCGCAGGGCACCCAGGTGCGGGTGGAGATGCGGATCACCGACAGCGCGCTCAAGCTGCCGGCCGACGTACGCGCCGTGGTGGTCTCGCCCAGCCTGGTCACCGGCCGCTACGTCCAGCTCACCCCCACCTGGTCGAGCGGACCCGAGCTGGCCGACGGGGCCGTCATCCCGCGCGAGCGCACCGCCGTCCCGCTCGGGGTGGACGACCTCACCCGTGCGGCCACCGACCTCGCGAACGCGCTGGGGCCCAACGGCGTGAACGCGAAGGGGGCGCTGTCCGACGTGCTCGACGTCGGGGCGGAGAACCTGGACGGCAACGGCCAGAAGGTCAACGACACGATCCGCAACCTCGGCGAGCTGTCCGGCACCCTGGCGAACTCGCGCGACGACCTCTTCGGCACCGTCACCGAGCTGCAGAAGTTCACCTCCATGCTCGCGGACAACGACGACCAGGTGCGGGAGTTCAACGGCAGGCTCGCGGACGTCTCGGGCTTCCTGGCCGACGAGCGCGGCGACCTCGGCACCGCCGTCTCGGAGCTGTCGATCGCCCTCGGCGAGGTGGCCGACTTCGTGCGCGACAACCGGGCTTCCCTGCAGTCCAACGTCGACAGGCTCACCGACGTGACGGCGGTGCTGGTGAAGCAGCAGAAGGCGCTCGCCGAGATCCTCGACATCGCCCCGGCGGGCCTGTCCAACCTCGCCAACACCTACAACGGCTCGTCCGGCACCCTCGACACCCGGGCCGACGTCAACGAGCTGTCGCTGCCGCCGATCGTGCTGATCTGCCAGGCACTCAAGCGCGGCACGCCTGCCGACCTGCCGCAGGACCTCGCCGACACGTGCTCCCAGCTGGAGCCCGTGCTGTCCGGGGCGGTGCCGCTGCCCAGCGCCGCGCAGGTGATCACCGCGCTGCAGTCCGGCCAGGCCCCACCGGTCCCCGGGCTGGCGCTGCCCACCGACCCGGCGCCCCGGTCGTCGGGAGGTGGCGGGTGATGCGCCGCACCGGCCTCCGGCTCGCCGCGCTCGCCACCGCGGTCGCGCTGCTCACCAGTGGCTGCGGGGTGCTCTCCGGCGGCCTGCGCGGCGTCGACCTGCCGGGAGGCGCAGCGCTCGGCTCCGACCCGTACCGGCTCACCATCGAGTTCTCCGACGTCGTCGACCTGGTACCGCAGTCGCTGGTGAAGGTCGACGACGTCCCGGTCGGCACCGTCACCGACATCACCGTCGGCCCCGCCTGGACGGCCATGGTGAGCGTGCTTGTCAACCGGGACGTCGCGCTGCCCGCCGATGCGCAGGCCCGGATCCGGACCACGAGCCTTCTCGGGGAGAAGTTCGTGGAGCTCGCCGCGCCGCAGGAGGCGCCCGGTTCGCCCACACCGCCGAGGATCGCCGACGGCGCCACCATCCCGCTCGCGCGCACCAGCCGGGCCGCGGAGGTGGAGGAGGTGCTCGGTGCACTGTCGCTGCTGCTCAACGGCGGTGGCATCGCGCAGATCCGCACGATCTCCAGCGAGCTCAACAAGGCGCTCACCGGCAACGAGCCGGAGATCCGCGCGCTGCTCGACGACCTGGACAACCTCGTCGGCGCACTGGACGACCGCAAGACCGAGATCACCCGTGCGCTCGACGAGATCAACCGGCTCTCGTCCACGCTGAGCGACCGCCGGGGCCAGATCGAGACCGCGTTGGACGACCTCGCGCCCGGCCTCAAGGAGTTGGAGGCCCAGCGCGGGCAGCTCGTCGACATGCTGCAGGCCCTCGACCGGCTCTCCGGCGTGGCCACCGACGTGATCAACCGCAGCCGGGACGACGTGCTCGCCGACCTGAAGCTGCTGCAGCCCACCCTGGGCAAGCTGGCCGAGTCCGGTCCCGATCTGGTCAACTCGCTGGAGATCCTGCCGAGCTTCCCGTTCACCGACGGGTCGGTGGAGGGCTTCGCGGGGGACTACGTCAACCTCTACATCCGCGCCGACCTCGACCTCGGCCACATCCTGGCCAACCTCGCGCGGTCCAACCAGCCCTTCCCCGGCCCGGACGGCCCGATCCCCGGGCTGCCGCCCACGTCCGAGCTGCTCGGCCCCCTGCTGGGCCCCACCGGTCCCGCGCTCCCGCAGTTCCCCCTGCTCGGCGACGACAGTCCGCTGCCACTGCCGTTGCCGCTCCCCGGCCAGACCGGCCGGGCGCCGTCGACCGGGCCGACCACCCCTCCGACCGAGACGCCGGAGCCGACCAGGGGCGGGGTCCTCGGCGGACTGCTCGGAGGCGACGGATGATCACCCGGACGGTACGGCTCCAGCTGATCGCGTTCTTCCTGGTCACAGCACTCGGCGTGGGATACGCCGGGTTCCGCTACGCCGGGTTCGGCGACCTGTTCGGCACCACGACCTACCCCGTGCGGCTGCAGCTGGCCCAGTCCGGGGGCATCTTCACCGGCGCCGACGTCACCTACCGCGGCGTCTCCGTCGGCCGCGTCGGCCCGCTGACCCTGACCCCGGACGGCGTCGAGGCGCGCCTCGACATCGACCGCAGCGCCCCGCCCATCCCGGCCGACCTCGACGCCGCGGTGCACAACCTCTCCGCGATCGGCGAGCAGTACGTCGACCTGCAGCCCACCACGGACGGGGGCCCGGTGCTCGGCGCCGGATCGGTCATCCCGGTGTCCCGAACCAGCACCCCGGTACCCATCGAGGATCTCGTCGTGAGCCTCGACGACTTCGTCCGCTCGGTGCCGCTGGACTCCCTGCGCACCGTGGTCGACCAGCTCGGCACGGCCTTCGACGGCACCGCGCAGCCCCTGCAGAAGATCCTCGACACCACCAACGCGTTCACCTCCGACGCCGTCGACGCCCTGCCGCAGACGCTGGCGCTGATCCGCGACGGACGCACCGTCCTCACCACCCAGAACGACGTCGCCGGCTCGTTCCAGAGCTTCAGCCGTGACCTCGCACTGCTCGCCGACCAGCTGAAGACCTCGGACCCGGACCTGCGCCGGTTGCTCGTCACCGGCCCGGACGTGTCGAACGAGGTGGTCGGCCTGCTGCAGGAGAGCGGCCCGGGACTCTCGCAGCTGGTCGCCGACCTGCTCACGGTCTCGCGGGTGGCCGAACCGCGCCAGGACGCGCTGCGCCAGCTGCTGGTCACCTATCCCGGGGTGGCGTCGAACGGCTACAGCGCCCTGCCCGGTGACGGCACCGGCCACCTCGGTCTCGTGGTGAACGTCTTCGACCCGTACCCGTGCGCCCAGGGCTACGAGGGCACCCCACACCGCGCCGGGGGCGACGTCACGCCGCTCCCGCTGAACGAGGACGCCTACTGCGCGGAACCCCCCGGGAGCCCCATCAACGTCCGTGGCGCACAGAACGTGCCGCGCGCGGCCACCCCGCAAGCACCCGCCGACGCCCAGGTCGGGCCGACGGGGCCGCTGCCGGCTGGATCGGCGCCCGTCGACTCCACCCCGCCACTGAGCTCCCCGGCCCAGATCCTGCTCGGCTGACCCGTCCCCGACGGCTGGAGGTTCCCGTGACCGTTCTCGACGCCCCGCCCGCGACCCCGCCGCCGCCCGCGCCGCGGCTCGTGACCCCGGCGCGGGCGCTCGCGCTGCTGGTGGCGGTGGCGGCGCTGGCCGCGGCGTTCTTCGGGGTGCGCTGGGCACTCGCGCTGGGCGACGACGGACTCGAGCTGGCCCGGGAGCGCGACGTCGTGCTCATCGACGCGCAGCAGGCCGCCATCAACCTCAACAGCCTCGACTTCACCCACGTCGACGCCGGCCTCGACCTGTGGGAGCAGACCTCCACCGGCCCGTTGCTCGACGAGTTCCGCGCCAACCGCGCCGAGTACAACAAGGTCGTCACCGACTCGAAGCGCGTCACCACGGCCACGGTCGCCGACGCCGCGGTGGCGGAGCTCGACGTCCGCGCCGGGACGGCCCGCGTGCTCGTCGGGGTGGACGTCAAGGTCGTCCCGCAGGGCCAGGACCCCGTGGTCACCCGCCAGCGCCTGCAGCTGGAGATGACCCGCACCGATGCGGGCTGGAAGGCGAGCAGGCTCGCCCCGGTCCGTGCCCCGGCGAGCTGAGAGCAGGAGGCGCCACCATGCCCCCCCGTCCCCGAGTACCCAGGCCCCCCGTGGGCTCGATCCGCCGCCCCCGGGTGGCCGGCGTGGCCCCCGCCGGGAACCGCGCCACCACCGGCGCCGACCGCCCTGGCACGGACACCGCCGCAGCAGACCAGGCGCCGCGCACCGGGCGCGTCGCGCTCGGCCCGGGGAGCCGGCCACCGGCCGGGCAGGCCCCGGCCGGCGGTGACCGGGCTGCTGGTGACCGGGCTGCGGGTGCCCCGGCTCCTGGCGCGAACGCCGCCGCCCACGACACCGCCTCCCAGGACACCGCCTCCCAGGACACCGCCTCCCAGGACACCGTCGGCCTGGACACGGTCGCCCTGGACACGGTCGGCCCGGACTCCCGCGCTGTGGATCCGGCCGCCGTCGACCACAAGGCGGCGGACAAGGCACCGGGCCGCACGGCGGTGATCATCCTCCGCCCGAAGCGCCGCCGGGACCGGGCCGCGGACAGCGTCGCGGAGGAGGCGCCGGAGCCCGACGCCCCCGCCGCCGGCCCGGGCGAGCCCGGCAGGCGCTCCCTCCGGGTGCCGCTGCTCGCCGTGGCGCTCGTGGTGCTCACCGGCCTCGCGGTGTTCTTCGGACTCGCCGACGCGCGGCTGCGCCACACCCCCTCCGCGGCCAACACCGCGCTGGTGGACGTCGGCGCCACGGCCGAGGCCGCGGGGCAGCTCACCGACGCGCTGCAGACCATCTACTCCTACGACTTCGCCCGGCTCGACGAGAACGAGCGCGCCGCCCGCGCCGTGATCACGCCGGAGTTCGCCGACCAGTTCGACAAGCTGTTCGCCCAGGTCCGTGAGCTCGCGCCGCAGCAACAGGCCGTGGTGTCGGCCACGGTCACCGTGGCCGCCGTCAAGGAGATCACCGGCGACCGAGCGGTGCTGGTGGCGTTCATGGACCAGCAGGCCACCCGGGCCGCCCCGGGCGACGACGGCAAGGCCACGCAGCTCGCCGCGGCCGGACGGCTCACCGTCACCGGGGAGAAGATCGACGGCCGCTGGAAGATCGCCGCAGTGGAGAGCAAGTGATCCCGGGCTCCGGGGACCCCCGGGATCGTGGGTGGCCCGGGGCCCGGGCAACGAACCTCTCCGGGGCCCCGATCCGCTGCACTCGCACGACCGCACCGGCGGGCGGGGTCGCCGCCGTTCCGGCCTGAGCTTTCACCGTTGTATCGAACATGTGTTCGACCGTAACGGGCGGGTCCGACATTTCTCGGAGCGGGGTCGCGGCCCGGTGTCGGCCGGCGCCGTCCGTCGCGTACCCTGGATGACGGTTCCACCGAAGACCGCAGGTCTACGCCGCCGACGAGCGATCGGCGTCGGCGTACGAAGGTTCCGCGACAGCGGCCGGCCCGCGCAGGAGGACGAGGTCACCGCGAGGTGCGCTGCTGCGCGCCGTCCGCCACGCCCCGTGCGCTCCTGCGCCGGGGCGTTCGTCTTCTCCCGGGTCCGTCGACGGTGGGTCAGTCACGTGCACGACCACCCCGACAACCGAGAGGAGGCAAGGGATGGCCCGATCTGACAAGGTCACGGCGGTCGACGAGATCGCCGAGAGGTTCCGCGGCTCGTCCGCCTCGGTGGTCACCGAGTACCGCGGCCTCACCATGTCCCAGCTGACGACGCTGCGCCGCTCGCTGGGCGAGGGCGCCACCTACCGCGTCGCCAAGAACACCTTGGTGAAGCGAGCGGCTGAGAACGCCGGCGTCGAAGGCCTCGAGGAGCTGCTCGTCGGCCCCACGGCGATCACCTTCATCACCGGTGAACCCGTCGACGCGGCCAAGGCGCTGCGCGACTTCGCCAAGGCCAACCAGGCCCTGGTGATCAAGGGCGGCTTCATGGACGGTCGCACGCTGACCGTCGCCGAGGTCAACCAGCTGGCCGACCTCGAGTCGCGTGAGGTCCTGCTGTCCAAGCTGGCCGGCGCGATGAAGGGCACCATGGCCAAGGCCGCAGGCCTGTTCGCCGCTCCGGCGTCGCAGGTGGCCCGCCTGGCGCAGGCCCTGGCCGACAAGCGCGCGGACGAGGGCGGTGCGGCTCCGGCAGGCGCCGACACCGACGCCGACACCACCGACGCCACCGAGGCTCCGGCTCCCGCCGAGAGCTGAGCACCACCCCACCTGCGTAGTTCCACCCCAAGAGAGGAAGCGCCATCATGGCGAAGCTGTCCACCGACGAGCTGCTCGACGCCTTCAAGGACCTCACCCTGATCGAGCTCTCGGAGTTCGTGAAGAAGTTCGAGGAGACCTTCGACGTCACCGCGGCCGCCCCGGTCGCCGTTGCGGCCGCCGCAGGCCCCGCCGCCGCCGCTGAGGCCCCCGAGGAGAAGGACGAGTTCAACGTCGTCCTCGAGGCCGCAGGCGACAAGAAGATCCAGGTCATCAAGGTCGTCCGCGAGCTCGTCTCGGGCCTTGGCCTCAAGGAGGCCAAGGACCTCGTCGAGTCGGCCCCGAAGCCGATCCTCGAGGGCGTGGCCAAGGACGCGGCCGACGCCGCGAAGACCAAGCTCGAGGAGGCCGGCGCCAAGGTCAGCCTGAGCTGATCACCGCGCACCGGTAGCACCACGCCGAGGGGCGGCACCCGATCCGGGTGCCGCCCCTCGCGCATGTCCGGGTCATCGCGAGGCGGCCAGCGCGGCGAGCACCTCGGCGTCGGAGGTCTGGTCGAAGTCGCGGTACCAGCAGCTCACCGCGCCGAGCACCGACGGCGCGGTGACCAGCACCACCTCGTCGGCCGCGCCGTCCGCCCGTAGCGCGGCCGCGGTCCCCGCCCGGCCCACCGGCACGGCCAGCACCACGAGCCGCGGCCCGGCACCGCGCAGCCGGGCGAGCGCCGCCCGCGCGGTCACGCCCGTGGCCAGGCCGTCGTCGACGAGCACCACGTCACGACCAGCGACGGGCACCGCCTCGGCCACCGCCCGGTAGCGCCGCAGCTGCCGGCCCGCCTCCGCCTGCTGGTGGGCGGCCTCCCCGGCCAGCTCCGCCGTGCTCGACCGGGCTCGGCGCAGCGCCGCCACGTCCCATCCGACGGGCCCCTCCGCGGTCACGGCACCGACGCCCCACTCCGGCCGGCCCGGCGCCCCGATCTTGCGCGCCACGGCCACGTCGAGCGGAGCGCCGAGCGTCGCGGCCACCATGGCGGCCACCGGCACCCCGCCCCGGGCCAGGCCGAGCACGACGAGGTCGGTCCACGTCCGTCCGCCCAACTGCGCGCCGAGCCGCTCCCCGGCCTCGGCGCGGTCGGCGAACACCCGCCGACGCCTCCCCACAGCCATGCGTCCCGGGTACCCGCCACCCCGGCGGCAGCGACATGGACACATGTGGCTGTTCGGACGGGCCCCCGCACCGCGATATGTGTCCATGTCGCGCAGCTCGGGGTCGCTGCCGGCCGGTGATCGGTTCGCGACTCGGTCTTTGGCCCTTTGCGGGGCGGATCCTCGGGTCTCGCAGCGATCACCGGGGCCCGGGGAACGGGCGACTCGCGCACCCGAACCGGGCGACTCGCGGGCGCGGGTCGGGCGACTCGCGCAGCCGAACCGGGCGACTCGCGCGCCGGGATCGGGCGACTCGCGGGCACGGGTCGGGCGACTCGCGGGCGGGGGCGGGGTGTCGGTGTCAGGACTCCTGCTCGCGGGTGCGCAGCTCCCGGCGCAGCAGCTTGCCCGTCACGGTCTTCGGGATCTCGTCGAGGAACTCCACCTGCCGGGGGTACTTGTAGGCCGCCATCCGTTCCCTGGCGAAGGCGATGAGCTCCTCCGCGCTCACGGTCCGGCCGGGGCGGAGGCTGACGAACGCCTTGACCGTCTCGCCCCGGTACTCGTCCGGGACGCCCACGACCGCGGCCTCCCGCACGGCCTCGTGCTCGTACAGCACGTCCTCCACCTCGCGGGGCCACACCTTGTAGCCGCCCGCGTTGATCTGGTCCTTCTTGCGGTCGACGATGTAGAACCAGCCGTTGTCGTCCATGTACCCGACGTCGCCGGTGTGGAGCGCACCCCCCGGGATCGCGGCCGCCGTCTCCTCTGGCTTGTTCCAGTAGCCGGGGACGACCTGCGGGCCGGTCGTGACGATCTCGCCGATCTCGCCGGGCGGGACGTCCTCGCCGTCGTCGCCCACGATGCGCACCACGGTGTTGTAGATGGGGACGCCGACCGAGAGGGCGCCGGAGGCCTTGTCGACCGGCGCCTCGGCCCCCGGCGGCACGCCGTGCGACGGGGAGGTGGTCTCGGTCAGCCCGTAGATGTTGTGGATGTACTGCCCGAACGTCGCGGAGAACGCCGTGACGGTGGACGGCGGGATTGGCGCCCCTCCCGACCAGATCTTCGTCAGGGACGCGAGGGCGTCCCGCTCCGCGTCGGGCGCGTTCATCAGTGCGATGAAGACCGTGATCGACCCGACGGTGAACGTCGGACGCTCGTCGCGGATCGTCTCGATCGCGAGCGAGGGCTCGAAGCGGCAGAACAGCACCAGCGGTGCCCCGAGCAACAGCGAGAGCGTGACGTGCGAGATCAGGCCCGTGATGTGGAACAGGGGGGCGACCCCGAGCACCACGTCGTCCTGGCCGAGGCCGCACCACTGCCGGTAGGCCTGGCTGTTGAACACCACGTTGCCGTGGGTGTTCATCGCGCCCTTCGGGGGCCCGGTGGTGCCGGAGGTGTAGGTCAGGACGGCGGTGTCGCCGGGGGAGAAGGACACCGGCGGTGGGCGGTGCCCGCGGAACCGGTCGATGAGCCCGGCCATGTCGACGGTGCCGGGCAGGTCGATGCGCTCCGTCCCGGAGAAGACCCGCGGGTCGTCCCGCGTCTGGTACTCCAGCTCCGACGTGGTGATCACCGTGGTGACGCCGGCGTCGCCGGCCACCGACTCCGCGACGTCGCGGTACAGGCCCTGCAGGCACACCAGCACCGTGGCGCCCGAGTCGCGCAGCAGCAGGTCGAGCTCGCGCGCCCGGTTCATCGGGTTGATGTTGACGGCGATCCCGCCCGCCTTCCAGGTGCCCACCAGCGCGATGACGAACTGGGGCACGTTCTGCAGGTACAGCGCCACCCGCTCGCCCGCGGAGAAACCGGCGTCGAGCAGGCCGGCCGCGAACGCGTCGGAGAGCTCGTCGAGCTCGCGCAGGGTGATCCGGCCGTCGAAGTAGCGGAGGATGTCGCCGTCGGGGTTGCGCTCCGCCGAGGCGCGGAACATCGCCAGCGCGTCGGTGAACTCGGGCTCGATGTCGGACGGCTGGCCCTCGTCGTACCGGGCGAGCCACGGCCGCTCGTCGTAGCCGCCCATGTCAGCGGATCACCACCGGGTTGACCGGCGCGCCGGTGCCGTTGACGACCTTCAGCGGGGCGGCGACGTAGAGGAAGCTCCACCGGCCGTCGGCGGCGCACGCGTCGGCCAGGTCGTCGAGCCAGGCGATCTCGGTGAGCGCCACGCCCAGGTTGCGCATCAGCGCGCAGTGCAGGGGCAGGGCGACCCCGGTGCCCGGCTCGTAGGTCACCTCGTTGGCGATCGTGTCGGTGACGAGGTTGGGGATCTCCCGGCCCTTGAACCACTCCACGAGCTCACGCGAGTAGGTCAGCCCCGGCTCGTTGAAGCCGTCGTAGAACTCCTTCTTGTCGTTGAGCTCGTACCAGTACTTCATGAAGCCGGTGCGCACGCAGAGCACGTCGTGCGGCTCGATGTCGACGCCCTGGGCCTTCGCCGCGGCCTCCAGGTCCTCGTGGTCGAACGTCTCGCCCTTGTCCAGCCAGCCCTTGCCACGGTGCCGGGCCATGTCGACCAGCACCCCGCGCCCCACCACGCCCTTCTCCGCGATCGGCAGCACCGAGGCCTTGTCCATCCCGCCGACGGTCGACCGGGCGTCGTAGCCGTTCCAGAGCTTGCCGTCGTACCAGACGTGGCCCAGCGCGTCGTACTGCGTGGAGCCCTGCAGGAAGATCAGAGCCGTGTCGTCCGCGTAGTGCAGGCCGCCGGGGAACTGCGGGGCGCCCTCGCCGTCCCACGTGCTCTCGTCGAGGATGTTCTGCCGCTTGATGCCTTCCCGTCCGGGCCACAGCGGATCGCCCGGACCGTCGGTGCGGCCCATCTGGATCTGCAGGGTGAAGACCTCGCCCGTGCGGATGTGCCGCACGCCGCGCAGCACCTCGGCCGCGTCGAGGTAGTTGAGCGCACCGAGCTCGTCGTCCGGGCCCCAGCGGCCCCAGTTGGAGGGGGTGTCGGCGCCGAGCAGGTCGGCCATGGAGGGAATGTGGGACATCGTTGTCTCCTCGTCGGGCGGCCGCCGACGCCGAGACCCGTTGCCGCCGTCGAGGACGCGAACCTGATCGCCGTCGAGCCTTCGGCGGCCACGTCGGTGTGTCAAGGACCACCCGGCCGGGTGGACGGGGCCACGAACGGGTGCGGGCGACGGACGTGGCAGTATCGGTCGATGGGCGGTTGGCTCAACGGCCTGTCGCGCGGCCGTGGCGTCTACCACGGGACGTTCCTGCCGGTCATCCCGCGAAAAGGACCATTTACCGCCGCGTAGAGTCTTGACGCGGTGCGCCGGTCAAGTCACTCTTAGGTCTCGATGGTTGTCTCGGTGACCTGTCTCGACAGCCGCTGCATTTGCAGCTAGACTGCCTCTTTGCGCTGCCCTCGTCCAGCCACGCGTGCGCTCAGGCGGAGTCCCCCATCGGGAGATCCCTTCGGTGCCCTCGCGCGTCTGGGTCGGCGGCTGCGCCATGACAACAGACGGCGTGCGCCGGATCCTGCATCCGCGAGCACGTTCGACCCGGACCTCCCGCCCGGGCCGGACGAGCAGACGGTAGCGCGATGGAGCCGGTGCCCGCCAGACGAGAGCGCAGTTCTCGGAAGGACGCATCTTGGCTTCGTCCCGCGCCACCAGCCCCCTCGCGACCCACGTGCCCGCGGCCGTCTCGGCCAACCCGAGTTTCCCCGGGGCGCCCACCCGGGTCACCTTCGCGAAGATCCGCGAGCCCCTCGAGGTGCCCGACCTCCTCGATCTGCAGATCCAGTCCTTCGAGTGGCTGGTCGGCAACGAGGCGTGGTTCCAGCGACGGATCGATGCCGGCGACGAGAACCCGATGGGCGGCCTGGAGGAGATCCTCACCGAGATCTCCCCGATCGAGGACTTCTCCGGCTCGATGTCGCTGTCCTTCTCCGACCCGCGCTTCGACGAGGTCAAGGCCTCGGTCGAGGAGTGCCGGGACAAGGACATGACCTACGGTGCGCCGCTGTTCGTCACCGCGGAGTTCACCAACAACACCACCGGCGAGATCAAGAGCCAGACGGTGTTCATGGGTGACTTCCCCGTGATGACCGACAAGGGCACGTTCATCATCAACGGCACCGAGCGTGTCGTCGTCTCCCAGCTCGTCCGGTCGCCCGGCGTCTACTTCGATCACAGCATCGACAAGACGACGGAGAAGGACGTCTACTCCGTCAAGATCATCCCGAGCCGGGGTGCCTGGCTGGAGTTCGACGTCGACAAGCGCGACACCGTCGGTGTCCGCATCGACCGCAAGCGTCGCCAGCCGGTCACCGTGCTGCTGAAGGCGCTGGGCTGGACGGCCGAGCAGATCCAGGCCCGCTTCGGGTTCTCCGAGACGATCATGGCCACGCTCGAGAAGGACCACACCGCCGGGCAGGACGAGGCGCTGCTCGACATCTACCGCAAGCTGCGGCCGGGCGAGCCGCCCACCCGCGAGAGCGCGCAGACCCTGCTGGAGAACCTGTTCTTCAAGGACAAGCGCTACGACCTCGCCAAGGTCGGCCGGTACAAGGCCAACAAGAAGCTCGGCCTCACCCTCGACAACTCGGTCGGCACGCTGACCGAGGAGGACATCGCCACCACCATCGAGTACCTCGTCCGGCTCCACGCGGGCGAGACCACGATGACGGTCGGCGCCGACGCCGAGGGCAACGGCGGCATCGAGGTCCCCGTCGAGACCGACGACATCGACCACTTCGGCAACCGGCGCCTGCGCACGGTCGGCGAGCTGATCCAGAACCAGGTCCGCGTCGGCCTGTCCCGGATGGAGCGCGTCGTCCGCGAGCGGATGACCACGCAGGACGTCGAGGCGATCACGCCGCAGACCCTGATCAACATCCGTCCCGTCGTGGCGGCGATCAAGGAGTTCTTCGGCACGTCGCAGCTGTCGCAGTTCATGGACCAGCACAACCCGCTGGCCGGCCTCACGCACAAGCGCCGCCTGTCGGCGCTGGGCCCGGGTGGTCTGTCCCGTGAGCGCGCGGGCTTCGAGGTCCGCGACGTGCACCCCAGCCACTACGGCCGGATGTGCCCGATCGAGACGCCTGAGGGCCCGAACATCGGCCTGATCGGGTCGCTGTCCACGTTCGCGCAGGTCAACCCGTTCGGTTTCATCCAGACCCCGTACCGCAAGGTCAGCGAGGGCCGGGTCACCGAGCAGATCGACTACCTCACCGCCGATGAGGAGGACCGCTTCGTCATCGCGCAGGCCAACGCGCCGCTCGACGACGACGGCAACTTCCAGGAGGAGCGCGTCCTCGTCCGCCGCAAGGGCGGCGAGGTCGACTACATCTCCCCGGTGGGCGTCGACTACATCGACGTCTCGCCGCGGCAGATGGTGTCGGTCGCCACGGCGCTGATCCCGTTCCTCGAGCACGACGACGCCAACCGCGCGCTGATGGGCGCCAACATGCAGCGTCAGGCGGTGCCGCTGCTGCGCAGCGAGTCGCCGCTGGTGGGCACGGGCATGGAGCTGCGCGCCGCGGTCGACGCCGGTGACGTCCTCGTCGCCGACAAGGCCGGTGTGGTCGAGGAGCTCTGCGCCGACTACATCACCGTCATGGCCGACGACGGCACGCGCACCACGTACCGGCTCAACAAGTTCCGCCGGTCCAACCAGGGCACGTGCAACAACCAGAAGCCGATCATCGACGAGGGCGACCGCGTCGAGGCCGGCCAGGTCATCGCCGACGGGCCGTGCACCGAGAACGGTGAGATGGCCCTGGGCAAGAACCTGCTCGTGGCGATCATGCCGTGGGAGGGCCACAACTACGAGGACGCGATCATCCTCTCGCAGCGCCTGGTGCAGGACGACGTGCTCACGTCGATCCACATCGAGGAGCACGAGATCGACGCCCGCGACACCAAGCTGGGCGCCGAGGAGATCACCCGGGACATCCCGAACGTCTCCGAGGAGGTCCTCGCCGACCTCGACGAGCGCGGCATCATCCGCATCGGTGCCGAGGTGCAGCCGGGCGACATCCTGGTCGGCAAGGTCACGCCGAAGGGCGAGACCGAGCTGACCCCGGAGGAGCGCCTGCTGCGCGCGATCTTCGGCGAGAAGGCGCGCGAGGTGCGCGACACGTCGCTGAAGGTCCCGCACGGCGAGAACGGCAAGGTCATCGGCATCCGGGTCTTCTCCCGCGACGACGAGGACGAGCTGGCCCCCGGGGTCAACGAGCTGGTCCGCGTCTACGTGGCCCAGAAGCGCAAGATCCAGGACGGCGACAAGCTCGCCGGCCGCCACGGCAACAAGGGCGTCATCGGCAAGATCCTGCCTGCCGAGGACATGCCGTTCATGGAGGACGGCACCCCCGTCGACATCATCCTGAACACCCACGGTGTGCCGCGACGGATGAACATCGGCCAGGTGCTGGAGACCCACCTCGGGTGGATCGCCAAGTCGGGCTGGGACATCGAGGGCACGCCCGACTGGGCGTCCAAGATGCCCGAGGAGCTCTACTCCGTGCCCGCCGGCACGAAGACCGCCACACCGGTCTTCGACGGCGCCAAGGAGAACGAGATCACGGGTCTGCTCGGTTCCACATTGCCCAACCGCGACGGTGAGCGGATGGTCAAGTCCGACGGCAAGGCCAAGCTGCTCGACGGGCGTTCCGGGGAGCCGTACCCGTTCCCGGTCGCCGTCGGCTACATGTACATCCTGAAGCTGGCGCACCTCGTGGACGACAAGATCCACGCCCGTTCCACCGGTCCGTACTCGATGATCACGCAGCAGCCCCTGGGCGGTAAGGCCCAGTTCGGTGGCCAGCGGTTCGGCGAGATGGAGTGCTGGGCGATGCAGGCCTACGGCGCGGCATACACGCTGCAGGAACTGCTCACCATCAAGTCCGACGACGTGGTGGGCCGGGTCAAGGTCTACGAGGCGATCGTCAAGGGCGAGAACATCCCGGAGCCGGGTATCCCGGAGTCCTTCAAGGTGTTGCTGAAGGAGCTCCAGTCGCTCTGCCTGAACGTCGAGGTGCTCTCGAGCGACGGTGCGGCGATCGAGATGCGCGACACCGACGACGAGGACCTCGAGCGGGCCGCGGCGAACCTGGGCATCAACCTGTCCAGCCGCCCCGGATCCGACTCGATGACCGTCGACGACGTCGTCAACTGACCCGCCCAGAGCCGAATAACGAACGAAGGACACGAATTTGCTCGACGTCAACTTCTTCGACGAGTTGCGCATCGGCCTGGCCACCGCTGAGGACATCCGCCAGTGGTCGCACGGCGAGGTCAAGAAGCCCGAGACCATCAACTACCGCACCCTGAAGCCGGAGAAGGACGGGCTCTTCTGCGAGAAGATCTTCGGCCCCACCCGGGACTGGGAGTGCTACTGCGGCAAGTACAAGCGCGTCCGCTTCAAGGGCATCATCTGCGAGCGCTGCGGCGTGGAGGTCACGCGCGCCAAGGTGCGTCGTGAGCGGATGGGCCACATCGAGCTGGCCGCCCCGGTCACGCACATCTGGTACTTCAAGGGTGTGCCGAGCCGCCTGGGCTACCTGCTCGACCTGGCGCCCAAGGACCTCGAGAAGATCATCTACTTCGCGGCCTACGTCATCACCTCGGTGAACAAGGAGCTGCGCCACACCGACCTGTCCACGCTCGAGACCGAGATGAGCGTGGAGCGCAAGCGGGTCGAGCAGCGCCGCGACGCCGACCTGGAGGCGCGGGCCCAGAAGCTCGAGGCCGACCTGGCCGAGCTGGAGGCGGAGGGCGCCAAGAGCGACGTCCGCCGCAAGGTCAAGGAGGGTGGCGAGCGCGAGATGCGCCAGCTCCGGGACCGCGCACAGCGTGAGCTGGACCGGCTCGACGAGATCTGGACCACCTTCTCGAAGCTCGACGTGCAGCAGCTGATCGCGGACGAGGGGCTCTACCGCGAGCTCTACGACCGCTACGGCGACTACTTCACCGGGGCGATGGGCGCCGAGGCGATCCAGACCCTGCTGCAGAACTTCGACATCCCGGCCGAGGCCGAGAACCTGCGGGAGACCATCCGCAGCGGCAAGGGGCAGAAGAAGCTCCGCGCCCTCAAGCGCCTCAAGGTCGTCGCGGCGTTCCAGACCACGGGCAACAGCCCGATGGGCATGGTGCTCGACTGCGTCCCGGTCATCCCGCCGGACCTGCGCCCGATGGTGCAGCTCGACGGTGGCCGCTTCGCCACGTCCGACCTGAACGACCTGTACCGCCGGGTCATCAACCGCAACAACCGCCTCAAGCGACTGATCGACCTCGGCGCGCCCGAGATCATCGTCAACAACGAGAAGCGGATGCTGCAGGAGGCCGTCGACGCGCTGTTCGACAACGGCCGCCGCGGCCGGCCGGTCACCGGACCGGGCAACCGCCCGCTCAAGTCGCTGTCCGACCTGCTCAAGGGCAAGCAGGGCCGGTTCCGCCAGAACCTGCTCGGCAAGCGTGTCGACTACTCGGGCCGTTCGGTCATCGTGGTCGGCCCGCAGCTGAAGCTGCACCAGTGCGGCCTGCCCAAGCAGATGGCGCTGGAGCTGTTCAAGCCGTTCGTCATGAAGCGGCTGGTCGACCTCAACCACGCGCAGAACATCAAGTCCGCGAAGCGCATGGTCGAGCGTGGCCGCTCGCAGGTGTGGGACGTGCTCGAAGAGGTCATCTCCGAGCACCCGGTGCTGCTCAACCGTGCACCGACCCTGCACCGTCTCGGTATCCAGGCCTTCGAGCCGCAGCTGGTGGAGGGCAAGGCCATCCAGCTGCACCCGCTGGTCTGCGAGGCGTTCAACGCCGACTTCGACGGTGACCAGATGGCGGTGCACCTGCCGCTGTCGGCCGAGGCGCAGTCCGAGGCCCGCGTCCTGATGCTGTCCAGCAACAACATCCTGTCGCCCGCCTCCGGGCGGCCGCTGGCGATGCCGCGTCTGGACATGGTCACGGGTCTGTACCACCTCAGCCGGCTGCGCGAGGGCGCACCGGGCGAGGGCAACGTGTACTCGTCGTTGTCCGAGGCGATCATGGCCTACGACCGCAAGGTGCTCCACCTGCAGGCGCCGGTCAAGATCCGGCTCCAGGGGGTCACCCCGCCGGTCGCCATCGCGGAGTCGATCGGCTGGAACGTGGGCGACCCGTGGCTGGCCGAGACCACGCTGGGGCGGGTGCTGTTCAACGACCTGCTCCCGCCGGACTACCCCTTCGTCAACGAGCCGCTGCCGAAGAAGCGCCAGGCCGCGATCATCAACGCTCTGGCCGAGCGGTACTCGATGACCGAGGTCGCGCAGGTCCTCGACCGGCTCAAGGACGCGGGCTTCTACTGGGCCACGCGCTCCGGGGTCACGATGGCGATCTCCGACGTCGTGGTGCCGCCCAACAAGCAGCAGATCCTCGACGGCTACGAGATCAAGGCCGACCAGGTCAACAAGCGCTACCAGCGGGGCGCCCTGTCCCACCAGGAGCGCAACGACGAGATGGTCAAGATCTGGAGCCAGGCCTCCGAAGAGGTGGCCAGAGCGATGGAGGAGAACTTCCCCGAGGACAACCCGATCCCGACGATCGTGAAGTCGGGCGCGGCGGGCAACATGACCCAGGTCCGGCAGCTCGCCGGTATGCGTGGTCTGGTGGCCAACCCGAAGGGCGAGTACATCCCCCGTCCGATCAAGGCCAACTTCCGTGAGGGCCTGTCGGTGCTGGAGTACTTCATCTCCACGCACGGCACCCGCAAGGGTCTGGCGGACACGGCGCTGCGCACGGCCGACTCGGGTTACCTGACCCGTCGTCTGGTGGACGTGTCGCAGGACGTCATCGTCCGCGAGGTCGACTGTGGCACCGAGCGCAGCGTCACCATGCAGGTCACCGAGGAGACCGCCGACGGCACGCGGATCCCGCACCGTTACATCCGCACCAGCATCTACGCCCGCTGCTCGGCGGAAGAGGTGCGCGGTCCGGACGGTGAGGTCATCGTGGCCAAGGGTGGCGACCTCGGCGACCCCGCGCTCGACGCGCTGGTTGCGGCCGGAGTCAAGACGATCAAGGTGCGCAGCCCGCTCACCTGCACGTCGGCCACCGGCATCTGTGGCATGTGCTACGGCCGTTCGATGGCCACCGGCAAGCTGGTGGACGTCGGCGAGGCCGTCGGCATCGTCGCGGCGCAGTCGATCGGTGAGCCCGGCACCCAGCTGACGATGCGTACCTTCCACACCGGTGGTGTGGCGGGCGACGACATCACGACCGGTCTGCCCCGTGTGCAGGAGCTCTTCGAGGCTCGCGTCCCGAAGGGCAAGGCGCCGATCGCCGACGTCGACGGCCGGATCTCGATCGAGGACGGCGAGCGCTTCTGGAAGATCACCCTCACGCCCGACGACGGCGGCGAGGAGATCATCTACGAGAAGCTGTCGAAGCGGCAGTGGCTCGCCATGACCAATGCCGATGGCCAGGAGCGTCCGCTGGCCGACGGCGACCACGTGCACGTGGGCCAGCTGCTCCTCGAGGGCACGGCCGACCCGCACGAGGTGCTGCGGGTCATGGGTCCGCGCGAGGTGCAGCTGCACCTGGTGCGTGAGGTGCAGAAGGTGTACCGCACGCAGAGCGTGGACATCCACGACAAGCACATCGAGGTGATCGTCCGGCAGATGCTGCGCCGGGTCACGATCATCGACTCCGGTTCCACGGAGTTCCTGCCCGGCGCACTGGCCGAGCGGTCGGACTTCGAGACGCAGAACCGCCAGGTGGTGGCCGAGGGCGGCGAGCCGGCTTCCGGCCGCCCGGTGCTGATGGGGATCACGAAGGCCTCGCTGGCCACGGAGTCGTGGCTGTCCGCGGCCTCGTTCCAGGAGACCACCCGGATCCTCACCGATGCCGCGATCAACGGAAAGCGCGACAAGCTCGTCGGGCTCAAGGAGAACGTGATCATCGGCAAGCTGATCCCGGCAGGTACGGGGATCAACCGCTACCGCAACATCCAGGTCCAGCCCACGGAGGAGGCCCGCGCGGCCGCCTACGCGCTGCCGAGCTACGACGACGGCTACTACAGCCCCGACGTGTTCGGCACGGGCACCGGTGCCGCGGTGCCGCTGGACGACTACGACTTCGGACGCGACTACCGGTAACAGGTAGGCGCATCGGGCCCTCCGCGACGGCGGAGGGCCTGATGCCGAAGGCAGGTCCCGAACGGGGCCGGACACCGCTCTCCCGTGGCGGTGTCCGGCCCCGTTTCCTTTGCGGGTACTCCGTGCTGCCGAAATCGCGGCAAAACGAGCAGAACGAACGATCATCATAAATATGAGATTATGCGATAATAAGGGCAAGTATCCCGACCAGGGCGATCGGCCTGATTCCTGCGACAACGGCAACCAAGAGCACCCACGCGTAATCACTTGTGTGGGAGATCACCACCCGATCTCTCAAATTAGGTAGCTTCCACCGCGACCGCGAGGTCTGCGTAGAGCAGGGTGAGTGCGTGATCGGATTCGCCGACCGCTCTGCCGACCGAGGCACAGATGTGAACCATCCGGACTTGCACGGCCTCGCCCCCGCCCGCCACGCGACGAGCCCCTTCGGCGGCGATGATCACGCGGAGGGCGTCGTCCTGGGGACGATGCGCCGGTTCTGTCGGCTGAGCCGGTGGTCGGTGCGGTCGACCGGGGCCACCGGTGCCGGCTCGGCCCCCAAGATCGTTTTTGGCCCGATCTGCTGGAGCACACTCTCGAGAATCTGGGAGGCACCACTTTCGCTGATCCGCGTATGGAGGACCACATCCACTCCGACCGTCGAAATCAGCAATCCGGCCGAACGGATCGGCGATGTCTCGCACCGGTCGCAACCCATGGGGGTTCGGACCGCGGGGTACCGATCACGACAGGTTTCCGGTGCCGTCCAGACAATTCGAGGGAGCGTTGCATGATTCGAGCGGATGTGTTCGCGCTGTGCCCCATCTATCGGATGGGACTGGTCCATCTCCTGCGGCAGTCGGGCATCGCCGTGCTGGCGGCGGGGACGTGGCCCGAAGGGGGGCACCCGTCGATCTTCGCCGACGCGATGGTCGTCGACGCCGAGACGTTGGAGGTGGGGAACCGCCGGTTCTCGGTCGCCGCGGGGTGGGCGGACACCCCCGTACTCGTGGTCAACGCCGCGCCGACGCTGCTCGTCGACGGTGCGTCCGCGGTCGTCGAGAAGGGCGTGTCGTGCGACCGCGTCGTCGGGGCGGTCCGCGCGGTCGTCGCGGGCGCAGGCACGATGCACACCGCGCCGGATGCCGGCGAGGCCGGCGTCCCGCCGCAGCGCACCTCCCCGGGCGACCTCGTGGGTCGGACGCTGTCGGCGCGCGAGTCCCAGGTCCTGACGCACATCGCGCACGGGCTGACCCACAGCCAGATCGCGAGCCGGTTGCGCATCAGCCCCCACACGGTCGACACCTACGTGAAGCGCATCCGCGCCAAGCTCGGTATCGGCAACAAGGCTGAGCTGACCCGCTTCGCTCTCCTGCGCGACGCGGCCAGGATCACGGCCTGAGCCGCCGCGGACAGGACGTTGTCCGGAAGCTGCGGGAAATAGCTCCGGTCGGCCTGATCGTCGTCACTGCTGACTCCCCCCTGCCTTTGCGATCGGGACCGGCCCTAGCCGTTCATCCAGGGTCGACCGTGCGCTCGCCCGGGGCTTATCCGGTCATGCCCGTGCTCGGATACTCGGATTTGTGCGGCTGAAACCGAGTTGGCGTGCAACGACTTTGCCAAGCACTGCTCGACGCAGTGTTCCGACGTACGACGGTGGGCCGGAGCATGACTGACTTCACGGTAACCGACTCGGAGGTCACCGAGGCCGTGCAACGGATCCTGGGCGAGGTGCTCGGGATCGACAACGCGGACCTGACGCAGAGTTTCCACCGTTTGGGGGGCGACTCGTTGCGTGCGTTGAAGGCGGCCGGGCGGATCGCGTTCGAGTTCAAAGCAGCGGCCGCGGTGGACGGCACCATTCTCGAGGCGCTGCTCGACGGCACGACCGGGGAGGCGCTCGCCCGGATCCTGCTGGATTCCATCGAACAGGAGGCCGCCGAGGAGTTCGAGGATCCGCAGGCGACGGAACTGTCCTTCGGCGAGGAACGGCTCTGGACGGCCCACCAGTATCAGCAGGACCGTTCGACCTACCACTCCGTCGGCGCCTTCCGGGTAATGGGGACGCTCGATCTGACCGCGCTCGACCGGGCCGTGGAGGCCCTTGTCGATCGGCATCCGGCGCTGCGGACGCGCTATGCGCCGGACCATCCGGCGGTCGAGCGAGGCGGTCCGGGACGGCCGTCGGTCGATGTCGTGCATCACCGCGAGGTCATACCGTGGTCGGAGGCCGAAGGCGCGGCCGAGCGCGGTATCCAGGAGCCGTTCGATCTGACCAGCGGCCGCCTGCTGCGGGTGCGCACCTGGCGCACGGGCGAGCGGGAATGGCTGTTGCAGGTGATCCTGCATCACATCGCGATCGACGGCTGGTCGATGGACATCTTCTATCGGGAACTGGCGGCGCTGTACGCCGGCGACGACCCCGGGCCCGGAGAATCCGTCGACTACCGCGATTTCGCGCAGTGGCAACGGAGTTCGACGGAGGTGGAGGTACAGGCGGAAGCGTGGGCCGCCCGGCTGCTGCCGCTGCCCGACCGGATCGAACTCGGTAACGGTCGCAGGCGCCGGCCAACCCGGTCGCTGGAGGGGCAGGTCCTGTACACGGATCTGCCGCCGGAGATCGGGGACAAGCTGGCCAGGCTGGCCGAGGAGTCGCGGACCTCGCTGTTCGTCGTGCTGCTCGCGCTGTTGCACGTGTGCCTGGCGCAGCGGACCCGGCAGTGGGATGCGTTGATCGGCACGGTCGTCGCGGGCCGCAGCCGACCGCAGGACCACGCGACTGTCGGCTACTTCACCAACACCGTCCCGGTGCGCGCCAAGACGTCCCCCGACGCCACGTTCGGCGAGCTGATCGCATCGCTGCGCGAGGAGTGGCGATACGTGTTCACCCATCAAGGGGTGCCGCTCGAGGAGCTCGCGGTCCGCACCCGCCGGGCCCCGGACCCGGCACGCACCCCGCTGGTGGACGTCGTCATGGTCCTGCAGAACAACGACGACGTGCCGCTGATGCTCGCGGACTGTGTCGCGGAGCCGTTGTGGATGCATACCGGTACGGCCAAGTTCGATCTGATGCTCGAGGCCATCCGTGTCTCCGGCATTCTGCATCTGAGCTGGGAGTACGCCACCGAGGTGCTCACTGCCGACGAGGTGGCCGAGCTCGCGTCCGCATTCGAGCACCTCGCGCGGGCCCTCCCGGAGGACGGCGACACCACCCTGCGCGACCTGCTGCGTCCGGCGCGGGCCGAACTCGTGGAGGTCGACGCCGCTGACGTCCCCGGCTCGCCGGACGTCGACCTCTGCGGCCGGTTCGAGACGGTGGTCGGCAGCCGACCGGACGATGTCGCGCTGTACGGACCGGCGGCCGAGGTGACCTTCCGCGAGCTGGGCGGCCTGCGCGATCGGGTCACCGGCTGCCTCGTCACGAGCGGCGTGACCCGGGGGGACGTCGTCGCCGTCGACGTCCCGGACCCGGCGCTGTCCGTGGCCGCCATGCTGGCGACCTGGTCGGTGGGCGCGGTCGTGGTGATGATCGATGCGGGATGGTCCGGCTGGCAGCGCGACCAGCTGATGCGCGCGTGCCGGCCCGCGGTCCTCATCGGTGGGCGGGAGACGAATCCGCAAGGACCCGTGGTGGTCTCTGCAGGCGAGGTGGCGGCCGCGTCGCCGTACATCGGCGCGCCGGTCAGGTGCCGGCCCGACGAGCCGGCACGGCTGGTCGTCGACTTCGGCGCCACCGGCGTGCCCGAGATCGTGGTGGGCAGCCATCGCGGACTGCTCGACCGCTGCCTCTGGGCGTGGGACACCGTCCCCTACGAGCCGGGGGACCGGGCCGTGGTGCACGCTCTTCCGAGCCCGGTCGACGCGATCGCCGAGACGCTGGCGCCGCTGCTGGCCGGGGTCCCCCTCGCCGTCCTGCCCGCCACGGCGGCATCGGACGCCCACACGACCGCCGAGTGGGTGCGCCGGTACCGGGGCACGAGGCTGCTGGTGACGCCCTCGCTGATGTGGACGATGCTCCACTCGGTCCCGGAGGTGTCCGAGGCGCTGACCACGCTGCGGATGTGCGTGTTCACCGGCGAGGAGCTCGATGCCGATCTGGTGGGCCGGGTCCGGGAGGCGCTGCCGGAATGCCGGTTGGTCAACTTGTACGGCAGCTCGGACACCACGGGATACGTCACCTGCGCCGAGGTGACGACGTTGCCGGTCGGCGCGGACGTCCCCATCGGGAGACCGGTTGCCGGCACCCGGGTGTTCATCGTGGACGAATGGGGCGAACCGGTCCCGGACGGTGTGGTCGGTGAGCTGGTGGTGGCCGGTGCGGCGGTCGGCATGGGGTACCTGACCGACGGAAAAGTGGTGCGAACCGGTCCGTTCCGGACGGGAGTGCTGTCCGACGGGGACTTGCCCTGCTGCCACACCGGAGACCTCGGCTACCGTGATCGCGACGGGCAGCTGATGTTCGCGGGACGCGGGGACCGGGAGGTCCGGGTACGTGGCTTCCGGGTCGAGCTCGCACACGTCGAATCGACGCTGCGGGGGATCGACGGAGTGTCCGGGGCGGTCGCATGGACCGAGCACGCCCTCTCGGGTGACCGCATCCTCGCCGCTGTGGTGCCGCAACCCGGGGCGGAGCTGCCCGGGGACGAGGTTCGGATGAGACTGCAGTACCGGCTGCCGTCCTACATGGTGCCCGCCCGCGTGAACGTCATCGACACGCTGCCGCTCACCGCGCACGGGACGCTCGACCACGGCGCGATCGCCGCGTCGGTCACCACCCGCCGCGACGACGGCCCGGCAGCCTCCGGCGAGGCCTCCGCGGCGGAGAAGCGCATCCGGAGCATCTGGTCGCAGGTGCTGCAGGGCGAGTCACCGGGTCCCGACGACAATTTCTTCGCACTCGGCGGCGACTCACTGGCGGTGACGGCCATGCTGACCTCGGTGCTGCGCGAGTTCGGGATCGAACTGGGAGTGGTGCGCTTCCTGATGCGGCCGACGATCCGCGGCATCGTCGACCAGCTCGTCGAGCGCGGGGCGGTGGCGTGAGCACGGACCAGCCGTCGATCCGGGTGAGTGGTGCCCGGGAGAACAACCTGCGGTCGATCACCGTCGAGATCCCGCGGAACGCGATCACGGTGATCACGGGCGTGTCCGGGAGCGGCAAGTCCTCGCTGGCGTTCGGCACGATCTATGCCGAAGGCCAGCGCCAGTACCAGGAGAGCCTGTCGCCGTACATGCGGCGCGGCTTCGACAAGGTCCCCAAACCCAAGGTCGAGGCGGTCACCGGACTCGGTCCGACCATCGCGGTCAAACAGCATGCCCCGGGCCGCAACCCGCGCTCCACGGTGGGGACGATCACCGAGGTGGGCGATTTCCTGCGCCTGCTCTTCGCGCGGGCGGGCCTGCACACCTGCCGGCACTGCGGAGCGGACGTCGTGCCCCGCACCGCCGACGAACTGCTCGACCAGGCAGCCGGCGCGCTGGGGGACGGGCCCATCCGGCTGGGCCAGGTACCGCGGTGGACGCTGCCGGTGGACGGTGGTGGGTCACCGCTGGACCACCGGTACGCGCTCGATGTCGTGCGCCTGGACGGCGCTGCGGGGGACGCCGAGCACATCCGTCGCGGTGTCGCGGCCGTGCGCGCCCGTGACGATGCCGTGCTGGTGCTCGAACCGGACGGCGGGGTCCCGCTGTACCTGGCGCCCGGCCACCTCTGTGCGCGGTGCGGCCGCAGGGCGACCGCGGTCTCGTCCCGGTTCTTCAGCCCGAACACGCCCGATGGCATGTGCCGCGACTGCGAGGGACTCGGCACCCGGATCGCGGTGTCCGCGGCGAAGATGGTCGCCGACCCCGACCTGTCGATCCGGGCGGGTGCGTTGGCGTTCTACGGTGACCGGCGGCGTCAACCCAAGAAGACCTACTGGCCGGTGCGCGACCTTCCGGAGCTGCTGACCCTGTTCGGCGCCACGCTCGACACACCCTGGTGCGACCTGCCGGCGGCGTTGCGCGACATCGTGATCCACGGTGAGACGGCACGACCGGTGTCCGCCGAGGTCGAGACCTTCCTGCCCGACCGGACCGATTCGGGCCTGCTGCCGCAGATCGACAGGCTCGCCCGGTCTGCGGCAGCCGACGGGCGCAGGCACAACTACGACCGGTTCATGACCACCGAGGCCTGCGCGGAGTGCGGCGGCTCGCGGCTGAACGCCGACGCGCGGGCGGTCCGCCTCGACGGGCTGGACATCACCGAGGTGATGGCGCGGCCGATCGCCGATCTGCCGCACTGGCTGGACCAGGTGTCGAAACTGGAGCTTTCCGGTGTCGTCGCCGAGGCGGTCGAGGAGATCGTCCAGGAACTGCGGAAACGGCTGTCGTACATCTGCGAGGTCGGGCTCGACTACCTGTCGCTGGACCGGCAGATGCCCGCGCTGTCGGCCGGGGAGGGCCAGCGGCTGCGCATCGCGCGACAGCTCGGGTGCGGCCTGATCGGTGTCGTGTACGTGCTGGACGAACCGTCGGTCGGCCTGCACCCCCGCGACACCGGGCGGTTGATCGAGAGCCTGCGGCGGCTGCGCGACGCGGGCAACACCGTGATCGTCGTCGAGCACGACGCCGACGTGATGCGCTGCGCCGACCACCTCATCGACATCGGCCCGGGAGCCGGCAACGCGGGTGGCCGGCTCGTGGCGGCCGGATCGCCGGAGGAGGTGATGGCGCATCCGTCGTCGCCGACCGCCCGGTACCTGAGGGGCGCGCACGTGCCGGGAGGTGGCCGTGTCGAACGGCGCAAGCCCGACCCGTCCGCGGACATCGTTCTCACCGGCGCCCGCCTGCACAATCTGCGCGGGGTCGACGTGTCCATCCCCGTTGACCTGCTGATCTGTGTCACCGGACCGAGCGGGAGCGGCAAGAGCTCGCTGGTGAAGGGGATCCTGGAACCCGAGGTGGCCGCCTCGATCAACGGCGAACCCGGTCGCCGTGACGTTCTGGACACGCTGCACGGGCACCACGTGTTCGGCCGGGTGATCGGCGCCGCGCAGGATCCCATGGGACGCTCGAGCCGTTCGATACCGGCGACATACATCGGGATCTTCGACGAGATCCGCCAGCTCTTCGCGCAGCTTCCGCTGTCGAGCGAACGCCGCTGGTCCACAGCGCACTTCTCGTTCAACGCCGAGGCCGGCCAATGCTGGACCTGTCGTGGTTCCGGTGAGCAGGCGATGCCGATGCACTTCATGGCCGATGTCGTCGTGCCCTGCTCGGTGTGCGGCGGCAGGCGCTACAACGCCGACGTGCTCGACGCCCGGGTCGACGGTCTGACCATTGCCGACGTGCTGGACCTGGAGGTCTCGCAGGCCGTCGGGTTCTTCGGGGAGCGGGCCCGGATCGCGCGGGCGCTGAGCATGCTCGACGAGGTGGGACTCGGCGGTCTCCGCCTCGGGCAGAACTGCGCGACGTTGAGCGGGGGAGAGGCCCAGCGGCTCAAACTGTCCCGTGAACTGCTGCGCGACCTGGACTCTGCACGCACCCTGTACATCGTGGACGAGCCCACCAGCGGGCTGCACGCCGCCGACGTGACCCTGCTCATCGGTCTGTTGCACCGGTTGGTCGACCGCGGCGACACCGTGGTCGTGATCGAGCACAACGTGGACGTGATCGCCTCGGCGGACTGGGTCATCGACCTCGGTCCCGGCGGTGGCGCGGACGGCGGTCTGATCGTCGCACAGGGCACGCCGGAGGACATCGCCGCTGATACGCGGAGCGCGTTGGCGCCCTTCCTGTCCGAGGCCCTGGCGGTCACATCACGCGTACGCGGGTGAGCCGCACCTGCGGCTACTCCGGTGGTCCGACGTAGCCGCACCCCGGCTATGGCCGTATTTCCAGGTCGGTTGCGCGCCCGTCGGATTATTACCTGAATCTCGATCTTCGCCGATACTCGACAGTGCGTAGAGATTTCCATCGCGAACCGTGTTTCGGGTCAGGAGAGAGCGTGCATGCCGTCATTCTGGTCGGAGGTAAGGGATCGCGCCTGCTGCCGTTCACGAAGTATCGTCCGAAGCCGCTGATGCGGTTGGGCAGGTACTCGATTCTCGAGATCATCCTCCGCAGACTACGGGCCTGCGGTTTCGAACGCGTGACATTGTGTACCGCTCATCTCGGTGAGATGATCCGCGCGGAGTTCGGGGCCGGCCGGTCCCTGGGGCTGGCGATCGACTACTGCACCGATGATCCGCCGACCGGGACCGCGGCGCCCCTGCTGCTCGTCCCGGACTGGGACTCGCCGGCCGTCGTCATGAACGGCGATGTCCTGACGGCACTGGACTTCGCGCATTTCCAGCAGATGCACGAACAGAGCGGGAGCGTGCTCTCCGTCGCGTTCCAGCGCCGGGAGGTGCCTGTCGAGCTGGGGGTCCTCCAGGTCGGTGACCGGCAGGTGCACGCGATGTGGGAGAAGCCGTCCCTGGCGATCGACGTGTGCTCGGGCATGTACGTGGCCGACCCTTCGGTCCGGGACTACATACCGGAGGGCGCCCGGGTGGACATGCCCGACGTCATCGACGCGCTGCTGAAGAAGAGCGAGCGGGTCAATGCCTACGGGTTCCAGGAGGAATGGCACGACATCGGTACGCCGGCCACCTACCGAAATGCCGAACGAGAGTTCCTGGCGAACCAGGACTACTACCTGTTCCCCCGCGAGGGGGTCGAGCCGGCAGTGCTCGGCAGGGCGAACACCGCGGTCCGGCCGCTGGCGACGGGAACGAACGGACGACCACAACTGAGCATCTCGCTGGTCCAATGACCGAGCCGGAAACGAGTGCTCTCGTCACGATCATAGGAAAGTCCATGGGTTACGTTCTGGCGCTCCCTCCGCTGGCCCCGACCGACGATTTCTTCGGCGCGGGCGGCGACTCGGGCCGGGCCATGCAGATCCTGTCCGAACTCGTCGTCCGCTACGGCCCGGACGATTCTGCACTGGCCGAGCGGCTGCACGAAGAACTCGTGCTGGCGATGTTCGACGACGGTACGCCGGAGGCGCTGGCGGTCGTGATCGGGAGGTATTGACATGGAACCTTCGCTACTCGACCTGCTCAACCGGCATGCCGAGAGGTCCCCGGACGCAGTGGCGGTGAGCGCCGGCGCGCCGACTGGCTGGGAGTCGGCGACCTGGGCGGAACTGCGCGCCGCCGCGTCGGCGGTGGCCGGGCGGGCCCGCGGGCTCCCGGCCGGTGCCGGACCGGTGGTACTCGTCGTGGACAACAGCATCGCCTGCATCACCGTGCTGCTCGGGCTGGCCATCGCCTCGCGCGAGGTGCTGCTGGTCGAATCGGCCAACTCCTACCTGGCCGACGAACAGTCGGCGGTCTTCCGGGCCGCACCGTCGTGCGTGGTCGGGCCGGAGGGGCTCGCGACAACCGCATCCGGCCGGCTCACCTACCTGGACTTCGGTGACCTCACCGCGGGCCCGTCGGAGGCTCCGGCGCGTGGCGGGTGCGCGTCGATGATCCATCAGCTCACCTCGGGATCCACGGGCGAGCAGCGGATCGTCCGCCACAGCGTGGCCAACGTGGTGCGGGGCGGCCACATCTACCGCGACGTCCACGGACTGACCGGCACCGACACCGTCTTCGTTACGGTTCCGCTCGCGCATTCGTTCGGGCTCATCGGCGGGCTCGCGGCAGCGCTCGTCTCCGGTGCCCGCCTGCTGACCCTCACCCGATTCAACCTCCGGGTCCTGCTGGCGGGCCTGCGCGACGGCGCGACCGTCATGCTCAGCACGCCGCTCGGATACGAGCTCATCGCCTCGGCGAGCAGCGCCGAGCGCCAGGAGAGCAGCCTGCGTCTCGCACTGTCGTCGGGCGGGCCGCTCTCGGAGCGGGTGGCGGCCAAGGCCGCGCACCGGCTGGGCGTCCGCATCCACCAGATATACGGCAGCACCGAGACAGGCCTGGTCGCGTGCACCTACGACCGCGCGGAGCCCTGGCCGGACGGCTCGGTCGGCCGGTTCGGACCCGGCGTCGACTGGCGGATGGCCCCCGACGATGCGACGGCCCACGACGACGCAGGCCGGCTCCTCGTGCGTACCGCGACCATGTTCGACGGCTACCTGGACTCCGGGGCGCCCGACGCAGGCGACGGGTTCTACGACACCGGCGACCTGGTCCGCGTCGACGAGCGGGGCCATCTGTTCGTCGTCGCCCGCAAGAACACCTTCGTCAACGTCGGCGGCCGGAAGATCAACCCGCGACGCATCGAGCGGGTGATCGCCGAACATCGCGAGGTCGCCGAGATCGCCGTCTACGGCGCCGAGTCCGAGGGTGACGAGCAGGAGATCCACGCGGCCGTCGTGCTCACCGGCTCGACCGATGTGGCGGAGCTGCTCAGGTTCTGCCGCTCGCGGCTGATGCCGTACGAGGTGCCGCACCGCGTGCACGTCGTTTCCGAACTGCCGAGGACCGCGCTCGGGAAGGTGTCGGTCCAGCGGCTCATCCGAGAAAGGGCATGACATGACCGAGCCCATGGGCGACTACGTCGCGGTGGTCGGCCTCGGCTACGTCGGGCTGCCGCTGGCGCTGTCGCTGGCGCGGTCCGGCCGTCGAGTGGTCGGCGTGGACGTCGACCCCGAGGTGCGCGCCGCCCTCGCGGCGGGCCGGCCCCGGTTCGTCGAACCCGGACTGACGGAGCTGCTGAACTCGGTGCCGGCGCAACGTTTCACCGTGACCGACCGGTTGCCCGACGTGGCGCCGCGCGCGGTCGTCATCTGCGTCGGTACCGCGATCGACCCGGCCACCGGGCAGCCCGATCTGCGCCACCTCGTCGCGGCCACCGAACACATCGCGGGGCACATGTCGGCGGAGACGCTGGTCGTCGTCCGGAGCACCGTGCCCGTCGGCACCTGCCGGCGCACGCTGCTGCCGCTGCTGCAGGCCCACGTCGACGCTCCGATGCTCGCCATGTGTCCGGAGCGGATCATCCAGGGGCAGGCGCTCCGGGAGATCGAGTCGCTGCCCCAGATCATCGGCGCGCTCGACGACCGGTCGCTCGAACGGACCTGCCGGCTGCTCAAGCCCGTCGCGGCGGACCAGGTGATCGTCTCCTCGCTGGAGGCCGCGGAGATGGTGAAGCTGGTGTGCAACGCGCACACCGATCTCATCTACGGGTTCGGCAACGAGGTCGCGCTGATGTCGTCGGCGCTGGGCATCGACGCGAACGAGGTCATCGCCGGCGCGAACCTCCGCTATCCGCGGCCCGACCTGTCCCGGCCCGGCTTCGTCGGCGGGAGCTGCCTGATCAAGGATCCGTACCTGCTCATGTACTCGGCCGCCGAGGCGGGGTACCGGCCGCCGATGGTGGCGGCGGCGCGCGCGGTCAACGAGCGGGTGCCGGGACATGTCGTCGACGCGGTGCTGAAGGCCCTGGCGGCGCAGGGACGGGCGCCCGCCGACGCGAAGGTCCTCCTCTGCGGCATCGCCTACAAGGGGCATCCGGAGACCGATGACGTGCGCGGCGCGGCTTCGGTGGAGGTGGCGGCGGCACTGCGGGACCGGGTGGCCGTGCTCGCCGGCCACGATTTCGTGGTCGACCCGAGCCGGATCGCACGGACAGGTTGTGAGCCGACGAGCCTGGCCGACGGGTTGACCGACGCCGACGTGCTGATCCTGCTCGTCGACCACCCGCGCTACCGGGAGCTGGACGCCGAGTTCGTGCGGGCGCGGATGCGCAAGCCGGCGATCGTCTTCGACATGTGGGGCCTGCTCGACTCCGAGCTCTCCGGCATGCCCGATGTCGACTACCTGAGGTTGGGCCGTGGCTGAGCGCGTTCTGATCACCGGCGGCGCCGGGTTCGTCGGCCGGCACCTGGCCCGCCGCCTGCTGGACGACGGTGCCGAGGTCGTCGTCCTGGACGACTTCTCCCGCGGTCGCGCCGATGCCGGGCCCGACGAGGGGCAGCGCCGGGCCGACGTGGTCGAGCACGACCTGACCAGGCCGATCCCGCCCGGGCTGCTGCACGGCGACTTCGACACCGTCTACCACCTGGCGGCCGTCGTGGGCGTACGCCGGGCGAACGAGAATCCGAGCCATGTGCTGCGCACGAACGTGCTGGCCACCCTGAATCTCCTCGACTGGTGCCGGCTCACCTCGCCCGCGACGTTGTTCCTCAGTTCCACGAGCGAGGTCGCCGACGGCGCCATGCGGATGGGCCTGGCTCCGTTCCCGTCCCCGGAGGACCTGCCGTTCGTCCTTGCCGAGCCGCGCGCGCCGCGGGGCTCCTACGCACTCGGCAAGATCGTGTCGGAGACCCTCTTCCTACAGTGCGACTCCCGGTTCCGGGTCCGGATCGGCCGGTACCACAACATCTACGGCCCGCAGATGGGCTACTCGCACGTGATCCCCGAGTTCATCGAGCGCGCGCTGTCCGGCGCCGACCCGTTCGCCATCCACGGCGACGCGCAGACCAGGGCGTTCTGCTACATCGACGATGCGGTCGACGCGACGATCGGCCTCGTTCGCCTGGACACCCCCGATCCGGTCGTCGCGAACATCGGGAACGACCGGGAGGAGATCAAGATCCGGGACCTCGCCGACCGGGTACTGGCCCTGGCGAAGGCACGGCCCGAGATCGCCGTGTACGACCCGCCCGCCGGCTCACCCGACCGCCGGCTGCCGGAGCTGTCGGAGCTCAGGCGGCGCATCGGGTACGAGCCGAAGGTCGATCTGGATACCGGCCTGCGCGCGACCTTCGACTGGTACTCGCGCCACCGGCGGACGGATGCCGATCGGGACGGTCGATGAGCGAGGTTCTGATCACCTTCGGCGGCTATCCGTCCGCACCGGCAGGCGCCGAGCGGATGGCGTGGCGGACGGGCGAGTCCCTCGCCCGGCGCGGCCACTCGGTCACCGCGCTCACCGACTCGCGGCCACCGGCCGATCTGGACGGTGAGGTGATGCGGTCCCTCCGGTCCGATCGGGACCTCGCGCGGGACTGGCAGCCCGATGTCGTCCACGCCTACGACCTCGCCAAGCCGGAGTACGTGGCGATGGCGCTCGATGTCGCCCGGCGCGGCGGCGCCCCGTTGGCGCTGACCCCCGCGACCGCGCCGGAACTGTGGCCGGACGCGGAGCTGGGGCGCATCGCGTGCCGCCAGGCCCGGGTCATCTACGTGCTGACCTCGGCGGAGGCGCGGGTGCTGTCCGGACTCGGCGCGGCCCCGGATCGGATCCGCCCGATTCCGCACGCTCCCGACCTGCACGGCTGCCCGGATCCGGCCGGACTCCGCCGTCGGCTGGGGTTGCGCGGGCCCATGGTCGTGTTCGCCGGCCGGCGGATCCCCTCGAAGGGATACGCCGAGCTGCTCCGGGCCGCGCCGCTGGTCTGGCGCACGCTGCCGGCCACGCACCTCGTGTTCCTCGGGCCGAACACCGACCCGGCGGCGGCGGAGACGTTCCGCGCCCACGCGGACCCCCGGATCGTCGACCTCGGCGCGGTGGACGAGCAGACCAAGCACGACGCGATCGCGGCCGCCGACGTGTTGTGCCTGCCGAGCAGCGCCGACGTGTTCCCGCTGGTCTTCCTCGAGGCGTGGGCGTGCGGGAAACCGGTCGTGAGCGGGGACTTCGTGGGAGCGGACAGCGTCGTCGAGCACGGCGTCGACGGCCTGATCGTCGCGCCCCGGCCCGCGGAGATCGCCGAGGCACTCGTCCGCCTGTTGTCCGACGACGAGGTCCGGTCCGCGATGGGGCGGGCCGGGCAGGCCCGCGTCCGGCAGAACTTCACCTGGGACCGCGTGGCCGAGAGCGTGGAGGCCGGTTACTGACATGAAGACCTCGATGTCACAGACGACGACGGTTCCCGAGTGGCGGGTCAACCTCGCGGACAACACCATCGACGACGACGAGATCCAGGCGGTGTCGGACGTTCTGCGCTCGGGGTGGTTGTCGCCGGGACCGCAGACCCGCGCGTTCGAGAGCGAGTTCGCCGACGCGCTCGGATGTCCGGCCGCGGTGGCCGTGAGCAGCGGGACCGCAGCCCTGCATCTGGCGGTCCTCGCCCTCGGCATCGGGCCCGGCGACGAGGTGATCGTGCCGTCGCTCAGTTTCGTGGCCTCGGCCGCGATGGTGGCTCTGCAGGGCGGTACGCCGGTGTTCGCCGACATCCGGTCGGAAACCGATCCGACGATCGATCCCGCCGATGTGCGCAGCCTGATCACCGAGCGGACGAAGGCCATCGTCGCCATGCACTACGGCGGGTATCCGGCCGATCTGGCGGCGCTCGCCGCTCTCGCCGACGAGTACGGCATCGCGTTGATCGAAGACGCCGCCCACGCACCGGTCGTGCGGGCCGCCGGCGCCGTGCTCGGCACGGTCGGGGACCTCGGCTGCTTCAGCTTCTTCGCCACCAAGAACCTCACCACCGGGGAGGGCGGCATGGTGGTGGCGCGCGACCCGGCGCTGCTGGACCGGATCCGCTCCGCCCGGTCGCACTGCCTCTCCTCCTCCACGTGGGACCGGCTGCGCAGCGGCGACGCCGACTACGACGTCTCGGACATCGGTCTCAACTACCGGCCCACCGAGATCGCGTCGGCCATCGGCCGGGTCCAGCTCGGGAAGCTCGCTCGCGATCGCGAGCGTCGCGGGGCGCTCACTGCCGCTTATCGGGAGCGCCTCGCCGCCGTCCCCGGCGTCGTCGCCCCCTTCGCGCACTACGAGGGTGACTCCGCACGGCATCTCATGGCGGTGCTGGTCCCGGACGGGGTCGATCGCACCGACGTGCGGTCGGAGCTGCGGGAACGAGGCATCCAGACGTCGGTGCACTACCGGCCCACCCATCACTTCACGTTCTACCGCGAGAGGTTCGGCCCGGGGCGACACCTGTTGCCGGTCACCGAAGCGGTCGCGCCCCGGCTGTTGTCGCTTCCCCTGCACGCCCTGATGACCGACGACGACGTGGCACTGGTCGTGGACGGCCTCTCCGAGAGCATCAGCCGGTCCTCGGAGAGGTCGCCGTCGTGAGCTTCACCGTCCGTGGCGGCCGGCTGTTCCGGGACGGTCAGCCCTTTCTCGCACAGGGGGTCGACTACCACCCGTCCGGAGCGGGCTGCCGGATCTGGACCGAGTGGGACCCCGAAGCGATCGCTCGGGACTTCGCCGGGATGGCCGGAGCGGGCCTGAACACGGTGCGGTTCTTCGTGTTCTGGCGCGACTTCGAGCCCGAGCCCGGACGTATCGACAAGGAGATGCTCGGGCGCCTGCGCCACGTCGTCGACACCGCCGCCGCAGCGGATCTCGCCTGCGTCGTCTCGGTGTTCACCATCTGGATGAACGGGCAGCTGATCGATCCTGCCTGGCGGCAGGGCAGAAGCCTGTGGCGCGACGGCGACATGCTGGACCTGGAGGAGGAGTTCGCCACGGCGGTGGCCCGCGAGGTGGGCGGGTGCGACAACCTGCTGGCCTTCGATCTGGGCGACGAGATCGGCTGCGTGGACCCGGGCGAGGCGGCGGCGTCGACCCTGGCGGAGGTCGCCGGCTGGCAGACCCGGCTGGCCGCCGTACTGCGGCTCGAGGCGCCGGATGTTCTCGTGATGCAGGCGAACGACGCCTCGGGTGTGCTCGGGCCGTCCCCCTTCGGCGCCGACAACAGTGCGGCACTCGACCTGATCGGCGTCCACGGGTTCCCGGTGTGGGCGCCGGGGTCGATCGAGTCGACGCTCTCGTTCAAGGCGACCAACCTGACAGCGTTCCTGGTGCGGTACGCCTGCGCATACGGCGTCCCCTTCGTGGACGAGCTCGGCAGCTACGGGGTCGACGACGCGACCGCGGCCGCGTACCTGCGGGCGTCCGCCGCCTCGGCCATCGGCAACGGCGCGTCCGGGATCCTCGTCTGGTGCTGGCAGGACATCGCCTCGGAGGCCGAGCCCTATACGGATCGCCCGATGGAACGGTTCGCGGGGCTGCATCGGCTCGACGGTTCGGCCAAGCCGGCGATGCGGGACTACCGCAGAGTCGTCGGTGCCGCACCCGAGCTCGCGGTGCGGCGGCCGCGGCCGTCCGTTGCGGTGTACCTGCCGCAGCGGGTTCGCGCCGCGGGCCGGTCCTACCTGGACAACGGCGTCGCGACGGTGGCGACGTTCTTCTCCTACCTGCTTCTCAAGCGCGCGCACCTCGACTTCGACATCGTCGCCGACGACCTGGCCGGCTACGACCTCGTGGTCTGTCCGTCGGTCGCCCACGTCACGCTCCCCGATCTGCGGAAGCTGCGTGCCGTGTGCGATCGGGGGGCCACCGTCTACTTCTCGCTGGGCGACCATCTCCACGGGTTCCCCGGCGAGCCGCTGGTGGGCGCGGAGATCGTGGACCACTCGCCCCCGAGCGACGGTAAGTCGGCATTCCGCTGGGACTCCGACGAGTGGGCGGTCGACTGGGCGGCGACGCGGACGCGGACCACCACGCTGCGACCCACCACCGCGGAGGTGATCGGCCGCTACCCGGACGGTTCGCCGTGCCTGCTGCAGAACCGGGTGGGCGACGGCCGGTTCCTGTTCACCAATGTGCCGTTCGAGGCACAGCTCGATCGGCCGGAACGGCTGACCGCCGCGCCCTGGGAGCGCTTCTACCGGCGCATCGCCGGTGTCGCGGGGATCGGGCAGGTCGCGGACTGTCCTGATCCGGACGTGGAGATCCTGCCAGCCGACGGTGCCGACGACCGGCGCTTCGTGGTCGTCAACCACGCCGCGACGCCGAGCGATACGGAGATCAGCTGGTCCGGCGGGACCGTCCGGGTCGAACTGGCGGCCAAGGACTGGACGATCGTGCACGTGCCTCCGGATCGGGAGGACCGATGAAGGGCGTCGTCTTCCAGGGCCCGCGCCGGGTGACGGTCGAGGCGGAGCTCCCGGTGCCGCGGGTACTGCATCCCCGCGACGCCGTGGTCCGGGTCACCCGGACGGCGATCTGCGGATCGGACCTCCACCCCTACCGGGGGGAGATGCCCGGCTTCGCGCCGGGGACCGTGCTCGGGCACGAGTTCGCGGGCGTCGTCGTGGAGTCCGGCGCGGATGTCCCGTTCGCCGTGGAGGACCGGGTGTTCGCCTCGTACCTGGTGGCGTGCGGGCGGTGCGCGAGGTGCGCGCGCGGCTGGCACTACCACTGTGAGTACGCCAGCATCTTCGGCTACTCCACCGTGGTCGGGCCGCCGGTCGCCGGTGGCCAGGCGGAGTACGTCCGCGTCCCGTTCGCCGATGTCGTTCTGGCGCGTTCGCCGGACGACCTGACCGACGAGCAGGTGCTGTTCGCCGGCGATGTTCTCACCACCGCGTACGCCGCGGTGGTCGACGCGGACATCGGCTCCGGCGATGTGGTCGGGGTGGTCGGTGCCGGGCCGGTCGGGTTGCTCGGAGCCATGTGCGCATCGGCGCTCGGGGCTGCCGAGGTGATCGTGTCCGACCCGGATCCGGTCAGACGGGCCCAGGCAGCGTCGCTGGGGATGCATGCGGTGCCCCCCGGCGAGCTGCGCGACAGCTTGGACAAGGCGTCCGACGGGTGGGGCGCCGGCGTGGTGCTCGAGGCCGTCGGCACCGACGCCGCGCTGGCGTCCGCTCTGCGCAGCGCCGGGCCGCGGGCCACGGTTGTCGCGGTGGGTGCGCACAGCGCGGAGGCCATGCCCTTTCCGAGCGGCCTCGCCTTCACCCGCGAGCTCACCGTCCGGTTCATCGTCGGCGACCCGATCCGGCATCGCGCCGAGGCCCTGCGGTTGGTCCGGTCCGGCCTCGTCGACCCCGCCCGGCTCATCTCGCACCGGTTGCCGCTCTCCGACGCGCGGCGAGGTTACGAGCTGTTCGACCGCCGGGAGGCGTTCAAGGTCGTCCTGACGGCCGACGGTGCCGCGGATCGTCCAGGTATGGCCGTTCGATCGGGCCGATAGCGCGATCGTTAGATCCTTACCGAATGCGTCGGGTTCGGCGATATTCCAGTCAGCGGAAACAATGGAGAGGTGGCGCGCGCGATGACGTACCTGGAGGCCGTGGCAACGTATCTGCCGCCGGAGAGCGTGCCCATCGACAAGGCCCTTGCGGGCCTGGACATCAGCGAATCGCAGATCCGGCTCTTCCAGCGCTTCTACGGGTTCTCCCGCATCCGGCGGGAGCCGACCGCCCGGCTGGCCGACCAGATGCTGTCGACCGCCGCGGGACTCACGGCGCTGCGTGGGCGGGAAAAGGATGTGCGCTATGTCGTGCAGGCACTCACCCTGCCCGTCTCCGCGCCCTATCCGAGCAATCCGGTGCACGACGTGCGCAGGGCGCTCGGGCTCGACCACGCCGTCACGTTCTGCCTGACCCAGCATGCCTGTGCGACCGGCCTGCTCGCCGTCGACGTGTGCGGCAAGCTCCTCGCCGCCGACGGCGACCCGAACGCCCTGGCGCTGATCTTCACCGGGGAGAAGGCCTACACCGCCTACTCGCAGCAGTTCATCATCGACACCGCCGTGATGGGCGAGGGGATGGCCGCGATCCTGGTTCGCCAGGGCGGTGACCGCGACGAGGTGATCTCCTACGTGACCCGCACGCACGGGCAGTTCAACCAGGCACCGTGGCTGACCCACGAACAGGCCAGGGAGTTCGACCAGCTGTATCCCGAAGCCCTCGCCGAGGTGATGCTGGCCGCGGTGGAGCAAGCGGACCTCACCTTGGACGACATCACGTTCGTACTTCCGCATCACGTCAACCACAATTCGTGGAAGCGGCTGTCGAAGCGTATCGGATTTCCGATGAGCCGGATCTTCCTCGAAAACCTCCCGGAAGTCGGGCACTGCTTCTGTGCAGATCCTTTCATCAACTACCGCACCGTGTCCGGAACCGGCCGCCTGCGCCGCGGTGACTACTACATGATGGTGTCGGTCGGCCTCGGTGCGACATTCTCCGCGATGGTCTTCCGGCACTGACGAGAATTCTGGGAGGGAGGGCCATGCGGGTACTGCCTGACAACTTCAACGCCAGACTGAAGTCGGCCGTGGTGGGTACGGTGGACGCGAGCCTGGTGTTTCTGGGGAACTTCGAGGTCGAGGGCCGGTGGGCGATCGGCGAGCTCGGGCTGCGCGGCGTCGCCTTCGAGTCCGGCCGGGCCGTGGTCAACCGGATGGACGAGTTCGCCCTGCTGCTCGCCACCGAGGCCGACCACGTGGTCCTCAAGCAGGAACCCGACGCCGGCTACCTGGCCTACCTGGCCGACCTCGGGCTGGAACTGCCGCGGATCATCACCCCCGGCGGCCAGGACCCGCACCGCGTGGTCACCGAGGACGCCCTGGCCGATCCCGCGACGGTCGCCCGCCTGGCCCAGCTGGCGGACGAGGGCTGCTGGTTGTCCCCGCACGGGGTGTCGACCTTGGAGGAGGAGCTCGCGCAGCGATCCGGCCTGCGGCTGGCCGCACCCGGCGCGGCGATCTGCAAGGCGGTCAACAGCAAGGTCTACAGCAGGCACCTGGCCGATGAGCTCGGTCTGCGCCAGGCACCGGGATGGGCCTGCGACACCCTGGCAGAGCTGGACGAGGCCGTCACGGGTGCCCGCGCCCTGCTCGCCGGGGAGCGGAAGGTCGTGGTCAAGGACGCGTTCGGGGTCTCGGGCAAGGGCATCGCCGTGATCGAGACCGAGGACCGCCTCGCTCGGCTGCACCGGATGGTCGCCCGCAGGGCGGGCGGCGCCGAACAGCAGCGGGTCGGCCTGGTGGTGGAGGAGTGGGTCGCCAAGGACGCCGACCTCAACTACCAGTTCACGGTGGGCCGCGACGGCGCGGTCCACCTCGACTTCGTCAAGCAGGCGTTGACCGACGGCGGAGTGCACAAGGGGCACCGGTTTCCGGTCTCGCTCACCCCGGCACAGCTGGACGAACTGCACGAGGCCGCGGAGCGGATCGGGAAGCGGCTCGCGGACGACGGCTACTTCGGCGTGGTCGGGGTGGACGCGATGGTCGATCCGGACGGCGGCCTGTTCCCGCTGGTCGAGATCAACGCGCGCAACAACATGTCCACCTACCAGGCACTGGTCCAGGCGACCTTCGCCGGCGCCGGAAAGGTCGCGCTCGCCAGGCACTACGTGCTCCGGCTGCGGACCGAACTGGCCTTCGACGAGCTGCGCAGGCTGCTGGACGGCGTGCTGCTCGACCGCGACACCGGACACGGCCTGCTGGTCAACAACTTCGCCACGGTCAACGCGGCCGGTGCGGTGCGGGGCGCCGCGACCGAGCGGTCGTTCGACGGGCGGCTGTACGGAATGGTCGTGGCCCGGTCGGCCGCCGAGCTGACGGCCCTGGACGACGAGATCACGGCCCGCCTCGCGGCCGTGCAGGGAGGCGGTGGCGGATGACCGAGCTCGAGATACAGGGCATACCCGTCTCGGAGCTGGCGCGGGACTACGGCACACCCCTGTTCGTCTACGACGGCGATGTTCTCGCCGGCCAGTACGACGGGCTGCGCCGGCTCCTGCATCCGAAGCTGGAGATCTTCTTCTCGCTCAAGGCCAACCCGAACGTCTCCGTGTGTGCGCTGCTGCGGTCCAGGGGCGCGCGGGCGGAGGTGTCGTCCGCGGCGGAGCTCGTCACCGCGATCCGCGCCGGAGTTCTGCCGCGGGACATCGTCTTCGTCGGCCCGGGCAAGAGCGCCGACGAGCTGGCCGCCTGCCTGGACGAGGACATCTTCGCCATCGTCTGCGAGTCGCCGGGCGAACTGGAGCTGATCGACCAGCTCGCGCGCCTGCGCGGCACGGTCGCGCGCGTGGCGCTGCGGATCAACCCTGCGTTCGCCGTCAAGGGCTCCGGCCTGACCATGGGCGGCAAGCCCCGGCAGTTCGGCATCGACGAGGCGCAGCTCGACGAGCTCGGGAACGTGGCGCAGCGCTTCCCGGGTGTCCGGTTGATGGGCGTGCACGTGTACATGGGCACGCGCATCCTCGCCGAGGACGTCGTCATCGAGAACACCCGACGCATACTCGAGCTGGCTCGACGGGTGTCGGCCCGGCTGGAGTTCGAGCTGGAGCTGGTCGACATCGGCGGTGGCCTCGGAGTGGCGTACTTCGACGGCGAGCGCGACATCGATCCCTCGGTGCTGGCGGCGGGCCTCGAGCCGGTCATCGCGGAGTTCGCCGCGGCCAGTCCCCTGACCAGGCTCGTGATGGAGCTCGGCCGGTACCTCACCGCGCTTGCCGGCACGTATGTGGTGCGGGTCCGGTATGTGAAGACCTCGCTGGGGCAGCAGTTCGCGATCACGGACGGCGGTACCCACCACCACATGGCCGCGGTCGGTATCGGTTCGTTCGTGAAGCGGAACTTCCCGATGCGGCTGCTCGACCGGGCGGAGGAACCGACCGAGCGCTGGACCGTGACCGGGCCGTTGTGCACTCCCAACGACACCCTGGCCAAGGACGTGGCCCTGCCCCCGGTACGGCCCGGTGACCTGCTGGGTGTGCTGCGATCCGGCGCCTACGGCCCGACCGCCTCACCCGTGCTGTTCCTCGGCCACGGCGCCCCGGCGGAGGTCCTGGTCCATGGTGGTCGGCCCCATCTGGTCCGGGACCGGGACCGCGCCGAGGATCTGCTGCGGCAACAGCATCTGCACGACTTCTCGGCGATCGACAGTGCCGAGTCGTCCGACCGATTCCGCCAACCGAAGGAACTGAAACGATGAACCAGGCCGTGAACCAGGCCGCGATCAGCGACAAGGTCGTCGCCACCATTGCCGCCATGGTCGAGGTCTCGCCCGACCGGCTGGAGTGGGACACGCGACTGTTCGACGATCTGGGGCTCGACTCGACGAGCGCGCTGGAACTGCTGATGCGGATCGAGGACGAAACAGGAATCGAGTTCGACGACGACACCCTCGAGCAGCAGCATTTCGAGACCGTCGGTTCACTCGTCGGGTATGCCCTCGATCAGCTGAAAGGATAGGCGACATGTACCCCGCACCGTCCGCCGCGCCCCCGGTTGCCGGCACGCCGACCTTGCGGCTGGCACGCATCGAGCGGCGGCTGTTCGGCCGTGGTGAGCCCTACAGCGCTGAGTTCGTCAGCTACTTCGCGGATCTGGCCGGACAGTTCGAGAAGCCCTTTCACGAAGAGTACTTCACGGCCGCGGCGCCGAACTCGTTCACCGATATGGTCACCGCGATCCTGCCCACGGCGGCGCAGCCGGGCGAAGCCTTCGACCTCGCGCTCATCGCACATTCCACGCCGGACTCCAGGCCCACGCGGCCTGCCTGCTACCTGTCGGACGTGCTCGCGGGAAACCCCTTGTCCTTCGCGTTGTCCGAGCAGGGTGTCACCGCGCCGTTCACCGCGATCCGGATCGCCGGTGAGTACGCGAGGGACGCAGCGTTCCGCCGGGCGATGGTGATCTCTCTGGATCAGAGCTTCCTGTGGAACGGCGCCGAGGACCGGTTGCCGGAGGGCACGCGGATGCCGGGTCGCGATTCGGCGGTCGCGGTGGTGCTGGCACCCGACGGTGCGCTCGGTCCGATGGCGGTCCGGAACGTCGCCGACGTGGCGGCCGGTGACGTGCGCCGGCTGGCGGCCGAGCAGTTGCGGGGTCTCGCCGCGTCCGGAACGCCGATGACGACGATCGCCGGAATCGGCGTCGATCCCGAACTCGCCGAGGATTTCCCGATCCGGTGGGCGCCTGCAGATCTGCCCTGCACCGGGGTGTGGTCGGAACTCGCCGGCGGCCTCGAGCAGTGGACCGGGACGGGCCAGCGGGTGGTTCTGGTCGATTACGACCCGGTGTTACGGTACCTGTCGATCTGTACGGTTGATGTGCCCCGGGTGGAGGCGGAACTGTTGGCACGGGCGTGACAGCTGATGCGGCAGCATCATGCCGTCAGCAGGTCTCGACCAGCCGGGATATAAGCACGGTCAAGCACCGTCATCGCCTGTTAAATTAATTTTCAGCGACCGCAGCGCTGCTCGCTGCCAGGGGCCGAGAATTGTTGACAGGGGACTGCGATGACTGAGGTTTCTATCGAGTACGCCCGCGCCGGAGTGTCCGGACAATTGGTGTACGCGCTGCTTGCAGAGAACGAGGTGTTGCGCCGGGAACTGGCGGTCGTACTGCGCCGCCTGCCCGCCGTGGATGCCATTCACCAGTGCCCGGACTGGATCGAGGTGGAGCGCTTGCTGCGCTCCGTCAAGATCGATGTCCTGATTCTGACCTCTGGCGAAGCGCATCGGCTGCGGGCGTTGGGGCGCCACGAGATCCGGCCCAAGGTGCTCATGCTCATCGATGAGGCGCAGGCCGCCGACCCCGGGCCGCTGGCGGACCTGCCGGTGGACGGGTTCCTGTTGCGCCAGGAGCTGTCGGCGCGGTCGCTGCACGATGCGTTGCGGCGCATGAGAAGCGGGGAGATCCCGATGCCGACGGTACTCACGCGGCAGCTTCTCGGCCGGGTCGGAGCCCAATCGGGGAATCTGCGCCCGGTGTCCCTGACCGCCCGCGAGAACGAGACCCTCGCGCTGCTCGCCGAGGGGTTGAGCAACAAGCAGATCGCGCGCCGGCTGCGGATCTCCGAGCACGGCGTGAAGCGTCTGGTGGGCAGCCTGCTGCTGAAGCTCGGCTCGCCGAACCGGACCACGGCCGTGGTCACGGCCATGAAGTTCGGAATCATCGACGGCCTGTGACCGGAGGAGATGGTCGTGGCACTCCATCCACAGACTGATGCGGTTCTGCAGCTGATGACGGCGTCCTATCCCGATATCGGCGCCGGGGTCACCGACGCCGCGGCGGCCCGGCGGATGCTGAACCAGGTCAAGCAGCCACCGGCGCCGCGACTGCCCCGGGTGGAGGACCGGGTGATAGCCGGGCCCCCCGATATCGCGGTGCGGATCTACTGGCCGGCTGCGCAGACCGGGCCGCATCCGGTGATCGTCTATTTCCACGGCGGTGGCTTCGTCCTGTGTGGCCTGGACACCCATGACGGCCTCTGCCGGATCCTCGCCGCCGGTGTCCCGGCGATCGTGATCTCCGTCGACTACCGGCTCTCGCCCGAACACAAGTACCCCGCCGCCGTCGCGGACGCCTACCGCGCGATGTCCTGGGCGCACAGGCATGCGGAGTCGCTGGGCGGTGATCCGAGGCGGATCGTCGCTGCCGGGGACAGCGCGGGCGCGAACCTGGCGACGGTGACCTGCCTGCGGATCCGCGACAGCGGCGGACCGCCGGTCGCGTTCCAGCTGCTGCTCTACCCGTGGGTGGACTTCCTGGCCGACCTGCCGTCACGCCGGGACAACGCGGAGGGCTACTACCTGACGGCAGCGCACCTGCGCTGGTTCGAACAGCAGTATCTGAACGAGCCCGTCGAGGCGGCGCATCCGTACGTGTCGCCGCTGCGCGCGGAGAACCTCGCCGATCTGCCGCCCGCGATGGTGCTCACCGCGGAGTACGACCCGCTTCGGGACGAGGGCGAAGCCTACGGGTCACGGCTGGCCGAAGCCGGCGTGCCGGTACAGGTCTACCGGGCCGATGGCCTGTTCCACGCCTTTCTCGCCATGGTGGACTTCCTGCCGGGCGCCCGGGAGGCCGCGGAGACCGTATGTGCGGCAGTGCGTTCGGCGGTCGGGTCGCACCTGTACAGCTAGTGCGGCGGCCACCGCACTAGTTGGTCTGGCGCAGCTGGAGCACCGTCGTGCGGTGCTCCACCGCCGGCTCGGGTGCCGGCATCAGCAACCCCCACCGACTGGCCAGTGCGATCGCCTCGTGCCGGTTGCGCACGCCCATGCGGGCATAGAGGTCGGAGAGCCGGCGGAAGATCTCACGCTGCGAGTACCCCTCGTTGCGGGCGAGGCGTACGACCGACGTTCCCCTGGCGATGGCGCGCAGCCAGCGGATCTCGTCCTCGCGCAGGGTCCCCCCCTCGGGGCGCTCCACGGACGACTCGGCCAGTGCCCGGACGATCGGAGCCGGGAGCAGGGACTGTCCGGCGAGGGCCGCACGCACCACAGCGAGAATCTCGTCGGGCGTGGAGTCCCACTGCACCCCGCCGTGGGCACCGGCGCGCAGTGCGCCGCAGAAGTCCTCGATCGCCGGCGAGACCAGGACCGCCACCACGATCAGTTCCGGGAACTCCGCGAGCAGCGCGCGGATGGTGTGCATGTCCGCGGCATGGATGGTCACCACCGCGGCGTCGAACTGGTCGTAGGACGTCCGGAACTCGGGAGGTTCCGGCTCGGCGACCTCGAAACCGCCCTGTTCGAGGACGGCCGCCAACCCGGCGCGAAAGGTCGGGATGCGATCGACGACGGCTACCTTCCCGGTCACGACTCGTCTCCTTCCGAAGGTAGGGGCTTCAGCTCCCCGAGATGGCTGCGGCGGCAACCGTGGTCCCCGCCGCGCCGGCACGGACCCGTGGGTGGACCGGGGTCAGACGCGGGTGGGGATACCCGCGCACAGCGTCTCGAGCAGTTCCGGCGGCGCGTCGAGGAACCGCTCGTGGCGGCCCTCGAACAGCTCGAAGGTGGTGTCGCCGCACGCCGACCAGCCGGTCATCCGGTCGGGTCGGACCTCGTCGTCGTCGGTCCAGCCGATGGCCGTGACCGGGCAGGTCACGCGCCGGGGTTCGGGCACGACGTAGCGCCGGTTCAGCTCGACGTCGGCGCGCAACATCGCGAGGTAGACGGCCACCAGCTCGCGGTGGGGCTCCTTGCCCTGGCTGCGGATCGTGGACTCCAGCTCCGCGGCCAGGTCTGCGTCGTCCATGTCCAGCATCCGCCCGGCCGGACCGTCCTGCGGGGCCACTTGCGACGACACGTACAGATGAGTCGGCGACGCCCCGCCCGCGGCCTCGAGCTGGACGGTCACGTCGTACGCGATCAGCCCCGACCAGCAGTGACCGAAGAAGGCGAACGGGACGTCGAAGTAGGGCCCGAGGCCGTCGATCATGTGGTGGGCCAGCTCACCGAAGGAGCCCGGCATCGGTTCGGTGAAGCGCGTCAGCCGTCCCGGCAGCTCGACCGGCAGGAACTCGACGCCACGCAGCCGCTCGGGCCAGCTGCCGAACACCGCGGCGCCGTAGCCGGCGTGGGGGAGACAGAAGACCCGCCCGGCCGCTGTGGGAGACGGTTTCCGCGGGAGCCAGGCGCCCGCCCCGATGACGGTCATGACAGCGCCTCCGACTCGGCGATGGTGGTCCGGGGCGCCATGTCGGCGCGGGCCCGCTTCTCGGGGTAGACGAACCGGAGCAGGACTCCGGTCATGGCGGTCGTCACCAGTGCCATCACGACCATCAGCGAGTAGAGCCCGGTGTCGATCACGTGCAGCTGCAGACCGACGGTCAACGCGATGAGCTCGGTGAGTCCCCGGGTGTTGAGGAGGATCGCGAGTACGGCCGAGTGGCGTGGCTGCACTCCACTGAGCCGCGCGCCGGCGAACGCGCCGAGCCCCTTGCCGCCGATCGCGACGAGCAGGATCAGCCCCAGGTCGAGGAGCGCCGTCCCGTCGACCTTCGACAGGTCGACGCTGGTTCCCGCGACCATGAAGAAGATCGGGAGCAGGAGCACCGAGCAGGTCCGGCCGACCCACCGCTGCGTCCACGCGCGCAGCCGCGCACCGTGATCGCGTGGCATGGCCACGCCGAACAGGAAGGCGCCGAAGATCAGATGCAGACCCATCCACTGGGTCGCCTCCGCGGACAGCCACAGCCCGCCCGCCACGATGACCAGTACCCCGGCTGCGCCGATCCGGCCGGAGACCGGACGCCTCGTCCACCCGGCCGTCTCCGCCCGCGCGGCCGACCGGGCCAGCACCGGCCGAACCACGAGCAGGAGAACCGCGGCGTACGGCACGACCAGCAGCACCTGCCACAGGCCCGCGGCCGCGCCGGCCAGAGCGGTGACCACGGCGAGCAGCGACCAGGCCAGGATGTCGTCGATGGACGCGCAGGCCAGCGCCAGCGCGCCGATCGGTGTCGCGAGCAGCCCCCGGTCGGTCAGGATCCGGGCCAGTACCGGGAACGCGGTGATCGCCATCGCGGTTCCCAGGAACAGGACGAATGCCGGCTGCTTGGTGCTGGGATGGTGGCCGAGCAGGTACAACGCCAGCACACCGCCCAGCGCGAACGGCAGGACGATGGCGCAGAGCGCCACGCCGGAAGCGATGCGGCCCTGGCCGCGCAGCAGGTTCCGATCCAGCTCCACACCGACGAGGAACATGAAGACGGCGACGCCGACGTTGGCGAGCATGGTCAGCCATGGCTGGACCTCGGCCGGGAACAGCGTGCGGGTCAGCGCACCCCCGAACAGGGTGGGCCCCAACAGGATCCCGCCGAGGATCTCGCCGATCACGGCCGGCTGGCCCAGCCGTCGAGCCAGCAGCCCGAGTATCCGGGCCGCGCCTGCGATCACCACCAGGTCCAGTAGCAGGACCGCGGCCGGGTGCGCGGTCACCCGGTCAGCCCTTCGAGCTGTGGTGCGCGGTCGTCGTGGACCCCGTCGCGAAGCACCGCCGTGCCGAGCACCTGGACCCGGTCGCCCGCGTCGCGCAGCTCGAGCCGGCCGCCGCGCTCGGACAGCTGCACCGCGGTGAGCCGGTCCCGGCCCAGCCGCCGCCCCCAGTACGGGATGAGCTTGCAGTGCGCGGTGACACAGACCTGGTCCTCGTTCACCCCGAGGGCCGGGAAGAAGGTCCGGGAGACGAAGTCCACCCCGTCGCCGCCGCGCGCGGTCACGATGTGACCGCGAAAGGGCTGGGCGGCCAGCGCCGCGAAGTCCGGGCGCAGGGACCCCACCGTCGTGGGCGACTCGACCTCGATCAGGACGTCGTCGCCCGACACCGCGCAGGTCACGGCATCCGTGCCGAGCGCGTCGAGCAAGCCGGGCGGCGGGGCGCACTCGGTCAGCGACGAGGTGGGCAGGTCGATGGCGATCAGGTCGTCGAGCCGCTCCGCGTGCAGCACGCCGTTGGCGGAGACGAACGTCAACCGGGTCACGTCGCTGCCGGTCAACAGCACCCGCGCGCTGGCGATCGTCGCGTGCCCGCACAGGTTGATCTCCTTGTACGGGGTGAACCAGCGCACCCGGTACTCCGCGGCCCGGTTCGGTACCACGAAAGCCGTTGTCGGCAGCCCGATCCGGTGCGCGGTCGCCTGCATCTCGGTGCCGGCGGGGAACTCCGGGACCTGGACTACCGCGGCCGGGTTGCCCGCGCACTGCGCGTCGGCGAACGTGTCAACGATGTGATGGCGCATTCCCGCGGTCCTCCTCCCGGGTGGACAAGCTCCGGAACATCAGATCGATGGCCGCGCCCATGCCCCAGACCTCCCGGTACGGCGGCCCTTCCGGACCCGTGTCGATGTCCCGCTGGCGCGCGTAGGCGACCGTGGTCCACTCCGGTGTCGAGGGATACCGGTGGTGGTAGTCGTGGTTCGGCAGGTCACCGACCACGACCAGCAGCCGCGAGGGCAGGTGGTAGCAGAGGGTGGCCGCCGCCCACCGCAGCCCCGCCAGCGCGCCGTCGCCGCGGGCCGGAACCGCCGACCCGCAGAACCTGGCGGACGTGTTGGCCGCGGTGTAGAACCGGTGACCCAGGTCGGGGTCGCGCGGCGCCAGCCACTCGTGCTCGCCCATGCGATCCAGCAGTGCACTGAGCTGGGCGAACAGAATGACCGGCACCACGAATGCCAGCAGCAGCGCCAGCCAGCCGTGCGGTAACCAGAACGGCAGCGACAGCCACCAGCCGATCCACGCGGTGATCGCGAGCAGGCGCACGGGCCCGCCCTTGAGGTTGCTGACGAGACGGGCGGCGAACCCGTTCCAGTAGAAGGCCGGCGACAGGAACACCACCCAGGCGCGGCGCCACAGGGTCGTCCTGCTCAGTCCCGGCCGGAAGCCGAGGGCTTCCAGCGACTGGAACGGCGGGTCGGCCTCGGTGGCGAAGATCTCCCGGCGGTGATGGTTGTCGAAATGCTCCTCCTTGAAGTCACGGAAGGTGTGGAACACCGACAGCACCGTGACGACCTCACCCCAGAACGCGTCCCATCGCTTGCTGCCCGAGAACCGCCGGTGCAGCGCCTGGTGGGCGATGACCAGGACCATGAGCCGCTCCCCGTGCACCGTGAGCAGCCAGCCCACCAGCAGCGCGACGTACCACCACGGGAACATCAAGGTCACGGCGAGCGTGGACACGGTCAGGCCGGTCAGGAAGACGGTGAGTGTCATGGCCAGGTAGGTGGCCCAGGTATGCCGGATGAGGGGTTTCTGCCCCGGCAGCGCCCGGCCCGTCTGCCACGTCCAGAAGTGCTGTGTCCAGCCGGGGAAACGGAGGTAGCTGGCCCGTACGTCGTCCATGACACCCACCTCGATCAGACGCGGACGCCGGTCTCTGTGGCGAGCCGGTCGAAGAACGCCGTCCAGAGCTCCCACATCTCATCGGCCGAGCGCAGAACGACGTCCTCCTGCTCGGCGGTCATCCCGGTGAGCAGCGCGTGGTTGGCCTGGTCGACGTGGTCGGGTTCCTGTTGCACGTGGATCGTGACCCACGCGTTGTCGGTGACGCCGGTGGCGTGCTCGACGGCCTTGCCGATGCTGGACACCATGAGCAGGTCGGTGTTCTCGGTGGCGAAGATGGATCCGAGCGCGCTCTCCGGCGCCTCCGAGGTCCGGCGGTATCCCTCGACCAATGCGGCGGTCTCCGGGTACGGCGCGGTCCCGGTGACCCGCTCGGCGTCGAATCCGCACTTGCGCATCGAGTCGACGTAGATCACCTCGTGGGCCCGGGTCGCCTTGCCACCGCCCGCCTCCTGGTTCAGGATCCGGGTGATCGCGCTCTTGGCGGCGATATCCGGCAGGACGGATACGCAGCGGGCGAGGAACGTCGGGAAGTAGTGGAGAGGGTGCCACCATTGCTCGATGAGAATGGTGGCCTGTTCCTTGGTGAGCTCGGCGTTGTCGACGCCCGCGAAGAACCGGTGCTCGCGGAATCGCTGGTACACCGGGCTGGCGTCGAGTCGGTCGCCGACCGTTAGCATCGTGGTCATTCTGCTTACTACTCCTTGCTGTCGGATCGATCGAGGGTGAAGTAGCTCATCAGTTCTTGGGCGTGCGGCAACACGGCCCGGTCCTTACTGGCGCGGGCGAGCTCGGTGATGGTGTTCCAGGCGAAGTCCTCGCCGCCGTCCCAGCGGAAATGCGTCTTGATGACGATGCTGAAGATCTCTCCGAAGTTGTCCATCGTCAGCAGGTCCGCGAGCTGCAGCAGGTGGGCGCGGTGCGAGTCGGGCAGTGGTGGCCGCGCCACCCGGGACCGGGCCGGGATCCGGTCGTCGGTCTCGGCCTGCGCCACGTTCACCAGCGGCCCGGTGCCCGCCCGATCGGCGAAGTCGAGCATCAGATGGATGCGCGGAGTGCGGGTCAGCGACACCACCGAATGGATCTGCGCCGCGTCGAAGAACCAGACCTCGCCCGTCCGCATCCGGTACACGACGTTGTCCGCGCTGAAGAAACAGCTGTCGTGCGTGACGAGCGGGATGTGCATCCGGTGAGCCGGTTTCGCGTCCTCGGGCACGTCGGTCAACTCGAGGTAGTCGCGGTGCGGCATGATCACGCTGTCGGTGACCTCGACCAGCCGGACGAACTGTAGCCGGTCCAGATCGGCGAGATCCGAGATGAGCTCCTGGAGATAGGGGAGCTGAGTTCCGTACTCGGTGAAGGTCGGCCGCTGGTCGTAGGTGTACTCGGTGACCAGCCCGCTACCGACGTCCCCGCCCGCGGCCCACAGGATGGCGTTCTTCCACGGGCCGCCGATGAGGTAGTTGCTGTAGGCCTCGGAGTAGCGGAACGACTCCGCCTGCGCGAGGTCCTTCGCCAGCCGCTCCTCGTCGAGCGGAATGTCTGCCACGTACTGCGTTTTCATCGGACCACGCTTCCCTCTCCCACTGGAGTGAACGGCTCGCCCCAGGCGTTCTCGTGCGCCATTCGGTTCAGCCCGTACCGGTCCTCGCCCGCCACCAGGACACAGCCGTGCCGGTCGAGCTCGAAGTGGTGGCCGAACTCGTCGAACTCGGTCATGCCGCCGTAGACCCGGACGTGGGTGGGCACCACGCGGATGGCGAAGCCCATGCGCTGGCGGCGGCTGACATTGGGGGTGGAGCCGTGGATGCAGCGCGCGGTGAAGATGAAGAACTGACCGGGCCGCATCTCCAGGTAGCGGACGTCCTCCTGCTCCGGGTCCCAGTTCTTGTCGATCTTGATGTCGTCGTAGTTGTAGCCGAAGAACGAGTTGTTCTTGGCGGCGTTGTTCCACTTCATCGGTGCGTGCTCGTCGTAGCGCCACTTGCGGTGGCTACCGGGGATCACCTTCATGCAGGCGTTCTCCTTCGCCGCCTCGGTGAACGCGACCCAGCAGGTCAGCTCCGTCGGGATGCCCGGCGAATGCTCGGTGGCGTCGAGCATGCCCTTGCTGGTCTCACCGATCGCGTACGTCTCCACCTGGTGCCAGCCGGTGCCCGCGTCGCCCGGGTTCTTCGGGAAGAACTCGGTGCGCCAGCAGAGGATGTCCGGGCCGATGAGCTCCTGCATCCGGCGGACGATCTCCGGTTCGGTGATGAGCTTGCTCAGGCCGGGGATGTCCAGGTGCCGGTCGTAGTTCACCGGGTTGTCGAAAACCTTGCGCGCGCTGGCCTCCGGGTTGAGCAGCGCCTTGCGCTGTTCCTTCCAGAAGGCGGTCATCTCGTCGGGCTCGAACAGGGTGAACGGCCCGATGTACCCCTGTTCGGCGAATGTCTTTGCGTTGTCCTCAAGATCCATGCTGCGTGCTCCCTTCCGCGCCGACCCGTTCCAGCGCAGCGTCGAGCCGCGCCGCCGCCTCGGCGACGTTTTCTCCCCTGATGAAAGTCGAGTGCTCGCCGGTGATCGGAATGACCGTCAGCGGACCGGTGCACAGGTGCCGCATGGCGGCGGTCAACGTCGCGCGGAGTTCCGGCTCGGCTCCGGCGGCATCGAACAGATGAACCGGGCCGGGATACGGTCGGGGCTCGTACCGCATCGCCGCGTTCATGCATGCCCGCGCGGTGTCCAGCACCTTGCGCAGGTACGCGCTCGACGCCTTCGCCGTGATGGGCGCGCCCATCAGCTGGAGCCAGGTCGGTCCGGACGTCAGCTCGACCAGCTCGGCGTCGGTCGTGGCCGGGTCGTCCAGCCGGGCCGCCACGGTGTCGAGCATGTGCAGGAACGGGGTCTCGGCCATCGGCAGCCCGGTGATCGGGTCGATGACCGGGTTGGCGTCGAACAGGCCGAGGAACTCCACACCGGCCCCGGTGGCGCGCAGCTGCTGCGCCATCTCGTAGGCCAGGACGCCACCGAACGACCAGCCGGCCAGCCAGTACGGGCCGTCCGGTTCGACGGTGCGCAGCTGCTCGACGTGGGTCCGCGCGATCTCCGTCAGCGTGCTGCCGAACTCCGGCGGGTCGCCCGTCCACCCGATCCCGAGCAGCCGGGCGGGCGCGGTGGAGGCATGGGCCAGCTCCCGGTAGCCCAGCAGCTCGCCGCCGAGCGGGTGCACGAAGTAGACGCCACGGCCGGACGGGCCGGGCCGGAGCGTGATGACCTGCGACGACTGGTGCCGGGGTCGCGGTGCCGAGGTCGAGCCCAGCGCGTCGGCCAGCTCGTCGACCGTGGTGTAGTCCAGCAGCAGCGACAGGTCGACCGGCCGGCCCAGCAGCTGCCCGAGCTCGGCCACCACCCAGGTGGCCAGCAGCGAGTCGCCGCCGACATCGAAGAAGTCGTCGTCCCCGGCGAACTCGTCGTGGCCGAGGACCCGGGCCCAGATGTCGGTGATGGTCTCGGTGAGCGAGGCCGTGTCCGCGACCGGCGTGTTCTCGGGTGCGGCAGGCAGCTCCAGCTCGGCGAGGGCGCGCCGGTCGACCTTGCCCGTCGCGGTCCGCGGCAGCGCCGCCACGTGCACGTACCGTGCCGGAACCATGTAGGCGGGGAGCAGGCCGCGCAGGTGCTCGGTGATGTCCCGGTGCGTGACCGCGCCATGGCTCTGCACGTAGCCGACCAGGACCGACACGCCGTCGGCGACCTCGCGCAGATCGACCGTGGCCGCGTCGATCTGCGGGTGGTGCAGAAGGGCCTGCTCCACCTCACCCGGCTCGACGCGGAAGCCGCGGACCTTGAGCTGTTCGTCGGCGCGGCCGAGGAACTCGTACTGGCCGTCGGCGGCCACGCGAACCAGGTCTCCGGTGCGGTACAGCCGCTCACCGGCGTCGAACGGGCTGGCGATGAACCGTTCCGAGGTCTGGGCGGGGTCACCGAGGTACCCCTGGGCCAGACCGGTACCGCCCACGTACAGCTCGCCGACGCCTCCGTCGGACAGGTCGTGCAGCTGCCCGTCCAGCACCCGGCAGACCACTCCGCCCACCGGCGTGCCGATGCCCGGTATCTCCGGCCACCCGGTCGGGTCGGAGGGCAGGGTCAGGCTGGTGACCAGGTGCGCCTCGGTAGGGCCGTAGTGGTTGTCCAGCCGGCAGTGGGGCATGGCGGCGAACAGGTCGCGGATGGCCGGGGTGACGATCAGCCGCTCGCCTGCCGTCACGGCGTACCGCAGCGAGTCCGGGGCCACCCCTCGGCGGCCGGCCTCGACGGCCAGTAGCTGCAGGGCGACATACGGCAGGAACAACCGCTGGATCCGGTGGCGCACGATCGCATCCAGCAGCGCGGCGGGATCGCGGCGTACGTGCTCGGACGCCACCACCAGGCAGCCGCCCCCGGCCAGGGTGGACAGCACCTCCTGGAACGTCACGTCGAAGGAGGTCGCGGTGAACTGCAGTGTCCGCAGCCCGGTCTCACCGCTGGCGAGCTGCCAGGAGATCAGCCGGGACAGGCCGCGATGGGGCATCCCGACGGCCTTGGGGACGCCGGTGGATCCCGAGGTGTGCATCACGTACGCCAGCGCGTCCGGGTCCACCGGCGTCGGCTGGAAAGCTTCCGGGGGACCGGCGGGATCGACGACGGTGACTCCGGTCGGCAGCCGCTGCGCGCCGGCCGGGTCGGCGACCGCCACCCGGCAGCCGAGGCGCGCCACCATCGCCGCCGTGCGCGCGTCGGGGGCGGTGACGTCCAGCGGGCAGTAGGCGACACCGGCGGTGAGCGCCGCCAGCATGGCGATCACCGTGTCGGCCGAGCGCTCGAGAAGCACCGCCACGGGGTGCTGCGGCTCGGCACCGGCCGCGTGAAGCCGCCCCGCCAACGCGTCGACCCGGTCGATCAGCGCGGCGTAGGTGAGCGACTCGCGCTCGTCGACCAGCGCCTCCTGGTGCCCGGCGGCTCGGGCCCGTGCACGGATCAGGTCGACGGGGAACAGAGTTTCCGGCCTGTCGGCCACCGATCGCGTCACGGTTTCCATGCATCGCCTTCCCGATCGGACCCACTGCGGCGGCAGCTGCCAATTGCCGGGGCCGACGTTAAATTCCGGCGATTATGAAACGGCAGTCACGTGATCAGGTGACGTGGCGCCGCGGCGCAGGTCGTCCGCGCGCTGTCCACTGAATGCGGGACAGGAAATTTCGAAGGGACAAGAGGAATCTGGAAGCGTCGCTTTGTCCCTCGAGGACCAGGAGCCCGGCCCCTTGGAGCGTTCATGACACCCGACTCCACCACCGCGACAGCATCGCCATCCGCCCCGCCAGCCGCGCCGGCCGCCCCGCGTCTCGAGTCGAATGGCGACGGGGGCGTGACGGCCCCTCCGGAATGCGCCGGTCCCGTCGCGATCCCGGCGGACCTGCTCGGCCGGGTGCACCGCCTGGCCGTGGCCGCACGGACGGAGGACTTCGTCGGGCTGTCGATCGGCGCGACGGTGCTGGCGCAGCGGCTGTCCCGGCTCGGTTCCACCCGCCGGGTCCGGGTGGTCCAGGGACACCGCGAGGCCACCACACCGGTGCCCGCCGATCTCGACGGCAGCTTCCGTGCGGCGTTGTGCCGGGCCGGTGAGCTGCGGAACGCGCCTGCTCCGGCGGAGACCATCGACCAGCGCGTCGACGTCACGATCGTGGTCTCGCAGGACGGCACGTGCCTGTATGCGGAGAGCATGGTCAGCTCGGCCGACGCCCCGTCCGCTCTGTGCTGGGCGCGAACGTTCGTGCAGCTGCTCACGGGCCTGGCGCGTGATCCCGACGCGCGGATGGCCACGCTTCCCCTGATCGACGCGGCCGAGCGCGAGCGGATCCTGCACGGCCTCAACCGGTACCGGCGGCCCGAGATCCGGCACCGCACGATGGCCGAGCCGTTCGAGGAACAGGCGGAACGCACCCCCGACGCCGTCGCGCTGCTGGACGAGTCCGGCACCGCGGTCGGCTACCGGGAGCTGAACACGCGTGCGAACCGGCTGGCGCACTTCCTGATCCGGCAGGGCGTGGGCCCCGGCACCCGCGTCGGCATCTGCCTGCGCCGCGGCATCCATCAGATCGTCGCGATCTACGCGGCGGTGAAAACCGGCGCCACCTACGTGCCGCTGGATACCGAACTGCCTGACGCCCGCCTCGCGTACATACTCGACGACACCGCGCCGACGCACATTCTGACCGATGCGGCCGGCCGGCACCGAATTCCTGACGGCTCGTGGCACCTCGTCGATGCCGAGCGCGAGCACGACGATTGCGCCGCCACCAATCCGATCGTCGCCGCCTCATCGGCGGGGCTTCTTCATATTCTGTACACCTCCGGTACCACCGGCCGTCCGAAAGGTGTCGCCTACCCCACCGCCGGCGCGCTGGCCAACCTGGCCTACATGCAAGCCAGATACCCGTTCGAGCCCGACGACTGTGCGCTGTTCAAGACCTCGGCCGCATTCGACGTCTCCATCTGGGAGATCTTCTGGCCGCTCTACCACGGCGCGTGCCTGGTGATCTGCCGGGACGGCGAGCACCGGGACCCGCGTCATCTCGCGCGGCTGGTCGAGAGCCACCCGGTGTCGATCATCTTCCTGCCGCCGACCGTGATGAGCCCGTTCCTGGAGCAGATCTCGGCCGAGCGGACCCGCCTGCGCTGGACGCTGTGCGGCGGTGAGCCGGTGACCCCCCGGATCCGGGACACCTTCTACGCCACCCTGCCCGGCACCACGCTGCTCAACTGCTACGGGCCCACCGAGGCGAACAGCGTCACCGACATGCCGCTGCCGGACGAGCCGGGAACACCTGTGCCGCTCGGCCGCCCGGCCACCAACTTCCGGGTCCGGATCTTGGACGAAGACCTCGAACCGGTGCCGGTCGGCATGCCCGGCGAGGCGTACATCGGTGGCGAGATCGGTGTTGCTCAGGCGTACTGGCGAGCACCGGCCCGGACCGCGGAGCGGTTCGTCCCCGATCCCTACGGTCCGCCCGGGTCCCGCATGTACCGCACCGGTGATCTGTGCCGGTACCGGATGGACGGCGTCCTGGAACACCTCGGACGGATCGATCGGCAGATCAAGATCCGTGGGCTGCGCATCGAGCCAGGGGAGATCGAGTCGGTGCTGGCCAGCCATCCGGCGGTCGCCGACTGCGCGGTCATCGCGCACGACACCCCGGTCCGGCTGCTCGCCTTCGTGGTGCCCGCCGCCGGGACCGCCGTCGACGAGCTCGACCTCGGTGCGATCGAACGGTTCGCGGCCCGGTTCCTGCCCGGCCACATGCGGCCCGAACAGCTCGTGCCGATGCCACGAATCCTGACCGACGTCAACGGCAAGATCGACAACCGGGCGCTGGTCGCGGCATGGCAGGACCGCACCGACCGCGAACACGGGTTCGTTCCGCCCGCGGACGATCTCGAGGCGGCCGTTGTCGACATCTATCGCAGGGTTCTGGCGACCGACTCCGTCAGCGTTCTGGACACCTTCACCCAGCTCGGGGGCAACTCCATGCTGGCGTTCATCCTGTTCGACGAGTGCCTGCAGACCCTCGGTGCCCAGCCGGGGCCCGCGCAGCTGCTCACCGGCACCGTCCGCGAGGTCGCGGCCGCGATCCGTCATGCCCGGTTCTCCACCGCACCGGCAGGCAGCTCGCCGGACGCATCCATGGGCTGAGTCCGCCGGGCGAGCAGGCACTGCTGCTACTCGCGCCGACCCACCAGTGCATACGCCCGGATGGGAAAGGTCCCCATCCCGGCGACGGCGATCGGCGCGCCATGAAACCGGAAGTCCCGGTCCGGCAGGCGATCGAGTCCGGTCATGTGCTCGATGATCGGGATACCGGCCGCCAGCAGCCCGGTGTGCGCCGGCCGGGACAGGTCAGCCATGTCATCGACGTTCACCGAGTCGATGCCGACGACGGCGGGCCGGAGTGCGGCGAGCAGTTCGGTGGCCTCCGCCGTGAGATACGGATGGCCCGGATCGGCGTACTCGACGGTGCCCCAGTGCCGGTCCCAGCCGGTGTGCACGAGAACCGCCCGGCCGGGGATCAGAGCCCGGTACGGGGACAGGTCCGCCGCGCCGACAGCCCGGCGTTCGGCACGGATCACGACCCCGTCCAGATCCACCAGGCCCGACAGCGGCACTCCGGCCAGGTCGGCGCCGTCGCCGAACCGATGGAACGGTGTGTCCAGGTACGTCCCGGTGTTCGCGACCATCGAGATGCGCCCGATCTGGAACTCCGTGCCCGGCGCGTACCGGCCGCGGGAGTCGGCGCGCGAAAGATGGTCGGTGATCTCCGGACCCGGCAGCCCCGGATAGGTGGTCATCCCGGCCACGACGACGTGGCTGAGATCGACGACCCGGGTCTCACCGCCCATTGCGTCCACTACGGACCGCATCGGTGATCGTGGAGTGGGTCAGCCAGGGGCCGTAGGAGTACTCGCTCATCCACTGGTCGAAGTTCTCGCGGAAACGCGAGTAGTAGAGCCCGTGCTCGGACCGGAGCCGCAGCACCTGCATCGTGCCCCGGGCCAGGCGCAGCCGGACCGTTCCCGTCAACGGTTCGTCCAGCTTCGCCAGGCACTGCGCCAAGCTCTGTGCCAGATGTCCGTACCAACCGCCGTGCACGACCAGGTTCGTCCATTCCTGGGCGAGCGTCGCGCGGACCGAGAACTCCCGCATGCCGAACACCGCGTTGGCCAGCGCGCGGTGCGCGGTCGTGATCACCGCTGCCGCCGGCGCTTCGCGGACCTCGTGGTTCTTCACGCCGAACGGGAGGTCCTCCAGACCGGAGAAGCGTCCGATGCCGTGCAGGCCGCCGAGCGCGTTCAGCGTCGACACCAGATCGCTCAGCGGGGTGGCTTGACCATCGATCTCGAACGGCAGGCCGCGGTCGAAGGAGATGTCGATCTCGACGCCACCATCGGGGCAGTCGTCGATGTCGCGCGTCAACGTGAAGACGGTCTCGTCGAGGATGTTCTCCGGATTCTCCAGCGGTCCGGACTCGATGACGCGGGCCCACGGGTTCGCGTCCACGCTGTAGATTCCCGTTTCGAAGGAGATGCCGGCCTCGCGCAGCATCTCCACCTTGGTGTCGCGCGGGACCTGTGATCCCAGGAAGGGCGCGGCGATGACGATGTCCCGGTCGAGAGCGGCGATCGAGCCGCTGAGCCGCAGCGAACTGTTCTGCGTGTAGGTGGCCGTGTGTGCCACGGCGTCGCAGCCGAGCTGCCGGGCCGCATCCACCGCAACCTTGGCCATGAGCGGCCGGGTCAGGGTCGAGCCCACCGGGAACTGGCCCTGGTAATAGGCATCCGCATGGATCGCCGCGGGCAGGAAGTCGGTGAAGAACTCGCGGGAGGCGTCGACGGCGTGCAGGCTCACCCCGAACTTGGCCGCGCGCCACTTCGCCACGTCGGAATCCACCTCGCCGGCATCGCCGAAGCGGACCTGGAGGGCCGACACCTCGATGTTGCGGCGCGCCAGCCACTGCAGCAGATAGGTGCCGTCCACGCCGCCTGAGTACAGCAGCAGCACGTGCCGCGGGGCGCAGCTCTCCAGCTCGTCCAGCGAACTGACGAAAGGAAGCATCGGTCCTCCTGTCGGGAGCGGTTTCGATATGTTTCGCGTCATCTGCCGAGATCCCGGCCCAGCCGCCGTACCGAGAACAAGAGCCCGGCCACGACCATGAGGAGGAGGTAACCGATGGGCACGACCAGGGCCATCCCGAAGTCGCCGATCGTCAGCGCCCGGAGAAGTGCGATCGACTGGTAGAGCGGGCTGAGCTGAACTATCACCTGCAGCCACTCCGGGTACTGCTGGATCGGGAAGAACGTGCCCGAGAACAGGAAGAGCACGGTCTGGGCCACGGTGATGATGTCGAAGTCCTGCCATCCGCGCAGGAGGGTGCTGAGGCCGATGCCCACGGCCGCGAAGGCGGCGATGACCAGGATCGTCGCCACGAACGCGACGAGGGCGTTGCCGACGCCGACGACCCCCGCCACGACCATGACAGCGACGAAGATCGCGCTGAGCATCGTGACCCGGATGATCTCCCAGAGCCAGTCCGCGACGACGACCTCGGCCGGGCTGACCGCGGCGGTCGAGATCATCGTGAACATGCCGAGATGCCGATGCCGGGTGTAGAAGCTGAATATCGACGCCGAGATCGCGCCGGACATGCAGGACACCGCCAGCATTGCCGGGGCCACGAACTGGATGTAGCTCAGTTGATGGCTGTCCACCGGGATCGTGCTGTCGATGAGGCTGCCGACCCCGAGGCCCATGGCCAGCAGGTAGAGCACCGGTTCGGTGACGGCGGTCAGCCAGATGACGCCGAGCAGCGTCAGCGCTTCCCTGGTGCGGAAGCTGTAGGTGAAGAAGTACTCCAGTACGGCGCCGACGCGTGCCGCCGAGACGCGAGGCGCGGTCGGGACCGGAGTCGAGACGTCAGTGGTGACCATGGCTCCAGAATCAATCCGTGAGGCGCCGGCGATAGGTGATGTTCGCCAGGAACCAGCCGGCGACTATCCAGGCCAGGAGGTAGGCGAAATGCAGTGCCACCGTCATCGGGGTGGCTGTCCCGAAGGCGAAGTCGCGCATGAGCTCGACGGCGTGGGTCAGCGGTGAGAGGTACGAGAGCGGTTGGATGAAGGCGGGAAGCTGGCTGATCGGGAACAGCACGCCGGAGAACAGCGTGGCCGGCAGAATGACGAACCGGGCCAGCACCAGGAACCAGTCCTGGTCGTTGATCGCCGCCGAGAAGGCGGTTGTCGGCGTCGCGATGGCGAGGGAGACGGCACCGCAGACGAAGGGCGCGGAGATGGCCAGACCCGGAGTCAGCGCGCCGGCCAGCCAGATGACGATGAGGAAGGCGGCCACGGCCAGTTCGGTCGCGATGAGGACATAGATCAGCCAGCCTCGGATCATGTCTTGTATGCGCACCGGCGTCGAGCGCATGGCCTTGATCCCACCCACCCACTCGAACTCGCTCAACACGCCGTAGGTCGATTCGTTCGCGCCGGTCTGGAACGCCGTCGAGGCAATCAGACCCGGGGTGATCCACTGCAGATAGTCATGCCCGTCGACCTGGTGGATGTAGCCGCCGACACCCAGGCCGATACTGGTGAGGAACAGGACCGGAAGTATGAACAGCGAGAATGCGGACGCCCGCCACAGCCGTTGATAGAGAAGCATGTGGCGCTCGAGGACCGTGATCGTTGGGTTCGCCATGGTTACTCCGCCAGCGTCCGTCCCGTCAGGCGCAGGAACACGTCCTCCAAGGTGCTCCTGCGAATCGTCAGTCGTTCCGGCGACAGTCCACGGCGGTGTACCTCTTTCGCCGCTTCCTCGCCGTTCGCCACGTAGAGCACGATGCGGTCGGCCAGTACGTCGTACTGCTCACTGATGCCCTTCAGCGGGGCGGCGGTCTCTTCGGTCGGAGTCTCGGAGAACCACAGCTCGACGACCTCCTGGCTGACGTTCTCCTTGATGAGCATCTGCGGTGTGCCCTCGGCGACGATGTGACCGTGATCCATGATGACGATCCGGTCGCAGAGCTGCTCCGCTTCCTCCATGTAGTGGGTGGTCACGACGAGCGTCGTGCGCCTCTGCTTGAGCTCGAGCAGGCGCTGCCACACCACATGCCGCATCTGTGGGTCCAGGCCGGTCGTCGGTTCGTCCAGGAAAACCATCTCGGGGGAGTTGACCAGTGCTCGGGCGATCGCCAACCGCCGTTGCATGCCGCCCGACAGTTCCCCAGCCTTGCTCACGGCCTTCTGCTCGAGCTGGGCGAACTCCAACATCTCCGCCGCGCGCCGCCGGCACTCGGACCTGGAGAATCCGAAGTACCGGGCGTACGTGGTCAGGTTCTCGACCACCTTGATGTCAAGGTCGAGGTTGTTCTCCTGGTGCACGATGCCCAGCCTGCCGCGAATTCTGGCCGCCTCCCGGCGGGGGTCCGTCCCCAGTACGGTCAGCGCTCCGCTGGTCGGCTGCGAGATGCAGCTCAGCATCCGCATCGTGGAGGATTTCCCGGCCCCGTTCGGTCCGAGGAGTCCGAAGCACTCGCCCGAATACACATCGATGTTGATCGCGTCCACGGCGGTGAACTCCCCGAACCGCTTGGTCAGGTCTCGACCGAGGACGGCCATGTCGTCGAGCGGTGGCCCGAACTCCGTATCCAAGTCACGTCCTCCTTAGCGGTCCTGTGGAATCGTCACCGGAATTGCCTGATGCGGAGGATAGTGGCCGAATGGCTCGCGGGAAAGCTATGGTAACGGAAAGTCCGAACGAACGGCCATACCCGAGTGCTCAGTTACTCCGGCGGCAGCCGGTCTGGCAGGGTTTCACGGCATGTCGGACTCGGTCGAGCTCATTGTCCCGAACGTTTCAGAATTTAATCTTCGGAATTTCTCGGCGCGACCGCGGAAGGAGGTGGAGCGGAGCTTCGTCGGCAACGGGGACATGTTGTCGGACCAGGCGGTCTTCTGGAGCGTCGCGCCCCGGGTCCTCGTCCTCCCCGGCGGCGTCGATGCGGACTGGTTCGCCGACGTTCACCGGGTGCTGGGTGTGGAGCGGCCGCCGGTCGTCAGCCCGGTGCCTCGCACGGGCCGACTGATCGCGGATCTGCTGGCGGACGACTCGGCGTTGGCGCGGTTGCGTGCAGCACTGGGCGACCGCCGTACCCGGATCCTGTGTTTCGGCGCCACGCCAGGGGTGTACCAGCTGCTGGCTGCGGTGGAGGCCTGGGGCGTCGATGTGGAGCTCGACGGCCCTGCGAAGCAGGACTACTGGTCGAGCCTCTACCTGGACAACAAGCTGAGCTGTCTGGACCTGGCCGGCAGAGTGGCCGGGTTCCGGGTGCCGGGCGGTATCACGGTGACCACGCCGGAGGAGCTCGAGGGCGCGTTGGGCGCCGTGCTCGCCCACGGTGACCGCGCGATCGTGAAGAGCATGCACGGCATCAGCGGTGACGGGTCGATCGTCGTGCATCGCGACGAGGTGGACGCCTTCTGGGGCAACGTCTACCACGACCACTTCCTGCACACGTTCCCCGTGTTCGTGCAGCCCTACATCGGGCATGCGGAGGACGCGGGCTGCCCCGCCGTCGACGTCCGGGTCGCCGACGACGGCGTCGAGACGGTCGTGTTGAGCACGATGACCGTCGATGTGAAGCGTTATCTGTCGGTCTCGGTGGGTGCGCGGTTCGTGCCACCCGACGTCGCGGATCGGCTCTGCGCTCTCGGGAATGCCGTCGGTGCGGCCGCTCACGCTCTCGGCTTCCGAGGTTGGTTGTGCGCGGACTGCATTGTCGACCGTGATCGCGAACTGTACGTCACCGAAATCAATGCGCGCCGCAGTGGCGCCATGCATCCCATCGCGCTGGTGGCTCATCGGGGTGGCGAGTCCCGAGGTCTGGTGGCGCATTCCCACGACAGCATCCCTGTGCGACCGGAGGGCGGTCCCATCTCGTATGCGGCACACATCCGTCCGTTCTTCGAGGAACTGTGGTCGCAGGGGGTCACGGCAGTGCCCACGGCGGTACGTGGGTTGAGCCGGTCCACGCCGATCTTCGCCGCGACCGCGGTCACCGAGGACCCGGAGTCGGCCCGGGCCGTCATCGCGGATATCGAAGCGAGGGCGCGCGCCGAACAATTGCTCCGATAAGGACGAGCGATCTGTTCGCCGATTCGGGGACCGGGCCGACACACCGCCGGGCGGACGCGAATCGCCGAGTCGTCGGTTGACACTCGGCGCCCAATTTCGTAGAACGGCTGGGTGACGGAGACCGCGGCGACGTTCTACACCCCTCAGAGTCGCTTCACCGATCCGCGGGCGATGGCATGGTGGCTCGACGACGTCCGGTCCGATTTGCCCGGTATCCATGAAGCGGCCTCCGGCCTGGTGTTCCACTACACGGCCCGGGGCGAAATCACCCAGCACGGCTTCGCTCCCGGACGCATTGCCGAGATCGACGAGCGTTATGCCGACGCCCTGCTCGCCCGGCTGCACGAGCTGGATCCCGCGCCACTCGGCGGTGATCGCGCACCGACCGACCGCGTGGTGGGCTGCTGCCGCGACTCCACCCTCCTGCTGGTCGCGCTGGCCCGGCACCACGGCATACCGGCCAGGGCCCGCGTCGGGTTCTCGATGTACCTGGAACCGGAGTGGGCGATGGATCATGTGGTCGGCGAGGTGTGGGACCGGGACGAGGCCCGCTGGCGGCTGGTCGACGCCCAGTTCGCGGAGCACGATGCGGTCGACGTCCTGGACGTGCCGAGGGAGCTGTTCCTGACCGGGCCGGAGGCATGGGCCCAGTGCCGCGCCGGCCTGCTGGATCCGGATCGGTTCGTGGTGTCGCCGAACCGCAAGGAGCGGTTCCTGCGGAGCTGGCCACAGCTGACGCACAACCTCGTGCAGGACCTCGCGGCGTTGAACAAGCACGAGATGGTGCTCTGGGACGTGTGGGGCCTGCTCGACGACGAGACCGTCGACGCCGAGGAGCTCGCCCCGAAACTCGATGGGCTGGCCGAGATCCTGCATGCACCCGACCTGACGCTGAAGCAGATCCTCAGCCTGTTCGACGACCCGGACTGGCGGGTGCCGGAGACGGTGACGAGCTTTTCTCCCGCAGCGCTCGGGCCGGCTCCCGTGACCCTGCGCCCCGAGTGACGTGGCGGCACGTCGCCGCACGAGGCATCAGCGCCGCGGGCACCCCCGGCGGCGCCGGGAACGCCCGGCCCTGCGTCGCATGTTTCAGCGACTCCATGCCGAGGCGGGTCGCTCCTAGGATTCAGGCCGCAGACGGTAGGTCTCGGCCGGAGTCCGATCCCCGTTGAGGAGCCGCTCATGAACCCGTTCGACGACCCCGACGGCACGTTCCTGGTGCTCGTCAACCACGAGGACCAGCACTCCATCTGGCCCGCCCGCATCGCCGTGCCCGACGGCTGGCGCGTGGTGCACGGCGAGTCCGACCGCCGGTCGTGCCTCGACTACGTCGAGGAGCACTGGATCGACCTGCGCCCGCTCAGCGCGCGGTGACGTCGACGACGCAGTGACACGGCTATGACGCAGTGACGTCATAGCCGTAAGCCTGTACCCGGACGACGTGGTGACGCCGTTGCGGCTCTGAACGACGCTCTGAACGACACGGTCGCCCTCCGGGCAGGATGCGCCGCAGCCCCGGCGCGGCTCGAGCTTCACATCCACGGCATTCCGTGCGCGCTCGTGCCGGCCGTGCCGGCCCCGCGGGAATCAGTGGCTCCGCGCGGGCGTTGTGCTAACCGGTACGGGGGGATCTCCGCCGCTGCGCGGTTGCGGCGAGCGGGGGTTTCCCAGCGGCGAGCGGGCGCGTCCTCTTGCGGGGCGCGTCACCTTGCGGCACCCTGCTCCTACCGGCAGGGCGCCGACGAGGACCCGTTTTGACCCCCTTCCTGTGGGGCGGGTACTCTGTTGTCTTGCGCTCGACCACGGTCGGGCCGATCTGCGTGCCCTGTGGTCGCCGATCCCGCACGACGTGCGAGAACGGTCCGCCGGGTCCGTGGGCCCCCCGGCCCCTCGTGAGGTCCCCGATCTCATCGCTCGGTGCCCGGGCAGCAGTACGTCCGATCTTGGGACACGCCCGACCTCGGGGGTGGGCGGCCGGTGTGAATCGGCCTCTTCCCGCGAATGGCACGAGCACGCACCACCAGCACCGACAGAGCACACCGACGGGAAGAAGCAGACGGTTCATGCCCACGATCCAGCAGCTGGTCCGCAAGGGCCGTCAGGACAAGGTCGGCAAGACCAAGACCGCAGCGCTCAAGGGGAGCCCCCAGCGCCGCGGGGTGTGCACGCGCGTGTACACCACGACGCCCAAGAAGCCGAACTCCGCGCTGCGCAAGGTCGCGCGCGTGCGGCTCAGCAGCGAGATCGAGGTCACGGCCTACATCCCCGGTGAGGGTCACAACCTGCAGGAGCACTCGATCGTGCTGGTGCGTGGTGGCCGGGTGAAGGACCTTCCCGGCGTTCGCTACAAGATCATCCGTGGTTCGCTCGACACCCAGGGTGTCCGCAACCGCAAGCAGTCCCGCAGCCGCTACGGCGCGAAGAAGGAGAAGAGCTGATGCCCCGTAAGGGTCCTGCTCCGAAGCGGCCGCTGGTCTCCGACCCGGTCTACAGCTCGCCGCTGGTCACCCAGCTGGTGAACAAGGTCCTCCAGGACGGCAAGCGCTCGCTGGCCGAGCGCATCGTCTACGCCGCGCTGGAGGGCACCCGGGAGAAGACCGGCACCGACCCGGTGGTCACGCTCAAGCGCGCGCTGGACAACGTGAAGCCGGCCCTCGAGGTGCGCAGCCGCCGTGTCGGTGGCGCCACCTACCAGGTGCCGATCGAGGTCCGTGCCGTCCGGCAGACCACGCTGGGCCTGCGCTGGCTGGTGTCCTACGCCGGGCAGCGGCGCGAGAAGACGATGGTCGACCGGCTGATGAACGAGCTGCTCGACGCAAGCAACGGACTGGGCGCCAGCGTGAAGCGGCGCGAGGACATGCACAAGATGGCGGAGTCCAACCGAGCCTTCGCCCACTACCGCTGGTGACGGGCCGATCGTCCGCGCCAACCTGCTGAGGGAAGCGAGCTAACAGTGGCACGGGACGTGCTCACGGACCTGACGAAGGTCCGCAACATCGGCATCATGGCTCACATCGACGCCGGCAAGACCACTACCACCGAGCGGATCCTGTACTACACCGGGATCAACTACAAGATCGGTGAAGTGCACGACGGTGCGGCCACGATGGACTGGATGGAGGAGGAGCAGAAGCGCGGCATCACGATCACCTCCGCCGCCACCACCTGCTTCTGGAAAGACCACCAGATCAACATCATCGACACCCCCGGTCACGTCGACTTCACGGTCGAGGTGGAGCGGAACCTGCGGGTGCTCGACGGCGCTGTTGCGGTCTTCGACGGCAAGGAAGGGGTCGAGCCGCAGTCCGAGCAGGTCTGGCGACAGGCCTCCAAGTACGACGTCCCGCGCATCTGTTTCGTCAACAAGATGGACAAGCTCGGCGCGGACTTCTACTTCACCGTGCAGACGATCCAGGACCGTCTGGGCGCGAAGCCGCTGCCGCTGCAGCTGCCGATCGGCTCGGAGAACGACTTCATCGGTGTCGTCGACCTGGTCCAGATGCGCGCGCTCACCTGGCGCGGCGAGGTCGCCATCGGCGAGGACTACACGATCGAGGAGATCCCGGCCGATCTGGCCGAGCGGGCGGCCGAGTACCGGCTGCAGCTGGTCGAGGCCGTCGCCGAGACCGACGACTCCCTGATGGAGGCCTACCTCGGCGGCGAGGACTTCACCGTCGAGCAGATCAAGCACGGCATCCGCAAGATCGTGAACGACCGTGCGGCCTACCCGGTGATCTGTGGCTCCGCGTTCAAGAACAAGGGCGTCCAGCCCCTGCTCGACGCGGTGATCGACTACCTGCCGTCGCCGTACGACCTCCCGCCGGTGGAGGGCACGCTGCAGGACGGGGAGACCCCGGCCAGCCGCAAGCCCACGAAGGACGAGCCGTTCTCGGCTCTGGCCTTCAAGATCGCCGCGCACCCGTTCTTCGGCAAGCTGACCTACATCCGGGTGTACTCGGGTCGGGTCGCTGCGGGTTCCCAGGTCATCAACTCGACCAAGGACCGCAAGGAGCGCATCGGGAAGATCTTCCAGATGCACGCCAACAAGGAGAACCCGGTCGACGAGGCCCTGGTCGGGCACATCTACGCCGTCATCGGCCTGAAGGACACGACCACGGGCGAGACGCTCAGCGACCCGCAGGCGCCGATCGTGCTCGAGTCGATGACCTTCCCGGACCCGGTCATCCAGGTCGCGGTGGAGCCGAAGACGAAGGCCGACCAGGAGAAGCTGGGTATCGCCATCCAGAAGCTCGCCGAGGAGGACCCGACGTTCCAGGTCCACCTGGACCAGGACTCGGGCCAGACCATCCTGGCGGGCATGGGCGAGCTGCACCTCGAGGTGCTGGTCAACCGGATGAAGAGCGACTACAAGGTCGAGGCCAACATCGGTAAGCCGCAGGTGGCCTACCGCGAGACGATCCGCCGCACGGTGGACAAGTTCGAGTACACCCACAAGAAGCAGACGGGTGGCTCGGGCCAGTTCGCCCGCGTGATCATCAAGCTGGAGCCGCTCGACACGGCCGACGGTGCGCTGTACGAGTTCGACAACAAGGTCAGCGGCGGTCGCGTGCCGCGGGAGTACATCCCGTCGGTCGACGCGGGTGCCCAGGACGCCATGCAGTACGGCATCCTTGCCGGTTATCCGCTGACCGGTATCAAGCTGACTCTGCTCGACGGCCAGTACCACGAGGTCGACTCGTCCGAGATGGCCTTCAAGGTCGCCGGCTCGATGGCTCTCAAGGAGGCTGCGCGCAAGGCCGACCCGGCCCTGCTCGAGCCCATGATGGCCGTCGAGGTCACCACGCCCGAGGACTACATGGGCGATGTGATCGGCGACCTCAACTCTCGCCGTGGCCAGATCCAGGCCATGGAGGAGCGGGCGGGCGCCCGCGTCGTCAAGGCGCTGGTGCCGCTCTCCGAGATGTTCGGTTACGTCGGCGACCTGCGGTCGCGGACCCAGGGCCGGGCGAACTACACGATGGTCTTCGACTCCTACGCGGAGGTTCCGTCCAACGTGGCCAAGGAGATCATCGCCAAGGCCACGGGCGAGTAAGAGGCTCGTGCCGCGGACGGGTACCGTCCGCGGCTCGTACCGGCACCACCCCACATACCTGCCGTCAGCACGGCGGACAAGTACACCAGTCCAGGAGGATTCCCCAGTGGCGAAGGCGAAGTTCGAGCGGACCAAGCCGCACGTCAACATCGGCACCATCGGTCACATCGACCACGGCAAGACCACGCTGACGGCGGCAATCACCAAGGTTCTGCACGACAAGTACCCGAACCTCAACGAGGCTTCGGCGTTCGACCAGATCGACAAGGCTCCCGAGGAGCGTCAGCGCGGCATCACGATCTCGATCGCGCACGTCGAGTACCAGACCGAGAAGCGCCACTACGCGCACGTCGACTGCCCCGGGCACGCCGACTACATCAAGAACATGATCACCGGTGCGGCGCAGATGGACGGCGCCATCCTGGTGGTCGCGGCCACCGACGGCCCCATGCCGCAGACGCGTGAGCACGTGCTGCTCGCCCGTCAGGTCGGGGTGCCCTACATCGTCGTGGCGCTCAACAAGGCCGACATGGTCGACGACGAGGAGATCCTCGAGCTCGTCGAGCTGGAGGTCCGCGAGCTGCTGTCGTCGCAGGAGTACCCGGGCGACGACCTCCCGATCGTGCGTGTCTCGGCGCTGAAGGCGCTCGAGGGCGACGCCGAGTGGGGCGCCAAGCTGCTCGAGCTCATGGACGCCGTGGACGAGAGCATCCCGGAGCCGGAGCGCGACATCGAGAAGCCGTTCCTCATGCCCGTCGAGGACGTCTTCACGATCACCGGCCGCGGCACCGTGGTCACGGGCCGCATCGAGCGCGGCATCGTCAAGGTGAACGAGGAGGTGGAGATCGTCGGCATTCGCGAGAAGTCGACCAAGACCACCACCACGGGCGTCGAGATGTTCCGCAAGATCCTCGACGAGGGGCGCGCGGGCGAGAACGTCGGCCTGCTGCTCCGCGGCATCAAGCGCGAGGACGTCGAGCGCGGCCAGGTCGTCGTGAAGCCCGGCTCGATCACCCCGCACACGGAGTTCGAGGGCCAGGTCTACATCCTGTCCAAGGACGAGGGTGGCCGGCACACGCCGTTCTTCAACAACTACCGGCCGCAGTTCTACTTCCGCACCACCGACGTGACCGGCGTGGTGACGCTGCCCAGCGGCACCGAGATGGTCATGCCGGGCGACAACACCACCATGAGCGTTTCGCTGATCCAGCCGATCGCCATGGAGGAGGGCCTGCAGTTCGCCATCCGCGAGGGTGGACGGACCGTCGGCGCCGGTCAGGTCATCAAGATCAACAAGTAAGACCCCCCGGTCGAGGGTGCCGCACCAGCGTGTGGCATCCTTGACGGGTTGTGCGTAGGGCGTCGGTGCGCGCGGAGAGGTACTTCCGTGCGCACCGGCCCCGGACGCCGACCCTCGAGCACAGCGACCCCCCGGGGGTCGCGGGTGATCCGGGAACTGGTCTGTGAGTAGGGCGCGACACGCCCGACCTCGTGGACCGGAGCCACGTGGGGTGAGACCCAACCGACGGAGGGCGGGGCTCCTCCACGCGTGCCCCACCCGGAGCGCGCGTACATGAGCGGCAGGAAGAAGAGGACGACCGACGACCATGGCGGGACAAAAGATCCGCATCAGGCTGAAGGCCTATGACCACGAGGCCATCGACGCCTCCGCGCGCAAGATCGTCGAGACGGTCACGCGCACGGGTGCTCGGGTCGTCGGGCCGGTGCCACTGCCGACGGAGAAGAACATCTACTGCGTCATCCGTTCGCCGCACAAGTACAAGGACTCGCGCGAGCACTTCGAGATGCGCACCCACAAGCGGCTGATCGACATCCTCGACCCGACGCCCAAGACGGTCGACGCGCTCATGCGCATCGACCTGCCGGCCAGCGTCGACGTCAACATTCAGTAGGGCTGACCGAGAAGATGACCGAGAGGCAGATCACCGGGATCCTGGGCACCAAGCTCGGGATGACCCAGGTCTTCGACGAGAACAACCGGGTGGTCCCGGTCACCGTGGTCCAGGCGGGCCCGAACGTGGTGACGCAGGTCCGCACCCCTGAGAGCGACGGCTACAAGGCCGTCCAGCTCGCGTACGGGGCGATCGACCCACGCAAGGTCAACAAGCCGCGCACCGGCCACTACAGCAAGGCGGGCACCACGCCCCGCCGGCACCTGGTCGAGCTGCGCACCTCCGATGCAGGCGAGTACACGGTCGGCCAGGAGATCACGGCGGCAGTGTTCGACGCCGGCGCCGTGGTGGACGTCGTGGGCACCAGCAAGGGCAAGGGCACCGCGGGTGTCATGAAGCGCCACGGCTTCAAGGGCCTCGGCGCCAGCCACGGCACCCAGCGCAAGCACCGCTCGCCGGGTTCCATCGGCGGGTGCGCCACCCCGGGCCGCGTCTTCAAGGGCGTCCGGATGGCCGGCCGTATGGGCAACGCGCGCATCACCACGCAGAACCTCACGGTGCACCGTGTCGACACCGACAACGGCCTGCTGCTGATCAAGGGCGCGGTCCCCGGTCCCCGCGGCGGCCTCGTCGTCGTCAAGTCGGCCGCGAAGGGTGGTGCGAAGTAATGACCAGTGTCGAGATCCGTACCCCTGAGGGGAAGGCCGACGGCACCGTCGAGCTCCCCGCGCACGTCTTCGACGTGTCCGCCAACGTGCCGCTGATGCACCAGGTCGTGGTGGGCCAGCTCGCGGCCGCCCGGCAGGGCACCCACGACACGAAGACCCGTGGCGAGGTCCGCGGCGGCGGCAAGAAGCCGTACCGCCAGAAGGGCACCGGCCGGGCCCGTCAGGGCTCCACCCGTGCCCCGCAGTTCGCCGGCGGTGGCGTCGTCCACGGGCCCACGCCGCGTGACTACACGCAGAAGACCCCGAAGAAGATGAAGGCGGCCGCACTGCGCGGCGCGCTCTCCGACCGGGCCCGCGCCGGCCTGGTGCACGTCGTCACCTCCCTGGTCACCGGGGAGACCCCGTCCACGAAGTCGGCGCGCACCGCGCTGGCCGCAGTGGCGGGCGACGCCGACACCCGCGCCCTCGTGGTCGTCGGGCGTGAGGACGAGGTCACCTGGCTCAGCCTGCGCAACCTCCCCACCGCCCACGTGATCGCGCCCGACCAGCTGAACACCTACGACGTGCTCGTCAACGACGTCGTGGTCTTCACGCAGGAGGCGCTCGACGCCTTCCTCGCCGGTCCCATCGCGGTGCCCACCAGGGCGTCCGGTGCCCGGGCCTCGGCCCGCGAGAGCGAGCTCGCCGACATCGACGAGCAGGCACCGTACGGACCGCAGAGCCACGCTCCGCTGGCCGACGGCTCGCAGCCGGAGGGTTTCCCGGTCAAGGGCAACGCCGACTCGATGCTCTACCACGTGCCGGGCAGCTCGTTCTACGCCCGCACGGAGGCCGAGGTCTGGTTCGCCTCCGCCGAGGCGGCCGAGGCGGCTGGGTTCCAGCAGCCGTCGTCGCAGCGCAAGGAGGCTGACAAGTGATCCCCGATCCGCGCGACATCCTGCTCGCGCCGGTGGTCTCGGAGAAGAGCTACGGGCTGCTCGACGAGCGGCAGTACACCTTCATCGTCCGACCGGACGCGAACAAGACACAGATCAAGATCGCCGTGGAGAAGGTGTTCGGGGTCAGGGTACTCAGCGTCAACACGCTGAACCGCCCGGGCAAGCGCAAGCGCTCCCGCACCGGATACGGCAAGCGCAAGGACACGAAGCGCGCGATCGTGACGCTCTCCGAGGAGAGCCGCTCGATCGACGTCTTCGGTGGCCGGGCGAGCTGAGGGGCTGACCGATGGGCATCCGCAAGTACAAGCCGACGACTCCGGGCCGTCGTGGCTCGAGCGTCTCCGACTTCGCCGAGATCACCCGGTCCACGCCGGAGAAGTCGCTGGTCCGGCCGCTGCACAGCAAGGGCGGCCGCAACGTGCACGGGCGGGTCACCACCCGGCACCAGGGCGGCGGGCACAAGCGCGCCTACCGCCTGATCGACTTCCGGCGTAACGACAAGGACGGTGTGCCGGCCACGGTCGCGCACATCGAGTACGACCCCAACCGCACCAGCCGGATCGCGCTGCTGCACTACGCCGACGGCGAGAAGCGCTACATCATCGCCCCGGCGAAGCTCAAGCAGGGCGACAAGGTCGAGGCCGGTCCGCGGGCCGACATCAAGGTCGGCAACAACCTGCCGCTGCGCAACATCCCCACCGGCACCGTGGTGCACGCGATCGAGCTCCGCCCCGGCGGTGGCGCGAAGATCGCCCGCTCGGCCGGTTCGGGCGTGCAGCTCGTCGCCAAGGACGGCCCCTACGCGCAGCTGCGCATGCCGTCCGGCGAGATCCGCAACGTCGACGTGCGCTGCCGCGCCACCGTCGGCGAGGTGGGCAACGCCGAGCACTCCAACATCAACTGGGGCAAGGCAGGCCGCATGCGGTGGAAGGGCAAGCGCCCGACCGTCCGCGGTGTCGCCATGAACCCGGTCGACCACCCGCACGGTGGTGGTGAGGGTAAGACCTCCGGTGGTCGCCACCCGGTCAACCCGGCGGGTAAGCCCGAGGGCCGCACCCGTCACCGCAAGGCAAGTGACGCCATGATCGTCCGTCGCCGTCGCACCGGCAAGAAGCGCTGAGCAGGGAGGTAACCAATGCCGCGCAGCCTGAAGAAGGGCCCGTTCGTGGACGACCACCTGCTCAAGAAGGTGGACGTGCTCAACGAGGCCGGCAAGAAGACCGTCATCCGGACCTGGTCCCGGCGGTCCACCATCATCCCCGACATGATCGGCCACACGATTGCGGTGCACGACGGCCGCAAGCACGTGCCGGTGTTCGTGTCGGACTCGATGGTCGGCCACAAGCTGGGGGAGTTCGCACCCACGCGGACGTTCCGTGGCCATATCAAGGACGACCGCAAGGCGCGCAGGCGCTGAGCGGCTCGAGTAGCGACTAGGGAAGGGTGAAAGGAAATCATGGCTGACAGCCAGAGCCCTGCCACCGCGCTCGAGCCGGTTCGGGCGCGCGCGGTGGCGCGGTACGTACACATGTCGCCGACCAAGGTCCGGCGCGTCGTCGCGCTGATCAAGGACCGGTCGGTGCAGGAGGCTCTCGACATTCTGCGGTTCTCGCCGCAGGCCGCCGCCGAGCCGCTGTTCAAGGTGGTCGCAAGCGCTGCTGCCAACGCTGAGAACAATCTCGATCTGGACCGCGACACCCTCGTGGTGGCCGCGGCCTACGCCGACGAGGGGCCGACGCTGAAGCGCATCCGGCCGCGCGCCCAGGGGCGTGCGTACCGCATCCGCAAGCGCACGAGCCACATCACCGTCGAGGTCGAGTCGCAGCCGGCGAAGGCCGGCCGTGGCGCACGCGGTGCGAAGGGGAGGACCCGCTGATGGGTCAGAAAATCAACCCGCATGGGTTCCGGCTCGGTATCACCACCGACTGGAAGTCGCGCTGGTACGCCGACAAGCAGTACGCCGAGTACGTCAAGGAGGACGTCGAGATCCGCAAGATGCTCTCCAAGGGCATGGAGCGGGCCGGCATCTCCAAGGTCGAGATCGAGCGCACCCGGGACCGCGTGCGGGTGGACATCCACACCGCCCGTCCCGGCATCGTCATCGGTCGCCGTGGCGCCGAGGCCGACCGTATTCGCGGCCAGCTCGAGAAGCTGACCAAGAAGCAGGTCCAGCTCAACATCCTCGAGGTCAAGAACGCCGAGTCGGACGCCCAGCTCGTCGCCCAGGGTGTGGCGGAGCAGCTGAGCAACCGCGTCGCCTTCCGGCGCGCGATGCGTAAGGCCATCCAGTCGGCCATGCGCTCGCCGCAGGTCAAGGGCATCCGCGTGCAGTGCTCCGGCCGCCTCGGCGGTGCGGAGATGTCGCGCTCGGAGTTCTACCGCGAGGGTCGCGTCCCGCTGCACACGCTGCGCGCCGACATCGACTACGGCCTGTTCGAGGCCCGCACGACGTTCGGGCGCATCGGCGTCAAGGTGTGGATCTACAAGGGTGACATCGTCGGCGGCCGTCGTGAGGGCGTCGCCGCGGCGGCTCCCAGCGCCGATCGCGCTCCCCGCCGGGAGCGCCCGCAGCGCCGCCGTTCGGGCGCGTCGGGCACCACCGGCACGAGCACCGAGGCCGGGCGCGCCGCCGCCGAGCAGTCGGCGGGTGGCTCCACCGCCACCGCCACGGTCGAGACTCCGGCCGAGACCGGTGGGGAGGGCTGACCCATGCTGATTCCTCGCAAGGTGAAGCACCGCAAGCAGCACCGGCCGCATCGCACCGGCGCTGCCTCCGGCGGCACCAGCGTGACCTTCGGTGACTTCGGTATCCAGGCTCTCGAGCCTGCGTACGTGAGCAACCGGCAGATCGAGTCGGCTCGTATCGCCATCAACCGGCACATCCGCCGTGGTGGCAAGGTCTGGATCAACGTCTTCCCGGACCGCCCGCTCACCAAGAAGCCGGCCGAGACCCGCATGGGTTCCGGCAAGGGTTCGCCGGAGAAGTGGGTGGCCAACGTGAAGCCCGGCCGCGTGCTGTTCGAGATGAGCTACCCCAACGAGCAGACCGCTCGCGAGGCCCTGCGCCGCGCGATCCACAAGCTGCCGATGAAGTGCCGGATCGTGACCCGTGAGGGTGGTGACATCTGATGGCCGCCTCGACGACGACTGCCGCCGAGCTCCGCGAGCTCACGGACGAGGAGCTCACGCTTCGCGTGCGGGAGGCCAAGGAGGAGCTGTTCAACCTCCGCTTCCAGATGGCCACCGGGCAGCTGGACAACAACCGGCGGCTGCGTACCGTCCGGCACGACATCGCGCGGATCTACACGATCATGCGCGAGCGCGAGCTGGGCCTCTCTGCCGCCCCGAGTGACGACAACGAGGGCGCGGCATGAGTGACGCAGGCAAGACGCCGCCGAAGACGGTGGAGCGGGCGGAGCGCAAGGTCCGAGAGGGCCTTGTCGTGTCCGACAAGATGGACAAGACGATCGTGGTGTCCCTCGAGGACCGCGTGAAGCACCCGATGTACGGCAAGGTCATCCGCCGGACGAGCAAGGTCAAGGCGCACGACGAGGCCAACACGGCCGGCGTCGGCGACCGCGTCCGGCTGATGGAGACCCGACCGCTGTCGGCCACCAAGCGCTGGCGGCTGGTCGAGATCCTGGAGAAGGCGAAGTGATCCAGCAGGAGTCGCGGCTGCGCGTCGCCGACAACACCGGTGCCAAGGAGATCCTCTGCATCCGGGTGCTGGGCGGATCGGGTCGGCGCTACGCCGGAATCGGCGATGTCATCGTGGCCACCGTGAAGGACGCGATCCCCGCTGCCGGGGTGAAGCGCGGTGACGTCGTCAAGGCCGTCATCGTGCGCACCGTGAAGGAGCGGCGCCGGCCGGACGGTTCCTACATCCGGTTCGACGAGAACGCCGCCGTGCTGATCAAGCCGGACGGCGAGCCGCGGGGGACCCGCATCTTCGGACCCGTCGGTCGCGAGCTTCGCGACAAGCGGTTCATGAAGATCATCTCCCTCGCGCCGGAGGTGCTCTGACATGAAGATCAAGAAGGGCGACACCGTTCAGGTGATCGCCGGCAAGGACAAGGGCGCGAAGGGCAAGGTCATCCAGGCCTACCCCGACCGCGACCGTGTGCTGGTCGAAGGCGTGAACCGGATCAAGAAGCACACCCGGATCAGCCAGAACCAGCGTGGCGCGCAGTCCGGCGGAATCGTCACCCAGGAGGCGGCGATCCACGTCTCCAACGTGATGCTGGTCGACGGTGACGGCAAGCCGACGCGGGTGGGCAAGAAGACCACCGACGAGGGCAAGCGTGTCCGCGTCTCCCGGCGTTCCGGGAAGGAGATCTGATGACCACGACTGAACGAGTGGCACCGCGTCTCAAGCAGCGCTACTCCGACGAGATCGCCGGTCAGCTCCGCGAGGAGTTCTCCTACGGCAACGTCATGCAGATTCCGGGCCTGGTGAAGGTCGTCGTCAACATGGGTGTCGGCGACGCCGCCCGCGACGCGAAGCTCATCGACGGCGCGGTCCGCGACCTGGCCACGATCACCGGCCAGAAGCCGCAGGTCCGCCGGGCCACCAAGTCCATCGCGCAGTTCAAGCTGCGTGAGGGCATGCCCATCGGGGCGAAGGTGACGCTGCGGAACGACCGCATGTGGGAGTTCCTCGACCGGCTGCTGACCATCGCGCTGCCCCGCATCCGCGACTTCCGCGGCCTGTCGCCCAACCAGTTCGACGGGCGGGGCAATTACACGTTCGGTCTGAACGAGCAGTCGATGTTCCACGAGATCGACCCCGACTCGATCGACCGGCCGCGTGGCATGGACATCACGGTCGTCACAACGGCCACGACCGACGAGGAAGGCCGGGCGCTGCTTCGCCGGCTCGGCTTCCCCTTCAGGGAGGCGTGAGATGGCCAAGAAGGCGCTCATCATCAAGGCGGCGGCCAAGCCCAAGTTCAAGGTCCGTGGCTACACCCGTTGCCAGAGGTGCGGCCGGCCGCGTGCCGTGCTGCGCAAGTTCGGCCTGTGCCGCATCTGCGTGCGCGAGATGGCGCACGCCGGCGAGCTGCCGGGCGTGCACAAGAGCAGCTGGTAGTAGTCGCAAGCACGAAGTGCACCACAATCGCCACAGGCCTTCCGGGGAACCAGGCGGGAAAGTAGTGACGTCACTATGACGATGACCGATCCGATCGCAGACATGCTCACGCGTCTGCGCAACGCCAACTCGGCGTACCACGACCGCGTGGTCATGCCGCATTCCAAGCTCAAGGTGTCGATCGCCGAGATCCTCCAGCGGGAGGGCTACATCGCGTCGCACACCGTCGAGGACGCCGAGGTCGGCAAGTCGCTGGTCATCGAGCTGAAGTACGGCCGCAACCGTGAGCGCAGCATCGCGGGCCTGCGCCGGGTGTCCAAGCCCGGGCTGCGGGTCTACGCGAAGTCCACCAACCTGCCACGGGTCCTGGGTGGCCTCGGCGTCGCGATCATCTCGACGTCGAACGGCCTCCAGACCGAGCGGCAAGCGCACAAGAACGGCGTGGGCGGAGAAGTCCTCGCCTACGTCTGGTGAGGGGTTAACACCATGTCCCGCATCGGGAAGCTGCCCATCGCCGTTCCGTCCGGCGTCGACGTGAACATCGACGGCCGCACGGTGACCGTCAAGGGGCCCAAGGGCACCCTGTCACACACCGTGATCGAGCCGATCACGATCGAGCGCGACGAGACCGGCACGGTCGTCGTCAAGCGACCGGACGACGAGCGCCGGAACAAGGCCATGCACGGCCTGTCCCGCACCCTCGTCAACAACCTCGTCGTCGGTGTCACCAACGGCTACGAGAAGAAGATGGAGATCTACGGCGTCGGTTACCGCGTTGCGCTGAAGGGCTCCTCGCTGGAGTTCGCGCTCGGGTACAGCCACCCCATCACGATCGAGGCGCCGGAGGGCATCACCTTCAAGGTGGACACGCCCACTCGGTTCTCCGTGTCCGGCATCGACAAGCAGCTGGTCGGCGAGGTCAGCGCCAAAATCCGCAAGTTGCGCAAGCCCGACCCGTACAAGGGCAAGGGCGTGCGCTACGCCGGCGAGGTCATCCGCCGCAAGGTCGGAAAGACGGGTAAGTGACCATGGCCGAGACGATTTCCGCCAACGCCAGGAAGCGCACCGCTTCCCAGGTGTCGAGCAAGCGCCGTACCGCGCGCACCCGTCGGCACGCCCGGCTGCGCAAGAAGGTCAGCGGCAGCGCAGAGCGTCCGCGCCTCGCGGTCAACCGGAGCGCACGGCACATCGTCGTGCAGCTCATCGACGACCTGGCCGGTCACACGCTGGCCTCGGCGTCGACGATGGAGGCCGACGTCAGGGCCATCGACGGCGACAAGAAGGCCCGCGCGGCCAAGGTCGGCGAGCTCGTGGCCGCCCGCGCCCGCGAGGCCGGTGTCACCACCGTGGTGTTCGACCGGGGTGGCTACGGCTACCACGGCCGGATCGCGGCCCTGGCCGACGCCGCTCGCGAAGGCGGGCTCGAGTTCTGATGGATGGAACACAGACGACCTGCTTGCACGGTCGGACAATCAACACAGCGGAAGGAAACCTCTGATGCCGGGACGCGCACGGCGTGACGGCGGGGGCCCTAGCACCGGGCCCGGTGGCGAGCGCAGCAACAGCGGCGACCGCCGGGACCGCCGCGACGGAGGCCGCGGCGGGGGCGGCCAGGACAAGACCCCGTACATCGAGCGACTGGTCACGATCAACCGCGTGGCCAAGGTCGTCAAGGGCGGTCGGCGCTTCAGCTTCACCGCGCTGATGATCGTCGGCGACGGCGACGGCCTGGTGGGCGTCGGCTACGGCAAGGCCAAGGAGGTGCCGGCCGCGATCGCCAAGGGCGTGGAGGAGGCGAAGAAGAACTTCTTCCGCGTCCCCCGCATCGGCGGCACGATCGTGCACCGCGTGCAGGGCGAGGCCGCTGCCGGCGTCGTGCTGCTGCGTCCGGCCAGCCCCGGTACCGGTGTCATCGCCGGTGGTCCGGTGCGCGCCGTCCTGGAGTGCGCCGGCATCCACGACGTCCTCTCCAAGTCGCTGGGCAGTGACAACGCGATCAACGTCGTGCACGCCACGATCGCCGCGTTGAAGATGATCCAGCGCCCGGAGGAGGTGGCGGCCCGTCGCGGTCTGCCGCTCGAGGACGTCGCGCCTGCCCAGATGCTGCGTGCGCGTGCCGCCGCGGCGCAGGGTGCGAGGTCGTGATGGCTGCGACGTCGAGCGATGCCACCGCGCAGAGCACCCCGACCAGTGACACGAAGCTCGTCGTGACCCAGGTGCGCAGCACCATCGGGGTCAAGGCGAACCAGCGTGCCACGCTCAAGTCGCTGGGGCTGCGCAAGATCCGCCAGTCGGTGGAGCGGGCAGACACCCCGCAGATCCGCGGCATGATCCACACCGTCCGCCACCTGGTGACGGTTGAGGAGGTCGGCTCCTGATGAGCACGATCAAGATCCACCACCTGCGCCCGGCTCCCGGGTCCAAGACCGCGAAGACCCGGGTCGGACGCGGTGAGGGCAGCAAGGGCAAGACCGCAGGCCGGGGCACCAAGGGCAGCAAGGCCCGTAAGAACGTGCCCGTCGGTTTCGAGGGTGGGCAGATGCCGCTGCACATGCGGCTGCCCAAGCTCAAGGGGTTCAAGAACCGCTTCCGCGTCGAGTACCAGGTGGTGAACGTGGGCGACCTCGCCCAGCTGTTCCCCTCCGGTGGCACGGTGGGCCCGGACGAGCTGGTCGAGGCCGGCGCTGTCCGGCGCAACCAGCCGGTCAAGGTGCTGGGCAACGGAGACATCGACGGTGTCACGCTCACGGTGAGCGCGCACGCCTTCTCCGGTAGCGCCCGCGACAAGATCACGGCCGCCGGCGGCACCGTCACCGAGCTGTAGTTCGGTGCCCGTTCGGTGCGGACCGGCGCCATTGCGCCGGTCCGCGCCGTGGGGGCGACACGGCCGCTGTTAGAGTCGTCTCCGCCCGGTTCCACGTCAGGCCGGGTGCGCGCCACGCTCGCGGGCGCTGTCCGCCCGGGCGGGTCCGCGCCGGAGCGGGCCACCAGTACAGGAGGATCACCGAGTGCTCAGCGCTTTTCGGTCGGCACTGACCACGCCGGATCTCCGCAAGAAGATTCTCTTCACCCTCGGGATCGTGGCTGTGTACCGCCTCGGTGCCACCATTCCGTCGCCCGGGGTGTCCTACCCCAACGTGCAGGAATGCATCCGGCAGGTCGAGGGCAGTGAGAACTCCGGCGTCTACTCCCTGATCAACCTGTTCTCCGGCGGCGCGCTCCTGCAGCTGTCGATCTTCGCGCTCGGCATCATGCCGTACATCACCGCGAGCATCATCATCCAGCTGCTCACCGTTGTCATCCCGCGGTTCGAGCAGCTGAAGAAGGAAGGGCAGTCGGGTCAGAACAAGCTGACCCAGTACACCCGCTACCTGACGATTGCGCTGGCCATCCTGCAGGCCACGGGCATCGTGGCACTGGCCGATCGCGGGCAGCTGTTCGCGAACTGCTCCCTGCCGGTCATCCCCGACTCCAGCGTCTACCAGCTCTCGATCATCGTCGTCGTCATGACGGCGGGCACCGCGGTCATCATGTGGCTCGGTGAGCAGGTCACCGAGCGCGGTGTCGGCAACGGGATGTCGCTGCTCATCTTCGCCTCGATCGCGGCCCGGATCCCGGCCGAGGGCGCCAACATCATGAGCAACGGCGCACTGGTCTTCATCGGCGTATGCGTCTTCGGTCTCGCGATCATCGCCAGCGTGGTCTTCGTCGAGCAGGGCCAGCGCCGCATTCCCGTCCAGTACGCGAAGCGCATGGTCGGCCGTCGCATGTACGGCGGCACCTCCACATACCTGCCGCTCAAGGTCAACCAGGCCGGTGTCATCCCGGTGATCTTCGGATCGTCGCTGCTCTACCTCCCCGACCTCGTCTCGCGGTTGGCCGGGAGCACCGGCGGCGGCTTCCAGCAGTTCGTGCAGACGTACCTGGTGGACCAGTCCAGCTGGGTGCACATCGTTCTGTACATCGCTCTCATCATCTTCTTCACGTACTTCTACGTCGGCATCACGTTCAACCCCGAAGAGCGGGCCGACGAGATGAAGAAGTTCGGTGGCTTCATTCCCGGCATCCGGCCCGGCCGGCCGACTGCCGAGTACCTGAACTACGTGCTCTCGCGCATCACGCTCCCCGGTTCGTTGTACCTGGGCATCATCGCCGTGCTGCCGAACTTCTTCCTCGGCATCACCGGCAGCGGCCAGAACCAGAACTTCCCGTTCGGTGGCACGGCGGTGCTGATCATGGTCGGAGTGGGGCTCGACACGGTCAAACAGATCGAGAGCCAGCTCATGCAGCGTAGGTACGACGGGTTCCTTCGCTAGCGTCGGCGATCGGTTTGTCGTGGTGGGGTTCGAGTTCAGGAGGTCGGTCGCGTGCGTCTCGTTCTGGTTGGTCCGCCGGGAGCGGGGAAGGGCACCCAGGCGGTGCGTCTCGCCGAGCGGCTGGACGTACCCCACATCTCCACCGGTGATCTCTTCCGGGCGAATCTGAAGGAAGAAACCGACCTCGGGCGCGAGGCGAAGCGGTACATGGACGCGGGCGAGCTCGTTCCGGATGCGGTCACCGTCGCGATGGTGCGCGAGCGGCTCACCCACGACGACGCGGCCAAGGGGTTCATCCTCGACGGCTTCCCCCGTACCCGGAGCCAGGCGTCGTCGCTCGGCGAGCTCCTGGAGGAGCGGGGCGAGCAGATCGACGCCGTGGTGGAGTTCCAGGTGCCCGAGGACGAGCTGGTGCGCCGGCTCATGGGCCGGGGCCGCGACGACGACACCGAGGACATCATCCGCCGCCGTCAGCAGGTCTACCGCGACGAGACGGCGCCGCTCCTCGACCACTACAGCGACCGGCTCGTGAGCGTCGACGCCGTCGGCTCGGTCGAGGAGATCACCGATCGCGTTGCCCAGGCGCTCCGCGCCAGATGAGAGGTTCGCAATGAGCGGGGGACGCAGCGGCGTCCGGGGGATCCTGGACCGCTGGCGGGGCCGGGACATCGAGCTGAAGACGCCGGGGGAGCTGGAGGCCATGCGTGCCGCCGGCGCGCTGGTCGCCGGCACGCTCGCGGCCGTCATCGAGCTGGCCCGACCGGGTGTCAGCACCGGTGAGCTGGACGCGCTGGCCGAGCACACCATCCGCGACGCCGGTGCGGTTCCCTCGTTCCTGGGGTACCACGGCTACCCCGCCTCGATCTGCGCCTCGGTGAACGAGCAGATCGTGCACGGCATCCCGTCGGCCACGCAGGTGCTCGCCGACGGCGACCTCGTCTCGGTGGACTGCGGCGCCATCCTCGACGGCTGGCACGGCGACGCGGCGGTGACGATCCAGGTCGGGTCGGTCTCCGACGCGGATCGCGCCCTGTCGGCGGCCTGTGAGGCCGCGCTGTACGCCGGTATCGACGCCGTGCGCCCGGGCGGCCGGCTGTCCGACATCTCGCACGCGGTCCAGGTGGCCTCCGAGCAGGCGGCCAAGCGCGACGGCGTCGACTACGGGATCGTCGCCGAGTACGGCGGCCACGGCATCGGCACCTCGATGCACATGGATCCGTTCCTGCCCAACTTCGGCGACCCGGGGCAGGGCCCGCGGCTGGTGCCCGGGATGGCGTTGGCCGTGGAGCCGATGCTGACGGCAGGCGACCCGGAGACCCGTGAGCTCGAGGACGGCTGGACGGTGGTCACCGCCGACGGGGGCCGGGCCGTGCACTGGGAGCACACCGTCGCCATCACCGACGACGGGCCACGCATCCTCACGCTCCCGCTGAGCTGAACCCAGGCCTCTGAGAAGGCCGGTTGGCGGCGACGTCGGCGGACGGGTCGCTCCTCCTCGGGCTCTCACGAGCCGGAGAATCCGCGGTCGGCCTCACCCCCGAACGGGTGACGTTCGGTGTTCCCGGGGCAGCCGGGCCGGTGCTATCGGCACCGCTCGGGGCCTCTGAATCGGTCGATCGACGCGAATCGGTACGTACCCCGTCACAGGTATCTCCTGATTACCCGATCCCTGGGCTAGGCTCCGGTGTTGTGAATACAGAATCCACAGTACCGCGGCGCACGACCGTGGGGGTGCCTCGCGAGTCTGCCGCCGGTGAGCGCCGTGTCGCCCTGGTGCCGAAGGTCGTCGAGAAACTCCGGTCGCGGGGTGTGGAGATCGTCGTCGAGGCCGGTGCCGGCCTGGGCGCGCTGATTCCCGATGAGCTGTACATCGCGGCCGGAGCGACGATCGGTGACCCGTGGTCGGCCGACGCCGTGGTGAAGGTGGCGCCCCCCACGGCCGAGGAGGTGGGACGGCTACGGCCGGGCACCACGCTCATCGGGTTCCTCGCGCCGCTGACCGCAGCCGAGACGATCGCGTCGCTGAAGGCCGCCGGCGTGCAGGCGTTCGCGATGGAGGCGATCCCGCGGATCTCGCGGGCCCAGTCGATGGACGCGCTGTCGTCGCAGGGGAACGTGGCGGGCTACAAGGCGGTGCTGCTGGCCGCGGAGAAGTCCACCCGGTTCTTCCCGATGCTCACCACGGCGGCGGGCACCGTGAAGCCGGCCACGGCGCTGGTGCTGGGCGTCGGAGTCGCGGGGCTGCAGGCGCTCGCCACGGCGAAGCGCCTGGGCGCGCGGACCACCGGCTACGACGTGCGCCCCGAGGTGGCCGACCAGGTGCGGTCGCTCGGTGCGCAGTGGCTGGATCTCGGTATCGAGGCGGTCGGCGAGGGCGGCTACGCGCGTGAGCTGACCGAGGACGAGCGGGCCGAGCAGCAGAAGCGGCTGGAGGAGGCGATCACCGGGTTCGACATCGTGATCACCACCGCCAACGTCCCCGGGCGGAAGGCGCCCACGCTCGTCACGGCCACGGCGGTGCAGGGCATGCGGCCCGGCAGCGTCGTCGTGGACCTGGCCGGGGAGAGCGGCGGCAACTGCGAGCTGACCGAGCCGGGCGAGACCGTCGTCAAGCACGACGTCACCATCGCGTCGCCGCTGAACCTGCCCGCGACGATGCCCGAGCACGCGTCGGAGCTGTACTCCCGCAACGTGTCCGCGTTGCTGGAGCTGATGCTGAAGGACGACGACGGTGCGGTTGCCCTGGCACCGGACTGGAACGACGAGGTGCTCGCAAAGTCCTGCGTCACCCGCGATGTGGCTGATGCCACCGTGAACGGGGGAGATGCGTGATGGAGACCGGACTGCTGGCGAACCTCGCGATCCTGGTGCTGGCCGGCTTCGTCGGCTTCGCCGTGATCTCGAAGGTGCCCAACACCTTGCACACCCCGCTGATGTCGGGCACCAACGCGATCCACGGCATCGTGCTGCTGGGCGGCCTGATCGTGCTCGGCCACCTGGAGAACCCGTCGGTGATCGACCAGATCCTGCTGGTCATCGCCATCGCGTTCGGCATGATCAACGTGATCGGTGGCTTCCTGGTGACCGACCGGATGCTGGGCATGTTCAAGGCCAAGCCGGAGGCCCGGCAGGCGCCCGACGCCGACAAGGTCGCCACGAACGGGAAGGGCCACTGATGGACACGCTCGTCCCGATTCTGTACATCATCGCGTTCGCGCTGTTCATCTACGGCCTGATGGGCCTCACCGGCCCGAAGACGGCGGTGCGTGGCAACCTGATCGCCGCGGTCGGTATGACGATCGCGGTGGTGGCCACCCTGCTGGAGGTCCGGCACAACTGGGTGCTGATCATCGTGGGCCTCGTGATCGGCGCTGCGCTGGGCGTGCCGTCGGCGCGCACGGTCAAGATGACCGCGATGCCGCAGATGGTGGCGCTGTTCAACGGCGTCGGCGGCGGCGCGGTGGCACTGATCGCCTGGTCGGAGTTCCGCACCTCCACCGGCTTCCTCGACGAGCCCGGCTACGTGGTCGTGGCGTCCATGTTCGCGGCCATCGTCGGGTCGATCTCGTTCTGGGGCTCGCTGATCGCGTTCGGGAAGCTGCAGGAGATCCTGCCGGGCCGCCCGATCGGCCTGGGCAAGGCGCAGCAGTTCGTCAACGGGATCCTGCTGCTGGCCGCCGTGGCGTGCGCCGTGGTGGGCGGGATGGGCGGAGCGCCCCAGATCTGGATCATCGGGCTGCTGGTGCTCGCGGCCGTGCTCGGCGTGCTGGTGGTGCTGCCGATCGGCGGCGCCGACATGCCGGTGGTGATCTCGCTGCTCAACGCCCTGACCGGGCTGTCGGCCGCGGCGGCGGGGCTCGCCCTGAACAACACCGCCATGATCGTGGCCGGCATGATCGTGGGCGCGTCGGGTTCCATCCTCACCAACCTGATGGCCACCGCCATGAACCGCTCGATCCCGGCGATCGTCGCCGGCGGGTTCGGTGGCACCACCACGCTGCCCGGTGCGGACGACGGCATCGACCGCACCGTCAAGTCCACCAGTGCCGCGGACGCGGCGATCCAGATGGCGTACGCGTCCCAGGTGATCGTCGTGCCCGGCTACGGGATGGCGGTGGCGCAGGCCCAGCACGCCGTGAAGGACATGGCCAAGCTGCTGGAGGCCAAGGGCGTGGAGGTCAAGTACGCCATCCACCCGGTGGCGGGCCGGATGCCGGGGCACATGAACGTGCTGCTCGCCGAGGCCGACGTCTCCTACGACGCGCTCAAGGAGATGGACGACATCAACGGCGAGTTCTCCCGCACCGACGTCACGCTGGTGATCGGGGCCAACGACGTCACCAACCCCGCGGCGCGCACCGACCCGAGCTCGCCGATCCACGGGATGCCGATCCTCAACGTCGACGAGAGCCGCTCGGTCATCGTGCTGAAGCGCTCGATGAGCAGCGGCTTCGCCGGCATCGACAACCCGCTCTTCTACGCCGAGAACACCTCGATGCTCTTCGGCGACGCGAAGAAGAGCGTCGCCGCGGTGACGGAGGAGCTGAAGGCTTTGTAGCTCCGCGCGAGGCCCCTGGTTGCAGGAAAGCCACGTTCACGCAACGACGTTGCCTGAACGTGGCTTTCCTGCAGTGGGGGCCGGCTGCTCTCAGCAGCAGCGGCTGCCCGGGGTGGCGTCCTTGGCGTCGATGCGGCGCCGTTCGAACTCCCGCCGCGACAGCGGGGCCGTGCCCGGGTGCTCATTGGCGTGCCGCTCGAGGTAGCGCTCGTACTGCGACTCCCCGGTGAGCTCGCGCAGGTACCAGCGCACCCCCTGCCAGATCGCGCCCTTCCCGATGGTGGTCACGTCCGGTCTCCCGTGCCGGCGAGTGCGCGCTTCTCGTCGGACGTGGCGATGAGCCCCGACGGCGCCACGATCTGCGACGGGACGGCGGGCGCCTCCGTGCTGGGCAGCGGCTCCGGCGAGGTCAGTGCCCGGTACCAGACGACCAGCGCGTTGGCGATCACGATGATGATCAGGATCGCGAACAGGGCGGCGAGCACGCCGTCGACCGTGGAGTTGGTGACGACGGTCTGCATCTCCCCGAGGTTCTTGGCCGGTGCGAGCACCTGCCCCTGCTCCAGCGCCGCGGCGTACTTGTCCCGCTGCGCGAAGAACCCCAGCGTCGGGTCGGGGGAGAACACCTTCTGGTAGCTCGCCGTGAGCGTCACCGCCGCGTCCCACGCCAGCGGGATGCCCGTGACCCAGGCCCACTTCACGCGCCCACTCTTGATCAGCAGTGTCGTGCAGACCGTCAGCGCCACAGCGGCCAGCAGCTGGTTGGCGATGCCGAACAGCGGGAAGAGCTGGTTGATCCCGCCCAGCGGGTCGGTGACGCCGGCGTAGAGGAAGTAGCCCCACGCGCCCACGACCACGGCGCTGGTGAACCACATGCCGGGCTTCCAGTTCACGTTGGCCATCGGCTTGTACACGTTGCCGAGGGTGTCCTGGAGCATGTAGCGCCCGACCCGGGTGCCCGCGTCCACCGTGGTGAGGATGAACAGCGCCTCGAACATGATCGCGAAGTGGTACCAGAACGCCTTGAGCGCGTCGCCGCCGAACGCGCCGGAGAAGATCTCCGACATCCCGACGGCCAGGGTGGGTGCGCCGCCCGTCCTGGCGACCAGGGTGCTCTCCTGCACGGACGCGGCAGCCGCCGCGAGCGCCTCCGGCGTGATCGTGAAGCCGAGGTTGTTGACCGCCTGCGACGCCGACTCCACCGTGGTCCCGAGCAGCCCCGCGGGGGCGTTCATCGCGTAGTACAGGCCCGGGTCGAGGATGCTCGCCGCGATCAGCGCCATGATCGCCACGAAGGACTCCATGAGCATCGCGCCGTAGCCGATGAGCCGGACCTGCGACTCCTTCTGGATCAGCTTGGGCGTGGTGCCCGAGGCGATGAGAGCGTGGAACCCGGAGAGCGCGCCACAGGCGATCGTGATGAACACGAACGGGAAGAGCGACCCGGCGAACACGGGCCCGTTGCCGTTGATCGCGAACTCGGTGACCGCCGGGTTCTGCAGCACCGGTGCGGTGATCAGCACGCCGAGGGCCAGCAGGACGATCGTACCGATCTTCATGAACGTCGAGAGGTAGTCGCGCGGCGCGAGCAGCATCCACACCGGCAGCACCGACGCGGCGAAGCCGTAGATCACCAGGCAGATCACCAGGGTGCGCGGGTCGAGGGTGAACGCGTCCGCCCAGCTCGAGTCCTGCACCCAGCCGCCCGCGACGATGGCGAGCAGGAGGAGCGCGACCCCGATCAGGCTGGTCTCGACCACCCGCCCCGGCCGGATCACGCGCATGTAGTAGCCCATGAACAGGGCGATCGGGATCGTCATGGCGATGGAGAACGTGCCCCACGGCGACTTCGCCAGAGCGTTGACCACGACCAGCGCGAGCACGGCGAGCAGGATGATCATGATCGCGAAGACGGCGATCAGTGCCGCGATGCCGCCGATCGGGCCGATCTCGTCACGGGCCATCTGACCCAGGCTCTTACCGTCGCGGCGCATCGAGAAGAACAGGGTGACCATGTCCTGCACGGCGCCGGCGAAGATGACGCCGACGATGATCCAGATCGTGCCGGGCAGGTACCCCATCTGAGCTGCGAGCACGGGCCCGACCAGCGGGCCCGCCCCGGCGATCGCCGCGAAGTGGTGACCGAACAGCACCCGGCGGTCCATGGGCTGGAAGTCGGTGCCGTTGTCCAGCCGCTCGGCGGGTGTCGCCCGGCTGTCGTCGACCTGCAGCACCTTCTTGACGATGAACCGCGCATAGAACCGGTAGGCGATGGCGTAGGACCCCAGCGCGGCCGCCACCAGCCAGATCGCGGAGATCTCCTCCCCGCGGGAGAGTGCCAGCACGCCCCAGGCCACGGCGCCGATCAGGGCCACCACGGTCCAGATCAGCACCGAGCGGGGGTTCATGCGCGACCGCGCCTCCGTGAGCGTCATGCGACACCTCCCCCGGGCGCCCCGCCGCACCGGGTGCTCCTGCTCCGCAGCATCGCGACCATCAGTTCTCCTCGCGCCCTCCGCGGCGCCATCGCCGCGGTTGTCGATGCAGTAGATGCCGACGTCCTCCTTTCGGTCGACGTCCGCGCGGGAGATTCTGCGCCGTCTTGCGACTTTTGGACACATCTGGCTGTTCTGCGCCGCCCCGGTTGCGCCGCTCGGGTCCGCGACGCCCCCTGCGGCGTGTTCACGCCGTGACCGCGGGGCTGTCGAGGGGATGGGCGATCTCGTCGGCAGGCAGCCGCCACCCGACGATCGCCGCCACCGCGAGGAACACGGGGATCGCACCGGCGAGCACGAACGTCATCGGGACGCCGAGCCACTCCCCGACCGGCCCGGCGAGCGCCATCGACACCGGCATCAGGGCGAGTGACACGAAGAAGTCCAGGCTGGACACGCGTCCCAGCAGGTGCGGGGGGACCCGGCGCTGCAGGAGCGTGCCCCAGATGACCATCGCCATCGCGCCGGTGAACCCGACCGCGAAGCTCGCCGCGGCCATGACCCACAGGTGCGGCGTGATGCCGATCAGCATCAGCGGGGCCGCTCCGGCGCCCCACAGCAGGATCATCGCCGTCAGGTAGCGGCGGGGGAGCCGCCACGAGGACACGATGATCGACCCGAGTGCCCCGCCGATCCCGAACGCGGCCAGGACGAGCGCGAAGCTGCTCGCACCGCCGCCGGTCTGGTCGCGCACCGCGAACGGCAGCAGCACCTCGATCGGGCCGATGAGCACCAGTACGTAGAACGAGGCGAAGGCCAGCGAGGCGAAGAGCCAGGCGGTGCGGAAGAGGTAGCGGAAGCCCTCGGCCAGATCGGCGAGCACGGAGCTGGGCGCCGCCGTGCTCGTGGCGACCGGTGCCACGCGCATGGCGAGCAGCGCGACGAGGGCGAGCGTGTAGATCCCGGCCGCGACCAGGATCGACATCCCGGGGACGAACGCGCCGACCAGCACCCCGGCCAGCGCCGGACCGAGGGCCTGCTGGGCGATCGGCCGCAGGGTGCCCTCCACGCCGTTGGCGGCGAGCAGCTCCTCCGGGGGGAGCAGGGTGGGCAGGATCGCCGAGTAGGCGGGGTAGAAGAAGGCCTCGGCCGCACCCATGACGAACGCGATCGCGGCGAGGTGCCACAGCTGCAGCGCGCCGGTGACCGCGAGCGCGCCTGCCCCGCCTGCCGAGGCGATCCGGACGACCTCCACCCCGATCATGACGGCCCGCTTGGGCAGCCGGTCGGCGGCCACGCCGCCGATCAGCACGCTGACCAGCATCCCGACGCTCGACGCGGCAGCGACGACGGACAGCTCGGACGGGCCACCTCCCATCGAGATGACCTGGTAGACGATCGCGACGAGCCAGAGGCCGCTCGCGAACAGGGAGGCGGCCATCGACGTCACCAGCAGGCGGTACTCGCGGTGGCGGAAGGGACGCAGTGGGCGGGGCAGTCGGCCGGCCGGGGCGGCGGATCCTGTGGGCTGTTCGGTCATCACCGTTCCAGGGAACAACGTGAACCGGACTTCAGGGCAACACCGGCTCGAAACGGGCGGAACCGCGACGATAACCGGCCCTCCGTGCCCGGAGCGCGTCATTTGCCGGGATCGCACCGTCCGGGGCCGCTCGACCGGTGGCCACACCGGGTCCGGCGGAGCACCATGGGACCGTGGAGGAGACGGCAGAGCCCGGCTCGCCCTACGTGCGCCCCGAGAACATGCGGGCGGGCGACGCCGACCGTGAGCACGTGCTCGACCGGCTGCGCGCGGCCCATGCCGAGGGCAGGCTCGATCCCGCGGAGTTCGACGAGCGCATCACCGCCACGCTGGCGGCGCGCACCTACGGGGATCTCCGCGCGCTCACCGCCGACCTCCCGGGCGGCCCGCCGTCACCCCCTACGGTGGTTCCGGCCGCCCCGGCACCTGCCCTCCGGGATCAGGACGCGTTGCTCGACCGGGACCGGCACGGCGCCGTGATCGGCTGGGCGGGCGCGAGCGTCACGACGATCGCGATCTGGGCGATGAGCTGCGTCGCCACCGCGTCGTTCGTGTACCCGTGGTGGCTCTGGGTGGTCGGCCCGTGGGGGCTGGTACTGCTGTCCACCTGGCTGCGGGAGCGGCGCCGGCAGCCCTGAACGGGTGCCGGTGGCGGCGCGGCGCGTACCCCATGTGCGGGCCCGTCCGCAACGGTCGTACACTGGGAGTTCGGCGCGCCATAGGCGCCGGTTCCGTCGTGCCTCCCGCACCCCACGGTCCCGGAGCAACGACGTGCCCATGCACGGAACCGAGAGTACGCACACCTGTCACGGAACGCGGAGGATATGGCCAAGAAGGACGGGGCGATCGAGGTCGAGGGCCGGGTGGTTGAGCCCTTGCCGAACGCGATGTTTCGCGTGGAGCTCGAGAACGGACACCGGGTTCTTGCCCACATCAGCGGCAAGATGCGCCAGCACTACATCCGGATCCTCCCCGAGGACCGCGTTGTGGTCGAGCTGTCGCCGTACGACCTGACCCGCGGCCGCATCGTCTACCGCTACAAGTGACGGAGCCTGCGCCGTCACGACCGACAGTGACGGAGCTCGTGATGTCACGTCGAAACAGCACCGACAACTGAGAGAGCGACGGACGTGAAGGTCCAGCCGAGCGTCAAGAAGATCTGCGACAACTGCAAGGTGATCCGCCGTCACGGGCGGGTCATGGTGATCTGCTCCTCGAACCTGCGCCACAAGCAGCGCCAGGGCTGATCACGGGTGTCCGCCGTCGCAGACGGCGTCACCCCTGGAGCACCACAGCACCACGGCAACACAGAGGAACCCGACGCACCTGCCGGGCCACACGGGCCCGGTCCACCCCCGGAACCAGGCCGGGGCCCGGACGACAACGGTCCGGGACGGGCGTCGGGCAGACCTGGCTCAATGAGAACAGAGGAGTACCCCGCCGAATGGCACGTCTTGCCGGCGTCGACCTTCCCCGCGACAAGCGGATGGAGATCGCGCTCACCTACATCTTCGGGATCGGGCGCACCCGGTCCCTCCAGATCCTCGAGGCCACCGGTATCGACCGAGACCTGCGGTCGAAGGACCTGACCGACGAGGACCTCACCGCCCTCCGCGAGTACATCGAGAACAACTACCGCGTCGAGGGTGATCTGCGCCGCGAGGTGCAGGCCGACATCCGTCGCAAGATCGAGATCGGCTGCTACCAGGGGATCCGGCACCGCCGGGGCCTGCCGGTGCGCGGCCAGCGCACCAAGACCAACGCCCGCGGCCGCAAGGGACCGAAGAAGACGGTCGCCGGCAAGAAGAAGGCAGGTAAGAAGTAATGCCGCCCCGCACCCGCTCCGCGTCCGGACCGAAGAAGGTCCGCCGCAAGGAGAAGAAGAACGTCGCGCACGGACACGCGCACATCAAGAGCACCTTCAACAACACCATCGTGTCGATCACCGACCCGACCGGTGCCGTGATCGCGTGGGCCTCCGCAGGCCACGTCGGTTTCAAGGGCTCGCGCAAGTCCACGCCGTTCGCCGCGCAGATGGCCGCAGAGAACTGCGCCCGCAAGGCCGCCGAGCACGGCATGAAGAAGGTCGACGTCTTCGTCAAGGGCCCCGGCTCCGGGCGTGAGACCGCGATCCGTTCGCTGCAGGCAGCCGGCCTCGAGGTCGGCACCATCTCCGACGTCACCCCGCAGCCGCACAACGGCTGCCGGCCGCCCAAGCGGCGCCGGGTCTAGGGAAAGGGAGTAACAAGACATGGCTCGTTACACCGGACCCATGACCCGCAAGTCCCGCCGGCTGAAGGTCGACCTCGTCGGCGGCGACCAGGCGTTCGAGCGCCGTCCCTACCCGCCCGGCCAGCACGGCCGGATCCGGATCAAGGAGACGGAGTACCTCCTGCAGATGCAGGAGAAGCAGAAGGCCCGCTTCGCCTACGGCGTGCTGGAGAAGCAGTTCCGGCGCTACTACGAAGAGGCCAACCGTCGCCAGGGCAAGACCGGCGACAACCTGCTGCAGATCCTCGAGACGCGTCTCGACAACGTCGTCTACCGGGCCGGGCTCGCCCGCACCCGGCGGATGGCGCGGCAGCTGGTCAACCACGGCCACTTCATCGTCAACGGTCACAAGGTCGACATCCCCAGCTACCGCGTCTCGCAGTACGACGTCATCGACGTCAAGCCGAAGTCGCTGGGCACCGACCCGTTCATCATCGCCAAGGAGCTCGTGGGCGACCGCCCGATCCCTGGCTGGCTGCAGGTCGTTCCCTCGACCCTGCGCATCCTGGTCCACCAGCTGCCCGAGCGTGCGCAGATCGACACGCAGGTCACCGAGCAGCTGATCGTCGAGCTCTACTCGAAGTAGTCCGCGAGTAGCGGCTCGACACCCCCGGTCCCGTAGGGAGGGGCCGGGGCTTGCTGCGGCATCAAATAGCGGTTGCCGCAGGCCTGAAGGAGGCACCCACCCATGCTGATCTCTCAGCGCCCCACCCTGACCGAGGACTCGGTCGTCGACACCCGCTCCCGGTTCGTCATCGAGCCGCTGGAGCCGGGCTTCGGATACACGCTGGGCAACTCGCTCCGGCGCACCCTGCTCTCCTCCATCCCGGGATCCGCGGTCACCAGCATCCGCATCGACGGCGTGCTGCACGAGTTCACGACCGTGCCCGGGGTAAAGGAGGACGTCACCGACATCATCCTCAACCTCAAGGAGCTCGTCGTGAGCTCCGAGGAGGACGAGCCGGTCACGATGTACCTGCGCAAGCAGGGCCCCGGCCCGGTCACGGCAGGCGACATCGTGCCCCCGGCCGGCGTCACCGTGCACAACCCGGACCTGCACATCGCCACGCTGAACGACAAGGGCCGCCTCGAGGTGGAGCTCGTCGTCGAGCGGGGCCGTGGCTACGTCCCGGCCATGCAGAACAAGGCCACCGGCGCCGAGATCGGCCGCATCCCGGTCGACTCGATCTACTCGCCGGTCCTCAAGGTGACCTACAAGGTCGAGGCCACCCGCGTCGAGCAGCGCACCGACTTCGACAAGCTGGTGCTCGACGTCGAGACCAAGCCCTCGATCACCCCGCGGGACGCGCTGGCCTCGGCCGGCAAGACCCTCGTCGAGCTGTTCGGGCTCGCCCGCGAGCTCAACGTCGACGCCGAGGGCATCGAGATCGGCCCGTCGCCGCAGGAGGCCGACACCATCGCGGCCTTCGCGATGCCGATCGAGGAGCTGGACCTCACGGTCCGCTCGTACAACTGCCTCAAGCGCGAGGGCATCCACACCGTGGGTGAGCTGGTGGGCCGCAGTGAGGCCGACCTGCTCGACATCCGCAACTTCGGTGCGAAGTCCATCGACGAGGTCAAGATGAAGCTCGTCGGCCTCGGGCTCGCGCTCAAGGACAGCCCGCCCGGATTCGACCCGTCGGCCGCGGCCGCCGAGTACGGCTCCGACGGGTTCGACCCCGAGACCTTCGGGGACGACGGCCAGGACTACGCAGAAACGGAGCAGCTGTAGCCATGCCTCAGCCCACCAAGGGGCCCCGTCTCGGCGGGTCGCCGGCGCACCAGCGGCTGATCCTGGCCAACCTGGCCACCGCGCTGTTCGAGCACGGCCGGATCACCACCACCGAGGCCAAGGCACGGCGGCTCCGGCCCTACGCCGAGCGCCTGATCACCAAGGCCAAGCGCGGCGACCTGCACAACCGTCGCGAGATCCAGAAGGTGATCCGCGACAAGACGGTCGTGCACCGGCTCATCGCCGACATCGGCCCGTTCTTCGCCGACCGCGAGGGCGGCTACACCCGGATCACCAAGACGCTGCCGCGCAAGGGCGACAACGCCCCCATGGCCGTGATCGAGCTGGTCCAGCAGAAGACGGTCACCGACGAGGCCGAGCGCGCCCGCCGCGTCGCGTCCTCGCAGCAGCGGGCCACCCCGGCCGCGGCTCCGGCCGAGGAGACCGCCGAGGAGACCGAGGCCACCACCACGGCCACGGCCACCGACGCGGAGGAGAGCACCTCCACCGCCGACGCGCCGTACGGCGAGGGCAGCCACGCCCCGCTGGACGACGCATCGGAGGCCCCGGAGGGGTTCTCGATCAAGGGCAACGAGAACTCGAAGCTGTACCACGTGCCCGGGTCGCCGTCCTACGACAGCACTGTGCCCGAGGTCTGGTTCGCCACCCCGGAGGCCGCCGAGGCCGCCGGGTTCGAGCTGCCCCGGTCGCAGCGTGAGGACGACTCCACCGAGGAGTCCTGATAGTTCCGCAGCACCCGCACCACCCCGTCGAGCCCGCCGTCCTCCGTGACGGCGGGCTCGCGGGCGTTCCAGGCCGGCTCGACGCCGGAGAAGGGGCGACTCGCGGGCGCGAGACGGGCGACTCGCGGAGGTTCCGGCTAGACCTCTCCTACGACGGCACCGACTTCTCCGGGTGGGCGATCCAGCCGGGGCGGCGCACCGTGTGCGGTGTGCTCACCGAGGCGCTGTCGACGGTGCTGCGGGAGCCCGTGGCGCTGACCGTCGCGGGTCGCACGGACGCGGGCGTGCACGCCACCGGGCAGGTGGCCCACGCCGACCTTCCGGCCGACCTCGACGCCGCGTGGCTGGTGCGCAGGCTGGCCCGGCTGCTGCCGCCGGACGTCCGGGTGCGGGCGGTGACGCCCGTGCCGGAGGCCTTCGACGCGCGGTTCTCGGCGCTGCGCCGGCACTACCGCTACCGGGTGGCCACCGCCGCCCACGGCGCGGAGCCCCTGCGGGCGCGGGACACCCTGTCCTGGCCGCACCCGCTGGATCTCACCGCGGTGACGACCGCGTCCGAGCTGCTGCTCGGCGAGCACGACTTCGCCGCGTTCTGCAAGCGCCGGGAGGGAGCCACCACGGTCCGGGCGCTGCAGCAGCTGTCCTGGACCCTCGCCGAGGACGGGGTGGTCGAGGCCGCCGTGTCCGCCGACGCCTTCTGCCACTCGATGGTGCGCAGCCTGGTCGGGGCGCTGCTCGACGTCGGGCGCGGGCGCCGGACGGCGAACTGGCCCGCCGAGCTGCTCACACGCGTCGAGCGCGCGAGCGATGTGCCCGTCGCCCCCGCCCACGGGCTCACGCTCGTGGCCGTCGACTATCCGCCGGACGCCGAGCTCGCCGCCCGCGCCAGCGCCACCCGTCGCCGCCGGGTGCTCGGCGCGCCGTGAGCCCTGGCGTGCTCGGCGGCGACGGCCCCGGCACGGGCGAGTGCATCGGCGCGGGACCGCGCGGCCAGCGGCCGCAGCGCGGCCATGGCGGGGTCGACGTCGGCGGCGGTGAGCTCGGCGACGATCAGGGTGACCTCGGCGCCGAACACGTCACCGAAGATCCGCTCCAGGTACGGGGTGGAGTGGTCCCAGCCCTCGCGGGGGGATCCCGGGCCGTAGCCGCCGCCGCGGGCGATGACCAGACTCAGCGGGACGCCGGCCAGGGACCGGCCGAGCGGCGTGTGGCGGGGGTCGAAGCGAGGATCGGTGATCAGAAGGTCGATCCAGGACTTCAGGGCCGCGGGGACGCCGAAGTTGTACAACGGGGCGCCGACGGTGATGGCGTCGGCGGCGAGCACCTCGTCGGCGGCGCGGCAGGCGGCGGCACTGGCGTCCCGCATGGCCCGGGTCCGCAGGTCCGGGGGGAGGAACCCCCCGTAGGTGGCGAGCTGCCACGTCTCGAGCCGGACGGGAGCCGCGGCGAGGTCGCGGTGGACGACCTCGGCGTCCGGGTCAGCCGCCAGCCAGGCTCGCTCCACGGCGTCGGTCAGCTCACGACTGACCGAGTCCTCGTCGCGGATGCTCGAGTCCACGCGCAGGAAAGTCATCTGCAGCTCCCTGTCCCATCAGGTGCGTCCGTCTCGTCATCCCTATGACGGAGCCCGTGGAGCAGAGGGGACACATGGACGAGCAGGACCGGCTGGCCCAACGGTTCGAGACGCACCGCGGCCACCTGCGCGCTGTCGCCTACCGGATGCTCGGTTCGCTCGGCGAGGCGGACGACGCCGTGCAGGAAGCCTGGCTGCGGCTCAGTCGCTCCGACACCGGCGCGGTCGACAACCTGGCCGGCTGGCTGACCACGGTCGTCGCTCGCCTGTGCCTGGACATGCTGCGCTCCCGCGCGGCGCGGCGGGAGCACCCCGTCGGGTCGCGGCTGCCCGAGCGCGCCGAGCCGTTCGGGACCGGCGTGGGAGGTACCGATCCCGCCCACGAGGCACAGCAGGCCGACGCGGCAGGCCGCGCGCTGCTGGTGGTCCTGGACAGGCTGGCCCCCGCCGAGCGGGTCGTCGTCGTCCTGCACGACGTGTTCGCCGTGCCGTTCGACGAGATCGCTCCGATCGTGGCGCGCTCGCCGGCCGCGGCCAAGAAGCTCGCCGGTCGCGCCCGCAGGAAGGTTCGAGGTGCAGACGCTGTGCCCGCCGGCGCGCTCGTCCGGCACCGGCGGGTCGTCGAGGCCTTCCTCGCGGCCGTACGCGACGGTGACATCGACGCGCTGCTGGAGGTGCTCGCGCCCGACGTCGTCCGCCGGGCCGAACCCGCCGCCCTTCCGCCGGGCGTCGCAACCGAGATCCGGGGTGCGCGAGACGTGGCGGAGGAGGCACGTCTCCTCTCGAGAGAACGCGTTCACGTGGCCGAGCCGGTCCTCGTGAACGGCAGGATCGGAGCCGTGGTGGCCCCGCACGGCCGGTTGCTCCTCGCCCTCACCTTCACGATCGCGGACGAGAAGATCGCCGGGTTCGAGGTGATCGCCGACCCCGACCGTCTCCGACTGCTCGACCTGGCACTGGTCGACGACCAGGGAATGTTCGCCGGCGGCTCTCCTTGCCGGGTCTGGCGCTGACGCTCGTCGGCCGTCACACTGACGGCCCCGCCCAGCCTCCCTTGATGGTTCGTCTGTCAACTCTGTGTAACTCCCACGGGGAGCCCCCGTCCTCGCAATGGGAACAAATCACCCGTGCCCGTACCGTGATCCAGAGGGCGCGTCCGGCACACCGGGCGCGCCCTTCACACCCGTGCCTGCTGATCAGAACGGAGATGCCGTGCTCACCTCGCCCCCCACGCGGCTGCCCGACCCCGTCGAGCCCCCGGTTGCCGCAGCCCCCGCTGCGGCCACCTCCCCCCACGCCACGATCACGCTGCCGGTACGGGGGGAACCCGTCGGCACGGCCGTGGCGGATGCGACGGCAGCGAGGGTGGTGACCGCGGAACAGGTGGAGCGCGCGGTTCTCCAGCTGCGGGAACGGCCGGGGAAGACCGCGGTGGAGCAGATGCAGGCCGTGTTGCAGGCACTGGGCCTCACCGTGGTGCCACCGCACCGCTGATCCGGCCAGAGCGCGCATCCGAGGAGCGTCCATGACAGCGGATCCCGTACAGCCGGTCTCCGTCGACCGTGACTACGGCGGGCGCGTGATCGCCGTGGAGCCGGGCGGGAACGAGCCGATCCCGGCCGCCGAGCGCCACGGCCGCCCACGGCAGCTCTTCTGGACCTGGACCTCCCCGAACCTCGAGTTCGCCACGGTGTTCGTCGGCGTTCTCTCCGTGCAGGCGTTCGGGCTCACCTTCCCCCAGGCCGTGGCCGCGGTGCTGCTCGGCAACGGGCTGGCGGCGCTCGCGCACGGCGTGCTCTCGGCCCGTGGTCCCGCCGCGGGTGTGCCGCAGATGGTGCTGGGCAGGCTCGCGTTCGGTTACCGGGGCAACGCGCTGCCCGCCGGGCTCATGACGATCACGTCGGGCTTCGGCTGGTTCGCGGTCAACAGCGTGAGCGCGGCGTTCGCCCTGAACTCGCTCACCGGACTGCCGGCGGCGGCCTGGCTCGTGGTCGTCGTGCTCGTGCAGATCGGCGTCGCGTTCGTCGGGCACAACCTGGTGCAGGTCTTCGAGCGCTTCGCCTTCCCCGTGCTCGCGGTGGTGTTCGCGTTCGCGGCGGTGATCGTGCTCGCGCGGTCGGACCCGTCGGCCGTTCCCGCCGGTGGCGGCACCGGCGGGGTCGGCGGGTTCCTGCTCACCGTCGGCGCCGTGTTCGGCTACACGGCGGGCTGGAGCCCGTACGCGGCCGACTACGCCCGCTACCTGCCTGCCGAGTCATCGCGGCTGCGCACGGGGCTCGCCGCCGGGCTCGGGCTGTTCGGCTCCACCACCGTGCTCATGGTGGTGGGCGCGGCGTCGGTGAGCGCCACCGCGGCGGCCGGGGTGGAGTCCGACAACCCCGCCACCGCGTTCGTCGGCGTGCTCCCCGGTGCGCTCGCGAGCCTCACCCTGCTGGCCATCGCGCTGGGCGCGATCGCGGCCAACGTGCTCAACGTCTACTCGGGCGCGATGGCCTTCCTCAGCATGGGCGTGGACGTCCCGTTCCGCTGGGCGCGCGCCGTGGTCGCCGCCGCATTCGGCGTGGTCGGCTTCCTCATCGCGCTGATCGCACTCCCGGACGCGGCCCACAGCTACGAGGGGTTCCTCCTCGTCATCGTCTACTGGATCGGGCCGTGGCTCGGCGTGGTGCTCACCGACCAGTACCTGCGCCGCGGCAGGCTCCCGACCGAGCTGCTCTACGACCGCGGCCACCGCAACCCCGCTGGTGTGGTGGCCCTCCTCGTGGGCATCGTGGTGTCGGTGCCGCTGTTCTCCAACCAGGTGCTGTTCGTCGGGCTGGTGCCGCGGCTCGTCCCCGGCGTGGGGGACGTGACGTTCCTCGTCGGCATCGCGCTGTCGGCCGCGGTGTACGCGCTGCTGTTCCGCGCCGCGCCGCTTGCGGGACGGACGGCTCGCCCCGCAGAGTGAGACCGTGACCACCCTGCCCGACCCGGCGGTGACCGATCCGGCCGCGCTGCTCGACGTCGCCCTCGGCGAGGCCAGGGCCGGCCTCGCCGAGGGGGGCATCCCGATCGGGGCGGCGCTGTTCGCCGCCGACGGCACGTTGCTCGGGCGCGGGCACAACCGCCGCGTCCAGGACGACGACCCCTCCATGCACGCCGAGACGGCGGCGTTCCGCGCGGCCGGGCGGCAACGCGACTACCGCTCGACGATCATGGTGACCACGCTCTCGCCGTGCTGGTACTGCTCCGGGCTCGTACGCCAGTTCGGGATCGGCGCGGTGCTCGTCGGAGAGGCCCGCACCTTCCACGGCGGCCACGACTGGCTCGCCGAGCACGGCGTTTCGGTCACGGTGCTCGACGACGGTCGCTGCGTCGACCTCATGACCGACTTCATCGCCGCCCGCCCGGACCTGTGGCACGAGGACATCGGAGAACCCTCATGATCCCGACGGTCGACCTGGCGGCGTGGCGGGGCGGTGCCGCGGGTATCGGTCCCGCCGTCGACGAGGCACTGCAACGGGCCGGCTTCCTGCTGGTGACGGGGCACGGGGTGGACGCCGCACTGCGCGCCGAGGTGCGTGCGGCGGCGCGGGCCTTCTTCGCCCTGCCCGCCGAGGTGAAGGCCCGCTATGCGGTGCGGATCGGTGGCCGCGGCTGGCTCGCCCCGGGGGTGGAGGCGAACGGGAACGTCGAGGGCACGGAGACACCGCCAGACCTCAAGGAGTCCTTCGCCGTCGGGCCGGACACCCCGACGGGCGACCCCGAGGTCGACGACGTGTGGTTCCCGCCGAACGTGTGGCCGTCCGAGGTGCCGCAGCTGCGGCACGCCGTGGACCGCTACGCGGCCGCGATGACCGCGGTGTCACGCGAGCTGCTGGAGCTGTGTGCGGACGCCCTCGGCCTGTCCCGGGAGACGTTGACCAGCCTCGCCTGCCACCCGACGTGGACGTTCAACATCAACCGGTACCCGCCGCTCACCGAGGTCGGCCCGCCCGCCCCCGGCCAGTTCCGGATCGGCTCCCACACCGACTTCGGGACGGTCACGGTGCTGGACCGCGAGCCGGGCGCGGGTGGTCTGCAGGTCGACATCGAGGGCACGGGCTGGGTCGATGCCCCGTACGACCCGGCCGCGCTCACCGTCAACATCGGCGACCTGCTCGCGCACTGGACGGGCCTGCGCTGGCGCTCCGGGCGGCACCGGGTGCTGCCGCCGCAGCCGGAGTCCCCGCACGAGGAGCTCGTCTCGCTGGTGTTCTTCTTCGAGTTGGACCACGACGCGCTGGTCACGCCGCTGACCCCGCCGATCGGCCGCCGGTCGGACCTCGAGCCGGTCGTCTCCGCGCCGTTCCTGCGGGAGCGGCTGGACGCGATCTCCGTCGGGTAGCCGGCCCCAGTTCTCCCGAACGCCCACGGGGCGGTGACCTGCAGAGCTAGCGTCGGACCGTGTCGCGACCGAGCGCCGTGCGCGCCCCCGCCACCCGCGACCAGGTGGACGCGTACCGGTTCGGCCTGCGCCGGCTCGAGGCGGCGCTGGTGCGCGGTGACCCGGTGCCCCTGCACGAGCAGATCCGGTCGCAGCGCCGCGCGGCGCTGGCCGGAGTGGTGCTGGGGCTGCTCGGGCTCTGCGGCGCCGCGGTGTACTCGGTGGTGGTGCCCAGGCCCGACTGGAAACAGCAGGACGTGGTGATCGGCGCGGGATCCGGCGCGATGTACGTGGTGGCGCACGGGCCCGACCGGCTCGTGCCCGTGGCCAACCTCCCCGCGGCCCGGCTGGTGCTGGCGGCGCTGCGCACGGGCGGCAGCACCGACGCCGACCCGGCCACCGCCACCCCCGTCGCGGTGCCGGACGCCGCCCTCGCCGCTGCGGCGCGCACCCCGACCGCCGCGGTCCCGGGGGCGGTCGCGGTGCAGCCGGGCGGTCCGGCACCGCCACCCCGGTGGGCGGTGTGCGACCGGACCACGGCCGACGGCACCCTCGTCGGCACCACCGTGGTGGCCGGCATGGCGGCACCCGAGCCGATGCCGCCGGGCGACGGGGTGCTGCTCGACGGACCCGACGGCGCCACCTGGCTGGTCACGGAGGGCCGCCGGCACCGCGTCGACACCGGTGACGGCCGGGTGCTGGCCGCGTTCGGGCTCACCGGCCGGATCCCCCGCGCCGCCGCACCCGACGTGGTGTCACTGGTGCCCGAGGGCGCGGCCCTGGCCACCCCGGAGGTCGCCGGTCGTGGCGGCACCGCTCCCGCCGGGCTGCCGGGGCGGATCGGCGACGTACTGGTCACCACCCCGGTGGGCGGGGCCCCGCGGCACTTCGCCGTGCTGGCCGGCGGCCTGCAGGAGGTGCCCGACGTCGTGGCCGAGCTGCTGCGGGTGGCCGCGGGGCAGGCGCAGGACCTGCCCATCGGGCCCACCGAGCTGGCCGCGGCGGCGCTCGTCGACGACCTGCCGGTCGACGGTTGGCCCGCAGGGGCGCCACAGCTGCGCGAGCCCGCCGAGTCGCCCGTCATGTGCTGGACGTGGACGGCGGACGGGGGGCCGTCCGGTGCGGTGTGGACGGGCGCCGCGGAGCCGCTGCCCGCGGCGGCGCCACCGGTGGCGCTGGCCCAGGCCGACGGCCCGGGCACCCGCGTGGACGCCGTGGCGGTGGGGCCCGGCGGCGCGGTGCGGGCCACCGGGCCGGGACGCCCGCCGGGCACCGGCCCGTTGTGGCTGGTGGCCGCCACCGGCGTCGGCTACGGCGTCGCCGACGACGCCACGGCCGCCGCACTGGGGATCACCGCCGCCGAGCCCGCTCCGGAGGCGGCACTGCGCCTGCTGCCGGCCGGACCGGCCCTGGACCTCGCTGCCGCGGGCCGGGTGGTGGACGTGCTGCCGGCCGGCTGAGCCAAGCCCCGGGTCCCTCAGCGCATCCTGCGCGGGCGGCGGCGCAGCAGGACCGCGGCCGCCGCACCCGCCAGCAGCAGCAGACCGGCCGCCACGAGGTCGACCGGTGGGCCCGACGACGGCGCCGCCGGCCGCGGTGCGGTGCCGGGGAGCTCCGTCACCACCGTCACCGCGGCTGCCGGTTCCGGAGCCGGGTGGAGCACGGCGGGCACCGCGGTGAGTGCGGCGACCGGATCGATCACACCGTGGCCCACCCGGTCGTCACGGCCGCGGGCCGGCGGGCGGGCCGTGGCGAGGATGCGGTCGGTCACCTGCTTCGCGGTGAGCTCCGGATAGCGTTCCCGCACCAACGCAGCCAGCCCGGACACCCACGGCGCCGCGAAACTGGTGCCCTCGACGCCGGTGGAGGTCGTGCCGCCCCCGACGGCCAGCGAGCGCAGCCCGGTGCCGGGGGCGGCGACATCCACCCACGGTCCGGGCACCGTGAAGGAGGCCGGGGCGTCGTCCGGGCCGACGGCCCCCACCGCGAGCAGCTGGTCGTCGTACCAGCCGGGGAGCGACACCTGGCCCGCGCCGGGCTCGACGCACGAGCCCGAACCCACGTTCCCCGCTGCCGCGACGACCACGACGTCGGCCCGGGCGGCGAAGGAGAGCGCTGCCTGCAGGTCGGCGCCCGCCGTGGCCGCCTGGGCGGCGCTCAGGCACACGGCCTCGGAGATGTTGACCACGTCGGCGCCCTTACGGACGGCCAGCACGACCGACTCCGCCAGCGTGCGGGTGTCGCCGGCCGGACGGGTGGTGCCACCCGGCCCGGGAACCTCGAACGACGGACTCGACTGGCGGATCGCGAGCAGCCGCGCGCGGGGCGCGATCCCGATGGGCGTGGCGGCCCGGCCGCGAGAGCCCGGTTCCGCCGCCGCGGCGAGCAGGCCCGCGACCGCGGTGCCGTGGCCGTCGCAGTCGTCGAGGCCGTCGCCACCGGTGAGGTAGTCCCCGGCGCCGCGCACCCGGTCGCCGAGCAGCGGGTGCGGGTACACCCCGGTGTCGATCACCGCGACGAGCTGGCCGCGGCCAGTGGCCAGCCGGTGGAGCTCGGGCAGCCGCAGCCGGGTGGCGATGGGGTCGGCCGCAGGCTCCGGGTCCGCCTCGGGCGGGGTGCAGCGGCTGGGCGCGCGCAGGCCGGGAGTGGATCCGGGCGGGTCACCGGCGGGCGGCGGCACGGCGATCGGGGGCGGCACCGGGTGGGCCATGGCGGGAGCCGCCTGCCCGGTGAGCGCGAGTGCCGTGGCCACCGCGCATGCCGCCCGTCTCACAGGCCCCGGACCAGCCTGAACAGGTCCATCGCCGCGAGTGCCAGCGGGATCGAGGCGGCGACGAGCAGGCCTTCCAGCAGGTCGACCGCCCGGCGGGAGACGGGGGAGCCCGCCGGCCGGGTGCGCCCGAGCGCGAGCGAGCCCGCCGCTGCCGCCACGAGCAGGACGGCCGCGACGCCGAGCCGGGCGCCGGGACCCACCTGCGTGGCGACCAGTACGGCCAGCCCCACGCCCGCGGTGACGGCGCTCCCCAGCAGAACCCGCGCCGGGGCGCGGTCGGCGAAGCTGCGGGCCCGCAGGGCGAGTACGGCCACCGAGACCGCCGCGAAGGCCGGCCCGGCCCACCCACCGGCCGCCGCGACCGGGAGTGCGGCAGCGGCCGCGAGGACGGCGCAGCCGCCGACCAGGCCGGCGAGATAGCCGCGTGCCAGGTCGGCCCGCTCCGCGAGCTCGGCGGGCGGCAGCAGGTCGGGGCCGTCGTCGGCGTCCACCAGCTCGGCACCGTCGGCCGGCACGACCGGCCGGGGCAACCCGGCGAGGCGCAACGCGGCCCGCGGCAGCACGGGGCCGACGGCGAGCGCGACCGCGCCCACGGCGGCCGCCGCGGCAGCCGGGGCGACGCCGAACCGCAGGACGACGACCGCGGCCACCCCCATCGGGACCGCGGCCACCACGGTGCCGACGAGCACGGGGGCCACCACTCGCAGCGCGATCTGGGCGAGTGCGGCGGCGATGCCTGCCGCGGCCGTGGCCAGCAGCAGCTGTGCAGCGCCGCCCGCGGCGGACAGGGCCGCCCACCCGGCCGCGGCGGCCAGCGGAACGGCCGCCAGCGCCGCTGTGCTCGCCGCCTGCAGCCGGGCCGCCCCGTCGAGGGACTCGACCCTGCTCGCCCCGTCGGGCGCCTCGACGGTGCGGCCCAGCCGGGCGGCGTGCGCCACCGCGGCGACGGCCGCCAACACCGCGACCGCCGCCGTCCACGCCGTCCACGGCGTCCCGGGCGCTGCGGGCCGGCCCGCGAGCAGCGCCGCCGCGGCGAGGGCCACGGCCAGCACCACACCCGCGCCGAACCGGCGATCGCCTGCCGCGGCGGTGGCCGCCGTGGCCGCCAGCGCGTCCACGGGGTCGTCGAAGACCGGCGGAACCGGAGCCGGGCCCTGGGGGGCGAGCCGCAACAGCTCGCCGTCGAGCACACCGAGCTCGCCGAGGGTGGCCTCGGCAGGCAGCGGGCCGCCCGCGGCGCCGGACAGCCGCCACGGGACCGGGCGCAGGCCGAACACCGGTTCCCCGACCAGCTCGAGGACCATCGGCACCAGCTCGGCGACCGGCACGTCTGCGGGCAGCGCGACGTCGACCCTCGCCCGGGGGGCGAGCACCGTGAGCCGGCAGTAGGCCGCGTCGGCGGCAGCGGCACGCACGTGGTGTCTCCCTCCGCGAGCGACAGGACGACTTCTCCGGAACGGCCCCGGCGGACCCCGTCGGCTGCCTAGCATCGCAGCGCCGGGGCCGCGGGCGGGCCCGTTCGGCAGAACTCGTTCGGGGCCGGTTGACCGGCGGGGAGGGGTGCCGATGGGAACTGTCGGAGTCGTCCGGCCACGGCGGGTGCCGTCGCGGATGCCCGGTGGGGAGCTCACGCTCGAGCCTCCCCCCGAGCCGGAGCGGATCGTTCCCGCGGGGATGCTGGCCCGGCTGCTCCCTGTCGTCATGCTGCTCGGTTCCGTCGGCTTCATCGCCGTGCTCGGCCCGCGCAACCCCACCTCCTGGCTCTTCGGAGGCATGTTCGCGATCTCGACGCTCGCCATGATGATGACCGGCGCCGGCCGTGGGGGCGGCAACCGCTCGGCGAGCCTCGACGAGGACCGCCGCGACTACCTGCGCTACCTGTCGCTGCTGCGCGGCCGGGTCCGCGGCATCGCGGCCGAGCAGCGTGCCGTGCTGGAGTCGCTGCACCCGCACCCGGCGGCGTGGCCGGCGGTGCTCGCGGCGGGCCGGCTCTGGGAACGCAGGCCAGCCGACCCGGACTTCGGGCAGCTGCGCATCGGGCGCGGCGCGCAGCGGCTGGCCACCCGGCTGGTGGCGCCGCAGACCGGGCCCGTCGAGGGCCTGGAACCGGTCACGGCGCTCGCGCTGCGCCGGTTCCTGCTGGGCCACGCCGTCGTGCCCGACCTGCCGGTGGCCCTGTCGCTGCGGGCGAGCTCCACGGTGTGGCTCGAACCGGCCGATCCCGCGGAAGGGCTCGGGCCCGCCCGCGCTCTCGCCCGTGCTCTCGTGGCCCAGTACGCGCTCTGGCACAGCCCGGCCGACGCGCTGCTCGCCGTCGTCGCGCCGCCCACGCTCGCCACCGAGTGGGAGTGGGTCAAGTGGCTCCCGCACGTCGCCCACCCCCGCAGGCGCGACGCCGTCGGCCCGCTGCGGATGGTCTCCGGCGACGCCGACGACGTCCGCCGCTGGTGGGTGGCCGAGCTGGCGGGCAGGCCGGCGGGTCCCGGCACCGGTGAGCCGCACCTGCTCGTCGTCGTCGACGAGGTGGCCGAGGGACCGGGGCCGTGGGCGGGCGTCGCCGGGGTCACGGTGCTGCGCGTGGGCGCGCCGCCGGGACGGCGACCGGGTCCGTCCGTCGTGCGGCTGCTGGTGGGTGCGCACGGACTGCACCGCGTCGGCTCCACCGACCGGCGGCACCCCGACCTCGCTCCCGACGACCAGCAGCCGGCCCCGATCGGGCACCCCGACGGGCTCGGCGTGGCCGAGGCCAGAGCACTCGCGCGGCGGCTGGCCCGTTACCGGTCCGGCGGCGCCGCGCCGGGCGGTGATGCGGCCCCGCGCCGGGCGCCGGGGTTGCCAGCGCTGCTCGGGCTGGAACCGGGCCCGGCCGGGATCGCCGCGCTGCGTGCCCGCTGGAGCCGCGCCGAGACCGACAGGCTGCGCGTCCCGATCGGCGTCGACGAGCGCGGTGGCCCGGTCGTGCTCGACCTCAAGGAGTCCGCGCAGGGCGGGAGCGGACCGCACGGGCTCTGCGTGGGCGCCACCGGGTCGGGCAAGAGCGAGCTGCTGCGCACCCTCGTGCTGGGTCTCGCGGCCACGCACTCACCCGCGGAGCTCAACCTCGTGCTGGTCGACTTCAAGGGCGGCGCCACGTTCCTGGGGCTGGCCGGGCTGCCGCACGTCTCGGCCGTGATCACCAACCTCGCCGACGAGCTGACGCTGGTGGACCGGATGGCCGACACGCTGGCCGGTGAGGTCACCCGCCGCCAGGAGCTGCTGCGCGCCGCAGGCAACCTGGTGGGCGTCGCCGACTACGCCGCGGCCCGCCGGGGCGGAGCCGAGCTGCCGCCGCTGCCCGCGCTGTTCGTCGTGGTCGACGAGTTCTCCGAGCTGCTCGCCCAACGACCCGAGCTGATCGAGCTGCTCGTCACCATCGGACGGCTCGGGCGCTCGCTCGGGATCCACCTGCTGCTCGCCTCGCAGCGCCTCGAGGAAGGGCGGCTGCGCGGGCTGGAGTCGCACCTGTCCTACCGGATCGCGCTGCGCACGTTCTCCGCCTCGGAGTCCCGCGCGGTGCTCGGCGTGCCCGACGCCCACCAGCTGCCGTCCGCGCCCGGCTCGGCCTTCCTCGCGACGGGCACCGACGAGCTCGTGCGGTTCCGCGCCGCCTACGTGTCGGGCCCCGGCGCCGCAGCGGCGCCGCGGTCCGGGCCCGTGGCGGGCCGGCCCCGCGCGTACCCCTTCCGGGTCGGCCCCGTACCCGAGGCCACGCCGGCGGAACCGGTCACCGCCACCGAGACCGACGGCGTGGACGGCCCCACCGTCCTCGACACCGTGATCGCCGCGATGGCGGGTCAGGGCCCGCCGGCGCACCGCGTCTGGCTGCCGCCCCTGGACGCCCCACCACCGCTCGACGAGGTGCTCGGCCCGGTCCACGCCGGGCCCGGCCAGGGTCCGCCGGCGGCCCGGACGGGCGTGCTCCAGGTGCCCGTGGGCCTGATCGACCGGCCCTACCAGCAGCGGCGCGACCCTCTCGTGATCGACCTGGCCGGCGGTTCCGGGCATCTGGCCGTGGTGGGCGGTCCGCGGGCGGGCAAGTCCACCGCGCTGGCCACCGCCGTGCTGGGCCTCGCCCTCACCCACACCCCGGACGAGCTCGGCGTGCACGTTCTCGACTTCGGTGGCGGGGCGCTCGGGTCCCTGGCCGGGCTGCCGCACGTCGGCACCGTCGCCGGGCGCCAGGAGGTCGACCTCGTCCGGCGCACCGTCGCCGAGCTCACCGCCGTGCTCGCCCGGCGCGAACGGCTCTTCCGCGAGGCCGGGATCGCCTCGGTCGAGGAGTTCCGGGCCCGCCGGGCGGCAGGCGCGCACCCCGGTGAACCGAGCACCGACCTGCTGCTCGTCGTCGACGGGTACCTGACGCTGCGCGGCGACTTCGACGACCTGGACGCGCGCCTGCTGCCGCTGGCCGCTCAGGGCCTGTCCTACGGGCTGCACCTGGCGATCTCGGCCGGTCGGTGGAGCGAGCTGCGTCCGGCACTCAAGGACCTGCTCGGTGGCCGCATCGAGCTGCGGCTGGGGGAGCCCGCCGAGTCCGAGGTGGACCGCCGCCGGGCCGCCGAGGTGCCGTCCCGGCCCGGTCACGGGCTCGCGCCCGACGGCGCCCCGGCCGTCGTCGCGGCTCCCCGGCTGAGCACCGGCGCCACCGACCAGGCCGCGCTGGTGGGGGTGATCGCGCAAGCCTGGCCCGGTGCCGGCCTCCCCCCGGTGCGGCTCCTGCCCGAGCGCATCGACCTCCACCGGCTGCCGCCAGCCGGTCCCGGGTCCACCGGAGTCCCGATCGGCGTCGACGAGGAACGGCTCGGCCGCGTGGAGCTCGACCTCGCCGCAGACCCGCACCTGTTGTGCTTCGCCGACGCGGAGAGCGGCAAGACCAACCTGCTGCGGCTCGTCGCGCGCGGGATCACCGACCGGCACGGGCCCGAGGCCGCCCGGCTCGTGGTCGTCGACCATCGCCGCACGCTGCTGGGCGTCGTCCCGGACACCCATCTGATCGGTTACGCCAGCACGGCCGACGCCACCGCCGAGGCGGCCCGCGAGGTGGCGGCATCGCTGCGCAGGCGGCTCCCCGGCCCGGACGTGACGCCGCGGGCCCTGCGCGAACGCAGCTGGTGGACCGGCCCCGAGGTGTACGTGCTCGTCGACGACTACGACCTCGTCGCGCCCGGCGGGGGCGCGCAGCACCCGCTCGTGCCGCTGGTGGAGTTCCTCGCCCAGGCCAAGGACGTGGGCCTACACCTGGTCGTGGCCCGGCGCTGCGGCGGCGCCGGCCGAGCGCTGTTCGACCCGCTGCTCGGGCGGCTGCGTGAGCTGGCCGTGCCGGGGCTGGTGATGAACGGCAGCCCCGACGAGGGTGCGCTGGTCGAGTCGGTCAAGCCGGCGTCCCTGCCGCCGGGACGAGCCACGCTCGTCGACCGGCGTCGTGGCGCCCGCCGCATCCAGCTCGCCTGGCTGCCGCCGGACGTCGAGGACGACCCGTGAGCGGCCCGTGCCCCCGCCGCGGGCGGCACAGCAGGGGAGGACGGTGAGCGGCACGCCGGTCCGGGTCGCCGTCCAGCTGGGGGCGGCAACGGCGCGGGTGGCAGCGGCGGGTGCCGACGGTGAGCCTTGGCTGGTGGCCCGGACACCGGCTCGCGGCGTCACGGTGGCGTCGCTGCTGGCGGAGTTCGCTCCCGGGCCGGAGGAGCTGGTGCTGGTCCATCCGCCGGGCTGGCCCGCGCCGCGTACGGCGTCCTGGGTGGGCCGGTGCGCCGGTCTCGCCTGCCGGGTCCGTGCGGTCCCGGCGCCGGTCGCCGCGGCCGGGCGCGGGGACGTGGCCGTGCTCGACGTCGGGCACGGGGTCGCGGAGGCCACCCGGCTGGACGCCTCGGGCAACGTGCTCGCCGTCCGGTCCCGTGCGGTGGCCGGCGCCGCGCTGGACGCGGTGCTGGCGGAGCTGCTGGGGCTGCCGTCGGACGACCCCGCGGCCGTTGCCAAGGCCCGGCGCGTACGTGAGGCGCTCTCGCTGCTGCCCTCGGTGCAGGCGGGCGCACCCGGGCCGGTACCCGTGAGGGCGAGCGAGGTCCGCCCGCTGCTGGCGCGACAGCTCGCCGTCGCGGTCGAGGCGTTGCGCGAGGTGCTGCTGGAGGCCGGACCCGCCCCGGTGCTGCTCGTCGGTGGGGTGACCCGCACCCCGCTGCTCGCGGAGCTCGTGGACGAGGCCGGGATCGCCGGCGCCGCGGGAGTCGCCGTGGCCCCGAGGCCGGACGTCGCCGCGGTGCTGGGGGCGTTGGTGCTGCCCGACGCCGGCGGTCACCCGTGGTCGGCGCGGGTGCCCGACGCCGGGTGGACTCCGCACAGCGAGTCGAGGGCCGCGGGCCCGTTCGCGGCTCCCGGCACCGGCCCGGAGCGCCGTGCGGCCCCGGTCGCCCGCAGGCTGCCGCCGCCGCCCGTCCGGACCCGCAGCCTGCTGCGGATCGTCTCCTCGGCCGCTGCGGCCGCCGTGCTCGTCGCGGGCCTCCTCGGCGTCGGCGTGCTCCTGCCCTCGCGACCGCCGGCCGCCGTGGTGCCTGCCGGCGTGCTCGTGCAGTACGGCTACCGGCTCGACGTCCCAGCGGGGTGGGAGCACACCGGCGGGTTGCCGGAGCGGCGCCGCACCCTGCTCACCCCGGCGGGGGCGCCGGAGGGCAGCGATCTGATCGCGGTCGAGCGGAGCCCGCTCGGCTACGACACCGGCGCCGAGCCCGAGCGGGCCCGGGCCGAGCTGCGCGCCGAGTTCGAGTCGGCGGCGGCGGCCGGGTCCGCGTTGCGGGACTACACGACCACCACGCTCGCCGGGCGCGAGGTGGCGACCTACCGCCAGCGCGGGGCGGACGGCCGGACCGTCGTCGACTGGTTCGTGCTCCTCGACGGGGATGCGCAGCTCAGCGTCGGCTGCCGGCACACGGCAGCCGGCAGCAGCGCGGTGCGGGCTGCGTGCGACGTGGTCGTCGCCTCGCTGCGACGAGCCTGAGCCCGGCGGCCCGTCGCGGCCCCCGGGCCGTCCACCGGCCTCCCGCGTTCGCACCCGCACACGATCCCGCCGGTTCGGCCCCACGCGGGCGCGCTCCCTGCGACGGTGGCCGGACAAGCAGACCAGGCACGGGACAGGGGTGATCGGCATGGCCGACGGGTTCGGTACCACCGTCGAGGAGATGCAGCGGGCCGGGCGGCACGTGTTCACGGTGAACGACACCGTGCAGGCCGACCTGGCCACGTTGCGCAGCAGGCTCGCCCCGCTGGCCGGGGCGTGGCGGGGAGAGGCGGCCACGGCGTTCACCGCGTTGATGGCCCGGTGGGACACCGACGCCCGGGCGCTGAGTGAGGCCTTGCGCACCATCGGCGAGGCGATCGAGGGCACGGGCGCGAGCTACCGCGCGCAGGAGGAGCAGCACTCCGGCGAGCTGTCCGCGATCCGCGCGGCGCTGGGCTGAGGGGGAGCCATGTCTGAGATCAAGGTCACGTTCGGAGCGCTGGAAGCGGCGCGGGCTGACGTCGGGGCCACCGCTGGCCGCATCTCCGGCCAGCTCGAGGAGCTCAAGCGGTTCCTGGCGCCCATGGTCGCCACCTGGGAGGGGCAGGCGGCCACGGAGTACCAGGCCACGCAACGCAAGTGGGACACGGCCGCCGCCGACCTGGCTTCGGTACTGGCCCAGATCGGGGTGGCACTGGGCACAGCCAACGACAGCTACCAGCAGGTCGAGCGGGCCAACGCGGCCCGCTGGCGGTAGTCACCGCGGCTGCGGGAGCGAGCTACCCGGCGGTTGGAGGGGGCGTTTTGACCCTGCTTCGGACCGGCGGGTACCCTCGTTCTTCGACGTGCGGTGGGTGAAGACCCGCGGTCGCTTGACGGCGGCCCGCATGGTCCGTCCGCGGGCCCGGCGCCTTGCTCCCGCACCCGCGCACCGAAGGCAGCTCCCGAGTTTCTCGACGAGCACAAGACAGCGACGAGGTAGGTCCGTGCCCACGTATAGCCCCAAGCCCGGCGAGATCACCCGCGCCTGGCACGTGATCGATGCCACGGACGTGGTGCTCGGCCGCCTCGCCACGCACGCAGCCACGCTCCTGCGTGGCAAGCACAAGCCGACGTACGCCCCGCACATGGACACCGGTGACTTCGTCATCATCGTCAACGCGGAGAAGATCGCCGTCTCGGGCAACAAGCGGACGGACAAGTTCGTCTACCGCCACAGCGGCTTCCCGGGCGGTCTCAAGCAGCGCTCGGTCGGCGAGATGATCGAGAAGCACCCCGACCGTCTCGTCGAGAAGGCGATCAAGGGCATGCTGCCGAAGAACCGCCTCGGCCGGGCGATGAGCAAGAAGCTCAAGGTGTACGCCGGGCCCGACCACCCGCACGCCGCGCAGCAGCCGGCCGCGTTCGAGATCACCCAGGTCGCTCAGTGACCACCCCAGAGAACGAAGAGGGACAGCCCGTGACCACCCCCGAGCCCGGGACCGAGGCTGCCGAGACGGCGGCCGCCGAGATCGAGGCCGTCGAGGAGGCCGCGCTCGAAGCCGACGCCACCGACCTCGCCGACGGCGACGCCGACACCGATGCGGCCGACGAGTACGACGCCGACACGGACGTCGACATCGATGCCGACATCGACGTGGCTCCGGTCCCGGCGGTGTTCTCCGACCGGCCGATCCAGACCGTCGGGCGCCGCAAGGAGGCCGTCGTCCGTGTCCGGCTCATGCCGGGCACCGGATCGTTCCGTCTCAACGGGAAGACGCTCGAGGAGTACTTCCCCAACAAGCTGCACCAGCAGCTGATCCGTGAGCCGCTGGTCACCGTCGAGAAGACCGAGCGCTTCGACATCTTCGCCAACCTGCACGGTGGCGGCACGTCGGGCCAGGCCGGTGCACTGCGCCTGGCCATTGCGCGCGCGCTGATCGAGGCCGACTCCGAGGACCGCCCGCCGCTCAAGAAGGCCGGCTTCCTCACCCGTGACCCGCGCGTCATCGAGCGCAAGAAGTACGGCCTCAAGAAGGCCCGTAAGGCTCCTCAGTACAGCAAGCGCTGATCTTGGATCTGCCTGCTGGCGACCGTGCACGTTCGGTCGCAGTGCGACGTCTGTTCGGCACCGACGGCGTTCGCGGACTGGCCAACGGCGAGCTCCTCACTCCGGAGCTCGCCGTAGCCCTTTCCGCGTCCGCCGCTCGCGTGCTCGCGGCACGCGACCGGTCCCACCGTCCGGTGGCCGTCGTCGGGCGGGACCCGCGGGCGAGCGGGGAGATGCTCGAGGCCGCGGTGGTCGCCGGTCTGACATCGGCCGGGGCCGACGCGGTGCGGGTAGGAGTGCTGCCCACCCCGGCGGTCGCCTACCTGGTCGGGTCGCTCGGTGCCGACTTCGGCGTGATGATCTCCGCATCGCACAATCCGATGCCGGACAACGGCATCAAGCTCTTCGCGGCGGGCGGCCACAAGCTCCCCGACGTGCTCGAGAGTGCGATCGAAGAGGGCCTCGACATCCGCCACGAGCGGCCGACGGGCACGCGCATCGGCCGGGTCCACGACCTGGTCGATGCCGCCGAGCGCTACCGCGACCATCTGGTCGCGGCCACTCCGGGGTCGCTCGCCGGGCTGCGGGTCGTGGTCGACTGTGCGCACGGGGCTGCGTCCGCCGTCGCCCCCGAGGCGTATCGCAGGGCCGGTGCCGACGTCATCGCGATGCACGCCGACCCCGACGGGCTCAACATCAACGACGGGGTGGGGTCCACCCATCTCGGGCCGCTCCAGAAGGCCGTCCGGGAGCACGGTGCCGATCTCGGCATCGCCCATGACGGCGACGCCGACCGTTGCCTGGCCGTCGACGCCACCGGCGCGGCGGTCGACGGCGACCAGATCATGGCGGTGCTCGCCCTCGCCATGCTGGAAGCAGGCGAACTCGCCCACGAGACCCTGGTCGCCACGGTGATGAGCAACCTGGGCCTGCATCTGGCCATGCAGGAAGCCGGTATCGCGGTGCTCACCACCCAGGTCGGCGACCGGTACGTGCTCGAGGAGCTGCGGACGGGCGGGTTCAGCCTCGGCGGCGAGCAGTCGGGCCACGTCGTGCTCCCGCAGCACTCCACCACCGGCGACGGCCTGCTCACCGCACTGCGGCTGATGGCGCGGATGGCGGCCACCGGCTCGTCTCTCGCCGGGCTGGCGTCCGTGATCACGCCGCTGCCTCAGGTGCTCCGCAATGTGCAGGTGGCCGACAAGGCGGCGGTCGCCGGATCAGCCGCTGTGCGGGAGGCCGTCGAGGCCGCTGAGGCGGAGCTCGGCGCCACCGGTCGCGTGCTCCTGCGCCCGTCCGGCACCGAGCAGCTGGTGCGGGTGATGGTCGAGGCGCCCACCTCCGAGCAGGCGGACAACGTGGCGCTGCGGCTGGCCGAGGTCGTCGCCGCGGCGAGCTGAATCGCCCGTTCCGCCTCGCTCCACCGCCTCCGTACTGCACCATCAGGCCATGTCGTCCGAGCTGCGTCTGCACCCCGATCAGCTCCGCTCCCACGCGGTCACCGCAGCGGGCCTCTCCGAGGATCTCCGGGCGGCGCTCCGGTTCGGGCCCGGCCCCGTGGGCGGCCGGGCTCTGACGGCTGAGCACGAGCGGTTGGGTGCGGCCGTGCTCGTCGCGGTCCGCGAGCTGGCCGAGCTCAGTGCCGCACTCGCCGATGCCGCCTCGGCCGCGACGAGCGCCGACGACGCCGTCGCCGTCGCCCTGCGCCGGATCCAGGACGGGCTCTCCGGCGAGGAGCACGCATGACACATGCCGATGCCGATGCCGATGCCCTGTCCGGTGCGGGGCGGTGGTGGACCGGCCTCGCCGACGCACTCGCCGAGATTGGCCGGCAGGTGGGCAGGCTGTCGGAGGAGATCACCCAGGACTGGCCGGACGCCCGCGGTCAGGAGTGGGTGGAGCGCACCGCGCATCTGGGCCTCGAGCTCGGCCGCGAGGCCAGGGCCGCCGCGGAGTTGGGCGAGGCGTACGCGCGGCAGGCCGCGGACCCGTACCGATGGGACCCACCCCCCACCCGCCACACCGGTATCCGCCTGGGCAGCACGGAAGCCCGCCGCACGGACGACGAACGCGGCATGAGAATCGCAGAACTCCCGGACTGACCCCGCGCCCCGCGACGTACTTCGGAGCCGTACTGCTGCTGCGAGCGCCGGAGAACAGCATTACGACTCCGGAATGCTGGGCGGTTGCGGTAGCTGCCCGCGAGTCGCCCGTTCTGCGCGCGCGAGTCGCCCGTTCTGCGTGGGCGAGTCGCCCGTTCCGGGCGGAGTCGTTCCGCGGCGGGCGCGACTCATGCACCCGGAACGGGCGACTCGCCAGGCTGAAATGGGCGACTCGCGGGGTCGAATCGGGCGACTCGCGCGCTGAAAGCGGGCGACTCGCGGGGTGGGGACGGGCGACTCGCGGGGTCGGGGAGTCAGTGGCGGTCGGCGAGGGTGGTGCCGGGGACCTTGCCGTCCACGAGGACGTCGGCGCGGTCCTCGTCGCAGAGGTGGTGCAGCAGGAACGCCGTGACGAGGGCCCGGGTGAGGCGGCGGGTCTTCGCGTCGGGGCTGCCGGAGAGCACGAAGTCGCTCCAGTGCACGCCCTCGAGGAACCCCGTGTGGGTGGCCTTGTTCAGCGTCCGCAGCCACACCGGGCCGCCCGCCGACGCGGCGATGGGCTCCGCGTGCCCGGCGGCGGGGGCGACGGTGTCCTTGGCCGCGGCGAGGTGCAGCACGGGCAGCGTCAGGGCGCGGGAGGAGTCGACCGCGGACGGGCGGGTCTGCGCGACGGCGATCGTGACGACGGCCCGGAGGCGCGGGCGGTCCTGTGCCGCCAGCAGGGCGATGCCGCCGCCGATCCCGTGGCCGGCGAGTGCGGTGCGGCGGGAGTCCACGCTGATCCGCCCGTCCCCGAGGCGTACGCCGGCGCAGACGTCGAGCGTGGTGCGCAGGTCGGCGGCGAAGCCGGCGTGGCTGGGGAGCGGGCCGCGGTGGCTCGACGGGGCGGCCGCGACGATGCCCCAGGACGCGAGGTGGCGCAGGAGGTCGGCGTAGCGCTCGGCGGGCTGCAGCCAGTCGTGGGCGAACGCGACGGCGGGCAGGCCCAGGCCCTCCTCCGGTGCGAACACGACGCCCGGGATGCCGACCATGCCGAGGTCGCCGCGCAGCACCTGGTGCGGGCCGGGCCGGGAGAGCTGCTCCACGGCCTCCTTGGCGTTGCGCACCTCGGGTGGCCGGGGGAACGGGCGGGTCCGGGTCACAGCGCAGCACCGTAGTCCTTGCGGCGCCGGGCGGGCGAACGCAACACGGAGCACCTGTGCGTGCCGCCGGCCGCGGGTCGTCCGGCGGCGGGCGCCCCCGGCGTCCTACGCTCCGACGATGGCAGCGAGGGACGGTCGATGAGGGGCGTCTGGACGGCCCAGCAGGTGCGGGACGCCGAAGCTGTGCTGCTGGACCGCACTCCTGACGGTGCGCTGATGCGCCGCGCCGCGTTCGGGCTCGCGGTGCACGCGCGCCGGATGCTCGCGGCTGACGGGCAGGTGGCCGGGCGGCGGGTGGTGCTGCTCGTCGGGGCGGGCAACAACGGCGGGGACGCGTTGTGGGCCGGCGTGGAGCTGCGCAGGCGCGGGGTCGGCGTCACGGCGGTGCTGCTGGACGCGGCGCGTGCGCACCCGGCGGGGCTCGCCGCGCTGGGCCGCGCGGGCGGCCGTTTCGTGGACGCGGACGCGGGGCTGGTGGCCGCGCTGGGGGCCGACCTGGTGATCGACGGCATCGTCGGCATCTCCGGGCACGGTGCCCTGCGGGAACCCGCGGCCCGCCTGGTGGCCGCGGTGGACCACGCCGGGGTGCCGGTGCTCGCCGTCGACCTGCCCAGCGGGGTCGACCCGGACACCGGGGCCGTCGACGGCCCGGCCGTCACCGCCGCGGCGACCGTCACGTTCGGCGCGCTCAAGCCCGTGCACGTGCTCGCGGCGCACCGGTGCGGCGAGGTCCACCTGGTGGACATCGGGCTCGGGCCGCTGCTGCCCGAGCCGCACGCCGTGGTGCTGGAGGTGGCCGACGTGGGTGGGCGCTGGCCCGTGCCGGGGCCGGGGGACGACAAGTACACCCAAGGGGTGGTGGGCATCGCCGCGGGTTCGGCGACGTACCCCGGGGCCGCCGTGCTGGCCGCCGGTGCCGCGACCCTCGCGACCAGCGGCATGGTCCGGTTCGCCGGGAGTGCCGCAGCCGGCGTCCGGGACCACTGGCCCGAGGTCGTCGCCTCGGAGTCGATCATGGATGCCGACCGGACGCAGGCCTGGTCGGTCGGTCCGGGCATCGGGGTCGACGACGCGGGCCGGGCCGTGCTGGCCGAGGCCATCGCCCGCGAGGTGCCGCTCTGCGTGGACGCAGACGGCATCTCTCTGCTCGCAAAGCACTCCGACCTGCGGGCGGCGCTGCGGGGCAGGCAGGTGGTGGTCACGCCGCACGACCGTGAGTTCGCGCGAGTCGCGGGGGAGGTCGGTGACGACCGGATCGCCGCCGCCCGCCGGGCCGCGGCCGAGTTGGGCGTCACGGTGCTGCTCAAGGGCAACGCCACCGTCGTCGCCGACCCGGACGGACGCGTGCTCGTGCACCCGGCCACGTCCTCCTGGGCGGCCACCGCCGGGTCCGGCGACGTTCTCACCGGCATCATCGGGTCACTGCTGGCCGCCGGGTTCGAGCCGTGGTGGGCGGCCGGATGTGCGGCCCACGTGCATGCGCTCGCGTCGGAACTGGCCGCGCGGGGCGCGCCTGCGCCCGCGTCACGGTTGCAGGCCGCGATCCCGGCGGCGATCCGGTCGGTCCGAGGGGTGTGAGCGGCGCGGTCGCTCTGTCCACGATGGGACGAGTGTGGATGAGATGATGCGGGCGTGGTTGATCCGCCGGGTGGAGCGCGTGCCGAGGCCGTCGTCGATCTGGACGCGGTACGGCACAACGTCGGGGTACTGAGGGCCAGTGCCCCGGGCGCCGGTGTGATGGCCGTCGTCAAGGCCGACGGGTACGGCCACGGCGCCGTGCCGGTCGGGCGCGCCGCCATCGACGCGGGGGCCGCCTGGCTCGGGGTGTGCACGCTCGAGGAGGCCATGGAGCTGCGGCAGGCCGGTATCACCGCGCCGGTGCTGTCCTGGCTGCACCTTCCCGACGACGACTTCACCGGTGCGGTGGCGGCGGACGTCGACCTGTCGGTGTCCTCCCGCAGCCACCTCGCCGCGGTGCTCGCGGGCGCCCGCCGGGCGGGGCGGCCTGCCCGGGTGCACCTCAAGATCGACACGGGGCTGAGCCGCAACGGCGCGCAGCCCGCCGAGTGGGCCGACCTGCTCGACGACGCGACGAAGGCGGCGGCCGACGGGCTCGCGGAGGTCGTCGCGGTGTGGTCACATCTCGCCTACGCGGACGTCCCGCACCACCCCACGATCGACCGGCAGGCGGCCCGGCTCACCGTCGCCTGGCAGGAGGCGGTCGACCGCGGCCTGAACCCGATCCGTCACCTCGCCAACTCCGCGGCCACGCTCAGCCGTCCCGACGTGCACTTCGACCTCGTGCGCCCCGGCATCGCCGTCTACGGGCTCGACCCGATGGACCGGCCGCCTGCGGAGAGCCCCCTGCGGCCGGCGATGACGCTGCGGTGCCGGGTGGCGCTGGTGAAGCGGGTGCCGGCCGGTGAGGGCGTCTCGTACGGGCACGAGTGGACGACGCCGCGCGAGACCACGCTCGCGCTCCTCCCGCTCGGGTACGCCGACGGGGTGCCGCGCAGGCTCGGCTTCAACGGGCGGATGCGGGTGCTGCTCGGTGGCGTGGTGCGGCCCGTCGTCGGGCGGGTCAGCATGGATCAGGTGGTGGTGGACTGCGGCGACGACGCGGTCCAGGAGGGGGAGCTCGCAGTGCTGTTCGGTCCCGGTGACCACGGCGAGCCGACCGCCCAGGACTGGGCGGACGAGCTCGGCACCATCCACTACGAGGTCGTCACGGGCATGCGCGGGCGTCGCGTCGTCCGCACCGTGGTCGGAGGCGGGTCGTCGTGGTGAACCGGGGGCAGATCTGGGGCACGGTCGCCGGGGCGGCAGGGGCCGCGGCCACCGGTGTCGCGGTCGGGGTGGCCGCCCGCAAGCACTCCAAGATCGCGGCCGAGCGGCGCCGCCTCGCCACGCAGCTCGCGGAGGGGCCACCCGAGCCGGGCCGGACGCCGGTCAGCGAGTCGTCGTCGGTCACGGCGGACGACGGGGTGCGGCTGTCGTGCGAGGAGATCGAGGCGCCGAGCGGGAACGCGGCGCTCACCGTCGTGCTCGTGCACGGGTTCGCGCTCGACCGCCGCACCTGGCACTTCCAGCGGCGGTCCCTGCCCGCGCTCAACGATCCGGCCATCCGGGTCGTGCTCTACGACCAGCGCAGCCACGGTCGCTCCGAGCGGGCCCCGAAGGAGAGCTGCACGATCGAGCAGCTCGGCCACGACCTTGACGCGGTGGTCCGCGCGCTCGCCCCCGAGGGTCCTCTCGTGCTGATGGGGCACTCGATGGGCGGCATGACGATCATGGCGCTGGCGGAGCAGCACCCCGCACTGTTCGCCGAGCGGGTGGCGGGCGTCGCGCTGGTCTCGACGTCAGCAGGCGAGGTGGGCAGTGCGGGGCTCTCGGGCACCCTGCTGTCGCGGCACAACCCGCTCACCCGGGGTGTCGGGCTGCTGGCCCGGCTCCAGCCCAAGCTGGTGGAGGGCGTGCGGAAGGTGGCGGGCGACGTGATCTGGGCGATCACGCGCAACTTCGCCTACGGCGACCGCAACGTCGAGCCGTGGCTGGTCGACCTGGTGGACGAGATGATCAGCGCCAACGCGGTGGACGCACTGACCGACTTCGTCGACACGGTCGGCAGCCACGACCGGCTCGCCGCGCTCCCTGCTCTCTCGACGTGTGAGGTGCTCGTCGCGGCGGGCGACGCCGACCGCGTCATTCCCGTCTCGCACAGCGACGTGATCGCGGCGGAGCTACCGGAGGCCACGCTCGTGCGCTTCGAGGGCGTGGGCCACCTGCCGATGCTGGAGCAGCCCGGGCGCATGGACGAGGCGCTGGCGGACCTGCTGCGCCGCAGCGTCGCCCGCAGCGCCCCCAACGGGCTGCGACGGCGCGCGTGACCCCGCCGATCGAGCTCGACGTCGAGCTGGAGCTGCCCGACGCCGCCGACACCGAGGCGCTCGGCGAGCGGCTGGCCGCCGGGCTCGGCCCGGGCGACCTGGTGGTGCTGTCCGGGCCGCTGGGTGCGGGCAAGACCGTTCTCGTGCGCGGCCTGGCCCGGGGCCTCGGGGTGGCCGGACCGGTCACGTCCCCGACCTTCGTGATCGCCAGGGAGCACCGCCCCCTCCCCGGTGGGGCAGGCGTGCCGCTCGTCCACGTGGACGCCTACCGGCTCGGCGGGGCCGCCGAGCTGGACGACCTCGACCTCGACACCGACCTCGCCGACGCCGTGGTGGCCGTCGAGTGGGGCGAGGGGGTGGCCGAACGGCTCTCCGCGCGGCACCTGCTCGTGCGCCTCACCCGCCGCCCCGACGACGTGCGCGTGGCGAGCGTGCACCGCGTGGAGGAGCGGCCGTGACCGAGGCGGTGGTCCAGGGCCCGGGCGACCTGCCGAAGCTCCTCGCCGGCTGGTGAGCCGCCCCGTCCATCCGGCCGGTGCCGCACGCTCGTAGGCTCGTGACGTGCTCGTGCTCGCCCTGGACACCGCGACGCCCGCCGTCACGGCCGGCGTCGTCGAACTGACCGACGCAGGCCCCGTCGAGCGGTCCGTCCGGGTCACCCTCGACGCCCGCAAGCACGCCGAGCTCCTCATGCCCGGCGTGCTGGCCGCGTGTGCCGAGGCCGGGGTGGCGCTGCGGGACGTCGACGCCGTGGTCACCGGCACCGGGCCCGGACCGTTCACCGGCCTGCGCGTCGGGATGGTCACCGCCGCGGCGCTCGGTGACGCCCTCGACGTCCCGGTCCACGGCGTCTGCTCGCTGGACGCGATCGCAGCGGACGCCCTCGCCGCCGCTCCGGCCCTCCCGGGCCGGCTGCTCGTCGTCACCGACGCCCGGCGCCGCGAGGTCTACTGGGCGCTCTACGACGGCGCTCTGCGTGACGGGGACGGGGCGTCCCGGCGGGTCGACGGTCCGCACGTCGAGGCCCCGGTCGCGCTGGCTGCCCGCGCGGCCGCGCTGGGGGCCGTCGCCGCCGCCGGGGCCTCGGCCGCCGCGGTGGGACTGCCCGAGCGGGAGCCGGCGTCGCCCTCGCCCGCCGGGCTCGTCGCGGTGGCCGCCGTCGCGCTGCGGTCCGGCGCGCGGCCCGGCCCCCTGGAGCCGCTGTACCTGCGCCGTCCCGACGCCGTGGAGCCCGGTGCGCGCAAGCGGGTGAGTGCCGGATGACCGCGACCGTGCCGATCGACGCACTGCGCGAGTCCGATGCGCAGCGCTGCGCCGAGCTGGAGAGGATGCTGTTCCCCGGCGACGACCCGTGGAGCGCCCGGGCGTTCCGTGACGAGCTGCGCGCGGGCCACCACTACCTCGCCGCGCGGGTCGGCGACGAGCTGGTGGGCTACGCCGGGATCGCGTTCGTGGCCGGTCCGCCGCAGGCCGAGGCGGAGATCCACACGATCGGGGTCGATCCCGCGCACCGGCGGCGCGGGATCGGACGGGAGCTGCTGCGCGGGCTCCTCGCGGTGGCCGACGCCGAGCACGCCACGGTGTTCCTCGAGGTGCGCACCGACAACGACGCCGCCCGGCTGATGTACGAGGCCGAGGGCTTCACCGTGGTCGGCCTGCGCAGGCGGTACTACAGCCCGAGCGGAGCCGACGCCCACACGATGCGACGGGAGCCGACGCCATGATCGTCCTCGGGATCGAGACCTCCTGCGACGAGACCGGCGTAGGAGTCGTGCGCGCCGAGCCCGGCGCTGCGGTCACGTTGCTGGCCAACGAGGTGGCCTCCAGCGTCGACGAGCACGCCCGGTTCGGCGGGGTGGTGCCGGAGGTCGCGTCCCGGGCGCACCTGCAGGCGATGGTTCCCGCCGTGCACCGCGCGCTCGCCACCGCCGGGGTCACCGGCCGTGACGTCGACGCCGTGGCCGTCACGGCGGGTCCTGGGCTCACCGGTGCCCTGCTGGTGGGGGTGGCCGCGGCCAAGGCCTACGCCGCCGCCTGGGACGTGCCGCTGTACGGGGTGAACCACCTGGCCGCGCACGTGGCCGTGGACACGCTGCAGCACGGTCCGCTGCCGCCGTGCCTGGCGCTACTGGTGTCCGGTGGCCACTCCAGCCTCCTCGACGTCCCCGACATCGCCGGGCCCGTCACCCCGCTCGGCGCCACCATCGACGACGCGGCGGGCGAGGCGTTCGACAAGGTCGCGCGCCTACTCGGGCTGCCGTTTCCCGGTGGGCCCCACATCGATCGCGTGGCCAGGGACGGGGACCGTGCGGCGGTGGCGTTCCCGCGGGGTCTCACGGGCCCGCGCGACGCACCGTTCGACTTCTCCTTCTCCGGCCTGAAGACGGCCGTGGCGCGGCACGTCGAGGCGCTGGAGCGGGCCGGTACCACCGTGCCGGTGGCCGATGTCGCCGCGAGCTTCCAGGAGGCCGTGGTCGACGTGCTCACGGCGAAGGCCGTGCGCGCCGCCCGCGAGCGGGGGATGGACACGCTGCTGCTCGGCGGCGGGGTCGCGGCCAACTCGCGGTTGCGGGAGATGGCGCAGGAGCGCTGTGCCGCGGCCGGGGTCCGGCTCCGCGTCCCGCGGCCGGGGCTGTGCACCGACAACGGTGCGATGGTCGCCGCGCTGGGGGCTCACCTGGTGGCGGCGGGCGCGGCCCCGTCGTCGCCGGAACTGCCGGCCGACTCGTCGCTGCCGATCACCGAAGTCCTGGTCTGATCTCCCGATTACGAGGTTGTTCCCGGGGTTGGTTCGCACCTTTTGCGATGAACCCGGATCGGTTCGATATCAGCCTGTTGTTTTCCTGACCGGAAGGTCACATCGCCTCCCGGGCGACGTGGGTCGCATCGGCTTGACGCATAGAGTCCCCCAGCTACCGTTGGTGATTCAATGCTCAACCAATCTTCCGGAAGGTAAGACGTGAGTGCTGTCCTGAATGCCGACAACATGCGCGGAACCGGCTCCTACATTCCGGCGGGCTGGTCACTGCGTCGGCTGCACGGTGCTGCTGTGGTGCGAATCCTCTTCGGCGTGCTGTGGGCGATCGACGCGACCTTCAAGTGGCTTCCCGGGTGGATCCACGGCCAGACGCTGGGCAAGGAGCTCGATCCGACCAAGGTCCCGACGCCGATGCTGCACGGCTGGATCCAGCTCTGGCACGCCGTCGCGGGAGCCGATCCCGGGATGTTCGCGCTGATCACCGCCATCGTCGAGTCCGTGCTCGCAGTGGCACTGATCCTCGGCGTCTTCTCCAACCTCGCCTTCATCGCCACCGCGCTCTGGTCCATCGGCATCTGGACCTCCGCCGAACACATGCACATTCCCTACATGACCGGCCAGACGGACCTCGGCCCGTCGATCGGCTACGTGTTCGGCGCCCTCGCGCTGTTCTACGCGGCGGCCGGTGCCACCTGGAGCGTGGACGCCGTGATCCGACCCCGGCTCGGCAGGCTCGCGCCGCTCGCCGGCTCGGTGCCGGGCGCCTGACGGCGGGTGCGTGGTCGGCGGCGCTGCCGACCACGAACCTCACCGGTGCGTCACTCGCTGACGTGCCGCAGCAGCCGCAGCTCGTCGTCGGTGAGGTGCAGCTCCAGCATCGGGAGCAGGTCGGCGAGCTGCTCCGTGGTGCGTGCGCTGGCGATGGGGGCGGCCACCGTGGGCTGGTCGGCCAGCCAGGCCAGCGAGACTGCGGCGACGGGCACCTCGTGGCCCGCGGCGATCTCGTCGAGCACCGCCAGCACCCGCAGCCCGCGGTCGTTCAGGTACTCCCGCGCCCCCTCGGCGCGCACGCTCTCGACCTCGGTGCCCGCCCGGTACTTGCCGGTCAGGAAGCCCTTCGCCAGCCCGAAGTACGGCAGGCAGGCCAGGCCCTGCTCGGCGAGCAGTGGGGCGAGAGCCGTCTCGAACTCGGCGCGCTCCAGCAGGTTGTAGTGCGGCTGCAGCGCGACGTAGGGCGTGAGCCCGTCGCGGGCGGAGATCTCCAGCGCCGAGCGCAGCCGGTCCGCCGTGAAGTTGGACGCGCCGATCGCGCGGATCTTGCCCGCCCGCACCAGCCCGTCGTAGGCGTCGAGGGTCTCCTCCTGCGCCGTGTCCGGGTCGTCGCGGTGGGAGTAGTAGAGGTCGATCCGGTCGGTCTGCAGCCTGCGCAGCGAGTCCTCCACCGCGGCGGTGATGTTGGCGCGCGACAGTCCCGGCCGCTGCGGCCACGAGCCGACCTTGGTGGCGATCACCATCGAGTCGCGGTTCCCGCGCGCCGCCATCCACTCACCGATGATCGTCTCCGACTCGCCGCCGGAGTTGCCCGGCGCGCGCCACATGTAGGAGTCGGACGTGTCGACGAAGTTCCCTCCCGCCGCCACGTACGCGTCGAGGACGGCGAATGAGGCATCGCGATCCGCCGTCCAGCCGAACACGTTGCCGCCCAGGCATAGGCGGGACACGTCGAGGTCGCTCGAACCGATCTTAGGCATGCTAAAAACGATACGACGTGCGCGGACACGAGTGGGCTCTCGTGTCCGCGCACGCCGCCGCCGGGCGGTGTCCTAGGCTTGCTGGAGACCCGGCTTCCGGTCCTGCACGACGAAGGTCCCCCGGTTCTCGACGGGTGCGCCCGGCCGCTGCACGAAGGGCACCACGCGGAAGTCGGCGGTCACCTCGGTGGGCGTGAACTTCGTCCGCACGTAGCCGCGACGGTTGTTGTAGAAGCGGATGTGCGGGTTGTCCGCCAGCGTCGATGCGGTGTCGGCGCGCGTCTCCGAGCCGTCGCCGCCGGAGGTGACCGAGCTGGACACCAGCTCGGAACCGATGACAGGAGCCGCCGGGTCGTCGAAGCGCTGCTTGATGTCGGCGGCCCAGTGCGCGTGCACGTCGCCGGTCAGCACCAGCAGGTTGCGCGCCTTCGAGGCGGTCCAGGAGTCCACCACGCGGTCCCGCGAGCCGGGGTAGCCGTCCCAGGCGTCGGGGTTGAAACCGCGTCCGGCGCCGGGGGTGAAGTCGACCTGGGAGAAGAACACCTGCTGGCCGAGCACGTCCCAGCGGGCCTGGGAGCGGCGGAACTCGTCGGCGATCCACTTCTCCTGCGCCGAGCCGGGCAGCGAGCGCGCCGGGTCGGTGCGCGCGGTGCAGTCGGAGTTGAACTTGTCGTCGCACGGCTGGTCACCGCGGTACTGGCGGGTGTCGAGCATGTGGAAGTTCGCCATCCGACCCCACGACACCGTGCGGTAGAGCCGCATGTCGATGCCCTTCGGCCGCTGGGCCCGGCGCAGCGGCATGTTCTCCCAGTAGGCGCGCAGCGCCGCCTCCCGGCGGGCGAGGAAGTTCGGCTGCGGGGTCTCCGGGTGCTCGGGCACCTCGTCGGCCCAGTTGTTGTCGACCTCGTGGTCGTCGAAGACGACGAGCCACGGCGCGACGGCGTGGGCGGCCTGGAGGTCGGGGTCGGTCTTGTACTGCGCGTAGCGCTGCCGGTAGTTCCCGAGGGTCTCGGTCTCCGGGCCGACGTGGTTGCGCGGGTTCCCGCCAGGGGCCACGTAGTCGCCCGCGGTGTACTCGTACTGGTAGTCGCCGAGGTGCAGGACGAGATCCGGCTCCTCCTCGGCGAGCCGGGCGTAGGCGGTGAAGAAGCCGTGCTCGTACTGCGAGCACGACGTGAAGCACATGCTGAGCGGCTGCATCGCCGACGCGGGCGGCGCGGTGCGCGTGCGGCCCGCGGGGGAGAGCTCCTTCCCGGCGCGGAACCGGTAGAAGTACTCCCGTCCCGCGGTCAGGCCGGCCAGCTCGACGTGCACGCTGTGCCCCAGCTCGGGCCCGGTGGTCTCCACGCCCCTGCGGACGATCTTCCGGAACCCCTCGTCGGTGGCCAGCTCCCACTCCACCTCCGTGTTCCGCCCGCCCATGCCGCCCAGACCGTCCTCGGCCAGCGGATCGGTGGCGAGCCGCGTCCACAGCACCATCCCGTCCGGTGCGGGCTCCCCGGACGCGACGCCGAGGGTGAACGGGTTGCCGGGAGGTGCCGCAGGTGCGGCGGACGCGGCGCCTGCGAGCCCGGTGAGCACCGTGCCGGGAACGGCGAGGACGGCGGAAGCGGTCAGGCCGGCCCGCAGCACGCGGCGCCTGCTGTGCGTCGAGGTGGTGGGAGGAGCGTCTGTGGTCACCCGCTCAGCGTTGATCACCCTCCCGTGCGGCGAGTGGCGCGGCGGGCACCGGCCGGTGAACGGTAGGCGAGGTTTCCGACGATCTACGCGGCTTCGTGAGGTGTGCCCTGCTCGGGACTGCTTGTGCGCCTCCGGGTGCCGCGCCGCGCGCCTCCGGTCGTGACCAGCGGCGATACGAGGGGTGGCCGGCGGCGGGCGGGATCGGTACCGCTTCGGGTCATAGCGGCCACCGGCGTTGAGGCGTTGGCACTCTCATGGGTAGAGTGCCAACGGCACGGCCAGGATGTTCCGGCACCCGCGACGACGGGACGTCCGATGGCTGTCATCCCTGAACATGTAGGCGAAGGCACGTACCCCAGGAAGGGGAGGTCATCGGCGTGGCAAACATCAAGCCGCTCGAGGACAAGATCGTCGTCCAGGCCAGCGAGGCGGAGACCACCACCGCTTCCGGCATCGTCATCCCGGACACCGCCAAGGAGAAGCCCCAGGAGGGCAAGGTCCTGGCGGTCGGCCCGGGCCGGGTCGACGACAACGGCAACCGCGTCCCGCTCGACGTGGCCGTCGGCGACGTCGTCATCTACTCGAAGTACGGCGGCACCGAGGTCAAGTACAACGGCGAGGAGTACCTCATCCTCTCCGCGCGCGACGTCCTCGCGGTCGTCAACTGACGCAGGCAGTTCTGTAGCCGCCGCCCCGGTGGTCCCTCGACCGAGCGGGCCACCGGGGCGGCGTGTTTTCCCCGGAGAATCAAGAGAGGCAGGACATGCCGAAGCAGATCACCTTCGACGAGACGGCGCGCCGCGCGCTGGAGCGCGGGGTGAACCAGCTGGCCGACGCGGTCAAGGTGACCCTCGGCCCGCGCGGCCGCCACGTTGTGCTGGACAAGAAGTTCGGTGGACCGACCGTCACCAACGACGGCGTCACCATCGCGCGCGAGATCGACCTCGAGGACCCGTTCGAGAACCTCGGGGCTCAGCTGGCGAAGTCCGTCGCCACCAAGACGAACGACGTCGCCGGTGACGGCACCACCACCGCCACCGTGCTCGCCCAGGCGATGGTGGCCGCGGGCCTGCGCAACGTCGCGGCCGGCGCCAACCCCACCGCACTCGGCGTGGGCATCTCCAAGGCGGCGGACGCCGTCTGCGAGCTGCTCGCGAAGAAGGCCATCCCGGTCGACGACAAGGAGCACATCGCTCAGGTCGGCACGATCGCCTCCCGCGAGGCCGAGATCGGCAACCTCATCAGCGAGGCGCTCAAGACCGTCGGCAAGGACGGTGTGATCACCATCGAGGAGGGCTCCACGCTCGCCACCGAGCTGGAGATCACCGAGGGCCTGCAGTTCGACAAGGGCTACCTCTCGCCGTACTTCGTCACCGACGCCGAGTCGATGGAGGCCGTGCTCGAGGACGCCTACGTCCTGCTGCACCGCGACAAGATCAGCGCCATCGCCGACCTGCTCCCGCTGCTGGAGAAGGTGCTGGCCGACGGCAAGCCGCTGCTGATCGTGGCAGAGGACCTCGAGGGCGAGGCGCTGTCCACGCTGGTCGTGAACTCGATCCGCAAGACCATCAAGGTCGCCGCGGTCAAGTCGCCGTTCTTCGGTGACCGCCGCAAGGCGTTCATGGACGACCTGGCCATCGCCACCGGTGGCACCGTCATCAACCCGGAGGTCGGGCTCAAGCTGTCCGAGGCCGGGCTGGACCTGCTGGGCACGGTGCGCCGCGTCGTCATCACGAAGGACGCCACCACCCTCGTCGAGGGCGGCGGCACCAAGGACGCCATCGACGGCAGGGTTGCGCAGATCAAGGCCGAGATCGAGTCCTCGGACTCGGACTGGGACCGGGAGAAGCTGCAGGAGCGGCTGGCCAAGCTGTCCGGCGGCGTCGCCGTCATCAAGGTCGGCGCCGCCACCGAGACCGCTCTCAAGGAGCGCAAGCACCGCATCGAGGACGCGGTGTCCGCCACCCGGGCCGCGGTCGAGGAGGGCATCGTGCCGGGCGGTGGCTCCGCGCTGGTGCACGCCGCCGTCGCGCTCGACGGCAACCTCGGGCTGACCGGCGACGAGGCCACCGGTGTCGCGGTCGTGCGCAGCGCGCTGCGGGCTCCGCTGTTCTGGATCGCCGCCAACGGCGGTCTCGAGGGCGCTGTGGTGGTCGGCAAGGTTGCCGACCTGGAGTGGGGCCAGGGCTTCAACGCCGCCACTCTGACCTACGGCGACCTGATGGCCGACGGGGTCGTCGACCCGGTCAAGGTCACCCGTTCCGCGGTGGTCAACGCCGCGTCGATCGCGCGGATGGTGCTCACCACCGAGAGCGCGATCGTCGACAAGCCGGAGCAGGCCGAGCCGGCCGCTGCGGGTGGCCACGGCCACGGCCACGGGCACTGATCGACCAGCCACATCCGAACGGCGGGCCGACCCCCAGGGCGGCCCGCCGTTCGACGTTCGGCGATCAGTGCGTGTTGCGCACCTGCGGCCGCTGCCTCCGGCCGTCCGCCATCCGCAACGTCCGGTCGTGACCCCGGATGATCTGGTCGCGCTCGGACTCCGACAGCCCGCCCCACACGCCGTAGGGCTCCTGGGCCGACAGCGCGTGCAGCCGGCACTGCTCGAGAACCGGGCACCCGCGGCAGACGCCCTTCGCCCGCGCCTCGCGGTGGGCGCGAGCCGGTCCGCGCTCGCCCTCGGGATGGAAGAAGAACGCACTGTCCATCCCGCGGCAGGCTCCGTGCATCTGCCAGTCCCAGATCTCCGTGACCGGCACCGGAAGCCGTCGGGTATCCGCCACGTACCTCACCTCGCCTGTTTCGACGCTCTCCTCGACGAAAGTCGGTATCCCCACCATAGACCGCGTCAAACCTTGTTCAAAGCGTCCTTTCGGCTTGCCCCGTCCGCCCCGGACCAGCACGATGAGCTGGTGCAGCCCGACGTGTCGCCGCCGGATCGTGAAGGCCGCCACACGCCCGGGCTGTCCGTGTCCGCGGTGCCGGCGCCGAACGCCGCCACCGAGGCGTGGCTGAGCGTCGCGGCCGCGGCCCGCAGGCTCGGCGTCGCTCCCGCCACGCTGCGTACCTGGGACCGTCGCTACGGGATCGGCCCCACGGCGCACACCCCCGGCCGCCATCGGCGCTACTCGCCCGCGGATCTGGCCCGGCTCGAGCTCATGCAACGCGCACTCGTGCGTGGTGCGTCGCCGGCGGACGCCGCGGCGTACGCGCTCTCGGCCCGCACCGTCGGGCCTGCTGCTGTCGTCCCCCCGGTGCCGGTACAGGTCACGGAGAACGGCGGCGCGTCCCCCGTCGAGCTGCTCGAGGAGGGGAACGACGGCCGCGTCCGCGTAGGCGGCCGCGTCCTGCGCCTGCCCGGAGCGAGCCGGGCGGCCCGTGGACTCGGCAGGGCGGCGCTTGCCCTCGACGCCCCCGCGGTGCACCGGCTGCTCGAGGAGTCGATCGCCGCCTCGGGCGTGGAGTCCGCGTGGGACGACGTCGTCCGGCCCGTGCTGGCCGCTGTCGGCGAGCGGTGGGCGCACAGCGGCGTCGGGGTCGAGATCGAGCATCTCGTCAGCGAGTGCGTCCGCCCGGCGTTCGGTGCGAGGGCCGCGGCGCTGCGGCCCGTGGCCGACGCGCGTCCGGTGCTGCTGGGCGCGATGCCCGACGAGCAGCACATGCTCCCGCTGGTGGTGCTCGCGGCCGCGCTGGCCGAACGGGGCATTCCCTGCCGCGCGCTGGGTGCCGACCTGCCCGTCACGGCGCTCGTGGCCGCGATCCGGCGTACCGCGCCCGTCGCTGTCGTGCTGTGGGCCCAGTTGCCGCAGGTGGCCGATGTGGGCCTGCTGGAGGCGTTGCCCCGGACCCGGCCCCGGTTTCGCCGCTACGTCGCCGGCCCGGGCTGGGACGGCGTCGCCCTGCCGGAACGGACGGGTCGGCTGCTGTCCCTGCGGGCGGCGACGGCGACGATCAGCGACGCGGTCTTGGTGTGACCGGCACGCTCGCGCTGCGGTCAGTTGCTGCGCCTGACGCCAAGGCGGTGGCGTTCGGTGCCGAACCGGGTGCCCCCGTGCGGGTGCGGCCCGGCTCGTCGGCGCTCGAGCGCTGGTACGTGGCGGTCGCGCTCGGCGGCCAGGGACGGTACGCCGCAGCGGCCGCTGTGCTGGAACCCCTGCTGGTGGGCCCCGGTGTGCCGGTCGCCGTCGCGGCGCACGCGGCGATCACTCTCGCCGCCCACCGCCGTCAGCTCGGCGGGCACGCTGCTGCGCGCAGGTATGACGCCCTTGGCCTGCGCCTTGCCTCCTCGGTAGCGTGTGACCCGGCAGCGGACCTCTACGGCAGCGGTCTGCTCGCCGCTCGTGTCGACGCGCTGGTGGGGCTGGCCGCCGACGCCGTCGGCACCGGCGCCCCCGCCTCCGCGCAGCGCCTGCTCGACACGGCGGAGTCGCTCCTGCGGGCCGGGGGAGCGGGGGGCGGTGAATGGCGGCCGACCGTCCGGCTGGGTTGGGTGCGCGCCGAGCTCGCTCTGGTGCGCGGCGACGCGGCCGGGGCGGTCGAACCGGCTCGTCAGGCGCTGGAGTGCGCACAACACGCAGGCTCCGTACGGCACGTGCTCAAGTCCCGGATCGTGTTCACCGTCGCCGCCGCCGTCGCGGGCACCGAACCGGCGGCAGCGGTGGTCGAGCTCGACGCGGCGGCGGCCGAAGCGGAACGAGCGGGATTGCTCCCGCTTGTGTGGCCCGCTCGACTGGCTGCAGCTGATCTTCTCGAGCGCGGCGCCGGAACGCCCTCGAACGCAAACGACGCCACTCGGACAATCTCTGGAGAATCGGTGAACGACCCGCTCGACGGTCCGGCACGCCGACGACACGCCGCGCTCGCCACGCTGAGCGTCATCGAAGAGAGGGCAGACCCTCTTGGCAAGCGCCTGTTGGGGGACTCCGGCAGGGTCTCTGTTCCACCCCCGGTAATGTAATTAGTCCATTCGGTCTTACGTCACCCACATGACCAGTGCCACTCGGCGCAACTCTCCCGAATGGAGGGCACAAACCGGCCCTGATCGTGTCAAGGTGAGCCTGTCGCCCGCCGATGAGGGGGGTGACACATCACCCGGCTGCAGGAAGCTGCAGGAAGGAATCGTCGTGACGACGGTACTCATCTGCGACGATCGTCGCAGCGTCCGCGAAGGCCTGACCCGCGTGATGTCCGCGGTGCCGGGGGTGCACCGGATCGATTGCGTTGCGCATGGGGACGAGTTGCTGGCCCGGTTCTCCCGGCAGCCGGTGGACGTGGTCCTGGTCGGCACCCAGCGGGCGGTGCCCACTGGGGTCGAGGCCACGAGGCGGCTTGTCGCCGCTCACCCACAGGCGAACGTCATCGTGTTCGGAGCCCCCGACGACGCGGGCAGCATCGCCGCCGCAATCGCCGGCGGGGCACGGGGCTACCTCCGCTGGGACGCCTCGCGCCCAGAACTGGTGGCCGCGCTCGCGCACACTCTGGCGAGCACTGCCGTGCCCACGCCCCGGGCTCCTACGGATCCGGGCGTGCAGCTCACGGAGCGTGAGCTCCAGGTGCTGCGCGGCATGAGCCAGGGCAAGAGCAACGGCCAGATCGGACGGGAGCTCTACCTCTCCGAGGACACGGTCAAGACTCACGCCCGGAGGCTCTTCCGCAAGCTGGGCGTGCGCGATCGCGCCCAGGCGGTGGCCCACGGCTTCCGGCGCGGCCTCGTCTCCTGAGCGTCCTGACCCGCGCCGTCCCAGCGCGCCCCCAGGCCCTCCGCACCACCCCGGACCAGCGTCCGGGCTGACTCAACAGGCGACGTGGCTGCCGACAGCGCAGCCACGCGCCCTGCCGCCGCGGTGTCAGCTCCCGCGGTGTTGCACGCCGCCATTCGGGTGGTTACCGCCCTGAGCATGCATCTGCCGGTCATCCGGCGCGTCTCCTCCCATGGGGAGGACCCATCCAGGACCGCCGTTCTACTTCGCTACGGTGGTCCGCACTGAGGACACGGTTGAGCACTGTCCGTGATCAGCCTCACGAACGGATGATGACGAACATGTTCAGTAACACCTGGGCAACTGTGCGCGATGAGTGAGACGACAGACGTTCCCGATGAACTGGTGAGCCGCGCCATGGCCGGCGAGCCGGCAGCCGTCGGGCGCGTGATCGCCATCATCCGGCCCATGGTCGTGCGCTACTGCCGGGCGCGCCTGGGCCGGATGGACCGGTCGTCGGTCTCGGCCGACGACGTCGCGCAGGAGGTGTGTTTGGCCGTGCTCACGGCCTTGCCCGGGTACCGAGTCCAGGGCCGTCCGTTCTTGGCGTTCGTCTACGGCATCGCGTCACACAAGGTGATCGACGCCCACCGTGCCGCCACGCGCAACCGGTCCGAGCCGGTTGCCGACGTGCCCGACTCGGTGGAGTCCGCGGACGGGCCAGAACAGCGTGTACTTCGCGTCGAGCTGTCCGGCGAGATGGGCCGGTTGCTCGACACGCTCCCCGAGAAACAGAGAGAGATACTCGTCTTGCGCGTGGTCGTCGGGCTGTCCGCCGAGGAGACGGCGGAAGCCGTCGGATCCACGCCGGGAGCCGTCCGTGTGGCCCAGCACCGGGCGCTTTCCCGTTTGCGCAGGTCAATGCCAGAAGAGGAGGTGGTGTGAGTGCGTCACGACAACAACGACCCCGGACGCAACCCGTTCGAACACCGCCACCGGCGGCCGGGCGGCGGCAGCAACGGCCATCGCCCCCCCGGCATGAACACGCGCCCTGTCCCGCTCGACGAGGTGAGCGAACCGCTCGACCTCGTCGCGGTCCAGGCCGATGACGAGCTGATCAACGCGCTGTCCGCGGGCATGACGGTGTCGTCCCCCGGCCGCTCCGGCTACGACACCGACGACCGGGTCGCCGCGATCCTCGCGGCCTGGAAGGCCGACGTGGACGTCGAGCCGATCCCCGAACTCGTCGACGTCGACACCGCCGTGGCCACCGTCATGGCCGCCCGGCGGCCGGTCCGGCGCACCCGGCGGCTGGCCCCGGTGGCCGCGGCCGCGGCGTTCGTCGTACTCGCCGTCGGTGGCGTGTCCGTCAGCTCCTACAACGCCCAGCCCGACGACGCGCTGTGGGGTGTGTCGAAGGTGCTGTACAGCCAGCGCGCCGAGTCCGTGGAGGCCGCGGTCCGGGTCGAGGCCCGCATCACGAAGGCCAAGGAGGCCCTCGTCGCCGGGCAGCCCGTCGTCGCGGCGCAGGAGCTCGCGCAGGCGAAGGCCGACCTCGAGGTCGTGCGCCCCGAGGAGGGCAAGACCGAGCTCGCCCAGGTGCAGGAGTTCCTCGTCGCGAAGGCGGCGGAGACGCCCCAGGGCACGCCCACCGATCCGGGCACCCCGCTGTCCACCCAGCCGTCCCGGCCGGTGCCTCCGGGTGCCGGGGTGCGGGAGTCGCCGAGCTCCGGGCGCACCGCGCCGGTGGCACCCGACCCGGCGTCCGGCACGCAGGCGCCGACGTCGGTGACTCCGGCACCGACGTCCGCGGCGTCTGCGCCCGAGCGTTCTCCGTCCGATCCGCGGGATCCCCGGGATCCGAGGGATCCGCGTTCGCGCGACCCCCGCAGCGCCACCCCGGACCCACGCAGGCAGCAGGCCCCGGCGGCTGGCGACGGCACGAGCCAGAACCCGTCACCCGGCACGCAGCACTCCAGCACCCCGTCGCCCCAGCCTCCGCCGACGACGACCGACAGCCCGAGCCGCGGCGGCACCGGCAGTGCCGGTCCGACCTCCGGTCCGCAGACCCCACCCGCCACCGCGGAGGGCCGGCCGGACGGCGGCGCCACCACGCCGGCGGGAGACACCACCCGCTCCAACCCGGGTGCCGGGGGAAGCACGGGCGCCACGGCTGCCGGTTCCGGCACGCCGCCGCCCTCGGCCACCATCAGCTGACCCGCATACGGCGACGGCCCCCGATCCACTCGGATCGGGGGCCGTCGCCGTATGCGTCGGTGTCAGGAGTCGGAGAGCACCGCGTCGGCGTAGCCGCGGCAGTACTCCCAGGTGACGTAGCTCGTGGGGTCGGGGTCGAAGGCAGGCTCGTGGGGCCGCATCTGGCCCTCCTCCAGCAGCTGCTGGAGGCTTGCCCGCAGCAGGCTCCACTCGTGGAAGTGCTGTTCGCCACAGTCGCCGCAGTCGACGACGATGCCGCGCACTCCGCGGGCCTCCAGCAGTGCCTGGTAGACGGCGAGGTCGGCCAGATCGGCCACCACCTCGTCGCGCTCGGCCTCGCTCAGCCCGTCCTGCTCGCCGCCCTCAGGCCCCTCGAGGGACAGCGCGGGATCGTGCGGGTCACCGGCGAAGGGGTCCGGTGGCAAGGCATCAGGTGACACACTCTCACGATACCCGCACCGTGCCCGTGACGAGTCGTGAGCGTCGGGTTCACGGCGGGCGGGACGGCGGTGATGGACCGGACTGTGGTGATGGACTCGGCGCGGGCGTGCCGTCTGCCGCGCCGCCGCGGATACGATGTCGGGAAACCTCCCCGCCGCCCGTACCGACGTTCTACGGAGGATGACGGGCAGGGATCGACAGGATGGTGGCAATGACCAGCGAGGCCGCAGGACTGCCCCCCAAGTTCGCGATGCTGGGCCTGACGTTCGACGATGTACTGCTGCTCCCCGCCGAGTCCGATGTCGTGCCCAGCGCGGTCGACACCAGCACGCAGGTCACCCGCCGGGTGCGGATCCGCGTGCCGCTCGTGTCGTCGCCGATGGACACGGTCACGGAGTCCCGGATGGCGATCGCCATGGCCCGCGCGGGCGGGCTCGGCGTGCTGCACCGCAATCTCTCCCCCGAGGAGCAGGCCGCCCAGGTGGAGGTCGTCAAGCGCTCCGAGGCCGGGATGGTCACCGACCCGGTCACCTGCAAACCCGACGCCACCCTGGCCGACGTCGACGCGCTGTGCGCGAAGTTCCGCATCTCCGGGGTCCCCGTCACCGACGCGGGCGGCCACCTCGTCGGCATCATCACCAACCGCGACATGCGGTTCGAGATGGACCACAGCCGGCCCGTCCACGAGGTGATGACCCACGCCCCGCTGATCACCGCCCGGGTGGGCGTCACCGCGGAGGCGGCGCTCGGCCTGCTGCGCCGGCACAAGCTGGAGAAGCTGCCGATCATCGACGGCGACGGCATCCTGCGCGGGCTCATCACGATCAAGGACTTCAACAAGACCGAGAAGTACCCGCTCGCCACGAAGGACCCTGACGGCCGTCTCGTCGTGGCCGCGGCCGTCGGCGTCGGCGAAGAGGGCTACGCGCGCGCGATGCAGCTCGTCGAGGCCGGCGTCGACGTCGTCATGGTCGACACGGCACACGGGCACTCCCGCCGGGTGCTGGAGACCGTGGCCAAGCTGCGGGCCGAGATCGGCCACAACGTCGACGTGGTGGGCGGCAACGTGGCCACGAGGGCCGGTGCCCAGGCGCTCGTCGAGGCAGGCGCGGACGCCGTGAAGGTGGGGGTCGGCCCCGGGTCGATCTGCACCACCCGTGTCGTCGCCGGGGTCGGCGCCCCGCAGATCACCGCGATCTACGAGGCCTCGCTGGTCTGCGCGGACGCCGGTGTACCGGTGATCGGCGACGGTGGCATCCAGTACTCCGGTGACATCTCCAAGGCCATCGCCGCAGGCGCGTCCACGGTGATGCTCGGCAGCCTGCTCGCCGGCACCGCCGAGTCGCCGGGCGACCTGATCCTGGTGGGCGGCAAGCAGTTCAAGACCTACCGCGGCATGGGCTCGCTCGGGGCGATGCGCTCGCGGGGCGGGGAGGGCGGCCGCAAGTCCTACTCGAAGGACCGCTACGCCCAGGACGACGTGCTGAGCGAGGACAAGCTCGTGCCCGAGGGCATCGAGGGGCGCATCCCGTTCCGCGGTCCTCTCAGCCAGGTCGTGCACCAGCTCGTCGGCGGGCTGCGGTCCGGGATGGGCTACGCGGGTGCGCAGACGATCGAGCAGCTGCAGCAGGCGCAGCTCGTGCGGATCACCGCGGCGGGGCTCAAGGAGAGCCACCCGCACGACATCACGATGACGGTCGAGGCGCCCAACTACGTGGCCCGTTAGGACCCCGCGCCCCGGGCTGTCTACGCTGGTCACCCGTGCGTGACCTCGTGGAGATCGGGATGGGCCGGGAGGCCCGTCGCAGCTATGACCTGTCGCAGGTCGAGATCGTGCCGTCGCGGCGGACCCGCAGCTCCCAGGAGGTCTCCACCGCCTGGCAGCTCGACGCCTACCAGTTCGAGATCCCGCTGGTGACCCACCCGACCGACGCCATCGTGTCGCCGGCCAGTGCGGTGCGGATCGGGCAGCTGGGCGGTCTGGGCGTGCTCAACGCCGAGGGCCTGTGGGCCCGGCACGCAGACGCCCAGGGTGCGCTGGAGCGGGTGCTCGACGCCGCTGCGGCTGACGACCCCACCGCCGCGGTGCGCCTGCTGCAGGAGCTGCACGCCGCCCCGATCCAGCCCGCGCTGCTCACCGAGGCGCTCAAGACGGTGAGCGCGGCCGGCATCACGGTGGCCGCCCGCGTGAGCCCGCAGCGGGCCCGCGAGCTCACCCCCGACCTGCTCGCGGCCGGCGTCGAGATCCTCGTCGTGCAGGGCACGATCATCTCCGCCGAGCACGTATCGGGCGGGGAGCCGCTCAACCTCAAGGAGTTCATCAACTCCCTCGACGTCCCGGTCGTGGCCGGTGGCGTGGGTGACTACCGCACCGCGATGCACCTCATGCGCACCGGCGCCGCAGGCGTGATCGTCGGGTACGGGGAGTCGTCCGCCACCACCACCGACGACGTACTCGGGATCGGCGTGCCGATGGCCACCGCGATCGTCGACGCTGCCGCGGCCCGCCGCGACTACCTCGACGAGACCGGCGGCCGCTACGTCCACGTGATCGCCGACGGGGGCATGGCCGGCTCGGGTGACATGGCCAAGGCGATCGCCTGCGGGGCCGACGCCGTGATGCTTGGCGAGCAGCTCGCCGAGGCGTCCGAGTCGCCGGGGCAGGGGCTGTACTGGACCTCGGCGGCGGCCCACCCCTCCCTCCCGCGCTCGGAGGTGACCGGCTTCGCGCCGGGCGAGCGGGACCTGAAGTCGGTGCTCTTCGGCCCGGCCGACAGCCCCTACGGCACCGTGAACCTGTTCGGCGCCCTGCGGCGGGCGATGGCGAAGACGGGCTACTCGGACCTCAAGGAGTTCCAGCGGGTCGGGCTGACGGTCCGCGGCTGACCAAGTGCCGTGAGCCGTACATCACGGCCGCGCGCAGGGCGCCGGCGTACGGCTAGCCCGCGGTGGAGAGCCACGCCTGCCGGTCGAGGTCGCGCAACGCCCTGTCCGGTGCACGATGCTCACCCCCGTCGTACTCGACGACGAGCCGGACCCCGGGGTAGGCCATGTCGAGGCGGTTGGGGCCGAACACATGGTCGTCGGGGGCGGGGTGGCCGGCCACGACGTCGGCGGCCGACGGAGATGAGCTCCTCGGGCGCGAAGCCGGATGCGTGCGCGAGCGCATCGACGGCGACGACCGCCTCCACGAGGGGTGAGCGGCGGGCCAGGTCGTACGCGGTACGAAGCGGGGAGGTGACGGGCACCCCGTCCACCCAGGTGATCTCGTCGGCCGGCAGCACGTCCTCTCGGACGCGCAGTCCAGGACGGCCGCGAACCCGGTGGCACACGACGATCTCGGCAGGGGCGTCCGCTGGTCCGCAGGTGGCCTCGAGGAACTCCGCGGCGGAGTAGCCACCCAGGACACCTCGTCCGTCGACGAGAGCGAGCGCGGCCAGCGAGCGGATCGTCAGATCCAGCTCGATCCCGGCACACACGTACACGTCGGGGAAGACGCGGCGGAAGCGTGGGCCGCGCAGCATCTTCGGGGTCAGCAGCCCACATGCGACGGCGGCCGAGCCACGGAAGGGTCCGGTGAGTTCCATGCGCGGTTGGACGGCGTCACCGCGCCCACGGTTCCAGTGGTCCGCATGATCGGCCCGAGCCCTCCACCACCGCCCTCACCAGGGCGCTGGCGTTCGGCTCGCGAGGAGATCCCGGGTGAGCCGTCCACCACGGCCCTGTCGAGGGCGCTCCCGTGCGGGTCGCGGGGATCAGTGGGCCGCTGCGGGGGCCGACTATCGTGGTACGGGTGCAGCCGCCCACTGTCCTCGTCGTCGACTACGGGGCCCAGTACGCCCAGCTGATCGCCCGGAGGGTGCGGGAGGCGCAGGTGTACTCCGAGATCGTGCCGGGCGACACCCCCGTCGACGAGATCGTGGCGCGGAAACCCGCCGCGCTGATCCTCTCCGGTGGTCCGTCGAGCGTGTACGAGCCGGGCGCGCCGAGCGTCGACCCCGCCCTGTTCACCGCGGGGATCCCGGTGCTCGGGCTCTGCTACGGCTTCCAGGCGATGGCGCGGTCGCTGGGCGGGGAGGTGGCGCCGGACGGCACCCGCGAGTACGGGCGCACCGAGCTGACGGTCTGTGCCGCGCCCGGCGCGCTGCACGACGGGCTCCCGGCCCGGCACCCGGTGTGGATGAGCCACGGCGACTCGGTGGTGCGCGCGCCGGAGGGTTTCGTGGTCACGGCGTCGTCCGAGCGGGCGAAGGTGGCGGCGTTCGAGGACACCGAGCGGCGCCTCGCGGGCGTCCAGTACCACCCGGAGGTCGGCCACTCGCCGTACGGGCGCGAGGTGATGCGCCGGTTCCTGCACGAGATCGCCGGGATCGCTCCCGGCTGGACCACGTCGTCGATCATCAACGACACGATCGACGCGGTGCGCGCCCAGGTGGGCGAGGGCAGGGCGATCTGCGGGCTGTCGGGCGGTGTCGACTCCGCGGTGGCGGCGGCGCTGGTGCAGCGGGCGATCGGCGACCGGCTCACGTGCGTGTTCGTCGACCACGGGCTGCTGCGGGCAGGTGAGCGGGAGCAGGTGGAGCGCGACTTCGTCGCCGCCACAGGAGCGAAGCTGCACACCGTCGATGCGAACAAGCGGTTCCTCGACGCGCTCGCCGGGGTCATCGACCCGGAGGAGAAGCGCAAGGTCATCGGCCGGGAGTTCATCCGCGTCTTCGAGGCGGCCACGGCGGAGGTGGCGGCCGAGGAACATGTGGGCTTCCTCGTGCAGGGCACGCTCTACCCCGACGTCGTCGAGTCCGGTGGCGGCTCCGGCACGGCCACGATCAAGAGCCACCACAACGTCGGCGGGTTGCCGGACGACATCGAGTTCGCGCTGGTCGAGCCGCTGCGCGCGCTGTTCAAGGACGAGGTGCGCAGGGTGGGGGCCGAGCTGGGGCTGCCGGAGGCGATCGTGGAGCGCCAGCCGTTCCCCGGTCCCGGGCTGGGAATCCGGATCATCGGCGAGGTCACCCACGACCGGCTCGAGACGCTGCGGGCCGCCGACGCGATCGCGCGGGAGGAGCTCACCGCCGCCGGGCTGGACCGCACCATCTGGCAGTGCCCCGTGGTGCTGCTCGCCGACGTCCGCAGCGTCGGGGTGCAGGGCGACGGCCGCACCTACGGCCACCCGGTGGTCCTGCGGCCGGTGTCCAGCGAGGACGCCATGACCGCCGACTGGACGCGGCTGCCCTACGACGTGCTGGAACGGATCTCCACCCGGATCACCAACGAGGTCGCGGAGGTCAACCGCGTGGTTCTCGACGTCACCAGCAAGCCACCGGGCACGATCGAGTGGGAGTAGCGGTCCCGGCGGAGCGGCCCGGCCGCCTCGCCGACGCCTTACGCACCGGACGGTTCGCCGTCACCGCCGAGATCGGGCCGCCGCGCGGCGCCGACGTGGACGAGATCCGCGAGTCCGCCGCGCTGTTGCGCGACTGGGTGGACGCCGCGAACGTCACCGACAACCAGGGTGCCCAGGTCCGGGTGTCGAGCTTCGCCGGCAGCATCGTCGCGCTCGCCGAGGGCCTCGAGCCGGTCATGCAGATGACCTGCCGCGACCGCAACCGCATCGCCCTGCAGTCCGACCTGCTCTCGGCGGGCGCTCTCGGCGTCCCCAACCTCGTGCTGATGACCGGTGACCGGCCCGAGCGCGGTGACCACGCCGACGCCACCCCCGTGTTCGACCTGAGCTCCAGCGGCCTGATGAACGTGGCGCGCACGCTGCGGGACGAGGGCCGGCTGATGTCCGGCCGGGCCATCGACCCGGCTCCGCAGTACCTGCTCGGCGCGGTCGACACGGGTACGGGTGTGCCCGACCGGCTCGAGCAGAAGGTGGCCGACGGGGCCGAGTTCGTGCAGACCCAGTTCGTGTTCGACGTCGACGACTTCGTCGTCTGGATGCAGAAGGTGCGCGACCTCGGGCTCGACGGCCGGTGCGGGATCCTGGCCGGCGTCGGGCCGATCCGGTCGCTGCGGGCCCTCGAGTTCATGGCCGGCATCCCCGGCGTCGTCATCCCGCCCTCGTTCGAGCGGAGGCTCCGCGGGGTGCCCGCCGACCGGGTCGCTGCGGAGGGCATGGCCGCGGCCGCGGAGACCGTCGCGGCGTTGCGGGAGGTCCCCGGTGTGGCCGGGGTGCACGTGATGTCCGTCGGCTACGAGCGGGGCGTGCCGGAGATACTCGAGGCCGCCGGGCTGGAGCCCACCCGCCGCCAGGCCTGATCGCTGCCCCGGGAACGCGACGAGGGCGGCACCAGGGTCGTCGAAACCCTGGTGCCGCCCTGCGCGGCCGCCGCTCCCCCGAGCGCGACCTCCGGTCCCGGCCACTCCCCGTCGCCGGTCCCGGTCGTCCTGCCGATCAGCCGGCGTTGCGTCCCCGGAGGCTCCCGACCAGCAGCAGGAGCCCGATCACCGTGGCCCCTGCGGCGAGCAGCCACCGGGGGTCGAGCCCGGCGAGCGACGGCACCTCACCCACGAACGCCGCTGCCGACATTCCCAGCGCGAGCACCCCGACCAGAATCATCAGCAGGTCCGGGCCGCGGCGCCGGGCCGCGGGGGCAGCCGAACCGGTCGGCTGCTCGTTCCACGTGTCAGCCACGGTGCACCTCCACGCTGCCTGCGCCCGTCTCGATCGTCACGACGAGCGGTCGTCCGGTGGGGACGCCGTCGGCGCCCAGGTCGTCGGTGACGGCGATGTGGGCACCCGGGCCGGACTCCGACCGGCCGTCGAACTCCACGTCGCCCACACCGGTGGTGCTGGTCAGGGTGAGGTCCGCGTTCTGAGGCACCCAGAGCTCGACGTCGCCGACGCCGAGCGTGATGGCGGAGCGCACCGGGCTCGCGTTGCCGCCCGGGGGCACCGACAGGTCGAGGTTGCGCAGGTCGAGCGCGATCTCACCGGCGGTGCGCTGGTAGCTGGGCTGCAGCGCCGCGACGGTGGTGGGGGCCGCACGCAGCTCGCCGACGCCGTTGCCCTGCCAGCGGTCCAGCGGCGCGGCCACCAGCGCCCAGGTCAGCGCACCGAGCACCAGGGCCACCGGGATCAGGCCGCGGCCGGAGCGGACGAACGCGCCCAGCACCAGGCCGGCGCCGATCACGGCGAGCGTCACGCCGAGGACCACCGGCAGGTTCGCCAGTGTGAGCGCCCCGGCCAGGAGCATGATCACGGCCGTGATGCCGCCCGCGAGCAAAGCGAGACCGAGGGTCACCGAGGTGACGGGCAGCCGGCGCTGCGCAGGTGCAGGCGGTGGCCCGACCGGCGACGGCTCCGGGAGGTCCCAGGCGAACGGGGCGGCACCCAGCGGGTCCCATGCCGGCGGAGTCGTGGCTCCCGGAGGGGTCGCGGTACCGGCGGTCTCCTTGGACAGGGAGACGCCGCTCGGCGTGATCGTGGTGGGAGCTTCGGCCCCGGCCGAAGCCGCGGCGCCCGTTCCGCGGTGGCCCCGGCTGCGGTGCAGCAGGAACAGCAGGACCGCGACGGCCAGCGCGGGGAACAGGATGCCTCGGTCGTCGCCGCCGAAGATCGACCCGACGCTCACCAGCGCGGCGATTGCCAGGCCGATGACCAGGACCGTCCTGGGTGGCCGCGGCTGTGCCGGTGCGGTGGGGTCGGCAGGCTGCTCCGGGAGCAGGAACCAGCCGGCGATGTAGAGCGCGGCGCCGATCCCCGTGAAGGCCGCGACGACGAAGCCGACGCGCACCAGCGTCGGGTCGATGTCGTAGCGGCGTGCGATCGCGGCCGCCACACCCGCTACCTGCCGGTCGTCGCGCGGTCGCGCAGGCCGGGTGTCCCACATCTCCCGCAGCGTGGTGTGCACGTCTGTCCGGTTCATTGTTCTTCTGCCTCCATGGGACAGAGCTTGCTCGGCGTCCGGGCCCGCGGGTATGGGGGATGGCCCGGAGTGATCCCGGAGGTTTCCCCGATGTCAGTCCTGTGCCCACATGTGACGATGAACGCGTGACAACGGTCCCCGAGGCGACGCCGCCGCCCGCGCCGCAGCCGAGCGCGCCTGCCGCCGGCACGCCGCCACTCGCCCGCAGACGCAGCGGCCGGTTCCTCGCAGGGGTGGCCGGGGGCGTCGCGGACCACCTCGGCGTCAACGTCCTCTGGGTGCGCACGGCGTTCGTCCTGCTCACCGGGGTCAGCGGGGCGGGGGTGCTGGCCTACGGGCTGCTCTGGATCTTCCTGCAGCAGGAGCAGACCGACGTCGTCCGGCCGCTCCGGCGCGCCGAGCGCCAGCAGGCGATGGGCCTGGCCGCGCTCGGTATCGGCGCGGGCCTCGCCGCCGCCGCGGTGGGCAACACGGTCGTGGGCTGGGTCGTCGGGCCGCTCGGGGTGGCGGCCGTCGGCGCCGCCGTGGTGTGGCGCGAGGCCGACGAGACGCAGCGCCGCCGCTGGACGGCGGGCGCGCGCTCCGGGGTCACCGGCATCGCCGGGGGCGGGCGCACCGCGCTGCTGCGGGTGATCGCCGGAGCGGTGTTCGTCGCGAGCGGGATCGGTGTGTTCCTGATCGGCAACCTCGATCTCTCGCAGGTGCAGTTCGGGTTGCTGGCCGTCTTCGCGACGCTGCTCGGCGTGGGTGTGCTGACCGTTCCCTGGTGGGTGCGGTTGATGCGCGAGCTCGGTGAGGAGCGCCGTGAGCGCATCGTCGAGGCGGAACGCGCGGAGATCGCCGCACACCTGCACGACTCGGTGCTGCAGACCCTCGCGCTCATCCAGCGCCAGTCCGACCAGCCGCGTGAGGTGCTGCGGCTGGCCCGGGGCCAGGAGCGCGAGCTGCGGCACTGGCTCTACGGCCCCACCGGCTACGGGCGGTCCGCGCGCGCGTCCGGTGAGCCCACCCTCGACTCCGGCCTCGCCGCCGCGATCACCGCGGCCGCGGCCGAGGTGGAGGACACCTACGCGATCAACGTCCGGCCGGTCGTGGTCGGCGACCGCCGGCTCGACGACGGCCTGCGGGCACTCGTGCTCGCCGCCCGCGAGGCGATGGTCAACGCCGCGAAGCACGCCAAGGTCGACGAGGTGAGCGCGTACGTGGAGGTCGAGCCCTCCGAGGTGCACGTGTTCGTCCGCGACCGGGGCGTCGGGTTCGACCCGGACGCGGTGCCGGACGACCGGCACGGTCTCGCCGACTCGGTGCACGGCAGGATGAGGCGGCACGGCGGTGCGGTGCGCCTGCGGAGCGCGCCGGGCGAAGGCACCGAGGTGCACCTGAGCATGCCGGTGGACGAACCGGCCGACACGGAACCCGAGCCGGAGGCCCGGGCCCAGGAGGAAGCGACGCCATGACCGACACCCCCGACGAGACTCCGGGTGCCCCGGTCCCCGCGCCGATCCGGGTCTTCCTGGTCGACGACCACGGCCTGTTCCGCTCGGGGGTACGCGCGGAGCTCGACCGCCACGTCCCCGACGTCACGGTGGTGGGCGAGGCGGGCTCCGTGGACGAGGCGGTTGCCGCGATCCGCCACCTGCGGCCCGACGTGGTGCTGCTCGACGTCCACATGCCCGACGGTGGGGGCGCGGAGGTGCTGCGCCAGCTGCGGCCGGAGCTGCCCGACGTGGTCTTTCTGGCGTTGAGCGTGTCGGACGCCGCGGAGGACGTCATCGCGGTGATCCGGGCGGGCGCGCGCGGGTACGTCACGAAGACGATCTCGGGCAGTGAGCTCGCCGACGCCGTGCGGCGGGTGCGGTCGGGCGACGCGGTGTTCTCACCGCGGCTGGCCGGCTTCGTGCTCGACGTGTTCTCCGAGCGGCCGGGTGCCGCCCCGCCCGGTGATCCTGAGCTCGACCTGCTCACCCGGCGGGAGCGGGACGTGCTGCGGCTGCTCGCGCGCGGCTACGCCTACAAGGAGATCGCCGGGGAGCTGTTCATCTCGGTGAAGACGGTGGAGACGCACGTGTCGAGCGTGCTGCGCAAGACGCAGCTGTCCAACCGGTACGAGCTGTCGCGGTGGGCGTCGGACCGGCGGCTGGTGTAACCCGCCGGTCCGCTCCCGGGCGGTCAGCCGCCGAGCAGGCCCGCGGCGACCTTGCCGACGCCGCCGAGGAGGCCGCCAGAGCCTCCGCTGTCGCGGTCGCTGTCGTTCTTGCCACCGTCGTCGCTGCGGTCGTCGTCGTCGCTGCGGCTGTGGCGGCCGCTCTTCTCGTCGTCGCTCGACGACTCGTCGTCGGCCTGCTGGGGAGCGGAGGTCTTGGCGGAGCTGTTGGTGCTGAGCAGCGAGACGACCGGCCCGGTGACCGGGGAGAGCGTGTCGGTGACCGGCGCGGTGACCTTGTCGAGCGTGTCGCCGGTGTCCTTGACGGTGGTGCCGAGGCCCCCGACCGTCTTGCCGACGGTGCCCGGGAGGGCCCCTCCGACGTTCTCGACGGTGCCGCCTGCGGTGTTGCCGACCTTCGCGACGGCGGAGTCGCCTGCGGCGGTGGGCGGGGCGGGGGGAGCCGGGTTCTCGGTGGTCCGGGCAGCGGATGCGCCGGTTGCGGGGGCACTCGGAGCGGCGCTGGAGCCACCCGTGCTGCTCTGGGAGGCGCCGGGCACCGCGCTGCTCGGCGCGCCGTTGGCTGCCGCCAGCACCGTGGGCACGCCCGCGATCGCGGTGGGGAACGCGACGGGCACCCAGGACGTGGGTGCGCCCGCGCCCGCGTCGAGTGAGTCGGTGGCGGAGGACGGGTCGATCACGCTCGCGGTGGGCAGCACGGGTGCCGCGGAGCTCTTGTCGAGCCGGCCCTGACCCGCCCAGCCGTCGCCCTGGGCGCCCTGCGCCTCGGTGCCGGTGGGGGCGATCTCGGTGAGCGCGGCGGCGCCGAGCACCGACCCCACGGCCAGGAGCGCGCCGGCCGCCACTGCGCCGCGCTTGACGATCGCGGACTTCCCGGCGGGCTCCACGACGGCATGGACGGTGGTGGGCTCGTCGGTGCCCTCGAACTCCTGGTGGGCCCGGGGCTGCACGGGCCGGTCGAGGGCGTGCGGGGCGCGACCCTCACGACGCAGCAGGCTGCCGACGGAGACGCCGGTAGCGGATTCGTTGACGTCGAGCTTGGTGGTCACCGGAGCGTTGCGGCTCAGCAGATCGGCGACCGTGACCACGCTGACCGGAGTCAGCCGCGAGCCGCCGCGAGAAACCATCTGAGCCACTGCAACGTCCTCCCTTTGAGTGAACGGACGACCGAATGTCTACCGGATGTGGTTCTGGTAAACCAAGAGTCATTCGTCCGCCCAGCGTTTTTCACCCAGATGGAGTATTTCCGTTCGTCGCGGTGCAGCTACCGCTCATCCAATGGTGATGACCTGGAAGGCCTCGGCCAGCCGATTTCCCGGGAAGTCGAACCGCTGCGCCCAGCGCCGGGTCATGCCCCGCAGCCGGCTCTCCAGGTCGTCCATGTGGGACGTCTGCGAGCGATGCTCCCGCAGTGCGGCGATCTTGCGGTCGAACGTGTCGGTCACGTCCACGGCATGGTCGATGCGTTCGTCCGGCGCTCCCATGACCCACAGCTCGCCGACCGTCCATGCCTCGAGCCCCTCGTCGGCGAGCAGTTCGGGATGGGCGAACGGGTTGCGCGCGTCGGGGTAGACCGCGGCGAGCGCCGCCTCCCCCGCCGCCCGGTGGTCGGGGTGGGACACGCCCAGCCGGGACCAGTAGATCTCCGGGGACTGCGTCAGGACGCGGTGCGGCCGGACCCTCCTGATCTCGCGGCTGATGTCGCGGCGCAGCTCGATGCTGGGGGTCAGCCTGCCGTCCGGGTACCGGAGGAAGCGGACGTCCCGCACCCCGACCGCGGCCGCGGCAGCCCGCTGCTCGGCCTCCCGCAGCGGGCCCATCGCGTCGCGCGGGGTGTTGTCGTAGCCGCCGGCGTCACCGGACGTGCAGATGCAGTAGGTGACCTCGATACCGGCCGCCGTCCAGGCGGCGACCGTGCCGGCGGCCCCGAAGTCGACGTCGTCGGGATGGGCGGTGACGACGAGCGCGCGCTCGACGTCGGTCCGCACCCCGGCGCGAGGCCGGAGGGGTTCAGGGGGAGGCGTGGTCACCGGCGAACTCTAGTGCGGTGGCCACGAACGTTGCCGGGTTGATCGCGGGATCCAGGTGGTTCCTCGCAAGGCGCCGACCGCAGCTCATACCGGGGTATTCGTCAGGGCGGCAACGCAGCGAGGGGCCGCATGGGCGCGCGAGGAACCCGGTGGACGTTTGTGGCCGCCGCACTAGTCACCGGACGAGCGGGGGACCGCGTCAGGCGATCAGGGCAGGCTGCGGAAACGCGACCGCGTGGAGTCGAGCGCCTGCTTCGCGTAGAGGCCGGCCCCGCCGCCGAGCAGCAGCCCCACCAGGTCGATCGGCACCGAGTCCGACGACGTCATCAGCAGGGCGAGGAGGGCGACTCCCGCGGTGCCGCCCGCGACCTTCCACCGGCTGTTGACGTAGTCGGTGGTGGTGCCCCCGGACAGCCCGCGCTTCTTGGCGGCGTTGTTGAGCATGGCGAGGTAGCCGACGTGTCCCAGTGCGGCGAGGAGCCCGACCAGAGCGACAACCGCTGCGACGATCCCGAACACGGTGCCCATGTCGTCAACAGTGCCACGAAACGCCACCGAGGGGGTGGATCCGACAGGGGGACTCGCACCCGGGGGAACTCAGCGACCGCCGAGCCTGCCGCGTCCCAGCCGCAGCAGCAGCATCCCGAGCTCGCGGCCCTCGGCACCCAGCTCACGGAAGCGGGCGAGCACCGCCATCTCCCGGTTGTAGACGATCCGCGGGCCACCTGCGGCCATCCGGGCCCGGCCGATGCGCTGCGAGACATGCGTGCGCCGTTGCACCAGCCGGAGGATCTCGGCGTCGAGACGGTCGATCTCGACGCGCAGGTCCTGGATCTCGTCCTCGGCCGGGATGTCGTCGGCGGGCTCGTCGTCGGCGGGAGCGGTGTTGTCGCCGGTGGTCACGGTCATGATCTCCTCCAGGTCGGGAGCCCTGGCCCGTGACGCGAGAACGCCCCGGGTCCTGAGGACTCCGGGGCGTCGTGGGGGCTGGTCAGCAGGCCACGGGCACCGGTGTCCGGTACCCGTAGAAAAATCGCCTGCTCAGTCGCACGTTCCGAGTGTGCCACAGCAGGCCCCGTCAGAAGCCGCCGGTACTCTTCGAACACGATGAGCGCGCTGTTCGAACTACCCGCCCGCACCGTCCAGCCCCGCACCGCCCGCGGCGCGGCGTTGCTGGAGGGTCTCAACCCGCGCCAGCGCGAGGCGGTGGTCCACGAAGGGTCCCCGCTGCTGATCGTCGCGGGCGCGGGCTCGGGCAAGACCCGGGTGCTCACCCACCGCATCGCCTGGTTGCTCGCCGAGCGCGGGGCACACCCCGGCGAGATCATGTCGATCACGTTCACCAACAAGGCCGCCGCCGAGATGAAGGAGCGCGTCGACGCGCTGGTCGGGCGCCGCGCCAACGCGATGTGGGTGTCCACGTTCCACTCGATGTGCGTCCGGATCCTGCGCCGCGAGGCCCAGCACCTGGGTGTGCGCAGCGCATTCTCCGTCTACGACGCCGACGACACCCGCAGGCTCGTCGGGCTGGTCGGGCGCGACCTGGAGCTCGACCCGAAGAAGTTCGCCGCCCGCGGGCTGGCCGCGCAGATCTCCAACCTCAAGAACGAGCTGCTGGCCCCGCAGGACGCCGCCGAGCGCGCCACCAACGAGTACGAGCGCAAGGTCGCCGAGGTCTACGCCGTCTACCAGGCCCGGCTGCGCACGGCCAACGCGTTCGACTTCGACGACCTCATCATGGAGACGGTCGCGCTGCTGCAGCGCCTGCCCGCCGTCGCGGAGTACTACCGCCGCCGCTTCCGCCACGTGCTCGTCGACGAGTACCAGGACACCAACCACGCGCAGTACGCGCTGGTGCGCGAGCTGGTGGCGCCCGCCGCCGAGGGCGCGCCGCCCGCCGAGCTGTGCGTGGTGGGCGACTCCGACCAGTCGATCTACGCGTTCCGCGGCGCCAGCATCCGCAACATCATCGAGTTCGAGCAGGACTACCCGGACGCCCGCACGATCCTGCTGGAGCAGAACTACCGCTCCACCCAGCGCATCCTCACCGCCGCCAACGCCGTGATCGCGCGCAACCCGGACCGCCGCGACAAGCGGCTGTGGTCGGAGCAGGGTGACGGGCAGAAGGTCGTCGGCTACGTCGCCGACAACGAGCACGACGAGGCCGCGTTCGTCGCCCAGGAGATCGACCGGCTGGTCGACTCCGGCGAGGTGCGCAACTCCGACGTAGCCGTCTTCTACCGCACAAACTCCCAGTCCCGGGTGTTCGAGGACGTGTTCCTGCGGGTGGGGCTGCCGTACAAGGTCGTCGGCGGGGTGCGGTTCTACGAGCGCCGCGAGGTCCGCGACGCGCTGGCCTACCTGCGCGTGCTGTCCAACCCGGAGGACACGGTCAGCCTCCGGCGCATCCTCAACGTGCCCAAGCGGGGGATCGGCGACCGCGCCGAGGAGCTGGTGGCCACCTACGCCGACCGCGAGCGCATCTCGTTCGCCGCCGCCCTGCGCACCGCTGCCGAGCAGCCGGAACGGGTCCCCGGTCTGGCCACCCGCTCGCAGCGCTGCATCGCGGCGTTCGTGCGCATCCTCGACGACCTCGCCGAGCTGGTGGAGCGCGGCGAGGAGACCTCCGAGCTGCTGGAGGCCGTCTACGCGAAGACGGGGTACACGGCCGAGCTGGAGGCCAGCGAGGATCCGCAGGACGGGTCGCGGCTGGAGAACCTCGCCGAGCTCGTCACCGTCGCCCGGGAGTTCGCGGGCGACGCCGCCGTGGCCGATCTCGACGACTCCGACGTGGCCGTCGGCGCGCCTCCGCCCGGCTCGCTGGCCGCGTTCCTCGAGCGGGTCGCCCTGGTGGCCGACGCCGACTCGATCCCGGACAACGACGAGGGCATGGTCACGCTGATGACCCTGCACACCGCCAAGGGCCTGGAGTTCCCCGTCGTGTTCCTCACCGGCTGGGAGGACGGGGTGTTCCCGCACATGCGCGCCATGGGCGACCCCGCCGAGCTCGCGGAGGAGCGGCGCCTGGCCTACGTCGGCATCACGCGGGCGCAGGAGCGGCTGTACCTGACCAGGGCGATGATCCGTTCGACGTTCGGGCAGCCCAACGCGAACCCGGCGTCCCGGTTCCTCGCCGAGGTCCCCGACGACCTGGTCGAGTGGCGCCGGTCCGAGCCGGAGCGGTCGGCGCCGGTGGGCAGTTTCGGGTTCGGTCGTCGTCCCGCCGCCACCGACCGGGGCAGCTGGAACGTGCCCCAGCGCTCGCTCGCCCCCACCATCAGCCTCGATGTCGGCGACCGCGTCAACCACGACAAGTACGGCCTCGGCACGGTGATCGCCTCCGACGGCGCCGGGGCGCGGGCCACCGTCACGATCGACTTCGGTAGCGCGGGCACCGTGCGGCTGATGCTCATCGGAGGGGTACCGCTGCAGAAGCTGTGAGCGCGGGCCCCGGGCGCCCGGCGCCCGGGGTGCGGTGGCACCCGGTCTAGAAGTCGATGCCGCGCTTGCGCAGCCACGGGATCGGGTTGATCTTCGTGCCGCCGCTGTCCCAGATCTCGAAGTGCAGGTGGGGCCCGGTGGAGTAACCGCGGTTGCCCATCTCGGCGATCTCCTCGCCGGCCTTCACCTTCTCGCCGACGTGCACGAACATGCGGTTCACGTGGCCGTACACGCTCTGCGAGCCGTCGGTGTGGCGCAGCACCACCCAGAGGCCGAAGCCGCTGGCCGGTCCCGCCTCCTCGACCACGCCGTCGGTGAGCGCGTAGATCGGGGTGCCGATCGGGCCGGCGATGTCGATGCCGTTGTGGGAGACCCCCCAGCGGGAGCCGAAGACCGAGGTGAGGCGACCGAGTGTCGGGCGCACGAACGCGAAGTCGCCGTACAGGTGCGCCTCGGGGGCACCGTTGGCGAGCGCGGCCTCGATCATCGCCGCCTGGCGGGCCAGCTCGCGGCCCAGGTCCACGGCCTTCGCCAGGTTCTGCACGTCGACCTGCGAGGCGGGGTCCAGCTCGCCGAGTGCGAACGGGTCGGGCAGCAGCTGGTCGCCACCGATCGCGTCGACAGCGGGGCCGGCGGCGGGGGCGTGGGTGACGTCGGCGACGGGGACCAGTGCGCCGATGGCCTGCGGCGCGAGGTCTGCGCCACCGAGCAGCGGCGAGACGAGCGTCTGCCCGGCCGCCACCGCCGCGCCTGCGGCGACCGCGGCGACGGTGGCCCGGCCGCGCAGCGATGCGGTGGGCGGCGCCGGCAGGCGGTGCCCATGGGGGACCGCGACGACGCGCCCGGGCACCGGACGGCCGGGGTCGGCCGCAGTGACCCGGCTGCGCACCGGTGCGGCAGATCGCGCCGGAACCGGTGCGGCGGGTGGCGCCGGAAGGCGGTGCCCGCTCGGGACCGCGACGACACGCTGGGGCGTCGCGCGATCGGGGTTGTCCGCCTGGGCGCCGCTTGGGGAGCGGTGGCGCGCCAAGTCCTGCCCTTCTCGACGTCTAACCGGTGGTGTCCGCATCGGGTCCTGACCGCGCGGGCTGGGGAAACCCGCAGTGGCGATCGGGGTCGCCACCGCTGCTGTCGTGACCGGCCTGTGATCCGGACGGGCGAAACGTAGCGCCGGTGTGGTCAGCGGGCAAATCTGGCGCGGCGTGTCGCGGGTGAATCCCGCGGCGCTCAGGACGCCGGAGAGGCGGGGTGACCGAGCGTGTCGTCCGGGGCCGGTCGTTGGCGTTGACCTCGGATCAACGGGTGAGGCCGGTGGTCCGAACGGGCGAGTGCCGTGGCTACCCAGTGCACCGCTCGAGGATCGATCGGCATGGACAAGTGACCGACGTCACGTAGTTCGAGCTCCTCGACATCGAGGTCCGGATGTATCAGGCGGCCGTTGCGCTGGGGGATGACCATCTGGTCCATGCGGCTCCACACGACGAGGAACCGGGTGGCACAGCGGGGCGCCGGCCTGCGGAGCTCCTCGATCAGGTCCGAGCCCGGCCGGAGCTGGCGCGCCAGCGGGGTCGGCAGCAGATGGGCCGTGAGGGTGCCGCCGTGCGGGCTGCCCAGCGTCACGAGCGTGTCGACGACCGCCGCGCCGCCCATGCGCTGCACGTAGTACCGGGCGATCATGCCGCCCAGCGAGTGCCCGACGATGTGCACCTTCTCGGCGCCGGTGCGCTCCCGCAGTTGCTCCACGTGGCTCCCGAGCTGGTGGGCCGCGGTGCGGATGTCGCCGGTGAAGAGGCTGTAGTTCACCGCGTGCACGGCGCCGAAGCCGCGCCTGCGCAGGGACCTGCGGAACACGGTGAACACCGACCGGTTGTCCATGATCCCGTGCACCAGCAGGATCGGCGTCCCGGCGGCTTCCAGGTCGGTGACGAGGAGGCTGCGCCGCACCGGCGGGAGCGAGTCGGTCCGGTAGCCGCCGGAGTCGGCGAGCTGCTCGCGCAGGAGACCTGCCGGGTACACCACCAGGTGGGCGGCCAGCCACGCCCACTCGACGGCGAGGCCGCGGACTCCTGCCGGGGCGCCGAAGGTGCGTGCGGCATACGCGCCCGCTCGACCGATTTCGATCGCGGTCGTCTGCGCCGCCGCGGCCACCGTGGCCAGGCGGCCCAGTCCCGCCCGGACGAGCGCCATGGGTCGACGGTAGGTGACAGATGCAGATGGCGCCGGTTCCGGATCGTCATGAACGGCGCCGAACCGGACGCCCGATGGCGTGACTGCGGTCACCGGGGCAGCTCAGGGCCGGTACGCGGGGCGTCGCTAGTGTCGCGTCGGCAGGTGATGGCGCGGGCTCCAGGCCCGCAGCGGCACGGCGCAGTGGGGATTTAGGGAGAGCCAGTGGACCTGTACGAGTACCAGGCGAAGGACCTCTTCGCCGCCCACGGAGTCCCGGTGCTGCCGGGCCGGACGGCGGAGACGGCGGACGAGGCGGCTGCGGTCGCGGCCGAGCTCGGCACCGCCGTGGTGGTCAAGGCGCAGGTGAAGACCGGCGGCCGGGGTAAGGCGGGCGGCGTCAAGCTCGCGAAGACTCCGGAGGAGACGAAGGAGAGGGCCGAGGCGATCCTCGGCATGGACATCAAGGGCCACACGGTGCACCGCGTGCTGATCGCCGCGGCCAGCGAGATCGCGGAGGAGTACTACTTCTCCTTCCTTCTGGACCGGTCCAACCGCACGTTCCTCGCCATGTGCTCGGCCGAGGGCGGCATGGAGATCGAGCAGCTCGCCGTCGAGCGTCCGGATGCGCTGGCGCGCGTGCCGGTGGACGCGATCGCGGGTGTCGACAAGGCCAAGGCGGCCGAGATCGTGGCGCAGGGCAAGATCCCGGCGGCGGTCGCCGACGAGGCGGCCGACGTGATCGTGAAGCTGTGGGAGACCTTCGTCTCCGAGGACGCCACCCTCGTTGAGGTCAACCCTCTCGTGCGCGACCCGCAGGACAAGGTCATCGCGCTGGACGGCAAGGTCACGCTCGACGAGAACGCCGGCTTCCGCCACCCCGGCCACGCCGACCTGGTCGACCAGCGCACCGAGGACCCGCTCGAGGCGAAGGCGAAGGCGAAGGACCTCAACTACGTCAAGCTCGACGGCGAGGTCGGCATCATCGGCAACGGCGCGGGCCTGGTCATGTCGACCCTCGACGTGGTCGCGTACGCGGGTGAGAAGCACGGCGGCGTGAAGCCGGCCAACTTCCTCGACATCGGCGGCGGCGCCTCGGCCGAGGTCATGGCGGCCGGCTTGGACGTCATCCTGGGCGACCCCGCGGTGAAGAGCGTGTTCGTCAACGTCTTCGGCGGGATCACCGCGTGCGACGCGGTGGCCAACGGCATCGTCGAGGCGCTGAAGATCCTCGGTGACGCCGCGACGAAGCCGCTGGTCGTGCGGCTGGACGGCAACAACGTGCTCGAGGGCCGCCGGATCCTCGACGAGGCGAACCACCCGCTGGTCACCCAGGTGGACACGATGGACAACGCGGCCGACCGGGCCGCCGAGCTTGCGGCTGCGGGGGTCTGAGTCATGGCGATTTTCCTGAACGAGAACAGCCGGGTGATCGTGCAGGGCATCACCGGCGGTGAGGGCACCAAGCACACCGCGAAGATGCTCGCGGCAGGCACCAACATCGTGGGTGGGGTGAACGCCCGCAAGGCCGGCACCACGGTGACGATCGGGGGCAAGGACCTCACCGTCTTCGGCACCGTCGAGGAGGCGATGAAGGAGACCGGGGCCGACGTCAGCGTCGTGTTCGTGCCGCCGAAGTTCGCCAAGGACGCCGTGATCGAGGCGATCGACGCGGAGATCCCCCTCGCCGTGGTGATCACCGAGGGCATCCCGGTGCACGACTCCGCCTACTTCTGGGCGCACGCCGTGGCGAAGGGGAACCGGACCAGGATCATCGGTCCGAACTGCCCCGGGATCATCAGCCCTGGCAAGTCGAACGCGGGCATCATCCCCGCCGACATCGCCGGCGCGGGCCCGATCGGGCTGGTGTCGAAGTCGGGCACGCTGACCTACCAGATGATGTACGAACTGCGCGAGATCGGGTTCTCCACCGCGATCGGAATCGGTGGTGACCCGGTCATCGGAACCACCCACATCGACGCACTGGCCGCGTTCGAGGCCGACCCCGACACCACCGCGATCGTGATGATCGGCGAGATCGGCGGCGACGCCGAGGAACGCGCCGCGGAGTTCATCAAGGCCAACGTCACCAAGCCCGTCGTCGGCTACGTCGCCGGGTTCACCGCCCCCGAGGGCAAGACCATGGGCCACGCCGGAGCCATCGTCTCCGGCTCCGCCGGCACTGCCCAGGCCAAGAAGGAAGCCCTCGAGGCCGCCGGGGTCAAGGTCGGCAAGACCCCCAGCGAGACCGCCGACCTGATGCGCGAGCTCATCACCGCCGGCTAGTACCGCACCTCCGCGGGGAAGCCACGTTCCGCCCTCACCGGGCCGGAGCGTGGCTTCCCCGACTGCGGAGGGAACCCGGTTCTCCCGGGCACACACCCACCGCCGCTATGGGTTAGCGTTCTGAGACCGCCTGCAACGGACCGCGGAGTCCGCACCGAGGGAGTTCGTTCATGAGTCAGCAGCCCGGGACACCAGGGGCGACACCGGCCCACGGCGCCTCGTCGCCGTCGGGGTCGTCCACGCCACCGGTCACGGGGTCGTCCCCGACGGAGGCCTCGGCGTCAGGCGCCGAGCAGCCCAACCGGACGGGTGCTGCCGACGCGCCCCTCGCCCCCGGCCCGGCGCGGCTGCTGACGCTCGTCGCGGCCGGTCTGGCCCTGGTGATCTACCTCCTGGGCTTCTTCGACAACCTGGGCGGCTTCGCCTCGTCGATCGTCGCGCCGCTGCTGGTGGGCGGTGGGCTCCTGGCCGGTGCGGCGCTGCTGCCGAAGGCCGGACGCGTGCTGGTGCCCGCCGCTGTCGTGGTCACCACCGGCACCTTGCTGCTCCTCCAGCTGGTCACCCTCGGCGTGCCGTCCACCACCGTGGTGGTCGCCCTGGTGCTCGCGTTCCTGGAGGCCGTGGCCGTCATCGGTGCGGTGCTGCTCGACGCCGGGCTCGTCAAGGCGCCGACGCCCCGCTCGCGGCCCGCGCAGGGCCACCCGCAGCAGGGCTACGGAGGCCAGTACCCGCCGCAGGGCTACCCCCAGCAGCAGGGTGGGTACCAGCAGTACGGACCGGGCCAGGGCGGTTACGGGCAGCAGGGTTACGGCGGCCAGCCCGGCTACGGCCAGCAGGCGCCCTACGGGGCCCAGCAGCCCGGGTACGGGCAGCAGGGTTACGGCGGCCAGCCCGCTTACGGCCAGCCCCCTGCCCAGGGCGGTTGGGGTCAGCAGGGCGCTCCCGGCCAGCCCGACCCCGGTGCCCGTCCCGCAGCGGCTCCCAACTGGTACGGCGGCGCCCCGGCCGACGCCACCGCCGACACCCCGTCCCCCGGCACCCCGCTCGCGTCCGGCGCCCCCGGGGCTTCCGACGTCACGGCGGCGTACCCGCAGGGTGAGGCCGCCCCGGCCCAGCCCGGCTGGCAGGAGTCGGTCGAGGGCCGTCACGAGCAGCGCGACACCCCCCAGAACCCGGACGAGGGTCGCGGTGGTGGCGGCGGCGAGCAGACCAGGTTCATCCAGCCCGGCGACCGGTCGCAGAACTGACGGCACCCGGCCACGGCGGTCGCACTGCGTCACCGCGGCCGGGCTTTCGGCCGCATCGCCTGTCGCACGACAGCGCCCGGCGTGCCTGACCCGTCGTGGGGCTCCGCGCTGAGACCCTGAGGCCGTGACCCGCACTCTCGCCGGCCCCGACACCGACCCCGATCCGGACGGCTCCGACGACCCGTCGGACACGGGCGCCGTCGTGGGCCTGGACCGCCTGCGACTGCTGCTGGCCGGTGCCATGGGCACGGTCATCGTCAGCTATGCGCTGCTCGTGCCCGCTGCGGTCCTCGTCATCGCGACCGGGGGCGGCGGCATCTCGATCGACGGTGCGTTCGCCGCCGCGATCCCGCTGTGGCTGGCCGCGCACCAGATCCCGCTCGCGTTGGGTGGCCAGCCGCTGAGCGTGCTGCCGCTGCTGCCGACGATCGCGGTCGCCGGAGTCGTCGTTCTCGGTTCCGGATGGGCGGTGCGCAGGCTCGAGTGCCGGGCCCGCGCCGAGGCCGGAGCGGTGGTGGCCAGCATCGCGGGTGCCCACGCCTCCGTCGCCGTGCTGGGCAGCGCGCTGCTGCCGCGGGCGGCGGAGGTGGTCGTGACCCCGTGGTCCGCGATGGTCGGCGGCGGCCTCGTCGCGGGAGTGGCTGCGACGGTCGGCGTGCTGCGGGCCTGTGGATGGCCGTCGGGATGGCTCGGACGCTTCCCCGGCTGGTTCCGCCCCACCCTGCGCGCCACCGCGATGGCGGTCACCGGGCTCGTGCTCGTCGGGTCCGTGGTCCTGCTGGTGGGCCTGGCACTGGGGGTGGCGGACGTCGCGGCGGCCTACGAGGAGCTCGCCCCCGACTTCGGGGCCGGCCTCGGCGTCACGCTGCTCGCGCTCGCGTATCTCCCCAACGCGGTCATCGCCTCGTTGAGCTGGGCACTCGGCCCCGGTATCGCGGTCGGTACCGGCGTGGCCACCCCGCTTGCCGCCTCCGCGGGGGAGCGTTCGAGCTTCCCGCTCCTGGCTGCGCTGCCGACGTCCGCGCCCCCGGTGTGGGCTGCTGTGGTGTTCTTGTTGCCCATTGCCGTCGGGGTGCTGGCCGGGCGTGCCTGCCTGGCCGCCACCGGTGCCGCGGCGCGGCTGCGCGCGGTCGCCGCAACCGGGGTCCTCACGGCCGTCGCCGTCGGGCTGCTCGCGTGGCTGGCCGGGGGACGGCTGGGATCCGGGCCGTTCGACCCGGTACGGCTGTCCGGGCTGGTGGTGCCCGCCGTTCTGCTGTGGGTCGGCGTGCCGATGGTGGTCGTGGTGTTCGTCCGGCTCCGCCGGGAAGAGGATGCCGGGGCGGCCGAGGCCGAAGCCGCGGTACCGGCTTGCACCATGGCCGAGGGCACTGCGCCCGTCCGCGGGGAGGACGACGCCTCCGCGGACGAGGCGAGCGGCGACATCCCGACCGCCGATCCCGATCCCGATGCCGGTGACCAGGACCGGGCCGAACAGCGCAGCGAGGACCGGCCGGACGAGGACCCGGCGACGCCGGCACCGACCACCGAGGCGTCGGACCAGGGAGCGGCCGAGGGAGCGGTGGACGATGAAGCGGCGAGCGACGGGGACCGGCCCGACGGCGAGGACCACCGGCGCTCCGGCAGCCGGAGCGCCGACGCCCGACCGGCCACGTCTCCTGACGAGCACCCCGGCACCGGGCGGGCCCTGCCCCAGCGGGTGGGCCCGCGCCGCGTGCCGCCCCAGCGCAGCGCCCCCCGCCGGGCAACCCCGAAGCGGACCGAGCGCGACCGGGGGCGGGAGCTGTCCGACCAGCCACGGGCGGGAGCCGGGCAGGCCGCCCGCGAGGCTGCCGAGCGGGCCGAGAAGAAGCGCTGGTGGGGCAAGCGGGAACGCACGGAACCGGCGGCTCGCGCCCAGGCCGCCGCGCCCGACGGCACCGTTCGCGGCCGGGTGGTCCCGGAGCAGCGGGGCCCACGCACCGTCGGCGAGCTGGTGGCCCAGCGCGAGCGGGAGGCGGCGCGGCGGGCGGCGGCGGAAGGGGACGGCGCGGGGCCCGAGGCCGGACGGACCGGTTCGCAGCGCCGGCCCCGCGACACCGGGACGCGTCGGTCCGAGGAGCGCTGACCCGGAGACAGCCGAGGCGCAGCGCCCGTCCGTCCCGGTCAGGCGAGCACGACGACCAGGCACAGACCGACCCCGGCGTAGGCGGCGCCGAGGAACGCCCGGCGTCTCGGGTCCCGGACCCGTCGCGCGGGACGGCCGTCGGTGCCGGGGACGGCCCAGCCGAGCGCGGGCCAGCGCAGGACCGCCCCGGCGATCCCGACACCGACGGCGGCTGTGGCTGCCACCCACGCCCAGGACAGCAGGCCGGGCGGCGGCACCACCGCGCGTACGACCGCCAGGATCACGACGGCGTCGACGGTCGAGCTGATGAGCACCAACCGGTCGGGGGCCGCGTACGTACCCCGCGACCACGCTCGCAGGACCTGCGCGCCGACGTACCACGCCGACGCCGACCAGACCACGATCCCCACCAGCTGGCTCACGCGGCACCCCCGATGCGCTCGAGCAGAGCGAACCCCGCCGTCGTCGCCCGTCCCGGTGGCTCCCCGACGGCGGACAGCAGCACGACGGCCGTGCCCGCCGCACGGTCGATCCCGATGAAGGACGTGAACCCGCCGGTGCCGCCGTTGTGCCAGACGACGGACCGCTCGCTTCCTGGCACCACGGTGGTGATCCAGGCCCAGCCGATCCGATCCTCGTCGAGTACGCCACGGGGAGAGAGCGCGCCGATGCCGGGAGCCGCGCCGACGACCAGCGCGCGAGCGAGGATGGCCATGTCGGACACGTTCGCGCGCAGGCCGCCCGCCGGCCCGACCGCCTCGCCGACCCACGGGTCCGCCAGGCGCCCCCCGGCGGTCTCACCGCGCAGGTCACGGGGGCCCAGGTCGGCCGGTGAGACGGGCACGCTCGTGTCACTCATGCCGATGGGTGTGAGCACCCTCTCGGCCAGCAGCCGGGGGAAAGGAGTCCCGGCCGCCCCGGCGAGCGCGGCGCCCAGCAGTTCGAAGGCGACGTTGGAATAGGTACCGGGCGGGGCGCCGAGTTCGGTCCCGCCGAGGTCGGCGAGCCGCTGCGCGACCGTCCCGTCGTAGGGGTTGCCCGCGGTGAGTGAGCTCCAGACGTTGTCGACGAACTGACCGGCGGTCGAGGGTTGCGGCGGGAGGCCGGACGCGTGGGTCGCAAGCTGCGCGAGGGTCACCTCCGCGACCGGCCCGTCGAGAGTGACGAGATCTCCGACGCGGGTCTCGGGGGAGACTTCACCGCTCTCGATCATGTCCTCGAACAGCAGACCCGTGAGGCCTTTGCTGACCGAGCCGATCTCGAAGCGATCCTCGAGACCTGCGCCGACCGCCGCGGTCCGGACCTCCCCCGCGGTGACGACCGCGACGGCGAGGGCGGGCCGGTCCTCGCCGACCACCTCCCGGGCCAGTGCGGCGAGCGCAGCGTCCCCGACGTGGCCGGCGGGGAGCCGGCTCGGAGCAGGCCGGGCCAGCAGCCCGACGGTGAGGGCGAGCACGATGCTCACGGCGGCCACCCCGGCCGTCGCGCCGCGCCGGGTGGGTGATGCCTGCCCTGCCCGGACCCGCTCCATTCGTCCGATATTACGGATTTGCGTAATATCTGCAAGGGACGCGTGGCCGACGATCGCGGCTCGGCCGTCCGGCGTCGCGGGGGGAGGTGGGCGCCGGGGGCGGTGTGACCTGCGCCGCGGCCTACGCTGGTGGGGTCATCCGCCGAGTCGAGGAGTCCCCGCTTGCCCGCGTCGCCGAGTCGTACCTACCGGGTGGATCTCCCTGTTCCAGCCAGGCTGGTCGTCCTGGTCTCCGGTTCCGGCACGCTGCTGCAGGCGCTGCTCGACGCCACGGCCGGGGCCGACTACCCGGCCCGCGTCGTCGCCGTGGGAGCCGACCGCGGCGACATCGAGGGACTGGCCCGCGCCGAGCGCGCCGGCATCCCCACCTTCGTGGAGCGGGTGACCGACCACCCCGACCGCACCGCATGGGACGACGCGTTCACCAAGGCGGTGGCCGAGCACCGTCCCGATCTCGTGGTCAGCGCGGGGTTCATGAAGATCCTCGGACCGGGTTTCCTGAGCGGCGTCGGAAGCCCGATGATCAACACTCATCCCGCGCTGCTGCCCGCCTTCCCCGGGATCCGGGGAGTCGCCGACGCGCTCGCGTACGGCGTCAAGGTCACCGGAGCCACCCTGCACCTCGTCGACCACGGCGTGGACACGGGCCCGGTGCTGGCCCAGAGCGCGGTGCCCGTCGAACCGGGCGACAGCGTCGAGTCGCTGCACGAACGCATCAAGATCGAGGAGCGGCGGTTGCTCGTGGGCACCGTCGCCGCGCTGGCCCGGCAGGGAGCCACCGTGACCGGACGAGAGGTGACCATCCCGTGAGCTCCGCCGAGACCCCGGCGCGCCGTCCCGTACGACGCGCACTGATCAGCGTCTACGACAAGACGGGGCTGACGGACCTGGCCACCGGCCTGCACGGCCTCGGTGTCGAGATCGTGTCCACCGGCTCCACCGCGCAGCGCATCGCCGAGGCCGGCGTGCCCGTCACACCCGTCGAGGAGCTCACCGGCTTCCCCGAGTGCCTCGACGGCCGCGTCAAGACGCTGCACCCGCGCGTGCACGCCGGGCTGCTCGCCGACACGCGGCGTCCGGAGCACGTCGAGCAGCTGCGGGAGCTCGGGATCGCCCCGTTCGACCTGCTGGTGTCCAACCTCTACCCGTTCACCGAGACGGTCGCCTCCGGCGCCTCGCCCGCCGAGTGCGTGGAGCAGATCGACATCGGGGGCCCGGCGATGGTCCGCGCGTCGGCGAAGAACCACGACAGCATGGCCGTCGTCGTCGAGCCGGCCCGCTACGACTGGGTGCTCGAGCAGGTGAAGAACGGCGGGTTCGAGCTCGCCGACCGCCGGCTGCTCGCCGTGGCAGCGTTCCGGCACACCGCCACCTACGACATCGCCGTGGCGTCCTGGATGGGTGATGTGCTCGCCCCCGACCCCGGCGGCGAGGCCTTCCCGTCGTGGGTGGGCGCCTCGTGGGAGCGCGCCACGACCCTGCGTTACGGCGAGAACCCGCACCAGGCGGCCGCGCTGTACGTCTCGGGGCGGCCCGGCCTCGCCGAAGCCGAGCAGCTGCACGGCAAGGAGATGTCCTACAACAACTACACCGATGCCGACGCCGCCTGGCGCGCGGCACACGACCACGACGCCCCGTGCGTCGCGATCATCAAGCACGCCAACCCGTGCGGTATCGCCGTCGGCACCGACATCGCCGATGCCCACCGCAAGGCCCACGCCACCGACCCGGTCAGCGCCTACGGCGGCGTGATCGCGGTCAACCGCGAGGTGAGCGTGGAGATGGCCGAGCAGGTCGCCGAGGTGTTCACCGAGGTCGTGCTGGCCCCGTCCTACGCCGACGGCGCGCTCGAGGTGCTCACCCGCAAGAAGAACATCCGCGTGCTGCGGATGCCGTCGGAGCTGCAGCGGGCCGGAGCCGAGATGCGTGCGATCTCCGGTGGCGTGCTCCTGCAGCAGCGCGACACCATCGACGCCCCCGGCGACGACCCCACCTCCTGGCAGCTGGCCACCGGCGACCCCGTGCCCGCCGACGTGCTGGCCGACCTGGCGTTCGCCTGGCGCACCTGCCGCGCGGTGAAGTCCAACGCGATCCTCCTGGCCTCGAGCGGCGCTGCCGTCGGGGTCGGGATGGGCCAGGTCAACCGGGTCGACGCGGCCCGGCTCGCGGTCGCCAGGGCCGGCGACCGGGCCCGCGGCTCCGTGGCGGCGTCCGACGCGTTCTTCCCGTTCCCCGACGGGTTGCAGGTGCTGCTCGACGCCGGCGTCCGCGCGGTCGTGCAGCCGGGTGGTTCGGTGCGCGACGACGTGGTGACCGCCGCAGCTGCCGCCGCGGGCGTCCCCCTGTACCTGACGGGCACCCGCCACTTCGCCCACTGACCCGCCCCGCCCGCCCCGCCCCGCGAGTCGCCCGATTCCGCCCCGCGAGTCGCCCGGTTCGTGCGCGCGAGTCGCCCGGGTTCGGCCGGCGAGTCGCCCGGTTCGCGTGCGCGAGTCGCCCTACCGGTGCGTCCTCGTCTCGTGGGGACGGGCCGGTCGGGCGCCCGGGTGAGGGCGCGGCGTGCTCCGGAAGAGCGACGCCCAGTGCTGCGCTGCCAGATCCCGCGCCCGCACCGATCCGCTCAGCCCCTGCGCCGTCAACCAGGCCCGGATCCCGGGGTGTGACCGCCGCAGGGTGGTGACCAGGCGGTCTCCGCCGAACGCTGCCCGGACCAGTTGCTGGTACCGGACCCGGTCCGCCCGACCGACCAGCTCGCGCTCCCGCCGGGTGACGACGAGCACGCCACCGTCCACTCCGGGCCGGGGCCGGAACGCGGCTGCCGGCACCCGCTCGGCCAGCGCGAACTCGTACCACGGCCACCAGCTCGCCGTGAGCAGCGTCGTCCCGCCGACCGCGGCCCGTTTCCGCGCGACCTCCCACTGCAGCAACAGCACCGCGGTTCCCCACCCCTGCTGCGCGAGGAGGTGGCGCAGCACCGGTGTGGTGATGCCGAAGGGCACGTTCGAGACGACGTGGTGGTCGCCGGCGAGCCGGAACCGCAGCATGTCCTCGTGCAGCACGCGGACTCGGTGGCCGAGCGCGCGCCGCAGCTCTGCGACCCGCATCGGGTCCAGCTCGACGGCGGTGACCGAGCCGGGCCGGGCGGCAAGCTGCCGGGTCAGGGCGCCGTCGCCGGCGCCGAGCTCCAGGACCGCCCCGGGCGGCACCAGGCCCGCGATGCGGGCGGCGACGCGCCGGTCGGAGAGGAAGTTCTGGCCGAGCTCGTGGCGGCCGCCGGTGGAACGGTGCGGGATGGACGAGGACATGGGTGACCTGCGCTTCGCGTCGATCGGGATGGGGGATCCGGATCGGACGGCGCGCGGCGGTGCGGCCCCGGGAGGGGCGGAGGATCAGCGGCGCGGCGTCCGGGAGGGGCGGCGCAGCCGGTAGTAGGTGCATCCCACGGTGACGACGTTAGCGGGCGGCGCCAGCCGTTTTCCGAGGTTGATCGTGCGGAGGGAACGCGAGCTGAGTGGGGGCGACTCGCGCACGCGAATTGGGCGACTCGCGGGGCCGAACCGGGCGACTCGCGGGCCGAAACCGGGCGACTCGCGCGCGGGAATCGGGCGACTCGCGGGCCGAAACCGGGCGACTCGCGCGCGGGAATCGGGCGACTCGCGGGCCGAACCGGGCGACTCGCGCGCGGGAACGGGGCGACTCGCGGGGCGGAATCGTGCGACTCGCGGGGCCGAACCGGGCGACTCGCGGGTGGGAACGGGGCGACTCGCGGGGGGTGTCGTGCCATCGGGTGATGCGGCGGCGGAAGCGTTGGCGTGACCAGCGGGAACGACTAGACTTCGAACGTACGTTCGATGATCGCCGACCTTCCCCGCGGCGTGGGCGTCTGGGGAGGCATGGGTGCGTGATGCGGTGGCTGCCACGGCGGCGCAGGGCCTACCGGTGGATCCGGGGAGCCGGTTGGAGCTGGCCAGAGGGCTCCTCCGGCGCATGGAGGGGCGTTCGGGAGGCGCGCGGCCGGTGTCCGCCGCCGAGGTGGAGGACGGCGTGCTGCCGGTGGTCGAACCGTTGGCCCGGTTCCTGCCGGCAGGTGGGTTGCGCCGGGGGACCACGGTCGCGCTCCCGGCCGTTCCGGGCGCCACCTCGCTGCTGCTCGCGTTGCTCGCCGAGGCGTCGGCCGGTGGCGCGTGGGTGGGAGTGGTCGGCAGGCCGGGGCTCGGGCTGCTGGCCGCCGCCGAGGCCGGGGTGCGGCTGGAGCGGCTGGCGCTGGTCCCTCATCCGGGCGCCGACCTGATGGCGGTCACGGTCGCGCTGCTGGACGGGATGGATCTCGTCGTGGTCTCGGGAGCCGCGCGGGCCGGGGTGCGTGCCGCCGACCGGCAACGGCTGGCGGCCAGGGCCCGGCAGCGGGGTGCCGTGCTGCTGGCTCTCGGCCAGTGGCCGGGCGCGGATGTGGAGCTGAGCTGCGCCGACACCCGGTGGCAGGGGCTGGAGGCCGGGGCCGGGCGGTTGTGTTCCCGCCGGGTCCGGGTGCAGCTGCGGGGCCGCGGGGTCGCACCGGCGGGACGCGCGGCGCGGTTGCTGCTGCCGGCACCGGGGAGCGCGGTGGCGGGTGTCACGGAGAGCGCCGCGGAGCAGCCGGTCGGCGCTCCCCTCGGCGACCGGGTGGCGGGATGACGAGGGAGGGGCGCCGGGGCGAAGTGGCTGCGCCGGGGGCCGCCGGGGCACTGCCGTGAGCGGGCCTGTCACGCGGGTGCTCGCGCTGTGGTCGCCCGACTGGCCGGTCACGGCCGCGGCCATGGCCGCCCACGTCCCTCCGCACCGGCCGGTCGCGGTGGTCGTGGCCAACCGGGTGCTGGCCTGCTCGGCGGTCGCCCGTGCCCACGGCGTGCGCCGTGGCCTGCGCAGGCGGGAGGCGCAGGCCCGGTGCCCCGAGCTGGTGGTGCTCGACCGCGACCCCGATCGCGACGCCCGTGCCTTCGAGCCGGTCGTGGCCGCGGTCGAGGAGCTCGCGCCGGGGGTGGAGGTGGTGCGGCCGGGGCTGGTGGCATTGGCGGCGCAGGGCCCCGTCGGCTGGTTCGGGGGTGAGCAGGCGGCCGCGGAGAAGCTGGTCGACCAGGTCGCCGCCCGCACGGGCGTGGAGTGCCAGGTGGGCGTGGCCGACGGGTTGTTCGCCGCGGTGCTCGCGGCGCGCCGCGGCCTGGCCGTCGCGCCCGGCGACACTCCCGCGTTCCTCGCGCCGCTCGGCGTGGAGGAACTGGACCGCGAGCCCGACATCGACCGCTCCGAACTGGTCGGGCTGCTGCTGCGGTTGGGGCTGCGCAGCCTAGGAGCTCTCGCGGCGCTCGACGCCGAGGACGTCGCCTCCCGGTTCGGCGCCGACGCCGTGCTCTGCCACCGGCTCGCCCGTGGCCTCGACCCCCGGCCACCCGTGCGGCGCAGGCCGCCGGAGGAGCTCACCGTGGAGATCGAGCTGGACCCACCCGTCGACCGCGTCGACGCCGCCGCCTTCGCGGCCCGCGGGCTGGCGGAGCGGCTGCACCGCACGCTGGCCGGCCACGGGCTCTCCTGCACCCGGTTGGGCGTCGCCGCCCGCACGGTGGCCGGGGAGGAGCTGCACCGGATCTGGCGCTGCGCCGAGCCGCTCACCCCCGCCGGCACCGTCGACCGGGTGCGCTGGCAGCTCGACGCCTGGCTCACCCGCTCGCGGGCCACGGCCGCCGCAGCCGACGGGCCGGGCGCGGTGTCGCGGCTGTGGCTGGTCCCGGAGGAGACGGTCGGGGCGGGGGCACTGCAGCTCGGGTTGTGGGGTGAGGTCGGTGAGGCCGACGAGCGGGCGGGCCGGGCGCTGGTGCGGGTGCAGGCGCTCCTCGGTCCGGAGTCGGTGTTCACCGGGGTGCTGGTGGGTGGGCGGGATCCCGCCGAGCAGATCCGGCTGGTGCCGTGGGGTGACGACCGGGCGCTCGACTCCGGACCGGCGGTGTCGCCGGCCGTGGCCACCGGCGAGGTGTGGTCGGAGCTCTGGACGCCCGGGACGGCGACGGCTCCCGCGGCCCGGACCCCGGCGGGCGACGCGGGGCAGGAGCCGGGGGTGACCGGCCAGGGGACCGGGCCCGCGGCGGCTGCGCCGGGTCCTGCGGGCCGGGCGGAGCCGGTGCGTGGAGCGGGCGGTGCTGCTCCCGTGGATCCGGCACCCGAGGCGGCCGCAGCCTGGCGTTCCGCGGCGCCTGCGGGGTGGCCGGAGGACGTGGTGCAGGAGACCGGGCGGGTGTCCGCCGCCGAGGTGGCCGCCGCGGACGGGAACGGGGGGACGGCACCCTCCACGAACCGGTGGCGCCGGGTCCCCGTCCCGCGTCGCCCCACCGGTCGTCCCGCGGTGCCCGACCCACCGCCGTCCTGGCCGGGGCGGCTGCCCGCGCCGTCCCCGGCGACGGTGCCCCCGCAGCCGCTCCCCGCAGAGCTGGTCGACGCCACGGGGGTCCCGGTGCGGCTCACCGCGCCCGACCTGCTGTCCGCGCCTCCCCACCACCTCGTGGTGGACGACGGGAACCCGCAGATGGTGCAGGGCTGGGCGGGTCCCTGGCCGTTGCACCAGCGGTGGTGGGTGGGCGAGGGGTCGAGCAGCAGGCTCCAGGTCGCCGTGGACGGCGGCGTGGCGCTGCTGCTGCTCGCCCGGGAAGGGAGGTGGTGGGTCACGGGCATCTACGACTGACCCCTGTGCGCGGACGCGGGTGCGGGAGCTCGTGTCCGCGCACGGGGCCTCAGGCCACGGGCGGCGGCGCCTCCGTGGCCCCCGTCATGATCGCGACCGCGTCCGACATCGTGTGGGACTGCGGGGTGATCACCGCGGCGCGCCGCCCGAGCCGCTGGATGTGGATCCGGTCGGCGATGTCGAAGACGTGCGGCATGTTGTGGCTGATGAGGATCACCGGCAGGCCGCGGTCGCGGACGTCCCGGATGAGCTGCAGCACCCGGTTGCTCTCCTTCACGCCGAGCGCCGCGGTCGGCTCGTCCAGGATCATCACCTTGCTCCCGAACGCGGCCGACCGGGCCACGGCCACGCCTTGGCGCTGGCCGCCCGACAGGCTCTCCACGGCCTGCCCGATGTTCTGCAGGGTGGCGATCCCCAGCTCGCTCATGTGCCGGCTGGCCTCGTCCTTCATGCGCTTGCGGTCGAGCATCCGGAACACCGAGCCGAGGACACCGGGCTTGCGCACCTCCCGGCCGAGGAAGAGGTTGTCGGCGATGTCGAGGCCCGGTGCCACGGCCAGCGACTGGTAGACGGTCTCGATCCCGGCCCGGCGGGCGTCCATCGGGTTCTTGAAGTGCACCTGCTTGCCGTCGAGCAGGATCTCGCCGCTGTCGGGGATGATCGCCCCGCACAGCGCCTTGATCAGGCTCGTCTTGCCCGCGCCGTTGTCGCCGATCACGGCGAGGATCTCACCGGGGTAGAGCTCGAGGTCGCCGCTGGCGATGGCCGTGACCATGCCGTACCGCTTCACCAGGCCCTTCGCCTGCAGCACCGGCTCGCGCACCGGGCTCTTCTGCGACCCCGCCTCCGCACTCGTCTCGGCGGTCATGCGCGCACCTTCCTGATCCACTGGTCGATGGAGACCGCGACGAGTACGAGCAGGCCGATCGCGCACCCCTGCCAGACGACGTCGACCCCGCCGAGCTGCAGGCCGTTGCGGAAGACCCCGACGATGAGCGCACCGACGAGCGTGCCGAGCACCAGGCCGCGTCCGCCGAACAGGCTGGTACCGCCGAGCACGACGGCCGTGATGGAGTCGAGGTTGTACTCGACCCCGACGTTCGGGCTGGCCGAGGCGAGCCGCCCCATGAGGACCCAGGCGCCGATCGCGTAGAGCAGCCCGGCCACCGTGTAGACGGAGAACAGCACGTGCCCGGTGCGGATGCCGGCCAGGCGCGCGGCCTCGATGTCGTCGCCGGTGGCGTACACGTGCTTGCCCCACGCGGTGTTGGACAGCGCGTACCAGAACACGGCGAAGAGCAGCAGCATGATGATCGAGCCGTAGGTGATCCGGAAGCCGCCGAGGCTGAAGGTGGTGCCGGTCCACGTCATGATCGACGGCATGTCCGAGCCGCGCACGGTCTCGCTGCGGGACACCACGGAGTTGAGCGAGAAGAAGATGCTCAGCGTGCCGAGGGTGACGATGAACGGCGGGAGCCCGAGCCGGGTGACCAGCAGCCCGTTGATCGCGCCCATCGCCGTGCCCAGCACGAGACCGATGACCAGCGCGAGCGCCCCGGGCACGCCGAGGTCCGTCGCGAGGTTCGCCATCAGGATCGAGGAGAACACCGCGATCGCGCCGGCCGACAGGTCGATGCCCGCGGTGAGGATGATCAGGGTCTGACCCAGCGCCAGCACCGCGATGACGGTGACCTGGGCGAGCACGAGCCCGAGGTTCGCCGCCGAGAGGAACCGGCCGCTGACGATCGAGAACACGATGATCGCCAGCACCAGCACGGCGAGGGGCCCGAGGATCGGGTTGGCGTGCAGGACGTGCTGGATGCGCTGGAGCGGTGACTCCGATCGGCGCTCGTCGAAGCCCGTGGCCCCGGGGTCGGGCACCGTGGCGGTTCCCCCGCCGGGGGACGTGTCGTTCGCCATGTGGATGCACTCCTTCGTGCGTCAGGCGTGAGGGGAGCCGGGGATCAGCCCCAGCAGTTCGCTGCTCCGAAAGCGGTGTCCTTGGAGGGGACGCCCGGCTGCGGCTGGTCGGTGATCAGCTCGACGCCCGTGTCGTAGAAGCTCTTGCCCGCCGTGGTCTCGGGCTTGGTGCCGTCCTTGGCGAACTTCGCGATCGCCTCGATGCCGAGCGAGGCCATCTTCAGCGGGTACTGCTGCGACGTGGCGCCGATCGCGCCGGACTTCACGGCCTCGACGCCGGGGCAGCCGCCGTCGACGGAGACGATCGTGACGTCGTTCTGCCGGCCCGCCGCCTTCAGCGCCTCGTACGCGCCGGCTGCGGCAGGCTCGTTGATGGTGTGGACGAGGTTGATCGACGGGTCCTTCTGGAGCAGGTTCTCCATCGCGGTGCGCCCACCCTCCTCGGCGCCGTCGGTGACGTCGTGCCCGACGATGCGCGGGTCGGACTCGTCGCCGATCCGGGTCTTGTCACCTACGTCCACGCCGAAGCCCTCGAGGAAGCCCTGGTCGCGTTGGACGTCGACCGACACCTGGTTGGCGCTGAGGTCGAGCATCGCGATCCTGGCCTGCTTGCCCTCGGCGTCGAACTTCGCCTTCGCCCACTGCCCGATGAGCAGCCCTGCCTGGTAGTTGTCGGTGGCGAACGTGGTGTCGGCGGCGTCGGCGGGGTCGATCGGGGTGTCGAGCGCGATCACGAGCATCCCGGCCTGCCTGGCCCGGTCGAGGGCGGGCACGATGGCCTTGGAGTCGTTCGCCGTGATGAGGAAGCCCGACGCTCCGGCCGAGATCAGGTTCTCGATCGCCTGCACCTGCGACTCGTTGTCGCCGTCCTGCTTGCCGGCGAACGTCTGCAACTGCACGCCCTGGGTGGCGGCCGCCGCCTGCGCGCCCTCCTTCATCTTCACGAAGAACGGGTTGGTGTCGGTCTTGGTGATCAGGCCGACGACCGGTTGGCTCCCGCTCGCGGCGCCGCCCGTGTCGCCGCCCCCGCACGCGGCGAGGGCGAGCGCCGCAGCCATCCCGGTGGCCAGAGCGGCCGCCCGGCGTCGTGCTGTCCATGCCTGGCTCATGTGCTGCGACCCTTCGTCATCATTGACATCTGGTAGCAAACTAGACAACGTTGTCAGCGACTGTGACCGCTTTGCGGCGACTTCACAAGGCCGGGTCGCCGTCGAGCAGTAACAACTTGGCAACGTTGACTGGGGAACCATGAGCCTCCGTGAGCCCGGTGGGCGCCGCCCGACCATGCGTGACGTCGCGGCCCGCGCGCAGGTCAGCTTCAAGACCGTCTCCCGTGTCGTCAACGACGAGGGCGGGGTGTCACCCCCGCTCGAGCGGCGCGTGCGGAAGGCGATCGACGAGCTCGACTTCCGTCCCAACGTGGGAGCCCGCATCCTGCGCCGGTCGGATCGCAGGACGGCATCGATCGGGTTGCTCCTCGAGGACGTCGCCAACCCGTTCTCCGCCGCCGTACAGCGCGCCGTCGAGGACGAGGCCGAGCACCGGGGAGTGGTGGTCTACTCGGCGAGCCTCGACGAGGACCCCGCCCGCGAGCGCGCACTCGCGAAGGCGTTCGGCGCCCGCAACGTCGACGGCCTGCTGCTCGTTCCGGCGGGCGACGACCAGTCGCACCTGGCCGCCGAGCTGCGCGCGGGCACGGCGATCGTCTGCGTGGACCGCGAGGCGAACAACCTCCCGGTCGACTCGGTGGTCACCACCAACGAGATCGGTGCGGCGGAGGGCGTGCGCCATCTCGCCGCTGCCGGGCACCGGCGCATCGCGTTCCTCGGGGACCGCACCACCATCGCCACCGCCCGGCAGCGCCACGCCGGCTACGAGGAGGCGCTGCGGGGGCTCGGGCTGCCGGTGGACCCTGCGCTCGTGGTGCGCGACGTGCGCGACGCCGGTGTCGCCGACGGCGCGGTCACCGCCCTCCTCGGGCGCCCCGACCCGCCCACGGCGTTCTTCACGGCGCAGAACCTGGTGACCGTCGGGGCGGTGCGGGCGCTGCGGAGGCTGGGCCTGGAGCACGCGGTCGCCCTCGTCGGGTTCGACGACTTCCTGCTGGCCGACCTGCTCCGCCCCGGCGTCACGGTGGTGGCGCAGGATCCCACCGCGATCGGCCGGATCGCCGCCGGCCTGCTCTTCGCCCGCATCGACGGGGACGCGAGCCCCCCGCAGCGCCGCCTCGTCCCCACGACCCTGATCCGCCGGGGCTCGGGCGAGATCGCCCAGAGCTGAGGTTCAGGGCTGGGGTTCAGGGCTGGGGTTCAGGAAAGCCACTTTCCTGCCCGGAGAGGACCTGAACGTGGCTTTCCTGAACTTCCGGGGGCCGCGTTCGGGCTGGCTTTCTCGTCGGCGGCAAGGTTTAGCGTCGGGGCATGCGGATCGGGGAGCTGGGGCGTCGGGCCGGGGTGAGCACCCGGGCGCTGCGCCACTACGAGGAGCTGGGTCTGCTGCCCGCGCGGCGCCGGGCCAACGGCTACCGCGACTACGACGAGCGCGACCTGCGGGTGGTCGCCGAGATCCGGTCGCTGGTGGATCTCGGTTTCGCGCTCGAGGAGACGCGCCCGTTCGTGGAGTGCCTGCGCGCCGGGCACGCGACCGGCGCGAGCTGCCCCGACTCCCGTGCCGTCCAGCGTCGCAAGGTCGCCGAGGTCGACGACTGGATCACGCGGCTGCATGCCGTGCGCGACCAGCTCGTCGCCCAGCTCGGTGAGGCGCCCGAACCGCGCTGCGCCGTCACGCCCCACGACACCTGACCCCGTCACCTGACCCCGTCCGTGCGAGGACCCGAAGGAGATTTCATGATCGTCACTGTCACCGACGCCACGTTCGACGAGCTCGTGCTGCGCGCCGCGCTGCCCGTGCTGCTCGACTTCACCGCGGAGTGGTGCCCGCCGTGCCGGATGATCGAGCCGGTGCTGCGCGAGATCGCCGCGGAGCAGGAGGGACGGCTGGTCGTCGCCCGGCTCGACGTCGACGCCAACCCCGCCACGGCACGTGACGCGGGCGTGCTCGGGATGCCGACGCTCAACCTCTACGTCGGTGGGCGCGTCGTCACGCAGGTGGTGGGCGCGCGGCCGAAGGCGGCGCTGCTGCGCGCGATCGAGGACCACCTCCCCGCCGGGGTGCTCAGCGCCTGACGGACGGAGCCCGGCCGAGGTGCTCCAGCACGGCGGCCGTGAGCTCGGGCACGCGCTGCCTGCCGTCGAGGAACACCGTGCCCGTGGGCAGGCGGTCCGTCGTGGCCCGGCACCGCTCGATCTGGGCCCCGCACCAGGCCCGGACGTCGGCGTCGCGCCCGGGGTCGTCCGGCGTCATCGTGCGGCCCTCGATCCGCTGGACCAGGACGTCCCGAGGCACGTCCAGGTAGAAGTGCCGCACCGCGATCCCGCCGACGGCCGCGATGATCTCGTCGAGGTAGGCGGCTTCCACCAGCGTCATCGGCACGAGCAGCGGGCGGTGGTACTCCTCGAGGAGCCCGACGGCCATGGCGGCGACCTGCCGCCGCCACAGGGGGAGGTCCTGGAAGTTCCCGGTGGGGACGTCCACGATCTCGCAGGAGCACGTAGCCGACCTGTTCGGGGTCGAACACCAGCGTCGCGGGCCACTGCCGGTGCAGCTCGCGGACCAGTGTCGTCTTCCCGCTGCCGAACGCGCCGTTCACCCAGACGATCACGGGGGGACTCTCGCACGCGCGGGAAGTTGAAAGGATCATCGAACGTATGTTCGACTTGCGGGGTGGGCTGGAACAACCCGGACGTCCCGTGGCGTGAGCTGGAGGCTGCGCTCGCGGGCAATGCGCGTGACGGTGCGAGCATCGCCGGCGGGCCGGAGGTCGACGGCGGCGACAGCCCGGCGTGGTCGCGCAAGCGCGGGCCCTACGTCCCGCCGGAGCTGCCGGAGCCGCAGCACCGTGTCCCGTACGCCGAGCTGCACTGCCACTCCAACTTCAGCTTCCTCGACGGGGCGAGCCATCCCGAGGAGCTGGTCGAGCAGGCCGCGCGGCTGGGCCTCGACGCGATCGCGCTCACCGACCACGACGGCATGTACGGGGTGGTCCGGTTCGCCGAGGCGGCCGCCGAGCTGGGGGTGCGCACGGCCTTCGGCGCCGAGCTCTCCCTCGGCCTCACGGCTCCGCAGAACGGCGTGGCCGATCCGGAGGGCAGCCACCTGCTGCTGCTCGCCCGCCACCCCGACGGCTACCGCTCGTTGTGCCGCACCATCAGCACCGCCCAGCTGGCGGGGCAGGAGAAGGGTCGACCGGTCTACGACTTCGACGAGGTCGTGGCCGACACCGCGGGGCAGGTGGTGGTGCTCACCGGGTGCCGCAAGGGCGCGGTGCGCCAGGCGTTGCGCACCGGCGGCCGCGACGCCGCCGGGAAGGAGCTGCGCCGCCTGGTGGAGCGGTTCGGGGCCGACCACGTGGTCGTCGAGCTCACCCACCAGGCACTGCCCACCGACACCGAGCGCAACGACGTCCTCGCCGATCTCGCGCGTGACGCCGGCCTGCCCACTGTCGCGTCCACGGCGGCCCACTACGCCGCCCCGCACCGGTTCCCGCTGGCCACGGCGCTGGCGGCGGTGCGGGCCCGGCGCAGCCTCGACGACGCCGACGGCTGGCTGCCGCCCGCGGGCACCGCCCACCTGCGGTCGGGCGCGGAGATGGCGGCCCGGTTCGACCAGCGCTACCCGGGTGCGGTGGCGCGGGCGGCGGCCCTGGGGGTGGAGTGCGCGTTCTCGATCGACCTGGTGGCGCCCGAGCTGCCGCCGTTCGACGTCCCACCGAGGCACACGGAGGCGAGCTGGCTGCGGGAGCTGACCTTCCGGGGGGTCGCCCGCCGCTACGGCAGCCACGCCGAGTACCCGGAGGCCGTGGAGACGGTCGAGCGCGAGCTGAAGATCATCGAGGAGAAGAACTTCCCCGGCTACTTCCTGATCGTCCACGACATCGTCGAGTTCTGCCGTCGCACCGACATCCTCTGCCAGGGCCGCGGGTCGGCCGCCAACTCCGCGGTCTGCTTCGCGCTCGGCATCACCAACGTCGACGCCGTGGCGCACCGGCTGCTGTTCGAGCGGTTCCTGTCCCCGGCCCGGGACGGCTACCCGGACATCGACCTCGACATCGAGTCCGGTCGTCGTGAGGAGGTGATCCAGTACGTCTACCGCCGCCACGGCCGCGGGTGCGCCGCCCAGGTGGCCAACGTGATCACCTACCGGCCGCGCTCCGCCGTCCGCGACATGGCCAAGGCGCTGGGGTTCTCACCGGGCCAGCAGGACGCGTGGAGCAAGCAGATCGAGCGCTGGCACGGCCCGGTCGGGGACACGGCCACGGCCCCCGCCGGGATGCCCGACCGGGTCGTCGAGCTGGCGAACGAGCTGCTCGGCTTCCCGCGCCACCTCGGCATCCACTCCGGCGGCATGGTCATCTGCGACCGGCCCGTCTCCGAGGTGGTGCCCGTCGAGTGGGCGCGGATGGAGGGCCGCACCGTCGTCCAGTGGGACAAGGACGACTGCGCTGCCGCGGGCCTGGTCAAGTTCGACCTGCTCGGGCTGGGCATGCTCACCGCGCTGCACCTGATGATCGACCTGGTGGCCGAGCACCACGGCAAGCGGATCGAGCTGCACGAGCTGCAGCCCACCGACCCCGCCGTGTACGCGATGCTGCAACGGGCCGACTCGGTCGGGGTGTTCCAGGTGGAGTCACGCGCGCAGATGGCCACGCTGCCCCGGCTGAAGCCGCGGATCTTCTACGACCTGGTGGTCGAGGTGGCGCTGATCCGGCCCGGGCCGATCCAGGGCGGCTCCGTGCACCCCTACATCCAGCGGCGCAACGGCGCGGAGTGGAAGCACGACCACCCGTTGCTGGCGGGCGCGCTGGACAAGACGCTCGGCGTGCCGCTGTTCCAGGAGCAGCTCATGCAGGTGGCCGTCGACGTCGCGGGGTTCAGCGCAGGCGACGCCGACGAGCTGCGCCGCGCGATGGGCTCGAAGCGCTCGGAGGAGAAGATGGAGCGCCTGCGGGAGCGGTTCTTCGCCGGGATGGCGGCCAACGGCATCATCGGCGAGGTCGCCGACGGGATCTTCCGGAAGATGCTGGCGTTCGCCAACTTCGGGTTCCCGGAGAGCCACTCGATCAGCTTCGCCTCGCTCGTCTACTACTCCGCCTGGTTCAAGCACTACTACCCGGCAGCGTTCTGCGCGGCGCTGCTCAACTCGCAGCCGATGGGCTTCTACTCGCCCCAGTCGCTGGTGGCCGACGCGCGGCGGCACGGCGTGCTCACGCGAGGCCCGGACGTCAACCTGGGACGGGCCGAGGCGGTGCTCCAGCCGGATGCGCTCAGCACGGGTGGGCAGGCGATCCGGCTGGGGCTGGCCGAGGTGCGGGGCGTCGGCCTGGAGGCCGCCGAGGAGATCGACGCGGAGCGGGAGCGGGGCGGCCCCTACCGCGACCTCGCCGACCTGGCCGGCCGGGTGCGGCTCACCGTGCCGCAGGCCGAGGCGCTCGCCACTGCGGGGGCGTTCGGGTGCTTCGGGGTGGACCGCCGCTCGGCGTTGTGGGCGGCGGGGGTGGTGGCCGCGGTGCGTCCCGAGCAGCTGCCCGGCACGGCCGTCGGGCTGGACGCGCCTGCGCTGCCCGGTCTCACCGGCGTCGAGCTCACCGCCGCGGACGTGTGGGCCACGGGCGTCTCCCCGGACAGCCACCCGATGCAGCACCTGCGGGAACGGCTCGACGGGCTGGGGGCGGTGCGGATCGACGGGCTGGACGCGGTCGGGCGCCACCTCGTGGCAGGCGACCCGGAGCAGACGCCGCCCCGGGTGCTCGTGGGCGGGCTCGTGACCCACCGGCAGCGGCCGGCCACCGCGCGCGGGGTCACGTTCGTCAACCTCGAGGACGAGAGCGGGATGCTCAACGTCACCTGCTCGGAGGGGTTGTGGGCGCGCTACCGCACGGTCGCGATGGGCAGCACGGCGTTGCTGGTCCGGGGGCGGCTGGAGCGCAGCCCGGAAGGCGTGCTGAACCTGGTGGCCGATCGGTTGCAGCGGCTGGCGCTCACCGTGCCGGTGAAGTCCCGCGACTTCCGGTGACGGCCCGGCGGCTCACACCGCTGTGGTCGTCGCATCGGCGGAGGCCCTCCACGTGGTGCTGCGGTAGTCGGCCCTGGCGAGGATCGCCTCCGCGTCGTCCACGGGTGGGTAGATCGCCACCGCGCTGATCAGGTGCTTGAGGTCCTTCGCGTCCTGCCCGGTCTTGCGGACCGTCCGTTCCCACCCGGTCGTGAGCACCGCCCCGGCGGTGCCGAGGTCGAGGCAGGTGACGTAGGGCTCGGGCTCGAACGGGACCTGCGGGCGGCCGAGGAGGTCGGCGGCGACGTTGTGCCCGGCGTACTTGCCGAGGGGCTGGGCGTGCTGGCTGCTCTGCATGACGGGATGGGTCTCGTCCGCGAGCGCGGCGGAGGTGTCACCGGCGGCGTAGACGTCGGGGGCTCCCACGACGCGCAGGTACTCGTCCACGTGCAGCCGACCGAGCCGGTCGCGCTCGGCGGGGATGTCCGCCGTCAGTGGGCTGGCGGTCATGCCCGCCGTCCAGACGACGGTGCTCGCGGCGATCTCGCTCCCGTCGGAGAGCCGGACCCCGGTCGGGGTCGCGCTCTCCGGCGTCACGCCCAGGCGCTGCTCGACGCCGAGCCGGGCCAGCGCCTCGAGGATCAGCGGGCGGGGGCCGGCGCCGAGCTCGGGGCCGACGACGCCCTCCCGCTCCACCAGCACGACGCGGACCTGCTCGGCCGCGCCCACCGGCGTCGCGATGTCGCGGAGCCTGCCCACCAGCTCGGTGGCGACCTCGAGGCCGGCGAACCCCGCACCGACGACGACGGCGGTGAAGCGGCCGTCGCCGACCGCGTCGGCGGGCAGCCGGTGCAGGTGGCTGTGCAGCCGCGCCGCTCCCGGCATCGTGTCGACGTCGAAGAGGTGCTCGGCGCCGGGCAGGTCCGGCCGGACCAGCTGGCTACCGGTCGCGAGCACGAGCCGGTCGTAGGTCAGCTCCGCCGTGCGCCCGTCCCGGCCGACGACGGTGACGCGCCGCGCGTCCGTGTCGATCCCGGTCGCCGTGGCGGCCACCCGCCGGACGCCGATCGGGCCGAGTATCCGGTCGAGCGGCACCCGCATCCGGTCCGGATCGGACTGGTACATGCGCGGCCGGATCACGATGTCGTCACCGGCGGAGACGAGGGTGACGCGGAGGTCCGCCGCGGGCACGCCGGCGGCTCGGCGGGCCCGCACCGCGCCGGCGGCGGCCCAGACACCCGCGAAACCGCCACCCAAAACCAGGATATCTGACATCCAGATTCACCTTCCACTCGTCGACGACCTCGGCAACTCGGAACGATCTAGTCGCGCCCGTAGGTCCGGCGGACCATGGGCGCGACACCCGGCGCGCGCGCGTCGGCTTCCGCGCGGACGTCGGCGATGGTCTGCGCGGCGAGCGACCTGCGCCACGCCAGCTCGGCCCGCTGCATGCCGGCGCTCACGGCGCAGGGGGCCCGGAAGGTGCCGGCGGGCAGGTTCTCGCCCATGCCGCGTCGGCGGATCTCCGTGCACTGAAACGCGTCGTCCGGGCCCTCGATCGCGGCCACCACGTCCATCAGCGTGATCTCCTGGGCCGGGCGCGCCATGCGGAACCCGCCGCGGGCGCCGGGCACCGACACGAGCAGGCCCGCTCGGACCAGGGCCTGGAGCTGCTTGTTCAGGTACGCGGGCGGCAGCTCGTAGTTCGCGGCCAGCTGCGCCGTCGGGACGGGCTCGTCGTCACCGAGCCACGTCATCGTCAGCAGCGCGTGCACCGCCCACTCGACGCCCCGTCCCATCCGCATAGCTGGATACTACGTATCCCGGTTGCAACTACTGCTGGATCGGATCACCCATCGGCATGGCGTCGCCGCCGAGCTCCTGCGTCATCGCGTCCACGAAGATGTAGGCGTAGATCGCGCAGAAGACGAACGTCGTGATGCCGCCGAGCGTGGCGAACAGCTCGTTGCCGTTCACCACGAAGCCGAGCACGAGCGCGAGCGTGGTGCACACCACCGCGAAGCCCGAGGTGTAGGCCAGCGGCAGTCGCAGCGTGGCCACGGTGAGCGTCGCGAAGACGATGAGCCACGACAGCACGAAGGTGGCCGCGACGTTCTGGAGCTGCTCCGTGCGCAGTGACGGCGCGGTGGAGATGCCGAACCAGCCGTTGATCGCGCCCAGCACCAGGAACCCGAAGCTCAGCCAGAACGCGGAGAACGTGCCGAAGATGCCGGCGAGGGCACCCTGCCCGACCCGGACCCCCCAGATGCACGCCACCAGCAGGAACAGGCCCGACGAGACCGTGACCGCGGGGATCATGCCGCCCGGCAGGGTGGCGGTGTCGAGGTAGCCGACGAGCCAGAGGCCGAGGGTGACGCCCCCGGACAGGAGAGCGGGCAGGCCGAGCAGAGCCGGGTTGCCGCCGGGGACGGTCGCGGCGGCGGGCGTCTCGTTCTGCGTCCGGGGCCGGACATCCCTCACACTCATCCACTCGCTCCTCGTTGAGGCGGCCGGCCCCGGCGTGATACGCCGGATGGGTCACATTGTGCGCCCGATCGACCTCGTTGCGACACCGCTGCGAGGTCCGATCAGCCCCTCATCGGGTGCTGTGGACGAGCCGGAGCCCGTCCGCGCCGCGGGTGCTACTCGGGCGAGACCTCGGCCATCTCGGACCAGGCCTCGCCGTCCAGATCCTGGTAGTTGATCCGGGGCTTCTCCGAGACCACCCGCGGCATCCACGTGAAGAAGTTCTTGGCGTGGTCGGTGGCGACGTGCGCCGAGCCCGCGTCGGAGTCGGCGAACACCTCGACGATCGCGAACTCGTTCGGGTCCTCGCCGTTCGCGAAGTAGTCGAACGAGACGTTGCCGGGCTCGCTCCGCACGTCGGCGGTGTACTGACTGATCCCGGCCAGCCACTCGTCGCGCTTCTCCGGGCGGATCTTGGCCCTCAGGACGATGAGAATCACGTGAACCTCCATGGGCGGGTGAGCGGTTGACCGGATGTCTTGCCGGATCGACGACCGGCAGTCTGCCACGTCCGGAGTCCTGAACGGACGGGCGACTCGCACGCGGAAAACGGGCGACTCGCGGGGTCGGGGCGGGCGACTCGCGGGGGGTTGGGTGGGCGGGTGGTGCGGTGCGGCGAGGGCCGGACGGGGCCGGATGGGAGGGTGTCGGCGTGCACGACGACACCGAGCAGATCGATCTGGACCTGTCCGACGTGCGTGTCGGGGACGAGCCGTGGCGGCAGCGGCGGTTCGTCCGGTGCCGGTTCATCGACGCGGACCTGCGCGGCCTGGTCACCGAGTCGTGCGTGTTCGAGGAGTGCGACTTCACCGGCGCCGACCTCGGGGACTCCGTCCACCGCGGCAGCGCGTTCCGCACCTGCATGATCCGGCGCGCGACCGTCGGGGGCTCCTCGTTCCGCGGCTGCACGCTGCTGGGCACGTCGCTCATCGACTGCCGGCTGCGGCCGCTCGTGATCACCGACTGCGACCTGACCCTCGTCGCGCTCGGCCGGGCCGACCTGCGGAAGACGGACCTGTCCGGGCTGCGGATGCGGGAGGCGAACCTGGTGGAGACCGATCTGCGTGAGTGCGACCTGCGGGGCGCCGACCTCACCGGGGCCCGCCTGCTGCGCACCCGGTTCGAGGGCGCCGACCTGCGCGGTGCCCGCATCGGCGCCGACGGTCTCGTCCAGGGCCGGCTGCTCGGGGCCACGATCGACGCCGAGCAGGCCATCGCGTTCGCCGCGGCCCACGGACTCCGCATCTCCTGACGGCCTGCCGGTGGGATCGACGGGCGAGAGACGTGGTGGAGGATGGTGACGTGACGGCGACGCTGATGGATGGAAAGGCGACCCTGAACGAGCTGCTGGGCGAGCTCGCGGGCCGGGTCGAGAAGCTCCGGGCCGACGGAGTGGTGCCGGGCCTGGGCACCGTGCTCGTCGGTGACGATCCGGGATCGCATTCCTACGTGCGCGGCAAGCACCGTGACTGCATGAAGGTCGGGATCACCTCGATCCAGCGCGAGCTGCCGGCGGACGCGACCCAGGCCGACGTCGAGCGGACGATCGACGAGCTGAACGCCGATCCGGCATGCACCGGCTTCATCGTGCAGCTGCCGCTCCCGAAGGGTCTCGACGCGGGCGCTGCGCTCGAGCGCATCGATCCGGCCAAGGACGCCGACGGCCTGGCCCCCGTCAGCCTCGGCCGCCTCGTGCTGGGCGAACCCGGTCCGCTGCCGTGCACGCCACGCGGCATCGTCGAGCTGTGCCGCCGCTACGGCGTGGAGCTGAACGGGGCCCGGGTCACGGTCGTCGGCCGCGGGGTCACGGTCGGGCGGCCGCTCGGGCTGCTGCTCACCCGCCGCAGCGAGAACGCCACCGTGACGCTGTGCCACACCGGTACCCGTGACCTCGCGGCGGAGGTGCGCCGCGCCGACATCGTCGTGGCGGCGGCGGGGGTACGGGGGCTGATCACGGCCGACATGGTCCGGCCGGGTGCCACGGTGCTCGACGTCGGCGTCACCCGCACCGACTCGGGCCTCGTCGGCGACGTCGCTCCGGACGTGGCTGAGGTGGCGGGCCTGCTCGCGCCGATGCCCGGTGGGGTCGGTCCGATGACGCGGGGGATGTTGCTGACGAACGTGGTGGAGGCAGCCGAACGGAGCCTGTCCACGTGAGCAGGCCTGTTCTTCGAGAGGCGACCGGGGGCTGACATGGCCGGTATCCGCACGCGGCTCCCGGTGTACGCCCCGGTGATGCTGGTGATGCTCATCGCGGCCGCCGGCATGGTGCGGGTGCTCACGCAGCACTGGCGCGAGGGCGCGGTGCTGCTCGGCGGCGCCCTGCTCGTGGCGGGGCTGCTGCGCATCCTGCTTCCCGTCGACCGCGTCGGTCTGCTGGCGATCCGCAGCCGTCCGGTCGACGTCCTGTGCTACGCCGCGTTCGGTGTGGTGATGACGGCGTTGGCGGTGACGATCACCCGCGGTTCCTTCGACTTCGGGTGAGCGCTCGGGCACCGTGGGTCCATGGTCTCCCGACGGCTGCTGCCCCTGCGTCCCGATGAGCTCGACGAGGAGCAGCGCGCCTTCCTGACCGCGCTGGACGAGCGGCCCCGCCCGGTGCAGCGCGGGGCGGACGGCTCCCTGGAAGGTCCGTTCGACGCGATGCTGCGCGCCCCTCGCAGCGGGGTGGCCCTGCAGGGTGTCGGCGCGGCGCTGCGGTACCGGGGCGTGCTGTCGGACCGGGAGCGCGAGCTCGCGATCCTGCTGGTGGCCGCGCATCACCGCGCCGCGTTCGAGTGGCACGCGCACGCCCCGCTGGCCAGGGCGGCGGGCCTGCCGGACGCGCTGGTGGAGTCGGTGCGCACCGGCGGTGCCGTCGAGCCGGTGGACCCTGGCGAGCGGGTGGTCGCCGTGGCCGTCACGCAGTTGCTCACCACCGGGGACGTCGATGACCCGACCTGGGCCGCGGCCGTGGGCGCGCTCGGCGAGGCGGGTGCGGTGGAGCTGACCACGGTCGTCGGCTACTACTCGCTGCTCGCCCTGCAGATGCGGGTGCTCCGGGTGCCGCTCCCCGAGGGTGCCGCGCCCGTCGTCTTTCCTGCCTGACGGCATCGATCGAGGCGAGCGGGCGTCGATCGCCGGACTTCGCGGCATGATCGGGGTATGAGCGACCGTTCGGGACAGATCGTCGCAACGCTGGTCGATGCCTTCTCCGAGCTGATGACCGCGGACCCGGCGGCGTTCCGCACCAAGTTCCGCAAGATGGCTGCCGACCCGTTCGCGTTCTACCGCGGCAGCGCGTGCCTGTTCTACGCCGACGTCGCGCAGCGCGAGGACCCGTGGGCCGACGAGCGGACGAGCCGCGTGTGGATCCAGGGTGACCTGCACGCGGAGAACTTCGGCACGTACATGGACGGCGACGGGGTGCTGATCTTCGACGTCAACGACTTCGACGAGGCCTACGTCGGGCACTTCACCTGGGACGTCACCCGCTTCGCCGCGAGCCTCGCACTGCTGGGGTGGCGCAAGGCGATCTCGGACGACGACATCACCATGCTCGTGCAGCGGTACGCGCGGGCCTACCTGGACCAGGTGCGCTGGTTCGTCGACCGGGCTGACGACCGCAGCTTCTCGTTGCGCCTGGGCACCACCGACGGGGCGGTCCACCAGGTGCTGCAGCTGGCCCGGCTGCGGACGCGGGTGCGGCTGCTCGACGGGATCACCGAGACCGAGGGCTTCGACCGCGTGCTCCGGGAGGTACCCGGCCTGCGCAGGCTCGACGACGGGGAGCGCGCCACCGTCACCGAGGCCGTGGAGCGCTACATCGAGACGATCCCGGCAGCGAAGCGGTTCCGCGGGGTCACCTACACCGTGAAGGACGTGGCCGGGCGCTCCGGGTTCGGCATCGGCAGTGCGGGGCTGCCCGCGTACACGGTGCTGATCGAGGGCTACAACCAGGCGCTGGACAACGACGTGGTGCTGTCGGTGAAGCAGGGCAACGTGGCGGCGCCGTCGCGGGTGGTCACCGATCCGGCGATCGCGGGGGCGTTCCAGCACCACGGGCACCGCACGGCGGTGTCCCAGCGCGCGCTGCAGGCGCACGCCGACGCGTTCCTGGGCTGGACCGACCTCGACGGGGTCGGGTTTGTGGTCGGCGAGGTGTCGCCGTACGAGGCCGATCTGGACTGGTCGGAGCTGACCGAGCCGTCGGAGATCGCGCCCGTGGTGGACTACCTGGGCCGCGCGACGGCGAAGGTGCACTGCGTGGCCGACTCCGACGCCGACCACTCCCTGGTCCCGTTCCAGACGGAGGACGCGATCATGCGGGCGGTCGCCGGGCGGGACGACGAGTTCGTGGCGTGGGTCGTGCAGTTCGCCCACGAGTACGCGGCGCAGGTGCGGGCCGACCACGCCCTGTTCGTCGAGGCGTTCCGCGGCGGTGCCATCCCCGGGGTCAGCAGCAGCACCTCCTGATCAGCCCTGATCAGCGCGCGTAGAGCGTCCGGACCAGGTCCTCGATGGACGGCTCGACCACCGAGACGTCGCGCAGCTCCACCCGCTGCGCCACGGTCGCGATCAGCTCGGCGGCCGTGGTCGCGCCTGGGGAGAACTCCAGCCGTTGCCGCAGACCCTGGGCCTCCACCACGACGTCCACCACGCCGGCCAGGCCGAGCAGCGGCGGGGCCGGCTCGGTGAGCTCGACGACGAGCACGCGGTTGCCGGCGAACCCGTGGCGCAGCGCCGCCAGCTCGTCGTCCACCAGCACGCGGCCCTGGTCGATCACCACCACCCGCCGGCACAGCCGCTCGACATCGGGCAGGTCGTGCGTGGTGAGCAGCAGGGTGACGTCGCCGCGCGCGTTCACCTCCGACAGGAACGAGCGCAGCCGCTCCTTGCTGGTGAGGTCCAGGCCGATCGTCGGCTCGTCGAGCACGAGCAGCTCGGGGGAGTGCAGCAGGGCGGCGGTGACCTCCCCGCGCATCCGCTGGCCCAGCGACAGCTGCCGCACCGGGGTGCGCAGGAAGCCGCCCATGTCGAGCAGCTCGACGCACTCGTCCAGCCGCTTCCGGTGCTGCGCCGGGGGGACGCGGTGGATCGCGGCGTGCAGGTCGAAGCTCTCCGCGAGCGGCAGGTCCCACCACAGCTGGCTGCGCTGGCCGAACACCACACCGATGCGGCGGCCCAGCTCGCGCCGCTCCCGCACCGGGTCGAGCCCGCACACGCTCGCGCGGCCCGCGGTGGGCACGAGCACCCCGGTCAGCATCTTGATCGTGGTGGACTTGCCGGCACCGTTCGGCCCGAGGAACCCGACCGCCTCCCCGCGCTCGACGTCGAGCGTCACGTCCTCCACAGCGGTGACGCGGCGGCGCCGCAGCCTCGTGCCGACGAGGAAGTCGCGGCGTAGCCCGTCGGTCGTGATGATCATGATCCCGTCCCCTGGTAGTGCCGGACACCGGTGCGCCAGACCAGAGCCGCCCCGGCCACCGCGACCGCCGCGACGAGCGGGGAGCTCCACCGCAGCGCCTCGGGCAGCCCGAGCGGGTCGGGGCGGCCCAGCAGCGCGAGGGCCGGGAAGTACGCCACGAACGCCGCCGGCACGGCGTAGCACATGGCCCGCCGCAGCCACGGGCCGTAGATCGTGATCGGGTACGAGGTGGAGAAGCCCGACCCGTAGGTGACGGAGTTCGCCACCTCACGGCCGTCGACCAGCCAGAACGAGACGGCGTTGGCGGCCACCCAGATCGCGGAGAGGATGACCGCACCCACCAGCGGCGCGGTGACGGCGAGCAGCACGCGCCCCGGCGTCCAGTCGATGTCGAGGCTGACCAGCGACCACCCCAGCACCCCCAGTCCGAAGGCGACGCGCCCGAGCCGCTTGAGCGCGACGTCGGCCGACAGCAACTGCGGGAGCGTGCCGAGCGGACGCAGCAGCATCACGTCGAACTCGCCGGTGCGGATGTAGGTGGGCAGCTCCTCGACCTGGCCCACGGTGAGGTCGGCGAGCCCGAACGCGGTGGCGGCCAGCCCGAAGATCAGCACGACCTCGGGCGCCGAGAACCCGCCGAGGGAGCTGACCTGGGTGAACACCACGAGGATCACCACGAGCTCGATGGCCTGCCCGATGAGCTGCGCCACGACGTCGAGCACGAAGGACCCGGGGTAGGCGAGCTGGCTGCGGATCCGCGACGCGACGATCCGCCGGTAGACGCCCCGGCGCGGCCCCGCCGGGATGGAGCCGGGAAAGTTCAGGAAAGCCACTTTCCTGCCCTCTGCGGACTGCAAAGTGGCTTTCCTGAACCTGGCCGGGCCGTCGGCGCCGGGGTCAGCCACCCTGCACCACCAGGCGGCGGGTGCCTCTCGCCAGTACCGCGCGGCCGGCGAGGAGGAGCAGGGCGGCCCAGACCAGCTGGGTGGCCAGCAGCCCGAACGGGTTGCCGCGCTCGGTGAACACGTCGATCGAGCTCTGGAACATCGACGGGAACGGCGTCCACCACAGCACCGCCTGCGCCCACGCCGGGAACCACGCCAGCGGCACCACCAGCCCGCTCAGCACCCCGCCCGCGACACCCCACACGGCCAGCACGCCCCGGGCGTCCAGCAGCCAGAACGCGCTCGCGTTGAGCAGGAACCGGATGCCGAAGCTCACCACCACCGCGAGCACGACGGAGACGGCGAACAGCAGCCAGGTCTCCGGCCGCTCGGGCCAGCGGAACGGGAACAGCAGCGCCCCGACCGCGGCGGGCGGGAGCAGCCGCATCACGACCGCATGGCCGGCGCGGCCGAGGTCGGTGGCGAGCATCGCGGACTGGAGGTCCCATGGCCGCCCGAGGTCGACGACGACGTCCCCGGTGCGGATCCGGCGGGCCAGTTCCTGGTCACCCCACAGCAGCACGACGTTGAGCAGTCCCTGCCCGAGCCAGACGTACGTGACGGCCGTGGCCAGGTCGTAGCCGGCGACCGTGCCGCGTTCGGCCAGTACGGCGGTGAGCACGGCGGCCCGCAGGAGCCCGAAGACGATGTTGGTGGCGAGTCCGGCGACCGTGGCCTGGCGGTAGCTCGCGTAGCGCCGGTAGCCCGCGACGAGGAGCTGGGGATAGGGCGCGAGCACGCCTGTCGACGCTACGGGCGGCCACAACCGGTTTTCACCGGCGCGGTGGCCGCCGGAACCCCGCCCCCCGTTGCAGCAAAGCCACTTTCACGCAACGAGGTTGCATGAAAGTGGCTTTGCTGCAATCCGGGGTGGTGCGGGGTGCGGGCGGCTAGAAGGCCGCGATCGTCTCGTTCAGCGTGGTGCTGGGGCGCATGATCTCGTCCGTCTTCGCCTTGTCGACGTAGTAGTAGCCGCCCAGGTCCACCGGCTTGCCCTGCACGGAGTTGAGCTCGTCGACGATCGTGGACTCCTCGGCGGCCAGGCGCTCGGCCAGCGGAGCGAAGATCGTCGCCAGCTCCGCGTCGTCGGTCTGCTCGGCCAGTGCCTGGGCCCAGTACAGCGCGACGTAGAAGTGGCTGCCCCGGTTGTCCAGCTCACCCGCGCGGCGCGACGGGGACTTCCCGTTCTCCAGCAGCTTCCCGGTGGCGTCGTCGAGTGCCTTGCCGAGCAGTGCCGCGCGGGGGTTGTCGTCCTTCTCGGCCAGGAACTCCAGCGAGACGGCCAGCGCGAGGAACTCGCCGAGGGAGTCCCAGCGCAGGTGGTTCTCGCGCACCAGCTGCTGCACGTGCTTCGGCGCCGAGCCGCCCGCGCCGGTCTCGAACAGCCCGCCACCGTTCATCAGCGGGACGATCGAGAGCATCTTCGCGCTCGTGCCGAGCTCCATGATCGGGAACAGGTCGGTGAGGTAGTCGCGCAGCACGTTCCCGGTGACCGAGATCGTGTCCTCGCCGCGCTTCGTGCGCTCCAGCGTGTACCGCGTGGCCTCGGCGACGGGGAGGATCTCGACGGTCAGGCCGTCGGTGTCCTCCTCGGCCAGGTACGTGCGGACCTTCCCGATCACCTCGGCGTCGTGGCCGCGCGTCTCGTCGAGCCAGAACACGGCGGGCGCGCCGGTGGCGCGGGCGCGGGAGACGGCGAGCTGCACCCAGTTGCGGATCGGGGCGTCCTTGGTCTGGCAGGCGCGCCAGACGTCGCCCTCGGCGACCTCGTGCTCCAGCAGGGTGGTGCCGGCCGCGTCGACCACCCGGACGGTGCCGGCTGCCGCGATCTCGAACGTCTTGTCGTGGCTGCCGTACTCCTCGGCCTTCTGCGCCATCAGGCCGACGTTCGGGACGGTGCCCATCGTGGTGGGGTCGAACGCACCGTGTTCGCGGCAGAACGCGAGGGTCTCGTCGTAGAGCGCGGCGTAGGACGAGTCCGGGATGACGAACTTCGCGTCCTGCTGCTCGCCCTTGGCGTTCCACATCTGCCCGGAGGAGCGGATGGCGGCCGGCATCGAGGCGTCGATGATGACGTCGCTGGGGACGTGCAGGTTGGTGATGCCGCGGTCGGAGTCGACCATGGCCAGCGCGGGACCGCTGTCGTAGGAGGCGGTGATCGCCTTCTCGATGGCCTCGCACTTCTCGGCGGGCAGCTTCTCGAGGGCGGTGAGCACGCTCGCGAGACCGTCGTCGGGGTCGGCACCGACCGACGCGAGGTCCTCGCCGTACTGCGCGAACACGTCGGAGAAGTACGTCTCGACGGCGTGGCCGAACAGGATCGGGTCGGAGACCTTCATCATCGTGGCCTTGAGGTGCACCGAGAACAGCACGCCCTTGGCCTTGGCGTCGGCGATCTGCTCGGCGAGGAACGCCCGGAGCGCATCCCTGCGCATCACCGCGGCGTCGACGATCTCCCCGGCCAGCACCGGGAACGCGGGCTTGAGGACGGTGACCGTGCCGTCCGCCGCCACGTGCTCGATCCGCAGCTCGGTGGGCTCCTCCAGGGTGAGCGACACCTCGGAGTGGCGGAAGTCGCCGTCGCTCATGGTGGCGACGTGCGAGGCCGACTCGCCCGACCACTCACCCATGGAGTGCGGGTGCTTGCGGGCGAAGTTCTTGACCGACGCGGGGGCGCGGCGGTCGGAGTTGCCCTCACGCAGGACGGGGTTGACCGCGCTGCCCTTGACCGCGTCGTACGACGCGCGCGCTGCCTTCTCGGAGTCGGTGCGGGGGTCCTCCGGGTAGTCCGGGATGTCGTAGCCCGCGCCCTGCAGCTCCTTGATCGCCGCCTTCAGCTGGGGGATCGAGGCGCTGATGTTGGGCAGCTTGATGATGTTGGCCTCTGGCGTCTTCGCCAGGTCGCCGAGCTCGGCGAGCGAGTCGGGCACCCGCTGCGCGTCGGTCAGCCGATCCGGGAACTGCGCGAGGATGCGGCCGGCGAGGGAGATGTCACGCGTCTCGACGTCCACCCCCGCCTTGCCGGCGAACGCCTCGATGATGGGCAGGAGCGAGTGCGTGGCGAGCGCCGGTGCCTCGTCCGTGTATGTGTAGATGACCTTCATCGTTGCTTCGGGCCTGCCTCGGGACTGGTCGGACCTGGACGGCGGAGCGCGATGCTCCTTTCCCGACACGCTATCCCCTGTTCCGGACGCCTGTGGGATCGAGTCGGGGACACGACGATCAGACCGGACGACGTCACAATCGCCGAAGATCGTCGGTGGGATCCGGGTGGTCGTTCCGCTACCGTTGGTGCACACCACCGTCCCCCGGGAGACATGGCCGTGGCAAGGTTCAAGGTTCCGAAGCTCGAGAAGAAGACGTTCCGCGGCTGGACCTTCGTGGTGTTCGCCGGCGTGGTGCTCGCGCTCGTCGCGATCATCGACCGCGGCGGCCTCGACGAGCTGCGTACCAGCGCCGACGGGTCCACCGGCTGCCAGCTCGAGGTGGCCGCCGACGAGCTGAACGTGCGCACCGAGCCCAGCGCCGACTCCGCCCTCGTCCAGACGCTCGTCCGAGGCGACCGCGTCGACGGCACCCGGATCATCACCAACGGCTTCCGGCAGCTCGAGGGCAACCGGTGGGCGGCGAGCCAGTTCCTGACCCCGTTGCCGGGTACGAACTGCGCCTGAGGGACGCTGCGGGCGTGCGCACCGTCAGCTCGGTCAACGTCAACGGGGTACGGGCGGCCGCGGCGAAGGGGCTGCTCCGGTGGTTGGCCGGCACCTCGGCCGACGTCGTGTGCCTCCAGGAGACCCGCGCGCAGCTCGACGAGATACCGCCTGCGATTCTCGACGGCTGGCACCTCGCCTACGCCCCGTGTGACAGCGCCCGCGGCCGCAACGGCGTCGCGGTGCTCACCCGGGAGCCGCCGGACGCCGTGCGGGTGGGCATCGGCGCCGCGGAGTTCGACGGGTCCGGTCGTTACCTGGAGGTCGACCTGCCCGGCGTCACGGTCGCGTCGCTGTACCTGCCCAACGGCACCGTCGGCACGCCGCGGCAGGAGGAGAAGGACCGCTTCCTCGCCCTGTTCGCCACCTACCTCGCCGAGCGGCGGGAGAAGGCGGCCGCCGAGGACCGCGAGGTGCTGGTCTGCGGCGACTGGAACATCGCGCCCACCGAGGCCGACATCCGCAACTGGCGTGGCAACGTCAAGAACTCCGGGTTCCTGCCCCACGAGCGGGAGTGGATGGCGGCCCTGTTCGCCTGCGGGTGGGTGGACGTCGTGCGGGCGCTGCAGCCAGGCGTCGATGGCCCGTACTCGTGGTGGTCCTACCGGGGCCGCGCCTTCGACAACGACGCGGGCTGGCGCATCGACCACCACGTCGGGACGCCCGGGCTGGCCGCCCGTGCCGTCTCCGCGGTGGTGGAGCGGGCCGCGAGCCACGGCGAGCGCTGGTCGGACCATGCCCCCGTCACCGTGGTGTACGGGTCATGACCCCGGTCAGCCCGACCCGCCTGATCGGGGGTCGCTACGTGGTGCTGGGCGAGCTCGGCCGCGGCGGCATGGGGATCGTGTGGCGTGCCGAGGACCGGGTGATGGGCCGGCAGGTGGCGGTGAAGGAGCTGCACCTGCCCGACGGCCTCGGCCTCCAGGAGCGACGCTCGTTCCGGGAGCGGCTGCTGCGGGAGGCGCGCACGGCCGGGCGGCTCAACGACCCCGGCATCGTCACCGTCTACGACGTGGTCACCGACGACGGGGTCGACCACATCGTCATGGAGCTGGTGGAGGCCCCCACCCTCGCCGAGGTGGTGGCCAGGCAGGGGCCACTCGACGAGCGGACGGCCACCACCGTGGCCCAGCAGCTGCTGAGCGCGTTGCGGGCCGCGCACGACAACGGCGTGGTGCACCGCGACGTCAAGCCCAGCAACGTCATGCTCGGCCCGAACGGCCGCGTGCGGCTGGCCGACTTCGGGATCGCCCAGGCCGTCGACGACCCGGGGCTGACCACCACGGGCTCGGTCATCGGGTCACCCGGTTACATGTCGCCGGAGCGGCTGGAGGGGGCGCAGGCCACTCCGGCCGCCGACCTGTGGGCGGCTGGCGCGACGCTGTTCCACGCCCTGCACGGCGCCGGCCCGTTCGCCCGGGAGACGGCGGCGGCCACGATCTCCGCCGTGCTGCACGCCGACGTGCCGGCCGCCCGCACCCGCGGGCCGCTCGGAGCGGTCATCGCGGGGTTGCTGCAGCGGTCCCCGCAGGCCCGGCTCACCGGCGTCCAGGCTGCTGCCCTGCTGGCCTCGACGGGCTCGGAGACCGCGCCGATGTTCGGCGGTCCACCGACCACCCAGGCCGCGTCCGCCACCGCGTCCCGCCGGTGGGGGTGGCCGGTGGCCGCGCTGGTGCTGGGCCTGGTGCTGGGTCTGGTGGGCGGGTTCGCACTGGCCGGAGCGGGCGTCTTCGCCCCGGCCGGCCCCGCCGTCACCACACTGACCTACGGCCAGGGCGGTGACGTGCCGGTCTTCGGCTCCATGTCCCGGGCCTGTCTGCAGGGGCAGCTGGCGCCGGGCCGGGCGTTCCCCATCGGCTCCACGGTGAGCTGCGACGGCCCGCACGATCTCGAGATCTTCCAGACCTTCGACCCGTTCGGCACCCAGCGCGAGCTGCCGTATCCCGGGCGCGACCAGCTCGCCGGCTACGCGGGGCAGGCGTGCTCGCTGGTGTTCGACTCGGGGCTGGTCGCCGGGCCGGACAAGGACCGGCTCGAGGTCGCGTCCCTCGTGCCGTCGCAGGCGTCGTTCGAGACGAGGGCCGACTCCTCGTCCAGCTTCACGGGCCGCGACGTCATCTGCCTGCTGCGCGCGTCCGACGGCCGTCAGCTCACCGGCACCCGGATCGCGGAGGACCCGGGCTGAGCGGCTCCCGGGTTGCAGCAAAGCCACTTTGACGCAACCTCGTGGCATGAAAGTGGCTTTGCTGCAATGGGGTCGCTCGCTCGCCGCCCGGCGTGATGGGATGCGGCCATGAGCACCGCCACCCACCGCAACATCGACCTCGTGGTGGCCGCCCTCACCGCGGGCGGCGCCGACCCGTCCCGGATCGCCCGGCTGCGGGTGCTGCCGGACGCCGCCACCACCGCCGCGGCCGCCGCGGCGGCGCTGGGCGTCGAGGTGGGGCAGATCGCCAACTCCCTGGTCTTCGAGATGTCCGGCGGCGTCCCGCTGCTCGTGCTCACCTCCGGCGCGCACCGGGTGGACACGGCCAAGGTCGCGGCGCTCCTCGGGGTGGAACGGGTACGCCGGGCGTCTCCGGAGTTCGTGCGCGAGGCCACCGGGCAGCCCATCGGCGGGGTGGCGCCGGTCGGGCACCCGGCACCGCTGCGCACGCTCGTCGACCGGGATCTGGAGAGCTTCGACGAGGTCTGGGCGGCAGGCGGCATCCCGCACGCCGTGTTCCCCAGCACCTATGCCGAGCTGCTGGCTGTCACCGGCGGAGAGCCGGCGGACGTCGCGTAGGCGGGCGCGGTGGGCGAGCACCACAGACATATGGACACATCTGGCTGTCGGCGGCGCCGGTGCAGCAGCGATATGTGTCCATGACGCGGCCGGGGCGCGTCACCCGCCGATGTGGAGCGCCTCTTTGACGAACACCTTCAGATAGTTGGGGGTGCCCTGGGTGGTGGTCACCTCGATGCAGGTGCGCACGTGCCGGTCGTCGACGGCTTCGCGGAGAAGGAGGTCGGCCAGGTCGGCGCGGGAGGTGAACATTCCGGTCACCCGCTGCGGAGCGACCATGACGCCGTAGTCGCTGACGGCGGCGGTGTCGAACAGCCCTGAGGGCCGCACGATCGTCCAGTCGAGATCGGTGGCGCGGACGATCTGCTCCATGCGGCGAACGTCCTCGTAGACGGACCGTCCCATGCTGAGCAGGACCGGCCCGACGACCCTGCGGAAGAGGAACGTCATCTCCGGCGGAATGTCGGTGTGCACGCCGATGGAGCTGACGCAGACCAGCCGGCGCAGGCCGTGCCGGCTCATCGCTTCCGCGATGTTGCGGGTGCCCTGCGAGAACGTCGTGACCGGCTCCTTGGTGTACGGGACGCCCAGTGTCGAGATCACCCGGTCCTGGCCTGCCACCGCGCGGGCGACCGCGGCCGGGTCGAGAGCATCGCCGCCGCTCACGCGCAGCTGCGGCGCCGTCAGCGGGAACTCGTCGGGCCGCCTGGTCACGGCTGTGACCGTGTGTCCCTCGTCGAGGGCCTGCTGGGTGAGCAGCCGTCCGGTGGGGCCGTTCGCCCCGAACACCACCAGCTTCACGTGCTTCTCCTTCGGTGACCGGTCACGCCGGGCGCAGCAGCAGTGGGAGGAACGTCATCTCATGGGCCCGCAGCCGCGCCCGGACCTGGCCGTAGTAGCTGGGGGAGACGAGCTGGCGCAGCAGGAACGACAGCGGGGGACCGGGCAGCCGCACGTAGTTGACCAGCGCATAGGGGGCGTCGGGCTCCGGGCGCAGCAGGGTGGAGTTGTCCACCCCGAGCACCCCGGCGTACCAGCCGGAGATGTCGTCCCAGGCCGCCTGCGCATCGTCTGCATCGGCAGCGGTGAAGTGGTTGAGCAGGAACGTCGCGTCCCGGGTGCGCTCGGTGTCGCCGAAGCGGCGCACGTTGTGCGCGGTCATCGCCTGCACCACCGGAATGCCGTCGGCCTCGAACCCGGCCCGGAGCGCCGCGAGCGGCGCAGCATCGTCCGGTCCGACGACGGCGCGGGCGAGCACCACCACGTCGAACCGCGGGACCTCGCTGATCGGCGGGATCAGAACCGTCTCAAGCACGGTCGCGTCCGCGAGACCGCCCTGGTCACCGACGCCCGCGTCGTCGAGCAGCGCGTGGCAGCGCGCGATCATCCGGGCGCGCTCGGCGCTGCGGCGCACCCTGGGGCCGATCGTCCTCGGATCGACGCTGAGCCCGAGATAGAGCCAGGTACCCGGGATCGGATCGGTGAACGGGGGTCGGGGAAGGGGCGGGGCGAGGGCCTGCTGATCGGGCCTGGCCATCTCGGTCCTCCGATGCCGTTACTTCGGATTAACAAACACTTTGGATATACGAACCTTATACGCTGGGCTCGTGGCCGACAAGGACGAGTTGCCGAGCGGGGACCAGGTGGCGCAGGTGCTGGGGTACATCCCGCAGATCGGGGCGTACTTCCGGCGCGAGGCCGCCGAGGTTCCGCAGGCGCTCGCCGTGCTGTTCGCCGAGCACCGGCTGACCGCCCGGCACGGCGGCGTGCTGGCCCAGCTCGCTCCGTCGCCACCGCTGAGCGTCACCGAACTGGCGGGCCGGATAGGGGTGTCGCTCTCGACGGCCAGCGAACTGGTCGGCGACCTGAGCCGGGCCGGGGTCGTCGCCCGCCGGGAGGATCCGGACAACCGCAGACGCACTCTGGTCAGCATCTCCGACGACTGGCGTGAGGTCGTGCAAGGCGTCGTCGCCGAGCGCTCCGCGCCACTGATCGCCGCGCTCGGCGACCTCTCCCCGCGCGACCTCGAGGGTTTCGCCCGCGGCCTGGCGGCGTGGGCCCGGGAGGTCCGCCCCCGGTGAGGCGGGCAGGCATCCGGGCGATCGTGACGAATCGGGTTATCCTCTGAGCCGCCCCGATGATCTGCCCTGGAGGCCCCGTGCCCGCCACACTTCGCGAACCCGTTCTCGGCCGCATCACGCGCCGGAGGCTGCTGACCGGCGCGGGTGCGCTGGGCGCGCTCGGGCTGGTGACGGCCTGCGGCGGGGCCACCGACAGCGCGACCGGGGCGTCCCCGGCGTCCGGCACGGGCGGCTTCCCGCTCAGCGTGGAGCACCGCAACGGGACGACCCGGATCCCCGCCGCGCCCCAGCGGGTCGTCACCGTCGGGTACAGCGACCAGGACCCGGTGCTCGCGCTCGGCGTCCGCCCGGTCGGGGTCACCGACTGGTACGGCGACCACCCCTACGCCACCTGGCCGTGGGCGCAGGACGAGCTGGGCGACGCGCAGCCGGTGGTGATGAACCGTGGCACCTTCACCGGCACCCCCGAGTACCGGTACGAGGAGATCGCCGCGATGGCTCCCGACCTGATCATCGGGCTCTACACCGGCATGGACGCCACCCAGTACGAGACGCTTTCGCGCATCGCGCCGACCGTCGGGCCGCCCGCCGGGTTTCCCGAGTGGGGGGCGCCGTGGCAGGAGTACACGCGGCTCGCCGGCCGGGCGCTCGGCCGTCCGGAACGCGCCGACGAGCTCATCGCCGGGATCGACGCCCGGCTCGCCGCCGCCCGCGCCGCACATCCGCAGTTCGAGGGGCGCAGCGCCGTGGTCGCCGAGCGCAACGAGCCGGGGCTGTCCTTCGTCCGGTCGCCCAACGACCAACGCTCCCAGCTGGTCGCCGCTCTCGGCTTCACGATCCCGCCGGAGATCGGTCAGCTCGCCGGTGACCAGGACGGCGCGACGATCAGCGACGAGCAGATGGGTCTGCTCGACCGCGACGTGCTGTTGTGGAACACGGGTTTCAGCCCGGAGGTGCGACCGGAGGTGGAGGCCGCTCCGCTGTACTCCCAGCTGGGCGTGGTCCGGGCCGGGCGCTCGATCTTCGTGGAGGACCCGATGGTCTCCGCGGCGTGGACCTGGGGCACCGTGCTGAGCCTGCCCAGCGTCATCGACTCCCTGGTGGCGCAGCTGGCCGCGGCGGTGAGGTGAGGGCCGGGCTTTCCTCACCCGGGAGCGGGGTGGCGCCCGTCACCCCGGCCGCAGGCACCGTCGGTCGACCGCTCCGATTCTGCGACCTACTGTTCAGGAGTGTCTGATTTCGTGAGCGTGCCGGAGTTGCCGGTCTCTGCCTCCGCCCTGCGTCGAGCGCTGCGCCGGGTCCGTGACGGTGCCGCGCTCGACGTCACCGAGGCAGCCGTGCTGCTGGCCGCACGCGGGGAGGAGCTCGACGAGCTATTGGCCGCCGCGTCCCGGGTGCGGGACGCCGGCCTGGTCGCCGAGGGCCGACCCGGCGTGGTCACCTACTCCCGCAAGGTCTTCATCCCCCTCACCAGGCTCTGTCGCGACCGCTGCCACTACTGCACATTCGCCACGGTGCCGCATCGCGTTCCGTCCGCGTTCCTGGAACGCGACGAGGTGCTGGAGATCGCCAGGGCGGGCGCGGCTGCGGGGTGCAAGGAAGCCCTGTTCACCCTCGGCGACCGCCCGGAGGACCGCTGGCCCGCCGCCAAGGAGTGGCTCGAGGCGCGTGGCTACGGCTCCACGCTCGACTACGTGCGGGCCTGCGCGATCGCCGTGCTGGAGGAGACGGGCCTGCTCCCGCACCTCAACCCCGGCGTGCTGAGCTGGGCGGAGCTGACGCGGCTCAAGCCGGTGGCCCCGAGCATGGGCATGATGCTGGAGACCACGGCCACGCGCCTGTGGTCCGAGCCCGGCGGCCCCCACTACGGGAGCCCGGACAAGGACCCCGCGGTCCGGCTCCGCACTCTGACCGACGCCGGGCGGGTGGGCGTCCCGTTCACCACCGGGATCCTGATCGGGATCGGGGAGAACCGCACCGAGCGGGCCGAGTCGATCTTCGCGATCCGCTCGGCGGCCAGGGCACACGGCCACATCCAGGAAGTGATCATCCAGAACTTCCGTGCCAAGCCCGACACCGCCATGGCGAACGACCCCGACGCCGATCTCGAGGACCTGGCGGCCACCATCGCCGTCGCCCGCGTGGTGCTCGGCCCGAAGATGCGCGTGCAGGCTCCGCCCAACCTCGTCGGCGAGGAGTTCGCGCTCATGCTCCGCGCGGGCATCGACGACTGGGGCGGCGTCTCGCCCGTCACGGCCGACCACGTCAACCCCGAGCGGCCGTGGCCCGCGATCGACGAGCTGGCCGTCCGCTCCGCCGCGGCCGGGTTCACCCTGCGGGAGCGGCTCACCGCCTACCCGAAGTACGTGCTGGCGGGCTCGCCGTGGATCGACACGCGGCTGCACGCGCACGTCGCGGCGCTCGCCGACCCGGAGACGGGACTCGCCAACGCGAGCGCGGCGGTGCAGGGGCGGCCGTGGCAGGAGCCCGACGGCGGGTTCGAGTCGTCCGGCCGGATCGACCTGAACACCGAGATCGACACCGAGGGACGCACCGAGGACCGCCGCGGCGACTTCGAGTCGGTGTACGGCGACTGGAACGAGCTGCGGTCCGAGCTGGCGGCCCACCAGCAGTCGGCGCCGGAGCGGCTCGACTCCGACGTCCGTGCCGGGCTCGTGCTCGCCGCCTCCGACCCGGCGGCGCTGCTCGACCCGGCCCACGAGGCAGCCGCGATGGCGGTGCTCACCGCGGACGGCCGCGCGCTCGAGGAGCTCACGCGGCTCGCCGACCAGCTGCGCGCCGACGTGGTGGGCGAGCCGGTGTCGTACGTCGTCAACCGGAACATCAACTTCTCGAACGTCTGCTACGTCGGCTGCCGGTTCTGCGCGTTCGCCCAGCGCGAGCGCGACGCCGACGCGTTCCGGCTGTCGCTCGACGAGGTGGCCGCCCGTGCCGTGGAGGCCGCGCAGGACGGTGCCACCGAGGTCTGCATGCAGGGCGGCATCGACCCGCAGCTGCCGGTCACCTTCTACGCCGACCTGGTGCGCGCCGTGAAGGCCGCCGTGCCGGACATGCACGTGCACGCGTTCAGCCCGATGGAGATCGTCAGCGCGGCGGCGAAGGCCGGCGTCTCGATCGAGGAGTGGCTCACCGAGCTGCGCGACGCGGGGCTCGGCTCGATCCCGGGCACCGCGGCCGAGATCCTCGACGACGAGGTGCGCTGGGTGCTCACGAAGGGCAAGCTGCCCGCGGCGCAGTGGCTGGAGGTGGTGGGCACCGCCCACCGGCTCGGCATCCCGTCGTCGTCCACGATGATGTACGGCCACGTCGACGAGCCGCGGCACTGGCTCGGCCACCTGCGCACGCTCGCCGTCCAGCAGGACAGGTCGCGCGAGGCGGGCGGCGCGTCGTTCACGGAGTTCGTGCCGCTCCCGTTCGTGCACCACAACGCGCCGATCTACCTCGCGGGCATCGCCCGGCCCGGACCCACCACGCGGGACAACCGCGCCGTGCACGCGTTCGCCCGCCTCGCCCTGCACGGGCGCATCGACCACGTGCAGTGCTCGTGGGTGAAGCTCGGCGACGACCTCTCTGCACAGATCCTGCAGGGCGGCGCCGACGACATGGGCGGCACGCTCATGGAGGAGACGATCAGCCGGATGGCGGGCTCGGAGAACGGCTCGGCGCGCACCGTCACCGAGCTGGCGGCGATCGCGGAGAAGGCGGGACGGCCGGTGCGGCAGCGCAGCACCACCTACCTCGAGCCCGTGGCCCGCGTGGTGCCTGCGGAGCGGCCGGGTCCCCGGCTGATTCCGCTGACCTCCGCCTGACGCGGGTCGTCGCTTTCGGGAGGAATGGCTTCCGCGCCGACCGGTCGATTCCTGAACAATGGACGACTCCGGGGCGTGATGCCATTCCTCCCGATGAGCGTGGTCTTTTCACGTGCCGGTTACATCAGGTCGCGCGCGGTTTCCGGGAAAACTCCTACCGTGGACGGGGCGAACGCGCCAGGAGCGTCGCCGTCCGGACGGGAGCGCGATGCTGGAGCTGGTGGTGCGCCGGGCCCGGACGCCGGACGGCGGCGCGGCGCCGGTCGACATCGGGATCGAGGCCGGGCGCATCGTCGCCGTCGAGCACCACCTCGACGCCGAGTGCCCCGAGCTGGACGCGGGCGGCCGCCTGGTGGTGCCGGGGCTGGTGGACACGCACCTGCACCTGGACAAGTCGCGCACCGCCGACCGCTGCGTGCAGACCGAGGGCACGCTGGCCGAGGCGATCCGGGAGACGGCGCGGATCAAGGCCGCGTTCACGGAGGACGACGTCTACGAGCGGGCGCGCGCCACGCTGGAGGACTGCGTCCGGCACGGCACCACGCGGGTCCGCACCCACGTCGAGGTCGATCCCGTGGTGGGCCTGCGCGGGCTCGACGCCGTGCACCGGCTGGCCGCGGATCTCGCCTGGGCCGTGGACGTGCAGGTCTGCGTCTTCGCGCAGGAAGGGCTCACCGACTCCGCGGGCACCGACGCGTTGCTCGTCGAGGCGCTCGAACGGGGCGCGCCGGTGGTCGGAGGTGCGCCGTACGCCGACGTCGACCCCTCGGGCCAGCTCGACCGCGTGTTCGAGCTCGCCCGCCGCTACGACGTGGACGTCGACCTGCACCTCGACCTCGCCGAGACCGCCGAGGGGATGCAGCTGGCCGATGTCTGCAAGCGCACCGTCGCGCAGGGCTGGGAGGGGCGGGTGACGGTCGGGCACGTCACGCAGCTCTCCCTGGTGCCGCCCGCCGAGTACGCCGCCCTGTGCGAGCTCGTGGCCGGGTCCGGGGTGGCGATGACCGTGCTGCCCGCGACCGACCTCTTCCTGATGGGCCGCGCCGCCGGCGCCGCCAGGCCACGTGGGGTGGTGCCTCTCGGGCCGCTGCTGGCGGGCGGTGCGACGTGCTCGGTGGCCACGAACAACGTGCTCAACGCCTTCACACCGTTCGGTGACGGCTCTCTCGTCCGGATGGCGAACCTCTACGCCAACGTCTGCCACGCGGGCAGTCGCGCGCAGCTGCGGGAATGCCTGGAACTGGTCACGACGAGCGCCGCGCGGGTCCTGCGCGCACCGGACTACGGCATCCGGCCAGGAGCCCGCGCCGACCTCGTGTGCCTCGACGCGGCCGACGAGGCCGGCGCCGTCGCTCGCGTGGCCCCCGCCTGCTGGGGACTCAAGAACGGCCGTCCCTCGTTCACCCGGGGTCTGCCGGTCCTGCACCGACCAGGAGGAACCGCATGACGCTGCTGTCCGTACCCCTGATCGACATCGCCCCCTTCCGGAACGGGAGCCCGGCTGACCGCGCGGCAGTGGCCGCCGCGGTGGACGCCGCCTGTCGCGACATCGGTTTCCTCGTCATCTCCGGCCACGGTGTCCCCGAGCGCAGGCTCGCCCAGATCGGCGACGTCACCCGCCGTTTCTTCGATCTCCCGATCGAGGAGAAGCTGCGGGTCCGGCGGCCGGCTCCGGACGTCTCGCGGGGCTACGTGGGCATCGAGGGCGAGTCGGTCGGACGGTCCCGCGACGCCGCCGTCACGACAGGCGACCTCAACGAGAGCTTCATGATCGGCCCCGTCGACCTGCCCGACCCCGACTACGCCGGCTCGGCCGCGGCGGGTACGCACTTCGCGCCCAACCTCTGGCCCGAGGAGCCTGCCGAGCTGCGCAGGATCTACTGCACCTACTACCGCGCGATGGGCGACCTGGCAGCGCTGCTCATGGAGATCTTCGCCGTGGCGTTGGAGCTGCCGGACGACTACTTCGCCGACAAGATCGACAAGCCCATCAGCAGGTTGCGGGTGCGCAACTACCCCGAGCCGAAGGTGGCGCCGCTGCCCGGACAGCTGCGGGTAGGCGCCCATTCCGACTACGGCAGCCTCACGATCCTCGCCACGGAGGACCGGCCAGGCGGGCTCCAGGTGTGCAACGCCGACGGCGACTGGGTCGACGTCCCGATCGTTCCGGACGCGTTCGTCATCAACATCGGGGACCTGCTGGCCAGGTGGACGAACGACCGGTGGGTCTCGACGCTGCACCGGGTGGTCAACCCCGACGCGGGTGACGTGGCCGGGAGCCGCCGGCAGTCGGTCATCTTCTTCCACAACCCCAACTACGACGCCGAGATCCGCTGCATCCCGACGTGCGTCGACCCGGGAACGGAGCCCAGGTACGAGCCGATCACGTCAGGGGCGCACCTGCGCAGGCTGTTCGTCGCCACCCAGAACGTCGCCTGAGCACGACTGCGGCCCGGCACCCGTGGACACATCGACATGGCGGATCCTCGCCGATCCGCTCGTCGGCCCGACGGCACCCGGCGTGCTCGACGGGCTCACGGTCGCCGTGAAGGACCTCTTCGCCGTGGCCGGGCAGGTGACCGGCGCAGGCAACCCCACCTGGCTGGCGGAGCAGGACCGCCACGACCGCCACGCCGCCGCGGTGGAGTCGCTGCTAGGCGCCGGGGCGAGCGTGGCCGGCATCGCCCGGACCGACGAGTTCGCCTACAGCCTGGCCGGCCAGAACGCGCACTACGGGACGCCGCCCAACCCCGCCGCTCCCGGCGCGGTGAGCGGTGGGTCGACCAGCGGACCGGCCGCTGCGGTGGCGCTGGGCCAGGTCGACATCGGCCTCGGCACCGACACCGCGGGCTCGATCCGCGTCCCGGCCTCGTACCAGGGGCTGGTCGGTCTCCGGCCGACGCACGGCGCGGTGGCCGCCGAGGGGATGCAGCCGCTCGCGCCGTCCTTCGACACCGTCGCCTGGCTGGCCCGCGAGCCGCGCACGGCGGCACGGGTGGCCGACGTCCTGCTCGCGCACCTGCCCGGGCGCGCCGTGGCACGCCGCACGATCGTCCTGCCCGTACTCGATGCAGGCGTGGCACCCGACATCGTCGCGGCGGCCTCGGACGTGCGGCAGCGGCTCGTCGCCCACGGCGTGCTCGCCGCCGCCGAAGCCGTCGATCTCGACCCCGCCGCGCCTGCCGCCTGGGTGACGGCGTTCCGCACGGTGCAGGCCCACGAGGCGTGGCGCGAGTACGGCGGCTGGATCGACACCCATCCCGGTGCACTCGGTGCCGACATCGCGGGCCGCTTCGCCGTCGGAAAGGCCCTCACGGAGGACGCCGCGCGCGCCGCTCGCGAGACGGTGGCGGCGGCAGGCGGCCTGCTCCGGGACCTGCTCGACGACGCGGTTCTCGTCATCCCGACGACGGCAGGTGGCGCGCCGTTCCCCGACGGCGGCGGGGCCGTCGAGGACGAGCGCTCGGCGACGCTGCGGCTGACCCACCTCGCGTCGGCGGCCGGGACGCCCGCGGTGTCGGTGCCGCTCCTGCGCACCGCCGACGGCCGTCCCGCCGGCCTCTGCTTCGTCGGCGCGCCCGGTACGGACCGGGCGCTGCTCGGGCTCGCCGAGTCCGCGGTCGCGGCGATGACCGGCGCATGACGGCCGCCGCCTGCCGCTCCGGAGCGGACGCCGACGGGGGTGGCGGCCGTATCGTGGGGCCATGGGCATCCTGGGCGAGCTCTTCCCCGGTCAGAAGATCCGTGACGAGTCCGGCGAGTCCGGCAACGGGCAGGAGTGGGAGCTCGGCCCGATCGACCTCGACAAGCGCACCGTCGAGGTCCGCCGGGTCGAGCCGGCCGGTGAGGAGCCGGCGCCCGACTCCGAGAACTGACCCGAGGACCGAACTGTCGTCCACCACCAGGGGAACCGGATGAGCCGCCCGCTCGAGGGCCTGCACGTGGTCGAGTGCGCGAGCTTCGTCGCGGGCCCGACCGGCGGGATGACCCTCGCCCAGCTCGGCGCCGACGTCGTCCGCGTCGACCCGATCGGCGGTGGCAGCGACCAGCACCGCTGGCCCGTGGCCGGCAACGGGACGGGCGGTGCGCAGGCCGAGTCGTACTACTGGGCGTCGCTGAACAAGGGGAAGCGCTCGGTGGCGCTCGACCTGCGCTCCGCGGAGGGCCGGGAGCTGCTCACCGCACTCGTCACGGCGCCGGGACCGGACCGCGGCGTGCTCGTCGACAACGTGGTCGGGCGCCGCTGGATGGCCAACGACGTGCTCGTCGCCCGCCGTTCCGACCTGATCCACGTGCGTGTCCAGGGCTACCCCGACGGGCGTCCCGCGGTGGACTACACCGTCAACGCGGAGGTGGGGATCCCGCAGATCACCGGGCCGGAGGAGGGCGGCGCGCCCGTCAACCACGTGCTGCCTGCCTGGGACTTCACGGCGGGCCTCAGCATCTCCACCGCCGTGCTCGCCGCCCTGCACGACCGGGGGCGCACGGGGCGGGGCGCGTACATCGAGCTGGCTCTGTCGGACGTGGCGCTGGCCGGTGTCGCCAACCTGGGCTGGCTGTCGGAGGCGGCCGAGCGCGGCCGGGAGCGGCCGCGGCACGGCAACCACGTGTACGGCAGCTTCGGCGTCGACTTCGCCTGCTCGGACGGCCAGCGGGTGATGGTCGTCGCGCTCACCGAGGGACAGTGGGACGCGCTGCGCAAGGTCACGGGCACGGCCGCCGTGTTCGCCGCGCTGGAGACGGCACTGGAGGCCGACCTCAACCGCGAGTCGGAGCGCTACCGGCTCCGGGAGACGATCGCGGCGATCCTGCGGCCGTGGTTCGCCGCCCGCGACCTGGCGCGGGTCAGCGAGGAGCTCGACGCCGCCCGGGTGCTCTGGGGCCGCTACCGGGGCATGACCGAGGTGGTCGCCGCCCACCGCCAGGGCGCCCACCCGGTGCTCGCCGACATGTCCCTCCCGAGCGGCGCGGAAGCGATCACCGCCCGCTCGCCGCTGCGCTGGAACGGCGACCACGGGGCGCCCGGCGAGACGCCGGAGCTCGGCCGCGACAGCGAGCAGGTCCTCGCCGAGGTCCTGGGCCTCGACGCCGCCGAGATCGGCAGGCTCGTCGACGCGGGCACCGTCGCCGGAGCCGGCTGACCCATCGCTGTGGCGCCGGGCACCGGCCCGTCACCCCGAGGACCGCAGTTGCGAGAATCGAGGCATGACCGCAGCCACCGACCGCCGCCCGCGGGTGCTCTCCGGCATCCAGCCGACCGCGGAATCGTTCCACCTGGGCAACTACCTCGGTGCGATCCGGCAGTGGGTGGCGTTGCAGGACGACCACGACGCGTTCTACTTCGTCCCCGACCTGCACGCGATCACCGTGGAGCACGACCCGAAGACCCTCGCCGCCCGCACCCGCAACTCGGTGGCGCAGCTGCTGGCTCTCGGCCTCGACCCCGACCGGTGCACGATCTTCGTGCAGTCCCACGTCTCCGAGCACACGCAGCTGGAGTGGGTACTGGGCTGCATCACCGGCTTCGGTGAGGCCAGCCGGATGACACAGTTCAAGGACAAGTCGGCGCGGCAGGGCTCCGACGAGCGGGTCACCGTCGGCCTGTTCACCTACCCGATCCTGCAGGCCTCCGACATCCTGCTCTACCAGCCCGAACGGGTGCCGGTGGGCGAGGACCAGCGCCAGCACGTGGAGCTCACCCGCGATCTCGCCCAGCGGTTCAACTCCCGCTTCGGCAAGGCGCTCACGGTGCCGCAGCCCTACATCCTCTCCGGGGCCGCCAAGATCCAGGACCTGCAGGACCCCACGGCGAAGATGAGCAAGTCGGCATCGAGCCCGTCCGGGATCGTCGAGCTGCTCGACGACCCCAAGGTGAGCGCGAAGAAGATCCGCTCCGCAGTCACCGACACCGAGCGGGAGATCCGGTTCGACCCGGAGGCAAAGCCCGGCGTCTCCAACCTCCTGACCATCTACTCCGCCCTCACCGACCGCAAGATCTCCGAGCTCGAGGCGGAGTACGCCGGCAAGGGCTACGGCGACCTGAAGAAGGATCTCGCCGACGTCGTCGCGGACTTCGTTGATCCGCTGCAGGATCGGGTACGCACGTATCTGGACGACCCGGCGGAGCTCGACCGGGTGCTCGCCCGCGGCGCCGCAAGGGCGCGGGAGGTCGCCGGGGCCACGCTGGCCGCCGTCCACGAGAAGATCGGGTTCCTGCCACCGACAGGATGAGGTGAGGCGCGTGGCCGCCCCCGCAGCGAAGGCGAAAGCAGCAGGGCCGTCGAGGCTCGAGAAGCTGCGGGCGCGCCACAGGTGGATCGACCATCTCGTGCGCGCGGGCGGGCGCTACACCGACCGCCACGGCGACCACTACGCCGCCGCCATCACGTACTTCAGCGTGCTGTCGCTGGTCCCGCTCGTGATGGTCGCGTTCGCCGCCGCCGGCTACGTGCTGTTCTTCCGTCCCGAGCTGCTGGCGCAGCTCCAGGCGGGGATCTCCAAGAACGTGCCTGCCGGGTTGGAGGGCGTGATCAACCCGATCATCGACGGGGCGATCGCGTCACGCAACGCCGTCGGGGCGGTCGGTCTGCTCGCGGCGCTGTACTCCGGCATCGGCTGGATGTCCAACCTGCGGGAGGCGCTGTCGGAGCAGTGGGGACAGGTACCGGCCACCCCCGCCCTGCCCAAGCGCATCTTCTTCGACCTGCTCACGCTGATCGGTCTCGGGCTGGCGCTGGTCGGTTCGTTCGCCATCACCGGGCTGGCGTCGGGGTTCGCCGCCACCCTGCTCCGGCTCGTCGGGCTGGCCGACCAGGGCTGGGCAGCGGTCCTGCTCACCGTGCTCGGGGTCGTGCTCGGCCTCGTGGCCAACTGGTTCATCTTCCTCTGGGTGATCGCCCGCCTGCCCCGGGAGCACGCCACCCTGCGCAGTGCCGCCAAGGCCGCAGTGCTGGGCGCGGTCGGTTTCGAGGTGCTCAAGCAGGTAATGACCTTCTACCTCGCCTCGGTCACCACCTCGCCGAGCGGGGCGATCTTCGGCCCGCTGCTCGGCCTGCTCGTCTTCGCCTTCTTCGTCTCCCGGTTCATCCTCTTCGTCACGGCCTGGGCCGCCACCGCGGACGAGAACGAGCAGGAGGAACCCGCCCCCGTCCCCGGCCCGGCGGTGATCCGCTCCGAGGTCACGGTGCACTCCGGCCCCACCCGCGGCACGGCCGCCGGCCTGCTCGGCGCCGGCCTCGTCACGGGCCTGCTCGGCAGCCGCCTCCTCCTGGGCCGCCGCCGCGACTGACCCCCCGCCCCCGCCCACCCCACCCCCGCGAGTCGCCCACTTCGGGTGCGCGAGTCGCCCGCCCCGTCCCCGCGAGTCGCCCGTTTCGCGTGCGCGAGTCGCCCGGAACCCGTTGGCCTCAGCTGCGGGACCGGCGCCCCACCGCGACCACGGCGACCGTTGCGCCGACCACGACGGCGATCCCGATCGGCAGGAGGGGAAGTTCCGGCTGGGTGCTCGGCGGGGCCGGCTCGCTCGCTGCCACGGCCGGTGGGGGAGCGTCGCTCGTTGCTGTGGGGGCGACCACCGGTGCCCGGTCCACGAGGGTGCCGACCGGTGTTCTGTCCATCGGCTGGGCGAAGCCCCAGTCCAGGAGCGCCGCAGCCTGTCTCCACATCGGCTCGGGATGCTGCTCGCCACGCATCAGCGCGACCACGAGGCGTCGGCCGCCGTGCTGGGCAGCCCCGACGAGCGTGTGCCGTGCGGCGTCGGTGAACCCGGTCTTCTCACCGAGGGAACCGGGATAGCGGGCCAGCAGCCTGCTGGTGTTCGACAACGCGAACCCCGGCCGGTCGCCGTATCCGGGGAAGGGCACGGACGGCGTGGTGAGCGTGCCGGCGAACAGCGGGTTCCGCATCGCCACGCGGAACAGGACCGCGAGGTCGTAGGCCGACGACGCGATCCCCGGCCCGTCGAGCCCGGATGGCGTGGCCGGGAGCGTGTCGAGCGCACCCACCTCGCGGGCAACGGCGGTCATCCGGGCCAGCATGACGGGGTCGCCGCCGAGCGCGCGGCTGAGAGCCTGGGCGGTGTCGTTGCCGGAGTTGAGGAGCAGGCCGGCCAGCAGTTGGCGCACCGTGTAGCGGCCCCCGGCCCCGATGCCGGCCTTGCTGCCCTCGATCTGCATGTCTTCCGTCGTGGCGCCGACCACCGCGTCCGGGTCGAGGTTCCGCAGCGCGACCAGCGCTGTGAGCACCTTGAGGGTTGACGCAGGCCGGTGCCGCGCATGCGGCGCTCGGGCGGCGAGCACGGCACCCGAGTCCAGGTCGGCCACGACCCACGACGCGGCTCCCACCTGCGGTGCGCCGTCCGTTCCGATCTCCCCGCAGCCACCCAGCTGCGGACCTCCCACCGGCTCGGCCGGCCAGGGCAGCGGCTCCGGTGCAGGCCCGACGACCTCGGTCGGGGCCGGCGGCGGCGGAGGCACCTGCTGACCGGGACAGCCGACCGACGGCCCGGAGGTGATGGGCGCAGCAAGGGCGGCAACCACCGCGATCACGCCCAGGAATCGCACGCTGCGACTCTACGGTCGGGTACCGCCGTGACGGTCGGAGTGACAGGAGCACCCCCCTGTCGCCGAAACCATTCACCCGATGCGGGCGCCCCGGCGACCGAAATGCCCGAATCCGCGTAATCCGCAATCCGTCCTCCGCTCGGTCGGGCCGGACGATAAGGCGGGGGTCAGAGTTGCGCTGCAAGTTCGGCAATGGCGCATTACGCCGCGGCCGCGACGCATGAGCCGGTGCCTTGTGGATCAGAGTCGGCCCGTGAGGTGGACGCGATGCGGGCCGCGGCCGGGCTGAGCACGGACACCCCGGCCTGATCATTCCGAGATCGGCGAATCCGCCCCTGCGAGGGCGGATCTGTGGTTCTCACGGCGATCACCGACCCGGTTCGGCGACATGATCGGTCCGGGATGCGGATGTCCGCCCTTTTGAGGGGCGGATTCGTGACTCTCACCGCGATCAACGGGGCCGGTCGGCGCGGGAGCGGAGGGGCGGAGCGCTCGCCGTGTCTCTGTGCGACTCGCGCCAGAAGCGGGCGACTCGGGCGCGCAAAACGGGCGACTCGCGCGGCGGGAACGGGCGACTCGCGGGGGTGGGGGGTGGCGCGAGGTTGCGGGGGGTGATCCTGTGGTCACCGACCGGAGCCGACGATTCGGTCACGCCGCGGAGTCCTTCGTGTGAACTGATCTGTCGCTCGGCTACGGTCCCTCCGTCGTGCCGTCCGAGATCGGGCCGGCCGGAAACAGGAGGCGTTCTTCAGTGCGGATCAGACGAGGATTCGTGCTGGCAGCTGCCGTGCTGACCAGCGCGCTGGTGGTGGTGGGCTGTGCCCGCGACACCGGGACCACCCAGCCCTCCGCCGGCGGCGGAACCAACGCGGGAGCGTGCGCGAAGAACGCCGCGCCGCAGGTCCCGGCGGGGGGTGCCGCGAACTCGGCGGCGCCCCTGCCGAACGCCGACGCGAGCGGGCTCAAGGTCGGCCTGGCGTTCGACATCGGTGGGCGCGGCGACGCGTCCTTCAACGACGCCGCAGGCGCCGGTCTCGACCGGGCGATCAGCCAGCTCGGCCTGATGAAGCAGAACACCAAGGAGCTGACGGCCGCTCCGAACGAGAGCGAGGACGCCGCGGCGACCCGCCTGCGCCAGCTCGTCAGCGAGGGCTACAGCCCGATCATCACGGTCGGCTTCAAGTACGCCACCGCGCTGAAGACGGTCGCCGCCGAGAGCCCGAACACCAAGTTCGCGATCGTCGACGACAACTCGGTCGAGCTGCCGAACGTGACGCCGCTGGTGTTCGCGGAGGAGCAGGGCTCCTTCCTCGTGGGTGCCGCCGCCGCGCTCAAGACGCAGACCTGCAAGATCGGGTTCGTCGGTGGGGTCGAGCAGCCGCTGATCCAGAAGTTCCAGGCCGGCTACGTGCAGGGCGCGAAGGCGGTGGCCCCCGACATCCAGGTGGACGTCGACTACCTCACCCCGGCCGGTGACTTCACCGGCTTCAGCGACCCGGCCAAGGGCCAGGTCGTGGCCACCGGCCAGCTCGACGGGGGCGCCGACGTGATCTACCACGCCGCGGGCGCGTCCGGTCAGGGTGTGTTCCAGGCCGTGAAGGCCGCGGGCAAGTCGGCCATCGGCGTCGACTCCGACCAGTACAACATCCCGGGCCTGGCCGACGTGAAGGACGTGATCATCACGTCCATGCTGAAGCGGGTGGACGTGGCGGTCTTCGACTACATCAACGCCTCCGCGGCCGGGAACCTCACGACGCTGCCGAAGGTCTTCGACCTGAAGGTGGACGGGGTCGGCTACGCCACGTCCGGCGGCAAGGTCGACGACATCGCCGCCCAGCTCGACGCCTACAAGGCGGCCATCATCAGCGGCGCGATCACGGTCAACTCGACGCCGTCGTCGTCCTGAACCTGGGGCACCATCGGGGGGCCGGGAGCCGCCGCGCGCGGCCCGGCCCCCCGGATCCGCGTCCCCCTTCGAAAGGCCTGATCTCATGGCCACGAGCGCGGCCGAGTACGCCGTCGAGCTCACCGGCATCACCAAGCGCTTCCCCGGCGTGGTCGCCAACGACGACATCCATCTCGCGGTCCGCCGCGGTGAGGTGCACGCCCTCTGTGGTGAGAACGGCGCCGGCAAGTCGACGCTGATGAAGATCCTCTACGGGATGCAGCAGCCCGACGAGGGCACGATCTCGGTGGACGGCCACGTGGTCCGGTTCCGTTCCCCGTCCGACGCGATCCGCGCCGGGATCGGCATGGTCCACCAGCACTTCATGCTCGCCGACAACCTGACCGTCGCGGAGAACATCCTGCTCGGGGCCGAGGCGATGCTGGGCATCGGCGGTGCGGCCCGGCGCCGGATCGCCGAGCTGGCCGCCACCGTGGGGCTCGAGGTCGACCCTCGCGCGCTGGTGGAGCGACTCGGGGTGGCCGACCGGCAGCGCGTCGAGATCATCAAGGTGCTCTACCGCGGTGCCCGCACGGTGATCCTCGACGAGCCCACCGCGGTGCTGGTGCCACAGGAGGTCGACGAGCTGTTCGACACCCTGCGCACGATGCGCGCCGACGGTTTCACGTTCCTGTTCATCTCCCACAAGCTCGACGAGGTGCGCGCCATCGCCGACTCGATCACGGTCATCCGCCGGGGCATGTCGGTGGGCACGGCCGACCCGGCCTCGGTCACCAGCAGGCAGCTCGCCGAGATGATGGTCGGCAGCGAGCTCCCGAGCCCCGAGACCCGCGACTCCACGGTGACCGACCGCGAGGTGTTGCGCGTCGAGGGGCTGGAGCTTCACGCGGAGTCCGGTGCGCGTCCCCTGCTCGCGGGGATCGACCTGGTGGTGCACGCCGGTGAGGTGCTGGGCATCGCGGGTGTCGAGGGCAACGGCCAGACCGAGCTCGTCGAGACGATCATGGGTATCCGCCGGGCGAGCGCAGGCACGGTCGTGCTCGCCGGGACGGACCTCAGCCACGCCAGCACGCTGGAGCGGCGCGAGGCCGGGATCGGCTACGTGCCGGAGGACCGCACGCGCCACGGCATCCTGGCCAGCCAGCCGCTGTGGGCCAACCGCATGCTCGGCTACCAGAGCAGGCCGCCGGTGTCCCGGGGCGGCCTGCTGGGCCTGCTCGACCGGGCGGCCGCCCGGCGCGACACCGAGCGGATCGTCGCCGAGTTCGACGTCCGCACACCGAGCGTCGACGTGCCTGCTGCCGCGCTGTCGGGCGGCAACCAGCAGAAGCTCGTGGTCGGCCGGGAGCTCTCGGGCGATCCGGTGCTGCTCATCGCGTCGCACCCGACCCGCGGTGTTGACGTCGGGGCGCAGGCGGGCATCTGGGAGGAGCTGCGCAAGGCCAGGGCGCGCGGCCTCGCAGTGCTGCTGATCAGCGCGGACCTCGACGAGCTGATCGGGCTGTCCGACACGATCAAGGTGATGCTGCGCGGGGCGCTGGTCGCCGACGCCGACCCCGCCACCGTCACGCCGGAGGATCTGGGTGCGGCGATGACCGGCGCCGACGACGGGCGAGGAGCGGTGGCATGACGCGCATCCGGACGGTGCTGCTGCCGCCTGCACTGGCGATCGTCTTCGCCGCGTTGCTCTGCGCGGTCGCGCTGCTGATCAGCGGCGACTCCCCGCTCACCGCCCTGCGGGTGATGATCACGCAGGTCGGCGAGGGCACGACGGCCGTGGACATCGTCAACAGCGGGGCCGTCTACTACATCGCCGCGCTCGCCGTTGCGATCGGCTTCCAGATGAAGCTGTTCAACATCGGTATCGAGGGCCAGTACCGGCTGGCGGCCTGTGTGGCCGCGATCGTCGGGGGTGCGCTCGTGCTGCCCCCGGTGGTGCACACGCTGGTGATCATCGTGGTCGCGGCGGTGGTGGGTGCGGCGTGGGCGGGCATCGCCGCCCTGCTCAAGGCCTACCGCGGGGTCAGCGAGGTCATCTCGACGATCATGCTGAACTTCATCGCGACCGGCCTGATCGCGTTCCTCATCAAGCCCGACTCGTTCGGGGTGCTCCAGGGCAACAACATCTCCACCGCCCCGATCGAGCCGAGCGGACAGTTCCCGGGCATCTCCTTCGGCTCCGGCGGCACGCTGTTCGGGATGGTCGGCGTGGCCGCGCTGCTCGGGCTGGGCTACTGGTTCCTGCTCAACCGAATGCGGTTCGGGTTCGAGCTGAAGGCGTCGGGGGAGTCGCCGACGGCCGCCACGGCGGGTGGGGTCGACGCCCGCCGGATGGTGATCATCGCGCTGGTGCTCTCCGGTGCGGTGGCCGGGCTCGTCGGGCTGCCCGAGCTGCTGGGGCGCGACTTCGCGTACACGCTCACCTCGCCGCAGGGCTACGGCTTCACCGGGATCGCGGTCGCCCTGCTGGGCCGCAACCATCCGCTGGGCATCGCGCTCGGGGCGTTGCTGTGGGCGTTCCTGGACAAGTCCGCGCTCGCGCTGGACAACGTCGGGGTGCCCCGGGAGATCGTGCTGATCATGCAGGGATCGGTGGTGCTGTCCGTGGTCATCGCCTACGAGATCGTCCGGCGCTACGAGCTGGCGGCCGAGCAGCGCAGGGTCGCCGCGCAGCTACGGGACACCGCGGCTGCTGAGAAGGCTGCCGAGAAGGTGGCGTCATGACGACGCTCCGCACCGCGCCGGTGACGTCGCCACCGCCGCCCGCACCGGGCAGGCGGCGGGTCCCGACCTGGGCGCGCGTGCTGACCGTCGTGGTGGTCGGAGTCGTGATCCTCTCGGTCACGGCCACCCTGACCGGCCAGTACCAGCTCACCTCGCGGGGCACCACGCAGGCGGCGGTGCTGCTGCTGCTCCCCATCCTGTTCGCCGGGCTCGGCGGACTGTGGAGCGAGCGCTCGGGGATCATCAACATCGGTCTCGAGGGCATGATGATCCTCGGCACCTGGGGCGCGGCGTGGGCCGGCTACCAGTGGGGGCCGTGGGCCGCGGTCGCAGGCGGCATCGTGTTCGGGGCGCTCGGCGGGCTCCTGCACGCCGTCGCCACCGTCACGTTCAACGTCAACCACATCGTGTCCGGCGTCGCGATCACGCTGCTCGGCATGGGCGTCACGAAGTACCTCTCGACGCTGCTGTTCGAGCCGATCTCGCAGAACCCGCGCCAGTCCCCACGGGTCGAGGCGTTCGAGACGTTCTCCGTGCAACCGGTGGCCGACGGGCTGGCGGCCGTCGAGTCCCAGCAGCGGGTGCTGCTCTCCGACGTGGCGGGGCTCCTCGGCGGCCTGGTCAGCGGGCTCACGCCGCTCGTCATCATCGGGTTCGCGCTCGTCCCGATCAGCTACCTGGTGCTGTGGCACACCCGCTTCGGCCTGCGGCTGCGGTCGTGCGGGGAGAACCCGGTGGCCGCCGAGTCGCTCGGCGTGAAGGTCGCCACCTACAAGTACATCGCGGTGGTCACGTCCGGCGCGCTCGCCGGGCTCGGCGGGGCGGCGCTCACGCTCAACCCCGGCCAGCTGGGCTACCTGGAGGGCCAGACCGGCGGCCGCGGGTACATCGGGCTCGCCGCCATGATCTTCGGCAACTGGCGCCCCGGTGGCCTGCTCGCCGGGTCGGCGCTGTTCGGCTACGTCGACGGCGTCCAGCTGCGGGCCGGTGGCGAGGCCGTCCACGGCCTGCTCTACGGGGCCACGATCCTGGCGGTCGGGCTCGCGCTGCTGTGGGCGGCGCGGCGCCGGTGGCGGGCGGCGCTGATCGCGGCGGTCGCGGGAGCGGCGGTGTACGCCGTCTACTTCTCGATCGACACCGTGCCGCGGGAGTTCGCGGCGTACGCACCGCAGCTCGTCACGCTGCTGGTGCTCGCCGTGGCGTCGCAACGGCTACGACCACCCGCCGCCATCGGCGTCGAGTACCGGCGGGGCGAAGGTGACTGAGCCCGACTGGGACGCCCTGCGCGCGGCCGCCGTGGCCGCGGCCGGTTCGGCCTACGCCCCGTACTCGCACCTGCAGGTCGGGGCGGCGGCCCTGTGCGACGACGGCCGGGTCGTCACCGGGTGCAACGTGGAGAACGCCTCGTACGGGCTCGGCCTCTGTGCGGAATGCACCATGGCCGGGCAGCTGCGCCTGACCGGCGGCGGCCGGTTCACCGCGGTGGCCTGCCGGTCGGGCGCGGGCGATCTCCTGATGCCGTGCGGGCGGTGCCGGCAGATTCTCTACGAGTTCGGCGGCCCGGACTGCCTGGTCGACACCCCACGCGGCATCCTCCCCATGCGCGAGGTGCTGCCGGACGCGTTCGGCCCGGAGGACCTGCCGCAGCGCTAGGTGGGCAGGGCCCTGCTCCTCGCGCGAGGTCGACGTCAGCGGGGTCGCGGCAGCGTCGCACCCCCACCACGTCGACCTCGCTCGCTCGGACGGCCGTGGCGGTCACCTGGCCGTGGCGGGGAACGGCCCGCACCCCGCAGCCGCGGTCAGTTGCTGATCTTGTCGGGCAGGACCGCCAGTGCGGCGCTGATCTCGCCGATGAGCTCGGCCAGCTCGGCCGGCCGGGACAGGAACGGCGAGTGGCTGGTGGGGAGGTGCCGGACCAGGTCGGCCTTCGGCGGCAGCGTCTGCGCCAGCACCGGGGGGAAGATCCGGTCCTCGTCGCAGACGACGAACGCCGAGGGGAGCCGGCGCCAGGCCGCTCGCGTGAGAGGCTCCAGGAACGACAGGGAGCTCTGCGGTCGCAGCCTGGCCACCGCGGCCTCTGCGACGTCGGCGGCCACGTCCGCGTACATGAGCACCGTCGAGCTGTCCGGCACCGGCAGCAGCGGCGTCTCCTCCGGGTCGAACCACGGTCCGCCCGTCGGCCCGAGGACGTACTCGCCGACGTCGAGCATGTGGGCGGCCAGGTAGATGAGCTGCGTGACCCGCGGAACGGTGGCGGCCACCTCGGTGACCGGCAGGCCACCGTAGGAGTGGGCGAGCACGGTGATCGGGCCGTCGATGCCGGCGAGGTGCTCGCGGATGACCTCGGCGTCGCGGTACATCCCGGCCTCCGGATCGCCGGAGGCGCTGGGCAGGTCCACTGTGGAGGTACGCCAGCTCCGGGCCGCGAGCTCGGGGACGAGCAGCTCCCAGGCCCATGCTCCGTGCCATGCGCCGTGCACCAGCACCAGCGTCCGTTCATGTGCCGCGTCGGCGACCACGGGCCACTCCTCGTTCTCGGTTTGTCGACCACGGCCCCGTCCGGGCCGCCCTTCACCGACGCTAGGTGGGGGGCCCGCGTAGGGTCCATTTGCCGATGTCCGTCGTCCTTTCGTGATCGTCCGGAGCTGTGGTGGACCCCCTGGAGCACGTGCTGACGCTGCTGAGCGTCGAGGGGATGGTAGGGGTCCCGCTCCACGCAGGCGGACGCTGGGCAGTCGCGTTCAGCGGGCGGCTGGACATCCGGTGCGAGGCGGTGGTCGAGGGCGCCTGCTGGGTCACCGCCGAGGGCCGTGACGAGCCACTGCGCGCCGAGCAGGGCGACTGCTACCTGGTGGTCGGCAGGCGGCATTACCGGCTGTGCAGCGACCTGGAGACCCCGGCCGTCTCGGCGAACGCCGTCTACCGGGACCCCGACGGGACACGCCGGCCGCATCCGCGCGTAGGTACCGGGCACGACACCACGCTGGTGGGCGCCGGCTTCACGTTCGACGTGCACGCGGCCCCGCTGCTGCTCGGCGTCCTGCCGCCGGTGGTCCACATCCCTGCGGAGTCCGGGGACGCGGCCGCCCTGCGGGCGACGATCATCCTGCTCGGCACGGAGGTGGGCGGCGACCGGCTGGGCCGGGCGGCCATGCTGAACCGGCTCTCCGCGGTGGTCCTGCTACAGGCGCTGCGGGCGTACGCGGAGGCCGGCGGAGCGGCGACCAGCGGCTGGCTGGGGGCGTCGCTCGATCCGCAGATCGGTGCCGCGTTGCGCGCGATGCACGCCGACCTCGCCTACCCGTGGTCGGTACCCGAGCTGGCCGGGATCGCGCGCATGTCCCGGTCGACCTTCTCGCTCCGGTTCAAGGAGGTCGTCGGCGCCTCCCCGGCCGACTACGTGCTCCGCGTGCGCATGCACACCGCGGCCCGGGCGCTGCGCGAGAGCGGGCGGACGGTCGCCTCCATCGCAGCGGGGGTCGGGTACGGCAGCGAGAGCGCGTTCAGCGTCGCGTTCAAGCGGGTCATGGGTCGATCACCGGGCCGGCACCGGGTGCTGGGCGCCCCCCGCGACATCGGACCGGCCTGGGCGTCGTGAACGGGATCTGAGGAAGGAACGGAATTGCCGAACGCCATCGACGTCATCACCGCCAAGCGGGACGGGAGGCGGCTGTCCGACGACCAGATCGACTGGGTACTCGCGGCCTACACCCGCGGGGAGGTCGCCGACGAGCAGATGGCCGCGCTCGCGATGGCGATCCTGCTGAACGGCATGGACGCCGACGAGATCGCGCGCTGGACCCAGGCGATGATCGACTCGGGTGACGTCCTCGCGCTCGCGGACGTCGGCCGTCCGCTGGTGGACAAGCACTCCACCGGCGGGGTCGGCGACAAGATCACGCTCCCGCTGGCCCCCCTCGTCGCCGCGTGCGGGGCCGCCGTGCCGCAGCTGTCCGGGCGCGGGCTCGGCCACACCGGCGGCACGCTGGACAAGCTGGAGTCGATCCCGGGCTGGCGCGCGGCGCTGTCGCTGGAGGAGATCGCCGCTCAGCTCGCCGACGTGGGCGCGGTGATCTGCGCGACCACCCCGACGCTCGCCCCCGCCGACCGCAAGCTCTACGCGCTGCGCGACGTCACCGGCACCGTCGAGTCGATCCCGCTCATCGCCAGCTCGATCATGAGCAAGAAGATCGCCGAGGGCACCGGAGGCCTCGTGCTCGACGTCAAGGTCGGATCCGGGGCCTTCATGAAGACCGAGCCGCTGGCCAGGGAGCTGGCCGAGACCATGGTGCGGATCGGCGGCGCCCACGGCCTCGCCACCACCGCGGTCCTCACCGACATGTCCGTGCCGCTCGGGCGCGCTGTCGGCAACGCGCTCGAGGTGGCCGAGTCCGTGGAGGTGCTGCGCGGCGGGGGCCCCGCCGACGTGGTCGAGCTGACCGTGGCACTGGCCCGGGAGATGCTGGCACTGGCCGGCATCACCGGCGTCGACCCGGCGCAGGTGCTCTCCTCCGGCGCCGCCTACCCCGTGTGGGAGCGGATGATCGCCGCGCAGGGCGGCGACCCGTCGGCGCCCCTCCCGGCCGCGACGCACGTGGAACCGGTGCTCGCCGAGCGCTCGGGCGTGCTGAGCAGGGTGGACGCCATGGCCGTCGGGATGGCGGCGTGGCGGCTGGGAGCGGGCCGGGCCCGCAAGGAGGACGCGGTGCAGGCCGCGGCCGGGGTGCTGCTGCTCGCCGCACCGGGTGATGAGGTCGAGGCCGGGCAGCCGCTGCTGGAGCTGCACACCGACACCCCCGACGCGGTGCCCGGGGCTCGTGCCGCGCTGGCCGACGGGCTGGTGGTCTCCGACGAGCCCGCCGCCCGCGGCACCCTGCTGCTGGACACGATCCGCACCCGGTGACCCCGGCCGCCCCGGCTTGATCAGTCCGAGATCCACGGATCCGCCCCCGCGGGGGCGGATCCGTGAGTCTCACGGTCATCACCGGGCCGGGCCGCCCCGCCGCGGGAGCGGCCGGGGCCGACGGTGGGCCGTCAGTCGTCCGGGTCGTCGTTGACGATGTCGCCGACCGACGCCCCGTTGGGGGACTTCACGACAACCTTGCGCGACTGCCGGCGCTGGGCGGGGCGGGGCGGCGGGGGAGGTGACTGGACGGCGGCGCCACGGCCCAGGATCAGCTCCGCGAAGGTGGCCATGGCCTCGTCGAGCTGGCCGGCGTTGCGCCGCTCGGACTCCTCGTTGGCCTGCTCCACGAGCGTCCGGACCGAGTGGGAGTCGGGCCGGGCCACCAGCGCGGCGTCGAGCTTCCCGAGCTTCTGGTCGATCTCGCCGCCGAGGGAGCCGAGACGTCCGGACAGTCCCTCCTCGAGGGAGTCCAGCCGGGCGCTGACGGCGTCGAGCCGCTCGGCCAGCGACCCCAGCCGCGTTGCGAGCCCGTCGAGCGGCTCCGTGGGGTCGACGGCGGGGCGGGCGGCCAGGTCCTCCAGCCGGCGGTGCAGACCGATGCTGGTGTCGCCGAGGAGGTTGCGCATGCCCTCGTCGGACTCGTCCATGGCGCGGACGGCGTTGTCGAGCTGCTCGCGGACGGTGCGCTCGATCCCGTCGATCCGCTCCTTGATCGGGGTGCCGACCGACGACGGCATCGCGTCGAGCCGCATCTCGTGGCGGTCGAGGCGGTTGTCCAGGTCGTCGAGGCGCTTGTGCAGGCCCCCGAGGCGGTCGTCGAGCCCGTCCATCCGGCCCGACACGCCCTCCAGCCGCCCGGCCATGCCGTCGAGCCGCCCGTCCAGCTGGGCGATCGGCTTGGCGATCTTGTCGGGTATCGCCTCGACGGCCCGCATGACGGCGGCGATCGCGGCGTCCTGGGCGTCGAGCTTGGCGACCGTCTCGTCGAGGCGCTCGGCCAGGACGCTGACCTCGGTGCGGTCGGGCAGCTCGGTCATCCGCTTGCGGATCGTGCCCAGGGCGTCGAGTGCGGCGAGGCGGGCGTGGATCTCGTCGAGCGAGTCGAAGATCTGCTGCTGCTCGCTGTCGCGGATCTCCGCGGCTCGCATGAGCATGCCGCGCATGCGGTCGAACGACAGTGTGGAGTCATTGCTCATGGCGGCGGGGAGCTTCCTCTGAGCCGGACAACGGGGAGTGCCGTGCGCACTGAGGGTAGCGACCCGTGTTGATCACTCCCTCGGCGCTCCCCGTTCGGAGTGGGTTCGCCCGATTGGAGCAGTATGGAGGGCTTTCGCTCACCCAGCGGAGCCAGTGGGCGGCCAGGTCACGCCACCGGCGGGGCCCGGCCGTCAGGTCCGGAGGTAGGACGCGCCGTTGACGTCGACGATCGCGCCGACGGCCGACTCCGTGCCCGGCGAGGCGAGGAACACGATCACCCTGGCGATCTCCTCCGGGGTGGCGGCCCGCCCGAGCGGGCTCTGCGCCCGGACCGCGTCGCCACCGGGTCCGTGCAGGTAGGGCGCTGCCATGTCGGTCTCGACGAAGCCCGGCGCGACCGCGGTGACGTAGATGCCGTGCGGTGCCAGCGCCTGGGCGAGCGACTGGCTGAAACTGTTGAGCCCGGCCTTGCTCGCCCCGTATGCGGGGTGGTCCGGCTCGCCGCGGAAGGCGCCCCGGGAGGTGACGTTGACGATCCGCCCGCCCCCGTTGCGGACCATGTGGGGCACCACGCAGTGCACGAGGTTCGCCGGCCCGACCAGGTTGGTGTCGATGGTCTCCCGCCAGGCCTCCTGCCACGTGGCGTAGTCGGTGTCCAGCACCGGGTGCCGGGCGTAGACGCCGGCGTTGTTGACCAGCACGTCGACCCGTCCGAGGCGGTCGACCACCGACCGCACGAGGGTCTGCACCTGCGCGGGGTCGGCGACGTCGGCCTGGAGCGCGATGTGCGGGCCGCCGCCGAGCGCCGCGAGCACCTCATCGGCCGCCTCACGGTCCTGGCGGTACTGGATCGCGACCGTGGCGCCCGCCGCGGCGAACTCGAGGGCGGCAGCCCGGCCGATACCGCGGGAGCCGCCCGTCACGAGCACGACAACGCCATCGAAGGCCATGGAGATCAGCATGTCAGCCCGGTGAGGGGTTGAGCGGAGCGGCACCTGGGAAAGATCACCCGTGCCCGAAGTCGACGAGGACCGCCTCGTACCCGCGCTGGCCGAGCGCTACGAGCTCGGGGACGTCCTCGGCGCCGGTGCGGCCGCAACCGTGTATCGGGCAGTCGATCGGCACTCCGGACGGTCGGTCGCGGTGAAGCTGTTCGACCCGCAGGTGTCCCGCCCGCGCCGCCCGGGCCACGTCGTGGAGGCGGCGGCGCTGGGCGAGCTGCGCCACCCTGCTCTGGTTGAGCTCTACGCCACGGGCGTCGACAACGGCCTGGCCTATCTGGTCATGCAGTTGGTCGACGGGGGGACGCTGTCGGACCGCATCGCCGGCGGGCCGGTGCCGGTCGGGACGGCCGCGGCCATGGGGGCACGCCTGGCGGACGCACTGGCGCACGTGCACGAGCGGGGCCTCGTGCACCGCGACCTGAAGCCCGGCAACGTCCTGCTCGACGCCGATCAGCGGCCCTACCTCGCCGACTTCGGCGTATCCCGACTCATCGACGCCACGCGGGTGACCGCGACCGGGTTCGTCGTCGGCACGCCGGCGTACATGGCTCCCGAGCAGGTCCGGGGCCAGGCGGTCGGCCCCCCGGCCGACGTCTACGCGCTCGGCCTGATCCTGCTCGAGGCGGTGACGGGCAGGCGCGAGTACCCGGGCGACGTGGTGGAGTCCGCGGTCGCCCGGCTGCACCGGAGGCCCGCGGTTCCCGCCGGGCTCCCGGACGGCCTGCGGTCGCTGCTGAGCGCGATGACCGCCGATGATCCGGACCAGCGGCCCTCCGCAGCGACCGTGGCAGCACAGCTGACCGCTTCGGCCGGGGACACGGCCGGGTTACCGGGCCCGGCACCACGTCCGCGCCGCCGGTCGAGATGGCTTGCTGCGGCTGCCGCGAGTGCCGTGCTCACAGCGGGGGCGCTGGTCATGACCACCGCCACGGGCACCCCATCGACGCCCCGAGCCGCTTCCGGCGGTCTGTCCTCCCCGGCCCTCCCGTCCTCCCCTCCGCCCGCGGCTGCGGCCGCGCCGGTCGTGGTGCCACCCCTCGTCGCAGCCCGACCGGCGGCTCCGCAGGTGGGAGCGGTCGCGCTCACCGCTGCTGCTCCCCGTCCCGCCCCGACCCGTTCGCCGGCAGCCACCGCCGGACGGGCCGCTGAGGGCAGCGATGCGCGGCGGCTCCGGGACGAGCGGTCCGGTTCGACGCCCCCGACCGGCCGGTCCGACCCCGATACCGATCGCCCCCGCCCGGGGACGGGCGGGGGCACCGCCGAGGACGGGGACGACGGCTACCGGAACGCGAGGAACAACAGCGGTGCCACGAACCGCCAAGGGGCGGAGAACCGGGGCGACGTCTCGGATCACGGCGGCGGCAAGGGCGGCAAGGAGGGCAATGGCGGCAAGGGGAAGTGAGCCGCCGCGGTGGGGAGCCCGCTGGGCGAAGGATGCGGTCCGGCGGCCGTCTCCCGACCGGTGACCGCCGCCCGGAGCTCGCGTACCGGATCGGGCACCCCGGGACGGGTTGTCGTGTTCTAGCGTGACGGGGTGCCCGTGCCGCTGAACATCGACTCCGTCCGGGACGCACCGAAGGTGCTGCTCCACGACCACCTCGACGGCGGGCTGCGGCCCGCCACCGTCGTCGAGCTCGCCGACGCCGTCGGCTACGCCGGACTGCCGAGCACGGATGCCGATGAGCTGGGCAGCTGGTTCCTCGCCGCCTCGCACTCCGGCTCCCTCGAGCACTACCTGGAGACGTTCGGGCACACCGTCGGGGTGATGCAGAGCGTCGACGCGCTGGTCCGGGTGGCAGCCGAATGCGCCGAGGACCTGGCCACCGACGGCGTGGTCTACGCCGAGGTGCGGTTCGCTCCCGAACTGCACGTCGAACAGGGTCTCGCGCTCGACGACGTGGTCGAGGCCGTGCTGGAGGGTTTCCGGGTCGGCTCGGCCCGGGCCGCCGAGCGCGGCAGGCGGATCCGCGTGGGCTGCCTGCTCACCGCCATGCGCCACGCCGCCCGGTCACGGGAGATCGCGGAGCTGGCGGTGCGCTACCGCGACCTCGGAGTGGTGGGCTTCGACATCGCCGGCGCCGAGGCCGGGTTCCCTCCCACCCGCCACCTCGACGCGTTCGAGTACCTGCGCCAGCAGAACGCGCACTTCACGATCCACGCCGGGGAGGCGTTCGGCCTGCCGTCGATCTGGGAGGCGTTGCAGTGGTGCGGCGCCGACCGGCTGGGCCACGGCGTGCGGATCGTCGACGACATCATGCTGGGCGCCGACGGCACCCCGAGGCTGGGACTGCTCGCCGCGTACGTGCGTGACATGCGCATCCCGCTGGAGATGTGCCCCACGTCCAACGTGCACACCGGCGCGGCGAAGTCGCTGGCCGACCATCCGATCGGCCTGCTCACCGAGCTCCGGTTCCGCGTCACGGTCAACACCGACAACCGGCTGATGTCGGACGTGTCGATGACCAGCGAGATGACGGCGCTCGCCGACACGTTCGGCTACGGGTGGGCCGACCTGCAGTGGTTCACGGTCAACGCGATGAAGTCGGCCTTCCTCGGCTTCGACGAGCGCCTCGCGCTGATCAACGACGTGATCAAGCCGGGGTACGCGGCACTGATGGCCTGACGGCCCGGCCGTCCGGGTGCGTCAGTGCACGGTGAGGCGCGCGGTGAGCTCCTCGACCAGCTCGCGGAACCGTGCCGCCTCCGCGTCGAACGGCGGGCTGGGCGCGAGCCGGGTGGGGTCGGGCTTGATCACGAACGAGACCAGCCACCCCAGGGCCTGCGACTCGGCGAGCGCCTCGCGGGCGTCGTCGTCGCCTGCCCACTCGCCCACGTCCAGCAGCAGCTCCACGGCCAGCTCCAGCTGGGACGGGTCGACGGTGAGGGTGCCCTCGGCGATGTCGTCGTCGAGCCCGGTGAGGGTGTAGGAGTTCAGCTCGTCGACCTCCACCTCCAGCTCGCCGACGGCCGCCCGCTCGACGACCTCCGACCACGTGGAGGCGGCGACGAGGTCGTGCCCGTCGGCGCCGTCCTCGCCGAGCCAGCGGGCGAGGGCGCGCTCGGTGGGGAAGACGTCGATCTTGCCGTTCGAGCCGAGGAAGACCGGGGCGTCGTCGAGGTAGCAGCGCAGGGTGACGTACTCGCCGTCGCGGGTGGTGATGCGGACCGGGTCGATGCCGACCTCCTCCCAGAAACCGGCGGGCTCGTCGTCCTCGCTCTCGTCCCGGTCGTCGCCCACGGTGGCGAGGACGGGCTCGTCGACCTCGTCGACGACCACGACCTCCTTCTCCGCCGCGGCGAGGGCCGCCGCATCGACGTCCGGGGTGTCGACGAGGTCGTCGAGCGCGTCGATGACCTCGTCCCAGCGCTCGGCGACCGTGTCGACCAGCTGCGTCCACAGCCGCGCGCCCTCGCGTCCGACGAACGGCAGGGTGCCCTGGCGCAGCAGGGCGAAGGCGGGCGCCGAGTCGACGACCTCGGTGACGACGTCCAGCTCGCAGACGTCGGCGATCGACCGCACCATGTCGGTGATCTCGGCGAGCTCGCTGATCGTCCAGGTGTCGGGGTCCTCGGCCACGAGCTCGGGCACCCCGACGATGTCGTAGCGCTGCGTCTCCTCCGGCGTCAGCTCGGCGACGGTCAGGTCCGGCACCACCGACCACGCCGGGTGGTCCACCAGGTCGTGTTCGGTCGCAGTGCGGACGAACGCGGCGAGCTGGGCGACCTCAGGAAACGCGAAGAGCGCTTCGTCGTCGCCGAGGAACGCCTCCCACTCCTCGCCGTCCTCGCGCCACCGCGGGGCCCACAGGGTGACGAGGTCCCCCTCGGTGAGGGAGAGCTGGATCGGGACGATGTCGCTGGCCACGACGAAAGGGTAGGCCGCTGGCTGGTCAGCGCCCGACCGGGTGCCAGACCGTCTTGATCTCGGTGAAGGCCCGCAGCCGGGCGATGCCGGGCGGACGCATCGGATCGGGCTCGGTGGCGGGCCGGGGAAGGACCCGTTTGACGGTGTCGGCCGCGGCCCGTTCCAGCTCGGTGGTCAGCTCCGCGGGGGCGCCGGCCAGGTCGAGCGCCTGCACCTCGGCGTGGGCGGCGAGCCACGGCGCCAGCTCGGCGACGTGGCCGGTGAGCAGGTTGGCGACCCCGCCGGGAACGTCGGAGGTGGCGAACACCTCGGCGAGCTCGATCGCGGGCAACGGCCGGTTCTCCGACGCCACGACCACTGCGGTGCACCCGGTGGCGAGCACCGGGGCGAGCACGTCGACGAGCCCGAGCAGGGCCGACGACTGCGGCGCGAGCACGCCGACGACGCCGGTCGGCTCGGGGGTGGACCAGTTGACGAGCGGACCGGCCACCTGGTTGACCGAGCCGAGCACACCGGACAGCTTGTCGGTCCACCCGGCGTACCAGACCCAGCGGTCGATCGACGCGTCCACCAGCGTCGTCGCCCGCTCGCGCGGCACTCCCTCGGCCTCGGCCACGACGTCGACGAACCGGTCGTGACGGCCCTGCAGCATCTCGGCGACGCGGTAGAGCACCTGCCCGCGGTTGTACGCGGTGGCGCCCGACCAGCCGCCGAACGCGGAACGGGCGGCACTCACCGCGTCGCGGACGTCCTTGCGGGACGCGAGCGCGGCGTGTGCGAGGAGCGCGCCCTGCGCGTCGCGGACGGGGTAGCTGCGGCCGGACTCCGACCGCGGGAACGCGCCGCCGACGTAGAGCTTGTAGGTCTTGGCGACACCGAGGTGGCCGTCGACGGGCGCGGGCTGGCTCATGGCGCATGAGCCTACGGCCGCACCGCCACATGATGCCCGCAACGACCTCTCCGCGACCCTGATCTTCTCCGCAACCCTGACCTTCTCCGTTGACCCCGACCATTCGGACACCCCACAGTGACCACATGAACCGGGCCATCGCGGCGCTCACCGGTTGCGCGTTCGTCACGCTGATGCTCGGCGCCGTGGCCTCCGGGGATCTCGGCCCGGCGTTGCCACTCGGCGCGCTGTTCACGGTGCTGGGGACGGTCGGCTTCCTGTGGGTGCTACGGCGTGGTCGCCTCGGGTGGGCGGTGGCGTACGTCGCGGTCCAGCTCCCGCTGGCCGTCGCGGTCTTCGCGAACGATCCGAGCGTCGGGGCCACGCTCCTCCTCGTGGCGCTGGTGAGCCAGTGCGTGCTGCTGCTCCCGCTCCCGGCCACAGCACTGGTGATCGTGCTCGTCCCGTTCGTGCACGCCCCGATGCCGCTGGGTGAGGCGCTGCGCGAGGGATCCGGCCTGTTCGTCTCCGTCTTGTTCGGCGCGGTCGTCACGGAGCTGCTGCGCCGGGAGCGGTCGGCCCGCGCAGAGCTGGCCGAGGCGCACGAGCAACTGCGCGACTACGCCTCGCAGGCTGAGCGGCTCGCCACCGCGCAGGAACGCAACCGGGTGGCGCGCGACATCCACGACGGGCTCGGGCACTCGCTCACGGTGGTCCAGATGCAGGTCAAGGCCGCACGGGCGGTGTTGCCGGCCGACTCGGCCAGGGCTGACGCCGTGCTCGCCGATGCACAGCAGCAGGCCGTGGCCGCACTGGCCGAGGTACGCCGCTCGGTGGGCGCCCTGCGCGAGCCGCGCTCGATCCCGCCACTGCCCGAGGCGCTGCACGCGCTGGCAGAGGAGACCTCGGCGTCCGGCGTCCCCACGCGGCTCGCGGTGTCCGGCGCGGAGCGGCCGCTGCCGGACGAGACCCGTGAGGCGCTGTACCGGGCCGCCCAGGAGGGCCTGACGAACGTCCGCAAGCACGCCCGCGCGAACCGCGCCGACCTGGTGCTGGACTACGCGGACGCCGCGGTCCGCGTCGAGGTCCGCGACGACGGGACGGGCACCGCCGACGGACAGGCATCCGGCTTCGGCCTGCTGGGGCTGCGGGAACGGGCTGCTCAGCTCGGCGGACGGCTGCACGTCGAATCGGAGACGGGACGGGGCTGGACGCTCCGCATGGAGGTGCCGACGTGAGCGAGCTTGCGAGCGAACAGTCCATACAGCGTCCAGTCCGGCTACTGCTCGTGGACGACCAGGCGCTCTTCCGCGAGGCGCTGGCGACGCTACTGACCATCCGCGACGACATCGAGGTGGTCGGCGAGGCCGGCAACGGCGACGAGGCACTGCGGAGGGCAGCCGAGCTCGCGCCCGACGTCGTGCTGATGGACCTGCGCATGCCGGTGCTGGACGGCGTCGCGGCCGCTCGCAGGCTCCGCGTCGAGCAGCCCGGCGTCCGGGTCATCGCGCTGACGACCTTCGATGACGACGAGGACGTGTTCGCGGCCCTGCGCGCCGGCGCGGTCGGCTACCTGCTCAAGGACGTCTCCTCGGAGAGGCTGGCCGAGGCGGTGCTGGCCGCTGCGCGGGGCGAGTCGGTGCTCCAGCCGTCGGTCGCGGCGAAGGTCGTGGCCCGGTTCGCCCAGCTCTCCGACGCCCCGCCGATGCCACGCCCGCAGCCGCTGGTCGTGCCGTTGTCGGACCGCGAGCTGGGAGTGCTGCGGCTGCTGGCCGATGGCCGCAGCAACCGGGAGATAGCCGCCGTGCTGTTCCTCGCCGAGGGCACGGTGAAGAACCACGTGACGAACGTGCTGGCCAAGCTCGGCGCCCGCGACCGCACCCAGGCCGCCCTCCGCGCCCGCGCCCTCGACCTGCTCTGACTCCTCCGTCGTGCCGGTCATGCCACGGCATGACCCCGGTCCATGACCTCCGGCACATGGCACGGGCGACGGCGGCCGCGACCCTCGCTCGTAGCAGTCGCACCGAGCCGGGGGAGAGCCAGCCATGACGACCAGCGACACCGCCCACCCGACCCGCGGCGCGGGCCGCAAACTCGCCCGCTTCGTCGGGCACTACCTGGAGATGGTCGCCGCCATGATCATCGGCATGGTGGCGCTCGGCCCGCTCTGGCCGTCCGACTGGCTGGCGCGGGCCGACGTGGACGCGCTCGTGATGGCCACGAACATGACCGTCGCGATGGGGCTGTGGATGCGCATCCGGCGCCACTCGTGGCCGCGGACCGTGGAGATGTGCGCCGTGATGTACCTGCCGTTCGTGGCGCTGCTGGTGCCGTACTGGCTGGGCGGGCTGTCCGGGCACGCCCTGATGATGGCCGGGCACGTGATCATGTTCCCGCTGATGCTGGTCGCCATGCTGTGGCGCCGCTCCGAGTACTGGCACTGAGGCGGCCGTGCGTACCGCCCTGCTCCGCGCGGCCCGCGTCGCCGCGGTGGTCGTCGCCGTACTGCTGCTCCCGGTGGGAGGTGCGGCGATCTCCGCCGTCGCGACCTTCGAGGCACTGAACGCCCCGGGACCGGCTCGTGCCGTCCCCGCCGCGTCGCCGGTCCGGCACGACCCCGCCAAGCCGACGGCGGTGGTCGTCGTCGGAGACCGCGGAGCCGAGGTCTCCGACGTACTCGCACCGTACGAGATCCTTGCCGCGACGGGCCGGTTCAACGTCTACACCGTCGCGCCCCAGCGGCGCCCCTTGCCGCTGACCGGCGGCCTCGACATCGTCCCCGACCTCACCTTCGACGACCTCGCCACCCGCACCGGCGGGGTCACCCCGGACCTCGTGGTCGTCCCGGCGCTGCCCGACGACGGCGAGCCCAGCACGGCTCCGGTCACCGACTGGCTGCGGGTGCAGGCCGATCGCGGGGCGCTGTTCCTGAGCGTGTGCAACGGGGCGGGTGTGCTCGCGTCCGCCGGACTGCTCGACGGCCGGCCGGCCACCGCGCACCGGCTGCGGGTCGGTCGGTACGAGGGGCGCTACCCGGGGGTGGACTGGGTCCACGGGCAGCGCTTCGTCGACGCCGGAGATGTCGTCACCACCGCCGGCATCCTCTCCGGCATCGACGGAACGCTGCACATGGTCGAGCGGCTGGCCGGTCCCGCGGTCGCCGCCGACGCCGCCGCGGCCGTCGGCTGGCGCCACCACCGCGCCGCCCCGGCCGTCACGACCGGGATCGCCGTGCCCGACCCCGTCGCGATCGTCAATGCCGGCTACCGCTGGGACCCCGCGGTGATCGGCGTGCTGCTCACCGACGGCGTCGGCGAGATCGAGCTCGCCTCGGTGTTCGACGCACACGGCGGCCAGTCGCTGGCCGCCCGCACGCTGGCCCTGACCGCAGGCGGTGCCGCGGTGCGTTCCTCGCACGGGCTGACCTTCCTGCCCCGCGCCGGCCTGGCGGACGCCGCGCCGAGCCTCGACCGCCTGGTCGTGCCCGGCGTCGCGGCGGCCGCCACGCGTAGTTTCGGACAGGTGCCCGGTGGCCCTGCGCCGGAGTACCTGCACGACCGGTCCGGCTTCGCCTACGACGTCGCGCTGGCCGATCTCGCCGGCAGCATCGACGTCGCGACCGCTCGGTGGACGGCGAAGGCGCTCGAGCTGCCCACCGACGGCCTGGTCCTCGAAGGGCCGGCGTGGCCGCTGGCCCCCACAGCCCTGCCTGTCGTCCTCGGCCTGCTGTCCGCCGGAGCCCTTGCGGGTGGAGCCCGCTTGCTCCGGCGGCGACGCCGTGGTCCGTGATCCTTCCGGTCAGGCGGGCAGGTCGAGCCGGACGAGCTGCGCGCGGGAGGTGACGCCGAGCTTCGGGAACGCCTTGTACAGGTGGTAGCCCACCGTGCGCGGGCTGAGGAACAGCTGCGCCCCGATGTCGCGGTTGCTGAGCCCGGCCGCGGCGAGCCGGACGACCTGCAGCTCCTGCGGGGTGAGCTCCGTGAGCAGATCGGGACCCGGCTGCGCGTCGGCCCGGCTCTCCCCGGTGGCCCGCAGCTCGGCCCGCGCGCGCTCGGCCCAGGGGCGGGCGCCGAGCTCCTCGAACGTCTCCAGCGCCGACCGCAACGGTGCCCGGGCGTGTGCGCGGCGCCTGCCCCGGCGCAGCAGCTCCCCGTGGAGAAGCTCCGTGCGGGCTCGCTCGAAGGGCCGTGCCCCGTCGAGCCGGTGGTGCGCCACGGCCTCGGCGAAGAGGCGTTCGGCCCGGTCACCGCCGTCGACGAGCGCCCGGCAGCGCAGCGCAACCGCCCGCGCCCAGTCCTGCCCGACGTGGCCGGCCCATCGTTCGAAGCGCGCGGCGGCGTCGCGGGCGAGCTCCGGGCGCCCGGCGCGGGTCGCCGCCTCCACGAGGTCGGGCAGCGACTGACGGCGGCTGGGGTGCGCGACGAGCTCGGTGAGCCGGTCGGCGGCGGTCTCGAACCGGCCCAGCCCCACGTCCAGGAGGCTGCGCGCGGCCGCCGCCGCCTCGGAGAAGCCCCGCGGCTTCCGTCGCCCGTCGAGCTCGGCGAGGACGGCCGCCAGGCGCACCTCATCGCCCTCGACGGCCGCCAGCTGCGCCGCCACGGCCGCGAGCTCACCGAGAGCCTGCTCGTGGCCCGCGTCCCGGGCGAGCTGCAGCCCCTCGGCGGCTGCGGCGGCCGCGTCGTGGCGGTGGCCCAGGTGCCACCGGCCCGCGGCCAGCACGGCCAGCACCCGTGGCAGCACGCCGTGGGCGCCGCGGGTACGGCAGTCGCGCTCGGCGGAGGCGGCGAGCTCGTGGGCGGTGACGTGGTCGCCGAGTGCGAGGTGCCAGGCGGCGAGGGTGGCGCCGACCCGCGGCGACCCCGAGTCATGGCAGATCGCCATCTCGCGCAGGCCGGTGACCGCTCCCGGCAGCGCGGTGTCGTCGGAGCCGGGGAGCTGGGCGAGCGCCACCGCCGACAGCGCACGGACGTACCGCGCGTCGCCGAGGCGGTCGGCGGCGGCCACGACCTGCTCGACCATGCCGCGGTCCCGCGCCGACCACCCCGCCTCGACGGCCCACAGGAGCATCTCGTCGGCCAGCCCGGGCGCGACGGCCGCCGTCGGCGCCACGGCCTCCATCAGCAGCCGGTGGGTCTCCTCCGGCCGGTTGACCTCGTCGGCGAGCCGGGCGTGGATCAGGGCGAGCCGCGCGAGCTGCACCCGGTCGGCCACGGGCCGCGCGGCGTCGACCGCGAGGGTGGCCGCCCACTCGCGGTGACCGGCGTCCGCCGCGGCCTCCGCTGCCGCGGTCAGCCGGCTGGTCCGCCGGGCGGGGTCGGGGCTGAGCGAACCGGCGCGTTCGTACGCGGCCGCCGCCCCCTCGTTGCTGCCCCGGTCCGCGGCGCCGCGCGCGCTCTCCTCGAGCGCGGCGGCGACGTCCTCGTCGGGTCCGATGCTCGCAGCGGCCCGGTGCCAGTTGCGGCGGTCGACGTCGGGACGCCCGTCGAGGACGTCGGCGAGCGCGCGGTGGGCCTCCTGTTTGCCGACCACGGTGGCGCTGCCGTAGGCGGCCGTGCGGATCAGCGGATGCCAGAAACCGAGGCACCCCTCCTGGAACATCAGCAGGCGCGCGCGTTCCGCCGCCTCCAGGTCGGCCACGGAACTGCCGAGGCGCTGCGCGGCCGCGAGCACCACACCGGTGTCGCAGGTGTTGTCCGCCGCCGCCACGAGCAGCACGGTGCGGACGCTGTCGGGCAGCGCCGCGATCCGGGCGGCGAACTCCCGCTCCACCGGGCTGTGCGTCGGCGCCGACCCACCGCGCCCGGCCTCGGGCGGACCGAGCGGGTAGACCGGTGCGCGGCCCGCGCGGTGCGCCGCAGGCAGCTCGTGCAGAGCGAGCGGGTTGCCTGCCGCCTCCCGCAGCAGCTGTTCCCGGATGTGCCGGGGAAGGTCACCGGCCCCGGAGTCCAGGACGTGGCGGGCGGTCGTCTCGTCCAGCCGGGGCAGGGTGAGCTCCGCCAGTCCCGGGGCCGGGAACGCGGGGGCGTGTCCCGTGCGCGCCGCGAAGATCATCACCACGGCCTCGGCGTCGAGCCGGCGCGCGACGAACAGCAGCACCTGCGCCGAGGCCCGGTCGAACCAGTGGGCGTCGTCGAGCAGGCACAGCACCGGCCGCTGCGCCGCCAGCTCGGCGAGCAGCGTCAGCACGGCGAGCCCGACCAGGAACCGGTCGGGCGCGCGTTCGGCCGTCGCCAGCCCGAGCGCCGCGCGCAGCGCGTCCGCCTGGGCCCCGGGCAGCTCGTCGACCCCCGCCATGGTGTCCTTCAGCAGCAGGTGCAGGGCGGCGAAGGGCAGCTCCGTCTCGGTCTCGACGCCCGTCCTGGTCAGCACCAGCATGTCCGGCGCGGCCGCGGCGGCGTGCCGGAGCAGGGTCGACTTCCCGATCCCGGCCTCACCACCGACCACCAGCGCGGCGCTGCGGCCCGCGCGGGCGGTGTCGAGCAGGCGCTGCACGACCGCGGTCTCGGTGGCCCGGCCGGGGAGGGCGGGGTGGACCGGCACCCGGGCCACGTTCTTCATCGGGCCCCCTCCGCCGCGGCTCGGGTGGCTCCCGGCGAGGCCGGCGCCAGCAGCACGATGAGCCCGATGCCCACCGTCGCGGTGATCACGACGACGCCGGCGCGGAAGCCCCCCGCACCGCCCCCGGCCACGGTCCAGGCCAGCGCGGTCACCGCCGGGGCGACCGTCATCGCGATCGTGCGGACCGTCATGCCGACGCCCCCGGCCACCCCTTCCGACCCGGACGGCGTGCCGATCAGCAGCGCGGTGTTGATCGCCGGGTTGAACAGCCCGGACCCCACCCCGAGCAGGACCAGCCGCCAGGCCAGGTCCGCCAGCCCGGAACCGGCGTCCAGCGTGAGCATGGAGAGCATCGCGACCACCGTCACCGCGCTCCCGACGATCGCGACCGCCCTCGTCCCGTACCGGTCGGACAGCAGCCCCGCGAGTGGGGAGATCGGTGCCATCGCGCCGACCACGAACAGCAGCGCCACACCGGTGACGTCGGGGCCGTCGCCCAGCACATCGGCCACGAAGTACGGGAGCAGGAACGCGATCAGGCCGCCGGTGAAGGTGGTCGTGAACAGCGCGAGCAGCGTTGCCGCGAACGAGCGCCCGCGCACCAGCGCGATCACCGGTCCCGACGCCGTCAGCCGGGTCCACCACAGCCCGAGGCCGATCGCCGCCACCCCGAGCGCGGCGGCGACGAGCGGCTGCCCGTCCACCTCGTCGAGCGCGAGCAGCAGTGCCGCCACCGCGCCCCCGAGCAGCAGCGCCTCGCGCACGAGTTCGCCGCTCGGCCGGGGCAGCCCGCGGTCCAGGGTGCGCGGGATCGTGCGCAGGCCCACCCACAGCACGACGGCCACCAGCGGGATCTTCATCAGGAAGACCTCGCGCCAGGTGAACACCTCGGCCACCAGGCCGCCGACGGGCATGCCCACCGTGGCGCCGATCGTCATGATCGTGATCACGAACCCGATCGCGCGCCCCCGCTGCTCCGGGCGCACGCTGCCGCTGATGATCGGCATGTACGCGGCTATCACCAGCGCACCCGCGATCCCCTGCAGCAGGCGGCCGACGACGACCAGCGGGAACGTCGGGGCGAACGCCACCAGCGCGCTCGCCAGCCCGAGGCCGATCATGGCCAGGGCGAAGACCGCGCGGACGTCCGCTCCGTCAGCCCAGCGCCCGGCTGGGACGGACACGGCCGCCGACGGCAGCGCATAGGCCAGCAGCACCCACGCCGTCGCCGCCGCGGACACCCCCAGCTCCGCGCCGATGCCGGGGAGGGTCACCGCGGGGATCGTCATCTCGGAGGTGACCATCAGCATCGCGAGACCGAGCGCCACCACCGGCGGCCAGCTCGTCCGCCCGGGTTCTACCGCTCTCGTGGCCATCGTCGTCCCTCCTGGACAGATCGGGACTCCGACGCTAAGAGTTGAAGCTCACTCGAGGTCAAGGACGATCACCCGGTGACGTACGGGCGCGCGGCACGGGCGTCGCGCAGGGCCACGGCCCACCAGGCGAGCTGGTCGAGCAGGGTCTTCGCTGCCGCCGAGCACTCCGCCTCCTCGAACGGGCGGCCCTCGTCGCCGAACCGGGCCCACGCGCCGTGGAAGCTCACGGTGTCGCGCACCGTGGTCGCGTGCACCTCGGCGAACACGGGCCGCAGGTGCTCCACCGCACGCAGGCCACCCGACATCCCGCCGTAGGACACGAACGCCACCGGCTTGGCCTGCCACTCCGGCCCGTACCAGTCGACGAGCGTCTTCAGTGGCGCGGGATAGCTGTGGTTGTACTCGGGCGTGACCACCACGAACGCGTCCGCGGCCGCCAGGCGCGGAGCCACGGCCGCCACCTGCGGCGGTACCGGCTGCCCGTAGCCGGTCAGCCGGTCCGGCAGCGCGGCGTCGGCGAGATCGAGCACGTCGACCTCCATGTCGGCGTGCTGCTTCGCCTCCCCGACGAACCAGTCGGCCACCGTGGACCCGAACCGGCCCTCCCGCGTGCTCCCGATGATCACCACCAGACGCAGTCGCTCGTCGGTCATGGTGGGCTCCTTCCCCTCGTCGCTGCTGGTGAGAGCGACGCTAGGAGCGAGGAGGGACCCACCGAATCCGTCACGTGACCGGCGCTCCTGATCACCGCGACCCGTACGTGACGGCCGCGGCGGCCCGGAGGTCAGGCGTCGAGGTAGGCCTCCAGGCCGATCCGGCCGCCTTCCCGGCCGAAGCCGGACTCGCGGTAGCCGCCGAAGGGCGCCGTCGGGTCGAAGCGGTTGAAGGTGTTGGCCCAGACCACGCCGGCGCGCACGCGCTGCGCGGTCCAGAGCGCCTTGGCGCCCTTCTCGGTCCAGATGCCCGCGGAGAGGCCGTACGGGGTGTTGTTGGCCTTGGCGACGGCCTCGTCAGGGGTGCGGAACGTGAGCACCGACAGGACCGGTCCGAAGATCTCCTCCCGCGCCACCCGCATCGTCTGCTCCACGCCGGAGAAGACGGTGGGCGGGAAGAAGAGGCCGCGCTCGGGCAACGCGCACGAGCTGGTCCAGCGCTGCGCCCCCTCGGCGTCACCCGCGGCGGCGAGGTCGACGATCCGGTCCAGCTGGGCGCGCGAGTTGATGGCGCCGACGTCGGTGTTCTTGTCGAGCGGGTCGCCCACGCGCAGCGTCTCGATCCGGGCGCGCAGGAGCGTCTCGAACTCCTCCGCGATCGACTCCTGCACCAGCAGCCGCGACCCCGCGCAGCACACGTGGCCCTGGTTGAAGAAGATCCCGTCGACGACGCCGTCGACGGCCTGGTCGAGCGGCGCGTCGTCGTAGACGATGTTGGCGGCCTTCCCACCGAGTTCCAGGGTGAGCCGCCTGCCGGTGCCGCCGAGGCGCCGCTGGATCTCCTTGCCGACCTCGGTGGAGCCGGTGAAGGCCACCTTGTCCAGCCCCTGGTGCCCGACGAGGGCTGCGCCCACGTCACCGGCGCCGGGGAGGACGTTGAGCACGCCGGGCGGCAGCCCGGCATCGGCGGCGATCCCGGCCAGCACGAGCGCGGTGAGCGGCGTGGTCTCCGCCGGCTTGAGGACGATCGTGTTGCCGCAGGCGAGCGCCGGAGCGATCTTCCAGACGGCCATGAGCAGCGGGAAGTTCCAGGGGATCACGGCACCGACCACACCGAGCGGCCGGGGATCGGGGCCCAGCCCCGCGTAGCCGAGCTTGTCGGCCCAACCGGCGTGGTGGAACAGGTGCGCCGAGGCCGTGGGCACGTCGATGTCGCGCGACTCGCGGATCGGCTTCCCGTTGTCCAGCGTCTCCAGCACGGCCAGCTCGCGGGAGCGCTCGGCGACCACCCGCGCGATCCGGAACAGGTACTTGGCCCGTTCGGCCCCGGGCATCGGGCCCCAGACCTCGGTGTACGCGCGGCGGGCGGCCGCCACGGCCCGGTCGACGTCGGCCGGGCCCGCCGTGCCGACCTCGGCGAGCACCTCCTCCGTGGCCGGGTTCGTGGTCTTCAACGGCTCGCCGCCGCCGTCGACGAACTGCCCGTCGAGGAACGGCCGGTAGGCAGGCTGGAGGTTCGCGAGCGCCGCGGACTCGGGGGCGGGGGCGTAGGTCCAGTCCATCAGGCGTTCCCGATCCGGTCGGTGCTCTCGTAGTGCCCGCCCTGCTGGGTGCGGCGCTGCCGCAGCAGGTCGCCGAGCAGGGATGACGCGCCGAACCGGAAGAGCTGCGGGGTGAGCCACGCCGGCCCGGCGACCTCGTTGACCGCCACGAGGTGGCGGATCGCGTCCTTCGCGGTGCGGATGCCGCCCGCGGCCTTCACACCCCGCAGCTCGCCGGTGGCGCGGTGCCAGTCCCGTACGGCCTGCAGCATCAGCTGCACCACGGGCAGCGTCGCCGCCGGGGAGATCTTGCCCGTGGAGGTCTTGATGACGTCGGCGCCCGCGAGCAGGGCGAGCCAGGACGCGCGACGCACGTCGTCGTAGCCGGCGAGCTCCCCGGTCTCGAGGATCACCTTGAGGTGCGCGCTGCCGCAGGCCTGCTTCACCGCGGCGATCTCGTCGTACACGGCGCCGTAGCGGCCGGTGAGAAAGGCGCCGCGGTCGATCACCATGTCGATCTCGGAGGCCCCGGCCTCGACGGCGAGCGCGGTGTCGGCCAGCTTGACCGCCCGCGACGAGCGCCCGGACGGGAACGCGGTGGCGACGGCGGCCACCGCCACCCCCGAGCCGCGCAGCGCCTCGACGGCGATCCCGGCCAGGTCCGGATAGACACAGACGGCGGCCACGGGGGGAACCTGCGGGTGGTCGGGATCGGGGCGGCGGGCCTGCGCGCACAGCGACCGCACCTTGCCCGGCGTGTCGGACCCCTCCAGCGTGGTGAGGTCGATCATGGATATGGCCATGTCGAGGGCCTGGAGCTTCGACTCCCGCTTGATGCTCCGCGTGGCCAGCACCGCCGACCGGCGTTCGAGCCCGACCTGGTCGACACCCGGCAGCCCGTGCAGGAAGCGGCGCAGGGAGGCCTCGTCACGACCGACGTCGCGGAACCCCGGACCGGCAACGCCGTCGCGGGTGTCGACAGGCGCTCGGCCTGCGGTGCGCGCGTCGGGCCGCGGAGCGGGGACGATCGTTGTCACGGCGCTGAGTGTAAGGGCCGCAGGCCCGCGATCGAGGGTCGTCGCCGCTGCCGTCCGGCCTCCCGGCGCGATCACCCCGGAGGGCGCCGGCCGCACTGCTCGATCCTGAACAGCGCGCCGCCCGCCGCGCCGATGGCGCAGCGGGCGACCGCGAGTGGTTGGGGGGAGCGTCCCGTAGCGGGTGGTCAGGTGGAGCTGTGCAGACGGACGACGCCGACAGTGACGTCCTCCAGGCCACCGCGATCGAAATCGCGGCGCAGTTGATCGGCCTTGACTGTTGCCGTCAGGCCGTCGAACGGTCCGTGGGCATCAACCTCTCCGGTCTGAGGGTCGACGGCGAGCACAACATAACCGTCGCACTGCGTAAGCTTCTCCGCCGCAGCGACCAGCGTCGCTTCGTCGGAAGTTGAGTTCTCCGGCACCGGATCACCTCCTAGTCATAAGTACAGCGTCGGGGAGGCCTTCGGCGTGACAGTGTTTGTGGCAGACCACCCATTCGGGTCAGGGTGAATCTGGGAGATCGATCACGGTGGGTACCGACAAGTGGGTGATAGGGCGGTTGAAACGGTGTACACCCGCCACTGACTAGGATCAATGTGTCGATCTTGGCACTCTTAGTCATCATTACCCTCGGTACGGACTTCGCCCCTCGGGCCGCTGCCGACGATGATCCAGAGATGGTCCGGACCAGGTGTTCCGCTGCTCCATCGAACCTTGGACGCCCGTCCACGATGGAGTAGTGCACCCCGGAATGGTTGCGGAATGTGATTGGCCACGAGTCGCGGTCGGGTGTTCGTCTCCCGATGTGGTGACGGCCGGCCTCGACCGGCGCCGGCAACGGGCGGGGGCCGCGGGCGCAGCTCGTCACTGTGGCGCCGGTCACCCTCCGTCCCAGGGTCGCGGACGGTCACCGCGGACCGGGGAGCCGGACCGCCGCGGAGCGGCTCGCGCCGGAGGCCCCGGCTCCGCGAAGCGCCGTCGGCCGGGACGGCGGCAACTGTCAAGATCAGCTCATGCGCTGCCTCCGCACACCCGGCGAGCGGTTCGCCAACCTCCCCGACTTCGCTCTCACTCCCTGCTACGGCGACGTCCCCGATCCCGACGGCGGATCGCTGCGGATGGCCTGGGTGGAGGCCGGCCCGGCGGACGGACCGCCCGTCCTGCTGCTGCACGGCGAGCCGAGCTGGTCGTTCCTGTACCGGACTGTGCTCCCGGTGCTGGCCGCGGCCGGGCTGCGGGCCGTGGCCCCCGACCTCGTCGGGTTCGGCCGCTCCGACAAGCCCACCGAGGTGACCGACCACAGCTACGCCCGCCATGTCGAGTGGCTGCGGTCGCTCGTGTTCGACGTGCTCGACCTGCGCGGTGTCACGCTCGTCGGGCAGGACTGGGGTGGCCTGCTGGGGCTGCGGCTGGTGGCCGAGCACCTCGACCGGTTCGCCGCCGTGGTGGCCGCGAACACCGGACTGCCCACCGGCGACCACGACATGCCCGAGGTGTGGTGGCAGTTCCGCCGGGCCGTGGAGAAGGCGGAGCGCCTCGACGTCGCCCGCCTGGTGCAGGCCGGCTGCCGCACCCCGTTCTCCCCGGAGGTCCGCGCGGCCTACGACGCGCCGTTCCCGGACGAGAGCTACAAGGCGGGCCCGCGGGCGATGCCGCTGCTCGTGCCGACCCGGCCCGACGACCCGGCGACGGAGGCCAACCGCGCGGCCTGGGCGACGCTGTCGCGCAGCGAGATCCCGTTCCTGTGCGCGTTCAGCGACGGGGACCCGATCACGGCGGCCATGGAGCCGATCCTGCGCCGCACCATGCCGGGCGCGGCAGGCCGCGAGCATCCGACGATCACCGGCGCCGGGCACTTCCTGCAGGAGGACGCCGGGCCGGCGCTGGCCGATGCGGTCGTCCGTTTCGTCGGAGGTGCGCGGTGACCGCGCTGCATCCCGAACTCGGGAGCGAGCCGTCCCGCAGCTCCACCGGGGGTGCCGGCTGGGGGTGCAGGCAGCCCGGCATCGGCGCCGGCCTCGCACCCGTCGACAACCGGTTCAGCTGGTTGTCGCCCGGTCCGCTCATCGCCTCGCGCAACGACGTGCTGGCGCGCCGGTTCGGTGACCCCACCGACGGTCAGCGGCGGGAGTGGCTGCGCCGGCTCGACGCCTACGCCGAGGCGGCGGGCGCGCCGCCCCCGCCGCGCGACCGGCTCGTCACCCGCTTCGCCGACCGCGACAGCATCTCCGTCGCGGTGCTCGGCGACCCGGGCGAGGGGGACGCCTCGCAGTACGTGGTGGTGCCGGTGCTGGAGCGGGTGGCGGGGGACACCGACCTCGGCATCGTGTGCAGCGACGTCGTCTACCCGGCCGGTGGGGTGCGCGCCTACCGCGACCGCTTCTACCGGGCCTACGCCGGCTACCGGGCTCCGCTCTACGGCCTGCCCGGCAACCACGACTGGTACGACGGGCTTACCGGCTTCATGACCACCTTCTGCGACGTGGCGCCCGACGTGGGGGAGCCCTCGCCCGACGTGCCCGGCCCGTGGTGGAAGCGGGTGGTGCGCCGGCTGCTCTGGCGGCACGCGCCGAAGGCCACCGCACAGGACGTCGCCGAGATGCGCTGGTACCGCGACGAGGAGTCGCAGCAGGCGGTGCAGCCGGGGCCGTACTGCGCGATCGACGCCGGTCCGGTGCGGCTGGTGCTCATCGACGTGGGGATCGACGGCCACATCGACCGCGACCAGGGCGACTGGCTCCGGGAGGTGTCGGCGGGCGACCGCCCCAAGATCCTGCTCACCGGGAAGCCCCTCTACACCTACGCCGACGCGCAGCCGTGCCCGATCGAGGGCGGCGGGTTCGTCGACGACATCGTCACCGACCCGGCGAACAACTACGTCGCGGCGATCGGCGGGGACGACCACAACTACCAGCGCTACCCCGTGCGGCAGCCCGACGGGCGCACGATCCTGTACCTCGTGGCGGGCGGCTCGGGCGCCTATCTCTCGGCCACCCACCAGATCCCCAACGTGGACCGGCTCGCGCCCGCCGTCCACGAGGAGGACTTCCGCTGCTACCCGCTGCGCGGCGACTCGCTCGCCCACTTCAGCAGGCGCTACGACCGAGTCCTCGGCCTCGGGCTCGGCCGGTTGGTGATCTCCCCGGACGACGCGACCACGCTGATGGCCGAGCGGGTGGGCATCACGCCGCCGCGGGCGGGCTCGGCCACCGTGCCGGCCAGGGAACGCCGTGCCGCCGACTTCATCTTCCCGCTGCCCGCACGGGGGACGGCGCCTGCGCACAACCTGATGTCGGTGCTGTTCGACTCGAACGCCGTGCCCCAGTTCAAGAGCTTCCTGCGGCTCGACGCCACCGGCGAGGAGATCGTGGTGTCGTGCTGGGCCGCCACCGGCTGCCGGGAGCACGAGATGGACCCGGTGCTGGAGGACCGGATGCGCGCCACCCGGCAGCCGGACGGCCGATGGGCCTGGACGAGCGAGACCCCGGGCCGTCCGGTGCCGTGACCCCCGCCCGCGAGTCGCCCGTTCCTACCCCGCGAGTCGCCCGTTCTGCGTGCGCGAGTCGCCCGTCCCGGGACCCCGGTCAGGCTGCTCGCGGCGCCCGCCTGCGCAGCCCGGCCATGGTGAGAACCGCGCCGATCACCGCGCCGACGAGCGGGACGACCAGGCCGGCCCGGAGCCCGTCGAGCACGGCCTGCGGGGAGTCGCCCGCGGTGTTGCCGACGATCACCGCCGCCACCACCGCCAGCCCGACCGCCGCGCCGAACTGGAACGAGGTCGTCAGCAGGCCGCTCGCGAGCCCCTGCTCGTGGTCGGCGATCCCGTCGGTGGCGGCGATCGTGAGCGGCCCGTACGCGAGGGCGAACCCGACGCCGAGGACGAGCAGCGCAGGAAGCATCGCGACGAAGCCCCAGTCGAGTCCGACCGGCAGGAACAGCAGGTAGGCGACGGCCGCGAGGACCAGCCCCCCGGCGGCCACCTTCGCGTTGCCGAAGCGGTTCACCAGCCACGGGGTGAGGGTCGGCGCGAGCACGGCGTCGATTCCGGCCACGGCGAGCGCCAGACCCGTCTCGACCTCCGACCAGCCGCGCAGCTCCTGCAGGTACAGCACGACCGTGAACTGGAACGCCATGAACGAGCCGACGAGCAGCAGCGCACCCGCGTTCGCCCGCAGCAGCGGGGCGGAACGCAGGATCCCCAGCCGGACCAGCGGGGCCACGGACCGGCGCTCGACCAGCACGAACACCGCGAAGAGCGCGAGGGTGCCCGCGAGTGTGCCGACAGTCGTCAGGGCCCCGACGTCGGGCGCCCGCACCACCGCGACCACGAGCAGCAGCATCGCGCCCGTCAGGGTGGCCGTTCCGGCGACGTCGAAGCCTCCGGAGACGCGGACCGGCCGTGCCTCCCGCGGAACGAGCAGCAGCGCGGCCACCAGGATCGCCGCGGCCATCAGCACGGGCGCGAAGAACACCCACCGCCAGTCCACGGCGGCCAACAGCCCGCCGACCACCATGCCGAGCGAGAAACCGCCCGCTCCCGCCCCGGCATAGACGAGGACGGCCCGGTTGCGGGCCCGGCCCGCGGCGAACGTCGTCGTGATGATGGACAGCCCGGCGGGCGCCATGAACGCCGCGGCCACCCCGGTCACGAAGCGGGCGAGGACGAGGACCCAGGCCTCGGTGGCGAGCCCGCCGAGGCCGGAGAAGACCACGAACACCACGAGCCAGGTGAGGAACATCCGGCGCCTGCCCAGCAGGTCGGCGGCCCGGCCGCCCAGGAGCACGAACCCGCCGTAGCCGAGCACGTAGGCGCTCACCACCCACTGCAGCGCACTGGTGGACATGCCCAATTCGGCGCGGATCGACGGCAGGGCCACGCCCATCATGGAGACGTCGATGCCCTCGAGGAAGATCGCGCCGCAGAGGACGAGCAGCAGGCCCCACGCGCGGCCGCTCATGCGCTCGTGGAGCCGGGCCGGCGCGGGCGAGGACGTGGGTACGGGCACCGAATTGCTCCATTCGTCGGTTCTGTCTTGTAACCGACCACATCGTGAGTCACCATCGGGAAGCGTGGAAGAAGGCACTTCGAAGTCACCGACGCACTGCTGCGATACCGGACCACCGCACGAGGACGCCGAGGGGCGCTGGGACGCCCACCAGTGGGACACCCGGGAGGACTGCGAGGTCCGCCAGATCCTCGACCGGGTGGCAGACAAGTGGTCGCTGCTGGTCATCGCTCTGCTGGAGCGGCGCAGGCTGCGCTTCACCGAGCTGCGCCGCGAGATCGACGGCGTCAGCCAGCGGATGCTCACGGTCACCCTGCGCCAGCTGGAGCGCGACGGGCTGGTGCGCCGCACCGTGTACCCCGTCGTCCCGCCGCGGGTGGACTACGAGCTCACACCCCTCGGCTCCACGCTGCACGAGACCATCCAGGCGCTGGTCACCTGGACCGAGGCCCACCAGAACGAGATCGCCGCCGCCCGCGCCGCCTACGACGCGGCGCAGGCCGCACCGGCGCCGTGACGGGACGGACAGGACGCCCGTGCCGTCCGGTTGGTCGGCGCTAACCTCTCCGCCATGGACGTGCAGGTCGTCGACCACCCACTGGCCAAGGCTCGGCTCTCCGAGCTGCGCGACGCGCGCACGGACAACCCCACCTTCCGCGCCGCGTTGCGCGACCTCACCCTGATGCTGATCTACGAGGCCACCCGGGACGCGCCGCTGGCCTCCGCCCCGCTGCACACGCCGGTGGCGCGCACCCTGGGGTTCCGGCTGGCCAACCCGCCGCTGCTGGTTCCCGTCCTGCGCGCCGGGCTCGGCATGGCGGACGCCGCGCTCGGGTTGATGCCGGAGGCGCAGATGGGGTTCGTCGGGCTCGCCCGCGACGAGGAGACCCACCAGCCCGTCCCGTACATGGAGTCGCTGCCGGACTCGCTGCAGGGGCGCCCGGTGTTCGTGCTCGACCCGATGCTCGCCACCGGCGGCTCGATGGCGCACACGATCCGGCTCCTCACCGAGCGGGGCGCCACCGACGTCACGGCGATCTGCGTGCTGGCCGCGCCCGAGGGTGTCGAGCACCTGCGGAGCAGCGGCCTCCCGGTACGGGTGATCACCGCCAGCATCGACGAGCGGCTCAACGACTCCGCGTTCATCGTCCCGGGCCTGGGGGACGCGGGCGACCGCCAGTTCGGCGCGGTCTGACCCGTCGGCCGGTTACGGCGCCGCCGCGGCCCACCCGGCCGTGACGGACCGGAGCGCGTCCTCGAACCGGGACTCCGCGCCCGGCGGGAGCAGGCCGCGCAGCTGCAGGCACACCCAGCCGTGGACGGTGGCCCACAGTGCGAGGGCGGCGGTGGCCGGGTCGAGGTCGGGCCGCAGCGCGTCATCCTCGACGGCCCGCTGCACGAACTCGCGCAACGGGGCGAGCGCGGCACCGCTCGCGAGCTCCTGCGGGTCGCCGTCGAACACCACCTCGAACAGGTGGGGCTGCGCGAGCGCACCCTGCCGGTAGGCGAGCGCCAGCTGGACCAGGTCGTCGAGCGTGTCGTTACCCGGCGGGACGGCCAGGTGAGCGCGGAACCGGCGCAGCGCCTCGTCGAACAGGGCGGTCAGCAGCCCGGCCTTCCCGCCGAACAGCGAATAGACGGCGGTGGTGGACGTGTCGCATTCGGCGGCGAGGGCGCGCAGGCTCAACGCCGGCATCCCGTCGGCCGACACGCGCTCCAGCGCGTGCCGCAGCAGCCGGTCCCGCAGCGCCTCGTCGTGGACCTTGGGCCGAACCATCGGCGCAGGCTAGCCGAGCCGCCCCGTCAGCCCTCCAGCAGTTCGTGGACCTCGGCGCGCAGGGCGTCGAGGCGCCTGCGAGCGGCGGCTTTCGCCTCGGCCAGTGCTGCGGCGTGCGGTACCGGCTCGACCACCTCGAGGTAGGCCTTGACCTTCGGTTCGGTGCCGGACGGGCGGATCACCAGCCGTTCGCCGTGGCGCCGCAGGACGAGGACGTCGGGGGCGGGCCGCTGCGCCGACCATCCTGCCGGCGTCCCGGACCGGAGCCGCTCGACGAGGGCGTCGCGGGCTGCCGGGTCCCGGCGCACCGACACCCCCTCGGTGCGGTGCACCCCGTGCGCGACGGCCAGCTCGTCGAGCCGGTCGGCCGGTCCCTGGCCCGCTGCCTTCAGCCCCGCCGCCAGGTCGCAGGCCAGCACCGCGGCTGCGATGCCGTCCTTGTCGCGCACCGCGTCGGGGTCGACGCAGTAGCCGAGCGCCTCCTCGTAGCCGTACACCAGCCCCGGGCCGCCCCGGACGATCCACTTGAAGCCGGTCAGGGTCTCGGCGTACCGCGCCCCGTAGGCGGCGGCGAGCGGCCGGAGCATCGACGAGGAGACGATCGTGGTGGCCACCAGCGGGTCGTCGTAGGGCACACCGCGGGCGGCGCCCGACCGCAGCAGGTGGTCGCCCAGCAGCACGCCGGTCTCGTCGCCGGTCAGCATCCGCCAGCCGCCCCCGGCGTCCGGCACGGCCAGCGCACACCGGTCGGCGTCGGGGTCCAGGGCGATCGCCAGATCGGCGTCCACCTCGGCGGCGAGCGCGAGCAGCGCGTCGGTGGCCCCCGGCTCCTCCGGGTTGGGGAAGGAGACCGTCGGGAAGTCCGGATCGGGAGTGGCCTGCGCGGTGACGACGTGGACGTCGGTGAACCCGGCCCGGTGCAGCGCGTGCACCGCGGTGGCCCCGCCCACCCCGTGCATCGGCGTGAGCGCCACCCGCAGCTGCCGGGCCGTGCCGCGCGGCAGCCGACCGGCGCGGTCCAGGTAGGCCTCCGTGACGTCCACGGTCGTGGCGGTGGCGGCGGTCGGGACGGACACCGCGGCCGGAGCTGCGCGGATCGCCGCCTCGATCTCTGCGTCCGACGGGGGCGCGAGCTGCGCGCCGTCGGCCAGGTAGACCTTGTAGCCGTTGTCCGCAGGCGGGTTGTGCGATGCCGTGATCTGCACGCCGGCCACGGCGCCGAGCTCGCGGACGGCGAACGCCAGCACCGGCGTGGGCAACGGCGCGGGCAGGGTCAGCACCCGGAACCCCGCGCCGGCCAGCACCTCCGCCGCCGCGGTGGCGAACGCCTCCGACCCGTGCCGCGCGTCGCGGCCGACCACCACCGGCCCCGAGTCCCCCCGGCGGGCCAGCCACGCGGCCAGCCCGGCGGTGGTCCGGCGGACCACGGCCACGTTCATCCCGGCCGGCCCCGCACGCACCGGGCCGCGCAGCCCGGCGGTGCCGAAGCGCAGCATCCCCGCCATCCGGTCGCGCAGGTCGTCCACCGCCCCCGGGGTGCCGACCATGGCCGCGGCCAGCACCCGCTGCAGCTCCGTGCGCGTCAGGGGGTCGGGGTCGTCGGCGATCCACCGCGTGGCCGCGTCACGCAGGTCGGGCGGCAGGGTCACGAGCGGGCGATGAGGTCGCGCAACAGGGCACCCATCCGGCCTGCCGACGCCGCACCCGCGGCCAGCACCTCGTGGTGGTCGAGCGGCTCGCCGGTCATCCCGGCGGCCAGGTTGGTGACGAGCGACAGCCCGAACACCTCGACGCCCTCGGCGCGCGCCGCGATCGCCTCCAGCACCGTGGACATCCCGACGAGGTCGGCACCCAGCCCGCGCAGCATCCGGATCTCGGCAGGTGTCTCGAAGTGCGGACCCGGCAGACCGGCGTAGACACCCTCGGACAGCGACGGGTCGATCTCGCGGGCGAGCGCACGCAGCCGTGGCGAGTAGAGGTCGGTCAGGTCGGTGAAGCGTGGGCCCACCAGTGACGAGCGGCCGGTCAGGTTCAGGTGGTCGGAGATCAGCACGGGCTCACCGACCCACATGCCCTCCCGGATGCCGCCCGCCGCGTTGGTGAGCACCACGGTGCGGCAGCCGGCCGCCGCGGCCGTGCGGACGCCGTGGGCGACCGGGTCGGCGCCGTGGCCCTCGTAGAGGTGCGTGCGGCCGAGCAGGACGAGCGCCCGGTGCTCTCCGACGGGTACCGAGCGGATCGTGCCGCCGTGCCCGGCGACGGCGGGGGTGACGAAGCCCGGCAGATCGGCCATCGCGATCTCGTGGGCGGGGTCACCGATGATGTCGGCGGCAGGCCGCCAGCCCGACCCGAGCACCACGGCCACGTCGTGCTTGTCCACTCCGGTGGCTGCGGCGATGGCCGCTGCGGCGGCGACGGCGGGTGCTGGGGAGACCTCGACGCTCATGGGCCGAGCCTAGTGCGGTGGCCACGGACGTTGCCGGGTTGATCGCGGGATCCAGGTGGTTCCTCGCAAGGCGCCGCCCGCAGCTCATACCGGGGTATTTGCCAGGGCGGCAACGCCGCGAGGGGCCGCCTGGGCCCGCGAGGAACCCGGTGGACGTTTGTGGCCACCGCACTAGCGACCGATGGTGACGTCAGGCGGTGGCGAGGGCGGAGCCGCTCACGGTGCGGTGTCGGCCGACGAGACGGTGGCGGTGGTGAACGGGGACTGCCCGGCCAGCAGCCGCGTGGCGGTCCACCCGCCGATCGCACCGGCCACCACGACCGCCGCTCCCGCGACCACCAGCCCGACCGCGGCCATGCCCGTCACGGGCGGGGCGGCGGCCGAGTGGCGCCGGGAGGCCGTGGCGGCCACCGGCCGGACCGGGGCGGGCTGGCGGGTACGGGCCGGCGGCAGGGGGCCCGGCGACGTCGCCAGCGGGGCCGGCTCCACGAGGTGGCGCGCGCCGGTCGGCGCAGGCGGCAGGGGAGCCGGGCGACCGGCGCTGAACTCGGCGCGCTCCGCGGCGGTCGGAACGGGGAGACCCGCCCCGATGGTGGGCGCGTCGGGGGAGCCAGGGTAGAGCGGGTCGTCCGGGTCGTCGATGAGCGGCCGCAGCCGGTGGCGGACCTCGTCGAGCGGCATCCTCGCGTCGGGGTCCTTGACCATCAGTGCCATGATCACGTCGGCCACCGCGCTCGACGTGCGCGGCCGCGGGACCTCGCCGTCCACCACCTCGGTGATCGTGGACACCGGGTCGCCGTGCACGTCGTAGGGCGGGCGCCCCTCCAGCGCCGCGAAGAGCGTGGCGCCGAGCCCCCACAGATCCGCCGCCGGCGTCACCGGCTGGCCTGCCGCCACCTCCGGCGCGATGTAGGCGGGGGAGCCGAGGACGAGCCCCACGCTCGTCATGGGGGCGTCGGCGATGTTGCGGGCGATGCCGAAGTCGGTGAGCTTCACGCGGCCGTCGTCGGCCACGAGCACGTTGCCCGGCTTGACGTCCCGGTGCGTGATCCCGCTGCGGTGCGCTGCCCGCAGGCCGCCCGCCGTTGCGAAGCCGACCACCGCCGACTGCTGCAGCGTCAGCGTGCCCTGCTCGCCGATCATCGTCGCCAGGTTGCGGGACGGCACCAGCTCGAGGACGACCACCGGTGCGCCGTCGACGTCGACCACGTCGAACACGGTGATGATGTTCGGGTGCGACAGGCCGCCGAGGGCCCGCGCCTCACGCATGATGCGCTCGCGTGCCTCCGCCGCCTCCTGCTCGGGAACACCCGGCGGGACCTTTAGCTCCTTGACCGCCACCCGGCGCTGCAGCACCTCGTCGTAACCCGCCCAGACGGTGCCCATGGCGCCGCTGCCGAGGAGATCGGACAGCCGGTACCGGCCGCCGATCAGGCGCACGTGCTGGCCCTCCGGGCTGTCCTGCGACACGTACCCATTCTCCCCGGCCCGCGCAGGAGCGGCGCTGGCGGCCCCCGCGTACGCACCGGGATTGCTCCCGGGTTGCTCCCGAAGGGGGGAGTTGACCCCTGTGGGTGTGGGTGGTTGTTGAGAGGTCCAGCATGGCGACACTGCGTGCCGCATGGGCGTTCGACGAGCGGCGACGAGCGGTGTCAACCCCCGTTCGCCTCAGCTTCCGGCGACCGTTCGTCACAGTCCGCGTGCCCGCCCGCAGCAGATCCGCAACCCCTCGGCGCGGATTCCGGCCCCTGATGCGTTTCCGGTTGGAACACCGCCGTCCGGGTGAGCACGATGGCTAGATGCACGACAGAGCAGCCTCAATGCGCGCACCGCTGACGTTGCGCGCTGCGACCGGTCCTCGGGGGACCGCTGCACGCGGTGGTGTGCGGTGACCTTGCTGGAGGCGCACAACGACCTCGTGCCGCCTGCGGAGCTGGCCGTGAATGATATGGGTGCGGGCAGTGGCCCGCCATGGCTCGACTCCTGGCTGGCGGCACACCGAACCGACGTGGTCGCCTGGCGACGCGCCATCCACGCCGTACCGGAGCTCGGACGCGCCGAGCACCGCACCACCGAACTGGTGGCACGGCGGCTGATGGCCGCGGGGCTCGAGCCCCGCACCCTGCCCGGCGGCACCGGCCTCGTCTGCGACATCGGATACGGCGACCGCTGCGTCGCCCTCCGCGCAGACCTCGACGCACTTCCCCTCAAGGAGGACACGGGCCTCCCGTTCGGCTCCACCGTCGACGGCGTGATGCACGCCTGCGGGCACGACGCGCACACCGCCATGCTCCTGGGGGCCGGTCTCGCGCTGGCCTCCGCGCCTGCACTGCCCGGCCGGGTGCGGCTCATCTTCCAGCCCGCCGAGGAGGTTCAGCCCGGCGGCGCGATCGACATGGTCGCCGACGGCGTCATGGAGGGTGTCGACCGCGTCTTCGCCCTGCACTGCGACCCCCGTCTCGAGGTCGGCAAGGTCGGCACCCGGGTCGGGCCCATCACGTCGGCGTGCGACGTCCTCGAGGTCCGGCTCACCTCTCCCGGCGGCCACACCTCACGCCCGCACCTCACGGCCGACCTCGTCGAGGCCCTCGGCCTGCTCATCACCCAGCTGCCGCTGCTCCTCACCCGCCAGGTCGACCCGCGCTCGGGCACCGTCCTCGTCTGGGGTGCCGTGCACGCGGGGGAGGCGGCCAACGCCATCCCGCAGCACGGTGTCCTGCGGGGCACCCTGCGCACCGCCGACCACCACACGTGGGGGGAGCTGGAGGCCAAGATCCGCTCGCTGGTCTCGGCGCTGCTCGCCCCCACCGGCACCGGCTACGTGCTCGAGCACATCCGCGGCGTGCCGCCCGTGGTCAACGAGGCGGTCAGCGCGGGCATGCTGGCCGACGCCGCCATCGCCGTCCGGGGCACCGACGCCGCCACCAGCACCGAGCAGAGCAGTGGTGGCGAGGACTTCGCCTGGTACCTGGAGCACGCTCCCGGCGCCATGGCCCGGCTCGGGGTGTGGCCCGGGCACGGCCCGATGCGCGACATCCACCAGCCCACGTTCGACCTCGACGAGCGCGCCCTCCCCTTCGGGGTCCGCGTCCTCATCCAGGCCGCGCTCACGGCCCTCACCGCCCCCTGACGCCCCGCACGAGCCGCCGGTCCCCCAGGGGAACCGGCGGCTCGTGCCGTTCGCTGATCGGGCCCGTGGCGCGCCGCGAGGGGTCAGACGGATTTGCCGCTCGGGCGGTTGCGCAGCGCCGAGACGTAGTCGGCCGGGGCGCCGGCCTGTTCGGCGGCGTCGGCGATGACCCCGAGGTAGCGGGCGCTGGGCATCCCGCCCTCGTAGGCGTCGAGCACGTAGATCCAGGCCAGGACATCGCCGTCGAGGGTGTGCACCCGTAGCCGGAGCTTCTTGTGCAGCCCCAGCTCGCCGCCTTCCCAGCGGTCGAGCTGGTCGGCGTCGAGCTCGGAGACGTCGTAGAGCACGACGAAGACCTGCGACTCCGGGTCCTCGACCACCGTGGAGAGCGCGCCCTCCCAGCCGTAGTCCTCGCCCCCGAAGGTGAGCCGCCAGCCGACGAGCCACCCGGTACCCGCCATCGGCGAGTGCGGGGCACGCTCCTTCATCTGCGCAGGATCCATGTTCGACCCGTAAGCGGCGTACAGCGGCACCGCCACAGAGTAGTGCGCCATCGCCCGCGTACCGTTCTCGGGGAACCGGACATCAGGAGGAGGCATGCCTCGGTGACGCGCATCGTGATCATGGGCGGGGGGCCTGCGGGGTACGAGGCGGCGCTGGTGGCGGCCCAGCACGGCAGTGACGTCACCGTCGTCGAGCGCGAAGGGATGGGCGGTGCGTGCGTTCTCGACGACTGCGTGCCGTCCAAGACCTTCATCTCGTCCGCGGGCATCAGAGTCGACCTGCATCGTGCCCCTGACCTGGGCGTCACGGCCGACCGGCAGGCCATCGGCGTCGACCTGCCCACGGTGCACGCCCGGGTGAAGCGCCTGGCGCTCGCGCAGTCCGCCGACGTGCGGGCCCGCGTGGAGCGGGAGGGCGTGCGCATCGTCCGCGGCACCGCCGTCTTCACCGACGAGCCCTCCGTGCGGGCGCCCCACGTGGTCGAGACGCGGACACCCGATGGTGGACGCGAGGAGCTTCCCGCCGACGTCGTCCTCATCGCCACCGGCGCCACGCCGCGCGTGCTGCCGGACGCCGTCCCCGACGGCGAGCGCATCCTCACCTGGCGCCAGCTCTACGACCTCGAGGCGCTGCCCGAGCACCTGATCGTCATCGGTTCCGGGGTGACGGGCGCGGAGTTCGTCTCGGCCTACGTGGAGATGGGGGCGCGGGTCACCCTGATCTCCAGCCGCGACCGCGTGCTCCCCGGCGAGGACGCCGACGCCGCGGCCGTGCTGCAGGACGTCTTCGCCGAGCGGGGCGTCGAGATCCTCGCGCAGGCGCGCGCCGAGACGGTGAAACGCGACGGGGACGGCGTGGTCGTCACCCTCGCCGACGGCCGCACCGTCACCGGCTCGCACGCGCTCATGACCGTCGGGTCGGTGCCCAACACCGCCGACATCGGGCTGGAGAAGATCGGCGTCGAGCCGGGGCGTGGCGGCTTCATCCCCGTCGACCGGGTCTCGCGCACGTCGGTGCCGGGCGTGTACGCGGCGGGCGACTGCACCGGGGTGCTGATGCTCGCCTCCGTGGCCGCGATGCAGGGCCGGATCGCGATGTGGCACGCGCTCGGCGAGGGCGTGGCGCCGATCAAGCTGAAGACGGTGGCGGCGGCCGTGTTCACCCGGCCGGAGATCGCGACCGTCGGGATCAGCCAACGGGCGATCGACGCGGGCGAGGTGCCGGCTCGCACGATCATGATGCCGCTGTCCACCAACCCGCGGGCGAAGATGCAGGGGCTGCGCCGCGGGTTCGTGAAGCTCTTCTGCCGGCCCGCCACCGGCGTGGTGGTGGGCGGTGTGGTCGTCGCCCCGGTGGCGAGCGAGCTGATCCTGCCGATCGCGCTGGCCGTGCAGAACGGCCTCACCGTGGCCGACCTCGCCCACACGTTCTCGGTGTACCCGTCGCTGTCGGGCTCGATCACCGAGGCCGGACGCCAGCTCATGCGCCACGGCGACCTGGACTGACCGGGCTCGTCATCTCGCCGAGGCTCGGCTCCGGAGGCCGGTGCGCAGCCTGGCGCCCACGGCCCGCACGAGCGTGCTGGGCCGGGCCAGCGTGCTCGGGTGCGCGAGCATCGTGGTGACCATGCTCATCCGCCGGTTGATCTCGGGATCGACCGCCGACATCGCGAGCACCATGTCGCCCAGCTTGGAGATCAGCGCGTAGCCGGGCGGGTAGGGGCCGTCGACGTGGGGCAGCGCGAGGTCGGCGAGGGTGGAGACCTGCCAGGCCGCGTCGACGACCACCCGCACCTTGTCGAAGTACTCTCGCGCCGGCTCGTCGAGCCGCGGCTCCCCGCGCAGGTACGCCGACAGGCAGGACGCATGCAGCGCCGCGGAGGTCATCCCCTGCCCGTAGACGGGGTTGAACGACGCCACCGCGTCCCCGATCGCCACGAGCCCGGCGGGAAAGCGCTCCAGCTCGTGGAACTCGCGCCGCCTGCTGTCGGCCTGGTGGTAGGTGATCACGTCCCCGAGCATCTCGGCCTGCTCGGCGATGTCCCCGAAGACGGACGGGAAGTCCCGGCGGCACCGGGCGGCGAACTCGGCGGGATCACGGCTCGGACGGTCGTCCGCGTAACCCGAGATCAACATGATCCAGCGGTTGTCCTCGACGGCGTTGATGCCTCCGATCCGGGCCACCCGGTCCGCCGCGGGGCGGGTCTGCGACACGACGACGCTGATGTCGCTGATCTGCTCGTCGCGGCGGAACATCGCCGTGGCGTAGTTCAGCTTGATCGGCATCCGCTGCATCGGCGGCCGGACCCAGCCGTTCTCCTCGAGCCAGTCACTGAGGCGGCTCGACCGGCCCATCGCGTCGACGACCAGGTCCGCAGGCTGGATGGTCGCGTCGGCGTCGGCGCTCTCGCCCGTCGGCCGGTACCGCACTCCCGTGGCCCTGTCGCCGGTGAAGACCACGCCCTCGGCGCGCCCGTGGACGATCCGGATGTTGGCGATGGCCGTGGTCCGGCGCCGGACCATCGCCTCGAGGAACGGCCGGGTCGTCACCAGCGCGATGCCCGATCCCGCGATCCGCTGCGGGGGCGGCTGCAGCACGCCGTTGACGTACATCCGGGTGCCGGACGGCGACGGCACCACGGCGCCGGCCGCGAGCGCCTCCTCGGCGAACCCGGGGAACCAGCGCTCGAGCTGGACCTGACCCGCCGGCAGGAGCGCGTGCACCTGGCTGCCCTGCGGCACCCCCGGCCGGGGCTCGTACCCGGTGTCGGCCGCGTCGCGCTCGATGACGACGACCTCCTCGGCGTGGTCGCTCAGCACCCGGGCCGCCAGCAGGCCCGCCATGCTGGCGCCGAGCACGACCGCGCGACCCATGATCGGTCTGGTATCGGTCGGCCGTCGGGACGTGCTGAGCTCCGTGAAGACGCGGGATGCGGACGGCACTGGGTGGACTCCTGCTGGTGCGGCCGGGCGACGGGCTCCGGCGACGGGGCAAACGGGATCTTGAAGCTACCCCGGGCACCCGCCCGGGCGAGGCCGCTCCCGCATGCCCTGCGGTCCCGGCTCCGGGTCCGGTCCGGGCGATCCCTGATGCCGGCGCCCGGCCGGCCGCGCACGATCGAGTGATGACCACTCTGCCTGCAACGTCCCGCGTGCCCGCCGGCGCAGTGCTGATCGCCGGGATCGGCGCGCAGCTCGTGGACGACGCCGCCTACCTGCTCCTGCCGCCCGTCGCTCTGCTCGCCCCCCTCAGCGGGCTGCTCGCGATCCTGCTCACGGCAGGAGCCGCTCGCTACGTGTCCCGCGACCGCACGGGGGCGGCGGTGGCGCGCACCGGGCTCGCGGTCGGCGCGGTGTCCGCGGTGATCGGGTTGCTCGTCGGCGGCCTCGGGCTGGTGGCGATCCTGCTCGCCGGCGTGACGGTGGTGGCGGGTGTCGCCGGGGCGGTGGCCGGGCGCGGTACGGGCGCTCGGAACCTCGACGGCTGAGCGCTCCGGCGCACCACTCCGCGCGGGCCCTCAGGCCAGGGCGGCGGCGATCCGCTTGCGGATCTCGGGGAGCTTCGCGTGGAGCTTGTCGCCCGGGCACTCCGTGGTGGGCTCCCAGTCCTGGTGCCCGGAGATGGTCGGCACCGTGGCCGTGGCACCGGAGATCGGGTTGACGTAGTCGGTGGTGCCCGTGGGGTCCAGCCGGCAGACGCGGGTGAGCACCGTGAGCACCTGGAGCAGGGTGTCCAGCGCCGCGGACGTGGGCTCCACGTCGACGAGGTCGCCGAGCAGCACCACCCCGACGTTGCCGGCGTTGAAGCCGCCGACGTGGGCGGCGTTGGCCATCAGCGGTGCCTTGTGGGTGGACGCGCCGCCGAAGACCGGAACCGGGTCGTCCCCCGACCAGCGGCCCTCGTAGAGGGCGCCCGCCTCGTCGATCAGCAGGTGGTAGCCGAGGTCACCGAACTCGCGCGTGACCGTGTGGTCGTAGTAGATCCCGCGCACCGTGCTCGCCGGGTTGGGGTCGTTGTTCTGGGTGGCCGAGTGGTGCACGGTCAGCGTCTGCACCGGGTGCCAGGTGGGCGGGAACAGCTCGGTGCCCTCGGCGCTGAACCGCAGCCCCTCGTCGGCGCCCCACCCGGCGCGGGTGCGGTAGACGAGGCCGTCGTCCCACTTCTCGCTCCGAGGTCCGGAAGCCGACTTCGGCTCGGCCATCGTGTTGATCTCGCCGACCCGCACCGGGGTGTCGGTGCCCATGTCGAGTGTGTACTCCCCGGTGTCGGGGACGGCCACCAGCGCGGAGCGCCGTCGGCCGGGCCTGTCGTCGCGCCCCCCGCCGCACGCCGCCCGTACCGGTAGGGCCTGCCAGTCCGACCCGACCCGCACCCGCAACCCGACGTCCGGCTCTCCGGACCAGCTCAGCCCCAGGTGGGTGAGACGCTGCTCGGCCCGGACCGGTGCGGTGTCGCCGAGCAGCCGGAGCGTGCCGGTCACCCCCGGCTCGCCCGGCGGCGGGGCCGGTGCAGGGGTCTGCGCGAAGGCCGTGGTGGTGCCGGCGGCGACGGCCAGTGCTGCCGATCCTCCTCCGAGAAGCAGCGCCCTGCGACTGACGGCCATGGTGATCCTCCGAGGGGTGAGTGGCGGGTACGTTAACCCGTTCGGAGGTATGCCCGGCAAGCGGGCATGATCTTGACGATCCGCGTGCGGGGGCGTCAGCCGCTACCCGCTGCGGCGCGCGCCGCGGCGAGCAGCTCCGACACCCGGTGCCCCAGCCTGCGGGGGTCGGTGGGCGCAACCGTGGTCCACTCGACGCCGTCCTCGCCGGCGGAGCGCGTCATGAGGTAGCGGCCGCGGGGTCCGTCGAGGATCGCGAGTACACCGCCCGCGCGGCGGAGCACGCCCCAGCGGTCGGCGCTGAGGGCGACGATCTGCGCGCCCGCGTCGATGCCGGTGACCATGCGGGCCAGGAGGCCGGCATCGGCCGGAGCGACCTTCCCGGCGAGGAGCGCCGTCCGCAGTCCGGGGCCCGCCGCGGCGGTGGCGAGCACGGCCGACGGCACGGTGGCGGCCCGCCCGGGACCCGGCGGGACGTGGGGGAGCGCGCGCAGCAGTGCGGCCGGAAGCGAGCCGTGCGCTCCCAGGGTGACGGTGGCGTCCTGGCGGACCGCCAGCACGCACGCGTCGGGGCCGCCTGCGGCCACGGCCCGCACCCTGTGCTGCCACCGCCCCCGCAGCTCCAGCTGCTCGGCGGGACGGGCCAGGAGGTGCAGCAGCCGGGTGAGCCCGGGATCCGGGCCGGACGGCCCGGCGAGCCCGCGCCGGCGCAGCGCCTGCCAGCCCGCCGCCTGGAGCTCCCGCCGCCCGGCACGGGTGCGGCCCGGCGACTCCAGGCGCAGGACGACGGGCGTGGGGCCGAGCCGGAGCCGCTCCCACAGCACGTCGAACTCGACGGCGGTGAGCACGTGCCGGGATGCGTCGGGCAGCGGTTCGAGGGCGGGCTCGGCCATGGTGTCCTCCCGTGCGCGAGATCTCGCGGCGACGGTAGGGCGGGGAGATCCGGTGCCGGGGGCGTTCCCGGGAACCTGTGTACGAACGTGAACGACCCCGGGACGCACGACGGCCGGTGCGGCTGCAGTCCGCACCGGCCGTCGCGGCCTCCGGCAACCGGTCGAACCGGCGCCGGACCTCTTGCTGGTCATTCGGCCTGACGCGCACGCAGTTGCTCACGGAACTGCTCCACCGGCAGGCCGCCCCAGCCCCAGTTCTCGGTCTCGACCTCGTCGATGATGACGAAGGTGGAGTCGACCGGTTTGTTCAGCACGTCGAGCAGCAGCGCGCTGACTCCGCTGATGAGCGCGGCCTTCTCCTCGGCGGTCACCGAGTGCGCGTCAGGAGTGGTTCCCTCTCGGGTCACCTTGATGGTCACGACCGGCATTTCTTCCTGCTCCTCTCCGAGATGTTGCGCGGGTCAGTGACCGGCGCTCTGGCCGCCGTCGACGTGCAGGACTTCTCCGGTCACGAAGGGCGCCGACTCGAGATAGACGACGGCGTCGACGACGTCCCTGGTCTCGCCCATGTGGCCCACGGGGTGCAGTCCGGCGAGCGCCTCGTGGGTCTCGACCGGGTGCATCGGGGTCTTGATGATTCCCGGAGACACGGCGTTCACGCGGATGCCGCGCGTCGCGTACTCGATGGCCAGCGACTTCGTGGCGGCGCCCAGGCCGCCCTTCGTCAGCGAGGCGAGCACGGACGGCACGTTCGAGTTGGCGTGGTCGACCAGGCTCGTCGTGATGTTGACGATGTGCCCTGTTCCCTGGCTCTCCATGAGTTCCACGGCTCCTTGCGTGATGCGGAAGAACCCGGCCAGGTTCACCCGCACCACGGCGGCGAAGTCCTCCTCCGTGTACTCGGTGAAAGGCTTCGCGATGAAGAGGCCGGCGTTGTTGACCAGTGTGTCGACGCGGCCGAACCTGCTCAGTGCCTCTCCGATCACCCGCTGCGCAGTATCTGCGTCGGCGATGTCGCCCTGGACACTCACGATGTCCGGGTCCTCGGACGGCGCGATCGAGCGTGAGTTCGCGACCACGCCGTAGCCCAGCTTCCGGTAGGCGCTGACCAGGTCGGCGCCGATACCCTGCGAGGCGCCGGTGATGATGGCGACCTGCTGTCCCTGGAGGTTTCCCACGGTCTGTTCCCCTTCGTGTTCTCTGGTTGTCGTGCGGAGTGGTTATCGAGAGATTTCCGCCACGCGATCCGGCCGGCGCGGGAATCGGAATCGCAGTGCCGCGGAGGCGAGGGCGGCGGCGAGGACGGCGGCGGCGCCGACCAGCAGAGGCTGCTGGTAGCCATGGCTCAACAACGGGGTGACGACCAGTGGGCCGGCGATCTGCCCGGCGCCGTACCCGGTGGTCAACAAGGCCACCGCACGCGGGAACCGCAGGTGCGCGCCGATCCCGAGTGCCATCGAGGTGACGCCAACGAACGTCGCACCGAACAGCAGAGCTGACACCACCGCTGGTCCGATGCCCCCGGAGACAGCGGGCAGAGCGATGCCGAGAGCCTGGATCACCAGCGCGACCGGCAGCAGCGCCGATGCCGGCCACCGCTTGCCCAGCCGCGCCCACAGGGCGCAGGACGGCAGGGCGGCGAGCCCGACCAGAACCCACGCACCGCTGCCGGTCGAGCCGGAGGCGTTCTGGTCCATCGCCGCCACCAGGAACGTCCCGGCGATGATGTAGCCGACACCTTCCAGCGTGTAGCCGGCGAACAGCGCCCAGAACCAGGTGTCCGTCCCCGGCCCGGCCCGGCCGACTCCGGCCGCGCCCTCCGGTTCCGGCTCCGGTTGCAGCGCCCAGGCGCCTGCCGCGAGGACGAGCGCGAGAGCCGCCGACGCCCACCAGGCCGCCCGCCAGGTGGCCACCGACCGGAGGAGGAGCACCAGGATCCCGGACAGGGCGATGCCGGTGCCGATGCCGCCGAAAGCCCATCCGGTCAGGTGCGAACCGTGATCACGCAGGTGACGGCGCACGGCACTGACGGCGATGACGAACACGAGCGCGCTGGTGGCGCCCGCGGTCAGCCGCAGCACGGCCCACACTGCGTCGTTCTGCGTGACCGGCATCAGCGCCAAGGTCGCGACCAGCACGATCAGCGACGTGCGCAGGGCCACCGCCGAGCGCACCAACGCCGGGACGAGGATTCCGGCCGACGCCCCGGCGAGATAGCCGACGTAGTTCGCCGTCGCCAGCGCCGACCCCCACTGCGGGGACAGGCTCGTCTGCGCTTGCATCAGGGGCAGGATCGGGGTGTAGACGAACCTGCCGATCCCCATACTCGCCGCGAGCGCCGCCGCGCCCTGCCCGACGATCGGCCACGGGGACGACGATGCTTCCGAGCACATTGCTCGCCTTGCGCTCACGATGCGGATCATGACGACGAGTTCTCCCTTGTCGGCTCGTCATCGAACGTAAGTGCGGCACGGCGCCTTGTTAAATGCCTGGCGTAGCGCATCCATGTTCCGCAGGCATGGACGTCGGGCTACGGAATTTCCGGGCGCTCGCCGCTTTCGGTCAGCAGTTCAGGCACTGATCGCGGCAACGGCGGCTTCGACGAACTTCCGCATCAATGCCTCTTGCACGTGCGGCACGAATACGAGGGAAACAGGGACCGGTGGCGCGCCGACCAGCGGGACGAACCTGACGGCCGAGTGAATGTGACGCCGCCTCGCGACGTCGGGGACCACGCCGATCCCGCGGTCGGCGGCCACCGACTCCAGCCATTCGTCGAAGTTCGCGGTCTCGATGATGCGAGCCGGTCCCTCCCCCGGCGCCCACGTCCAGGGTCCGGTCGTGCCGCTGAGGGTGTTCACCACGAGCGGCCACTTGGGCACGTCGCTCCAGGCCAACTGTTCCCGGTCGGCCAGTTCGGAGTGTTCCGAGCACACCGCGACCCGTTTCTCGTCGAACAGGTGCACCACGCGGATCGGTGACGGGGCGATGTCGCCGCGAACGAGCGCGACGTCGATCGTGTGCTGCCGGAGGCAGGAAAGCGGGTCGTCGCAGCGGACCAGCGAGACGGTGTTGCCCGTGGCCTGCTCGAACATGCTCACCGCGTGCTGGGCCCATGGGTCGGGCAGCAGCCAGCTGAACCCGAGGCGGACGGTGACCTGCCCGCGCACGGCCGCCAGCGCCTCGTCCATCTCGGCGAGCACCCGCTCGGCACGGATCAGGAACTCCTGCCCGGCTTCGGTGAGCTCGAACCGGCGCGAGGTCCTGTCGAGCAGTCGCACCTGGAGTGCCGCCTCGAGTTGCTGGACCGTGCGCGTCAACGCCGGCTGGGTGATCAGGAGTTGCTCCGCCGCGCGGGTGAACGACCGCTGCCGCGCGACGGCGGCGAACGCCCGGAGATGACGGAGTTCGACGTCCACGCCTCCGCAGCATAGGTCCGGGTACGCCGGGCAGGAGATGGCCGACGACGTGTTCTGGCCGGGACCGGTTCCTCTCGGCCGACCGCGCATCCCCCGTGATCGAGGGAGCGTCCCCCGGACGGGGGAGGCGCCCGAAGCGGGTGTGATGGGCATCATGGACGCATGAACTGGCAGGAGGTGCCGCGTCGCGCCGTCTACCTGCTGATAGGCGCCGCATTCTGCCTCGCTGTCGCGATCATCGTCTGGACCTTCTCCCCGGCGTTGGCCGGGCCCGGGGTGCCGATGCCCGCAGTGGTGGTGGGGCTCGGGTCGGTACCGGTGCTGACCATCGGTCTGCTCCCCGGGATCCGCGACCTGCAGGTCGAGGCGGCCCGTTCGCTGCTGCGGGTCGACACCGGGCTCGTCCGTCCGCAACAGCTCCGGTGGGAGCACCGGTGGCGCACCGCCGTCTACACCGCCGCCCACCAGATCCTGGGCTTCGCCACCGGGCTGTGGGTGGTGCTCGCGGTGTGGGTACTGGGCGCGTTGGCCGTCGTCATCGTGCGGGGCGGGCAGGCCGAGTTCATCGTCCGGCTGGCCCGGCCGTCGACCCCACTGGGCTGGGCGCTCACCGCCGCGGGGGCGGTGGGCGTCGTCGCCGGGACCGTCGGACTCGTCCTCGGTGCCGGCGCGGTGATGGCCCGGGCCGCGTCCCGGCTGCTGGGGCCGACCAGCACGGACCGGCTCGCCGAGGTCACGGCCCGGCTGCACCAGGAGACCGAGTACCGCAGGCTGTCACGTGACCTGCACGACGGCGTCGGGCACGCGTTGAGCGGCATCTCCTTGCACGCCACCGCCGGCGCCCGGCTGCTGCGCCGCGATCCGGATGTGGCGGCCGAGTCCTTCACCACGATCGAGGCACTCGCCGGGCGAGCGCTCGGCGAGCTGGATCAGGTGCTGGCACTGCTGCGCGACGACGAGCCGTTGCGGCAACCCGAACCGGGGCTCGACCAGCTCGAAACCCTCGTCGACGAGCATCGCAAGCTCGGTCTGGACGTGACGTTCGAGGTGGCAGAGCTGCCGGTCGGCCCGCTCCTGTCCACCACGGCGTACCGCGTCTGCTCGGAGGCTCTGCACAACGCCGCCAAGCACGGCGGACCCGGGCCCGTCACCCTCAGGGTGGGACCGGAGGGCGACCACCTCGTCATCACCGCGACCAACCCCGCCGGTACCGACGCGCCGTCGCGCCGCCGCGGACGCGGGCTCGTCGGTCTCGACGAACGCGTCGCGCTGCTCGGCGGCCGGTTCGAGGCGGGCGCCGAGAACGCACAATGGCGGCTGTCCGCGCACCTGCCGTGGGCGGTGGGCCACCGTGGGTGAACCGATCTCCGTCGCGGTCGTCGACGACGAGCCGATCATCCGCAGCGGCCTGCGGAACCTGCTTCAGTCCGAGCCGGACATCGAGGTGGTCGGTGAGGCGAGCGACGGCGTCGAGGCGGTGGGACTGGTCCGCCGCATGCGTCCCTCGGTCGTGTGCATGGACGTCCAGATGCCCACGCTCGACGGCATCCGGGCCACCGAGCAACTGCTGACGCTGCCCGACGCGCCGCGGGTGCTGGTCTTCACGACGTTCGGCGCCGACGAGCACGTCTTCGGGGCGCTGCGCGCCGGTGCGTCCGGGTTCCTGCTCAAGCGTGCGAACGCCGAGCAGATCATCACCGCGGTGCGGACCGTCGCGCTCGGTGAGAGCCTGGTGTTCCCCGAGGCGCTACGAACGCTCGTGGCCACCCGGGCCCCCGCAGAGGTCACCTACCGGGGGCCGGCGCTGACCGACCGGGAGAGCGACGTTCTGACCCAGGTGGCCGCGGGGCAGACCAACGCCGAGATCGCGCAAGCGCTCTTCCTGGGCGTCGAGACCGTACGCACCCACATGTCCCGGATACTGGCCAAGCTCGGAGCACGCGACCGTACGCAGGCCGTGGTCATCGCGTACACGACAGGCCTCATCCCGCTCCGTCGCTGATCAGGCCCGTGTGGATGCCCTGACACTCGGGTCTGGTCAGGCGGTAGTAGGAGGTCGACGCGACGAGCAGGCCGGCACCCCAGAGTGTGTAGCCACCGATCTCCAGCACGGCGCCCAGGCCGGCGGGTGTCGCCCCGACGGCCATCGCGGTCATCCCGCCGACGCCGAAGTACGCGCTCAACCCGACCCCCATGAACACTCCTGGCCCGAGCACCAGCCACCTGGGGACGAACTGCCCGGCCCACGGCGACCAGTCCGGCCACACTCGTCCCCACCGGTGAGCCAGTGCCAACGGCAACAACGTCCCCGCCAGCACCATGAGGCCGACGAAGATCGTGAACCCGGCCCCGCCCGGTCCGTCGAGGTTCAGTCCTTCCACGAGTGCGGGGCTGAGCCGTGCCGCCAGACCGGCGACAGCCACGTAGGCGCCCGCGTAGGCCCACCACGGCGACGGCTCGGTGCGCCGCTCCGGGGACAGTCCGTGAAGCCGGCCGCAGCGATCACATGCCGACCGGACTTGGCGGAGCTCCGTGGCGGCGCACCACAGTGTCAGAGCTCCGGCCGCGACGCCCGCGCTCCGCAGGGGCAGCCCGACGAGCTGATCTCGGCTGTCGACACCGAACGGCAGCATGAAGATCATCGTCAGGTCGATCCAGAACAGGAGGCAGTACGCGATCATTGACGCTCCCGCCGCCCATCCCAGCCACGCCAGCAGCCGGCGCCATCGTGGCGGCCACCGGCGAGTCGCACCCAGACCTGTCGCCAGGCAGAACGCTGCGGACAGCGCCGCCGGTAGCACCGCCACCCACCCCGCTGGGAAGAACGCCACCCCACTGAAGGACGGTGAGCCGGCAACCGCCCTCGAGGCGAGGACCACCGCGTACCCGGCCGACCATCCAGCGGGAAGCAAGGCCGGCCACCTGGCCGAACAGGACCCCATGGGCACGAAAGCTAGGCGGCAACGGAACCGGATCAGTCCCCCTCGCGTGGGATCGCCGTCCCCCGCAGGGCCCCTTTCAGATAACCCGGCCCGCGTCGCGGAGGCCGAGTACGACCGCGTGTTCGCCAGCGCCTACCTCTCACACGAGGGACCGGCGCACGAGAAGAAGTACGCCATCGAGCTGGCCACCGCGGCGGAACGGGACGTCCGCGACATCGCCCAGCTCGCGTTCAAGCACGCCGACCGGCAGGCCCGCGCGCTCGAATCGGAACTGCGCGCTCACCAGTCCATCGGCGCTTCCGTCCGCGCAATGTACGGCGCAGAGACGGATCGGGCGGTGATCGCGCGGTGAACAGTTCGAGCTGGTTGCGCTCATGCTCGGTCGTCCGCCTGATCGCGCAGGAACCCACCCCGCCCTCCTTGCTGAGCTGCTCGGCGACGAGAACGACTGGCGCTCCCAGAGCGCGTGCGTCGGCGCGGACTACCGGCTCCTCGAGCCCCCCGCGGACGGCGAGCGTATGCGCGGCTACCCGCCCCGTGCCGTCGACGCCGGCCGCGTCTGCCTCTCCTGCCCGGTCATCGAGCGCTGCCGCGCCTGGGCCGAGGACCGCAAGTCACACCCGAGATGGCGAAGTGCCTCGTGCAGCGCGCCTGGGTGGAGGACAAGCAGCGTTTGGGCCGAAGGCAAGGGCAACGTCTCACCCGAGATCCGCGCCGGCGCGGTGAGGGCCATCGCCGAATGGGAGGCCCTGCGGGCGAAGGCCGCCAGCGAGCTGGCGAAGTACAAGGTGCAGTGCCGCGAGAGCCCCCGCCTGGCCTCTTCGGAGGTCCGGGCGGGGGCTCTTCGTCGTTTCAGGAGGCCTTCGTGAGCTGGGAGACCCGCTGGGGTGACACGTCGAGCACTGCGGCGATGTCGCCGCCGGTGAGGCCGGAGTCCCTGAGCCGACGGGCGATCGAGCGCCAGTGCTCGGCCGCTCGTTCTTGTGCCTCTTCGATTGCCCGCATCTCTTTGCGTGCCTGCTCGACCTCTGCGGTGGTGGCGGCGTCGAGCTCGGCGCGCACGGTGAATTCAACGGCGTCGGGGTCCTCGTCGCGCTGCAGCGCGAGGTAGTCGCGGACCATTCGACCTGCTCCGGCGATGGTGTGTGACTGGGTTACGCCGACCTCGGCGCCTTGGGCGTCGAAGATGTGCAGCTCCCAGCCGCGGGCCCATCGCTTCGCCTGGACGCTGTAGGTGCTCATTGCAACCACCCTTCCGGCAGGCAGGCCATCTGCTTGCCGACGCTCTGTACTACGCCCGGGGAGATGTCGCGATGCCGTGGTACGGGCGCGCGGTGCGCGCCGCATGGGCACTTCCACACGGTGTGGTCGCCGGTGTTGCGCAAGACCTGGCAGCCGTGCGCTATGAGCGCCTTCTCTACCGCGCGGAGCTTCATCTCCCTGAACACCACGAGGATAAGCCTAGCCCCCCTTGTCCGCCAGCCTAAAGGGGGGCTAGCGGGTCGGTGTCAACTGGTGGGGCAGGGCTCCCGGTATGCGCGGGGCGGCAGGCCCACGGTGACGTGTCCGGCCGGGCAGCGGACCTTGGGCCGGCGGGGCTCGACGCCGCTCCGGCGGGCATTGCGTCAGATGGCGCAACCTCGGTATTGGGGCGTAACGGACCGATGGCCCTCGGCGACGAGCCGGTGCCCCCAGCATCTCCGCGCATCCCCGTCGCTCCGCTCCCCCCCAAGCAACGACGACCGGCGCATCCGGAATCGGAGTCCGTGTGAAACGACCGTCCCGTCTTATCCTCGTCACCGCATCGCTGACGGTCGTCGGGCTACTCGTCGGGGGCACCGCCTACGCGATGTCCAGCCGCGGCGGCGCAGAGACCTACCGTGCGTGTGTCAATGAGCGGACCGGCGCGATCCGCATGCTCCTCGACCGTCGCGACGGCGACTGCATCACGAGGCGCGGTCCGTGGCAGGAGACTCCGATCTCGTGGGACCGGAACGGCGGCGCTCCCGGGCCTGCCGGGCCTGCCGGACCCCGTGGACCTCGCGGGTCCGGAGGTTTGGGCGGAAACGGCGAGGGGGGTTCGCTCGGGAGCCTCGACAACCTGGCCGGCCTGCCGTGCAATACCGACAGCGACGACGAAGGCGTGGTTGAGATCCGGATCAGCGCGCCGAACCAGGGGTCGGTGATACAGATGGTCTGCAAGACCGATGGGACGGTCGACTGGTCGCCGGCTCCTCCTACGACGACGGCCCCGCGCCCAACGGTGACTCCGCCGCCGACGAGGCCGACCTTCGAGACTCCGGCTCCGCCGACGACTCGGACGCCGCCTTTGACGACGGTCCGGCCGACGCAGCCCCCGCCTCCGACGACGGCTTGGCCGACACCGACACCGACTCCGACTCCGCAGCCGCCGCAAGCCTAGATCCGCGAAGAGTTCCGCGTCTGACCTGGACACAACAGAGCCCCCTGATCAGGGCGAGCAGGGGGTTCTGTGGCGATCAGGGGCGATGTGCCGGTCAGTTGGCGGCTGGCCACAGGTACATGCGGGTCTGGCCGTCTTCCTTCTCACTCCCGATGATCCCGCTGTTCGCCAGGGTCTTCAGGGGGTGCCCAACCCGTGCGTGTCCTCGCCGATGTTCTGGGCGGTGAGCTTCATGCCCGGGTGGTTGCACATGAACGCGACGATCCGCTCGTTGAGGTCATCCCGGGGCGGAGACCCGCGGGGCGGTCGTGCTTCGAGATGCTCGAGGCGCCGCCACAGCTCCGCGTAGGCGGCCGGCCTGTTTGGTGGGCGCCGAGGAGAGCGAGTGTGCATCCAAGGGAACATCGCTCTCGTGACAGATGGTGTTCATCGCTCATATACGTGGTGTAGGGGTAGACGAATATAAGTAGCACATTTCGTCGGCTATACCGCGGGCCGTGGGGTGGCGAGCGAACCCCCGGCGGGCCCCTGAGGGTTCCGCGGGTCTGGGAGGCGCGCCGGGGGAGCTTCCAGGCGTCGGTCGGCGGGCATGGCCGACCCCGGGACGCACGACGGCCGGTGCGGCTGCAGTCCGCACCGGCCGTCGTGGAGCGTCAGCTCGTCCTGGCCAGCACCGTCTCCGGCGTCCGGCACCCGGCGAGCGGGCAGAGCATCGAGCATCCGATGCGGGCGTGGAGATCCGCATCGGTGAGGGTCCTGGCGAAGGGCCAGTGCCCGGTGAAGCGTTGCAGGTACCAGTACAGGAACAGATAGTCCGGTTCTGCGGTGTCGGCGACGAAGACCGGGCGCCCGGGGAGTCGGTCGATCCACTGGGCGTAGGCACTCATCGCGAGGGCGGGTGGTCGGGTCGCCCGGCGGGTGGAGAGCCAGTCATCCGCTCGCCGCCTCCAGGTCTGGAGGGCGACGGGGTGGAGGGTGGCACCGGGCAGTTCACGCACGTTGGTGGTGAACACGGCGGTCGGGTCTCCGTCGGGCGAGTGCGCGGCGGAGGTGAGGGTGAGCAGGGAGTGGGGACCGGGTATCGGCCCGTCGATGTGGATGTGGGTGGTCACGAACGTGTCGGGGGGCATACGGATCCTGGTCGCCGGTCGGGATGGGGGCGTGTTCGCGGCGCGGCCTGAGCCTGCGTGGCGAACGGATCCGCGGCGCGGCACTTCCGCGTGGCGGAGTCACCGGGCCCCGTGGTGGTCACGGGATGCGTCACTGCTGTCCGCTATGCACTTGTCCAGCACGGTGCGGGGTCGCTGTGGAATGCCTGGCCCGACGACGGTAGGACGCTAGTGCTCGAAGGTCAACTATCCGTCGCCGACCGGGCCGCCACCAGGACGTCCATGTGCCGCCCGTCGACCACCCAGGCCGACGGCTGCCGCGCCTCCGGCCGGAACCCGCACTTGATCGCCACGCGGGCCGATGCGTTGTTGCCCTCGGCCCAGGCGTAGGTGACGCGGCGCAGGCCCAGCCCGGCGAACCCGAACCGCAGCACCGCGGACAGTGCGGTGGTGGTCATCCCCTTGCCGCGGGCCGCCGGGAGCGCCCAGCAGGCCGCCTCGGCCGTGCCTGCGGCGAGGTCGAGAGCGGCCAGTTCGACCTCGCCGATCATCTCCCCGGTGGTGGGCTCGCACACCGCCCACGTGTAGCGCTCGTCGCGGCTCCACTCGCGGGCGCGGAGCCGGACGTAGGCGTCGGCCTCCGCCCGGGTGGCCGCCGGCCTGCGGCGCCAGCGGCGGATCTCCGGATCGAGGCAGGACGCCACCACGGCGGGCCGGTCGTCGATGCGGTCGTCGGCGCGCAGGGCGCGCAGGTACCAGGAGCCTGCGTTGATCTCCACCGGTTCCATGGCGGGAGCGCGCGGTGCGCCTACTCCTTGATCTCGCAGATCACGGTGCCCTGCGACACGGAACTACCGGTCTGCGCCGCCAGGCCGGTGATCGTGCCGTCCTTGTGCGCCATCACCGGGTTCTCCATCTTCATGGCCTCCAGCACGACCACGAGATCACCCGCCGAGACCGTGTCGCCGTCGGACACCGCGACCTTGATGATCGTGCCCTGCATGGGCGCGGTCACGGCGTCGCCGGAGGCCGTCGCGCCGCCGCGGCCACCGCCACGCTTGCGGGGCGCCGCCTTGGCCGCTGCGCCAGCGCCCGCGCCTCCACCGATGGCCAGGTCGGCGGGCAGCGAGACCTCCAGCCGCCTGCCGCCGACCTCGACGACCACGGTCTGGCGCGGCCCGGCGTCCTCCTCGGCGTCCTCGCCGCCCTCGAAGGGCGCGACGGTGTTGTCCCACTCGGTCTCGATCCACCGGGTGTGGACGGTGAAGTCCTTCTCCTCCGTCGCGGCGAACGCCGGGTCCTCGACGACGAGCCGGTGGAACGGCAGCACCGTGGCCATGCCCTCGACCTGGAACTCGGCCAGCGCCCGGCGTGACCGCTCCAGGGCCTGCGCCCGGTCCGAGCCGGTGACGACGAGCTTGGCCAGCAGCGAGTCGAACTGGCCGCCGATCACCGAACCGGGCTCGACGCCCGCGTCCACCCGCACCCCGGGGCCTGCCGGGAAGGAGATGGACCGGACGGTGCCCGGCGCGGGTAGGAAGTTCCGGCCGGCGTCCTCGCCGTTGATCCGGAACTCGATGGAGTGCCCGCGCGGCTCGGGGTCCTCGAGCAGGTTGAGCACCTCGCCCTCGGCGATGCGGAACTGCTCGCGCACCAGGTCGAGCCCGCTCGTCTCCTCCGAGACGGGGTGCTCCACCTGCAACCGGGTGTTGACCTCCAGGAACGAGATCAGCCCGTCCTGCCCGACGAGGAACTCGACGGTGCCGGCGCCGTGGTAGCCCGCCTCGGTGCAGATGGCCTTGGCGGCCTCGTGGATCGTGCTGCGCTGCTCGTCGGTGAGGAACGGCGCGGGCGCCTCCTCCACGAGCTTCTGGAACCGCCGTTGCAGTGAGCAGTCGCGCGTGCCGACCACGATGACGTTGCCGTGGGTGTCGGCCAGCACCTGGGCCTCGACGTGGCGGGGCTTGTCCAGGTAGCGCTCGACGAAGCACTCGCCACGGCCGAACGCCGCGGTGGCCTCGCGGACGGCCGACTCGTAGAGCTCGGCGATCTCCTTCTTCTCCCGGGCCACCTTCATGCCCCTGCCCCCGCCGCCGAACGCGGCCTTGATCGCGATGGGGAGCCCGTGCTCCTCGGCGAAGGCCTCCACCTCGTCGGCCCCGCTCACCGGCTCGGCGGTGCCGGGGACGAGCGGCGCGCCCGCCCGGGTGGCGATGTGCCGGGCGGTGACCTTGTCCCCCAGGTCGCGGATGGCCTGCGGGGTGGGGCCGATCCAGGTGAGGTCGGCGTCGATGACGGCCTGCGCGAAGTCGGCGTTCTCGCTGAGGAAGCCGTACCCGGGGTGGACGGCGTCGGCACCGGCGCGCTTCGCGACGTCGAGCAGCTTGTCGATCGCGAGATAGGAGTCGGCGGCGGTGGTGCCGCCGAGGGCGAACGCCTCGTCGGCCAGGCGCACGAAGGGGGCGTCCCGGTCGGGGTCGGCGTAGACGGCGACGCTCCCCAGTCCGGCGTCGCGGCAGGCCCTGATGACGCGGACGGCGATCTCCCCACGGTTCGCGACGAGAACCTTGCTCAAGCGCGCCACGGTCGGCCTCCTCGTGGTGTCCGCTGGGACGGGTGCCCCGAATCGGTTGTTACCGGTGAGTTTAAGGGGGTGGATCCCTCGTGCCCGGCGCGGTCGGTCACCGTCGGCCCGTGAGCTTCCTGACGCCCCGCAGCAGGCGGCGAAGGCGGCGGAGGCGGCGCGGCGTCGGGGGCCGGTGCCCGTCGTACCGGAACGCGGCCTCCCGCTCGGCCAGCTCGGCTCCGGCCGCGCTGCCGAGCTCGCCGCGCCGGTGCAGGGCGCTGGCGACGTCCCAGCCCTCGCGCAGGGCGCCGGAGGGTTCGCGGCCGGCGTGGTGCGCGGCGAAGACGCGCGGCCATTCGGCTCCCAGCGACGCCGCCAGCAGCGGCCACACCGTCGCCGCCTCGCCTGCGCGCTTGCGCAGGAGTGCGCGCCGGGTGGCGTCGATCCGGGCGACGTCGAAGCCGTGGGGGACCGGTGCGCCCGCGACGAGCGCCGCCACCAGCTCGGCCTGCCGGGCCGCGAGGCCGTGGTCGTGGCTCACCGGGGCACCCGCTGCTGCCCGACGGGCGGGCGCCCGGCCGCGGCCGCGATCGCGTCCAGCTCGGCCAGCAGCTCGGCGGCGGGTGGGTAGCGGCCGTCGCGCTCCAGCATCACCGGCGGGGCCTGCGCGGTCCGTTCCACGAGCCGTTCGAGCAGGCGCAGCACGGCTGCGGGCACCGGATGGGTGTGGGTGTCGTGGTAGATCCCGGGGTCGTCGGGGTGCTCCGCACCTCCGGCGACGTGCACGTAGGCGACCCGGTCCAGAGGCAGCCGGTCGAGCACGGCCTCCGGGTCCTGGCCGCGGTTGACCGCGTTGGCGTGGATGTTGGCCACGTCGAGCAGGAGCAGCGCCCCGGTGCGCTCCAGCAGGGCGGTGAGGAAGTCGGCCTCGGTGTACTCGTCCTCGGGCCAGTCGAACAGCGCCGCGATCGGCTCCAGCGCGAGCGGGACGTCGAGCTCGGCCTGTGTGCGCCGGATGTTGCGGGCGAGCACGTCCAGCGCCTCCCGCGTGCGCGGCACGGGGAGCAGGTGTCCGGCGTCGAGGTCGCCTGCGCGGACGAAGGCGATGTGCTCGCTCACCAGCGGGGCCTGCAGTGCGGCGGCGCACGCCGCGAGGTGCGTGACCCGGCGGGCCTCGACGGGTTCGGCGCCGCCGAGGGAGAGCCGGACGCCGTGGGGCACGACCGGGACACCCCGCTCCCGGAGCTCCGTCACCCCGCGATGTGCCGCTGCCGGAGCGATCGACTCGGCGATCACCTCGCAGAAGGCGGGCGCGGCGAGGCCGGCGACCCATGCGGCGATCTCCGGTCGCCAGCCGACCCCCACCCCGGCCGGGAGCGACGCGGGCCGCTCACCCACCGCAGCCTCCGCCGCAGCCCCCGCCCCCGCCTCCCCCTCCGTCACCGCCGCCGCTCCCACCGGCGCCGCCGTCGGCGGTGCCCCCGCCTGCGGTCGCGCGCTGGGCGGCCAGCTCGGTGGCGAAGGACGGGTCGGACGCCCACAGCGCGCTCATCCCGAAGATCCCGACGCTCAGGGCGGCACCGGCCGGCCCCTGGATCGCCCAGTTGGGCTTCACCTTGGGAGACAGCAGGTGGTGCTCGTCGCGCAGTGCGGCGAGCGTGCGGTCGCCCAGCCGGGTGCGCCGCGGTGCGCGCGAGAGCTGGACCGTGGCCACGACCGTGACCGCCACCAGCGCCGCCACGAGGAAGCCCACCGGCTTGGCCTCGGCCACCCCGGCGACCACCCGCACCAGACCGAGGACGGCCACGGCGAGCATCCAGAGGCCCATCTGCCGGATCCGGAGCCGCCGCTGCGGCGACAGCAGCAGCCCGGCGGTCACGAGGCGCGCGTCGATCGCGGCCAGCGCGGCGGCCACCTGGCGGTGGAACGGCAACCGCTTGCGCTGGCCGCCCCGGGCGGTGGCGTGGATCGCGCGCTCCAGCTCGTCGGCGCCGGGCTCGAGGCGGCCGGCGGCGCGGACGGCGCCGTGCCATGAGCTGACGGTCCCGCGCAGGTGCATCGCGCTGAGCGCGGACACGACCGCCAGGTCGGCGCCTCCGTTGAGGTAGGCGATGTCGTGCGGACGGGTCGTGAGGTCGATGGCCGGGGCGGTGACCCGGGACTCGGCGAGCACCCGGCGGGCTCGCGTGCTCGCCACCCAGACCGCCACCGCGATCACGAGATAGGCGAGCAGGAACGTCGGACCGCTGATGCCCCAGGTGTCAGCTGTTGCTGTGAGGGCCACCGCACACCTCCTGAGCCGTCCTTATGAGACGTCTCACAGTGTTGCTGCCCTCTTGCGGCGGCGAGAACCTTCTTGACCAGGACTTGAGGTTGCCTAGTCAGGCCGCTGCGGTGGCCGTGCGCACCTGGTTCTTGATCCTGGCGAGCATCGCCGCCATGCCGCGCAGCCGGAGCGGGCTGACGGCCTGGGCCAGCCCGAGCGCGGTGTAGAAGTCGTCGGGCACGGCCAGCACCTCGGCGGCGGGCTCGCCGTCGAGCCCGGTGTGCATGATCGACGCGAAGCCCCGGGTGGTGGGCGCCTCCGGCGGTGCCGAGAAGAACAGGTGCACGGCCCGGTCACCCCCGGGCTCCACCTCGACCGCCAGGAACAGCGGCGACTGGCACTCGTGCACCTGCTCCATCGTGTCGGCCGCGTCGGCGTAGCGCTCCGGCAGCGCGGGCAGCTCCCGCGACAGCTCCAGCAGCAGCTGCAGCCGGTCCTTCGGACCGACCTCCGAGAAGTCCTCGACCAGCTCGGCGAGCTGCGGGGGGAGGCTCATCGCACGTCCTCGCTGCGCTCGACCGGCTTTTCCCCCGGGCGCTGTGTCGATGATTCGCTCGCAAGCTCGCTCATCGCCCGCCCTCGCAGCGCTCGGCCGGTGCTCCGGTCGCTCGGGTGCTCATACCGAACCGCGCTCCGAGCCCTGGACGATCGGCACGCGCACGGTGTTGCCCCACTCCGTCCAGCTGCCGTCGTAGTTGCGGACCTTGCCGAAGCCCAGCAGGTGGGTGAGCACGAACCAGGTGTGGCTGGAGCGCTCGCCGATGCGGCAGTAGGCGACCACGTCGTCCTCGGCCGAGAGCCCCTGCTCCTGCACGTAGATGGCGTCCAGGTCGGCCCGCGGCTTGAAGGTGGCGTCCTCGGCCGCCGCGCGGGCCCACGGGACGCTCGCCGCGCCCGGGATGTGGCCACCACGGACCGCACCCTCCTGCGGGTAGTCGGGCATGTGCAGCAGCTCGCCGGAGTACTCGCCGGGCGAGCGCACGTCCACCAGCGCCCCTCCCCGACCCACGAGCCCGAGGTGGGCGAGCACGTCGTCCTTGAACGCGCGGATGGTGGCGTCGTCGCGCTCGACCACCGGGTAGTCGGTGGGGGTCGGCTTCGTCTGCTCGGTGGTCATCTCGCGGCCCTCGGCGACCCACTTGGCCCGGCCGCCATCGAGGATGCGCACGTCCGGGTGGCCGAACAGGGAGAACACCCAGAGTGCGTAGGTGGCCCACCAGTTGTTGCGGTCGCCGTAGAAGACCACGGTGCTCTCCCGCGAGATGCCGCGCTCGGCACACAGCCGCGCGAACCCCTCCCCGTCGACGTAGTCGCGGGTGACGGGGTCGTTCAGCTCGGTGTGCCAGTCGACCTTCACGGCGCCGGGGATGTGCCCGGTGTCGTAGAGCAGCACGTCCTCGTCGGACTCGACGACGACGAGACCGTCGGTGCCCAGGTTCTGCGCGAGCCACTCGGTGGTGACCAGCCGCTCGGGGTGGGCGTACTCGGCCAGCTTCGGGTCGGTGTCGTGGGGCAGCGCCATGCGTTCAGGCTAGTCCTCACCGTCCGCTCGGGTGTAGTGCAACCGGCAGCGGCGATCACCCCCCGAGCGCCTCGCGGAGCCCGAGGCCGGCTCCCGTGGCGTATGCGGCGTCGAACCCGTCCGGTCCGAGCGCGGTGACCAGCCGGCCACGGAGTTCCTTCTGCTCGATCGCGTCGTCCGGGTCGAGGATCTGCCCGAGCGTGGCGAGCGCGCTCTCGGCGGCGGCGAGCAGGCGGGCGGCGTGGACGTGGTCGCCGTCGATCTCGGCCACGATCGCCGCGTCGAGCGTGACGTAGGGCAGGAAGTCGTCGATCCCCTGCTCGAGAGCCCGCCGGCAGGTCGTGGTGAACAGCTCCCGGGCGCGGTCGACGTCACCCGCGTGCCACTCGACGTAGGCCAGGTTGTGCATCTCCATGACCACCCGGTCGGCGTTGCCGAACTCCTCGCTGAGCGCGATGCTCTCGGCGTAGAGCGTGCGTGCCGACGCGAGGTCCCCCGAGATCCGCGCGGAGCCGGCCAGGATGTGCGTCGGGGCGAGTTCGAGCCGCCGCCGGCCCGCGCGCCGCGCGAGCTCCAGTGCCTCCCGCCCCAACCGCCGGCCCTCGGAGACGTCTCCGCCGCGGACGGCCACCCTGGCCAGCATGCAGAGCGCCTCCACCTCGGCGTCGACGTCGGCGCTCCCGCGAGCGCGGGCGAGCTCCTCCCGGCTCAACCGTTCGACGACCGCCGTCTCGCCACGACGGAACGCCGCACGCGTGTCCTCGTAGTAGCTCACGACCACGACGGTATATCGATCGTGGCGGAGTCGATCACGGTCTCCGGCGCGGTCAGGCCGTCGAGGTCCACAGGTCGGTCACCCGGACACCGACACCGGCCAGCAGGCGGCGGGTCAGCGGCAGGCTGATGCCGATGACGTTGGACGGGTCACCGTCGATGCCCTCGACGAACCAGCCGCCGAGGCCGTCGAGCGTGAAGGCGCCGGCCACGGCGAGCGGTTCACGGGTGGCGAGGTAGGCGTCGAGCTCCTCGTCGCTCGGCTCGGCGAACCGCACCACGGTGACCGCGTGTCCCTCGGCGACCCGGTCGATCTCCCCGTCGGCCAGCCGCAGCACGGTGTGGCCGGTGACGAGCTCACCGGTGCGCCCGGCCATGGCCCGCCAGCGCCGCCTGGCCACCTCGACGTCGCCGGGCTTGCCGACGAGCTCGGAGTTCACGTGCAGCATCGAGTCGCAGCCGATCACGACCGCGTCCGGGTGGGTGCCGGCGATCCGGCGGGCGATCGTGGTGGCCTTCGCGCCGGCGAGGGTGGTGACCTTCTCGCCCGGCGAGGCGTGCGGCACGGTGTCGAGCAGCGCCTCCTCGTCGACGTCGGCCACCTCGACGACCGGGTCGAGGCCCGCCGCTCGCAGTACCGAGAGCCGGGCGGGGGAGGCGGAAGCGAGTACGACACGCACGACGACCGAGCCTAGAGGTCACTCGGCGACGAGCCCGTGCCGGTAGGCGTAGCGCACGGCCTGGGCCCGATCGTGCAGGCCGGCCTTGGCGAACAGGTGGTTGACGTGCGTCTTCACCGTCGCCTCCCCGACCACGAGGCGGCGCGCGATCTCGCGGTTGGACAGCCCGGCCGCGATCAGAGCGAGCACCTCGGCCTCCCGGCTCGTCAGGCCGTCGGGAGGTGGGCCGGACGGCCGGGGACCGGCGGCGACCAGGCGGGCGAGCGCTGCGGAGTCGATCGTGGACTGCCCCGCCGCGGCGGACCGCAGCGCGTGCCCGATCGCCTCGGCGTCGGCGTCCTTGGACAGCCACCCGAGCGCGCCTGCGCGCAGCGCGTCGACCACGGCGGCGTCGTCGGCGTAGGTCGTGAGCACGACGACCGCCGTGCCGGGGTGCTCCGCGCGCACCCGCCGCGTGGCGCCCACCCCGTCGCACACCGGCATGCGCAGGTCCGTGAGCAGGACGTCGGGGGCGTGCCGGGCGACGAGGGCGATGGCCTCGTCGCCGTCGGCCGCGGCGCCGACGACCCGGATCCCGGGCAGCAGGTCGAGCAGGGTGACCAGGCCCTCGCGCACGATCGTCTGGTCGTCGGCGAGCACGACGCGCAGCTCCGCGGCCGTCCGGCCGTCCCGGGCGCTCACGCCCGCATCGCGTCCGCCGCGGGCAGCCGCAGCCGCACCCGCCAGCCGTCCGCCACCGGGCCGGCCTCCAGCTCGGCGCCGGCCAGCGCGGCCCGTTCGGCCATGCCGGTGAGGCCGTAGCCACCCGGCTGCCGGGGTGCGGGCGCTCCACCGCGGTCCTGCACCACCAGCTCCGTGGCCGCGCCGCGGCGGGTCAGCCGCACGTGCACCGGCGCTCCCGGAGCATGCCGGCGGGCGTTGGTGAGGGCCTCCTGGGCCGTGCGGAGCACCGTCTCCCGCTCGCCCGCCGCCAGGCCGGCCGGCTCGCCGTCGATCTGCAGCGTGGCGTCGGGGGCGTCGGCGACGAGCGCCCGCAGCCCCTCGACGACGTCGACCGGTTCCGAGCGCAGGGCGGCGACGGCCTTGCGCGCCTCCGCCAGCCCGTCGGTGGCCAGCCGCTGCGCCCGCTCCACCTGCGCCACGGTGTCCGGCGGGGCGCCGTCGCGCAGCAGCATCAGCCGTGCCCCCTGCAGCTGCACCGCGAGCGCGGACAGCGAGTGCGCGAGCACGTCGTGGACGTCCCTGGCGATCCGGGCGCGCTCGTCGAGGGCCGCGGCGCGGGCGTGCTCCTCGTGCGCCCTCGCGGTGGCGACGACGGCGAGCTCCCGCTGCTCGGCGCGGTGGGCGCTCTCGCGGCGCCCCATCCCGAACAGCAGTATCGCCACGAGCAGGAGCACGTACACCGCGACGACGGCCGGTGCGGACCCGAGACTCACCGCGACCAGGCCGATGACCGCTCCGACGAGCGTCGCCGCCGCGGCGGCGACGGGAAACCTGACCGCGGCGATCAGCACGGCGTAGACGAGGAACGCGAACGGGGTGGGGGACCGCGTGGTGGCCAGGAGTGCGACGCCGCCCAGGCCGGTCGCGGCGACACCTGCGGGCGTCCACCACCACGGTGGGTCCTCGCGCATCCACCCGAGGAGTGCCCAGCCCGTGGTCGCGACGGCCGCGGCGGCGACCGCGGCGAGCGGGTGCGTGGGCGGCGGCTCTCTCACGAACGACGCCACCAGCACGATCGGCAACCAGACCAGGTTGCCCGCCACCCGCAGCGGGCCGCGTTCCACGATCACGGGTCGAGTCTGGACCCCGCCACGGCGCCGCGTCGATCACGGGCGCCCGGCCGCAGCGGCCTCCCGTCGGCCCGGACCCGGTAGCTGAGCACCGCGTACTGGGCGGCGAGGCTCACCCCCACCGAGAGCGCCACGGTGGTCGCAGCGGCCGCCCGCGCGTCGCCGGTGGTCAGGACGGCCACGCCCACCCTGGCGCCGATCGAGACCACCCAGAGCACCAGGAGCGGCCAGCCACCGCGCTGGTAGAGGTAGCCGTCGCGCTCGGTCAACCGGACCGCGGCGCCCCGAGCGGCCCCGAGCCCCACCATCAGCAGGAGGTCGAGCACCACCACCCCGACCGCCGCGCCGGTCCAGCGGATGTCGGCGTTGCAGGCCTGGTCGAGCCCGACCAGCACGAGGACGACCGGCAGCACCACGGCCCGTCGGAAGGACACGAACCGGCCGCTGAACTGCCGCGACAGCACCCAGACGAGCACGAGGCCCGCGAGCGCGTACGAGAGGATCTCCATGCCGACGACCCTGCTGCGTGCGGGCCCGGTGATCGTCGGCCCGGCGGTGGACCCGGGGTGGAGATCGCGTCTCCACCCCACGGTGGACCCGCGTGCGGGTCAGCCGCTCACCTGCTCCATTCCTCGCTCCAGTCCAGCGCGTCCGGGGGCAGATGGCCCCCGCAGAGCGGGATGAGCACGGTCCGGCCCCCGTACCGGTCGGGGTCAGCCTGTAGCGCGGCCACCCCGGCAGCACCGGCGGGCTCGACGAGGAGCCCGACGTCGGCGGCCAGCCACCGCGTCGCGCTCCGGAGCTGCTCCTCGCTGACCAGGACCATGTCGTCGACGTGATCGAGCATCGCCGCGACCGACTCCGGGAACGGCTCGCGAACGGCGATCCCGTCGGCGACGGTGGTGGCGCTCGCGGTGGTGACCACCCGGCCCGCCCGCCACGAGAGGGCGGGAGCCGCGGCGTTCTCGGCGCAGACGCCGACGACCTGGACCTCGGGGTTGCGGTGCCGCAGCCATTGGGCGACACCCAGGATCAGTGCGCTGTTGCCGACGGGAACGAGCGCGACGTCGGGCAGCGTCCCGGCCTCGGTGACCTCGAGCGCCATCGTCGCGGCCCCCGCGGCGATCCACGGGTCCCGGCCGTCCTGCACGAAGCTCAGCCCGGACGCGCTCGCGAACTGCCGGGCGCTCGCGATGGCGGAGTCGTAGTCGGGGCCACCGACCTCGACCTCGGCCCCGAGAGCGCGGATCGACTCGACCTTCGCCGGGTTCGCCGACGCCCCGACGAAGACCCGGCACGAGGTCCCGGCCGCGCGGGCCGCATACGCCAGCCCCTGGCCGAAGTTCCCCGCCGACGCGCACACCACCCCGCCGGCCGTCGACCCGACCTCGCGCATCCACGTGACCGCCCCGCGACCCTTGAACGATCGGATCGGGTTGAGGGTCTCGACCTTGAGCACGGCCCGGGCGCCCCCGGCGTCGAGCGTGGTGCCGGACAGGAGGGGGGACCCGGCGAACACCGGGTCGAGGTGCTCCGCGGCGTGCCGGATCTCCTCGACCGACGGCACCACACGTTCCCCCATGCCCCGATCATGGACCGCCGAGCCCCCTGCGACCAGCGCCGCCGTCCGCCGGAGCCCACACGCTGCAGCAAAGCCACTTTCACGCAACGAGGTGGCATGAAAGTGGCTTTGCTGCAACCAGGCGTCAGCTGCCCCGGCCGCCGTCCGGGCCCGTCGGGTGGCCGACGGGGTTCGTGTCGGCGGGGGCGTCGCCGGCGCCGGTGCCGTACGGCTCCCGCCGGACGGGCGTGGAGCCGGCGCCCTTGCCGGTGGCGGTGCGCTTGCTGGAGGTGCCACGCAGGCGGGGCATCGCGGTCAGCACCGCGATGGCCACGAGCGCGATGAGGCCGATCCTGACGATCGTGTCGGTGTCCACGCCGGTCCCCTCCTCCTGGCTGCGGGTCTGCCGTCCGGACGGACGGCCCGTCCCCCTCGGCCGGTGAGCCGAGTGTGGGGGCGATCACAGCGGGGAGGCCAGGAACTTGGGCGAACCTTGAGGCTGGCGGCGCGCGGCAGGCCTCAGCGGGGCCAGGTGGAGGTCTTCCACGCGCCGGGGCCCGGGTGCAGCGGCACGCGGAACCTGGTCACGGGGTCCGACCAGCGGTCCCGGACGGCCGGCGCCGACGTCGTGCCGGGTGTGGCGGCCGCCGCGGCGAGCACCACGGTCAACGCGGCCACCTCCTCGTCGGTCGGGTCGCCCCGCACCACCCGGAACAGCGCCCGGCGCTCCTCGGGGGTCGCCTCGCCGGGCGCCGTCACAGCGGGATGTTCCCGTGCTTGCGGGCCGGCACGGCTTCCCGCTTGGTGGCCAGCAGCCGCAGGGCGCGCGCGATGTGGCCGCGCGTGTGCGACGGCGGGATGACGCCGTCGATGTAGCCGCGGTCGGCCGCGATGTAGGGGTTGGCCAGGGTGTCCTCGTACTGCTGCTGCAGCTCGGCCCGCCGGGCGGCGAGCTCGTCGCCCTCGAGGCCCTTGAGCTCCTTGCGGTAGAGGATGCTCACCGCTCCGGCTGAGCCGGTCACGGCGATCTGCGCGGTCGGCCAGGCCACGTTGACGTCGGCACCCAGGTGCTTGGACCCCATCACGTCGTACGCGCCGCCGTAGGCCTTGCGGGTGATCACCGTGACCTTCGGGACCGTGGCCTCGGCGTAGGCGTAGATCAGCTTGGCGCCGCGACGGATGATCCCGTTCCACTCCTGCTCCGTGCCGGGCAGGAAGCCGGGCACGTCGACGAACGTCAGCACGGGGACGTTGAACGCGTCGCAGGTGCGGACGAACCGGGCCGCCTTCTCGGAGGCGTCGATGTCCAGGCAGCCGGCGAACTGCGTCGGCTGGTTCGCCACGACGCCGACCGACCGGCCGTCCACCCGGCCGAAGCCCACCACGATGTTGGGCGCGAACAGCTCGTGCACCTCGAGGAACTCGCCGTCGTCGAGCACCCGGTTGATCACCTCGCGGATGTCGTACGGGGTGTTCGGGGAGTCCGGGATGATGCTGTCGAGCTCGAGGTCGGTGTCGGTGAGCCCGTCGGCGATCGCGCCGTCCGTCGGCTCCGGCGCCGGGAACGCGGGCGGCTCGGAGAGGTTGTTGGACGGCAGGAAGCTCAGCAGTTCCTTGACGTAGGCGAACGCGTCCGCCTCGTCGTCGGCCAGGTAGTGCGCCACCCCGGACTTCGTGTTGTGGGCCCGGCCGCCGCCGAGGTCCTCGAAGTCGACCTCCTCGCCGGTGACCGTCTTGATGATGTCCGGGCCGGTGATGAACATGTGGCTGGTGCCGTCGACCATCACCGTGAAGTCGGTGAGCGCAGGGGAGTACACGGCGCCACCCGCGGCCGGCCCCATGATCAGTGAGATCTGCGGGACGACACCGGAGCTGCGCACGTTGCGCACGAAGATCTCGGCGTAGAGGCCGAGCGCGACCACACCCTCCTGGATGCGGGCCCCGCCGCCGTCGTTGATGCCGATGACGGGGCAGCCGATCTTCGCGGCCAGGTCCATGACCTTGACGATCTTCTCGCCGTGCACCTCGCCGAGTGCCCCGCCGAACACCGTGGCGTCCTGGCTGAACACCGCGACGGGACGGCCGTCGATCGTGCCCGTGCCGGTGACGACACCGTCCCCGAGCGGGCGGTTGGCGTCCATCCCGAAGTTCGTGGAACGGTGCCGGGTGAGGGCGTCGAGCTCGACGAAGGAGCCCGGGTCGAGCAGTTGGTCGACCCGTTCTCGGGCGGTCTGGCGGCCCTTCGCGTGCTGGCGCTCCACCGCCGCCGCGCTGCCGGCGTGCACCGCGCTGTCGATGCGCTGGTAGAGGTCGGCGAGCTTGCCTGCCGTGGTGTGGATGTCGGGCTCGTCGGCCCCGGACGCGTCCCCGACCGGCTCAGCAGCGGCGCTCATCGTCGTCCCTCGCTCATGGCTGGGCAGCTTAATCCGGACAGGTCAACCCGGGGGTGGGCGCCGGGCGCCGCCGACGCCCGGGTCTCGCGCAGCGTCAGCGGTCCACTACGGAAATGGGATTCCCTTCCGTTGTTCGGCGGATCCGCTCACTCATTTTCCGGTGATCTGACCGGTGTGGACGAATTCGTCCTAGGATCCTCGATGGTCCGGTTGCCCCGCGCTCTCCGGCTTCGAGTCGAGGGCGGCCGACCCAGGCGAACTTCGAGACCGCCAACGACCGACCGCGACGGACACCCTGAGCCATGTCGAACGATGGCCCGACCACCGTGCCGGATCGAATGCTGCGCGGAGGTGTCGGCGGCAGTTGCTCGCGGTTCTTCTTCGGACACATTCCGTGGCTTCGCCGGGAATGGATCCCGGGAATCGAAGAAGGTGAGCGAGCGTGATGCCGGCTGGTGGAGAACTCCTCGGGCGCACCGTGGAGATCACGGCACTCCACGATCTCGTCGACGCTGCACCGCAGCGGGGCGGGGCCCTGGTCGTGATCGGCGAACCCGGCGTGGGGAAGTCGGCGCTGCTGACCGCCGCGCAGAGACGCGCGACGGAACGCGGCATCCGGGTGCTCCGGACCGCGGGTGTGCAGTCCGAGGCCACCGTGCCCTTCGCGGCCCTCCACCAGCTCCTGCGACCGATCCTCCCGGCGACCCACGGGCTGCCGGAGGCCCACCGGGAGGCCCTGAGGGTCGCCTTCGGCCTGAGCGACGCGGCGCCCCCTCAGCTGTTCCGCATCGCATTGGCGGTGCTCGACCTGCTCGCGGAGAGCGCGGCGCGCGCCCCGCTGGTCCTGATCGTCGAGGACGCGCACTGGCTGGACCGCGGCACCGCCGACGTGCTGGCCTTCGTCGCGCGGCGCCTGGAGTCCGATCCGGTCATCCTGCTGGCCGCCGGCCGAGAGGGGTCCGAACATCCCCTCGCCGACCCGAGCCTGCCGCAGCTGCGCCTGGCGGCCCTCGACGATGCCGCTGCCGCGCGGCTGCTCGACGCGCACGCGCCCGGCCTCGCACCTGCCCGCCGCGAGCGGCTGCTCGAGGAGGCCGCGGGCAACCCGCTCGCGCTCGTGGAGCTGCCGCGTGCCCTCGAGGACCTCGGTGACGCGCCCGCGCTCCCGCCGTGGCTACCGCTGACCACGCGTCTGGAGCGGGCGTTCGCGGCCCGCGAGTCGGAGCTGCCGACCCGCACGCGTGCGTTGCTACTGGTCGCCGCCCTCAACGACGGCGACTCCCTGGCCGAGGTCGTGCGCGCCGCAGGCGTGCTGCTCGGGGCCGAGCTGTCCGTGGCGGAGATCGCGCCCGCGGTGTCCGCGGCGCTCGTGACCGTCGACGAGACCGCGCCCGACGAGACCGTGTTGCGCTTCCGTCATCCCCTGGTGCGTTCGGCGATCCGGCAGACCGCGGGTATGGCCCGGCGCCAGGCGGCACACGCCGCGCTCGCGAGCGTCCTGACCGACCAGCCCGACCGGCGCGTGTGGCATCGCGTCGCGTGCCGGCTCGGGCCCGACGACGAAGCGGCGGACGAGCTGGAGGCCGCCGCCACGCGCGCAGCGCGGCGGGGGGCGATCGCGGGTGCCGTCAGTGCGCTGGAACGGGCGGCGCAGCTGACCGAGGACCCCGCACGGCGAGGTGGTCGGCTGCTCCGGGCCGCCGAGTTGGCGTTCGAGATCGGACGCCGCGACCTCGTCCTCAGCCTGCTGCACGAGGCCGAGCCGCTGGAGCTCGGGCCCCTGGAGCGCCCGCGCCTGTCGTGGCTGCGGGAGATGTTCGAGGCGGGCCAGTGGTCGGGCTCGGCGAAGGTCGCCGCCATCGTCGAGATCGCGGACCGGCTGCGGCTCGGAGGCGACGCCTACCGGGCGCTGAATGCGCTCCTGCTGGTGGCGCTGCGGTGCTGGTGGGCCAATCCGGACGGGCACACCCGGGAGCTCGTGGTCGCGGCCGCGGAGCGGATCCCGGTGCCCGAGGACACGCCCGAACTGCTCGCCACCCTGGCGTTCGCCGCCCCCCGCGAGCGGGGTGCCGTCGTCCTCGATCGTGTCGCCCGGCTCGACGCGGACGCCGCGCGCGACCCCGAGACGCTGCGTCTGCTGGGCTCGGCAGCCACCGGTATCGGCGCGTTCCCCGAGGCGCCGCGGTTCCTCGAGGCGGCCGTCGCGGGGCTGCGCGCCCAGGGCCGGCTGGGGCTGCTCGCCTACGCGCTGGTGTCCCAGGCCTGGACGGGGATCTTCCTCGGCGGCTGGCGCGTGGCGATATCGGCTGCCGAGGAGGGCGCGCGGCTCGCGGTCGAGACGGGTCAGCCGACCTGGGCGACGGCCGCGAAGGCGGCCGAGGCGACCGTCGTGGGCCTGCAGGGGGACCAGTCGGCGGCGGAAGCGCTCGCGACGTGCGCGGAGGGCCTGTCGCTGTCGATGGGCGCCACCCCGATGCTGTCGCTCGTCCAGCTCGCTCGTGGGTCCACCGCGCTCGCCGCGGGCCGTCATGCCGACGCCTACGAAGACCTGCGCCGGATCTTCGACCCGGGCGACATCGCTCACCACGGCTACGTCCGTGACTGGGTCCTCGTGGACCTCGTCGAGGCCGCGGTGCACAGCGGGCACACCGACGAGGCGCGGGTGATCGTGCACGAGTTCGAGCCGATCGTCGCCGAGACCCGGTCCCCGCTGCTGCGGGTGAACCTCTGCTCCGTCCGGCCGCTGCTCGCCTCGGACGAGCACGCCGAGGCGCTCTTCCGGGACGCGCTGGGTGCCGATCTGAGCGCCTGGCCGTTCCTGCGGGCCCGGGTCGCGTTCGCGTACGGCACGTGGCTGCGGCGGCATCGGCGGGCGGTGGAGTCGCGCCCGTTGCTCCGCGCGGCTCGGGAGGCGTTCGACGCACTCGGTGCACGGACATGGGGTGAGCGGGCGCGTCAGGAGCTGCGCGCGTCCGGCGAGACGAGCCGGGTGGACGTGCCCGAGGGGCGCGACGACCTCCTCACACCCCAGGAACTGCAGATCGCCCGGATGGCCGCGCAGGGGCTCTCGAACCGCGAGATCGGCCAACGGCTCTTCCTCTCCCACCGCACCGTCGGCACCCACCTGTACCGCACCTTCCCGAAGCTCGGGATCACGTCGCGGTCCGAGCTCCACGGGGCCCTGAGCGGGCCGCGGGTGGTGGCGGTCTAGACCGATTGGTCCGCTCCCCTCCCGCCCGGCGGCGACGCGGGGACGATTTCGGCACGTCCGTCGCCCGCCGGCGTCCGTCCGTCGCGGACACCGCGCTGCATCACGCGCCGCGGCCGCACCGTCGGTAGCGTCCGCCCGTATGAACCGGACCGCTCAGCCGCTGGACGCGGATGTGCTGCGCACGTCGCTCGTCGGCCCCTGGGCTCAGCTCGACGTGGTCGAGCGCACCGGCTCCACCAACGCCGACCTGATGGCTGCCGCGGCCGCAGGCGCCCCGGACCGGTCGGTGCTCGTCGCGGAGTACCAGGAGTCCGGCCGAGGCAGGCTCGCCCGCACCTGGGTGGCCCCGCCGGGGTCCGGCATCACCGTGAGCGTCCTGCTGCGTCCCACCGGCGTCCCGCCGTCGCGGTTCGGCTGGCTGCCGCTGCTCGCCGGGCTCGCCGCCCTCGACGCGGTCCGGGAGCTCACCACCGCTCCGGCTGGGCTGAAGTGGCCCAACGACCTGCTGCTCGGCCCGGGGTACCGGAAGGTGGCGGGGATTCTCGCCGAGGTCGCCGACCACGCGCGCCCCGCCGTCGTCGTCGGGATCGGGCTGAACGTGGTGGGGTCACCCCCCGACCAGCCCGGTGCCACGTCGCTGGCGGCCGAGGGTGGCCCGGCCGACCGCACCGCCGTGCTCGTGGCGCTGCTCCGGCGGCTGGCCGAGCGGGAGGCCGAATGGCGCGATGGCCGTGGCGACCCGGACGCCACCCGGCTGCGCGCCGACTACCGGTCGGGGTGCGCGAGCCTCGGCTCCGAGGTGCGGGTGGAGCTGCCCGGCGGCACGGTCCTCACCGGCATCGCCGAGGACGTCGACCGGGACGGCAGGTTGCTGCTCCTCGACCCGGCGGGCCACCGGCGGGCCGTCGCGGCGGGCGACGTCGTACACCTGCGGCCTGCCGACTGAGCAGTACCGTGGCTGGGTGGCCTACCCGGACGAGCTCCTCGTCGAGGGCGAGCAGGTCGTGATGCACAAGCACCCGCACTGGAAGATGGTCGTCGTCCCGGTGCTGGTGCTGCTGCTGGTGGTTGCGGTCGGCACGTTCCTCGCCGCGGTGGTGCGTGCGCAGACCTGGGCCCCGTGGGCCTGGCTGGCGCTCGCCGTCCTCGCGCTGGCGCTCGTCGTCCGGTTCACGGTGGTGCCGGTGGTCCGCTGGCGCACCACCCACTTCGTCGTCACCACCCGGCGGGTGCTGGTGCGGGAAGGCGTGCTGTCGCGCCGGGGCATCGACATCCCGATGAGACGCATCAACAGCGTGCAGTTCCGGCACACGATCTTCGAACGGATCCTGGGCTGCGGCACGCTGGTGATCGAGTCGGCGTCGGACGAGCCACTCGAGTTCGACGACGTTCCGGGCGTGCAGAGAGTGCACGCGATGCTGTACCAGGAGCTGGCCGACACCCAGGCCTAGGAGCGCGCACGGATCGGCAACTGATCCGTGCAGGATTCGGCACGCCCCCCTCCGGTGCCCCGCAGAGACTGGCGGCAGAGCCGAGAAGACGGGGGCACCATGTTCGAGGAGATCGAGTTCGACGCCGAGGGCGTCACGCTGCGGGGCCGGTTCCACCCCGCCGATAGCGGGGCGCAGTCTGCTCCGTGCGTGGTCATGGCGCACGGCTGGGGCGGCACCATCAGGCACTTCATCGACGACTTCGCCGAGGTCTTCGCAGCCGCGGGGCTGGCCGTGGTGCTGTACGACCACCGCGGCTGGGGCCGGTCCGACGTCGCGGCGGGAAAGCCGCGCCACGAGGTCGACCCGTGGGAGCAGATCCGCGACTACCAGCACGCGATCACCTACGCGCAGAACCGGCCGGACGTGGACGCCGGGCGGATCGGGGTGTGGGGCACGAGCTTCTCGGCCGGCCACGCCTTCGTGGTGGGCGCGATCGACCGGCGGGTCGGTGCGGTGGTCGGGCAGGCCCCGTTCATCAGTGGTTCCCGCGAGCTGCGGGCACTGGTCCGCGTCGACATGGTGGCGCCGACCCGGGAAGCCTTCGCGGCCGACCGGCGGGCCCGGTACCGGGGGGAGGCGCCCGCCGTGGTCCCGCTGGTCGCCGAGGACCCCTCGGTACAGGCGGGCCTCCCGTCCCGCTCGGCCTACGAGTACTTCTTCGCGCCGGGCGGCGCCGCCGAACGTGACCCGGAATGGGCGAACGAGATCACGCTGCGCAGCGTCGAGTACCTCGCCGGCTACGAGCCGGGGTGGTACGTGCCGCAGATCTCCCCGACCCCGGTGCTGATGGTGGTGGCCCCGGCGGACGACGTGGCCCCCGGCGACTGGGCGCTCGAGGCCTACGAGCGGGCCTTGCAGCCCAAGAAGCTGGTGACCGTCCCCGGTGACCATTTCGCCGGGTACCGCGGCGCGGGCGCACAGATCGCGAGCACGGCGGCGCGCGACTGGTTCGTCGACCACCTGCTGAAGCGGTCCGAGGGCTGAGCCGCCGGGCGCCGATCACCTGCCCCGTCGCCGTCGTACCTCGCTGGGCGGCATCGCGTAGCGGTCGCGGAACAGCCGGCTGAAGTGCGCCCGGTTACGGAAGCCCCACCGGAACGCGATGTCCCCGACCGAGCCGGACGTGTCCGCCAGTTCGGCACGGCAGCGGGCGAGCCGCTGGTGGCGGATGTGGGCGGCCGGTGTGGTGCCGAGGCCGTCGAATGCCGAGTACAGGTTGCGCACCGAGACGGCGTGCGCCGCCGCGATCGTGGCCGGCGACAGCGCCGGGTCACCGAGGTTGTCGTCCACGTACTGCAGCACCCGTTCCCGCAGGTCCCGTCGCGAGTGGCGGGCGAGCTCGCCCCGTCCCGGGTCGAGCAACCTGACCAGCTGCACGGTCAGTGCCGCTGAGGCGGCGCGCGCCCCGTCGTCCATCCCCGTGAGCTCGGTGCTGAGCAGGGCCAGCAGCCCGACCAGCGCGGTCGGAACCGGCGCGGTGCGGGACGGGAAGGCCAGGAACCTGCCGCGGAACCCGGGCAGCGCCGCGGCGGCGACCGCGCGCGGCAGGATCAGGGTGCGCTTGTGGAGCGGCTCGATCACCTCGTAGCCGACCGGCGCGTCCCCGTGCCAGAGCAGGAGATCGCCGGGCCCGATCACCGCGGACTCGTGCCCGAGGTCGACGAGTTCCCGCCCGGACACCACGTACTGCAGGCCGACCACGTCGCAGGCGGAGACGGCGACCTGCCGGCGGCTGCGGACCCCTCGGTGCGGGGAGGCCCGCGTGTCGACCAGCGTCAGGTCCCCCAGGTGGTGCTCGCGCACCTCCGCGGAGAAGGCCTCGACCGGGGGCTCGGACAGGTCGACGGCGAACGGCAGGTGCGTCGCGCCGAGTACGTCGCGCCAGGCTTCGAAGCGGGAGCCCGGTGGGCACCCGGTGGAGGCCCATCTCCGATCGCCGGGCCCTGTGCTGCGGCTCACGTCCGGCTCTCCCACGAACGTCGAGACTACGGCCGGGCGGGCCGGGCGGCCCGCGGTTCCGGCCTTTTCGAACGACTGCGTCGTTCGGGCGGCGTGTACGTTGACCCGCCCGCCGAGGGCCACGAAGCTGCGGGGATGAGTGGTGCTGGACGGCCCCGCGAGCTTCCGATGGTCGTGCGTGATCCCACGCTCCCCGACCACGTCACGATCTACGAGGTCGGGGCGCGCGACGGGCTGCAGAACGAGTCGACGGTCGTGCCCGTCGAGGTGAAGGCCGAGTTCCTGCAGCGGCTGGCGCGTACCGGCCTCCGCGTTCTCGAGGCCACCAGCTTCGTGCACCCGAGGTGGGTGCCGCAGCTCGCGGACGCCGCCGACCTGCTGCGCCGGATGGTGCGCGTCGACGGCATCGACTATCCGGTGCTGGTGCCCAACGAGCGGGGCCTCGACCGCGCGCTGGCCGCGGGCGTGCGGCACATCGCGATCTTCGCCAGCGCCACCGAGACGTTCGCGAAGCGCAACCTCAACCGCACCCTGGACGAGCAGTTCGACATGTTCGCCCCGGTCGTCGGCCGGGCACTGGCGCGGGGGCTCCGGGTGCGCGGCTACGTGTCGATGTGCTTCGGCGACCCGTGGGAGGGCGCGGTGGCGCCGTGCCAGGTGGCCGCGGTCGGACGCAGGCTCGTCGAGATGGGGTGCCACCAGCTGTCGCTGGGCGACACGATCGGCACCGGCACGCCGGGCCACGTCAGCGCCGTGCTCGACGCGTGCGTGGCCGGCGGGGTCCCCGTCCGGCAGCTCGCCGTGCACTTCCACGACACCTACGGGCAGGCGCTGGCCAACACACTGGCCGCGTTGCGCCACGGGGTCACCACCGTGGACGCGAGCGCGGGTGGGCTCGGTGGCTGTCCCTACGCCGAGTCGGCCACCGGCAACCTGGCCACCGAGGACCTCGTCTGGATGCTCGACGGCCTGGGCATCCGCCACGGTGTGGATCTCGACGCGCTCGTCGCCACGAGCACCTGGATGGCCCACCACCTCGGCAGGCCGTCACCGTCGCGAGTTGTGCGCGCGCTGGGCGGTCCCTGACCGACAGAGGAGCTGCGCTTCCCGGTCGGCATGCCTACGGTCGGGAGGACTGTCGTCGACGACTGGAGTCCGCTCGTGACACGACTGCGTTTCGGCACCTTCCTGGCCCCGTTCCACCCCGCGGGGGAGAACCCGACCAGCGCCCTGCAGCGCGACCTACGGCTGGTCCAGCATCTCGACGACCTCGGCTACGACGAGGCGTGGATCGGCGAGCACCACTCCGCCGGCTCGGAGATCATCGCGTCACCGGAGATCTTCATCGCCGCCGCGGCCGAGCGCACGCGGCACATCAAGCTCGGCACCGGGGTGACCTCGCTGAGCTACCACAACCCGTTGTGGGTGGCCGAGCGCATGGTGCTGCTCGACCACCTCACGCGCGGCCGCATCATGCTGGGGGTCGGTCCGGGCTCACTGCCCACCGACTCCGCGATGATCGGCCTGAACCCCACCGACACGCGCGAGCTGCTCGAGGAGAACCTCGACATCGTCATGCGCCTGCTGCGCGGCGACGAACCGGTGAACGCGACGACCCGCACCCACACGCTGGTCGACGCCCGGCTGCACCTGCGCCCGTACTCCGACCCGCTGTTCGACGTCGCGGTCGCGGCGGTCGCCTCGCCGACCGGGCCCCGGCTCGCCGGCCGGTACGGGGTCGGCCTGCTCTCCATCGGCGCCACCCTGACCAAGGAGGGCTTCGACGCGCTGGCGCACCACTGGGGCGTCATGGAGGAGCGGGCCGGGGCGTACGGCACCGCCGTCGATCGTCTGAAGTGGCGCCTGGTCGGACTCATGCACATCGCGGAGACCCGCGAGCAGGCGTACAAGGACGTCGAGCACGGCATCGAGCAGTGGTTCCGCTACTTCCAGAAGGTGGCGGCGTTCCCGCAGATGGCCGTGGCGGGCGGCGACGTCCGGGAGATGATCGACTTCGTCAACGAGGCCGGTATCGGCGCCATCGGTACGCCCGACGACGCCGCAGCCCAGGTGCAGAAGCTCGTGGACCAGTCCGGTGGTTTCGGCGCCATGCTGCTGATGGCGCACGAGTGGGCCAACCCGGACGCGACCCGGCGGTCCTACGAGCTCATCGCGCAGCACGTGATGCCGAGGTTCCAGGGCCAGGCGCAGGCCACGCTCGACGCGAAGGCCCGCGCCACCGAGACCCGGGAGGGGCACGCCGAGCAGCAGAACCAGGCCGTCGCCCACATGACGGAGAAGTACCAGAAGGAGCTCGCCGACCGCGGCTGACGCGGCCCCCGGAGTTGCAGCAAAGCCACTTTCACGCAACCAGATGGCATGAACGTGGCTTTGCTGCAACGGGGGCGGGCGCCGGGCGGCGGGGCTACTGCGCGTCGCGCGTGCCGAACATCCCGGTGAACGTGCTGCTGTAGACCAGTTCGTCGCCGCGGTGCAGCAGCGCCCGCAGCCGCACCAGCCCCAGCCCCGGGCGGCTGCGGGAGCGCCGCGCCTCCAGCACCTCCATGGTCGCCCGCAGCTCGTCACCCGCGAAGACGGGTGCCGGCCAGCGGATCTCGTCGCCGCCGGGGGAGCCGACGGACGTGGCGCGCGCCAGCACGCCGTCGGCGTAGGCGCGCATCCAGAGCGCCGCGGTGAACCAGCCGGATGCCGCCAGGCGGCCGAAGATCGACGCCGCCCCAGCCTCCTCGTCGACGTGGAACGGCTGGGGGTCGAACCGGCGGGCGAACGCGAGCATCTCGTCCCGGTCCACGACCGTCGTCCCCAGGTCGAAGACCCGGCCCGGGGTGAAGTCCTCGTAGGCGAGCTCGGTCACGGGTTCCGCTTCTCCCTGCCGATGATCGCCAGCGCGTCGTCGTGCAGCCTGCCGTTCGAGGCGATCCCGTCCCCACCGGCGGGCGTCGCCACCCCGGCGAGGTCGGTGAGCGCGCCGCCCGCCTCGGCGAGGATCGGCAGCAGCGCGGCCAGGTCCCACGTGTTCGCGATGACGTCGACGGCGAGGTCGAGCACGCCCTCGGCGACGAGGCAGTGCTGCCAGAAGTCACCGAAGGCGCGGCTCTCCCAGCAGGAGTCGACGAGGCGCAGGTAGTCCTCGCGGCGTCCCAGCTCGGCGAACGTCGTGATGTCGGTGGTGGAGACGTACGCGTCGGCGAGGTCCGTGACGCCGGAGACGGTGATCCGGCGCGGCGGGGCGCCCGGGGCGTCGGTGGTCCACGCGCCGGCACCGCGGGCCGCCCACCAGCGCCGGCCCAGTGCGGGCGCGCTCGCGACCCCGACGACCGGCTCGCCGTCCACGGCGAGGGCGATCAGGCTGCCCCAGACGGGCATGCCGCGCGAGAAGTTCTTGGTCCCGTCGATCGGGTCGAGCACCCAGCCGCGGCCGGACTCCGGCACTCCACCCCCACCCTCCTCACCGAGGACGGCGTCGTCCGGACGTTCCGCTGCGAGGGTGCGGCGGATGGCGTCCTCGGCCGCGGTGTCCGCGTCGGTGACCGGCGTGCGGTCCGGCTTGCGGGTGACCCGCAGGTCGGCCGCGCGGAACCGGTCGAGGGTGATGGCGTCCGCGGTGTCGGCGAGACGCAGGGCGAGCTCGAGATCGCTGTCCACAACGGAGAGCCTGCCTCACCCGCCGGTGACGCCGAGGTTCGCTCCCGCGGCACGGCCGGCCGGTGACCGTCGTGAGCTCGCCGGTGACGGAGTGAGCGGGGACGCGGGGCGTGCCGCGGCCCGATTGTCGGACAGCCCGACCAGAAGGTGCATAGACTGGGGCTGTGACCACCGTCCTGTTGGCTGAGGACGACGCCGCCATCGCGGAACCTTTGTCGCGCGCACTGCAGCGCGAAGGTTACGACGTGGACGTCGCCGTCGATGGCGCCGCCGCGCTGGAGCGGGTGCGGCTCGGGCAGGTCGACCTGCTCGTTCTCGATCTGGGTCTACCCGGGATGGACGGGTTGGAGGTGTGCCGCAGAGTGCGGCTCGACGCCCCTGACCTGCCGGTTCTCATGCTCACCGCGCGCACCGACGAGGTCGACTTCGTCGTCGGGCTGGACGCGGGGGCCGACGACTACGTCGGCAAGCCGTTCCGGCTCGCCGAGCTGCTGGCGAGGGTTCGGGCGCTGCTGCGCAGGCTCACCCCGGAGTCGGTGGAGGTGGGCGGCGTACGCATGGAGCTGTCCGGGAGGCGGGTGCTCGTCGACGGGGCCGAGATCGGCCTCGCCAACAAGGAGTTCGAGCTGCTGCGCGTGCTGCTGTTGCGCGCCGGCCAGGTCGTCACCCGCGAGGAGATTCTCCGCGAGGTCTGGAACGACCCGGAGATGAAGACCTCCAAGACCCTGGACATGCACATGTCGTGGTTGCGCCGCAAGATCGGCGGTGAGCGCCGGATCGCTACTGTGCGCGGCGTCGGTTTCCGGTTCAACCACGACTGATCGGTCCCTGCGTTGCGTCGCCGCATCCTGCAGTCCACATTGCTCGTCGTCGCCATCACCGCGCTGGTGCTCGGCGGGCCGCTCACCATCACCACCTGGCGGCTCGTCGAGGACTTCACCCGCGGCGAGCTGACGTCCAGCCTCGAACGGGTCGCCGGGCGGCTGGACGCCACCCTCACCGGCGCCAACGGGGACTTCTCCAACGTCGACATGCGGGCGCTCGAGCTGGCCATCCCGGCGGGCGGTCGCCTCGTGCTGCAGCAGGCCGGTCAGCCGCCGCACGTGATCGGCCCCGACGTGGGGGCGAACCCCGTGTCGGAGACCATCCCCTTCGGTCCAGGTGGCTCGATCACGCTCGAGGAGCCACACCTGGTCCTGCGTGCCGAACAGGTGCAGGTCACGCTCGTCGTCGCGTTGCTGGTGGTGCTCTCGGTCGCCACCGGAGCGGTGGTGGCCACCGTCACCGCCCGGCGGCTGGCCGAGCCGCTCCGCGGAGTCGCCGACCGCGCGGCCCGGCTGGGCGCCGGCGACTTCCGCTCCGCACCCGAGCGGCACGGCATCCCCGAGCTGGACGCGGTGTCCGACGTCCTCGACACCTCGGCCACGGCGCTCGCGGAGCTCGTGCAGCGCGAGCGCGCGCTCGTCGGTGACGTGTCTCACCAGCTGCGCAGCCGGCTCACCGCACTGCAGCTACGGCTCGACGAGCTCACCCAGCATCCCGACCCGAGCGCGCGCCGGGAGGCACTGGCCGCGCTGGAGCAGGCCGAGCGCCTCTCCGCCGTGCTCGACGAGCTGCTCGAGGCCGCCCGCGCGGCCCGGGCGGCAGGAGCGCAGCTGCAGGACCTGCGGGAGGGCCTCAGCACCGTCGCGGACGAGTGGCGGCCCGCTCTGCGCGCCGCCGGGCGGTCGCTGAAGCTGCGGGTGCCCGCCGGGCTGCTGGCGCGGGTGACGCCCGCCCGGATCCGGGAGGCGGTCGGGGCGCTGGTCGAGAACGCGATCCAGCACGGGGCCGGCACCGTCACGCTCAGCGCACGGGCGGCGGAGAACAGCCTGCTCATCGAGGTCAGCGACGCCGGAGCGGGGGTGCCGGAGGAGCTGGTGCCCCACGTCTTCGACCGCGGGGTCTCGGTGGGGTCGTCCACCGGGCTCGGGCTCGCGCTGGCCCGGGCACTCGTCGAGGCCGACGGCGGGCGGCTGGAGCTGTCCCGGGCCCGGCCGCCGATGTTCACGATCTTCCTGCCGGTGGCGCGGGCGGACGCCGTGGTGGGCACGCCGCTGCCGGTCTCCTCACCACCGCGCTGACCGCCCCGGGGGCCTCCCCCGGGGCGGCCTCAGCTCGTGGGGACCTTGCTGCGCGCGTTCTCGTCGGGGAAGACGAACCGCCGGAACGCCCACCAGCGGAACGCCATGCCGGCGAGCACCCCGATGATCTGGCCGCTGACGAAGTCGGCGATCTCCTGCGTCAGGAGGCTCACGTCCGGCACCTGGAGATCGAGCACGTAGCGCGATATCGCCAGCGGGGCCGTGTAGACCACCACGCCCACACCGCTGATGATGAAGAACAGCGCGGCCTCGTGGTGCCGGTCCCGGCCTCCACGCGTGCGGAAGGACCACTCGCGGTTCAGGACATAGGACACGATCGTGGCCACCAGCACCGAGATGATCTTCGCCGTGATGGGCTTGTCGCTGAGAACGGTGCTCTTGAGGAACAGGAAGATCGCGGTGTCGATCACCCAGGTCGAGCCGCCGACCACGGCGAACTTCACGAGCTCGCGATGCTTGACGGCGACGTCACGGTAGGGCTGCGGGATGGCTGCCAGCACCGACTCGACCATAGGCACCTGCTCGATCGTGCCAGACGCCGAGAGCGCGGCGCCCGCAGGTAGGCTTCCCGCATCGTGGACCCGTCCGTTTCCCGCCCCCTTCCCGTCGTCGGCATGATCGGCGCCGGGCAGCTGGCCCGCATGACCCACCAGGCCGCCATCGCGCTCGGCCAGTCGCTCCGGGTGCTCGCCGAGCGCCCCGGCGACCCCGCCGCGCTGGTGTGTGCCGACGTGCACAGCGGAGCCGCCGCCGACCTGACTGCGGTGCGCGAGTTCGCGCGCGGCGCCACGGTGGTCACCTTCGACCACGAGCAGGTGCCGCAGGAGATCCTCCGCGCGCTCGTCGACGCGGGTGTCACCGTGCACCCGCGCCCGGACGCGCTGCTGCACGCCCAGGACAAGCTGGTGATGCGGCGCAGGCTCGCCGGGCTCGGTGCTGCCGTGCCGCGGTTCGCCGAGGTCCGCGACGCGAGCGACGTCGCGCGTTTCGGCGCCGAGCACGGCTGGCCCGTGGTGCTCAAGGCCGTCCGCGGCGGGTACGACGGCCGCGGCGTCTGGATGCTCGACGCCCCGGCCGAGGACCTGGTCGCCGAACTGCTGGCCGCCGGCACGCCGCTGATGGTCGAGGAGGCCGTCCCGATGCGCCGCGAGCTGGCCGCGCTCGTCGCGCGCTCGCCGTACGGCCAGGCGGCGGCGTGGCCCGTGGTGGAGACGGTGCAGGAGCAGGGCCAGTGCGTCCAGGTCCTGGCGCCCGCCCCCGGCCTGGACGAGGACGTGGCCGTCACGGCGCAGGAGCTCGCCCTGCGCATCGCGGCGGAGCTCGACGTCACCGGCCTGCTGGCCGTCGAGCTGTTCGAGCGCACGGACGGCGCGCTGGTCGTCAACGAGCTCGCGATGCGCCCGCACAACTCCGGGCACTGGACGATCGAGGGCTCCCGCACGTCCCAGTTCGAGCAGCACTTGCGTGCGGTGCTCGACTACCCGCTCGGCACGACCACGCCCACCGCTCCCGCCGTGGTGATGGCCAACGTGCTCGGCGCCGCCCAGCCGCCCGCCATGAGCACCGACGAGCGGCTGCACCACCTCTTCGCGCGGTTCCCCGACGTCAAGGTGCACCTGTACGGCAAGGAGGAGCGGCCTGCGCGCAAGGTGGGCCACGTGACGGCGCTGGGCGCCGAGATGGACGTCGTGCGCCGCCGGGCCGCGCTGGCCGCGGCGTGGCTCTCCACCGCCGAGTGGCCCGACGGGTGGTCGCCCCACACGGGGACGGTCGAACGGGAGGTGCAGCATGCCTGAGCCACTGGTCGGCGTGATCATGGGCAGCGACTCGGACTGGCCGGTGATGGAGGCCGCTGCGCTGGCCCTCGCCGAGTTCGACGTGCCGTACGAGGTGGGCGTGTACTCCGCCCACCGCACCCCGCAGCGCATGCTCGACTACGCCACCGCCGCGGCCGGCCGCGGGCTGCGCGTGGTGATCGCCGGTGCCGGTGGGGCCGCGCACCTACCCGGGATGGTCGCCGCGGCCACCCCGCTGCCCGTGATCGGCGTGCCGGTGCCGCTCGCGAAGCTCGACGGGCTCGACTCGCTGCTGTCGATCGTGCAGATGCCCGCCGGGGTCCCGGTGGCCACCGTCGCGGTGGGCGGCGCACGCAACGCCGGCCTGCTCGCCGTCCGGATCCTGGCGGCCGGTGACCCCGAACTTCTGGCCCGGATGGAGCGGTTTCAAGCCGAGCTGGCGGAGTCCGTCCTGGCCAAGGACACGGCCCTGCGGGCCGCCGCGGGGCAGGGCTGAGGACGCCGAAAATCCCGTGGCGCGCTGCCGCTTCCCGCACGTAGGGTGGCAGTACACGTGAGAGGAGGTGGTCCAGCGTTGATTAGCTACAGGACTCGTGAGGTGGCTGTCCGCTAGCACCACAGGACTCGTTTCGACGGCCAAGTGGAAGCCGGTGTGGTGCCGGCGAATTCCAGGCAGTCACCCGTGATCCCCGGGCCCGAGCCCGTCCAGCTCGGCTTGCGCACCCGATGGTGCGGCCCGGGGATCACGCACGTCCACGTCCCTCACGAGCTCGGCACGAGGGCTGCGGGGCGTCCTGCTCGAACCTGGTCGGGACATGCCGGACGGTCAGCTGACCCGCTCGATCGCCGTGGACCGTTTCCCGTCGATCGTCACCACGACCGCCCCGAGGGTCATGGGGCCGTCGGCGAGCTCGTACGGCGGGAGATCCGTGACGTCCTCGCCCCGCAACGTGGCCACCCAATGCGCCGGGGCGATACCGGTGACGCCGCCGAGCCGTCCGGTCATCCCCACGTCGGTGACCAGCGCCGTGCCGCGGGGGAGCAGGTGCAGATGGTGGGTGGCCTCGTGGGTGTGGGTGCCCAGCACGGCGGCCGCCTGGCCGTCCACCGCATAGGCGAACGCCTGCTTCTCGCTGATCACCAGGCCGTGGAGGTCGACGATGGTGGCCCCCTGCCGATCGACGGCCTCCCAGGCCGGCCAGAGCGGGCCGACATGCCCCGGGTGGTCGAGCCAGCGCTGGAACATCGGCTGGGCCTCCACCACGGCGGATCTGCTCATCATGTTGACCACCGTGATCGCGTGGTCCCGGACACCCAGCGTGATCGAGCCCTTGCCGGGAACGCCGGCGGGCATGTTCGCCGGGCGAAGCACGCGCGGATGCGCCAGTACCCGTTCCACCTCGGCGACCTCGCCGTCCCACGCGTGGTTTCCGCTGGTGATGACGTCCACCCCGGACTCGCAGAGCCGTCGCACGATGTCCTGGCTCATGCCGAAACCCGTGCGGATCCGCGGTCCGCTGCGCAGTGCATTCTCGGCGTTGACCACGACAAGATCCGCCCGACGCTCCCGGCGGAGCGTCGGAACCCGCTCGCAGACGTAATCGACTGCATCGGGTCCGACGACGTCTCCCAGAAAAAGCACGCGCGACATGTCCCGTCCTTACTTGTTGTCGAGTTTCCGACGAGTCTGCTGATCGGGGCGAATCACGGAAACGGGCGAGGAGTCGCCCCGCAAATCGCATCCACCGTAGGCGCAACCGGCAGCCTCTGGGATAGATAGTCATCACCACAGTATGGCCTCGGCCACTCCGGGGAACCGGACCGAGTTGTCCGGGCTTCGGTCGGTGCAGTTTCACCGGAGTTCACCAGAGTGTCACGCCGGGTCAGCATTACCGTCGGAGAGCTTCTTGGAATGTTGACGTCGGCCGAGTTGTGCCTGGAGTATGGAGCTACAGATGCTGCGATCAGTCCGCCGTGGCCGGACGGTGGTGCCGGTGATATCCGACCCGATCGAGGAAGCGCTGGACGATGCACCATTGAGCCTGTTCCATTTCAAGGCGGCGATCACGGCGGGTGCAGGTTTCTTCACCGACGCATACGACCTCAACGTCATCGGTACGGTGATGTTGCTCGTGAGACCACAGTTCGGGCTCGACGCGGGCCAGGTGGCGGTGGCCAGCAGTTCCGCGTTGCTGGCCACCGCGATCGGTGCGTTCCTCTTCGGACGGTTGGGCGACCTCCTCGGCCGGCGCCGGATCTACGGGCTCGAAGCAGCGATCATGGTGGTCGGCGCTCTGCTGTCCGCCGTCTCACCCAACTTCACGTGGCTGCTGGTCGCCCGGTTCATCCTCGGTCTGGGCATCGGGGGCGACTACCCCGCGTCCGGCGTGATCATGACGGAGTACGCGAACCGCTTCAATCGAGGCAGGTTGGTAGGCCTGTCGTTCGCGTTCTACGTCCTCGGGCAGATGACGGCGTATCTCGTGTCGTTGCTCATCCTGGCCGCGGGCACGCCATCAGATCTGGCGTGGCGCATCATCCTCGGCTTCGGCGCGATTCCGTCGATCATCGTGCTCTGGAACCGCAGGCACATGCCCGAATCGCCGCGTTGGACGTTGCGGGTGGCGGGGGACCGGGAGCGGGCGGCCGACGATCTCTCGGCGTTCTCGGAGCGAAGCGGGATCGGTGTGGTCTCCCGCCCGGCTCGCGTGAAGCTCTCATTGAGCGACATGCTCCGGAACAGGATCTTTCTCCTCACGCTCGTGGGCACCGGGGTGAGCTGGTTCTTCTACGACGTGGCGTCCTACGGCAACTCGGTGAGCCAGCCGCTGCTGATCAAGAGCATCTCGCCGGCCACCGACAACGTGACGAACGTGGCGATCAACGCCCTGCTGGTGGTCTGCTTCGGAGTGACCGGTGCGCTGGTCGGGCTCGCCCTGATCGACCGTATGCGGCGAACCACGTTGCAGATCTCCGGGCTCTGCCTGTGTGCGGCCTCGATGCTGCTGATCGCCGCGATCCCGGGCCTGACGGATACGGTCGCGCCATTCGCGGTGGTGTTCGGGCTGTCCCTGTTCGGTTCCGCATTCGGCCCGAATCCGGGCCTGATTCTGTTGAGCGCGGAGTGCTACCCGACGGCGGCGCGGAGCACCGGCCACGGGATCTCCTCCAGCCTCGGCAAGGTGGGGGCGTTCCTCGGCGCTTTCGTCGCACCGCTCGTGCTGAGCGCCTACGGCCTGAGGGTCACCACGTTGCTCGCAGGTGTGTGCTTCGTGCTGGCGATTCTCGCGACCCTGGTGCTGCGGGACCCGTCCGGCGTGCCACTGGACGCCGCCAGCGCGGAGATGGAGGGGGGCCTCCGCGGCACCAGTGGCTGAGGCCCTGTGACCGACCCAGGAGGAAACGCTACTGCGCGGGGGGTGTCGTGCGCTCCAGGCGCACGACCGCCTGCTCCAGGCGCCGGGTCACCGCGTGCAGGCCGTTGGTGTGCGCAGGCTCTCCCGGCAGCATCTCGGCCACCCGCCGGAACCGCAGGCGGCAGGCCTCCATCCCGTCCTCGGGAGCACCGGCCGCGAGCCAGGCACGCAGTGCCAGGTTGTGCGCTGCCACCACCGCCGCGCCGATCACCGCGGCGCGCAGGTCGCCGTCCGGATCGTCGGCGAAGCGACCACGCAGGTACCGGGTGAACAGCCGCCGGTAGTGGTCGATGCTCGCGGACTCCCGGTCGCGCAGCACCGGCACGTCGTGGGTGAGCCGGTAGCGCTCCACCGACAGGTGCGGGTCGTCGGTGTAGATGTCGAACACCGTCTCGCCCGCGCGCAGGGCCAGCGCTGCGGCGGGCTCGGTGGCGTGCGCGGTCTCGAAGACCTCTGCCGCCCTGGCCAGCGCGGTCTCGTGGTCGGGCGAGACCGCGTCCTCCTTGCTGCGGAAGTAGCGGAAGAAGGTGCGGCGCCCGACCCCCGCGGCTGCGGCGATGTCGTCGACCGTCGTGTCTTCGTAACCGCGCTCCCGGAAGAGCGTGACGGCGGCCGCCACGAGGTCGCGACGGACCTCGGCGCGCCCCTGTGCGGAGCGGCCGCGGCGGGTGGCCCCAGTCATGGCACGCAGGGTAGCAACCACCTTGAATCGTGGCACGCAGTGCCGTTACGCTTCCCTTCATGGATGCCGCATTCGACACGTATCGGCTCAGCGACGAGCACGAGGCGCTGCGCGATGCGGTGCGCGCGCTCGCGGAGAAGGAGATCGCCCCCCACGCCGCCGAGGTGGACGAGAAGGGTCGCTACCCCGTGGAGGCGCGCACCGCGCTGGTGAAGGCCGGGTTCCAGGCCGTCACCATCCCCGAGGAGTACGGCGGCCAGGGTGCCGACGAGCTCGCGGGCTGCATCGTGATCGAGGAGGTGGCGCGCGTCTGCGCGTCGTCGTCGCTGATTCCCGCGGTCAACGGGCTGGGGCTCACACCGATCCTGCTCTCGGCATCCGACGACCTGAAGAAGCAGGTGCTCCCCTCCATCGCCTCGGGCGAGGCGATGATCAGCTACGCCCTGTCCGAGCGGGAGGCGGGTTCCGACGCCGCGTCGATGAGGACCCGGGCCCGCCGCGACGGCGACTCCTGGGTGCTGAACGGCACGAAGGCCTGGATCACCAACGCGGGGGAGTCCACCTGGTACACGGTGATGGCGTCGACCGACCCGGAGCGCGGCGCCAACGGCATCTCCGCGTTCGTGGTGCACCGGGACGACCCCGGCTTCGAGGTGGGGCCCAAGGAGCGCAAGCTCGGCATCAACGGCTCACCCACCCGCGAGATCTACTTCACCGACTGCCGGATCCCGGCCGACCGCATCATCGGGGCGGAGGGCACCGGCTTCAAGACGGCGCTGCGGACCCTCGACCACACCCGCCCGACGATCGGCGCGCAGGCCGTGGGAATCGCGCAGGGCGCGCTCGACGTCGCGATCGCCTACGCCAAGGAGCGCAAGCAGTTCGGCCGGAGCATCGCCGAGTTCCAGGGCCTCCAGTTCATGATCGCCGACATGGCGATGAAGGTGGAGGCCGCGCGCCAGTTGGTGTACGTCGCCACCTCGCGCGCCGAGCGCGGCGAGCCCAACCTCGGCTTCATCTCGAGCGCGGCGAAGTGCCTGGCGTCGGACACGGCGATGAGTGTCACGACCGACGCGGTGCAGCTGCTCGGGGGCGCCGGGTACACGAAGGACTTCCCGGTGGAGCGCATGATGCGCGATGCGAAGATCACCCAGATCTACGAGGGCACCAACCAGATCCAGCGCATGGTGATGGCCCGGGCCCTGCTGAAGGGCTAGCCCCCGGAGTGGTCGCAGTGCTGTGGGGCCGGGTGCGTAATTGCGCCGTAATGACCGGTGGCGCAATCCCGGCCCGTCGGGAAAGACTCCGGGCCCACCTGTGACGTAACAAACTGCCGGTGGCGTTGCTGCGTCCGGAAGGCTGGGGCATTGTGGCCGCAATCAGATCCGACCGGAGGCGTCTTGACCAGATCGAGTGGCTCCGCGGACCGGACAATCGGGCACCATAATCCCGAAACGGGCAGAGTCGTCTCGGGTCGGTGTCGAATGTCGTCCACCGTTGTCCGTGTTCGGGCGTTGGGATGAGTTCGTGACCAGTACGCTTGCCGCCGCGCCGTCGCGGAACAGGATCGCCGTTGCCAGCTTCATCGGCACCGCGATCGAGTTCTACGACTTCTACATCTACGGCACCGCCGCCGCGCTCGTCTTCGGCAACCTGTTCTTCCCGTCCTTCTCGGCGGCCGCCGGCACGCTGGCCGCGCTGGCCACGTTCGCGGTGGGTTTCATCGCGCGGCCGCTGGGCGCGATCCTGTTCGGCCACTTCGGCGACCGGCTGGGCCGCAAGCGGATGCTGATCACCTCTCTGCTTGTCATGGGCCTGTCCACGGTGCTGATCGGCTGCGTGCCGTCGTTCGCCGCGATCGGTGTGGCCGCGCCGATCCTGCTGGCGGTGCTGCGTTTCCTGCAGGGCATCGGGCTGGGCGGTGAGTGGGGCGGCGCGGTGCTGCTGGCCACGGAGTACGCCCCTGCGGGCAAACGCGGGTTGTACTCGGCATTCCCACAGCTCGGGCCGGCGATCGGGTTCGCGCTGGGCAACTTCCTGTACCTGGTGCTGAATGCGAGCATGAGCGCGGAGGCGTTCGCGTCCTGGGGCTGGCGTATCCCGTTCTGGGCCTCGGCGGTGCTGCTGGTGGTCGGCTTCTACATCCGGCTGCGGATTGCCGAGACCCCGGTGTTCCGGGCGGCGGTGGCGGCCCACCAGCAGGTGCGGGTGCCGTTCCTCGAACTGCTCCGGCGCCAGCCCGGCGTGCTCGTGCTCGCCACGCTGTCGTTCATCCTGGCGTTCACGATGTTCTACACGATCACCACGTTCTGCCTGTCCTACGGCACCGCGACATTGCACATCGACAAGACCACGATGCTCACCGAGGCGATCATCGCGTCGCTGGCCATGGGCGCTGCGACGCTCTGGTTCGCGGCGCTCTCGGACCGCGTCGGCCGGCGCAAACTGTGCATCGCCGCAGCCGTGCTGTCCGGGCTGTGGGCATTCCCGCTGTTCTGGCTCATCCAGACCCGGCAGCCGGTGCTGATCGGGATCGCGATGATCGTCGGCCTGCTGTGCTTCGCGCTGCTCTACGGCCCGATGGGGGCCTACTTCCCCGAGCTGTTCCGGGTGCGCTACCGCTACTCCGGGGCCTCGTTCGCCTACAGCGCCGCCGGAATCATCGGCGGCGGCATCAGCCCGCTGATCGCCACGGACGTCCTGGCCCGCACCCACGCGACGACGGGCGTGTCCTGGTACCTGATCGGGGTTGCGGTGCTGTGCCTGGTCTGCCTGCTGCTGATGCCGGAGACCCGCACGGACGACTTCACCGACAAGCTCATCGCGTAGCGGCCGCCCGCGGGGGGTGGGTGGGGCGGGTCAGGGGTGCAGCCGTTTCGTCGCGCGTTCGGTCTGCGCCTTGCGCTCCAGCGCGTCGGGCGCCGGGTTCCGGACCTGAACCAGTGACGCCCCGGCCGCCAGCACCGCGAGCAGGCCGTCGCCCAGCCCGTCGGGGCTCGTCCACTCCAGGGTGGAGAGCACCCGGTCGGACGCCGTGAGCCCCAGCGCCGTGGCCCGGGCGCGGGCGTCGGCGAACACGTCGGTGACCGTGGCCCCGGCCAGCGCGGGGGTGTCGTCGGGGACGGGGGACCACGGCACGAAGTCGTCGCCGTGCAGCCGCACCTCGGTGGCGAAGTCGATCACGCCGGACGGCAGTCCGGGCACGCCCTTCCCGAAGGCGTCGAGCGACAGCGCCACCACGCCGCCCGCCGGCTCCGCGGCCAGCGCGAGGTCGATGCGGTCGGCGTCGCAGAGCACCCACTCCGCGTCCTCCGGTGCGGCCACGATCTCGGCGCCGCACCACCACGCGCCGAGCAGCACCGCGGCGGTCTGCCAATGCGCGGGCAGGAGCAGGGCCACCCGGGTGCCCGGCTCCACGTCGCACTCGTCGCGGAGCAGGTTGGCGGTCTTCGCGGCCCAGTTGGCCGTGGTGACGGCCGACAGTTCGATGCGCTCGCCCGTCGCGTCGTCGTAGAACGTGATCAGCGGTCGGGCGGCGGCCGCGCCGGAGCGCAGCGGGTCCAGCAGGGCGGCGGTGAGCGTCACCGGCTCACCGTAGGTCAGTCGACGCAGGGGACGCCCGCCGCCGTGATCGGTGCCGACGGCGCAGGTGCGGCGGGGGACGGGCGGGCCGGCGCGTCGTCGACGGGAGCGGGCACGGTCGCGGGGTTGAAGTCGGCACCGAGCACGACGAGCAGGTGTCCGGGTGTCACCTGGTCGTCGCTCTCCACGGGGATGTTGCCCAGCTGGGCGGCCACGGCGCGCGCCGCGTCGCCGTCCGAGCCCGTGTAGTGGACGGTCGAGGTGGGCGTCGGGTCGGTGTTGTCCACCGTGCCCGGGACGAAGTCGAGGTCACGCATGCGGCCGGCGACCGTGGCGGCCATGCCGGAGAGGTTCGAGCCGTTGCGCACGTCGACGACGTAGCGGGACGCGATCACGTCGAGCTGCGCCGGTGGCGGCGGCGGGGGCGGGGCCTCCTGCGTGGCCTGCACGGCCTGCTGCTGTTCCGCGATCCGCTGCTCGATGAACGTGTGCACGACGCCGGGGTCGACGAGTACGACGTCGCCACGCGCGTTGGTCTCGCCGCCCTGCGTGGGGATGGTGACGAACTCCAGATGGCCCGCCGCGATGTCGGACGCCTGCTGCGCGAACGCGAGGAGGTTCCAGCCCGAGTCGACCACGAGTGACTTCTGGGCGACGTCGATCAGGGAGCTGAGCTTGCCCGGGTTGGTGAGCGTGCCACCGGAGAGGATCTTGTCGGAGACGGCGGCGAGGAACACCTGCTGGCGGCGGATCCGGGACAGGTCGCCCTCGGGGAGGCCGTGGCGCTGCCGGACGAACGCCAGTGCGGCGGCACCAGAGATCGTCTGCGGCCCGGCGGGGAAGTCGGCTCCTGAGAACGGGTCGTCCACCGGCGCCTTGAGGCAGACGTCGACGCCCCCGATCGCCGTGGTGAGGTTGTAGAACCCGAGCAGGTTGATCTCGGCGTAGTGGTCGATGTGCAGGCCCGTGAGGTTCTGGACGGTCTGGATCAGGGCGGTGCGGCCCTGCTGCGCCGACTCGGCGTCGACCTGCTTCGGGTCGCGCACCCCGTCGGCCACCAGCCGCTCGGCCGCCAGTGCCTTGGTCGCCGGGTAGGCCGCGTTGATCTTGTCGCGGCGGTAGCCGGGGATGTCGACGTAGCTGTCGCGGGGGATGGAGAAGGCGGCCGCCGCTCCGCCGCCCTGCGGGACGTGGAGCACGATGATCGTGTCGGAGTTGAGCACGCCCGAGTCGGGGCCGCTGTTCAGGAGGCGCTGCACCTCGGGGGGCAGCGGGTTGCCCTGCGCGTCGGTGCGGCTGTCCACACCGACGAGCAGGATGTTGTCCGCGCCGTCGTCATCGCTGCCCGTGATGACGTCGGTGGTGGTGATCCCGGCGGTGATGTCGCGGAAGAGGCCCCACGCGGAGCCGGTGAGCACCAGGACGAGCGCCGACGCCACCACGAGGAAGAGCCTGATGCGTTCTCGGAGGGTGCGTGGGGGCTTCTTCGGGCGCTTCGGACGCGCAGGCGGGGCCGGACGGGTGCGTCTGGGGGGTGCCGTCGTCGTGCCCGCCGCGGCGCTGCGGGCGGGGCGCCGGCTCGGCGCCCGTGGCACGCCACGCGCTCGCGTCGGGGGCTCGGGAGAGGTCCGCCGGTACCGGGCCGAGCGGTCCGGGTAGGACTCGCTCTCACGGCGGGTGGGCCTGGTGGGGTGGTACGAGCTGCTGCGCTGCCTGCCGGACGACGACCAGGCCGACCCGTCCGACCAGCCCCGTCCGTCCACCTGTGCACCTCCGCTGGCCGTCGCTACCGGATCTCCTAGGGTGCAGCACCGGCTGCGCACTCCCGCGATGGCCGTGCGCGTGTCGCGGGTGACCATGGTCGCCCTCGTCGTCACTACTGAGAGTCACCCCGGGTGGGTAGCCCGGGAGAAGAGGGGAGCTCTCGTTGCCCGAGCAGCTGTCGTTGTTGCTGCCGGTGTGGGCGGGTGACCGGCCCGACTTCCTCACCGAGGCGTTCCGCTCCTCGGTGGAGGAGCAGACCCGGCGGCCGGACCAGGTCGTGATCGTGCGCGACGGCCCGGTGCCCGCGGCGCTCGGATCGCGGATCGCGGAGCTCGCCGCGGCGAGCCCGGTGCCGGTGGACGTGGTGGCGCTGGAGCGCAACGTGGGTCTCGGCCCCGCGCTGGACGCCGGGCTCGCGGCCTGCCACCACTCCGTCGTCGCGCGGATGGACGCCGACGACATCTCGCTCCCGCACAGGTTCGCCGTCCAGATGCCGATCATGGAGTCGGGCGTGGACATCGTGGGCTCCGGCCTGCTGGAGTTCGGTGCGGACCCGGGGGACATCGTGGGCATGCGGACCCCGCCGATCGACCCGGCCGACATCCGCGCGCGGGCCCGGTTCGCCGTCCCGTTCAACCATCCCACCGTCGTGTACCGGCGCGAGCTGGTGCGCTCGGTCGGTGGGTACACCGACTTCGCGCTGATGGAGGACTACCTGCTCTGGGCGAAGCTGATCCTCGCGGGGGCGCGGGTGGCCAACGTCGCCGAGCCGCTCGTGAAGTACCGCGTCGGGGAGGGCGCCTACGCGCGCCGGGGCGGCCTGCGCCAGCTGCGTGCCGAGGTCGCGATCCAGCGCCGCTTCAAGCTGATCGGGTTCACGACGTGGCCCCAGTTCGCCCGCAACATCCTCGTGCGGGGTGGCTATCGGGTCGTTCCCGAGCGGATCCGCCGAATGGCTTATAGAACGGTGATCGCCACGTACAAGGGGTAAATCGGTCCGCCTGGTGGGACGATCGATCACTCGATGAGGGAGCCAGATGACGATGACACAGCCGTCCCCGGTGCCGCCCGAACCCCTGTCCGCGGAGGGAGCCGCCCAGCTCGACGCCGGCCGCCCGCTCGACGCCGTCGACGTGCTGCGCCGCGCCGTGGCGGCCGGCGAGCCGTCGGCCGCTGATCTGCTGGCCCGCGCTTATCTCGACAGCGGGAGCTGGCACGCCGCCGCCGACTGGCTGACGGTGGTGGTGGAGCAGGGCCACGTGCGCTTCGCCGGTCGCCTCGGGGTGGCGCTGGCGGAGCTCGGGGAACGCGCACGCGCCGAGAGCATGCTGCGGCTGGCCGTCGAGTCCGGTGAGCTCGTGGCGGCGAACGACCTCGCGATCCTGCTCCGCGACGAGGGCAGGCTCGCCGAGGCGGTGCAGCTTCTCGGTTACGCCGCGGAGTCCGGTGACGAGCTGGCCGCCGCGAACGTCGTGGAGCTGCACCTGGAGGCGGGCAACCTCTCCGCGGCCGCGGCTGCCGCTGAGCGGTACGCCGCCCAGAGCCGGCCCGACACGCTGGTGGCGCTCGCTGATGTCCGTGCGATGGAGGGCCGGGCCGACGAGGCCGAGTCGTGGTACCGCCGGGCCGGGGAGCTGGGTGCGCTGCGGGCCCACACCGCCTACGGACAGTTCCTCGCCGGCCGGGGTGACACCGCGGGTGCCGAGCGCGAGCTCCGCGAGGCGGAGCGGCACGCCGAGCCGGGCTGGGCGTACGTGCTCGGTCGTTTCCTCCTCGACGAGGGCCGGCTCGACGAGGCCCGCCGCTACCTGCAGATCTCGGCCGACTCCGGGGACTCCTCGGCGCGGCAGGCGCTGGCGGAGCTGGACGGCGGCGACCCGGGCGACGACTGAGCCGAAGGATCGCCTGATCGGGTACCCCCATCAGCGGTGGGCCGCGGCGCTCGGGTGCCGCGTCGCCACTAGGGTGCGCGCGTGGACCGAGATCCGATCCGCGGCGCCCCGGTCGACGGGGACACCCGCCGCGATCCGGAACGGAGCGAATCGGTCACCCGCGACGCCGCCCGGAAGTACGGGAACGAGCTCGCCGTGGTCACCGTCGCGCGTTCGGGGCGCCCGGACGTCGATCGCCTCGCGGCGACCGTGTCCACACCGGCCCCCCGCCCGGTCCGTGTCGTGCTGACCGTCGTCGCGGACGCCACCGCGGTCGTCGACGACCCCGGGGCGGGCGTCGAGGTGCTGCGGCTCGCCGAGGACATCGGGCGCCCCGCCGCGATCAACCGCGCGGTGGCCGGCCTCGACGCCGAGGTGGGCTGGGTGCTGATCGCCGACCCCGTGGTGCGGTGGGACGCCGATGTCCTGGACGGGCTGCTCGCGGCCGCCGCCCGGTACCCGCGGGCCGGCCTGATCGGGCCACGGCTGCGCGATGCGGCGGGCTCGGTCCTGCCGTCCGCCGGCGCGTTGCCCTCGACCACGCAGGCGCTGCGCGGCCGGATCCCGGTCGGGGCAGGCGCCGGGCCGACCGGATGGCTCTCGACGTCGTGCGTGCTGCTGCGCCGGGCCGCCTGGGACTCCGTGGACGGCTTCGACCCGCGGTATCTCGACACTGCGGGGCCCGTGGACATGGCCGACGTCGACCTGGCCGACCGGCTGCTCCGCGCGGGCTGGCTGGTGGTCCACGCGCCCGGCGTCGAGGTGGCCGCCGCGGCCCGCAACGGGGACGGCGTCCTGGCCACACCGGTGGACGGCCTACGCCGGTACGTATCCGCCCGCAGCGGGGCGCCGGCCCGGTTGCTCCTGGCGCTCGCAACCCGTTCGGGTGCCGTGACCGGCCGCAACGCCGCGGTCCGAAACACCGCGACTCGAAAAACCGAGAGCTGACTACCGGGCTTTACCGAGCTCGAGACCGGGCTTTACCCGGAGCCGTACGGAGCTGGAGGAGAAAGCGTGCTGCAGGACGTCGAAGCCGTGGTGCTGGTCGGGGGCAAAGGGACACGACTACGGCCACTCACGCTGTCGGCCCCCAAGCCGATGCTGCCCACGGCGGGCGTGCCGTTCCTGGCGCACCTGCTGTCGCGTATCCGTGCGGCCGGTGTCGGACGCGTCGTGCTCGGCACCTCGTACCTGGCCGAGACGTTCTCCGCGCACTTCGGCGACGGGGCCGCCCTCGGGCTCGAGATCGAGTACGTGGTGGAGAACCACCCGCTGGGCACCGGCGGCGGCATCCGCAACGTGGCCAAGTACCTCACCACCGACAACGTCCTCGTCTTCAACGGGGACGTGCTGTGCGGCACCGACCTGGGCGCGGTCGTCGACACCCACCGGCGCACCGACGCCGACGTGACGCTGCACCTCGTGCGCGTGCAGGACCCCCGTGCCTACGGTTGCGTCCCCACCGACGAGTCGGGCTCGGTGCTGGAGTTCCTCGAGAAGACCGAGGACCCGCCCACCGACCAGATCAACGCGGGTTGCTACGTGTTCCGCCGCTCGGTCATCGAGTCGATCCCCGAGGGTCGCCCGGTGTCGGTGGAGCGGGAGACGTTCCCCGAGCTGCTCCTGGCGGGCGCGCAGGTCTCCGGCCACGTCGACAACGCCTACTGGCGTGACATGGGCACCCCCGCCGACCTGATCCACGGCTCGGCCGACCTGGTGCGCGGCGTCGCCCCCTCCGCCGCGCTCCCCGGGCCGACCGGCGAGTCGCTGGTGCTGGAGGGTGCGGAGATCGCCGACGGCGCGCTGGTCTTCGGGGGCACCACCGTGGGCCGGGGCGTGCGGATCGGGGCGGGTGCCCGCGTCGAGGGCGCCATGCTGTTCGATGGGGCCGTGGTCGGTGAGGGCGCGGTGGTGGAGCACTCCGTCATCGGTGCGGGCGCCCGCGTCGAGGAGGGCGCGCTGGTCAACGACACCGTGGTGGGCGACCGCGCCGTCGTGGGCGCGTACTGCGAGCTGCGCCGTGGCATGCGGGTCTGGCCGGACGTGGTCCTGCCCCCGCACGGGCTGCGCTTCTCCCCCGATGTGTAGGTCAGCAGGCGCGCCGCGGGTGTGATGGCGACGCGGGAGTGGCGACCGGAGTACCGGCTGGACCTGGCGGGGGTGCTCGCCCCTCTGCGCCGCGGCCGCGGTGACCCCACGTGGCGCTCCGCGGGCGAGGGCTCGGCGATCTGGCGCGTCTCCACCACCCCGGACGGCCCGGCGACCACGCGCCTGCGCCGCCGCTCCGACGGCACCGTCGTCTGCGACGCGTGGGGTCCGGGCGCGCAGTGGTCGCTCGACGGGCTGCCCATGCTGCTGGGGGCGGGCGACCGGCCGGAGGAGTTCGTCGCGCACCATCCGCTCGTCGCCGACGCCTCGCGGCGGATGCCCGGCCTGCGGTTCGGCGCGTCCGGCCGGGTGTGGGACGTGCTCGTGCCGTCGGTGCTCGAACAGAAGGTCACCGGGGTGGAGGCCCGCCGGTCGTGGCGGGAGCTCTGCCGGCGCTTCGGTGACCCGGCGCCCGGTCCGGCACCGGACGGGATGCGGGTGCCGCCCAGCCCGGCGCAGGTGCGGGAGATCCCGGACTGGGAGTGGCACAAGGCGGGTGTCGACTCCGCCCGGCGGCGCGCGATCCTCGCCTGCGCCGCGGTGGCGCACCGCCTCGAGGCGGCCTGCGAGCTCGGCGGTGAGCCCGGGCGGGAGCTGCTGCGCAAGGTCCCCGGGATCGGGGTGTGGACCGCGGCCGAGGTGGCGCAGCGCGCGTGGGGTGACACGGACGCGGTGAGCGTCGGCGACTTCCACATCCCCACGCTGGTCGGCTGGGCGCTCGTCGGGCGTCCGCTCGACGACGCGGGCATGCTCGGCGTCCTCGCCCCGTACGCGCCCCAGCGCCAGCGGGCGGTGCGGTTCGTGGAGGTGTCGGGGTTCCGCAGGCCCCGGTTCGGCCCGCGGTTCTCCCCGAAGGACTACCGCGCGATCTGAGGTGGCCCGGTCGACGCGCGCACCACGAGCTCCGTGGCCAGCTCGACGTGGTGGGAGTCGACCGTGCCCCCGTCGGCGATGCGGAGCAGCGTGCGGAGCGCGACGCGACCCATCTCCTGCAGCGGGGCGTGCACCGTGGTCAGCGGCGGGCACGACCACGACGCCATGTAGGTGTCGTCGAAGCCGACCACGCTGAGGTCGGACGGCACCCCCAGGCCCGCCGCGTGCGCGGCCTGGAGCACCCCGAACGCCGCCACGTCCGTGACGGCGACGACCGCCGTGGGCGGATCCGGCATCGCCAGCAGCCGCCTGCCGGCCGCGAGGCCCGCCTCGAAGCCGAAGTCGCCAGGCACGACCAGGTCCGGCTCCGGGGTCAGCCCCGCGTTCGTCATCGCCGCCCGGTAGCCGTGCAGCCGGGTCTGCCCGACCATGGCCCCGTCCGGGCCGCGGACGAAGGCGATCCGCCGGTGCCCGAGACCGATGAGGTGCTCGGTGGCGCTCAGGCTCCCGGACCAGTTGGTGGCCCCGATGCTCGTGACGTCGGCGCGCGGCAGGTGGACGGGGTCGATGACGACCAGGGGCAGCCGGGCGCGCTCGAACGCGGCGAGCTGCTGGAGGGTCAGGTCGGAGGTCACGACCAGCACGCCGTCGCGGCCGTCGCGGACGAGCCGTTGGGCCCACCCGGCCCCGCTGCTCGGTCCCGCCCTGTCGATCGAGAAGCGGCCGACGACGACGTCGACCTCCGACTCGACGCCAGCGTCGGTCACCCCGCGGATGAGCTCGGTGGCGTACGGGCTCATGAAGTCGTCGAAGACCAGGGCGATGGTGCGTGAGCGGGACGGGACGCGTCGCTTGGCGGACCGGACGTACTCGTGCTCCTCGAGGAGGCGTTCGACCTCGGCGCGGGTGTCGGGTGCCACGTCGTCGCGTCCGTTGACCACCTTGGACACCGTGGCGAGCGAGACGCCGGCCGCGGTCGCGACGCTGGCGAGCGTCGACCGCTTGCGGCGACCCTCGGGCTGAGTCATCCGATTTCCCCCCATCGTCCTCATTGTGGCCGGGCTCGGCGCCGAGGGCACAGCCTGCACCGTCACCCGCAGTATGCGAAAGGTTTCGTTAAGTGGAACGCCCTGTCCAGCGCCGTACGCCTGGCAGAGGCTCAGATCAAGGCTTGACGGAGATCACATCCGCGCTCTAGCGTCCCGACGAGCATCGGAAGTATCGCAAACTTTCGAAACATCCACTCGATGAGGAGCTGGTTGAGTGCCCGCCGCAGCCCTGCAGCACATCCGCACCCACGGAGCCCAGCTGCTCGACGTCCACGGCAAGCCGTTCCGCATGCGGGGGGTGTGCCTCGGCGGCTGGCTCAACATGGAGAACTTCATCACCGGCTATGCGGCGAACGAGTCGATGATGCGCGCGGCCGTCCGCAAGGCGATCGGCGACGACCGCTACGAGCTCTTCTTCGAGCGGCTCCTCACCAGCTTCTTCGGTGAGGCCGACGCCGCCTTCCTGGCCGAGGTCGGTCTCAACTCGGTGCGGATCGCCCTCAACTACCGCCACCTCGAGGACGACATGCGCCCGTTCGAGGTGACCGAGGACGGCTTCCGCCACCTCGACCGGGCGATCGCCGCCCTCGGGGCCCACGGCATCACGTCGGTCATCGACCTGCACGCGCTGCCGGGATCCCAGAACCAGCACTGGCACTCCGACAACTCCACGCACCGCGCGCTGCTCTGGGAGCACCGGCACTTCCAGGACCGCGTCGTCCACCTGTGGGAGGCGATCGCCGACCGTTACTCCGGCGACGTCCGGGTGGCGGGCTACAACCTGATGAACGAGCCGGCGGACGAGTCCCGCGCCGTGGTGGGCCCGTTCTACGAGCGCCTGGCCGCCGCGATCCGGGCCGTCGACCCCCACCACACGCTCTTCGTCGACGGCAACACCTACTCCACCGAGTTCGACATGTTCACCGAACCCTGGGAGAACACCGTCTACACCTGCCACGACTACGTGGCGGCCGGTCTCGGCCGTGGGGGTCCCTACCCGGGACACACCGACGGCGTGTGGATCGACCGGGACGCCGTCGAGCGCAAGTTCCTGCAACGCTCGGAGTACGCGCGGTCGACGGGCACACCGATCTACGTCGGCGAGTTCGGCCCCATCTACACCGGCGACCCGGCCGTCGACGAGCAGCGCAGGCAGATCCTGGCCGACCAGCTCGACATCTACCGGGAGTACGACGCCGGCTGGTCGATCTGGATGTACAAGGACATCGGCCGCCAGGGGCTGGTCAGCGCCGCCCCGGACTCCCCCTACCGGCGCCACTTCGCCGACTTCGTCGCGAAGAAGGACCGGCTGGGCGCCGACCAGTGGGGGAGCAGGGGCGAGGGCGTCCGCGAGGTCACCCAGCCCGTCCAGGACCTGGTGGAGCGGGAGTTCCCCGGCTTCGACCCCTACCCGTGGGGGCGCTTCGACTGGGTCCGGACGCTGCTGCTCAACATCACCTTCGCGCAGCCGCTGGTCGACGAGTACGCCGACCTGCTGCGCGGGCTCGACGAGAGCGAGCTCTGCGCTCTCGCCGACTCCTTCGCCTTCGAGAACTGCACCGTCCGCGAGACGTTGCGCGAGCAGCTGACGAAGGGCTGAGGCACTGCGCGGGCCCACCCAGCCCGTGACCTGACACCGGCGTCGAGGTCTCGTCGGCGCTCGTTCCCCGGAGGTAGACGTGAACGGTTCTTCCCTGGCCCGGACCCTCGACGCAGGCCGGTTCAGTCGCCGCAGCCTGTTGCGGATGGGTGCGGTCGCCGGGCTGTCCGCCGGCGCCGCCGCCGCGCTGAGCGCCTGCGGCGCGGGTGGCGGCAGCGGCAGCGGCACCACCACCCTCGGCCTGTGGACCTGGGCCTCGGAGTTCGAGGACGCGTTCGCGGCCACCATCGCCGAGTACACAGCGATCAACCCCAACGTGAAGATCGAACCCCGCTACTGGGACTTCGGCAGCTACGCGCCCGCCCTGCAGGCGGCGCTCGCGGCCAACAACGAGGCCGACATCTTCATGCCGCTGGTCTCCACGCTCGCCCTGGGCAAGGCGGGGCGGATCGTGGACCTGCGCCAGGCGCTGGGGCAGCCGTTCCTCGACGGGTTCTTCCCGTCCACCAACGACGAGAACGTCTACGGCGACGGCCAGTACGCCGTGGGCTGGGCCGCCCAGACGTTCGGCCTGTTCTACAACAAGACGATCATGGGCAAGCTGGGTCTCGAACCGCCGGAGACCTGGGACGACCTGATCGCGATGGCGCCGGCGATCAACGCCGCGGGCTACGTGCCGATGTCCGCGCAGGGCACGCCCAGCAACCAGCTGTCGGACTTCATGCTGCCGATCATCACGCAGATCTCCGGCGATCCGCAGATCGTGCTCGACCTCGACTCCCACGAGAAGCCGGGCGTGACCTGGGACCGTCCCGAGGTGGTCGAGGCGTTGACGGTCGTGAAGCGGCTCACCGACGCCGGGGTGTTCGACAAGGGCGTGCTCGCGGTCGACAGCGACACCTCCAACAGCACCTTCATGACGGGCAAGGCGGCGATGCTCTTCTCGGGGTCGTTCTTCCCGCCGGTGCTGCAGAAGGAGGCCCCCGCCGGGTTCCTGAAGGAGTACGGCATCGCGAAGACGCCCGCCTACACCGCGGGCGGGAAGCACTGGTGTGCCAACCAGGCGGGCTACACGTGGGCGATCAGCGAGAAGTCCGACAACAAGGACGCCGCGATCGACTTCCTCAAGTACCTCTACGACCCGCAGCGCTACCTGAAGATGATGAACGACACCTTCTCGATGCCCTGCACGAAGCAGGCCGCAGCCGGCGTGACCGGCGATGACATCAAGACCATGACCCAGTGGCTGCTCGACGGTGAGGGCGCCCCGCACATCCTCTTCGGGCAGGGCTCGCTCGACGCCGTGTCCAACGGCGTGGTCTCTGTCATCAACGGCTCGGCCACCCCCGCGGCGGCCGCCACCGCCATCGAGGCCGCCGTCGTGCAGGCCCGGAAGATCTGACGCGGCCCCGCCCATGGCTTCCCTCGCCCCGAGCACCCGCACCGCGGCCCCGCCGCGGCCGGGGCGCCGACGTCCGCTGACCGGATGGTCCACCCCCACCGGCCTGAGCTTCGTCGTCCCGGCGCTGGCGTTCTTCGTCGTGTTCATCGCCTACCCGGTCGCCCGCACCTTCTACCTGTCGCTGACCCGCTCCGACGGTTTCGGCGGCACCTACTTCGCCGGCCTGCACAACTACGGCGTCATGCTGACCGACCCCACGTTCGTCCAGGCCGCGGTGGTGACGGTCGTGTACACGGTGGTCACCACCGTGCTCCAGACCGGGCTCGCGCTCGGCCTGGCGCTCCTGGTCAACGCGGGACCCCGGCGCAGCGCGGTGGTCTACCGCACGCTGCTCTTCCTCCCGGCCGCGATCTCCCTGACGGTCACGGGCCTGCTCTGGCGGCTCGGGCTCACGCCGGTCTTCGGCGTGGTCAACCGCCTGCTCACGGACGTGGGGCTCGGCGCGCTCACCCACCCCTGGCTCGGTGACACCGCCACCGTGCTGCCGACGATCATCGTCGTGTCGTTGTGGCAGGCCACCGGGCTGTTCATGCTGATCTTCTACGCGGCGCTGGGGAACATCGACCCGGCGATCGCGGAGAGCGCCCGGATGGACGGCGCTGGGCCGCTGCGCGAGGCGTGGAGCATCACGATCCCGATCCTGCGGCCGGTGATCGAGGTGGTCGTCATGCTCAACGTCCTCAACGGCCTCAAGGTCTTCGACCTCAACTTCGTGATGGCGAACGGCGGCCCGCTGCACGCCTCGGAGTCGCTGAGCACCTACACCTACCTGCTGACCTTCGGGTCCTCCACGGGCGGCGTCTCCTCCTTCGGCTACGGCTCGGCGATCAGCGTGGTCGTCTTCCTCGTCGCCGGGGTGGCCACCCTGCTGCTCTACCGGTTCCGGAAGGGAGACGCATGACCACGACGGTGGACGCCGGCGTCCGGCCGCCGGCGCCGCCCCCGGTGGCGCGCGGCAGGCGCCGCGACCCGGGGGCGGTGCTGCGGCGGGTGCTGTGGCACGCGGCGATGGTGGTGATCTCCGCCGGGGCGATCGGGCCGCTCGTGTGGATGGTGCTCACCTCGCTGCGGCCCCAGAACACCGCGTTCTCCGGGCCGCTCATCCCGGAGAAGATCCAGTTCTCGGCGTACGTCTTCGCCTGGAACGAGCTGGAGATCTGGCGCAACTTCCTCAACAGCGTGCTCATCACCGGCGCGACACTCGTGTTCACGATCGTGGCCGCCACGCTGGCCGGCTACGCCTTCGCCCGCATCGGCTTCACCGCGCGGAACCTGCTGTTCTTCGTGATCACCAGTGCGCTGTTCCTGCCGGGCGTGGCGACGCTCATCCCGGTCTACCTGGAGCTGCAGACCTTCGGGCTGCTGGGCAGCCAGCTGGGCCTGATCCTCGTCTACACCGCGGGTGGCGTCTCCTTCTCGCTGTTCCTGATGCGCACGTTCTTCGAGGCGCTCCCCAACGAGCTCGCCGAGGCGGCCCGGCTGGACGGCGCCAGCGAGGTGCAGATCTTCTGGCGGGTGATGCTGCCGCTGGCCATGCCCGGCATCGCCACCGTGGCGATCTTCCAGATGATCGGGGTGTGGAACGAGCTGCTGTTCGCCAGCGCGCTGATCTCGGAGCCCGGCGACCAGCCCATCCAGCCGGCGGCCAACGCACTGATCGGCCAGTACTCCACCAACTGGCCCGCCCTCACCGCCGCGATGACGCTGAGTGCGCTCCCGATGGTGATCGCCTACGTGGTCTTCCAGCGCTGGTTCGTCGCCGGGCTCACCGCCGGTGCGGTGAAGACCTGAGAGGGAAGTCGTGAGCAGTGACAGCAAGATCGGACAGGAGCAGACTTCGTGGACGTGCTGACCCCGCGGGCCCTCGGCCGCACCGGACTGAGTGTCACCCCGCTCTGTGTGGGCACCGGTGAGCTCGGCGACATGACCTCCGTCTACGGCTACGCGGTGCCGGAGGAACGGGCGCTCGCCACGGTCCGCAGCGCGTTCGCCGGGCCGTTCACCTTCGTCGACACCTCCAACGGCTACGGCGCGGGCACCAGCGAGCGCCGCATCGGCGCGGTGGTTCGGGAGCTGGGCGGCGTGCCCGACGGGGTACTGCTCGCCACCAAGGTCGACCCCGTGGACGGCGGTCCGTTCGACGGGCCGCGCGTGCGGGCGTCGTTCGAGGAGAGCCTGGCCAACCTCGGGGTGGACCGCATCCGGCTGCTGCACCTGCACGATCCCGAGCGGATCACCTTCGCCGAGGCCACCGCCCCCGGCGGCCCGGTGGAGGTGATGCAGCAGCTGGTCGCGGAGGGACTGGTCGACCACATCGGCGTGGCGGGCGGCCCGATCGACCTGCTGCGCAGGTTCGTGGCCACCGGTGCCTTCGAGGTGGTGCTCACCCACAACCGCTGGACGCTGCTGGACCGCTCGGCCGAACCGCTGCTCGCCGAGTGCGCGGCGGCCGGCGTGGCCGTCCTGAACGGCGCTCCCTTCGGGGGCGGCCTGCTGGTGAAGGGCCCGGCGGCCCAGCCGAAGTACGCCTACGGCCCTGCGCGCGAGCCGGTGCTCGCGGCCGCCGCCGCCATGGAACGGGCCTGCGCCGAGCACGACGTGCCACTCGCGGCAGCCGCGCTGCAGTACTCACTGCGGGAGCCGCGCATCACGTCCACGGTGGTCGGGATGTCCCGGCCGGAACGGCTGGAGCAGACGATCCAGCTCGCCACCCACCCGATCCCCGACGAGCTCTGGACCGTGCTCGCCGACCTCACCCCCGCCGAGGAGAACTGGCTGCGATGACCGCACCCGACCCCACGCCCCGCACCCCCACCACGTTCGGCGTGGTCGGCAGCGGCTGGCGCTCGCTGTTCTTCCTGCGGCTGGCCCGGGCCGCCCCCGACCGGCTGCGCGCCGCAGGCGTCGTCACGCGGACCGCCGAGCGGGGCCAGGAGGTCACCGCCGAGTGGGGCGTGCCGACGTTCCGCACGGTGGAGGAACTGCTCGCCGCGGACCGTCCCGACTTCGTGATCGCGTCGGTGCCGTGGGGCCAGATGCCCGTCACCACGCGGGAGGTGGTGGCCCTCGGCGTGCCCGTGCTGGCCGAGACCCCACCGGCCCCCGACCTCGACGGCCTGCGCTCCCTGTGGTCCGACGTGGGCGGCAGTGGCCTCGTGCAGGTGGCCGAGCAGTACCTGCTGATGCCGGGCCACGCCGCCCGGCTCGCGGTGGTGCGCGACGGCCTGATCGGCGAGCCCACCTCGGTGCAGCTCTCCTCCACGCACATGTACCACGCGGTCTCCCTCATCCGCGGCCTGCTCGGCGTGGACATGGACGAGGCCGTGGTCACCGGGCGCGACTTCACCGCGCCGCTGGTCGACCCGCTCTCGTTCGGCGGCTGGCACGAGGACGCTGCCCCAGAGCCGCGCAAGACCACGCTTGCCACCATCGACTTCGGCGGCCGCTCCGGCCTCTACGACTTCACCGACAACCAGTGGTGGAACCCGCTGCGCGCCCGGCGGATCGTGGTCCGCGGCTCCACCGGCGAGCTCGTCGACGACCGCCTCGTGCGGATGGTCGACGCCACGAGCCCCGTCGAGTCGCACCTCGTCTACCGCCGCACCGGGGTCGACATGAACCTCGAGGGCAACGACCTCGACTTCGTGAGCGTCGACGGCAAGGTGGTGTACCGCAACCCCTACGTCGGCACCCGGCTGTCCGAGGACGACATCGCCGTCGCGGCGTTCCTGGAGGCCACCGGAGCGTGGGCCCGCGGGGAGGGCCCCGAGCCCTACCCGCTCGCGCAGGGCTGCCAGGACCACGCCATCGCGCTGGCGATCGGCGAGTCCGCCCGTACGGGGCAGGATGTCCGTGTGACGAAGGAGCCGTGGGCCTGATGCCGCTGGTGAGGATCGACCTGCCCGACACCACCCCCGACGAGCAGCGCCGCGCGATCGCCGACGGTGTCAACGCGGGCCTGGTGCGCGGTCTCGGGATGCCCGTGGACGACCGGTTCCAGATCGTGCGGAGCCTGCCCGTCGAGTCCTTCGCCTACGACCGGCACTACCTCGGCGTCGACCGCGGCGCCGTCGTCTTCGTGCAGATCCTGATGGTCCGCGGCTACAGCACCGAGACCAAGAAGGCCACCTTCGCGGCGATCGCGGAGGAGCTGGAGGCGGTGGGTGTCCGGCCCGACGACGTCTTCGTCGCGGTCACCGAGAACGGTCCCGAGGACTGGTACGCCGGCCGGGCGGGCAACGGGACGGCCGCATGAGGGCCGCCGTCCTGCGCGAACCCGGCACGCCGCTGCAGGTCGAGGAGGTCGAGCTCGACGCCCCGCACGACGGCGAGGTGCTGGTGCGGGTGGAGGCGGCCGGGGTGTGCCACACCGAGCTGCACTACATGGCGGGCGACATCCCGTGCCCGTTGCCGATCGTGCTGGGGCACGAGGGCTGCGGGGTCGTCGAGGAGGTCGGCTCCGGGGTCGACACGCTGAAGGTCGGGGACCGGGTCTCGTTCACCTGGCGCCCGCGGTGCGGGTTCTGCGAGTTCTGCATGACCGGCCGCCCGGTCATGTGCATCTACGGCCGGGTGCAGGCCCGCTCGGGCGGGTTGATGGACGGCACCTCGCGGCTGCACCGCGGCGGGGAGCAGGTGCACCACTTCCTGGGCGTCTCGTGCTTCGCGGAGCGGGCGGTGGTGTCGCAGCGCGCGGTGGTGCCGCTGCCCGAGGACGTGCCGGTCGCGGTCGCCGCGGTCACCGGCTGCGCCGTGATCACCGGGCTCGGTGCGGTGGTGAACGTCGGCGGCCAGCTGGCCGGCCGGCCGCTGCTGGTGATCGGCGCGGGCGGTGTCGGGCTGTCGGCGGTGATGGGCGCGGTCCTGGTCGGGGCCGGACCCGTTGTCGTGGTGGACATGGCCGCCGACAAGCTGGAGCTGGCCCGGCAGCTGGGCGCCACCCACACCGTCGACGCCGGCAGCCTGGACGCGGCCGGCGTGGTGGCGGCGGTGCAGGACCTGACCGGGGGAGGCGCCGAGGTGGCGCTCGACGCCGTCGGCAGCCCGCACACCCTGCGCCAGGCCTTCACCGCGCTGCGCCCCGGCGGCACCGCGATCGCGGTCGGGCTGGCCGCGGTGGACGCCACCGCGTCGATCCCGATCAACGAGCTGGTGCAGCAGCAGAAGCACCTGGTCGGCAGCCTCTACGGCTCGGCCAACCCGCCGGTGGACCTGCCCCGGATCCTGGCGCTGTACCAGGCCGGGCGGCTCCCGTTGGAAGCGCTGCTGGGCGCGCAGTACCCCCTCGACGGCGTCGAGGACGCCTACCGGGCCCTGCGCGACGGCGCCACCGGTCGCGCCGTGGTGGTGCCGTGACCGGGTACGCCACCTACCCGAGCCTGCGCGACGCCGTGGTGCTGATCAGCGGCGGGGCCAGCGGGCTCGGGGCGGAGTTCGTCCGCCAGTTCGCCGCGCAGGGCGCGCGCGTCGGGTTCGTCGACATCGCCGAGGAGGCCGGTGCCGCGCTCGTCGAGACCGTCGCCGCCGACGGGCACCCCCGGCCGCTCTTCCGCGGCTGCGACGTCCGCGACCTCGACGCCTACCGGACCACGATCGCCGAGATCGCCGGTGAGCTCGGCGACGTGCAGGTGCTGGTCAACAACGCCGCCGACGACACCCGCCACCCCAGCGCCGAGATCGACCCCGCCTACTGGGACGCCCGGATGCGGGTGAACCTCGACCACCAGTTCTTCGCCGCCCAGGCCGTCGCCCCCGCGATGCGCGCCGCCGGGCGGGGCTCGATCATCAACCTGGGGTCGATCAGCGCCCACATCGACCTGCTCGACCTCACCGCCTACATGACCGCCAAGGCCGCGATCGAAGGCATGACCCGCTCGCTGGCCCGCGACTACGGACCCGACGGCGTCCGCGTCAACTGCGTCCTGCCCGGCTGGGTCATGACCGAGCGTCAGCTCGAGCACTGGCTCACCCCGGAGGCGGACGCCGACCGGGCCAGAGCGCAGTGCCTCCCGCACCGTCTCGAGCCCGACGACATCGCCCGGATGGTGCTCTGGCTCGCCGCCGACGACAGCCGCTCCTGCACCGGGCAGCGGTGGATCGTGGACGGTGGGTGGATGTCCGGTTGATCCTGTCCGTCGGTATTGACCTGTAGTCGACTTCAGCTCCTAGCGTCCCGCCCATGACGATTCTCGTGACCGGCGCCACCGGCAAGGCCGGGCGTCACGTGGTGGAACACCTGCTTCGCACGGGCCAGGACGTCCGCGCGCTGACCCGCCGCCCGGAACGCGCCGCGCTGCCCGCCGGCGTGCAGGTGGTGGCGGGTGACCTGACCGATCCGGACACCCTCGGCCCGGCGTTCGACGGCGTGACGGCGGTTCACCTGCTCACGACGGGCGGCGACGACTACGCCACCCTGACGACCGGGCCCGAGATCGCCGACCTCGCGGAGAAGGCGGGCGTCCGGCGGGTCGCCCTGCTGTGGAACGGGCAGGACGGGCCGGTGGAGCAGGCCGTCGAGGCGAGCGGTCTGGAGTGGACGCGACTGCAGCCCGTCGACTTCATGAGCAACGCGCTCGCCTGGGCGGCCTCGATCGCGACCGACGGCGTGGTGCGGGAGCCGTTCGCTGACGTGCCCGTGGCCGTCGTGCACGAGGCGGACGTCGGGGCGGTGGCGGCCGCGGTGCTCGTCGGTGAGGGCCATGCCGGGCGGACCTACTCGATCACGGGTCCGGAGACCTTGACCCCGCGGCAGCGGGTGGCGGTCATCGCGGGGGCGATCGGCAGGCCCGTCGAGTTCGTGGAGCTCACCGAGGAGCAGGCCAGGGCGAGGTGGCGGGCCGACGGCTATGCCGACGAGCTGATCGACCTGCTCGTCGCGTGGCAGTCGAACCCGCCGGCGGCTGCGTCCACCGTGGCCGACACCGTCGAACGGCTCACCGGCCGCCCGCCGCTCCGCTTCGACCGATGGGCGGCCGAGCAGGCCACCGCCTTCCGGTGAACCGGGCGGGCGTGGGCGACGGAAAGCCCTGACCTGCGCCCTGGTCCGGGCGTCCCGGTACCCGCCGCCGCTGCTCAGCGGCCGATCTCCCGCGCGTAGGCTCGCGCGGGTGAGAGTCACGGTGCTGGTCGGCGGCGTCGGTGGGGCCAGGTTCCTGCTCGGGGTGAAGGCGGCCCTCGGACTGCCTCCCGTCGGGGCGGGCGAGTCGGAGCACGAGATCACGGCCGTCGTGAACGTCGGCGACGACGTCTGGATGCACGGCCTGCGCATCTGCCCCGACCTGGACACCTGCCTGTACACGCTCGGCGGGGGCATCGACCCGGAGCGCGGCTGGGGCCGGGCGGGGGAGACGTGGGCGGTGCGCGACGAGCTCGCCGCCTACGAGGCCGACCCCACGTGGTTCGGCCTCGGTGACCGCGACATCGCCACCCACCTCGTCCGCACCCGCATGCTCCGGGCCGGCTACCCGCTCTCGGACGTCATGGCGGCGCTGTCCCACCGTTGGCAGCCCGGCGTCACGCTCCTGCCCGCCACCGACGACCGCGTGGAGACCCACGTCGTGGTCGACGACCCGGAGACGGGCCCGAAGGCGCGCAAGGCGATCCACTTCCAGGAGTGGTGGGTGCGGCACAAGGCCGAGCCGGTCGCGCACAGCTTCGCCTCGATCGGCGCCGAGCAGGCGACCGTGCTGCCCGCGGTCCGGGAGGCGATCGCGGGGGCCGACGCGGTGCTCGTCGCGCCGTCCAACCCGGTGGTGAGCATCGGGACGCTGCTGGAGATCCCCGGGATGCGCGACGCCCTGCGCGACACGCGCGCCAAGGTCGTCGGGCTGTCGCCGATCGTCGGAGGCAGGCCGTTGCGGGGCATGGCCGACGCGTGCCTCAGCGCGATCGGGGTGGAGACCACGGCGGAGGCCGTCGGCCGTCACCTCGGGGCCCGCGCCGACGGCGGCCTGCTCGACGGCTGGCTCGTGCACACCGGCGACACCGCGGAGGTGCCCGGCGTCGAGGTGCGGTCGGTTCCGCTGCTGATGACCGACGTCGACGCCACGGCCGAGATGGCGCGCCGCGCCCTGGAGCTGGCCGGTGCCGCAGTTGCCTGACCAGCAGCCGGTCACCGACCACGCCGCCCCCGACGCGATCACCGTCCTCCCCGTTCGCGGGCTGCCGGAGTTCCGGCCGGGCGACGACCTGGCCGGCGCGCTCGCCGCCGCCGCCCCGTGGATCGTCGACGGCGACGTCGTCGTGGTGACGTCGAAGATCTTCTCCAAGGTCGAGGGCCGCCTCGTGCCCGCGCCCACCGACCCCGAGGCGCGCGACGCGCTGCGTCGTGAGCTGGTGGACGCCGAGACGGAGCGCGTTCTCGCGCGGCGCGGGCGCACGCTGATCGTCGCGGGCAAGCTCGGCATCGTGCAGGCCGCAGCGGGGATCGACGGCTCCAACGTGCGGCGCGACGAGCTGGCGCTGCTGCCGGCCGACCCGGACGCCAGCGCGGCGCGGCTGCGTGCGGAGCTGGGACGGCTGCTCGGTGTGGAGGTCGCCGTGGTGGTGACCGACACGATGGGCCGGTCGTGGCGGGTCGGGCAGACCGACGTCGCGATCGGTTCGGCCGGCCTCGAGGTGCTGCACCGGTACGCGGGCGCCGAGGACGCCGAGGGCAACGAGCTGCTGGTCACCGAGGTTGCGATCGCCGACGAGCTGGCGTCTGCCGCCGACCTCGTGAAGGGCAAGCTGGGCGGGCTGCCGGTGGCCGTGGTGCGCGGGATGCGCCCCGTCGACGACGGCTCCACCGCTCGTGAGCTCGTGCGCCCGCTCGACGAGGACATGTTCTGGCTGGGCACCGACGAAGCCATCGCGAAGGGCAGGCGGGAGGCGGTGCTGCTGCGCCGCAGCACCCGTGACTTCTCCGCCGAGCCGGTCGACGGCGCCGCGTTGCGCCGGGCCGTCGGCGTGGCGCTCACCGCGCCCGCGCCGCACCACAGCACGCCGATCCGCTTCGCCTGGGTGCGCACCGCCGAGCGCCGGGCCGCCGTGCTCGACGGGATGGCGGCCCGGTGGCGCGAGCACCTGGAGGCCGACGGCCGCCCGGCCGACGAGGTCGAGCGCCGGATGCGCCGCGGTGACCTGCTGCGCCGCGCACCCGAGCTCGTGCTGGCCTTCCGCACCGGCGACGGCATGCACACCTATCCCGACGAGGCCCGTCGCCTCGGTGAACGCACGATGTTCACGGTGGCGGGAGGCGCGGCGGTGCAGTCGTTGCTGGTGGCACTGGCCGCCGAGGGGCTGGCGTCCTGCTGGGTCGGGTCCACGATCTTCGCCCCCGACGTGGTGCGCGCAGCGCTCGACCTGCCGCCCGACTGGCAGCCGCTCGGTGCCGTCGCCGTCGGGATGCCGGCCCAGCCGCTGGTCCCACGGCCGCCGCGGGATCCGGGGACCGGGCTCGTCGAGTGGTAGCCCCGGCCACCGCGGCAGCCGAGCTGGCGGCCTGGCAGCCGGTGGGCGAGGAGCAGCAGGCGCTGCAGCACGCCCTGCTCGCGTTCCTCGCGGCCCGGCCCGACGATGCGTGCTCGCGGTCGTGCGAGCCGGGGCACCTGACGGCCTCGGCGCTGGTCCTCGACGCCGACGGCGAGCGGACGCTGCTCACCCTGCACCCGCGCGTCGGACGGTGGCTGCAACTCGGTGGTCACTGCGAGGACGCCGACGTCTCGCTGCGGGACGCCGCGCTGCGGGAGGCGACCGAGGAGTCCGGCATCGACGGGCTGACGATCGCCCCGCAGCCGTTGCACATCGGCGTGCACCCGATCACCTGCTCCAGCGGCGTGCCGACGCGCCACCTCGACGTCCGGTTCCTGGTGCACGCACCGGCCGGCGCGGTGCCCCGGATCAGCGACGAGTCCCTCGACCTGCGCTGGTGGCCCCTCGACGCGCTGCCCGAGGACTCCGACACGGTGGCCACGATGGTCCGCGCCGCGCAGGACCCCGGATTGCAGCAAAGCCACGTTCACGCAATCTGACGGCATGAACGTGGCTTTGCTGCAATGAGGACGGGCCTGGCAGGTCAGCGCCAGAAGAGCAGCTGGTCGTACCCCTCGGCCGCGAGGCCGAAGTCGCCGCCGACCGCGGAGTAGACCGCGCCGCCCGCCTGGAAGAACAGCTGGGCAACGCCGGGCACCCCGATGATCAACAGGAACAGGACGATCGGGGCCCACGGGCGCACCTGTGCCGCCAGCCGGCGCGCGGGCAGGGAGAGGTACGGCTCGAGTACCCCGAACCCGTCGAGACCCGGCACCGGCAGGATGTTCAGGACGAATGCGAGCACCTGGATCAGCGCGAGGCACGACAGCCCGACGGCGAGCCCGTACGGCATCGGCACGAGCGCCACGGCTGCCGTAAGTAACGCTCCGATCACGAAATTGATCCCGGGACCGGCAAGTGAGACCAAGCTCCGCATGCCGCGTGACCTGATCGCCGCATGGTTGATCCACACAGCGCCACCAGGTAGCGGAATACCACCCAGCAGGAGGAACACGATTGGGAGGACGAACGACAGTCCGACATCGGTGTAGCGACGGATGTCGAGGGTGAGATACCCCTTGTCTCGCACCGACAGGTCGCCGCCCCGGTACGCGACGGCCGCGTGACCGAACTCGTGGAGGCACAGCGACACCGCCCAGCCCCCCAGAACCAGGAGCACGACACCGGCCGTGAGCAGCACGGATGTGCCGGCGAACACCATCTCCGGCGTGCCGAGCACCGTGAGTACGCCACCGCCGATCGCCACGGCCAGAAGTATCAGGAACCACGGACTGACCCTCTTCGATACGTGGCGCACCTGACCATTGTGCTGATCGCGCGACCGACCGGGTGGAGTGCATCACCCGGACGGCAGCTTCGGCTTGCCAAGGCCCGACTGACAGCGCTGTACTTACATAGCTGTTATTCAGGGGTGGGGTACCGATGGATCCCCGCGGGCAGCCATTCGCCGGGGTGCGGGGAGGTGGGCGAGTGAACGTGATCACAGCCACGATGGAGCTGGTCGAGACGACGGCGGGTGTGCCGTTTCCGGCTCTCGATCCGTTCGGAGAGGGGATCGTTTCGCTCGGTGAGGATGATGCCGAGGAGCAGGACTGGCAGGAGCGCGCGCTCTGCGCGCAGACCGATCCTGAAGCGTTCTTCCCGGAGAAGGGCGGCTCCACGCGAGAGGCGAAGCGCATCTGCTCGGGCTGCGAGGTGCGGGCCGAGTGCCTGGACTACGCACTCGCCCACGACGAGCGGTTCGGGATCTGGGGCGGCCTGTCGGAGCGGGAACGGCGCAGACTGCGCCGCGCCGTCTCCTAGCCCCCCGGCCTGACGCCCGAACCGACCTGGCCACCCGGTCCCCGGTCTCGCCCGCAGCCCCCCGATCAGCAGCGTCGGGGAGACAGCTGTGCGGGCGAGCATCGGGTCCTCACCTGCCGGCCCGGTGACCGCCACCGCTCCGGCGGACAGGGGCGGTGTCCGCCCCTCGCCTCAGGCGCCGCCGTCGACGGCGTCGGGCTCGATGTTGAGGTACTCCGCCACCTGCTCCACGAGCACCTCGTGCAGCAGGTCGGCGAGGTCGGCGCCACCACGCGCACGCGCCTCGAGGGGACGCCGGTAGAGCACGATCCGCGCCCGCGACGGCAGTCCTTCCGGGTCGACGCCCGCCGGCACCAGCTGGGCGAGCGGCACCCCGATGTCGGCCAGCACGCCCTGGCCCCAGACCACCTCGTCCGGCGACGTCTCGTCGACCTCCGGCACCTCGTCGACGGCGAGGTCCAGCTCGGCGAGCTCCGTGCCCCAGCGCAGCTCGATCGGCTCGAGCGCCTCCAGCACCATCGCGTCGAACTTCTCCGCGCGGGTTCGGGAGGCAGGCGTGGTGGCCGGATACATCAGCCCGCGCAGGCCCCGGCCTCGTCGGTCCCGCCGGCGGGGCGAGCGGCGCAGGATGCGGCGCGCGGTGGTCACCCGCGCGATCCTACGGCTACGCGGGCCCGCTGCTCGATGCCCGCGCGTCGCGGTGGGATGACAGGCGGTCCAAGCGCTATCGTCAGTGACGTGCTGAGTGTGCGGCGGTGTTCGCGGACCGGGTGCACCGAGCTCGCGGTGGCCACGCTCACCTACGTTTACGCCGATTCCACGGCGGTCGTAGGCCCGTTGGCCACGCAGGCCGAACCGCATTCCTATGACCTGTGCACCAAGCACGCGCACCGCCTCACGGCGCCGCGCGGCTGGGAGGTGGTGCGGTTCGAGGGCGAGTTCGCCCCGCCCCCGCACAGCAACGACGACCTCACCGCGCTGGCCGAGGCCGTGCGGGAGGCAGGCCGGGTCGACCGGCCGGTCGACGCCGTGCCCACCACCGGCACCGGCCGTCGAGGGCACCTTCGGGTGCTTCCGGGTCCTGCAGAGGACTGAGCGGCGCGGCCGACCGTCTGCGGGTTCGGGCGCCCGCTAGGGTCTTTACCCGTGGCAGACCTGTCGGCGATCGTGAAGGCCTACGACATCCGTGGTGTCGTCGGTGACCAGCTCGACGCCCCGACCGTCCGGGACATCGGCGCCGCCATGGCGTCACTCGTGCGTTCCGACGGCGCGAGCGCCGTGGTCGTCGGGCACGACATGCGCAGCAGCTCTCCCGAACTCGTGGCCGCGTTCGCCGACGGTGTCACGGGGCAGGGCCTCGACGTCGTCTCGATCGGTCTGGCCAGCACCGACATGCTCTACTTCGCCTCCGGCACGCTCGGCCTGCCGGGAGCGATGTTCACCGCGAGCCACAACCCGGCGAAGTACAACGGGATCAAGCTGTGCCGGGCGGGCGCGGTCCCCATCGGGCAGGACACGGGCCTGACGGAGATCCGCGAGGCCGTCGAGGCGGGGGTGCCTGCCGGTCCCGGCGGCGGCACCGTCACCGAGCGCGACCTGCTCATCGGCTACGCCGAGTACCTCCGCGGGCTCGTCGACCTGCCCGCCGGGCGGCGGCTGCGGGTCGTGGTGGACGCGGGCAACGGCATGGGCGGATACACGGTGCCGCCCGTGCTGGGGCAGCTTCCGGTGGACGTCGTGCCGATGTACTTCGAGCTCGACGGCACGTTCCCCAACCACGAGGCCAACCCGCTCGACCCCGCCAACCTCGTCGACCTGCAGAAGCGCGTGGTGGAGGAGGGCGCCGACATCGGGCTCGCCTTCGACGGTGACGCCGACCGCTGCTTCGTCGTCGACGAGCTCGGCGGCCCCGTCAGCCCGAGCGCCATCACCGCGCTGGTGGCCGTCCGTGAGCTGGCGAAGGCGCCCGGCTCCGCCGTCATCCACAACCTGATCACGTCGCAGGCGGTGCCGGAGATCGTCACCGAGCACGGGGGCAGGCCGGTCCGCACCCGGGTGGGGCACTCGTTCATCAAGCAGACGATGGCCGAGACCGGCGCCGTGTTCGGCGGGGAGCACTCGGCGCACTACTACTTCCGCGAGTTCTGGAACGCCGACTCCGGGATGCTCGCCGCGCTGCACGTGCTGGCCGCGCTGGCCGAGCAGGAGGGGCCGATCTCGGAGCTCATGTCCGGCTACGAGCGCTACGCCGCGTCGGGTGAGGTCAACTCGACCGTTGCCGACCAGGCCGGCCGGATCGCCGCGATCAAGCAGCGCTACGGGAGCCGCGACGGGGTCGAGCTCGACGAGCTCGACGGGCTCACCGTGCGGCTGCCCGACGGGTCGTGGTTCAACCTGCGCGCGTCGAACACGGAGCCGTTGCTCCGGCTCAACGTCGAGGCCGCCGACGCAGAGGCGGTCGCCGTGCTGCGTGACGAGGTTCTCGCGGTCATCCGCGCTTAGCGAACGGTCCTCGGGCACGCAAACCGTGTCCGGATGGACCCGGCGCCGAGCGCTTCGCCCTGGCAGCATCGCGGGGTACGGATCCGCCCCGCGGAGCCGTTACGCACAGAAAGAGGTAGACCGTGGCCGTAGAGCTCGACCCCCAGCTGATGGACATCCTGGCCTGCCCCTCCGACGACCACGCCCCGCTGCGGGCAGGCACCGCCACCGACCCGGCGGCCGACGTGCTCACCTGCACGGAGTGCGGCCGCGCCTTCCCCGTGGTGGACGGTGTCCCGGTGCTGCTGCTCGACGAGGCCATCCAGCCCGCCGACCCCCCGACCTCCGGTGCGGTCGGCGGGTGACCGTGCTCGACGACATCCTGCTCGCCGATCCGCGGGCGCTGACCGCCCTCGACACGAGTGGCGTGCTCCGCGGTGCCGCCACGGCGGGCGCCCAGGTGCGGTCAGCGGCCCAGGGGGCCGCCGACGCCCGTATCTCTGATCTCGCCGGCTCGCGGCCGCGCGCGCTGGTGCTCCTGCGCAGGCCGGGTACCTCCGGCGCGGCAGCGGGCCTGCTCACCGCGGCGCTCGGACCGACGTGCCCCGTGCCGGTCGTGGTCGCCGACACCGTGCCGGGCTGGGTCGGACCGCTCGACGTCGTGATCGCCCACACCGCCGACGCCGACGACGCGGACCTCGCCGACGGGGTGGCGTTCGCGGTGCGCCGGGGTGCCGAGGTCGTGCTGTCGGCTCCCGCGGACGGTCCGGTCGCCTCGGCCGGGGCCGGCCGGGTGCGGCTGGTGGAACAGCGGATCCCGGTGCCGCCGGGTCTCGACCTGCCACGGGCGCTGGCCGTCGGGCTCGTCGTGGCGGGAGCGCTCGAACTCTTCACCACTCCACTGCATCCCGCGCTCGAGCCGCTGGCCGACCAGCTCGATGCCGAGGCGGAGCGCAACCAGCCCGGCCACGAGCCGTTCATGAACCCGGCGAAGTCCCTCGCGCTGCGCCTGGCCGAGCACACGCCGCTGTTGTGGGGCACCGACCCGCTCGGCACCGCGGTCGCCGCCCACGCCGCCGCGGCACTGGCCACGCACGCCGGTGTGGTGGCCCACGCCGACAACGTCGGGCGCGCCGCGACCGCGTCCGGGCTGGTCCGGTCGCTGGACCGGGCGGCGACCGGGGCCGATGTGTTCCACGACCCGTTCGACGACCCCGACGGCACCACCGAGGCGCCCCCCGTGCGCCTCGTGCTGCTCGCCACCGGGGAGGATGACCCCGCCCAGGTCACGCTCCGGCTCGCCGGTCGGCAGTGGCCGTCCGCCGACGTGGTGCACCCGGTGGACGAGGTGGCCCGGGGCGTCGCGCACGCGGGCGTGCTGCGGGCGGGGCTGCTCGCGTCGCGTTTCGACGTGGCCGCGGTGTACCTGGGGCTGGCCACCCGCACGATCGAGCCGGGGTACCGGGGTGCCAGGCGTGAGGAGAGCTGACGAGACCGTGGAGCTGCTGGACAACCCGGTGCGGGCCTACGCGTGGGGCTCGCGCACGGTGATCGCCGATCTGCTCGGCCACGAGGTGCCCTCGCCGCACCCCCAGGCCGAGCTGTGGTTCGGTGCGCACCCGGGCGACCCGTCGCGTCTGGTGCATGCGGACGGCTCGCACACATCGCTGCTCGACGCCCTGCGCTCCGACCCGGAGCGGCTGCTCGGGGTGGACCGCCGCGGTCACTGGGACTCGACCCTGCCCTTTCTGCTCAAGGTGCTGGCCGCCGACGAGCCGCTGTCCCTGCAGGCCCATCCCAGCATCGAGCAGGCGCGCACCGGTTTCGCCCGCGAGGAGGCCGCAGGCCTCTCGCCCGACGCGGCCGACCGCAACTACCGCGACCCCAACCACAAGCCCGAGCTGATCTGCGCCCTCACCGACTTCCACGCGCTGGTGGGGTTCCGCGAGCCTGCGGTCACGGTCCGGCTGCTGCGCGAGCTCGAGGTCCCGGAGCTCGCCGGCCACGCCGAGCTGCTCGCCGCCCAGCCGGACCACGACGGCCTGCGCGCCCTCTTCACCACGTGGATCACCCTCCCGCAGTCGATGCTGGACACGCTCGTGCCCGCGTTGCAGGAGGGCTGCGTCCGGTTGGCGGGCAGCGGCGGCGAGTTCCACGTCGAGGCGCGCACCGTCCTCGAGCTGTCGGAGCGCTACCCGGGTGACGCGGGTGTGCTGGCGGCGTTGCTCCTCAACCGCGTCACGCTCCAGCCGGGCGAGGCGCTCTACCTGCCCGCCGGCAACCTGCACGCCTACCTGTCCGGGGCCGGCATCGAGCTGATGGCCAACTCCGACAACGTGCTGCGCGGCGGGCTCACCCCCAAGCACGTCGACGTGCCCGAGCTGCTGCGGGTGCTCGACTTCACCGCGGGCCCCCCGCCGGTGCTCACGGGCAGCCCCGACGGCGGGTGGATCCGCTACGACACCCCCGCCAAGGAGTTCCTGCTGCGCCGCTGGGCGGGCGGCCCCACCGGTCCCGTCACGGTGCCCGACGGCGGCCCCCGGATCCTGCTGTGCACGTCGGGTTCGGCCTGCGTGCGCGCACCGGGGGAGGAGCTGGAGATCTCCCGGGGCGGCTCCTTGTGGATGGCAGCGGCCGAGACCGGGGTCTCGGTGATCCCCATGGCCGAGGACACCCAGCTGTTCCTGGCCGGCGACGGCCTGGGCTGATCGGACAGGCCGGGCCCGGGCCGCTAGGGTTCGCCCGCAGATCAGGGCCGCAGGTCGAGGAGAGTGCAGTGGCAGCGAGTGGTGGAACCCGGGCGATCGTGGCGGCCCTGCTGGCCAATGCCGGCATCGCGATCGCCAAGTTCGTCGGCTTCGCGATCACGGGGTCGTCGTCCATGCTGGCCGAGGCGGTGCACTCGGTGGCCGACACGTCCAACCAGGGCCTGCTGCTGCTCGGTGGCCGCACCGCGCGGCGCGCGGCCACCCCGGAGCATCCGTTCGGGTACGGCCGGGACCGGTACTTCTACTCCTTCGTGGTGGCGCTGCTGCTCTTCACGCTCGGGTCGGTGTTCGCGCTCTACGAGGGCATCCACAAGCTGGAGTCGCACGAGGCGCTGACGTCGCCGCTGGTCGCCGTGGTGATCCTGGTCGTCGCGATCGTCCTGGAGTCGTTCTCGTTCCGCACGGCCATCCACGAGTCACGCCCCCTCAAGGGCTCGGGAACGTGGTGGCAGTTCATCCGCCAGTCGAAGGTGCCCGAGCTTCCCGTCGTGCTGCTGGAGGACCTCGGCGCTCTCGTCGGCCTGGTGCTCGCGCTGTTCGGCGTCGGGCTCACCGTGCTCACCGGCAACTCCGTGTTCGACGCGCTCGGCACCATCTGCATCGGGGTGCTGCTCGGCATCATCGCCATCATCCTGATCATCGAGATGAAGAGCCTGCTCGTCGGTGAGGGCGCCACGCCGCCCGTGCTCGCGAAGATCATCGACGCGCTGCAGGAGGGTGACGTCGAGCGGGTCATCCACATCAAGACCCAGTACCTCGGGCCCGAGGAGCTGCTCGTGGCCGCGAAGATCGCGCTGCCGCCCGGCCTGTCCGTCGAGGACGTCGCCCGCGGCATCAACGAGGCCGAGGGCCGGGTCCGGGCCGCGGTGCCCGACGCCAGGGTGATCTACCTCGAGCCCGACCTCGACCGCACCCGCGTCGCGGGCTGACCCGGCCGCCACCGGCGCCGCTCAGGTCCCCGGTTCTCGCCGTCGACCCTTGCGAGGACCGCGCTCGGTCTCGTGGTCCGCGGTCAGGTACGGCTGCGCCCACCCATGGGCGGTCATGGCGGCGATCCCGGTCAACCGGCTGATCTCCGGCCAGCTCAACTTGTCCCGTTGATACAGGACCGCGACAGCGCGGCCGATCCGGTCGGGCGCCGACCTCCGCAGCTCACCCCACGTTCGGATCAGCTCAACCAGCTCGTCGTCGGTGAGCGTCGCGACGTCCCGTGCAATGAGGCGCGCCAGCTCGGCCGCGCGCTCCGACTCATCCGGGTCCGCCATCTGGGTAGTGTCGGTCGCTCTTTCTTACGAACACCGCAAGGTCATCAGGGTGAGCGACCTTGTCGACTCGGTCCATACCACCCGCCCTGATGACAGCGGCGCCGTCGAGATCGTGTTCATCAGCGAGCGCGGGGCGCGGGCGTATGCGAAGGACCGGTCTACGGACTTGCGGATTCCGGCGGCGCCGGTGACCAGGTTCGTGATCGGCCAACTCGGTACACGGCACCCCGTCGCATGGTTCGTGGATGGCAAGGAGCAGCCGCACCGAGCCGCTCGACCCGGGAAGCTCTACGCGACCGACGGGCATGCATGCGCATCACGCCGGGATGATTGATCTTGTAGGCCGCACCCAACTGTCGCTCGATTCACGGGCTCGCGGGTGATCGTGTGACCCGCCCACACGAGAGCCCATTGCTTCCGGTGGCCGGGATCGGCACCGAGAGTTAGCTTTCCCGGCATGGCCGTCCAGGGGAGGCAGAGCGGGATCTGGCGCACCAAGTCGGTGGAGCAGTCCATCGCCGACACGGACGCGCCCGACACGAGGCTCCGCAAGGACCTCGGTACCTGGGATCTGATCGTGTTCGGCGTGGCCGTGGTGGTGGGGGCCGGCATCTTCACGCTTGCGGCCAGCACCGCGGGCAACGTCGCCGGGCCGTCGGTGTCGCTGGCGTTCGTGCTCGCTGCCATCGCCTGCGGGCTCGCCGCGCTGTGCTACGCGGAGTTCGCCTCCACCGTCCCGGTGGCCGGCAGCGCGTACACCTTCTCCTACGCCACCTTCGGCGAGTTCATCGCCTGGATCATCGGCTGGGACCTGGTGCTGGAGTTCGCCGTCGGCTCCGCGGTGGTGGCCAAGGCCTGGTCGGAGTACCTGGCCACGGTCCTGGGGCTGGTGTTCGGCGCCGAGGTGCCGACCACGTTCGACATCGGACCGGTCACGCTCGACTGGGGAGCCCTGCTGCTCGTCGCGGTCCTCACGGTGCTGCTCGCCCTCGGCACCAAGCTGTCGAGCCGGGTCAGCCTCGTCTTCACCACGATCAAGGTGGCGATCGTGCTGCTGGTGATCGTCGTGGGCGTCGGCTACGTCAAGGCCGAGAACTACAGCCCGTTCATCCCGCCTGCCGCCGAGGGCGGGGACACCGCCAGTGGCCTGCAGCAGTCGCTGCTCTCGTTCTTCGGAGGCGGGGCCAGCAGCACCTACGGCGTGTTCGGCCTCCTCGCGGCCGCCTCGCTGGTGTTCTTCGCCTTCATCGGGTTCGACGTCGTGGCCACCACCGCGGAGGAGACCAAGAACCCGCAGAAGGCGCTGCCCCGGGGCATCTTCGGCTCCCTCGCCATCGTCACCATCCTGTACGTGGCTGTGGCGCTGGTACTCACCGGGATGGTCCGCTACACCGAACTGCAGACCCAGCCCGACGGCACGCGGGCCACCCTGGCCACGGCGTTCGAGTCGCTGGGCGTCACCTGGGCCGCCACCGTGATCGCCGTCGGCGCGCTCGCCGGGCTCACCACCGTGGTCATGGTGCTCATGCTGGGCCAGATCAGGGTGCTCTTCGCGATGTCGCGCGACGGTCTGCTGCCCCAGGGCCTCGCCCGCACGAGCAGGACGCGGGGCACCCCGTTCCGGGCGACAATCATCGTCGGGGCCCTGGTGGCCGCGGGAGCCACGTTCTTCCCGATCGGCGCGCTGGAGGAAATGGTCAACATCGGCACGCTGTTCGCGTTCGTTCTGGTGTCGGTGGGCGTCGTGATCCTGCGCCGCACGCGGCCGGACCTGCACCGCGGGTTCCGCACCCCGCTGGTGCCGCTGGTGCCGGTGCTGTCCGTGCTCGCGTGCCTCTGGCTGATGCTCAACCTGACGGTCGAGACGTGGCTGCGGTTCGTCATCTGGATGCTGATCGGGTTCGCCGTCTACGCGTTGTACGGCCGCAAGCACTCCCTGCTCGGGAGGCGCGGTGGAGCCGACGCCGAGGGTGTGAGCGTTCGGAAAGAATCACGCAACACGCCATAACGTCGGCGTGTTCCGGGGGAAACGCTCCGGTGACGAGCGCTCGATGTAATCGTCGGTGTGATCGAGACGACGCGGAGCGTCCACGACGGGGGCCACCACCCCGTCGTCGTCATCGGCGGCGGGCAGGCCGGCCTCGCGATGAGCTGGTGGCTGACCCAGCGGTCGATCGAGCACGTCGTGCTGGAACGCGACCGGGTGGGTGGCGAGTGGCGAAAGCGCCGGTGGGACACGTTCTGCCTGGTCACGCCCAACTGGCAGTGCGATCTCCCGGGGCATCCGTACGCGGGTGACGACGCCGACGGCTTCATGGTCCGTGACGAGATCGTCGCCTACCTGGAGGCCTACGCCGCGTCGTTCGACGCGCCCGTGGTGGAGGGCGTCGAGGCCACGCGGCTGCGCGCCCGGCCGGAGGGTGGCTTCGAGGTCCGCACCACGGCGGGCACGCTCACCGCCGACCAGGTGGTGCTGGCGGCCGGCCCGTACCAGGTGCCGATGCGGCCGCGGATGGCCGAGCGGCTGCCCGCCGGCATCGTCCAGCTCCACTCGTCGGAGTACCGCAACCCCGCCCAGCTGCCGCCGGGCGACGTGCTGGTGGTGGGCACCGGCCAGTCCGGCTGCCAGATCGCCGAGGATCTGCACCTCGCCGGGCGCAGCGTGCACCTCGCCACCGGCAGTGCCCCCCGGGTGGCGCGCTTCTACCGCGGCCGTGACGTGGTCGCGTGGCTGTCCGACATGGGCTACTACAGCAAGGCCGTCACCGATTTCGAGGACGCCGACGCGGTGCGGTTCCGGGTCAACCACTACGTCACCGGTCGCGACGGCGGCCGTGACATCGACCTGCGGGCCTTCGCCCGCGACGGCATGCACCTCTACGGGCGGCTCTCGGACATCGACGGCGGCCTCCTGCGGTTCGCTCCCGACCTCCGCAAGAACCTCGACGGCGCCGACGCGGTGTCGGAGGGCATCAAGGACTCGATCGACGCCTTCATCGCCACCCGGGGGATCGACGCTCCCACCGAGCCCCGCTACGTCCCGGTCTGGGAACCGGCCGAGGAGCCGGCCACGCTGGACCTCGCCGCGGCCGGCGTCACCGGCGTGGTGTGGAGCACCGGGTTCGGACGCGACCACCGGTGGATCGAGCTGCCGATCTTCGACGGCCGCGGCTACCCAACGCACCTGCGCGGCGTCACGAGCTGCCCCGGCCTGTACTTCCTCGGGCTGCCGTGGCTGCACACCTGGGGCTCGGGCCGCTTCGCCGGCGTCGGCGCCGATGCAGAGCACCTCGCGCGGCAGGTGGTCGCCCACCAGCACCGCACCGTGCACACCGGCCTGCACTGGCTGGCCGGCACCCCGTACCAGACCTCGCCTGCCGACGACGAGGACTGGATCGCCCCACGCACCGTCGCCTAGCCGGGGCCGCTGCACATCCCGTCGTACCACCCACCAGAAGGAGCAACTGATGGCCGATCTGACCGATCTCGAGAAGCAGAGCCTCGAGGAGATCCAGCACCCGGCGCTGCCCGAGGGCTCGACGATCTACGGGGGCACCAAGGTCTTCCCCGACTACCAGGCCGAGAACGGCGAGACCTACTTCACCCTCGTGCACGGCATCGCGCACGAGTCGTCCGTGAGCTTCGTGGCGATCCTGCAGGCCACGCGGGCGCTGCGGAAGGGCTTCGAGTCGGCGATCTACTTCTACGGTCCCGGCTCGCTGAACTGCCTCGCCACCCGCGGGTTCCCGACCACGGGCAACTCGGCGTTCCCCGGCGAGCACAACATCAACAACTCGCTGGGGACGTTCATCCAGGAGGGCGGCAAGGTCTACTGCTGCCGCTTCGGTCTCTCGCTGCACGGCGCCCGCGAGGAGGACCTGATCGAGGGTGTCATCCCCACGCACCCGCTCGACGTGCAGGACGCGTTGATCCACTACGCCCGCAAGGGAGCGATCATCAACTCGACCTACATGTTCTGACCCGTCGGCCTTCAGGCGCTCGACGGACACGGGTGGGGGCGGGGGTCGTCCGGGGGTCGATCCTCGCCCCCTTCGCCTGCCGTGACCATCCGGCACGGCGTGGCCGCGAGCCACCCCGCTCATCAACCCCCCGAGAACGGAGCACGGACATGGCGACGCTGCGCATGGCGGCGGTCGCGGCCCCCTTCGGCCGCGATCTCGAGGAGAACTTCTCGCGGATCTCGACCCTGGTGTCCGACGCACGCGCGTCGGGCGTTCGGCTGCTGGCGCTGCCGGAGGCCTGCCTGGGCGGCTACCTGGCGAACCTGAACGGCCCCGAGGACCTCCCGCCCGCCCTGCGTGCCGACGGTCCCGAGATCCGCCGCCTGGCCGCGCTGGCCGGCGAGATGGTGGTGGTGGCCGGCTACTGCGAGCGGGACGACGCGGGTGCCCGCTACAACAGCGCCGTGTGCGTCACCGGCGACGGCGTGCTCGCCAACTACCGCAAGGTGCACCAACCGCTGCGCGAGGACCTGAGCTACCGCGCGGGCGACGGCTTCGCGGCGTTCGACTCGCCGGTGGGCAGGCTGGGCATGCAGATCTGCTACGACAAGGCCTTTCCCGAGGCGGCCAGGGCCCTCGCGCTCGACGGCGCCGAGATCGTCGTCTCGGTCTCGGCCTGGCCGCTGAGCGCCACCAACGCCCACCCCGACCCGGCCCAGGACCGGTGGATGCGCCGCTTCGACCTCTTCGACCGGGCCAGGGCGTTGGAGAACCAGATCGTCTGGCTCGCGTCCAACCAGATGGGGACGTTCGGCTCGCTGCGGTTCGCGGCCAGTGCCAAGGTCGTCGACCCGGGTGGCGAGGTGCTCGCCACCACCGGTTTCGCCGCCGGCACCGCGGTGGCCGAGCTCGATGTCGCGGCGGTGGTGGAGTCGGCCCGCCGCGTCATGGGCTTCCTGCGCGACCTGCGACCCGACACCTACGCTGCGGCGGCTCCGAGCCCCGCGGCCGCCTGAAGCCCGAGGCCGTGGGAACGATCCGGATCGGCGCCGTTGCGGCCGGGTTCGGGAGGGACCTGGCGTTCGACCTGTCCCGCGTTGCGACGATCGTGGATCACGCGCGCCGTGACGGCGTTCAGCTCCTCGTCCTGCCCGATGCCGCACTCGGCGGATATCTCGACGACATCACCGATCCCGACCCCACCGCCCTGCCGCCGGCACTCGACCCGGACGGCCCCGAGGTCGCGGCGGTCGCGGAGCTGGCCAGGGAGATGGTGGTCTGCGTCGGGTTCTGCGAGGCCGACGCCGGCCTGCGGTACAACACCGCGGCGTGTGTCTGCGGCGACGGCGTGCTGGGCCTGCACCGGAAGGTGCACCAGCCGCCCGGTGAGTCCCGGGTCTACGCCGCGGGCTCGGAGTTCCGTGCGGTGGACACCCCGGTCGGGCGGCTCGGCATGCTCGTCGACTACGACAAGACCTTCCCGGAGTCCGCCCGCACTCTCGCCCTCGACGGGGCGCAGATCCTGGCGTGCCTGTCGGCGTGGCCGACGAGCATCACGAACCGCGCGTCGCGCATGGCCGACGACAGGCAGGCGAAGCTGTTCGATCTCTACGACCGGTCGCGGGCGGCGGAGAACCAGGTGGTGCTGGTGTCGTCGAACCTCACCGGCGGTGCCGGCCGGATGCGGTTCCTCGGCCAGGCCAAGGTGGTCGGTCCGGACGGCGAGATCCTGGCGCGTACGTGGTCGAAGGCGGGCATCGCGGTGGCCGAGGTGGACGTCGAGGGGTCGGTATCGGCGGCACGCCGGGTGCTCGCCCATCTGAAGGAGCGCAGGCCCGACGCCTACCAGTAAAAATGCTCTTGTGGTTATATAGCCCGATGGGTATGTTCGTGCCGTGATGTTCGAGGTGCTCGCCGAGCCGACCCGCAGACGCATCCTCGACCTGCTCCGGGAACGCCCGCGCCTGGTCGGGGAGCTCACCGCGGAGCTCGGCCTGAGCCAGCCCGGCACGTCGAAGCACCTGCGGGTGCTGCGCGACGCCGGCCTCGTGACGGTGCGGGCCGAGGCCCAGCGCCGCTGGTACGAGCTCGATCCCGCCCCGCTCGCCGAGGTGGACGCGTGGCTGGCCCCGTACCGCTGGATGTGGGCCGACCGGCTCGACGCCCTCGAACGCCACCTGGATGCCGAGCCACGGGAGGAACCATGAGCGAGCGCGCGAGCGAACCATCGGCGCGGAGCGAGAGTGCGAGCGAACCATCAGCACAGCGCGAGAAGCTGGAGACCGTCGACGGCCGGTCGGTGCTGACCATGGAGCGCCGGTTGCGGCACGCGCCGGAGAAGGTCTGGCGGGCGGTCACCGAACCCGAGCGGCTCGCCGACTGGTTCCCGGCCGCGATGACGCCGGACCTGCGTGTCGGGGGCGTGGTGGAGTTCGAGTTCGGCGCCGACGGCACGGTCACCGACCTCGACCCGCCGCGGTTGTTCGCCTACACCTGGGACGACCAGCACCTGCGGTGGGAGCTCCACCCGGACGGCGCGGGCACGCGGCTCGTCCTCGTGGTCACGTTCACCGACCGTCCCGGCGCCGCGAGCTTCGCCTCGGGCTGGCACGTCTGCATCGCGGCGCTGGACCTCGCCCTCGACGGGCGCCCCGGCACCGACCCCGGTGTGGACCACGTGGCGTTGCACGAGCAGTTCGTCGCCCAGTTCGGGCTCGACGCCGGATCGGCCGAGACCACCACCGACGGATGGCGCGTCCGCTACGAGCGCCAGCTCACCCGGCCTGCCGACGAGGTGTGGGCCGTGCTGTCGGCGCAGGCGCCACCCGGCGCCCTCCGGCACGGCGATGTGCTCGAACACGACGCCGAACCCGGTGGCCGGCTGCGCTGGGAGCTGACCGAGGGCACCGGCCACGGCGCTCGCATGGTGCTCACCCACGTCGGCACCGGGGGTGACCCGCAGCCGGCGCTCGCGGCGGGCGGGGCCCGCATCGCGAAACTCCTGGCGGCCCTCTCGTAGCCACAGGCAAGATCGGCTCGATGGAACCGATGCGGATCCGGCGGGCTGAGCCGGACGAGGGCCCCGCCGTGCTCGCCGTCCTCGACGACGCCGCCCACTGGCTGGCCGCTCGCGGCGTGGAGCAGTGGCCCGCTGCCTTCCGCACCGAGTGGATCGAGCCGGCGCTCGGGTCGGGCGAGGTGTGGCTCGCCGAGCGCGCCGGTGCCGCCGTCGCCACCGTCACCCTGCAGTGGTCCGACCCGCTGTGGCCCGACGACGGGCGTGCCGGCTACCTGCACCGCTTCGCCGTGCGCCGGCAGGTGGCCGGGCTGGGTACCGAGCTGCTGGGCTGGGCGGCGAGCGCCACGCGGGAACGGGGCCGCGACCGGCTGCGCCTGGACTGCTCCGCCACCAACGCCTCCCTGCGCGCCTACTACGAGAACGCGGGCTTCCTGTTCTGCGGCGACGTCGAGGTCCCGACGACTGCTCTGCAGTGGGGAAAGGGGCGGCGCGTGATGGTGAGCCTCTACGAGCTGTCGCTGGAGCCGTAGCCCACGGGAGGTGACCGGGTCAGGGGAGCAGGACGAGCTCGGTCTCCACGTCGTGGGGGACCGACGGGGCGCCGTCCACCCGCAGGTCGGCGTGGGCCCGGGTGCCGTCCTCGGCGAAGTGCGCCGCCTCCTGCCGGGCCCAGCGCTCCCAGTGCGGCCGGTAGCTCTCGCCGTCACGCTCGATGCCGCGGCGGAAGCGTTCGGTCCGCGGTGCCTCCACCCACACCAGCAGCGTCGTGAAGTCCCGGACCGGCCGGGCTCCCGACGCCACGCCCTCGACGACCAGCAGGGGCGGCACCCCCAGGTCGTGTTCCTCGGCGTAGGCCCCGAGCTCCCAGTCGTAACGGCGGTACCGCGCCGGCGCCCGGGCAGCGAGCGGGGCGACGACCCGGTCGTGCAGCAGCGGCACGGCGTCGGCGAGGCCGTCCCAGCCCGGGTAGAGGTCGTCCATGTGCACCAGGGGAGGGTGGCCCAGCGCCGCGGCCAGCCGGGTGGCCAGCGAGGTCTTGCCCGAGCCGGACGGCCCGTCGACGCACACCAGCCGGGTCGTCCCGCACGACGGTGGGGCGGCGAGCACCCGGCCGGCGACCTCGGCGATCGGCACCACGAGTCCCCGGGCGCTCAGCGGAGCTTCACCGGCAGCGAGGCCAGCTGGCGCATGCCCGGGACGGCGGCCCAGGTCTGCTCGGCCGCTTCCAGTGCCATGGCGGGGAAGCGGTCGAACAGGCTGCGCAGCGCCACCTCGCCCTCCTGCTTGGCGAGAGCAGCACCCAGGCAGTAGTGGATGCCGTGGCCGAAACCGACGTGCCCGTCCCCTCGGCCCGCGGGCCGGCGGGTCACGTCGAGCCGCTCGGGCTCGTCGTAGGCGCGGGGATCGTGGTTCGCCGACACCAGCACCGCCTGCACGGCCTCGCCCGCCGCGATGGCCTGGCCGCCGACCTCGACGTCCGCGGAGGCGTAGCGCAGCTGGGCGATCTGCACCGGCCCGCACCAGCGCATCAGCTCGTTCACCGCCGTCGGCCACAGCTCGTGCTCGCGGCGGAGCGTCTCGAGCTGGTCGGGGTGGGTCAGGAGGGCGAGCGCGCCGTTGCCGATCAGGTTGGCCGTGGTCTCGTGTCCGGCGGTCACCAGGGCCAGGACCATCGTCACCATCTCGACGTCGGAGAGCCGGTCGCCGTCCTCGTCCTGCGCCCTGATCAGGTCGGTGAGCAGGTCGTCGGCCGGCTGGGCACGACGCTGGTCGATCAGGTCGTGGGTGTAGGTGACCATCTGCCGCACGGCCGTTCCCATCGCGCCCGGTGCGATCGAGTTGCCGGCCGCGCCCATCTCGCGCCACAGGGGCCGGTCGGCCTCCGGTATCCCGACCAGCTCGCAGATCACCGTGATCGGCAGCGGGTAGGCGAACTCCGAGATCAGGTCGACCGACCCGTCGAGGCCGTCGAGCAGCGCACCGGCGATCTCCTCGACCCGCGGGCGGAGCACGTTGATGCGCCGCACCGTGAACGCGCGGGACACCAGCTTCCGCAGCCTGACGTGGTCGATGCCGTCGACGTCCAGGATCGACGAGGTCATGTAGGGGACGAACTCGCGGGAGATCCCGAGCATCTCGAACATCTGGTCCCGGTTGGCCACGGCGTCGGTCCCAGCGGTCGGGACCGGACTGTTGACGAACCGGGGGTCACCGAGCACGGCGCGCACGTCGTCGTAGCGGGTGACGTACCAGGCGGGGGTGCCGTCGGCGCTGCGCCCGAGCACCACCGGCGCCTCCTCCCGCACCAGGTCGAACCCGCCGCGCGGGTCGGCGATGAGCGCGGGATCCAGGATGTTCGGCCCCGTGGAAGGCGTGGTGGTCATCGTGATGCTCCGTCTGTCTGGTCTCGTGGTGCCCGGTGGCTCGGTGAGCGTGCGGGCCACCGGACTCACGCCGGTTTCATCGCGGTTTCAGACCAGGCTGGCGGTGTAGGTGTCGTGGCCGGTCAGGCCGGGCCAGCGGAGCTCGGCACGCCCGTTTGGTAGCCGCCGAACTTCTCCCGCAGCGTCTTCTTGGAGAACTTGCCGACGCTGGTCTTGGGCACCTCGTCGATGAACTCGACCGCGTCGGGGATCCACCACTTCGCGACCCGGGGCTCCAGGTGGGCGATCACCTCCTCCGCGGTCAGCGTCTCGCCGGGCTTCACCACGACGCACGCCATGGGCCGTTCCACCCACTTGGGATGCGGGATCGCGATCACGGCGGCCTCGGCGACCTTGGGGTGGGACATGATCTCGTTCTCGAGCTCGACGGAGCCGATCCACTCGCCGCCGGACTTGATCAGGTCCTTGGTCCGGTCGACGAGCCGGACGTAGCCGTAACGGTCGATCGTGGCGACGTCACCCGTGCGCAGCCACCCGTCCTCGGTGAACTGCACGCCCTCACCCTCGCCCCGGTAGTACTCGGACGCGATCCACGGCCCGGCCGCCTGGATCTCGCCGGTGGCGGTGTCGTCCCACGGCTGGGTCTCGCCGGTGGACGGGTCGACGAGGCGCAGGTCGACCAGCGGCACGGCAGGCCCCTGCCGGGCCCGGACGTCGGCCCGCTCGGCCTCGCTGAGCCCGTCATGCTGGCTGCGGGTGACGGCCACCGTGGCGATCGGGCTCGTCTCGGTCATGCCCCAGGCGTGCAGGAGCGGCACACCGATGGCCTCCCGGTACCCCTCCGACAACGCCTTCGGCACGGCCGACCCGCCGCAGAGGATCGCCCGCAGCGCCGACAGGTCGTGGTCGGGCAGGAGCGGCAGCATGCCCATCCAGATGGTGGGGACGCCACCGGTGACGCTCACCCGGTGCTTCTCGAGAAGCGCCGCGATCGCCTGCGGTGTCATGTTGGGGCCCGGCAGCACCACGTTCGAACCGGCGAGCAGGCAGCCGTACGGGAGGCCCCACGCGTTGGCGTGGAACATCGGGACGACGGGCAGCACGACATCGCGCTCGACCAGGCCCACACCGTCGGCCATCAGCGAGATCAGCGAGTGCAGCACCGCGGACCGGTGGCTGTAGACCACGCCCTTGGGGTTGCCGGTGGTGCCGGACGTGTAGCACATCGCGGCGGCGGAGTTCTCGTCCTCGATCACGAAGGTGCCGGCGAACGGGGTGGCCGCGGCCAGCAGCGCCTCGTAGTCGTGCACGCGTGGGTCCTCGGGCACCTCCGCATCCGAACCGTCGTCGATCACCACGAAGTGGCGCACCGTCTCGAGCTTGTCGACCAGCGGCCAGAGCACCGGCAGCAGGGACCGGTCGACGAACACGACCTCGTCCTCCGCGTGGTTCACGATGTACACGAGCTGCTCGGGGAAGAGCCGGATGTTCAGGGTGTGCAGCACGCGCCCGGTGCACGGAGCCGCCAGATAGAGCTCCAGGTGCCGGCGGGTGTTCCAGCAGAACGTGCCGACCCGGCTGTCGGCGCCCACGTCGAGCGTGTCGAGGACGGTGGCGAGCCGCCGCACCCGCTCGGCCCATTCGGCGACGGTCATGGAGGTCTCGCCCGCGGCCTCGACGCTGACGATCGTCTTGTGCCCGAAGTACTGCTCCGCCCGGTGGAAGACGTGCGGCAGGGCGAGGGGACGGTGCTGCATCAGTCCGAGCATCGGGCCTCCAGCTCGCTCTGCGTCCGGTTCATGCCGGAAAGCTACCGTCGGCTCCCGCGGTTGACCATCACGCCAATTCACGCCAACCGGTCGCACTGCCGTTAGGCTCGGTTGCCGTGACGCCCCCGAACCAGGCCGCTTCGGTCTGCCTCGACGTGGGTTCCACCTGGACGAAGGCAGTGCTGGTGCGCTCCGACGGGGCGCTGGCGGGCTTCGCCGAGCATCCGACCACGGCGGGCGACGTGCTCACCGGCATGGATGCGGCCGTCCGCGCCGTGTCGGCCGCCGGCCCGTCGGGCCTCGGAGCCGAGCCCGAACTGCTCGCCTGCTCGTCGGCGGGAGGCGGGCTTCGGCTCGCGGTCGTCGGCAGCGAACGGCTGGTCGCCACGGAGGCGGGCCACCGCGTCGCCTGCTCGGCAGGCGCCCATGTCGTGCACGTGCACGCCGGTCCGCTGGAACCGTCCGACGTCCGGCTGCTGCGCAGCTCCCGGCCCGGCGTCGTGCTGCTGCTCGGTGGCGCCGACGGGGACGATCCGGCCGACCTGCTGCACAACGCGGGGCGGCTGGCGCGCGCCCGCATCCGCACCCCGATCGTGCTCGCCGGGAACGCCGCGGCCCAGGACGACGCGCTCGCCCTGCTGAGAGCCACCGGACGCACCGTCATGGCGTGCGCCAACGTGCTCCCACGCCGCGGCGAACTGACGCCGGGCCCGGCGCGGGCGGCGCTGAGCGAGCTGTACCAGCGGCACGCGCTCGGCGGCCGGGGGCCGGCCGTCGCGCCCCGGTTCCGCAGGCTGGTGCGCGTGGCCACCCCAGACGCCGTCGGCCACGCGGCCACGGCGCTCGCCCGGATCTGCGACGCCCGCGTGCTCCTCGTCGACGTCGGCTGCGCCACCACCGATGTGCACTCCGCCGACCAGGCCTCCGTCCGTCGCACGGTGGAGGGTGATCTCGGGGTCCGCGCCGCTGCGGGCGGGGTGCTCGTCGAGGGCCAGGCCGAGGGCGTGGTCGACCCGGTCGAGGCCGACCTGCTCGGCCCGACGGTGGCCCGGATGGCGAGCGAGATCGGGCTCGTCCCGCGCGATGCGGGCAGCGCCGCCGAGGACCGCCGGATCGCGGCACTCGCCTCGGTGATCGCCGTGCGCCGCCACCTGCGCGTGTACGGCGACGTGGGACGCGAGGTGGAGCTGGTCGTGCTCTCCGGCGGCGTCTTCCGTCAGCGCGACCGCTCGGGAGGACTCACCGCTGTGGTGGCGACGCTGCGCAGCGACCCGGTGCTCGCGCCCGCCCTGCGCGACGCGCCGGTGGTGGTGGACGCCGACTTCGCCGTCGTGCCGGCCGGACTCCTCGCCGCCCGGGGCCGCACCACGGCTGCCGAGTCGCTGCTGCGCGACCACCTGCTCGGCTGAGCCACCCGGAACGGGCGACTCGCGGGCCCGAAACGGGCGACTCGCGGGTGGTTCCGCGAGTCGCCCGTTTTTCCCGCGCGAGTCGCCCGGTATCCGTGGGTGAGTTGCCCGTTCCGGTCAGCGGTAGAGGGGCTCGCCGGTCTCCAGCAGGGTCTTGAGGTCGCTGAGGATGACGCTCCAGCCCCCACCGGCGCCCGAGGCCGGGGCGCTGATCGACTCGGCGGTGATCGGTGCGCCGGTGACGTCGTGCGTGATCGTCAGCGCGGTGACCCCGCCCATCTCGGGCTCGATCTCGTAGGTGAGCCGCGTGAAGCCCTCCGCCACCAGCTCAGGGGTGAAGAGCATGCGCCAGGTCTGGACCAACCGGCGCGGAGGGTCGACCTCGATCACCTCCCCGTCGACCACTGCGGAGTCGGCGGGCATGCCGTGCGCGACCATCTCCTCGCTGGGTAGTGACCGGTACGCACCGCCCGCCCGCAGCTCGTATTCGGAAGGGGTGTTGTAGCCGTACCGCTTGGTCCACTCCGGGCTGATGATCGCCTCCCAGATCGCCTCCGGCGTCGCCCGGATGTGCACGCGGTACACCTGGACGGTGGTGGTGGGGACGGTGGTGCTGGTCATGGCCGCTTCTCCTCGAGCTCGGACTTCAGGTCCATGAGCGCCGCGATGCGGTGCTCGGTGTACTTGTCGATCCACCGGTCGTGGATCAGCCGGATCGGCACCGGATTGAGGAAGTGCAACTTCTCCCGGCCCGAGCGGCGCGTCACGACGAGGTCCGCCGCCTCCAACACGCCCAGGTGCTTGCTGACCGCCTGCCGCGACATCTCGAGGCCCGCAGTCAGCTCCCGCAGCGTCTGGCCGTCACGGGCGTAGAGCCGGTCGAGCAGCTCACGCCGGCTCGCATCGGCCAGGGCGTGGAAGACGGTGTCGTCGTCCTGCACGTGAACGAGAATAGGCAACTAAAAGGTTGCCTGTCAACGCCGGATCAGCCGGGCTGTTCCTCGGACGCGGCGCTGCGCCTGCTCGCGGTTCCCGGACTCCTCGTCGGCGTGGGGCGCTGTTCCGCACGGGGCGGCTCGGCCGGCGCGACGCGGGTGACGGGCGCGGGGCGGGACCGCTGCACCGCGGGTGACGGCTCGACGGTGGGGAGCGGAGTGGTCGCGGTCGTCGGCGCGGCAGGTCTCGGCCGCACCGCGTTCGGCGGTGCCGGACTGGGGGGAGTGGCAGGCGCCGGGGCGTCCGGTGTGAGCAGGGTCGGTGCCGCGGGCGCGACGGCGGGCGGCCGGGCGGGGGTCACCCGCGGTTCCCGGGCGGTCGTGGTCACCACGGCCGTGCCGCCGACGACCAGCACGGCGGCCACCGCCGCGGCGAGGGTCTTCGCGTGCTGACGGCGACGGTGCAGCCGCTCCTGACGGGCCCGGACGCCGGCGAGCAGCCCGGTGGCCGAGATGCCCTCGTCCAGGGCCGGGTCACGGAGGCCGGCTCGGAGTGCTTCCTCCGCGTCGGTCATCGCCTGCTCCCTTCGCTCGTGCGGTCGGCCCGGAAACTGCGCAACGTGGTCAGCGCCCGGCGGGCGTGCGAGCGCACGGTGGTCTCGCGGCACCCCAGGAGCGCCGCGATCCGTGCGTCCGGCTGGTCGTGGTAATAGCGCAGCACCAGGACGGCCCGCTGGACCGGTGGCAGCAGCGCCAGTGCCTCCTGCATCTCGTCGCGTCGCACGACGACGTCCTCGATGCCCGGTGCGGCGCCGGGGCCCAGGTCGGGAAGCTCGGCTGTCGGGCGCTCGGACGACGACAGCCGCCGTCGCCACGACAGGAAGTCGTTGAGCACGGCCTTGAAGACGTAGGCCCGGATGTCGTCGACGCGGGACACCCGGGACCACGCGAGGCCGATCCGGGCGAGGACGTCCTGCACGATGTCCTCGGCCCGGTGGTGGTCCATGGTCAGCCGGCGTGCGAACGCCACGAGCTCGGGACCGTGGGTGAGCACGAACGACTCGAACGACGGCGCTGCCGTCGGATCGTCGACGGTCCTCACTCGCCTCGCCCAGCGGATACCGCGGAAGCGTAGACGACGATGTTGTCCTTGTAGCTGCGCGCCGCCCGGTCGAACTCGCCGCCGCAGGTGATCAGGCGCAGCCCCGCGTGGTCGATGTCGCCGTAGACGGCGTCGGTGGGGAAGGCGTCCTTCGGGTAGCGGGCGACGGAGTCGACCTGGAACGTCACGGTGCTGGCGTCGGTTCGCGTCACCTCGACGCGATCGCCGGGCACGAGCGCCGCGAGGTCGTAGAAGACGGAGGGGCCGAAGCGCGCGGAGTCGACGTGCCCGAGGATCACCGACGGTCCGAGCGCTCCGGGTGTGGGCGAGCCGTCGTACCAGCCGGCCTGGTTCGCCTCCGGCATCGTGTCCAGCGACGGCACCTCGACGGTGCCGTCCGGGTTGAGGCCCAGCGTCAGCAGCGGCGTGTGCACGTCGATCGCGGGGATGTCGAGGCGCACCGGATCCGCCGGGGCCACCACCACGGCCGCTCCCGCCAGGGCGAGCGACGCGGCGGCCGGGACCGGCTCCGCCCGGGTGGGACCGGAGGCTCCGGTTCCGGCCAGCACGAGCGCGCCGGCCCCGGCGAGAGCCAGCAGCACGGTGAGCACCACCAGCACGGGGAGGCGGCGCGGGCCGCCCCGCCCGGTGGCCCGGGCCGGGGCGGGCTCGCCGTGCTCGACGCTCACGCCTGGGTCGCGTCCCGCCTGCGGCGGGCGAGGGCCATGCCGCCGGTACCGACGGCCCCGGCCAGCCCGAGACCGCCGAGCGCGAGCAGCGCGATGTCGGCGCCGTTCGCGGTGCTGCCACCGCCGGTGTCGGGGGCTCCCCGGGGCGCCCGGACCTGGGGCTGCCCCTCCTGTGGTGGGGCGGGAGCGGGGCGCGCCGGCGAGGGCGCCACAGTGGTGGGGGCCTGTTCGGCCGCTGCACTGGCGGCGGCAGCGGCCCGTTCCGGGCTGACGGTCGGGGTGGCCTGCGCCGGTGCGGGGGCGGAACGCTGGGCGGTCGCTGCGGGTGGGGGTGCGGGTGCGGGGGTGGGGGCGGGTTCCGTCGCGAGCGCCTGGCCGGGGAGGACCCCGGCCAGAGTTGCGGCGAGAGCCATCCCGCCGAGAAGGCGGCCGGCGGGGATGCGAGGTGCCATCGGTCGGACCTGTCCGTTCCGTCGTGGGCGTGCGATATCAGCCCTGTGACGCGGTGGGGACGGCCCGGCGTTGCAGTTGTGAGCGCCATCACCTCACGACAGGACTGCCGGGTTTGACAGCCCGCCGACGGCTTGGGGATCCTGGCAGGGCAATCGCGTAGTCGGGGTCGAGAGGCGCTGCGACGGACTCTGGTCCGCCACGCTCGACCACCTGGCCGTTGCATGGTCGTAAGGGCGCCTGCACCTCGCAACGAGGAGGCAGGACGTGGAATCCCACGTGGAGGACGCTCAGCGTCCGCCGTCGCTCTTCCCGTGTGCGCTCAACCCGGCGGTCGGCCGCGAGCCGCGGCGACCGTCGACCCATCACCGTCCGTGCCCCGGCGCCGAGTAGCGATGCCGGCCGGACAGCCCCAGCAAGGAGGCGTTACCACCCCATGACCGCCACTGCCGACACCACGGCCGGACCCCAGAGTCGGCTGCAGACCCGCAACGGCATCGACTTCGCCGTCGCCGATCTGGGCCTGGCCGAGTTCGGCCGCAAGGAGATCCGCCTGGCCCAGCACGAGATGCCGGGCCTCATGGAGCTGCGCCGCGAGTACGCCGAGGCGCGCCCCCTGCACGGCGCCCGGATCGCCGGTTCGCTGCACATGACGGTGCAGACCGCCGTGCTGATCGAGACCCTGGTCAGCCTCGGCGCCGAGGTGCGCTGGGTGAGCTGCAACATCTTCTCCACCCAGGACCACGCGGCCGCCGCCACCGTTCTCGGCCCGCACGGCACACCCGAGGAGCCGCAGGGCGTCCCCGTGTTCGCCTGGAAGGGCGAGACGCTGGAGGAGTACTGGTGGTGCACCGAGCAGCTGTTCAAGTTCACCGATGAGCAGGGCAACATCGTCGGCCCGAACATGATCCTCGACGACGGCGGCGACGCCACCCTGCTCGTTCACAAGGGCGTCGAGTACGAGAAGACCGGCGTGGTGCCCACCGTCGAGGACGAGGACCTCACCGTCTCCGACGAGTACCGGATCATCCTGGACACCCTGCGCCGCTCGCTCGCTGAGGACCCGCAGCGCTGGACCACGGTCGCCTCCGACATCCGCGGCGTCACCGAGGAGACCACCACCGGGGTGCACCGGCTCTACCAGCTCGCCGAGCAGGGCCTGCTGCTGTTCCCGGCGATCAACGTCAACGACTCGGTCACCAAGAGCAAGTTCGACAACACCTACGGCATCCGCCACTCGCTGATCGACGGCCTGAACCGCGCCACCGACGTGCTGATCGGTGGCAAGGTCGCGCTGGTCTGCGGCTTCGGTGACGTGGGCAAGGGCTCGGCCGCCGCGCTCGCGGGCCAGGGTGCCCGTGTGATCGTGTCCGAGGTCGACCCGATCTGCGCGCTGCAGGCCCTGCTCCAGGGCTACCAGGTGGCCCGCCTCGAGGACGTGGTCGACCAGGCCGACATCATCGTCACCACCACGGGCAACAAGGACATCGTCACCGTCGAGGCGATGGCCCGGATGAAGCACCAGGCGATCGTCGCCAACGTCGGACACTTCGACAACGAGATCGACGTCGCGGGCCTCGGCCGGTACCCGGGGATCCGCAGGCTCAACATCAAGCCGCAGGTCGACGAGTGGGTGTTCCCCGACGGCCACTCGATCATCCTGCTGTCCGAGGGCAGGCTGATGAACCTGGGCAACGCCACCGGCCACCCGTCGTTCGTGATGAGCAACAGCTTCTCGAACCAGGTGATCGCTCAGGTCGAGCTGTTCACCAAGTACGAGGAGTACAACAAGGACGTCTACCGGCTGCCCAAGCACCTGGACGAGAAGGTCGCCAAGATCCACGTGCTCGCGCTGGGCGGGGAGCTGACCAAGCTCACCAAGGACCAGGCCGAGTACATCGGCGTCGACGTGGAAGGCCCCTTCAAGCCGGAGCACTACCGCTACTGACCGGCGGCTCCACCTCGGGTTCAGGAAAGCCACTTTGCTGCCCTCAGCGTTCGGCGAAAGTGGCTTTCCTGAACCTCCGCCTCCGGGCCACGGGCGCCTACTCTGGTGGGGTGGTGCTCCCCCGCGGCGATGGTGACGGTTGGACGCATTGCGCTCTCGGCCACCGCCACTGGGGGCTGTTCGGCGCGGCCGGGCTGCTGCTGTGGCACGGCGACCACATCCTCCTGCAGCACCGCGCGCTGTGGAGCCACCACGGCGGCACGTGGGGCCTGCTGGGCGGCGCCCGCAACCGGGGAGAGACGCCGGAGCAGGCAGCCCAGCGCGAGGCGGCCGAGGAGGCGGGCCTCCCGTCCGACGCCTACAGCGTCACCGGCTGCTACCTCGACGACCACGGCGGCTGGTCGTACACCACGGTCGTCGCCCAGGCGCGCGCTGCCGTCGACCTCACCGCGCTCACCGGCGAGACCATCGAGATGCGCTGGGTGCCGGCCGACCGCCTCGGGGAGCTGCCCCTGCACCCCGGCTTCGCCGCCACCTGGGACGTGGTGCGGGCCATCGCCTGACGCGCTGCGCCGCCCGGTGGAGGTGTCGCATTAGGGTGCCCGGCGTGGGTCGGCTGATCGTGATCGAGGGACTGGACGGCGCGGGCAAGCGCACGCTGTCGGACGCCCTGTGCGCGGAGCTGGCCACCCGGGGTGCTGGTGTCGCCCGGTTCGCGTTCCCCCGGTACGAGGCCGACGTGCACGCTCAGCTGGTGCGCGACGCGCTGTACGGCAGGCTCGGCGACCTGGCCGACTCCGTGCACGGGATGGCGCTGCTGTTCGCGCTCGACCGCAGGGCCGCCGCCGCGCAGCTGCGGGAGGCCGTGGCGACGCACGACGTGGTGCTCGTCGACCGGTACGTCGCGTCCAACGCCGCCTACGGCGCCGCCCGGCTGCACCAGGACGCCGGCGGGGAGTTCGTCGCGTGGATCCGGGAGCTGGAGCTGGAGCGGTTCGGGATCCCGGCGCCCGACCGTCAGCTGCTGCTCGCGGTGCCCGAGGCCGTCGCCGTCGAACGGGTCGTGCACCGGGAGCGCACCGAGGCCGGCCGGGAACGCGACGCCTACGAGTCGGACGGCGCGTTGCAGACCCGCACGGCACAGGTGTACTCGCAGCTCGCGGAAGCCTCGTGGCTGTCGCCGTGGACCGTGGTCGACGGCTCCACCCCCCTCGCCACCGAGGGGCTCGCCGCACAGCTGCTCGACTAGCGGACTTCCCGGCGCCCGGAATTGTCAACCGGGGGCTGATATCGCTCATTTCCCGAAGAGTCCCTTTCTGGGCACCGCTGTGCGCTTCATCTCGCGCGGGAATACGCGACCAGAGTGAATGATCTTCCCTGCCCGCCCCGGGTCGGCGGGCGAAGCGGAGGATGAGCATGCGGGATGTTGCCGATGTCAATGCGGTCGAGGGGTTGATCGACCCCCGGATCTACGCGGATCCGGAGTTGTACCAGCTCGAGCTGGAGCGGGTGTTCGCGCGTTCCTGGTTGTTCCTCGCACACGAGTCCCAGCTTCCCGAGGCAGGAAGTTTCGTCCAGACCTACATGGGCGAGGACCCGGTGCTCGTCGTCCGGCAGCGGGACGGCTCGGTGCAGGCCTTCCTCAATCAGTGCCGCCACCGGGGTATGCGCATATGTCGTGCGGACGAGGGCACGAAGAAGGTGTTCACCTGTAGCTATCACGGGTGGGGGTACGACCTCGCCGGCAACCTGGTCAGTGTTCCGGAGCAGCAACGTGCCTACCGGGATCGGATCGACAAGTCGAAGTGGGGTGCGACCCGGGTTCCGCGGATCACCACCTACCGGGGCCTGGTCTTCGGCACGTGGTCGGACGACGTGCCGGAGTTCGTGGAGTACCTGGGCGACATGGCCTACTACCTCGACGCGACGTTCGACCGCTACGACGGTGGCATCGAGCTGGTGCCGGGCCCGTCGCGGTGGGTGATCGACTGCAACTGGAAGTTCGCGGCCGAGCAGTTCGCGGCCGACATGTACCACGCGCCGTTCTCGCACGCGTCGGGGATCGTCGCGATGTTGGAGCCCGGTCAGGCGGGCCCGGCGTTCGGGCCGGGCCGGCAGTTCGCCGGCAACGGTCACGGGTCCGGCTCGTTCTGGCTCGAGGAGTTCGGTCCGAACCCCTACTACGGGCCGGAGTTCAGCGAGTGGCAGATCGCCAACCGGGACGAGGTCTATCGCCGGATCGGTGTGGACCGGGCGCACAAGGTCAACTCGCACAATACGGTTTTCCCCAACTTCTCCTGGCTCGGCATGGAGAACACCCAGACGTTGCGGGTATGGCATCCGCGCGGTCCGGGGCAGCTGGAGGTGTGGGCGTGGACATACGTTCCCAAAGAGGCTCCGCCCGAGGTCAAGGACGCCATTCGTGAGTACAACCAGTTCCTGTTCACCCCGGCCGGGGTGTTCGAGACCGATGACGGGGAGAACTGGACGGAGATTCAGACGGTGCTGCGCGGATGGAAGGCCCGGCAGAACGCGTTCAACGTTCAGATGGGCCTCGGTTTCGAGGAGCGCGACACCCACGGTCTCCCGGGACGGTCGAACGACGCGTTCAGTGAGACCGCGGCGCGCGGCTTCTACCAGCGCTGGCGGGACCTGATGCTCGACCGTTCCTGGCCGGAGATCGCGAAGCTGGACGCCGAGCGTCTGGCCGCGGAGGAGGTGCGCAGCGCATGACCGCGACCGACGAGCTGGCGGGCATCCCGCCGCGTACCGCGATGCGGGCGACCACGGTGGAGCTGCAGCACCGCGTCGAGCAGTTCCTGTTCGCCGAGGCCGAGCTGCTCGACGAGCACCGCTACCAGGAGTGGATCGCCCTGTTCACCGACGACGCGCGCTACTGGCTGCCGACCCGCATCACGCGCACGACGCGGGAACGTGAGCAGGAGCTGTCCGGCCGGGGTGCCGGGGCGCACGTCGACGACGACATGACCAGGCTGCGGGGCCGGATCCGCCGGGTCACCTCCGGGATCCAGTGGTCGGAGGAGCCGCCGTCGCGCACCCGCCGGCTGTTGACCAACATCAGGATCCGGGAGCAGGACGACGGCCGGCTCGAGGTCCGCGCCAACCTCGCCGTCTACCGGAGCAGGCTGGAGCGCCACGAGGACTGGTTCATCGGAGAGCGGTTCGACCTGCTCCGGCCCGCCGAGGGCGACTACCCCTACCGGATCGCGGATCGCAAGTTCGTGCTCGAGCAGACGACGATCCTCGCCCCGGCCATCAGCATCTTCTTCTGATGCGGGGAACGCCCATGACCGGCGCCGAGGCCGGATGGGTCCGGGTCTGCTCGGTCGCCGAGCTCCGCGCAGGCGAGGGAACCCTCGTCCGGACCACCCCGCCGATCGCCCTGTTCCGGTCCGGTGACCGCATCCACTGCATCGACGACACCTGTACGCACGAGGACTACTCCCTCGCCGAGGGCTGGGTCGAGAACGGTCAGGTCGAGTGCCCGCTGCACCTCGCCCGTTTCGACCTGGTCACCGGTGCCGTGCTGAGCCCGCCGGCCACCTGTCCGGTCCGGGTGCACGAGGTGCGGGTGGAGAACGGCGACGTCCTCGTGCACCTCCCGCCGGAGTACGAGATCGCCGTCGGGAGGGCCGCCGATCACGAGTAGGCTGCCGCTCCGGCGACCCGGCCGCCGGAGCGGCGATCCTGAACCCGAGCCGCCCCCCGGCATCCGGCAGCCCCGCATGAACGGGTTGAAGGCGGCAGCCGGACCACGTGGTGGGATGCTTCCCACATGAAGTCGCGCGTTCTGGTGGTCGATGACGACCCGGCGTTGGCCGAGATGCTGACGATCGTGCTGCGGGGCGAGGGGTTCGACACCGCAGTCGTCGCCGACGGCACCCGTGCGTTGCCTGCCGTCCGTGAGCTGCGGCCCGACGTCGTCCTGCTGGACCTGATGTTGCCCGGCATGAACGGCATCGACGTCTGCCGCGCCATCCGTTCCGAGTCGGGTGTGCCGATCGTCATGCTCACGGCCAAGAGCGACACGGTCGACATCGTGCTCGGGCTGGAGTCCGGCGCGGACGACTACGTGGTCAAGCCGTTCAAGCCCAAGGAGCTCGTGGCCCGGATCCGGGCGAGGGTGCGCCGCACCGAGGCCGAGCCCGCCGAGCAGCTCGCGATCGGCGACGTCACGATCGACGTGCCGGCCCACCAGGTCGAGCGGGCCGGGGAGCAGATCGCCCTCACCCCGCTGGAGTTCGACCTGCTCGTCGCGCTGGCCCGCAAGCCACGCCAGGTGTTCACCCGTGAGGTCCTGCTCGAGCAGGTGTGGGGCTACCGCCACGCGGCCGACACCCGGCTGGTCAACGTCCACGTGCAGCGGCTCCGGTCCAAGGTGGAGCGCGACCCGGAGCACCCCGAGGTCGTGCTGACGGTGCGCGGCGTGGGATACAAGGCCGGCCCCCCATGATCGTCAAGGCCGGCGCGTCGGCATGACCGCCACCCCGCTCACCGACCGCGCCCGCCGCGCCGCCGCCCAGGCGCGCCAGTTCGCGGCGGAGCTGGCGGAGGCGTGGGGTGCCGTGTGGCGCCGGTCGCTGCACCTGCGGGTCGTGATCAGCACGCTGGCCCTCTCCACGGCGGTCCTCGTCGTGCTCGGCTTCGTCCTGCAGACCCAGATCGCGCTCCAGGTGCTGCAGGGCAAGGAGGCCGACACGCTCGCGCGAACGGAGGCCGGTGCCGTGCTCCTCGAGCGCGACCTGTCCGGCGTCGACCCGAGCCGGGACGGCGCCCAGGGCGACCTCAACAACGCGCTCGACCGGCTGACCAACGCGAGCGTCGCCGACGAGCCGTCGTCCACCGGCGCGGGGGAGTTCCGGGCGGTGCTCACCACCCCGCGCGGCGACAGCGGTCCCGGGGTGGGAGCGGGCCCCGTCGAGGACGTCCCGCCGGACCTGCGGGACGCCGTCGCCGCCGGCACGCTCTCCAGCAAGTACGTGACGCTCACCGAGCAGGGCGTCGACATCCCGACGCTGATCGTCGGGCAGCCGGTGCGCACCGCCAACGGCGACCTCGAGTTCTACCTGCTGTTCCCGCTGGTGGCCGAGCAGCGCACCCTCGGGCTGGTGCAGAGCACGCTGATCGTCGGCGGCCTCGTCCTCCTGCTGCTGCTCGCCGGGATCGCCGGGCTGGTCACGCGGCAGGTCGTGCGCCCGGTGAGGCAGGCGGCCGAGATCGCCGAACGGTTCGCCGACGGGCACCTGGACGAGCGGATGCCCGTGCACGGCGAGGACGACGTGGCGCGGCTCGGGGAGTCGTACAACGAGATGGCCAGCAGCATCCAGAGCCAGATCCGCCAGCTCGAGGAGTTCGGCGCACTGCAGCGCCGGTTCACCTCCGACGTCAGCCACGAGCTGCGCACACCGCTCACCACTGTCCGCATGGCGGCCGACGTGCTCTACGCCTCCCGGGAGCAGCTGCTGCCCGCGCTGCGGCGCAGCTCCGAACTGCTCGTCGCCGAGCTCGACCGGTTCGAGGCGCTGCTCGCCGACCTCCTCGAGATCAGCAGGCTCGACGCGGGCGTGGCCGACCTGGGCGCCGAGCGGGTGGACATGCACGGGGTCGTGTCGCGGGCCGTCGAGGCCGTGCGCGGGTTCGCCGACGAGAGCGGCACCCCGCTCGAGCTGCAGCTTCCCACCGGCGCGTACGCGGAGGTCGACCCGCGCCGCGTGGAGCGGATCGTGCGCAACCTCGTGGCCAACGCGATCGACCACGGCGAGGGCCGCCCGGTGCACGTCGAGCTGGCCTACGACGAGACGGTGGTCGCCGTGCTGGTGCGCGACCACGGCGTCGGGCTGCGTCCGGGGGAGGCCGAGCTGGTGTTCAACCGGTTCTGGCGCGCGGAGGAGTCGCGGGCCCGGCGCAGCGGCGGCAGCGGGCTCGGACTGGCGATCGCCATCGAGGACGCGCGGCTGCACGGCGGATGGCTGCAGGCGTGGGGTGCGATCGGTCAGGGCGCCGCGTTCCGGCTGACGCTGCCGCGCACCATCGGCGACCCCGTGGAGTCCAGCCCGTTGCCGCTCGGACCCGAGCCCGGCGTCCCGGTGGAGGGCATCGGATCGTCGGTGCCCACGCCCCCGCGGGGGCGGCCGATCACGGTCGTGCCGTCCTGGTCGGATGCCGACGTCCCCGACCACCACGCCAGCACGCCGTGATCCGCCGCCGGCTCCTCCCCACGGTCGCCCTGTTCCTGGCCCTCACGGGGGTGGCGGGCTGCGCGAGCCTGCCGGAGACCTCACCCGTGCAGGTACTGCGGCAGGTCGGCGACGGCGAGGGCAGCACCCCGCCACCGGGTCCGGTCGAGGGCAGCAACCCGCTGGACCTGGTCCGCGACTTCGTCTTCGCCTCCGGCAGCAGCGCCGCCGAGCACGGCTCCGCGCGCCGCTTCCTGGCCACCGACGCCGTGGAATGGGACGACGCGGCCACCGTCACCGTCCTCGACGGCCAGTTCGACACCGTGCCCGCCCCCGGTGCGCAGGACGCCAGCACGGGCACCACCACGATCAGGATCCGCGGCACGGCCGTCGGGCGGCTCTCGTCGGCCGGGGCCTTCGAACCGGACCAGGCCACGTTCCAGGAGGACATCACCGTCGTGCGCCGCGACGGGCAGTGGCGCATCTCGAACGTGCCGGCAGGCGTCGTCGTCCCGCTGTCGATCTTCCGGGACAACTACAAGCAGGTGCGCACCTGGTTCGTCGACCCGGTGCGCCGGCTCGCGGTGGCCGACCCGCGCTACGTGCCCAGCGTGCCGTCGAAGGCGCAGCCGGCCAGAGCACTGGAGCTGCTGCTCGCCGGTCCCTCCGGCGCCTTGCTGGGAGCGGCGGTGTCCCAGTTCCCGCCAGGGGCCCAGCTGCGGTCCAACGCCGCCGTGGGCCCGGACGGCGCGCTCATCGTCGACCTCACCGGTGTCGGCGACCTCGACGAGCCCGCGCGCCAGCTGATGGCCGCCCAGGTGGTGCTGACGCTGGCCGAGGTGAACGTGGCCCGGGTGCGGCTGCTGGTGGACGGCGAACCGCTGCTGCCGGGCCGGCCCGAGCTGACCCGCGAGGACGTCGCGGCACTGTCCGCCGAGGTACAGCCCGGAGCGGACGTGCCCGGCCTCGTCGTCGCGGGCGGCCGGGTCCGGCAGCTCACCGGACCCGAGCCCAGCGCGCCGCTCCCCGGTCCGGTCGGCAACGGCGCCTACTACGTCGAGTCCGCGGCCTCCACGGGCGACGGGCGCCGGCTCGCCGCCGTCGCCCGGCAGGGCTCCCGACGCATCCTGCTCGTCGGCAGCGGAGCCGAGGGCTCGGTCTCGCCCGTGGCGCTGGACGCCACCACGATGACCAGACCGACGTGGACGCCGACGGGCGGCGAGGTCTGGACGGTCCTCAACGGCACGGTCGTCGCCAGAGTGCTCGTGGACGGCACGGCGCCTGCGCGGACCGGCCAGGTGAACGCGGACCAGCTGTCCGCGCTCGGCCCGATCCGGGACCTGCGCCTCTCGCGCGACGGCATGCGGGTGGTGGCCGTGGTGGGCGGGGCGCTGTACACCGGCGCGGTGGCCCGCAGCATCGACGGCGAGGTCGCCATCCGCAACATCAACCGGCTGCGCCCCGACGACCTCGGCGAGGTCGTGGCAGCCGACTGGCGATCGGCCGAGTCGATCGTCGCCGTCACGCGCGGCACCGAGATGCTGGTCGGCCAGGTCTCGGTCGACGGGCTGAACGTGCAGCAGGTGCTCGGCAACAACCTCACGCCCCCGCTCACCGCCATCGCGGCCGCCTCCAACCGCCCCATGCTCGTCACCGACCAGACCGGGGTCTGGAGCTTCGCGGGTGGCGACCAGGCCGCCTGGAAGCAGGTGCTGGGCGGAGCCCCCGACGCGGTCCCCCTCTACCCGGGCTGACCCAGCGCCGCCCACCCCCCCGCGAGTCGCCCGTTCCGGACCCGCGAGTCGCCCGTTCCGGACCCGCGAGTCGCCCGTTCCTGATGAGCTGAGCGGCCCTCCGTGGAGCTCTGCCGAGGTGATCATCACTCCGGACACGGCAAGGCCGCCCCGGCCTCACGAACCCCCTGGCCGTCCTCGCAGGGTGTTTGGTCTCCTCGCAGAAGCTGTGACCTCTGCGAGGAGGGTGTGGGCTCTGCGAGGACGCTGTGGATCACCCGCGGAACGGGCCAGGGGCGCGGAGCGGGCCGCCCGCGACGGGCGGGCATTTTGCGGGGGCGACTTGCGCGCTGGGGCAGGCCGACTCGCGGGGCGGGCAGGTCGCGCGGCGGCAGACCCACCCGCGCGGAACTGGGGACCTACCGCGAGTCGGCCGACTCGCGCGCGGAAACGGGGCGACTCGCGGGTCGGGGGCGGGCGACTCGCGTGGCGGGGATGGGCGACTCGCGGGGTAGGGGCGGGGGATGTGGACAACTCGGGGTTCGGCGGGGGGTGGGGGCGGGCGTGGCGCGCATCATCGGGGGGTGGGGGTTCGGGGGTTCGGGGCGGCGCTGGTGGATCTCGTGCTGCCCGGCGACTGTGCGGGGTGCGGCGATCCCGCGCACCCGTGGTGCCCGCGGTGCCTGGCCGGGCTGGGGGAGCCGTCGTGGCCCGTGGTCCCCGGGATGCCGGACGTGCTCGCGGTGGGGCGGTACAGCGGCCCGCTGCGCACCGCACTGCTGCGCTACAAGGAGCGAGGGCGGCGCGATCTCGCGGCGCCGCTGGCCGCGCTGCTGGGTGGGCCGCTCGACGAGATCCTGCCGCCACCCCCGGCAGTCACGTGGTTGTTGCCTGCGCCGTCCCGACCGGCCGCGGCACGTTCCCGGGGCGGAGATCATGTGGCCCGGCTCTGCCGCGCGCTGGCCGCGGACCGCCCCGAGGTGCGGGTGGCGCGGCCGCTGCGGCTCGCTCGCGGGACTCTCGATTCGGTAGGTCTCGACGCGGCGCAGCGCGCGCAGAACCTCGCCGGGCGGCTGCGCGTCCGGGCCGCAGGGCTGCCGCCGGCCGGTGCGGCAACGGTGCTGGTGGACGACGTGGTGACCACCGGAGCCACCCTCCGGGCCTGCCGTAGCACGCTCGCGTCGGCCGGGGTGCGGGTCGATGTGGGGCTCGTTCTGTGCGACGCCACCCGGCGTACCGGCGTTCGGGTGGCACCGCCGATCGGGTGAACCGGACGGGTGAACGGAGCGTAGCAGCGTACCGAACCAGAAGCGTCCTGTGAATGTCGATCACCGCATTCACCCAGGTTGGCCGCACCTGTGGCCCAGGGCTGTTGCCGAACCGTGATGCGCGTTACGGTGCTCCGCATCCGCCGTGGCCCCCTATCAGGAGGAATTGCCGATCGTGCGCCCGGGGATGGATTCCCGGCGCAGTCGCAAGGTCAACCCGACGCCGAAAGCGAGGGAAGTCTGCGTGGAGATCGTTATCACCGGCCGAAACGTCGAGGTCCCGGATCATTTCCGGGTTCATGTCACCGAGAAGGTCGCTCGCCTCGAGCGCTACGACCACAAGATCGTGGGCATGGAGGTCGAGCTCTTCCACGAGCCGAACCGCCGCCAGCTCAAGAACTGCCAGCGGGTCGAGATCACCGGCAGGGGGTGCGGCCCCGTGGCCAGAGCGGAAGCCTGTGCCCAGGACTTCTACGCCGCGCTCGACGCCGCCGTCGCCAAGCTCGAGTCGCGGCTGCGCCGCTCGCACGACCGACGGAGGGTCAACGGCAAGCGCACCCGGGTGCTGGCCGGGCGCGGTGCCGCCACCGCGGTACTCGACGAGCTCCCCCCGGTCGACGTGTCGTCGATCGACGTCGATGTGCCCGGCCCCCGTGACCACAACGAGTACCTACCTGCCGATGGGGCGGCCCCCGGCCGCATCGTCCGCAGCAAGGTCCACACCGCCGACCCGATGAGCGTCGACGACGCCCTGTCCCGGATGGAGCTCGTCGGCCACGACTTCTACCTGTTCGCCGACGCCGACAGCGGCGAACCCTGCGTCGTCTACCGCCGCAAGGGTTACGACTACGGCATGATCCGTCTCTCACGGTAGCGACGCATTCGCCCAGGAGGGGCGGCAGACGTTCCAACCGGAACGCTTGCCGCCCCTCCGGCGTTGTGCATGAAGGCACCCGTAGCTTCGCTACCCTGGGCCGGGTGGTCCGCCGTGGCACGGCGGGCTGCCACAGGAGAACCCGCGTACTGATCCGCGAAGGTGAATGAGGTCGACCGTGCCGCTCTTGAACCGTCTGCTCCGTGCCGGTGAGACGAAGCTGGTGAAGCGGTTGGCGCGCTACGCCGACAGCATCGATGCGCTCGAGCCGGAGGTGCAGGCGCTCACCGACGCCGAGCTGCGGGCGAAGACCGAGGAGTTCCGGTCGCGCTACCAGGCCGGCGAGTCGCTCGACGACATCATGTTCGAGGCGTTCGCGGTGGTGCGCGAGGGCGCGTTGCGCACGCTCGGGCAGCGGGCCTTCCCCGTGCAGCTCATGGGTGGCGCCGCCCTGCACCTCGGCAACATCGCCGAGATGAAGACCGGTGAGGGCAAGACCCTCACCTCGGTGTTCCCCGCATATCTCAATGCGATCTCCGGTGCCGGCGTCCACGTCGTCACCACCAACGACTACCTGGCCAAGCGCGACTCCGAGAACATGGGCCGTATCCACCGGTTCCTCGGGCTCGAGGTCGGGGTGATCCTGTCGGAGATGCCGCCTGCGGTCCGCCGCGGCCAGTACGCCGCCGACATCACCTACGGCACCAACAACGAGTTCGGCTTCGACTACCTGCGCGACAACATGGCCTGGAAAGCGGCCGACATGGTGCAGCGGGGCCACAACTTCGCGATCGTCGACGAGGCCGACTCCATCCTGATCGACGAGGCCCGCACGCCGCTGATCATCTCCGGTCCGGCCGAGCAGAGCGCCCGCTGGTACCAGGAGTTCGCGCGGATGTCGCCGCTGCTCAAGCGCGACGTGCACTACGAGGTCGACGAGCGCAAGCGCACCGTGGGCGTCACGGAGGAAGGTGTCGCGCTGGTGGAGGACCAGCTCGGCATCGACAACCTCTACGAGGCGGCCAACACCCCGCTGGTGGGCTACCTGAACAACGCTCTGAAGGTCAAGGAGCTGTTCAAGAAGGACAAGGACTACATCGTCCGCGACGGGCAGGTGCTCATCGTCGACGAGTTCACCGGCCGGGTGCTGGCCGGTCGCCGCTACAACGAGGGCATGCACCAGGCCATCGAGGCCAAGGAGGGGGTGGAGGTCCAGGCGGAGAACCAGACGCTGGCCACCATCACCCTGCAGAACTACTTCCGGCTCTACGAGACGCTCTCCGGGATGACCGGTACCGCCCAGACGGAGGCGGCCGAGCTGCACCAGATCTACAAGCTCGGCGTGGTGCCGATCCCCACCAACCGGCCGATGATCCGCAAGGACCAGCCCGACCTGATCTACAAGACCGAGGAGGCGAAGTTCGCGGCGGTCGCAGCGGACATCGCCGAGAAGCACCGCGCGGGCCAGCCGGTGCTCGTCGGCACCACGAGCGTCGAGAAGTCGGAGTACCTCTCGAAGCTGCTCGTCGGCCTCCAGGTGCCGCACGAGGTGCTCAACGCGAAGCACCACGAGCGGGAGGCGGCGATCATCGCCCAGGCCGGGCAGGCCGGCGCGGTCACCGTGGCCACCAACATGGCGGGCCGCGGCACCGACATCGTGCTGGGCGGCAACCCCGAGTTCCTCGCCGACCTGGACCTGCGCAGCCGCGGGCTCGACCCGGTGGAGACGCGCGAGGAGTACGAGGCAGCCTGGGACGGCATCGTCGCGGGGATGAAGGAGCAGGTCGCGGCGGAGGCCGAGGAGGTCAAGGCGGCCGGCGGACTGTACGTACTGGGCACCGAGCGTCACGAGTCGCGGCGCATCGACAACCAGCTGCGCGGCCGCTCCGGCCGTCAGGGTGACCAGGGCGAGTCGCGCTTCTACCTGTCGCTCGGTGACGAGCTGATGCGCCGGTTCAACGGCCAGCTCGTCGAGTCGATCATGAACCGGTTCAACCTGCCGGACGACGTGCCGATCGAGGCCGGCATGGTCACCAAGGCCATCCGCAGCGCCCAGACGCAGGTCGAGCAGCAGAACTTCGAGATCCGCAAGAACGTCCTGAAGTACGACGAGGTGCTCAACAAGCAGCGCACCGTCATCTACGACGAGCGGCGCCGGGTTCTGGCGGGCGAGGACATCAAGGAACAGATCGAGCACATGCTCGAGGACGTCGTCACGGCGTACATCGACGGTGCCACCGCCGAGGGCTACGCGGAGGACTGGGACCTCGAGAAGCTGTGGACGGCACTGCGCTCGCTCTACACCGTCGGCATCCGCTGGGAGGACCTCACCGACGGTGAGGACGACCGCGGGTTGTCCGACCCCGGCGACCTGACGAAGGAGGCGCTCACGGAGGCCGTACTGGCCGACGCGCGCGCCGCCTACGCCCGGCGGGAGTCCGAGGTCGACCAGCTCATCACCCAGCTCGGCGGCATGCGGGAGCTGGAGCGGCAGGTCCTGCTCACGGTGATCGACCGCAAGTGGCGTGAGCACCTCTACGAGATGGACTACCTGAAGGACGGCATCGGGCTCCGGGCGATGGCCCAGCGCGATCCGCTCATCGAGTACCAGCGCGAGGGCTTCGACATGTTCTCCGCGATGCTCGAGGGCATCAAGGAGGAGACGGTCTCCTACCTCTTCAACGCGCAGGTGCAGGCCCCCCAGCCCGCCCCGGAGCAGCAGCCCGCCGCCGCCCAGCCCGCGGCGCAGGCACCCGTGCAACAGGCACCGGCGCCGCAGGCCGCCGCGCCGAGGCAGCCGGCCCAGGTGCAGCAGGTCCCGGTGCGGCAGGCCGCTCCGCCGCAGCAGGCGCCCCAGCGGCAGACCGCGGCGCCCACGTCCACCGGCCGGCACGCGGCCGTGGAGCCGGCGGCATCGAGCGTGTTGCCGCCCGCGTTCCGCGGGTCCCGTCCGACGGATCTGCGGTACAGCGGTCCGGCCGAGGACGGGAACGCCACGCGGACGCGCTCCGGCAACGGGGCGGCGGCCGGCGGCGGCAGCCGGGGCGAGGCCACGGTGGCCGGTTCCACGGAGCCGTCACGCAACCGCCCGTGCCCGTGCGGCTCGGGTCGCAAATACAAGCAGTGCCACGGCTCGCCCACGGCGGCCCGCCCCTGACGGCACTAGCCCAGCCGTAGCGCGGTGCACCGCCAGCCGCTGCCGGGGTCGTCGGTGCGTTCGAACCGCGCCGCGAGCGCGCGCACGCGGCCGTCCATGGCGCACGCCACCGCCACCTCCGCGACCCCGGGCTGCGGCAGACACAGCCGCATCCGGGTGAAGCGGGCCGGCGACCGCACGGTGCGCTGCTGGGTGGCGGCCCGCCAGTAGCGCAGCACGGGTGCCGTCATGTGGCCCGTCAGCTGTGCCGGCGGTCGGCGGCCGTCGAGCACCTCCAGCGCGAGCCGCAGGATCCGCCCGGTGCTGCGGTGTGCGTGGGCGGTCTCGGCCGGCGTGGCGGTGGTGACGACGGGGGCCGGCGGCCGGGGCAACGGCAGGGTGGCGACGGCGCCGGTCGCTCCGGGGCCGGGTTCGTAGGTCATCCGCCGCAGCCGGGGCCGGGTGGCGGTGCCCGTCGCGGGCCCGGGCGGTGGCGGTGTCGCGGCCAGCGTGGTGGTCACGCGTCGAGAGTGCGGGCTCCGGCGGCCCGGCGAGGTCCGATGGAGTGATCAGGCGGCGAACAGTACGGACCCTGATGGTCGTGATCCGTACGGTGTGCCGGTGCCCGGCAGCCTCTTCGAGCCCGACCCGCAGCTGATGCCGCTGCACCGGCTGCTGGCGAGGGCGGGTCAGGCGGTGGGGCGCTACTCCCGCCGCACGATCGGCGCGCACGGGCTGACCGTGACCGCGCTGGGCGTGCTCGGAGTGCTCGCGGACACCGAGGCCGTCTCCCACCGGGAGCTCTCCGGACGCCTCTGTATCGCTCCGGCCACGCTGACCCCGGTGGTGGACGCCCTGGAGGCTGCGGGTGAGCTGCTCCGCGAGCGCGACCGGGACGATCGACGGGTGGTGCGGCTGCGGATCACCCCGCGCGGCCGCGACCGCCTGGCTGCCGCCCACGACGACGTGACGCGGAGAGTGCGGACCGTGTTGCCGGACCCGGCGCCGCAGGACGCCGAGATCGTCCGCCGGTACCTGCTGGCGGTGCTCGCGGCGACCGCCGATGCCGAGTCCGAGATCTTGTGAGGTTAGGGTTACCTCATGAGTTCTGGGTGGGTGGGCCGGCCGTCGCGCCGGCCGTCGGGCAGGTGGACGTGCTGGGGCCTCGCGGTCGCGCTGGCGGCGGTGCTGGCCACGGGCTGCGCCGCGCAGCAGCCGGACACGGGGAGCGGCACCGGCGACAAGGAGGTGGCCACCGGCGGCAGGCTCTTCTCCACGGCCGACGCGGAGACCGCGAAGCTGGGTGCCGACGTCGGCCCGGGCGTCTTCCCCCGCACGATCACCCACGCCCGCGGCACCACCCGGCTGGAGGCGAAGCCCACGCGCGTGGTCGTGCTCGACAGCGGTGAGCTGGACGCCGTCCTGTCGCTCGGCATCACGCCGGTGGGGATGGCGAACCCCAACGGGCAGCCGCCGTCCTACCTCGCGGACAAGATCGCGGGCGTGACCAAGGTCGGGGACACCAACAACCTCGACCTCGAGGCCGTCGCGGCGCTGCACCCGGACCTGATCCTCGGCAGCAAGCTGCGCGTCGACCAGCTCTACGACCCGTTGAGCGCCATCGCGCCCACCGTGCTCAGCATCCGGCCCGGATTCCCGTGGAAGGAGGACTTCCTGCTGGTCGCGGCCTCGCTGGGCGAGGAGACCAAGGCCACCCAGGTCCTCAACGACTACCAGAAGCGGGCCGACGCGGTGAAGGCGTCGCTGTCGGGCGGCGCGCCCACGATCTCGCTGGTGCGCTTCATGCCCGGCCGGATCCGGCTCTACGGGAACCTGTCGTTCATCGGCGTGATCCTCAAGGACGTGGGGCTGCCCCGCGCACCGGGCCAGGACTTCGACGAGCTGGCCCAGGAGGTGTCCACGGAGACCATCAACCGCGCCGACGGCGACTGGATCTTCTACTCGAGCTACGGGGCGCCGGAGAGCACCGACCAGAACGCCGTGGTCAACGGGGGGCTCTGGAGCCGCCTCGGCGCGGTGCAGGCCGGCCACGTGCGCCCCGTCGACGACGAGGTCTGGTTCCTGGGCCTCGGGCCGATCGGAGCGATGATCGTTCTCGACGATCTCCAGAAGATCCTCGCCACTCCGTGACCGCGCCGCTGGGCCGGTAGCGTCCCGGCGGTGGCGCTGCGCGGGCTGCTGATGGACTACGCCGGAGTGCTCACCGACGGGCCGGAGCTGCTCGTGCTGGTGGAGCGCGCCCGGGCGGCGGGCGTGGCCACCGCACTGGTGTCCGACGCCCACCAGGTGCCCGCTGAGTGCGCCGCGCTCTTCGACGCGATGGTGCTCGGCCCGGCGCTCGGCGTGCGCAAGCCCGACCCCGAGGTCTTCCGCCGGGCGGCGGAGCTGCTCGGGCTACCGGTCGGGCGGTGCGTGGTGGTGGACGACCAGATCGGCAACATCCGGGGCGCGCGGGCAGCGGGCGCGGTGGTGGTGCACCACCGCGACGCCGCCACCACGGCCGCCGAGATCGAGATCCTGCTCGATCTGCCTCCCGTCTGACGGGTGGTCAGGAGCGGTCGTCGTCGCTGTCGTCGTCCTCGTCCGTGCCGCGGTTGGCGTCCGGCGGCTCTTCCGGCGGCGGGGACGGGTCGTCGTCGCCGGTCCCGGTGATGGTCGACTGGCGCAGCAGGTCCGCGACGAACCCCTCGCCCCCCGGGCCGGGCCGGTCGTCGCTCTCGTCGTCTGGCATGCCGAGGGAGTACTCCGATCCGGCCCGGACCAAACAGGAACGGGGCGGGAGCTACCGCTGCGGCGGCGGCTCGTGGCCGGGGCCTGCGGGCACATCCGGCTGCGGACCGCCAGGCACCTCCTGTGCCCGCTCGTAGCCACCGGCCGGGTCGGCGGGCACCGCGTCGTCCGGAGCCGGCCCCTGTGGCGGTGTGCCCGGGGGTGGCTCGCCCGGTGCATGCTGCGGCGTCGCGTCCTCGGCTGCCACCATGCGCTCCACCTCGCTGACCCCCGTCTTGATCTGCTCGTCATGGCCGGGGAACCGGCTGTTGGCCATGTCGCCGGCCTTCTCGAGTCCCTCGTCGACCTTGTCCGGATGCTGCTGCAGCAGGTTGCGAAGTTTGTCCATCAGTCCCATTGCTGCACGATGGCCTCATGACGCCGTTTCCGCAGCTCGGACTCATGCATTCGGGCGAAGGCGGACGTGTTCGCGCCGCAGGTCGTCGACGCTGTTCACGCCGATGAGCTGCAGCGTGCGGACGACCTCACCGGCCAGGATCGCCACGGCCTTCTCCACCCCGAGGCGCCCGCCCGCCATCAGCCCGTAGAGATAGGCGCGCCCGACGAGCGCGGCCCGCGCCCCCAGCGCGATCGCCGCCAGCACGTCGGCTCCGTGGGTGATGCCGGTGTCGACGAGCACCTCCGCGCGGTCGCCGACGGCCTGGACGGTGGGCTCGACGAGCTCCAGCGGCACCGGTGCCCGGTCGAGCTGGCGGCCACCGTGGTTGGACAGGAGCACCCCGTCGACCCCCGCGTCGACCACGCGGCGGGCGTCCTCGACGCTCTGGATCCCCTTGACCACGAGCTTCCCCTGCCAGGTGCTGCGCAGCCAGTCGACGTCGTCCATGGTCAGGGCGGGGTCGAAGATGCGGCCGATGAAGTCGGCGACGTTGCTGCCCTCGGAGGAGGACAGGTTGGCGAACTCCAGCGGCTCGGTGGTGAGCAGGTTGAACCACCAGTGCGGGTGGCGCGCGCCGTCCACGAACGTCCTCAGCGACAGGGCGGGCGGCACGGTGAGGCCGTTGCGCACGTCGCGGAGCCTGGCCCCGCCCACCGGGGTGTCGACGGTGAGGATCAGCGTGTCGTAGCCGGCCTCGGCAGCGCGCTGCACGAGGTCCTTCGCCGGTGCGCGGTCGCGCCACAGGTAGAGCTGGAACCATTTGCGGGCGTCCGGTGCGGCGGCCGCCATCTCCTCGATGGTGGTGGTGCCCATCGTCGACAGCGCGTAGGGGATGCCCACCTTCTGGGCCACCGCCACCACGGCGTTCTCGCCCTCGTGGTGCATCATCCGCGTGAAGCCGGTGGGCGCGAAGGCGAACGGCAGGTTCGAGCGCTTCCCCAGGATGTCGCGGCCGGTGTCGACGGTGGAGACGTCGCGCAGCACCGTGGGCGAGAACTCGACGCGGGCGAACGCCTGGCGGGCCCGGTGCAGCGACAGCTCGCCGTCGGCGGCGCCGTCGGTGTAGTCGAACACGGCTCTCGGGGTGCGGCGGCGGGCGATCAGCCGCAGATCCTCGATGCTCGCGGCCCGCAGCAGCCTGCGTTCCGCGGCGCCACGAACGAACGGAGCCGGCCGCAGCAGCGGGCGGAGCTCGGAGGGGCGGGGAACCCTGCGCTGCACCATCAGGGGAGCGTAGATCCCCGGCGGCGACGGTGCGCTGTCTCAGCGAGCCCGGCGGGCGAGCTCGAACGCCGCGACGGCGCCTGCGCTGGCCACCCCGAGCGACTCGATGCCACCGTGCATGGGGATCGCCAGCAGGCCGTCGACGAGCGAGCGCACCGACTCCGACAGCCCGTCGGTCTCGTTGCCCAGCACGAGTGCCACGCGGGCCGGCAGCTCGGCGTCGAGCAGCGACTCGCCGCCCGCGTCGAGGCCGTAGAGGGTGAAGCCGGCAGCGGCCAGCTCGGCGCAGCCCTCCTCCACCGTGCCCGCCCGCAGCACGGGAGCCCGGAACGCGACGCCGGCCGATGCCTTCACGACGAGCGGGTCGATCGCCGGCACCCCGCGGCGGGGGAGCAGGACCCCGTCGAGGCCTGCCGCGGTGGAGCTGCGCAGGATCATCCCGACGTTGGCCGGGTTGGTCAGCCGGTCGAGCACGAGCACCGACGCGGGGGCGCCGGGGGCGAGCGCCGCCACGAACTCGCCGACCGGCGCCATCCGGGGCGCGACGACGTCGGCCAGCACCCCCTGGTCGTGCCGCCCGTTGCCGGCGAGGACCTTCACCCGGTGCGCCGACGCCCACTGCACCGGAACGTCACGGTCGCGGGCGGCCGCGGTGATCGCGCGCACCGGCTCGCCCCGCAACCCGTCGGCCAGGATGACCTTGTCCACCCTCAGCTGCGCGTCGTGCAGCGCCTCCAGCACCGGCTTGCGCCCGTAGACGGTGATGAAGGTGTCCTTGGGCGAACGGGTTCCCGGCTCCGGGCCACCGCGCTCCCCACTCGCGCTCCGCACGGGTGACAGGGTGCCACTTAGTATCTCGGGCATGCCGCCCCGGCTCTCCGCGCTCGACGCCTCGTTCCTGTACCTGGAGCAGCCGACCACCCCCATGCACGTGGGCGGAGTGTCGATCTTCCGGAGGCCGCGCCCGCCCGGCCCGTCCGGCGGGTTCGACTACGACCGGCTCGTCCAGCTGATCGAGCAGCGGATCGCGCTGGTGCCGCGCTACCGGCAGAAGGTGCGCTACGTCCCCGGCAACCTCGCCCGGCCGGTGTGGGTGGACGACCCGGACTTCGACATCGCCTACCACGTGCGGCGTTCCGCGCTGCCCAAACCGGGCTCCGACGAGCAGCTCACCGAGCTCGTCGCCCGGCTGATGTCCCGCCCGCTCGACCACACGCGCCCGCTGTGGGAGATGTACCTGGTGGAGGGGCTGGCGCGGGGACGCACCGCCGTCCTCACCAAGACCCACCAGGCCATGGTCGACGGGGTCAGCGCGTTCGACATCGGCCAGGTGATCCTCGACGTCGCGCCTCCCGGCACCCCGGCGTCCCAGCGTCCACGCAACGGCGAACCCGCGCCGCGTGCGGTGCTGGAGGAGCTGTGGATGCCGCGGCCGGAGCCGACCGACACCCAGCTCATCCTCGGAGCCGTGGCCGAGGCGGTGGCCCGGCCCGGCGAGATCGCCGACAACGTGCGGGCGGCGGCGGGCGACGCGCTGGCCACCGTCGGCAAGATCGCCGGGACGGCGGGCAACCTGTTCTCGATGGCGCGGGTCGCGAGCCGGCGCGCCCCGGGCACGCCGCTCAACGTCGACATCTCCACCCAGCGGCGGTTCGCGGTGGCGCGCACCCGGCTGGAGGCCTACCGCACGGTGCGGGCCGCCCACGGGTGCACGGTCAACGACGTGGTGCTCACCGTCGTCTCGGGTGCCCTGCGCAACTGGCTGCTCTCCCGCGGCGAACCGGTCACGTCGTCGTCCTCGCTGCGGGCGATGGTGCCGCTGTCCGTGCGCGGCGAGGCGGACGTCCCCAGCTCCGCCACGGCCGGCTCGCTCGGCAACCGGGTCTCGTCGTTCATCGTGGACCTGCCGGTCGGTGAGCCGAGCCCGGTGGTGCGGCTGCACCACGTCACCCACGCGATGCGCGAGCACACCTCGACGGGCCAGTCGGTGGGTGCGGACACCCTGGTCCGAATCGGCGGGTTCGCTCCGCCTACGCTGCACGCCCTGGGAGCGCGCGCCGCGAGCGGGTTCTCGAAGCGGATCTTCAACTTGGTGGTGACGAACGTGCCGGGACCACAGTTCCCGCTGTACGCCGCAGGTGCCCGCATGCTCGAGATGTTCCCGGTGGTGCCGCTGGCCAAGGGTCAGGCGCTCGCGATCGGGCTCACCTCCTACGACGGCGGCGTCTACTACGGCTTCAACGGCGACCGCGACGCGATGTCCGATCTCGACGTGCTCGCCGGAATGGTCGACGAGTCGCTCGACGAGCTGCTCTCGACGGTGGGTTCGTGATGCGCGTCTACGTGCCCGCCACCTGGCCGATGCTGCGCACGCTGGTGAAGAACGGCAGCGTCGACCCGATCGGCGGCACGGCGTTCGCGCTCACCCCCAAGCTGCGCGAGTCCTACACCTCCGGCGAGGAGGAGGAGCTCGAGTACGCCGCGCTCACCGAGGCCGCCAGGGCGTCGCTGCGGCTCCTCTCGGTGGAGTTCGGGCTGGGTGAGGACTCCACCCCCGCTCGGCGGGTGGTCATCGCCGCCGACCTCGAGAACGTCACGCTGCGGCCCGACCTCGACGACGGAGCCGTCCGGATCGCCGGTGGGGTGCCGTTCGAGTCCATCGCCGCGGTCCACGTCGACACCGACGAGGCCGAGTACGCCGTGCGTCAGGGCGCCGGGGCGGTCGACTCGGCCGACATGGGCGACCTCGACGCGGAGTTCCTCGTCGGCGAGGCGGAGGACCACGAGCTGGCCTGGTACGACCCGTCCGAGGTGGCGTTCCTGGTGGAGCTGGGCTGACGGGTCAGCGCCGGTCGCGGCGGTCGCGGCGGCGCTGGTCGCGCCCCTCGTCGGAGCCCCCGAGGCCGCCGCGGTAGACCAGCGCACCCATCACCGGAATGAGCAGGAAGAAGTACCACTGCCTGGTGATGAGGAACAGCGCCACCGCCACGACCGGGGTGATCATGACGAGCCGGGGCCCCCAGCCGTCGAGGAAACCACCCTTCACCGGCGCCACCTCGCCCGCGGCCGGGGCGACGGGGAGGGGCGCGGTCAACGGGGGCTGGGCGGCCGTGCCCGGCAGCTGCGGGTGCGGCTGCGGCAGGTCGGTGAACAGCTCCGCGATCTCGGAGGCGACGACGGCCGCCGACGCCCGCGCGGTGCGGTCGGCGTACTCCTCCACCCCGAGCCTGCCTTCCGACAGGTGCTCGTCGAGTGCCTTCATTGCCGCGGTGCGTTCAGCAGTGCCGATCCGCAGGGGCGAGGACTCTTCCCCGGACGTCATACGCAGAGAGTGCCAAACACGTCAACGTAGGGCGACAAGGACCCGGCGCAGTGCGTCGAGCCGTCCGGGCGGTAGCAGTCCCTTCTCCACGAGGGCGTCCAGCGCGCACTCCGGATCGGCGGGTGGCCCGAAGTGCCCGCAGCCGCGCGGGCAGTCCTCGATCGCTGCCGCGAGATCGTCGAACGCGGCCAGCACGTCGTCGGGGGTGACGTGCGCGAGGCCGAAGGACCGGACGCCGGGCGTGTCGACGACCCAGCCGCCGCCGCGCTCCTCGGGCAGCGGGAGGGCGAGCGCTGCCACGGTGGTGTGGCGCCCCTTGCCCACCGCCGACACGATCCCGACGGCCCGCGCGGCGTCCGGGACGAGGGCGTTGACCAGCGTCGACTTGCCCACGCCCGAGTGCCCGACCAGCGCGGACACCGTGCCGGCGAGCACGCCGGCGAGCTCGGTCGGTTCCTCGTCGCGGCGCGTCACGAGCACGGTCAGGTCCAGCTCGCGGTACTGCGCGGCGAAGACCTCGGGGTCGCCGAGGTCGGCCTTGGTCAGGCAGAGGACCGGAGTGAGCCCGCCCGCGTAGGCGGCCACCAGGCAGCGGTCCACGAACCCGGTGCGCGGCTCCGGGTCCGCCACCGCGGTGACGATGACGAGCTGTTCCGCGTTGGCGACGATCACCCGTTCGAACGGGTCGTCGTCGTCGGCGGTGCGGCGCAGCAGCGTGCGGCGTTCCTCGACCCGCACGATGCGGGCGATCGTGTCCGTGGCGCCCGACAGGTCGCCGACGAGCCCCACCCGGTCGCCCACGACGATCGGGGTGCGGCCGAGCTCGCGGGCCCGCATCGCGGTGACGGCCGGGCGGCTGCTGTCGGCCCCGGGGGCGCAGGTCCAGCGCCCGCGGTCGACGGTGGTGACCATCGCCTCGGCGGCGTCGGCGTGCTCGGGGCGGGTCTTGGTGCGTGGCCGGGAGCCGCGCCGCCCGGGGCGCACGCGGACGTCGGACTCGTCGTACTCGCGGCGGCTCACTCCGGCGTCACACCCGCCTCATCCGGCGTCACCGGGCCGTCTCGAGGAGCGCTGCCCAGCGTGCCGGGAAGTCGGGGATGGTCTTGTCGGTGCAGCCGACGTCGTCCACCGAGACCGACGGCACGACCAGCCCGATCAGCGCGCCGGCGGTGGCCATCCGGTGGTCGGCGTAGGCGCCCCAGAGCCGGTCGGCGGGGGCGGTGAGCGGGGTGGGCCGGATCTCGAGCCCGTCCGGGGTCTCGGTGATGTCGCCGCCGAGCGCGCCGATCTCGGCGGCGAGCGCCGCCAGCCGGTCGGTCTCGTGCCCCCGGATGTGGGCGACGCCACGGATCCGGGACGGCCCGGTGGCCAGCGCCGCGACGGCCGCGACGGTCGGCGTCAGCTCGCTGGCGTCGTGCAGGTCCACGTCGACGCCGCCGAGGGCGTCCGGACCGCGCACGGTCATCCCGTCCGGCCCCGCCTCGACGGTGCAGCCCGCCTGCGCGAGCACGGAGAGGATCTCCACACCCGGCTGCGTGGAGTCGGACGGCCAGCCCAGGACGGTCACCTCGCCGCCGGTGACCGCGGCGGCGGCGAGGAACACCGCGGCGTTGGACAGGTCCGGCTCGGCCGCCCATTCCCGGGGGGCGATCCGGCCGGGGGAGACGCGCCAGGTGTTGGGCTCCGCGTCGTCGACGTCCACGCCTGCGGTGCGCAGCATGTCGACGGTCATCTCGATGTGCGGCAGCGACGGCACCGGCTTGCCGTCGTGGTGCACGGTGACGCCCTTGTCGTAGTGGGCGCCCGACAGCAGCAGCCCCGACACGAACTGGGACGACGCCGACGCGTCGATCACCACGTCGCCACCGGGAACCGCGCCGGTGCCGTGCAGGGTGAACGGCATCCGGTCCCCGTCCACCCGCGCCCCCAGTGCGCGCAGCGCGTCGAGCACCGTGGCCATGGGGCGCTCCCGGGCTCGCGGGTCGCCGTCGAACCGGACCGGGCCGTCGGCCAGCGCCGCCGCGGGCGGCACGAAGCGCATGACGGTGCCGGCCAGCCCGCAGTCGACCGCCCCGCCGCCGCGCAGGCCGTCGTGCGGGGCGAACGTGACCCGTTCGCCGTCCACCTCCACCGGGACGCCGAGCGCGCGCATGGCGTCGACCATCAGCGCCGTGTCGCGGGTGGCAGGCGCTCCGGTCACGGACGCCGCACCCCCGGAGAGAGCGGCCAGCAGCAGGGCGCGGTTGGTGACGGACTTGGACCCCGGCACGGACACCCGGCCGCGGACGGGGCCGGGTGCGAGCGGGGCGGGCCATGGGGTGGTCACACCCGCAATGATTCCCCATGCGCGCCCGTGTGCCGGTCAGGAGGCTGCCGGAAGCAGGTGTGGACGCCGCCCGCGCCCGAACCCCGCGCGCTGATCGGTGGGACGATGGGGCCATGTGCGGCCGATACGCCTCCATCAAGGCTCCCGCCGACCTCGCCGACGAGTTCCGCGCGGTCGACGCCACCGACGGCGCGGCGACGCCGGACTACAACGTGGCGCCCACCAAACAGATCATCACGGTGGTGGAGCGCCACCCCCGTGACGAGGACGGCACGCCCGACCCGGACAGCACGGAGCGCACGCTCCGGATGGTGCGCTGGGGGCTCGTGCCGTCCTGGGCCAAGGACCCGAAGGCCGGTGCCCGCATGATCAACGCCCGGTCGGAGTCGGTGGCCACGAAACCGGCGTTCCGCCGGGCCGTCAACGCGCGGCGCTGCCTCATCCCGGCCGACGGCTGGTTCGAATGGCAGCGGGGCCCGGAGCACAAGCAGCCGTACTACACCCACTACGCCGACGGCAGCTCGCTCGCGATGGCCGGGCTCTGGGAGTACTGGAAGCCGAAGGACGACCCGGACAACGAGTACCCGCACGGGCTGGTCACGGCAGCCGTGCTGACCACCGAGGCCGTCGGGCCGCTGGCGCAGGTGCACGACCGGATGCCGTTGGTGCTCCCGCGGTCGGCGTGGGACGCCTGGCTCGACCCGGACGCCGGCGCCGACGCGGACTCGGTGGCGGCCCTGCTCGCCCCGCCGTCGCCCGACCTGGTGGCGGAGCTGGAGCTGCGACCGGTGTCGCCGCGGGTCAACAGCGTGCGCAACAACGGACCCGAGCTGCTCGAACCGCTCCGCGCCGAGGACGTCCGCGAGCCGCTGCAGCTGGACCTGCTGGCCGGTCCGAACCCGAAGTGATCGCCGAGGTCGCCACGCCCCACGGTCCGGCCCGGATCACCCGCCACGACGCCGACGGCGAGGCGCGGGCCGTGCTGCTGCTCGGGCACGGCGCAGGCGGCGGGGTGGGTGCGCCGGACCTGCTCGCCACGGCCGGCACCGCCGTCGCGGCCGGGCTGCACGTCGTGCTGGTGGAACAGCCCTACCGGGTGGCCGGGCGCCGGGCACCCGCTCCCGCGGCCCAGCTCGACGCGGCCTGGCTCGCGGTGGTGGAGCACGTCCGCGCCGAGCTGACGTTGCCGCTGCTGTTCGGAGGCCGCAGCTCCGGAGCCCGGGTGGCGTGCCGGACCGCCACGGAAGGCGGGGCCGTCGGCGTCCTGTGCCTGGCGTTCCCCGTGCACCCTCCGGGCAGGCCCGAGAAGGACCGGCTGCCCGAGCTGGCCGCCCCGACCGTCCCGGTGCTCGTGGTGCAGGGCCGGACCGACCCGTTCGGCCGTCCCGAACCCGCTCCCGGACGGGAGGTGGTGCTGCTGCGCGGCGACCACAGCCTCAAGAGCGACACGCCGGGTCTGCGCGCTGCGGTGGCGGACTGGCTGACCAGCCACTTCGGTGCCCTCACCCCGGCCCGGTAACCGTCTCAGGGGATGGCGGCGATCGGGGCGAACCGGGCTCCGGTGAGCCGCACGAGGTCGGCGGGCGCGAGCTCCACCTCGAGCCCGCGGCGACCGGCGCTGCAGAACATCGTGTCCAGCTGCTCGGCGGAGGCGTCCAGCACGGCGGGCAGGCGCTTGCGCTGGCCCAGCGGGGAGATGCCCCCCGCCACGTAACCCGTGGCCCGCTCGGCGAGTGCGACGTCGGCCATCTTCGCCCGCTTGCCCCCGACGGCGGCGGCCAGCGCTTTGAGGTCGAGCATCGCCAGCACCGGGACGATGCCGACGGTCAGGGCCCCGTCCACGTCGGCGACCAGCGTCTTGAACACCCTCGCCGGGTCCAGCCCCAGCAGCTCGGCGGCCTCCGGGCCGTAGGCCTGCCCGCTCCCGTGGGTGTAGCTGTGCAGCCGGTGCTCCACCCGCTGCTTGGCGAGCAGCGCGGTCGCCTGCGTTCCCTTCCCGGCCACTCCGGCACGATATCCAGCGGGGAATCACGCGCCGGAGACGGACGTTGTCAAGAGGGTGAAACAGGCAGTGATGGATGCGCCACGCCCGGCGGTTCGGCTGCGTCCGGCCTACGAGGCGACGCGCAGCGGCGTAAGCTCGTCCCGTCAACAGGCCGGGCCGACGATGGCCGGCCCAGAGGTCGCAGCTCGTGCGACCCGACGGGAGAGGAGCAGGGTGCCCGGCACCGAACAGGCGGCTGAAGCGGCGATCACCGCAGACCACGAGGTCGAGGTCGAGCAGGAGCTGGAGGAGTCGGCGGAGGAGCGGGCTGCCCGCTTCGAGCGCGACGCCATGCCCCTGATCGACCAGCTCTACGGCGCTGCCCTACGGATGACGCGTAACCCGGCCGACGCCGAGGACCTCGTCCAGGAGACGTATCTCAAGGCCTACTCCGCGTTCCGGACGTTCCGCGCGGGCACCAACCTCAAGGCCTGGCTCTACCGGATCCTCACCAACACCTACATCAACGGCTACCGCAAGCGGCAGCGCCAGCCGCTGCAGTCGGCCACCGATGAGATCAGCGACTGGCAGATCGCACAGGCCGGTGAGCACACCTCCCAGGGCCTGCCGTCGGCCGAGATGGAAGCGCTGGACCGGCTTCCCGACACCGACGTGAAGGTCGCTCTCCAGCAGCTTCCCGACGACTTCCGGATGGCGGTGTACCTCGCTGACGTCGAGGGCTTCGCCTACAAGGAGATCGCGGAGATCATGGGCACCCCGATCGGCACCGTGATGTCGAGGCTGCACCGGGGTCGGCGTCAGCTCCGTGACATGCTCACCGACACCGCCCGCGACCGCGGGTTCCTGCGTGGAGAGCAGGAGGAGGTCTCCTCATGAGCTGCGGGAACCACCACGACACCGACTGCTCCGAAGTACTCGCCGAGGTGTGGCTGTTCCTCGACCACGAGTGCGACCAGGCGCGCCGGGCCCTGCTGGCCCAGCACCTGGACGAGTGCGGCCCGTGCCTCGCCGAGTACGGCATCGACGACAAGCTGAAGAAGCTGCTGGCTACCAAGTGCGGCGGTGAGCACGCACCCGACGAGCTGAAGAACCGGCTGCGCCGGCAGATCCGGGTGGCGGTCCTCGAGCAGGCCGACGTCACCGTGGAGTCGGGTCCCGACGGCACCACCACCACGGTCGAGGTGCGGAGCACCCGTATCGAGCAGCGCGGCTGAGCACGCGCGCCGTACAACCGACGGTCGAACGACGGAGCGCCGGGGCCATCGGCCCCGGCGCTCCCGTACAGCAGGATCAGATGCTGCAGAATCAGGTGTTGGGCCGCTTGCCGTGGCTGGCCGCGCTCTTCTTGCGGTCGCGGCGCTTGCGTGCACGCTTGGACATGGTTCCCTCCCCTGCTGCTGGGTTCTCCGCGATCGGTCGTCGTCCCGTCGGTGCCCCGATTCTCCCACGTGCTTGACTGGGGCCGAGGGTGTGGGGCGAGGCGCCCCGGCCGAGAGGGGTGGTCGAGTGTCGACGCTCAGCGAGCTGCTCGCCGAACACACCTTGCTGGCCGGCGATGCCGTCGACCACCTGCAGCGGGTCGTGGCCGAGTGGCAGCTGCTCGCCGACATGTCGTTCGCCGACTTCCTGTTGTGGGTCCCGCTCACGGCTGACGACGAGCGGACCGGCCCGCAGGAGTTCCTCTGCGTGGCCCAGGCCCGTCCCACCACGGCGCCGACCGCGCACCCCGAGGACGTGGTCGCGGCGCGGGTCCGCTCCGTGGACAACCCGCAGCTGCGCCGGGCGGTCGTCGAGGGCCGCATCTGCCGGGAGGAGAACCCGCGCTGGCACCTGGAGGTGCCGGTGCGCCGCGAGACGATCCCGGTCCGCCACGGCCGGTCGGTGGTCGCGGTGCTGTCCCGCGACACGAACCTCGCGATGCCCCGGGTGCCGAGCCCGCTGGAGATCGCCTACCTGGGCAGCGCCTCCGACCTGTGCCAGATGGTGGCCGACGGGACGTTCCCCCCGCGTGCCGCCATGGCGGGCGCCGACACCAGCCCCCGCGCAGGCGACGGGCTGATCCGGCTCGACGCCCACGGCCTGGTCGCCTACGCCAGCCCCAACGCGCTCTCGGCCTACCACCGCATGGGCCACGCCAGCGATCTGGTCGGCTTCTCGCTCACCCAGGCCACCCGGGAGCTCGTGCACGACCCGTTCGACGCCGCCGAGGTGGCGGCGCGGATCGGGGCGGCGCTCGACGGGCGGCACTCACTGCGGATGGAGGTGCGCGCCCGCGGCGCGGTCATGCTCGTGCGCGCCCTGCCGCTGCGTCCGCGCGGTGACGCGGCGGGTGCACTGGTGCTGGTCCGCGACGTCACCGACCTGCGGCGCCGCGACATGGCGCTGCTCAGCAAGGACGCGACCATCCGGGAGATCCATCACCGGGTGAAGAACAACCTCCAGACCGTGGCGGCGCTGCTGCGTCTGCAGGCCCGCCGCACGGCGATCCCGGAGGCCCGCCGGGCGCTCGCGGAAAGTGTTCGGCGTGTCAACTCCATCGCGCTGGTGCACGAGTCGCTCTCGGTCTCCGTGGCCGAGCGGGTGGACCTCGACGAGCTGGTCGACAAGGTGCTGCCCGCCATCGGGGACGGCGCGACGGCCGAGTTCCGCGCCAAGGTGCGGCGGGAGGGCAGCTTCGGCACGCTGCCCGCCGCCCTGGCCACACCGCTCGTGCTCGTGCTCACCGAGCTCGTCCACAACGCGCTGGCGCACGCCTTCGAGCCCGGCCACGCCGGGGAGGTGGTGGTGTCCGCCCAACGGTCGGCCGGCGCGCTCGACGTTGTGGTCGCGGACGACGGGCGGGGCATCCCTCCTGAGTTCGACCCGGAGTCGTCGAAGGGGCTGGGCCTGCAGATCGTGCGGACGTTGCTCGACTCCGAGCTCGACTCCGCACTGCAGGTACGACCGCGTCCTGGTGGGGGAACCGAGGCCGTCATCAGGCTCTCGTTGCGGGGGCGTTAGCCTTCAGCTGTGGTCGAGGAGTCCGGAAGCGCGGTCGCAGCCCGGTCCGTCGATCTCCTCCGGAGCTGCTCGAGCGTGCGCCCGGTGAAACGACCGCGGGCCCGGAGCCGGGTGCAGTCCGGCCTCGGGCCCGCGGCGGGGGAGGTTGATGTAGCTGTGTATCAGGCGGTGCGTGCGCGCGTGCGCGCGTTGCGGCGCTTCAGGGCCCGCCGCTCGTCTTCGCTCATGCCGCCCCAGACGCCTGCGTCCTGGCCGCTCTCCAGTGCCCAGGTGAGGCACTCGGTGACCACGGGGCAGCGCCGGCAGACGGTCTTGGCCTCGGCGATCTGCAGCAACGCAGGACCGCTCGTCCCCACGGGGAAGAACAGCTCGGGGTCCTCGTCGCGGCAGATAGCGCGGTGACGCCAATCCATGGTCTCTCGGCTCCTTGTACTAGCGCGATCGGGGTCGCGCCGATCGTCTGTCACGGTGTTTCCGCGCTTGTGAATCGTTTCACGAGCGCGCTCGGTGTTCAAGGTCCGAGGTCCACCCAGGTGAGCACTCTCACCCACTCATAGCAACGACGTCCGCCACGATCGGTTACCAACTGCGTACCGCGTTCGTGACTCGTCACCATGAGCGATCGACCTCGTCCCGCCCACCGGAGTCGGGTTACCCCGTCTCCGAAGGACCATGCGAGAGGATCCTCGCGATCACTCGCTTGTCCGAGACCCACCTTGGGGCAACGTTTGCCCTGGTGCGAGCCCTTATCGGCTCGACGGTCCACAAACATCGGTGAGTGGACGCGAAGCCTCACCCTCGTGAGTGAAAGGACCCGCCCAGCTGCGACGAGCTGCGCGTCTCACACGATGACCCGTAGCGCCGCGAACACGGTACGAAATCACCCTTTGGAACTTCGGGGGATGATCCGAACGGCCCAGCGCAGCCTGGCGTTCCTTCCAACCAGCGCTGTTCAACGCGCCCCTGACCTCGGGCATTCCCGCCGGTGCCCAGGACGGGAGCGCTGCACGCTCGCCCGCTGGCCTATTCTCGGCGCTGTGAGGGCGCAGCGACCGGCGGACGGACCGCCGAGGCAGGTCCGGCTGGCCGGGGTGCTGGTCGGTCTGCAGGGGCTGCTGGCCATCGGCTTCGCGGTGGCGCTGGGCGTGCGGTCCTTCGCCCCCGGCGTCGCCGTCGGCAGCGTGCTCGGCGAGGCGGGCTACTTCGTCGTGATCGGCGCCGCGCTGCTCGCCGTGGGCTTCGGGCTCTTCACCGGGCGCCGGTGGGCGCGTACGCCCGCGATCGTCACGCAGCTGCTCCTGCTCCCGGCGGTGTACTCGCTGATCGGGCCGTCGCGCCAGCTCGTGCTCGGGCTGGTGGCGCTCGTCTACGTCGGCTCCACGTTCATGCTGCTCATCAGCGAGCGGTCGCGGGAGTGGTCGATGGGCATGGACACCCCCGACGCCCCGGACGTCAGGAGCTAGGAGCCGCTCAGGGCGCTGCGCCTGCTGTCCCCGGCCAGGGTGTGGAGGGCGTCGCCGTCGAGACGGAACGTGGTCCACTCGTCCATCGGCACGGCCCCGATCCCGCGGTAGAAGGCGATCGACGGCTCGTTCCAGTCCAGCACCGACCACTCCAGCCTGGCGTAGCCCCGCTCGGCACAGACGCCGGCCAGGGTCGCCAGCAGCGCGCGGCCGAGCCCGTGGCCGCGATGGGTGGGGCGCACGTAGAGGTCCTCGAGGTAGACACCGTGCACGCCGCGCCACGTGGAGAAGTTGAGGAACCAGAGGGCGACCCCGACGACCTCGGCGGTGCCATCAGGCGCGGCCACCTCGGCGACGTGCCCGAACAGCGCGGGTGCCGGCCCGAACAGCGCGATGGCCAGCTGCGGCTCGGTCAGGGTGCAGGACTGCGGTTCGCGTTCGTACTCGGCGAGCTCGTGCACCAGCGCGACGACGGCGGGGACATCCTCCGGGCGCACGCCACGGATGCGATCGGTCAGCACACGGGAAGACCCTAATCGACCACGGCCGTGCCGCACGGGTGCGCCGTCGACGAACGGCAGGTACTGCTGCGCCGGGCCGCCCAGACACCGAGGGCCGGCGCGCTGAGCTACCGGCCCGACGCTCCACCAGGTGACATCGCACGGGCTGCCGAGATCATCCGGGAGAGCGCACACCGGCGCTGCAGGACCTGCGCGAGGTGGTCGGCGTGCTCCGGACACCGGTCGGTGAGCTCCCCCAGCCGACGCTCACCGTCGAGGTGCACAACACCGCCTCCGGTCTGCCGCCGGTGCCCGGGCTGACCGCGGGTCTGGGGCTGGCCGGCCTGACGGAGCGGGTCGCGCTCGCGGGCGGGCGGCTGGAGCACCGTGCCCTCGACCAGGGGTGGCGCGTGTCGGCGTGGTTGCCCCACCGGGCCGGTGGGCTCAGCCCAAGGCCCGGAGGTTGACGTGCTCCAACTGCGGGACGCCCCGCTCGTCGCCCAGCACGGCGAAGGACGGCGCCGACATCGCGAACCGGACGCCCTCGGTGGCGGGGAGCCCGATCCAGCGGCTGACGAGCACCCGGCTGAAGTGCCCGTGCCCGACGAGCACCACGTCCCCGCGGTCCAGCGCGGCCCGGGCGTCGGTGAGCACGGCGTCGGCCCGCTTCGCGACCTCGTCGGCCGTCTCGCCGCCGGGGCAGGGGTGGGTCCAGACCGTCCAGCCGGGGTCGGTCTCCCGGATCTCCTCCGTCGTCAGGCCCTCGTAGTCGCCGTAGTTCCACTCGGACAGCCGCTCGTCGACGCCGTCGGCGCGCAGCCCGGCGAGCTCGGCGGTGTCGCGGGCGCGACTGCGGGGGCTGGTGAGTACGAGGGCGGGCGGCTCGGCCCCGCGTAGCCGCAGCAGCAGATCGCCTGCGGCCTTGGCGAGGCTGCGCCCGCGTTCGGTGAGCGGGACGTCGGTCCGGCCGGTGTGCTTCCCCGACAGCGACCACTCCGTCTCGCCATGGCGCAGCAGGTACACCCGGCTGGAGGTCACCGCAGCGACAGTAGTGCGCGATCGGTCGTGGCGCGGGGTCTACGGGCCCGGCGCTAGAAGGGTGGGGGTTCGTCGGCGGTCACCGGGGTCGGGGTGCGGGGTTCGGTGAGTGGGGGTGGGTCGACCCGGTAGGTGTGGCCGCTGGGTGTGGTCCAGATGATCGTGCCGTCGGGGTACTGGCTCACGCTCCAGCCCGGCATGCCCTTCAACCGGTGATGCGGTCGGCATTTCGGGCCGAGGTTCGCCGCCGATGTCGGACCTTCCCCGGCGACGGGGTCGAAGGGGATGTTGTGGTCGAGGTCGCAGCGGTCGGCGGGTACGCGGCAGCCGGGGCCTTGGCAGTACCGATGGCGCGCGATGAGGTGTTCGGTCAGGTGCGGGGGTGGGCGGTAGCGGGTGGTGCCGTAATCCAATAACGCGCCGCTGAGGGGGTCGGTGACCAGCCGCCTCCAGACACTGTTCGGGTCGGCGGCGAGTTCGCGGGCGTGCTCGGCGGGGATGGGGCCGTATCCGGCGAGCTCGCCGGGTTCGTCGGAGGTGCCGCGGAGGGTGTCGAGGGGGACGGTGACCCGGATCTGTATCGAGACCTTGTTGGTGACGGTGGGGACCCCACCCTCGGGCGCCAGCCCAGGCAGCCGCTCGGACCCAGATAGGGGTGGCGCCGGGCTGTCGGACCTGGTGGGGCTGTCGGTCGAGCACGTGGTTGCCACCTCCGCAGCGGCGGCCTGTTGTCCCGCGGTGCTGCAGAACCCGGTCTCCCGTAGCACCAGATCCACCAGCGCATCGGCCCGCCGGGCCGCCATCGGGCGTTCATCGGCGCTGCCGCAGCCGCGGGCGTGCTGATCGAGCACCGCGAACGCCCCGACCGCCTCGGCGGCCGGCAAGGTGGCCGACAGGGTGGCCATGCCGTCGCGCTCGGGGTAGAGCACCACGGCACGTTCCCGGCGCTTGCGCTCGTGGCGCCGGGCCGCGGCTTCACTGTCGGCGCGTAGCACGGCGCGACGGACAGCGGCGCGGAGTTGGCCGGTGGTCTGCTCCGGTGCCCGCGGCAAGACCTTCCGCTCCACCGCGGCCGAGGCCTCCGGGTCCAGATCAGCGCAGCCGTCGGCGATGATCCTGGCCTTGGGCAGGGTGATCGCCCCGGTTTCCAGGGCAGCGAAGACGCCCGGGAACTCCTCCACCAACTGCCGGGCCTCCCCGACCCGCCACGCGGTACCGCCGGGGGAGAGGCGCAGCATCATCCCGACCTCGGCCTGCGCGGACTCCACCGCCTGCGCCGCAGTCAGACCCGCAGCGGGACCGGTCTCGGCTGCCGCGACGAACTGGGTGATCTCCGCGTACTGGCGGGCCTGCGCCCAGGCGATGACCTTCTCCCAGGCCCCGATCCGCTCCAGCGCCTCGAACCCGTCCACGGGTGGTCCGGCCTGATCGAGGATCAGCACCGCCATGCCGTCGGGAGCGACATCGGTCCAGGCCAGTGGTGCGGACCGCGGCACCAGCCGGTGAGTGTCGATCTCGAACATACGTTCGACTCTATCCGCGACCCCCGACAGAATCGACGACAGCGCCGCGAGATCCGCCTGATCGCCCGCGCAGGGGCGCACGCACGACTCTCGGAATGATCACGGCCCGTGGGAAGGCGCTGCTAGGCTGACGGAGTGCGCACGATCGTGAAGTTCTGGTGGCCGCCGGCAGGCGGCTCCTCCGACGTGCGCTGACACCCAGCACACCCTCCCAGGCCGCCCGCGCAGGCGGCCTTCGTCGTGTCCGGGGCCGTCGCGGGGTGGCCGCCGACCCGAGGAAAACACACGATGCGACTCTCCGGGATCACCCCGTCCGGCCACGCCCAGCTCGGCAACCACCTGGGCGCGATCCAGCGCTGGGTGTCCGACGGCGGCCCGGACGACCTGTACTTCGTGTCCGACCTGCACGCGATGACGACCACCCACAACCCGGGCAGGCTGCGGGCGCGGACCAGCGAGATGCTGGCCGTGCTGGTGGCGTCCGGGATTCCGGCCGAGCGGGTGTTCGTGCAGTCGGATCTGGCGCGTGAGCTGGGTGCGCTGACCTGGATCCTGGAGTGCACCTGCAGCTACGGCGAGGCAGCGCGGATGATCCAGTTCAAGGAGAAGGGCAGCGGACAGCCCGGCGTGCGGCTGAGCCTGCTGACGTATCCGGTGCTGATGGCCGCGGACATCCTGCTGCCGGGCGCGGATGAGGTTCCGGTGGGCGAGGACCAGAACCAGCACGTCGAGCTGGCGCGGGTGCTGGCCCGGCGGTTCAACAGCACCTACGGCGAGGTGTTCACCGTGCCACGGGCGGTGCTGCCACCGACCGGGGCGCGGGTGCGCGACCTGGCCGACCCGGAGCGCAAGATGTCGAAGTCGGCGCGGGACGCGGCCGGGGTGGTGTTCGTGCTGGACGAGCCCGACCTGATCCGGCGCAAGGTGCGGCGGGCGGTGACGGACGGGTCGACCGACGTCGCGTACGCGCCGGAGGAGCGCCCCGGGGTGGCCAACCTGCTGGAGATCCTGGCCGGCTGCCGCGGTGGCCGGCCGGCGGATCTGGCCGGCGAGTTCACGTCCTACGGCGCGCTGAAGGAGGCCGTGGCCGACGCGGTGATCGAGACGCTCCGCCCGATCCGAGAGCGGACGGTCGAACTGCTCGCCGACCCGCGTGAGCTGGCCCGGGTGCGCGCGGAGGGCGCCGCCCGCGCTGTGGAACGGGGGGAGCACCGCCTGAGCTCGGCGATGCGGTTGATCGGCGCGGGCGCCCAGCACCCGGGCGCGCTCACGAGCGCAATCATGCACGCGTAGAAGCACGTCGATCTCAGAAGACTTCCCGGGTGGCCACCGAGCAGCCCGTGAGCGACTGACCGCCTGGCAAGCACGGCGTTCTGCCGGAACCTCGCGGGCTCGGCAGTCGAGCGACTCGCATCCGTCCCAGGGCTCGGGACGCTTCGCGTTCACCCTGTGCCAGGCTTCCTGCCGTGCCGCATGCTCGATTCTTCTTCGACCCGGGGTCCGGGGCTGTCTTGTGGCCGACAGAGGTGCAGGACCAGGAGTACTGGGGGCATCCGGCCTGCCTGGAGGTGCTACCGATCAGCGCGGCCCTTCGGGATGAGCTGACCCGGTTGATCGAGTGGTACGACAGATCATTGAACTGGGACTACCCGCCTGACCCGGGGCCTTGGCGCGAGCCGGAGTGCCAGGCCTTCAATGCCGCCGTGCGGCGCGCACTCGACCAACTGCGCGCCGAACTCGGTGACCAATGGGCGATCGAGGACCAGTTCAGAGAAGAGCACGAGGATCCGGACCTCGACCGGTACCTCGCCAACCCGTCCGCCTTTCGGCGATGATCCCCCGCCCCACCGCAGTCGGGCGTTGCCAGATCGATGAGATGCCGCACGAACCCCCCTTCTCCTGGACGGCCTTGACCGACTCGGCCTCGATGCGGGCCTGAGCCGGGTCATACACGCCGCAGGGGAGGTCGCAGTGCGCGGTGGCCTCCAGCCGCGGGCGGAGAAATCCGTGACAGCAGCCGCATGAGTCCTCCCTGCGCTCAGCACCCGGGCGCGCTCACGGGAGCGGTCGCGCACGCGTAGGCGAGCACCGGCGCAAGCCGGGCCCCGCGACTTACCGGCGCTCACTCCGGGAATCACCTCTATCAGGTGGGGGGTGGGTCGGTCGGCACGGGCAACATCGTGACTTCGGCAGAGGTCACGAGATGTTGCGGAGGGATTTCATGGCGGCCATGGGAGGAGCGACCCAGTCTGCTCAGCCGGAGCGACCGGGCCGGACGGATGGGGTGGCGGGCGAGTTCACCGTCTTCTGCAGGATCAAGCCGGGCCACGCGGATGAACTGCGTGAGGTGCTCGACGAACTCATGGACGCACTGGGGACGGGCGACCGGGCCGCGTTGCAACAGATCGGCACGTTGCACGACGCGCGGCACGTGATCTTCGACAACGACACGCAGTTCATGTTCGCCAGTGTCTTCGACGGGTCCTGGGACACCTACATCGACGACTTCGCGACGACGGTGGTGGGGGAGAGGTTCGACCGGGTCTTCTCTCACATGGAAGGGTTCCCCGGCGTCAAGGATCCGAACGCGAAGGAGTGGTTCGTCTCCCAGCAGGAGCCTGCGCTCGTCTTCGTCAGCTCCTATCCCGACCTCACCGTCAAGCAGATCTGGAAAGACCAGAGAGTGAATGAAGCGTTCCAGGCGGTGCTCGACAGCTCGGAGTTCCAGGCGGCGCTCGAAAATCCGGCCAACAAGGAATTGCTGGCCTCGCCGGCCTTCCAGAAACTGCTCGACCAAGCCGCGGGCTGACCTCTCCGAACCCACCCCGAGCGGATCGATGTGACGTACCTGGGGAGACACGACAGCCATGAGCGCGGAGACAACCGACGTACCGAGCGTGAGCCTGGAGATCGACGACATCCAGAGCGGAGCGCTGCGCCCCCGGCCGTCGCCGTACGTGGGGAAGTTCTTCGTCCTCCGCGTCGACGACCGGCGGGACGGCCGTGCCATGCTGCGGCGGCTGCTTCCCGCGGTCGACGGTGGCCTCACCGGCGCCGATCCCGATCACGATGCCTGGGCCTCCGTGGCCGTCACCCACCACGGTCTACGCGCCCTCGGGGTGCCCCAGGACTCGCTCGACAGCTTCCCGCTTCCGTTCCGGCAGGGGATGGCGGCCCGAGCCGAACTGATCGGTGACGTCGGCGAGAGCGATCCCGCCGGGTGGGAGCCACCCTTCGGTACGTCCGATGTCCACATCGTGGTGAGTGCGCTCTCGCCCGATGCGGCCCGTCTGGAGAAGGCGCTGGAGCGCGTCCGGACCGCCTACCAGGAGACGTCCGGTGTCGAGGTGATCTGGCAGCAGGACATCCGCCAACTCCCCACCGGGCGCACCACGCTCGGCTTCCGCGACGGGATCAGCCATCCGGGCATCGAGGGCAGTGGGGTACTCGGCACCAATCCACAGGAGGCCCCGCTCAAGGCAGGCGAGTTCATCCTCGGCTATCCCGATGAGACCGGAAACCTGCCGCCCATGCCGCAGCCCGACGTGCTGGGACGCAACGGCACGTTCCTGGCCGTCCGCAAGATCCACACGAAGGTGGCGGCCTGGCGTCAGTACCTGACCAAGAACACGTCGAGCCCGGAGGAGGAGGCGCTGCTGGCGGCGAAGATGATCGGGCGCTGGCCGAGCGGGGCACCATTGACCCTCTCCCCCGACCACGACGATGCGGAACTGGGCAACGATCCGCGCCGCAACAACGACTTCCTCTACCGGGAGAACGACGATCGCGGTTTCCGATGTCCCGCCGGGGCGCACATCCGACGGGTCAACCCGCGTGATGCCGACATCATCGGGGCGGCGCGGCTGCACCGCATCATCCGTCGCGGCACCACCTACGGCCCGCCGTTGCCGGAGGGCGTGCTCGAGGACGACGGCGCCGATCGGGGCCTCATCGGAGTCTTCATCGGCGCCCACCTGGACCGGCAGTTCGAGTTCATCAAGTCGGAGTGGGTCAACGACGGGAACTTCATCGGGTACTCGGGCGAGAAGGACCCGGTGGCCGGGCACCACGACGGGACGGGCAGCGTCACCATCCCGCAGCGGCCGATCCGGCGGCGCCTGCAGGACATGCCGAGCTTCGTGGTGACGCGGGGTGGCGAGTACTGCTTCCTGCCGGGTCTGCGTGCGCTGCGCTGGCTCTCCGAGCTGGACACCTGACGGCCATGGCCGGCCGGTGGCACCGTGATGGGAGATCGCCGTGAGCGTGTTGCAGACACTGCAGAGCCTGTTCACCCTCGCCTTCGTGGTGACGAGCATGCTGGGCATGGGCCTGAGTCTCACCGTCTCCCAGATCGTTGCGCCGCTTCGGAATGCGCGGCTGGTGGGCCTGTCCCTCGCCGTGAACTTCGTCGTCGTCCCCGCCGTCGCGTTCGGCCTCTCCAGAGCCATCCCGCTCGACCAGGACGTGCAGATCGGGTTGTTGCTGATCGGCACCGCAGCCGGCGCACCATTTCTGCCGAAACTCGCCCAGATCGCGAAGGCGGACATCGCGTTCGCCGTCGGGCTGATGACGATTCTGATGCTGGTGACGATCGTCTACCTGCCGCTCGTGCTGCCGCTGCTGCTGCCGGGAATCGAGGTCAGCGCCCTGGAAATCGCGTTGTCCCTGATTGTGACGATGCTCGTGCCGTTGGTCGTCGGGCTGCTCATCAAGGCTCGATATGAAAGCATTGCCAAGGCTATGCAGCCGGCAATGGCGCAGATCTCGACGATCAGCCTGGCGCTGCTTCTGGTGCTGATGCTGGCGCTGAACTTCAGGAATGTGATCGCCCTGTTCGGCACCGGAGCCATCATCGCCACGCTGCTGTTCATCGTGATCGCGGTGCTGGCGGGGTACGTACTCGGTGGTCCGCGCACGAGCACGAAGCAGGTACTGGCACTGGGTACGGGCCAGCGGAACCTGTCGGCCGCCTTCATCATCGCGACGAGCAACTTCGCCGGCCAGCCGAACGTACTGGTCTACGTGGCCGCAGCGGGACTCGTGGGAATGGTCGTCCTGTTCCCGACGGCAGGAGAGTTCGGCAAACGCGCCAAGGTCATCCCGGGGACGGATCAGCCCGCGGCTTCCGGGCAGGCGTGACCGCCCGATGAGGCTCCGAACAGCCGTCCCGCACCGCCAGGTCGACACCACGGCGTCCGCGGAAACCGCAGAAAGGACCGGTCGAGGACATGGCACCACAGTTCGTTCCCTACACGGCGGACGTCGAGACCGTTGAACCCCGGTTCGACGAGGATCTGCAGACGGTCATCGAGAAGACGGAGCGCTACATCGCCGAGTCCGTGGCGGCCGGCGCCACCGGCCGGGCCGTCCGCGACGCCCATGCCAAGGGCTACGGCCTCGTCCGGGGGGAGGTCGAGATCCTGGGTGGGCTCCCCGCCGAGTACGCGCAGGGCATCTACGCCACACCTGGACGGCATGACGCACTGATCCGATTCTCGAACGGTTCCCCGCACGCCGGAGCGGACGCGCGGCTCGGCAGCGCGACCGGACTGGCGCTGAAGATCTTCGACATCGACGGCCCGACTCTGCTGGCGGACGAGCCCGACACGCGCACCTTCGACTACACCAACATCAACGGGTCGATCTTCTTCTGCAACACGGTCGACCACTACCTGTTCATCCAGGATCTCTTCCTCGAAGCGCCGAGCTACTTCGCCCAAGGCCGGCCGGGAGCCCATCGCTTCTTCCGCGACTTCGTGACCGGGAAGGGGACGCTCGACCCGGAGGACTGGGCGTGGGACGAGTTCCTGGCATTCCTCCGGCTGTCCCGGATATCACCGATGAACGTGCTGCTGTCGACCTACTGGACCATGGGCGCGGTCCGGCACGGCGACTACATGGCCAAGGTCCGCATCGCCCCCGACCCCTCCTTCGCCGACGCCGTGGTCCGGCGCCGCATCGACCCGACGTCGGCGGCGGAGGTCTTCCGGCCCGCCTTGGTGGCGGAGCTGTCCGAGCGCCCGTATGCCTTCGACATCCAGGTCCAGCTGTGTACCGATCTGGAGCGGATGCCGGTCGAGGACGTCACCGTGGAGTGGCCCGAGCGGCTCTCTCCGTTCGTCACGGTGGCCACGCTGCGGATCCCACAGCAGGACATCTCAGGTGACGGCAACCTCGAGAAGATGGATGCGCTCTCCTTCACGCCGTGGCGGGTGACGGCCGAGCACGCGCCCCTCGGCAACATCATGCGCGCACGCAAGAAGGTCTACCGCCACTCCTCGATCCTTCGCCACAAGCTCAACGAGCAGCAGCGCACAGAACCCCGCAGCGCCGACGAGCTGCTGCCGTGAGCCGCCGACACTCGTGCCGCCCGGGCCGTGGCAGACCACCCGACAACGAAAAACGGCGCTGACCCACGAGAGAGTGCTCCCGCTGGTCAGCGCCGTTCAGCGCCTGGATCAGGCAGCCGACTTGGTCTCCCAGAAGATCTTGTCGATCTGGGCGATGAGGTCGAGCAGCTCCTGGCCGGTGGCCGGGTCCATGGAGGACTTGGCGCCGTCGGCCCCGCCGCCGGCCTTCTTGGTGGCCTTGTTGAACAGCTCGTGCAGCTCCGGGTACTTCTCGAAGTGCGGCGGCTTGAAGTAGTCGGTCCACAGCACCCACAGGTGGTGCTTGACGAGATCCGCGCGCTGCTCCTTGATCAGGATGGCCCGGGTGCGGAACTCGGGGTCCTCGTTGCTCTGGTACTTCTCCTGGATGGCCTTGACCGACTCGGCCTCGATGCGGGCCTGAGCCGGGTCATACACGCCGCAGGGGAGGTCGCAGTGCGCGGTGGCCTCCAGCCGCGGGCGGAGAATGCGGGACAGCAGCCGCATGGGTCCTCCCTGGTTGGTGATCGTTCTGGCACGTCCGACACTACTCTGGGAGTTCTGCCGCAGCAGAGCGGCGAGGGGGTGCGCGTGCGCTGGCGGAGGGTCGCCGTACGGGGTCCGTCGATGTCGCCGACGTTGCGTGACGCCGATGTGGTGCTCGCCCGGTTCGGCGCCGCCGCCCGTCCGGGGGACGTGGTGCTGGTGCGGTGGGCCGCGCGTCCCGGGCAGCTGTCGGTGAAGCGGGCGGTGCGCCGTGCGGGCACCGGGTGGTGGGTGCTCGGCGACAACCCCTACGGCTCCACCGACTCGCGCGGGCTGGGGGAGGCCGAGGTGCTCGCCGTGGTGGGCTGGCGGTTGTGGCCGCGGCCCGGACGGCTGCGCAGCAACCCGCGCCCCTGAGCCGTACGGCCGTTCCGGTCAGAACTGACGAGCAGTGACAGCGGCGGCAGCCGGGTAACCCATCCTTACCGCGCCACCCCCACATGGATGCACCGGTGACACACGGTGCTGACCAGCGGGTTCTCGTCCTCAACGTTAGGTAGGCCGTTTGGGCGGTCGTCCAGATCGAGCGCGATTCGGCGTCGTTGACCCGGTGAGATAGACGCCATGACCGCAGGGGGCCACGTGGATGAGCTCGGACACCAATCAGGTGAGGGTTCGGCGGGTGGGCAGGCGGCTGGGCCGAACGAGGCCGACCGGCTGATCACCGAAGCCGCGGCTCGGGCGGATCTGCTCCGCTCGCGCCACGCGGTCTTCGGCCGTGAGATGCACCCGCGGGCGGCGATGTTCCTCGCCCGCGCGGCGCGCGCCACGGCCGCCGTCCCGCAGCGCTCGGAGGGGGAGCGGAGCGGGGACGCGGGTGCGGGGGACCGTGCGCCGGGGTCCACCGCCGACCCGCGCGCCGTCCAGCTGGCCGAGCTCGGCGAGCCCGCCGCCGGCCGGAGCGCGTCCCACGTGCTCCCAGCCCTGCGGGACGCCGTGTTCGGCAGCAGCCTGCTCCCGCACGCCACCGCGGGGCCGGAGATCGTGCCGTTGCCGGCCGCTCCCGCGCTCGTCTGTGACAGCGCCGAGCACATCCTGCGCGTCAACTCCGCGCTGCTGCGGCTGTCCGGCCGGGACACGGACGGTCCGGCCGTCCATCCCGCCGACGCCATGCGGGGAGGGCACGAGCCGGGCGGCGGTCTGTTCGGGCTGACGTTGTCGCAGCTCGTCGTCGGCCCGGACGCCGACGCCCGGCTGGTCCGCGTGGACGGCAGCCGGGTGCGGGTGCGGGTGGTCCGCTGGGAGCTGCCGGGCGCCGGTCTGTCGGCCGTCGTGCTGGTCGAGCTGGACGACTGCTCGGCTCTCGCGAGCCGCGTGGTGGACCCGGGCTGGACCGCGGAGCTGGAGAGGTTGGCGCGGGTGGGCACCTGGACGTTCGACCTGGCTACGTCCACCCTGCACCGCAGCGAGACGCTGCAGGAGCTCTACCGCTCGCTCGGCGTGGACCCCGACGGTGCCGGGTCGGCGCCGGTCGAGGGCCAGCAGGTTGCCCTGCTGTGCCAGAGCCTGCGTTCGGGGGCGCGCGCCGGGGACCATCACCTGGACCTGCCGTTGCCCGGCAACCGGATGCTCAGCTGCCGGGCCGAGGTGGAGTGCTCCGATGACGGCACCCCGGTGCGGCTGGTCGGGGTCGTCCACGACGTGAGCGCGGAACGGCTGGCGCGCCGGCGGGTCGAGCTGTCGGGTCAGCGCTTCGCCGACCTGATGTCCATCGTCCCGTCCGGTGTCGCGCTGGTGGACCCGTCGGGCCGGGTGGTCGACGCGAACCCGGGCCTGTGCCGGCTGCTCGACACCTCGCTGGAGCGGCTGCGCGGGATCCAGGCGGCCGCGTTGTCGGTCGACGAGCTGCTGATCCCGGACACCTGGCCCGCCGAGGTGCCCGCGGCGGACGGCGGCCCGGTGCTGCCCGGCTGGCTGCGACCGGTACCGCCCGGTGCCCGCCACGCCTACCGGGTCGGTGCCGCGCCACTGCGGCGCGGTGACGGCACCACCGTGTGGTGCGAGATGGCGGTGTCCGTCACCTCCGCCGACGACGGTGGCTGGTTCTGGCTGGTCGCGTGCACCGACATCTCCGACCGGCGGCGGGCCGCCGAGGTGCTGCGGAGCGCGGGCACCGTGGACGAGCTGACCCGCCTGCCCAACCGGGCGGCCTGCCTCGAGCTGGTGGACCGGCTCCTCGCCGGGGCGTCCCGGTACCGGGTGGCGGTGGTGTGCGGCGACCTCGACGACTTCGCCAGGGTCAACTCCTCACTCGGCTACGAGGCCGGCGACGACCTGCTGCTCACCCTGGCGGGGCGGCTGCAGCGGGAGCTCCCGGTGAGCTGCACCGCCGGCAGGCTCTCGGGTGACGAGTTCGTGGTGATCTGCTCCGACCACACCGAGGTGGGAGGTCCGGATCTGCTCGCCAAGGTGGTCGCCGACCTGCTGACCACCACGATCACGGTGCACGGCAGGCCGGTGCAGCTCACCGCGTCGGTCGGGCTCGCCACGTCCCTCCCGACGGGCGAGGCGCGCGCCGCCGACCTGCTCCGCTTCGCGGAGGCCGCGATGCACGACGCGAAGCGGCGCCAGAGCCGCGGCGCCATCGGGATGGCCACCGACGGCATCATGAGCTCCGCGACCCAGGCCCTGGATCTCGAGGCCGAGCTGCGCGAGGCCATCGCGGGTGACTCGCTCGTGCTCGAGTACCAGCCGGTTGTCGGCCCGGACGGCACGGTGCTCTCCGCCGAGGCGCTGGTCCGCTGGCCGCACCCGGACCGGGGCCTCATCTCGCCCGCCGACTTCCTGCCGGTCGCGCAGCGCAGCGGCCTGCTGCGCGAGCTGGACCTGTGGGTGCTGCGGACGGCCGCGCGCGAGGCGGCGGGCTGGCCGGAGCACCGTGGCCGCAAGCCGGCCATCGCGATCAACCTGGCAGGACTGCTGCCCAGCGAGGTCGACTTCCTCACCGTGGTGAGCGACACGGTGATCGACGCCGGGCTGGCCTGGAACCGGCTGGTCCTCGAGCTGGTGGAGACCAGCCTCGTCGCGCTGCCGCCGCACGCGCTGGCCGCGATGGCCGAGCTGGTGGAGCGTGGGCTGCGGTTCGCCGTCGACGACTTCGGCACGGGGTACTCCTCCCTCGCGAGGCTGAAGGAGCTCCCCGCGCAGATCGTCAAGGTCGACCGGTCGTTCGTCACCGGCATCGCCGACTGTCCCGCCGACTTCGCGGTGGCCCGCGCGGTCGTCGACATGGCGAGGGCGATGGGCCGCACCACCGTGGCGGAGGGTGTCGAGACCGCCGACCAGTTCCACGTGCTGCGCGGCATCGGCGTCGACGCCTACCAGGGATGGCTCTTCTCCCGGCCGCTGCCTGCCGTGCGGCTTCGTGACGTGCTGCTGCAGGGCCGGATCCCCACACCGGCATCGGCCACCCCCGCCACCCCGGCCACCTAGGAGCGCCTGGTCGATCTCGGTCGGGGCACGATCTGTCGCGGCTGTCGGTGGAGCGGGATAGCCTCGTGTGACGCGGCGACCGGCAAGAGGTCGTCGGTGAACACGGAGGTCTCCCGGATGATCGAGTTCCGGGGCGTGACCAAGCGCTTCCCCGACGGCACCGTCGCAGTCGACAACCTCGACCTCACGCTGGACGCCGGGAAGATCACGGTCTTCGTCGGTCCGTCGGGATGTGGCAAGACCACATCGTTGCGGATGGTCAACCGGATGATCGAGATCACCGAGGGCACGATCACGATCGACGGACACGACATCATGGCGGCCGACGCCGCCGACCTGCGCCGTGGCATCGGTTACGTCATCCAGCAGGCGGGGCTCTTCCCGCACCGCACGATCCTCGACAACATCGCCACGGTGCCGCTGCTGCTGGGGTGGTCCAAGGCGAAGGCCCGGCAGCGTGCCGCCGAGCTGATGGAGGTCGTCGGCCTGGCTCCGGAGATGTCCCGGCGCTACCCCGGGCAGCTCTCCGGCGGGCAGCAGCAGCGGGTCGGCGTGGCCAGGGCGCTGGCGGCCGACCCGCCGATCCTGCTGATGGACGAGCCGTTCAGCGCGGTCGACCCGGTGGTGCGGGAGAACCTGCAGGACGAGCTGCTGCGGCTGCAGGCCGATCTGGGCAAGACCATCCTCTTCGTCACCCACGACATCGACGAGGCGGTCAAGCTCGGCGACAAGGTGGCGGTGTTCCGCACCGGCGGGCTGCTCGCCCAGTACGACGAGCCCGGCAGGCTGCTCGCCCGCCCGGCCGACGACTTCGTCGACGGCTTCGTCGGGCGCGACCGTGGTTACCGCGGGCTGGGCTTCCTGTCCTCGGCCGCGCTGCCGCTGGGCGAGCTGCCCACGGTCACGCTCGGCGAATCGCTTCCCGACGGGGCCGGGTGGGTCCTGGTCGTCGACGGCGCGCGGCAGCCGCTGGGCTGGATCCACGGGTCCGGGCGCGACGGCGGCCTCGCCGTCGAGCACGAGCACCTCATCCCCGGAGGTTCGCTCTACGAGGTGGAGTCGGGGTCGCTCCGCAGCGCGCTCGATGCCGCGCTCTCGTCGCCGTCCGGCCAGGGGGTGGCCGTCGACGGCACGGGGAGCGTGGCCGGCTCGGTGCGCGCCGACGACGTGTTGCGCGCACTCGAGGACGCCCGGCCCGATCCGGCGGCGGCATGAGAGGCGCGCGCCGATGACGTGGGTACTGGGCAATCTCGAGCTGATCTGGGACCTCACCCTGGAACACCTGGTGTTCGCGCTCGTCCCTGTCGTGCTCGGGGTTGTTCTCTCGCTCCCGCTGGGCTGGCTGGCCAACCGCACGGGCATCGGGCGCACGTTCACGATCAACGTGGCCGGCCTGCTCTACACCGTGCCGTCGCTCGCGCTGTTCGTGATCCTCCCGCCGCTGCTCGGCACGCAGATCCTCGACCCGATCAACGTGATCGTGGCGCTCACGGTCTACACGGTCGCCCTGCTGGTCCGCACGGTCGCCGACGCGCTCTCGGCCGTGCCTGCCGTGGTGGTCAACGCGGCCACGGCCATGGGCTACCGGCCGGTGCGCCGCTTCCTGGCGGTCGAGCTGCCCCTTGCGGTCCCGGTCGTGGTGGCCGGCATCAGGGTGGCGGCGGTGTCCTCGATCAGCCTGGTCACGGTCGGCTCGGTGATCGGGTTCGGCGGGCTCGGCAAGATGTTCACCGACGGGTTCCAGCGGAGCATCCCGCAGGAGATCATCGCCGGGATCGTGCTGGTGCTCGTGATGGCACTGGTCGTCGACGGCGCGCTGGTGGGCATCGGGCGCCTGCTCACCCCGTGGAGCCGGCCCGTGTCCACGGCGAGGAGCGCGGCATGAACTACTTCGGATGGCTCTTCGACCCCACCAACTGGACCGAACAGGGCGGCGTGTTCCAGCGGCTGATGGAGCACATCGGCTACACGGCCATCACCATGGCGATCGCGCTGGTGCTGGCGGTGCCGCTCGGCGCCTGGATCGGGCACACCGGCCGTGGTGGCTTCCTGGTGGTGGGGCTGGCCAACGGCCTGCGCGCGCTGCCCACGCTGGGCCTGCTCGTGCTGCTGGTCGGAGCGATCGGGATCGGCCTGATCGGGCCACTGATCGCGCTGGTCATCCTCGCCGTCCCCCCGATTCTCGCCGGCACCTACGCCGGGGTGCGCAACGTCGACAGCGCGGTGGTCGACGCGGCGCGCGGCATGGGCATGCGCGGGCGCGACGTGCTGTTCCGGGTGGAGCTGCCCAACGCGTTGCCCCTCGTCGTCGGCGGCATCCGCAGCTCGGTGCTGCAGGTGATCTCCACCGCCACGATCGCCGCCTACGTCGCACTCGGCGGGCTCGGCCGGTTCATCGTCGACGGCCTCGCCGTGCGCGACTTCCCGCAGATGATCGGCGGTTCGATACTCGTCGCCGCGCTCGCCATCGCGTGCGACCTGCTGCTCGCCGCGCTCCAGAAGGTGCTCGTCTCGCCCGGCCTCCAGGCGGTTCCTGCCCGGGGCCGCAGGCTGCGGGCCGTGCCCGACCCCCGACCCGCCTCGCAGGCGGCCTGAACCCGTTCCCAGCCGGAGGACCACCTGATGAGACGCTCCCTGATCGCCCGCACCGCCGCACTGGCGGCCATCTCCGCCCTCGCCCTGGCGGCGTGTGGCGGCGGCTCCGACCCGCTCAACTCGGGCGGTAGCGCCGCGGCGCCCTCCGACACGATCATCGTGGGGTCGGCCAACTTCACCGAGAACCAGATCCTCGCCGAGATCTACGCGCAGGCCCTCCAGGCCAAGGGCATCAACGTGGAGAAGAAGCTCAACATCGGCAGCCGTGAGACGTACTTCCCGGGCCTGCAGGACGGTTCCATCGACCTGATCCCGGAGTACACGGGCGTGCTCCTGCAGTTCCTGAACAAGCAGGCCACGGAGACCGCGCCGGACGCCGTGTACACGGCGCTGAAGTCCGCGCTGCCGGGGAGCCTCACGGTGCTCGACAAGTCCGCGGCCGAGGACAAGGACGCCGTGGTCGTCACGAGGGAAACCGCCACCCGCCTGAACGCCACGAGCCTCGCCGATCTCGCTCCGAACTGCGGGCAGCTGACGTTCGGCGGGCCGCCGGAGTTCCAGACCCGCCCGGACGGCATCCCCGGCATCGCCGAGACCTACGGGTGCAACTTCAAGGAGTACCGGTCCCTCGACGCGGGTGGCCCGCTCACCGTCTCGGCGCTGAAGAACGGCGACGTGCAGGCCGCTGACATCTTCACCACCGACGCGTCGATCCCGGCCAACGACTTCGTGGTGCTCACCGACCCGAAGGACAACTTCGCCGCGCAGAACGTGGTGCCGCTGATCAACAAGGCGAAGGTCAACGACACGGTCACGCAGGTGCTCAACGGCGTCTCCGCCAAGCTCACCACCGAGAACCTCACCGCTCTCAACGCGGAGGCTGCGGGCGACACGAAGCCGTCGGCCGAGACGGTGGCGAAGAACTGGCTCACCCAGAACGGCCTGGGGTGACCGTGCCGGGCGCCGGCGCCGTTGGGGCGGTCGGGGCGCTGCGCCGGTACCCGGTCAAGTCGATGCTCGGCGAGCCGCTCACCGAGGCCGTGCTCACGGTGGGCGGGGTCGAGGGCGACCGCACGCTCGCCCTGCTCGACACGGTCACCGGCCGGGTGGCCACGGCGAAACACCCGCGGCTGTGGCGGTCGTTGCTCCGGTTCAGTGCCGTGCACGACGGCACGGGCGTGCGCATCGTGTTCCCCGACGGCAGTTCGGTCGGCGCCACGGACGACGGCGTCGACGAGCTGTTGTCGGCGGTGCTCGGGCGCACCGTCGTGCTGGCGGGCACGCGGCCTCCCGGCGCCACGGTGGAACGGCCGGACCCGGAGGACGTGCTGGCCGGCGGGGTGGAGGCCGACGTGCCGTACCAGACGCTGGAGATCGCGCAGGGCACCAGCGGCTCCTCGTTCGTCGACTACGCCCCGGTGCACCTGATCACCACCGCTACGCTCGACCACATCGGCACCGAGGCGGTGCGCTACCGGCCCAACGTCGTCGTCGCCGGCCAGCGGGGGGTGCCCTTCGCCGAGAACGACTGGGTCGGCCGGGACATCACGATCGGCGAGGTCCGGCTCCGTGGCACGCTGCCCACCCCGCGCTGCTCGGTGCCCACCCTCGAACACGGGTCGTTGCCACGTGCCGTGCACGCCGTGCGCACCCTGCTCACCGAGAACCGGGTGGATGTGCCCGGTTTCGGGGTGCTGCCGTGCGCAGGCGTCTACGCCGAGGTGCTCGATGGTGGTGTGGTGCGCGAGGGCGACCCCGTCGTCCTGGGCTGACCGGGCTGCGTCGGTCGGCCCCGGTCAGCGGTAGCCGGTCGTGTCGGCCGGCTTGCCCGCGTCCTGCACCTCCACCACGTAACGCCAGGCGTCGGGTGCGGAGCCGTCGAGATCGGTGAACCCGTACTCGCGGGCCAGGCCGCCCGACGAGAGCGAGGAGCCCTGCCAGCGTTCCCGTTCCGGGTCGGCGGCCAGCGCCGCCACCGCGCGGCCGATGAAGTGTGGTGTCTCGGAGATGGCGAAGTGCGGTTGCTTCGCGCAGGCGTCGCGCCAGCTCTCCTCGGTGACGCCGTAGACATCGAGCATGAGCTCCGAGCGCAGCCATCCCGGTGTCAGCGCCACCGCCGTGGCGCCGTGGCTGCCGAGCTCGTGGGCCCAGCTTCGCGCCAACCGGATCGGCGTGATCTTCGCGAGGTCGTAGAACACGTTGATGCGGTAGTTCTCGGCGTTGTACGCGGCGGTGCCGTCGGTGACCTCGACGACCAGGCCGCCGGGCTTGCGGATCAGCAGCGGGAACGCGTGGTGCGCGGTGACGAGGTGGGTGTCGACGGCGAGGCGGAGCAGCCGCAGCCCGTCGTCGAGGGAGTGCTCCCACACCGGCTTGTCCCAGTCCGCCAGGAAGTCGCCGCCGAAGATGTCGTTCACCAGCACGTCGAGGCGGCCCTGCTCGGCGTCGATGCGGGCCACGAGCGCCGCGACCTGCTCGGACACGAGGTGGTCGGTGGGCACCGCGATACCGGTGCCCCCCGCCGCGCTGACCAGCTCGGCGGTCTCCTCGATCGTCTCCGGCCGGTTGTACTCGCTGCGCCTGCCGCGGGTCGACCGGCCGGTGACGTACACGGTGGCCCCGGCCGCGCCGAGCTGCACCGCGATGCCCCGGCCCGCTCCTCGGGTGGCCCCCGCAACCAGGGCCACGCGGTCGGTGAGTGGCCTGTTCTCCAGCGTCATGGTCCTCACGATGACAGAAATCCTTGACATCCCCTGTCGAAGTAACGGGTTCAGTGAGGTGTATGGTTGGTGTATGTCGCGCACCAACATCGACCTCGACGATGAACTTGTCGCCGAGGCGATGCGTCGCTACGGCCTCAGGACGAAGAAGGAGGTCGTCGACCTGGCGCTGCGGCGGCTCGTCGGTCCCCGACTGTCGCCGGAGTTCCTGGAGGGCTTGGAAGGGATCGGCTGGGAGGGCGATCTCGACGAGATGCGCACGTCGAAGATCGAGGGTCGAGAGTGGAGCTGATCGACTCGTCGGCGTGGATCGAGTACTTCCGCGCCACCGGGTCACCGGCGAACGTGGCGGTCCGCGAGTTGGTGCGCGAGCGTCCGCACGACATCGCCGTCACCGAACCCGTGGTCATGGAACTGCTCGCCGGCGCGGGCTCGGAGCGCGCGTTCACCGAGATTGACAAGCTGACCAGCGGGCTGGCTCTGCTGTCGGTCGATGCTCTCCTGGACTATCGCCACGCGGCGGTGGCGTACCGCGCGGTCAGAGCCGGTGGCGGCACGGTGCGGAAGCTGCTCGACTGTCTCATCGCCGCCGTCGCGATGCGGACAGGTGCCGTCCTCCTGCACCGCGACCGAGACTTCGACGTGCTCGCCAGGGCTCTACCCGATCTGCGGGTCCGGTCACTGGTCTGATCCGTTCAGTCCACGACCCGGGTTGCGGCCACCCGCAGCGTGCGCACCGCTGAACGCACCACGAGTGCGCACACCAGCGCGCTCACCATGAACGCCGGAAGCGCGAACGGCTTCGTGACGAGCATGGCGGCCGTCGCCGGGCCGTTGACCAGGTTCATCACCACGCCGGTGCCGCCGCAGACGACCGCACCGGTCACACCGGTGAGACCCGCCAGCACCGCGACCTGCCGCGTGGGGGCCGCTCGGAGGAACGTGACCGCGAGCAGGACGACGGCGACGGCTGCCACCAGAAAGCTCGCGGTGTCCTGCAGGCGCGCCAGCGCCACGACGAGCGTCGGGGGCGGACTCGTGTCCCAGCCGACGCCGTTGCGCCACAGCAGGTCCCAGCCGAACGTCATCCCCGGGAAGGCCACCAGGAGCAGCAGTGCCGCCCACCGGCTCTGCCGCGCCACCAGTTCGTGCTGGTACAGCGGGGCGATCTCGCGGACGGCGCCGAACTCGCGCACGGCGCGCACCGCCGCCTCCCGCGGAGCGAGCCCGTAGGTGCGGTGTGCGGCGACGGCGTCGTGCAGTCCGTCGCGCGCCTCGCGCAGCATGCTCCGCCGGACGCGGGCGGGGCCGTGCAGCGCCCGCGCCAGTTCGGCGAGGTGCTGGTCGACCGGATCCTGGACGGTCACGACAGGCCTCCCGCCGGCCGTCCGGCGGCGGGCCGCAGCACCGCATCCACCACGGCGCTGAACTCGTTCCACTCGGCGCGCTGGCCCGCGAGGGCGTGGCGCCCGGAGCGGGTGAGTGTGTACGTGCGCCGCTCGCGGCCGGCGACGGTGCTCCAGGTGCCGGAGAGCAACGCCGCGCGCTCGAGCCTGCGCAGCGCCGGGTAGACGGTGCCGGTGGGCAGGTCGAGGGCGCCGCCGCTGCGCGTCTGCAGCGCTTCGATGATCGCGTAACCGTGGCGGGGTCCGTCCTCGAGCACGGCGAGGATCAGCCCGTCGAGGTGGCCGCGGACGGCGTCGGGTCGCACGAGTAGGGATTCTACCTACCCGAGCTGATCGCGCATCAGGATGAGGATCAGGGAAATCCCGGATGTATATGTAGGCACTCTACTTATAGATTCTTCAGGTGTGGACACTCTCGCTCCGGTCGCTCCGGTCGTGCGCAGGCCTCGAATCTCGTTGTGGACGCTCCGGGCGGTGATCACCGTGCACGCGTTGGCGGTGCTCGCCCAGCCCGTACTGGCCGGGTTGTTCCTCACCGGCGACGTCGACGCGATCGGCGTGCACGGCCTCATCGGATCGCTGCTGATACTGGCGGCGATGGTGGTGATCGCCGTGGCACTGGCCTACGTGCTCGGCGGCCGGGGCAGGCTGTGGATACTGCCGGTGGCGGTGCTGCTCTTCCTCGCCGACGCGTTCCAGGTCACGGCGGGCTACGCACGGCAGCTGGAACTGCACATCCCGCTCGGAGTCGCGATCGTCGTCGTCTCGGTGCTCCTGGCCGCCTGGGCGTGGACCCCCTCGGCGGCCCGGCCACGGAGCCGGCGATGACCCGGCTGTCCCGCCGCGGCTTCCTCGGGCTGCTCGGAGCGGCCGGTGCCGGGGTCGCGCTGGCCGGTTGCGGGCTGGGTTCGACGCCGGGCCAGACGGGCGAGCAGCTGGCCAGTGCCCTGCCCTTGCCCGAGCCGTTCCGGGTGCCGCTACCCGTGCCGCCCGTGGCGCGTCCCGCCGGGACGGACCCGAGCGGGGCCGATCTCTACCGCGTGACGCAGCGCGTCGCCGACCTGGAGATCCTGCCCGGAACGCGCACCCCCGTGCTCGGCTACGACGGGATCTTCCCCGGCCCCACGTTCGAGACCCGCCGGGGGCGCCCCGTCGTGGTGCTGCACCGCAACGAGCTGCCCGTGCCCACCGTGGTGCACCTGCACGGCGGGCACACCCCCGCCGAGAGCGACGGCTGGCCACTGGACCTGGTGCTCCCCGTGGGCAGCACCGCCGACCCGATGACGCACCACGGGATGCTCGGCGACCTCGCCGCGGGCGAGCGCGAGTACCGCTACCCGATGGACCAGCGCGCGGCGACGCTCTGGTACCACGACCACCGCATGGACTTCACCGGTCCGGCGACCTACCGGGGTCTCGCCGGTTTCCACCTGGTGCGCGACGACGTCGAGGACGCGCTGCCCCTTCCCCGGGGCGAGCGTGAGCTGCCGCTGATGATCTGCGACCGGGCGTTCGCCGCGGACGGCTCCTTCGCCTACCCGGGGCTGGACCAGGGAATGCGTTCCGTGCCCGGCGTCGAGGACGACTGGATGGAGGGTGTACTGGGCGACGTCGTGCTGGTGAACGGGGCTCCCTGGCCGGTGCACGAGGTCGACGCCGCGCGCTACCGGCTGCGGCTGCTCAACTCCTCCAACGCCCGCCGGTACCGGCTCGTGCTGCAGGTGCCGGGGGCGTCTGACCTGCCGCTCGTCCAGATCGGGTCCGACGGCGGGCTGCTCGCCGCCCCGGTGACGCACCAGGCGCTCGACCTCGCCGCAGGCGAACGGTTCGACGTGGTCGTCGACTTCACGGCGCTGCCGGTCGGCACCGAGGTCACGATGGTCAACCCGCTGGGAACGGGCCGGACGACCGACGTCATGCGGTTCCGGGTGGTGCGCACTGCGAAGGACGACAGCCGGGTTCCCGAGCGGCTCGCCGACGTGGAGCCGCTCGTGCCACCGCCGGGCGCGAGCCGGCGGACGTTCCGGTTCACCCGGGGCGCGGTCGGTGACCACCGGGGGTGGGCGATCAACGGCACCTCGTTCGATCCGGAGCGTTCGCTGGCCGACGTCCCGCTCGGCCGGACCGAGGTGTGGCGGTTCGTCAGCGACGTGCACCACCCCGTGCACGTGCACCTCGACGCGTTCCAGGTGCTGCGCCGGGGCAGCTTCGGCCCGGGGCCCTACGACGGCGGGTGGAAGGACACGGTGGACATCCGGCCCGGGGAGATCGTCGACGTCGCAGTGCGGTTCGAGCACTACGCCGGCAAGTTCGTGTTCCACTGCCACAACCTGGAGCACGAGGACATGGCGATGATGGCGACGATCCGCACGGTGTGACCTGCCCTCGGGACCTGCCTCAGGACGTGGTCGTCCCGCCGGGGACGACGGGCAGCAGACCGCGTTCGGCGAACACCTTCTTGGCAGCGAGGGTGGCGTTGAGGGCCCGCGGCAGGCCGCAGTAGACGAGCGCGTGCAGAAAGGCCTCGACGATCTCCTCAGGGGTGAGGCCGATGTTCAGCGCGGAGTTGATGTTCAGCTCGAGCTGGGGTTCGGTGCCGAGCGCCGTGAGCATCCCGAGGTTGAGGAGCTGCCGGTCGCGGCGCGAGAGGTTCGGGCGGGCGGATATCTCCCCGAACGCCCAGCCGACGACCTGGTTGCCGAGCTCGGGTGAGACGTCGGCGAGGACGTCGAGGACCTTCAGCCCGTTCTCACCGTTGGTCTCACGCAGGAGCTGCAGCCCGCGTTCGTACGCTTCCTTCGAGGCCATTCGGGGTTCCTCCTGAACATGGTGGACGAGCTTCGCGTGCCGTGCCGGGGACTCAGTGGTCCGCATCGATCCCGATGTAGAGGCCGGCGACGGACGCGCCGTTGGTCGTCGAGTCCACCATCCGGCGCAGCCGGGCTGCGGCGACCTGCGCCCGGAAGGGGTCGCCGGACGACGGGCCGTGCATGATCTCCGCCAGCCACTGGTTGAACTCCTGGTACTGCCAGACGCGCCGCAGTGCGTCGTCGGAGTAGCCGGCGAGGCGGCTGTCATCGCCCTGCTCGTAGTGCGCCAGCAGGGCGTCGGTCAGCAGGAACGCGTCGTGCGGCGCCGCGTTCATGCCCTTGGCCCCGACCGGTGCCAGCAGGTGAGCGGAGTCCCCGGCCAGGTGGAGCCGACCGTAGGACATGGGCTCGACGACGTAGTTGTGCATGTCGAGCACGCGCTTCTCCAGCAGCTCGCCCTCGACCAGCGGCTCGGCACCAGGTACCTCGAGCCGTTCCCGCAGCTCGCTCCAGACCCGCTCGTGCGGCCAGTTGTCCGGGCTGTCGCCAGCCGGGACCTCCAGGTAGTACCGGCTGATGTCCGGGCTGCGGTGCATGAACGCGCCCAGCCCGTGCGGGTGCAGGCCGAAGAGGGCGTGCGAGCTCGACGGCGGAGCCTCGGCGAGGATGGCCATCCAGCCGACGCCGAAGTCGTGCCGGATGACGCGCATCGCGCCCTCCGGAACGGCGTGGCGGGACACGCCGCGCGCGCCGTCGCACCCTGCGATGAAGTCGCACGTGATGACGTGCCGTTCCCCGGTGTCGGACGCGGTGAAGGAGACGGAGGGCCGCGCCGTGTCGAGCCCGTGCAGCGCGACGTCCGTGGCGCCGAAGTGGACGGGGCCGCCGGCGTCGTCCGCGTATGCCCGTACCAGGTCGGTGACCAGCAGCTGCTGCGGATAGACGAAATGGTGGTGCCCGCTCAGTTCGCCGTACCGGAAGACGTACCGGGCGCCGTCCATCCGGAACTCACCCTCGCTCTGCGGGGTGGCGTGGGCGAGCAGGCCGTCGGCGAGGCCGTGCCGCTCCAGCGCCCGGACCACCCACTCCTCGATGAAGCCCGCCCGGGGCCGCTGCTCGATGAACTGCCTGCTCTCGGTCTCCAGGACGACGCAGTCCACCCCGGCGCTGCGCAGCAGGCGGCCGATGGTCAGGCCGGCCACCCCGGCGCCCACGATGACGACGGAGGTGCTCGTAGCTCGCTCGGCGTTCGCATCGTGACCCACGCCCACACTCTGCCCCGCCGGAGGTGGCGCTTCAGGCACGTCGGACGAACTGTCGCCCGTTCCACACCGGCCGCGTCCCATTCGCCCCCGGCGACGAGATGACACGTAGCCTCTGGGGCCACCTTCTCGCGCGCATCCAGGACGTCGTCGCCCGTTGGCACTGATCCGAAGGGCGCGTCGTCCCCGTCGCCGCGCCCCGGCCGTCGGCTTCGCCTACCGTCGGAACGGACGAAAGCGACGGGAGCCGCATGAACGAGACAGCGCGGTGTGTCGTGGTCGGCGGCGGCCCGGCGGGGGTGGTGCTGACCTACCTGCTCGCCCGCGGCGGGGCCGAGGTGACGTTGCTCGAGTCCCGCGGCGACTTCGACCGCCGGTTCCGCGGCGACATCATCGCGCCGTCGATCCTCGACCACCTCGACGTGCTGGGCCTCGCCGCGCCCATGCTCGCCACCGTGGCGCACGCGGTGGCCGACGCGTTCGTGTGGCGCACGCCCGACCGCGCCTACACGCTCGCCGACTACCGCGACGCCAGCCGTACCCACCCCTACTACGCGCTGGTGCCGCAGGCAGAGTTCCTGCCGTTCATGGTGGCGCAGGCGCAGCGCTTCCCCGGCGCCGACGTGCGGATGGGCGCGCGGGTCTCGGCACTGCTGCGCGACGAGTCCGGGCGCGTGGCGGGGGTGGAGTACCGGCACGACGGCAGGCGCCACGAGCTGCGGGCCGACCTCGTCGTCGGAGCCGACGGGCGCAGCTCCAAGGTCCGCGCGCTGTCGTCCGTCCGGGCCACGGAGCTCGGGGCGAGCCTCGACATCTGCTGGTTCGCCGTGCCGCGGCGCGCCGGGGACCCTCCGATGTCCGGCCTCGAACTGCGCTGCGAGCCGGGCCAGAACCTCGCGGTGCTCGGGCAGGGCACCGACTGGCAGATCGGCTTCACGATTCCCGCCGGCACGTTCCCCGAGGTCCGGGCGGGCGGCGTCGAGCCGCTGGCGGCGGTGCTGCGCAGGCTGGTGCCGTGGCTGGGCGACCGCATCGACGTGCTCACCGACGTCAACGACCTCTCGTTGCTGCCGGTCCGCATCACCAGTCTCGACCGCTGGACCGAGCCGGGACTGCTGCTCATCGGCGACGCCGCGCACGTGATCTCGCCGGTCGGCGGCAACGGCATCAACCTCGCGATCCTCGACGCCGCCGAGGCCGCCAACCGGCTCGTCGGACCCCTCACCGCCGCCCGGCCCGACCACGCGATGCTCGACGCGGCGGCCGGGCAGGTGGAACGGGTGCGGCGGCCGTCGGTCGACCGGGAGCAGCGGTTCCAGGTGCAGGTGGAGCGCAGCGCGGCGGAGCGCCTGCGCTCCGGGGACCCCCGCCCGCCACTGGCGCTGCGCGTGCTCTCCTGCGTGCCGGGCTTCGCCCGGTTCTCGGGTCGCCGTTCGGCACGGGCGCTCGCCGTGCCACCGCCGGTGCCGCAGATCCTGAACGGCGCGGCGGCGTCGTGACCCACTGGTGCGTCACCGCTGCCGGGAGGGCCGCACGATGATCTCGTTGACGTCGACGTCCGGCGGCTCGCCGATCGCGTACGACACCGCGCGCGCGATGGCGTCCGGTGGGATCGCCTCGGCGCGGTAGCTCCTCATCGCCCGGGCCGCCGTCGGGTCGGAGATGGAGTCGGCGAGCTCCGACTCGACCACGCCGGGCGACACCGTCGTCACCCGGATGCTGGGGTCGACCTCCAACCGCAGGCCCTCGGTGATCGCCCACGCGGCGAACTTGGTGCCGGAGTAGACCGCCGCCGTGGGCACCACCTCGTGCGCGCCGATCGAGGCGACCGTCACGAAGTGGCCACCGCCCTGGCGCTGGAACACGGGCAACGCTGCGGCGATGCCGTGGAGCAGGCCGCGGACGTTGACGTCGATCATGCGGTCCCACTCGTCGACGAGGCCGGCGTCGAGCCGCGAGAGGGGCATGACACCGGCGTTGTCGACGACGACGTCGATGCGGCCGTGCACGGCCACGGCGTCCTCGACGAACGCGGCGACGTCGACGCGGTCGGTCACATCGAGCCTGCGGGCGCTGATGCGGCCTGCGCCCCGTTCCACGAGCGCAGCGAGCCGGTCCTCGCGGCGGGCGCCGGCGACCACGTGGTGGCCCTCGCCGGCGAGCCGGGTGGCGACCGCCTCGCCGATACCGCTGGACGCGCCGGTGACCAGAACGATCTTCGAGTTCGTCATGCGTCCAGGATGGTGTCGTCCGGCGCCCACCTTCAGGGTCTGTTCCTCCTGGGTGCGCTGCACCCAGGCACGGCGGGACACCCGGTCGTACCCTCGCCGCATGGCCCCGACCGAGCTGGGTGACTACCTGCGCAGCAGGCGCGCGCTCGTCCGGCCCGAGACAGCGGGCCTGGTCAGCACGGGCACCCGCCGGGTTCCGGGCCTGCGCCGTGAGGAGGTCGCCCTGCTGGCCGGTCTGAGCGCCGACTACTACATCCGCCTGGAGCAGGGCCGCGAACGGTCGCCGTCGGCCCAGGTGCTCGACGCGCTGGGAACGGCGCTGCGGCTCGACGACGACGGCCGCGCCCACCTGTTCCGGCTGGCCGGGCTCGCGCCGCGGCCGGCACGCGCTGCGGTCGCCGAGCGGGTGGACCCGGGCCTGCTCCGGCTCATGGAGGCCTGGCCGACCACTCCCGCGCTGGTCTACAACCGTGCCTACGACGTCCTGGCGGCCAACTCGATCGCCCGGGCCCTGTTCAGCGGGTTCACCTTCTCGGGCAACCTGATGCTGCTGCTCTTCCTGGACCCGCGGGCGCGCGACTTCTACGTCGACTGGGAGACGGTGGCCGCGAACTCCGTGGCCGGCTTCCGGCTCGGCCACGGCGCGTCCCCCGGCGATCCCCGGGTGCGCGCCGTGCTGACCGAACTGCTCGAGCACAGCCCGGAGTTCCGGGACCTGTGGTCCCGCCACGACGCCCGCGGCAAGGCGCTCGACACCAAGCTCGTCCAGCACGCCGACGTCGGTCCGCTGACGCTGACCATGAAGACGTTCGACGTGCGCTCGGCGCCCGGCCAGGAACTGGTCGTCTACGACGCTGAGCCGGGATCCCGCAGCGCCGAGGGCCTCCTGCTGCTGGGCACGGTCGCGGCCACCGCCGCGCGCGAGGCGTGACGGCACCCGGGCCGGCGGGTCAGAGCTGCGGGATCACCGACCTGCCGTAGGCCTCGATCGTCTCCTCCCGGGCGTCGTGCATGGCGTAGATCGCGAACTGGTCGACACCGAGCTCCCGTAGCAGGGCGAGCTTCTCCAGCTGCGCGGCCGGCGGGCCGAGCAGGCAGAACCGGTCGACCACCTCGTCGGGCACGAAGCCGGTGGACCGGTTGTGGGCCCGGCCGTGGTGGCTGTAGTCGTAGCCGGCGCGCCCCTTGATGTAGCCGCTGAGCTCGACCGGCACGGCCTCCGACGACTCCCCGTAGCGCGTGACGAGGTCGGCCACGTGGTTGCCCACCATGCCGCCGAACCATCGACACTGGCCACGGGCATGCGCGAGATCGGACCCCACGTAGGCGGGTGCCGCCACGCAGATCGTGATCTCGGACGGGTCGCGGCCCGCCGCCTCCGCCGACGACCGGACGGTCTTCACCGTCCATTCGACGAGATAGGGGTCGGCGAGCTGCAGGATGAACCCGTCGGCGGCCCGCCCGACCAGGTCGAGCGCCTTCGGGCCGTACCCGGCCATCCAGACCGGCAGCGACGCGCCGGCGGGCACCCAGGGGATCTGGACCGTGGTGTCGTGCAGGTCCACGGCCCGGCCCTCGGCCAGCTCCCGGATCACGTGCATCGACTCCTCGAGCCGGGCCAGTGTCGTGGGGTGGCGCCCCTGCACGCGCACCGCCGAGTCACCGCGGCCGATGCCGCAGACCGTCCGGTTGCCGTACATCTCGTTCAGCGTGGCGTGCAGCGACGCGATGACCGTCCAGTCCCGCGTGGCGGGGTTGGTGACCATCGGCCCGACGATCAGCCGCGAGGTCCGTTCCAGGATCCGCGGGTAGATGACGTAGGGCTCCTGCCAGAGCACGTGCGAGTCGAACGTCCAGCCGTGGCTGAACCCCAGCTCCTCCGCCCGTACCATCAGGTCGACGACGGTCTGCGCGGGTGGATCGGTCTGCAGGACGAGCCCGATGTCCAACGTGGACTCCATTCATCGCAGGTACTGGCAGGTGTCTCGCTTGAGGAAGCGGCCGTGGCCTGCGCTGCCGAGGTACTCCCCGGCGTCCACGACCACCCGCCCGCGGGACAGGACGGTGCGCACCTTCCCGGTGGTCTCCCGGCCCTCGTAGCAGGAGTAGTCGACGGCCATGTGGTGCGTCTGCGCGGAGTGCACCTGGGTGGCGTTCGGGTCGTAGACGACGATGTCGGCGTCGGCGCCGGGCGCGATCGTGCCCTTGCGCGGGTAGAGGCCGAACATCCGGGCCGGGGTGGCGCAGGCGATCTCGATCCAGCGCTTGCGGGAGATGTGGCCCTCGACCACGCCCTGGTGCAGCAGGTCCATCCGGGTCTCGACGCCGGGCAGGCCGTTGGGGATCTTCGAGAAGTCGCCGATCCCCATCTCCTTCTGCCCCTTGAAGCAGAACGGGCAGTGGTCGGTGGAGACGACGGACAGGTCGTCGGTGCGCAGCCCCCGCCACAGCGCCGCCTGGTGCTCGGCCGGGCGCAGCGGCGTGGAGCAGACGTACTTGGCGCCCTCGAAGCCGGGCTTGCCGAGGTCGTCGGTGGAGAGGAACAGGTACTGCGGGCAGGTCTCGGCGAAGGCGTTGTAGCCCTCGTCCCGTGCCGCGGTGACCTGCGCGAGCGCCTGCGCCGCTGACAGGTGGACGATGTAGATCGGCGCACCCGCCACCTGCGCCAGCTTGATCGCGCGATGGGTGGCCTCGGCCTCGAGCAGGGCGTGGCGCACCTCGCCGTGGTAGCGCGGGTCGGTGTGGCCCGTCGCCAGTGCCTGCTCCACCAGCACGTCGATGGCGATGCCGTTCTCGGCGTGCATCATCACGAGGCCGCCGGTCTCGGCGCCCTTCTGCAGCGCACGCAGGATCTTGCCGTCGTCGCTGTAGAACACGCCGGGATAGGCCATGAACAGCTTGAAGCTGGTGACGCCCTCGCCGATGAGGGCCTCCATCTCCTTGAGGGAGCCCTCGTTGACGTCGGCCATGATCATGTGGAACGCGTAGTCGATCGCGCAGTTGCCGTCGGCCTTGGCGTGCCAGGCGTCGAGGCCCTCCCGCAGGCCCCCGCCCACCTGCTGGATCGCGAAGTCGACGATCGTGGTGGTGCCGCCCCACGCGGCGGCGCGGGTGCCGGTCTCGAACGTGTCGGCCGCCTTCGTCCCGCCGAAGGGCATCTCCATGTGCGTGTGCGCATCGACCCCGCCCGGCACGACGTACATGCCGGTGGCATCGACGACGGTGTCGGCGTGCCAGCTGTCGGCGACGGCGGAGCCCGTGGCGGCGAGGGCCACCACCTGCTCCCCGTCGACCAGCACATCGGCGAGGAGCTCATCGGACGCGGTGATGACCAGCCCGTTCCGGACGATGACCGTGCTCATGGGGTGACCTCCTCCAGCGACGCCGTCAGGATGCTCAGGCCCTCTTCTGCCTCGGCGTGGGTCAGGGTCATCGGCGGGGCGATGCGCAGGACGTTGCCGTGCAGGCCGCCCTTGCCGACCAGCAGGCCGCGCCGCTTCGTGGCCTCCAGCACGGCGTTCGCCAGCTCGGGCGCGGGGTCACCCGGGGTGCCCGTGCCGGGCCGCACGATCTCCACACCGATCATGAGGCCCTTGCCCCGGACGTCACCGACGATCGGGCTCTCCTGAGCGCGGAGCCCGGCGAGCAGCGTGCTGCCGTGCCGGGCGGCGTTGGCCTGCAGGTCGTGGTCGAGCAGGTAGCGCAGGTTGGCCAGCGCGCCTGCCGACGTGAGCGGGGAGCCGCCGAACGTCGAGATCGAGTTGGCGCCCAGGCCGTCCATCACCTCGGCCCTCGCGATCACCCCGCCCATCGACAGCCCGTTGGCGACGCCCTTCGCGAACGTGACGATGTCCGGGGTCGCCCGGTTCCGATCGTCGCTGTGGGCCTGCCAGCCCCAGAAGTGCTCGCCGGTGCGCCCCCACCCGGTCTGCACCTCGTCGGAGATCCACGGGATCCCGTGCTCGCGCAGCACCTCGGCGAACGCGCCCAGCAGCCCGTCGGGACCGGAGGTGAACCCGCCGACGCCCTGGATCGGCTCGGCGATGAACGCGGCGATGTCCCCGCCGGACTGGTCGAGCACGTCCTTCAGGTCCGTCACGCACGCCGCGATGTACTCGCCGTCGGACAGGCCGGCGTAGGGCGAGCGGTACTGCTGGCCGCCGTGCACGTAGTAGGTCTGGAACGGCGAGAGCGACGTGGGCGACCACGACCGGTTGCCCGTGATGGCGATCGTGGAGAACGACCGGCCGTGGTAGCTGTTGCGCAGCGCGAGGATCTGGTTGGACCGCCGCAGCGTGCTGGCGAGCAGCAGTGCGGCGTCGTTGGCCTCGGTGCCGCTGGTGGTGAGGAAGACCTTGGCGTCCGGGATGGCCGAGACCGCCGCGATCTGTTCGGCCAGCTCCACCATCGGCCGGTTCAGGTACAGCGTGGAGCTGTGGATGATCCGCCCGGCCTGCTCGCTGACGGCCTTCGTCACCTCGGGCAGCGCATGGGCCGTCATCGTGGTGAGGATGCCGCCGAAGAAGTCGAGGTAGCGCTTCCCGTCGGCGTCCCAGACGTGGCGGCCCTCGCCGCGCTCGATCTCGATCGGCTCCTCGTAGTAGACGGCGAGCCATGACGGGAGGACGGCGCGGGTGCGCGCCAGCAACTCGCTCATCCCTCCACCAACGGGCCGTAGGCGTCGGGACGGCGGTCGCGGTAGAACGCCCACTGCCGGCGCACCTCGTCGATCATCCCCAGGTCCAGGTCACGCACCAGCAGCTCCTCGTCGTTGTCGGACGCCGTCTCCCCGACGAACTGGCCGCGTGGGTCGACGAAGTAACTGGTGCCGTAGAAGTCGTTGTCGCCGTACTCCTCCACGCCCACCCGGTTGATCGCGGCGATGAAGTACTCGTTGGCCACGGCGGCCGCAGGCTGCTCCAGCTTCCACAGGTAGGCCGAGAGCCCGCGGCTCGTGGCGCTCGGGTTGTAGACGATCTGCGCTCCGGCCAACCCGAGCGCACGCCAGCCCTCGGGGAAGTGGCGGTCGTAGCAGATGTAGACCCCGACCTTGCCGACCGCGGTGTCGAACACCGGCCAGCCCAGGTTGCCCGGCCGGAAGTAGAACTTCTCCCAGAAGCCCTTGACCTGCGGGATGTGGTGCTTGCGGTACTTGCCGAGAAAGGTCCCGTCGGCGTCGATGACGGCGGCGGTGTTGTAGTAGAAGCCCGAGGCCTCCACCTCGAAGACCGGCACCACGAGCACCATGCCGGTCTCACGGGCCAGCGCCTGCATCCGTTGCACCGTCGGCCCGTCGGGCACCGCCTCCGCCCACCGGTAGTGCTCCGCCTCCTGCACCTGGCAGAAGTACGGCGCGTTGAACACCTCCTGGAAGCCCAGCACCTGGGCGCCCTGCTCCGCTGCGGCGCGCGCGTAGGACTCGTGCACGTCGACCATGGACGCGGTGTCACCGGTCCACTTCGCCTGCACCAGCGCTGCGCGGACCACCCGGGAATCTCCCGCCATGTCTCGACCTCCGCCGTGCTCGCCCGGAAGGGGAAGGGGACACCTTCGAACGCGGGCGGCCCGCGGTGCAAGACCCATTCCGGCACGGACACCTGCTCGTCACACGCCTGCCCCAGGACTCACTACCCCGGCACGGTATGGAAAAGCGACCCTTTCGTGACCTATCGTTTCCCTCGATCATCTGCGCTCGCGAACGGGTCGGGAGGGCATTCATGCCGTCGATGTCGGGCGCGCTGGCGGTGCTCTGTCTCGCCGCGGGGCTGGTGCACGTTCTGCGGCTGGTGGTGCTGCGTCGCGACGTCCTCGGCGAGATCTCCTACGCGGCCATGGGCCTCGGGATGGCAGCGATGTTCTCGCCGCTCGGCAACCCGCTGCCGACGGCGGCGTGGTCGGCGGTGTTCGGGGTCTGCGCCGGCTGGTTCGCGGTGCGGGTGCTCCGCGGCGCGGGCCTGCGCGGCGAGGCGTCCCACCACGTCGTCTGCGGCGGCGCGATGCTGTTCATGCTGGCGGTCGGGCATCCCGCCGGTGCTCTCGGCGGCCACGCGGCGCACGGCTCCACCGGAGCGGTCGGGGGCGCGGTGGCTCTCGTGTCGGCCACGGCGATGCTGCTCGCGGGCTACTTCGCCTGGCACGCGCTGCGCTGCGTCGACCGCACCCACCCGCCGCGGGAGCCGTCCGCCGGCTCGGACACCGCGGTGGCGCTGCGAGCGCCCACGCTCTCGCCGTACGCACCCCGCACCGCGTCGATGGCGCACCTGGCGGTGGCCACGTCGATGACGGCCATGCTGCTGGGCATGCTCTGAGGCTCACGCCCCGTGGTTCAGGAAAGCCACTTTCCTGCCCGCAGCGGACCTGAAAGTGGCTTTCCTGAACTTGGGTCAGGGGTGCTCGGCGGTCAGCCGTTGCCCTTGCCGGGGTCACCGGGCTTGCCGGGGTCACCGGGCTTGCCGGGCTTGCCGGGGTCACCCGGCTTGCCGGGCTTGGGGCCGTTGCCCGGCTTGTCGTCCACCACGGCGCCGGTGCCGGGGTCGAGGGTCACGGCCTTGGCCTTGGGGCCCTTGAAGTCGAGCATGTTCGTCAGGTCGCCCGCTGACGTGTCGTAGGACGCGTCGCCGATCCGGCCGGTGGACCAGTTGTCCTCGATGAACTTCAGCACCGAGGTCTGGTCGGTCCGCGTGTGGTCGACGAAGTTGACCTTGCTGTAGGGCGAGATCACCTCGAGCGGCAGCCGGGGGCCGTAGCCGCAGCGGTCCGCGTACGTGCCGACCCGTGCCGGTGCGCCCGTGCAGATGCCCTGGTCCTGCGACGTGTCCTGCGAGCCGCTGATCACCGCGTGCGCGTGGTCGTACCAGCCGTCGGAGTCGTCGTAGGCCAGCACGATCGCCGTGGAGGCCCAGTCCTTCGACTGCTGGATCTTGTTGACCTCGTCGACGACGAACCGCTGCTCGTCGATCGGGTCCGAGTTGGCGGCGTGGCCGTCCTCGTAGGCCGGGGCCTTCAGGAAGCTGACCGCCGGCATGTTCCCGGCCGCGAGTGCGGCGTCGAAGTCGGCCGTGTCGTACTGGTGGTTGGCCTGGTCGGTCTGCCCGATCGCCGCCACGGAGCTCGGCGGCAGGTGCTTCGGGTTCGACGTCGAGGGGTAGTACTGGAACGGCTCGTGGTGCGGGCTGTAGTCGGTGACGGCGATGCCCCCGATGTTCTGGTGCGTCTGGCCGCACACCGCGAAGCCGTTCGCCGTGCCCGTCGGGCGGAACCCGCCCTGGAACCAGCCCCAGGTGACGCCCTTCGCGTTCAGCAGGTCACCGATGTTCCTGCCGTCCTGGCTCGCCAGGTTGTCGGTGGCCGTGTGGTTCTTGTCGGAGCAGTCGTCATACGCCGGGTCCGGGTCGCTCACCACGGTGCCCACGCCGTTCGCGTCGGGCGACTTCACGAACGGGTCGGAGACCGGCTCGTGCGTCACCGAGTTGACGGCCTTGGTGCCGTGCGTCTGCCCGGAGATGAGGTTGATCGCCCCGGGCGTCGACGGGCCGAACGTCGTGTTGTACGAGTTGTCGCTCATCGCGTAGTGCTGCGCGTAGTTCCACAGCCCGGTGACGGTGTTGCCGTCGTAGTAGTCCATGACCAGGCCCGGCTGGCCGAACAGGATCGGCTGCCCCGTGCACGTGTCCGTCTCGGTCTTCTCGACGAACTGGTCCATCTTGCCGCCGTTGAACGCGGCCTGCTCGGCGCCGTAGCTGTGGTTCTGGTCGCAGGTCAGCGCCTGCGAGGGGGAGAGCCGCTGCGGGTTGAAGGCGTTCGGGTTCTTCGTCAGCAGATCAGGGGTGAGCCCGTCGATCTTCGGTGTGTTCTTGGCGGCCGTGAACGGCGTGCCGTCGGCGTTGGTGGCGTTGGGGTAGGTGCCGAAGTAGTGGTCGAACGAGATGTTCTCGCCGAAGATCACGACGACGTGCTTGATCGGCGTGGCGGTCGTGAACTGGTCGCCGTGCTTCGCGGCCGTCGGGGGAGCGTCCGCGTTGGCCGTGGACACGGTGACCGCTGCGAGCACGGCGGCCGAGACCACCGCGCACGCACCGAGCAGTGAACGCCGTCGGCGCCAGCTGCCGGGTTTCTTTCCCACTTGTCCTCCTGGTCGGGGAATTCCTCTGGTGATATCGGGGTGATGAATCAGGCGAGCAATGCACGGCCGTAGTGGTCGTCGGGACCCGTGACGCCGGGCAATGCGAAGAAGTAGCCACCGCCGAACGGTGAGATGTAGTCCACGAGGGGTTCGTCGGTCAGCCGTTGCTGAACCGCCTCGAACTGCCGCCGCAGATCCTGCTGATAACAGGTGAAGACCAGCCCCTGATCGAGGTTGCCGTTGCTGTCGAGCCCGCGGTCGTAGTTGGTGGCCCGGCGCAGGATCCGGCTCGAGTCGGTGTCGGGGGTGCGCGGGTTCGCCCGGCGGATGTGGCTCGTCAGCGGGATCACGGTGCCGACCGGGTCGTCGGCGTAGCGCGGGATGTCGGTCTCCGCCCCGCCGTCGAGCGGGGCACCCGTGTCGCGGCGGCGGCCGATCATGTTCTCCTGCTCGCCGAGCGACACGCGGTCCCAGAACTCCACGAGCATGCGGATCACGCGGATCACCTGGTAGCTGCCGCCCACGGTCCACGCCGGCTCGTCCTGCTGCCCGTCACCCACCCAGACGAGGCGGTCCATCTCGGCCGCGTCGGCGGGGTCGGGGTTCGCGATGCCGTCCTTGAAACCCAGCAGGTTGCGGGGCGTGCCCGTCGGGCGGGGCGGTGAGCTGAACCCGTTGACGCGCCAGCGCGGCTGCATCCCCCCGCGGGTGGCGCGGGTGATGTCGCGCAGCGCGTGGATCACGGTGTCGCCGGTGGTCGCCGAGAGCGTGAGGCTCAGGTCGCCGTGGCACTGCGCCGGGTCCAGCGCGTCGCCGGCGAACGCCGGCATCGGCGTCAGCCTCGCCGGCCTGCTGTCGGCGAGCCCGTAGCGGTCGTCGAACAGCGAGGCGCCGACCCCGACGATCACGCCGAGATCGCCTGCCGGCACCTCGGGGCCGAGCACACCGGAGTCGGGCGGTGGGGCGCTGATGCCCAGCGCGGGCGGGACGCCCCCACTGGTGAGGAACCGGGCCCGGTCGGTGACCGCGCGGAGCAGGTCGGTCAGCTCGGCCCGGTTCTCGGCGATGACGTCGAACGCCACGACGATGGTCTGACCGGCGGGCGGCCGCAGGATCGCCGCCTGGCGGGCGCCGTGGAACGGCACCGCGGGCGCTGCGTCGGCGCCGGCGCTCTCCGTGGCCGCCGCCATCCCGCCACCGGCCACGGCAGCGGCGGTCACGCCCGCTCCGACGACCGCCCGGCGCAGGAAGGTACGGCGGGGGAGCGCGCCGCTCACGAGTCCCGCCGCGGAGCGACGATCGTGGCGACCGGGGCGAGCTGCTCGGTCAGCTCGCCGATCGCGCCGTCGATCTCGGCGTGCTGGGCCCGGTCGAGCGCGGCGACCGGCGTCCAGCTCCCGTCGGGGCGCCTGGCGGCCTGCACGGCGGTGGTGGCGCGGTCCAGCCACATGTCCACCGTGGACAGCGCGGGCATCCGCGGCTGGAGCAGCGGGCGCAGCACGCCCAGCACCGTCCGGGTGCCCTCGATGTTCGCCAGCGTGGTGGCGAGGGTGGTGCCGCTGCCGAAGTCGGTGCGGCCGCTGACCTCGAACTGCAGGGCGTCCTCCATGATCTCGTGGGCGCGCAGCGCCAGGTCGTTCGGATCGATCTGCGCATCGGGGAAGGCCTGCTGCAGAGCACGCGCGTCGGCGTCGAGCCGGTCGGCCACGGCGGCCAGCGCAGGCATCGGCTCGTCGTGCCACAGCCCGAACTCGAGACGGTGGAAGCCGGTGAAGCCGGGATCCGAGGTGCCGCCCGCGAGGTCGCCGGGGGTGCCGTCGATCGCGGACGCGGCGTCGCCGAAGGCGCCGTAGGCCGCACCGAGCCGGGCGTAGGACAGGTGGGCTGTCAGCCACGCGGCCTCGCTCGCGTGCCGGTCCCCACCGTGGACGGTCGTGGCGAGCGCGTCGGTGTCCCGGACGAGCGCGTCGAGCCCGGTGATCACCTGCTGCCGGTAGTCCTTCTCGGGACCGAGGAGGTCGTTGCGCGTCACCGGGACCACGGCGGGGCTCGGACGCACATCGCTGCCACTGATCCGGACCGTCGGGCCGACGACGGCGTCGGCTTCGTCGGGAAGGCAGCGGAAGGCGTACTCGCCGTCGCCGAGGGTTACCGCAAGGGGACGGGTGGTGCCGGTGCCGATGCCTTCGACCTCGCCGAAGATCCCGCCCGTCGTCGGGTCGATCAGGTCGACGGTGGTGGTGACGGCCCCGGTGTTGTGCACCTGGAAGGTCTGCGGACCGGGCTTCGGGGCCGTCCAGTCCTGCCCGCACGACGACCGGGAGACCACGATCTGCGGATCAGGTGCAGCGACCGGGGCGGGAGCCGGCCGCAGCACGATCGCCGCGGCCACCGCGACCGCGACCACGGCGACCACCGCGACCACGCCGATGATCCAGCGGTTGCCTGCCGAGCGGGGCACCCTTGATCTCCTGCCGTCCGAACTGTCCGTCCGAACGCAGTATGCGAGCGAAAAGCAACGGAAATGCCGCGGAAGCCGTGCTTATCCGCGAGTTCACTGATGCTTCGACTTCGGGTCGTCGAAGCATCAGGAACCCGTTGCGTGATCGCCGGTAATGTAGAGCTACGGCTGGTTGTTCCGAATAGTTCCAGCTATCCCATTGGTCAGCCGAACCGGTTGATCAGGTCGGCCACCAGGAGGACGAAGAACAGCGCGGACGCCGCGGTGAGCAGGGTGTTGGACAGCCACCCCGAGCGGCCTTCCGGGGCGATCCTCTTGGAGTTGAGCAGCATGATCAGCGTGATCCCGAGGAACGGCATGAAGGCGGCCCCGAGCACGCCGTAGACGAGCGTGAGGGCGAACGGCCGGTCGAAGAACAGCAGCCCCATCGGCGGCAGCGTCAGCCAGAGCAGGTACGCCCGGAAGGGCACGCTCCGCTCGGCCTGGGTGGCCTCGTAGCCGGTGACGGTGGCGGTGGCCGGCCCGGAGGTGACGGCCTCGTCGCCGATCTCGGCCTTGTCGCCGTGGGGGAGCCGGATCGTCCGCGTCCAGTCGGTGAACAGCAGGCTCACGCCGTTCCACACGCCCAGCAGCGAGGTGGTGGTGACGGCGAGGAAGCCGACGAGGAACAGGATCCGCGCCCAGTCGCCGTACCGCGCGCCGAGCTCGGTGCCGAGGGTGAGCAGGCCGGAGTCGCTCTCGGTGAGGTCCTGCCCGAGCAGGATCTCGGCTCCGACGATCAGCATGGCGATCACGAAGATCGCGGTCATGATGTAGCCGACCGCGTTGTCGAGCCGCATCATCGACAGCCAGCCGATGCCCTTCCAGCCCTTGGCGATCATCCAGTAGCCGTAGGCGGCCATGGTGATCGTGCCGCCGACGCCGCCGATGAGCCCGAGCACGTAGATCACCGAGCCGTCGGGCAGCCGCGGCACCAGCCCGTTCGCGAGTGCGCCGAGGTCGGGGGAGACGAGGAAGGCGACCGACACCACCGAGACGAACTTGATCAGGACCAGCACGGTCATGAACTTCTCGAAGACCTGGTAGCGCTGCATCCACACCAGCGCGAGGCCGACGACGCCGGCGATCATCGCCCAGTAGCGCACCGACAGCCCGCCGAACAGCGCGTTCAGCGGGAGGCCGACCGCCGACATCGCCGTGGCCCCGTAGACGAAGCCCCAGATCACGATGTAGACGCCGAAGAAGACGGTGGCCCAGTAGCCCAGCCGTCGCCAGCCGTCGAGCAGGGTCGCGCCGGATGCGAGGTTCCAGCGACCCACGCCCTCACCGAGCGCGAGCTTCAGGGCCGCGCCCAGCACGGCGGCCCACAGCAGCACCGTGCCGAAGCGGGCGCCCGCCACCATCGTGGCCACCAGGTCGCCTGCGCCGACACCGGTGGCTGCGGCCAGCAGGCCCGGTCCGAGCTGCCTGATCTTGGCCCCGAACCCGGTGGGTGGTGTCTTCATGGCGATATCGGATGTCATGCGCCCCCGCTCCTCATCGTGCTGGAAGTCTCATCCGGAAGGTTCGGGATGAACGTAGGGCTCAGCTCCCCCTCGCGGCCAGGGCGGAGATCGGTAACGGCCCGCACGCGGCCGGTAGCGGTGCCGCGACTAGATTTCCCCCTGTACAACCAGCACGGGGCAGACGAGCACGGCACGACGGGGAGTTCGGTTCATGGCGAGCATCGAAGAGGTTCGGGCCGGCATCGCGTTGGCCAACGACAAGGCCTCCGAGAGCCTCGGTGCACTGCAGCAGGCGCACTCCTCGCTGGAGCAGGCCCAGGGTGCGCTGCAGCGGGCCACCGAGGGCAGCGGGCAGGCCGACGTGTCGGAGGCCAACGGGTTGCTGACCCAGGCCGTCAGCAGCATCAGCGAGGTGCAGCAGGCGGTCCACGCGGCGATCCAGGCCTCCGAGGGCGTTGCGAACCGGCTGTGACGCACCGGGACGATCACGATGAGTGAGCTCGGGGAGATCCGGGCCGTGCTGGCAGGTGCGGCCGAGCAGATGGTCGAGGCCTACCAGCACGCCGATGTCGCGCGCGCCCGCATCGCCGACGCCGTCGCCGTGCTCTCCGGCCTCGGCGAGCAGCACTCGGAGCCGCTCGTGCCGGTCGAGCTGCGACGCGCCGCCGAGGAGCTCGAGCGCGGGCTGGGCCTGATCTCCACCGGAGCCGCGGCCGTCTCCGACATCAACGCCCGGCTGTAGGGGGCGGGAGTGGCCCGCGGACCGAACCGGCGCGAACGCATCGCCGAGGCGTTCGACGAGTTCTGCGGCGCCGTGGCCCGGGCGCTCGGTGCGGCCGACGGCGCGATGGACGCGGCCGCGCAGGCGCACGCCGAGGCCATGGTCGAGATGTGGCTGCGCAGGGACGGGCTCGAGGCGGCACTGCTCGACCCCATGCTGAGCGGCCTGTTCGACAACCCCCAGCTGGCTCGTCCTGTCGAACGAATGCGCGCTGACCGGGTTGCCGCCGTCGCGCCGTGGCTCGAGACCGGGCCGGCGCGGCTGGCCGAGATCCTCGCGGACGCGGCGCCCGGCTCGGCGGGTCGTGACCCGGCCGAGTGGCTCGGCCACATCGGCGAGGTCGACGCCGCTGGGCCTGTGCCGTCGCTGTGGACCATCGGCACCGGCGGGATCGGGACGGGCAGCCCCGTCTTCCCCGTCGCCGTCCCCCTGCTCGACGAGTCGCACCTCCAGATCACCTCCACCCACGGCAGCCGGGTCACCGCCGAGGCGATGCTCGAGAACCTGCTGATGAGGGTGATGAGCTACTTCCGGCCCGGCGTGGTGCAGCTGCACGTCTGGGACGTCGGGCAGTTCACGGGCGCGCTGCCCGGGCTCTACCCGCTCACGCGCACCGGGCTGCTCACCGTGCACGACCCGGGCCGGCTCCCGCAGCTGCTCGAGGAGCTGTCCGACCGGATCCGCCGGGTGCACACCCGGGTGCTCGTCGACGGCCACCCCTCGTTGCGTGCGCTGGCGGAGGCGGCAGGCGTGCGCGGCGAGCCGTGGATCGTCGCGGTGCTGGTGGGGAACCGGTCGGCGCTGCGCGAGGACGACCACCGCCAGCTGCAGCGCGTGGCCAGGGGCGGTCTCGCCTGTGGCGTCCAGCTCGTGCTGCTCGACGTGCCCATGACGGTGAACGCGCCGATGGAAACGGTGCGCCTGGACGACGAAGGGCTCGCCTCGACGTCGATGGCCGGGCCCTACGTCACGGTGGAGCCGGAGCCCCGGCTCGCGTCCGGTGCGGTCACCGCCGCCTGTCACGCGATCGCCGACGAGCACGAGAACTGGCAGAACCGGATGGGCTCCTTCGCCGACCTGCTGCCCTCGCCGGCAAAGCGGGGTGGGTTCCCTTCGGCTGCCGGTCTGCGCGCCCCGATCGGCTTCACCGACGGGCGGGCGGTGGACATGGTGCTGGCCGATGCCTCGCCCCATGCCCTGATCGGCGGCCCGAGCGGCTCGGGCAAGACGAACCTGATGCTCACCATGATCAGCTCCATGGCTGCCCGCTACAGCCCGGACGAGCTGGAGTTCTACCTGCTTGACTTCAAGGAGGGCGTCTCCTTCGCCCAGTTCGCCCCGGGCCGTCGCGACCAGACCTGGCTCCCGCACGCCCGCCTCGTCGGCGTCAACATCAACACCGACCGCGAGTTCGGGCTGGCGCTGCTGCAGTTCCTCGCCGACGAGATGCGCCGTCGCGCCGAGGCCGCGAAGTCGCACGAGGTGACGAAGCTGGAGGAGCTGCGCGCCGCCGATCCCGGGGGGCGCTGGCCGCGGATCGTCGCCGTGATCGACGAGTTCCAGTACCTGTTCGCCGAACGCGACGCGGTCACCAGGGCGGCCACCATCCTGCTCGAGGACGTCTCCCGCCGTGGCCGGTCCCAGGGCATCCACCTCGTGCTGGCCAGCCAGGACGTCTCCGGGATCGAGGCGTTCTGGGGGCGCGCCGCGATCTTCGAGCAGTTCGTGCTCCGGATCGCGCTGCCCCGGGCCCGCCGGGTGCTCGCCGACCTGAACGACGCATCCCTCGATCTCCCGCGCTGGCACGCCGTGCTCAACCACGAGTCCGGGATGAGGCACGGCAACGAGATCGTGCGGATCCCGGACGCCACCGGGAAGGGCGCCCAGGGGGCGACGCCGGTTGCCGCCTCCGGTGTCCAGGCGGTGCAGCGGGAGCTGTACGAGCGCCACGCCCACGATGGCCGGGCCGAGCCACGGCTGTTCGACGGCAGCCGGGCTCCCCGCTTCGCCGACCTCGTCGGCGAGCTCACCGGGAGGACTCCTTCCGCACGGAGTGCCGGGGACACCGCACCACGCGCGCTGGTCGGGCAGTCCATCGACGTGGCGGGAAGCGCCGCCGCCGTCCCGCTGCCCGCGGTGCCCGGGCGCAACCTCGGTGTTCTCGCCTCGGTCGGCCGCGACGCGGTGCAGGTGCTCGGGGCGGCGGCGGGCTCGCTCGCCGGCCAGTTCCGGCCCGGCGAGGTCGACGTGCTGATCGCGCCACTCGTGACGGAGGCGGTCGAGCACGCCGTCCGGCTGTCGGAGCTCTTCCGGGCGGCCGGCCACGCCACGACGACCGTGGCGCTCGACGGTGTCCGGGCACGGGTCGACGCGCTCGCCGCCGAGGTGACCGAGCGGCTCGGGGGTGGCGGTCCCCACCGCCCCGTCCTGCTGGTGCTCTACGCCGCCGACGCCGCCGACACGAAGCTGGAGCGCGAGGGCACCGAGTCCATGCGCAAGCTGCTGCGCTTCGGCCCGGAGACCGGTGTGCACGTGCTGGGTTGGTGGCGCAGCGTGCAGCGGCTGCGCGCGCTGCTCATGATGAGTGCCTCGGTCGACGACCTCGGCGCGTGGGTGGCCCTGGACGTGCAGGGCTCCGAGCTGCAGGCGCTGGCGCCCGGAATGGCGATCAGCTGGTCCCCCCGGCCGGGCCGGGGGCTGTTCTTCGACCGCGCACAGCACGCGGCGCCGGAAGTGGTCATCGTGCCGTCATTGGAGGAGCCGTGAGCGCTGGGGGGCCCGGGGAGCAACGGCCGCCCGGCGGCGCAGCCGAGCACCGGGGCGTCCAGGAGAAGGCCGCTCGGGAGTACAAGGAGGTTCTCTCCGGCATCACCGAGGCGATCGATGCGATGCGTGAGCGCGACCGGGCGCGGGCCGCGGAGCTGGCCAGGGAGCTGGTGCGGTTCGACGAGAACTTCCAGCTGGCAGCCGAGCGTGCCGCGGTGAGCAGGTTCATCGTCGAGCTGCACTGGGAGGCGGCTCTCGAGGCCCTGTGGGTGGAGTCGTGGCTGCAGCTGCGACCCAAGCCCGCACCGGACCTGAGTGTGGACGCCGCCGACTTCGCCGCCCTGGACGCCGAGGTCGGCCGCCGAGCGGCCGACCTGCAGGAGGCGGTGCGCCGCAGGCGCTTCGGGTTCCCCCGCCGCTGAACACGCCCGCGAGCCCCTCAGCTCGCGGTGACCACCAGCACCTCGCCGTCGGCGCGCGGCACCACGAGCAGCAGTTGGCGGCGGCCGGCGGCGACGAGGTCGGCCGCCGTGGAGGCGTCGACGGTGCGCTGGTCCCGGACGTCCAGCTCGGCCGGGTTGCCGTCGGCGTCGGTCAGCCGGATGGTGCCGCCCCGCGTGAGCCCCACGGTGCCCGCGTCCGACGGCAGGGTGATCACGGTGGTGGCGCCGGAGCGCACCATCGCCGCGGTGCCGGGCCGCGACGGCGCGGCGGGGAACCCGTCCCCTCCCTGCGGGGCCTTGACCAGCCGCAGCGTCTGGCCGTCCGGGAGGCCCAGGGTGTTGGGGGCGGGGGCCGGGTTCGTGCCGCGCGATGAGCCGGTCGTGGGTGCCGGAGCGCTGGTCGTCGCCGCGGTCGTCGGAGTGGCCGTGCTCGGCGTCGTCGTGGAGGGGCCGGCGGCCCGCGGGGTGCTCGGGGAGGCAGCGCCGGCGGGCGCGGTGGTTGTGGTGGGGGCACGGCCGGGCGCGGTGGTTGTTGCAGCGCTCGGCGGTGGGTCGGTGTGGGTGGCCGTCGTGGTCGCGTCGGCCGGGGCGGTGGCTGTGGTGCCGCCGGGCGGGGCGGTCGTGGCAGTGCCGGTCGGCGGGGTGGCCCCGGGGCTCGTGGGCGCGACGCCGCTCTCCGCGGCGGCGGGGCCGGTGGCGCTGGTCGGAGTCGGTGAGCCGGCCGCCGCCGGGTCCGCCGGGGCGCCGGTGGGGGTGGCGGCGAGCTGGGGCACGTCCGGGGCCGGTGGGGCCATGAACTCGGTGGGAGCGGGCGGCACCTCGGGGGAAGGCACCGGCGGGACCGGCACCGGCAGGTCCGGCTGGTGCAGTAGCCCGGGCGCGTCGCGGCCCGCGGCGGGGCGGGTGGCGCCGAGGTAGTCGTCGCCCGGGTAGCGGACGAAGGCCGTGCGCACCGGCTTCCCGAACGTCGGAGCGTTGATCATCCGGCCGTTGCCGAGATAGAGCCCGACGTGGTGCACGCGTCGGGGCACTCCGTAGAACACGAGGTCGCCCGGTTCCAGCGGGGCGCCGGCCGGCACGTGCGGCCCTTCGTAGTACTGCGTGTGCGCGGTGCGGGGCAGCGAGATGCCGGCGTAGTCGTAGGCGGCCGTGGTGAGGCCGGAGCAGTCGAAGCCCGCCTCGCCTGCCTGCGGGCCGTCGCCGCCCCACACGTAGGGCAGGCCGCGCTGGGCCAGCGCGAAGGCGATCGCCACGGCCGCCGCGGTGCCGGGCTTCGCCGTGGTGGTGATCCTCGGCAGCGCCGGTGTGCGGACGGCGGGAAGCGCGGCTGTGGACGGCCGGGCCGCGGGCGGGGCGACGCTGCCCGGAGCCGTGAGGTCCGCGAGCGGGAGCCCGAGAGCCACCGATCCGGTACCGCCATGGCGGCCCCCGATGATCCGCGAGCCCGAGGCAACGGGCCGGACCGGCACCGTGGCGGCCGGGCCCGGGGCCGACGTCGCAACCGACGGGGTGACGCCGGGCGCAGGTGCGGGCGCCGTGCCGGACGGGACGGCGAGCAGCGTGCCCGTGAGCAGAACGAGAATCCCGACGGGCGTCGCGCGGACAGGTGAACGGCGGTTCCTCGTCGTCACGACTCGCTTCCTCTGTCCCTGATCACGTAGCCCGATCGTGCCCTCGCCGCCACCCGTGCGCCAGACCGGTCGCCGCAACCCGGGAAACCTGTCGGCAATCCGTCACCACCGCGACAGCGCGGGTTCGGCAGGGGCACGATGACGGCATGGTCTTCACCGACGCGCGCGAAACCGCTCGGATGCTGCGGGAGAAGGAGGTATCGGCCCGCGAGGTGCTCGCCGCGCACCTTGCGCAGATCGAGCGCTGCAACCCGGAGATCAACGCGGTTGTGACGCTCGTCGCCGATCGGGCGGCGGACGAGGCAGCGGCCGCCGACGAGCGGCTGGCCCACGGCGAGGAGGTCGGGCCGCTGCACGGCCTGCCGGTGGCGCACAAGGACGTGCACGACACGGCCGGGATCCGCACCACGTTCGGCTCGCCGTTGCTGGCCGACAACGTTCCCGCGCGCGACGCGCTGGTCGTGGAGCGGATGCGGGCCGCCGGCGTGATCACGATCGGCAAGACCAACGTGCCGGAGTTCGCGGCAGGCAGCCACACGATCAACCCCGTCTTCGGGGCGACCCGCAATCCCTACGACCTCGGCCGCTCGGCCGGGGGGAGCAGCGGGGGAGCCGCGGCGGCGCTCGCCTGCGGCATGCAGCCGCTCGCGGACGGGAGCGACATGGGCGGGTCACTGCGCAACCCCGCGTCGTTCTGCAACGTGGTGGGCCTGCGCCCCACGCTGCGCCGGGTGCCGACGTGGCCGACCGCGGCGCCGTGGTCGAGCATCTCGGCCACCGGGCCGATGGCTCGCACGGTCTCCGATGTCGCACTCCTGCTCGGCGTGCTGGCCGGACCCGATCCCCGCGACCCGGCAGCTCTCGACACTCCCGGGTCGGCGTTCGCCGCCGAGCCGGCCACCGACGTCCGCGGACTGCGTGTCGCACTGGCCCCCGACCTCGGTGGCGCGGTGCCGGTCGACCCGGCGGTCCGGGCGGTGATCGAGCGGGCCGGGGGCGTCTTCGAGGAGCTGGGATGCGTGGTCGAACCCGCCTGCCCCGATCTCACCGGGGCCGACGAGGCCTTCCGGACGTTGCGGGCGTGGCAGTTCGACACCACCTACTCCGCGCTGCTCGACGAGCACCCCGACGCGTTCAAGGCGTCGCTGCGCGACAACATCCTCGCCGGTCGGGAGCTCACCGGGCGCGACGTCGGCCGCGGATTCGCCCTGCAGGCCGCGGTGCAGGAGCGCGTGCGGGAGTTCTTCGGCCGCTACGACGCGCTCCTCGCGCCGGTGAGCCAGGTGCCGCCGTTCCCGGTCGGGTGGGAGTACCCGACCGAGGTGGCCGGCGTGCCCATGCGCGACTACCTGGAGTGGATGGCCTCGGCCTACCTGATCTCCGTCACGGGCTCCCCGGCGCTGTCGGTGCCGGCGGGGTTCACGCCCGACGGCCTGCCGGTGGGCGTCCAGATCATCGGTCCGCGCCGCGGCGAGAACGGCCTGCTGCGGATCGGCCGGGCCTTCGAGCAGGCCACGGGCCACGGGCTCGTCCGTCCCGCCGTCGCCACTGCGTAGTGATCCTCGCCTGGTGACAGGGCTGCCGGTGCGGCCGGAAGGAGCAGCGCTGGGAGGATGACGCGGTGGTAGGCACCCGGATCCGTGCACTGCGCACCGCGCGTGGCATCACCGTCACCGAGCTCGCGCGCCGGGCCGCGGTGTCCACCGCGTTGATCAGCCAGGTCGAGCGAGAGCTGGCCGACCCCAGCCTCGTGACCGTCCGCAAGATCGCCCGCGCGCTCGACGTACCGCTGTTCAGCCTCTTCGAGGAGTCCGAACCCGCGGACGTCGCGGTGGTACGGAGCGACGCCCGGATCCACGTGCAGTCCCCTGGCGGTGGCATCGCCTACTCCCGCGTCTCGCCGGGACGCGGCCGCCTGGAGGTGCTGCACGGCGTGCTCTCGCCGGGCGGGGCGTCAGCGGCGGAACCCTGGTCGCACCCCAGCGAGGAGTGCGCGCTCGTCACCGCCGGCAGGCTCGTGGTCGAGGTGGCAGGCGCCGAGCGCGCGCTCGACGTGGGCGACAGCTGCTACTTCGACTCCCGCCTCCCGCACCGCTACGTCAACCCCTACCGCGAGCAGGCCGAGTTCGTCGTCTCGATCACGCCACCCGGCTACTGACCCCGCTCAGTCCTCGAGGTCGTCGGAGTCGTCACGGGCGAGGAAGCTCGCCAGCCGTTCCACCGCGTCCTCGAACGCCGGGTTCTGGTCGACGAAGGCCCGGAGCCGGTCGGCCAGCCACTCGACGCTGACCTGCTCCTCGCCTCGGCGCTCGGTGAGCTCCTCGATGCCGCGGTCGGTGAAATACACGCCGGACAGGCTAGCGCGGCCTAGACGGTGCGAGCCGCACCCGGGCGCCCCGGTGGGGGCGCCGGCGTGCGGCTCGCACCGATCCCGACGAGTTACCGGTCGCTGAGCGCCGTGTCGATCAGTGCCTTCTGCTCGACCTCGTGCACCTTGGACGAACCCGGCGCGGGAGCCGCCATCCGCCGCCGCGAGACCCGCCGGAACCCGACGAGCCGGGGCAGCATCTCCGGCAGCACCAGCCCGAAGAACGGCCAGGCGCCCTGGTTGGCCGGCTCCTCCTGCACCCAGCGGATGTCCTCCGCGTTGGGGTAGCGCTCGAGCACCGCGGCGAGCTGGCGGTCCGGCACCGGGTAGAGCTGCTCGATGCGCACGATCGCGGTGTCGTCGATCTCCTGCTTGTCGCGGGCGGCCGCGAGCTCGTAGTAGATCTTGCCGCTGCACAGCAGCAGCTTGCGGACGCCGGAGGCGGGACCGTCGGTCTCGCGGAAGCGCGGGTCGTCGATCACCGAGCGGAACCGGCCGCCGGTGAAGTCGGACACCGGGCTCACGACGGCCCGGTTGCGCAGCATCGACTTCGGCGTGAAGACGATCAGCGGGCGGCGCACCCCGTCCATCGCGTGCCGGCGCAGCAGGTGGAAGTAGTTGGCGGGCTCCGAGGGGAGCGCCACCGTCATCGATCCCTCCGCGCACAGCTGCAGGAACCGCTCGATGCGGCCCGAGGAGTGGTCGGGCCCCTGGCCCTCCAGCCCGTGCGGCAGCAGCATCACGAGGTCGGCCGTCTGGCCCCACTTCGCCTCACCGGACGAGATGAACTCGTCGATGATCGACTGGGCGCCGTTGACGAAGTCGCCGAACTGCGCCTCCCACGCCACGAAGGCGTTGGGGTTGGCCACCGAGTAGCCGTACTCGAACCCGACGGCCGCGAACTCCGACAGCGCCGAGTCGTAGGGCAGGAAGCGATCCTGGTCCTCGGCGAGGTTGCGCAGCGGGTAGTACTCCTCACCCGTCTTGCGGTCGATCACCACGGAGTGGCGCTGCACGAACGTGCCGCGGCGGGTGTCCTGGCCCGACAACCGGATGAGCTTGCCGTCCATCGCGAGCGAGCCCAGCGCGATCAGCTCGCCGAACGCCCAGTCGATGCCGCCCTCACGCGACATCTGGTAGCGCCGCTGCAGCACCGGCTTGACCCGCTGGTGCACCGTGAAGCCCTCGGGCAGCTCCACGTGCACGTCGCCGAGGCGGTGCACGACCTCCACCGACACCGAGGTGTCGAGGTCGACGGGCACCGACTGCTCCTGCTCGACCGACGGGCTCGGCGTCGCCGGCGTCTTCTCCAGCTCCCGGACCTCGTTGAAGACGTGCTCGAGCTGGTTGGAGAAGTCGCGCAGCGCGTGCTCGGCCTCCTCCATCGAGATGTCGCCGCGGCCGATCAGCGACTCCGTGTAGATCTTGCGGACGCTGCGCTTGGCGTCGATCACGTCGTACATCGCCGGCTGCGTCATCGAGGGGTCGTCGCCCTCGTTGTGGCCGCGCCTGCGGTAGCAGATCATGTCGATCACGACGTCGTTGTTCCACCGCTCGCGGTACTCGACTGCCAGCTTGGCCACCCAGACGCACGCCTCGGGGTCGTCGCCGTTCACGTGGAAGACGGGGGCGTCGATCATCTTCGCCACGTCGGTGGAGTACTGCGACGAGCGTGCGTGCTCCGGCGCGGTGGTGAACCCGACCTGGTTGTTGACCACCACGTGCACGGTGCCGCCGGTGCGGTAGCCGCGCAGCTTCGCGAGGTTCAGCGTCTCGGCCACCACGCCCTGGCCGGCGAACGCGGCGTCGCCGTGGAGCATCAGCGGGAGCACGGTGAACCCGCCCTCGCCCTTGTCGAGCAGGTCCTGCTTGGCGCGGACGATGCCCTCCAGCACCGGGTCGACGGCCTCGAGGTGCGACGGGTTGGACGCCAGCGAGACGACCGTCTCGCCGTCGCCGAACATCCGGAAGTACTTGCCCTCGGCTCCGAGGTGGTACTTCACGTCGCCCGATCCGTGGGCCTGGCCCGGGTCGAGGTTGCCCTCGAACTCGCGGAAGATCTGGCTGATCGGCTTGCCGACGATGTTGGCCAGCACGTTGAGCCGGCCACGGTGCGGCATCCCGATGACCACCTCGTCGAGCTCGTGCTCGGCGGCCTTGTCCAGCACGGCGTCCAGCAGCGGGATGACGGTCTCGCCGCCCTCCAGGGAGAACCGCTTCTGCCCGACGTACTTGGTCTGCAGGAACGTCTCGAACGCCTCGGCCGCGTTGAGCTTGCTCAGCACGTACTTCTGCTCGGCCGGGTTGGGCTTCTGGTGCGGGACCTCGATGCGCTCCTGCAGCCAGGTGCGCTGCTCGGGGTCGGCGATGTGCATGTACTCGGTGCCGATGGTGCGGCAGTACGAGTCACGCAGCAGGCCGAGCACGTCGCGCAGCTTCATCCGCTCCTTGCCGCCGAAACCGCCGACGGCGAACTCGCGGTCGAGGTCCCACAGCGTGAGGCCGTGGGAGAGCACGTCGAGGTCGGGGTGGCGGCGCTGGCGGTAGTTCAGCGGGTCGGTGTCGGCCATGAGGTGGCCGCGCGTGCGGTAGGCGTCGATCAGCTCGATGACGCGGGCGGTCTTGTCGACGGCGCCGTCGGGGATGTCCTGCACCCAGCGGATCGGCTCGTAGGGCACCCGCAGGGAGCGGAAGATCCCGTCGTAGAAGCCGTCCTCGCCGAGCAGCAGGGCGTGGACGCGGCGCAGGAAGTCGCCGGACTCGGCGCCCTGGATGATGCGGTGGTCGTACGTCGAGGTCAGCGTGATGATCTTGCTGATGCCGATCTCGGCGAGCCGTTCCTCGCTGGCACCCTGGAACTCCGCCGGGTACTCCATGGCCCCGACGCCGATGATCGCGCCCTGGCCCGTCATGAGCCGCGGCACCGAGTGGTTGGTGCCGAGCGTGCCGGGGTTGGTGAGGCTGATCGTGGTGCCGGCGAAGTCCTCCGACTGCAGGTTGCCGCCCCGCGCCTTGCGCACGATGTCCTCGTAGGCCGACCAGAACTGGGCGAAGTTCATCGCCTCGCAGCCCTTGATCGAGACGACGACGAGCGAGCGCTGGCCGTTCTTGCCCGCGAGGTCGATCGCGAGCCCGAGGTTGACGTGGTCGGGCTGGACGACCGTGGGCTTGCCGTCCTCCTCCACGAAGTGCCGGTTCATCACCGGGAAGTCGGCCAGCGCCTTGACCACCGCGTACCCGATGAGGTGGGTGAACGAGATCTTGCCGCCGCGGGTGCGCGTGAGCTGGTTGTTGATCACCACGCGGTTGTCGGCGAGCAGCTTCGCCGGCACTGCGCGCACGCTCGTGGCGGTGGGCACGGCCAGCGAGGCGTTCATGTTCTTGACGACGGCCCCGGCGGCGCCGCGCAGCGCCGTGGAGCTGCCCCCGCCGCTCGTCGGGCTGGGCTTCGCCGCCTGGGAGGTGCTGCCGGCGGCGGGCTTGTCGGAGGCGCCCGTGGTGGTGGCGGAGCTCGTGGCGGGGGTCTTCTCCCCGGCGTCACGCCCGCCCTTCACGGCGGCCCCGCCCTGTGCAGCAGCAGAGCCCTTCGCCGTGGCCGAACCGTTGGTTGCCCCGGAGCCGGACCCCTCGGAGGCCGCGGGCGGCGGCGTCATCGCCTTGCGGTCGCCGACGCGGCGTCGCTCGCTGGGCTCGGCCGGCTCGGCCGTGGGGGTGGGTGCCGGCGCGGCGGCGGCAGCAGCCGATCGGTCGGCGGTGGGGGTGGGTGTGCCGTTGCTGCTGGAAGCGCCGTTCTCGTCGGTGGGACGGTAGTCCGCGAAGAACTCGTGCCACGCTGGGTCTACCGAGTCCGGATCGTCGAGGAAGCGCTGGTACATCTCCTCGACGAGCCATTCATTGGGACCGAACTGGCCTGCTGCATTCGAGGTACTACTGCTGGACACGCTGAAGACCGCCTTGATCGGATCGCATCGTCTCGCCGAGGACTGCACCCCAGGTTAGTCCTCCCGGATGAGGAGGGGGTACCGCGCGCCGGGGGAGGCGTAGCATGCTTGGCCGCCTACACCTGATCAGGTGCGGGGCAGGTCACCCGGCGCGTCCACCACAGCCGTGCGGACCGCGGTGGTGCTGATCACGGTTCCCTCCGGCAGCCCACAGCGCGAGTCCGTCCGGAGCGTGTCGCGTTCCCCGGCGAACTGGCCGTCGGCCGGATCGATCAGCAACTCGGTACGGGTACGACCCGCGTCGTGGACGATGGCGAGGCACGCGTGGCCGTCCACGTTGAGCACCCGGTCCGCCACCGTCACTCCCGGCAGCCCGGTGAGGGCGCGGTAGAACGTCGCTCGCAGCTCTCCCGGCACCAGCGCCGTGCGCAGCGCCGTGACGGCCGCCGCGAACGGACCGAACCAGCTGCCCGGGTTGTCCTCCAGCAGGCGCGCGAGCAGCTCCGCCGAGTCCGTGGGCAGCCCCTGGATGAACTGCGGGGTGGGCGACTGCCAGCTGCCGCGTCGCGGGGTGACCGGGCCGCAGAAGTGGTCGAACTCCATGCTGCCGTCGGTGCGGAACTCGCCGTACGGGGCCCGGAACCGTCCGACCGGGGCAACGTCCCGCAGGTCGAAGCCGTCGTCGGCGGCCTCCTGCGCGGAGCCCGTCAACCAGGTCTGCGCGCCCGTCAGCTCCCGATCCAGCACCCACTCGCGCTCGGGTCGGGCGGGCACCCACTGCCGGAGCCGGTGCTCGGTGAGGTGCTGGTGCGGGCCGAAGGTCCCCAGCCACCACGCGTGAGTCTCGACGTACCGGTACTGGTCGGGTGCCATCGGTCGGTCGGACACGGCGATGGCTAGGTCGAGCAACGCACGCTCCTGCGGTCGTGGAGGGGGTTCGACACAGAGTGTGGCTTGGTGACCGTCCGTCAATTGCGGCGGCCCCCCTCACTCAGGCGATCCACTCCTTGACCTGCGCGAGCAGCTTCAGCGGATCGCTGCCGACCGGGTTCACGTGCACATGCGTCACGCCGGCCTCCCGCAGTGCCTCGATGCGCTCCCGCACGTGCGACGGGGGGCCGATGAGCGTGGCCTTGTCGACGAAGTCGGCAGGCAACGCCGCGGCCGCCTCCTCCTTGCGGCCGTCCAGGTAGAGGTCCTGGACGAGCGTCGCCTCGTCGCCGAAGCCCTGGCGGCGGAACACGGTGTTGTAGAAGTTGCGGCCGCGCGCGCCCATCCCGCCGATGTAGAGGGCGAACATGCCCCGGGCCAGCTGCCGCGCCGGCTCGAACATCTCCTCCTCCATGGCAAGGATCCCGCCGCCGGTGATCTGCAGCGGGCCCAGCTCGGGAGCGCGCTTGGCGGTGCCCGCGTCCAGCGCCGGCCCGAAGACCTCACGCAGCTTCTCCGGCATCAGCACGGTCGGCAGCCAGCCGTTCGCGAGCTCGGCCGTCATCTCGACGTTCTTGTCGCCGAGCGACGCCACCCAGATCGGGATGTCGGACCGGCGGGGGTGGTTGATCAGCTTGAGCGGCTTGCCCAGCCCGGTGCCCTGGCCCTCCGGCAGCGGAATCGGGTACAGGCCCTCGTTGGTGACCGGCTCCCGTCGCCACACCTTCCGGCAGATCTCGATGATCTCGCGGGTGCGGGCGACGGGCTTGTCGTACGGGACGCCGTGGAAGCCCTCGATCACCTGCGGACCGGACGCGCCGAGGCCCAGGATCGCGCGCCCGCCCGACAGCGCGTCGAGACCGGCGGCCGTCATCGCCGTCAGGGTGGGGGTGCGGCTGTAGATCGGGAGGATGCCGGAGCCGATCTGTACCCGCTCGGTCTTCGCGGCCAGGTATCCCATCAGCGACACCGCGTCGAAGCTGTACGCCTCGGCCACCCACACGACGTCCAGACCGGCCTGCTCCATCGCGACCACCGCGTCCGCGTTGCGGATCGGGTCGTCGCCGTACTGGAGTTGTGTCGAGAGCAGCATAGGACCAGCCAACACAGGGGTTACTGGTCAGTCAAGTAAGCACCGCCGATCACCCGTGCCGATCGCACCCCCCGTTGCAGCAAAGCCACGTTCATGCAAGCACGTTGCCGCAACGTGGCTTTGCTGCAATGCCGGGTGGGACTTCGGGGCCCTAGGTCACCTTCGCCAGAACAGGTGGTGGGTCACGCCGCTCGGGCTCGGCACGACATCGAGGTGGAACTGGTCACGCAGCTCGTCGGGTGACTCCCAGAGCCGCGACCCGGATCCGAGCTTCACCGGCGAGACCGTCACGTGCATCGTGTCGACGAGGCCGGCGTCGACGAACTGCCGGATGGTGGTGGCCCCACCGCCGAGCCGGACGTCCTTGCCCTGCGCAGCGTCCCGCGCCCGCTCGAGGACCGCCGCGGGGTCGGCGTCGACGAAGTGGAACGTGGTGTCGGAGAGGGTGAACGACGGACGCTCGTGGTGGGTCAGCACGAACACCGGGGTGCGGAACGGGGGTTCGTCGCCCCACCAGCCGAGCCAGCTGTGGTCGAGCCAGGGGCCGCGCTGGGGGCCGAACTTGTTGCGGCCCATGATCTCGGCGCCGATGTTGCGCTCGTAGTCCCGGGTGAGGTAGTCGTCGAGGCCGCGGCTCCCGCCGGGCTCGGTGCGCATGGGCCAGCTCGCCGTGGCGCCGCACCAGGCGAACATGTCGCCGGGGTTGGCGTGCCCGAACGGCCTCTCGAGGCTCTGGTTCTCGCCTGCGCCGAACCCGTCGCTCGACACGTTGAAGTTCTGCACTCTCAGCAGCTGACTCACGCAGTTCCTCCTGCACTTGTGGCGCCCTCGTCCGGCGCCGTCGGGAGGGAGTCGGAGCCGGCCCGGCCGTCTCGACATCACTGCCACCGGTCTGCGACCAGGTATGTCAGACCTGCCAACTAAAATCGAACACATGTTCGATTCCGTCGCGGAGGTCGCTCCGATGCCGTGGTCCCGCGTATGGCGGTGCTGGTCCTCGATCAGGCCGGACCGGCCGTGGACGGGTTCGAGCAGTTGGAGCGGATCGGGGTGTGGGAGAAGGTCATCGCCTGGGCGCAGGCCCGCCAGTATGCGGAGATCACCCAGTTCGTCGCGGCCGCCGAGACCGGTCCCGCTGCGGGTCTGACCGCGGCGCAGGCGGTGGAGTCCGCGCAGGCCGAGGTCGGGATGATGCTGCGGCTCTCCCCCGGCGGTACCGCGTGGCGGGTCGGGGAAGCCCGGCAGTTGGTGGCGGAGTTCCCGGGCGTCTTCGCCTCCCTGGAGGCCGGGGCGATCACGCTGGCGAAGGCGCGGATCATCGCCGAGGGCTGTGCTGATCTGGATGCGGCGACTGCGGCTGTGGTGGAGCGGAAGGTCTTGCCGCGGGCGCCGCAGCAGACCGCCGGGCAGCTCCGCGCGGCGGTGCGCCGCGCGGTGCTGCGCGCCGACAGCGAGGCCGCCGCCCGGCGCCATGAGCGCAAGCGGCGCGAGCGTGCTGTGGTGTTGTATCCCGAGCGCGATGGGATGGCCACGCTGTCGGCCACGTTGCCGGCCGCCGAGGCGGTCGGGGTGTTCGCGGTGCTCGATCAGCACGCCCGCGGCTGCGGCAGCACCGATGAACGGCCCATGGCAGCGCGGCGGGCGGATGCGCTGGTCGACCTGGTGCTGCGCGAGACCGGGTTCTGCAGCACCGCCGCGCAGCAGGCCGCCACCACTCCTGTGGCCGCCAGTGCAGCACCCAACACCCTGGTGGCCACCTCTCGGACTGGTCGGGAGGCCGGCACGTCCGCCGCCCGCCCCGCAGCCCCTCGATCGACCACGCCGCACACCGACACCGACACCGACACCGACACCGACACCGACACCACCATCCTGATCGGCGCGGACACCGTCGCCTCGGGCATCGGCTCCACCGAGGTGAAGTCGACCAGCCCCGCGACCGACCCGGATCCCGCCGGATCGCGCGATGAGAGTGCTCCGGCAGGGACCGGGCCGCCCATACCCGGATCCGAGCGGCTACCCGGGCTCGCGCCCCCGGGCGGGGTCCCCACCGTCACGAACAGGGTGTCGATACAGATCCGGGTCACCGTCCCCCTCGACACCCTCCGCGGCGCCTCCGACGAACCCGGTGAGCTCGCCGGGTACGGCCCCATCCCCGCCGACCACGCCCGCCAGTTGGCCGCCGACCCTGACAGCGTCTGGCACCGCCTGGTCACGACCCCCTCAGCGGCGCGTTATTGGATTACGGCACCACCCGGTATCGCCCACCCCCGCACCTGACCGAACATGTCATCGCGCGGCACCAGTACTGCCAAGGGCCGGGCTGCCGGGTGCCCGCGAACCGCTGCGACCTCGACCACAACGTGCCCTTCGACCCCGTCGCCGGGGAGGGTCCGACGTCGGCGGCCAACCTCGGCCCGAAATGCCGACCGCATCACCGGTTGAAGGGCATGCCGGGCTGGAGCGTGAGCCAGTACCCCGACGGCACGATCCTCTGGACCACACCGAGTGGCCACACCTACCGCGTCGACCCACCACCACTCACCGAACCCCGCACCCCGAAGGAGGCCACGAGCGCCGGCGCCGACGAACCGCCACCCTTCTGAGGCCCAGGGGCAGTGGGGCAGTGGGGCAGTGGGTCAGTGGCGCAGGTGCTCGTCGAAGAACTCGATGGTGCGGTCCCAGGCCACCCGTGCGGAGGTCTCCTCGTACATCGACGGGGCGTCCCAGTTGGAGAAGGCGTGCCCGGCGTCGTAGCGGTGCACGGTGGCGTTCGGGCGCCCGGCCATGGCCTGCTCGACGGCGTCGATGTCCTCGGCGGGGATGTAGGGGTCGCGGTCGCCGTAGTGGAAGAGGATCGGGCACTCGATCTGCTCCGCCAGCCCGAGCATGCCGTTGATTCCGGAGCCGTAGTAGGAGACCGCGGCGTTCGGCCCCTGCCCGTCCACGCGGGAGGTGGCGGCGAAGAGGTAGGCGAGCGTGCCGCCGAGGCAGAAGCCCACGCCGCCGACCTTGCCGTCGCAGGCGGGCATCGCGCGCATGTGGGCGAGCGTTGCGGTGATGTCGGAGCCGGCGAGCTGGAAGTCGAGCTGGTGGACACGCTCGAAGCCGTCGGCCATGCCGGACTCGTCCTTGCGCTCGAAGCGGGGCTCGATCCGCCAGAACATGTCGGGGGCCAGCGCCACGTACCCGGCGGCGGCGAGCCGCTCGGCCAGGCCGCGGATGTTGTCGTTGACGCCGAAGATCTCCTGGAAGATCAGCACCCCCGGCGCCGGGCCCGTCTCCGGGACGGCGCAGAACGCGTCGAAGACACCGCCGTCGGCAGCAGTGATCTTCTCGTAGTGGGAGCTGACCATGGCCCGCAGCGTAACTACGCTGCCGTCGTGAGTTTCCGCGTCGTCCCGGCCGCGTACGTCCTGCCCCTCCGGCGCGTCGGCGAGACCGACGAGGTGCTCCTGCAGCTGCGATGCGGCACGGGCTACCGCGACGGTCACTGGGCGGCGGCCGCCGCCGGTCACGTCGAGGCCGATGAGTCCGTGTACGCCGCCGCGTGCCGCGAGGCCGAGGAGGAGCTGGGCATCGGCATCACCCCCGCCGACCTGGTGCCGCTCACGGTGATGCACCGCACCCAGGGCAACGGTCAGCCGATCGACGAGCGCGTCGACTTCTTCTTCTCCTGCCGCACCTGGACGGGTGAGCCTCGGCGGGTGGAACAGGCCAAGTCGGCCGACCTGCGCTGGTACCGCCTCGACGACCTGCCCGAGCCGGTGGTGCCGCACGAGCTGTTCGTGCTGGAGGGCCTGCGGAGAGGGGACCTGCCGGCGATCGTCAGCTTCGGCTTCGACCCGGCCGTGTCCTCCGAGCCCGGCGCACCCTGCCGCTGACGCCTCGGCGGATCACGACGTCGTGGCGCCCGGCAGGAGCTGATCGACGAGGGAGCGTGCGGTCGCCGTCAGCGTCCCGATCTCCATGCCGGTGCGCCCCATGAACACGAGCCCCTGCTGGGCGGCGAGCAGGGCGCGCGCCGTCTCGATCGGATCGGCATCGGGCGGCACATCGCCCTCGTCCTGGGCCCGCACGACGCACTCGGCGACCAGGGCGGTGGTGGCCTCGTAGGTGCGCCGGGCCTCCGTCAGGACGTCGGGGTCCGCGGTGGCGAGCTCGCAGGTGCTGTTGGCCATGAGGCAGCCGCGCCGCGCCGCGCCCGCGTCGCTCACCGGTGCCATCACGAACGTCCGCAACGCGTCCAGGGCCCGGGGAGTGGAGTCGAGCATCTCCCGCAGGTACCCGTGGCTGACGTCGGTGTAGCTGCGCAGTGCCCGGAGGAAGAGCCGGCGCTTGTCGCCGAAGGCCGCGTAGAGGCTGCCCTTGCCCAGCCCGGTGACGCGGAGCAGGTCCTCCAGTGAGGTGGCCGCGTAGCCGGCGTCCCAGAACTGGTCGCGGACCGCGAGCAGCACGCGCTCCTCGTCGAACTGCCGCGGTCTGGCCATGGGATCAGTCTAGTAATTCTTGACCGATCGGTCCACCACTCGTATTGTGGACCGGAAGGTCAAGAACTCTACGGCGATGGGACGGGCAATGGGTCAGCTCGACGAGAAGACTGCTCTGGTGACCGGCGGAAGTACAGGTATCGGCCTCGCGGTGACGAAACGCTTCGCGGAGGAGGGAGCCCGCGTCTACCTGACGGGGCGGCGGCAGTCGGAACTGGACTCCGCGAGCGCTCTCCTCGGAGACAGTGTCACGGCCATCCGCAGCGACGTCTCCGATCTCGACGACCTGGCTCGCGTGTTCGGAGTCATCGAGGAGGGCGGCAGAGGTCTCGACGTCGTCTTCGCGAACGCCGGCGGTGGCGACATCACCACCCTCGCCGATCTCACGCCGGAGAGCTTCGACAAGACGTTCGGCAGCAACGTCCGGGGCACCGTCTTCACGGTCCAGAAGGCGCTCCCGCTCCTGAACGAGGGCGCATCCATCGTGATCACCGGGTCCAGCTCGGCGAGCCGTGGCACGGCCGGCTTCGGCGTCTACTCCGCATCCAAGGCGGCGGTCCGTCAGTTCACCCGGGTCTGGGCCGCCGAGCTGGGCCCCCGAGGTGTCCGCGTCAACACCGTCACTCCTGGGCCGACCGACACCCCCGGACTGCGTGGCCTCGCCCCCGACTCGAGTGCGGCGCCCGGCCTCCTGGACGCCATGGCCAAGCAGCTTCCGCTGGGACGGGTCGCTCAGCCTGCGGAGATCGCCAATGCCGTGCTCTTCCTCGCGTCCGACCAGTCGAGCTTCATGACGGGAAGCGAGCTCTTCGTGGACGGCGGCGAGGTGCAGTCCTACCTCTGAGCCGCACCGGCGCTCTACACCAGCCGGCGTTCGCGGCCCTCCCAGTAGGGCTCGCGCAGGTTCTTCTTCAGCACCTTGCCGGTGAGGTTGCGCGGCAGTTCCTCCGCCACGTCCACGGACTTCGGGCACTTGAACCCCGCGAGCCGTTCACGGCAGTAGGCGAGCAGCGCCTCGGTGTCGACCTCGCAGCCGGGCGCCGGGACGACAACGGCCTTGGGCACCTCGCCCCAGCGGTCGTCGGGCACCCCGATCACGGCGACGTCGGCGACAGTGGGGTGCTCGGCCAGCACCCGCTCGATCTCGGCGGGGTAGATGTTCTCCCCGCCACTGATGATCATGTCCTTGATCCGGTCGGTGACGTAGACGTACCCGTCGGCGTCGACATAGCCGCCGTCCCCCGACCGCAGCCAGCCGTCCGGGGTGATGGCGGCGGCCGTGGCGTCCGGCTTGCCCCAGTAGCCGCGCATCAGCTGCTGGGTGCGCACCCAGATCTCGCCGACCTCACCGCGGGGTACCGGGCCGCCGGTCGCCGGGTCGCGGATCTCGATCTCGACGTTGTGGATCGGCCTGCCTGCGGACACGAGACGGTGCGCGACGGCGGGATCCTCGTGGTCCTCCGGTCCGAGCGCGCTGACGACGCCGCACGCCTCGGTCATTCCGTACACCTGGTGCATCACGCCGGGGAACAGCTCCAGGCAGGCCCGCATCACCGGCAGCGGCATCGGGGAGGCCCCGTAGGTCACGGCCTTGAGTGCCGAGAAGTCGTGGTCGGCGGCCCCGGGCACCTGGGCCATCACCGCCATCAGTGCGGGCACGAGGAACGTGTGGGTGATCCGCTCGGACTCGAGCACCTCCAGCACCGTGGCCGGGTCCGGCAGCCGCAGCATCACGATCTGCGCACCGGCGGAGATCGTGATCAGGGCGTAGCTGGTGCCACCGACGTGGTAGAGCGGCATCGCGACCTGTACCCGGGCGTCCGGGTCGATCCGGAAGTCGACGGCGCAGTTCTCCGCGTGGGCGAGCATGCCGCGGTGGGTGAGCATCGCGCCCTTCGGGAAACCGGTGGTGCCCGAGGTGTAGAGCTGTACGAAGCAGTCGTCGGGGTCGGCGGGGTGCACCTCCGGATCGGGCCGGTGCGCCGCCAGCCAGGCCTCGTACTCGTCGTCGGCGCCCCCGACCTGGATCACGCGCTCGACCGTGGGCAGCTGGTCGCGCACCTGTGCCACGGCCGCGGCGAACTCCGGCCCGACGAACAGGATGCGCGCCGCCGCGTCGTTGACGACGTAGACGATCTCGGGCGGTGCCAGTCGGAAGTTCACCACCGCGTTCGCCGTGCCGATCTGCGCACAGGCGAGGGTGAGCTCGAGGCAGGCCGGATGGTTGAAGTCGAGTACCGCCACCCGGTCACCGGGACGCAGTCCCGCCGCGCGTTGCGCCGCCGCGTTCTGCCGTACCCGGCGGGCCAGCTCGGACCAGGTGCGGGCGGTGCCACCGAAGCGGATCGCGACCGAGTCCGGCCGCTCGGCCTCCCACCTCGCGAGCGTCGAGGTGAAATCGGTGAGCTGGCTGGTCATGCGGCCTCCCGGTGACGGTGGGCGGGCGGACACTCGCCGTGACGATGCGCATGGTAACGGCGTGTGGCGATCACGAGAACCCGGTGGTTCCGGCGTGGGGACCCGCTCGGTGGACGATCACCGCCGCTGGCTACGGTGACGACCCTCGCCCCCCGTGTCGCCACCAGCAGGCGCCGACCGCTCGGAGTCCCGACATGAGCTCTCCCCGGCAGGTTCCCCAGATGCGTGCGGCAGCGCGTCGGGTCAAGGCGGGAGGTGAGAGATTCCTCGGTGGCGTGCTGCCGGGAGCCTCCGCGCGCAGGCTTCGCGAGGCTGCGTACGCCGACGACTGGGCCGCCGCCAACATGGAGGCCCGCCGGGCCACGGGACCGCTGTGGGTCGTGCTCGGCGACTCGGCCAGCCAGGGGATCGGCGCCACCACCCGCGAGGTGGGTTACGTCGGGGTCGTCCACGAGATGCTGCGCCGCCGCGACGCCTGGCGCGTGGTGAACCTGTCCCGGGCGGGCGCCGACGTGGCGGACGTCCTCGCCCGCCAGCTCCCCGAGCTGGCCTCGCTCACCGCCGAGGAGCCGGCTGCGCTCGTCAGCTGCATCATCGGCGCCGAGGACGTCGCCCGGCACACCCCGGGGCTGGACACCTCGCTGCGCCAGGTGATCGCCGCGCTGCCCACCGGCTCCGTCATCGGCACCATCCCGCGCACCGGGCGCGGCGCGCCGACCGCGGCTCTCGACGCCGTGATCCGCGAGGAGGCCGCGCGCCACCAGCTGCGCATCGCGGAGCTGCCCTCCCGCAACCTGGGACGCGTCCGCGACCACGCGATCCTCGGCGACGTCGGGCACGGCGCATGGGCCAAGGCCGTGATCGCGGCGATCGACGGGCCGCCCGCCGAGATCGCCTCGACCACCGACCCCGCCCTTCCCGTGGTGCCCGCCCTGCCCGATCCCAGCTAGTCCGCTCCGATCGGATGAACGATCGGAGCGGGCGCGTCACCGTCCAGGGGCTGAGCAAGCGGTTCGGTTCGGTCGTCGCCGTCGACGGGGTGACGTTCTCCGTGGAGCCCGGGGTCGTCACGGGCTTTCTCGGGCCCAACGGGTCGGGCAAGACCACGACCCTGCGGATGATCGTCGGGCTCATCACGCCCACCACGGGCGATGCACGCGTCAACGGCGTGCCGTTCGCCGAGCTGTCCGATCCGGCGCGGGTCGTCGGCGCGGTGCTCGAGGCCCAGGGGTTCCACCCGGCCCGCACCGCGCGCAGGCACCTGCTGGCCTGCGCGGCCGCGATCGGGGTGCCCGACGCCGCGGTCGACCACGTGCTCGGCACGGTCGGGCTCACGGCTGACGCCGACCGGGGGGTGGGCGGCTACTCGCTGGGGATGCGGCAGCGGCTGGCCCTTGCCGTGGCCCTCCTCGGCGACCCGCAGGTGCTGATCCTCGACGAGCCGGGGAACGGGCTCGACCCGGAGGGCATCGCGTGGCTGCGGGCTTTCCTGCGCGCCTTCGCCGCGCAGGGACGAAGCGTGCTCGTCTCCAGCCACCTGCTCGGCGAGGTGGAACAGACCGTCGACCACCTCGTGGTGATCAGCAAGGGCCGCTGCATGTTCCAGGGACCGCTCGCGCAGCTGCGGGGGTCGCGCCGGGCGCGCGTGCTGGTCCGGTGTGCGGCGCCGGCCCGGCTGGCCGACGCGCTGGCCCGCACCGGCATCCTGGAGATCGACACGTTGCCCGACGGGCGCCTCGGGGTGGCGGGCACCGACCCCGTCCACGTCGGCGACGTGGCACTCGCCGCGGGCGTGGCGATCTACGGCCTGGCCGAGGAGAAGATCGATCTGGAGCAGCTGTTCTTCCAGCTCACCGCCGGACCGTGGCGGGCGGGCTGATGGGGCGGCTGCTGCGCGCCGAGCTGCGCAAGGTGTCCTCCACGAAGCTGTGGTGGGGACTCCTCGTGCCCGCGGTGGTGCTTTCGATCATCATCAACGTGTTCGGCGGCCTGTTCACCGCGGCGATCCCCGACGACGGGGGCAGGCTGCCGCTGCTGCTGGGGTCGCTCGCCTACACGCTCGGCCTGACCGCGGTGTTCGCCGCCTGCTACGGCGTCGTTGCCACGGCGGGGGAGTTCCGCCACCGCACCATCACCACCACCTACCTGCTGGGACCGAGGCGGTGGCAGGTTCAGCTGGCCGCGATGGGCGTCAGCGCCGTCGTCGGGGCCGGCTACGGCGCGGTGGTGGCGCTGGTGGGGGTGCTGGCGGGAGTCGCCGGTCAGGCCGGAAGCGCGTTCCCCTCGGTGGGCGCGCTGGTCGCCGTCACGGCGATCGGCATGGTGGTGTCCGCGCTCTGGGCGGCGCTGGGTGCCGCGCTGGGCGTCGTGGTCGGCAACCAGGTGGGCGGGCTCGTCGGCGTACTCGTGTACCTGCTGCTCGGGGAGCTGCTGATCTCCGCGCTGCTCAACAGCGCCGCCTCCGTCACGCTCCAGCGGCTCACGTCCTACCTCCCGGGCAACGCGGGCGACATCGCGATCTACGACATCCCGGCCCGCGTACTCGCGGGGCCCCAGATCGGCAGCAGGCTGGTCGAGACGCTGGCCGGCGTCACCGCTCCACCGCCGTGGTGGGGCGCGCTGCTGGTGCTCGCGGTGTGGACGGCGGCGGTGGGCGCGACGGGTTGGGTGGTGGGTTCTCGGCGCGACGTCACCTGACGCCGGTACGGCGCATCCGGAACCGCTGCGACATGTCGGGGCTGTGACGTCCGCCATGTGATGTGTCGCTTGTGAGGTGATGTTCGTCGGCGCCACCTGTCGGGGCCGCGGCTTACGGTGTGTTCGTGCCCGACGCTGCTCCCCCTGGCTGGATTCGCCGACTCGTCAGTGCTTGTTTCCGCCACCGAGGGGTGGCCATCGGCGCGCTCGTGGCGTCGGTTTTCGGGGTCGGTCTCGACGCCGTCGGCCCGTTGCTCACGCGGGTGGTCGTCGACGACGCGGTGCAGGGGTCCACGGCCGTGCTCGCCGCCGTCGTGGTGGCCTTCCTCGTGCTGGCCGTGGTCCGCTTCGTCTCGGCCTTCTTCCGGCGCTACCTCGCCGGCAGGCTCGCCCTGGACGTGCAGCACGACCTGCGCCGCCAGGTCTTCGCCGCCGTGCAGCGGCTCGACGGCGAGCGCCAGGACGCGCTGCGCACCGGCCAGGTCGTCTCGCGGGCGATCACCGACCTGCAGCTCGTGCAGTCGCTGCTGTCGCTGGTGCCGATCTCGCTCGGCGGGGTGGTGCTGGTCGTGGTGTCGATCGGCGCGATGCTGTGGCTCTCACCGCTGCTCACGCTGGTGGCGCTGGTGCTCCTGCCCGCCGCCACGTGGATCACCCTGCGCACCAGGACCACGCTGTTCCCCGCCACCTGGTCGGCCCAGCAGCGGGCGGCCGACATCGCGCAGCAGGTGGAGGAGACGGTCACGGGGGTCCGGGTCGTCAAGGGGTTCGGGCAGGAGCGCCGCGAGGTCGCGTCGCTGGAGCGCGGCGCCCTGCGGCTCTTCGCCGAGCGCATGCGGGCCGCGCGGCTCACCGCCCGGCTCAACCCCACGCTGCTCGCGCTGCCCACGCTCGGGCAGGTCGGGGTGATCGGGCTCGGGGGCTGGCTCGCGCTCAACGGCTCCATCAGCCTCGGCACCTTCCTCGCCTTCACCACCTACGTCGCCCAGCTCGTCGGCCCCGCGCGGCTGCTCGCCTCGCTCGTGGTGAGCGCCCAGCTCGCGCGGGCGGGGGTCGAGCGCGTGTACGACCTGGTCGAGTCCCGGCCCGACGTCGTCGACCCCGAGGTGCCCGTCGCGTTGCCTCCCGGCCCGCTGTCGCTGGAGTTCGACCACGTCCGGTTCGGCTACGGCGACCGCGAGCCGGTGCTGGCCGACGTGTCGCTGCGCGTCGAGCCCGGCGAGACCCTCGCGCTGGTGGGGCCGCCCGGCTCCGGCAAGTCCACGGTGGCGCTGCTGCTGCCGCGGTTCTACGACCCGCAGGAGGGCGAGGTGCGCCTGGGTGGCGTGCCACTGCCCCGGATGCGGATGGCCGACCTCCGGCGCGAGCTCGGCGTGGTGTTCGAGGAGGCCTTCCTGTTCTCCGACACCATCCGGGCCAACATCGCCTACGGCCGTCCCGACGCGAGCGAGCACGAGGTGCGGGCGGCGGCACGGGCCGCGCAGGTGGAGTCGTTCGTCGAGATGCTGCCCGACGGCTACGACACGCTGGTCGGCGAGCGGGGGCTCACGCTGTCGGGCGGGCAGCGCCAGCGCATCGCGCTCGCCAGGGCCGTGCTCACCGACCCGCGGGTCCTCGTGCTCGACGACGCCACCTCCGCGGTCGACACCGCCACCGAGGCCGCCATCCACGAGACGCTGCGCACCCTCACCGCCACCCGCACCACGGTGCTGGTGGCGCACCGTCGTTCCACGCTCGCCCTCGCCGACCGCATCGTCGTGCTCGACGCAGGCCAGGTCGTGGACGTGGGCACCGAGGCCGAGCTCACCGCACGCTGCGCCCTGTTCCGGGAGCTCCTCGCGGTGGCCGAGCCGGAGCCGGCGTCCCCGGCAGCCGTCCCGGCGAAGGAGTCCGTCGCGTCGCCGTCGGCCGGTCCGTGGACGACGCAGGCCACCCCGGAGCTCTGGCCGGAGCCCGCGGCTGCGGCGCGCGGCCTGCGGGGCGGTGGTTCCTCCCGTGGGGGAGCGGCCGGCGGGGGCGCGGGCGGCGTGTCGGCAATGGCAGGTGCCATGCCGCCCACACCCGAGCTGATGGCCGCCGTGGAGGCGTTGCCGCCCGCCACCGAGCAGCCCCGCCTCGGCAGCACCGACGCCACGGCGCCCGACCCCGAGTTCCGCCTGGCGCGGCTGCTGCGGCCGGTCCGCGCGCTGCTCATCGTCGGTGTCACGCTCGTGGCGCTCGACGCGCTCGCCACCCTGGCGTTCCCGAGCGTCGCGCGCCTCGCCGTCGACGGGGGGATCTCCGCGCACGCACCGGCCGTCCTGCTCACCGCCGCGCTGGTGGGGCTCGCGGTGGTGGTGCTCGACTGGGCCGTGGTGGCCGCGCAGACCGTGGTGGCCGCCCGCGCCGGCGAGAGCCTGCTCTACCTGCTGCGGGTGCGCAGCTACGCCCACCTGCAACGACTCGGGCTGGACTACTACGAGCGCGAGCTCTCCGGCCGGATCATGACCAGGATGACCACCGACGTCGACGCACTGTCGACGTTCCTGCAGACCGGTCTGACCCAGGCGGTGGTCAGCCTGCTCACCATCGTCGGGGTGGCCGTGGCGCTGCTCGTCACCGACATGGAGCTCGCGCTGGTGGCGCTGGCCGCGCTGCCGGTGCTGATAATCGCCACCGTCGTGTTCCGCAGGATGTCCTCGATGGCCTACGCGGAGGCTCGCGAGAAGGTCAGCATCGTCAACGCCGACCTGCAGGAGAACGTCACGGGCGTGCGCATCGCCCAGGCCTACGTCCGCGAGGAGCGCAGCGCCACCACGTTCGGCGAGCGCAGCGCGGCCTACCGGCACTCCCGGCTGCGGGCGCAGCGCTACATCGCCACCTACTTCCCGTTCGTCGCGCTGCTGTCCGACATCTCGCAGGCGGTGGTGCTGGGCGTCGGGGCGGCGCGCGTGGCGTCGGGGGAGCTCACGCCAGGTGTGCTCACGGCGTTCCTGCTCTACCTCGGGCTGTTCTTCGCGCCCGTCCAGCAGCTCTCCCAGGTCTTCGACGGCTACCAGCAGGCCCGGATCGGTCTCTCCCGCATCTCCGATCTGCTGCGCACGCCCACCTCGGTGCCGCCGGAACCCCTCGGCGAGCCTGCGACGGTGCCGCCCCGGCTGCGCGGGGAGGTCGAGCTGCGCGACGTCGGGTTCGCCTACGCGGGTTCCGACAGCCCGGCGCTGGAGCACGTGTCGTTGCGCGTGGCGCCGGGCGAGACGGTCGCGTTCGTCGGGGCCACGGGCGCGGGGAAGTCCACCGTGGTCAAGCTGCTCGCCCGGTTCTACGAGGCCGGTAGCGGTGCCGTGCTCGTCGACGGTGTGGACATCCGGCGGTACCCGTTGGGCGACTACCGCCACCGGCTCGGCATCGTGCCGCAGGAGCCCCATCTGTTCACCGGTGACGTCGCCGCCAACATCGCCTACGCCCGTCCGGACGCCACGCCGGCCGAGATCGAGGGCGCCGCACGGGCCGTCGGCGCGCTCGACCTGGTGCGCAGCCTGCCCGGAGGGTTCCGGCACCTGGTCGGGGAGCGGGGGCAGGGCTTGTCGGCGGGGCAGCGGCAGCTGGTGGCGCTGGCCCGCGCCGAGCTCGCCGATCCCGACCTGCTGCTGTTCGACGAGGCCACCGCGGCGCTCGACCCGGCCACCGAGGCCGCTGTCCTCGCCGCGAGCGACCGGGTCGCGGCCCGGCGCACCACCTTCGTCGTCGCCCACCGGCTGGCCACGGCGGCCCGGGCCGACCGCATCGTCGTGCTCGACGGCGGGCACATCGTCGAGACGGGTACCCACGACGAGCTGCTGGCCGCGGGTGGCTTCTACGCGAGGCTGTGGGAGGCGGGAGAGCTCGAACCCGCGGCCTGACCGGCCTGGAGTCGCGAAAGCTCAGAATCCTGCCCGATATCGGGCACAGAAGTTGGAGTATGGGCGCCCGCAGGGCACTATCAGCTCTCGTGCCCGCCGGACCGTACGACGACCTCATCGCGCACCTGGTTCGCAGCACCCCGCTCAACGCGGGTGAGGCGGCACGCGTGGTGGCCGAGGTGGTCGGTTACTTCGCCGAGGAGCTGCCGGAGTTCGTCCGGCGGCGGCACGCGGAGCTGAAGAACCGCGGGCTCACGAACGACCAGATCTTCGCCGTGGTGGCTGCGGAGCTTGCGGTGCGGCGCGTGGCGCCGCCGCAGCAGTCCGCCCGCCAGCTGCGGCGGATGGTCTACGGCTAGTGGACGAGAACCGAGAGGACACTGTATGTGCGGCATCGTCGGTTACGTCGGTCCCCAGGACGCCGCCCCGATCCTGCTCGAGGGTCTGGGCCGCCTGGAGTACCGCGGCTATGACAGCGCCGGGGTGGCGCTGAGCTCCAAGGGCGCGCTCAAGGTGCGCAAGGTGAGCGGTCGCGTGGCCGACCTCGCCGCCGAGCTCCCGGCCAGGTTCAAGGGTTCACCCGGCATCGGCCACACCCGCTGGGCCACCCACGGCGAGCCGAACGAGGTCAACGCGCATCCCCAGCTCGACGCCGCGGGCCGCATCGCGGTGGTGCACAACGGGATCATCGAGAACGCCGACGAGCTGCGGGCCAAGCTCACCGCCGACGGCGTCGAGTTCGTCTCGCAGACCGACACGGAGGTCGTGGCCCATCTCGTCGCGGCGGCGTTCGCCGCCGGGGCCGGCGACCTCGAGCAGGCCGTGCGGCAGGCCCTGCGCCAGGTTGTGGGCGCCTACGGGCTCGCCGTGCTGGACGCGGAGTACCCGGACCGGATCGTCATCGCCCGCAACGGCAGCCCGGTGCTGCTGGGCGTCGGGGAGAAGGAGATGTTCGTGGCGTCCGACGTCGCCGCGCTCATCGGGTACACCCGCCAGGTCGTCTACCTCGACGACGGCGAGCTCGCGACGATCACGGCGGGCGGCTACCGCACCTACACCCTCGATGACCGGTCCACGGCGAAGAGCCCGTCCACGATCGACTGGGACGTCGTCGGGGCCGAGATCGGCGACCACGCGCACTACCTGATCAAGGAGATCCAGGAGCAGCCGCGCACGATCGAGCGCGCGTTGAAGGGGCGCATCGACGAGCGGTTCGAGACCGCGCACCTCGGCGGGCTCAACCTGAGCGTGCGCGAGGCACGCGAGGTGAAGCGCGTCAAGATCCTCGGCTGCGGCTCGGCCTGCTACGCGGGGGAGCTGGGCGCGCAGCTCATCGAGGACCTCGCCAGGGTGCCGGCGAGCGCCGAGGCGGCGTCGGAGTTCCGCTACCGCAACCCGGTGGTCGAGCCGGACACGCTGTACGTCGCCGTCAGCCAGTCCGGCGAGACGATCGACACGCTCGCGGCGGTCCAGGAGCTGCAACGCAAGGGCGGCCGCGTGATCGGCATCGTCAACGTCGTCGGCTCGACGATCGCGCGCCAGGTGGACGGCGGCATCTACCTGCACGCGGGCCCGGAGATGTCGGTGGCCGCCACGAAGTCGTTCACCTCGACCGTCGCGGCGTTCGCGCTGCTGGCGCTGCACCTCGGCCGCATGCGCGACCTGTCGCCCGAGCAGGGGCGGCGCATCATCGCCGGCCTCACTGCGCTGCCGGGCCAGATCACCGAGATCATCGAGCGGTCGGAGATGATCGCCGGGGTGGCGGCGGAGATCGCGCAGAGCCGCAGTGTGATGTTCGTGGGAAGGCGCCGCGGGTGGCCGGTGGCGCGGGAGGGCGCGCAGAAGCTCAAGGAGATCTCTTACGTGCACGCCGAGGCCTACCCGTCGGCCGAGCTCAAGCACGGCCCGCTGGCCCTGATCAGCCCCGAGATGCCGACCGTGGCGATCGTCCCCGACGACGACCTGCTGGACAAGAACACCTCAACGCTGTCGGAGATCAAGGCCCGCAAGGGCCCGGTGATCGCGGTCGCGCACCGCGAGCTGCCCGCCGAGCTGGCCGACCGCACACTGGTGATCCCGAAGAACGAGCCGGAGCTCGACCCGATCCTGATGTCGATCCCGCTGCAGATCCTCGCATACCACGCCGCTGTCGTGCTGGAGCGCGACGTGGACAAGCCCCGCAACCTCGCCAAGAGCGTCACCGTGGAGTAGTCCCGGCGAGCCACGGGCAGAGGGCGATCGGCTCGACGCACATCGGGACGTGCGGGTGGCCGACGTAGGTCTCCACCGGCCCGTCGGTGCGCCAGCCCAGACGGTGGAAGAACCGCTCGTTGGCCTGCTGCACGTGTGCCCGCATCAGCCGGCCGCCACGCGCACCGGCGGCGGCCACGGCGAACCGCACGAGTGGTGCGCCGATGTTGGCCGTGCGGAACTCGGGCAGCACCGCGAGCCGGTCGCCCAGCCATTCGCCGGGCCCGACCGGGTAGAGCCGCACGGTCCCGGCCGGACGGCCGGCGTGCAGCGCGAGCACGTGCACCACGTCGGTGCGGGCGTCGTGCGCGTCCTCGTCGGTGCCGGTGAAGAGGCTCTGCTCCTCGACGAACACGGCGTGGCGGATGCGGTGGTGCGCGGCGAGCCCGGCCGCGTCACGGACCGGGCGGCAGTGCACCGGGTCGACGCCGACCAGCACGTTCACCGGCGGTACCGGGCGGATGCGGGTCGGGCGGGAGAGCGCGGGCGCGGTCATTCCGGCCGCCTGCCGATCTGCAGCAGCGGCGCTCCACCCGGAGCGCCGCCGGTCGGCCCGCACGGTGCGGGCGACCCGGCGTTCTGCACGAGGTTCAGCGAGGAACAGGCCTGGCAGCGGGCGCAGCCCGCCACGGCGGTGTCGGCGCCCAGTCCGCGCTCCGCGAGGAACCCGGCGACCTTCCGGTAGATCGGCTCGGTGTACTCGCGCGACGGCGCGGGCACGTCCTGCATCAGCGAGCCGGCCACCGGCCGCAGCGGCACGACGAACGGGTAGACGCCGATGTCGACGGCGCGGCGGCACATCTCGACGGTGAGCTCGGGGTCCTCGCCCATGCCGAGGATGACGTAGGTGGAGACCCGGCCCTCGCCGAAGAGCCCGACGGCGTGCTCCCACGTGCGGAAGTAGGTCTCGATGCCGGTGCGGAACTTGCCCGGGGCGATGCGAGCCAGCACTGCGGGGTCGAACGACTCCACGTGGATGCCGAGCGCGTCGACCCCCATGTCGTGCACCTGATCGATCGTCGACAGGTCGCGGGGCGGCTCGAACTGCACCTCGACCGGCAGCCCGGCGGCCTCCTTCACCGCCTGCCCGCACCGCGCCACGTACAGCGCGCCGCGGTCGGGTGCCACCGACGAGCCCGTGGTGAGCGTGGCGTCCACGGCGCCGTCCAGCTCCTTGGCGGCGACGGCCACCTCCGCCAGCATCTCCGGGGTCTTCTTCGCGATGGTGCGCCCGGCCGCGAGGGAGAGCCCGATGCCGCAGAAACCGCACTGGTCGGAGTTGCCCCAGTAGTTGCACGCCTGGACGACGGTGGAGGCCAGCGAGTCCAGGTGCAGCAGCGCGATCTGGTGGTAGGGGACGCCGTCGGCGGTGGTGAGGTCGTAGAACCGCGGCCGGGCTGTGCCCGCCACCGACGCGACCTTCGCGCCGTCGCGGTAGATGGCCTGGCCGTCGTCCTCGGCGCGCAGCGAGTACGGCGAGGTCGGGCTCGGGGGCACCGTCACCGGCACGCCCTCGATCCAGAGCATGCCCGAGTCGGACGGGCCGGCGCCGCCCTGGCGGGACGTCTCGAGCGTGGTCTCCAGCCGCAGGCCGACGCTCTGCAGCTCCATGATCAGCCCGGCCACCCCGAATGTGGTGCCCTCGTCCACCGCCGTCATGCCCGTCCCCCTGGGTCGTTCACTAGAGTAACTGCTCGTGTCCCATAGGAAACCTCTCGGCCCGGCTGTGTCAAGCGACCGGTTCGTCGCTGCATCCGACGTCACGCGGGTAGCGCTCGTCAGCCACTCGACGACGCCGCGCGGTGGGCACGTCCACACCCTCGGGCTCGCCGAGGCGCTGCACCGCAGCGGGCATCCCGTGCACGTCGTGGCGCTCGGTGACCCCGCTGCGGGGCTCTACCGGCCGACGGACGCGCCGCACACGGTGCTGCGCGGACCGTCGCGCGAGGGCACCACGTTGGAGCAACGCGTGCTCAGCGCGATCGACCTGCTCGCGGCGGGGCTCGCGGAGCGCATCGCCGAGTTCGACGTCCTGCACGCCCAGGACTGCATCGCCGCCCGCGCGGCGCTGCGGGCCCGCGCGGTCACCGGGGCGGCCGTGCGCGTGCTGCGCACCGCTCACCACGTCGACGACTTCACCACGCCCGTGCTGATCGACTGCCAGCGCCGGGCGATCACCGAGCCGGACCGGGTGCTGGTGGTGAGCGAGCAGTGGCGGGCGATCCTGCGTGCCGAGTTCGGCGTCACGGCCGCCGTGGTGCCGAACGGGGTCGACCCGGGCCGCTTCCCGCCGGTGCCGGAGGCGGAGCGGGCGGCGCTGCGCCTGCGGGTCGGGGCCCGCGGTCCGCTGCTGCTCGCCGTCGGGGGGATCGAGCCGCGGAAGGGGAGCCTCGTCGCGTTCCGGGCGCTCGCCGAACTGGCCGCCGAGGCCGACACGGCGGGCACGCCGCGTCCCGTGCTCGCCGTCGTCGGTGGCCACTCGTTCCAGGACTTCGCGCCCTACCGGGAGGCCGCGCTCGCCGAGCTGCCCGGCCTGGGGCTGCGGGTCGGCCGGGACGTCGTGGAGCTCGGCACCGTCAGCGACGCGGAGCTCGGTGCCTGGTACGCGGCCGCCGACGTGCTCGCCTACCCGTCGCTCAAGGAGGGCTTCGGGCTCGTGACCATCGAGGCGATGAGCCAGGGCCTGCCGGTCGTGGCCAGCGACGTGCCGGTGTTCACCGAGTACCTGACCCACGGTGAGAGCGCGCTGCTCCCCGCCGCGGGTGATCCGGTGGCACTGGCCGCGGCCCTGCGCGCCGTGCTCACGGACGTCCCGCTGCGGGGTCGCCTGCGGGTGGCCGGGGCCGCGGTGGCGGCGCGGTACACGTGGGCCGCCGCCGCGGCGCGCCACGCCGAGATCTACGCCGAGCCCGTCCCCGCGCCGGCGGTCTGAGCCCGCCGCTAGCGTGGCTCGCATGCCGTCTCTGCTCCCCAGCACCGCCCGGACGCTGCTCGCCCGCACCGCTCGCGCCCAGCGTGACGGTCGCGTTCCCGCGCTGGTCGCCGGCGTCGTCCGCGACGGCGCGCTGGTGTGGTCGACCGGGCGCGGCGAGATCACCGAGCCGCACCAGGACGTCCAGTACCGGCTGGGGTCGATCAGCAAGACCGTCACCGCGATCACCGTGCTGCGGCTGCGCGACGAAGGCCGGCTCGACCTCGACGACGCGCTCGACGTGCACCTGCCCGGGACCCCGCTGGGCGGCCGGACGGTCGGCCAGCTGCTCTCGCACCTCGCCGGCGCCGGGTCGGAGAGCCCGGGTCAGTGGTGGGAGCGGGCCCCGGGCACGACGCTGGAGGGCCTCGGGCTCTCGGCCGCCGACGTGGTGCTGCCCGCCGCGCGTCGGTTCCACTACTCCAACCTCGGGTTCGGGCTGCTCGGTGAGCTGGTCGCCAGGGCACGCGGCCGTTCCTGGGCCGAGGTGGCCCGCGACGAGGTGCTCGCCCCGCTCGGCATGACCCGCACGACCACCCGTCCATCGGGCCGCGCCGCCCAGGGCTACGCGGTGCACCCCTGGGCCGATGCCGTGCAGGTCGAGCCCGAGCACGACGCGGGGGTGATGGCCCCGGCGGGCCAGCTGTGGGCCACCGCCACCGACCTTGCCCGGCTCGGCGCGTTCCTGCTCGGCGACACCGGCGGCGTGCTCTCGCCCGACACGCTCGAGGAGATGACGATCCCGGCGGGCATCGACTCGTCGGCGGCGACCTGGTCGTCCTACGGGCTGGGTGTGCAGGTCCAGCGCGTGGGCACCGACCCGGCCCGGCCGGGCCCGGTGCTGGTCGGCCACGGCGGGTCGATGCCCGGGTTCCTCGCCGGCCTCTGGGTCGACCGCGAGGAGGGCGCGGGCGCGCTCGTGCTGGCCAACACGACCTCGGGGCTGGACAACGGTCTGACGGCGGCGTTGCTCGCCGACCTGCGCGCCGCCGAACCCCGGATCGTCGACCCGTGGACGCCGCAGAGCTCGCCGGTGCCGCTGGAGCTGCTCGGCCCCTGGTACTGGGGCCCGTCGCCGTACGTGCTGCGCGCGATCCCGGGAGGGCTCCTGCACCTGGGCGGCCTCGGCAGGCCGGGGCGCACGAGCCGGTTCCGGCCAGGCCCCGACGGCACCTGGGTGGGTCTCGACGGCTACTTCGCCGGGGAGACGCTGCGGCTCGACCCGGTGACGCTCAACCTCGCGACGTTCGTCTTCACCCGCACGCCCTACGACCCCGCGGCGCCGGTGCCGGGCGGGGTCGACGAGGGCGGGTGGGGCTAGCCGGGCACCGTCTCGGCTGCGTCGGTGGCCGGGACGACCACCGGGAGATGGGCCCGGGTGGAGGAGGCGATCACCGCCGTCCCCGTCAGCGCGATGAGGGCCAGCGCTCCCAGCATCACCGGGTAGCTCGCCAGCCCGGACAGCGCTGCGAGCACGGTCGGCAGCAGGAAGCCGACGTAGGCCAGCGCGTAGTAGACGCCGGTGATCCCGGCGAGCTCGGCGGCCGGCGTGATGCGCTGGATCTCCAGCAGCCCCGAGACCACGGCGATCCCGTACGCGCAGCCCAGCACCACCGCGGCGACGAGCGCCAGCCACGGCGAGCGCAGGTAGGCACCGACCACGCTGATCCCCAGCCCGCAGGACATGATGATCATGGAGATGACGACAGCACGTGCGTCGGTGACCCGGTCCAGGCGCTTGGCGATCGGCTGGACCGCGGCGCCCGCACCGAGCGTGCAGACCGTGAGCAGCGTCGAGTACGCCAGGTCCCAGTGACCGAGCCGGCCACCGACCACCTGCGGCATGGTGGCGTAGGCCACTCCGGCCGCTCCGAAGACCCAGGGGGCCATCGGCAGGACGACGCGCAGGAAACGGGGGTGGCGCGCGGTGGGGACGCTGAACCGGGATGCCCCGGTCCCGACGACCCCGCCGACGGCCCGCGGACGGGTCTCGGGGCAGCGCAGCAGCAGCGGGATCACCGTGGCCGTCAGGACCACGTGCACCACGTAGGGCGTCACCATCGGCCACGGCCCCCACTGCGCGAGCACACCGGCCACTCCCGCGCCGAGCCCGAAGCCCAGCGTCAGCGCGAGGGCCGGCCGCCGGGCCCCGGCGCCGGGCTTGGCCACGGTGTCGAAGGGTGGCTCCGAGAGCTCCTTCGTCCAGGTCGTGCCGACGGCCATGGCGATCGCCACCGCCACCCCGGTCACGAACCGGCCGAGGAAGATCGGCACCGGACCGGCCTCGCCCAGCGCGAGCAGCCCGCTCGCGAGCACCGAGAAGATCACGGCGGCGACGGTCAGGGGACGCCGTCCGTACCGGTTGGACAGCGCGCCGACCACCAGCAGCGCGGGGGCCAGCCCGACCACGTAGGCGCCGAGGAACTCGTCGACCGTGAGGACCGAGTAGCCGGCCGACTCCCGGTACATCACGAGCAGCGGGGTGAACTGGTTGCCGCCCCACCCGCAGCAGAACATCGCCGCCGCGACGGCGAGCCAGGAGCGCCTCATCGCCGCGACCCCCGTTCCGGACGGTGGGTGCCGTCGAGGTGCGACCGCAGCAGCTCCGCGAAACCGTCCGCGTCCCCATCGGCGACCGCGTCGGCGAGCGCGCTGTGCTCGCGCAGCACGACCTCGACGTGTCCCCGGTTCGGGCCCAGCGCGTGGATGCTCATCCGGCGCTGCCGGTCGGCCAGCGTGGCGTAGAAGCGGGTGGTCAGCGCGTTGCCGCCGGCCGCCACGATGGCGCGGTGGAAGGCCTCGTCGGCGTCGGCGAAGGCGACCAGATCATCCGAGGCGGCGTGCTCGTGCTGCCGTCTGACGATCGCGCGCAGCCCGGCGGCGGCCTCGGTCAGCGAGGCTCCGGTGTTGACCCCCCGCACCAGCCGGCGCACCGCGGCGGTCTCGATGGCCTCCCGCGCGTCGAGCACGTCGTCGGCCTCACCCGGCGCGACCGGCGCGACGACCGCCCCACGCTTGGGGATCAGGTGCAGCAACTCCTCGGCCTGCAGCCGCAGGAACGCCTCCCGCACGGGGGTGCGGCTCATCCCGAGCCGCTCGGCGATGTCCCCCTCACTGAGCAGGTGGCCGGCGGGCAGCTCGCCGGTGAGCACGAGCTCCTTCGTGGCGAGGTAGGCGCGAACGGCGGCGGGCACCGTGGCGGAGTCGGAGGAGCTCTGGGGCATGACTCCGAGGCTAAGCCTGAGATACAAGCTTGTATCTATGACCTGCCGCTCACCGCGCCGGATCCCCGGCCCCGCCCGTGTGGCGGGTTGATCGCTGTGAGATCCGCCTGTTCGCCCCGGTGGGGCCGAAGCATGGGTCTCGCAACGATCATGGTCGCGCTGGTCCACTGGCCGGCGAGGTGATCGCCGTGAGATTCGCGGATCCGCCCTCGCGGGGGCCGAAACCCGCATCTCGGAATGATCATGGGGCGCGGGCGCGCAGGCCGGCCGGTGATCGCCGTGAGAGCCACGGATCCGCCCTGGTGGGGGCGGGAGGGTGATTGTCGGAATGATCTTCGGCGTGATCAGCTGTCGGCGAGCAGGCGGGCGCGGTGGGACTCGATCTCGGGACGGCGGGGGTCGCCCGGCGCCAGGCACTCCACGAGCCGGTCGTGCACCTCGAGATCCCCGCGGCCGAGCAGGTGGCCCGCGAAGTCGGCGAGCAGGTCCGCGTCGTCGGCGTCGAGCACGGCCCGGCGCAGGCTCGCCTCCAGCTCGTCGCGCAGGGCGCGGATCTCCGGGGCCTCCGACCGGGGAAGCAGGGGGCCGGGGCAGGCTCGGAGGGCGTCGGCGGGGCGCCCTGCGCGCAGCGCCCGCCGGACCGCCTCGAAGTCGGCGTCGACGGTGGCGTCGAGCCGGTAGGGGCGGGTGCGCAGGACGTCGGAACCGATGAGCGTGCGCAGCCGCAGGATCTCCCCGCGAACCGTGGTGGGGTTCCCGTCGTCGCCGTAGAGCAGCAGCGCGAGGCGCTCGGCGGTGAGCCCGTCGGGGTGCAGGGCCAGCGCGGTGAGCAGCTCGGCCGGGCGCAACGTCAGGGGGATCGGCTTCCCGTTCAGAAGCAGCCCGGGCGTGCCGTGGCCCAGGAAGCGCAGCGAGAGCGCGTTGCGCCGAGGAGCGGCGCTGGTGCGGTGCTGTGCGCGCAGCAGGTAACCCTCGGCGAGTGGCTCGACCGCCACCTCGCGGCCGTCGTCGAGCCGGATCCGGTCGGCGCCCGGTGGCAGCACCACGCGCTCCGGCCAGGTGCCGTACGGCTCGCCCGCCACGATGCGTCCGGTGGGCGTGACCAGTGCGCCGGCGCCGCCACGCAGGCTGGAGAGGTGGGGCATGTTGAGCACGCGCAGCCGCTCGTCGGCGATGGCGAGGCGCACGCGAAGCTGGTTCTCGGCGAGCTGGGCGGTGGCCGACACGAGCTGCACCACCGCCGGGTGCATGGATTCGAGCGCCCCGCTGATGTCGATCGCACCGAGGATGTCGCCGGTGTCCGGGTCGTGGACGGGGGCCGCTGCGCACGTCCAGGTGTGATAGGCGCGGACGAGGTGTTCCGCTGAGTGGATCTGCACCGGCGCGTCGACGGCGAGTGTGACGCCCATCGCATTGGTGCCGATCGCGTCCTCGGTCCACCGCGTGCCCGGCGAGAGCCCGACGCCGTCAGCGGCGTGCAGGAGCTTGAGCGCGCCCTCGCGCCACAGGATGGTGCCGTCGGCGTCGGTCACCAGCATCACGTGCATCGCCTCGTCGGCGATGCTCACCAGGGTGCTGCGCAGCAGCGGCATCACCGCGTTGAGCGGGTGGGCTGCACGGAGGTCGGGCAGGTCGGTGTCGCGCAACACCACGGGGGGTGTGCGCCGGTCAGGATCGACGTGCGCGGCCAGGCTGCGTCGCCATGACTCGGACACCAGCGAGCGGGCCGGGACTTTGGGCACGTCTCCGGCAAATACATCGTCGAACACCTTGTGGAGCAGGCGGGCGTGCTCGGCGGCGTCGTGCGCTTCTTGCGTCGTCATCAGCACTCCGAGCGTCATCGCCCCAGGACCGTCCCATCATCACGCAGTGATCCGCCTGCAAGCAACACCGGCCCGTTGCGCGTGCAACGTCCGGGCAACGTGAACGGTTCTAACCTCGGCTCACCATCCGACGACGAGGGCAGAGAGGTTCCCTGTGACGACGGACGCCGTGCTCGACATCCGCCCCGCCGTGCTGGAACCAGGCGTGGCCGGGAGGCCCCCCGCGCCGCGCCGAACGGCGCGGATCCTGGTTGTGGACGCCGAGGGGATCGTCCGTTTCGGGCTACGCCAGCTGTTCGCCCCGGACCCGCACCTCGCGCTGATCGGCGAGGCGGCCACACCGCGCGACGCGCTCGTGGTGGCCGACCGCTGCCCGCCCGACCTTGTGATCCTCGACGTCGACCTCGGCCGCGGCGACGGGGCGGGCGTCGACCTCGCGCGGACGTTGCTGGAACGCCACCGGGGAGTGCGGATCCTCGTGCTGACCGGGTGCCGCGACCGCGAGATCATGCTGCGCGCCGTCCGTCTCGGAGTGCACGGGTACGTGCGCAAGGGCGCCGACACCGCCGACATCCTCCGGGCCGTGCACACGTTGCTGCGGGGCGAGAGCGTGTTCGACTCGGGCAGCGGCGCCGGCGTCGTCTCCCCGGACGTTCCGCGGGACGACGACCGGCCGCCGGTTCGCGGACTCGGCTCCGCAATGCTGACCGAGCGCGAGAACCAGGTGCTCCGGTTGCTGGCCGTGGGCATGTCCAACCGGGAGATCGGGCGCCGGCTCGTGATCAGCGAGGCCACCGTCAAGTTCCACGTGCGCAACCTGCGGGACAAGCTCGACGTCCGCCGCCGCACCGAGATCGTCTACACGGCGACGCGCCAGGGCATCGTCTAGCGCTCGCCGAGTTGCAGCAAAGCCACTTTCACGCAACCTCGTTGCCGCAAAGTGGCTTTGCTGCAATGCGGGGGCCGTTCTCCTGTCCACCATGCGCGGTAGCCGTTTACGATGCTGGACGTGGAGCCGGCCGAGCGTGGTTCGTGGGAGCCCATCGTCGGTGCGATCGGGCCCAAGCTCCGTGAGGCACGCCAGCAGCTCGGGTTGTCGCTGCAGCAGCTCGCGGCGCGCTCCGACGTGTCGGCTGCGGCCATCCACAAGGTCGAGCGCGGCGACATGGTCCCCACCATCACCACCCTGCTGAAGCTCGCGACCGCGGTGGGCAGGCCGATCGGGCACTTCGTCGACGACGGGGCCCCGCCCGCCCCGGTGGCGACGCTGATCCGGGCCGACGAGCGCCCGGCCGCGCCGCCGGAGTGGGCGCCCGCCGCCGAGGGGGTGGCCGCAGCGGCGGTCGCCCTTCCCACGGCGCGCCTGCCCGCGAGCGGTGTGGTGGCCGAGGTCGCGCCCGGGGGTGGCAGTGGCGACACCAGGCCGCTGCGGCCGGGGGAGGAGGTGCTGCTCGTGCTGGACGGCGTGCTGCAGGTGGAGGTGGCGGGCGAGCGGTACCGGCTCAGCGCCGGGGACTCGTTGCACTACCCCACGGACCGCCCGCACCAGTGGCACAACACCGACGCGGCGCCTGCCCGGGCCGTCTGGTTCTCGGTGCGGTCGTGACGAGCGCACCGGAGACCGCCTCCCTCACCGAGATCGTGGACGCCGTGCTCGCCCATCCCGGGCTGCTGGCGAAGGCCGAGATCGGGTTGGTGGGCGAAGCCCTCGGCGCGGATGCGACGGGGGGCACCGACTGGCTGGGCGGCCCCGGTGACGACGGCGCGGTGGTGGAGGCGGCCGGTACCAAGGTGGTGGCGTGCGGGGAGGCGATCTTCCCGCCGTTCGTCAGCGCCGACCCCCACGGTGCGGGTTTCGCCGCGGTGCTCACCAACGTCAACGACCTCGCCGCGATGGGTGCCGAACCGCTCGGCATCGTCGACACGGTGGTGGCGTCCGAACCGCTGGCGCGTGCGGTGCTGGCCGGGATGCGGGAGGCCGCGCTGCTCTACCGGGTGCCGATCGTCGGGGGTCACCTCACCGTTCACGACGGGCCACCCGCGGTGTCGGCGTTCGGGGTGGGACACGCGGCGGTCCCGCTGTCGGTCACCCGCGCTGCGCCGGGTCAGTCGCTCGTGGTCGCGGCCGCGCTCGACGGCGAGATGCGGGAGGACTTCCCGTTCTTCCCCGCGTTCCGGAGCCGGGGCGAGCGGTGCGCGGGCGACGTCCGGCTGCTCGGCGCGCTCGCCCGGGCCGGCACGTGTGTGGCCGCGAAGGACATCAGCATGGCGGGGCTCGTCGGGTCGGTCGCCATGCTCCTGGAGTGCGACGGCCTGGGCGTCACGGTCGACCTCGACGCCGTGCCCGCCCCGGCCGGTGTCGCGCTCACCCGCTGGTTGAACTGCTTCCCGAGCTTCGGGTTCCTGCTCTGCGTGCCACCCGGGCGCGAGGACGAGTGCCTGGGCGCGTTCGCCGGCCGCGACCTCGCCGCGGCCGTGGTCGGGGTGCTGGACGACACGGGCGAGCTCGCGCTCCGCTCTGGCGCGGAGCGGGCCACCGTCCTGCGGCTCGACGAGTTCCGGGTGACCGGGCTGCCCCGGTAGCTCCGGTAGCTCCGGTCAGGGGCCGGCGACTCGCAGGCGTCGCCGCGGCGGTTCGACCGGGTCGAGGGCCGGGCAGATGCCGGAGCCGGCAGCCATGGCCATGCCCAGCGCTGCGGGCGCGGGGGCGGGCGCCGCGCGCAGGGCGATGTCGGTGGCCAGCCCGAAGATCCGCAGCATCCGCTCCGGGTCGTGCCAGCGGTGCCGCTGGGCGAAGTCGAGCCACTCGTGCGGCGCGATCGTGGTGTCGGTGGGGTACTCCAGCTCGGCCCAGGTCACGGCCGTCTCGAACAGGTCGACCATGGCGTCCGGGTCGCTCTCCACGCGCAACAGCTGGTCGTGGTGGACATGGCGCGCCGGGTCAGGGCGGCACTGCCCGTGGCAGGCGAGCCGGGTGAGCCGCTCGGGCTGGTGCGATCGCGACACGGAGGCCTCCCGGGTAGGAACGGTCCCTCCGATGCTGACCGATCCAGCCGTTCACCCCGGTTGCGGTGATGTTGCGTGGAGGTGAACCCGGGAGCGGGTGGTCAGCCGAAGAAGACCTCGGCCTCCGCGTACAGGGCCGGGTCCACGAGCTTCAGCTCCTTGGTGGCCTCCGAGAGGGGCACCAGTTCGATCTCGGTGCCGCGCAGGGCGGTCATCATGCCCCACTTGCCGTCGTGGACCGCGTCGATGGCGTGCAGCCCGAACCGGGTGGCGAGCCAGCGGTCGCGGGCGGTGGGGGTGCCACCGCGCTGGACGTGCCCGAGCACGGTCGTCCGGGCCTCCTTGCCCGTGCGCGCCTCGATCTCCCGGGCCAGGTAGTCCCCGATGCCGCCCAGCCGGACGTGGCCGAACGCGTCCTTCTCGCCCGTGCGCAGCACCTCGTCGCCGTCCTTCGGCTTGGCGCCCTCGGAGACGACGATGATCGGCGCGTAGTCGAGCTGGAACCGCGACTCGACCCACTTGCAGACCTGCTCGATGTCGAAGCGGATCTCCGGGATGAGGATCGCGTTGGCCCCGCCCGCCATGCCGGAGTGCAGCGCGATCCAGCCGGCGTGGCGCCCCATCACCTCGACGATCAGCGCGCGGTGGTGCGACTCGGCGGTGGTGTGCAGCCGGTCGATGGCCTCGGTGGCGATGTTGACCGCGGTGTCGAAGCCGAACGTGTAGTCGGTGCCGGACAGGTCGTTGTCGATCGTCTTGGGGACGCCGACGACGTTGACGCCCATCTCGTGCAGCTTCGTGGCAACGCCGAGCGTGTCCTCGCCCCCGATCGCGATCAGCGCGTCCACGCCGAGGTTCTGCAGGTTGCGCCGGATCTTCTCGACGCCACCCTCGAGCGCGAACGGGTTGGTGCGTGAGGAGCCGAGGATCGTGCCGCCGCGCGGGAGCAGGCCGCGCACCGCGGGGATGTCGAGCGGTTTCGTGAGCGCTTCGAGCGGCCCCCGCCAGCCGTCCCGGAACCCGAGGAACGAGTAGCCGTACTCCGGGACGCCCTTTCGGACGACCGCCCGGATGACCGCGTTGAGTCCGGGGCAGTCGCCGCCACCGGTGAGTACGCCGACACGCATGGGCTCTCCATCGATGCAGAAGCTCAGGTCGAGGACACGCTAGTCGCACCCGTGGTCATTGTCCCGCGGTCGCCCGGTCCGCCTCCTCCAGCTCGTCGTACGGGGTGACCAACCCGTCCCGGGTGGTCCGTAGCAGGTCACGGCGGTGCAGGAGCAGCTGTGCGAGTGCGAGGAGCAGATACACCCCCGCCAGGACGACGACGAGCAGCCGGTCGGCGTCGGTGGGCAGCGTGATGCTGGCGACGAACTGCACGGCGAACAGCACGAACAGCGTGATCGCGCCCCTGGCGGTGAGCCCCAGCGTGACGAGCAGGCTCACCGCGAACAGCGACTGCGCAGCGGTCAGCAGCAGTTCGAGGCGTTGCTGGGTGTCGAGCGGGAGCCCGCTCGTCGAGCGGGACGCGACCGCGAAGACGATCGGGATCGTGCCCACCAGCAACGTCCACTGGTTGACCTTGCTCGACAGCAGCGTGCCCAGCGAGTCGCTCGCCTTGAGCCGGGCCGCATAGAGGCACGCGACGATCAGCTCCGGTGCCTCGCTGGCCAGGGGGGCGACCCACTGCACGAGCAGGAACTGGTCCACGCCCAGCTGGCTGCCGGTCTGCACCAGGCCCTCGGCGAAGTGCTCCGCGCAGGTCAGGATGACCACGGCGGCCACGACGAACATGGCGATGTACGTGGTGCGTCGGGGGGTGCGGCCGAGGTCCGCGACCCAGGCCGAGGTGCCGATGAGGTCCGGTTCGGTAGCCGGTGCCCCGGCCAGCCGCACCGCGTACACCACGAAGATCCCGATGAGCACCACGGCGTCGAGCAGCGTGAGTGACGTGCGCAGCGGCAGGTGCAGGGAGTAGAGGGTGGCGATGCCGAGGAAGACGATCTCCGCCGACATCGAGCGCTGCATCGTGACCCGGCCGGGGGCCGTCGAGGCGCTGCTGTGGCGACCCGCGCGCCGGGCGCGCACCGCGGCGAGCGTGGCCACGAGGACGACGAGCGGCCAGCCGACGCCGACCAGCACCCGGTTGGCGCCGGTCATGTTGGCCAGGGCCAGCGAGCACGGGTTGGCCCCGCCGGGGCCGGGCAGGCAGGTTCCGTGCTCGGCGTAGACGTGCCCCGCCCGCAGGCTGAAGACGAAGTCGACGGCGTACTCGGGCAGCACGGCCAGCAGTGCGAGCAACGCGAGCGCGAACCCGGCGCTGATGTCGACCTGTGCGGCCTCTGCGGCCCACGACAGCACGAACGCAGCGCCGATGATCGCGACCCCGTAGACGGCCGCGGCCAGCGGCGGCGGTAGCACCGGGTGGGGGAGCCCGAGGTAGAACGCACCACCTAGGCAGGTGCCCGGAAGTGCGACGAGTACGGCGATCAGCAGTGGCAGCGGCGGCCGGGGCCGGTTCGGGGGCACTGCGCCGTCGTACCCCGGACGCTGCGAGGGCGAACCTCCTAGGCGACCTGGTCCACCAGCCCGTAGTCGCGTGCCTCCTGCGCGGTGAACCAGCGGTCCCGGTCCGCGTCCGCCGTGATGGTCTCGACGGACTGCCCGGTGTGGTGGGCGGTGAGCTCGGCGATCTCGCGCTTCATCTGGCCGAACACCCCGGCCCGGATGGCGATGTCGGTGGCGTTCCCGCCGACCCCGGCCGAGGGCTGGTGCATGAGGATCCGCGCGTGCGGCAGCGCATACCGCTTCCCCGGCGTCCCCGCCGAGAGCAGGAACTGCCCCATCGACGCCGCGAACCCGACGGCCCACGTGGCGACGTCCGGGGTGATCAGCTGCATCGTGTCGTAGATGGCCATTCCCGCGGTGACCGAGCCGCCGGGGGAGTTGATGTACAGCGTGATGTCGCGGTCCGGGTCCTGTGCGGTCAGCAGCAGCAGCTGCGCAGTGATCCGGTTGGCGATCTCGTCGTCGACCTCGCGGCCGAGGAACACGATGCGCTCCTCCAGGAGGCGGTCGAGCACCGGGTCGGCCCCGGGGCCGGCCTGCGGTGCGGCTCGCAGCACGGGGCCGCGCAGCGCAGGGGGCAGCGGTTGGGGTGCCGGCGGCGCCGGCCGGCCGGGAGGTTCGGGCACGGGGCGGGGGTGGGGCGGCGGACCCGCTCGGTGGTGCAGGGGCTGGATCGACACGATGGTTCCTCCCGAATGCGTGAGCCCCGACGGTAGGGCCGGCGCGCCCGGCGGAGGAGCCCTGTTCGCTCTCGGCGGGTGCTGTTCGCTCAGCGAGATGCTGGTTTGGACACCGGGCCGGGTGGGGTACTGCGCGGCGTGCAGGACGACGCACGGTCCGTCGACGGGGCCCACGAACGTCCCCCAGGCGCGAGCGACGAGCTGGTGGAGGCGGTCGGCAAGTTCGGTGAGGCCATCGAGTACATCGAGCGCGCCCGCGGGCACCTCTACTCGTTGCACCAGCTCATCGGCCACGCCGACCTGCTGCTCGACGAGGTCGTGGACGGCCTGCGGGCCACGGGACACGACGATCTGGCCACGCAGGTCCACGACGAGCTGCTCGGCGCCAACGTGCTCCCCGGCCGGTGGACGTTCCAGATCGTCGAGGAGTTCGACGACGGCTACTACGCCGCCTTCGCAGCGCTCGAGAAGCGGGTGCGCGACGAGACCATGCTGGGCCGCCGGCACGTGTTCGAGGCCGAGATGAAGCAGCGGCGGCGCACCCACGGCCGTCCGGGGCATGAGCCTGCTCCCGACAGGACATGAGCCCGCCACCTCCTGGTCATCTTCGCTCTTCCCAGCACTGGGGCTGATCACTTACGTTCGTCGCGTTTGTCCGGAACCCAGGAGGATGACCGTGGCTCAGCCCTGCCCGGATCATGCCGGCGCCCGCCCCGGCCCCGTCGCTCTGCCGATGCTCACCGACAGCCACCCGCGACGCCACGGCCTCACCTGCCTCTACCGGTGTGGCAACGCCTGCGCGCACGACGAGCCGAACCCGTCGGGCAACGAGTACTTCGCCGATGTGCTCGCCCGCTCGGTGAGCCGCCGCGGCGTGCTGCGGGCGGGCGCGGTGCTCACCGTCGCCGCCGGTGCGAGCACCGTGTTCACCGGCACCGCGGCGGCGTCCCCGGCCGCCGCGCCCGGCGGCGCACCCGGGGGAGCTCCGCGAGGGCTCGACTTCGAGCCGGTGGCGCCCAACACCGTCGACGCGATCACGGTGTCGCCGGGTTACCGCAGCCAGGTGGTGATCCGCTGGGGCGATCCCGTGGTGCCCGGCGCGCCCGAGTTCGACTTCGAGAACCAGAGCGCCGAGGCGCAGGCCGGCCAGTTCGGCTACAACAACGACTTCTGCGGGCTCGTGCCGCTGCGCCGCGGGGGCGGCGAGTCGTACCTGATGTTCAACAACCACGAGTACACGATCGAGCCGCTGATGTTCCGCGGCTACGACGCGGAGAACCCGACGGAGGAGCAGGTCCGGATCGGTATCGAGGCGCACGGGCTCTCGGTGCTGGTGGTGGAGCGCGACCGGCGCACCGGGCAGATCACCCCCGTGCCCGACAAGACCTACAACCGTCGCTACAGCGGCAGCGCCGAGTTCGTGTTCGACGGCCCGGCGGCCGGGTCCGACCTGCTGAAGACGTCGGCCGACGAGACGGGCACCGTGGTCCTCGGGACGCTGAACAACTGCGCGGGCGGCGTCACGCCGTGGGGCACGTTCCTGACCGGCGAGGAGAACGTCAACCAGTACTTCGCGAACGCCGCCGCCGTCACCGACCCGGCCGGACAGGAGCGCGCTGCGCGCTACGGCCTGACCAAGGGCGCCTCGGAGCGCAAGTGGGAGCGGTTCGACCCCCGCTTCGACATCGCACAGGAACCCAACGAACCCAACCGCTTCGGGTGGATCGTCGAGGTCGACCCGTACGACCCGAAGGCGCGGCCGGTCAAGCACACCGCGCTCGGCCGCTTCAAGCACGAGGGCGCCAACATCCGGCTCACCCGCAACGGCCACGCGGTCGCCTACATGGGAGACGACGAGCGCTTCGAGTACGTCTACAAGTTCGTCTCCGACAAGGCCATGAAGAACGGCAACAGCCGCCGGGACCGGGAGCACAACCGGAGCCTGCTCGCCTCGGGCACGCTCTACGTCGCGAGGTTCACCGGTGACAGCCCGCCTGCGGAGATCGACGGCACCGGCACCCTCCCGGCCGACCACGCGTTCGACGGTGGCGGCGAGTGGATCAGGCTGGCCTCGGGGGACGAGTCGTTCGTCGACGGGATGACGGCCGAGGAGGTCTACGTCTTCACGCGACTGGCCGCCGACAGGGTGGGCGCCACCAAGATGGACCGGCCGGAGGACGTCGAGCCCCACCCGCACACCGGCAAGGTCTATCTGGCGCTCACCAACAACACCGACCGCGGCAAGGCCGGTGCGGCCCGCACCGCTCCCGCCGACGAGCCCAACCCGCGCACCGTCAACACCCACGGGCACGTCATCGAACTGGTCGAGGCGGGGAACGACGCCACGGCGACGACGTTCGGGTGGTCGATCCTGCTGCTCTGCGGCGACCCGAACGACCCGGCCACCTACTTCGGCGGGTTCGACAAGAGCCAGGTCAGCCCGATCAGCTCACCGGACAACATCGCGTTCGACGGCCACGGCAACCTGTGGCTCGCCACCGACTCCGGTCAGGCGCTGGGCATCAACGACGGGCTGTACGGCGTGTCGCTGGAGGGTCCGACGCGGGGGCGGACCACGCTCTTCGCCACCGTCCCGGTGGGCGCGGAGTGCTGCGGCCCGGTGATCGGCGACGAGTTCGTGCTGATCTCGGCGCAGCATCCGGGCGACCTGGACGACGCGAGCCCGGAGGCGCCTGCGTCGCTGTTCCCGGACGGCCCGGGCAGCCAGCCGCGCCCGTCGGTGGTGAACATCTGGAGGGAAGGCGACGACGGAGGTCCCGGCCGGATCGGCCAGTAGCCCGTGTCGGCGGGGTACAGCTAGTCGCAGCGCTCGGCCAGCGGCTCGCCCTCGTCGGGGGCGCTCCGCTCGAACGAGATGTGCACGTGGTCGTTGTGGTTCTCGGTGTCGCTGCCGCGGTCGGACATGCGTTCCCAGCCGTCGCCGTAGTTCGCCCGCTGCTCCCAGAGCACGTAGGTGATCCCCAGCTCGTCCTGGTTGGCGAGCGCGCACTCGGCGATCCGGTCGCCGCGTTCGCCGCGGACCATCAGGTCGAGGGCGTGCCCGCTCGGGTGGTCGGAGCTGCGGCTGCGCTGGGCCACGCCGCCCAGGCGCGGCTCGTCGTAGAGGCAGCTGAGGAAGGCGGCGGCGTCGCGTACCCACGGCTTCACGCGGCCGAGGCCGTCGAGGTCGGCGTCGCAGTTCGCACTGGCCGCCCGGGCCGCGCGCTCGTCCTCGATCCGGCGTGCCACGTCGGCGAGGCCTGCGGCCTTGACGAGGCCGGCGACGTCGACCTGGGGGGGCTCGGGCTCGTCGGGTGCGCTGGACACCAGGACGACGCCGGTGCGCGTGCGGAGGTTCGGGTCTGCGTCGCCGTCGACCGGCTGTTCGTCGGAGGCGAGCCGGATCAGCGACGACTCGTCCGCCGCGGCCCCCGGAACGGGGGCGGTGGCCATCCCGACCCCGGGCACCACGACGGCGAGCACGCCGCCCGCGGCGGCGGCCGCGTTCATGCCGTTGCGCACGGCGGTGGGAGTGGCGACGCGGTGGCGTGCGCCGGAACGACGGGGCGGTTCGGTGAGCGCACCGGGGAACGCGACCCCGGTTGCGGGTCGCGGGTGCGCGTACCGGCCGCTGGGGGAGCGGTGCCGAGACACGACCTGCCTTCCAGACCTCGTGACCCGGGCGGGCATCCGGCTGGGGAACCGGTGGACGGGGAATCCGTGTCCGCTGGGGGAGCCGGGTCACTGACTGGTCGGCACCGACGATAACCAGTGATCACGCTCCGAAACAATCCGCTTACTCAAAGTGAGACGGACGTGGCGTGGCGTGCGACGAGCGGGCGTGTCGCAGCGACCATCAGCAGCCCCGGAGTTCTCCGCTGCCCTTGCCGGAGCCGAAGGAGACGTGGACGTGGTCGAAATGGTTGGCGGTCACGCCGCCGCGGTCCTCCATCGGCTGCCAGCCGTTGCCGTGGTTGATCTGCTGTTCCCAGATCACGTACGAGATGCCGAGCGCGTCCTGGTTGCGCAGCGCGCATGCGGCCAGCTTGTCGCCGGTGGCCCGGTCGACCATGAAGTCGATCGCCTTGCCGGACGGGTGGTCGGAGGTGCCTGCTCGGCCGGCCACACCGTGCATCGTGGGCTCGCCGAACCGACAACCGAGGACCTCGGCGGCCGCGCGGACGTAGGACTTCACCGCGCCGAGGCCCGAGGTGTCCAGGCCGCAGTCCGGCGACGACAGCCCGGCGGACGAGACCTTCTCCTCCTCGGCCTTCCTCCGCGCCTGCTCGGCGCGCTCCTCGGCGGCGGCACGCTCGGCCGCGACCCGGGCGATCTGCTGCTCGGCGAGCTGCACGGCCTTCACGAGATCGCCGGCGTCGACCACGTCCGGATCCGGCACGACCGGCTCCACGGCGGCGCGCAGCAGCACGTCGGTGCTCTGGACCGGGACGGCCAGCGCGGCGGGCGCCGCCGTCACCGGTAGTGGGGACGCGGCTCCGACCAGGGAGAACGCGCCACCCGTGACGGCGACGACGGCGGCACCCCGATAGATCGGGGTGGGTACGGACCGGTGCGCGCTGCGTCCCACCGCGGGATGGCCGGTGGCCATCCCCGATGAGTTCTGGTGCGCGCGCCGGCCCCGGGGGGAGCGATGCCGAGCCACGACCTGCCTCCGGATCGACGGCTTCGGCTGGACGTCCGGTCGGGGGAGCCGGCGGGTGGGGAGTCCCGTGTCCTGTTCGTGACCGTGCCGTCACTGATCCGAGAGCGAACGTAGGCAACCCGGGCCGGACTTGTGCGTCTCAGCGGTGCCCAATGGGATGAAAGTGCGGCGAGCAGCGGCGAGCGGCGTGGTAGCGCCCGCTCGGCTCAGGGGGTGCCGGCGCTCAGGGGGTGAACGCGCAGAACTCGTTGCCCTCGGGGTCGGCGAGCACGTGCCAGCCGATGTCGTCGCCGCGGGGGCGCAGCAGCCGCGCCCCGTGGGCGAGCACGCGGTCGAGGTCCTCGGCGGTGACGTCGATGTGCACGCGGTTCTTGCCGACCTTCTCGTCCTCGGTGGGGCTGACGACGAACCACTCGAAGGGCGCCCCGGGGATGTCACCCACCGCCCACACCTTCTCGTCCTCCGACACGAGGTGGCCGCCGAGCAGCTCCGCCCACCACCTCGCGGTAGCGCGGGGGTCGTGCGCGTCCAGCACCAGCTCGTAGAGCAACTGGTCGGGCGGGGTCTCGCGGACGAACGCGCAGAACTCGCCCCCGTCCGGATCTGCCATCAGCGTCCACGGCAGCGTGTCGTCCAGCACGGAGGCACCGAGCTCCACGAGCTCCTCGACCGATCCGGTGTGGATGTCGAGGTGCAGGCGGTTCTTCGCGACCTTCGGCTCGGGAACCTCGTTGACCCACAGGGTTTCCTGCGGCGTCGGGCCGGAGAGCCGCACGACCGTCCCGCGGTGCGTGTCGAGCTCCAGGCCGAGCGCCGCCGACCAGAACCGGCCCACCCGCGCGGCGTCCTCCGCATCGAGGCAGAGGTCCTTGTAGGCGGCGGGCGGGCCGGCGGTGGTCACCGGGGAACGATAGAACGGTTCAGGGTGTTCAGCGCTGCCGGCGGTACTGCACGGTCCGGTCGTTCAACGGCTGCAGTGCGCGTGCGTTGCCCTTGGGGAAGAGCTTCTGGAAGTCCGCGACGGCGGAGTCGGAGATGGCCTGGTGCTGGCGCAGCACCAGCCAGGCCACCCCCTCGGTGTACGGGGCGGTGGTCAGCGAGCCGTCGTAGCGGAACGTGGAGAGGTCGTGGGGCAGCGCGGCGCGCAGGTCGGTGGTGACCTCCTTCGTCGGCCCGCACTCCTCGACGCGGGCACGGAGGACCTCGTCCTGCAGGGTGCCGCCAGGTCCACCGCCGGTGAGGAAGAGACCGACGACGAGGGTCTGCCCCTGCGGTCCACGGTGGACGAAGTGCTGCTCGAGGGGGAACCGGTGCCCGTCGAGCTCGTGCTCGGAGTGGGTGTGGAAGTGGAACTGGACGAGCTCGTAGCGGACGCCGCCGACGTGCACGGCAGCAGCGCCGGCCGGGACCTCCGCCTCCACGGTCTCCTCCGGGCCGCGCACGGTGCAGCCCGCGGCGTCGCCGGGGGCGTCCTTGCTGATGTAGTGGACGTGCAGGTCGAGGTGCTGCGGGTAGTCGACCACGAGCTCGGGCAGCTTGGGGGCGTCGACGGCCGACCGCGACCGGATGTCGATCGGGCTCTGGTGGGACGGGGTCGCCGCGGCCTTCGCCGGGGCGGCCACGGCCGTCGAGGCGGACGACGCCACCATCGCCGCGGCGGCGACGGTGGGGACACCGATCAAGAAGGAGCGTCGGGAATGGCTCACGTCTCTGTTTCCTCCTGTTTGGAATGATCTTCGTCGCCCGTCAGGAGGATACGTCGAGAGATCATTTGCGAGAAGGACTCGTGCTGATCGCCGGCCCGTTGTCCGTCACGCAGGCCGCGCCGACCGCCGTCTCGTGGTGGTAATCGCGCTCTCGCCGGAGGAGAGGGGGCCGATCGTCGGTGTCGAGCACCGGCGCAGCGGTGTACACCTGGGGTTATCGTCGCCTTCGGGCGAGTTGTGGGGCGTGACGAGCTGCACAGTCGAGGTCCTGTCCGATGCTGCGGAACCGGCACGATGAGCGGGAGGTGCTCGACCGGCTGTTGAAGGCCGCTCGGGCGGGTCGGAGTCGAGCGCTGGTGGTGCGCGGCGAGCCCGGTGTGGGCAAGACGGCTCTGCTGGAGTACGTGGTGGCACAGGCGTCCGGCTGCCGGGTGGAGCGCATCGCGGGCGTCCAGTCGGAGATGGAGATGGCCTTCGCCGGGCTGCACCAGCTGTGCGCGCCGATGCTGGGGCGGCTCGGGCGGTTGCCCGAGCCGCAGTGCGACGCGCTGCGCACGACGTTCGGGCTGGCGGCCGGGCGGGCGCCGGATCGCTTGCTGGTCGGGCTGGCCGTGCTCGGCCTGCTCGCCGAGGTCGCCCGGGAGCGGCCGCTGGTCTGTGTGGTCGACGATGCCCAGTGGCTCGACCGGGCCTCCGCGGAGGTGTTGACGTTCGTTGCGCGACGGCTGGTGGCCGAGTCGGTGTCGGTGGTGTTCGCATCACGGCTGGAGTCGGAGGACGAGCCGTCGACCGGCTTGCCGGAGCTGGTGGTCGCGGGCCTGTCCGACGCCGACGCGCGGGAGTTCCTGCGCTCCGCGCTACCGGGGCTCGTGAACGAGCGGGTGTGTGACCGGATCGTCACCGAGACCCGCGGCAACCCGCTGGCACTGCTGGAGCTGCCCCGGGGGCTGACACTCGCGGAGCTCGCCGGCGGGTTCGGGTCGCCGTCCCGCGCGCCGGTGCAGCGGCGGATCGAGGAGAGCTTCCGCAGGCAGCTTGCGCCACTGCCGACGCCCACCCGGCAGCTGTTGCTGGTCGCCGCGGCGGAACCGCTCGGAGACCCGCTGCTCGTGTGGCGAGCCGCCGGACTGCTCGGCATCAAGCCCGATGCGGCCGCACCGGCAACTGCGGCCGGGCTCGTCGAGATCGACACGCGAGTCCGGTTCCGACACCCGTTGCTGCGCTCGACGGTCTACCGGGCGGGCTCCGCCGAGCAGCGGCGCATCGCGCACCGGGCACTGGCCGAGGCCATCGATCCCCGCGCCGACCCGGATCGCCGCGCCTGGCACCGGGCCGAGGCGACCTACGGGCTCGACGAGGACGTGGCCGCGGATCTCGAACGTTCTGCCGGACGGGCGCGGGCGCGCGGTGGCCTTGCCGCTGCTGCGGCGTTCCTGGAACGGGCCGCCCAGCTCACCCTCGAACCCGGGCGCCGGGCCGGGCGGGCGATGGCTGCCGCGCAGGCCACCCACCAGGCAGGCGCCTCCGAGGATGCTCTGGAACTGCTGTCCGTCGCGGTGACGGGCCCGCTCGACCCACTGCAGCGCGCTCAGGCCGACGTGCTGCGCGCCCAGATCGCGTTCACCACCAACCGCGGCAGCGAAGCACCTCCGTTGCTGCTCAAGGCGGCCAGGCAGCTCGAGCCACTCGACATCCGGTCGGCACGCGACACCTACCTGGATGCACTCTCTGCCGCCGTGTTCGCCGGCTCGTTGGCCACTTGTGCCAGCGTGCGGGAGGTGGTCGAGGCCGCACGGGCGGCGCCTCCTGCGCCGCAGCCGCCCCGGCCGGTCGATCTCCTGCTGGACGGTCTGGCGAAGTGGTACACTGAGGGTCCAGCCGCCGGGGTGGCGGAGCTGAAGCGGGCGCTTCTCGCCTTCCGCAGCCCGGACATCAGCGCAGAGGACGGGCTGCGCTGGTTCCTGCTCGCTCATGTCACCGCCGGGATCCTGGGGGACGACGAGAGCTGGGACGTGCTGGCCACCCGTTACGTCCAGCTGGCCCGGGAGGCCGGGGCGCTGTGTGAGCTCCCCCTCGCGCTGACCGCGCGCATCACCACGCACGTGCTCACCGGTGAGCTGGCCGCGGCCGCGTCGTTGCGCGCCGAGCTCGCGGCGGTGACCGAAGCGACCGGCTGCCCGCCTGCGCCGCACGGTGCCGTGACGCTCGCGGCATGGCAGGGGCGCGAGGCCGAGGTCGCCGACCTTGTCGATACCGCCAATGCGGGAGTTCTGCGCCGCGGCGAGGGTGGCGGGCTGGCCATGATGGGCTGGGCGCAGGCCCTCCTGCAGAACAGCGTGGGCCGGTCCGAGGAGGCGGTGGCCCTGGCCACGAGGGCCGCAGAGGCCACGGGGGGGATCGGGCTGCCGACCGCGGCCCGGGGGGCGCTGGCCGAGCTGGTCGAGGGAGCGGTCCGCTGCGGGCGGCCCGAGCGCGCCACCGCCGCTGTTCGCCGGCTCACCGAGGTGAGCCACGCCTGCGGCACCGACTGGGCGTTGGGCGTCGCGGCGCGCTCGCGTGCCCTGGTGCTCGACGGCCAGGCCGCCGAGACCGCCTATCGGGAGGCGATCGACCGGCTGGGCCGCACCCGCATCCGCAGCGAGCTCGCCCGCGCCCATCTCCTCTACGGCGAGTGGCTGCGCCGCGAACACCGCCGCGTGGATGCCCGCGAGCAGCTCCGCACCGCCCACCAGATGTTCACGACGATGGGCGCCGAGGCGTTCGCCGCGCGCGCGGATCGCGAGCTGCAGGCCACCGGCGAACAGGTCCGCAAACGGGACATCGAGGTCAGTGGCGAGCTCACCGCCCAGGAAGCCCAGGTCGCCCGGCTCGCCGGCCAGGGCCTCACCAACCCCGAGATCGCGGCCCGGCTCTTCATCAGCGCTCGCACTGTCGAGTGGCACCTGCGGAAGGTCTTCCAGAAGCTGGGCATCACCTCACGCACGCAGCTCCGTCTCTGAGTCCCCGAGCTGTCCCCGGGGGCCCCCAGGGACAGGACCAGGGTCCGTATCCGGGCGCGACCTCGACATCTCCGTCCCATTCTCCGTGGTGTGGACCTCACACAGGTTCGAATCGTGCCGGACCAGCACTCCGTGATCACCATTCGATGAACGATGCCGACCAACTTCTGGGCCCCACCGATGACGACAAGGAGGAGGATGCGTCCGAAGCATTCGTCCGCACTGTGAACGACGCGGCCGGCCCGCTGTTCTGCTTCGCCCTGCGGCTGACGGGCAACACTGAGCGGGCCGAGGATGTCGTGCAGGAGACACTGCTGCGTGCGTGGCGGCACGCCGCGTCGGCGCGCGGAGCCCCCACGCCGCGCCCGTGGTTGTTCCGGGTCGCCCGCAACCTCATCATCGACCTGTGGCGCTCCGACCTCACGCGGCCGGTCATCGTCAGCGACGACGACGTTGTGAGCGCCGTGCCGGCGAACGACCAGTTCGAGAGGGCTGTGCAGTGCTGGGACCTCGCCGCGGCCCTCCGCCGCCTCGAGCCGCATCACCGTGAGACCCTGACCGTGGTCTACCTCGAGGACCGCACCGTTGCGGATGCGGCCCGCCGGCTGGGCATCCCGACCGGCACCGTGAAGTCACGCACCCACCACGCCCTGCGTGCGCTGCGTGTCGTGCTGGAGACGCAGAGGGCGCTCTGACCGCCCGGGCGACGGTTTCCCGCGAGAATGAGAGGTGACGTCGGCACTTGTGGAGAGGTGAACGGATGCCCGCACTCCGGATCGACCGGCACGGCGACATCGCCGAGCTGGTGATCGACCGCCAGGAGAAGCGCAACGCGATGTCCTACGAGATGTGGGGGTCGCTGCCCGCACTGGCCGCCGAGGTCGACGCCGACGAGTCGGTGACGGTGCTGGTGGTGCGCGGTGCCGGAGCGCACTTCTGTGCCGGTGCCGACATCAGCGAGTTCGGCACCCGACGCGCCACGGCCGACGCGGCACGCGGGTACGGCGACCGTCTCGAGCAGGCGGCACACGCGCTGGCGGAGATGCGCAAGCCGTCCATCGCGATGATCCAGGGCTACTGCATCGGCGGTGGCTGTGAGCTCGCGTTGGCCTGTGACCTCCGGTTCGCCGACACCACCGCGCAGTTCGCCATCACGCCGGCGAAGCTCGGCATCGTCTACGGCTTCACCTCCACGCGACAGCTCGTCTCCGTGGTCGGGCCGGCGTTCGCCAAGTACCTGCTCTTCTCGGCCAACCGGATCACCGCGCAGGACGCGCTGCGGGTGCGCCTCATCGACGAACTCGTCGACCCCGACGCGCTGGAGAAGACGACAACCGACTTCGCCCGCACCATCGGTGCGCGCTCGCAGGTCTCCGTCCGGGGCAGCAAGCGGCTCATCCAGAAGATCATGGCGGGCCTGGACGTACCCGACACCGAGGCCACCGAGCTGCCGATCGACGCCGTCTCCAGCGACGACTACCGAGAGGGCGTCAGCGCGTTCCTGGAGAAGCGTCTCCCGGAGTTCAGGGTCCGCTGACGAGCGCCGGTGCCACGGGCGCGGGGGCGGTGGTGGCGGTGGCACGGGACGACGCGCCGGGCGGGAGCCCGATGATCCGTTTGAACGCGCGGCTGAACGCGGCCTCGGACCGGTAGCCCATCCGGCTCGCGACCTCCGCCACTGTCGCGCCGTCCTCGGTGAGGAGGGTGCGGGCGGTCTGCATCCGCCAGCGCGTGAGGTACCGCATCGCCGGCTCGTCGACGAGCTCGGTGAAGCGGGCCGCGAAGGCCGAGCGCGACATGGCCAGCTCGCTCGCCAGCGACGCCACCGTCCAGTCGCGGGCGGGGTCGCGGTGGATCAGCGAGATGGCGCGTCCGATCTGCCGGTCGCGCAGCGCGCCGAGCCACCCTCGTTGCGCCGCGGGGTCGGTCTCGATCCACGCCCGCAGCGCCTGGATCACCAGGATGTCCGAGAGCCGCGTGATGACGGCCTCGCCGCCCGGGCGCATCTCGGCGGCCTCGGCGGCCACCAGCCGCAGCGTGCTCTGCATCCACTCCGCCTGCGGTGACCCCGCGGGCTCCATGTGGATCACCACCGGCAGCAACGGGAGGATGTGGTGCGCGGCCGGGTGGTCGAGCCGCACCGCGCCGCACACCAGCGTGGTCGCCGCCCCTCCGCCACCGTGGCGCAGGATCGCGTACCGGTTCTGGAACTCGTGCTCGAGGCCGGTCACGTCCGGAGCGATGACGTCGGGCCCGCTGCCGAGCACGTGCCCCCGGCCGTGCGGCACGAGCGCGAGGTCACCCTGCTGGATCCAGCGCGGCTCCGCACCGTCGACGTGGAGACGGCACCGGCCCGCCGTGACGATGTGGAACCAGAGGCAGTCCTCCCACGGAGGCACGGTGAGGCCCCACGGCGCAGTGAGCTCCGAACGGCAGTAGAAGCTGCCGGTGACGCGCAGGAAGTGCAGCGCCTCCCCGAGCGGATCCTCGGAGTGGAGCTGGTCTGTGACCGACACGAGCCGAGTCTGGATGCCGATGTCGCCGGCGTCCAGAGGATCGGGACGAACGAGCATGAACCGGCGACTCCCGGGCATGGAAGGTCCGGCCGATCGGCCCGATGGTGGACGAACACGCCACCACGGACCTTCGGAGGAACGCCATGATCACGGTGATGGGCGCCACCGGCCACGTCGGCCGGCAGATCACGCAGCGACTGCTGGACGCGAGGGAACCGGTCCGCGCGATCGGCCGCAACCCGCACGTGCTGGCCGCGCTCGCCGCCGCCGGCGCCGAGACGTGGGCAGGCGATGCCGCCGACGCCGCGTTCCTGACCCGTGCCTTCCGCGGGGCCGACGCCGTGCACACCCTGCTGCCCTACGACCCGACCTGGCCCGACTTCGGCGCGGAGCAGCAGCGTCTCGGCGAGGCGATCGTCACCGCCGTGCAGGCGGCGGGGGTCCGCCGCGTCGTGGCGCTGAGCAGCCTCGGGGCGGACCTCCCGGAGGGCACCGGGTTCATCGCCAGCCTGCACGAGCAGGAGCAGCGGCTGCGCCGGGTGCCCGGGCTCGACCTGCTCGTCCTGCGGCCCGGCGTGTTTTTCGAGAGCATCGCGGCCGCGGTGGACCTGGTGCGTGCGTTGGGCGTCAACGCCGACGCGGTGGCCCCCGACGTGCCGGTGCCCATGATCGCCACCAGGGATGTCGCGGAGGCGGCGGCCGCAGCACTTCTCGCCCGCGACTGGTCGGGCGTGCAGGTGCGGGAACTGCACGGACAGCGCGATCTCACCTATGCCCAGGCCACCGCAATTCTCGGTGCGGCGATCGGCCGGCCGGCACTCGAGTACGTCCGGCTGCCCGACGCGGAGATGGTGAGGGCCCTCGTGGAGGCCGGATTCTCGCCCGATACCGCGACATTGCACGTGGAGATGGGGCGGGCGCTCTCCGACGGCACGATCGTTCCGCGCGAGCGCCGGAATGCCGCGACGACGACCCCGACCCCGTTCGAGGCGGTCGTCGCCGAACTCGTCCAGGATCCGGTGGCATGATGATCGACGCGTTGCTGCCCAGCGCCATTCTGGTCGCCACAGTCGGATCCGGTCTGATGGCGGGGCTCTTCTTCGCCTTCTCCGTGGCCGTGATGCCGGCTCTGCGGCGGCTGCCACCTGCCGCAGGCGCGGCGGCAATGCAGTCGGTCAACAGGGCGATCCTCAATCCCCTGTTCGGCGTGGTGTTCGGGGGAACGACCGTGCTGTGCGTCCTGCTGGCGGTGGCGGCACCGTTCTCGGCGCAGCACGCAACCGCGTGGATCGTCGTCGGTGCCGTTCTCCACGTGGTCGGCTCATTCCTCGTGACGGCGGTATGGAACGTCCCGCTGAACATTCGACTCGACGCCGTGGATCCCGACGCCGCCGCCGGCACCTGGAGCGAGTACCTCGTCCGCTGGACGGCGTGGAACCACGTGCGCACCGTCCTGTGCACGGCCTCGACGACGGCGCTCGCCCTGGCGGTGTGACGGCGTCCTCGCAGAGGCGGTGTGTTCCTCGCAGGGTCTACGGCATCTGCGATGAGCGCACCCGCTCTGCGAGGACGTCTCTGGTCAACCCCGCGATGCCCTGCTAATCTGCCCAAGGTCTTGATCTTCGGGTCAGGGCTGTGGTGGTGGTCCTCTCGGTTGCTGACGTTGCGCAACAGGGTGGGGTTGCCGCCGCAGGGTTTCCGGGCGTGACGACAACCGTCCGGACGCAGGTCGCTGCCCCAGGCGCGACGTGTATGGCCCGTGGCGTCCTCGTGCGCCGTGTGTGACAGTCCGCGAACTCGTTTTCGCTGGTCATCCCCCTCGTTCCACGTCATCCGTCTTCTCTGCGACTCCAGGGAGCACTCCAGATGCACGCGCATCCAGCTCACGACGGCGAGGCCATGGGCCCCGTCGTGCGTGCTGATGCCGCCGTGCGCCTGCGACCGTCCCCGCTGCAGATGTTGGTGCGGTTGATGCGGTGGGTGGTTGGGGTTGCCGTCGCGGTCGTCGTGCTGTGGGTGGGTGCGGCGTTCCTCGCGGCGCCCACTGCAGCCGCCGCCACCGTGCCGGTCAGCACAACTGCTCAGGGCGCGCAGAAGGGAGGCAAGGAGAAGCCCGCAGGAAGCAGTGGCAGTGGCGGTGGCGGAAGTGACGCGAAGTCCGCCACCGAGAGCAAGAAGAGCAAGGAGCCGGCGAAGAAGGAGTCGGCGAAGAAGGAGCCGGCGAAGAAGGAACCGGCGAAGAAGGAACCGGCGAAGAAGGAACCGGCGAAGAAGGAACCGGCCAAGAAGGCGCCGCCTGAGAAGGCCAAGAAGGCTCCGGCCGAGAAGGCCTCGGCGAACAAGGCTTCGCCGAACAGGACATCGGCCGAGAAGGCTTCGGCGAATGACAAGGCGGCGGCCGGCAAGGCTTCGACGAGCAAGGCTAAGACATCGACCGAGAAGGCTTCGGCCGGCAAGGCATCGACGAACAAGGCATCGGCTGACAAGCCGGCGAAGGGTTCGACCGCCACCGGAACGGTTGCGGCCAAGGCGAAGCGGACGGCCGTGCGAGCCGCCGCGGAGAAACTGACGCCGGTGAAAGCGGCTGCGGCGAAGTCGGCGGCTACGAAGACGGCGGATGTGGCGAAGACCGCAGCGGCCAGGGCGAAGTCGGCTGCTGAGAAGGTGACCGCTGCGAGAACGACGAGCGCGAAGTCGGCTGCGACGAAGGTGGCAGCCGCCGCGAAGGCGAAAGCGGTGAAGGCGGCAACTGCCGCGAAGACGGCAGCGACGAAGGCGGCAGCGGAGCCGACCGCCTCCGATGCGACCCCTGCGAAGACAAGGACGGCTGCGGCCAGGACGACTGCAGCCAAGGCGACCGCGGACGCGAAGACCACCGCGGCCGCGTCGAAGGCGGCGGCTGCCGCGAAGGTGACTGAGGCCAGGACGGCGACCACCGCCAAGGAGGCCGCGGCGAAGGCGAAGTCGGCCGCCGCGAAGGCGGCGACGGCGAAGACTCCGGCGGCGAAGAAGGCCGCGGCGAAGGCGGCGACCGTCGCGAAGACCGCCGCGACCAAGGCGACCGCGGCCAAGGTGGCTGCCGCGAAGGCGGCGACCGCGGCGAAGACGGCTGCGGCGAGGGCGACCTCCGCTGCTGGGCAGGTCCTGCCGGTCACCGGCGATGCCGCCGCGCTGCGCGCCGGGGTGGCCTCGGCTGCGGATCCGCGCGGGCCGCCGCGTGACGGGGCGAGCCGCTCGGAGCAGTGGCGGTCCTACGAGGACTCCCCCGAGCAGACCGAGCGTGTGCTCGACGGCGAGATCAAGGTGGACAAGAGCGCGAAGGCGCTCGCGGCCGAGAAGAAGAAGGTCACCGCCGGCACGGTGAGCAAGGCGACCTACGCCAAGCACGAGGCGGCGCACAAGAAGCTGGTGAAGTCGGTCGAGGCCGACCGTGCCGAGCTGTCGCCCGATCGGGCCGAGCTGGTCGACGAGGTCGTCGACGGGCACCGTGCGCTGGCGAAGACCGAGACGGCGTTGGCGGCAGAGCAGAAGAAGGTCAAGGCCGGGACGGTCAAGGCCGCGGTCCACGAGGCCAACGTCGCCAAGTACGAGGCGACCAGGGACGAGGTCTACGAGGCCACCGACGAGCTGCGCGCCGCTACGGGCCACGAGGGTTCCGATGTGCAGGCCGCGGGCTCGCGCGGGGCGAAGGCCGCCTGTGACTCGAGCGGCGTGTTCTTCGAGTGCAGCGCCGCCGCGGGAGAACGCGGCTCCGATGAGCAGCGCGGTGAGCGGTGCATCGGTCTGGCCGGCCTGTCGTCCGGCTGCAGCGTCTCGGCGGGCTCCGGGGAGAACAAGGCCTCGGGGACGTGCACGATGTCCGGCGCGAAGCAGGGCTGCGAGACCAGCGCCACGACGGGGAAGAAGTCGGCCACCGCATCGTGTGCCACCGGGCCCGACGGCTGCAGCAGCTCGAGCACCACCGGCAGCACCCGGGCCGCGTCCGCCTGCGAGGGCGCGAACGGATGCCGGTCGTCGAGCACCAGCTCCACTCCAGGCACCGCTTCGCCGGACGGCGACACGTCGACGGCGAGCGGCACGTGTGAGCGCGAGTGCGCGATCAGCACCGTGGCGAGTGCCCGTGACGCGAGCGCCGACTGCCGGACCGGCAACGGCACCTGCGACACCACCAGCTCCGGCACGACCCGCGGTACGCCCACCGGCGGCACGGGCGCCGCGGCCGTCGTCGAACCGGCGGCGGCGAAGACGACGACGACGAAGACGAGCGAGGCCGCGACCGCCACGGGCGCCGCGCACTGCACGGCCACCGCAGGCGGCTGCCGCACCTCCAGCAGCACCGACCTCGGGAACGACGGCTCGGACCGCTGGTCCCGCCAGAGCTCGTGGGACACGGACGCGGCGACCGAGGACGGCTACTCCGCCGGCCGCCCGCAGTCGAACGCCGACGTGCAGTGCGAGCGGGGCGCCACCGGATGCTCCGGCACGGCGTCGAGCAGCACCGGCGCCACCACCACCTCGACCACCACGGAGCAGGCCGCCGCCGCGAAGCCGGCGACGACTGCGACGGCTGCGGCGGCTGCGGCGGCTGCGACCCGCACGATCACCCACAAGACCACGAGCTCCGCCACGTGCTCGGTCACCGCCGGTGGTTGCGACACCAGCAGCGGTTCCGGCAACAGCACCGACGACGGCTCCGGCAACGGCGGGTCGACCGGCACGGCACGCGCCGACACGCGGATCGGGTGCGACGGCGCCGCCGGTTGCTCCGGCACGGGCACCACCACCACGAACGCCACGGTCTCGAGCGGGACGGGCAAGACGGCCGCCGTCCGCACGACGAGCGGCTCCTCGTCCTGCACCGCCACCGCGGGCGGCTGCTCGGCCGACTCCACGTCGAACGCCACCGCCCGCACCGACAGCGGCCGCGATGCGTGGAACGACGTCGCGGCGGCTGCCACGGTCAGCCCCGTGAAGCTGGCGGCCACCAGCACCGCCGGTTCCGAGGTCGACTGCGCGAGCGCGGCGTGCACGGGCACCGCGAAGTCGGCGACCACCGGCTCGGCGTCGGGCGACATCACGGGTGTCCGCGACAGCTCGGGTTCGGCCTCGTGCTCGGCGCACGGCGCGGGCGGCACCTGCTCGGCCGGCAGCGACACCACCGTCGAGGACCGTGACCCCCCGGCGGGCGCGTCGGGCTCGCAGGTCTCGCAGGTCTCGGGCCCGGTCAGCGTCTCGAACGCCGGCGCCCGGGTCGACTGCTCGGGCGGGAGCGGGTCGTGCGGCGGCACCGCGGCCACCTCCACCAGCGCGCTCGACACCGCCGTGTCACCGCAGCGGAGGGGTTCCTCCAGCAGCGCGGACTGCACGGTGTCGGGTGGCGGCTGCAGCGGCGAGACCAGCTCGGCCGCATCGAGCGCCCCGGACCACGTCCAGCTCGACGCGGCGACCGGGCAGCCGGTGAAGGGCCAGCCCACCAGCGGGCCGTCCAGCATCTCGTCGGCGAGCGCCTCGGTGGACTGCTCGGCCGGGGCCGCCTGCTCGGGCACAGCGCAGACCGGCTCGGCTGCGTGGGACGGTGCCGTGGCCGCTGGGAAGCCGCGCACGTCGGCCGGCTCGGCCACCTGCGAGGCCGGCGGCGGGGCCTGCCGGGCCGAGACCACATCCGTGGCTCTGACCGCGCCGGGTGCCGTCCAGGCGTTGCCCGGTGCGACTCAGGCCAGTGACGCGAACCAGGCCCGCGCAGACCAGGCCCGCGCGGACCAGACCGGGGCGGACCAGGCCGGGGCGAACCCGGTGGTGAACTCCGCCCGGCGCCCCGCCGGCCCCTCGGCTGCGTCGGGGTCCGGTGCGGTGCTGGACTGCGACGGGCAGACCGCCTGCGACGGCAAGGTCACCAGCTCTGCCACTGCCACCGACCCCTCCACCTCACCGGACCCTCGCGGCTCGCACGGCACGGGCTCGTGTGACGGCGTGTCGGGCGGCCGGTGCCAGGCCGTCACGAACTCCGGGGCCTCCAGCGGACCGGACGCGAGCAGCATCCGGCCGCTCGTGCGGGCCACCTCGACGTCCAACGCGACCGTCAGCAGTGCGACGGTCGGCGAGGACGGGCAGGACCGGGCGCCGGCCGACGCGCCGCAGGACCGGCCGGGACCGGACCAGCCCGCCACTCCGCCTGCCCCGACAGCGCCGGGCTCGTCCGCCGCCTCGGGTGCGCCGACCGTGCCGGGTGCGTCGAGCTGGACGAGTGCCTCGGCCACGCTGGACTGCTCCGGTTCCCCGGGCGGCTGCTCGGGCACGGCCCGCAGCTCGGCTGCCGGCGACGACGGCCCGAGCACCACCACCGGCGGCGCGGGTGCGCGTGGCCCACCGGGCGGCCAGTCGTCCTCCAGCGGCAGCTGCACCACCAGCGAGAGCAACTGCCAGGCCGCCACCAGCTCGACCGCCGGGTCGGGCCAGGTCGTGGCCGACATCATCACCGAGACCCGGAACGAGACCGCCGAGCAGGCCGCACAGCAGGCCGAGCAGGCACAGCAGATCGCCGAGCAGGCCCGCGACACCGCGGCACGCGACGGGGCGACCGCCGAGGAGAAGAAGGCGGCCACCGACGCGGCCTCGGTCGCCACGCAGGCCCGCAAGGCGGCAACGGATGCCGCGAAGCTGGCTGCGGCGCCGGTGAGGAACGCCCCGGCAACGCTGTCGGAGTCGAGCTCCTCCGCGCAGTGCGCGGCAGGCGACGGCTCGTGCGACGCGGCCACCACCGGTACCGCGACCGTGACGGCGGCCCTCGGGGCCGAGAAGGACCCGGCAGGCACCAGCACCTCGCGCAGCGGCGGGGAGTGCCGCAGCAGCGGGTCCGGCTGCACGGTCGGCAGCAGCGCGACGGCCACCACCGAACGTCACACCGGCATGGCTTCCGGTGCCGAGGCGACGTCGCCGATGGTCCCCGGCCGGTCCGGCACCACCCGGGCGAGCTCCACCATCGACTGCCCCGACAGCACCTGCACGGGCACCGTCACCGGCGACTCGGCCGCAGCGGCGAGCCCCGACGGGGGCAGCGCCGCCGCCATCGGTGCCGCGCGGGCCGCCGCGACGACGACGGGGAAGAGCAACGGCGCCGGGACCGACCCGGTCAGCCTCTCCACCTCGCACGGCGCGGCGAGCTGCACCGGCCAGGAGGGCGGCTGCCAGGCCGGCATCACCACCGGCTCGAGCGTCGCGGTCCACCCGGGCAGGGGCGCCGCCGCGGCCGGCCGGTTCGGCACCACCTCGGCCTCGGTGTCCGCCGACTGCCGGACCGCGACCGGCGCCTGCCCCACCACGACCCGGTCCACCAGCACCGGCACCGACGACCCCGCCGCGCTCGCCGCCACGCAGAGCAGCGGCAAGGCCGGTGCGCGGGCCCGCACCGCCACGGCGGTGGCGACCGCCACCTGCTCCGCCAACGGGCCGTGCGAGTCGGCGACCAACGGGTTCGCCTCCGACAACGTGGCCGAGGTCGCCGCCACCTGCGCCGGCACCGGCTGCCGCACCGCGATCCAGGGCGAGGCCCGCTACGGGGGCAACAGCGCGACCGCCCGCTCGGCCTGCACCGCCGGTGCCGACGGCGTCTGCCAGGGCACCGGCCGGGTGGGCGCCACCCCCACCGGTGCCGAGGTCACCGCCGCCTGCGCCGGCACCGCGGGTGCCGACTGCGCGCACCGCTACTCCGCCCGCAGCGCAGCCTCCGACCGCAGCAGCGGCAGCACCGCAACGGCGAACGCCCGCTGCGGCGCCGCCGGGGGCGCCGGCAACGGCTGGTGCGCCACCAGCGCTGTCGCCCGGACGGGCACGGGCAGCGCGCTGGCGGCCGCGGCATGCCAGGGCAGCACGGGCTCGGGCTGCTCCTTCAGCTACCGGGCGCACAGCAGTGCCGCCGACACCGGCCCCGGCACGCGCGCTCGCGCCAGCGCGACCGGCTCGGGCTCCGGGCGCTTCGGCGGCGGCCAGGCGGCCACCACCGCGGCCGCCGTCGCCGGGCCGGGAAGCGCCCAGGCCTCGGCGTCCTGCACCGGCTCGGCGGGCACCCGCTGCAGCCACTCGTACTCGGCACGGGCCGCTGCCGTCGCCGGTGGCGGTGCTGCGCGGGCCAGTGCCAGCGGGTCCGGCGGTGGCGGCATGGGTGGCGGCGGAGTTGCCGTCACCGCGCAGGCGCAGGCCGGCCCGGGGTTCGTGAGTGCGTCGGCGTCCTGCACGGGGAGTGCGGGTGTGAGCTGCCGGCACTCGTACTCGGCGAGCGTGTCGGCAGCGGCCGGTAACGGTAGGTCGTCGGCACGGGCGTCGGCCAGTGGTTCCGGGGGCGGCGGTATCGGCGGCGGCGGGGTTTCCGTCACCGCGTCGGCATCGGCCGGGCCGGGTTGGGCGCAGGCGTCGGCGTCGTGCACGGGCAGCTCGGGCACGCGATGCAGCCACTCCTACGAGGCGACGTCGTCGGCGGAGGCACGGGACCCGAAGACCGGTTCGCATGCGGAGGCGTACGCGCACGGCTCCGGCGGCGGTGGCATGGGCGGTGGCGGCGTGGCGGTGTCCGCGCAGGCCTTCGCCAAGGGCAACCAGGCCTACGCGTCGGCGTCGTGCTCGGGCGCGACGAACTGCACGGCCACCTACTCGGCGCACGCCCGCGACGCCGCGCACCTGGAGACCGCGGACGGCTCCTGGGACGCGGAGCACTGGGCCGGCTGCTCGGGTAGCGGCAACGGCGGGTGCGGCGTCACCGCGGTCGCGGTGGCCGGCCCGAAGGGCGGCGAACAGGGCGGGTACGGCACCTGCAGCGGGAACTGCGCGAACTTCACCCAGGGCGGGAGCAACGTCCTCACCCGCAAGGTCCCCCCGCCTGCCGCGACGAAGCCGAAGGACCCCACCGCCGGGGTGAAGGAGCTGGGTGAGGGCAAGAGCGGCATCGGGTGGAAGCGCAACGACGACGGCAGCATCACGATCACCAGCAAGGATGCGAAGGGCAAGCCGGTGGACACCACGTGCCCGGCTCCCTGCAAGCCCGGCTCGCCCGGCTCGAAGGTGGTCGGCGCCGACGGTCGGCGGGTCGAGGTCACCGACGACGGTGTGACGACCTCAGGTCCGTCGGCCACGGGCAAGCGGGCCCACACCTGCGGGAGCTCCGAGGGGTGTGGGGTGGCCGTCGACAAGGCAGGCAATGGCGAGTACTGGGTCAAGGGCAAGGGCGAGGTCCGCGACGGCAACAGTGGTTCGAGGATCGAGTACAAGGACTCCCGGCCGACCTCCTCGACGTCGGGTCCGGTGACGAACGAGGGCCACTTCGCGAACCGGGACGGCACCCCGTTCACCACCACCTGTCGCGGCGGCTGCACGGGCGAGATCAGCAACGGCAAGGGCAGCACCGACCACATCGACCTCGCCGGCACCCCGAACGTCCTCGTCGGACGGGACGGAGCCGGTCACGCGGCCACCTTGGACTTCCAGGGGAAGGGCAAGATCACGACGGCCGAGGGTGACGTCATCACTGCCGACGGCGACGGCCTGAATCTCGACAAGGAATGGACCTACGCCACCACCCGGGACGCCTTCGGGAACTCCGGCCGTTTCCAGATCACCGGCGGTCAGACCGGCAGCGTCCAGCTGATCGAGGGCTGGCGGATCGACCAGACCCGCGCTGGAGCGGTCTACACCTTCTCCGACAAGGAGAAGCTCGACATGCTGGCCGCAGGCGGCCATCTGCCCGACTCCATCACCACCGGCGCGAACAACGGGATCACCGTCGTCACGCCGAACGGTCAGGGCAAGGGCGGCTCGATCACCTGCGTCGGCGACTGCGGCCTCACCCGGCCTGCGGGAATGGCGCCGACCCCGGTGTGTCTGAACTGCGAGATCTTCGAGCCGCTTGCCAAGAAGGGTGAGACCCCGAGCGAGCTCGGTCAGATGACCTACAAAGGCATCGACGACAAGAAGCGGGAGTGGGTCGACCCGTACGGCAACCAGCACGAGTGCAAGGCCGACGGGCCTGACGGCTGCCGGATCACCATGCAGTACGGCCCCGGTGGTGGTGCGGTCTGCCACGGCAAGGACTGCAGCGGCACCAACGCCAAGGGCCAGTACCTCAAGGGTGAGGGCGTGCTGCTCTACCCCGGCAAGAACGGCACGGACAACGTCGGCGTGGCCTGCCGCGGGGCCTGCGAGAGCAATGTCGAGAACCTGGGCTGGCTCGGCGACCCGGACGAGTCCTGGATGGCCGGTATCGACGCGGACTACGTGCGCCCGTCGCAGGACACCGCGGTGGACAAGGAGCTTGCGAAGGCACTCGGGCTCAAGGAAGGTGACCCGCTGCCGCCGCTGAACCGTGCCGGGCTCGCCGACCTGGAGGAGCAGGACGAGAAGCAGGGCACGAACCTGGCCGACGAGTACCGGAAGGCCCTGCCGGAGCTGTCGACGGCGCAGCGCGACGGCGCCTCGCTGAAGGTGACCAGCACCCTGAGCATGCTGCAGAACCGCAGCGACAAGCTCGAGGGGAAGATCGAGGGCCTCAGGGACGCCGTCGGGGACTACCGGGCTGCTGTCAAGGGCGGTCTCACCCCCGGTGAGATCAAGGCGCTGAAGCCGCAGCAGAAGGTGATCGACGAGGCGATCGCCATGGACCAGGACTTCCGCAACGGGCGCGCCCTGATCGACGGCATCACCGGAATCGCCTACACCCGGCCGAACGTGGACGCCGCGGCGCAGAAGATGGGCGCCGACCCCACCCTGCCCGGTCACCAGGAGGGCTTCGGGGCGTACGGCCGCAACGCCAAGGGTGAGCCCCTCGCCGAGCTGAGTGCCGCGGACAAGGCGAAGGCGAACGCCGCCCAGATCGCGGGTCTGAGCCTGGTTCCGCGCATCGAGACGCTCCAGGCACAGAAGGCCGCCTACGAACGGGACGTCGCAGCGCTCGAGAAGAGCGGGAACGCCACGCCGCTGGACGTCGCGCGGATGGACAAGCGCAGGGCCGACATCAACGCCGAGGTCGCGTCGATCGGAGGGGTGGAGAAGCGGATCGGTGCGATGGGGTTGCCGCAGGGTGTTGCCCCGGACACCGGGACCCAACGTCGGTGGGACGTCCTCTTCACCAAGGCGGGCAAGGACCCGGTGCTGGCCGACCGCCTGACGGGCTGGAACGCACTCCAGAACGATGCCGCGGCGCTGGCCCGACAGATGAAGAGGTCAGGTGACCCCGGACAGAAGCCGTTCGTGGAAAAGTTCCAGCAGCTGAGCGGGGTCAGCGAGCTGAACTACAACACGCTCGCGCGAGATCAGGGCTCGCGGGCCGCAGGCAGCAGCCTGGGGACGTTCCCGCTGCCATCGAGCGGGCGGCCGGACATCTTCTTCACGGTCAAGTCGGCCGCAGGCAAGCACCTGTACGACGGTGTCTCCGACCCGGTGCAGAGGAAGTTCTTCGACGAGGGCGTCAAGGCCTACGACGGCTATGACGGCGACCCCTTCATGGGCGCGACCGCAGCAGATCGGCGTGCGGAGTTCGCCGCGAGGGGCACCCCGCAGGAGGTCCTGAACTCGATGTCGGCGCGCCTGACCGCCGAACAGCTCGCAAGCCTCGACGGCTCGGTCAAGGACTCCATCGGAGAGTTCGCCGACAAGGGGGCGAAGCACGACGAGATCATGACGATCTTCCAGGACCCGGAGTCGAAGGAACTCCGGTACATGCCGCTGTACAAGGTGACGAACCCCGACGGCGACACGCGGTACATCGACGTCAAGGGCGCCCACTACGGCGACCTGAAGGACTTCCGCGAACACAACGAGCTCTTCAACGAGGAGACGAAGCTCCTCGCGCCGGCCGACCTGAGCAAGGACGTCGGCAACTTCGACGTGAGGACGACGTCGGGCAAGTACGTCTCCACCACCAAGAAGTGGATGGACCGCGGCGCGGGCGTCGCCACGTTCGTCGGGGTCGGGGCGATGTTCGTGGCCGGCGTCTTCGTTCCCCCGGCCGCCCCGGCGCTGTGGACCGGGGGCGCGATCGCGGCAGGCGCCGGGGCGGCCTACTTCGCCGGCAACGCGGTTCACAACATCTACCAGCGCAGCGCGCACGGTCAGTCCAACAGCTGGTCCAACCCGGCCGCCCGTTCCGACTACCTCGTTCTCGGCGCCTCGGTGCTGCCGTTCGCCGGTGGAGCAGTGGCGAAACTGGGCGCCCGGGCCGGCGCGAAGATGGCGGGCGCGGCAGCAGCGAGAGCCGCGGCTGTGCCCGCCGGCGCCGGCAGGGCCGCGGTTCTGCGCGCCGGGATGAACCGGGCCGTGGGTGTGCGCGCAGGCACCGAAGGCGTGGCGAAGGCCGCGAACATCGGCTCCGTCGCAGCCTTCGGCTACGAGAACATCAACGCCACCGCGCAGCTGGTCCGGGACTGGGACGTCATGGGGGGCGAGAGGAAGGCCTGGACCGCCGCGGGTGTGGGTATGGGATGGCTGGGGCTCGGAATGGGCGGTGCCATCGCTTCCGGTGCCGTGTCACGGCCACCGAGCGGATCCGCTCGGGGCACCGTCGACGTCCCCCTGCGCCCGGAGGTGGCGAGCGGCGTCAAGCGGCCGTTGATCGACCGCGTCGACGACGTGATGGTGCGCAACCAGGCGGTCGACATCGCCACCCTCGCCGACCACCTGAACACGAGCCCCGCCGCAGTACGTGACGCGCTGAGTACGGCCACACCCGGGGCCCGCGGGCAAGGGCGGTACCAGCTGGCGCAGGAGCCCACGACCGGAGCCGAGGTCGTCGTGCGGGCACCTGCGGCGACCCCGGCGAGCGGAGCCGGAGCCGGCCGCGCCGAGCCGGCCGCGTCGGGCAGACCCGGACGTGGCGCCGAGAGTGAGGTGCCGGCGCGCCCCACCGTCACCGCCGTGCGCAACGCGGACGGGACCATCGGTTTCCGGACCCCCGAGCGGCCTGCCGGGACGGCGCCGGACGGGCCGCCCGTCGACTACATCGTCACGGCACGACCCGACGGCGGCTGGAACGTCACGACGAGGCCGGTCAGCGAGCGCCCGGCATGGCAGTACCCGGTCGTGAACGAGCTGCCGGCCACCAAGTTCGTCGAGACCTACCGGTCGAAGCCCACGTCGCCGCTGGCCGAGGCGGCGCTGGACCACCTGACGCGACGCGGCGGGGAGACCCGGCAGGTGATCGGGGTGACCGTGCTGCTCGCCACCCACGTGCTCGCACCCGACGTCGTCGGAGCGGTCGCTCCCGCTCCCCACCAGCCCGCACCGGCGGTCACCCACGCCGCGAAGCAGTCCGGGTTCGAGCTCGGCTCGTTCGGCATGTCCGCCGAGGGCTCGGCGCGGGGCGGGTCCGCCCCGTCCCCTCGGCCCGCGCCCGAGGTCGGGCCGGTGATCGCGATCACGCCCGGTCTGGAGCGGGATCTCGCGAACGGTCGGTTGGGTGCCATGCGGACGGTGCCGGTGACGAATCGGGCGCTGAGCCGGTTGCGCGCCCCGCGTGGGGTGTCGGCGCGGGAGTGGGAGGTCGCCGGCCCGGTCGAGAAGGCCAGGTTCTGGCACGACCTCGGCCAGTCCTTCGCCCAGCAGGCCAAGGGGGTCGGAGGCTGGCCCTTGGCGTACGAGTTCGCGGCCGAGGCGGCCGGCCGGCGGGCGATGTTCTCCGCTGTCGCCGCCGCCGACGCATACCTGCCCTCCTCGACCCGGACCAAGGACATGGTGATCGGCGACCTGTTCCGGCGGCTGGACACGGGCTCGATGACGCCGCCCGAGGTCGAGACGTTGCTGCAGAGTGGATGGTTGCCGTCCCCGGACCAGTCCCGCGCGGCCGTCGATCTGTTCGCCGGCCGCCACCAACTGGCCTGGACGGCCGACCAGCGGGGTGAGGTGGCCGACGCGCTGCGCGAGGTGTCGAAGCTCGGCTGGCGGGCTCCGACCGAACGCGTCATGGGTCACGGTGGCGGCTCCCGGGTCGCCCCCGGAGCCCGCGACGAGCAGGGCGCGGCGCAGCACCACAGGCTGGCGGAGGCCACCGGGATCAGCAGGCTGGCGGACCGCACCGGTCTCACCGCCGGGCAGGTGGTGGACGTGGTGCGCGTGGCGTTGCAGCGGCTGCAGGCGGGCGCGGCGGTCCCGCGGGCCGGTCCGGAACCGGTGGACGCCCTGCGGCTCGACCGGCTGCAGCCACAGGAGCTGCAGGTACTCGCTTCCTACGGGAGTGGGCGTTCGCTGGGCCGCATCGCGGCCGACCTCGGGCTGAGACGGGCCGAGGCGAAGAGGTCGCTGGACCGGGCCGTCGAGAAGCTCGGGCGCGACGGCGGACGGCTCCCGGCCACGGAGGCCGGCACCAGAGCCGAGGCCGCCGCGCAGTTCGCGAGCGGTGCGCGGAGCGGTGTGTGGCAGGTGCGCAACCGGCTCCGCGAGATCGAGGCCGGCCTCGATCCCGCCGAGCGGGACGCGCTGTGGAACACCGCGGACCGCATCGAGGAATGGCTCGACCGGTTGTCGCCACCGCGGCGGTCCCAGGCCTACCGCGAGCTGATCGCAGCCCGGATCGTCTCCGTGCGCGAACTGGCGACGACCAGCGACGCCCGGCTCGCCGAGGCCGGCGTGAGTGCGGCGACCGTCGCGGCGCTGCGTTCGGTGCTGCCGCAGGACGGCCTGTCGGCGGTGGCCGGAGCCTTGGCGCCCGCTCGGGACGGCGCGCTCGGCCGGCCCACGATGGAGGCGCTGGTCCGCCAGGCACTCGGGGTCGGCCTGTCCGAGAGTGCCGACCGCGAGCGAGCCCTGGCCGTGCTCCACGGGCAACTCCGCGCGCGGCACGGGCCACTGGCAGCGGCGATCGGGCAGGGCCGCCCCCGACCTGGTCCCGCAGCGCGCCTCGGGCTGGCCGTTCCTGCGATGGCTGCCGCAGGCGGTGGAGCTCTGGGAGTGCTCCACGCAGCGCCGGTGCCCCTCGTGGTCGCTGCCACGGGACTGGCCATGGCCGGCGCGGCTGCCGTGATGACCGCCTTCGGTCCGGTCCGGGCGCGCGGGCCTCCGGCGTTGGTGAAGGCCTACCTCGCCGTCGGCGGGTCGGCCGTTCTGGGTGGTGGGTTCGCCACCCTTGGCGCCGGAGACAGCGTCGCGATGATCGCAGGGGCGGTCACGGCGCTCGTCGGCTCGGCGGTGTTCGGTACGCCGCGTGGTGCCCGCACAGGCAGCGCAGCGCTCGGGACGAGGATCGCCTCCGCCGGACCGGCGGGAGTGCTGCTCGCCCTGCTGGCGGTGGCGGACGCCTCGGCCCCGATGATCGTGGCGGCCGGGGTCGGCGCGCTGGTCGGTGCCGCGGCGAAGGTGACGTTGCGCGGGGCTGCGCAGGCGCAGATCGCCACGATGCCGGGTCGGCCGGGCACGGTGCGCCGGGCGGTGACGGCGGCGGTGCTCCTGACCGTGCTCGCTGTGCCTGCGGTGATCGGCTCCGTCCCGCCTGCGCAGATGCACGGCGTCGCAGGTGCAGCGGGCGAGCTCTGGCTCCCGGTGCTGGACCTCGGGTGGGGCCGCGGAACGTTGATCGTGGTGGGCGGGCTGACCGCGTTGCATGCGGGCAGGGCCCTCGTGCTCCAGATCCGCGACCGCGTGCGGACGGCCGTGACGGATGCGCACGAGCGTCCGGTGGCCGGTAGTGCTCGGGTGGCTGTGGCCCGGATCGTGAACGCGTTCGGGGCCGGCCCGGGAGAAGCGGCGCTGACTGCGCTGGTCGCTGCCGATCGGGCGTGGCGCGAGGCGCGGCAGCAGGCGGAGCGGGATCCGGCGGTGGCCGGGACGGTGCAGGCGCGAGAGCAGGTCCGTGTGCAGGCGCGGCAGGCCGTCGAGGTCGCGGCGGGCCAGGCGGTGTGGGACGCGGTCCGGCTCGGTGTGTCGGACCGGCGGATCGCGCGGGCGTTGGGTCGCAGCCCGGACGAGGTGCGGGTCCTGACCGGTGACGTGCGGACCGCCTTGGTGGTGCCGACCGGCCGGGCGTCGCGGTGGGGTGCCCTGTGGGGGCTCGTGAGCCCGGTGGTGTCCGTCCACCGCCACGTGGTCGCCGCGATGGGTGCGCCGGTGGAGGCGGCTCGTGACCAGATGGCGCGCGCCGAGCGGTGGGTGCACCGCTACCGCGCGGAGGTCGAGCACACGGCGCGCTCCGGGGTTCGCTGGTTGTTGAACCCGCCGGAGGCGCAGCGGCGGGGCGAGGTGCGTGGTGAGGCGCACCGGGCGCGGGTCGCGGAGGAGCTCGCGTCCCTGGGGCTGCCCCGGGCATGGCTGGACGCGGTCGAGAACGACCCGGGCATCGCCGCCTACCCGGATGCGCTGGGAGGCCACCCGGATCGGCACCGGGAGTTCGAGACCGATCTCGCGCTGGTGTTCAGCACGATCGCCCAGGCGCGGGAGCGGCTGACGCGGGCCGAGCGCAAGCGGGACCAGGCGGTCCGGGACTGGCACGACGCGCTGGCCACCCATCGGGACGAGCTGGCGGTGGCCGTGCGTGCGGCGGTGGGTGTGGGTGCCCCGGTGGTCGCTGTCGCCGGGGCGACGGGGCTGGGCGCCGCGGACGTGCGAGCGATCGCCGGCGGTGGTGGTCCCGCGGGCCCGGTGACCGGCGGCGGGATCGGGGCGCTGACGGTCCCTCCGCCGGCGACCGGTCTGGCACGCGGTGGTGCGGTGGCGCGCCCGAACACCGCAGCCCGCGGCGCGGTTCAGCGGACCGGCGACCCGATCCGGGGGCCGCCGGACATGGGCTGGGCCGGTCGGTACGGCGCCGGCCGGACGCTGCGGACGGCCGTGGCGGGGCAGGTCGAGGCGTGGCGGCGCTGGCAGGTGGCGGAGCGGGACGCTGAGGCTGCGCTGGCGGCACGTCGTCTGCTGCGGGAGGGACTCGAGCAGCAGGCCGGTGGCCTGGTGGCGATCATGGCCGGAGCCGGGGCCCCGGCGGTCCTGGCCGGGCTGGCCCCCGCGAACGAACGGGTGGCGGCCGCACTGACGGCTCGGGACGTCGCCCGCGCCGCCTTCGTGACGGCGGTCACCCCCGCGATGGAGAAGGCCGCGCGGGACGGCGTGCCGCAGCGGGTCATCGAACGAGGGACCGGCCTCCCGCAGGGGACGATCGCCGAGCTCGCGAAGGGCTGGGAGCCGGACTCTCGTGAGCGGCTGGTACGGGTGGACGCGCTGCGCGAGTGGTGGGTGCGGCAGTGGGGTGTGGTGCACCCGCCCGCCGAGCTGATCCTGCCCGACGGGCGGCGGGTGACCTCGGCGTGGCTGGCCGAGCAGTTCGGCACCGGCGGTGACGCGGCGCTGGCGCTGCTGAAGGACGGCCGGGTCGTGGCCTTGGTCAGCGGCGACCGGCTGGCGGTGTTCGACCTGTCGGACGGGCATTTCCATCCCATCGGCTACGACGACCCGCGGGGCGGCGCCTACATCGAGGGTCACCTGCGGAAGCTGGCCGACTCCGGGCACCAGGGTGTGATCACGTTCCACCCGATCCCGCAGCGCGGTAAGGGTCTGGCCGGCTCGGGCGGGGCGTTCTACTACGGGATCGTCAACGTGGTGACCCTCGGGCTGGTCTACAACGTCCGGATCCTCGAGATGTGGGGCCAGTTCCCGGACGTCCGGATGCTGGACACGATCCGCCGGCTGCCACCGGATCTGCGGTGGCGCGCGGTGATGGGGTCGGTCGGGGCCCGGATGGACATTCCGGGCGCGTTGAACTACCTGCGTCTGCTGGCGGTGATGAACCCGGACCTGTTGAAGCTGATCGGGGAGACCACGATCGCGAAGGAACTGGTCCGCGTCCTGCTGGGAGAGCAGGGGATCCACACGATCAACCCGAGGTGGTTGGAGCAGATCGAGCGCCTGGTCGCCGGGGCCGGCCTGCTGCGGACCGCCGTCGCGGATCCCGACGTGGCGTTGACCGCAGCGGATCTGCCCGCGGGGCTGGCCGAGGTGGTGACAGGTCCGCGTACCGACCCGGAGCGCGTGGCCGTCGCGTTGCTGCCGGCGTTGCTGGGTCATCTCGACGACATCAAGACGCTGCTGGAGCGGACGGGGCACGGTGCCGCCGCGAAGCGTCTGCTCTCGGCCGCGGAGCAGAGCAAGCTCGACGTCTTCAACGCGCACCTGCGGGAGCTGCTGGCTGCGGTCGAGGAGATCGGGTTGGCCGTGGTGCTGCACAACGACTTCGGGTTGGCCCGGATCCTGGCCAACGCCCGGGTCGGCGAGACGACGCCGGACGAGCGGTTCGGGATGCCGCTGCTGAACCTGCTGGCCGAGTACCCGACGGCGAAGATCGTCCTGGCGCACCTGGGCGTGGGTAAGTACACCCGGATGTCGGTGGAGCACCTGGACGTGATCGACGAGATCCTCTCGAACCCGCGCTACAGCCACATCAGTTTCGACATCTCCTGGAACGATGTGGCCCGGCACCTGCTGGCCGACAAGGCGATCACCGACCGGTTCATCCAGCTGGTCCGCGACCACCCGGACCGGCTCATCTACGGGTCCGACGGGGTGTTCCCGGCAAGCGTCGCCCAGAACTCCCGGCACGCCCACGACATGGAGCCGATCTTCGTCCGCATCCGGGACGAGGTCGGCCACGACGCGTTCCACGATGTGCGGCACGCCAACCTGGAGCGGCGACTGGCCGCTGCGGAGCGGGACGTGCAGGCGTGGGCCTACGCGCAGCAGAACGCCGCGGGGCTCGACGCGTGGCGCCGGGCTGCGTTCTCCGCGGAGCGCAACCGGATCGTGGACGACTGGCGTGAGCGCTACGAGCTGGAGCAGGGCGACGGGCTGCGGCGCACCCTGGCCGAGCTCGGCAGGCCCGACCCGGGCCGGTGGTGGGAGGAGACGGGTCCCGCCGCCCGGCAGATGCACAGCCTGGTCCGCTGGCACAACGCGGTGACCCTCGCAGTGGTGGACGGGCGCAGGCTGACCCCCCGCATGGTCGTTGCGTCGCTGCGTGCGATCTGGGCGGACCGCCGGGGCGACCGGGCCGATCGGCACGCGGCGAAGCAGGCGGCCCGGGCCGAAGCCGGTCTGGGCGGCACCACGGACACCGCCGCCCTGGGTCTCCGCGACGCCGACGGCAACGCCTACACGTTGGAGGCGCTGGTCGCCGCTCACCAGACCAGCGGGGCGATGGGGGACCAGGCCAGGGCTGCGTGGGTGTTGGGCGAGGTGCAGCGCACCCAGCTCGCGCAGACCCGGGACGCCGCCGGGCGGAGGGAGCTGCGCGGGGCCTACACGGCGAAGGCGATCGTCGCTGCCGCTGTGATGGTCGGGCTCGGCGCGGTCGCGGCGACGGTCGCTCCGGGGGCGTTGCTGCCCATGGCGGCGTCGGCGCACTACGCCGCGTTCGCCGTCCGTGGTGCGCTGGGCCTGCACCGCACCGCCTACAACCAGGAGCTGCGGGTCCTGGTCGAGTCGATCATGGAACGCGGCCAGTTCGACATCGGCACCATCCGCGTGCTGATCAGCGTGATGCGCAAGTACGCAGCGCTCGACGGGTCGACCCCGAAGCAGCTGGCGCGTTTCGACGAGGTCGCCAACGAGTTCCTGGTGATCGCGCACGCTCTGGTCTTCTCCCCGCTCCGGCCGGGCCAGACCGCGCAGGGGCGCCAGCACGCGGCGCTGAAGGAGTTCTCGCTCTTCCTCGACAAGGCGGCGGTCGAGCTGGGCGCCCAGGCGCAGTCCTTCCAGGGCTTCGCCCCGAACGCCGGACTGCTGGGCCGGGTGGTCAACACCGTGCTGGCCGGCACGTACCTGGTCAACCTGGCCGTGCAGGTGGAGGCAATGGCGAACGGGACCGGCCTCGCCGTCTGGGTCAACGGCGCGTTCGCACTCTCGTCGGTGCTGTTCCTGGTGCAGGCGCTGTCCGTGACGGTCATGGGGTGGGCCGGCATCGACTTCAGCAGCCACCCGCTGCTGCGCAGGGTCGTGCACCTCGGGGCGATCCCCGCGGTGACGGTGGGAAGCCTGCTGCTGACGATCCAGACCGGCGTGATCGACAACAGCATCCTGGTGCTGCCGGCGCTCGGGCTGACCGCGGCAGGCGGTTACCTCTCCGCACTGGGCATCACCATCGAGCTGGGCCACGGCCGTCCCGCCCCCCGCCGGGGCGCAGGCGCGAACGCCGTTCTCTTCGGCAGCCTGCTGGCGTTCGGGGTGATGAGCATGCTGCCCGACCAGGTGGTCGGGCTCGGCATCGGAGCCGGGGTCCTGCTCGTCGGAACCTGGGCGCTGTCGGCGTTCGACACCTGGCGCAGCCGGCGGACGAGGGGCCCACCGTCCTCCGGTGCTCCCGGGAACCCGACATCCGTCAGCTCCGGCCCCTCGGGCGGCCCCAGCGCAGGCGGAGGCAGCGGCAGGCCCGGGACTGCGCGGTCCGGAGCCGTCGTACCGCTCGCCCTCGGGCTCGGTGCGATGGCCACCACGGCCGCTCTCGGGCTGACCGCAGGCCCGGCCGTGCTCGGCCTGGGCGTGGTCGTCACCGGGATCGTGGTGATGACCGGGTCCGGGAGCCTGGTCGGACACGCCGTCGGGGATGCGGCCCGCGCACTCGCGGACCGCATCGGTCCGGCGCGCACCGCACTGTGGAACGGGCTGGATGCACTGCGCCCGGTTGTCGCGTCGTCGCTGGGCTGGCTGCGGTTCGCCCTGCTCGGAGTGGGCGAGCGGCAGCGCGCGGTCGTGGAGTCGGCGCGGATCGCTCGAGCGCGTGAGCGGCTCGCCGGCGCGTCGCGGGCCGGGTGGACCGCCGAGCAGTCGAGGGCCGGGCGGCGGCTGCACGCCGAGCTGGGCCAGCTCGGCGTGGACGCCTGGGCGGTGAGTGGCGGACCGCGGCCGGGTGCGTACCGGATCGACGACCTGGTCGCCCGTGTGGACGCGGCCGTGGCCGGGGTGGACGCGCTGGTACCCCCGGCGCCGGTGGGGCGGGCGAAGCGGCTGCGGGCAGCGCTGCGGCTGCTCGGGCGCGCGCCGGTGGTGGTCGGCCTCCTCACCGCGGGTGCGGTGGCCTCGGACTGGATCGGCGCCGCTGCCGCCCAGGCCGGAACCCGGGTCGGCACCGCCGATGCCGGCGGCACTGTGACCGGCGGCTGGTGGGGCGGCGCGACGGGTCTCACGGTGGCCGGGGTGACGGTCGCGGTCGGGCTCGTGCTCGGGCTGCGCGGGTGGTGGACGCCGCGTCAGGCCAGGGCGCCACCGGCGGCCACGGGTCCGACCGGCACCCGGACCGCCACGCGGCTGCTCGCGCTCGCCCGGTCCTGGGTCGCCAACCGCGCGATGGCGCTTCGCAGCGCCGGCACGTCGCCGGTGCCCAACGCGGTCGTCGGCGATCTCGTCGATCTGGCGCCGGGGAACCCGCCGCGGGGGTTCAAGGTCACGAGGTCCTCGGCTCGTTCGGACGAGGAGCTGCTGACGTCGGTGTTCGCCCCGGCCGACGGCCAGTTCCTCGCGACCCATCCGAGCGCGCCGGGCATCCTCCTGCAGGGCAACCACCGGCGGTACGAGCTGATCAGGCGGGCGGACGACCCCGGATCGGCGATCGACTGGGACACGCCGATCTACATCAACCGGCTCCAGCCGAACCCGACCTCGCCGGGACCGGCCGTCGCGCGGCGGATGGCGCGGCTCTTCACGCGCCACGGCCCGCCGATCACCGGGTCCCGCCCGGCGACCAGTGGGGACCTGCGTCGGGTGGCGGCCGAGATGACCGTCCACCCGGACGGCCACGGCGCCATCCTCGCCCCACCTGCCGACCCGCTGCGCGCGCACGCGCTCGACCTGCCGGTCGACCCGCGTGACTTCACCCTGGTCGCCCACGCCGATCGCGGCGGGGTCCGCTACCCGGCAGCCGGCCCGGACGTCCGCATCGGCCACGACCAGCTCGCACAGCTGCTGACAGACATCCCCGAGTTCACGGCCTGGCGCGACTCCCGGACGGACGGGGCCGGCCGGCTGGTCGTCTGCGGGTGCGAGATCGCCGTGGACACCGAGGCGGCGCTGCGCAGCCTCGCCGCCACCCTCGGCGTGCCGGTGGCGGGAGCAGACGCCGTGGTGCTCGTCCACCCCGCGACGGGCACCGCGCCGGCCCGGGTCTCCCTCGGCAGCCGGGCGGACGGGACCCCGGGCCGCTGGTACCTGGTCGAGCGGGGCCGCGCTGCGTCGGAGATCCCCGCGCCCACAGGCGTGACCGCCACGGCGGCCGCGCGCCTCGGCCCGCCCGGCGTCACCGCGTCGATCCCCCCGGGCGCAGGTCCGGTGCGCGCCGGCACCGGCGACGCCGACGCGGCGCCTCCTCTGACCGCACAGCAGCTCGAGATCATCGACCGCGAGGTGCTCAGGCACGGGCATCAGCTCGTGAAGACCCCGCAGACCCGCATCAAGTTCCAGCGGGACCCCCACCGGTACGCGCGCGAGGCGAGCTGGGTGGCGGCCGTCGTCGGCGACGTACTGGAGGGCCTGGCCGCTCCGGTGATGGAGCGGCTGGCCACGGAGCGCGGCGAGCAGGTGCTGAAGAACGTGGTGGCGCGCCTGGTCAACGGGTCCGGGAGCACCGGTGACCTCGTCGAGTTCGACTTCCTGTTCCTGGACGACTCCGGACCGGTCCGGTACGTGAGCGCGAAGGCCAACCCGAAGACGTTCGCGCCGGGAGCGGACCGCGCCAAGCTCGCGAAGCTGTTCTCCGAGATCCCGACCGAGTCACCGGAGGCACTGCGGGCGTACCTGGCCTACCTGCGGCTGAACCCGGCCACGCTGGCGAACATCGTCGGCGTCGAGGTCTCCTGGAGCGGCTCCGACGGAGCGATCCCGCTGGCCGAGTTCCGCCGTCTCCGGGTGCGTGGCGTCGACGCGAGCGATGTCGCCATCGAGATGATGACCCCTGCGGGACCGAAGGCCCGAGGTCACCACATCGACCTCACGCGCGACGAGCTGGTCGACGCGGTCATCGCCGGCATCGGCCGTCGCATCGCCGCGATCGAGTCCAGGGAGGGCTGAGCGGCGGCGGGGGGAAGAATGCCGAGGCACGGGAGGTGTGCGATGGCCGGCGCGAGGCAGGTGTTCGTGGCGCCCGGGCCGGACGAGGACGCCCTCACCGTCACCGACCTGCCGTGGCTCGCGGGGCGCGCCGTCGTCCTGCCCGCGCCGCAGTGGCGGCTGGTCGTGGCCGAGGCCGCACTGCTGGACCCGCAGGCCGCGGCCGAGCTCAGGCGGGTCTCCGGCGACTTCGCCTACGACTCCGACCCCGACTTCTCGCTCGACCACGAGGAGCTGGCCGCCCTCGTCCGGCTCCTCACCGGCCTCGGTGCCCGCCTCGCCGAGCGCCGGACGTTCGCGGCGCAACCGCCGGAGGACCTGGAGTTCGTCCTCGACGTCGACGACTACGTGGGCATCGTCGAGCTGGTGCGCCTGGTGTTCGAGGAGTCGGACCGCACCGGCCTGCCCTTCCGGGCCTGGGTCGAGGTCTGACCGGGTTGGCACGTCCCGGTGACCCCCGCGGGTTCAGGAAAGCCACTTTCCTGCCCTGAGAGGGCCTGAAAGTGGCTTTCCTGAACTTCCGGTAGGGGCTTCAATGCGCCGGTGGACGTTCCCGCTGGTGTGCTCGGCCCGGACATCGACTGGAACGAGGTCGCGGAGTTGATCACGGAGAGCTTCTGCGCCCGCGCACCGATGACGCTGACGAGGCAGGTCGAGCGGCCGCCGGGCTGACCGGGCGCCGGGTGCGGCCCGGCTGGGGTCGGCTGGGTCGTTCGAGCCCCGTGTACCCGTGGGGCCGGGCTCGGCGGCTTTTCCCTTTTGCCCCATAGGAAAGCGCGATGGTGCCATCGATCGGGGTCCGTTGCCCGGGTCTTTCGTGGAACATAACGTGGAGGTCGGAAAACAATTCGGACGATCCGGCGGGAGATCGGCAATGGGGAAGTATGTGATCCAGCCCCACACGCGGCTTCAGGAGTGGGTGGCGGAGGAGCACGGCTATTTTGCGGCCGAGGGCCTCGACTACGAATTCCAGGCCAACGGCCTGTCCGGTGGCTCGCGCACGACATCGGCGGTCCGCTCGGCGGACAGTGTCCCGGAGGAGGTCCGGTCCGGGGCGTTCGAGGACATGTCGGCCAAGCGGTCCTGTGACATCTCGGCGGCCTGCCACTGGGCGGTGAACGCGGTGGCCGCGGCGGGTGCAGGAAAGATGTGGGGCAGCGCCTACTCGATCACTCCGGCCGCGGTTTTCGTCGCTCCCGGCTCCGACCTGACTCGCCCCGAGGACCTCGCCGGGGTCGAGGTGGCCGTGGGCTACCACTCGGGCAGCCACTACGCGACGATCCAGGCGCTGGAGCCCTTCCTGCCGTCCGACCAGCTCACACTCACGTTCCAGGGGCTGCCGAACGACCGCCTGCGGCGGCTCCTCCGCGGCGATGTGCCGGCCGCGACCCTGTTCGGCCAGCAGTTCTACGTCGCGGAGCAACTGGGCTACCGCAAACTGGTCGACGCCACCTTCGCCGTCGGCTTCCTGGTTGCCGAGGGCGCCGATCCCGAGGAGACGAAGAAGTACTTCCGGGCCCTGCGCAAGGCTCAGCGGGACATCGACCTCCAGCCGCAGAGCTACCTGCGGTACTGGAACCGCGAGATGCCGGAGGACATCGCGGCCCTCGTCGACGTCCGCCGCTTCGGCCCGGGCGAGCGGATCGTGTTCGAGCCCTACACTCGGGAGATGTACGAGACCACCCAGCGGTGGATGAGTGCCCACGACCTCCTGGACCCGCGGCTCGGGAACGAGTCGACGTTCGACGGCGTCGTCCTCGTCTGACCGGCCGGTCGGGCTGAGCCCGACGGGAGCCGCCGTCGCAGAGGCACTCGCCTCGATGAGGGGTGTGGCGTGTGAACCTCGATCTGTACCGCCTCTCGGTCTTCGTCGCCGTCGTCGATCGCAACGGGTACTCGGCGGCGGCCCGCCGGCTCAACCTCAGCCAGTCCACGGTGTCCCATCACGTCAGCGAGCTGGAGCGGGCCTGCGGCACCGAACTCCTGCGCTACCACGAGAGGGCCGTCCACCTCACCCCCGCGGGCCGGGAGGTCTACCTGAGCGCGATCGCGATGCTCACGGAGCAGAACCGCCTGCAGGACTCGCTGGAGGACCTCAGGCAGGGCCGCCAGGGCCGGGTGCGGCTGGGCGTCAGCATGGCGTTCGAACAGAGATGGTTCTTCGACGAGGTGATCGCGCCGTTCAGCCGGTCCCACGGGGAGACGTTGCTCGCGGTGCGGTTCGGGCACAGCGCGCGGGAGGCGCAGGCCGTGCTGGACCGCGAGCTGGACCTCGCCTACGTGATCCGGTGGCACCTGCCGGCCGAAGCGCGCTTCGAGCCGCTCCAGGAGGTGCAGCTGACCTTCCTGGCGGCCCGCAGCCATCGGCTGGCCGACCAGGAGTCCGTCACGGGTGACGAGATCGCCGAAGCGGGTCTCATCACGGCGCCCCTGACGGGCGACGAGGAGAACTTCTACCGTGCGGCCCTCCACGAGTTCGGCATGACGCGGGTGCGTTCGGTGCTCGAGGTCGGGGGTATGCAGACCAGGTTCCTCGCTGCCGCAGCCGGTCTGGGCGTGATCGCGACGTTCCTGCCGACGCGTCCGGGCCCGGTGGACGCCGATCTCGTGGCGCTGGCGGCGGTGGGTCCGTTGATCAGGGTTCAGGTCGGTCTCGTGCGGCGCAGCGACGATCCGCCGGCGACCGGCACCGAGGACCTCGCCGGCTGGCTGCGGAGGATCGCCGCCCGCTGACGGCACGAATCGGGCAAAATTGCTGATATGTGTTCTTCGGGCAGATCCGAAATCCGGATCGAGGAGCTTCTCGGACCTGCAGATCCAGGCCGCGGGCGACACCTGCTGGATTCACGTTGCTACGCACCGCTGAGATCATACGGATCCCTTACGGATCTGGTGTGTGGAGAATCAAGTTGGAGCTGATCTGTCGGCTTCGGTAGCGTCGGCCGGGCGGATCTTTTCGCCCCGTTCATGTTCTCCGCCACTCGCTCCCGAGGTGTTCTTTTCATGCTGAATCGACGTACGTTCGGAAAAATCGTGGCGTCCACGGGGATGGCAGCGACGATCGGGGCGGCATCGACCTCCGTGGCCTCGGCTGCCACCGGTCGGTCCGCTGCCGCCACCACCGACGCCGCTGCCGGGGCGCCGGAAGGCGGCCGCAGGGTGGTGCTGGTGCACGGCGCCTACGCCGACGGCTCCTGCTTCTCCGACGTCATCCCCCACCTGCAGGCGGCCGGCGTCACGGTCACGTCGGTGCAGAACCCGCTGACCTCGGTGGCCGACGATGTCGCTGCGGTTCGCCGCATCCTCGACCTGCAGACCGGGCCTACGGTGCTCGTGGCCCATTCGTACGGCGGCACCGTGATCAGCCAGGCGGGCGACCACCCCAAGGTGCGCTCGCTGGTCTACCTGTCGGCCCGCGCACCCGAGGCGGGTGAGGACTACGCGGCCCTTTCGAAGAAGTTCCCCGCTCCGCCGGCGAACGCCGGTTTGGTGTACCAGAACGGCTTCGGGCAGCTCACGGAGAAAGCCTTCCTGGACGACTTCGCCAATGGCGTGCCGGCGGAGCGGGCCCGGGTGCTCTACGCGGCGCAGGGCCGCATCGCTCAGACGTTGTTCACCACCAAGACGTCCGCGGCGGCCTGGACGTCGAAGCCGACCAGATACGTGATCACCACCGAGGACCGCACGACCAACCCCGAGCTCCAGCGGTTTCTCGCGAAGCGGATGAAGGCGACGACCATCGAGGTCGCATCGGGACATCTCTCGTTCATCACCCATCCGAAGACGATCTCCGCATTCATCCTGGACGCCGTGAACAGCAAGTGACGGGTGGGGTTACCGGGGCGGTAGGTTCGCGATCATGACAGAGGTCGGTCTGCCCGACGGTAGGACGCTGGAGTACGTCACCGCGGGCCCGGCCGACGGGGTTCCGCTGGTGTTGCACCACGGGACGCCCTCGGCGGCGGTGATCTTCGAGCCCTGGGTGGAGGAGGCGGCGACGCACGGGTTCCGCCTCGTGATGTACTCCCGCCCCGGGTACGCAGGCTCCAGCCCGCGGCCCGGGCGCACCGTCGCCGACGCGGCAGGCGACGTTGCGGCCGTGCTGGACGCGCTGGGAGCCGGGCGCTTCGTGACGGTCGGCTGGTCGGGCGGGGGTCCGCACGCCCTGGCGTGTGCGCGGTTGCTGCCGGAGCGGTGCGGGGCCGCTGCCGTGATCGCCGGGTTCGGGCCGTACGGCGTCACCGGCTTGGACTTCCTCAGCGGCATGGGCACCGAGAACCTCGAGGAGTTCGGCGCTGCGCTCGAGGGGGAGGCCGCGCTCACCACCTACCTGAACGAGCAGGGCCCCGCGTTCGCCACGGCGCAGAGCGCCGAGCTCGGTGCCGCGCTCGGCGACCTGGTGTCCGGGATCGACCGGGCCCAGCTCACCGGCGAGTTCGCCGACTACCTGGCCGAGTCGTTCCGTGCGGCGTTGCGTTCCGGCATCGAGGGCTGGCGAGACGACGACCTCGCCTTCGTCACGGGTTGGGGGTTCGGGCTCGGCGACGGCCGGGTGCCGGTCGCGATCTGGCAGGGCGGCGAGGACCGCATGGTGCCCTACGCGCACGGCCGGTGGCTCGCCGAGCATGTGGCCGGTGCGGAGGCGCACCTGTCACCCGAGGAGGGTCACCTGTCGCTGGCGGTCGGTGGCTTCGAGGGGATCGTCGCCGACCTGGCGCGCCTCGCCGGCTGAGGCGTGCCGGGTGGCCCCACGGGGCGCGGCCGGAGCGGAAGCGGGGCAGGATGACGGGGTGCGCCGTAGGGCCGATGCCGCCCCGATGGCAACTCCCGAGATGTCTCACCATCGCCGGGACGCCCGTGCACGGCGGGGCGGGGACCGTCGACCTCAGTTCGGGAGCTTGTGATGCGTAAGTGGTGGCCACTGGTCGCGGTCGGCCTGGGCGCGTTCATGCTGCTCATCGACGTCACGATCGTCAACGTCGCACTGCCGGACATGGCCACCGACCTCGGCGCGTCGTTCAGCGGCCTGCAGTGGGTCGTCGACATCTACGCATTGACGCTGGCCGCGCTGCTGCTGGGCACCGGGACGATCGCCGACCGGTTCGGACATCGCCGCGTCTACATCGGTGGGCTCACGCTGTTCGGGCTGGCGTCGCTCGGCTGCGCGCTGGCGCCGTCGACGGAGCTGCTGATCACCGGCCGAGCTGTGCAGGGCGTCGGGGCGGCGGCGATGTTCGCAGCCACGCTCGCGCTGCTCAGCACCACCTACCAGGGCCGGGACCGCGCCGTGGCGTTCGGCGTCTGGGGATCGGTCAACGGCGCTGCCGCCGCGGCGGGGCCGATCATCGGCGGGTTGCTCACCCAGCACCTCGGCTGGGAATGGATCTTCGCGGTGAACGTGCCGGTCGCGGTCGTCGCCGTCGTGATCACCTGGCGCACCATCGCGCCGGACCACGCATCCCGCTACCGCCGCTTCGACCTGCCGGGAATGGTCGCGTTCACGGTGTCGGCCGCGGGCCTGACCTACGGCCTCATCCACAGCGGGGAGGCTCCCTGGGGCGATCCGGGCGTCTGGGTGCCGGTGGCGGTGGCCGCGGTGGCACTCGCGGCGTTCGTGGTGATCGAGCGGCGCTCGGCGTCGCCGATGCTGGATCTCGCGCTGTTCCGGCACCGGACGTTCGTGGGCCTGGTGATCGGTGGCGCGCTGCTGTCCCTGGCGGCCTGGTCGATGTTCCCGTACGCGTCGTTGTGGATGCAGAGCCGGCTCGGCCTCGGACCGGTGGCCACCGGGCTGGTGATCATGCCGATGTCCGTCGTCTCGTTCGTGGTGCCGCTGGTCATGGGGAGGTTCGGGCACGCGATCGCGCCGCGGCACTCGGTGACGGTGGGGCTGCTGTTCATCGCCGCAGGTTCGTTCCTGCAGGCCAGGGTGCAGGCCGACTCCACGGCGGCCGTTCTGATCCCGGGGATGTTGTGCATCGGCCTCGGCGCGGGCCTGTCCATCCCCCCGCTCTCGTCCGCGGTGATGGGTGCGGTGCCCGGCGAGCGGGCCGGGATGGCGGGCGGCGCGCTGAACTCGGCCCGGCAGCTCGGTCTGGCGGTCGGAGTGGCGGTGCTCGGTGCGGTGTTCTCGTCCGCGGCGCCCGGCGGCGTCACCGGCAGCGCCGCGTCCGTCGCGACCGCCCTCAACACCAGCTACGCGGTGGCCGGCGTCATCGCCGTGGTGGGGGCGGTCGCGGTGTTCGTCCTGGTCCGGCCGAGCCGTCCCGCCCCGACCGACGTTGCAGCAAAGCCACTTTCACGCAACGTCGTTGCCTGAAAGTGGCTTTGCTGCAACGGGGGGCGCCGGTGCGGTCGTGGAGAGCACCGCGCAGCCGGTGAGGAACAGGCCGACGCCGCCCCCGACGGTGACGACGGTGGTGGCGCGGTCGAGGTCGAAGGCCCAGCCGAACGTCAGCACGGCGCTGTGGAAGCCCGCGACGTCGAAGACCGTGACGAGTGCGGCGAGGGTGCCGGCGGACGCGCAGGTGGGCGCCCCCATCGGGTGCCTGGCGAGGGTCAGGGCGACCCCCAGCCCGCCGAGAGCCCAGCAGAGGACGCCGATGCCCGCCGCGGCGAGGACGACGCCGACGGAGGCGGGCCGGTCCAGCACCAGCGACGAGCCGATCACGTGCAGCACGTGCGCCCCCACCACCAGGACGGTCACGCCCGCCACGGCGGTCGCCGCCGTGCTGTGCCTGCCGCGTTCCGCAGCGGCGGCGCCGAGGCTGAAGGTGCCGAGGGCCGCGGCCACCGTGACCGACCACCACGGCACCGCAAGGGGAGGGGCCGGCCACGTCCGGTCGCCGTGCACCACGACCTGCTGGTCTCCGACGAGGAGCGGGACCAGCCAGGCCGACGTGCCGTCCCGGGGTGGTGCCGCCGGGGCTCCGGCCAGCCGGGAGTCGGCCCACGCGGCGCTGCTGCCGGCGGGGACGAGGGGCTCCTGACCGCGGGGGGAGTCCGGCGGCGGCAGGACGGCCACCGTCACCCCGGTGTGGTTGTCCAGCCGCAACCTCGTGCCGCCCTCGATCACGACGAGCGCGAGGCCCGGGACGGCGGGCTCGACGGCGAGGACGCGGGGGATGCTGGTGCCGGGCGCCGCGGCGCCTCCACCGTGGGCCGCCGCGACCCCGGCGCCGAGCGGCAGGAACAGCAGCGCCAGGAGGAGCCCGGCTGCTCCCCGCACGGCCGGGCCCACGAGGCCGGTCAGCTCGCCCGGGTGGGGACCGCCCCGGCCAGGGCGGACGGCCGGGTGGCACGGTCGGCGAGGGTGGCGAACACGAGCGTCAGCGCGGTCCAGAGCACGACGTGACCGCCGAGCGAGGCCAGTCGGAAGTCGTAGAGCACGGCGGCCGGGAAGTCGCGGGGGGTCTCGGAGATCGCGGGGAGCAGGAAGGCGGCCAGGCCGACGAGCACGACGTAGCCGCCCGCCGCGCTGAGCACCGCGTTCCACCAGCCGAGCCGGTCGGCCAGCCGCCGGCACAGAGCGGTGGCGGCCACCGCCCCTGCCACCGAGATCACGATCATGACGACGAAGAGGCCGGTGCGCTCGCCGATGGTGTCGTCGAGGCTCGATGCCGGCGGGTTGGCGGGGTACTTGAGGAACGGCACCAGCACCGCGGAGGTGAACCCGACGAGTGCCACGACGACAGCGGTGCCGCGCACCCCGAGCCGCCCGAGCCGGCCCTGCGCCATGGCGTGGACCAGCGCGAGGATGCCGCCGACGGCGACGCCGTAGATCAGGTAGCCCACCGCGAGCCCGATGCCGCTCTGCACGCCCCGGCTCACCAGCGCGGGGCCACCGGTCTCACCGGAGGCGGCCGAGACCATGTCCTCGTAGGCGATGCCACCTTCGAGGGCGGGCTCGCCGAACACCCGGGCGAAGACGAACGCGACCAGGCCGGCGACCAGTCCGGCGATCATCCCGCGGACCAGCAGTGATCTCACCATCGTGGGTGCCCCGCTCAGTGGCAGGGGAAGCCGAGCAGGTGCCGGCCGTCGTGGACGAACTCGTGCAGCATCTCCCCTGAGAACACGGAGGTGGCGCCCTGGTCCATGCCCACCAGGTACAGCAGGGCCAGCAGGACGACCCCGGCGAAGACCGCCCACGGCGCGATCTCGCGCAGGGGGATCGGAGTGGGACCGATACCGGCGATCGGGGACTCGACAGCTGCCTGCGACATCAACACTCCTCGGCCACACACCTGCACATCTGATGAACTGCTCAGGTGAGTGTTCTGTCCGTACCCGGAGGTGTCAAGGTGACGACGACGTGAGCGGTCGTGTCACGCTGCTCACCGCCGCCCCGACCGCGGCGACGGCGTCGGCGGCCTTCTCCGCCGACGAACCGCTGGACGCACGGGGCCGGGCGTGGGCTGCCGCCGGGCGCGGACGCGTACCGCGGACCGACCGGGTCCGCCACGCGCCGGAGCGGGCCGCCCGGCAGACCTGCGAGGTCCTCGGCCTGTCCGGCGACGTGGATCGGGCGCTGCGCGGCTGGGACGTCGGGCGGTGGGCGGGTCGCAGGCTCGACGACCTCGCCGCCGACCGGCCCGACGACGTGGCGGCCTGGCTGACCGACCCGACCGCCACGCCCCACGGTGGCGAGGCGCTCACCGTGCTGCTGGCCCGCGTCCGGCAGTGGCTGGCGGCCCTGCCCGCCGGGCACACCCTGGTCGTGTGCGACCCGGCGTTCGTACGTGGCGCGGTCGTCTCGGTGCTGGACGCGCCGCCCTCGGCGTTCTGGCGGGTGGACGTGGCGCCGATGACGCTCACCGATCTGCGGGGCGGTTCGGACCGGTGGACGGTGCGCACCACGGCCCTGCCCCTCCGCGGAGGTGACTGAGAGCACGTCGCGATGGCCAGTCGAATGACGGAGGGCGGGCCGGGCGGCTCCCCTTACCGTCCGGAAGGACGTGCCGAGCATCGGCCGGGTGCCGGGCGGCGCCCTGACGTGACCGGAGGGAACGGCCGCAGTGGGCCTCGAGATACCTGACTGGCTCCACCGCACGCTCGTGCCCGCGCCTACCGCGGTGCCGTGGAACGACGTCATCCGTTCGGGGCTGACGGTGCCGGTGCCCCTGGCGATCGGCATCGCGCTCGACAGCCCCACCCTCGGGTTGTTCGGCTCGCTGGGTGCGTTGCTGGGTGTCCTGGCCGAACGCAGCGGGACGTCGGGTCAGCGGCTGGCCCGGATCTCCGGGGCGTTGGCGGTGGGCACCGTGGCGATGGTGCTCGGCCGGTACACCTACGGCATCGGCGTCGTTCCTCTTCTGGTCGTGCTCGGGTTCGCGCTGGTCTCCGGCGTGTTGTGTGCCGTCCACCCGCTGCTGTCCTTCGCCGGAATGCAGTTGCTGGTGCAGATGTCGATCGCCGGCGGCCTGCACACCGACGTCGCACTGGGGCAGGTGGTACTCGTCTACGTCGGCGGAGGGGTGTGGGCGATCGCCGGAGCGTGGGTGCAGAGCAGCCTCGAACACACCGACATGCGGTACCGGGCCGGTGTCGTCGACATCGTCCGCCGCTCGGCGCAGATACTGCGGGAGGCAGGCGAGGGGAGCCCGTCAGGGGCCGCGCCCCCCGGCGCCATGGTGACCCGCCGGCGAGCCGAAGCGTCGTTAGAAGCCGCCTACGACCTCGTTCTCGCTGCTCGCCCGCGCTCCGCTCGGCGCCGCCGGGAGGTCAACGCGGTGATCGCGCTCCTCTCGGAGATGCCGGCTCTGGTCGCGTCCGTCGTCGCGCTCGCCACGAGTCGCGACCATCGACGGGCGGCCGGTGAGCTCGCCGGGTCCCTGGACGGGCTGGCCGAGGCGATCGCCCGGCACGACCACGACTGGTGCGTGTCCGTGGCCGACCCGGGAGCCGGCGATGCGGAGACGGCCCTGCGGACCGCCGTTCTCGACTCCGTCGCGGCCGTGGCGCGGGCGATCCGGGTGGGCGAGACGGGCCCGGAGTTCGCGCGCCCAGCTCTGCGCGTGCACGACCCCGTCGCGGTTGTCCTGCGCAGGCCGACGACCTGGTCGTTCACGCTGCGGCTCATGCTCTGCATGGGCGTCGCCGAGATCCTCCGGCAGATCGACCCACTGGGCCACGGCTACTGGATCCTGCTCACCGCGGCGCTGACCTTGAAACCCGACTTCCAGCCCGTGCTGCCCCGCGTCCTGCAGAGAGGACTCGGCACGGTTGTCGGCGGGGTCCTCGGGGTGGCCGTGTTGATGGTTCCCGTCGGCTACGCGGTGCTGCCGGTCATCGCCGTCCTGTCCGCCGGAATTCCGTACACCGTCCGGCGCAACTACGGCATGTTCAGCACACTGGTCACGCCGATAGTCCTGCTCCTGCTCGACTTCGGCGGCCCGGCCGGTCTCGGCATCGTGGTGCAACGGCTGGTCAACACGGTGCTGGGCTGCGCCGTCGTCCTGGTGCTGGGTTATCTGGCGTGGCCGGGAACATGGCGGCCGCAGACGCCGGCCCGGCTCGCCGCGTGTGCGGACGGGCTCGCCCGGTTCCTGCGGCTCGGCTTCCGGGAGCCGCAGGACGCGGCACAGATCGAGGCGGCCCGGCGGACGATGTACCAGCTCGTCGAGCAGCTGCGCACCTCGTTGAGGTTCAGCCAGTTCGAGCCGGGCCCGATCGGCCGCAGCGTCGCCGGGTGGTCGCAGCTGATCGGCGACATGGAGGATGCGGCCGACACGGCAACCCGCCTCGTCGTACTGCGTCGGTACCCGGCTCCGGGGTCGACGCTCGTGGTGGAGCCTGCCGCCGCCGAGTTCGAGGAACTCGCCCGCCGGCTGCGCGACGATGCGCAGCCGGACGATTTCCGCCATCCGCCGGTCCGCTTGGACCGATCGTCGCCTGACGAGTGACTCCCGGGCGGAGGGGTCACCGGATCCCGGTGGATGCACGGAAACGGCCCCCCATCCGGTGAGTGATGGGGGGCCGTTGCTGTGGTCCCGCCGAGCCCTGGGGTGATCTCCCCTTCATCCCAGAGTGCGCAGGCGAAACCCGATGGGGTGGTGCAGCGGTCAGGACGCCGCGGTCGGGGCCGGCGTGGCCGGGATCGGTGTGCCCTGAGTGGCTGCGTCGTCGCCGCCGATGAGGATCGAGACGGTCTTCCCGAAGCCGAGCGCGTTCAGGTCAGCCACGTCGTGGTCGACGACGAGGGACTTGCCGGAGTCGCAGTTCGCGCCGGTGAACAGCGTCATGGTTCCGGTGACGAACTGAATCGACCCCGTGGTGCCGAGATGCACCGCAATGCATTCACCCGGCATGCCGCTGATTCCCTGCGAGCCGTCGGGTTCGGAGAAGTTGGTTCCGGAGTCCAGGATCGCACTGGCGCCCGCCGGAGCGGGGGCCGCCTGAGCGATACCGATTCCGGTGAGGAGTGCGGCTCCCACGGCACCGAAGGTGGCGAGGGACAGAACAGTCTTGCGCAGCATGGGATTCTCCGTTGCGTGAGCGGTTCCGGTGATTCGGAACCGACAGCGCGTACACGGAGCAGGCGCGTCGCAGAGTTCATACGATGAACTGAGACAGCGATCACTACGGGTGTGCCGGAGGTGTCAGGGGATGCGACTGGCGCCGACGGCGTCGCGGTCGTCCTCGGTCAGACGATCCTCGATGCGCTTGGCCTTCACCACGTCGCAGAGCTGTTGGTAGATCTGGATGGTGCGCCTCAGCGCGGCGTAGTAGTCGGTCTTGAGCTGTTCCACCACCTGAGGAGCGGTGGTCGCGTCGGCGTTCTCCAGGTCGGCGCGCGCCTGGTCGCTCCGGGCGAGCTCCGCCGTGTACTCGCCGAGGAGGTTGTCGGCCAGCCGTTTGCGTCCGGTCTGTCGCCTGGACCCCAGGAAGCGCGACTCGATGTCGCTCTTCATGTTCGCGACCGCGTTGCGGAGCGGCGAGAGCTGGGCCCGCAGCTTCTCGTTGGTGCGCTTCGCCCGCTTGGCCACCACCTGCGGGTACTGGTTCGACGCACGTTGGGGAACCTTCATGTTGTACGCGAGCCCGAAGTTGGAGGCGATGTCGAGCACCTCGTGCAGGGTGTGGGCGGCGAGGTCGACGGTGTGGTCGTAGTCGATACGCCACAGGGCGAAGATGCTCAGGGCCATCGCGTTGAGCTCGTCGGCAGTCGCGCCTGCCTCGTTCCCGAGGTGGAGGAGGCGGGCGGCCGTGAACGACTGTCCGGCGGTCACGGGGATGCGGTTCTCGCGAGCCATCCGGGTGGACGGCGCGTTCTCGTCACGCACCGTCGTCTTGGAACCGCGATCCGACCCTGCGACCTTGCGGGTGCCGTCGGGATTCATCTCCTGGGTGCTCAGGAGCCTGGAGCTGTCCGGAGTGTCGGGCAGTACGCCGCGGCCTGCGGTGTCCGCCTCGTCTCTCCTGCTGGTGTTCTCGGGTTTGAAGTAGTCCGTCAGGTCGTGCAGGACAATGATCTTGTCCCGGACGGGGTACTGGTCCGGGTGGTCGAGAACTGCGAGGAAGTTGCCCTGGAACTTCGTCGGATTGGGTGAGGTGGGTCTGTCGAAGTGTTCCTGGTACCGGCCGAATGCCTTCGGGTTGCGGTTGAGCACACCCTGACCGCTGGTCAGCTCGGACAAGATCCTGCCGGGGTTCACGGTCATCGTGGGGTCGTGCAGTTTGCTCGGGTCACTGCCGAGAGTGGTGATCCAGGCCCGCACCTTGGTGAGCGCGCTGTCGAGATCCGCGGCGAGGTCGGGATCGTCCATCAGCTGGTTCGCGAACTCCTTCTCCTCGTGCCGGCCGGGCTTCTGGAGCACCCATCCGACCAGGGCGCGCCCGGCCTCCTCGTACGTCTTGTAGACGCGCTTCTGCTTCTTTCTGCCGTACTGGTGCGTGCTGAGTTTCTGGCTGCCCGCCCCGGCCCACGTCCCCACCTTCGAGTCGCCCACCCAGTTCATCGCCTGCGCGTACACCTTGGCGCGGTTGGCGGTGAACTGTGCGATGAGCTCCCGGTCGTTCGACGCCTCGATGGCCCTGGTGACGTTCTGCATCAGCTCGTCGGCTGATCTCCGAGGGGTGCCCGAGGGGCTCGGTAGGTCGCTGTAGACCTCGACATTGTTCACCGTGACGAGCCGTTGGACGGGGACGGACGCCGAGCGCTGCACGGCGGGCTCCTCGTCGTCGGCGACCTGTGCCCCCACCGGCACCGAGCCTCGAAGCGCCCGGGCGGCGTTCGCCTCGGCGGCGCGTTCGAAGCTGTCCGACGGGTCACTGATCGAGAGTCCCGACGCGTCCGTCGTGCCGGACACGGGGCCCGAGCGCTGCTGGATGACGTGGGTGAGCTCGTGGGCGAGCGTGTGCTTGTCGCGGCCCTGGCGTCCGACGACGACATGCTCTCCGGAGGTGTACGCGCGGGCTCCGATCTCCGCGGCGGAGCGGTCCGCGGCCGCGGTGTCGTGCAGGCGCACGCTCCGGAAGTCGGCTCCGAGCCGCGCCTCCATCTCCGTGCGGAGGGAGTCCTCCAACGGGCGCCCGGGGGACCGCAGGACGCTGTGCACGCTGGAGCGCTGGACGTCGGGGGAGGCCGCGGGGACGTCGTCCTCCTGCTGGGCCAGCAACTGGACGACCGCCGAGTTGCCTGCGGTGTGCTGCAGAGCGGTGACCGGAGGCAGCGCCGCCGCCGTCGGCGCGGCGGGCGGCCGTGCGGTGGTGCGCCGGCCGTCCTGACGCGCGTCGCTCCTGTCCGGCCGCCGTCCCTGCTCCCGCATCCGTTCCCACCTCTCACGCATGGCGCGACCGACCGAAGTCACACGTCCTTGGTGGTCTATCCCAGTGCCGGCGGGGTGGGGAAGGACCGCAAGGGCAGACGCCGGGGCAGTCCTGCGTTCGGCTGCGGGTAGGGGAGCCGAGGCGGTCAGTCCCGCACCGGCGCCTCGTCCTTGCGCTCGAGAGCGGAGGGCCGGCGGGTCCGCACCGTCCGGGCTGGCTCCTGCCGTCCGGACGACCGTCGTCCGTGCCGGACGGCGGGTTCGGCGGGCGCATCTCCGCGCTCGAGCGCGATCTCCCGGCGCAGCGCGGCGAGGATCCGTTCGGTGCTGTCACCGCTGCCGAAGAGGCGCTGGACGTTGTCCCGCTGCCGGGGTCGCAGTGGGTCCGGCTCGCCGGCGAGGAACTTCTCGGCCAGGCCGCGCGCGTCGTCGACGGTGTGCACGGTGTGCACACCCGTGGCGACCTGCTCGCCGATGGCGTTGAACGGCCGGTGGCCGTCGCGCTCGAAGAAGATCACCGGCTTGTCGAAGAGCTGGTACTCCACGAGCATCGAGAGGCCGTCGGTCACCATCACGTCCGAGGCGGCGAGCGCCGGGCCGTAGTCCGCCTCGGACAGCACCGCGGTGTTGGGCAGCGCCGCCCACTTCTCCATCCAGGCGTCGAAGTCCGAGCGGCTGACCGGGGAGGCGTCCGAGCCGGGGAACGGCAGCAGCGCCGGGTGCGGCATGAACACGAACTGGACGTCGGAGCGCTGCGCTGCCCACGCGAGCATGTCCTCGCTCATCAGGTGGAAGGCGCCGAAATCCGTCCAGCCCTGCGCGATCGAGTGGTGTGCCGACCAGACGACGCGGCCGGGGCGACCGGCGGCCTCCTCGGGCGTGTGCACCGGCCACGACGGCCGCGCTGCCCGCAGGTGGTCGGCCTTGGGGTGGCCGACCACCCGGAACTGCGCGCCTGCGCGCGCACCGTCCCGGACCGCCGTGTCGAGCATCATCACGTTGGTGCAGAAGACCAACCAGGCGGAGCGGTGGTAATCGCTGTCGACAGCGGTGTTGGACGTGCGGGGGTTCGGGACGTTGACGACGATGTTCATCGTCTCGTAGGGGACCAGGCAGGTGCGGGCGAAGCCGAGCCGCTCGGTGCCCAGCTCGTCGGGGATGTCGGCGTCCCACTGGGACTGCCGGAAGATCACGTCGGGTTCGATCGCCTTGATCAGCCGGAGCAGGTCGCGCGGGTCACCGTCGGAGAAGCGGAGGTGCGCAACCCCGCGGTCGCTCAGGCCGCGGTGCACGTCCTCCTCGCTGCCGAGCCCGTCCGAGCCGGGGAACCGCCGCGGGATCGACGCGACGATGGGCTCGAAGTCGTCGGCGGCGGCCATCTTCTGGACGAGTGCGTGGTAGGAGTCCCACGCCCCGATCACGTGCACCAGGAACAGCACGCGGGTCGGTCGGCGCCGTAGCGCGGTGCGCCGGGCGGTGACGTGCACGGAGTCCCGCAGCTCGACGACGCCCTCCCGGGACTCGACGACGGTCTCGACGACCCGGTCGAGCCGGGACTGCACGGCGCCGACATCGTCACGGGTGGCGTGCAGCTCGGCGTCGATGGCCGTGAGCTGCCGGTCGAGCGCCTCCATCCGGTGCGGCAGGTCCTTCGCCGCCCACCGCAGCAGGGCACGCAGCGTGCCGATCCTGGCGCGGAGGATCTCGCTCCGCTTCCTGACCCCCATGACCACCCCTGTTCGCGTCCGGTACGCCGGCGCCGGCGTTCTGGCGGTGAACGACGGACGCACGCTGCCCGGCTTTCCGGTGACGAGCACGTGAATCCGGGCCTCACGTTACGGCGGGTCGGAATCCGGCATCAGACGGGACCGCTGGGCACTCCGGTCACCTGGGCGGATGTGCCCCGAGCCGTCCCGGCCGCACGGCCTGCCGGCGGGACGGAGGCCGCCGGGCGGCCCATGCCTCAGCCGGTCTGGCGCGGACCGATTCGCGGGACCGAGCCGGCCTCGTGCCGAGTGGCGTTCGTCTGCTCCAGCCAGCTCCCGAACTCGGGAGCCGGTGTCGGGCGCAGGTGCAGGTAGCCCTGGGTGGCGTCGGCACCGGCGCTGCGCAGGAACTGCAGCTGCTCGATGCGCTCGACGCCCTCCGCCACGACCTTCAGCTTGAGCCGTCCGGCCATCTGGACGATGGCCTCCACGACCGCCTGGTCGGCGGCACGCGACGGACCGGTCGACAGGAAGGACTTGTCGATCTTGACGATGTCCAGCGGCAGGGTGCGCAGCGTGCTCAGAGCCGAGTAGCCGGTGCCGAAGTCGTCGATGGCGATCGTGACGCCCAGGGCGGCGAGCGCCGCGAGCGCGGTGCGGATCGCCGGTGAGTCCAGCACCATGCTCTCGGTGATCTCCAGGACCAGACGGTCCGGCGGCATCGCGAAGTCGGTGACGCAGGACCGCACGGTCGCGACGAAGTCCGGGTCGATCAGCTGGGCGGCCGACACGTTGACGTGCACCGCGAGCGGTCCCGACGGGCCGGACCACGAGACGGCGTCGGAGCAGGCGCGGCGCAGGACCTGCGCGCCGATGGCGACGATCGCCCCCGTGCGCTCGGCCGTGGGGATGAACTCCGACGGCTGCAGCAGCCCGCGCGTCGGGTGCTGCCACCGAACGAGCGACTCGACCGCCACGCACCAGTCCTCGCGCACCGAGACGATCGGCTGGTAGTGCAGCACGAGCTCGCCCGCCCCGGCGGCCGCCGCCAGCTCGGCCTCGAACTGGAGCCGCCCGTCGTCCTGCAGGAGGCTCGGGTCGTACATCTGCACCCGGTTCTTGCCCTTGGCCTTCGCCGCGTACATGGCGATGTCCGCCCGTTGCACGAGCTGCTCGCCCGTGGAGTGTCCGCCGCAGGCGAAGGCCAGCCCGACGCTGGCGCCCACCTGCGCGAGCCGCCCCTTGATGGACACGGGCTCGGCGATCAGCTCCACGAGGCGTTGCCCCACCGCTGCCGCCTCGTCGTCGCGGTCGCGGAGCAGGACGGCGAACTCGTCGCCGCCGATCCGGGCACACAGGTCGTCGGAGCGGACGCCGGCCCGCATCCGGGTGGCCACGCTGCACAGCAGCTCGTCGCCTGCGGAGTGGCCCAGACCGTCGTTCACGATCTTGAAGTCGTCGAGGTCGAGGAACAACAGCGCGAGCCGTCGTTCGGGGTCGGCGATCCCCGTCGCCAGCGCGGCGTTGAACGCGGCCCGGTTGGCCAGCCCGGTCAGCGGATCCTGGCTGGCCAGGGTGGAGAGGTCGAAGTGCGCATCGCTGTTGCGCAGGGCCAGCGCCACCTGGTTGACCATCGAGCGGACCGCCACCACCGCCTCCGTGGGGACCTGCGGCTCGGCTCCGAGCAGGATCCAGCCGCCGGTCTCGGGGAGCGGCACGCCGATCCAGGTGCCGCCGACTCCGGTGAGCTCCTTCAGCGGCCCACTGTCGGGCAGCGGTTGTACACCGAGATCGAGGTTCGCGGGCAGCACCGACATCGGCACCGTGCACGGGCTCTGCTCCGAGCTTCCCGCGTGCCCGACGACCGCAGCTCTGCTCCCCCTCAGGATGACGATCAGCAACTGCATGTCCGGGGTCGCTTCGCAGATCGCACGGGCGCACTCGGTCCCCGTCTCCTGGATCTTGCGGCGTTCGGTGACGCCGATGAGCCGGCTGCCCAGCCGAACGAGCGCGGCGTCGCGCTTCTGGGACTGCTCACGGGCGAACAGGCTGAGGACCAGGTACCGCGCCACCCCGGCCGTCACGAACATGACGGGCACCACGCTGACCACGTTCGTGATCGCGCCGCTCGGCAGGACCCCTTCCCGGCCCGGCAGCAGGTGCCACACCTCCAGCGAGGCCAGGATCGCCGCGGCCAGGAACGAGGTGTGCAGGAGGACGCCGCGGGTGGAGCCGTACAGCGCGTGCAGCCACAGCGAGCCGAACAGGAAGGTGAAGACGGTGGCCGGCGCGGGCCCGGCGACCGCCGCGACGAGGACCAGCGCTGACTCCACGACACCCAGCAGGAGCGGGGCGCGTCCGGACAGGTAGCGGTAGCTCCACACCACGAAGAGGCCGGCGAAGGCGGCGATCACCAGGAGCCAGGCGAGGAGACCCCGGGTGCCGATCATGCCGGGCAGCGACAGCAGGATCAGCGCCAGCACCATGAGGGTGAACAGCCACCGCGTCTGCGCCACCAGATCCTGCGGGCGCCCGAAGCGCACCCAGTCCGTCGGTGGCGCTGCGGTCGCCTCATCGCTGTACGCGTGCACGCCACCATCCCGACCTCGGCCCCGGACCCGGGCCGGGGGCCTGCACCCCACGAGCCCGCCCGGTACGGCCTAAGGGCACGTTCGGACCAGGCCGGGCCGCGCCGACATTCGGACGCAATAGCCAAGCCTACGGGTAAATGCCTCGTAACGGCGTGCGCAGACCTCTCCGAACGGGTTTCCCCGGTGCCGGCAGGAGATTCTACGGAATGACCTTGTGGACTTCCGGATCGACTTTCAGGCCCAGGTCGGGCAGCCCCAGCCAGTCGAGCCGAACTGCCGCCGTGTCCGCGCGCTCCGCGAGTTCCAGCTGCATGCCGTATACGGAAAGCAGCAGGGACTGCAGGGAGTCGACACCGAAAGAGGCCTCGACGGCCTCGTCGCCGAGACCCAGGATCTGACGGGGGCAGTACCAGTCCCCGCCGGGCAGGGGGTCCGGCAACGGCTTGCCGATCCTCAGCACCACCGGAGTGCGGTGACCGTCATCGGCAATGGCGTCCACCTGCCGCTCGGCCACGACCTCGCCGAGCTCATAGGTCATCGTCACGTGCTCCCCCTGTCGGTGCGATCGCGAATCGCACACGATAGCGAGCGCACCCTCCTAACGGGCCGGTTCGCCCTGCGGGCCGAAAGCGGTCAGGAACCGGTCGCGGAAGGCATCCATCCGCCACACCGGAGCGTCCGGGCCGGGTTTCAGGCCGTCCTGCCACTTCCACCCGGAGATGCGGTCCAGCACGTTCTTGTCCTTGGCGACGATCGTGATCGGGACGTCGTGGTTCGCGCCCTCCCCGCTGACGAGCGAGAGGGGCTGGTGGTCGCCGAGGAAGACGAGCACCAGGTTGTCGTCGCCGTAGGTCTCCACGTAGGAGACGAGGCTGTTGATCGCGTACCCGATCGAGCGCGCGTACGCGTCGCGGACGGCGGGGGTGCCCTTCGCCCACACGGCGTCACGCGGCGGGGCCCCGGCCGCCAGGCCGGTGTAGACCGAGCCGTCACCGATGCTGTTCCAGTCGAGGACCGGTGGGATGAACGGCCACGGCGCGTGGCTGGAGACGGTGTCGATCTCCGCCATCACCGGAGAATGGTTCGGAGCCGAGCGCTCGGCGCGCTGGAAGGCCGACAGGATGTACTGGTCGGGCACCGTCGCCCAGCCGAGGTCCGGTCCCTTGTAGGCGAGCTTCGGGAAGTCGTACACCTGGTCGAAGCCGTAGAACGCCGCCTCCGGCCACGCCCCGGTGGTGCCCGGCGCCACCGCGGCCGTCCGCCACTTCGCGCGGTGGAAGGCGCTGGTGAAGGTCAGGCGATCGCTCGCGACGAGGGTGTCGTAGCGCTGCTGGTTGTCGACCCAGAGGCCGGAGAGGAACGTGGCGTGCGCCAGCCAGCTGGAGCCGCCGAACGTCGACGAGGTGAGGAAGGCGCTCTTCGCCGCGAACCCGGCCGCGGCCAGGCGCCGGGTCCCGTCGTCGAGCACGGGGTCGACCACGGCGGCGAGATCGGGGTTCTCCACCGCGCTGCGCCCGTAGCTCTCGACGAACGTGAGGATGACGTCCTTGCCCCGCAGCCCGGTCAGCAGCTGGTCGTCGGGCGTGTCCCCGAAGGGGTCGGCGGCCACCTGGGCTTCGAACGCCCGCTGGTCCAGCAGGCCCGCCCGCACCTGGACGGCGTGGTCGTAGGCGAGGGTGGTCGCGCTCGTGCCGGCGACCGGCACCCCGGGGACGAGCTGCGCGCCCAGCAGGGCGCAGGTGATCCACACCGCCCCGAGCACCAGCGCGGCGCGGGTCGCGAAGATCCGGCGCCGCACCACGAGCCGGGTCAGCCGGAGAGCCGCCATGATCATGAGGGCGACCAGTGCGACCGCGAGAACCACGACCCCGGCGACGGTGGCATCCGTGCCGATCGGGCCGATCGAGCCCCTGAGGAAGTCGAGGCCCGCGCTGAGCAGGGGCCAGTCGATCACCGGGTCGAACGGCCGGGCGAGCACCGAGACGAAGCCGATGTCGAGGATCTTCAGGATGGTCAGGAGGCCGAGGACGGCTCCGCCGACGATCGCCACCACCCGCCGCGGCGTCGCCGGCAGGACGAGCAGGACGGCGACGGCGACGAGCGCCTCGACGGGGATGCGCACGAACGCGGCGGGTGTGAGGTGGCCGAGGTCGTCCGGGGCGACGAGTGCGAGGAACACGAGCAGCGCGGCCAGTGCGGTGACCACCCGCGCCACGGCCCGGCGGCCCGCTCCACGGCTCCCGGCGCCGGGCGCCACGTCATCCCGGACGTCGCCCGCCTCGTCGGTCGAGGGGGCGTCCTCCGGTGTACGCGCCGGACCGGCGTCGGCCGGCGGGTCGTCCTTCCGCAATGCTCTGTTCCTTCTGTTCGAGTTGTCGTGGTCGCTGCTCACTCCCGCGGGTGCGGCCCGACCATCGCAGCGTCGTCCGGCCGGGCCGGAAGGCGCGAGTTGCGCCACAGCCACACCACGGACTCGCCGAACGACCAGACCAGCAGGGTCAGCGCCACCGCCACCAGCGCGACGGCGAGCAGGAACGGCAGAGCCTCACTGGCGGCCACGACGAGGGCGATCCCCTGCAGCGCGGCCACGGTCTTGGCGGAGTACCTCGTGGGCAGAGCCGACCGCATCCACGGCGCCAGCCGGCTCGCCGCGACGAATACATACCGCATCGCACCGATGGCCAGTACCCACGGGCCCAGCAGCACCGCGACGTGGATGCTCAGCACCAGTACGAGGAACGCGTCGACCTCCATGTCGAACCGGGCACCGAGCGCGGAGACCGTGCCGGTGCGCCGGGCGACCTGCCCGTCGACGGCGTCGAGAGCCAGCGCCACGGCGGCGATGACGACGAGCGGCACGACCGGGGCGTCCCCGGTCACGAGGCCGTCCGCGACGAGCGCGGTGACGCCTCCGACGAGCCCGGCCCGCACCAGCGTGACGATGTCGGCCGGGCCGAGCGTGGTGACTCCGGCCCGGTGGACGGCGGCGGCCAGCACGCTCCAGAGCGCCACGAGGTACGCGATTCCGGCGAGCCAGCCGGCCTTGTCGAGGCCGCCTCCTACCCACAGTCCGACGAGCAGGACGACCTGGACACCCGCCCCGACGGCCTGCTGCTGCGTGATCCGCTGCCGGTCTACGGTCGACATCGAGCCTCTGTGCACACACTCAGCACGGGTCCGGAGACGCGGAGGTTCAGCACGAATTGGAGGGATGTGTGTATCGCACCGCGCGAGCCTTTTGGCTTCGGGCTCCGGGCGAGGGCGAAATTCGCCCTGTCGAGGTACCCCGGCCGGGTCCCGACGACGTCGAAGTCCGAACGCTGTACTCGGGAGTCAGCCGCGGCACCGAGACGCTGGTCTTCCGCGGGGGCGTTCCGGAGAGCCAGTTCGCCGCGATGCGCGCTCCGTTCCAGGACGGCGACTTTCCTGCGCCGGTCAAGTACGGATATCTGAGCGTGGGAGTGGTCGAGCATGGGCCTCCTTCGCTGCTCGGCCGTGCCGTGTTCTGCCTCTATCCCCATCAGACGCGCTACGTGGTTCCGGCCGCCGCGGTGACGCCGATCCCTGACGGTATGCCGCCTGGACGTGCCGTGCTCGCCGGCACCGTCGAGACGGCGGTGAACGTGCTGTGGGATGCGGCGCCGCTGGTCGGGGACCGGATCGCCGTCATCGGGGCCGGGATGGTCGGGTGCAGCGTCGCCGCGGTGCTCGCGCAGTTCCCCGGGGTCGAGGTCCAGCTCGTCGACGTCGATCCCGCGCGCGCCGCCGTCGCCGACGCGCTCGGTGTCCGGTTCGCCGCCCCGGAGGAGGCCGAGGGGGAGTGCGACCTGGTGGTGCACGCCAGCGCCACGGAAGCTGGGCTCGCGCGGGCCCTCGAGCTGCTCGGCGACGAGGGCGAGGTCATCGAGATGAGCTGGTACGGCGACCGGCCGGTGCGTGTGCCGCTCGGCGAGGCCTTCCACTCGCGACGGCTGGTGGTGCGCAGCAGTCAGGTGGGGGCCGTCGCGCCGGCCCGGAGAGGGCGGCGGAGTTTCTCCGATCGAATGAGTTTGGCGCTGCGGCTGCTGGCAAATCCGGTGTTCGACGTGCTGATCACGGACGAGCGACCCTTCGAGGACCTGCCCCGGCTGATGCCGGAGCTCACTGGCGGTGAACTTTCCTCGCTGTGCGTCCGTGTCGTGTACGGACAGCAGTAGGAGACGCCGGAAGGGCAGGTCTTGTTCACCATCACCGTTCGGGATCACGTCATGATCGCTCACAGCTTCCAGGGAGAGGTGTTCGGTCCGGCCCAGCGCCTGCACGGCGCGACGTACGTGGTGGACGCCTCGTTCCGGCGTGCCGACCTCGATGCCGACGGCATCGTCGTCGACATCGGCCTGGCGACCCAGGAGCTCGGCGCCGTACTGGCCGACCTGAACTACCGCAACCTCGACGACGAGCCCGCATTCGCCGGTGTCAACACGTCCACGGAGTTCCTCGCCAAGGTCATCGCCGACCGGCTCGTCGAAAAGGTGCGCGCGGGCGCTCTCGGTGCCGGGGCTCGCGACCTGGCCGGGATCACGGTCGTGCTGCACGAGTCGCACATCGCCTCAGCGAGCTACGAGCGCTCCTTGTGAGACCGGGCGGCCTCATCGCAGGCCTGCGCTCCGTGCACGTCGTCGTCCCCGCTGACATCGACGACGCCACCGTGCCCAGCGGCGGCAACACCTACGACCGCCGGGTCTGCCTCGGCCTGCCGGCCACCGGCTGGTCGGTGCACGAGCTCGCGGTCGCCGGGGCGTGGCCCCGGCCCGACAGCGACTCGCGCGCGGCGCTGGCCCGTGCGCTGCGTGCCGTGCCCGACGGGACCGTCGTCCTCGTCGACGGGCTCATCGCCTGCGGCGTGCCGGACGTCGTCGTGCCCGAGGCCGGCAGGCTGAAGCTCGTCGTTCTGGTGCACCTGCCCCTCGGCGACGAGCTGGGGCACCCACCGGCGCTCGCTGCGGAGCTGACCGCGCTCGAGCGGGAGACGCTGCACGCCGCGAGCGCGGTCGTGGCCACCAGCCCGTGGGCGGCGCGCCGGCTCGTCGCGCACCACGGGCTCGCCGCCGACCGGGTCCACGTCGTCCCGCCGGGCGTCGACCCCGCGCCGATCGCGCCCGGCACGGACGGTGCGACCCGCCTGCTGTGCCTCGGGTCGGTCACCCCGACCAAGGGTCAGGACCTGCTCGTCGAGGCGCTGGCGGCCGTCGCCGACCTGACGTGGACGTGTGAGCTCGCCGGTCCGGTGCGTCGCGATCCCGCGCATGTTGCCGCGGTCCGGGCCACGATCGAGCGACACGGGCTGGGCGAACGGGTGCAGCTGACCGGTCCCCGGACGGCCGCGGAGGTGGCCACGTCCTACGCTGCGACCGACCTGCTGGTGCTGCCGTCCCGTGTCGAGTCCTACGGGATGGTCGTCACCGAAGCGCTGGCCCGGGGGATCCCGGTGCTGGCCGCAGCTGTCGGTGGGGTGCCGGGCACCCTCGGCGACGCTCCGGACGGCGGCGTGCCGGGACTTCTGGTGTCGCCGGACGACGCCCCGGCACTCGCCGGGGAGCTGCGCCGCTGGTTCGACGAGCCGGCACTGCGGGACCGGCTCCGCCGCTCCGCGAGGGGGCGCCGCAGAACTCTGAACGGATGGGAGGTGACGTCACGATGTCTGGCCGGAGTGCTGGAGCCGCTGAGTGGGACGCTCGGTTGAGCGTGCCCGGATCGCCCATCTGTGCGCCGGACTGGCTGACGCTGCGGGAGGGCGCCGACGCCGCGGCCCGGTCGACCGAGCTGGTCGAGCTGGTCCGCGGACATCTGGAGGCCACGGCCCGGCCCGGTGCGCCCGCGGTGATCAGGGATCTCGGCTGCGGCACCGGATCGATGGGCCGCTGGCTCGCCGGCCGCCTGCCCGGACCGCAGCTCTGGATCCTGCGCGACCGCGACACCGGCCTGCTGTCCTACGCGGGCGCGAACACGCCGGGCGAGGCGGCCGACGGCGCCCCGGTCACCATGCGGACCGAGGACGGGGATCTCACCGACCTGCGCGCCGCCGAGCTCGCCGGGACATCGCTGCTCACCGCATCCGCCGTGCTGGACCTGCTCACCTCCGAGGAGGTGGACGGTCTCGCCGCCACGTGCGTGGCGGCCGGCTGTGCTGCGCTGCTGACGCTCACGGTCGCCGGGAGCGTCGACATCTCTCCCTTCGACCCGCTGGACGCCGTGTTCGCGGCCGCCTTCGACTCCCACCAGCGGCGCCCCGTGGACGGCAGGCAACTGCTCGGGCCGGACGCCGGTCCCGCCGCGGCCGCCGCGTTCGCGCAGCGGGGAGCGGTGGTGGAGACCCGGCCCAGCCCGTGGCGTCTCGGTCCGGAACAGGCCGAGCTCGCGGAGGAATGGCTGCGGGGCTGGATCGCCGCTGCGTGCGAGCAGCAGCCGGACCTCGAACGGCATGCCGCTGCCTACCTGCGGCGCAGGCTCGAGGCCTCCACGGCCGGTGAGCTGCTGGTCGAGGTCGGCCACGTCGACGTGCTCGCGCTCCCGGCCGGTGCGTCGTGATGGCGCGGCTCTGGCGCTACGTGCGGGTACTCGCCGGCGTCGGCATCCTGGTCGCGCTCGTGGTGCACCTCGGTACCGGCGCCGTCGTCGACGGGCTGCGGTCGATCGGCACGGGGTCGGTGCTCGCCGCACTCGGCATCGGCCTGCTGACCACGGTGTTCAGCGCCTGGCGCTGGTGCCTCGTGGCGCGCGGTGTCGGCCTGCGGCTGCCGTTGGCCACAGCGGTGGCCGACTGCTACCGGGCCCTGTTCCTCAACTCCGTGCTGCCCGCGGGCGTGCTCGGCGACGTGCACCGTGCGGTGAACCACGGCCGCCGGTCCGGGGACGTCGGGCGCGGCGTCCGCGCGGTGGTGTTCGAGCGGGTCGTCGGGCTGGTGGTCCTGATCGTCGTCGGGATGGGTGTGCTGCTCGCGCAGCCGACCCTGCTCGCGGTCACGGTGGGCGATCTGCACCTCGGCCGCGGCGCCCTCGGCTGGACGCTCGCCGCGCTCACCGCCGTCGTCGCGCTCGGGATCTGGACGATGCGCGGGGCCCGCGCGGCGAGAGTCCGCGTCGCGTTGCGCACCGTTCTCGCGGACGTCCGCACCGGAGTGCTCTCCCGCGGCATCCTGCCGGGGCTGGTCCTGCTCTCCGTTGCCGCGCTGGTCGGCTACCTCGCGCTCTTCGTGGTCGCCGCTCGCGCCGCGGGATCCGAGGCGCCGCTCGGTGAGCTGCTCCCGCTGCTGGTGCTCGCGCTGTTCGCCATGGCGCTGCCGCTGAACGTCGGAGGCTGGGGTCCCCGCGAGGCCGTCACCGCGGTCGCGTTCGGCGCGGTGGGGTTCGACGCCACCCAAGGGCTCACCACCGCGGTGGTCTACGGGGTGCTCAGCCTGATCGCATGTCTCCCCGGGGTCGGTGTGCTGCTGCTGCGCCGCCCGGTCGCCCGGCTCCTGCGCTCGCCGGCGGTCCGGCAGCCCGAGGTCCTGGTCGCTGCGGAACCCGTGACGGACAACGGCGTCGAATGGACGTCACGTCCCACGCGACTAGTGTGGCGCGAGTGCTGATCCTCGTCCGCCATGGACAGACGGACGCCAACGCGCAAGGGCTCCTGCTCGGCCGGGCCGACCCGCCGCTGAACGAGTTCGGGGAGCGACAGGCGCGTGCACTGGCGAAGGCACTCCCGCGTCCGTCCCGGATCGTGTCCAGCCCGCTCGCCCGCGCCCGGCACACCGCCGCGGTGCTCGCCGGTGCGCCTCCCGGCGTCATGGACGCCGAGGACGTGGAGGTCGACGCGCGGTGGATCGAGATGGACTACGGCGAGCTGGACGGCAGGCCCGCGACAGCCCTGGACGAGGGGTCGTGGCGGACGTGGCGGGAGGATCCGGAGTTCGTGCCCGCGGGTGGGGAGTCCCTCGCCGCTGTGTGCTCGAGGGTGCACGAGGCCTGTGCCGAGCTCGCCGACGACGCCGCGCGCGGTGACGTCGTGGTGGTCAGCCACGTCTCCCCGATCAAGGCCGCGGTCACCTGGGCGTTGGGGGTGAGCCACGAGGTGGGCTGGCGGATGTTCCTCGGCGACGCCGCGATCTGCCGGATCGACACCAGTGGCCGGGTGCCGCTCCTGCTGGCGTTCAACGACCCCTGTCCCTTCGACGGAGGCGACCCCGCCGACTGCTGAGGTCCGGTCAGGCCGCTGCGGCCGGCCGGACCAGGCGGGCGTACACGTCCCCGGACCGGCCCAGCGGCCGGAAGCGTTCGAGCAGCGACACCAGTTCGGCCGCGTCGAGCCAGCGGTCGCCGGCGAACCGCATGGTCTCGATGGGCGAGTAGTTGTACTCGTACCCGCCCGCCGCGGCTCCGAGCTGTTCCACGAGGTCCAGCGCGGCGAGCGCGGCGTCGTGCGCAGGCGGCAGGTACTCGAAGGACAACCCGCGCAGCGGCCGGGTGAGCCCGCGGAGCACGTCGACCTCGAAGCCCTCGACGTCGATCTTGCAGAAGGCCGGCTCGCCGTGGGTCGCGATGAGGTCGTCGAGGGTCGCCACCTCCACCTCGACCGCGCGGTCCCAACGCACCCGGGCGAAGCTGCTGTCGGTGGTGACCGACTCGATCCAGTCACGTGACATCGAGGAGACCGTGGGTGTCGCGGTGGACAGGCCCAGCTGTGCCCGCCCCGCCCGGGCCCCGACAGCCTCCGGCACGATCGTCACCCCCCGGTCGCGGCCGAAGAACAGGCGCAGGACGCGCAGGCAGTCGGGCTGCGGCTCGACCGCGATCACCCGCGCCCCCAGCTTCCGCCACGCGCGCACCCGGCTTCCCACGTGGGCACCGATGTCGAAGGCGATGTCCCCCGGCCCGAGGAACTGGCCGTAGAACCGCACCATCCGTCGGTGCCTGCCCGGCACCCCGTGGTACATGGCCAGGGATCGCGCGATCCCGCGCACGCGGCGGAGCATGCGGAGACCCTACTCGGGGCCCGCGTGGCGGAAGATCCAGAACGGGTCAGCCCGCGACGGAGCCCCAGACGGCCGCCGCGCCCGAGTGCCCGGCGAGGACCGTGAGGGTGACCGCGACCAGCCCGGAGACCGCCGACAGCGCACCGACGACCCGAGCCGCCGAACCGCTCTTCCGGCGCCCCAGCACGGCCGCTGCGATCGCGAGCACCGCGAACGGCCACGCCGCCACGACCGTGAACAGACCGAACTGCCCGTGCTGCGCGATCACCGGCGCGAACTCCGCGGTGACGTCGATCGCCGCCTCCAGTTGGTCGCCCGCGAGCTTCGCCAGCGTCGCCGTCACGGCCCCCGCCAGCGCGCCCGCGGCGACGAGCAGCCCGTACGGCCGGACCCACGCCGGTCGCACCGCGAGAACGACGGCGCCGAGCACGGCGAGTGGGATCAGAACCACCACCGCATGGACGAGGAGTGGATGCGCCGGGACGCCTGCGACCGTGATGAGCACTGCAGCATCCTGGACCACCGGCGGGACGCGCCCTCGGACGGCGCCCGCCCGGGGCGCGCGCCGGCCGGCCCCCGCGAGTCGCCCGTTTCGCACGCGCGAGTCGCCCGTTTGGCGTCGGCGAGTCGCCCGGGCGGGAGCCGGGATGCTCGTTCCGAGATGTGGCTCTTGGCCCTTGGAAGGGCCGAAAGGCGGGTCTCGTGGCGATCATGTGGCCCCAGGCGGGCGACTCGCACGCGGAAACCGGGCGACTCGCGGGGGTACGGGCGCCCCGCTCTGGCCGGGTCGCCGGGGACTCAGGCGACGACGGACTCGGAGAGCTCGCGCCACCTCTCGTCCGACTCGGCGAGGGTGCGGGCGCTCTCCTGGGCCATGGCGTAGGCCTGGGCGCCCAGTACGAGGCGGAGCGGGGCGTCCTCGCGGCCCGCGAGCGTCCGGATCACCTGCGCGACCTTGCGGGGGTCGGTCTCCGCCACGGTCGTCGCCGCCCTGATGTGGGCGGTGACGGCGCCGACGGTCGGCCGGTAGGGCTCGCTGACCGGGGGGACCGTCATCGACGAGCCGGCCCAGTCGGTCGTCATCCCGCCCGGCTCGAGCACCGTGACCTTGATGCCCAGCGGGGCCACCTCCTGGGCGAGCACCGTCGAGAAGCCGCCGGTCGCCCACTTCGCGCTCTGGTAGGCGGACAGGCCGGGCGTACCGAGCCGGCCGCCGAGGGACGACACCTGGAAGACGTGGCCGGAGCCCTGCTCCCGCAGGATCGGCAGCACCGCCCTGGTGACGGACACGAGGCCGAGGAAGTTGGTCTCGATCTGCGCGCGGAACGACTCGGGCGTCGTGTCCTCGACGGACGCCATGTCGGCGTATCCGGCGTTGTTGACCACCACGTCGTAGCGGCCGAACCGCTCGAACCCGGCCTGCACCGCCTGCTCGACGGCGGCGGCCGAGGTGACGTCGAGCGCCACGGGGAGCAGCCGGTCGCCGTACCGGGCGACGAGGTCGTCGAGCTGCTCGGGCTTGCGGGCGGTGGCGACCACGCGGTCGCCCGCGTCGAGCGCCGCCTCCACGACCGCGCGGCCGAGACCGCGCGAGCTTCCTGTGACGAACCAGACCTGGGGCATTGCTGCTGGGGACATCGCTGCTTCCTTTCAGACCGGCGGTCTCTTGTACGTCCCACGCTAAGAGACCGGCGGTCTCCTGTCAAAGCACCGACGGTCTGTAATCTGTGGGGGTGCCCACGTTCCAGCGCGCCCGCAGCGAGGAGCAGCGCGAGCTCCGGCGACGGACGATCCTGCGCACCGTGGCGTCGATGCTCGAGGAGATGCCCGTCCACGAGGTGAGCCTCAACGAGCTGAGCCGCCGCGTCGGCCTGGCGAAGTCGAACGTCCTGCGCTACTTCGAGTCGCGCGAGGCGATCCTGCTCGAACTGCTCGACAGCGCCTGGAACGCCTGGGTCGCCGATCTGCCCGGGGAGTTCACGGGTGAGATCGACCCCGAGGCCGGCGCCCGCGAGCGCGCCGAGCGGGTCGCCGCGGTGCTGAGCGGGTCGCTCGCGCGCCGGGCGGTGCTGTGCGACCTGCTGAGTGCCCAGGCCGGCGTCCTGGAGCACAACGTCTCCCCGGACGTGGCCGCCCGGTACAAGCGGGCGACCATCGCCGGGGTCGCCCGCCTGGCCGACCTGCTGCGCGACTACCTGCCCGAGCTCGGCGACGGGGCGTTCGTGCTGTGCGGGCGGGTCCTGATGGTCAGCGGGGCCGTCTGGACCCACAACCGGCCCGCGCCGAGCATGCTCGCCGCGTACGCGGCCGACCCCTCCCTGGAAGCGCTGCGCGGGAACTTCGAGGAGTCGCTGCGGGAGACGCTCGCGGCGCTCGTCGTGGGCTCCCTCGCCAGGGCCGGCCGACTGTGACGGCGGCAGCGGACGGCAGGAACCGCATCGTCGACGGGTAGGACTCCGGCGTCGTTCATCGTGGCGGACGAGAAAGACGGTTCCGATTCGTGCGCCGCGACCAGGACAGCCGCGACTCGTCCCGGCATGCTCCGCATCCACCCGATCTTGAGTGGAGGCACGATGCGATCTTCCGCGGCCCTCGCGGCAGCCGGCGCGCTGGCGCTGACCCTTGCCGCGTGCGGCAGCGGCGGCACGGCCACCGGAGGAGGGGCCGCGGACGGCGGCACGTTCGTGATGGTGCTGCCCGCCGACCCCGGCAACCTCGACCCGCACTTCACGTCGCTGTCGAGCGCGTTCCAGGTGGGGCAGTTCCTCTACGACTCGCTGGTCGACATCGACGAGAAGGGCGAGATGGTGGCGGGCCTCGCCGAGAAGTGGGAGGCGACCACGACCACGGCGACGTACACCCTGCGCGAGGGCGTCACGTGCTCGGACGGCACCCCGCTGACGGCATCGGACGTGGCGGCGAACATCAGCTTCGTCGGCGACACCCGGAACGCCTCCACCCGCGTGGGCATCTTCGTGCCACCCGGGGCGAGCGCCACCGGTGACGACGCGGCGCGCACCGTGACCGTCACGTCGCCGGTGCCGGACGCCTTCCTCAGCCGCACCGTCGGCGGCCTGCAGATCGTGTGCCCGAAGGGGATGGCCGACCGGAGCCTGCTCGCCCGCGGCGCCGTCGGCAGCGGGATGTACACGATGACCGAGGCCGTGCCCGGCGACCACTACACGCTGACCCGGCGGCCGGAGTACGCCTGGGGTCCCGGCGACTGGCGCCCCGACCAGCCGGGGCTGCCGGACAAGGTCGTGCTGCGCGTCGTGGCCAACGAGACCACCGCTGCCAACCTGCTCGCCTCCGGTGAGGTGCAGGCCGCGGCGGTGCTGGGCCCCGACCGGCAGCGCCTGCAGGGCATGGGGCTGTTCGTGCGGGACGCGCTCGCCCCGGCAGGCGAGCTGTGGTTCAACCAGGAGGCAGGGCGGCCCACCGCCGACCCGGCGGTCCGGCGGGCGCTGACGCAGGCACTGGACCTCGGCCAGCTCGGGCAGGTGCTGACCAGCGGGGCGGGCCTGCCGTCGAGTGGGCTCGTGTCCACCGGCCGGGGCCCGTGCAGCACCGGCGGGGTGGCCGCGAACCTGCCGGCACTCGACCTCGACGCGGCGCGGGCCGGCCTCGACGCCGCAGGCTTCCCGGCCGGACCGGACGGAGTGCGCACGCGGGACGGCCGGCGGCTGTCGATGTCGGTCTTCTACCCGACCTCGGTGCTCCCGGGCATGCAGGCCACTGCCGAGCTGCTGCAGCAGGCCTGGGCCGCCGTCGGCGTGGACGTCACGCTGCGGGGTGGCGCGGACGCCGAGACCGGGCAGCTCGTGTCCGGGCAGGCCGACTGGGACGCCGCCTTCATCCCGCTGAGTGTGTCGCTGCCCAGCCAGCTGGTGCCGTTCCTCTCCGGTCCGACGCCGCCCGGCGGCACGAACTTCGCCCACATCCAGAACGCCGGCTACACGGCCGAGGCCCAGGCGGCGGCCGCGATCCCCGGCTCGGACGGTTGCGACAGGTGGGCCGAGGCGGAACGGGAGCTGCTGCGGAACGTGGACGTCGTGCCGTTCGCGGACGCCACGAGACCGGTGTTCGGGCGCGGCGTGACGTTCGAGCTGAGCGACGGCAGCGTCGCGCCTGCCACGATCCGATTCACCGGCTGACCCGGTGACGACCGCGACCGCCGGCGTCCCCGGCGCTGCGGGCCGCACCGGGAACGGGTGGCTGCGCTTCGCGCTCCGCAGGTCCGGCCGCTTGCTGGTGTCGGTGTGGGTGCTGGTCACCGCGGCGTTCCTGATGCTCCACCTGATCCCCGGCGACCCGGTGCGGGCCGCGCTGGGGGCCACCGCATCGGTGGAGCTGGTGGCCGCGCGCCGGGCCGCGCTGGGCCTCGACGCCCCGCTATGGCTGCAGTACGGGAGGTACGTCCGGGGCCTGTTCACCGGGGAGATGGGCACGTCGCTGACCTCCGGGCTGCCGGTGTCGACGATCATCGGGGACCGCCTGCTCGCCACCGTCGAGATCGCGGTCTACGCGTTCGGGCTGGCCGTGCTCGTCGCCGTTCCGCTCGGGCTCGGGATGGCGGTGCTGACCCGCGGCGGCCGGCGCCGCCGGGCCGAGCTCGGGTTCACGGGCACCAGCGTCGTGGTCGCGGCCGTCCCGGAGTTCCTGCTGGCAGTCGGGCTGGTCTACGTGTTCGGCGTCCGGCTCGGCTGGGTGCCGGTCGCGGGGCAGTCCGGTCCCGCCTCCTACGTGCTGCCGGTCATGGCGCTCGCGCTCGGCCCGGCGGCGGTGCTCGCCCGGATCGTGCGGGTGGAGACGCTCACCGTGCTGCAGGCCGACTTCATCCGCACGGCGCGGGCCAAGCGGCTGCCGGACCGGCTCGTGCTGGCTCGGCACGCCCTGCCGAACGCGCTCACCGCGACCCTGACGCTCGGCGGGCTGATGTTGAGCTCGCTGGTCGTCGGCACGGTGCTGGTGGAGAGCGTGTTCGCGTGGCCGGGGCTGGGCAGCTCGATGGTCGCCTCGATCGTGGGCCGGGACTACCCGGTCGCCCAGGGCGTCGTGCTCGTCTACGGCGCGGGTGTGCTGCTGGTGAACCTCCTGGTCGATGTGGCGCTCGCGCTGCTCGACCCGCGTTCGACGATCCGGGAGGGCTGAGCGGTGGAGTCACGGTCGGCGGCCCGGTGGGCCGGGGCGCTGCGCAGCCCGTTGGGCGTGACCGCGGAGGTGCTGCTGGCGGCCGTACTGCTGCTCGCCGTGGTGGCCCCGGTGCTCTGGTCCGGCGCGGCCGACGCCCCGGACACCACCCGGATCCTGCAGGGCCCCTCCGCCGCGCACTGGGCCGGCACCGACGCACTCGGGCGCGACATCCTCTCCCGGGTCCTCGTCGCGACCCGGCTGTCGGTCGTGCTGGCGCTGCTCGCGACCGCGATCGGGGTGCTGGCCGGCATCCTGCTCGGGTCGGCGCCGGTGCTGCTCGGCAGCCGCGCGGGCCGGTGGGTCACCGCAGCGGTGAACATCGCCGTCGCCTTTCCCGGCCTGCTGCTCGCCCTGTTCTTCGCGGTGGTGTTCGGGGTGGGCACGAGCGGGGCGCTGCTGGCGATCGGGGTCGCCGTCGCGCCCGGCTTCGCCCGGCTCACCCAGACCCTGGTGGCCGGGGTCGCCGGGCGCGACTTCGTGGCGGCGGCGCGCCTCGCCGGCGTCGGGCGGGTCCGGCTGCTCACCCGGCACGTCCTGCCCAACATCGCCGAGCCGCTCGTGATCAACGCGACGATGACGGCCGGCTCGTGCCTGCTGGCGTTCGCGGGGCTGTCGTTCCTCGGCATGGGCGTGCAGGCTCCCGCCTACGACTGGGGACGGATGCTGGGCGACGGGCTCAGCGGCATCTACGCCAACCCGGCCGCGGCACTGGTCCCCGGGGCCGCGGTGGTGGTCGCGGGGCTGGCGTTCAACCTGTGCGGCGAGGCGATCGCGAAGGGCGTGGGGATGCGCGCCCCGGTCGTGCGCCCCGGCCGGGACGTCGGCGCGGACCTCGGCCCGGACCTGGCCTCGCCGGTGGCGGTGCCCGCAGACGAGGACGCCGTGCTCGTGGTGGAGAACCTGCGGGTCGGCTTCCCCGGCCCGGACGGCCCCGTCACCCCGCTGCGCGGGGTGAGCCTGACGATGCGGCGCGGTGAGACCGTCGGGATCGTGGGCGAGTCCGGGTCGGGCAAGAGCCTCACCGCACTGGCGATCGCGAGGCTCGTCGACGACCCGGGGCGGGTGCATGCCGACCGCCTGGAGTTCCTGGGCGAGGACCTGACGACGGCGCGGTCGCGGGAGGTGCGGCGGCTGCTGGGCACCTCGTTGGCGCTGGTCTTCCAGGACCCGATGACCTCGTTCAACCCGGCGATGCGGATCGGGCGCCAGCTCGCGGAGGTGGCCGAGCAGCACCAGGGCATGGACCGCAGGCGGGCGTGGGCGCACGCCGTCGACCGGCTGCGCGCCGTCCGGATCCCGGGGGCGGCGCGGCGCGCGGCGCAGTACCCGCACGAGTTCTCCGGCGGCATGCGGCAGCGGGCGATGATCGGGATGGGCCTGATGGGCAGCCCCGCGCTCCTCATCGCCGACGAGCCCACCACCGCGCTCGACGCCACCGTGCAGCGGCAGGTGCTGGCGCTGCTGGACGCGGTCCGCGCCGCCGACGACGTCGCGGTCCTGCTGATCAGCCACGACATCGGCGTCGTCCGCGAGACGTGTGCCCGCGTGCTCGTCATGTACGCGGGGCGCATCGTCGAGGATCTCCCCGCCGCCGAGCTGCGCACCTCGGCCCGGCACCCCTACACGCGGGCCCTTCTCGCGGCGGTGCCGGACATGACGACCGACCGGGAGCGGCCGCTCGCCGTCATCCCCGGTCGCCCGCCCGACCCCGCCCGGTGGCCGGCCGGCTGCGCGTTCGCCCCGCGCTGCGGCCTCGCCGACGATCGCTGCCGGGACGTCGAACCGCCGCTCCTGGCCGACGACCGCGGCCGGCGGGTCGCGTGCTGGCACGCCGACGTCGCGGGGCGGCCGGGCGCGCCCGTCGCCGTCCGGATCGGCGGTGTCCATGAGTGAGCTGCGCCTGAAGGACGTCACCGTCCGGTTCGGCGGCCGCAGGCGTGGCCTGACCGCGGTCGAACGCGTGGACCTCACGGTCCCGGCCGGGTCGGTCGTCGGCCTCGTCGGCGAGTCCGGGTCGGGCAAGTCGACGCTCGCGCGGGCCGCGGTCGGTCTGACCCCGATCGCGGGCGGTGCCATCCTGCTGGACGGGCAACCGCTGCGGCACCACACCCGGGGTCGCCGCCCGCTCCAGATGGTGTTCCAGGACCCGTACTCCTCGCTGGACCCCCGCATGACCGTCGGCGCGTCGATCGCGGAGGCGCTGCCCCACGGCAGCGTGCGCGGCCGGGCCGCCCGCCAGGCCGAGGTCGCCCGGCTGCTCGACCTGGTCGCCCTGCCCGCCGACCGCGCCGGCACGTACCCGGCGCAGCTGTCCGGGGGGCAGCGCCAGCGGGTCGCGCTGGCCAGAGCGCTGGCCGGGCGCCCGGACGTGGTGATCGCCGACGAGATCACCTCGGCGCTGGACGTCTCCGTACAGGGCACGGTGCTGAACCTGGTCCGCGACCTGCAGCGGCAGCTCGCGCTCTCCATGCTGTTCATCTCGCACGACCTGGCCGTCGTGCGGTACGTCAGCGACTACATCGCGGTGATGCACCTCGGACGCATCGTCGAGTACGGGGCCGCCGGCGACGTCCTCCTGGACCCGCAGCACCCCTACACCCGCGAGCTGCTCGCCGCGGTGACCGCACCCGTCGCGGCGCCACCCGCCGTGCTCGACGGGGAGCCGGCCGACCCCCACCATCCGCCGACCGGGTGCCGGTTCCACCGCCGCTGCCCCCAGGGTCCGCTGGTGCTCGCCGACCGCGAGGTCTGCCGGACCACCGAGCCCGTGGCCGACGGCCACCGCCACCGCGCCGCGTGCCACTTCGCGGCGCCCGACACCACCGAGCACGCAGAGCGCGTCGACGTTCCCGTCGACGCCGCCATCGATCCGAGGAGCACCCGGTGACCCGACGCCAGCTGATCGACGACCTCACGACGATCGCCGTGCCGGAGCAGCCCGCGCTGTCCCCGGACGGCAGCCAGGTCGTCTACGTCCTGCGCACGACCGACGCCGACGCCGACCGCACCGTCCGGGAGATCTGGGGCGTCGGCGCCCGCGACGGGCGGCCCCGCAGGCTCACCCGCGGTCCCGCCGACACGGCGCCCGCGTGGTCGCCCGACGGCACCCACGTCGCGTTCCTGCGCACCGCCCACGGGGCCCCGCAGGTGTGGCTGCTCGACGTCAGGGGTGGCGAGCCCGAGCCACTGACCACACTGCCGATGGGCGCCGGGGCGCCGGTGTGGAGCCCGGACGGCACGCGGATCGCGTTCGCCGCCGCCGTCGACCTCGCCGCCGACGCCGGGGAGAGCGACGAGGCGCGCGCCCGGCGGGACACCGCGCCCGTGGTGGCCGACCGCCTCGACCTCCAGGCCGACGGCGCCGGGCTGCTGCGCTCGGTGCGCACCCACCTGCACGTGCTCGACCTCGACACCCGGCGGTGCCGCCGTGTCACCGACGGGGACTGGCACGCCGGGCGCCCGTCCTGGTCGCCCGACAGCACGCGGCTGGCGTTCTCCGCGGCGACCGCCCGGGACGCGGACCTGGTGCTGCGGGTGCCGGTGCACGTCCTCGACGTCACTGCCGTCGCCACCACCCCCGAACCGGTCGGCCTGACCGAGGGGGTCGGCGGGCCGGTCGGATGGACCGCCGACGGGTCGGCGCTGCTCGTCGTGGGCACGACCGGAGCACCGACCGGCCACAACCGGCTGCTGCGGCTGCCGCTCGACGGTGGCGACCCGGTGGACCTCACCGCACCGCTGGACCGCAACGTGATGCCGGGCGGCCCCGCCTACCCGGGCGCGCTTCCCCAGCTCGTGGACGAGGGCGCCACCGTGCTGTTCTGCGCCAGGGAGCGGGGCTGCACGCACCTCTACTCCGTGCCTGTCGACGGCGGTACCCCGCGACCGGTGCTCGGCGGGGCCGGGCGCAACGTGCAGGGCCTCTCCGTGGCGGGCGGCGTGGCCGTCGTGGCGCTGGGCACGCCGACGTCCTTCGGCGAGATCGTCGCGGTCGACCTCGCCACCGGCGCGGAGACCGTCCGGACCGATCACGGCGCGGACCTCGCGGACGTCGAGCTCTTCGCCCGGGAGGAGCGGGAGTTCACGATCTCCGACGGCACCGTCGTGCAGGGCTGGCTGATCCGGGACCCGGCCGCCGAACCGGGGCCGCAGCCGCTGCTGCTGGACGTCCACGGCGGCCCGCACAACGCGTGGAACGCCGCTGCCGACGAGGTGCACCTCTACCACCAGGAGCTGGTCGCCCGCGGCTGGACGGTGCTGCTGCTCAACCCGCGCGGCAGCGACGGCTACGGCGAGCAGTTCTTCGACGCGGTCCGCGGCGGGTGGGGCGAGGCCGACGCGAAGGACTTCCTGGAGCCGCTCGACGACCTCGTCGCCGACGGGACCGCCGACCCGCGGCGGCTCGCCGTGGCCGGCTACAGCTACGGCGGCTTCATGACCTGCTACCTGACCAGCCGCGACGACCGCTTCGCCGCCGCTGTGGCCGGTGGCGTGGTCACCGACCTCACGAGCATGGCAGGCACCTCCGACGAGGGGCACTTCCTCAGCGAGTACGAGCTGGGCGCGCGCCCGTGGGGGGAGGGCAGCGAGCGGTACGCCGCGATGTCCCCGCTGACCCACATCGACCGGGTGCGCACGCCGACGCTGATCGTGCACGGCGGGGCCGACCTGCTCTGCCCGGTCGGCCAGGCCCAGCAGTGGCACACGGCACTGCGGGAGCAGGGCGTCCCGACCCGGCTGGTGCTCTACCCGGAGGGCTCGCACATCTTCATCCTCGACGGCCGCCCGTCGCACCGGACCGATTTCAACCGCCGGGTCCTCGACTGGGTGGAGCAGTACGCCGGGGACGCCACCGGTCCGCGCCGCCCGCGCATCGACGCCGCGCACTGGCAGCGGCGGCTCACCGCGCTGGCCGCGCGCTACGGTGTCCCTGGCGCCACCCTCGGGATCCTGCGCCTGCACCCCGGCGGTGACGACGAGCTCGTCGAGGCCGCACACGGCGTGCTGAACGTCGATACCGGTGTCGGGACCACACCCGACTCGGTGTTCCAGATCGGGTCGATCACCAAGGTCTGGACGACGACCATCGTGATGCAGCTCGTCGACGAGGGCCTGCTGGACCTCGACGCGCCGATCGTCGAGGTGCTGCCCGAGCTGCGGCTCGCCGACCCGGACGCTACGAAGGGGGTGACGATGCGGCACCTGCTGACCCACACCAGCGGGATCGACGGTGACGTCTTCACCGACACCGGCCGCGGCGACGACAACCTCGAGAAGTACGTGGCGCAGCTCGTCGACGTGGCGCAGAGCCACCCGCTCGGCGCCACCTGGTCGTACTGCAACTCGGGGTTCTCGCTGGCCGGGCGGGTGATCGAGAAGATCATCGGCGGCACGTGGGACGAGGCGGTACGCAAGCGGATCTTCGAGCCGCTGGGGCTGCGGCGCACGAGCACGCTGCCGGAGGAGGCGCTGCTGCACCGGGCCGCGGTGGGGCACATCGGCGAGCCCGGCACCGACCCCGTGCGGGCTCCTGTCTGGACGCTCCAGCGGTCGGCGGGTCCGGCCGGTCTGATCAACTCGACCGTCGCCGACCTGCTCGGCTTCGCCCGCCTGCACCTGACCGGTGGCCTCGCGCCCGACGGCACCCGGCTGCTCAGCGAGGAGGCCGCCGCGGAGATGGCGTCCAAGCAGGCCGACCTGCCCGACAAGCACACGCTCGGCGACTCGTGGGGTCTCGGGTGGATCCGGAACGACTGGGGCGGCCACCGCGTCATCGGGCACGGCGGCAACACGGTCGGGCAGGCGGCCTTCCTGGAGCTGCTGCCGTCCCACGGGTTCGCCGTCGCGCTGCTCACCAACGGCGGCAACAACCGTGACCTGCACGAAGACCTCTACCGTGAGATCTTCGCCGAGCTCGTCGACGTCGAGCTGCCCCGGCTGCCCACCCCGCCGGCCGAGCCCGTGTCCGTGGACGTGTCCCGGCACGTGGGCACCTACGAGCGGGCGGGCGTCCGGGTCGAGGTCGCCGAAGGCCCGGACGGGCCCGTGATGCGGACGACGGTGATCGGCCCACTCGCCGAGCTGGTCCCCGAGGAGACGCAGGAGTACGCGCTGGTGCCGGTCGAGGAGAACCTGTTCCTGGTGCAGTTGCCCGGCTCGGTGCAGAGCTGGTTCCCCGTGACGTTCTACGAGCTGCCCACCGGCCAGCGGTACGTGCACTTCGGTGCGCGCGCCACCCCGAGGGTGAGCTGAGTGCCGGGCTCCGAGACGGTGCGGGACGGCCCGGACCGCACCACGTTCGTCGCGCGCATGCACGCCGCGCTCCCCGGGATGCTCGCCGACATCGAGGAGCTGGTGACGTGCGAGTCGCCGTCGGCCGACCTGGCCGCGGTCGCGGCGAGCGCCGACGCCGTGGCGCGGGTCGGCACGCGGGTGCTCGGCGTGGCGCCCGAGCGGCTCGTCGCCGAGGGCCGCAGCCACCTGCGCTGGCGGCTGGGCGAGGGCCCGCCGCGGGTGCTGCTGCTCGGCCACCACGACACCGTGTGGCCGGTCGGCTCGCTCGCCACCCACCCGTTCCGCGTCGACGCCGGGGTGCTGCGGGGGCCGGGCTGCTTCGACATGAAGGCCGGGCTGGTCGTCGGGATGCACGCGCTGCAGCTGGCGGGGGCGACGGCACCCGGGCGTCCCGGGGTGACGCTCCTCGTCACCGGCGACGAGGAGCTGGGCTCGCCCACGTCGCGCGTGCTCGTGGAGGCCGACGCGGCCGGGTGTGCCGCGGCGCTCGTGCTGGAGGCCGCGGCCGACGGGGGTGCGCTCAAGACGGAGCGCAAGGGCGTGTCGCTGTACCGGATCACCGTCACCGGCCGCGCCGCCCACGCCGGGCTCGAACCCGAACGCGGGATCAACGCGACCGTCGAGCTGGCCCACCAGCTGCTCGCCGTGCACGCACTGGCCGATCCCGGGCGCGGCACGACGGTCACCCCGACCCTCATGTCGGCCGGGTCCGCCTCGAACACGGTCGCCGCATCGGGCGAGGTGACGGTCGACGTCCGCGTCCGGGACACCGCCGAGCAGCGGCGGGTGGACGCCGGGATCCGCGCGCTGCGACCGGTGCTGCCCGGCGCGCGCGTCGAGGTGACGGGTGGCCCGAACCGTCCCCCGCTCGCGGCCGCGGCGTCGGAGGAGCCGTTCGGGCGCGCGGTCCGGCTGGCCGCCGAGCTCGGGCTGCCGCCGCCGGCCCGCGCCGCGGTGGGCGGCGGTTCGGACGGCAACTTCACCGCGGGCGTCGGCACGCCCACGCTGGACGGGCTCGGCGCAACGGGCGGGGGAGCGCACGCCGACGACGAGCACGTCGTCGTCGCCGACCTGCCGGGGCGCGCCGCGCTCGTCGCCGCGCTGGTGGACGACCTGCTCGCCGGGTCCCCGGGCGGTGCGGCGCGCGGACGAGCACGGACCCGGGCGCAACCATGAGCATCGACGGCGGAGCAGACGACGCGTCCACGCCGGCACGGGTGGCAGCCGAGGCGGCCGCGGCCACGGCAGGCGTGCGGATGCGGGAGATCGCCGACCTTGCCGGGCTGGAGGCGGTCTACCGGCTCTACGACGCGATCTGGCGGCCGGACCCGGCCAACCCGCCGGTGACCACCGAGCTGCTGCGTGCGCTCGCGAAGGGCGGGAACTACGTCGCGGGCGCGTTCGACGGGGCGGAGCTGGTGGGTGCCTGCGTCGGCTTCTTCGGCGCGCCCGCTGACGGGATGATGCACAGTCACATCGCCGGCGTGGCCGCGTCCGGGCGCGGCCGCCACGTCGGGTACGCGCTGAAGCTGCACCAGCGTGCGTGGGCGCTGCGGCGGGGGGTCTCGGCGGTCACCTGGACGTTCGACCCGCTCGTCCGCCGCAACGCGTACTTCAACCTGGTCAAGCTCGCCGCCGCCCCCGTCGAGTACCTGCCCAACTTCTACGGCGGAGTGCACGACGGCATCAACGGCGGTGACGAGACCGACCGCCTGCTGCTGCGGTGGGACCTCGAGGACCCGGCCGTCGTCGCGGCCTGCTCCGGGTCGTTCCGGTGGTGCGACGTGCAGGCCGAGCTGGCGGCGGGGGCGGTGGTCGCGCTGGGCCGCTCGGAGCGCGACGGGCCGGTTGCCGGCTCGCTCGACGGCGACACCCTGCTGGTGGCCGTCCCGCGCGACATCGAGGAGCTGCGGGCCGCCGACGCGGGCTACGGCAAGGAGTGGCGGGTGGCGATGCGTGAGGTGCTCGCCCCGGCGATCGCGGGCGGTTCCCGCGTCGCCGGGTTCGACAGGACCGGGTGGTACGTCCTCACCCGCAACCGTGACGCCGGGAGGGCGGTCCGATGAAGCTGACCGGGGTGGAGCTGCGGCGGGTCCGGATGCCGCTCGTGGCGCCGTTCCGCACGTCGTTCGGTGTCGAGACGACCCGCGACGTGCTGCTCCTGCGTGCCGTCACCGACGAGGCGGAGGGCTGGGGCGAGTGCGTGGCCCTGACGGACCCGCTGTACTCCTCCGAGTACGTGGACGGCGCGGCCGACGTGCTGCGCCGCTACCTCGTCCCGGCGCTGGCGGCGCACGAGCGGCTGGACGCGAACATGGTCGCGCCGGCGCTGCACCGCTTCAAGGGCCACCGGATGGCGAAGGCCGCCCTGGAGATGGCCGTGCTCGACGCCGAGCTGCGGGCGGCGGGCCGGCCGCTGGCCCGCGAGCTGGGCGCCGTCCGCGAGCGGGTGCCGTGCGGGGTGTCGGTCGGGATCATGGGGTCGGTCGGTGAGCTGCTCGACGCCGTCGACGGGTACCTGGACGCGGGCTACGTCCGGATCAAGCTCAAGATCCAGCCGGGGTGGGACGTGGAGCCGGTGCGCGCCGTGCGCGAGCGCTTCGGGGACGACGTGCTGCTCCAGGTCGACGCGAACACCGCCTACACCCTGGCCAACGCCCGCCACCTGGCCCGGCTCGACCCGTTCGGCCTGTTACTGATCGAGCAGCCGCTCGACGAGGAGGACGTGCTGGGCCACGCGGAGCTGGCCAGGACCCTCGCCACGCCCATCTGCCTGGACGAGTCGATCACGTCGGCGAAGGCGGCGGCGGACGCGATCCGGCTGGGCGCGTGCTCGATCGTCAACATCAAGCCCGGCCGGGTCGGCGGCTACCTCGAAGCGCGCCGCGTCCACGACGTGTGCGCGGCGCACGGCGTGCCGGTGTGGGCGGGCGGCATGCTGGAGACCGGGCTGGGCCGGGCGGCCAACGTGGCGTTGGCCGCGCTGCCCGGCTTCACGCTGCCCGGCGACACGTCCGCGTCCGATCGCTACTACCGCACGGACATCACGCCGCCGTTCGTGCTGGAGGACGGCCACCTTCCGGTCCCGACCGCGCCCGGTCTCGGCGTCGAGCCGCTTCCCGACGCGCTGGCCGCGGTCACCACCGGCACGGACTGGCTGCCCCTGTGAGGTGCCGCGGTCGCCACGATGATCGTCCCCCGGCACGAACAAGCGGGGCGATCTAGACTCGCCGACCGGCTCCCTAGCGTCGGGCGGTGCTGCTTCGATGGACCTGCGATCGCAGCGCGGCCTCGGCCGGGTGCTCGCCGACCTCGGCACGCTGCTGGAGCTCCTCCACGGTGACCCGGGCCGGGCGGGCCCGATCGGGGGCGTCGTGATCCACGACCCGTTCGAGGAACCGGTGCTGCCGCGGTACGCGCTCGTGCTGGGCGTGGGCATCGGCGCGCCCGCGGAGCTCGAGCAGCTGCTGCTCACGCTGGGCGGGCACGGCGCCGCCGGGCTGGTCGTCCGCATGCCCGTCACCGTCTCGCCCGAGGTCGCCGCCGCGGCCGAGGAGTCCGGTGTGGCACTGGTCGGGCTGACCCCCGGCGCGTCCTGGGCGCAGCTCGCGGCGATGCTGCGCGCGCTGCTGGGTGAGGGCGACGTGGGCGACGCCCGCGCCGAGACGCTCGGCGGGATCCCGTCCGGTGACCTGTTCGCCCTCGCCAACGCCATCGCCGCGCTCATCGACGCGCCGGTGACCATCGAGGACCTCAGTTTCCGGGTACTGGCGTTCTCCGGGCGTCAGGACGAGGCCGACGCATCGCGCGTGGAGACGATCCTCGGCCGGCAGGTCCCCGAACGCTTCTCCCGGGTGATCGCCGAACGAGGGGTGTTCCGGGAGCTCTACGGCAGCGACCGGCCGGTGCTCGTCGAACCGCTCCTCCTGGGCCTCGACGGGGTGGACCTGCCGCGCGTCGCGGTGGCCGTCCGCGCCGGTGACGAGGCGCTCGGCTCGATCTGGGCCGCCGTGCGGGCCCCGCTCAGCCCCGACCGCACCCAGGCACTGGCGGACGCGGCGCGGCTCGTGGCGCTGCACCTGCTGCGGATCCGGGCGGGCGCCGACGTCGAGCGCAGGCTGCGTGCCGACCTCGTGAGCACCGCGCTGGAGGGCGGGGCAGGCGCCCGCGAGGCCCTCGACCGGCTCGGCCTGGCCGACCAGCCGGTGGTCGTGCTCGCGATGGCGACGCTCGGCCGCCCCGACGCCCACCGCTCCATCGCAGGCGACGCCGACCTGGCCACCGAACGGCAGCGGCTGGCCGACGGCCTCGCCGTGCACCTCAGCGCGGTGCACCCGCGCTGTGCCGCCGCGCTCGTCGGGGACGTCGCCTACGGGCTCGTGCCCGTCGCCCCCGACGTCGACGGCGAGACGCGGGCCGGGCGGATCGCCGCGGACTTCCTCGACCGGGTCGGTGACCGCGCCCGTCCCGTCATCGGGGTCGGCCCACCGGCGCAGGACGCCGCAGGCCTGGCCGGTGCGCGGGCCAGCGCCGACCGGGCGCTGCGGGTGCTCCGCGCGGAGGGCGGCCGCGGGCGCCGGGTCGCGCGGCTGTCCGACGTGCAGGTCGAGGCGCTGGTGCTGGAGCTGCGCGACCTCGTCTCGGCGCGCGGTGACCGCCCGACCGGCCCGGTGGCCCGGCTCTTCGCCTACGACGAGCAGCACAACACGAACCTGGTGGAGACCCTGCGGGCGTGGCTGGAGGCCTTCGGTGACGTCGTCGCGGCCTCCGCGGCCGTCTACGTCCACCCCAACACCTTCCGCTACCGGCTGCGCCGCCTCACCGAGGTCGGCGGCATCGACCTCACCGACCCGGAAGCGCGGTTCGCGGCGATGCTCCAGCTGCGGGTCGTCATGCCGACGGCACCGCGGCGGCAGCCGTGACCGCCGGCACGGTCGAGTGAGGTCAGGCTGCCGTCGCCACGAACACGTACCGGTTGACGCTGAACAGGTAGTCGCCCTCGTCGCTGCGCGCGTGGAGGTCGGCGAGCCACGCCTCGGCGTCGGCCGCGGTCAGGCCCTGCCGGCCGACGACGAACCGCGAGATCGTCTGCATCATGTGGGCGCTGTACGAGTCCTCTGTCAGCCGCGGGTTGAACATGACGTGCACGTGCTGCCCCGTGACGACGAACCCGGAGCGGCGCAGCAGCCCGGCCAGCGTCTGCGGCAGGCGCGGGTGCACCAGGTGCTCGTCCCAGGCCGTGAGGACCCGCCGGTTCAGCTCCCGGTCGGCGGTGTGCCACACCAGCGAGTCGAAGTCCGTGTCGAGGATCAACGCCCGCCCGCCGGGCCGCAGGACCCGCCGCAGCTCGCCGAGCGCTCCTGAGATGTCGGCGACGTACTCGTAGACCTGGGTCGACACGACGGCGTCGAACGTGTCGTCGGAGTACGGCAGCGAGACGGCGTCACCCTCGTCGAGGTGGACCCACGGCGTCCCCCCGGTGCGTGCAGCGGCGAGCGCGTGCATCGCCGGGCTCGGGTCCAGGCCGTGCACCACGCCCGACGGGCCCACCGCCTCAGCGATCGACGCCAACAGGTAACCGGGCCCGGATCCGACGTCGAGAACCCGCTCTCCCGGTTGCGGCGCGAGCAATGACAGCACGTGCTCCCGTTGCGCGACGACATCGGGGCTCGCATACGTTCGCTCGGTACGTCGCGCGGCATCCCCGTCGAACCGCAGCATGGTCATGCGGCCGACACTAGAAGCCGAGAAACACCGGATGGGCCGTGGGCATCATCTCCTGCGTCACGTCGTCGCCCACCGGGGCTCGACCCGGCTGCCCGCCTCTACCATCCGCGGGTGCCCGTCTCCGATGATCATGATGTGTTCGAGCACCTGGACACCTCGACGCTACCGCCGCGCCAGCAGCGGATCCTGGTCACGATCCGGGACTGGGTGGTCCGGTACGGGTATCCGCCGAGCACGCGCGAGATCGGGGATGCCGTCGGGCTGCGGTCATCGTCGTCGGTGTCGAAGCATGTGGCGAGCCTGGAGGAGAAGGGATTCCTCCGGCGCGGTACGGCGATGTGCCGGCCGATCGACGTGCGCGTCTTCCTGCAGGAGCCCCGGCCGCGGCGGGCTGCCGACGACTCGGTGGCCGTGCCCGTGGTCGGCGATATCGCTGCGGGGACTCCCATCGTGGCCGAGGAGCACGTCGACGACGTGCTGACGCTGCCCCGCGCTCTCGCCGGGCGCGGCAACGTCTTCGCCCTGCGGGTGCGCGGTGACTCGATGATCGACGCGGCGATCTGCGACGGTGACACCGTCGTGGTGCGCCAGCAGTCCGAGGCCCATTCCGGGCAGATCGTCGCCGCGATGATCGACGGGGAGGCCACGGTGAAGGTGTACCGCCGCCGCAACGGGCACGTGTACCTCGAGCCGCGGAACCCGGCTTACGACGTCATCGACGGCGACGAGGCCGTTGTGCTGGGCGTGATCGTCTCGGTGTTGCGCAGCGTCTGAGACGGAGCCTGCCGGTTACTGCCTGGTCATGGTGCTGGTGTATCCGCCGCCTCCCGGGTAGACCCAGTCACCGGTCATCGTGTGATCGCGGTCTGTGAACGTACCGCGGAAGTATGCGGGGCTGCCGTGCGCGCCTGCCCAGATGGTGAGAGTGTCGTTTTCGAGCTCGTAGACGTAGTCGAAGGTGTTGCCCATCGAGTCGTAGAACCTCGATGCGATCTCCTCGCCGACGGGCTCGCCGAACGGGTGCAGGTGCCCGATGACCTCGAATCCGGTGACGGACCGACCGAACTGTTCGAGTTCGACGTGCTGGATGAGAAAGTGCCCGCCGGGCATCCACTCGTAGCGCACGGTCCCCTCGGCGCCGCCGGTCACCGTCCAGGTGCCGACGAGCCGGTCGAGCGCGCGGATGCGGTCGCTGGGCTGGGGATGCTCCTCCTGCCGGCCGTCATCCGCGCCGGCGGGCAGGGTGGTCGTGTTGTCGTTCATGATGTGCTCCTCGACTGCGCCGGGAGCGACTCCGATGCGGCCGCTCTCGCCGGTACGTCGGAGCGGCTGCCGGGTTCTCGACACGGCGGGGCGAGAAATCTTCCGAGAACGTCCTGCCGAGGATGTCGAGACGGCACATTCGGCTCCGTGGTGTCCGTGAACGCCGCCCGGACCCGGGCGACGACGCACTCGGCGACCGGAGGACATCATGGTCACCAGCACCATCCCCCAGGCGGTGCACGACCTCGGAGCACCTGCGGCTCGCAGGCGCACTCGCGGGCTGCTCACGGCTGCCGCGCTCGCCGGACCCTTCTTCTACGTCTCGTCCGCGGTGCAGGCGCTGACGCGGGAGGGATTCGACATCCGCATCCATCCGCTCAGCCAGCTCGCCACCGGCGGACTCGGCTGGCTCCAGCAGGTCTCGTTCGTGCTGGCGGGACTGGGCGCGATCGCCTTCGCTGTCGCACACCGATGCATCGTCTCGACGGGCGCAGGCTCGCGGATCGCCCCGATCCTCCTCAGTGTTTTCGGCGCGGGCTTCCTGATCGCCGGTTGCTTCCCGATGGACGCCCAGAACGGGTTCCCGATCGGCGCACCGGCGGGCGTCGTGGAGATGTCGTGGCACTCGATCGTGCACACGGCGGCGGCAGCGGTGTCGTTCATCGCCCTCGCCGGTGCGTGCATCGCGCTGCTCGTCCGCTCGATCCGGCGCCGCCGGGTGTGGGCCTCGATCGGCAACGGGCTGGTCGCCGTCGTGCTGCTGCTGCCGATGTCGCCCACGGAGTCGAGCATCCAGATCGCCGTCACCGGACTGATCGCGCTCTCGTGGGTCACCGTGTCCGCGCTGCGCCTCCGGAGTGGGGTGTGACCCGACTGATCTGATCCGCCACCGATATCCGATGGAGAGTCATGAAGTTCCTGCTGTTGAGCTACACCCCCGCGCAGGCGTGGGACGCCGAGACCGCCGACGTGCCCAGCCCGGAGGCTCTCGACGCGTTCGCCGCCTACCAGAAGTTCGAGGCCGAGCTGCGCGAGACCGGGGAGTTCGTGCAGAGCGAGGGCCTGGGCCATCCCGCCGTCTCCACGACGGTCCGGAAGACCGACGCGGGCGTCGTTGCCACGGACGGCCCCTTCGCCGAGCTGAAGGAGGTTCTCGCGAGTTTCGCGATCATCGACGTCTCCAGCCTCGAGCGCGCCCGCGACATCGTCGCCCGGATGGTTGACGCACTGGGCGAGCCGATGGAGATTCGACCGATCATGGGCGACGACTTCGCCTGATGGCGCCCCCGACCGACGGCACCGGGGAAGCCGGGACCCGGCGCATCGAGCACATGCTGCGGAACGAGACGCCGCACGTGCTCGGTGCGTTGGTGCGTCGCTTCGGCCGGTTCGAGCTCGCCGAGGATGCCGTGCAGGAAGCCCTGATCGTCGCCACCGGGCAGTGGCCCGACAAGGGCGTGCCGGATGAGCCGCGTAGCTGGCTGATCCGCGTCGGCTATCGCAAGATGATCGATCTCATCCGCTCCGAACAGGCTGCGCACCGCCGCGAGGAGGACGCCGCCCACGCCGACCCCGTGCTCGTCGATCCCAGCCGACCTGGACCCGCCGTCGTCGACCACGACGACAGCCTCCAACTGCTGCTGCTGTGCTGCCACCCGGCACTCAGCGAGGTCTCCCAGGTCGCGCTCACCCTGCGCGCGGTCGGCGGGCTCACGACGGATGAGATCGCCCACGCCTACGGCACGACGGAGTCCACGATGGGTACCCGGATCAGCCGGGCCAAGCAGACTCTCACGAAGGCCGGCGCCCGTTTCGAGATGCGCGACGAGGACGACGTCACCGGGCGCCTCCCCGTCGTGATGAAGGTGCTCTACCTGATCTTCAACGAGGGGTATACCGCCACCGCCGGCCACCGGCTCACCCGCACCGACCTCACCGCGGAGGCGATCCGGCTCGCCCGGATGCTCCACGGACTTCTGCCCGGAGATGCCGAGGTGGCAGGACTGCTCGCGCTCATGCTGCTGACCGAAGCACGCCGCGCCGCCCGTACGGACCCTCACCAGGAACTCGTCGTCCTTTCCGAGCAGGACCGCGCCGGGTGGGACGAGATCCTGATCACCGAGGGTCGGGAGCTCATCGAGCAAGCCTGGTCGCAGGAGCGTGTCGGGCCCTATCAGCTCCAGGCGGCCATCGCCGCCACCCACGCACAGGCGAGGACCGCTGCGGAGACCGACTGGCCACAGATCGCCGCCCTGTATCTGTGGCTCGAACGTCTGCAGCCCGCTGCGCCGGTCCGCCTCAGCCGCACCGTCGCCGTCGCACATGCCTTCGGGCCACGCCGCGGGCTCGCCCTGCTCGAACAGCTCGATCGTGACCACCACATCACCGACGACCCCCTCGTCGCGCAGCGCGCCCACGCCGTCCGCGCGCACCTCCTCGACCAACTCGGCGACCACGACCGGGCGGACGACGAGTTCAGCGCCGCCGCCGCCCTGACCCGGAACGAGGCCGAACGCCGCTACCTCCGCCGACGCACACACCGACCCGCACCCGAGGAGCGTTGATCGGTCGATCTCGACACGGAACTTCGTGGCCGGGATGTCGAGACCCACGTGGCGACTCCGTCCCAGTGGCGGATGCGGCCGGCGTGGCCGCACGTACCGGAAGGGCAGCCAATGCGGAAGCTCGTCGTCCAGCAGTGGGTCACCGTCGACAACATCGCCGCGGAGGAGGACGGCGGGCTCACCTTCGTGTCCGGGGAGCCCTTCTCCGAGAAGACCAACCCCGCGTTCAAGGCGAACCTGATGGGGTTCATCGACTCGGTCGACACGATGGTTCTCGGCGCCACCACCTACGCCCAGACCAAGGACTACTGGCCGTACGCCGAGGAGCAGGGCGAGTACGGCCAGAAGCTCAACAACCTCACCAAGATCGTCGCCTCGTCGAAGCTCGACGAGGCACCCTGGGGTGACTTTCCCGCCGCGACCGTGACGCGCGACCCGGTCGCCACCGTCCGGGCGCTCAAGGGGCAGAGCGGCAAGGACATCTGGCTGTGGGGGAGCTTGACGCTCATGCACTCCCTGCTGGACGCCGGCGTCGTCGACGAGGTCCGGATGCTGGTCTGCCCGGTGTCACGCGGCACGGGAACGCGCGTCTTCGTGGACGGGCACGACCTGTTGCTGGTGGAGGCCACCGCGTTCGACAACGGCGTGGCACTTCTGCGCTACGAGATCACGAAGTAGTGGACGTACGGCTCCGTCGCACCATCGCCCCTACCGGAAGGACAGCCGCCATGGCCATCGCCGAGGACCTCGACCGCGCCACCGACTCGCAGTGGGACTGGGTCGCCGAACACACCCGCACGTACCTCGCCTCGGGCGGCGCCGAAGGCCACGAGAACAACGGCGTGCGGACCCTCGTGCTCGCCACGACCGGACGCCGGACCGGGACGCCTCGCCGCACCTGCCTGATCTACGGCACCTCGGGCGACGCCTACGTCGTCGTCGCCTCCAAGGGCGGCGCCGACGAGGACCCGGCATGGTTCATGAACCTCCAGGCGGACCCCGGCGTCGGGGTGCAGGTCGGCACTCGCCGGTTCACCGGACGCGCCCGCGTCGCGTCCTCGGCCGAGCGCGCGGCCCTGTGGGCGCAGATGGTGGAGATCTTCCCGCTCTACGACGACTACGCGCGGAAGACCGACCGCGAGATCCCGATCGTCCTGCTCACCCCGCTGGACGGACCCCACTAGCGCACGGCCGCGAAGATCAATACCTGTAGCGACTCACGGTCTCCGGGTGGATGACGAGGCGGACCTGGTCCGCGGCCAAGATCTCGGCGAGGTCGTCGGCCCGGGCCGGGTTGCCGGGGCCCCAGTAGCGGGCGGCGAGGCGGGCGGCCAGGTCGTGCGCTCCGTCGGGTTCCACCGTGGTGGGGCCGGCGACCGACACCCAGCGCTCGCGTTCACCCACCGGCGCGGCGACGACGATCGAGGCGCGGGGGTCGCGGCGCAGGCGTCGGACCTTCAGCGAGTCCGGGGCGGTAAACAGCTGGACCGTGCCCTCGGCAGTGGCTTCGAACCACACGGGCCGAGGCTGTGGCGGGTGCGGCCCCCCGGCCACGGACAGGAACCCGTGCAGGGGGCGTCGGAGGAACTCGAGGTCCTGGGCGGTCAGTGAACTGGCGTCGGTGCTCATCGCGGTCCTTCCGGAGGTGAGGGGGACCGGGTCATCGCCGCCAGGCCCCCGCCGCTGCGGTCCGCACGACGTAGTCCTCGAAGGTCCGGGGCGCCCGTCCCAGCACGGTGGCGAGGTCGTCCGTCGTCGCGGCGATCAGCCCGCGTTCCATCAGCACGAACATCTCGGCGACGTGGTGGGCGTCGTCCTCGCCCACGCCGTCCTCGACCAGCGTCGCGGTGTACTCGGCGGGGGAGATCTGCTTGTAGGTGATGGGCTGCCCGGACGCCCGGGAGATCAGGTCGACGGCCTCGGCGAAGGTGATCCCACGCGGTCCGGTCAGCTCGTAGATCCGTCCGGCGTGGCGGCCGGGCTCGGTCACCACCGTGGCCGCGGCGTCGGCGACGTCCTCGATGTCGATGAACGGCTCGGGGACCGCACCGGCCGGGAGCGCCAGCTCGCCGGTGAGAAGCGGGGTGTGGAAGACGTCCTCGTCGAAGTTCTGGTCGAAGTTCGACGACCGCAGGACGGTCCACTCCAGCGCCGAGCCGCGTACGGCGTCCTCCGCCGAGCGCATGTCCAGCCCGAACGGGGAGTCGCCCCAGGTGTCGGCGCCGCGCCCGGAGAGCAGGACGAGGCGCTGCACGCCGGCGACCTCGGCCCGGGCCACGAACTCGTGCACCGGACCGGGCACGCGCGGGGCCACGACGTAGACGGCGGTGACGCCCTGCAGGGCCGCGTCCCAGCCGCCGGGATCGGACCAGTCGAACCGGACCCGGCTGGACCGGGAGGCAGCACGCACGGGTGTGCCGTGCAGCCGCAACCGGGCGAGGATCCGCCGGCCGGTCTTCCCGGTGGCGCCGAGGACGAGGGTGGTGCCGTTGGTCATGACATCGAGTGAACGGGGCGGGCTCGGACGAATCCATAGGTGAGGAGCCGGATCGCCTGTGTATTCGTCTAATCTCGCGCAGTGGCCGTGTTCGATGACCTGATCCGGGGAGTGCGGGCCCAGGGTTCGCTGTTCGGCAGCTCGACCCTGACCCCGCCCTGGGCGCTGCACTTCGTGGACGGCCCGCCGCTGACCTTGTGCACCGTCCTCGGCGGGTCGGGCTGGATCGTGCCGGAGCACTGCCCGCCCGAACCGCTGCGCGCCTACGAGACGGTCGTCGTGCGGGGCCCCGGGACGTTCACGTTCGTCGACGAGGTCGGGACCCGGGCCGAGCCGGTCGCGTGCGGTGAGCACTGTGCGACGCCCGAGCAGGGTGGCACCCGGCACCGGCTCGGCTGGAACGACTGCGGCGACGACGGCGACGGCGCGACGACCCTGATCGTCGGTGCCTATCCGGTGCGCGGCGAGATCAGCCGGCGGCTGCTGGACGCGCTACCCGTCGTGCTGCGCGTGGACCCGGGGGACACGGGCGACCCGGTGCTGGACCACCTCGCCGCCGAGGTGGCCACCGACACCCCGGGCCAGCAGGTGGTGCTGGACCGGCTGCTGGACTGGCTGCTGGTCTGCACGCTGCGCACGTGGTTCGACCGGCCCGGCGGCGAGCCCCCCGCGTGGTGGGCCGCCCAGCGGGACCCGGTGGTCGGCGAGGCGCTGCGCCTGCTCCACGCCGACCCGGCGGCGCCGTGGACGGTCTCCGCGCTGGCCGACCGCACCGGGGTGTCGCGCTCGACGCTGGCCAAGCGGTTCGCCGACCTGGTCGGCGAACCGCCGCTGACGTACCTCACCCACTGGCGCATGACACTTGCGGCGGACCTGCTGGCCGAGCAGGAGGCGACCACGGTCGCGGAGGTTGCCCGCGCCGTGGGTTACTCCGACCCGTTCGGGTTCAGCGCGGCGTTCAAGCGGGTCCGAGGCGTCAACCCGAGCGGGTTCCGGTCGACCAGCGCCCGGCGGATGACTGCGCAGCGATGAGTTCCTCACCGCGCCCCGGTCTCACTGCCGGGAGCGGGTGGGCCGAGGACGGGTCCGACTCCACATCTCGACACGAATCGGACGAGCAGGGGGCGTTGTGAGCGGTATCAGGGTGTTGGTGGCGGGGGCGAGCATCGCGGGGCCCGCTCTGGCCCACTGGCTGTGCCGGCGGGGGGCCGAGGTGACCGTGGTGGAGCGGGCCCCGGAGCTGCGTCCCGGTGGGCAGGCGGTGGACGCGCGCGGGGTGACCAAGGAGGTCATCCGGCGGATGGGACTGGACGCGCCGGTGCGCGCTGCCCGCACCGAGACCGCGGGCGCGAACACCGTGGACGTGGACGGGAACGTGCTGGAGACCTTCCGCGCGGACGACGACGGCGGCGACGGGTACATCTCGGAGATCGAGATCCTGCGCGGCGACCTGTCCCAGGTGCTCTACGACGACACCCGGGACGGCGTCGAGTACGTCTTCGGCGACCGGATCGCCGAGCTCACGCAGGACGCGGACGGGGTCGACGTGGCTTTCGCGGGCGGCGACCGGCGGCGCTTCGACCTGGTGGTCGGCGCGGACGGGCTGCACTCGGCGCTGCGAGCGATGGTGTTCGGCCCGCGCGAGCGGTTCGTCCGCCACCTCGGGCTCGTGCTCGCCTTCTACAGCGTGCCCAACGAGTTCGGGCTGGATCGCTGGGTGATCGATTTCCAGGAGGCGGAGTCCGGGCGTTCCGCCGGCCTGCGGCCCATCCAGGACGCCACCCGGGCGATGGCCATGTTCTCCTTCCCCTCGGCCGACTTCGACGTCGACCACCGCGACGTCGCGGCCCAGAAGGACCTGTTGCGCGAGCGGATGGCCGGCCTGGGCTGGTTGACCCCCCGCATCCTCGCCCACCTGGACGACACCCCGGACTTCTACCTCGACCAGGTCGCCCAGGTGGTGATGGACCGCTGGTCGAGCGGGCGGGTGGGGCTGCTCGGGGACGCGGCGTTCAGCTCGTCGCCGATGTCCGGACAGGGCACCGGGCTGGCCCTGGTCGGCGCGTATCTGCTGGCCGGAGAGCTGGCCGCGGCCGGGTGGGACCCGGAGGCCGGGTTCGCCGGCTACGAGGGGCGGATGCGCTCGTTCGTCGAGGCCAACCAGGAGATCGGCCGGCTGCACGTGCGCAGCCGTGACGTCCCGGGGCCGGACGCGGAGCCGAGCGCGGAGCCCGAATGGGACCTCGAGCTGATCGAGCGCGCGATCAACGGCGTCGAACTGCCCGACTACGCCGGGGTCCCGGACTCATCGCACCTAGGAGCCACAGTGCTGTAGCAGAGGCCGTTCTGACAGCACTACGGCTCCGAAGTGCCGGAGCTCTGCCTGCAGCAGCCGGTCCACCTGGACGCCCCGGCCGCCCGGACGATCCCCCGCACCTACATCCACAACACGGTGGCGCCAGCTGAGCGAGCTGCTGTTCAAGATCGCCTCATGATGCAACTGCCCGCCGGCCGCTCCGGATCTGCAGCCGGACGGGCAGCGCTCAGGGGCCGGTCGGTCAGGGGTAGGAGACGACCGTGCGCGGTGTGGTGTTACCCGCGGGGTTCGGCACCGACCCCCCGGTGTCGTTGACCACGTTGGCGATCGTGCCGACGTCGCCGAGGGAGACCGTCAGCAGGCTGTGCAGCCGGACCGGATCGGCACCTCGAAGCCGCGGTCCACCCGCACGCTCGGGTTCGCGTTGAAGAAGCTGTACACGCCACCACCCCAGAGCTCGTGGTCGGTGACCTCGTCGGCCACCTTGTAGGCGGCGTAGCCGTTGCCCCGCGGGCCGATCCAGGAAGCCTGGTCCGGCACGTCGTACGGCTTCTCGTTCTGGAAGAAGACGGTGCGCCCGCGCTCGCCGTTCCAGATCACCTCGTAGCGTTGGTAGTGCTCCACGAAGAGGCCGGTGGCCAGCATGTCGTTGCCGTTGACCAGCAGACCGGTGTCGCCGAGACCGTCGACGGCGTCACCCCGACCTCGGTGGCGATCGTCTGGAGCGTGGCGTGGTCGCGACGGCCGGCCATGCGTTTCCCTCCGCCTCAGGCTCTCCGCGCGGCGGGTCCCGCCCGGCGCCACCGGCTGCCCCGATCCGCTGCGGCTACGCACCCGCGGTCAGGTCACCGTCGACGTACGGTGTTCGGCCGAACCGGGACGTGGCTAGAGGCGCGGGTCTCGTCCCCGGCTCTGCCAGTAGCCGGGACCGGGGGTGTCGACCGTGTGGCGGCGGCTTCTGGCGTTCCATGACCAGCGGCCCACACCGAGTCCCCAGCTGGCGCCTTCGGGACCGACGTGCAGCCGCAGCGGGCCGGCAGTGAAGGTCCTGCGCAGGTGGTGGCGGGGATGGAAGCGGGGGAGCAGTCTGAACCCCATCGGAGTCCTCCTTGTCCGGGTGGCGAGCTTACGTCTGGTATCACCGGTTCCCGGACCGGCAGCCCGTCAACCGGCCTAACGCCGGCGGGGTCGCAGTCAGCCGGTCGCGAGCCGCGATTATCGAAGTCGGTGAGCGCCGGCGGCGGGGCGCTCCGCTCATCCCAGGTTCTGGAACCCGCTCAGCACGGCGAGCAGGTACTGGGCCGCCAGCAGCGCCAGCGATGCGAGGCCGCCCCACCACACCCTGCGGGAGACGGGCTCGGCGCGCCGCGCCAGGCTGATCCCCAGTGGGACGAGCGCAGCGGCCAGCAGCACCGCGCCGCTCAGGGAGTTGAGGTCGCTGCCCTTCAGCACCCCGCTGTAGTGGGTGATCATGAACGCCACGCCGAGCGCGGGCACCCAGCCGAGCACGCCTGCCCGGTACGCGCCGATCGCGAGCACCGCCCACGCGATGTTGTCGCTGCCGTTAAGGGTCTGCAGGACGTACCAGGCTCCGTAGGTGTCGCTCACCGCCGCCGTCGCGGCCTCCAGCCCCTGCGCCCCGACGAGCTGCAGACCCAGGAAGCTGATGCCTTCCTGGAAGATGCGCACGGTGTTGCCGACCATCGCGATGGTTGCTCCCCAGAAGGCCCAACCGGGTCGCTCCTGGGCGATCAGTCCGGTCAGGGCGAGGAACGCAGGGATCATCTGCACGAGGCCCGCGGTGTAGAGGGCGTACGAGGTCAGGATGGTTCCTGGCGCGCTGACCATCCCGGCGAGCTGCGCGGGATAGAAGTAGTGGTGCCCCGAGCGGACGGCCTCACCGGCCAGCAGCAGCAGCGGTCCCGTGATGAGCGCGCCCGCGCCGAGGCGGGTCCCCGGCCAACTGGTGAGGGGGCGCGGCGCGCGCACCGCCATGGCCGAGCCCCTGCCGCCCAGTAGCAGCCGGCCGGCGACGAGTCCCGCGAACAGCGCGCCGACCGCCGAGGTGATGGCCGAGAGCTCGGAGCCACTCCAGCGCGTTCCGCCGATCCCGAGCAGTTCGGCGAGCGCGAACCCGCCCACCCCGCCGACGGTCACGGCCCCGAGGAGGACCGCAGCCGCTCGCAGGTCGGCACGCGGGTCGGATTCGGTGTGGGTCGGCCGGGTGCCGGGCTCCCCCGATGTGGTCATGGTCATGGACGGAAGATCGCAGCGCGGGACCGCGCTCCGCGTCCGACTCGGGTCGGACACGGCTGTCTGACCCGGGTAGGACGCGATCGTTCCGCGCCGCGCCTAGCGTGCTCGTGTGCGCCACTTCGTCGCCCTGGGCCCGCGTCCGGACGCCCGACGGCGCCGTGCGGTATTCGTGGACGCCGCATCAGCTGCGGCACTGGCGTGCCTGGCGGCGTACACGCCGCTCGACCCGCCCGGACCCCCCTATCCCGGTCCGGCGTGGGCCGCCCTTCTGGTCGGGGCAGCCGCCGGGTCGCCGCTGCTGCTCCGGCGTCGCCGGAGCGTTCCGGTGCTGGTCTGGGTCGTGCTGGTCGCCGTCTCGGCGACCGTGCTCGGCGTCGTCGGCGCGGGAGCGGTGTGGGCGACCTACGCCCCGGTCGCCGTCGCCATGTACACCGTGGCGAACCTGTCCAGCCGGACCATCGTCGCCGCGGCGGTGCTGGTGGCCGGCCTCGGCGCGGCAGCCGCGGCCATCCCGGCGTTCTACTGGATCCACCGGCCGGCGGACCGCGGCACGGCCGGCAGCGAGGTGCCGCTGTGGTGGCAGGTCGAGCTCGGGATCGTCGTCGTCCTGCTCAGCGCGGCCTGGGCCGCGGGCCGGGTGGTGCGGTCGCGGCGCGTGGCCGAGGCCGAGTTCGCCCGTCGCTCGGCCCGGGAGGCGGTGGCCGACGAGCGGCTCCGGATCGCCCGCGAGCTGCACGACGTCCTCGGGCACAGCATGAGCCTCATCACGATCAAGGCCACCGTGGCCGGCCGCCTGGCCGACGAAGACCCCGAGCACGCGAAGGCCGCGCTGAGCGCCATCGAGCAGACCAGCCGGGCCGCGATGACCGAGATCCGCCAGTTGCTCGGGGTGCTGCGGCCCGCCTCCGACGAGGTGGACCGGCCCTCCACCGCCGATGGCGCCGGTGACGCCGAACGGGGCCCGCTGCCCGGCAGCGCGGACCTGCCCGTTCTTATCGACCGGTTCCGCGCCACGGACCTCGAGATCGACCTCGAGCTGAGCGGGACCGGCACGCTCCCGCCCGGCGTCGACCTGGCAGTGTTCCGCGTCGTGCAGGAAGCCCTCACCAACGTCGTCAAGCACGCCGCCGCCAGGCACTGCCGGGTCGTCGTGCGGAGGACAACCGAGTCGGTGCGCATCGAGGTCGTCGACGACGGTCCGGTACGCAGGGCCCTGCGCCGTCGCCCGGGCGGTGGGCACGGTCTGATCGGGATGCGGGAACGGATCGCCGCGTACGGCGGCACGCTGACCGTCGGTCCACTCACGGACGGCGGGTTCCAGGTCGTCGCCGACATACCCCGTGTCGTGCCGGACGCCGCCCCGTGACGGCCTCGGCCCCGACGCCGACGGCGGGAACCCGCGTGCTGCTCGCCGACGACCACGCGCTCATCCGGGAGAGCTTCCGCGCGCTGCTCGAGGCCGAGCCCGGTTTCCGGCCGGTCGGTGAAGCCGGGACCGGCTCCGAGGCCGTGCGGCTGGCCCGTCACCACCAGCCTGACGTCGTGCTGATGGACGTCCGGATGCCGGAGATGGACGGGATCGAGGCCACCCGACGCATCTGCACCACACCCGAGACGGCGTCGGTCCGCGTCCTCATCCTCACCACCTTCGACCTCGACGAGTACGTCTACGCCGCGCTCCGGGCCGGGGCCAGCGGGTTCCTGGTCAAGGACTCCACCGCGGCCGAGCTCATCACCGCGATCCGGGTGGTCGCCGCAGGCGAGGCACTGCTGGCGCCGCGCGTCACGCGCCGACTCATCGCCGCGTTCGCCCGTCAGGGAGGCCCGGCTGCCGCCGCGGACACGGCCCTCCCGGGCATCACCGATCGCGAGCGGGAGGTGCTCACGCTGATCGCGCGTGGCCTGTCCAACACCGAGATCGCCCAGGACCTGTACGTCACGCTGGGCACCGTGAAGACCCACATCGGCCGCCTGCTGTTCAAGCTGGACGCGCGGGACCGCGCTCAGCTGGTCATCACGGCCTACGAGACGGGTCTGGTCACCCCCGGCAGCTAGCGACGTCGGTGGGGGATACCGGCGGCGAGCAGCCGCGGTGCCCCGAGATGGTCCTGCGCTCAGGCCTTCTCGCCGAGGGCCACGATGTGGTCGGGCAGGCGCTCGTTGTCGCCGTACAGGAAGTGGTTCTCCATCCTCTCCGAGTACCGGCTGGCCTCGGTGGTGCGCCCGACGGCCTCGGCGACCTGGCGGATGAGCATCGGCGACGCGCCGCAGCACACGCCGAGGTAGTTGATCCCGATCCCGGCGGCCTCGCGGGCGAAGGCGCCGATCTCGTAGCGGTTCGCGTACAGCGGGTCCAGTGCGGTCGGGAACGTGCGCCCGTGCGGGGAGGGCACGCTCGCGCCGGGGTCGCCGAGGTTGAAGAACGTCGGTTCGGCATCTGTCGTGCGGTAGGGGACCGGGAGTGCGCCGACGTGGCAGGACACCGCGGCGCGGATCTCGCGCAGCCACGGCAGCATGGTCCGCGGTCCGCGGAAGCAGTTCATGCCGACCACGTCGGCACCGCCCTGCTCCAGCCGTTGGCAGGTCTCGACGATGCCCACGCCGTCTGCCATCTCGTTCTGCGCCATCGGGGCGATGGTGAGCACCACGGGCAGCCCGCTGGACTTGGCTGTCTCGAGGGCGGCGAGCGCTTCACCGGCGTAGTAGAAGGTCTCCCCGATGATGAGGTCGGCGCCGCCCTCGACGGCCCAGCCCACCATCTCCCGGAACATGCCCCGTACCTCGTCCTGGCGCTGCGGGTCGGCGGGGTCCCAGATGTTGGTGTTGGAGATGTTGCCGGCCATCAGGTCGCCCGGGTGGGCGTCGGCCACCTCGCGGGCGATCCGCAGTGCCGCCCGGTTGAGGGGTTCGAGCAGGTCCTCCTTGCCGATGACCCGCATCTTCTCGCGGTGACCGTTGTAGGTGAACGCCTCGACGATGTCGGAGCCGGCGCGCTGGTAGTCCACGTGAAGCGCGCGGAGCGCTTCGGGGTGCTCCAGGGCGACCTCGGGGACGAACTCGCCGGCGCTGAGGTAGCCCCGCCGTTCGAGCTCGAAGAGGAAGCCCTCGGCGCAGATCAGCGGACCCGCGTCCAGGCGGTCGGTCAGTGGTGCGCTGTCGTTCATCGGCGCAGCCTCCATCTCTTGGCGCAATGGCGAAGCCAAGCCCGACCCGCACCGGCTCCCCGGTCGCTGCGGCGAGTGTAGGCATCCGGTCCTCGGATCGCGGCGTCCCCGCGGCCGGTATCCGCACCGCTGACGAGGTCGTGCGGCCGCGGGACGGCCGAGCCGGGCTCAGCCGCACAGTGGGCGCAGGGGCCGTTGCGCAGGCCCGGCGAAAGCAGTGCTGTCAGGCCCGCAAACGGATTGATCGCAAGGTCGATCCGAGATCAGATGGTCGTCGTGTCCTTCAACGCGATGCCCTTCGATCCCCGGACCAGCTTCGGCCCCCGGGTGGCGGCCGTCTACGACGACGTGCTGCTGGGCGATGAAACGGCCGCTGTAGCCCGCCTCGCGGACCTCGCTGGACCTGGGCCCGCGCTGGAGTTCGCGATCGGCACCGGCCGCATCGCCCTTCCACTCGCCGCGACCGGTCTGCGTGTCGACGGCATCGAACTTGCACCGGCGATGATCGAGCGACTGAGGGCAAAACCGGGAGGGGACGCTCTGAATGTGGCATGCGGAGACATGGCTGTCGTCGAGATGCCCGACCGGTACCCGCTGGTGTACATCGTGTTCAACTCGATCATGAACTTACTCACCCAGGATGAGCAGGTTCAGTGCGTCGCCAACGCTGCGCGACACCTCACCGACGACGGAGTGTTCGTGGTCGAGAACGTCGTCCCTGACCCGATGTACAGCTTGCGACACGATCGCAACGGCGTTGATCAGTACGTCGACGCCGCCCGGATCGGACCCGAGAGTCTCTCCGTCGAGGTCGGCCGCTACGACCGCGCGACACAGCGGGTGGACAAGTGCCACGTCGGCCTGAGCGAGAACGGCGTCACGCTCGGACCGCTCGCGCTGCGCTACATCTGGCCCAGTGAGCTGGACCTCATGGCCCGCCTCGCCGGCCTCCGGCGTCGAGCCAGATGGGGCGGTTGGTCCGACGAACCGTTCGATGGCCGCAGCCTCCGCCACGTCACGGTCTACGGCCGCTGACCCGTACCACTGTTGCCACGGCGAGGCTTGTTACATGCGGGCGTGGCGCGCTGCTCGACGAATCGTCGGGCACAGATGGCCGCCAACGGCCGGTGCGGGCCGGACACCACCGGACCCAACAAGATCGGCCCCTCACCCTGTTGACGCAGGTGAAGGGCCGATTCTGCTGGTGATGCGGATGGTGCCCCCGGCAGGATTCGAACCTGCGCCACCGCCTCCGGAGGGCGGTGCTCTATCCCCTGAGCTACGGGGGCCCTTGCAACGCTGCAAACCCTAGCGCACGCCCAGAGCTAGCTCGGCAGGGGCTGCCCACCGCGTTCGGCGAGCAGTTGGCGCATGTAGCCGGCCTCGGTGGTCTGCGAGCTCAGCATCTGGGCGGCGAGGTTGCGGACCTGCGGCGTCTCGGCGTGCTGGGCGCCGTACTGCAGCATCGAGGCGCCTCCCTCGTGGTGGCGCAGCATCAGCTGCAGGAACAGCACGTCGAGCTGGGGCCCCGTGGCGGCGCGCAGGGCGGCGAGGTCGGCGGTGCTGGCCATTCCGGGCATGGTCGCGACTCCGCCGCCGGACATGGTGGCGCTCATGTGGCCGTGGCCGTCGGGGGCGGACATCCAGGCCATGTGGCCACCGACCGGGAGCGCTCCGGCGCCCCACATCTCGAGCCAGCCCTGCATGCGGCCGACCTGGGAGTTCTGGGTGGCCTCGATGTCGGAGGCGAGCTGGGCGAGCACGGGGTCGGTGGTGTGGTCGCGCTCCCAGGAGGCCATCTCGACGGCCTGCTGGTGGTGCACGGTCATGTCCTGGGAGAACCCGACGTCGACGGAGTCGGCAGCGGGCGTGGCGGGGGCGCGGGACGAGCCGGGCAGGCCGACGAGGAGCCCGCCCGCCGCACCGAGCAGGAGCAGGGCCACCGCCGCGGCGACGACGAGCAGCGGCCGCACCCAGCGCGCCTCGCCGGGTGCTGCGTCGCCGGGTGCTGGGTCGGTGTGCGTGGGTGGGCGGTCGCCGCCGCCGGCTGAGGGGGCGGTCGGCGTGCTCACCCCATCCATCATGAACCCGTGTCGGGCGTGACCGCAGACCCCGGCGTCGTCTCCGGCTGCGAGCCCGGCGAGCCGGGTGCGGGGGCCGGGACGAACGGCGGCGGGTTGTCCTGGGAGAACCCGCCCGGACCGATCTCGTTGCAGCTCGCACCCGGCTCCGGGTAGGTGTACTGGTTCAGGCGCAACGCGGCGATGAACTGGTCGACCCGCGGGTCGGCGGCGTCGGCCAGCTTGAGCTGGTGGCCCCACGACTGCAGGGCGATCGGCTGGTCGAGACCCGGGTACGGCGACATCACCGTGTAGGGCTGGTTCTCGACCTTGCTCTTCAAGGTCTCGAGCGCATCCCCCGTGACCTGGTCGGGGTTGTAGGCGATCCACACCGCCCCGTGCTCGAGCGAGTGCACGAGGTTCTCGCTGCGCACCGCCTGCGGGTAGACGACACCGTTGCACGCGGCCCAGCTGCCGTCGTGTGCGCCGCCGAAGGGCGGGCTGTGGGTGTAGGCGATGCGCACGTCCGGGGCGACGTGCTGGCCACCGGCGTACCCCTGCCTCACGACGCCCTGGATCTGCGTCGACGGATCCTGGTTCTGCGCCGTCGGCGTGAACGGCGCGAGGGCCTCCGCCTTCGCCGAGTTCTCCTGGTTGCGCAGGAACGCGTAGCCGAACACCGCGCCTGCGAACAGCACGACCGCCATGACGGCCGCGATCAGACCCCACGGAGTGGACTTCTGGCTGACGACGGCTTTGCGTGATCCGCTGCGAGCCGCCTTGCTCTTGTTGCCGCTGACCATGAACCGTCCAGACCTCGGGGCTGAGAGACAGCGTGGCCGTCACCCGAACGGCCGTTGCCGCAGGCGAGTGTAGGAGTGAGGCGTGAAAAGGCAGTGAGCAGTACCTCCTAGACTTGGTCGGGTGAATCCCGCCGTGCTCGCCGACCTGGTCCGTGCCACCGCGTCCGACGTGCTCAAGGACCGTGGCCTGGACCTCGCCGCGCTGCCCGACGACGTCGGCGTCGAGCGCCCGCGCAACCCCGAGCACGGCGACTACGCCACCAACGTGGCTCTGCGCACCGCGAAGAAGGCCGGCGTCCCGCCGCGGGACCTGGCCGGCTGGCTGGCCGACGCCCTCGCCACCCGCGACGGCATCGCGAGCGCGGAGATCGCCGGCCCCGGGTTCATCAACCTGCGGCTCGCCGCCGACGCGCAGGGCGCGATCGTCGGCGAGGTGCTCCGCGCGGGCGACGCCTACGGCACCGGCGACGACGTGGGCGGGAAGGCAGTCAACCTGGAGTTCGTCTCCGCCAACCCCACGGGGCCGCTGCACCTCGGCCACACCCGCTGGGCCGCTGTCGGCGACGCGCTCGGCCGGGTGCTCGCCGCGCGCGGTGCCAAGGTCACCCGCGAGTACTACTTCAACGACGCCGGTGGCCAGATCGACCGGTTCGTCGACTCGCTGATCGCCGCGGCGACGGGCGAGCCCACGCCCGAGAAGGGCTACGCGGGCGCCTACATCGGTGAGATCGCCACCCAGGTGACGGCGGCCGAGCCGGGCGTGCTCGACCTGCCCGACGCCGAGCGGCGCGAGGTGTTCCGCCGGATCGGCGTCAACCTGATGTTCGACGAGATCAAGCGCTCGCTGCACGCCTTCGGCACCGACTTCGACGTGTGGTTCCACGAGAAGTCCCTGCACGACTCGGGCGCGGTCGAGACGGCGGTGCAGCGGCTCAAGGACTCCGGCAACCTCTACTTCGCCGACGGCGCCTGGTGGCTGCGCTCGACCGACGAGGGCGACGACAAGGACCGCCCCGTCATCAAGAGCGACGGCAACCCGGCGTACATCGCCGGCGACCTGGCCTACTACCTCGACAAGCGCAAGCGTGGCTTCGACCTGTGCATCTACATGCTCGGCGCCGACCACCACGGCTACATCGCCCGGCTGCGGGCCGCCGCTGCGGCGTTCGGCGACGACCCGGACACGGTCGAGGTCCTGATCGGTCAGATGGTCAACCTGTACCGCAACGGCCAGCCGGTGAAGATGAGCAAGCGGGCGGGCACCGCCGTGAGCATGGACGACCTCGTGGACGCCGTCGGTGTCGACGCCGCGCGCTACACGCTGATCCGGTCGTCGGTCGACTCCACCCTCGACGTCGACCTCGACCTGATCGCGCGGCGCAGCAACGACAACCCCGTCTTCTACGTGCAGTACGCCCACGCGCGGCTCGCGTCGCTGGCCCGCAACGCGGCCGACCTCGGCGTCACCGTGCCCGACGAGCCCGACTTCGGGCTGCTCGACCACCCGCGCGAGGGGGACCTGATCCGGACGATCGGCGAGTTCCCCGCCGTGGTCGCGTCGGCCGCCGAGCTGCGTGAACCCCACCGGGTGGCCCGCTACCTGGAGCAGCTGGCGGGCGCGTACCACAGGTTCTACGACGCCTGTCGGGTGCTGCCGATGGGCGACGAGGAGATCTCCGACCTGCACCGCACCCGGCTCGCGCTGTCGGTCGCCGCGCGCCAGGTGTTCGAGAACGGCCTCGGCATGCTGGGCGTTTCTGCGCCGGAGCGGATGTGAGCGCCGACGTGCTTGTTCCCGCGGAGGCGAGATCATGAGAGCGCACCCGGCCGGCCCGCTGCACGCCGGCATCCAGGTCCCCCCGGAGACGGCGGGGCCCCGGCCCGTCGACGCCCCCGGCCTCGACGAGCTGGCCCCGCTGGTGTGGCCGCGCGGCGCCACCCGCGGCGCCGCCGGTGCGGTCGAGGTCGCCGGGATCGACGTGCGTGAGCTCGCCGAGACGTACGGCACGCCGCTCTTCGTCGTGGACGAGGCCGACTTCCGGTCCCGTGCCGCGGAGTTCGCCGCCGCCTTCGGTGCGGGTTCCGTGCACTACGCGGCCAAGGCGTTCCTGTGCACCGAGGTCGCCCGCTGGGTGGCCGAGGAGGGGCTCAGCCTCGACGTGGCCAGCGGAGGAGAGCTCGCCGTGGCGCTGCGCGCCGGTTTCCCGGCGGAGCGGATCGCGATGCACGGCAACAACAAGTCCGTCGCAGAGCTCGTCGCCGCCGTCGAGTCCGGGGTCGGCCGCGTGGTGATCGACTCGTTCCACGAGATCGCGCGCCTGGACGCCATCGCGCGTGAGCGCGACGTCGTCGTGCCGGTGATGCTCCGGGTGACGGTGGGCGTCGAGGCGCACACGCACGAGTTCATCGCCACCGCACACGAGGACCAGAAGTTCGGGTTCTCCATCGCGGGGGGAGAGGCGAGCGCCGCGGCGGAGGCGGCCCGGCGCGTGCTCGGGTCCCGCGGGCTGCGGCTCGTCGGGCTGCACAGCCACATCGGGAGCCAGATCTTCGACACCGAGGGCTTCCGGGTGGCCGCCCACCGGGTGGTGCGGTTCCTCGCGCAGCTGCACAAGGAGCACGGTGACGAGGCGCTGGAGTCGGTCACCACGCTCGACCTCGGCGGGGGTTTCGGCATCGCCTACCGCGCCGCCGAGCGGCCGCTCGACGTGGCCGAGCTGGCCGAGGAGCTGCGCGGGATCGTGAAGTACGAGTGTCACGAGGCCGAGCTGGACGTCCCCGAGATCGCCGTCGAGCCCGGGCGGGCCATCGCCGGTCCCGGCACCGTCACGCTCTACGAGGTGGGCACGCTCAAGGACGTGCCGCTCGGCGGGCACGCGCAGCGTCGCTACGTGAGCGTCGACGGCGGCATGAGCGACAACATCCGCACCGCCCTCTACGACGCGGTCTACGACTGCCGGCTCGTGTCCCGCTCCTCGGAGCTCGACGGCAGCGGCCACGCCGTGCTGTCGCGGGTGGTCGGCAAGCACTGCGAGAGCGGCGACATCGTCGTGCGGGACTGCTGGCTCCCCGACGACATCGCACCCGGGGACCTGCTCGCGGTGGCCGCCACGGGTGCGTACTGCTACTCGATGGCGAGCTCCTACAACCGGCTGCCGCGCCCCGCCGTCGTCGCGGTCCGCGACGGCGTTGCCCGCGTCCTGCTGCGCCGGGAGACGCTCGAGGACCAGTTCCGGCTCGAGGTGACCGCGTGAGGCCGCCCACCCGGGCTTCGTCCACGTCCTGCCAGCAGCGATGATCGGGGCCGTGATGACGGGAATATGGCTGTGACACCTATCCGCGTCGCGATGCTGGGATGCGGCACCGTCGGCAGTGAGGTGGTGCGGCTGCTGCGTGACCACGCCGACGAGCTCGCGGCGCGTGCCGGTGCGCCCGTCGAGCTGACCGGGGTGGCCGTGCGCCGTCCCCACCGGCACGGCGACCTGGCGGATCTCCTCACCACCGACGCGGCCGGCCTGGTCACGCGCGACGACGTCGACGTGGTCGTCGAGGTGATCGGCGGTATCGAACCGGCGCGCACCCTCCTGCTGGAGGCGCTGAAGGCCGGCAAGTCGGTGGTCACGGCCAACAAGGCCCTGCTCGCCGAGGACGGTCCCGCGCTGGCGGAGGCGGCCGACGCGTCCGGCGTCGACCTCTACTACGAGGCGGCCGTGGCCGGGGCGATCCCGCTGCTGCGCTCGCTGCGTGAGTCGCTGGCGGGCGACCGGATCACGCGGGTGGCCGGCATCGTCAACGGCACCACCAACTTCATCCTCTCCGCGATGACGGCGTCCGGGTCGAGCTTCGCCGAGGCGCTCGAGGAGGCCACCCGGCTCGGCTACGCGGAGGCCGACCCGAGCGCCGACGTCGACGGCTACGACGCGGCGTCCAAGGCCGCGATCCTCGCCTCGCTCGCGTTCCACACCCGGGTCACCGCCTCCGACGTGCACTGCGAGGGGATCAGGTCGGTCACCTCGTCCGACATCGCCGCAGCGGCGGGCATGGACTGCGTGATCAAGTTGGTGGCGATCTGCGAACGGATCCCCCCGGACGGCGACGTCCCGGAGTCGGTGTCGGCGCGCGTGTACCCGGCGATGATCCCGGCGGTCCACCCGCTCGCGTCGGTCGACGGCGCGTTCAACGCCGTGTTCGTCGAGGCCGAGGCGGCCGGCCAGATGATGTTCTACGGCCAGGGCGCGGGTGGTGCGCCCACGGCGAGTGCCGTGCTCGGCGACCTCGTGGCGGTGGCGCGCAACCGGGTGGGCGGTGGGCGCGGCCCGCGCGAGTCGGCCTACGCCAGCCTGGCCGTGCGGTCGATGGGCACGGTGCGGACGCGCTACCACGTCAGCCTCGACGTCGACGATCGTGCGGGTGTGCTCGCGGCGATCGCGGGGGAGTTCTCCCACCGCGGGGTGAGCATCGCCGCGGTCCGGCAGACCGGCGGCGGCAACGGGGGAGAGGCGGCGCGGCTGGTCGTCGTCACGCACGCCGCACCGGAGGCGGCCCTCGCCGCCACGGTGGAAGTGCTCGCGGGACTGGACGTCGTGCGTGGCGTCGACAGTGTTCTGCGGGTCGAGGACCTGGGCCGGAAGGGTGTTGCCGGGTGAGTGCAGCGACGAAAGCGACCCGATGGCCCGGCGTGATCGAGGCCTACCGGGATCGGATGCCCGTCGAGCCGGGCTGGACGATCGTCACGCTCGGGGAGGGCGGCACGCCGCTGCTCCCCGCGCCGCACCTCTCGCGGCGCACGGGCTGCGAGGTGTTCCTCAAGGTCGACGGCGCCAACCCGACGGGTTCGTTCAAGGACCGCGGGATGACGATGGCGGTCACCGACGCGCTTGCGCAGGGCAAGAAGGGGGTGCTCTGCGCCTCCACCGGCAACACGTCCGCGTCGGCCGCCGCCTACGCGGCCCGCGCCGGTCTGAGCTGCGCCGTTCTGGTGCCGCAGGGCAAGATCGCGCTCGGCAAGCTCGCCCAGGCCGTGGCGCACGGCGCGCGCATCCTGCAGATCGACGGCAACTTCGACGACTGCCTCGAGCTCGCCCGCAAGACCGCGGCCGACTACCCGGTGGCCGCGCTGGTCAACTCCGTCAACCCCACCCGGATCGCCGGGCAGGCGAGCGCCGCCTACGAGATCTGCGACGAGCTGGGACGCGCTCCCGACGTGCACTGCCTGCCCGTCGGCAATGCGGGCAACATCACGGCCTACTGGGCCGGCTACCGCGCCTACCGCTCCGACGGCCTGATCACCGAGGCCCCGCGCATGTTCGGCTACCAGGCGGCGGGCGCCGCCCCGCTCGTGCACGGCGCACCGGTGCGCCATCCCGAGACGATCGCCACGGCGATCCGGATCGGAGCGCCGGCCTCCTGGGCGGCCGCGGTCACCGCCCGCGACGAGTCCGGCGGGCAGTTCGCCGCGGTCACCGACGACGAGATCCTCGCGGCGTACCGCCTGCTGTCCGCGCAGGAAGCGGTTTTCGTGGAGCCGGCATCGGCGGCGAGCGTGGCCGGGTTGCTCCAGTCGGCGGCCGACGGCTCGCTCCCGCGCGGCTCGCTCGTGGTGTGCACCGTCACCGGCCACGGGCTGAAGGACCCGGACACCGCGCTGCTCGCGGCGCCCGACCCCCGGGTGGTGCCGATCGACCCGGGTGCCGTCGCGGACGCGCTGGAGCTGCGATGATCTCCGCCGCCGATGCCGGTGACGTGACGTTGCCGACCTCCGGCTCCGCGCGCGGGACGGGCTGATGGGGCGTCCCGGCGAGGTCCGGATCCGGGTGCCGGGATCATCGGCGAACCTCGGGCCCGGCTTCGACTCGCTCGGCCTCGCGCTCGGGCTCTACGACGACGTCGAGGTGTCGGTCACGACGGGCGGCGTCGAGGTCGCGGTCGAGGGGGAGGGCGCCGGGCAGGTGCCCTGCGACGAGGCCCACCTCGTGGTGCGCGCCATGCGCACCGCGTGGAACATCGTCGGGGACGCGCCGCCCGGCATCCGGATGCGCTGCCGCAACGCGATCCCGCATTCGCGCGGGCTGGGCAGCTCCGCCGCCGCCGCCGTGGCGGGTGCCGTGGCCGCCGTGGTGCTCTCCGGGCGTGACCTGGAGCTGGAACGCGACACCGTGCTGCAGGTCACCGCAGGCATGGAGGGCCACGCCGACAACGCGGCGGCCAGCCTGCTCGGTGGCTTCGTGGTGGCCTGGGAGACCGCGGGGAATACCTCGGAGCGGTTCCACGCTGTACGGCTCGAGACACACCCGGGGATTCGCCCGGTTGTGCTCGTCGCGGGAACGGAATCTTCCACCAGCGCCACCCGAGGCCTGCTGCCCGACCGCGTACCCCTCCAGGACGCGGCCTTCACCGGCAGCCGTTCCGCGCTCGCGGTGCTGGCCTTCACCCAACGGCCTGACCTGCTGTTACCCGCCACCGAGGACCGCCTGCACCAGGGCTACCGGCGACCGGCCTACCCGGAGTCGGCCGACCTGGTGGACGCGCTGCGCGCCCGGGGCGTCCCGGCCGCCATCTCCGGCGCGGGCCCCTCGGTACTGGCGCTGACCACGGACGGGACGGTGCCCGGCGACCTGGACCTGCACGGTTTCACGGCCGTCGCGCTGCCCGTCGACACGGACGGAGCGAGGGTGGAGGTCGGATAGCCCCTTCGGTCGACCGCCGTCCGGCGCGTCGAACAGGGGGGTTGTTGCCGCACCGTGGGGTGAACGTCTACTCTCGTCACCGCAACGGCGATCCACGCGTCATCCGCGTGGCCACTCGAGCCGGAATCTGCGTATCCATTGGATCAGATCTGATTTCGACTCGGGCGGCCTTCAGTCGCGACCGTCGCGCCGATCGCCCCCCTTGCCTGTCGGGGCGGCCGCTCTTCCCGCGACCCGTTGACCGACATGTCGTCCGGCACACCGTCCGGGCGAGTGTGTGAATCCAGCTGACCAGGGACAGACCCGGGTTGGTCAGGAAGGACATCAGTGAGCGAGACCGATCTCGTCAGCACCGAATCAGCTCCTGCGCCGCGCAAGCGCGGTGGCCTGACCGGCATGGTGCTGGCGGAGCTCCGCCAGCTCGCCGGGGAGCTGAACATCCCGGACACCTCCGGGATGCGTAAGGGCGATCTCATCGCCGCCATCAAGGAGAAGCAGGGTGCCGCCCCCACCCGTAAGCCGGCTGCCGCGCAGCTCTCGCTTCCGGAGAACGGCACGTCCCCCACCCCCGCCCCCGCTGAGACGCCGGCCGTCACCGACGGTCCGCCCACCAACGGTTCCGCGCCTGCCGCCCCCGCGGCCGAGGCCGCCCCCGCTCCCACCACGCCCACCCGGCGTCGCCGCACCGCGTCGCGTCCGGCGGGTGCGCCCGACGTCACCACCGCTGTGGAGACGCCCGCGCCGAGCAGCAGGCCCGAGGTGAACGGCTCGTCGGCCCCCGAGGTGGCTCCGCCGGTCGACACGGCCCCCACCAACGGGGTCGCGCCTGCCGTCGAGTCCGCGCCCGCCCCGAGCAGCGCGCCCGAGGCACCGGCGCCCGACGCCGAGCCCGAGCAGGGGAGCCGCCGCACGCGGCAGAGCCGCCGGAACCGTGGCGAGCAGTCGTCCCCGGACACCGCCACCGACTCCGGAGCGGGCGAGAGCCCCTCGGAGGAGCGGCAGCGGGGTCGTACCCGCGGCGAGGGTCGCGACGACCGCGCCGACAACCGCAACGGCGACACGCGTCCCGAGCGTGGCGACCGCGGCGAGAGCCGCAACGACCGTGCCGAGCGCAACGACCGCGGCGACAACCGGACCGAGCGCAACGACCGGGCCGACAACAGGGCCGAGCGCAACGACCGGACGGACAACCGTCCCGACAACCGCCAGGACGGCAACCGGTCGGGTGGCCGTCCCGACAACCGGCCCGACAACCGCGCCGACAACCGGGCCGACAACCGCGGTCCTCGCGACAACCGGCCCGACGACGATGACGACGAGGGCGACGGCCGCGGCCGTCGTGGCCGTCGCTTCCGGGACCGCCGCCGGGGCCGCGACCGCGAGCGTCCCGCCGGTGGCCAGGGTGGTGGCCAGGGCAACGTCGACACCGAGGTGCGCGACGGCGACGTGCTGCTGCCTGTCGCCGGCATCATCGACGTGCTGGACAACTACGCGTTCGTCCGCACCACCGGCTACCTGTCCGGCCCCACCGACGTCTACGTGTCGCTGTCGATGGTCCGCAAGTACGGGCTGCGCCGCGGCGACGCGATCACCGGTGCCGTGCGCGAGCCCCGCGAGGGCGAGCAGTCGCGGCAGAAGTTCAACCCGCTGGTGCGCGTCGACTCGATCAACGGGCAGGACCCGGAGAACTCCCGCAACCGCCCGGAGTTCACCAAGCTCACGCCGCTGTACCCGAACGAGCGGCTGCGCCTGGAGACCGAGCCGTCGAAGCTCACCCCGCGCGTGATCGACCTGGTCATGCCGATCGGCAAGGGCCAGCGTGCGCTGATCGTCTCGCCGCCCAAGGCCGGCAAGACCATGATCATGCAGTCGATCGCCAACGCGATCACCACCAACAACCCGGAATGCCACCTCATGGTCGTCCTCGTGGACGAGCGGCCGGAGGAGGTCACCGACATGCAGCGGTCGGTGAAGGGTGAGGTCATCGCGTCGACGTTCGACCGTCCGCCGTCGGACCACACCACGGTCGCCGAGCTGGCGATCGAGCGGGCCAAGCGCCTGGTCGAGATGGGACACGACGTGGTCGTGCTCCTCGACTCGATCACCCGCCTCGGCCGGGCCTACAACCTGGCCGCGCCCGCGTCGGGCCGGATCCTGTCGGGTGGTGTCGACTCCACGGCGCTCTACCCGCCGAAGCGCTTCCTCGGCGCGGCCCGCAACATCGAGGACGGCGGCTCGCTGACGATCTTCGCCACGGCGCTCGTCGAGACCGGGTCCACGATGGACACGGTGATCTTCGAGGAGTTCAAGGGCACCGGCAACGCCGAGCTCAAGCTGGACCGCCGGATCGCCGACAAGCGGGTGTTCCCCGCCATCGACATCGACGCGTCCGGCACCCGCAAGGAGGAGCTGCTGCTCTCGCCCGACGAGCTGGCGGTCACCGTCAAGCTCCGCAGGGTGCTCTCCGCGCTGGACGACCAGCAGGCGCTCGACCTGGTGCTCACCCAGCTCCGCAAGACGCGCACCAACATCGAGTTCCTGATGCAGGTCGCGAAGAGCACTCCCGGCTCGGACGACTGAAAGACCGACCACTCGGGCCGCCCGTGGGAATCCGCGGGCGGCCCGAGTGGTTGAATGAACTGTCACGCTCCGGTTCCGGTTCACCTCGCGGTTGCGAGGACCCGGCGCCACATCGAGAGGAACCCACCGTGCGCTCCGGTATCCACCCCGAATACGTCGAGACCCAGGTCACCTGCGGTTGCGGCAACCAGTTCACCACCCGCAGCACCAAGACCAGCGGCACGATGACCGTCGAGACCTGCTCGGCCTGCCACCCGTTCTACACCGGCAAGCAGCGCATTCTCGACTCCGGCGGTCGCGTCGCCCGGTTCGAGGCGCGCTACGGCAAGCGGGCCGGCAAGAACTCCTAGCTTCGTCGACGGCGCCCACCGAAAGCGGTGGGCGCCGTCCGCATGTCCGGGACGGCCCGAGGAGCAGCGAGGAAATGCGATGAGCGAGCTTGCGAGCGAGTCATCGACACAGTGCCTGCGCGCAGCGCCGACCGAGTCCAGCGAGGGAGTGCGATGAGTGCACCAGCGGTGGAGGCCGTGCTCGCCGAGCACGCCGAGCTGGAGCTGCGCCTCGCCGATCCCGAGATCCATGCCGACGCCGCCACCGCGCGCAAGCTCGGCCGCCGTTACTCCCAGATCGGGCCGATCGTGGCCGCTGCCCGCGAGCTGGCCGCCGCGCGCGAGGACGAGGCCGCGGCCCGTGAGCTGGCCGCGGAGGACCCGAGCTTCGCCGCGGAGGCCGCCGCACTGGCCGAACGGCTCCCCGCGCTGGAACGGCGTCTCGCCGAGCTGCTCGTGCCGCGGGATCCGCACGACGGCGACGACGTCGTGCTCGAGGTCAAGTCCGGTGAGGGCGGCGAGGAGTCCGCGTTGTTCGCGGGCGACCTCGTGCGGATGTACCTCCGGTACGCCGAGCGCCGGGGCTGGACCACCGAGGTCCTCGACGCCGTGCCGTCGGACCTCGGCGGCTACAAGGACATCACGCTGTCGGTGCGTTCGCGCACGCCGGCGGCCGACGGGGTGTGGGCGGCGCTGAAGTTCGAGGGCGGCGTCCACCGCGTGCAACGCGTTCCGGTCACCGAGTCGCAGGGCCGCGTGCACACCTCCGCCGCGGGGGTGCTGGTGTACCCCGACACCGGTGAGGACGCCGCGGTCGAAGTCGACGAGAACGACCTGCGGGTCGACGTGTTCCGCTCGTCGGGCCACGGCGGGCAGAGCGTCAACACCACCGACTCCGCGGTGCGGATCACGCACCTGCCCACCGGCATCGTCGTGAGCTGCCAGAACGAGCGGTCCCAGCTGCAGAACCGGGCCAGGGCGATGGAGGTGCTGCGGTCGCGGCTGCAGGCACTCGCCGAGGCGGAGGCGGCGGCGCAGGCCTCGGCCGACCGGCGCTCGCAGGTCCGCACGGTCGACCGCAGCGAGCGGATCCGCACCTACAACTACCCGGAGAGCCGCATCTCCGACCACCGCGTCGGCTACAAGGCCCACAACCTCCCCGCCGTCCTCGACGGCGACCTCGACGACCTCCTGGCCGCGCTCGCCACCGCCGAGCGCGCGGAGACGGTGGGCGCGTGAACGGCCTCCCGCATTGCAGCAAAGCCACTTTCATGCCATCTCGTTGCGTGAAAGTGGCTTTGCTGCAACCGGGGGGAGGGGTCAGCGCGTGAGCCGGCAGCCGCTGCGGTTGGCGATCCTCGAGGCGGAGCGCACGCTCGCGGCCGCGGGCATCGGCTCGCCGCGGGTCGACGCCGAACTGCTCGCCGCCCACGTCGTCGGGGTCGAGCGGGGCCGGTTGATGCTCCAGCCGCTGGTGGACCCACCCGTGGTCGACGCGTTGCGCCACCTGGTGGAGCGGCGCGCCGCCCGCGAGCCCCTGCAGCACCTGCTCGGCACCGCCGTGCTCGGCCCGGTCACCGTCGCCGTCGGACCGGGGGTGTTCACCCCGCGCCCGGAGACGGAACTGCTGCTCGAATGGGGTCTGCACGCGATCGCCAACATCCCGTCGCCGCTGGTGGTGGACCTGTGCACGGGCTCGGCGGCCCTCGCGCTCGGGGTGGCGGTGAGCCGGCCGGACGCGGTGGTGCACGCCGTCGAGGTCGACTCCGTCGCGCTGACGTGGGCGCAGCGCAACATCTCCGACCACGTCTCCGCCGGTGGCACGCCGGTCACGCTGCACGCGGCCGACGTCCGGTGGACCGACCTGCTCGTCGAGCTCGAGTCGCACGTCGACCTGGTGCTCTGCAACCCGCCCTACGTCCCCGACGGCACGCCGCTGCCCCCGGAGGTCGTCGGCTGGGACCCGCCCGACGCCGTGTACGGCGGTCCGGACGGCCTGGAGATCATCCGGGCGGTCATCGCCGCCTCGGCCGGGCTGCTGCGCTACGGCGGCTCCCTCGGCATCGAGCACGACGACACCCACGGCGAGGTGGTGCCGGCGCTGCTGCGCCGCCGGCGCGTCCTCACCGACGTCGAGGAGCATGTCGACCTCGCCGGCCGTCCCCGGTTCGCCACCGCGCGACGCCGGGACACCGCTCCCTCGTAGGCTTCTGCTGTGGCCTTCACCTACGACTGCAGCGATCCGGACGCCCGGGTCGAGGGACTCGCCGCCGCGGCCCGCACCGTACGGGCCGGGCGACTGGTCGTACTGCCCACCGACACCGTCTACGGGATCGGCTGCGACGCGTTCAGCAGCACCGCGGTCCACGGCCTGCTGGCGGCGAAGCGGCGCGGTCCGGACATGCCCGTGCCGGTGCTCGTCGGCTCCTGGTCCACGATCGACGGCCTGGTGCTGGGGGTGCCGAAGACCGCGCGCGACCTGATCGAGGCGTTCTGGCCAGGTGGGCTGTCGCTGGTGCTCCCGCACGCGCCGTCCCTGGACTGGGACCTGGGATCCACCAAGGGCACGGTGATGCTGCGGATGCCGCTGCACCCCGTCGCGCTGGAGCTGTTGCGTGACGTGGGGCCGATGGCGGTGTCCAGCGCGAACGTCTCGGGGTCGCCGCCCGCCGCGTCGGCAGCCGAGGCGCACGCCCAGCTCGGCGACTCCGTGGCCGTCTACCTGGACGGCGGTCCCTCCGGCGAGCCGATCGCGTCCACGGTGGTCGACCTCACCGGCGACCAGCCCCGGGTGCTGCGCGAGGGCGCGGTGAGCACGGCGGCGGTTGCCGAGGTGCTGGGCCGCGAGGTCCTCACGGTGTAGCGCGGATCGGCCTCGGCCCTACGGCAGGCCGACCATCGTGGCCAGGCGCTCCACGGCGTCGTCGAAGTAGCGCGCGTTGTCGGCCACCACGTTGTGGGTGTGGCCGAAGAGCTCGAAGCTGATCATCCCGAAGAGCGTGGTCCAGGCCAGGACCGTGCGCGCGGCCAGCGACGAGCCCGGGTCGTCAGCGGGCAGCCCGACGCGCACGGCGAGACCGGGGGCCAGGGCGGTGTCGGCTCCCGTGGCGTCGGCGGCGGGGTCGACGGTCCCGGCCGCGACGCCGTCGGCGATCACCCGGCTGAGTGCCTCCCCGACGCGCGCTGCCGGCCCGGTGGTGGTGTCCGGTGCCGCGTAACCCGGCACGGGCGAGCCGTAGATCAGGGCGTACTCATGCGGATGGGCCACGGCCCACGTCCGGGTGGCGGAGCAGACGGCCCGCCAGCGCGCCCGGAGGTCGGTGCGCGCCACAGCGGACTCGGCCTGCTCGGCGGCGGCTCCGATAGCGTCGTAGGCGTCGACGATCAGCGTGGTGAGCAGGTCGTCGCGGCTCGGGAAGTACCGGTACACGGCGGAGGACGCCATCCCGAGCTCCCGGGCCACGGCTCGTAGCGAGAGCGCGGCGGCGCCGTCGGACGCGAGGTGCCTGCGGGCGACATCGGCGATCTCGCGGGTCAGTTCGGCGCGCACGCGGGCGCGGGTACCGGCGGCGGTCATCGCGGAAGTCTGACACGAAACCAGAGCATCGGCAACAATAGCGAGCAGTGCTCTTGGTGCCCTGACCGGGGAATCGCCCGGCCCGGGTACCGTTGTCCAGCGTGAGCGAGTCCATCGAGCAGAGCCGTGAGCAGCACACCCCGTTCTGGGGTCCGGACTTCGGCGCGCTGCAGCACCAGGATCCCGAGATCGCGGGCGTGGTGCTCGACGAGCTGGCCAGGTTGCGCGGCGGGCTGCAGCTCATCGCCAGCGAGAACCTCACCAGCCCCGCGGTGCTCGCCGCCCTCGGTTCGACGCTGTCGAACAAGTACGCCGAGGGCTACCCGGGACGCCGCTACTACGGCGGCTGCGAGGTCGTCGACCGCGCGGAGGAGATCGGCAACGCCCGCACGAAGGAGCTCTTCGGCGCGGAGCACGTCAACCTCCAGCCGCACTCCGGCGCGTCGGCCAACTTCGCGGTGTACGCCGCCTTCACCCAGCCCGGCGACACCGTGCTCGCGATGGACCTCAAGCAGGGTGGCCACCTCACCCACGGCAGCAAGGTCAGCTTCTCCGGCAAGTGGTTCAACGCGGTGTCCTACACGGTGCGCCAGGACTCGGAGCTGATCGACTACGACCAGGTGCGCGACCTGGCCCGCGAGCACCAGCCCAAGATGATCATTGCGGGCGCCACCGCGTACCCGCGGCTGATCGACTTCGCCGCCTTCCGGGAGATCGCGGACGAGGTCGGCGCTAAGCTCGTGGTCGACGCCGCACACTTCATCGGCCTGGTGGCCGGAAAGGCGATCCCGTCGCCGGTGCCGTTCGCCGACGTCGTCACGGCCACCACGCACAAGGTGCTGCGCGGTCCGCGCGGCGGCATGATCCTCGCCCGCGCCGAGCACGCGAAGGCCATCGACAAGGCCGTGTTCCCGTTCTCGCAGGGCGGTCCGCTCATGCACGCCGTCGCCGCCAAGGCGGTGGCGATGAAGGAAGCCGCGGCGCCGGAGTACCAGGCCTACGCCGCGCAGGTGATCGCCAACGCGCAGGCGCTGGCCAAGGGCCTGGAGGCCGAGGGAATGCGGGCCGTGTCCGGCGGCACCGACACCCACCTCGCGCTCGTCGACCTGCGGCCCATCGGTGTCACGGGTGACCAGGCCGAGACGCGCTGCGACGCCGCGCGCATCACGCTCAACAAGAACGCCATCCCCTACGACCCGGCCCCGCCGCTGAAGCCGTCGGGTCTGCGCGTGGGGTCGCCGAGCGTCACCACCCAGGGAATGGTCGAGTCCGACATGGCCGAGGTCGCCACACTGCTGGGCAGGGCGGTGCGGGCCGAGCACGGCACCCCGGCGGGCGACGCCGAGCTCGCCGACGTCGCCGAGGCCGTGTCGACGTTGGTGGCCCGCGCTCCCGCGTACCCGCGGCCCTGATCCGCACCGGCTGACCGAGAAGATCGTCGTGGTCCCCACGTTCGTCCTACCCATCCGGGAGTACCTGCTCACGGGACTGACGGCGGCAGTGGTCACGTTCCTGCTCGTGGGCCCGGTACGGGTGCTGGCGCTGCGTCTCGGCGCCGTGGCCTGGCCCCGCGGCCGCGACGTGCACGTGACGCCGACGCCCCGGTGGGGTGGGCTGGCGATGCTCGGCGGTGTGCTGGCCGGGGTCGGGATGGCCTACCAGCTACCCGCGCTGCGGCTGGCGTTCGACAACAACGCCTACGAGATGCTCGGGGTGTTCGGCGCCGCGGTCCTGTTGGCCGCTGTCGGCGCACTCGACGACCGGTACGAGCTCGATGCGCTCACGAAGTTCGCCGGCCAGACCACCGCGGCCGGCATCCTGGTGATCTTCGGCGTGCAGTGGACGGTGTTCTACGTCCCGTGGGGCGGCGGGGGCACGGGGATCTCCGGGTCGCTGCTGATCCTCGGTCAGGAGCAGGGCGTGGTGCTCACCGTGCTGGTCACGGTGGCGCTGGTGAACGCGATGAACTTCGTCGACGGCCTCGACGGGCTGGCGGCCGGCATCGGCCTGATCGCCGCGGCCGCCACGGGCCTGTTCGCGATCGGGCTGGTGCAGCGGGTGGGCAACGACCCGTCGGCGTACTCGCCCGCTCTCATCGCGGCCGTGCTCGGCGGCGCGTGCCTCGGCTTCCTGCCCCACAACTTCAACCCGGCCCGCATCTTCATGGGCGACTCGGGGTCGATGCTCATCGGCCTGCTGCTCGCCGCCGCCACCACGAGCGCGTCGGGGAAGATCTCGATCATCGGCGCCGACGGCAGCGACGTGCTGGCCCTGTTCGCGCCGCTCCTGGTGCTCGCCGCGGTGGTGTTCGTCCCGCTGCTGGACCTGCTGATGGCGGTGGTCCGGCGCACCCGCAAGGGCATGAGCCCGTTCTCGCCCGACAAGATGCACCTGCATCACCGGCTGCTCGAGATCGGCCACAGCCAGCGGCGGGCGGTTCTGCTGATCTACCTGTGGGCCGGTGTGCTGGCGTTCGGCGCGGTGGCGCTGGCGCTGATCGACGACCCGTCCATCGTGTTGTGGGCGGTGGGGATCGGCCTCGTCGTGGCCGTGCTCGCCACCGCCATCCCGAGAGTGAGGGCCAGATGACAGACCCGGACCCCCCGGTGAAGGACGCTCCGCACGTCGCCTCGGTGCTCAAGCTGGCGGCCGCCATGCAGCGCACCGCCGCGATCCTCTCGGTGGTCGTCGCCGTGGTGGCGATCGTCGTCGCGTTGGTGCTGCGCGGCACGCCGGGGGCGGTCGGCGCGGTGGTCGGGGGCGTGATCGCCATCGCGCTGGGCTGGCTCGGCACGTTCGTAATGGCGAAGACGGCCAGGGCCACGCCTGCCGGGGTGATGATCGGGGCGATGACCGCCTTCACCGGGAAGATCGCGTTCCTCCTGGTGTTCCTGCTGCTCTTCCGGGGCACCACGCTGTTCGACAACCAGGCGTTCGCGTTCACGATGCTCGCCGTGACGGCGGCGTGGATCGCCGGTGAGGTGATCGGCTTCGTGCGCACCCGCATCCCCGCGGTGGATCTCTGACCGTCACCGGACCGGGTGACACGATGGTGTGACGAGCGTCTCTCTGAGGTGCAGGTCACTCATCGTTAAGGTTCTACACGCGATAGAGCCATGTCGGCGTCGCTTCCGGGACACCGGAGTAGGGCCGGCTGCGACGAACGGTCGTCCGTCGAGGTCATCCCTGGTAAACCGGCGCTAACACTCCTGATATGGTCCACTGCAATGGAGCCGGGCCAGTCGCGTGGGGGCGGCACTGAACCGCCACCCCCGGGCGACGCGTGGACCGCTCTGTCCTACCTGCTGTCCGGTTTCCTCCTCTTCGGAGGGATCGGGTGGGGGCTGGACGCACTGCTGGGTACACGAGTGTTCACGCCGGTCGGTTTGCTGTTCGGCGGGGCGGCCTCGATGTACTTGATCTACATCAGGTACGTTAAGTCCTGATCGTCACGATTCTGCCGACCCGGACCGCCCGGTCGACGGAACCGGAAGGAGCATTGGGTGACCATCCTGGCCACCGCCCCACCACCCCCGGGCCCTAATCCGGGCTTCGAGTCACCGGGTGTTGCCGACTTCCAGCTGCCTCCGATCTTCGGTCCTGTGACGAAGCCGGTGCTGGAGCTCGTGCTCGCGGCGATCATCGTGTACGCGTTCTTCGCCTACACCGCGCGGCGTCCGCAGCTGGTGCCGAGCAAATCGCAGTTCCTCGGCGAGTCCTTCCACGGCATCGTGCGGAACAGCATCGCTCGCGACAACATCGGGCCGGAGTTCCTCAAGTACGTCCCGTTCCTCACCACGCTGTTCGCCTTCATCCTGGTGAACAACCTGTTCGGGATCGTTCCGTTCATCCAGTTCCCCACGTTCGCGCACCCGGGTATGCCCTACGCCCTCGCCGGCATCGTGTGGCTGATGTACAACATCATCGGCCTCCGCAAGCACGGCTTCGTCGGGTATCTGCGGATCTCGACCTGGCCGCCGGACGTGCCGTGGTGGGTGCGGATCGTGCTCACGCCGATCGAGTTCCTGTCCAACATCCTGCTGCGTCCGGTCACGCTGTCGCTGCGACTGTTCGGCAACATGTTCGCCGGCCACCTGCTGCTGCTGGTGTTCATCCTCGGCGGCGAGTACATGCTGCTCCACTCGCAGTCGATCGGCCTTGCGATCCTTTCCCCGGCTGCCTTCGGTCTCGGCATCGTCTTCACGTTCTTCGAGGCCTTCGTGCAGGTCGTGCAGGCCTACATCTTCACGATCCTCACCGCTTCCTACATCGGCGCCGTGCTCGCCGACGACCACTAGGTCGTCCCGCCCCACGAACTGACGGGTCCGCGGGACGTACCGCGGACCGGACGAAAGGAAAGTGCAATGGTCACCGGTAACCTGAACGTCATCGGGTACGGCCTGTCCGCCATCGGCCCGGGTATCGGCGTCGGCATCGTCTTCGCTGCCTTCATCAACGGCGTTGCCCGCCAGCCGGAGGCTCGCGGACAGCTGCAGGGCATCGCGTTCATCGGGTTCGCGCTGTCCGAGGCGCTGGCGATCCTGGGCCTCGTGCTCGCGTTCGCCCTCTAGTTACATGCCGAGCGCCGGCAAGGCGAGGAGACACATCCCATGAACACCGTGATTGCGGCCGAGGAGTTGAACCCCCTCACTCCGCATCCCGTCGAGATCATCGTCGGCCTGATCGCGTTCGGCTTGCTGTACCTGCTCCTGCGGCGCACGGCCTTCCCGCAGTTCGAGCGGGTCTACGCCGACCGCAAGGACAAGATCGAGGGTGGGCTGAAGCGGGCCGAGGAGGCTCAGCAGCAGGCGGACGACCTCAAGCGGCAGTACGAGGAGCAGCTCGCCGGGCTGCGCGCCGAGGCCGCTCGCATCCGCGACGACGCTCGTGCCGAGGGCCAGCAGATCAAGGCCGAGCTGCGGGCCCAGGCCGAGGAGGAGGCCGCTCGCATCCGCCAGCGGGGCGAGGAGCAGATCGCCGCGCAGCGGGAGCAGGTGGTGCGCCAGCTCCGTGGGGAGATCGGCGGGCTGTCCGTGCAGCTGGCCGAGCGCATCATCGGCGACTCGCTCGCCGACGACGCGCGCCGCTCGTCCACCGTCGACGCGTTCCTGTCCGAGCTCGACGGTCTCGCGGAGCGCCGTGAGGCCACCCCGGCGAGCGGGGCGAGCTGATGGCCACCGTCCTGCAGGCGGCCAGCCGGGAGGCGATGGCTGCGGCCCTCGGCCGGCTGAACGCCTACGTGGACAGCGCCGACGCCCGCGCGCTCACCACCCTGGGCGACGAGCTGTTCGCGTTCACGCGGCTCGTCGCCGGGGAGAGGGCACTGCGGCGCATCCTCGCCGACCCCTCCACTCCGGAGTCGGCACGCGCGGGGCTCGCCGAGCAGGTGCTCGGCGGGCAGCTGTCGGAGTCCGCACTGGACTTCGTGAAACTGCTGGTGACCTCCCGCTGGTCACAGGCGTCCGACCTGGTCGGCGCCACGGAGACGCTCGCCCGCCAGGCCACGCTCGCCGTGGCCGAGAAGAACGGCAAGCTCGACGACGTCGAGGACGAGCTGTTCCGGTTCGGTCGGATCCTCGACCGCGAGCCCGAGCTGAACACGCTGCTCTCCGACGCGAGCACGCCGGCCGACGGCCGCATCACGCTGCTCGACCAGGTGATCGGCAAGCGGGTCTCCCCGGTCGCGGCCTCGCTGCTGCGTCAGACCGTGCGGCTGCCCCGCAGCAGGCACCTGGACGTCGTGGCCGAAGAGCTGGCGGAGATGGCGGCGGAGCGCCGCGACCGGTCGGTCGCGCGGGTCACCACACCGATTGCGCTCACGCGGGTGCAGGAACAGAAGCTCACCGACTCGTTGGGTCGGCTCTACGGACGGCCGATCTCCCTGCAGGTCGAGCTGGACGAGCGCCTGCTGGGCGGACTGGTCGTGCAGGTCGGCGGCGAGGTCATCGACGGCAGCGTCGCGGGCAAGCTGGCCGCCGCGCGGCGCACACTGCCGAGCTGACCCCCGCCCAGAGACGTTTAACCGACCGAAAAGAAGGAACAGACGACAGCCATGACAGAGCTGACGATCTCCTCCGAGGAGATCCGGAGTGCGATCTCCAGCTACGTCTCCTCGCTGGAGACGGAGACCTCCCGCGAAGAGGTGGGACACGTCTCCGACACCGGCGACGGCATCGCCCACGTCGAGGGCCTGCCTTCGGCGATGACCAACGAACTCCTCGAGTTCCCCGGTGGCGTGCTGGGTGTCGCCCTGAACCTCGACGTCCACGAGATCGGCGCGGTGATCCTGGGCGACTACGCCCACATCGAGGAGGGCCAGCCGGTCAAGCGCACCGGCAACATCCTCTCCGTGCCGGTCGGGGACAACTTCCTCGGCCGGGTCATCGACCCCCTGGGCAACCCGCTGGACGGGCTCGGTGACATCGAGGCCGAGACGCAGCGTGTGCTCGAGCTGCAGGCCGCGTCCGTGATGCAGCGCCAGGGCGTCAGCGAGCCGCTGCAGACCGGCATCAAGGCCATCGATGCCATGACGCCGATCGGCCGCGGCCAGCGCCAGCTGATCATCGGTGACCGCAAGACCGGCAAGACCGCGGTCTGCGTCGACACGATCATCAACCAGAAGCAGAACTGGGCCAGCGGCGACCCGAAGCAGCAGGTGCGCTGCATCTACGTCGCGATCGGGCAGAAGGGCTCCACGATCGCCGGTATCCGGCAGTCGCTGGAGGACGCGGGCGCGCTGGAGTACACGACGATCGTCGCGTCCCCGGCCAACGACCCCGCCGGCTTCAAGTGGCTCGCGCCCTACACCGGTTCTGCGCTGGGCCAGCACTGGATGTACCAGGGCAACCACGTCCTGATCGTCTTCGACGACCTGTCGAAGCAGGCCGAGGCCTACCGCGCGATCTCGCTGCTGCTGCGCCGCCCGCCGGGCCGCGAGGCCTACCCGGGCGACGTCTTCTACTTGCACTCCCGGCTGCTGGAGCGCTGCGCGAAGCTGTCCGACGAGCTCGGCGCGGGGTCGATGACGGGCCTGCCGATCATCGAGACGAAGGCCAACGACGTCTCGGCCTACATCCCCACCAACGTCATCTCGATCACCGACGGCCAGGTGTTCCTCGAGTCGGACCTGTTCAACCAGGGCGTCCGGCCGGCGATCAACGTCGGTATCTCGGTCTCCCGGGTCGGTGGTGACGCCCAGATCAAGGCGATGAAGACGGTCTCCGGATCGCTGCGCCTCGACCTGTCGCAGTACCGCGAGCTGGAGGCGTTCGCCGCGTTCGGTTCCGACCTCGACGCCGCCTCGGCCGCTGCGCTCGGGCGCGGTGGTCGGCTGGTGGAGCTGCTCAAGCAGGGGCAGTACCAGCCGCAGCCGGTCGAGGAGCAGGTCGTCTCGATCTTCCTCGGCACCCGTGGTCACCTCGACTCGGTGCCGGTGGGCGACATCCGCCGCTTCGAGTCGGAGTTCCTCGACCACGTGCGGCGCAACCAGGAGGGCATCCTCGGCGAGATCCGCGACACCGGCAAGCTGTCCGACGAGCTGGCCGACCGCATCGCCGGCGTCGTGAAGGAGTTCAAGGAGAACTTCACCGCGTCCGACGGGTCGTCGGTGGTGCCGAAGGAAGCCCAGGCCGAGGCGCTCGACGAGGAAGATGTCGACCGCGAGAAGGTCAAGGTCAACAAGCCTGCTCCGGCCGGCAGCTCCTCAGAGTAGGCGAGTAGATCAATGGCGGCACAGATTCGCGTGCTGCGGCGGCGGATCCGGTCGACGCAGTCCATCAAGAAGATCACTCGGGCGATGGAGCTGATCGCGACCTCCCGGATCGCGAAGGCCCGTGCCCGGGTCGACGAGGCCAAGCCCTACGCCGAGCAGATGACGGCGGTCCTCACCGAGCTGGCCAACAACTCGGCGCTGGACCATCCGCTGCTGGTCGAGCGGGAGAACGCCACCCGCGCCGCGGTGCTGGTGGTCACCAGCGACCGTGGCCAGGCCGGCGGCTACAACGCCAACGTGCTCAAGGAGGCGGAGCAGCTGCAGTCGTTGCTCCGTGAGCAGGGCAAGGAGCCGGTGCTCTACGTCATCGGTCGCAAGGGCGTGAACTACTTCCGGTTCCGCCGCCGCAAGGTCGAGGCGTCCTGGACGGGGTTCTCCGAGCAGCCGAGCTACGCCGACGCTGCGGAGGTGGCCCGCACGCTCGTCGCGGCCTTCATGGCCGGCGTGAACGACTCCGACGGTGAGCAGGGTGCCGAGGGCACCGACGGCGAACGGGACACGGACGGCGTGCAGCCGGTCGACGAGCTGCACCTCGTGTACACGCAGTTCCAGAACATGGTCACCCAGACGCCGCAGGCGCGGCGGATGGCGCCCATGGAGGTCGAGTACGCGGGGAGCGAGACCGAGCGGATCGCCGAGGGCGAGAACGTCGGACGCTCCGCGGAGGAGACGGCGAGCCAGGCCGCTTCCGAAGTCCGCTCCCTGTACGAGTTCGAGCCGGACGCCGAGACACTGTTCGATGCACTGCTGCCCAAGTACGTCGGGGCCCGGTTGTTCGCGGCCCTGCTCGAGTCGGCAGCGTCGGAGTCGGCCGCTCGCCAGCGGGCGATGAAGGCCGCAACGGACAACGCGAACGAACTGATCCGTACCCTGACACTGGAGGCCAACCAGGCCCGTCAGGCACAGATCACCCAGGAGATCAGTGAGATCGTCGGTGGTGCCGACGCTCTCGTGAGCGTAGGAAGTGAGAACTGATGACCGCCACCGCTGATGCCAGCGCCCCATCCGCTCCGACACAGGCCAGGACCGGGCGGGTAGTGAGGGTCACCGGTCCGGTCGTCGACGTCGAGTTCCCGCGGAACGAGGTGCCGGAGCTCTACAGCGCGCTCACCGTCGAGGTCTCGATCGGTGACCTCGCCAAGACGCTGACCCTGGAGATCGCCCAGCACCTCGGCGACAACCTGGTGCGCACCATCTCCATGCAGCCCACCGACGGACTCGTCCGCGGCCAGGAGGTCACCGACCTCGGCCGGCCGATCTCGGTGCCGGTCGGCGACCAGGTCAAGGGCCACGTGTTCAACGCGCTCGGGGAGTGCCTGGACAAGCCCGACCTGGAGATCACCGGCGACCTGTGGGGCATCCACCGGCAGGCTCCGACCTTCGACAAGCTCGAGGGCCGCACCGAGATGCTGGAGACCGGCATCAAGGTGCTGGACCTGCTCACCCCGTACGTGGTCGGCGGAAAGATCGGCCTGTTCGGCGGCGCGGGCGTGGGCAAGACCGTGCTCATCCAGGAGATGATCCAGCGCGTCGCCCAGAACTTCGGTGGCACCTCGGTGTTCGCCGGCGTGGGTGAGCGCACCCGTGAGGGCAACGACCTCATCACGGAGATGACCGAGAGCGGTGTCATCGAGAACACCGCGCTGGTGTTCGGTCAGATGGACGAGCCGCCCGGCACGCGTATGCGGGTGGCCCTCTCCGCCCTGACGATGGCGGAGTACTTCCGCGACGAGCAGGACCAGGACGTGCTGCTCTTCATCGACAACATCTTCCGGTTCACGCAGGCCGGTTCCGAGGTCTCCACGCTGCTCGGCCGCATGCCGTCCGCGGTGGGATACCAGCCCACCCTGGCCGACGAGATGGGCGAGCTGCAGGAGCGGATCACCTCGACCCGTGGCCGCTCGATCACCTCGATGCAGGCGATCTACGTGCCGGCGGACGACTACACCGACCCGGCGCCCGCCACCACGTTCGCGCACCTCGACGCCACCACGGAGCTCTCCCGCCCGATCTCCCAGAAGGGGATCTACCCGGCGGTCGACCCGCTGACGTCGACGTCCCGGATCCTCGACCCGCAGTACATCGGCGAGGAGCACTTCCGGGTCGCCAACGAGGTGAAGCGGATCCTGCAGAAGTACTCCGACCTGCAGGACATCATCGCGATCCTCGGTATCGACGAGCTCTCCGAGGAGGACCGCCAGCTGGTCGGCCGCGCGCGGCGCATCGAGCGGTTCCTCTCGCAGAACCTGCTGGTCGCCGAGCAGTTCACCCAGCAGCCGGGCTCCACGGTGCCGCTGAAGGAGACCATCGAGGCCTTCGACAAGATCGCGAAGGGCGAGTTCGACGACGTCCCCGAGCAGGCGTTCTTCCTCTGCGGCGGCCTCGAGGACCTCGACAAGAACCGCAAGAAGCTCGAGGGCTGACCGTGGCGGACATGACGGTAGAGCTGGTCGCGGTCGAGCGGCGGATCTGGTCGGGTCAGGCCAGTTTCGTGCTCGCCCGCACCACCGTCGGCGAGATCGGGGTGCTGCCGGGGCACGAGCCCACGCTCGCGCAGCTGGAGGAGGCAGGCGTCGTGCGCATCGACGGCACCGACGGCACCTCCACCACGCTCGCGGTGCACGGCGGCTTCCTCTCGATCACACCGGACAACGTCACGGTGCTGGCCGAGTTCGCCGAGAAGGCCGAGGAGATCGACGTGTCCCGGGCCCGCGCCGCACTGGATCGGGCCGACACGTCCGAGCCGGATGGTGCAGCTGCCGCTGCCCGCGCCAACGCGCGGCTGAAAGCCGCCGGCGCGGCCGAGTAGCTGGGGCCGCGTTGGGAGCAATGGCGCTGGTCGTCGGAATCCTGCTCCTGATCGCCTGTCTCGGCCTGGGATACCTGGCCTTTCGGCGAGTACGACTCATGCGGGGCGGTGGCGTGGACGTTTTTCTGCGCCGCCGCCCCGCTGTCGACTCCCAGAAGAAGGACGACTCCGCCGGATGGCACTTCGGTGTCGGGCGCTACCGGGGCAACGAGCTCGCGTGGTTCCGCCTGACGTCCTTCCGGCTGGGGCCCACCGCCGTCGTCGACCGGACGCAGCTCGAGATCATCGACCGGCGCAGCCCGTCCGGCGGCGAGATCTACCTCCTGCCGCCCACAGCCTCGGTGCTGCGCTGCCGGGTGCAGGGGGAGGACCTCGAGATCGCCATGGGGCCGGGGGTGCTCACCGGGTTCCTGTCGTGGCTGGAGGCGACGCCACCCGGGCGCACCGGTTACCGCCAGGCCTCCTGACGCTCAGCGCTGCGCCTGCGGGCCGCCCGGCTGCCAGAGCACGTCACCGGTGGGGTTGGCGACCCGGCCGAGGATGAACAGCAGGTCCGACAGCCGGTTGAGGTACTTCGCCGTGAGCGGGTTGGTGCGCTCGGCGTCTGCCTCGAGCAGGGCCCAGACCGATCGTTCGGCCCGGCGCGTGACGGTGCGCGCGACGTGCAGGTATGCCGCGCCGGGAGTGCCACCCGGGAGCACGAACGAGTCGAGCTTCGCCAGCCCCTCGTTGAACTCGTCGCACCAGCCCTCCAGCCGCGTGACGTAGTCCTCGGTGACGCGCAGCGGCGGGTACTCCGGATTCTCGACGATCGGCGTGCACAGGTCCGCACCCACGTCGAAGAGGTCGTTCTGCACCTGACGCAGCGGCACCAGCAGCTCGGCGGCGAGCTCGCCGACCGTGACCGCCACGCCGAGCGCGGCGTTGCACTCGTCGGTGTCGGCGTACGCGGCGAGTCGGACGTCGGTCTTGGGGACGCGGCTGAAGTCGCCGAGAGCGGTGGTGCCGTCGTCCCCGGTCCTGGTGTAGATCCTGGTCAGGTGCACGGCCATGGGGCCAGCCTATGCGGCCCAGCCTGTCTGGCGCCGTGGCCGGGCGCCGTCAGGCGTTCGCCCCGGAGTCGACGAGCAGGGCCGCGCCGGTGATCGTGCGCCCGTCCTCGCCCGCCAGGTGGGACACGGTGGCGGCGACGTCGTCGGCGGACTGGAACCGGCCGAGCGCCGTGACGGCGCGCTGGGCGTCGGCTCCGGGCGCTCCGGCCGGGTTCATGTCGGTGTCGGTGGAACCGGGATGGACGACGTTGACGGTGATGCCGCGCGGGCCGAGCTCGCGGGCCAGCCCGCGGGTGAGCCCGGTGAGTGCCGACTTCGTCATCGCGTAGAGCGTGATGCCCGGCTGGCCCACGTGCTCGGCGAGGTTGCTGCCGATGCTGATGATGCGTCCGCCCGGACCGAGGTGCGGTGACGCGGCCTGCGCGGCCACGAACGCGGACCGCACGTGCACGGCGATGGTGTGGTCGAGCTCGTCGGCGTCGACCTTCTCGAACGGACCGAACGGGAAGACCCCCGCATTGTTGACGAGGATGTCGAGGCGCCCGAGCCGTTCGACGGTGTGGTCGACGGCGGCCGTGACGGCGGCGGAGTCGGCGCTGTCGGCCCGCACCGCGAGACCGCGCCTGCCGAGTGCCTCGATGTCCCGCACCACTGCGGTCGCGCGCTCCTGTGCCGTGAGGTAGGTGAGGGCGACGTCGGCGCCGTCGCGGGCGAGCCGCAGTGCGATCGCGGCCCCGATGCCGCGGCTGCCGCCGGTCACGAGGGCCACCCGGCCGGTGAGGTCGGTCATTGAAGAGTCCATTCTGTAGTGGTCGCTCAAGAAGTCTGGAGCATGGTCGCCACTCGGGTCAAGGGGTATATTTAGGGAGCACTACAGAAAGGGTGGCGATGACGGAGCGAGGACGGCCGCGCGGTTTCGACCGCGCCGAGGCGCTCCGCCTGGCGATGGAGACGTTCTGGGAGCACGGCTACGAGGGCACGTCCATCGGTGACCTGACCACGGTGCTGGGCATCCGCCCGCCCAGCCTGTACGCGGCGTTCGGCAGCAAGGAGGCACTGTTCCGGGAGGCCGTGGCGCTCTACGAGGAGCGGGAGGGCGAGCCGACGCTGCGCGCCATGTGCGACGCGCCGACGGCGGTGGCGGGCATCGAGGCGCTCCTGCGCGCCAACGTGGTGGCCTACACCGACCCGGAGAAACCGAGCGGCTGCATGATCGTGCTGGCCGCCACCACGTACACGCCCAGCACCGCCGGGATCCGTGACTTCCTCGCCGAGCAACGGCGGGCCTCCACCGCGGAGGTGCGCGACCGGTTGGCCAGGGGACAGGCCGACGGGGACGTGCCGCCTGGCGCCGACATCGACGCGTTGGCAGCGTTTGTCAGCTCCGTCCAGTTCGGGATGTCCCTCCAGGCCCGCGACGGCGCGACCCGCCAGGAGCTGTCCACCGTGGTGGACCAGGCAATGGTGGCGCTCGATCGGTCGGCGCGGCCAACCGCGTAGTCCCCGGCCCCAGGGGATAGCGTCGATGCTCGTGGCAGAGCATTTCGCGGTAAACGGTGGCGCCCGGCTCGTCGGCGCCGTCGACGTGGTGGGGGCGAAGAACAGCGTCCTGAAGTTGATGGCAGCAGCGTTGCTGGCCGAGGGGACGACGAGGATCCGGAACTGTCCGGAGATCCTCGACGTCCCGCTCATGGCGGATGTGCTGCGCAGTCTCGGTTGCACCGTCACCATCGACCACGACACCGTCACGATCGACGTTCCGGCGGAGCCCGGCGCCCAGGCCGACTACCGGTCGGTGTCGAAGCTGCGCGCGTCGGTCTGCGTGCTCGGGCCGCTGGTGGCCCGGTGCCGCCGTGCGATCGTGCCCCTGCCCGGCGGTGACGCCATCGGCTCCCGCCCGCTCGACATGCACCAGGCCGGGCTGCGCAAGCTCGGTGCCACCACCGAGATCGAGCACGGCCGGGTGGTCGCCCACGCCGAGGAGCTGCGCGGGGCGCAGATCTGGCTCGACTTCCCCAGCGTCGGCGCCACGGAGAACATCCTGATGGCAGCCGTGCTGGCAGACGGCACCACGGTGATCGACAACGCCGCCCGCGAGCCGGAGATCGTCGACCTCTGCACGATGCTGCAGCAGATGGGCGCCAAGATCGACGGCGTCGGCACCTCCACGCTCACCGTGCACGGTGTCACCGGCCTGCAGCCCACCGAGCACCGCGTGATCGGTGACCGCATCGTCGGTGCCACCTGGGCGTTCGCCGCCGCGATGACCCGCGGGGAGGTGACCGTGCGCGGTGTCGACCCGCACCACATCGACCTGGTCCTCGACAAGCTGCGCACGGCCGGCGCCGACACGATGATCGGCCCCGACGAGTTCACCGTCCGGATGGACGGGCGCCCGCGGGCCGTGGACTTCGTGACGCTGCCCTTTCCCGGTTTCGCCACCGACCTGCAGCCCATGGCGATCGCGCTGTCCGCCGTCGCCGAAGGCACGTCGATGATCACGGAGAACGTGTTCGAGGCGCGGTTCCGGTTCGTCGACGAGATGGTCCGGCTCGGTGCCGACGCACGCACCGACGGCCACCACGCGGTCGTGCGGGGCGTCGAGCGGCTGTCCAGCGCGCCGGTCTGGGCCAGCGACATCCGGGCGGGCGCGGGACTCGTGCTCGCCGCGCTGTGCGCCGACGGGCAGACCGAGGTGTGGGACATCGAGCACATCGACCGCGGCTACCCGCGGTTCGTGGAGAACCTGCGGGACCTCGGCGCCGAGATCCAGCGCGTTGAGCGTGAACCCGACCGCTGAGCCGAACCCAGGGTGACCCGGGGGGCATCCCCACCTGTGTTCAGGGGTTGTCCGGATGGGCGTGGAGCGCCCGCCGGACCACTCTGGACCGGTGATCAGCGACTGGCTCGGCTCCTTCTTCGCGATGCTCGATGCTCTGCCCGCCTGGCAGCTCTACGCCGTCGTCGGCGTGCTGCTGGTGCTGGAGACCACCGTGCTGATCGGCCTCGTGACGCCGGGGGAGGTCGTCCTGCTCGCGGCGGCCACCACGGTGGGCAGCGCCGGTGAGTACGCGGCGCTGGCGGGCGTCGCCGCCGGCGCGAGCCTGGTCGGGCAGACCGGCGGCTACCTGATCGGGCGGCGGTTCGGCCCGCGGCTGCGGGTCAGCCGGGCCGGCCGGTGGATCGGCGAACCCAACTGGGCCCGCGCGGAGGCCGTGCTGCAGGGCGGCACCGGCCGGGCGATCGCGGGCTCCCGGTTCCTCGCCGTGGCGCACTCGCTGGTGCCCGTGCTGGCCGGGACGCTGCGGATGCCCGTGCGCCGGTTCGCCCGCTACACGGCCATGGGGGCCGTGCTCTGGGGCCTGGTCTACGTGGGACTCGGGAGCGCGGCGTCGGCGGCACTGCGGCAGGCCGCCCACCTCGTCGGCCCCACCGTCACGGGCGTCGCCGTCGCGGCGGTGGTCGTCGTCCTGGTCGTACGGGCCGTCCGGAAGCACCGTGCGGAGCAGGCCGCCCGGACGGCCGAGATGACGGTGCTCGGAGACGTCGAGCCGGGCGAGTACCCGGTGACCCGCTCCCGGTAGCTGCAGACCGCGGTTCGCCGCCGCCCATTCGGGGGACAGAGCAGCAGCGGCTGCGGCGCGGGAACCTCCGTGCGACGGTGCGCCCGAACGTACGGAGAGGATCAACGATGACGAGTGCCGCCGAGTCGGCCAACCGGTCCGCGAAGCAGGCTGCCGACAGCCAGCCGTTCAAGGTCGGCGTGAGGGTGGGGATCGGGGCCTACGGCGTCACCCACCTCCTGATCGCGTTGCTGGCCCTGCAGGTCGCGTTCGGCAACAGCGGTGAGCGCGCCGACCAGACCGGCGCGTTCCAGGACCTCGCGCAGCAGCCGTTCGGCCAGGTGCTGCTGTGGGTGCTCGTCATCGGGTTCGTCGCCGTGGCGCTGTGGCGGCTCTCGCAGGCGCTCTGGGGCTTCGGCTACGAGTCCGACAGCAAGAAGAAGCTCCGCAAGCGCGTGACGAGCGCGGGCAACGCCGTGGTCTTCGTGGTGCTGGCCGTGCTGGCGGGGAGGACCGCTGCGGGTGGCGGGGGCGGCGGGGGCGGCAAGCAGGGCGCCACCGCCGGAGTGCTCGGGCTGCCCGGCGGTCAGTTCATCGTCGGGGCGGTCGGGCTCGGGATACTGGTGGCCGGCATCGTCAAGATCGTCCAGGGCTACCAGAAGAAGTTCCTCGAGGACATGAGCACCCCGACCGACCGCCACGCGCGGCAGACCCTCGAACGCACCGGGCAGGTCGGCTCCGTCGCGAAGGGCATCACCATCGGGCTCATCGGGGTGCTCGTCGTGATCGCGGCCGTCCGGTTCCGCCCGGACGAGGCGTCCGGGCTCGACGTGGCGCTCAAGACGCTCGCCGCCCAGCCGTTCGGGCCCTACCTGCTGATCATCGTCGCCATCGGGCTGGCCGCCTACGGCGTGTTCTCCTTCTTCGACGCGCGCTACCACCGCGTCTGAGGCCGCAGCGGGCGACTCGCCCGCGGAAACGGGGCGACTCGCGGGGAGAAACGGGGCGACTCGCGGGACGGTCGGCGCGCGGCCCCCGCGAGTCGCCCGTTTCGGCCGCGCGAGTCGCCCGTTTCGGCCCCGCGAGTCGCCCGTTTCGCGTGCGCGAGTCGCCCGGTTCCCCGGCCGTACGGTCAGTCGAGGGCGCCTCTGCTCAGCACCACCCGGGCGTTGACGGCGTCCGAGTGGAAGACGAGCAGGCGGTAGACGCCGTCGGCGCGGCCGACCGTCGCGCGGATGCCGGCGTCGCCGAGGCGGGACCGCAGCACCAGGGCGGCCGCCTCCGTCGGCACCCGGGAGACCTCCTCGAGCAGGCCGTCGCCGGTGGGGTCGTCCGGGTCCGGGAGGTGCGGCGCGGGCTGGTTGCGGCCGGTGCCGAACGTCCAGCGCAGCGCCAGGAAGAGGACCGCACTCATCAACAGCGCGCCGATGAGGGCGACGGCCGGTGTCCCCTCGAGCATGCCGGACATTGTGCGCCACGGACGCCGCAACCGCGCCCCCACGAACACTGGATCGATCCCTCACCGTTGCCCGGTGTGACGCCGCGCCGTTCGCCCGCTCGGGAAAGCTACGCGCCAGTAGGCTGAGCCGGTCCGCCCGCCGGATCCACGACGCGGAGGTGTCCGGTGCCCTACCCGACCGACCGTCAGCGCGACCGTCCCTGGGTGATCAGGACCTACGCCGGGCACTCCTCGGCGGAGCGGTCCAACGAGCTCTTCCGGCGCAACCTCGCCAAGGGGCAGACCGGCCTGTCGGTGGCGTTCGACCTGCCGACCCAGACCGGCTACGACCCCGACGACGAGCTGGCGACGGGGGAGGTCGGCAAGGTCGGGGTGCCGGTGAGCCACATCGGCGACATGCGCGCGTTGTTCCACGGCATCCCGATGGCCGAGGCCAACACCTCGATGACGATCAACGCGCCCGCCATGTGGCTGCTCGCGCTCTACGTGGCGGTGGCCGACGAGCACGACGCCCCGCGGGCGACCCTGGCCGGGACCACGCAGAACGACATCGTGAAGGAGTACCTGTCGCGCGGGACGTACGTGTTCCCGCCCGCGCCGAGCATGCGCCTGATCACCGACATGATCGCCTGGTCGGTGGCCAACATCCCGAAGTGGAACCCGATCAACATCTGCAGCTACCACCTGCAGGAGGCCGGGGCCACGCCGCCACAGGAGCTCGCCTACGCGCTGTCCACGGCGATGGCGGTGCTGGACGCGGTGCGCGACTCCGGCCAGGTGCCGCCGGAGCGGTTCGGCGACGTGGTCGCGCGCATCTCCTTCTTCGTCAACGCGGGCCTGCGGTTCGTCGAGGAGATGTGCAAGATGCGGGCCCTCGGTCAGCTCTGGGACGACATCACGCGGGAGCGCTACGGCGTGCAGGACCCCAGGCAGCGGCGCCTGCGCTACGGCGTGCAGGTCAACTCGCTCGGGCTCACCGAGGCGCAGCCGGAGAACAACGTCCAGCGGATCGTGCTGGAGATGCTCGCGGTGACGCTCTCCCGCGACGCCCGCGCCCGCGCGATCCAGCTCCCGGCCTGGAACGAGGCACTGGGGCTGCCCCGGCCGTGGGACCAGCAGTGGGCACTGCGCATGCAGCAGGTGCTCGCCTACGAGACCGACCTGCTGGAGTACGAGGACCTGTTCGCCGGCAGCCGTGTGGTCGAGGCGAAGGTCGCCGAGCTCGTGGCCGACGCCCGCGCGGAGATCGAGCGGGTGCAGGAGATGGGGGGCGCGGTCGCCGCCGTGGAGTCCGGCTACATGAAGGGCCGGCTGGTGGGCTCGCTGGCCGAGCGGCGGCGCCGGATGGAGTCGGGCGAGGACGTCGTCGTCGGCGTGAACAGGTTCGACACCACCGAGCCCAGCCCGCTGCAGGCCGATGGCGCGGCCGCGATCGAGACGGTCGACCCGGCGACCGAGGCCGCGGCGGTCGAGGCGATCCGGGCCTGGCGTGCGTCCCGGGACGCGCCGGCCGTCGAGAGCGCGCTCGCCGCGCTGCGCGACGCGGCCAAGACCGACACCAACCTCATGGACGTCTCGATCACCTGCGCCAAGGCGGGTGTCACCACGGGGGAGTGGGCCGGGGTGCTGCGGGAGACGTTCGGCGAGTTCCGGGCCCCCACCGGGGTGTCCGCCGCGATCGCCTCCGGCGAGGCGGCCGGGGAGATCGGAGTGGTGCGCGAGCGCGTGCGGGCCACGGGGGAGGAGCTCGGCTCCCGGCTGCGCATGCTCGTGGGCAAGCCAGGGCTCGACGGCCACTCCAACGGCGCGGAGCAGGTGGCCGTGCGTGCGCGCGACGTCGGCTTCGAGGTGGTCTACCAGGGCATCCGGCTCACGCCCGCGCAGATCGTGGCAGCCGCCGTGCAGGAGGACGTGCACGTCGTCGGGTTGTCGGTGCTGTCCGGCTCGCACCTGCAGGTGGTGCCTGCCGTGGTGGAGGGGCTGCGGGCCGCCGGAGCCGACGACGTGCCGGTCGTGGTGGGCGGCATCATCCCGCCCGAGGACGCGGCGACGCTGCGGGAGAAGGGCGTGGCCGCGGTGTTCACGCCGAAGGACTATCGGCTCACCGCCATGATGAACGAGATCGTGACGCTGGTCCGAAAGGTGCACCAGCTCGGCGACTGAGGGCCTCTTGCGAGCCGGGCAAGGCAATTACGACAGATATGTCCGGTTTATCCACACTGGCTTACGAAATCGTTACCGTTCGTAGGCGTACCCACCGGTAGTTCACCCGATAGTGTTCGCGAACCCAGGTCGCCCGACCCCGAATCGGGAGCGATCTGGATAACGACGTGAAGGTGGACGCATGCCGGTGCGGCAATGACGGCCCCCAGCGACGTACCCGGCTCGGCGGTGCACGCCGAGCCCGAGGCCGTCACGGTGGGCATGGGAACGACGATCCAGGGACGGTCGCTCGGCGCGATCGCGTGGCGCCGCCTGCGCCGCGACAAGGTCGCGCTCGGCGGGGCGGCCGTGATCGTGCTGCTGGTCCTCGTGGCGATCTTCGCGCCGCTCATCGTGGCGCTGCTGGGGCACCCCCCGCTCGACTTCCACTACGAGAAGATCGACCCCGACCTGCAGGTGGCCAACGGCCCCTTCGGCGGGATCAGCCACGACTTCCTCTTCGGGGTCGAGCCGGTGAACGGGCGTGACATCTTCAGCCGGGTCGTCTACGGCTCCCGGATCTCGCTGCTCATCGCGTTCCTCGCCACTCTCCTCGCGGTGCTGATCGGGGCCGTGCTGGGTGTGGTGGCGGGCTACTTCGGCGGCTGGGTCGACACCCTGATCAGCCGCACGATGGACGTCTTCCTGGCGTTCCCGATCCTGCTGTTCGCCCTCGCGCTGGCCGGCATCATCCCGGACAAGGCCTTCGGCCTGGAGGGCGACGCGCTGCGCATCGCGCTCATCGTGGTGATCATCGGCTTCTCCAGCTGGCCCTACATCGGCCGCATCATCCGGGGCCAGACGCTGTCGCTGCGCGAGCGTGAGTTCGTCGACGCCGCCCGCAGCCTCGGCGCCCGCAGCCCCCGGATCCTGTTCACCGAGATGATGCCCAACCTGGTGGCGCCGATCCTGGTGTACGCCACGCTGCTGATCCCGACGAACATCCTGTTCGAAGCCGCACTGTCGTTCCTCGGGGTCGGTATCCGGCCCCCCACCCCGAGCTGGGGCGGAATGCTGTCGGACGCCACGCACTGGTTCCAGATCGCCCCGAACTTCATGCTCTTCCCCGGGCTCGCGATCTTCGTGACGGTCCTCGCCTTCAACCTGTTCGGCGACGGCCTCCGTGACGCGCTCGATCCGCGTTCGCGGTAATTGATCCCATTTCCCGGTACCACCGGGAGCTCCCCGATGAGAAGTAGGCGGAAAGCGTGAGAAGTAGGAGAGTGGCGGCGGCCGCGGTCATCGCGGTCTCGGCGCTGGCCCTGGCGGCCTGTGGAGGCGGTAGCTCGGGCGGGAGCTCGTCGAGTGGCGGCGGGAGCGACGCCGGCGGCGTCCACAACGTCTCGGACGTCACGGGCGGCACGATCCGGTACGCCAACTCGGGCGACTGGGACTCGCTGGACCCCGCCGACACGTACTACTCGTACTCGTGGAACTTCGCCCGGCTGTACAGCCGTGCACTGGTGATGTTCAAGTCGGCCCCGGGCAAGGACGGCGCCACCCTCGTGCCCGACCTGGCCGAGTCGCTCGGCAAGCCCAGCGACGACGCGAAGACGTGGACCTACACGCTGCGCCAGGGCGTGAAGTTCGAGGACGGCACGCCGGTCACCAGCAAGGACGTCAAGTACGCCGTCGAGCGGTCGCTGGACAAGACCACGTTCCCGAACGGGCCGACCTACTTCAACGACTTCCTGGACCTGCAGGGCTACACGAGCCCGTACGCGGACCCCGACCCGAACAAGCTGGGCCTCAAGGCGATCGACACCCCGGACGACCGGACGATCGTGTTCCACCTGAAGCAGCCGTTCAGCGGGTTCGACTACTTCGCGCAGATGCCGAGCACCGCGCCGGTTCCCGTCGCCAAGGACACCGGGTCGAAGTACAAGGAGCACGTGGTCTCCACGGGCCCCTACATGTTCGACACCAACGACCTCGGCAAGAGCTTCACGATGAAGCGCAACCCGAACTGGGACCAGGCGACCGACCCGAACCGCAAGCCGCTGCCCGACCGCATCGAGGTGGCGCTCAATGTGAACTCCGACGACATCGACAACCGGCTGCAGTCCGGTGACCTCGACGTCGCGATCGAAGGCACCGGCGTCGGCCCGGCCGCCCAGGGCAAGGTACTGGCCGACCAGACGCTCAAGGCGAACACCGACTCGGCCATCAGTGCGCGGCTCTGGTACACGTCGATCAACTCCGACGTCGCACCCCTGGACAACATCCACTGCCGCAAAGCGGTGGAGTACGCGGCCGACAAGACCGGTTACCAGCGCGCCTACGGCGGGGCGACCGGTGGCGAGATCGCGACCAACCTGCTGCCTCCGGTGATCCCCGGTGCCGAGAAGTTCGACACCTACCCGACCCCCGGCAACGCGGGTGACGCGGCGAAGGCCAAGGACGAGCTCGCCCAGTGCGGGCAGCCGAACGGCTTCACCACGGGCATCTCCTACCGCGCCGAGCGGCCGAAGGAGAAGGCCACGGCCGAGGCCCTGCAGCAGTCGCTGGCCAAGGTCGGCATCAACCTGGAGATCAAGCCCTACCCGCTCGGTGACTACGCCAAGCTCTACGCCGGCAAGCCGGACTTCGCGAAGGCCAACTCGCTCGGGCTGAACGTCTTCGGCTGGGCCGCCGACTGGCCCGACGGCTACGGGTTCCTCGCCCAGATGGTCGACAGCCGCGTGATCCGTGCCTCCGGGGGCAACACGAACTTCGGCGTCAAGGACCCCGAGGTCGACGCGATGCTCGACAAGGCGCTGGTCACAACGGACACCACGGCCCGGGAGAAGATCTGGGTCGACATCGACAAGAAGGTCATGGACGACGCCTACATCCTGCCGGGCATCTGGTCCAAGGGCCTGCTCTACCGGCCGCCGAACCTGACGAACGTGTTCATCACCGACGGTTACCAGATGTTCGACTACCTGGCGCTGGGCACCACCCGCAAGTAGGTGTTCCCCGCGGACCGACCTGGAGGTAGGTGAAGGCACGTGGTGGGCCGGTGGGCCGCACCCGACCGGTGCGGCCCACCGGCCACCGAGCCGTAAGTGATGGCCATCTACATCGTGCGGCGGCTGGTCGCGGCGGTGATCCTGCTGCTGATCGTCACAGCCGCCGTGTTCGCGATCTTCTTCCTGGTGCCCCGGCTCGCCGGGGCCACCCCCGAGGATCTCGCGTCGCGTTACGTCGGCAAGACCGCCGATGCCGAGCAGATCCACGTGATCGCGGTGAAGCTCGGCTTCACCGACCCGATCTGGGTGCAGTACGGCCGGTTCCTCAAGGGGATCGTGGCCGGTGCGGACTACAGCACCGGACCGTCCACGGTGCACTGTCCGGCGCCGTGCTTCGGGTACTCGTTCCTCACCCAGAACCCCGTGCTGCCCGACCTGCTCGACCGGCTCCCGGTGACGCTGTCGCTGGCCGCGGGCGCCGCACTGATCTGGGTGGTCGCCGGCGTCGCCACCGGTGTGGTGTCGGCGTTGCGTCCCGGCAGCATCTTCGACCGGGCCGCTATGGGCGTGGCGCTCGCCGGGGTGTCGCTGCCGATCTTCTTCACCGGGCTGCTGTCACTGGCGGTCTTCAGCTACGCGCTCGGCATCACCGCGCCGGGCGGCAGCTACACGCCGATCGAGGACAACCCCTTCCTGTGGGCGTACGACCTGCTCCTGCCGTGGATCACGCTCGCATTCCTGTACGCCGCGGGCTACGCCCGGCTGACCAGGGCGGGGATGCTCGACACCATGGGCGAGGACTTCATCCGCACCGCGCGGGCCAAGGGCCTTCCCGAGCGGACGGTCGTGGTCAAGCACGGCCTGCGCTCGGCCCTCACCCCGATCCTGACGATCTTCGGGCTGGACCTCGGGCTGCTGCTGGGCGGCGCGATCCTCACCGAGAGCACCTACTCACTGCCCGGTATCGGCAAGTACTCGGTGGACGCGGTGGTCAACAACGACCTGCCGAAGGTGCTCGGCGTCGTCATGGTCGGGAGCATCTTCATCATCCTCGCCAACCTGGTGGTGGACCTGTGCTACGCCATCGTCGACCCGCGGGTGAGGTACTCATGACCCCCTCCGACGCCACCCCGCCCGCCTTCCTGGACGTGCGGGACCTGCGGGTGCACTTCCCGACCGACGACGGCGTGGTGAAGGCCGTCGACGGGCTGTCGTTCACCCTCGAGCGGGGCAAGCGGCTGGGCATCGTGGGCGAGTCCGGCTCGGGCAAGAGCGTGACCAGCCTGTCGATCATGGGTCTGCACAAGGCCCGTGCGGCGAAGATCTCGGGCGAGATCTGGCTCGGCGGCCAGGAGCTGGTCTCGGCCGGTTCCGAGCAGGTCCGCAAGCTGCGGGGCCGGACCATGGCGATGATCTTCCAGGACCCGCTCTCGGCGATGCATCCGTACTACTCGGTGGGCCAGCAGATCGTCGAGGCGTACCGGCTGCACCACGACGTGAGCAAGCGTGACGCCCGGACCAGGGCGGTCCAGCTGCTGGACCGCGTGGGGATCCCGCAGGCGGCGTCGCGCTTCGACGACTACCCGCACCACTTCTCCGGGGGGATGCGCCAGCGCGCGATGATCGCGATGGCGCTGTCGTGCAACCCGGAACTGCTGATCGCCGACGAGCCGACCACGGCGCTGGACGTCACGGTGCAGGCCCAGATCCTCGACCTGATCCGCGACCTGCAGGCCGAGTTCAACTCCGCGGTGATCATCATTACGCACGACCTGGGCGTGGTGGCCGAGCTGGCCGACGACATCCTGGTCATGTACGGCGGCCGCGCGATCGAGACCGGCTCGGCGGCGAGCGTCTTCGAGACACCCCAGCACCCCTACACGTGGGGCCTGCTGGGCTCGCTGCCCCGCTGGGACCGCGAGCGGTCCGACCGGCTGATGCCCATCCCCGGCAGCCCGCCGAGCCTGATCAACGTGCCGTCGGGCTGTGCCTTCCACCCCCGGTGTGCCTACGACGAGCTCACCGACGGCCTGGCCACCACTGTGCGCCCCGAGCTACGCGCGGTCGGGACGAACGGCCACCGGGTCGCCTGCCACCTGTCCGACGAACGGCGGCGGCAGATCTTCGACGACGAGATCAGGCCGAAGCTGTGAGCCGACCGATGAGCCCCGACCGAACGGGTACCGAACCGATGTCCACCGGATCGACCATCACGGGGTCGACGCCCAGCCCAGAGCCGGCGGAGCCGGCCCCGACCGAGCGGGAGGTGCTGCTGCGCGCGTCCGGGCTGCAGAAGCACTTCCCGGTGCGCCGTGGCCTGCTGCAACGCCAGGTGGGTGCGGTGCAGGCCGTGAGCGGCCTGGACTTCGAGGTGTTCCGCGGCGAGACGCTGTCGCTGGTGGGCGAGTCCGGCTGTGGCAAGACCACCACCGGGCGCCTGCTCACCCGCCTCATCGAGCCCACCGGTGGCTCGATCGTCTTCGACGGGCGCGACATCAGCCACCTGCCGCAGCGGGCGATGCGCCCGTTGCGCCGGGAGGTCCAGATGATCTTCCAGGACCCGTACTCGTCGCTCAACCCGCGGCACACCGTCGGGACGATCGTCGGGGCGCCGTTCCGCATCCAGGGGATCGAGCCGCCCGGCGGGATCCGCAAGGCGGTGCAGGAGCTGCTGCAGCTGGTGGGGCTGAGCCCCGAGCACTACAACCGCTACCCCCACGAGTTCTCCGGCGGGCAGCGCCAGCGCATCGGCATCGCCAGGACGCTGGCGCTGCGGCCCAAGCTGATCGTCGCAGACGAGCCGGTGTCGGCGCTCGACGTGTCGATCCAGGCGCAGGTGGTGAACCTGCTCGAGGACCTGCAGGACGAGCTCGGGCTGACCTACGTGCTGATCGCGCACGACCTCTCGGTGGTGCGGCACGTGTCCGACCGCGTCGCGGTGATGTACCTGGGCAAGATCGTGGAGCTCGGCGAGAGCGACGCCGTCTACACCCGCCCGATGCACCCCTACACCAACGCGCTGCTCTCGGCGGTGCCCGTGCCGGACACGCAGCGGACGACCAAGCGGGAGCGCATCCTGCTCACCGGGGACGTCCCCAGCCCGCTGAACCCGCCGCCGGCCTGCCGGTTCCACACCCGCTGCTGGAAGGCGCAGGACATCTGCGGCACCCAGGAGCCACCGCTGGTGGAGCTGGCGCCCGGGCAGCGGGTGGCCTGCCACTTCCCGGAGAACGTGCCCGCGTAGGTCAGCTGCCGTTCTCGGCGTCCTCGCGCTCGCCGCGCCTGCGGAAGTACCCGAGCCCGGGGATGCCCTGGATGGCCTGGCGCATCTCCTTGAGCTGCTCGAGCAGCTCGTGGACGTCCGGGCCGACCCGGTCGAGGGTGGCGAGGATCGGCATGATGTCGGTCTCCATGTGCTCGGTGAGCTGGGGGAGCTGGTCGACGAGCCGGATCGCCGCCTGCACCTCCTCCTCGGAGAACTCCTCCACGAAGCGCCGGGCGAGCGGTGCGGCCTGGCGGGCGATCGGCTGGTAGACGGCGAGCAGTTCGCCCGCGCCGTCGGCGGCGCCTGCCGCCTGGTCGACCACGGTGGTGGCGCGCTCGGCGACCGCGGTGGCCTTGTCGATCACACCGCCCGCGCGGTCGGCGACGCTGCCCGCTCCCGCCACGAGCTCCGCGGCTCCGTCGGCGACCTCTCCCGCGCGCCCGACGAGTCCGGCCGCATCGTCGGCCACGACACGGGCCTGCGTGACGAGCTCGGCGGCGCCGCCCGCGGCGGTGCGCACCTCGGCGAGCAGCGGGTCGATCCGCCGGACGAGCCCGTCCGCGTCGGCCAGCACCGTGTCGACCCTGGCGACGGCGGTGCGCACGCCGACGAGCACCTCGTCGACCGACCCGACGATGACGTCGGCCCGGTCCGCGATGACCTCCACCCGGTCGGCGACCGCGGAGATCCTGGCGACGAGGGCCTCGACGTCGTCGAGCAGTGCCGACGCCCGCCCGGGCAGCGACGCCGCGACCTCGACGGCCTCCTCGGTCCATCCCATCACCGCTCTGGCCCCGGCGACGACGTCGGAAGGGCCGACCAGCACGGGGAGCCCGGCGATGCGCAACATGCGGCCGATCCTCGCGCATGGGCCGGCGATCGGCTCGGGGTACCGGCGTTCCGGACACCGAGGCTGATTGCGTTCGGATAACGAGTGGCCTCCGTCCCCTGCAGACACCGGTCCGTCCGGAGGGGTTGACCTACGTTCGCCTGACGACGTCGGTGACCGACGAAGGTCCCGGCCGTTCGATCCGGAAGGGGACCACCATGACGCAGCGATCATGGAGCAGGCGTGACTTCCTCCGCCGCACCGCCGCCGCAGGTGCGGTGGCACTCGGGGGAACAACGGCGCTCGCTGCCTGTACCAGCACGAACGCCGGCGGCGGCAGCGTGCTGGAGAGCGCGCGCAGCAGCGGCACCATCCGCATCGGGATCGCCGGCGAGGAGCCCTACGGCTTCACCGGCACCGACGGGAGGGTCACCGGCGAGGCGCCGGAGGTGGCCCGCGCGGTGTTGCAGGGCATCGGCATCCGTGACGTGCAGGCCGAGCAGGTCGACTTCGGCTCGCTGATCCCCGCGCTCAACGCCAACCGCTTCGACATGGTCTGCGCCGGCATGAACATCACGCCCCAGCGGTGCCAGCAGGCGGCGTTCTCCGTCCCGGACTACACCGCGCTCACCGCGTTCCTCGTGCCGCGGGGCAACCCGGAGGGCGTCACCACGTTCCCGGACATCGCGGCGAAGAACCTGAAGCTCGCCGTGCTCGGCGCGGCCGTGGAGCAGGGCTATGCCGAGGCGGGGGGCGTCCCGGCCGGCAACATCAGCCCGTTCGACGACCAGAACGCGCTGCTGCAGGCCGTCACCGCGGGCCGGGTCTACGCCGCGGCGCTCACCGACATCTCGCTGAAGTGGCTGGCCGGCAAGAACCCGGAGGCGGGCGTCGAGGTCACCCCGGGGTTCACCCCCACCCAGGACGGGCGGCCCGTCGTCTCGGCGGGCGGGTTCGTGTTCCGGCAGGGCGACAACGACCTGCGGCAGGCGTTCGACACCGAGTTGCAGAACCTGCACGGGAACGGGCGCTGGGTGCAGATCGCGAGCCCGTTCGGGTTCTCCGACGCCAACCTGCCCACCGCCGGGCTGACCACCGAGCAGCTCTGCTCGGCCTGAGGCTGCGGTGGACAACCTCGCAACGTTCCTGTCCGTCCTCGCCCAGGGACTCCCGGAGACCCTGTTGGCCACCGTCGGCGGCATCGCACTGACGATCGTGCTCTCGTTCGCGGCCGGGCTCGCGCTGCTGTCGCCGTCGCGGCCGGTGCGCGTGATCAGCCGGATCTACGTGGAGGGGCTGCGCGGCACGTCGGAGGTCGTGCAGCTGTTCTGGATCTTCTTCGCGCTGCCGGTGCTCGTCGGGTTCGAGATCGTGCCGATCTGGGGTGGCATTCTCGTGCTCGGCCTCAACCACGGCGCGTACGGAGCGGAGATCGTCCGCGGTGCGATCCAGTCGGTGCCCCGCGCCCAGTACGAAGGTGCGCTGGCGCTCAGCCTCTCCCCGGCGCAGCGGATGTTCCGGGTGATCCTGCCGCAGGCGGTGGTCGAGATGATCCCGCCGTTCAACAACCTGTTCATCCAGCTGCTGAAGAGCACCTCGATCCTGTCGTTCGTCTTCATCAGCGAGATCACCCGGCAGGCCACGCAGATCCTCGTCCCGCGGTTCAACCCGCAGGTGCTGCAGATCTTCCTGCTGCTGCTGCTCTTCTACCTCGTGCTGTCGCTGGTCATCACCGCGGTGATGCGGTTCCTGGAACGCAAGGCGGCGGCGCGGCTCGGCCGGGGGCCGTCCGAGCGCGCCCGGCGCGCCGCCGTCACGGGGGCGGTCTGATGTCTCAGCAGATCTGGGACTGGAACTACGCCTTCGCGATCCTGCCCTCGCTGCTCGAAGGGCTGGGCCTCACCCTGGTGGCGACGGTGCTCGGCTCGATCGTCGCGATGGTCCTGGGCCTGGTGCTCGCGGTGCTGCAACGGGGCCCGCGGCCGCTCGCGGTGGTGGTGCGGGGCTTCGTGGAGCTCGTGCGCAGCACGCCCCTGCTCGTGCAGATCTTCTTCCTGTACTTCGTGCTGCCGCAGTTCGGCATCGTGCTGAGCGCGCTGACGGTCGGCGTGATCGCCCTCGGCGTGCACTACGCGTGCTACACGTCGGAGGTCTACCGTGCCGGGATCGACGCCGTACCGCGCGGGCAGTGGGAGGCGGCCACGGCACTGAGCCTCCCGCGCTCGCGGGTCTGGACCGGCGTGGTGCTGCCGCAGGCGGTCCCGCGGGTCGTCCCCGCGCTCGGCAACTACGTCATCTCGATGTTCAAGGAGGTGCCGCTGCTCACCGCGATCGGGCTGCTCGACGTGGTCGGCCGCGCCCAGGAGGCGGGCGACACCTACTTCCGCTACGTCGAGCCGTACACCATCGCGGGGTTGCTCTTCCTGCTGCTGAGCTACCCTGCCTCGCTGCTCGTGCGGAGATTGGAGAGCCGTGTCGGGACCATCTGACCCGATGATCGTCTTCGACGGGGTGGAGAAGCGGTTCGGCGACAACGTCGTGCTCTCCGACCTCGACTTCACCGTCGCCCCCGGTGAGCACGTCACGCTGATCGGGCCGTCGGGATCGGGCAAGACCACCATCCTGCGGCTGCTCATGAGCCTGGAGGCGGTGAACGCCGGCACCATCACCGTCGCGGGGCGCTACCTCTCGCACATGGAGAAGGGCGGCAAGCTCGTCCCCGCCGACGAGAAGCACAGCCGTGAGGTGCGCAAACACATCGGGATGGTGTTCCAGCAGTTCAACCTCTTCCCGAACATGACCGTGCGGGGCAACCTGACCGAGGCGCCCACCCGGGTGCTCGGCCTGTCGAAGGACGAGGCCAACACGCGCGCCGAGGAGCTGCTCGACCTGGTCGGACTGCGGGAGAAGATCGACGAGCACCCGTCACGGCTCTCCGGCGGGCAGCAGCAGCGGGTGGCCATCGCGCGGGCGCTCGCGATGCGCCCGGACGTCCTGCTGCTCGACGAGGTGACCTCGGCACTGGACCCCGAGCTCGTCGCCGGTGTGCTCGCCCTGCTGCGCGACATCGGCGAGACCACCGACATCACCATCCTCTGCGTCACCCACGAGATGGGGTTCGCGCGCGACTTCTCCCACCGGGTGATGATGTTCGACGGCGGACAGGTGATCGAGGACGCCCCGCCGCAACGGCTGTTCAGCGCCCCGGAACACCCGCGCACGAAGGAGTTCCTGAAGGCGGTGCTGGAGCGGGGATAGCGGCCCGGTCCCGCAACGGGTCGGGTCAGCCGTGGCGGGACTCGTGGGCGAGGATCGCGAGCTGGATCCGGCTGGTCAGGTCGAGCCTGGTCAGGGCGCTGGAGATCGTCGCCTTGATGCTCGACGTGGACAGGTGCAGCCGCTCGGCGATCTCGGCGTTGCCGAGCCCCTCCGACACGGCGATGGCGACCTGGCGCTCGCGGTCGGTCAGCAGGTCCATGCGGGCGCGGGCGTCGGAGGCGGCCGGTGCGGCCGGGGGGTGCCGGCGGGCGGCCATCGCGATCACGCTGCGGGTGACGCTCGGCGAGAGCACGGGGTCGCCCGCGGCGGCACGGCGCACGGCGTCGACGATCTGGGCTGGCGGGGTGTGCTTGAGCAGGAAGCCGGCGGCTCCGGCGCGTAGTGCGGCGAGCACCGTCTCGTCAGCGTCGAAGGTCGTCAGCATCACGACGGCGGGACGCGGTCCGGGGCCGGCGCGGCGATCGAGGGCCGCGGTGGCGGCGAGGCCGTCGAGCACCGGCATCCGGACGTCCATGAGCACGACGTGCGGGGCGAGCCGGTCCACCGCGTCGACGACGTCCGCGCCGTCCGCGGCCTCGCCGACGACCTCGATGTCCCCCGCGCCACCCAGCATCAGGTTGAGCCCGCTGCGGACGAGGGGGTCGTCGTCGACGACGAGGACCCGGATCGCGGGTTGCGCGGTCATTGCCGTCTCCGTGGTCATTGCTGTCTCCGTGGTCATCGCCGGTCCTCCGCCGGGATCACGGCGTCCTCGGGTGGCCACGGGATGCTCGCGCCCAGCCGGAACCGCCCGTCGGTGATCTCCCGGGTGAGCTCCCCGCCGTGCAGGGCAACGCGCTCCGCGAGCCCGGTGAGGCCCGAGCCCGCCCCCGGGATCTCGCTCGTGGTGACCCCCAGCGGCACCGGGTTGCCCACCTGCACCACGACGTCACCACCCGGCTCGCCCCGCACGAGGACGTGCACCGCGGCGCCCGGCGCGTGCTTGCGCGCGTTGGTGAGACCCTCCTGCACGATGCGGTAGACGGTGCGCTGCACCTGCGGGCGCAGGGCGGACAGGTCGTCGGCGAGGTCCGCGTGCACGTCCTGGCCGCTGCGGCGCGCCTCGTCGACGAGCGCGGGGAGCCGGTCCACGGTGGGTTGCGGCGCGGCCCTGATCTCCTCCCGGTCGACGTCGGCCGTCGCGGCCGGGTCGCGCAGCAGGTGGAGCACCTCGCGGAGCTCGTCGAGGGCCTGGTTCGCGTTGGACCGCACCACGCTCACCGCACTGTGCACCTCCGCCGCGGTCGGTGGCGGCGCGGTGCCGCTCTCCGCCATGGCGGTGCGGTACTCGAGGGCGCCGGCGTGCACCGACAGCAGGGAGATCCGGTGCGCCAGCACGTCATGCATCTCCCTGGCGATCCGCTGCCGCTCGGTGTGGCGGCTCTCCTCCAGCGCTCTCGCGTGCTCGCGCCGCTCGGCGTCGGCGCGCAGCCCCATGGCGAGCACGAGCTGGCGCCGGGCCCGCACGCCGAGTCCTGCGGTGACCACCAGCGCCACCAACAGCAGGATCACGAGGATCCACGGGACGGGCGGCCCGAACACCGCCGGGAAGTACGTGGCCATGTACGGCACGCCGAGCAGCACCATGCCGAAGCTGACCGGCACCGCGTACGTCCAGCCCCGGTGCAGGGCGAGGGAGAACAGCAGCAGGAACACGGCACCGGTCGCCGTGTTGGACATCGATGCCGCGACGGCGGCCAGTACCCCGGTGGCCACCGGGAACCCCCTGCGCCACCACAGCGCGAGGCACGCCGCGGCGCCGAGGAGCGGATCGGCGATCCGGAGCCAGGTGGGCAGGCCGAACAGGTCGGGCAGCACCACGAGCGTCTGCTCGGACGCCCCGGCGAGTACGGCCACGAGGAACATCGCGAGGTCGACGGCCCAGTCGCGGGGCGTGCGCCTGGCCGTACCCGTGGTGGTGCGGCCCTCCGGGTCGACGGCGCGGGCCAGCTCCCCGGGGAGCATCCAGCGGTCCACCGGGGGCGCGGCCGGCCGGGCGGTGTCGACCATGGGACGAACTGTACGGAAGGGACGTATGCCCGAGTGGCTTGATTTTCCGGCCGGATGCGGACCGATCGGCCAGGGGGACTGTCCGGTCGGCCGCAGTACGGGGCGCGCCGGACGGGCAGCGTTGCCGGCATGTCGATCGACACCCCCGCGGCCCTGCAGCTGGACGGGCTCACGAAGGTCTTCTCCGGGAAACCGGCAGCCGACCACGTGAGCCTGACGGTGCCGGTCGGCTCGCTGACCGGCCTCGTCGGACCCAACGGCGCGGGCAAGACCACCTCGCTCGCGATGACCGTCGGCCTGCTGCGCCCGGACTCCGGCACCGCCGCCGTCCACGGCGTCGACGTGTGGACCCGCCCCGGCCGGGCGAAGGCGCTGCTCGGTGTGCTCCCCGACGGTCTCGCGCTCCCGGAGCGGCTCACCGGTGGCGAACTGCTCACCTACTGGGGGCTGCTGCGCGACATGCGCGCCGACGTGGTGCGCACCAGGGCCGCCGAGCTGATGCGCATTCTCGAGCTTGACGAGGCCGAGGACCGGGGGGTGCAGGTCATCGAGTACTCGACGGGCATGCGCAAGAAGATCGGGCTGGCCACCGCCCTGCTGCACGCACCGAAGGTGCTGGTGCTCGACGAGCCGTTCGAGGCGGTCGACCCGGTCTCGGCCCGCGTCCTGCGCGGCATCCTGCGCCGTTTCGTCGCCGCCGGGGGGTCGGTGGTGATCTCGTCGCACGTGATGTCGCTGGTCGAGGACCTCTGTGACCGGGTGGCCATCATCGCGGCCGGGCAGGTCCTGACCGCAGGCACCCTCGCCGACGTCCGCGGCGCCTCGACGCTCGAGGACACCTTCGTCCGGCTCGTCGGGGAGCGCGAGATCGGGGAGGAGGACCTGGCGTGGTTGGCGAGCTGATCCGGCTCAAGTTCGCGATCCAGCGGCACACACTCAGCTGGAAGCGGGTGCTCGGTCTCGTGCTGGGCGTGGGGGGCGCGCTCGCCACGTGGGCAGCCCTGCTGGTCGCGGCCCCGTCGGCCCGGTCCGACGTGCTGCTGTTCGTGCTCGCCGCCTGGCTCGTCGGCTGGCTGGTCGGGCCGATACTGACCTCGGGGGCGGCCGTGCTGCGGCCCGAGTACTTCACGCTGCTGCCGCTGTCCCCGCGGCGGCTGGGGTTCGGGCTGCTCGCGTCGGTGTTCGTCGGCGTCGGCGCGGTCGTGACCGCGGCGGCGGTGCTCGCGCTGGTCGGCTACGCATTCGTGACGGCCGTTCCGGACGTCGCGTCCGTGGCTGCCGCCGTCGGGACCGCGGTGGTCGGGGCGGCGCTGCTGCTCGTGTTCACCGTGGCGGTCTCCCGGGTGGCGTACGCCCTGCTCGGCGCGGCCATGCGCACCCGGATGGGCGTCGAGATCGCGGCGATCCAGTACGGACTGGTGCTCTCGTCGATGTTCGTCGGGTGGTTGATCGTCTCGCCCGCCATCACTGCCGTGCCGGAGTTCCTGCGGGACGGGTTCGGCGCGTCGGGGGTCTCGGGGGTGCTGGGCCTGTTCCCCAGCAGCTGGCCCCTGCTGGCCGTCGACGCCGCGGCCGCGGGCGACTACGGGTCGGCCGCAGGGCTGGTCGGCGCGTTGGCGCTGGTCACGGCACTGGTGGTGCTGGCCGCCGTTGCGCTCCTGACGCCCTACGTGGGCAACCGCACCGTCCGCCGTCGCACCCGCCCGTGGGGGAGCCGGGCGCTGACACGGGGACGGCTGCTGCCCGGCACGCCGCTCGGTGCCGTGATCGGCAAGGAGCTGCGCACCTGGTGGCGGGATCCGTGGCGGAGCCTGGAGATCCGGTCGTCGATCTGGTTCGGGATCTTCGTCGCGATCTACGGTGTGATCGCCGGGATCCCGCAGCTCGCCGGTCTGGCCGGCATCGCCGTCGCCCTGATGGCCGGGCTCAGCGGGGCGAACCTGTTCGGCCAGGACGGCACCGCGCTGTGGCTGCTCGTGGTCGGGGAGAGCCCCCGGGCTGTGCGGGCCGACATCAGGGGCCGCCAGATCGGGCTGGTCGTGGCGCTGGGCCTGCCCGCCTTCGGACTGTCGACGCTGATGATGGTGCTGACCGGGGTGTTCGAGTTCGCGGTGCCGATCTATGCGGGCATCCTGGCCACGCTCGGGGTCGGCAGCGGCGTCGCCGCCGTGATGTCCGTGGTCGGGGTGACCCCCGGGGTCGAGCCACACCGCCGGGTCAACGCCAATGACGCCGGGGAGAACGGCTTCGCCATCCAGGTGGCGCTCTGGGCGGTGCTGCTGTTGATCGCGCCGACAGTGGCGGTGGCGGTGCCGCTGGCGTTCGCTGCCGACCCGCCGCCGTGGCTCGGCGTGGCGGCCCTGGGGGTGGCGCTCGGGAACGCCGTGGTCGTCGCCTGGGCGGGTGGTGCCGTGGCGGCCCGGCGCCTGGAGTCCCACCTGCCCGAGACCTTCGCCCGGCTGCGCTACCCGGGCACGACGATGGCGAAGGGCCGCGGTGCCGGGTTCCTCGACTACCTGTCCGGCCACGCCGAGAGCTCCGCGCTCGCCGCCGCGGCAGCGGCCAAGGGGGAGAAGCCCCCGCAGAGGACGAAGGAGACCGTGGGATGACCGCGACCGGACCCCTTGCGAGCGCCGGGTACGGCGCCACCCCGCGCTCGGAACGGAAACTCGCTCCCGACCTGGCCCGCGGGGTGATGCTCCTGCTGATCGCGATGGCCTACGCCGGGGTCTACGCCGGAGTGGCGTTCGGTGGCCGGCTCCCGGACGGGACCTCGGCGCCCGACACCGTGGCGCGGTTCGTGGTGATGCTCGTGCTGGACAACCGCGCGTTCCCGATGTTCGCGATCCTCTACGGCTACGGGCTGGCCTGGATGGTGGCCCGCAGGCGCCAGGCGGGCGTGCCGGACGCCGAGACGCGTGGCCTGCTCCGCCGGCGCAGCCTGTGGCTCCTCGCCTTCGGCGCCGTGCACGCGTTCCTGGTGTTCCCCGGCGAGATCCTCGCCTCCTACGGGCTGGCCGGACTCGTGCTCGGCGGTCTGCTGTTCCGCTCCGACCGTGCCGTCACGCGCACGATCGCGGTGCTCGTGCCCTGCTACGTCATCACCGTGACACTGGCGATGGTCTCCCTCGCGGCCGCCCCCGACATCGCCGCGGTCGCGATGCCCGGGTACGGCACCGCGGCGGACTGGGCGGCGCGTGCGGCCGCCGTGCCGTTCAACCCGATCTTCGTCGCCGTGGCCTTCCCGCTGTTCCTGCTCGTGGTACTGGGTTTCCGGGCCGGGCGCCTCGGGCTGCTCGACGACCCGGCGCGCCGCCGCCCGCTCCTGGTCCGCATCGCGGCCGGCGGGATCGCCACGTCGCTGCTCGGCGCGTTGCCCGCGGCCCTGATCGCGGTCGACGCCCTGCGCCCGGACGTCGTCTCCACCGGCGCTCTGCTCGCCCTACAGGTGCTGACGGGCGTGCTCGGCGGCGCGGGCTACGCGGCGGCGTTCGGGCTGCTCGCCCTGCGCCTGGACGAGCGGCGCGGCCCGATCACCCGGGCCGTGGCCGCGGTGGGACAGCGGTCGCTGACCTTCTACCTGGTCAACTCGGTGCTCGTCGCCGTGGTGCTGCACCACGACCTGCTGGGTCTCGGGGAGCGGGTGGACAGCCTCGGGGCGCTGGCCGTCGCCCTCGCCGTCTGGCTCGTGGCGCTGGCCGTCGCGGCCTGGATGGACCGCACCGGCCGCCCCGGCCCCGTTGACGCACTCCTCCGCAGACTCGCCTACCGGCGGTGAGCGGCGGTCAGTCGGGCCACACGGGCGCGCGCTTCTCCAGGAACGACGCCATGCCCTCCCTGGCGCCCGGGCTCTGTGACAGCGACGCCATCACCTCCACGGCGATCGCGTACGCGTCGGCCTCCGGCCGGTCCAGCTGGGCGTAGAGGGTCTGCTTGCCCACGCCCTTGCCGAAGCGGCTGCCGCGGGTGGCCCGCGCGAGCAGGTCGTCGACCCGGGCGTCCAGCTCGGCGTCCGGCACCGCGTAGTTCACCAGCCCCCACTCGGCGGCCGTCGCCGCGTCGATCGCGTCGCCGGTGAGGGCCATCTCCATCAGCCGCTTGCGTCCGACGGTGCGGGCCACCGGGACGGCAGGGGTGTGGCAGAACCAGCCGCCCTTGCCCCCGGGCAGCGCGAACGCGGCCGACTCCGCCGCCACCGCCAGGTCGCAGGACGCCACGAGCTGGCACCCCGCTGCGGTCGCGATGGCCTGCACCCGCGCGATCACGACCTGCGGCACCTCCTGGACGGTCTGCATGACGCGGGTGCACAGCTTCAGCAGGTCGCGCACTCCGCCGAGGTCGCGGGCCGCCACGTCGGCGAAGTCGTGGCCTGCCGAGAACGCCTTGCCCTCGGCGCCGAGCACGATGCCCGTGGCGCTGCTGCGCCCGGCCGTCTCGAACGCGTCGAGCAGCTCGCGCAGGTGGCCTTCCGACAGCGCGTTGCGCCGGTCCGGCCGGTTCATCGTGATCCGGACGGTGTCGCCGTCGTGCTTGACCAGCAGATGTTCGTAGTCGGCCATGCCGCAACGGTAGTCCGGGCCGAGCCCCGTGCCAGTCGGGCGAACCGGTCTTGTCGGACGCCGCAGCCCGGCGTACGGTCACGTCGTGACCAGATTGATAGATCTGGTCACATCGTCAGATGGTCAGGTCGTCAGATGGTCAGGGCGTCACGACGAGGAGGTGGGCGTGGCCGCGCCGGAGTTCGCGAGCAGCCGCATGGAGCGGGTACTCGACACCGCAGCGGAGCTGCTCGTGCGATGGGGCTACCAGCGGGTCACCATCGACGAGGTCGCACGGCACGCCGGAATCGGCAAGGGCACCGTCTACCTGCATTTCCGCACCAAGGAAGCGCTCTTCCTCACCGTGCTGCTGCGTGCCAACCGCCGGGTCGTCACGGCCATGGCCGACCGGATGGAGGCCGAGCCCGCACACGTTCTGCCTGCCCGGCAGCTGCGCTCGCTCTACCTGGAGCTCGCGGCCGACCCGATGTCCCGGGCGCTGTACCTGGCCGACGCCGAGGTGCTCGGGCGGCTCGCACACGAGGCAGGGGAGACCCTCGGGGGGCTGGTCGCCGCCCGGGCGCAGGTGCTGACCGAACACCTGCGGCTGCTGCGCGACGCGGGATGCGTGCGCACCGACCTCGACATCGACGCGCTGCTCTACATGTTCGGGGCGATCGGGGCCGGGTTCTTCTTCATGGGTGGGGCGCCGGGGAGCCGCCCCGACCTCGACGTGGACACCCGCGCCGATCTCCTCGAGCAGGCCGTCGCCTCCGCCGTGCAGATGCCGGACCCGCCGACCGCCGAGCTCGAGCGCCTGGCGCCCGTCATCGCCGAGCTCTACCGATCACTCATCGAGCACATCGACAACGAGTGGCGCCGCCGCGTCCGGTGAACCCGGACGGACGGCACCGGAGAAGGAGCCAGGAATGACCACGACACCGTCGTCCGTCGAACCGGACCTGATGGACCCTGCCCTCATCGCTGATCCCTACGGGGGCTACGGCCGCCTGCGCGAGCAGGCCCCGGTGCTGCGCGGACGCACGATGGACGGCGGAAGTGCCTGGTACGTGACGCGCCAGGCGGACGTGCGCGTGGTGCTGGGCGATCCACGTTTCGTGAACAACCCGGCCTCGGTTCCGGGTGTGGAGGTGAGCAACGTCCGCGAGAAGATGCTCGAGGACATGCTGGGCCTCCCGCCGGAGCTCTCCCGCTACGTCACCACCTCGATCCTCGACACCGACGGCGCCGACCACACCCGGCTGCGCAAGCTGGTGTCGCGGGCGTTCACGGTGCGGCGGGTCAACGACCTGCGCCCCCGGGTCGAGGCGATCACCGCCACTCTGCTCGACGGCCTCGAGTCCCCCGCCGAACTGATCGAGCAGTTCGCCTATCCGCTGCCGATCACGGTGATCTGCGAGCTCGTCGGTGTGCCCGAGGCCGACCGGCCCGCCTGGCGCGAGTGGGGCGTCGGCCTCGTGTCGATGGACCCGAAGATCTTCCCAGGTGTGATCCGCGAGATGGTCGCCCATGTGCAGGACCTCATCGCGCGCCGCCGGGCCGAGCCGGCCGACGACCTCCTGACCGCCCTCATCCAGGCGCAGGAGGCCGACGGCGACCAGCTCAGCGACGACGAGCTGGTCACGATGGTGCTCACGCTCGTGATCGCGGGCCATGAGACCACCGCTCACCTCCTCGGGAACGGCATCGTCGCCCTGCTCACCCATCCCGACCAGCTCGACCTCCTCCGTCGCGACCCGAGCCTGTGGCCCGTCGCCGTGCACGAGCTGATGCGGTTCTGCGGGCCGGTGCACATCACGCGGGTGCGCTATGCCACGGAGGACGTCGATCTCGGCGGGGTGCGGATCCGGGCGGGTGAAGCTGTCCAGGCCGTGCTCGTGTCGGCCAACTTCGATCCCCGGGAGTACACCGACCCCGAGCGGTTCGACGTGACCAGGCGGCCGGTCGGACGCGGTGAGGGGCACGTGGGGTTCGGGCACGGGTTCCACTACTGCCTCGGCGCGGCGCTCGCCCGTCAGGAGGGGGAGGTGGCGCTGCGGGCACTGTTCGAGCGGTTCCCCGACCTGGCGCTGGTCAACGAGGAGCAGGAGTGGGCGCAGCTGCCGGGGTCGCGCAGGCTCACCCGGCTGCCGGTGCGGCTGGCCTGACGCGGGGCTCAGGCCGGCGTCGCGGTGACGCCGAGGAACTCCAGTAGCGCGTCGAGCTTGTGGTCGAGGTCCTCGCCGAACCGCGCGATCCGGGGGTCACCGAGGCTCGCCAACCGCGCGCTGGGCCGGTCGGTCACGAATCGCACTCGCCCCGCCGCGTCCTCGTGGATCGCCGCGCGCAATGGCGCACGGAACAGCACCGGCGGACTGTCCAGCAGGTACGCCCGGCACCGGCGGCAGTTGCCCTCCGGGCACACCATCGAGGAGATGTCGCCGCTCCAGTGGGTGACGAAGCCGTGGGGCGCCTTGTCCGTCACTGCGCGGACAAGGGCCTCCCAGCTCGCTTCCGCTCTCGTGAGCTGGGTGAACGCCGGCGCGTCGAACCTCGGCACGGCCTGCTCGAACCGGGCCCGGAACACGGCGAAGGACGTGTCGACCGCCATCCTGTGCACCTTGCGGGCCGCCACGTCGATCTCGCGTCGTTGCGGTGGTGTCATGGCTTCTCCCTGGGAGGAACCATAAACCCGCCGCCCGTCATTTCAATACCGATCCTGACGGTGGGTTACCAGTCCGCGAATGTCGATCAAATCTGGAGAACGATATCGAGCAGGACGGGAATGGCGGTCACCCCGGAGGTGCCGCCGACGTCTCCCGCGGGCTCCAGCGCCGCAGCGCCGGGTGGGTGACGGCCAGCGCGACCACGACGAGGACGCACGCGAGCCCGCCCGTCACCGCGGCCGTCGACGCCGAGGTGAGGGCGGCCACGGCTCCGGCCCTGGCGTTGCCGATGCCCGGGCCGCCGACGCCCACGACGCCCTCGACGGAGCTGACGCGGCCGAGGTAGGCATCCGGCGTGGCCAGCTGGACCAGGGTGCCGCGGGAGATGACGGAGATGGTGTCGGCGGCCCCGGCGACGACGAGACACGCGAACGTCGCCGGCAGCGTGTCGGAGAGACCGAAACCGGCCAGCGCCAGACCCCAGACGGCCGCGGCGACCAGCGAGACCATCCCCGGTCTGCCGACGCGGCCCAGGAGACCCGAGGTGAGGCTGGCGGCGATCCCACCCACCGCGATCGCCGACAGGAACAGGCCGAGGGTCTCCGGGTTCCCCCCGAACCGCTCCTGGTTGATCACCGGGAACAGCGCGATGGGCATCGCGAGCACGGTGGCGGCGAGGTCGGTGGCCAGGGCACCGCGCAACGCCGGGCGCCGGACGAGGAACCGCCACCCGTCCCAGGTCGAGGCCAGGCTGAACCGCGCCGCGCCGTCCGGCCGCATGCTCGGCAGCCGGGCCACCCCGTACAGGGAGACGGTGATGGCCGCGGCGTCGAGGACGTAGGCCCAGGTGAGGCCCCCGCGGGCGAGAACCAGGCCGGCGACGGCCGGCCCGACCAGCATCGCGGCCTGGAAGCTGACGTGGTTCAGCGCGATGCCGGCCGGAACCTGGTCGCGCGGGAGCAGCCGGGCCACGAAGGTGCGGCGGGCCGACGAGCCCAGCGCTCCACACGATGTCTGCGCGGCCACCAGGAACAGCACGAGTGCCAACGACTGCACCCCGGCGGCGGCCTGGACGGCGAGCAGTACGGCCGCGGTCACCGCGCCCGCACTGGAGAGCATGACGAGCGTGCGCCGGTCGACGGCGTCGGCCAGCGCGCCGCCGGCCAGGCCGAACACGATCGTCGGCACGGCCGTCGCGACCCCGATGGCGCCGACCCACACGGAGCTGTGCGTGAGCTCCCAGACCTGGTAGAGCACCGCGACCACCGCGATCTGGCCGCTGAAGCTCGACGCCGTCGTGCCGACCCAGAGCCGGCGGAACGCCGGGTGCGACCGCAGTGGACGCGTGTCGACGATCCCGTCCAGCGCCCTCACGCCTCCTGCTCCGGCCCGTGGCCCTCGCCGCGCTCGTCGAGGTGCTGCGTGATGCGGTCGAGGAAGGAACGGCGCTGCAGCGCCTCCGCGATGTCGTCGACGACGCGGGTGAGGGGGTAGGGCAGCTCCGTCTCCAGCTCCGCCCACGCGCGTTCCGTCGCGCGCCACTCGTCCTCGAGGAACGGCACGAGCGCGCGGCCGCGGTCGGTCAGCGAGACGGTGCGGGTGCGGGCGTCCGAGCCGGGTGAGCTCTCGACGAGCCCGTCCCCCCGCATGGCGGTGACGGTCTGGCTCATGGCCGAGTGCGTCACGTCGATCTGCTCGGCGAGCTCCTTCACGCTCATCGGGCCCAGGTGGTGCAGGCGGATCAGCGCCATGCTGAACCGGGTGCGGACGGGCACGCCGCGTTGCGCGTACAGCTGGGCGATGTCGTCGTCCATCGCCCGGAGCAGGTCCCGCAGCGGGCGGATCGTGCTCTCGAGTGTCGGGTCGGCGTCACTTGGGGGCGATGTCACAGCGCTAATGTAACAGTGCTGATATGACAGTGCTCACGGGTTTCCGGGCGTCGCCGGGCCCGGCACGGCTGCCAGCGACCACAGGGGGTCCCTAGGTGGGTGCGTGGGAAACGGGCGACTCGCGGGCGGGGAACGGGCGACTCGCGGGCGTGGGGCGAAGCGATCTCTGCGGCATGACACCCCCGCCAGCTGACGTCCTCGCAGAGGCCCTGGGTTCTTCGCAGATGCTGGGGGCTCTGCGAGGAGCACGCTCGCTCTGCGAGGACGACCCGGGTGCCGCAAGTCGCCCGGTTTGGGGGCGTGAGTTGCCCGTTCTCGTCGTGGCGCGGTCCCTGGGTGGGTGCGCGGGATCGGGCGACTCGCGGGTGGGGCCCGGAGTGATCGTCGCGAGATGCGGCTCTTGGCCCGGCGCGGGGCCAGCACGTGGATCTCGGAGCGATCAGCGATCTACCGGAGTCTCGGTCGAGCGGCACCGCGGGCTGCGGCGGCGAGCGCGGACAGCGTGCAGGGGTGGCGTGCTGCGGGCGTCCCACGGCCGGCAGTTGTGCACCCGCGACATCTGCCGGCCCCATCATTCACGTGGTTGGCCGCAAGCCTCGCGGACACCTCCGGCATCGCCGCGAGAACTGCCACGAGCGCCGCCCACGTGGTCTGTGGATCACCTGCCACGACGGGACACCCGCCCGCTGCGCAAGTTGATCTGCTCCTGAGCCTCCGCGACGTTCGGGGCGATGCCGCAGGAGTAGGTGCCGTCCGGGAGCGTCACCACCCAGAAGCCCCCGATCCCCTCCGGAGGCGGTGGCGCGCCGCGGTCACCTGTTCGCTCCGGCTCCACTCGCTCCGCGGACTGCTCGTCGGACACGTTCGAACCCCCCTCGAGTCGCGCGGTGGAGTATCGCGTCAAACGCGTACAGCGTGCAAGTCGCGTACTGCACGTACGACAGGTACAGCGCGTCCAGCGAGCTACAGCGAGTACATCGGCCGGTTAGCGTCGGAGCGTGACCAGTGGGCCGGGAGACAAGCTGCTCACTACTGGTGAGCTTGCGAAACTGCTCGGTGTGTCGCCCGGAGCCATCTTGAAGTGGACGCGGAGCGGACTGATCATTCCCACGTGGAGCACGCCCGGCGGGCATCACCGCTGGCGTCTCGGCGACGTTCAGGAACAGTTGCGAGCCGCTCGCAAGCGGGACGACTGACGCCGCACCCCCGCTACATGAGGTCCTCGCAGAGGCCCTGGGTTCTTCGCAGATGCTGTGGGGTCTGCGAGGAGCACGCTCGCTCTGCGACGACGACCCGGGTGCCGCGAGTCGCCCGGTTTTGGGGCGCGAGTTGCCCGTTCTCGTCGTGGCGCGGTCCCTGGGTGGGTGCGCGGGATCGGGCGACTCGCGTGTGAGAAACGGGCGACTCGCGGGCGGGGAGCGGGCGACTCGCGGGTGGGCCGGGCCGTGTCTAGTACGAGCGGGGGAGGCCGAGTGAGTGCTGGGCGATGTAGTTCAGGATCATCTCCCGGCTCACCGGGGCGATCCGGGTGGCGCGGACGGCGCCGATCAGCGTGCCCACCCCGTACTCCACCGACATCCCGTTGCCGCCGTGCGCCTGCACCGCGGCGTCGACGGCGTTGATGGCGGCCTCGGCGGCGGCGTACTTGGCCATGTTGGCCGCCTCGCCCGCGGCCGTCTGGTCGCCCTCGTCGTAGAGCCAGGCGGCGCGGGTGGTGGCGAGGCGGGCGAGCTCGACCTCGACGTGGGCCTTGGCGAGGGGGTGGGCGATCGCCTGGTGGCTGCCGATCGGCGCCTGCCACACGGTGCGGTCCCTGGCGTAGGCGGCGCCCTTGCGCAGGGCGTAGCGGGCGAGGCCGTTGACGTAGGCCGCCACGGTGATCCGCTCCGGGTTGAGGCCGGCGAACAGCGCTGCGAGCCCGGCCTCCTCCCCGCCGACCAGCGCGTCGTCGGGCACGAACGCGTCGTCGAAGTAGATCGTGAACTGCTTCTCGGGGCTGTGGATGGCCATCTCGATCGGCTGGTAGGTCATCCCCGGCGTGTCGGTGGGCACGATGAACATCGCGGGGCGCAGGGTGCCGGCGGCCGCGTCCTCGAGGCGGGCGACCACGAGCGTCGCGTCCGTCTCGTCCACGCCGGAGATGTAGTACTTGGTGCCGCGGAGGCGCCACCCGCCGCCGTCGGGGTCGCGGCGGGCGGTGGTGGTGATCCGGTGCGAGTTCGATCCCGCGTCCGGTTCGGTGATCGCGAACGACATCCGGACGGAGCCGTCGGCGAAACGGGGGAGCCAGCGCTCCTTCTGGTCGGTGGTGCCGGACCTCGCGATCACCGAGGCGGCGATCGCGGGCGAGACCACGATCAGCAGCAACGGGCAGCCCGCCGCGGCGATCTCCTCGGCGACGATCGTGAGCTCGACCATCCCCGCGCCGCCGCCCCCGTACTCGGCGGGCACCGCCACGCCGAGGTAGCCGGCCGCGGCGGCATCGGCCCACAACTCGGTGGTCTTGGCGCCGGTCCGCGCCTTCTCCAGGAGGTAGTCGTGGCCGTACTTCGCCGCCATCGCGGCGACGGAGGACCGCAGCAGCCGTTGCTCGTCGGTCTCGCGCAGGTCCATGCGGCGGTCCCTTTCCGGTCGAATCGGTCGTGTCGGCCAGATCTTGCCCCGTCCCCGCTCTCAGCGGCGATCGTGCAGCTGCAGGAGCAGGTAGGCGGCGAGGCTCTGGGAGTCCGTCATCTCGCCGGAGCGGGCCATCGCCTCGAACTCCGTCGTGGTGAACCAGGCCGCGCGCATGTCCTGCTCGGTGTGCTCGCGCTGCGTGGGTCCCTCGGTGAGCTCGGTGGCCAGCCAGATGGTGCCGGTCTGGCTCGACATCCCGGGCGCCACCTCGAGCCGGCCGATCAGCTCCATCCGGCCGGCCACGAGCCCGGTCTCCTCCCGCAGCTCCTGCACCGCCAGGTCGGCGGGGTCGACCTCGGCCCGGCCGGGGGCCGTGCCCGCCGGGAACTCCCAGCGGCGCCGCCCCACCGGGTAACGGAACTGCTCCACCATCTGCAGCCGGTCGCCGTCACGCGGGATCACCAGTGCGAAGGTCGGCTTGTCGATCACGCCGTAGATGCCGTTCGAGCCGTCGGGGCGGCGCACGGCGTCCTCACGGACGGACATCCAGTTGTTGGCGTAGACCTGGCGGGTACTGAGCGTCTCCACATGACCACCGTGCCGGTCTGCCGGGATCGGGCACGATCCGGGGGTGCGCGCGTCCCGGATGGTCACCCTGCTGTTCACCCTGCAGCGCCTGCGCGGGGCGACGGCGGCCGAGCTGGCGCGCGAGCTGGAGGTCTCCGAGCGGACGATCTACCGCGACGTCGCCGCGCTCTCCGCCGCGGGGGTGCCGCTGTTCACCGAGCCCGGACGCGGCGGCGGCATCCGGCTCGTCGAGGGCTGGCGCACCCGGCTGGACGGGCTGACGGCGCAGGAGGCGGCGGCGCTCTTCGCGGTGGGCGCGCCGCAGGTGCTCGCCGAGCTGGGCATGAGCGCTGCGCTGGCCGGGGCGCAGGCCAAGCTGCTCGCCACCCTGCCGGCGGAGCTGCGGGAGCACGCCAGGACCGTCGCGGAGCGCTTCCACCTCGACGCGCCCGGCTGGTTCCACACCCCGCAGCAGGTGACGCAGCTCGCCGCGGTCGCCGAGGCGGTGTGGGAGCAGCGGCGACTGCGCATCTCCTACCGGCGGCGCTCCGACGTCGTGGAGCGGACGGTCGAACCGCTCGGGCTCGTGCTCAAGGCGGGGACGTGGTACCTGGCCTCGCGGAGCGGGGAGAACGTGCTCACCTACCGGGTCGACCGGATCGCCGCGGCGGAGCCGACGGGCGAGGGTTTCACGCGGCCGGACGGGTTCGACCTCGCGGAGTGGTGGGCGGGGGCGGCCGGCCGGTTCGAGAGCCAGATGCTGCGGGAGACGGTGCGGTTGCGGCTCGGGCCGCGGGGGCTGAAGTGGTTGTCGCACGTCGCCGACTCCGACGCGGCGGTGCGGGCCGTGGCGCACGCCGGGCCGCCGGACACCGAGGGCTGGCGCGAGGTGGAGCTCGACGTGGAGAGCGTCCCGGTCGCGGCGGGCCAGCTCACGGGGCTCGGCGGTGAGGTGGAGGCGCTGGAGCCGCCCGAGCTGCGGGTCGCGCTGGCCGCTGCGGGTGCCGCGCTCGCGGCCCGCAACGCACCGATGTGACTCGGGTGTCAATCGTTGACATCTCTGTCTTCCGGTGGTGAGCATTATTGCCATCGAGGGAGGCGGGATGACCACCACGCGCGGAGCCGGCACCGGCGAGACCGGCACCGGCGAGACCGGCACCGGCAGTTCCCGGCGCGCGGTCGTCGCGGGCACGGTCGGCAACTTCATCGAGTGGTACGAGTTCGGCGTCTACGGCTTCTTCGCCACGATCATCGCCGCCAACTTCTTCAGCCCCGACGGAGCGGGCGGGCTGGAGAGCCTGATCAAGACCTACGCGTCGTTCGCGCTGGCCTTCTTCTTCCGGCCGGTCGGGGCCGCGCTGTTCGGCCGGGTCGGCGACCGGATCGGCCGCAAGCCCACCCTCGTGCTCGTCCTGCTGCTGATGACCGGGGCGACCTTCCTGATCGGCGTGCTGCCCACCTACGCCACCGTCGGTGCCGCGGCGCCGTGGCTGCTCACGCTCGTCCGGGTGCTGCAGGGCCTCTCCGCCGGGGGTGAGTTCGGCGGGGCGGTCTCGGTGATGACGGAGTTCGCGCCCGCCGGGAAGCGCGGGCTCTACGGCTCGTGGCAGTCCTTCACCGTGGCGCTCGGGCTGCTCGCCGGTGCCGGGCTCGCGGCGATCCTGGGCGCGGTGCTCACCGCCGACCAGCTCGCGCTGTGGGGATGGCGGGTGCCGTTCCTGCTCGCGCTGCCGCTGGGCCTGGTGGCGCTCTGGCTGCGGCTGCGGCTGGAGGAGACGCCGTCGTTCCGCCGGGCGGCCGCGGCCCCGCACGCAGCGGTGGGCGGCGAGCCCGTCGCGGTGCCCGGTGCCGCCGCGACCGCGCGCGCCATCGCGGTGGGGGCGGCGCGCCTGATGGGCTGGTCGGCGGCGGGCTACACGTTCCTCGTCGTGATGCCCGCCTACCTGCAGTCGTCGCTGGGCGCGTCGTTCCAGCAGGCGCTGGTGGCCACGGTGCTGGCGAACGCCGGTTTCGCGCTGACGATCCTGCCCGCGGGTGTGCTCAGCGACCGGATCGGCAGGCGCCCGGTGATGCTCACCGGCACCGTGCTGATCGTCGTGCTCGCGCTGCCGTTGCTGAACATCCTGCAGGACCGCGGCAGCGGCACGTTCCTGCAGGGCCTCGCCGTGCTGGTGGCGGGCGCGGTCGTCGGCCTCATCGCCGGACCGGGACCGGCGATGCTGTCGGAGATGTTCCCGACCGGCGTCCGCTATACGGGGCTCGGCCTGGCCTACTCGTTGTCGAACGCGGTCTTCTCCGGCTCCGCGGGCCTGATCATCACGGCGCTGATCGCCCAGACGTCCGATGTGGACATTCCGGCCTACTACGTGATGGCCACCTGCGTGGTCAGCGCCGCCGCACTGGCCACGCTGCGCCGCGACGGCCACCGCAGGCCGCTGGGGGAGTGAGGGCGTGCGGGTGATCGGGATGATGTCCGGGACGTCCTTCGACGGAATCGACGCGGCGGCGGCCGACCTCCGGTTCGACGACGACCGGATCGTGCTGCGCCTGCTCGGCGGGGTCAGCACGCCCTACCCGGACGAGCTGCGCGCCCGGATCGCCGCGGCACTGCCCCCGGCCGTCACCACGATCGAGGAGGTCTGCCGGCTGGACGCCGGTATCGGGCAGGCCTTCGCCGAGGCCGCCGCCGACGCGAACGCGCAGTTGTGCGCCGGGCGAGCGGACCTCGTCGTCGCGCACGGTCAGACCGTCTTCCACTGGGTCGACGGGAGCACCGTCCGCGGCACGCTGCAGATCGGTCAGCCCGCCTGGATCGCCGAGCGCACCGGCTGCGCGGTGGTGGCCGACCTGCGCAGCCGCGACGTCGCCGCGGGCGGCCAGGGCGCCCCGCTGGTGAGCATGGTCGACGTGCTGTGGCTGCGCGGACGCCCCGGTGCGCCGGTGGCGCTCAACCTCGGTGGCATCGCCAACGTGACGGTCGCCCCGCCCGGCGCGGACCCGATCGCGTTCGACACCGGTCCGGCCAACGCGCTGCTCGACCTGGCGGTGTCCGACCGCACCGGCGGCCGGCTGACCTGCGACGTCGACGGGGCCATGGCCGCGCGCGGCCGGGTGGACGCCGCCCTGCTCGGACGGCTGCTCGACGAGCCGTACTACGCGCGCCGGGCGCCGAAGACCACCGGCAAGGAGCTCTTCCACCGCGGGTACCTGCACGCCGCTCTGGCGGGGCGCCCGCCGGTCGCCGACGACGACCTGGCGGCCACCCTCACCGCGCTGACCGCACGCACGGTCGGCGACGCCGTCCGTGGCGTCGGCGGCACCGAGGTGATCGCCGCTGGCGGCGGCACCCGCAACCCCACGCTGATGGGCATGCTCGCCGCGGAGCTGCCCGGGGTCCCGGTGCGCACGTCGGACGAGCTGGGCCTCCCCGCGCTGTGGAAGGAGGCCTACGCGTTCGCGCTGCTGGGCTTCTGCACCGTGCACGACGTCCCGGCCACCGTGGCGAGCTGCACCGGGGCGCGGCACCCGAGCGTGCTCGGGGCCGTGCTCCCCGGGCGGGCCGGTCTCCCCTGGCGGCAGCGCCCTGAGCAGCTGCCCCGGGTGCTGGAGGTCGTGCCATGACCGACCTGGCCGCTCGGATCCGGGCCGTGCTCCCGGAGCTCTCACCCGCCGAGACGAAGGTGGCCACCCGCCTGGGCGCCGACCCGGGAGCCGCTGCCCAGCTCACGATCACCGAGCTGGCCCGGGAGACCGCGACGAGCACGGCGACGGTCGCCCGGATCGCGCGGCGGCTCGGTTACCCGGGCTACCCCGCGCTGCGGCTGGCGCTCGCCGCGCTGGACAGCCGCCACGGCGCCGGGCTGCCGCTGGACTCGGGTGTCGCCGACGACGACCCGATGCCCACGGTGCTGCGCAAGCTCGCGGCGTTCGAGAGCGAGCAGCTCGCCGGCACCGCCGAGCTCGTCGACGGCGACGCACTGGAGGCGGTGGTGGCGGCGATGGCCGGCAGCAGGCGGATCGACGTCTACGGGATCGGGGCCTCCGGGCTGGTGGCCCAGGACCTCGCGGTCAAGCTCGGCCGGATCGGCGTGCTGTGCCTGGCCCGTCCCGAGCACGACGCCGCCATGGTGAGCGCGGCCCTGCTCCGCAGGGGCGATGTCGCGATCGGCATCTCGCACTCCGGGGAGACGGCGGGGGTCGTGCGGCCCCTGCAGGCCGCGCGGTCGGCGGGCGCGGTCACGGTGGCGGTCACCGGGGCATCCCGCTCCGCGCTGGCCAGGGCCGCGGACCACACGCTGCTCACGGCCGGCCGGGAGTTCGGGTTCCGCTCCGCGGCGATGGGCAGCCGCACGAGCCAGCTGCTGGTGGTCGACACCGTGTTCGTCGGCGTCGCCTACCGCACGCCGGGGGCACTCGCCGCGCTGGAACGCACGCACCGGGCGGTCTCGGGTGGCGCGGGCCGTCCGCCGCGGGAGCGCGCCGAACCACGTGGCGGTGCCGGAGCCGGCCCCGATCGATCCGATGTGGATGGACAACCATGGACCTGACGTCGCTCACCACCGAGGCCCCGAACCCGGCCACCACGAACCTCGACCGGATGCCCGTTGCCGACCTGCTCGCGCTGATGAACGCCGAGGACCGGCGCGCCCCCGAGGCCGTCGCCGCGGCACTGCCGCAGGTGGCCGAGGCCGTCGAGCTGATCGTCGCGGCGCGGAGGCGGGGCGGCCGGCTGGTCTATCTGGGCGCGGGCACCAGTGGCCGGCTCGGCCTGCTCGACGCCGTCGAGTGCCCGCCGACGTTCGACACCGATCCCACCGAGGTGGTCGGGCTGATCGCCGGCGGGCGCCGGGCGGTCACCGAGGCCGTCGAGGGTGCCGAGGACGATCCCGTGCTCGCCGCCGAGGACCTGCGTGGCATCGGGCTCGGGCCCGACGACGTCGTGGTCGGCCTGACGGCGAGCGGGCGCACCCCCTACGTGCTCGGCGGGCTCGACCACGCGCGTTCGGTCGGCGCGGCAACGGTGGCGGTGGCCTGCAACGTCGGTGCCGTGGTCAGCACCCACGCCGACGTCGCGATCGAGCTCGACACCGGCCCCGAGGTGCTCACCGGGTCCACCCGCCTCAAGGCGGGCACGGCGCAGAAGCTCGTCTGCAACATGCTCTCGACCGCCGCGATGGTGCGCGACGGCAAGGTGTTCGGGAACCTCATGGTCGACGTCCGGCCGACCAACGCCAAGCTCGTCGACCGGGCCCGCCGGATCGTGGCCACCGCAGCGGGCACCGACGCCGCCACCGCAGCGGCCACGCTGGAGGCCGCGGGCGGCCAGCCGAAGGTCGCGGTCGTGATGCTGCTGGCCTGCTGTTCGCGCGTGGCGGCGCTCGACCGGCTCGCCGAGGCGGGAGGACGGGTGCGCGAGGCCGTCGGGATGTCCTGACGGCCGGCGTGGCACCGGCGCGTGGTCCTCGCAGAGGCCGGGGGGCTCTGCGAGGACCGGCGCACGGCCCGGCCGCGGTCCCCCGATTTCGGGGGCACTAGGGTCGCCCTGGTGCGTCTCGTCATCGCCCGCTGCCAGGTGGACTACGTCGGCAGGCTCACCGCACATCTTCCGATGGCCCCGCGCCTGCTCCTGGTCAAGGCCGACGGATCGGTGAGCATCCACGCCGACGACCGCGCCTACAAGCCGCTCAACTGGATGAGCCCGCCGTGTTGGCTGGAGGAGCAGCCCGGCGTGTGGACGGTGCGCAACAAGGCCGACGAGTCCCTCGTGATCACCATCGACGAGGTGCTGCACGACTCGAAGCACGAGCTGGGCGTCGACCCGGGCCTGGTGAAGGACGGTGTGGAGGCGCACCTGCAGGAGCTGCTGGCCGCGCACCCCGGCGTGCTGGGCGAGGGTTACACGCTCGTGCGGCGCGAGTACATGACCGCGATCGGCCCGGTCGACCTGCTCTGCCGGGACGCCGACGGGCGCAGCGTCGCGGTGGAGATCAAGCGCCGCGGCGAGATCGACGGCGTCGAGCAGCTCACCCGGTACCTGGAGCTCATGAACCGCGACCCCCTGCTCGCGCCGGTGGCGGGGGTGTTCGCCGCTCAGCAGATCAAGCCGCAGGCGCGCACGCTGGCCGAGGACCGCGGCATCCGGTGCGTCGCCGTCGACTACGACGCGCTGCGCGGCACCGAGAGCAAGGACCTGCGCCTCTTCTGAGCCGCTTCGGCCCCGCCCCGCCCGTTGCAGCAAAGCCACTTTCCTGCAACCTCGTTGCCGCAAAGTGGCTTTGCTGCACGTTCCCCGGCCCCCGGCACGCGCGCCCTGCAGGCCGGTTGCCGCTGCCCCTACTCTTGGGTAATGACCGCCACCGAAACGCCCGCTCCCGGCGTCAGCGGCACCTCGGCCACGTTCGAGTCGCTCGACCCGCGGACGGGCGACGTGGTCGGCACGCATCCGGTGCACGACGCCGCCGCCGTCGAGGCGGCCGTGGCGCGGGCAGCGGGTGCGGCGCAGTGGTGGGCCGGGCTGGGCTTCGCCGAGCGCCGTCGGAGGCTGGGCGAGTGGCGCAAGGCACTGGTGCGCCGCATCGACGACCTCGCCCAGGTCGTCTCCGACGAGACGGGGAAGCCGCTCGACGACGCGCGCCTCGAGCTCGTACTGGCGATCGACCACCTGGACTGGGCCGCGAAGCACGCCGAGAAGGTGCTGCGCCGCCGCATGGTCTCCGCCGGGCTGTTGATGAGCAACCAGGCCGCGAGCATCACGTACGTGCCGATCGGGGTGGTCGGAGTGATCGGCCCGTGGAACTACCCCGTGTTCACCCCGATGGGTTCCATCGCCTACGCGCTGGCCGCCGGGAACGCGGTGGTCTTCAAGCCCAGCGAGCTGACGCCCGGCGTCGGTGTGGCGCTGGCCGACACCCTCGCGGAGATCGTGGACGGGCAGCCCCTGCTGCAGGTCGTCACGGGCTTCGGCGAGACCGGCGCCGCGCTCTGCCGGGCCCCGGGGGTCGGGAAGATCGCGTTCACCGGTTCCACCGCCACGGGCAAGCGCGTGATGGCCACCTGCGCCGAGACGCTCACCCCGGTGGTCATCGAGTGCGGTGGCAAGGACGCGCTGATCGTCGACGCCGACGCCGACCTCGGAGCGGCCGCCGACGCCGCGGTGTGGGGCGCCATGTCCAACGCGGGCCAGACCTGCGTGGGCGTCGAGCGGGTGTACGTGCTCGACGCGGTGGCCGACGCGTTCACCGAGAAGGTGGTGGCCGGGGCGCGCGGCCTGCGTTCCGGGTCGACCGGTGACTTCGGGCCGATGACGATGCCGTCCCAGGTGGACGTGGTGCGCCGCCACGTGGAGGACGCCCTCGCCCGGGGCGGGCGTGCGGTGGTCGGCGGGGCGGAGTCGGTCCAGCGGCCGTTCGTCGAGCCGGTGGTGATCGTCGACGTGCCCGAGGACAGCACCGCGGTCACCGAGGAGACGTTCGGGCCGCTGCTCGTCGTCAACCGGGTGCCCGACGTCGACGAGGCCGTGCGCCGGGCCAACGCCACCGGGTACGGCCTGGGCGCCACCGTGTTCTCGAAGAGCCGCGGCGAGGAGATCGCGGCGCGGCTGCGCTGCGGGATGGTGTCGATCAACGGGGTGATCTCCTTCGCGGGCATCCCCAGCCTGCCCTTCGGGGGTGTGGGCGACTCCGGCTTCGGACGCATCCACGGTGCCGACGGGCTGCGCGAGTTCACGCGTACGCAGGCCGTGGCGCGCCAGCGGTTCGCGCTGCCCATCCCCGTCACCAGCTTCCGGCGCACCTCGCGCGGGATGAAGGCACTGCTCGGGATCGTGCGGCTGCGACACGGCCGGTAGACGCAACCGGCGCGTCCGGGTCGGGGCAGTCACACGGCCGCCCGTACGCGCCCCTGTAATGCGAGGATCCCGGGGATTGTCCCTGGTGAAACGGGAGGTGGACGGTGGCACGGGAGTTCCGGACGGTCGGTGTGGTCGGTCTGGGCACGATGGGTGCCGGCATCGTCGAGGTGTTCGCCCGCAGTGGGCTGCACGTGGTCGCCGCGGAGGTGGACGACGAGGCGGTTCAGCGCGGTCGCACGCACCTGGAGACGTCCACCGCGCGCGCGGTCGGCCGCGGCAAGCTGACGCAGCAGGACGCCGACGAGCTGCTCGCCCGGATCGTCACCACCACGTCACTGGCCGGCCTGGCCGACGCCGACCTCGTGGTCGAGGCGGTGCCGGAGCACCTCGACCTCAAGGCCACGCTGTTCGCGGAGCTCGACAAGGTCTGCCGTCCGGACGCGATCCTCGCGTCCAACACGTCGTCGCTGTCGGTCACCGAGCTGGCCGTGCGCACCGGGCGCCCCGGCAAGGTCATCGGGATGCACTTCTTCAACCCGGCGCCGGTGCAGAAGCTCGTGGAACTGGTGCGCACGGTCGTCACGGAGCAGGACGTCGTGGACGACGTCCGGGCGTTCGCCGCCACGCTCGACAAGGTGCCGGTCGTGATCGGCGACCGTGCCGGGTTCATCGCCAACGCGCTGCTGTTCGGGTACCTCAACCACGCGGCGCAGATGTACGAGGCGCACTACGCGAGCCGTGAGGACCTCGACGCCGCCATGCGGTACGGCTGCGGCTACCCGATGGGCCCGCTGGCCCTGCTCGACCTGATCGGGATCGACACCAGCTACGAGATCCTCGACACGATGTACCGCGAGTCGCGCAACCTCATGCACGCCCCCGCCCCGGTGCTCCGGCAGATGACCACCGCGGGCCTGCTCGGGCGCAAGACCGGCCGTGGCTTCTACACCTACGCCAAGCCGCACAGCTCCGAGGTCGTGCCCGACGCCCTCACCCCGTCCGGTGCCGGTGCTCCCGAGGTGGCCGGCCGCGACGTGCAGCGCGTCGGGGTGATCGGCACCGGCACCATGGCCACGGGCATCGTCGAGGTGTTCGCCAGAGCCGGGTTCGACGTGATCGTGCGCGGGCGCTCGCAGTCCAAGATCGACCGCTGCGTGGCCACGGTCCGCAAGTCGCTGGACAAGGCCGTGGTGCGCGGCCGGGCCACCGAGGACGACCGCGACGCCGCGCTGGCCCGGATCACCGGCACCACGCACCTGGAGGGCCTCGCCGACGTCGACCTGGTCGTCGAGGCGATCGCCGAGGAGCTCGACGTCAAGCGGGCGGTGTTCGGGGCACTCGACGAGGTCTGCAAGCCGGGCGCGATCCTCGCCACCACCACGTCGTCGCTTCCGGTGGTGGAGTGCGCCGCCGCCACGTCCCGCCCGCAGGACGTCGTCGGGCTGCACTTCTTCAACCCCGCGCCGCAGATGAAGCTCGTGGAGGTGGTCTCGACGATCACCACCGCTCCCGAGGTGGCGGCCTCGGCCCGCGCTCTGTGCGAGCGGCTGGGGAAGGTGCCGGTGTCCTGCGGCGACCAGGCCGGGTTCATCGTCAACGCGCTGCTGTTCCCCTACCTCAACGACGCGGTGAAGATGCTCCAGGCGCACTACGCCACCGCCGACGACATCGATGCCGCCATGAAGACCGGCTGTGCGCTGCCGATGGGGCCCTTCGAGCTGCTCGACGTGGTGGGTCTGGACGTCTCGCTGGCCATCCAGCGGTCGCTCTACCAGGAGTTCCGGCTCTCCGGTCTCGCCCCGGCCCCGCTGCTGGAGCACCTGGTCACCGCGGGAAGGCTGGGCCGCAAGACCGGGCACGGCTTCCGGGACTACGCGGCGCGCTGAGGCTGTTGCGCTCGCCGTGCCCAGATCCAACCGCCCGCGCCGCCCGACGCCGGGGCGCACCGAGCACGTCCCGCTGCGGTCGGCGTCCCTCACGCGGGTCGAGAGCGCGTCCGACGGCGAGTGGATGGTGCGCAGCGTCCCGGGTTCGTCGTCGGCGAAGACCTACCGCTGCCCCGGCTGCGACCACCTGATCCCGGCCGGCGCCCCGCACGTCGTGGCGTGGCCCGCCGCCGAGTTCGGGTCGGTGGAGGAGCGCAGGCACTGGCACGCCCCCTGCTGGCAGGCCCGCGACCGGCGCGGGCCGGGCCGGCGGCGGTGGCGGTGACGGCGACCGGGGGTCAGCGAGGGTCCTTCGGGGCGGGGAGGGTGGACATGATCTTCTCGAGCAGCTCCCGCGACTCGTCGGGGTCGTGCGCCCGGTGGCTCAGCCCGTCGAACATCCGCAGGTACTCCTGCACGCTCGACTGTTCCTTCAGATAACGCTGCCCGGAATGGGTCTCGATCGCGACGATGTCGCGGTCGACGTCGTCGGCGAACTGGAAGACGGTGAACATGCCCAGCAGGCCGGCGTGCACCCCGGCGTCGTAGGGGAGGATCTGGATGGTGATGTTGCGGAGCAGCGAAAGGCGATGCAGCTGATCGAGCTGCGCGTGCATCTCCGCCGGAGATCCGACCTTACGGTGCAGCGCGCCTTCGTCGATCACGGTGATGAGCCGGGTGCGGCTGCGTGCGGCCAGCAGCAGTTCCTGCCGCCGACCGCGGATCTCGATCAACCGCTGGATCTGCTCGGCAGTTCTCGGCGGCGGCAGTTTCCCGAGCAGGTGCCCGGCGTGTTCCGCGGTCTGGAGCAAACCGGGAATGAGGGAGAGTGCGAACGCCCTGATCGTGGACGCCCCCGACTCGAAGTCGAGGTAGGCGTTGAGCGGCGGCGACACCACGTCGGAGTACTGCTTCCACCAGGCCTGCCGCCGCCCTGCCCCCGCCCACTGCCGCAGCCGGTCGGCAGTGGCGGTGTCGACGTCGTAGAACACGATGAGGTCGCGGATGTCGCGCGGCTGGGGAGCTCCCTGGCCGTTCTCCAGCCTGCTGAGCTTGGACGTGGAGATGAGGGTGGCGTCGGCGACCTCGTCGAGAGTGCGGTGGCCCCGGATACGGCGTAGCTCTGCGCCGAGCCGTCGGCGGGGCAGCAGGGGACCCTCGTCAGGCGCCATTTCCCGCCTCCGATCATGTCCGGATGCGGAGTGTCCACTCTGGCGGTCCAATGATGACAGCGCCGATCAGGTACTTGCTTTTTGGAATCCCATCGGAGGGTGACGTCCGGGTGCGCTGTACAGGTGGAACGATGTGGGATTCCCAGTATTGCCTTGCAAGTCGAGGATTCCGAAGCGCAACCTGGATCTGCGGCTCCCGACTCCGACCCGGGGCGGGTAGCGGGGTCGCCCCTCGACGAAGGGGGTACGGACCATGTTGACCATGATGGCGGTCGTCGGAATCGCTGTACTGGTAGGAATTGCCCTGATCATCGGGCGAATGGACACCGTGGCGCGGCACGAGGCGTGGAAGAGGATCGCCGCCGCCCGCCACCAGGTGTGGCTCGACGAGCAGGATCGTCGGAACTCAGCGGAGCAGCCGAGGTGCGCGGACTGCCCGACGAATCGGCCGGGAGGTCAGCGGCTGGGCCGCTGACCCGCTCAGCGGCGGCCGGCCGCCGCCCGGGGACGAGGACGGGGGCGCGCGCCGTTCGGGTCGATGCCCGTGCTGTCCCTGCTGCTGCTGGTGGCGTCGCTGCTGTCGTCGCCGCCGGCGCCCGCGTCCGAGCCGTTCTCGGCGGTGGCGGTAGCGGGGGCGGCGGGATCCCGAGGAGCAGGCACCACACCGTTCTCGGCCCGGCCCTGATCCACGGCGGGCTGTTCCCTCGGCGCGGTCAGGGTGACGAGCGCGCGGTCGAGGATCACCCGGGCGTCGCCCAGCTGCTCGCTGATCCGCTTGCGCAGCTCGATGAGCTCGCCGAGCCGGTTCTCTGCGTCGCCGACGACCGCGCGGCCGATCGCCTTCGCCTTCTCCTCTTCCTCGCGGTAGCGCGCTGCGGCCGCCGCGCGCAGCTCCTCCGCCTGCCGGTGGGCTTCCTGCCGTTCCGCGGCGATCGCGGCCAGCGCCTCGGAGCGGCGCTGGTCCAGGGCGATCACGAAGTCCTCTTCGGCCGTGGCGCGGCGCGCCTCCGACTCGGCCCAGGCGCGGGCCCTGTCCTGCTCGGCCATCGCGAGCTCGTCGGCGAGCCGCTGCTGTGCCTCGCGGTGCTCCGCGGCGAGCTGCTCGCGGGTGATCCGGCGCTCGAGGTCGAGCTCGGCGCGGGCCCGCTCGAGGTCCCGGGTGAGCTCATCGGCGTTGGCCTTCGCCGCGGCGACGATCGTCTCCGCCTCGGCCCGGGCGTCGGCGATGATCTGCGCCTTCTGCGCCCTGATCGCTTCCGCCTCGGCCTGCGCCGCGGCGAGGATCTCCGTCCGCTGGGCCGTGGTCGCCTCGGCCTCGGCGCGGGCCTCGGCGAGCGCCTCCGCCCGCTGCGCCTCGATCGTCTCCGCCTCGGCCTGCGCCGCGGCGATGATCTGCGTCTTCTGTGCCTCGGCCTCGGTGATGCGCCTGCTGACCTCGGCCTCGGCCCGGCTGAGCATCTCGGCGACCTCGTCCTGGGCCAGCCGCAGCATCGTGCGCATCCGCTCGCTCATGCCCTGCACGTTGTGCCCCGGGCTCACCAGCGTGCGGACCTGCGCGCGCAGCTTCTCCGCCCGTACCCGCGCCTCGTCGAGCTCCCTGGCGAGCTGGCCCGCCTGCTCGAGCGCTGCGTTGCGGTCGGTGACGAGGATGCTGATGTGCGCGTCCAGAGTGCGCAGGTGAGTGTCGACCTGGCCCTGGTCGTAACCCCTTCGCACGACCTCGAAGCCGGTGTCGGTCGAGGACGGAACGGGGTCTGCGGGCATGGAGGTCACCGTACCGGGCACGCCTGGGAGCGTCCCCAGGTGCAACCACGATGGTGAATGCCCTCACCCGCTCGTGGGAAGGACTTGCACTCAGACGCCGCGGAAGCGGTTGATCGCGTGGAGGTGCTTCGCGCGCTTCTCCGGGTCGGTCACGCCGAGTCCTTCGGAGGGTGCGAGCGCCAGCACCCCGACCTTGCCCTGGTGGCTGTTGGTGTGGACGTCCAACGCGGCCTGGCCGGTCTCCGCGAGCGGGTACACCTTGGACAGCGTCGGGTGGATGAGGCCCTTCTCGACCAGCCGGTTCGCCTCGAACGACTCCCGGTAGTTGGCGAAATGCGAGCCGATGATCCGCTTGAGGTTCATCCAGAGGTACCGGTTGTCGTAGGTGTGCTCGTAGCCGGTCGTCGACGCGCAGGTGACGATCGTGCCGCCCCGGCGGGCGACGTAGACGCTGGCGCCGAACGTCTCCCGGCCCGGGTGCTCGAAGACGATGTCCGGGTCGTCGCCGCCGGTCAGCTCACGGATCCTGGCCCCGAGGCGCTTCCACTCCGTCGGGTCCTGGTTGTGCTCGTCCTTCCAGAACCGGTAACCCTCCGCACTGCGGTCGATGATCAGCTCGGCGCCCATTGCGCGGCAGATCGCGCCCTTCTCCGGCGAGGAGACGACACAGACCGGGGTGCCGCCGCCGTTCAGCGCGAACTGCGTGGCGTAGGAGCCGAGCCCGCCGGACGCCCCCCAGACGAGCACCGTGTCGCCCTGTTTCATGCCGGCGCCGTTGCGGGAGACGAGCTGCCGGTAGGCGGTGGAGTTGACGAGCCCGGGGCTCGCCGCCTCCTCCCACGTCAGGTGCTGGGGCTTGCGCAGGAGCTGGTTGGACTTGACCAGCGACAGCTCGGCCAGGCCGCCGAAGTTCGTCTCGAACCCCCAGATGCGCTGCTGGGGGTCCATCATCGTGTCGTTGTGCCCGTCGGGGCTCTCCAGCTCCACCGACAGGCAGTGGGCCACCACCCGGTCTCCGGGCTTCCACAGGTTGACGCCGGGGCCCACCCGCAGCACGACACCGGCCAGGTCGGAGCCGACCACGTGGTAGGGCAGGTCGTGGCGCTTGGTGAGCGGCGAGAGCCTGCCGTAGCGGCGCAGGAAGTCGAACGTCGGCATCGGCTCGAAGATCGAGGTCCAGACCGTGTTGTAGTTGATGGCGCTGGCCATCACGGCCACCAGCGCCTCGCCGGGCCCCGGTTGCGGGGTGGGCACCTCGTCGAGGTGGAGGCTCTTGCGCGGGTCCTTCTCGCGGGTCGGGATGCCCGCGAACATCTCCGTCTCGTCGGCGTGCACGGTGATGCCGCGGTAGTGCTCCGGGACGTCGAGTCCGCCGAGGGCGGCGTCCTGGTCGGCGAGTATCGCGTCGAGGATCTCCTGCACGGCTGGCCTCCGTTGGCTCGAGTCGCGTCGGGTGCGTGGTATCCCACAGGTTACTGCGTAGTATGGTATCCGGCGGGTTCGTTCGACGGGAGTGACCAGCGCCACTTCCGTCAGTGGGTGTCGGTCGTCGCCTGCTCCACCAGCTCCACGAGCACGCCTCCCGCGTCCTTCGGGTGCACGAAGTTGATGCGGGAGCCTGCGGTGCCCCGGCGGGGCTCGTCGTACAGCAGTCGCATGCCCTTGTCCCGCAGCGCGGCGCTGGTGGCCTCGATGTCCGCCACGCGGTAGGCCATCTGCTGGATCCCCGGGCCGTTGCGGTCGAGGAACTTGCCGATCGCGGAGTCGGGGCGCAGCGGGGCGAGCAGCTGCACCGCGGCCCCGGCGTCGCCGGGCGCAGACAGCATCGCCTCGCGCACCCCCTGCTCCTCGTTGGTCTCCTCGTGCGTCGCGACCAGTCCGAACGTCTCGGCGTACCAGGCGATGGCCTCGTCCAGGTCGGCGACGGCGATCCCGACGTGGTCGACCGCGAGGACGGTGTGCTCTCCCATGGCGGGAATGTAACCCGGTACGGCGTTGACGTGCGGTTGTGCGAGGCGTCACCACTCCTGCGGTGTCGTGAACCGGGATCATCGGGGTCAGCACGGGTATCGTTGTTGCCCGCGCCGTCGCAGCCGCTGGAGGTCGATCGTGTCCGGATCCGTGATCGTGGCAGGGGCCCGTACCCCGATGGGAAAGCTCTCGGGTGGGCTGAAGGACTTCAGTGGGGCCCAGCTCGGGTCTTTCGCCATCAAGGCGGCGCTCGAACGGGCGGGTGTCGCCCCGGACCAGGTCCAGTACGTGATCATGGGCCAGGTCCTCACCGCAGGCGCCGGCCAGATCCCGGCCCGGCAGGCGGCCGCCGGCGCAGGCATCCCGATGGACGTTCCCGCGCTCACCATCAACAAGGTGTGCCTGTCCGGGCTCGACGCCATCGCACTGGCCGACCAGCTCATCCGGGCGGGTGAGTTCGACATCGTGGTGGCGGGCGGCCAGGAGTCGATGACGCAGGCTCCCCACCTGCTGCCCAAGTCCCGCGCCGGGTTCAAGTACGGCGACGTCACGATGCTCGACCACATGGCCCACGACGGCCTCTTCTGCGCCTTCGACCAGGTCGCGATGGGTGCGTCCACGGAGAAGTACAACTCCCGCTACGACGTCACGCGCGAGGAGCAGGACGCGTTCGCCGCCCGCTCGCACCAGCTCGCGGCCAAGGCCTCGGTGGACGGGACGTTCGCCCAGGAGATCACTCCGGTCACGGTGCCCCAGCGCAAGGGTGATCCCGTCGTCGTCGACACCGACGAGGGCATCCGCGGCACCACCACCGCCGAGGGCCTCGGGAAGCTGCGCCCCGCCTTCTCCTCCGACGGCACGATCACCGCGGGCTCGTCCTCGCCGATCTCCGACGGCGCCGCCGCGGTGGTGGTCATGAGCCGGGCGAAGGCCGAGGAGCTCGGGCTGACCTGGATCGCGGAGATCGGGGCGCACGGCGTGGTCGCCGGCCCCGACGCGAGCCTGCACGAGCAGCCGGCCCAGGCCATCAGGGCCGCGTGCGCCAAGGAGGGCATCGACGTCTCCGACCTCGACCTCATCGAGATCAACGAGGCCTTCGCGGCGGTGGGCGTGGTGTCCACGAAGAAGCTGGGAGTCGACCCCGAGAAGGTCAACGTCAACGGGGGCGCGATCGCGCTGGGCCACCCGATCGGGATGTCCGGTGCCCGCCTCGCGCTGCACCTGGCGCTGGAGCTCGGGCGCCGTGGTGGCGGTGTCGGCGTGGCGGCGCTCTGCGGCGGCGGTGGGCAGGGCGACGCCCTGGTCATCCGCGTGCCGGCGGCGAGCTGACCCCGCGAGCCGACCCCCACTGCCATGGCGCGCCGGGTGGCGGTGGCCGACCTGGTCGGCCGGGCCCGGCGTGGTGAACAGCTGGCCGTCGCGCGGCTGATCTCCCTGGTGGAGGACGGCGGCGACACCGGGCAGCTGCGTGAGGTGGCCGCCGCACTTGCCCCGTACACCGGGCGTGCCCACGTGGTGGGCCTGACCGGGCCACCGGGTGTCGGCAAGTCGACCTCCACATCGGTGCTGGTCCGCGCGCTGCGGGCCCAGGGCAGGCGCGTCGGCGTGCTGGCCGTCGACCCGTCCTCGCCCTTCTCCGGTGGCGCGTTGCTCGGCGACCGGGTGCGGATGGGAGAGCACGCCACCGACGACGGGGTGTTCATCCGCTCGATGGCCGCCAGGGGGCACCTGGGCGGCCTGGCGTGGTCCACCCCGCAGGCCCTGCGGGTGCTCGACGCGGCGGGCTGCGACGTGGTGCTGATCGAGACCGTCGGGGTGGGGCAGTCCGAGGTGGAGGTGGTCTCGCTCGCCGACTCCACGGTGGTCCTGCTGGCCCCCGGCACGGGCGACGGCATCCAGGCGGCCAAGGCGGGGATCCTCGAGGTGGCCGACGTGTTCGTGGTGAACAAGGCCGACCGCGACGGCGCCGACCAGGCGATCCGCGACCTGCGGCACATGCTCTCGCTCGGGGAGCCCCCGGCCGGCGGCTGGGAGCGACCGGTGGTGCGCACCGTCGCCGCGCGCGGGGAGGGCGTCGGCGACCTGGTGGCCGCACTCGACGCCCACCGCGACTGGCTCGACGCGGTGGGCGAGCGGGAGCGGCGGCGGCTCCGGCGCGCCGAGGCGGAGATCGAGGCCATCACCCTCGACCAGGTCCGCGCCCGGATCGGCGACCTCCGTGGGGTGCACGGGCTCCGCGATCTGGCGCGGCGGGTGCTCGACGGCGAGCTGGACCCCTACCGCGCAGCCGACGAGCTGACGGCCGAGGTCACCCCACCCTGACCCTGACGCCCCGGCCGCGTCATGGACACACGACGCGGTATCTGCGGCCGCACAACAGCGACACGGGACCACGACGTTGGCGGCCTGCAGCAGGAAACGGGCGACTCGCGCGCACGAAACGGGCGACTCGCGGACGCAGAACGGGCGACTCGCGTGCGGGACGGGCGACTCGCCGGCTGGCCCACCGACCCGGAGACATGTACCCGGGCGAGCTACGGGGGCGGGCTCAGTGCGGCCAGGCGGGCGGTGGTCTGCTCCGAGCCGATGCGTCGCGCGAGCTCCCTCGCCCGGCGGGCGTGCTCGGCCGCGTCGAGCGGCCGGGCCGGCGCGAGTGCGAGCGCGAGGTCGGCGTGGACGGCGGCCCGATGGCGGACCGATCGGGGAGCGGAGGCGAGTGCCCGTTCCAGGGGCCCGACCGCCGTGGCGTCTCCGAGCTCGACCAGGGTGCGGCCGTGCCAGCGGTGCAGGTCGGCCAGCTCGACGACCGGGATGCCGCGGGGAGCGACGACGTCGACCGGTGCACGCCGCAGCCGCTGTTCGGCCGCCGCGATGGCCCGGCGGGCGGCCGCGTCGTCACCCGCCGCGGCGCGGGCGACGGCATGTGCGGCCTCCAGCCGCACCTGGGCGGGCGCTGAGGTGGCCGGGCCGGCCCGCTCGAGCAGCTCGACGGCGGCGCCGGGCTCACCGACGTCGACCAGCACGGCGGCCTGCCCGGCCACGGCGACGGCCTCGGGAAGGCCGGCCTCCCGCGCGGCGGTGCGGGCGCGGTCGTAACGGCGCCAGGCCTCGTCGGGGCGGCCGCTGTCGAGCTCCTGGGCCCCGGCCAGTGCTGCGGCCCCGGCCAGCACGGCCGCCACCTCCACCCGGTGGCCGGCCACCAGGCTGTGGACGAGCGTCTCGTCGAGCTGCTCGACCAGCGCGCGCACCAGCTCGCCCGCTCCGGCTGCGCCCACCTCGTCGTCGAGCCGGCCGGCGATCGCCAGCTGCTCCCACCACAGCTCGACACCGGTGTCGCCGACGGCTGCGGCCGCGGCGACCGCCGCCCGGAGCCGGGCGGGTGCCGTGGAGGCGGCGTCGGCCGGTGGCGGCCCGGCGATTCCGAGATCGGCAGGGGAGCGGCCGTACAGCTCGGCCAGCAGCGACCGGTAGTGCGGCTCCGGCAGGGCGTGGCCGTTCTCCCAGCGGGAGAGGAGCGTCTTCAGGCTCGCCGCGGCCGCGACGGGGGTGCCCGTGGCGCGGCCGAGCGCCGCCAGCTGCCTGGCCGCGTCGGCCTGGGACCAGCTGAGCGCCGCCCTGGCGGACCGCAGGCTCGTGGACCCCGCGCCGCTGGTCATGCCGGCGTGCAGGCGAGCGGCCAGCTCGCCCGGTCGCCCGCCACCCTGGTGCCCTCGGCGACGGTGAGGACACCGGAGTGCCGTTCCGGTGGTGTGCTGTCGACATCGACGAAGGTGGCAGCGGAGGCGCCCTGGAGGACCGCCTCGCCGCAGAAGGTGGCGCCCTGGAAGGAGACCCCTCCGCCGAACCGGGAGTCGCGCATGTCCACCTTGCCCAGGAAGGAGGCACCGGAGAACATCGCGGGCTTGCTCGCCTCGACGCCGCCGAGCCGGGTGATGCCGTAGAACCGCGTGCGCCGGGCCGTGAGCCGCCCGATCCTGCGGCCCTCCAGCCGGAAGTACTCGAGGCTCGCGCCGGTGAGATCCAGATGGTAGGCGCGTGGGTCGTGGTTCATCCCCCACGGCAGCAGATCGGTGATCAGCCGTTGGGCGGTGAGCCGGACCTGCCGTTCCAGGTCGGCGTCCGGGGCGCCCCCGGTGGCGGGCGCCTGGTCGGGGTCGTCAGCCCGCAGTGCGTAGCTCGGATGCGAGAAGGGCCTGCGCAGGTACGCGCACAGCACGTCGAGCACCGTCTGCTTGTAGCGGGGACTGGACTCGGCGAGCCACACCAGCGCGTGCAGTGCGCCGACGCGCACCTGGTCGGCCTCGTTGCCCAGGAGCTCGACCGACCGTGCGAAGCGCTCGTCCGCCACCTTCTCGGTCTCGAGCTCGTGGCGCGCCTCCTCGGTGCGGCGCCTGCGGTCGTTGAGCCAGAGCGCGTAGAGGGCGACGACGGCGCCACCGCTGAGGCCACCGGTCTTGATCGCCTCGGCCGGGGACACGGCGGGCTCGACCAGCATCAGCACCACCGTGGTGCACGCGGTGACGACGAGGGCAGCGAGCACGCTGGCTCCCAGCAGGATCCGGCCTCGCACGTCAGCTCCTCGCCGTCGATCTCTCCGTCGTCGCTCAGACTGTCGGGGTCGCCACCTACTGTCAACGCTGTTGCCGCAACAGGCGTCAACAGCGGTGGAGGGGGGACGACGATGGATCTGACGACGTACTCGGTCTGCGTGCTCGCGGGGTCGGCCGGGGGAGCGGTCAGCGGCTACTACGCGGGAGGGCGGCGCCGGGCCGGGCGCCGCGCGGCCACGCGGTCCACGCGCAGCCGCACCATGCGGTCGTGGCCCGGCGGTCGTCGGCGCCACCGGCGACGGCCGGGGGCCGGGCGGGGCGGGGGCGCCGGAGGGCGCGTGGGTCCGCCGTCGGCGTGAGGGCTCGCGCGGCGGCGGGCCGCCTCAGTCGAAGTCGCCCGCTGCCCTGCGCACCTTGGCGAGCAGGTCGGTCAGCTCGGTCTCCTGCTCCGGAGCGAGGCCGCTGAGGCCGAACTCGATCGCGGTCACCGACTTCGTGGCGTCCTCCAGGATGGCGGTGCCGGCTTCGGTGATCTCCACCAGCGTCGCGCGCCGGTCGGTCGGGTGCGGGATGCGGCGCACGAGCCCGTCGGCCTGCAGTCGATCCACGATGTTGGTCACGCTCGTCGGATGCAGCTGGAGGCGCTCACCCATCACCCGCATCGGCAGCCTGCCGGTGCGGGAGAAGCTGAGCAGCACCAGTGCCTCGTACCGGGCGAACGTCAGACCGTGCGGGCGCAGTGCCCCGTCCACTGCGGAGAGAAGGATCTGCTGCACCCGCATCACGCTGGTCACCGCGGCCATCGTGCGCGCGGGTCCGATCCGCTCGTCCCAGATCGCCGCCGCCCGCAGGATCGGGTCGAACGGAAGCGGGTCGTGGGTGGCCATGACCGGCGACGCTAGCAGTGAGGTGCACGCTCGGGGTCGCGGTCGTCGCCTTTGCTGCGGCAGGCTGGCGACCATGCTCTTCGCATTCAGCATCGCCCCGTCCGGCGGCAACTCCGGCACCGACAGCGTGAGCGAGGCGGTCGCGGCGGCCGTCCGCGTCGTCCGCGAGTCCGGGCTGCCCAACGAGACCACCTCGATGTTCACCACGATCGAATCCGAGACGTGGGACGAAGGCATGGAGGTGGTGAAGCGGGCCGTCGAAGCGGTCCAGGCTCACGCCCCCCGGGTGAGCCTGGTGCTGAAGGCCGACATCCGGCCCGGTCACTCCGGCCAGCTGACGGCCAAGGTGGAGCGGGTCGAGGCGGCGCTGGACAAGGGCTGAACCGCGTCCGGGCCGAACGGGCAGGCGCCGCAGCGCCGGCCTGTTCGGCCCGGAAACGGAGGAACTACTCAGCCCCGGCTGATGACCAGGGTGAAGAAGAAGACGCCGAGCAGAATGGCGGCCGTGCCGAGAAGCATCGCGATCTTGGCCCGCTTCGCGGAAACGGGGCGGCGGGAGGCCGCGCTGCCGAGGCCCAGTGCGGTGGCGCCCAGGATCCAGGCGATGAGCGGAACCGGGCTGACGATCACGGCGACCACGCCCACGATCAGGGCCGCCTTCCCGAGCTTCGGGCTCTCACTCTTGGCTGTCCTCCTCCGGGCGTCCTGGAGGAGGCGGTCGGCAACGGTGTTCTCCGTGCTCATGCGGGTTCCTTGGAGGGGGAGGCCGCGTACCCGCGGCAGTGGATTCGACGCAGAGCGACCATTGATCACTCGTACCCTTCTCAACGATTGCCCGGGCGTCCCCGGTGTTCTGCCAGTCCGGTGACCATCTGGCCCCGACGGATGACGGGATTTCGAATCTCGACTGCGCAGGGTCACCGAAACGACCGGACCGGTGAACTTCCGCGCGGGTTCTCCCCGTCGTGACGCCGGGTGGGAATGTCGATCAACAAACTGCGAGGAGTGCGATGAACGAGATTCCGGGCGCCACCGACGATCATCGGTCCCGTCGGATGTGGCGGGCGCTGGAGCCGGTGCATGCGGTCGTGTACTTCGCACCGGAGTGCCAGGCGGCGTGCGAAGCACTGGGCACCAAGGGCTACTGGATGAGCTACTTCGCGCTGCGCGCCGCTCCGCTCGGGCCGGCGGCTGCCGAGCTCGTCGCGGCTCTCTTCTACAACTTCCATCCGGGGCTCGTCGCGAGGTCGGTGCCGGCCGTGTGGGAGCTGGCGGGTCCCGAGCGCTACCTCGACCTCCGCCTCCAGGCGGTCGACGCGGCACTGCGGCGGCTGCTCGGTGCGGAGGTGCTCGGCTCCCCCGAGATGGCCGCAGTGGCCGCGATCGCACGGGACGCGGCGCTGGCCGCACCCACGGCAGGACGTCCGCTCGCCGCGGCCAACCTCGCCCTGGAGTGGCCGGAGGCACCGCACCTCGTGCTGTGGCACGCGCAGACCGTCCTGCGCGAGCAACGGGGCGACGGGCACGTCGCCGCCCTGCTCACGGCCGGGCTGGATCCCGGCGAGGCGCTCGTCCTCTTCGCGGCCGACCACGCGATGGATGCGGAGTGGCTGCGCAGGCGCCGTGGCTGGTCGGAGGAGGAGTGGACGGACGCGGCCCGCCGGCTCTCCGAGCGCGGCCTGCTCGAGGAGGGGGCGCTGACGCCGGCCGGACGCGCCGTGCGGGCCGAGGTGGAGGCCCGTACCGACGCGCTCGCCGACCCGCCGGTGGCCGCGATCGGGGCCGCGGCGGCCGACCGGCTGGTGGACCTGGTCGCCCCGCTGGTCAGCGCCATCATCGGAGCCGGCGGGTTCCTCGCGGCCAACCCGATGGGACTGCGTCCGCTCGTGCCGGTGACGTGAGCGCGAAACCGCTCCGCAGGCCGCCGTGCGGCGTGGGCACCAGACAGGCACGGCGGATGCGGCCGATGGCAGGATGAACACGTGTCCCGACCCGATCCTCGTCAGGCGGCCAGAACGGCCGCACTGTCGTCCGCCATGGCCGGTGCGGTCGACCTGTCCGCCCTGAAGGCCCGCTCGGAGGCCGCGGCCCGCCCGCAGCCGGCGTCCGGGGGAGCGGAACACGCTGGCAGCAGCGCGTTCGTCATCGATGTCACCGAGCAGACCTTCCAGACCGACGTTCTCGAACGGTCGATGCAGGTCCCGGTCGTCATCGACCTGTGGGCCACCTGGTGCGGCCCGTGCAAGCAGCTCTCGCCGGTGCTGGAGCGCCTCGCCGAGGCCGGCAACGGCGCGTGGATCCTGGCGAAGGTCGACGTCGACGCCAACCCGCGGATCGCGCAGGCCTTCGGGGTCCAGTCGATCCCCATGGTGGTGGCCGTCGTCGGGGGCCAGCCGGTGGACGCGTTCAACGGGGCGTTGCCCGAACCCCAGGTGCGCCAGTGGATCGCCGCGCTGCTCGACGCCCTGCGTGACCGGATGCCCGCCATCGCCCAGGCGGAGGCAGGCGCCGGGGCGGTGGACGAGCCGGTGGAGGAGCCGGAGGACCCGCGCTTCACCGCGGCGGAGGACGCGCTCGAACGCGGCGACTACGCGGCCGCGGAGGACGCCTACCAGCAGATCCTGGCCGTCGAGCCGGCCAACGAGCAGGCCGCTGCTGCTCTGTCGCAGGTGCGGTTCCTGGCCCGCGCGGAGAGTGCCGACCCCTCGGCCATCGCCCGCGCGGACGCCGCTCCCGACGATGTCGACGCCCAGCTGGCCGCCGCGGACGCCGAGGTGGCCACCGACCGCGTCGAGGCGGCCTTCTCGCGGCTGGTGGCCACGGTCGCGCGCACCGCTGGTGACGACCGCGACCGCGTTCGCGAGCACCTCGTGGGGCTGTTCGAGCTGTTCCCGGCCGACGACCCCCGGGTCACCGCGAGCCGGCGATCCCTCGCCCGCGCGCTCTTCTGAGCCGCCAACCCCACCTGCCCCCCGACGGGCCGAGCTACCGGTCCTCCATCGCCGCGGCGACGCGGCGGAGGTAGTCCAGCACGGCGGCGCGCTCGTCGGGGTGCAGGGAGCCCGACACCTCGTCGATCGCGGAGATGACGGGGTGCCAGGCCTCGGCGTTCGTGCACCGGGCGTCGTCGGTGATCGCGACGGTGACGCGGCGCCGGTCGCGCGCGTCGTGGGCCCGGTGGACGTGGCCGGCCCGCTCGAGCCGGTCGAGCATCGCGCTTCCCGACGCCGCCCGGATGCCCAGCCGTCGCGCGAGGTCCACGACCCCCATCGGTCCGTGTTGCTCGAGCAGGCAGAGCGCGGTCATGTCGGTCGTGTTCATCCCGAGCTCGCGGGCCTTGCGCGCGTTCAGCTCCCGCGACGCGTCGCCCAGCCGCCGTACCGCGTCGCCCAGCCGCCGTACCGCGACGGTCAGCTGGTCCAGCTCGCCGCCGCCCGAGGTTCCGCCCATCCCGCTCCCGTCCGCCGCGCGCACCCGGCCGAAACATGTTAGACAATCTAGATACTAGATGGTCTAACTACCCGTCCGAACCGGCCACGGGCCGGACCGAAGGTGGCTGATGGCTTCTCGCAGCGTTCTGGTCTCGGGCGCAAGCATCGCGGGGCCCGCCCTGGCCTACTGGCTGAACCGGGCCGGCTGGGCGGTGACGGTCGTCGAGCGGTTCGACGGCCTGCGCGAGGCCGGGCAGAACATCGACGTCCGCGGGGCCGGTCGCGAGGTCGTGCGCCGCATGGGCCTGGAGGAGCAGACCCTGTCCGCGCGCACCGGCGAGCTGGGCAGCACGATCGTCGACGGGCAGGGCCGGTCGCTCGCGTCCTTCGCGGCAGGCACCTCCGACGGCGACGGCCTGACCGCCGAGATGGAGATTCTGCGCGGGGACTTCGCGCGCCTGCTCCACGAGAGCACCGCCCGCGACGTCGAGTACGTCTTCGGTGACCAGATCACCGCCCTCGACGACACCGGCGACGCGGTGACGGCCTCTTTCCTGAACGGGCGGGCGCGCACCTTCGACGCCGTCGTGGTGGCCGAGGGCCTGACCTCGCGCACGCGATCGCTGGTGCTCCCCGACGCAGAGGCCACCGGGCTCGGCCTCTACATGGCCTACCTGACCATCGAGCGCACGGCCGCCGACGACGACTGGTGGCGCTGGTACTTCGCCCCGGGTGGGCGCCAGGTGACGTTGCGTCCGGACAACCACGGGACGATCCGGGCGACCCTCTCGGTCGCCTCGTCCGTCGGCGGGCTGGAGGACCTCGCCCCCGCCGACCAGGCGCGCATCCTCCGGCGGACGTTCCGGGGCGCGGGCTGGGAGACCGAGCGCGTGCTGGCAGCACTCGACCGGGACGCGTTCTACTTCGACGCGGTCGGCCAGATGCGGATCCCCCGCTGGAGCCGCGGGCGGGTCGGGCTGGTCGGCGACGCCGCCTACTGCCCGTCGCCGTTGAGCGGGATGGGTACCAGCCTGTCCCTGGTCGGCGCCTACGTGCTCGCGGGGGAGCTCGCGAGCGCCCCCGATCCCCTCCGGGCCTTCGCGCGATTCGAGACGCTCATGCGGCCCTACGCCGACCGGGCCCAGAAGCTCCTTCCCGGGGTCCCCGCGATCGCCCATCCTCGGTCCCGCGCGGGGGTCGCCGCCCTGCGGACCGCGGTCCGGCTGGCCGGCAGCCCCCTCGCCAGGCGGCTCGGCGGCGTCGCCGGGCGGGTCATCGCCCCGCCGGCGGACGCGATAGAGCTGCCCCGCTACCCGGCCCTGCGAGAGACCGGCCACCCGGCCGGGCTCGCCTAGGCGGCGGCCTCGACGGCGTCGATCTCGGCGAGGATCTGAGTGCGCAGCTCGTCCGAGCAGAACGCGGCCCGCGCCCCGGTCCTGGCGATCTCGGCCAGCTGCGGGATGCCCATGCCGAACACGTCGTGGCACAGCCGGTACTCGGCGTCGAGGTCGGTCTGGAACATCCCCGGGTCGTCGGTCGCGAGCGTGACCGGTACGCCCGCGGCCACCAGCGCGGGCAGCGGGTGGGCGGCGAGCGAGGGCGCCGCACCCGTCAGGAGGTTGGACGTCGGGCACACCTCGAGCGGGATGTGGTGGGCGGCCAGGTACTCGAGCAGCCGCGGGTCCTGCGCGGCGGCGATGCCGTGCCCGATCCGTTCGGCGCCCAGTTCGGTGAGGGCGGCCCAGATCTCGCCCGGCCCCACGGTCTCCCCGGCGTGGGGCAGGCTGTGCAGCCCGGCGGCCACGGCCCGGTGGAACGCGGGCGCGAAGTCGGCCCGGCTGACCCCCAGCTCCGAGCCGCCCAGCCCGATGCCGACGGTGCCGTCCGGGCGGTGCCCGACGGCGAAGTCGACGGTCTCCTCGGCGCCCGCCGGGCCGAGGATGGCGTCGGCGTCGAAGACCCAGCCCAGTTCCACGCCGTGCCGTTCCCGCGCGAGGGTCCGGCCGTCGACGAGGGCCTGCGCGAGGTCGTCGTAGCCCACCCCGCCCATCCGGTGGCGCACCGGGGTGACCTGCACCTCGGCGTAGCGCACGGTGCGGGCGGCGAGGTCCGCGGCCAGCTCGGTCACCAGCGTCACGACGTCCGCCGCCGTGACCAGCAGGTTCACCTGGCGGTAGACGTCGAGAAAATGCGGGAAGTCGGTGAACGTGTAGAAGCGACGCAACGCGTCGAGCTCGGTGGGAACGCCGCCATCGGGGTGGCGCCGCGCGAGGGTCAGCACGGTGTCGAGCGAGGCGGATCCGACGAGGTGCAGGTGCAGCTCGACCTTGGGCAGCGCGGCGACGAAATCCGCCACGGTGGACGTGGACATGGCAGGACGACCTTCCGGGGACGACGGGTACGGGGACGGGCGTGCACGGCCCGAATCACCAGTCGGCGTCGCCCCGGTCGTAGCACTCGCCGTAGAGGGGGCGCCGGAGCAGCGCCGCTCTGCGGAGATCCACTCGGCAACCCTCCCCTCCGCAGGCGGGGGCGTCAAGCGTGCACGCGCACCCGTCAGCGGTTCGGCAGGCAGCCGTGCGGGCCGCCGAGCAGGCCGTCGCGGAACCGGCTGACGCGGTCGAAGCCGCTCTCGGTGGTGTCGACGCCGCCCGCGGAGTCGCGGGCGGCCCAGTCGTGGGTCAGCAACACCTGCACGGCCTCGTCGAGGTCGCCGGGAGAGAGGGTGAACCCGCCGTCGGGCTCGACCAGCGCGCCCGTGTACGCACCGGCCAGGCACACCGCCGCCGCGCCGGCTGCCGGCCCCTCGGTCCCGGCGCCGAGCGCAGCCAGCAGGGCGATGCCGTACCGGCTCGCCAGCAGCGTGGCGCCCGCGTAGTCGCCCACCTCGCGGTGCAGGGTGTCGAGCGCGCCCTGGTCGATGGACAGCACGCCGTCGGCCGCGCAGAACCGCACCGGCCCCTGGGTCACGGGCACGTGGGCCGGGCAGCTCGCACCACCGATCGGGGGGACCCGCCAGCCGGGGGAGAGCGCGCCGAACCACTGGTCTGCGTCCTGCTGCAGGGCCTCGAGCAGCACCGGCAGGGGGAGGTCGCCGCCACGGGCCTGGTCGGCGGCCGAACCGAACCGGCGCTGCGTGAACGAGCGGTTGTCGACGGTCATCCCGGAGCAGCGGGCGGCGCCGTCCCGGAAGCCGTCCTGGAACGCCGAGACCCGGTCGAACGCGTTGCCGTGTGCACTGTCGTTGCCGGGCAGGACGCCGAGGGGGTCGCGGAACCCGACGAGCGCCAGCAGCGCGGCGTCGCGGGCCTTCGGATCGACGGCGAGCCCGGCGACGGGCCGTTCGGCCAGCTCGGCGAAGACGACCCCGGCGTAGCAGTCGGCCATCGTCTCCAGCAGGACCGCCGGGTACCGGCCGGGGTCACCGGCCTGCGCCGCGTCGATCCCGAGCCGGGACTGCACGGCGTGGCCCACCTCGTGGGCCAGCGCCACCATGACCCCGGCGCTCCCGAACCGGCGGTGCAGGTCGGGCAGCAGGGTGTCGGCGTCCCACACCACCGCATCCGCCGTGGGGCAGTAGAACGCCTGGCCGACGAGGTCGGCGACCCGCTCCACGCACGGTGGCCTCGATGTGGCGGGGTGGCCGGTCCGGACCGGCGCGAACGTGCGGATGTCGTTCCACGGGCGCCCGAACGCGGCAGGGAAGGCGCCGCGCCAGACGTCCTGGATGGCGCCCGTGGCCGCCGTCGCCACCCCGTCCGGGGACAGCGGGACCGGGGCCTGGGGTGACGGCGCGGGAGCGGCGGAGACGGTGACCGGCGGCCGGGCTGCATCGGGCCGCCCCGGGACGGCCTGCGTGCATCCCGTGACGAGTACGCCCATGGCGACGGCGAACACTGCGGTGGCAGACGGTCGGGGCCGTGACAGGGCGCGCACGCCGAACATCATCGCGCGACGGCGCGCTCCGGGGGAGCGGTTCGGCCCGACACGACCGGGCGGGATAGCGTCAGGCACCGTGTCGTTGATGAGGGGGGCCCACGTCCACCGGGCGGTGGTCGTGCGGTGGGGGATCGCCGGTCTGCTCGTGCTGGCGTCGGTCGTCACGGCGATCGTGCTGACCGTGCGGCATCCCGATGCCCTGGTCACCCTGCTGCCCTCTCCCGACATGCGCGAGCTGCACGTCGACTTCGACACGTTCTGGCACTCGGCCGTCGCGCTGACCCACGGCGCCGACATCTACAAGACCCCCGCCAAGCTCACGAACCTCAACCCGCCGCTGCTCACGCTGCTGCTCACGCCGCTGGCCGGGTTCTCCTCGCTCACCGCGTACCGGATCTTCGCCGCGTTCACCCTCGTGCTCGTCGTGGCTGCGGTGCTGGCCGTGGCCCGTGAGCTGCGCCTGCGCCGGGGGGCCACGGCGCTGGCCGTGCTGGCGGTACTGGCGTCGTCGCCGCTGCACGGGACGCTCGTGCTCGGCCAGATCTATCCGCTGCTGCTCGTCGGGCTGGTGGCGGGCTGGATCGCCGAACGACGGGGACGGCCGGTGGTCGCCGCCGTGATCTTCGGGATCACGGTTGCGCTGAAACCGTCGCTCGCCCCGTTGCTGCTGCTCCCCGCGGTGCAGCGGCGGTGGGTGCCGCTACGGGCCGGGCTGGTCGCCGCGGCAGCCGCCACCCTGCTGGGAGTGCTCGTGGCCGGGCCGTCGAGCGGGCTGGAATGGCTGCGCATCGCGGTCACCGAGCCGGTGCCCGACACGGTGGACAACGCCTCGCTGCCCGGGCTCGCCGTCCGGTTCGGCGTGCCGTCGGTGCTGGGCACGCTGCTCGGTGCCGTCGTCCTGGTCGGCACCCTCGCCTGGGTCGGACGCCACCGCGAGCGCATCGACCCGGCGGGGACCGTGCCGTGGGCCGTGGTCGCCGCGGGGCTGCTCGTCTCCCCGATCTCCTGGCACAACTACCTGATGCTGCTCTGGCCGGGCGTGCTCGTGCTGATCGCGCTCCGGCAGGGCGCGATCGCGGCCGTCGCGCTGTCGGTGATCGTCATCCCGGTGTCGTGGAACGCGGAGTGGCCGCCCGCCGGCTTCTGGCCGGATGTCGGGCGGTCCCTCTACTGCGCGATCCTGCTCGGCTACTGGGCGGTGTTGTTGCGCGCGGTGTTGTTGCGCCCGCCCTCGGCGGACGCGGTGGCGCCCGACGGCTCGGACGTGGCGGACGGCACGGCGAGATCCGACGACTCGACGGTCACTACGCCGGTCTCGACTCCCTCGGTGCCGTCCTCCGGTTCCTGAGCCACCCGCGGGTCGGCGGCCGCTACGTCCTCGACGGAGATGTCGGGGACGGGCGGGGCCACCTCGGGGAGCTCGTCGGTGACGGGCGCCGCCGGGGCCTGGTCGACCACGTCGTCCTCGCCGGTCGCGGTGGCATCGGCCGGATCGACGGTGGCAGTTACAGCGGCAGCGGCAGCTGCAGCGCTGGCAGCGGGGGCGGTGGCCTCCAGCGCCGAGGCCTCGGCCGCCGCGATGCCGCGCCTGCGCACCGCGCCCTCGAAGGGCTCGGGAACCAGCCACAGCACACCCGACGGCGGAAGCTGCAGCACGGCGGACGCCGGCCTGCCGTGCCACATCGCCGACTCGGCCTCCACCGCCCCGAGGTTGCCCACTCCCGAGCCGCCGTAGATCTGCGCGTCGGTGTTGAGCACCTCCCGCCAGCGGCCGGCGAAGGGCAGCCCGACCCGGTAGTCCGGCTTCGGGGTGCCCGAGAAGTTCGCCACGCAGGCGAGCACGGTGGGCTTGCCGTCGGCGTCGACGCCGTGGCGCAGGAAGCTCAGGACGTTGCCCGACGCGTCGTTGGCGTCGATCCAGGAGAAGCCCTCCGGGGTGGCGTCCTTCGTCCACAGGGCGGGGGTGGCCCGGTAGGTGCGGTTGAGGTCACCGACGAGCGTCTTGATGCCCTGGTGCAGGGGGTCCTCCAGCAGGTGCCAGTCCAGCGAACGCTGCTCGGACCACTCCCGCTCCTGCCCGAACTCGCCGCCCTGGAACAGCAGCTGCTTGCCCGGGTGGGCCCACATGTAGGCGAGCATCGCGCGCAGGCCCGCGGCCTTGTTCCACTCGTCGCCCGGCATCCTGGTCCACAGCGAGCCCTTGCCGTGCACCACCTCGTCGTGCGACAGCGGCAGCACGAAGTTCTCGCTGAACGCGTACATCAGCGAGAAGGTCATCTGGTTGTGGTGGTAGCCCCGGTAGATCGGGTCGCGCCCGACGTAGTCGAGCGTGTCGTGCATCCACCCCATGTTCCACTTGAAGCCGAAGCCCAGGCCCCCGAGGTGGGTGGGCCGCGTGACGCCCGGCCACGCCGTGGACTCCTCGGCGATCGTGATGACGCCGGGGTGGTTGCGGTACACGGTCGCGTTCATCTCCTGCAGGAACGCGACGGCGTCCAGGTTCTCCCGGCCGCCGTGCACGTTGGGCAGCCACTGGCCCTCGGGGCGGGAGTAGTCGAGGTAGAGCATGCTCGCCACGGCGTCGACCCGGAGGCCGTCGATGTGGAACTCCTCGAGCCAGTACAGCGCGTTGGCGACGAGGAAGTTGCGCACCTCGGTGCGCCCGAAGTCGAACACGAGCGTGCCCCAGTCGGGCTGCTCGCCGCGGCGCGGGTCGGCGTGCTCGTAGAGCGGTGTGCCGTCGAACTTCGCCAGCGCCCACTCGTCACGCGGGAAGTGCGCCGGCACCCAGTCGACGATCACGCCGTAGCCGTGGCGGTGCAGGTGGTCGACGAAGTAGCGGAAGTCGTCGGGGGTGCCGAACCGTGCCGTCGGCGCGTAGTACGACGTGACCTGGTAGCCCCAGGACCCGCCGAAGGGGTGCTCGGCCACCGGCAGCAGCTCGACGTGGGTGAAGCCGGTCTCGCCGAGGTACTCGACGAGCTCCTGGGCCATCTCCCGGTAGGTGAGGCCCTGGCGCCACGAGCCCAGGTGCACCTCGTAGACGCTCATCGGCTCGACGTGCGCCTGGCGCAGCCCGCGGGCCGCCATCCACTCCTCGTCGCCCCACTCGTACTCCGACACGTCGACGACCGACGCCGTGGCCGGCGGGATCTCGGTGCGGAAGGCCATGGGGTCGGCCTTGTCGCGCCACCGGCCGTCCTTGCCGAGGATGCGGAACTTGTAGCGGACGCCCGGGGTGATGCCCGGGACGAACAGCTCCCACACCCCGGAGCTGCCCAGCACGCGCATGGGGTGCGCCCAGCCCGTCCAGCCGTCGAAGTCGCCGGTGACGCGGACGCCCTGCGCGGTGGGCGCCCACACGGCGAAGCTCGTGCCGGTGACGGGGCCTGCGGGGGTCTCGTAGTGGCGGACATGGGCGCCGAGCACGTCCCACAGCCGCTCGTGGCGGCCCTCGCCGATCAGGTGCAGGTCGATCTCACCGAGGGTGGGCAACCAGCGGTACGGGTCGTCGACGATGTCGACGCGCTCGCCGTAGCGCACCGCAAGGCGGTAGTCGGCGGGCGGCCCGGGCACGACGCCCGAGAACAGCCCGGCCTCGTGCACCTTGACGAGCGGGTGGCCCTCGCCGCCCTCGCGGACGACGTGCACCTCGTCGGCGTGCGGGCGCAGCACCCGGACGACCGTGCCGTCCGGGTGCGGGTGGGCACCGAGCACTGAGTGCGGGTCGTGGTGCGCTCCACCGAGTAGGCGGTCGATCGTCTGCGGGTCCGGCGGGAACGGCTCCGTCGCAGGGTCGATCGTCTGGGTCGGGTTCTCCTCGCGATCCACTCGCGCACCTTATTGCCATCGGGGCTGTGTCGCCGAGCGTGGGCACAACGATTGGGTGTGCGTTCGGGCGATCAGCCGGCGGGGTCGGACTCCATGGTGAGCCGCCGGATCGAGGCCAGCGGGATCTGCGCCCACGTGGGGCGGCTACGGGTCTCGTAGAGCACCTCGTAGACGGCCTTGTCCAGCTCGAAGGCCCGCAGGAGGGTGGCCTGCTCGCGGGGGTCTGCGCCGGCGCGGATGGTGTAGCCGTCGCAGAACGCCGACCGGTTGCGCTCGGCCCATTCGCGCGCCCGCCACGCCATCTGCGAGTCGTGGTACGGATCGGTCCAGTCGCCGGCAGGCTCCCATTTGGACAGCTGGTGGAACGCTGCGTAGTCGAACGACCGCAGCATCCCGGCGATGTCGCGCAGTGCCGAGTCGGGCTTCACCCGCTCCGACAGCGGCGCGGAGGGCTCGCCCTCGAAGTCGATCACGAGCCAGCCGAACGGTGTGCGCAGCGTCTGGCCGAGATGCAGGTCACCGTGCACGCGCTGGGTGGGGATGGAGCCCTCCAGCGCGGCGACCGCGTCGTAGACGTCGCGGATCGGCTGCACGTACTCGGTCAGCGCCGGCACCTGCCCGGCCACCGTGGTGAGCCGGTCGTGCCAGGTAGCAGCCAGTGCCCGGGGGTCGGCCTCGTCCGCGCCGAGCGCCTGGCGCAGCTCGGCATGGACCACCGCGACCGTCTCACCGAGCCGCGACGCCTCCCCCGCGAAGTCGCCGCCCACCTCGTCGGCGCGCAGGTCGGCCTCGGCCAGCAGGTCGCGGACGCTCGCGAGCGCCATGGACCAGCCGTCGGCCGAGTTGGCCGCGAAGTCCTGCAGCATGCCGAGCGTGACCGGCTGGCCGTCGAGCTCACCTTCGATGGCGCCCTGCAGTGCTGCGACCTCGTTGCTGCCCATCGACCGCAGGGCCCGGTGGAGCTCCAGGTCGGGGTTCAGCCCGGGGGCCACCCGGCGGAACATCTTCAGGATCGACTGGTCGCCCCACGACACCGAGGTGTTGGACTGCTCGACCCCGAGCACCCGCCCGATCGCCCCCTCGGCGATCTTCGCCCCGGGCTCGGGCACGAACCGCACGTTGCCGATCGTGCGCCCGTTGCGCACCGACTCGAGCAGCCACTCGGTGACCGCCGGGTCCCACAGCCCGTCGTAGGCCAGGCAGTTGCCGATCTGCCCGATGCACACGTGCTCCAGGTCGCCGCGCAGGTGCTCCCTGCGGGCGACGAGGAGCTGGTAGTGCTGTACCGGGGAGTCGTCGTCGAACGTCACGGCGACCAGTACGAGGTCGAGGAGCGGTTCGCCCTCGGTCAGCAGCGAGGTCACGGCGGCCACCGCCACCTCACGGACCGGGCGGCCCTTCGCGGCGAACCAGCGCTGCTGAGGCAGCCACTGGGGCAGCAGGGTCGGAAGCTCCTCGGCAAGACTCACGCAGACTCCTCCGCAGGGGTGATCGAGAACCAGTAGAAGCCGTGGCCGGGGAGCGTCAGCAGGTAGGGCAGCTCGCCGATCCGCGGGAACGGCACCCCACCGGTGAGCTCGTGCGGTGCGCAGCCCTGCCACGGCGACAGGTCCAGCTCCACGGGCTGCGGGAACCTCGACATGTTGTTGACGCACAGCACGACGTCGTCGCCGTGGCTGCGCACGTACGCCAGCACCGACGGGTTGGTGCCGCCGAGCTCGTGGTACTCGCCGAGCCCGAACGCGGGGTGGCGCTTGCGGATCTCGATCATGTGCCGGTTCCAGTGCAGCAGCGACGTCGTGGAGTTGCTCTGCGCCTCGACGTTGACGGCCTGGTAGCCGTAGAGCGGGTCCATGATGATCGGGAGGTACATCCGCCCCGGGTCGCACGTGGAGAAGCCGGCGTTACGGTCGGGGGTCCACTGCATCGGGCTGCGCACCGCGTCGCGGTCGCCGAGCCAGATGTTGTCTCCCATGCCGATCTCGTCACCGTAGTACAGAACGGGTGAACCCGGCAGGGACAAGAGCAGCGCGGTGAACAGTTCGAGCTGGTTGCGGTCGTTCTCCAGCAGCGGGGCGAGCCGGCGGCGGATGCCGATGTTGGCCTTCATCCGCGGGTCCTTGGCGTACTCCGCGTACATGTAGTCGCGCTCTTCGTCGGTGACCATCTCGAGCGTCAGCTCGTCGTGGTTGCGCAGGAAGATGCCCCACTGCGCGCCCGACGGGATCGCCGGCGTCTGGGCCAGGATCTCCGAGATCGGGAAGCGGTTCTCGCGGCGCACCGCCATGAAGATGCGTGGCATCAGCGGGAAGTGGAAGGCCATGTGGCACTCGTCGCCACCCACCTCGGCCTCGCCGAAGTACTCGACCACGTCCGACGGCCACTGGTTGGCCTCCGCGAGCAGCACCCGGCCCGGGTACTCGTCGTCCATCACCTTCCGGCACCGCTTGAGGAAGGCGTGCGACTCGGTGAGGTTCTCGCAGTTGGTGCCCTCGCGCTCGAACAGGTACGGCACCGCGTCCAGCCGGAAACCGTCGATGCCGAGGTCGAGCCAGAAGCGCAGCACCTCGAGCATCGCTTCCTGGACCGCGGGGTTGTCGTAGTTCAGGTCGGGCTGGTGGGAGAAGAAGCGGTGCCAGTAGAACTGGCCGCGCACCGGGTCGTAGGTCCAGTTCGACGTCTCGGTGTCGACGAAGATGATCCGGGCGTCGGCGTAGCGGGAGTCGTCGTCGGACCAGACGTAGTAGTCGCCGTAGGGACCTTCGGGGTTGCGGCGGGACTCCTCGAACCACGGGTGCGTGTCGGACGTGTGGTTCATGACGAGGTCGGTGATCACCCGGATACCGCGCTTGTGGGCCTCGTCGAGCAGCACGACGAAGTCCTCGACGGTGCCGAACTCGGGGAGCACGGCGCGGAAGTCGCGGATGTCGTAGCCACCGTCGCGCAGCGGGGAGTCGTAGAAGGGTGGGAGCCAGAGGCAGTCGACGCCCAGCCATTGCAGGTAGTCGAGCTTCTCCGTGAGGCCACGCAGGTCGCCCGTACCGTCCCGGTTGGAATCGGAGAACGCCCTGACGAGCACTTCGTAGAAGACAGCCCGCTTGAACCAGTCGCGGTCGACATCGAGTGTCCGCGCATGGCCGTACTCGTCGGAGGAGCTCTCAACCAGCTGGTCGTCGGCGTCGAACTGGGCGTCGGCGGCCGAGGTGTCGATTGACATAGGGGTATCGCGTTCCTACCGGGCGGGGACGGATGGCGGAAGGAGCACCCGGCCAGTCTTACCGGGCGTGGTGCCCGTGCGCAGAACGTGGCTCGGTGGCTGGGATGAGGGTATCTGCTGCACCCGTCGCAGCAACGACCGCGCTCACCTTTGGGTGCGCGGCAGATCGTGAAGATCTGGTGACGGACAGTCGTCGATCGGGTACCGATCCGGCTCTGGTCGAGCGGCGTGCCGGGGAGGACTCTGGGCGGCCCCTCGCAGCCCGGAGGAGGAAGGAGACGACATGTTCATCCAGGTTTTCCAGGGGCCCGTTTCCGACCGCCAGGAAGCGCGCCGGGGGCTCGACGACTGGGTCGAGCGCCTCGCGCCCGGTGCGGAGGGCTGGCTCGGCAGCACGGCGGGCGTCACCGACGACGGGACGTTCATCGGCATCGCCCGGTTCGCCTCCTCGGCAGCGGCGCAGCGCAACAGCGGCCGCGCACTGCAGGGTGAGTGGTGGTCCGGGATGTCGAAGCTCTTCACCGGCGAGGTGAGCTTCCACGACTGCAGCGAGGTGCACGCCGGCCGCGGCGGTGGATCCGACCGCGCCGGGTTCGTGCAGGTGATCCAGGGCCGGACCACCGACCTGGTGCGGATGCGCGAGACGATGACCGTGTTCGAGGAACGGTTCCCGCACCTGCGGCCCGACCTCATCGGCTACCTCGTGGCCGTCCACGACGGGGAGGACGGGGCGTTCACGCAGGCCGCGTACTTCACCTCGGAGGACGAGGCGCGCGCGGCGGAGGCGCAGCAACCCGCTGAGGCGGCGGAGGTGCCGGCCGAGGAGATGGACCTGATGCGCGACCTGCGCTACCTCGACCTGCACGAGCCCTGGCTGCACTCGCCGCGCTGACGGGAGTGCCACCGCGCCGCCCCGGTCCTCGCAGTGATCACGCGCTCCGCGAGGACCGGGACGGGCATGCTCAGGCGGTGGGCCGTTCCACGCGGAAGATGTGGGCCACGTGGGTCCAGGGCTCCAGCCGGACGTAGTTGAACTGGCCCCACTGGTAGACCTCGCCGCTGACCTCGTCGTGCACCGTGATCGTGTCGCTCCAGTCCACGCCGAGTGCCGGCATGTCGAGGGCGGTGTTGCCCGACTGGGCCACGCGCGGGTCGAGGGTGCACACCACGAGGACGGTGTCGCCCGTGGCCGGTTCGGTCTTCGAGTAGGCGATGATCGCGTCGTTGTCGACGTGGTGGAAGTGGATGTCGCGCAGCTGCTGCAGCGCGGGATGAGCGCGGCGGATCTCGTTGAGCCGGGTGATGTAGGGCTCCAGCGAGTTGCCGCTCGCCGCTGCGCCCTCGAAGTCGCGCGGGCGCAGCTCGTACTTCTCGGAGTTGAGGTACTCCTCGCTGCCCGGCTTGGCCGGCTCCCCCTCGTAGAGCTCGAAGCCGGAGTAGACCCCCCAGGTCGGAGCCATCGTGGCGGCGAGCGTGGCGCGGATGGCGAACATTCCGGGGCCGCCGGTCTGCAGCGACTCGTGGAGGATGTCCGGGGTGTTGACGAACAGGTTGGGCCTCGCCTCGTCGGCCCGCTCCGCGTGCATCAACGCGAACTCGGTGAGCTCGGCCTTCGTGGTGCGCCATGTGAAGTAGCTGTAGGACTGGGTGAACCCCAGCCGGGCCAGCCCGAACAGGCGCGCGGGGCGTGTGAAGGCCTCGGCCAGGAACAGCACGTCCGGGTAGCGGGCCTTCACCTGCCAGATCAGCCAGTGCCAGAAGTTCGGCGGCTTGGTGTGGGGGTTGTCCACCCGGAAGATCCGCACGCCGTGCTCGACCCAGTGCAGCACCACGCGGAGCGACTCGGCGTAGATCCCGGCCGGGTCGTTGTCGAAGTTGATCGGGTAGATGTCCTGGTACTTCTTCGGCGGGTTCTCCGCGTAGGCGATGGTGCCGTCGGGACGGACGGTGAACCACTCCGGGTGCTCGGCCACCCACGGGTGGTCGGGGGCGCACTGCAGCGCGAAGTCCAGCGCGACCTCCATCCCGAGGTCGTGGGTGCGCGCCACGAAGGCGTCGAAGTCCTCGATCGTGCCCAGCTCGGGGTCGATCGCGTCGTGGCCGCCCTCGGCGGAGCCGATGGCCCACGGCGAGCCGACGTCGCCGGGGCCCGCGTTGACCGAGTTGTTGCGGCCCTTGCGGTGCACGGTGCCGATCGGGTGGATCGGCGGGAGGTAGACGACGTCGAAGCCCATCGCCGCGACGCGGTCGAGCTCCTTGCCCGCGGTGACGAACGTCCCGTGGACGGCCCGGCCGGTCTCGTCCCGGCCGCCCGTGGACCGGGGGAAGAACTCGTACCAGGACCCGTAGAGCGCCCGCTCGCGGTCGACGTAGATCTGCTGCGCGTGGCCGCGGGTGATCAGCTCCCGGACGGGGCGCTCGGTCATGATCGTCTGGACGGCCGGGAACAGTGCGGGCGCCACCCGGGCGTGCAGCGGCATCGCGGTGTCGCGCAAGGCGTTGGCGGCGCCGAAGAGCAGGTCGCGGTGGCCCCGCTCGCCGGGGCGGCGGCCGACCCGCTGCAGCAGCCGGGCGCCGACCTCGAGGTCGTTGGCCAGCTCCTCCGCGCCCTGCCCGGCTTCGACCTTGACCGTGACGGCGTGGCGCCACGTGGACCACGGGTCGCTCCACGCGTCGACGCGGAACGTCCACAGGCCCGGCTCGTCGGCGACCACGATCGCCGTGAAGCGGTCGGTGCCTGCGCCCGTCGGCGTCATCCGGACGTGGTGGGCCGGACCGCGGCTGCCCACCTTCTTCCAGACCACGTTGGCGGCGACGGCGTCGTGGCCCTCGCGCCACACCGTCGCACTGATCGGAACCACCTCGCCGACGACGGCCTTGCTGGGATGGCGGCCGCCACTTACCGAGGGGCTGACGTCATCGATACCCAGCCGACCGGTCATCGGCTCACCCCCAGCTGCATGCCCGTCGCGGAAGTCACAAACCTATCTACCCGCTCTGCGCCTGATCAGAACGGGTCGTTGCCGTTCACGTGATCGTGACCTGATGTCCTCCGTACGGACGCAAGCCGTCGTCCCCCGGTCGTGGAGAAGGCCCTCGGGCGCGGCTGCGCGGGGGCGGCCCCACGCTTGACCGATCCCGGGATCCATTCATCTATGGTTCCCGCCGTGAGAGCTCTCCGGCGGTTCACCGTTCGTGCCCAGCTGCCCACGCCGCTGGCACCGCTGCAGACACTGGCGACCAACCTCCGGTGGAGCTGGCACGCGCCCACCCAGGACCTGTTCGCCGCCCTCGACCCCGAGGCGTGGGAGCGGGCAGGCCATGACCCCGTCCGGCTGCTGGGCGAGATCTCCTCGGCCCGGTTCGGCGAGCTGGCCAAGGACGCCGACACGGTCGTCACCGTCCGGGAGCTCGCCGACGACCTGGCGAGCTACCTCGACGAGCCGCGCTGGTACCAGATGGAGCGCGAGGACGACCCGAGCCTGCCCGCGGCCGTCGGCTACTTCTCCATGGAGTTCGGCGTCAGCGAGGTGCTGCCCAACTACTCCGGCGGCCTCGGCGTACTGGCGGGCGACCACCTCAAGGCCGCCTCCGACCTGGGTGTGCCGCTGATCGGGGTGGGGCTGCTCTACCGCTCGGGGTACTTCCGGCAGTCGCTGTCGCTGGACGGGTGGCAGCTCGAGCACTACCCGGTGCTCGACCCGCAGGGGCTCCCGCTGCAGCTGCTCACGGACCCCGCGGGCGAGCCCGTGCTCGTCGACGTGGCCATGCCGGCGGGGCGCACGCTGCGCGCGCGGGTGTGGCAGGCGGCGGTCGGTCGCGTACCGCTGCTGCTGCTCGACTCCGACATCGAGGAGAACGACCCCGACTACCGCGGCGTCACCGACCGGCTCTACGGCGGGGACCAGGACCACCGCATCCGGCAGGAGATCCTCGTCGGCATCGGCGGGGTGCGCGCGGTGCGGGCGTTCTGCGCCGCCACCGGGCACCCCGCGCCCGAGGTGTTCCACACCAACGAGGGGCACGCCGGCTACCTCGGACTCGAGCGCATCCGCGAGCTGCTGAACCGCTCGGCCGACGGTGCCGAGCCGCTCAGCTTCGACGAGGCCGTGGCCGCGGTGCGCGCAGGCACCGTGTTCACCACCCACACCCCGGTGCCGGCCGGTATCGACCGCTTCCCCGTCGACATGGTGCGCCACTACTTCTCCGACACCGTGCTCCCCGGCGTGCCGATGGACCGGATCCTGGCGCTGGGCGCCGAGGAGAACCCCAACATGTTCAACATGGCGCACATGGGGCTGCGGCTCGCCCAGCGCGCCAACGGCGTCTCGCGCCTGCACGGGGCGGTGTCGCGCGGCATGTTCGGCGGGCTCTGGGAGGGCTTCGACGCCGACGAGGTGCCGATCGGTTCGGTCACCAACGGCGTCCACGGCCACACCTGGGAGGCCAGGGAGGTCACGGCGCTGCTCGGTGACCCCGGTCCGGGAGCCACCCAGCCGTCACAGGAGCCGGCGTCCGACGAGACGCTCTGGGAGCTGCGCCGCGCGTTGCGCGCCCGGCTGGTCACGGAGGTCCGCCGCCGGGTGCGCGAGGCGTGGCTGCAGCGCGGCGCGTCGACCCCCGAGCTGGGCTGGACCGACCAGGTGTTCGACCCGGAGGTGCTGACCGTCGGGTTCGCCCGCCGCGTCCCCACCTACAAGCGCCTCACGCTCATGCTGCGCGACAAGGGCAGGCTGCGTGACCTGCTGCTGGATCCGCACCGGCCCGTCCAGCTCGTCGTCGCCGGCAAGAGCCACCCCGCCGACGACGGGGGCAAGGCGCTCATCCAGGAGATCGTCCGCTTCGCCGACGACCCCGCTGTGCGCCACCGCATCGTCTTCCTGCCGGACTACGACATGTCGATGGCCCGCTACCTCTACTGGGGCTGCGACGTGTGGCTGAACAACCCGCTGCGCCCGCTGGAGGCCTGTGGCACGTCCGGGATGAAGTCGGCGCTGAACGGCGGGCTCAACCTGTCGATCCGCGACGGCTGGTGGGACGAGCTCTACGACGGTGCCAACGGCTGGGCCATCCCCACCGCCGACGGGATCGACGACCCGGTCAAGCGCGACGACCTCGAGGCCAACGCCCTCTACGAGCTGCTGGCCACCCAGGTGGCGCCGGCGTTCTACGAGCGCACCGACGGCGTGCCGCTGCGCTGGACCGAGCTGGTGCGCCACACGTTCACCACGCTGCGCCCGCAGGTGCAGGCCACGCGCATGGTGCGCGAGTACGTCGAGGACTGGTACGCGCCCGCCGCCCGCGCGGCCGCCCGGATCGTCGCCGACGACTTCGGCCCGGCGCGTGAGCTGGCCGGCTACCGCGCCCGGCTGAACGCGGCGTGGACCCGCGTGGAGGTCACCGGGGTGGACGCCTCCGGCCTGCCGGACACCCCCGAGGTCGGCGCGCCCATGACCGTGCGCGCTGCCGTGCAGCTCGCGGGCCTGCGCCCGGAGGACGTCACCGTGGAGGCCGTGGTGGGACGCGTCGGCCACACCGACGACCTGGCTGACGCGGTGACGGTGGCCATGGAGCACGTGGGCGAGGCCGACGGGGCCGGGGACAGGTTCGAGGCCGTGGTGAAGCTCCCGCATGCCGGGCTCACCGGGTACACGGTGCGCGTCCTGCCCGCCCACCCCCTGCTCGCCACGGCGGCGGAGCTGGGCAAGGTCGTGCTGGCCCACTGAGCCCGCAACCGGTGGATCCGGGCTCAGCTGCCGGAGGTGAGGCGGTCCAGCCACTCCCTCAGTAGCTGCGTCTCCGCGGCGCTCAGGGTCGTCTGTTCGGGCAGTGCGGCGCGCAGGGCGCGGGCGGCGCCGGCCGCGCCCGCGTCCGTGACGGCCGGCTCCTGGGTGGTCACGGCGGCAACCATGGATTCGCGAAGGATGGTCAACAGGGCCCGGTTGCGCCGGTCTTCGGGCAGGGACAGCCAGGTGAGGACCGCGCCGCGTCCGGTGGCGTGGACGAGCGTGACCGCAAGTTCCTCGTCGACGCGGAGCCAGCCGCCGGCGGCGAGGTGTCGGATGCGGCCCCTCAGGATCTCCATTCCGGCCTTGAAGGCGGTCGATGTGGCGCCGGCGGGCTCGCTGTACATCAGCGTGTAGAGGGCGGGATTGGTAAGGCCGAACTCGACCGCCAGGTCCCAGGCGGCCCTCAGGTCCTCGATGGGGTCCTGCGGGTGGGGGTCGACGTGCTTGGTCGCGAGGAACGCGGCGAAGCCGTGCTCGGCGAGGGCTTCGAGCAGCCCGTCCTTGTCGCCGAACAGGCGGTAGATGGCCGGCGCCTGCATGCCGGCCGCGGCCGCGACCGCACGGGTGGTGACCGCGTCGCGCCCATCGCGCGCCAGCAGTTCGGCGGCGGCCTCGATGACGCGCTGCCGGGCCTGCTCGCGGCCCAAGGCTGTGGTGTCGGAGTCGACGGGGGGCATGGTATCGACGATACCCCAGGCTTGCTGCCACCGTTAGTATCGGTGTTACGCTAGTTCCGATTCCACTGGAACTAGCTGGCTGGAGCGCGCAATGATCATCGTGACCGGAGCCACCGGACTGCTCGGCCGCCAGATCGTCGAACAGCTGTTGACCCGCGTGCCGGCGGACCAGATCGGCCTCAGCGTCCGCGACCCGAAGAAGGCGCAAGCGTTCGCCGGCCAAGGCGTACGGGTGCGCCAGGGCAGCTTCACCGACGCCGGCAGCCTGGCTCACGCGTTCGAAGGGGCCACTCAGGTGCTCATCGTCTCCGTCGACAAGATGGGCGAGGAGGCTGTGCGACAGCACCGTGCCGCGATCGACGGGGCCGTCACGGCGGGCGCCCGCCGCATCCTCTACACCAGCCACATGGGCGCCAGCGCCTCGTCGCACTTCCAGGCCTGCCGCGACCACGCCGCCACCGAGGAAGCGCTGCGCGCCTGCGGCGTGCCGTTCACCTCGCTGCGTAACGGCTTCTACGCCGCCAGCGCGGTGCAGTTCCTGGGCCACGCCTTGCAATCCGGCGAGGTCGTCCTCCCCGCGGACGGGCCGGTCAGCTGGACCGCGCACGCCGACCTCGCCGCGGCAGCCGCCGCCATCCTGGCGGATGAAGGCCGCTTCGAGGGCCCCACGCCGTCACTCACCGCGGCACAGGCGCTCACCTTCGACGGCATCGCCCGCATCGCCGGCGACGTCACGGGCCGCACGATCACCAGGACCACCGCGTCCGACGACCAGTTCCGCGAACAGCTGGTGAGCCACGGCGTCCCCGCCGAGTCGGCAGACCAGCTGCTCGGCATCTTCGCCGCCAGCCGCGCCGCCGAGTTCGCCGCCGTCGACCCGACGCTGGCCACCTTGCTCGGCCGCGAACCCACCACCGTGGGCACGGTGCTGCGCGAACAGCTGCGCAGCGACTGACCGGGTGGCTCGGCGCCGCATGCCGTAGGCGGGCAAATCGTGGAATGGCGACATTCTCGCGAAACTCCCGGTGAAATGAATCGACCCATGAACCGGTGGAGGCGCGGGGTAGCGTCGGTTCAATGCCGGATGATTTCACTGCACGGGCATTATCGGCGGCCGAGAAACTGGGTCCCCTGCTCAAGGGTCACGTTCTCCTGCCCGCCGACAGCGGGTACGACCACGCCCGCGAGATCTGGAACGGTGGCGTCGAGCATCGGCCCGCGTTGTTCGTGATGTGCGAGAGCACCGAGGACGTGCAGGCGGCGGTGCGCGCGGCCCGCGCCTGCGGCCTGCCTCTCTCGGTGCGCGTCGGCGGCCACGACTGGGCCGGCAGGGCCCTGCGGCACGAGGGCCTCGTGATCGACCTGACCAGGATGAATGTCGTCGAGATCGACGCAGGCACCCGGGTCGCCGTCGTGGCGGGTGGCGCGACGTCCGCCGACCTCGCCGGCGCTGCCGCCGACCACGGGCTCGCCGCGGTGGTCGGCACGGTCAGCATGGTCGGCGTCGCCGGGTTCACCCTGGCCGGCGGCTACAGCCCGCTGAGCCCCCGCTACGGCCTCGCCCTCGACAACCTGGTCGGGGTCGAGGTCGTGCTCGCCGACGGCGCCGTGGTCACCGCCGACGAGTCCCAGAACACCGACCTGTTCTGGGCGCTGCGCGGTGGCGGGGGCAACGTCGGAGTGGTCACCTCGATGCGGATCCGGCTCCATCCGGTCCGCACCGTGCTCTCCGGGCCCATCGTGTTCCCGTGGTCGCAGGCGGAAGCGGTGCTGCGCGGCCACGCCGTGCTGGCGGCATCGGCACCCGACGAGCTCGGTGTGGTGGGCGCCATCTCCTCGGCCCCGGGGGGCACCCCGGCGCTGCTGCTCGCGCCGGTCTGGTCCGGCGACCCGGCGGAGGGCGAGCGCGTGCTGGCCCGGTTCGCGGCGCTGGGTGACCCGGTGGTCCACCAGGTGCGGCCGATGCCGTTCCTGGACACCTTCGCCCCGGCCGACGCGCGGGTGGTGAACGGCCGCCACATCGACTTCCGCACGCGGTCGCTGGCCGATCTGCGGCCCGAGGCCGTCGCCGCCATCGTCGCGGCGGTCGACGCGCGGTCGTCGGAGCTGTCCGTGATCTCCTGGCAGTACCTGCGCGGCGCCGCGGCGCGGGTGCCGGTGGCCGCCACCGCGTTCGCGCAGCGCAGCGACCACTTCATGATGCAGATCATCGCCACCTGGGAACCGTCGCAGGACCCGGCGCCCCACGAGGCCTGGGCCGACGGGCTGAGCCGGGCACTGGCCCCGTACTCCCTGCCCGGCGGCTATCCCAACGTGCTCGGGCCGGAGGCCGCCGACCAGATCGCGGAGGCCTACGGCGCCAACCTGCCCCGCCTGCAGCGGCTGAAGCGGGAGCTCGACCCGGACGGGGTCTTCTCCGCGACGCCGCTCCCGGCCTGAACCGGGCGGTGGTCAGCTCCGCTTCGGGACCTTTGCCTGCCAGGTGTAGATCTGGGTGCCTGCGCTCTCCTCGCCGTTGTCCGGGGCCGCCCACATCGTGATGCCGTCCCCGTCGGCGCTGAGCTTCAGCGGGTTGCGGGTCATGACATGACCGGCCGCGGACCACTGCTGGAACGGGAACTCGTTGACGACGGCATGCGTCCGCAGGTCGAGCAGCGCGATTCCGCCGAGCTCGTAGGTGGCTTTCGCGCCGCCCCCGGTCGGCGTCTGGGGGAGGTTCGTGATGCCTCCGCAGGCCATCTTTCCCTTGGGGACGTACTGGCAGTCCTGGAAGTCCACCAGGTTCTCCGGGTTCTTCCAGGTGGTGACGGGCTTGCCGCTCGGCGTCCACTCGTAGAACGTGCGCGAGCCCCAGTTGTTGCCCACGAGGTGACCGGTCGAGGCGTCGTAGACGATGCCACCGATGTGGTCGTCGACCGTGAACGCCCGGGTGACCTCGAGGGTCCGGATGTCCACGCGGTCGATCTCGGCCGTGCTGCCCGGCCGGTACTGCGCCACGGGCACCCACAGGTCGTTGCCGTGCAGGTCGATGCCGCCCGGGTGGTAGACGTCGCCGTGGCCGAGGACGACGTCCTTGAGGAGCTTCCCGGTGCGGTCGATGACGAACAGGTGACCGACGCCCTTGCCGGGCGTGCGGTCGAACCCGTCGACGGGCGCGGGGTAGGTCTGGGTGGGTTCGATGATCTGTGTCGAGCTGAGGTAGAACCGGTCGGCCGTGACGACGAGACCTTCCGGGTGGTAGGTCGGGAAGTTCAGCTTCACCGTCGACAGCTGCGTCCACGCCGTCGACCGGTCCACGGCCGCGAGGTCCGACGCCAGGTCGCCGCCGGAGTCACCGGCAGAGCTCGCCGGGCCCGGGCCCGGCGCCGCAGCGGCGCCGCCCGCGCCGGGGAGAAGTGCCAGGACCGCGAGTACCGCGGCAGCGGCCCCCCGTCCGAACAGACGCGAACGCCGACCCATGAACGCCTACCTCTCCCGCTGCCATCGCTGTGCCGCGACCGCCAGGGCCGCGGCTGGAGAAGTTAGTGATCGATACCGGCTTTGCGCCCGATGCGAGATGAACGGGGCCGGACAACCACCAGAACTCACGCGCGGGACGTTCGACGGGGCCGGCGCGCTCAGCCGCCGCAGCAGCCGCCGCCGCAGCACCCGCCGCCTGCGCGGGCGGGCGCGGCCTGCGAGCCGGCGCTCAGGCCGCCGACGGCGACGGTGGTGAGCAGCTTGACCGTGTCGTCGTGGCCCGCGGGGCAGCGGGCGGGGTCGCTCGCCGCGCTCATCGGACGGCTGACCTCGAAGGTCGAGCCACAGTCGCGGCAGCGGAAGTCGTAGCGGGGCACGCGGGCAGCGTAACCACTGCGACGGGCGCGGTCAGCCGCTCGACGCCGCCTCGTCGGCGGGCGCGCTCACGTCCGGGCGAGCGGCGAGCCCGGCGAGCGCGGTGTCCACGGCGCGGGCGAGCCGCTGGGGGTCCGGATCGGACTTGACCAGTACCTGGAGGCCCTCGAGCAGCATCGTGAGCATGGCGGCCGAGGCCGGCAGGTCCAGCCCGGGCACCACCTCGCCCTCCTGTGACGCCTTGCGCAGGCCCTGCAGGAACCCGTCCTCGACGAGCGCGAGGATCTCCGCGAGGCGCGCGGCCACGGCCGCGTCACCGGGGAGCCGCTCGCCTGCCGTGTTGGCGATCAGGCAGCCGCGCGGAGCCGGTTGCTGCCGGGCCGCGAGGTCGAGGTAGCCCACGAGCACGGCCCGGATCCGCGGCAGGACGGGTCCCCCCGCCAGCAGGAAGGGGGCCAGCGTCCGGGTCTGCGAGTCGCGGTAGTGCTCGAGGGAACGCAGGAAGATCGCCTGCTTGTCGCCGAAGGCCCGGTAGAGGCTGCCCGGGTGCAGGCCGACGTGCGCGGTCAGGTCGGTGTAGGAGGTGGCCTCGTACCCCTGGGTCCAGAAGATCTCCATGGCGCGCTCGACGACGTCCGTCTCGTCGAAGCTGCGTCGGCGTGGCACCGGTGCAGCCTAGTTCATGTTGAGTGATCGTTCACGAACGTGCTAGAAATGTGAACCACTGTTCAACTACGTGGGGAGCGACATGCTCGACGGGTTCGAGGACGGCTACGCCCAGGTCAACGGGATCCGGCTGCACTACGTCGTCGGTGGCGAGGGCGCGCCGCTGGTGCTGCTGCCCGGGTGGCCCAGGACGTGGTGGCAGTTCCACAAGGTCATGCCGATCCTGGCGCGGCGGTACCGCGTGATCGCCGTCGACCTGCGGGGCATGGGCGGGTCGGACAAGCCCGAGGGCGGCTACGACAAGAAGACGATGGCCTCGGACGTCCACGAGCTCGTGCGCTCCCTCGGCCACGACCGGGTCGGCATCGCCGGTGAGGACATCGGCTCGATGGTGGCGTTCAGCTTCGCGGCGAACCATCCCGAGGCCACCACGAAGCTGGCGCTCTGGGAACCCGGACACCCGGACGAGTCGTTCCGCTCGTTCCCGCTGCTGCCCACCGCGGCCGGACCCAACCTGTGGTGGTTCGCCTTCAACCAGGTCGAGGGCCTTCCCGAGAAGCTGCTCGCCGGTCGGTTCCGCCTGGTCGTGGACTGGCTGATCGACTACATGGGCACCCCGCCGGACGCGATCGACGAGCGCAGCCGGGCCGTCTACGCCGAGGCCTACGACCAGCCGGGCGCCGTCCGGGCGGCCAACCGCTGGTACCAGGCGTTCCACGACGACATCGAGGACGCGAAGGAGTACCCGGTGCTCGGGATGCCGGTGCTGGGAATGGGCGGGATCTACTTCCCCTTCGTCAAGGCGCTCACCGAGGGACGGGCGTGGGACACCCGCTTCGTCGAGTTCCCGGGCGCGGGCCACTACCTGTCCGAGGAACGGCCGGAGGACCTCGCCCGCGAGCTGACGGCCTTCTTCGGCTGAGCGGGGCCTCCCGCGGTCAGGCGCGCAGGAGCAGCAGCGACCGGGGCGGCAGGGTGATGGTCGTGCTGCTGGGGAGCGGGCGCCGGCTCACCGGGACCCCGTCCGGCCGGGTGCTGTCCAGCACGGGCGTGTACGGGCCCCCCTTGGGCAGCGTCGCGGCCAGTGCCGGGTCGCCGGCGTGCAGGAACAGCAGCCACTCCCCACGCAGCAGGCCGAGGCTGTGCAGGTGGCCGTCGTGCCAGTCGTGCCCACCCATCCGGCGCCCCGACGGGTGCCACCAGAGCACCTCGCCGTCCCGGTAGAAGCGGTCCCGGTGCAGCGCGGGGGAGCTGCGCCGGATCTCCGCCACCCGTGCGGTGAACGCGGAGAGCGAGTCCGCCCCCGCCCCGCCCGTCCAGTCGACCCACGACGTCTCGTCGTCGAGGCAGTAGGCGTTGTTGTTGCCCCGCTGGGTGCGCCACAGCTCGTCGCCGCCGAGCAGCATCGGGGTGCCCGTCGACAGCAGCAGCGTGGCGAGCATCGCGCGGGCCGTGGCCAGCCGCTGGGAGACGAGCACCGGCGAGGACGTCTCGCCCTCGACGCCGAAGTTCTGGGACCGGTTGTCGTCGGTGCCGTCGCGGTTGTGCTCGCCGTTGGCCTCGTTGTGCTTGCGCTCGTAGGACACCAGGTCGCGCAGGGTGAACCCGTCGTGGGCGGTGACGAAGTTGACCGACGCCCACGGGCGGCGGCCGGACAGCCGGTACAGGTCCGAGCTGCCGGTCAGCCGGGACGCGACCTCGCCGATGCCGCCGTGGCCGCGCCAGAAGTCACGCACCGCGTCGCGGTATCGGCCGTTCCACTCCGACCAGGCCACACCGAAACCGCCGACGCGGTAGCCCTCGCCGGTGGCGTCCCACGGCTCGGCGATGAGCTTCACCCGGGACAGCACCGGGTCGACCGAGATCGCGGTCAGCAGGGCCGAGTGCGGGTCGAACGCCCCCGAGCGCGGCCTGCCGAGCACGCTCGCGAGGTCGATGCGGAAGCCGTCGACGCCGAAGACGGTGACCCAGTGCCGCATCGCGTCGCACACCAGCCGGATCACGGTGGGCGAGCCGGCGTCGAGCGTGTTGCCGGTGCCGGTGATGTCGGCGTCGTGGCCGTTGCCGCCCAGCGAGTAGTACGCGGGCGCGTCGAGACCGCGGTAGGACAGCGTGGTGCCCCCGACCCCGCCCTCCGCGGTGTGGTTCGGGACGAAGTCGAGGATCACCTCGATGCCCGCGGCGTGCAGCGCGGTCACCATCGCGGTGAACTCCTCGACCTCCGCACCCGGCGTGCTCGCGTACCCCGCGTGCGGGGCGAGGAAGCCGAGCGTGGCGTAGCCCCAGTAGTTGGTCCGGCCGCCCTGCAGCAGCGGTGGCTCCTCGGCGATCGAGGCCACCGGCAGCAGCTCGACGGCGGTGACACCGAGCCTGCTCAGGTGCTCGACCACGGCCGGGTGCGCGAGCCCGAGGTAGGTGCCGCGATGCTCGGGCGGCACCTCGGGATGCAGCTTCGTGTAGCCACGGACGTGCAGCTCGGTGATCACGGTCTCCGACCACGGCACGTCCGGACGGGGGCCGCTCGCGAGGACGTCGGGCGCGCTCACCACCGAGAGCGGCACGTGCCCGAGCGAGTCGACGGTGCTCATCAGGCCCGTCATCGGGTCGTCCACCCAGCCGCGGGCGGCGTACAGATCGGTGACGCGGCCGGTGATCCGCCGCGCGTAGGGGTCGACGAGGATCTTCGCCGGGTTGGCCCGCAGCCCGTCCCACGGCCGGTACGGACCGTGCACGCGGTACCCGTAACGCTGCCCGGGTGTCACCCCGGCGAGGTACCCGTGCCAGACGCCGAACGTGCGTTCCGTGAGCGCGACCCGCTTCTCGGTCAGCCCGTCGTCCGGACCGTCCACGAGACACACTTCTACGGCGTCCGCGCTGGTGGAGGCCACCGCGAAGCGGACCCCGCCGTCGTCGGCATGGGCACCCAGTGGGAAGACCGGCACGATCGGCGAGGATAGGGCCCGTGGCAGCGCCGGGATCGCAATCTGAGTCCTTCCTCACCGCACGCAACCCCCCACTGAGCGTCAGCCCACGCACCGTCGTTGGAGACGGGGCGCGGACCGACACCGACCTCGACGGCACCGATCTCGTCATCGGGATGGAGGGCGTCGCGGTCCGGCGGGGCACGTCGACGCTGTTGCACGACGTCGACTGGGCCGTGGAGCTCGACGAGCGCTGGGTGGTGCTCGGGCCCAACGGGGCGGGCAAGACCACCCTGCTGCGGCTGGCCGCTGCGGAGCTGCACCCGACGGCGGGCACGGTGGACGTGCTGGGCGAACGGCTGGGCCGGGTCAACGTGTTCGAGCTGCGCACCCGGATCGGCCTCAGCTCGGCCGCGCTCGGGATGCGGGTCCCGGGCGACGAGACGGTGCAGGACGTCGTGGTCAGCGCCGGGTATGGGGTGCTGGGCCGCTGGCGGGAGCAGTACGACACGACCGACACCGAGCGGGCGGCGCAGCTCCTGGACGCGCTGGGGGTGCGCGGCCTGGCCGAGCGGACCTTCGGGACGCTGTCGGAGGGCGAGCGCAAGCGCACCCTGATCGCCAGGGCCCTGATGACCGACCCCGAGCTGCTGCTGCTCGACGAACCCGCCGCCGGGCTCGACCTGGGCGGCCGCGAGGACCTCGTCGGGCGGCTCGCGACCCTGGCCGCCGACCCGGACGCCCCCGCGTCCGTGCTGGTCACCCACCACGTCGAGGAGATCCCCGTCGGCTACAGCCACGGCCTGCTGCTGCGTGAGGGCGGGGTCGTGGCCGCCGGCCTGCTCGACGACGTCCTGACCGACGAGAACCTGACCGCCACCTTCGGCCTCCCGCTGAAGGTGCAGCGCCGCCGTGGCCGCTACACGGCGTGGCTGCGGTAGGAGCCTCCCCGGAAGTTCAGGAAAGCCACTTTCCTGCCCGGAGAGGGCGTGAAAGTGGCTTTCCTGAACCCGCGGGCTGCACACCCCCTGATCTAGGGTCGGGGCCGTGAGCGAATTCGTGACCCTCGAGGTCGAGTCCGGTGTCGGCACCATCCGGCTGGACCGGCCCCCGATGAACGCGTTCAGCCGGCAGGTGCAGGAGGAGCTGAAAGCCTCTGCCGAGGAGGCCACACGGCGGGCGGACGTCCGGGCCGTGGTCGTGTACGGCGGGGAGAAGGTGTTCGCGGCGGGCGCCGACATCAAGGAGATGACGGCCATGTCGTACTCCGACGTGGCCCCGGTCGCGCGCAGGCTCTCCGCCTGCTTCGGGGCGATCTCGGAGATCCCGAAGCCGACGGTCGCGGCGATCACCGGCTACGCGCTCGGCGGCGGGATGGAGGTGGCACTCGGCTGTGACCGGCGCGTGTGCGGCGACAACGCGAAGCTCGGCCAGCCGGAGATCCTGCTGGGGATCATCCCCGGCGGCGGTGGCACCCAGCGGATGGCCCGGCTGATCGGGCCGTCGCGGGCGAAGGACCTGATCTTCACCGGCCGGATGGTCGGGGCGGAGGAGGCGCTGGCGATCGGCCTCGTCGACCAGGTCGTGCCGGCCGACGAGGTGTACGCCGCGGCCCGTAGCTGGGCCGAGCAGTTCGCCACCGGTCCGGCCGTGGCGCTGGCGGCGGCCAAGAAGGCGATCGACGGCGGCCTCGACATCGACCTGCGCAGCGGCCTGGACCTGGAGGCGGAGCTCTTCGCGGCGCTCTTCGCCACCGAGGACCGGACGGCCGGCATGACGTCGTTCGTGGAGAAGGGCCCGGGCAAGGCGACGTTCAGCGGACGCTGAAGCGCGCCCCATATGCTGCCTACCCATGAGTACGGACCCGGCCCCGAACCCGCACGCCACCGCTGAACAGGTGGCGGCTGCCCAGCACGATCGGAAGCTGGCCAACGTCCTCTATCACGACTGGGAGGCGGGCTCGTACGACGACAAGTGGTCGATCTCCTACGACGAGCGCTGCATCACCTACGCCGCCGACCGCTTCCGGCTCGTGGCCGGCGACGGTGGCTGGCCCTACGGGCACGCGCTGGAGCTGGGCTGCGGCACCGGCTTCTTCCTGCTCAACCTCATGCAGGCGGGCGTCGCGAAGCGGGGGTCGGTCACGGACCTCTCGCCGGGCATGGTGCAGGCCGCCCTGCGCAACGCGGGCGGCCTCGGGCTGGACGTCGACGGCCGGGTGGCCGACGCCGAGCGCATCCCGTACGAGGACGAGACGTTCGACCTGGTGGTCGGGCACGCCGTGCTGCACCACATCCCCGACGTCGAGCTCGCGCTGCGCGAGGTGCTGCGGGTGCTGAAGCCGGGCGGCCGGTTCGTGTTCGCCGGGGAGCCCACCACGGTCGGCGACGCCTACGCGCGCCGGCTCGGGGCGCTCACCTGGAAGGCGACCACGACGATCACGCGGCTGCCCGCCCTGCGGGGGTGGCGGCGCCCGCAGGCGGAGCTGGACGAGTCGTCCCGGGCCGCTGCGCTGGAGGCCGTGGTCGACATCCACACGTTCGACCCGGCCGAGCTCGAGGGCATCGCCCGCCGGGCGGGGGCGGCGGACGCCCGCGTGGTCACCGAGGAGTTCACGGCGGCGATGCTGGGCTGGCCGGTACGGACGTTCGAGGCCGCGGTGCCGGCGGGCAAGCTCGGCATGGGCTGGGCGATGTTCGCCTACCGTTCCTGGCAGCGGCTGTCGTGGCTGGACCAGCGCGTGCTCACCCGCGTCGTGCCGAGGGCGTGGTTCTACAACGCGCTCGTCACGGGTACGAGATCCCGGTAGCTCGCCGATCACCGGGCGCGCCGCGTCGGCCAGGATGGAGCCGTGACGACGCCGACAGCCGCCGACACGGAACAGCCGCTCGCACCGCTGTGGCGCGGCCTGCTGGTCTACCGGGTGCTGGCACTGATGAGCACCTCGGCCGGAGTCCTGTACTCGCTGGACAGCTACGCCCGGCCCGGAGCCGCGGTGGCGGTGCTCGTGGTGATGGCGGTCTGGACGGTGCTCAGCAGCTTCGGCTACTTCGGTGCCCTGCCGGGGCTGCGGGACCGGTGCGGCCCGATCGCGGTGGCCGACATCGGGGTCACCGTCGCGGTGATGGCGACCACCCCCTTCGTGCAGACCCCGGCCCAGTTCCTCGGGGACGCCCCGGTGATGGGGTCGATCTGGACGCCGGGGGCGGTGCTGGCCTGCGCGCTCGTCTACGGAGTGCGCGGCGGGCTCGCGGGAGCCGCGACCGTCTCCCTCGCGCTGGTGGCGTTCCAGGCCCACTGGCGCGACGAGCTGCACGACATCCAGCTGCTCTTTCTCGTCGGCGTGACGATCGGTTTCGCGTCCACGGTGCTGCGGCGCGCCGCCGAGCGGCTGCGCCTCGCCGTGGCCGCCGAGGCCGCGCTCGCCGAACGGGAACGGTTGACGCGCGCGGTCCACGACGGTGTCCTGCAGGTGCTCGGGTACGTGCGCCGGCGGGGCGCCGAGCTGGGTGGCCCGGCGGGGGAGCTGGGTGAGCTGGCCGGGAAGCAGGAGTTCACGCTGCGCACGTTGCTGACCACCGGGGCCGCGCTCGTCGACGTCAACGGCAGGCGCGACCTCGCAGCGGCCCTGCGGGTGCTGGCCTCCGAGCACGTCAGCGTCTCCACGCCGGCGCACCGGGTCGAGCTGCCCGCGCACGTCGTCGACGAGCTGGTGGCGGTGGCGGCTGCCGCGCTCGCGAACGTCGCGGTGCACGTCGGCCCGCAGGCGCCCGCCTGGGTGTTGCTCGAGGACACCGGTGACGGCGTCCAGATCAGCGTGCGCGACGAGGGGCCCGGCATCCCCGAGGGCAGGCTGGACGCGGCGCAGGCCGAGGGGCGGCTGGGCGTGGCCCGCTCGATGCAGGGCCGGGTGCTCGACCTCGGGGGCACGATCTCCTGCGACACCGGGCCGGGCCGGGGCACGGACTGGACGATCAGGCTCCCGCAGCGGAAGGTGCCGGCATGACGGAGGAGAGCGACGCGATCACGGTGATGGTCGTGGACGACCATCCGATCTGGCGCGAGGGCGTGGCCCGGGACCTGACCGAACGCGGGCTGACGGTGGTCGCCACCGCCCCGGACGCGGACGCGGCGGTGCGGATCGCGTTCGCCACCAGGCCGCGTGTGGTGCTGATGGATCTCAACCTCGGCGCGTCGTCGGGGGTGCGGGCGATCGAGGGGATCCTCGGGAAGCTGCCCGAGACCCGGATCCTCGTGCTGTCGGCGAGCGGCGAGCACAGCGACGTGCTCGAGGCGGTGAAGGCCGGGGCCAACGGCTACCTGCTGAAGTCGGCGGGGGCCGACGAGCTGCTCGCGGCGGTCCGGCGCACGGCCGAGGGCTTCCCGGTGTTCACGCCCGGCCTGGCCGGGCTGGTACTGGGGGAGTACCGGCGGCTGGCGGGCGAGCCGGGCGGCACCGGCGGCGAGGCGCCGGTGCTCACGGAACGGGAGACCGAGGTGCTGCGGCTGGTGGCCAAGGGCCTCACGGCCCGCCAGATCGGCGAGCGCCTGGTGCTGTCGCACCGCACGGTGGAGAGCCACGTGCAGAACACGCTGCGGAAGCTGCAGCTGCACAATCGGGCGCAGCTCGTGCGTTACGCCATTGAGCGGGGTCTGGCCGACGGTTGATCACTCGACGTGATCTTCACGCGGCGAACGGGTGGTCCTGCGCGAACGGTTTCCTCCCGGCGTAACTCCTTGGGAGGATCCGCTTCATGATCGTGGGCGCCGCGGACGGGCGGGCGGGCAGCGAGGAGGAGGCCGGTCGTCCGGCCACCGCCGTGCTCGTCGGTGAGTTCACGGGCGGCGCGTACCCGGCCTCGGTGCTCGCCCGCTGCGGTGTCGAGCTGCTCGGCACGGTCGGGCCCCGCGACGCCGTGCAACTGGTGTTCGGGCTACGCCCGCAGGTGGTCGTCGTGGATCTCGCCGAGGGCCGGGCCGCACTTGCGGTGATCGGGTCCGTCACCGCGGCGGTCCCGCAGGCCGCTGTCCTCACGCTGACCGCCACCCCCGACCACGCCGCCGTGCTCGCCGCCGTGCAGGCCGGTTCCACCAGCCATCTCGTCGCGCCCGCCTCCGCGGAGGAGCTGGCCGACGCCGTACGCCGCACCGCGGCCGGGCACGCCGTCTTCAGCCCCGGGCTCGCCGACGTGGTGCTGGACGAGGTCGGCAGGCCCGTCGACCCGCAGGAAGGGGCCCGCCGGCTCACCGAGCGGGAGGCTGACGTGCTGCGCCTGGTGGTCGACGGGCTCACCGCCCGCCAGATCGCCACGCGGCTGGTCCTCTCCCCGCGCACGGTGGAGAACCACGTGCAGAACGTGCTGCGCAAGCTGCGGCTGCGCAGCCGCGCCGCACTGGTGCGCTACGCCATCGAGAACGGGCTCGCCTAGGAGCGCACGTCAGCCCAGGCGCAGCAGGCGGGCCAGTATCTCGGCCAGCACGGCCTGCGGGTCGGCGTCGAGGGCGACGTGCACCGGCGCCCCGGGCGCGTCCGGCACGGCGACGGTGGCTCCCCGGGCCGGTCCGAGGTCGCAGGCCACGTGGATCGGGAGAGCGGTGGTCACGAGCGTGCCGGGCACCATCGCCTCCAGCACGGCGAGTGCGTCGTGGAGCGCGACGGCGTCCACGCCGTACCGGGTGCGGTAGGCCGCGTGGTAGTGGCCGACCACCTGCGCGAGCTCCGCGCACCGGGGACCGCCGCCCGCGAGCGCGGCGAGCCAGTCGGCGCTGGCGGTACACCGGTGCGTGAGGTCGAGCGGCACCATCGTCACGGGCACGTCGGTCTGGGTGAACACCCGGTGCGCGGCCTCCGGGTCGGAGTGCACGTTGAACTCGGCGACGCCTCCGGTGTTGCCCGCGCCCAGCGAGCCACCCATCGCGACGATCCGTCCGATCCGCGGTGCCAGCTCCGGATGCACCGCGAGCAGCAGCGCGATGTTGGTCAGCGGCCCGATCGGCACGATCGTCACCGGTTCGGTCGCCGCGGCCAGCACCGACGCCATCAGCCCGACGGCGCCCCGCGGGTCGGGTTCTGCAGCGGGAGCGGGCAGCGCGTCGGCGCGGCCGCCGAGCCCGTCGCCGCCGTGCCACGCCTCGGCGCGCTGGCGCTGCGGGTGCACGAGCGGGCGGTCGGCGCCGACACCGAGCGGCACGCCGGACCGGTCGCAGAGAGCGAGGATCCGCCCGGCGTTCTCCGTGGTCCTCCGCAGCGGCACGTTGCCGAACACGGTGGTCACGGCCCGCACATCGACCTCGGGCGAGGCGAGCGCCAGCATGATGGCCACGGCGTCGTCCACGCCCGGGTCGGTGTCGATGATCAGCGCAGTCACAGGACGGCCGCCAGCTCGGCCGCGGTGGGCAGGGACGGCTGGGCCCCGGGCCGCGTCACGGTCAGCGCCCCGGCCGCGCACGCCCGGCGCAGCGCGTCGGCGTCGGACGCGCCGTCGAGCAGGGCCACCACGAGCGCGGCGGTGAAGGTGTCACCCGCCGCGGTGCCGTCGACGACCGTGACCGGCGGCGGCGCGGCCCGGGCCACCTCCCGGCCGCCCCGGCGCAGCACGGCGCCGTCGGCCCCGGCGGTGACGGCCACGGCGCCCGCGGCGTCGAGCCCGTCGATCGCGGCGTACTCCGAGGTGTTGACGACCACCAGGTCGACCTGGCGGAGCAGCGCGGGCGGGAGCGCCCGCGCCGGAGCGGCGTTGAGCACCACGAGCCCACCGGCGTGCTCCACCGCGGCCGTCACCGCGGAGTCCGGGATCTCCAGCACGGTGAGGACGGCGTCGGCGCCGCGGACGTCGTCCGGCGTGACCTGCAGGGCGGCGTTGGCGCCCGCGGCGACGACGATCGTGGTCTCACCGGAGTCGTCCACCGTGATCAGCGCCTGCCCGGTGGGGTGCGCGGGCTCCCGGCGCAGCCGGTCGAGTCCCACGCCGTCGCGGTGCAGCAGGGCGAGGGCCTCGTCGGCGGCGGGGTCGTCGCCGACCGCGGCCACCAGGGTCACCTCAGCACCGAGCCGCCGCGCCGCGAGCGCCTGGTTGGCACCCTTGCCGCCGGGCACCCGCTGCAGGTCGCTCGCGGCGAGCGTCTCGCCGGGAGCGGGCAGCCGGGGGACCCGGGCCACGAGGTCGAGGTTGACGCTGCCGACGACCGCGATCCGGGACACCTCGCGGACGATGTCCGATCACGCGCGGCGGCGCAAGAGCACCTCATTCCGACCGGGTCGGCTCGCTCTCGTCATCGTCGTCGAGGTCGTGGTCGGCGCGTTCGGCGGTGCTTCCCTCGCCCCCGCTCGACCGGTCCGGCTCGGCCGGGTCGGATCCGGGGTCGGCGGCGTCGTACGCGCGCTCGTCCTCCGGGCTGGCTCCGGTCGGGTTGTCGACCCGCCGGGAGACGACCCGGTCCTCCTCGGTGCCGGCGGGCGCCTCGGCGCCGACCGTGTGGGAGCTGTCACTGGTCACCTGCGCGACTACCCGGGCGGCGGCGCAGGCGAAACGCGGCAGCCCTATCGTCGGGTCATGACCAGCATGTGGGGCGCTCCCCTGCGTGACCGCTGGGGGCGCGCCCCGCGTCGCGACCCCCGGCAGGCCCGGTTCCTGACGATCGCCTCGCTGCGCTGGGTGATCCGCAACCGCGCCTACACGCCCTGGTACCTGGTCCGGTACTGGCGCCTGCTGCGTTTCCGGCTGGCGAACCCGCACGTGATCCTGCGGGGCATGGTGTTCCTCGGCAGGCGCGTCGAGCTGCACGCCCGCCCCGGGTACGGACGCCTGGAGATCGGCCGGTGGGTGCACATCGGCGACGGCAACTCGCTGCGCTGCCACGAAGGGTCGCTGCGCATCGGGGACAAGGTCGTGTTCGGCAAGGACAACACGATCAACTGCTACCTCGACGTGGAGGTCGGGGCGGCCACGATCGTGGCGGACTGGGTGTACGTCACCGACTTCGACCACCGCACGGAGGACGTGCACGTCCCCATCAAGGACCAAGGCATCGTCAAGACCCCGGTCCGGATCGGGCCCGACTGCTGGATCGGGGTGAAGGTGTCGATACTGCGCGGCACCCGGGTCGGGCGTGGCTCGGTGCTGGGGGCGCACGCGGTGGTGCGGGGCGACATCCCGGAGTACTCCGTCGCCGTAGGTGCCCCGGCCAGGGTGGTGCGCAACCGCGTGGCCGACTACGAGGCGGCGGCCGAGCGCAGAGCGGCACTCACCGACATCGCGGGTAAGACGGAAGCGGCCGTCCGGGAGCGTGTGGAGCAAACTTCAGGTAGTGCGTCCACCAAGAAGAGTTAACACAATCTGAATCGATGTGACCTGCCGCAACCTCGGTAACAAAGGCAGCCCTTCCCGCGTTGGACAGGGCGTCGGATACAAACCGCCAGCCAGGAAGTGGTGCCCCCATGAAGGACGACACCGTTCGCCGCCTCAACGCACTCGACGACGAGTACACGGCAGCCGTCAACGCTGCCGTCGCCGAGAACCGCGATGACCTCATCCACCAGCTCGTCGAGGAGTACCCCGACGCCGCGCTGGAGATCATGAGCAACGAGGCGGCCTGATCCTCACCCCGGGCGCCGAGCGCCCGAACACATTGCCGGTCGGGATCTTCGGCCGGCCGAGCTGGGCCGGTGCGCCCTCCGGCGCTGCCGCGTACACCGCAGCGGTCTCGGCGGCGATGCGGGCCCAGTCGAAGTCCACTGCGAGCCGTGCGCGTGCCGTATCGGCTCGCCGCGCTGCCGCCGTCGGGTCGCCGAGCACGGCGCCGACGGCCCGCGCGAGCGCCGCCACATCGCCGGGTGGGAACGACACCCCGGTCACCCCGTCCACCACCACTTCCCCGAGCCCGCCCGCAGTCGACGCCACGAGTGGCGCGCCGCCGGCGGCCGCCTCCAGGGCCACGATCCCGAACGGCTCGTAGCGGCTGGGCAGGACCACGGCGTCGGCAGCGGCGAGCAGCGCGACCAGATCCTCGTCGGGCAGGTGGCCGAGGAACTCGACGCTCCGCCGTACCCGGTGCGTCCGTGCCGACTGCACGAGCAGGTCCGCCGCGGTTCCGGTGCCGGCCACCAGCACCTTCGTCCCCGGGTGTGCCCGGCGGATCCGCGGGAGCGCCGCGATCAGGTCCTGCACCCCCTTCTCGTACTCGAGCCGCCCGAAGTAGAGCAGGAGCGGCTCCCCGGCCGGGGCGTAGCGCTTCCCCGCTGCGGCGACCCTGGCCGGGTCAGCGCGCCAGCGCCGGGGGGCGATCCCGTTGTGCAGCACCTCGACCCGTGCGGGATCCAGCTCGAACAGCTCGGCCACCTCGTCGCGCATCGCCGCCGAACACGTGATCACCTGGTCGGCGCGGTTGGCGAGCCACCACTCCGTGGAATGCACCTGCCGGCTCAGAGGTGAAGACAGCCAGCCCGCGTACCGCCCCGCCTCGGTGGCGTGGATCGTGGCGACCAGCGGCACTCCCAGTACGTCGGCCAGCGCGATCGCCGGATGCGCCACGAGCCAGTCGTGGGCGTGCACGACGTCGGGGCGCCACCCGATGAGCCGGGTGAGCGCGGCCCGCAGGAGCGCGTGTCCCATGGCCAGCGTCCAGGCCACCATGTCCCGTTCGAACTCGAGGTGCGCCGGGTCCTCGGCGACGCGCAGCACGCGCACCCCGTCGACGACCTCGTCCTGCGTCGGATGCGTGCCTGCGTCGGTGCCGGTGGGCTGGCGCGACAGGACGACGACCTCGTGCCCGGCCGCCGCCAGCTCCGTCGCGAGGGCGTGCACGTGCCGGCCCAGGCCCCCGACCACCACCGGTGGGTACTCCCAGGACACCATCAGCACCCGCATCCCCGGGAAACTACCCGGCGGTAAGTCCGGTGATCCCCCGACCGTGCACACGCCGTGGCCACCGTGCACACGTCCTGACATGTGCACGGTGGCCACGAGGTGTGCACGGTGCGCTCGGGTCAGAGCGCGCGGGCGTCCACGTGGCCGAAGGGGCGGGCGGGCCAGGACGCGATGCGGCGGGCGGCCTCCGTCCGGCTTCCGTCCGTGAGCAGCCCCGCCAGCTCCTCCACCCGGCCGGCGTGCCCGTACGCGCGGGAACGTGCGTAGTCGGCCGCCGAGTCCTTGCTGACCATGAAGGCCCAGTCGCTCGACAGCGCGAGCAGCGCCTCCTGCGCGAGCGCGTCCCGCACCGGGTCGCGGGCCAGGCCCGGTGCGACGGAGCCCAGCAGCGTCTTCTGCACCTGTTCGTTCAGCGTCACGAAGTCGGCGACCTGGTCGCCTGCCCACACGCGCCAGTCCTTCCCCGACCCCCAGGACGACGGCGGCAGCTCGACCGGCTCGCCGACGAGCCCGGCGTCGGCGGCACCGCGCAGGGTGGTCACCCGCACGCCCGCCTCGGGCAGCGCGCGCAGCACCGCCTCCAGCCAGGCAGGCCCCTCGTGCCACCAGTGGCCGAACAGCTCGGTGTCGAAGGCGGCGACGGTGAGCGCGGGGCGGCCCAGCCGTTCCTGCAGGTTCAGGAGCCGTTCCCGGACGACCGACACGAAGTCGGCGGCGTCGCGGGCCACGGCGGCGGCGGCGCGCGCGGGGTCGTAGGGCTGCTTGTCCTCCGGGGCCACCGCCCGCCCCGTGACGCGGGCGGGCTTGAGCCCCGACGGGTGGTCGAACGTGTGGAAGTCGCGGTAGTCGCGGTCGCCCGGATACCCGGAGCGCGGCGACCACACCCGGTAGGTCACCTCCAGGTCGCGGCCGAAGGCGAGCACGTCCGAGCCACCGGCCGGGCGCGCGAGCGCGGTGTCGCCGTGCAGCGCGGGCCCGTCGACGAGGAAGCGCCGCACTCCCGCCGCGGCGTACCCGTGTTCCATGCCCGGCGCGTAGCCGCACTCGGGCGCCCAGATGCCGGCGGGCCGCGAGCCGAGCCGGATCGTGGTGTCGGCGAGCCCGGTCTCGAGCGCGAACGCCCGGACCTCGGGCAGCAGCAGCGGGGCGAACGGATGCGTCGCGGGGCCGCCGAGCAGCTCCAGCGCCCCGGCGTCGGCGAGGCGGCGCAGCACCGGCGACGCGCCGTGGCGCCAGCGGGACTCGAACAGCGCGAGAGCCGCGGTGGCGGCGCGGTGTTCGTGGGTGGCCAGATCCGGGAGCCGCGGGGCGGCGCCGTGGGCGCGCAGCAGCCAGCCGCCGAGCCAGTCGTGCATGCCACGCAGGCAGTGCGGGTCGTCCAGCTGCGCGGCGAGCACGGGCGTGACCCCGAGCGTCAGCTGGTCACGGAAGCCCTCGGCGGCGAGCCGCTCCACGACGTCGAGCACCGGGAGGTAGGCGTGCGCCCATGCCTGGTAGAGCCACTCCTCCCCGACCGGCCAGCGCCCGTGGTGGGCGAGCCACGGGAGGTGGCTGTGCAGGACGAGGCAGAACGTCCCCGCAGGCTCACTCATGGACGCACCGCGACGGCGACGAGGTCCAGGCTCGCGTCGAGATCGTCGGCGGTGAGCTCGAAGTCGGCGCACGTCACCGAGGAGACGTCGCCGAGCAGGGCCGGGGGCCAGTCCGTACCGCCGACCGCCACCGCAACCTGCGCGCCGACGATCGAACCGCCGTGGCGGGCGTCGAGGGCGCGCAGCCGGGGACCGTGGTGCAGCCCGAGTACCTCGACGCCGGCGAACCCCGCGTCGCGCACGAGCCCGGCCAGCTCCGCCGCGGCCAGCTCCCGGGTGTGGAACGGGTTGAGCGGGGTGTCGCGCCCGGGGGAGAAGGTGATCCGGTTGGGGGTGGAGACGAACAGGGCACCACCGGGCCGCAGCACGCGGTGGCACTCACGCAGGAACCGCTCCTGCTCCCAGAGGTGCTCGATCACCTGCAACGTCACCACCGCGTCACAGCCACCGTCGCGCACCGGGAGTGCCACGAGGTTGGCCCGCGCGGAGCCGACTCGCGGGTAGCGCCGGGCCACGTGCGCGGCCGTGGCCGGGTCGTAGTCCAGCGCCAGCACGGCGGCCGCGCCCTCGGCCAGCAGGCCGGCTCCGTAGCCCTCCCCGCACCCCGCTTCCAGCACGACGGCACCCGTGCAGCGCGGGAGCAGCGCCCGGTAGATCACCTCGTGGCGGCGGAACCAGTAGTTCTCCTCGACGATGCCGGGCACGGTGCGCTCGCCGGTCAGCGGCAGGCCGGCCCCCTGATCAGCAACGGCATCACGCATCGACACGCGCACCCCTCGCTCGGTTGTTCCGTGCCGATCCGGCGGATGAAGGGGTCCTCACGCCGGGCACCGTCTCACGACGCACCGTCACGGTCCACGCACGGGCCATCCGCCGGTCCGGGAGTGCCGACGTCGTCAATGGCTCAGGAGCTGGGTCTTCTGCGAGGTGAACTCCTCCTCGGTCAGAACGCCCGCGGTTCGGGCGTCACCGAGGCGCATGAGCACGTCGAGCTTGCTGCTCATCGCCGAGATGCCCTCCTGCGTCATCGGCCGGCCGGCGGCGTCGCCGCCGTCGAGCTGATCGACCGGCCAGGCCGTGAGGCCTGACGACGTGACGGTGTCAGCCCGACGCCCTCGGGTGCGGGCCGGGCGTGCCCCGCACGGTGAGCACACCACCGACGTCGTACCTGAGCCAGGCGAGCAGCGTGGTGTCGTCCAGGGTGAGGGGGACCCGCGGCCCCGACCAGCTCAGCAGGGCTGTCGGCCGGTGGGCCAGCGCATCCTTGAGTAGCGCGGCCAGCTCGGGGGTGGCCAGCACCGACACCCCGTTGTGGCTCACCGGCTTACCGCCCGGCAGGCCCTCGGCGGCGTCTGGCCCGGTGCTGAGGACGTAGCCGCAGCCCTGCCGGTCGTCGTACCCGGTCACGATCACCGTGTCGCTCCGTACTTCATTCGATGAGGCCGGCCGCGAGTCGCGCGAGCCGGTCGGAATCTGCGGCCATCCGCACGACATTCGGGTTGTCGGCAGCCACGCCGTGCCGGGCGGCGAGCCGGGCCACGTCCGGATAGCCGATCTGGGTGAGGTTCTGCTCGTCGACCCACACGACGAAGCGCAGTGGCAGGTCCAGCCCGATGGAGGGGGCGGCGGCGAGCAGCGGGGCCTCGGCGGCCGGGTTGCTGACGAACACGACGGAGGTGGGCCGGATCGGCGGCCCCGGGGTGGCCGACCCCGCGGCCAGGTCGACCACGGCGAGCGAGCGGGTGGGGCTGCGGTCGGCCTCGCGGCGCAGCCGCTCGACGGTGGCGGGGACGTCGAGGCTGCCGTAGACGGTGACGAGATGGCCGGACGGCGTCACGCCGACCAGCGGGGACCCCACCGGGATGCGGGCGCCCGGCACCGCTGCGGTGAGGACGGCTGCGGTGGAGCTCTGCAGCGCATCGCGCGCGGCGAGGTCGCCGATGCCCGACACCGCGGCGATGTAGTCGGCGCTGTCGACCGTGAGGCTCACCGAGCCGTCGGCGGCCTGGCGCATCAGGTAGCGCTGCGGGAGCTCGGCGCCGGCCCGCTGGTCGATACGCAGCAGCGGCCACTGGCCGGCGGGAGATCCGCCGATGACCAGTGTGGAGGCCGGGATCGTCGTCCCGGCCTCCCGGGCCGAGGCGGTGTGGTCGACCACCGTGGTCACGGAGCCGCCATCGGCGGTGATCGCGCCCTGCACCCGCTGCACGGTGCCGGCGACGTCAGTACCCGCCGCCAGGAGGATCGTGCCCGGCGGCTGGCCCGGGGCGGAGTGCGGTTCGAGCTCCACCTCACCGTTGCCGGGATTGCCACACGCGGCCGCGACGACGGCCAGCGTCATCGCCGCCCCCCATGTCCGGATCGTGTCGGATCTCCGGGTCGGGTGGGCTCGGACCAGGACGGACATGGGGCAGCTCCGCGTGTAGACGGGTGCCCGACCCTATCCGGGCTTCAGCTGCTCCGGGCGACGGAAGCGAGGGGCCCGCCGGTCAGCGGCGGCGCAGGCGCGCCAACAGGCCGCGGGCACGCTCCTGGTTGCGGGGGTCGGACGCCATGCGGCGGCCCTGGTCGGTCATGCGCCGGCCCTGCGGGCTGGCGAGGAAGTGCTTGATGCGATCCATGATGGGCATTTTGTCGGATACCCGCTCGACTGGATCGCCACACGAGGAACCGGCGCCGGTGCTCGCTCGGGTGAGGAGTTTCACCCGGGGGCCCGTTTGCGGGCTGGCTACTCGCTGGTAACAATTGCGCGATCCGGCTGGCCACGGCGCGCACCCGCGGGCGTGGCAGAGTCGGCAGCTGGACGCCGAACGCGGGCGTCCTCCGTGAGGCCCACCGCGGCTCGTCCGCACCGGCAGGAGGTCGAAGAGGTCCGATGAACATCGTCGTGCTGGTCAAGCAGGTGCCGGATACCTACTCGGAGCGCAAGCTCAACTCGTCGGACGGCACCCTGGACCGGGACGCCACCGACGCGGTGCTCGACGAGATCAACGAGCGTGCGGTGGAGGCGGCCCTGCAGTTGAAGGAGGCCCACGACGGCGAGGTCACCGTCCTGACGATGGGGCCCGCGCGCGCCACCGACGCGATCCGCAAGGCGCTGTCGATGGGCGCGGACAAGGCGGTGCACCTGTCGGACGAGGCTCTGCACGGCTCGTGCGCGGTGCAGACCGCCAAGGCGCTGGCCACGGTGCTGGGCACCGTCGAGGGCGGGTTCGACCTGGTGGTGGCCGGCAACGAGGCGTCCGACGGCCGGAGCGCCGCGGTGCCCGCGATGGTGGCCGACGTGCTCGGCCTGCCGGCGCTGACGCACGCCCGTGAGGTCACCGTCGACGGGTCCACGGTGACCGTCAGGCGCGAGACCGACGACGGCGTCACCCACCTCAGTGCCGAGCTTCCCGCGGTGGTGAGCGTGGGAGAGAAGATCAACGAGCCGCGCTACCCGTCGTTCAAGGGGATCATGGCGGCGAAGAAGAAGCCGGTGGTCACCCTCTCGCTGGCGGACGCGGGGATCGACCCGTCCGAGGTGGGGCTGGCCACCGCGCTGACCACCGTGGCCTCGTCGCAGCCCAAGCCGCCCAAGAGCGGCGGGGAGAAGATCGAGGACGAGGGTGACGGCGGCGCGAAGGTGGCCGCGTTCCTGGTCGCCCAGAAGCTCATCTGAGAAGCGTTCGACGGGAAAGAGGAGAAGCTCATGGCCGAGGTGCTGGTCCTCGTCGACCACCTCGAGGGTGAGATCAAGAAGAGCACGTTCGAACTGCTGACCGCCGCCCGTGCGCTGGGCGAGCCGTCGGCGGTGGTGGTGGGTGCCGCGGGCACGGCCGCCAAGCTCGCCGACGTGCTGAAGGAGCACGGCGCCGAGAAGATCTACGTCGCTGAGACCGACTCCACCGACTTCCTCACCCCCGAGGTGGGGGTGCTGGCGTCGCTGGTCGAGTCGAAGGACCCGGCGGCGGTGCTGATCGCGGTGTCGGCCGACGGCAAGGAGATCGCCGGGCGGCTCGCGGTACGCACCAACAGCGGGCTGCTCGGTGACGTGGTCGCCGTGTCCGCCGACGGCGTCACGCACTCGGTGTTCGGTGGCGCCTACATCGCGGAGGCCCGGGCCACCACCGCCCACCCCGTGATCACGCTGCGTCCGGGTTCGGTGGAGATCGAGCCCGCCGCGGGCGCAGGCGTCGAGGAGAGCGTGCCGGTGCCGGCGAGCCAGGGCAGGGCCGCCACCGTCACGAGCCGGGAGCCGATCGTCGGCGGGGACCGTCCGGAGCTGACCGAGGCGTCGGTCGTCGTGTCCGGTGGCCGCGGCGTGGGCTCGGCCGACGACTTCCAGGTCGTCGAGGCACTCGCCGACTCGCTCGGTGCCGCGGTCGGTGCCTCCCGCGCCGCGGTCGACTCCGGGTACTACCCCCACCAGTTCCAGGTGGGGCAGACCGGCAAGACGGTGTCGCCGCAGCTCTACATCGCACTGGGCATCTCGGGGGCGATCCAGCACCGGGCCGGGATGCAGACGTCCAAGACGATCATCGCGGTGAACAAGGACGCGGAGGCGCCGATCTTCGAGATCGCCGACTTCGGCGTGGTGGGCGACCTGTTCAAGGTGGCCCCGCAGCTCAAGGACGAGATCGCCAAGCGCAAGGGCTGATCTTCCCGCGCGGTCAGTGCCCCGGGCGGTGAGCGCCGTCCGGGGCGCGATCGGCGCTGTTCATCGGGTTGCCACCACCGGTCGACGCCCGCGGGGTTCGGCGTTCGCCCACGTCCCGTACCAACACCGGCGTGACCTCATCGCAGGTTCTGGCGCGTACTCCGCAGGCCGCAACCTCACGCTACTCGCTGTTGATCACCACTGACCCGGACGAGGTACGCGAGGCCCAACGGCTGCGTCACCGCGTCTTCGCCGGAGAGCTCGGCGCCGTGCTGCACACCCCGCAGGCCGGCCTCGACATCGACCACTTCGACGAGTTCTGCGACCACCTCGTGGTCCGCGACGACGTCACCGGCGAGATCGTCGGCACCTACCGGATGCTGCCGCCCGACCGGGCGCGCGCGGCGGGCGGGCTCTACATGGAGTCCGAGTTCGTGATCGACGCGCTGGCGCCGCTGCGGCCGTCGCTCGTGGAGACCGGACGGTCCTGCGTGCACCCCGACCACCGCGACGGGGCGGTCGTGGGGCTCGTCTGGGCCGGCATCGCCCGGTACATGCTGCTGACGGGGAACCGGTGGCTGGGCGGCTGCGCGAGCGTCCCGCTGGGCGACGGGGGCGGGCTCGCCGCCGGCGTCCGCGACCGCGTGCGTGCGCGGCACCTGTCCCCGCAGCCGTACCGCGTGCAGCCGCTGCGGCCGTGGGACCCGGCCGGCACCGCTGCGCCCCAGCGGGTCCAGCTGCCCCCGCTGCTGCGCGGCTACCTGCGGCTCGGGGCGTGGGTGGCCGGAGAGCCCGCGCACGACCCGGACTTCGACTGCGCCGACTTCATGGTGCTGCTCGGCCTGGACCACATGGACGAGCGGTACGTGCGGTTCTTCCTGGGTGACGCGGAATGACCGGGCCGACGGCGCTACCGCACCCGGCGCAGCAGGCGGCGGGCTGGGCGCCCTCGTCGCCGTGCGGACCGGGCTGCCTGCAGGACGACGACCGGGACGCCGCCTCCCGGCTGCGCATGGCGTCGCGACTGGCCCGGCTGGTCGTGGTGCTGCTCGCCGCCGTGCTCGTGGGCGCCGTGCTGGCCGTGCCGCTGCTGCGCGGCCCCGTGCGGGGACACGCGCTGCGCGTGGGCTGCCGGGCCGCCCTGCGTGCGGTGGGGGTGCGGCTGCGCGTCAACGGCGGCTTCTCCACCGGCGGGGCGGGCGTGCTCGTCGTCGCCAACCACCTGTCCTGGATCGACGTGCTCGCCATGGGCGCCGTGCAGCCCGTGCGGATGCTCGCCAAGCAGGAGCTGCGGGACTGGCCGGTCATCGGAGGGCTGGCCGCGCGCACCGGCGCCCTGTTCGTCGACCGCGCCGGGCTCCGCTCCCTTCCCGCCACCGTCGCCGCCACGACCCAGGCGCTGCGCTCCGGGGCCGTCGTCGGCGTCTTCCCGGAGGGCACGACGTGGTGTGGTGCCGCGGCGGGGACGTTCCGGCGGGCGGCGTTCCAGGCTGCCGTCGACGCGGAGGTGCCGGTGCGACCGGTGGCGATCGGGCTGCGGCGCCCCGACGGGAGTGCGGACCGGTCGTCGGCGTTCGTCGGGGATCAGACGCTCTGGGACTCGCTCTCCCGGGTCCTGCGACTGCCCGCGCTGGTCTGCGAGCTGACCGTGCTCCCGGTGATCCCGCCCGGCGTGGCTGCCGACCGGCGGGAGCTGGCCCGGCTCGCCGCGGATGCGGTCGGGGCGCACACCGGCGTGACGCATCCGCACACGCGGCACCACCCGTCCTGCGCCGCCGCCCCGGTGGCCGCATAGCCCGGGGTGGCCCACCGCGGGCGACTACTCTGGGGGCGCGTTCAATGACCGGGACGGGTAGCCGACCTGAATGGCAGCGTAGAGCTCAGTGACACCTCCAGCGATCTATCTCGACCACGCCGCCACCACCCCGATGCTCGACGAGGCGGTGGCGGCGATGACCGATGCGATGCGTCGCACCGGCAACGCCTCCTCGCTCCACACCGCGGGACGCCGCGCCCGGCGCGCCGTCGAGGAGTCCCGCGAACGGATCGCGGCCGCGGTGGGCGCGCGGCCGTCGGAGGTCGTGTTCACCACCGGTGGCACCGAGAGCGACAACCTGGCGGTCAAGGGCCTGTACTGGGCGCGCCGGGCCGCCGACCCGCGCCGCACCCGGGTGCTGGTCTCGGCGATCGAGCACCACGCGGTGCTCGACTCCGCGGAGTGGCTCGCCCACCACGAGGGCGCCGAGGTGGAGCTGCTGGAGGTCGACGAGGTCGGCCGGGTCCGCCCCGAGACGCTGCGGGCCGCGCTCGCCCGCGACCCCGAGCGGGTGGCGCTGGTCTCGGTCATGTGGGCCAACAACGAGGTCGGCACCGTCAACCCGGTCCGCGAGCTCGCCGCCATCGCCCACGACTTCGACGTGCCGATCCACAGCGACGCGGTGCAGGCAGTCGGCGTCCTGCCGGTCGACTTCGCGGCGTGCGGGGCGGACGCGCTCACCCTCACCGGCCACAAGCTCGGCGGCCCCATCGGGGTCGGCGTGCTGCTGCTCGGGCGGGAGGTGGCGCTCACCCCGCTCCTGCACGGTGGCGGCCAGGAACGTGACGTGCGGTCCGGCACCCTGGACACCCCGGCCGTGGTGAGCCTGGCCGCCGCCGTCGAGGTGGCGGCCACCGGCTCGGCCCGTCGGGCGGCCACCATCGCCGGGCTGCGCGACGACCTCGTCGGCAAGATCCTCGCCGCCGTCCCGGACGCCACGCTCAACGGCGACCCGGGCACCGGCGTCGTCGAGGGCGGCCCGTCGCGGCTCCCGGGCAACGCGCACCTGTCCTTCCCCGGCTGCGAGGGCGACAGCCTGCTCATGCTGCTCGACGCGCACGGCATCGAGTGCTCCACCGGCTCGGCGTGCACCGCGGGGGTGGCGCAGCCCAGCCACGTGCTGCTCGCGATGGGTGCCGACGAGGCCACCGCGCGCGGCTCGCTGCGGTTCTCCCTCGGCCACACCTCCACCCCCGCCGACGTCGACGCCGTGGTCGCGGTGATCGGCGCCGTGGTCGAGCGGGCGCGGCGGGCAGGGCAGCCGGCAGCGGTCCGATGAGGGTGCTGGCCGCGATGAGCGGCGGGGTCGATTCCGCCGTGGCGGCGGCCCGCGCCGTCGAGGCCGGGCACGACGTCGTCGGGGTGCACCTGGCGCTGTCGGAGACCCCGGCCGCGCTGCGCGGTGGCTCCCGGGGGTGCTGCTCACGGGAGGACGCCTCCGACGCCCGGCGGGCCGCCGACGTCCTCGACATCCCGTTCTACGTCTGGGACTTCGCCGCGCGCTTCACCGCCGACGTGGTGGACGACTTCGTCGCGGCGTACGCGGCGGGACAGACCCCCAACCCGTGCCTTCGGTGCAACGAGAAGATCAAGTTCTCGGCCCTGCTGGAGCGGGCGCTCGGGCTCGGCTTCGACGCGGTCTGCACCGGGCACTACGCGCGCCTCACCGCCGGCGAGCTGCGCCGCGCCGTCGACGACGGCAAGGACCAGTCGTACGTGCTCGCCGTGCTGACGCAGCACCAGCTGGCCCACGCGATGTTCCCCATCGGCGACACCGAGAAGCCCGCCGTGCGCGCCGAGGCCGCCGCCCGCGGCCTGCGGGTGGCCGACAAGCCCGACAGCCACGACATCTGCTTCATCCCCTCCGGCGACACCCGCGCGTTCCTCGGCGCCCGCGTCGGCGCCCGGCCGGGCCCGGTGGTCGACCACGCCACCGGCGAGGAGCTGGCCCGCCACGACGGCGTGCACGGGTTCACGGTCGGGCAGCGCAAGGGCCTCGGCATCGACGCGCCCGCAGGCGACGGCCGTCCCCGCTACGTGCTGGGGATCGAGCCGGTCACCGGCACCGTCCGGGTCGGGCCGGCGTCCGCGCTCGACGTCCGCACGATCGACGCCGTCCGCCCGGTCTGGAGCGCGGGACACGCGCCGGCCGACCGGTTCCCGTGCGTGGCCCAGGTCCGGGCCCACGGCGGGCTGGCCGCAGCGGTGGCCGTGCCGTCGGCCGACGGGCTGCGCGTTGAGCTCGACGAGCCGCTGCGCGGTGTCGCTCCTGGCCAGGCGGTCGCCCTGTACCGCCCGGACGACGCGGGCGACGTCGTGCTGGGCAGCGCCACGATCACCGGGGCGCACTGAGCTCGGGCCGCCGGTCCGCAGTTCTCCCGCCGAGTGGCGGTGTCGCCCGGCCCGGGGGACGCTTCGCGCGCACGAGGAGGTGCGCATGGTGTCCGACACCGGAGCGGCGGCGCGGGACGTGGTCCGCAGTGCCCCCGTGGTCCTGCTCGGCCGCGTCGGCCTGGTGGCGTACGGCGTGGTGCACCTGCTGGTCGCCGCGCTCGCCGTGCAGGTCGCGCTCGGTGATCGGGAACGGGTCGACAAGAAGGGCGCGCTCCAGGCGATCGCGGAGCGGGGACCGGGGGTGGTCCTGCTGTGGGTGATCACGGTCGGCCTGGTCGCTCTCGTGGTCTGGCAGCTCGCCGAGGCCGTGTGGGGCCACCGCGGAGAACCGGTCGGGAACCGCGTGCTGCGGACCGCCGTCAACCTCGCGGAGGCGGCGCTGTTCGGCGTGCTGGCCTGGTCGGCCGGATCGGTCGCCGCGAGCGGAGGCGCACCGTCGCAGAAGCCGTCGTTCGCCACGGTCGTGTTCGGCCTGCCCGGGGGCCCGCTGCTCGTGGGACTCGCCGGCGTCGGGCTCGTCATCGGGGGCGGCTACGCGGTGCACCGTGGCCCCACGCACGCGTTCCTGCGCGAGCTCGACCTGCGGGGGGCGGGGCTCAACCGCTCGCTGCTGGTCACCCGTATCGGCCAGGTCGGGTGGACCGCGCTCGGGCTGGTCTACGGGATCCCCGGCGTGCTGCTCGTCGTCGCCGCGGTGCGGTTCGACCCGGCGCAGCCGACCGGTCTCGACGCGGGGCTGCAGGTCGTGGCCGACCAGCCGTACGGGCCGGTGGTCCTCATGGTGCTGGCTCTCGGACTGGTCGCGTTCGGGGTCTACTGCTTCTTCGACGCCCGGTACCGGAAGGCATGACCGCGCACGGCGGGTGGTAGACACCGGCCGTGAGTACCGATGACGCCCTCGAGGCCGCGATCGCAGCGGCCGGCCTGGCCGGGGCCACCCCGGGACGCACGGCGGGCGGCGGCGCGATGGTCGTGCCGGACCCGGTCGACGACACCGAGGAGGCCGCGCCGCTGCCGCGCTGGCCCGACGGCGCCGCCACGGGAGTCGGCTCCCTGCCCGGCACCGATCCGCGCGAGGCCGCCGCCGCGGTCGTGGGCGAGCTACCGCTGTTGCCCTTCCTGCCGGAGCTGCCGGCCCGCGGGGTCGGTGCCGACATGATCGGCCGAACCGCGGCGCTGCTCGTGGACATCGCCGTGGAGGTCGTGCCCAGCGGCTACCGGGTCACGGCGCGGCCGGGAGGTGATCACCGCCGCGCCGTCGACCTGCTGCGCACCGACCTCGACGCGCTCGACGAGGCCTGCGAGGTCGCCCGGCCGGGCTGGGTGAAGGTGCAGGTCGCCGGGCCGTGGACGCTCGCGGCGGCCGTCGAGGTGCACTCGGGCCACCGGGTGCTCACCGACCACGGTGCGGTCAGCGAGTTCGCGGCGAGCCTGCTGGACGGGCTGCGGGTGCACATCGCGGAGGTGGCCGCCCGTACCGGCGCCCAGGTGCTGGTGCAGCTCGACGAGCCCACCCTGCCTGCGGTGCTGGCCGGCACGCTGCCCACGGCGTCGGGCTACGGGACGGTGCGCTCGGTGGGGCGCAACGAGGCGCAGGACGCGCTGCGCGACCTCGTCACGGGCCTCGGGGTGCCGGTGGTGGTGCACTGCTGCGCGGACCGGCCGCCGGTGCGGCTGCTCGCCGGCATCGGCGCCGCCGGCATCGGGATCGACGCCACCCGGCCCGTGTTCTCCGGCAGCAGCGCACTGCCCGCCGCGCTCGACACGCTCGGTGAGGTCTGGGACAGCGGCACGCCGCTGCTGCTGGGACTGGTGCCGGCGCTCGACCCCGGACGGCCGGTGACGTCGCGGGATCTCGCCCGACCCGCCTTCGACCTCGCCGACCGGCTGGGCTTCGACCGTTCGCGGCTCGCGACCCTCGCCGTACCCACCACGACCTGCGGGTTGGCCGGTGCGACCCCGACCTGGGCCCGGCGCGCGCTGGCCCTGTCCCGTGAGCTGGGTGACGCATTCCTCGACCCGCCCGAGGAGTCCTGAGTCTTTTGTCCCTCGTGCCGCGCGTACCGTGCCAGGCATGCACGGTGACCGTCTGCTGCTCGGCCCGGGACCATCGACCCCGTACCCGGAGGCTGTCGAGGCACTGGCCCGCCCGGTGCTCGGCCACCTCGATCCGGAGTACCTCGCGCTGATCCACGAGACCGGCGACCGCTTGCGCCAGGTCTTCCGCACCGAGAACCCGTTGACGCTCCCGGTCAGCGGCACGGGCTCGGCCGGCATGGAGGCCTGCCTCGCCTCGCTGCTGGAGCCGGGGGAGACGGTGATCGTCGGCGTCAACGGCTACTTCGGTGAGCGGCTCTGCGAGGTCGCGCACCGCGGCGGCGCGCGGGTGGTGCGGGTCGAGGCCCCGTGGGGCACCGCGCTCGACCCGGCCGACGTCCTCACCGCGCACCGGGCCCACCCGCAGGCCGCACTCGTGGCGGTCGTGGCGGCGGAGACGTCCACCGGCGTCCGCAACGACGTCGCCCCGCTCGGGCCGGAGCTCGCGCAGACCGACACGCTGCTGCTCGTCGACGCCGTCACCGCGCTCGGCGGCACCCCGCTCGAGGTCGACGCCTGGCAGATCGACGCCTGCTACTCCGCGTCCCAGAAGTGCCTCGGCGCCCCGCCCGGGCTCGCTCCGGTGACGCTCGGCCCGCGTGCCGTCGCGAAGATGCGCAACCGCACCACCCCGATCCACTCCTTCTTCCTGGATCTGGGCCTGCTCCACGACTACTTCCTGGCGAGCCCGCCGCGCTACCACCACACGGCGTCGTCCACGCTCGCGTACGCGCTGCACGCGGGGCTGGGACGGCTGCTGGAGGAGGGCGTGGAGTCGGTCTGGGACCGGCACGCGCGGGTCGGTGCGCTGCTGCAGTCCGAGCTGCCCGAGCTGGGGTTCTCGCTGGTGGCGCCCGACGGTGCCCGGCTCCCGCAGCTCACCACCGCGGTGCTGCCCGACGGCCTGGAGGACGGACCGGCCCGCACCCGCCTGCTGGCGGAGTACGGGATCGAGGTCGGCGGCGGGCTCGGGGATCTCGCCGGCCGGGCGTGGCGGATCGGCTTGATGGGCCACGCGGCCACGGAACGCTCCGTGGTGACCCTCCTGGGCGCGACGAGAGAACTCCTGAAGGCCTAGAACCCTCCGGGGGTGAGTTCAGGAAAGCCACTTTGCTGCCCTCTGCGGGCCTGAAAGTGGCTTTCCTGAACTTCCTGACCTGGGGCGTCGGGACCGGGGACTGTCGGTCCGGCTCGGTAGCCTCACGGGCGTGAGCCCAGAACCTGCCCCCGCCGCCCCGCCGGTCGAGGCCCGTGAGCGGCACTCCCGGTTGGCGGCCGAGGTCGCCGACCACCAGTTCCGCTACTACGTGCTCGACTCTCCCGTGGTCTCCGACGGGCAGTTCGACACGCTGTGGCGCGAGCTGGTGGCTCTGGAGGAGCAGTACCCCGAGCTGGCCACACCGGAGTCGCCGACGCAGAAGGTGGGCGGGCGGTTCTCCACCGAGTTCGTCGCGCACGACCACCTCGAGCGCATGCTCAGCCTCGACAACGCCTTCAGCGCCGACGAGATGCGGAGCTGGGCCGAGCGGGTGGCCCGCGAGGTGGGCGCGGAGAAGCTCCACTACCTGTGCGAGCTCAAGATCGACGGGCTGGCCGTCAACCTGCTCTACGAGAACGGCAGGCTCACGAGGGCGCTCACCCGCGGCGACGGGCGCACCGGTGAGGACATCACGCTCAACATGCGCACCCTCGAAGAGGTGCCCGACCGGCTCACCGGCACCGCCGAGTTCCCGGTACCGGCGCTGATCGAGGTGCGCGGCGAGGTGTACTTCCGGCTGGAGGACTTCCAGGCGCTCAACGCGTCGCTGGTGGAGGCGGGCAAGCCACCCTTCGCCAACCCGCGCAACACCGCGGCCGGGTCGTTGCGGCAGAAGGACCCGAAGGTCACCGCGTCGCGCCATCTCCGGCTGATCTGCCACGGCTTCGGCAAGCGCGAGGGGTTCGCGCTGGAGCGCCAGTCCCAGGGCTACGACGCGCTGCGGGCGTGGGGGCTGCCGGTGTCGGAGCGCACCGTCGTGCTCGACGGCGTCGACGAGGTGGTCGCCCACGTCGAGTACTGGGGCGAGCACCGCCACGACATCGAGCACGAGATCGACGGCGTCGTCGTCAAGGTCGACGAGGTGGCGCTGCAGCGGCGGCTCGGGTCCACCTCGCGGGCGCCCCGCTGGGCCATCGCGTTCAAGTACCCGCCGGAGGAGGCCACCACCAAGCTCCTCAACATCGAGGTCAACGTGGGCCGCACCGGCCGGGTCACCCCGTTCGCGCAGATGGAGCCGGTGGTCGTGGCCGGGTCCACCGTCTCGCTGGCCACGCTGCACAACGCCGACGAGGTGCGGCGCAAGGGCGTGCTCATCGGCGACCACGTCGTCATCCGCAAGGCGGGCGACGTCATCCCCGAGGTGCTCGGTCCGGTGGTCGACCTGCGCGACGGCTCGGAGCGCGCGTTCGTCATGCCCACCCACTGCCCCGAGTGCGGCACCCGGCTGGTCCGGCAGAAGGCGGGCGACGTCGACCAGCGCTGCCCCAACGCCCGCTCCTGCCCCGCGCAGCTGCGGGAGCGGCTGTTCCACGTGGCCGGGCGGGGCGCGTTCGACATCGAGGGGCTGGGCTACGAGGCGGCCACGGCCCTGCTCGCCTCCGGCGTGGTGCAGGACGAGGGCGACGTCTTCACCCTCACCGCCGACGACCTGCTCCGCGTCGACCTGTTCCGCACGAAGGCGGGGGAGCTGTCGGCCAACGGCCACAAGCTGCTGGCCAACCTGCAGGAGGCGAAGGACCGGCCGTTGTGGCGGGTGCTCGTCGGGTTGTCCATCCGGCACGTCGGTCCCACGGCCGCGCAGGCCCTCGCCCGCGAGTTCGGCTCGATGGACGCGATCGAGGAGGCGGCGGAGGCCGCGGCCCGCGACACCGCCGCGGCGGGGATCCCGATCACCTCCGACGGCTCGGTCGCCGACCCGGACGACGCGGCCACGTCGGCACTCCTATCCGACGACCCGGCGGCCGGTGCTCCCGCCGCCGGCGGTGCGGCGGCCGGGGAGGTGGCCGTCGACGGCGCAGCCCCTGTCGATGACGTACCAGCCGACGGTGCCGCCATCGCGGGCGGCGAGGTCGTGCCGGAGCTCTCCGCGGAGGAGCGGGCCGCAGCGGCGGAGCGGGCTGCCCGGGTTGCGGCGCGGGCGCAGTCGAAGGCCCTCACGGCGGCGCTGGCGCCGATCGCCGGCGTCGAGGGGGTCGGGCCCACGATCGCGGCCGCGGTCCGCGACTGGTTCACCGTCGACTGGCACCGGGAGGTCGTCGAGAAGTGGCGCGCGGCGGGCGTCCGGATGGTCGACGAGGTCGACACGTCGGTTCCGCGCACGCTCGACGGCCTGTCGATCGTGGTCACCGGCTCGATGGAGGGGTACTCCCGCGACGAGGCCAAGGAGGCCATCACGGCCCGCGGCGGGCGGGCGGCGGGGTCCGTCTCCAAGAAGACGGCGTTCGTGGTGGCGGGCGACGCGCCCGGTTCGAAGTACGAGAAGGCACTGGAGATCGGGGTGCCGGTCCTCGACGAGGCGGGCTTCCGGGTTCTGCTGGAGCGCGGGCCGGATGCGGCACGGGAAACGGCGACCGTTGAGGGATGAGCCCCCGATCGTGTCAGCCGTGAGTCCGTATGATCGATGTGCCGAGGGCCTCAGGTAGGGCCGCTCGGCTGTCGATCGTTGTACGACTCGGTTTTACGGTTCGGGGGTGGGCGGGTGCTGCAGGCGGTTCTGAACGGATCGCGGCCGGCCGACGCGCATCCCGCACTCCCGGTCCTTGCGCGGCATCTCGCGCGTGACGCCCGTGACGTGGCGCAGTTGGGCATCACGTCGGTGCACGTGCACCCCCGCGGGCCCGACCAGCAGGAGACGCTCGACCCGATCTACGTCGGCGACACCGTGGCGGCCATCCGCGCGCAGGTGCCCGGCATGGAGATCGGTGTCACCACCGGCCGCTGGATCCAGCCCGATCCCCTCAAGCGCATCGAGGCCGTGCTCGCGTGGGGGCACCTCGGGGTCGGCAAGCCCGATGTCTGCTCGGTCAACGTGCACGAGAAGGGCTGGGTCGACGTCTGCGCCGCGGCGGCGTCGGTGGGCATCGGTGTCGAGCTCGGCGTCTGGACCAGCGGCGACGCCGTCACACTGCGCACCACCGGCGTGCCCCGGGGCACCACCCGCGTACTGGCGGAGTCCACCGTCTCCGACCCGGAGACGGCCGTGGCCGAGGCGGTGCGCATCCTGCGCGCGCTGGGCACGCTCCCGGTGCCGATCCTGCTCCACGGCGAGGAGGACGGCGCCTGGCCGGTGCTGGAGTACGCGATGCGGATGGGCATCGACACCCGCATCGGCTTCGAGGACGTCCTCGTCACCCCCAGGGGCTGGCTGGCCACGGGTAACGACCATCTCGCCGAGCTCGCGCTGGAGATCCGCGTCTGATCTCGTTTTGGCTTCTGCAACAGAAGGGGCCGATCACTCGTGGTCGAGGACGTGGCCGACTGTGGGAAGCGCGCAATACCGTCGAGTACATGGGAGTTCTGGGCGAAATCGGACGGCGGGCGCGAGTGGCGGCCACCTGGTTCACGCAGCCGCTGTTGCCCGATGACCTGCTCGGCACGCTGAACCCACTGTGGTCCTCCCGGGAGCCGCACGCCCGCGTGGTGGGGCTGCGCCGGGAGACCGCCGACACCACCACCCTGCTGCTGCGCACCGGGCCGGGCCGTCCGCGGCACCGGCCGGGCCAGTTCGTCGGTGTGGGCACCCGGCTCGACGGCGTCTGGCACTGGCGCACCTACTCGGTGACGTCGTGCCCCGGCGATCCACTGCTCGCCGTCACCGTCACGGCGCTGCCGGGAGGCACCGTCTCGGGCGCGCTCGCGCACGGCACCCCGGTGGGGACGCTGCTGCGGATCGGACCCCCCGCCGGTGAGTTCGTGCTGCCGGAGCCGGTGCCGGAGAAGCTGCTGTTCCTCACCGCGGGGAGCGGGATCACCCCCGTCATGGGGATGCTGCGCGACCTGGCGGCCACCCGGCCGGAGGCGCTGAGCGGGGCGGTGCTCGTGCACTGCGACCGCACGCCGTCCGACCTGGTCTTCGGCCCGGAGCTGCGGGACCTGGCAGCCACCACCGGCCTGACGCTGGTGGAGCGGCACACCGCCGTGCGGGGGCGGCTCACCCCGGACAACCTCACCGACGACGTCCCCGACTGGGCCGCGCGCCAGGCGTGGGCCTGCGGGCCCGCCGCGATGATCGACGCCTTCACCGAGCACTGGGCCAGGGCGGGCGATCCCACCGCGCTGCACGTCGAGCTGTTCACCCCACCCGTGCCCGTCGCGACCGATGCCACCGGCGGCCGCGTCTCCTTCACCACCAGCGGGATCGAGACCGACGCCGCCCCCGGCACGCCGCTCATGGTGGCGGGCGAGGCGGCGGGCGCGCTGCTGCCCAACGGCTGCCGCATGGGCATCTGTCACACCTGCGTGGGCCGGCTGCGCTCCGGCGCCGTCCGGGACCTGCGCACCGGCGACCTGCACGACACCCCCGGCGAACCCGTCCGCACCTGTGTCTCCGGTGCCGCGGGCGACGTCGAGATCGAACTCTAGGAGGCATCTCCATGGCTACACAGACCTTCGGCCCGTCCATGACCCCCAGTGCCGCCGCGCACCTCACCGACGAGCAGGTCGAGGCCCTCGGCGCCGAGCTCGACGCGATCCGCGCCGAGGTGGTCGGCAGCCTCGGCGAGGCCGACGCCCGCTACATCCACCGTGTCATCGCGGTGCAGCGCGGCCTCGAGGTCGGCGGCCGCGGCGCGCTGATCTTCTCCCTGTTCCCGCCCGCCTGGGTGGCCGGCACGGCAGCGCTGTCGGTGGCCAAGATCCTCGACAACATGGAGATCGGCCACAACGTCCTGCACGGCCAGTGGGACTGGATGCGCGACCCGAAGATCCACTCGACCACCTGGGAGTGGGACCACGCGTCGCCCGCCGCGTCGTGGAAGAAGTCGCACAACTACGAGCACCACACCTTCACCAACATCCGGGGCAAGGACCGCGACCTCGGCTACTCGATCATGCGGATCACGCCCGAGCAGGAGTGGAAGCCCGCCGACCTGTTCCAGCCGCTGGTGAACCTCGGCCTCTCGATGATCTTCGAGTGGGGCATCGCGATCTACGACGTCGAGTTCGAGAAGGTCAAGAACGGCACGAAGCCGTGGCCGCAGGCCAAGGGGGAGCTGATGGGCCTCTGGCGCAAGGCCCGGCGGCAGCTCGCCAAGGACTACGTGCTGTTCCCGCTGCTGTCCGGCCCCGGTTTCCTCAGCACGGTGGCCGCGAACGCCACGGCCAACGTCGTGCGCAACATGTGGTCGCACGCGGTGATCTTCTGCGGTCACTTCCCCGACGGTGTCGAGACGTTCGAGGAGGAGCGGCTCGACGGTGAGACGAAGGGCCAGTGGTACGTCCGGCAGATGCTGGGGTCGGCCAACCTCTCGGGCGGCAAGCTGTTCCACCTGATGACGGGCAACCTGAGCCACCAGATCGAGCACCACCTGTTCCCCGACGTCCCGAGCAACCGGTACGCGGAGATCGCGCCGAAGGTGCAGGAAATCTGCAAGCGCTACGGCCTGCCCTACACCACCGGGTCGCTGCCGCGGCAGTACGGCAAGGTGCTCCGCAAGATCACCCGCCTGGCGTTCCCCGGCGGCGGCCCGAAGCAGCCCGCGCCCGCGCCCGCCCGGCTGCCCGTCCCGGCCGGCCGCAAGCCCTCGGCCGCGGTGCGCCTGGCCTCCTGACGGAACCACCCCCGCGAGTCGCCCGTTTCGGGTGGCCGAGTCGCCCCCCAGCGGGGTGGCCTGCGCGGAGACTCCCGCGAGTCGCCCGTTTCGGGTGGCTGAGTCGCCCGTCGGCGGGTCCGTTCCGGCGGGCGTCAGGCCTCGGACGGCGGCTCCGCCCCGGCGCAGGCGTCCGTCGACATGCGCAGGGCCACCGCCAGCTCCAGCCGGGCGGCCGGGTCGTCCAGCGCCCCGCCGAACGCGTCCCGCAGCCCGGCGAGGCGGTACCGCACGGTCTGCGGGTGCACGTGCAGTGCCGCCGCGGTGGCGGTGATGTCGCCGTGCGCGTCGAGCCACGCCCGCAGCGTCTCCTCGCCGCGGGCGGCGGCACCGGCCGGGAGGGCGCGCAGTGGGGCGACGGCCCGCTCGTAGATGTCGGCGGCGAGCTGGGGTTCGGCCGCGAGGAGCAGCGCGAGCAGATGCTCGTCGGCACGGGCCAGCGTCTCGTCGGAACCCGGGTGGAGCAGGCCCGCGACGTGCAGGGGCCACGCCGCCTGCGCGCGGGCGACGGAGCGGTGGGCGTGGGCAGGGTCGACCACCGGGCCGAGCACCGCGCGCCGAACGCCCAGACCGGTGCGTATCCGGTCGAGCCAGCCGGGCCCCTCGGGTGCCGGGTCGGCGCGGAGCCCGTTGGGGCCCACGGTCTGGCCGATGCGCCCGGCTGTGCCGACGACCCCCACGGTGACGATGACGAGACCGACCGGGTCGAGGTCCGCGGCGATCGCCGCGGGCAGCCGGGCCGCCACCGCCACGGCGTCCTCGACGACGAGTGCCGCGAGCCGCGCGGGCAGCACCCAGCCCGCCGCCGCGGCGACGCGTTCGACCTCGGCGGCTGCGGCCGGCGGGTGCCGGGCGAGCAGCTCGACGAGCGCGTGGCGGCGGGCCTGCAGCGAGCCTGCTCGGCTCGCCTCCTCGTCGGCCCAGCCGGTCACGGACGCCGCGGTGATCTGCTCGATGTAGCCGAACAGCGCCTCGGCGAGGCTGAAGATCACCTCGGGTGGCAGCTGCCGGGCGGTGGTGCTGGAGCCGAGCCGGCGCCACATCGTCCGCGTGCCAACCTGGTACGCCGACTGCAGCGCCGCGAGCGTGCGGCCCTCGCGGTGTTCGAGCTGGCCGAGCGCCCGGTAGACCCTGGTGTCCCCGAGGGGCTCGTCGCGGCCGAGCAGGTCGATGAACTGCCCGAGCGCGACCGAGACACCCTCGGTGATCCGCGTGCCGAACCGCCCGGTCAGCGGCCGGGCGTAGTCCGCCACCTCCGCGCGTACCGCGGCGATGATCTCGTCGGTCGTCCCGGCGAGCTCCGGCCGCAGCGCCGCGCCCACCCAGCTGGGAACCCGGGACCACGGCCGGTCCACGGGTCAGCGCCCCATCATTGGCTGCCGAGCACCGTCGTGACGATCCCGGCGAGGTGCGTCAGCCGGGCCAGCTCCGACGGCCGGAACGCCGGCCCGCCCGGGCGGCCGACCACCAGCGCCCGCGGGCCCGGTCCGAACGGAGCCGCCGCGAGCTCCGTGTCGAGAGCACTCCACGGGTCGGGCACCCAGTGCGCATCCGGGTCGACGACGATCGCGCGCCGCAGCGGGAGCCACGGCAGGTCGCCCGCGCGGGTCTCCGGAGCCGCCGCGCTCTCGGCCAACCGGTAGGACCGCGTGCCGTCGCGCTCGGCGACGAGTGCCCAGCCGGCCCGGAAGATCCGCGGGACGCCGTCGGCGAGCAGCTGCAGGCCGCGGGCCGGGTCGCCGGTGATCTCCTCGATCAGCTCGAGCTCCCGGTGCGTCTCGAGCTTGCCGGAGTGGGGCCGCACCGACTCGACCTCGACACCCGGCACCGACTCGGCCGCGGTGATCAGGACGTCCGGCGGTCGACCGGCCGGCAGCTCGACGGCCAGGTCGTCGACAGCGTGTCCGTGGGCCCGCTCGACGACGTCGACACCGAGGATGTCCGCACCCGCGTTGCCCAGCGCCGTGGCGACGGCTCCGAGACTGCCCGGCTTGTCCGGCAGCACCACCCGGAGCAGGAACGACACACTTCACGTCCTCTCGCGAAAAGCCCCCCGAGCCGCACGGGACCGGCGCCACTCGGGTGGGCCGACGCGGCACTCCGGGCGAGATTGTGTCAGGGTGCGCCCCCTCCGGCGCAACATCTGGCGGAGGCATCTGGATCAGCGCAGATCCGGCAGCCGCGGGGCGGCGGATCCGGACGGAAGCCCGGTTGCCGGACGACTAAGCTGGACGGCGAACGCCTGCGCCGGTGCCGCTGCGCCTGCCCGGCGCGCGGGGAGCAGGTCGCAGTGCACGCCGACACCACCCCGCAAACGCACCCTGAGCAGCATGCAACGCCCTGGAGGGACATGTCCGCCGATCCCGTGACCCCGGGTAGCGATACCGGGATCACCCGGGACGAGGTCGCGCACCTCGCCCGGCTGTCCCGGCTCGCCGTCACCGACGCCGAGCTCGACGTCTTCGCCGGTCAGCTCGAGGTGATCCTCTCCGCGGTCAGCCGCGTGGGCGAGGTCGCCGCCGACGACATCCCGCCCACGTCGCACGCGGTCCCGCTGCAGAACGTGTTCCGGCCCGACGAGCTGCGCCCCGGTCTCACCCAGGAGCAGGCGCTCGCGTGTGCCCCCGCCGCCGAGGACGGGCGCTTCCGGGTGCCCCAGATCCTGGGGGAGGAGGCATGAGCGCGGAGCTGACCCGCCTGACGGCAGCAGAGCTCGCCGAGAAGATCCACACGCGCGAGGTGTCGGCCGTCGAGGTCGCGCAGGCCCACCTGGACCGGGTCGCGGCCGTCGACGGCGAGGTGCACGCGTTCCTGCACGTGGCCACCGACGCCGCGCTGGCCTCGGCCGCGATGGTCGACGAGGGCCTGGGCGCCGGCACCGCGCCCGCGTCGCCGCTGGCGGGTGTCCCGCTGGCGCTGAAGGACGTGTTCACCACGCTCGACATGCCCACCACGGCAGGGTCGAAGATCCTCGAGGGATGGCGTCCGCCCTACGACGCCACGGTGACGTCGCGGCTGCGCAGCGCGGGGATCACGATCCTGGGCAAGACCAACATGGACGAGTTCGCGATGGGCTCGTCCACGGAGTACTCGGCCTACGGCGTCACCCGCAACCCGTGGGACACCAGCCGTGTCCCCGGCGGGTCCGGCGGTGGCTCGGCGGCGGCGCTGGCATCGTTCCAGGCGCCGCTCGCGATCGGCACCGACACCGGCGGCTCGATCCGCCAGCCCGCGGCGTTCACCGGCACGGTCGGCGTCAAGCCCACCTACGGCGGTGTGTCGCGCTACGGGCTCATCGCCTGCGCCTCGTCACTCGACCAGGGCGGGCCCTGCGCGCGCACCGTGCTCGACGCGGCGCTGCTGCACGAGGTGATCGGCGGCTACGACCCGCTCGACTCCACCTCCATCGACGAGCGTGTCCCGTCGGTCGTCGAGGCGGCGCGGCTCGGGGCGTCGGGCGACCTGTCGGGGCTGCGCGTCGGCGTGGTGCGCGAGCTCGGTGGCGAGGGCTACCAGGCCGGTGTCCGGGCCTCCTACGAGGAGGCGCTGCGCCAGCTGGAGAAGCTCGGCGCCGAGCTCGTCGAGGTGTCGTGCCCGCACTTCGAGTACGGGCTCGCGGCCTACTACCTGATCCTGCCGAGCGAGGTCTCCTCGAACCTCGCCCGGTTCGACGCCATGCGCTACGGCCTGCGTGTCGACAAGGGCGCGTCGGCGGAGGAGGTCATGGCGGCCACCCGCGAGGCCGGCTTCGGGCCCGAGGTCAAGCGCCGGATCATGCTCGGCACGTACGCGCTCTCGTCGGGCTACTACGACGCCTACTACGGGCAGGCCCAGAAGGTGCGCACGCTCATCTCGCGCGACTTCGCCGCGGCGTTCGGTCAGGCCGACGTGCTCGTCTCACCGGCCACCCCCACCACCGCGTTCCCCATCGGCGACAAGGTCGACGACCCGCTCGCCATGTACCTCAACGACCTGGCCACGATCCCCACCAACCTGGCGGGCACCGCGGCGTTGTCGGTGCCGTCCGGGCTCGCCGACGGGCTGCCCGTCGGGCTGCAGGTGATGGCCCCCGCACTCGGTGAGGCCGTCATGTACCGGGTGGCGGCGGCGTACGAGGCCGCCCGCCAGGCCGAGGACGGCGGCCCGTTGATCAACCGCGTCCCTTCGCTTCCGGGAGGTGTGGCATGACCGCCCCTGCGCTGGTCGACTTCGACGAGGTCGTGGAGCGCTTCGACCCGATGCTCGGGCTCGAGGTGCACGTCGAGCTCAACACCAACACGAAGATGTTCTGCGGCTGCCCCACCACGTTCGGCGCCGAGCCGAACACGCAGGTCTGCCCCACGTGCCTGGGCCTGCCGGGGTCGCTGCCGGTGGTGAACCGCACCGCCGTGGAGTCGGCGATCCGGATCGGGCTGGCCCTGAACTGCGAGATCGCACCGTGGGGCCGGTTCGCGCGCAAGAACTACTTCTACCCCGACATGCCGAAGAACTTCCAGACCTCCCAGTACGACGAGCCGATCGCCGTCAACGGGTACCTGGACGTGCTGCTCGACGACGGCACCACCGTCCGCGTCGAGATCGAGCGCGCCCACATGGAGGAGGACACCGGCAAGTCCCTGCACGTCGGTGGGGCCACCGGCCGGATCCACGGCGCCGAGTACTCGCTGCTGGACTACAACCGCGCCGGCGTGCCGCTGATCGAGATCGTCACGAAGATGATCCCGGGCACGCGGGAGCGGGCGCCGGAGGTGGCGCGCGCGTACGTCACGGCGCTGCGTGACCTGCTGCGCGCTCTCGGCGTCTCCGACGTCCGGATGGACCAGGGTTCGATGCGCTGCGACGTGAACCTGTCGCTGTCCCCGCGCGACTCCGGGATCCTCGGCACCCGCTCCGAGACCAAGAACGTCAACTCGCTCCGCTCGGTGGAGCGCGCCGTCCGCTACGAGATGACGCGCCAGGCGGGCGTGCTGCTCGCGGGCGAGCCCGTCGTCCAGGAGACGCGGCACTTCGAGGAGGCGGGCGGCAGCACCCGCGCCGGGCGCCGCAAGGAGACCGCGGAGGACTACCGGTACTTCCCGGAGCCCGACCTGGTGCCGATCGCCCCTCCGGCCGAGTGGGTGGAGGAGCTGCGGGGGACGCTTCCGGAGCCGCCGTGGGAGCGCCGCCGCCGGCTTCAGGCCGAGTGGTCGCTCACCGACGAGGAACTGCGCGACCTGGTCAACGCCGGGGCGCTCGACCTCATCGAGGCCACGGTCGCCGCCGGTGCTCCCGCGGGGGAGGCCCGCTCGTGGTGGGTGGCCTACCTCGCCCAGCAGGCCAACTCGCGCGGCGTCGAGCTGGCCGGGCTGGAGATCACCCCGGCGCAGGTGGCGCGTGTGATCGCGCTCGTGGCGTCCGGGTCGCTGAACAACAAGCTCGCCCGCCAGGTCGTCGACGGGGTGCTGGCCGGTGAGGGGTCGCCCGACGACGTCGTCGCCGCCCGCGGCCTCGCGGTCGTGTCCGACGAGGGTGCTCTCGTGGCAGCTGTCGACGAGGCGCTGGCCGCGCAGCCGGACGTCGCGGAGAAGATCCGCGGCGGCAAGGTGCAGGCCGCCGGCGCGATCGTCGGGGCCGTCATGAAGGCGACGAAGGGTCAGGCCGACGCCAAGCGCGTCCGGGAGCTGATCATCGAGCGCGTCGGGGCGTAGCACCGACCCGACGGCGGAACCGGGCGACTCGCGGGTCGTAATCGGGCGACTCGCGGGTCGGAAACGGGCGACTCGCGGGGGCGGGGCCTTGTGCCCCGGGCCCCGCGGGCCGGTCGCGGTCTCGGTGGTGGGGTCAGCCGGCGGCCGTCGCGGCGCGGTAGGCGCGCCAGCCGCCGTGCTCGGAGATGTCACGGGCGTGCTCGGTGGCGCCGCGGTCGCAGAGGAACCCGGTCACCGTCTCGCCGCCTGCGAGGGTGAGCGGGCCGAGCGCGAGCGGGGCGGGCAGGGAGGCGAGCAGCTCTCCCAGCACCGCGGGCGGTAGCGACCACAGCTCGCCGTCGATGTGACGGCCGCTCGGGCCGGTGCGCACGAGCCCCGGCCGGGCCGGGGTGGTGCCGAGGTCGAACAGGCGGTACTCGGGCGAGGTGCGCTCGGGTCGGATCAGCCGCGCGCCGGAGAGCTGCCCGTTGAGGGGCTGGCCGGACAGGTGCGCGCCGACCACGAACAGGGGCAGCCCGATCGGCGCCGGGGCGGTGCCGGCGGGCTCACCGGTGACGAGCCGGGCGATGTCCGCGACCACCCGGTCGGCGAAGGCCGGGGCCAGCACCGAGACGCCGAACGGGCCACCGTCCGCCGTCCCGGCGGGCACGGCGATCGCGGCCATGTCCAGGAGGTTGGCGAAGGTGGTGAACCGGCCGAGCCGGGTGTTCACCCCGATCGGGTCCTGCGCCACCTCGGCCAGGGTGGGGTGCTCCGGCACGGTCGGCAGCAGCAGCGCGTCCATGCCGGTCAGCCGCTGCGTCGCCGCCACCTTCAGCTGGTCGAGCCGTTCGAGGTCGGCGACCAGCCGGTGGGCGGGGATCGTGCGTGCGGCGCCGATGATGGCGCGCACGCTCGGGTCGATCTCGTCGCCGCCGGACTCGACCGCCCCTCCGACCGCGGCGTACCGCTCGGCCACCAGAGCGCCGCCGTAGAGCAGCCGACCGGCCGCCAGGAACGGTTCGACGTCGATGGGGACGGTCGTGACGCCCTGGGCGGCGAGCCGGTGGCACGCCGCGTCGAACGCCGCGAGCCGCTCCGCGGACATGCCGCCGAGGTCACTCGGCAGCGGCACGGCCACCGTCGGATGCGCCGGCGCGGCGAGCGGGGCGTCGGCGGGGATCGGTCGCCACGGTCGGTCCGGGACGGGCCCGGACATCGCGGCGAGAGCGTGCTCGGCTGCGCCCACGCCGGCGGCGAAGACGCTCACGCAGTCGTAGGAGCGGGCTGCGGGGACGACGCCGCTGGTCGGAACCAACCCGATGGTCGGCTTGAGCCCCACGATGCCCTGGAACGCAGCGGGGACGCGGCCGGACCCCGCCGTGTCGGTGCCCAGCGCCAGATCGACGATGCCGAGTGCCACGGCGACCGCGGAGCCCGAGCTCGACCCGCCGGAGATGCGCTCGGGCAGGCCCGCACACCGCACCGCGCCGTACGGGCTCCGGGAGCCGGTCAGCCCGGTGGCGAACTGGTCGAGGTTGGTCTTCCCGAGCACGATCGCGCCCCGCTCGGTGAGCCGGGAGACCGCGGGCGCGGACATCTCGGGGAGGCGGACGAACGACGGGCAGGCCGCCGTGGTGGGCAGACCGGCGACGTCGATGTTGTCCTTGACCGCAACGAGCACCCCGTGCAGCGGGAGCTCCTCGCCGCCGGCCGCCCGGGCGTCGAGCGCCGCCGCCTCGTCGAGCACCGCCTCGGGCTCCCGCAGATGGATCCACACCTCCGGCCGGTCGAGCCGGTCGATGAGGGCGTAGGCGGCCGTGACGCGGTCCGTGGCCTTCCCGCCCGTCACGACCTGCCCCGATGCCGTGCCATCCGGATCCGCGTGTTCACCGTCTCGAGGGCCGAGACTCTCGTATACAGATCCGTATCCACGTCCGTCGACGGTAGGAACGCGGGATTTCCGAACGATGGCGGCGGTGTTACGCACGCTCACCTCGGTTGACGGCGGGAAGATCACGATCACTTCCGGGGGCCGGGGGCCGGGCGGTAGGACTTCCGAATGGAGTTCAGTGAGGTCGTCCGCAGGCGGCGCATGGTCCGCGACTACGACCCCGACCGGCCGGTCCCGACCGAGATCCGGGACCGCATCCTGGCCAACGCCCTGCGGGCCCCGTCCGGCGGTTTCACCCAGGGCTGGGCGTTCCTCACGCTGGAGAGCCCCCAGGACCGGGAGCGCTTCTGGGTGGCTGCCGCCGAGGACGAGCCCGACGAGAGGTCCGCGTGGGTGCTGGACGGCTTGCAGCACGCCCCGTTGCTGATCATCCCGTTCGCGCACAAGGACGCCTACCTCTCGCGATACGCCGCACCGGACAAGGGCTGGACCGACAGGGACGAAGCGCGCTGGCCCATGCCGTACTGGTACATCGACACCGGGATGGCGGCGCTGCTGATGCTCCAAACGGTCGTGGACGAGGGGCTGGGGGCGTGCTTCTTCGGCCTCTCGCCCTCGCGGGTCTCCCCGGTCACCGCGGAGTTCGGCGTGCCGGACGGGTACGAGCCGATCGGGGTGCTCTCGATCGGATACCGCGCCCCGGACACACCGTCCCCGTCCCTGAAACGCGGCAGGCGGGGTGCCGACGAGGTGGTCCACCACGGCCAGTGGGGCCACCACTGACGTACGGCTCCGCACTTCGGAGCCGGTGCTGCTGAGACGGGCCCGCACACAGCATTACGGCTCCCAAGTGCGCGTGCGCCCCCCTGTACCGTCGGCACTTGGTACAAGGCGAGGAGGAAGTGGCGATGGTGCACGCTCCCGGGCGGCCGCCCGGCGACGGCAGGCCCGGTGATCCGGCGTTGACCGCCCGCATCGTGGCCCTGATCTCCTCCGGGGCGGCCACGTCGCGCACCGAACTGGCGCGTGGGCTGGGCCTGGCCGCCTCCACGGTGTCGCTGCGGGTGCAGGAGCTGATCGACCTCGGCGTCGTCCGGGAGACCGGGGCCGGGCCGTCCCGGGGCGGCAGGCGCCCGCGGCTGCTGGAGCTGTGTTCCGGTGGTGGGTTCGTGCTCGTCGCCGACGTGGGGGGCACCCACGCGCGGGCCGGGGTCGTCGACTTCACCGGCGCCCTGTCCGACGTCGAGGAGATCCCGGTGCCGGTGGCCGCCGGCGCCGGCCCGGAGGCGACGCTCGACCTGCTCGGCGGGGTGTTCGACGACCTGGTGCGCAGGCGCGCGGGCGGCGAGTCGGCAACGGAGGGGATCGGCGCCAGCGGGATCGGTATCGCGCTGCCGGGGCCCGTCGACCTCGAGCGGCGGTGTGCCGACAGCCCGTCCCGCATGCCCGGCTGGGACGGCTTCCCGGTGGGCCGGTGGCTGGAGGAGCGGTTCGGCGTCGTCACGGTCGTGGAGAACGACGCCAACCTGATGGCGCTGGGCGAGCACGTCAGCAGCGCGCATCCCGTGCGGCACAGCGTGACGGTCAAGGCGGGCTCGGCGATCGGCAGCGGGATCGTGGTGGACGGTGTGGTGTACCGCGGCGCCGACGGGGCGGCGGGCGACTTCTCCCACGCGAGGGTGCCGGCGGGGGGCGCCATCCCGTGTTCCTGCGGCAACACCGGCTGCCTGGAGACGATCGCCAGCGGGGCGGCACTCGTGCGGGTGCTGCAGGACGCGGGCCGCGACGTCACCGACACCGCGCAGGTGATCCGGCTGGCCCGCTCGGGCGATCCCGAGGCCACCACGCTGGTGCGCACCGCGGGGCGGCACCTCGGCGAGGTGCTCTGCACGGTGGTCAACTTCTTCAACCCGGGCGCGGTCTTCCTCGGGGGCGGGCTGTCCACGGTCGAGCCGTTCGTGGCCGCCGTGCGCAGCCAGCTGTACGAGGGCTGCCACCCGCTGGTGACGCAGCGGCTGCTCATCGCCAGGGCGAGCGCGGGGGCGGACGCCGGTCTCGTCGGCGCCGGGCGTTCCGTCCTGGACCGGGTGCTCGCCCAGCCGCTCCCAGTAGCCGTGAGATAATTTGATTCGACAGCGAAGCAAGATCGGCCACTTAAGATTTCTCTTCGGTTAACTTCTTCCGCTACCTCTACTTGAGATGATCCATCTCGCCCTACCTTGCGCTGCATGACTTCCGCGCGACTTCGAGGCCTCCCCGCGGCCGCCGCTCTGCTCTGCGCGGGCCTCGTGCTCGCCGCGTGCGGCGGCGGAGCGGGCCAGCAGGCCTCCACCGGCGGCGGCGCGCCGGTGGAGGGCGGCACGGCCAGCTACGCCCAGCCGGCCGGGTCCACCCCGAACTGGATCCTGCCGCTGTCCATCTCGGGCAAGACGGCCACGTTCAACGCGTCGGTCCGGTTCGCCCTGTGGACGCCGCTCTACCTGTACACGGCGGAGAACGGGCCGCTCGGCTTCGACGCCAAGGGCAGCCTGGCCACCGCCACCCCCACCTGGTCCGCCGACGGGCGCACCGCCACGATCACCCTCGGCGGCCTGAGCTGGAGCGACGGCAAGCCGGTCACGTCCCGCGACGTGGAGTTCTGGTTCAACCTGGTGAAGGCCAACAAGACGGCGTGGTCCCAGTACGTCGAGGGCAACTTCCCCGACAACGTCACGGCGTTCACCACGGTCGACGACAAGTCGTTCAGCATGACGTTCGACCGCGCCTACAACCAGCAGTGGATCGAGGCCAACCAGCTCAGCCTGATGTACGCCATCCCCCAGCACGCCTGGGACAAGGACTCCGACGCCGGCCCCGTCGGTGACCTCGACCGCGACCCGGCAGGCGCGCAGCGCGTCTGGACCTACCTCACCGGTCAGGCGTCGTCGCTCGACACCTACGCCACCAACCCGCTGTGGAAGGTGGTCGACGGGCCGTTCACCCTGGACGCCTTCAGCACCACCGGCCGGGTCACGCTGAGGAAGAACCCCGCCTACACCGGACCCGACGCCGCGCACCTCGACACCGTCGACATGGTGCCCTTCACCTCCGAGGACGCCGCCTTCAACGCGGTGCTGGCCGGTGACGTCGACTACGGCTACCTCCCCATCGCCTCGCTCGCGCAGAAGCCGCGCGTGGAGGGGCTGAAGTACCGGGTGCAGAACTGGGACGCATGGGCGATCAACTTCGCGCCGTACAACTTCAACGACGCCACGGCGGGCCCGCTGTTCCGGCAGGACTACATCCGGCAGGCGATCCAGCGCTCGGTCGACCAGGACGGCATCGCGAAGGTCATCTGGAAGGGCACGGCGCTGCCGACCTACGGGCCGGTGCCCCAGCAGCCGGCGGGCGACTTCCTCTCCGACGCGCAGAAGACGAACCTCTACCCCTTCGACACCGCAGCGGCGAAGGCGCAGCTCACCGGCCACGGCTGGCAGCCCGGCGCCGACGGGATCGTCGTGTGCGCCCGCCCCGGCACCGGCGTCGACCAGTGTGGCGACGGGATCGCGGCGGGCACCCGCCTGCAGTTCGAGATGTACAGCCAGAGCGGCTCGCCCGAGACCGACGCCATGATGCAGGAACTGCAGTCCTCGCTGGCCAAGGCCGGGATCGCGATGACGATCCGCACCGCGCCGCTCAACACGGTGCTCGCCGACACCAAGCCCTGCGCCCCCGGTGCCCAGTGCGGGTGGCAGGCGTCCTTCTTCGGCTCCCGGGGTGCGTGGTACCTCGACACCTACCCGATGACCGACGTCATGTTCAGCACGCCGGGCACCGGCAACTTCGGCAGCTACAGCAACCCGCAGGTCGACTCCCTCGAGGACGCGGCCAGGCTGAGCAACGACCCGAGCGCGATGCAGGCCGTCAGCAAGGAGGTGGCCACCGACCTGCCCGGGATGTGGCTGCCCGAGCCGGTCTACCAGGTGTCGGCGATCAAGCAGGACCTGCAGGGCGTGTCGCAGGACCCGCAGGCCGTCATCCACCCGCAGCGCTGGTACCGCACGAAGTGACGCGGTACGTCGTCGGCCGCCTGCTGCAGGCCGTGGTCGTGGTGCTGATCGTGACGGTGATCGTGTTCGCGCTGCTGCACTCCCTGCCGGGAGGGCCGGCCCGGGCGATCCTCGGCATCCGCGCCACCCCCGCGCAGATGGCCGACTTCAACCACCAGCAGGGCTTCGACCAGCCGCTCGTCCTGCAGTACCTGCAGTACCTCGGCAGGCTGCTGCACGGCGACCTCGGACGGTCGTTCGCGCTCAACCAGGACGTCTCGGCCGTCGTCGCCCAGCGGTTGCCCAAGACGCTGCTGCTGACGGGGGTCTCGACCCTGGTCGCGATGGCCGTCGCGGTCCCGCTGGGCGTGTGGCAGGCCGTCCGGCGCAACCGCGCGGGCGACTACGTGGTGACCGCGCTGACGTTCCTGGCCTACTCCACGCCGGCGTTCTTCCTCGCCTTCCTGGCGATCCTGCTGTTCTCGCAGGCCATCCCGCTGTTCCCGGCGCAGGCTCCGCAGGCCGACACGCTGGCCGGCATCCTCGCCGAACCCGCCGCGCTGGTGCTCCCGGTCGCGACCGGCGCGGTCACGGCCATCGCGTCGTTCAGCCGGTACATGCGTTCGTCCACACTCGACAACCTCGCCGAGGACTACGTGCGCACCGCCCGGGCCAAGGGCACCGTCGAGCGCCGGGTGATCTGGCGGCACGTGGGGCGCAACAGCCTCACACCGGTGATCACGATGCTCGGCTACCACATCCCCGTCCTGTTCGGTGGGGCGCTCGTCACCGAGTCGATCTTCAACTATCCGGGCATGGGCCTCGCCTTCTGGAACGCGGCGCAGGTCTCGGACTACCCGGTGCTGCTCGGTGTCGTCCTGGTGATCGCCACCGCCACCGTCATCGGCTCCCTGCTCGCCGACCTGCTGCAGGCGCTGATCGACCCCCGCGTCCGAGGAGCCCACCGATGACCGCCGTCGCCCAGCCCCCACCGGTACCCGAGGTGCCGGCCACGGTCCCGGCGCCGCGGGCGGCGTCGGTGCTGCGCAGGCTCGTCCGCCACCGGCTGGCCGCCGCGGGCCTCGTGGTCGTCGGCCTGCTGGTGGTGTTCAGCTTCCTCGGGCCGCTCGTCTACCCGGCCGACCAGAGCGTCACCAACCTGCAGGAGGCGAGCCTGCGACCGGGCAGCGCCGGGCACCTGCTCGGCACCGACGGCGTCGGCCACGACGTGCTCGGCCGCCTGATGATCGGCGGCCGCACCTCGCTGATCATCGGGATCGCCACCGGGTTGCTGGCCACCGTGATCGGCACCGTCTACGGGGCCGTGTCCGGGTACTTCGGCGGCCGGGTCGACGCCGTCATGATGCGCGTGGTCGACGCCGGGATCGCGATACCCGCGCTCTTCCTGCTCCTGACCGCCGCGGCGATCATCCGGCCGAGCGTCACGAGCATGGTGCTGATCCTCGGGTTCGTGTCCTGGCTGGTGCCGGCCCGGCTGGTGCGGGCCGAGGCGCTGTCGCTGCGCACCCGCGACTACGTGGCCGCGGTGCGGGCGGTCGGCGGCAGCGGTACGCGGATCATCCTGCGCCACATCGTGCCGAACACGGTCGGCACGATCACCGTGAACGCCACCTTCCAGGTGGCCGACGCGATCCTGCTCATCGCCTACGTCAGCTTCCTCGGCCTCGGCGTCCCGCCGCCCGCCACGGACTGGGGCGGCATGCTCAGCGACGGGGTCACCAACATCTACTCCGGCGCGTGGTGGCTCATCTTCCCGCCGGGGCTGGCCATCGTCCTGGTCGTCTGCGCGTTCAACCTCATCGGTGACGGGCTCCGCGACGCCTTCGAGATCCGGAGGAGCCGATGACCGAGGCCGCCGCTGACAGCGCTGCCGACAGCGCCCCGGTACTCACCGTTCGCGACCTGCGCATCAGCTTCCCCGGCGGGGAGTCGCGCGTCGACGCGGTCCGCGGGGTGGACCTGGAGCTGCGCCGGGGGGAGGTGCTCGCCCTGGTCGGCGAGTCCGGGTCCGGCAAGAGCGTGACCGCGCTGGCCGCGATGGGGCTGCTGCCCCCGGACGCCCAGGTGGCGGGCAGGCTGCTCGTCGGGGACCGGGACGTCACCCGGCTCGGGCCTGCCGAGCTGCGGGACATGCGCGGGCGCGAGATCGGCATGGTGTTCCAGGAGCCGACGACCGCGCTGAACCCGGTGCTGACGGTGGGCGACCAGATCGGTGAGGCCCTCACCAACCACGAGAACCTGACGGCGGCGCAGGTGCGTGAGCGCACCCTGGAGCTGCTCGAGGCGGTCGGCATCCCCGAGGCCGCCGAGCGGATGCGGGCCTACCCGCACCAGCTGTCCGGCGGGCTGTGCCAGCGCGTGGTCATCGCGATGGCGGTGGCCTGCAACCCGGCGGTGATCATCGCCGACGAGCCGACCACGGCACTCGACGTGACCGTGCAGGCGCAGATCATGCGGCTGCTGCGCGAGCTGCGCGACTCCCGGGGCACGGCCATCCTGCTCATCACCCACAACATGGGGGTGGTCGCGGACCTGGCCGACCGGGTCGCGGTGATGCGCGACGGGGTTGTGGTCGAGGTCGGCACCGCCGAGCAGGTGCTCACGGATCCGCAGCACGAGTACACGACGGCGCTGCTCGCCGCCGTGCCGCGCCTGGGCAGCGGTTCCCGGGCCGCGGCGACGGACGAGCCGGCGGCGGACCGACCGCCGACGGTGCTCGACCTGCAGGAGGTCCGCGTCGAGTACCGCACGCTGGGACGGCCCGCGGTGCGCGCGGTCGGCGACGTCACGCTCGCGGTGCGCCGCGGCGAGGTCGTCGGGCTGGTGGGGGAGTCCGGCTCGGGCAAGTCGACCATCGGCCGCTGCGCGCTGGGCCTGGTGCCCGCGACGGCGGGGCACGTCACGCTGCTCGGTGTCGACCAGCGCAGGCTGCGCGGTTCCCGCGGCCGCAGGGTGCGCCGGGGTGTGGGCGTCGTGCTGCAGAACCCGGCGTCCGCCCTCGACCCACGTATGACGGTCGGCGACAGCGTCGCGGAGCCGATGGTGATCCACCGGGTCGGCTCGCGCGCGGAACGGCAGCAGCGGGTGCGGCGGCTGCTCGACGACGTCCGGCTGCCCGCGGCCGCCGCGGACCGCTACCCCCACGAGATGTCGGGTGGGCAGCGGCAGCGGGTGGGGCTGGCCAGGGCACTGTCCCTGGAGCCGGACCTGGTGATCGCCGACGAACCCACCAGCGCGCTGGACGTCTCGGTGCAGGAGACGGTGCTGCGCCTGCTCACCGAGCTGCAGGCCGTGCACGGCTTCGGGTGCCTGTTCATCAGCCACGACCTCGCGGTCGTGGAGTCCGTCGCGCACCGCGTGGTGGTGCTGCTCGGCGGCCGGATCGTCGAGGAAGGCGCGACGCAGGACGTGCTGCACCGGCCCCGTGAGGACTACACCAGGCTCCTGATCAGCTCCGTCCCCGTTCCCGACCCGGTCCAGCAGGCGGCGCGGCGCGCCGCGGCCGACGCCGTGCTGCGGGAGTCCGCCCGCGCTCTGGCCGGCTGACCCATGTCCTTCATCGGGTTGGACATCGGGGGAACCACCACGCACGCCGTCCTGTGCGATGACGACCTGCTCGTGGGAGCGGAGGCGAGCGCCCCGACCCCGGCGCGCAGCGGTGCCGCCGCGATGCTGGACGGCGCCGCGCGGCTGGTCCTGCGGCTGCGCGGGCAGGCCGTCGACACCGTGCACGGCGTCGGGGTGGCCGCCGCCGGCATGCTCGACCCGCGGTCGGGCCGGATCGTGCGGGCCAGCGACTCGTTCCACGGCTGGGAGGGCACGCCCGTCGCCGCCGGCCTCCGTGAGCGGGTCGACCTGCCGGTCGTGGCCGACAACGACGTGAACTGCTTCCTCATCGGCGAGGTGGCGGCCGGTGCGCTGCGCGGCGTCGAGGACGGGGTGGGCATCACGCTCGGCACCGGCGTCGGCGGGGCGCTGTGGTCGGGCGGGCGGATCCTGCACGGCCGCGACGGCGGCGCCGGTGAGCTCGGGCACCTGCCGGGCTACGGCGACGAGCCGTGCAGCTGCGGACGTCGTGGTCACCTGGAGACGCTGGCCGCAGGCCGTTCCCTGCTCCGCCGCTACCTCGCGCGCGGGGGGACGGCGGCGTCGGCGGCGGACGTCGCGGCGGCGGCCCGGGCGGGCGACGAACGGGCCGTCGAGGTCTTCACCGACGCGGCACGCGCGCTGGGCATGACGATCGTGGCGGCCACCCGGCTCCTCGCCGCCGACAGGGTGGTGGTCGGGGGCGGCGTGACGGGCGCGTGGGACCTGCTCGCCCCCGTCGTGCACGAGGTGGTGGCCGCGCACCCGCCACTCTTCGGGCCGCTGCCCGACATCCGGCTGACCGCGCTCGGTGCCGCCGCCGTGGCGGTCGGCGCGGCCGCGCTGGCCCGGCTGGGCTGCGGCACCGAGGTCCCGGCCTGACCGATCACGCAACCGACCACGCCCGGCACCGCCGGGCTCGTCAGCACCGAAAGGGCATCCCTGCCGTGACCGACCGGAAGCTGCGCATCGCCATCGCCGGCATCGCCATCGAGAGCAGCACGTTCTGCCTGCACCGCACCACGCTGGAGGAGTTCCACGTCGTGCGTGGCAAGGAACTGCTGGACCGCTACGACTTCCTCCGCAGGCCCGATGTCCCCGAGCACGCCTGGGCACGGGACGTGGAGTGGGTGCCGCTGGTGCACGCCGCCGCCATGCCGGGCGGCCCGGTGCTGCCCGACGCCTACGACACGCTCGAGGCCGAGACGCTGGAGCGGCTCGGCGCCGCCGGCCCGCTCGACGGCGTCTTCCTCGACATCCACGGCGCCATGACGGTGCAGGGCAGGCGCGACGCCGAGGCCCGGCTCACCCGGGAGGTCCGCGCCGTCGTCGGGCCGGACGTGCTGCTGTCGGCGTCCATGGACCTGCACGGCAACGTGTCGCGGGAGCTGGCGACGACCGTCGACCTCATCACCTGCTACCGGATGGCCCCGCACGAGGACGCGTGGGAGTCGCGGGCCCGCGCCGCGCGCAACCTCGTGTCGCGGCTGCGGGCCGGTGGCCGGCCGAAGAAGGCGTGGGTGCAGGTGCCCGTCCTGCTCCCCGGTGAGCGCACCAGCACGCGCGTGGACCCGGCCAAGAGCATCTACGCCAGGGTTCCGCAGGTGGAGGCGCAAGGCGGCGTGCTCGACGCCGCCGTCTGGGTCGGCTACGTGTGGGCCGACGAGCCGCGCAACCGCGCCGCCGTGGTGGTCTCCGGCGACGACGAGGAGACGCTGCTGGCGGGCGCCAGGGAGCTGGCCCGTAGCTACTGGGACGCCCGAGCCGACTTCGGGCTCGCCGCCCCGTCCGCCCCGCTGGCCGAGTGCGTCCGTGCCGCGCTCGCGAGCCCGCAGCGGCCGTTCTACATCAGCGACTCCGGCGACAACCCCACGGCGGGCGGAGCCGGGGACGCCTCCTACGCGCTGCGGGAGCTGCTGGCCGACGAGGACCTGGCGGCCAGTGGCGCCTCGGTGATCTACGCGAGCATCGCCGACGCCGACTCGACCCGGGCGGCCGCCGCGGCGGGGGTGGGCGCCACCGTCTCGCTCAGTGTCGGCGGCAAGATCGACACGGCGTCCGCACCTCCCGCCGAGCTGACCGGCACCGTCACCGCCGTGGTGCCCGACGACCCGCGCGGCGGCGTCCTGGCCGTCGTCGCGGCTGGGGCGATCTCGGTGATCATCACCGAGCGGCGGCGCCCGTTCCACGACGAGGTGGACTTCACCCGCCTCGGCCTCGACCCCCGCCACGGCGCGGATCTCGTGGTGGTCAAGATCGGCTACCTGCAACCGGAGCTGTTCGAGATGTCCGCGGGCTGGATGCTCGCGCTCACACCGGGCGGCGTCGACCAGGACCTGCTGCGGCTGGGGCACCACGACCTCGACGGGCCGGTCTACCCGTTCCAGCCGCTCATGGACCCGCCCGCGCTCGAACCGGAGCTGATCCCGTGACGGGCACCCCGTGACGGTCGTGGAGGTGTGCCTGGACGACGTCGCCGGGGCGCGGGTCGCCGAGGACGCCGGGGCGGACCGCCTGGAGCTGTGCGCCGGGCTGGCCGAGGGCGGCACGACGCCCAGCATCGGCACGGTCGAGGCGGTGCTCGGCACGGTCCGCGAGATCGGCGTCAACGTGCTGGTGCGCCCGCGCGGCGGCGACTTCGTCCACACGCCCGACGAGGTGGGCGTCATGTGCGCGGACATCCGGGCGGTGGCGCGGCTGCGGGCGGGCTCACCCCTGCCCGTGGGGTTCGTGCTCGGCGCGCTGACCCCGGACGGCGAGGTCGACGTCCCGGTGCTGCGGATGTTGCTGGAGGCGTGCGGGGACGCGCCCGTGACCTTCCACCGGGCGTTCGACGCCACCCGGGACCTGGCGGCGGCACTCGACGTGCTGATCGGGCTCGGCGTGGCCCGCGTGCTCACCTCCGGGGGCCGGGCCACCGCGCTCGACGGTGCCGCCACGCTCGCGGGGCTCGTCGGACGGGCCGAGGAGCGCATCACCGTGATGGCGGGCGGTTCCGTCCGGGGTGGGAACGTCGCCGAGATCGTGGCCCGCACCGGCGTGCCCGAGGTGCACCTGCGGGCTCCCGCGGTGGTCCCCGGCCGGAGCCGGCACCGCAACCCGCACCTCGGCTACGACACGGGCGAGCGCACGGTCACGGCCGCCGAGCCGATCCTCGACGTGCGGCGCCGGTTGTCCCGCGCGTTGTGAACCGGTGACATGTCGGCGCCGTCAGTATTGCGATTGTTCGAATATCCCGATGGCGGCCCCGCGCGGATGTGATTCCGTCCACGTCCGTGCGCCGCCGGCGTCCCGGATACGTGGGAGTTGGTGTGACCGCGGAACACCCGCGCGGCACCCGGGGCGACGAATGCATGGGGGTACCGATGGAGGAGAAGTGCCGCGCCGGCCGGCAGCGGCCCGGGTGCCGGTATGGCCCGGTCCGCCTGCTCGGCGAACGCATCCTGCCGCACCACCTGCAGTTCCAGGGAACGACGGTCGGCGGATTGTCCGGCATCGACTACGACACCCGCGCCGCTCGATACCTGCTCGTGAGTGACGACCGGTCGGTTCTCGCACCAGCGCGCTTCTACACCGCGCAGATCGAACTCGACGCCGGCGGACTGCACGACGTCGTCCTGACGGGGGTGACATTCTTCCGACGGCCGGACGGAAAGGCTTATCCGTCCCTCGACCAATGGGGACCCGAGCAGTTCGGCTTCCCGCCGGCCGACCGCGGCGTCTTCGGGACCGTGGATCCCGAGGAGATCCGGGTGGACCCGCGCACCGGCAACATGCTGTGGAGCCAGGAGGGGATCCTCGCCGAGTCCGGTGCGGGCGAGCGCATCGTGGTCGACCCGGCGCTGCGCATCTCGACGCCCGACGGGTGCTTCGTCCGCGACCTCCCGGTCCCCTGCAGCGAGCTGTACTCGGGAGGGCTGGGCCCGAGGCAGGACCGCGCCATCGAGAGCGTCACGTACGCCGGCCACGGCAACCTGGTCGTCTCGGTACTGGAGGACCCACTGCTGGTGGACGGGCCCGAGCCCACGGTGCTGGCGGGCCGTCGGACGAGGATGACCGTGCAGTCGTCGGAGGGGAAGATCCTCGCGCAGTACGCCTACGAGCTCGACCCCCTTCCCCCGGGGCCCGATGGCACGGCGGCCGACGGCAACACCGGGGTGTCGTCGATCCTCGCCTGCGACCCGGGCACCTCCACCCGCTTCCTCGTCCTCGAGCGGGCTTTCGTGGCCGGCCGGGGCAACAGGGTCCGCGTCTACGAGGCCGACGTCTCGCGCGCCACCGACGTGCTCGCTGCGCCGTCGCTGGTCGGGGCTCCGATCACGCCTGCGCGCAAGACACTGCTCGTCGATCTCGCCGACATGGGGCTCGACCGGCTCGAGAACATCGAGGGCATGTCCTGGGGACCGGACGTGTGCACCGGCGAGCGGACCCTGGTCCTGGTCAGCGACGACAACTTCTCCGCCACCCAGCGCACGCAGGTCATCGCGCTCGCCATGGCCCGCGCGGGCGGCACCCGGGCGGCCTGACGCTCCGGTGCGCCGTCAGGTGCGGCTCTCCCCGCCACCTGACGGCGGCTGGATGCGGATCACCCGGTCGTCGCTGGGCACGGGAGCGCCGCCCGCCTTGTTGACGGTGCCCAGCCAGAGCAGGCCGTCCGGAGCCAGGGCAGCCGCCGACAGCCGGCCGTAGGTGCCGGTGAGCATCTTCTCGGGAGTGCCGGTGAACACCGCGTTCTCGCCGGGATGCAGCACGAACAGTGCCGCGGCCCCGGTCAGCGCGATCGCGACCATCCCCGGCTGGGCCACACACCCGGCGACGCCGGGGCGGTCGGGCCAGGTCCAGGCCGGGGCGGGAAGCGGGCCCGGCACCACCAGGTGCAGCACGTCCTGGGTGCCGGTCCGGTCGGTCACCCAGGCCATCGTGGTCACGGGGTCGGTGCAGATCCCGGCAGGCGCCCGCAGCCCCGAGCTGAGCACGCGCGATCCGGGATCCGGGTTGCCCTCCGCCGGCCGGCCCAGCGTGTCGATGCGCAGCAGCTTGCCGGCGAGCGAGCCCGGCACCGCCGGGTCGCCCCCCGCGTCGCCCGTGGCCACCAGCAACGACCCGTCGACGTCCACGCCGAGCGCCCCGCCGTTGTTGCGGGGGCCGCGGGGGATGCCGGTGAGCACGGGCTTGGGCGCCTCCCCCGGGGCGATCCGCACCACGCGGTTGTCCTCGCGCGTGGTGGCGTAGGCGTAGACGAGCTGGTCCTCCTTGTACGACGGCGAGAGGACGAGGCCGGTGAGACCACCGCCGCCGCTCGCGTCGACCGGCACGGTGGTGACCAGTACCGGGTCGGAGCCCCGCTGTACCCGCAGCACGCGCCCGGTCGCCCGCTCGGCCACGAGCGCCGACCGGCCGTCGGGCAGCACCGCGATCGCGCCGACGGGCTCCAGGCACGTGGCCACGACCTGCGGGTCGGGATCGACGCAGCCGCCGGGCGGCTGGGGCGAGCCGGGCTGCCCGGCGCTGCCCCCCGGTGGCGGTGCCGGTGGCTGGGAGGGTTCCGGGACCACCGGCGGGCCGCCGAGCTCACCCGCGCCCTCCACCTGCTCCCGCCACTCCCGCGGGCCCTGGTCGGGGAACGTCGCGCACCCGGCCAGCAGCAGGCCCAGCAACGCCGTCGCCGCCGCCCGCCGCACCCGTCCTCCCACGCGGCCCAGGCTATGCGGCACGGGGTGAGCGGCCCGTGAACGGTGCCCGCCACCTCTCCGGCCGGACATTAGGGTCGGGACATGGGCGACATCGTTGTTCTGGTTCCGCACGACGAGGGGATGTCGGCTCTCGCCGATGTCCCCGGCATCTCCCCGGTGCGGTACGACGTCGACGGCGAGCTTCCCGAGGCCGCCGAGACCGCACAGGTACTGGTCCCCGACTTCCTGGCGACACAGGAGGCCGTGGCCATGACGGCGAAGCTGCCGAACCTGCAGCTCGTCCAACTCCTCTCGGCGGGGGCGGAGCACTGGGTCGGCCGGCTCCCCGACGGAGTCGCGCTGTCGGACTGCCGGGGCGCCCACGGGGGCGCCACCGCGGAGTGGGTCGTCGCGGTCCTCCTCGCCGTGTACCGCGACCTCCCACGTTTCGTCCGCGCGCAGGACGAGCGACGCTGGGACTACCACTACACCGAGGAGCTGGCCGGCAAGCGCGTGCTCGTGGTGGGGGCGGGGGACGTCGCCGAGAACACGGCGCGCCGCCTGGCCCCGTTCGACGTGGACGTCACGCTGGTGGGCCGCACGGCCAGGACGGGCGTACACGGCATCGACGAGGTGCACGACCTGCTGCCCCACCACGACGCCTGCGTGGTGATCGTGCCCCTCACCGACGACACCCGCGGGCTCGTCGACGCCGGGTTCCTCGCCGCGATGCCCGACGGGGCGGTGCTGGTCAACGCGGCACGCGGCCCCGTCGCCGACACCGACGCGCTCACCGCCGAGCTGACGAGCGGGCGGCTGCGCGGCGCGCTCGACGTGACGGATCCGGAGCCGCTGCCCGCTGACCATCCACTGTGGACGGCCCCGGGGCTGCTGATCACGCCGCACGTCGGCGGCAGCGTCCCGAACACGATGCGGCGCGCCTACGAGGTGGTGGCCGAGCAGCTCGGCGCGTACGCGCGGGGTGAGCGGCCGCCGAACCTCGTCGAGAACGGGTACTGATCCACGAATCCGGCGTCATCACCTGGGCGAACGTGCCGCTGACGGCTACCCTCCCTGCGCATGACCGACCAGCCGACGTCGATACTTCCCGGTTCGGGCCGCAGCGGTTTCGGTGGGTCGGAGCCGGGCGACACCCGCCCCACCCGCAGGCCACTGACCTGGAACGGCGGCACCGACGTCGGGCTGCTGATCCTGCGGTTCGCCGTGGGTGGCACGTTCTTCGCCCACGGGATGCAGAAGGTCTTCGGGATGTGGGACGGGCCGGGCGTCGCGGGGTTCGCCCGCCTGCTCGACCGGTTCGGCTACGAGCAGACCACCACCCTGTCCTGGGTCACCGGGATCGTCGAGCTCGTGGCCGGGGCGTTCGTGGTGCTGGGGGTGGTCACACCGCTCGCCGCCGCAGCCCTGCTCGCCATCAAGATCAACGCGGTGCTCGTCAAGATGGCGAGCGGGTTCTTCATCGCCTCGGCCGCGGGGGCCGACGCCGTGGAACTGGACGTCGTGCTCGGGCTCGCGGCCGCCGCGCTCATCTTCACCGGGCCGGGACGGATCGCGCTGGACAACGGCCGCACCTGGCACCGCCGCCCCGCCCCGTGGGGCGTGCTCGCGCTGATCGTGGGTGTGGCGGCGGGCGTGCTGGTGTTCGTGCTGCTCCGCACCCCCGTGTGACGGGTTCAGGAAAGCCACTTTCCTGCCCTCTGCGGGCCTGAAAGTGGCTTTCCTGAACTTCGGGGGCCCTACGGGACCCGGCGGACCGCTCCCGTGTGGGCGCTCGTGGCCAGTGCCGCGTAGGCGCGCAGCGCCTTGCTCACCTGGCGGTCCCGGTCCTTCGGCTGCCACGGGCGCTCGGAGGCGTCCATCTTGGCCCGGCGCTCGGCCAGCACCTCGTCGGCGACCTGCACCTCGATCGTCCGGCTCCGGACGTCGATCAGCACCGTGTCGCCGTCCTCGATCAGGCCGATGACACCACCGGCGGCGGCCTCGGGGGAGATGTGCCCCACCGAGATGCCGCTCGACCCGCCGGAGAAGCGGCCGTCGGTGATCAGGGCGCACTTCGCGCCGAGGCCCGCCCCCTTGAGGAACGCGGTGGGGTGCAGCATCTCCTGCATCCCCGGCCCGCCCGCGGGGCCCTCGTAGCGCACCACGAGCACGTCACCGGGCTGGATCTGCTTGGTGAGGATCACCGACACGGCCTCCTCCTGGCTCTCCACCACGCGGGCGGGGCCGGAGAAGCGCCAGATGTCCTCGGGGATGCCGGCGGTCTTGATGACGGCCCCGTCGGGCGCGATGTTGCCGCGCAGCACGGCGAGGCCGCCGTCGGCGGTGTAGGCGTGCTCGGCGTCGCGGATGCACCCGCCCGCCGCGTCGGTGTCGAGCGAGGACCAGCGGTTCTCCGTGGAGAACGCCTCCGTGGTGCGCACCCCGCCCGGTGCCGCGTGGTACAGCTCCACGGCCTTCTCCGACGGCGCCTGCGCGCGGACGTCCCACTCGGAGAGCCACTCCCGCATCGACGGGGAGTGCACCGTGTGCACGTCCTCGTTGAGCAGGCCGGCCCGCCACAGCTCACCCAGGATGGCGGGGATGCCACCGGCGCGGTGGACGTCCTCCATGTGGTAGTTCGAGTTGGGCGACACCTTCGACAGGCACGGCACCCGCCGCGACACCGCGTCGATCGCCTCCAGGTCGAAGTCGATCTCGCCCTCCTGCGCGGCGGCGAGGATGTGCAGCACGGTGTTGGTGGAGCCGCCCATGGCCACGTCGAGCGCCATCGCGTTCTCGAACGCCTTGCGGGTGGCGATCGACCGCGGCAGCACGGAGGCGTCGTCCTCGGCGTACCAGCGCTTCGCGAGCGCCATCACCGTGCGGCCCGCCTCGAGGAACAGCTCACGGCGGGCGGCGTGCGTGGCCAGGGTGGAGCCGTTGCCGGGCAGGGCGAGCCCGAGCGCCTCGGTGAGGCAGTTCATCGAGTTGGCGGTGAACATCCCGGAGCAGGAGCCGCACGTCGGGCACGCCGAACGCTCGACGAGGTCCAGGCCGCTGTCGTCCACCTGCGGCGAGGCGGACGCCGAGATCGCCGTGATGAGGTCGGTGGGCGCCTGCGCCACCCCGTCGACGACGACGGCCTTCCCGGCCTCCATCGGGCCGCCGGAGACGAACACGGTGGGGATGTTCAGCCGCATCGCGGCGTTCAGCATGCCGGGGGTGATCTTGTCGCAGTTCGAGATGCAGACCAGCGCGTCGGCGGCGTGGCCGTTGACCATGTACTCGACGGCGTCGGCGATCACCTCGCGGCTGGGCAGCGAGTAGAGCATGCCGCCGTGGCCCATGGCGATGCCGTCGTCGACGGCGATCGTGTGGAACTCCCGCGCCACGCCGCCCGCCTCGCGGATGGCTCCCGCGACGAGGTCGCCGAGGTCCTTGAGGTGCACGTGCCCGGGCACGAACTGCGTGTAGGAGTTGGCGATGGCGACGATCGGCCTGCCGAAGTCGTCGTCGGTCATGCCGGTGGCGCGCCAGAGCGAACGTGCTCCGGCGGCGTTGCGGCCGTGGGTGGTGACGCGGGAACGCAGAGCCGGCATCGGGCTCACTCTCCAGCCGGGTCGGGCAGCCTGCCACCGCTGACGGCGGCGAGCTGGGGCAGGTCTCGGACTCCGACGGCCGGGAGCGGTAGCTCGGCACCGTCGGCCAGCACCGCGCTGACCCCGGCGCGACCCCGCAGTCGTGAGCGGTGGCCGAGGCGCAGCGAGCTGATCTCAGGCCACGGTACGCGCCGGCCGCCGACGATCCGGCGGATGGTCAGCGCGTCCGGATCGGCGACGGTGCGCACCCGCAGCGTCCACACGATCATCGCGATCGGTACGAGGTACACCAGCCACAGGAACGGGCCGGAGGCCGCGAACGGCGTGGCGCACACCGCGATCCCGATCGCCGCGAGGTTGGTCAGCGGCGAGATGCGGAAGACAGCGCGGGGGGTGGGCTCGTCGCCGGTGGTGCTCACCCGGCCATCGTCTCATCCGGGACCGATCCCCACCTGCGGGTGGGCGGTCGGGTCCCGGCCCGCCGGTATTCGGACAACCGGGCCCGGACCGTCGGAGGCGTCCCACCATCTGGTACATCGGTCCCAGGAAATTTGACGCCTCGACCGGCGGCCGTCTAGCGTCGCGGTCATGTCAGCCGTCCGGGTGCTCGTACTTCGCAGGCGCGTCCACGCCTGAGCGAGCCCTCGGTCGTCGACGCGCCACCCTCGTTCCGCCTCCCGGCGGTCGGGGGTTTTTTCATGTCTGGCCCCAACTCCCGGAGCTGACCGTAGATGACCACCGCAACGCCCCGTTCCGGCCCGGTCCCCGGACCGTCGGGACCGAAGCCGGCGCCGCCGCCGGGCCGTCAGGGCTCCCAACCCGGTTCGAGCCCTGCCCAGCAGGCGCCGGTGCAGGCCGTTCCCGGCCTGCGCTTCGACCGGGTGCCCATGACCGGCGCCCAGTCGCTCGTCCGCTCGCTCGAGGAGGTGGGCTGCGAGGTCGTCTTCGGTATTCCGGGCGGCACCATCCTCCCCGCCTACGACCCGCTACTCGACTCGACGCGCGTGCGGCACGTGCTGGTCCGCCATGAGCAGGGCGCGGGGCACGCGGCCACCGGGTACGCGCAGGCCACGGGCAAGGTGGGCGTCTGCATGGCGACGTCGGGCCCGGGCGCGACCAACCTCGTCACCCCGATCGCCGACGCCTACATGGACTCCGTCCCGATCGTCGCGATCACCGGTCAGCAGACCCGCGCGCTGATCGGCACCGACGCGTTCCAGGAAGCGGACATCACCGGCATCACCATGCCGGTGACCAAGCACAACACCCTCGTGACCGACGCGGCGGAGATCCCGCGCGCCATCGCGGAGGCGTTCCACCTGGCGTCCACGGGCCGACCCGGCCCGGTGCTGGTGGACATTCCGAAGGACGTGCTGCAGGAACGCACCACGTTCTCCTGGCCCCCCGAGCTGCAGCTGCCCGGCTACCGGCCCACCACCCGGCCGCACGGCAAGCAGATCCGGGAGGCCGCCAAGCTGATCAGCTCGGCGCAGCGGCCGGTGCTCTACGTCGGTGGCGGCGTGCTCAAGGCGGAGGCCTCGCCCGAGCTCCTGGAGCTGGCGGAGCTCACCGGTATCCCGGTGGTCACCACGCTGATGGCCCGCGGCGTCTTCCCGGACAGCCACCGCCAGCACGTCGGGATGCCCGGCATGCACGGCACCGTCACCGCGGTGGCCGCCATGCAGGAGTCCGACCTGCTCGTCGCGCTCGGGGCGCGGTTCGACGACCGGGTCACCGGCCATCTCGCCAGCTTCGCGCCCGACGCGGCGGTCGTGCACGCCGACATCGACCCGGCCGAGATCTCCAAGAACCGCCGGGCGGACGTCCCGATCGTGGGCGACGCCAAGGAGGTCATCGCCGAGCTCATCGACGCGCTGCGCACCGAGCGGGCCGAGCGCGGCCACGCCGACCTCACCGCATGGTGGTCGAGGCTCGACGGGCTGCGCTCCACCTACCCGCTGGGCTACGACTGGCCGGCCGACGGCTCGCTGTCACCCGAGTACGTGATCGAGCGGATCGGGCAGATCGCGGGTCCGGACGCCGTGTACGTGGCGGGCGTCGGGCAGCACCAGATGTGGGCCGCGCAGTTCGTCAGGTACGAGAAGCCGCGCACGTGGCTCAACTCGGGCGGACTCGGCACGATGGGCTACGCGGTGCCGGCCGCGATGGGCGCCAAGATGGGCCTTCCGGAGGGCGTCGTGTGGGCCATCGACGGCGACGGCTGCTTCCAGATGACCAACCAGGAGCTCGCCACCTGCGCGCTCGAGGGCATCCCGATCAAGGTCGCCGTCATCAACAACGGCAACCTCGGCATGATCCGGCAGTGGCAGACGCTCTTCTACTCCGAGCGCTACTCGCAGAGCGACCTCGGCACGCACAAGCACCGCATCCCGGACTTCCTGCTGCTGGCCGAGGCGATGGGCTGCGTCGGCCTGCGCGCGGAGTCCAAGGACGAGGTCGACAAGGTCATCCAGCAGGCGATGGAGATCAACGACCGCCCGGTCGTGATCGACTTCGTGGTCGGCGCCGACGCGCAGGTGTGGCCCATGGTGGCCGCGGGCACCGGCAACTCCGAGATCATGGCGGCCCGCAACATCCGGCCGCTCTTCGACACCGACGAGATCGTCGCCGACGACGCCGGCACCGGCTCCGTCGCGGCGGAGGCCATGAGGCAGGGTGAGGAGTCGTGATCCAGCGGCACACGCTGTCGGTGCTCGTCGAGGACAAGCCGGGTGTGCTCGCCCGGATCTCGGGCCTGTTCTCCCGGCGGGGCTTCAACATCGAGTCCCTCGCCGTCGGGCCCACCGAGCACCCCGACATCTCGCGCATGACCATCGTCGTGGCGGTCGACGACTTCCCCCTCGAGCAGGTCACCAAGCAGCTCAACAAGCTCATCCACGTGATCAAGATCGTGGAGCTCGAGCCTGCCGCATCCGTGCAGCGCGAGCTCCTGCTGGTCAAGGTGCGTGCCGACCCCGGCGTGCGCAGCCAGGTGCTCGAGATCGTCAACCTGTTCCGGGCCAAGGCGGTGGACGTGACGCCGGAGGCGCTCACGATCGAGGCCACCGGCACCGCCGACAAGCTCAGCGCCCTGCTCAAGAACCTCGAGCCGTTCGGCATCCGCGAGATGGTGCAGTCCGGGATGGTGGCCGTCGGCCGCGGTCCCCGCTCGATCACCGCCGCCGCTGCCATCCGTTAAGCAACCCCCGAAAGGACCCTTCACCAGTCATGGCTGTGAACATCTACTACGACGACGACGCCGATCTCTCGATCATCCAGGGCCGCAAGGTCGCGGTGATCGGCTACGGCAGCCAGGGCCACGCGCACGCGCTCTCGCTGCGCGACTCGGGGGTCGACGTCCGGATCGGGCTGCCCGAGGGCTCGAAGAGCCGCGCGAAGGCAGCGGACGAGGGCCTGCGGGTGGTGACGCCCGCCGAGGCGTCCGCCGAGGCCGACCTGATCATGATCCTGGCGCCCGACACCAAGCAGCGCCACATCTACTCCGACGACATCGCGCCGCACCTCCAGCCGGGCGACGCGATCTTCTTCGGGCACGGCTTCAACATCCGCTACGAGCTGATCAAGCCGCCTGCCGACGTCGACGTGGCGATGGTCGCCCCGAAGGGGCCCGGCCACCTCGTGCGCCGCCAGTTCGTCGACGGCAAGGGCGTGCCCTGCCTGATCGCCGTCGAGCAGGACCCGAGCGGCAACGCGAAGGCCCTCGCCCTCTCCTACGCCGCGGCCATCGGCGGCGCCCGCGCTGGCGTCATCGAGACCACGTTCAAGGAGGAGACCGAGACCGACCTGTTCGGTGAGCAGGCCGTGCTCTGTGGTGGCGCCGCCGCACTCGTCCAGACCGGGTTCGAGGTGCTCACGGAGGCCGGCTACGCGCCGGAGATCGCGTACTTCGAGTGCCTGCACGAGCTCAAGCTGATCGTCGACCTGATGTACGAGGGCGGCATCGCCAACGAGCGCTTCTCGATCTCCGACACGGCCGAGTACGGCGACCTCACCCGCGGCCCGCGGGTGATCACGCCGGCCGTCAAGGACGAGATGCGCAAGATCCTCGCCGAGATCCAGGACGGCCGCTTCGCGCAGGAGTGGGTGGCCGAGGACGAGGCGGGCCGCCCGAACTTCAGCCGCCTCCAGAAGGAGGGTGCCGAGCACCCGATCGAGCAGGTCGGCGAGAAGCTGCGCGGCCTCATGAGCTGGGTCGGCTCGAAGGCCACCTGAGCCGCAGGAGCCGTTCGCGCGAGCGGTGCTCTCGACCGGTGGATCCGGTCGGGAGCGCCGCCCGCGCGCCGGAGCCCGGTTAACGCAGCCCGGCCCTGGTGCGAGTGCGATCGTGCCGATGGTTCGTCCCGAGGGTGGGCTGCCCCTACCGTTCGTCCTGTTCAGCGTGTTGCACCGCCCACGCCGCCGGCCCACCGGTCGTGGAGCGCAACTACCATCGGGCACGTACCCAGCCGCCGATCCGGGGAGCACTGCAACCGTCGTGACCACCGTCGCCCGCCCTGTCGTCCTGCTCGCCGAGAAGCTCGCCCCCTCAGCGGTGGCGCTGCTCGGCGACGACGTCGAGATCCGCCACGTGGACGGCACCGACCGCCCCGCTCTCCTGGCCGCGATCGCCGACGCCGATGCCGTCCTCGTCCGCTCCGCCACCAAGGTCGATGCCGAAGCTCTCGCCGCGTCCACGCGCCTGAAGGTCGTCGCCCGCGCCGGCGTCGGCCTGGACAACGTCGACGTGCCGGCCGCCACGGCCCGCGGCGTCATGGTCGTGAACGCCCCGACCTCCAACATCGTCTCCGCCGCCGAGCACGCCGTCGCGCTGCTGCTGTCGGCCGCGCGCCACATCCCCGCGGCCGACGCGAGCCTGCGCTCCGGGCAGTGGAAGCGCAGCTCGTTCACCGGTGTCGAGCTCAACGGCAAGCTCGTCGGCATCGTCGGGCTGGGCAAGATCGGTCAGCTGGTGGCCCAGCGCCTCGCCGCGTTCGGCGTCGAGCTGATCGCCTACGACCCGTACGTCGCCCCGGCCCGGGCCGGCCAGCTCGGCATCGAGCTGGTGAGCCTCGAGGATCTGCTGCGGCGCGCCGACGCGATCTCGATCCACCTGCCCAAGACGGCCGAGACCCTCGGGCTCATCGGCAAGGACCAGCTCGCGCTCACCAAGCCCGGCGTGATCATCGTGAACGCGGCGCGCGGTGGCCTGGTCGACGAGGACGCGCTGGCCGAGGCCGTGCGCAGCGGCCACGTCGGCGGTGCCGGCATCGACGTCTACGTCACCGAGCCCACCACCTCGAGCCCCCTGTTCGAGCTGCCGCAGGTGGTCGTCACCCCGCACCTGGGCGCCTCCACCGACGAGGCCCAGGACCGCGCGGGCACCGACGTCGCCCGCTCGGTGCAGCTGGCGCTCGCCGGTGAGTTCGTGCCGGACGCGGTCAACGTGCAGGTCACCGGCGTGGTGGGCGAGGAGGTCCGGCCCTGGCTGCCGCTCACGCAGAAGCTCGGCACGGTGCTCCACGCCGTCGCCGGCCGGCTGCCCAGCTCGGTCACCGTGGACGTCGCCGGTGAGCTCGCGGCCGAGGACGTCTCGGTACTGGCGCTGGCCGCGCTGCGCGGCGTCTTCACCCACGTCGTCGAGGACCAGGTCACGTTCGTCAACGTGCCGGGCATCGCCGCGGAGCGGGGCGTCGAGGTCGAGGTGACCACCGCGCCCGAGAGCGAGAACCACCGCAGCGTTGTGCAGCTGCGCGCCGCCATGCCCGACGGCACGTCCATCACGGTCTCCGGCACGCTCACCGGGCGCGCCCAGGTGGAGAAGCTCGTCGAGGTCAACGGGCGCCACTTCGACCTGCGGGCCGAGGGTGACGTGCTGCTTCTCGAGTACTCCGACCGGCCCGGCGTCATGGGCCGCGTGGGCTCGCTGCTCGGCGAGGCCGCGGTCAACATCGAGGCGGCGCAGATCAGCCAGACCACCGACGGCACCGACGCGATCATGCTCCTGCGCGTCGACCGGGCCGTCGACCCGGGCGTGCTGGAGCCGATCGGTGCGTCCGTGGGCGCCCGCACCACCCGGTTGATCTCCTTCGACACCGACTGACCCGTTCGGGTACCCACTGCGCACCGTGTCGCGTCCGTCCGGTGGTACGGGTGACGCCGTCGGATCCGGTGAATCCGGAGCCCGGCCGCGTCACCCGTCGCGGTCGTCCACCCTCTCCCCGTGGTGCCGTTGCGCCTGCGGGGCGGGGGCGGGTGGCGTGTCGTCCGTCACGTCGAACAGGGTCCTGACCTCGCCTGGAGCCTGAAAAACACCCCGAGCGCCGCCGCCTCCGCGCGGTGGCGCCACGGGGCGCCATGGCCGCCCCGGCAGCGCACTCCGGCGTCCGGGGGACGACCACAGCGGCCGCTGCGCAGGCGGCGAATCGCCGGTGCTGATGGCTGTGAGCAGCGTTGCCTCGGCGAACGGGTGATGCTCTGACCTGCAAGGACACGTCCGAGTCGACAGCAGCCACCGGCATCCGGGTGAGGGCATGCGGGGGTGGGGCACAACCCGGCAGATGGGCGGGGGCAGAATGGCCCGCATGGGGGCGTGTCGCACCAGGGGAGGTCCTGACTGCCTCGCTTCCGCATCAGTTCCATCCGATGGGGTGACCACGATCGGATGGCGGAGAGCTTAGCGGCATCGTTGCAGCGGGTAACGTGCGCCCGGCTGTTTCGGGGTCAACTGGAGAGAGGACATCGGTAATGCGCCTTGCGGTCATTCCCGGAGACGGCATCGGGCCGGAGGTCATCGACGAGGCGCTGAAGGTCCTCAACGAGGTCGAGCCCGGTGCGGCGACCACGACCTACGACCTCGGTGCGGCGCGCTGGCACTCCACCGGCGAGCTGCTGCCCGAGTCGGTCCTCACGGAGCTGCAGGAGCATGACGCGATCCTGCTCGGCGCCGTGGGCGACCCGTCCGTGCCCAGCGGCATCCTGGAGCGCGGACTCCTGCTGCGCCTGCGCTTCGAGCTCGACCACCACGTGAACCTGCGCCCGGCCCGGCTCTACCCCGGCGTCCGCGGTCCGCTCGCCGGCAACAACGAGATCGACCTGCTGGTGGTGCGGGAGGGCACAGAGGGCCCGTACGTCGGCACCGGCGGCCTGCTCCGCAAGGACACGCCGCAGGAGATCGCCACCGAGGTCAGCGTCAACACGGCCTACGGCGTGGAGCGCGTCGTCCGTGACGCCTTCAGCCGCGCCTCCCGCCGTTCCCGCAAGCACCTCACGCTCGTGCACAAGACCAACGTGCTGAGCTACTCCGGGCGCCTGTGGTCGCGGCTGGTGGAGGAGGTCTCGCTCGAGCACCCCGAGGTGAGCGTGGCCTACCAGCACATCGACGCCACCACGATCCACCTGGTCACCGACCCCGGCCGGTTCGACGTGATCGTCACCGACAACCTCTTCGGCGACATCCTCACCGACCTCGCCGCCGCCGTCACCGGGGGCATCGGCCTCGCGGCCAGCGGCAACCTCGACGTGAGCCGCCGCAACCCGAGCATGTTCGAGCCGGTGCACGGCAGCGCACCCGACATCGCGGGCCAGGGCATCGCCGACCCCACGGCCGCCGTGCTCTCCGTGGCCCTGCTGCTCGACCACCTCGGCAACCGCGACGCGGCCCGCCGCATCGAGGCCGCCGTGGCGTTCGACCTCGCCACGAGGGACCACAGCGCCACCGGCCACACCCAGAGCATCGGCGACCGCCTCGCCGCCCTGGTGAGCGCGCACGCCACAACCCCCGCCCCGTAACTCCCCACCCCCGGGGCGGAGCCCCGCCCGAAGTTCAGGAAAGCCACTTTCAGGCCCTCTCAGGGCAGGAAAGTGGCTTTCCTGAACTTGGGCAGTCCTCACTGCGTGGTTCGGATTGCTCGCAGTGGTGGTCGGGGGCGTTTCCGGGCCTGTTCGTACGTCGCTCGGAGTGTGGCCACCACGTCCTCCGGGTTCGTGAGGATCTTCTTCGGTTTGGACGCGGTGTACACCGCTCCGGCCGCGACGAAGCCGGCGGCCCGCTCGACGGTGGTGTCGTGGTCGGCGGGGCTCAGGTGCCATTCGCTGGACTCGATCTCCCACACCATCGCGACGTCGTCGAGCCAGCAGTCCGCCACGCCGAGGAACCGTCCCTCGGCGTCGTACACCGCCGCGTTCCACCATGGCTCGGGCAGCCCGGTGCTGCTCCAGAGCCGCTTCGCCTCCAGTTCGGCAGCGGAACGCACGCCCTCCGCGAGCTCACCGAGAACTCTGCGCGGCACCGCTGTACCTCTCCGCGAACCGGCTTCGAGCTCGCCGCCAAGAGCTGCGACCGTGCACAACCCGCGCTGGACGGCGTCGGACAGCAGTTCCGCGACATCTCCAGGCGCGGGTAGCCGCCGGACCGTGTCGACACAAGCGCGCTGGACAGGGGCCAACGGGATCCCGCCGCGCACTATCGACTGCGGTAGCCGGCCGGTCCGTTCGACGTGGACGAAACCCACCGAGCGGACCTGCCGGCGATCGGGGACGAGGATGTGGACGTCCTGGGTTGCTTCCCGGTCGCCCCGTTGCCGGACCGGTCCTCGGCGGATGCCGTGACGTCGGCAAGCCTCGATGCCGGTGAGAACTGCGTCCTCTCCACCCAGCAGCAGGGCCGCGCGGATCCGCTGATCCTGACTGGGTGTTCCGGTGAACAGCAGCACCACACCAGGCAGGATCCGCTGCCACGGTCCGCCGTCCAGACAACGCTTGTACACAGTGCGCTCCGAGAAACCGAGGGCAACCAGCTGACGCACGCTGGCCACCCGGAGCGGAAAGGCGTCGCGGAGTTCGCTACCTCGGGACCGTGCCAGCACCCCCATGCCGAAGATGATCCGCGAAGGTCGCCGGACCCGTGGGCGAACGGAAGACCTCGGTTCAGGAAAGCCACTTTCAGGCCCTCTCAGGGCAGGAAAGTGGCTTTCCTGAACTTCCCGGGGGCCTCGCCGCGGGGGGGTGGGTGGCGGGGTGGGGGTGGCGCGTGGCATGCTCACCTTCGTGCAGCATCTCTTCGTGATCATTATCGACAGGCGCGTCGGCTAACCAGCACCACCAGCCGACGCGCAGACCTCTCGCATTCGCGGGGGGTCTTTTTTGTTGCCCGATCACGCCCGACCCACCTCCAGGAGCTCCCGGATGTCCCGCACCGAACCGGCCGGAACCCCGCTCGGAGACGTCTTCCACGTCTACGACACGACTCTGCGCGACGGCGCTCAGCGCGAGGGCATCAGCTACTCCGTGGCCGACAAGCTGGCCGTCGCCCGGCACCTGGACGCGCTGGGGGTCGGGTTCATCGAGGGGGGATGGCCGGGGGCGATGCCGAAGGACACCGAGTTCTTCGCCCGTGCCGCGGAGGGGGAGCTGGAGCTGCGGCACGCGGTGCTGGTGGCGTTCGGGGCGACCCGCCGGGCCGGGACGACGGCGGCGGCGGACCCGCAGGTCCGGGCGCTGCTGGAGAGCCGGGCGCCGGCGGTCACGCTCGTCGCGAAGTCCGACCGCCGTCACATCGAGCGGGCCCTGCGCACCGACGTGGCGGAGAACTGCGCGATGGTGGCTGACACGGTGGCGTTCCTGCATGGCGAGGGCCGGCGGGTGTTCCTCGACGCCGAGCACTTCTTCGACGGCTACCGGTTCGACCCGGACACGGCGTTGCGGGTGCTGGACGCCGCGGTGTCGGCGGGGGCGGACGTCGTGGTGCTGTGCGACACGAACGGCGGCATGCTCCCGTTGGGCATCGCCGAGGTGGTGGCCGAGGTGGCCGGGCGCACCGGTTTCCGTCTCGGCATCCACTGCCAGGACGACACGGGCTCCGCGGTGGCCAACTCGGTCACCGCGGTGCAGGCCGGCGCGACGCACGTGCAGTGCACCGCGAACGGTTACGGCGAACGGACCGGCAACGCCGACCTGTTCGCCGTCGTCGGGAACCTGGTGACCAAGCTGGACATGCCCGTCCTACCGGACGGCGCGTTCGGCGAGCTGACCCGCACCTCGCACGCGTTGGCGGAGATCGCCAACATCGCTCCCGACACCCACCAGGCGTATGTCGGGACGTCAGCGTTCGCCCACAAGGCGGGCCTGCACGCGAGTGCGATCAAGGTGGACCCGGAGCTGTACAACCACATGGACCCTGTGGTCGTGGGCAACGGGCAGCGGGTGCTGGTCACCGAGATGGCCGGCCGGGCGAGTGTCGAGCTCAAGGGGGCGGAGCTCGGCCTGGACCTGGCCGGCCAACCCGACGCGGTGTCGGCGCTGGTCGCCACGGTGAAGGAGCGCGAGGCGGAGGGCTGGTCGTTCGAGGCGGCCGACGCCTCGCTGGAGCTGCTCATGCGTTCGGCCATGGGTGAGGCGGACCGGGTGCCGTTCGCCCTCGAGTCCTACCGCGTGATCGTCGAGCACAGCGCCGACGCGGACGTGTTGGCCGAGGCGACCGTCCGCGTCGTCCTCGGCGACGGGGAGCGGCGGATCGCCACCGCGGAGGGGAACGGCCCGGTCAACGCGCTCGATGCGGCGTTGCGGGCGGCGCTGACGCCGTCGTGCCCGTGGCTGTCGGACGTGGAGCTGTCAGACTACAAGGTCCGCATCCTCACCACCGGGCGCTCGCAGAGCTACGGCACGGACGCCGTCACGCGGGTGCTGCTGGAGTCCACCGGCAGCTCGGGGTCGTGGACCACCGTGGGCGTGCACAGCAACGTCGTCGAGGCGTCCTGGCTGGCGCTGGTCGACGCACTGGCGTTCGCGGCGCTGCGTGCGCCCGTCCCCGTGCAGGCGGCGAGCTGACACAGGGCAAGATCTGCGCCCGTGGACGACGTGCTGCGGCGGATCGACCTGTTCTGCGACGAGGTCCCGCGGCAGTGGGCGAGCGCGACGGACGACGGCCCGCTGCGGCTGTTCGTCCGCAACCGGCCGGGCTATCCGTTCTACGCCCGCCCGATCCCGGACGGTCCGCCGGTCACCGCACAGGACGTCGAGCGGGTCCGGGGCCGCCAGCGGGCACTGGGTGTGCCGGAGGCGTTCGAGTGGGTCGTGAGCGAGTGCCCGTCGATGGCGGACGCCGTCGGCGCCGCGGGGCTGCCGGTCACGGTGTGCCCGCTGCTCGTGCTCGACGGTGAACCGGCGGCCGTCGAGTTCCCGTCCGGCTTCTCGGCCCGCCTGCTCGGGCCGGCCGACGGAGATCTGCAGGCGGCGGTGCACTCGGTGCTGTCCGTGGCCGCCACGGCTTTCGGCGCGCCGCCGCCGCGCCCGCCCGTGGGGGCCGCGCTCGCCGAGCTGCGGGCCGACCTTGCGGCAGGGGCGATCGCGCGAGCGCTGGTCACGGGTCCGGACGGCCCGGTGGCGGCGGGATCGGCGCAGCGCTCGGGTGACGTGGTCGAGCTGGTCGGGATCGGTACGGCCGCGGCGGCGCGTGGCCGCGGCCTGGGTGCAGCGCTGGCGGCTGTGCTGGCCCGGGCGGCCCGGGCCGCGGGTGCGGAGGTGGTGTTCCTCGCCGCGGGTGACGACACCGCCACCCGCGTCTACGAGCGGGTGGGCTTCCGCCGGGTCGGGGAGTGCGGCATCGCCGAGGCGCACTGACCGGTCAGCCGGCGGGCGGTGGCGGGGCGATCCCGATGCCCCGCTCGAACCCCCGCCGCAGCACCATGATCGTCCGGCTCCGCACCACGCCCTCGATCCGGTAGAGGCCGTGCAGGACGTCCTCCAGCTCGTCGGGGTCGCCCACGCGCACCTTGAGCAGGAAGTTGCTGTTCCCGGCCACCGAGTGCGCCTCCTCGATCCGCGGGTCCCGCCGTGCGGCGGCGAAGAACTCGTCCTTGACCCACCCCTCGCTGTCGACGAGGACGAACGCCAGTACCGGCCGGCCGATCGCGTCGGGGTCGACCTCCACCGTGGTACGGCGGATGTGACCCGAGGCGCGCAGCCGCCGCACCCGCTCGTGGACGGCGGCGGGGGAGAGCGACACTTCTCGACCCAGCTGCGCGTACGTGCGGCCCGCGTCCTCGAGGAGCAGCCCGATGATCCTCCGGTCGATAACGTCCACGGGTGCATGCTGACATTCCTCCGGCTGAAAGTGGTTCGGACTTGACGAACGACGGTGGACCGGGCTGATCCGCTGACGCATCTTCGGTACATGACTGATGTCCGGCATCGCTCCCGCCTGCTCGCGCCAGCCGTGCTCACCGGCGGGATCGTGGTGGTCGGCGCTCAAGCCTTCGTGCTCGCCCCGTTGCTGTCCGACATTGCGACGGGACTCGCCACGGGTACGACCGAGGCCGGCCGGGCACTTTCGGCCTACGGCATCGGAATCGTCGCGTCGGCGCTGTTGCTGGGTCACCGGCTCGACTCCGTGGCGCCCCGCACTGTCCTGCTCGCCGGTATGGGGACCCTCGCCGTCGCCGCCGGGGGGTCCGCCGTCGCTCCGCACTGGACGGTGCTCGCGCTGGCGCAGCTCGTCGGCGGAGCCGGAGTCGGTGTGCTCCTGCCGGCGACCTACTCGCTCGCTGCGGAGCTCGCGCCCCCGGGCGCTGCCGCCCGGGCGACCGGACGCGTGCTGACGGGCTGGTCGATCGCGCTGGTGGCAGGGGTGCCGCTGGCCACCGTGCTCGGTGACGCGGTGGGCTGGCGGGCGGCGTTCGGTGCGCTGGCAGGGCTGTGCGCGCTGCAGATGGCGCTCTATGCGCTGCTCCCCGCGGTCCCATCTGCCGGATCGGGCCGGGCCGCACTGGGCGCCGCCTTCCGTGCGCGCGGCGTGGCGCCCCTGCTTGCCGGCGTGCTCGCGTTCATGACCGCGTTCTACGGGGTGTTCGCGTTCGCGGGCGTCGAGGTCCGGGCGCTGCACGGAGGCGGCGCCACGACGGCCGGCCTCGTCGCGCTGAGCTACGGGCTCGGCTTCGGGCTCGCCGCGTGCGCCGACCGCCTGCTGGACCGGTGGGGCACCGCGCGCCTCGTCGCACCGGTGCTCGCGCTGCTCGCCGTGGTCTACCTGGCCCTGGCCGTCACGATCGGCGTACTGCCGGCGTTCCTCGCGGCGGCGTCGGTGTGGGGGCTGGTCAACCACATCGGGCTGACGGTGCTGGTGAGCCGGCTTGCCGGGGCGGGTGCGCACCTCCGCAGCGCGGTGCTCGCCCTCAACACCGCAGCGACGTACGGCGGCGCCGCAGTCGCCGGGCTGCTGGCCGGCCCGCTCTACGCGGCGGCCGGATTCGGGTGGCTCGCGGCGGCCGCAGCCGGGCTCCTCGCGTCGGTGGTCCCGGTGACCGTCCGAAGTGGGCTCGGGCGATGACCTACGCCGCCCGCGTCGGCGTGGGCGCTCAGGCCCGGGTCGCCGGCAACTCCGCCCGCCGAGCCCACTCCGGCGCGTGCTCGGGCAGCGGACCGATCGCGATGAGCCGCGCCGGGATGCCCTGCAACACCGGGAACCTCTTCAACATGCTCAACGGGAACGGCACCGTGCCCGTGGGAGCCGCGCCTGCGCCCGACGTGTCGAACATGCCGGGCGCGGCCGTGTCCGGCGGCCCGGCGGGCACGTCGACCCGGCCGGGGTCGGCCGCCTTGTCGCCGAGGATCCTGCGGTGGGCGAGGCGTTGCCCGCTCTGGATCAGGGCGGTGGGCCACCAGCGCCGCATCTGGACGCGGCGCAGCAGCGCGAGCGGCACGATCCCGCCGGACCGCAGCGCGGGGGTGAGCAGCCGTGCGGTGGCCACGGCGTCGGCCACGGCCAGGTTGATGCCGACCCCGCCGACCGGTGACATCGCGTGTGCCGCGTCGCCGATGAGCAGCAGGCCGTCGCGGTACCAGCGGCGCAGCCGTTCCAGCCGGACGTCGAGCAGCTTCACGTCGTCGAACGACGTCAGTGCCTCCATCCGGTCCCCCAGCCAGGGCAGCAGCCGGGTGATCCGCGCCCGGAACTGCGGGATGCCCGCCGCGCGCATCTCCGCGTCGGCGCCCTTGCGGATGAGGTAGGCGCACTGCCAGTAGTCCCCGCGGTCGATCATCACGAGGAACCCGCCGCTGCCGATGCGGCCCACACCACCCACGGGGTCCTCCGCGTGGCGGGGCAGGCGGAACCACCACACGTCCATCGGGACGCCGAACGAGCGCGGCGTCAGTCCGGCCGCTTCGCGCACCGCGGACCCGCGCCCGTCGCAGGCCACGGTGAGGCCGGCGCGCAGCTCGTGCTCGGTGCCGTCGGTGCGGTCGCGGTAGCGCACGCCTGCCACCCGGTCGCCGTCGTGGAGCAGGGCCACGACCTCGGCGTTGCGGCGCAGGGTGAAGGTGGGCTCGGCCTCGGCAGCGTCGGCGACGAGGTCGAGGAAGTCCCACTGGGGCACCATCGCGATGTGCTGGTGGGCGCCGGGCAGCCTGCGCAGGTCGGCCATCTGGAAGGTGCCGGTGTCCAGCTGCACCTGTGCGCGGTCGAGCCGCCGCTGGGGCAGCGCGGCGAACCGCTCGCCCAACCCCAGCTCGTCGAGCAGGGTGAGGGTGGATGCGTGCACGGTGTCGCCGCGGAAGTCACGCAGGAAGTCCGGGTGCTTCTCCAGCACCGTCACATCGACCCCGCCGCGGGCCATGAGCAGGCCGAGTACCAGACCGGCAGGGCCACCGCCGACGACGAGGCAGGTCGTGCGCTCGTTAATCAACATACGTTGAATTCTAGGCGCCTCGGGGACGGAAGGCCACCCCGCACGCTCGATAGGCTGGCGGCATCATGAGCGAGCTTGCGAGCGAGTCCCGGCCCCCGGCCGGCGTCCGGGTGCGCTTCTGCCCGTCCCCGACGGGCACACCCCACGTCGGTCTCATCCGTACCGCGCTGTTCAACTGGGCCCACGCCCGCCACCACGGCGGCACCTTCGTGTTCCGGATCGAGGACACCGACGCCAGCCGCGACTCCGCCGAGTCCTACGCCGCGCTGCTCGACGCGCTGCGCTGGCTCGGGCTGGACTGGGACGAGGGCCCCGAGGTCGGCGGCCCGAACGGCCCGTACCGGCAGAGCGAACGCGGAGCGGTGTACGCCGATGCGCTGCAGCGGCTGATCGACGCGGACGAGGTCTACGAGTCGTACTCGAAGGCCGACGAGATCGAGGCCCGTCACCGCGCCGCCGGCCGTGACCCGAAGCTCGGCTACGACAACGCCGACCGCCACCTCACCGACGAGCAGCGCGCCGCGTTCCGGGCGGAGGGTCGCGCGCCGGTGTACCGGCTGCGGATGCCGGACCGGGACATCTCCTTCACCGACCTCGTGCGGGGCGAGGTGACGTTCCGGGCCGGCACCGTGCCCGACTTCGTGCTCGCCCGCGGCGACGGCACCCCGCTCTACCCCCTCACCAACCCGGTCGACGACGCGCTCATGGGCATCACCGACGTCCTGCGCGGGGAGGACCTGCTCTCCTCCACCCCGCGCCAGATCGCGCTGCTCGAGGCGCTCGCGCGGGTGGGAATCGGCACCGGACCGTTCCGCTACGGGCATCTCCCGCTCGTGACCGGGGAAGGCAACCGCAAGCTCTCCAAGCGCGATCCCGAGTCGAACCTCTTCCTCTACCGCGAGCGGGGTTTCCTCCCGGAAGGCCTGCTCAATTACCTGGCGTTGCTCGGGTGGGCGATCTCCGAGGACCGCGACGTCTTCACGATGGACGAGATGGTCGCAGCGTTCGACATATCCCGGGTATCGCGCAACGCCGCGCGGTTCGACCTGAAAAAGGCCGAGGCCATCAATGCCGCCCATCTGCGCGCGCTGCCCGTCGAGGAGTTCGCGCGGCGGGTCGAGCCCTACCTCGTGGCCGAAGGTGTGATCACCGGCACTGACGACGGTTCGATCACCGCGGAGCAGCGCGCGCTGCTCGACGCGGCGGCTCCGCTCGTGCAGGAGCGCAGTGTCGTGCTGTCGGATGCCGCGCGGATGCTGCGCTTCCTGTTCGTGCCGGAGGAGGGCTTCGCCCCCGAGGCCGACGCTGCCGAGAAGAACCTCGGCGCCGACGCGGCGCCGGTGCTGGAAGCTGCTCTGACCGGCCTGGACGGGCTTCCCGAGTGGTCGACGGAGCGCATCGAGGACGCCCTGAAGTCGGCGCTGATCGATGGGCTGGGGCTCAAGCCGCGCAAGGCGTTCGCGCCCGTGCGGGTGGCCGTGAGCGGCCGTACGGTGTCCCCGCCGCTGTACGAATCGATGGAGCTGCTGGGCCGCGAACGGTCGCTCGCGCGACTCAGGGCCGGTTTGGAGCGCGCCGGAGGGCTCGGCTAGAGTGTTCGACGCAGGGCAGGGGACACCGGGCTCCACCACCACATGGAGCCCCGGATGATCCTGAACCCTTGGGGTATGGTGTAATTGGCAGCACGACTGATTCTGGTTCAGTTAGTCTAGGTTCGAGTCCTGGTACCCCAGCGGAAACGCGCCAGAAGCGGTCTGATAATCTCATACAGCGTTTCCACGGCCCCGTCGTCTAGCGGCCTAGGACGCCGCCCTCTCAAGGCGGTAGCGCGGGTTCAAATCCCGTCGGGGCTACATCGAGTAAGGCCCGTTCCGGTTATCCGGAACGGGCCTTACTTGTATTTGCACGTGATCGCTGGGCACAACGACACCGCCGGCCGGGAACGGGCTCGCCCGAAGGCGCCCGGTTCCCGGCCGGCGGAGTGGATCAGAGCGGAGGCCCCTGGTTCCCGGGAGGCGCTCCCGTTCCGCTGGCGTTCGGGGGCGGCGGCCCTCCTGAGGGAGGAGGCTGCTGGGTTGTCGGGGGCGGCTCCGTCGTGGGGCGCGGCGTCGTCGTCCGGGGGGTAGTGGTCGGATTCTGATTCTGAGTCGTGGTGGGGTTCGTGCTGGGCTCGGTACGCGTGGGCGGGGGCTGATCCTCCGACGTGACCGGCGCCTGCTGAGTGGGCTTCGCCACCCCCGGCGGGGGAGGCGGGACGGGACGCCCGTGCGTCGGCTCTTCCCCGTCGCGCGGGCTCTCGGTTTCCGGCGCCGCAGTGGAACCGGGGTCCTGCACCGCCGAGGCGGGCGGGACGGCACTGGGCGAGTTGGAGTCGACCGGAACCGGCTGCCCGGTGGGCCACATGAACACCGCTGCGACCACGGCCACCGCGGCGACGGCGCCGCCGATGCTCACCAGGCGTACCGGGCTCGGTCCCCGGCTGTGCTCGGCGTACTCGAACTCGGGTGGGTCGTCCTGGTCGAGCCGCGGGCGTTCCGGGTAGACGGCCGGCACGTGCGCAGCGGGAGCGATCGGGCCGCTGCCGGAGCCGGACATCCACTGGGTGGGCTCGGCCGCCGCGCCTGCGGCTGCGGCGGCTGCACCGTAGCCGGGCCGAGGGGGGTACTGCCCCCCGACGGGCGGCGTGGCCCCGGTGCCGACGGAGGGCTGCCGGGCGAGCTGGCCGGTGCGGGACGGAGGCACCTGCGGCATCGCCCCGGTGCTCGACGCCGGCACCATCGACAGCACGGCGCCCATGGCGATGGCGTTCTTCGGGTCGGCGTCCACCGCGACCGGGCGCCCGAGCTGCTCGGACACGAGTTGGCCCACGAGCGGGATGCGCGAGGACCCGCCGACCAGCAGCACGGCCGAGAGCTGCGCCGGCGCCAGGCCGGCCGAGCTCACGGCCCGCCGCAGCGCGTCGACGCTCTCCTCGACGCGGGGCCGGATCATGGCCTCGAACTCGCTGCGGTGCAGCCGCACCGAGCCCTGCCCGGCGGGCGTCATCACCGGGATCGCGACCTCGGTGTCGCTGCTGAGCGCTTCCTTGGCCTCGGTGCACTCGCGGCGGACGGCCGCGACGGCCGACAGCACCGCCGGGTCGTTGTCGTCGAGCCCCTCGAACGCCTCCGGCAGCCCTTGGCGGACGTGCTCGAAGACGACCTCGTCGAAGTCGATGCCGCCGAGGCGCTCGAGGCCCTCCGGGCGCCCGAGGAGGGTGAAGCCGTGGCCGTCCTTGTGCACGACGGCGGCGTCGAACGTGCCACCGCCGAGGTCGTACACCGCGATGGTGGAGCCGGGTTCCACCCGCTCGCCCGCCGCATAGTGCAGTGCCGCGGCCTGTGGCTCGGCGATGAACGTGACAGGCAGGCCCTGGCCGGCGAGCGCGCCGCCCAACCGGTCCTTCTTGTGGGCGCCCCACGACGCGGGGTGGGTGACCGCGACGCGAACGGCGGGGCCGCCCTCACGTTGGGCCGCCCGGTCGACGACCCAGCGCACCAGCCGCGCCGACAGCTCCTCCGGAGCCCACGGCCGGCCCGCGACGAGGATCGGGGTGGGGTCGCCGATGCGGCGCTTGAACTCGCGCACCACATGGTCGGGGTGGCTGACCGCCCGCCGCTCGGCGGCCTCGCCGACGACGACGGTGCCGTCGTCGCCGATGTAGAGGACGGAGGGAACGGCGCTGGAGCGGTCGCCGAGGTTGACGATCTCGGTATCACCGGGGCGGCCACCCGACCGGCCGATAGCGGCTGCGGTGCGGGTGGTGCCCACATCGATGCCGAGCAGATAACTCATCGTCACCCGTCTTCGTGTCCGTACGACTCTGTGTGTCCATCGAGCAGAGTGCCGGTCACGTTAGCGGCCCGGTCCGACACCCGACCGGCGGGTATCGATGCGTATGCGACATCCAGCCGTTACACGGCGGCTGCTACAAACGGTGCTGCAGCGCCTCGGCCGCCGCGAGCAGATCGGCGGCCCAGCGCACACCGGGGCGCCTCCCGATCCGGTCGACCGGACCGGACACCGAGACCGCCGCGACCACCTGTCCGGAGCCGTCGCGGACGGGGGCCGAGACGCTCGCCACACCGGACTCGCGCTCGGCCACGCTCTGGGCCCAGCCCCGCCTGCGGACGTCGACGAGCACCCGCTCGCCGAACATGGCGTCGGCCAGTACCGCGCGCTGCACGGTGGGCTCCGCCCATGCGGCCAGCACCTTGGCCCCGGATCCCGCGGTCATCGGCAGCCTCGTGCCGACGGGGACGGTGTCGCGCAGCCCGCTGGCCGGCTCCGCGGTGGCCACGCAGATGCGTTGCGTGCCGTCCCGGCGGTAGAGCTGCACGCTCTCGCCGGTGATGTCGCGCAGCCGCGGCAGGATGGCCGCGGCCGCCTCGAGCAGCGGGTCGACACCGCCTGCGGAGAGCTCGGCGAGCGTGGGGCCGGGCCGCCAGCGCCCGTCGGCACCGCGGTGCAGCAGTCCGTGCACCTCGAGCCCCACGGCGAGACGGTGAGCGGTGGCGCGGGGCAGACCGGTCCGTTCACAGAGCTCTGCCAGCCCGCACGGCTCGGCCGCGGCGGCCCGAAGTACGCCCACAGCCTTGTCCAGAACGCCGACGCCGCTAAGCTGTCTCACGGGACGATATTAACGTCCCGATATATGGGACGTCCAGCAGGATTGGGATGGATATGGGAAGCACGCTGGCGGAGAAGGTCTGGGACCAACATCTGGTTCGACGTGGCGAGGGCAACGAGCCCGACCTGCTCTACATCGACCTGCACCTGGTGCACGAGGTCACGAGCCCCCAGGCGTTCGACGGTCTCAGACTCGCCAACCGCGGAGTGCGGCGTCCCGATCTCACCGTGGCCACCGAGGACCACAACGTGCCCACCATCGGCGTCGAGCTGCCGATCGCCGACCCGGTGTCGCGCACGCAGGTGGAGACCCTCCGCAAGAACTGCGCCGAGTTCGGCGTGCCGCTCTACCCGATGAACCACGCCGAGCAGGGCATCGTGCACGTCGTGGGCCCGCAGCTCGGCCTCACCCAGCCGGGCACGACGGTCGTGTGCGGCGACAGCCACACCTCCACCCACGGCGCCTTCGGGGCGCTGGCCTTCGGGATCGGAACGTCCGAGGTGGAGCACGTGCTGGCCACCCAGACGCTGCCGCTCAAGCGGTTCCGGACCATGGCGATCAACGTCAACTCGGCCGACGGGCGGCTGGCTGAGGGCGTCACCAGCAAGGACGTGGTGCTGGCGATGATCGCGCAGATCGGCACCGGCGGTGGCCAGGGCTACGTGCTCGAGTACCGGGGCAACGTCATCGAGAACCTCTCGATGGAGGCGCGGATGACGATCTGCAACATGTCGATCGAGGCGGGCGCGCGGGCCGGCATGATCGCCCCGGACGAGACCACGTTCGCCTACCTGAAGGGTCGCGACCGCGCCCCGAAGGGCGAGCAGTGGGACGAGGCCGTCGCGGCGTGGCGCGAGCTGCGCACCGACGACGACGCCACGTTCGACGCCGAGGTGGACATCGACGCCGACGCGCTCACGCCCTTCGTCACGTGGGGGACCAACCCGGGACAGGGGCTGCCGCTCTCCGAGAGCGTGCCCGACCCGTCCCGCATCGTGGACGAGAACGAGCGCATCTCCGCGGAGAAGGCGCTCACCTACATGGGCCTGGAGGCCGGCACCCCGCTGCGCGAGGTGTCCGTCGACACCGTGTTCGTCGGCTCCTGCACCAACGGTCGCATCGAGGACCTGCGTGCCGCCGCAGCGGTGATGCGGGGCCGGAAGGTGGCCGACGGCGTCCGGATGCTGGTCGTCCCGGGGTCGATGCGGGTGCGGTTCCAGGCCGAGGACGAGGGTCTCAACGAGATCTTCACCAGCGCGGGCGCCGAGTGGCGCTCCGCGGGCTGCTCGATGTGCCTCGGGATGAACCCCGACCAGCTCGCGCCGGGTGAGCGCAGCGCGTCCACGTCGAACCGCAACTTCGAGGGCCGCCAGGGCAAGGGCGGCCGTACCCACCTGGTGTCCCCGCTCGTGGCCGCGGCCACGGCAGTGCGCGGCACCCTGAGCTCTCCGGAGGACCTGGACTGATGGAACCGTTCAGCACCCACACGGGCATCGGCGTGCCGCTGCGCCGGGCCAACATCGACACCGACCAGATCATCCCCGCGGTGCACCTCAAGAGCGTCAAGCGCACGGGGTTCGAGGACGGGCTGTTCGAGGCCTGGCGCCAGCAGCCGGACTTCATCCTGAACATCGAGCCGTTCTCGCGCGGGACCGTGCTCGTGGCCGGGCAGGACTTCGGCACCGGTTCGTCGCGCGAGCACGCCGTCTGGGCGCTCATGGACTACGGCTTCCGCGTGGTCATCTCCTCCCGGTTCGGCGACATCTTCCGCGGCAACTCGGCCAAGGCGGGCCTCGTGGCCGCGCAGGTGGCGCAGCCCGACGTCGAGCTGCTGTGGAAGCTGCTGGAGAACGCCCCCGGCACCGAGGTCACGGTGGACCTGACGGAGAAAACGGTACGGGCCGGCGAGCTCGTCGTGCCGTTCGAGATCGACGACTACATCCGCTGGCGCCTGCTCGAGGGGCTCGACGACATCGGCCTGACGCTGCGCCACGCCGAGGACATCACGTCCTTCGAGGCGTCCCGGCCGGCCCGGCTGCCCACCACGGCCGTGGTCTGAGCGGTCGGTCCGGCCACGTCACGCGCCCACAGCGGGCCGGGCGTTCTACGGTTGGACCATGAACAAGACGCAGCTCGTGGACGCGCTGGCGGCGCGGCTCGGCGACCGCCGCAACGCGGCCACCGCGGTGGACGGTCTGCTCGAGACCATCGTGGAGACCGTCGGATCGGGCGACTCGGTGTCGCTTCCCGGTTTCGGCGTGTTCACCGCCCGGGCCCGCGCCGCCCGGCTGGCCCGTAACCCCCGCACGGGGGAGACCGTGGCCGTCCCGGCCACCACGGTGCCGGCGTTCCGGCCGGGGCTGGCGTTCCGCTCGGCGGTCAGCGGTGTCGCCGTGCCGCCGCCTGCCCGCTCGGTGGCGGCCTCCGCCCGGGCGGCCACGGCCACCGCGGTCGCTGAGCCCGAAGCGCTCGCCGAGCCGGCCGGGAAGCCCGCCGGCAAGCAGCCGAAGGTGAAGGTGAAGGCCGAGAAGCCCGCCAAGGCGGCGGGCCGGTCGAAGCCCGCGTCCAAGCCGGCGAAGGGCAAGGACGACAAGCCCCGGAAGGGCAAGAAGAAGTAGCCCGCGGTCAGCCCTTCGGGCGCGGGTAGTAGTCCGCCGTGCGGAGTGCGCCATCGGTGCCGAAGGTCAGCGTCCAGGCGCTCGCTTTCTTCGCCTGCACGTCGCCAGGATCCACCCCGGGCACGCCCGAGCCCGTGGCGAGCGTGCCGATGAGGTGCGGGATCACGCCACCCTGGCTGCACGCCACGGTGACGCCCGGCTCGGCGGCCAGCTCCCGGAACCTGGCGAGCCCCGACTCGGGCTCCTTCTCGTACTCGTCCTCGCCGAGCAGCCGCACGTCGAGGACCGGGATGCCGTACGCCTCGGCGAGCGGCGCCACCGTGTCGCGGCAGCGCACCGGGGAGGCGCTGGCGATGCGGTCCGGGCCGAAGAGCGCCAGCAGGCGGGCCAGCCGCTGGGCCTGCTCGTGGCCCGTGCCCGAGAGCGGCCGCAGCGCGTCGTCGCCGTCCCACTGGTTGCGGCTGCCCGCCTTGGCGTGCCGCACGAGCAGCACCGTGGACGCCGGTGTCCCGATCGCGGCGAACCGCGCCAGTACGTCGAGGTCGCGCCGGTAGGACAGCATCTCGGCGGCGTGGGGCACGTCGACCCAGCGCAGCTCGTCGGTCTCGCCGTTGGCCACGAAGCCGCCGCCGCACGCCTCGGCGGACCAGTACCGCACCAGCTTGTCGCCCTCGGGGACCCGGTAGTGCACGTCGCCGAGCACCGGGCCGAGCCGGACGCGCTGGCCGGTCTCCTCGGTGACCTCGCGGGCCGCGGCGAAGGGCAGGGTCTCGTCCGGATCGAGCTTGCCCTTCGGGAACGACCAGTCGTCGTAGCTCGGCCGGTGCACGAGCCCCAGCTCGACGCCGTGGGTGCCGTGCCGCCAGAGCACGGCCCCGGCGGCCAGCACGTCGAACCTGGTCCGGTCGGTGGTGCCGGGGCGGTGTGCCGCGCTCATTCGTCGTCGGCCACGGCCACAGCGCCCGCTGCGTGGCGCAGCATCATCTCGGCCTGGTGGTCGCGCACCGGTGACACCCCGGACCCCGGCGGCGGCGACGGCTCCCACGACCCGTCGGCGTGCAGCGTCCAGCACCGGGTGGCAGGGTCGAGGCAGGAGTCGAACATCTCGCCCAGCTTGTCCGCGAGGCTCTGGTCGGCCACCCGCAGCAGCACCTCGACCCGCCGGTCCAGGTTGCGGTGCATCATGTCGGCGCTGCCGATCCAGTACTCGTCGGCCGCTCCGAAGTGGAACACCCGGGAGTGCTCGAGGAACCGGCCCAGTATCGAGCGGACGTGGATGTTCTCCGACAGCCCCGCCCGGCCGGGGCGGATCGCGCAGATGCCGCGCACCACCACATCCACCGGCACGCCCGCCTGGGACGCGCGGTAGAGCGCGTCGATCACCTGCTCGTCGACCAGCGAGTTGGCCTTGAAGCGGATGCGTGCGGCCGGGTTGCCCGCGCGGTGGGCCTCGATCTCGTCCTCGATCCGCCGGACGATGCCGCGGCGGACGCCGTAGGGCGCCACGAGCAGGCTGCGGTAGGAGGTCTGGCGGGAGTAGCCGGTGAGGGAGTTGAACAGGTCGGTGAGGTCGGCGCCGATCGTCGGGTCGGCGGTGAGCACCCCGAGGTCCTCGTAGAGGCGCGCGGTCTTCGGGTTGTAGTTGCCGGTGCCGATGTGGCAGTAGCGCCGGATCGTCGAGCCCTCCTGGCGCACCACGAGCGAGGTCTTGCAGTGCGTCTTCAGGCCGACCAGCCCGTAGACGACGTGCACGCCCGCCTTCTCCAGCTCACGGGCCCACCGGATGTTCGCCTGCTCGTCGAACCGCGCCTTGATCTCCACCAGCGCCACGACCTGCTTGCCTGCCGCGGCGGCGTCGATGAGGGCGTCGACGATGGGGGAGTCGCCGGAGGTGCGGTAGAGCGTCTGCTTGATGGCGAGCACGTTCGGGTCGGAGGCGGCCTGCTCGATGAACCGCTGCACGCTGGTGGAGAACGAGTCGTAGGGGTGGTGCACGAGCACGTCCCCCTCCCGCAGGGTGGCGAACACGCTGCGCGGGGTCTCCCGGTCGGCGAACGCCGGGTGCGTGGCCGGGACGAACGGCTCGTCCTTGAGGTCGGGCCGGTCGACGCCGTGCACGGCCCACAGCGAGGTGAGGTCGAGCAGGCCCGGCACGGTGACGACGTCGCCGGGGTGGACGTCGAGCTCGCGCAGCAGCAGCTCCAGCACGTGCTCGCTCATCGTGTCGGTGACCTCGAGGCGGACGGGGGGGCCGAACCGGCGCCGGGCCAGCTCGCGCTCCAGCGACTGCAGCAGGTCCTCGTCGCGGTCCTCCTCGACCTCCACGTCGGCGTTGCGGGTGACCCGGAAGGCATGCACCTCCGCGAGCTCCATGCCGGTGAACAGCTCGCCGAGGTGGGCGGAGATCAGGTCCTCGATGGGCAGGAACGTGATCGTGTCGTCGTCGGTGTGCACCCGCACGAGCCGCGGCACGTTGTTGGGCACCTTGACGCGCGCGAACCGCTCCGTGCGGCCCTCGGGGTCGCGCACGGTGACGGCGAGGTTCAGCGAGAGCCCGGAGATGTAGGGGAACGGGTGGGCCGGGTCCACCGCCAGCGGGGTGAGCACCGGGAACACCTGGGCGGAGAAGTAGGCCGACAGCCTTGCCCGCTGGTCGTCGGAGAGGTCGCCCCAGCGCAGGATGCAGATGCCCTCGGCCTCGAGCTCGGGGCGCACGTGGTCGAGGAAGACCCGCGCGTGGGCCTCGGAGATCGCCTGGGTGCGCGCCGCGATCCGCGCCAGCTGTTCCCGGGGGGACAGGCCGTCGGCGCTGCGGACGGCGAGCCCGGTCTCGTCGCGGCGCTTCAGCCCGGCCACCCGCACCATGTAGAACTCGTCGAGGTTGGACGCGAAGATCGCCAGGAACTTGGCGCGTTCCAGCAACGGCTGGCTGGGGTCCTCGGCGAGCGCCAGGACCCTGGCGTTGAAGTCCAGCCACGACAGCTCCCGGTTGAGGTAGCGGTCGTCGGGAAGTTCGGAGACCGGAGCCAGCGTGCGCGCCGGCGGGCTGACGGGCACCGCGGCGGCCGAGATCGACGGGGCGTGCGGGCTTGCGGCATTGGCCCCCGTGGGGGCGGCGGTCGGCCCGGGCTGCCGGCCCCGGTGGCTGCGCTGGTCGGTGTCCGGCTCGTCGTCACGTACCGGTACCGCGGTGCTGCTCACCGGGCGGCTCGCGGCGTGGACCCGCCGGGTGGACGGCCGCGGCGACCGCCGCCCGCGCGTGCCCCGCGCGGGCGTCTGGTCCTCGGGGCCGGGCTCCGGGACTGCAGAACTGCTCACGTCGTCACCCACGATGGTGATTCTGTCCCACCTGAGGCCTCCCTGCCCTGCCCGCGGACGGTCGACTGGGTGAACTCTGCCTCAGGCCGGACAGTTTCCCAGCTCAGCGCCGTGCGCCGGTCATAAACGAGCTGGTCACATGGGGGAACGGGACTCCGCCGAGTGACCCCTCGCCACCCGGCGGCGCCCGCTCAGTGCCCCGTCGCCGCCGGCCGGGTCTCCGCGATCCGGTCGAGGAGCGACTCCAGCGTCCGGTCGTCGGTGGCCGGCGCCATGACCGTGACCCTGAGATGGCGCGCACCGTCGATCTCGGTGGAGCTGAGGTGGAAGCTGCCCTCGGCCATCAGCTGCTCACGCAGCGCGGCCTGGTCCCCCGTGCCGTACCGGAAGCAGACGATGTTGCTCTCCGGCTCGTAGGGACACTCGAACCCGGGGCGGCTCACGGCCAGCTCCCAGAAGCGGTGGGCCGTGGCGTACTGCGCGGCGACGTAGTCGCCCATGCCGCGTTCCCCACGCCAGGCGAGGTTGAGGAACACCTTGAGGCCCAGCTCGGCCTTCGTGCCCTCGACGGTCCTGCGGAGCTGGTCGAAGCCCTGGTCGCCGTAGAAGAGGTACGCCGCCTCCTGCTGGAACGCCGCGTCCAGGTCGGCCTCGCGCCGGGTGAGCACCGCGGCCACCACCCCCGAGGTCCGCAGCATCTTGTGCGCGTCCCACACCACCGAGTCGGCCAGCTCGATGCCGTCGAGCAGGTGCTGGTGGTTGTCCGAGAGCAGAGCCGACGCGCCGTGCGTCCCGTCGACGTGGAACCAGATGTGGTGCGCGGCGCAGAACTCCCCGATCCCGCGCAGGTCGTCGTAGAGCCCCGTGCCCGTGGCGCAGGCGTCGGCCACCAGCGCGATCGGGCGCTGTGCCGGATCGAGGACCTCGGGAAGCCGCGCCACGTCGATCCGCCCGAGATCGTCCACCGGGAGCGGAACGACGTTGCGTGCGCCCATGCCGAGGATGCCGGCGGCGCGGGTGAGGGAGTAGTGCGCCGACGGCGGCGCGAGCAGGACGAGGTCCGGCGGCCCCCCGTCGGTCCACGCCTCCGGCGCCGTTCGTGCCCGCGCCGCCAGCAGCGCGGTGAGGTTGGCCAGCGACCCGCCGTGCGTGAGCACCCCGCCGCCACCCGCGCCGAAGCCCACCTTGCCGAGCATCCAGCGGATCACCGCGAACTCGACGGTCGCTGCGGAAGCGCCCATCTCGTAGATCGACATCACGTTGTTGGCGGCCCCGTGGACGAAGTCGGCCAGTGCCGCGGGGAAGTCGGGCGGAGCAACCTGATGTGCCAGGTAGGCCGGGTGGTGCAGCCGGGTTCCCTCATTGAGGTAGTCGTAGAGGAAATCGCGGTAGCTGTCCGGCGTCATACCCCCGGTACGGATCCAGCTGCAGAGCCCCAGCCGTTCCGCCAGCTCCGCCGGCGGGGTGCGCCGGAGCACGGGTGCCAGCCCGCGCTGGGACTCGTCCACGTAGCCCGCCAGCTCGTCGACGGTCACCGCAGCGGCCTTGACGAACTCATCGACATTCCACGTCGCGCTCACGATGGTCCCCCTTCGCTGATAGTGGCGAGCCTGGCAAGAAACTGCCGCAGATGCTTCCCGCGTATCGCCCAGTTCTCGCGCATTCATCTTGTGGAAACCACAGGTACCGTGGTCCTGGTGGTGCGCACAGATGCTTCCGAGCACGACATCTCGGACGGTGACTGGGAATTCGTCAGATCACTCTGCGAGGGAGTCGAAAGGGATATTGCGGCGTTCGTGCGGGATGTCGTCACCAGTATCCGGGAGGAACTTCCCACGTATCGGGTCGTGCCCCGGCCGGATCACGAGGAGATGGTGCGCGAACACGTCCGCGGACTGCTCGCCGGGCTCGCCACGCGGCGGCTGCCGGCCAGGGCCGATGCCGAGCACGCGCGCGCGATGGGACGCAGGCGCGCCCAGCAGGGCGTTGCCGTGGAGGAGGTGCTCTCCGCCTACCACCTCGGGTACCGCGACGCGTGGAACGCGCTGCTGTGCCGGGCCCAGGCCAAGGACCCTCAGCAGGCGGCGCGCCTGCTGGGCCTGGTGAACCTCGTGTGGGCGTGGCTCCGCGTGATCACGATCGCGGTGGCCGACGGTCACGCCGAGACCACCCGTACCCGTGAGGAGAACCGGATCGGCCTGGGCCACGAGCTTCTCGACGCCCTCTACGCCGGCCGGGTCACCGCCGAGTCCACGGAGCTGCTGGCGCACGCGCTCGCGTTCGATCCGCAGGCGGAGTTCCAGGCGATCTGCTGCCCGGCCGGCCCGTGGCCACCGGCGGACCTCGACGTGCTGCGCCGGCGGCTGCGGGCCGAGCCGGGCACGTCGAGTGCGATCACCCGCGGTCCCGTTCTGGTGATCGTCTTCCAGCGGACGTCGGCGGAACGGATCCTCGATCTGCTGAGCCGCGACACGTCGCCGGTGGCCGGGGTCGGCCTGGTGCGGCCCGGCCTCGCCGGCGCCGCGGCGGCCGTGGTCGACGCCGAGCGTTCGCTCGCGGTGGCCCAGCGCAACGGCGGGGGCGTCGTCCGCTTCGGCTCCGAGTGGCTGGCCGCCACGCTGCTGCCCCACATGGACCGGCTGCGGCAGTTGACGGACACGACGGCCGCGGTCGAGCAGCCCCATCTGTGCGACGCCGTCCGGGCTTTCGCCGACAACGGGTTCTCGGTCACCGCGAGCGCCCGGGCGCTGCACGTGCACCCCAACACCGTGAAGTACCGGCTCGACCGGTGGAAGCAGCACACCGGCTGGGACCCCCGCACCCTGGACGGCCTGCAGCGCTCCCTGCTGGGCATCGCCTTCTCCTCCTCCGTGCCGGAGGCCGGGAGCTAGTCTCCCGATAGCTCAGCAGCCCGCGCTGGGCATGAGCACGCACCTGGTGTGCACGCCGAGACCGAGGTCGGCGGCGTCGCGCAGGTCGTCGGCGGTGTCGACGTCGCGGCGCAGGCCGGGCCAGCCACCGCGCAGCGGGCTGGCCCCCGACTCCTCGTGCCGCCGGGCCGAGCCCTCGCCGAACCGCGGGTCGAGCGCGGTGCCCCCCGCGGCGAGCAGGAGCGTGGTGCCGGTGCCCTCGGCGTCGGAGGAGAAGGCGCGGCCGACCCGGCCCCCGCCGAACAGGGCGAGTGCGGCGGCGATCGCGTCGTCGAGCTCGGCGGGACGCAGGGCCGGGAGGTCGGCCTGCAGCGCTCCGATGGCAGTGACGGGGTCGCCGTCACGCAGCAGTGCCGCGCCGCGCTCGTAGGCCGGGTTGAGGCCCGGGATCGGGCCGTCCGGGACGACCTCCACCCCGACGGCCCCGAACTCGGCGGCCACCACGGGATCCGAGCTGATCACGAGCAGCCGCCGGACGCGGGTGGCGGCCCGCACCGCCGCGACCGTGTCGTGTGCGAGTGCGAGTGCGAGCCGCGCATGGGCGCCGGCATCGCCGATTCCCTGGTCGGCGGCGCCGCGCAGCCGAGATTTGGCTGCGCCCAGGTGCTTGACCGGTACCACCAGGTCAACGGTCGACATCATCGAGCCCACCCCTCCATGGTGCACCGGACCCGGAGGTGGACCCCGGGCGCCCGGCCAGGAAGACTCTCGCCCGTCAGCCAGGATCGGAGGTTCGTGCGTGAGGCGTGAGAAGGGTGGCTTCTGGATCGCGTTCTGCGCGGTGTTCTTCTATCCGATCGGCTGGCTGGTGGCCCGTTCCCGCTTCGAGGGCAAGGAGCACATCCCGGCCACGGGCGGTGCGCTCATGGTGGCCAACCACATCTCCCACCTCGACCCGGTCTTCAGCGGACTGGTGGTGCACCGCGCGCGGCGGGTGCCGCGGTTCCTCGCGAAGAACAGTCTGTGGAGCGCGCCGGTGCTGGGGCGGGCCATGAAGGGCAGCGGCCAGATCCCGGTCTACCGCGAGTCGGCCGACGCGCAGCACAGCCTGCGTGACGGCACCAGGGCGCTGCAGGACGGCAAGGTCGTGGTGATATATCCGGAAGGAACGATCACCCGCGACCCGGAAGGCTGGCCGATGCTCGCCCGCACGGGGGTTGCCAGGCTGGCGCTCTCGGCCGACGTCCCCGTCGTGCCCTTCGTGCACTGGGGCACGCGTGAGGTGTTCGACGGCTACAACAAGAAGTTCCGGCCGCTGCCCCGCAAGCCGATCACGGTGCGGTGCGGCGAACCCGTCGACCTCTCGGCGTACCGCGGGCGACCGCTCGACGCCACGATCCTCCGTGAGGTCACCGATCTGATCATGAAGAGGGTGAGTGAGCTGCTGGCCGAGGTGCGCCACGAGAAGGCACCGGCGCAGTTCTTCCGTCCCGGAGCCGGGTCGTGAGCGGTGCCCGTGAGGTCCGCCGGGTCGCCGTCCTCGGTGCGGGCTCGTGGGGCACGGCGTTCGCGAAGGTGATGGCCGACGCCGGGCGCGAGGTGCGGCTGTGGGCGCGCCGCGACGAGGTGGCCGCCGCCGTCAACGAGCGGCACTGCAACCCGGACTACCTGCCGGGGATCGTCCTGCCCGCGCTGCTCACCGCCACCACCGACCCCGCCGCCGCACTGGACGGCGCCGACAGCGTGGTGTTCGCCGTGCCGTCGCAGACGCTGCGCGCGAACCTCGCGGTGTGGCGCGACATGCTGCCGCCGGACCGCACCCTCGTCAGCCTGGCGAAGGGGGTGGAGCTCGGCACGCTGCAGCGGATGAGCGAGGTGATCATCGACGTCACCGGGGTGCCCGCCGAGCAGGTGGCCGTCGTCTCCGGGCCCAACCTGGTGCGCGAGGTAGCCACGGAGGAACCGACCGCCACGGTGATCGCCTGCATCGACCACGACCGTGCGGTCGCGCTCCAGCAGGCCTGCACCACGGGGTACTTCCGGTCCTACACCAACACCGACGTGATCGGGTGCGAGCTGGGCGGGGCGGGCAAGAACGTCATCGCGCTGGCCTGCGGGATCGCCACCGGGATGGGCTTCGGCGACAACACGAGGGCCTCGCTGATCACCCGCGGCCTCGCCGAGATCGCACGGCTCGGCGTGGTGCTGGGCGCCGACCCGTTGACGTTCGCCGGCCTGGCCGGGCTCGGCGACCTCGTCGCCACGTGCTCGTCGCCGCTCTCCCGGAACCGGACGTTCGGCGAGCACCTGGGGCGCGGCGAGTCGCTCGCGCAGGCGGAGGCGGCCAACCACGGGCAGGTGGCCGAGGGCGTGAAGTCGTGCCTGTCGATCTGCGAGCTGGCCGGCCGGCACGGGGTGGAGGTCCCGATCGCCGACGCCGTCCGGCGCGTCTGTCACGAAGGGTTGTCCGCCGCGGAGATGGGCAAGGAACTGATCAGCAGAACCCCACGTCCGGAATGACCGTTCTCGGAGACGGGACGCGCTGCGTGCACGGTGGCGTGCACGACCACGGCCTGGGGGAGCCCCTGCATCCCGGGCCGGTGCTGGCCACGACGTTCCACCTCGGGCTGCCCGACGACCCGCCGCCCACGGACTTCTACGGCCGCGCGGGCAACCCCACCTGGCGGTCGCTGGAGACCGCCATCGGGGAGCTCGACGGCGGCGAGTGCGTGCTGTTCGCGTCGGGGATGGCCGCGATCGCGGCGGTGCTGCGGCTGGCGGGCCGCGACGGCGCGCTGGTCGTGCCGTCGGACGGGTACTACCTGGCGCGCTCCCTCGCCCACGAGGAGCTGGGCCCGCTCGGCGTGCAGGTGCGCGAGGTGCCGACGGTGGGCGAGTGGCCTGCCGGGGTGCTCGACGGGGCCGCGCTCGTCCTGCTGGAGACGCCCTCCAACCCCGGGCTCGACGTGGCCGACATCGCGGCCGCCGCCGAGGCCGCCCACGCCGCAGGCGCGCTGCTCGCCGTCGACAACACCACGGCGACACCGCTCGGGCAGCAGCCGCTCGCCCTCGGCGCGGACATCACGCTCGCGAGCGACACCAAGGGGCTCGCCGGGCACGGTGACGTCCTGCTGGGCCACGTGAGCGTCCGGGATCCCGCGCTCGCGGTGCGGCTGCGGGAGGCGCGCACGCGCGGCGGCGCCGTGCCCGGGCCGATGGAGGTGTGGCTCGCGCACCGCGGGCTGGGCACCCTCGACCTCCGGCTGGCCCGGCAGGCGTCCAACGCTGCCGCGGTGGCCGCTGCGGTCGCGGAGCACCCGCTGGTGTCCGACGTCCGGTGGCCGGGGCTGCCGCACGATCCCGCCCACGCCGTGGCGGTGCGGCAGATGCGGCGCTGGAACGGGGTTCTGAGGTTCACGCTGCCCGGTGAGGCCGCGGTGGGGCAGTTCCTGGCCGCGTCGCGGCTCGTGGCGTCGGCCACCAGTTTCGGTGGGCTGCGCAGCAGCGCCGACCGGCGCCGGCGCTGGGGCGATGACGTGGCGGCGGGGCTGGTGCGCTTCTCCGCGGGGTGCGAGGACGAGCAAGATCTGGTGGCAGACGTGCGCCGGGCCCTCGACGCGGTTACAGGCTGACACTTCTACTCATCCAAACGTGATGGGGACCTATATCACACGTGCAAAGACACCTCCCGCTATGGTCTGATCTGCCTCGGAGGTGGTCGCGTGAAGCATCGACAACCCGACCCCAACGGTGCCGACCCCGATCCAGGGGAGGTGCCGGGGATCACGCCGCACCCGAGCGTGGTCCCGACGGGGTCCCGGGTCCTGCTTCTCAACGCGACTTTCGAGCCGCTCGCAGTGGTCACTGCGAAACGTGCCGTCGTCCTGATGCTCACCGGCAAGGCCGAGTGTGTGGAGGCCGCCCTCGACGGCGTCTTCCACTCGGAGAACCTCAGCGTGCCCGCTCCGGTGGTGATGCGCCTGTCCCGCTACGTCCGCGTGCCCTACCGTCGCGCCGTTCCCATGACGCGGGCGGGCGTCCTGCGTCGTGACGGCCGCCGGTGCGGCTACTGCGGCAAGCGCGCCGACACGATCGACCACGTCGTCCCCCGCAGCCGCGGTGGCACCCACACCTGGGACAACTGCGTCGCGGCGTGCCGCCTCTGCAACTCCCGCAAGGCCGACAAGCTGCTCGTCGAGCTCGGCTGGGGCCTCGACTTCGTGCCACGGGCACCCGACCGGGCGGCCGGGGGGATCCTCGTGCTCGCGGTGGAGCCGCTCCCCGCATGGGAGCCGTGGCTGGGTGTCGCCGCCTGATCACCAAAACGTGATGAACGGGCGATAACGATCTCCGTCGCTCCGACGACCCTTCTCTCGACATTGGCATTGCGAACGTTCGGGGGGCTCGGATCGATGTCGGCCGTTGTTCCCGTGCTCGTCGTCGGCCCACCCGACCTGGTCACCACCTCCGTCGTCAGCGCGTTGCAGGCCAACGGGCTCGCCGCGGAGAGGCGCGAGGTCAACGGGAGCGGTTCGGGTTTCCCGCGGCCGTCCCGGGGTGGCGGGGTCGTCGTGGTGAACCTGGACTTCCCGGAGAGCGTCGGGCTGGTCGCGGAGGCGGTGACGTCGGGCTGGCCCACCCTGGTGGTGGGCCGCCAGACCGACCGGGAGCGCACGGCCGCCGCCGTCGCCGCCGGGGCCGCGGCCTACGTCCCCGGCAGCTGCCCGCTGGAGGTGCTGGTCCACACGGTGCTGCAGGTGTCGGCGGGGCGCGCGGTGATGATGACCAAGGAACGCCTGGCCTGGCTGGAGCTGCACCGGGTGGCGCGGGCCGAGGTCGACACGCGCAGGCGGCGGCTGGACCTGTTGACCGACCGCGAGTTCGAGGTGCTCCGACGGCTGGAGCGCGGGCAGAAGGCCGCCGACATCGCCGTCGACGCCGTACTGGCGATGAGCACGGTGCGCACGCACATCCGGTCGATCCTCGTGAAGCTCGAGGTCAACTCGCAGCAGCACGCGATCGCGATCTACCGCGAGACCCGCCGCCACGGCGAGTAGGCGGGGCGACGCCACCCGGCGGCCACGGCGGCCGGCCGGTCACGAGTCGTCGAGTGCTACCTGTCGACTGTCGAAACCTGCCGAGTGCAGCCGCCGACAGGCGTCGAGAACGTCGGGCGGCACCTTCTGCTGGACAGTGAATCCTCGGGACGGATACTCGATGATCCGCTGGAGATCCCCGGCCATCATGTCGATGACGAGGTCCTCGTCGCCGATGCTCGCCACGTATTCGTCGTAGCCGAGCGGCATCGAGGCACAGACGACGTCCACCTCCGGCCAGAGCTTCCGGATGGTGGCGTAGCTGCGGCGCTGCGCGTACGGCTTCGAGATCAGCAGGATGCTGCTCGGATCGTGCCCCGCGGCCTGGAGAACGGACCGGGACCTCGTGATGTTCGCGCCGGTGTTGGTGGCCGTCGGTTCGACGATGATCGCGGAGTCCGGCATCCCGAGCTCGATCGCGTGGGTGCGGTAGCGAACGGCCTCGCCCTCCGGGAAGCGGTCGCGGGTGGTGGGTGAGGTGCCACCGCTGAAGACGATCACCGGGAACAGCCCGCGGTGGTACAGCTCCGCCGCGTAGGTGGCGACGCCGAGGTCGTGGCTGCCCAGACCGATGGCGACGTCGCAGCGGCGCAGTTCGTGACCGAGCTGGAGATAGCGCCAGAGCGGGCCGGCATCACGTCGGTCCTGCGGGGAGACAGGTGGTCGGGGGCTGGGCACGAGCGTCGTCCTTCATCGAGCTTGCTCTGGCGTGCAGGCGCGTCCGGTGCGGTGGAATTGCGACAGCCGTTCCACGACAGATCGTTCCGGCGCTTCGCTTGCCGTTGACGATTCTCACGAGCGGGACGGCCCCGCGCCGTGACGACCGCAACGGAGTGTCGAGGCCCCGGGCAGACGAACATGCCCATGTCGAGGGGGTGATCCGTTCCGCCGGCGGTTACTCGGGCCCGCCGGGTTCGACATGAGAGGCGGCGGCGACGGCTGAGTGCTCAGCTGGACCGGCTGACGTGGCGGGAGTATCTGAACTTCTGGCGGGCGCAACGGTGGTCCAGGGCCTGGCGGAGGCGATGACCGGCGAGGGGATGCCGCCCAACGCCGCCGACTGCATCGAGGTGGCGGTCCGGTTTCTCGCGGTGCAGCCCGGCACCGTGCAGCTGACGCAAGCTCTCCACCGGCTTGGTCAGGACGGGTGCTGCACCACGTGCAGGCCGCGGTGCGCTGGTCGTGCATGATCGCGGTGTTCGCCCGTGTGGCGGCGGGACACGGCAACGGCAACGGCGAGAGTCGGTAAGCACTCGGGTGATCCAGAGACAGCAGCAGTAATCCGGGCACCCGCTCTTCCTGCGTGACCGCAGCATCCACTCAACCGCAGCTGCTCGGCCGGCCGCCGGCGGGTAGCGGCGAACCTGATACGACGGCACCAGCCGGGACCTGGATCCTCGCACCCTCAACTCTGGCGCCGGTGAGATCGGCACCGGTGAGATCCGCGCCGTCGAGACAGGCCGCTGTGAGGTCCGCGCCGCGCAGATCGGCTCCGCGCAGTGAGGTTCCCGCAAGCTTGGCGTCGCGCAACGCGGCTCCCGCAGCCTCCGCACCTGCAAGGTCGCGTCCGCGCAGATCGATGCCGACCAGATCGGCCCCGTCGAGCAGAGCACCGCGGAGGTTTGCCGAGCGGAGGTCGTCGGCCGTCGGGCGCTTTCCGCGCGCGTCCACGGGTCCGTCCTTCGCGGCGATGCCGCTGCGGGACCAGGGAAAGGCGCCCTGCAGGGCAAACAACGCCATCACGATGAGGACGAAGGCGACTGCGGCGATGGCACCTGCCCTCCTGGTCCTGCGCGAACGGAAAACCTCAGCGGCAGAGAAGAGCAAGGCGGCGGCGACGCAGCTTGCCGCGATGATGGCACCGAGCAGCCCGAAGACCTGACCGGCGACGGCCACCAGCACGATGGCGACAAGCGGCCAGATCCAGATCGACACCTGCCGTGCCGGAGCGGTCATCGATCCTGATGATCCCACGTGGCCGACGGCAGACAAGGTTGGTGGCGTCCCCTACCATTCCCGCAGGTCGCGGCGGCATTGGCCGTCGGAAGGTGTGCGAGCAGACCAAGGGGGCAGCATGCGGAACTCTCCTGGTCCGACGCCACCTGGCGACCCTGAGCGCAAGCGCCGCCGTCCGATTGACTGTGCGAAATGCGGCCGGAGGGCGCGATGGACGGGCGGCGTCTACCGATGTCCCAACGGACACGAGACCGACGGGTAGGACGTGGCCGACCTTTCGCAGATCGCGTCCAGCACCAGGGACTCGATCGGCCGCTACTTCAGCCTAGTAAGCGCGCTCCCGTCGGCCATGCTGGTCGCCTGGACCGTTCTGCTCGTGGACAGCGGGGCGTGGAGTGGTCGACCGGACCTGGCGGCGGCGGTGCGCGGCTTTACCGAGATCGGTATTGGCGGCGCGACGGGTCTTGTGTTGCTAAGTCTTGTGCTAGGTGTTGTCCTCCACCCGATGCAGTTCGCGTTCGTGCAGTTCCTTGAAGGCTACTGGGGGATTTCACGGTTCGCACGCCGGATGCGGTTCATGCGGATCCAATATCACTGGGATCGATTGCGCCGGCTGGATGAGAAGTCGGGTCGAATCGATGGCCAAATTGAGGATCTGCAGGAACGGCAGAATCACGTGCGCGAGGCGGAGCTCGAACGGCTGGACAGGAGCATTATCGAACTCGATTCCGTCAAGCAGGAGATCGATCGGCTCAGAGCCATGGCTCCCACAACAGCCGACGCAATCATGCCGACTCGGTTGGGCAACGTTCTGCGTCGGTACGAGTGGAACGTCGGAAAGGCTTATGGCATTGCGGCGATCCACACTGTTCCCTATTTGTCGCGGGTGGCGGCTCCGGGTGACATGGACTATGTGAATGACCAGCGCTCGCAGCTTGACCTCGCGGTGCGGATGGTGATCGTGTCGTTCGCGGCCACCGGGCTCGCTGTGCTGTTCCTGGCCCGCCATGGCCTCTGGTTATTGGTAGCGGTCGTGCCGTACTTGGCTGGCTACGTCGCGTACCGGGGAGCCGTTGTCGCCGCGGGGGAGTACGGCCGCGCCCTGGGTGTGCTCGTTACCTTGAACCGGTTCGAACTCTACGATCGCCTACGACTGGAGCCGCTGGTGAACACAGACGAGGAGCGACGGCGGAACGAGGATCTGATGAGCTTTCTGAGTCATGAATCGGTGCGGGGCCGTTCGATGAAGTTCCAGCTGCCGAATCCAGCCGAAGTGGATCCGGCGGCGAACTAGCGGCGCTGGTGTGGAACCCCTCAGTTCGCCGCTGTGGCGGACGCTGCGCTACGCAGCGCTCATGTAGCACCGTGGGCCGGACGCGGATGTCCTTCTCGAAGATCTCGTCTGGAAAGTAAGTGAGAAGATAGGTGAAGGGCGCGCCGACGCCGTCTGCGCCACCCGCGTCGGCCGATCTCGCCGAGGTCGGCTGTATCAGTCTTACAATCAAAAAGCGTGCACGGGTGACGGCTTGCATACCTAGCCACGAATACACGCGGTGCGGTGGTGGATCCCGGGGAGCGCCTGCGGATCGTCTTCGGCCTTGCCGTATGCGAATGCAACCCACTGGAGCCCCTGGATCGCAGCAACGCATTGGAGCCGGGCCGGTTGACGATATCGCCGCTGCCGCGGGAGACCATCCGTGTGGTCAACGGCGATCTGCACGAAGTCCCAAGCTTCACCTTCTGGAAGTCGAGGAGGGTCGGTGGTTCGCCGTCGATCACGGTGAGGTCGCTCTGCCACGCGTCACCATGGATGAGCTGCGGTGGTTGATGAGCGTGATCTCTGAATACACGGTTAGCAGGCTACGGAAGTGCTCGGCCAACCGTCGTCGGTCGTCGTGGTCGAGCACCGATGTTCGGTGAATGCTGCCTCGATGCCATCGAATCGCTCGTATTGCGGGAGGTCGAACTCGGGCCGCGGTAGCGCGTGCACGACGCGGAGCCCCGCGCCCAGCTCAGCCGGGGTGCCCGGGCGATGCGCCGGGAGGGTGTGCCACTAGGTGATTGGACGACCGCCGACCATGGTGGCTGCTGCACGTCGGCCAGGGGCTCCGTGACGGACACGCCATGCTGAACAACCAGCGGGAGACGCGTACCTCGTGATCTGCCACAACGCCCTGGCCGAGTCGGCCTGCCCGCGTGGTTGTCCCGATCACCGCCCCGGCATCCGCCGAGTCCGCAGGGGGTCGTGTGAGCCTGTTGAACGGCGACGCCGCCTACGCGAGCGCTGAACGGCGGTTGACCTGCGACGACGAACATCGATTCGAACATGTGTTCGAGTATGATGAAGGGGTGTCGGACAGCCCGCTCACCACCGCGCATCGCCTCCTGGTCGAGGCGATCGACGCGCTGTCCGCCGCCACCGAGACCGGCGCCGCCGACGACGAGCTGCTTTCCGTGCTCACCTTGTGCGAGGGCACGAGCCGGCGGTTGGACCGGGTGGTCGTGGCCACCGTGGGCACGCTGGAGCGGCGCGGGACGTTCGCCGAGCGGGGCTACAAGTCCACTCCGGCGGCGTTGGGGGATCTGCTCGGGTGGGAACGGTTCGAGGCCCGGCAGCGGGTGGTCGCCGCCGAACAGGTGTGCCCGCGGGTCGGGCTCGATGGCACCGCGCTACCTGCCCGGTTGGCCGCCACGGCGGAGGTGTTCGCCGCCGGCGCCCGGCGAGGTCATCATCGCCAGGTGATCGCTGACTGCGCCGGCGGCGAGCTCGGCGTCGAGCTGGTAGGCCACGTCCGCGGTGGCGGCTGCATCGGCGCGGTGGATGATCGTCTCCGCGAGGACGCGAGGCAGCCAGAACCGTGTCCCCGACCGAGCGTCACCCGCCGGGTTCCACACCGGCGCGTCCGGGCCGGCATCGACGCAGGCCGCGGCCAGCAGCGATGCGCCATCGGCCAGCCATGACGGCCATGCGTCCTGGTCGGCAGGCAGCGCCGCGAACGACGTGGGGATCTGCGACGGGTCGGACACCCGCTTCTCCACGATCGAGGCAACCCAGTGCTGTGTCTGACCGACATGCTCCACGAGCTGGCTCAAGGTCCACTCCGGGCACGTCGGTACCGGTGCATCTACCGCCGCGCGACGCACGGTCTCAGCGAACTGCGCGGTCTGGTCCATCAACGCCTGGCCGTACCGTTCGAGCGTCAGCTCGATCATCGCCCGCAACCTCTCATCTCGTGCCGAAGCGTGGTCAGTAGGTCAGACCCGCTTCTGCGGTGAGACTCATCGGGCGCGGGCACGGCACGGGCCGGCGGCGAGGTAGGCGTCCAGCGCGGCAGCGCCGCTGAGCATCGCGCGGCTCCTGGCCGAGAGGCGGGCCCGCCAGTCGTGCAGCATCGACTCCAGCGGTGCGACACCGCCGGCGGAACGGACCTGGGCGATCAGCGGGGCGATCTGTTCCAGCAGGTAGCCACCGCGCCTGAGCTGGTGGGCCAGTAGGGCGTCGCGCACGTCGGCCGCGCTGTAGACCCGGTAGCCCGTCTGCCGGTCGCGGCGCGGCTGGACCACGCCGGCACGTTCCCACTTGCGCAGGGTCGCCGGGCGGACGCCGAGCCTTCTCGACAGCGGGCCGACGAACATCTCGCCGCGTTCCGGCGGCAGGGGTTCGAGGTCACCGACAGCGGCTTCGACGGCCTCCAGGGTGCGGCGGTCGTCGAGAAGCTGGGCGTGGCTCTCGTCGATGAGCCGGAGCGCGTCCTCGGTGGCGTCCCGGTTGACCGCCTGCATGATCGACGTGGCCGTCTGGTGGCCGTGTCCCGGCACGAGGGCGAGAAAGGCGTGCAGCGCCTGCGCGTGCAGCGACGTGTAGGTGCGGTAGCCGTGCGGGGTGCGTTCGGCGGCCGGAAGGATGCCGGCCGCCTCGTAGTTCCGGACCGCCTGGGTGGACAGACCGTGCGATCGTGCCAGGTCAACCGGCCTCAGCTGTCCACTCCTTTGAAGGTTCTGCGCGATTTATCTGCCGGAATCGGCGAGAAGTTTCAACCGGCGGTTCAACGATACCGTTCACTGGTATGACTGCTGTCACCTCAGACGCCGCCCATGCCGTCGACCCTGCTGCCGCGATGGGGCTGCTCCCGGGCAGGCCGCGGCTGCTCGCCCTGGGCGAGCCCACCCACGGCGAGGACGATCTGCTCGACGTGCGCAACGATCTCTTCCGGCAGCTCGTCGAGCAGGAGTGCTACCGGACGATCGCCATCGAGAGCGACTGCATGATGGGCCTGATCGTCGACGACTACGTCACCTCGGGCATCGGCAACCTCGACGACGTCATGGCGCGCGGCTTCAGCCACGGGTTCGGCGCGTCCGCGGCCAACCGCGAGCTGGTGCGCTGGATGCGCGCGTACAACGACGGCCGGCCCGCGTCGGAGCAGGTGCGCTTCGCCGGTTTCGACGGCCCGCTGGAGATCACCGGCGCCGCGAGCCCACGGCAGGCTCTCATCGCACTCCACGCCTACCTCGCCGCCAGGCTGGACGCCGACCTACTGCCCTGCACCGCGGACACGCTCGACCGCCTGCTCGGCGCCGACGACCGGTGGATCGAGCCCGCCGCGATGATGGACCCGTCCCGGTCCGGGGGGCGGACGACCGACGCCGAACAGCTGCGGTTGCTCGCCGACGACCTGGTTGTCCTGCTCGCCGCGCAGACGCCACACCTGATCGCGACGTCCTCCCGGGAGGACTGGCACCGGGCCCGCCTGTACGGCCGCACCGCGACCGGGCTGCTGAGCTACCACTTCTGGATGGCCGACACGTCGCCGGGCCGTATGGCGCGGCTGCTGGGTCTGCGGGCCTCGATGATGGCCGCCAACCTGCTCGCCCTCGCCGAGCGGGGGCCGGCGCTGGTGTTCGCCCACAACGCGCATCTGCAGCGGGACAAGAGCTCGATGCGGCTCGGCGGCCTGCCGGTGGAATGGTGGAGCGCAGGCGCGATCGTCAGCGCCCACCTGGGTGAGGAGTACGCCTTCCTCGCCACCGCCCTCGGCACGATTCGCCACCAGGGAGTGGACGCGCCGCCGCCGGACACCATCGAAGGGCTGCTGTACGCACTGCCGGAGGAGCGCTACCTCGTCGACGCCCACCGGCTGGCCTTCGTCCTCGCCGACGTGACGCCCGCGGCCCGCGTGTCCCCCTGGTTCGGGTACGCCCCGCTCGATCCGGCTCACGTGGCCGGCGTCGACGGGATCGTGTTCGTCAAGGACTCCCGGCGGAGGTAGGTCGCTGATTTCGCGCGCTACGGCGGGTTCGGAGCCGCTACCGTTGATCAATGGCGCCGCTCGTTCGAGACCTCATGACATCCCGCGTCGTCACGGTGCGTTCCGACGAACCCTTGTCGGCGGTGGTCGAACGCATGACGCGGTTCGGTTTCAGCGCCCTGCCGGTGGTCAGCCCGTCGTTCCGGCTGGTCGGCATGGTGAGCCTGCTCGACGTCCTGCGTTTCCGCGAGGAGCACGACGCCGAGGGGGCGGAGGCCGACGGGCGGGTGCGCGTCGAGGAGATCATGAGCCCGGACGTGCTGTCGATGTCGCCCACGGCCAACGTGTCGGTGGTGGCGCAGCGCCTGCGCAGCCACGGCGAGCTGCGGGTGATGCCCGTCGTGCAGGGCGGCAGGCTGGTCGGTGTGGTCACCCGCGGCGACCTGCTGCGACACCTCGACCTGGGCAGCCTCCGCACCGGCCAGCGCCGACTCTTCGGTGGCCGGGACAAGCCGGAGGACGCCCTCTTCGCCCTGGAGCAGAGGCGTCGTACCGGGCCACCTCCGGTCGCTGCCACGCCGGTGCAGGAGGTGATGACGCGCGAGGTGATCACCGTGGGCTCGGCGGAACGCGTCGCGGTGGCCGCTGAGGTGATGCTGCACCACCGGCACTCCGCGCTGCCCGTCGTCGACGGTGAGAACCGGCTGGTCGGCATCATCAGCGAGGCGGACATCCTGGCCGACCCGCTGGCCGGCCGGTCCGCGCACACCACGGTCAACGCCGTCATGACGAGGGCGCCGATCACCGTCGACGCCGGCGCGACCGTCGGCGAGGCGAGGGCTCTGGTCGCCGACCGGGGGATGCGCACGGTGCCTGTCGTCGACGGCGACCGGCTGGTGGGGGTGCTCAGCCGCAGCGACCTGCTGTGACCGGCCGGACCCGGCGGGCTCAGGTCAGCTGCGCGCCACCTTCGTGGTGAAGTCGGTGGTGTAGGTCTTGGCGAGATCGACGCTGTCGGCCTTGCCCTTGACGTTCGGGTTGAACTGGCTGAGCACCTGCAGCACGTTCTTCGCACCCTCGGCGTCCATCACACCCGTGGAGTTGAACATGCCCTTGCTGGCGTCGATGGCGGCCGCGTAGCTGGGCACGCCGCCGCTGCCTGCGGCGTAGTCGGCCGGCATCTGCGCGGCGATCTCCGCGCCGGAGTGGGATTTGATGTAGCCGAGGGTCTTGACGAAGGCGTTGGCCAGCTTCTGCACCGTGCCCGGGTGGGCGTCGACGTAGCTGCAGTCCATGTACATCGAGCTCGCGGGGTAGAGGCCGCCCAGCGCCGCGCGGGTGCCGTCCTCGGTCCGCATGTCGAGCAGGATCTTCCCGGTGCCCTTCTCCTTGATCTGCTGGGCCGTCGGGTCCGTCGTCATGCCGGCGTCGATGCCGCCGTTCTCCAGGGCGGCGATGAAGGTCGCGCCCGCTCCCGCCGTGACGGTCGTGTAGGCGTCGGTGGTGGCGCCGGCCTTGCCCGCGAGGTACTGGGTGAGGAAGTCGGTCGACGATCCGGGGCTCGTGATGCCCAGCTTCTTGCCCGTGAGGTCCGCCGTACTGCCGATCCCCGCGTTGTTGCCCACGATCTCGACCTCGCCGGGCACGTTGGCGAACTGGACGACGGAGCGGATGCACTTGCCCTTCGTCTGCAGGTCGATGGTGTGGTCGTAGAAGCCGACGACCCCGTCGACCTGACCGGCGACCAGTGCCGTCTCGGCGTTGGCGCCGGACGGCTGAGACTGGAGGTCGACGGTGAGTCCCTGCTCCTTGAAGTACCCGAGCCGGTCGGTGAGCTCGGCGGGCAGGTAGATCACCTTGTCCAGGCCGCCGACCATGATGGAGACGTTGGTGGGGTCCTCCCCGCCGGACGACGCGCTGGGGAGGGTCTGGCAGCCGGCCAGTACGGACACCGCGACGGCGGCGACGGCGGCCGCAGCGGCGGTGCTACGGATGGTGCGGGACATGACGATGCTCCTTCGGAGGCGGTGGGGGAGTCAGATGCCGGCGGTGGTGGTCGCCTGGGACGGCGGGCGCCAGCGCAGGAGCCGCTTCTCGGCGCCGCCGAGGATCACCTCGGCGAGCAGGGCCAGCACGGTCGACAGGATCATTCCGGCGTAGATGCCTGCGGAGTCGAAGGTGCCCTGGGCGGTGGAGATGAGCAGACCGATGCCCTTGGACGCGCCGGCGTACTCGCCGACGATGGCGCCGATGAGGGCGAAGCCGAACGCGGTGTGCAGCGACGCGAGGATCCACGACGTGGCGCTCGGCACCACGATCGACCACAGGATCTGCACGCGGCTCGCCCCCAGGATGCGGGCGTTGTCCACGAAGTTGCGGTCGACCTCGCGCGCCCCCTGGAAGGCGTTGAAGAAGACCGGGAAGAAGACGAGCACCAGCGCCGTGGCGACCTTCGACTCCATGCCGAGCCCGAACCAGATGATGAACAGCGCGGCGAGCACGATGCGCGGCACCGCGTTGAGGGCCTGGATGAACGGCTGGAGCACCTCGGCGAGCAGGCGGGCGCGGCCGAGCAGGATGCCGAGGATCACCCCGAGGATCGCGCCCAGCACGAAGCCGTAGACCGCCTCCTGCAGGGTGACGCTGATGTTCGACCAGATCGACCCCTTCGAGGTTCCGACGGTGAACCACTCGAACAGCCGGGCGACGATCAGGCTGGGCTTGGAGTAGTAGAAGGGGTCGATGACGTAGGTCGCCAGCACCTCCCACGCCCCGAACACGGCCACGAGGACGACGAGCCGCAGGGACCAGACCACGCCGGCGTGCCTGCGCCGCGCCCGGTGCACGGCGCTCAGGTCGTCGCCGGGGTCCTGGTCGGAGCGGGGCCCGTCGGGTCCACTGTGGAGGACGGCGGAGGTGTCAAGCGACACGGGAGGGCACCTTCCTGGCGATGTCGACCTCGGCCGAGAGCGAGGACCAGATACTGCGGTAGACGTCGATGAACTCGGTGGTGATCCGGAGCTCTTCGACGTCACGCGGCCGGGACAGGCCGACGTCGTAGACGGCCTTGATGCGGGCGGGCGACGCGGTCATGACGACGACCCGGTCGGCGAGCACGATCGCTTCTTCGAGGTCGTGGGTCACGAAGACCACCGCCGCGTTCGTGCCGGCCCACAGGCGCAGCAGCTCCTGCTGCATCAGCGCCCGGGTCTGGACGTCGAGCGCGGAGAAGGGCTCGTCCATCAGCAGGATCGACGGCTCGTTGACCAGCGTCTGCGCCAGCGCCACGCGCTTGCGCATGCCACCGGACAGCTGGTGCATGTAGTAGCCCTCGAAGCCCTCCAGCCCGACGCGGGCGATCCAGTCGCGGGCGCGGTCGCGGGCCTCCGACTTCTCCACGCCCCGCCAGATCGGGCCGGCGGCCACGTTGGCCAGCACGCTGCGCCAGGGCAGCATCGCGTCGGCCTGGAACATGTAGCCGACGCCGTCGGGCACGCCGTCGACGTCCTTGCCGTTGACCTTCACCGTGCCCACCGACGGCGGCTGCAGGCCGGAGATGAGGGACAGGGTGGTGGACTTGCCGCAGCCGGTGGGTCCGACGACCGCCACGAACTGACCCGGTTCGACGGTGAGGGTCACGTCGCGGATGGCGGTGTGGATGCCGCCCTTCCCGTTCGGGAACCTCTTGGTGGCGTTCGCCAGTTCTATGAGATGTTCCATGCGCGTCTCGCCTTCGAGATGTCCGGCCCTGCTCGTCGGCGCCGGTGCGTGCCAGGAACATAGGAAGCGCCGTGGGGCACGTCACGCTTGTGACGGTTACCCGCGCTCTGCGCATAGCCGAGGTTTTGCGCGTTTCGCTCACCAGCGGTCGTAGGCTCGTCCGGTGGTCGCAGCGCAGCAACCGTCCCGGACGTCCCGCCGCCGTCGCGTGCTGCCCTTCACCCGGCAGATGCTGCTGCTCCAGGTGGGAGTGCTGCTCGCCGTGGTCGGCCTCGGGTTCGGCCTCGAGGCCTGGCAGCTCGACCAGAGCCTGGAGCAACGCTTCGAGCAGCGCGCCCTCGACGTGGCCCACACCCTCGCCGCCTCGCCCGGGCTGGCCGACGCCGTCGCCCGCCGCGACCAGCAGGCCGTCCAGGAACGGGCCCTCGCCGCGCAGGCGGCCACGGGTGCGCTGTTCGTGGTGATCACCGACGACAACGGCATCCGGCTCGCGCACCCGGCCCCGGACCAGATCGGCAAGACCGTGAGCACCAGCCCCGCCGAGGTGTTGCAGGGGCGCGAGGTGACCAACGTCGAGCAGGGCACCCTCGGCCTCTCGGCGCGGGGCAAGGTGCCGCTACGCACCGCCGACCACGTGATCGTCGGGGAGATCAGCGTCGGTTTCGACGCCAGCGACATCGCCACCGCCCTGGGCAGCCTGCTGTCGCGGACGGCGCTGTTCCTGGGGGCGGCCCTGCTGACGGGGGTGGGCGCCACCCTGCTGCTGACCCGGCTGCTGAAACGCCGCACCTTCGGACTGGAGCCGTCCGACCTGGCCGAGCTCGTACGCGAGCGGGAGGCCGTCCTGTTCGGGGTGTCCGACGGCGTCATCGCCCTCGATCCCGACGGAGTGGTGACGATGGCCAACTCCGAGGCGCTGCGGCTGGTCGACCCGCGGCTGGAGCGCGGGCGGCGACTCCTCGACCTGGAGCTGCCCGGGCCGCTGCGCCGGGTCCTCGACGACCGCACGGGCGAGACCTCGGTGGCCACCGTCGGCGACCGCGTCCTGGTGGTCACCCACCGCCCGGTCCAGCACGGCGAGCGGCCGCTCGGCTCGGTGGTCACGGTGTTCGACCGCACCGAGGTGGAGAACCTCACCGGCGAGCTGACCGCCGTCCGGCTGATGACCCAGGCCCTGCGCGCGCAGCGGCACGAGTTCGCCAACCGCCTCCACACGGTGCACGGCCTGCTGCACACGGCCGCGCCGGCCGACGCCGTCGAGTACGTGGACGCGCTGCTGGGAGCACCGGACGTCCTCATCGCCGACGACAGCGACGCCATCGCCCCCGCGACGATCCGCGCCTTCCTCGCCGGGAAGATGTCCGAGGCCGCCGAGCTCGGCGTGGAGCTGGTGCTGGCCGAGGACAGCTGGGTCCCGCGGAAGCTGACAGCGCCCGTGGAGGTCGTCACCGTGCTCGGCAACCTGGTGAACAACGCGCTGGAAGCGGCGCACGAGGCCGGTGAGCGACCGGCCAGGGTGGTGATCGACCTGCTCTCCCACGACGACGACCTCGTGATCTCCGTCGCCAACACCGGCGACGGGATCCCTCCGGAGCGCCGCGCCGGGATCTTCACCGACGGCGTGACGAGCCGTGGCCCGGGCCGCGGCCTCGGGCTGGCGATCGTCCGCAGCACGGCGGCGAGCCTCGGTGGCAGCGTCGAGATCACCCATCCCGGCGGGAACGGTGCGATGACCGTGTTCGTCGCGCAGCTACCGCACGTCCTCGAGGCGCGAGAGGCGGTGGCGCCGTGACGCTCGGGGTGGTCGTGGTCGACGACGACTTCCGGGTGGCGGACCTGCATGCCCGCTTCGTCGCGACGGTCCCGGGGTTCGCCGTGCTGGGCACGGCGCACACGGCAGCGCAGGCGCTCGAGCTGGTGGCGGGATCGGCGCCGGACCTGGTCCTGCTCGACAACCATCTGCCGGACCGGCCGGGACTGTCCGTCGCCGCGGAGCTCTCGTGCGACGTCATGATCGTCAGCGCCGACGCCTCCCCGGCGACGGTCCGGGGAGCGTTCACCGCCGGGGCCGTCAACTTCATCGTCAAGCCGTTCACCGCCGGCCTGCTCGCGGCGCGGCTGGGGGCCTACGCGAAGTACCGGCAGGTCCTCTCGCCCGGGGCCGGCGACCTCGGCCAGCCGGGGGTCGACCGCGCCCTCGCCGCCCTCCGCCAGGGCGACCGGCCGCCCACCCCCAAGGGGCAGTCGCCCGTCACCGCCCGCCTCGTCGCCGATCGGCTCCGCACCGCCGACCAGCCGGCCACCGCGGCCGAGGTCGCCACGGACCTCGGCATCTCCCGGGCCACCGCCCAGCGCTACCTCGCCACGCTGGCCGAGGAGGGCCGCGCCGACGTGGCCATGAGATACGGAACCACCGGGCGGCCCGAGCACCGGTACAGCTGGCGAACCACCGTGTAGGTGGAGCGGCCGCGCAGTACGGCCGGGGGAGTACGGTCCTGCGATGCCCCGCGCCGTGATCATCGGTGGTACCGGTCTCATCGGGCGGGCCACCGCCCGTCGCCTGCTGGCCGCCGGCTGGGAGGTCGATCTCACCGGGCGCGACCCGGCCCACCTCCCGGCGGACGTCGCCGCCGGCGGCGCCCGGTTCGTCGCGGCGGAACGCGACGACCCGGCCCAGCTGGCCGCCGCTCTCGGGGACGGTGCCGACCTGCTCGTCGACTGCATCTGCTACACCGCTGACGACGCGGCACTGCTGCTGCCGATGCTGGGCGAGGCCGGTTCCACCGTGATGATCTCGAGCAAGGCCGTGTACGCCGACGCCGCGGGTCACCACACCAACTCCGACACCGCACCGCGGTTCGACGGGCCGATCCGCGAGACGCAGCCCACGATGGCCCCGGGCGGCGGCGACCACATGTCCCGCGAGGGTTACGGCGCGAACAAGGTGGCGGCCGAGCAGGTGCTGCTCGACAGCGGCCATCCCGTCACCGTCGTCCGGCCCTCCAAGATCCATGGTGCCGGCGCGGCGCGGGCGCGCGAGTGGATGTTCGTCAAGCGGGTGCTCGACCGGCGTCCGGCCGTCTTCCTCGCGCACCGCGGCGCGGGGGTGGACCACACGACGGCCGCGGCGAACATCGCCGCCCTGATCGAGGTGGTGGCGGCCAAGCCGGGCCGGCGGATCCTCAACAGTGCCGATCCCGATGCGCCGAGCGCACTGGAGATCGCCCGCACGATCGCCCGGCAGCTCCGTCACCGGTGGGACGAGGTGCTGCTCGACGACGACGCCGACCAGGCACTGGGCCGGCATCCCTGGGAGGCGCCCCATCCGATCGTGCTCGACATGACCGCGGCCACCGACCTCGGGTACACGCCGGCCGGTGACTATGCGGCCACCGTGGCCGAGGAGGTCGAGTGGCTCGTGGCCGTGGCGAGCGGTGCGGAGGCGGGCGTCCTCCCGGGGGCCGACGACGACTTCTTCGGACCGTTGCTCGACTACACGGCCGAGGATCGGTACCTGGCTGCGGTCGCGGGCGGTGGCGGCGTCAGGTAGTGCTCTCGAGGGTGTAGCGCACGGTGTGCACGCGGATCCGGTCGCCGTCGAAGACGAAGGTGTCGGCGCCGTCCCGGGCCCGCCGGGAACCGGACACCGCGCTCCACTCGATGAACAGGACGTCCTTCCCGAAGAGCGTGACCGGGATGTCCCACTTCGCGTCCGGGAGGTCGGCGAGGAGCTCGGTGACGCCCTCGCGGACGCCGTCCTTCCCGTGCCGGACGCCGCGGGGAGTGATGAAGACGGCGTCGTCGCTGTAGTCGGCGACGATCCGGTCGATGTCGGCTGCGCCCAGTGCGGCGCCGTGCTGCGCGAAGATCTCCTGCGGAGTCCGTGTCATGTCTTCCCCTCGGCTCGTGAAGTACGAGTCAGCGTGCCACCGGACCTTGTCCGGAGCGACGAACGTGAGGCGGCCGACAGACAGACCTGACGTGCCGACCATAGCGACGCGAAGGTGACCCGAAAGTGAATGGGGTACATCGAAGCGTGGTCGGCCGGTCACGCAATGATGCAGAAGCACCGAACGCGCCGTCGTCGCCGCGGGCCTCGACGAGCCGCCGAGCGAGCCGGGTACCCACCTGGGGCCGCCAGGTGCACGAACGTCAGCGACCCCCGGCACCCCCATGGTCCCGGCCCCGGTCGGACCCCATCGGAGATCTTCGCGTGTACTTGAGCACTCCCACCGCTCTGGCCGATCAGCAGCTCGCCGTCGTCGATGTGCAGGGCAACGGGCAGCAACCGCCGGAGATCGTGGACATCGCCGTACTGCCCATCGAGCCCGCCGCCGTCGTGCGGCAGGCAAGCATGCGGGTCTGGCTGGTCCGCCCGACCCGCCCGATCACGCCGCGCGTCACCCACGACGTCCACGGCATCCGCAACAGCGACGTCCTCGCGTGCCCGGGCTGGGCCCGCGTCGCCGACGAGGTCCACGCCTCGATCAGGGGGCGCGTACTCGTGGCGCACAACGCGGCGGTCGAACTGCGGGTCATCGCCGCCCACCTGCCCGCGTGGCGCCCGTCGCTCGTCCTGGACACCGCTCGGCTGGCCAGGCGCGTCTGGCCGGGGCTGCCCGGCGGCTACGGGCTGAGCCGGCTCGCCACCCACGCGGGGCTCCATGCGCCCCACATCCAGCCGGGTGAGCGACGACACCGTGCCGGCTACGAGACCTGGATGACCGGTCAGCTCCTGTTCGCACTGGCCCTGAGCAGCGGCTTGACGTGGGAGCAGCTCGTCGACGCCGCCCGCGTGCCGGATCACGACCCGGAGAGCGCCTAACTCCGGTAACAGATCAACGCGGCCGGAGGACTATGTAATTGATCAGCTACGAGCATCGAGGAGCGCAGTGCGGAGTCCCCACATCCATCACCGGGCCGTGCGCCCGGTGCACCGGCACGTCCTCGTCGCGTCGATGTGCGCGCATGCGTGACGCGCCCCAGGCGGCGATCCGGCTGGCCGACGAGGCGGATGCCTGCGCGCTCAGCGCGTGGCTCAACCGCGCAGGCCATTTCCGTGGCCTCGTCGACGTCACGCCGAACCCGGACGGCACGGGCTCGGTCGCGGACACCGTGGTCGTCGCGGTCGGCAGCGACACGCTCGCCCTGCTGGTCAGCAAGATCCACGACTGGATGGTGCTGCTCGGCCGCGGGGGAACCCTGACGGTCACCTACACCCGGCCCGACGCCGCTCCACTGGAGATCGAGGTCGCCCATTCCTCCGACCGGACCCAGCTGATCGACCGCGTCCGCCGGATGGTCGAGCGGGACCAGCGCGAGAGCGCCTGACCGGCACCCGGGGTCCGGTCCCGGAACCAGGGCATCGACCCGTCCGTTCCCCCGGTGCCGACATCGGGAAGGATCGCCAGCCATGCTCGTAGGACGCAGACTTCGCATCGGGGCCGCGGTGACACTGGCCGGTGCGGCGGCGGGCGTGATCCTCCCCGACCGGCTCCGGCTCGACCACCGGTTCCCCTTCGTCGACATCGCCGCGTTCCGCCCGCACGTCTCCGCCTCGGCGCTGGCTGCCGCCGCACTGCTCGCCACGCGCCCGCGTTCCCGCCCGGCGGCGGCGTCGCTCGCCGCGGTGGCACTGGCCGGTGCCGGCGCCGTCGCCGGACGTGCGGTCCGTCGACCGGCGCCGCCGGCAGGTCCGGACGACCTCACGATCCTGTCGTTCAACGTGCTCAGGGGTCAGGCCGACACGGGTCAGCTGGCCACCCTCATCGCGGCGCGCGCACCGGACTTCGTCGTGCTCCCGGAGGCGGGCGCGGATTTCCGGGACAAGCTGATGCCGCAGGTGGAGATGCTGGGCTACCGCTCGTGGGTGTCCACCGCGGTGGGCACGAAGGACGCGCAGGGTGTCACGCTGCTGGCCGCCTCGACGGTCGGGGACGTCCACGTCCGGTCCGGGTCGGGGATGCGGGTGCGCCACCTCGAGGCCACGGGTGGCGTACTGGGGCGGCGCAGCCTCTTCGCGGTGCACACCACCGCACCGATGGGACGGCGGCGAGCCGACCGGTGGCGGCGGGACCTCGCGCTGGTGGAGCAGTGGTGCCACGGTCCTGTGGAGCCGATCGTGGTCGGTGACTTCAACGCCACGCTCGACCACGCGCCGCTCCGGGCCGCGGTCGGAACGTGTCGCAGCGCAGCGGCCGGCACCGGGAAGGGCCTGGTGGGCACCTACCCCGCCTCGGGCGCACGGTGGCGCGGCATCCAGATCGACCACGTCTTCGTCCCGGCCGCTGCGGCCACCACCGGCTTCGAGGTGATCGACATCGAGGGCAGCGACCACCGCGCCGTGCTCGCGCGCGTCCGGCTGCCCGCCTGAGCGGTCAGACGAGGCGGCGGAACACCGGCCGCACCGGACGGCCGCCCATCCACGGCGAGGGGTCCCCGGCGTCGAGCGCCTTGCGATAGACCGCGCACGCCTGCGACACCACCTCGACGGTGCGGTCGATGTCGTCGTCGGTGAGGGCGCTGCTCACCACGAACGACGGCCCGACGACTCCGCCGGCGATGAGCCCGCGCAGGAACAGGGTGCGGTAGGACTGCGACGGCCTCAGGTCCTCGTCGAGGGTGGCGAAGACGAGGTTGCTCGCCCGGCCCCGGACGAGCACGTGGTCGGCCACCCCCATCCCGGCCGCCGCCTCCCGCACGCCGGCGGCGAGCTGCTCGCCGAGGGCGTGCAACCGTGCCGCCGTCCCCTCCCGCGTGTAGATGTCCATCACGGCCATGGCTGCCGCGAGCGAGTGCGTCTCCGCCCCGTGGGTGGTGGAGAGGAGGAACACCCGCTCGCGGTCGTGGCGCAGCCCGCCCCACTCCATGACCTCCCGCCTGCCGGCGAGCGCCGAGACGGCGAACCCGTTGCCCAGCGCCTTGCCGAACGTCGACAGGTCGGGCACCACCCCGTACACGCCCTGGGCGCCCGCCTCCGACCAGCGGAAGCCGGTGATCATCTCGTCGAAGACGAGAAGGGCACCGTGTCGGTCGGCGAGGGCGCGCATGCCCTCCAGGTAGCCGGCCGGCGGTTCCTGCTGGGTGGCCGGCTCGAGGATCAGGCACGCCACCTGGCCGTCGTGCTGCTCGAGCAGCGCGGCGGTGGCGTCGAGGTCGGCGTACGGGAAGGACACGGTGAGCTGCTCGGGGATGCCCGCCGACATCGCGGTGGTGCCGATGAACCAGTCGTCGGTGGAGAAGAACGGCTGGTCACGGCAGATGGCCACGAGTGAACGGCCGGTGACGGCACGCGCCAGCCGGACGGCCGCGGTGGTGGCGTCGGACCCGTTCTTCGTGAACTTCACCATCTCCGCGGTCGGGACGGTGGCGAGGAAGCGCTCCGCCGCCTCGAGCTCGACCACGCTCGGCCGCACGAAGTTGGTGCCGCGGCCGATCTCCCGGCGCACGGCCTCCACCACGCGGGGGTGGGCGTGTCCGAGGCTGACCGAGCGCAGCCCGGAGCCGTACTCGATGTACTCGTTGCCGTCGACGTCCCAGACGTGGGCGCCGCGGCCGTGGGACATGATCGGGGCCAGGTCCTCGGGGTACTGGTCGTCGCCCTTGGCGTAGGTGTGCGCGCCGCCGGGGACAAGGGCGTGCAGCTGCACGTTGAGGTGGTCGGAGACCGGAAGTGCCAGATCGCGCAACGGATCCTCCCTTGGCCGGCCGTATCGCGACATCGGGGGACAACCGGACGAAACGAACGAATCGACGGAGCGGTCACGCTACCGGGCCGCGCTCGCGGCGCGCGCCCGACCCGCGCCGGTGCGCGCGGAAGACCACCGGTAGCGTCGGCGCCCGTGCAGGACGCGCACCGCTGCCGGTTCTGCCGCTCCGACCGCGGGACCGTCGTCATGGACCTCGGGCCGCAACCCCCGAGTGAGCTCTTCCCGCCGTTCGACGCCCCCGGGCCCGATCCCGTCTTCCCGTTGCGGCTGTGGCTGTGTGCCGCGTGCGGCCTCGCCCAGCTGGCCGACGACATGGACGTGCCGGAGGACCCGCAGGGCGTCGCGCCCGACGCGCTCACCCGCCAGGCCGCCGACGCCGTGGCGCGGCTGGCATCGGCCGAGGTCCTGCCCCGGGCGGGGACGGTCGCCGAGTTCCCCAGCCCGCACGGGGGCAGCTGGCTCCCACTGCTGCACGGCCACGGGCTCCGGCCGGCGCCCGCGGGCGAGCCCGCCGACGTGGTGGTCGACTGCAGTTTCGGGCTCATGCACGCCGCCGACCAGGCGGCCGCGCTGCGCGACCGTGCCGCGGCAGTGGCTCCCGGCGGGCTGTTGCTCGTCCAGTTCCAGTCGCTGGCGGGGATCCTGGAGCAGGGCCAGTGGAACGCCGTCCGGCACGGCCACTTCGCCTACTACTCGGTGCCGGTGATGCGCAGGATGCTGGCGGAGGTGGGACTCCCGGCCTTCGCGGCGTTCCGGTTCCCGCTCTACGGCGGCACCGTGCTCGTGGCGGGTCGCGCCGGTGCGGAGCCGCGGGAGCAGCTCGAGACCCTCACCGACCGCGAGGTCGCCGCCGGGGTGCTCGACCCTGCCGCGGTCGCCGCGCTCGGGGACGCGGTACGGGCCGGCAGCTCGCGGCTCACCGACTGGCTCGTGGCCGAGCAGCGCCGAGGTCGGCGGGTCTACGGGTACAGCGCAGCGTCGCGGTCGGTGCCGCTGCTGCACAGCGCGGGCGTCGGCCGGGAGCTGCTCGCCGGAGTCGCCGACGCGTCGCGGGCCAAGCAGGGCACCCGCATCCCGGGCTCGGACATCCCGGTGATCGGCCCTGGCGACCTGGTCGACGCCCGACCCGACTCGGTACTGGTGTTCGTGCCGGACCTCCTCGACGAGGTCAGGGCGGCGCTGCCGGCCATCGAGTCGGCAGGCGGCCGGTGGGTCAGCGCCGACGAGATCGTGGTGCCCGCGCCGTGACCACACAGCCGGACGCATCCCAGCCGCACGACCTGACGGCGCTGGAGCAGGCCGCGGCGCTGCGGCGCGGCGAGCTGTCCACCGTCGAGCTGGTGGAGCACCACCTGCGCCGCATCGAGGCGCTCGACGGCGTTCTCGGCGCCTTCGTCACCGTCACCCCGGAGGCGGCGCTCGCGCAGGCAGAGGAGGCGGACCGCGCGCTGCGCGCCGGCGACGGGCGCCCGCTGCTCGGCGTCCCCACGGCGATCAAGGACCTCGTGGTGACGGCCGGGGTCCGCACGACGTTCGGCTCCGTCGTGTACGCCGACTACGTCCCCGAGGTCGACGACGACTCGGCCCGGTTGCTGCGGGCGGCGGGCACGATCAGCCTGGGCAAGACCGCCACGCCGGAGTTCGGGCTGCCGCCCTACACCGAGCCGGCGGGACGACCGCCTGCCGTCACACCGTGGGACACCAGTCGGCTGGCGGGTGGGTCGTCGGGTGGGGCGGGCGCGGCCACGGCCGGGGGGCTCGTCCCGTTCGCCCACGGCACGGACGGCGGTGGCTCGATCCGGATCCCGGCCGCCGCGTGCGGGCTCGTCGGCCTCAAGACCACGCGAGGGCTGGTGTCGCGGGGCCCCGTGGGCGGCGACCCGCTCGGCATGTCGGTGTCCGGCCCGCTGGCGCGCACGGTCGCGGACGCCGCCGCGATGCTCGACGTGCTCGCCCAGCCGGTTCCCGGCGAGACCTACCTACTGGGTGCGCCGGCCGGCAGCTATCTGACCGCCGTGGGACGGTCGCCGTCGCGGCTGCGGGTCGGGCGCTACGCCGCCGCGCCGGTGCCGGGCGTCCCGGTCGACGCGGCCTGCCTGGCCGCCTACGAGCGGGCGTCGGCCCTGCTGGCCGAGCTGGGTCACGAGGTGGTGGAGTTCGACCCGGGCATCCCCACCGACCTCCGGCCCGTCTTCGAGGTGCTGTGGGCGGTGCTGGCGCACGGGCAGCCCGTGCCGCCTGCCGCCGAGCCGCTGCTGGCGCCGTTGACCCGGTGGTGGCGTGATCGTGGCACCACGATCAGCGGCCCGCAGTACCTCGCCGCCACACAGCGGGTGATCGACGTGACCCGCCGGGTCGTGTCCGAGCAGGCCGCCGTCGACGTCGTGCTCACGCCGATGCTCGCGCAGCTGCCCCGCCCGGTCGGGTGGTTCACCGCAGGTGGCGACCCCGCGCAGGACTTCGAGCGGCAGACGCACTTCACGCCGTTCACCGCGATCTACAACCTCACCGGACAGCCCGCGCTGAGCCTGCCCGTGGCGTGGGGGCGGGACGGCACCGGGCCCGAGCTGCCGGTCTCCGTGCAGCTCGTCGGGGGTCCGGGTGCCGACGCGCTCCTGCTGGCCCTCGGTGCGCAGCTGCACCGGGCGGCCGGGTGGGGGAGTCGGCGTCCGTCGGTGTGGTGAGCTAGGTTTTCCCTCGTGAGCGTGCTGCAGACGATTCTGTACCTCGTGGTGCCGCCGGTCGGGTTGTACCTGATCATCGTCCTGTTGGTCGTCGGTCCGCGGATGGCTCGCCGCCCCCGGTACCGGTCGGGTCAGCCCTGGCCGCACGAGCCGATGTGGTGGACGGCCAACCCGGAGGGCGCGCAGCTGCCGCCGGTGGACGACGACCACCAGGTGACGCTCCAGGCGCACGGCGTCGGCCCGGCGCGTAGCAGTCTCGAACGAGGAGGTGCCCGTGGCAGCTGGTGAGAACACCCATCCGGGCGGCACGACCGACCACGGTGGGACGGGTACGGCCGTGGCCGTCCCCGACAGTGAGGACCTGCCCCTCGGCGCCGTCGTCACGGCGTCGGGCCGGGTGTCGGCCGCCGAGGTCCATCAGGAGCCGTCCCGCTCCGACCAGCCGTTCACCCCCGTCCAGCTCAGCCGGCTCGACGAGGCGCTGACCCTGGCCAGCCGCGAGACCGGGCTGCGGTTCAGCGTCTATCTCGGAGACCTCGGTGCGAACCCGACCGCGCGGGTCGCGGAGCTGCACGACCAGCTGGAGGGTTCGAACGACGCCGTGCTGGTGGCGGTCAGCCCGGGACAGCGCGTCGTCGAGGTGCTGAGCGGTGCCGGAGCACGTATGCGGCTCCCCGACCGTGGCGCCAAGCTCGCCGTGATGAGCATGCTGGCCTCCTTCCGGGAGAGCGACCTGCTGGGCGGGCTGCTGAGCGGGCTGCGCATGCTCGCCGACCAGGCGGGCGGCCGGCCTCGGGCCCACTGAGCGGGCTCGGACCACTGTGGTCCGTTCACCGCATTGACTAACCGGTCACCGACGGCTCCGTAACCTTCCCTCATTCACTAGAGTTAGTGGTGCTCGGGCGGGCGCCCTCGTCGCATACAGTGCGAGGTCGGCCCCTCGGGGTCATCGACTGACGAAGGGCAGGGACCCTCATGGGGGATTCGGCATCGGGCCGTCCGACCAGCGGAAGCGCACGGCGCGACCGGCGACACTCTGCCGGCTCGTCCGTGCTGACCCCTCCCACGGGCATGCCGACGGTCCCGGACCTCGGCACGGCGATCCCGGCACAGCGCCACGGTTCGCCGCCGGCACCGGCCACGCCGCCTGCTCCGCCGGTGCGGCGCACCGTCGTCGAGCCGTGTGCGTGTGGTCACGCGAAGGCGGCACACGACCACTACCGGTCGGGCACCGACTGCGGCGCTTGTGGTGCAACCGGTTGCTCCTCCTACCGCCCGATCGGCGGCCCGATCCGACGCACGTTGCGGAGGCTCGGCCTCATCGGCTGAGTCACCACTTCCCGCTCGAACCCACCTACGCCCGGTCGTCCCGTTGGGACGACCGGGCGTCGTCGTACGCGGAGTGACGGCATTCCGCTGTTTATTCGGGTGAACAGAGCAATCCTTCTGGGGCAAGATCGGTGCCCGCTCAGCTCGTTTTCCGGGCCGTCCGTTCCGCGCCCATTACGGAGTGAGCCGGAGTCGTACACCCGCTTGTCGTAGCGCGCCGGGCCGGTGTCATCCCGTCGACCCGCTCATCTGCGATTCATTGCGCCATTTCCGCACCGTTCCCCCGTTCGAGCAGTCAAACGCGCTCGCTAGGGGGACATCGAGCGAAAAGATGAATCGGGTCGAAACGTTGCGTCTCCGGTGCACGATGAATCGGGCACATGGTCCGGTCGGCCGTGGCTCAACGCGGGCCATTCGGTGCAACTGGAGCTGCTGTATGCCGCGTTGCTCGCTCTTGGGTCACGACGCGGTCCGCACTGCCCGGTGGCCCACGCTAGGAGGATTGATCAGCTTGCTCGAGCATGGCCGGTTTACGCGGCCCTACCCGGTTGATGGTGAGTCGCGTCGTGGGTCGAGTGCGCGGATGTGTCCGCCCTGCTGTGGACCGGCCGACGTGAATGGGAGGAAACCGGGTTCGACGGACATCGGTTCTGAGCGGAGGTTCGACCGTGCTGCGCGATCGGCATCCTGACACCGGGCTCACCCGGGAACTGTCCGACGTGGTCCTCGTCGACGACAGGTACTCCCAGGACGTCCGGTGGCACCCCGGTCAACGCCTGGAGCATCTGTTCGAGGAGCGCTGCGACGACCTCCACGACGTCGGCCGCTTCGGCCACCTGGCGGTGGACGTGGCGGACGCGGCGCTGACCTACTCGGAGCTGGACGCACGTGCCAACCGGCTGGCCCGTTATCTGCGTGACCTCGGTGTCGGTGCCGGCGAGCGGGTGGCGTTGCTGCTCGACGATGCGGTGCACGGGTACGTGGGAATGCTGGCGGTACTCAAGTCCGGTGCGGCCTACGTGCCGCTGGACGTCGAGTTCCCGGCGGACCGGATCGCGTACATCGTGTCCGACGCGGCCGTGAGCGTGGTGCTCTCGCTGGAGCACCTGCGCTCGCGACTCGACGGCGTGAACGTCGAGGTGGTGTGCGTCGACGCCGTCGCGGCCGAGATCGCCGCGCAGGACGGGAGCCGCCTGCCCGTCGACACAGGTTTCGTGGACGGCCCGGCGTTCATCAGCTACCCGTCGGGGTCGACCGGTGACCCCATGGGCGTCGCCGTGTCGCATTCCAGCATCTACAACTTCGTGCGGGTGGCGGGGGCGGTGTACGGCTACCGGCCGGACGATCGGGTGTACCAGGGCTCGACCATGGCGGTCGACTTCTCGGTCCAGGAGATCTGGGTGCCGTGGATGGTCGGTGCCACGCTGGTGCCGGCGCCGACGGGGTCGAGACCGACGGGTGCGGACCTGCGCGGGTTCCTCATCCGGCGGCGGATCACGGCGATGTGCTGCATGCCCACGCTGCTGGCCACGATCGACGACGCCGTGCCGACGCTGCGGTTCCTGCTGGTATCGGGGGAGGCGTGTCCGCCCGCCCTGATCGTGCGGTGGTCGCAACCGGGGCGGCGGTTCCTGAACGTCTACGGGCCGACCGAGACGACGGTGGCGGCGACGTGGACCGTGGTGGATCCGGATCGTCGCAAGACGATCGGGGTCCCGCTGCCCACGTACGCGACGGTGATCCTGGATCCGGAGGACCCGGGGCGGGCGCTGGGTCGTGGCGAGGTCGGGGAGATCGGCATCGCCGGGATCGGGCTCACCACCGGCTACGTCAACCGCGACGACCTGACCGACGAGCGGTTCGTCCCCGACTTCCTGGCGATCCCGCACAACCCGTCGGGCCGGATCTACCGGACCGGTGACCTGGGACGGGTGACCGTGGAGGGGGAGATCGAGTACCGGGGGCGGATCGAACGGCAGGTGAAGGCCGAACCGGCGCCCAGCGGCTACGTCGCTCCCTCGAGCCCGGCCGAGCGTCAGCTGGCCGAGCTCTTCGCCGAGATCCTGGGCCTGGAGCGGGTGTCGGTGGACAGCCACTTCTTCGACGACCTCGGGGCCAACTCGCTGGTGCTCGCCAAGTTCTGCGCCCGGGTCCGGTCGAGGACCGACCTGCCCCCGATCTCGATCCGCGACGCCTATCTCCGCCCGACGATCGCCGCGATCGCCGCCGCCCTGCCGTCCGCGACGCCGGACACGCCCCCGGCTCCGGTGCAGCCGGTCCCGGTGGTGGCCACGCGGGTGAGCACCCCGCGGTACCTGCTGTGCGGTGCGCTGCAGTTCCTGGCGTTCATCGCCTCGCTCTACCTCGGCGCGGCCCTGCTGGAGACGGGATTCCTCTGGGTCTCGCAGGCAACCGAGTGGCGCGGGGCCTACCTGCGGTCGCTGGCGTACGGAGCGGTCGTCTTCTTCGGTATGTGCCTGCTGCCGGTCCTGGCGAAATGGGTGTTGATCGGGCGCTGGAAGGCCACGGAGTTCCCGATCTGGAGCCTGCGCTACTTCCGGTTCTGGCTGGTCCGGCTGATCATCCGCGCGAACCCGATGGCACTCTTCTCCGGGTCGCCGCTCTACGTGCTCTGGCTGCGCGCGCTGGGCGCGAAGATCGGCCCCGGGGTGACCATCTTCTCGAAGTCGGTCCCGGTCTGCACCGACCTGCTCACGATCGGCGCGGGCACGGTCATCCGGGGCAGCGCGGTCCTCCCGGGCTACCGGGCGGAGGCCGGCATGATCGAGATCGGCCCCGTCACGATCGGCGAGGACGTGCTGGTCGGCGAGAAGACCGTGCTCGAGATCGGCAGCTCCATCGGCGACGGTGCCCAGATCGGCCACTGCTCGTCGCTGCAGCCGGGCCGGCACGTGCCGGCGGGGGAGAACTGGCACGGGTCGCCCGCCCAGCCCACCGACGTCGACTACCGGGTGGTCGCCCCGGCCCGGTGCGGCACCGGCCGACGGTTCTGGTTCAGCTTCCTGCAGCTGTTCAACGTGCTGCTCATCGGCCCGGTGGGGCTGGCGATCGTGGTCGAGCTGGTGTCGATCATCCCGTGGACCGCGGAGCTGCTGGACGTCGGCCACGCCGGCGTCACCGACTGGCTCTTCTACCTCGAGGTGATCGGGATCTCACTCGTCGTCTTCTACGGCGGGTCCCTGGTGGGGCTCGTGGCGGTGGTGACCCTGCCCCGACTGGTCAACCGGCTGGTGGTGCCCGGAAAGGCACACGCGCTGTATGGCTACCACTACTACATCCACCGGCTGGTCCGGCGGATGACGAACATCCAGTTCTTCCACGGCGTGTTCGGCGACAGCTCCTACATCGTGAACTACCTGACGGCGCTCGGGTACTCCTTCCCGCGGGTGCAGCAGACGGGGTCGAACTTCGGCAACCAGCTCGCGCACGACTCGCCGTTCCTCACCACGATCGGCAGCGGGACGATGGTGTCCGACGGGCTCACGGTGATGAACGCCGACTACTCGAGCACGTCGTTCCAGGTGGCACCGGTGGCGCTCGGGGAGCGCAACTTCCTGGGCAACAACATCTTCTACCCGGCGGGCGCGAAGGTCGGCGAGAACGTCCTGCTGGCCACCAAGGCGATGATCCCGATCGACGGGCCGGTCCGCCGCGACGTCGGCCTGCTGGGGTCACCGTGCTTCGAGATCCCGAGGACCGTGCTGCGCGACAGCGACCTCCACAAGAACCCGGAGGAGCTCGCACAGGGCCTCGCCGGGAAGAACCGCTACAACCGGCGCACGATCGGCATCCTCCTGCAGGTTCGCTGGTTCCAGACGTTCCTGCTGCTGCTCGTCGCCACGGCCGCGGGCGACCTCTACCACACGCTGGGCACCTGGGCGGTCGCGGCGGCGTTCCTGCTGATCCTCGCGCTCGGCACGGGCTACGGCATCCTGGTCGAGCGGCTCAGCACGAGGTTCCGCGACCTGCAACCTCGGACGTGTTCCATCTACGACCCGTACTTCTGGTGGCACGAACGCCACTGGAAGCTGCTCAGCCCCGCGCTCTTCTCAGGCACGCCGTTCCGGCCGCTGATCCTTCGGCTGCTGGGGGTCAAGATCGGCCGCCGGGTGTTCGACAACGGCTGCGCCATCCCGGAGAAGACCCTCGTCACGATCGGGGACGACGCCACCTTGAACGAGGGCGTGGTCATCCAGTGCCACTCGATGGAGGACGGCGCCTTCAAGTCCGACCGCACGGTCATCGGAGCCCGCGTCACCCTCGGCATCCAGGCGTTCGTCCACTACGGCGTCACGATGGCCCCCGACTCGGTGCTGGAGGCCGACTCCTTCCTCATGAAGGGTGGGGCCGTCGGCGCGGGGGAGCGGTGGCGGGGCAACCCGGCCGTCGAGACCGACGAAGGCGCGCCGCGCCCGGTGCCCGCAGCGATCCCCGCGCTCTCGATCCCGGAACCCTCGCCGGTCCCGGCGCGGGAGGTGATCCCCGCGCTGTCGATCCCCGAGCCGTCGCCGGTCCCGGCGCGGGAGGTGATCCCGGTGCCCTCGGCGAGCCCGGCTGTTCCGGCGCCGGCGCAGCCACGGCTGCGGCCGCGGCTGCTCCCGGTCGGGGTGGCGGTCGCGGTCTCGATGGCGCTGTCGTTGTCGATCGCGGTCACGGTGGCGATGGCGGGCCAATCGGTCCAGATGGGACAGCCTGCCGCCGTGCCGCCGCCGGCCCTGCCCGACCCGATCCCGGCCCAGCCCGTGCCTGCGGCGGCGCCGGTGCAGCAGGTGGAACCGCAGCAGGCCCCGCTGGAACCGGCGGTGCTCGAAGCGCCGGCAACCGCGCAGGAGCCCGTCCAGCCGCGCCGCGACAACCCGCCGGCCGAGGTGCCGGCGCCCAGGGCGCGGGTCGAGACGCCCCCCGCGCCACCTGCGGTGCGGCGACCGGCGCCCGCGCCGCCTGCTCCCGCTCCGGCGCCGACAGCCGAGGGCGCGCCGGATCCGACTGCGGCTCCCACGACCAGGCCGAGTACGTCCCGGCCGACCACGACCCGGCCGAGCACCAGCCGGCCGTCCGCCACCCGGCCGGCACCGAGCCGGCCGACCTCGTCCCCGGCGCCGTCCTCGAGCCCGCCGTCCTCGACCTCTACGCGGCCCCCGCGCCGGACCGGCGAGCAGTCGTCAGGGGCGCCACGGACGTCCCCGGGCAGGCCGTCGGCCACGACGAGCAGACGGGAGTGACCGGTCCGGCAGGGAGTCCGGTCGCCCCCGGCTGCCAGCCGGACCCGGACTCGGGGGCCAGACGGGTGATTCCGCCGCATCGATACGTGGACGGTCGTCCCGCGGCTTTCTCCTGAACCGGACGGAACGGGCAGGCCCGGTACTCCGGCAGGACGACGGCTCGTGGCGCTGTGCCCGGTTGCCTCGTTGGACCTTCACCGCATCAGCGGCACCCGACGTCGGGGAGCCCGCACATCCGGTGTTCGGCGGCGCGCATTCGGGTTCCGCCGGTCGGCCATGCATGGCGGGCGGGTGAACGGCGGATGCTCACGAAACATTGGCTACCGAATCAGCGATTTCCCGGATACCTGTCGCAGACGGCCCGGATCTGGGGCTCGCCGGCCGGACGTGCGGATCGAATCAGGCCGCACCGGGATCAGGAGATCGCGCTGGGGGCGCGATACCGAACCCTGATCAGTTGATGTCAGGAGGAGAAATGATCTTGCGTGAACATGGTGGGTTCTGCCCCGGATCGGCGGCCGGACCTTCCTGATGTTCCGTGCTTCTCCTCATCTGCGTCAAGGAGCCCAGGTAGTGGCGAAACCTGTCGATGTTCTGGCGGTCGACCCAGCTCAATCCACCACCCTCCAGCCGGTTTCCGCCGGCCCTTCGGCCGGGACCGACGAGCGCCTCGCCGCGGTACTGGCCGAGGTCGTCGGGGTCCAGCACGTGTCGGTCGACAGCCACTTCTTCGACGATCTCGGCGCCGACTCGATGGTCATGGCCCGGTTCTGCGCCCGGGTCAGGAAGCGGCCGGATCTGCCTGCGGTCTCGATGAAGGACATCTACCGGTATCAGACGATCAGCAGGCTGGCGGCGGCACTCTCGCATGAGGTCGCCGCGCCCGTCGAGGCCCCGGAACCGGCGCCCGCCGATGTGGTGAAACCGGCCCGCGGGTGGGAGTACGTCCTCTGCGGAGCGCTGCAGCTACTGATCTTTCTCACGTATACCTATCTCGCTGCGGAGGTCATGGAACGCGGCTACGAATGGATCTCCGTCGCCCCCGGAATCCTTGAGATCTATCTGCGGTCGGTTTTTTTCGGCGGCGCCGCCGTGCTGGCCCTGTGCATCGTCCCGATCATCGCCAAATGGTTGATCATCGGTCGCTGGAAGCCTCGGCAGATCCGGGTGTGGAGCCTGGGGTACGTCCGTTTCTGGGTCGTGAAGGTGCTGGTTCGGTCGAACCCGTTGCTCCTGATGATCGGTATGCGGTCGCGCACGAGCGCGAGCTCGCCGCTCTATGCGCTCTATCTGCGGGCGCTGGGCGCGAAGATCGGGCGCGGCGTCACGATCTACTCCCGAAATGTGCCGCTGTGTACCGATCTGCTCACCATCGGCGACGGCAGCGTCATCCGTAAGGACGCGTTCATCAACGGCTACCGGGCCAACAACGGGGTGATCCAGACGGGTCCGGTCACCCTCGGGAAAGAGGTGTTCGTCGGCGAGATGTCGGTGGTCGACATCAACACCTCGATGGGCGACCGGGCTCAGCTCGGCCACACGTCCTCACTGCACTCCGGGCAGGTGATACCTGACCGCGAGATCTGGAGCGGATCGCCGGCGCAGCGGAGTCAGGGGAGCTACCGGATGGCGGGCCCGGTCCGCGTCACCGCAACGCGCCGGACGGTCTACGGCATCCTGCAGCTGCTCAACGGGCTGTTCGTGTTCATGCCGCTGCTGATCAGCGGCCTGATCATCCTGCTGGCCGAGGTCCCTCAGCTCAACGCGCTCCTGGATCCAGGGCCCATGGTCTTCACGAGCTGGGAGTTCTACCTCCACGCGCTGATCATCTCCATGGTGCTCTTCTTCGGTGGGACGCTCGTCGGCCTCCTCGTCGTGATGACCGTTCCCCGGGTGTTCAACCTCGCGATCAAGCCGGACCGGGACTACCGGCTGTACGGCTTCCGCTACGCGGCTCAGCGGATGGTCGCGCGGCTGACCAACCCCAAGTTCTTCACGTTCATGCTCGGCGACAGCTCCTACATCGTCAACTATCTTCACTGGCTCGGGTACAAGTTTCCCGACGTGGTGCAGACCGGGTCTAACTTCGGGATGGACCTGAAGCACGAGAACCCGTACCACAGCACCATCGGAAGCGGCACGATGGTCGCCGACGGGCTCTCGATCGTCAACGCGGACTTCTCGAGCACGTCGTTCCGCGTGTCTCCCACGGCGATCGGTGCACGCAACTTTCTCGGGAACTTCATCGTGTATCCGGCGCAGGGCCGCACGGGTGACAACTGCCTCCTCGCGACGAAGGTCATGGTGCCGTTCGGAGGAGTGGCCCGGAACGACGTCGGGTTGCTGGGATCTCCCCACTTCGAGATCCCGCGCACGGTCCAGCGGGACACCCGGTTCGATCACATGAAGACCGCGGAGGAACTGCCTCGCCGGCTCGCCGCCAAGAATCGGTACAACATCGCGACCATGGGGGTCGTCCTGCTCGTGCGGTCGATCAACGTCTTCATGGTCACGCTGTTCGCGTTGGGCGCCGCGGACCTCTATCCCCTGCTCGGGGCGGTGTCGATCGCCATCGGTGGCGTTCTCGCCCTCCTGTTCAGCCTCTTCTACACCGTGCTCATGGAACGTCTCGTCGCGGGGTTCAAGGACCTGCGTCCCAAAGTCTGCTCGATCTACGATCCGTACTTCTGGTGGCACGAGCGCTACTGGAAGCTGAGCGCGCAGCCGAAGATCCTCGACGGCACCCCGTTCAAGGGCCTGGCCTGGCGATTGCTGGGGGTCCACATCGGAAAGCGTGTCTTCGACGACGGGTGCGGCATCGTCGAGAAGACGTTGGTCACCATCGGCGACGACTGCACGCTCAATGCGGGAAGCAAGATCCAGTGCCACTCGCAGGAGGACGGCGCATTCAAGTCCGATCACATCGTCATCGGCTCGGGCTGCACTCTGGGGGTCAGCTCAATGGTTCACTACGGAGTGACCATGGGTAACGGATCGGCACTCGCCGCCGATGCTTTCCTCATGAAGGGTGAAGAAATGCCGAAGAACGCCCGGTGGGGGGGAAACCCGGCCCGGGAGATGCGGGAGGACCACGGACGGATGGCGTTGGCGGTGATTCCGCCGCAGCTGGTCGCGCGCCATGCACAATCGCATTAGCGGAAATGCAGTGGTCAACACCATGGTCACGGTGAGTGGAGGTTGTCGATGGGAGCGGTAGTGGAGGCCGGCCGAGAGTTCTGGCGCGGAGTGCTCGTCGCCGGTGGCTCGACCGCGATCCCACGCTGGAGGTCCGGCGCGGTGGCGGGTGTCGCCGAGTACGGGACCCCGGTTCCCGACGCGCTGGTGACGGCGGTGCACCGGTTGGCGGACGAGCTGGCGGTGCCGTTCAGCTCGGTGCTGCTGGCCGCCCACGCCACGGTGCTCGCGGCGCTGTCCGGTGAGCGGGACGTGGTCACCGGTTACGTCGCCGTCGACGGCGGCCACCCGCTGCCCTGCCGGCTGACGACCGAACCCGGGTCGTGGCGCTCGCTGCTGCTGGGTGCGGGCCGGGTCGAGTCGGAGCTGGTGTCGCACCGGGACTTCCCGGTCGAGGACTTGCGGCGCGAGCTGGGCGTGGCCGGCCCGTCCTTCGAGACCGTTCTGGACCCGACCGGTCACGCCGGCGAGCTCGCCGAGGGCACTGTGCTGCGGGTCGGGATCGCTGACGGGCGGCTGGTGCTGCGCTACCGGACCGAGGTGCTCGACGCGGACTACGCGGCGCGGGTCGCGGGCTACCACCTGTCGGCGCTGTCGCTGATGACGGATGGCCCGGATGCGGAGCACCGGCGGCAGAGCTTGCTGTCGGTCGAGGAGCTGGGGTTTCAGCTCGAGGGCCTGGCGGGTCCGCGGCGGGAGCTGCCGGACCTGCGGTTCCACGAGCTGTTCGAGCAGCAGGTCGCAGCGCACCCGGACGCGGTCGCGGCGGTGCAGGGTGAGCGGCGGTGGACCTACCGCGAGCTCAATGCCCGCGCCAACCGGCTCGGGCGGGCGCTGCTGGCCCGCGGGCTGCGGCGCGAGGACGTGGTCGCGGTGGTCACCGAGCGGAACCTGGACTGGATGGCCGCGGTGCTGGCGGTGTTCAAGGCCGGCGGGGCGTACCTGCCGATCGAGCCGCACTTCCCGGCCGACCGGATCGCGACCACGCTCTCCCGCGCCGGCTGCACGCTGGTGCTGACCGAGCCGGGCAGCACCACCACGCTCGACAAGGCCCTCGACTCCCTGTCGAGCGTCGAGCGGCTGGTGGTCGATGTCGCGTACGGGGAGGACCACGCCGAGGATGACCTGGGTGTGGCGGTGACGGCGGACCAGCTGGCCTACATCTACTTCACCTCCGGCTCGACGGGTGAGCCCAAGGGTGCGATGTGTGAGCAGGCCGGGATGCTCAACCACCTCTACGCCAAGATCGACGCCTGCGAGATCGGTGAGGGGCAGGCGGTCGCGCAGACCGCGCCGCAGTGCTTCGACATCTCGCTGTGGCAGCTGGTCTCCGCGCTGCTGGTGGGCGGGCGCACCGTGCTCGTGGAGCAGGACGCCATCCTCGACGTCGAGCGCTTCGTCGACACGATCACCGAGCACCGCGTCGCGGTGCTGCAGGTCGTGCCCTCCTACCTCGAGGCAGTGCTGTCGTACGTGGAGCGGCACCGCCGCGAGCTCCCGGACCTGCACACCGTGTCGGTCACGGGTGAGGCGTTGAAGAGGGAGCTGACGCAGCGCTGGTTCGCCGCGGAGCCGGCGATCAAGCTGGTGAACGCCTACGGGCTGACCGAGACCTCCGACGACACCAACCACGAGGTCATGGACCGGGCTCCCGACGGGGAACGTGTCCCGCTCGGCTCGGCCATCCAGAACGTGAGCGTGTACGTCGTCGACGAGCACCTCTCCCCGGTGCCGCTCGGCGCGCCGGGGGAGATCGTCTTCTCCGGGATCTGCGTCGGTCGCGGCTACATCAACGACCCCGAGCGCACGCGGCTCGCGTTCCTGGCCGACCCGCACCGCGAAGGCGAGCGGCTCTATCGCAGTGGCGACCACGGCCGCTGGCTGCCGGACGGCAAGCTCGAGTTCCTCGGCCGCCGCGACGCCCAGGTCAAGATCCGCGGCTTCCGGATCGAGATCGGCGAGATCGAGAACACGCTGCTGCGGGTGCCCGGGGTGCGCGACGGCGCCGTGGTGGTGGCCGAGCGGCCCGACCAGAGCAAGCAGCTCGTGGCGTTCTACTCCGCAGGGGGGCCGCTCGAGGTCGACGTCCTGCGGGACCGGCTGGCCGAGTCGCTGCCCGAGTACATGGTGCCGTCGGCCTTCCACTGGCGGGACAAGCTGCCGCTGACCGCGAACAGCAAGATCGACCGCAAGGCGCTGACGGCGCTCGCCGGAGAGCTCGACGTCGTCGAGGAGGACTACGACGCACCGCGGACGCCGACCGAGGAGCGGCTGGCGGCCGCGTGGGCGAAGGTGCTCGGCGTTCCGGTGGACCAGATCGGGCGCGGCGACCACTTCTTCGACCGCGGTGGCAACTCGCTGTCTGCCGTGAAGCTGGCCATCGCACTGGACCGGGCGGTGTCGCTCAAGGACATCACCCGGCACCCGGTCCTCGCCGATCTGGCCGGCCTGGTCGACGGCAGGTCCGAGCGCCGCCCCGGCTTGCTGCAGGCCCTCTCGGGATCGGACGGTGGGCAGGTCGGCGCGCTGGTGTGCTTCCCCTACGCGGGTGGGAACGCGGTGAACTTCGAGCCGGTGGCCAGGGCCCTGCGGGGGAGTGGGCTGGCGGTTCTCGCCGTCGAGCTGCCCGGCCACGACCTGGCTGCCGAACGCGAGCCGTTCATGCCGATCGTGCAGGTCGCCGAGCAGGTGGCCGCCGAGATCGTCGGGCGTGGCCTGACCAGGGTGCTGCTGTGGGGCCACTCCTCCGGCACCGCGCTCGCCCTCGAGACGGCGACGCAGCTGCAGGCACGGGGGGTGGCTGTCCAGCGGGTGTTCCTGGCTGCGCAGCTGCCCGGCGACGCCGGCGTCCGGCGCGCCACCATCGCCGCGCTCTCGGAGCGGACCAGCGCCGAGATCGCCGCCGGCCTGACCGCGGACACCGGCTACACCCAGCTCGGGGAGCTGGACCAGCAGCGTGCCGAGCACGTCGGCGCGGCCTACCTGCACGACTGCGTGTCCGCCCACCGCTACTTCGCCGACGCCCTCGACAGCCCGCCTGCGGTGAAGCTGTCCGCGCCGATCACCGCGGTGGTCGCCGCCGACGACCCGAGCACCGCGCGGTTCGCGCAGCGGTACCGCGACTGGCAGCTGTTCGCCCGGGATGTCGACCTGCACGAGCTCGACGACGGCGGGCACTACTTCCTGCGCACCCGGCCCGCTGAGGCGGCGAAGGCCGTGCTGCGCGCCGCCGAACTGATGGCTTTCTCCTCATGACAACGGAAAGGAAGATCGAGATGTCGTCCTCATCCGCGGCGTCACTGCTCGACGTGGACCTGCAACCCGGCAAGCCGCCGATGTTGCGGGCCGACCCCAGCGGCGACGCGCCGCGCTGGGCGGGCGAGCGCCGGGACGCGTTGCGCGCCCTGGTCGCCGAGTACGGCTCGGTACTGGTCCGCGGCCTCGGCCTGCGCGACGCGGCGGAGGTGGCGGCCGTGTTCCAGCGGCTGACCACCACCGGCCTGATGGCCGAGAGGGAGGCGTTCGCACCCCGGCAGGTCTACTCCGAGGGCGTCTACTCCTCGACGAAGTGGCCGGCGAACCAGCAGATGTGCATGCACCACGAGCTGAGCTACACCCTGGAGTTCCCCTCGGTGATGCTGTTCGCCTGCCTGGGCGCGGCCACCAGCGGAGGCGCGACCGGAGTGGCCGACTCGCCGACCGTGCTCGAGGCACTGCCGCGTGAGCTGGTCGACCGGTTCGAGCGCGAGGGCTGGCTGCTCGTCCGGAACTACAACGAGGACATCGGGGCGTCCTGGGCCGAGGCGTTCGGCACCGAGGACCCGGGTGCCGTCGAGAGCTACTGCCGCGCCAACGCGATCGAGTTCGAGTGGCAGCCCGACGGCGGGCTCCGCACCAGGCAGCGGCGCAGCGCCGTGGTGCGCCACCCGGTGACCGGCCGGCGCTGCTGGTTCAACCAGATCGCGTTCCTCAGCGAGTGGACGATCGATCCGGAGGTGCGTGAGTTCCTCGTGGACATGTACGGCGCCGACGGGCTGCCGTTCACGACGCGGTTCGGCAACGGCGAACCGATGACCCCGGACGTCGTGGACCTGCTCAACGAGGTCAACGAGGCCCACACCATGCGCGAGCCGTGGCAGGCGGGCGACCTGATGCTGGTGGACAACATCCGCACCGCCCACAGCCGGGAGCCGTACGAGGGGCCGCGCGAGGTGCTGGTCGGCATGGCCGACGCGGTGCGCCTGGTCGACTGCTCGCCCACCATCGATGTGAGCACTTCATGAGCGCGAACGTCCCGCCGTTCGCGGTGATCTCCGGCGGTCAGGTCCAGCAGGCGCTGCAGGGCCGGGAGAAGCAGATCATGGAGGTCGTCGAGGCCACCTACCGGTTGCACGGCGCCGGTGACTCGGTCAACCCGCCCTCCTACTTCCTGCGATTCCCCGACCGCCCCGCCGACCGGATCATCGCCCTGCCCGCCTCCATCGGCGGCCAGGTCCGCGTCGACGGCCTCAAATGGATCTCCAGCTTCCCCGGCAACGTCGCAGCCGGCATCCCACGCGCCTCGGCCGTGCTGATCCTCAACGACCACGACACCGGCTACCCCTTCGCCTGCCTGGAAAGCTCCATCATCAGCGCCACCAGGACAGCCGCCTCCGCCGCGCTCGCTGCCGACCGGCTCAGCCGCGGCCGCACCCGCCCCACCCGCGTCGGGTTCATCGGGGTGGGCCTGATCGCCCGCTACATCCACACCTTCCTCACCGGCACCGACTGGTCCTTCGACGACATCGGCGTCTTCGACCTGTCCACCGAGCACGCCGCGGGGTTCCGCGGCTACCTCGAACAGACCGGCACTCCCGGACGCATCACCGTGTACGACACCGCCGAAGACCTCATCCGCTCCAGCGACCTGGTCGTGTTCGCCACCGTCGCCGCCCAGCCGCACATCAGCGACGTGTCCTGGTTCGACCACAACCCGCTGGTCCTGCACGTGTCACTGCGCGACCTCGCCCCCGAGATCGTGCTGGCCTCCACCAACATCGTCGACGACGTCGAACACTGCCTCAAAGCCAACACCTCACCCCACCTCGCCGAACAGCTCACCGGCAACCGCAACTTCCTGCACGGCACCCTGGACGACGTGATCGCCGGACAGGTCACGGTGCCGGCAGACCGCCCGGTGGTGTTCTCACCCTTCGGCCTCGGCGTGCTCGATCTCGCCGTCGGCAAATACGTCTACGACGAGGTGACCCGCTCCGGCGAGCTCCACGTCGTCGACGACTTCTTCCACGAGCTGCGCCGGTACGGGTGAACGGCCGAGTGCTCTGCCGAAATTGAGGAGGCCATCGTGCCAGTCATATCCGTTCCACAGGCCTTCAACGAGGATGAGCTCTACGTCGACCTTCGACGGATCTACGGGCGTTCACTCTTCCTCAAGTGTGAAGGTTTCAACTTCGCGGGCTCGATCAAGCTGAAGGCCGCATCGGAGATGGTGGAGGCCGCCGAACGCGACGGGCTCCTCAGACCGGGATCGATACTCATCGAGTCCTCGTCCGGCAACCTCGGCGTCGCGCTGAGCATGATCGCCGCGAGCAAGGGCTACCGGTTCATGTGCGTGACCGACTCCCGCTGCAACCTGTCGACCAGGTGGTTGATGGAGGCCTTGGGCAGTCAGGTGCACGTCATCACCGAGCCGGACGTCCACAGCGGCTTCCTCGGTGCGCGGCTCACGTTCGTCCGCGCGCTGTGCGCCTCGGACCCCCGGTACGTCTGGCTCAACCAGTACACCAACGAGGACAACTGGAAGGCGCACTACCGCAGGACCGCGCCGGCCATCGCCCGCGAGTTCCCGCGCCTCGACGTGCTGTTCGTCGGGGCCGGCACCACCGGCACCCTGATGGGCTGCGCGCGCTTCTTCAAGGAGTGGCACCGGCCGGTGCGGATCGTCGCGGTGGACAGCGTCGGTTCGGTGACCTTCGGTGGCGCACCGGGCCGTCGCATGATCCCGGGCCTGGGCACCAGCGTCCCCCCTCCGCTGCTCGACGAGGCCTACATCGACGAGGTCATCCAGGTCGAGGAAGCGGACACCATCCGGGCCTGCCACCGGCTGGCCCGCAGCGGGTTCCTGTTCGGCGGCTCCACCGGCACCGCGGTCAGCGGTGCGATGAGCTGGCTGGCCCAGCACGACGAGGGCGACCTCACCGCCGTAGCCATCGCCCCCGACCTCGGTGAGCGCTACCTCGACACGATCTACCAGTCCAACTGGGTGCACGACCTCTACGGCGAGGACGTGCTCGACACCGCCGACGAGATGCCGACCGGCACCCGCTCGACCCGGGCCCGGGAACAGATCCCCGGCTGACCGGCTCCACGGGTAGCCAACGCGCAGGAGGTCGCTTGCCTCGAGAAGTCCTGACCGTGCTCGACCGTCCTCATGACGGGTGAGGATGTGCCGCCCACCGCGCCCAGTACGAGGGCAGCGGTGCGGGCGGTGGCCCCGATGGTGCTCGCCGGAGTGGTCTCCGTGGCCCTGCTGCTCTCGGTCACGGCCGCGGTGGCGCTGTCGACCGGGGCGGCGGTGCGTTCGCCGATGCGGTCGGTGCCGATCCCGACATGGCCGTCCACGGATCCGAGCACGGCCGCCGTGCCCGCCATGGTGCTGCCGACCGGCGGGCCCGAGATGCCGCCGGCCCTGCCGGACGTCGCCGCCGGCCCGGGGACCCAGGAGCCGTCCGTGCGTCCCACCCCGCGCACGGCGCAGGTCCCGACGCGGCCTGCACGGACCCCGCGACCCACCGCCCGGCCCCGGACGACCGGAGAGGCGCCCCGGGCACAACCGAGGAGACCGGCGACCCCGAGGACGGGGATCGGACCGCAGATCTCGACGGGGGATGAGCCCGGCCCGGCCTCCGAGGTGTCCGAGTTGCCACCGAGGTCGTCATCGAGGCCGCCATCGCGGTCGTCATCGAGGCCGCCGTCCCGCTCGGCCACGCCGTCGGACGAGCCGGACGCGACCTCGGCGGAGCCCGACGAGGAAGAGCCGACCACAACGACAAGCTGACGCCGGCTCAGCCACGCCGTGCGCTCCCCACCCCGCCGGATTCTTCGGGGTCGGCCCGCTCGCCCGCTATATCCACACCTTCCCGACCGGCGGCGGATGGTCGTTTCGACGAAATTGGCCAGCGCAACCGGATTCTGCGGATATCTCGAGAAGTCCGGCATCCCCGAGCGCTCACGGTGCCCGACAATGCCGAGGATCTGACCGCTACGGCGCCCTGGTGGTCTCCGCCACAGTGGTGAGCCGACCGCGCGTATGAATACGTGTCCTGGTCAGAACGCAACCACTGGTGCTGACCGCATCGCTGCGCGATGTCGCGCTGGAGATCGTGCTCCCGCCGACAATTGTCGTGGCCGCTGTCAGGAATTGTCTCAAGGCCCACACCTCACCTCATCCGGTCGAGCAGCTCACGACGGCCGGGGTTTCCTGCACGGCACATTGGATGACGTAATGGCCGGACAGGTTACGGTGCCGGCGGACCGGTGCGTTGCTTTCTCGCCCTGTTGCAGACAAGGAGGCAATCGTGCCTGTGATCTCCGTTCCCGAGCGCTTCAACGAGGACGATCTCTACGTTGACCTGCGCTCGATCTTCGGCCAGTCGCTGTACCTGAAGTGCGAGGGAATCAACTTCGCCGGCTCCATCAAGCTCAAGGCCGCGAGTGAGATGATCGAGGCCGCCGAGCGGGACGGGATCCTGACCCCGGGGTCGATCCTGATCGAGTCGTCGTCCGGCAACCTGGGCGTCGCGATCAGCATGATCGCGGCGAGCAAGGGATACGAGTTCCTGTGCGTGACCGACTCGCGGTGCAACCTCTCCACCAGACGACTGATGGATGCGCTGGGCAGCCGGGTGCACGTCGTCTCCGAGCCGGCCGCCGTGGGCGGCTTCCTCGGTGCGCGAATCGACTACGTCCGCGCGATGTGTGCCTCTGACGACAGGTACGTGTGGCTCAACCAGTACTCCAACCCGGGCAACTGGCAGGCGCACTACCGCACGACGGCACCGGCGATCGCTCGCCAGTTCCCGCTGCTGGACGTGCTGTTCGTCGGAGCCGGGACCACCGGGACCCTCATGGGATGCGCCCGCTTCTTCAGGGAGTGGCACCGCCCGGTGCGGATCGTCGCGGTGGACAGCGTGGGCTCGGTGACCTTCGGTGGTGCTCCCGGCCGGCGCATGATCCCCGGCCTGGGTACCAGCGTCCGGCCGCCGCTGCTCGACGAGTCCTACATCGACGAGGTGGTGCTCGTCGAGGAGGCGGACACCATCCGGACCTGCCACCGGCTGGCCAGGCGTGGCTTCCTGTTCGGTGGCTCCACCGGCACGGCGGTCAGTGGCGCGACCCGCTGGCTCGAGCAGCACGGCTCGCCCGACGTGGTCGCGGTGACCATCGCCCCTGACCTCGGCGAGCGTTACCTGGACACCGTCTACCAGACCAACTGGGTGCACGGCCTGTACGGCGAAGACGTGCTCGCCGAGGAGTCCGTCGCCCCGGCCCGTACGGCCTGATCGACAGCTACGCCGGTAACAAGCGCGCCGTCCTGCCATTCGGCGAGGCGCGACAGGCCTTTTCTCCCGGAGCTCGTGGAGCGGAGCGGACGATTTCGCCGTCGGCGGCGTCCGCTGCCCGCAGGCCTGAGGTGAAACGTTTGCGGAACCTTTTCCCGCGGGTCCTCGAGTGCTCTCCGCGGGCCTTCCCGCATGCCACTCGGCACGACCAAATTTGACTGAAGGAGCTCACGTTCGTGGGAGAGTCCGTCGAGGCCATGACCGAAGTCATTGACTGCCCGGCCCCTCGAGTCGGCCACACCGGCCCGATGTCGACCCCGGAGAAACTGCTTGCCGACGTGCTCGCCGACATCATGAAGATCGGGCGGGTGGAACCGGAGAGCAACGTCTTCGATGACCTGGGTGCCGACTCGCTGGTGATGGCTCAGTTCTGCGCCCGGCTGCGGAAGCGGCCCGATCTGCCGACGGTGTCGATGAAGGACGTCTACCGGCACCCGACGATTCGAGGCCTGGCCACCGTCTTCGCCGTGCCCCCGGGCCCGGCTCCGACAGCGATGCCGGCAGCGCTGCCCGGGCCGGTGGCGCCGGTCGGCCCGCCCGTCGTTCCCCGGCCCACGCCGGCACCCAGGCGCCAGGCTGCAGCGCCCGCGACGGCTGCCACAGCCCTTGCGGCGGTCCTGGCCGAGGCGGTGGGAGTGGAGCGGGTGTCGCTCGACAGCCACTTCTTCGACGATCTGGGCGCCGACTCGCTGGTGATGGCCCGGTTCTGCGCCCGGCTGCGGAAACGGCCCGACCTCCCGAGCGTGTCGATGAAGGACGTCTACCGGTACCCGACGATCAGCAGCCTCGCAGCGGCGTTCGCCGAAGCCGCGCCGGTGGCGCCCGCCGGTACCGCGGTCGTCGCGGAGCCGCCGACCGTACGGATCCGGAGTATGGATCCGGCCGGCACCGAACCCGCGGCCGGGACGGACAGCGCGGCCGGGACGCGCAGGCGGGCGAGCACGCTGCAGTACCTCTTCTGCGGGGCGCTGCAGGCGGCGGTGTTCCTCGGCTACTCCTACCTCGCCGGAGTGATCATCGACGCGGGCTACAACTGGGTCTCGTCCGGCTCCGGTCCGGTGGAGGTCTACCTGCGGGCGCTGGAGTTCGGTGCCGGGACCTTCGCCGGCCTGAGCCTGCTGCCGATCGTGGTGAAGTGGGTGCTCGTCGGGCGGTGGAAGGCTCAGGAGATCCCGATCTGGAGCCTCGGGTACCTCAGGTTCTGGATCGTCAAGACGATGATCCGCGCGAACCCGCTGCTGCTGTTGATCGGCGCTCGCTCGCGGACGAGCACGGCCTCGCCGATCCTCAACCTCTACCTGCGGGCGCTCGGCGCGAAGATCGGGCCGAACGTCGCGATCTTCTCCCGCACCCTGCCGGTGTGCACCGACCTGCTCACCATCGGGGAGGGCACGGTGATCCGCAAGGACTCGTTCTTCTCGGGTTACCGGGCCCATGACGGGATGATCCAGACCGGGCCGGTCACGCTCGGGAAGAACGTGTTCATCGGCGAGATGTCGCTGGTCGACCTCGGTGCCTCGATGGGCGACGGGGCGCAGTTGGGCCATGCCTCCTCGCTGCACAGCGGGCAGGCCGTGCCGGCGGGCGAGAGTTGGGACGGGTCGCCTGCACAGCGGTGCGGCGCGACCTACCGCGTGGTCGAGCGGGCGCCGGGCGGCAGGCTGCGGAGCGCCTGGTTCGGGTTCCTCCAGGTTCTGTCGGTGCTGGTGATGGCCATGCCGCTGCTGGTCAGTGCCCTCGTCCTGCTGCTGGGTGAGGTTCCGCAGCTCAACACACTGCTGAACCCCGGGCCGGCGGCGCTCACGACCTGGACGTTCTACCGCGACATCCTGATCGCCTCGGCGGTGCTGTTCGGCGGCTTCGTGGTGATCGGCCTGCTCGTCGTGGGCACCGTTCCGCGCCTGCTCAACCTCGCGATCAAGCCTGGCAAGGTCTATCCCCTCTACGGATTGCACTACGGGCTGCACAAGTCGATCGCGCGGATGACCAACGTCCGGTTCTTCACCTGGCTCTTCGGCGACAGCTCCTACATCGTGAAGTACCTGAGCTGGATCGGCTACGACCTCGGCAAGGTCGTGCAGACGGGGTCGAACTTCGGTATGGAGGTGCGCCACGAGAACCCGTTCCTGTCCGCCGTCGGCAGTGGGACGATGGTCGCGGACGGGGTGTCCTTCATCAACGCGGACTTCTCGAGCACATCGTTCCGGCTGTCCCGGGTGGCGCTCGGATCGCGCAGTTTCCTCGGCAACAACATCGCCTATTCCGCGCAGAGCGCGGTGGGCGACAACTGCCTCCTCGCGACGAAGGTGATGGTTCCGGTCGGCGGCAAGGTCCGGGAAGACGTGGGTCTGCTGGGCGCGCCCAGCTTCCCGATCCCGCGATCGGTCGAGCGGGACGTGAAGGCGAGTCGCCTGAGCCGGGTGGAGCTGCGCCGCAGCCTGGCCGCCAAGAACAGGCACAACATCGTCACCATGGCGCTGTACCTCATGGTGCGGTGGGTGTTCTTCTTCGGGGTCCTGCTGCTCGACGCCGCATCCGCGGAGCTGTACTTCGGGTGGGCGAGCCAACTGGCGCTGGCGCTGTCCGGTGTCGTCACCATCCTGTTCACCCTCGGCTACTGGGTGCTCGTCGAACGCCTCGTCATGCGCTTCCGGAGCCTGGAGCCGCGGATCTGCTCGATCTACGACCGCGCGTTCTGGCGGCACGAGCGGTACTGGAAGGTGCCTGCTCAGACCTACATCCAGCTCTTCAACGGCACTCCGTTCAAGGGCATGGTCTGGCGCATGCTGGGCGTGCGGGTGGGACGTCGTCTCTTCGACGACGGCCTCACGATGACCGAGCGCACGCTCGTCGCCATCGGCGACGACTGCACCCTCAACCTGTCCAGCAACGTCCAATGCCACTCGCAGGAGGACGGCGCGTTCAAGTCCGACCGCTCCACGATCGGCAACGGTGTCACCCTCGGCGTCAACGCATTCATCCACTATGGCGCTCATGTGGGCGACGGCGCCGTGATCGAAGCGCACTCGTTCCTGATGAAGGGCGAGGAAGTGCCGCCCCACGAACGATGGAGCGGTAATCCCGCGGCGGAGTCCGAGACGGCCACCGCGAACTGGAGCGCCGGCTGACGCACGGCACGGGCCGATACGTTCCGACACTCTGCTCGTGGGCGCTTTCGTGATGGATGTCGCCGGTTGGCCGAACCGGAGCGGTGGTCCTCGCCACAATGTCGAGCCGCTCCCGGCCCCGGCGACGTGTGGTGGGGGAAGCGCGAAGCCGCGCCTTCGTTCGTTCTCCCGTCGATCGACGACGCCGAGCGTCGTCCGCAGATCGGCACCCCGGCGTATCCGGGCCTTCCCGGCGACCGGGCGAACACTCCGCACTGTCAGAGGGGAAAACAGTTCCTGTGGTACTCGTTTCCTGGCTCCGTCGAAATGCTTCGAACCCGCTACTTCTCGTCATCCGGGCAACCGTCGTTCCGCAATCGTGAACAGCCCCGGAAGCGGTAGGCAGATGACCGAGGGCACGACAGGGACAGAGGTCCGTGCACCAGTGCGCAGGCCGCGCATCGAGGGGGTCGACCTGGCCAGAGGGCTGGCCCTGCTCGGGATGATCGCCACGCACGTGTTCGCCGCCGTCGACGACAACGGGACGCCGACCGCCGCCACCATCGTGGCGGCGGGTCGCTCTGCCGCCTCGTTCGCGATGATCGCGGGCGTGAGCCTGGCGCTCATCTCCGGCCGGCAGCGGCCGTTGGAGGGGCGGGAACTGGCCGCCATGCGCACGGGCATCGTGGTGCGCGCCGTCGTGATCGGGGCGATCGGTCTCGCCATCGGGTTCAGCGACGACGTCGACATCATCCTCCCCTACTACGCCGTGCTCTTCCTGCTCGCGATTCCACTGCTGCGGTTGCGGCCACGGGTACTGGTCCGCATCGCGATCGCGCTCGCGATCATCGCGCCGCTGCTGAACACGGCGATGATCTTCGCCGGCCTCCCCAGGCCCGACGACAACCCCACGTTCACCACCCTGTTCACCGATCCGGTCGGCCTGTTCCAGGTGCTGTTCCTGACCGGCTACTACCCGGTGCTGGCCTACCTCGCCTACCTCTGCGTGGGGCTCGCCATCGGGCGATGTGACCTGTCGTCGGCGCTGGTGGCCCGCCGCCTGCTGGTGGGCGGGATCGCGCTCGTGGTACTGGCGTGGGCCATCGCGTTGCCCCTGCTGTACGGGCTGGGCGGTATCCACACGCTGACCGCGGCCGGGGACTTCAACAGCGACCCGGCGTCGTCCTACCTCCTGTGGGACGGGGACGATCTCGACCCCATCAGCTCGTGGTGGTGGCTCGCGCTGCCCGCGTCACACTCCACCAGCTGGATCGACATGATCAACACGATCGGTTCGGCGATGGCGGTGATCGGAGGCTCGCTGCTCGTGGTGCGTGTTCCGCTGATCGCGCGGCTGCTGCGGCCGATCACGGTGGCGGGGACGATGGCTCTCACGATCTACACCGCGCACGTGCTGGTGCTCGCCACGGGCGTGCTGGACGACGAGCCCGGGCTCCTGTACCTGCTGCTGATCGTCGGCGGGTGCGTGTTCGCGCTGCTGTGGCGGCGGTTCGTGGGGCAGGGCCCACTGGAGAGGCTCGTGGCGGAGCTCTCGGGCCGGGCCCGGCACGCCGTGCTCACCGCCCGCCCGGCCGAGCGGCGCGCGTAGCGCTGCGGCCCGGCGACGTGGCACCGGCGGGATCCGCGGAGACGGACCCGTGCCGGTTGCCACGTCGCACCGGTGGTGCTGCGGGGGCGCGTCAGCTCCGGTCGAACTCCCGTGCTCCCAACGCCCGGACGATCCCGGCGCGGCCCTCGGACACGAGCCGCCGCAGCGCCGGCGGGTGCGACTCGTCGGCCAGCCAGGCGTCCGCGGCCGTCACCGTGGACTGCTCCACGGCCCAGGACGGGAACAGCCCGAGCACCACTGACTGCGCCCGCTCGCTGGTGCGCCGGGACCACACCTCGGCCACGTCGTCGAAGTAGCGCTGGACGTACGCGCCGAGCATGCCGCGCTGCGCCGGGTGGCTGAAGCCGCTGATGATGGCCTCCTGCACGGCGTTGGGGATCTCGTCGTCGTGCACGGCGCGCGCCCACGCCCGTTCCTTCGCCTCGGCCGTGGGCACCAGCGCGCGGGCGCGCTCGGCCTGCCGCTGGCCGGTGGACGTCGGGTCGCGCTGCAGCTCCTCGTCGATCTCGGCGTCGCCCGCGGCTCCGTGGGCGACCAGTGCGTGCAGCAGCCGCCAGCGCAGGTCGGTGTCCAGCGTGAGCCCGTCGGGAACGTCGGGGTTGTTCTCCGGCCGGCGCAGCCAGCCCGCCATCCGGTCGACCACGCTGCTCGGCAGCACGCTCGCGGCGAGCGCGTTGACCGTGGTGAGCTGGGCGTCGGAGCCCGCCGGGGCGGTGTCGAGCCGGAACCGCAGTGCGTCGACGAGCAGCGGCCAGCCGCGGTCGCTCGCCCACTGCGCCTCGGCGTAGGAGGCCAGTGCGGTCTGGGCCTGCAACAGCAACCGCTGCACGACCCCGATCTCGGACTCGGCTCCGAAGCCGCCCGCGACGAGCGCGACGAAGTCGCGTGCCTTGAGCTCGGCCTCCCTGGTCATCTCCCAGGCCGCGGACCAGCACAGGGTGCGCGGCAGCGGTTCGGCGATGTCGCCGATGCGATCGACGAGCGTGGCGAGCGAGTCGGGATCGAGGCGCAGCGCGCAGTAGGTGAGGTCGTCGTCGTTGACCAGCACGAGCTTGCCGCGCGGCACGCCGACCAGCTCCGGCACCTCGGTGCGCTCACCGGTGACGTCGACCTCGACCCGGTGGGTGCGGACGAGCTTGCTCCCGGCCTCGTCGTCGGTGTCGTCGTAGACGCCGACCGCGATCCGGTGGGTGCGCACCTCCCCGGCTCCCGGCCGGGCACCGCCCTGCACCACCTCGAAGCGGGTGAACCGGCCCTCGGCGTCGACCTCGAACGAGGGCCGCAGCAGGTTCAGGCCGGTGGTGCGCAGCCACTGGGCGCCCCAGCCCGACAGGTCCCGGCCCGACGACTTCTCGAGCGCTCCCAGCAGGTCGTCGAAGGTGGCGTTGCCCCAGGCGTGCGCCTCGAAGTAGCTGCGCAGCCCGGCGAGGAACGGTTCGAGCCCGACGTAGGCGACGAGCTGCTTGAGGACAGAGGCGCCCTTGGCGTAGGTGATCCCGTCGAAGTTCACCTCGACGGCCTGCAGGTCGGGGATGTCGGCCGCCACCGGGTGGGTGGAGGGCAGCTGGTCCTGCCGGTACGCCCACGACTTCTCGACGTTGGCGAACGTGGTCCAGGCCTCGGTGTACTCGGTGGCCTCGGCCTGGCACAGCACCGACGCCCAGGTGGCGAACGACTCGTTCAGCCACAGGTCGTCCCACCAGCGCATGGTGACGAGGTCGCCGAACCACATGTGCGCCATCTCGTGCAGGACGGTCTCGGCGCGGCGCTCGTAGAGGAAGCGCGTGACGCGGGAGCGGAAGACGTAGTCCTCCAGGAACGTCACCGCGCCCGCGTTCTCCATGGCGCCAGCGTTGAACTCCGGCACGAACAGCTGGTCGTACTTCCCGAACGGGTACCGCACGCCGAAGTTGCGGTGGTAGAAGTCGAAGCCCTGCCTTGTCTCGGTGAACAACCGGTCGGCGTCCATGTGCGGGGCGAGCGAGGCGCGGCAGTAGATGCCCAGCGGGATCTCGCCGTGCGCGTCGGAGTAGGTGGCGTGCCAGTCGGCGTACGGGCCGGCGATCAGGGCCACCAGGTAGGTGCTCATGATCTCGCTGGTGGCGAAGCGGTGCACCGCGGCGCCACCCGCTCCGTCGCCGGTGTGCTCGATGACGGCGTTGGAGATGACCTTCCAGTCCGCGGGGGCGGTGACCGTCAGCGTGTAGCGGGCCTTGAGGTCGGGCTGGTCGAAACAGGCGAAGAGACGCTTGGCGTCGGCGGTCTCGAACTGCGAGTAGAGGTAGACCGCGCCGTCCACCGGGTCGACGAAGCGGTGCAGGCCCTCGCCCGTGTTCATGTACCGGCCCGTGGCCTCCACCCGCAGCTCGTTCTCGGCGGCGAGTGCGGGCAGGGCGATGCCGTCGTCCTCGCGGTAGCCGGAGACGTCGAGCGGCTCGCCGTTCAGGGTGGCCGAGGCGACCCCGGCTCCCACGAAGTCGATCCAGCTGTCGGCACCGGGCTCGCGGGACCGGAAGCGGACGGTCGTGGTGGTGGTGAACGTCGTCTCGCCGGCCTTGCCGCCGCCGTCGGTCAGGTCGAGCTCGACCGCGTAGTCGGCGACCTCCAGCAGCGCGGCTCGCCGCTCGGCGTCGGCACGGGTCAGGTTGGGCGGGGGCATACGGTCTCGGCACTCCTACATCCGGTCGGCTCATCACGGCACAGTGGCTGCCGATCCAACCACGAGTCCGTGCCGGATGCGTCGGAATCGGCGGAGCGGGAATCTCGCCGCCGATCACACGGTTGATGCGGGTAGCTAACGACCTGGTATGTGCTCGATGGGAGAAACCGTGACGAGCTCCGAGACCGCCCACGTCGACTTCTGGTTCGATCCGCTCTGCCCCTGGGCCTGGATCACGTCCCGCTGGATGCTGGAGGTTCGCGAGGTCCGCGACGTCAAGATCGACTGGCACGTGATGAGCCTGTCGGTGCTCAACGAGGGCCGCGATCTCTCGGAGAACTACCGCGAGACGATGGACCGCGCGTGGGCGCCGGTGCGCGTGGCGATCGCCGCGGCCCGTGACCACGGCCAGGAGATCCTCGAGCCGCTCTACACCGCCCTCGGCACCCGCATCCACAACCAGGGCAACAAGGACTTCGACGTCGTCATCAAGGAGGCGCTCGCCGAGCTGGAGCTGCCCGCGTCGCTGGCCGACGCGGCCACCAGCACCGAGTTCGACGAGGAGCTGCGCGCCAGCCACAACCGTGGCATGGAGCCGGTGGGCCTGGACGTGGGGACCCCGACGATCCACATCGACGGCGTGGCCTTCTTCGGTCCCGTGATCTCCCGTATCCCGCGTGGCGAGGATGCCGGCCGGGTCTTCGACGGTGCCCGGCTGCTGGCCAACTACCCGCACTTCTTCGAGCTCAAGCGGACCCGCACGGAGGGCCCCGAGTTCGACTGAGGCCCCGAGTTCGACCGAGACACGGCGCTCCCGCACACCGGGCCGGTGTGCGGGAGCGTTGCTCGGGAGAAGCGTGGGCCTCGGCGGGTCAGTAGCGGGCGATGACCACGTCGCGCAGCACGCCCGTCTCCAGCTCCATCTCCTTGAGGCGGTTCTTCACGAGGTCGCCGATGCTGACCATGCCGACCAGCTCGCCGTTGACCACGACGGGCAGGTGGCGGTAGCGCCCCGCGGTCATCCTGGCCATCGCCTGGGCCACCGTCTCGTCGGGGGCGCAGGTGCTGACGTGGCGGGTCATGACCTCGCTGACCTGTTTGGTGAGCAGCGCGGCACCGTCCCGGCCGAGCGCGCGGACGATGTCGCGCTCGGACACGATGCCGCGGATCGCGTGGTTCTCGTCGCAGACGAGGACGGCGCCGACGCCGAGCCGTCCCAGCCGTTCGGCGACCTCGCCCACCGTGAGCCACGGCAGTACGGAATGCACGGTCCGCCCCTTTGCGGCGAGGATGTCCGAGATCTTCATTTGCTCTCCGCCTTCGCAATCGTCGTCATAGCACTCCCGGACCGATGATCCTCCGTCACCCCCTCTTACGGGTGGCTCGGTCGCCTTGGTCACCCTCACGGCGTACGACTGGTGAGGAATGCCGGAATCGGTGCGCCCAGTGGTCGTCGGCGCGGCCGCGGGCGTCCTCCCCGGATGATCGGTAACGGACGTGAACTCCGCTGCGGCGGAGCCCGCGCCCGGTGGACGCGCCCGGAGCGCCCTGACCTGCGCAGGCTCCGCCCGTCCGCCACGGGACGGCAGCGGCCCCGATCGCCTGCTGCGCCGTTCGGCCCCGGGCGGGCGACCGGCCTGCCTAGCGTCCGCCCGTGCCTCGCCCGCTCCCCTCCGGTGCCGTACTGCCGCCGGTGCTCGCCGCGCTCGCGGTGGCCGTCGTGCTGGGCGCCGTCTTCGGGGCGCGTGCGGCGGGGGAGGCCGCATCGGAGGCCGCATCGGAGGCCGGGGTGGAGGCCGCCGCCAGGGTGCCGGGATGCGACGGCTACGTCACCGGCGCGGCGGTGCGGGCGCGCAGCGGTACGAGCGCCGAGCCGGGCAGCGGGACGCTCGCCGAGGCGCTGGAGAGGTGCCGGGACCGCCTCGAGCCGGCGCCGTCCCCGGCCGCGCCCTCCCCGCCTCCCGCTCCTCCGCCGCCCGCCCCGTCGCCCCCGGCGGCTCCACGGCCCGCGCCTGGGCCGCCCCCGGCTGCCCCGCCGGCCGGCGACCCGGTGTGGGACCGGCTGGCCGACTGCGAGTCCTCCGGCAACTGGGCGATCGACACCGGCAACGGCTACTCCGGTGGGCTGCAGTTCGATTCCGCCACCTGGCGGGAGTACGGCGGCGGTGAGTTCGCCGCCGCGGCGCACCGGGCCACGCGGGAGCAGCAGATCACCGTCGCCACCCGGGTGCGTGACGACCGGGGTGGGTACGGGTCATGGCCCGCTTGCGCGCGCAAGCTGGGTCTGCCGTCGTGACCATGCCGTGATCCAGCCGTGATCACGGAGCGCGACCGGGACCGTGTGCACAGCAGCAGGAGTGGCCATCGCTACCCTGACGGGCGATGAGCGAGCGCTCGCAGTCCGAAGAGACCCCCATCCGCGTCGGCAATAGGTATCGCCTGGACGAGCGGATCGGGGCTGGTGCCATGGGCGCTGTGTGGCGCGGCACCGACGAGCTGCTCAACCGCACGGTCGCCGTGAAAGAGCTGCTCGCGGCCGCGGTCGCCCCGGGGCCGGGAGGCGACGACGCCCTGGAGGAGTCGCGCCAGCGGATCCTGCGGGAGGGCCGCATCGGTGCGCGGCTGCAGCACCCCCATGTCATCAGCATGTTCGACGTGGTGGTGCACGAGGACCGGCCGTGGCTGGTGATGGAGTACCTGCCGTCGAAGTCGCTGGCCCAGGTGCTCGGCGAGAAGGGCGCGCTGGGGCCCCGGGAGGTCGCCGACGTGGGCCGCCAGGTCGCCGACGGGCTGGCCGCGGCCCACGTGGCCGGGGTGGTGCACCGCGACGTCAAGCCGGGCAACGTGCTCCTCGCCGAGGACGGGCGCGTCAAGCTCACCGACTTCGGCGTCTCCCGTGCCGTCGACGACGTGCAGCTCACCCGCACCGGCCTGATCGCAGGCACCCCGGCGTTCCTCTCGCCGGAGGTCGCGAGGGGCGGCGAGCCGACGGCGGCGTCCGACGTGTTCGCGCTCGGCGCCACGCTGTACGCGGCGGTGGAGGGCACCCCGCCGTTCGGCCTCGACGACAACGCGTACGCATTGCTGCACAAGGTCGCGATGGGCGATGTGCGTCCCCCCAAGCAGTCCGGCCCGCTCACCGGCGTGATCATGTGGCTGCTCAACACCGATCCGGCCGAGCGTCCCTCGGCCACGCAGGCCCGCGACGCGCTCGCTGCGGTCGCGGAGGGCCGCTCCGGGGGTCCTGCGGTGCCTGCTGCTGCGGCGGCGCTCACGGCGACCAGGGTCGCCTCCACCGCCACGATGGAGGCCGCGCCCCCGGCGTCGCCGCCATCCGCCCCGCCGTCCACGCCGGCCGCGCCGATGCAGCGCCCGGAGCCCGGTCCCCGCCGCAGGCCGTCGATGCCCGTGGTGCTGGCGATCCTGGCGGTGCTGCTGGTGGGCGGCGGCATCACCGCCGCCATCCTGGCGTCGCGCGGCAGCGGCGACCCGACCCCGCCGCCTGCCGTCCCGCCGGCCGCCAGCGCCACCGAGGCGCCGCCCACCGCCACCCCCGAACCCACCGCGGAGCCCACGACTCCGCGCACGGAGCCCACCCACACGCCGAGCCGTACGGCGGAGCCCACCACCAGGGCGGAGCCACCGCCGCCGAACCAGGCGCCGCCGAGCGACCCGGTCGCGTTCGTCCAGAACTACTACTCCCTGCTCCCGGGCAACACCGACGCGGCGTGGGCGCTGCTCAGCCCCACGGCGCAGCAGCAGTCCAACGGCCGCGGGGGATTCGACGGCTTCTACGCGACGCTGCAGTCGGTGCGTGTGGAGAACGCCCGGCAGGTCGGCGACAGCACCGTGGAGGCCACCGTGGTGTTCACCGAGAAGAGCGGCACCACCACCCGCGAGGCCTACCGGTTCGTCATCGGTACCGACGACAACGGCCGGACGATCATGGAGTCGTTCAGCAAGTAGCGGGGAGCGGGGCGCGGACCGCTCAGGCGGTCTGCTCCCCGACCTCGTTCAGGTGCGCGGTGACCCACCGCACGACCTCACGGACGAACACCATCTTGTTCTCGGTGCCGCGCACCTCGTGGCCCTCGTCCGGGAACAGCAGGAAGCCGGGGGACGCCCCGCGCTCGCGCAGCGCGTCCACCACCTGAGTGGCCTCCACGAGCGGCACGTTCGTGTCGTGCGTGCCGTGCACCACCAGCAGCGGCGCGGTGATCCGGTCGATGCGGTGGATCGGGGAGAGCTCCCGCAGCAGCGCGGCGTCGGTGTGGGGGTGGCCGTACTTGGTGGTGGCCGCCTCGGCGATCCACGGCTCGGTGCAGGCGTAGAACGTGGCGAAGTCGGAGATGCCGCAGATGTCGACGCCCACGCCGAACAGCTCAGGGAACCAGGCCAGCGAGACGAGCGCGAGGTAGCCGCCGTAGGACCGGCCCGAGACACCGACCCGGCCCGGGTCGGCGAGCCCGGCCGAGACCAGGAAGCCGACGGCGGCCCGCACGTCGGTGATGGCGACGAAGCGCCGGTCGTGGTCGTCGGCGGAGGCGAAGCTGCGGCCGTAACCACCCGAGCCGCGCACGTTCGGCGCGAAGACCGCGACGCCCTCGGCGAGCAGCGCCTGGAACAGCGGTTGGAAGGTGGGCCGTTCCTGGGCCTCAGGGCCGCCGTGCAGCCACAGCAGCGTGGGAAGCGGTCCGAGTACACCCGATGGCCGGAACAGCCACCCGGACAGCAGGAGGCCGTCCTCCGCCCGGAACTCGTGCAGCGTGGGCGCCACGAGCGCGTCGTCGACGTTCGCCACCGCCGGCAGGAGCGGCGTGGCGTCGGCGTACGTGTCGAGCCCGATCCGGCTCAGGTGCGGCGGCACGGTGGGGCCCTCGTCGGCGGCGAGCAGGGCATGGCCGTCGCGGCTGAACGCCAGCCCGGTGACGACGTCACCGGGCACCGGCACCACGGGCTCGAGCATCCCGGAGCGCAGGTCGAGCAGCTCCACCTCGCTGCGCCCGTCGACGTTCCAGACCAGCGCGGCGCGCGCCCCACCGGGGTCGAGTGCCACGAGGTCGAGGTCGTCGTCGGGGCGCTCCGCGATCGGGTAGACGGTGGACACGCCGCTGCTGCCCCGCAGGGTGACCGCGAGCAGCGCGGGCCGTTCGCGGCCCGCGTCGCTGTGGACGTAGAGCTGACGGCCGGTGACGCCGAACCGCGCGTCCGCGACGGTGGCGCCGCCGGGTAGGAGCTCCGTGCGGCGACCGGAGCGCAGGTCGACCAGCTCGAGACGGCGCTCGCCGCGGCGCCCGAGCCGGACCACCGCGCGCCTGCCGTCGCCGCTCACGGCGCAGACCTTGGCGGCCGGACCGGCGGCGAGCACGGTGGAGGTGCCGTCGCGCAGGTCGACCAGGCAGGCCTGCCCGTCGCCCGCGCCTTCCGGGAAGACCGTGATGCCGAGCTGGCGGCCACCGTGCGACCACGCCCCGAGCGTGACGGCCGCCGCCCCGGGCGCGAGCTCACGCGTCTGCATGCCGTCGGGGGAGACCAGCTGCACGCGGGTGCGCTCGCCGCCGTACAGGGCGGTCTGGCAGGCGAGCCAGGTGCCGTCGGGCGACCAGGTGAGGGCCTGCACGTCGCCGTCGGTGGGCAGCGGGGCGTCGGGCTCGACGATCGGGCCGCCGTCGGGTGGCAGTGGTGCCACCCAGGCGCGTGGCCTGCCGTCGCGGTCGGAGACCCAGGCGATCATCGCTCCGTCGGGCGAGGGCACCGGATTGAGGTAGGCGGTGGGGAACAGATGGCCGTAGGGGGCAGCGGCGAGGTGCGCGTCGGCACCACCTGCCAGCCGCGCGAGTCGCCGCTCGGTGAAGTCCGACACCCCTACCTGATCCATTCCCTACAGCCCCCTCTCCTGAAGCCACATCTCGAGCAGCGCCACCTGCCACAACGCATTCGATCCGAGGTTGGTTCGCGCGGTGTTCGGGTCGGCGAGCATTGTGTCCAACCAGTCCCGGCGCACCAGACCGCGGGCCTTCGCCACGGGGTCGGTGACGGCGTCGCGTACCCGGTCGAGGAACGGTCCCTCGAGGTGTCGGATCGCCGGCACCGGAAAGTACCCCTTCGGCCGGTCGATGATCCCGTCGGGGACCACCCCGCGGGCGGCCTCCTTCAGGACACCCTTGCCGCCGTGGGCGAGCTTGAGATCCGGGGGGCAGGCCGCGGCCAGCTCCACGAGCTCGTGGTCCAGGAAGGGGACGCGGGCCTCCAGGCCCCACGCCATCGTCATGTTGTCCACGCGCTTCACCGGGTCGTCGACCAGCATGACGGTGGAGTCCAGCCGGAGCGCGGCGTCGAGTGTCTCGTCGGCACCCGGCGCGCCGAAGTGCTCGGCGATGAACGCGCGGCTCGGGTCGTGGTCGAGCAGCCACTCCGGTTCGAGGATGCCCGCGAGGTCGGAGTGGGGCCGGTCGGTGAACTGCTCGGCGTAGGCCGCGACCCCCCGGTCCCGGGCCACGCCTGCCAGCGGCGGGTACCAGCTGTACCCGGCGAACACCTCGTCGGCGCCCTGCCCGGACTGCACGACCGTGACCGACTTCGACACCTCCTGTGACAGGAGGTAGAACGCCACGCAGTCGTGGCTGACCATCGGTTCGGCCATCGCCGTGATGGCCTCGTCCACGGCGGGCAGCATCCGCGCGGGGTCGACGAGGATCTGCTGGTGGTCGGTGCCGAAGTGCTCCGCGACGAGGTCGGAGTACTCGAACTCGTCGCCCGCCTCGCCCGCCGCGGCGTGGAACCCGACGCTGAACGTCTTGAGGCCGGTCTGGCCCTCGGCGGCGAGCAGGGCGACGACCAGCGAGGAGTCGAGCCCGCCGGAGAGCAGCACGCCGACGGGGACGTCGGCCACCATGCGCCTGCGCACCGCGACCTTGAGCGACTCCAGCACCGCGTCGCGCCAGTCGCGTGCGGTCATCCCGGCGTGCTCGGGACGGCGGGTGTGCTCCGGGCGCCAGTAGACGTGGTCGGTGCTCGTGCCGTCGGGCCGGATCGTCCGCACGGTGGCCGGGGGGAGCTTGCGCACGCCGCTGAGGATGGTGCGCGGAGCGGGCACGACCGAGTGGAAGCTCATGTAGTGGTGCAGGGCGACCGGGTCGATCGAGGTGTCGATGCCGCCGCCCTCGAGCAGCGCGGGGAGCGAGGACGCGAACCGCAGCCGTCCCGAGCCCTCGGTGAGGTAGAGCGGCTTGATGCCCAGCCGGTCGCGGCCCAGCGTCAGCACGCCGGTGTCGCGGTCGGCCACGGCGAAGGCGAACATGCCCAGGAAGCGTTCGACGCACGCCGGGCCCCAGTGCTTGAACGCCTTGAGCAGGACCTCGGTGTCGGACGTGGAGAAGAAGCGGTACCCGGCGCCCTCCAGCTCCTTGCGCAGCTCCCGGTAGTTGTAGATGAGCCCGTTGAACACGGCGGCCAGCCCGAGCTCGGGGTCGACCATCGGCTGGGCCCCGCGCTCGGAGAGGTCGATGATCTTCAGCCGGCGGTGGCCGAGCGCGATCGCACCGGTCGAGTACACCCCGGACCCGTCGGGGCCGCGGCGGTGCATCTCGGCGGTGATCCGGGCGACGGCTTCCACATCGGGATCACCGCCGTCGAACCGGATCTCACCGGCGATACCGCACATGCGCGCGTCCTCTCGCTCGTCGGCGCCCGGAGCGTCCGGACGTCGAAGGTTGAGTGGACGATGCGGCGGCCCGCCTGCGCAACCCACGGTTTGTTTCCAGTGTGTGACCAGAATCTCTCTGGACGCACCATGATGGACTTGCGCCATGAAACAACCGACTCTCGGCATCACGTTCCGTCCGCAGTCACCACCCGAACGTCTCCGTGAGGTGGCACTCGCCGCCGAGGCCGCCGGAGTGAGCGAGCTGTGGCTCTGGGAGGACTGCTTCCTGGAGGGCGGGCTCACCGCGGCCACCGCGGCGCTCGCCTGGACCGAGCGGCTGCACGTCGGGATCGGCTTGCTGCCCGTCCCGCTGCGCAACCCGGCCGTGACCGCGATGGAGATCGCCACGCTCGCCCGGCTGTTCCCCGGCCGGTTCATGCCCGGGCTCGGGCACGGCGTCCTGGACTGGATGGCCCAGGTGGGGGCCAGGGCCGCGTCGCCGATGACCCTCCTGCGCGAGCACAGCAGCGCCGTCTACCACCTGCTGCACGGCCGGACCCTCGACGTCGACGGCCGCTTCGTGCACCTGGAGCAGGTGACGCTCGAGTACCCACCCTATGTCGTGCCGCCGCTGCTGATCGGCGGCAGGGGACCGAAGACCCTGCGGCTGGCAGGCGACGTCGCCGACGGCGTCATCCTCGACTGCATCACCTCGGCGAGCCAGGTCCGCGACGCTCGGAGGCACGTGGCGGAGGGCCGGTCAGCGGGCGGCCGGACCGGGCCGTTCCGCACCGTCGTGTACATCGAGCTGGACACCGCCTCCGCCGGGCTGCAGGGGCAGGTCGCCGACTGGGCGGCGCAGCTCGGAGCCGTGGGTGCCGACAGCGTGGTGTTCCAGGCGACGGGGGAGAACCCCGACCCCAGGCCTCTGTTGGAGGCCTGCGGCTCCCGGTAGCTCCGCCCGCTCCCTGTCAGCGCAGGACCCAGGTGTCCTTCGCCCCGCCGCCACGTGAGGAGTTGACGATCATGCTGCCGGCGGGGGCGACCCGGCTGAGCGCCGCCGGCAGCACGTCGACCTGGGTGCGGTCGCCCAGCCGGGACTGCAGCACGAACGCCCGCAGGTCCACGGCGCGCGGCTCCAGCCTGCCGCCGGAGAACGTCGGGTGGGTGGACAGCCGCACCAGGTCCTGTGCCACCCATCCGGCGGGGTCGGTGCGCACGGCGTCGGCCAGCTCCGCGAGCTCCGCACGGTCGGCGTGCGGCCCGATGACGATGCCCTGCCCCCCGTAGCCGTCCACGGGCTTGAGCACGAGCTCGTCGAGCCGGTCGAGCACCTCGGCGCGGCTGTCCGCGTCGACGCACGGGTAGGTGGGGACGTTGTCGAGCAGGACGTCCTCGCCCAGGTAGTAGGAGATCATCTGCGGCACGTACGCGTAGACGAGCTTGTCGTCGGCCACGCCGTTGCCCATGGCGTTGAGCAGCGCGACGTCGCCCCGCGCCACCGCGTTGCACAGTGCCCGTCCGATCGGGCGCATGTCGGCGCCCTTCGCGCCCAGCAGCGCGCGCTCGTCGAGCCGGCGGTAGAGGGCGGAGAGCCGCTGCCGGGCGCCGGAGCCCACGAGGTAGACGCCGTCCTCGGTGACCTGCAGGTCCCGCGGCGTCACCAGCGGGATGCCCATCCGCTCGGCGAGGAGCCGGTGCTCGAAGTACGCCGAGTCCGCCGGCCCGGCCGAGAGGAGGGCGACCTCGCCGAGAGCGGGGTCGTCGGACCCGGTGGCCGAGAGCAGGGCCGAGTGCAGCTGCCCGGGCACCGGCTCCAGCCCCACGACGCCTGCCGGTGGCTCCAGGTCGGGCATCACACTGCGGACGAGGCGCCTGCTCGTGATCGAGTAGCCGATGCCGGAGGGCACCCGCAGGTTGTCCTCCAGCACGAGCCAGTGGTCGGCCCGGTCCCGGACGAGGTCGATGCCGGCCACCGCGATGCGCACGGCGTCGGCGGGGAAGAGCTTCCCGAGGCGGCTGCGGCCCGGCGCGTCGCGCACGACCTGGGCCGGGATCACCCCGTCGGTGACGATCTGCTGCTTGCCGTAGACGTCGCGGACGAACTCCTCCAGCGCACGCACCCGCTGAGTGAGCCCGGCGGTGAGTCCGGACCAGTCCTCGGCCGTGACGATGCGCGGGATGAGGTCCAGCGGGAAGAGCCGGTCCGGTTCCCCGTCGCCCACCCGGAACGTGACACCACGGGCGCGCTGCTCGGTGCGCAACGCCGACTCGGCGGCCGTGAGGCCACGCGGCCCGAGCCGGTCCAGCGCCCGGAACATCCAGCCGTAGTGGGGCAGCACCGTGCCACCCGCGCTGACGGCCTCGTCGAACGCGCGGGTCTCGGACCCGTCGGCGTGGTAGCCGACGAGCAGCTGGGGGGTGCTGGGGACGGTGGGGGCCGGCTCGTGGGCGGGCGAACGGCCCTGCGTGTGGGCGAGCAGCGAGTCGACCACGTCGGTGAGCTCACCGCGGCGGCCGAACGCCCGGCGCTGCACGGCGGCGCCACTGCCGCGGGCCAGCGTGGCCTGCGACAGCTCCAGCACCTGCTCCCAGTCGCCGAGCTCCTCCAGTTGCGGGCGGAGCTGGTTGACGAGCTGGCCCACCAGCAGCGGCGGCGCCACCAGCGCCGGCCCGACGAGGTCGACGAGGTCGCCCTCCAGGCCCGAGCGGGCCGCTCGCCAGGTGGCGGCCCTCAGCAGCTCGTGGCGCGACTCGGGCAGGGGCACCCCGGCCGCGAAGTCCTCCCTGGCCTTGCCGACCAGCGCGCGGAAGAGCCCGGCGATGAGCACCACGTCGTCCACCTGGGGACAGGCGTCACAGACCCGCAGCTCGACCGTGGGCAGGTGGGCGCTGGGCCGGATGTCGAAGTAGACCATCCCGGGGTCGCTGATCGTGCCGGACGCGATGAGGTCGGCGACCATGGCGTCGTACTCCGCCGCCGTGGACACCGTGGCAGGCGGGCCCGCGGTGGGCCAGCGCGACCACACCATCGACCGGTAGCTGGCGTAGCCGGAGTCGTGACCTCGCCAGTACGGGGAGCTGGCCGAGATGGCGAGCAGCAGCGGCAGGTAGGGGGCGACGCGGCGGACCACCTGCACGGCCTCGTCGCGGTCGGGCACGTCGACGTGGACCTGGGCGCCGCAGATGTGCTGCTCCCGCACCAGCATCTGGTACTCGTGCTGCATCTTCTCGTAGCGGGCGCCCGCCGAGATGGCGTCCCCGGACAGCTCGGCGAGCGGGACGGTCCCCGCTGCCACCACGCCGAGACCGAGCGGCTCGGCCACGGACTCCAGGGTGGAGCGCAGCCGGTGGAGATGGCCGCGCAGCTCGTCGAGGGTGCCGCAGACGGGCGTGTTCGTCTCGACGAGGGAGCGCTGCAGCTCGGGCGCGAACTCGGCGCCGTCGAGCTGCGCGAGCAGCGCCTCGACCTCGGGCGCGGCGTGGCGGGTCTCCAGGTCGACGACGTGGAACTCCTCCTCCACGCCGAGCAGGGGGAGATCGCTCATGACGGCGACGCTAGGAGACGCGTGTTACGGCCGTGCTGCTGTGGTGCTACTCCGAGGTGCTTGCACACGCTTGCACTGTGCCCGTTCGTGCGCGGGACGACACACAGCGACACCCGGTCATGCTCGTTTCGTGTGATCAGCGGTAGGCGGCGTCGAAGAAGGCGAGCTCCAGATCGACGGTGCGGGTGAACAGCTCCCGCACCCGCTCCCGGTCGGCCGGTTCGAGGCCGGTGGCCACGCGGTCGAACTCGGACCGCAGGAACTCCACCCACGTCTCGAACGCGGAGCCCCGGTGGAGCTCGATCCACTCCCGCTGGAGCGGCTCGTCGGGTGCGGTGGCGTCGGGCCGGGTGGCCCAGTCCAGGTAGACCCACTCGGCGACGAGCAGCACGGTGAGGCAGGAGGCGTAGTCGGCGCTGCGCCGGGCGGTGTCCATCAGCTCGATGAACCCCACCGTGGGCGCGAGCAGCACGGGCTCGGTGCGGTCGGGGAGGGGGACGTCGAGCACGTCGAGTGCCCTGGCGAAGAAGTCGTTCTCCGGGCCGGCGACCACGCCGAGCTGGCGGGCGTGCACGATCCGGGCCTCCGGCCGGTCGGCGGTGGCGACGGCGGCCCCCATCAGCGCCACGAACGCGTCGACGAACTGGTGGTCCTGCACGAGGTACGTGGTGAGCACCGGGGGTGGGACCTGCCCACGCCAGATCTCGGTCACGAACCGGTGCCCCACGGCCGCGTCCCAGGTGGTGCCGGTCAGCTGCCGCAGCTCCGCACTGAACATCACCCCACGACCCTAGGCCGTGCCCGCCCGCAGCAGGCCGTCGACCAGCCGGGGTGCGAGCGCACTCGTGTCCAGAGCCGCGGCGAGCGTGACGTCGGCGCCGTAGCCGTCGGCGATCAGCTCCCGGCCCGAGCCGGTGGCGGCGAGCACGGTGGCGAGCCCATGGTCGCGTGCCGTGGCGAACTGGGCGGCGGCGAGCTCGGCCTCGGGCGAGCGCTCGGCTCCCGGCAGCGCCGCTGCGATCGCCCCGGCGCCGAGCGCGTCCTCCACGGCGACCCGCAGGGTGCCACCGGGCCAGCGCTCACCGGCCGGGACCAGCCCGATCGGCTCGCCCACCGCCAGCGCCGCCGCCGCCGTGGCCGAGGCGTTGCGCAGGCACCCGGCGAACAGCACCGCCCCGCTCCCGGCGACCGTGGCGCACAGCGTGGCCCCGTTGGGGGAGGGCAGCCCCAGCTGCGTGCCGGCCGGGAGGTCGACCAGCGAGGACGGCCGCAGTGACGGCCCGGTGCCCGACCGGGGGCCTGCGGGCTGCACGCCGAGGGAGTGGGCCTGGGCCTCGGCGGCGCCGGGTTCGGCGTAGCGCTGCGGGAGGACCGCAGCGCCCCGTCCGACCGCGACGTCGACCGAGGTGCAGAACGACAGCACGTCGACGACCACCACCACCGCGCACTCGGCGGCCAGCAGCTCGGCCCCCTCGAGACCCCACTCCAGCCGCACCCCGTACTCGCGCTGGCGGTGCTCCGGGCGGGCGTCGACGGGCATCGCGCCACCCTAGGTCCCGATCTTGTGGCGAACGACCGAGATCGACGTGGTGGGGGTGGGGAGCGGCGCGGCCGCAACCCCGCTCACGTCGATCTCGTCGGATGCACCTGCCCCGGGTGAGGTGGCTGGTGACCGAGGCGGGGTGCGACGACCCGCAGGAGCGGCAGGGCGATGAGCAGCGCGGCCGCAACCAGGAGAGCGCTGACCCAGACCGGTCCGAGGTCGCCGGCACCGCTTCCGAGAACCACTGCCGCGACGACAGGGCCCCCCGCTGCGCCGATGTTGAGCGCCGCGGTCGCGTACGACCCGCCCATGGTCGGGGCGCCCGCCACCTCGTAGAGCACCCTGGCGATCACGGTGCTGCCCAGCGCGAAGGACAGCGCGCCCTGCACGAGGACGAGGACCAGGAGCGCCACCGGGTGGGCGGCGAGGGTCGCCAGCGCGACCCAGCCCAGCAACAGCAACGGCCCGCCGACCACGATCACGATGCCGGGGCGCTGATCCGAGAGCCGACCCGCCGCGGTGACACCGACGAAGGAGCCCACACCGAAGAGCACCAGCGCGACCGGGACCCAGAGCTCCGGCAGGCCGGCGGTCTCGGTCACGATCGGTGCCAGGAAGGTGAACGTGGCGAAGGTGGCGGCGTTGACCAGCGCGCCGATCAGCATGACCAGGACCGGTCGGGGCTTCGCGAGCTGGGCGATCTCGGAACGCAGGGAAGGGCCCGCCGGAGCCATCGGTGCGGTCGCCCGCCCGGGGAGGCCCCGCACGATGCCGACAGCAGCGGGAAGGCAGAGCAGCGCGACCGCCCAGAAGGTCGCCCGCCAGCCCAGCAGGGTGCCGAGCACCGCGCCGCCCGGAACCCCGGCGACGGTGGCCACCGTGGTTCCGGACAGCAGGACCGCCAGCGCACGTCCCTTCTCGTCCGCCGCGACGAGCGTGGCCGCGGTGCTCAGTGCGACCGCCAGGAAGCCTGCGTTGGCCAGGGCGGCGATCGCCCGGGTGAGGAGGAGACCCGCGAAACTTGTCGTGAGTGCGCCCACGACATGGGCGGCGGCGAACACCAGCACGAAGCCCAGCAGGGCGGCCCGCGCAGGCCACCGGCGCGCCAGCGCCGCCATCAGCGGCGCGCCGACGATCATTCCGGCCGCGAACGCCGAGATCAGAAGGCCGGCGGCGCCGACAGACACGCCAAGGCCGGTGGCGATGTCCGGCACCAGGCCGGCGAGCATGAACTCCGACGTGCCCATGGCGAAGACAGCCACGGCGAGCAGGTGGAGAGGAAGAGGCATCGAGGACTCCGGGGTGAGAGAACCAGAAGGAGGCGTCTCGTCACCGCGGCCAGCGCCCAGGAGGTACCCGCAGCAGCCACCCCCGCGCAGCACGGGCTGCCGGGGTGCGAACTAGGAATTCAGTGGGTTCAGGGGGCTGACGGCGTGACCGGCAGCCCCACCCTGGATGCCTCAGGGCTCGACATGCCGCAGACCGTACTCACCGCGGCCGCTCGTCGCGCAACCGGTTACACGTCGATGGGCGAGCCCAGTGACACCACCTGGTGCGGCGGGAGGCCGAAGTACGCGGCGGGGCTCACCGCGTTGCGGCTCATGACGCAGAACAGCCGCTTGCGCCAGCGTGCCAGCCCGGGCTCCCTGGTGTGGGTGATCGTGATGCGGCTGAGGAAGTAGGTGGCGTGCTTGAAGTCGAGGTCGAGGCCCTTCTGGCGGGCGAGCCGCAGCGCGGCCGGCACGTAGGGCTTGTCCTGGTAGCCGAACCGCACGGTGAGGTGGAAGATCCCGTCGTCGGGGACGCAGGCGTCGTCGATCTCCAGGCGTTGGGACCGGGGTACGTGGGGGACCGTTACGTTCTGCACGTTGAGGACCAGGACGTGCTCGTGGAGGACGTGGTTGTAGCGGACGTTGTGGCGCAGCGCGAGCGGCGTGGTGCCGGCGTTCGCGTTGAGGAACACCGCGGTGCCCGGCACGCGGATCGGGGGGTCGTCGGAGGTGGCGACCCCGCGGACGAAGTCCTCGAGCGGGCCCTCCTGCTCGGTGCGCTTGCGCGTGACGATCTCGCGGCCGCGGTGCCACGTCATCAGGATGACGGCGACCGTGATGCCGATGATGAGCGGGAACCAGCCGCCCGAGAGCACCTTCGTCAGGTTCGCCGCCAGGAACGCGAGTTCGACGATGAGCAGGCCACCGGCGCCGATGACCACGAGCCACATGGGCGTGCCCCAGCGCCGCCGGGCGACCACGAAGAACAGGACGGTGGTGATCGTGAGGGTGCCGGTGACGGCGATCCCGTAGGCCGAGGCCAGTGCGGTGGACGACCCGAAGCCGATCACCAGGCCGATGACGGCCACGAACAGCACCCAATTCACGGCAGGCACGTAGACCTGCCCGACTTCCTTCTCGGAGGTGTGCCGGATCGTGAGGAACGGCAGGTAGCCCAGCTGCACAGCCTGGCGGGCCATCGAGAACGTGCCCGTGACGACGGACTGGGAGGCGATCACGGCGGCCGCCGTGGCCAGTATCAGCAGCGGGTACTGGCCCCACGATGGCGCCAGCCGGAAGAAGGGGTTGTCCGCGGCGCGGGGGTCGGAGAGCACGATCGCCCCCTGACCCAGGTAGTTGAGGATCAGCGCGGGGAACACCACCGCGAACCAGGCGTTGCGGATCGGGCGGCGGCCGAAGTGCCCGATGTCGGCGTAGAGCGCCTCCGAGCCGGTGATCGCCAGCACGACCGACCCGAGCGACAGGAACGCCGTGGGGAAGTCGTGGAAGAAGAAGGCGACGGCATAGGTCGGCGACAGTGCCCGGAGGATCCCGGGCTGCGCGATCACGTGGACGAGCCCCAGCACGCCCATCACCACGAACCAGAGCAGCATGACCGGCCCGAACGCCTTCCCGACCGCGCCGGTGCCGAAGCGCTGGCAGTAGAACAGGGCGGTCAGCAGGACGATCGCGATCGGGACGACCCACATCTTCAGCCCCGGACTGGCCACCTCCAGGCCCTCCACGGCGCCGAGCACGGAGATGGCGGGCGTGATCATCCCGTCGCCGAAGAACAGCGCCGCTCCGAGGACGCCCAGCCCGATCAGCAGCCACCGCGTCCGGGCGGCGAGCCGCTTCACCTGCTGGATGAGCGAGATCAGCGCCATCGTGCCGCCCTCGCCGTCGTTGTCGGCCCGCGTGACCAGGCTGACGTACTTGACGCTGACGATGATCGTGATCGTCCAGAACACGAGTGAGAGCACGCCGTAGACCGAGCCGGGGTCGGGTGTGAGCCCGCGGGTCTCGGTGAAGGTCTGCTTCAGCGCGTAGAGCGGGCTCGTGCCGATGTCGCCGTAGACGATTCCCAGCGCTCCGAGCGCCAGGACACCCGCCCCGGTCTTCCGCACCGCGGACGACGGTCCGTGCTGCGGAGCGGAGTCGGGCGAGTCCGGAGCGGTCTCCGGGGTCGAGACCATCAGGCGAGGTAGCGGGTCAGGTGGTCCATGTGCGCCCATTCTGCCCCTCTGACGTGCGCAAAGGGATTGAGCGATCCGTCACCGGATACGGTGACCGGTCTCCGCGCAGGAGTATCCGCCGAGCGCTTCCACCTCGGCGCGGAACGCGGGGCGCTCCAGCAGGGCCCACAGCGGCGCGAGCATCGCGTCGTCCAGACCCGACGTGCGCAGCACGAGGTCGTAGGGCTCCCGGGCGACGGGCACGAAGTCCAGGCCGAAGGCCCGGGCGGCGGCCAGGATGCCGAGCCCGGTGTCGGCCCGGCCCGCTGCCACCGCGGCGGCCACGGCGAGGTGGGTGTGTTCCTCCCGGGAGTAGCCGGTGACGGCGGCGGGGTCGAGGCCGCGCTGCGCCAGTTCGTGGTCGAGCAGCGCGCGGGTGCCCGCCCCCCGTTGCCGGTTGACGTACCGCACGTCGGTCCGCACCAGGTCGTCCACGCCGGACAGGCCGAGCGGGTTGCCCGGGGCCACGATCAGCCCCTGGTCGCGGTGCACGAGCCGGATGACGGCGATCTTGTCGCCGTCGAGGATCTTGTCCACGTATGGCAGCGTGTACTCGCCGGTGGCCGGGTCCAGCAGGTGCGAGCCCGCGATGTGGCAGAGGCCGTCGCGCAGCGCCACGAGCCCGCCGAGCGACCCGACGTTGGACGAGGCCAGCGTGACCAGCGGGTCGTCGGCCCGCAGCGCGGACGCGGCCACGTCCAGCACCAGGTCGTGGGAGCCGATGGCCACGATCGTGCGGCCGATCTCGCCGAGGCCGCGCAGCAGTTCGACCCGCACGTGCTCCCCGGCGTGGTGGCCCTCCAGCCCGGCCGGGACGACCAGCAGCCCGTCGGCGCGGACCAGCGACGTGAGCACCCCGGCGCCGCGGGGCAGCGGGGTGGCCACCACCTCGCCGCCGACGCGCCCGAGCCGCACCCGCACCCAGTCGTCCATCCCGACGTTCGAGGCGAGCTTGCGGGCCAGTCGGGCCGTGGTCGAGGGCCGTTCACGCGGTGCGGCCCCCTCGAGCGCGGCGAGCAGCGGGACGGCGAAGATGTCGAACGTCAGCGAGGCGGACACCGGGTAGCCGGGCGCGCCGAGCACCGGCGTCGCGTCCACGGCGCCGAGCACGACCGGGTGCCCGGGCCGGACGGCCACGCCGTGCACCGCGAGCGTGCCCGCGCCCGCGACGACCCGTGCCGTGTAGTCGTCACGGCCCGCGCTGGAGCCGGCGACGAGCACCACCAGGTCGGCCTCGGCGGCGGCGGCCCGCAGCGCTTCGGTGATCACCGCGGGGTCGTCGCGGACGATCGGCGTCACCCGTGCCTCGCAACCCAGCTCGCGCGCCTGCGCCGCGAGCATCAGCGAGTTGGTGTCGAGGATCTCGCCGGGGGCGGGCTCGGTGCCGATCGGGCGGATCTCGTCGCCGGTCGGGACGATCACCACGACGGGCGCGCGGCGCACGGTGAGCTCGACGGCTCCCGCGGCCGCGGCCGCGGCCACGTCGACCGGCCTCAGCCGGTGGCCTGCCGGGAGCAGCAGCTCGGTGGCGCTGATGTCCTCCCCGATCGAGCGCACGTGCTGGTACGGCGGCGTGGCCGCGCGCACCTCCGCGGTGCCGTCGGCACCGCGGTGGACGTGCTCGCGCATGACGACGGCGTCGTAGCCCTCGGGCAGCGGGTCGCCCGTGTCGACGACGGCGAAGTCGGCGAGCAGCACCGGTGTGGTCTCCGCCGCGCCCACCGTGTCGGCGGCGTGGACCGCGATGCCGTCCATGCCGGCGGAGTCGAACGCGGGGGAGGAACGGTGGGCCCAGACCGGCTCCGCCGTCACGCGCCCGACGGCGTCGCCGACGGGCACCCGCACCACGTCGACGCGCGCCGGACAGCCCGCGGCGGCGCAGCCCTCACGCCAGGCGTCGAGCGCCGCGGCGGCGGGGACGTCGGACACGAACGGCGAGTCGGCGACCACATGAGCGACGGTACGACCCTGCGGGACGGCGCCGCAGGTCGGGGACCGCCGGGGAGGCGCGCGCCCCGTCAGGTCGCCGGGGCGACCGCCTCGGCCACCAGTTGGTCGAGCAGGACACGCAGCCGGGCCAGCGTGTCCTGGGCCTCGGCGAGGTCGTAGCCGGCGACCAGCGCACGCGGATCCCGGAAGGCGACACGGGTGGCGTCCGCCCCGGCCCAGACCAGGATCCGCAGCGGAAGCTCGATACCGACCCGCGGGTCGGCCTGCATGAGCCCGGTGCCGACCGCGGGGTTGCCGAAGATCAGGACGACCTCGTCGGCCAGCTCCAGGCCGGCGTCGCGCGCGCCGCCCGCATGGTCGACGACCCCGAACAGCGCCACCCCGCGACGGTCCAGCCCCGCTCGGATCCGCTCGACGGTGGCCGGGACGTCGTGCGGCGAGGTCTCGACGATCAACGCGTCCATCTGCATGTCCTCACCGGTCCTCGGCGCCGGGCTCGGGCACGACGTGGACCGCTGCCTCCTCGGCAGAGGCCCCGGCCCCGTCGGGACCGACGTCGAGGGCGAACAGCTCGTCGTCCTCGTCGGTGGCCTCGCCCTCGTCCTCGGCCACGAGCCGGCCCGACCGGGAGTCCCCGACCTCGTCGTCGACCAGCTCGCCGTCGGTGTCGCTGCTGTCGCCGAGACCGTCTCCCTGCAGCGGCTCGACGTCCGGCAGCTCCCTGGCCAGTCGCCCGCTCAGGCTCTCCCCGGTCTCCTCCTCACTCGCGGTCGTCCCCCAGTCGTCGACGGCCCACGGGCGCTCCGGCGGCGAGTAGCCCTCGTCGAGCGGGTCCGCAGGGCCGGTGCCGTCGAGGGTGTCCTCGGCGTCCAGCTGCTCGAACACGTCGTCGTCCAGTTCGTCCGGGTCAGCCATCTCGTCCGTCCTCTCGTCCGTCGTTCCCGATGTGTCTCGGAGCCCATCGTCGCCCCGTGGGACCAGCGCCACATCGCCCGGCCCTGCGATATCCGGTGAAACGTCCGAATTTGCCGCAGTGGCTCGCTTCTTCAGGGGATGCCGGCGGGGGCCGGGAGGACGAGTCTCGAATTATCGAGCGAGAGGAGGAGGTCCGCATGATGTCGGGGTTGCTGAGCCAGGCCGTCGTCGACCAGGACTACCTGTTACAGGCACGGCAGATGCAGGCGCTGTCGTTCGCCGTGCACATTCCCCTGGTCTGTTTCGGCATGGCGCTGCCCACGCTGATCCTGTTCCTCGAGTGGCGGGCGATGCGCACCGGCCAGGAGGTCTACCGCACGCTCGCCAGGCGATGGAGCCGCGTGCTGGTGGCGTTGTTCGCGGTCGGGGTGGTCACGGGCACGGTGCTGAGCTTCGAGATGGGGCTGCTGTGGCCCCGGTTCGTCGGCACGTTCGGATCCGTGTTCGGTCTGGGCTTCGCGATCGAGGGGTTCTCGTTCTTCGTCGAGGCGATCTTCATCGGCGTCTACGTGTACGGCTGGGACCGGTTGTCGCCGCGTTGGCACTTCGCGAGCGGGATCCCGATCGTGCTGACGGGCGTGACCGGCTCCTTCATGGTGATCACGGTCAACGCGTGGATGAACCAGCCGTCGGGTTTCCGGCTGCAGAACGGCCAGGTGGTCGACGTCGACCCGGTACGGGCGCTGTTCGCCAACCCCTTTCTCTGGCACGAGTTCGTCCACATGTACATCGCGGCGTTCATGGTGACCGGGTTCCTGATCGCCGGGTGCTACGCGGTGAGCATGTTGCGCGGCCGGACGACGCCGTACCACCGCGTGGCCATGGCCGTGCCGCTGACGGCCGCGTCGGTGGCCGCCCCCGCCCAGGTCGTCATCGGGGACTGGGCCGCCCGGACGGTCGGTGAGCAGCAACCGATCAAGCTCGCGGCCCTGGAGGGGCTCGGCGCCACCACCAGCGGAGCGCCGGAGCACCTGCTGGGCTGGTACGTCGACGGCCAGGTCCGGTACGGCATCGAGATACCGCGGCTGCTGTCGTTGCTGGCCTACCACGACCCGGATGCGACCGTCCGCGGGCTGCTGTCGTTCCCGCCGGAGGACCTGCCGCCGGTCAACGTGGTGCGGGTCGCCTTCCAGACGATGGTGGGCATCGGTTCGGCGCTGGCGCTGCTCGCCGTGATCTTCCTCGTCATCCGGATCCGTGCGCACCGGCTGCCTGCCTCGCGCTGGTTCTACCGGGCGCTGGTCCTGGCCGGCCCGGCAGCCGTCGTGGCGTTGATCGCGGGCTGGGTCACCACCGAGGTGGGCCGCCAGCCCTGGGTGGTCTACGGCGTCATGCGCACGAACGACGCGGTCACCGGGGCGAGCGGGATCCCGATCGGGTACGGGGTTCTCGCCGCCATCTACCTGGGCGTGGTGGTGGGCGTCGGCTGGATCCTGCACCGGCTCGCCATCCGGCCGCTGCCTGCCGACCCGACGCCGCCGCGCGAGCTGGTGGAGGAGGGGGTCCCGTGACAGTCCTCCAGGTGCTGCCGATGGTCGCCGTCCTCGTCGGCCTGGTCCTCTACACCGTGCTGGCCAACGCCGACCTCGGAACCGGGGTGTGGCAGCTCACGGCGGGAAGCGGGGAACGGGCGCACCAGGTCCGCGCCCACATCTACCGCGCGATCGGGCCGATCTGGGAGGCCAACCACGTCTGGCTGATCTTCGTGCTGACCGTGCTCTGGACCGCCTACCCGCAGGCGTTCGCCTCGCTCGCCTCGACGCTGGTGGTGCCGCTGTTCATCGCCGGTATCGGCATCGTGCTGCGCGGCACCGCCTACGCGCTGCACGGCGCCACCAACGGCCCCGGCGACCACCCGGAGGTCGACCTGGTGTTCGCGCTGTCCTCGCTGATCACCCCGTTCGCGCTCGGGGCAGCGGTCGGCGCGGTCGCGTCGGGGCGGGTGCCCGCCGGGCCGGTTCCGGCCGACATCATGACGAGCTGGCTCGGGCCGACCTCGTTGCTCGTCGGCGTGCTGGCGGTCGCGGGCGGTGCGTTCCTCGCAGCCGTGCAGCTGACGGCCGAAGCGGCCCGCCTCGGGGAGGTGGAGATGGCCGCGCGGTTCCGGTTGCGGGCCCTGCTGAGCGGGGTGGTGGCGGGGATCGTCGCGATCGCGGGGGCGTTCGTCGTGCGCGCGGACGCGCCGGCACTCTCCCACGGTCTGCTCGACGGCCCCGGCCGGATCGCCGTGGTCGTCTCCGTCGTGGCTGGCGTCGCGACGCTCGTGCTGGTGTGGACCAGGCGCGCGCATGCGGCCCGTTTCGTGGCCGCGGTGGCGGTGGCCGCGCTGGTAGCGGGCTGGGCGCTGGCGCAGGGGCCGACCCTGCTGCCCGGCCTGACCGTGCAGCAGGCGGCTGCGCCGTACGACACGTTGCTGGCGGTCACGGTGTCCATCGTGGCGGGGGCGGTGATCGTCGGACCGTCGCTGGCGTTGCTGTTCGGGCTCGTGCTCGGGGGCCGGATGGACCGGCCGGTCGACGTCCCCGAGACGGCCGTCCCGGCCCGTCCGCCGCGGGACCGGCGGATGCTCGGCCGCGGCGCCGTCGGGCTGTTCGTCGCCGGTGCCGTGCTGGTGGTGTTCGCGTCCGGAGCAGTCCTGATGACCGTCGGCCTGTTGCTCGTCCTCGTCGCGGCGGTGGCCGGTTTCGTGGCCGTCGGTCCCGCTGACCTCGGTCTCGACACCGATGACCGGACCGGTTCAGGGACGCTCTTTACCTGACCTCCCGGACGTACAGTGGGGAGATGGCGGAGTTCCGCACGACGATCCACCTCCCCTCGATCACGTCGATGCTCGGGCAGGCCGGCCGGCCGCTGCTGGAGTTCACGCTGATCCCGCTGGCCCTGTTCTGGGTGCTGTTCACCCAGGTCGGGTTCGACGGAGGGCTGTTCGCGGCCCTGGGCTGGTCGGCGCTGGCGATCGGCAGGCGGCTGGTGCAGCGGCAGAAGCTCCCCACCATCCTGTTGATCACCACGGCGTTACTGGTGGTCCGCACCGCGGTGGGGCTGTGGACGGGGAGCGCGTTCCTGTACTTCCTGCAGCCGACCGTGCAGAACTTCGTCTTCGCGCTGGCGCTGCTGGTGACGATCGGCCTCGAGCGGCCACTGCTGGCGAAGCTCGCCGACGACTTCTGTGCCTTCCCCGAAGCGCTGAGCTCGCACCCGGGCATCCGGCGGTTCTTCAAGCGCGTGTCGCTGCTGTGGGCGGTGGTGTTCCTGGTCAACGGGGCCACCACGATCGTCGTGCTCGCCACGCAGACGGTGGGGAACTTCCTCGTGGTGTCCACCGCAGGCTCGTACTCGGTGGTCGCCATGGGCATCGTGCTGTCGCTGTGGTGGTTCCGCCGGTCGCTGGCAGGGCACGGCGTGCGGCTGCGCATCGGGGCGCCCACGGCGGCCTGAGGCCGCCGCTCGCCGGTCATTCCTCCGGAGCCGACTTCCCCGCCAGCGCGGGCCACGCGCGGTGGACGATCGCCGCGACCGGAACGGCGACCACGGCGCCGACGAGGCCGCCCAGCACGGTCCCGGTGGCGAGCACGAGACCGATCGCCAACGGGTGCAGCCGCACGTACCTGCCGACGATCAGCGGCTGCAGCAGGTGCGCCTCGAGCTGGCCCTCGGCGATCAGGACCGCGATCAGGATCAGCCCCGCCAGCAGGCCCTGGGTGCCCAGCGTGACCACCACGGCCACGCTGCCGGCGATCAGCTCGCCCACGATGGGGATGAAGCTGCCGAGGAACACCAGCACGCCCAGCGGGATCGCCAGCGGCACGTGCAGCAGGGAGACCACGAGCCCGATCACGACGCCGTGGATGGTGGCGATGATCGCGGTGCCGTGGACGTACCCGGTGAGTGTCGTCCAGGCGATGTGCCCGGCCCGGTCCGCCCGGGCGGCGGCACGGGGCCGTAGCGGCCCGAGCAGCCAGCGCCACACCCGTTCACCGTCGTAGAGCAGGAAGAACGTGATGAAGACCGTCAGGACGAGCGCGGTGGCGATCTCCACGGCGAAGCCGGTGCCGGTGGTCAGGTAGGCGAGCAGCTGGCTGCGGTTCTCCTGCACCCACCGCATCAGGTCCCCCTGGAGCTCGGCCAGCTGGGGTTCCCCGACGCCGAGACGCGCCAGGGTGGCCCCGAGCTCCCGGATCGTGTGGAGGAACTCCCCGGTCAGCGACGGCAGCTCCTGGGTGAAGCGCAGGTCGATCAGCCACCCGAGACCGGCGAGGCCCAGTAGCGCCACGAGCAGGGTCAGCAGGGCCGAGAACGGCCCGGGGAGGCGACGTTGCAGGAGCACGGCCAGCGGGCGCACCAGCGCGGTCACGAGGAGCGCCACGACGATCGGCACGAGCACCAGCCAGAGCAACGCGAGCACCCGCACGACCAGGTAGGCCACGACACCCAGTACGAGCAGCCGCCACGACCAGCCGGCCGCCAGCACGAGGCTGCGCGGGACCCCTCGACCAGGTGCCGGCCGAGCCGGCGCCGCTCCGCTGCTCCCGGCCGTTCGCGGAGATCGGAGCCGGGCCGCCCTGCGGTCGTTCATGCAGCCAGTTCACGCACCTCGGTCACGGTGTAGGCCATCGATGCGCGGAAGCCCGCGCCGGTACGCACCGGCGCGAGATCAGCCAGTTCCTCACCCCGGGCCGGGAACAGCTCGATCTCGCCGGTGCCTGCCCACACGTCGGCGACCTGCTGCCCGCTGGACACCATCATCACCAGCTCGTGCACGGCCGGCTTGTCGTACTGACCTGCGGCCAGGCGGGGGAAGTGCCGGAGGTTGACCGTGGGCCGCCCGGTCAGGGCCGCGGGATCGCTCACCGGCTCCTCGAGGGTGACCCTGGCCTCGGCGAGGCTGCGTCCGTGTGCCGACACGGTCGCCCCGAACCGCCCGCCGGCCGCGAGGACCGGTGACGCGCGCCCGGGTGCCGCGAAGGCCCTGGTCTGCTGGACCGAGCCCAGCTTCTTCGGGAAGCCCTGCACCCACCCGCGGGCCAGTGCCAGGTCGTTGTCGACGTAGATGTACGGGCACCAGGAGACCGGCTGGTCCTTCCACCTGGCATCGACCAGCACGAAGAACTCGCGGTACTGGCTGCGCACCGGGTCGAGGTACTCCTCGTTCTCCCCGGAGAACTGCCAGTCGACGAACAACGCCACGACGTGCCCGGAGGAGTCCGGGTCCGGGCTCAGCCCGTCCGGGAGTGTCGCCTCGGCCGCCGCCGGATCGGTCCAGAACTCCACCGCGACGATGTCACCCGCATAGTGCCACGGCGGAGCGGAAGCCAGGTTCGCGTCCCCGCGCGGCGACAGCGGAACCGTGTAGCCCTTCACCATGTGCACCTCCGGCGCAATGAATCGGCCTTTCCGGGCCGCCCAAGCCTGCCCACCGGTCAGCCGCAGGACATCCCACATGCGGGGTATGGCCGGTCAGCCACGCCACTGACGAGGGCGTGGCCGACCGGCGATGACGGGTCGAATCTCCCGCTCCCCAGTGGAAGGTCCGACCGTGGCTCAGGCACCCCGGAGGCCCAGTTGCCATTAAATCTGCCTGCGTAGCAACTCTCCGACATCACCCATGCGTGGTATTCGCCCGAGCCGAGGTCGGACGCACGTATGCGGTCGCCGGCATTGATGCAGGAATGGCAATAGCGACGCAAAGGGCCGACCATGAATGTGCGGAACGGACCCGAAGGCGCTCGGGAATGGTCGCGGTCAGCGGTAGAGCGTGACCTGAACCGGCGAGCCCGCGGCCAGACCCGTGGCCGCCTCCGGCACCACGAGGCAACCGTCGGCGCGGGTGAGCACCGACAGGAGTGCGGACGGGCCGAAGATCGGGGTGGCTGTGCCGTCCTGCACGGCGACCTGCACCACGTCGAGCCGGCCCGCGGCCGATGGCAGGTCCCGGGAGAGGCGGGCGGGGGTCGACGGCTCGGGCGGCGGCACCGGGCAGCCCGCGAGCCGCCACACCAGCGGCACGCCGACCAGCCGGAACACCACCAGCGCGGAGAGCGGGTTGCCCGGGAGCCCGATGAGGGGAACCCCGCTGCCGCACTCGGACTTGCACTCCGCGAGCAGCGTGGGCTTGCCGGGCTTGATGGCGAGCCCGTGGCACCAGATGTCGCCCAGCGCGGCCACCGCACCTGCCGTCTCGTCGCGGGCTCCCACCGACGACCCGGCCGAGACCACCACGAGGTCCGCCTCGCGCAGCGCGTCGCGCAGCGTCGCCTCCAGCGCGCCGGCGTCGTCCGGCACGATCCCGGCGAGCACCGGCTCACCTCCGGCGTCCCGCACGAGCCCGGCCAGCGCCGACGCCGTGGCGTCGCGGACCTGGCCGGGACGCAGCTGTGCCGTGGACGGGGGCACCACCTCGTCGCCGGTCGAGATGATCGCCACGCGCGGGCGGGCGTGCACCCGGACCGTGGTGACGCCGGCCGCGGCCAGCAACCCCAGGTCGGGGGACCGCAGGGGTCTTCCGCCCGGCACCAGCGGCGCCCCGGCGGCCACGTCCTCGTCGGCACGCACGATCCCGTCGAGCGGCGCCACCGGCCTGGTCACCTCGATCGTGCCGGGCATCGTCTCGGCGGTGTGCTCCACCATGACCACGGCGTCGGCGCCGTCGGGCAGCACCCCGCCGGTCGGCATCGCGACACAGCCGCCCGGCCGCACGGCCACGGTGGGAGCCATGCCCATGCGGACCGCCCCCACCAGGTCCAGGTACGACGGCAGCCCCTCGGACGCGCCGTAGGTGTCGGCGGCGCGCACCGCGAAGCCGTCGACGGTGGACCGGGCGAAGCCCGGCAGCGCCGCGGCGGCGGCCACGTCCGCCGCCGGGACCCGGTGCAGGGCCTCGGCGAGCGGGACGTCCTCGAGCGCGGTGCGGCGGGCGGGCCGGAACCCCGCCAGCGCCTCCGCGACCGTGCGGGTGGTGAAGAACTCGCGGCCGTTCACCTGTCGGGCTGAGCCGCCGAGCCGTTCGGCCTGGGCTGGTCGCGCGCCGCCGCCCCACCCTTGTCGATGCCGAGCACGCTCACCACCGGACCGAGGGCCACCTGCCCGAGCCCGCAGATCGACGTCTTGCGCATGGCCTCCTCGAGCTGCAGGATCCGGCCGCGCTGCGTCTCGTCGAGCGTGGAGCTGCCCGACTCGATGACGCCCCGGAGCAGCTCGTGCGCCTTCGTCGACCCCACGCGGCACGGCACGCACTTGCCGCACGACTCGTTGCGGAAGAACCGCAGCACGTTGGTGGACGCCGCGAGCAGGTCGGTGCCCTCGGCCAGGACGACGAGCGCCCCGGAACCGAGCATGGTGCCCGCCTCCGCCGCGGTGCCGAAGTCGAGCCGCAGGTCGAGCTGGTCGGGGCCGATGAAGTTGGACGACGCCCCGCCCGGCTGCACGGCGCCGACCTCCGCTCCGCCCGTGACCCCGCCTGCGAGGTCGATCAGCTCGCGGACCGTGGTGCCCATCGGCACGCAGTAGACGTCGGGCCGCTCGACGTGGCCCGACACGGCGAAGAACTTCCAGCCCACCGAGTCGCCGACGCCCTGGTCCTTCCACCACTGGGCGCCGCGCTGCACGATCACCGGAACGTCGGCGAACGTCTCCACGGAGTTGATCAGCGTGGGCCGGCCGTGCAGGCCGTAGTTGCCGGGGAACGGGGGCTTGTTGCGCGGCTCGCCGCGGTGGCCCTCCATGCACTCCAGCAGCGCGGTCTCCTCACCGAGGATGTAGCCGCCGGGGGAGACGAAGATGTCGATGTTCAGCCGGCGCCCGCTCCCACACGCGTCCGGCCCGACCACACCGGCGGCCCGCAGCGCGTCGATCTCCTCGCGGAGCACGTGCTCCTCGGGGCCGTACTCGTGCCGGATGAAGACCCAGCCCTCCTCGGCCCCGACCACGGCCATCCCGAGCAGGAGGCCCTCCAGCACGAGGTGGGGCTGCTGGGCCAGGATCTGGCGGTCCTTGAACGTGCCGGGCTCGGACTCGTCGGCGTTCACGATGGCGTACTTGGTGGTGCCGGGCTGGGCACCGCGGACCAGGCTCCACTTCTGCCCGGTGGGGAACCCAGCCCCACCCATCCCGCGCAGCCCGGAGTCCTTCAGCGTGGCCACGATGTCGTCGGCGTCGAGCTCGCCCGCGAGCAGCGCCCGCAGGGTGGCGTAGCGGCCGTCGACGCCCGAGCCGGCCGGGTAGGGGTCGTTGGGCCACGGCTCGACACGGGTGGCCGCGGCGGCGTCACCCACCCCCGAACCGCGGGCGGCGTCGACGAGCTCGTCCACCTCGGCGACGGGAGCCGGCCGCTCGTTCACCGCCACCGCGGGCGCACTGTCGCAGCGCCCCAGGCAGGACACCTCGACGAGCTCGACGTCCGCGTCGGCGCCGTAGCGCTCGCGCAGCTCGGCCGTGCGCGCCTCGCCGTCGCGCAGCCAGCACGGCAGGTCGTGGCAGACGTGCAACGCCACCTTCACCGGCGGCTCGGTGCGGAAGTGCGGGTAGAACGAGATCAGGCCCTCGATCTCGTACCGGGGCCTGCGGGCGTCCCGGGCGAGCTCCTCCAGCTCCTCACGGGGCAGCCAGCCCAGCCGGGCCTGGATCGCGTTGAGCGCCGGGATGAGCGACGGTCCGGGGAACTTCCCGGCCCGTGCCTCCACACCGGGGACCCGCTGGGAGCGGACCTCGGCCGCGCGGTCGGACAGCTCGGTCATGCACGTGCTCCTGCGGTCGACGGGGTCTCAACGTGCGCTGCGCCGAGGGCCTCGACCTGCACCGCGCAGAACTTGAACTCGGGGATCTTGCCGGTGGGGTCGACCTCGTCGATCGTCAGGAGGTTGGCCGCCGCCTCGCGGAAGTGGAACGGGATGAAGCAGTTGCCCAGCTGCTCGCGGTGCGAGATCCGCACGAGCAGCTCGATCGCGCCACGCCGCGAGCGCGCCCGGACCATCTCCCCGTGGGCGAGCCCGCGGTCGGCGGCGTCCTTCGGGTGCATGTACACCTCCGCGACCGGCGAGATCGCGTCGAGGGCGTAGGACCGCCGCGTCATCGAGCCGGTGTGCCAGTGCTCCAGCAGCCTGCCGGTGTTGAGCACGAGCGGGAACTCGCTGTCGGGCAGCTCCCGGGGCGGCAGCCACTGCGCAGGCACCAGGTGGGCCAGTCCGTCGTCGGTGTTGAACTTCTCGTCGAACATGACGACGGTGCCGTCGGTGTGCTCCGGGTCGGCGTTCGGGTAGAGCTTCCCGGACAGACCGAGGTTGTCGTAGGAGAGGTTCTTGTACGACGGCATCAGCGCCACCATCTCGTCGAACACCTCGCTGGGGCTCTGGTAGTTCCAGTCGAGCCCGATCCCGCGCGCGATGTCCTGCACGATCTCCCAGTCCGGCCGGGCCTGGCCGGGAGGGTCCATCACCTTGCGGCCGAGCTGCACCCGCCGGTCGGTGTTGGTGTACGTACCGTCCTTCTCCAGGTAGGAGGTGGCGGGCAGGATCACGTCGGCGAACTCGGCCGTCTCGGTCAGGAAGATGTCCTGGACGACGAGGAAGTCCAGCGCCGAGAGCGCCTTGCGCACCTTGTTGATGTTGGGGTCGGACAGGAACGGGTTCTCCCCGAGCATGTACATCCCGCGGACGCCGCCGGGCTGCAGCACCGACTTGATGATCTCGGTGACCGTCAGGCCCCGGTTCGGGTCGAGCGTGGTGCCCCACGCCTCCTCGAAGTGCCGCCGGGTGGCCTCGCGGTCGACGCCCTGGTAGTCGGGGTAGAACATCGGGACCAGCCCGGCGTCGGACGCGCCCTGCACGTTGTTCTGGCCGCGGAGCGGGTGCAGGCCGGTGCCCGGCCGCCCGACGTTGCCGGTGATCGAGCACAGCGCGATCAGGCAGCGGGCGTTGTCGGTGCCGGTGGTGTGCTGGGAGATCCCCATCCCCCAGTAGACGACGCCGGCGTTCGCCTCGCCCCACGTCCGCGCGACCTCGCGGATGAGGTCGGCGTCGACGCCGGTGATCTGCGCGGCGCGCTCCGGCGGGTAGTCGGCCACGGTGCGCGCGAGCTCGTCGTAGTTGGACGTGCGGCCCGCGATGAACTCGCGGTCGATCAGCCCGAGGCGGATCACCTCGTGCATCACCGAGTTGTAGAACGCCACGTCGGTGCCCGGCTTGAGCTGGACGAAGATGTCGGCGTGCTCCGCCACGGTGGACGCGCGCGGGTCGACGTAGATGATCTTCGTGCCGCGCCGGCGGGCCTGCTTGAAGAACGAGCTGGCCACGGGGTGGTTGGCCGTCGGGTTGGAGCCCGTGATGATCACGACGTCGGCGTTGGCGACGTCCCCGTAGGTGGTGGACACCGCGCCGGAGCCGACGCCCTCGAACAGCGCCGCCACCGAGGAGGCGTGGCACAGCCGCGTGCAGTGGTCGACGTTGTTGGTGCCGAACCCGGTGCGGATCAGCTTCTGGAAGAGGTAGGCCTCCTCGTTGGAGCACTTCGCCGACCCGAACCCGGCGATCGCGCCGGGGCCGCCCTCGGCGTGGATCTCCTTCAGGCGCCGGGCGATGAGGTCGAGCGCCTCCTCCCAGGTGGCCTCCCGGAAGTAGGGCAGCACCTCGTCGTAGTCGACGAGCCCGCCCGGTTTGCGGCCACCGCCGCGCTTCCCGCCCGGGTCGTCCTTGCGGCCGCCGCCACTGCGGTTGCCGCCGTTGCCGCCGCGGCCCCGGTCGTTGGTCGCACCGGTGGCCGAGCCCTTGCCCTCGCCGCGCACGTCGGCCGACAGCGCGCTCTTCGGGTAGGCGGAGTCGATGCGGATCAGCGGCATCGTGAGCCGCTGCGGGGAGGCGGCGTAGTCCCAGCCGTAGCGGCCCTTGACGCACAGCCTGCTCTGCGAACCGGGCTGGTCGCGGCCCTCGGCGAAGGCGATGGCGCCCCGCTCGCGGTCGACGTAGTAGGTGAGCGCGCAGCCCACGCCGCAGTAGGGGCACACCGAGTCGACCGCGTCGAGCTTCTCGCGCGGCTGGATCGGGATGTTGCGGATCGACTTGTTGGTGAGCGCGCCGGTCGGGCAGGCCTGCACGCACTCGCCGCACGTGACGCAGGAGCTCGCGCCCATCGGGTCGTTCAGGTCGAACGCGATGCGCGTGGAGTAGCCCTTGCCGGAGCGGCCGATCACGTCGTTGCCCTGGATGTCGTCACAGGCACGCACGCACCGGTCGCAGAGGATGCAGGCGTCGTGGTTGACGTCGATCACGGGGTTGGACGAGTCGACCCCGCGTCCCGACCCGCACGGCAGGTCGGTGGTCTCGCGGGCGACGCCGAACCCGTCGGCCAGCGAGAGCAGCAGGTTGTCGCCCGTGGTGGTCTGCTTCGGGTCCTCGGCGCGCGGCGGCTGGTCGGACACCAGCAGCTCGGTGAGCGTGGCGCGGTTGCGCTCCAGCTCCGGGGTGGAGGTCTTGACCTCCATGCCGTCCTCGCAGGGGCGCACGCAGGCCGCCGCGAACACGCGCCCGCCGGTGTCCACCACGCACATGCGGCAGACACCGACGGGGTCGTAGCGCTCGTTGTGGCAGAGCACCGGGATGTCGACGCCGACCTGCTTCGCCGCGTCGTAGATCGAGGTGCCCTCCTCGACGGTGACCTCCCGGCCATCGATCGAAGTGGTGACCGTGCGTAAGCTGGTTGCCGGTTCCTGCACCGCTGTCATCCTGGGCCTCCATCGGTCAGGTACGTGGCACCGACCTTAGTCGACTGTATGCAATCCGCGCATCCCCGGCCGAAACCGACTGGGTTGCCACAATCGAGACTAGTTGCACCGGCACCGGACGGCTCCCCGCGAGGCCGGAAATCATGGCAGGAGCAGGCCCCAGTACGCCGCCCACGGCACGAAGGCCGCACCTGCCGCGAGCAGCACGCCGAGCCGTGCCCGGTCCCCGCCGATCCCGGCCCGTCGCCGCTTCGCCACCACGGCGCCCGTGGCGATCCCGGCCCCGACCGCGACGACGGCGAGTAGCTGAAGAGCCAGCCACGCGACGGGTCGCCCGGCGAGCAGTGGACCCGGATCCACGGTTCGGCCCGCGGTCACCTGGAGGAAGCCGAGGTAGCCGAACATGCCCACCACGGCAGTGAGTCCGGCACCGGCCAGCACCCGGGCCGGCCAGCCCGCACGGGGGCCGGGCCTGCCGCGCAGCCGGCGCCAGCCCGCGGTCAGGCCGAACCCCGCGAAGCCGGCCAGCATCAGGGCCACCACACTCAGCTGCACCTCGACCGACTCGTACCAGGCCAGTGGTGCGACCTCCACCGTCGGCCGGGTCTGCTCACCGGTGCCCGCCACGGAGGTCGGGGGCGGCCTGCCGTCGGCGACGTCCGCGATCCAGGACGACACCAGGTCCACATAGCCCGGAGCGAACTGGCCGCCCTTGTCGAACCCGGTGGTCGTCGTGCGCAGCGAGTGCTCGGCGCCCTCCACCGTGCGGAGCGTGTAGTGCCGGTTGCCGGCCTGGTCGAGCGCCGTCCGGTACGCCTGCACGCTCTCGACGGGCGGGGTGAGCCGGTCCTGCGCGCCCCAGATGCCGAGTACGGGCAGCGTGCTGCTGCGCAGCGGAGGGCCGGGGTCGTAGTAGGGCTCGGGGAACAGGCCCATGCCCGTGATCAGTCGGTACGGCGTGCGGGCGTGGGCGTCGACGAGCGACCCCCGCACGCCGGCGTGCTCGATCTTGATGGCGTCGGCCCAGCTCTGCTGGCGCAGCGGCGCCACCCCGTTGGCGCCCACCACCACGAGGAACGCGATCTCGGGCGAACGCGACGCGGCCAGTGGTGCGACCCAGCCGCCCTCGCTGAACCCCATGACGCCGACCTGGGCCGGGTTCACCTCCGGGCGCCGTCGCAGCTCGGCGGCGGCGGCCACGGTGTCCTCGGCCAGCCGGGAGTACGAGCGCTGCAGGAGCGAGTAGCCCTGCGTGCGCTTGTCGTAGGTCAGGGTGGCGACGCCGGCACGGGCCAGCGCCTCCGCCTCGGCGCGGTACTTCTCCCTCGGGCCTGGTCCGGCGCCGTGCACCAGCACCACGCCGGGCAGGCCGGGCCGGGCGGCCGTGGGCACGCGCAGGGTGGCCGGGAGGGCCAGGCCGTCGCTGGTGGGGATGCGCAGTTCGGTCTCCTGGACGCCGGCCGGCGCCGGCGGTGGTGGCGGCGGGGAGGGGAGGGTCGGCGCCCCGGGCAGCACGATGGCTGCCGCGGCAACCAGTGCGGCGAGTGCGCGTCGATAGGGCGGCATGGTCGGGCTCCTCGGCTTGCAGCGGATAGTGTGCAAAGAAATCTGTGCACACGGAACTCTGCTAGCTTCGGCGCCGTGGTGGATCAGGGAGAACCCCGAGAACTCACCGATCCGGCGGCCCTGAGAGCGTTGGGGCATCCGCTGCGGCAGGCGATCCTGCGCCGGCTGCGCCGCACCGGCCCGGCGACCTCGACGTCGCTGGCCCGCGAGCTGGGCGAGAACACCGGTGCCACCAGCTACCACCTGCGGCAGCTCGCCGAGCACGGGTTCGTGGAGGAGGTCCCCGAGCGCGGGCGCGGCCGGGAGCGCTGGTGGCAGGCGCGCTCCGAGGACCTGCGGTTCCCGCCGCGCAGCCGGATGTCCGAGGAGGTGCGGGCGGCGTTCGACGAGCTCGGCCGGCTGAACGTGGCCGACGACGTGGCGGCGTTCGCCCGCTTCCAGCGCCGGCGCGACGACCTGGGCGAGTGGGGCGACGCCCTGCTGTTCGCCCGCGGTGCCCTGCACCTCACCGCGCCGGAGCTGCGCCGGTTCTGGGAGGACTACATGGCTCTCCACGAGCGATACGCCCGTACCACCGACCCGCCGGGCGAGGACGCCCGCCGCGTCCTGGTGCGGTTCGTGGCCTTCCCCGACGTGGAATGAGCGGTCCTCGCCGGAGGGGCCGGTCGGTCGTCAGCGCAGCCGGTACCAGGTCCCCTCCGCGCTCGTGCGGTACCGCACGTAGTCGCGCGCGAGGACCTGCTGCAGGTCCTGGCCGCGGTCGGCGACCCACTCCCTGGCGTCTGCGTCGACCATGACGACGGCGGGCTCGACGGCGCCGACCTCCGTGGCGACCTCCCGCCACTGGCCGTCCGTCATCAGGTCGTAGGTCCAGCCGTCGAACCGCACGACGAGCGGGGCTCCGGCGAGCATGTTGTAGAGCGGGTCGCCGACGACGTACAGGCTGCCCCCGGCCCTCACCCCGGCCGCGGCGAGCTCGGTGCGGATCGTGTCGTACCCGGCCACCCGCTCGTCGATCCGGTCCCGGCTCGCCGCGGTGAACCCGCCGCCGTCGAGCACGGTCGGGAGGGCCCAGCTCGCGGCGTGGGCGAGCATGGGCAGGCAGAGCGCGGCGAGGAGCACGGCCCACCGGGGGCCCCACAACCGCGGGGCGAGCACGTCGAGCCTGCGCAGCGCGAGCACCACGAGCGGGGCGCTGACGAAGTACCACTGGTACCACCAGGCGAACTGGGTGGCGATCGCCAGCACGTCGAGCAGCACGAACGCGCCCATGGCGAGGTCGAGCGGATCCCGGCGGCGCCAGGCCGTGGCCGCCTGCCAGGCGGCGAGCACCACGACCGGGAACATCCACAGGACGTACCGGCCGAGGCCTTCGAGCACGCGCGCCGGGTCGCGGGATCCCGGGGCCGACCCCATCTCGAGGGCCTCGACGAGCCAGACGTGCAGGGCCGCGCCGAACGCGCCCTGCGTGGCGAGCCAGGCCAGCGTCAGACCCACCGGGACGAGCGCCGCCGCGACGACCACGGGCACAGCGGCGAACCGCCTGCGGCCACCGAGATGCAGCACGAGGTACACGAGCAGGGCCAGCCCGACCACGCCCGCGAGCAGCAGCTTGAACACGCCGACGACGCCGACGCACAGCCCGGCGAGCACGATCCGCCGCCAGGTGGGGGCCCGCCGCGGCTCGGCCGCGACCAGGGCGAACGCCCCGGTCGCGGGCACCAGGCAGAGCATCTCCAGCTGGCCGAAGTCGCCCGGGCCCGCGGCGAGCAGCAGCACCGCCGTGGCGAGCGCGGTCAGCATCCGCCGCACCCACGGGGTGGTGAGCCTCCCGCGCAGCAGCACGTGGACGCACGCCCCGAACGCGAAGGCCGCGACGACGTCGAGGGCCCGGGTCCCGATCTCGCCCAGCCCGGTGAGGTCGGCCAGCCCGTACCAGAGGAACACGCCGGGCTGCTTGATGTCCCAGATGTCGGTGTAGAGCGCCTGCCCGTGCAGGATCTGCCGGCCGATCAGCGCGTACACCGCCTGGTCGCCGCGGAACGGCCAGGTCACGACGATCCAGCTCAGTGCGCCGAGAACGATGAGGGTGAGGGTGACCTCGGCTCGCCGCCGCTCCGCCCGCCGGTGGCGCCCGCGCCCCGGTCGCGTCCTGGGGGACGTGCTGCGGGTCGGCCCACCGGCCGGTTCCATGGCCGGCACCCGGATCGGGCCCGTGACGGGGTCGAGGCCCCGCTGCAGCGGTATGTGGGAGCCCGGACGTGCTGCCTGCCGGAGCGCCACCGCCGCGCCCTGGCCCGCGGACGCCCGTTCCGCAACCGTGGATCTGTCCTGCTCCATGGGTCTCCCGATCTCGCCGGCGGTGCCTCTCCCGGGATCGGTGCCTGAGAATCCACCGTTTCGAAGATCGGTCCGAATGACCGAGGGATCACCTGTCCGTACGAGCGCGGCGCCCGTCTCCTTTGTCCGGATGGAGCCCTCCGGACCTGGTGGGCGGGCTGCGGACGCAAAACGGACAGGATCACGCATCGGCGACAACCTGAGAGCGGACGCACCGATCGCCGAGCCGCTGTGCTCGTCGCAGGATCCGGGGACCCTGCGACGAGCACACCCCTCGGCGCGAACGGCCTTGCGGCCGCTCCTCTCAGCCCGCGGCCAGCGCCACCGGGACGGCTCCCGGCTGGTCGAACTGCGTGCTGTGCAGCTCGGCGTAGCGGCCGTTGCGGGCTACGAGCTCGGTGTGGGTGCCCCGCTCCACGACCTGACCGGCCTCCAGAACGAGGATCTGGTCGGCGGCGCGGATCGTGGACAGCCGGTGGGCGATAACGAGTGCGGTGCGGCCCTGGAGCGCCTCCCCCAGCGCCTCCTGCACCGCCGCCTCAGAGGTGGAGTCGAGGTGGGCGGTGGCCTCGTCGAGCACCACGACCCGGGGCCGGGCCAGCAGCAGCCGGGCGATGGTGAGCCGTTGGCGCTCCCCGCCGGAGAGCCGGTAGCCGCGCTCACCCACGACGGTGGCGAGGCCGTCGGGCAGCGATGCCACCAGGTCGGCGAGGCGGGCCCGGCGCAGCACGTCCCACAGCTCCTCGTCGTCGGCCTCGGGGCGGGCGAGCAGCAGGTTGGCGCGGATCGACTCGTGGAACAGGTGGCCGTCCTGGGTGACCAGGCCCAGTGCACCCCGGATCGTGTCGAAGGAGAGGTTGCGGACGTCGACGCCGCCCAGCCGGACCGCTCCGGCATCGACGTCGTAGAGCCGGGGGAGCAGCTGCGCGATCGTGGACTTGCCGGCGCCGGACGAGCCCACCAGCGCGATCATCTGCCCGGCCTCGGCGGTGAACGACACGTCGTGCAGCACCTCCTCGCCGCCCCGGCGGTCGAGCTGGGCGACGTCCTCCAGCGACGCGAGCGACACCTTGTCGGCGGCCGGGTAGGAGAAGCGCACGCTGTCGAACTCCACCGACAGCGGGCCGTCGGGCAGCGGAAGCGGGCGGGCGGGCTCCGCGATGAGCGGCGGCAGGTCGAGCACCTCGAACACCCGCTCGAAGCTCACCAGCGCACTCATCACCTCGACCCGGGCGCTGGCCAGCGCCGTGAGGGGTGCGTAGAGGCCGGTGAGCAGCAGGGCGAGCGCGACGACGTCGCCGGCAGCCATCCCGCCGGTGATCGCGAAGTAGCCGCCGAGCCCGTAGACCAGCGCGAGCGCCAGCGCGGAGACGAGCGTGAGCGCCGTGACGAAGACCCACTGCACCATCGCGGTGCGCACGCCGATGTCACGCACCCGGGCGGCCCGGGCGACGAACTCCCGCGTCTCCTCGGCGGGGCGGCCGAACAGCTTGATCAGGGTGGCGCCCGGCGCGGAGAACCGCTCGGTCATCTGGGTGCCCATGGACGCGTTGTGGTCGGCGGCCTCCCGCTCGAGGTGGGCGAGCCTGCGCCCCATGTGCCGGGCCGGGAGGACGAACACCGGCAGCAGCACGAGCGCCAGCAGCGTGACCTGCCACGACAGCGTGAGCATCACGATCAGCGTGAGCGCGAGCGTGACGAGGTTGCCGACCACCCCGGACAGGGTGTCGCTGAACGCCCGCTGGGCACCGATCACGTCGTTGTTGAGCCGGCTGACCAGTGCACCGGTGCGGGTGCGCGTGAAGAACGCGATCGGCTGGCGCTGCACGTGGTCGAACACCGCGGCCCGCAGGTCGAGGATCAGCCCTTCACCCAGCGACGCGGAGAGCCAGCGCTGGATGATCCCGCTGATGGCCACGGCCACCGCGATGACCGCGATGAGCCCGGCCAGACCGACCACCGTGCCGAGCGGGCCCCGGTTGACGATGGTGTCGACGACCCGGCCGGCGAGCACCGGCGTGGCGACCGCGAGCACCGCGCCGACGATGCTGACCAGGAGGAACGCCCCCATCCGACGGCGGTGTGGCCGCACGAACGCGACGATCCGGCGCAGGGTGGCCATGGAGAACGGCCGTTTCTCCTCCTGCGCGTGTGCTGCGTGGTACATCGACTGCCACGCGACCATCTCCATGCTCATGAACTGCTCCTCGCTCCGGTCGCGGCACCCGCTGTGCACACGTAGGACATGGGGAACCGCCGGAACTCATCGGTGCGGCACCACTTCGCGTCGCGAGTGTGGCGAACCGGTCCGACAGTTTCGTCCGGTTTTCCCGTGACCGACGCTAGAAGCTGAAGTCAGGTTGAGGTCAACTGTCCCGCCACCCTTGACCGGCGCAGTCCCGAGCGGGACGATTGTGATCTGCGTTACAAAGCACTCGGGAGTCGTCATGACCGAGGTGGAGCGCACGGCCAACACCCGCCCGCTGGGCGTCAGCAGACCCGATCTCGCCGTGGTGGACCTCCCCACCCCGGAGGAGGTGTTCCGGGTCCCGCGGATCGGTGCCCGCCAGCTGGTGATGTACGTGGTGGGCCCGAGCCTCATCGTGCTGGGGATCTCGATCGGCAGCGGGGAATGGCTGCTCGGACCGCAGGCGGTGGGGCAGTACGGGTTCGTCGGTGTCGGCTGGGTGATCGTGGTGTCCGCGGTGCTGCAGACCTTCTACAACGTGGAGTGCGCCCGCTACGTGGTGGCCACGGGGGAGGCACCCGTGGTCGGCTGGGGTCGGGTGCCGCCCGGCAAGGCGCTGTGGATCCCGCTGTCCGTATTCGTGGTGATCTTCGCGTTCATCGCGGGCGGCTGGGCCGCATCCGCGGGCCAGGGCCTCTACGCGCTCGTCAACGGACGGGTCGCGACCGCCGCCGAGGTGCAGCAGACACGCTGGTACGCCATCGGGCTGCTGGTCGTGGTCTTCCTCATCACCGCGGCGGCCCGCCGGATCAGCAGGGCGCTGGAGCTGTCCAACTGGGCGATGGTGGGCTTCATCCTGGTCGCGCTGGTCGTCATCGATCTGGTCGTCGTTCCGTGGAGCGTGTGGTGGGAGGGCATCCGCGGGTTCGTCACGCCGGCGGCCCCACCGGCGGGAATCACCGCCACTCAGCTCGGGGCGCTGGCCGGGTTCACCGCGCTGGCGTCGGGGCTGAACTGGTACGTCATGGGCCACTACCGCGACAAGGGCTACGGCATGGGCCACCGCACCGGCTACATCGCCGGGATGCGCGGTGGGCAGCGCGAAGTGCTGTCGGTGGGCGTCACCTTCCCCGACGACGAGCGCAACACGACCCTGTGGCGGCGCTGGTACCGGCTCCTGATGGTGGACATGTGGGGCGTGTTCTTCGTCGGGGCGATGCTGGGAATGCTGCTCCCGACGGTGCTGATGTCGCAGGCGGTGGCGTTGTCGGGCGAGCAGCCCACCACCGCCAACGTGCCGACGTTCGTGGCGAGCGCGCTGCAGCCCGAGTACGGCTCGGGCATGTTCTACCTGCTGCTCCTACTGGGCGTGCTCATCCTGTTCTCCACCCAGCTCGGGATCTTCGAGGCCATGGTGCGGGTGGTCACCGATGCCGCGCCCGCGGTGAGCCCGCGCATGCGCGCGCTGATCGAGGGCGACCCACGGCGCTTCTACTACCCGTTCATGATCGTGCTGCTGGTGGCGATCTCGGTGATCCTGCACCTCGCGGTGCCGGTGACGCTGGTCCAGTTCTCCGCGAACATGTCGAACCTCGGTGCGCTGATCTACCCGTTCCTGCTGATCTACCTCAACAGCAGGCTCCCGAAGGCGGCCAGGCCGCGGCCGTGGCACTACGTGATCCTGCTGCTCAACTTCCTGTTCTTCGGGTTCTTCTTCGTCAACTTCGTCGCCGACGCCTTCGGCGACCCCCTGATCACGTTCTGACGGCGGGCGGTACCGAGGCTGCTGTCCCTGTCGTCAGGGGGTGAGCAGCAGGTCCGCCACGTCGGAGGGGTCGGGTCGGCCCTCGACGTCGAGGCCGCGTCCGGTGTAGTAGCCCTCGACCATCGAGCGCAGGCGCTCCGCCGTGAGCGTGGCGGTGCGGCCGGAGCCCAGCTCGAGCGGCGTGTCGAGCATGCGCCGCGGGAGCGTGTCGTCGTCGGTCGTGGCGCCCTCCCGCAGGTTGAACACCCGCTTGGCCAGCACGATCCGGCGGGCCACCGCCCGCAGCTCGTCGGCGGTGACGTCCCATCCGGTGACGGACCGCAGGAGCGTCGCCCACTCGTCGAACGGCTCGGTGAACACCCCGCGGAGGAACTTGCAGAGGATCATCGAGTCCATCACGGCGGCGCGGTCCTCGGTGCCGATCGCGGCGGCGACGTGCGCGGAGCCGCCGGTCAGCCGGTCCAGGTCACCCGACAGGTCGGCCTCGTAGGCGCCGGAGCGGTTGTGGTCGGCCCCTCGCGCGTTGACCGCGAGCCCCAGCGCCATCGACTGCAGCGACCGCGGCTCGTACCCCGGCAGCTCCAGCCCCTTGACCTGGGGTGCGAAGTCGATCGACCCCTGCCCGACGACCGCGGCGGCCGCGCGCGAGCCGAGGGACAGCAGCTCGCCGAGCCCGTCGGACCGGGAGCCGATCAGGTCGAGCGCCCGCAGCAGCGCGGGGCCGTCGCCGAACCTCAGCCACGGCGCGTCGATCAGGCCGCGCTCCACGCACTCCATGGCCCACGCGATCGTGCCGCCCGCCGAGATCGTGTCGATGCCGAGCTCGTCGCAGCGGGCGCTGGCGGCGAACACGTCGTCGGGGTCCGAGACCCCGCACAGGGGGCCGAGCGCGAACACGTTCTCGTACTCCATGCGCTGGCTGCCACCGCCCTTGCGGGAGTAGATGTGCTCGCAGCCGATGGAGCACGACGCGCAGCTGTTGCGGGCCACCCCGCGCATCTCGTGCAGCTCCTCGGCGGCCAGGCGGGGCGCCTCGGCGAAGGTGGCGGCGGTGAAGTTGCGGGTCGGGAGCGTGGACACGGCGTTGAACGCCAGCAGGTTGGCCAGCGTGCCCAGCTCGCGGTACTTGGCGGTGGCCGGGCCGAAGCTGCGCTCGCGCAGGCTCTTGGCCGCGGCGAGCACCGCAGCGGGATCGGCGACGTCCACCCGCGTACCGGCCTTGACCAGCACAGCCTTGATGTTCTTCGCGCCCAGCACGGCACCGAGGCCGCCGCGCCCGGCGTGCCGCCCGTCGTGGCTGATCGTGGCGTACCGGACGCCGCGCTCCCCGGCGGATCCGATCGCTGCCGTGCGCCACCCGCGGCCGAACCGCTCGCGCACCGCCGACTCGGCCTCCGCCGCCGGCATCCCGGCGAGCTCGGGCGCCGCCTCGAGACGAGCGCCCGACGCGTCGACCAGCACCACCGACAGCTCGTCGGCCCGCCCGCGCACGACGATGGCGTCGTTGCCGGTGAGCTTCCCGGAGATCGCGAACTGGGACGACGCCAGCGCGTCGGTGATCATCCCGGTCAGCGGCGACTTGGCGAGCACCGCGAACTTGGCGCTCGTGGTCAGCGGGGTGCCCACCAGCGGTGAGAACACGAACGCGAGCGGGGCCTCGGGAGCCAGCGGGTCGACGCCGGGGGGAGCGAGCCGGTGCAGCAGCCAGGTGCCCAGCCCGACCCCACCGAGGTACGCGCGGAGGACCTGGTCGTCCAGCTCGAGTGGTGTGCCTGTGGCGCCGGCGCCGCTCACGTCGACGACCATGGCCTGTCCGAAATATCCGCCTGCCGTCATGGTGAAGACTGTATGCCGATGTTGGCGCCGCTGCTCGCGCGTTCGGTGCCGGGGGACGGGTCAGCCGCCCGCGTCGGCGGACAGGAAGGCGACCGTGTCGCCTGCCACCAGCGGCATCTCCGCGTCGCGGGTGATCTGGTCTCCGTTCAGGGCGGCGACGACGTGCCGGTCCAGCGGTAGCCCGACGGCGGCCGCCGCGGCGCCGAGAGTGGCCGCCTCCACCACGGTGGGGCCGCGCTTGCCACCGGACGCGAGCGCCCCGAAACGCTGGACGGTGATCTCCGGGGCGGGCCGGGCCCGCGCGACGCGGTAGTCGTCGGGCTCGTTGACGTTCAGCACCGAGTCCAGCTCCGGGTCCAGCGCGCGCAGCCGGGGGTCGGCGAGCAGGCCGGCGTCGTCGATGCGGCGCACCCGGCAGTGGTCGAACAGCATCGCGAGCTTGAGCTGCCCGTGCGTCACCATCCCGGCGACGACCGGCGCGAGCGCAGTGCGGTACGCGGCCGCCAGCGGCTGGCGGTGCCCGCCTGCGTGCGGCAGCACGACGTCGACCTCGGCGTCGAGCGCGGACAGCACCCGCCGCACGTATGCGGGGTGCAGGAACGGCAGGTCGGTGGAGCAGACGAACGCGATGCGCGCGCGGTCCGACAACGCGGCGAGCCCGATGGCGATGCCCTGCATCGGCCCGCGGCCCTCCACGGGGTCGTCCACCGTCTCGACACCCGCCGGCAGTGCGGGGAGGGCCTGGCCCGGCGCCCGGACCACGACGACCGGCCCGTCGACGGTGCGCGCCAGCAACCCGGTGGTGCGGCGCAGCAGGGTGGAGCCGTGCCATTCGAGCGCGGCCTTGGACTCACCCATCCTCGAGGAGCGGCCGCCGGCGAGCACGATCCCCGCGGCCGACCCGTCGTCGGGTGCAACGCTGTGGCTGCTCACCCCCACGATCGTAGGCGGTGCGACGTCCGGTGGAGATCACCGATGTCTGAGAGCCTTGTCCGCGGGTACGGCTGCACTGCCCGGCACCCACCCCCGTAGGGCACCGGCAGAACGAGACAGAGGAGTTGGCGTGACGACGACCGAGCACCCCCGCCGTGGTCGCGGCACCGCGATCGGCGAGGGTGTCACCTGGGCAGCGCGATGGAGCCTGCGGCTGCTCCTGGTGTCCGCGGGCGCCTGGCTGATCTGGATGGTGATCGGGCTCCTGTGGTCCGTCATCTTCCCCGTGATCCTCGCCGTGATCGTCTCGACGGTGCTGTGGCCGCCTGTCGGGTGGCTGCGCAAGCACCACTTCCCGCCGGCGCTCGCCGCGGCCACGGTGCTGCTCGCCGGGCTGGTCGTGCTCGCCGGGCTCATCGCGCTGATCACCACGTCGGTGGCGGGGAGCATCCCGGAGATCACGCAGAGCGCGAGCAGCGGCATCCAGTCGATCCAGCAGTGGCTGGCCGGGCCGCCGCTCAACCTCGCCCAGGGCCAGCTCGACGAGGTGCTGCGGACCGCGACCACCGAGCTGCAGCAGAGCATCTCGGCGATCACCACGAGCGTGCTCACCGGGATCGGGAGCGTGGCCTCCGGTGTGATCACCGCGGTGCTGACCGTGGTGCTCGTGTTCCTCTTCCTCAAGGACGGGCCCCGCTTCCTGCCGTGGCTGCGGGCCGTGGCGGGCGAGGGCGCAGGCGGTCACATGGCCGAGGTGCTGCGCCGGGTCTGGAAGACCGTCGCCGACTTCATCCGCGTGCAGGCGATCGTCGCGCTGGTGGACGGCGTCCTGATCGGACTGGGCCTGCTGATCCTCGGGGTGCCCCTGGCGATCCCGCTGGCCGTGCTCACGTTCCTCGGCGCGTTCGTCCCGATCGTCGGCGCGATCGTGGCCGCCGCGCTCGGCGTGCTGGTGGCGCTGGTGAGCAACGGGTTCACCACGGCGCTGATCGTCCTGGCGATCATCGTGGTCGTGCAGCAGCTGGAGGGGAACGTGATGCAGCCGATCCTGCAGGGGCGCAGCCTCCGGCTGCACGCCGCGGTCGTGCTGCTCGCCGTCACCGCGGGCGGCACCCTGTTCGGCATCGCGGGGGCGTTCCTGTCCGTGCCGGTGGCCGCCACGGGCGCGGTGGTGCTGCGCTATCTGAGCGAGCGGATCGACGCGCGGGCATCGGGTGCGGCACCGCCGCCACGGGTGGATCCGCCGTTGGAGACCGTGCAGACCGTCCTCGCGATGCCGGGCGCCCTGTCGCCGGACGGGTCGGCGCCCGACCCGGACGCTCCCGTTCCCACCGCTCCCGCCACCCACACCGAGGACGTCGCCCCCGAGGACGAGGCCGAGGCCTCGAAGAAGGACGAGCAGCGCAGCTGACGCCGCCCCGTTGCAGCAAAGCCACTTTCACGCAACGAGGTTGCCGCAACGTGGCTTTGCTGCAATCCCCCGGGCGCGCAACCCCGTCGACGGCGCCCGGCGCGGGCATGGGGCAGTATTTCTCGTGTGCGCGTCTACCTCGGTTCCGACCATGCAGGCTTCGAGCTCAAGGCCCATCTGGTCGCGCACCTGACCAGCCTGGGCCATGAGGCGATCGACGTGGGGCCGGCCACCTACGATCCCGAGGACGACTACCCGCCGTTCTGCGTGGAGGCGGCCCGGCGGACCCTCGCCGACCCGGGCACGCTCGGCGTCGTCGTCGGCGGTTCGGGCAACGGCGAGCAGATCGCGGCCAACAAGGTGCCCGGCATCCGGGCCGCGCTCGCCTGGAGCGTCGAGACCGCGACGCTGGGCCGTCAGCACAACGACGCCCAGGTCGTCGCCGTGGGCGCGCGGATGCACACCCTCGACGAGGCGGCGGAGTTCGTGGCCGCGTTCGTGGCCACCCCGTTCTCCGGGGAGCCCCGCCACCAGCGGCGCATCGACCTGCTCGCCGACTACGAGCGCACCGGCACCCCGCCCCCGCTGCCGCCCGGTCAGGTCCCGGCTGCCCCGTAGCAATGCCGGAAGGTCACACGCTCCACCGGCTCGCCCGCCTGCACCGTCGCCGCTTCGCCGGCCTGCCCGTGGCCGTGTCGAGCCCGCAGGGCCGCTTCACGGCGAGCGCCGCCGTCCTCGACGGCCGGGTGCTGGTGCGCGCCGAGGCGCACGGCAAGCACCTGTTCCACCACTACGGTCCGGGTCTGGTCGTGCACGTCCACCTCGGCCTGTACGGGCAGTTCAGCGACGAGCCGCTGCCGGCCCAGGCCCCGCGCGGCCTCGTCCGGATGCGGATGGTCGGAGCCACGCACTACGCCGACCTGCGCGGACCCACGGCGTGTGAGCTGATCACCGCGGCCGAGGCGAGGGCGATCCGCGCCCGGCTCGGTGCCGACCCGCTGCGTCGCGACGCCGACCCGGACCGCGCCTGGGAGCGGATCTCCCGCTCCCGCGCCCCGCTGGCCACCCTGCTCATGGACCAGTCCGTGATCGCCGGCGTGGGCAACGTCTACCGCGCCGAGGTTCTGTTCCGCCACGGGCTCGACCCCCAGCTGCCCGGCCGCGCGCTGGACAGGACGCAGTGGGACGCACTGTGGGCCGACCTGGTCGCCCTGATGCGCGCGGGCGTGCGCCGGGGCCGGATCGACACCGTCGCCCCCGAGCACGACCCGCGCCGCACCGGCCGCGCGCCCCGCCAGGACCGGCACGGCGGGGAGGTCTACGCCTACCGCCGCGCCGGCAGCCCCTGCCTGGTGTGCGGCACGCCGATCGCGCACGTCGAGCATGCGGCCCGCAACCTGTTCTGGTGTCCCACCTGCCAGCCGGCGGTGAGCGCCTGACCCGCAGGTCAGTCGGCGAGCAGGGCCGCGAGCTCGGCGGGCGCGGTGATCATCGCGTCGTGGCCTGCGGCGATCTCGTCGAGCCGCCAGGACGGGTCCGCGCCCGCGGCCGCGGCGAACCCGGCGAAGCTGTCGTGGCCGGGCTTCACCGTGCAGTGGACGAAACGGCGCGGCACCTCGGGCACCGGGCCGGGCGGCAGCGGGTCGGCCAGTGCGCGCAGGGGGTGCGGGCGCAGCCGGGGTCGCACCCAGTCGCGGTCGGCGGGATCGGTGACGGCCCAGCCGTCCATCCCGGTGTCCGGGTCCAGGACGATCCGGTCCAGCGCGTCCACGGCGGCGGTGAAGAACTGGCGGCGTTGCGGGGTGAGCGTGTCCAGGATCGACTGCCCGGGCTTCGGCACGAACGCGTCGAGGTACACGAGCTCGCGGAGCCGGTGGGCGCAGCGCTGGGCCACCCCGGTGATCACCGCGCCGCCGGCGCTGTGCCCGACGAGCACCACGTCCTGCAGGTCGTCGATCTCCAGCACCGCCACGACGTCCTCGACGTGCGTGTGGAGGCCCGTGTCCGGGCCGTGCAGGTGAGCGCGGTCGCCCACTCCGGTCAGGGTGGGGGCATGGACCTCGTGCCCCTTCTCCACCAGCAACGGTGTGACCCGCCGCCAGCACCAGCTGCCGTGCCACCCGCCGTGGACCAGGACGAACGTGGTCATGAGCGCCGACCGATCATGGCGACCATTGTGCGCTCGTCACCACTGCGGGGGGACCCTGGCAGGCTTCAGCGGTGCCGACGGAAGCCCGGACCACGGACAGAGCCGCCCGCTACCTCTATCTCGCCCGGCACGGTGAGGCCTCGGCCGACGAGACCGCGCTGACCGAGAAAGGCCGCCGCCAGGCCGTCCTGCTCGGCGAACGGCTCAGGAGCACACCGCTGTCCGCCATCCATCACGGCCCGCTGCCCCGAGCGGAACAGACGGCCCGGCTGATCGGCGAGCAGTGTGCCGACGTCCCGCTGCGATCGTCGGAGCTCGCGGGGGACTACCTGCCCTACCTGCCGCAGAGACAGGAACTGCCCGAGGACGCGGCCGGCTCCCTGCTCGGCTTCCTCGGCGGCTTCACGGAAGCAGAACGCGAGCACGGCCCCGCGCTGGCCAGGCAAGCCCTTGCGGCGTTCACCGGACCGGTCGAGGGCGGCCGGCCCCGGCACGAGCTGGTCGTCACCCACAACTTCCTCGTCGGATGGCTGGTACGAGCCGCCCTCGACGCGCCCGAGTGGCGCTGGATGGGCCTCAACCACGGCAACGCCGCTCTGACGGTGATCCGCTACGCGCCCGGCAGGCCGTCCTCCGTGCTCGTTCACAACGACATGCGGCATCTGCCCGCCGACCTGCGCTGGACCGGCTTTCCCCCCGAACTCCAGGTCTGACGACGTCGTCACCCCGGCTGGGCGACCCTCGATCGGCTGGTTCTGACGGGCAGCTCGGCCATCGCGTTCACCAGCAGGGAGGGATGGCGCGTGGGGTCGCCCGCCCCGTCGGCCAGGTGCAGGTCGGGGAAGCGGGCGAGCAGCGAGCCGATCGCGATGCGGCCCTCGAGCCGCGCGAGCGGTGCGCCGAGGCAGTGGTGGACGCCGTGGCCGAACGCGAGGTGCTGGGCGGCGTCGGCGCGGGCGATGTCGAACCCGGCGGGGTCCTCGAACCGGGCCGGGTCGCGGCCGGCCGTGAACAGCACCGGAACCACCACCTCGCCTGCGGGGATCGTGACGCCGCCGACCTCGACGGGTGTGGTGGTGACCGACGGGATGGCCACCTGCAGCGGCGGGTCGTACCGGAGCATCTCCTCGATCGCCGCGGGCAGCCGATCCGGCTCCGCGCGCAGCAGTTGCCGCTGCTCGGGATGCGAGAGCAGCGCGTGCGTACCGAGGACGATCAGGCTGGCCGTCGTCTCGTACCCGGCCACCAGCAGCAGCTTCACCATCGACGTGAGCTCGTCCTCGGAGAGCCGATCGGTCCCGTCGCGCACGGCGATGAGGTCGGAGAGCAGGTCGTCGGCGGGAGCGGCCCGCTTCTCCGCGATGAGCCCGCGGACGTACCCGACCAGCTGCTCCACCGCGTCGACGTAGGTGTCCGCGGGATACACCGAGCCGTTGATGACGATCGTGGTCCAGTCCCGGAACGCCTCCCGGCGCTGCTCGGGCACCCCGAGGAGCTCAGTGATCACGGCGATCGGCAGGGGGTAGCCGAACACCGCGGCGAGGTCGACCGGCGCACCGGCGCGTCCGGCGGTGGCGACGTCGTCGAGGAGCGCGTCGGTGATCGCCTGGATCCGGGGCGCCATCGTGTCGATCCGCCGGCGCGTGAACGCGGCCGACACCAGCCGCCGCAGCCGGGTGTGGTCCGGGGGATTGCTGGTGAGCATGTGCGTGTTCTGCGCCGCGTTGAGCTCCGCGGGGATCTGGTCGAAATGCGGACCGCCGGGACGCTTCGCGATGCCGGGGTGGGCCAGCAGTGCCCGGGCCTCGGCGTACCCGGAGACCAGCCACACCCGGACACCGGTGAACAGCACGGTCTCCTGCACCGGACCGGACGCCGTCAGCTGCTCGTAGGCGGCGCGGCGGGCAGAGGTGGTGGTCTCGGTGAAGGGCGATGGGCCCGTTCCGACCGTCATGATCGCCGACGCTACCGCCCCGCGCGGCGCCGGAGCGACCATCTCGCCCTGGTCAGAAGTCGCCGAACCCCCCGCCGCCGAAGTCGCCGCCGCCGTCGAAGCCGCCGAAGTCGCCGCCCCCCGGATCGCCCCCGTCGATGCCGCCGCCGTCGTCGCCCCCGACGTCACCCTGGGCGTCGTCGTAGCCGGCGCCGTCGGAGAACCCGTCGGCGTACGCCACGCCCGCCATGCCCGAGAACATCGCGCTGAACAGCAGTGCCGAGCCGATCCCCCAGGCGCCGGCGACCAGGGCCGGGCGCCACCACGGCTCGGAGTACCAGCCGCGCGGCACCGGCCGACCGGCGACGTCCCCGCCGGGGTAGTAGTGCCGGTTGCGCTCGGACGGTGCGGGGGAGGCGCTGTAGGAGTGGCCGTCGAGCTCCACGTCGCGCTCCTCGGTGACGGCGCCCGCGCGCTGCTGCCCGGGCAGCGGGGGCAGCTCGGGTCCGGGATCGAGGTCCATCGCGGTGCGGGCCGCGCGCACGTAGTAGAGGCCCTCGTAGGCGGTCTCGGTGACCTGCCTGGTCTGGGTGGTGCTGCGCGCCTGCTCCATCTGGGAGCCTGCCGCGGTGTAGCGCTCGGCGGCGTCGGCCAGTGCCTGTTTCGCCGCCTCGTTGGTGCCGACGAGGTTGAGCACCTGCCCACCCAGCCGTTCCACCCAGCGTCGTGCCTCGGACTTCGCGTCCTCGAGCTCCCGCTCCCGGGCGGCCGCGCGCTGCCGGATGAGCCAGGCGGCGCCCGCCACGATCAGCACGAGGACGACCACGGTGAGGATCGTTCCCGCCATGCCAACCAACTCCCTCATAACGCCTCAAGCTGGACAACGCCGGTAGGAAAGGCATCGTTCCCCTAGGCTCCCATCGTGGGAGACCCCAAGGCGATCGACTGCTGGATGACCGACATGGACGGCGTGCTCGTACACGAGGGCAGGCTCATCCCTGGAGCCGACGCGTTCGTCTCGCGGCTCCGCGAGGTCGGCAAGCCGTTCCTGGTGCTCACCAACAACTCCATCTACACCCCACGTGACCTGCAGTTCCGGCTGCGCACCAGCGGTATCGACCTGCCGGTGGAGTCGATCTGGACCTCCGCGCTGGCCACCGCCACCTTCCTCGACGACCAGCGGCCCCAAGGCAGCGCGTACGTGGTGGGCGAGGCCGGCCTCACCACGGCGCTGCACGAGATCGGCTACGTGCTCACCGACAACTCGCCCGACTACGTGGTGCTCGGGGAGACCCGCACGTACAGCTTCGAGGCGGTGACCACGGCGATCCGGCTGATTGCGGCGGGCGCCCGCTTCGTCGCCACCAACCCCGACGCGACCGGCCCGTCGAAGGACGGGGTGCTGCCGGCCACCGGTGCGGTGGCCGCGCTGATCAGCCGCGCCACCGGCGTCAGCCCGTACTTTGTCGGGAAGCCGAACCCGCTGATGATGCGGGCGGCCCTCAACCGGGTGCAGGCCCACTCCGAGACCACCGTGATGGTCGGTGACCGCATGGACACCGACATCGTCGCGGGACTGGAGGCCGGGATGCGCACGATCCTGGTGCTGACCGGGATCATGCAGGCCGACGAGATCGACCGCTTCCCCTACCGGCCGTTCCGCGTCGTGCCTTCGATCGCCGACCTGGTGGACGAGATCTGAATCATGGTCGGACCGCGAACGCCCAGGTCACAGCGGTGCGGGAAGCCGCAGCCCGGAAAATGACAGGCTTGTGATTTAGCATCGGTCGCATGGACACGTCGAACACAACCGGATGGTGGAACTGCCTGGGCTGCAGCGTCGAGGTGGAGCTGCCGACCACGGCGACCTCAGGGTTCCAGGTGCCCTGCCCCGACTGCGGCGAGGCCATGACCGAGCAGTGGCAGTGGGACGCCGCCGCCTGACACGGCACGGGTGGCCCGGCCGTCAGGCCGGGCCCAGGTCGAGTTCGTAGGTCTGTTCCACCAGCTCCACACCGAAGTTGCAGCTCGGCTTCTGCTCCACCATGAGGAAGCCCGCCGCCAGGTAGATGTGCCGGGCCCTGGTGAGCACGTCGTTGGTCCAGAGTCGCAGCCGCCGGTATCCGGCGTCACGGGCGAACGTCACACAGGTGTCGACCAGCCGGGCGCCCAGCCCGTGGCCGCGAGCGTCGGGATGCACGAGCAGTACCCGCAGCTTGGCCGTGCCGGGATCGTCATCTGCCACGCAGAGCACGCAGCCCACGCGGCTGCCGTCCAGCTCGGCGATCCACCCGCGCTCGCACCTCTCGTCATGGGCGAGTGCGAAGTCGGTGACGATCTGCGACACGAGAGCCTCGAACGAGGCATCCCAGCCGTACTCGCGTGCGTACAGCTCGCCGTGCGCCTGGACCACCCAGCCCAGGTCGCCCGGTTCGCCGAGTGTCCGGACCCGGACCTCGCCCATCGGTCACCTCCACTGAAACGGTCGTTTCAGTGCCAGAATGACGCGGTGACCGCGGATGCGCAACCTCCGTCTCCCCGCCGCGAGGAACTCCTCGAACTCGCCTACCGGTACGCGTTGTCCCACGGACTGGCCGGGATGTCGCTGCGGCCGCTGGCGGAGGCCATCGGATCCAGCCCGCGCGTCCTGCTCTACCTCTTCGGCTCCAAGGACGGCCTGGTGCAGGCGCTGCTCGCGCGGTCGCGGCGGGAGGAGGTCGCCCTGCTGGCCGAGGCCGGATCGACGGACCGCCCGGCCGATGCGGTCCGCCGGTTGTGGGACTGGCTGGCCGACCCCGCCCACCGGGACCTGCTGCGGCTCTGGACGGAGGGCTACGCGCGTTCGCTCGTGGAGCCCGACGGGCCGTGGGGCGGGTTCGCGGCCCGCAGCGTCGAGGACTGGCTCGACGTCCTGCGTACCGTGCTGGGCCCGGACCGGTCAGCCGCCACCGCCGTGCTCGCCGTGCTGCGGGGAGCGCTGCTGGACCTGCTGGCCTCCGGGGACGTGGATCGCACCACCGCCGCCGTCCACCGGCAGTTGGCGCTGCTCGGCTCCTGACGGGTGACCACCGTCGACCACCACCTCGCCCGGCAGGTCAGCCCGTCGGGAAGTGCGACTTCGAGATCGCCCCGTGCACCCCGACCGTCCGGTCCACCACCTGCGAGACCGTGAAGTTCGCCGCCGCGGACAGGTAGGCGTAGGCGGTGGGCCGGTCCATGCCCTGGTCGTGCTCGAGGAAGTCGAGGGCATTCACCACGGCACGGCGCATGGCGACGTTCAGGTCGGTGCCCTGCCCGTTCGCCGAACCGTCCGGGTCGGACAGGCCGATCGGTACCCACACGTCGGGCGTCTCCGCGAACGGGTAGCGGTAGGCGACCGAGGGAGCGTCCCCGGAGCCGGGCTTGCAGACGGTGAGCCGGAAGGTCGCCCGCAACGACCCCTCCAGCGCGGTGAGGGCCACCTCGCCGTCCCCCATCGCCAGGTGCGGGTCGCCGACGTAGAACAGCGCGCCCTCCCCGTGGACGGGCAGGTAGAACGCCGAGTCCGGGCCCAGCAGCCGGATGTCGATGTTGCCGCCACCGAGCGTGGGCGGGATCGAGTTGAGCTCGGGCGCGGTCTCGCCTGCCGCAGTCGTGTGCGCCACGCCCATCGTCCCCATGAACGGTTGCAGGGGGAACACGACCTCACCCCGGCCCGACCCGAACGGCATCACGCCGACGGCTCCGCCCCCCTTTCCCGCCCGGACGCTGGTGAAGGTCGAGACGTTGCCGTAGCGCAGGGGGTCCTTCGTCGCACGACCGTCCGTGGCGACCGGCGGCATCACCTCCTCGACGGTGATGCCGGCGGGGGCGCCCCCGTCGGCGGTGCGGGCCAGCGCGCCCTTGCCGTGCCGGCTGGAGACCACGCCGTAGGGCACGCGCGGGACGGCCGACAGCGTCTCGACCTTGAGCACGTCGCCCGGTTCCGCCCCCTCGACGAAGATCGGCCCGGTGATCACGTGCGGGCCGTCGACGTCGAAGTTGCGCGGCGTGCGGTTGTAGTCGCGGGCGATCGCGACGGCATCGGTGAGCACGCCCTCCGGCGCCACCTGGTGGCGCCCGAAGTACGCGATCGGGTCGCGGCCCTGGTCCTCCAGGATGCCCTCGTGCGAGACCGTGTCGATGGTCACGGTCTCGCCCGACGCGATGCGCAGGGCCGGGGTGGCGCCGATCGCCGGGACGTACCCCCAGCGCACGGCCTCGGGCGTGGAGGGCAGGTAGTGGTCGCCGTCGATCGGGCCGGTGCCCGGCTGCAGCGGGGCGGCCGGCACCGATGACCGGGTGCCTGCTGCGGCGGGCGAGGCTCCGAGCAGGGACGATCCCATCGTTGCGGCGGTGACGGCGGTGGCGGCCCGCAGGAACCCCCTCCTCCCGATGCCTTCGACGATGAGTGCGCGTGCGACGATCGGATCGGGCGAGATCATCGGGTGATCGTCATGTGGTCCCGTATCGGTGGAGTTACCCGAGGTGTCGGCGATGTGAAGTGTCCCGATCGCCCCACGTCACCCGACGGAACGCGGCGTGTCGCGGGGGCGCGGGACAGAACCGCCTGCGACGTGGTTGGATGGGTGCAGGTCGTTCAGTTTCGGTGTTCGTGTGATGCACGCTCGCGGGAACAGGTTGGTGGGGGAGTCGGCGTCGACGTGACGTTGATCAGCCCATCAGGGTCGGCCGGGACGCGCACGGTGCGGGTCCCACCGTCTGCTAGGAGCACATCGCATGGCGCAGGGAACTGTGAAGTGGTTCAACGGCGAGAAGGGCTTCGGCTTCATCTCGGTCGACGGGGGCGGCGCTGACGTCTTCGTTCACTACTCCGAGATCGACGCCTCGGGCTTCCGTAGCCTCGACGAGGGGCAGCGCGTGGAGTTCGAGATCGGCCAGGGCACCAAGGGCCCGCAGGCCACCGGCGTTCGCGTCGTCTGATCCACCTCGCTCACCAGGAGCCCGTCTTCCCCAGGGGAGGCGGGCTCCCGGCGTTGCGGGGCTAGGTGTACTCGGCCGTCAGGTTGGTGACAGCCGGCTGATCGGTGGGAGTCCTGCGAGTGCGCTGTGGCGGCGTCGAGTGTTGTAGTGCTCGATCCAGGGTGCAAGAGCGGCGGTGCGGTCGTGGTTGCTGGTGAACACCTGCCGGTAGGCCCACTCGGTCTGCAGGGTGCGGTTGAGTCGTTCGACCTTGCCGTTCTGCCAGGGGCAGTGCGGTTTGATGAACACCTGCCGGGCGCCGAGTGCGGCGATGACCTCGCGTAATGAGTACTTGTAGGCCCAGGCGTTGTCGGTCATGACCCGCTCGATACGACCGATCCCGTGGTGGGCGAAGTAGCCCGCGGCGCGGTGCAGGAATCCGGCGCAGGTGGGGCCCTTCTCATCGGGGAGGACCTCGGAGTAGGCCAGCCGGGAGTGGTCATCGACGAGGGAATGGACGAAGTCGAACCCGATCGTGCGGGTGCGGTCCCGGTCGCGGGCGGCGCGTCCGTGGGCGCGCCAGCCGCCGCCCTCGGGGATCCGGCCGATCTTCTTCACGTCCATGTGCACCAGCTCGCCGGGTCGGTCGCGTTCGTAGCGGACCGCGGTGGTCTTGCTGGCCCGGATCGGGGCGCCGGTCAGCGGGTCGAGTTCGCGCAGGTAGGGCATCTGGTGGCGGCGCAGGATCCGTGACACAGTCCGGGCCGGGATGCCGAGCTCGGGGCCGATCCAGTCCTGCCCGCGCCGCTGGCGTTCCCGCAGGGCCACAACCTGGGCTTCGGTCCGGGTGGGAGTACGGGCCGGTGAGGTGTGGGGTCGCGAAGAACGGTCGTGCAGCCCGTGCTCGCCTTCGCTGCGGTAGCGGGCGATCCAGCGGCTCACGCACTGGCGGGAGACCCCCATCTCGGCGGCCACGTGGGAGCGCGGACGCCGCTGGTGCAGGACTCGCTCGACGATCGTGCGTCGGCCGTGGAAGGTCAGGCGGGCATTACCGTGTGACACGAGAGCCTCCGGGCGGAGTGGGTCCTAGACAAGCCACACCCCAACCGGAGGCTCTCCCTCGTTCAACAACCCCGTCCGCGTGTCACGACAACCGATCTGCCACCAACGTCCTGGCCGAGTACAGCTAGGGGGTGTCCCGCGGATCTTCGATCGCGATAGCCGCGCCCAGGCGGCCCCTGGCGACACCGCCGAACCGCCCGAATACGCCCGGTATGAGGGCGATCCAGCGGCGCCGCCAGGAACCACCTGGACCACGGCTCTCATCGACCGAGATCCACAGGACACCCCCTAGGGGCCGATGTCCTCGGCGGTGATGGGCCGCCCGGGCAGCGGTGCGCCGGAGGACGGCGCGCGTAGGCCGTCGAGTATCAGCGCCATGCAGCGCTCTGCCGCCAGTCCGGCGACCGTGTCGTCGGTCTTGGGCACCTGCCGTACCAGCAGTGCGAACACCATTGCGACATCACCGGTGTCGATGTCGTCGCGCAGGGTGCCTTCCGCCTGTGCGGCGTGCACCACGGTGTCGAGCACCTCGATCAGCGCCCGGCGGAGCTCGTTGCGCTCCTCGTCGTCGCGCAACGCGATCCTCGGCGGCGACGTCATGGCGAGCTGCATGGTCAACCGGAGCTCCTGGGACTGGTGCAGGAAGCGGACCAGCGCTTCCCACGCCGTGGGTTCCTCCGCCACCGCCGCACGTGCCTCGGCCAGCGCCTTCTCGAAGCTGTCCCGGGCCACGGCCTGGATCAGCGCCTCCCGGTCGGGGAAGCGGCGGTAGAGCGTGCCGATGCCGACGCCGGCGGCACGCGCGATCTCCTCCATCGGCACATCCGGCCCCTGCACGGCGAACCACTGCTTGGCCGCGGCCAGTATCTGGTCACGGTTGCGGCGTGCGTCGGCCCTCAGGCCCGTCACCGGATCCGCGGTCATGCAGATCACCCCCCGTACTTCGCCCGGATTGTTGCACGGGGTCCGGTTGGCTCCGTGGACGTGCTCCGACTAGGTGGACGAAAATCCTCCGCTTGCGTACCGTGGACAGCGTAACCGGAGGTCAATCCTCCACATGGTAGGCGTTCCGATGGGGGTACCGCGATGACCGAACTGGTCGACCAGCAGGTTCCGACGTTCCCGATGCAGCGCACGTGCCCCTTCTCCCCGCCTGCGGCGTACGAGGAGCTGCGCGAGCAGTCGCCGATCGCCCGCGTCCTGCTGCCCACCGGGCGCCACGCCTGGCTGGTGACCAAGCACGAGGACGTGCGCGCGGTACTGGCCGACACCCGGTTCAGCTCCGACCGCAACCACCCCGACTTCCCGCGGTTGATCGAGCTGCCGCCGGACCGGCCGATGTTCTCGCCCTCCCTGATCTCGATGGACCCGCCCGAGCACGGTCCGGCCCGCCGCGCCGTGGTGGGCGAGTTCACCGTCAGGCGCACCCGGGCGTTGCAGCCGCGGATCCAGCAGATCGTGGACGAGAGCATCGACGCGATGGTCGCCGGCCCCCGGCCGGCGGACTTCGTGCAGGCGTTCTCGTTGCCCGTGCCGTCACTGGTGATCTGCGAGCTGCTCGGGGTGCCCTATGCCGACCACGAGTTCTTCCAGTCCCGGTCGAAGCTGCTGATCACCCGCACGACGAGTGCCGAGGATCGGTTCCGTGCGGTGGAGGAGGTGCGCAACTACCTGGACGAGCTGGTCACCTCGAAGGAGCACGAGCCCACCGACGACCTGCTCGGCCGGCAGGTGCTGAAGCAGCGCGAGAACGGCACGGTGGACCATGCGGGACTGGTGGGGATGGCCTTCCTGCTCCTGATCGCCGGGCACGAGACCACGGCGAACATGATCTCGCTAGGCACCATCGCGCTGCTGCAGAATCCGGACCAGCTCGCGATCATCAAGGCCGACCCGTCCAGGACCCCGGACGCCGTCGAGGAGCTGCTGCGGTACTTCAGCATCGCCGACACCGCGACGGCCCGGGTCGCCACCGCCGACATCGAGCTCGACGGAGTCCGGATCAAGGCTGGTGACGGCGTGTTCGCGCTCAGCTACGCCGCCAACACCGACCCGGAGGTGTTCGACGACCCGGACAGCCTGGACGTCGCGCGCGGAGCCCGTCACCACGTGGCCTTCGGCTTCGGCCCCCACCAGTGCCTCGGGCAGAACCTGGCGCGGGCCGAGCTGCAGATCGTGTTCGACACGCTGTTCCGCCGGCTCCCCGACCTGCAGCTGGCGACCCCCATCGAGAAGCTGACGTACAAGGACAACGCCGTCGTCTACGGCGTCGAGCAACTGCCGGTGACCTGGTAGTCGTCATGACCGACATCGCCGTGGTCACCGGAGCCAGCCGGGGGGCGGGCAAGGGGATCGCCGTGGCGCTCGGCTGAGCTCCACCCCAGCCTCTGGTGAGGCCGCATCAGCGGCCCTCGCCGTGGAACCGGCGCAGGGCCGCCAGCGTCTCGGCCGGCTTCTCCTCCGCGAGGAAGTGTCCGCTGTCGAGCGCCTCACCGGTGACGTCGTCCGCCCAGCCGCGCCAGATCGTCAGCGGGTCGTAGTCGCCGCCCAGCCGGCCCTTCGCGCCCCACAGGACCTGGATCGGACAGGCGATCCTCCGGCCCGCGCTGTGGTCCTGCTCGTCGAGCAGCCGGTCGTACGTGGCGCCGGCGCGGTAGTCCTCGCAGATCGCATGCACGACCGCCGGGTTCCGGGCACATCTGACGTAGTCGGCGCGGGCCTCGGGCCGGAAGTTCGGCGCGTCGGCGCCGAACTGGGAGTCGAAGAAGAACCATTCCGGGTCGTGCCCGATCAGGGTCTCGGGAAACGGATACGGCCGGGCCAGGAACGGCCAGTGCCAGTAGTCGAGCGCGAAGCTCCGGTCGGCGTGGGCCCACGCCTCGCTCGTGGGGACGATGTCCAGGACGGTGAGCCGGCGAACGGCCTGCGGGTGGTCGAGGGCCAGGCGGTAGGTGACCCGGCCGCCGCGGTCGTGGCCTGCCACGTCGAAGCTCTCGAACCCGAACTGGTGCATCAGGCCGGCGACGTCGCTGGCCATGGCGCGCTTGCCGTAGCTCGCGTGGTCGGGGACGGACTCGGGCTTGCTGCTGTCGCCGTAGCCGCGCAGGTCGGGCGCCACGACCGTGAAGTCCTCGGCCAGCCCGCCCGCGACCTGACCCCACATCATGTGCGTCTGCGGGTACCCGTGCAGCAGCAGGAGGGGCGGGCCGGAACCACCGTGGCGCACCCGCAGGGACACCTCGCCCACGGTGATCTGCGACAGCTCGAAGCCCGCGAAGGCTCCGGCCTCTTCGGACGCCAACGTCATGCGTGCTCCCTGGAATTCGTCATGCGCGCTGCCGAAGCAATTCTACGCGGGAATACATGGGGCCATTCGCGACAATAGTGGGAACTGTCACGTGCGCCGTCAGGTGCTGCCTTTCGCGCCCGTTGCCCGGTGGTGACCCTCGAGAAGCTCGGCGAAGACGGCTGCCGCCGCGTCGACGCGAGCGGGGTCGGTGGCCACGAGCCGGTCCAGCGCCAGCCCGTCGAGGGTGTCCAGGATCAGGTCGGCCACCGGCGCCGCCCGCTCCGGCGCGATGCCGAACGCGACCAGGCCGGACTGCAGGGGCGCCCGCCAGGGTCCGCGCAGTCGCTCGGGGGCTGCGCGGAAGCGTTCCGGCTCCTGCACGGCGAGCACGCAGATCTCGAGATACAGCCGCGTGACCCGGGCCGCCGCCGGGGTGCTGAGCGCGGCCCACAGATGGTGCACCAGGTCGGCGAGACCGCGCACGTCCGGCCCCGGTGGCTCCAGCGACGCGGCGAGGCGCCGTTGTGCGAGGGCCAGGACCTCGCCGACCAGGCGCTCCTTGCTGCCGAAGTGGTAGATCAGCATCCGGTCGCTGGTGCCGAGCGCTGCCGCGAGGGGCCGCAGCGACAACCCGACGAGCCCGTGGACCAGCACGTAGTCCAGGGCACCCTCGGCGAGTTCGGCGCGACGATCCACCGCTGAACCGTAGCAACCGCTTCACCCGTCGGCGTAGCGTCTGCTACGTTTCGGCTGTAGCGACCGCTACGTCGGGCGAGTCGATCGGCGGTGCCGCGATGACGTACAGACGGTGGGGTGCCGCTCTGGCCCCGGTGACGTGGGGCATGATCGCCGGCCTGACCACCCCACGGGGCCCACTGACCCCGACCGAGGCCCTGATCAGCGTCGGCGTCAGCCTCGTGGTCGGTGGCGTGGCCGGCCGGTGGAGCCGGTCGCGGTGGGCGATGCTGGTCGCACCGGCCCTGTTCGTGATCGCGGTCGAGATCGTCCGAACCGGTGCCGTCGGGCCGACCGTCGACGCCCCGCACGCCAGCATGTTGGGTGCGGTCGCGCTGGCCGCCGGGCGAGGGGTGCACGGGCTCCTGACCGTGCTGCCGATGGTCGTCGCCGCCGCCTACGGCGCCGGACCGGCCCGCCGCGGCCGCCTGGGCCGCTACCTCGATCGGGCCATGATCGGCGGGCTCGCCGCCGTCGTCGTACTGGTGACGGGCGCGGTGGCGCTGCCGGCACGCACGGACCCGATCCCCGGCGACCGCAGCATCGCCGAACTCGCGAGCGTCGACGCCGGCTCCCATCAGCTCGGCATGATGATCCGCGGCGCTGACACAGCCGGACCGGTCCTGCTGTTCGTGCCCGGTGCGCCCGGGGCAGCCGAACGGGGTGCGGTCCGCGCGCACCTCTCCGGACTGGAGCAGCACGTCGTCGTCGCCACCCTGGACCGGCGCGGCGGCGGCAGTTCCTACCCGGCGATCGAACCCACGCCGACCATGACCCTGGACGACGAGATCGACAACGTCGTCGCCGCCACGCACCACCTCAGGCAGCGGTTCGGCGCCGACCGGATCTATCTGCTGGCCCATTCCGGCGGGTCGATCCCGGCCGCGTTCGCGGTGCAGCGCCACCCCGAACTGTTCAGCGCCTACATCGGCGTCGGCCAGGCCGTCGACACCACCGAGGCCGACCAGGCGCAGTACGCCGCGACGCTCGACTGGGCTCGCCACCACCACGACAACGAACTCGCCGCGGCCCTCACCGCGGTGGGCCCACCCCCGTACGCTCGGATCTACGACTACGAACCGCTGATCCTCGCCGAGAGCAGGGCCTTCCCCCGCGCCGGTGGGCAAGGCGGACTCGACGAGAGCCTCGCGGCGTCGGAGTACACGGTTCTCGACAAGGTCCATCTCTTCGCGGGACTCGTCGACGCCCACGACGTCTACTACCCGCGGGTCCGGGACGTCGACCTGCGTACCGACATCCCGCGGCTCGAGGTGCCGGTGTACTTCGTGGACGGTGCTGACGAGGTTCCCGGTCGTGTACAGCCGATGCAGGAGTGGTTCGCGGGGCTCCAGGCGCCGCACAAGGAACATGTCCTTCTCGCCGAAAGCGGGCACCGGTCGTTGTACGAAAGACCTGCCGAGTTCACCGACATCCTCGTGCGCCGGGTGCTCGGCGGGCCGGCGACCTAAGGCGCCGGGCGTTACCTCAGCTCGCCTTCGAGCAGGCCCATGATGAACATGTCGTACCAGCTTCCGTCCCGCCGGAACGCCTCGCGCAATCTGCCTTCCTCGACGAACCCCACCTTCTCGTAGACATGGCGGGCGGCGTGATTCTCGGCCACGACACTCAAGAAGATCCTGTGCAGGCGCATCTTGTCGAAGCCGTACCGGCACATGGCACGCATGGCCTCGGTGGCGTAGCCCTGGCCCCAGTAGGACTTCTCGCCGAGGTAGATGTCGAGCTCAGCGCAACCGAGCTCGGGTTCGGCGTCGCGTAGCCGAACGATCCCGATGAGCTTCCTGTCGGCAACCACCTCGACGCCGAAGAGTACGTCGCGATAGGAGTTCGGCTCCCGGCTTTCCATCCGTCGTCTGGTCTGCGCGAGTGACGAGCCGTATCCGTCGTTCATCCACCGCATGACGTCCGGATCGTGGTTCCACCGCCACAGGTCGTCGGCGTCACCGGGCTCCATCGCCCTCAGCCGGATCCGAGTTCCTGATGCTGCTGCCATGCCGCCGGCGGAGCTCACCCGATCATCGTCGTCGGGAGCGGGGCGGGGTCGCAACGAGGTTCCGACCCCGGAACGTCGTCCCGCGTCGTGCGCCGGCGGTCGACCTGCCAGCCGGGAGCAAGATCGCATGCAACCGGGCTGACGTGGTCGGGGTGGCGGGATTTGAACCCACGGCCCCTCGCTCCCAAAGCGAGTGCGCTACCAAGCTGCGCCACACCCCGTCGGGTGAAGTCTAGGTGGTCGTCCCGGGACTCGTGACGCGGAGTCCTCGGACCTGCCCCAGCCGACCGTCCTGTTCGGAATCCGTTCCGAGCGGCGGGCTCAGGACCGACCGTGGATCCCAGAACGGGGGCGGCCGGCGGGCCGTACGACGGCGCCGCTGGTCGGCGGTGACTGGTGACCATCGAGGCGCGGGACGGGGGCGTTGCGGAGTCCGCTACGCTGGGCACGTCCCCGAGTCGGTGGGGGACACGCGGGCGTAGCTCAATGGTAGAGCCCCAGTCTTCCAAACTGGCTACGCGGGTTCGATTCCCGTCGCCCGCTCAGCGTCTCTACCAGCAAGAACAGCCGCCCCACCTGATCTTGGGTGGGGTGGCCGTTTGTTTCCGTGCAACTAGCGTGCAACTAGCCCTGGTCTTGAACTCGCGTGTCGGTACCTGATCCTGAGGGATCGAGTTGTGATCCTCTTCGGCCGTGACGCTGAGGCAGCAGCGACTCATCGAGGGCCGACGATCGCGGCGATGGACGCCCTCGTCGACTACCTCAAGGCTCAGGCCTCGAACCCGAGCGCCCGCATGTAGACGGCGAACTGGTCTCGGGCCGGGATGACCCGGGCTGCCTCGAACTCGAGGATGTCCTCGGTGCGCATGTCGGTGCGGTGGGCCAGTTCCGCGGCCGACACGCCCTGCATCTCGCGGGCCTCGCGGAGCACGATGGCGAGGTCCTCGGCGTCCTCCTGCGGGGTGAAACGGTTCGTCATCGCTGCTCCTTGATGCTGTTGATGGTCGCGGTGACCAGGCGCGCGGCTCGGGGGTCGGGAGTGAGACCGTCGCTGAGGCGGTTCATCACGTAGCCGAACGCCAGCCCGGTCTCCGGGTCGGCGAAGCCGATCGAGCCGCCGAGGCCGGAGAAGCCGAACATGGTCTGCGGCAGCCAGGGCGCCTCCGACGTCCATAGGGCGTAGCCGGTGCTCCATCGCACGGGGATGCGCATGATGCGGTCGCGGCCGGCTGCCTGCTCGGTGGTGGCCAGGGCCAGCGTGTCGGGTTCGAGGAGGCCGCCGATCAGCGCGGCGTAGAACCTGGCCAGCGCGCGGGCGGTGCACACGCCGTTGGTGGCCGGGATCTCGGCGGCCAGCACGTCCGGGTCGTTGTTGTCCATGCGAGGTTCCACGGCGTCGTAGGTGCGCGAGGTCAGCGAGGTCGGGTCGGTGTAGGCGGCAAGCACGTCCCGCAGTTGCTCGGGCAGGTCGTCGAGGTTGAACCCGGCCATCGCGTCGGGATCGGGCTCAGGCATGACGATCCGGCTCAGCCGGTGGTGCTGCGGTTTGGGCAGGCCGATCCAGAAGTCCAGGTCGAGGGGCTCGGCGATTTCGTCGCGGAAGAAGGTGCCGAGGCTTCGGCCCGACACCCGCCGTATCACCTCGCCGACCAGCCAGCCGAAGGTCAGCCCGTGGTAGCCGTGTTCGGTGCCGGGCGTCCAGAACGGGCGTTGCGCGGCCAGCGCGTCCACCATCGGGTCCCACGCCAGCGCGTCGGCGAGCGGGACCGGCCGGTCGAGGGCGGGCAGGCCGGCCTGGTGGGTGAGCAGCCAGCGGACCTTGACCGGAGCGGTGAACTCCGGCCAGTAGTCGCGGACCGGGGCGTCCAGGTCCAGCTCGCCGCGCTGAACGAGCAGCAGCGCGCAGGCCGACGTCGCCCCCTTGGTGGTGGAGTAGACGGCCTGCAGCGTGTCCCTCTGCCAGGGCCGGGCCTGCTGCGGGTCGGCGATCCCGCCCCACAGGTCGACCACCTTCTCCCCGTGCCGGTACACGCTGACCGCGGCCCCGACCTCGGCGCCCTCGGCGAAGTTGGCCGCGAACGCGTCGCGAACGCCCTCGAATCCTGGGGCGGTCTCGCCCTCGATCTCAGCCATCGACTCTTCTCTCCGGTGCTGCCACGGCGTGCTCGCACATGGCCACCAGTTCGCGGGTGTAGCCGGCCAGGTCCAGGTCCGGCTGGGTCAGCAGGTGCTGCAGCGCGCCGGACAGCATCTGCCGGATGATCACCGCGACGGTGCGCGGTTCGAACTCGCGGAACTCGCCCGCGCGCTGCCCGCGGACCAGCACCTCCTCTACGCCGTCGAGCTCGACGGAGTTGCTGGCCCCGACCCACCGGCCCAGCGCCTCGGGATGGCCCTGGAGGATCTGCACCAGGGCACGCATGTGGGCACGGTGGGTGTCGTAGAAGGCGATGCTGCCCTCCAGATACCCGCGCAGGGTCTCCCAGGCCGACGTGGCGCCGTCGCTGTGCGGGCGCACCACGGCGCCACCGGTCGCGTAGATCTCGGCCACCACCTGCCCGATCAGGTCGTCCTTGTTGGCGAAGTGGTACGAGATCAACCCCGGGCTGCTCAGCCCCGCCCGCCGGGCGATCTGCGCGAACGAGGCACGGGCGTAGCCGAGTTCGGCGATGGTCTCGATCGCAGCGGCGACGATCTGCTTCCGGCGTGCAGCCTCGGTGAAGGTTAGTTCACTCGACCCGGGATTAGGTTGCACGACCTAAAGTTAGTGCACTCATCAAATGTGTCTACGGCTGGGTCCGAGTCGCCACCACTCCGCCGCCGGCGTAGGCAAATGCTCCGGGGCGGCCAACGCGCCGACGCGGCCGTGCTGGTCGTGCCACGGGACGGGAGGCTGCGGTCGCCGTTGACGCGGTGCTGACGGACGTGCCGGGGCGGCAACGGCGAGGTGCCGTCAACTTGGTGGGACACGCCCGCTGGCCCGCTGCTGACCCTGGGACATGGTCCTGATCAGAACTTCGCCGCTTGATCAAACACGAGTTCTGAGAAGGTGTTATTTCGCGTCGGGCTGGGCGGCTGTCGTGGCCGTGGAGTGCGTGACGATGGTGCTCAGCCGGTCCGCGATCTGGCGGTCTCGCTCGCGTGTGGCGTGCTGGTAGATCAACGCGGCGCGCATCGAGCCGTGGCCCATCCGCTGCATGAGTTCGCGTGTGCTGGCGCCGGCAGCGGCGGCGAGTTGGTTGCCGGTGTGGCGGACGTCGTGGAAGTGGAACCCGCGTGGCAGTCCGACCACCGTCTGCGTCCACGGCGTGCTGCGGTGGAAGTTGCCTCGGCGCAGCGGGCCGTCCCGGTCACCGAGGAACACCAGACCCTCTGGTCCTGACTCCGCGAACGAGTCGAGCTTGGCGAAGCTCGTCGACGACGACGTCCGGCAAAGCGATCGACCGGGCGCCGGCCACGGACTTCGTGGGGCGGGCACATCTGACCGCGTCGGGTCTGCGCGATGCGGCGGTACACGTGCACGACGCGTCCCTCCAGATCGAGGTCACAATGCCGGACGCGACCAGTTCTCCCCAGCGGAAGCCCGGTCAATGCGGCGGCGAGGACGAGCACGCGGTACCGGGCAGGGACGAGATCGGCGAGGCGGTAGACCTGCGTCACGCTCGCAGTCGGGCGCTCCGGTGTCCGGTGCTGGCCCGCGCCCTTGATCCGGCACGAGTTCCGCTTGCTCCGGCCGTCATCCGTTGCAATGTTCATGAATCGACCAGTCCATGAAACGCCTCCGTGAGGCGATGCGCGACATCCACGGTGACGGTGGACAGGCCGCGGGGCAGTTTCAGAAAAATCTTACGACAACCTGGCGCGTCATGTGGCGCAGGTCGTGACATCCAGCGCCCGCAGAATCTGCCCGAATTCGTTCCGCTTCTCCGTCTAGGAACGAGATGGACCCGCAGCCCGCAAGCGCTCCAGATCAGAGCCTCGGTTGCCGGGTGGCTGTCTGGGAGAACCAGGGCGGCACCGTCGGCGAAGTTAGGGATTCGGACAGTTGTCGAGGGCCACTGGAGGCCAAGGGGGATTCCGCGCATCTCCCCACTTCCAGCACGCATGTCCCCATCTCAAGCACGTATGTCGCCAGTTCCGGGACGTACGCTCCCGCCCCGCCGAAACGGCCTCGAGATCCGCGCCACCGCTCCAGCTTCACGGCGTTGCCACCAGCTCTTCGAGGTGGGCTTGGTAGTTCGGGCAGGTCGCGATGTCGTCGTGGGTGCAGTTCAGCCCGGTCTCCAGGAGGTCGAGCGCGGCCCGCAGCGCCGCCATCCGGTCCAGCAGGGCGCGGTGATTGCGGCGCAGCACGTCCTTGCGCGCGGTCGGGTCGCCCGCGGTGAGGAACTCCCGGATCTCCCCCAACGGCAGACCGGCCTGCTTCGCACGCAGGATCGAGGCCACCCGGAACAGGTCGTCACGGCTGTAGCGCCGGCGGCCGCCGGTGACCCGGGCGGGGGCGAGCAGCCCGATCGACTCCCAGTGCCGCAACACGTGTGTCGGCAGGCCGAACTGGTCGGCCACCTGGCCGATCGTCAGCAGGCTTGACTTCATGTCCACATTAAGTCCGAGCATGGCGGGCATGTCCACTCTGCTGCCCATCCTTGACGCCGCCGACGCGCAGCCGGGAGCCGGCGAGCTGCGCGCGCGTTCCTACGAGTTGCTTGAGCCGCTCGCCGGCCGGACCGTGGTCGACGCCGGTTGCGGGGGCGGCCGTGCGGTCGCCGAGCTCGCCGAGCGCGGGGCTCGCGCGGTCGGCGTCGACCTCGACCCCGAGATGATCGCCGTGGCCCGCGAGCGCTGGCCCGGCGGCGAGTTCCACGTCGGCGACGCCTCCGAGCTGCCGCTCGAGACCGGCACGGCCGCCGGCTACCGCGCCGACAAGGTCCTGCACGCGATGGACGACCCGGCGCGGGCAGTGGCCGAGGCCCGCCGGGTGCTCGCGCCGGGCGGCCGGGCGGTGCTGCTCGGCCAGGACTGGGACACGATCATCATCGACTCGGAAGACCCGGAGACCACCCGTCGGTTGGTCCACGCGAAGGCGGACTCGCTCCCGTCGCCGCACGCCGCCCGCAAGTACCGCAACCTCCTGCTCGACGCCGGGTTCACCGACCCGGTCGTCGAGGTGCACACCACCGTGTTCACCGACGGCATCGCGCTCGCCCTGTTGCACCGAATCACCGAGGAGGAGGGCTGGCTCGCTGAGCAGGCCGAGCGCGCCCGCACGAACCGGATCTTCGTCGCGGTCCCGCTGTTCCTCGTCGCCGCACAGCGCTAGTGCGGAGCAGGAAGCTCCCAGTTCCACACCCCTGACCGCGAACTCTCGAGCACTTCTGCCGATGCACCGATCGCGCGCCACTGGCACCCGCCAGGAGGTGCACGGGGTCCCCCCACGTTAGGGGCGAGTGGCACAGGCGATCTGCCCGGTCGAGATCGGCCGGTTGCATGTGCGCAGCCGTGACGTCCCGGGGGCGGACGCGGAGCCGAGCGCGGAGCCGGAATGGGACCTCGAGCTGATCGAGCGCGCGATCACGCCCTTGTTTCTTCCAGTCGTCAGTATGGGAAGAACCACGCCAGGACCAAGCGTTCCCGGTCAGGGCTGGAGCCAGCGGTCGAACCAGGCACGGGTGCGGCGCAGGACGTCGAGTTGGTGATTGCGTTCCCGGATCGAGTGGCCCTCTCTGGGGTAGATCACGAACTCGTGCTCGGCGCCGAAGTGGCGCAGTGCCCGGTGGAAGTACACGGCCTGGCCGAGGGGGACGTTGGTGTCCTCGGCACCGTGCAGGATCAGCACCGGAGTGCGGACGCGGCTGGCGAAGGAGACCGGGCTGACCGCGTCATGCGGGTGCGGGCCGATTCCGTCCCACCCGATGCTGCCGCCGAGCGCACCGTCGAACTGGCCGTACTCCCCGGTCGCGGCGAGCATCCCCCAGTCGACGATGCCCGCGCTGACCAGCGCGGCGCGAAACCGGTCGGTCTGCCCAACGGCCCAGGCGGCCATGAATCCGCCGTGGCTCCCGCCGGCGATGCCCAGTCGGTCGGGGTCGGCGATGCCCTCGGCGATGAGCAGGTCGATGCCGGTCAGGATGTCGGTCCATTCCTCCCGGCCGACCCTGCCCGCGACGCTGGCCGCGAACTCGTGACCGTGGCCCTGGCCGCCGCGCGGGTTGGGCAGGAACACCGCGTATCCAGCGGTGGCCAGCCACTGTGGCTGTGCGCCGTGGAACGAGAACAACTGGAGGCGATCGGCGTAACGGTCGTAGGGGCCCCCGTGCACGATCGTTACGAGCGGGAACGGGCCGTCCGAAGCGGATTTCCCGACCGGCAGTACGAGCAGGCCGTCCAGATCGAGGCCGTCGGCGGCTCGATAGGCCAGCGGTCGCTGGGTGCCGAATGCGATGCCGTCCAGTTCGGGGCGGGTGTCCGTGATCTTCCGCAGCGGCCCGGTTGGTTGCCCCACGTGAACGTTCGTGGCCTGGTGACGGGTACCGGTCAGTGCCGCGATCGTCCTGCCTGCGGGGGTGGTGGTGAGGGCGTCGAGGTGGCCGGGGTGCTGCGACAGTGGCGTGGGGCCGTCGGGGTCGAGCCGGGCCAGGGTCGTGTTCAGGCCGTCGGCGAACACCACCAGAGGGGCGGCGTCGGTCTGGCACAGTTCGGTGGGGCACATCGGAAGGTCGGCGGTGCGGTTGCGTCGGACGCGGCTGCTCATGGCCAGGTCGAACACCGCGGTGCCGGCGTGGAGGACCGGTGGCGTGAGGGCGATGTAACCGAGGTGCCAACCGTCTTCGGTCGGCCACCAGGCCAGGGAGTGTGCCTCGGCCTCGACCGGTCCGAGGTCCTCCGCGGTCCCCGTTGTGGGGTCGAACAGGTGCAGTAGGCCGGTGCGGGGGCCGTAGTCCTTGTCGGCGCTGGCCTGGGTGAGTACGGCGAGCGGGCCACCGTCGGGTCGTTGCCGCAGTTCCACGACGTGCCGGTCGCCGAACACGCTCGGGGTGGTGACCTGGCCGGTGCGCAGGTCGAGCAGGCGCAGCCGAGCACGCGGTTCGCGCTCACCGACGACAATGGCGTCGTCGCGGTCCTGGGCGCGGCGCGTGTCCTGCTCGGTGGGCTCGTCCTCGGCGAGCAGAGCGACCAGGTTGGGATCGGCGAGCGGCAGGTGGTCGGTGATGCCAGCGCGCCAACTGGTCACCGCGGTCACCCCGTCGTCGGCAAGGGTGAACCGGTGCACCTGCGGAGTACCACGCTCGGCGTGGTCAGACATGAAGTACAGCGTGCGCGAGTCCGCGGACCAGCGAGGCCGGGATTCCGTTGCGGTGTCGGCGGTCGCCCGACGCCACACACCGTCGCCTTCGATGTCGGCGAGCCAGAGTGCGGTGTCGAGGTGGTCATCGATTCGGCTGATGGGGGCGAGAACGTAGCAGAGCAGATGCCCGTTCGGAGCGAGAGCCGGGCTCTGCGGGACGCGACCCTCGACCACGAGTTCGGCGGTCAAACCTTTCATGCGATCAGTGTGTCAACGTCAACAGCGCACCACATGGACGGTGGCGACTTGAGCGGGGTTCTTGCCACTACGCGGATGCGCAGGTAGCGGTCCCCAACTGCAGTCGTAACTACTTGGTGCGCTGACGTCACGTTGATTGTGACCGTGCGATGATGGGTGTCGTGTCATCAGGAGGCGACAATGTGTACCTCGCTCATACCGCGATGTCGAATTTCACCTTCCCGCTGGGAACCTCGATCACGCCCACCGATGTAATAGTGGCGCTAATGGGTAACGCCGCGGTTGTGACCGCGTCGATCGTGGCGGCGAAGTCGCCGACGTTCGACGCGAGCGTGCAGTGCGGGACGAAGGTGTCCGGTCGGTAGTAGTTCCAGTATCCGACTGCAAGGGATAGCACTTCGGTCGCTACCGCGCGCTGCACTCGCAGCAGCCGTTCGGTGGGAGTAACGCCGAGGAACGCAACGGACTCCGCTGTCTTGAAGAATCCGAGCGAGCTCAGCACGATGGACAGGTTCTGCAGTTCGCTCGCCAGCGCGGATACGACGCGCTCGACGGAGTCCATCGGCGCCGAGTCGAACACGCACAGCGTGACATGCGGCCGTGCATCGGCAACCGGACCGCTGCCCGCTGAGGCCACCCCGCGCGACTCAAGCAGCGCCCAAATCCTCCGTACGGCGGCGTCGGCGTCGCCGTCGAAGTACATCTCTAACGCGAAGGCCATAAGAATCCCCACAGCGGACGGTGAGTCTCTTCGGCGAGACGGCACCTGATGGCCTCGCGAGGCCGTTGCAGGTCGAGCAGCCGGCAGGTATGCGCCAGCAGGTCACTCACTGCGATCTCACAGCATCTTGCGCCGGCGCAGGTAGGCGACGAGATCGTCGTAGTCGCCGGAGGCGTTGCTGAACTGCGCGACGTTGCGCGCCTCTTGCAGCCATGCGCCTGTGCTGGGCTGAACCACCTTGAGCGCGCGGTCGATGTCGCGCTGATCGATCATCCGCATCTCGCCGCTGCGAACGCTGTCGAGAAGCGCCGTCTCAGCAGCGCTCTCGCACAGGTGTGCCAAGTCGGCACCGCTGAACCCGTCGGTGCGCTTGACGATCTTGGCGAGGTCGATGCCGGACAGCGGACGGTCACGCAGGTGGTACCGGAGGATGGCTTCGCGCGCTGAGGCGTCCGGCGGCAGCACGAGCAGCATCCGATCGAGTCGGCCGGGCCGGCGCACCGCCGGGTCGACGTCCCAGGGAGCGTTCGTCGCTGCCAGCACGAACACGCCGTCGTTGCTGCCGAGTACGTCGTCGAGCTCGGTAAGGAGCTGGTTGACGGTGCCGCGCATGGCAGAGCCGCGCACCTGGCTGCGCTTCTGCGCCAGCGCGTCGACCTCGTCGAGGAACAACACGCACGGCGTGTTGGCGCGCACCGTACGGAAGACATCGGCGAGGTTGCGCTCACTTGCGCCGATGAAGATGTCGAGGACGTCCGCCAAGCTCACCGTGAAGAACGCCGCTCCCAACTCGCCGGCCACTGCTCGAGCCAGGAACGTCTTCCCGCACCCGGGCGGCCCGTACAGCAGCAGCCCACCACGCAGGCTCTTGCCGTACAGCCGCCGCAGCTCGGGATTTCGCATGGGCGCCAAGAAGGCGGCCTCGAGCCGGTCCTTGACCTGCTGCATCCCACCCACGTCGGCCAGCCGGACCTGGGGGCGCTCGACGACGTCCGGCTCGTCCGGGCCGTCTGAACTCCCGTCGATGAACATCGGCGGCGCGAGGTCCCGGACCTCTGCCTCCGCAGCCGACCAGTCGAAGGCGTCGCCACCCGATGACCGCTCCACCGGGCCGGGGGACGCTGCTTCCGTTGCCGCAGGTGCCGTGCCGACCAGCAGATTCGTCACACGCGCGAGCAGCGCGAGCGCGTGCTGGTCGGCAGGGTCCGCGCCGAGCAGATGAGTGATGTGCGGGAGAGCGTCATGAGGCCGATCGCCTTCGACGAGAAGCTCAGCCAGGTGCAGGCGCAGGGACCGGTCCTGCGGCATCGCGGCGACCGCGGCCTGCAAGCTGATGATCAGCGGTTCGGCGTCGCTCATCGAGCGAGTGCTCCTGTCTGGTCGGTCAGGTCGGGCAGGCGCACGACGGTGGCACCGGTCAGGCGGTCATGCAGACACCGACGGGCGGCGTTACGGAAGATCAGATGTTCGACCACGAGCGCCGGGAGGAGCAGCACGCGGAGCACGCCGCGCAGTGCGAGCCGGGGACCGCTGAGGCACTCGCCCTTCGCCGCATCGACCACCAGCCGCCGCCCCCCGGCGGGCGCGCCGCGCAGGCTGGTGATGCTGCGCGGACGGCGGTCCTGAACGGCGCCGATCACAGCGGCCGTGCCAAGGGCAGCCGGTACAGCAGCGAGCGGCGGGAGGGAGGCCTGGTTCCAGCCGAACCCGACCGCAAGGATCCACACGCCCGCGAAAAGCGGCAACGTCACCCCGGTCACCGCTGACTCGACCCGGAGCGCGAGCACCAGTTCACCGGCGGGTCGGTCGGACGCGTCAACGGCCTGATAGGAGACGCGGTGTGCGAATCGGCTCGCCGTTCGACGCAGGTACCAGCCGACCCACGATTGGCGGACGATCCCGTGCCGCCGCCGCAGCCACCTTCTCCCGAGGATGGACGCGCCGAGCTCGACAACCGCAAGGCCGACCAAGGTACCGACGGTCCCGGCCGTCGCACTGCCGCGGACGAGGGCCAGCGCAAGGACGGCGCACACAGCCGTGAGGACACCTGCGGTGGCCACCCAGCCGAGGTCGTGGACGCGACGGTCCGGCCAGAGCGCTGCGTAGGTACCGGGCGGCATCAGCTCACCGGCTCGACGGCGGCCGCGCGCGTGGACCGCCCAGACAACGAGCAGCAGAACGTGCGACAACGCGACCGCGACAACAAGCGCGCTCACGGCATGACCGGCAGTGCTCCCGAGCAGCTTCGGCAGCACCTGGGTGGCTGTCAGCGGAGCGAGGACGGCCAGGCCACCCCCCGCGACACCGGCAGGGATGGAGGCGGTGGCTAATCCCCAGCGGTGCGAACTGTCGCGCGGGTTGGACTCGAGCGCCTTCACCCGCAGTTGCGTCGCCTCATCGTGTCGCGACTGGGCCTCCAGAGCGCTCGCGAGCAGGGACCGCAGTCGGTCATCGTGCGGATCGAGGGCGAGGGCGCGTCGAGAGGCAGCTTCGACGAGGTCGTACCGTCCAGCCTCGAGGGCGACGCGAGCGACGGCCTCGTGCCCAACCGATACATCAGGCCCGAGCTCGACGCAGGTAGCCGCGCTTCGCATGGCCGCGTCGTGGTCGCCGAGGTCCGACTGGATCATCGCGAGGGCATAGCGTGGATCCTGAGCGCCCGGCGCCAGCCGCACGCACTCCGCCGCCGCTGCCAGAGCCGCGCGATGACGCCCCCGGTGACTCAGGGAGATTGCCAGCAGACGGTGAGGCCACTCCCACGCCGGCGCGACCTCGCACGCGGCTTCGGCTGCTCTCAGAGCCGCCCCGTGGTCACCTTTGCCTTGCAGCGCCTGAGCCCGCAGGCACAGCACCTCCGCCTCGTCGTCGTCCGGTGATGGCGCCGCCAGCACCTCAAGCGCTTCGGCGAACCGGCCGAGCTCGATCAGCGACTGAGCCCGTGCAGTTCTCACACCTCTCATCACGTCCGACAGCACGATCCGGGCGCACGCTGGTGACGCCGCCGCTGCTGAGCGGGCAGAGATCGCACTTCTCGAATCTTCGGCACATTGGTTGTGAAGTCTGCAGCCTCGCCCTCATGTAGCCCGCGCTCTATCGCTTCGAGCGCAGCCCTTTCCGGAATGCCGCCCAGCGCGCTCGTGCGATCGATGCGAGCGGAGTCCACCCGGCCGGGCAGATCATGATCCATGAGGCGAGACCCTATCCCCGGCCGGCCACGCGACCGTGAGGCCGGGAGCAGCTCTCCATCGCGCTTTTATTACACGCGCGCGGCATGTGGGTTCATAGCGATGTCCGATGCGACGCAATGTTCTACCACCCATTGCGAGGTCTCGTGCATCCTCACATCCGGGCTCTCAGCACGTCGATCTCGCAGCCTGGCGAGGACGGGTCGAAGCCGTGCTCGACCAGCCAGCGGACCCCCACCAGGCTTCGCAACGACCACCACGCGCGGATCACGTCGAGGTCCACGTCGGTGCCGTAGCCGACGACGACGTCGTCAAGGTGCTCCTCGTGTCCGAGCGTCAAGGTGGCGAGGTCGAACAGGGCATCGCCCGGGGCCGCCTCGGACCAGTCGATCACGCCGGTGATCTCGTCGCCGTCGACGAACACGTGGGTGATCTGCAGGTCGCCGTGCGTGAACGCCGGTGTCCACGGCCGGAGCGCAGCCTCGGCAATCCGGCGGTTGTGCGTGACGAGGTCGGTGGGAAGGACGCTGTTCGTGACGAGCCATTCGCATTCGGCGTCGAGGTGCGATCCGGTCTCGTCGAGGCTGCGGCCGGGCCATGGCGGTAGCGGCGCGTCGTGCAGCAGTCGTGCGGCGGCGCCCGCTGCGGCCCACGCCGCCGACGACGCGGTCGACGGCTCGCCGAGGCGGCCGAGTGCCGTCCCGGGGAGGGCGGCGAGCGCGAGTACCGGCGGCTTCCGCCACAGGACCTCCGGAGTCGGGATCGGCGCCATGGCCATCGCCTCGATCTCGACGTCGGTGCGCGTCTGATCACCGTCGATCTTCAGGAACACGTCGCCGACGCGCAGGGTCGCGCGCTCGTGATGGGCGACGACGACCTCGACCTCGTCCACGTCGGCCATCATCGAGGGGGATGACCACCGACGTCGCCACGTTTACCGCGAGCGGATGATCGTGCGAGGACGGCCGTTCGCGGCCGTGGGGTTGCCTCGTGTCAGGTGCTCGGGCCGCACGTTCGTCAGCGCCCGAAGGAGTCGGTAACCCTGCCCGGGCGAAGCCTGCACGGTCCGGAGCGTCCAACATGGAAGGGTGAGCGTGGACGCGCTGGTGCTGGCAGTGGCCTCGGTCGTGCGCCCGCTGAGCGCGGCGGCCGTGTACGCCATGCTCGCGTCCACGCGGCCGACCCGCTTGCTGTCGGCCTACATCGTCGCCGGGTTCGTCTTCAGCTTCGTGGTCGGCATCCTGTTGGTCATCCTGTTCGGCATATCGGTCGGGCCGCGGGCCCCGAGCGAGACGCGAGCGCTCATCGCTTTCGCCCTCGGTGCAGGCTCGCTCGGTTGCGCCGCCGCGCTGCTCAGCGGACGGGTCCAACGACGGCTGCCGAACCCCGCGGATGCCAATCCCCGGCCCGGCTCCGGCTCGTGGATCGGCCGTCAGCTGGCCGACCTCTCCGCACCCCGCGCGGCCGTAGCCGGGGTGTTCACCCACAAGCCGGGGCTCTTCTACCTCGCCGCGCTGAGCGCGATCGCGAACAGCACGTCGAGCAACGCGGACCGGATCTTGCAGGTGGGCGTGTACAACGCGATCTGGTTCGCCCTGCCGGTGGCGGCCCTGGCGCTCGACCTGCGTAAACCGGTCGAGCTGCGTGACTTCCTGCGGCGGGCGACCGGGTGGGTCTGGCGCCGCCAGGTGGGGATCATGATGACCGCGTTCGGCCTCCTGGGTGTGTACCTGATCGTCAGGGGCCTCACGGAGCTTCGGTCCTGACCTGCGCCCCCGTTCTCCAGGCACTCGCTCCCCCCACCGAAGGTGAGGCCGCCGGTCTCATCAGGATCACCCTCGCCAGGTGATGGTCCATCGCCTCCGCGGCGGTTGACTGGCTGTGCGCGACCCATTCGGGTCACCCGAAGACGTGGAGTTTCGATGTGTCGATGGATGGCCTATCTGGGGGATCCGGTCCTCGCCGACGACCTGCTGTTCCGGCCGCAGCATTCGATCATCGACCAGAGCTTGCACGCCAAGCTCGGGGGGTTCGCGACGAACGGTGACGGCTTCGGGATCGGCTGGTACGGAAGTCGGCCGGAACCGGGGGTCTTCAAGAGCACGCATCCCGCCTGGAATGACGACAACCTCCGCGAGGTCGCCGGGCACATCCGCACGCCACTGCTGTTCGCCCACGTCCGCGCGTCGAGTGGGACGCCGGTGCAGCGGAGCAACTGCCACCCGTTTCGGCACGGCCGGTGGTTGTGGATGCACAACGGGTCGCTCGCGATGTTCCCGGAGGTCAAGCGCGATCTCCTCACGGCAGTGGACGAGTCGCTGTACCCGAAGGTCGAGGGATCGACCGACACCGAGACGTTGTTCTTTCTGGCGCTCACCTTCGGTCTGGTCGATGACCCGCCGGCCGCCGTGGCCCGGGCGGTCGGCCTCGTCGAAGAGACCGGCCGGCGCCGCGGGATCGAGTATCCCGTTCACATGACCGTGGCCACCAGCGACGGGCAGTCGATCTGGGTCTTCCGTTATTCGAGTGAGAAGAGCACCAGCTCGCTCTACTACTCGAGCGACGTCTCCCAGCTGCGGCGGCTGTATCCGGAGCTGGATGCCCTCGACGAACTGGGAGACGACACCCGCTTCATCGTCTCCGAGCCACTGCGTGATCTTCCCGGGGCCTGGAACGAGGTCCCGGAGAACTCCTGGGCGGTGGTTCGACGAGGCGAGCAGGAGATCCACTCCTTCGAGCCGGCGGGCAGCGCTCGCGCCTGACCGAGGCAGCGAGCCCGTGCGGCGCCGCTCACCCCGACCGGATGAGGTCGAGCCGGTCAGGCGGTGCCAGCGTGGTCGAGTCCGTTCGCCGGTTCGACGGGGCCGACAAGCCCTCAGTGGAGGAGCCATGACCGCCGCAACCACTCCGCAGGAGACGTTGAGCAGGGTCGCCCAGGGTGACGCACCCGTGCTGGAACGCCTCGTCACGATGAACCTCGACTCGCTGGAGGCCTCGGAGCTCGACGTGAGGACGTACTTCCTCGTCCGGTTGGCGGCTCTCGTCGCGATCGACGCCCCACCGGTGTCCTACCTGATCAACCTCGGGTTGGGCGCTGACGCAGGCGTGACGCTGGAGGAGGCGCAGGGTGCGCTCATCGCCATTGCGCCGGTTGTCGGGAGCGCGAGGGTGGCGGCGGCCGCCGGCAACATCCTGCGGGCGTTCGGGATCGCCGTGGTGGCCGAAGAAATGGCATCCGCAGAGCAGGGTTGAGCCCGCACGTCGGACTCAGCGTCGGTGCGTCGCAGCGCCGACCGGGAGACGAGTGGCGGCCACCAGGCCGATGAGACCGATGCCTGCCAGCACGATCATCGCGAGAGCGTACGCGTGCTCCGGTGATGTGAGACCGGCGACGAGGACGGTCCCGGCGATCGCGGTGCCGAGGGACGAGCCCAGGTTCGACACGCTGCGCGAGAGGCCCGAGATCTCGCCCTGCTGGTCCTCGGGGAACGCCGACTGGACGACGTTGACCGAGGGGGTCAGCATCGTGCCGAGCCCGAGGCCGATGAGCAGGAGCCCGGGTGCGAAGGCCCACACGTTCGACGAGTACCTGACCATGAGGAGCAGGACACCGATCCCGGCGAGCGTGACGACGAACCCCGTGATGACGAGGTTGCGCTGCGCGTGTCTCCTGGTGAGTCGCTCCGCGGCCAGTGACGAGATGAGGATGCCGGCGGTGGCGGCGGTGAAGATCACGCCCGTCTGGATCGCGTTGTAGCCGCGAGCGACCTGGAGGAAGGCCGAGACGACGAAGGCGACGCCCATGAGCAGCAGCCACTGAACGTTCTGGGTGACGAGCGCGACGTTCGAGGTGTGGTTCCGGAAGAGCGCGGTGGACAGCAGTGGCTCCCGACCGCCTCGCTCCCGGGCACGGGCGTGGATGAAGAACCAGACGAGGAAGAAGGCTCCGGCGGCGAGCAGGATGGCCGTCAGCGTCAGGTTGTCGTCCGCCTGGAGAATCCCCATCACCAGGCACGCCAGGCCGGTGGCCGAGAGGATCGTTCCGGCGACGTCGAAGGGTCGCGTGGGGTCGGGCGGCAGCGGGTCCACGATCGTGCGGCTGAGCAGCAGGATGACGACGATGACGACGGCCTGGAAGACGAAGGCTGCCCGCCAGCTGATGCCGGTGGTGATGGCACCGCCTATCAAGGGCCCGGCGGCCGCACCGATACCGCCCATCCCGGTGATCACCCCGAAGGCCCGTGCGCGCGAGGCGACGTCGCTGAAGAGCATCGTGGTGAGGATGTAGACGGGCGGGATCAGCAGGGCGGTGCCCACGCCTTCGAGGATGGAGTTGCCGAGTATCAGGATGCCGAGGCCGGGAGAGAACGCGCTCAACAGGGCGCCGATCCCGTAGATGCCCAGGCCCAGCGTGAAACACCGTTTCCGGCCCCAGCGGTCGGTCAGCTTGCCGGCCGGGATCATGAGCGCAGCCATGACGAGCAGGAACACCGTGATCGCGAGCTGGACACCCTGCACCGTCGTGTCCAGGTCCGTGCTGATGTCGTTGATCATCACGTTCATGTTCGAACCGGCGAAGCTGCAGATGAACTGAGCGAGGGCGAGAGGGACCAGCATGCTCCGCAGCGGTGCGGACGGTCGTGGAGGCCTGACGTTCTCCGTCATGGTCGCGGCCGGCTGTTGTTGCGCTCAGGCGCCGAGAACCCGGCGCTTCTGCTGCTCGAACTCCTCGTCCGTGAGTACCCCGCGGTCCCGGAGGTCCCCCAGCTCGCGGAGCTGAGCAAGGCGATCCTGCCCTCCGGTATCGGGGGCGGTCGGGGGCGCCGGCTGGGAGGCGGCCTCGGACTGCTGCGCCCAGCGGCCCTGCTGACGGCGTGAGACGCGGTTCGACACCGTCGTTGCCGTTCCGGCGATCACCGCAGTGCGCGCTATTCCTCGGAGCAAGGGCATCGCATCCTCCTCGTCACACCTCTGCAGGCTCGGTTCCCTCGACGGCGTCCAGTGCGTCGAGCAACTCGTTGACGGGGATGCGCCCGCTCGCCACCAGCTGGGCACCGGCTCGGCGCAACGCCGTGGCGAAGGGGATCGCCCAGAGGTTCTCGTAGACGAGCAGAGCCGCGGCGCTGCCCGGCTCGAGTACGGCACCGGCCTCGTCCACGTCGTCGGACCCGAGCAGGCCGGAGGTGGCCCCCTCGAGAACCTGGAGATCGAGCTCGCCGTCCCCGTCGAGGTCGGCGATCTCGGTGACCCGCACCGAACCGTCCTCCTCCTTGGTCACGAACAGGAGGTCGAGCACGCGCACGACCTCGAGGTCGACGAGCTCGATGAGCCGGGCAAGGGGCTCGCCGGACACCCGGGACCGGGGGAACTCGACAACCAGGTAGTCCACAGGACCCATTGCCGGTGTCGCGTCGTCCATGCCGTTTCCTCCGTCCGCAAGTTCGCCCACGGTCCGGAGAAAGCCCGGTGAGGACCACACCCGCAACGGGTGAACCCTGCTTTCCGGCACGGACGTTCCCCCGAATCGGGTGAAGCGGGGTCGATGGCCCGCGAGCACGGTGGGGAAGGAGCCTCGATCCGCGGCCCCGCTCGATCAACTGACACGACCATGATCCACGGGAGATCAAGGAGCGCGCTGATGAGCACACAGGTCCCGTCCCAGCCGACGAAGAGCCCCGGACTCCGGGAGACCCCATGGGTCAGGAGCTTCGCCCTGTTCGCCGGAGCGTTGATGCTCGTCGTCGGCGTCTACCACGTCCTCGCCGGCGTCGCGGCGTTGGTGCACGACGTGATCTTCGTGTCCACGCCCGAGTACATCTACTCGTTCGACATCACCGGGTGGGGCTGGGCCCATGTGGTGCTGGGAGTCGTCGTCGGCGCCGCGGGCGTCGCCGTGTTGCAGGGCAGAACCTGGGGGCGGGTGGTCGGAATCATCTTGGCCGGGCTCAGCCTGATCGCGAACTTCCTGTTCATCCCGTACTACCCGCTGTGGTCGCTGGTGATCATCGCGTTGGACGTCGTCGTCATATGGGCACTGGCGCTGTATCACCGCGAGCCCGCGTGATCGAACGAAGGTGCGGCGTCACCTCGGCCCACCACTGTCCGGTTCCCGGGCCGAGCGCCAGTCGGCACCGGTCGCGGCGCGGAACGCCGCGACAGCCGCTTCGACGGTGGGGAAGAAGTGGGACGGGTCGATCGTGCGGGTGAGCTCGTAGCGGTCGATCTTCTCCCGGACGGGGTCCTTCATCTCCGCGAAGACGAGGTGCACTCCGCGGGCGTTGAGCGTGACGTCGAGGTCGTGGAGCATGTCGGCGGCCGTCGTGTCGACGTCGGTGATCGGCTCGGCGGCGACGATCACCCACGTCGGTGGCGGGTCCGGCCGGGTCAGCACCGTGACCTGCTCGCGGAAGGTGCGGGCGTTGGCGAAGAAGAGCGGGGCGTCGAACCGGAAGACGACGCAACCCGGGAGCAGCTCGGCCTGCGGGTAGCTGCGCACGTCGTGGAGCCCAGGAACACCCGGCACCCGCCCCAGCACGGCCTGGTAGGGCCACCACGCACGCCGGAAGACGTTGCCGATCGACAGCGCCACCGCCACCGCGATGCCGGGGAGCACACCGAGCGCGACGACCCCGAGGAAGGCCACGACCGACAGCGCGAACTCGGTCCGCCGCAGCCGGTGGAGCCGCATCGTGCCCCGCAGGTCGGCCAGCGAGAACGACGCGACGATGACGATGGCGGCGAGCGTCGGCTGGGGCAGGTCGCGCAGCAGGCCGGGGGCGAACACGAGGATCAGGGTGATCGCCACGGCTCCGACGAGCCCGGTGACCTGGCTCTTCGCCCCCGTCTGCTCGGCCACGGCTGTGCGCGAGCCGCTGGTGCTGACGGGGAACCCCTGGAACAGCCCGGCCGCGATGTTCGCCGCGCCGATGCCCGTCATCTCGCGGCCGCCGTCGACCGTCCGGCCCGCGCGAGCCGCGAACGCCGAGGCCGTCGAGATCGTGTCGGCGAGCGACACCACGGCGATGCCCAGCGCGCCGGCCAGCAGCAGGGCGACGTCGGAGAGGCCGACGGCCGGGATCGTGAGCGGGGGGAACCCCTGGGGCAGGACGCCGACGACGTCGACCCCGCGCTCGTCGAGCCCGAGGCCCGCGGTGACGCCGATCGACAGCACCACCACGACGAGGATCGCGGGCAGCTTCGGCAACGTCCGTTGCAGCGCCAGGATCAGCAGCAGCCCGAGCCCGCCGACCATCAGCGCGGGGGGGACCGTCGCACCGTCGAGGACCCCCCGCACGAAGCCCACGGCCTCGCCCAGGAAGCCCGACGCGTCCACCGAGAAGCCGAACAGCTTCGGGAGCTGGCCGACGAGGATCGTCAGGGCCAGGCCGTTCATGTAGCCGATCATGGTCGGCTTCGAGATGAGGTCGGCCACGAACCCGAACCCGCTCAGCCCCGCGACCATCGTGATCACGCCGGACAGGAGGGCGAGAGCGGACGCGAGCGCCACCGCGCGGGCCGGGTCGCCGTTCGCGCCGACCAGCGGCAGGATCGTCGCCGCGATCATGGGGCCGAGCGAGGAGTCCGGGCCCAGCACCAGTATCCGGGACGGCCCGAAGACCGCGTAGCCGACGAGGCAGAGGATCGAGGTGTACAGCCCCGTGATCGCGGGCAGCCCGGCGAGCTCGGCGTAGGCCATCCCCTGCGGCACGAGCAGCGCGGTGAGGACGAGCCCGGCGGTCAGGTCCTTGCGCAGCCAGCGCGCCCGGTACGAGCTGAGCGCGACCAGCCCGGGCGCGGCGGCGGCCAGCCGCTCGCCCCACCGGGCCGGGGGCGCCTGCGCCGTCACGGTGCGGCTGCGGGTGCCGGTGTGTGCGCCGCCCACCGGGCGACGAGCTGGCAGGCGCCGATGTACAGCCCGGTGAGTGCGACGGTGGCGACGAGGTCGCGCGTGAGCACCGACTGACCGCGCGGTCGCGGGCGCAGCCCCATCAGGCCCGGCTCCTCCCGGTCGAAGCCGAGGGCCGCCCCGAACGCCGCGTTGACGAAGAAGTGGATCCACAGGACCTGCGCCGGGGTGAACGGCTCGCCACCTGCGATGTCGAACACGCTCGCCCCGAGGAAGGTCATGCGTTCGGGCACGTCCATACGCCGCAGGAAGCGGATCCGCTGCTCCTCCTTCGTGCCGTCCTTGCTGCCTGCGTCGAGGGCTTGCAGGCACATGAGCACGCCGTAGGTGTTCTGGGCGGCCAGCCGTGCCTGGTAGTCGGCGAGCAGGTCGACGCCGGCCCGCAGCAGTTCGACGCCGTCCTTCTTCTTCCGGACCTGCTCGGAGCGGTAGGCCGGGTCGAAGTCGTGCGCGAGGTCCACCGTGCTGCCCGGCCGTACCCGCAGCGGCTCGATGAACTCGGCGATGCGCTGGGCCCGTTCGTCCGTCATCTCTCCCACCCCCGCTTCCGCCGAGGTCCCGTCACCGCCTGGCGATCACGCGGACGGTGTATGCGTCGGGCAGGGAACACGGTGCACCGCCCGGGGGGCCGGTCGCCTCGTTCGGTGTGGGTGAACGGCGAACGGTCAGTCGCGCACGGGCGCAGCCGAGACGATGGCCAGCCCGAGGGTCTCGAACCTGGCGATGATCCCGTACAGGTGGGACTCGTCCATCACCTCGCCGCGCAGGATCAGCCCGGCCGGAACCTCCTCGATCCGCAGGTCGGCGAACGTCTCCCGTTCCTCGGCCGGCAGTTGCCCGTCCACCCGGAACTCGTATGTCCTCGAGGTCATCACGCCTCCGTCCGCCACCCGCCGGACGGTTCCGCCCGGTTCGGGCCGAGGCATCACCCGGAAGGGATGACCAGGAGAGCCTGAACGACTCCGCCCCTCGTCCCCGCAGGACGAGGCGGTGTCATCCTGCGCTGCGCCAGGCTCTTCCCGCGACGGGTGGGCCGGGCCCGTCACGCACGGGGCCGACCGGGAAGGGGCGTACCGATGCACGGTGTCGCTCCGTCGAAACTGACGCCTCCCGCGCTGCCGCGCGACCTCGTCCCGCGTCCGGCGCTGCGCGAGGCGCTCGACGGCGGTGCCGGCCGCGCCCTCACCCTGGTGTGCGCCCCGGCCGGGTTCGGCAAGTCGTTGCTGCTCGCGGACTGGGTGAAGCGGAGCCCGGGCATCCCGGCAGCCTGGGTGTCCCTCGACGAGGACGACGCGGACCCGCGGCTGCTGTGGAGCTCCGTGCTCGCGGCGCTGCGCGCGTGCCCGGCCGTGCCGCCGTCGAGCAGGCTGCACCGGCTCGTCGTGTCCCGGACGACGGTGGAGCTCGACTTCATCGACGATCTGCTCGACGGTCTCGCGGCCCTGCCGCAGCCGCTGCGGCTGATCCTCGACGACGCCTACCACCTGCGGAACGGGCGGGCTCTGGACGAGCTGCGGTTGCTGGTCCGTGGTCGGGGGCCGCTCGTGCACCTGGTCGTCGCGAGCCGGCTGGACCCGGCGTTGCCGCTGGCCCGGCTCCGTCTCGACGACGAGCTGTGCGAGCTGCGCGCCGAGCAGTTGCGGTTCACCGTGGGGGAGTCGGCGGCGCTGGTCGAACGCAACGGGGTGCGGCTCGACGCGCGGCAGTGCGGGCAACTGCACGCGCGTACCGGCGGCTGGGTCGCCGGCCTGCGGTTCGCGGCGCGGGCGATGCGGCGCCACCCGGACCCCGTCCAGTTCCTCGCGGCGTTCTCGGGCGACGAGCGCGCCGTCGCGGACTACCTGGTCGGAGAGGTCCTCGCCGGCACCACGGACCTCCAGCGCGAGGTGCTCCGGCGCACGAGCGTCGCCGATCCCGTCCCCGCGGCCATGGCGGTCGAGCTCTGCGGCCGGGAGGACGCCGCCGACGTCCTCGACTCACTGGCCCGAGATCTCGGCCTCGTCACGACCACCGGCCCGAACCGGACCGACTACCGCGTCGAGGAGCTGCTGCGATCGCACCTGCTCGGCGACCTGCACCGGTACGGCGCCGACCACGTCACCTCCCTGCACCGGCGCGCGGCGCGGTGGTGTGATCGCGAGGGCAGGCCTGCGGACGCGCTCCGGCACGCGGGGCAGACGGGCGACGCCGCCCTCGTCACGAACCTGCTGCGCGGGCGCGTCGCCGAGCTCGTCGCGCGAGGCGAGCACGCCGCCCTGTCCGCCGCGCTGGCGGCCCTCGACAACGACACTGCCACCGCGTCCTGGCGCGCAGCGCTGACCGCATGTCTGCATCTCGAGCGGGGAGATGGCCGGGCCACGGCGGAGGCGGTCCGGCACGCCCGGAGCCTCGACACGGTCCCGGAGCCGGATCTCGCCGTCCTGCTCACCACCACGGAGCGGCTGGCCGGTGTCGACCGGCGCGCTCCGGGCCCGGAGCCCGCGCCCGACGACCCGGCACTGCGTGCGCTGGCCCGGGCGGGGCGGGGAGCGGCCAGGGTCGCCACCGGAGCGCCCGGGCCGGCGCGGACCGAGCTGGAGGCGGCGCTCGACGACGCGCGCCGCCTCGACCTCCCCTTCCTCGAGGTGCTCTGCCTCTGCATGCTCGGCGCTGCCGCATGGGCAGGTGGAGACCTGCGGGAGGCGGCCCGGGCCGCGGCCACGGCGACGGCCGCCGCCCGCGAGGGTGGATGGGAGGGCACGGGCTGGGCTGCGGCCGCGAACGCGGTCGCCGGGCTGACAGCACTCGAGCAGGCGCGGCCCGACGCCGCGCTCGACGCCGCGGACGCCGGCCTCCGGGCCGGACCCGCCGACCTCGACCCGGTGGTCCGCTTCGCCCTGCGCACGGTCCGCGGGGGCGCCCTGTTCGACCGGGGCGAGAAGGCGTCCGGTCTGCTCGAGCTGCAGCAGGCGCGCGCCGACGTGAGCGAGCACCGCGTCCCCGTGGCTCTCGCGGCGGTGGCCGCGTTGCTCGAGTACCGCATCGCCCTGCAGCTCGGCTACGCGACGGCGGCGGCCGGCACGGCGAGCCGGCTCGGGGGACGGCCCGCAGCCAGGGCCGAACGGCGCCTCGTGCGGGCGTGGTCGGAGGCGGCGGGCGGGGCGTTCCACGCCGCCCGCGTGACCGTCGCCCCGCTGTTGCACCCCGCCGCGCGGCCGGCGTGGCCGGGCACCGTGGTGGAGGCGTGCCTGGTGGCGTCGCACACCGCGCTGCACTGCGGTGATCGACCGGCTGCCCGGCAGGCGCTGCGCGCGGCGCTGGACCGCGGGCGCGAGCTCGACGTGGTCCGCCCGTTCACGCTGGCGCCGTCCGGTGTGCGGTCCCTGATCGTCGACGAGCTCGCGGGAGGCGACGACCGCAGCCACTTCGCCGCGCGCGTGCTGGCCGCTCCGCACTGCGCCTGCCGGTCGGGCACCGAACTGCTCACGGCGCGCGAGCACGATGTCCTGTCCCGGTTGCCGTCCCTGCTCAACCTCGACGAGATAGCCGAGGACCTGGCGGTCTCGGTCAACACCGTGAAGAGCCACGTCCGGTCGATCTACGACAAGCTCGGCGCCGGGACGCGCCGCGCGGCCGTGCTGGCCGCCCACGAACACGGCCTGCTGTGGCTGAGGTCCAGGCCGAGCCCGTCCCTCGGTGGCCGCCGTGCCGATGAGGTGATGCAGGCCCGGAGCGGATCCGGGTAGCATCATGCGTTTCTCCCAGCCGTGCTGGTCCCTGTGACGGACCCTGCGGTGGGAGCGCCGGGGGGCAGGGCGGGTTCCTGCGAGGCGCAGGGTCGCGTCGATCACCTCGTTGCGACGGGGCCACGGATCAGATCCCTGAGGTACGGCGGGGTCCTTCACTGAGGTGACGGGAGCCGGATGAACTCCACGACTTCTACGCCGAGCGCGTCGAAGCGCGCCAGCAGCCCCTGCAGCGCGGCCTGGTCGGCCACCTCCCCGCGCAGTTCCGTCTCGGTCGCCGGGCGTGTCGGGCGCAGGGGCTCCAGCGCCGCGACGACGTCGGGGCTCAGCCGGCCCCGGACCCTGAAGGCGTACTCGATGCCCACACCGACCTCCTTCACCGGACGCAACGGACTGCGATGATGACGGACACCCGGGTGAGGCGGGGCCGTCCGCCGAGGATGAACGCCGTCGATCCGCCCGACACCCCGGCGAAGTTCGCGGTGCCGGTGGCGAGCCACCTCGTCGCCCGGCCGCGCCTGGAGGAGCAGCTGACCGCCGGGCTGGGGTGCCCGGTGACGCTGGTCGCCGCCACCGCGGGCTGGGGGAAGACCTTGCTGGCCGCGTCGTGGCTCGCGGCGGGTGCGGGAGACCGGCAGGCGGCGTGGGTGCGGCTGGACTCCGACGACGATGACCCCGTCGGCTTCTGGCGCACCGTGGCGGCCGCGCTGGCGCCGGTCACCGGCCCGGAGGCGGGAGCAGCGCTGCGCCGGCTGACCGTCGACACCCGCGACGTCGACGAGGCCCTACCGGCCGGGTTCGCGGCTGCCCTGCGCCTCGCCCCCCGGCCTGTCGTCCTCGTCCTCGACAACCTGCACGAGGTGACCTCGCCGGAGGTGCACGCCGGCCTGGTCCGGCTCGTCGAGCGACCGCTACCGGCCCTGTCCATGCTCGTCCTGACCCGGCGGGACCCGCCGTGGCCGCTCTCGCGCCTGCGGATGGCGGGCCTGCTCGCGGAGGTACGCGCGCAGGATCTCGCGTTCCGGGAGGCCGAGGCCGCCGAGCTCTTCGCGCTGCTGCACGTCGACCTCGACCCGTGGCAGGTGCGCCGGCTGGTCGAGCGCACCGAGGGCTGGCCGGCGGGGCTGCGCCTGGTGGCCCTGCACCTGCACGACCGCGCCGATGTCGAGGCGGAGGTCGCCGCGTTCTCCGGCGACGACCACAGCGTGGCCGGCTACCTGGTCACCGAGGTGCTCGACGCGCAGCCTCCGGAGCTGGTGCGGTTCGTGGAGAAGATCAGCACGGTCGACCTCGTCTGCGCGGATCTCGCCGACGCGCTGACGGGTCGGCGGGACAGCGAGCAGGTGCTGACGGAGCTGGCGGCGTCGCACCTGTTCGTGCAGGCCGTCGACCGGCCCGGCCGCTGGTACCACCTGCACCGGCTGATCGGCGACCTTCTCCAGGCCCGGCCGGTGCCGCGCCGGGAGCGCCGTGACCTGCGGCGGCGGGCCGCCGAGTGGTTCGCGCGCAACGGCATGCCTCTCGACGCGGTCCGGTCGGCGATCGCCGGTGCGCTCTGGCCGCTGGCCGCGGACCTGGTCGGGCGCCATCTCGTGGTACTGGTTCTGGGTGGCCACTCCCGCGACCTCGAACGGGTGCTGGACCGCGTGCCGCGGGCCGTGACGGCCGCTCACCCCGAGCTCGCGTGTGGGCTCGCCGCAGCCCGAGTGGTCCGGGGCGTGCGGAACGAGGTCGCCGAGCTGATCGCCGCCGGCCGGGCACGGATCGGCGGGCTCCCGCCGCGACGCGCGGCCCGCGCCCGGATCCTCCACGACCTGACCGCAGGCGCCCTCGCGCGGATCGAGGGCGACTGGGACACCGCCGTCGCGCTCTACCGGTCCGTCCCGGTCGACCCGGTGACCCTGGCCGGTCTGGGCCTCGTCAAGGCCGAGACCGTGCCGGTCCTCGTGAACAACTTCCTGGGGATGGCCGCGCTGCTGTCGGGCGACCTCCCGGAAGCGGACCGCGAACTGCGCGCCGCCGTGTCGGCCACCGTCGAGCCCCGGCCGATCTCGCAGCTGAACGCAGCCGCCTACCTGACCATGGTGCGGTGCGAGCGCGGGGAGCTGGACACGGCCGAGCGGGCCGCGCTCGAGGTCATCGGCACCGCGGTGGACGCAGGCCTCGACAACTTTCCCCAGGCCGCCGGTGCCTACCTGACCATGGCGCACGTCGCGCTCGACCGGGCCGAGCCGGACGAGATCGACGACTGGCTCGGCCGCGCGGAAGCGGCCCAGGCGATCGCCGCGGAGCCGCACGTCCGGGTCGAGGTGGCGCTCCTCCTGGCGGCTCGCCGCGTGGCAGCGAGGAACCCGGAACGGGCCCTCTCCGGCCTGCGCGCCACCGCGGCGTCGGTCGATCTCCCGACCCTCCCGCCCGCGGTACGGCAACGTTGGTCGTTGACGGAGGCGACGCTGCTCGCGAACCTCGGCAACCCGTCGCTCGCCCGGGCGCTCCTCGACCGGCTCCCGCCTGCGCGCTCACCCTCCGCGGCGCCCATGGCCGCGCGGCTACTGGTGCTGCTCGACGACCTGCCGGCCGCCGTTGCCGCCCGCAGCCGGGTGGAGGTCGCGGACCATCCCCGCGGCCGGGTCGACATCGCCCTGCTCGACACCGTGCTCGCCGCAGCAACCGGCGACGAGGACGCGGCGCCGGACCGGCTCGAGGAGGCCCTGACCGCCGCCGAGCCCTGGTCCCTGCGCCGCCCGTTCCTGGCCGAGGTGATCGACCTGCGGCCGCTGCTCGAACGCCGCCTGGAACGCGGAACCCTCGTGCCGGCCTTCGTCGTCGACATCCTGACGCGGCTGTCCGGAGCGGCGGGGGCCGCCCCGGAGAACCGGGCGCAGGTCGACCCGCTGACCGAGCGCGAGCGCACGGTCCTGCGTTACCTCGCGAGCACCCTGTCGAACTCCGAGATCGCGGCGGAGCTCTACGTCTCGGTGAACACCGTGAAGACCCACGAACGGGCCCTCTACCGCAAGCTCGGGGTGACGAACCGTCGTGAGGCCGTGGCCCAGGCCCGCGCGTTGGACCTGCTCTGACCGTTATGGTCCGCTCGTCGCAACTCACCCCGACAGTAGGACGCCGCCTCATCCCCGGCGGGTGATTCTCGGTACGTGGGGATGCGGATACCGGCAGTCAGGATCACCAGGCCCGCGCTGCCGACCGGCTTCACGTCGCGCCCGCGCGTGCTCCAGGAGCTCGACCGCGTGGGCCCCGGGCAGCTCATCGCCGTCATCGCGCCACCCGGCCACGGCAAGACGGCGCTGCTCGTCGACTGGTTGAGCCGCCCCGGTGGGCCGCCGTCGGCCTGGATCTGCCTCGACGCCGTCGACGACGCGCCGCGCCTGCGGTCCGCGCTGCTCGCCGCCGTGGCGGCGCTCCCCGGTCTGCCGGCCGATAGCCCGCTGCGGACCGTCGGTAGCGGCGGGGGCGACCTGGCCGGGCTGGACGTCGTCGACGAGCTGGCGATGGCGCTCGACGGCCCGGGTCCGGTGATCAGGGTCGTCCTGGACGACGTCCACGCGCTGATCGACCCGGCCGCACTGCGGGACCTTGCCCGGCTCGTCCGCCGCAGGCCTGCGCGGTTGCGGCTCGTGCTGGCGGCCCGGGTGGACCCACCGCTGCCCCTGCCGCGGATGCGCCTGGAGGGCCGGCTGCACGAGCTGCGTGCCGAGGACCTGCGCTTCACCGTGGACGAGACAGCCGCCCTGCTGCACGCGTCCGGGCTCGACGTCACCGCCGAGCAGGTGGCGGTCCTGCACGCCGAGACCGGGGGCTGGGTGGCCGGCCTCCGGCTGGCCGCGCTCGCACTGCGCAGCCGGGCCGACCCCGAGCGCTTCATCGCGCAGTTCTCGGGAAGCGAGCGGTCGGTCGCCGACTATCTCACCGACGAGGTCATGGCGGGGCTACCGGTGCAGATCCGGCAGTTCCTGCGCGTGACCGCCATCTGTGCGGAGCTGCCGGCCGGGCTGGCCGTCGCCCTGTCCGGGCGCCCTGACGCCGAGCGTGTGCTCGACGAGCTGACTCGCGCCACCGCGCTGGTCGAGCGCCGGGCAGCCGGGACCTACCGCATCCACACGCTGCTGCGGACGCACCTGATCACCGACCTGGAGCGCCACTTCCCCGCGAGCCACCACCGGGCGCACGCCCGCGCGGCCCGCTGGTGGCTCGCTGCCGCCGAGCCGGAGCATGCCCTGCGCCACGCCGAGCGGGCCGGCGAGCCCGCGCTGCTGCTCGACGTCCTGCGGGCAGGCGGTGTCCGGCTCGTCGCCACGGGCAGGCTCGCGGCCGTGCGGCAGGCACTCGCCGTGGCCGGGCCCGGCACCCGTGCCACTGATCCGTGGCCGGCGCTGCTCGAGGCGCTCGTGCACCACGAGGACAACGCCCCCGCCGAGGCCGCGGCAGCGCTGGAGCGGGCCCGGCGGCTCCGGCCCAGCGACGGGGGAGCGGCGCTCGCGGTCCTCCGCGCGAGCGTCGAGCTGCTCGTGACCGGCCGCACGCCGGTGGATGCACTCGCGGCCCGTCCGCCATGGCCGGTCCCCGTCGAGCTGGACGCGCTGCTGCGGCTGAGCCGCGCCGAGGCAGCGCTGGGGCAGGCCGAGGCCGACCCCGAGGATCTGCGCGAGCGCCTCGACGGCGTCGTGGCGCTCGCGCGCGAGCACGACCTCCCATACGTCGAGGTGCGGGCGCTGTCGCTGCTCGCCGGCCTCGAATCGGCGCTGGGCCGGTACCGCGAGATGACGGCCGCAGCCACGGGCGCCCTCGTGGCCGCAGGTCAGAGGAGGTGCTCCACCGTGTGGACGGCCGGCGCCGCCGCGCTGATCGCCTACGGCTGCCTGCTCGCAGGCGATCCCGCTGCCGCCCGGGCGCGGGCCGAGGCGGTGCCGGCGACCCGGGCGCTGCCGACGCCGGACACGGAGCTGGCTCTCCGGATGGTGCACGGGACCGCCCTCGGTGACCTGGGGGAGCGGGCGGCCGGTCTCGCCGGGTGCCGGCTGGCCCGCGCCGCCTTCGGCGATGCCGACGGGCCGGCCCCGCTGCTGGCGGCGCTCGCCGTCCTCGAGCACCGGGCGGCCCTGGTGCAGAGCGGCGGCGACCTCGCGGGCGAGGTGGCCGAATGGCTCGAACGGCGGGTCGGCAAGGTCGGCGAGGTGCTCCTGATGGACGCATGGGCGCACCTGCGCGCGGGCCGGATCGAGGCGGCCGGCGCTGCGCTGGAACCGCTCGCCGCCGGCTCCGTCGTGGTGCTGGCCGCGCACACGCCGATCGAGGTTCACCTCCTGCAGGCCGAGGTCGCGCTGCGCCGCGGCGAGCCTGCCGGCGGCCGTGCCGAGCTCGCCGCCGCGCTCGAGCTGGGATCGGCCATGGACGTGGCCCGTCCCTTCGCGCTGACGAGCGGACCGATCCGTGACCTGCTGTCCCCGGGCCCGCCCCCCGGGGTGGACGCGCGGTTCGCGAAGCGGATCGCGGCCGCGCTGGCGGTGATCCACCCGGACGTCCCCGCCCCACTGAGCGAGCGGGAGCTGGCCGTGCTCTCCCTGCTCCCGTCACTGCTCAGTGCCGGTGACATCGCCGACGAGCTCACGGTGTCGATCAACACGGTGAAGAGTCACATCCGCTCGATCTACGGCAAGCTCGGCGTGTCCACCCGCCGGGACGCCGTCCGTCTCGCCCACGAACGGCATCTGTTCCCCTGACGGCTGTTCACCTCATCGGGATGACGCGGCCGTCCGGCCGGGGCGCGACCGTTGCCCTGCCGACGAGGCAGCCGAGGGACCGGCCGCGCGGAGCCGGCCCTCGAGGTTTGGAGGAACGTCGTGCCCGAACGCCGCTACGAGTTCCGGATCATCGGGCGCCTGTCGGAACGGGCGCGGGGCGCCTTCCGTGGCATGGAGGTCCACGAGGTGCCCGCCGAGACGGTGATCTCGGGCGAGGTCGCCGAGGACGGCGGTGTGCAGGAGGTGCTGGCGCTGATCCAGTCGCTGGGTCTGGAGGTCGTGGCGGTGCAGAGGGCTCCCCGCGACTGACGGTCTCAGCGCGTCTCCTCGCGCCTGCCTGCGCCCAGTCCGGTGCCCCGCGCGACCAGGTAGGCCAGGACCCCGAGGATCGGCACCAGGATCAGGACGGCCATCCACCCCGCCTTGGCCAACGGGCTGAGGTCCGTCCTGCCGAACAGGTCGCCGAACATGACGAAGACCAGCCAGAACCAGAGCGCGAAGCCGAAGAGGATCAGCATCGTCCACATCAGGCCGAGCAACGGGTATGCGGTGGCCGCCGTTGCCATCTCCGACCTCCCGACGTCGGTTGCTCCCGCGGGCGGGCTGTTCCCGGGCAGGCTCGCGCATCCCGGCTGCCGTGACCCCACCCGGATCGGACGATCCGGTGCGCCGGGCAGGGGAGCCGCGGCCTGCCGGCTGCTGGTCACAGCGGCCCGGTGCGGTCGGTCGCGCCAGACCGGGGTGGCGCCGAACGCCGCATGCCGGCGTCGTCGCTCCAGTCGTAGACGACGACGGTGAGCAGCACCGCGTCCTGGAGCGAGCGGCGGTGCGGGCTGACCGCCGCCCACAGCAGGCCGGGCGGGAAGAGCAGGCAGAGCGCCGCGCGGAGGGCGGCCCGCGCCCATCCGAGCGGGGTGCGCCGCACGGACAGCACCCGCAGCCCGAGCACGCCGGCACCGAAGGTGCGCCCGCTCGTGGCCCAGGCGACGGTGAGGTAGGTCGCCGCGATCAGCGCCCCGATCCCCAGCGAGAGCGCCCACGACGGGGTGGGCCAGCGGAACGACAGAGGCGACCAGACGAACAGCAGGCCGGCCGCGGTGACCAGCAGGCCACCCATGATCGCCAGGACGACGACCAGGTCGATGATCGCCGCGGCCGTCCGTGTGACGATCCCGGCGACCTCGCCCGGCGGTGCGTCGGACACCGCCCGGGCGTTCACGGCGGTACCGGTGCCCGCTGCGCGGGGCGACGCAGCAGGCGGCCGAGGAAGCCGGCCACGACCTCGTCGGCCTGCATCGCCTCGCGCCGGACGCCGCGGATCGTGTCCGACGTCAGGGTGCCTGTCGAGCTCCGGACGATCTCCGGTAGGTCGATCGCGTCGATCACGGCGCGGGCGATCCCGACGATGTCGACGCGGGCGAGTACGGCGTCGAGGTCGGCCCGGGCGACCACCGGGTCGGGGTCGATCCGTGCGGCGAGGACGTCGAGGTCGATGCGTCCGGCCGCGGTGTCGAGGTCGACGCGGCGCACGATCGCGTCGAGGTCGACGCGGGCGACGGCGGCGTCGATGTCGACCAGGGCGACCGCCGTGTCGAGGTCGATACGGCGCACGATCGCGTCGAGGTCGATCCGCGCGGCGACGGCGTCGACGTCGAGCCCCGCCGCCACCGCGTCGAGGTCGACGTGGCGGCGCACCAGCGCCGTGAGGTCGGTGGTCTCGAGGAGCGCCGCGACGACCTGGCGCACGGCGAACCGGAGCACCGCGGCGGCGTGCCGTTCGAGCCCGGCCCGCCCCGCCCGTCCGCGTTCGGTGAGCTCCGCCAGCACGTCGGGCGGGGTGAGCCGCGCGACCGTGCTCGCCGCCGTGCCCAGTGCGGCACCGGCGAGCGCGCGGACCGGGCGGCCGATCCGCCACGCCGACAGCACGGCGCCCGCCCCGGCCTCGGCCAGGGTGACCGTGATCCCGGCACCCCGTTCTCCTGCTCCGGCGTCCACGTCGCCTCCTCGCCGGCGTCCCGGCGACCCACCGGCCGCCGGCGCGGTCACCGCGGCGGCGTCATCGTGGTGCGGTCTGCGCTCCCAGCGCCTTGCGCTTCAGCACCTCGAACTCGTCGGGCGTGATGCTGCCCGAGTCGAGGAGCTGTTTCGCCTTCGCGATCTGGTCCGCCGGGCGGTCGCCGTTGCCGGCGATGCTGCGGACGTCGTGTTCGAACCTCGCCCGGTCGGCCTCCATCTCCGACTGCCGGCGTTCGGCCATGGACCGACCCTGGGCGATGAGGTAGCAGAAGATGCCGAGGAAGGGCAGCACGATCATGAACACGGTCCAGCCGGCCTTTCCCCACCCCGTGATGTCGTCGCGGCGGAACAGGTCGGTGAAGACGACGATGATCAGCCAGAACCACAGCACGAAGCCGAAGATCAGCAGCATCGTCCAGAACAGGTTGAGCAGCGGATAGCCGCTCTGGGTTGCCGCCAGCGTCATCGTGATCACCCCGAAGGTGTCGACAGTCGCGGAAGGGCTCCGCGAACCGGAGACTGGACCGCTCCGGCGTCGCCTGCCTCACCCGCGACGGAGGAACTCCACGGGTTCCGGTCCGGCCGGGCCGCGCTCGGGCTCGCCGACCGGCTCCGCGAGCCTGGTCCCGGGCAGCCCACGGGTGAGGAAGAGGCTCAGCAGCGCGATCGCGGCGGCGACGAGCAGCGCGATCCGCAGCGCCTGCAGCTGAGCGTCCGCATAGGTCGTGAGGATGGCGGTCGCTTCCGCAGGTGGGACCTGTGCATCCGCCAGCGCCTGCCGGACCTGGTCGATCGGCACGAACTGGACGCTGCCCGCCACCGCGACCCCGACCTGCTCCTGCACGGCGTCGGAGATCCGCGGGTCCTCCTGCACCCCGGACAGCGCGGTGACGGTGAGGGCGCCGACGACGACGGACCCGATGAGCGCGGTGCCCAGGGACGACCCGAGGTTCTGCGCGGTGTACTGGAGGCCGCCGACCTCGCTGCGCTCGGAGTCCCCGACGCTCGACTGCGCGACGTTGCCCAGCTGCGCCGCGAGCAGCCCCGTCCCGATCCCCAGCAGCGCCATCGCGACCGCGAAGGAGGCGTCGTCGAGCGCGGGGCGCACGGTGGCGACCAGCCACATCGTGGCGGCGAACAGCACGGCGAACGCGACCCGGGCCACCGTCCGGGGGCTCGCGACGCGGTTGAGCAGCGGCGCGCACATCGACGTCACCAGCATCGTCACCGACACCGGCAGCAGGCGCAGCCCGGTCTCGAACGCGTTGAGGCCGTGCACGACCTGCAGGTAGAGCGGGATCGTGAAGAACAGGCCCAGGAGAATGAGGTTCTGGGCGACGAGGGTCGCCAGCGCGGCCCGCAGCGGGGTCACGTCGAACAACCTCCAGCGGATGAGCGGGTCGAGCCCGCGGCGTTCCCGGCGGCGCAGCCAGCTGCGGAGCAGGCCGAGCAGCACCAGGCCGGCCGCGATCACGAAGGGGGTCGGGGAGAGCCCGAACACCGTGACGGGCGGGTCGAGCGGTCGCAGCCATCCCCAGGCCCCGCTCTGCAGCACCCCGAGGACCACCAGGGCGAGGCCGACCACGGACAGCGTGGCACCGACGGCGTCGAGTCGGCGGCGGGGCCCGATCGCCGGCGCGTCGGCGATCCAGCGCATCGTCAGGAGGATGAACACGACGACGACCACCTCCCCGGCGAAGACGAACCGCCAGCTCAGGTACGTGGTCATCCAGCCGCCGAGCAGGGGGCCCACCGCGATTCCGGCGCCGGCGAGCCCCCCGATCACCCCGTAGGCGGCGGCGCGGTCGCGGCCGGTGTAGTTGCCGCCGACGAGCGCGGCCAGCGCCGGAAGCACCAGCGCCCCGCCCAGGCCCTCGATGACCGACCAGCCGAGCACGAGCACCCAGAGCGCGGGCGCGATCGAGGTCAGGCCCGAGCCGATCCCGTAGACGACGAGCCCGATCCCGAAGGCCCGCCGCCGGCCGATGATGTCACCGACCTGGGACCCCACGATGAGGAAGGCCGCCATCACGAGGGTGTACAGCGTGATCGTGGCCTGGATCGCGGTGATGGTGGTCGAGAAGTCGGCGACCAGCTGGCTGATCGACACGTTCATCACCGACGTGTCGAGCACGACCAGGAACTGCGCGAGCCCCAGCGGGACCAGCGCCTTCCAGCGGCCCCGGCCGTCCTGCCCGTCCTCGGGATGCACGGGCTAACGGACCTCCGCCCTTCGGGCTCGCAGCGTGACCAGGTACAGCGGGCCCACCAGGACCAGCAGCACCACGATGGCGATCGGCCCGACGGCGAGGGACGCCAGCCCGAGCAGCAGCACCAGCCCCGTCCACCGGTCGACCGGGCAGTAGTCCGGGTCGCCGGGATCGGCGCCGGGGCGCTCGCGCCACCTGTGGAACAACTCGGCCAGTGCCGGGTCGTCCGCGGCCAGTGCCGCCTCGATCCTGCGCAGAGCCTCGCCGCCGCCTGCTCCGACCGGCATGGGACACCTCCTCCGCTGCGGCCGTCGCCGGGCCCGTGACTGCCGCCCGGCTTCGGCGGGGCCAGCCTGGTTGCGCCGGCCTGTGCCGTCCTCACCCCGACAGGGTGACGGTGGGAGCCCGGTCCGCCGGTGCTACCGGGCCGTCCGGCCGCTCAGCACCCGCAGAAGAGCCGGGACGGCCTCGCCGACCTTCGGCGGTGCGGCCGCGGCGGGAGAGAGGCCGGGCGCGGTGGTCGGCACCCGCACGCGCAGGGCACCCGGCAGCGAGCGGAACCGCAGCGGCGGCGGCAGGCACAGCGCCTCGCCGTCGACGCCGACGTCGATCAGGGGTTCGGCCGAGTCGACGACGAACTCGCGGGTGCTCCACGCGCGGTAGCCGCGGAAGCGGCGGATCCGCCCGGTCGCCTCGGCCGAGACGAGCGCCGGGACGTCCCGGGTCCGGTCCACGTCCACCGTGACCACCCCGAGCAGGCCGTCGTCGATCCGGGGGCGGGTCCCGAAGCCGCTCATGCTGTCCAGACGGTAGACGTCGTTGGACACCAGGATCATGTCGGCCGAGGTCACGGCCTGCCCGTCGGGCCCGTCGAAGCGCAGGTCGAACCGGTCGGCCTCGGGTCCGAGCAGGTCGGGCAGCAGGCGCGCGGTGGTCGCGAGCTTGGCGTCGCGGTAGGCCTCGGACTGCACGACGGTGGCGTACACCCCGAGCGAGGCGTTGTTGACGAAGATCCGGTCTCCGAGCTGGGCGAGGTCGACGCGGCGTTCGACCGCGGCACCGAAGGCGTCGAGCGCCCCGGCGACGTCGAGGCGGTCCAGGCCGAGGTCGAGCGCGAAGTGGTTGCGCGTGCCGGCCGGGACGCAGACGAAGGCCACGTCGTGTGTGCGCGCGACGTCCGCCACGAGGGCCTGCGACCCGTCGCCCCCGGCCATGCCGAGAACGTCCGCTCCGTCGGCGACGGCCTGCTCGGCGAGCGCCCGCAGGTCGTCTCCGGGACGCAGCCGGACGGGGGTGACCCCGTGCCGGCGGGCCTCCCCCTCCAGGTCGAAGCGGTCGACCTTGCCCCCGCCCGACCGCGGGTTCATGAGCAGCACCCCGCGCCGGGCCGGGCCCACCGGAAGCCCCTCCGGATGGCGGGCGGGCTCGTCGCCGAGCGCGTATCTCGCCGTCGCCAGCGACGCCGCCACCAGCACGATGACGAGCACGATCCGCCCGATCTCCGCGGCGTCGAGCTGCAGCACGGCGACCACGAGGAGGGCGATGACGCCCAGCAGCGCCGCGCCCGCTGCCACCGCGGCGACCAGGCGCCGCGAGCCGCGGTTCACCAGCGCGGTCCACCCCGCGACGACGGCGAGCGCCACCAGGACCGCGGTCAGCGCCAGCAGCCCCAGGTTCCGGAAGGCGGCGGAGACGACGGCGACGATCGCCGCGAGGAGGCCCAGCAGAGCTCCGGCCGCAGCGATGCGCCGTGCCGGGGACGGTCGGGGTGGGCCGGTCGCGCCGCCGGCGGTCGTTTCGCTCATGCCCAGCTGCTCCTCGGCCATTGCCCGGGGACGGGCGGGTGGGCCGCCAGCGTGCGAGCAAGGTCGGGCAGCGTCCTCACCCGGATCGGATGAGCGGACCGCCGGCCGGCGCCGTGGTCACGCGGCGATGACGTACAGCCCGTAGCCGACGACCAGCAGCGCCCCGGCGAGGCAGCCGGAAACGAGCACCAGCCCCGCCGTGGAGGTTCCGCCGGCCGCCGCCTCCTCGCGACAGCGCGACAGCGCGACGAGGGCGAACGCGACCAGCGACACGACCGTGACCGCCACCGCCACGGACCCGACGGCGACGACGAGCAGGGAACCCCAGGCGATCGTCATGCGGACCTCCGGTCAGGCCGCGGCGCGGACGGGCGGCGGCGTCGGCACGTCGTTGACGTTGAGCGCGCTCACGGGGTTGCGGCGCGACGCGGCGTAGATGCCGCCACCGAGCGCGACGCCGGCGACGGCGACCGCGACCACGCCGCCCGTGCCGTGCGCCGCGACCGCGGAGGCGATCGCGCCGACGGCCGCGGCAGCGGGGAGGGTGACCGCCCACGTCACGGCCATGCGCCCGGCCAGTCCCCACTGCACGGTGGCTCGGCTGCGCCCCGCACCCGCACCGAAGATCGAACCGGTGCACACCTGCGTCGTGGACAACGGGAGCCCGAGGTGCGTCGAGGTGAGGATCACCGCCGCGCTGGTCGTCTCGGCGGTGAAGCCCTGCGTGGTGTGGATGGTGCTCACCCGGTGCCCCAAGGTCCGGATGATGCGCCAGCCGCCCATGTAGGTACCGATCGCGATGGCCATCCCGGTCGCCGCGATCACCCAGAACGGCGGGCCCGAACCCGGGACGAGCACACCCCCCGTGACCAGCGTCAGCGTGATCACCCCCATGGTCTTCTGCGCGTCGTTGGCGCCGTGGGCGAGCGCGACCATCGACGCCGAGACGACCTGACAGAGCCGGAAGCCCCGGTGCACGGTCGCGCGGTCGGACCGCACCGTGATCCGGTAGGCCAGGAACGTCACCGTGAGCGCGATGAGCCCCGCGAGCAGGGGGGAGATCACCGCGGGCAAGAGGATCTTGCCGACCACCGCGTCGACGTGCACCGCACCGAACCCGCCGGCCACGAGCGTCGCACCGATGAGCCCGCCGAACAGCGCGTGGGACGAGCTAGAGGGCAGGCCGAACAGCCACGTCAGCAGGTTCCACAGGATCGCGCCGACGAGCCCGGCGAAGACCACGGCCGGGGTGATCCGCGTGTCGTCGACGAGGCCGCCGGCGATGGTCCTGGCCACCTCCACCGACAGGAACGCGCCGGCCAGGTTCAGGACACCGGCGATCGCGGCCGCCACCCTGGGACGCAGGGCACCGGTCGCGATGGACGTCGCCATCGCGTTCGCCGTGTCGTGGAAGCCGTTCGTGAAGTCGAACACGAGCGCGGTCACGATGACCAGCACGATGAGGGCGGATGCGTTCATGGACGGCGCCTCTGGCGTTGTGGGACCGGGACGCAGGGCCCTGCGCCCCGGTGCTTGCGCGGTTGTGCGCACGCCCGGTCCGGGTGCACCGGCAGGTGGTCGCGGGAAGATCTCGGAGTGCGAGGGACGCCGAGCGGGCTGCCTCGCGCCTCGACGGGTCGGCTAGCTCCGGCGGCCGACCAGCACGCCGATGAGCACGCCCACGGCGACCATGATGACCAGGATGAGCCAGAGCGCCGCGGTCACGGTGAGCGTGAAGAACTGGATCTGCACCGTGTCCCGGTTCTGGACGATGAAGATCAGCGTCAGTGCGGCGACGACCAGCGCGAGGATCCGCCGCGGGCTCATCCCGTGTTGCGGGTGTGCGGTCGCAGGTTCGGGACCGGTCCTCATGCTCGTCTCCTCCCGCCGGGTCCGGTCATGGCGCGCTCCGGCTCGCAGGGCGTCACGGCGGGTCTCCGCGGGACGGGATCCGGGTGCTCATCGGTGGCTCCTCCTCGCGGCGATACCTGGGCGGCGATCGTCGCCGCGGGAACGGGCGGTCGCGTCGCCCGGAACGGGTGAACGGTCGCCGTCCGGAGTGGCCGCGCGGGCCGGACGCTCAGCCCGGTGTGCGCTGATGGCGCAGCCGCCACCGGGTCCATGGCCGGCGCGGTGCGGCCGGGGTGGCCGGGGTGGTCGGCGTGGCCGGTGACTCGTCCACGTTCATGGCGGAGGACCGGAGCAGGGCGTCCGCCCAGGCGGCGCGCGGGTCGATGTCGACGAGCAGGGCCTTGGTGAGCAGCGTGAGCGGGATCGCCAGGATCGCGCCGAGAGGCCCGATCAGCCAGGTCCAGAACACCAGTGCCAGGAAGGTGACGGTGATCGAGAGGCCGACCGCGTCGCCGATGAAGCGGGGCTGGATGAGTGACTGCACCACGAAGTTGAGGACGCAGTAGAGGACGATGACCAGGACCATCGTCTGGGGGCCGCCGACCAGCAGACCGAGGAGTGCCGGGGGAACGACTCCGAGGATGAACCCGATGTTGGGGATGTAGTTGGTGACGAACGACAGCAGGCCCCACGTGACGGCGAGCGGGATGCCGATCAGGGCCAGTGCGATGGTGTCGAGCACGGCGACGATGAGGCCGAACACCGTCGTGACGACCAGGTACTGGCGGGTGCCGTGCGCGAAGTTGCCCAGCGCTTCGCTGACGGCGGGACGGTCCGTGGCGATGAGCCGGATCCGCGCTGCGGCGCCGCCGGTCTCGATGCTGAGGAAGAGCAGCAGCGCCAGGATGAAGACGAGGTTGCCGGCGAGGCCGGCGATGCTGCCGAGGAAGGCGCCGAGCAGCCCGACGAGCTTGCCGATGTCCAGGGAGTCGACGATGTGCCGCAACTGCTCAGGACTCACGTCGAACCGTGCCAGCAGGTTCGTGGCCGACTGTGCCAGCGCCTTGCTCTGCTCGGCGTACTCCGGCAGCGTCGTGGCCAGCCTGGCGATGGAGACGACGACCGTCAGGGCGAGTACCACCACGACCCCGTAGACCGCGAGGACCAGCACGAGCGTGATGACCCACCGGGGCCAGCCGCGTTGCCGGAACCAGCGTTGCACCGGCGCCACCGCGATCACGATGATGAGGGCCAGGAACACCGGCCCGATCAGCCAGGCGACCGAGCGCAGGCCCGCCGCGATGACGATCGCGGCGGCCGTGCCGAGCAGCACCACCACCCCGCGCGGGAGCGCGGCCCCCACCGGCGCGGCGCCGGGCCGGCCGTCGGTCGGGGACGGGTCCGGAGCATCAGCGGGTACGCCCATGACGGCACGCTATGGCGCCCCCTGATCGTCGAGGTCACCCGAAGATGGTGATGAACGTCGGGTCAAGCCTCCTGCTCGCTCTCCTCGAACGCCGCGCGCAGCTTCGCCTCCTGCTCGGCCGAGAGGTTCGTGGAGATGAGCTCGGCGCGGGTGCCCTGGAAGTGCTCGAGCACCCGGTCGGTGACGGCGTTCGAGGTCATCGCGAACAGGGCCGAGGTGCCCGGCGTGACCTTGTCGCGCACCTTGCGGATGAAGTCGTCGTCGATGCCCACGTCGGCCATCGAGGCGGTCAGCGCGCCCATCGCGGCGCCGACCGCCATGCCGAGCAGGGGCACGAAGAAGATCAGGCCGAACAGCAGGCCCCAGAAGCTCCCGCCGAGCGCACCCGCCCCGGCGAGGCTGTGGAGCTGCTTGGTCCGTGGCTTCTTCCGCCCCTCGGGCCACGACACCACCGCGGCGTCCACAACCTGGATGAGCTCCTCCTTCTGGAGCCGCTCGAGCGTCGTGAGCGCGTTCTGCGCCCCGTCGGCCGTGTCGAACCGCCACACCGTCAAAGTTGCCATCTGCCTACCCTCCGGTCGGTCCTGGTGCCGGCGACTCTGCGGGCTCGGTCGCCCGGCGGGCATCACCCTCGCCGGGTGACAGAACCCGGAGGGGCAGCCCTCACCCGCAGCGGAGGATGTGCGGCCATCCGGTCACGCGGACGCTGTCACGGTGCGCCGGGCACCACCCGCGGCGGCCGGAAGGAGGCGGGATGGACACGACGTCCTTCGGCAGCGAGACCGCCGGCCGCTCGTCCGAGCGTGGGAGCCTCGGCGCCGAACGCGGGCCGGGCCCCGGAGCCGTTCCACCCCCGCCATCCCCGGCCGAGCCGGCCCGCGCCGTCCACTTCCACGATCCGCGCGCGCCCTCGGCCACCACCGTCGTGCCGTCGGTGTTCGTCGCCGCCCGCAACCCGTTGGCGCAGTTGCTGCTCGTCCGGCGCTGCGACAGCGGATCGTGGGAGCTCCCCGGCGGGCGGGTCGACGTCGGGGAGAGCGCCATGTCCGCCGGTGTGCGCGAGACCGCCGAGGAGGCGGGCGTGCAGGCCCAGATCACCGGGCTCGTCGGGATCTACACCGACCCGGCGCACGTCGTGCGCGCCGTGGACGGGAGCGTCCGCCAGCAGTTCGTCGTGGTCCTGCAGGCCCGCGCCGTCGGAGGCACTCCGGCCCCCGACGGCAGGGAGACGTGCGAGGCGAAGTGGGTGGCACCCCGACACGTGCGGGGCATGCCGATCGACCCGCCGGTCCTGCGCTGGATCGACGACGCGCTCCACGAGGGCGCTCCGCCACGCCTGGCGTGACCGGCACCGCCCGTCCACCGTTCGAGAACCAGGAGGACCGGATGGCCACCACCGCTCCGGAACGGGCTGCCGCCGAGGGGATCCGGCCGCCGAGCGTCGCGGAGTGCGTCGACCGCGGGAGGGCCGCCCGCGTCGACGCCCCACGCTCCGCGCACGACCGGCGCTGCCTGGCCGGACCGCGCCCGGATCCGGTCGAGGTACTGGCCGAGCAGGACGGGTCGCGCGAACCGGACCTGCTCCCGATCCGGTACGGGCGGATGGCCGCCTCGCCCTCCGCGTTCTTCCGCGGCGCGGCTGCTGTGATGGCCTGCGACCTGGCCGGCTCGCCGGTGTCCGGTATCGACGTCCAGCTCTGCGGTGACGCGCACCTGTCCAACTTCGGGTTCTTCGGCTCACCCGAGCGGCGGCTGGTGTTCGACATCAACGACTTCGACGAGACGCTGCGCGGGCCGTGGGAGTGGGACGTCAAGCGGCTGATCACCAGCCTCGAGGTGGCCGGCCGCGACCGGGGGTTCCGCGCCGCCGACCGCCGGCGAATCCTCCGCACCGCCGCCCGCGAGTACCAGCGAGCCATGCACTCGTTCGCCGGCATGCCCACCCTGGAGGTCTGGTACGCCCGTGCGGACGTCGAGGAGATCCGCCGGCGCTACGAGTCCGAGCTCGCCGCCACCGGGCGCAAGCGCCTGGCCCGCGGGCTGGCCAAGGCGCGCACCCGCGACAACCTCGGCGCTCTGCGCCGGTTCACGAGCATGGAGGACGGGCGCCTGCGGCTCGTCGCCGAGCCGCCCCTCGTCGTACCGGTGCGGGACCTGTACCCGGACGTCGCGGCTCGAAGCGACCTGGAGCGCGACATCGACGAGCTGCTGCGCAGCTACCGCGCGAGCCTGCCGCCCGAGCGACGAGCCCTGTACGACCAGTACCGCCCCGTCGACGTCGCCCGCAAGGTCGTGGGCATCGGGAGCGTCGGGACCCGCTCGTGGATGATCCTGTTCCTGGGCCGAGACGCAGGCGACCCGCTGTTCCTGCAGGCCAAGGAGGCCACTGCGTCGGTGCTGGAGCCGTACCTCGGCGCGGCGGAACAGCCCAACCACGCCGAGCGGGTGGTGGTCGGCCAGCGGCTCATGCAGACCGTCGGCGACATCCTGCTGGGGTGGCAGCGCGTGTCCGGGGTCGACGGGCAGGAACGCGACTTCTACCTCCGCCAGCTGCGGGACTGGAAGGGCTCGGTGGAGGTCGAGGAGATGGTCCCCGCCGGAATGCGGATCTACGCCCAGCTGTGCGCGTGGACCCTCGCCCGTGCGCACGCCCGCACCGGCGACCGCATCGCGATCGCGGCCTACCTCGGTTCCTCGAACACGTTCGCGGATGCGGTCACCGACTTCGCGCAGGTGTACGCGGACCGCAACGAGCGCGACCACGCCCTTCTGCTGAAGGCGATCGCGGCTGCCCGCGTCCCGGCCGAGCTGGGGGTCTAGCTGTAGTGACCATGAGCGTTGTTGACGGCGTGGCCTGAGGACATGTGTCCCCCAGTGATCACAGAGGCTCTGCCGACCGCGCCTCTCTTCGCGACCTCTTATGCGGCGAGGTGCAGGAGTGGTTTTCGGCGGGGTCTTCGCTGCGGGTCGATCCAGGCCGGGGGGATCAACTCGGGCAACCCGTCGCGGATCCGGACTTCCCACTCGGAGTGGTGCTGCAGCCGGTGACACGCCCGGCACAACATCACGCAGTTGTGCAGGGCGGTGTCGCCACCGTTCTGCCAAGCCGTGATGTGGTGGACCTCGCACCATGACGGCGGCCGCCCGCACCCGGCGCACCCGCGGTCGCGGGCGGCGATGGCACGGCGCAGCCCGTCCGGGATGGTGCGGGTGACCCGCCCGACATCGAGGGGCTGACCCTTCCCGTTCAACACCACCGGCACGACCCTCGCGTCACAAGCCAGCATCCGCAACGACTCCGGCGACAACGTGCCCCCGAAGTCCAAACACGCGGCGCGAGCCCGGTTCTCCAGATCCTCCAGCCGAACCAACACATTCAGGTGTGGACGCCGCCCACCGCACGCGGGCACATCACCATGGTCAAGCACGTACCCGCACACATCGGCCAGCGCTTCGGCCTGCCGTTGCGCGGTGCTGCGGTGCTCGTCGCCACTGGCGGGCCGGGCGTGGGCGTCGATCACGGTGGCGATGGCGTCGAACATCGCCGCGTCGTCGAACCGGCCCTTCACCGTGCCGCCGGGCTTGCCGCGGTGCCGGAGCAGGTGCAGTTCGTTGACCGCGGCGGGTGGGCGGTCGTCGGGCTCGGCGCCGTCCTCGTCGAGGGCCTCGACGAGAGCGGTGCCCCAGGCCTGTAGTTCGGATGGGGTGTAGACGGCGGCCTTCTCCGCGAGTTGGGCTTCGGCGCCGGCCCACACGTCGGGGGTGAGCCTTTCTGCGGCCGGGGTGGCGAGCACGCGGGCGATCACTGCGACGTGGCGTAGGCCGGTGTGCCCGGCGGCGAACACCGCGGCGGTGGCAGGCAGCTTCGCGGGCAGCGCGGTGCCGTCGAGTCCGACCCGTGGGCAGACCTGTTCGGCGGCGACCACCCGCTGGCGGGCCTCGAACCGTTCCCAGCCGAGCAGATCCCCCAACGCCGCCGAGGTGGACGTGTAGCCGCGCTCGGCGAACGTGCCCCGCCGTTCCAGAGTGGCCACGGTGGCGACGACGACCCGGTCCAGCCGCCGGCTGGTGCCTTCGCACAAGGTGAGGACGGACAGCAGGTCGTCGTCGGTGGCGGCGTCGGTGACCGCGGACAGCGCGTGGATCGCCTCGGCCAGGAGGCGGTGCGCGGTGGTGAGCGGGCTGTCCGACACCCCTCCATCATACTCGAACATATGTTCGAGCTGATGTTCATCGTCGCAGGTCAACGGCCGTTCAGCGCTCGTGACAGTGGCCGCCGGGCTTGCCGATCGCTCCACGCCGTCCGACCGCCACGGACTCGCACGGCCGGCCTGGCTCGACCGCCCCACCGGCAGGCACGGTGATCCGCCGCTGCGAACGCACCCGCCCGGGCGGGCTGGCGCACGTGGAGGTGAAGAAGCTCGGTCGGCTCCACGACGGCGGCACCGGCGGGAGCACGGCCGCGAGCGACCAGTTCCGCCAGACCCCCACCGGTCAATGTGGGGGTTGGCCTACGGCGCCGTCCCGGTCTGCTCGCAGACCTGGTTCTCCACCTCGGCCCCCCGCGCCGGAGGCGGCCTCCATCCTCTTCACGTCGTCCTTCCAAGCCACGATCGCCATCGGGCACTGCTTCGGGGTGTCGTGGTGGACGCCGCCCCCCGTCGACCGTCATGGTGCTCGGCGGATCGGTCGCGCTCCTCGTGGTGCTGACGGCCCTCGTCGGGCGTGCTGCTCCCGTCGCCCCCTGAGCCACCGGCAGCAACCCATCACGCGGCAGAAGCCCCTCCGACATCGGAGGGGCTTCTGCTCAGCGTGGTGACCGGGGAGGTCAGCGGCGCTTCTTGCCCGCGCCCGAGCCCGGGGCGTCGGCCTCGGCCAGCTCCAGCTCGGCGGTGGCCTGCACGAGCTCGAGCAGCGCCGGGTCCAGCCCGGGCGCGAACTCCTCCGGACGCTCCACCGCGATGTCCATCGGGAACCCCTCGGGCCGCTGCTCGGTGGTCAACGCGGCACCGTTCGAGGCGGCGGGAGCGGAGCCGCGGTAGATCTTGCCGGCCTCGGACAGGTTGTCGAGGCTGAACGTGTACTGCTTGAGGTGCAGCCCCTGGTCGAGCAGCTTCTTGACCTCCGGGAAACGCTCGGCGTCGGTCTTCGGGATCGGCAGGGTCTTGCCCCAGTTGACGCCCAGGGTCTCCAGCGCCTTCGCGTAGGCGTTCTCGTGTGCCTGGTCGCGGACGATCAGGTAGGCCACCGTCGAGCGGGCGGTCTTGTTCTTGGTCATCTCGTAGATCCGGCACTTCTGCAGCCGGCCGGTGGACTCGAGCATGAGGTTGTAGAGCAGGTCGAGCACCAGGTTGCCGCTGTTGTAGACATACGAGCCCGACCACGGGTTGCCCGCGGCGTCCACGGGCAGGGCGCCCTGGGCTCCGACGAGGTAGTGGTGGATGTTGCCCATGCTCATCGCGTCGGCCAGCGGTGTCGCGCCGCCCTTGCCCGGCTCGTCGAGGGGCTTCTTGGCCGAGCCCTTGTAACGCGGCGACCCGTCGGTGAGCCGGGCGATGGTGGTGGCGATCAGCTCGACGTGGCTGATCTCCTCCGTCCCCACCCCGTAGAGCAGGTCGCGGTAGGGCTTGGCTGCCGCTCCGCGGAAGTTGAAGCTCTGGAAGAGGTACTGCATCATCGTGCGCATCTCGCCGAACTGACCGCCGAGCCCTTCCTGCAGGGCGTTCGCCGCGGCAGGATCCGGCTCGTCGGGGACGATCTCGTTGATCAGGCGCTGAACGTTCATGAACATGTGCGACGTCCTTGTCATCGGCCTGTTGGGGGACGACCCCGGGATGCCCGGTTTGCGGCGTCTCACCCATCCCAGGCCGGGCAACGCCCGTACCGGGTGACGTCAGGACAGCTGTCGTAGCGTCGACCACATGACCGATCTCCCCACGTCGCGCGTCCGGCCTGCGGACATCGGCGACGTCGAGGCCGTGTTCGAGCTGGCCGCCGACATGGCCGTCTCGTTCACCGTCGAGCCGGCGGCGTTCCGTCGAAGCTTCGCCGCCGTCCTGTCCGCCACCGATGCGCACGTGCTGGTGATCGACGTCGACGGGCAGGTCGGTGGCTACCTGCTGGGGTTCGAGCACCCGGCCTTCTTCGCCAACGGGCCGGTGGCCTGGGTCGAGGAGATCGCCGTCCACGAGAGCCTGCGGCGCCGGAACCTCGGCTCGCGACTGATGGCCGCGTTCGAGGACGGGGTGCGCGGGCGGGGCGGCAGGCTGGTCGCCCTCGCGACGACCCGAGCGGACAGCTTCTACGAGGCGATCGGCTACGACCGGCACGCCACGTACTTCCGCAAGATCCTCTGACCGGCGTGCTCAGCCGGTGACCTGCGCGCTGGGGGAGATCCGCGGGATGTTGACCACCAGGTCGAAGGCGTCGAGCACCGGCGTCGGCTGGTAGATGTCCATGACCCGGATGCTGTCGGGCCCCGCGATGTGACCGCGGGCGCCACGAAGGTCCACGACGCTCAGCCCCGAGAGCACCGCCTCGATGCTGCCGTCCACGGGCGGCCCGAGCTCGGCACCCGCTATCTCGACACCACCCGGAGCGGCGGGGTTGGCCCGGCGCGTCGTCGTCGTGCCCCCGGTGCTGGTCACGGCCACCGCCACGTAGGCGTCGCCGAGCCGGTGGGCCAGGTGGGTCCCGGCGACGGACAGCTCGAACCCCGGCATGGTGAAGGGGGCCCGCTGGATGTGGTTGTTGGCGGCGCCGATGACGATCTTCGCGTCCGCCCCGAAGCGGTCGAGCATCCAGAACACCGACTCGGCCATCCCGCGGTCACGTGCGGAGACAGGGGGATGGGCGGTCGACCCGGCGAGGATCTGCGCTGCCTGGCTGCGCAGACCATGGTCGAGCAGGCAGGCCAACCGCAGTTCGTGTCGCACGACGTCGTGGGTGTCTCGGGCGGCTGCGCCCTGTGTGGCGTCGAACCACACGGCCAGATCGGCGAGGCCGGCGGTCACGGCATCGCGGTCGGCCCGGTCGAGCTGCGTGTAGGCGGCCAGCGCGGTGATGGTGGACTCGCTCGCGTACTTCTCGACCCGGTTGATCAGCTCGTCGACCAGCGGGACGGCGCCGGGGTCGGCACCGTCCACGTAGCGCCGGATGTTGCGCAACGCGGGCAGTGGCGAGGCGGCCGAACCCGGGACGTCGAGTCCGGCGAACGGCACGGACGCCGACCTCATCCAGCTCAGGTGGGCGCGCATCTCCGGGCACCGGCCCATCCGGTAGGTGATGCCCCGCTCGGCGACGGTGTCCAGGTCGCCGGGGCCGCCGCGGACCCAGGAGTCCACCTCGAGCCCCTCGCTGAACCCGGACTCCATCGCGAAGGCCGTGAACCCGCACCGCTCCACCAGGAACCGCAGCAGGCGGTGTCGCAACCAGTAGTACTCGCGGACGAAGTGCGCGCTCTCGCCGATCGCGACGACCCGCGCGGCGCGGAAGCGGGCGGCCAGCGGTTCGAGGTCGTCGAAGGGCGCGTCCGGGTCCAGCGTGGCCAGGGGGAGCGCATGGTCGGCGGTGTAGCCGGCAAGGGCGGTCGACACCGGGGCAAGCTACGGCACCCGTGGCGCGACTGATCGCCCGACGGTGGGCCGGACCACCCTGGACGCGGTGCCGGTGGAGGCGGGACGCTGGTACGCGGATCAGGGGGGACTGGATGAGCACACCGACAGTCGCGGACAAGACGATCCCCGTCGTGCGAGGGCTGCCCGTCGTGGGCAGTGTCGCCGACCTCGCGCGGGACCCGGCGGCGTTCTTCGTCCGCAGCTATCTCGAACACGGCCCGGTCTTCCGCGTCCGCGCCCTCAACCGGACGCTGACCGTCCTCGCGGGGCCGGAGCTCGCCCGCTGGATGGGCTCGCGTGACGGCCAGGCGAGCCTGCGGTCCAAGGAGGTGTGGCAGGGGCTCGTCGACGAGTACGGCGCCACGCGGACGCTCACGGGGGTCGACGGTCCCGAGCACCGCAGGCTGCGGGAGGTCATGCGTCGCGGGTACTCGCGCGAGGCGCTGCGGGGCAGGCTCGACGACGTCGTCGCCATCACCGACGGCTGCCTCGACCAGGACTGGCGGGCCGGGACGGCGGTGCCGGTGGTCACCGCGATCCAGTACATGGTGACGAGCCAGCTCGGGATCCTGCTCACCGGCCACGCGCCGCGCGAGTACGTCACGGACATCCGGACGGTGATCCTGTACATCCTCAACGCACTGGTCACCGAGCAGCGTCCCGCGATCGTGCTCAAGCGGCCGAAGTACCGGCGGGCCAAGGCGCGCGTCAACGAACTCGGCCGGCAGATGATCCGGGACCATCGCAACCGGCCGGCCGCCGTCGGGGACGCGCGCACGCTCGTCGACGACATCATGGACGCGCACGACCGCGATCCGTCACTCGTCTCGGCCGACGACCTCGTCCTCGCCCTCACCGGCCCCTACGTCGCGGGTCTCGACACGGTGGCGAACACCCTGTCCTCGCTGGTCTACGCCGTCCTGAAGCACCCCGAGGTGCTCGAGCGGGTCCGGGCCGAGGCCGACGCCGTGTTCGCCCGCGGTCCCGTCACGGATGCGTCCCTCGCCGACATGCCGTCCATCAACGGGGCCGTGATGGAGGCGATGCGCCTCTACCCGATCGCCGTCGCGCAGCCGCGGGTCGCCGATCGGGACTTCGAGTACGCGGGATACCGGATCCGGGAGGGTGAACCGGTGTACTGCGCGGTCACCGTCCCGCACTTCCTGCCCGAGTACTTCCCGAACCCGCAGGCGTTCGACATCGACCGCTACAGCCCCGAGCGGCGCGAGCACGCCACCCCCGGTGCGTACGCGCCGTTCGGCAAGGGCCCGCACACGTGTCTCGGCAAGGGCATCGCTGACGTGCAGATGACTCTCACGGCGGCGCGCCTGTTCCACCGGCTCGACCTGGCTCTCGATCCGCCCGACTACGTGCTCCGGCGCAAGGCGGCCCCGACCCCCGGCCCGACGACGGGCTTCCGCGTCCGGGTCACGGGGGTGCGTCGTCCCGGGGTGTCCCCGGAGAGCTGACCGGAGCGCCGCAGGCGACGGCTACCTGGGTTCGGCGTTCTCGGTCGTCGTGGTGTGCGGGTCGGGGAAGCCGGCCGCGTCCCCGTTGATCAGCGCGTTGGTGAGCTCCGCGATCCGGGATCGCTGAACCGGCGTGGACTCCGCGCCGAGGGCGAGATGGTGGAGCGTGCCGACCAGGGCGAGGGCGAGCGCCGCGGGAACGGCGGTGGCGGGCAGCCGGCCGATGCGCTGCTCCTGGGTGAGGTAGTGGCTGATCGCCTGCTCGACGGCATCGAGCCCGGCTGCGGTGTCGCCCAGGACGGCGCGGACCCGGCCGGCCAGTCCCGGTCTGGCGGAGAGCAGCTGCACCTGCGCCAGCAGGGCCTCCGGTGGCGTCGCGGTGAGGGCGTCGGTCAGGTTCCCGGCCACGGTGCCGGTGCCGGCGCGCCCCGGCAGGTGGGCGGCCTGCGCGCACAGCAGGAAGGCGCGGTCAACGGCGTACGCGGCGAGGAAGTCGTCGAGATCGGGGAAGTGGGCGTACAGCAGTCCGGTGGCCACCCCGGCTTCGCGGGTGATCGCCCGGGTGGTGAGGCGGGCTGTTCCGTCGCGGACGATCACGCGTTCGGTGGCGGCGAACAGTTGCTGCCGGACCTCGGGGATCGCGATGCCACGGGGCATGACCTGAGTGTAGGTGCCCGGGCACGTGCATCCCGCCTCCTTGCGCCGAGTATGAACAAATGCTCATACTAAGTATGAGCGATCGCTCATTTCACGTCCGAGGAGATGACGGTGGATCACGGCGAGCACGACACGAACGGCCGAGGACGAGCGAGGCGGGCGCTGATCGCCGGTGCTGGGATAGCCGGGCTGGCCACGGCGACGCGGCTCGGTCGCATCGGGTGGGAGACGCTGATCGTCGAGCGCGCGCCCGGCCGGCGCAGCAGCGGCTACCTGGTGAACCTGGTCGGACCGGGCTACGACGCGGCCGAGCAGCTCGGCATCCTTCCCGAGCTGGAGGCTCGTGACCTGGGAACCTTCACCTCGATCCTGGTGAGGCAGATGGGCGGCACAAGTTCGCCGTCCCCCAGTCGGTCGTACAGGCCGCGCTGGGCGGCCGGGCCGTCACCGTGTTCCGGGGAGATCTCGAGTCCGCCTTGTACCGAGCGGTGCGCGACGACGTCGAGATCCGCTTCGCCACCACCGTCGCTCGCGTCGAGGACGGTGCCGACGGGGTTTCGGTGACCCTGAGCGACGGGAGCACGGAGCGGGTCGACCTCCTCGTCGGCGCCGACGGGCTGCACTCCGGTGTCCGTGCTGCGGTGATCGGGGCCGAGCGGGACCTCCGCGTCGATCTCGGGCTCGTCGTGGCCGCGTTCCCGCTCGACGACGCTCCGGCGAGCGTCCCGGACGCGTCCGGCACCACGTTCATCGGACCGGGCCGTACCGCCGCGGTGATCAACATGGGTTCGGAGCGGTCGTCGGCGTTCTTCACCTACCGGTGTGCCGACCCCGACGCCGAGCTGGCGCGCGGGGCTGCTGACGCGCTCGCCGCGGCGTTCGGCGACCTCGGTGGCGGCGTGCCCGACGCCCTGCGTCAGCTCGCGGCCAACCCGTCAGCCGCGTACTTCGACTCGGTCAGCCAGATCGTCGCGGACCGGTGGAGCAGCGGCCGGGTCGTGCTGCTGGGTGATGCCGCCTGGTGCGTCACGCTGTTCGCCGGCTACGGCGCCACCCTGGCCATGACGGGCGCCGATCGACTCGGCACCGCCCTGGAGGATGTCGCGGACGTCGGTGTCACCGCCGCGCTCGACCGGTGGGAGGCCGCGCTGCGCCCGACGATCACGAAGCGGCAGGCGGCGGCCCGGGCGGGGGTGCGCCAGTACGCCCCGCCCACCCAGGCGCACGTCTGGCTCACCGACATGACGATGCGCGCCATGCTCATCCCCGCAGTCCGGCGTCTCGTCGAGAAGCAACTCCACCGGGCGAACCGGTAGTCCGGGAGCTCAGCGCCCGGTGACGCCGTCGAGCACCTGACGCAGCAGGTCGGCATGGCCGTTGTGCCGGGCGTACTCACCGATGAGATGCACGTAGACCATGCGCAGGGACATCGGGTCGCCGCGGAAGTCGAACTCGTGGTCGAGCGGCACCGTCGCGACCGCCTCATCCCCGAGGTGCCACTCCTCGCACAGAGCCTGCACCTCGTGCTCGGCGCGAGCCGGGTCGACCAGGTCGAAGTCCGTGTTGTTGCCCGGGCCGCCGTGCAGTGGCGGTACGTCCTGCCCGGCGACTCGCTGCCTGAGCCAGATCCGCTCGACCTTGGCCAGGTGCCGAACGAGCCCCAGCAACGACAACGTCGACGGTGGCACCGGCCGCGCGGCGAGCTGCTCGCCGGTCAGGCCTGCGCAGATCCTGAGCAACGTCGCGCGGTGGTGGGCCAGGTAGCTCTCCAGGATGGGCCGTTCCGCGCCCGTCATCGGTCCGGTTGTCAGCAGGCCGGGTGCAGGGGCGGGCGCAGGCGATGTCCAGGTCACCGCAGCATTCTTCCGTGCCGGCCACCGGGCACCCGGTTCCGGTCACAGCATGAGGGGCATGCACAGCGGGGACAGGACCGTCAGGGATCCCACCAGGAGCGGGCCGAACAGCAGAGCGCCTGTGGTGGCGACGCGGGAGAGGCGGGCGCGGACCGGGCCGGGCGGGAACAGCAGGCGTTCCACGCGGTCGGCCACCCCGGCCCCCGCCGCACCGAGCCCTGGGGCCGGGACTCGGCCCTGAGGCGACCGGTCGGGTCCGGACAGGGCGAGCAACGCGCCGACGACCGTCTCCCGGCCGTGGCGTCGCGCGGCGGCGTCGTCGGCGGCCATCTCCGCCAGTCGGGCGACCGAGGCGGCGCCTTCAGCGAACAAGCGCCTGCCGGGCCGGATCCGCGCCAGTGCGGCGGTGAAGGCGAGCAGTTGGTGGTGGCGTCCGGTCAGGTGGGCCCGTTCGTGGGCCATGACCGCCGCCACCTGGGCCTCGTCGAGCGCGTCCAGGGCGGCACGCGTGAACACGATGGTGCGGATCCGCCCGGGCAGGCAGTACACACTGCGGTGCTTCACGTCCACCACGAGCGCTCCGCCGGGGCCGCGTGGGGTCCCCCGGGCGGCCAGCACCGCAGCTTCCGCGTGACGGCGGGTGCCGGCGCGAGCCCGACGCAGGTCGAACCCCACCCGCACCACGACCAGCGCGAGCGCGAGGGTGGTGAGCGTGACTGCCGTGGTCAGTCCGCTCTGCACGATCCCGCGAGGTGCATCCCCGACCAGGCCGGCCAGTACGGCGACACAGCAGCCGAGCGCCCCGTCGAGATGGCCCCAACCCTTGGCCAGCCCATCGACGAGCATGGCCGCCGCCACCACCCAGGCGCCCAGCACGCTGACCATGGTGGTGATCCACGCGGCCATCCCCCATGCCGGAGCGACCCCGGCGCGCGTGGCCCGCCGCAGCACCGGGGGGCCGGCCACCGTCACCACCACGCTGGAGCCCAGGACGCAGACGGGCAAGCTCATCGAGGTGTTTCGCTGGAGCGGCGGCGCAGGACCTGTTGCAGCCGGGCCAGCTCGTCGTCGGTCATCTCTCCGACGAAGTGCGTCAGCACCGCTTCGGAATCGGAGTCGGTGTTGAGGGCTTGGTGCATCAGCGCAGCGGTGTGTTCGGAGTGGCTGACCACGGTCTGGAAGCGGTGCGCCTTACCTTCCCGTGCCCGGGTGAGGTGGCCCTTGCGGTAGAGGTTGTCCATCGTGGACAGCACCGTGGTGTAGGCGATGGTGCGGTCCTGCTGCAGCTGCTCGAGCACATCACGGACCGTGCCGGACCCGCCCATCGCCCACAGCCGGTCCATCACCACCGCCTCCAGCTCGCCGAACCCGCGCATGCCGCCTCCAGACATCGACCGTGCTCATCCTGACGCAGCACGGACAGAACTACTACCTCCGTACCGAGGTCGTAGTTATGGTGGACGGCCGCGCCGGCAGCCGCCCCGCGTGGCCCGCTCCACCGCGCCGGGAGCCTGCTGACGCCGGCGGCGGGTGGTTCGAGCACGTTGTCCGTGTCACATGTGGGCAGCAACCACTGAACCGGTCGGGCCCGTTGTCCGTAGTGATATTGACAGCGAACCATCAGCTTCTCCGCGGCCACGGACGTTGTACTGTCTCCGTACGTAGGCAGTAGATCCGCGGTGCCGTCGGAGGCCGTGTGGTCATGTCTCGAGGGGGAGCTATGCAGTTGCTGTACGGAGTCGCCGTACTCGCCGGGGGGCGTGAGATGTTGATGATGATGTACGGGCAGCACCACTGGTCCGACGCCGACGGTGTCGAGCAGCGGTTCGCCGACCTGACCGGCCGCACGGCGGGATGTCAGTGATGGTCGACTCGTTCACGGTGATGATCGCCGTGTTGTTCTCCGGCGTGCTCGCGGTACTGATGATCGGCGCTACCTACGTGCTCTGCCTCCGCCCTGTGCTCAGCGCGCGACGGCAGTACAGCGACCGGCGGCCCGACAACCTCGGCATGGGCACCGGGCTCGCCCGGAGGTTCGTCGAGTGGTCCGTGGAGCCCGACGCCGCACCCGTCCACCAGCGCAACGGCCGGCGCGGGTCCGCGGCCGACTGACTTTCGGCTGGGACGCCCTACCGCCGAGCAGGAGCCAACCAGCCGCCGCGCCACGTCTCGTGGGCGTCCGACCCGAGAGGCCTACCGCGTGCAACCGCCCGCCGACGACTCGTCGGTCTCCTCGATGGTCCGCGTCCCCGGTGGCGCCGTGGATCTTCGGGACGACCGCCGCGGCACCCGCTGGCGGGTCGAGATCGCCCCGTTCCTGCTCGGCCGGTATCCCGTCACGACCGAGGGCGGTGCCTCGCCCGTGGTGAACGTCAGCTGGCACGACGTGATCGACCTGTGCAACCTGATGTCGGACCGCTCCGGCCTCGAGCAGGCCTACTCCCGCGACGCCCGGACCGGGGAGGTGACCTGCGACTGGGCCTCCAACGGCTACCGCCTACCCACCGAGGCGGAGTGGCAGTACGCCTGTAAGGCGGGGACCAGCGGATACCGGTACGGGGAGATCGACGACATCGCCTGGTACGCGGACAACTCCGGGGGTCGGCTCCACGACGTGGGCGGCAAGGCGCCCAACCCGTGGGGGCTGTACGACATGCTGGGAAACGTCTGGGAGTGGTGCTGGGACCTCTACGACGAGGAGGTCTACGGCTCCTACCGCATCTTCCGCGGCGGTGGCTGGGCCGAGTCGGCTCGGGGCTGCGGAGCCACGGTCCGTCGCCGCAGCCACCCGTCGTTCGCGATCGACGACCTCGGCTTCCGCCTCGCCCGGACCGCGTGACGGATTCACTCCCGGCCGAAGTGCCGTCCGAGCCGGGCTGCGAGAGCGTCGACGTGTGATCGCGGTGCCCCGTCCCACGAGAGCGACCCCATCCAGTCGACGTCACTCGGTGTTTCGGGGTACCGCACGAAGACGTGCTGGTGAAAGTGGTGCACATTCATTCCGATGATCGCGGAGAAGACGAGTTCCACGGGCAGTTCGGCGCGTAGGGCCCGGGCTGCCAGCCATGCCGCCCTCGCAACGGACTCGGCCTCGCCCGACGTCAACTCGTCCCAGCGGGCGACGTGTCGTCGGCTCTCCACGAAGAGATGGCCCGGGAAACCTCGGCCGTCCGGGTCGGCCGGCCGGTGCGAGACAAGCACATCGCGGTTCCCCCACACCACAGGGCCGACGAGCGGGCCGCGTCCGGCGTGCTTTTCACAGATCAGGCAGTCGGCGGCCACAGCCCGGCATCTTCTCCGATCAGAGCCCTCTTCGGCGCGCCCGAAACAGCCACCCGGCCGCCACGGCAACGCCGATGACGATCGTGGCGATCAGGACCGTGTGTCTCGTCGAGTCCCAGCCGGGGTCCTCGACACCCACGGCAAGGCCGGCCAGCCACAGCGCGACGTTGGGGACAACTGCGATGAGGCCACCCAGGAGCACCGCGACAGCGATCTCGACGGTCCGGGCGTCGCGTCGGACCTGAGGATCACCGGGCCCCATGCGGGGAGTCTGGCCGACGACGATGCCGAGCGCCAGAGCCGTCACAGCGTGGTGCCTCTGGTGCCAAGATTCAACGGTGCTACCGCGACAGAGGGCCCTGCTCGTGCTCGGAGCGCTGGTCGTCCTCGTCGGCGGGTACAGCGTGGTTCATGAGCACCTGTACAGGGTGTCGCTGTTCTCGCCGGCGGCGCTGCCCGAGAAGGTGCAGGTCTGCGGCCGGCACTTCGCCATGTCGGGCAATGGCAATGCCATTGTGACGACCAGGCATGACGTCGACGCCGCGGCGCCGGACCGAGAGCCCCTCCGCAGGCTGGGGACCTTCGCTCCGCCGCTGCATCACCGTATGGACATCCTCGGCCGTCCCGACGAATCGGTGTGCGGCATGGAGGTGTTCGTCGGGGACGACGACCGCCTCGCCGAGTACGTGTTGATGGGCGGGCCCTGACCGCGGGACGTGCCTATCGCGGCGATGATCCGGCCTTGCCGCGTCGGGGGCCTCGTGCTAATTTTCCGGCGAGCCCCGTATGGGCCTACGCATGGAGGTAGCGGCTACTCAGCCACTATAGAGATCGGTACTGCTCCTCGCCGGAGTCGCGGTATCGCTTTCCCAGTGCGTTTGGCCCGCGGGGTTCTTTCGTGCCGTCTCTTGGTGGTGTCGTCCTCCGATCCGATGGATCGATTCGAAAGGGCAGCATGACCGAGGAGAGTTTTGACTTCGACGAGTTCCAGCGCCAGATCATCGCGGAGTTCCGGGCCAACGGCGGCCGAGTGGGCGGGATGTTCGAGGGTTCCACGCTGGCCCTCCTGACCACCGTCGGCGCCAGGACCGGCCTGCGCCGGACGAGTCCGCTCGGGTATCTGGAGATCGACGGGCAGCCGCTCGTCGTCGCGTCCGCCATGGGCGCACCCACCCATCCGGCGTGGTACCACAACATCCGGCACAACCCGGCGGTGACGGTCGAGGCCGGCACCGAGACCTATGACGCGATCGCGGGAATCCCCGTCGGCGAGGAGCGCGACGCGCTCTTTCGCAAAGTCGTCGAGCAGGCTCCGGGATTCGGGGACTACCAGACCAGGACCACGCGGGTGATTCCGGTGGTGACCCTGCACCGCATCTCGCCGACACCGGGTGTGGATCGGGCGCGGGGGCTAGGCGATTTGCTTGTGGAGGGCCACGACTGGCTGCGCAGCGAGCTGGTCGAGCTTCGTCGTCAGGTGGACGAGATATACGAGGGCCGGGCGGATGCCGTCACCATTGACCGCAGGCCGGACGACCTCGCGCAACAGATGCGCAGGCGGTGCCTCGAGTTCTGCGGAGCGCTGGAACAACACCACACGGGCGAGAACATGGGCGCATTCCCGATGCTCGCGCAACGGTTCCCCGCGCTCGCTCCGGAACTGGCGAAACTGGGTGAGGAACACGCTGTCGTCGCACGGCTGCAAGGGGAGATCCGCCGGCTCGTCGACGGCTACGTCTCCGGTGAGAGCGACCCCGGACGGCTACGGGACGAGCTCGATCGGCTCTCGTCCGAGTTGGAGGCACATTTCGCCTACGAGGAGCGGACGATCGTCACGGCACTCAACGCGATGGGCCCGGCACCCGACTTCAGCGGAACCTGAGACCCGCCCAGGCCATGCCTCCGCGTCATGGACACATATCGCTGCGTCAGAGCGCCCTGGAACAGCAACACGGGACCACAACGCTGTCACGGGGCCGCTCGCAGCAGGAAATGGGCGACTCGCGGGCGCGGAGTGGGCGACTCGCGGGGGGGGGGTCAGTGCTCGTGGACGAGGATGCCGCGGATGTTCTTCCCGTCGAGCAGGTCGCGGTAGCCGTCGTTGATCTCGTCGAGGGTGTACCGGTGGCTGATCAGCTCGTCGAGCTTCAGGTCGCCACTGCGGTAGAGACCGAGCAGGCGGGGGATGTCGTGGAGGGGGTTGCACGCTCCGAACAGCGCGCCCTGCACCTGGCGCTGGTAGGCGACGAGCAGCCCGTCGTACGTCCTCACCTGCTGCTCGCTCACCCGGCCCGCGGCGGTGATCGTGACCCGTCCGCCCTTGCCGGTGATGGCGATCGCGTGCGAGACGACCGTGTCGTCGTTCACCCCCACCGTGACGATGGCGTGGTCGGCGTACTGGCCCCGCGTGGCGTTCTTGATGAACCGCCTGGCCTCCTGCGGGTCGCTGAACGTGTGGGTGGCTCCGAACTCCTGTGCCGTGTCCAGCTTGTACTGCACGGGGTCGACCACGACGACGTTCTTGGCCCCTGCGTAGGCCGCGCCCTGCACCGCGTTGATGCCGACACCGCCGCAGCCGTAGATCACCACGGTCTGCCCGGCCCGGACCCCGGCGGCGTAGACCGAGCTTCCCCAGCCGGTGGGGACGCCGCAGGAGACGAGGGCGGCGAGCTCGAACGAGATGTCGTCGTCCAGCGGGATGCACGAGAACTCGCTGACCACGGCGCGCTGGGCGAAGGCACCGAGCACGCACATGCCGCCCACGTCGAGGCCGTCGCGCGAGTGGAACCGGAAGGTGTCGTCGGGCAGCATCCCGCTGACGGCGTTGCGGCCGGCGTCGCAGAGGTTCTGGCGGCCCGTGGAGCAGTAGCGGCAGGTGCCGCAGACCGGGATGTAGGAGCACACGACGCGGTCACCGGGCCGGACGCGGCGCACCCCGGGGCCGACGGCCTCGACGACGCCGGCCGCCTCGTGCCCGCCGACCATCGGGTAGCGGACCGGCATGTCACCGGTGCGGATGTGGTCGTCGGAGTGGCACAGGCCTGCCGCCTCGAAGCGGACCAGCACCTCGCCGTCCCTGGGGTCGTCGAGATCGAGTTCGACGACGTCCCACTGCTGGTCGGCGCCCCACATCACGGCAGCGCGGGTGGTGGTCGGCATCGGCACTCCCGGAACGTCTCGGCTGACCGGCCTCCCGGAGACTGCCGGTCCGATCGATCACGAGCGTAGGCCGCGAGCGGGCAGAACCACTGTCGAGGGAGTCACAGCCGTCCCCGGCGGCTCATGTCGTGTGCCCGCGCAGCAGGCTCGTGCCGGAGTGCGACGGGTCGCCGTCCAGCGACTCCGCCGAGACGTCGACGACACCGAACTGGTCGAGAGTCAGGTCCGCGGGCAGCGCGAACGTCCCGCGGAAGCGGGAGCCGTCGACCTCGGGAGCGAGGGCGCCGAGCGAGTACAGCCGCGTCCCCGCAGCGTCCATCAGCCACGCCTCCAGGTAGGCCCCGGGCCGGATCCCGCCGGGATCGTCGACCGTGACCTCGACCTGGCGCATCCCGCCGGACTCCAGGACGTCCGCGCTCCCCGACGCGGCGGGGTCGGCGGCGGCCAGCGGCGCGAGCGGCACCTGTGCCAGCGTCGCCGGCCGGGGAGCTCCGGCGAACCCGACACCGAGCACGACGCCCGCGACGAGACCGGCTGCGGCCGTCGCGACGGGGAGGGCCCAGCGCCGCCACCGCGGGCGGGCGGCGCCGGAACGCCCACCGGTACCGCGGTCGACCCCCGAGGGCGACGGGGCCGCGGTGTCGCCCAGCTCGTCGAGCACGGCCTGCCAGACGCGCGCGGGTGGCGGCATCGCGGCGGGGCCGGCGTCCCCGGCCTGCGCCATCGCGACGGTGTCGCGCAGCGCCGCAACCTCCTCGCGGCACAGCGCGCACGTCGTCAGGTGGGCGTCGACCTGCGGGTCGGGCGGTTCTGCGGGCAGCGCGGCAAGAGTGAGCGCGTCAGGGTCGGGATGCCACACCGTCGACCTCCCACCGCCGTCGCAACCGCACGAGCCCTCGCCGCAGATGACTCTTGACCGTGCCCAGCGGCAGCCCCGTCACCGCGGAGATCTGCTGGTGGGTCAGGTCGTCGAAGAATGCCAGCCGCACCACGGTGCGCTGCTGGGGAGGCAGCCGTCCCATCTCGTCGGCGACCACGACAGCGTCGACGACGTGGTCGGGCACCGGTCCCGGGTGCTGGGCCACGGCGGCGTGGGCCGCCCGTTCGGTGATCTTGCGGTCGCGGGCGCGGGCGGCGTACCCGTCGGCGATCTGACGGCGGGTGATGCCGACCAGCCAACCCCCCAGTGAGCCCCTCCCGGGGTCGAACGTCGCGCGCGAGCGCCAGGCCCCGACGAACACCTGCTGGGTGACGTCCTCGGCGTCGTCGTGTCCGGCGAGAGCCCGCGACGCGAGCCCGAACACCACGCGTGAGTGCCGGTCGTAGGCCTCCCGGAGCGCCGCCGGATCACCGGCCCGGAAGCGGCGGGCCAGGTCGGCGTCGGTGTCCTCGGCGAGAGCGCCGTCGGTGGCGCGGATCGGCGCAAGGGGCTCGACCTCGGGCCCGACCCGGGCGGCCTCGTGGTCGGTCACCCTGGTCTCACCACGCATCGGAGCATCCCACCCCCGGGCGGTCCTCGCCTGTTCATCGACGACGGCCCCGGCGGGGGTCAGGACGGGGGAGCCGGAACGAGCTCGGTGAGCAGCCCGCGGACCCGGGCGTCGATCTCGTCGCGGATGGGGCGGATCTGCTCGGCACTTCTGCCGGCCGGGTCGGTGAGCCCCCAGTCCAGGTAGCGCTTGCCGGGGAAGACCGGGCAGGCGTCGCCACAGCCCATGGTGACGACTACGTCGGCGGCCTCGACGGCGTCGGTGGTGAGTCGCTTCGGGAACGCCGTGGTCAGGTCGAGGCCGATCTCGGCCATGACCGTGCGCACGGCCGGGTTGATGTCGTCGGCGGGCGCGGAGCCTGCCGAGGTGACCCGGACCCGGCCCTGCGCGTGGTGGTGGAGCAGCGCGGCGGCCATCTGGGACCGGCCGGCGTTGTGCACGCAGACGAAGAGCACCTCGGGAACGGTGGTCGGGTCGTCGGTCACGGGGTTCCTCCGGGAGTGGGGTGGCGGGTCCAGCGCCGGCGGGCGGCGAGGGAGACGTAGACGAGCCCGACGAGCACGGGCACCTCGATCAGCGGGCCGACCACACCGGCCAGCGCCTGCCCGGACGTCACGCCGAAGGTGGCGATGGCCACCGCGATCGCGAGCTCGAAGTTGTTGCCCGCTGCGGTGAACGCCAACGTGGTGGTGCGCTCGTAGCTCAGGCCGATCGCTCGTCCGAGCAGGAACGAGCCGGCCCACATGATCGCGAAGTAGGCGAGCAGGGGGAATGCGATGCGGGCGACGTCGAAGGGTCGGCTGGTGATGGCGTCGCCCTGCAGTGCGAAGAGGACGACGATCGTGAACAGCAGCCCGTACAGCGCGAACGGGCCGATCCTCGGCAGGAACCGGGACTCGTACCACTCCCGGCCCTTGGTGCGTTCGCCCAGCCGGCGGGAGAGGTAGCCGGCGAGCAGCGGGACCCCGAGGAAGATCAGCACCGAGGTCGCGATCTGCCAGGCGGAGACGGCGAGGCCGGCCTGCGGGAGCCCGAGCCAGCCGGGCAGTACGTCGAGGTAGAACCAGCCGAGCCCGGCGAACGCGATCACCTGGAACACCGAGTTCAGGGCGACGAGCACGGCGGCGGCCTCCCGGTCACCGCACGCCAGGTCGTTCCAGATGATGACCATGGCGATGCACCGAGCGAGCCCGACGATGATCAGGCCGGTGCGGTACTCGGGCAGGTCGGGCAGCAGCAGCCACGCCAGTGCGAACATCACCGCCGGTCCGAGCACCCAGTTCAGCAGCAGCGAGGAGACCAGGAGCGGCCGGTCGGCGGTGACGGTGTCGAGCCGGTCGTAGCGGACCTTGGCCAGCACCGGATACATCATGATCAGCAGCCCCAGCGCGATGGGCAACGAGACGCCGTCGACGGCGATCGCGTCGAGCGCCGGACCGAGACCGGGGACGAGACGGCCGGCGGCGAGCCCGACGACCATCGCGGCGAGGATCCAGACGGGCAGGAACCGGTCGAGCGTGGAGAGCTTCCCGACGACCGCCGGCGCGTTGGACGTGCTGTCGGCCTCCTGCGTGCTCACGCCGGGACTGTCAGGGCGTCGTCGGGGACGAGCACGGCGGACAGCCGTCGCAACGCCTCGGGCTGGACGCGGTAGTACACCCAGGTCCCGCGCCGCTCCCCGGAGATCAGCCCGGCTTCGCGCAGCACCTTGAGGTGATGGCTGATCGTGGGGCCCGTCAGGTCGAAGACGTCGGTCAGGTCGCAGACGCAGGCCTCGCCGCCCTCGTGCGACGCGATCAGCGAGAGCAGGCGCAGCCGCACCGGGTCGCCCATCGCCTTGAACAGCCGGGCCAGTTCGACGGCCTGGCCCGCTGACAACGGTTCCCGGGCCAGCGGCGAGCAGCAGCCCACCGCGTCGGCGAGGTCGGCGAGCATCCGCTCCTGATTCGACATGTCTCTATCTTGACAGCCATCAATCCAAGGGTGCAACCTCTTGTCTTGACAGACATCGAAACAAGGAGTGGTCATGTCCCGAGTCCAGCTCGCGCTGCGTGTGTCCGACCTCGACGCCTCGGTTGCCTTCTACCGCTCGCTGTTCGGCGTGGAACCGGCCAAGAGGCGCCCGGGCTACGCCAACTTCGCGATCACCGAACCGCCCCTCAAGCTCGTCCTCATCGAGGGGGAGCCCGGCCTGCCCACCGTCATGGACCACCTCGGGGTGGAGGTCGAGACGACCGACGAGGTGCACGAGGCGACGCAGCGGCTCACCGGCCTCGGCCTGTTCACCGACGTCGAGAACGACACCACCTGCTGCTACGCCCTGCAGGACAAGGTGTGGGTGCGCGGGCCCGGCCAGGAGCGGTGGGAGGTCTACACGGTGAAGGCCGACGCCCCCGACGCCACGAGCATCCACCCCGTCGGCGCGACGGCCGGCGCCGCCGGCGACTGCCAGTGCGGCGGAGCGGCGCCCGAGGTCGAGGAGACCGCGTGTTGCGCGCCGACGGCAGCGCGGTGATCAACCGCGGTTGAAATAGAGCACGGTCATCGTCACGGCGGTCGTCAGCACGATGGCGCGCAGCAGCGGGGCCGGGAGCCGGCGTGCGAGGTGGGCGCCCAGATACCCGCCGAGCAGTGCTCCGACCAACACCGCCGTGAGCGGGATCGGGTCGGCCAGGACCTCGCCCGCGATGAGGAACAACGCGGCGGCAGGCGTGTAGATGGCTGCCAATTGAGCGACGCGCATCGGATTTCCGACCGCGGCGTCCAATCCGAGGCCCACGCTCCACAATGCCAGCATCATGATGCCGACGGCGCCGCCGAAATACCCGCCGTAAACGGCCAGGACGAACTGGCCGGCGAGAACGCTGCGCGGTCCCAGGTCGAGCGGATGTCCCCATGTCGTTCGAAGCAGGCGGGACACCGGACGGCCCACGGCGAGCACGGCGGTGGCGAAGGCGAGCAGCCACGGCACCGCGACGTCGAACGTTGCCGCAGGCAGAGCCAGCAACAGGCCGGCGCCGACCCCGCCACCGAGGAGGCTCACCGACGTCAACGAGCGGTTCGTCGTGGTGCCGACCGGGACGATCTCGCCACGGTAGGCCCACGCGCTGGACAGGGCCCCGGGTAGCAGGGCGACGGTCGACGACGCGTTGGCCGTGACCGGGGGCAGGCCGGCGGAAACCAGTGCGGGCAGGGCGACAAAGGTCCCTCCGCCGCCGACGGAGTTCAATGCTCCGGACGCAATGCCAGCCAGTAGCAGAGCCCAGAAATCCGTCACGCGAGGAAGCATCGGCCGACGGTGCCCGACTCACAATGCGGAATCGGCGCAGCTGTCCTTCGGAGATCCCATAGGCTGGCCGAGTGCGGTACGACCTGGTCGATCTACGGCTCTTCCTGCACACCGTGGCGGAAGGGTCGATCACCGCCGGCGCCCGGCGGATGCACCTGAGCCTGCCCTCGGCCAGCAGCCGGATCCGTGCCCTGGAGCACCACGCCGGGGTGCCGCTGCTGGTACGCGGGCGGCGGGGAGTGCGGCCCACGCCCGCCGGAGCGGCACTCACCCGCCACGCGCGCGAGGTCCTCACCCACGCCGCACGTCTCGAGGGTGCCGTCGCCGGCTACCTCCGGCCCGAGACCGCCCCGCTGATCGTGCTGGCCGGTAGCTCGGCCATGCACCGGCTCGTGCCGCAAGCGCTGGTGTCGTTCCTGTGCGAGCACCCCGACTCGGACGTCGTCGCGTCGGAACGCCGCAGCTCGCAGATCGTCCAGATGCTCGTCGACGGGGAGGCCGATCTCGGTGTCGTGCTCGACGACGAAGCAGCCGGCTCCGGTCTCGACACCGAACCTCTCGGCGACGACTCACTGGTCGTCATCGGCCAGGCCGGCGGCGTCCTGGCCGGACGGACGGCGATGACGTTCCGTGAGGTCGCCGAACATCCCCTGGTCGGGCTCCAGTCCGACGCCCCGCTGCAGCGTTCGATCGAGGCCAACCTCGGACCTCACGCACCGGTGGCCCGGTACCGCACCCTCGTCGGCACCCTCGGCGCGGTGATCTCCCTCGCCGCCGCCGGCGTCGGGCTCGCCGTCGTCCCACGCCGCGCTCTCGACCAGGACGGCGCGCTCGATGTCTGCGACCTGCACGAGAGCTGGTCGCATCGACGCCTGTCGCTGTGCCGGGGCTCGGCGGCACGCACCTCGTCGCCCGCCGCCGGAGCGCTCGCCGACCACATCCGGCGCGCGGCCCATCACCGATGACCAGGAGGTGCCCGTTGTCCGGTCCCGTTCCCGTCCACACACGGCGGCTACGGCTGGAAGCCGTCGACCCGACGAGAACCGGCGACCTGTGGCAACTTCACCAGGACCCGGGCATCGCGGCCTGGTACGGCGGAACGTGGACCCGTGACCATGCCGCGGCGCGGGCAGCGACGATGGCGGAGTCGTGGAGTGCCGACGGCATCGGCAAGTGGATCGCCTACGACAAGGTCACCGGTGAGCTCGTCGGGCGCGGTGGTGCGTCGCGCACCACGATCGCCGGCACGGAGTACGTCGAGATCGGCTGGGCGGTCCGGGAGGCCTTCTGGGGCCAGGGGTACGCCACCGAGATCGGTCGGGCCACGCTGAGCTTCGTCGACGAGGTGCTCGGCGTCGACGAGGTGGCGGCCTACACCGAGATCCACAACCGGCGGTCGCGCGCCGTGATGGAACGGCTGGGGATGTCCTTCGTCGGGGAGGTCCGGGCCACCGGTCTCGTCGAGGGGAAGGACGGCGTGCACGAGGATGCCCCCTTCGCGCTCTACAGCATCCGCGGCAGGTCAGCCGCGCCGTCCTAGCCGTCGACGCGGTGCGTGGCGGGTTCGTCGCCGGCGTGCTCGTCGAGGTCTCGGGGCAGGTCGCGCATGCGCGCGAGCGGGCTGAGCAGCACCGGCAGCGCTCCGAGCATTTGCCCGGCCACCCCGACCCACAGTGCGGTGACCACGCCGTACCGGCTGCCGAGGACCCCGCCGAGGAACGCGCCGATCGGCATCGTCCCCCACACGACGAAGCGGACCGAGGCGTTCATGCGCCCGAGCAGCAGCCGGGGGCACAGGCGTTGCCGGAAGGAGACCTGCGCGACGTTGTAGACGACGATCCCGAGGCCGACCACGGCGGTCGACGCCGCGAGCATCGCGATCGCGGCCGGCGGCGAGTGCCCGTGGGCGAGCGGGACGAGCGCCAGCGCCGGCAGGCCTGGCAGCAGGGCGAGGGCGATGGAACGGCCCTCCCCGACCAGCGCGATCAGGGGCTCGGCGAGGAGGGCCCCGGCGAGGCCCCCGACCGCGCCGACGCTGAGCGCGAGCCCGAGCCCCGCTTCCCCCACGCCCAGGTCCCGGATCGCGTACAGCACGAGCAGTGCGTTGCTGATGCCGCCGAAGAGGTTCGACACCGCGGTGGTCGCAACGATGCGCCGCAGCAGGGGCTGGCGGAAGACGAACGCGAGCCCCTCCCCGATCTCCACGTGCAGCGCGCGGCGTCCGGTTGCGGGTGGCCGCTCCTCCCGGTGCCGGATCCGCAGCACGAAGAGGGCCGAGCCGAGGAACGACAGCGCGTCCAGCAGGATCACCAGGGGAGCGCCCAGCACGCGCACGAGCACGCCGCCGATCCCCGGCCCCGCGACCTGCGCGACGGACTGCGAGACCTGCAGCTTCGCGTTGCCCTCGCTGATGCGTGACGACGGGACGAGCGAGGGCAGGTAGCTCTGGTACGCGACGTCGAAGAACACGGTCGCGACCCCGACGATCGTGGCCACCACGAGCAGCAGCGGGAACGTGAGCACCCCGAGGAGCCACGCGAGCGGCAGCGTGAGCAAGGCGATGCCGCGCACGACGTCGCCCGCGATCAGGACGTCGCGCTTGCGCATGCGGTCGATCCACGCGCCCGCGGGTAGGCCGATGACCAGGAAGGCGAGGGTCTCGAACGTCGCGAGCAGGCCCATCTCGAACTCGTCGGCGCCCAGGACGGACACCGCCAGCAGCGGCAACGCGATCAGGCCGATCTGCGTGCCGAACTGGCTGATGGTGTCGCCGACCCACAGCTGCCGGAAGTCCCGGCCGGCCGGGTGGCCCGCGAGGCTCTTGCGGTACCAGCGGGCGACCCGGGACGCGGCGGCGGGTTCGGTGGAGCTCACGCCGGTGATCCTGGGTAACCGATTGAGAAAAGTCAATCAGTGAGAAACGGCAGCTACCGTTGTCGTCGTGGACCCCTCCGACTCCCGGCGGCGCCCCGCGACGGACGCCGAGGCGAAGGCTCTCGCGTCGTCACTGCGGTTGCGGATCCTGCGGATGTGCCTGGACGAGCCGATGACCAACGCCCAGCTGGCCGAGCGGCTGGGCCGCCCCCCGGCGAGCGTCCTGCACCACGTGCGGACGCTCCGGGCCACCGGGTTCCTCGAGGCCCTGCCCGTGCAGGAGGGCCCCCGCGGGTCGCGTCCCGTGCCGTACCGCGCCACCCGCAAGTCCTGGATGCTCGAGGAGCACCGGTCGTCGCGCCCGATGATCGAGGCGTTCCTGGAGACCACGTCCGGCGTCGGTGAGGACGAGCTCTCCGTCTCCCGCCTCGGCCTGCGGCTCGACGACGCCGGCCACGCCGAGCTCGTCCGGCGGCTCGACGACGTGCTGCAGGAGTTCGCGGCCCGGACGCCCGACCCGGGAGGACGGCCCTGGTCGGTGTTCGTCGCGGTCCACCCGGATCCCGACCGCGACTGACGTAACGGCGTTGATCGAGCGCGGGTGCCGGAGCTACGTTTGCCTGCTGCCCACCGAAAGGTTGTCCCGATGGCCGGCGAACCCCTCACCGACGACGTCCTCAGTGCCATTCTCATGCGCCCGCTGCGCCCGACCCGCGTCGTACTCGCGGAGTACGACCCCCAATGGCCCGTCCGGTTCGCCGCGCGGGCCGCGGACCTCCGCCGGATCCTCGGCGATCGGGCCCGGCTGATCGAGCACATCGGCTCCACCTCCGTGCCCGGCCTCGCCGCCAAACCGATCGTCGACATCGTCGTCGGGATCGACGACCCGGACGACGAGCCCGCCTACCTTCCCGACCTGGAGGCGGCGGGCTACGAGGTGCGCGTCCGCGAGCCCGGGCACCGCTGCCTGCGGATCGGTGAGCCCGACGAGCCGGTCAACCTGCACTGCTATCCGCCCGACGACGTCGAGACCCGCAGGTACCTGGCCTTCCGCAACCGGCTGCGCGCCAGCGACGCGGACCGCGACCTCTACGAGAGGACCAAGCGCGAGCTGGCCGAACGGGAGTGGCGCGACATCAACTACTACGCCGAGGCGAAGTGGCCCGTCATCCGCGAGATCCTCGGCCGGGCCGGGTGGGAGGAATAGGCGCCGCTCGAGATCGACGAGGTGGGGGTTTTCCGGTCCGCGCACCCCGCTGAGGTCGATCTCGCGGGCAGTTCTGCGGAACGCGCCCGCCGCGGCCCGGCCCTGGCCATCCTCGGGGCATGTCTGGTGTTCCCGGATGGCCCGTGGCGTTCCGCGGGTCGGCTGCCGTCGCCGCCGGCCTCGTCACCCGGGATCGGCTGCGCGGCCCCCGGTTCCTCCGGCTGTTCCCCGACACCTACGTCGCGGCGCCCGACACGCCGCCAGCCGACCTGACACTGCGCTCGCACGCCGCGTACCGCTACGTCGAGGGCCGCGGGGTGCTGTCGGGCTACTCCGCGGCCGAGGTGCTCGGGGCCTCCTGCGGGCCGCGCAACGCCCTGCCCGAGGTGACGGTGCCGCACCGGGGGCAGCGCACCCCGCCCGGACTGCTCGTGCGCCGCGAGCGGCTGGCGCGGGGAGAGATCCGAAACGTCGACGGGCTGGAGGTCACGAGCCCGGTGCGCACGGCCTACGACCTCGCGCGCCGCGGTGATCTCGTCGACCGCGTCGTCGCCGTCGACGCGCTGGCCAACCGGCACGGGTTCGCGCCGGACCTGCTGCTGCACTTCGCCGGCCACTACCCGGGCGCTCGGGGGAACGAGGGCATCGCCCGGGTGCTCGCACACGCCGACCGGAGGGCTGGATCACCGATGGAGTCACGGCTGCGGATGCTCATCGTGCAGGGCGGCCTCCCCCGCCCCGAAGCGCAGTGGGTGGTGCAGGACGAGCGGTCCCGCACCGCGGTGTGGCTCGACCTGGCCTACCCGGAGCGCCTGATCGGCATCGAGTACGAGGGCGCGGGGCACGCCGATGTGGGCGCGGTGCTGCGCGACGTCGGCCGCTACACCGCTCTCGTCGACAAGGGCTGGCGGATCTACCGGTACACCAAGTTCGACATCCTGCACCGCCCCGACCGCATCCTCGCGCAGCTCGCCCGGGCCCTGGACCGCGCGAGATCGACGTGAGCGGGCCTGCGTCCGCGCCCCACGCCCACCAGGTCGACCTCACCCGCTCGGCAGGCGGCCTCGGCGGGGCCTGGGGGAAATGTCCGTAAACAAGGGCGTTATGTCCTTGTTCGTCACCCTCCCGACCTCGATGCTCCTTTCAGGACTCCGTCTGGGAAGGACGACCTTGAGCAGCGACTCCACCACCGACACGATCGTGCTGATCCACGGCTTCTGGGTGACGCCCCGGAGCTGGGAGCACTGGGTCACGCGCTACGAGCAGCAGGGCTACCGCGTGATCACCCCCGCCTACCCCGGGTACGAGGTGGAGGTGGAGGCACTCAACGCCGACCCGTCGCCGATCGAGGCCGCCACCATCCCCGGGATCGTCGAGCACCTCGAGTCCGTGGTCCGCGAGCTCGACACCCCGCCCATCCTGATGGGCCACTCCGCAGGTGGCGCGTTCGTGCAGATCCTGCTCGACCACGGTTTCGGGGCCGCGGGCGTGGCGCTGAACTCGGCTCCCACCGAGGGCGTGCCGGTGGTGCCGCTCAGCCAGATCAAGGCGACGTTCCCGGTGCTGGGCAACCCGGCCAACCGGCACAAGGCCGTGGGCTACACCCACGAGCAGTGGCACTACGCGTTCACGAACACCTTCACGGAGGAGGAGTCGCGGGCGCTCTACGAGCGCTACCACATCCCCGCCTCCGGCTCGATCCTGTTCGAGTCGGCGCTGGCCAACCTGGTGCCCGGCCACCAGGGCACCTACGTCGACTACCACAACGACCAGCGCGCGCCGCTGCTGTTCGTCGCGGGCACCGAGGACCACCTGATGCCGGCGAAGATCCAGTGGTCCAACGCCAAGCACTACAAGTCCGCCACGGTCACCGAGGTGGCCGAGTTCAGCGGCAAGTGCCACTTGCTGCCCGCCCAGCAGGGCTGGGAGGAGATCGCCGACTACGCGCTGGCCTGGGCCGCCCGGCACGCGTCCGCGAGGCTCACGCAAGGAGCGGCGACCACAGCGTGACGGCCGTTCGGATCACCCACATCGGCGGTCCGACGGCGCTGATCGAGGTCGGTGGCTGGCGGCTTCTCACCGATCCGACGTTCGACGCCCCCGGCCGGAGGTACGCCTTCGGCTGGGGGACGTCGTCGCGCAAGCTCGTCGGGCCTGCCGTCGCCGTGGCCGATCTCGGGCCGATCGACGCCGTGCTGCTCAGCCACGACCACCACGGGGACAACCTGGACGACGCCGGGCGCGCGTTGCTGCCGTCGGCCGGCACGGTCCTCACCACCGTGCCCGGCGCGGGCCGCCTGGGCGGGAGTGCCCGTGGCCTGCGGGCCTGGGGCACCACGCATCTCGAGGCGCCGGGCCGCACGACGATCGAGGTCACCGCCACCCCGTGCCGGCACGGGCCGCCCGGCAGCCGCGCGATCGTCGGCGAGGTGATCGGTTTCGCCCTGCGCTGGGACGGCCAGGAGCACGGGGTGCTGTGGATCTCGGGCGACACCGTGCTCTACGACGGGGTACGGGAGGTGGCCGACCGGCTGGAGGTGGGCACCGCGCTGCTGCACCTCGGCGGGGTCCAGTTCCCCGTGACCGGGCCGGTGCGCTACTCCATGACGGCCGCGCAGGCCGTCGAGACCGTCGGGCTCGTCCGTCCGCGCACCGTCGTCCCCGTGCACTACGAGGGCTGGAAGCACTTCAGGCAGGGCCGGGACGCGGTCGAGAGGGAGTTCGAGGGGGCGCCGGAGGACCTCCGGGGCCGGGTGCGCTGGCTGCCCATCGGGGCGGGTGTCGAGATCCCGGCCTGAGGCGGGAGATCACCCGGCGCTCGTGGTCGCCACCCCCGTGGTCCGGAAGCGCTGCCGGTAGGCGTGCGGGGTGGTGCCCACCTCGCGGGTGAAGCTGCGCCGCAGCGCCTCCGTGGAGCTCAGCCCGGCCTGGCGCGCGATGGCGTCGAGGGGGGCGTCCGAGGTCTCCAGGAGCGCGCGGGCGGCCTCGACCCGCACCTGTTCGACGTACCGGGCCGGGGTCATGCCGATCTCGCGGAGGAACACCCGTGCCAGGTGCCGCTCGCTGAACCCGGCACGTTCGCTGAGCACCGACAGCCGGTGGTCGGCCGCCGGGTCCGTGACGACGGCGTCGAGGATCGCGCGCAGCGGTGACCGGGCGGGCGGCTGCGCCTGCATCCGGACGCTGAACTGGGCCTGCCCGCCAGGGCGCTGCATGAACACCACGAGGAACTGGGCGACCTGCCGGGTGAGGTCCGGGCCGTGGTCGGCCTCCACCATCGCCAGCGCGAGATCGATCCCCGCCGTCACGCCCGCGCAGGTGAAGACGTGCCCGTCGCCCACGAAGATCGGGCCACGCTCCACGGTGGTGGTGGGGAAACGCTCGGCGAGGTCGTCGAGGAACATCCAGTGCGTGGTGGCGCGCCGGCCTTCCAGCAGGCCGACCGCGCCCACCAGGAACGCGCCGGCGCAGACGGCCGCCACGCGCCGGGCCCGGGCCGCCCCGCCGTGGATCACGGCGAGGAGCGGCTCGTCCCGCATCACGCGCGCCCAGTGGGGTGTGCCGGGGATCAGGAACGTGTCGATCGGGTCGTCGAGATCGGCGAGCGACGACGTGACGCCCATCCGGAGACCGGAGGCGCTCACGGTGTCGCGCCCGTCCGGCGAGACGATGTGGACGCGGTAGGCGCCGCCGCCCGCCAGTTCACTGGCGACGTAGAACACCTCGGCGGGACCCATGAGGTCGAGGACCTGGGCCCCGTCGTAGGCGAGGAGCGCGACGGTCCGCATCCCTTGTCGTCTCCCGTTCCGTCCCGGCGTCCGGGACCCACGCCGGAAGATCGTAGGGCCGCGGTCACCGTCCCCACCAGGACTCGGACAACCCGCCGGCGCACCGATCACGCCGCCCGGCGGACCGAGGCGGATCGGCAGGGCGGAGTGCGCTGGGTGTCCCCGAACCGCTGGTCGTCACGTCCGGCGGCGGCGTAGGAGACGAGGATGGCGTCTGGTCAGCTGCAACCCGATCAAGAATGTCGATCTCTGGTATTCCGTCAATCTGGAGTAACTGGCGGTCGCCCCGCAAGAAGGGACTCACCGAGGGTCCAGACAGACGCACCGAGCAGCACCAAATCCTTGATCAGAAACTGTCCGACCGGCGATAAGGCGGGGAACCCCCCAGCCGAGGCATCACCAATGCCCGGAGTGGTGAACAAGAAGCTCAAGGTGCTGAGAAACAGCAGTATGGCGAGGCCGGAGCCGAGGGCGGACAGCCGGGGGAGCAGCAGCTTCAGAGCGATCAACACGGCCACGATGATCTCGCCGGTCCCCAGCGCATCGGAGAGGACTCTGACGGTAAGAATGCCATCCATCCAGTTCATCAACGGACTGGGTGATATATACTGTTGTATGCGCTCTGCCTCGGAACCTGTGTACTTGAGCGCCCCGATCCAGGCGACGACCACAGCGAGCCCGTACCTCAGAATCGTCGCACCAGCAGCCGAGACTCGATGCCCGATCGTGGAGTCGGATCCGACGGTCATACTCACGAGTGCACTCCTCCTCGCTTAGGCGAATGGGCGACTCAACCCTACGTTCTACGCCGAGGTCCGCTGCCTCCGGTGGCGATGCTCCCGTCTTACAGATCTCTGACGAATCCTGGCGAGCCGGGAACGGCTGCCACTTCAGCCGGAGAGGCCGCACGTCTGGGCAATTCGAGATCCTGCACATAGCTACCGGAACAATGCACGTATACGCGCTTCACGTGTGATGTTCGTGATGAAGCAACGCACCTCCGGCAACGACGTCGTCGCACACGCCGCCCTCCCCGTCTCCACCTGCCAAATGCTGTACCTGCGCATGGACGGCCACGGTTCCACGCCTCGATGCTGCGTGCTCCCGATCATCGCGAGCCGGGGATCACGATCCGTTCAGCAGCTGCTCGAACGGGGTCGGCTCCAGGAACGGGTCCGCCGCCTTCTGCGCGGGACGGGCGGCGACGAGGTCGGCCAGCTCCCCGGCGGCCCGGGCGATCCGCTGGTCCAGCGACTGCGCCGTCCGGTCGCCTGCGCCCCAGTCCTCGGGCGCCGAGAACACCGACGTCGGCACCACCAACGCGCGCAGGTAGGCGAACAGCGGGCGCACGGCGTGTTCCAGTACGAGCGAGTGGCGGCCGGTGCCGCCGGTGGCGGCGATGAGCGCCGGCTTCCCGGCCAGCGACTCGGGCTCGAGCACGTCGAAGAACAGCTTGAACAGGCCGTTGTAGGACGCGGAGAACGTCGGCGTGACGGCGATGAGGCCGTCCGCGTCCGTCACGGACCTCAGCGCCGCCGCCAACGACGGACCCGGGAACCCGGTGAGCACGTTGTCGACGAGCTCGTGGCCGTGGTCGCGCAGCTCGATCACGTCGACGTCCGCGTCGACCGCGCGCTCGCGCAGGGCCGACGCCGTGGCGGCGGCGAGCCGGTCGGCGAGCAGCCGGGTGGAGGACGGGACGCTGACCCCGGCGCTCACCACGGCAATCTTGCGGCTGGTCATGCCACGACCTCCTCGTTCTCGTTCTCGCTGACCTCGTGGTCGCTGCCGGACTCGGCCGCGGCCAGCAGGCTGGCGTGCGTCGGGGCGTCCGGGACGTGGGCGGGCTTCAGCGCCGCGAACTCACGGCGCAGCACCGGCACGACCTCCTCACCCAGGATGTCCAGCTGCTCCAGCACCGTCTTGAGCGGCAGCCCGGCGTGGTCCATGAGGAACAGCTGACGCTGGTAGTCGCCTGCCATCTCCCGGAAGGAGAGCGTCTTCTCGATCACCTGCTGCGGGCTGCCCACCGTGAGCGCCGTCAGGTCCGTGAAGTCCTCGAGCGACGGGCCGTGGCCGTAGACGGGGGCGTTGTCGAAGTACGGGCGGAACTCACGCACGGCGTCCTGCGAGTTCTTCCGCATGAACACCTGGCCGCCGAGCCCGACGATCGCCTGGTCGGCCGCACCGTGGCCGTAGTGCTCGAAGCGCGTGCGGTACAGCTCCACCATCCGCTGCACGTGCTCCTTGTTCCAGAAGATGTTGTTGTGGAAGAAGCCGTCGCCGTAGTAGGCCGCCTGCTCGGCGATCTCGGGGCTGCGGATCGAGGCGTGCCAGACGAACGGGGGCACGCCGTCGAGCGGTCGCGGGGTCGAGGTGAAGCTCTGCAGTGGCGTGCGGAACCGGCCCTCCCAGTCGACCACGTCCTCGCGCCACAACCTGCGCAGCAGCGCGTAGTTCTCCACGGCCAGCGCGATGCCGTTGCGGATGTCCTGGCCGAACCACGGGTAGACGGGACCGGTGTTGCCGCGCCCCATCATGAGGTCCACCCGGCCGTCCGCGAGGTGCTGCAGCATCGCGTAGTCCTCGGCGATCTTCACCGGGTCGTTCGTGGTGATCAGCGTGGTCCCCGTCGACAGTTCCAGCCGCTTCGTGCGTGCGGCGACGAAGCCGAGCAGCGTCGTCGGTGACGACGGCACGAACGGCGGGTTGTGGTGCTCACCGGTGGCGAACACGTCCAGCCCGACCTCTTCGGCCTTCAGGGCGATCGTGACCATCGCCTTGATCCGCTCCGCCTCGGTGGGCGTGCGGCCGTTCGTCGGGTCGGGCGTGACGTCGCCGACCGAGAAGATGCCGAGCTGCATGTCTCGCCTCCAGTTGTTGCGTGTGCAATTAGTACGGTGGATGGAACGCGGACGGGGTGCCGGATATGCCCGGCGCAGGCTAGGACTCGCTCTCCGTGGCACGGGGCCGGGAAAGCGGTGATGCTCGGAGCCATGAACCGCCGCGAGCTCGCCGACTTCCTGCGTCGCCGCCGGGAGCAGCTGCGCCCGGCGGACGTCGGGCTCACGGCGGGTTCGCGGCGGCGCACGCCGGGCCTGCGCCGGGAGGAGGTCGCGCAGCTGGCGGGGGTGTCGGCCGACTACTGCATGCGGCTGGAACAGCAGCGCAGCTCGCAGCCCTCCACCCAGGTGGTCGCGGCGCTGGCCCGCGCATTGCGGCTCACCGACGACGAGCGCGACCACCTCTACGTACTGGCCGGTCATCAGGCGCCCACCGGCCGGCTCGCGGGCGACCACGTCCGGCCCGGGCTGATGCACCTGCTCGACGCGCTGCCCGCCACGCCCGCGCAGATCCTCGGCGACCTCGGTGACCTCCTCGCCCAGAACGAGATGGCCCGGTACCTGTTCGGGGAGGTCTGCTCGGAGCGGGAGGAGTCCCGCAACGTGGTGGTGCGGTGGTTCACCGACCCCCGGGTGCGCGCGGCGCACCCGCAGGACGAGCACGAGTACCTCAGCCGGGTGCACGTGGCCGACCTGCGTGCCGCCGTCGCCCGCCGCGGCGACGACGCCGGGGCCGCCGGGCTCGTCCGGCGGCTCCGCACCGCAAGCGCGGAGTTCGCGACCCTGTGGGACCGGCACGAGGTCGCCGTCCGGAGGCGGAGCCGCATGCGGGTGCTGCATCCGCAGATCGGGCTGGTCGAGCTCGACAGCGAGACCCTGCTGACGCCCGCCGAGGACCAGCGCGTGCTCGTCTTCACCCCACCACCGGGTAGTGACACCGCCGAGAAGCTCAGCCTGCTGCGCGTCATCGGCGACCAGGACCTCACCACCACCGGCGACTGACCGCCGGGACGCCTCGGCGTCGACACCTAACACAGGACTGCACACGAACCGGGAGACACCCATGTCCGACGACATCCCCGCGGCCGTCGCCGCCTACCTCGAGGCGAAGGACGGCGACGACGCCGGCGCGGCCCTCGCCAGCTTCGCCCCCGACGCGGTCGTGCACGACGAGGGCCGCGACCACATCGGAACCGACGCGATCCGCGCCTGGAGCGACTCGATCTCGGCCACCTACGAGCTCACCCGCACCGTGCTCGGGACGCGCCGCAGCGGCGCTGCCACCCTGGTGCGGATCCGAGTCGACGGGAACTTCCCGGGCAGCCCCGTGGAGCTGCACCAGCACTTCACCGTCTCCGAGGGCCGGATCACCGCCCTCACGATCTGCCCGTGAGCGCCGTGATGGGTGAGCTCGACGGCCGCAGAGCCGTGGTCACCGGCGGCACCCGCGGCGGTATCGGGGCCGCGATCTCCGCCCGGCTCACCGCCGCGGGCGCCACCGTGATCACCACCGCCCGGTCCACGCCCGCCGACCTGCCGGACCCTGAGCTGTTCGTGGCCGCCGACGTCAGCACACCGGAGGGGGTGGACCGCGTGGCGCGCGCGGCCCTTGACCGGCTGGGCGGCGTGGACATCGTCGTCCACGTCGTCGGGGGGTCCCGCCAGGAGCCCGGCGGCGTGCTCGCCCTCTCCGACGACGACTGGCAGCACGAGTTCGCCGTCAACCTGTTCTCCGCCGTGCGGCTCGACCGCGCCCTGCTCCCGTCGATGATCGAGCAGGGCAGGGGGGCGGTCGTCCACGTCACCTCGGTCCAGCGGCGGGTGCCGCTCCCCACGACCGTGCCGTATGCGGCGGCCAAGTCCGCGTTGACGAGCTACAGCAAGAACCTCGCCGGCCAGATGGCCCCGAAGGGGATCCGGGTCAACACCGTCTCGCCCGGGTTCGTCGAGACGGCGGGGGCGAGCGGGATGGTCAGCGCGCTGGCGGCCGCGGACGGCGTCGACGAGGACACCGCGCGCCGGAAGATCATGGACTCGATCGGCGGCATCCCGCTCGGCCGCCCGGCCCGGCCGGAGGAGGTGGCCGAGCTCGTCACCTTCCTCGTCTCGGACCGGGCCTCGTCGATCGTCGGTGCGGAGCACGTCATCGACGGCGGAAGCACGCGGACGATCTAGGGTCGGGCAATCTCGAGGACCCGCGCGAACTGCTCGCGGCGCCCCCACGCCACCGCGGCGAGCAGGACGAAGAGGATCGCGGGCGTCAGCACCATGGCGGGCGCGTCGAGCACCACAGCCTGGGTGAAGGCGGCCCCGACCATGAGGCCCATGAGCCCGAGCGCCGCCGGTGCGGCCAGCCATGGGGTCAGGAGCCCGATCCCGCCGGCCAGCTCCAGGACGCCGACCAGGTAGCGGAACCACTGGCCTGCTCCGATCCGGGTGAAGATGTCCACCGCGTACGCCTCGCCGAAGAACTTCGGCATCGCGGAGCCGATCACGAGGAAGAGACCGATCAGGATCTGGACGCCCCACAGGATGCGGTGGGAGACGCGGCCGGTGGAGGCTGTGCGTGTGGTGGAGGACATGAGATCTTCCTTCGGGTGAGGGAGGCGGACGTACGGCGGTAGGACCGCCCCCCGGCGCGGAACTCATCGGCGTGCCGACGGACGGGGAGGGAGTGGCGATGGGGGACTCCCGCCGGGGCAGGTCCGTGCTGGGCCGCGCGCTCGCCGTGCTCGGGTCGTTCTCCGACGAGCGCCCGGAGCAGACGCTCGGGGAGATCGCAGCGGCCACCGGGCTGGCCTCCGCCACCACGCACCGGCTCGTCGCGGAGCTCGTGGAGTGGGGCGTGCTGGAGCGGCCCGCGCGTGGCCGGTACCGGATCGGCATCCGGTTGTGGCAGCTCGGCTCCCTCGCCCCCGTGGCCCGCGACCTGCGCGACTCCGCGCTGCCCGCCCTGCAGGACCTCGCCGCGGTCACGGGGCAGGTCGTCCACCTCGTCGTCCTCGACGATCACGAGGCGCTCTTCGTCGAGCGGCTCGCCGGGCACACCGACGTGCCGGTGCGGTCGCGGGTGGGCCGCCGGCTGCCGCTGCACGCCAGCGGGCCCGGCAAGGTGCTGCTGGCGCACGCCCCGGCCGAGTTCGTCGACGAGTTCCTGGCGCGGAAGCTGCCCCGGACGGCCGCAGGCACCATCACCGACCCCGGCCGGCTCAGACGGGCTCTCGCCGACATCCGGAGCACCGGCTACTGCCTGTCCCGCGACGAGATGACCGACGGCGCGTCGTCCGTCGCGGCGCCGATCGTCGGGCCGTCCGGGGACGTCGTCGCGAGCCTGTCCGTGGTGGTGCCCAGCAGCACGGAGAACCTGCAACTGCTGGTGCCGGCGGTGCGGGTCACGGCGGCCGCGGTGACCCGGGCGCTCGGCCCCCGTTCTCCACTGGGCGGGAAGAGGCGCTGACGGGCGCGGACCTGCCGCCCATACTCCCGCCCAACGGAGAAAGGTGGGGTCATGTCCGCGGATTCAACGGTGAACCCGACGAACCCTCGTGCGCGCCGGGACGGCTGGGTGGCGCCCCTGTGCTGGTCGGCCGTGGCCCTCGAAGGCTTCGACCTGGTGGTGCTGGGCGTGGTGCTGCCGCCCCTGCTGCGCTATCCCGACTGGGGGCTCACACCTGGCACCGCGTCGCTGATCTCGGTGGTCGGGCTGCTCGGTGTGATGGTCGGAGCGCTCGCCATCGGTCCCGTCACGGACATCATCGGGCGGCGCCGGACGATGCTGCTCACCGTCATCGGCTTCTCCGTCCTCACGCTGCTGTGCGCGTTCGCCCCGAACCCGTGGGTCTTCGGGCTCCTGCGCTTCCTCGCCGGCCTCGGGCTCGGCGGCGTGCTGCCCGTCGCGCTCGCGCTGGTCAACGAGTACGCCCGCCAGGGCCGCAGCGGCAGTGCCACCACCACGCTGATGACCGGCTACCACGCCGGCGCGGTCCTGACCGCCCTGCTGGGCATCGTCGTGATCCCGGCCTGGGGGTGGCGCCCGATGTTCGTGCTCGGGGCGCTGCCTGCGCTGGTGCTCGTGCCGTTGCTGCTGCGGTACCTGCCCGAGTCGGAGTCGTTCCTGCGCGAGCGGGCCACCGGCGTCACCGCGAGCGGTGCGGGCGAGCGCAACCCGGTGACGATCCTGTTCCGGGGCGGGTACCTGCGCGCCACGCTCGCGTTCTGGGTGACGTCGTTCATGGGGTTGCTGCTGGTCTACGGGCTGAACACGTGGCTGCCGGAGATCATGCGGTCGGCCGGGTACGAGCTCGGTGCCGCGCTGGCGCTGCTCCTCGTGCTCAACGTCGGCGCGGTGGCGGGCCTGCTCGTCGCCGGGCAGGTGGCCAACCGGATCGGCACCCGCCGCTCGGCCATCGCCTGGTTCAGCGCCGCCGCGCTGTTCCTGGCCCTGCTCAGCGTGCGGCTGCCCGGCGTCGGGGTGTACATCAGCGTGCTGCTCGCAGGGGTGTTCGTGTTCAGCGCCCAGGTGCTGGTCTACGCCTACGTGAGCCAGCTCTACCCGGCGGCGGCCCGCGGCACGGCGCTGGGCGCCGCCAGCGGGGTGGGCAGGCTCGGTGCGATCTCCGGCCCGTTGATCGGTGGCGCGCTGCTCAGCGCCGGCCTCGCCTACCCGTGGGGCTTCTACATCTTCGCCGCGGCGGCGGCCATCGGCGCGGTCTCCGTGGCCGTCGTGGCCCGCACCGGTGAACCCGCCTCCGTCGAGAAGGCGACCACCGGATGAGCGGCCCCACCCGGACGGTCCGCGACGCGACGTTCGACGTCCTGCGCCGCCACGGCCTGACCACGATCTTCGCCAACCCCGGCTCCACCGAGGTGGCCTTCCTGACCGACCTGCCCGACGACGTCGACTTCGTCCTCGCGCTGCACGAGGGCTCGGTCGTCGGCATCGCCACGGGCTGGGCCACCGCCATGGACCGGCCCGCTCTCGTCAACCTGCACACGACGGCGGGCCTGGGCAACGCGGTCGGCGCGCTGGCGACCGCACGGGTCAACCGCGTGCCGCTGGTGGTGATCGTGGGCCAGCAGGACCGCCGCCACCTCGCGCTGCAGCCGTTCCTGGCCGGAGACCTGGAGGGGCTGGCCGGGCGGTACCCGGTCTGGGTCACGACACCGGCCCGTCCGCAGGACGTGCCGGGCGCGGTGGCCCGGGCCTGGCACGAGGCGCGCGACGACCGGGGTCCGGCGCTCGTCATCGTGCCGAGCGACGACTGGGCGGCTCCCGCGGACGACACCCCCGTGCCCGCGCCGGTGGTGCTGCACCGCGCGTCGGCCGTGGAGCCCGCTGCCGTCGACGCACTCGCCGGCCTGCTGGCCGGGGCGGTCTCCCCGGCGCTGGTCGTGGGCGCGGACGCCGACGACCCCGCGACGTGGGCCGCCCTCGTCGCCCTCGCCGAGCGGCTGCAGTGTCCGGTCTGGCAGGAGTCGTTCGCGGCCCGGGCAGGGTTCCCGCAGGACCACCCGCAGTTCGCCGGGCACCTCCCGGCCGGCCGGGGGCGCCTGCGGCAGGCGCTCGCGGGCCACGACGTCGTGCTCGTCGTCGGCGCGCCGGTGTTCCGGCAGTACCCGTTCGAGGCCGGCCCGCTGGTCGAGGACGGCACGACGGTCGCGCTGGTCACCGACGACGTCGAGGACGCGCACCACAGCCCCGTCGACCTCGCCGTGGTGGCGGCTCCGGCGCCGGTCTGCCGGCTGCTCGCCGACCGGGTGCCACAACGCCCGCCGGCCACGACCCGTTCGGAGCGGCCGTCGCCGCCGTTGCCTCCGCAGGAGGGTGAGCCGCTGCGCGCCGCCCACGTGATGGCGGCGCTGGCGCAGCGGCTCCGGTCCGAGACGGTCGTGGTCGAGGAGACCCCGTCCAGCCGCCCCGACCTGCACCGGTTGCTGCCCGCCCGGCGCCCGCTGGGGTTCCTCAGCGCGGCGATGGGCGGGCTCGGGTTCGCGATGCCCGCGGCGATCGGTGTGCGCATGGCCCGGCCGGACGGTCCGGTGGTCGCCGTGGTGGGCGACGGGTCCTCGCTCTACGGCATCCAGTCGCTGTGGAGCGCAGCCCACTACGGCTGCGGCGTGCTGTTCGTCGTGCTCGCCAACGGCCGTTACGCCGTGATGGACCGGCTGGCCGAGCAGCATGGCGGTGGCAAGGCGCCGTGGCCTGCGTTCGAGGAGGTCAGCGTCCACGGGTTGGCGCTGGCGCTGGGCTGCCCGGCCCGGCGCGTGGACACCTACGACGACCTCGTCGAGGCCCTGGACGCCGTGGTGCCGACCCTCGCCGATCGGCGCGAACCCCTGCTCCTCGAGGTGGCGGTGACCCCGGAGCTCACGTTCCAGCCCTAGGGCATCCTCAGCCCTGCCGGGCAGGCCGGATGGTCATGTCCCCGATCTCCACGTCATCGGGCTGCTCGATGGCGAACGCGATGGCTCGCGCCACGGCGTCGGGGCTGATGCCGAGCGTCGCCATGGCGTGCTGGGCCTGTTCTCGCGTCTCGGGGTCGTCGATGTGGTCGACGAGTTCGGTGTGCACGTATCCCGGCGAGATGGAGGTCGTGCGGATAACGCCGTCGGTCGACTCCTGGCGCAGAGCTTCCAGCAGCGTCCGCACGGCGTTCTTGGTACCCGCGTAGACGGCTTGGGTCGGGACGATCTTGAGGCCCGACGTGGACACGGTGGTGACGAAGTGCCCGTGGCCCTGGCTGCGGAACACCGGCAGCGCGGCGGCGATGCCGTGGAGGACACCGCGCAGGTTGACGTCGATCATCGCGTCCCAGTCGTCGACGTCGAGGGCTGCCATGGGGGCGATCCGGGCGACTCCGGCGTTGGCCACCAGGACGTCGAGGCGTCCGAACCGGGTCACGGCCAGCGCGACCAGTCGCTCGAGATCGGCGCGCCCGGTGACGTCGACGTCCAGCATCTCCGCGCGGCCACCCTCGGTCCGGATCCGCGCCACGAGCGCGTCGAGCCGGTCGGTGCGCCGGGCGCCCAGCACGACAGCCGCGCCACGGGTCGCCAGCTCCAGTGCGGTGGCCGCCCCGATACCGCTGCTGGCTCCGGTGATGGCGACGACCTTGCTGTCCAGTCTGCTCATCGATGTGCCTCCTCTAAGCTGACAGTTGTCCGGTTACGGGTCGCACGGTACCGGACAACTGTCCGCTTCAGTGAGCGGGAAGGGAGGGACGTCGTGGCGGGTCGTGAGCGCCGTTCCGACGCCGTCGCCAACCGCGACCGCATTGTCGAGGTTGCGCGGGCCGAACTGAGCCGGTCCAACGGCGCGGCCGCCGACCTGAAGCTGCACGGGGTCGCCAAGTCGGCGGGTGTCGGACAGGGCACCCTCTATCGGCACTTCCCGACCCGGGAGCACCTGCTGGCGGAGGTGTACCGGTACGAGCTGACCCAGCTCGTCGACGCCGTGGCGCCGCTGCTGGCGGAACATCCCCCGCTTCGGGCGCTGACCTGCTGGCTGCAGCGGCTGGTCGAGTACGCGCGGGTCAAGCGTGGTGTCATGGCGGCGATCGAGGCATCGGCGTGGCGCGACGTCTACGTCGACCAGCACCACCGGCTCGACGAAGCGCTCGGGACGTTGCTCGATCGGGGACGAGCCGCCGGTCAGGTGCGCGACGGGGTTGATGCCGCTGACGTCATCCTTCTCCTGGGTGCCTTGTCACGTATCCCCGAGACGGAGTGGGACACGCGGGCGCAGACGATCGTGACGGTCGTCGTCGACGGTCTGCGCCCTCGTTGAGAGCACGACAGGCACGGCGGTCGTAGGTGCTCAGGCGCGCTTCCCCGAGGAGGCCAGCGGCGAGTCGACGGTGTCGAGGTCGCGCCCGCGGGTCTCCGGGGAGAGCAGCGTGGTGATCACCGAGACCACGACCAGGGCGATCACCCACCAGGTGAACGCCGCCGGGGCGTGGTGCGCGGAGGCGTAGGCCTGGAGGTAGGGCGCGGTGCCCCCGAACGCGGCCACGGCCAGGGCGTAGGGAAGGCCGAAGCCCAAGGCACGCACACCGGTGGGAAACATCTCCGCGAACAGGGCCGGCGCGATCGAGACGGTGCCGGCCACCAGGATCAGCGCGATGCTCATCGCCACCAGGAGCTGCCACGCCTGGCCCTGGATCAGCGCCTGCAAGGGGAAGGAGAGCATCGCGAGCAGCACCCAGCTGATCAGCAGGACCGGGCGGCGTCCGATCCGGTCCGACAGGGCCCCCCACAGCGGCAGTACCGCGATGAACACCACGGTTGCCACCGAACCGGCCCAGAGAGCGCCGGCCGCGTCCGTGCCGCGTTGTCCGATCGCCAAGGTCGGTGCCGCCACCGACCACGAGTAGAACGTGATGGTGCCGCCTCCGGTCAGGCCGATCACCCGCAGCAGAACGGAGGGACGCGCGACGAACTGCTGCCATGTCGCACTTTCCCGGCGGCCTGTGGTGCGGGGGGCGGGGGCTCGCGCGAAAACCGGGGTCTCTGCCAGTCGCTTCCGCATGACCACCGCGAACACGCCGAGAATGCCGCCGAACAAGAACGGGACACGCCACCCGAAGGCCAGCAGGTCTGCGTGACTGAGCAGGGCTGCGAGAAGTGCTCCCAGTACTGTGCCGAACAGCGTGCCCAGTGAGCCTGAGAAGTAGATGAGGCTGGACCAGAGTCCGCGCCGGGGCGCCGGGGAGACCTCCACGAGGTAGGTCTGCGCGGACGGCAGTTCGCCGCCTTGGGCCAGCCCCTGGATGAGCCTGGCCAGCAGCAGCACGACCGGCGCGGCGACGCCGATCGTGGCGGCGGTCGGCGTGATGCCGATGATCAGGCTTCCGGCTGCGGCCACGGCGACGGCGAGCGTCATCGCCGGCTGCCGTCCGATCCGGTCGGCCATCCAGCCGAAGAGAAGGCCCCCGAAGGGGCGTGCGACGAATCCGACCGCGAACACGGCCAGTGTGCTCAGTAGGTCGGTGTCGGCATTTCCGCTCGTGAAGAACTGGGAGGAGAAGAACACGGAAAACGTCGTGTAGATGCTCCAGTCGTACCATTCGATTGCGTTTCCGATGCCGATCGCAGCCAGCAGGCCACGTCGGCCGGGCATCGAGCCCGGGTGCTCCCCGGATGCCGTCACAGGACGGTCACCTGCACTTTTGTTGCGGTCACCGGACTCGGCACGACGATCCCCCCAGGGTCGGTCATGGATATCCGAGCCTAGCTGCCGCGCCCTGTAATGAAAGGTGACTATCGTCGCTTCATCATCTGCCGATAATGAACGTTGGTCCAGTTCTGGTCGGTTCTGGAAATTCGCGGACGGGGAGAGGGTCAACTTCGTACACTGTACGCGGTGCCCTTCGACGGTCGAACCGGACGACGAGGACAATCGAGGGGATGGCCCAGCTGGCCCAGCACCCGCAGCGCCGACCGTCGCGCAGGTCACCGGGCGGCCGGGTACGACGTTCGCCGAGCCGACGCGTTCCGCTGACGGCCGCTGCACCGCGGGCCCGGGCGTGCGGCCCGGCGCCGGTCACCGTCGCTGTCGCCGATAAGGCGTGAGGCGGGCTCGCTCAGGGGAGTCGAGGAGCGCGGTCGCCTGCAGGACTCGTGATGCGGTGATGGGCGCGGGGCCGCAACGCGTCTTCGGTTGTCAGGTCGTCCGAGTGATCACCTCCTGTCGGCGCAGGGCCGGCGCCGTCGGTGCTGTCGCCGTGGGGAACCCGTCATCAGGTGGTGTCCGGAAGGGCGGCCCACGCTGCCGGGCCCGGATGTCCCGCGCGGGACCGCCCTCCGGGGTGGGGTCGGGGGGCGGCGGCGGGCCGTCCGCGTCCAGTGGTGCGACGGCGGCTGTGACGGCTGCCGCCCGCCGGGGCGGCAGCCGCCGCAGCTGCCCGGCGGCGTCCGGGAAGTTCGCGGCGATGATCGCGTCGAACTCCGCCCGCAGTGCCCCGCGGTCCATGCGGAGCGCCTCGACGGGTGTCCGTTCCATCAGGTGCTGGTTCGTCATGCCCGTGCCTCCCGGGGCAACCGGGTGATCGCTGCGGTCAGGCGTTGATCTGCTTCTGTTCGCTCTCGACGTCGGCGATCGCGATCTTGCGGGGCTTGGCCTGCTCCGCCACAGGGATCCGCAGCGTCAGCACGCCCGCCTCGTAGGTCGCGTCGATGTGGTCGGCATCGAGGGTGTCGCCGAGGAACAGCTGGCGGGAGAACACCCCGAGCGGGCGCTCTGCCACCTGGAACTCGACGTGCTCGCCGCCGGCGGCCGGGCGTCGTTCGGCCTTCACGGTGAGGACGTTGCGCTCGACGTCGAGGTCGATCGCGTCGGGGGACACCCCGGGAAGGTCGAAGGCCACCACGAACTGGTCACCGGCGCGGTAGGCGTCCATCGGCATCGCCGTGGGACGCGACCAGGTGCCCGGGGCGTTGCCGAACACCTGCTGGGTCAGGCGGTCCAGCTCCCGGAAGGGGTCGGTACGCATCAGCATCGCTCGCCACTCCTCTCCTGCTCGACACTGAAGCTGCGATGCGTCCGGAGCGGTGAGGAGGGCCTCGACCGCTCCGATAGCTACAACGATAACTACAGATTTCCTTCGATGCAAGATGGGGATGTCATCGATCGGGCGATCCAGGATCAGCTCCGGGGCGGAGTGAACGGCTTCGTTCCCGCCATGAGAGAGACCCGCCCGATGCCGCCGTAGCGGTTGGCGTAGTTCAGGGCCATCGCGAGGTCGGTGACGCCGTTGGTGCCGGTGCCGTCGAGGAACTGCGTGCTGAGCACGCCGAACGCCCTGCCCTCCCCGTCGAGGTAGCCGCTGCCGGAGTCACCGGGGCGCCCCGGCGGGACGGTGTCGACGCGGTGGGCGCGCCCGCCGCCGCTCTCGCTGACGGCCTTGCCCTCCTTGACCACCGTGCCGCCGTTGTTCGGCTGGTAGCTGAACACCGGCTCCCCGTTGGCCGTGCCGTTGGTGTCCAGCGCGGTGGGGCCGCCGAGGATCGGCACGCTCGGGTCGACCGCCGCAGCCGTGGCGGAGTCGAGCTGGACGAGGGCGAAGTCGTTGTAGAGGCACAGCGACTGGTTCGTCTCGCCGCGTTCCTTCATCGTGGCCCAGGAGCTGTACGCGAGCCGGCCGGTGCCGGTGGCGCCCCCTCGGCCCTCGATGCGGACGGTGGTGCCGAGCGGGAGCGTCTGCTCCTGGCAGCCGCTCAGGTCAGTGGACGCGCCTGCGCTCGCACAGTGGGCGGCGTAGCCGAGGTAGGTCTTCCCGCCACCGGAGAAGGCGAAGGCGGCCGTGCAGGCGTTGGCACTCTCGTCGTCGATCGGGCTGATCATCAGGGCGCCGGGCGAGATGGTGCCCTCGCCGGCCTGGGTGGGAGCCGGTGCGGCCGGGGCGGCGACGGCGACAGCTGCCGGGCCTGCCAGTGCCAGCAGCGCGGCGACCACCATCACGGCGACGGCGCGGAGCGCCGTACGTCGTCGATCCATGGGAGCCTCCTCGTGAGCGTCCGCCCCGGTACGTCGAACTCTATGTGGCGGCGCGCGGGAAGAACGTGCGCGACGGAGTGGTTGCGGACGGAGCAACGACGAGCTCGGACGGTGGGGACAACCTCCGTCCGGGTCATCCGGGTACCACCACTGGTTGCCCGCCGTCCATCTGTCACTCTGGGAGGAGCTCCCCAGATGTGGGCCTCGCGCCTGCGTACGACCGCACCCGAGAGGACCCGCCCATCGTGCTGGAAGTCGTGGCCGTCTGCGATGCGATCCTGCACAGCCCCTGGTTGTTGCCCGTGCTCGTGGTCCTGATCGCCATCGACGGGCCCTTTCCGGTGCTGCCCAGCGAGACGCTGCTGATGAGCGCGGCCTCCGTGGCGTTCGGCACGCACAACGCGCTGGCGGTGACCGGCCTGTTCGTGGCCGCTCTGATCGGCTCGGTCGCGGGCGACTTCCTGGTCTTCGGTCTCGGCCGTTCCTCGCACCGGGTGCTGGCCCGCGCCACTGAGTGCGAGGGTGGACTGTCGTCGTGGGTCCGCCGCCACCTGCTGCTGCGGCCCGGCACCGTGCTGGTGGGGGCCCGGTTCGTGCCGGGCGGGCGGCTGGTGAGCACGGCGGCCGCCGGCCGCTTCGGGCTGGACGTGCCCCGCTTCCTCGTCGGGTCGGTGGCCAGCTCCGCGGCGTGGAGCGTCTACATGCTGCTGATCGGGCTGCTGCTCGGCCCGATCACCGGGGGCAGCCCGCTGCTGAGCCTGCTCGCCGGTGCGGTGATGGCCGTCCTGACGGCGGGGCTGTTCGCACTGGTGCAGCGCGTCCGGGCCTACCGGGCGCGCCGGGCGCTCGCGGCCGCGCAGCACCCCACCGAGTCGCCGTTGGTGCTGGTCGCGCCCCGCTGATCAGCGCCATACTCCGGCCCCATGGGTGAAGAACGGTGGGTGGCCGAGGTCGGCACCGACAACGCGCGCTGGCTCGCCACCGAGAGCCGCACCGCGCGGCTCGCGTCCGAGTACCGGCCCCGCGAGGTCGGCGAGGGTCGCGTCGAGTTCTCCGCACGCGCCCTCGGGGCTTCTCGTGAGCTCGGCGAGGAGGAGGACGGGTTCATCACCGACGACGGCGACGGCCTGCGGGTCTGGATCGGGGACGACGCGTTCGACCTGCTGCTCGTCGAGTAGCGAGATCGCCGGACCCGAACGAGAGCGGTGCTCTTGACGCTGCCGACCACACCTGGTTCACTGCTCGTGAACGAGAGCGCTGCTCTCGAATTGACGAGGAGAGCCACCATGACCAGTGCCCGCAACATCCGTGCCGCCCGGGGCACCGCCGTCTTCAACAGCATCGTCGGCCGGCTCACCGGTCTCGGCCTGAGTGTCTTCGGCTCCCGGTTGCTCGCCGTCCGCGGCCGGAAGAGCGGCGAGTGGCGAACCACTCCGGTCAACCCGCTCGTGCACGAGGGTGTGCGGTACCTGGTGGCCCCGCGCGGGCACACGCAGTGGGTACGCAACCTCCGGGTCGCCGGAGGGGGAGAGCTGCGGCTCGGCCGACGGGTGGAGGCGTTCACCGCCACCGAGCTCGTCGACGCCGACAAGCCCCCCGTGCTGCGGGAGTACCTGCGGCGGTGGAAGTTCGAGGTCGGAGTGTTCTTCGACGGCGTCGATGCCTCGGCGAGCGATGAGCAGCTGCTCGCGATCGCTCCGGGGTACCCGGTGTTCCGGCTGCTCTGACCCGGGGGATCAACCGGTGCCGGCGGAGGCTCCCCATTGTCCGCCGGCCCCGGTCACTCGGAACAACGGCTGACACTTCGTCTGGTTTCGGTCGATCCGTACTCTCCGTCGAGTGGGGGAACACGATCTGTGATCGGCGTACCCCTCTTGCCGCCGGGAAGCGGTGCAGTTGCGCGTTCGGCGGCACGTGGAATGCGCCGAATGGGCGAGTCGCGGCGGGGAGTGCGCTGACCACACTCCGGAGGTAACCGCTGTGGCGTCGGCGCCCATGGTCGACCGGTCCCGTGCTTCGTAGCGTCCTCGCAGCCCCGCGTGTGCTCGAGGAGGAGTCATGCTCCAGCGTTCCGGTCGCTCTCCAGCGGCCCTGCTCATCGTCGTACTGGCCGTGTTGCTCGCCGCCTGCGGCGCGCCCGGATCGAGCGGCGAGGGCTCCGGTGCCGACGGCGCGACCGCGCCGCTGCGGGTCGGACTGGTGCACTCCACCACGGGCCCCCTCGCGAGCTACGGCGCTCAGTACGCGGCAGGGTTCCGGGCCGGCCTGGACTACGCCACGGGCGGCACCGGGAAGGTCGGCGAGCGCTCGGTCGAGATCACCGAGGCCGACGACGCGGGCGACCCGGCCAAGGCAGTCGCCGCCGCCACCGACCTGATCGGACAGGGCTACAAGGTGATCGCCGGGTCGACGGCATCGGGCGTGGCACTGCAGGTGGCGCCGCTGGCCGAGGAGAACCGGGTGCTGTTCATCTCCGGCCCGGCCGCCACCGACGCGGTCACCGGCGCGAACGCGTACACCTTCCGCTCGGGGCGCCAGACCTACCAGGACGTGCTGACCGCCGGGACGATCGTCGGCGACCCGGCCGGTCGCTCCGTGATCGTGTTCGCACAGGACAGCGCCTTCGGGCAGGCCAACGCCCAGGCGGTGACCACCGTGCTCGGCGGGAAGGGCGCGCGGGTCACCCCGGTGCTGGTGCCCGCTGGTGCCACCGACCTCACCCCCTTCGCCCGGCAGGCCGTCGACGCCGCACCGGACCTGCTGTTCGTCGCCTGGGCCGGCGCCAACGCCACCCAGATGTGGCAGACCCTGCAGCAGCAGGGCGCCTTCGAGGCGTCCACGGTGGTGACGGGGCTGGACATCAAGGCCACCTACCCGATCTTCGGCCCGGCCGCCGACAAGATCCACTTCTTGTCGCACTTCTTCCCCGGCGCCACCTCCAACGAGGCCTACAAGGCGCTGGAGGCGGGCCTCGCGAAGCAGGGCGCCGAGGTCGACCTGTTCACCAACGACGGGTTCGTGGCCGCCCAGATGGTGGTGCACGCCCTCGAGGAGGGCAGCGACGACACCGCCGCGATGGCCAAGGCCCTGGAGGGCTGGACGTTCACGGGGCCGAAGGGTGAGACGACGATCCGCGCCGAGGACCACGCCGTGCTGCAGCCGATGTTCACCGCACGGCTCACGCCCTCGGGCGGCGGCTTCGCGCCCCAGCTCGTCGACACCCTCTCCCCGGACGCGGTGGCCCCACCCGTCGCACCCGTCAAGTGAGCCCGGTCGACGTCACCGCCACGGCAGCCCCGGTCCTCGCCGCCCACGACCTCGGCTGGGTCGTGGGCGGCGCGGTGATCCTCGCGGAGGTGACCCTCGGCGTCCGCGACGGCGAGCTGCTGGCCGTGATCGGCCCGAACGGCGCGGGCAAGTCCACGCTCCTGCACCTGCTCTCCGGGGTGCGGCGCCCGACGAGCGGCACCGTCGAGCTGGGCGGGCGGGACGTGACCCGCGCGTCGGCCGCCGCCCGCGCCCGGCACGGCCTCGGCCGGACGTTCCAGACCTCCAGCCTGTTCGGTGGTCTCTCGGCCAGGGAGAACGTCCGGCTGGCGGTGCAGAGCCGCAGGCCGGGCCCGCTGTCGGTGCTGCGCGGGGCGCAGGGACGCGACGAGCTGGCCGAGGCCGACGCGCTGCTGGAGCAGGTCCGGATGGCCCACCGCGCCACGGCGACGGCAGGCGAGCTCTCCCACGGCGACAAGCGCAAGCTCGAGATCGCGATCGCACTCGCCCGGAAGCCGTCGGTGCTGCTGCTCGACGAACCGATGGCCGGGGTGTCGGTGGAGGACGTGCCCGCTCTGGTCGAGCTGATCGGCGGCCTGCGTGCCGGCGGGGTCAGCGTGACCATGGTCGAGCACCACATGGACGTCGTGCTCGGGCTGGCCGACCGGGTGGCGGTGCTGCACCACGGCAGGCTGCTCGCAGTGGGCTCGCCCGCCGAGGTCACCGCCGACGCCACGGTCCAGCAGGCGTACCTGGGGGAGGAGCTGTGACACACGCTCCCGTGCTCGAGCTGGACGACGTGCACGTCCGCATCGGCGGCTCGCACGTCCTGCAGGGGGTGTCGCTGACCGTGGCGCCGACCGGGGTGACCGCCCTGCTCGGCCGCAACGGCGTCGGCAAGACCACGACCCTGCGTGCCGTCGTCGGGCTGGTGCCGCGCACCGGCTCCATCCGGCTCGCGGGCGACGAGATCGGCCGCGGGCGCACACCGTGGGTGGTGCGTCAGGGCGTCGGCTACGTGCCCGAGGACCGGGAGGTGTTCGCGACCCTGACGGTGGCGGAGAACCTGCGGCTGGCCTGCCCCGACCCCGAGCCGGAACGCGCGGCGCTCGTGCACGAGCTGTTCCCGGAGCTGGCCGAACGCCGCAAGCAGCGCGCGGGGACGCTCTCGGGTGGGCAGCAGCAGATGGTGGCGCTCGCGCGGGCACTGCTCCCGCCGAGCCGGCTCCTGCTGATCGACGAGCCGACCAAGGGTCTCGCGCCGCGGCTGGTCACCGAGGTGGCGGCCGCGCTGGAACGGGTGGCGCAGGTGACGCCCGTGCTGCTGGTGGAGCAGAACCTGCCCGTGGTGCGCAGGCTCGCCGGGGACGTCGTGGTGCTCGACGCCGGCGGCGTCGTCCACACGGGACGGGCCGACGAGCTGCTGGCCGACCACGGCCGGACCAGGGAGCTGCTCGGAGTGGGGAGCCGTTCGTGAGTACGTTCGTACTGCTCTTGGCGACGGGGCTGGGGCTCGGGGCCCTGTACTTCCTCGTGGCCTCCGGGCTGAGCCTGATCTACGGGCTGATGGGCGTGCTGAACTTCGCGCACGGCGCGTTCCTCGCCGCGGGCGCCTACGCGGCGTGGTGGGCCGCGTCCGGCGGGCTGCCCGGCGCCGGTGGTGACGGCTGGGGGTTCGTGCTGGCCACCGCGTTCGGGGTGGTGGTCGGGGCGGCCGTCGGCGCCGGGGTGGAGCTGCTGCTGATCCGGCCGCTCTACCGTCGCCACATCGAGCAGGTGCTGGTCACCGTCGGGCTCGGGCTGGTGGGCGTGGCGCTGCTGCGCGGCATCTGGGGCGCCGACCCGCTGCCGTTCCCGCGGCCCGCGCTCGCGTCCGGTGTCACGACGATCGGGGGCGCGGCGATCCCCAACGACCGCTTCGTGCTCCTCGTCGCCGCCGTCGCGGTGCTGCTCGGGCTCCTGGCGTTGCTCCGGTTCACCCGCATCGGGCTGGTCATCAGGGCCGGGGTGGAGAACCGCTCGATGGTCGAGGCGTTGGGCATCGAGGTGCGCCGCACGTTCACGCTGGTCTTCGCCATCGGTGGCGCGGTCGCGGCACTCGGCGGCGTGCTCGGGTCGGTGTACCTGGGCAGCGTGTCGCCGGGACAGGGCACCTCGCTGCTGATCTTCGCGTTCATCGTCGTCGTGATCGGCGGTCTCGGCTCGCTGACCGGGTCGGCGGTGGCCGCGGTCGTCGTCGGGCTGGTGCAGCAGCTCGCGAACTACTACACGGCCTCCGGGGTGGGTGACCTGTCCGTGGTGCTGCTGCTCGCGCTGGTGCTGCTCGTGCGTCCGGGTGGGCTGTCGGGGAGGACGGCATGAGCATCGTCGAGCAGGTCCGGCAGCGGGCGACGGCCGGTGAGGCGCCGCGGCGCGCACCGTGGTGGCGCTCGGCCGTGGCGCCGGTGGTGATGCTCGTGGTGCTCGCGGCCCTGCCGTACGTCTCGGTGCCGCTGCCCGGGGTGCTGCCGGGGCTGGTGAACAGCCCCGGGTCGATGCAGCTACTGGCGCTCTGCCTGGTGTTCGGGGGCGTCGCGCTGTCCTACGACCTGCTCTTCGGACGCACCGGGCTGCTCTCGTTCGGCCACGCGCTGTTCGTCGCGGCCGGCTCCTACACCGCCGCGCTGGCGCTGGCCCGGCCCGGAGTGGGCCTGGCCGCCGCCGTCGGGATCGCGGTGGTGGTGGGCGTGGTCCTGCCGCTGCTCGTCGGCGCGGTCGCGCTGCGCGTCACCGGCATCGCGTTCGCGATGGTGACGCTGGCGTTCGCGCAGGCCGGGTCGATCCTCGTGCTGCGCAACCCCGGCGGGCTCACCGGTGGCGAGGAGGGCCTCCCGCTCGACCGCGAGGGCCTCCCGGACCTGCTGGTCGGCGTCGTCAACGCGCCGTACCGGTACTGGCTCGCGCTGGCGTACCTGGCGCTGTGCTGGGGGGTGGTGGCCTGGCTCGTGCGCTCGCGCGCTGGACACATCTGGGCCGCGGCGCGGGAGAACCCCGAACGCGTCGCGGTGCTGGGCCTGTCGGTGTACCGGGCGCAGCTGCTCGCCGTGCTGGTGGCGGGCCTGCTCGGCACGCTCGGCGGCGTGGCCCACCTGCTCGTGGTGGGCGGGGCGACCCCCTCCCTCACCACCAGCGAGCTGACCCTCGGGCTGCTGGTGATGGTGGTGCTGGGTGGCGCGGGCAGCAGGTGGGGTGCGGTGCTCGGCGGCGTGCTCTACACCTACCTCGACAACCGGTTGCTGGAGCTGGCCGGTTCCGACGCGGTGGCCGGGCTCCCGGCCGTGCTGCGCGTGCCGCTGTCGGAGCCGACGTTCGTGCTGGGCACGTTGTTCGTTGCGGTGGTGTTCTTCGCCCCCGGCGGCCTCGTCGGGCTGGTGCGCCGCCGCCGCGCGTCCCCCTGACCCGCCCCCGCCCCCGCCCCCCGCCCCCCGCCCCGCGAGTCGCCCGTTTCCCGCCCGCGAGTCGCCCGCCCCTGCCCCGCGAGTCGCCCGTTTCGCGCGGGTGAGTCGCCCCGTCGCGGGGCGCCCGGGCCTGGTCACTTCCGGCTGCACCACACCGTGCACGTGAACTGGGCCCGGACGACCTCGGCCGGCATCCGCGGCTCGAACTCGGCGAGGAGCCATGCGCGGAGTTCGGCGCGGGTGGTGCGGCCGTCGTCGATCGCGCTGGTCGCGTTGCTCTGGCTGAGCAGGTAATCCGCCAGCGCGTCCGCGGTCATCGGCACGTCGTACCGCAGCTCCTCCGACCCGACGAACGCGAGCCCGGCGACGTCCGCCGCGTCGCGGTCGAAGTGGCTGCGTCTCGGCGGCCCCGGGTAGCGCGGCCGGTAGGTGCCGGCGAGCCAGTCCGTGAGGGCATCGGCGCCGCCGAGCCGGCCGCTGAAGAAGTCGGAGTACACGGCGAACCCGCCGCCCGGACGAAGGACGCGGGCCACCTCGGCGAGGGCTCGTGCCTGGTCGAACCAGTGGAACGCGGCGGCGGTGACGACGAGCCCGGCCGAGCACGAGGCCAGCGGGAGACGTTCGGCGCCGGCCTGCAGGTAACCGACCCCGGCGGCCGGGGCTGCGGCGCGCAGCATCGACGCCGAGACGTCCAGCCCGACGACCTGCGCCGCGACGGCGGTGAGCGCGCGCGTGGACATGCCGGTGCCGCACCCGACGTCCACGGCGAGGCTGAGCGGATCACCGAGGTCCAGCAGCCGGGCCACCGCCCCGACCGCGGCCGGGTGGTAGTCGGGGCGGCCCAGGGCGTAGTACTCGCCCGTCAGCGCCCCGAGGAACGGGTTCGACGCGGTCACGAGCCCTCCTGTCATCGGGCCGAACATGCACTCGTTCACGATCCACGATCGCGGGTGAACGACTGCACGTTGATCTTGTGGACGCGGCGGAGCTAGCCCGCGCGGATCCTGCGCAGCCGCAGCGCCAGCTGGATCTCCAGCGCCCGGTCCGGGCCCTGCCAGTCGGGGCCCAGCAGCGACGCGATCCGGTCGAGCCGCTGCGCCACCGTGTTGACGTGGACGTGGAGCGCACTCGCCGCCCGGCGGGGGCTGCCGCCCGCCGCGAAGTACGCCTCCAGCGTGCCGAGCAGGTCGCTGCCCCGCCGGGTGTCGTACTCGGTCACCGAGCCGAGGACGCGGTGCAGGTAGCGCTCGACGTCGCCGGGGGTGCTGGTCACCAGCCCCGCGAACCCCAGGTCGTGGGCCGAGCCTGCCCGCATCCCGATCGCCGCCAGTGCGTCGGTGACGCGGCGGGCCTCGGCGTGGGCGTCACGCAGGCCGGCGGCGGGGACGACCGGACCGGTGGCACCCACGGTGACCTGGGCGTCGTCTGCTCCCAGGCGACGGGACAGGACGGCCGCGACGGCGGAGGGGTCGCGTCCCGGCACGACGGCGACGATCTCGCCGTGGTGCTCACCCGCGAGCCCGCGGCCGTCCCCCGCGGTGGCTGCGGCCAGGTGGAGCCCTCGCCGCGTGCCGCGGCACACGGCCACCACGTGCGGGGTCTGCAGCCGCAGCCCGAGCAACCGCCCGCGCTCGACGAGTGCGCCGTCGATCTGGCCGTCCGGGCGCCCGAGCAGGTCGGCGAGCAGGTCGGTGCGCACCCGCTGGTCGGCCTCGGCCGCGCGGAGCCGGAACAGCAGCACGAGCGCGGTCACCATCGCCGCCCGCTCCACGGTGCGGCCCTGCCCGCTGTCCAGCGGCGCGCAGCCGCCGAGCACGAGCGTGCCGAGCCGCTGGCCGGCCGCGCTCACCACGACGGCCCACACCCCGCCCGCCTCCGCGAGCCGGCCCGACGCGGCGGAATGGCGCACCGCCTCCGCCGTGGCCAGCGGGTCGTGGTCGGGGCCGGGCGCGGGAGCGGGACCGTGCGAGGCGATCCGCTGGTCGTCGACGTCGAGCACCGCCACCCAGCAGCCCAGCAGCTCGCCGAGCGCGGCCGCGATGTCGTCCACCCCGCCGCCGGACAGCACCACCCCGGCGAACCGGTCGTGCGCCGCCGCGGCCTGCTCGATCCCGGCGTGTGCGCTCGACAGGGCCGCCAGTGCCTGGGCCGTCTCGGCGGCGCGCCGGGACTGCACGAGTGAGACGGCGGCGAGCGCGGCGAGCGAGCCGAGCAGCGCCACCTCGCTGCGGTTGAACGGGCGGCGGCTGCGGTTGGCCGCGAAGAGCACGCCGACGAACTCGCCGTCCACCAGCAGCGGGGTGCCGCAGATCGCGACCAGCCCCTCCTCGTCCACGGCCGAGTCGATCTCGGAGGTGTGGGCGTAGCGCTCGTCGCCCGGGTAGTCGGCGGTCCAGTACGGCCGCCGGGTCTGCGCCACCAGGCCGCCGAGGCCTGCGCCCTGCGGCAGCCGCAACGCCTGGAACGCCGCCGAGACCGACCCGGCCGTCGCCCGCATGAACGTGTCGCCCTGCTCGGCGTCGGCGAGGGTCAGGTAGGCGACGTCCGTGCTCAGCAGGCTGCGGGCGCGCCGCACGATCGCATCGAGCACCCCGCCGGGCTCGGGCCGGGACGCGAGGTCGCGCGCGATGTCGACGAGCGCCGACAGCTCGGCCTCCCGCCTGCGCTGCGCGTCGATCCCGCTCCGCACCCGCAACGCGAGCTCGCGGGCCACCGCCGCGGTCTGCGGGTCGGCCTCGGCGAGTGCCCGCGACTGCTCGTCGATCCGTTCGGCGGGAGCGTCCTGCGCGAGCAGGCGGAGCAGCTCCAGCGCGGTCCGGGACACGGCGGTGATCATGCCACCGCCCCCGGCGGGAGGAGAGTCGGAGGAGAGAGCCCCAGGGACGGCAACTCCGGCCGTCAGCCCTGGATCCCGAGCTCCGCCAGCGTGGTGAAGGACTGGAGCACCGCCCGGAACGCTCTCGGCCGATCGGACGGATCCATGCGCGGATAGTGGGCTCTGAACTCGGTGAAGACCTCGACGGCGTGGTCGATGATCTCGGTGGCAGGTCCGCGGGGGCCGGTGTGCGTGCCCGGCAGCTCCAGCTGGGGGCGGAAACTCTCGATGCCGGCGAGAAAGGAGTCGATGATCTTGTCGATGTCGGTCTTGAGCTCCTGCTGCCGCTCCTCGACCTCGTTGTAGCGGAGCTCGCGGTAGGGGTCGCGCGGGTCGTAGGGGATGCCGAAGTTCTGGGCGATGTCCATCACCTCGTGCATCGAGTGGGGCGCCAGGCTCGACGTGTGGTCGTAGGAGACCCGCCAGAAGGCGAAGATGCTGTGCGCCAGGACCGTGAGATCCCGGATGCCGGCACCTGAGGCCTGGCCCAGCTTCAGCATCCGGGCCGCCGTGGACGAGGAGCCGGCCCAGATCGGGAGCTTGAGCTGCCGAGCGAACCGGGTGACGGGGTCGCGCTCGTTGCGGGTGCCCTGGGACCTCCGGGGTCCTCGAGTGCGTCCGCGACTCGGGTCGGTCTGCCGCACACCGTCCCGGTAGCCCACGGTGGACAACATCTCGTCGGGCTCCAGCACGTCCAGCAGTCCCTCACCCGCACTCGGTGGGACCCATTTCTTGGCCGGCCCGAAGTACTCCTCGAGGTCGTGGATCGCGATCATCTTGTCGCGGAAGGAGTATCTCCAGGGCTGGGCCAGCACGTCGAGGAAGCCGTTGGTGATCGTGGGGGCGATCCGCCGGTCGCCGGTCTTCCGGGCCTTCTCCTCGAAGTACTTCTGATAGGTGCCGCGGGCTCTGGGTCCGTCGCCGAGGTCCACGTCGTTCTCGTTGAGCTCCTGCAGGACGGCGAGGCGGTTCTCGTCCGGGAGGTTCAGGACCGCCTGGTACAGCCCGACGAGGATGCCGTCGAGGCGTGTGTTGACCTCCGCGCTCCCCGCGATCAGGTGGGCGTGGTCCTTCTCGGCCCGCCGCCCCGGTTTCGCCGCCACCCACCCGTACAGGCCCAGTTCGAGCTCATCGACCGTGTCGTACCTGCGGTCCTGCCTCTTGCTGCCGAACAGCGGGTGGGACTTGGGGCCCTTCGTGCCGATCTTGCCGTCGTCGACCCATTTCCAGAACTGCTTGCGCATCTGGTCCTGTTCGTCGCGGGTGCGCTGTCGGTAGCTCGGCAGAGCTTCCACCCGGCGCCACGTCTCCTCGGCGGCCCGTGTCCCCTCCGCGCCGATGTCGCGGTCCGCCAGGCGCAGCCGCCGCTGCACGGGCACCACGTCGTTGCCGGTGGAGGGACGCTGCTCCACCAGGTGCCGGACCGCGGCGTTGCCGGCCGTGCGCTGGAGCGTCAACAGCCGGGCCACTCTCCGGTTCCCGGTCCGCGGGTGGATCGCGTGCGCCGTCCGGTGATCACCGTGGGCGTCATGACCGGTCCCTCGCGGCGCGTGCTCGTACACACTGCCTCCCGTCTCGCGTCTCCGCAGCCTGGCACGGATCGAGCCCGCGGCGGGGTGCTGCCGACAACGCCCGTGGTCAGCGGTTCGGGTCTGTGCCGGCCAGCAGCACGAGGGCGTGGAGAACGGACGTCATGGCGGCGGGACGGTCCTCGGTCGGCAGCTCGGGGTAGTCGGCCTGGAACGTCGTGATGATCGCCGTCGCCTCACGGACATGCGTCGTGCGCCGCCGGACCGGCACCGGGCCGCGGAGGAGCCCGGTGCCGGTCCGACGGGTCTCGCCGCAGCTCAGCGGGACGCGCTGCCGAAGACAGCGGGATCCGCGGCGAGGTCGCGGGTGCGCGTCTCGGCGTACGTGCCGACCGCGAAGATCGACACGGCGGCGCTGAGGGCGACGTACACCGACACCGCGTAGCCGCTGTCGAACGTGGTGTACAGGGCCACCGCGATGATCGGGGCCAGGCCGCCCGCGACGACCGACGCGAGCTGGTAGCCGATCGACACCCCGGAGTAGCGCACCTTCGTCCCGAACAGCTCGGACAGGAACGCGGCCTGCGGGCCGTACATCGCGCCGTGGAACACGAGCCCGCCGACGACGGCCAGCGCGGTGAGCGCGAAGTTCCCCGTGTCGACGAGCGCTATGAACACGAACGCCCAGACCCCGACGCCCGCGGCCCCGAGCAGGTAGACGGGCTTGCGCCCGATCCGGTCGGACAGCGCGCCCCAGATCGGGATCGTGACCAGGTGCACGGCGGCACCGATCAGCACGGCCCCGAGGACGAACGAGCTGGACAGGCCCAGCCGCTGCGTCACGTACGTCGTGATGACGATGGTGAAGATGTAGTAGGAGACGTTCTCCGCGAAGCGGGCGCCCATCGCGGTGAACACCTCGCGCGGGTAGCGGCGGAACACCTCGACGATCGGCAGGGCCTCCTTCTCGCCTGCGGCGGCGAGCTTCGCCGCCCGGGCCTGCGCCTCCTTGAACAGCGGCGACTCCTCCACGGACAGCCGCACGTAGAGCCCGATCAGCACCAGCACCGCGGACAGCAGGAACGGGATCCGCCAGCCCCACGAGATGAAGTCGGCGTCGTTCTGCACGGCGGACAGCAGGAACAGCAGGCCGTTGGCGAGGAGCTGACCGAACGGGACGCCGGCCTGGGGCCAGCTCGCCCAGTAGCCGCGCCGCGCAGGGTCGCCGTGCTCGGAGACGATGAGCACCGCCCCGCCCCACTCGCCGCCGAGCGCGAAGCCCTGCACGAGACGCAGCACCACCAGGAGCAGGGGGGCCGCGATACCGATCGTCGCGTACCCCGGTAGGAGCCCGATCGCGAAGGTGGCGACCCCCATCATCACCAGGCTGACCACCAGGAGCGTCTTGCGGCCGATCTTGTCACCGAAGTGACCGAACACCATGCCGCCGATCGGTCGGGCGATGAACCCGATGGCGAACGTGCCCAGCGCGAGCAGCGTGCCGGCGGCCTGGTCGCTCGAGGGGAAGAAGACCGCAGGGAAGACCACGGCGGCGGCCACGCCGTAGAGGAAGAAGTCGTACCACTCGACGGTGGTGCCGGCCATGCTGGCCGCGACCACCTTGATGATGTTGCTGCGGGGCTGTTCCCTGTCGACCACGTTGTCTCCCGGTGTTCCTAGTGAGCGGTCCAGCCGCCGTCCATGGACAGCGACGATCCGGAGATGGACGACGACGCCGAGCCGTAGAGCACGGCGGCGAGCTCGGCCACCTCGTCGGGCTCGACGAGCCGTTTCACGGCCACCGGGCCGAGCATCACCTGCTCGACGACGGCGTCCTCGTCGATGCCGTGCGTGCGAGCCTGGTCCGCGATCTGCCGCTCGACAAGCGGTGTGCGGACGTAGGCGGGGTTGATGCAGTTGCTGGTGACGCCGTGCGCCGCCCCTTCGAGCGCGATCACCTTGGACAGCCCTTCCAGGCCGTGCTTCGCGCTGATGTAGGCCGACTTGAAGGGGCTCGCACGCAGGCCGTGGACGCTGGAGATATTGATGACCCGGCCCCAGCCGCGGTCGTACATGTGCGGCAGCGTGAGGCGGGCCAGTCGGAACGGCGCCTCCAGCATCACCCGCAGGATCAGGGAGAAGCGCTCGGGATCGAACTCGTGCAGCGGGGCGACGTGCTGCAGCCCGGCGTTGTTGACCAGGACGTCCACGGCGGCAGGTAGCGCGTCGACCGCGGCGAGGTCGGCGAGGTCGCAGGGCACGGGCTCGACCTGGGGCACGGCCTCGGCGAGCACCTTGAGGCCTGCCTCGTCACGGTCGACCGCGAGCACCGTCGCGCCGTCGTTGACGAGCCGTCGCACGATCGCGGCGCCGATGCCCGACGCCGCACCGGTGACCAGCGCGGTGCGGTCGGCCAGCACCGGTGTCGAAGGGGTCATGCCGGACGACGGTACGTCTGCCGGGGCGCTTACGCGCGGTGCGGAGACACCACGGATGCAGCGCCGGATGTGTCGGTGGCGCACACCTCCGGCGGCGGCGGACGGGCCCGGCTCAGAGCCGCCGGTAGCCCGGGTGCACGCCCGGGGTGAGGCCCTGGTCCTCGGCGATCCGGGCGAGGAGGGCGCGCAGCCGGGCCCGCTCCTCGTCCTCCAGGCTGCCGAGGATCGCGTCGTCGTGCTCGCGGCCGACGGCCTCGATCCGCTCCGCGAGCGCCTCACCGTCGGCGGTGAGGTGCAAGGCGTGCAGCCGCCGGTCGGCCGGGTTGCGCCGGCGCTCCACCAGCCCCCGGTCGGCGAGGGAGTCCACCAGGCCCACCAGCCGGCTCGCCGGGGTGCCGAGCAGCTGGGCCAAGGCCTGCTGGCTCTGGCCGGGGGTGGCGGCGATCGCCCGCAGCAGGCCGGTCTGCGGGGGCGTCAGGTCCAGGGTGGCGATCCGCTCGGCGAAGCGGGCGGCGGCGTGCGCCCCGAGCGCGGCGAGCAGGAAGGCGGCCCCGGGAGGGTCCTCGAGACGCCGGGGGGACGCGGTCACCGGCCGACCGTACCAGTTGACAAATCGTTCTCTGACGTCAATCATTCACAGATGTAACGACCTTCTGTCTGGAGGGAAAGATGAGCGACAGAGCGTTCCGGTTCGGGGTCGTGGCGACGCCCACCGGCGGTCCCGACGAGTGGATCGCGTCCGCGCGGCGCGCCGAGGAGCTCGGCTACTCGTCCCTCCTGATGCCCGACGGCCTGCAGCTGCTGGCACCGTTCCCCTCGCTCGCCGTGGCGGCGAGCGCCACCAAGGACCTCCGCGTCGGCACTTTCGTGCTGGCGAGCCCGCTGCGTCCGCCCCGATCGGCCGCCTGGGAGGGCCACAGCCTCTCGGTCCTCACCGGTGGCCGGTTCGAGTTCGGCATCGGCACGGGTCGCCCGGCCGTCCGGGAGTTCACCGAGAGCCTCGGCGTCCCGTTCGGCACCGCTGCGGAGCGGCTCCAGCAGGTGGCCGACAGCATCGACCACCTGCGTGAGCTCGACGGCACCGAGCGCCGCACCCCCGTGCTGGTGGCCGCGGGCGGCCCCAATGCGCTCGCGGTCGCCGCGGACAAGGCCGACATCGTCACGCTCGCCGCTGCGCCGCTCGCCTCCCGGGACGAGGTGGCGGGCATGGTGCGCACGCTCCGGAACGCGGCGGGCGACCGGGCGGACGCCATCGAGCTCGCGATGAACCTGTTCGTCGTGGGCACCGAGGTGCCGCCGTGGACCCAGAGCTTCGTCGGCGCGGACGCCGCCACGCTGATCGAGCACGACTCGCTCGTGATGCTCCGCGGCAGCACCACGGAGATGGCCGACGAGCTGCAGCGGCGCCGCGACGCCCTCGGCGTCTCCTACATCAGCGTCAACGGCGCGTTCTTCGAGCAGCTCGCGCCGGTGGTGGAGCGGCTCGCGGGGAGGTGACCCCGGTTCTCAGCCGGTGCCGTTCTCGCGGAGCCAGCCGAGCACCTGCTCGGCGTGCTCGCCGGGTGGGAACACCGGGTAGAAGACGTGCTCGATCGTTCCGTCGCGCACCACCAGGGTGATGCGCCGGTAGAGCGTCATCCCGTCGGCCTCGAACGTCGGCAGGTCCAGCGCTGCGGCGAGCCGGAGAGTCTCGTCGGAGACCATCGCGAACGGCAGCCGGAGGCGTTCGACGACCTCGCGCTGGTAGGCGGTGTCCTGGCTGGACAGGCCGTAGACGGCTCGCGCGCCTGCCGCCCGGAGATCCTCGTAGTGGTCGCGGAACCCGCACGTCTCCGGAGTGCAGCCCCGGGCACCCGGGATCTCGTCCCACCCGGTGGGCAGGTCGGCGCCCGGCCTGCCGGTGAGCGGATAGATGTAGAGGACGGTGCGGCCGGCACCGAACGCGGCGAGGTCGAGCGTGTCGCCTGCGGTGGTGGGCAGCACGACCGCCGGCATGGTGGTGCCGGCCAGGTGGTCGGCGGCCCCGTCGTCGACGGGCCGCGGCAGATCGTCCGGGAGGGTCTGCGGGTCGGTCACGGGACGCTCCTTTCGCTCGGGAAGGTACGCACGCGCCCACGACGGTAGCCGCGGGACCGGCCTGCGGTGGTCCGGCGCCGGCCGCAAGCAGGGGCGCTGTGGCGAAGCGCACCGTGGCTGAGCACCGGGCCATGCGGCCGCCTAGCCTCGGCCCGTGCACGAGGAGAAGCCACGGGAGGCGCCCGGGGAGAAGCCGCAAGGCAGCGGAGGCGAGAGCACGTTCACCGTCCTGGTCGCGACCGGGGCGAACGCGCTGATCGCGGTGCTGAAGCTGGTGGCGGGGTTGCTCACCGGCTCGGCGGCGATGCTCGCGGAGGCCGCGCACAGCGTCGCGGACACCGCCACCGAACTGCTGTTGCTCACCGCGCTGCGCCAGTCGGCCCGCCGCCCCGACCAGCGCCACCCCTTCGGCTACGGCAAGGCCCGCTTCTTCTGGGCGCTGATCGCGGCGGTGAGCATCTTCGTCTCCGGAGCCGTGTTCGCGTTCATCGAAGGGATCCGCGCGATGCTCGGCAGCGATGCCGAGCAGACCCTGGCGTGGGTGGCCTACGCGGTGCTCGGCGTGTCGTTCCTGCTCGAAGGGGCGTCCTGGCTGCAGGCGGTGCGCCAGGTGCGAAACGAGGCCGCCGCCGAGGACGTCGGCTTCCGCGCGTGGCTGCGCAACACCGACGACCCGACCGTGAAGAGCGTGTTCTTCGAGGACAGCGCGGCGCTCATCGGTCTCCTGCTCGCCTTCGGCGGCGTGGGACTGCACCAGCTCACCGGCTCGGGTTTCTGGGACGGGCTGGCGTCGGTGCTCATCGGCCTGCTGCTCAGCGGGGTGGCGTTCATCCTGGGCCGGACCAACGCCGGCCTGCTGATCGGGCGCCAGGCCGACCGGCGCACCGTCTACGCGCTGCGCGACGCACTCGCCGCCCGGCCCGAGGTCGACGCGGTCGTCGACCTGCTCACGATGACCGTGGGGACCGACCAGGTGCTGCTCTGCGCACGGCTCGACTTCGCCGACTCGCTCGACGCGGCCGCGCTGGAGCGGGCGTGTGTCGACATCGACATCGAGCTGCACGACCGCTTCCCCGACCTCCAGGAGGTCTTCCTCGAACCGGTGCCGCGCGCCGACCCGACCATGCGGCAGCGCGTGCTCGACCGCTACGGCGGCGCGGGCGCGCAGCGGTTGCGCGAAGGGCTGGACGCGGGGGCCTGAGCGCCGCCACGGGGGAGGGCCCCCGCCCCGATCAGGGGGTGCACCGGCCCGACCCGACCCGGCTGGCGGCGAACACTCGGTGGCACGTCCACCGAGGAGGCACCCGTGACCGCTGCACCCACCCGCACCGGAACCCCCACCCCCGTCCCCGCAACGGTCCGGCTCTCGGTGCTGCTGTGGCTCACGGCCATCACCGCCGGAGCGGCCGAGGTCCTGGTCCGGCTGCTGCTGCCGGAGCCGCCCACCCCGGCGCAGCTGTGGGCCCGGTTCGCGATCTACACCGCACTCGCCGTGCTGGTGCTGGCCCTGCACACCGGCCGCGGCGCCGTCCGGTGGGCGGTGGCGGTGCTGCTCGGTGGGATCGGCACGCTCTCGCTCGTGGTCGAACCGGCGACGTGGCTGCTGGCCGGCGGCTCACCAACGGCGTTCCTGGCCACGGCGGACGGCCCGACGCTGCTGGTGACCGGACTGCGCGTGGCGCACATCGCGGCGGTGCTGGTGGCGCTGACACTCCTGTTCCGCCCGACCGCGTCGGAGTTCTTCCGACGCCACTGACGCCCGCGCACTTCGCGTTACGGAGCCGTACTGCTGCCGGAACGGGCTCCGCGACAGCAGTACGGCTCCGAAGTGCGCGCCCCGGGTTACGTGAGGGGGCGGTCGGTGGGGGCGATGGGGCGGGGGAGGACGGCGCGGCCGGTCAGGAACGCGTCCACCCCGGCCGCGGCGGCCCGGCCCTCGGCGATCGCCCACACGATGAGCGACTGGCCGCGGCCCATGTCGCCCGCCGAGAAGACACCCTCGACGTTGGTCATGAACTCCGCGTCACGTGCGACGTTGCCGCGCTCGTCGAGCTCCACGCCGAGGTCGGAGAGCAGCTTGCCCTTCTCCGGGCCGACGAAGCCCATGGCGAGCAGCACGAGCTGGGCCGGGAGCTCCCGCTCGGTGCCCTCCACGGGAACGAACCGTCCGTTCTCGTCGCGGGTGACCTCGACCAGGCGCAGCCCCGCGAGCTTCCCATCCTCGTCGGCGACGAACTCGGTGGTGTTCACCGAGTACAGCCGGTCGCCGCCCTCCTCGTGGGCGGACGACACGCGGTAGACCATCGGGTAGGTGGGCCACGGCATGTGGTCGGTGCGGCGCTCCGGCGGCGTCGGCATGATCTCCAGCTGCGTGACCGACGCGGCGCCCTGACGATGGGAGGTGCCGAGGCAGTCGGCGCCGGTGTCGCCGCCGCCGATGATCACCACGTGCTTGCCCTCGGCCGTGACCGGGGGAGCGTCGATGTCGCCCTGCTGCACGTGGTTGGCCCACGGCAGGAACTCCATCGCCTGGTAGACGCCATCGACCTCGCGGCCCGGCACCGGGATGTCGCGCCACGCCGTGGCCCCGCCCGCGAGCACCACGGCGTCGAAGTCGGACCGCAGCTGCTCGACGGTGACGTCCACGCCGACGTCGACCGACGTGCGGAACTCGGTGCCCTCGGCGCGCATCTGGTCGAGCCGCCGGTCGAGCCGGTGCTTCTCCATCTTGAACTCGGGGATGCCGTAGCGGAGCAGGCCGCCGATGCGGTCGGACCGCTCGAAGACCACCACGTCGTGCCCGACGCGGGTGAGCTGCTGCGCGGCGGCCAGCCCGGCCGGCCCGGAACCGACGACCGCGACCCGCCTGCCCGTGCGCACCTCGGGCACCTGCGGAGGCACCCATCCCTCGCGCCACGCGTGGTCGATGATCTGCAGCTCGATCTGCTTGATCGTGACCGCGTCACTGTTGATCGCCAGCACGCAGGCCGACTCGCACGGCGCCGGGCACAGCGTGCCGGTGAACTCCGGGAAGTTGTTCGTGGCGTGCAGCCGCTCGATGGCCTCACGCCAGTCGCTGCGGTAGACGAGGTTGTTCCACTCCGGGATGAGGTTGCCCAGCGGACACCCCTGGTGGCAGAACGGGATGCCGCAGTCCATACAGCGGCTGGCCTGCAGTTCCAGCTGGTCGTCCGGGAACTCCTCGTAGACCTCCCGCCAGTCCCTCAGGCGTAGGTCGACGGGGCGACGGGTGGGGGTCTCCCGGGGAACCTTGAGGAAACCCTTCGGGTCAGCCATGTGCGGCCTCCATGATCGCGGCGTTGACATCGCGACCGTCACGCTCGGCCGCCTCGCGGGCCTGCAGCACCCGCTTGTAGTCCCTGGGCATCACCTTCCCGAAGCGCGCCACCGCGTCCTCCCAGTCGGTGAGCAGCGCCCGGGCCACCGCCGAGCCGGTCTCGGTGTGGTGGCGCTCGACGGCGTCGCGCAGGAACTCGCGGTCGCTGTCGTCGAGCGGGTCGAGATCGACCATCTCCGGGTTGATCCGGTGTTCCGGCAGGTCGAGCACGTAGGCGACGCCACCGGACATGCCGGCCGCGAAGTTGCGCCCGATCCCGCCCAGCACGACGACACGACCGCCGGTCATGTACTCGCAGCCGTGGTCGCCCACGCCCTCGACGACGGCCAGCGCGCCGGAGTTGCGCACGCAGAACCGCTCGCCGACGACGCCGCGGATGAACATCTCGCCCGACGTGGCCCCGTAGCCGATGACGTTGCCGGCGATGATGTTGTCCTCGGCCGGGAACGGCGCCTCGGGGTCGGGGCGCAGCGTGAGCCGCCCGCCCGAGAGCCCCTTGCCGAAGTAGTCGTTGGAGTCGCCGACCAGGCGCAGGGTGATGCCCCGCGGCACGAAGGCGCCGAAGCTCTGCCCGGCCGAGCCGGTGAGCGTGACGTCGATGGTGCCGTCGGGCAGCCCTTCGCCGCCCCACTTCCGGGTGACCTCGTAGCCGAGCATCGTGCCGACGGTGCGGTTGACGTTGCGTACGGGCAGGTCGAGGTGGACCTTGTCGCCGAGCGACAGTGCGCCCTCGCACAGCTGGATCAGCGTGTTGTCGAGTGCCTTGTCCAGGCCGTGGTCCTGCCCCTTGGTGCGGTGCCGCGCGGCACCGGCGGGCAGTTCAGGGGTGTGGAACACCGGCGAGAGGTCGAGCCCCTCGGTCTTCCAGTGCCGCACGGCGTCGTCGGTGTCGAGCACCTCCGCGTGCCCGACGGCCTCGGCGACGGACCGGAAGCCCAGCTGTGCCAGGTGCTCGCGCACCTCCTGCGCGATGAAGCGCATGAAGTTGACGACGTACTCCGGACGCCCGTCGAAGCGCTTGCGCAGCTCGGGGTTCTGGGTGGCGACGCCCACCGGACAGGTGTCGAGGTGACAGACGCGCATCATGATGCACCCCGAGACCACCAGCGGCGCGGTGGCGAAGCCGAACTCCTCCGCGCCGAGCAGCGCGGCGATGACGACGTCGCGGCCGGTCTTGAGCTGCCCGTCGGTCTGCACCACGATGCGGTCGCGCAGCCCGTTGGCCAGCAGCGTCTGCTGGGTCTCGGCGAGGCCGAGCTCCCACGGGCCACCGGCGTGCTTGATCGAGGAGAGCGGCGAGGCCCCGGTGCCGCCGTCGTGCCCGGAGATGAGCACGACGTCGGAGTAGGCCTTCGCCACGCCGGCCGCGACCGTGCCGACACCGACCTGGCTGACCAGCTTCACGTGGATGCGGGCCCGCGGGTTGGCGTTCTTCAGGTCGTGGATGAGCTGCTTGATGTCCTCGATCGAGTAGATGTCGTGGTGCGGCGGCGGGGAGATCAGCCCGACGCCGGGTGTGGAGTACCGCGTCTCGGCGATCCACGGGTAGACCTTGCCGCCGGGCAGCTGCCCACCCTCGCCGGGCTTGGCGCCCTGCGCGATCTTGATCTGGATGTCGTCGGCGTTGACCAGGTACTCGCTCGTGACCCCGAAGCGGCCGGACGCCACCTGCTTCACGGCGCTGCGCCTGCTGTCGCCGTTGGGGTCGGGCGTGTAGCGCTCGGGGTTCTCGCCGCCCTCACCAGTGTTCGAACGGCCGCCGAGCCGGTTCATCGCGATCGCGAGCGTCTCGTGCATCTCCTGCGAGATGGACCCGTAGGAGATGGCGCCGGTGCCGAACCGCTTGACGATCTCCTCGACCGGCTCGACCTCGTCGATCGGTACGGGCGGGCGTACGCCCTCCTTGAACCGGAAGAGGCCGCGCAGCGTCATGAGCCTGCCGGCCTGCTCGTCGACCTGGCGGGTGTACTCCTTGAAGATCTCGTAGCGGCCCGAGCGCGTGGAGTGCTGCAGCTTGAACACCGTCTGCGGGTTGAACAGGTGCAGCTCGCCGTCGCGGCGCCACTGGTACTCGCCGCCGGTCTCGAGCGCCTTGTGCGTGCGGCGCACGCCGTCGGCGGGGAAGGCCCGGCGGTGCTGCTCGAGGACCTCCTCCGCCAGCACGTCGAAGCCGACGCCACCGAGCCGGGAGGTGGTGCCGCGGAAGCAGGCGTCGATCACGTCCCTGCCCAGCCCGACGGCCTCGAAGATCTGCGCGCCGGTGTAGGACGCCACCGTGGAGACGCCCATCTTGGACATCGTCTTGCGCACGCCCTTGCCCAGCGCCTTGACCAGGTTCTTCGCGGCGGTGCGCGCGTCGACGCCGGGGATGTCGCCGCGGTCGGCGAGGTCCTCGACCGTGGCCATCGCCAGGTACGGGTTGACCGCCGCGGCGCCGTAGCCGATGAGCAGCGCGATGTGGTGGACCTCGCGGGCGTCGCCGGACTCGACGATCAGGCCCACCCGGGTGCGGGTGCGTTCGCGCACGAGATGGTGGTGCACCGCGCCCGTGAGCAGCAGCGACGGGATCGGCGCCCAGTCGGCGTCGACGCCGCGGCTGGACAGGATGATGAGCCGGGCCCCGTCGGCGATGGCCTCGGACACCTCGGCCCGGATCTCGTCGAGCCGGTCGCGCAGCCCCTTGCCGCCGTCGGCGGCGGGGAACAGCCCGCGCACCGTGTGCGAGGCGAACCCCGGGAAGTCGCCGTCGTCGTTGATGTGGATGATCTTGGCCAGGTCGTCGTTGCCCAGTACCGGGAACGGCAGCACCACCGTGCGGCAGTTGGCGGGCCCGGCGTCGAGCAGGTTCTGCTCCGGGCCGAGCAACGACCGCAGCGACGTCACGAGCTCTTCGCGGATCGCGTCCAGCGGCGGGTTGGTGACCTGCGCGAACAGCTGCGTGAAGTAGTCGAACAGCTGCCGCGGCCGCTGCGAGAACGGGGCGAGCGGCGCGTCGTTGCCCATCGAGCCGATCGGCTCGGCACCCGAGCTCGCCATCGGCTTGAGGAGGATGTTGAGCTCCTCCTCGGTGTAGCCGAAGGACTGCTGGCGCAGCGTCAGCGCGGTGTGGCTGGGCATCTCGCGCTCCCGCGGGGCGAGGTCCTCGAGCCGGATCAGCCCGGCGTGCAGCCAGTCGGCGTAGGGGTGCTCGGCCGCCAGCGCGCCCTTGATCTCGGCGTCGTCGACGATCCGGCCGGCCTCGGTGTCGACGAGGAACATCCGGCCCGGCTCCAGGCGGCCCTTGCGCACCACGGCCGACGGCTCGACGTCGAGCACACCGACCTCCGACGCCAGCACGACGGTGCCGTCCTCGGTGATCCAGTAGCGGGCGGGCCGCAGGCCGTTGCGGTCGAGGACGGCGCCGATCTGGGTGCCGTCGGTGAACACGACGAGGGCGGGACCGTCCCACGGCTCCATCAGCGTGGAGTGGAACTCGTAGAAGGCCCGGCGGGCCGGGTCCATCTCGTCGTGGTTCTCCCACGCCTCGGGGATCATCATCAGCACCGCGTGCGGCAGGCTGCGACCACCCAGGTGCAGCAGTTCCAGCACCTCGTCGAACGTGGCCGAGTCGCTGGCGTCCGGGGTGACGATCGGGGAGAGCCGGGAGAGGTCGCCCGGGATCAGGTCGGACTCCAGCAGCGCCTCGCGGGCGGCCATCCAGTTGCGGTTGCCGCGCAGCGTGTTGATCTCGCCGTTGTGCGCCACGTACCGGTACGGGTGCGCGAGCGGCCAGGCCGGGAAGGTGTTGGTGGAGAACCGGGAGTGGACGACGGCCACGGCGCTCGTGACGCGCACGTCGGAAAGGTCGGGGTAGAACGCCTCGACCTGCGGCTCGGCCAGCATCCCCTTGTAGACGATGGTGCGCGGCGACAGGCTGGGGAAGTAGGTGCCCGTGGCGTGCTCGGCGCGTTTGCGCAGGCAGTAGGTGCGGCGCTCCAGCACGATGCCGGTGGGGGCGGCGTCGCCCTCTTCGACGCCGGCCACGAACAGCTGGCGGAAGCTCGGCATGGCGGCGCGGGCGCTCGGCCCGATGTCGGCGGCGTCGGGGTCGACGGGCAGCTCGCGCCAGCCGAGGACCCGCAGGCCCTCCTCGGCGGCCAGCCGGTCGATCTCCGCGACGGCGGCCTCGGCCTTCCCGGCGTCGACGGGCAGGAACGCGGTGCCCACGGCGTAGGTGCCTTCGGGGGGCAGCTCGAAGTCGACGACCGCGCGGAGGAACTCGTCAGGGACCTGGATGAGGATGCCTGCGCCGTCGCCGGTGTTGACCTCGGCGCCGCGCGCACCACGATGTTCCATCCGCAGCAGTGCCGTGAGCGCTTTGCGGACGATGTTGTGGTCGCGGCGACCGGCGAGGTCGGCGACCATGGCAACGCCGCAAGCGTCGTGCTCGAACTCGGGGGCGTAGAGCCCCGCCGAGGTACCCGCTGGGTTCACAGCCATGAGTGCCTCTCCTGTCGTCTCGGTGCGCAGCCCGACACATGCATCGGGACGACGTGGTGGTAGGAAAAACCAACGTAACGGACCAGTCCGACCCACTGCCTGTTCTGGCATGGACGGCTCCGCGGCGCAGCGTCCTCACCCGGTTGTCGCCCGGGAGCCGACACGACGGCCGAGCGCCGTCGTGAGGCGTCGGCCGGCTCTTGCGCACGCGCGCGAGCGCACACGGCAGCGGGTGCGGGATCGCTTCCGCTAATGTCGCATGGCAATGCGGCGATTCGCCAGTAAGAGCTGAAGTGACCACTGTGACCAGCGCAGGAAGCTTGGTTTCGGGCATCCAGCAGGTATTGTGTCTGGCTCGTTAACGACCCGTGGCCGTCCCGGCACACTGCGATGACGACCGCGCGTGCCGTGCTGGCCGACGTCGCCGCACTCGGCCCGTTCTTCACGGTGGCCACCGAGCCGGCCGAGGGCGTCGACCCCTCGTGGCGCCCCTTCGTGGATCTTTACACCGACCCCGGCCCCCTGCACGAGCGCATCGCCTATGTGCGCCGCGCACTCACCCCGACGGACGCGTCCGATCAGGTGGACGCCGCAGTGGCCGCGTCGATCGCGTTCCAGGGGCTGGCCGCCCTCCTGGTCTCGGCGCCGTTCGGCGCGGCGGTGCTGCACGGGGAGCTGCCGGAGCTGACGCCGCAGGCCCTGCACTGGCGGCCGTCGGCGGGCGGCCCGTGGCCGCTGTGGTGCTCCGCGCCCGAGACCGTGCCCGTGCCCGGGCCGGACGAGGCGGCGGTCGCGCTGGCCGCTCTGTTCGCGCAGCACCTGGAGCCGCTCGTCGCGGCGGTGCGCGCGCAGGTGCGGATCTCCGAGCGGGTGCTGTGGGGGAGCGTGGCCTCGTCGGTGGCGGGGGCGAAACGGCTGGTCGGGATGCAGCGCCCGCAGGCCGCCGAGCGGGCCGCCGAGGTGGCGCGGCGGCTGCTCGCGGCCGGTCGGCTGGCCGGCACCGGCGAGCTGCTCCCGCCGGTGGGTCCCGACCGGTACTGGTCGTTCCGGCGCCGCAGCTGCTGCCTGTACTACCGCGTGCCGGGCGGCGGCCTGTGCGAGGACTGCGTGCTGCACGCCCGGCGGCGCTGACGCCGACGGGCGGGAAATCAGTCGAGCAGGACGTCGGCCACCGTCACCCGCACCGTGACGTCCAGCCCCGTGTAGGCGCGCACCTCGGCCGCCACGTCCCGCTGCACCGCCACGGCGAGGTCGCGGCAGTTGTGTCCCAGCCGCGTGACGACACTGACCGCCACCTCGACGGACGGCCCGTCCACCGTGACGCTCACCCCGTCCACCGGGAGCCGGGAGCGGTCGTGCCCGAACACCGTCCCCGCGATCCCGAGCAGGGCCTGGGGCAGGTCGGGCCGCAGCGCGACGACGCCGGGCACCAGCCGGGCCCGGTGGGCCGCCACCCGGGCCACCACCGCGTCACCGACGTGCAGGTGCACCGGAGGGTCCTGCTCGGTCACGGCCGTTCCTCCCCGAAGAGATCGACCACGTCGATGTCCACCCGCCGCACCGGCACCCCGAGCGCCTGCTCGCCCGCCGCGATCATCATCTGGCGCACCCTGGCCGTGACCGACATCAGGTCGATGCCGAACCGCGCGGTGACGCTGATGGTCACGTCGGCCGCGTGCGCCTGCGCTCCCGCCTCGCCGAGCTGCTCGATACGGCAGCTGCGGGCCCGCAGGCCGTCCATCCGGTCGACGACGTGGCGCAGCACGGCCGCGGCGGCCGGGCGGCTCAGCCGCACCGGTCCGTGCGGCGACGGCAGCGTCAGCAGGTCGTGCGGGCGGAGCTCGGTGAGCACGGCCGCCATGACACGGTCCATCGTCGAGGGCGGCGGCTCCAGCTCCTCCGACGCCATGCGGTGCACCACCGCGTCGAGGCCACGCGCGTCGGCGAACGCCGCGCCGCAGTGCGGGCAGTCGCGCTCGTGCTCGTCAGGTGCGGTCCCGGCCGCCGCCCGGTCCCAGGCCAGCGCCGCATCGCGGCCGCAGCCCAGCCGGGGGACGGAGTCGTCCGGGCCGTCCGCCGAGGAGCCCCCGTTCACCGCCACGGTCGCATCACCTCCGCCAGCTGCACCCGCGCGCGGTGGATCCGGCCGCGCACCGCATCCTCGCTCGCCCCGGTGATGTGGGCGATGTCGGTGTACCCCAGCCCTTCGAGCTCGCGCAGCACCCAGCAGACCCGGAGCTCGTCGCGCAGGCCCCGCAGCGCCTCACCGAGCGCGGCCATCCCGGCGTCCACCTCGACGCTGCGCTCGGGGGAGTCGGACGCGGCAGCCGACTCGTCGAGCCGGTCGACGGGCAGCGGTCGCCTGGTGCGCAGCACGCTCATGCAGCGGTTGGTGACCACGCGGTACATCCACGTGGAGAAGGCCGAGTCGCCCCGGAACCTCCCGATCCGCCGCCATGCGTCGAGCAACGCCTCCTGGAGGGCGTCCTCCGCCTCGCCCGGGTCGCCCAGCACCCGCACCGCGAGCCGGTAGAGCGCCGCCTGGTGCCGGCGGGCGAGGATCTCGAAGGACCGGACGTCGCCCTCCTGGGCGCGCACCACCAGCGTGGGCTCGTCCAGCTCCGCGGTCCGCGGTCCCGCCCCACCCCGGGTTCCCGCCACCACGGACACGCTAGCCGTAGCCTGCTGCGATGTCCCTGTCCGGCGACCCGGCCCAGCTCGCGGCGGCCGTGCTCGCCCATCCCGCCGTCGAGAGCCTCGACGGCGGCCCGTTCGGCACTGTCGCCTCCTACCTGGCGGGCGGCCGTGTCCTCGGGGTCCGGATCGGGGTCGACGGCGAACCGGTCGCGCTGGCCGTCGTCGCGCGGTACGGCACGCCGCTGCCGCAGCTGGCCGCCGAGCTCGGCGCCGTGGTCCGAGGGCTGCTCGGGCCGGTCGCCGTGGACGTCACCTTCTCCGACGTGGTGGCCGGCCCCGCAACGTCGCTCTAGGGAGCGCCTGCGGTGGCCGGACGCGGTGCGCCGCGCCGCCTCGCCTAGACTCGCGGGAACGACCGGCCGCGCGCCCTCCGGCGCTGCGACCGGGTACGCCTGAGGACCCACCTCGCCTGCGGCCCGCACCGTCCGCGTCGTGTGTCCCGACACTGCCCAGCACCGAGGAGTACCCCACCGTGAAGAGCACCGTCGAGCGGCTGAGCCCGACGCGAGTCCGGATCAACGTCGAGGTGCCGTTCGACGAGCTGAAGCCGGACTTCGACCGCGCCTACAAGAAGATCGCGCAGCAGGTCCGGGTGCCCGGGTTCCGCCCGGGCAAGGTGCCCGCCCGAATCATCGAGGCGCGGCTGGGCCGCGGCGTGGTGCTCGAGGAGGTCGTCAACGGCGCCGTGCCGGCCAAGTACACCGAGGCCGTCAGCGCCGCGGGTGAGGTCACCCCGATCGGGCGCCCGGACATCGAGGTCACCGAGATCGCCGACGGCGACAAGCTCGCGTTCACCGCGGAGGTCGACGTCCGGCCGGAGATCACGCTGCCCGAGCTCGACTCGGTCGCCGTGTCCGTCGACGACGTCGAGGTCACCGACGCCGACGTCGACGAGCAGCTGGAGAACCTGCGGGCCCGCTTCGGCACGCTCACGGGCGTGGAGCGGGCCGCAGGCAAGGACGACTTCGTCCTCATCGACCTGTCGGCCAGCGTCGACGGTAAGCCCGTCGAGGAGGCCACCACCACCGGGTTCTCCTACCAGGTGGGCCAGGGCGGCCTGATCGACGGCATCGACGAGGCGATCGAGGGCCTGTCGGCAGGCGAGTCCGCCACGTTCACCTCGCGCCTGGTGGCCGGCGAGTTCGCCGACCAGGACGCCGAGGTCACCGTCACGGTCACCGCGGTGAAGGAGCGTCAGCTCCCCGAGGCCGACGACGAGTTCGCCCAGCTCGCCAGCGAGTTCGACACGCTGGAGGAGCTCACCGCCGACCTGCGTGAGCGCCTGGGCCGGGTGCGCCGGATGGAGCAGGTCACGCAGGCCCGCGACAAGGTGCTCGACGCGCTGGTGGAGGCCACCGACGTGCCGCTGCCGGAGAGCGTCGTGGCCGCCGAGGTCGAGTCCCGCGTGCACGACGCCGTCCACGGCTTCGACCACGACGAGGAGCGCTTCGCGCAGTTCCTCGAGTCGCAGGGCCGCACGCGCGAGGAGTTCGACACCGAGGCCAAGGAGGAGTCGGAGAAGTCGGTCCGCACCCGCCTCGTGCTCGACGCGCTGGCCGACGCCGAGGAGGTCTCGGTCAACGACCAGGAGCTCACCGAGCGCATCGTCTTCCAGGCGCAGCAGTACCAGATGCCGCCCGAGGAGTTCGTGCAGCGCATCCAGGAGGCGGGCCAGCTCGGCGCGATCTACGCCGACGTGCGGCGCAGCAAGGCGCTGATCCAGGCGGTGCGGGCGGCCACCGTCACCGACGCCTCGGGCCGGCCCGTCGACCTCTCCGAGCTGCTCGGTGACGACGACGAGACGCCGCAGGTGGTGGACGCGGCCGACGAGACCCCGTCGGACGAGAACCCGTCCGAGGAGAACGCGGCCGACGAGAACACGACCAGCGAGACCCCGGCCGACGGTGCCGCGGCCGGCTCGGAGGCCACGGGGGACAAGACCCCCGCCGGCTCCTGAGTCCGGCTCCGCCACGCCTACAGCGAACAACCCGGCCGTACGCGGCGGGCGGACCGCCCGTCCGCGTAGGGTCGAACCCGACCAAACACGCGAGCTGACCAGCAGAAGGCAGGGTGAAGTGAGCCCACAGGACACCGGCCCGCGTAGCGCGGACCGTACCTACGGAGCGGACATGCGACGGGGTGCGCCCGCGTCGATGACGTTGTCCGACTCGGTCTACGAGCGGCTGTTGCAGCAGCGGATCATCGTGCTCGGCCAGCAGGTCGACGACGACATCGCCAACCGGATCGCGGCGCAGATGCTGCTCCTCTCGGCCGAGGACCCGACGGCCGACATCGCGCTGTACATCAACTCGCCGGGCGGTTCGGTGACCGCCGGTATGGCCATCTTCGACACGATGGAATTCATCGAGTGCGACGTGGCCACCTACGCGATGGGGCTGGCCGCCTCGATGGGGCAGTTCCTGCTCTCCGCGGGCGCCCGTGGCAAGCGTTATGCGCTCCCGCACTGCCAGATCCTCATGCACCAGCCCTCGGCGGGTGTGGGCGGCACCGAGTCCGACATCTCCATCCAGGCCGAGCTGTTCAAGCGTCACAAGCGCGAGATGGCCGAGCTGATCGCCGGGCACACCGGCCAGCCGGTCGAGAAGATCACCGCCGACTTCGACCGCGACCGGTGGTTCTCCGCGCAGGAGGCGCTGGAGTACGGATTCGTCGACCACGTGATCTCCCGCGCCGGCCAGCTGCCGGACGCGGTCAGTGAGAACGGGAGTGCCCGGTGACCAGGTTCGAGATGCCCGGGGGCCGCGCGCCCGAGGGCGCACAGTCCCGTTACGTCCTGCCGTCGTTCGTCGAGCGCACCAGCTACGGGGTGAAGGAGTCCAACCCGTACAACAAGCTGTTCGAGGAGCGCATCATCTTCCTCGGCGTGCAGATCGACGACGCGTCGGCCAACGACGTCATGGCGCAGCTGCTGTGCCTGGAGTCGGCCGACCCGGACCGCGAGATCAGCATGTACATCAATTCGCCCGGCGGCTCGTTCACGTCGCTGATGGCGATCTACGACACGATGCAGTTCATCCGGCCCGACATCCAGACGGTCTGCCTCGGGCAGGCCGCGTCGGCTGCGGCCGTGCTGCTCGCCGCCGGCACCCCGGGCCGCAGGCTCGCCGTGCAGAACGCGCGGATCCTGATCCACCAGCCCGCCGTGGAGAGCATCTACGGCCAGGTGTCCGACCTCGAGATCCAGGCCGCGGAGATCTCGCGGATGCGGCGGCTGCTCGAGACCACGCTCGCCAAGCACAGCGGTCGCACCCCCGAGCAGGTCCGCGAGGACATCGAGCGCGACAAGATCCTCACGGCCGAAGAGGCCAAGGACTACGGCATCGTCGACGAGATCATCCAGAGCCGCAAGCTTTCGGCTGTCTGACTCAAGAGAGAAGGCGCGGTTGCGCGTCGGGGTCCGTTCGTCGACCCTCGACGCCGACCGTCCGCCGACACGTCCACGATTCAGGGTGCGCTGAAGCTCCCCGGGGGACGCGTTCGACGGGTACCGTCACGAGAACGCTCCTACCGGGCCCGCCGGACGGGGTAGCGCTAGATGGGATTTGGGGTCTGCACTCATGGCACGCATCGGCGACGGCGGTGACCTGCTCAAGTGCTCGTTCTGCGGGAAGAGCCAGAAACAGGTCAAGAAACTGATCGCCGGTCCTGGCGTCTACATCTGCGACGAGTGCATCGATCTCTGCAACGAGATCATCGAGGAAGAGCTGGCGGAGGCCGGTGAGGTGAAGCTCGACGAGCTCCCCAAGCCCGCCGAGATCCACGACTTCCTCGACCAGTACGTCGTCGGGCAGAGCCAGACGAAGCGCACGCTCTCCGTGGCTGTCTACAACCACTACAAGCGCATCCAGGCGGGCGACAAGGCACGCGGGGCCGACGGCGATGGCGTCGAGCTCGCGAAGTCCAACATCCTCATGCTCGGCCCCACCGGCTGCGGCAAGACCTATCTCGCGCAGACGCTGGCGAAGCTGCTCAACGTCCCGTTCGCGATCGCCGACGCCACGGCGCTCACCGAGGCGGGTTACGTGGGCGAGGATGTCGAGAACATCCTGCTCAAGCTCATCCAGGCGGCTGACTACGACGTCAAGCGGGCCGAGACCGGGATCATCTACATCGACGAGGTCGACAAGATCGCCCGCAAGTCGGAGAACCCGTCGATCACGCGCGACGTCTCCGGTGAGGGTGTGCAGCAGGCGCTGCTGAAGATCCTCGAGGGCACCACGGCGAGCGTTCCGCCGCAGGGTGGACGCAAGCATCCCCACCAGGAGTTCATCCAGATCGACACGACGAACGTGCTGTTCATCGTGGCCGGGGCCTTCGCGGGCCTCGAGAAGATCATCGGCGACCGGGTGGGGCGTCGCGGTCTGGGCTTCGGTGCGGAGATCCGCTCGAAGAACGACCTGGAGTCGGCCGAGAGCTTCGGTGACACCATGCCGGAGGACCTCATCAAGTTCGGCCTGATCCCCGAGTTCATCGGCCGGCTGCCCGTGGTCGCCTCGGTCACCTCGCTCGACAAGGAAGCCCTCGTCAAGATCCTCACCGAGCCGCGCAACGCACTGGTGAAGCAGTACCACAAGCTGTTCGAGATGGACGGCGTGGAGTTGGAGTTCACCGCCGACGCGCTGGAGGCGGTGGCCGACCAGGCCATCCTGCGCGGCACCGGTGCCCGCGGCCTGCGGGCGATCATGGAAGAGGTACTGCTGCCGGTCATGTACGACATCCCGAGCCGCGACGACGTGGCCAAGGTGGTCGTCACCGAGCAGACGGTGCGCGAGAACGTGAACCCCACGATCGTGCCGCGGGTTCCCCCGCGTCGCGAGCGCCGGGAACGTTCCGCCTGAGCTCATCGCACGGCCCGAACGCCGGTCCCGCATCGCGGGGCCGGCGTTCGGCGTTCCACGGCCCGTGTAGGCCCGGATGCCGGCTGTAGCAGATCTTGAACGAGTCTTGACCGGATCTTCGGACTTGCCTCAAATGTCCAGGTCAAGCGCACCTTTTTACCCCTGTGCGAGTTGCATCTGCAACAAGATCCTCCTAAGTTCTGGGCGCACACGTGCTCTAGGCAAGGGGACCGTAATGGCTGCTGGGTTTCTCGAACGGGAGCGGATCGTCGCTCCCCCGGGGTGGAGTCGGTGGCTCATCCCGCCCGCTGCGCTGTCGATCCACCTCGCCATCGGCCAGGCCTACGCGTGGAGCGTCTTCAAGCCGCCGCTGGAGGCCGGGCTCGGCATCTCGGGTGTCCAGAGTGCGCTTCCGTTCACGCTCGGGATCATCATGCTCGGCCTCTCGGCCGCGCTCTTCGGCACGAAGGTCGACGCCAACGGGCCGCGCTGGGCGATGGTCGTGTCGTCGGCGTGCTTCGTCGCCGGGTTCCTGATCTCCGCACTGGGTCTGTACTTCTCGCAGTACTGGCTGGTCGTGGTCGGCTACGGCTTCGTGGGTGGGATCGGGCTCGGCATCGGTTACATCTCGCCGGTGTCCACCCTGATCAAGTGGTTCCCGGACCGGCCGGGGCTTGCCACGGGCATCGCGATCATGGGCTTCGGCGGTGGTGCTCTCATCGCCTCGCCGCTCACCAGCCAGCTGCTCGCGGCGTTCGGCGGTTCCGGCAGTGACCCGGACGTCCACGGCATCGCGATGACGTTCCTGGTGATGGGCCTGATCTACGCGGTGTTCATGTCCGTCGGATGGCTGCTGATCCGGGTGCCCCCGGAGAACTGGAAGCCCGCGGGCTGGGACGCGTCCCAGGCCCGGCAGGGCGCGCTCATCAGCCGCGGGAACGTCTCGGCGCGCAACGCGATCAAGACGCCGCAGTTCTGGCTGCTGTGGGTGGTGCTGTGCTTCAACGTCACCGCAGGGATCGGCATCCTCGAGCGCGCCAGCCCGATCTTCGTCGACTTCTTCAGCGGCAGCTCGCCCGCCACGACGATCGCGGCCGCGGCCGTCGGGTTCGTGTCCATCCTGTCGCTGGCCAACTCGCTCGGCCGCATCCTGTGGTCCTCGCTGTCGGACTACCTGGGCCGCAAGAACATGTACCGGATCTACCTCGGTGTCGGCGCGCTGCTGTACCTCACGGTCACGCTCACGACCAACGCCAACCGGGTCGTGTTCCTGATCTGCGCGATCTTCATCCTGTCCTTCTACGGGGCGGGCTTCGCCACGGTGCCTGCGTACCTGCGCGACCTGTTCGGCACCTACCAGGTGGGCGCGATCCACGGGCGTCTGCTCACGGCGTGGTCCACGGCAGGCGTGCTGGGCCCGCTCATCGTCAACGCCATCGCGGACGCGCGGATCGAGGCCGGGGTGCAGGGGCCCGGCCGGTACACACCCGCGTTCATGATCATGATTGTTCTGCTGGCCATCGGGTTCGTCTGCAACGAGCTGATCCGCCCGGTGAACGAGAAGTTCCACGAGCCGGTCTCCGGTGAGTCGGCGTCCACGGCAGGAGTACGCGCATGAGTACGGCGGAGAACGTCACCGGGGACACCGGACCCGAGTGGGGCCCCCTGCAGTGGGTGGGCGCCGTCGTCGCCTGGCTGTGGGTGCTCATTCCACTCGGCTACGGGCTGTACCAGCTCCTGATCAAGATCCCCGCCCTGTTCGGCTGATCCACCCACCCGGCGCCACCGCGGTCCCCCGGATAGGGTCGGGCACGTGAGCCCGAGCAGCGATGCGAACGCCCTGTCCGAGTGGGTCACCGCGGTGGCCCGGGAGCTGGGACTGGAGGAGGCGCTGGACAGCGCCGCCACCACCGACCTGGTGCTCGACCTGACCTCCGATGTCGCCCACGGCGTCAGCCGCCCGGGTGCACCCGTCACGGCATTCCTGGTCGGAGTCGCGGCCGGGCGGGCCGACGACCCCGCGGTCGCCGCCCGGGACTACTCCCAGAAGATCAGCAGGCTGGCCGAGGGCTGGGACAGCGACAGCGAGCGCGGCACCCCGGCGGGCGACCAGTCGAAGCGAGCCTGACCCGCCCTCACGTCCCGAGCATGTCCAGCGCGGCGACCACCTTCGTGGGGCGCAGGCGCACCACCAGCTCACCAGGCACGCCGTTGCGCTTCCCGAACTCCTCGGCGCGGTCGGCGCCCACGTAGCGGGCGGCGATCGCGGTGGCGGTGCGCAGGAGCTCGTCGGGGTCCTCCGACACCGTCGCCTCGCCCTGCACCTGCACGAACGCGTAGGGCGGCTCCTCGAGGTCCACGCAGATCACGATGCGGGGGTCGCGCGCCACCGCACGGCCCTTCGCGGTGCTTGCGCCCGTGTTGAACACCAGTTCGGGGGCGTCGTCGGGACCCTCCACCACGAACCACACCGGAGCCACCAGCGGCCGTCCGTCGGCGGCGACGAACCCCAGCTTGCCGGTGCGCGTGCCCTCGGTGAGGAACGCGCGGATCTCGGGTGCGATCTGGGTCATAGGTGCACTGTGCCACGGGGTCGCGGGGTTCCGCGGAATCCGGGGCGAGTGTGGCCGGTTGTGATCGACGGTCTCGCACCGAAGGGGGAACCGTGCCGGGTGTCGCCGCACCGTCGCTGCCCACCCGCATCCCGCGGGTCGTCCCGGTGCTGGCGCTGAGCATCTTCGCGCTCGGCACCAGCGAGTTCATGATCGCCGGACTGCTGCCGCAGCTGGCCGCCGACCTGCGGGTCGGCATCCCCGAGGCCGGCTACCTCATCTCGGCGTTCGCGGTCGGGATGATCGTCGGCGCTCCCGCGATGGCCGTGCTGACGTTGCGGCTGCCGCGGCGCACCACGCTGCTCGCCGCGCTCGCCGTGTTCGTCGTCGGGCACGTGGTCAGCGCCCTCTCGCCGGAGTACGGGGTGCTGCTCGTCGCCCGGGTGGTCACGGCCGTTGCGACGGGCGCGTTCTGGGCGGTGGCGGCCGTGGTCACGGTGTCCGTGGTGGCGCCGGAGCTGCGTGCCATGTCCCTGTCGGTGCTGCTCGGGGGGCTGACCGTCGCGAACGTCGCCGGGGTGCCGCTCGGCACGCTCGTGGGGCAGCAGTTCGGCTGGCGCTCGGCGTTCTGGGCGGTCGGTGCGCTGGCCGCCGTGAGCGCCGTCGGGGTGGTGCTGAGCGTCCCGCGCCGGACGGAGAACGGCGCCGCGCCCCGGTTGGCCGCCGAGCTCGCCGCGTTCCGCCGCGGCCGGCTCTGGCTCGCGCTGGGCACCACGGCGCTGTACCAGTCGGCCATGATCGGCGCGTTCAGCTACATCGCGCCGCTGCTCACCGACGTCACGGGCCTGGACGAACGCTGGGTGCCCGGGGTGCTGCTGGGGTTCGGGCTCGGCAGCCTCGTCGGCGTGGTGGTCGGTGGCAGGCTGGCCGACCCGTACCCGTGGCCCACGCTGTTCGGTGGCCTCGCGGCGGCCGGTGTGCTGCTCGGGCTGGTCGGGGTGTTCGCGCCGGTACCCGTGGTCGTCGTCGGGCTGGTGGTGCTGCTCGGTGCCGTCGCGTTCATCGCGGGGGCCCCGTTGAACGCGCGGGTGTTCGCGCTGGCGGGCGCCGCCCCGACGCTGGCGAGCGCGACCAACACCTCGGCGTTCAACGTCGGCAACTCGCTCGGGCCCGCGCTGGGCGGTCTGGCGATCGGGGCCGGCTGGGGTTACACGGCCCCGGCCTACCTCGGGGTGCTGCTGGCGGCCGCGGCGATCGCGGTGGCTCTGGTGTCCTGGCGGCTGGACCGCCGCGAGCTCCGCGCCGGGGAGTAGGGGGTGTCCCGTGGATCTTCACCACCAAGATCCACGGGACACCCCCTGGCCGCGGCAACCGGACGGGGAGTGTTCACCTGCCCGTCCCCTCGACGATCCGGCGTCCGGTTCACCCGATCGGATTGCATGCCTGCCATGCGCTCCCCACACCTCGACCGCCGCACCCTGCTCCGCACCGCCGCGATCGGTGGCCTCGCCGCCGCCGTACCGCTGGGCGGTGCCGCTCCCGCCTTCGCCGTGCCCGCCCTCGCCCGTCCGGACCGCCCCGTGCTCACCCATGGCGTCCAGTCCGGGGACGTGCTGGCCGGCTCCGGACTGGTCTGGGCACGAGCCGACCGCCCGTCCCGGATGGTCGTCGAGGTGGCCGACAACCCGGAGTTCCGTGACTCCCGCACCCTGCGCGGCCCGGTCCTGACCCCGGACACCGACTTCACGGGCAAGCTGCGTGTGCCTGCGGGCGGGCGCACCGTGCACTACCGCGTCACGGCCGAGGACCTCGACAACCGCAGCGTCAGCGAGGCCGTGAGCGGCTCGTTCCGCACGCTGCCCGGCAAGCGCGACGGCGTCCGCTTCGTGTGGTCGGGCGACGTCGTCGGCCAGGGCTTCGGCATCAACCCGGACCTCGGCGGCATGCGGATCTTCGCGGCGATGGCCGACCGCGACCCGGACTTCTTCATCCACAGCGGCGACACCGTCTACGCCGACAACCCGCTCACCGAGACCGTCACGCTCCCCGACGGCCGGACGTGGCGCAACGTCGTGACGCCGGAGAAGGCCAAGGTGGCCGAGACGCTCGCCGAGTACCGCGGGCAGCACGCCTACAACATGCTCGACGACAACGTGCGGGCGTTCAGCGCTGCCGTGCCGCAGATCAACCAGTGGGACGACCACGAGGTCCTCAACAACTGGTACCCCGGCGAGGTGATCACCGACGACCGCTACACGGAGAAGCGCGTCGACGTGCTCGCGAAGCGGGCGTTCCAGGCCTTCCACGAGTGGGTGCCGCTCGACCCGCGCCGCGCGGTGGACGGGCGGGTCTACCGGCGCCTGCCCTACGGCCCGCACGTCGAGGTCTTCGTCATCGACATGCGGACCTACCGCGACGCCAACGACGCCAACACCGCGCCGATGGAGCGGATCCTCGGCGAGAAGCAGGCGCAGTGGCTGGTCGACGGGCTCGCCTCGTCGAAGGCCACCTGGAAGATCGTCGCGTCGGACATGCCGATCGGCATCCAGGTGCCCGACGGCACGGCGTGGGAGGCTGTCGCCAACGGCGTCGCGGGCCCGCCGAGCGGGCGCGAGGCGGAGATCGCCTGGGTGCTGACCCAGCTCAAGAACCGCAAGGTGCGCAACGTCGTCTGGCTGACGGCCGACGTGCACTACACGGCGGCGATCAACTACTCGCCCTCCCGGGCGGCCTTCACGGAGTTCGACGAGTTCTGGGAGTTCGTCTCCGGGCCACTGAACGCCGGGGCGTTCGGACCCAACGCGATGGACTCCACGTTCGGCCCCGAGGTCGTGTTCTCGCGGACGCCTCCGGCGGCGAACGCCTCCCCGATGGAGGGATTCCAGCACTTCGGTGAGGTCGAGGTCGCTCCCGGCGGCGGGGAGCTGCGGGTGACGCTGCGAGCCCAGGACGGCGGGGAGCTCTGGTCGAGGGCGCTGACCGCGGCGCGCTGACGGCAAGCCCCGGAAAATCCCGGGGAGGTGCGCATCGGGCCGTCCGCAGGGAGGATCGCGGCATGCGGACGGTGTGCGGAGTGGCGCGGCGGGTCCGGTCGCTCGTCCCGGGTGGTGCGCGGCAGCCGGGCCGGGTCGCGGAGGTGCTTCCGCTGGCTGGCGGGCGCAGGCCGCTGCTCGGCGAGCACATGGGCGAGCAGCGCCGCGGCGACGCGCGCCTCGACCAGGTGGACCGGACGGCCTGCGGCAGCGCCGTGCTCGTCGCGCTGGCGGCGTGGGCCGACCCCGCCGAGATGCTGCGGCTGGACGGGGAGGCGGTGGCCGGTGCGGCCACCGCCTCCGGCACGACCGTGGCCGACGCGCACGGCGTCGCGAGCGGGTTCGGCGCCCGGTACGACGCACGCCAGCAGCAGGTGCACCGCCAGACCAACCGCTTCTGGCCCCGGGCGCTCGGCACCACGCCGTGGGGGATGGTGCGGTGGCTGCGCCGGCACGTCCCCGGCGCGGGGCCCTACCGGGTGCGGCTGGTGGACGACAGGTCCCGCGCCGACCTCACGGCCGCCCTCGACGAGGCGACCGCAGCCCTCGCGGCGGGCCGGCCGGTGCCGATGCTGGTGGGCTCGCTGGTGCCGCGGCACTACGTACTGGCGCTCGGTGTGCTCGACGCCGACAGCTGGCGCGTCTACGAGCCCGGCAGCGGGCGGGTGCGTGCGCTGGACCTGCGCCTCGTGCGGCAGCGCCGGACGGCCCCGGTGCTGGGCTTCCACCGCCTGCACGCCCTCCTGCTCCCGCCCCCCGGGGTGGGTGCGCGGAGAACCGGGTCGACGGCGGCTCGTAGACTCGAAGGGTGACCGACACCCTCCCATCCCGCACTGCCGACCTGCCCGCCCAGTGGAATCCGGGTGAGGTAGAGGCCGGTATGTACCAGCGGTGGGTGGAGGCCGGTTACTTCACCGCCGACGCGTCGAGCGACAAGCCGTCGTTCAGCAACGTCATCCCGCCGCCGAACGTCACGGGCAGCCTGCACATCGGCCACGCCTTCGAGCACACCCTCATCGACGTCCTGGTGCGGCGCCGCCGCATGCAGGGCTACGAGACGCTGTGGCTGCCCGGCATGGACCACGCCAGCATCGCGGTCCACGCGCTGGTCGAGCGCGCGCTCGCCGCGGAGGGCACGAGCCGCCGCGAGATGGGCCGCGAGGCGTTCGTCGAACGCACCTGGCAGTGGAAGGCCGAGCACGGCGGCAAGATCCTCGACCAGATGCGCCGCCTCGGCGACAGCGTCGACTGGTCGCGCGAGCGGTTCACGATGGACGAGGGGCTCAGCCGGGCCGTCGGCACCATCTTCAAGCGGCTCTACGACGACGGCCTGATCTACCGCGCCGAGCGGATGGTCAACTGGTCGCCGGAGCTGCGCAGCGTCCTGTCCGACGTCGAGGTCGAGCACCGCGAGGTCGAGGGCGAGCTCGTCTCCATCCGCTACGGCGACGGCGACGACTCGGTGGTGGTCGCCACCACCCGCGTCGAGACGATGCTCGGCGACACCGCCATCGCCGTCCATCCCGACGACGAGCGCTACACGCACCTCGTCGGCCGGGAGATCGAGCTGCCGCTGGTCGGGCGCATGATCAAGGTCGTGGCCGACGAGCACGTCGACCCGAGCTTCGGCACCGGCGCGGTCAAGGTCACCCCGGCCCACGACCCCAACGACTTCGAGATCGGGCGGCGCCACGACCTGCCGATGCCCTCGATCATGGACGAGTCCGGCCGGATCGCGAACACCGGCACGGAGTTCGACGGCATGGACCGCTTCGAGGCGCGCGTCGCCGTGCGCGAGGCGCTCGCGGCGCAGGGCCGGATCGTCGCCGAGAAGCGGCCCTACCTCCACAGCGTCGGGCACTCGTCGCGGGGCTCGAAGGAGCCGATCGAGCCGCGGCTGTCGCTGCAGTGGTTCGTCAAGGTCGCGCCGCTCGCGAAGGCCGCGGGTGACGCCGTCCGCGACGGCCGCGTCGCCGTCCACCCGAAGGAGCTCGAGCCACGCTGGTTCGGCTGGGTCGACAACATGCACGACTGGACGATCAGCCGGCAGCTGTGGTGGGGCCACCGCATCCCGGTCTGGTACGGCCCCGACGGCGAGATGGTCTGCGTCGGCCCGGACGAGGAGCCGCCGGCAGGCTGGACGCAGGACGAGGACGTCCTCGACACGTGGTTCTCCTCGGCCCTGTGGCCGTTCTCCACGCTGGGCTGGCCCGACGAGACCCCCGACCTCGCGAAGTTCTATCCCACGTCGGTGCTGGTCACGGGCTACGACATCCTGTTCTTCTGGGTCGCCCGGATGATGATGTTCGGCCTCTACGCCATGCAGGACCGGGGCCCGGAGAACGCGATCCCGTTCCACACCATCGCGCTGCACGGGATGGTGCGCGACCAGTTCGGCAAGAAGATGTCGAAGTCGTCCGGCAACTCGGTCGACCCGCTGGAGTGGATGGACCGCTACGGCACCGACGCCCTGCGCTTCGCGCTGGCGCGCGGAGCCAACCCGGGCACCGACGTCCCGATCGGCGAGGACGCCGTCCAGGCGTCGCGCAACTTCGGCACCAAGCTGTGGAACGCCACCCGGTTCGCCCTGTCCAACGGGGCGTCCCCGGCGCTCCCGCTGCCCGCCGCGCCCACCGACGCCGACCGCTGGATCCTCGGGCGGCTGCGCGAGGTCCGCGAGCAGACCGACGCGCTGCTGGAGGACTTCCAGTTCGCCAAGGCGGTGGAGGGGCTCTACCACTTCACCTGGGACGAGCTGTGCGACTGGTACGTCGAGCTGGCCAAGGTCCAGCTGCGTGACGAGGCCACGGCCGACGGCACCCGTGCCGTCCTCGGGCACGTCCTCGACGCGCTGCTGCGCCTGCTCCACCCGGTCATCCCGTTCCTCACCGAGGCGTTGTGGCAGGGGCTCACCGGTCGGGAGTCGGTCGTCGTCGCGGACTGGCCGGTCGACGCCGGGGTGTCCACCGACGCCGCGGCCACGGCCCGGGTCCTCGACGTGCAGCGGCTGGTCACCGAGGTCCGCCGCTTCCGCACCGAGCAGCGCGTCCCCGACAGCCGCCGGATCGCCGCCCGCCTCGTCGGGCTGGACGAGGCCGGACTCGGGGCGCACCGCGCCGCCGTCGGCTCGCTGGTCCGCCTCGACCCGCCGGGAGCGCAGTTCGCGCCCACCGCGTCGTTCGAGGTCGGGCTGGCCGGGGGCACCGTCCACGTCGAGATCGACACGTCGGGCGCCATCGACGTGGCCGCCGAGCGTGCGCGGCTGGGGCGCGACCTGGCCGCCGCGCAGAAGGAGCTCGACCAGGCGGACAAGAAGCTGGGCAACCCCAAGTTCGTCGAGAAGGCGCCCGCCGACGTCGTCGACGGCATCCGGTCACGGCGCGCCGCGGCCGCCGCCGACATCGACCGGATCGAGGCCAGGCTGGCCGCCCTGCCCGCATCATGAGCACGCCATCCGACGAGCTGCCCGAGGGCGAGGGCGAGGTCCGGTCGCCCGAGCAGCTGGCCGAGGACACGGTGGTCTCCCACGTCCTCGACGCCATCCGTGGCGGGGAGAGCCCTGACGTCGTGCCCGCCCAGTCGACGGTGATCGGCTTCGCCGAGTTCCTCGCCGCCGACGCCGAGCTCGACCGGCGGGCGCCGGAGACGGTGATCGAACCGTCGCTGGAGCGGATCGCCGCGCTCGTGGACGTGCTCGGCGACCCGCACCGCGGCTACCCGATCGTGCATCTGACCGGCACCAACGGGAAGACGTCCACGTCCCGGATGGTCGACGCCCTGCTCACCGAGATCGGTCTGCGCACCGGCCGCTACACGAGCCCGCACCTGCAGCGGGTCACCGAGCGGATCACCATCGACAACCGGCCGATCACGCCGGAGCGCTTCGTCGAGATCTACCGGGACGTCCTGCCGTTCGCGGAGATGGTCGACGCCAAGCTCGGCACGCTGTCGAAGTTCGAGGTGCTCACGGCGATGGGCTTCTCCGCGTTCGCCGACGCGCCGGTCGAGGCGGCCGTCATCGAGGTCGGGCTGGGCGGGCGCTGGGACGCCACCAACGTCGCCGACGGCAACGTCGCGGTGATCACCCCGATCGGGCTCGACCACCAGGAGTTCCTCGGCACCGACATCCTCGGCATCGCCAGGGAGAAGGCCGGGATCATCAAGCCCGGCGCGGTGGCCGTGCTGGCCGCGCAGGACAAGGCCGTGGCCGAGGTGCTGCTGGAGCGCTGCGTCGAGGTGGACGCGCAGGTGGCCAGGGAGGGCGCCGAGTTCGGCGTGCGCGAGCGCGAGATCGCGGTGGGCGGCCAGCGGCTCACCCTGCAGGGCCTCGCCGGCACCTACGACGACATCTTCCTGCCGCTGCACGGCGAGCACCAGGCGAGCAACGCCGTGCTGGCGCTCGCCGCGGCCGAGGCGCTCATCGGTGCCGGGCCGCGGCAGCCGCTCGACCCCGACGCCGTGCGCGCCGCCTTCGCCGGTGTCGCCTCCCCGGGGCGGCTCGAGCGGGTCGCGGCAGGTCAGGGTGTGCCCACCGTCCTCATCGACGCCGCGCACAACCCTGCCGGCGCCCGCGCGCTGGCCACCGCCCTGACCACCGACTTCCGCTTCACCCGGCTCGTCGGCGTGCTCGCGGTGATGCGCGACAAGGACGTCCGCGGCATCCTCGAGGAGCTGGAGCCCGTGCTGCACGAGGTGGTCGTCACGGCCAACTCCTCGCCGCGGGTCATGGACCCCGACGAGCTCGGCGCGCTCGCCGTCGAGGTCTTCGGCTCCGACCGGGTGAGCGTGGAGCCCGTGCTGGCCACGGCCGTGGAGCAGGCGGGGGAGCTGGCCGAGGAGGCCGGCGAGTCCGGGGTGGGCGTGGTGGTCACCGGTTCGGTGGTCACGGCCGGTGAGGTGAGGGCCCTCTTCGCCAAGGAACCGCTGTGACCGTTCCCGACCCCATGAAGGGCGTGCGCGGGGTCTTCGCCGCCACGCTCGTCCTGGAGTCGATCGTGGTGGCGCTCTCGCTGCTGGTGCTGTCGAAGTTCGGCGACGGCGCCACGCCGCTCGCGGTCGGGGTGATCCTGGCCCTCGCCGTCGCGATGGTCGTCGCCGCCGGGGTGCAGCGGCGACCATGGGGGCTCCGGCTGGCGCTGGCGCTGCAGGTCGTGATGGTCGCCTGCGGCCTGCTGGTGCCGGCCCTGGGTGTGATGGGCGTGGTGTTCGTGCTGGTGTGGGTCGCGCTGCTGCTGCTGCGCCGCGACCTCGCGGGGAAGATGGCCCGCGGAGAGCTCCCCAGCCAGCAGCTGCGGGATCCCTGACGCGGCCCCCTCGCGGGCCGTGGATACCCTGGACGCGTGACTGAACGCACCCTGGTCCTCGTCAAGCCCGACGGCGTCGAGCGCAAGCTCATCGGCGAGGTACTCGCCCGCATCGAGCGCAAGGGCCTCGACATCGTCGCGCTCGAGCTGCGCACCGTCGAGCGCGAGCTCGCCGAGCAGCACTACGCCGAGCACGACGGCAAGCCCTTCTTCGGCGACCTGCTCGAGTTCATCACCTCGGGCCGGGTGCTCGCGGCCGTCGTCGAGGGCCCGCGGGCCATCGCGGCGTTCCGCCAGCTCGCCGGGGGCACCGACCCCGTCGCCAAGGCCACGCCGGGCACCATCCGCGGCGACTTCGGGCTGGAGACGCAGTTCAACCTGGTCCACGGCTCCGACTCCGAGGAGAGCGCGGCCCGGGAGATCAAGCTCTGGTTCCCGAACCTGTGACGCCCGCCGCCGACGAGCCCTTCGTCAGCGGCCCGCACCTCGTCCGCGAGGTGCATCCCGATATGGACACGGCGCTGGGCACGCTCTGGGTCGCGGTGACGCGGGCGGGCGGGGCCGTCGGCTTCGCCCCGGACGCCCCCGAGGCCGACATCCGCGCGGCCGCGGTGCAGGCGGTCGAGGATGTCCGCGCCAAGCGCCAGCAACTCATCGTGATCGGCGCCGACCACACGCTGGCCGGCACGGTCTTCCTGCGCACCGGCGTGGGCGTGCAGGCCCACCGGGCCGACGTCCTGCGCCTCATGGTCCGCCCCGACCTGCAGGGTCGCGGCTGGGGCCGGACGCTGCTCGACGCGGCGGTCGCCCACGCCACCGCGCTCGGGCTGGAGCAGCTGATGCTCTCCACCCGCGGTGGCACCGACGTGGCCGGCTTCTACCTGAGACGGGGCTTCACCGAGGTCGGGGTGTGGCCGGAGACGCTGCGGCTCGGCCCGGACGACCTGCGCGACGAGCACTGGTTCCAGCTGCGGCTGCGCTGAGGCCGCCGGCCACCCGGCCCCGCTGGGCGGTCCGCAGCTCCACGGGGTCGTGGGCGCTGAACACCGTGATCTCGTCGCCGTGGTAGCGCACCAGCTCGCGCAGCCTGTCCCGGTTGGCGAGGCGGAGCCCGCGTACGGTCTCCATCCGGTTCTGGATGAAGCGCAGCCCCGGGGAGCACCAGGGCGCTTCCGGGCGCATCTCACCGTGGAAGAGGTAGGCGTCGCCTGCGTGCAGCAGCCAGCGGTCGCCGTCGCGCACCGCCACGCCCGTGTGCCCGACGGTGTGGCCGATCAGCGGGACCAGCAGGATCTCCGCCGGCAGTCCGGGAAGCTCGCGCACCGCCTCGAAGCCGAACCACTTCTCGCCCTGCGGGTCGTGCGGTGCCCACCGGGTCACGTGCGACCAGTGGAGGCGCGGGTAGCGCATGCGCTCGGCGCTGGTGCGCGCGGCGGTCGCCGCCTCCAGCTCCGTGCGCAGCACGTGCACCTGGGCGTCGGGGAAGTCCCGCAGGCCGCCTGCGTGGTCGAGGTCGAGGTGGGTGAGCACGACGTGGCGCACGTCGGACGCGCTGTATCCCAGCTGCTCGACCTGGCGCAGCGCGGTCTCCGCGATGTCGAGCACCGGTCGGGACCGCCACTGCCACCCTCTGCTCAGTGACGCGTCCGGATCGGTGACGTCGCCCGTTCCGAGCCCGCTGTCCACCAGGACGAGGCCGTGGTCGGTCTCGATCAGGAGGCAGTGGCAGACCAGCTCGGCGGTGGCGAGGAGGGGCCCCGTCCCGCTCACCAGCCTGCCGCCGAAGGGCCGCATCGTGCCGCAGTTGAGGTGGTGGACCTTCATAGCGAGCTCCGTTCGTTGTCGAGAAGGACCCGCAGGCGGCTGCCGACCGCGCGCAGGGGGGCGACGTCGCGGCGGGTCCGGGCGAGCAGGAGGGCGCCTTCGACCGCGGCGAGGACGACGGTGGCGAGGTCGTCGGGTTCCGTTACCCCGGCCGCGCGCAGGTGGTCGGCCACGAGCGACTGCCACGAGCCGTAGACGTCGGCGCAGGCCGTGCGGACGGCGTCGTTGTGGGCCGCGGTGTCCAGGGCGACCGTCGCGACCGGGCAGCCCTCGCGGTAGCCGGTGGCGGCCAGGTGCTCCCCGAGCGCGGCGACGGCACGCTCCAGCGCCTCCGCGGGGTCCGGCGTGCTCGCCAGCGTCGCGGCGAGCGCGGCTCCGAACTCGGCGCCGGCCAGCTGTACCGACTCGACCGCCAGCTGCTCCTTCCCGCCGGGGAAGTGGAAGTAGAGCGAGCCCTTCGGCAGCCCGCCTTCGGTGAGGACCTGGGTGAGGCCGGTGGCGTGGTAGCCCTGCACGCGGAACAGGTCCGCCGCGGTCCGGATCACGCGCTGACGGGTGGTGGATCGATCAGGCACACCATGACTATAGAGACCGGTCTACTAGTTAGCCAGGGCCCCGATCAAACGGCGCGATTTTTGTCGGGCTCGCCGGTTACCGTGCTTCTCGTGGCGGATGGACTGGTTCAGGCCCGCGGGCTGCGCAAGCGCTTCGGCGACTTCGAGGCGGTCCGCGGTGTCGACGTCGACGTCGCCCGTGGTGAGGTGTTCGGCTTCCTGGGTCCCAACGGCGCAGGCAAGTCGTCCACCATGCGGATGATCGCCTGCGTGTCGCCCCGCACGGACGGGTCGCTGCAGGTGCTCGGGATGGATCCGGACGTCGACGGCCCGCGCATCCGCGCCCGCATCGGCGTCGTCCCCCAGCTCGACAACCTCGACGCCGAGCTCACGGTGCGGCAGAACCTCCAGATCTACGGCCGCTACTTCGGGCTCTCCCGGGCGCACGTGCGGGCCAAGGCCACCGAGCTGCTGGAGTTCGCCCAGCTAACCGACCGCGCCGACGACGAGGTCGAGCCTCTTTCCGGCGGGATGAAGCGCCGCCTCACCATCGCGCGCGCACTGGTCAACGAGCCGGAGCTGCTGCTGCTCGACGAACCCACCACCGGTCTCGACCCGCAGGCGCGCCACCTGCTGTGGGAGCGGCTGTACCGGCTCAAACGCGAGGGCGTCACCCAGATCATCACCACCCACTACATGGACGAGGCCGAGCAGCTGTGCGACCGGCTCGTCGTGATGGACGGCGGCGTGATCGTGGCGGAGGGGTCACCTGCCGAGCTGATCGAGCGCTACTCCACGCGCGAGGTGCTGGAGCTGCGGTTCGACCCCGCGCTCCGGCCCGAGGCGGCGGTCATCGCGCCGCTGGCCGAGCGGGTGGAGGAGCTGCCCGACCGGTTGCTGCTCTACACCGCCGACGGCGAGCACACCCATGCCGAGGTGGCCCGAGCCGGCTTCGTGCCGCTCTCGGCGCTGGTGCGGCGCTCCTCGCTGGAGGACGTGTTCCTCCGGCTCACCGGCCGCACCCTGGTGGACTGATGAGCGAGCCTGCGAGCGAATCATCGACACAGCGCCCTTGCGAAGCGTCGACCGAGCGCAGCGAGGCCGTGCGATGAGCGAGCTGGCGAGCGAATCATCGGCACAGAGGGAGCCTGCGGTGAATGCGGCGCTCCAGGGTGCCGGGCCGCGGTCCACCGGTCGGGCACCGGGCCGGTGGGGCGGGATCCTGCTGGTGGTGGAGCACTTCTGGACGTGGTACCGGCGCAACTGGCGGGCCACCGCCGTGTCGTCCGTGCTGCAGCCGCTGCTGTTCCTGCTGGCCTTCGGGGTCGGGTTCGGGTCGCTGGTCGCCGGCACCGGCAGCGCCGCGGAGGCCACCGGGGGTGTCGACTACCTGGTGTGGCTGGCGCCGGCGCTGCTGGCGGTGTCCACGGTGCAGAGCGCGGCGTTCGAGTCCACCTATCCGGTGCTGTCGGGGTTCAAGTGGCAGCGGTTCTACCACGCGATGGCGGCGAGCCCGATCTCCCCGGCGCAGGTGGCGCTCGGGCACCTGGTCTGGGTGGCGGCCAAGATGGCCGGCTCCGGCGCCATCTACGTCATCGTGATCGCCCTGTTCGGGGGCGTCGCGAGCGCGGGCATCGTGGTGTCGCTGCTGGCTGCCGTGCTCGCCGGAGCGGCGGTGGCGGCGCTGGTCACCGCGTTCTCCGCCACGCGGGAGAACGAGGGTGCGGCGTTCAACGCGCTGTTCCGGTTCGTCGTCATCCCGATGACGCTGTTCTCGGGCACGTTCTTCCCGGTCGACCGGCTGCCGGAGTGGGTGCAGCCCCTCGCGCTCGTCTCTCCGCTCTGGCACGGCACCGAGCTCGCCCGCGCGGCCGCGCTCGACCGCTGGCAGCCGCTCGCGGCGCTGGGGCATCTCGCCTACCTCGTCGCGCTGCTCGCGCTCGGGATCGCGCTCTCCACCCGATTCTTCGCCAGGAGGCTGGTCCGGTGACCACGCAGGCACCCGCGCCCGTCCCGTGGCTGCGGCTGTTCCCCGCCGGGAGCTACGCCGGGCGCTCCCACGCGTTGCTGCTCCGGTCGGCCACGGCGTCCGGGCGCGCCTGGCTCGCGTTCGTCTCCGGGTTCTTCGAACCGGTCTTCTACCTGATCGCGATGGGCCAGGGGCTCGGGTCGCTGGTCGGGATGCTGCCCGGGCCCGACGGCGCGCCCATCAGCTACGCGGCGTTCATCGCTCCCGGGTTGCTCGCCGCATCGGCGATGAACGGGGCCGTGTTCGACGCCACCTTCAACGTCTTCTTCAAGCTCAAGTACGGCCGGCTCTACGAGGCCATGCTGGCCACGCCGCTCGGGCCGGTCGACATCGCACTCGGGGAGATCGGCTGGGCGCTCATCCGCGGCGGCCTCTACGCGCTGGGGTTCCTGTCGGTGATGGCGGGCTTCGGGCTGCTCGTCTCCCCGTGGGCGCTCCTCGCGCTGCCCGCTGCGCTCGTGGTGGCGTTCGCGTTCGCCGCCGTCGGCATGGCGGCCACCTCGTTCATGCGGTCGTGGCAGGACTTCGACCTGGTCACCCTGGCGATCCTGCCGATGTTCCTGTTCTCCACCACGTTCTATCCGCTCTCGGTGTACCCGCGGTGGCTGCAGATCGTGGTGGAGTGCCTGCCGCTGTTCCATGCCGTCGAGCTGATGCGGGGTCTCACCACGGGCGTGGTGCACCTCGGGATGCTCGGCCATCTGACGTACTTCGTGGTGATGATCGCGGTCGGAGTCACGGTGGCATCGCGCAGGCTGGACGTCCTTCTGCTCCGCTAGAACCGGCCCATGGCCGATCTTCCGCTCGCCCTCGCGGCCTGACCCGTCACCGACCCGTCATCGACTCGGTTGGCCGGGCGCCCGTGAGCAGGCCGACAATGGCTGCCATGACGGTAACGTCCCAGCGGCCTGCGCTCGTCGACCTCGTCCGCACCATCGTGGTGGTGCTGCTCGCGGTGCTCCAGATCGTCGTCTCGGCGCTCGCCGGAACCGGGGGAGTCGGGGAGCCCATCGGGGTCGTTGCCCGCGACTACGCCACGCCGTTGCTCGCTGCCGGGTGGGCGTTCGCCATCTGGGCGCCGATCTACGCCGGGTTCCTCGCCTACGCGGTCTACCAGGCGTTGCCGGGCCAGCGGGGGCGGCAGATCCACCGGGAGATCGGCTGGTGGCTCGCGGTGTCGGCCGTGCTCAACGCCGGCTGGGTGCTGTCGTTCGGGGCTGGCTGGCTGCCACTGGCCGAGCTGCTGATCCTCGCCCTGCTCGTCGCGCTGGCCGTCGTGTTCGGGCGCCTCACCCGCCAGCCGGCCGAGAGCGTGCTGGAGCGGGTCGTGCTGCGCGGCACCGTCGCGCTGTACACGGGATGGGTGTCGTTCGCCACCGCGCTCGGTACCGCGGCCACCGGGGTGTGGGTCGGGCTGCCGGGCACCGGGGCGCTGGCCGCGATCGCGGCGGTCGTCGTGCTGCTGGCGGTCGCGGTGATCGCCTCGTGGGTGGTGCTCTCCGGCACGGCAGTCGTCGGCTACGCGGTCGCGGCGGTGTGGGCGGCCGCCGGGATCGCCCTCAACGACCCGCCTGCCGGAGTGGTCGTCGCCGGGGCGATCGCGATCGTGGTGGTCATCGCCGCCACCACCCGCAGGCTCACCACGGCGGGCAACCCCATGCGTGCCGCCTGGGGTTAGGGAAGGTCCACCCGGAGCACGTCGCCTGCGTCGTAGGCCATGAGGCCGCCCTCGGCCGCGAACAGCCCGAGACCCACCAGCCGCCGGTCCTGTGCCACCACGGAGACGCCGCCGTCGTCGCCGACCGCGAGCACCACGTCGTCGGCCACCACCACCGCGCGCCCCGCCCGGTCGAGGGCCACGGTGGCCCGGGGCAGCGCCAGCGCGGCGGGCGCCACGCCGCGGGCCAGCTGGACGGCCACCGGCGTGATGTCGCCTGCCCGGCCGCCCGCGTCGATGACGGTGCCCAGCACGCGGTCGCCGTCGAGGGTGAACAGGCTGCCGTCCACGAGCACCCAGCCCCGGCCGTCGGCGCGGACGACCCCGCTGCCGACCCGGCCGTCGAGGACCCGCACGGCCGTGCCGCCGTCGATCCGGAACGCGCCCGCCGGTGTGGCGAGCAGCGGTGGGCGGCCGCCGAGGTCGGGGACCAGGCCGGTGGCGCCTCCCGCGCCCGCCGCCGGGTCGGGCCCGGCCGGCAACCGCTGCTCGCCCGCGGCGGTCCCGTGTACGAGCGCGATCGGAGCGCCGTGCCCGGGGGCGGACTCGAGCCACCACACGCCGCCGGCACCGTCGGGCCACACCCGCCCCGGGGTGCCGTCCCGGCGGGTGCCGACCGGCGTGCGCGTCCCGTCGGCGGCGACCACGGCCACCTCGGCGCCCGGCCCCGCGGTGCCGGCCGCCCACCGCCCGTCCACGCCCAGGGGCACCCCGAGCGTGTCGCGCCCGGCCCGGGCCACCGGCACCAGGCCGACGGGCCGGGCCACCGGAGCCGGGTGCGGGGTGCACGACGAGGGCGGCGGTGGGAGGTCGCCGAGCGCGGAGTCCGGCCGCGGGAGCCGCCACAGCGCCGGGCCGTCGGCCCCGGCCAGCGCGAGCACGACGTCGCCCGCCGGAGCCACCGTCAGCGCGGCGACGGCACCCGGCAACGGTGCCGCCACGGCCCGGAGGTCCCCGCCCGGGTCCAGCCGGACGAGGCGGGCTGCCGCGGCCTCGCCCGCGACGAACCAGATGCCGCCCCCCGCGTCGACGGCGAGAGGGCTCGGGCCGGGGAGGAAGCTCGCCGGGCCGGAGCCGGTGATGCCGCAGCCGGGGTCGAGCCCGCCCGCCAGCACCGTGACCTCCGCGCGGGCGGTCGGCCCGCTCGAGAGGCGTTCCAGGCGGACACCGGCGGCCTGCGCGACGAACCGCAGGCCGCCGTCGCGCACGGGCAGCACCGCGGTGACGTCGATCGGGGTGCTGTCGGTGGGGCCGAGGATGGTGAACACGGGCAGGAACGTGCCGGCGGCGGACTGCGTGCCGTCGCGCTCGGCGAGGTCGAGGAGGCGGGCGGTGCCGGGCGGGTCGCCGGTGGCGCGCAGCCACACCACGCCGTCCGGGCCGGGCGGGCTCGCGGCGCTCACGCCGTGCACGGTGACGGCCACGGGGTCGGCGGCGTCGAGCCCCGTCACCGTCAGGGCGTCCGCGGCCGACCAGCGCACCACCCGGCCGCCGCTCACCCCGAGGATCGACGGGCCGGCGGTCGAGGGTGGGTCGTGCGGGGTCACGGCGAGCACGTCGGCCCGCCCGCGGGCGTCCACGACGGCGAGCCCGTCCCGGCTCGCGGTACCGACACCGGCGTCGAGGGCGACGACCCTCGTCCCGGCCGACCCGGCGAGCCCGGTCGTGCCGCTGCGGAACTGCGGTGCGTCCAGCCCGGCGACGCGCACGAACGGCCCGGCGGAGCGGTCGCCCATGGCGGGACGGGCCCCGCCGGGCAGCAGCGGGACGGCCGCTGCCACGAGCGCCACGGCGAGGAAGTCGGCGACGAGGACCCCCACCACGGTGGCCCGGGGCGTCCGGACCGCCGCCAGCACCACGACACCCGCTCCCGAGAGGATCGCGATCACGGCGCCCGCCGCTGCGGAGCCACTCCAACCGGCGAGCACCCACACCCCGGTCGCGACGAGCCCGGCCCCGGCCGCCACGAGCAGCACCCGGGCGGTCACGGCCCAGCGCCCCCCGCGCCGTGACCGCAGCAGCACCACGCTCACGGCCGCCACGACGAGCGCGGCCAGCAGGACGGTGCGGAGTGGGCCGAGCAGCTCCCAGCCCGGCCAGCGCGCGGCGGCGCCCGGCAGCGCGGGACCGACGCCGAGGAGCACCACGGGCTGCCGCGGTGCGGTCCACCACGGCAGCGGCAGGGTCACCAGGGGCACGACCGCCAGCGCGGCAGCGGCGAGCAGGGCAGGTGGTATGCGTCCGACGGTCATCGGCGCGCTCCCTCGTTGGTCCCGGCGATCACCGTACCGACCTGCGGGCCCGGGCCGGAGGCCGCGCGGTCGGCGGCCGCCCCGATGGTGGGACTACCCTGGACCAGCATGACCGGCGACGCACTCACCTCCGAGGCACCATGACCGCTCCGTCCGTGTTCGCCGACCTCGAACCGCTGCTGCCGCGTGTCTCCAAGCCCGTGCAGTACGTCGGCGGCGAGCTGAACGCGCAGCTCAAGGACTGGGAGTCGGCCGCGGTGCGGTGGGCGCTGATGTACCCCGACGCATACGAGGTGGGGCTGCCCAACCAGGGCGTCATGATCCTCTACGAGCTGCTCAACGAGCGGGCCGACGCGCTCGCCGAGCGCTGCTACGCCGTCTGGCCCGACCTCGAGGCGCTGATGCGCGAGCACGGGGTGCCCGCCTTCACCGTCGACGGGCACCGGCCGCTCGGAGCCTTCGACCTGCTCGGCGTGAGCTTCTCCACCGAGCTCGGCTACACCAACCTGCTCACCGCGCTGGATCTCGCCGGGATCCCGCTGCACGCCACCGACCGCGGGATCGACCATCCGGTCGTGGTCGCGGGCGGCCACGCGGCGTTCAACCCGGAGCCGATCGCCGACTTCGTCGACGTGGCCGCGATCGGCGACGGCGAGGAGGTCGTCGGGGACATCACCGACGTCGTCAAGGAGTGGAAGGCCCAGGGCAGGCCCGGTGGCCGCCGCGAGCTGCTGCTGCGCCTGGCCGCCGTCGACGGCTGCTACGTCCCCTCGCTCTACGACGTGACCTACGGCGACGACGGCGCGATCACCGCGGTCGCGCCGCTCGACGAGCGCGTCCCGCGTACGGTCACCAAGCGCACCACGAGCGACCTGGACGCCTGGCCGTACCCGAAGCAGCCGCTGGTGCCGCTGGCCGAGACGGTGCACGAGCGGGCCAGCGTGGAGATCTTCCGCGGCTGCACGCGCGGCTGCCGGTTCTGCCAGGCCGGGATGATCACCCGGCCGGTGCGTGAGCGGTCGCTGGCCGGCATCGGCGAGATGGTCGACTCGGCGGTGCGGGCCAGCGGGTTCGACGAGGTCGGGCTGCTGTCGCTGTCGAGTGCCGACCACTCCGAGATCGCCGAGATCACCAAGGGCCTGGCCGACCGGTACGAGGGCACGAACACGTCGTTGTCGCTGCCCAGCACCCGGGTCGACGCGTTCAACATCGACCTCGCCAACGAGATCTCCCGCAACGGCCGCCGCTCCGGGCTCACGTTCGCCCCGGAGGGCGGGTCCGAGCGGATCCGGCGGGTGATCAACAAGATGGTGTCGGAGGAGGACCTGATCCGCACCGTCTCCGAGGCGTTCGCGCAGGGCTGGCGGCAGGTGAAGCTCTACTTCATGTGCGGGCTGCCCACCGAGGAGGACGAGGACGTCCTCGAGATCGCCGGGATGGCCCACCGGGTGATCCAGGCCGGTCGCGCGGCGTCCGGGCACAACGACGTCCGCTGCACCATCTCCATCGGCGGGTTCGTCCCGAAGCCGCACACCCCGTTCCAGTGGGCCGCCCAGGCCCACCCCGACGTGGTCGACGAGCGGCTGCGCAAGCTGCGCGCCGCCGTCAACAGCAACCGCAAGCTCGGCCGCAACGTCGGGATGCGCTACCACGACGGGCAGCCCTCGCTGATCGAAGGCCTCCTCGCGCGCGGGGACCGGCGCGTCGGCCGGGTGATCGAGCGGGTGTGGCGCGACGGCGGCCGGTTCGACGGCTGGAGCGAGCACTTCTCCTACGAGCGCTGGACGGGTGCCGCGGCCAGCGAGCTGGAGCCGCTCGGCGTCTCGCTCGACTGGTTCACCACCCGGGAGCGCGGTCGCGACGAGGTGCTGCCGTGGGACCACCTGGACTCCGGGCTGGAGCGCGACTGGCTCTGGGACGACTGGCAGGACGCCCTGTCGGGCCGCGAGCAGGACGACTGCCGGTGGACGCCGTGCTTCGACTGCGGCGTCTGCCCGTCCACGGGCACGGACATCGAGGTGGGGCCGAGCGGCACCACGCTCATCCCGCTGACCGTCGTGAACCCCCTGTCCGGAGGCCCGGGCACGAGTGGCTGATCGCACCGGTTCCGGTCCACCGCTCGGAATCCGGGTCGCCGACGAGCGCGACGTGGTCGCACTGGCCCAGCTGCGCCGCGCCTGGCTGGAGGAACGCGCGGGGCGACCGGTCGAGGATCCCGGTTTCGAGGCCGCGTTCGAGCAGTGGTGGCGGGTGGAGCTGCCGCGCCGGACGTTCTGGCTGGCCGAGGTCGGGACGCCGCGCAGCGGGTTCACGGCCATCGGTTCCATCAACGTGGTCGAGATCGTGCACATGCCCCGTCCCGGCACGCGCGGCGGTCGCATCGGGCACGTCGGCAACGCCTTCGTGCTGGCGGCCTTCGCCGACCGCGGGGTGCCCGCGGCCCTGCTGTCCGCGGCGCTGGAGCACGCCAGGGAACGCCGCTACCGGCGGCTGCTGCTCGCCCCCACGTCGGGGAGCGCGGCGTTCTACCGGCGGGCCGGCTTCGCGTCGGCGGGGGAGCAGCTGCTGTTGCTCGATCCGTCGACCCTTCCGGCGCCGCCACCGCCCTAGGGGGTGTCCCGCGGATCTTCAATCGCGACAGCCGCGCCCAGGCGGCCCCTGGCGACACCGCCGGACCGCCCGAATACGCCCGGTATGAGGGCAATCCAGCGGCGCCGTCAGGAACCACCTGGATCACGGCTCTCATCGACCAAGATCCACGGGACACCCCCTAGGACGGCTCGCGTAGTTTCGGGACATGGCCCGCGAGCGTTCCGGGGAGGCCACGAACCCCGCTCCGCCCACCTTCCCCCGTGCGCCGCAGGCGGAAGGCGGGGCCGGGTTCGAGGCGCTCGAGGTGGACCAGACCGGCTACTCCCGCCAGGTGTTCTCCAGCTGGCACGAGGCCGGCTGGCGCTCCCTGCTGGTACGCCGCTTCGATGACGCCCCCGAGGTCGAGGACGTCATGATCCCGCCCTCCGACGCCCAGCAGGTCGTCCTGGTCACGTCGGGTCGCACGGAGATCGAGTCCTGGGTCGACGGCCGCTGGCGCAGCGCCGGCTACCTGCCCGGGAGCATCGGGATGACCGCGCCGGGGCGGCCCACCCGGCTGCGGTGGCGCAGCACGTCGCCCGAACCGATCGGCAGGCTGCACGTCCACCTGCCGGGCAGCACGCTGCGCCGCGCCGCCGCCGAGATGGGGGGCGGGGAGCTGCCGGAGGCCGACGCACTGGTGGTGACCGACCCGCTCCTGGAGCAGGTGATGCTCGGGCTCGCGGACGCGGCCGCGACGGGCGCGCCGGACCTCTACGCGGAGTCCGCGGCCGAGTTCCTCGCCGTGCACCTTCTCGTGCGCCACACCGGCAGGTTCCTGCGGCCGGTGCCCCGGCAGGAGGATGCGCGCGTGCGCCGGGCGCTGCAGTTCATGCAGGAGAATCTCCACCAACCGCTCAGCCTGGCGGATATCTCCCGGGCGGCGGGCCTGAGTTCCTTCCATTTCCTGCGGGTGTTCAAGGCGGCCACCGGGCGCACCCCGCACCGCCATCTGACCAAGCTCCGCGTGGCGGCCGCCCGGCGTCACCTGGAGCGCGGCGACCTGCCGGTGAGCGACATCGCGCACCTCTGCGGGTTCAGCAACCCGGCCCATCTCTCCTCGGCGTTCGCCCGGGAGATGACGATCTCTCCCTCGGCCTATCGGCGGGAGCGGCGCTCCTAGCGCCGCAATTCTTCGGCGGTTTTGAGCAATCTGGCAGATGCGATCTGTGGTTCGGTCTCTTTACAGTTCCGCACCATGGCCACACCGGTACGAACCGACGAGACGGCGCGTACGACCGCGCCGTCCCCACCACTGCGCACCACGGTGCATGCCGGCTTCCGGGTCAACGACGAGGACGTGGAGCTGGATCTCGACCCGCGCGAGTCGTTGCTCGACGTGCTGCGCGAGCGGCTCGAGCTGACGGGCACGAAGAAGGGCTGCGACCACGGCCACTGCGGCGCGTGCACGGTCCACGTGGACGGGCGGCGGGTGCTGTCCTGCCTGACCCCCGCCGTGCAGGCGCAGGGGACAGCGGTGACGACGATCGAGGGAGTCGCCGGTCCCGGCGGGGAGCTGCACCCGGTGCAGCAGGCGTTCGTGGACCACGACGCGCTGCAGTGCGGCTACTGCACCCCGGGCCAGGTGATGTCGGGGATCGCGTGCATCGACGAGGGCCACGCCGGTGACGACGCTCAGGCGCGGGAGTACCTGAGCGGGAACCTGTGCCGGTGCGGCGCCTACCCGGGCATCGTCGCCGCGGTCCGCGCCGTCGCCGACCGGACGGAGGGCTGAGCGTTGCGTCCCTTCGCCTACGCGGCTCCGGCGAGCGTGCCCGAAGCGCTCGCCGCGCTGATGGCAGCCGGCCCCGACGCCCGGTTCCTCGCCGGCGGCACAACGCTGTACGACCTCATGAAGCTGGGCGTCGAGGCGCCCCCCGCGGTGGTGGACGTGCACCGGCTGCCCGAGCTGGCCGTGGTCGACACGTCCGGCCCGGACGAGCTGGTGTTCGGCGCCGGCGCCCGGATGGCCGACGTCGCCGAGGACCCGGTGCTGCTGAGTGACTACCCGATGCTGGCGGAGTCGCTGGCCAAGGCGGCGACTCAGCAGCTGCGCACGATGGCCACCGTCGGTGGCAACCTGCTGCAGCGCACCCGGTGCAGCTACTTCCGCGGCGGCGCGCCCTTCGCCTGCAACAAGCGCGAGCCCGGCAGCGGTTGCTCCGCGCTGGAGGGCATCGACCGCGCCCACGCCGTGCTGGGCACCAGCGACAGCTGCATCGCCACCTACGCCGGCGACTGGGCGGTCGCGCTCATCGCCCTCGACGCCGTGGTCGACGTGCTCGGCCCGGACGGCGCCCGCACGGTGGCGCTGGCCGATCTGCACCACGAGCCGGGCTCGCACCCGGAGCGGGAGAGCACCCTCGCGGCCGGGGAGCTGATCCTGCGGATCCGGGTGCCCACCACCCGTACCGCGCGCGGGTCGACCTACCACAAGATCCGCGACCGGGAGTCGTACGCGTTCGCGCTGGCCTCCGCGGCCACGGCGGTCGCCCTCGACGCGGACGGTGTGGTCACCGACGCCCGGATCGCGCTGGGCGGGGTGGCCACCCGGCCCTGGCGGGCCGCCGCCGCCGAACGGACGCTCGTGGGGGCGCCGCTGACCGTCGACACCGCCCGCCGGGCCGGTGAGGCCGCACTGGCCGGTGCCCGGCCCGGCCGGCACAACGGGTTCAAGATCGAGCTGGCCGTCCGCACCGTCACCGACGCGTTGCGCATCGCCGGAGAGCGAGCAGTGCAGTGAGTACCGAGACCGCCCCGCCGAGCACCGTGCGGGTGGACGCCCGCGACAAGGTCACCGGCACCCTCCGGTACGGCACCGACCGGGTGCCGCCGGGGATGCTGCACGCGGCGCTCGCGGTGGCGACCGTGGCCAAGGGCCGGCTCGTCCACCTCGACACCGAGGAGGCAGTGGCACTGCCCGGGGTGCACCTGGTGCTCACCCACGCCGACGCCGACGAGCTGACCTCGGGAGGGTTCCTGCTGGGCGGCGGGTACGGCTTCCAGAGCTTCCAGCCGTTGACGGGGGACCGCATCGCCTACCGCGGCCAGCCCATCGCGCTCGTCGTCGCCGACACCCTGCACGTCGCCACCGAGGCCGCCGCGCTGGTGCGCGCCGAGTACGAGAGCGAGCCCGGCGCCTTCACGCTCGACGCACCCGGCGCCGAGACGCTGGTGCAGTCCGAGGCGATCCCGTTGCCGATGTTCGCCGACGTCGTGGCCGGTGACGCCGACGGCGTACTCGCCGAGGCCGCCACCCGGCCCGGCGCCGTGGTGATCGACGCGGTGTACGACCACCCGGCTCAGCACCAGAACCCGATGGAGCTGATCGGGACGGTGGCCGAGTGGCGCAGTGCCGGCGACGGCGGCGCCGACATCCTCACGGTGCACGAGGGCACGCAGAACGCGGGTGCGGTGCAGCACGGGGTGGCCACGCAGCTCGGGATCGACGCCGACCGGGTCGAGGTGATCTCCCCCTCGGTGGGCGGTGGGTTCGGGCAGAAGAACTCGCTGCAGCCCCAGACCGCGCTGGTGGCGATCGCGGCCCGCCGGGTGGGGCGGCCCGTGAAGCTGGTGGTGCCGCGCACACAGGTGTTCCACGACAGCAGCTTCCGGCCGGCCACCCGCCAGCACATCCGGCTCGCCGCCGACGGGACCGGCCGGATGCTCGCGGCGGTGCACGAGGTGGACCAGCAGACCTCGCGCCACGACCTGTTCCCCGGGACCCACACGGAGATCACCTCCCGGCTCTACGGCATCCCGAACTACCGCGGCCTCCAGCGCCTGGTGCGCACCGACGTCCAGACACCCGGTTACATGCGCGCGCCGTACGAGCACGCGGCCGCGTTCGCGTTCGAGTCCGCCGTGGACGAGCTCGCCGTCGCGCTCGGGCAGGACCCGGTGCAGCTGCGGCTGGCCAACGACACCGACACCGACCCCGTCAGCGGCGAGCCGTTCTCCTCCCGACACCTCGCCGAGTGCCTGCGCCGCGGCGCCGAGCGCTTCGGCTGGGCCCGGCGCACGCCGGAGCCGGGCTCGATGCGTGCCGACGACGGCAGTCGGGTCGGCTGGGGCGTCGCGGTGGGGTGCTACCCGGGCATGGCGGCACCGACGGCCGCCCGGGTGTGCGCCGAGCCGAGCGGCGCGGTGCGGGTGGAGGTCGGTGCGCACGAGATGGGCCAGGGCCTGCGCACCGCGATGGTCCGGACCGTCGCGGCGGACCTCGGCATCCCGGCAGGCGACGTCACCCCCGCCGTCGGGGACACCCGCGCCCTTCCGCACCACCTCACCGCGGGATCCTGGGGCACCGCGGGAGCGCTGCCCGCGATCGCGCTCGCTCTCGCGGAGCTGCGCACCGCCCTGAAGGTCCCCGAGCAGGGCCCGGTCGACGTGGCCGCGGCGGTGGCCGCGACCGGACGCGACTCCGTCGAGGTCGAGGCCGTCTACACCGCGCCCGGCCAGCCGCCCCAGGTCCTCGACCGGCTCCGGGCCGGTCTGCCGGCCCCGGGAGGGCCCGAGCACCCCGGCTTCGTCACGTTCAGCTGGGTGGCGCACTTCGTCGAGGTCCACATCGAGCCGACCATCCACCGGATCCGGGTACCCCGGGTGGTCAGCGTCGCCGACTGCGGCCGCGTCGCCAGCCCCACCACCGCCGCGAGCCAGCTTCGCGGCGGAGTGGTCTGGGGCATCAGTGCCGCACTGCGGGAGAGCAGCGAGGTCGACCCGCGCTTCGGCGGCTTCCTGAACGCCTCGCTCGAGGAGTACCCGATCGCCGTCAACGCCGACATCGGCGAGATCGACGTGGACTTCATCGACACCCCCGACCCGATGCTCAACAGCCTCGGGGTCAAGGGTCTCGGCGAGGTGTCCATGGTCGGCGTCGCCGGTGCCGTCGCCAACGCGGTCCACCACGCGACGGGACGCCGGTTCCGTCGCCTGCCCATCCACCTGGAGGACGTGCTCTGACGTCCGGTCCTCGGCGTTCTGTGCCCGTCTGACCAGCTCTGTCACCTTCGTCCCGACCAAGATCGGTTCCACCGTGCGACCGTGACGCCCCCGGGGTGAAATGCGCCGATCAACTGATCGGGGGGCACGCATGACGGGATCCGGGACTGCCGCGAGCAGCACTGGCGGGGACGGCGACAGCAGGACGGCGGTGGAGGCGCGCCCGAGCTTCCACCACGAGGAGGAGGGCTACCAGAAGGGCCTCAAACCCCGGCAGCTGCAGATGATCGCCATCGGCGGCGCCATCGGCACCGGCCTGTTCCTCGGCGCGGGTGAGCGGCTGCGCGAGGCGGGCCCGGTGCTGGCCATCGTCTACGCCGTCTGCGGTCTGTTCGCGTTCCTCATCCTGCGGGCGCTCGGCGAGCTGGTGCTCCACCGCCCGTCGTCGGGCTCGTTCGTGTCCTACGCGCGGGAGTTCTTCGGCGAGAAGGCCGCGTTCGCCGCGGGCTGGATGTACTTCCTGAACTGGGCGATGACCTCGATCGTGGACGTCACGGCGATCGCGCTGTACGTGCACTACTGGGGGATGTTCAGCGCGGTGCCGCAGTGGCTGATCGCGCTCGTCGCACTGGTCGTGGTGCTGGGCGTCAACCTCGTGTCCGTGAAGGTGTTCGGCGAGCTGGAGTTCTGGTTCGCGCTGGTCAAGGTGGTCGCGCTGATCGCGTTCCTGGTGGTCGGCACCGTCTTCCTGGTGGGCCGGTTCCCGATCCAGGGCGCGGCCACCGGCATCGGGGTGATCAGCGACCACGGCGGCCTCATCCCCAACGGGCTGCTGCCCGCGATCGTGATCACCCAGGGTGTGGTGTTCGCCTACGCCGCGATGGAGCTCGTCGGCACGGCGGCGGGGGAGACCGCGGACCCGGAGAAGGTCATGCCGCGGGCGATCAACTCGGTGGTCCTGCGTATCGCGGTGTTCTACGTCGGTTCGGTGCTGCTGCTGTCGCTGCTGCTGCCCTTCACCTCCTACGCGGCAGGCACCAGCCCGTTCGTCACGTTCTTCGCGGCCATCGGGGTGCCGGGTGCGGGCACGCTGATGAACCTCGTGGTGCTCACGGCCGCCCTCTCCAGCCTCAACGCGGGCCTGTACTCCACCGGCCGGATCCTGCGGTCGATGGCGATGAACGGCTCCGCGCCCCGGTTCACCGCGCGGATGTCCGGCGGCGGTGTGCCCTTCGGCGGCATCGCGCTCACCGCCGTGATCACGCTGCTCGGCGTCGGGCTGAACGCGGTGGTGCCCGAGCAGGCGTTCGAGATCGTGCTGAACGTCGCGGCGCTGGGCATCCTCTCGAGCTGGGGGATGATCGTGGCCTGCCAGCTCCGGCTCGTGGCGTGGTCGAAGGCGGGGGTCGTGCGGCGGCCATCGTTCCGGCTGCCCGGGTCGCCCTGGACCGGCTACGTGACCCTGGTGTTCCTCGTCGGTGTGCTGGTGCTGATGGCGCTCGACTACCCGGTGGGGACGTTCACGGTCGGCTCGCTCGTGGTCATCGTCCCGGCGCTGGTGGGCGGCTGGTTCGCCGTGCGGACGCGAGTCGAGTCCGCTGCCGCCGAACGGATGGGCCACACCGGGGAGTTCCCCGTGAAGGCCAACCGGCCGCCCGCGCAGTAGTCGGCGGCCCGGTGCTCGTAGGCTGCCCACATGGCCCGCGTGCGTCCCGGGGAGGCGGCTAACCCCGCTCCTCCCACCGTGCAGCGCATCCGGATGCGCTTCGCCAAACGGGGCCGGCTGCGCTTCCTCTCCCACCGTGACGTGGCGCGCAGCTTCGAGCGGGCCGTGCGGCGGGCCGGGGTGCCGGTGGCGCACTCCCACGGCTTCAGCCCGCATCCGCGGCTGTCCTGGATCGGCGCGGCACCCACCGGCTCGGCGAGCGAGGCGGAGTACCTGGAGATCGGGCTGACCAGCCCGGTCGACCCGGCCGTGCTGGTGGCCGCGCTCGACGCGGCCCTGCCCGACGGGCTCGACGTGCTCGCCGCGGCTGTGGCCGACGGGCCGTCGCTGGCCGACCGGATCGACGCCAGCCACTGGCTGCTCGAACTGCCCGGCGTCGAACCCGACGCCCTGCGGGAGGCGCTCGCGGCGCTGCTGGCGGAGTCCTCCGTGGTCGTGGAACGCGTCACACCGTCCGGGCGACGGCAGATCGACGTCAGGGCGGCTCTGGTGCGGGCCGAGGTGATCGACGACACCGTCGCAACCGCGCCGTCGGGTGGGTCACCGGCGACTCCCACCGATCAGACGCCAAACTGTGCGATAATGACGGCGGTCGTACGGCAGACGACACCCGCCGTTCGACCCGATGACGTGTTGGGTGCACTCGACGTTGTCGCAGGCCTCAGGCCGCCGGTGCCCGCGAAGGCGACCCGGATGGCGCAGGGACTGCTCGACCATCGAGGCGACTTGGCCGACCCACTCGGTTCCGACCGGGTCACAACCCGCGCCTGAACCGGCGGGTCGGCTCCGGCGCTACTGCCGGTCACGACACGTCGTCGAGCACAGTCGCCCTCCGGGGCGGAGCGAGACCAGAGGATTGCTCGGCGCGCACCGCGCGGCGAGAACAGAACTGCACGTGTCCCCGCGCGGCGGCCTCCCCGGAGGCGCCCGGGGGCGGAGGAGCTGAATGTCGAATATCGATTCGCCCGCCGGTAGCACCGGCGGGCCGGTCACCGTACCCGGCCTGGACGAACTGCCCGAGCGGATGCGGGTGCACGCACTGGCGAAGCTGCTCGGACGCACCAGCCGTGAGGTCATGGCCGCACTGACCGACCTGGGCGTCGAGGTGCGCAGCGCGCAGTCCAGCATCGACCGCAAGTCGGCCGAGCAGGTCGTCACCGCACTGGTGCCCGGCTCCGCCGAGCCGGCGGCGGGCTCCGCCGAGCCCGTCGTGGAGGAGCCGCCCGCGGCCGCCGAGCCCGCTGCCGCAGAGGTCGCCGCGCCGCTCACGCCGCTGTTCGCGCCCCCCACACCGCTGTTCCAGCCGCCCACGCGCCCCGCGCGCACCCGCCGCCGGTCGGCCGAAGCCGAGGCCGCACCCGCGCCCGTCGACGTCGAGCCGGACGCTCCTGCCGGCCCGGACACCGACGCCGGCACAGCGCCGGACGCCGACACCGACACCACGGACGAGCAGGCCTCCCCGCCCGCGGCCGACGGCGACGACTCCGACGACGACGGGGCCCGCAGGCGCAGGCGCCGTGGCCGCCGTGGCCGGGGCCGCGGGCGTGGCAGCGACGGCTTCGACGACGAGAGCGGCGACGACTCCGACGACTCCGACGAGCCGGCCCGCGCCGACGCCGCCGGGGCCGAGGCCGACGAGGCCGCTGCCTCCGATGAGCCGAGCGCCGAGCAGGACGACGACAGCGACCGCGAGAGCGACGACGAGGCAGGCGGCTCGCGCCGCCGCCGCCGTCGGCGTCGCCGCCGTGGAGCGGGCGACGACAGCGCCGACACGTCCGACGAGCCCGACGCACCCAACACCGTCGTCCGGGTGCGGCAGCCGCGCGAGCAGCGCACCGACGACAGCGACGGCGACGGCGTGCAGAGCGTGCGCGGCTCCACCCGTCTCGAGGCCAAGCGCCAGCGCCGCCGCGACGGCCGCGACGCGGGGCGCCGCCGCGTCCCGATCCTGTCCGAGGCCGAGTTCCTGGCCCGCCGCGAGTCCGTCGACCGGGCCATGGTGGTGCGGGAGCACAGCAACCGCGTCGAGATCGCGGTGCTCGAGGACGACATCCTCGTCGAGCACTTCGTCACCGACCAGGGCGGCACGGGGCCGTCCATGGTCGGCAACATCTACCTCGGGCGTGTCCAGAACGTGCTGCCGAGCATGGAGGCCGCGTTCGTCGACATCGGTCGCGGTCGCAACGCCGTGCTGTACGCAGGCGAGGTCGACTGGGACGCCGCCGGTCTCGGTGGCAAGGCCCGCCGCATCGAGCAGGCGCTCTCCAGTGGCGACAGCGTGCTGGTGCAGGTCACCAAGGACCCGATCGGCCACAAGGGTGCCCGGCTCACCACGCAGATCAGCCTGGCCGGCCGCTTCCTGGTCTACGTGCCGTCCGGCGGTGCCGCCGGCATCAGCCGCAAGCTGCCCGACGTCGAGCGCAAGCGGCTCAAGGACATGCTCAAGGAGATCGTCCCCAGCGAGGCGGGGGTGATCATCCGCACGGCGTCGGAGGGCGTCAGCCACGAGGCGCTGGAGCGCGACGTCCGCCGCCTGCAGGCGCAGTGGGAGGTCGTGAAGACCAGGGCCGAGCAGACCGGCCCCAACAAGCCCAAGGCGCCGGTGCTGCTCTACGAGGAGCCCGACCTGCTCCTCAAGGTCGTGCGCGACCAGTTCAACGAGGACTTCTCCCGGCTCATCGTCGAGGGCGACGACGCGTGGGACACGCTCCAGAACTACGTCGGGCACGTCGCCCCCGAGCTGGCCGACCGCCTGCACCGCCACGTCGGCCCGTCCGACGTCTTCGAGGAGTACCGCATCGACGAGCAGCTGCTCAAAGCGCTCGACCGCAAGGTCTGGCTGCCGTCGGGCGGCACGCTGGTGATCGACCGCACCGAGGCGATGACGGTCATCGACGTCAACACCGGCAAGTTCACCGGCTCCGGCGGCAACCTCGAGGAGACCGTCACCCGCAACAACCTGGAGGCGGCCGAGGAGGTCGTCCGCCAGCTGCGGCTGCGTGACATCGGCGGCATCATCGTCATCGACTTCATCGACATGGTGCTCGAGGCCAACCGCGACCTGGTGCTGCGGCGGCTCACCGAGTGCCTGGCCCGGGACCGTACCCGCCACCAGGTGGCCGAGGTCACCTCACTCGGCCTCGTGCAGATGACCCGCAAGCGGGTCGGCGGCGGGCTGCTGGAGCACTTCTCCACGCCGTGTGAGCACTGCCGCGGCCGCGGTGTGCTCATCAGCACCGAGCCGCTCACCGAGAAGGCCGACCCGGGCCGGACCGAGCGCGGCGACCGCTCCGACCGCGGGGCCGACCGGGACCGCGACGTCTCCGGCCGCCGGTCGCGGGGCCGCAACCGGCGCGGTGACGGCGACGAGCGTGGTGGCCAGCAGAACGGCGCCCACCAGGGCGGTGGCCAGCACAACGGCGTCACCGTCGACGCGGTGTCCGCGCCCGACGCGTCCGACGCCGCGATCGACGTCGGCGCTCCGACGCCGGTGGCAGAGGCCCCGGCGGCGGTGGCCGAGCCGGCACCGGCCGAGCCCTCGGTCGCGGTGGAGGCACCCGTCGTGGCCGACGTGCCGGTCGCCGAGGCGGCCGACGCACCCGTGGTCGACGTGCCCGCCGTCGAGGACCCGCAGGTCGTCGAGGCACCCGCACCCACCGGTCGCCGCTCCGGCAGCCGCCGGGTCGTGCGCCGGGGCGTGGTCGAGACCTCGCCCCAGGCCGGTCCCGTCGACGTGGCCGCCGACGCGGTCGAGGAGGTCGTCGTCGAGCGGTCGCTCGCGGAGCAGGCCACGCGGCCCGCTCCTGCCGCGTCGGAGGAGGCGGCCGACTCCGCCTCCGCGACGGTGGCCGACCCGGCCACCGAGGCGAACGGGCAGCCCCGGCCTCGCCAGCGGCGCGGCCGCGTCACCCGCACGGCCGGCGCGCCGGTCGCGGCCTCGGGGGACGCACCGGTGGCGGCCGTCGTCACGGTGCCGGCCACACCGGCAGCGGCGAGCGAGCCCGCCACACCCGTCGCGGTGCCGCCGCAGCCCGAGCCCACCGGGGTCACGCGGCCCCGGCGTACCCGCCGGGCGGCCTCCCGTCCGGCCGGGCCCCCGGCCACCGGCGACGGCGGGGGAGACCCGGTTTGACCCTCGCCGAAACCCTTCCGTACCCTGGGACCCCTGCGCCGCGCTCTGTTCATCGGTTGCCGCGGCCCGCGCAGAGCTACAGAAGAGGACAGAGTTCTGTGCTTCGTCCCCCGAGCTAGGAGCAGTGCGTCGATGTACGCGATCGTCAAGACCGGCGGTAAGCAGTACAAGGTGGCCGTCGACGACGTGCTCACCGTTGAGAAGATCAAGGGTGAGCCCGGCGCGGAGGTCACCCTTCCGGCCCTGCTCCTGGTGGACGGCGACGACGTCACCACCGACGCCGAGGCGCTCGCTGCTGCGTCGGTCACCGCCACGGTCGTCGAGCACACCAAGGGCCCGAAGATCCGCATCCACAAGTTCAAGAACAAGACCGGGTACCACAAGCGCCAGGGGCACCGTCAGCCCCTGACGAAGGTCCAGGTCACCGGCATCGCGAAGTAGGGAGACGCAGCCATGGCACACAAGAAGGGTGCGTCCAGCTCGCGCAACGGGCGCGACTCCAACGCACAGCGCCTCGGCGTGAAGCGCTTCGGCGGCCAGGTCGTGGGTGCGGGCGAGATCATCGTCCGCCAGCGCGGCACCAAGTTCCACCCGGGCACCGGCGTCGGCCGCGGCGGCGACGACACGCTGTTCGCGCTCGTCGACGGAGCTGTCGAGTTCGGCTACACCCGCGGCCGCAAGGTCGTGAACATCGTTCCGGCCTCGGTCTGAGGCCGGCACCACCCCAGTTCTGCACAACGGCGGGCCGCCCTCGGGGTGGCCCGCCGTTGTCGTGTATGAGGAGAAGTCGATGTCGAAGTTCGTGGACCGGGTGGTGCTGCACGCCACCGCGGGGGCGGGCGGCAACGGCTGCGCCTCCGTGCACCGCGAGAAGTTCAAGCCGCTCGGTGGCCCCGACGGCGGCAACGGTGGTCGGGGCGGCTCGATCGTGCTCGTCGTCGACCCCGGCGTGCACACCCTGCTCGACTTCCACCACCGGCCGCACGCCATGGCCCGCAACGGGAAGCAGGGCCAAGGCGGGTTCCGGGCCGGCGCCAACGCCGAGGACCTGGAGCTGCGGGTCCCCGACGGCACGGTGGTCTTCGACGGCAACGGCGAGATCATCGCCGACCTCGTGGGGGCCGACACCCGCTTCGTCGCCGCGGAGGGTGGCCGTGGCGGGCTGGGCAACGCCGCGCTCGCCTCCGCCGCCCGCAAGGCACCGGGATTCGCGCTGCTCGGTGAGCCGGGGGAGAGCCGCGACCTCGTGCTCGAGCTGCGCTCGATGGCCGACGTCGGCCTCGTCGGGTTCCCCTCGGCGGGCAAGTCGTCACTGGTCGCCGCGCTCTCCGCGGCGCGCCCGAAGATCGCCGACTACCCGTTCACGACGCTCGTGCCGCAGCTCGGGGTGGTCACCGCGGGCGAGGAGATCTTCACCGTGGCCGACGTGCCCGGGCTCATCCCCGGGGCGTCCGAGGGCCGCGGCCTCGGGTTGGACTTCCTGCGCCACATCGAGCGCTGCTCGGTGCTCGTGCACGTCGTCGACTGCGCCACGTTCGAGCCCGGCCGCGACCCCGTCGCCGACGTCCAGGCGCTGGAGGACGAGCTCGCCCGCTACACCCCGGCACTCGGCGGGGAGCTGGCCGACCGGCCGCGCCTGATCGCGCTGAACAAGATCGACGTCCCCGACGCCCAGGACATGTCCGAGCTCGTCGCCGCCGAGCTCACCGAGCGCTTCGGCTGGCCGGTCTACGCCATCTCGGCCGTGAGCCGGGCGGGGCTGCGTGAGCTGACGTTCGCCATGGCGGAGCAGGTGCGCGCCTACCGCGCGGCGCAGCCGATCCTCGAACCCACCCGCATCGTGCTGCGGCCCCAGGCCGTCGACGACGCCGGGTTCACGGTGGAGGCCGACCGCGAGCTCCCCGGCGGGTTCGTCGTGCGCGGGGCCCGCCCCGAGCGCTGGATCCGGCAGACGTCGTTCGACAACGACGAGGCCGTCGGGTACCTGGCCGACCGGCTCGCCCGGCTCGGCGTGGAGGACGCGCTGGCCAAGGCAGGCGCGAAGCCGGGCTGCCCGGTGACGATCGGCGACGTCACGTTCGACTGGGAGCCGAGCACCCCCGCGGGTGTCGCCGTGCTGATGTCCGGGCGTGGCACCGACCGGCGCCTGGAGCGGGACGACCGCATCAGCGCGGCCGAACGCAAGGCCGCCCGCATCGAACGGCGCAAGCCGCGCACCGACGCCGAGCTGCTGGAGGCGGAGCAGGCGGCCGAGCCGGCGGCCCCGCCGGTCTGGGACGACGCGGTGTGGGACGAGTCCGTGAGCTCCGGGGAACGGCCCCGGACCGGGCCGTGACCGCCCGGGGACAGCTCGCCGCGGCGCGCCGGATCGTCGTCAAGGTCGGGTCGTCCTCGCTCACCAGCCTCGACGGCGGGCTCGACCCGCTGCGGCTCGATGCGCTGGTCGACGCCCTCGCGGCCCGGCGCGCGGCGGGCAGCCAGGTGGTGCTGGTGTCCTCGGGGGCGATCGCGGCCGGGCTGGCCCCGCTCGGGTTGTCCCGCCGCCCCCGCGACCTCGCCACCCAGCAGGCCGCGGCGGCCGTGGGGCAACTGCTGCTCGCACAGGCCTATGCGGCCTCGTTCGCGCGGCACGAGCAGGCGATCGGGCAGGTGCTGCTCACCGCCGACGACATGATCCGCCGCGCCAACTACCGCAACGCCCAGCGCACGCTCGAACGCCTGCTCGGCCTCGGTGTGCTCCCGGTGGTGAACGAGAACGACACCGTCGCCACCGACGAGATCCGGGTCGGTGACAACGACCGGCTGGCCGCACTCGTGGCCCACCTCATCGGCGCCGACGGCCTCGTGCTGCTGTCGGACGTCGACGGCCTCTACGACGGCGACCCGCGCCTGCCCGGCTCGCGCCTGATCGGCGAGGTGGAGGCGCCGTCCGACCTGGAGACCGTGCGGATCGCGCGGCCCGGCGAGGGCAGCCTCGGCCGTGGCGGCATGGCCACCAAGATCACGGCGGCCGCGATGGCCGCCGCCGCGGGCATCCCGGTGCTGCTCGCGGCGTCGGAGGACGTCACCTCCGCACTCGACGCCTCGGAGGTGGGCCCCAAGGTGGGCACCGCCTTCCAGCCCTCCGGACGCCGGATGTCGGCCCGCCGGTTCTGGCTGCGGCACGCCGCGGACGTGCGCGGTTCGCTCGACCTCGACGCGGGCGCCGTGGCCGCGGTGATCGGCCGCAGGCGCTCCCTGCTCGCCGCCGGCATCCACGGCATCTCCGGTGACTTCGTGGCGGGCGACGTGGTCGACCTCGTGGGGCCGCACGGCGTCGTCGTCGCGCGCGGGGTGGTGGGCTTCGACGCCACCGAGCTGCCGTCGCTGATCGGCCGCCGCTCCCGCGACCTCGCCCCCGAACAGCGCCGCGAGGTCGTGCACGCCGACGACCTGGTCCCCCTGACCTGACCACCCCCGCCCCACCCCCGCGAGTCGCCCGTTTCCCGTGCGCGAGTCGCCCGTTTCCCGTGCGCGAGTCGCCCGTTCTGACCCCGCGAGTCGCCCGTTCTCCGTGCGCGAGTCGCCCCCGCGCGTGTGACGGGCTCGTTCCAGGTTGTCGCCGCCCGGTGCCGAGACGAGACTCGGTGTGGTGGTTGCCGCCGACCGAGCTCGCGCCCGGATGGTCGACGCCCTGCGTGACGCCGGGCGCATCCGTTCGCCTGCGGTCGAGGACGCGTTCCGGGCAGTGCCCCGCCACCTCTTCCTGCCCGGGCTCTCGATCGACGACGCCTACGCCGACGAGGCGGTCGCGGTCCAGTTCGCCGAGGGTGTGGCCACCAGCTCGGCGTCGCAGCCGTCGATGATGGCGATCATGCTGGAGCAGCTCGACCTGCGGCCGGGGCACCGGGTGCTCGAGATCGGGGCGGGCACCGGCTACAACGCGGCGCTGATGGCGCGGATCGTCGGCCCGACCGGCGCGGTGACGGCCGTCGACATCGACGAGGACCTCATCGCCGGCGCCGCCGTCCACCTGGCCGATGCCGGGGTGACGGGCGTGGGGCTGGTGGTGGGGGACGGCGCACTCGGGCACCCACCGCTGGCTCCCTACGACCGGATCGTGCTGACCGTCGGCAGCAGCGACATCCGTCCCGAGTGGGTGGCGCAGCTCGCGCCGGGTGGGCGCCTGCTGCTGCCACTCGCGGTGCGCGGCAGCCAGCTCTCCACGGCTCTCGACCTCGGCCCCGACGGGGTGCTGCGCAGTGACTCGGTGCGCAGCTGTGCCTTCATCCGGCTCCGCGGCCTCGGGGCGAGCACCGACGTCGCGGCCCGGCTGGACGGCTTCCGGCTCATGCTGCAGGTGGCCGAGGACGGGCCCGGACCGGACGCGGCCGAGGTGGCCGCGGCCCTCGCCTGCCCGGGCGGCCTGCTCCCGGTGCCGGTGCGGCTGGGATCTGCGGACGTGTGGGACGGGTTCGGGCTCTGGCTGGCCCTCACCGAGCTCGGAACGTGCCGCCTGCTGGCGTCCGACGCGGAGACGGGCCTGCCCGACGACCTGCTACCGCTGGGGCCCGGCCGGGGCACGATCGCGCTGGCCACGGTGCGGGGCGAGCAGCCGTCGGGTCTCGCGATGGTGGTGGCCGGCCCGGATCGCTCCGATGGGAGCAGAGCCAGCTCGGTGGGGGTGCGGGTGTACGGGGCGGCCGGCCCCGTGCTCGGTGTCCGGCTGCTCACCGCGCTCGAACGGTGGCTGACGGCGGGCCGGCCGGGTGCGGCGGAGTGGCAGATGGCGGCCGTGCCAGCGGGGGCGCTGCGCGAGCCGCTGCCTCCGGGGGTGGCCGTGGTCCGCAAGGAGCACTGCTGCCTGCTCCTGGACATGCCCGGACTGCCGACGAAGTGACGAGCCGCGCTGCGGCGCGCTCAGCCGGCCAGCGCCAGCGCGAACGGCAGCACGGCGGTGGCCCCGGCCTGGCGCAGCAACCGTGCGGCCACCGTGGCCGTCCACCCGCTGTCGATCAGGTCGTCGACGAGGAGGATGGGCCCGCCGGGGGGTGCGAACGTGGGCGGCTCGAACGCTCCCCACACCGCCGCGAGGCGCTGAGCGCTGTTGTCGTGCGCGGCGGGGCGCGGCCCCGCAGGGACCAGCGTGCCCAGCAACGGCAGGCGACCGATCTCGGCGATCCGGCGGGCCAGGTGGTCGAGCTGGTGGGGCCGGGTGCGGGAACCGATGCCGACCACGCCGACCGGGCGCTCCTCCCAGCCCCAGCCGGCGAGCACCCGGACGCACGCGTCGAGCACGTCGGCCGGGATCGGGGCATCGGGACCCGCCACCAGCTCGCGCAGCCGGGTGCCCCACCCGATGTCGGACAACCGTCCGATCACCCGCCCGACATCGGCGAGCTCCCCGGCGGCGATCCGGCCGGACACCGGCACGCCCAGCTCGGCCATGCCGCTGGGCCACTGCTTGCGGGGCGGTACCTCGACCCCGGGGCGGGTGATCCGCTCCTCGGCCGCGGTGGTGACCCCGGCGTCGACGTCGGTGCTCCACACCTGCCCCGCACAGTTGTCGCACCGCCCGCACGGCTGGGCGTCGGGATCGTCGAGCTGGCGGCGCAGGAACACCAGCCGGCACTCGGCCGTGTCGAGGTAGTCGAGCATCGCCTGCTGCTCGGCGTGGCGGGCCTCGGCGATGCGGCGGTGGCGTTCCTCGTCGTAGACCCAGTCCTGCCCGGTGGCGACCCACCCGCCCTTGACGCGGCGGGCGGCGCCGTCGCTGTCGAGCACCTTGAGCAGCATCTCAAGCCGGGTGCGGGAGAGGTCGACGCGCGTCTCGATCGCGGCGGTGGAGAGCGGTTCGGGGCCGAGCACCCGCAGCGTCTGGCGGACCAGCGGCTCCGGCGGGAACGCGAGCGAGGCGAAGTAGGCCCAGATGTCGCGGTCCTCCCGGCCGGGCAGCAACACCACCTCGGCCCGCTCGACGGCGCGCCCGGCGCGCCCGATCTGCTGGTAGTAGGCCACCGGCGAGGCGGGAGCGCCCAGGTGCACCACGAACCCGAGGTCGGGCTTGTCGAACCCCATGCCGAGCGCGCTGGTGGCGACCAGCGCCTTGACCCGGTTGGCCAGGAGGTCGGACTCGGCCGCCAGCCGCTCCGCCGGATCGGTCTTGCCCGTGTAGGACGACACCGGGACGCCGCGCTCGCGCAGGAACTCCGCGATCTCCTCGGCGGCGGCGATCGTGAGCGTGTAGATGATGCCGGCGCCGGGGAGGGCGTCGAGCTGTGCGGCGAGCCAGCCCAGCCGCTGGGCGGGCGTGGGCAGCCGCACGACGGACAGGCGCAGGCTCTCGCGGTCGAGCGAGCCGCGCAGGACCAGGGGCTCCCCCGAGGCGAGACCCAGCTGCTCGGTGACGTCGACGACGACGCGGTCGTTGGCCGTGGCGGTGGTGGCCAGCACCGGTATGCCGTCGGGCAGATCGGCGATGAGTGCCCGCAGGCGGCGGTAGTCGGGGCGGAAGTCGTGGCCCCAGTCGGACACGCAGTGCGCCTCGTCGACCACCAGCATCCCGGCGCTCGCGGTGAGCCGGGGCAGGACGCGGTCGCGGAAGTCGGGGTTGTTGAGCCGCTCGGGGCTCACCAGCAGGACGTCCACCTCGCCGGCGTCGACCGCGTCGTAGGTGCGCTCCCAGTCGGCGGTGTTGGCCGAGTTGACCGTGACGGCGTGGATGCCGGCGCGCGCGGCGGCGTCGATCTGGTTGCGCATCAGCGCCAGCAGCGGCGAGACGATGACGGTGGGCCCGGCGCCGTCGGCCCGCAGCAACGCGGTGGCCACGAAGTACACGGCGGACTTGCCCCACCCGGTGCGCTGCACCACCAGCGCGCGCCTGCGCTGCGCGACCAGCGCCTCGATGGCCCTCCACTGGTCGTCGCGCAGCCGGGCCGACGGACCGGCCAGGGTGGCCAGCACGGCCTCGGCACGGGCCCGGAGGCCCTGCGTCGCTGCTGCGGGCTCTGCCGTCGCTGCCTGGGGGGTTGTCGTCACGTGCCCCATGGTGGACGACAGCACCGACAGCCGGGCGGGCGGCCGCCGACGCTCCCCCGACCGAGACCTCAGTCGCGCGACGGCACGGGCGCCCAACCGGTCATGTCGAGCACGAAACGGTAGCGCACGTCGTTCGCGCGCAGCCGCTTCAGGGCGATCTCGACCTGTTCGGCCGGCAGCACCTCGACGTCCGCGGTGATGCGGTGCTCGGCCGCGAAGTCCAGCAGCTCCCGCGTGGACCGGACACCGCCGCTACCGGCCGAGGCCAGCGACTTGCGCCCCACCAGCAGGCTCATGGCGTCCACGTGCCAGCCCTCGGCGGGGATGCCCAGCACGCACAGGGTGCCGTCCATCGCCAGTGCCCGCAGGTAGGGAGCGGGGTCGTGGGCGGCGGAGGCCGTGTCGAGGATGACGTCGTAGCGTCCGGCCACGGCGGCCATCGCCGCCTCGTCGCGGGACAGCACGACCTCGTCGACGCCCAGGGCGCGAGCGGCCTCCTCCTTGCCCGGCGAGGTGGTGAACACCGTCACGCGTGCGCCCAGCGCCGTGGCGAGCTTCACGGCCAGGTGGCCGAGGCCGCCGAGCCCGACGATCCCCACGTCCTTTCCCGGTCCGACGTCCCACCGGCGCAGCGGCTCCCACACCGTCACCCCCGCGCACATCAGGGGTGCGGCGCCTGCCGGGTCGAGCTCCGGCGGCAGGTGGTGGACGAACTCGTCCCGCACGACGTACTCGTTCGCGTAGGCGCCCTGGGTCGTTGTCCCGTCGACACGGTCGACGCCGCCGTAGGTGGTGGTGGGGAACGCCTCGCAGTAGTTCTCCTGACCGGCGCGGCAGGCGCGGCAGGTTCCGCACGAGTCCACGATGTTGCCCACGGCGACCGGGTCGCCGACCGCGAAGCGGGTGACCTCCGATCCGACCGCGCCGACCCGGCCGACGAACTCGTGGCCGGGGACGAGCGGCCGCGGGCCCGCGGCGTCGACTGCGTGGAGATCGCTGTGGCACACCCCGCAGTACGTCACCTCGACCGCGACGTCATCGGGCCGCAGGTCGCGACGGGTGAACCGCCACGGCTGCAACGGCGTTCCCGGCTCCAGCGACGCGAACCCCTGTACCTGGCGCATGTGTGCGCTCCCTACTGAGAAACAAACTGGTTGGTTTGTTCGACGGTACGGTCATCGCCTCCCGCAAGCAACTAACTGGTTTGTCTGTTCGCTCGCTAGGCTGGAACCCATGCGAGACGGACAGGCCACCAGGCGGCGGCTGCTCGACGCGGCCACGGCGGAGTTCGCCGCGCACGGGATCGCCGGCGCCCGGGTGGACCGGATCGCCGCGGAAGCGCAGGCGAACAAGGCGCAGATGTACGCCTACTTCGGCAGCAAGGAGGGACTCTTCGACGCGGTGATCGAGGAGCACCTCGACCTGCTCGTGGCCACCGTCCCCAGCAGCGGCGACGACCTGCCCGGGTACGCGGTGGGCCTCTACGACTTCTATCTCGAGCGGCCGGAGCTGGTGCGCCTCGCCACCTGGGCCCGGCTGGAGCGCACGCCCGTCGGGGCGCTGTTCACCTCACTGGACGAGGCCGAGGCCGACAAGGTCGGCGCGGTCGTCGAGGGGCAGCAGGCAGGCTCCGTCACCGCCTCGATCGACGCGGCCGAGATCCACCGGCTCGTCGTCGCCCTGTCCGCCACCTGGGGGCCAGCGAGCCTCACCTACACCGCCGACAGGACCGAGGAGGAGGCCGTCCACCAGCAGCGCCGACACATCCTGGCCGAGACCGTACGGCGGGCCTTCGCGCCCTGATCCCCGCCCGCTGTCCGGCGCCGACCGGCCCTGGGCGAAGCGACGAGCTGCAAGGCAGGATGAGGTCGATGAGTGCTCCCCAGTCACCCCTGTTCGGCTCGGTCGCGGACGTGGCCGAGCGGCTGGCAGGCGTCGGTTACCTCGCCTCCACGGCCGTCGCCACCACCGTGTTCCTGGCCGACCGGCTGGGCAAGCCGCTGCTCGTGGAGGGTCCGGCGGGCGTGGGGAAGACCGAGCTGGCCAAGTCCGTGGCCGCGGCCACCGGCGCCGGGCTCGTGCGGCTGCAGTGCTACGAGGGCATCGACGAGGCCCGCGCGCTCTACGAGTGGAACCACGCCAAGCAGCTGCTGCGGATCACCGCGGGCCAGGGCCGCGAGTCCTGGGACGACACCCGGGACGACGTCTTCTCCGAGGAGTTCCTGCTCCCACGCCCGCTGCTCACCGCGATCCGGCGCACCGAGCCGACCGTGCTGCTCGTCGACGAGATGGACAAGGCCGACGTCGAGGTGGAGGGCCTGCTGCTGGAGGTGCTCTCCGACTTCCAGGTCACGGTCCCCGAGATGGGCACGATCACCGCGTCCCGGCGGCCGTTCGCGCTGCTCACCTCGAACTCCACGCGTGAGCTCTCCGAGGCCCTGAAGCGCCGGTGCCTCTTCCTGTACCTCGACTTCCCCGACGCCGACCTGGAACGGCGGATCGTGCTCAGCCGCGTCCCGGAGCTCGCCGAGTCGCTGGTGGACGCCCTCGTGCGCACCGTGCGCGTGCTGCGCGGCCTGGAGCTGCGCAAGGCCCCCTCGGTGGCGGAGACGATCGACTGGGGACGCACCCTGCTGGCGCTGGGGCTCGACACCCTCGACGACGACACCGTCCGCGCCACGCTCGGCGTGGTGCTCAAACACCGGTCCGACGCCGCGGCGGCCGCCGCGGAGCTGCGGTTGAACTGATCGGCGGTAATCATGGGGTGGTGGACACCGCGGTGAGCATCGGTTCGGAGCACGGCCTGCCCGGGCACCTCGTCGAGTTCGTCACCGCGCTGCGCCGCCACAGTGTGTCCGTCGGGCCGGGGGAGACCGTCGACGCCGCACGCGTGCTCGGGGCGCTCAACCTGATCCACCGCGAGCACGTCCGGGAAGGGCTCGCCGCCGCGCTGCTGCGCCGCTCCGGCCAGCGACAGGTGTTCGACACGCTCTTCGAGCTGTACTTCCCGGCGGCGCTGGGGGCGGGCTCCGCGGAGGTCGAGGTACCTCGCGTGGACGACGCCGCCGACGGGCCGGTGGACGTCGACGCGCTGCGGGACATCCTCGCCGACCTGCTGCGCGACGGCGACACCGCGGCGCTCGCCGAGCTGGCGCGTGCCGTGGTCGACGCGCTCGGGCGCTCGGGGGCGGCCGGCACCGGAGTGCGGGGGGCGGGCGGCCAGCCGAGCTGGTCGGCCTACCAGGCGCTGCGGGTGCTCTCGCCCGAGACGCTGCTGGCGCGGATCCTTGACGAGCTGAGGGCGGGCGGCGCCGAGGAGGACGCGTTCTCCGACGAGGTACGGCGCCGCGAGATCCGCGACCGCATCGCCGCGTTCCGGAAGATGATCACCGACGAGGTGCGGCGGCGGACCGCCGAGCAGCGCGGCCGTGACCAGGTGGCGAGGACGGCCGTGCCGAAGCAGGCCGAGCAGGTGGAGTTCCTCTCCGCCCACGCCGAGCAGCTCGCCCAGCTCCGTCGCACCGTGCACCCGCTCGCCCGCAGGCTCGCGTCCCGGCTGGCCGTGCGGCGCAGGCACGCCAGGCGCGGCACGATCGACATGCGGCGGACGCTGCGCCGCTCGATGTCCACCGGAGGCGTGCCGATGCGCCCGGCCTACCGCAAGCGCCGTCCGGGGCGCCCGGAGCTGGTGGTGCTCTGCGACGTCTCCGGTTCGGTGGCCGGGTTCAGCCACTTCACGTTGCTGCTGGTGCAGGCCCTGCGCGAGCAGTTCAGCAAGGTGCGGGTGTTCGCGTTCGTCGAGCGTGCCGACGAGGTGACCCACCTGTTCGACCCCGGGGCGGAGCTGTCCGGGGTGATGCAGCGGGTGCTGCGCGAGGCCGACCTCGTCGCATTCGACGGCCACAGCGACTACGGCGGCTCCTTCGGCACCTTCGCCGAGCACTGGGGCGATGCGGTGACGTCGAAGACCTCGCTGCTGGTGCTCGGGGACGCGCGCACCAACTACCGCGACCCCAACCTCACCGTGCTCGGGCGCCTGGTGGGCCGGGCGCGGCATGCGCACTGGCTCAACCCGGAGCCGCGCCGCCAGTGGGGCACCGGCGACTCCGCCGCTCTGCGCTACGCCGGCGTGCTGCCGATGCACGAGTGCCGCACGGCGGCGCAGCTCGCCGATGTGGTGGAGGGCCTGCTCCCCGTCTGACCCAATCGGGAGCTCTTGGGTAGCACACGCGTACCAAGCGAATCCAGCACTTGACTCTGCGTGACAAAGATCGCATTCTCCTCCATCGGAGTGACCCCCACAAAAGGGGTCACCGTGACAAAACGTGGAGCGCCCTCTATGACCGCAGCCACGCGGCCCCGTCGATCACGGGTCGTCGCCGCATCCACAGCCGGGCTCGTCGCCCTCGTCGGCTCCGTGCTCACCGCCGGGCCGGCGTCCGCGGCGCCGGCCGGATGCGACAACCGCACCAACGACTCCGTGGAGAAGCTCCTGGAATGCGTCACGGTGGAGGGAGTGCGTGCCCACCTGCAGGCGTTCCAGGACATCGCCGACGCCCACGACGGCACCCGTGCCTCCGGCACCGACGGCTACGACGCGTCGGTGCAGTACGTGGCCGACCAGGCCCGGGAGGCGGGGCTGACCGTCACCACCCAGGACTTCGAGTTCCCGTTCTTCCAGCTCAACAGCGCCGCGTTCGCGCAGACCGCGCCCGCGGAGGCCACCTACGCGGTCGGCACCGACTTCGCTCCGATGACGTTCTCCGGCAGCGGTGACGTGACCGGCACCGCGGTGCCGGTGGACCTGCTGCTGCCGTCGGTCGGTGGCTCGACGAGCGGCTGCGAGGCGGCCGACTTCGCCGGGTTCCCCGCCGGGGGGATCGCCCTGCTCCAGCGCGGGACGTGCGACTTCGGGGTGAAGGCCACCAACGCCGCGGCGGCGGGGGCCGCGGGTGCGGTGATCATGAACGAGGGCAACGCCCCGGACCGCACCGAGCTCCTCGAGGGCACGCTCGGGGCGCCGCTCGCCATCCCGGTGGTGGGCACGACGTTCGCTCTCGGTGAGTCGCTGCAGAACGCCACCGTGAGCCTGCAGGTGGACGCGATCAGCGAGAACCGCACCACCACCAACGTGTTCGCCGAGACCGCCAAGGGCGGCGGGGACACCGTGCTGATGGTCGGGGCACACCTCGACTCGGTGCCGGAGGGCCCGGGGATCAACGACAACGGCAGTGGCAGCGCCTCGATCCTCGAGGTCGCCACGCTCATGGGGAAGGCCAAGCCGACGGCCACCGTGCGGTTCGCCTGGTGGGGAGCCGAGGAGCTCGGACTGCTCGGGTCGGAGCACTACGTGGCGTCGCTGCCGGAGCCCGAGCGGGCCCGGATCGCGGGCTACCTGAACTTCGACATGGTGGGCTCGCCCAACTTCGTGCGCTTCGTCTACGACGGCGACAACTCCGACGCCGTGGGCGCAGGCCCCGGCCCGGCCGGATCGGCGGCGATCGAGGACGTGTTCGAGAAGTTCTTCGCCGACCGCGGCCTCGCAAGTGAAGGCACCGACTTCGACGGGCGCTCGGACTACGGGCCGTTCATCGCCGCCGGGATCCCCGCAGGCGGGCTGTTCACCGGAGCGGAGGGCGTGAAGACCCCGGAGCAGGCGGCCACCTACGGCGGCACGGCCGGGGCCGCGTACGACCCCTGCTACCACCAGGCCTGCGACACCATCGCCAACATCAACGACACCGCGCTGGAGGAGCACGCCGACGCCATCGCGTACTCGACCTTCACGCTGGCGTCCGACCCGGCGCTGATCACGGGCGCCGCGCCCGCGGCGCCGAGTGGACCGACCGGCGCGACCGCGGGTGGCGGCGGCCTGGCTCACGACCACGGAGGGCTGCGCTCCTGACGATCCCGCTCTGACGATCTCCCGCTGATACGTCGCCGGCACGCACCTGCGTGCCGGCGACGCGGCGTCTCGGGGTGTCAGGCATCGGTGTCAGTCGGTGCCGGTGCGCAGCGCGAACCGCTCGGCGACCGCCAGGTCGCCGGTGACGTCCAGGGCGCCGGCCGGACGGCGGCGGTAGAGGTAGAGCAGCAGGTCGGACGCGGTCGCCCGGACCACGACGTCCGCGTCCGGGCCGTCGGCCCCGCCGGCCTGGTCTGCGCCCCCGCCGGCCAGCCGCTGCCAGCGAGCTGCGCCATCGTGGTCCTCCGCGGCCTGCCACCGGAACCCGGTGTCCACCGCGACCAGCTGGAGCGTGCCGCCGACAGGTGCCGCGTCCTTCGTCCGGAACGGCGTGCTGACCTCGAGGAACTCCTCCACGGCGTCGGTGGCGGCCGTGGCGTCGAGCGGGCTCTCCCGGCCGGTGGCCCGTTCGGCGTCCCACCGGTGAACCGCGGCCTCCTGCACCTGATGGCGCACCACGAACCCCGCGTCGCGCCGCGCGGCCCAGGTGTAGACCGGATCCCCGGGCTCGGCGCCGCGCAGCGACTCGACGAGCCCGGCGACGCCGGCTCGCAGCCCCGGGACCAGGTCGGCGTCATCCGGGCGCACCGGGTCGGGCACCGTGGCCGGGTCCTGCACGCGGCCGGCGACGATCGCCCCCCAGAAGTGCTGCACCTCGAGCAGGTGCCAGACCAGGTCGGCCACCGACCAGGCCGGACAGCTCGGTACCGGGGAGGCGAGGTGCCCCTCGGCGGCGTCGGCGAGGGCGAGCGTGTCGGCCTCGATGCGGCGGAACGGATCGAACTCGGTGGCGAGCCCGTAGGCGGCGCGCTGGCCGGTGATCTTCACGAGCGGGGACCGTAACCGGTGGGTCCGACACTCCCGGGTGGTTTCAACACGCTGTTGACCGGTTCAACTGGCAGTTGTACCGTCTGCCCCCATCGCGCCCGCTCCCCAGCTCGTGGAGGTACCCGTGTCCGTCCTGCAGCAGAACTCGACGGGCCGAAAGCGGCCCGGCCGCTGGCGACTCGCCGCGATCGCCGGGCTCGCGACCATCGCCGTCGCCGCGTGCGGGGGTGGCTCGGGCGACGGCGCGGCCGCACCCGCGGCCGCGCCCGCCGGGGGCGGCGCCGTCCCCGACACGTCGTCGGTGCTGGCGGGGGTGCAGAAGGACGCACAGCTCGCCGCCACACTGCCGCCCACGATCGCGCAGGCCGGCAAGCTGACGATCGGCTCGAACCTCCAGTCGGCGCCCAACAACTTCTACGCGGCCGACGGCACCACCCCCATCGGTTACGAGGTCGACCTGGCGAAGGCCGTCGCGGCGAAGCTGGGGGTCACCGTCGCCTACCAGGACATGGCGTTCGGCTCCCTCATCACGAGCCTCCAGTCCGGCCGGGTGGACATGACGATGGCCGCGATGAACGACACCGCCGAGCGGCAGAAGCAGATCGACTTCGTGGACTACTTCACCTCGGGCATCACGATCATGGTCAAGAAGGGGAACCCGGACGGCATCACGGGCCCGGACACCCTGTGCGGCAAGGCCGTCGCGGTGGTGCAGGGCACGAGCCACCAGGAGTTCGCCACCGAGCAGAGCGCGACGTGCGTCCAGGCGGGCAAGGGACCGATCACGGTCACTGCCACCGACAGCGACACGCAGAACCAGAACCAGCTCCGCACCGGCCGCGTCGCGGCCATCCTCAACGATCTCCCCAGCGCGGTCTACATCTCGCGCACCGCGGGCGACGGGGAGTTCTTCGAGGTCGTCCCAGGCGAGCCGATCAACGGCGGCCCGTACGGCATCGGCGTGAACAAGACCAACACCCAGCTCACCGAGGCGGTCCGCGGCGCGCTGCAGTCGCTGGTCGCCGACGGCACCTACGCCACGATCCTCGACGCCTGGGGCGTCCAGCAGGGAGCCATCGCGCAGGTGGGCGTCAATGGCGGAAGCTGACGTGCAGGACGGCCGCGCGCTCGCTGTCGGCGGCGAACTGCCGATCGTCCGGCTCCGGCACTGGGGGCGCTGGGTCAGTGGCGTCGTCGTCCTCGGTCTGCTCGCCCTGCTCGGGGTCGCGCTGGCCCAGGCCCAGGTCCAGTACGGGTCGGTGCCGGAGTTCCTCTGGTACCGCGTGATCCTGGTCGGCCTGCTGAACACCGTGGTGCTCGCGGTGGTCGCCCAAGGCTCGGCGATCGTGATCGGGGTCGTGATCGCCCTGATGCGCCGGTCGGTCAACCCCGTGGCCCGCTGGTTCGCCGCGGCCTACATCTGGCTCTTCCGCGGGCTTCCGGTGCTGCTGCAGATCCTGATCTGGTACAACCTGGCGCTGGTCTTCACCTACATCTCGATCCCGCTGCCGTTCGGCGGCTACCTGCTGCACGAGCAGACCAACGTGCTGGTCACCGCGTTCGTGGCGGCGCTGCTCGGGCTGGCGCTGAACGAGAGCGCCTACATGGCCGAGATCGTCCGCGCCGGGCTCAACAGCGTGGATCAGGGCCAGGCCGAGGCGGCGAAGTCGATCGGGATGGGCCCGCTGCTGACGCTGCGCCGGGTGGTGCTGCCCCAGGCCATGCGGGTGATCATCCCGCCCACCGGCAACGACTTCATCAACATGCTCAAGGGCACCTCGATCGCGTCCGTCATCGGGGTCACCGAGCTGATCCACGCGGCCAACAACATCTCGTCGAACAACCTGCTGGTGATGGAGACCCTGCTGGCCGCCGCGATCTGGTACATGGTCGTGGTCACGGTCGCCGGCGTCGGCCAGCACTACCTGGAGCGCGCGTTCGACGCGGCCGACCGCACCGGCTCGGCGAGCGGTCCGTGGTCCCGCGCCGCCCGGGCCCTGCGCACCGCACCGACGGTGAGGAGCCGCGATGTCTGACGCCGGGCCTGAACAGCCGCTGCTGCGTGCCGTGGGCGTGCGCAAGCGGTTCGGCGACACGGAGGTGCTGCGCGGCATCGACCTGACGGTGTCCAAGGGGAAGGTGGTCTGCCTGCTCGGGCCGTCCGGCGCGGGCAAGAGCACCTTCCTGCGGTGCATCAACCACCTCGAGACGATCGACGGCGGGCAGGTCTGGGTGGACGGCGAGCCGATCGGCTTCCGGCTGCGTCACGGCAAGCTCTACGAGCTGCCCGAACGCGAGGTGGCCAAGCAGCGCAGGCACATCGGCATGGTGTTCCAGCGGTTCAACCTGTTCGCCCACCGCACCGTTCTCGAGAACGTGGCGGAAGGCCCCGTCCGGGTTCTCGGGGTGGCCACTGGCGACGCCCGGCGGGAGGCGCTCGCCCTGCTCGACCGGGTGGGCCTCGCGCACCGGGCGGACGCCTACCCCGGTCAGCTCTCGGGTGGGCAGCAGCAACGGGTGGCCATCGCGAGGTCGCTGGCGATGAGGCCCAAGCTGATGCTCTTCGACGAGCCCACCTCGGCGCTCGACCCGGAGCTGGTCGGAGAGGTGCTGGAGGTGATGCGGGCATTGGCCGCCGAGGACATGACGATGATCGTCGTGACCCACGAGATGGGCTTCGCCAGAGAGGTCGCCGACGAGGTGGTGTTCATGGTCGACGGAGCCGTGGTCGAGACCGGACCACCGAGCCAGGTGCTGGCCGCGCCGCGGCACGAGCGCACCCGCCAGTTCCTGGCCCGGGTCCTGTGACGGGGACGCGGCCGCCTGCCCGGCTCTCGCCCCGCTACCTCGCCCAGTTCGACGAGCCGCCCGGCTACCTCGACTTCGCGCGGTTCGGGCCCCCGTCGCACGCGGTGCTCGACACCACGGCGCACCTGCTGGAGCTGTCGACGAAGGCCGGCCCCACCACGGTGGACGAGCTGATGCGGCAGGAGGTGCGCGCGAAGGCGGCCGCGGCCCGGATGTGCGGCAGCGACACCGACCACGTCGTGCTGGTGCCCAACACCAGCACGGGCCTCTTCCAGGCGGCGTTCCACGCGCCGGGCGGCGAGGTGCTCGTGCCGGTGGCGGAGTTCCCGTCCAACACCTATCCCTGGGCGCGCGCCGAGCAGGTGGGTCGCGCGCGGGTGCGCCCGCTGTCCCCACCGGGTGGCCACGTCACCGCCGACGCGGTCGCGGCCGCCCTGACCGACGAGATCACCGTGGTCTCCGTGAGCGCGGTCGACTTCCGCACCGGGTACCTCGCGGATCTCGCCGCGATCCGGGACGTGGCGGGCGACCGGCTGCTCGTGGTCGACGGCATCCAGGGGTTCGGTGTGGTGGACGCGCCGTGGGAGGTGGCCGACGTGCTCGTGGTCGGCGGGCAGAAATGGCTGCGCGCCGGGTGGGGCACGGGCTTCGCCGTGCTGTCGGACCGCGCGCTGGAGCGGATGGACCAGGTGCTGTCGGGCTGGACGGGGGCCCGCGACCCGGGACTGTTCGACGACGAGATCCACCCGCCCGCACACACCGCCGCGGCCTGGTCGATCAGCAACCTCAGCCCGGTCACGTCGGGCGCCTTCGCCGCGGCGCTCGAACTGGTGGAGGACGTCGGCGTGGCGACGGTCGAGGCCCGGATCCGGGAGCGCGTGGGGGAGCTGGAGGAGGCCCTGCTGTCGGTGGGCGCCCGGATCGTCTCCTCCACCGGGCGCCGGGCCGGGATCCTGGCCTTCGAGCTGCCCGGGCACCCGGCCGAGCAGGTCGGCGCCGCGTTGGCCGCGGAGGGGATCGCCGCGACCGTCCGCCCCGAGCACGTCCGGCTGTCACCGCACGCCTCCACCCCCGCCTCGGCTGCCGAGCACGTCCGCGTGGCGCTGGCCCGGCTCGCGCGGCTGGCGCCCCCGGGCTCCCGATCCCCGGCCGGCCCACCCGCCGAGGCGTCCCACGCCCTGCTCGCCGCGCTGGTGCCCGCGGTCTCCGGCCTGGCCACGATGCTCGGCCCGGGCACCGAGGTGGTGCTGCACGACCTGTCGCGGCTGCCCGACTCGATCATCGCGGTGGCCGGCGACCTGACCGGCCGCACCCCGGGCGGCCCGATCACCGACCTGTTGCTCGGGCTGGTGCGCCGCGGCACCACGCACGACCTCACCGACTACGAGACGCACGGACCGGACGGGCGGCCGATCCGGTCGTCCACGATGTTCCTGCGCGACGAGAACGGGGTCGCGGTGGGCTGCCTGTGCATCAACAGCGAACGTCCGGCCACCACCGGCGCCACGCGTGAGGGGGAACGGCGCGAGACGTTCCCGCCGGACGTCGACAGCCTGCAGCGGTTACTGGTGGACCACGCCATCGACCGCACCGGGGTGCCGGTGGAGCTGATGAAGAAGACCCACAAGGCGGCCGTGGTGCAGGAGCTCGACGAGGCGGGCTACTTCCTGATCAAGGACGCGGTCGACAGCCTCGCCGCCGAGCTGGCCGTCACCCGGTACACGATCTACAACTACCTCAACGAGGTCCGCCGGTAGCGCTTCCCGCGTGATCGAGATCGAACTGATGTTCGATTCGAGGTACCGTCGCCTGCGTGTCGCCCTTCGACCTCGCCTGGCAGCCGTCGCTGCTCGACGCCGCCGCTGACGGCGTCGAGATCGACGCTGCTTTCTCCGGGGTCCGACGCCGTGAGCTGGGGGAGGGGGCGTGGGTCGACCACGGGCCCGGGTGGTGCCGTGGTGCCGACGGGCTCTTCGCCCGGCTCCTCGACACCACGCCGTGGGCGGGCCGGGAGGTGCGGATGTACGACCGGGTCGTGCCGGAGCCCCGCCTCACCCATCGCTGGCGCCTCGACCACGGCCCCGTCCCGCCCGCGGAGCTCGGCGAGATGGCGCGGGTGCTGAGCGAGCGCTACGGCGTCGCGTTCACGCAGGTGGGCGTCAACCTCTACCGGGACGGCGCCGACAGCGTCGCCTGGCACGGCGATCGCGTCGCCCGTGACCTTCCGGAGGCGATCGTCGCTCTGGTCTCGCTCGGTGCGGTCCGCCCCTTCCGGCTGCGTCCCACCGGCGGCGGCGCGTCGATCGGGTACCTCCCCGGGCCGGGCGACCTTCTCGTGATGGGGGGCTCCTGCCAGCGCACGTGGCAGCACTCCGTACCCAAGACGCGCCTGGTCGGGCCCCGCATCAGCATCCAGTTCCGGCACGCCTACCAGCGCTGACGCGGTGTGGCGGAGGTCGCACCGGACGCCTCTCCACAAACTTGACCGGGCGGCCAGTCAGGCGCATCATCAACTCATTGGATCTCATCTCCACGAGGGAAGGGTGATCGCGATGACCGCAAGGTCATGGCACCGGTGGCAGGACTGGGCAGCGCTGGTGATCGGCGTGCTGACGCTCCTGTCGCCGATCGTGGTGAGCACCGACGCCACCGCGTTGTGGACGCTCATCGTGTTCGGTGTGCTGATCGCCGCCACGGCGCTCTGGTCGCTGGCGCAGCCGGGTTCGGTGGCCAGTGAGTACGTGCACGCGGTGCTGGGCGTGCTGTTGTTCATCTCGCCGTGGGTGCTGGGCTACAGCGACCTGGGCGGGGCGTCCTGGACGTCCTGGGTCGCCGGCGTGCTGACGGTCGCCGTGGGGCTCGCCGCCCTGCCGGCCGCCAACGCGGAGCACCGGGGGCTGGCCGGACAGCACTGAGCCGGTAACAGGAAGATCTACAGCACGGCCGTGGCCCGGTTGGCCACGGCCGTGCTGCGCGTCAGGATGGGCGGCGCCACGATGGACGGGTGGTGAGTGCGACATGACCGAGCCGGGTGCGCGCGACCGGATCCTGGCCGCGGCGGAGGAACTCTTCGCCGGCCACGGCTTCGACGCCACGCCCACGTCACGGATCGCGGAGCGGGCGGGCGTGCCGAAGGGCCTGGTGCACTACTACTTCAAGCGGAAGCCGGACCTGCTGACGGCACTGGTCGAGCGGCTGCCCGAGGAGCACCTCGACCCGGCGAACGTGGTGGTGCCCGGCGACGTCGCGGCGAGCCTGCACCGCCTGGTCGATGTCCTCGACCGCACCCTGGACTCGTCGGCGATGCTCTCGCACCTGCTCTGGCGGGAGGCCGACACCCATCCCGCCGTGCTCGACGCACTGCGTGCGCGCTTCGCCCGCCTGGTGGAGCAGATCCGCGCCGTCGTCGCGGCGGCCCGACCGAGCGGTTGCGCCGCCGCCGATGTGGACAGCGCCGCGCACCTGCTGGCCTCGGCCGTCAGCTACCGGCACTCGGTGGCCCGCCACGCGGAGGATGGCCAGGACACGATGCACCGCGAGCTGCGTTTCCTGGCCGATGCCCTGGCCGCGGGGGCCGGCGCGTAGGCCGCTCGACCCCTTCACTGGAACGTAACGCGGACTCGCACCGTCATCGTTCACACTGTGTGAACCGCCCGGTTCATACAGAGGAGTCGACGTGACCGTTCCGGACCTGACCGCCTTCACCGACCTCGGCGTGTTCGCCCCCGCCGATGGCTCCGACGCGGCGAAGGCCTGCTACGACCGCTGGGGCTTCGTGGTGCTGCGCGGCCTGCTGGACGAGAGCGCGATCGACGCGCTGGAGGCGGAGTGCGTGGCCGCCCAGCAGGGCGTGCTCGCCGGTGAGCTCGACGCGCGGCACGGCTCCCGCAAGTACCTCGACGACGAGAGCAAGGCCGAGCACGTCGTCAACTACGTGGAGCGCGTCGAGGAGCTCGCCCCGACGATCGGTGCGGCGCTCGCCAACCCGGCCCTCGTGGAGCTCGTGACGCGGATCCTCGGCCCGGACCACTGGCCGGCGCGAGGTGGCGTGGTCTACCAGGACGCCCGGCCGGGCCGGGAGTCCGGCTACACCCGCATCGGCTGGCACGCGGACTGGCAGGCCGTCCCGCACCTCGACATCTGGCCGGGCACGGCGTTCACGATCCACATCGACGCCACCAGCCCGGCCAACGGGTTCCTCCGGGTGGTGCCCGGCAGCCACCTCTGGGCCACGGCGTCGCCGTTCGAGAACATCAACAACGTGGCCGTGCCCGAGGGCACGCCCGCCGCCCGCGGCTACACCGACACGCCACCGCCCGCGCCCATGCCGCTGGGCTTCGAGAAGATCCGCGGGGAGATCCCGGTCTACGCCGAGCGTGGCGACGTGATCCTGCACGACGCGTACCTCTGGCACTCCGCCGCTCGCGCCACCGACGACCACACCGTGCGCCGCCACGTCCGCGGCGGCTGGCACGGCGGAGACACCTCGCTGCGCGACGCGGACACCGGGTTCGTGAAGAACGCCGCTCGCTGATCCGGCGTCACACCGGGGTCGTCAGCCACTCCTCGACGCGCTCCACACCGTCGGACACGAGCTCCGCCGGAGCGCCCGAGCCCACCAGTGACGAGCGCGCGAGCTGTGCCAGCCGCTCGTCGGACAGCCCTATCGTGTCGCGCGCCAGCTCGTACTCCGCGAGCAGCCCGGGGCCGAACAGGAGCGGGTCGTCCCCGTTGAGGGTGCAGCGGACGCCCGCATCGAGCAGCCGGACGAGCGGGTGCTCGTCGAAGGACGGCACGACGGCGAGCATGACGTTGGACGTCGGGCACACGTCGAGCACGATCTCGTCGGTGGCGAGCCGCTCCACCAGCGCCGGGTCCTCGATCGCGCGGACGCCGTGGCAGATGCGCCGCGCGCCGAGGGCGTCGAGCGCGCCGTAGACGCTGGCCGGCCCCGCCAGCTCGCCGGCGTGCGGAGCGGAGATCAGCCCGGCGTCGCGGGCGATCCCGAACGCCTCCGCGAACGGCTCCGGCCCGAACAGCGCCTCGTCGGCGGCCAGCCCGAACGACACGACGCCCGCGCCCGCGTACCGGGCGGCCAGCTTCGCCAGCTCCACGGCCTGGGCAGGGTCGAAGTCCCGCAGCGCCGAGACGATCCAGCCGCACCCGATCCCGCGGGCCGCCGCGGCGCGCTGCCCCTCGTCGAGGACGATCTCGAGCACGTCCTCGGAGGTGCCGAGCTGCCCGGTGTAGCGCGGCGGGTAGAAGTGCGGTTCCACCCAGAGCGCGCCGTCGTCCGCGGCGTCGTCGACGACCTCGCGCACCACGCGCCGCAGGTGGTCCTCCGTGGTGATCAACGCCGACGCCGCGCGGTACTGCAGACCGAACTCGGCGAACGAGGTGTAGCCCCGCACCGGCGGGACCGGCACACCGGCCGCGGCGGCCAGATCGGCGAGCGTCGACGGGCGCATCGCGCCCTCGAGGTGCAGGTGCAGGTGGGCCTTCGGCAGCCGGGCGAGGTCACGGGTCATGAGACGGTGGCCTTGCCCTGGAAGACGTTGTCGAGCACCGCGGTGTCGACGATCTTCGCGACGTCGGGCAGCGGGGTCACCCCGGCCGCCGTGTATGCCTTGTACATCGGGCCGGAGAGGCGGGCCGGGTCGATCCGGAACAGCCCGCTGGATGCCGTCAGGTCGCTCTCGGTGTAAGGGATCTGCAACTCGTTCTCCCTGGTCTGCTGGGCGAGGTCGAGGCCGAGATCCGCACCGTACTTCTCGACCGCGAGGTGCGCCGCGACCGACGGGTCGGCCGCGTTGTCCTGCCAGCCGCGGATCGTCGCGCGCATGAACTTCTCGACCGTCGGCCGGTTGGCGTCGAGCCAGGAACGCTCGCTGCAGAGCACGCTGGCGTACTGCTCCAGCCCGAGCTGCTGGTAGGTGGTGACGATGAAGTCCCGATCCTGGACCAGGCCCTGCTGTTCGAGCGTGATCGGCTGGTTGGTGGCGAAGCAGGTGTAGACGTCGCCCTGACCGTCCACCAGCGGGCTCGGCTCGTATCCGACGGGGATGAACTGGTACTCGACGGGCACGCCGGCCAGCCGCATCGCCGCGTCGATGTAGGGCTGCACCCCCTGCTGCCCGAGTACCCGGGCGCCCACGATGTCCTGCGCGGTGCGCACCGGCCTGCGCGCCATCGACAGCAGCGCCGACGGCGCGTTCTGGAACATCGTCCCGTAGGCGACGAAGTCGTTGCCCTGGTTGACGGCAGAGAGGAACGCCTGCAGCGCCACAGGGATGGCGATCTCGGCGCCCCGAGCGGCGAGGGTCTGCGTCGGATCCGGCGCGTTCGGGCCACCGGGGATGAACTCCACGTCGAGGCCTTCCTGCGTGTAGTAGCCGCGGTCGTCGGCGATCCAGAAGCCGGCGAACTCGACGTTGGAGATCCAGCCCAGCGCGACCCGGACCGAGGTCGTTCCGCCGCCGCCGGTGTCGCCACCGGCGCCGCAGGCGGCGAGCGCCGCGGGGGCCAGACCGAGGCCGAGACCGGCGATGCCTGCTGTGCGCAGCAACCGGCGGCGGGACCAGAGTGCGGGGTCGCTGGACATGGGTCTCCTCAGGTTCGGGGATCGGGGGGTCGTGGGGATGCGTCGGCAGGAGTCAGGTGAACCGGACGACGCCCCAGCGCTCGACGGCCCGGGCGGCCACGAAGCAGGCGACGGAGACGACCGTGGCCACGAGCGCGGTGCCCCAGGCCCGGTCGGGCTGGTAGAAGCTGACCGACTGCGCGAACAACGTGCCGAGGCCCCGTCCACCCATCAGGTACTCCGCGAGCATCGCCGCGAGCACCGCTGTCGGGGCGGTGAGCCGGAAGGCCACCAGCAGCCCGGGCACGGCGTGGGGGAGCAGCAGCAGTCGGAGCACGGTGGAGCGCCCCGCGCCCAGCACGGCCATCAGGTCGGACGTCGCCTGCGGCGCGTCGCGCAGCCGGGCCCCGACGAACACGAAGGCGGGGAAGAACGAGACCACGGAGGTGATCACCAGAACGGTGACCCAGCCGTAGCCGAGCACCCTGGCCAGCACCGGGATCATCGCCACCACCGGCACCGACCGCATGACGAGCGCGAAGGGTGTGATCATGCCCGAGGCGATCCGCGACGCCCACACCGCGACCGCGAGCCCCGAGCCCAGCGCCATGCCCACGACCAGTCCGCCCGCGGCCATGGCGAGCGTCCAGCCGAGATCGGGCAGGTAGGCGTCGAGGTTGCCGAACACGTCGGTGAACACCAGTGCCGGCGCCGGGACGACGATCCGGTTGTAGCCGCCGAGGGACGACCAGAGCTGCCACCCGACGACGAACGCGGCCACCGTCCAGTACCGGGAGGCGACGCGGCCGAGCCCGTGCGCGACCAGCCGCACCGGCGAGGGCCGGGAGGGGTGTTCCCGGCCCACCGGAGCCTGCCGGGACGCCGGCAGCGATGATTCGCTCGCAAGCTGGGTCACTGGAACCTCCGGTTCACGGCCGCGCGCAGTGCCACCAGCAGGACGTAGGCGAGCAGCGACAGCGCGGCCGCGGTGAGCGCGGCGGCCCACAACTGGTTGGTCTGGACGTTCTGCATGGAGCTGACCAGCAGCACGCCGAGTCCACGCCGCGCGCCGAACCACTCCCCGATGACGGCGCCGAGCACCGCGGCCGGAGCGGCGAGGGTGAGCCCGTCGACGATCAGCGGGAGCCCGGCAGGCAGCTGAAGTCGCAGCAGCGTGCGGGCCCGGCCCGCGCCGAGCACGGCGAACACGTCGCGCTGGGCGTCGCTCGCCGACGCCAGTGCCGACGTCGCGGCGACGAACAGGGCGAAGCCCGCGGCCAGTGCGGCGACGAGGGTCGGGGTGGCCTCCCGGCCGGCAGTGGTGATCAGCAGGGGCCCCAGGGCGATGAGCGGGACCGCGTTGACGACGGCCGCGAGGCGGTCGAGCCCGGGAGCCGTGGCCGGCAGCAGGACGCTGAGAGCGGCCACCAGCAGCGCGGCGACGCTTCCGAGCAGGAACCCGCCGAGCGCGGCGGAGCCGGTGGCCACGAGCGCGCGGCCCAGCAGTTGCTGTGCTGCGGGCTCGGCCACGTAACCGAGCACGGCGGTGAGCGGGGGCCAGCCCGGCCCGGCGAGTCCGAGCCGGCCGACGACCTCGACGAGCACCAGCAACGTGAGAACTCCGCCCGCGGCCAGCCCCGGGCTGCGGGGAAGCGCGGCTGCTCCGACGGCGGCCCGGCTCACGAGGCCGCTGCAGCTGGCTCGGGGTCGTCGAGCATCCCGGTGAGCCGGTCGACGAGTGCGTGGAACTCCGGGTCGCGGGTGACGTCGCTGCCCCGCGGGTGCGGGATCTCCACCTGCTGCACGTGCCGCACCCGGCCCGGCCTGCCCGTCATCACGACGACCCGGTCGGCGAGCAGCACGGCCTCGTCGACGTCGTGGGTGACCAGCAGGGTGGTGATCTGCTGCTCCATCCAGATCCGGGCCAGCTCGAGGTTCATCCGCCGCCGCGTGACCGCGTCGAGCGCTCCGAACGGTTCGTCGAGCAGCAGGACGTCGGGCTCCAGCGCGAGCGCGCGGGCGATGGCGACCCGCTGGCGCATCCCGCCGGAGAGCTGGCGGGGCCGCGCGTCCTCGAAGCCGGCGAGTCCTACGAGCTCGAGCAGGGCGTCGACGCGCTCGCGGTCGACCTGCCGCCCGGCCACCCGGAACGGCAGCGCGACGTTGGAGCGTGCACTGGCCCATGGCAGCAGCGCATGTTCCTGGAACGCGACGCCCAGCCGGTGCGCCGTGATTAGCTCCGCGGGGCTGCGGCCCTCGACGAGCACCTCGCCATCGGTGGGCTGTTCGAGACCGGCGGCGAGCCGGAGAACGGTGGACTTCCCGCAGCCTGACGGGCCGAGCAGCGCGACGAACTCGCCACGGGCGATCTCGAGGTCGAGACGATCCAGGGCCCGCAGCGCCGTGCCGCGCCGCAGGGGGAACTCCTTGACGATCCCGCGCAGGGTGATGGCCCCGGCGGAGGGGGTGTCGGTGGGGGACGGGGTGGCGCTGCCTCGTGCTCGCATCTCGGACTCCGGTGAATCGAGCGGTTCAGCCACGCTAGGGATCAACGGTTGCTGGCGTGTTGCGCTCTCGGCGCCCGGACGTAACGAGAAGGGCTTCCGGGCAGCCCGGGTAGCGTGATGCGCCATGGTGGACGGTGGCGCGGAGCCCGAGAGGGACCGACTGCTGCGGCTGACTGCCGACCACGTGCTCGAGCAGGGCATCGCCGAGATGACGCTGCGTGGGCTGGGCGCGGCGATCGGTACGAACAACCGCATGCTGCTCTACTACTTCGGCTCGAAGGAGAAGCTGATCGGGCAGGCGCTGCTGGAGGCGTCGCGCCGGTTCCCGGCCTTCGCCGCGGCCATGACCGCACTTGACGAGCCCGGTACGCCGCTGGTCGACCGCCTGCTGAACTGCTGGAGGGGCATCGCCGCCCCGGAGAACCTCCCGTTCCACCGGCTGTTCTTCGAGATCTTCGGGCAGGCCGCCCACAACCCCGGCCGCTTCGACGAGTTCCTCGCGAGGGTCGGCCACGACTGGACCAACCAGGTGGCCGCCGCGCTGCGCGCCGAGGGGGTTCCGGCCGCTCCCGCAGCCGGGTTGGCCCGCGAGATCGTCGCGTTGTGGCGCGGCCTGCAGTTTGACCTGATCTCCACCGGCGACCACGAGGCGGTGACGGCGACCTACGCGGCCGCCGCCGCCGCCTTCGCGCAACGCTGCCGGGCCGCGACCGAGCAACGGGTCCCGGCCGAGGTGCGTCAGCCGGCGAGCTGAGCCGGGTTCTGCGGGTTGACGATGTCCAGCGCGCCGGTCGGCACCGCGACGGCCGCAGTGCTCCAGCCCCAGATCGAGTAGAGCACCCGTGCCGGATCGGTGTAGCCGTGGCGGCCGTGGAAGAGCCGGTAGTTGTCCACGCAGGCCATGTCGCCTGCCTCCAGCCGGAAGCGGGCGCCGGTGTCGCGCGCCGCGGTCACCGCGGCCTTCCAGTGCTCGACGAACGGCCACTGCGCCGCCTCGTCGGGGCCCATGACCGGCGCCAGATAGGGGTGGTGGCGCACCTGCGGCCGTCCTGCCGGGGTGGTGCGCAGGATCGGGGAGAACCGGTCCTGCGGGAAGTTGGGCTCCGAGTGGTCGATGTCGACCGTGCGGCAGAACTGCACCATCTCGGCGTTCGCGGGGTCCTGGTCGAGGATGTCGAGCAGCGCCACGCCATCGATGAGGAAGGACTCGCCGCCGACGGCTGCCGGTCGGGCGCCGTACAGGAAGAGCCGGTCCGGCGCGTGGTCACCGAACGCGAACCCGTCGTTGTGCGGGGGCATCGGCAGTGCGGTGTCGCCCGAGATCCGGCGCTTGCGGCCGCGGGCGTCGGGCGGCTGCTCGTCGACGCGGGCGCCGTCGGCGGCGGCACGCCGTGCGGTGGCCTCGATCTGCCGTCCGATCCGGACGAGATCCTCGCCCAGCACGTCCCGGCCGAAGGCGATGGCCGCCTCCTCGTCGGCGATACCACCGACGATCGCCGCCCCGTCGGCGGCGATCACGTCCCGTGCCTCCTCCGGGGTGGACACCCTGCGGGGCACCAGACAGGCCGCTGCGAGGTCGGGACTCAGGTGCATGGCGGTCTCCTGCGCTTGTTGAACCGATTGGTTCAGATGACGCTACGGCCGTTGAGTTGCGACTGTGTTTCGCCGCGCGCATTACTCTGCATGAGGTGAAGCGCAAGATCGGGGTGATGGGCGGGACGTTCGACCCCATCCACCACGGCCACCTCGTGGCCGCAAGCGAGGTGGCCGACCGCTTCGGTCTCGACGAGGTCGTGTTCGTGCCCACGGGGCAGCCGTGGCAGAAGTCCGAGCGCGAGGTGAGCGCGGCCGAGGACCGCTACCTGATGACAGTGGTGGCCACGGCGTCCAACCCCCGCTTCACCGTCAGCCGGGTCGACATCGACCGCGGCGGGGCCACCTACACCACCGACACGCTCACCGACCTGCACCGGCAGCGTCCCGGGTCGGAGCTCTACTTCATCACCGGCGCCGACGCGCTGGCCCAGATCCTCTCCTGGCAGAAGCTCGACGAGCTGTTCGACCTGGCCCATTTCGTCGGGGTCACCCGGCCCGGCTACGAGCTGGACGACCACCACCTGCCGGACGGCTCCGTCACGCTCGTCGAGGTGCCCGCGATGGCCATCTCGTCCACCGACTGCCGGCGCCGGGTCGCCGACGGCCGTCCCGTCTGGTACCTGGTGCCGGACGGGGTCGTGCAGTACATCTCGAAGCGCGGGCTGTACCAGGAGCCATCGTCCTGACCTGATGTGCCGTTCCATCAGGACCGAGCTGTAGTGCCGGCGGAATTCGCTTGATCTGCCGCCGTACCGTCGGCCGTGATGAGCACCCACCAGATGCAGGTCCTCTGGGTCAGCGGCGCCCCCGGGACGGGGAAATCAACAGTTGGTTGGGGTCTGTTCAAAGAGATTGCGGCCCGCGGCGCAGACGTCGCCTATCTGGATATGGATCAGCTCGGCTTGATCGGTCCTCCTCCGGGCGGTGGCGACGCAAGTCATCGAATCAAGATCGAGAACCTGCTCGTGCAGCTCTCAGTTCTCCGGTTGGCAGGAGCTCGGCGGATCATCGTGTCCGGAGTGATCGATCCAGACGTTGGGATCGAACCCTATTTGGCTGGTCATCCACTGGGGAATATCGCGGATTTCCGTGTCGTGCGACTGGTGTGTGAGAGAGATGAACTGAGGCGTCGCTTTCTTGGTCGGGGGTCGCCGGCCGGGCTTCTGGAGCAGCTGATGATCCTCGCTGAGCAGTTGGACCGAACGGCCTTCGGGGCTTCGTTCGATACGACGGGCCAGCGGCCTGATGAGACGGTCGACGAGCTCTTGAACCAATTCGATGTCGAGACGGACGAGGCCCCTGTCCAGGAGATGGGAGAGTCCGACATGGAGCCCGCATCCGGTGGATCCGTCCTCGTCGTCACGGGTGCGACCGCGACGGGGAAGTCGACGGCCTGCTGGCAGCTTCTTCACGACCTCTGGAAGGAAGGCGTCTCGGCGGCTTTTGTCGACATCGGCCAACTACGTTTCAGTCACCCGAGCCCTCCGGTCGAGGTCAGTGCGGCGCGTACGGCTGCGCTGTGGAATTCCTACAAGCGGGCCGGGGCGCAGGTGCTCATCGCTGTGGATCGCGACGCTTCGGTAGCAGCCAAGCTGAGCAGCTCGGACCCCGCACTGTTCGTTGAATTGGTGGCTGATTCGGCCGCTTTGGCTGACAGAATCGCGCGTAGGGCCGCGGGGGAGTCACCCCTTCTGGCGGGTGATGAAATCCGGGGTGTCGACGGAGAGCGGCAGGCAGAGATTCTGCAGTCGGCCGTGGGTGAAGCAGAGCAGCTCAGATCTGCTGGACGGGTCGTCGGCGCCATTGTCATCGAGACGAGCGACCAGTTGCCGGCTCAGACTGCGGATGCAATCCGCGACGTGGCGGCACTGCATATACCTGAGCTTTCTCGATCGTAGATCGGGAGAGTCGGGATCGCCCATCACAGGGGCGGGACTGCGAACTCCAGTGCCGTCCGCCCTTCGGCCACTGGTGCTGAGGCGCGGAGCGTGAGCCCGCAGTCGGCGGCCAGCTCGGCCAGCTCGTCGACCGTCCGCTCCCGGCCGCCGAAGCACATCAGCATGAACAGGTCCATCGCGGTGTCGGCGCCTTGCCCTCGCACCGGCCCGATCACCACCACGGTGCCGTCGGGCGCGGCGGCCCGGCGACACCCGGCCAGGATCTGGCGGGCGTGGTCGTCGTCCCAGTCATGCAGGATGTCGGACAGAAGGTAGGCGTCGGCACCGGCGAGCAAGGGGTCGAAGAAGCTGCCGGACACCGCCCCGGCCCGGTCATCGAGTCCGGTTGCGGCGAATCTGCCGATGGCAGCGGTAGCCGTCGGGGGTAGGTCCAGGACCCGTCCGCGAACGTCGGGATGGGCGGTCAGGATCGCCGCGAGCACGGTCCCGTCCCCGCCGCCGACGTCGAGGATCTCAGGGAACCGGCTCCAGTCGAAGCGTTGGGCGATCTGTGTCGCCTGTACCCGGAACCGCCAGTTCATCTGGGCGTCGAACGAGCGCCGTAGTTCCGGGTGGGCGTCGAGGTCCGTCCAGAACTCGCGCCCGTATCGGTGCGGGTAGGCCGGAGCGCCTGTGGTGATCGTCCCGAGCAGTTCGACGAAGGCGAGTTCGGCGCGTCCACCGGCGCTGTTGATGTCGAGCAGGGGTTTGATCCCCTCCGGGGCGTCCTCGCTCAACTGGGCACCGAGGGTCGTGGGCCGGTAGCGGCTGGACTCCGGATCGAGGGCGAAGACACCGATCGTGACGAGGTGATCGAGCAAGCGTCGGAGCGCCGGCGCCGCGGTTCCGGTATCGAAGGCGAGTTGCTCCGCCGTGGCGCCGCCCCCCGCGCGCTCCGTCAGGCTCAGCGTCGCGGCCACCCGGATGGACATGGGGGTGGCCAGATCGGCCATTCCCCGAATCGACGGTGCCGGCGCTGGGAGGTCCACCTGCTGAACCTATCAACGCCTCTCGAAGCGTCGCCGCTACGCCGGCCCCGGCCGCTCCGGTGGCAGTGTCCAGCCGTTCTCCACCGAGAGTCGGCACCTGTCGGGGTCGTCTCCTCTGCTGACGAACAGTGCGGTCAGCAGGGGGACGCCGTTGGCGAGCGTGCTGTGCGGCAGGGGGCCGTTGGCGACCAGGGAGACCAGCCCGTGGGCGATGGCCCAGCTCTGGGTGGCCAGTTCGAGCGGGTCGGTGTCGGCGCGGAAGCGGTCGGCCTGCCTGGATCGGTCGACGGCGCGAACCAGATGCTCGAGGGTCGCGTCCGCGGCCGTGAGGTCTTCGAGGTCGAAGTTCGCGTCGAACATCACCCGGTACAGGTCCGGGTGATCCAGGGCGTTGCCGAGGTAGGCGGCGACCAGCGCGGTCAGGTCCTGCACCGGGTCCGCGGACGTGGGCACCGTCGCGAACCTGCTCGCCAGGCGGGTGAAGCCCTCCTGCCGCAGGGCCTTCCACATGCCGTCCATGCCGCCGAAGTAGGTGTAGACGGCCATCGTCGAGACACCGGTCCCGGCCACCAGTGATCGCAGGGTGATGGGCTCGCGGGTCCGGAGCATGCGTGCGGCCCGTTCGACGAGCACGGTGCGGACCGCGGGGTCCTTCGTCCTGGCCATGACGCCAAATTACATAGCATCGCATTGCTATGGTTACGGGGTCCGTGAACCACGGGCTCTCACGACAAGGAGTCATGCATGGCCGTCACCCTGGTGAACCCCGACGGGTTGCCGCAGGTCGAGGCGTACCGGCAGGTGTCGGTCGCCACCGGTACGAAGCTGGTGTTCATCGCCGGTCAGGTCGCCTGGGATGCCGACGGGCGCACGGTCGGCGTGGGCGATCTCGCCGCCCAGGTCGAGCAGTGCTACCTCAACGTCGCCACCGCACTGGCCGGGGTCGGTGGCTCCTTCGACGACGTCGTGAAGCTGACCGTCTACGTCGCCGACTGGACCCCCGACAAGATGCCCCTCTTCGGAGAGGGAGTTGCCCGGGCGGCTGCGAAGCTGGGAGTGACCCCGGTCCCGCCGGGCTCGCTGATCGGCGTCGCGGCGCTGGACGTGCCCGATCATCTGGTGGAGGTCGAGGCCACCGCGGTCCTCGACTGAGCGCGGCGCTGGCGCGGCCGCGGAACGAGCCGAAACGGGGACGGCCGACCGGCCCGGCAACAGCGCCTGGTGAGAGCGTTCGCCTCTCGGGCGCGCCGTCGATAAGGTACGCCTCCGTTCGGGTGATAATGAGCCGACTCTCCGTTGTCGGGCGCCTGTTCCGCGGCAATTCTCCCGGGCTTAACAAGCACGATCAGACGCGTAACCTGACTGTCCGTACTTTATTCGTACGATAGTGTTACCCGCTTTGGTCGACGGTGGCGTACGCGATACATTTGCCGCCGGTCGGCGGGCTCCCCCGAAGAGGCCCTTCCGCAGTTGGCCTCGGCCGACGCGCTGACTCCGAGCGTCGGCCCTGTTGCCGACCCGCGATGAGGAGAACACCTGTGCTGAAGAAGGCTGGAATCGTGGCGGTCGCCGCCACGGCCGGCATATTTGCGCTGACCCCATTGGCATTCGCGCTCGACCGCGACGACCGCGGCGACGGAGATGACAACACCTCGTTCGTCATCGAGGACGACAGCGTCGAGCGGAACCAGGTCAACCGCTGTGACTTCGAGCAGAACTCAGCCGCTACGGGGCTTCTCGGCCCGATCCTCTCCCAGAGCCAGCAGGGCAACTGTGTCAACGTCGGTGACGGGAGCTCCCTCGGTCCGCCGCCGCCGCCTCCTCCTCCCGGGCCCGGCCCTGACTCCGAGGTCGTCTACAGCTCGATCCCGGACGACCTGCCCGGCCACGTGATCTCCATCAGCTACAACGCCACCGGCACCAGCGAGCTCGGCGACGAGGTCGGGCTCGCCGGAGGGCCCGACCGGGAGCTGGAGTCGCTGGAGGTCGTGCTGGACAGCTCGGCCTGTCAGGTCGGCAACTTCTACAGCAACAACTGTGTGACCACGCCTGGGGCCACGTTCGCCCACCCGATCACCATGAATGTCTACGCCGTGGACGATTCCGGTCCCACTCCGACGCCGGGCGCCCTGCTGGCCACCCGCACGGAAGTCAGCAGTATTCCGTACCGCCCGTCGGCCGACCCGGTGAATTGCACGGGCGCCGATGCCGGTCAATGGTTCGACCCGTCCGACAATGCCTGCTACAGCGGCATCTCGTTCAGGCTGAGGTTCGACTTCCCGGCCGGCACGCCGTTGCCTGACCGGGTCATCTGGACGGTGGCTTTCAACACGACGAACGCCGGGCCCAACCCGATCGGTCCGGCCCCCTGTGTCGCCACGGTGGAAGGCTGCACCTACGACTCGTTGAACCTCGGAGCCGACACCTTCGCCGGAGCACCGTACGTCGGGGTCGACATCGACCCCAACGGCGCATTTCTCGACTCGAACCAGCCGGGTTTCTACTGTGACGGCGGTGCGGGCGGCACGGGCTTCCTCCGGCTCGACACGGACACCACATCGTGTTGGGACACCAACAAGCCGCTCGGCAAGATCACCGCGCTCGTGGAGTAGCGCCGGTGCGGCGGTGGACGGGGTCGCGATGGTCTCCGTCCACCGCCTTACCGGGCGTTCCGCTCCCTGTCCGACAGCGCAGGATGCTCGTCCTCGGCGTCCCAGCCGAGTTCGGCGAGTGCCCTTCCGGTGTCCCAGAAGCCCGTGTTCCGGGGCAGCGGCCGGCGCAGCGGCACGTCCGGGTACCACCGCCGGGCCAGCTCCTCCGACGGGACGTCGGTGCTGGTCCGGGCGGCCACGATGTTGTAGACGGCCGGCCCCGGCGTGCTGCGGTGCAGGGCGAGCAGGCAGGCCGCTGCCGCGGAGTCGAAGGACGTCCACCCCCACAGCTCCCGGGGGTCCCGGTCGTCCTCGGCCGGCCGGCGGGCGGCGGCGAAGTCCTGGCGGAGGGCGTGCAGCCGTAGCGCGGAGAATGTGACGGTCGGCCGGCGCCTGGCGAACGCCGCCATCTGCTGCTCGCCGATCCACTTCGACAGGCTGTAGGAGTCCTCGCAGTAGGTGGGGTGCTCCTCGTCGATCGGGAGGTAGTCGTAGCGAGGGGTCGCGCTGAATATCCCGCCGATCGCGTTGACACTCGACGCGAGGCAGACCGCGTCCAGCCCGTGCTCCTCGGCCGCCACCAGCACGTGGTGCGTGCCGCCGACGTTGGTGTGGTGCACCACGGGCTCCGGGTACCGGGGGTGGATGAGCGCGCCCAGGTGAGCCACGGCGTCGGTCCCGGCGAGCGCGGCCCGGACCTCGTCGAATTGGGTGAGGTCCGCGGCCCGGCACTCGACGGTTGCAGCAAAGCCACTTTGCGGCAACGTCGTTGCGTCAAATTGGCTTTGCTGCAACTCGCCGAGCGCTGCCGGCAGGTCGACGGCAACCACGTCGTGGCCGGCGAGCAGTGCGCGCGCGACGACGTGGCGCCCCAGCTTTCCACCCGCCCCGGTGACGGCGATCCGCATGCTCAGCTCCAGAGCCGGTCGTGGCTCGACTCGCCGTCCCAGTGCGTCGACTCGGAGAAGAACACCGGGTCCCGGGGGTCGAGATGTGTCATGAACAGCTCCTCGTTGATGTCGCCGAACCCGAGGCCGGGGGTCTCGGGCACGATGATGTGGCCGTCCTGGATGAGCGGCCGGGGCAGGTCGGTGACGAGGTCGCTCCAGAACGGCACGTCGGCGGCGTGGTGCTCCAGTGCCAGGAAGTTCTCCGTGGCCGCCGCCAGATGCACGCAGGCCATGGTCGCGATCGGCGACGCCGCGAGGTGCAGCGCCATCGCGACACCGCGCTCCTGCGCGTAGTCGCCCAGCCGCTTGGTCTCGCTGATGCCGCCGGACGTGGCGGGATCGGGGTGGATCACCCGGACCGCGCCCGCGTCGAGCAGCGGCTTGAACCCCTCGGTGAGGTAGATGTCCTCACCCGTGCACGTCGGCACGGCGACGGCCTCGGTGAGCTGGCGCCACTGGTCGGTGAACTGCCACGGGATGAGGTCCTCGATCCACGCCAGCGTGAACGGCTCCAGCGCGCGCCCGATCCGGATGCACGAGTCGAGCGCGATGTGTCCGAAGTGGTCGGCGGCGAGCGCCACGTCGTAGCCGACGACCGAACGCACGGTCTCCACGTAGCTCGCCAGGTGGTCCACGCCCTTCGCGGTGACCTGGATGCCGGAGAACGGGTGCATCACCGTCTTTGTCTCGCGGGCGCCGGGCGGGGCGATCAGGGTGCCGGGGATGTCCCACAGCAGGTCCACGCCCACGTCCATCTTGAGCATCGTGAACCCGCGCTGCTTGCGTTCCAGCAGCCGCTGTCCCATCTCGTGCGGGTCGGGCACGGACGGCGTGTCGGCGTAGCACCGGACCGAGTCCCGGAACTGCCCGCCCACCAGCGCGTACGCCGGCACGCCATAGGCCTTGCCCGCCAGGTCCATCAACGCCATCTCGACGCCGGACACGCCCCCGCCCTGCCGGGCGTGGAAGCCGAACTGCTTGATCTTGCGGAAGACCTTGTCGACGTTGCACGGGTTCTCGCCGACGAGGCGGCTCTTGAGCATCAGCGCGTAGGTGGCGCTCGCCTGGTCGCGCACCTCGCCGTACCCGACGAGGCCCTGGTTCGTGTCGATCCGGATGATCGACGACCGGAACGGCACCCCGTGCAGGTTGGCCACCCGCAGGTCGGTGATGCGCAGGGCGCTCGGCCGCGACGCGGTGCTGATGTGCTCCTCGGTGATCACGGACGGCTCGTTGCTGGTGGTGGTCACCGTCAGCGCTCCTCTCCGGCGCGGGCCGCGCGCCACTGCTGGAAGTCGGCCTCGATCTCCTCGCTCCACGTCGGGACGTCGATCTGCGCGCTCGTCCAGCGGCGCTCCGACAGGCGCTGCTTGCCGAACACGTCCCGGACGCGGGTGTCCTCGCTGGCCGCGGCCACGGCGGCGGCGAGATGCGCGGGGATCACCGCAACGCCCGTCGGCGTCCCGAGCACGACGTCCCCGGGCAGCACCGTGGCGCCGCCGATGCGGATCGGAATGTTGATCCCGGCGAGGGTGACGCCGCGGATCGGTGTCGGGTCGACGGCCCGGTGGAAGATGTTGACCCCGCCCCCGAGCTGCTGCAGGCCCTGCAGGTCGCGGATGCCGCCGTCGATCACGGCGCCGACGCCGGTGCGGGTGGCCACGGCGGTGCCGAGGTTGTCGCCCACCACCGTGCCCTCGACGATCTTGCCGAAGATGTCGACGACCATGATGTCGCCGTTCTCGAGGGTCTCGATCACCCAGGAGTTCTGCCGGTCGGCCTCCAGGTGTCCCTCCCGCCTGCCGGCCTCCACCACCACCGCGTCGAGGTCGGGCCGGTGCGGCAGGAACTGTGCCGTGACGGCCCGCCCGACGATCACGGTGCCGGGGTGCGTCTCCCGCCACTCGCCGGCGAACTGCCGCACGTAGCCGGCCTGGAACAGGAACCCCCACGCCTCCTCGGTGGTGGCGAGGCGCAGGCTCGCCAGCACCTCGTCGGGGACGCGGGGCCGGCCGGAGCCGAAGCGCTCGCCCGTCCAGGCTGCGGTGAGCTCCTCGAGGTCGTCCTTGCCGGGTTGGATGCGCACGTCCGGTTCGCCTTCTCTCTCTCGTCGGGTCGTACGGGTCAGATCAGGCCGGCCACCTTCCGGGCGGTGGCCTGCAGCAGCGGGACGTAGCCGAGCAGCTCCTCGCGGTCCAGCATGAACGTCACCGACGAGACGCTGATGCCGCCGCGGGGCCGGCCGCTGCGGTCCAGCACCACGGCGCCGATGCACCGCACCGTGAGCTCGTTCTCCTCGTCGTCGAGGGCGAAACCGCGCTCGCGCACGTCGGCGAGCTCCGCGTGCAGCGCGCCCACCTCGGTGATCGTGGCCGGGGTGCGCGACGCCATCCCCGCCGTCGTGACGATGGCCTCCACCTCGCCGGGCGGCAGGTGCGCGAGGATCGCCTTGCCGATCGCCGTGCTGTGCAGTGGCAGCTGGTTGCCCACCCGCGAGCGCATCTCGTAGGGCTTGTCGTTGTCGACCTTGTGCAGGTAGACGGCGTGGTCACCGACCCGGACGGCCAGATGGACCGTGTTGCCGCCCGCGCCTCGCTGCAGCTCCTGCAGCGTCGGGCCGACCCCGGTCGACAGCATCCGGACGACCCGCGCCCCGAGGCCGCCGAGGCGGCTGCCGATCCCGTAGCGCCCGTCGCCGCAGTTCTGGGCGAACCCCTGCGCGCCGAGCGTGGCGAGCACCCGGTACGCGGTGGAGCGGGGGACACCTGCCCGCTCCGCCACGTCCATCAGCCGGTGCGGCCCGTCCTCGACGGCCAGCGCCTCCAGGATCCGCATCGCCTTCTCCACCGACGTCCCCACGGGGCTGGAGCGTCCCCGCCGGGACGCCGGCGCCCCGTCCGAGCCTGGGGTCATCCCTTGACCGCCCCGGCAGTGAGGCCCTCCGTGAGGAACCGCTGCCCGAAGGCGTACATGAGGACGACCGGGATGCTGATCAGCAACGATGCCGCAGCGAGCTGACCCTGCGGCACGACGTCACCGAAGATCATCGACTGCATCCCGACGGGCAGCGTCTTGTAGCCGTCCTTCGTGATGAACACGAAGGCGAAGAGGAACTCGTTCCACGCGTTGGTCAGGGTGAACAGCGCGACGGCCAGCAGGCCGGGCTTGGCCAGCGGCAGCACGATCCGGTAGAAGGCCTGGAACCGGGTGCACCCGTCGGTGAGCGCGGCCTCCTCCAGATCGGCCGGGATCGACTTGAAGTAGCCCACCAGCAGCCACGTCGCGAACGGCAGCGTGAACGTCGGGTAGGTGATGACGAGCGACCACAGGGAGTCGTTCAGCCCGATCCCGCTCATCAGCTGGTACAGCGGGATGAACAGCAGCGCGCCCGGCATCACGTACGTCAGCAGGATCGTCACGGTGAAGCTCTCCGAGCCGCGGAACTTCAGCCGGGCGAGCGCGTAGCCCGACAGCGCGGCGCAGATCAGCGCGATCACCGTGGAGGCCACCGACACCAGGATCGTGTTGAGGTACCAGGTGCCGAACGGCTGGCTGGTGAACAGGTCCGTGAACTGCTCCATGCTCCACGGCGTGGGCCACAGGTCGCTGGTCCGCATCGTGATCTGGGTGTCGGACTTGAACGCCGTGACGACGATCCAGTAGAGCGGGCCGAGCACGAAGAGCAGCAGCCCGATGAGTGCCACGCCGGACCCGACGCCGTTGACCGTCCGTGCGGCCCTCTCCCTGCCGCGCGCGGCGAGTGTGGAGATGGCGCGCCCGACGCCCGCGGCGAGCACCACGCAGACCCCGAGCACCAGTGCGGCCTTCCAGATGATCTGCGGCGACGCCCAGGCCAATGCGGCCGTGGCGACGGCGACGGCCACCCAGGGCAGGGCCTTGCGCTGCGCGGGGGTGAGCCGGCTGCGGCCGAGGTCCCCGGCGCCGGGGGCGTCGCTGCGCCGCATCATCCGCACGAGGATGACGACGAGGATGCCGATGATCGGCACCATCACCAGCGTCACCGCGGCGCCCGCGCCGAACTGCAGCTGCTGGATCGCCTTCGAGTACGCCACCATCACGTACGGCGCGGTGGCGTCGCCCGGACCGCCCTGGGTCATGAGCCAGATCAGGTCGAAGTTGTTGAACGTCCAGATGGACGACAGCAGGACCGTGACGATCATGACGTAGCGCAGTCCGGGCAGCGTGACGTGCACGAACCGCTGCCACGGCGACGCGCCGTCCACCATCGCGGCCTCGTGCAGGCCGTGGTCGATCGCCTTGAGCCCGGCCAGGAACGTCACGGTGAAGAACGGGATGCCCTTCCAGACGTTCACCAGGATCACCGAGGGCATGGCGAGCGAGGCGTCGGAGAGCCAGCCTGCCGGCCACGCGTCGACGAGGTGCAGCGACGCCAGCACCGGGCCGATCCCGGAGTCGGTGAGCAGGGTGTTGACGCTGCCGAAGATCGGGTCGAACAGCGACCGCCAGCTGAAGGCCGTGACGACGGTGGGCACCACCCACGGCAGCAGCAGCACCCCCGCGACGATCGCCTTCCCCCGCCGCATGTGGTGCAGCATCAGCGCGGCGATCAGGCCGAGGACCACCTTGAAGATCTCGGCGTACGCCGTGAAGACGAACGAGTTCACCACGCCGGTGTGGAAGAGCTCGTCGCCGATCAGGGCCGTGTAGTTGTCGGCGCCGACGAAGACCGTCTCCGCCCCGTGCCGCTCGGTGGTGCTGGTGATCGCCGAGCTGACGATCGGGAACAGGATCAGCGCGGCGACCAGGATGACCGTGGGGGCCATGAACACCGCGGCGAGCCGCCAGTCCCGGCCGAGCAGGCGCTGAACGGAGGTGAGCGACGCCCGGGTGACGGCCGGCGCGACCGGAGCCGGCCGGGGACGCAGGATCGTCACTGCCGCAGGCCCTGCTGCTCGAAGATCTGCACCATCCGGTCGTGCGCGGTGGCCACCGCCTCAGCGGGCGGCGTGCCCTGGACGACCGACTGCATCATGTCGGTCAGCAGGTAGGCGGCCACGCTGGCCTGCTGCCCGGAGCTGGGCGTCTGCGGGAACGCGTAGCCGGTCGACGTGGTCAGCGGCAGCGGCTGCTGCGTGATCTTGCGCAGGGCGGAGAACGCGGGGTCGCCGCTGGTGTAGTACGGGTCGGAGTCCCACACTTTGTCCCACGCCGGGTTGACCAGGCCGGGGGCCTCCTTCGCCACGCCGAGCAGGGGAGTGCCGCTCGCCAGGTACTTCGCCACCTGTTTCGCGAGATCCGGGTTCTTCGCTCCCTTGAACACGACGAACGCCTGCGACTGGCCGAAGGTGATCGGGCGGTCGCTCGCGGGCCCGATTCCGTCGATGAACGGGTGCGTATTGGCGTAGACCGGGTTCTGCTTCGTCTTCGAGTCGGCGTAGACGCTGTACTGGTTGCGGGTGAACCCGATGATTCCGGCGAGCCAGTTCTCGTTGTTGCTGGAGTCGGTCCAGCTCTCGATGCCGGGCGGGAGCATCGGCTTGTACTTCGGGTTCGTGTAGATGTCGCCCATGAACGTGACCGCGGCCACGGTCTCCGGCGAGTTGAACTCCACCTTCAGCCCGTCGTTGGACGAGATCGCGCCACCGTAAGTGTTGATGACGTTCTCGATGAACCCGTTGGCGTCGCCGGAGCGGTTCACCGTCTGACCCCACCCGAAACGTCGTTGCGCGGGGTCGGAGATCTCGAGTGCGATGTCCCGCAGTTCTTCCCAGGTATAGGCGTCCTTCAGCTCGATACCCTTTTCCTGGAGCCAGTCCTTGCGGAAGAACGAGCCGACCCCGATGAAGTGGTAGGGGATCGCATACCACCGGCCGTCGAAGACGCAGTAGTTCTTGGTCTCGGCAGCGGGCTCGCCGAACTGGGCCCTCAGTTCCTCCACCACGTCGGTGACGTCGGTGAGGTCGCCGAGGTTGTGGAACTGTGCGATGAACCGCGAGTCGGTGAAGAACGCCAGGTCACGGGCGTTTCCGGCCTTCACCTCGGCGTCGGTCTTGGCCACCATGTCGCCGGAGTCGGCCTGGACGAGGGAGTTCTCGATCGTGGTGCCGGTGGCGCCGGCGAAGGCCTGGATCGAGCGGTCGAGCGCGGCGTTCGCCGACTCCGAGTAGAGCTTCTGCGAGAGCATCCCCATCGAACTTCCGCGCAGGCCGGACGCCGCATCGATGACGCCCTGCGGGACATCGACCTGCACCTGCGGGGCGGCAGCCTGACCCCCGCACGCGCTGAGACTGAGAATTCCGAGCGCGCTCGTCCCGAGAAACTTCCGTCTGGACCATTCCGACCGCTGGGTCATGACCACTCCTCCTTGCGTCCTGTTCGAGAGGACGCGTGCCGACGGGGCGACAGTGCAACCGACGGGGGCCGGGAGGTTGTCCACCTCCCCGGTCGTGCGAGGAACGAGCCCGGTACGGCGGCTCGATGCGCCTTTCGAGAATCCGAATTCGGGGCGCGGCGCAGCGATCACCGGCCCCCTTGCCGGAGAGAGCGCTGTGTTGTGCTACTCGGGTTTCGTGTAGCGGAACGCGGTATCACGTAATGCGACGCGGGTCACCCTAAAAGGGCAATCACTGTCTGTCAACGGTCGAGATCGCCGTTCTTGTCGAACGTTCCCCGGGGAGGCCGTCGAACAGCCCGGACCCGCCCCGTGGCCGCCACAGCGGGACGCCGCCCCCGCCGGGCGGGGCGTCGTCGAGCGCCATGACGGTGTCCTGCTCGGCCGAGTCCAGCGCGCGCAGGACGATCAGCATGTTCGCCACGCTCTGCCGGACCGTGCCCACCACCGGCTCACCGTGCCGGACGGCGTCGGAGAAGTTGCAGAGCTCGGCGTGGTAGCCGTTGTCGATCCCGCGGAACACGTCGGTCTGCGTCGATCCGTCCGCGCGGGTCAGCGTGACCTGCCGCTCCGACTCCGGGCCCGACAGCACGAGCACGCCCTCGGTCCCGTACAGCCGCAGGTCCTCGGTCTCCTTCGGGACGGCGATCTCGGAGTACGTGGCCGTGTAGTTGCCGATGGCGCCGCAGGCGAAGACCAGGTTGAGCGTCAGGTCCGACGGTGCCTCGATCGTGCTGTTGGCCCACTGGGCGGCCCCGTGGACCCGGACGGCATCGCCGCAGAGCATCCGGATCTGGGCGATGTCGTGGACACCGGCATCGAGGTGGACGCCGCCGCGGTACTGCGGCCGGTGCCGCCACGGCGTGCCGGCGAAGACGCCCTCCCACGGCACCAGCCGCCTGGCGCGGCGCCACGCCATCAGGTGCAGCTTGCCGATCGCGCCGTCGTCCAGCAGGGCGCGCGCATGGCGGATGTCGTCGCGGTAGAAGTAGTTCTCCCCGATCAGGACCGTGCGCTGCGGATACCGCTCCTCCAGTGCGAGGAACGCCCGCGCCTGGTCCTCGTCGGTGCCGGCCGGCTTCTCGCACAGCACGTCCTTGCCGGCCGCGAGCGAGTCCTGCGCCACCTCGTACAGGGAGGGGATCGGCACCGAGATCAGCACGGCGTCCACGTCGTCGCGGGCCAGTAGCCGGTGGTGGTCGGTGGTGAAGCCGGCCATGTCGACGCCGCTGTAGGACGAGAAGCGCTCGCCCTGGGCGACGGAGTGGTCGGCGAACGCCGTGACGACGTACCGGTCCGCGAGCCGGCGCAGCGCCGGCCAGTGGAGTTTCTCGACGGCCAGCCCGGTGCCGATCAGCCCGAGCCGGATCGGCCCTTTCTCGCTCGCTCCCAACTCGCACCGTCCTTCCGTCCCGACGCCGGGACATCGAAGGGGGCTCGCCGCGGCTCTGCGGCCGAGCCGTCGTGCCCTACCGCTTCGCCCTACGGGTCCTCGTCCTCTGCTGCTTCTCGGTGAGGATCCGGATGGTCTGCTGCAGGTGTGACCGCATCGCTTCGCGCGCGGCGGCGGGGTCCCTCGCCTCGAGCGCCGCGTAGATCCGGGCGTGGTCGTCGGTGGCGCGGTGCAGGCCGCCGGGCTCCGCGTTCGTCACCCGCCGGCTGGCGGTGCCCAGCCACCGTGCGGAGTACATGATCCGGTCGAGGATCCGGTTGTTCGCCGCCCGGCAGATCGCCATGTGGAACTCGTGGTCGACCTCGAGGTAGTCGTCCGGCTCCTCCTCGAGGCTCGCCATCCTGGCCAGCTCCGCCCGCAGCTCGGCCAGCGTCTCCTCGGTGATCGTGGCCGCGGCCATGGCCGCCAGCTCCGGTTCGAGGAGCAGCCGCATCTGGTGCAGCTCGTTCAGCAGGCCGACGACGTGCTCCTCCGGCAGCCACTCGGCCAGCAACGGGTTCAGGTAGTCCCATTCGGTCGCGGGCCGCACGACGACGCGCCTGCCCTGGGCGACGTCGAGGATGTCGAGCGACGCGAGGATCTTGATCGTCTCGCGGGCGACCGCGCGGGAGACGCCGAACTCCTGCGAGATGTCGAGCTCCGACGGGGTGCGCTCGTCCGCGAACTCCCCGTCGGCGATCCGGCGGGTCAGGTGGGCGGCCACCTGCACCGGGAGCGTGCGGACCTTGACAACGTCCGCCAGCTCTTGTCTCCTTGCCATGTCTGCAGCTTATCGGACAAGTCGCTGGATTCGCACCGCTACCAGGCCTGATATCCGAGTTCCGGGGAGGGGTTCCGCCCGGCCTCCCCGGGGCACCTGCCCGCCCACAGCACGCCGTGGGCACCACCGTGTCCGGCGGATGGCTGCTCCCGGGAGGGGAAGCATGAGGATCGTCAACGTCACGACAGCCGTGGTCGCCTATCACGGTCACGCCACGCTGGTGCGGATCGACACCGACGAGGGCATCAGCGGGTTCGGCGAGGCGAACCCCGACGCCGGAGCGGGGGCTGTCGTCGGGATGATCGGCGACCTGGCGCACCTGCTGATCGGGGAGGACCCGCGCAACGTCGAGCGGTGCTGGGAGAAGCTCCGGCGGCGGAAGGTCTTCGCCGGCCCGCAGGGTGGCGTGTTCGTGATCGCCCTGAGTGGGATCGAGCTGGCGCTGTGGGACATCGCAGGCAAGGCCGCGGGGCAGCCCGTCTACCGGATGCTCGGCGGCAAGTTCCGCGACCGGATCCGCCTCTACGCCGACTGCGGCGACGGCGACGACCCGGCCGGCTCGGTGTCGGGCTGCGTCGACCGGGCCCAGCGGATGGTCGAGGAGGGCTTCTCCGCGATCAAGTTCGACATCGACGACCTGCAACATCGCGCGAAGTTCGACGAGTTCAACCACACGGTCAACGCCGCCGAGCTGCGCACGATGGTGGAGCGGGTGGCGGCGGTCCGGGAGGCGATCGGCCCCGACATCGACCTGGCCATCGACCTGCACGCCCGCTACGACGTGCCGAGCGCCTGCCGGATCGCCTGGGAGCTGGAGGCGTTCAACCTGATGTGGCTGGAGGAGCCGGTCCCCGCCGAGAACGTCGACGCGCTCGTCCGGGTGCGCGCCCAGACCCGTACGCCGATCTGCGCGGGCGAGAACCTCTACCTCCGGTGGGGCTTCCGTGAGCTGCTCGAACGCGGGGCGGTCGACGTGATCGAGCCCGACGTTCCGAAGTGCGGAGGCCTGGCCGAGGCCAAGAAGATCGCCAACCTCGCCGAGATGCACTACGTGCCGTTCGCGCCGCACCTCGTCTCCACGCCGCTCGGCACGATGGCCACGGCGCACCAGTGCGCCGCGATCCCGAACTTCTTCGTGCAGGAGTGGCACGCGCTCGAGGAGCGCGAGGTGTGGGACAGCTACGTCACGGCGCCCGACGGCAGCGGCTCGATCGTCAAGGACGGGTACATCACCCTCCCCGACACCCCCGGCATCGGCGTCGAGCTCGACATGGACGGCGTGCGTGCGCACGCCGTGCCCGGCTACGGGATCTTCGAGTAGGAGGGGAACGCAGAACATGACGAACGGACACGGAGCCGCACGTACCGACCCGGCCTGGGTGGCGCAGACCGCGAAGCGGTTGAAGGCGCTGTACTCGGCGGTGGTCTACGACATCATGGACGAGATGGGCCTGCCCCATCAGTGCCTCGACCTGGCGATCACACCGCTCGACCACGCGATGCAGGTGGCCGGCCCCGCCTACACCGTGGCGGCCGGCCCCGACATGCGGGAGCGCGCGGAGATGCCTCCGAACACGAAGCTGGCCGACTTCGGGGTCTTCACGCAGATGTACGACGGCTGCGTCGTCGTCGTTGCCGCGGCGGGGGAGCGTCAGAGCGGCATCTGGGGCGAGCTGATGAGCAACGCCAGCCGCGCCCGCGGAGCCACGGGCGTCGTCATCGACGGCGGCATCCGCGACGGGCGGCTGGTGCGTGAGATCGACGGGCTGTCGGTCTTCGTGCGGTACACGTCGCCGATCGAGTCGCTGCGCCGCTCCCGGATCCACGACATCGAGGTCCCGATCGCGATGACCGGCACGACCAGCAGCCAGGTCCGCGTCGACCCCGGCGACTGGATCTTCGGGGACGAGGACGGGGTGCTGGTGATTCCGAAGGACGCGCTGGACGAGGTGCTGGCGAAGTCCGAGGAGGCCAAGGACGTCGAGGACAAGGTCCGCGAGGAGGTCCAGGCGGGTGTCCCGGTGATCGACGTCTACAACAAGTACGGGCGGCTCTGACCGTCGTCACCCTCCGGGTGATGTCCCTGCGACTCTCCGTGGAGAGCGATCGATTCCGCGCTCCATTTCACCGGGAATACTCCACCCCATCAGATGCGTAACCTGACCAACTGTATTTCCCTGATTCGGTGGTGTCCGGGTATTTGGTTGAGTGGGGAATACGCGCTAGGTTGACCCCCGGTCAGCAGGCTCCCCTCTCGAGACCCTCACTGTGGTCCGGCAGCTGACGCGTCGGCTCGGAGCGTCGGCATTTCGCGCCGGCCCGCAATGAGGAGAAGTGCTGTGCTGAAAAAGGCTGGAGCCGTGGTGGCCACTGCCGCGGCCGGCGTACTCGCGCTCGCCCCCTTGGCGTTCGCGACCGGCGCGGACGACCGTGGTGACGGCACCTCGATCTCGGCGGACCGCGGCGTCGAGCGAAACCAGGTCAACCGGTGCGACGTCGAGCAGGACGCGACCGCCACCGGGCTCCTCGGCCCGATCCTGTCGCTCCCGAGCCAGAGCCAGCGGGGGAACTGCGTCAACGTCGGTGACGGGAGTACCTACCGTCCCCCGTCGCCCCCCGGTCCCGGACCCGGACCCGGTCCTGGTCCTGGTCCCGGTCCCGGTGGCGAGTCGGAGATCGTGTACAGCTCGATTCCGGACGACATGCCCGTGCAGGTGCCGTCTCTCGGTTTCCAGGCGAACGGCACCAGCCAACTCGGTGACCACGTGGGGCTCGAGTCCGGGGCCGGCTCCTTGCTGGAGTCGGTGGAGGTGGTGCTCGTCAGCTGGGCCTGCGAGAGCGGGAACTGGGTCAGCGACAACTGTGCGACCACGCCGGGGGCCACGTTCGACCACCCGATCACCGTCAACGTCTATGCCGTGGACAACTCCGGGGCCGTCCCGGCACCCGGACCCTTGCTGGCGAGCCGGACGGAGACGAGCAGCATTCCGTACCGCCCGTCGGCCGACCCGGTGAACTGCGTCGGCGCCAACGCAGGCCAGTGGTTCGACCCATCGGACAGCACCTGTCACGACGGTTTCGTGCACCGGGTCACGATCGACATCACCGGTACCACCGTGCTGCCCGCGGAGGTCATCTGGACGGTGGCGTTCAACACCACGACCTTCGGTCCGAACCCGATCGGCCAGCAGCCCTGCTTCACGTCCCCGGACAACTGCGACTACAACTGGTTGAACGTGGGAGCGGAGACCTTCCCCGGAGCACCGTTCGCAGGCACCGACATCAATCCTGACGCCGCATTCCTCGACTCGGACTACGCGGCCACCTACTGCGACGGCGGTGCGGGCGGCACCGGATTCCTCCGGTACGACACGGCTCCCGGGTGCTGGTCGGGCAACATTCCCCTCGGCACGATCACGGCCCGGACGGGATAGAGCGATGTCTTGAGACGTCGTCAGGCCGGGCGGCCGATCGCGGCCGCCAGCCCGTCGAGCACCATCGCCAGGCGACGCTCGAACACCACGTCCGGATCGGGGTGGTCCTCGGCTTCGACGATCAGCCGCTTCAGGTAGGGGAGCTGTCCTCCCTGCAGCAACTGCGTGATGAACGGTCCGACCTGGCGCTGGTAGCCCGCGAAGTCCAGGCCGGTGTGCCGCTGTGCTTCGACCTCGCCCAGTTCCTGCACGACGAAGCCCCGGGTGAACTGCAGGGCGGTGGCCAGCACGTCCATCATCGCGTCGATGTCGAGACCGAGCCCGTCCACGCAGGCCAGGCCGGTTTCGCGGAACCGCTGGGCGTTGGGCCCGAGGGTCGGCCGGTGCCCGAACCGGGCGATCCACGGGTGGGCGTGGTGCAGCCGGCGCATCTCGCGGGCGAGCCGGCCAACGTCGGCCCGCCAGTTCCCGGACGGGATCCCGGTCAGGTCCAGCTCGCCCAGCACCGCGTCGTACATCAGCTCGGTCAGGTCGTCCTTGCTGCCGACGTGCCGGTAGAGCGACATCGGGCTGTGGTCCATCCGCGCCGCGACCTTGCGCATCGAGACCGCGTCGACCCCCTCCTCGTCGGCCAGGGCGATCGCGACCGCGGTGATGGCCGTGTGGTCGAGGGTGCGCGCCGGCCCCCGCCCCTGGCTGGAGAGACGTGCCCAGATGACGGGCGGCGGTTCGTCGGTCACGGCAGTGCTCCTCGCGTGGGTTGCGGACATCCTATGGGACGTTTACGGTGTACATGACTGGTCACATACGCCGTATACGTCTCACTGCCGACACATTCGAGGTATCGACATGCCCTCCTCGTCCGCCCTGTCCATCGCCGTCGTGGGCGGCGGCCTCAGCGGGCTGGTGCTGGCCCGCATCCTGCAGCAGCACGACATCGCCAGCACCGTCTACGAACTCGACGCCACCGCCGACGCCCGGAGGCAGGGTGGCCTGCTCGACCTCCACGTCGAGTCCGGCCAATCGGCCCTGCGCGAAGCGGGACTGTACGAGCAGTTCCGCCGGCTGACCCGGCCGCAGGCGGAGGCGATGCGGGTGATGGACAAGGCGGGCACCGTCTTCATCGACCAGGTCCCCGGCGACGGGTCGGGCCAGGGCGGACGACCCGAGATCGACCGGACGGAACTGCGCGCCCTGCTGCTGGACTCGCTCCACCCGGGACGGGTCGTCTGGGACCACAAGCTCAGCCGGGCCCGCCGCCTGGACGACGGACGGTTCGAGCTCGCCTTCGCCAACGGCGCGCGCCGGACCGCCGATCTGCTGGTCGGGGCCGACGGTGCCTGGTCGCGAGTCCGACAACTCCTCTCGAGCGCCTCCCCGGAGTACGTCGGGATCAGCTGCGTCGAGTTCCACGTCACCGATGCCCCGACCACGGTGCCCGCCTCCGCCGCCCTGGCCGGCACGGGGAGCCTGTTCGCCCTGTCGGACAACAAGAACCTCGGCGGGCACGGAGGCCGCGACCTGCACCTGGGAGCCATGCTGCGGACCGCCGAGGACTGGATCGAGACACGCGGCGTCGACTGGTCGGACGTGGCCGCCGTCCGCACCGCCCTGCTGGCGGAGTTCGCCGACTGGACCCCGGCCCTGACCGACCTGATCCGCCACTGCGACGACGAGATCACGGCTCGCCGGATCTACGCCCTGCCCGCCGGCCACTCGTGGCCGCGCATCCCGGGTGTGACCCTGGTCGGCGACGCCGCCCACCTGATGTCGCCGTTCGCCGGCGAGGGCGCGAACGCCGCGATGCTCGACGCCCGTGAGCTCGCGCTGGCGCTGATCGAGCACGGTGACGACGTCGAGGGTGCGCTCCACCAGTACGAGACGGCGATGTTCCCGCGCGCCGCGGTCGCCGCCCGGAAGTCCGCCCGCGGGCTCGACCTGTGCTTCGCCGACGACTCCCCCCGGGGACTGGTCGAGTTCTTCGGCAGGAAGGGCGCCCCCGTCACCTCGCACTGACGGCGGGACGCGGTCAGGGCTCGTAGGTCAGCGGGGGCACCTTCGCGCTGGTCATCATCATCGTGATGCCGTCGTGCTCACGGCTCACGCCCACGTCGTCCATGCATGAGTGGATCATCAGGAGACCCTGGCCGCGGAAGCCGGCGGGCTCCGGCCGCCACAGCTTGCCCCCGGCCACCGCGACGAGGACGCGCCGTCCGCCGTCCGGCTCGGCGTACTGTCGGGCGGCCACCCGCACCTCGGCGCCGATCTCCGACGGGTGGATCTGCTCGATGGCGTTGGTGACCGCCTCGTTGACGGCCATCACCACGTCGTCGATCTCCTGCTCCGGCCAGCGCAGCGTGGTCAGCCACCGCCGGAACCGCTGACGCACGACCGAGAGCGACACGGGATCCGCCATGAGGACCATGGAGATCACCGCGTCGAGATCTTCGGGGTACGCCATCGACGTCTCTACCGGTCAGGCCGTGAGGGCCTCGTCGAGGGAGCCGAACAACGCGAGCACCTCGTCCAGCCCCATCGTCCGGATGGGACGGATCACCGAGCGCGTCTCGTCGACGACCACCCGGAGCGGGGTGCGCATCGTGCGGCCCTCGTCGTGCAGGGCGACCAGCAGCCCCATGCCCGAGGAGGACAGGAAGTCGACGCCTGAGAGGTCGAGGACCACCGGTCGTCCCGCGGCCTGGTGCAGGGCCTCGCTCCCCGCCTCCATCAGACGGCTGCCCGTGCTCAGATCCACCTCGCCGTGCACGATGAGGACGAGACACCCGTCCCGGTCGTCCCGGTTCAGGGTCATCAGTTGCTCGGCCGGCGGCATTCCGCCCAGGAAGCCGTTCATGCTAGCGCAGCGTACAGATGGCCGGTCAGGTGTCGCTCCCGCGTGGTACCGCGACAGAGGGAGCACGCAGCTGAGCGTCACGTAGGACGCGCCGGGCCAACGCGACGATGTCCTTGAGGCCGCGGCGGTCGAGCAGGCGTGCCACATCCTGGGCGGCGGCCCGAGCGACCTCGTCCTCGGCGGTCGGTTCCTGTGTCGTCGATTCCTGCGTCATCGGCCCCCCGGCTGCCTTGTCGCACATGCGCCTGATCTTCGCCCTTACCCCGGATGCGCCCGACGGCAAACCTTCGGGTGGCGCCCTGTGGTGGCCGAGTCCAGCGGTCCCGGCAGGGGCTGGGACAATAGCCGTGACGAGGTGGGCCCAGGTCCACCGGGAGAGGGGAACGGTGACGGCGACCGACGAGGCGCTCGACATGGCCCGCGTGGCGGTGGCCGCAGCAGCAGACAAGAAGGCCCAGGACATCGTCGTGCTCGACGTGTCCGACCAGCTGGTGATCACCGACTGTTTCGTGATCGCCTCAGCGCCCAACGAGCGCCAGGTGCAGGCCATCGTCGACGAGGTCGAGGAGAAGCTGCGCCTGCACGGAGCGAAGCCCACCCGGCGGGAAGGCACGAGGGAAGGCCGCTGGGTGCTGCTGGACTTCGTCGACGTCGTGGTGCACGTCCAGCACACCGAGGAGCGCGGGTTCTACGGGCTGGACCGGCTCTGGAAGGACTGTCCGCGGATCGCGTTCCCGGAGGCCGAGGTCGTGCCCGACGGGGCGGGGTCCGTCGGCGGCGGGGACGCGGCCGGGTGAGCCTGCGGAGGCTGGTGCTGCTCCGCCACGGCCAAACCGACTACAACGTCGCAGGCCGGATGCAGGGCCACATCGACTCGATGCTCACCGAGACCGGGCTCGCCCAGGCCGCGGCCGTCGCGCCCGAGATCGCGCGGGTCGCCCCCGACCGGCTCATCAGCTCGGATCTGCGGCGCGCGGTCGACACCGCCGACATCGTCGGTGCCGCCTGCGGCCTGCCCGTGAAGCTCGACCCCCGGCTGCGCGAGACGCATCTGGGGGAGTGGCAGGGCCGCTCGGTGCCGGAGATCGACGAGGCCTGGCCCGGTGCGATAGCCGCGTGGCGCTCCGATCCCGCGTGGCGGCCCCCGGGCGGTGAGTCCCGCGTCGACGTGGTGCGGCGCGCCGGCCCCGTGATCGACGAGCTGGACGAGGAGTTCGCGTCGGTCCCGGAAGCCACCGTGCTGCTGGTCGCACACGGCGGCCTGATCGCGGGTCTGGTCAGCGGGCTCCTCGCGCTGCCGACGTCGTCCTGGCCGTCCATCGGCGGTATCGGCAACTGCCGGTGGGCCACGCTGGCCCGCCGTGCCGACCACCCGCGCTGGCGGCTGTCGGGCTACAACGTCGGCACGTCGTGATCCACACCGACGGCCCGGAGTGACGGCGGACGCCCCCGTCCTGCTGGTACTCGGCGACTCGCTCGCCTTCCACGGCCCGCACCGGGCCGAACCCGCCGACGACCCGAGGCTCTGGCCCAATGTCGCCGCCGCTGCACTCGGCGGGCGCGCGGAGCTCGTCGCCGGGATCGGGTGGACGGCCCGGCACGCCTGGCACGCCCTCACCCACGATCCGCGGGTGTGGACGGTCATGCCCACCGTCGACGCGCTGGTGTTCGGGGTCGGCGGGATGGACAGCCTCCCGTCGCCACTGCCCACGGCGCTGCGCGAGCTGATCCCGGTGCTGCGCCCCGCCGGGCTGCGCCGGGTGGTGCGGACCGGGTACCGGAAGGCGCAGCCCGCGCTCGCGCGCGCGTTCGCCGCGACGGTGCCGGGAGGTGGCCCGGTCGCGCTCCCGCCGCGGCTGACCGTGCAGTACCTGGAGCGCTGCCGCCAGGCCGTGCTCACCATCCGGCCCGGGATCCCCGTACTCGCGATGCTGCCTGCCGTGCACCGCGCCGCCGCCTACGGATCGGTGCACGCCGGGCGGGCCGCAGCCGAGCACGCCACCCGCCGCTGGGCCCACGAGTGCGGCGCCACGGTGCTCGACCTGCGGGCCCTCGTCGCCGACCACGTGCTCGGCGGCCACGGCAACCCCGACGGCATGCACTGGGGATGGCAGGCGCACGCGGAGGTCGGCGCGGCCTGCGCCGGCGTGCTGCGGCCCGTGTTGCCACGCTGACGGACATCCGTGCCATAAGGTGCGTCGTCGTGACCGTCGCCGTTGTCACCGACTCCACCGCCTACCTTCCCTCCGGGGTCGCGGAGGAGCGCGGGATCGGCGTGGTACCGCTGGAGGTCCGCCTGGGCTCCCGCGTCGGGCTCGAGGGACTGGACATCGACACCGCCGAGCTGTGCGCCGCGCTCGCCGACCGCCACCTCGACGTCCAGACCTCCCGGCCCACCCCGGCCGCCTTCGCGGCGTGCTACAGCGGCGCCCTCGCCGCCGGTGCCGACAGCGTCGTCTCCGTGCACCTGTCGCGGGAGCTCTCCGGCACGTGGGACGCGGCCCGGATGGCGGCCCAGCAGGTCGGCCCCCACCGCATCCGGATCGTCGACTCCCGGGCGGCCGCGATGGGCCTCGGGTACGCGGTGCTGGCCGCGGCCGACGCCTCCGACGCCGGGGCCGACGCCGCCGCTGTCGAGGAGGCCGCCACCGACGTGGCCGGCCGGTGCCGCGTCTTCTTCTCCGTCGACACGCTGGACCGCCTCCGCCACGGCGGCCGGATCGGGGCCGCCGCGGCGCTGGTCGGCACCGCGCTCGCCGTCAAACCGTTGCTGCACGTCGTGCAGGGCCGCATCGTGCCGCTGGAGAAGGTGCGCACCACAGCACGTGCGGCGCAGCGGCTGGTGGAGCTCGCGGTGCGGGCCGCGGGAGACGGGCCGGTCGACCTGGCCGTCCACCACCTCGGGGCAGCCGCCCGGGCGGAGGAGGTCGCCACCCTGCTGCGGGAACGCCTGCCCGCGGCGACCCGGCTGCTCGTGTCGGAGGTCGGAGCCGTGATCGGCGCACACGTCGGGCTCGGGCTGCTCGGCGTCGTGGTGGTGCCGAAGCGCTGACGCGCTTCCGCGCGGCCGGTGGTCGCGGCGAGATGTGCGTGGTGGCCCTGGGGAGGGCGGTGAGGTGCGTCTCGGGCCGGGTGGTCGCGGCGAGCCGTGCGTGGTGGCCCTGGCGAGGGCGGTCCGGTGCGGTTCGCGGCGATCATGGTCGGGGGGCTGGGCGCCGCCCCCCGGTGTCCAGTGTGGTCGGGAGGGGTGACGGTTCGGGGAGTGCAGGGGCGGCGGGGCGCGAGTTGTCCCCATCGCCCTTCGGCCGTCCACAGGTCCCGAAGTCGTCGGGGCGGGGGCCTGTACCGGACCTAGCGTCGAGGCGTGGCTCGCCCCGACCCCTCATCCGCGCCCGGACGGCTCACCGCGGTGCTCGGTGTCCCGCCGGGGATGCCTCCGCGCGGGCCCGGCCCCGACTCGACGCCGGCGGCGGGGTCGGTGCCGGTCGGCGACCAGCCGACGGGGCCGCTCCCGCGGGTCGTGATCGGCGGGGGCGATGCTCCGCGGCCGGGGCGACTGCGGCGGCTGCTGCCTGCCGCCTGGCGTGACGCCCGGGTCGATCCCGGCCGCCCCGGGGCCACCGCGCTGGCGCTGGTCGCGGCCGCCGCCGCTGTCGTCGCCGCCATCGGGGTCTGGGTGGAGCGGCCGCGGGCCGAACCCGTCGGTGGACTGCCCGAGGTGGCAGTGGTCGCCGAGCCGGCTGCCACCGCGGCCGCGGAGACGGCCACCGTCCCCGTCCCGGCCCCCGCTGCGCCGACGACCGGATCCGCCACGGTCCCGGCCGAGCCGCTCGTGGTCAGCGTCTCGGGAAGGGTGGTGCGTCCGGGGCTGGTGGAGGTACGAGCGGGGTCCCGGGTCGCCGACGTGCTGGCGGCCGCGGGAGGCCCCGTCCCCGGCACCGATCTCGCCGGGCTCAACCTCGCGCGCCGGGTTGTCGACGGCGAGCAGGTCGCGGTCGGCGTGCCACCGGCCCCCGATGCGTTGCCCGGCGCGGCGGGTGGAGCGGGTGGCCCGGCGCCTCCTGGGTCCGGCCCGGCGGCGCCCGGCAGGCCACCGGGGAAGCTCGACCTCAACTCGGCCACCCCTGAGCAGCTCGACGCCCTGCCGGGAGTCGGGCCCGTCACCGCTCAGCGGATCCTGGAGTGGCGCACGCGGCACGGCCGGTTCGCCCGCGTCGAGCAGCTGCGCGAGATCGAGGGCATCGGTGAGCGCCGGTTCGGGCAGCTGCGTGAGCTGGTCACGGTCTGATGCGCGCCCGCGATCCCGCCGAACCCCCGCGTCCCCCGGATCTGCGCCTGGTGCCCGCCGCGCTGGCGGCGTGGGCTGTCGTGCTGCTCGGCATCGGGCTCGGCCCCGTCGCCGGGGTGTGTGCCGCAGTGATCAGTACGGCCGGGATCATCGCGGCCGCACTGGTGCTCGCCAGGAGCGCGCGTCGCGCCGCAGGGACACCGGCGCGGGCGACGTCCAGCGCGCGGCACGGGGCCGCCGTCCTCGCCGCCGCGGGCTGCGCCGCCGCTGCCTCGGTGGTGGTCACGGCCCACACGCTGCTCCTCGTGCAACACCCGTTGCGCGAGCCCGCCGAGCGGGGGGCGGCCGCCACGGTGCGGGTGGTGCTTCGCGACGACCCCCGGCCCATCCGCGACGCGGCCTACGGCTCCCGTCCCGCTGCGGCGGGCCAGGTGCTGGTCCCGGCGGTGCTCACCGACGTGCAGGTCGGCGACGGGCGGTGGAGCGCGGGTGGCCGCGTGCTGCTGATCGCGCCCGCGGAGGGGTGGACCGGGCTGTCGCCCGGTCAGGAGGCCACCGCGGAGGGCCTGCTCGCCCCGGCCGGGCGCCGTGACCTCACCGTCGCGGTACTACGGGTGCGCGGGCCGCCGCAGGAGGTCACGGCCGCGTCCTGGTGGCAGGACGCGGCGGGCGGGCTGCGCGCTGGCCTGCGCGAGGCTGCCGGGGTGCTGCCGCCCGCGTCGGCCGGACTCCTGCCCGGGCTGGCGGTCGGTGACACCGGAGGGCTCACCTCGGAGGTCGACGCCGACTTCCGGGCGGCCGGGCTCACCCACCTCCTCGCGGTGTCGGGGGCCAACCTCGCCATCGTCGGGGGCGCCGTGCTCGCCCTCCTGCGGTTGCTGCGGGCCGACCCCCGGCTCGCGGCGGCGCTGAGCGCCGCGGCGGTGGCCGGGTTCGTGGTGCTCGCGCGGCCGTCGCCGAGCGTGGTGCGGGCCGCCGTGATGGGTGCGGTGGTGCTGCTGGCGCTGGCGCTCGGGCGCGGGCGGTCGGCGATGCCGGCGCTCGCCGCGGCCGTGCTGGTGCTCCTGACCGCCGACCCGGCACTGGCGGTCGACCCGGGGTTCGCGCTGTCCGTGCTGGCCACCGCGGCCCTGGTGCTCCTCGCTCCCGGTTGGACCGACGCGCTGCGCCGCCGGGGCGTGCCCGCCTGGGCCGCGGAGGCGCTCACCGTCCCCGCCGCGGCGTTCCTCGTCACGGCACCGCTGGTGGCCGGGCTCAGCGGGGAGGTGAGCCCGATCGCGGTGCTCGCCAACCTGCTCGCGGTGCCCGCGGTCGCCCCGGCCACCGTCCTCGGGGTGCTCGCCGCGGTGCTCTCCCCACTCGGGCCGCTGCCGGCGCAGGCCTGCGCCTGGCTGGCCGGGCCGGCAGTGGGGTGGCTCGTCCTGGTCGCTGACCGGGCGGCGGCCGTGCCAGGGGCCGTGCTGCCGTGGCCGGACGGGGTCGGGGGCGCCGTGCTGCTCGGCGTGCTGGTGCTCGTGCTGCTCGTGCTCGGGCGGTCACCACGGTCGCGGGCGGTGCTGCTCGCCGTGCTGCTCGGGCTCGCGTTGGTGCTCGTGCCCACCCGGATCGCCCCGCCCGGGTGGCCGCCCGCCGGGTGGCACCTGGTGATGTGCGACGTCGGGCAGGGAGACGCCGTGGTGCTGACCACCGGCCGCCCCGGCTGGGTCGTGCTGGTCGATGCCGGTCCCGACGACGGCCCGGTCGACGTGTGCCTCGACCGGCTGGGCGTGCAGGGGATCGCCATGGTCGTGCTGAGCCACCTGCACGCCGACCACATCGGTGGCCTGGCGGGCGCCCTGCGCGGGCGGCCGGTGGGGGCGGTCGCGGTCGGCCCGGTCCACGAGCCGCGCTGGGCGCTGCAGATGGTCGCCCGCCGCGCCGCAGAAGCCGGTGCCCCGCTCGTAGCGCTCACGGCCGGGCGGCGCCTCCAATGGCCCGGGCTCACCCTGGACGTGCTCGCCCCCCGCCACCCCGAGCCCGGCATCGACCCGGACGACGGCACGGCGGTCAACGACGGCTCGCTGGTGCTGCGGGCCGCCACCCCGGCGGCCAGCGTGCTGCTCACCGGCGACGTCGAGCTCGCGGCCCAGGCCGACCTGCTGGCCTCCGGCGCCCACCTGCGGGCCGACGTGCTCAAGATGCCGCACCACGGCTCCCGCTACACGTCGGCGGGCTTCCTCGACGCGGTGGCGCCGCACACCGTCTTGGTGAGCGTCGGTGCGGGCAACCGGTACCGACACCCCGATCCGGGGCTCCTCAGCGGGCTCGAACGGGCAGGGGCCACCGTCCGGCGCACCGACATCGGTGGGGACATCGCGGTGGCCGGGGGCGACCCCACCGCACCGCGCCTGCAGGTGGTCACCCGGGGCGGCCCGTTGCCCGCTCCACGGTGACGCCTGCGCTCATCGCGTATGGCGTCGGCGAGCCCTGCGACTTCTCAGCCGCCTCCGCGCTGTCCCCGAGGCGGGAGGTCGCGGAGCTGACGCTGGAGCTCTGAGAGCTTCCAGCGCCGGTGGCCGGACGGGAGCACGCGAGACGGAGAGACGTAGCCCTCGTCGGCGTAGCGAACGAGAGTCATGCGAGAGATACCGAGTCGCTTGGCTGCAACCCCCGTCGTCAACTCCTCTTCGTCATCGCTCTCCGTCACGGCGATCACGCTAAGCGATGGCGAGAGCGACACGGTCAACCTGATCGATACTGGCGATCTGTGCGTGTTGGGCGACTTGGTCGAGTTGTGCGATCCTGTCGTCAGTCCACAGATGGGGCCGGGGGATGAGCACGCCTGCTACGCATGCCGACATCTGGCGAGAGTTCGTCGAGGAGCTTGCTTCCATGCCGGACGTCATCGAGTCGCTTACGGCACTCCACGTCGCAGCCTTGGACGGCCGCTGCCGGGCATGCACGACACCGGGCAGAGGAACGCCGCTGGCTTCGTGGCCGTGCTCCCTGGCGGCGTTGGCACTCGATGCGGTGCGCCTGTGCGCCGCGCGCGGTGGTCGCCGTCTGCGGTCTGTTGGGCCACGTTCTGAGGAGAACGGCCTGCGTGCTGGCGGAGAAGGTAGTGGCGACCGTCTGACATCGGCCACGGCGGCTGAATGTGAGGAAGACGGCGAACGCTTGACTGACGATCACCGCCGGTGATCTTCTCCCCGACTGGGACGACCCGGGCGCAGCCTGGCCCGGTGGGCGGATTCGCCCGGATAGGCAGGACGGTCTTGAGCGGCTGGGCGGAGCGCAGGGCGGTACCGCGGCCCTGCCTGCTCGTGTCCCGGCGCTACGTCGACCTGCTCCGGGTCGCGAGCGCGGGCTGTCCGCTCAGCCGCTGACCGACCCCACGGCCGTCGCCCGCTGCGCCGGGTGAGGCCCCGGCACGTGTCGAGATGGTGCCCATCAGCGCGTGCCGTCCGTGCGTGCGTCCCGTAACCCTCGCGCGTCGCTCCCCCGACATCGGAGATCTGTCTGTGACCGCACCGAACCGGCCGCCGGCCACACGGCTGTTCTCCCGGCGTAGCTCCGGGACCGACTCCCCGTCGCTGGTGTCCGCACTGCGGCGGGCAGTGCGCACGGACCGCTGGGTGCTCGCCGCCGCCGTGGTGATCGTGGTGCTGCTCCTGGTGGCTCTGGCCGCACCGCTGCTCTCGGCGCTGGAGGGCCAGGATCCGTACACCTACGACATCGCGGCCCTGGACCCCGCCACGGGGGTGCCGGCAGGGGTGCTCGGTGGAGTGAGTGCGGCGCACTGGTTCGGTGTCGAGCCGCTCACCGGGCGGGATCTGTTCGCGATCGTCGCCTACGGGGCGCGCACGTCGTTCCTGATCGGGACCGTCTCCACCGTGATCGCCACGGTGGTGGGGGTGCTGCTCGGGGTCAGCGCCGCCTACCGCGGTGGCTGGGTGGACCGGATCGTGGTCCGGGTCGCGGACGTGCTGCTCGGTTTCCCCTCTCTCGTCTTCATGATCGCCCTCGGCGCGATCGCGCCGGCGTCCTTCCCGCGGCCCCTGCTGCTCGTGCTGATCATCGGGTTCTTCGGCTGGCCGCGCGTCGCGCGGATCGTGCGCGCCGAGACGCTGTCGTTGAAGCAACGCAAGTTCGTCTCCGCCGCGCGGTCGCTCGGGGCGCCGCCCTGGCACGTCCTCAGGGTGGAGCTGCTGCCCAACCTGTGGGCGTCGATCGTCGTGGTGTTCACGCTCAGCATCCCGGCGAACATCGGGCTGGAGGCGGCCCTGTCCTTCCTCGGCGTGGGCGTTCCCCCGCCGACGCCCAGCTGGGGCAGATCGATCTCCGACGCGATCGGCTGGGTCGCCACCGACCCGATGTTCCTGATCTTCCCCGGGGCAGCCCTGTTCCTCGCCACCTGGGCGTTCAACGTGCTCGGCGACGGGCTGCGGGACGCGGTCGACCCGCGCTCGGGACACCGGATCTGATGGCGCTCCTGAGGTTCGTCGCGGGTCGGGTGCTGTCCATGGTGCTGGTGCTGGTCGTGGTCAGCCTCGCCACCTACGCGGTCTTCTACCTGCTGCCGTCCGATCCGGCCCTGCTCTCCTGCGGCAAGCCGTGCACCCCGGGGAACCTCGCGATCGCGCGGCAGTACATGGGCTTCGACCAGCCGTGGTTCCTGCAGTACCTGTCCTTCCTCGCGGCCGTCCTGGTCGGGCGCACGTACGGCACCGGCCCCGCCGCCATCCACTGCGCCGCACCGTGCTTCGGGTACTCCTTCCAGCAGAACGCCCCGGTGAGCGACCTGATCGCCGGCCGGGTGCCGGTGACGTTCTCGCTGGCCATCGGGGCGGCCGTGATCTGGTTGTGCGTCGGGGTCGGCACCGGGGTGGTGTCCGCACTGCACCGCGGACGGCCGTTGGACCGGCTGCTGATGGCCGGGTCCGTTGCCGGGGTCTCCGCGCCGACGTACCTGGTGGGGCTGCTGGGGATCCTGCTGTTCGGGTTCACGCTCGACGTGGTGCCGGTCAGCGGGTATGTCCCGTTAACCGAGAGCCCGGTCGACTGGGCGTGGCACCTCGTGCTGCCGTGGCTCGTGCTGGCGTTCCTGCACGCGGCGCTCTACGCCCGGCTCACCCGCAACCAGATGCTGAACGTCCTGGGCGAGACTTCATCCGCACGGCCAGGGCGAAGGGCGTGCGGGAGTCCCGCGTGATCCGGCGGCACGCGCTGCGCAACGTCGCGCTGCCGGTGGTGACGATCTTCGGTCTGGACCTCGGTTCGCTGCTCGGCGGTGCGGTCATCACCGAGCGGGTGTTCTCGATGCCCGGCCTGGGCGGCCTGCTCATCGATGCCGTCCAGCAGCTCGACCTGCCGCTGCTGCTGGGCTACACGGTCTTCGCCACCTTCCTCATCGTGGTCGCCAACACCCTGGTCGACCTGCTCTACGGCCTGCTCGACCCCCGGGCGCGGCTGGTTCGTTCGTGATCATCGACAAGGAGAACTTCATGGACCGGCGGGCATTCCTACGACTCGTTGCGACGGCAGGCGCGGTCAGTGGGGCCGGTGCACTGCTGGCGGCCTGCAACGCGAACGAGCGCAGCTCCGGTGCCACCACGACCGCGGCCACCGCGCCAGGCGGCACGCTCTACGTCCTCCAGGACAGCGCCACCAACACCTTCGACCCGGCGAAGAGCCAGAGCCTCGCCATCACCTCGCTGGCCCTCGTGCACCGGAGGCTGACCAGCTGGGACATCCGGCCCGGGGTCACCGCCACGGTGGTACCGGACCTCGCCACCGACACCGGCACGCCCAGCGACGGCGGGGCGACGTGGACGTTCACCCTCAAGGACGGGTTGCGGTTCTCCGACGGGTCCCCGATCACCAGCGCGGACGTCAAGTGGGGGGTGGAGCGGTCCTTCTCGCCCGCGTTCTCGCAGGGCCTCACCTACCACAAGTCGCTGCTCGTCGGCGGGGGCGACTACCGCGGCCCGTTCGAGGGGCAGGAGCTCAGCTCGATCGAGACCCCCGACGAGAAGACGATCGTCTTCCGGCTGGCCCGCCCCTACGGCGACTGGACGTGGATCGCCAGCACCCCGGCCTTCGCGCCCGTGCCGCGTAACACCGGCGCCGAGGCGAACTACGGCGAACACCCCGTCGGCTCCGGCCCGTACCAGGTGCAGTCCTACCAGCAGGGCGTGGGAGCCACCCTGGTGCGCAACCCGAACTGGGACAAGGCGACCGACCAGGTCCGCACCGGCCTGCCCGACCAGGTCGTCTTCCAGTTCTCCCAGGACCGGACGGTGATCTCCCAGCGACTCGCCGCCGACAGCGGTGACGACCGCTTCGCCTTCGGGGCCTCGTTCGTCGCAGCGGCCACCCTGGCCCAGCTGGAGGGCAACCCCGCCGTCAAGCAGCGGGTGGTCACCTCCGACGCCGGCGCGCTGGCCATGCTGGTCATGAACACCCAGAAGGGCCCGCTGGCCGATCCCGCGGTGCGCACGGCGTTCCAGTACGCGGTGGACCGAAGCGCCTTCCAGGTGGCTGCCGCAGGCTCGGCGGCGCTCGCCGGGGAGGTCGCCACCACCCTCATCACCCCCGGCATCGCCGGCCGGGAGACCTACGACCTCTACCCCACGCAACCGGCCGGCGACCCGGAGAAGGCCAAGCAGATGCTCGCGGCCGCCGGCCATCCCGACGGCCTGCCCGGCCTGAGCCTGCTGGTGAGCACCTCCAACGGTGGGGCGGACAGGGCACAGGCGGTCGGGGCGGCACTCGCCAGGGCGGGCATCCAGGTGTCGATCCGGCCGCTCGACTCCGACGCCTTCACCGCGGAGGTGACGGGCGCACAGGCGAACTACGACCTGGCCTACTTCAGCTGGCAGCCCGACTTCCCGAGCCCGAACGGCAACATCCAGCCGCTCTTCGCGTCCGGCGAGATCGGCAACGGCGGCTACAACATCTCCCGGTACTCCAACGCCGAGGTGGACGCGTTGATCGCCGACGCGCAGGCCACGGTGGACCCGGTCGAGGCCGGACGCAAGTGGGCCGCGGTGGACCGGCGGATCATGCAGGACAGCCCCGTCGTGCCGCTGATCTACACGCGCAACTCGTTCCTGCGCGGCTCGAAGGTCGGCGACTTCTTCGTGGCGGCCTTCCCCGCCTATCCCAACTACCTCAAGGTGGGCATCACGCCGTGACCGCGCCTGCCTTGCTGGAGGTGCGGGACATCTCGGTGTCCTTCGGCGCCGCCGGCCGGTCGACCGCCGCCGTGACGGAGGTCAGCTACTCGGTGGGAACCGGCGAGGTGGTGGCCGTCGTCGGCGAGTCGGGCTCGGGGAAGACGGTCACGGCGATGTCGCTGCTGGGGCTGCTCCCGGGCACCGCCACGGTGTCCGGCTCGGCGCTGCTGCGCGGGCGGGAGCTGATCGCCCTCGACGCGGAGGAGCTGCGTGCTGTGCGTGGCAACGAGGTCGGCTTCGTCTTCCAGGAGCCGATGAGCGCGCTCAACCCGGTGCTGACCATCGGTGCCCAGGTGCTCGAGGCGATCACGACCCATCGTTCGCTGACGCGGGCGGCGGCCCGGCAGCGCATGCTCGAGCTCCTGGCGCTGGTCGGGCTACCCGACCCGCAGCGCAAGGCCCGCTCCTACCCCCACGAGCTGTCCGGCGGTCAACTGCAACGGGTGGTGATCGCCATCGCGATCGCCAACGAGCCCGCCCTGCTCATCGCCGACGAGCCCACCACCGCGCTCGACGTGACCGTGCAGGCCGAGATCCTCGACCTCCTGCGCGACCTGCGTGACCGGCTCGGCATCGGGATCCTGCTCATCACCCACGACATGGGGGTGGTCGCCGACCTCGCCGACCGGGTCGTCGTGATGCGGGCGGGCCGGGTGGTGGAGGAGGCGAGCGTCGCGCAGCTGTTCGCCGCACCCCGTGAGGAGTACACGCGCCAACTGCTCGACGCCGTGGTGTCCCTGCCCGCCGCCCCGCCGGTCCCCGCGCCGGAGCAGCCCGGCATCCGTGTCGACGGCGCCGGCATCCTGACCGTGGAGGACCTGCGGGTGACCTACCGCGGGCGGTTCGACGTCCCGGCCGTGGAGGGGGTGAGTCTGCACGTCGCCGCCGGAGAGGTGTACGGGCTCGTCGGTGAGTCGGGTTCGGGCAAGAGCACGATCGCCGCGGCCATCACCGGCCTGGTGCGACCAGAGTGGGGCGCGATCCGGCTCTCCGGCGACGACCTCGCCGCGCTGCGCGGCAAGGCCCTGCGGCGCGCCCGTGGCCGGATCGGCATGGTCTTCCAGGACCCCGCGTCGTCGTTGAACCCCCGGGCCACCATCGGCGCCAGCGTGGCCGAGCCGCTGCGCCTGCACACCCGCCTGCACGGCAGCGACCTGAGCCGCCGGGTGGACGACCTGCTCGACGCCGCGCAGCTCCCGACCTCCACACGCGACCGGTTCCCGCACGAGCTCTCCGGGGGCAAACGTCAACGGGTCGGCATCGCCAGAGCCATCGCCCTGAACCCCGACCTCCTGATCGCCGACGAACCGACCAGCTCCCTGGACGTCTCCGTGCAGGCCCGGATCCTCGACCTGTTCCGGGACCTGCAGGCACAGCTGAGGTTCGCCTGCCTGTTCATCTCGCACGACCTCGCCGTGATCGGCGCGCTCGCGGCCCGGGTCGGCGTCATGCACCGCGGGCGGATCGTCGAGCAGGGGAGCACCGCCCAGGTGCTGCAGGCGCCGCGCCACCGCTACACCCAACGGCTCCTCGCCTCGGCGCCCGTGGCCGACCCGGCCGAACAGCAGCGCAGGCGCGCGATCTGGCACACGATCCGGGACGCGCAACCCGAGGTTGCCGCCCCCAGCGCCTCGTGACCGCGCCGGGGGCCGCCCCGGCTCAGAGCCCGCGCGCCGCCAGCGCCTCGCGCACGGCCTTGCTGGTGGAGGGCACCGTGGCCGACGGGCCGATCTGGCCGGCGACCGCGTCGAGGGTCTTGAGGCCGTCGCCGGTGATCAGCAGCACGGTCTCGGCGTCCGGGTCGAGCTTGCCCGACTCCACGAGCTTCTTCGCGGTGGCCACCGTGACCCCGCCCGCGGTCTCGGCGAAGACCCCCTCGGTGCGGGCGAGCAGCCGGATGCCGTCGACCACCTCGGCGTCGCTGACGTGCGCCACCGCACCCCCGGTGCGGCGCACCGCGTCGAGGACGTAGGGGCCGTCGGCCGGGTTGCCGATCGCGAGCGAGCGGGCGATCGTGTCCGGGCGCACCGGCTGCACCACGTCGTGGCCGTCCTCGAACGCCTTGGCCACGGGGGAGCAGCCGGTGGCCTGCGCCCCGAACACGCGGTAGGGCGTGGGCTCCACCAGGCCCAGCTTGCCGAGCTCGGTGAAGCCCTTGTCCACCTTGGTCAGCTGGGACCCCGACGCCACGGGCACCACGATCTGCTCCGGCAGCCGCCAGCCGAGCTGCTCGGCCACCTCGTAGCCCAGGGTCTTGGAGCCCTCGGCGTAGTACGGCCGCACGTTGACGTTGACGAACGCCCAGTCCTCGTGCTCGGCGGCGAGCTCGGTGGCCAGCCGGTTGACGTCGTCGTAGTTGCCGTCGACGGCGAGCAGGGTGCCGTCGTAGACGGCGGTGGTGAGCACCTTCGCCTGCTCGAGCGAGGACGGGATGAGCACGACCGAGTCCCACCCGGCGCGGGCCGCTGCGGCGGCCACGGCGTTGGCGAGGTTGCCCGTGGACGGGCAGGCGAGCACCGAGAACCCGAGCTCGCGCGCGGCGGCGAGCGCCACCGCGACCACGCGGTCCTTGAAGGAGTGGGTCGGGTTGCCGGTGTCGTCCTTCACCCAGAGGTTGCGCAGCCCCAGCGCGGCGCCCAGCCGGTCAGCCTTGATCAGGCGGGTGAGACCGGGCTCGGTGTTGGGGTGCTCCTGCACGGTGGACGGCACGGGCAACAGCTGCCGGTAGCGCCAGATCGACTTGGGGCCGGCCTCGATGGACTCACGGGTCACCGTGCCGAAGTCGTAGGCGACCTCGAGCGGGCCGAAGCACTGGGGGCAGGCGAACTCGGCCGCGAGCGGAATCTGGTGGCCGCACTCCCGACAGGACAGGGCGCGCGCGGGCCCGAGGTCGTAGGCGGCGGTGGATCCGCCGTCGGGACGCGTGGAGGCAGTCAGGGTCATCGAAAGATCTCCTCATCTTCCCCGCACCATGCGGGTCGGAATTGGCACCGTGATCGAGCGCGGACGCGCATCGCCGGTTGCCGGGGCTTCGCCGGGCCGTTCCCTCTGCCCCTCTGGATGAGCCATGTGAAGTTGTTCCGCGGCTGGTCGAGCAGCCGTCAGATGTCAGACACGTTACGTCACGATCCACTGCGGACCCAAGTCCTGTCCGGATTCTGGGAGCCGGGTCACGCGATGTCGGTGGCGTGCGCAAGCATGGACGGCATGTCCGCGCCCCCTCCGCCCGCGCCGTTGCGCCTCATCCTCGGCGAGGAGGAGCTGCTGGTGGAGCGGGCGGTCGAGCAGGTCGTCGCGGAGGTGCGGGCGGGTGAGCCCGGCGCCGAGCTGCGGCGTTACCGGGCCGCCGACCTCACCCCGGTCGACCTGGCCGACAACCTGAGCCCGTCGCTGTTCGCCGAGGGCCGGGTCATCGTCCTGCAGGCCGCCCACGAGGTGGGCAAGGAGCTCGCCACGGCGATCGTCGAGCAGTCGGCCGATCCGGCCGATGGCATCGTCCTGGTCGTGCTCCACGCGGGGGGCGCCCGCAACAAGGCGCTGGCCGACGCGCTGCGCAAGGGTGGCGCCGTCGTCACCACGTGCAACCGGATCACCCGCTCCGAGGAGCGGTCCGACTTCGTGCGCTCCGAGGTGCGACGCGCCGGTGGGCGGATCGCCCCCGCCGCGGTGGGCGTCCTGATCGAGGCGGTCGGGTCCGACCTGCGGGAGCTCGCTGCCGCGGCGGGCCAGCTCGTGGCCGACACCGGCGGCACCGTCGACGAGCAGGCCGTGCGCCGCTACCACCGGGGCCGCGCGGAGGCGTCCGGTTTCGCGGTGGCCGACAAGGTGATGGCCGGCGACCGGGCGGGGGCGCTGGAGGCGTTGCGCTGGGCGCTCGTGCTGGGGGTGGCGCCCGTTCTCGTGGCCGACGCGCTGGCCGACGGGGTGCGCACCCTGGCCAGGGTGGGTGCGGCCGGCCGGGGCGACCCCAATCGGCTCGCGGGCACGCTGGGCATGCCGCCGTGGAAGGTGCGCAAAGCTCAGGCCCAGGTACGGGCGTGGCAGCCCGAGTCGCTCGCGGTCGCGTTCGACGCGGCGGCCGAGGTGAACGCCGACGTCAAGGGGGCGGCGGCCGACGCGGGGTACGCGCTGGAACGCGCGGTGCTGCGGATCTGCGCGGCGCGCGAGTCACGCTGAGCGCAACCGGAGGGTCGGCGCTGTGGCGATGACACAGCACAACGGCGCCGCCCCCGGGGGGCAGCGCCGTTGTGAGCTGGAGCTGGCGCCTCGTCAGAGCGCGTCGACGCGCTTGGACAGCGACGACTTGCGGTTGGCGGCCTGGTTCTTGTGGATGACGCCCTTGCTGGCCGCCTTGTCGAGCGCACGGGCTGCGGCCCGCTGCAGCTCGGTGGCCTTCTCGGTGTCGCCGGCCTCCGCAGCCTCGCGGAAACGCCGCACGGCGGTGCGAACGGCGGACTTGACCGACTTGTTGCGCTGGCGGCGCTTCTCGTTGGTCTTGACCCGCTTGATCTGGGACTTGATGTTGGCCACGCGAATGCCTCGAGTTCTTCTTCGCCTTGTTCCGGTCCGCACCGGCGGCGGGGGATCCTGCGTTCACGCCGGGCGCTCAGCGGTCCATGTTACAGCCCGGCGGGGGCCGCCGGAAATCGGCCCGGCCGGGCAGCTCCCGCGGTCGGCCTAGGGTGATCGCATGACGGTGGTTCTGGTGCACGGCAATCCGGAGACCGAGGCGTTGTGGGAGCCGCTGAGCGAGCGGCTGTCCGCGCTCGGCCACGCCGACCAGGTGCGGCTCTCGCCGCCGGGGTTCGGGGCCCCGGTGCCGCCGGGCTGGACCGCGACGGTCGAGGAGTACCGCGACTGGCTGGTGGCCGAGCTGGAGGCCATCGGGCGCCCGGTCGACCTGGTGGGTCACGACTGGGGCGGTGGGCACGTGCTCAACGTCGCGATGACCCGGCCCGACCTGCTGCGCAGCTGGTGCTCCGATGTCGTGGGGATCTTCGATCCGGACTACGTGTGGCACGACCTGGCGCAGGACTGGCAGACCCCCGGGGTGGGTGAGGCGGCGATCGAGGAGCGGTTGGACATCCCGGTGGAGAAGGTGGTGGCGAACCTGGCCGAGCGCGGCATGGCTGTTGAGGTCGCCGAGCGCATCGCGCCTGCTTTCGACGCGACGATGGGGGAGTGCATCCTCGCGCTGTACCGCTCGGCGGCGCAGCCGGTGCTGGCGGAGCTCGGGGCCGGGCTGGAGGCTGCGGCGGCCCGCCCGGGGCTCTCGGTGGTGGCCACCGAGGATCATTTCGTGGGCACGGTCGAGCAACGCCACCGTGCCGCGGTGCGGGCGGGTGCTCGTGAGGAGGTGCTCGACGGGCTCGGGCACTGGTGGATGACCCAGGATCCCGATCGGGGCGCGGCGGTGCTGGCCCGGTTCCTGGACTCCCAGTGACCCCGGCCCCGTGACATCGGCGTGCCGCCGGTGACGGCAGCTACTCGGGCGGAACGGTGGCCGCGCTCGACGGCACTGTGGACATGACGCGGCCGGCGTGAACGGCGCCGGTGACCACGGTGTTGCCACCGGAGTGCTTGGCCCGGTACATGGCGGCGTCCGCGGCGGCGAGCGCCACCTCGGGCTCGCCGTCGAGCGGGGCGCGGACCACCCCGACCGACATGGTGACGCCGGCGGCGACATCGGCGGGCAGTGCGGCCACGGCGTCGGTGGCCCGCTGCAGCGCCGCCCGCGCCTCGGGCAGCGGCGTGGCCGGCATGACCACGACGAACTCGTCGCCGCCGTAGCGGGCCACGAGGTCCTGGGAACGCAGGATGGTGCGCAGGCACATGGCGACCTCGCGCAGCACGGCGTCGCCCGCGGCGTGGGAGCGGGCGTCGTTGACGTCCTTGAACCGGTCGAGGTCGATCAGGGCGACGGCACACGGCTGGAGTGCCGGCGTGGTGGTGGCCTCGACGAGCCGCATGTCCAGCGCCCGCCGGTTCGGCAGCCCGGTGAGCGGGTCCTGCAGGGCCTGGGCGGCCACCGCGCCGTGCTCGCGGGCCAACCGGTGGTGCTCGGAGTGGCTGCGCAGCGCGGTGAGGCGCGCCTCGCGCAGGGCCCACAGCTCGGCCTCCAGCGCCTCGGCGTAGCTCGCGAGCGCGTCGGAGCGCCGCGGTGCACCGTGGGCGAGCTCGTCCATCCTCGCGAACTCCCGGTGCAGCGCGAGAGCGAGCACGGCGTCCGGGGTGGACTTGCGCAGCTCGTGGTGCAGCGGGGCGAGTGCCGCCGCCGCGTCGCCCGGACCGCCCGCTGCGAGCAGGCAACGTGCCGTGGCGATGGCGAGCATGATGCGGTCCTCGGTGAAGTTGGTCATCGGCTCGAGCGCGACGAGCATCTCCAGGTGCTCGGGCGCCGGCTGCTTCAAGGAGTACGCCGCTCCGATGATCGAGCACTCCTCGATGGCCGCGGTCCCGCCTTCGGGCAGGCCGTGCGCGGCGGCCCAGAGCCGGGCGGCGGTCTGCGCGGTCTGCGCGGCGCCGACGAAGCGGGTGGCGGCGGCCGCATCGCGTCCGCCACGCTCGAGGCGCAGCGCCCACGACAGCTGCAGCCGGACGCGGTTGAGCTGGAGCACGAGACGGTCCATCAACGACGCACCGCCCTCGGACACGGTGATCGCCCGCTGTGACACCTCGTCGGCCAGCTCGTGCGAGCCGAGCTTGAGCAGCACGAGGACCAGCCCGTTGAGACTCCGCGAGAGCAGCCGCGACCATTCTGCAGGGTCCTCGTGGGGACCCGGGGCGGTGAGCTCGGTGAGGATGGCGTGGGCGACTGCGGTGTCGGTGAGCGCGTTCTCCCCCTGGTGGAAGACGGCGGTGCGGTGCGCGCGGAGCGTGGCGGCCTCGCCGAGCCTGCGCGGGTCGTCATCGAGCTCGGCGAGCTCGGTGTACTCCAGGAGCAGAGCCTCGACCTCCGCCTCGACCGTCTCCGCGTCGGGGTGGCCAGGGGCGGTACGGACCGGGTCGAGGATGCGCAGCAGGATGCACATCCGGAGCAGCTCGGACACGAGTGGCGACGGGCGGTGCTTGCGGGCGTGCGCGAGCAGCTCGTCCAGCCCGATCCGGGCGGCCACCGCGCCCGCCGAGGTGCCCCGCTGCTGCCAGCGGAACTTGTCGGTGGCCCGGACCAGGATCTGCTGGTCGGTCAGCCGGCATGCGTCCTGTGCGCAGCGGCAGCTCGCCTCGCCCCTCACGAGTACGCACTCGCTCGGGACGGCGAGGGCCGATGAGCGCGGAGTCACGGGTCGCCCCCTGCGAAGGCCATCGGGCAGCTCGGATCGGTCGCCGAGGCTGGGGTCCCGACGGGGGGACCGCGGAGCTCCGTCTCGGCCCTGAGTCTCCACGATTTGGTCATGGTGACACGAGATGCGCTCCGGTGGGAGGCCGGTTTCGGCGATCTGTCCGGCCCGCTGACGGTGATCGCCAGGTCGCGCCCGCCCGGGCCGGCGCACTGCGGAGCCGTAATGCTCCGTGCAGCCCGTCCCCACAGCAGTACGGCTCCATGGTGCGTGCGCGGGGGCCGGGTGACCGGCGGCTCCGCGCTCACGGCGCCGCATGGGACGATAGAGGGACCTATACCTGAAGGATCCGTGAGTGAGCTCGTTCGCCGACCAGACGTTCACCCCTCCGGAGCTGATCCGGAACTTCTGCATCATCGCCCACATCGACCACGGCAAGTCCACCTTGGCCGACCGCATGCTGCAGCTCACCGGTGTGGTGGAGGAGCGGGCGATGCGCGCCCAGTACCTCGACCGGATGGACATCGAGCGCGAGCGCGGCATCACGATCAAGGCGCAGAACGTGCGGTTGCCGTGGAAGGTGGGGACCACGGAACACGTCCTGCACCTCATCGACACCCCCGGCCACGTCGACTTCACCTACGAGGTGAGCCGGGCGCTCGAGGCGTGTGAGGGCGCCGTCCTGCTGGTCGACGCCGCGCAGGGCATCGAGGCCCAGACGCTGGCCAACCTGTACCTGGCGCTGGAGAAGGACCTCACGATCATCCCGGTCCTCAACAAGATCGACCTGCCGGCCGCCGACCCGGACCGGTACGCGGCGGAGATCGCGCACATCGTGGGCTGCGAGCCCGACGACGTGCTGCGGGTGAGCGCCAAGACCGGGCTCGGCGTGCGGGAGCTGCTCGACGAGGTGGTCCGGGTGACACCGGCGCCGGTCGGTGACCCCGATGCCCCCGCACGGGCGATGATCTTCGACTCGGTCTACGACACCTACCGCGGCGTCGTCACCTACATCCGTGTGGTCGACGGGAAGATCACCCCGCGCGAGCGGATCAAGATGATGTCCACGGGCACCACCCACGAGCTGCTCGAGGTGGGCATCGTCTCCCCGGAGCCCAAGCCGAGCGTCGGGCTCGGCGTCGGCGAGGTGGGCTACCTCATCACCGGCGTGAAGGACGTGCGGCAGTCGAAGGTCGGCGACACGATCACGAGCCAGCGCCACGGCGCCACGCAGCCGCTCACGGGCTACCGCGAGCCGCGTCCGATGGTCTACTCGGGCCTCTACCCCGTCGACGGCTCGGAGTACCCGGACCTGCGTGAGGCGCTGGACAAGCTGCAGCTCAACGACGCCGCGCTCACCTACGAGCCGGAGACCTCGGCGGCGCTGGGCTTCGGGTTCCGCTGCGGGTTCCTCGGCCTGCTGCACCTGGAGATCACCCGCGACCGGCTGGAGCGCGAGGCCGGGCTGGACCTGATCTCCACCGCGCCGAACGTCGTCTACCGCGTGATCAAGGACGACGGCACCGAGATGACGGTGACCAACCCGTCCGACTGGCCGACCGGCAAGGTCGCGCAGATCTTCGAGCCGGTGGTGAAGGTGACGGTACTGGCGCCGTCGGAGTTCATCGGCACGATCATGGAGCTGTGCCAGGGCAGGCGCGGCCAGCTCGGCGGGATGGACTACCTGTCGGAGAGCCGGGTCGAGCTGCGCTACACGATGCCGCTCGCCGAGATCATCTTCGACTTCTTCGACGCCCTGAAGTCACGCACCCGCGGCTACGCCAGCCTCGACTACGAGGAGGCGGGCGAGCAGGAGGCGGAGCTGGTGAAGGTCGACATCATGCTGCAGGGCGAGGCGGTCGACGCGTTCTCCGCGATCCGGCACAAGGACGATGCCTACTCCTACGGCACGTCCATGACCACCAAGCTGCGTGAGCTGATCCCGCGCCAGCAGTTCGAGGTGCCGATCCAGGCGGCGATCGGGTCGCGGATCATCGCGCGGGAGAACATCCGGGCGATCCGCAAGGACGTTCTCGCCAAGTGCTACGGCGGTGACATCACTCGCAAGCGCAAGCTGCTGGAGAAGCAGAAGGAGGGCAAGAAGCGGATGAAGACCATCGGACGGGTCGAGGTCCCGCAGGAGGCCTTCGTCGCGGCGCTGTCCACCGACTCCGCGGGGGACGCCAAGTCCGGGAAGAAGTAGGCGTCGGCGCCGCCCTGATCATGGGGCGCCGCCGGTGCGAATGATCTCGGCGATGATCGCCGTTCCCCTTACCATGACCCCATGACGGATCTTCCGGCGGCACCCGGCGGGCAGTCGCCGGGGGTCGCCGGCCTCGTCCTGGTGGTCGTCCTGGTGATCGGGGTGTTCGCCGGCCGGTCGAAGCGGCGGTTCACGCTGCTTCTCGTAGGGCTGCTGGTGACCCTCGGGATCGGCGTCGCGGTCACCGTGCTCGCCGCCGCGCCCGGGGCGGTCGCCGACCGCGCGGCGGAGCTCACCGGGTTCTACGCGGTGGCGGTGCCGCTGACGGTCGCCTACGCGGCCGGCTGGCTGTGCGGACGCGGCAACTTGCTCTGGCGCCTGGTGGTGCTCGGGGTGGCCGTGCTGGTGCTCGCTGTCTTCCCCTACACCGACGCGGGACGGGTCACGGCTGACACGGTGCTCGGAGCGCCCGCTCCGGGACCTCGGGACGGGGGAGCGCTGAGATGACCACGCAGGCCACGCAGGCCGGGGGACGGGTCGAGTCGGTGAACGTGGCCGTCGTGCGCACCGACGACTGGACGAAGGTCAAGAGCGGGCGTTCCGGCATCGACAAGCGTCCGGTCGAGGGCCCGGTGCTGCTCACGGCCACCGGCCTCGACGGCGACACGGTGTGCGACGTCGCGAACCACGGCGGCCCGGACCAGGCCGTGTACGCCTACTCGGTCGACGACCTCGCGTTCTGGACGGCCGAGCTCGGACAGCCGGTGCTGCCCGGCGGGGTGGGGGAGAACCTCACGATGTCGGGGGTGGACTGCTCGGGCGCCGTGATCGGCGAGCGCTGGCAGGTGGGGGACACCGTGCTGCAGGTCCGCGGCCCCCGGATCCCGTGCCAGGTGTTCGCCGGGTTCCGCGGCGTGCCCGATCTCGTCCGGCGGTTCGTCGCCGCCCGACGGCCAGGTGCCTACCTGGCCGTCGAACGTCCCGGCGCGGTGGCGGCGGGCGACTCCGTGCGTGTGCTCGACCGTCCCGTTCACGGCGTCACGGTGACCCACCTGATGGCTGCGCTCACCGGCGAGCGCAGCCAGGTGCCGATGATCGTGGCTGCCCGCGAGCACCTCGGTGCTCGCGGGCGGGACTGGCTGGACAACGCGCTCGGGGTGAAGCGGGGCTGATCCGGGGGGCTGGCGGGGAGGCTGTGGGCGGGGAGGCGAGGCTGCTGGGGAGGCGGCGTGGGAGCGAAGGTCGGTCAGACGTTGACGCCCTGGCAGGCCAGGGCTTCGAGGAGTTCGGCGAGCTGGGCGCGCTCGGGGGTGTGGGGGGAGCCGAGTGCTTCGCCTGCGCGGCGTTCCACGCGCCCGCAGACTCGTTCGACCACAGCGCGACCGTCCGCAGCGAGATGGACGAGAACGCGACGGCGGTCCTCCGGATCCGTGCGCCGGTAGGCCAGCTTGGCAGCGACCAACCGGTCCACCACACGGGTGGCCGTCGGGGCAGGCAGAGCGGTGTGCGAGGCGATCTCGCCCATGCTCCGACCACCGCCGCGGGCCAGCATCAGCAGCACTCGCCAGCCATCTCGGCTGACCCCTTCCGCCGAGGTGACCGGCGACAGTGCGGCGGCGACCGCACGGTCCAACCGGTCAAGCAACTCGACCAGACCTGTCACTCGGGGCACCGGGATGTACACGGACCCCGGCGCCGTTCGACTTGGTGGCTCAGACACGGTTACTTACTGTACGTCCTGAGAGGGCCAAGCGGGTCTCTCAGGAACCAGTTGCCGTAGACGAGCGGCTGATCCAACGCGACGGACGGCGCTATTTGGTAAAGACGATCTTGCCAGATGTCTCGCCGTCGAGCATCGCGCGGAACCCCTCAGCAGCCTGATCCATCGGCAGTTCGAGCCCGATCTCGGGGCTGATACCGGCGTTCGCAACGAAACTGAGCAGGTCGGACAGCTCTTCCCGGGTGCCCATGGTCGAACCGACGACGCGGAGCTGGAGGAAGAACAGACGCTGGAGATCGGCGCCCGGGTTCGGACCGCTCGTCGATCCGCTCACAACAATCACACCGCCGGGCTTGAGTGCCCGCATCGAGTGTGACCACGTGGCGTCACCGACCGTCTCGAATACGGCATCGACGCGCTCGGGCAGCCGCTCCCCCGACGGGAACGTGGCGTGCGCGCCCAGCTTCTCCGCGACCGCCCGCTTCTCCTCCGTGCGGCCGGTGACCCAGACCCGCATCCCCGCCGCGGTACCGAGCTGTACGAGCGCCGTGGAGACCCCTCCGGACGCACCCTGCACCAGCATGGTCTGGCCGGGCCGCAGCCCGGACTTCACGAACAGCATCCGGTAGGCCGTCAGCCAGGCCGTGCCCATCACCGACGCCTGCACCGGGGTGAGACCCGCGGGCTTCGGCACGGCGTTGCGCTTCGGGACCACGACGGTGTCGGCGAACGTGCCCTGGTGCTTCTCGGTGAGCAGTGTGCGCTTCGGGTCGAGGGTCTCGTCACCGTGCAGCGACGCGTCGCCGATCACCGAGTGCAGCACGACCTCGGTGCCGTCCTCCAGGGTGCCGGCGCCGTCGCAGCCGAGGATCATCGGGAACTGCTCGGGCTTGATGCCGACGCCTCGCAGCGTCCACAGGTCGTGCATGTTCAGGCTGGCGGCGGCGACCGATACGGCCACCCAGCCGTCGGGCACCTCGGGTTCGGGGCGCTCGCCCACGGTCAGGGAGTCGAGCGGAGCGTCGGCGTTGGGCTCTGCGGCGTAGACGGCGAACATGGCAGGAAAACTAGTCGCATCGGTTGCCCGCTACCGTGTGGGCGATGAGGCGGCTCGGAACGTGACGGGGGGTGGGGACGTGATGCGCGCGGTGGCCGACTGGTGGGACGCGGTCGAGCTGTGGATCACCCAGCTCCCGTTCCCGCTGCAGGTGGTCCTGGCCATTGTGGTGGTGCTGCCCCTGTGCTGGGGCACCTCGGCAGGCGTGGACCGGCTGGTCGACCTGGCGGCCGCCCAGCTGGGGCGGGACCGTCCGAACGGTCCCTAGGAACCCACGATCACTGCTTGCGGCGAGCCCGGGCGACTGTCGAGTGAAAGCCGTCGTCCTGCAACGACACCGCGGTGAGTCCGGTGGTTGCCGACCGCACCAGCCGGGTGAGGACGTGACCCGGGTGGGTCTCGATGGTGAACGAGGCACCGAGCTCGGGCATCAGCCGGGCGGCGTCGTACCACTGCACGGGATGGGCCACCGCCTGCGCGAGATCGTCGAAGATCGCCTCGGCGGTGTCCACCGCCCGGCCCCGCGTGTTGGTGAGGTAGCGCGCCGTCGGGATGCGCCGGGGGAGTCCGGCAAGGTGCGCCACGAGCCGCTGCGCGGTGCCCGCCTGCAGGGGACAGTGCGAGGCGACCGTGACGTCGAGCCGCTGGTAATCGGCGGCGCCGGCCGCCCTGGCGGCGTGGCCCGCAATCTGCAGTGCGGCCGTGGTGCCGCTGAGAACGGTCTGCGTGGCGCTGTTGATGTTGGCCAACCACACGTCGTCGGTCGGCAGGTCCTCCACCAGCTGCCTCGCGGCACGGATGGGCAAGCCGGTCAGGGCGGCCATTCCCCAGCCGCCCTGTGAGCAAGCATCCTTCATCGATCGCCCGCGGAGCTCGACGGCGGTCATGGCGTCTGCGAGGTCGAGCACTCCCGCGGTCACGGCGGCGGCGAACGCTCCAACGGAATGGCCGGCGACGAACTGCGGCTTCAGCCCCCCGTCCTCGATGAGGGCGCGGGCACATGCGACCCCGGCGATCAGCAGGGCGAGCTGGACATTGGTGGTGTCGGCCAGGGCCGAGGCGCTGTCGACGTCCGCAGGCATTCCGAGACGCTCGAGACAGGACCGGGACTCAGCCAGGACGGCTGCGACGGCGGGACTGCCGGGAAGGGCATCCAGCATGTTCGGCTGCTGGGAACCCTGGCCGGGGAACAGGAAGGCCAGGCTCATCGCACGGCAAGTGCGCGTGGCAGCAGCTGGGGGCCCAGCGGCGTCTTCACCAGGACGTCGCGGCCGGCGGAGAGGAGCTCGTCCAGTGCGATCGCGCCCGTGCGGATCTCGACCTGGCAGTCGACGCGGACTTCCGACCGGTCGAGGTGACGGCGCACCGCCGCGAGCCGGTTCAGCACGGCCGAGGTGAGCTGCGGGGCCCGGACCAGAAGATCGAGATCGCTGTCCGGCGACGCGGTGGGCGACCCGGTCGTGAGCTCGAAGCCGACGCTTCCGGTCGGTCCCCACGCCATCCCCGACTCGTCGAGCAGCGTCCGGACCGCTCTGAACGCCCGGATCGCTGCCACCTCGGCGCCGGATGCGGAGGGCACGTCGACGAGGTCTTCCGGAGCCACGCGCCGGACGACGTCGTGCGGGGTGACGCTCCACGCATGGCGATGAGATCGGCCGCTTCCGCGGACACCGACCGCGATGAGCCCATCGGGGACCGCAGCCCGCCGGACGACCACCCACGGGGTGGCCCGCAGCGCGGACCGCACCCATGACGGGGCGCCGGCGGGCAGTGCATCCGCTGCCGCGCCGGACAGCCTGAGCAGATCGTGTGGTTGCGGCGGTGTCACGGCTGTGGTTCTGGGTTCCATTGCCGGGCAAGCAGGTCACGGACCGCGCGCGAGGCGTGCCGGGTGGTGACGGCAGCCTCGGAGTCGAGCCGGTTGGACAGGTCGAGCGGGCCGTGCTGCGCGCGCTCGACCGCGTCGGTGATCGCCGCTCCGACCTTGCGGACGTCGCCCGGAGTCGGCGCGTCGGCGTCGTCGACGGCGAGCAGGCCGTCGCAGAATCCGAGCTCGGCCCAGTCCGGACGTCGTAGCTCATCGGCACGATGGTCTTCGCGAGCTCGTCGAGCTGTTGCACGCTGCGCAGCGTGATTCGCGCGGCGGCGGCCTTGTGCATGGCGTGGATCTCGACGTGAGGGTCATCGAGAGCCAGGATCTGGTTGGCCTGCAGGCCATGGGTGAGGAATCCGCCGGACAGTGCCGTTCCGACGACCACGGCGACGATCGGGTGCCCCGCGGTGCGGGCCGCGTGATACGCATCGGTGGTAGCTGCCATGGCCTGATGCAGGCCCGCCATCTCCTCGTTGCGGCCGTAGGCCTGGCTGGGGAGGTCGACGACGGCGATGATCGCCCGTTTCCGTTCTGCGTCCCGGTCGGCTTCGATCAGGTCACGCACGGACTGGGCCAGGGCCAGCGACTCCGTGAGCCCGACCTGCCCCTCGCGGGCGCGATAGAACCGGTTCTGCGGATCGGGAACCACGGCGAGATAGCGGGCGTCCTGCGTCGTCGCCGACAGGACCGACGGGATGATCGCTTCGGGGGTGACGCCACCACTGAGGGCGCCCAGCCAGGCCCGCCCGCGCGTCTCGGGATGGGTGTGCCGCGCGGGTGAGCCGTCCGGCAGCGCCGGCGTGGGGACCGGCTCGTACGCAGAACCCCAGAGTCGGCGAAGGTCTGCGGGGGTCGGCTGTTCGGCGGGGTCGAGCGTCGCCAAGCGTGACGCGAGGACGTCGAGGCGTTGGCTGCGGTATCGGCCGGGCTCGGCGACGCCGGCGGCGACGGCCGACACCAGGGTGGCGCGCAACAGATCCGCGTCATCCGGAACGAGGTCGTCGGCGAGTGCGGTCGCCACTCGCTGCTCTCCGCCGGTGACCGCCCAGACCAGCTTGTGGTCGCTCGAGTCGAACTCGTCGACGCCGCCCTCCTGTTCGATGACGGCCGGCCCGTTGAGCCCGATCCGCGCCTGCGGGGTGACGATCAACCGGGTGCACAGCCCCGCCGCGATGCTCATCCCGCCGAACGAACCGACGGTGCCCGCGACGACACCGATGACCGGTGCGAGAGGACGTAGATCGAGCACGGCCGAACAGATCTCGGCGACCGCATTGAGACCGAGGTTGGCCTCCTGCAGCCGGACTCCGCCGGTCTCGAAGAGGATCACCGCGGCGGTCGGTGTCCCGGCCCGCGAATCCGCGGCTGCCAGCAGCAGCGCCTGGGAGATCTTTGCGCCCGACACCTCGCCGGTCCCGCCGCCCTGGAAACCCTGTTCGATCGCGGCTGTCACCGCTGGGTGCCCGTCGACGGTGCCGCGGGCGATGACGGTGCCGTCATCGGCCTGCGGCGTGACGTCCTGGGGCATCAGCCATGGGGACTCCAGCCGGTCGAACGGCCCGGCGAGGACCCGCACGGAACCAGGGTCGAGGAGCGCAGTGGCACGGCCGAGTGCGTCGAGTTCGATGAAGCTGCGGCGTTGGAGCAAGTCGTGCCAGGTCTGTTCGCCCAACAGGGCGGCGTTCTCGGTGCCGGTCACGAGTCCGCTCCGTTCGTGGTGGCCGACTCGGCGGCTTGGCGCAGGCGCAGATTGACCACGCCCGGCGTGGCGCCGAAGTCGTTGAGCTCCCATCGACCCGCCAGCGTGGCCCGTGCGAAGAACCGCTCGAGGACGTCGTGCCATACCGTGTCGAACCCGTTGACACTGGTGCGGACCCGCACGGTGGCGAGGTCCGGCGGCTCGCCCGATTCAGGTGGTGCGAGCAGGATCTCGAGATCACCCGAGGCGACGACGCCGATGTGGACCGCGCGTCGTGCCACCTGCGTGGCGGGAAACTCGTAGTTCAGAGTCTGCACGGCGGGGATGTCCTTTCGTCCAGGGCGTCGAGAAACAGCGTGACCGACAGCAGGTCCCCGCTGCCGCCCGGAGACAGCCGGCGGTCCAGGCACATCCGGTCCAGCGCCGTGAAGTGGTCTCGACCCAGTGGGGTACGGCACCCGCCCGCCGCACGGACGGCCAGGGCGCCGGCCTGAACGGCACTCAATGCTGCGGGTCCGCCGCGGTGCAGCACACAGGTGTCGTCGAGATGGGCGACCAGGGACAGCAGCGCGTCCAACCGGGCGGACGCTTCGTCGAGGCCTGCCCGGCGGGCCGCGTGGAGCGCAGGAAATGCGTGCCGCCGAACGTGGGGAAACCCCGCCTGCGCCTCGCCTGCCGCACCGGACGTGCCGTAACGCCTGCGGACCCGTGCACCGTGCGACATCGTCGCGATCGGGTCACCCTCCAGGGCGGGGTCGGGAATCCGGGCCAGCAGGGCGGCGACGTCGATCGCACCTGCCATGTCGCCGCGCACCGCCGCTCCGGCGCTCAGCAGGCCCAGCGCCCACAGGGCGCCGCGGTGGGTGTTGACCCCGCCGGTGGCATCGAGCATGGCCTCTTCACCGTTGCGGCCGATCAGGCCGAGACGCACGCGTAGGTCGATCGCCGAGTCCGAGTCCCCCGCTGCCGAGGCGCATTCGGTGAATGCGCCGCGCAACGACTCGGCCGAGTCGTGCAACATGCTCAGGTCCATGTCGGCATGGGCGCCGGTGCCCCGGCGGTCGACCAGTCCCGGTTTCGGGGTCAGGTCGGCCTCGGCGCGCAGTGCCGTGACGGCCAGATCGGCGACGTCGTCCGCGGCGAGAGCCGTTGTCGTCTCCAGCCTTGCGGCAGTCACCGGATCACCAGTCCCTGAACTGTGACGGTGGTTCGTAGAGCCCACCGGACCAGGCGACCAGGTCCTCGATGCTGCGCGCGGCGAGCAGCGAGCGGTTGGCCAGCCGGGTCTCGACCTCGAGATCTTCGGGGAAGGCGACGAGACCGTCGCGGCGCAGCGCCTCCGTGCGCCGCGCTTCGGCACGACGTCCGACCGGGGTGACGCCGGCGATCGCGGCCAGCGCGTCCCGCCGGTCGGCCAGGGAATGCGCTTTGTACAGGTACGCGACGCCTTCCTCGGTGACCACGTGGGAGACGTCGTCGCCGTAGATCATCACCGGCGGCAGCGGCATGCCGGCCTGCTTGCCGACGTAGACCGCGTCGAGCGTTTCCACGAAGGTGGGTACTCCTCCGGCCCGGAAGGTCGGGGCCAGCGCAACCACCAGTTTGCGACCCCGTCTGCTTGCGCCCTCTCCACGGGCGAGTTCCAGCCAGGCAGGCGTGGAGTGCCGACGGCCGTGTGGATCGTGACCCATGTTCGGAGCGCCGCCGAAGCCGGACAGCCGCCCGTCCGTGACGGTCGAGGAGTTCGCGTCCCCGTCGATCTGCAGCGACGATCCGATGAACATGTCGACGGCGTACTGGCCCGCCAGTTGACCGAGCACCCGGTTCGAGCGCAACGAGCCGTCGGCGCCGTTGAAGAACACGTCCGGGCGCGCGGCGGCGTACCGGTTCATGCCGGACTCCCCACCGAAGCTGTAGATCGACTCGACCCACCCGGACTCGATCGCGGGGATCATGGTGGGGTGCGGGTTCAGCACCCAGTGCTTCGCGATCCGGCCCCTGAGGCCGAGTTGTTCGCCATACGTCGGTAGCAGCAGTTCGATCGCTGCCGTGTCGAAACCGATGCCGTGATTGAGCGAGACCACCTCGTGACGCTCGTAGACGCCCCGGATGGCGATCATGGCCTTGAGGATCTCGACGTCACCGATGTGCCGAGGGTCGCGGGTGAACAGCGGCTCGAGGAAGAACGGACGGTCCGCGGCGACGACGTAGTCGACCCAACTGCCCGGGATGTCCACTCGCGGAAGCTCTTCGGAGCCGACGATCTCGTTCGCCTGGACGATCACCACGCCGTCGTGGAACGCGCCGGCTTCGGCGATCGTCGGGGTGTCCTCGGTGTTCGCGCCGGTGTACAGGTTGCCGTCGCGGTCTGCCTTGTCGGCACACAGCAGCACGACGTCCGGGGCCAGGTCGACGAACATCCTGGCGTACAGCTCGACATAGGTGTGGATGGCGCCGATCTGCACGGTGCCGTCGTCGACCAGCTGCGCGATCCGGACGCTCTGGGGACCCGCATAGGCCAGGTCCAGCTTGGTTGCGATGCCGCGTTCGAACAGGTCGAGGTGTTCGGACCGGGACACCGACGAGATGAGCATGTGCAGCTTGTTGATCCGCTCGGGATCGCAGTCCGCAAGCGTGCGCGACAGGTAGTCGGCCTGCTTCTGGTTGTCTCCCTCGAGAGCCACCCGGTCGCCAGGTCGGACGACGTTCTGCAGCAGATCCTTCAGCCGGCCCCGTTCGACCACCTTGCCGTCGCAGTGCGCGGCGCCGGCTCGCAGGCGTTCGGCCTTGGCGGTGCGGCGCGTGTCCCACCGCTTCTGCGGTCTGGATGATGTCGTCGCCATGGCGATCGCGTCAGCGCACGGAGTCGATGGCCTGCTGGATGACAGCGGTCACTGCGTCGGGGTGGGAGATCAGGGTCAGATGCGACCCGCCGTTGAAGAGGGTGACGTGTGAGTGGGCCCGCTGGGCCATGGCCTTCTCGGAGGTGGGCGTGATGATCTGGTCGCCGCTGCTGATGAAGTACCACGACGGGATCGTCTTCCATGCCGCGTACTTCGAGGGCGTGTCGAAGGCACTCGTCGACGCGGCGCGCTGGGTCGCCCACAACTGCGTGGCCAGGTCCGGCGGGAGATCGCTGCCGAAGTTGTGCACGAAGATGTCCTGCTTGAGGTAGAGGTCGACGGCGCCTGCCGGTGCGCCCGGGTACGGGACCTTGTCGAAGAGCTTTCCATCGGGATTCGTCTTGAGAACCGAATCAGCGCCGCTCAGCGAGCCGTTGGTCTCGCCGACGTCCGGAGCGGCGGCGTCGATGTAGACCAGCGCCTTGATGTTCGGGTTGTCCACTGCGGCGTTGGTGATCACCGCTCCGCCATAGGAATGGCCGACCAGCACGATCGGCCCGCTCAGCGTCGAGAGAAAACTCTTGACGGACTCGGCGTCGGTGGTGAGGTTCTCCAGGGGGTTGGCGATGGCCCGGGCGTCGTAGCCCTGCTTGCGCAGTGCGGAGACTTCCCCGTCCCAGCTCGACGCGTCGGCCCACGCCCCGTGCACCAGCACGACGGTGGGCTTCACGCCGGTGGACGGTGCCGCCGCAGGCGCGGTGGCCGCCGTCGATGAACTGGACTCCGGTGCCGTCGGCGCGGCCGCCGGTGCCTGGGAGCCGGCGCACGCGCCGAGTAGCGCGAACCCGGCGAAGAAGATGGCGGCAAAGGCGGTGGCGCGGCTCGCGCGACGGGAGAATTGGGACATTTTCGACGTCCGATCTGGTTCGTTACCCGAGGAACCTGCGGTCGTGAATTACCTTCACGGGTAAAACCGGACGCGTCATCGGCGCTGGTGGGTAAATGCTCTACCAGCTGGCTGCCATGCGCCCACCTGACGTCCACGGGGCCGGCGCGGTTGAATCGAAGATCGTCGATGTGAGTGTCTGATGTGGCGACGAGATTTGTTGGAGTAGGCACTCGGCAGGCGCAGTAATCGATGCCCACAACTGGCGGTGCTGGGCCCCTGCGTGACGGGGGGCCCAGCACATCGCCTGTATGTGAGCCGGGCCGCGCGGCCGGCAGCGTCTCAGCAGGCAGGCACGTTCGTGTAGTAGCCGGCGCTGGTCTCCCGGAGGCTGGTGGTCACGAAGGTGTTCCACAGCCCGAGGTCGGTGCCGGAGCCCACGGCGTAGGCCCGGCCGCCGGACTGGGTGGCCCGGCCGGCCTGGGTGTGGGCGTAGTTGGACGCGGTCCAGCACCCGAGCGACGGCCCGGTCGTGGGGGGCGTGCTGGTCGGGGGCGTGGTCGGCGTGGCCGTCGTCGGGGGAGTGCCGCCGGAGCCGCCGTCCAACCCCCAGGCCACCGCGTCGTACCAGCTGGAGCACAGGGTGTCGGCGAAGTAGGCGCCGGCCTGCCCGCACTGCTGCGCTCCGGTGCCGGGGTCGTTGGGGGTGGCGTGGCCCATGCCGGCGATCGTGTAGGTGGTCACCCGGGCCACGCCGTCGGACGACGCGTAGACCGCGCGGGTCGTGCCACCGGGGAGCGACGTCGTTGCGGTCGGGGACTGGGCCACTCCGTGCACCGCCGTCCACTGGTCCCGGCTGCCGGTCGCGTTGCCGGGACGCACGGTGAAGTCGGCGTCGCCGTGCCAGATCGACACCTCGGGCCAGTCCGTCGTCCCGCTGGGTGCCTTGGCCCGCACCGCGGACGCCCACTGGGCCGGCGTGCGGGTGGGCGGGGTGTTCATGCAGCTGAAGGCGGTGACGGTGTCGGTGGCGCAGCCCACCGGGATGCCGGCGATGATCGCCCCTGCGGTGAAGACGTCGGGGTAGGCGGCGAGCATCGCCGCGCTCATCGCGCCGCCCGCGGACAGCCCGGAGACGTAGGCCCGTCCGGCGCCCCAGGTCGAGCGGGTGTAGGCCACCATCGCGGCGATGGACGCCGCCTCGCCCTGGCCGCGGGTGACGTCACCGGCCTGGAACCAGTTGAAGCACGAGGTCTGGTTGTTCGCCGTCGGCTGCTGCGGGAAGACGACGGTGAAGCCCCAGCGGTCGGCGAGCTCGGTCCAGCCCGAGCCTGCGGCGTAGCCGGCCGCGTTCTGGGTGCAGCCGTGCAGTGCCACGACGACCGGCCGGCCGGAGGTGGCGCCTGCGGGCCGGTAGGCGTACATCGCCAGCGCTCCGGGGTTGCTGCCGAAGTTGCTCACCTGGGTCAGCGTCGCGGCCTGCGCCGGTGGTGCGCCGACCACGCCGAGCCCGCCCAGGATCGCGGTGATCGTCACCACGATCGCGATCAGTAATCCGGTCCGCCGCATGTCAGCCCTCCCTGTCCGGGCACCGTTACCCGGTCGTGACGATGGTGCGGACCGGCGTCACAGGAAGGGAGGTGGTGTGCACCCACAGTCACAACGATCACGCTGGTGTCCTCCCACACCTGCGGGGAACGGACGGGGCCTGGGTCAGGCGGCGTTGGCCGCGGTCGCGGCGATCACCGGGAGCACGTCCGAGCAGCCGCCGTCCACCAGCGCCTCGGCGAACTCGTCACCCCGGGTGCGGCCGCGATTGACGATCACCACGGGCACGCCGATCTTGTGCGCGTGCCGGACGAAGCGCAGCCCGGACATCACCGTGAGCGAGCTGCCGGCGACGAGCAACGCGCCCGCGGCGTCGACCATGGCGTAGGCCCGGGCCACCCGCTCCCGCGGGACGTTCTCGCCGAAGAAGACCACGTCCGGCTTGAGGACGCCGCCGCACCCGTCGCACGCGGCGAGCCGGAAGCCGTCGGTGGCCTCGAGCGCCGCGTCACCGTCGGGGGCGGCCTCGACGGCTGCTCCGGCCGCCTCGACGAAGCCGGGGTTCAGCGCCGCGAGCCGGCCCTGGAGCTCGTCGCGGGGGGTGCGGGCGCCACACCCGAGACAGACCACGTCGGCGATCCGGCCGTGCAGGTCGATCACCGCGCGGCTCCCGGCGGCGTGGTGCAGCCCGTCCACGTTCTGCGTCACGAGGCCGTGCAGGGCGCCCACGCGTTCCAGCTCGGCGATCGCCCGGTGCCCGGCGTTGGGCTCGGCGTGCGCCATCCGGGCCCAGCCGACGTGGCTGCGGGCCCAGTAGCGGCGCTGCGCAGGCTCGCCCGAGACGAAGTCCTGGTAGGTCATCGGGGTGCGGCGCGGGGAGCCGGGGCCGCGGTAGTCGGGGATGCCGGAGTCGGTGGAGAGCCCGGCGCCGGTCAGCGCCACGAGCGGCCTGCGGGCGAGCACGCCGAGCGCGCGGTCGAGCGCCTCGTCCTCCAGAACGTCCACGTGACCAGGCTAGTGCGGTGGCCAGGAACGTTGCCGGGTTGATCGCGGGATTCAGGTGGTTCCTCGCAAGGCGCCGCCCGCAGCTCATACCGGGGTATTTGCCAGGGCGGCAACGCCGCGAGGGGCCGCCTGGGCCCGCGAGGAACCCGGTGGACGTTTGTGGCCGCCGCACTGCCACGAGGCGGAACGGGCCGCGGTGTCGCGTTCGTGCAATACGGGCGGGCGGCCGCCCGGCAGATTCACCGGCATGGACAACGCAGACCACCTGAGCAGGAGCATCGACCTCGCCGTCGCCGTGATCCGGGGTGCCGACCCCGCCCGGTACGACGACCCCTCCCCGTGCTCCGACTTCGCCGTCCGGGACGTGGTCAACCACCTCGCCTTCGGATTCCTGCTCGCCCACCGCTCGGGCGCCCGGCAGGCCTGGGACCCGTCCTGGACGGGAGCCGAGCGCACCCCGTTCCTGCGCGGGCTTCCCGAGAGCGGGTGGGCGCAGGCGTGCGAGGAGCAGGCCGCGGCCGCGGCACAGGCGTGGGCCACCCCGGCGGCCTGGGAGGGCGAGTCGCAGATGGGCGGCTCGCCGATGCCCGCCGCGGTGATCGGCTCGATCATGACGGCGGAGTTCGCCGTGCACGCCTGGGACCTGGCCGTCGCGACCGGGCAGCCGCTCCAGGTGCCGCCCGCCCTCGCCCAGGTGGTGCTGGAGGGCGTGGAGTCGATCGCGCAGATGGGACGGGACGGGGGCTGGTTCGGCGCCGCGGTGGACGTGCCGGCCGGCGCGCCGGCGTTCGAGCGCGCGCTGGCCGCGTCGGGCCGCGACCCGCGCTGGACCCCGCCGAGCGCCTGAGAGAGGCGCTACTGCGCCCAGGACGGCGCGCGCTTCTCCGCGAAGGCCTGCATGCCCTCCTGGCCCTCCTTGCCGGCGAAGTGGCGCGCCGAGAGCTCCTGCATCTCGGCGAACTGCTCGCTGATCGCGGCCGGCCGCTCGCTGCGGAGCATTGCCTTGGTGGCGGCCAGTGCGCCCGGCGCGCCCATCCGCAACGCCTCGGTGTAGCGGTGCACCTCCGTGTCGAGGTCGAAGCCGGGCACGGCGCTGTTCACCAGCCCGATCCGCTCGGCACGGATGGCGTCGAACGTCTCGCCGGTGAGGAACAGCTCGTGCGCCGCCCGCGGCAGCAGGCGCGGCAGCACGGTGACGGAGATGACCGCCGGGACGACGCCGATCCGGACCTCGCTGAACGCGAACGTGGCCGTCTCGGCGGCCACGGCGATGTCGCAGGCCGCCACCAGCCCGACCCCGCCTGCCCGGGCCGGCCCCGCCACCCGCGCGATGACGGGGGTGGGGGAGGCCCAGATCTTCTCCAGGATGGCGGGGAACTCACCGACACCCTGGTCCTGCGCCCCGGCCCCGCGCGACTCCTTGAGGTCCATCCCCGAGCAGAAGACACGTCCGGTGTGGCTGAGCACGATCACCCGCACGCCGTCGTCCTCGATCGCGGCGGTGAGGTGACCCAGTAGCTCCCCGCGCAGCTGCGCCGACAGCGCGTTGCGGTTGGCGGGGGAGTCCAGGGTGATCGTTGCGACGCCCGCCGCGACGTCGAGGTGCACCAGCTCGTCGGTCATGCGGGGACCGTATCCGGCTCGCCCGCCGACTCGCCGTACGCGCGCGCCTGGAGCGTGAACAGCTCGTGGTAGGTGCCGCGCAGCGCCATCAGCTCCTCGTGGCGGCCGTGCTCGATCAGCCTGCCCCGCTCCAGCACGAGGATCCGGTCGGCGTGGCGGACGTTGGCCAGCCGGTGCGTGACGAGCACCGTGATGCGGTGGGCCCCGGCCCCGGTGCGCCCATGGAGGGTGGCGAAGACGGCGTGCTCGGCCCGCGCGTCGAGGGCGGCCGTCGGCTCGTCCGCCACCACCACCGGTGCGTCGCGGTACAGCCCCCTGGCCACCGACAACCGCTGCCACTGCCCGCCCGACAGGTCGCGTCCGGTCTGGAACAACCTGGAGAGCACCGTGGCCCAGCCCTGGGGGAGGTCGGCGACCACGGTGTCGGCGCCCGAGAGGCGGGCGGCGGCGTCCAGCCGTACGGAGTCCGGGTCGGCCCGCTCCAGCCGTCCGATGCGCACGTTGTTCTCGGCCGTCATCGGCCAGTGCACCGGGTCCTGCATCACGACCGCCACCCGGGCGTGCAGCGCACCGGCGTCGACGGCGGCCGTGTCGACGCCGTCCCAGGTGACGCTGCCCGCGGTGGGCAGGTACAGCCCGGTGATCAGCTTCGCCAGGGTGGACTTGCCGGAGCCGTTCTCGCCCACCAGCGCCACGACCTCGCCGCGGTACACCGTGACGTCGATGTCGACCAGGGCGTCCTCGTCCTGCCCCGGGTAGCGGAACGAGGCCCCGGCCAGCGTGATCACCTCGGGGTCGCCGCGCAGCTCGGCGACCGGCGGGACGCGGCGGCGGGTGGCGGCGTCGGCGAGCGCGCTGCGGTAGAGGTCGAGGAAGAAGGTGGCCTCGTAGATGCGGTTGGTCTGGTAGATCGTGGTGGTGACCGACCGCGCCGCGGTGCGCATGGCCAGCGCCGCCGCGCCGGCCAGCGCCAGGTCCAGCATCCCGAGATAGATCAGCAGTGCGAGCACGACGTAGGCCAGCGCGGTGCCGATGCCCGACAGCGTCCGGCCGACGAGCTGCACCACGGTCTGGTCGCGCTCGAGGCGGACGCCGTCACGCGTGATCTCGTCCGAGATGCGCCGGTGCTCACGCAGCAGCACCTCCTGGGTGGTGAACGCGCGCACCTCGGCGGCCTCGTCCCGCCCGGTGATCAGACCGCTGGTCACCCCGAGGCGCCTGCGCCGCGAGTTCAGGCGCACGAAGGAGTCGAACATGAGCCGCGCCGACCGGATCGACGCCCATCCCTGCGGCAGCACGGCCAGCAGCACCACGGGCGCCAGCAGCGGGTGCAGCAGCCCCGCTGTGGCGACGGCCGCCGTGACCGACACCAGAGAGGCGAGGAGGTCGCCGGTGTCCCGGACGACCGACCGCACCCGGTCCGGGCCGTGGGTCGTGGCCCGCTCGACGAGCTCGGCGAAGTCCGGATCGTCGAAGGCCACCAGCTCGACCTCGATCACGGCGGCGTGCAGCATGTCCTGAGCCCGCTGCTCCACGCGTGGCACGAGCGCGCCCGTCAGCGCGGCGACGGCGGCGTCCAGCAGGCCACGGCCCGCGGACGCCGCCACCACGACGGCGAGTGCGGGCAGCGCGGCCACCACGCGGTCCGGGGTGGGACCCTGCTGCAGGAGTCGGGTGAACACGTCGGCCGTGGCGAGCAGCCCGAACGCCGTGACCATGCCCGCGAGCAGCTGCAGCACGCCGGTGGCGAACGTGAGCCGCGGCGATGTCTGCCATGCCCAGCGTGCGGCCAGCAGCGCCGTGCGCGGTGCGGTGCGGGCCACCGCCAGCAGGCCGGCGTTCGCCGCCGACTCGTAGCCCCGCGCCCATGCGGGTGTGCCGATGTCGTCGACCCCGATCAACGGGGCAGGCCCCGGCTTCTCACCCACGCGGTCCCCCCGTCACACCCCGGACCTTCATGGTCCACCACGGCCCCGACAGTTCGGGAGGGATCAGGCGAACCGCTCCCGCAGGTAGGTGGCCGTGGCGTCGTCGGCGGGGAAGAAGCTCTCGATGGCCACCTCCTCCAGCGTCACGTCGAGCGGCGCGCCGAGCACCGCCACCGTCGAGAAGAGCGTGAGCTCCTGGTCCGGGTGCCGCAGCCGCAGCGGCAGCAGGATCCGGTCGCGGGGCTGCGCTGCCGGATCGAGCCCGGCGTCCCGGCAGTACCCGACGAGCTCGCCCAGCAGTGCGCGCAGCCCCGTGGTCGCCGATCGCTCCGCCTGCCGGCGCAGCCGGGACACCAGATGGGCGGCGTACTCCTCCAGGTCGACGACGTGCGGGGCCAGCCCGCGCGGGTGCAGGCTCACCCGCAGGACGTTGGCGGGCTCCGCGAGCAGTTCGGGGTCGACGAGGTCGGTGAGCAGCGCGACCGCCCGGTTCGCCGCGAGCAGGTTCCACGAGCCGTCGACGAGGACCGCGGGATAGGGCTCCTGGCCGTCGAGGACCCGGCGCAACGAGCGCTGCACCTCGCCCAGCTCGGCGTCGTCGAGGCCGTGCTGGGTGTAGGCCGGGGCGAACCCGGCCGCCATCATCAGCTCGTTGCGGGCTCGCAACGGCACGTCCAGCTCCTCGGACAGGTGCAGCACCATCTCCCGGCTCGGCTTCGACCGGCCGGTCTCCAGGAAGCTCAGGTGCCGGGCGGACACCTCGGCCCGCAGGCCGAGGTCGAGCTGTGTCAGCCGGCGGCGCTGACGCCAGTCCCGCAGCAGCGATCCGAACGCGGTTCCGGCGGCGGTGGCGGCGGTCATGACCGGACGCTAACCGGCCCGGCGCGCCTGATCGATGACCCCGCAGGTAATGGACCGGCAGCACGGCGGGGATGCAGTGTGCCTCCTGTGACCGACGACCTCACCACGCAGATGCACCGCGCGATGCCCTTCACCGCCGTGCTCGGCGCCACCGCGCTGCGGGCCGGACCGGACGAGGTGGCGCTGCGCCTGGACTGGGACGGCACCCGGTGCACGTCCGGTGGCCTGCTGCACGGCGGGGCGCTGATGGCGCTGGCCGACGCCGCCGGTGGCTGGTGCGCGTTCCTCAACCTTCCCGACGGCGCGACGGGAACGGCCACCGTGACCTCGGCGACGAACTTCCTGCGCCCCGTGACGTCCGGGCACGTCGACGCCGTGGCGAGCGTGCTGCACGCGGGGCGCAGCACGCTCGTCATCGACACCGAGCTGCGCGACGCGGCCGGAAAGCGCGTCGCGCGGGTGACGCAGACCCAGGCGGTACTGCGCTGAGCTGCGCCACGCCGCTCTGTCTGCGTCAGGCGGGAACGGCGGTGCGGGCCTGCTCCGCATCGCGCCGCGCCACCTCGGCACGCACGAGCGGGATCACCTCGCGGCCGAACTCCTTGGCGTCCTCGAGCAGGTCGTAGCCGCGGGCGGACAGGATGCGGACGCCGAGGTCGTAGTAGTCCAGCAGGGCGGCGGCCACCGTCTCCGGGGTGCCCACCAGCGCGGTGGAGTTGCCCGCCCCGCCGGTGGCCTTCGCGGTGACCGTCCACAGTGCACGGTCGAAGCGCTCACCCTGCGCGGCCACCTCCAGCAGCCGCTGGGAACCGGCGTTCTCGGGGTCGGTGAGCTTGTGGCGGCGGGTGAGCTGCGACGTGCCGCCCTTCGTCCGGTCCTGGATGCGGGCCACCGTGGCGTAGGCCTTCTCCCAGGCCTCCTCCTCGGTGCGGCCGAGGATGGGGCGGAACGCCACCTGGAACGTCGGCGCCGGCCGCCCGGCCGCACGGGCGAGCTCGGTGATCGTGGCGATCTGTTCGGCGGTGCCGGCGAGCGGCTCGCCCCACAGCGCGTAGATGTCGGCCTCCTCCGCCCCGACCTTGTACGCGGCGGCCGAGGACCCGCCGAAGGAGATGCGCGGGCGCGGCTTCTGCGCGGGCTCGACGTCCAGCACGAAGTCGCTGAAGTCGTAGTGCTCGCCGTGGAAGTCGAACGGCTCGCGCGACGTCCAGGCCTTCTTGAAGATCTGGATGGCCTCGCGGGTGCGGTCGTAGCGGCGGTCCTTGGGCAGGGTGTCGCCCTCGCGCTGCTGCTCGTGGTCGTTGCCGCCGGTGATCACGTGCAGGGTGAGCCGTCCGTCGCTGATCTGGTCGAGCGTGGCGACGGTCTTCGCGGCGAAGGTGGGGTAGGAGACGTTCGGCCGGTGGGCCAGCAACAGCTGCAGCCGCTCGGTGTGGGTCGCGATGAGCGCCGCGGCCTGTGCCGGGTCGGGGCTGCCGGAGCCGTAGGCGGTGAGCACCCGGTCCCATCCGGTCTCCTCGTGGGCCCGGGCGAGGGCGAGCGTGTACTCCTTGTCGAACGCGGGACCGGTGCGCGGATCGGTCTCCGAGCCGTTGTTGGTGGCGCCGATGCCGAGGAACTCGACGGGCATGATGGGTCCTTCCGGGAGGTGGGTGCGGGGCTGGGGGCTCAGGAGCCCGGACACGCCGCAGACCACACCCGGCCGAGGTCGATGTGCGGTCGCGTCACCAGGGGAACCCGGACGGTCACGTCCTCCACTCCAGCACCGGGCGCTGAGGCCGTCAACCGGACATCGGGCCGGTCACATTCGGGAAGGATGGGCGGGTGCTCCCAGGTGACGGCCGAAGTCCCGTGCTGCTGCACGTCCCGCACGCCGGCACCGAGGTCCCGGCGTGGACGCGCCCGCACCTGGTGGTCGACGACGACGAACTGGCGGCCGAGCAGGCGGCGTTGACCGACCACCACACCGACCGCATCGCCACGGCTGCCGCGGACCGTGCCCGTTTGCGGCCGTGGACGCTGGTCAACCGCGTGTCCCGGCTCGTCGTCGACCCGGAGCGGTTCCCCGACGAGCGGGAGGAGATGGCGGCGGTCGGCATGGCCGCGGTCTACACGCGGGGCACGCACGGGCAGCGGATCCGCGACGACGACCCCGGGCACCGCCACGCCCTGCTGGACGCGTTCTACACCCCGTGGGCCACCGCGGTGCGCGACGCCGTCGACGACCGGCTCGCCGCCACCGGCCGCGCCGTGCTGCTGGACGTGCACTCCTACCCGTCGGTGCCGCTGCCCTACGAGCTGCACGCCGCCGGTCCCCGGCCCGCCGTCTGCCTCGGCACCGACGCCGTGCACACCCCGGAGTGGCTCGTCGCGGCGGCCGGGACGGCGTTCGCCCCGATCGGGACGGTGGGGCTCGACTCACCGTTCGCGGGCACCTACGTCCCGCTCGCCCACCACGGCACGGACCAGCGGGTGCTCTCCATCATGATCGAGATCCGCCGGGACGGGTACCTGGTGGAACCGGCGGGAGCCCTCACCGCAGGCGCAGACCGGGTGGCCGCCTCGCTCGCCGCCCTGGTCGATGCGGTCACCGCGCACTGCGGGAAAGGCACGTGAGTTGCGTCCGCATCACTGGCCCGTGACGGCACGCCGACCTACTGTCGAGTGATGGGGTTGCGGCTGGTGCGGCGGTGGCACGTGGACCTGTGCCGCACCAGCACCGCCGTCTGAGGCACGGACCGTCCACGTCCGCCTGCCGAGAGGAACCCCTTGACCTCCGCGATCGCGATCGTCGGTGCCGGGCCGCGCGGCGCCGGGATACTCGAGCGCCTCGGCGCGAGCGCTCCGGAACTGCTGTCGGGCAGCGTCGGAACCGGGCTCGACGTGCACCTGATCGACCCCTACCCGGCGGGCGCCGGCCGGATCTGGCGCCACGACCAGTCGCCGCTGCTGGCCATGAACTCGATGGCCGCCGACGTCACCATGTACACCGACGACTCCGTCGTCTGCGAGGGGCCGATCCGGCCGGGCCCCTCGTTCTGGGACTGGGCGCAGGAGCTGCAGGCCCACGGCGACCCCGACGAGCTGGGGCCCGAGCTGGCCGCCGAGCTGCGCGCCGTCACCGCCTCGACCTTTCCCAGCAGGCGCCTGCAGAGCGCGTACCTGGGCTGGGTGCTGGACGAGGTGATCGCCGGGATGCCGCCGGGGGTGCGGGTGCACGTCCACCGCACCCGGGCCGTCGGGCTCGCCGAGGACGGGCCGACGCAGACCGTGTTCCTGGAGGACGGCCCGCCGTTGCGCGTCGACACGGTGGTGCTCGCCTCCGGGCATCTCGACGCGACGCCCACCGCGGAGGAGCTCGCCCTCGTCGACCGGGCGGCCGAGCTCGGGCTGCTCTACCTGCCGCCGGAGCAGACCACCGACACCGACCTCTCGGTGGTCCGGCCGGGACAGACGGCGATCGTGCGCGGCATGGGGCTCGCGTTCATCGACCTCGTGGTGCTGCTGTTCGAGGGTCGCGGCGGCCGGTTCGAGCCGGTCGACGCGGACGGGGACACCCTGCGCTACGTCCCGTCGGGCGCCGAACCGCACCTGGTCGTGGGCTCGCCGCGGGGCGCGCCCTACCACTCCAAGCCCCACTACGAGCTGCGCGGCGGACGCCCGCCGCTGCCGCGGTTCTTCGGGCCGGCCGAGGTCGACCCGCTGATTGCCGCGGGTGAGCCCGTCGAGCTGCGGGCGCAGGTGTGGCCGCTCATGGCCAAGGAGATCGCCTGGGGCTGGTACCACGAGCTGTTCCTCGGCCACCCGGACCGCGTCCGGCTGCCCTGGGACGAGTTCGCCGCCCGGTACTCCGAGCTCGGCTGGGACACCCCGGCCATGGCCGAGCTGATCACCGCAGCGGTGCCCGACACCGTCGACCGCATCGACTTCGCCGCACTGGACCGCCCGCTCGACGGCGTGCACGCCCCGGACCTCGCCGCGCTGCAGCCCCTGGTGCGCGAGCGGATTGCCGAGGACCTGCGCCAGCACGTCGACCCGGCACACACCCCGCACCTGGGGGCGTTCGTCGCGATGCTCTCGGTGTACGGGTCGCTGGGCAGGCTCATCGGGGCGGGCACGCTCTCCGCCCGGTCGCAGGCGTTCGACGTGCGCTGGTGGCAGAGCTTCTTCAACGCCGTCGCCAGCGGGCCGCCCGGGTTCCGGGTGCGCCAGCTGCTCGCGCTGTCCCGGGCGGGGTTCGTCGAGTTCCTCGGGGCCGGGATGTGGGTGGACGTCGCCGACGGCACGTTCCGCGCGGGCAGCGCGACGCTGGAGGGCGCCCCGCCCGTCACGGCCACCGCGCTGGTGGACGCCCGGCTGCCCGACGCCAGCGCCGCCCGCACCGAGGACCCGCTGCTCGCGAGCCTGATGCGCAGCGGTGCCGCGGGTGAGGCCGTCATCGTTGACGACGACGGCACCGTCCTGCGCAACACGGGGCTCATCCGCGTGCGCCCGTCCGACGGCGCGCTGGTCGACGCCTCCGGCACGGTGCACCCGCGCCGCTTCGCCGTCGGCCCGCACACCGCGGTGAAGGTGGCCGGTGCGTTCACGCGCCCGGGGATGAACGCCCAGAGCCTGCGCTACAACGACGCCGTGGCCCGCGCGGTGCTGCGCAGCCTGCCCGTGGCGCGGGAGTCCGCCTCCGCCGCCTGAGCACTCCGCACGTGAGCACTGCCCCCATTGCAGCAAAGCCACTTTCATGCAACCTCGTTGCCGCAAAGTGGCTTTGCTGCAACGCCGGACCGGCCGTGGCGGGCCGTCTGACAGGCTTCCTCCGTGTTGCTGATGTTGACCACCACCGCGGAGCCGGCCACCGACCTCGGGTACCTGCTGCACAAGCACCCGGACCGGGCCCAGGCGTTCCCGGTGGCGGCCGGTACGGCGCACGTGTTCTACCCGCTGGCGGACCAGGAGGAATGCACCGCGGCCCTGCTGCTGGACGTCGACCCGGTCGCGCTCGTGAAGGGTGGTGCTACCACCGGGTTCACGCTGGGGCAGTACGTGAACGACCGGCCGTACGTGGCGGGCTCGCTGCTCGCGGTCGCGCTCGGCTCCGTGTTCTCCTCGGCGATGAAGGGCCGCTGCGCGGCGCGCCCCGAGCTGGCGGCCCGGCCGATCCCGCTGTCGGTCCGCATCCCGACGCTGCCCTGCCGCGACGGCCGGGAGCTGGTCGAGCGCCTGTTCACGCCGCTGGGCTGGCAGGTGGTGGCCGACCCGGTGCCGCTGGACCCGCAGTTCCCCGAGTGGGGCGACTCGCGCTACCTCGACACGACGCTGACCGGGGAGATGCGCCTGGCCGATGCCCTGAGCCACCTATACGTCCTGCTGCCGGTGCTCGACGGCAGCAAGCACTACTGGGTGGGCCAGGACGAGGTCGACAAGCTCCTGCGGGCCGGCGCGGGCTGGCTCGCCGCCCACCCGGAACGCACGCTGATCAGCCGGCGGTACCTCGCGCACCAGCGTCCCTACGTGCGCACGGCGCTGGAGCGCCTCGCCGACGCCGACGACACCGACGTGGCCGAGCTCGACGACGCGCTCGCCGAGCCGGTGGCCACGGCGGTGCCCGAGCGGCCGGAGCCACTGGCGGTGCAGCGCAGGCACAGCGTGCTCGGCGTGCTCAAGGAGCTGGGCGCGCGCCGGGTCCTCGACCTCGGCTGCGGCAACGGCGCGCTGCTGCGGGAGCTGATCGCCGACCGGGAGCTCACCGAGATCGTCGGCATCGACGTGTCGGCGAGCGCCCTCGAGGCCGCGACGCGCGCCGTGGCGCTCGACCGGATGGCCGAGCGGCAGCGGGAGCGGATCACGCTGCGGCAGTCGGCGCTCACCTACACCGACCAGACGCTGGCCGGCTACGACGCCGCCGTCCTGATGGAGGTGATCGAGCACGTCGACGAGAGCAGGCTGCCCGCGCTGGAGCACGCCGTGTTCGCCGCGGCGCGGCCTGCCGCGGTGGTGGTGACCACCCCCAACGTCGAGCACAACGTGCGCTTCGACAGCCTGGAAGCGGGCCGGATGCGCCACTCCGACCACCGTTTCGAATGGACGAGGGCGCAGTTCCGCGAGTGGTCCGGGGCGGTGGCCGCCCGGCACGGCTACACGGTCGGGTTCCGGCCCGTCGGCCCCGACGACCCGGACGTCGGCCCACCCACCCAGCTTGCCGTCTTCGAGCGGGAGCAGGCACCGGAGGGCGGGCGATGAGTGAGCCGCGTGTGCTGCGCATCCCCGACATGGCGCTGGTCGTGCTCGTCGGCGCGTCCGGCTCGGGGAAGTCGACCTTCGCCCGCACCCACTTCGCGCCGACGCAGGTGCTCTCCAGCGACGCCTTCCGGGCGATGGTCGCCGACGACGAGAACGACCAGTCGGCCACCACGGCCGCGTTCGAGGCGCTGCACGTCGTGGCGGGCAAGCGGCTGGCGGCCGGCCGGATCACCGTCGTCGACGCCACCAGCGTGCAGCGGGAGGCCCGCGCGCCGCTGGTGGCGCTGGCGCGTGAGCACGACGTTCTGCCGGTCGCCATCGTCCTGGACGTGCCGGAGGCGGTCTGCCGGCAGCGCAACGAGGCCCGGACCGACCGCACCTTCGGCCCGCACGTGATCCGGCGCCAGCGTGGCGAGCTGCACCGGTCGCTGCGGGCACTGGCGAAGGAGGGGTTCCGCCGGGTGCACGTGCTGCGTTCGGTGGAGGAGGTCGACGCCGCGCGGATCGAGATCGAGCCGCTGCTCAACGACCGCCGTACCGAGACGGGCCCGTTCGACGTGATCGGCGACGTGCACGGGTGCCGTGGGGAGCTGGAGGGCCTGCTCACCACCCTGGGCTACGACCTCGTCCGCGACGAGGAGGGGCGCGCGGTCGGGGCGCACCACCCGGCCGGGCGACGCGCGGTGTTCGTGGGCGACCTGGTGGACCGCGGCCCGGACACCCCCGGGGTGCTGCGGCTGGTCATGGGGATGGTCGCCGGGGGAGACGCGCTGTGCGTGTGCGGCAACCACGAGCAGAAGCTGGTGCGGGCGCTGTCGGGCCGCACGGTGCAGGTCACCCACGGGCTCGCCGAGTCCCTGTCGCAGCTGTCCGGGCAGAGCGAGGAGTTCCGCGCCGCCGTGCGGGAGTTCTGCGACGGGCTCGTCTCGCACTACGTCCTCGACGGTGGACGGCTCGTCGTCGCACACGCCGGGCTTCCGGAACGCTTCCACCGCCGCGCGTCCGGACGCGTGCGCAGCCTCGCGCTCTACGGCGACACCACGGGCGAGACCGACGAGTACGGCCTGCCGGTGCGCTACCCGTGGGCCAACGACTACCGCGGCGCGGCGACCGTCCTGTACGGGCACACGCCCACACCGCAGGTGGAGTGGGTCAACGGGACGATGTGCCTCGACACCGGCGTGGTGTTCGGGGGGAAGCTCACGGCGCTGCGCTACCCGGAGCGCGAGGTCGTGGCCGTCGTGGCGCAGCAGGTCTGGTACGAGCCGAAGCGCCCGCTCGCCCCGCCCCCCGCCGTGCAGGCCCCGGCCCGGGCGCCCGACGTGCTCGACATCGCCGACGTGACCGGCAAGCGCATGATCGCCACCGCACACCACGGCACGATCACGGTGCGGGCCGAGCAGGCGGCGGCCGCGCTCGAGGTGATGAGCCGGTTCGCGGTGGACCCGCGGTGGCTGCTCTACCTGCCGCCCACCATGGCGCCGACGGCCACGTCCACCCGCGACGGGCTGTTGGAGCACCCCGCGGAGGCGTTCGCCGGGTTCCGCGCCGCCGGCGTCCCGCTCGTCGTGTGCGAGGAGAAGCACATGGGGTCGCGGGCGGTCGTGCTGGTATGCCGCGACGATGCCGTCGGCGCGCAGCGCTTCGGGGTGCCCGGGCCCGGCACGGTGGTGACGCGCACGGGACGCCCGTTCTTCCCGCCCGCGCTGACGGCACAGCTGCTGGAGCGCGTCCGGGCCGCGGTCACCGCGGCCGGGCTCTGGGACGAGCTGGACACCGGGTGGATGCTGCTCGACGCCGAACTGCTGCCGTGGAGCGCGAAGGCGGGTGGCCTCATCCGCGACCAGTACGCCGCGGTCGGCGCGGCGGCCGGGGCCGCGCTGTCGGCGTCCGGGGCGGCACTCGCGGCCGCCGCGGCGCGCGGGATCGACGTGGCGGACCTGGCGGCCGGGATGACCGCCCGTGCCGCCGGTGCCACGGCGTTCCGCGAGGCGTACCGGCGGTACTGCTGGCCCACCGACGGGCTGGCGGGCGTGCAGCTGGCCCCGTTCCAGGTGCTCGCCGCCGAGGGCGCGACGTTCCACACCCGCGCCCACGACTGGCACCTCGCCGTGGCCGACCGCCTCCACGAGGCCGGGACGGAGCTCTTCCGCCGGACCGCCTCCCTGGTGGTCGACACCACCGACGAGGCCTCGGTGGCCGCGGGCACGACGTGGTGGGAGGACCTGACCGGCGCGGGCGGCGAGGGCATGGTCGTCAAGCCGCTGGCCAACCTCACCCGCGAGGGCCGTCGCCTGGTGCAGCCGGGGGTGAAGGTGCGGGGGCCGGAGTACCTGCGTCTCATCTACGGCCCCGAGTACGCGGCACCCGCCAACCTCGAGCGGCTGCGCGGGCGCGGCCTGGGCGTCAAGCGGGCCCTCGCGCTCCGCGAGTACGCGCTGGGCCTGGAGGCGCTCGAGCGGCTGGCGGCGGGGGAACCGCTGTGGCGCGTGCACGAGTGCGTCTTCGCGGTGCTCGCGCTGGAGTCGGAGCCGGTGGACCCGCGGCTGTAGCCCCGGCCCTCCGGGACGGGCGGTCGGGCCGGCGCCTCAGCCCAACGGCGGGTGCCGGTGCAGGGCGCTGCTGACCACGGCCAGCTCGTGCGCCACCTCGGCGGCGATGAGCTCGGCGTGCAGGTCGACCTGCTCCCCGGCGGGCTGCTCGTCCAGCGCGAGAGCGCGGTGCCTGCGCACCAGGTCCTCGAGCGAGTCGAGCATGCGGTCGGCGATGGTCCGGCGGATGGACTCGCGGGTGGGGGTGGACATGGGTACCTCCAGGAGGTGGGTGTCGGACGGACCGGGTCGGCGGTGCGTCCGACAGAGCGCGCTCGCGTGGTGGCACAGGTCCCGGTCGCGTCGCCTCGTGAGCGTCGAGCCGGGATAGGGGTTCACCGGTTCCGCCTATGTCGCGGCGGAGAAGCCGGAGAAGAGCAGGACGGCGAGTCCCAGGCCGACGGCCAGGTTCACCACGGTGGCGCTCGCGAACACCCCGACCGGGCGCCAGCCGGCCTCGCGCAGCGGCGCGACGCGGAACTCCAGCCCGATGGAGACGAACGCCAGGATGAGGAACAGCGTCCGCAGGTCGTTGACGATCGTGATGTACGGCCTGGCGTCGGCCGAGCCGACCGCGCCGATGTAGATCGTCGCGATGATCGACGCGGCGAGGAAGCCGAGCACGAACTTCGGGAACCGCTCCCACAGCTCGCGGGCCTTCGGCCGGGCGGAGACCGCGCTGCGCTCCACGCGCAGGGTGAAGTACGCCGTCAGCGCGACGGCGACGACGCCCAGCAGCGCGTTCTGCGTGGTCTTGACGATGGTGGCGATCTGCAGCGCCTCCTCGCCCACGATCGCCCCGGCGGCAGTGACCGCCGCCGTGGTGTCGATGTTGCCGCCGACCCACGCCCCACCGACGGCCTGGTCGAGCCCCAGCGCGTCGACCGCGGCCGGCAGCAGGAAGATCGACGGCAGGGCGAAGATGATCACCATGCTGGCGGTGTAGGCCAGCTGCTCCTTCCGGGCCTGCACGGCGCCTGCCGCCGCGATCGCGGCGCTCACCCCGCAGATCGACACGGCCGAGGCGAGCAGCGCGCGGAGCTTGTCGTCCAGGCCCAGCCGGCCGCCGAGCCACCACGTGAACGCGAAGACCACGGTGATCAGCACGACCGCCTGGACGATCGCGGGGCCCGCGGCACTGACGATCACGGCGAAGTTGATGGATGCGCCGAGCAGCACGAGCCCGGTCTTGATGAAGAACTCGGTGCGGAACCCGGCGGCCAGCCGGTCGCGCAGGCCCAGCTGCGTGAGCACGACGTTGCCCAGCAGGCCCAGCACGATCGCGTACACGGGGTACTCGATGGCCGCGGCGATCTCGCCGAAGGCGGTGCCGTCGGTGGCGTCCGGGACGGTCTGTTCCAGGTAGCGGGCGAGGCCGCCCAGCACGAGGACGGCGACGACACCGCCGACAGCCCATCCCGCTGACGGGGAGGTTCCGGCGTCCTGTGCGGGTGCCTCGGCGGTCTCGGAGCCGATGTCCCCGGTGCCCGGTGCGCTGCTCATCAGGGCACCAGCCAGCCGGGCACCAGGCCCGTGAGCACGAGCGCGAGCAGCAGCAGGCCGACGATCGTCGCGGCCCAGTCCTCGTTCAGGGCGGTGCGGCGGGCGCCGCCAACCGTCGGGTCGTTGTGGGGGTCGGGGGTACTCATGGTTTCGTCCTGTCGTCCGATCGAGGTCCCGGCGCGCCACGCGCCACCGGGGGAACGTCGATCAGGCGGGACAGCCCGTGCTGGGGACGCGGCAGTAGTCGACGTGCCGCCGCCTGGCGAGCGCGGGCGCGGCCATCAGGGCGCCGTCGCCAGGCCGCGGGCGCGCAGCACGCGACGCTCCAGCGGCCGGAACGCCAGTAGCTCGACCCCGACGCCGACCAGCAGGATCAGGAAGATCGCGGCGATGACGCCGGGCATGCTGTTGAAGTCGCTGCCCTGCTTGAGGTACGCGCCGAGCCCGATCCCCAGCTGCGGGGACGTCGCGATGATCTCCGCCGCCATCAGGGAACGCCAGGAGAAGGCCCAGCCCTGCTTGCAGCCCGCGATGTAGCCCGGCAGCGCGGCGGGCAGCAGGATCAGCCGCGCCGAGTCGATCCGGCCTGCCCCCATGACCTGCCCGACGCGCGGCAGGATCGGCGGGACCTGGTCGATGCCCGACACCAGCCCGTTGGCGATCGACGGGATGGCGCCGAGCAGCACCACGAAGTAGATGGTGGTGTCGGTCAGCCCGAACCACAGCACGGCCGCCGGCACCCACGCCACGGACGGCAGGCTCTGCATGCCCGCCAGCAGCGGCCCGATCGCGGCCCGCACCACGGGGACCTTCGCGACGAGCAGCCCGAGCGGTGTGGCGACCACCACCGAGGTGAGGAACCCGAGCACCGCACGGTGCAGCGACACCCAGACGATCCCCCAGATGCTGCCGTCGACGACCGTGCCGGCGAACTCCTGCCACACCGCGAGCGGGGCGGGCAGCTGGTACTCCGGATAGATCGCCGAGGCCCACACGGCCTGCCACACGCCGATGAACAGGACGAGCGCGATCAGCGGCGGCAGCCAGGTGGCCAGCACCCGGCGCAGCACCGGCTTGCGCGCCTCGGTGGGCGTGTCGAGGGCGTCGAGGCCCGCCCCGACCGCGGCGGTGTCGGCGGACTGCGCGTCGGAGACGACCTCAGGCGCGGGCATGTGTGGAGATCACCTCCCGGAGCCTGCCGGTGATCTCCTCGGAGAGCTCCTCCCGGTCGGTCCCGGCGGCGGCGAGGTCCCACTCGCGCACGACGGTGCCCGGCCGCGACGACAGCAGCACGACCCGCTGCCCGAGCCGGACGGCCTCCCGGACGTCGTGGGTCACGAACAGCACCGCGGCCCCGGTGGCCTGCCAGATCCGCTGCAGCTCGCCCTGCAGGAAGTCGCGCGTGATGGCGTCCAGCGCGGCGAACGGCTCGTCCATCAGCAGGAGGCCGCCCTCGGCGTCGGTCCCGCTCGACGTGGCGGCCAGCGCGCGGGCCAGCGCGACGCGCTGCCGCATGCCGCCGGACAGCTCGTGGGGCCGCTTGCGCGCCAGGCCGCCCAGCCGGACGAGGTCCAGCAGTTCGGCGGCACGGGCGCGGCGGGCGGCACGGCCGACCCCGGCCAGCCGCAGCGGGAGCTCGACGTTGCGACCGGCGTCCAGCCACGGCAGGAGGGCGGGTTCCTGGAACATCACCGCGGGACGGCCGCTGTCCACCGTCACGGCGCCGGCCGTCGGCTGGTCGAGCCCGGCGACGAGGTTGAGGAGCGTGGTCTTGCCGCAGCCCGACGCCCCGAGCAGCACCACGAACTCGCCCGGCTGCACCCGCAGGTCCACCTCGGTCAGCGCGGTGACGGCCGAGGTGCCCCGGCCGAAGACCTTGCCGACGCCCTGCAGGTCGACCGCGGCGCGGTGCTGGGTGCCGACGTGACGGTCGAGGGTGGCGGTCATGAGTTGCCTCCGGGCTTGTCGAGTCCTGCGGCGTCCACGGGCGGCTTGCCGGCGGCCTGGAGTTCGGCGTTCAGCGGCGCGACGTCGAGGAAGCCCGCCAGGTCGGTCGGCTTCTCGGTGATCCCTGCCGTGGCGCTGTCCTGCGCGAGATGCGGGAACGTCGAGGCGAGCGGATCGGGGTCGAGCGTGATGTTCTCGAAGGCACGGTCGATCACGGGCCCGGGGAGCGCGCTGCCGGTGAGCTTCTGCAGACCCTGGTTGACGATGGTCTTGGCCTGGGCCGGATCGGTCTGGGCGAGGTCGATCGCCTTGATGTGTGCCCGCAGCAGCTCGCGGACGGTCTCCGGGTACTTCTGCACGAAGTCGGCCCGCACGAGCAGCACGGTGGTGGGGAAGCGGCCGTTCGGCCAGAGGCTGCGTTCGTCGAGCAGCACCTTCGCACCGGCGTTGAGGACGAGCTGGGAGCTCCACGGCTCCGGGAGCCAGCCGCCGTCGACGCTGCCCTGGCGGAACGCGTCGAGCGTGCGCGGGTTGTCGAGGTTGGCGATCTTGACGTCCTGCGGGCCGTCACCCGCGGTGAGCCCGTTCTTCTTCAGCCACACCTTCAGCGCGATGTCCTGGGTGTTGCCCAGCTGCGGGGTTGCGATCGTCTTGCCCTTGAGCTGCTGCGGATCGGTGATGTCGGGCTTCACGACGAGCTGTGCGCCGCCCGCGGTGGCACCGGCGATCACGCGCACCTGGCCGTCGGACTTCGCGAAGGCGTTGATCGCCGGTCCGGAGCCGATGTAGGTGGCGTCGAGCGAGCCGCCGAGCAGCGCGTTGACGGCGTCGCCGCCAGCGTTGAAGGTCTGCGGCGTCAAGGTGGTGTCGCCCAGCTCGGCCTTGAACAGTCCCTGCTCCACGCCGATGATCGCCGGCGCGTGCGTGACGTTCGGGAAGTACCCGAGCCGCAGCTCCGTCGCCTTCCCGCCGTTGACGGGCGCGGCGTTGTCGGTGGGCGCCGGTTCGGCGCGCGAGCACGCGGTGGCGGTGAGCAGGGCGATCACGGCCGTGATCACGGCCGGTATCAGGGCGGGGGTGCGGAGCCGGGGCATCGGATGGAGTCCTGTTCTGGGTGGGGCGTGCCCGACCGGGAATGCCCGGGCAGGCGGAGCGCACGTGTGCTGATGGCGCGCGCGGAGGCGCGGCGGCGGATCAGCGGGCGATGCGGGAGGTCAGCGACAGAACTCGTCGAAGGCGTGGCCGCGGCGGGACGGCCAGAACCTCTCGAGATCGGTGACCAGGAACCCCGACATCGAGGCGAGGTCGGCACGTCGGGACACGGTGGGGCCCTGCGGGCACACCTGCGTCGACGTCACTGCACCATCGTGCGTCCCGTCCGGGGGGAGGACAACCAGGCGTCCGAGAGGCGGGAACCGCACGAAATGTACGGACACCACCTCCCCGGCCGGGCGATACGCCGGATGGGCGAGCGCAGGATGTCCGGACATCCACACCGCGGGCGCACTTCGGAGTGCGGTCTGAGGCGCGTCCCAGCAGCAGTACGGCTCCATGGTGTGCAGCGGTAGGGCTGGGGACGGCTCGTGCGCGGCCCGGGGGGCGGGGGCGCGCAGATCGGGCGACTCGGGCCACCGATCCGGGCGACTCGCGGGTGGTTCGGTGTCCTCACAGCGCGGGTGGGTTCGTCGCAGGTGCTGTGGGGGCTGCGAGGGGTACGGCCGCTCTGCGAGGACGCGGCTGGGGCGGTGGGGCGCGGTTCCGGCGGCCGGGTGCGGGCCCGGTGGCTCGCGCGCCCGGATCGGGCGACTCGTGCGCGCGGATCGGGCGACTCGCGCACCGGAATCGGGCGACTCGCGGGCGGTCGCGGGGCGTCCGAAGTGCGGGTGGGGTGGGGGTGGTCAGCCTGCTGTGCGGCAGAGGGTGGGGGTTGCGGGGGCCATCCGGTACCTGTCGGCCACCAGGGTCGCGACTGCCGGGTGGGCGGCCAGGGGGGCGGCGAGCAGGACGTCTTCGCCTGCGGCGTGGGCCGTGCGGGCGATCGCGTCCGGGAGCAGGCCCGGGGCGAGGATCCACTGGGCCACCGCCACCCGCTCGGCGCCCTGCGCGCGGAGCGCAGCGATCGCCTGCGGCACGGTCGGGGACGTCGACGTGGCGAAGGCCGCCACCCCGCCCGCCCACCCGAAGCGGCGGGCCCAGCCCTCGACGACCTGGGCGACGGCGGCGTTCGCCGGGGCGTGGGAAGAGCCGATGGCGGCGAGCACCACACCGAGGCCCGGGTCGGGGAGCGGGCCGGCGACGGCGGCGAGGCGGTCCAGGGCCGCGGCCTCCAGCAGCGGGCTGCCGCCGAGCACGCCGGCCGTGGTGATGGCGAGCTGGGGGTGGCGCCGGGCGGCCTTCGCGACCTCGCCCGGGACGTCGACCCTCGCGTGGAAGGCGTGGCCCAGCAGCAGCGGGACGACCACCACGCGCCGGTGACCCTCCGCGGCGACGCCGGCGAGCACGTCCGGCAGGCGGGGGGCGGACAGGTCGAGGAAGCTCACGCGCACGTCGAGCCCCGGGTGCTGCCTGCGGACCTCGTCGGCGAGCTCCGCCACGGTGGCCGCCGACCGCGGGTCGCGGCTGCCGTGCGCGACGGCCACCAGCACCGGTGCTGCCCCCTCGGCCCCGGCGCGGAGCCCTCCTGCGTACGACGGCAGGCGGGTGGGAACGGGCTGGAGCGCCACGGCGGCTAGGTGGCCAGCCGGAGCGGGCTGCCGACCAGGCCGGCCGCCAGCGTGTTGCCGGTGGACGGGTCGATCAGCAGGAAGCTGCCGGTGGCGCGGATGTCGGCGTAGTCGTCGACGGGCAGCGGGTCGGCCGTGCGCAGGCTGACGCGTGCGATGTCGTTGATCCCCAGCTGCTCCGGAGCGTCCACATAGGACACGGTGTCGGTGTCCAGCCGCTCGCCCAGCGCTCCGACGATCACCTGGGTGGTGCGCGCGCCGTGCTTGAGCAGCAGCCGGGCGCCCGGCCGCAGCGGCTTGTCCGACAGCCAGCACAGCGTGGCGTCGAGCGCGTCGGTCAGCCGGGGCGGGGCCGTGGCCGAGGCGAGGACGTCGCCGCGGGCGATGTCGATGTCGTCGGTCAGCAGCACCGTGACGCTGCGTCCGGCACCGGCCGCGGCGAGCGGTCCGTCGGCCGTGTCGACGCGTTCGACGGTGGTGCGGCCCCCGCCGGGCAGCACCACGACCTCGTCACCGGGCCGGACGGTGCCGGCGGCGACCTGGCCTGCGTAGCCGCGGTAGTCGTGCAGCTCCTCGGTTCTGGGCCGGATCACGTACTGGACGGGCATGCGGAACGGCGCTGCCACCTCCGGACCGGCCACAGGCACCGACTCCAGGTGCCCGAGCAGGGTCGGGCCGTCGTACCAGGGCGTGCGCGCCGAGCGTTCGACGACGTTGTCGCCCACGAGCGCCGACACCGGGATCGTCACGACGGCCTCGTCGGCGAAACCGAGCGAGCGGGCGAGGCCGGCGAAGTCCTTGGCGATGGCGGCGAGGACGGCCTCGTCGTAGTCGACCAGGTCGATCTTGTTAATGGCCAGCACCAGCCGCGGCACCCGCAGCAGGGCGAGCACGGCGGCGTGCCGGCGCGTCTGCTCGACGACGCCGTGGCGGGCGTCGACGAGCAGGACCGCGAGCTCCGCGGTGGAGGCGCCGGTGACCGTGTTGCGGGTGTACTGCACGTGTCCCGGGGTGTCGGCGAGCACGAACTCGCGTGTGGGGGTGCCGAAGTAGCGGTAGGCCACGTCGATCGTGATGCCCTGCTCGCGCTCGGCGCGCAGGCCGTCCACCAGCAGGGACAGGTCCGGAGTGGCCAGTCCCTTGTCGACCGACGCGCGTTGCACGGCCTCGATCTGGTCGGCGAGCACCGACTTGGTGTCGTACAGCAGGCGCCCGACCAGAGTGGACTTTCCGTCGTCGACGCTGCCGGCGGTGGCGAAGCGGAGCAGATCCCGTGTCACTAGAAGTACCCCTCGCGCTTCCGGTCTTCCATCGCCGCCTCGGAGAGGCGGTCGTCGGCGCGGGTGGCCCCGCGCTCGGTGAGCCGGGACGCGGTGACCTCGGCGATGATCTCCTCCACCGTGGCCGCCGTGGACTCGACGGCACCGGTGCACGAACCGTCGCCGACCGTCCGGTACCGGACGTCCCGCATCTCCAGGGTCTCGGCGCCGCGCGGGCCGCCCCACGGGCCCTCGGCGAGCCACATGCCGTCGCGGCGGAAGACCTCGCGCTGGTGGGCGAAGTAGATCGACGGCAGCTCGATCCCCTCACGCTGGATGTAGCGCCAGACGTCGAGCTCGGTCCAGTTGGAGATCGGGAACACGCGCACGTGCTCACCGGGCGCGTGGCGGCCGTTGTAGAGGTTCCACAGCTCCGGGCGCTGGCTGCGGGGGTCCCACCGGCCGAACGCGTCGCGCAGCGAGATGATCCGCTCCTTGGCCCGCGCCCGCTCCTCGTCGCGCCGGCCGCCGCCGAACACCGCGTCGAACCGGTGCTCGACGATCGTGTCGAGCAGGGGGGTGGTCTGCAACGGGTTGCGCGTGCCGTCCGGGCGCTCGACGAGTCGGCCGTCGTCGATCCAGTCCTGGACGTGCGCCACCTCCAGGCGCAGCCCGAGCCGCTCGACGATCCGGTCGCGGAAGTCGATGACCTCGGGGTAGTTGTGCCCGGTGTCGACGTGCAGCAGCGGGAACGGCACCGGCGCGGGCGCGAACGCCTTGACGGCGAGGTGCACCAGCAGCGTGGAGTCCTTGCCGCCGGAGAACAGGATCACCGGACGGTCGAACTCTCCCGCCACCTCGCGGAAGATGTGGATGGACTCGGACTCGAGGGCCTCGAGCGCGTCGAGGGTGGGGGCTGCGGCGGCGGTCACTGGACGTGCAGCCCGCACTCGATCTTGCCCGTGCCCGCCCAGCGGCCGCTGCGCGGATCCGCGCCCGGCGCCGGCTTCGCGGTGCAGGGGGCGCACCCGATCGACGGGTAGCCCTCCGACACGAGCGGGTTGACCAGCACCCCGTGCTCGGCGATGTAGGCGTCCATGTCCTCGTCGCTCCACGCGGCGATCGGGTTGATCTTCACCAGCCCGAACTTCTCGTCGAACGTGACCAATGGCGTGTTCGCCCTGGTCGGTGCCTCGACCCGGCGGACGCCGGTGACCCAGGCGTCGTAACCCGCGAGCGTCTTCTGCAGCGGGGCGACCTTGCGCAGCGCGCAGCACTGGTTCGGGTCGCGGGCGAACAGGTCCTTGCCGAGCAGCGAGTCCTGCTCCGCGACGCTGTGCTCCGCCGTCGCGTTGACGATCCGCACGTCGTAGCTGTGCTCGACGGCGTCGCGCGTCCCGATGGTTTCGGCGAAGTGGTAGCCGGTCTCGAGGAACAGCACGTCCACCCCCGGCAGCGCGCGGGCAGCCAGGTCGACGAGCACCGCGTCCTGCATGTTCGACGCGACGATCAGCCGCTCGCCGAACGTTCCGGCGGCCCAGGTGAGCAGCTGCTCGGCGGTGGCGTCCGGGCCCAGCTCGGCCGCACCGCGCTCGGCCACCGCCCGCAGGTCAACCTCTGTCGCAAGGCTCATCGTGCTCCCTCGCTGCGCTCGGTCGCCCGCTTCGCGGCGACGCTGTGTTGATGGTTCGCTGCGCAAGCTCCGCTCACCGTGCTCCCTCGCTGCGCTCGGTCGCCCGCTTCGCGGCGACGCTGTGTTGATGGTTCGCTGCGCAAGCTGCGCTCATCGAACTGTCTCCGCGATTCCGATTCCGACGAGTTTCAGCGAGAACGTCCGCAGGCAGTCGGCGCAGTACCAGGCGCCGTGCGGCACCTTCTCGGTCTGCTCCGCGGGACGGAGGTCCTCCTCGCCGCAGTACGGGCAGTAGAAGGGGACGGCACGCTCAGACATTCCGGCTCACCTCGCGCCTCATTTGAGATCGCCCTCCGCGGCCCGGGTGACCCACTGGGCGAACCGCTCGCCGTCCTCGCGCTGGTCGACGAAGCGGCGGACGACCCGCTCGACGTAGTCGCCCAGCTCAGCGCTGGTGACCTTGAGCCCGCGCAGCTTCCGCCCGAACCCGGCGTCGAGGCCGAGGCCGCCGCCCAGGTGCACCTGGAAGCCCTCGACCTGCGTGCCGTCGGCGGCGGTGACGATCTGGCCCTTGAGCCCGATGTCGGCCACCTGCGTGCGGGCGCAGGCGTTGGGGCAGCCGTTGAGGTGGATCGAGATCGGGACGTCCGGGCTGACGTCGGCGAGCCGGCGCTCCAGCTCCTCGACCAGCCGGATCGCCCGCTCCTTCGTCTCGACGATGGCGAGCTTGCAGAACTCGATGCCGGTGCAGGCCATCGTGGCGCGCCGCCACGGCGACGGCTCGACCTGCAGGCCCAGGGTGGCGAGCTCTGCGGTCAGCGACGTGACGTTGCGGTCGGGCACGTCGAGCACGACGATCTTCTGCTGCGGCGTGAGCCGCACCCGGCGTGAGCCCGCGGTCTCCGCGGCCTTGGCCAGCGCCACCAGCGTGGCTCCCGAGACGCGCCCGGCGGCCGGTGCGACGCCGATGTAGTTGCGGCCGTCGACCTGCTTGTGCACGCCGATGTGGTCGATCGGGCTCTCGGGGGTGGCGGGCGCGGGGCCGTCCACGAGCTTGCGGCCCAGGTACTCGTCCTCCAGCACGCGCCGGAACTCCTCCGCGCCCCAGTCGGCCACGAGGAACTTGATCCGCGCGCGGTGGCGCAGCCTGCGGTAGCCGTAGTCGCGGAACACCGAGATGATCCCCGCCCAGACGTCGGGGACCTCGTCGAGCGGGACCCACGCCCCGAGCCGCTGCGCGATCTTCGGGTTGGTGGAGAGCCCGCCCCCGACCCACACGTCGAAGCCGGGGCCGTGCTCCGGGTGCTCGACGCCGACGAACGAGACGTCGTTCACCTCGTGCGCCACGTCCTGCTGCCAGGAGATCGCGGTCTTGAACTTGCGCGGCAGGTTGGAGAACTCGGGGCTGCCGATGTAGCGCTCGAGGATCGCGTCGATCGCCGGGCTCGGGTCGATCTTCTCGTCGGCGGAGATCCCGGCGACCGGCGAGCCGAGGATGACGCGAGGGGTGTCGCCACACGCCTCGGTGGTGAGCAGGCCGAGGCCTTCGAGCTTCTTCCAGATCGCGGGCATGTCCTCGATCTGGATCCAGTGGTACTGGATGTTCTGCCGGTCGGTGACGTCGGCGGTGCCCCGCGCGTGGTCCTGCGAGACCTCGCCGATCGCCCGCAGCTGCTCCGTGGTGAGCGCCCCGCCGTCGATGCGGACGCGGAGCATGAAGTAGCGGTCGTCGAGCTCCTCGGGCTCCAGCGCCGCGGTACGGCCGCCGTCGATGCCGGGCCGGCGCTGCGTGTAGAGGCCCCACCAGCGCATCCGGCCGCGCAGGTCGGCCGGGTCGATCGAGTCGAACCCGCGCTTGGAGTAGACGTTCTCGATACGGGCGCGGACGTTCAGCCCGTCGTCGTCCTTCTTCGTGCGCTCGTTCGGGTTGAGGGGCTCGCGGTAGCCCAGCTTCCACTGGCCTTCGCCGCGCTTGCGTTTGCCGGGAACGGACGTGGTGGGGGGCAAGACGGAGCCTCCGGATCGCGGCACGGGCACACCGCGGTCAGGGCGGCAGGCCTCGGCGCCAGCTGAGATGTGGTGGTCGGGGGCGCGAGATCAGCGCTGTCGACAGAGCGCGCTGCTCACCCGGTGCAGGTCCACGTGGCGCCGGGCCACGAGTCGCAGGGTCAGCGCAGTCACAACGGACAGCGTGCCACTTGTCCGGTCTACGATCCATGGACGTCCGCATGCTGGGAGCGGACTCACACGTCTTCGCCGAACGGCCCCGTACCGATGCCCGTCTGCGTAGCGTCTCGCCGCGTGGAGAGCGGAGTGATCGACCTGCGCAGGAGGAGCGCGCCGGGGCTCCTGATCTCGGCACCGATCCTGTGGGGGCTCACCGTGGTGGTCCTCGTCGCCGCGGTCCGGGGCGAGGTGCACGGAGGCCTGACGGCACGGGTGGTCGCCGGGGTTCTGGGGGGCTGCCTCGGGCTGCTCGCGCTCCTCTTGTCGCAGGCGCTGTTCGAGCTTCGACGGCCGCTGCGGCTGCTGATCGACCATGAGGGGATCCGGCTCGACACCGGCCGCCGCAGGCCGGCGTTCCGCCTGGTGTGGACGGAGATCGCCGCGGTCTCGCTGCGCGTCTCCGACCGGCGCCGGCGCATCAGCGCCCAGACGTACATCCGGTGGCTCGACCGGCGGCCGGAGAGGACCCCGATCGTGGTGGCGCTCGAACTCCACCCGGCCGACGCCGAGGCCGTGCGCCGGCACCCCGAACTCCGTACCGCATGGCGGCTCGGCGGCGAGCGATGCTGGCTGTTCGTGGTGTGGGCGGGGCCCGGCGAGCCGCCGCCCGTTGCTCCGCTCGTGCAGCGGTGGCGGCCGGATCTCTGGCGAGGCGAACACTCGGCGTCGATCCTGCCGCACAGTCGCTGAGCTGCCGTCAGGCCGCCTCGACCGGCAGCGGGCGCCGGCCGCGCCGTTCGTTCACCCGCCCGGCCAGCCACCGCAGCCCATGCCGCGCCGCCACGACACCTCGGGCCACCGCCACCCGCCCGTGCACGACGGCGGCCCGCGCGAGCACGGCCGGGGTGAGCAGCGCGTCGGGATGCACCAGCATGAAGCCCGCCGCGGTCACCGCGGCCTCCACTGCGGCGTCCCGGGCCCCGGCGCTCAGGACGTGGCCCGTGAGGCGCCGGGCCAGCCGCTCCCGGAGTGACAGGGGCAGCACGACACCCGTGCGGCGCACGTCCATGATCGTCGACAACCGCCAGGCAGCATCCACCACGACCCGCTGCCGGGCGAAGAACCCGTCGGCCGGAGCATCGAGATCCGGGCCGTCGGAGAGGTACGACTCCAGGCACACGGCATGCAGCGCCGCCGAGGAGATGCCCTGGCCGAAGGTGGGGTTGAACGACGCCACCGCGTCGCCCACCGCCACCAGCCGGGCCGGGAGACGGTGCGGCGGCCCGAAGTCGCGGCGGCGGCTGTCGGCCATGTGGTAGGTCCGGATCGGCCCTTGCGGTTCGCCGGCCGAGACCACCGTGAAGGGTTCCGGCAGGTCCGCCCGCAGCTGCGCGCGGAAGTCCTCGATCGTGCTGCCGGGCCGGTGGTCGCCGTAGGCCGAGATCATCACGATGTAGCGGTCGTCCTCGATCGGCCCGTACACCCCGCCGTTCGTCCGGCCCGGCAGGTCGCGGATGAGCCACATGGGCGGCTCGGGGGTCTCCGTCCTCCGGAAGTACCCGGTGGCGTAGCTCAGCTCGATCGGCAGCCGGAGCAGGTCCGGGCGGTCCCAGCCGGCCCGTTCGAGCCACTCGCCGAGCCGGCTCGCCCGTCCGGTGGCGTCGACGACGAGGTCCGCTCGCTCCAGGCGCTGCTCGCCGCCCGCCTCCACGTGCACGCCGGTCACGGCCCCGCCCCGGCACTCCAGGCCGGTGGCGCGCCCGGTGACCACGGTGACCGCGGGGAGTGCGAGCACCCGGCGGCGGATCATCCCCTCCAGGAACGGCCTGCTCCCCGACATGACGCCGGGGTCGACGCTGCGCAGCCAGCGGTGGCGCCCGGTCAGCGCGGGTCGCAGATCGCGGGACGGGGCCACGAAGGCCCCCGCCGCCACGCAGTCGGCCGAGAAGCCGGGGAACCACCGGTCGAGATGCAGCCGCCCGCCCGCCAGCAGCGCGTGTACCTGCAGTCCGTGCGGCACGCCGGGCCGGTCGTCCACTCCGGGATCGGGCCCGTCCCGCTCGACGATCACGACCTCGGCGGCCACGTCGGCGAGCACCCGCGCTGCCAGCAACCCGGCAACCGACCCGCCCATCACGACGGCTCGCCCCAGCACCTGCCGCGGTGCGGTGGACGTCGTCGTCGACACGAGGTCGGCGAACACGCCGGCCGGCCGGCGCGGCCTGTCGATCGACATCCCGGTCCTCCCGGTCACGTGCCCGGGCGCCCCGGGGTGCCATCGACGCTAGTCACGATCAACACGACCGTCCCGCCCCGCGGCCCGGTTGTGACCGAGGACGCCCCCCGCCCGCCCCCACCCCCGCGAGTCGCCCGTTTCCGCCCCGCGAGTCGCCCGCTTCGGGCCGCGAGTCGCCCGTCTCGTGTGCGCGAGTCGCCCGCCTTCTGCCCGCGAGTCGCCCGTCTCGTGTGCGCGAGTCGCCCGCTTTTCGTCCGCGAGTCGCCCTTCTCCGCAGCCCGCGGACGTACCGGCGAGCTCGTGGTCGGGTGCGCGAGTGGCAGACTGGGATGTCGTGTCCCCCCAGTCGCCGTTCGGCATCTATGTCCATGTGCCGTTCTGCGCGGCCCGGTGCGGTTACTGCGACTTCAACACCTACACACCGTCGGAGCTGGCGGGCTCCGGGGCGTCGCCGGACGGCTGGTTCGACGCGGTGCGCCGCGAGCTCGACCTCGCCGCCCGGACGGTGGGAACCCGCCCCGTCGACACCGTGTTCGTGGGCGGAGGCACGCCGTCGCTGCTCGGGGCCGAGCGGCTCGCCCAGGTGCTCGACGCCGTCCGGCAGACGTTCGGGCTCGCCCCCGGCGCCGAGGTGACCACCGAGTCCAACCCCGAGTCCACGTCGCCGGAGTTCTTCGCGGGCCTCGCCGAGGCCGGGTTCACGCGGGTGTCGCTGGGCATGCAGTCGGCCGCGCAGCACGTGCTGCGGGTGCTCGATCGCCGGCACACCCCCGGCCGGGCGGTCGCCGCCGCGGGGGAGGCCAGGGCCGCCGGGATCGAGCACGTCAACCTCGACCTCATCTACGCCACACCGGGCGAGACCGACGACGACCTGCGGGCCTCGCTCGACGCGGTGCTCGCGGCGGGTGTGGACCACGTGTCGGCCTACGCGCTCATCGTCGAGGACGGCACGGCGCTGGCCCGCCGCGTGGCCCGGGGCGAGCTGCCCGCTCCCGACGACGACGTGGCCGCGGCCCGCTACGAGCTGATCGACGACCGCCTCTCGGCCGCCGGGCTGCACTGGTACGAGGTGTCGAACTGGGCCGCGTCGGAACCTGCGGTCTGCCGGCACAACCTCGGGTACTGGCTCGACGGGGACTGGTGGGGGCTCGGGCCGGGGGCGCACTCGCACCTGGCCGGTGAGCGGTGGTGGAACGTCAAGCACCCGGCGCGGTACGCCACGCTGCTGTCCGAGGGGACGTCGCCGGAGGCGGGCCGCGAGGTGCTGGCGGAGTCCGAGCGCCACATGGAGCGCGTGATGCTGCAGCTGCGCCTGGCGGTGGGGCTCCCGCTGGACCTGCTCGACGGCGAGGGCCGCACCGCGGCCACCCGTGCCGCCGAGGACGGCCTGCTCGATCCCACCGCGCTCGCGACGGGCCGTGCGGTGCTCACCCGCCGCGGGCGTCTCCTCGCCGACGGGGTGATCGGGAGCCTGCTCGCAGGAGCCCCGGCGTGACCCTGCACCGGGCGACTCGCCGGCCGTTGGGTCTCCTCGCAGACCGGGTGTGCTCGTCGCAGGTGCTGTGGGGTCTGCGAGGAGCACGGCGGTTCTGCGAGGACGTGGCCGGGGCGGGTGGGGTGCGGGTGCGGGCCGGGCGACTCGCGCGCGTCAATCGGGCGACTCGCGCTCCCGAAACGGGCGACTCGCGGGGGGTTGGGACGGGGGCGACTCGTGCGCGCGAAACGGGCGACTCGCGGGGATGTCCCCGGCCGCCCGCGAGTCGCCCCTTTTCCGTGGGCGAGTCGCCCGTCAGCGGGGGGCCGCGACCGTGAGCCCTCGGCGGCGGCTGCTGGTGGCGGTGGTGGGAGTGCTCGTCGTGGTGCTCGGGGTGGTCGTCGGGGTGCGGCTGGCCGGCGGTCGCGGCCCGGCCGTCGACCCCGCGGCCCGGCCGGCCCAGGACCGGCTCGGCCCGGTGCTGCTCGTGCCCGGCTACGGCGGGTCCCGCGACAGCCTGCTCACCCTCGCCGGGCGGATCGAGGCCACCGGCCGCACCGCACAGGTGCTCACGCTCGTCGGCGACGGCACGGGCGACCTGTCGGCGCAGGTGGACGTGCTCGACCGCGCGGTCGACACGGAGCTCGCAGCGGGGGCACCGTCGGTCGACGTGATCGGCTACTCGGCAGGTGGCGTGGTCACCGGCCTCTGGGTTGCCCGCGACGACGGCGCCGCGAAGGCCCGCCGCGTGGTCACGCTCGGCGCGCCCCTGGCCGGCACGACGCTCGCGGCAGCCGCGGCGGCGGGCGCGCCGGACGCCTGCCCGGAGGCGTGCCGGCAGCTGGCCCCCGGCAGCGGCGACCTCGCCGAGCTGGCCAGGGCGAACGTCGGTGCGGCCCTGCCGTGGCTGTCGATCTGGACCGCCGACGACGAGACCGTCACCCCGCCGGACTCCGCGCGGCTCGCGGGCGCGGCGAACGTGCCGGTCCAGTCGGTCTGCCCCGGCGCGCGGGTCAGCCACTCCCAGCTGCCGACCGATGCCGCCGTCACCGGGCTCGTGCTGGGGGCGATCTCCCGGGGCGCGCTGCCCACGGGCGGCGACTGCGCCTCGTTGCGCGCCGCGGGAGCGGGCTGACCCGCGGGATCACGGCCATTACCAGCCATTCTCGCCATGTCGGCCACAGACTCGCCGTTTCAGCCGTGCTCGCCATCAGGGCTATATCGGCCAACCGGTAGCGTCCGGGCATGGCGGCGGAACGACTGCTCTCCACGAAGCAGGCTGCCGACGCTCTCGGACTGGCCGAGCGGTCCTTGTCCCGGTGGGCGCGCGAGGGGCGGCTGACCCCGAGGATCGAGACCCCTGGCGGACAGTTCCGGTGGGATCTCGAGGACCTACGGACGCAGCTCCGGGCACTTCGCAGGAAGACCGACTGATCCTCATCGCCCGGGCCTACATTGCCCAGGTGCCCCGAAGGAACGACGGCCGAGGCTGCTCCTGACCAGTGAGCTGGCCGAGGAGCTCGGGGTGTCGGCACGCCTGATCCAGCAGTACCGGCAGGACGGCACCCTCACACCCACGATGGAGACCCCGAAGGGGCACGCCCGGTGGGATCTGGAGGACGTCCGGACGCAGCTCCGCGCTCTGCGGAGAAGGACGGGTGACTAGCGGGCGGTATGGGCTGCCCTACCTCGGAGATGCTGGCGCACCGGCATGACCGAGGGCCGGCCCGGGCGGAGGGTGATCACACCCGCTCCCGATCCGGAGGTCACTGGTGTCCCCCAGCGCTCCCGCCGCCCGTCGCGTTCGCACGCTCGCCCTCCCGCTGGGCGTGCTGACGATCGCTTTCCTCGCCGTCGCCCTCCCGCCCTACCTCGGGCTCGCCCCCGCCCAGGCGCGGCTGTCCGTGCCCGAGGACGTCCCGTGGTTCTACCCCGCGCTGGTGGCGCACATCGGGTTCGGCTCGATCGCCCTGCTGACGGCGTCGTTGCAGGTCTGGCCGTGGCTGCGGCGGACGCATCCCGCCGTGCACCGCTGGAGCGGCCGCGCCTACCTCGCTCTGGGTGTCCTGCCCGGCGGGGTGGCCGTGCTGGCCGTCGCCCCCTTCGCGCAGACGGGGGGCGCCACCGGTCAGGTCGCGAACACCATGCTGGCGCTGCTCTGGCTGGGCACCGCGGTGGCGGGCTACCGCGCCGCCCGGGCCCGGCGGTTCGACCAGCACCGCGAGTGGATGGTCCGCAGCGTCGCCCTGACGTTCTCCATCGTCGCGAACCGGCCGTGGAGCATGCTCTGCATCGCGGTGTTCGCCCCCGAGGTGATGAGCGGGGGCCCCGTCGACCCGGCGGCGCTTGCCCAGGCCGTCGGGGTGTCCATGTGGCTGAGCTGGGTGGTGAACCTGCTGGTCGCCGAGTACTGGCTGAACCGGACCCGGAACCGGCGGGGCCGCCGCCAGGTGCCGGCCGCCGGGGACCGGCGACCGGCGGCTGTCGCCACGTGAGGTCAGGTGGCGGTGGCGAGGAAGACGTAGCGGGTGAGGCTGAACAGGTAGTTGCCCTCGTCGGCGCGGGCGCGCAGGTCGCCGAGCCAGGCCACGGCGTCCTCGGCCGTGACGCTCTGGCGGCCGACGACGAACTCCGCGATGAGCTCCATCATGTTGGCGCTGAACGTCTGCGCATGCAGTTGGGGGTTGAACAGCACCACCACTCGCTGCTCGGGCACGGTGAAGCCGGCGCGGCGCAGCAGGCCGGCCAGCAGGCACGGCAGGTGCGGGTGGACGACGTGCTCCTCCCATGCCGCGATGACCCGGCGGTGCAGTTCCCGGTCGGTCGTGTGCCACACGAGCGAGTCCCAGTCGGTGTCCAGGACCAGCGTCCGCCCGCCCGCCCGCAGCACCCGCCGCAGTTCGGCCAGCGCCCGCGGAATGTCGGGCACGTACTCGTACACCTGCGTGGCGACGGCGGCATCGAACGACGAGTCCGGGTAGGGCAGGGCCACCGCGTCGCCGTCCTCGATGCGGATCCAGGGCCTGGTGGCGCTGCGGGTCCGGGCGATCGCGTTCATCGCCGGGCTCGGATCCAGCCCGTACACGGTGCCGGTCGGGCCGACGGCGTCGGCGAGCGAGGCCGCCAAGTAGCCCGGCCCCGACCCGATGTCGAGCACTCGATCACCGGGCTGCGGAGCGAGCAGCGCGAGCACCTGCGCCCGCTGCGCCACGACGTCGGGCGTCGCGTAGGTCCGCTCGACGCGGCGGGCACTCTCCTCGTCGAACTCGAGAGTCGCCATCGCGAAAGGTTAGGCCCGCACGGGTCAGCTGGTGACGTCCTTCGTGGCGAAGTTGGCCCACGCTGCTCCGAACGCCACGAGCACGTAGGACACCTGGACCTCCGCGCCCTGCCGGACGGCTGTCCACAGGATCGGGACGCGGTAGAGGTCGATCCAGGCCAGCCAGTGCGTGGTCGGGAGGTAGAACCGTAGCGCAGCGGCGGCGTCCAGCGGGAGCAGTGACGCGCTGGTGACGACCACCGCGAGCACCCCCAGCGCGGCGGCGAGCGGGGAGTCGGTGAGCGTGGAGAAGAACAGCCCGATCGCCCCCAGCGCGAGCATGCAGAGCGCCAGGTACCCGACGACGGCCGCGGTGCGGACGGCGAGCTCGCCCGGGGTGATCACCGCCCCCGACAGCGACGTGATGCCACCGGCGCCGCCGAGCGAGGCCCCGGGACCGAACCCGAACGCCGCCACGCCGACGACATAGCTGGTGAGCGTCACCAGCGCCACGGCGATCAGCACGAACGCCGCCGTCGACACGAGCTTGGCCACCAGCAGCCGGAGCCGGCCGACCGGACGGACCAGCAGGTAGCGCAGCATCCCGCTGCTCGCCTCGCCCGCGACGGCGTCGCCGGCCACCACGGCCACAGTGATCGGCAGGAACACGGGGAGCACCAGTGCCAGCGCGGCCGCCGGGAACAGCTGGCCGTTGCTGACGACGGCCGACAGGAACGCCGGGCCCTGGCCGGGTGCCGGGGCCAGCCGGGTGGTGGCCAGCAGCACCGCCACGAGCGCGGGCAGCGCGCAGAGCAGCACCCAGCACAGCCACACCCGGCGGCGGCGCAGCATCAACCCCAGCTCGACGCCGATCACCGCGCCCTCCCGTCCACCCGGTCCGAGCCCGACCCCGTCAGCCCCAGCACCACCTGTTCCAGGGTGCGGCGCTGCGGCGCCAGCTCGGTGACGTGAATCCCGGCGCTCACCAGCCGGGTGTTGAGCGCGGCCGGGTCGTCCTCCCGGACGACCAGCACGTTGCCACTGCGCTCCACCACCTGCCCGTCGAGCAACCCGACCACGGCGGCCGGGTCCGGGGTGCGCAGCAGCACCCGGCCGGTCGGGACGCGCAGCGCGTCCAGGTCCTCGGTCAGCACGAGCCGTCCCGCGTCCATCACGCCGACGCGGGTGCACAGCGCCTCGACCTCGGTGAGCAGGTGGCTGGACAGCACCACCGTCGTCCCTCCCTCGTTCAGCGCGACCAGCAGGTCCCGCATCTCGCCGATCCCGCGCGGGTCGAGGCCGTTGGTCGGTTCGTCGAGCAGCAGCAGCTCGGGGCCGCGCAGCAGCGCCGCCGCGATCCCGAGGCGCTGCCGCATGCCCAGGGAGTAGGCCCGCACCGGCCGGCGGTCGACGCCGCCGAGCCCGACGCGCGCCAGCGCGTCCTCCACCCTCGCGCGCCGGTCGCGTCTCCTGCCTCCCCGGCCCGCGGCGTCGAGCAGCCGCAGGTTGGTGCGTCCGGACAGGTGCGGCCACGCGGCGGGGTTCTCGACGAGCGCTCCGACGCGGGGGAGCACGGTGGCCGCGTGCCGTGGCATCGCGTGCCCGAGCAGCTCCACCGAGCCCGACGTGGGGTGCACCAGGCCGAGCAGCATCCGCACGAGAGTGGTCTTGCCCGAGCCGTTGGGCCCCAGCAGCCCGAACCGGGCGCCCGCCGGCACCCGCAGGTCCACCCCGTCGACGGCCGTGACGCGGCCGTACCGCTTGGTGAGCCCGGTCGTCCGGATCACGTCCTCGGCCGTCACGCCCGCCGCCTGCGTGCGGGGAGCTCGCGGACCGCCTGCTCCAGCAGCTCCGGCACGACCGTCCCGATCAGCAGCACGCCGCTGCGCCTGCTGGTCCGGGCCGCCACCGACACCAGCGGGGTGGCCAGCCGGACCGCGCGACCGGACGGCACCTCCACCGTCGTCCCGCCCGCCACGGCCGCGTTGTCCACCACGCGACCGGCGAGGTCGGCCGTGGCGGGGATGAGCGCGAACGCGGCGAGCCCCGTCCCGTAGATCCCCACTCCGGGCAGGCGGGCGTCCGGCGTGCCGGACAGCGGCATCCTGCTGCGGCCCGCGAGCTGCGCGGGCGGCGGTGGCGCATCGAGCTGGCGCAGGGCACCGCTGACGTCGGCCGCCGACGTCGACACCGTCGCCGCCCCGGGCGGGACGGCCGGGGTGAGCTCCGAGGGGTCGGGGGTGCGGTCATCGACCTCGAGCAGCTCGCTGGTCAGCAGGGGTGGCCCGGTGTGCGGGGCCACCTCGACCCGCAGCGGCAACGCGGTGGCCGGGTCGGCCCAGATGTCCACGGTGCCGATGGTGGTTGCCGGGTCGGACGGCGTGAGCCGCAGCCCCACGGCGGTCCGGCCGGCGACGCGCCTGGCCGGGAGCGTGGTGACGGGATCGGCCGGGGCGAGGCGCAGCAGCCGCCGGGCGAGCTCGGGCGGGAGCAGGTCGGCGGCGCGGGGCAGCCGGATCGGTGCCTCCCCGACCACCCGGGTGAGCTGGTCTCCGCCGAAGTCCCAGACGTACTCCACCCCGTCGAGACGGTAGGTGTCGCGTTCCCCGGCGGGTGTCAGCTGGTCCACCCGCCAGCGGTCGGAGCCTGCGACGAACGCGCGGATGCGTGTGGTGGAGGTGAACAGCGTGATCGCGGACTCCAGCTGGGGGATCTGGGGCAGACCGAGCCTGCCGGTGCTCTCGGCGTACCCGACGTGGGGAGGGACGCTGCCGAGGATCCGCCTGCGCAGGGCGGTGGCGTCGACGTCGACCGCGCCTGCGGGCCACGGGACCGCGCCCGCCGCGACCAGACCTGCGGCACCGGCAGCGACGAGGAGCCAGCGCCGGCTGAAGCGTTGCGCGGCCACGTCACGCCACACTGCCATCGCCGAGGTGACTCCGGGGTGAGGACTCACCTGCGGACGAAGGCCTGCCCGCGGGGGGAGAGCCGGTAGCCGACCGGCAGGCTCTCGGTCAGCCCCAGCTCCTTGAGCTTGCGCACATCGCGCTTGAACGGCAGCGTCTCGCGGCCGAGCCGTTCGGCGAGATCGGGCGCGCGGGTGCCGGGGTGGGCGGCGATCAGGTCCAGCACCGCCGCGGTCCACGGGCCGTGCCGCGACGCCCGGTCCAACCGGTCGAGGCGCTGCGCCAGCTCCGCGCGTTCCGCTGCGCTCAGCGTGGCCTGCGACCGCAGGGCCACGCGCGGATCCGGGCCGGCCGGTCGCAGGCGGATCCGGTAGAGCTGCCCGTCGCCCTCCTGCGCCTTCCGCAGCGCCGCGAGGTCGGCGTAGCCGGCGGCGAGGGCGTCCTGCGCGGTGAGCTGGGCGAGGTCGACCGGCTCGACGGCGGTGAACTCCAGCACGCCCACCGAGGTGCGCTGCGTGCCGCCCGGGCGCACGCGGGGCCGGTCCCAGCGGCGGAACACCGTCGTGACGGCGCCTGCCGCGATGGCCTCCAGGGTGGGCTGCCGGATCAGCACATGTCACATCGTCGCAGGTCCGCACGGGTGCCGGAACTCCTCCGACGGTGGACGGGTGCTCAGGCGAAGGCGGCTCTCTGGTCCCGGGTGACCGTGCGTGTGATCACCAGACTTGGCCCCACTTCGGCCGTCGTTCCGCATCAATGGCTCCACCTGGGGTGGTGATCATCCCGCCTGGGTGCAAGAACGGCCGGCGCCGCGCGTCAAACCGCTGACCACAGCAGACCGAGGATCAGTTCAGCGCCATCATCTTCTGAATCGCCTGCCGCGAAACCCCCAGTTCCCGGGCGATGTCCGCCTGCGACAGGCCACCGTCGAGAAGCTCCTGCATCAAGTCGCGACGCTCAACCGCCAACGCGCGAGCCAATCTGGTGTGCTCAATCGCTTCGGCACGCACCTCCTTGATCCGCTGAAACGTCTCGTCACGGCTCGAGTTCTTCGTCATGCAGCAATCATGACAACCCACGGTTGTCGTTGTCAACCCCTGGTTGTCACACCCCGGCCGCGGTGGCGGGGGCGGAGCGCCCCCGCCACCGCGCACGCCTCAGAACTCCTCGCCGCCGAAGTCGCCGCCGAAGTCCTCGGCCGGCTCGGGCGCGGCCATCTCCTCGCCGGCCTCGGGCTCGTCGCCTTCGAACATGTCGTCGTCGAACAGCGCATCGGCGATCGCGGTGCCGATGAACGCGCCCGCCACGCTCGCCAGCAGCGTGCCGGCGATCATGCTGCCCATCCCCGGGCCCTGCCGGCCGCCGAGGCTGCGCTCCATCGTGCCGGGCTGGCGCATCTCCGCGCGGGTGGCCATCCGCGCCATGTCCCGCGGGTCCGTGGAGCGGGCCCGCTCCGACTCGGGCACGGAGGTGCTCATCTCGGCGAGAACCTGCTGCCGCTGCTCCGGGGTGAGCTTGGCGAAGGCCTCGGCGTGGGCCTGCTCGATCGTCTCGGGAGGTGCCGTCTTCAGCATGTACCGGTAACGCTCGACGGCGACCTCGTCGGGGTCTCGGTCATGGGAGGCCGGGTGCCGGGACCCGGTGTGGTGTGGCCCGGTGTGGTGAGGCGCGGTGTGCGAAGGGGGAGCGAAGCGCTCCTTCAGCTTGTCGAACAGGCCCATCAGTGTGCCGCTCCCGGTCGTCGGTCTTCGCGAAGCTCGCGAAACGGATATCCACTCACGCTGCCCCAAACGATCACCGGGGCGCTCGGGTTCCGCTCGGTGGGGCGCCGCAACCCGAGCGTGACCAGGTGCCGGCGGGCCCGTCCCGGCGCGGGTCGCCCACTGCCGCCCGACGGCATTCGCACAATTCGCGGTATTTGGCCCGATTGTTCTCTTTGCTGCTTTTTTGCTTTGTCAGATCTGGCTCTTCCGAGAATCGGGTCACAGCAGTACTCTCGCCGTCGGACATCATTTCGGGCACCGGACAGTGCGGATACCAAAGTGATCAATGACGACACGGAGACCTTCGACGAGATCGGCCCCGACGCGGGTATCGGAGAAGTGCTCCTCGCGCTCGGTGGACGGCTCACCAGGCTGCAGACCGAGACTCTCGCCGGACTGGACCAACCCCTCACCATCCGGCAGTACCGCATCCTGTCCAGGGTCGGGAGCGGGCACACCTCGCTCACGGCACTGTGCAAACTCGCGCATCGCAACCCGTCCACGATGTCGGAGAGCGTCGACAAGATGGTCACCCGCGGATTCCTCTCCCGCGGCGTCTCCGACACCAGTCGCCGCACCATGCGGCTCGAACTCACACCACTGGGCCTGAGCGCCCGTGACGCCGCCCGGCGGGCGCTGGAGAAGTTCGCCGCCGAGCTCACGACCGGACTGCCGCCGGAGATGCGCTCCCCGCTCCTCGCGGCGCTCCGCCGGATCTACTTCGACATCCAGGGCAACCTGGACGACCGGTAATCGCGACGGGCGCGCCCGACAGCGGCGTCGCCTCGCGAATCTCCAGTTCTCGAGCCACAAGGAGGTGGTCCTCTCATGCCCCATCACGCGGCGACCGCGCCCGGTGCCAGCCCGCTCCTCGACCGGCTGGACGATTCAGGATTCACCACGCGCCATCTGCGGATCTATCTGACGGTGCTGGCCGGGCATTTCCTGGACGGCTTCCTCATCAACGTCACCGGGGTGACGCTCCCCGGAATCGTCGGCACGTTTCATCTCGGGAGCGAGCAGGCCGGGTTCTACTCGTCGGTCCTGTTCGCGGGAATGCTCGTGGGGGCGGCGATCGCGGGCACCGTCTCCGACAGGTTCGGCCGCCGGATCCCGCTGGCACTGTGCCTCCTGGTCTTCGCGGTGTTCAGCCTCGCCGCCGCCTTCGCGTGGAGCTACCCCTCGCTGCTGGTCTTCCGGGCGCTGCAGGGCGTCGGGCTGGGCGCGGAGATCGCGGTGGTGCTGCCCTACATCGCCGAGTTCGCCCCCTCCCGCCACCGCGGCCCGATGGTCACGATGGCGACCTCCGCGTGGCTCATCGGCTTGCCCGTCGCCGCCGCGATCGGTGCGCTGGTCGTGCCGGCGTTCTCGTGGCGGGCCATGTTCGTGGTGGGGACGGTGCCCGTCCTCGTCAGCCTGTTCATGCTGGCGTGGCTGCCGGAGTCGGTGCGCTTCCTGCTGCGCCGCGGCCGGGTGCACGACGCGCGGAAGATCGTCGACTCGCTCTGCCCCGGATCAGCCGGCGCACCGGGGGAGCCCGCCGCCCTCGACGTCGCCCCGTCCGGGTCCGGCGGATCGCTGCGCACCCTCGTGGGCCGGCCCTACCTCCGCTACACGGTCGCGGTCTGGCTGATGGAGGTGTGCGCAGGCGCCTTCCTCTACGGGCTCTCGAGCTGGCTGCCCTCGGTGCTCGAAGGCCAGGGCGCCGGGCTGCTCAAGAGCTTCGGCTACACCGCGATCATCACGTCGGTCGGCGTGGTGGGCGCCATCCTCGCGGGCCAGCTGATCAACCGGATCGGGCGCCGCGTGGTGCTCGGCGTGTCGTTCCTGGCCAGCGGCCTGCTCTGCCTGGTGTGGGGCACCACGTCCGCCGCCGTCGCCGTGGTGGTGCTCGGCTCGGCCGCCACCTTCTTCGGCAGCGGGCTGGGCGGGGCCACGCTGTTCGCCTACGCCAGCGAGCTGTACCCGACGGCGAGCCGCGGCACCGGGATCGGCTGGGCCGCGGCGTGGCAGAAGGTGGGCGGCCTCGTGATGCCGGCCCTCGTGGGGTTCGTGCTGGCCATGCACACCTCGGGCTACGCGTTCTTCCTGCTCTTCGGCGTCATCTCGATCATCGCCGGTCTCGTCGCGCTGGTGGGCACCTTCGAGACGAGGGGCAAGACCGTCGAGGAGGTGACCCGCGAGGTCGTCGCGGGGCGCCGGGCGCCTCTCGCCACGACGCCGTCACTGGCCGGGGCCGCCGACGCGGGTTCGGCAGGCAGCTGAGCCGCATGATCGTCTCCCGTTCCACCCGGAACGTGCGTCCGCCACCGGCTGAGCGACGACGACGGGCTCCTCCCGTGGAGAACACCTAGACTGGTGGGAACACCACGACGGGGGAGGAACGCCGCGTGAACGCCGACGAGCGCCGCTTCGCGGTCCTGCGCGCAATCGTCGCCGACTACGTCGCGACCCACGAGCCCGTGGGCTCGAAGATGATCGTCGAGCGCCACAACCTGGGCGTCTCGAGCGCCACGGTCCGCAACGACATGGCCGTCCTCGAGGAGGACGGCCTCATCGCGCAGCCGCACACCAGTGCGGGCCGGGTGCCCACCGACAAGGGCTACCGCCTGTTCGTCGACCGGCTGGCCCAGGTCAAGCCCCTGTCGGCGGCCGAGAGGCGCGCCCTGCAGGCGTTCCTCGACGGGGCCGTCGACCTCGACGACGTGCTGCGGCGCAGCGTCCGGCTGCTCGCGCAGCTCACCCGCCAGGTGGCCGTCGTGCAGTACCCCACGCTCACCCGCTCCACCGTGCGCCACTGCGAGATCGTGGCGCTCACCCCCGCCCGGCTGATGCTCGTGGTCATCACCGACAGCGGCCGCGTCGACCAGCGGGTCGTCGATCTCGGCGAGGTGCTCTCCGACGACGAGGTCGCCCAGCTGCGCTCCCTGGTCAACGGGGCCCTCGCGGGCCGCAGGCTCGCGGCCGCGTCGGTCGCGGTGGCCGACCTGCCCGACTCCGTCCCGCACGAGCTGCGGGAGGTGGCCATCACGATCTCCACGGTGCTCATCGAGACCCTCGTCGAGCACCCCGAGGAGCGGCTGCTGCTCGGCGGCACGGCCAACCTCACGCGCAACGTCGCCGACTTCCCCGGATCCCTGCGGCAGGTGCTGGAAGCGCTCGAGGAACAGGTGATCGTCCTCAAGCTGCTCGCCTCCGCGCAGGACCCGGGCACCGTCACCGTCCGGATCGGTGAGGAGAACGAGGCCGAGGAGATGCGCGACACGTCGGTCTTGTCGATCGGTTACGGGCCCGGCACCGTGCTGGGCGGTATGGGCGTGGTGGGCCCCACCCGCATGGACTACCCCGGCTCGATCGCGGCGGTCCATGCGGTCGCCCGCTACGTGGGTGAGATCCTGGCAGGGCGCTGACACGGCATTATCGATCCGGCACGAGTTCATGAACGGCTGAGCGAGAAGGACCATGGGGAACGCCAGGGTGGCACGGGACTACTACGGGATCCTGGGTGTCGACAGCGACGCCGGGCCCGACGAGATCAAGCGGGCCTACCGCAGGCTCGCGCGCGAGCTGCATCCCGACGTCAACCCCGACGCGGCGGCGCAGGAGCGGTTCGCCGAGGTCAGCGCGGCGTACGAGGTGCTGTCCGATCCGGAGAAGCGCCGGATCGTCGACCTCGGGGGCGACCCGCTGGGCAACGGTGGCGGGGCCGGGGGACGCGGCGGCGGCGACCCGTTCAGTGCCTTCGGCTTCGGCGACATCATGGACGCCTTCTTCGGCGGCCAGGCCGGCGGCCGCGGGCGCGGCCCGCGCAGCCGGGTGCAGCCGGGGGCCGACGCGCTGATCCGGATGCACCTCACGCTGGAGGACTGCGCCACCGGCATCACGCGCGACCTCACCGTCGACACCGCGGTGCTCTGCTCCGAGTGCACCGGCTCGGGCTGCGCGCCGGGCAGCGCCCCCACGATGTGCGACATCTGCAACGGCCGCGGCGAGGTGCAGAGCGTGCAGCGCTCGTTCCTCGGCCAGGTCGTCACGTCCCGGCCTTGCCCCAACTGCCGCGGCTTCGGCGAGGTCATCCCGGAGCCCTGCCGGCAGTGCGGCGGCGACGGCCGCGTCCGCTCGCGGCGGTCGGTCGCCGTGCGGATCCCGCCGGGCGTGGCCGACGGCATGCGCGTCCGGCTGGCCGGGCAGGGCGAGGTCGGCCCCGGCGGCGGCCCCGCCGGTGACCTGTACGTGGAGGTCGAGGAGGAGGCGCACGAGCTGTTCACCCGCGACGGCGCCGACCTGCACTGCACCGTGGAGCTGCCGATGACCGCAGCCGCCTTGGGCACCACCCTCCCGCTGCCCACCCTCGACGGCATCGAGGAGCTCCACGTGGAGCCGGGCACGCAGGCCGGCACGGTGCGCACGCTGCGGGGCAAGGGAATGCCGCGGCTGCGGTCGTCGGGCCGGGTGGACGGGCACGGCGACCTCATGGTGCACGTCGACGTCGCCGTCCCCACGAAGCTCGACGCCAAGCAGACCGAACTGCTGCGCCAGCTCGCCGAGCTGCGCGGGGAGGAGCAGCCCGACCTCGCGGCAGGCAACCGAAACGGGCACGGCATCTTCTCCCGCCTGCGCGACTCGTTCGGCCGCTGACCCGTGCGCCCACTGATTGCAGCAAAGCCACTTTCATGCCATCTCGTTGCGTGAAAGTGGCTTTGCTGCAACGGGGCAGGCGCTCGTGAGCACCGCGCCCCTGTTCCTCGTCGACGCCCTGCCCGCGGGGGACCACGCGCTCCTCGACGGGCCGGAGGGCCGGCACGCGGCCACCGTGAAGCGGCTGCGGGCGGGGGAGGCCGTGCTGCTGGCCGACGGCCGGGGTGGGCTCGCGCACGCCGTGGTCACCGCCACCGGCCGGGACACTGTGGAGCTCGCGGTCGGCGAGCGCGCCACCGTCGCCCCGCCCGCCCCGCGGGTGGTGCTGGCGCAGGCGCTGGTGAAGGGCGACCGCGGGGAGCTGGCCGTCGAGATGGCCACCGAGGCCGGGGTGGACGTGATCCTGCCGTGGCGGGCGGCGCGGTGTGTGGCGCGGTGGGACGACGGCCCGCGCGGGGAGAAGGCGTTGGCGCGGTGGCGCAGCACGGTCCGCGAGGCAGCCAAGCAGGCGCGGCGCCCGTGGCTGCCGGTCGTCGAGGAGCCCGTGACGACCGAGGCGTTGGCACGGCGGGTGGCCGGTGCGGCCGGAGCCCTGGTGCTGCACGAAGGAGCGGCCACGCCGCTCGCGGAGCTCACCGGTGAACTGCCGGCGGCCGGGGACCTGCTGCTCGTGGTCGGCCCCGAAGGCGGGGTCACCGATGCCGAGATCGCGGCTCTCACGGCAGCCGGCGCGCGTCCCGTGCGGCTGGGCCACGAGGTGCTCCGGGCATCGACAGCCGCGACCGTGGCACTCGGGGCGCTCGGCGTGCTGACCGGCCGCTGGCGCTGACCTGCTGATAGCACTGCTATCGAGCGTGTCATCCGGGGTAGCGACGGTGCGCCAGCCATCGGCCGGCTGGCCGGACTCGCTCGTCATCCGGGTGAGGTACGTCACCCTCGCGCTCGCGCGGAGATACTCTCGGGCGATCCGGTCGCTGACAGGGCCGGGCCGGGCCGTGAGCGTCCGCGTTCACGGGGCCGCCGGAGAGTTCCCCTCTGCCGGCGGAGCCACGTCGCGGTGGGTGTCCCCCCACGTCCGCCGCGACGTGGCATCCTGGCGTCCGGATCGTGTCATGATCCCCCTCGTGTCCCCTCGGCGTTTCGACTACGGCAGCCACCCGAGCCAGTTCGGCGAGCTCACCCTGCCCACGGGCGCAGTGCCCGTCCGCGGGGTCGTCGTCGTCGTGCACGGCGGGTTCTGGCGGCAGGCGTACGGCCTCGCGCTGGGCAGGCCGCTGGCCGCCGACCTCGCCCGGGCCGGCTTCGCGGCGTGGAACATCGAGTACCGGCGGGTGCCGCCCGACGACGGCAGCGAACCCGACCCCGCTGCCGCGGGCGGCGGCTGGACGGGCACGTTCGACGACGTCGCCGCCGCGGTGGACCTGCTGGCCGGACCGGTGCAGGACGCGGTGGACGGCGCGCTGCCGCTGCGCCGGGTGGGCGCGGTCGGCCACTCCGCCGGCGGGCACCTCGCGGCGTGGCTCGCCGCCCGTCCCGGCCTGCCCGCGGGCGCGCCCGGCGCGGCCCCGGCGGTGCGGCTGCGCGGGGTGGTGAGCCAGGCCGGCGTGCTGGACCTCGTCGACGCCGCGGAGCGGGGGGTCGGCCGGGGAGCGGTGGAGCTCCTCGTGGGCGGCCCACCGTCCGCCGTCCCGGACCGCTACGCGCTCGCCTCACCCATCGCCCGCCTGCCGGTCGACGCGCACGTGGTGTGCGTGCACGGCACGGAGGACGTCAACGTGCCGATCCGGCAGAGCGAGCGGTTCGTCGCGGCGGCGGGAGCCGCGGCCGAGCTCGTCGCGTTGCCGGGCGTTGACCACATGACGCTGGTCGACCCGTCGAGCGACGCCTGGCGCGTGTGCCGGGAGGCCGTGGAACGCCTGCTGGTCGGCTGAGCGGAGCCGCCCTCAGCGGTCGCGCTACTGGGCCGGGCATGCGGTCATGCGCAAGGATCAGCGGGAGGACCAGGCCCGCCGATCAACGACCTCCGAGGAGCCTCCACATGCCGGTGCTGCAGGACCTGCTGGACGCGCTGCGTGCCCGCACCATCGAGGTCGTCGACCTCACCGCGCCGCTGCACAGCGGAACGCCGATCCTCCAGCTACCGCCGCCGTTCGCCAACGCATCGCCGTTCGAGCTCACCGAGATCAGCCGCTACGACGAGCGGGGTCCCGCCTGGTACTGGAACGACATCCACACGTCCGAGCACACCGGCACGCACTTCGACGTGCCGGTGCACTGGGTCACCGGGAAGGACGGGGAGGACGTCGCGCAGGTGCCGGCTGCCCGGCTGCTCGCCCCGGCCGTGGTGCTGGACTTCGCCGCGGAGAGCGCGAAGGACCCCGACTTCCTGCTCGAGGTGGACCACGTCCGGGCCTGGGAGTCCGAGCACGGGCCGCTCCCCGACGGTGGGTGGCTGCTCTACCGGACGGGCTGGGACGCCCGCAGCGAGGACGCGGCCGCCTTCCTGAACGCCGACGACACGGGCCCGCACACGCCGGGCATCTCGATCGAGTGCGCGAAGTGGCTCGCCGAGGAGGCCCCGGTGATGGGCCTGGGCGTCGAGACCGTCGGCACGGACGCGGGCGGAGCGCACTCGTTCGACCCACCCTTCCCGTGCCACTCCTTCCTGCTCGGCGCGGGCAAGTACGGGCTGACGCAACTGCAGAACCTGGCCCGGCTGCCCGTCACCGGCGCGGTGGTGATCGCGGGCCCGCTCCCGATCGTCGGGGGGTCGGGCAGCCCCGCGCGGGTGCTGGCGCTGGTGGAGTCGTGACGGCGGGGGAGGCCGGGCCGGGCACCGTCGCCGCGTTGATCGGAGGCGTGCTGGCGGAGCTGGGGGTCGGCCACACCTTCGGCGTGGTGGGCAGCGGGAACTTCCACGTGACCAACGCGCTGCGGGCCGGCGGGGTTCCGTTCGTCGCGGCGCGGCACGAGGGCGGCGCCGCCACCATGGCGGATGCGTACAGCCGCACGAGCGGGCGGGTCGGCGTGCTGTCGGTGCACCAGGGCTGCGGGCTCACGAACGCGATGACCGGGATCGCGGAGGCCGCGAAGAGCCGTACCCCGATGCTCGTGCTCGCGGCCGACACGGGCGGCGCGGCGGTGCGGTCGAACTTCCGGATCGACCAGGACGCACTGGTCGGCGCCGTCGGTGCGGTGGCGGAACGGGTGCACTCGCCGTCGTCCGCGGTCGCCGACACCGTGCGGGCCTACCGGACGGCGGTGGAGCAGCGGCGCACGGTGGTGCTCAACCTGCCGCTCGACGTGCAGGCGGCCGAGGCGCCGCAGCCGTGGCAGGTCCCGGTGCTGCCCGCGCTCGCCCCGGTGCGCCCGTCCGCGACGGCGGTGGCGGAGCTCGCGGCGTTGCTGGCGGCGGCGCAGCGCCCGGTGTTCGTCGCCGGTCGGGGAGCGCGCGGAGCGGGGGAGGAGCTGCGGGCGCTGGCGCAGCGGTGTGGCGCGCTGCTGGCCACGTCCGCCGTGGCCAACGGGCTGTTCCACGACGAGCCGTGGTCGCTGGGGATCTCCGGCGGGTTCGCCTCGCCGCTGGCCGCCGAGCTGATCACGGGCGCCGACCTCGTGGTCGGGTGGGGCTGCACGCTCAACATGTGGACCATGCGCCACGGCGCGCTGATCGGGCCGGGCGCCCGGGTGGTGCAGGTGGACCTCGAGGCCGACGCGATCGGCGCGAACCGGCCGGTCGACCTCGGCGTGGTCGGCGACGTCGCCGCGACGGCGTCCGACGTGCTGGCCGTGGCGGAGCAGCGCAGCGGTTACCGCACCGCGGAGGTGCGGGCGGCGATCACCGAGCACGGCCGCTGGCACACCGTCGGCTACGACGATCTCAGCGGCCCGGACGGCATCGACCCCCGCACGTTGTCCATCGCGCTGGACGAGCTGTTGCCCGCCGAGCGGACCGTGGCCGTGGACTCCGGGAACTTCATGGGCTACCCGAGCGCCTACCTGCAGGTGCCCGACGAGCACGGCTTCTGCTTCACGCAGGGCTTCCAGTCGATCGGGCTGGGGCTGGCCACGGCGGTCGGAGCCGCGCTCGCCCGCCCGGACCGGCTCGCCGTCGCCGCGCTGGGCGACGGCGGCGCGCTGATGGCGGCGGCGGAGCTGGAGACCGTGGCGCGGCTGGGGCTGGCCATGGTCGTTGCGGTCTACGACGACCGCGGCTACGGCGCCGAGGTGCACCACTTCACCGGCGAGGACCACACCACCGTCGCGTTCCCGGACACCGACATCGCCGCGATCGGCCGCGGTTTCGGCTTCGAGGCCGTGACGGTCCGCGCGCGCGACGACCTCAAGGCCGTGGCCGAGTGGGTGGACGGCCCCCGCACCGCGCCACTGCTGATCGACGCCAAGATCGCGTCCGACGGGGGCGCCTGGTGGCTGGCGGAGGCCTTCCGGGGGCACTGAACGTCCGTGCCGAGCGGCTGCGGGCACGGGCACGGGCGGACGACGGCTCTCCCGTCAGCAGCCCGTTGTCCGCTCAGGTGGCTCGGTTCTGAAGGAAGTTCACCGACGACGACATGGCTGTTGCTCGCGAAGGCCAGATCAACGAGCAGGGTGAGGATTCGCTCGACGGCCAGCGCCGTCACGGGCTCGGCTTCCAGCCGCGGGGGTCGATAGGCCCCAACGCGGACAGCTGGTCGATCAGCTCGCGGATACGCCTCAGCTTGGCCTGGACCGAGCGCCAGTCGATCGTGCGTGGCGTCACCGGGACAGCAGCTCCAGATCCAGCCGACGCATCGCGTCGGTCTCGATGCGCTCGCCGATCGCTGCCGTCTGGGCGTCGGCGAAGCGCCCCGGTGCACTCTCGAAAAGCGGTACCGAGCCCACGAGTGCACGCTCGCGGAGAACCGGCCCCCCGTGGTTGAGGTGGGCGAGGTCGAGATTCTGGACGCCCGTGAGTTCGATGAGGTCGGTGATCAGGGCAATCGGGTCGAGTGACGCCCCTGGCTCGCTGAGCACGGCGACATCAAGATCGCGCGCCTCCGGTCGATCCTGCGCCGCGCTGCCGAATACGGTGAGGACGCGCACGGCGAGGCGCTCGCAGAGCGCGTCGAGCTCGCCCGAGGCCGCCGCGGCACGCAGTCGGGCCAACCCCTCCTTCGGCGTGGCCATGGGGACATGGTGGCATGCCGTCCGGTCACGAGCGCCTGATCCGGCCCGGACGCCGGCCTACCGGTTCGCCGAGCGCGCGCGGCGGCGGCCCCGGACCACCAGTGCCGTGGCGACGGCCACCACCAGCACGGCCACCGCCCCGGTCACGGTCCAGCCGAGGGGCGAGACCATGGCGACGGTCGTGGCGTGGCCCTGCGCGGCCGCCTCCGGGGCGCCGGCGCCGGGCCCCGGTGTCCCGACGGACGGCGGGGGGACCACGGTGGCGTAGCGGGGTCCAGCCTCGGGTGTGCCGGTGACGGAGAGGTCCAGCTGGATCGGCACGGGTGCGGGACCGATGTCCTCGCGGGACGGGCCCAGCTGCACGGAGATGTAGTACCAGCCGTCCTCGCTCTGCGTCCGGACCTTCTGGTCCTCGGCTGTGCGGTTGGCGTAGCGCACCGGAACCGTGCTGAAGGCCGGCTGGCTGGCCGGGAAGTGGTGGACGGAGCCGTTGTACATGGAGAAGTCCCACGCGATCTGCTTGCGCGACGGCGCGTAGAGCCGCGTCGTGACGAGGGAGAGGCCCGCCACCCGCCGGGACGGGGTCTCGCCGAACCGGACGCGGTAGGCGAGAGCCTGCCCCCAGTCCAGGTGCACCCGGTAGAAGACGAACTCGCCGCGCTGCAAGGTGTCGGTGTAGCGCCCGGACCCGTCGAGGATGCCTGCAACGTTGAGGGAGCCGCCGCCGACCGCGGGCCGAGGTGCTCCGGTGGGCTCGGTGAGCACGGCAGGCGAGAGGACACCGGCGGGCCCGGCGTCGAGGACCGGCGGCTCGACCTGCACCAGCAGTTCCACCGGCATCCGCGCGGGAACGCCCTCGGACACCCGGTCCCACTGCAGCGCGAAGTAGTAGCGGCCACCGCCCTTGCAGCGGTCGCCGCCGGCGCTGCCGGTCTTCTTCTCGGTGGCTCCGTCCCAGGTGGTCGAGGCCGTGAGCGCGGCCCCGTCGCTCGAGTTGGTGGCCTGCTCGAACTCGAACTCGTTGCAGTCCTGGCCACCGGCGCCGTAGGTCCGCCACTGGAGGACGTTGTTGTCGTTCTGCGGCTCGATGCCGCGCAGGTGCGGGTAGGAGGCGGTGGCGCTGACGTAGGCGGTGGCGCCGTCGGGGACGTCCACGGCGTAGTAGCGCTTCTCGTGCTGCCCGATGGTGTCGAGGTGCTGGCCCGGGGCGGCGACGGGGGCCGTGTCCGAGGTGGGTGTGCCGGTGATCGGCGTTCCGGCGGGTTCGTAGTTGCGCATCGCGGCGGCGGTGACGCGGGGGAGTATCCGCTGCAGCGCCTCCGCGTCCGGGGCGTCGCTGTAGGTGCCGCCGGTGGTCTGGGCGATGCAGGAGAGCTGGGCGCGGGCGGCGTCGTCGACGCCGAAGCCGACGGCGTGCACGACGAGGTCGACGCCGTGGCCGGCGAGCGTGCGCACCACGTCGCAGGGCGGGGGCGGCGCGCAGGTGTCCTCGCCGTCGGAGACGAGCACGATCGCCCGCGGCCCGGTCGGGGGCAGTTGCTCGGCGGCGACCTGCAGCGAGCGGCCGATGGGCGTGTACCCGTGCGGGACGATGCCGTCCACCGCCGAGCCGAGCGCCGCCTTGTCGACGGGGACGGGGCCACGCAGCACGGTGATGTCCTGGCAGCCCCGCTCGCGTTCGGCGGCCGAGTTGCCGGTGGACGTGCCGTACACGGCGAGGCCGATCGACGCCTGTGCGGGCGCGGCGTCCACCAGTGCGTGCACGGCCCGCTTGGCCGCGTCCATCTTCGTGCCGCCCGCGGGGTCGGCGCCGGTCATCGATCCGGACGCGTCGAGCACGACCATGGTGGGTGCGAGCCCGGACGGCGCGGCGGCGCTCTGCGCGTGCGCACTCGGCGCGAGCGGCGCGAGGAGCAGGCCGCCGGCCAGAGCAGTGATCATGATCCTGGTCAGCGTGCGCATCTCGCCGCTCGTCCTATCGCCGTGCCGTGCACCGGTCGTACTGCCGGTTACCGGCGCAGAAGGTAACCCACACGGGGGACGGTCCCGGTAGCGGTCACGCGCTGGCGAAACGCAAGGTGACGATCTGGAACGGGCGCAGCGTGAGCCGCGCGCCGTCCGCCGAGAGCGCCACCGGCCGGGGCACCGGCTGTTCGAGGAGGTCGGTCTCCACGACCGACCCGTACGGGAAGTCGGCGGTGACCCGGGCGCTCGCCCGCGTCCCGAGCGCCTCGTAGAGCCGCACGACCACGTCACCGCTTCCGTCCTCGGCGAGCTTCACGGCCTCGACGACGACGGCGGGGTCGTCGACGTGGAGCAGCGGGGCGACGTCGTGGGAGCCGCGGACCGTCCGCAGCGCCAGATTGAGCCGGTAGCCCGCCGCCACGGCGTCCCCGATCGTCGAGCCGACGCGCAGCGCGACCGTGAGCCGGTGCTCGCCCTGGTCGGCGGTGGGGTCGGGGAACAGCGGGGCACGCAGCAGGGACAGCCGCACGGTCGTGGTGGTGCCGCCGCCCGGCCGGGTGCTGCGCAGCGTGTCGTGCCCGTAGGTGGAGTCGTTGGCGACGGCCACCCCGTACCCCGGCTCGCCCACGTGCACCCAGCGGTGGGCGACCGTCTCGAACCGCGCCGCGTCCCACGAGGTGTTGGCGTGGGTGGAGCGGTGCACGTGCCCGAACTGGATCTCCGAGGTGGCCCGGTCGGCGTGCACGTCGAGCGGGAACGCGAGCTTGAGCAGCTTCTGCTTCTCGTGCCAGTCGACGTCGGTGACGATGTCGACGTCCGGGGAGCCGGCGCCCACGGTGATGACCTGGGTGATCGTGGACGAGCCGGTCGACCGCACGACGCGCACCGAGCCCCGGGACGGGCCCCGCTCCACCACCGCCAGGTCGTCGACGTCGACGAGGTCACGCACGGTGCGCCGGTAGTGGTCGTCGATGTCCCAGGCGTCCCAGTTCGTCGGGGTGTCGCGGTGCAGCTGCAGCAGGTTGGCCGCGGCGCCGGGGGCGACTAGCTCCCGGTCGGCCACGAGGTCGCGCACCGAGGTGAGCAGGCCCCGGGCGTCGACGACGACGCGGACGGCGGCGTTGGCCAGCACCACACCGTCGGCGGTCTCGGTGACGGTGACGTCGCCGCCGCCGGGCTGCTCGTCCTCCCGCACGGCCCCGCCGAGAGCCGGGACGCCCTCGCGGGCGTACGGGCCGGCGTTGACCACGACCTGCCGGTCGCCCTGGCCCACCAGCGCCGCGAGCGAGCGGGCGATCACGTCCTCCAGCTCCGCGGCGACCCGGGCGTAGTTGCGTTCCGCCTCCTGGTGCACCCAGGCGATCGAGGTGCCCGGGAGGATGTCGTGGAACTGCTGCAGCAGGACTGTGTGCCAGCAGCGCTGCAGCACGTCGGCGGGATAGGCGGCGCCGGTGCGGACGGCGGCGGTGGTGGCCCACAGCTCGGCCTCCCGCAGCAGGTGCTCGCTGCGCCGGTTGCCCCGCTTGGTGCGGGCCTGCGAGGTGTAGGTGCCGCGGTGGAACTCCAGGTACAGCTCACCCGACCACACCGGTGGCTGCGGGTACTCGTGCTCCGCCGTCGCGAAGAACTCGGCCGGCGTGGTGATCCGGACGGTCGGCGAGCCCTCCAGGTCACGGGTCCGGGCGGCTGCGGCCAGCATCTCCCGGGTCGGCCCGCCGCCGCCGTCGCCCCAGCCGAACGGCACCAGTGACGTGTTGGCGCGGCCCTGCTCCGCGTACTGGCGCTGGGCGCGGGCCAGCTCGGCACCCGACAGCTCGGCGTTGTAGGTGTCGACCGGCGGGAAGTGGGTGAAGACCTGCGTGCCGTCGATGCCCTCCCAGCGGAAGGTGTGGTGCGGCATCACGTTGGTCTCGTTCCACGAGATCTTCTGCGTGAGGAACCAGCGGGCGCCCGCCCCGGCGATGATCTGGGGCAGCGCGGCGGAGTAGCCGAAGGAGTCGGGCAGCCACACCTCCAGCGGATCCACGCCCAGCTCCTCGCGGAAGAACCGCTTGCCCATGACGAACTGGCGCACCAGCGCCTCGCCGCCCGGCATGTTGGTGTCCGACTCCACCCACATGCCGCCGACCGGCACGAACCGGCCGTCGGCCACCCGGGCCTTCACCCGCTCGAACAGCTCCGGGTAGTGCTCCTGCAGCCAGGCGTACTGCTGCGCGGACGACGCCGCGAACACGAACTCGTCGTCCTGGTCCATCAGGTCGAGCACGTTGGAGAAGGTGCGCGCCACCTTGCGCACCGTCTCGCGGACCGGCCACAGCCAGGCCGAGTCGATGTGCGCGTGCCCCACGGCGTGCACGCGGTGCGCGCTGGCGTGGGCCGGAGCGGCCAGCACCGCCGCGAGCTCGGCCCGGCCGAGCCCCGCCGTGCCGGCCACGTCGTCGGGATCCACGATGTCGACCGTGCGCTCCAGTGCCCGCAGCACCTCGGCGCGCCGCGGCAGGCCAACCGGGAGCTCGCCGACCAGCCCGCTGAGCGTCCAGATGTCCTGTGCCAGCTCCCAGACCCCGAGGTCGAGCAGCCCGATCTCGAGCGCCACGAGCCGGTAGAGCGGGTCGGACCCCGCCGTCGAGAGGTCGCCGAACGGGGTGGGCGCGAATGTCCAGGCGCCCGCGGTGCCCGGGTTCGACGCCGCCTCGATGTAGAGGTCGACCGGGGACCCCGGCCCACCGGGGAGCGGGACGTGGGCGTTGCGTGGCTCGACCGCCGTGACGACCACCCCGTCCGGGGTGAAGGCGAGGCCCTCGGCCTGGAACCCCGGCTGGACGCCGGCGAATCCGAGGTCGACGACGAGCTCCGGCCGCGTCCCGGGCTCCGTCCACTCCGGCGGGACCGTGCCGGCCACGTGGAACCAGACGGTGCCCCACGGCCTGCCCCACGGCGCTCCGACCGGGAACGGGCGGAACTCCTGCCGCACGGCCTCCGCGAACGGCACCGGCTCGCCGGGTGCGTCCCAGGCGGTGACCAGCACCGGCACCCGGTCGCGGTACAGAGCGGGATGGAGGCGCTCCCGGACGAAGCGCGCGATCCGCGGGAGGACGAGGTCGGAGTCGTCGTGCACGGGCCCATTGGAGCAACATGCGCGCCGAGGGGAACCGCCGGGCGGGGATCGCCGACGGCGGAATCAGCGGGCGCACAACGGGGCACGCGCGGTAGCATCGCTGGGTCCCACGAGCAGAGACGTAGGAAGCAGGCGGCACAGCCCTTGACCCATCCGGACCCAGTCCAGTCCCGCATGGCCGTTCCGGACGCCGCTCTGCTCGCGCTGCTGGGTTCGCGCGACGAGAGTCTGCGCGTCGCCGAGGACCTGCTCGAGGCCGACGTCCATGTGCGTGGCAACGAGCTCACCCTGTCCGGCACCCCCGCTGACGTGGCCTTCGCGGAGCGCGTCTTCACCGAGCTGATCACGCTGGCCGAGCGTGGCCAGCAGGTCTCCACCGACGCCGTGCGGCGCACCGTGGAGATGCTCGGTGACGGCGGGGCCGACGAGCGCGCCCGCATCGGTGAGTCGCCGGCCGAGGTGCTGAGCCTCGACATCCTGTCCCGGCGTGGCAAGACCATCCGGCCCAAGACGCTCAACCAGAAGCGCTACGTCGACGCCATCGACGCGCACACGATCGTCTTCGGCATCGGCCCTGCCGGTACCGGCAAGACCTACCTCGCCATGGCGAAGGCCGTGCAGGCACTGCAGGCCAAGATGGTCAACCGGATCATCCTCACCCGGCCGGCCGTCGAGGCGGGGGAGCGGCTCGGGTACCTGCCCGGCACGCTCTTCGAGAAGATCGACCCGTACCTGCGCCCGCTCTACGACGCGCTGCACGACATGATCGACCCCGAGTCGATCCCGAAGCTGATGGCGGCGGGCACCATCGAGGTGGCGCCGCTGGCGTACATGCGCGGACGCACGCTCAACGACGCGTTCATCATCCTCGACGAGGCCCAGAACACCACGCCGGAACAGATGAAGATGTTCCTGACGCGGCTCGGGTTCGGCTCGAAGATCGTGGTCACCGGTGACGTCACGCAGGTCGACCTGCCGGGCAGCACCCGCTCCGGGCTCACGGTCGTGCGCGACATCCTCGGCGACGTCGACGACGTGCACTTCTCCCAGCTCACGAGCACCGACGTCGTGCGCCACCGGCTGGTGGCCGACATCGTCGACGCCTACGCGCGCTGGGACGCCGACAACGAGCGGCCGAACCTCCGGTCCGCCGCGCCGCGCACCGGTCCGCCGCAGGATCGGCGATCACGCAGGCGCTGATCGACACGGGCCGGCGCTGGTGGTTGCCCGTGAGACCGATCACCGTCACTATCCCTGCGTGAGAGTGTCCCGTCGCGCGGTGGTCGCGATCTTCGTCCCGATTCTGGCCGGTCTGTCCATCGCTGTCCCCCCTGTGGCGTCGGCGGCGCCCGCCGCGCCGGCCCAGGCGGGACTGGAGCGGTTCCTCGATCAACAGCTCTCGTGGGGCTCGTGCGCCGACTTCGCGCGCACCGACGCCGACCGGCAGGCCTACGCCGACCCGAAGTTCGACTGCACCTACCTCGAGGTGCCGCTCGACTACGCGAACCCCGACGGGAAGACCGCGCGGATCGCGATGCTCCGGCAGAAGGCGCTCGACCCGGCGGCCCGGATCGGTTCGCTGTTCACCGACCCCGGCGGCCCCGGTGGTTCCGGCGTCAGCTTCCTGCCGTCGCTCGCAGGCCTGATCGGCACCGGTGAGGTGGCCCAGAAGTTCGACCTGATCGGGTTCGACCCGCGCGGGGTCGGCGTCTCCGAACCGACGATCGACTGCTCCGACACGAAGGAGATCGACGCCGAGCGCGCCGACCTCGACATCGACACCTCGCCGGAGGGCGTGGCGCAGACCGAGGCCGAGTACAAGGACTTCGCGCAGCGCTGCGCCGACCGCGTGGGCCTCGACGTGCTCGCCAACGTCGGCACCCGGGACGTGGCCCGCGACCTGAACATCGCCCACCAGGTGGTGGGCGACGAGAAGCTGAGCTACGTCGGCTACTCCTACGGCACCAGCATCGGCGCGGAGTACGCCGAGCAGTTCCCCGGCTCGGTGCGCGCGATGGTGCTCGACGGCGCCGTCGACCCCTCGCTGAACCCTGTGGAGTCGCGGCTGACCCAGGCGCGGGGCTTCCAGCGGGCCTTCGACAACTTCGCCACGGCCTGCGTCGCGCAGCCGGGCTGCCCGCTGGGCACCGACGCGCAGGGCGCGTCGAAGAGGCTGCAGGAGCTGCTGCGCCCGCTGATCACCACACCGGTCGCGGCGGGCGACCGCACGCTGGGCTACACCGACGCGATGACCGGCGTGCTCACCGCGCTGTACTCCGAGTCGCTGTGGGGCTTCCTGAGGGACGGGCTCGTGCAGGTCGGCCAGGGCAACGGCACCAACCTGCTGCGGCTGGCCGACGCCTACTACGAGCGGGCACCCGACGGCAGCTACAGCAACCTGCTGGAAGCCTTCCCGGTGATCAACTGTGTCGACTCCGACCGGCTGACCGACCGGCAGGTCGCGCTCGAGATCAGCGAGGAGTCGCTGCAGATCGCGCCGTTCTTCGACGCGGGCACCGGTCCGTCGAACGCGCTGGAGCAGTGCTCGTTCTGGCCGGTCCCGCCCACGAGCGAGCCCGGGCCCGTCAAGGCGCCCGGTCTGCCCACGGTGCTGGTCGTCTCCTCGACCGGTGACCCCGCCACCCCGTACGAGGACGGCGTGTCACTGGCCCGGCAGATGCAGGCCCGGCTGCTGACGGTGGAGAACGACGGGCACACGGTCGCCCTGCAGGGCGCCAACACCTGCGCCGACACCGCCGCCACCCGCTACCTCGTGGACCTCGCGCTCCCGGCCCAGGACACGACCTGCTCCCGCCAGGCACCCGCCGCGGGCGGCTGAGGCAGGGCCGGGCACTTCCGCTCGCCGGGTGTGTTCCTCGCAGGGCCCACGGCTCCTGCGAGGAGCCCACGCCCTCTGCTAGGACGCCGTGGGGCCCGGAGGCGGCGCCGCCACCGCGGAACGGGGGACTCGGGCGCGCAAAGCGGGCGACTCGCGGGGTGGCGGCACTTCGCGCGCCAACCAGCGCGCGTGCCGGCCGGGGTCAGCCCGGGAGGTAGTGGTCGAGCATGTCGTTGCGGAACTTGCCTGCCGGGTCGTGGCGGCGCAGCAGCCGCTCGACGTCGGGCAGGCGGGGCCAGAGGGCGCGGACGGCCTCGGGCCCGGTGGTGAAGACCTTGCCCCAGTGCGGCCGTGCGGCGAACGGCTCCAGCGCGGCCTCGACGGCGGCCACGACCGGGAGCACGGCGGTGGTGTCGGCGATCCAGGTGAAGTGCAGGGCGTGGCTGTCGCGGTCGTGGGCGAGGGACAGCCACAGGTCGTCGGCGGCGATCGAGCGCACCTCGCAGACCTGCAGGACCGGCGCGATGGTGTCGCGGATCCGGTCGAGGGCGTGCAGCGCGTCCACCAGTGCGGCCCGCGGTATCAGGTACTCCGACTGCAGCTCGTCGCCGCTGCTCGGGGTGAACTCGAGCCGGAAGTGCGGCAGCCGCTCGTGCCACGGCCCGGGCTCCCCGAGCTGCGCCGTGCAGTGCACCGGGTCGACGCCGCGCACCATGTGCCGCGGCCCGTCGGCCCGGGTGGCGCCGAGCCAGCGCGCCGGCGGCTCGGGTTCGGTGTCGCGCTGCTTGACCCACACCTGGTCGAACTCGGGCCCCGTCCAGTAGGTGAACAGGCTGACGCTGTAGGCGCTCGCGAGCGCCTCCTCGACGTCGTCGAACCCGCGCAGGCCCTCGTACACCCACTGCCGCATCCCGAACGTGGGACGCAGGTCCAGCGTCAGTGCCGTGACGATGCCCAGCCCGCCGAGGGCGACCACCGAACCGGGGAAGTCGGCGTCCCCGCGGCGCACCGTGCGCAGCTCGCCGTCGGCGCCCACCAGCTCCACGGCGGACACGGCCGTCGCCAGCGCCCCGTTGCCGACGCCGGAGCCGTGCGTGCCGGTGGAGCAGGCGCCCGCGATCGAGATGTGGGGCAGGGAGCCGAGGTTGGGAAGGGCGAACCCGGCCTCGTGCAGCAGCCCGGTGACCTCGCCGTAGCGCAGGCCCGCCGACACCGTGACGGTTGCCGCGTCCGGGTCGATGGCGGTGATCGGCGGGAGGCCCGCGAGCGACACCAGGTCGGCCGTGGTGTCGGCGATCGGGCTGAACGAGTGACCGGTGCCGACGGCCCGGATCCGCTCGCTGCCGGCCACCAGCTCCTGTAGCTCCGCCACCGAATCCGGCCGGTGGAACCGGCGAGCCCGGAAGACGATGTTGCCTGCCCAGTTGGTGACGGTTGCCGCAGTGCCCATGCAGCCGAACCTACAGAGGGCCACGGTCTACTCTTGCCACTGTTCATCATCGGGCGGATCAGGGGTAACAGGTGTCGATCGAGGTCTGCAACGAGTCCGGCGTCACCGTGGACGAGTCGCTCATCGCCTCGGTGGCGCGCTACGCGCTGGACGCGATGCACGTCAACCCTGCCGCGGAGCTGAGCATCCTGGCCGTCACCACGGAGGTCATGAGCGAGCTGCACGAGCGCTGGATGGACGAGCCGGGGCCCACGGACGTCATGTCCTTCCCGATGGACGAGCTCACCGAGGAGTCCCGCCGCCCTGACGCGCCCGAGATGGGGCCCGCGCTGCTCGGCGACATCGTGCTCTGCCCCGAGTTCGCCACGGAACAGGCCCGCAAGGCCGGCCACACCCTGCCGGACGAGCTCCATCTGCTCACCGTGCACGGGGTGCTGCACCTGCTCGGCTACGACCACGCCGAACCCGACCAGGAACGCGAGATGTTCGCCCTCCAGAACAAGCTGCTCGGCGACTGGCGGGCCGCGATGGCGGAGACCGCCGCCCGCGAGGCCCAGCGCCGCAGCGACTCCGCGGTGCTCGGCACCGTCGGACTCGAAGACAGCTGACGGCCCCGTCATGAGCGGCACCGCGCTGAGAGCGTCGGAACGGACGTCATGAGCGTCGAGCTGATCGTCATCGCGGTCGTGCTCGTCCCGCTGGCGGGTCTGTTCGCCGCGGCCGACGCCGCGCTCAACTCGGTCTCCCGGGCGAGGGTCGACGCGCTCGTGCGGGCGGGTCGCCCCGGGGCGCGGGCGCTCGCCACCGTGGTGGCCGACCGGCCCCGGCACGTCAACCTGCTGCTGCTCTTGCGGCTCGCTGCCGAGAGCGGTGCCACCGTCCTGCTCACCGTGGCACTGGTGGAGTACATCCAGCCCACGTGGACCGCGGCGCTCACCGCCGGCGGGATCATGCTCGTGGTCAGCTACGTCCTCATCGGCGTGGGCCCCCGCACCCTGGGCCGCCAGCACCCGTACCGCGTCGGGATGCTGGTCGCCGCCCCGATCCGGGCGCTCGCCACGCTGCTGGGCCCGCTCACGAAGCTGCTGATCGTCATCGGCAACGCGATCACCCCCGGCCAGGGCTTCCGGCAGGGCCCGTTCTCCTCCGAGGTCGAGCTGCGCGAGCTGGTCGACATGGCGAGCACCAGCGGTGTGGTCGACGAGGACGAGCGCCAGATGATCCACTCGGTGTTCGAGCTGGGCGACACGCTCGTGCGCGAGGTGATGGTCCCGCGTCCGGACGTGGTGTGGACCGAACGCGACACGGCCGTCGACAAGGTGCTGCGGCTGGCGCTCAAGAGCGGCTACTCCCGCATCCCGGTGCTCGGTGAGAGCGTTGACGACATCGTGGGTGTCGCCTACCTCAAGGACCTCGTCCAGGCGGTGCAGGCCGCCGACTCCGACGAGGCCACCACCGACGAGACGGTCGCTCCGCTGGAGTCCGTGATGCGGGCCGCGGTCTTCGTGCCGGACACCAAGCGCATCGACGAGCTGCTCAAGGAGATGCAGCGCACCCGCAGCCACATGGCGATCGTCGTCGACGAGTACGGCGGCACCGCCGGCGTGGTGACGATCGAGGACATCCTGGAGGAGATCGTCGGGGAGATCACCGACGAGTACGACTCCGAGGAGGTGCCCGACGTCCAGGAGCTCGACGGACGTAGGCTCCGGGTCTCCGCGCGGCTGCCGGTGGAGGACCTGGTGGAGCTGTTCCCCGGGGCCGACGGGGTCGACAGCCTGCTGACCGACGTGCTGGCAGCCGCCGACGTCGACACGGTGGGCGGCCTGCTCGCCCATCGGCTCGGCCGGGTGCCGCTGCCGGGTGCCCGTGCCGAGGTGCCCGGGCTGCGGCTGCTGGCCGAGGGCGGCAAGGATGCCCGGGGCCGGATCCGGATCAACACGGTGCTGGTCGAGCCGGTGGAGGCAGGCGAGGACGACGAGGAACGGGACGGTGCGGGCGCCGAGCGCGCCGGCCGTCGGGAGGAGAGCGATGTCCGACCAGGGTGACCCGTCCCCCGAGGCCCTCGCCCCGGAGGACGCGAAGATCGTGACGCTGGCCCGATCGGCACGGGCCCGCACGGGTGCCGCCGAGGGTGCTGCTGTCCGCGACACCGACGGGCGCACGTACGCGGCCACGTCCGTCGCGCTCCCGTCGCTGTCGCTCAGCGCGCTGCAGGCCGCTGTCGCCGCCGCCGTGTCCAGCGGGGCTCCGGGGCTCGAGGCGGCCGCGGTCGTCACCGCCGCCGGCGCGGTGGACGCCGCCTCGCTCGCCGCCGTCCACGACCTCGCCCCCACCGCCTCCGTCCTGCGCGCCGACGTCACCGGTGCCGTCCAGCAGATCCACTCCCCGATCACCACCACGGAGACGTCCGCATGACCTTCCCCGCCACTCCGAAGTTCGACGTCGTCGTGGTCGGCGGCGGCATCGTCGGCCTCGCCACCGCCCACGCCGTGGTCCGCAGCGGGCGCTCGGTGGCCGTCGTGGAGCGCGAGCAGCGCCTCGCCACCCACCAGACCGGCAACAACTCCAACGTCATCCACTCGGGCCTCTACTACGCGCCCGGTGGCCTCAAGGCGCGCCTCGCGGTGGCCGGCTGCGCGGAGACCGTCGCCTTCTGCCGGGAGCACGACCTGCCGCACGAGGTCACCGGCAAGCTCGTCGTGGCCACGGAGCCGGAGGAGCTGCCGCGGATGGCGGAGCTGGCCCGTCGGGGCGCCGCCAACGGGGTGGAGGCGCACGAGCTCGACCCGGCCGGGATGCGCGAGCGCGAGCCGCACGTCCGGGGCATCGCCGCGCTGTACGTCCCGTCCACCGGCATCTGCGACTACCGGCTCGTCGCCGAGAAGATCGGTGAGCTGGTGGCGAAGGAGGGCGGTGAGATCCACCTCGGCACCTCGGTGCTGCGGCTGGTGCGCCGCCGCGAGGACGTGGTGGTGCGCACCGACGGCACCGACCTGCTCGCCAAGCAGGTGGTGGTCTGTGCCGGGCTGCGCTGCGACGAGGTGGCGCGGGCCTCCGGCGCCGACCCCGGTATCCGGATCATCCCGTTCCGCGGGGAGTACTCGGGCTTCAGCGACCGGGCCTCCCAGCTGGTCAAGGGCCTGATCTACCCGGTGCCCGACCCCGCGTTCCCGTTCCTGGGCGTGCACGCCACCCGGGGGATCGACGGGCACGTCCACGCCGGCCCCAACGCGGTGCTGGCGCTGGCCCGCGAGGGGTACTCGTGGGGCACGATCCGGCCGAAGGAGCTGGTGCAGTCGCTGGCCTACCCCGGCATGCTGCGGCTGGCCCGGCAGCACTGGCGCTACGGGCTCGGCGAGGTGCACCGCTCCCTGTCGAAGAAGGCCATGGTCGAGCAGATCCAGCGGATGCTGCCGGACGTGCGGGCCGAGGACCTCTCGCCTGCGGGTGCGGGGGTGCGGGCGCAGGCCGTGAAGCCGGACGGCTCGCTGGTGGACGACTTCCTGTTCGTCGAGCAGGCTGGGGTGGGCGGCACGCGGGGCGCGGGCTCGGTCCTGCACGTGCTGAACGCGCCGTCGCCCGCGGCCACCGCTGCCCTGCCGATCGGCCGGGAGATCCTGGAGCGCCTCACGGGCGAGCGGATCGCCCCGCTGAGCGCGGCGTGACCGGCTTCAGCGCGGTCCCCGACGGCTTCCGGTCCGGGTTCGCCTGCTTCGTCGGGCGTCCCAACGCGGGGAAGTCGACGCTCACCAACGCCCTGATCGGGCAGAAGATCGCGATCACGTCGAGCCGGCCGCAGACCACCCGCCACGCCATCCGCGGCATCCTGCACCGGCCCGACGCGCAGCTCGTGGTGGTCGACACCCCGGGCCTGCACAAGCCGCGCACGCTGCTGGGCAGCAGGCTCAACGACGTCGTCCGCGAGACCTGGGCCGAGGTCGACGTCATCGGTTTCTGCGTGCCGGCCGACGCGCCGGTGGGCCGGGGCGACGAGTTCATCGTCAACGAGCTGCGGTCGGTCGCAGGCCGCACGCCCGTGCTCGGCGTCGTCACGAAGACCGACCTCGCGCAGCCCGAGCAGATCGTCGAGCGGCTCACCCAGCTCACGAACCTCATGGACTTCGCCGAGGTGGTGCCCTGCTCGGCGGTCGACGGGTTCCAGGTCGACCTGCTGTCCAACCTGCTCGTCGACCGGCTGCCGGAGGGCCCCCCGCTCTACCCCGACGGTGAGCTCACCGACGAGCCGGAGGAGACGCTGGTCGCGGAGCTGATCCGCGAGGCCGCGCTCGAGGGCGTGCGCGACGAGATGCCGCACTCGATCGCGGTGGTGATCGAGGAGATGGTGCCGCGCGAGGGCAGGCACGAGAAGGCCGCGCCGATGCTGAACGTGCACGCCAACATCTACGTGGAGCGGCAGAGCCAGAAGGGCATCATGATCGGGAAGGGCGGGGAGCGGCTGCGGCAGGTCGGCACCGACTCCCGCCGTCAGATCGAGGCGCTGCTGGGCACGAAGGTGTTCCTCGACCTGCACGTCAAGATCGCGAAGGACTGGCAGCGCGACCCGAAGCAGCTGCGGAAGCTCGGCTTCTGACCCTCCGCGCGGCCGCCACGACGCCCCGCACCGCGAGCTCGCCGACGGTGAGCAGCACCGCGAGCATCAGGTGGACGAACCCCGAGAGCAGCAGCCCGGAAGCGGGGTGGCCGGCGCCCGGCTCGGTGATCCAGGACGCCACCACGGCCACCGCCAGCACCCCGGTGAGCACCAGCGCCGGTGCGCGCAGTCGGGTCCGGAGCAGGAGCAGCACGGCCAGCGTGCCGAGTACGACCAGCCCGGCCGCGCCCCACACGCGCGGGACGGCGGGGCCGGGTATCCACCCCCGCACCACGACGGCGAGCAGGACGAGGCCCGTGCCCGCCGGCCCGGCCGCCACCGCGGCCCCGACCGCCCGGAGCCGGGATGGGCGCGTCCCGACCGCTCCGGGCCACTCCGCCACAGCGGCGAGCAGCACGAGGGCGAGGAGCAGCGGCCAGGCCGTCGCGTAGTTGGCGAGCACGGCCACCCCGGTGGTGAGCCGGTCGGGGCCGAGCACGGCCACGGTCGGACCGGGCACCACGAGTTCGACGACGAGGGCCGCCACCAGCCCGGCCACGAGCACGGCACCGGGCAACCGCAGCTGCCACCGAGCACGCAGCCCGGCCGGCAGCGCTCCGAGCAGGGCCAGGCCGGCGCCGGTCGACAGGCCGACCGGCGCGTGCCCGAGCCCGAGCAGCAGCCCGTCGACCACGAGCAGGTGTGCCGCGCCCGCAGCGACGGACAGGACCACGGTGCTGCTCGTCGCGCGTCCGATCATCGGGACTCCAGCCCTTCGCGCAGGGTGGACAGCACGCGGGGCCACGAGTCCGCGGTGGCCCGCGCGTTCGCCTCCTGCGTGCCGCCTCCGGTCATGAACCCGATCGGCCACAGCAGCACCGTCGGGAACGGCCCGGCGAAGGGCGCGCCGCCGAAGTAGTGCCCGGCCCCCGGGTACGCATGGTGCTCGTGGCGGTGCGGATGGCCGCCGTCGGCCAGCCGCCGGAAGGCGACGTCGGACATCGGTGCGCTGGGCCAGAGCCGGTCGTCCTCTCCGGAGAGCAGCAGCACCGGCCCGTCGATCCGCTCCACCGGGATCGTCGCGGCCGCCAACGCCTCCGGCCCCGCGGCCTGGATGTCCGGCCACGTCCCGGCGATGTCGGTGACCGGGGCGCCCAGCACGATCGTCCCGAGGTAGCGGGCGGACGCGGCCGGTCCGTAGGTGGGCATGACGAACGGGAGGTCCTTGCCCCGGTAGGTCCATGCCGCGGGGAGCGGGCCGCCCGTGAACCCCGCCGCGGGCAGCCCGCCGTACCCCAGTCCGCTCCCGACGTACGACACGACCGCGCCGACCTGTGGGAACGTCGCCCCGAGCCAGAGTGCGAGCTCCCCGCCGCGCGACGTACCGATCACGCCCACCCGGCCGTCGGCGACCTCCGGACGCGCGCTGAGCCACGTGAACGCCTGCTCGAAGTACTCCAGGGGGATCCGCACCAGCTCGCCGGGCAGCTCGTCGGCGCCGAAGTACCCCAGGGCCAGCGTCGCGAACCCGCGTGCGGCGAGCAGGTCCGCGAGGGCGCTCTCCGTCACCCCGCCCTCGGATCCGCCGAGCAGCACGACCCCGGGATGGGGACCCGGTCCGGGCGGCAGGTGCAGCTCGCCGACGAGCCCTTCCTCGCGCACCGGGTGTGTCACCACACCGGGAGCCGCGAACCGCTGCACGACCTGCGTCGACGCCACCGGCTCGCCGTCCACCACCGCGGTGAGCGCCACTGGGACGGCAGGAGCCGCCGTCACCGGGAACGGCGGGTGGGTGGCTGCCCCGTCGGCGACCTGCATCGACGAGAAGAGCCCCATCGCGTCGACGCCGGAGTAGGTGCCCGCCCGGGGAGCCTGCGTCGCCACCGCGACGGTGCCGTCCGTCCCGGCGGTGAAGGTCGCGTGTGCCAGCCACGGCCGGCCCAGGTCGTCGACCCGGCGGGCCCAGAGCGTGACGTCGTCCCCCGCGCCGAGGCCGTGCACGGTGATCGCGACCCGTTCGTCGACCAGGACGTCCGCGGCACTCGTCGCGATGATGACGCGACGGGGCTCCTGACCGACCGTGCCGTCCGAGCACCCGGCCGCGACGAGTGCCGCCACCAGGGCTCCCGCGATCGCTCCCGGTGTGATCCGCATGCCGTCCAGGCTGCGGGTTCGCCGGATGCGACCGGAAGTGCGCGGTGTCGTGCCGGCACCCGTGCCACCTGTCATGTCCCGGCCGGCAGGTCTTCCGCCCGCGCCTCCGGTGCCCGACCATTCGGGACGTGGGCGCGCAGCGCGAGGGCACCTCCCGGCTCCGGCTGTACTGGCGCTTCTCGGTGCTGATCAACCTCGGGTTCCTCGGCTACCCGGGCTACGACCTCGTCGCCGGCCAGCACAGCACGGCCGCGCGCGTGGCGGGCGGTGTCGGCCTCGTGGTGTTCGTGGTGCTGTACCTCCCTGCGTTGCTCGCCGGGCCGTTCCGGGACGAGACGGAGCCCGCCCCGGTGCCGCACATCGTCGCGTGCGCGCTGCTCGCGGCGGGCCTGTCGGTGGGCATGGGGCTGACGTGGACCACGCTCCTCGTGTACACCTCGCAGCTCACCGGCGCGGCGCTCCGGCGTTCGCCCGGAGTCCCGGCGGTGGTGCTGGTCGCCGTGCTGACCGCCGCCACCCACTCGTGGATGGCAGCAGGCCTCCCCTCGGTGGCGTGGGCGGCCGGCTACACGCTGGTGGTCGGGCTCTATGCCGTGGCGTTCCGCTGGATCGCCGAGACCTTCCGGGAGCTCGACCGCGCGCGTTCGGAGCTCGCTCGCCTCGCCGTCGCCGAGGAGCGGCTGCGTTTCGCCCGTGATCTGCACGACCTGCTCGGCCACAGCCTCTCGGTGATCGCGCTCAAGAGCGAGCTGGCCTCGCGGCTGCTGGACCGCAACCCGGCGCGCGCGGGCGCCGAGGTCCGCGACATCGAGGCCGTGAGCCGGCAGGCGTTGGCCGAGGTGCGCGAGGCCGTCAGCGGCTACCGGGGGTCGGCCGACCTGGCCGCCGAGCTGCGGCGGGCCCGGTCCGCGCTCGCAGCGGCGGGCGTGGCGGCGGAGATCGACGAGCCGGCAGCGGCGCTGCCCCCCGACGTCGAGGCGCTGCTGGCCTGGACGGTCCGCGAGGGCACCACCAACATCGTCCGGCACTCGGGGGCGAGCCGGGTGACGATCCGGGTGTGCACGGACGGGGCACGGGCCGAGGTGGAGCTGCTCGACGACGGCACGGGCGGTCGCGGGACGGGCGACCAGGCGGGCGGTAACGGGCTCCACGGGCTCGCCGAGCGCGTGACGGCGGCCGCGGGCGCGCTCGAAGCGGGGGCGGCGCCGGGCGGCGGCTTCCGCCTGGCCGTGCGGGTGCCCAAGGGAGACGTGAGGAAGGCGGACGTGAGGACGACCGGGTGCGGATCCTGATCGCGGAGGACCAGGCGATGGTCCGCGGTGCGCTGGTGGCGCTCCTCGAACTGGAGGACGACCTGCGGGTGGTCGCCCAGGTCGCGCGGGGCGACGAGGTCGTGCCCGCGGCCCGCGCGACCCAGCCGGACGTGGCCCTGCTCGACATCGAGATGCCGGGCGGTGACGGGCTCACCGCCACCACCGCGCTGACCGCGGCGCTGCCCGGCTGCCGCGTCGTCGTGCTGACGACGTTCGGCAGGGCGGGTTATCTCCGCCGTGCCATGAGCGCCGGGGCGTCCGGCTTCCTTCTCAAGGACGCGCCGTCGGCCGAGCTGGCCGGGGCGCTGCGCCGGGTGCTCGCCGGGGAACGGGTGGTGGACCCGGGCCTCGCCGCCCTCGCTCTCAGCGAGGGGGAGAACCCGCTGACCGACCGCGAGCGTGACGTGCTGCGGGCGGCGGCGTGCGGGGCGCCCGTCGGCGACGTGGCAGGCCGGCTGTTCCTCTCCCGCGGCACCGTCCGCAACCACCTGTCCTCGGCGATCCGCAAGACCGGCACCCGCACCCGGATCGAGGCCGTTCGCGCGGCGGAGGAGCGGGGCTGGCTCTAGAGAATCACCTGCCGGAGTCGAGCAGGCCGGTCAGCACGCGGGGCAGCACGCCGTCGAGCAGGTCGGCCACGGGTGGCGCCGGGGGAGCGGTGAACGCGGCGGCGAGGTGCGGGTGGCGGCCGGCGGTGACCACCGAGGCGAGGAACTCGGCCTGCGACTCCTGCCAGTCGGTCGTCGCACCGCCCATCGCCGTCTCGGTGCGGACGAGGAGCGCGACGAAGCCGTTCATCAGCGCGAACGCCTCCATCTTCGTGCCGGCCGGCACGTCCAGGTCCCGCATCACGGCGAGCGCGTACTCCAGGACGTCGACGGTGCGGGGGCCGAAGGCGACCCGTCCCGGTGCGATGTCGAGCATCCACGGGTGGCGCCGGTAGACCTCCCGGATCTCGTGCGCGAGCGCGACGAGGTCGGCCCGCCAGTCTCCCGACGGGGGCCGGGAGATCTCGATCTCTCCGGCTGCCGCGTCGGCCATGAGCTCCAGCAGCTCGTCGCGGGTCTCGACGTAGCGGTAGAGCGATGCCGCGCCTGCCCCGACGGCCGCGGCCACCTTGCGCATGGACAGGGCGTCGAGGCCGCCTGCGTCGGCCAGCTCCATCGCGGCCGCGGCGATCTGTGCCCTGCTGTGCTCGGGTGCGGGCCCGCGGCCCGACCGTTCCTGGCGAAGCCAGATGCTCCGGGCCATGACGCCTCCTTTGCGAACATCGTACTCAGTCAGCTACTCTTCGAACTGCGAACACTGATTGCAGTAAGGGAGGGCCGATGACGGTTGCAGTGGTAGCAGAAGGGCTCGTGCGGGCGTACGGCCCGGTGCGGGCGCTCGACGGGCTCGATCTCGTGGTCCCCCGCGGCAGCGTGTGCGCGGTGCTCGGCCCCAACGGGGCGGGCAAGACCACCGCGATCCGCGTGCTGGCCACGCTCACCGTGCCCGACGCCGGACGGGCCTCGGTGCTCGGCCACGACGTCGTGCGGGACGCGGCGCTGGTGCGCGGCTCGATCGGCCTCGCCGGGCAGCACGCCGCCGTGGACGACGACCTCACCGGCCGCGAGAACCTGGAGATCCTCGGCCGGATGCACCACCTGGGCCGGCGCGAGGCCCGGCGTCGGGCAGGGGAGCTGCTGGACCGCTTCGACCTCGCCGACGCGGCCGACCGGCTGGTGAAGACCTGGTCGGGCGGCATGCGGCGGCGCCTCGACCTGATCGCGAGCGTCGTGGTCGCCCCGCCCGTGCTGTTCCTCGACGAGCCGACCACCGGCCTGGACCCACGCAGCCGCGCCGAGATCTGGACGACCGTCCGTGAGCTCGTCGGGGCCGGCACCACCGTGCTCCTCACCACCCAGTACCTGGAGGAGGCCGACCGGCTCGCCGACGACATCGTGATCATCGACGGCGGGAAGGCCGTCGCCACCGGCAGTCCGGACGTCCTCAAGAACTCGATCGGCGTCCGCGTCGACGTCCTCGTCGAGACGCCGGCGGAGTTGGCCGCCGCCGCGGCTGCTCTCGCCGCATACACCGGCGGCGATCCCGATGTCGCCGCCGCGGGTCTGCGGATCAGCGCACCGGTGGTCGGCACCGCCGTCTCCGTGCCCGGAGTCGTGCGCACGCTCGACGCGGCCGGCGTCGCGGTGCTCGACGCCGGCATCCGCCGCCCCACTCTCGACGAGGTGTTCCTGCACCTGGTCCGTCCCCGCCACGAGGAGGCAGCAGCATGACCACCACCGCGACCAACCCCGTTCCGGCCCGGAGCCGCCCACTCGTGGACGGCGCCGCCGCAGCGTCCCGCGTGCTCGCGAAGCTGCGCCACGACCCGGCAGGGATCGCCCTCACCCTCGCCGCGCCGGTGATGTTGGTGCTGGTGTTCGGCTACATCTTCGGCAGCGCCATCGCCGTGCCCGGCTCGGGCGACTACCGGGAGTTCCTGGTGCCCGGGCTGTTCGTCACCATCGCGTTCAACCTGATCCCCGCCATGATCACGATGGCGCGCGACTCCGGGCGCGGCGTCGTCGACCGGTTCCGCTCGATGCCCATCTCGCGGGTCGCGGTGCCGTTCGGGCAGGCGGCGGCAACCGCGCTGTACGGGCTGGGGTGCCTGCTGCTGATGGCAGCCTGCGGCCTGCTGGTGGGCTGGCGGATCCGCACCGGGATCGGTCCCGCCCTCGGCGCGCTTGGGCTGCTCGTGGCGTTCCAGTTCGCAGCCACCTGGATCGGCATGTTCCTCGGGCTGGTGATCAGGAACGAGGAGGCGGCCGGGCAGCTGTCGGTGCTCGTCCTCCCCGTGGGGATGCTGTCGAACGTGTTCGTCCCGACGGCCGGGATGCCGGCCTGGCTGCGCACGATCGCCGACTGGAACCCGGTGAGCGCCGTGACCGCGGCCGTCCGCGAGCTCTGCGGCAACCCCACGGCACCGACGAACGGGGCCTGGCCGCTGGAGCACCCGGTGCTCGCCTCCCTGCTGTGGACGGCGCTCCTGCTGGCCGTGTTCGTGCCGCTCTGCACGGCCCGGTACGCGCGGCCACGCGACTGACCGCCGTAGGCTTGGCCGGTGAGCCTCTACCGCGACACCGGACTGGTGCTGCGGGTGCAGAAGCTCGGCGAGGCCGACCGCATCGTCACTCTGCTCACCCGCCGCCGCGGCAAGGTGCGCGCCGTGGCCAAGGGGGTGCGGCGCACGAAGTCGCGCTGGGGTGCGCGGCTGGAGCCGTTCAACCACGTCGACGTGCAGTGCTACACCGGCCGCTCGCTCGACATCATCACCCAGGCCGAGACGGTCGACGCGTTCGGCGTGGGCATCATCGGCGACTACCCCCGCTACACGGCCGGCTGCGCGATCCTCGAGACGGCCGATCGTCTCGTCTCGGAGGAGGGCGAGCCCGCGATGCGGGTGTACCTGCTGCTGGTGGGGGCGATCCGGGCCCTGTCCGGCCGGGAGCGCGACCCGTCGCTCGTACTGGACGCGTTCCTGCTGCGCGCGATGACGCACGCCGGCTGGGCCCCCGCGATCAGCGACTGCGCCCGCTGCGCCGAGCCCGGCCCGCACCCGGCGTTCAACATCGCCGCCGGGGGAGCCGTGTGCCCGCGCTGCCGCCCGCCCGGCTCGGTGACGCCGTCACGCGAGACGTTCACCCTGCTCGACGCGCTGCTGCACGGCGACTGGGAGACCGCGGACGCCATGGGCGCCGTCACCCGTCGCGACACGAGCGGGCTGGTGGCGGCGCATCTGCAGTGGCACATGGAGCGCCAGCTGCGGTCCTTGCCGCTGGTGGAGCGGCGCCCCCACGCGCCGGCCGCCGAGCGTGCCGCCGGTCCGGCGCCGAGCTGAACCGGTGCGCGTTCGCGCTCCTCACGAGCCCAGGTAGCGCAGCACCGCCAGCACCCGCCTGCTGTAGCCGGCGGCGTCGCCGATCGCGAGCTTCCCGAAGATCGACGCGACGTGCTTCTCCACGGCGCTCACCGACATGCGCAGCCGCTCCGCCGTGCCCGCGTTCGTCAGCCCTTCGGCCATGGCGTCGAGCACCTCCCGCTCCCGCGGGGTGAGCCGCGTGAGCGGGTCGGCGTGACTGCCGCGGGCGAGCAGCTGCCGCACCACCTCCGGATCGAAGGCGGCCCCGCCCGCCCCCACCCGCTCCAGTGCGTCGAGGAACTCCCCGACCTGCGCCACCCGGTCCTTGAGCAGGTAGCCGACCCGCCCGCCGTCCCCGCCGATGAGCTGTGCGGCGTGCCGGCGCTCGACGTACTGCGAGAGCACGAGCACCCCGACCCCGGGCCAGCGGCGGCGTATCTCCAGCGCAGCGACGATGCCCTCGTCGCTGTGGGTCGGCGGCATCCGCACATCGGCGACGACGACGTCCGGCTGGTCCCGCTCGACGGCGCCGAGCAGGGCGCGGGCGTCCCCGACGGCCGCGACGACCTCGTGTCCCTCGTCGACGAGCAGCCGGACGAGCCCCTCGCGCAACAGCGCCGAGTCCTCGGCGATGGTGATCCGCAGGCTCACCCGGCCCTCCCGGGGTGCGCCGGCCCCGTTGCAGCAAAGCCACTTTCATGCAACGTCGTTGCCGCAACGTGGCTTTGCTGCAACCCGGCGCCCGGAAGGTGCGCCGCGATCAGCGTGCCGGCGCCAGGTGGGCTCTCCACGCGCAGCGTGCCGTCGGCGGCCTCGACCCGGCGCGCCAGGCCGGCCAGGCCGCCGCCCGCCGGGTCGGCGCCGCCGCGGCCGTCGTCGTGGACCGTGACGTCCAGCGCGCCGTCCGTGGTGCGCACCTCGATCGTCACGCCCGACGCGCCGGAGTGCTTCGCCGCGTTGGTGACGGCCTCGGAGACGACGAACCAGGCGGCGGCCCGCACCGCCGCGGCCGGTTCCGGGTGGATCGCGCACGTGATCCGCACCGGCAGCGGCGCCCGCTCGGCCACGGACTCCAGCGCGGCAGCGAGGCCCTCGGTGTCCAGCGCGGCGGGGTAGACGCGCCACGAGACCTCCCGCAGCTCGACGAGGGCCCGCTGGGCCTGCTCGTGGGCCTGGGCGACGAGCTCGTCGGCGCGGTCGGGGTGGCGCCGTGCCCGTCCCAGCAGCATGCCGAGGGCGACGAGCCGCTGCTGCACGCCGTCGTGCAGGTCGCGCTCGATCCGTCTGCGCTCGTCGTCCACCGCGGCGACGACGGCGTCGCGGGTGCCGGCCAGCTCCGTGACGCGGCGGGCGAGCTGCTCCTCGCGCGACGGCGCGAGCAACCGGGCCAGCAGCGTGCGCTCCCACCGGACGACGCCGGTCGCCCCGGCCAGCCCGAGATAGAGCAGCACCGCGCCGGACAACGCGTAGTACGCCACGATCTCGCCGGTGACCGCGGTGGCGGGTTCGTCGTCCAGCAGCCACGGCGTGCCGGTGACCCAGGACCACAGGATCGTGGCCGCGAACCCCGCGCCGAGCACGAGCAGAGCCAGCACGACCCCGCCGAGGAGCCCCACCGGCACCCGGGCGGCCAGGTAGCGCAGGGCCCGCGGGGCGGAGGGTTCGGCGGCGGTGGCGTCGGCCCCGCCCAGCAGCGTCGTCACCCGGGTGCGCTCGATGCTGACCAGCCGGCGGCCCGCAGCCGCCACGGCAGGCCGGGCGGCGGGGACGAGCAGGGCGCCGGCGGCCGGCAGCAGGAGGAGCACGTGCGCGACGGCCGTGAGCGCGCCGAGGGCGAGCCCGGTGGCCCTCCTGGTCACCCGCACCATCGTCGCCACCGGCCGGACGCTACTGGTGCGGCCCGCGCCGCAGCGGCGGCCCGCCGGCGCCGGGGCGGACCACCGGGATCCGTTCGGTGGGCGCCGCCACGGAGACCACCGGGATCTGCTCGGTGGGGCTGTCATCCGTGAGGGCGATGACCTCGTCCGGGTCGCCCTGCTGACGGCGCCGCGCCACCCGCTTCGCGACGAACACGACCACCGCCAGCACGATCGCCACGAGCACCACCTTCGAGGCGATCCCCGCGTAGCTCTCGACGATGTGCCAGTTCTCGCCGAGCGTGTAGCCGGCGAGCACGAACGCGGTGTTCCAGATCAGGCTCCCCGCCGCGGTGAGGGCGGCGAACAGGGCGGGGTGCATCCGCTCCACGCCCGCCGGTACCGAGATGAGGCTGCGCACCAGCGGCACCATCCGACCGAGGAACACGGCCTTCGCGCCGTGGCGGGCGAACCACTCCTCGGCCTTGTCGACGTCACGCAGGTTCACCAGCGGCATGCGGTCGACGATCGCGCGCAGCCGGTCGCGGCCGAGCGCGGCGCCGATGCCGTACAGCACCAGCGCCCCGACGAGCGAGCCGAGCGTGGTCCACACGATCGCGGAGACCACGCTCATCTCGCCGCGAGCTGCGGCGAAGCCGGCGAGTGGGAGGAAGACCTCGCTCGGGAGCGGGGGGAAGACGTTCTCGAGGGCGATGGCAAGTCCGACGCCGGGGGCGCCGAGGGCGTCCATCAGAGCGACGACCCAACCGACGATGCCGCCGGACTCAGGGGAGCTGGTCATGGGTGAATGGTAGGAAAGTCCGATCCGCCGGTTACTGGGGCAATCGCCGGACGCACCCTGCGGTGCGCCACACCTCCCGCCGTAGGCTGGCCCGCCGTGGCCCGATTCCAGCCTCCGCCGCCGCATCCCTCGGGTGCGCGGCCCCCGGCGATCCCCTCCGAGTTCGTGCCGAACCACGTCGCCCTCGTCATGGACGGCAACGGTCGCTGGGCCAACGCTCGCGGACTACCCCGCATCGAGGGTCACCGGCGCGGCGAGGCGTCCCTGATGGATGTCGCCCGCGGAGCGATCGACATCGGTGTCCGCTGGCTCTCGGCCTACGCCTTCTCCACGGAGAACTGGAAGCGCAGCCCCGACGAGGTCCGCTTCCTCATGGGCTTCAACCGCGACGTCATCCACCGCCGCGTCGACGAGATGCACGAGATGGGTGTGCGCGTCCGGTGGGCGGGCCGCCGGCCCCGGCTGTGGCGTTCGGTGGTCAAGGAGCTGGAGATCGCCGAGGAGAAGACGAAGGACAACGACGTCCTCACCCTCACCATGTGCGTCAACTACGGCGGACGCGCCGAGATCGCCGACTCCGTGCGGCAGATCGCCCGGCTCGTCGCCGAGGGTCGGATCAAGCCCGACAAGATCGACGAGCGGACGATCGCGCGGTACCTCGACGAGCCGGACATGCCCGACGTCGACCTGTTCGTGCGGTCGTCGGGCGAGCAGCGCACGTCGAACTTCCTGCTCTGGCAGTCGGCCTACGCCGAGATGGTCTTCCTCGACACGCTGTTCCCCGACTTCGACCGGCGTCACCTGTGGGAGGCGATCGAGATCTACGCCCGCCGCGACCGCCGCTTCGGTGGGGCGCTCGACAAGCCGGGTACCGCGTCATGAGCAGCGCCGGGATCCCGGAGATGCTCGACATCGCCCGCGCGGCGCTCGAGCGCTTCCACGACGTCACCGTCGACGACGACGGCGCTCTCACGTTCGCCCACGGCGGCGTCGTGTGCGCGCTGCAGGGCCTCGAGCTGGAGGAGGGCCTGCCGGTTCTCAACCTCACCTGCGTGGTGGCGTGGGACCTCCCGGCGGAGTCCGACATCCCCACGCGCGTGGCGCTCGGCGCCGGTGAGGGCCTGTTCGGCACCCCCAGGGTGATCCGCGGCCAGAACGGCTGGGACGTGACCCTGCGCTATGCCTTCCCGGCGAGCGGGCTCGACGAGAAGGCCATGGGCACGCTGCTGATGCTGGTCGTCAGCAGCGCATCCAGCATGCGCACCGAGCTGACCGCGGACTAGCCACACCCGACCAGCCACACCCCTCGAGTGGCCCGTCAGGTGGACAGGTGCACCAGCGGCAGCGCGCTGAGCTGTGCCGGCGAGAGCTTCCCGGCCGCGCTGAGCACCCGGCTCTGGGCCTCCTGCATCCGCGCGTCCACCAGCCCGCTCAGTGCGTAGGCCACGCGGCCGAGCAGCCGTACCGTCGTGTCGTCGACGAGCGGGCGCGGCGCCGAGACCACCGCGACGCCGGTGGGCCTGCCGTCGTTGGCCTGCGCCGCGCCGATCGTGAACGACTCACGCGGGTTCACGTGCCGTGACGCGTAGTGGTCCCGCAGCTTCTTGATCATGGCGTGGAACTCGCCGACGTCGCCGTCGAGCTCGAGCCGGCCCAGGTCGTCCTCGGTGAGGAGTCCCGCCCGGCCGGAGAAGCACCGGACGTAGCCGACCAGCGCGCCCGTCCACAGCGCCTCCACCAGCGCCGGGTCCGGCCGCGGCGCGGCCAGCGCCGAGACCAGGTGCTCGCAGCAGCGCAGCACGTACTGGAGGTCCTCGAACACCGCGGCGAGACCGGCCAGCTCCGTGGACTCCGCGCCGTCGAGCCTGCGCACCGTGCTGGGTGCGGTGGCCGTCGCTGTCCCGTTGCCGCCTGTCGCGTCGTCCGCCATGAGCGCCTCCTTGCGTCGCCGCGGACGCTAGCGGCCGCGGGACGCGCCGGATGTGTCGTTCTGAGACGGGACGCTCAGCGGGTGCCGCAGTCCTTGCACAGACCGAAGATCTCCGCCGTGTGGCTGAGCTCGACGAACCCGTGGCTGTCGGCCACGCGCTGCGCCCAGCTCTCCACGTCGGGGCCCTCGATCTCCACCGTGTAGCCGCAGCGCCGGCACACCAGGTGGTGGTGATGGTCGGCGGTCTCGCACCGGCGGTACACGGCCTCACCGGTGCCGGTGCGCAGCACGTCCACCTCGCCGCCGTCGGCGAGCGTCTGCAGCGTGCGGTAGACGGTGGTGAGCCCGATCCCCTCACCGAGGCGGCGCAGCTCCTCGTGGATCTCCTGGGCCGAGCGGAAGTCGTCGAGCCGGTCGAGCAGCGCCGACACCGCGGCCCGCTGCCTCGTGGCCCGTAGCGCCCGCGTCGTCGGCGCCTGCCCCGCAACGCTCATCGTGCGTCCTCGCTGCGCTCGGTCGACCCACACGGAGACGTCACCGCGCGTGGACGCGGTGACACTGATTCGCTCGCACGCTCGCTCATCGTTCCCCCTCCTCGACGTGGGCCACCGCGTCGACGACGATGTGCGCGAGGTGGTCGTCCACGAGCGAGTAGACCACCTCGCGGCCCTGCCGATCACCCTGCACCACACCGGCCGACTTGAGCACCCGCAGATGCTGACTGATGAGCGGTTGGGTGACCCCCAGCGCGTCGACGAGATCGTGCACGCACCTGTCGGACTCCAGCAGCTGGAGCACGATGGCGATGCGGACCGGCGCGGCGAGCGCCCGCAGCAGGTCGCCTGCCGCCGTGAGGGTGCGCGGGGTGTGCACGGGCGCGGGTGCTGTGGTGCGGTGGGCCGTGGGGTGCGCAGCCGACCGGTCACCGACCTGGCCGTACGTGGCCTCATCGGTGGACGCGCCGGCCGGCCCGGCACCAGCGACGATCGACATTGGTCCCCATCTCCGGAAGCGGCGGCCACGCCCCCCGGTGGTCCAGCACTCCGGTGGCCGCTGGGTCCATCGTAGGCGTCCGGTGGCATGCTCCGTTCGTGCTGCTCGTCTGCCGGTTCGTGGTCGCTCGCGCCGCCGCTCCCGCGTTCCTCACGCGGGCCGCCCGGGCGCTGGAGCTCCTCACCGCAGCCGACGGTTGCCTCGGCGGCGAGCTGGGCCGATCGGTGGACGAGCCCGACCAGTGGGTGCTGGTCGTCCGGTTCGCGTCGGTGCACGCCTACCGCCGCGCACTGAGCCCGTTCGAGGTGCGCGAACATGTGGTGCCCCTGCTCTCGGAGGCGGAGACGACCACCGCGTCGACGTACGAGACGCTGCTGGACGCCAAAGAAGGCGCCACACAGACCCACACCAGCCTCCTGGCCTGAGCTGCGCGCCGGCTGCGTTCCTCGCAGAGGCTGTGGGCCCTGCGAGGAACAGAGCGGGCGCGCGAAGTGCTCAGCCGGCGTCGAACGCGAGCCGCAGACGTCTGGCCACGGGCTCGAAGTTGTCCAGGTCGTCCCAGCCCCACCGCCGCACGCGCAGGTCCTCGTCACGGATGGCGTCCTCGCGCCGCTTCTCCGCGACGACGACCTCAGCCGGAACCTGGCCGGGTTGCAGCAACCTGCCGTACTTCACCAGCCCGTCGAACTCGCCGACCGTCCTCAGCTTCGGCCACCCGAAGTCGACCCGCGCGATCGTCGTGCCGGAGGCGGACCGGACCACGTACTGCGGGACAGGTGCCGGCAGACCCGCACGCTGAAGCGCGACGCGGCTGCGCGACTCGCCAGGGCTCTCGCTCCGCCCGTCGGCGAACGCGACGACCCGCCGCGCCGCGGTGTTGCCGCGGCGGTTGGATGACCGCTCCACGGCATCGGCCAGAGCCGCCCGCGTGACGAGCCCGCGGTGCAGGGCGGCATCGGCCGACACCACCGCGGGCTCGAACGGCAGGTGGCGGGTGAGGTCGGCGATCGTCCTCGCCACCGAGGTGACGGCGATGCCGTCCACGAGGACGATCTCGTCGGGCTCGAGAGCAGCCGCATGGAGGTGCAGGAACCGGCTGCGCCGGCCACCGGAGCGGCGGTTGCGGGTGACGTGGACGCGGTCGAGCGGTGCCGACCACAGCGGCAGGCCGTGGAGCACCGCGGCGGACACGTGGCTCATCACCGCACCAGGAGCGATCTGCTGCACCGCGGCCCTGATCGCCAGCCCGTGCCGCGCCGCCGGATCGTCCGGCCTCGCGGCCTGTATGTAGACGCCCGGTCGCACGGTGACCAGCCGGCCCTGTGCCCGCCACCGGCGCAGCTCCTCGTCGGTGAACCCGGCCGCCAGCAGGCCGGGCCGAACGACGAGCGCCGGGCTCTCCCTCTGCATGATCCCCAGCTTGGGGCGTCGGCAGCCGGTCCAGAACCCCCATGTGCCCGCCTGTGGACAACCGGCTGGACCGCGCTTTCAGGCGAACGTCCGCTCCGCGCGCCGGATACGGTCTGCACACGGCCCACGGGCTCGGCGAGGAGCACACGCCCCCTGCGCAGACCGTGTGGGAAAGCCGCTCGCGCTGCCTCGCTACCCTGGAGGCTCGTTCGCCCTTTCCCCCGCCCAGGAGTACAGCCTCGTGGCCAGCAAGCCGAGCTCCGCCAAGATCGACACCATCGTCGCGCTCGCGAAGCGCCGCGGCTTCGTCTTCGCCTCCGGTGAGATCTACGGCGGTACCCGTTCGGCCTGGGACTACGGGCCCCTCGGCGTGGAGCTGAAGGAGAACATCAAGCGGCAGTGGTGGCGGTACATGGTCACCGGCCGCGAGGACGTCGTGGGCCTCGACAGCTCGGTGATCCTGCCGCGCCAGGTGTGGGTGGCCTCCGGCCACGTCGGCGTCTTCACCGACCCGCTGGTGGAGTGCCTGAGCTGCCACCGCCGCTTCCGGGCCGACCAGCTCGTCGAGGAGTACAACGAGCGCACCGGCAAGGACGTCGCCGAGGACGACCTGTCCGACGTGCCCTGCCCCAACTGCGGCACGCGCGGCCAGTACACCGAGCCCCGCGACTTCAACATGATGCTCAAGACCTACCTCGGCCCGGTGGAGTCCGAGGAGGGTCTGCACTACCTGCGCCCGGAGACGGCGCAGGGCATCTTCGTCAACTTCCTCAACGTGCAGACCACGTCGCGCAAGAAGCCGCCGTTCGGCATCGGCCAGATGGGCAAGAGCTTCCGCAACGAGATCACGCCGGGCAACTTCATCTTCCGCACACGCGAGTTCGAGCAGATGGAGATGGAGTACTTCGTCGAGCCGGGCACCGACGAGGAGCTGCACCAGTACTGGATCGACGAGCGCACCAACTGGTACGCCGACCTGGGGATCGCGCGGGACAACCTGCGGCACTACGAGCACCCCAAGGAGAAGCTGTCCCACTACTCGAAGCGCACCGTCGACATCGAGTACCGGTTCGGCTTCACCGGCCAGGAGTGGGGCGAGCTCGAGGGCATCGCCAACCGCACCGACTTCGACCTCACCACGCACTCCAACCACTCCGGTGTCGACCTGTCGTTCTACGACCAGGCGTCGGGCACGCGGTACCGGCCGTACGTGATCGAGCCGGCGGCGGGCGTCGGCCGCTCGATGATGGCGTTCCTCATCGAGGCCTACACCGAGGACGAGGCACCCAACGCCAAGGGTGGGGTCGACAAGCGGGTGGTGCTGCGGCTGGACCGGCGGCTCGCGCCGGTCAAGGCCGCGGTGCTGCCGCTGTCGCGCAACGCCGACCTGTCACCGAAGGCCCGCGACCTGGCCGCCACGCTGCGCAAGCACTGGAACGTCGAGTTCGACGACGCCGGTGCGATCGGGCGCCGCTACCGCCGCCAGGACGAGATCGGCACGCCGTTCTGCATCACGGTCGACTTCGACACCCTGACCGACCAGGCCGTGACCATCCGCGAGCGTGACTCGATGACGCAGGAGCGGGTGGCGCTCGACCAGGTCGAGAGCTACCTGGCCGCCCGCCTGCTGGGCTGCTGACCGGCCTCTGAACCAACGGCGCGCTCGTCCGGCAGGTCCGGACGGGCGCGCCGCTCGTTGCGCACCCTGACATTCGTCATGATCAGCCCGTGACGGGCGATCCCGGTCCCGGCAGGGGTGCGGCGGCAGTCTCATCCGCATGACGAGATCCACTCCTGTTCAGCCCCCGACGGCTGTCACCGCCGGTGCGGCCGTATCGATCCGGGGCCTGCATCGCAGCTACGGCGGGGTGCGCGCGGTCGACGGCGTCGACCTCGCGATCGCCCCCGGCGAGGTGGTGGCGCTGCTCGGGCCCAACGGCGCCGGCAAGTCGACGACGATCGACATCCTGCTCGGGCTCTCGCGCGCCGACTCCGGCGACGTCCGGCTGTTCGGGCGGGCGCCGCGGCAGGCGGTGGTCGACGGGCTGGTCGGGGCGATGCTGCAGTCCGGCGGCATCCCGGACGACGTCACGGTGGCGGAGGTCGTGCGGTTGACGGGTGCGCTCTTCCCGAAGCCGCTGTCCGTTGCGGAGGCGCTGCTCCGGGCGGGCGTCGCCGACGTGGCGGGCCGGCGCTACGGGCGGCTCTCGGGCGGGCAGAAGCAGCGTGTGCGGTTCGCCGCCGCGCTCGTCTGCGATCCGGACCTGCTCGTGCTGGACGAGCCGACCGTCGCGATGGACGTGCAGGCCAGGCGCGAGTTCTGGACGGCCATGCGCAGCTACACGCGTGCCGGGCGCACCGTGCTGTTCGCCACGCACTACCTGGCGGAGGCCGAGGAGTACGCCGACCGGGTCGTGCTGCTGCGGAAGGGCAGGGTGGTGGCCGACGGCAGCGTTGCGCAGGTCCGCGCGCTCGCCTCCGGCCGGGTCGTCTCCGCGACCGCGCCCGGAGCTGTCCCGGCTGCGCTGGCCGCGCTGCCCGGCGTGACGCAGGTGCACGTCGACGGACCGCGGGTCCGCCTGGAGTGCTCCGACTCCGACGCCGCGCTCCGCGCACTCATCAGCGCGTACCCGCAGGCCTGTGACATCGAGGTCTCCGCGCACGGCCTCGAGGACGCGTTCGTCGCGCTGACCACGTCGGAGGAGAACTGACCATGGGTGCTCTGTTGCTCGCCGAGGTGCGCCGGCTACTGCGCTCACCGCGGTTCCTGATCTTCACGGTGGGCTTTCCGGTCGTCTACCTGATCGTCTTCACCGGGATCTTCGCCACCGGGCCGGACGCGGCGGCCGCCACCGTCGTCCTGATGATCAACATGGCTGCGTTCGGCGCGATCTCCGCGTCGATCAGCACGGGTGGACGGGTGGCGGTGGAGCGCAGCATCGGCTGGAACCGCCAGCTGCGGCTGACCCCGCTGCCCGCATGGGGGTACGTCGCCACCAAGGCGGCTGTCGCGATGCTGGTGGCGCTGCCCGCGCTCCTGCTGGTCTTCGCCGTGGCGGGGGTGGTGGAGGGGGTGCACCTCGACGCGCTCACCTGGGTCCGGGTGTTCCTCGCCGCGTGGATCGGGGTGCTGCCGTTCGCCGCGATCGGGCTGCTGCTCGGCCTGGTCGCCACGCCGGACTCGGCGCAGGGCATGTCGACGGTGACGATGCTGGTGTTCAGCCTGCTGGGCGGCGTGCTGATCCCGGCGCAGGTGCTTCCGTCGGGAATGCTCACCGTGGCCCACCTGCTGCCCAGCTACTGGCTCACGGCCATCGCGCAGGGACAGGCGTCCGGCGCTGCCCTGCCGATCGAGGGCGTGGCCGTCGTGCTGGGGTGGTTCCTGGTCGCGGGGGCCGCGGTCGCGGTCCGGTACCGCCGTGACGCGCTCCGGGTCTGAGTCCGGGCCTGGTGACCGGGCTACGGTGATCGGCATGTCCTCGACCACCGGGGACGCGGACGAGCTGGTCCGCGACCCCACCCGGATGAGCGCCAAGCGGTGGTACGTGATGGCAGGCGGGTGGTCGCTTCTGCTGACGCCGTGGCTGTACATCGGCGCCACGTCCGACCACCCGCCCGTCGTCCGGGTGCTGCTGGTGACGACGGTCGTCGCCTACATCGCCTGCTACGTGCACGGGCTGTTCGTGGCGATGCGCCGCAAGCAGCCGGCCTTCTCGGCAGCGCTCGTGCTCGTGATGGCCGCGCTCTGGGCGGTCATGGTGGTCGGGTTCGGGCCGCAGGACGGAGCGGTCTACACCGTCAGCTACGTGATCGTCACGGTCATCGCGCTGGTCCCGTCCCCGTGGACCGCCGGAGCGGTCGCACTCGCGTTCGGCGGCGCGGCCGGGATCGGTTGGCTGTGGCTGGCCGGCGAGGGGGTGACCGGCCCGGACATCCTCGGCATGTTGGCGATCAGCGTCGCGATGCTGGGTCAGTTCCGGTTGATCCGGGCGAACTCCGAGCTGCGCGAGGCACGTGAGGAGCTGGCCCGGCTGGCCGTCACGGCGGAGCGGGAGCGGATGGCGCGGGACCTGCACGACGTGCTCGGGCACAGCCTCACGACGATCACGGTCAAGGCGGGCCTGGCCCGGCGGCTGCTGGAGAGCGGGGACGTCGGGCGGGCGGGCGAGGAGGTGACCGACGTCGAGCAGCTCGGCAGGCAGGCGCTGGCGGAGGTGCGCTCCACCGTGTCTGCCAACCGCGTGGCGTCCCTCGGTCGTGAGCTGGCCGGTGCCCGGGAGGCCCTGCGCGCGGCAGGAATCGAGGCGGATCTGCCGGCCGCCGTCGACGACGTACCGCCGGACCGGCAGCAGGCCTTCGCGCACGTGGTGCGGGAGGGCGTCACCAACACCATCCGGCACAGCGGGGCCGGCCGCTGTGCGGTGCGACTCACGCCGATGTCGGTGGAGATCGTCGACGACGGCGTCGGCAGCCCGCCCGGCACGCCGGCGGGTCACGGGATCAGCGGGCTCGCCGAGCGGCTCGCTGCTGTCGGCGGCCGGGTCGAGGCCGGTCCGGCACCCACCGGCGGCTACCGGCTGCTGGCCGAGGTCCTCCCGCGTACCGCCGCCGTCCGGCGGAGGGAGCCGGCCGGATGATCAAGGTGCTGCTCGCCGACGACCAGGCGCTCGTCCGGGGTGCGCTGGCGGCGCTGCTCGGCCTGGAGCCCGACATCGAGGTGGTGGCCCAGGTCGGTTCGGGTGCCGAGGTGGTGCCCGCCGCGCTCCGGACCGGGCCGGACGTCGCACTGCTCGACGTCCAGATGCCCGGTGGTGACGGCCTCGACGCCGCAGGCGCGCTGCGCTCGGCGCTTCCGACGTGCCGCATCGTCGTCCTCACGACCTTCGGCAGACCTGGCTACCTGGCCCGCGCCATGCGCGCCGGGGCATCGGGGTTCGTCGTGAAGGACGCTCCACCCGAACAGCTGGTGGATGCCGTCCGGCGGGTGCATGCCGGGTTGCGGGTCGTCGACCCGACCCTCGCCGCGGAGTCGCTCTCCAGCGGCACCAGCCCGCTCACCGACCGCGAGCGCGACGTCCTCGTCGCGGCTGCCGACGGATCCACGGTGGCCGCCGTGGCGGCCCGGCTGCACCTCTCCGAGGGCACGGTCCGGAACCACCTGTCGGCGGCCATCGGGAAGACCTCCGCCCGCACCCGCGCCGAGGCGGTGCGGCTCGCCGACGAACGCGGGTGGTTGTGACACGGCGCTCTCACGCGCCGCCGCAGCGTCGGTGTCTGTCGCTACCCTGGCGATCGTGACCGACGTGAGTACGGGCGCTCCGACCGCCTCGACCGGCACTTCCTCGCTCCACGAGCTCGGGGCCGCCCTACAGCGCTGGGCAGCCGACGGTGTCGGTGTCGTACGAGTGCTGGAGCGGCACGGGTTCGGCACCGTCGAGAGCGGCCAGCTGGTGGCCGCCACCGCGGCGGGGTCCGCGGCCGGGGTGGTCTACCGCGGCACGCTCGACGTCGCCGTGGTGCCACTGGCCGCGGCGGCGGTCGACCGGGCCGACACCCGGGAGGCACACGTCAGCGAGGCCGACGCGCTGGGCGCGGGCCTGGCCTGTGCCGGAGGTGCCACGCTGCTGGGCCATCCGCTACCGGCCGAGCAGGCCATCGCCCTGGGCGAGGCGTTGGAGCGCGGCACGTCCGCCGCCCTGATCTCCACCACCGACGGGATCGGCGCGCTCGTGCTCACCGGCCCCGAGCTGGAAGGGGTGCACGGCGGCCTCGGCTCGCCCCGGCTCGACGCGGCCGCCGTGGAGGCGGCCCGCGGGCTCGTGCGGCGGGGGGCCACCGTCACCGAGCGGGTGGCGGCCGAGGGCGACGAACTGCTGGTCGACCTGTGGGTGCCAGTGCCCTCGGTGCTGGTGGCAGGGGCCGGTGCGATCGGCGACGCGCTGGTCGCCCAGTGCGAGCTGCTGGGGTGGAACGCCCGCACCGAGACGGATCTCTCCGCCGTACGTGCCGCCGTCGCCGGCTTCACCGACGCCGACGTGCTCGTCCTGCTCGACCACGCCCCCACGTTCGACGAGGTGCTCATCGAGGGTCTGCGACGAGGGCGCGGGTTCATCGGGGCGCTCGGCTCGCGGCGCACCCAGGCAGCGCGGCGACAGCGGCTGCTGGCGGCCGGGCTCACCGAGGACGACCTGGCCGCGCTGCACGGGCCCGTCGGGCTCGACCTGGGCGCCCGCACCCCGGCCGAGACCGCGGTGTCGATCGTCGCCCAGGTGGTGGCCGCCCGTTCCGGTCGCGCCGGCACGGCTCTCGCCACCACGGAAAGCCGGATCGGCGGATGACCGAACCCGTCACCACCCCGGTGCGCTCCCGCTCCGAGGCGCCGACCGAACCGATGCGCGGGATGCGCGATCTCGCGCCGGTCGAGCGCGGCAGGCGGGGTCGCTGGGTCGTCCGGCTGCTGGTCGGAGGCCTCCTGATCGGTGTGATGATCATCGGCGGCACCGCGTTCCGCATCTGGCAGGTGGCGCGGGTCGACAACCGGCAGCCGGTCGACGCCGTGGTGGTGCTCGGCGCCGCCCAGTACGACGGTGACCCCAGCTCCATCTTCGCGTCGCGGCTGCGGCACGCCGAGACGCTGTACGAGGACGGGCTGGCTCCGCGCATCGTCACCACCGGGGGTGGGCGCCCCGGCGACGTCTACACCGAGGCCGAGGCCGGGCGCCGCTTCCTGATCGACCGGGGCGTGCCCCCGCAGGCCGTCATCGCGGTCGGGGAGGGTTCCGACACCCTCCTCAGCCTGCAGGCCGTCGCCGCCCGGGCGAAGCAGGACGGCTGGCACACCGCGGCGATCGTCAGCGACCCGTGGCACTCCCTGCGCGCCCGCATCATGGCCCGAGACAGCGGGCTGCAGGCCGAGACGTCGCCCACCCGCAGCGGGCCGGTGGTGCAGACGCGCGAGACGCAGCTGCGCTACATCATCCGCGAGACCGGCGCGCTGCTGTACTACCGGCTCACGCACGCCTCCGCCGACACCCAGACCAGCGGGCTCGGCTGACCTGTGGCCGAGCGTCTGCCCGGCTCCGGATGCGGCGGGTACACCGAGCACGACCGGGCCCGGCGCAGCCCCGAGCAGCCCAAGGGCACCGGGCACACCGAGCGCCGCAGCCCGTTCTCGCGCGACCGCGCCCGGGTGCTGCATTCGGCCGCCCTGCGCAGGCTGGCCGGCAAGACCCAGGTCGTGGGCCCGGGGGAGGGGGCGGAGATCACCGGCGTGCCCCGCACGCGGCTGACCCACTCCCTGGAGGTCGCGCAGATCGGCCGCGGGATCGCCGAGGAGCTGGGCTGCGATCCCGACATCGTCGACACGGCCGGCCTGGCCCACGACATCGGCCATCCGCCGTTCGGGCACAACGGTGAGCGCGCGCTCGACGAGTTCGGCGTGGCCTGCGGCGGGTTCGAGGGCAACGCGCAGACGCTGCGCATCCTCACCCGGCTGGAGCCGAAGATCGGCGGCAGCGGCCTGAACCTCACCCGTGCCTCGCTCGACGCGGCGTGCAAGTACCCGTGGGTGCGCCGGCCGGGCGACCGGAAGTACGGCGCCTACGTCGCCGACGCGGAGGTGTTCGCCTGGGTCCGCGACGGCGCCCCGGGCGACCGGCGGTGCCTCGAGGCGCAGGTCATGGACTGGTCCGACGACGTCGCCTACTCCGTGCACGACGTCGAGGACGGCATCGTGAGCGGCCGCATCGACCTCGCCGCCCTCGGGTCACCCACGGAGCGGGCCGCTGTCGTGGAGCTGGCCGCCACCCACTTCGGGGTCTCCACCGACGCGCTCGCCGAAGCCGCCGACGCGCTGCTCGCCCTCCCCGTGGTGGCCGCGGTGCGCGGTTTCTCGTCGGCCACGGCCACGGGGGTCGCGCACATGGCGCTCAAGCGGCTCACGAGCGAGCTGGTCGGCCGGTTCGCGCTGGCCGCCATCGACGCCACCCGGTCGGCGCACGGAGCCGGCGAGCTGTCCCGCTACGGCGCCGACCTCGTGGTCCCGTCCCCTGCCGCGGCGGAGGTGGCCCTGCTCAAGGCCGTCGCGCTGAGGTACGTGATGAGCGACCCCGACCGGCTCGCGATGCAGGCCCGGCAGCGGGAGCTGCTCACCGAGCTCGGCTCGGCGTTGCTGGCGAAGGCCCCGGACTCCCTCGACCCGCTCTTCGCCGAGGACTGGGCCGTCGCCGCCGACGACGCCGCGAGGCTGCGGGTGGTGCTGGACCAGATCGCGGTGCTCACCGACCAGCAGGCCGTGGCCCGCCACGCCGCAACGTTCCGCCGCTACTCGTAGCTCACCGACTCCGGGCGGACGACGAGCACCACCCGGAACGGGGCGTCCGCGGGCGGCCCGTCGAACGTCATCGAGTAGCGGTCGGCGAGCTCGCCGAAGAACTCCGCGGTCGGGTCGGGGTCGATCCGTTCCACCCGGCCCCGGATCTCCAGGTGACGCGGCGGGCGCTCCGGGTCGTCGATCGAGAAGGCCACCCGCGGGTCGGCCTGCACGTTGCGGTACTTCTGCCGCCTCGAGGTGTGCGTGAACCGCAGATGAGTCCCGTCCCAGGAGAACCACATCGGGCTCACCTGCGGTGCCCCGTCCGCCCGGACGGTGGCCAGGTGCCCGATCAGCGGGCGCGCCAGCAGGTCGAGGTGGGTCTCGGGAATCACGGAACCGGTCATGGCCACAACGCTAGTCACGGATCGCGACGCTGCCTCGTCCCACAGCTGACGAGCCGCACGGACGACCCAGGAGGACACCATGAGCGCACGGATCCCGGCAGTGCCTGCCGAGGAGGCCGGACCGGTGGGCCGGCTGCTGTACCGGCTGATGCGACGGCGGTTCGGGGACGTCCCGGAGCCGTTCGCGGTGCTCCGCCACCACCCGCGCCTGTTCCGGGCGTCCCTGGTCGCCGAGCTGGCGTACGAGCGGGCGGCGACGGTGCTGCCCGCCCGGCTCCGCGAGCTCGCGGTCTACCGGGTGGCGACCGTCGTGGGCTGCTCGTGGTGCGTCGACTTCGGGACGATGCTGCAGCGGCTGGACGGGCTCGACGTCGAGCGGCTCGAACACATCGACGAGTACCCGACGCACCCGCTCTACGAGCCGGTCGAGCGGCTCGCGCTCGCCTACGCCGACGCGATGACGGCCACCCCACCGACCGTCACCGACGCGCAGGTCGCCCGGCTGGAGGCCGAGCTGGGGAGGGCCGGGCTCGTGGAGCTCACCCACTCCATCGCGCTGGAGAACATGCGGGCCCGCGCCTACCACGCCCTCGGCATCGTCGACCAGGGCTTCGACGCGGCGTGCCAGGTCCGCCTGCCCGGCTGACCGAACGCGGCCCCGCCTCCGCCCCGCCCCGCGAGTCGCCCGTTCCCCGCCCGCGAGTCGCCCGACTTCCGCCCGCGAGTCGCCCGTTTCGCGTGCGCGAGTCGCCCGTCACCGGGGGTCAGGCCGGGCGGTGTTCCAGCTTCTCGGGGTTGACCATCAGGTAGACGGCCGTGATCAGGCCGTCCCGGATGGTGACGACCGTGACCCCCGGCCCGGTACCTCCGTAGGCCGGGGTCCGGAACCCGAGGTCGCCGTTGACCTCGACGGGGGTCCACCCGGTGGCCATCTCGTCGCCGTAGCGGTCGAGCAGGCCGAGCAGCAGGCGGGTGAGCTTGTCGGCGCCGACGATGGTGCGTCGAGCGGCCTTCGTCTTCCCGTTCGAGTCGGTGACCCACTGGGCGTCGGGGTGCAGCAGGGCGAGCAGCGCGGGGCCGTCGGCGCGGGAGATCGCCTCGGCGAAGCGGCCGAGGACCGCGCGCTGCTCGGCCGTGTGCACCCGCGGCGGCGGGTCGGCCGCTGCCACGAGGCGCCGCGCCCGCGTCGCGTGCTGGCGTGCGGCGGCCTCCGAGCAACCGAGCACATCGCCGATCTGGGAGAACGGCAGCGCGAGCGCGTCGTGCAGCACGAACGCCACCCGCTGCGGCGGCGACAGGCGCTCCAGGACGACCATCGCGGCCATCCGCACCCCCTCGTCGCGCACGACGGCGGCGAGCGGCTCGTCCGCGTCGCCGTTGGTGAGGAGGGGCTCGGGCAGCCACGGCCCGACGTAGCGCTCACGCCGTACGGCGGCGGAGCGCAGCCGGTCGAGGCAGAGCCGCCCGACCACGGTGGTGAGCCACGCACGGTCGTCGCGCAGTTCGGCGCGGGCGTCGTCGTCCAGCCCGGCGAGGCGCAGCCACGCCTCCTGCACGGCGTCCTCGGCGTCGGCGAGGCTGCCGGTGATGCGGTATCCCACGCGGATGAGGTGTGCCCGGTGCTGCTCGAAGCTCTCGACCCCCGTGTCCACGCCACGAGAACCTACGCGGGCCCGGTTTGCCCGTTGCAGCAAAGCCACGATCATGCAACGACGTTGCCGCAACGTGGCTTTGCTGCAACGAGGGACGTGGCTGCTACCGTCGCGGCCCGGGGGGTGAACCGCGTGCTGGTCGTGGACGGCCTGGTCCGGCAGTTCGGCACAGCCGTGGTGCTGGCAGATGTCGGCTTCTCGCTCGGCCCTGGCCGGGCGGCTGCGGTCGTCGGCCCGAACGGCGCGGGCAAGACCACGTTGCTGCGCTGTGTCGTCGGTGCCGACCGGCCCGACCACGGCGAGGTGCTCCTCGACGGCAACGAGCTGCGGGAGGACGACCCGCGCTCCCGGGCTGCGGTCGCGAGCGTGCTCGACGACGTCGAGTTCTTCCCGGACCTCTCGGTCGGCGAGCATCTCGACCTGCTCGCGCGGGCGCACGGCGTGGAGCCCGACACCGCGCCGGTGCTCGCCGAGCTGGGCCTGGAGGCCCTGGCCGACCGCACCCCGGTGGGTCTCTCCAGCGGGGAACGCAGGCGGCTGGCACTGGCGTCCTGCTTCGTCCGCCCGCGCCGGCTGCTCGTGCTGGACGAGCCCGAGCAGCGGCTCGACGCCGCGGGTCGGCGGTGGCTGGTGGAGCGGCTCGAACGGGAGAAGGCCGCCGGCTGCGCGGTGCTGTTCGCCTCACACGACGCCGCCGTCGTCGAGGCGGTGGCCGACCAGACGGTCGAGCTGGGCGCGTGACAGCGCCCCCGCTCGTGCACGTGCCCGCCGCGAGGGAGCTGCGGACGGAGTTGGCTCGGGTCCGGCGCGCCCGGCGGGCGGCCACCAAGGACGGGCCGGGGAGCGACTGGTACACGCCGTTGCTCGCCGTGTTCGTGCTGGGTGGGTTGCTGGTGCAGGGCCTGCGCCGCGTGATGGGCGCCGAGGCCGCCCCGCTCCCGCACGCGCCCCACGTCGGGCTGCTGCTCGGCGCCGTCGGGCTGGTGCTGGCGGGCATGGTGCTGCGCGCGGCGCTCGCCCTCGGCCCGATGCTGGCCGGCCCGGCGGTCCGGCACTGGGTGCTCTCCGGCGTCGTCGACCGCGGAGCCATGCTCAGGCCGCGGCTCGCCGCCGCTGCTGCGGTCGCGGCGGTGGTCGGAGCCGGCATCGCAGCGCTCGGGGCGATCGTCGTCGCCGGGACGCTGCCGCCGTGGCGGACCGCGGTGTGGTGGTCGGCCACCGGCGCGGGGGTTGCGGTCGCGCTCGTCGCCGCGGCCGTCGTGTGGCAGGCCGGCAGCCCGCGGGCCGGACGCGCCACAGGCGTCGGGCTCGTGGGCGCAGGGCTCGCGCTCGCCCTGGCCGCGCTGCTGGTCCCGCGCTCGGCCACCGTCCCGTCCGTCCCCGCCACCGACACGGCCGTCGTCGCCTGGGCAGCGGCGCTGGTCCTGTTCGTCGTGGCGCGGCGGCGGCTCACCGTCCTGGACCGCGCGGCGCTGGGCGCAGGGAGTGGCCTCGCGGCCGCCGTCCAGGCGGCGGGAACGTTCATCGAGCCGGGACTGCTGCTCGGCCTGCTGGAGGAGCGGCGGTGGCGCTCCGCCCGCCGTGGACGCTCACGCCGCGGCCTGGGCCCCCGATCCGTCGCGCTGCTGCACTCCGACCTGCGCCGCGCGCTGCGCACCCCCGGCGCGCTGACACTCGGGGCGGGCCTGCTGGTCGTGTCCTACACCGCCGCCGCGATCCTGCCCCACGTGGCCGTGGCGCCCGTCGTCGCCGTCGCTGCCTACGCGATCGCCAGCCGGGTGGCGGCGGGCCTGCGTGCTGTCACCCGCTCCGCCGCGCTGCGCCGCGCACTCGGCGGCACCGACGGCGTGCTGACCCTGCTCCACCTCGCCGCGCCCCTCGTGGTCGCCGCCGTGTGGACCGCGGCGGTGCTGCCCGCGCTGCTCCCGGCGAACCCCCTTGCCGTGGTGCTGATCCCCATCGGGGCGGTCGCGGTGGTCGAACGATCAGCCACCCGCCCCCCGCCCGACTACGGCGCGGCCGTGTTCGACACGGGGTTCGGCGCGGTCCCGATCGACCTGGTGCGGCAGCTGGTGCGCGGGCCGGCCTTGCTGGCGGGACTCGCCGCGGTCCAGCTGCTCCTGGCGGTGTGAGGCAGCGGCCGCCCGGCGAGTCGCCCGTTTCGGGTGCGCGAGTCGCCCGTTCCCGCTGCCGCCCGGCCACGGTGACAGCGTTGTGGTCCCGTGTTGCTGTTCTGCGGCCGCTGATGGCGCGATATGTGTCCATGACGCGGTGGGGTGGCCGGCGCGGTCGCTGCTCGCGGGCTCCCGGGTCGTGACGCCCCCGAGCCGCGTTGTGGTCACATGTCGCTGTTCTGCGGCCGCGGTTGCAGCGTTATGTGTCCATGACGTGGGCAGGGGCAGGGGTCGGCCGAATGGCCGGGTTTTCTCGGCCAATCCGTACCTCCGGCCGAGGCGCCTCTCAGGTTCCCCGGCGCACTGTGGAGGTATGAGCTTCTCCGATGTCCTCACAATCATCGGCGTTGTGGCGGGTATCGGGTTGATGCTGGTCATGGCCGTCGTGCCGCTGCTCACCGACCGGCACCGGCCCCATTCCGACCGGCCGCGGAGGGCAGGCGCGAGCACCACCGTCACGATCCCGGCCCAGCGCGGGTCGCAGGGCCGCACGGTGGTCTCCACCCGCGCGGCGGGGCTGCGCGCGGCACCGCGCTGACCGCGCCCGGGGGCCGTCCGCGGCGTGTGGTGATCTCGGGCGGGGACGGAGCGCGGTGCTCGCGGGCCGGAGCGTGGGGCGGGCCTACACTCGGCCCGTGGCAGGGCGGATCCGGGACAGCGACATCGCGGAGGTCCGCGACCGGACCCGGATCGACGAGGTCATCGGCGAGTACGTCGCCCTGCGCCGGGCGGGTGCCGGTGCGCTGAAGGGCCTGTGCCCGTTCCACGACGAGAAGTCCCCGTCGTTCAATGTCCGGCCGAGCCACGGCACGTTCCACTGCTTCGGCTGCGGCGAGGGCGGGGACGCCGTCGCGTTCATCATGAAGATCGAGGTCGTGGGGTTCGTCGAGGCCGTGGAGCGCCTCGCCGACCGTGTCGGCTACCGCCTCACCTACGAGGGCGGCGGCAGCTCCGTGCAGCGCGACCGGGGCACGCGCAGCCGGCTGCTGGAGGCCAACAAGCGCGCCGCCGAGTTCTACGCCGCGCAGCTGCGCACGCCCGAGGCCGCACCGGCCGTGCAGTTCCTCACCAGCCGCGGGTTCGACGCGGCCGCGGCGCAGACGTTCGGCTGCGGCTACGCCCCCGCCGGCTGGGACACCCTCACCAAGCACCTCCTCGCGGCCGGGTTCACCTTCGACGAGCTGATGAAGGCCGGTCTGTCGAAGGAGGGCCGCCGCGGCCCGATCGACCGGTTCCACCGGCGGCTGCTCTGGCCGATCAAGGACCTCGGCGGTGACGTCGTGGGGTTCGGGGCGCGCCGGCTCTTCGACGACGACGGCATCGAGGCCAAGTACCTCAACACGTCCGACACGTCCGTCTACCACAAGACGAAGGTGCTGTTCGGGCTCGACCTGGCCAAGCGGGAGATCGCGAAACGGCGCCAGGTGGTGGTGGTCGAGGGCTACACCGACGTGATGGCGATGCACCTGGCCGGGGTGCCCACCGCCGTCGCGTCCTGTGGCACGGCCTTCGGTTCCGACCACGTCGGGGTGATCCGCCGGCTGATCGGCGACGACTCGTTCGACCTCGGCGAGGTGATCTACACCTTCGACGGGGACGCGGCCGGGCAGGCGGCGGCGCTCAAGGCGTTCGAGGGCGACCAGAACTTCGCCGCCCAGACGTTCGTGGCGATCGCCCCCGACGGGCAGGACCCCTGCGAGCTGCGCCAGACCCACGGCGACACGGCCGTGCGCGACCTGGTGGCCCGCCGGGAGCCGCTGTTCGAGTTCGCCATCCGCAGCATGCTGCGCGAGCACAACCTCGACACGGCCGAGGGCCGGGTGGCGGCGTTGCAGCGCTGCGTGCCGCTCGTGGCGCAGATCCGCCGGGAGGACCTGCGCGACGAGTACGCCCGCAGGCTCGCCGGCTGGACCAGCTGGGACGACATCGCGATGGTCGTGCGGCGGGTGCGGGAGTCGGCGGGCGCGCCTGCCGAGGCGGCGAAGGGGCGGGGTGGCGGAAACAGTCGCCAGCCGCCCGCCCCGCCGCGCAAGGACGACCCGCGGCTGCACCGGCAGCGGGAGGCGCTGAAGGCCGCTCTGCAGATGCCCGCCATCGCCGGTCCGAGCTATGACGAGCTGCCCGAGCAGGTCTTCACCCACCCCGCGTTCGCGTTGGTGCACCGCGCGGTGCAGGCGGCGGGCGGGGTGTGCAGCGGGCGCACCGGGCAGGTCTGGTTGGAGGCCGTGCTCGCCGAGTGCACCCCGGAGACGCGTTCGCTGGTCACCGAGCTCGCGGTGGAGCCGCTGCAGCTCCCGCGGCGCAACCCGGAGGAGGCCCGCTACGTCGGGAGCATCATCGCCGGGGTGCGGCTGGCGCTGGTGGAGGCGCAGGTGGCGGAGCTGAAGTCGCGGCTGCAGCGCATCAACCCGGTGGAGGAGCTCGACGCCTACATGCAGGCGTTCGGCGATCTCGTGCCACTCGAGCAGTACGGGAAGGCACTGCGGGAAAGGGCTCAGGTGTGAACCTGCTGAAGGCGGTGCGCCGGCTGCTGGGGCGCGACGAGCTGCCCGAGGGCTTCGCCGGCACCCTCGACGCCGACGAGCAGGTGCTCGGCTCGGCGTCGCTGCAGGGTGGGGGGCACCTGGTCGTCACCTCGCTGGGGATGTGGCTGCCCACCGCCGACGGCGTGCGCCGGCTGGGCTGGCATCTGGTCAGCAAGGCGTCGTGGCAGAACGGCGCGATCGTCCTCGTCGAGGCGCAGGTGCTTGACGACGTGGGCGGTGCCGTGCTGATCGCGGATCTCACCCCGCGGCGGCTGCGGCTCGCCGAGCCCGGCGCGGTGCCGGAGGTGGTGCACGCGCGCGTCACGGGCTCGATCAAGAGCAGGCACCACCGCGACCTGCCCGGCGGCGGCGCGTGGTTCGTGCAGCGCAAGGTGCCGGGGCGCGACGGGATCGTGTTGCAGGTGCGCGCCGACCCGGGCACCGACGACGCGGCGCTGCGCCAGGTGGCCGGTGACGTGGCGCGCACGCTGAAGCTGGGCGGGGCCGGTTCGAGGCAGAGTTGAGCGCATGGCGATGAGCACCACCACCTGGGATCCGGCCCTCTACCTGCGTTTCGACGACCATCGCTCCCGTCCGTTCCACGACCTGCTCGCGCGGGTGGGCGCGGTGGACCCGCGCCGGGTGGTCGACCTGGGCTGCGGTCCGGGCCACCTCACCGCCCTGCTGGCCACGCGCTGGCCCGACGCCGAGGTGGTCGCCCTCGACTCGTCGGCGGAGATGGTGGCGGCCGCCCGGGAGCGGGGGATCACGGCGGAGCAGGCCGACGTCGTCGACTGGGTGCCGCCGCCGGACACCGACGTGGTGGTCACCAACGCGGTGCTGCAGTGGGTGCCGTCGCACCGGCAGTTGCTGCCGCGGTGGGTCGAGGCCCTGCCGTCGGGTGCGTGGTTCGCGATGCAGGTGCCGGGCAACCTCGGGGCGCCGTCGCACGCCCTGATCCGGGAGCTGGCCGGGCAGGAGCCGTGGCGCGGGCGGATCGACCTGCGCGGCGAGCTGGCGGTGGCCGAACCGGCCGAGTACGCCGAGCTGCTGGCCGGCGCGGCCGCCGACGTCGACGTCTGGGAGACCACCTACCAGCAGCGGCTCACCGGCCCCGACCCGGTGCTGGAGTGGATCAGCGGCACGGCGTTGCGGCCGGTACGGGACGCGCTCTCCGCGGACGAGTACGGCGCGTTCCGGTCGGAGCTGGCCCCCCGCCTGCGCGCCGCCTATCCCGCCCGCCCGGACGGCACCACGTGGTTCCCGTTCCGGCGGATCTTCGCGGTGGCGCGCACGCTCTGAGGGGCAGGACTGGCGCCGCGGGGTGACGGGTGTCACTCTCTGCGAGTTGATCCCGTCGTCGTGGAGGGGACCATGACCGCCGAGAGCCAGCGCACCCGCACCGACGTCGACAAGGCCCTGCTCGGGCATGCGACCTATCGCAGTCTCGGGGAGCAACGGCTCTCCCCGGCGGAGGAGCGGTTCGAGAAGGGCCGCCGCACGGTCGGGCTCTTCCTCGCGCCGATCGTGACCATCGTGTTCCTGGCGCTGCCGCTGAACCTCCAGCCTCAGCAGCAGGTGCTGGCCGGGATCCTGCTCGGCGTGATCGTGCTGTGGGTGAGCGAGGCGGTGCCCATCCCGATCGGGGGCCTGATCGGCGTGGCGCTGATCGTGATCCTGCAGGTGGCCCCGGCCGACGACGTGCTGGCCAACTTCGGGTCGAGCACGGTGTTCACGTTCATCGGCGCGTTCATCCTCGCCCAGGCGATGCTCAAGCACGGCGTCGCGCGGCGTTTCGCGTTCCGGATACTGGCGCTGCCGCGGGTCGGGCAGTCGACTGTCGGGGTGATCGTCGCGTTCGGTGCGGTGACGTGCCTGCTTTCGGCGTTCGTGTCCAACACCGCCACGGTGGCGATGCTGCTGCCCACCGCGATGGGCATCCTCAGCGTGATCGCGAAGCTGATGCAGGACCGCGGGCTCGTGGCGGAGGACTTCGACCCGTTGCGCCTGCGCGTCGGCGCCGCGCTGATGCTGATGCTGGCGTACGGCGCGAGCGTGGGGGGCCTGCTGACGCCGGTGGGCAGCCCGCCCAACCTGATCGGCCGGGGACTGATCGAGGAGGCCACGGGGGAGCGCATCAGCTTCGCGCAGTGGGTGGCGGTGGCGGTGCCGATCTGCCTGCTGATGTTCGTGGCGCTGGCCGTGGTGCTGCTGCTGCTCAACAAGCCGGAGATCCGCCGCATCGACGGGGTCGCGGAGTACGTGGTCGAGCAGCGCGCCGCGCTGGGTCCGCTGTCGCGGGCCGAGAAGAACACGCTGATCGCGTTCGGCGTCACCGTGTCGCTCTGGATCCTGCCCGGCATCGTCGCGCTCGTGGCGGGCAACGACTCCGCCGCCTACGACGCGGTGAGCGAGCGGCTCGACGAGGGCATCGTCGCGGTGTTCGGGGCGTCGCTGCTCTACCTTCTCCCGACGGACTGGGGAAACCGCGAGTTCACGCTCCGCTGGCGCGACGCCCAGCAGATCGACTGGGGCACGATCCTGCTGTTCGGTACCGGCATCATCTTCGGCGCGCTGCTGGCCGACACCGGGCTCGCGCGGACGCTGGGCGAGGCCGTGTCGTCGGGGCTGGGGCTCGCGAACGTCGTCACCATCACGGTCTTCGCGGTGCTGCTGGCGATCCTCGTGTCGGAGACCACCAGCAACACGGCATCGGCTGCCGTGGTGGTGCCGATCGTGATCCCCATCGCGGTGGCCGCGGGGGTCAACCCCTTCGTGCCCGCGCTGGCCGCGACGTTCGCGGCGTCGTTCGGGTTCATGCTGCCGGTGTCGACACCGCAGAACGCCATCGTCTACGGGTCCGGCGTTGTGCCGATCACCACGATGATTCGCTCCGGCGCCGCCTTCGACGTCATCGGAGCGATACTCATCGTCGTGTTCCTTCCCGTGATGGTCGCCGTCCTCGGGCTCGGCGTCGTATGACCGCGCAGACGATCGCCGTGATCCCGGGCGACGGCATCGGAACCGAGGTGATCGACGCCGCCCGCACCGTGCTGGACGCCGTCTGCGCCCGGCACGACGTCGCCCTCGACTACACCGAGTTCGACTGGTCGTGTCAGCGCTACGACCGTGTGGGCGCGATGATGCCGCCCGACGGGATCGAGACGCTCCGCCGGTTCGACGCGATCCTGCTCGGCGCCGTGGGCTGGCCGGGCGTACCGGACCACGTGTCGCTGTGGGGACTGCTGATCCCGATCCGCCGGGCGTTCCGCCAGTACGTCAACCTGCGCCCGATCCGGGTGTTCGACGGTGTGCAGAGCCCGCTGCGCGGGGCCGAGGACGTCGACTTCGTCGTGGTCCGCGAGAACGTCGAGGGCGAGTACAGCGAGGTCGGCGGCCGGGTCAACCGCGGGTTCCCGGACGAGATGGCCGTGCAGGAGTCGATCTTCACCCGCGTCGGCGTGAGCCGGATCGCCGACTATGCGTTCGAGCTCGCGGCCTCCCGTCGCGGGTACCTCACGTCCGCGACGAAGTCGAACGGGATCGTGCACACCCTCCCGTTCTGGGACGAGGTCGTGGCCGAGCGCGCCGCCCGGCACCCGGACGTGCGGTGGGACAGCGAGCACATCGACGCGCTCGCCGCGAAGTTCGTGCTGCAGCCCGGCCGGTTCGACGTGGTGGTCGGCTCGAACCTGTTCGGTGACATCCTCTCCGACCTCGCCGCCGCCGTCGCCGGCTCGATCGGGATCGCGCCGTCGGCGAACCTGGACCCCACCAAGGAGTTCCCGTCCATGTTCGAACCGGTGCACGGGTCGGCACCGGACATCGCGGGGCAGGGCATGGCCAACCCGGTCGGGGCGGTGTGGTCGGCGGCGCTGATGCTGGAGCATCTCGGCCATCCGGCCGCGGCCGCCGACGTGGTCACCGCGATGGAGGCCACGCTCGCGAAGCCGGAGACCCGCACCGCCGATCTCGGCGGTACGGCCACCACGGCCCAGGTGACGGCGGCGCTGGTGGAGCACCTGAGCTGATCGGCGCTCCACCCGCGGCTGCGCTCAGGGCCGGGCGTCGCCGCTGGCGAGGTACTGCGTGGCGAACCAGGTGATCCAGCGTCGCTGGCCGCGGGTCTCGACCGCGTGGCGCCGGTAGTGCTGCCGGACCCACTCGACCGCGTCGTCGGCCGGGTGCCCCGCGAGGATCGCCATGCAGGCGATCACCGTGCCGGTGCGCCCCGTGCCACCGCCGCACGCCACCTCGACCCGTTCCCCGGACCGCGCCACCGAGTAGGCGTGCTCGATCTGCGCGGCGGCCGTCCTGCCGTCCCGGGGGACGCGGAAGTCGGGCCAGTCGACCCAGTCGGCCGGCCAGTCCGGACGCCAGGGGGGCCTGCGGCGCCCGAAGAGCCGGCGCCCCGGCGCGTCGGGGGAGCGGCCCAGGTAGAGGCCGTACGTGGGGAGCGGGCCGGGCGGAAGGGGCTGGCGACGGCCGCGCCCGCGCACCGCGGTCCCGTCGGGCAGCGTGATCGCGCCGACGAACTGCTCGGTCATTCGGAGCATTCTGCCCATCCGGCGCTTCCGGTGTGATCCACCCCTCACACCGGGGCCGCTAACGGGCGTCCCCCGATCGGCGAGTCAGTGGCGATCGAGTTCGCAACGGGGAGGACTACCGAGTGCGTGACAAGAGGCTCATGGACATCGCCCGGGAGGTCGTCGCCGCCGTGCATCCGGACGAGCTCGACCACTTCGAGCAAGCCGCCGAGGCGTACGACGCCCACCCGGGAACGGTCGCGTACGCGCGCGGCCCCCGTGCGGAGGGCGCGCACTCCGGGGTGCGGACGGTGACCGGTTTCTCCGCGCTGGTGCTGGACGTCACCGCCGGTGCGTGCCGAGGTGTGCTCGGGGCCGAGAGCCCCGCCCCCGTCGCGCGCAACCGCGGTTGGCTCGCCCGCAACCGCGGCTGGCTGGCCCGGTCCCGCTGCGTGGGCTCGCACGTCGGCACCGCCACCGTGCTGCCGCCGATCACGGACGCCAAGGCCGCCGAGATCGAGGTGACGGCCTGCGCCGCTGCCGTGGTGCGCGGGGCGTCGGGCGACGACGCTGCTGCGCTGGCGAAGGCGCTGAGCGACCGGTGGACGCGCCGGTAGGAAGCCCGATGCGCGAGGGTGCTCCGCAGGCCCACGACGTACTCGCCGGTGATCGTTCCGCCCAGCGGCAAGGCCGGGCCCGGCCGTCGGGATCAGGGGCGGCGCCTGCCGGATCTGCACCATAGGATCAGTTCCCGTTCGGGGGTCGCCGAGGCCCGCGCCAGGATGGGAGTGCGCACGAGCATGGAGATCGTCCGCTACATCGAGCCGGGGGGCCCCGGCCCCCGCGTCGGACTGCGCAACGGCGCAACAGTGGCCCCGCTGCCCTGGGGCAGCGTCGCCGAACTGCTGCGCGAGTCCCGCGACGAGCTGCGCGAGCGGCTCACGTCCGCCACCGGCAGCGCCGTGGACGCCGCCGACGTCACGTTCCTGCCTCCCGTCGACGGCCGCACCGAGGTGTGGGCGGCCGGCGTCACCTACGAGCGCTCGCGCAGCGGCCGCGTCGAGGAGAGCAGCGAGGCCTCGGTGTACGAGAAGGTGTACGACGCCGAGCGCCCCGAGCTGTTCCTCAAGTCGGTGGCCTGGCGCGTGGTCACCGACGGCGAGCCGGTGGCGCTGCGCTCGGACTCCACCGTGGACGTCCCGGAGCCGGAGCTCGCGCTCGTCGCCAACCGGTTCGGGGAGATCGTCGGCTACACCGTCTGCAACGACATGAGCTCCCGCTCGATCGAGGGCGAGAACCCGCTGTACGTCCCGCAGGCCAAGATCTTCAGCGGCTGCTGTGCGCTCGCCACCGGCATCCGGCCGGTCTGGGAGGTGCCCGACGCCACCGACCTGGCCATCACCATCCAGGTGCAGCGCGGCGGCGAGACCGTCTTCTCCGGCGACACCAGCACCGCGCGCCTGCACCGCACACTGGAGGAGCTGGTCGCGGCGCTGTTCGCGCCCACCGACTTCCCCGACGGCGCCATCCTCGCCACCGGCACGGGCATCGTGCCGGAGCTGAGCTTCTCCCTCGCCGAGGGCGACCGGATCGAGATCGAGATCGCCGGGGTCGGCACGCTGGCCAACCCCGTCGTCCGGGGCCGCGAACCGATGTCCTGGCTGGTGGACGCCCTCGACCGGCCCGACGCGAGGAAGGTTCAGCTGTGAACGACACCACCCCCGAGGAGCTCGACGCCGTTCTCGCCGCGGCCGCCCGTGCGGCGGGCCCGCTGGCCGCGTTGCGCCCCGCCGAGCGCGCGGCCCTGCTGCGCGCCGCCGCCGACGCGCTCGACGCCGCTGCGGGCGAGCTCGTCCCGATCGCCGTCGCCGAGTCGGCGCTGCCGGAGGCGCGGCTGACGGGCGAGGTGGCCCGTTCCAGCGGCCAGTTGCGGCTGTTCGCCGACGCGCTCGACGAGGGCTCCTACCTCGAGGTGATCATCGATACGGCCGACCCGGACGCGGCCCCCGTCCCGCGGCCCGACCTGCGCCGGATGCTGGTGCCGCTCGGCCCGGTGCTGGTGTTCGCGGCGAGCAACTTCCCGTTCGCGTTCAGCGTGCCCGGCGGCGACACCGCGTCGGCGCTGGCGGCGGGCTCTCCCGTGGTGCTCAAGGCGCACCCCGGGCACCCGGAGCTGTCGCAGCGCACGGGCGAGGTGCTGGCCGACGCGCTGCGCGCCGCCGGTGCACCCGACGGGACGTTCGCGGTCGTGCACGGCATGGACGCCGGCACGTCGGCGATCACCGACCCGAGGATCAAGGCGGCGGCGTTCACCGGCTCGGTCCGTGGTGGGCGGGCCCTGCTCGACATCGCCTCCGCCCGCCCCGAGCCGATCCCCTTCTACGGCGAGCTGGGCAGCCTCAACCCGGTGTTCGTCACGCCTGCCGCGGTGGCCGCGCGGGGCGAGGCCATCGCCGACGGGTACGTGGCCTCGTTCACCCTCGGCACCGGCCAGTTCTGCACGAAGCCCGGCCTGCTGTTCCTCCCCGAGGGGCACGGGCTGGAGGAGCGGCTCGTCAGCGCGGTCCGCGGCACGGGAGCCGCCGGGATGCTCAACGACCGCATCCGCTCCGCCCACGCGGAGGAGCGCGACCGCCTCGAAGGGCTCGGCCCGGTGCGCACGCTCGTCCACGGCGACGAGGTCGAGGCGGGAGTGGCGCCCACGCTCCTGGCCACCACCGCCAAGGAACTGCTCGCCGACCCCGAGCCACTGCTGCAGGAGTGCTTCGGGCCCACATCGATCGTGGTCTCCTACAACGGCCCCGACGAGCTCCACGCCGCCGCGGAGGCGTTCGGCGGCAACCTGACGGCCACCGTCCACGCCGAGGACGCCGACGCGCCCACGCTGCCGCCGCTGCTCGACCTGCTGCGCGAGCGCACCGGCAGGCTCGTCTACAACGGCTGGCCCACGGGGGTTGCCGTGGCCGCGGCGATGCACCACGGCGGCCCGTACCCGGCCACCACCGCCTCGGTGCACACCTCGGTGGGCACCACCGCGGTGCGCCGGTTCCTGCGGCCCGTCTGTTACCAGAACACCCCGCAGGCACTGCTGCCCGAGGCGTTGCGGGACGACAACCCGCTGGGCCTGCCGCGGCGGATCAACGGGACGGTCACCACCGACGCGCTCTGACGCGCCGCACCACCCCGACCGCGTCATGGACACATGACGCGGTCACCGCAGCCGCACAACAGCGACACGGGACCATGACGCTGCTGGCGTGGCCGGGCCCCGTGCGCGAGTCGCCCGTTCCTGCTGCGAAACGGGCGACTCGCGCACGCGAAGCGGGCGACTCGCGCGCGCGAAGGGGGCGACTCGCGCGCGGGGAACGGGCGACTCGCGGGGTGGCCCCGGCAGCCGCCGCTGCCTCACCCCGGATGTCCGCTCACCCACGCGACGGTCCTGGTGCCGCCGCGCGGAGCAGTAACCGGACAAGAGCCTCGCGGCGGCGGCGCCTCCGGGGTTAGGTTCAACGGGTGCGTTCGCCGTCGGCGGACGACACCAGCGCCGCGCACCGTTGCGCGGGCACTATCGACGGAATGGCACGTCCGGCAGGAGCCCCATGACCAAGCCCGTCCTCATGACCGTCGACGATGACCCGGGAGTGAGCCGATCCGTGGCTCGCGACCTGCGTCGCCGCTACGGCCAGGACTACCGCGTCGTCCGCGCGGAGTCCGGCCGGGAGGCGCTGGAGGCCCTGCGCGAGCTGACGCTGCGCGGTGAGCCCGTCGCCGCGATCCTGGCCGACTACCGGATGCCGGAGATGAACGGCATCGAGTTCCTCGAACAGGCGATGGACGTCGCGCCGCATGCCCGGCGGGCGTTGCTCACCGCCTACGCCGACACCGACGCCGCGATCCAGGCGATCAACGTCGTGGACGTCGACCACTACCTGCTGAAGCCGTGGGACCCGCCGGAGGAGAAGCTCTACCCGGTGATCGACGCGCTGGTGGAGACGTGGCGCGCGGTCGGGGTCCGGCCGGTCGAGGAGATCCGCGTCGTCGGGCACCGGTGGTCGGCGGAGTGCTTCGCGGCGCGCGACTTCCTGGCCCGCAACTCGGTGCCCTACCGCTACTACTCGATCGACGAGCCGGAGGGCGCGCGCCTGCTGGAGGCGGCGGGTGCCTCGCCCGACGACGTGCCGCTGGTGATCACCGGCGACGGCACGGCGTTGCGGTCCCCGTCGGACTCCGAGATCGCCTCGGCCTGCGGGCTCACCACCGACCCCGTGTCGGACTTCTACGACCTGATCGTGATCGGTGGCGGGCCCGCCGGGCTCGGTTCGGCGGTCTACGGGGCCTCGGAGGGGCTGCGCACCGTACTGGTGGAGCGGCAGGCCACGGGCGGTCAGGCCGGGCAGAGCTCGCGGATCGAGAACTACCTCGGCTTCCCCGACGGTGTCTCCGGTGCACAGCTCACCGACCGGGCGCGGCGCCAGGCCGCGAAGTTCGGCGCCGAGGTGCTCACCGCGCGTGACGTGGTCGCGCTGGAGGCGCGCGGGTCGGCCCGGGTCGTGCGGTTCGGCGACGGCAGCGAGATCGCCGCCCACGCCGTGGTGCTCGCCACCGGGGTGTCCTACCGGAACCTGAACGCGCCGGGGATCGCCGACCTCACCGGGCGCGGGGTGTTCTACGGCTCCGCCGCCACCGAGGCACCCGGCTGCAGGGGCGAGGACGTCTACATCGTCGGCGGCGCCAACTCCGCCGGTCAGGCTGCGGTGTTCTTCTCCAGGCACGCCGCCACCGTCACGGTGCTGGTGCGCGGACCGGACCTGGAGGCGTCGATGTCGACCTACCTGATCAAGCAGTTGGACGCGATCGACAACATCTCGGTCCGCACCAGGACCGAGGTCGTGGAGGCGCATGGCGACGGCCACCTGCAGTCCCTCACCATCTGCGACCGCCAGAGCGGGGCCGTCGAGTCGGTGAAGGCGGCGTCGATGTTCGTCTTCATCGGGGCGGCACCGCGCACCGAGTGGCTCGACGGCGTCGTCGAACGCGACGAGCGCGGCTTCGTCCGCACCGGTCCCGACCTGGTGGTCGACGGCAAGCGACCGCCGGGCTGGCCGCTGGACCGGGATCCGTACCACCTGGAGTCGAGCGTGCCCGGCGTGTTCGTGGCGGGGGACGTGCGCGCCGACTCGGTGAAGCGCGTCGCCTCGGCCGTCGGGGAGGGCGCCATGGCCGTCACACTCGTCCACCGCTTCCTGGCGGAGCAGTGAGCGCGCCGGTCCGGCCGTCGCCCGACGAGCTGCGCGACCTGTTCCTGTTCGCCGAGCTCGACGAGGACCAGCTCGGCTGGGTGGTCGAGAACAGCGACGTGGTGGAGGTGCCCCGCGGCGAGGACATCGTCGTCGAAGGAGAGCCCGCCCGGTGCTTCCACGTGCTGCTGTCGGGCACGATCGCGATGAGCCGGCTGATCTCCGGCGATGTGGTGGAGACGGGCCGCACGGAGCAGCGGGGCGTCTACTTCGGGGCCGTGCAGTTCTACCTCGAGGACGAGACGGCCAGGGACTACGCGATGACGGTGCGCGCCGTCACCGACAGCGTCGTGCTCGCCCTCCCGGCCACGGAGTTCGCGAAGGTCTTCGCGCGGTGGTTCCCGATGGCGGTGCACCTGCTCGAAGGGATGCTGCTGGGGTTGCGCCGCAACAGCGCCCTCGTTTCGGAGCGGGAGCGGCTGCTCGCGCTGGGCAAGCTGTCGGCCGGCCTCACCCACGAGCTGAACAACCCGGCCGCCGCGGCGGGCCGGGCCGCCGACACCCTGCGGGACAAGGTCGCCGGGATGCGCGCGAAGCTCGCCATGATCGCCGACGGAAAGATCGCGGGTGACCAGCTGAAGAAGCTGGTGATGGCCCAGGACGAGTTCGTCAAGAAGGTCCGCAACGCGCCCTCGCTCTCCGCGATCGAGGCCAGTGACCGGGAGGACGAGCTGGGCGACTGGCTCGACGACCACGGCATCGACGGCAGCTGGGACCTGGCGCCGGTCTTCGTCGCCGGTGGCCTGGGCGTGGAGGACCTGGACGCCCTGCACACGGCCACCAACGAGACCACGCTGGAAGGCGCGATCCGCTGGCTCGCCTACACCGTGGAGACCGAGAGCCTGCTGCGCGAGATCCTCGACGCCACCACACGGATCTCGAATCTCGTGCTCGCGGCGAAGCAGTACTCGCAGATGGACCGGGCGCCGCACCGCTTCATCGACGTGCACGAGGGCCTCGACGCCACGCTGGTGATGTTCGGGCGGAAGCTGGGGGAGGAGAGCGGGATCGGCATCGCCAAGGACTACGACCGGACGCTGCCGCTGGTCCCGGCGTACCCGGCCGAGCTCAACCAGGTCTGGACCAACATCATCGACAACGCGATCGACGCCATGGACGGCGCGGGCACGCTCACCGTCCGCACCAGCAGGGTCGAGGACTGCGTGCTCATCGAGATCGGCGACACCGGCCCCGGCATCCCGCCCGAGGTCCGGCAGCGGATCTTCGAGCCGTTCTTCACCACGAAGCCGGTGGGGCGCGGCACGGGGCTCGGCCTGGACGTCAGCTACCGGGTGATCGTCACCCGCCACCACGGTGACCTGCGCGTGCAGTCGGAGCCGGGCGACACCCGCTTCCAGGTGCTGCTGCCCATCACCGAGGAGCCATAGGCTGCCGCGATGACCATGCAGATGCCCCTCGCGTCGGCGGACGCGCGGCTGGCGGCAACGGCGGGCCGGGCCGTCGAGGTACAGCTCGGCGCGCACGAGGTGGTGTCCGACCACGCCGACGACGGCCAGGGGAAGGGCCCCACCCCGCTGGAGCTGCTCACGGCGTCGCTCGCCGCGTGCAGCGCGATGACGGTGCGCACCCAGCTGGAACGCGACGGCGACCCGGGCGACATCGAGGTGGTGGTCACGCTGGACGCGGGTCCGCCCACGTTGTTCTACCGGCGCGTGGTGCTCGGGTTCCGGCTGGAGCCCGACGAGGCCCACCAGCTGGCGGACGCGCTGGAGCGCACCGAGCTGACGATGATGCTCAGGCCCGCGTTCAGCGTCCGCACCCAGATCGAGCACGCCGGCGACCCGCTGGTGTGACGCGCGTCAGCCGCCGGTACTGGCCCGCACCACGAGGCTGGGGGCGAGGGCGAGCCGCGCCGGTTCGTGGGGCGGCTCCCGGAACGCCTGCGACAGCAGGCGCACCGCCTCGGTCGCGATGGCGGCCTGCGGCTGGCGCACGGTGGTCAGCGGCGGGTCGCTGAGCGCGGCGAACGGGATGTCGTCGAAGCCGGTGACCAGCACGTCCCCCGGCACGGCCACCCCGGCGGTGCTGCACGCCTGCAGCACGCCGAGCGCGATGAGGTCGTCGGCGCACACCACCGCGTCGGGCAGCGGACCGGCCGCCAGGAGCCGCTGCATGGCGGTGCGGCCCCAGTCGATCGAGTACTCGCCCAGCAGCAGCGCGCCGGGGGCGACGGCGATGCCCAGCCGTGCGGTGTGCGACTGGAAGCCCGCCACCCGCAGCTCGGTGGAGGAGCTGGTGAGCCGGGAGCTGATGAACGCCGCCGTGCGCACGCCCCGGCCCGACAGGTGCTCGACCACCAGGCGCAGCGCCTCGTCGTCGTCGACGCCGACCCAGTCGCTGTCCACCCCGGTCACGTACCGGTCGACCTGCACCAGCGGCAGCTCGCCGGCGGCCCAGGAGATCGCCGCGGTGCTCCCGGTGCCGTGCACGGGGCTGATCACGATCCCGTCGACCTGCCGGGCGACGAGGCTGCGCAGCCGCTGCTCCTCCAGCTGCGGGTCGGAGCGCGACGAGCAGAGGAAGAGCTGGCGGCCCTCGTCCTGCAGGGCGTGCTCCACGCTCTCCACGAGCGAGGTGAAGAACGGGTTGACGATGCTCGGCACGATCATGCCCACGGTGTCGGTGCGGCTGCGGCGCAGCGCGCTGGCGATCCCGTTTCCGGAGTAGCCGAGCTCCTGGACAGCGCGCCTGACCTGGTCCTCGACGGCGGCCGACACCCGTTTGGCGCCCGAGAGCGCCCGCGACACCGTCGCCGTCGACACGCCTGCGCGGTCGGCGACGTCGCGGATGGTCACCTTCGCCACCGGACCTCCGTTCATCTCGTCCGCCCGAGGGCCGCGGCGGCCGCCGCAACAAGAATGTAAACGATTGCCCCTTCCGGAGGGCAGGGCTGCGGAGCTAGCTTCATCGGCGGGTAATCGATTACCCAGAACCTGGACGACGGGAAGTGAACGTGACCGCACCCCTCGGGGTCTACCCGCGCAAGCCCTCGGCGATCGCCGAGCTCTTCGCCACGCGACCCGTACTCATCGGAGCCGTCCACCTGCCCCCGCTGCCGGGCAGTCCGGCGTACCGCGGGCAGCCCGTCTCCGAGCTGTGCCGGTTCGCCGTGGAGGAGGCGCGGGCCTACGTCGACAACGGCTTCGACTCCGTCATCGTGGAGAACCACGGTGACCTGCCGTTCCTCAAGCCCGGCCAGCACGGCTACGAGGTGGCCGCCGGCATGGGCGTCGTCACCGCGGCCGTCGTGGCCGAGCTCGGGCCCCGGGTCGGGGTCAGCGTGCTCTCCAACGCAGGCGAGTGCTCCGTCGCCGCCGCCTGGTCCGCCGGGGCCGGCTGGGTGCGGGTCAACCAGTGGGTCAACGCCTACGTGGCCAACGAGGGCGTCATCGAGGGCCAGGCCGCGCGCACCACGCGGTACCGGCACACGATCGGCGCCGACGAGGTCAAGGTCTTCGCCGACGTCCACGTCAAGCACGGCGCCCACGCCATCGTCGCCGATCGCACGCTGGCCGAGCAGACCGAGGACGCCGAGTTCTTCGACGCCGACGTGCTCATCGCCACCGGCTCGCGAACCGGCCATGCCACGTCGGTCGAGGAGGTCGCCGGGATCCGCGGCGCCACCCAGCTGCCGGTGATCATCGGCAGCGGCATCAACCCCGACAACGTGGAGTCGCTGTTCGCCGAGTGCGACGGGGGCATCGTCGCGTCGGCCGCCAAGGAGAACGGCCGCTGGTGGGGCCGGGTCGCGCCGGAGAAGGTACGGGCCGTCGCCCGCGCCGCAGGCAAGTGACCGGTCGTCCCTGATGATCGTCTTCTGCGGCTACGCCAACCTCGACGTGGTCGGCCGCGTCCCCCGCTTCCCGCGGCCCGACGAGCGGCTGCACGCGTCCGCCGTGGAGCACCTGCCGGGCGGGATGGCCGCCAACGCCGCGGTCGCCGCCGCGCGGGCCGGGGCGCAGGCGGCCTTCGCGGGCGTCGTCGGTGCCGACCCGCTGTCGGACCGGTTCCTCGCCGAGCTGTCCGCCGACGGCGTCGACCCGAGCTGGACCGACCGGTCGGCGTTCCTGTCCACCGCGATCGTCCTTGTCGACGCGCTGGGCAGGCGGTCGGTGATCAGCGAGGACGACGCGCTGGGCGCCGCGCACGTCTCGGCCGTCGCCGACCGGCTGACGGCGGCGGGGCGCAACATGCTGTACCTCGACGGCTACCGGGCAGCGGAGATCGCCGCCGCCGTCCGTCCCGCGCTGACGCTCGCGGTCGACCTCGACGGGTGCGACGACCGTGATGTTGCCCTCGAAGCGGTTCGCCACGCCGGTCATGTCGTGGTGGGACGGCGCAGGCTCGAGGGCATGCTCGACGTTCCGGAGCGCCGCTGGGCCACATTGGCCGCCGTCTCGGGCACCGTTCTGGTGGTCACCGACGGCCCGCGCGGCTGGACGCTCTGCGCCCCCGACGGAGCCACCGTGTCCGGTGCGGCGCTGGCCGTGGAGGTCGTCGACGACACCGGAGCCGGTGACTGCTTCACCGGCACGTACCTCGCCGGGGTCGAGGCCGGCCTGTCCCTGACCGCAGCGGCCACGCGCGCCGGGATCGCCGCGAGCCTGTCCTGCACGGTTCCCGGCGCGCGCGGCGCGCCGGCCCCGTCCGCGGTCGATGCCGTCGTGGCTCCACCGATCACCGCCGTCCCGGGGAACAGCACGCCCTGACTCCCCGTCCACCCATCCTGTTGGAGGCTCGATGAAGCGCGTGCTCGCCCTGGCGGCCGCCGCCTGCCTGTTCACCCTCGCCGCCTGCGACAGCGCGCCACCGGCCGGTTCGGCGGGAGCGCCGGGATCGTCACCGAGCGTGGCCGCCGCTTCCCTGCCGGCGCCGAAGTCCCAGCCGGTCGGCTGCACGCCCGACCACCCGCTGCGCGTCGGACTGGTGACGATCAACCTGCAGGCGCTGTTCTTCAACCAGATCAACTCGGCGGCCCAGGCGATGGCCGACCAGCACGGCGTCCAGTTGCAGATCATCTCCGGCAACGACGACTCGGTGACCCAGGCCAACGCCGTCGACAACCTCGTCGCCTCGCACGTCGACGCGATCATCGTCGACGCCGTCGACACCGAGGGCATCAAGCCCGCGCTCCGGGCCGCCCATGCGGCAGGCATCCCGGTGGTCGCCGTCGACGCGGTCGTCGACGACCCCGCGGTCGACACCCAGGTGGGCACCGCGAACGCCGACGGTGGAGCGCAGGTCGGTCAGGTGCTCCTGTCGGAGTCCGGCGGCAAGGGCGAGGTCGGCATCGTCGGGGCGCTCAACAGCACCATCCAGCTCGAACGGCAGAAGGGCTTCACGGACAAGGTGACCGCGGGCGGCATGACCGTCGGCACCGTCGTCGACGGGAAGAACGTCCAGGAGGACGCCCAGACCGCCGCCGAGAACCTGCTCACCGGCAACCCCACCCTGCCCTACGTCTACGCCACCGGTGAGCCGGCGCTGATCGGGCTGGCGGCCGCGGTGCGCAGCCAGGGCGCGCAGGACCGGGTGAAGGTGGTGGGCTGGGACCTCTCCGACCCGGCCGTGGACGGTCTCAAGGCCGGCTGGATCACCGCCGTCGTGCAGCAGGACAGCTTCGAGTTCGGGTACCGGTCGATGGCTGCGGCGATCGACCTGTCCTGCCACAACCCCGTGCCGAGGCAGAACCCCGTCGACATCCACATCGTGACGCCGCAGAACGTCGGCGACTACACCGTCTACCTCGGGAAGTGACCGGATGACCGACGCTCTCCTCGTCGAGCTGCGGGGTATCACCAAGTCGTTCGGGCCGGTGCGGTCGCTGCGGGGCGTCGACCTGACCCTGCGCCGCGGGGAGGTCCTCGGCCTCGTCGGTGACAACGGCGCGGGCAAGTCCACGCTGATGAAGGTGCTCGCCGGCGCGGTGCAGCACGACGACGGCGAGATCCGGGTGCGCGGCCGCGCCGTCCGGTTCGCCAACCCGTCGGACGCCAGGGCCGAGAAGATCGGCATCGTCTACCAGGACCTGGCCCTCTGCGACACGATCGACGTGGCCGGCAACCTCTTCCTCGGCCGCGAGCCGCGCCGGGGCCCGTTCATCGATCGCACGACGATGCACGCCGAGGCCGCGCGGATCCTGGCCGAGCTGGACGTGAAGGTGGCCAGTACCCACCAGGAGATCGGCACGCTCTCCGGTGGCCAGCGCCAGACGGTGGCCATCGCCAGGGCGGTTTCCTTCGCCCCCGACGTGCTCATCCTCGACGAGCCGACGGCGGCACTGGCCGTGGCCGAGGTGGAGTCGGTGCTGCGGCTGATCGGCGAGGTCGCGGCGCGCGGCGTCGGGGTCATCCTCATCACCCACCGGCTGCAGGACCTGTTCCGGGTCTGCCACCGGATCACCGTGATGTACGAGGGCACGAGCGTCGACGACGTGCCGATCGGTGAGCTGGACATCGAACGGCTCGTCGGTCTGATCACCCGGTCCGAGCAGCGGGAGGCCTCGGCATGACCACCACCACGTCCACCGGTTCACCCGCGCCCACCGCGGTGCGGCTCGCCCGGCCGCCGTCCTTGTGGGCACGCACCAACAAGGCGACCCTGGTCATGGCCGCGGTGACGCTGCTGGTCTTCGTGTTCTTCTCGGTGGCCGACGCCGACTTCCTGACCTTCGCCAACGTCTCCAACCTCGCCACGCAGGTGGCGCCGACGCTGATCGTGGGCGTGGCGATGACCTTCGTGATCACCGCGGGGCAGATCGACCTGTCGGTCGGGTCGATCGTCGCGTTCGTCTCCGCCGTCTGCGCGCAGCTGCTGCTGGCCGGCTGGGACTCCTCGGTCGTCCTGCTGGCCGGGCTGCTCATGGGCCTGGGCTGGGGCCTGGTCAACGGGTGGTTCACCGCCTACCAGGGCATCCCGGCGTTCATCGTCACCCTGGCGTCGCTCTCGGTGGTGCGTGGCGTCGCGCTGCTGCGCACCGAGGGGTTCTCCGTGCCCATCGCGTCGACCACCTTCTTCGCCCGGCTGGGCGAGGCCAGGTGGCTCGGCTTCTCCCTGAGCGCCTGGATCGGTCTGGTGGTGACCGCGCTCGGCCTGGTGCTGCTGCACCACACCCGCTTCGGGCAGTACGTCATCGGGATCGGTGCCGCGGAGGAGTCCGTGCGCCGGGCCGGGGTCAACGTCCGGCTGGTCAAGATGGCCGCGCTCGGCTTCTCCGGGTTGGCGGCCGGGGTCGCCGGCATCCTCATCGCCGCCCGGCTGGGCTCCGGGTCGGCCAACTCCGCGCAGGGGTTCGAGCTGACCGTCATCGCCGCGGTGGTGCTGGGTGGCACGAGCCTGCTGGGCGGCCGCGGGACGATCGTCGGCACGCTGATCGGCGCGATCCTCACCGGGATGATCGCCAACGGGCTCACGCTGATGAGCGTCAGCCCGTACCTGACGCCGATCATCACCGGCGCCGTGCTGATCCTCGTGATCTGGATCAACCTGCGCGGCAGGGGCATCGGGCCGCTGCTCCGCAGGATCACGAGCCGACCGTGACCGCCGTGCGCACCGTCACCGGCACCGTCGACTCCACCGGTCTCGGGCTGGTCCTGCCGCACGAGCACCTCGCGAACGACGTGGGGGTCGCGTTCCGGGAGGCGGCGGACCCGCGCGTCGCCGCGCTCCTGGCCGGGCCGGTGCGCGCCGACACGGCCTGGGTGCTCGCCGAGCACCCCTACGAGAGCAGGGACAACTGTCGTCTCGACGACGACGCCGCGACGGCCGCCGACCTGGCCGGCTTCGCGTCCGTCGGTGGCGGGACCGTCGTCGACCTGACCCCGCCCGGGATCGGGCGCGACCCCGGACGCCTGCGGCGGCTCTCCCTGGCCACCGGCGTGCGCGTGGTGATGGGCTCGGGCTGGTACCTGGAGGCGACGCACCCGCCCGGCCTCGCGACGACGCCGGTCGACCGGCTCGCCGCCGGCCTGGTGGCGGAGTTCGATCCGGCCCGTGAGCTGCGGCCGGGTGTGATCGGCGAGATCGGCGTGTCCCCGGCCTTCACCGCGGCCGAGCGTTCGGCCCTGCGCGCAGCCTGCCGGGCGCAGCGCGAGGTGGGGGTGCCGCTCTTCGTGCACCTGCCCGGCTGGCAGCGCCGGGCGCACGAGGTGCTGCGGGTCGTGCTCGACGAGGAGGGGGTGGCACCGGGCGCCGTCGTGCTCTGCCACATGGACCCCTCGGGTCCCGACCGCGACTACCAGCGCGCCGTCGCCGACCGGGGCGTGTTCCTCGAGTTCGACATGATCGGGATGCCGTTCCACTTCCCCGGCGAGGGGCAGTCGCCGTCCCCCGCCGACACCGCCGCTGCCGTGGTCGCGCTGGTCGAGGCGGGCCACGCGGGGCGGCTGCTGCTGTCGCACGACCTGTTCCTCAAGGCCATGCTCACCCGCTTCGGGGGCAACGGCCTCGCCTACGTCCCGCTCGTGTTCGCCGACCGCCTGCGCCGGTGCGGGCTGCCCGGCGAGGTCGTGGCCGCCCTCATGACCGACAACCCGCCCGCCCTGTTCGACAACGCTGCAGCGGAAGGACGCTGAATTGGCCCGGATCCTCATCGCCGGCGAGAGCTGGATGACCACCTCGACGCACGTCAAGGGGGTCGACGAGTTCACCGTCCACTCCTACGTGGAGGGTGTGGGCCCGTTGCGGGACGCGCTCACGGCCCGCGGTCACCACGTCGTGCACCTGCCGGCCCACCGCGTCCCCACCGAGTTCCCCGGCGACGCGGAGAGCCTGGGCGGCTACGACCTGGTGGTCCTCTCCGACATCGGGGCCAACTCCATCCAGCTCTCACCCGGCGTCTTCGAACGGGGTGAGCCGGGACCGGACCGGCTCGCCGCGCTGCGTGACTGGGTGGGCGGCGGCGGGGCGGTGCTGATGATCGGCGGCTACCTGTCCTTCAGCGGGTTCCAGGCGCGGGCGGCGTTCCGCCAGACCGTGCTGGCCGACTTGCTGCCGGTGGAGATACTCGCCGAGGACGACCGGGTCGAGTGCCCGGCAGGCGCCGTCCCGCTCGTCGTGGACGCCGCGCATGCCGCGCTGGGCGGCGCCGGCACGGCCTGGCCACCGCTGCTCGGCTACAACCGGGTGGTGGCCAGGGACGGGGCCGAGGTGCCGGCCCTGATCAACGGCGACCCGCTGGTGGCGCTCGCCCCCTACGGCTCCGGCCGGGCCGCCGCGTTCACCTCCGACTGCTCCCCGCACTGGGCACCGGTGGCGTTCTGCGAGCAGTGGCCGGGCTATGCCGACCTGTTCGACGGCCTCGTCCGCTGGCTGGTCCGGGCATGAGCGGGGCCCGTTCGGTGGCGCTGGTGGCGCGGCACACCGCGCTGCTCGACGAGGCGTGCGGCGTCCGGTTCGTCCGCGAGGCGGTCGAAGGCACGCTCGGCGCCGCCGACTTCGCCCGCTACCTCCTGGTGGAGGAGGCGTTCGTGCTGACCGCGGCCCGGGTGCTGGGCCGGGTGGTCTGGGAGTCGGACGCCTGGGAGGCCGTGCTGCCACACGCTCGTTCGCTCACCAACCTGGTGACCGAGCAGCGGGACTACTTCGCCGGGCTGCGCGGGCGCTGGCCCGTGCCCGCCGGCGCGGACGAGCCGACGTTGCGGCGCGCTGCCGTGCTGTCGGACGTCGTCCTCGCGCAGGTGGGGTCTGATGGGCGGGCCGCCGCGGTGGCCGGGATGTTCGCGGCCGAGACGATGTACGCGCGCTGGTGCGCCTCGGCGGCGGAGATCCCGGCCCGCCGAGCGCCCGACCTGCAGGAGTGGATCGACCTGCACACCGCACCCGCGTTCCTCGCCCAGGTGGACGCGCTGCGCGCCGACATCGACGCCCTGGACCCGAGCGAGGTGGGCGACACCGAGTTGGACCGCTGGTTCAGCGGCGTGCTGCGAGCGGAGATCGCCTTCCACGATGCCGTGTATTACTGAAGGGGTGCGGCGGGACGGATCAGACCGGGCGGGCGGCCCGCACCGCGGTGGACATGGGCGCGTCGCCCCGGGCGTCCAGCCCCGCCACCACGCCGTCGATATCCGCGGCCGGCCGGTTCTGGCTCATCTTCACCTTCGCCTCGATGCGGCTGATCACCACCTCGACGCCGACGATCGCGCGCAGCTGCCCGGCCACGAACGCGGACGGCGCGTCGTCGACCGACCACGGGGCGGGTTCGCGCGACTCGTGCAGGTCGGTGAGCCTGCGGACCAGCGCATCGAGCCACGCCGGGTCCTCGTGGGTCCGGAGCTCCCCGTAGACGTGAGCGGTGAGGTAGTTCCACGTCGGCACCACGCGGCCGTGCTCGGCCTTCGAGGCGTACCAGGTCGGCGTGATGTAGGCGTCCGGGCCGTGCACGATCACGAGCGCCTCGCCGACCGGCGGCCGTCGCCACTGGTCGTTGTTACGGGCGACGTGGCCGCGCAGGACGCCGTGCTCGCCGTCGTCCGGGTCGAAGAGGAAGGGGAGGAAGGTGGCGAGCATCCCCTCGTCGGTCATGGTGACCAGGTCGGCGGCCTGCGGGCGGTGGAGCAGCTTCCGCACGGTGGCGGCGTCGGCGGCGAAGTGCGCGGGGACATACACGCGGTCCAGTCTCCCGGGTGGGGGCGTCTGATGGGCGGGGTTTCGCCCACCCACCGGTCGATCGTCCCGGTGTGCGTGGTCTCGGCGATCCGACGATCCGGATGAGATGGCATTGTTTGATCATGCAACGAGAGTCGGGCTCGGGCCCTCGGATGGGCGGCTCCCTTCCCGGGGTGTGCCTCGCCCTGCTGGCCGTCCTGGCCGCGCTGCTGATGATCCCCATCGGGCTCGTCGCGTACCCCGCGTACCGCGCCCAGAGCTGGGCCGCCGACGTGGCCGCCGTCGTGGAGGCCGTGGAGCTCTCCGAGGCGGCCGGTCGGGGTTACTCCTCGGTGCGGTTCGCGCCGCCGTTGCCGGCGGAGGCCCTGGACGCCGCCGCCACCGGTGACCTGGTCGCCGAGATCCCGGCCGACGTGCGGGTCGGGGAAAGGGTGATCTGCCGGGTTCGGCAGACGTTCACGATGGACACCGACTTCGACCGCGGGACCCAGACCAGCATCGAGAGGTGTTGGCGCTAGTCGGCGGCCCGGAGTACCGGCCCCAGGGCCCGTGGAATGCCTATTCCCGGCCCGGTCGGAAATTACGACGCCCGGCGGTTGTGCTAGATCGAGTTTCGTGACACATGCTGATGGAGTACGGCGCCGAACAGCATCTGATCGAGTAGAAGCACGAGCGGACGGGTATCTGACGAACGCGGTCGCACCATCCGTCGGGCAGTTCTGCTCGAACGGAGAGGTGGACGGAGAAGAGGACGGGCTGATGGTCGAGACGACGGGGCGCGCGGCGCCGGGGGCTCCGGCCGGTATCAGCGCCCGGCCCACCGAGCAGGCTCTCGAGGAGTTGAAGGCCAGCCTCCGCAAGCTGCTCGCCACGGTGCTCGAGCGGGCGTTCGGGCTCGCGTTGGAGAAGGTCGAGACGCTGGCCCAGAGCTTCGACGAGATCGCGGCCCGCGGCGGCGTCCCCCTGAACGCGCTGCTCGGTGGCGTCCGGGCGGGGATGCAGGGCCGCAACCCGGTGTGGGGAGCGATCCGGGGAGCGTTCGGCGCGCTGAGCCCGGGAGTCCGCGTGGCGATCATCGTGGCGCTGGTACTCGCGCTGGTCCTGCTGCCGGTGACGGTCGTCCTGCTCCTGCTCGTGTTGATCGTCGCCGCCGTGTGGCTGGCTGTGCGCGCCGCCTCGCGATGACGGCAGGGCGCTGACCCGGCGAGGTGCCGGTCGGCTCGCGGCGCGCTCGCCCGCGTGCCGCCGCGCCCGGACCATCCGGGGCAACGGGCGATGGTCCGGGCGGTGGTCGGCGCGGCTGTCCTGGACGGAACCATGGGTCCGATGCGGCAGGCTCCCCGGACGATCCGGTGGACGGATCGTCCCGGCGCCGCACTGCGCGCCACCTGCAGCGGAGGGCGATCGCGCTGTCCGGAGCGCGAACTTCGACAGCCGACTGGGCATTCCGGTGATTTCGTGGCGATCACGGCAGCTTTACTCCATCTGAGTTCCGGCACTCGGCGGCGCGCCCTGCGCCGAACGGCCTAATTTCACGAAGATTCTTCCGTGAGTGACCCGCAGGCGTGTGTGCGGCCTTCACCGGGGGTAGTCGTTGTGGCGGCCGTCAGGAGGCGCGTATTGCGTCGGAATGGTTTCGGCGCGATGGTTGTCGTTTCACACGATTGCCGAAACCAACAAATAACTGACATCCGCGACTACGGACAGAGGAGATCCAGTGAAGTGTGGAGCCCGAGTAGCCCTCGGCGTGGTCGGCGGCTACTTCCTCGGACGAACCAAGAAGATGAAGCTCGCCATGATGCTGGGCGGGATGGCTGCCGGGCGGCGGGCGGGAGGTCCCGGCGAGCTACTGAAGACCGGGACGAAGCTCCTGAACAGCTCGCCCGAGTTGTCGCGGCTCACCGATGAGGTGCGCGGCCGGCTCCTGGAGGCCGGCAAGAGCGCCGCGCTGGCAGTGGCCGCTCGCCAGGTCGAGTCGCTCACTGACCGGGTCGGCAAGAGGGTGGAGTCCCTCGGCGACGTCGCGGCACCGCGCCGGCGGAAGGCCGACGAGGAGGCCGAGCCCGAGACGGACGAGTACGAGGACGAGGACGTCGTCGACGACGACCGCGCGCCTGCCGCGGAGGACGAGGACGACTACGAGGACGAGCCGGAACCCGAGCCCGAGCCGAAGCCCGCGGCCCGGCCCAGGACGCGCTCGACGAAGGCGGCGCCTGCCCGCGCCGGCAAGAACGCAGCGGCCGCCACGGCGACGCTCAAGCGGACGGCAGCCCCGGCTTCGGGTGCGGGTCGCGGCGCGAGCAAGTCCACGGCCGGCCGCAAGACCGGCCGGACCGCACGGACCCAACGGAGCGACGGCGATGGCTGAGACGACCGACAAGCCGAGCCTCAGCGACGCGCTGCCCACGGACGCGCTGAAGGATGCCGGGCAGCGCCTGCTCGGCCTGCTCGTGCAGCGTGCCGCCGAGGCCGCGACCGACCGGGTGAGCGGCCTGTCCGAGCGCCTGACCGGCGTCGCCGAGAACGGCGGGCAGGGCCTGCGGACCGCGCTCAGCGGCAAGGAGCGCGCCGAGAGCGACGAGGACGACGGTGAGGAGGGTGACGACGACGAGTCGCGCCCCGGCCTGCTGAAGCGGGGGTTCACCGCCCTCAAGGACAAGATGAAGAACGCCTTCGGTGGCGGCGGGGGCTCGGGCGGCCAGAAGAAGCTGAAGGTCACCGTCATCAGCGAGAGCCAGGACGTCGGCCTGCCCCTGCGCACGACCTACGACCTGTGGACCCAGTTCGCCGACTTCCCGACCTTCATGAAGAAGGTCGAGAGCGTCGAGCAGGCGTCGGACGAGAAGATGAACTGGAAGGCGCAGGTCTTCCTGTCGCACCGGACGTGGGAGGCGACGGTCGTCGAGCAGGTGCCCGACTCCCACATCGTCTGGCGGTCGAAGGGCCCGAAGGGCCACGTCGACGGCGGGGTCAGCTTCACCGCTCTCGGCCCCAACCTGACTCACATCGCGCTGATCCTCGAGTACTACCCGCAGGGTCTGTTCGAGCGCACCGGCAACCTCTGGCGCGCCCAGGGCCGCCGGGCCCGGCTGGAGTTCCAGCACTTCCGCCGGCACGCGATGAGCAACGTCCTGATCCACCAGGAGGACGTCGAGGGCTGGCGCGGCGAGATCCACGACAGCGAGGTCACCAAGACCCACGAGGAGGCCATCGAGGAGGAGCAGCGCGCCCAGGAGGAGGAGGACCAGGCCGCCGAGGACACCGCCGGTGCCGAAGGCGCCGACGAGGAGACCGAGGGCGACGAGGACACCGGGCGCGAGGCAGCCGAGGACCAGTCCGAGGAGGGCGACGAGGACACCGAGGACGCCGACGGTGGCGCCGTCAACGGCCAGGCGTACGAGGAGGAGGACGAGGCCTACGACGAGGACGACGAGTACGCCGACACGGGCGACGAGTACCAGGACGACGAGGCCGAGGACGAGTACGTCGACGAGGAGCCGGAGGAGGTCGCCGAGGCCGACGAGGACTCGGACGACGAAGGGGCCGAGGAGGCCCGCCGACCGGTGGCGGCGTCGAGATCACGACGGGGGCGATGACGAATGACAGTGTCGGCACAGAGAGGCGGCGGCGGGGGTGGCGTCGTCGAGCGAGGCGGCGGTGGCCCGGGAGGTGGGCTCGCGGACGTCATCGAGCTCATCCTCGACAAGGGCCTGGTGATCGACGTGTTCGTGCGTGTGTCCCTGGTCGGGATCGAGATCCTGACCATCGACGCCCGGATCGTCGTGGCGAGCGTGGACACGTTCCTGCGCTTCGCCGAGGCGACCAACCGCGCCGACCTCTACGGCAAGGGCGCCAAGCCCAAGGACCTGGGTGAGCTGACGCAGAGCATCACCGAGGGCGGCGCCAAGGGGAAGACCTCCGGCGCGCTCGACGCGGCCGTCGACAAGGTCGGCGAGCTGCTCAGCAGTGGGCGGGAGGATCGGGAGCCGGTGCGCCGGCGTCCCCGTCAGCGGGAGCGTGACGAATGAGCGAGGCCGTGAGCGACATGCAGACGCCTGAGGGCGACGAGGAACAGGTGGTCCCGGTCTACGTCTACGGGCTCGTCCGGGTGGGCACGGAGCTGCCCGCCGGGCTGGAGGGCCTCGGACCGTCGGGCCAGGTGTCGACGATGGAGCACGGTGAGGTCGCGGCGATCGTCAGCGACGTCCCGCTGGACCGCCCGCTCGGCACCCGCAAGGACCTGCTCGCCCACGAGGCGGTGGTCGATGCAGTGGCGGCGAACGCCGCCGTCCTCCCGATGCGGTTCCCTGCCGTCACCGCGGAGGACGCCGTGGTCGAGGAGCTGCTCGCGCCGAACCAGGACCACTTCCTGTCGGTCCTCGACGACCTCGAGGGCAGGGTTCAGTACACCTTGAAGGGCCGTTACGTGGAGGACTCGGTGCTGGGCGAGGTCCTGCAGTCCAACGCCGAGATCCGGGCCCTGCAGGACAAGATCAGCGAGCTGCCCGAGGACGCCTCGTACTACGACCGCGTCCGGCTGGGCGAGCTGGTCGTCAACGTGCTCGAGGAGCAGCGCGAGGGTGACGCGGCGCAGATCCTGGAGCGCCTGGAACCGTTCGCCGTAGCGGTCGTGGCCAACCAGCCGGGCCAGCCGGAGGACGTGGTCAACGCGGCCTTCCTGGTGGAGCGTGACCGCCTGGGCGACTTCGACGAGGCGGTGGAGAGTGTGGGCACCGAGCTGGACGGCCGGATACGGCTCCGGCTGCTCGGTCCGCTGGCGCCGTACGACTTCATCCCGGCGGAGTGATCGCGTGGGCCTGCTGACCGGTCTGCTCACCCTGCCGCTCGCTCCTGTTCGCGGTGTCCTGTGGATGGCTGAGCAGATCCGGGAACACGCCGAGGAGCAGTACTACGACCCGGCTCGGATCCGCGCCCAGCTGGAGCGGATCGACGAGGCCCGCCAGAGCGGCGAGCTGTCCGACGAGGAGGCCGACGAGCTCGAGAACGAGCTGTTGCAACGGCTGATGGTGCGCCGGAGCTAGGTCCACGGCCGGATCCGTCCCCGGGTTGCCGCATCGGATGCCGTGTAGTCGGCTGGATGTCCGATGATGTCCGACCGACGCCTGGCATCCGACGGGCGAGGGATGGAGCCGAGGTGGCTGACGAGGAGCAGGTGGCACCCCGTCGCTTGCGAGAAGTGGGCAACGGCAGCGGGCGGGAGGCGAAGCACACACCGCCCGCTGCCGAGCGGGACGAGGAGCACGACGAGCAGGACAGGCCCCGGCGGCGACCGGCCGGCGGACCGCCCGCCGGGTCGGGAGCCCGCCGCAGGCCTGCTCCGGCAACCGACCGGGACGACGGGCCCGGTCCGCGCGAACGGCCGGCGCCCGCCATCCGGGCGGCCGCGGCCGCGCGCCTGGCCATGGAGAACGTTGCAGAGTTCACCGGGCTCGAGCCGGAGAACGTGGTCGCGATCGACCGCCGTGACGGCGACTGGCATGTCGACGTCGAGGTCGTGGAGAGCCATCGGATCCCGGACACCACCGACGTCCTCGCGATCTACGAGGTGCGGCTCGACCCCGATGGTGATCTGCTCTCGTACCGCCGGACCCGGCGGTACGCACGTGGCCAATTCGACAAGGAGAGCCGATGACTTCCGGCGGCCTACCCATGTCCAGCCGTGCTCGTCCCCCCGAGCGCAGGCAGGAGACGTCGACCAACCTGGCCGACATCCTCGAGCGGGTCCTGGACAAGGGCATCGTGATCGCCGGGGACATCCGGGTCAACCTGCTCGACATCGAGCTCCTGACGATCAAGATCAGGTTGCTGGTGGCCTCGGTCGACAAGGCCAAGGAGATGGGCATCGACTGGTGGGAGCACGACCCGACGCTGAGTTCCGGCAAGAGCAGTGGTGGTCTCGTCGAGGAGAACCGGCTGCTGAAGGAACGCATCGCCGCGCTCGAAGCGGGGAGCGCGCCGGAGCTCGACGGCGGCGCGGCCCCCGCCGGGCGGTCGGTCGTGGCACCGAGGGACGTGGTGGAGCCGGCCCCGGAGGTGGTCGAGCCGGCCCCGGAGGAGCTGGTCGACGCCGAGGAGGACGAGGAGCCGGCGGACACCGAGGACGACGAGGAGCTGGTCGACGCCGAGGACGAGGAGCTGGTCGACGACGGCGAGGAGCCGGCTGACCCGGAGCCGGAGCCGGAGGAGGCGGTCGAGCCGGCCCCGTCGAGGAGGCCCCAGCGGCGAGCACGGCGTCCGGTCGAGCGGCGGAGGCGCGACGATGGCTGACTCCCTCGTGTACGTCTACGCCGTCACCGACGCCGCCACGCAGGAGCTCCCGGCGGTCACCGGTGTCGACGACACCTCCGTGCGGCAGGTCGTCTCGGGCGGGCTCGCGGCGGTGGTCAGCTCCGTCGACCCCACGCGGTTCAGCGAGGAGGCGCTGCGGCGCAGCTTGGAGGATCTGCAGTGGCTGGAGAGCACCGCACGCGCCCACCACGGCGTGGTCGCGGCCGTGGCGCAGTCGGGGCCGGTGGCGCCGGTGCGGCTGGCCACCGTGTACCTGGATGACGACAACGTCCGGGCCCTCCTGGACGACAACGGCCCGGCGTTCGCCGCCGCCCTCGACCGGATCAGGGGACGCACCGAGTGGGGCGTGAAGATTTTCGCCGCGCCCGCGCCGGGCGGGGCCGAGTCACCGGCCGTCGACACCCGGCCCGGCACGTCCTACCTGTTGCGCCGGCGCGCCGAGCGCGACCGCGCCGCCCGCGGTCTGCAGGATGCGGTCGCCGCGGCGGAGGCGGTGCACGGCGACCTCGCGGCCGTCGCGGTGGCGAGCCGCCGGTACGCACCGCAGGACCCACGGCTCAGCGGCCACCGTGAGGAGATGGTGCTCAACGCCGCCTACCTCGTGGACGAGGCCGGGGCGGCCGCACTGCACCGGCTGATCGAGGACCGGGACGAGCCCACCCTGCGGCTCGAGCTCACCGGCCCGTGGGCGCCGTACTCGTTCGCCACGCTGGAGGAGCAGTGACCGCCGCCGTGCCCGACCGTGACGTGGCGCTGGTCGACCTGCTGGACCGGCTGCTCGCAGGCGGCGTCGTGATCACCGGCGACATCACCATCTCGCTGGCCGACGTCGAGCTGGTGCACATCTCGCTGCGCGCTCTGATCAGCTCCGTGCAGACCTTGGTGGACTCATGACCGATCTTCCCTCGAAGATTCAGCTCGACCCGGAGGCGATCGGCCGCGATCTCGGCAGGCTCGTGCTCACCATCGTGGAGCTGGTCCGCCAGCTGATGGAGCGCCAGGCGATCCGCCGGGTCGAGTCGGGCGATCTCCCGGACGAGACGGTGGAGCGGCTCGGGCTCGGGCTGATGCGCCTCGAGGAGGCGATGACCGAACTCCGGGAGCACTTCGGCCTGCGGGCCGAGGACCTCAACATCGACCTCGGCCCCCTGGGCGACCTGCTCCCGCGCTCGACCTTCCGCGACTAGGAGCTCAGCGCGCGGCCGGCCACCACGTGTGCGCGGTCATGGCGACCGTCAGCTCACCCGCTGCGCCCCGGCCGACGGCTCCGCGGCGCGGATCTCCGGCTCCCGGTACCCCGCCTCCGAGAACGCGGCCCGCACCTCCGACGCGACCGTGCCGGTCTGTTCCAGTGGCACCAGCGCGATGGCCGAGCCGCCGAACCCGCCCCCGGTCATCCTGGCTCCGAGCGCGCCGGCGCGCCGGGCCGCCCAGCAGGCCAGGTCGAGCTCGTCGGACGACACCTCGTAGTCGTGGGCGAGCGAGGCGTGCGAGGCGTCCAGCAGCGGGCCGATCTCGGCCAGGCGTCCCGCGTCCAGCAGCGCCACCGCATCCCGCACCCGGGCGATCTCGGTGACGATGTGGCGGGCGCGGGGGAGGAGCTCCGGGTCGAGCGTGGTGACCTCGGCGAGCGTGACGTCGCGGAGGCTGGGCCTCCCCAGCGCGGCGGCCGCCTTCTCCACGGCCGCGCGGCGCTTCCCGTACTGGCCGTCGGCGAGCCGGTGCCGGACGCGCGTGTCGATCACGAGCACCGCGAGTCCGGCGTCGGCCGGTGCGAACGGGACCGCGCGGTCGGTGCCGTCGCGCATGTCGAGCAGCAGCGCGTTGCCCGCCACCGCCAGCATCGACGTGGCCTGGTCCATCCCGCCGGTGGCCGCGCCGACCACATCGTTCTCCGCGCTGATGCACGCCGCCGCCAGCTGTCGCCTGCCGGAGGGCGTGCCGCCGAGCCCGAGGCCGAACAGGTCATCGACGGCCAGTGCGGTGGAGCACTCCAGCGCCGCGGACGACGACAGCCCCGCCCCGAGCGGCACGGTGTCGGTGACCAGCAGGTCGATCCCGCCGACCTCGTGCCCGGCCCGCCGCAGCGCCCACAGCACGCCGGCGGCGTAGCCGGCCCAGCCCGCGGGGGAGGCGGGGCCGATGTCGTCGAGCGTGCCGCTCCAGTCGTCGTCCTCGGCGAGGCTGCGCAGCCGGACGCGGCCGTCGTCGCGGGCGGCCACCTCGACCACGGTGCGCTCGGCGATCGCGAACGGCAGGCACAGGCCTTGGGCGTAGTCGACGTGTTCGCCGATCAGGTTGACCCGGCCCGGGGCGGCCCACCGGCCGTCCGGTGCGCGCTCGAAGAGCTCCCGGAACCCCGTCACGGCGTGCCCACGTCCCGCAGCCGCTCCGCGATCCGTTCCGGGGCGGCGTCGTTGATCCAGGCGCCTGCGCCCGACTCCGACCCGGCCAGGTACTTGAGCTTGCCCGGCGCGCGCCGCAGCGAGAACAGCCGCAGGTGCAGCCGGGTGAGGTCCCGCCCGGTGTGCACGGGCGCCTGGTGCCAGCCGGCGATGTAGGGCGGCAGCTCGCCGAAGTAGCGGCTGAACCGCTGCAGCAGGTCGCGGTACATCACGGCGAGCTCGTCGCGCTCCGCGCCGTCGAGGGCGGCGAAGTCGGGCACGGCGCGGTGCGGGACGAGATGCGCCTCCACGGGCCAGCGCGCCGCCGCTGGCACGAACGCCGTGAAGTGCTCGCCCTCCAGGACGATCCGGGTGCCGGCCTTGCGCTCGCTGTCGAGCACGTCGCCCATGAGGTCGCGGCCGGTGCGCTGGCGGTGCTCGGCCGAGCGCGCGAGCAACTGCGCGGTGCGCGGGGTGACGAACGGGTAGGCGTAGATCTGCCCGTGCGGATGCTCGAGGGTGACCCCGATCTCCTTGCCCCGGTTCTCGAAGGGGAAGACCTCGTCGACCCCCGGGATCGCGGAGAGCGCGGCGGTGCGGTCGGCCCACGCCTCGATCACCGTGCGCACCCGCTCCACGGGCAGCGCCGCGAAGGACGAGTTGTGGTCGCTGGTGAACAGGACGACCTCGCAGCGCCCCACGGCCGGGCGCTGCGGCCACAGCGGGTTGCCGTCCACCTCGGGAGCGATCTCGCCGTCGATCTCCTGGGCGAAGGAGGGGAACCGGTTCTCGAACACGACCACGTCGTAGTCCGACGCCGGCACCTCCGTCGGCTCCTTGCCCGGGCGCGAGGGGTCGAGCGGGCAGTGCTCGGCGGGCGGCAGGAACGTGCGGTCCATGCGGTGCGCCGCGATCGTCACCCACTCCCCGGTGAGCACGTCGAACCGCATGATCGAGCCGTGCGTCACCGACGGGAGGTCGCGCGTGTCGGGCACCACCCGGCTCGCGCCGCCGCTGACGTAGGGCTCGGTGTCGTCGAAGTAGATGAGCTCCCGCCCGTCGGCCATCACGGTCGGGGTACGGCGGACCTGGACGTTCACGCGGCCAGCACCAACCGTCCGCAGCTGTTGTCCAGGATCTTGCGCGCGTCGGAGTCGAGGCCGTCGTCGCAGATGACGACGTCCACCTCGTCCAGAGTCGCGATCGTGCTGAGTCCCACTACTCCCCATTTCGAACTGTCGGCGACCACCGCCACCTGCCGGGCGCTCGCGACCAGCGCCCGGTTCGTCTCCGCCTCCACCAGGTTCGGTGTGGTGAACCCGGCCTCCGCGTCCATCCCGTGCACGCCCATGAGCAGCCAGTCGACGTGCAGCCGCCGAAGGGCTGCCACCGCGACCGGCCCGACCAGCGCGTCCGACGGGGTGCGCTCGCCACCGGTCAGCACCACCGTCAGGTCGGACCGGGGCGACTCGTGCAGCACCTCCGCCACCCGCAGCGAGTTGGTGACGACGGTGAGGCGCGGGATGTCGAGCAGCACCGACGCCACGGCGTGCGTGGTGGTGCCGGCCGAGAGTGCCACCGACGCGCCCGGCTCGATGAGCGCCGCCGCCGCGGTCGCGATGGCCTGCTTCGCCGCGGTGTGCAGGCCCGCCTTCGCCGCGAAACCCGGCTCCTCGACGCTGCTGCCCGCCGCGGTGGCGCCGCCGTGCACGCGCGTGACCAGCCCGCGGGTGGCGAGCACCTCGATGTCGCGGCGCACGGTCATGTCGGAGACCCCGAGCCGTTCCACGAGCTCGGAGACGCGGGCGCCACCGGTGGTGCGCACGGCGTCCAGGATCAGCTCCTGGCGCTGGCGAGCCAGCATCAGGTCCCCTCCTCCCGGACGACGGCGGCGCCTCCCGCCGGCACGTCGACGGTACCGCCCACACGTTCCCCGGTGAGCAGGTCGAGGCCCCGTGCGGGGACCTTCACGGGATCGTGGCTGCGGTTGAGCACGAAGAGGTGGCGACCGCGTCGCACCAGCTCCACGCCCGGTTGCGCTCCGGCGAGGCGGGTCACTCCGGCGTCGCGGGTGAGGCGGTCGGCCAGCGCCGCGGTGGCCGCGTCGTCCAGCCGGGTGGCGAGGTACCAGGCGACGCCCTCGCCGACGGCGCGGCGGGTGAGCGCGGGTGTGCCGGGCAGCGGCCCGTCGGTGTAGCTGGCGACGACCTCGGCGCCGGGCGCGGTGAGGACCTCGGTCCACAGGTCGGCCGTGCTGCCGTCGTCGAGCGTGACCGTCTGTCCGGGCAGCAGCGGTGCGAACTCCTCGGCCCGCACGCCCAGCAGCTCGCGGAACGCCCCCGGATAGCCGCCCAGCCGGATGTGGTCGCGCTCGTCGACGATCCCGGAGAAGTACGTGACGAGCACCTGCCCGCCGGTGCGGACGTACGCGTCCAGGGCGGCGGCCGTGGCGTCGGAGGCCAGGTACAGCGTGGGGACGATCACGAGCCGGTAGCCCGCGAGGTCCGACTCCGGGTGCACCACGTCGGCGGTCGCGCCCAGCTCCGTCACAGCGCGGTGCCAGCGGTGCACGGCGTCGACGTACCGCAGCTCGCCCGTGGGGTGGGAGCCGAGGTCACACGCCCACCAGGAGTTCCAGTCGAACAGCAGCGCGACGTCGGCCTCGACCCGGCTCCCGGCGACCTCACCGATGCGCCGCAGCGCGTCACCCAGCCCGACCACCTCCCGGAACCGCTGCGAGTCGCGGCCGGCGTGGGGGACGAGCGCGGAGTGGAACTTCTCCCCGCCCGCCCGCGAGGCCCGCCACTGGAAGAAGGCGACGCCGTCGGCCCCGCGGGCGACGTGGCGCAGCGAGTCGACCAGCAGCTCACCGGGCCGTTTCGCCACGTTGACCGGCTGCCAGTTCACCGCCGAGGTGGCCGACTCCATCAGCAGCCACGGCGCGCCGCCCGCGACCCCGCGGGTCAGGTCGTCGGTGAAGGCCTGCTCGGCGCGCGGGTGCGCCAGCCGGGCGTCGAGGTAGTGGTCCTGCGCGATCAGGTCCAGCTCCGGCGCCCAGCGGAAGTAGTCCTGCTCGGACTGATGCGAGCTGACCATCAGGTTCGTCGTCACCGGCACGTCCGGCGACAGCCGCCGCAGCAGGTCCCGCTCGGCCCGGTAGTAGTCGAGCAGCTCGTCGGAGGAGAAGCGCGCGAAGTCCAGCTCGTGGGTGGGGTTGGGCACGGCAGGGGTGATCCGCGGCGGCAGCACCTCGTCGAAGCTCGTGTAGTGCTGCGACCAGAACGCGGTGCCCCAGGCGTCGTTCAGCGCGTCGATCGAGCAGTACCGGTCGACGAGCCAGCGCCGGAACGCCGCGGCGCTGACGTCGCACCAGCACTTGCCGATGTGGCAGCCCAGCTCGTTGCTGACGTGCCAGAGCCGGACGGCGGGATGGCTGCCGTAGCGGTTCGCCAGCTCCTCGACCAGCCGCAACGCGTGCTCCCGGAAGACCGGCGAGCTGGGACACCAGGACTGCCTGCTGCCCGGCCACAGCGTCCTGCCCTCGGCGTCGACGGGCAGCATCTCCGGGTGGGCATGGGTGAGCCAGGGCGGCGGGGCTGCGGTGGCCGTGGCCATGTCCACCGCGATCCCGCCGTCGTGCAGCAGTCCGAGCACCTCGTCGAACCAGCCGAAGTCGTACCGGTCGGGCCCGGGTTGCAGCAGCGCCCAGGAGAACACCCCGAGCGTCACGAACCCGACGCCGGCCTCCCGCATGAGTTCCACGTCCTCACGCCATACGGAGGGCGGCCACTGCTCGGGGTTGTAGTCACAGCCCAGCGAGATGCCGTCGAACGGGAGTAGCGCCACATCAACCCTTCGTGGAGCCGAGCGTGAGCCCGGAGACGAACTGCTTCTGGAGGGCGAAGAACACGACGAGCACCGGCAGGGCGACCAGCACCGACCCGGCCGAGAGCAGGTTGTAGTCGACGAAGAACTGCCCCCGCAGGTTGTTGAGCGAGCTGGTGATCGGGAGCTTCTGGAAGTCCTGGATGAGGACCGTGGCCCAGAAGAACTCGTTGTAGACCCACGTGGTCTGCAGCACGGCGAGGGCGGCGAGAGCGGGCCGGCACAGCGGCAGGGTGAGCTGCCAGTACTGGCGCCAGACGCTCGCCCCGTCGATCTCGGCCGACTCGTAGATCTCCCTGGGCACCGTCTTCATGTAGTTGCTCAGCACGAACGTGCAGAAGCCCATCTGGAACGCGACGTTGATCAGGATGAGTCCCCAGTAGCTGCCGAGCAGCGAGCCGCTGTCGCTCATCCACTCCGGCAGCGGGATCTGCCGGTACAGCCGGAAGATCGGGATCAGCAGCGCCTGCGGGGGCAGCAGGTTCGCGGCCAGGAACACGCCGAGCAACGTCAGGTTGAACGCGTAGTTGAACCGCGCGAGGACGAACGCGGTGCACGACGACAGGAGCAGCACCAGCACGACGGCCGGCACGGTGATGATCAGGGAGTTGAGGAAGCCCTGCGCGAAGTTCCCGCGCTCCCACGCCTCGGCGTAGTTGGCGAACGTGAACCCGCCGAACGAGGCGTAGCCGTGCTCCGTGGTGTAGGCGTAGTCGCGGAAGGAGTTGATCACCGCCCAGGCGAGCGGGAACACCCACGACAGCGACACGACGATGAGGAACGCGTGCAGCAGCGCCCGCGGGCCGCGTCGCCGTGGCGGCCCCGCGGCGTTGCCCGGGGTGGCCTGCCGAGCAGGCGGCGCGACCGTCGTCATGCTCATGTGCGGTCCTCCCTCATGACGACGCGCAGGTAGATCGTGATGAACACCGACGAGATCAGCAGCATGATCGTCGCCATCGCCGAGCCGAACCCGATGCGGCTCGCCTCACCGACGACGTTCGCGGTGACCAGCGCGGCGATGATCTCCAGGCCGTTGCGGCCCTGGTTCACGATCCACACCAGGTCGAACGCGCGCAGCGACTCGATCACCACGACGACGATGACGATCAGGTTGATCGGCCGCATCACCGGCAGGATGATCCGGAAGAACGTCGACACCTCCCCGGAGCCGTCGATCGCCGCCGCCTCCCGCAGCGACGGGTCCACGCCCTTCAGCCCGGCCAGGTACAGCAGCATGATGTAGCCGGTGTGGCGCCAGCCGGTGGCGAACAGCACCGCCCACAGGTTGACGTCCGGGTCGCCGTACCAGTCGATCTGCGTGCCGAGCACCGCGTTGAGCAGGCCCTGGTCCCGGCTGTAGAGCAGCTGCCAGATGAAGCCGACGAGCGCCAGCGACAGCACCACCGGCATGTACAGCGCGGTCTGGTAGATGCGGCTGCCCTTCAGCTCCTTGTCCAGCAGCACGGCGAACAGGACCCCGAGCAGCGTGGGGCCGACGATCAGGAACGCCAGCCACAGGACGTTGTGCTGCACCGCGGGCCAGAAGGGCGGGTAGATCGTCGCGATGTCGACGTAGTTGTCGATCCCCACGACCTTGATCCGGTCGAGACTCCCGATCCCGTTCCACGACGTGAACGACAGCAGCACCGAGCCGATCGCGGGCAGCCAGACCAGGCCGATCACCAGCAGCGCGGGGACCACGACCATCAGCGTGACCACCACCCGGTCGCGCGGTGCCAGCTTGCGCTGCCGCCGCGTGCGCGGCAGGGCCCGGCGCGCGGCGCGCGTGTCCGACGTCATCTCGCAGCTCCCGTCAGCTCGAGAAGATCGACTGCTTCTGGGCCTCGATGCTCTTCACGAGGCCGTCGACGTCGTTCGGGTTGCTGATGAACTGCTGGAACGCGGGGATCACCACGGTGGAGGCGAAGTCGGGGCGGGTGTCGCGGTCGAGGAACTGCGCGATCTCCGTGGCCTGGCCCACCAGCTCGGCCGACTTCAGCTGGAGCTGGGAGTAGGGCTTCGTGTCGGCATCGGAGTTGACCGAGATGATCGGCAGGCCGGTGGTGGCCGCGGCGGCCGCGGCCTGGGGCGAGGCCATGTACTTGAGGAACGCGATCGCGCCCTCCTCGTTCTCGGGGCTCGCGGACATGCAGAAGCCGTCGATCGGCGCGTCGATGGCAGTGGCGCCGATGCGGGAGTCGATCTCGGGGAACGTGAAGAAGTCGAGGTCGTCCTCGTCGTCGGGGAACTGCTCGTTGAGGAACGTCCCGAGCACGTACATCCCGGCCTGCTTCTTCTGCAGGGTCTGCGCGGCCTCCTGCCAGGTGCGGCCCAGCGCGTCGGGCTGGTGGTAGGGGAGCAGCCCGCGCCAGGTATCGAAGACCGTCCTGACCTGCGGGGAGTCCCACGAGCCCTGACCCGCCATCAGGTCGACGTGGTACTGGTAGCCGTTGATCCGCATGTTGAGCATGTCGAACGTGCCCATCGCGGGCCAGCCGTCCTTGTCGCCGAACGCGATCGGCACGAGCCCGTCGGCCTGCATCCGCTGACACAGCGCCCGGAACTCGTCCAGCGTCGTAGGCACCTGGTACCCGGCCGCCTGGAACATCGACTTCCGGTAGAAGACGGCCCACGGGTAGTAGGACTGCGGGACGAAGTACTGCTTGCCGTCGTCGGCGGTGGACTGCGCCTTGAACTTGTCGGCCACGCCTGGCAGCGGCCAGGCCGAGCTGACGTCGCCGATGAGGCCCTGCTCGGCGAAGAACCGCATGCGGTAGCCAGCGAACCAGGAGAACACGTCGTCCGGGTTGCCCTGCAGGTAGGTGTTGATGTTCTCCTGGAACGTGTTGTGGTCGACCGCGTTGATCGCGATGGTCGTCCCCGTGGCCTTCAGGTAGTCGGCCGCCTGGGCCTCGCGCTGCTTGGCGAACGTCGTGCCGCTCTCGTTGGAGCCGAGCGAGACGGTGCCCGGCCCCGCCGCAGCCCCGCCCTGGTCGCCCCCTCCGCCGCAGGCCGCCAGCAGGCCGGTGAGACCGACCCCGGCCCCCACCCCGAGCGCTCCCCGCAGGAGGGCCCGCCGACCGATTCCCCGCGCCGCGACCGACGGCGGGACGAGCCGTGCGAGGTACTCGGCCTGGGTCTGCGGACGTGGCATGTCGTCTCCTTTGACGAAGGGCACAGTGAGGAGCCGCCCGAACACAACACAACAAGTTCGAACAGAACCGGAACGGAGAATGGTGTGACCACCCGCACAAGTCAAGGTTCTGAAGGTCTCGAAACGGTCGCTTCTGCGCGGAACGACCAGGAGACCGCACAACTCCGCACATCGGCCGCGTACCCGCCATCTGCGCCAACGCGCTGCACCGAACGCACCCTTCCGCGACGCTCGTCCCGCACTGCGTCACCCGCTGGTGCAGGATGGCCGCCACACGGAGATCCACGAGCCGGGAGGCGTCATGCTGAAGTTTCTGCTGGGTGCAGCCATCGGCTATGTGCTCGGTGCCAAGGCGGGCCACGAGCGCTACGAGCAGCTGCGCCGCACCTACCAGCGGGTGGCCGACCACCCCGCCGTCCAGGGAGCAGCCGGCGTCGTCCGCGCCCGCGTCGAGGAGACGGTGAACGGCGGCAAGCACACCACCGACACCCCCGTCACCACCGGCCGGCCGCTCTGACCAGCCCCCCTCGGCGACGGGGGCCCTGTGACGGTGGGTGGGAGCGGTGCGCTAAAGTTCTCCTGCCAGCGGGGGTCGCCCCCGCGCCGAACGGTCCTCCGTAGCTCAATTGGCAGAGCATGCGACTGTTAATCGCAGGGTTACTGGTTCGAGTCCAGTCGGAGGAGCTGCTCCCCAGGTCAGGCCCCTGCAGGGCTGCGGCAGTCAAGATCGACACATGACTTATCCATCACCTATCGGTGAAGGTCCTGCCGACTGCAACCTGGAGAGCCTCAGCCGTACGGAGGCTCGTCAGCCGCCGGACGAGGTAGTTGTCCTGAGTCATCGAGACCTTCGCGTGCCCCAGCTGGTCGGCGATCTCTCGGGCTGAGAGCTCGCTCTCATCCAGGATGGTTGCGCACGTCTTACGGAAGACGTGGCTCGTGACCCAGGAGAACTCCCCGCTCCCACGGGCTTCGCGAAGGTCTCTGGACGTGTTCGACGGATCACGCCAACCGCCGTCCGAATCGGGAAACACAGGCCCTCCCTTCGGTGAAGCAAGCTTGACCACATCACTCCGGCGCGAACCCGTTGCCCGCGCCGCGGGAACCGAGACCGGCTACCGCCGGTGATCGACTTGGGCCGGACGCGCCGGCGTTCGGTCGTGGGCCGGCTTCCGCCGTCGCGGACACCGAGGTTCGTACGCTCTGCGGCGAGCTTCTACTGCTGCTCCGGAACCGCCGCACTTCGGAAGGACCGGACGTCCGCGACGACCACCGGCCCTTGGTGCCGTACTTGGCGATGTAGCCCGCCAGCGCGGTGTCGGTGATCCGCGACATCTTCGGCGCTGCGGTTGATCGGCAGGTGCACCAACAGCAGGTAGCGGGCTTGCCCGGTTGACGAGGGTGCCGATCACCGAGCGGCTGGCGGCGGTCGATGATCGGATGGGCAAGCGCTGTGGCCGTTTGGTGCGGGATTCCGTCGGCGTCCCTGATTTGGCGGATTGTCGTCTTCGACCACCGTCGAGAGCCAGCTTTGTTTGACGATGCTGTCAAAGTATGCGAGCTTGTAAGCCTGACAGCGATGTCAAGCATGGCGCTGTGACCCCCGACAGGTCGATCGAGGGCTTGCCGGGCACGCACGCGGGGAGGTCGAGATGGCTCAGCACAGTGCGGCGTCACTCGAGGGCGGGCCTCCGCTACGTCCCGCCGGAGCAGCTTGTGATCGCTCCGGACCGAGGAGTTAATACCTCCTGCGAGAAGCCGCGGCAGGAATGATGTGCGCGATGTCGAATGCAGAAGTAATTCTGCGCGCCGAGAATTGAGGGGGCTGCGGATGCAGTACATCACCGAGGAGAACATCACCGAGATCGCGCTGTCCCGCTGGGGTACCGGACACGATCCGCGTACCGCTGAGCTGCTGACCGCGCTGGTAGGCCACCTGCACGCGTTCGCGCGTGAGGTCCGACTCACCGAGGAGGAGTGGGCGACCGCCATCCGGTGGCTGGTCCGGACTGGAAAGATCAGTGACGAGAAGCGTGAGGAGTTCGTCCTCGCCTCCGACGTGCTGGGCCTGTCGATGCTCATCGTGCAGATGAACAACAAGTTCGACTCGGCCGCGACGCCCGCCACCGTGCTGGGCCCGTTTCATCTGAAGGACTCACCGCACGTGGAGTACGGCGCCGACATGTCCGATGGCATCCCGGGTGCTCCGCTGTATATTCACGGTGTTGTGCGTGACATCGACGGAAAGCCGGTCGGTGGGGCCGTGCTTGACGTCTGGCAGTCCGACTCCGAGGGCCTCTACGAGTCGCAGCTGAAGGGTGTCGACGAGGCGCGGTTGCGGGCGAAGTACACCAGCCGCGAGGACGGCAGCTACTGCGTGCAGACCATCGTCCCGTTCGGGTACGGGATTCCGAACGACGGCCCCGTACGGGAGCTGGTCAACCTTACCGCCATGAGCACCTTCCGGCCTGCACACGTCCATTTCCTCATCGACGTGCCGGGCTACGAACGGCTGATCACCCATCTGTTCCGGGAGGGAACGCCGCACCTGGACGACGACGTCGTGTACGGCGTGAAGGAACAGCTCGTGGTGAGCTTCGTCGAGAACGAGCCCGGCCCGCCGCCGAACGGCCGCGAATCCGCGGAGCCGTTCTTCACCGTCGAGTACGACTTCGTCCTGCAGCCGCGTGCCTGAGCCTCACTGTTGCGCTCTCGCAGGGATCGTCTGTAATCGTGACGGTGCGGGACCACCTGCACCGGGCGTGATCCGGTGGCCGGCCACACAGCGGCTCGCGACAGCTTCGCACCCGCCGAGCATGCCTTCGGATGAGCAGAACATGGGCCGATCTGCCCGGGCCAGCAGCAAGTGCGAGCAGCTATCGCGTCCAGAAGTGTCCATCATCGGCAACGGAGTCGGGCAGGGCCCTAGGCGGGAAACTAGCGTGGGGAAGCACGCAGTCCGCGTCGCCAGTGGGAGTACAGGTAATGACCGCGACTGGTGCCTAACGTGGCCGGTGGCCTGGGTTCTCCGGCGGAGACTCTCCCCGAGGCGCTGTTTGAGTGCGTCGCGGGTCGCCGCCGCCGAGAGAGCGTGTTCATCTCCATCGTCGGGAGAGCTGGGCGCGGCAAGGGACGCCGCCCAACTGCCTGCACACCTTCGCTCCTGAGCGGTCGCGATGATCAGTCGATGAGTTGGATGAGTTGGTAGGTGTCGGCGCGACCCCTGCGACGAGTGCCTGGAGCAACTTGTCGTGCGGACAGGGGCCGGTTCTGGCCATCGTGGCGCGGCCCAGCCGCAACGTGCCCCTTCTTGACCTGGCGCTCATGATCGCGATGTTGCGACCGGAGGCGCAAGTGACGAGAGCGGACCCGGCGTAGGCCTCGACGCCGCGTGCGTTGGTGAGATGGGCGTGGTCGTCGCTTCATCAAGGTTCGACTGAGCTGTTCGTCGCACCCTGCGTTCAGAGTCGTCAGCAATGCAAGCGCCTGGGAGTCGGCGATCTAGGAGCTGTTTAAGAAAGTCGGAGCGGCCTGCGCGTCGGCGTGTCGGTCCGTGGAGATGGGTGAGGTCTCCGGTAGGTGATCAACGACCAAGAAGATCATCTGTCCGGAGACCTCGTTGACCAGGGTATCGAGCGGTGCGCGTAAGGATCTGACCGGTAAGCAGTGGCGGGTGGTGGAACCGCTGCTACCCACGGCGTCGGGCCGGGGACGGCCTCGTAAGTGGAGCCGGCGACAACTGATCGACGGGATCCGGTGGCGGACGCGGGTCGGGGCGCCGTGGCGGGACGTGCCCGAGCGCTATGGCCCCTGGCAGTCGATCTACGGTCTGTTCCGCCGCTGGCAGCGCGAGAAGGTGTGGGCGCTGGTCTGGTCCACGCTGCTGGCCTGGGCCGACGCGGGCGGGTTGATCCGCTGGGACGTCTCGGTCGACTCCACGATCAACCGCGCCCACCAGCACGCCGCCGGGGCCCGCCGCGCACCCGCCGACCAGGTCGAACCACCCGGTGGCGAACCTGTCGATCACGGGTTGGGCCGATCCCGGGGCGGCCTGTCCACGAAGATCCACCTAGCCTGCGAACAGGGCCGCCGCCCAGTGGCCGCCCTGATCACCGCAGGTCAGCGCGGCGACTCACCTCAGTTCATCCCGGTCCTGCACGCGCTGCCGGTGCCCCGGATCGGGCCAGGACGCCCGCGGACGCGCCCGGACCGGGTCCTGGCCGACAAGGCGTACTCGTCGAAGGCGAACCGCGACTACCTGCGCAGCCGCAAGATCGCCGCGACGATCCCGATCAAGACCGACCAGCAAGCCCACCGACAGGCCCGAGGCTCCGCCGGTGGCCGCCCGCCGATGTTCGACGAACACATCTACCGGCAGCGTCACGCCGTCGAATGCGGCATCAACCTGCTCAAACAGCACCGCGCCCTCGCCACCCGCTACGACAAGCTGGCCCTGCGCTACTAGGCCACCCTCCACATCGCCACCATCAACATCTGGCTACGCGCCCTCGCCACCAGGACTTCTTAAACACGTCCCAGCCGGATCCGCCGTAACGAGCCAGGAAATCCCTTCGAGTTGCCGTCATTGTCATCGCGCTGGTCGGCGTCCCCGCGGATCGCCTGCTCCGGGCTCGGGTGAGAGCAACGCGTCGATCAGCGAGGCAGCTGTGGCCCTGAGGCGTTCGGGATCCTGATAGACGCGCTCCATGACGACGATTCCCCGGGTCATCGTGATCAGTACCCGCGCTGTCTCGGCTGGAGGGATGGCGAGTCGGGGTCGAGCCTCGTCGGTGGAAAGCCGCTCTCGTAAAAGCCGTTCGGTGTTGTCGAGGTGGTCACGAAGGGCGGCGTTAATGCGTTCCCCATCGGCTTTGGAATCGATCGCAGTCTTGGTCGGCAGGCATCCACGCGTCGGAGATCCCGTCGTCATCGACGTGATGGCACGGTCAAAGAAATCATGAAGTGCGTGGTCGATGATCGGATGGGCGAGCGCCTGGGCCGTATCGGCGAGGGACTGATCCGCGAAGTCCTCGAAGACGCGCAGGAAGAGGGTTTCTTTGTCGCGGTAGGCGTTGTACAGCGATCCACGCAGGACCCCCGTGGCCGTCGCGATGTCCTGCATAGAGGTCGCCCCGTAGCCCTTCAGCCAGAAGACCTCTCGAGCGCACTCCAGCGTCCGGTTCTCATCAAACTGTCGCCTTCCGACCATGCCATGAGCCTACTCCCTGTTTGACACTGCCGCCAAAGAACGCAACTTTGCACTCGGACCGTGCCTCGGCGGTGTTCGTGCTGTTGCGGCCGCCAACCTGCTGATCATCCGGGCGAGCCGAGGGCTCGCCCGGAGCAGCCGCGGCCGCGGAAGGAACAGCACCTTGATCGCCCGGCGGTGCGTCCGGCGCTTGCGACCACGGTGCAGGACTGACCAGCGCACGGACCCTCGACGGTCCGGGACTATGACTGGCTCAGCTCGCCCACTCGGCTAGCGAGGAAGGCCGGGGACTGGCCGGGGCCATCGTCGTGCTGGGGATGTTCCGCTCCTGCGCGGTCGTCGTTGGTCTTGAACGAAGACTCGCTGACCTGCTGCATCGACGGCGCGACTCGGGGTCAGTGCCGAGGTAGCGGTCCGGGTCGGCTGCGCCGGGGCATGTCAGCCGTGACCGGGACGTCAAGCGTGCTCTGTGACGCCAACTCGCCTGCGCGTTGCGGGCAAGGCCAGCGCGCCCATAGGGGCCGATGAAGTGCTCGCTTCTCGATCCCGATGGATCCAGCGGGTCGCGGGCGAGCCCGCCCTGGTCGAACGACCACTCGCTCAGTGGGGCGATCGTGTTGTCGATGGCCGCCAAACGTCCGGATTTCGTCCTGGACATCGTCGCCATCAACGCACCGTACGTGGGCCGAGGAGCAGCATCGGAGGACTGACCGTGGATGACATAGGAGCGACTGACCGGGGAGTACGTCCACGAGGCGGCCAAGTCGTCCTACTTCACCAGGTGGGGATCTCCGACGAGACGCCCGATCGGCTGCGCACCTTCGTGCACCGCCGAGTGGTTCCATGTCGCGGGCGGTGGTTCCTGCCGGCTACGACGCGATCTGGGACTACCCCCATCGCGTTTCGGCCCGCGTCCGACGACTACCTCGCCCCGGCGCACGCTCCGGTGTTGTGATCCGCAAGGACGCCGCCGCGCCGCGTACGAGGAGTCGAGCTTCCGGCATCCGCGCTATCCGGCGGTGGTCGTGGCGGGAGTGGCCCTGATTCGAATGAGCTCCTGGTCATGGCACCACGCAGTGCCAGCTCGCCCTGTAGGGCGGGGCTGCGGTGCGCCCGTTGCTTGAGGCAACGCTCCCCAGTGGGGCAGCAAAACCCGGCTGAGCTGGGCAAAGGCGTTGGGGATGTTGTCGCCAGTCAACCAACAAGGAAGCGATGACCAACGAGATCGGATGGACGTCGCAGAGAACATCGCCGAAGGTTTGAGCACCGGGGCGAACGGTCGGAGGATGACTTCCTGACATTCGTCAGGCCGTAGGGCGTCCGACCGCAGGACGTCGCCACGACCACGTTCATCTGGTCGGGCGCCGACGACCTGTTCGTCCCGTTCGTTCTGGCCAATGGCTGATCGAAGGTGAGCCGGCGGTCGCGGACCGCTCGCCACGTCTCCGCCGGCAGGGCGATCACGTCGTCACCACCGCGCTGGGGACCGAACGGTGCGCCACGTGCTCACCTGGGTGTGTCTGGCCGATCGTCGAGTCGCGTGGGCTGGGGGCGTGGACGAGGAACCCGCGAACTGCGTGGTCGATGTTCGGATGGGCGAGTACTTGGGCCGTTTCGGTGAGGAACCGACTCGCATAGTCCTTGAGAACGCGCAGGAAAGGGTTTCTTGTCCGGGTAGTCGTTGTACAACGATCGCAAAAAGGACCCCGAAGCCGTAGCAATGTCCTGTCATGCCCACCCATGAGTCAGAGGACCTCTCGGGCGCAGCGCAGTGTGAACTTTCATCGAATTGTCGTGTTCGACCATGCCACGACCCTGCTTGTGTTTGACACTGCCGACAAAGTATGCAAGCTTGTCAAGTATGACGGAGGTGTCAAACATCCGCGGCGCCATTCACCTGGCGCGTTGATGCCTACACGCGCTCGCGAGCCCGATGAATGTCCGACTCCACGATCTTCAAGGAGGCCTCGATGATCTCCCATCGTCTCGACCTGGAGGGACGCCGCTCCTTCAGCACCGTTTGGCAGCCGGTCGGCCGCGAGCGGGCCCTCGAACTCGGCCTACCGCCACGGCACATTGGCTGCCGACGACCGGAACCCCCGGCCAGGACCGCGGCCCTTATCGCCGAAGGCGGCACGTTCACACCATCACCACCGGCATGATCGGCGACGGTGAGCCAGTCCGCGTAATCGCCGAGACGCAGCGCTCGGCGACCTGAACTTCGGCAACAAGGCCTGTATGAGAAGCGCCGGAGGTTGCCGGTGAACTCGTCGACCGAAACGCCATCGCGAGCGCCGGTCCAAGCAGCAGCAGAACCATCGCAATCCGCGAGCCGACCCTGAGAAGCGTAACGAGCCTCAAACGAGGAGCCCTCCAATGTCTCAGCTATTACCGATGCCAGAGCCTTCACCGCGCGGATTCCAGGCCCGCGGAGCTCACCTGGTCGGCAGCGTTCCGCTGGCGAGCGCCAATGCGGTGTTCCGTGTCGTCGGTGAGGCCCTGCCCGAGCATCTACGGCGCATCTCCGATGGGGAGACCGGGGTGCGCAGTAACTGGATCGCATGGCAGGAGGCGATCTTCCGGGGCCACCCCGACCTGGCGGAGACGGACGCTGCCCGTGTCGACGGGCAGTACGAGTCGTGGGTGCGCTCCCGCTTCTCCCCACGGCCCGGCATTGACCCGGCAACGCTGCGGTTCGGCGAGCTGGGCTACGCGGAGCACGCGCTGTGCTCGTACGCGGAGTTTCGGGCCGCCCGGGAGGCGGGTGCCGTCCCTGACCATTGGCGCTTCATGGTGGCGCTGCCGACGCCGTTGGCGCCAGTCATCCGGTTCATCGAGGCCGACCACCGAGCCGCGGTGGAGCCGGCGTACGAGGTGGCGATGTTGGCTGAGCTTGCGACGATCACTGCAGGCGTTCCGCACGGCGAACTGGCGATCCAGTGGGACGCCCCCCACGAGATCGGGATCTGGGAGGACCATCTCCCACCGTTCTTCAAGGGGGATCCCCGGAAGGAGACGGTCGCGAGGCTCGCCCGGCTGGCGGCCGCCGTTCCGGACAAGGTGGAGCTCGGCTTTCACCTGTGCTACGGCGACGCGCAGCACCGCCACTTCATGCAGCCGAAGGACTCCGGCATCGCCGTGGCCCTCGCCAATGCGATCTCCGAGGCGGTGGTCCGACCGATCGACTGGCTGCATCTGCCGGTGCCGCGCGACCGCACCGACGATGCGTACTTCGCGCCGCTAACCGAACTGCGGCTGCATCCGGAGACCGAGCTGTATCTCGGGCTCGTCCACCTCACCGACGGCGTGGCGGGGACTCGCAAGCGTATCCGCGCTGCAAGCCGTTACCGGGTTGCATTCGGGGTAGCGACCGAGTGCGGATTCGGCCGCAGGCCCCCCGGGGACATTCCGGCGCTGCTGCGCATCCACCGTGACGTCGCGGCCCCTGACCCCAAACCAGCACCACGCGGTACGCGCTGATCATCACTCGGCGCCGGTAGTTCGTCCGTGTGCCGGGACCGAATGCTCGACAACATCGAGGAGGACCGTCATGAGTGCGTCGGCATGTGCGCCCACTCTTCTCAACGACCCAGCCGAACGGGCGGCGTTGATTGCTGCTGCTCGGGAGCTGGTGCCTTTGCTCAGGGCTCACGCGGCGGAGACCGAGGGGCGGGGAAACCTGGCGCCGGAAGTGGATGCCGCGCTGCGAGCGGGGGGTTTCTACACGTTGACGGCACCGCGCATGTTCGGAGGTCGGGAGGCCGGGGTGCGCACGGTGATCGACGTGTTCGCGGAGCTGGCTCTTGGCTGTGGGTCGAGCTCCTGGGTGGGGAAGATCCATTGCGGCGCGGCCTTCATGGCCTCACTGTTCGACGATCAGGCCCGGGAGGACATCTGGGGCAAGGACAGCCACGCGGCCGTGAGCGCGGCCACGAACGGCGCCGCGTCGAACTCGGTGCGATCGGCGCCGGGCGGGATCAAGGTCAGCGGGGAATGGCGCTACGTCTCGGGGATCCATCAGGCGCAGTGGGTGCTGTTGCGGGTCGTCGTCGATGCCGGCACGACGGCGGAGCCCGATATCCGGCTCGCCCTGTTGCCCGCCAGGGACATGGTCATCACGAACACCTGGGACGTGGCCGGCATGGAGGGCACCGGCAGCGACAGCGTCGTCGTGCGTGATGCCTTCGTGCCGGAGTACCGCACTCTTGCGGGGTGGAGGTTAGGCGGTTCGGAGCAGCGATGGCAGGAGGGCGAGCGGGTCTATAACGCGTCCGTTTCCTCGTGGCTTGGGGTGTCGCTCGCGGGCCCGATCATCGGGATGGCCCAGGGCGCGTTGGACCATGTACTCGGGACGCTGGCCGGGAAGCCGATCACCGGCTCGACCTACACCGACGCGGTTCGCTCGCCGAGTGTCCAGCTGGGGGTCGCCGACGCCGCGTCGCTCATCGACACCGCCCGGCTGCACGCCTACCGCGCGGCCGCTGACATCGAGGCCGCCTCGATCGAGGGCCGCCGGTTGGACGTCGCGGCCCGGGCCCGCATCAGGATGGACAACGGGGTGGTCATGCAGCGGTGCCGGGAGGCGATGGAACGGATCCTCGACATCAGTGGAACGGCGGGCTTCCGCCGTAGCAACCCTCTCCAGCGATTCTGGCGCGACCTGGCCACCGGCTCCCGGACCGCGACGGTGTCGACATCGCTGAGCAGGGAGATCTACGGGCGGGCTCTCCTGGGCATCGAGGAGCAGGTCACCGAGATCGTCTGACGGCCGCTGCCGGAAGCCGGGGAACACGCTCGCGCTGATCGGCGTGGTTTGCGCGCTCACACTCAGTCATCGTCGCGCCCGACGTTGCCGTGCGGCGATCAAGCGTCCTGGAGACCCGGCACCGCTACGCACATCGGTGGTGCCGGCTCTCGCTGTTTGGAGGTAGGGGGAGCCGGCAACAGGACGGCGATCAAGGCCGCCTCGAGCCCGCCCGACGTTGACCCCCACGCGTACGAGGATGCCGCGGACTGAGCACCGCGCGGGCGAACGGAAGCCACCTGCAGGACATAGGTCGAATGACTCTTTCCCCACGCACGGCGCCGGTCACGACGAAGAAACTCTTACGATCACGACGAGAAGGTCAAGGGTTCAGTGCTTTCGATCGTCGAGGGCGGGAATCGAGCGCGTGCTCGCGTTCGACTTCGCGTCGTGAGCACGCACAATCGTATGCTGTCGATAGTCCAGCGAGGTGAGCAGTCCACCGCTGCTCACCGGCGTCCTGTTGCCCCGAGGACCGCCCCGCCTAGCACTGCCGACGCGTGCCCGCATCTCCTAATAGACGGCTGCTGAGATGCTGGTGCACCACGAAGCCAATGCTGGGTAGAGGGGGGAGTGGCAGGTGGGCACTTTTCGCCCCGTCTATCGCGGGATCTTGCCGCTCTCGCCTGAAGAGTCCTGGCTCTCGGAGTTAGTCGCCTTGTTGGGAGAGTCGTGAATGTCGCCGTCCATAGCCGTAATAGACGACTAGGCCGAGTAGCATCCAGATGACGAACCGCAGCCAGGTCTGGATGCTCAGGTTGAGCATGAGCCACAGGCAGGCCAGCGCTGACAGGATCGGGATCATCGGCATCATCGGGGTCCGGAATGCGCGCGGTAGGTCCGGGCGGCTGTACCGCAGCATCATCACTCCGATCGACACCAGCACGAACGCGAACAGCGTCCCGATATTCACCATCTCCTCCAGGGTGCCGGCCGGGATGAACGCAGCAACCAAGGCCACCGCGGCTCCGATGGTCAACGTGATCCGGACAGGGACGCCCGCCGAGTTGGTCCTGGCCAGTTGGCGCGGTAGAAGCCCGTCGCGTGACATGGCGAACAACACCCGGGACTGCCCGAGCAGCGCCACGAGCACGACGGTGGTCAGCCCGGTCAGTGCCCCCAATGAGATGACCACGACTGCCCAGTCGACCCCGTTGAGCGCGAACGCGGTGGCCAGGGTCGCCTGGGTGCCGTTAGACCGGGTAGCCAACGCCGTGTAGTTGACCATTCCGGTGACCACCAGTGAGACCGCCACGTACAGCACCGTGATCGGCACCAGTGCGCCGATGATGCCGCGGGGTATGACCTTCTGCGGGTTGCGCGTCTCTTCAGCGGCAGTGGCCACGATGTCGAACCCGATGAACGCGAAGAATATCAGCGATGCTGCCGCGAATAGGCCGCCCAGCCCGAAACCGGCGCCCCCGACCCCGCCGCCGCCCAGCACGGCCAGCAGGCTCTCGTGCAGCCATGGACCACCGCCGCCGGAGGTGGATCCGCTCGTTGTGGACGGTGGAATGAACGGGACGTAGTTGGACGCCTTGACATAGCCGGCGCCGACCACGACTACCAGCACGACCACCAGGACCTTGAACGCGGTGATGATCTGGCTGACGCGGCTCGACAGCTTCACCCCGAGGGTGAGGACCGTCGTGAGCACTATGGCTATCAGAGGGGCAGCCCAGTCGAACGCGATAGGGCCCCACGCCACCACGGTCCCGGACAGCGGCACTCCAACCAATCTCAAGAACTGCACAAGATACGCCGACCAGCTCCTGGAGACCACCGCGGCGCCTAGTCCGCACTCCAACACCACATCCCAACCGACTACCCATGCGACCAGCTCGCCGAAGGTGGCATAGGAATACGTGTACGCGCTACCGGCCACGGGGACGATGGAGGCGAGCTCGGCATAGCACAACGCAGCCAGACCGCATGCGATCGCCGCAATCACGAACGCCAGTGACACCGCCGGCCCGGCCACATCGCCGGCGATGCTCGCAGTCACGGTGAAGATCCCGGCGCCTACCACGGCTGCAACCCCGAACACCATCAGATCAAGCAGCCTTAGCTCCTTGCGGAGCCTACGGCCCGGCTCGTCGGCGTCGGCAATTGACTGCTCAACAGACTTCACCCGGGCTCGGTTTCCCCGGATGGCTTGCGCCCTATTATGCAGTCTCACACAGAACTCCCATCAATGGCGTCATATTGCAGTGTGGGTGATGACAATCGTCCGCGGGTTAGTCTGCTCGCGCATCTGAGTGATCCGCTGGAGCCATCGGATCCGTGCGCATCTCCTCGCAGGGTGCTGGTCCATGCCAGAAGATCCGAGGTCGGCCAGGCCTGCAAGTCGCCCGATCGCTACTACATCGGCGCCGAGTGTCGGGGCTGTCGCGATGTCGCTGCCCCGTCAAATACCGCTGTCGAACGCGACTTGCACCCGCCGGCGGCGGTCGAAAGTACCGCGGGAGAATTCATTGGCCGCAGGCGCACCATCGAGCTGCCGGCCACCATAATTGGAGGCGAGCACGGCATCGGCCCTGGCCTCGACCGCGGCAATCGCATCGCCGAGCTGCGCGCAGCTCCAGGCAACGTGCGAAGAGCTGGCCAAGGGCAGGGGACCGAACCGTCGGGGTAGAGCGTTACCGGATGCATCATGATGCCTGGGTCAAAACGGTTCCGCAGGCTACGTCCCCGCCATCCGGCGGTTGAGCAATCCCCGGTGACGCTGACAATCGGGTACTCTGCCGTCTACCCGGCGCAGTATCTCCAAGAAGTGCTCTCGGCTGTTCATCGAGTGCGGCTGTGCGATGCGAGCCCCGTCAGGTGTGAGTCAGTAGTGGCCTCAAGCGAGTAGATCTCCGCCTCAACAACTCGCGACTCCCTCAGCGGTATTCGCCCGTGCCACGGAGACAGCCTCTGCGACCAGGCGTTGGGGTTACAGGGCCAGGCCGCGGGCGATCCTGCTGCCTGCCCCGCCATGAAGATGTGGCGTCCCTCCAGGTCGAGATGGGGGTCCTCATCGAAGGCTCCTTCGAGATCGAGGGAATTGGGGGTCGTCGGCCCGCATGCGCGTGCCGGCTGGCCCTGGTCGCGCCTGCGTGAGCGGCTACAGAGCCATGCTTGACTGCCCTGTCATCTTTGACGACCTTACATATTTTGACGATGGTGTCAAGCATGAGGTTCGCTCGTGTCATGGTCGGAGGGCGACAGTTCGATGAAGGCGCGCTCTGTAGTGTGGCCGAGACGTCTTCGCGGTCGCGGATGAGGAAGCGGAACTGGTCGGGGCGCGGTCCCCGAGGTTCACCAGCATGTTGCGGGTCTGCTGGGCGACCCAGGGCCCGTCGGGTTGGCGTTGATCCCCGCGATGTGAACTCGGCGGGTGCCATGCTCGACGACGATCAATGCAGACAGGCGTCGGAGGAGGACGGCGTCGACGTGGACGAAGTCGACGGCGAGGATCCGTGGGCTCGCGCGCTGAGGAACTGCTTCCATTTCGGCCCAGACCGGCCGGGGGGGCGTCCGCCAACCGCGCAAAACTTCCGTGACCTGGTACTCCAGACGGTCCATAGAACCCAACATGGGCATATCGACGAATCCAGGGCGAACTCGTCGGACTCAACAACCCCGATCGCCGCGTCCACCTCTGGAAGATCCTGCAAGCGGCCGGCGTAGACCCCGGCGCTTGACCAGATGGGTGTGCCAGCGCAGCAAGAGCGTTAGGAGCGGCCGCGGCGACGATGCGCGGAAGCCGCGTCGGACGTTCGCTGGATCCAGTGGGGTGCCGCCCGGAGGCGAAGACGAGGTCGTGGTCGGTCCAGTGGTCTTTGGCGAGCGTGCGCATGGCGGTTTGTCGGGTGCGGTGTTCGCGCAGCACGTCGATGCAGCGTTGGGGGAGGGGGCGAGGGGTTGGGGGGAGGGGGTGCGCCGGGAGATGCGGGTCTTGGCGAGCCGGACTTTGGATGCGGACCGAACGGACCTCCCGTTCCGAGGCGGTCAGTGCACCAGACCGGTGCGGAACGCGAGCACCACGGCCTGCACCCGGTCGCGCGAGCCGGTCTTGGCCAGGATGTTGCCCACGTGCGTCTTCACGGTCGTCTCGGCGACGAAGTGCGCCGCGGCGAACCCGTGCGCGGCGCGGCGCGGACGGCCGTGCGGGCGCCCTGGCACACGGCGCCCTCGTGCCGCACGTCGCTCGATGGGTGCCCAGGCGATCCGGTGTCGTGGGCGAGGTCAACGGGGCTGGGCGGTGGTGATGACGTTGCTCGGTTTCGAGCGCGGTGAGACGGCCCTGCACGCTCTGATTCGATTCCGCAACGAGCGGGGTCTCGACAACGACCCGACATCCGGACCCGGCTTGCCTGATGCCACGTCCAGGTCGAGCAGCTGCGCTGCCACGGAGCCCGGATGGCGGCGCTGCTGATCGCCGGGGAGGAGCCTTTGCCGAAGGCGACGGCGTTCAAGCTGCTCTGGAGCGAGTATCACCGCGTCGTCGCCGAGTTCGCCGTCGACGTCCTGGGCGTCGACGCCCTTGTCCCTGAGGGCCGGCCCTCGCCGAACTGGTTCCATACCGACGACCCCGGCGCGCCCAACTGGTCGTCCCCCTGGACGAGCGGGTTTGGTTACAGCTACGGCGGGAGTTGCGGCCTCGGTTGGCCGGGTGGCGGCTGACCGCCCAGCCCGGCCGTGGGGCGGGCCTGGGGTTGTCGCCCGTCTCTCCTGCAGGGCGGCTGCCACAGCCGGAAGGTGGGCTCGACCCGATGTGCTCGTGCCGGGAGCGCCCGGCTCGTCACGGTTCGCCGTGCCCTAGCGTCGTCCTCGGAAGACGGGTCTGAGCTGAACGATCGAAGTGTCCGGGTGCCGTCGCATGCTTGGTGGCGCCGCCGAATGGCGGAGGCGCGCCACGACTAGAGGACAACATGAGCATCAGGACACACGCGCTCGGCAGCCGGGGTTTGACCACGTCGGTCGAGGGTTTGGGCACGATGGGGATGACCGCGATGTACGGCACCCCGGACGATGCGGGGTCGGTCGACACGATCCAGCGGGCGATCGAGCTCGGCGTGACGCTGTTCGACACAGCGGACATATACGGCCCGTTCACCGGTGAGCAGTTGGTCGGACGCGCGGTCGCGCGCGACCGAGACCGAGTCGTGCTCGCCACCAAGTTCGGTGGGGTGACGCTCGACGAGACGGGCAAGATCGTCGGCGGCCCGAACGGCCGGCCCGACTACCTGCGGCGTGCGGTGGAGGGCTCGCTGCGGCGGCTCGGCACGGACCGCATCGATCTGTACTACCAGCACCGGGTGGACCCGAACGTGCCGGTGGCCGAGACCTTCGGTGCGCTGGGCGAGCTGGTCGCCGAAGGCAAGGTGCGGTACCTGGGCATCTGTGAAGCGTCCGCCGAGACCGTTCGCGCGGCCCACGCAGCGGCACCGCTCTCGGCCGTGCAGACCGAGTACTCGCTGTTCACGCGGACCGTGGAGACCAACGGTGTGCTCGACACGGTGCGCGAGCTGGGCATCGGGTTCGTGGCCTACTCACCGTTGGGTCGCGGCCTGCTGACCGGCGAGCTGCGCTCGCTCGACGGGTTGCCGGAGGGCGACTGGCGTCGCAGCGCCCCCCGTTTCAGCGGCGAGAACTTCGCGCACAACCTCGCTCTGGCCGACCGCGTCCGAGTGATCGCCGAGGAATACGACGCCACACCCGGGCAGCTGGCCCTTGCATGGGTGCTCGCGCACGGCGTCACCGCCATTCCCGGCACCAAGCGGCGCGCCTACCTGGAGGAGAACGTCGCCGCTGCCACGCTCAGCGTGGACGCCGAGACGCTGACCGCCATGGCTGAGGTGATCCCGGCCGACGAGGTGGCCGGCGAGCGGTACGTCGCGGCCGGAATGAAGGCCATCCAGGAGTGAGGGGCACGAGCAGGCACAACGACGTGGGGAGCTTCCTGCGGGCTCGGCGCGAGGCTCTGCGCCCGGCCGACGTCGGGCTCGTCGCCGGCGGCCGCCGCCGCACCCCCGGGCTCCGACGAGCCGAGGTCGCGCTGCTGGCGAACGTCTCGGTCGACTACTACGAGCGGCTGGAGCAGTCCCGCAATGCGCACCCCTCGCAAGCCATGCTGGCGAGCCTGGCCAGGGCGCTGCGCCTGTCCGTCGCCGAGCGCGACCACCTCTACCGGCTCGCCGGCTGCTCCCCGCCGCTCACGGGCGCGACCGGCGGCTACGTCGACCCCGCGATGATGTTCCTACTCGACGCCCTGACCACCGTGCCCGCGCACGCCATGGACGACCTCACCACGATCCTCGCCCAGAACCGGCTAAGCCAAGCACTGCTCGGCTCCTGGGAACTCGGCGACGAGCGCGCCGGCAACGTGACCTGGCGCTGGTTCACCGACCCCGCATCGCGAGCGCTCAACATCACCGAGGAGCACGAGGCGATCGGGCGCGGTTACGTCGCGGACCTGCGTGCGGCCACCGCACGCCGTGGCGGGGATGCCGTGGCCAACAGCCTCATCGCCGACCTCCTCCGAACGAGCGTGGAGTTCGGCCGGTACTGGGACGACATGGCCGTGGAGCCCCTCCGCTCCACCCGCAAGCAGCTGATCCATCCCCACGCCGGCGCTCTCGACGTGCAGTGCGACGTCGTCCTCAGCTCCACCGCCGGCTACAGACTGGTGATCTTCCGGCCACAACCGGGATCGACCACGTCGGCGAGCTTCGAGTTCCTCGAGGTGCTCGGCGAGCAGACATTCGGCACCTGACGGCGGCTTGGGGCGGGGGCAGTCGACATCAACGCCCCGTTCGGAACGCGAACTCATCGCCGCGTGCGCGGGGAGCACCTTGGGGCTCTCACGTGCGGCGCAACCAGGACTTTCTATCCCTAACGTGGAGGGGACTGGCATGCCGGCACTTCGCTGGTCGGCCCCGCCGAGGTGTGCGAATTTCTGTTCACCCCGAGGTGCGCGGCTCGGCGAATCCAGAGGTCTATCGGCTGGCCCTTGGGGCATTGAGCATCGCTGACTCGATGATCGCCTGCAGTTCCTCGCGGTTGGCGCCGTCGCGAGCCTGGATGGCCAGCCCGTGGAGCACCGTGGTGTACAGACCCGCAAGGGTGTCGAGGTCCGCAGTGGCCGGGACGTCGCCTGCCGCCACACCCCGGCTGAGCCGTTGCCGGAACAGCTCCCGCACCGCCTGTCGACGCTCGGTCACGAAAGCGCTGACCTCTTCGTTCCGCGCGCTGCCGGCCGCCGCTGCGAGGACGACCATGCATCCAGGCGGCTGCTCGAGGTCGGTGAACGTGACGATGTTGGCACGGAGCATCGCGCGGATGCCCTCGTAGGCCGTGGGCGCCTCCTCCAGGGCCCGTTGCGCCGGCGCGCCGACCGTCGATCCGTACAGCTCGACGGCTTGCCGGAACAGGGCCTCCTTGCTGCCGAAACAGGCGTACAGGCTGGGTGAGGCGATGCCCATCGCCGTGGTGAGGCGGGTCATCGAGGCGCCGTCGTAGCCGTACTTCCAGAACGTCTCCATTGCCTTGCGCAGCGCGGTGTCTCGGTCGAAGCCGCGCGGTCTGCCTCGCTGTCCCATGTGCCCCTCTTTTCTGTGTCAACCGTAACAGAAGCCCGGGGGCAAGCCTTCCGGGTGCTAGATTTCTGTGTCGATCGACATAGAAATGGGAGGACGCACATGGGTGACCTGTCGGGCAAGGTGGCGCTGGTGACGGGTGGGAGCCGGGGTATCGGGGCGGAGATCGCCCGGACGCTGGCCAGGCACGGCGCGGCGGTCGGCTTGACCTACCACAGCGCGGAGGACCAGGCGCATGGTGTCGAGAAGGAGATCCAGGCGGACGGCGGACGCGCGCTGGCGATCCAGGCGGACAATGCGGACCCCGAGGCCGTGCGGGCAGCGGTCCAGGCAACCGTGGCCTTGTTCGGCGGGTTGGACATCCTGGTCAACAACGCGGGCGTGTTTCCGTCCGGTCCCCTGGACGAGGTCACGTTGAAGGACGTCGACCGTACCCTGGCGATCCATGTCCGAGCTGTGTTCGCCGCCGCGCAGACCGCGGCTCGGCACATGACCGACGGGGGCCGGATCATCAACATCGGCAGCTGTTTGATCGAACGGCTGCCCGGACCGGGGATGACGCTGTACGCGTTGAGCAAGTCGGCGCTGACGGGCCTCACCAAGGGGCTGGCCCGGGACTTGGGCCCGCGTGGCATCACCGCGGTCGTGGTGGATCCCGGCCCGACGGACACCGACATGAATCCGGCCGAGGGACCCACGGCGGACTTCCTCCGCCAGTTCATCGCCCTCGGTCACTACGGGCAAGCGCGGGACGTCGCCGGCATGGTGGCCTACCTGGCCGGCCCCGGCGGTCGCCATGTCAGCGGCAGCTCGATCCTGGTGGACGGCGGCTTCGCCGCCTGAGCCTCCTCTCCCTCGCTCGGGTCAGGGCGCTGTATGAGGGCGGCCAGGCGACCGTGCCGACCCGCGCCGGTCGGCACGTGACTGTCTCCGGGCGCCGGTGTATCCGCGGATCGGGTTGAAGCCGAACTCAGTGGGTCGGTGCCACTCCCGTCCCCAGCGAGCTGGTTCACGTGCTCATGGGCGCAGCAAGGAGCACGCCGCACAACGCGCTTCGGTCTGATCACGGGTAGTCCTGCGCGGCTCTCGGTGGCGCATGCGTCCGGGTTCGTGACTCGACGCACACGTTCCGCCCGCCCCGGCCGGGCATAAGACCCGCTGCTCTCTACTTATACGAGTAAGTTCGTCACTCGGCGAACGAGAGGTGGAGGAGATCAGGTGCCATCGAACGATGAGAAGCGCGCGTCCGTGGACGTCGACGGCGTAAAGGCGAGCTACTTGACGGCCGGCGACGGCCCGGTCGTCCTGCTGCTGCACGGAACGTACTGGAGTCGCGTCTTTCTCCCGATCCTGGACGATCTCGCTGCCGCGGGACTTCGGCCCGTCGCCGTCGACCTGCCCGGGTTCGGTCGCTCCGGGGGAGAGCTGACGCCGAAGACCGCGACCGTCCCCGAGCTCTCCGCCTGGGTGGTCCGCTTCGTCCGCGCGCTGGGCGTGGACGGGCCCGTGTCGATCGTCGGGCACGACATCGGTGGCGCGATCGCGCAGCACCTGCTCCTCTCGGACGCGCTTGACGTCAACGCCTTCGCGCTGGTCAACGGCGTGACCTACGACTCGTGGCCGCTGCCCAGGATCGCTCAGTTCAGCGATCCGGCACTGGTCGCCGCAACGTCGGCACACGACCTGGTGGGGATCCGGCGTGGGGCGGTCGCCGCTGCGCTGGCCGGGGCGGCAGACGACGCGCTGGTGGAGGAGTACCTCGAGCCGCTGGCCGAGGAGCGTGTGGCGCGGTCGTGGATGGCCCTCGCCGGCGCGGCGGATAAGCGCTACACGCTCGAGCTGGTGCCGTCGCTGCGCGCGTCGACCACGCCGAAGCTGCTGGTCTGGGGCGAGGACGACCCCTTCCAGCAGATCCACAACGCCGAGCGGTTCGCCGCCGAGGTGCCGAACACGACGCTCGTGCGCGTCGCGAACGCCAGTCACATCCCGACGGAGAACGACCCCAGGTCCGTCGCCGCCCCGCTGGCCGAATTCTTCGCGAAGCACGCCGTGGGCAAGCCGGCCAAGGGCTGACCTCCCGGAGCGTCCCACGATCCCGGCGGCCTCCCGACCCCTCTGCCGGCAGCCAGGACGTCGATCCGCCCCGCGTCGATACGCGCCGCAGCGGCGGCCGTTCAACGTGCCGGGGGTTCTGCGTGAGCCTGGCGAAACTACGTTCGGCACATCCTCGCCGTGACTTGGCCGGCCCGCCTCGATAAGCGGCATTCGACGTGCCGCGGCCACCGCTGGCACTCCGTGCGCGTCCGTTCGGCACCCCGCCCGGCACATTTCACGCACTCCAGAACTTCTTCGGCGATTCATTCACGAAACGGATCAGGACATGAAAGTCTCGCCTGCCCGCACCGGCGCTTGTGCAGACTCCGTCGATGCCGGGGCCGATGCCGGGCCGACCGCGCCCGGCGATGCCGATGTCGCCACCGGGCGCCGCTGGTGTTCCGCCGAGGTGCGCAAGAGCCGAGCCGGCCGGCTGCGTGCGTCGGGCAAGGCCCTTCTGTTCGGCGCCCTGCCCGGTGCGCTGTTCATCGTGATCTGGTCGAGCGGCTACCTGGTCGGGAAGATCGGCATGCGCGAGATGCCGGCACTCACGCTGCTGTGGTGGCGTTTCCTGGTGGCCGCGGTGGTGATGGGCGTCGTTGCGCTCGTGACCCGCGCTCCGTGGCCCCGCAGGCCAATGGCGTGGATCCATCTGATCGTCACCGGACTCGTGTTGCACGCCGTTCAGTTCGGCGGCATCTACATCGGCCTGGACCTGGGGGTGTCCGCAGGTCTCGCGTCGCTGATCGCCAGCGCGGGCCCGCTGGTGATCGCTGCGATCGCCGTCCCCGTCTTCGGTGAGGTGCTGCAAAAGCGTCAGTGGGTCGGATTGCTGCTCGGGCTGCTCGGAGTCGCGGCCGCCGTCAGTTCGGAACTCGGTGGCGGTGTCTCGGGCGCCGGATTGATCGCCCTGCTCGTCTCGTTGGCGGCATTCGCCGGCGGCACCCTGTACCAGAAGCGATTCGGCGCGGTGATGGATCTGCGCACCGGTCTGACGGTCCAGCTGGTCGTGGCGACGGCGTCGATCACCCCGCTCGCACTCGGCCCCGGCGGCCTGTCCGTACCGGTCACGTTCTCTGCGATCTGGCCCATCGTGTGGGTGAGCGTCGTGAGCTCCATCGGTGGGCTCGTCCTGCTCTTCACCCTCTTGCGGCGCCGGGGTGGCGGAGCGGCCACGAGCTACCTCTTCCTGGTTCCGCCCGTGACCGCGTTGGCCGCCATTCCGTTGCTGGGTCAGCCGCTCCAGGTGGGGGCGATGATCGGAACCGCGCTGGCCGCCGTCGGCGTCGCCCTGGTCACTAGGTCGGGACGGCAGGCCGCCGAATGACGTGCCTTCCTGACGCCCGCGATCGACGGCCCAAGTACCGCCGGCGAACCGGCTCGAGGTGCCGTGGCGGCGTAATCGTGGGTACGTCGCTGCCGCATGCCCGGCATCATCGGCTGGGAGCGGTCCAGGCCCTGCATCCCGGACTTCTCATCCACGCACGACACCACCGCACTCTCCGGCGGGTGGTGGTAGAGCCGACCACATCGACGACCTTGTCCACGAACTGCGGATCAGCCAGGCGACATGAGCCCTGTGTAGCCACAGAGGTGACGGCGAGCACGGCGTTCAGGGGTGTGGTACGGAACGCAGGTTGCTGCGGGCGAGCTCGATCATCTTGCCGAGCCGCCGTCGAGGACGGTGCGGGTCGCGGCCAGCGCGAAGCCACGGACCTGGCCTGCGGTGATGTGAGGTGGAATGGACAGGGCGTTGGGATCGGTACGCACGTCGAGCAGGTACGGCCCAGACGTGTGGAGAGCCCTGTGCAGCTCCTCGGGCAACTCGGCCGGATCGGCGACGGTGCTTGGCGGAACGAGCCGATGATCCGCCGGCGCCCCGTCGGGCTGATGTAGCGGGCCGCCCAGACGTTGCACATGCCCGTGTCGACGGTGACGATCGCGTCGTCGTCCATCGGCTCGTCGAGCAACGCCGCGACGTACTCCGGATGGATTGGGCGCTCGTGTAGGCCGCGACGACCTTCTCCAGCACCTCGGCGTGACGGCGGAGCATGCGATCCAGGAAGCGGCGGCCGCTCTTCTGCGCGATCAACGGAGCACCGCGCGCAAGGTGGCGGCGACATCCCCCTGCACTCCGAGATCAAGTCGGGTACGCCGGCCCAGGTGAGCGGCGTCCCGGTCGACCTGCACGGTGCGTGCCTGGGGCAGGAACGTGTCGTAGGGGAAGTCGGTGCCGAGCAGCACGAGCAGGTCGGACTTTGGGTGGCCTCGTAGCAGGCGCCGTAGCCGAGCAGGCCGCTCATGCCTACGTCGTATGGGTTGTCGTACTGGATCCACTCCTTGCCGCCCAGTGAGTGCCCGATCGGCGAGTGCACCCTGGAGGCCAGCTCCAGCACCTCCGCGCGGGCGTCCCGGACCTCGGCGCCGACGAACAGCGTGACGGAACCAGCGGCGTTGATCTTCTCGGCCAGCGCCCGCACCTGCTCCGGATCCGGCAGCACGACGGCCCGCGGTATGACGAGGTCACTGTCCCCGGTGGGGTGCGGCGCCGGTTCTCCGCCGAGGTCTCGCCGGGCAGCACCAGTACGCCCACGCCGTGGCGCGCCAGCGCGGTCTGCATCGCGATGCGCTGCATGCGGGGCAGCTGCTCAGGGCGGGAGACCAGCTCGAAGTACACGCTGCACTCGGCGAACAACTGCTGCGAATGGGTCTCCTGGAAGTAGCCCGTCCCGATCTGCGTCGAGGGGATGTGCGAGGCGATCGCCAGCACCGCAGCGCCGCTACGGGACGCGTCGTACAGGTCCTGCACCAGGTGCGTTGCTGGGCCCGCAGCTGCCCGCGCAGGCTGCCAGCCGTCCCGTGAGCTGGGCCTCGGAGGCCGCCGCGAGCGCCGCGGCCTCCTCGTTGTGCACATGCACCCACTCCATGTCCGGATGACGCCGGACCGCGTCCGCCACCGGATTCAGGCTGTCACCAACCAGCTCGTAGATGCGCCGCACTCCCGCCTGGACGAGGACCTCGATCATCTGGTCGGCAACCATGGCAGCCATGGCTTCTCCTCGAGTCAGGGGCATGGCAGCAGCTACTTAAACGTATAAGGGCCTTCAACGCCCGTGCCGCGCCTGCAGATTCCTCACGTCGTGTCGCGCGGCCGAAGCTGGTGAGGGAGCACCTCCTCGACCGGCGGGCCCGAGTTGCCCTCGATCCGCCGGAACAGCATCTGCACGCCGCGCCGCCCGATGAGCTCTCTCGGCACGGTGACCGTGGTCAGCTGCAGTGGTCCGACGCTGGCGAAGCTCATGTCGTCGAGGCCGGTGACGGCGACGTCATCGGGGACTGCAAAGCCGTCCTCACGGCAGGCGTCGAGCACACCGAGGGCGATGAGGTCGTTGCCGCAGGCGACGGCGTCGATCGGCGTGCCGCGGGCGAACAGCTCTCGCGCCCGTTCGAGCCCCGAGCGGCGGCTGATGTCGCCCCAGCGTCCCTGATCGAGGTTGGCCGGTTGCAGGCCGGCGGCACTCAGGGCGTCGACGAAGCCCGCCTCGCGAGCCGCCGACGCATAGGACGAGCGCTGCCCACCGAGCACCGCGATGTGGCGGCGCCCGGTCGTCAGCAGGTGGTTGATGATCTCTCCGGCAGCAGCGTGGTCGTCGATGCCCACCCAGTCCGACGGCTCGCCGGGCACCCTCCGGTAGAGCTGCACCGCCGGAACGTGCGTGCGACGCAGTTCAGCCAGCAGCGGCTGGTCGCGCGCCAGCAGCGAGGTGAGCAACAACCCGCTGCTGTACCTGTCGATGTGTGCGCGTGCCACCGTGGCCAACCGTGCAGCACCGGCGTGGTCGGCATCGTCCCCGTCGGCGTCCTGCCCAAGTCCGACGTGCGAGATCAATACCTCGTAGCCCAAGTCCCCCGCGGCGGCCACGGCGCCGGCGGCGATCTCGGTATAGAAGGGATTGGTGATATCTGCCAGCAGCAGGCCGATGCTGCGGGCCCTGCCGGTCTTCAGGCCCTGAGCCACCAGACTCGGCCGGTAACCCAGCTCGTTCGCGATCGCCCGGATCCGCTCGCGCAGCTCGTCGCTCACGCCGGGTGCCCCCGTCAGGGCGTAGGAGACGGAGGCGGACGACACGCCGGCCACACGCGCGACGTCGTTCATCGTGGTGCGGCGAGCCCGGCTCCGGCGATCGACCATGTGACCAGCGTAGAAGACCCCGAGCCCCGGGCCGGGCTCGCCGCGTTCCCCGCCCTGTAGCCGCCCCTATGACCCGGTGCACACGCCCTTGCCCGCCTCATCCCCGCGTGCCAACCTGGGACTTACACGTATAAGAACCTCCAGTCAGTCCGGGAGGGTTCGACACCGAGGAGTGGACATGTCAGGGAAGCCGCAGGACGCAGAGGTGATCGGGTACCTCCAGAAGCTGTCGAACTGGGGCAGATGGGGCCATGACGACCGCCTCGGGACACTGAACCTGGTCACCGACGACGTCCGGCGTGCCGCAGCAGGCACGGTTCGCGACGGTACGGCCGTATCGCTGTCGTTCGACATGGATCCGCAGAATCCAGACCCCCTCGGGCACGGCACGGTGATCCAGCGGTACATGGAGCTGAACGAGGTCGAAGCCCTGTTCGGCCGGGCGGGGCGCTTCGACGCGGTGCGCGAGTACGTGGGCCTGATCGCCCACGGTTCACCCACTCACCTCGACGGCCTGGCCCACTTCTCATGGGACGGCAAGAACTACAACGGCTTCGACATGTCGGATGTGCGCACCGTTGGTGGCGCCACCAAGCTGTCGGTCCACCACGCGGCCCAGGGCATCATCACCCGGGGCGTTCTGCTCGACATTCCAGCGCTTCATGGTGTGCCGTGGCTGGAGCCCGGCCACGCGATCAACCCGGACGAGCTCGCGGCCGCCGAGGAGCGCCAGGGGGTGACCGTGCGCGCAGGAGACGCCCTGTTCGTGCGCACGGGTAACTTTGCCCGTACGGCGGCGGAGGGGCCGCACCCCGACGATCACGCGGCCGGGCTGAGTGCCGCCACTCTGCCGTTCCTCCGCGAACGGGACGTCGCGCTGCTCAGCACGGATGGCCAGCAGGAGGTCTCGCCTGCCGAGTCGGCCGACTTCGACCTTCGGATGCCCATTCATGTCGTGGGGCTGGTGGCGCTGGGGCTCTGGCTCGTCGACAACGCTGCGCTTGACGAGCTCGCACGGACATGTCAGGAGAAGAACCGGTGGGAGTTCCTGCTCTCGTTGGTGCCGTGGCGAATGATCGGCGTGACGTCGAGCGCCGTCAATCCCGTTGCCGTCTTCTGACGCACACAAGCGGACTCACGAGGAAAGGACCCCTCATGGGGACTCACAAAGCTCGCTCCTGGTTCGTCGTACCGGGTGATCGTCCGGAGCGGTTCGACGAGCCTGTCGCGAACGGCGCGCATGCGGTCATCCTCGATCTCGAGGATCTTGTCGGTCCGGCGAAGAAGGACGCGGCACGGAGGGCAGTGGCCCGTTGGCTGACGGAGCACCAGGCATATGTACGGATCAACGCGGTCGACACTGAGTGGTACGAGGACGACCTGGCCGCCGTCGCGGGCGCTCCGGGCCTGCAGGGTGTGGTGCTGCCCAAGGCCGACGGGTCGGCGCCGATCGAGAGGACGGCTTCCGCCCTCCCGGCCGCGGTCCCCGTGCTGCCACTGGTCGAGACCGCGGCGGGGCTCCAGAACGCCTCGGCCGTGGCCGCCACCCCCCGGGTCGCGGCGCTGATCTTCGGCAGTCTCGACTTCGGCCTGGACCTCGGGATCGACGTCCGCGCCGGGCAGGACGACGTGAACCTCCTGTACGCGCGGTCGCGATTGGTGATCGCCTCCCGTGCGGCCGGAATCGCGCCGCCGATCGACGGGGTCACGACCGACCTGGACGATCCCGGGGTCGCCGCCGCGGACGCCGGACGAGCTCGCCACCTCGGCTTCGGAGGGAAGCTGTGCATCGAACCGCGGCAGATTGACGCGGTGAACGGTGCGTTCGCCCCGTCCGAGGGAGACCTGGACTGGGCCAGGCGGGTGCTCGCGGCGATCGACGGCGCGGATGGCGAGGTCATGGTGCGGTTGGACGGCCAGCTGATCGACAGGCCCGTGATCTCGCGGGCCCAGCAGCTCCTCGGTACCGCCCGGTAACCGGCCCCCCGGGGATGCCGACCTCCTGCGGTAGTGAAGCGATTCACCGGACCGCAGGAGGTCGCTCGCTCGAGCCGAACACGGAATTCGCTGCTCGGAACACCACAGTGTTGCTAAACATCGGCAGGATCGGACGCCAAAGGCTTCATGGTCACCGCTACTGGGGTGCACTGCTGGACACGATTCGAAATGGTCGGGCCTTCTCGATCAGTGTCCACTACGCCGGATCGGGCCCGGTGGGAGCTCGACGCTGCACCGCGATCCCGGGCAACCACGCCGCCCGTCGCAGTCGTCAAGGAGTAGCAAACAGGTCTGCTATGCCAGGCGGGCACCATCAGGACCCGGATGGGAGGTTTGATCGTGCGGGCTGTGGTGACTGACTCGAACGGGCAGTTCCACCTGGAGCAACGGCCGGATCCGCTGGCGGGATCGGCAGATGTCGTGGTTCGCGTGCGCGCTGCGGGTCTCAACGCCGCCGACCTGCAGCAGGCCCGGGGGCACTATCCGGCGCCGCCGGGGTGGCCAGCCGACGTGCCCGGCCTGGAGGTCGCCGGTGAAGCCGAGCAGGTCGGGAGCGCCGTTGCGGGAATCGTCCCGGGAGACCGGGTCATGGCTCTGGTCGGTGGTGGCGGTCACGCTGAGCGGATCACCGTTCCTGCCGATCTCCTGCTTCCGGTGCCACGTGCTCTGTCCTGGTATGAGGCTGCCGGCTTTCCGGAGGCCTTCAGCACCGCGTGGGACGCCCTGGTCGCCCAGGCCCAGGTCCGTGCCGGCGATCGCGTGCTGATCACCGGCGCAGCGGGCGGCGTCGGAACAGCCATGGTGCAGGTCGCCGCGATATCCGGAGCTCACACGGTCGCGAGCGTGCGACGAACGCAGCTCCACGACCAGGTGAAGGCGCTTGCCCCGGACGGTGCCGAGGTGGACGTCGTCACTCCCGCCGACGAGGCGCGGAACGGGCCCTACGACGTGATCGTCGAACTCGTCGGCGGACCGAACTGCCTGCAACGGGTCACTCTGCTGCGCAGTCGCGGCAAGCTCCTCATCGTCGGTGTTCAGGCCGGTGCCACGGTCCCGCTTCAGATGTTCGACCTCATGCTCGCACGCGGTCAGCTGATCGGGACGACCATTCGCGGCCGCGCGCACGCCGAGAAGGTGCTTCTCGCCACCATCGTTCGAAATTCGGTCGTTCCCCTGCTCGCCCACGGACGCTTGCGAGTTCCGGTCGACACGACCTTCTCCCTCGATCGGTACGCAGCCGCCTATGCCCGCCTCGCCAGCCCCGGAAAGTTCGGGAAGGTCATTTTGATTCCCGAATGAGCTCATACCTGCCCTTCAGCTGCCTTCAGCTCCCGTCCCGTCAGGAAACGGTATGCACGTCACCAGCGCATGGCCCACCGCCCTGACGGGGTAGGTCGTGCGCCCCCGGCGCTGCGGTCCTGCGCGCTGCCGTGGAACACAGGTTGGCAAGCGGGCCTGCCTCACTCAGGGAGGACGGCCTCGCCCTGCAGCAAGCGTCGAAGTAGTTTCTGTGCCACCTTGCCGTTGTCGTTGCGCGGCAGAGTCTCGACGTACTCCAGTCGAGACGGCAGGTACCACTCGATCATGCCCTGGTCGAGCAGGTACGTGCGGCAACTCCTCCAGGATGACCCACGTCGATGTCGAACGATCAACCGCGCGAGCGCGGAAGAGGGTGGCGAGACACCGACTTCATCCAGGTGCGATCTGCCGGGAAGGTCGCGACCGCAAGTGCGGCGGCTACCTGGGTCCACCGATACAGTTTTCAGGTCTACGCGCCGGCCCGTATCGAGCTGGAGTCGTGGTTGCAAACGGCCACCCGTCCGACGTAACCCAGGTTCTGCTGAAGCTGTCGGTGAAACATGTGTGCGGCGCCTTCACTGGTTGCCGCACCCCACGTTGTCGGCGTCAGTGAGAATGTCCTGCGGCCACGTGGGCGCTCTTGGGCCGGACCGGGTGGCCGGCCAGTCCCAGTGCGCTGAAGACTGCGGCGATCACCCAGGCGATCGGGCCCTGGAGTCCTGGCCATAACGGCGCGTAACCGGGCACGATGACGAAGATGACGAAGGGTATATCCAGTAGTGACACAACGGTTAGGTTGATCCAGAAGCCGGTCTTGGAGTTGCGCCAGTTCATGGCGATACCGACGATGATCACGGCGACAGCGCCGACCAAGATGTTCCAGGCGTCCTGGAAGATGCGGGCCTGGACCATGCTCGGATCGACCGATTGCCCGAGTGTCAACAGGGCGTATGCGGCATTGATGTGCACGAGGCCCCAGATCACGTAGAAGGTTGCTCCGATCTTCGCTGCGAGCCCATTCATCTTCAGTCACGCTCCTTCTATTAACATTGTTCACATGTGGTGTTCAGTCGATGACACGTCACGGCTGATTACACGGAGGGAGAGGTGAGTACTGCGCGCGGCGTTTGTCCCGTTCGGTGAACTAGCCGAGCTGTCGGGCGGTTGTCGTTCCGGTGTGGAAATCAACAGCGTATTCCGCGCCTCGCGCTATCCGGTTCGTCGTTGACGAGCCCGGCACAACGGACGGGTCAGCGGGCTGTCCGTCGGCCCCGGTGAGGGTGATGCCTGCGGCAGGATTCGCTGGTCGGTGAGCGGTGCCCATGCCCGTTGGCACCCCTCGTGATCATGAGACGCCGCAGTCGCTGGACACGCTGTCGTCGGTTTCGTCCGTTGCCACATCTCCTCAGCATGGGTGTTGTACCAGCCCTTCTACTGTCATGCACCGGAGCTATGCTGTCCAACGAAGACTTTTGATCGAAGCCATCTACTCAAGGAATACCCGTGGAGCTACGTCATCTCGAACACTTCATCGCCCTCGCAGAAGAATCGAGCTTCACCAGGGCTGCGGCGCGGCTGAACCTCGTGCAGTCCGCGCTGTCAGTGTCGATCCGGAATCTGGAGAAGGACCTGGAAGCAACGTTGTTCGACCGGACGAGCCGCGGTGTGCGGCTGGCCGCGGCGGGCGAGGCACTTCTGCCGGCGGCCCGACGTGTCCTGCGCGAGGTTGCAACCGTCAGGGATGAGGTGGACGCGGTGCGCGGCGTGGTTCGGGGGCGGCTTCGGATCGGCATCATGCAGTCGCTCGCCCTGATCGACGCCGGCCGGATGTTCGCGGCGTTCCACCAGGCACACCCGGGGGTCGTCATCGAACCCCAACCTGCCCACGGCGGCTCTGTCGCTCTTGCTGAACACGTCCGGCACGGTGAGCTCGACCTGGCGTTTGCCTGGCAGCCCGAAGCTTCCGCGCGCGGGCTGCGCGTGGCCGAATTGGCAACCGAACCCTTCGTGCTCGTCGTGCCGACCAGTCGCCGCCTGCCCCGCAGGCTTGAACTCGCCGATCTCAGCGACGAGGCGTTCGTCGAATTCCCGGAGGGCTGGGGTGCGCGGACGCTGTCGGATCAGGCATTCCGGAACGCCGGGATACAGCGGAGGATCGTGGTCGAGGTGGCTGACATCCTGACCTGCGCCGAACTCGTCCGCGCCGGATTCGGCGTCGCCATCATGCCCAAATCAATGATCCGATCGCGTGGGCTGACCTGGCGGACGGTATCCGGCCTGCCGCAGTGGGGAGTTTCCCTTATCGCCTCGTCCGACAGGCACCTCACGGCGGCTGCCGCTGCCTTCGTGGACCTTGTGTGCACCACGTTCGACGTCGTGCTCGCCTCCGACGATGACTGACCGACAAGACGTTGTCCATCGTCGCGTCGATCACTGACCATGAGCGGGCCGGCAGGCTCACGGGAACGGCTGCCTCGTCGGAGTTGGTCACGGAACCAATGATCTCGTGGCGCGTGACGGCGGGCGAGGGGCTCGTCGGCAGTGTGTTCCTGCTTCACGGCGAACCGGTCTCGCTTCGCGGATCCGCTCGGACGTAGCGATCACCGGTGCGGTTCGCCGCGAAGATCGTTCCGAGGTCCGCGCACTCGCCCTTCCCAGGACGAATCGGGGGTTTCGTGGCGATCACGGGTGCCGCTCCCCGCGAGTCGCCCACCCTCCGCCCCCGAGTCGCCCCGTTGCCGCCGCACACTCACCCGACTTCCCCTGACCGGTGGCAGCGGTCGAGCGCCTGACGAGCGACCGGCCACACTCGGCAAGCCGGCCCTTCGGGCCCGAGACGGAGGACGTAGATTCGAGTTCTGCAGGGGGGAGAGGAACAGGTCGGGGACAGGAAAGGAGGCCGGATGTCCGGCACGTCCGGCAGCGCACCTCCGGCCACCCGCGGCGGTCCGCACCCTGCGATCGACCTGTCGGAGCTTGCCGCCAACGCACCGGACGGCCTGGCCGTGGTCGACGAGGACGGTCTGTTCGTCCAGCTCAACAGTGCGGCGGTGGTGCTCTGTGCCCGCCCGGTCGACGACCTGATCGGGATGCGGGCACCGTTCGAGCTCGCCTCGGGGTTCTCCGCCGACTCACTGGGGCTGCTCGACGACGGCGCCACCGAACAGATCTGCACCTGGGCGCCCGCGGCCGGGGTGCACCGGGAGTTCGCGTACCGGACCCGTCCGCTCCCGCAGGCGCCCGGCCGGACCGTCGTCGCCTTCCGCGACGTCGGAGCCGAGCGGCATCGCCAGCGCCGGGTCGCGGCCATCGCCCGCTCGTCGGTGAAAATGGCGTCGGAGGGCTCGATCACCGCGACCCTGGACGCACTGGCGCGTGAGGTCCTCCAGACCGATGCGCTGGCGGGAGTGCACATCCTCACCCTCGACGAGTCGGGTGCCGGTCTGCAGATCATGGGTTCGGCAGGCTTCCGACGCTGGCCGGACTTCTTCGAGCGGCTCATGCAGTGCCGGGAACGCGGCGCCACCCTGGAGATGATCGAGGCGTTCGAGCGCCGCGAACCCATCGTGGTCCCGGACCGCTGGGACATGATCCAGGGCGACCCCTCGTGGGAGCCGATGCACGACTACCTCTCCGAGCCCGGCTGGGGCTGGTTCGCCAGCGTCCCTCTCGTCATCCGGGGTCGGTCGGCGGGGATCCTCAACGCCTTCTTCGCGCCGGGCCAGGTGGTCGGGCAGCGCAACCTGGAGTTCCTGCTGGCCATGGCCGAGCAGGCCGCCGTGGCGATCGACTACGCCTCGCTCCTGCAGAACGAGCGGGAGCTCGCCCGCCGCGAGGAGCGCCGGCGGCTCGCGCGCGACCTGCACGACTCGATCGTCCAGCAGGTGTTCTCCATCGGAATGCAGGCCAAGTCGATGGAGGTCCTCGCCGCGCGAGGGGCGAGCGTCCCCGCGGAGAGCGTGCGGCGGGTCGCGGACGAGGTCGGGCTGCTCGCGAAGACCGTACTGGAGGACCTTCGGACGATGGTGCACGAGCTGCGACCGTCGTTGTCGACCCGGCTCGGCCTGGCGGAGGCCGTGCGGGCACTGGCGGAGAGCACGACCAACCGGACCGGGCTGCGGTTCAGCCTCAGCGTCCGGCGCACCGTCGACGAGGTCCCGCCGGACATGGCCGAGGACGTCTACCGCATCGTGGCCGAGGCCATCCACAACGTCGTCAAGCACGCCGAGGCAGGTCACGTGACGATCCGCATCGGGATCCGTGAGCACGCGTTGACGGTCTCCGTCGCCGACGACGGTCGCGGGATCCGAAAGGCCCGGGCGGAAGGCGGCCGCGAGGCGGGCGGCGGCTACGGACTCACCAGCATGCGCGAACGCGCGGCGCGCTGGGGCGGGACCGTCCGGGTCCGGTCCCGCGCGGTCGGCGGGACCTCGGTGCGGGCGGTCGTGCCGCTGCCTCGGGCCTGGGCGGCGCCGGACCGCATCAGCGACACGGGGTCCGAGGTCAGCACGTCATGAACGCGCCCAGCGGTTCGAGCGCGGCGCGCAGCCAGGAGGGCCGGGAACAGGTGCGGGTGCTCATCGTGGACGACCATGCGGTCGTGCGCCGGGGTATCCGCGCCTACCTCGAGGTACTCGACGACCTGCAGGTCGTGGCGGAGGCCGGCGACGGCCAGGAGGCCCTCGACAGGCTCGAGGCGATGGCCGCCCACGGGGAGCTCCCCGACGTCGTCCTGATCGACCTGCTCATGCCGAAGATGGACGGCGCTGCCGCGACCGCACGCATCACCGAGTGCTTCCCGGGGGTGCGGGTCGTCGTGCTGACCAGCTTCGGCGAGATGGAACGCGTCCACGCCGCCCTCGCGAACGGGGCCTCCGGGTACCTGCTCAAGGACGCCGAACCGCCCGAGGTCATCACGGCGATCCGGGTGGCCGCGCGCGGCGACGTGTTCCTCGACCCGGCCGTCGCCCGCCGGCTCACCCAGGAGATCGTCTCTCCACCGACCGGGATCGGCGCGCTGACCACCCGGGAGCGCGACGTCCTGGTCCTCGTCGCTTCGGGACGGTCGAACCAGAAGATCGCCGACGAACTGGTGATCAGTGAGCGCACCGCGCGAACGCACGTCAGCAACGTCCTGCGCAAGCTCCAGCTGACCTCCCGGACCCAGGCGGCGTTGGTGGCCGTCCGGGCGGGGCTGGTCCCGCCGCAGAGCTGAGGCGTCCCGGACACGCGGCGACGCCGACCTCGGACCGGGGCCGGCGTCGCCGGGTTCCGGATCAGACGGTGGCGGCGGTGCGCCATCCGGGCTGGTAGGTGTCACGCGCCATGGCGGTGTAGGGCGCGGGGCTCACGATCGCGCGGACCGGGAACTGCTCGTGCGGCTGGACGGTGGTCTTCTCGGAGCCGCCGTTCGGCTCACCCCAGATGACCCGGACCTCGGCGCCCAGCGGGACGTCCGGGTTGATCGTGGCCAGCGAGAGCGCCTTGCGCTCGTTGGCGCTGTAGCCGGTGAACATCGAGAGGCCGACGGTGTTGCCGTCCCCGTCCTTCACCGCATCGAAGTTCGACGAGCCGTAGTTGGCGTTGGGCAGGTCGAAGAACTGGTAGCCGGGGGCCTCGGAGACCGGCGATGCGAGCAGCGTGGCGACGTCCTCGGCGTTCCACTCCAGCGTGACCTTGCGGCGTTGGGTCGCCGGGTCGACGGCCTCGAGGGCGCTGCGACCGATGAAGTCGTGGTCGAACTTCACGAATCCGCCGTAGCCGAGCTCCCACGGGTTGAGGTAGTAGTCCTCGATCCTGTCCGAGACGAAGCTGCCGGCGAGGGCGTTGATGGCCTCGTAGCTGGTGGCGCCCAACCACTCGCGGTAGGGGCGCAGTTCCTCGGCGGTGTAGATGGCGGGCAGCGGCGAGGGGATCCAGCCGGACTCGAGCGTGTTGCAGGAGTAGGCGCGGGCCCCGGCCGGCTCCAGGCCGAACTCGCGGCCGGCCTCGAGGATGGCCTCGCGGACCTTGTCGTAGGTCTCGTACGGGCCCCAGATCTCCAGGCCGGGCGCTCCCGCCATGCCGTGGCGCAACGTGCGGACGCGCTCGCCCGCGACATTGAGGTAGCCCATCCTGAAGAACTTGACCTGCTCGACGGTGCCGCCGTTGACCTTCTCGATGACCTCCCAGGCGCGCGGGCCCTGGATCTGGAAGCGCCACACGTCACGGGTGACCTGCTTCCCGTATGGGCGGGACGGGGAGCGGTCGTCGAGGCGGATGTCGAGGTTGTAGCCCGTGCTCCCCTGGAACTGCAGCCAGTTGGCCACCGGCGCGCGGCCGACGAAGACGAACTCCTCCTCGGCGAGCCGGAACAGGATGCCGTCCCCGATCACACCGCCCTCGGGGGAGACCGGGACGAACTGCTTGGCCGAGTCGACCGGGAACTTCGCGGTGCTGTTGATGCCGGTGTCGGTGAAGAGCTTGAGGGCGTCGGGGCCCGACACCCACAGGTTGGTCATGTGGTGCGACTGGTCGAACAGCACCGCGGTCTTCTGCCAGGCGATCACTTCGCGGCGGAAGTTGGTGAACTCGGCGGGCACGACCGGGTAGATGTAGGCGCCGAGCTTGGAGTTGCGCAGCAACTCGACGGTGTTCCCGGACTCGTCCAGCAATTCCTGAAGGTTCTTGGCGCTCATCTGCCACCGTTCTCGGTCTGCGTGTTCTGCGCTGATGCACGGCCAGACGTGGGGTCGACGGCCATCGTGGCTCACGCTACGGATTCGGCGATGCCCGGCGGCACCGTGGAATGGCGCGAGACGAGCGGCCGGGACCGGCCGGTCGCACTACGTCATGCGACGTACGGCGAGTCACGACAACAGCGCGATGGCCCGAACGAGCCACGGCCCTAGCGTCGGACGTATATATCGTCGTCGGAGCGTCCACGCGGCCCGACCGAGGGAGCCTCACATGACCAGCCAGAGCAGGCCGGACCTGCCGGGAACCTACGTCTTCGACGGCCCGACCAGCCGACGTGGGCACAACATGAACAAGCTGTTCATGTCGCTGACCGACGCGGGTGCCCGCACGGAGTTCCTGGCCGACGAGTCCGCCTACTGCGCGCGGTTCCGGCTCTCCGACGAGCAGACGACCGCCATCCTGCAGCGCGACTGGCAGGCGATGCTCGACCTGGGAGGCAGCATCTTCTACATCTACAAGCTCGCCATGATGGACGGACGCTCCATGCAGTACCTCGGCGGTGTGTTCACCGGGATGTCCGAGGACGACTTCAAGGCCGCGATGCTGGCAGGAGGGCGCACCGATGTCTGAGGTGATCTGGGGTCTGGCGACCTCGCACGTCCCGTCGATCGGCGCCGCGATGGACCGCGGGATGACCGACCAGCCGGTGTGGGCGCCGCTGTTCGAGGGCTATCGGCCCGCCCGGGAATGGCTGGCCCGGAACACCCCTGACGTCGCGATCCTGGTCTACAACGACCACGCCAACGGCGTCGACCTCGACATCGTGCCGACCTTCGCGATCGGCACCGCCGAGACGTACCGCGTCGCGGACGAGGGCTTCGGCCGGCGCGCCGTCCCGGACGTCGTCGGCGATCCCGACCTGTCCTTCCATCTGCTGGAGAACCTGGTGGACGAGGGCTTCGACCTGACCGTCTTCCAGGAGCTCGACGTCGACCACGGGTTCACCGTGCCGCTGTCGGTGTGGACGCCGGAGCCGGGCGACGCCTGGCCGTGCCCGGTCATCCCGATCATGGTCAACGTCATCCGCTACCCGCAGCCGACCGCTGCCCGCTGCTACGCCCTGGGCCAGGCCCTCGGCCGGGCGATCGCGAGCTACCAGGGCGCGGGGACGGTCGGCATCCTCGGCACCGGCGGCATGTCCCACCAGCTCGCGGGCGCCCGGGCGGGCTTCATCAACCCGACGTTCGACCACATGTTCCTCGATGCGATCGAGAACGACCCGGAGAAGCTCGCGTCGCTGAGCCGGGAGGAGCTCATCCGCCAGGCGGGGTCCGAGGGGATCGAGCTGATCATGTGGCTCGTCATGCGGGGCGCTCTCCGCAAGCAGGTCCGCAAGGTCCACTCGGCCTACCACGTCCCGGCGTCCAACACCGCCGCCGGACTCGCCCTGTTCGACAACCGGGTCGCCCAGCCCGCCTGAACGCCGCCCGGCCGGGCGTAGCCGCGAGGAGCAGCTGATGACGATCGACACGCCCTGCCGGGCCTCGGCCCCACGGGGCGCGGTGCCCCGCGCCGGTCGGTGCCTGGTGATGGGCGTTCTCAACGTCACGCCCGACTCGTTCTCCGACGGCGGTCTCTACGACCACACGGCGGCGGCCGTGGCCCACGGCAGGTTCATGTGGGATGCGGGAGCCGACTACGTCGACGTCGGTGGCGAGTCGACCCGGCCCGGTGCGGAGCGCGTCGAGGTCGGCGACGAGCTGCGCCGGGTCGTTCCGGTGGTCGAGCAGCTGGCTGCGGCCGGGATCGCGGTCAGCATCGACACCACGCGGGCGGCGGTGGCGGAGGCCGCCGTCGGCGCGGGGGCGGTCCTGGTCAACGACGTCAGCGGCGGTCTGCACGATCCCGCGATGGCCGGTGTCGTCGCGGCGGCGGGGGTGCCGTGGGTGCTGAACCACTCACGGGGCGCCAGCCGGGACATGTACTCCGCGGCCGTCTACGACGACGTCGTCCGCGACGTCACCACCGAGCTCCTGATGCGGGTGGACGACGCGGTCGAGGCCGGGGTCGCGCCCGAGCGGCTGATCCTCGATCCCGGCTTCGGGTTCGCCAAGCGCGCCGAGCACAACTGGACGTTGCTCGCCCAGCTCGGCGAGCTGGTCGCCCTGGGCTTCCCCGTCCTCGTCGGCTCCTCCAGAAAGCGTTTCCTGGCCGAGGCCCTCGGGGGGACGAGGGCCGGCGGCCCCGCTCACGAGCGCGACGCGGTAACCGTCGCCACCACCGTGCTCGCCGCCCAGGCGGGGGCGTGGGGGGTCCGGGTCCACGACGTCGCTGCGTCCGCGGACGCGGTGGGGGTCGTGGACCGGGTCGGGCTCAGCTCTCCCGTACCAGGTGGTCGCGGGCCGCGCCCGTAGCGACGGCGCTGCCCGTGACGAGGTGCGCCGGTCGCCATCCGCGCAGCGAGTTGAGCAGGGCCAGCCCCTCGGCCCGGGCGAGGTCCTCCAGGCGCAGGACGCGCTCACGCAGGCGGCCCGCAGCGAGCAGGTGCGCACGCTCGACGCCGGGCAGGCAGCCGCTCCCCAGCGGCGGGGTCCACCACCGTCCGTCGAGGCGGACCGCCACGTTCGCCGTGCAGGTCTCGGTGACCTCGCCGCGCTCGTTGACGATGACGACGTCGTCCGCCCCGGGGTGGCGGCGCAGTCGCGTGTCGTACGGGTCGCGCCTGCTCGTCTTGTGACGCGACCAGCACCCGGTGGTGTCGATCGGCTCCGGGTCGACGACGAGCCGGACGGGACGGCCGAGGGGGAGAGGCGGGTCGAACACATCGACGCCGAGGGTCCCGTCGCGGCGACAGCGCAGCCTGACGCGGGCCTCGCCGACCTCGCGGAGCCGGTCGTCCAGTACGGCGCGCGCCGCGGCCTGGTCGAACGAGAACCCGAAGTAGTGCGCGGAGTCCGCCATCCGGGCGAGGTGGGCGTCGAGGTGGCGCAGTCCCCGGGCGGAGTCGTGGTGGAGGGTCTCCAGCAGGTGGAAGTCGTCGTGGCGTGCGTCGAGCACCCGTGCCTTGGCCCGGACCTCGGCGTACTCCGCGGCCGGCCGGGAGCTCCAGGTGATCCCGCCCCCGGTGCCGTAGCCCAGCTGCTGCCGCGTGCGGTCCAGGAGCACGGTGCGGATCGCCACGGAGAACCGCGCCCGCACCTCGGCGCTCGGCGGACCGACGATCCCGACGGCCCCGCAGTACACCCCCCGCGGTCCGCTCTCGAGCTCGCGGATCAGCTCCATGGTGCGGGCCTTCGGCGCGCCGGTGACCGAACCGCACGGGAAGAGGGCGCGGAACAGGTCCGTCAACGCGACGTCCGGGCGTACCTGCGCGGTGACGTCCGAGGTGAGCTGGTGGACGGTCTCGTAGCGCTCGGCGGTGAACAGACGCGACACCGTCACACTGCCGGGAACGGCGACGCGGCCCAGATCGTTGCGGACCAGGTCGACGATCATGACGTTCTCGGCGCGTTCCTTCTCGCTGCCCTGCAGCCGCGCGACGGCGGCCTCGTCCTCGGCCGTGGTGCGCCCGCGGCCGGCGGTCCCCTTCATGGGGCGCATCAGGATCCGGTCGCCGCGCCGCTCGAGGAACAGTTCGGGGCTTGCGCTCGCCACGACGAACCGGCCCAGGTCCAGGTAGGCGTTGTGCGCACCGCGCTGACCGTGGACGAGCTCGCGGTACAGGTCGGCGGGGTCGAGGCCCCCGGGCGCTGCGGCGTGCATCCGGGTCGTGAGGTTGCACTGGTAGGTCTCACCCGCGGCGATCCGGTCGCGAACCCGCTCCACGGCTGTGCGGTGGGCGTCGGGGCCCCACTCGCCCACCCACCGCAGGTCGGGAACCGCGGGACCGGCCGGGTTCAGCACCGCCACGTCCTCCGGGCGGTCGACGACGCCGAACCAGACCAGGGGGAGGCCTTCGCCCGGGGCATGGGTGGTCAGGCCGGGATCGAGGCCCGACGCCGCCTCGTAGGCCACGAAGCCGAAGGCCCACTGCCCCGCGCGGGTCACCCGGTCCACCTCGTCCAGTACCGGCACGACCTCGTCGAGTCGGTCAGCCACGAGGACCCGACGGACGCCGGTGAACCGCACGGCGGTGCCACTGATCAGATCGTCGAACCGCCCCCAGGGCTCCGGTGCGCCGAGCATGTGTCGTCCTTCCGCGGGCGGTCTGCGGATGCCGCAGCACCAGCGATCGTGCCCCGCGCCCGTGACCGGGCGGATCGGCGGTCGGTCCGTCGATGCCCGGCCGTCCGTCGCGTCCGCGACGCCGTCATCCGACGTAGGAGGTCACCTCTGCGGAGCGTCTACGTCAGTTGTCCTGGACCGGCCGAGACAGCACGCCAATACGGCTCCAGTCATTCGCGTCATCCCTGGTGACGAGCGTCTTTCTAGCGTCGTAGGAGGTCCGGAACCCGGCCCGGGGGCCCCGCAGAGGTGGCTTCGCAGGCGGTGCTCCCGGCATCACGGCCCCGAGGAAAGGTTCGCACACGATCATGACCTCCGAGAGTCTTGCTGCGGCCATCGCCCGCGTCGGGAACCCGGTCGATCTGCTGCGCAACACCGCGGCTCGCGCCCACACGTTCCCCGTCGCTCCGGAGTTCACCAACTGGCGCTCCGAGCAGCGCGCCTGGGCCGAGACCTGCGCCCTGCTCGACCAGTCGCACCACATGACGGACCTGTTCCTCGAGGGCCCGGACGCGCTGAGGCTCCTCAGCGACCTCGCCGTGAACTCCTTCGCCGGCTTCGGCGTCAACAAGGCGAAGCAGTTCGTCGCGGTCGACCCGGGCGGCCGGCTGATCGGCGACGCCATCCTCTTCCACCTCGACGACGAGCTGTTCGACCTCGTCGGTCACCCCATGGCGATCGACTGGGTGCTGTTCCACCTCGAGCGCGGGGACTACCGGGTCGTCGCCGAGCGGGACGAGAACTCGGCCGTCCGCACGTCCGGGCCACCGAAGTTCTACCGCTACGAGCTGCAGGGCCCGAGCGCGGCCGCAGTGCTCGAACAGGCCACCGGTACCGCGCTGCCGGAGACCAAGTTCTTCAACATGGCGGACTTCGGCATCGCCGGGCACACGGTGCGTGGGCTGCGCCACGGCATGGCCGGTCAGCCCGGGTTCGAGCTGTTCGGACCGTGGGCCGACGGCGAGGCCGTCCTCGCGGCGCTGCTGGCGGCCGGCACGGGCCACGGCCTGGTCCGAGCGGGTGCGAAGGCGTACTCCACCGCCAACCTCGAGTCGGGCTGGGTCCCGGCGCCGCTCCCGGCGATCTTCGGGGACGACCCGCTGCTCCAGGAGTATCGCGAGTGGCTCCCCGCCTCCGCGGTCGGTGCGATCGGCGGCAGCGTCGACTCGGACGACATCACGGACTACTACCTGACCCCGTACGACATCGGCTACGCCCGCAACGTCAAGTTCGACCACGAGTTCGTCGGGCGCGCGGCCCTCGAGGAGCTGGCGAAGAACCCGCCGCGGACCAAGGTCACGCTGGTCTGGAACAACGACGACGTCACCGCGGCGATCGGGTCGCTGCTGGGCAAGGGCCTCGGCGCGAAGTACTTCGACCTGCCGAAGATCCGGTACGCGCTGCACCAGGAGGACAAGGTCCTGGTGAACGGCGAGCAGATCGGCATCTCGCTCGACTGCGGCTACATCGCCAACGAACGCGCCATGGTCTCGCTGGCGACCATCGCCACGGAGCACGCCGAGCCCGGCACCGAGGTCACCGTCGTCTGGGGCGAGGAGCCGAACTCCGCGAAACCGCAGGTCGAGGAGCACCGGACCTGGCCGATCCGCGCGACCGTTGCGCCGGTGCCCTTCGTCCAGTTCGCGCGCACCAGCTACCGGCGCAGGTGATGGCGCCGGTGGCGAACCAGCAGAACTCGAACCCGGCGGCCAGGACCGCCCGGCAGGCTGTCGCCGCCGCCCTGCGCGCCGCGACCTACGAGATCCTCCCGTTCGCGAGCACCGAGGAGAAGGTGCTCGATCACGTGCCCACGAACGTGCCCCTCACGGTGACCACGACCGAGGCGAAGGGGCTCGGCCCGACCGTCGATCTTGCCGTCAACCTCTGTGAGCACGGCTACCGGGCGGCGCCCCACCTGGCTGCCCGCCAGGTCGAGGACCGCGCCCACCTCACGGACATCGTCGCGCGGCTGCGCGAGGCGGGCGCCGACAGCGTCTTCGTGATCGGTGGGGACGCGCGGGAGACCGGGAAGTATCCCGACGCCCTGAGCCTGCTGGAGGCGCTGGAGGAGATCGGGCACCCGTTCTCGACCGTCGGGGTCGGCGGCTACCCCGAGGGCCACGGCACCATCAGCGACGAGCTGATCGAGCAGGCCCTCAAGGCCAAGGCTCCGCACGCCACACAGGTGATCACCCAGCTGTGCTTCGACGGGAACACGACGATCCGCTGGGCGCGCAAGGTGCACTCCGACGGAGTGGACCTGCCCATCCGGGTCGGCATTCCCGGCGCCGTCAGCCGTCAGAAGCTGATCCGGATCTCCGCCGGCCTCGGCCTCGGTCAGTCGGCGAAGTTCCTCAAGAAGCAGCAGAACATGTTCTGGCGCTTCTTCCTGCCCGGCGGGTACAGCCCCGACAAGCTGGTCGAGCGGCTCGTTCCCGCCTTCGCCGAGTCGGACAACAACCTGCAGGGCTTCCACGTCTTCACGTTCAACGACCTGGAGAGCACGGAGTCATGGCGGCAGCGCTGGCTCGCCAGGCTGTCCTGATCCCTCCCCGCGCCGGTTCGTGGGAGGTACCACCCGAGGAGTTCATCACCGATGAGTGTCCAGGTCATCGACGGGCGCGCGTGCGCCCGCGCCCTCAAGCAGAGCCTCGAGGCGGACGTGGCCGGTCTCCGCGGTGAGGGGCTCGGAATCGGCCTGGCCACCGTCGTGGTCGGCGAGGAGTACGGCTCGGCCGCCTACGAGCGGCGGTTGCACCGACTCGCGGACGAGCTCGGCGTGGCCTACTCGCCGCAGGTCCTCCCCGCGGACGCCGGGCAGGACCAGGTGATGGCGAGGATCTCCGAGCTCAACGCCGATCCCGGCGTGTCCGGAATCCTGGTACTCCGTCCGTTGCCCCCCCACATCGACGAGACCGCGGTCTTCCGGGCGATCGAGCCCCGCAAGGACATCGAGGCGGTGCACCCGGAGAACGCCGGACTGCTCGCCCTCGGTGTGCCGCGCTTCGTGCCGTCCACCGCGGCCTCGTGCTTCCACCTCCTCGACACCTGGCTCGACTCCGTGGGGGAGGACCGGGCGGACTTCTACCACCGGTCGTTGATCGTCGTCGTCGGCCGGTCCAACAACGTGGGCAAGCCGGCGATCTCGCTGGGCTACGAGCGGCAGGCGACCGTCGTGTCGGTCGACGAATGGGCCGACCGGACCACCGGGATCGGCAGGCACACCCGCTGGGCGGACGTCCTGATCGTCGCGGCGGGCAAGGCCGGCCTGATCAAGGCCGAGCACGTCAGCGAGAACGCCGTGGTGATCGACGTAGGCATCAACCCGGCCGCGGGCGCCGACGGCAGGGTGCACATGGTCGGCGACGTCGACCACGCCTCCGTCGCTCCCCGCGTCCGCGCCATCACCCCGGTCCCCGGTGGGGTCGGTCCCGTGACCGACGTCTGGCTGCTCCGCAACACGGTCACCGCGGCGCGGCTGCTCGCCGGCCATCCGACCGACGAGGCCCGGCCATCCCTGCCCACTGCTCGACCCGCCCCCACGCTCCAGGAGGCGTCATGACCCCGCCGCCCGGCGCCCAGCACGGCGCCCTGCTCCTGTCCTGCCCGGACGTACCGGGCGTCGTGCACGCGGTCACCGGACTGCTCGTGCAGGAGAGGTGCACCATCGTCCAGAGCCAGCAGTTCGGCAGCGCGACGAGCGGCAACTTCTTCATGCGCGTCGAGTTCGCCCACGTCGACGGCTCGCCGCTCGATCTCGACGGCCTCGGGCAGCGCGTCGCGCGGCTGGCCGAGACCTTCGACATGACCTGGGAGCTCGCCGACGCCGCCCGGCGCCAGCGCGTGGTGATCATGGTCAGCAAGTTCGCCCACTGCCTCAACGACCTGCTGTTCCGCAACTCCATCGGCGAGCTGAACCTCGACGTGGTCGCCGTGGTGTCGAACCACCCCGACCTCGGCCGCATCGCCGACAGTTTCGGGGTCCCCTTCAGGCACATCCCGGTCACGAAGGACACCAAGGCGGAGGCCGAGGCCGCTCTGCTCGGGTTGGTGCGCACGGAGCACGTCGATCTCGTGGTGCTGGCCCGCTACATGCAGATCCTCTCGAACGACCTGTGCACGCAGCTCGAGGGCAAGGCCATCAACATCCACCACTCGATGCTGCCGAGCTTCAAGGGCGCCAAGCCCTACCACCAGGCGCACGCCCGCGGCGTGAAGTTCATCGGTGCGACCGCCCACTACGTCACCGCCGACCTCGACGAGGGCCCGATCATCGAGCAGGAGCTGATCAGGGTCGACCACTCGCTGAGCCCCGACCAGCTCGCGGCCCGCGGCCGCGAGGCGGAGAGCCGCGCGCTCGCCAGGGCGGTCCGCTGGCACACCGAGAACCGCATCGCGGTGATCGGCAACCGGACCGTCGTCTTCCAGTGACCTTCCCCGACGCGACCGTCCCGTCAGCGCGCTTCGGCCAGGCCCTCCCGCACCGCGACGAGCGCCGCCTGGGTCCGCGAGGTGAGGCCGAGCTTGCCCAGCAGGTTGCTGACGTGGGTGCGGGCGGTGCGCTCTCTGATCATCAGACGGTCCGCGATCTCCCTGTTCGACAGCCCGTCCGCCACGAGCACCAGGATCTCCCGCTCCCGTGTCGTCAGCGACCCGAGCCCGATGCGGGGCGTCCGGAGCTCGTCGGTCAGCCGGCGGGCCACCGTGACGTCCAGGAAGACCTCGCCCCGGGCGGCGGCGTGCAGCGCGGCGGCGACCTCGTCCGGTCCGGCGTCCTTGAGCAGGTAGCCCGCAGCGCCCTGCTTCAACGCCGCGTGGACGCGTTCGCTCTCCCCGAAGCTGGTCAGGACGACCACCCGGACCTCGGGGAAGCGCAACCCGATCTCCCTGGTGGCCGCCACCCCGTCGAGCCGCGGCATCTGCAGGTCCGTCAGCACCACATCGGGCAGCCGCCCGTGCGCCGAGAGGTCGGAGAGCACCGACAGCGCGTCCTCGCCGTCCACGGCCTCACCGACGACGCTGACGTCGTCGAGCACCTCCAGGTAGGCGGCGACGCCGCGCCGGACCACGGCGTGGTCGTCCACGACGAGTACCCCGATCCGCGCTCGCGACGGTGTGGTCATCGCCGGGTCCTTCTCTCTGGACGTGGGACGGGAGGGGCCGGAGGGGCGCGGGGGCCGTCCCTCCGGCCCCGGTCGGGGGAGCGGGCCACGGGCAGTCTCACGCCACCGCGCCTGCGCGGTGGCGGCGACAACGACGCTAGAGACGCGGGGGGTGCGGGGTAACTCGCGAATGACCGGGCCCGTCCGGAGGCATGTCCCGACGCGCCTACGTCATTCGTCCCGGCCTTGCGGCCGGCTCCTCGAACACCGGGCGGAAGGACGCCACTTTGACGGACGTCATGGCGGAGGACAGGGTGTCGCGGCCCACAGGCAACCTGCCGACCCTGAACAGCAGCTTCATCGGGCGGAAGCCGGAGCTGGCCGAGGTCCGCCGGCTGCTGGGCTCCTCACGGCTGCTCACCCTGACCGGCCCGGGCGGCGTGGGGAAGACCCGGCTGGCCGTCGAGGCCGGGCTCCGGATGCGGCGCGCGTTCCCGGACGGGACGTGGCTGGTCGACCTGGCCGCGGTCGACGACGCGACCCGCCTCGCGGACGCCGTCGCGGCGGGGCTCGGCGTCGAGGAGCTCTCGGCGCGGGGGGCGAAGGAGCAGGTGCGCGACTTCCTGGCCGACCGGCTGGCACTGGTGATTCTCGACAACTGCGAGCACCTGCGAGACGGGTGCGCCGAGCTCGTCGACCACATGCTGCGCAGCGCGCCGCGCCTGCGGGTGGTGGCGACCAGCCGGCAGCCGCTCGAGATCGCGGGCGAGCACGTGCTGACGGTCGAGCCGCTGGCGTTCCCCGACGTGGACGGCGCCGTGGCGCTGGACGCCATGTCCAGATGCGACGCGGTCGCCCTGCTGATCGACCGGGCGACGGCGGTCCAGCCGTCGTTCGCCCTGCACTCCGGCAACCGTGACGCGGTGGCGTCGCTGTGCGCCCGGCTGGACGGGCTGCCGCTCGCGATCGAGCTGGCGGCGAGCAGGTTGAGGTCGTTGTCGGTCGAGCAGGTGGTCGCGAGGTTGGACGATCGCTTCGCCCTCCTCACGAGGGGCAACCCGCTCGCGCTGTCCAGGCAGCAGACCCTGCGCGCGCTCATCGACTGGAGCTACGCCCTGTGCACCGAGGAGCAGCGGCTGCTGTGGGCGCGCCTGTCCGTGTTTCCGGGTGAGTTCGACCTCGATGCTGTGGAGAACGTCTGCGGCGGCCCCGGCGTCGTCCCGGCAGCGGTGGTCGACCTGGTCGACGACCTGGTCGCGAGGTCCGTCGTCGTCGCAAGCCTCACCTCGCGGGGCGTCCGGTACCGGATGCTCGAGACCATTCGCCAGTACGGCGGCGAGATCCTGGCGGCCTCCGGGCAGGAGTGCGAGGTGCGTCGCCGGCACCGCGACCACTACGTCCGCACCGCCGCCGAGCTGTGCGAGCGCTGGTGCGGCCCGGACCAGTCCGACATCCTGACGAGGCTGCGGCTGGAGAACATCAACTTCGAGGCCGCGATGGACTTCTCGCTCGCCGAGCCGGGTGAGGAGGAGGTGGCGCTGGAGCTGGTCTCCGCCTTGCGGTACCACTGGACCCTCGGCGGCTTCCTCGCCGCCGGCCACAGGCGCCTGGAGCAGGTCCTGCGCGCCGCGCATCACCCGACTCGGGCTCGGGGGGACGCGCTCTGGGTGGCGGCCTGGGTCGCGCTCCTGGTCGGGCAGCGCGACGCCGCAGCAGCCCGGGTCGAGGAGTGCGAACAGCTCGCGCGGGACCTCGACGACGAGCACCTGCAGGCGTACGGCCACCTTCTGCGCGGAACCATCGGCCTGTTCAGCGGCGACCTCACCTCGGCGGGCGAGCAGTTCGACAGGGGCATCTCGCTCATGCGCCGGTGCGGGGACACGGCGGCTGTGCTGTGGGGGTCGTTCCAGTACAGCCTGGTCCTCTCCCACACCGGGGACCACGCCGCCGCGCAGGAGCGGTGCGAGGAATCCATCCGGCTCGCCCGGCGCCACGGTGAGGAGTGGGCGCAAGGAGCGGCGATGTGGGCGCAGGCGTTCGACCGCTGGCGCAGCGGTGACGTCGGCGGCGACCTCGACGGGAGCGCGGAGGCCCAGGCGCGCCGGGCACTCGCGATGACGCCCGACGCCAACCTCGTCAGCACCGTGTTGACCGTGGAACTGCTCGCCTGGATCGCCGCGTCCCGGCAGCGTCACGAGGAGGCCGCCGCCCTGCTGGGCGCGAGCGCCGCGATGTGGGAGTCCTTCGGCGCCGACATCGCCGCCTTCGGCCCGGACTTCGCCGAGCACTCCGCCGCGTGCCGGGAGACAGTGATCACGCACCTCGGCGGCCCGCTGTTCGACACGCTGTTCGTCGACGGCCGGGTGCACTGGCAGGACCTCCTTACGAGTGGGGAGACCGGTCCGGCCGATGCAGGGAAGCCCGTCCTGCCCGACGGACCGGTCCTGACCCGACGGGAGGGCGAGGTCGCGGGACTGATCGCGAGGGGCCTGACGAACAAGGCGATCGCCGCGAAGCTGCTGCTGTCCCGCCGCACGGTGGAGGGACACGTGGCGAGGCTCTTCGCCAAGATCAACGTCTCCAACCGGGCGCAGGTGGCGACCTGGGTCACCCAGAACGCCCACGGGCGGCCCGAGGTCACCGGCGGCGCGTGAGGCCGCGGCGGCGAGGCGGAATCGGGTAGCGGTGAGGTGTTCTTCCCCTACCCGCGTCCCACCCCGGCCCCCCAGACTCCCTTGCATCGACGAGCACCAAGGGGAGCACCTGCCGATGAAGACAACCGCTGCCGTCGCGGTCGGGCCGGGCCAACCGTTCGAGCTCCGAGACCTCGAGCTCGACGATCTCGCGCCCACCGAGGTCAGGGTGGCGCTGGTCGCCACCGGCGTGTGCCACACCGACGCCGTCGTCCGGGACCAGGTCTATCCCACCCCGCTGCCCGCCGTGCTGGGCCACGAAGGTGCCGGTGTCGTCGAGGCGGTGGGATCTGCGGTGACGTCGGTCCGGCCCGGCGACCATGTGATCCTGACAGTCAACAGCTGCGGCCGGTGCACGCAGTGCCTGACGGGTTCCCCCATGTACTGCGTCAACTGCTACACCCTGAACTTCGGCGGCAGGAGGCCGGACGGCAGCACCACGCTGACGGACGGCGGGAAGGAGATCTCCTCGCCGTTCTTCGGGCAGTCGTCGTTCGCGACGCACGCCAACGTCGCCGAACGCGCCGTCGTCAAGGTCGACAACGACATCCCGCTCGAGCTCGCCGGGCCTCTCGGTTGCGGGCTCATGACGGGCGCGGGAGCAGTGCTGAACTCGCTGCGTCCCCGCGCCGGCTCGTCGATCGCGATCTTCGGCGCCGGAGCGGTCGGGTCCGCCGCGATCCTGGCGGCCCTCGTCGCCGGCTGCACCACCGTCGTCGCGGTGGACATCCACGAGTCCCGGCTGGAGATGGCCACGGAACTCGGCGCGACGCACGTTGTCCACAGCAGCAAGGGCTCGCCGGTGGACGCCGTCATGGAGATCACCGGCGGGCGCGGGGTGGACGTGGCGCTGGACGCGACGGGCGTGCCGTCCGTGCTGCGCCAGGCCGCGGACTCACTGGCGATCCGGGGCACGGTCGGTCTCGTCGGTGCGGCCGCCCCCGGCACCGAGGTGAGCTTCGAGACCGGTCTGTCCATCACGCGCGGGTGGTCGCTCAAGATGATCATCGAAGGCGACTCGGTGCCGCAGGACTTCGTCCCGCGTCTGGTGCAGCTGTGGCGCCAGGGCCGCTTCCCGTTCGAGAAGCTGGTCAGGTCCTATCCGTTCGAGCAGATCAACGAGGCGTTCGCCGACTCCGAGGCCGGGACGACGATCAAGCCCGTCCTGCTCTTCCCCCGGAGGTCGCTGTGATCGGGCCCGCCGCGGCTTGATTGAATACGGAGCAGCTCCGTATTGTATGTCGCGTGAGCAGTCCTGAGCCGGCTCCTGGCCGCCCGCGGAGCAGGGAGGCCGACGCCGCCATCCTGACCGCCGCGCTGGAGCTGTTGATCGAGCGCGGCGTGGAGGCGACCAGCATCGAGCAGGTCGCCCGGCGTGCGGGAGTCACCCGGGCCACCGTGTACCGGCGCTTCCCGGACAAGACCAGGCTGCTCATCGCCACGGTCGAGGCCTCCTACGGCGATCCCCCGCCCCGACCCGAGATCCGCGACGTCGAACATCTGCTGGCCGGCTGGGCGCACGTCCTCGCCGATCCGCACCAGCGCCGTCTGCTGCGGCGCCTCTACGGCACGATCGAGGACCACCCCGAGCTCGCCCGGACCTACTTCGACCAGTTCGGCAAAGATCGGGATCAAGCTCGTCGAGACGTGCTCGAGCAGGCTCGGGAACGCGGGCAGCTGCCCCCCGACACCGACCCGGACGTACTGCTGGACATGCTCACCGGCGCGGTCTGGCAACACCTGGCGACCCGCCCGGACACCACCGGCCCGGCCGACGTCGAACACTTCCTGCGCGCCGTACTACGCCAGGCCGGGTACCGGCCCGACGCGAACACACGACAAAGGAACCGACCATGAAGCCAGCCAGCTTCGAGGCGCAGATGCGCACCCGGGCGTTCGCCCGCGTCCTCGGGCCCTACATCGCAACCGTCACCGCTGTTCTCGCGATCCGCCTGCCCGAGACGATCGGGCTGGCCACCAGCTTGTTCGCAGAACCCGTACTGGCCTGGATGCTCGGGGCCCTGATGCTGGGCGGAGGACTGGTCATCATCGGCGGACACCGCAGCTGGCGCGGCCCCCTCGCACTGACGGTGTCGCTGTTCGGCTGGTTCGTCGCCCTGCGGGGGCTGCTCCTCCTCGCCGCCCCCACGGTGATCCGCTCAGGCGTCGAGGCCACCGCGCTCTCGCCGACCGCGACGACCCTGGCCCGCGTGTTCTTCGGTGCCCTGGCCGTCGTCGGTCTCCTGCTGACCTACGCCGGCTGGTTCACCGAGCCCGTCGAAGCGCGACCGGCGGTGTCCCCGACCACGGCGAGCGTCGCGTGAGCCGATAGCGAGCAGCGCGACCGGCATGTGCCGGTCCGACCACAAATCCGGCCTGCCCGGGCGGCGAGCTCATCTCCCCAAGGTGCCGGTGATGTACCTGCCACCGAACAGCTGAGACTCGACCCCGCCGAGCGGGCGCGCGTACCGGTCGGAAAGCTCGAAAATCGACTCGGTGGTCGTCTGCCAGCCCAGGCTGGACAAGTACTCGTCCGGGCTCTTCCTCGATCCGCCCGCGAACAGCGATCCCGTGTCGATTCCGAGGCCGTCCGCCCCTTTGGCGACTTTGGGATCATCGAAAACGGCCTGTGCATTGTCGAAGTGCTCGATGCCGACGGTGCTGCCGGGCCCGGAAAGCTCATGGATGGCGTCGATCAGCCGCATGATCGCCTCGTCCGGGAGATACGGCAACAAGCCCTCCGCCAGCCATGCCGTCGGTCGCGCCGAGTCGAACCCCGCCTCCCGCAGGGCGGTGACCCAGTCGTCGCGCAGATCGACCGGGACCAGGCGGCGCGCACCGGCCGGTCGCGCACCAAGGCCGGCGAGTACCTGGTCCTTGAACTCCAGTACGCGTGGCTGGTCGATCTCGTAGACCGTGGTCCCGGACGGCCAATCCAGGCGGAAGGCCCGGCAGTCCAGGCCGGCGGCCAGGATCACCACCTGGCGCAACCCGGAGGCCGTGGCGGCGAAGAAATAGTCGTCGAAGAACTTCGACCGCAAGGCCAGGAGGCGGGACAACGGCTCCCAGGTGTGGTCATCCGCGGGAATTTCGTCGGCACGCGTAGGAATCGGGAGCGGCGGGCTCGCGGCTTCGACAAAGGCGGCCGCGAACGGATCCCGAATGAGACCGTCTGCCCGGCTGGTGTCCACGGCGCGCGCGGCCGCCACCGACAGTGCAGTAATTCCGACGCCCGAAACGATGTCCCAGTCCTGCTGTTCGCCAGTCATCGACAACCGACCTCTCACTGAGTAAGTGCTGGAGGTCAGCCTACGCGTACTTGATCGAAGAACGATTGAGTGCAAATGTCGGAATTGCGCTGAACTACGCCGGGCCGTCCGGTATGGACGTGAGATGTCGGCGCGTCACAGCGCGCAGCGTGAGCAACACCACCGCCTCAACCGGCAGAGGCATCGAACGCGAGTAGTGATCTCTCGCATCTCCCTGGCGGGGTTCCCCGCCCAGCGGGCGCGCTGAGGAATCTCCTCGCCCTTCATGAGGAAGGCGTCGGGAGCGAGCTCTGAACCGTCGCCCATCGTCACGCCGTAGTGGACCAAGGAGCTGGTGCCGAGGGTGCAGCCGGCGCCGATCGTGATGCGGTCGGACTTGAAGGCTCCGTCCTCCTGCGAGTGGCACTGGATCCGGCTCCCCGCGTTCAGTATGCGGTGGTCTCCGAGGGTCACCATCGTCTTCTCGATGATGCTGCAGCCGTCGTCGAAGACGCGCGGTAGAGCGTGTAGAGCGGTGAGCTTGCGCTGGTGCGCGACCGGCCACCGATCATCAGCAGCAGTGGGTTCGACCGAACCAAGGTCTTGGCCAGCCAGAAGCGGACGTACGTCAAGCTCCAGACACGGATCTGCTGACGCTTCCACCGGCCGACGAGCATCCCCTTCAACAGGACCGGAAGAATGCACACACCACGGGTTTTCCCACAATGTGAGCCTTCCCTGCATCAATGCGTTGTGGGGAAACCTGTGGCTCGGAGCTGTAACTGGATCCGCGCTGGCGCTACAGGGAGCACAACGCGCGCGGTCCACAAAGTATGGATCATGGGCCGACATGTCGGGTTAGGCACGTGCGCTGCCGCGCGGCAAGGGCAATATCGAAGGTTAAATGCTTTTTGCCAAACGTTGTCCAGACCTTTGTAGATCATTTGTCAGTCAAGCGGCGCGCAGTTTCCCTATCCTGATGCGCATGGGACTTCTCCTGCTGGTGGAGGACGACGAGACGATCGGCACCGTGCTCGAGTCCAGCCTGCGAGCCCACGGATACCACGTCCTATGGCACCGCACGGGGCGAGCGGCTCTCCGCGCGTCGACACTCTCCGACGTTGATTTCGTCCTGCTCGACCTGGGACTTCCTGACCTCGACGGGTTGGAGGTCTGCCGGCAGATGCGGAGTGCCCAGCCGAGAGCGGTCGTGGTCGTCCTCACTGCCCGCGACAGCGAGATGGATGTCGTCGTGGCGCTGGAAGCCGGCGCGGACGACTACCTCACCAAGCCGATGCGGTTGACGGAGCTGCACGCCCGGATCCGGGCGCACCTGCGGCGCGGAGGACCAGCGGCGAGGACGCCCTTGCAGGCCTCGATCGGCGATCTCACCGTTGATTCCGTCAGCCGGATGGTGACAGTAGGCGGACGCGAAGTGACACTGCGAACCAAGGAGTTCGATCTGCTGGCTCGCCTGGCCGCCGAGCCGAACTCGGCCGTCAGCAGGGAGGCGCTGATGGCCGACGTGTGGGACACGAACTGGGTCGGCTCAACCAAGACGCTTGACGTCCACGTCGCCGCGCTGCGCCGCCGCCTCGCGGAGCACTCCACCGCCGACTCCGTCCCACGGATCATCACCTTGCGGGGTTTCGGCTACCGGCTGGAGACGCCATCCACATGAGCGTGGGCCGACTCGGGGCCTCTGGCGCCCGCGAGCCCACCGCCGGGCGAGGTTTTTACCCTCCTCTGGCCCTCTGCTGTGCCTCCACTTGCGGTCGGGTGCTTAGCCTTCACAACAACCCTCACGCACGTCAGCAGGCTCGCCACCGAGGGCACGGCAACCACGCGGCAGCGACCAGCCCAGCCGCGACCGGTTGACGACTCCCGCGGCACGGCATCGGCCCACAGGAGGATCACCGTGGACGTTCGTTCTGGTGTAGGCGATCTCATCGCCCGAGACGTTGTGCTGGACGCAGTCCGCGTAACCCACACAGACCGTGGAGGGATCGACCTCGCCTCGACGACGAGCCGGTTCGGAGCCTGCTCCATCGTGATGGAATGGTCGGTGAATGATCAAAGTGGCGCTCCCGCCGGCTCGCACCTGTTGACGGTGTGGGCCAACTTGCCCCGGCAACGCTCGAGCGAACACCTGTTCCTCGACTTCCTGTTGCAACGGGTGCGGGAGGTCCTGCTGGCAGGCGCAGCGGATGGCTCGATCATCAGCATGTACCGGGGGACGTCACGCGGCGTCGTGGCAAGTAGCGTCGAGACGATCTCCAAGCACAACAAGTTCGAGGTCACCCCCCAGCAGCCCCGCCGCGCGGGGATGGCGCTGCTGAACCTGGCACCGTGGGAAGGTGCGGATTCCGACGCACCTCGGTACGGCGCGCGGAGCGGCGCTGCGCAGACCCCGAACTGACCACCACTGGCACGACAGCGGGCGAACCGGTGTTCAGGACGACGGGCGTGGTGCGCGCCGGTCCTGGCGCTGGGCCAGCTCCTCATCGTCGACGAGGGTGAGCATGGGCTTGCCGGGCGTGCACATCATCGTGACGAGGAATCGGCTCGGGATGTCTGTTCGGTTGTTGCCGTCCTGGTAGTGGATCACGTCGCCTCCCGGCTCCCAGAATGTTTCCCCGGCTCGGATGACGCGTTCCGGCTCACCTTCCAGCTCGAACAACATCTCGCCCTCCAGTACGTAGCCGAAGACCGGTCCGAAGTGGCGGTGCGGCGGGGTGCCCGGGTCGCCGGGCGGAAACTCGATGACCGCAGTCATCACCCCCGCGCCGTCGGGGATGAAGGGTGGTTCCACCTCTTGAAGGGTGGTGAGCGCCGTCTGCCAGGCGGTGGACCTCGGCTCGTTGATCGGCATCGCTGAGTTGCCTCCAGTGTTGATCTACCTTTGAAGTCCTGGGTTGTCGCGTCGTCCGCGGTTGCCCGACGATCTGCTGCCGCCGGTGATACCCGGGTCGGCTACGTGCTGGGCGACTTCTGAGGCGCGGAACGGCTCAGCCGGTCCGCGCATTTGGTCATGCTCCGGCCGCCCCGAGACAACTCTCGCACGCGGGCGGTCGCGGTGCCGAGACGTCGACCACACACTCGCCCCGGGCTACCAGCCATTGAGCGGGATGACGGCCGAAGATCCGGGGGAGAAGGACCGTGGTTGATATTCCGACTTTCCGGCTCCGGAGCGATCACACCTCTGTTGAGTCAGCCCACGGCCAGCGCTGCACTGGGCCACAGGCCCCTGGCGAGCCGGCCGAATTGGGCGGCAGGAAGCTCACGAGCGGGTCCGGCACGACGCCTCCAGCCGGACCATGACCAGTGATCATCCAGGTCAGCCGACCGGGATCCGGATACCGTCAGGCGAGGCGCCATGGGCTACCGCGGCGGCTGCAACGGCACGGCTACAGCAGCCCTAGCGCGGAGCGGCCGATGAAGTTGTGCACCGCCTCGCTGTTGGGCGGATGGAACGCCCCGGCCCGGACGTCGCGGTAGAGCCGCTCCAGCTCGCCGCGCCGGTGCAGCGAGCTTGCGCCGACGATCTCCATTGCCAGTTCGGTCGCCTGATGCGCGGCGCGGGTGGCGTTCTCCTTCGCCGCGAACAGCCGGGGCAAGGTCCGCTCGCCGTAGTCCACCCCCGCGGTCAGGCCGGCGGTCAGCTCGTCCAGCTGCGCCGTCGCCCCCTCCAGGACGAGCTCGGCCTCCGCCGCGAGGTACTGGACGAAGGGTTTGCTGGCCACCGGAGCGTCGCCGGTGCTTCTGGTCGTGCGCCGCCGCGCGGTGGCCAGTGCCAGGTCCACCGCCCGGCGGCCCAGGCCCAGGTAGACGTTGCCCAACATGGGCAGCACCCACGGCAGGATGGCGGAGACGAACCCGTCGGGCACCGCGCCCACCTCGCTGATCCCGACGACCCGCTCGTGCGGAATGAACACGCTGTCCAGGTGCGTGTCGTGGCTGGCCGTGGCGCGCAAGCCGAGGGCGTCCCAGGTGGGCACGGTACGCACACCCTCGCTGTCGCGCGCGACGAATCCGTGGACCACCGTGGGATGGTTCGGGTCGCTGTCGTCGCGGGCGTGGATGCCCAGCCAGTCCCAGGCCGGCGAGAGGGACGTGAACACCTTGTGCCCGCTGACCAGGTAGCCGCCCGACACGGGGACCGCCGCGGTCAACGAGTCGAACAGACCCACGTCGTTGCCGGGTTCACCGTGGCCGGCGGCAAACACCTTGCCGGCCACGATGTCCTCAACCAACCAGTCCACCCCGGCGTCCCCGGCCCGGGCGAGGTCCGCAGTCGCCCCGGTCCAGTACAGATGCATGTTGATGCCCACCCCGGTTGCCGGCGCCCAGTAGCCCAGCCGCCGCTGTTCCCGGCTGAGCTCCGCGAGACCGAGCCCCAGCCCGCCGCGATCGGCGGGAATGGCAGCCCGCAGGTATCCAGCCTCGCGCAGGTCCGCCAAGTCCTCGGCGAAAAACGCGTTCTCCCGGTCGTAGTCACCCGCACGCGAGTGCAACGTCTTGAGCAGATCATCGGACAAGACCGGACCAGAGTCCTCAAACATGACTATTCGTTCCTCGTCAGTGGATCGTTTTCAACAGGTTTGCTCGGCCCCACTTGGGCCGGTTTCGTCAGCGATTTAGGACACCGTTTCCTCGGCGCTAGGGCGCGACTCGCGCCTCGTTGGACGTCGGCCTTCCGATCAGCCCTGCAGCACCGCTGCCTTGCGGGCACCGAACATGACGAACCCGGAGACGAAGGTCCCGACCGCGCCGACCAGGAGCGTGGCGTGTGCCCAGTTCGAGCCGCTCGCGAGCATCGCGGTGACGATCGACCCGGCCACGATCGCGCCGGGCTGGGACAGGGCGTTGAGGAACCCGGTGCCTGTGGCGCGACACGTCGTGTCATAGCACTCGCCCATGTAGAACAACATGGCCGCGTACGGGCCGACCAGGAAGAACAAGCCGAGCGAGTAGAGGATCACCACGGCGAAGGTGCCGTTGGCCACCGTCAGCATCAGGGCGAACAGGATCCCCGAGATGATCCATCCGAAAGCGATCACGTTCCGGCGACCCAGCCGGTCGCCGAGGAAGCCGTGCGCCACGTAGCCGAGGTAACCCACGGCGTTGGCCACGATGAGCAGCACCAGCGAGTTGGTGAAGCTCACGTGCTTGCCCTCGGTGAGCACCGTGGTGCCCAGCACGGCGAACAGCTGCATGCCGGCCGCGTTGATGAACCAGGCGGCACCGAGCACCAACGTGTTGCGCAGCGCCTGGCCCGTGAAGATCGCCGCCAGCGGAGCCGCGGGCCGCTCGTCGACACCGTAGGAGCGCGCGAGCTCGGCGGCCTCGGCGGCCCGGCCCTGCTTGCGCAGCCGGCGCAGCTGCAGCTCCAGCTCGAACTGCGGGCTCTCGCGCAGCCCCCGGCGCATCAGGGCGATGAGCACGGCGGGGAACACCGCGAGCAGGAAGCAGCCTCGCCAGCCGATCACCGGCAGGAAGATCGCGACCCAGGCGGAGGCCAGGAGCACGCCGAGGGGGAAGGCGCCCTGCACGAGACTGTAGATCAGGCCACGACGCCGCTTGATCTTCTCGTCGCTGGTGACCGCGTAGATCTCGGTGAGATAGGTGGCGTTGACCGCCTGCTCGGACAGGCCGAGACCACCGAGGGACCGGACACCGATGAGGTAGGCGGCACTGGGCGTCACGGACGACAGGGCCGATGCCACCGCGGTGCCCGAGACGGTGAGGATCATCCCTTTGCGCCGCCCGATCCGGTCGGTGATCGGCCCGACGGCCAGCGCGATGACTGCGGTGGTGGCCGAGACGAGCGTGGAGACCAGGGACGCCATCGCGTTGTCCCAGCCGAAGCCGGCGGAGATCTGCGGCAGCAACGTGCCGAACATGATGAAGTCGAACACCGCGAAAAGCCAGGCGAAGAACGCGATGATCGTCGCCTTCCGGGTGGCACGACTTCCCACCCGTCGAAACGAGTTGGTCACGCGCGTGAGGTCGCTCTCGGGTACAGCAGACATGGCGGTGCCCCCTTCAAAATTCTTCGAAACGAAAGGACCGGTCTCTCCGTGCCGCAGGAAACGGCTCAGGGATGTCTGCGGTGGACGGCAGGATTGGTCGCCTCGGTCGGTGGCACCTGGGCAGGGCCACCAACGCCGTCACTGCTCGGCCCACTCCATGCCCAGGACGTCGGCCTAGGCTGACCGAGCAGCCGCTGTTCGATCATGTCGGCCCCGTGCGCCGCTCCGCCGGTGGCGGCGTACCCGGTGGCGACGCGGCGGGCGCCGCCGGTCATCGCCATCGCCTGCCGAACCTTGTTGCGCAGCCGGGCCGGGGTGAGCGCCTTGGGCAGCAGCCGGGTGCCGCATCCCGCGACCTCGACGCGGCGGGCGACCTCGAACTGGTCGCGGCCCTGGGGCACCACGCATACCGGGACGCCGCGCACCAGAGCCTTCTGTGTCGTGCCCATTCCGCCGTGGGTGATGGCGCACGCGGCGCGGTCGAGCACCATGTTGTGGGGGACGAACTCGCGGACGGTTGCGTTCGCGGGCACGGTGATCCCGGCCGGCACCCCGGCGGGGAAGGTTGCCACGACGTGGACGGGTTCGTCGGCCAGGGCGGTGAGGGCCGCGAGTGCCACGTCGATGTCGCCCTGGAACTCCGACGAGGTCGAGACCAGCACGATGGGCCGGTCGATCGCGGTCAGCCATTCCGGCACCGCCTTGGGCGTGGGGTCGAAGGCGCAGGCACCGATGAGCTGGATCGAGTCGTCCCAGTCCGGGTGCGGGTAGTCGAACGGCTGTGCGGTGGCGACGAGCTTCAGCGGTGGCCGGAGGACGAACTCGTCCGCCGAGCCGACGGGCGGTACGCCGACCTGTGTGCGGACGGGGTTGAGTGAACGCACCATCGCCTTGGTGAACACGCCGCTGACCCTGGGTCGGACCAGGGCGTCGCGGGCGCGGCCGAGCAGGCCCGGCCAGGGGCGTAGCCCGGGTCCCCACGGTGGTACCCCTCGGGATCGCAGGTAGGGGAGAAAGGCGTAGAACGACGCCCAGGGCAGCCCGCTGGCTTCGGCCACCGCGGCTGCGCCCCAGCAGTTCGCGTCGATGATCATCACGTCGGGGCGGACCTGGTCGATCGCGGTGCGCAGGTCGTGGACTTCGTGCTCGGCGCGGCGGGCGAACACGTCCAACGCCCGCTGCAGGGCGTCCTGGGGGTTGGTGGCCTTCCAGTCGTCGAGGGGCATGTTCTCGATGCGGGGATCGACGGCCTCGGTCGCGAAACCCAGGTCGCGACCGATCTCCACGCCGGCGGCGAGGGTGCGCAGCGCGATGTCGTGACCCCGGTGGCGCAGTTCGGTCAGCAGCACGCTGGTGGGAAACAGGTGACCCATCGCGGGTGTCTGGTAAGCAAGTATCTTTGCCACCACTAGCCTTTCCTATCCGGGTGCAACATCTGGGATAACGTGATCTCGGTCGCGATCCTGCTGAGTTCCGAGTCGATTCTCTGGGCCGGCCGCGGCGCGCGACATGCGCGACGCGACCGCGGACCCGGCGCCCGCCACCCGCTCGCCGTAACGGGCGTATTCCGCGTAGCTGATCCGGGCCGACCGCTCATCGGTCCGGCCGGCTTTGGTCGCCGGCGCGTCCAGGGTCGCGTCCCGGTACCGGCACAAGTCGGATATCCCGCCCGCAAGACGCCAAGATCCTGGGGTGCGGAACCTCCCATTCCGACGTCGGACGATCGAATCGATTCGATATGTCGCACTCTGAAACCCCTTAACGCTGTGGCTGCTCCACGAAGTTTACGCCACAGGGCCGTAACGTAACCACGTCGAAGGCGATCTACGACGAGGTCCGCGATGGCCGGGGTTCAGCCTCGAACGTTCCGCCGCGAGAGCCCCTGCAGGCCTCGGCGCTTGCATCGCTATGAGGAGACCAGTCTCGAGCCGGCGTCGTTCGCATCGCCCCCGTGGTCGACGCGGGACTTCACGCGGTCGACCACGGGAACGGGACCCCGGGCCTACCGAGTCTGCGCCGCGCCCGGCCCCAGCACGGCGTGGAGCACGCGAATGTCTGTTCCTTGTGCATACAGCCCCATTGGGTGATTTATGCGGTTTCTCGAACAGGCTACATATCGAAGGGATATTCCTTTGCTGCTGACCGAACTTGGTGACCGCAGTCTCGTTGGCATTCCGGAGCTACGAACTAATGTACGGTCATTAGGCAGGTGTGGATGGATCTGGACCGGGTGGAGCGTGCTCGGAGACCCACATCGACAACGTGCTACTACTGGCGGACGGTGTTTCTGGTGTTACTGGGTCGGCAGCGCGAGTGCGAGGTGCTCGACCGGCTGCTGGAGGCAGTGCGGGCAGGCGAGAGCCGGGCACTGGTTGTGCGCGGCGAGCCGGGGGTAGGCAAAACGGCGCTGCTGCAGTACCTGGTTGGGCAGGCGTCGGGGTGTCGAATGGCCTATGCCACCGGGACCGAGTCGGAGATGGAGTTGGCCTTCGCCGGGCTTCATCAGCTGTGCATGCCGATGCTCGACCGGCTCGAACATCTTCCTCAGCCGCGGCGTGATGCGTTGTCCACGGCGTTCGGGATCAGTGCCGGGGACCCGCCGGATCGTTTCCTGGTCAGTTTGGCCGTACTGGAGCTGCTGGCCGGGGTCGCCGAGGAACGGCCACTGATCTGCGTGGTGGATGACGCTCAATGGCTCGATCGGGCCTCGGTGCAGGCCCTGGCATTCGTTGCCCGGCGGCTGATGTCGGAATCCGTGGGTGTGATCTTCGCGGCGCGCACTGGTGAAACGACGGAGTTGACGGACCTGGCCCAACTGATGATCACAGGTCTGCCCGACGCGGATGCGCGCAAGCTGCTCTGCTCGACATTGCATTGGCCCTTGGACGACCGCGTGCGTGACCGTCTCATCGCAGAGACCAAGGGAAACCCGCTGGCGTTGTTGGAGTTGCCACGGGGCCTCACCCCCGCGGAGCTGAGCGGCGGCGTGCCGGGCCCCCACGCGCTGCCGCAGCAGATCGAGTCGGGCTTCCAACGGCAGATGGCTCGGCTGCCTTCGGAAACCCGGCGGCTTCTGTTGGTTGCGGCGGCGGAGCCGCTTGGTGATGGAGCGCTCATGTTCCGGGCCGCTGCGCAACTCGGAATCAGTGCCGATGCCGCTGGCCCGGCGGCCGAGGCCGGGCTGCTGAAGATCGGCGCGCAAGTCTGGTTCCGGCATCCGTTGGTGCGCTCAGCGGTCTACCGAGCGGCGTCGCGACAGGAACGGCGCAGCGCGCACCGGGCACTGGCAGACGCCACCGACCCCGAAGCCGACTTCGGTCGCCGCGCCTGGCACGCGGCACACGCAACAGCCCGGCAGGACGAGAACATCCCCGCAGACCTCGAACACGCGGCCGGCCGCGCCCAAGCGTGCGGGGACCTGGCCGCGGGCGCGGCCTTCCTGGGACGCGCCGCCGAGCTGACCGTCGACCCCCACCGCCGGGCGCAGCGCGCGCTGGCCGCGGCACAGGCCACGCACCTCGCCGGTGCCCACGACGCCGCACTCCAACTGCTGTGCCTGGCAGAAGCGTGCCCGCTCACCGAGCTCCAACGAGCCAAGCTGAACCTGCAACGCGCCAGGATCGCCTTCAGCCTCAACCGCGGCAGGGAGGCTCCCCCACTGCTGCTGCAAGCCGCCAAGCAGCTCGAGCAGCTCGACATGGAGTTGGCCGGCCAGACCTACCTGGAAGCGTTGTTGGCGGCCATGTTCGCCGGCGCCCTCGCCGACGGCGACAGCGTGTGGGAGGTCGCCCAGGCCGCCCAGGCCGCCCGTGCCGCCTCCCCGCCGTCCTGTCACCAACGCGCTCCCGACCTGCTCCTCAATGCCCTGGCCGTGCGGTTCAACGACGGTTACGTCGCTGGGGCGCCGGTACTCAAGCGGGCAGTGCGCGCGTTCCGCGACCACCACCTCTCCCCACACGAAGGGCTGCGCTGGCTCTGGCACGCGTGCATCACCGCAGCACACCTCTGGGACTACGACACCTGGGAACTGCTCGCCACCCGCTTCGTCCGCGCCGCACGGGAGACGGGCGCGCTGACCATGCTCCCCCTCGCCCTCAGCCAACGGATCGGCGTGCACGTCTTCCTCGGCCAGCTGACCGAAGCCATCTCGTTGCGTGAGGAGCTGAACTCGGTCACGGACGTGACCGGAGACCCCCCACCGCCCATCGCCGTCCTGCTGCTCGCCGCATGGCAGGGCCGCGAAGCCGAAGCACGCGAACTGATCAAGGGCACCACCGCGGAGGTGCTGCGTCGCGGCGAGGGGGACGGGCTGGTCAAAGCCCAGTGGGCAGCAGCAATTCTCGACAACAGCCGCTGCCGCTACGAGGACGCACTCGCCGCGGCCGAGGAGGCCGCCGATCAGCCGCCGGTGTTGGGCGTGGCACCGTGGGCGGCGTTGGCCGAACTCGTTGAAGCGGCCACCCGCTGCGGCACACCCGAACGCGCTGCCGACGCCTTCCAGCGGCTCACCGAGATCACCCGCGCCAGCGGCACCGACTGGGCGCTGGGCATCCAGGCCCGCTCCCGTGCCCTGCTGAGCTGCGGCGAGAACGCCGAGAGCGCCTACTGCGAGGCGATCGACCGGCTCGGCCGCACCCGCGTCCGCGGCGAGCACGCCCGCGCCCATCTCCTCTACGGCGAATGGTTGCGCCGGGAGGGCCGGCGAGTGGACGCGCGCGAGCACCTACGCGCCGCCCACGACAACTTCGCCACGATCGACGCCAAGGCCTTCGCCCGCCGCGCCGCCGCTGAACTACGGGCCACCGGCGAGTCCGCACGCAAACGCAGCATTGATACCACCATCGATCTCACCCCCCAGGAGGCCCAGGTCGTCAGCCTGGTCCGCGAAGGCCTCTCGAACGCAGAGATCGGCGCCCGCCTGTTCATCAGCCCGCGCACCGTCGAGTGGCACATGGGGCGGATCTTCGCCAAGCTCGACATCACCTCACGCAGACAGCTCCACCTGGGCGAACCTCCGCGACCGCGACGCTCAGCGCGCTCGGTCCCCGGGGACTACGGCGCCCCGTTCCAGTCGCCGGAGTAGCAGCTGTCCTGCCGAATGCAGCTGTGTGTTCACCCGGACCACCGTCGGCGGTGCCGGACATGATCGACGAGTTGATCACGTCCGGCGTCGCCCGGTCGGCCAGCGCCTGATCAGGTGGCCGGCGCCACGTTGTGGTTGAGCCGGAACATGTTGGCGGGGTCGTAGGTCTTCTTGATGGTCGCCAGGCGTTCGTAGCGCTGCGCGCCGTAGATCGCGGCGGCGTCGGGTGCCTCGTCCGGTGCGAGGTTGTTGACCAGCCGCCGCTCGCCCTGCCAGGGCTGCATGCCGTCGAGCAGTGCGGCGACCGATGCTTTGAGCTGCGGTTCCTCCGGCAGTGGACCGACCGCGACGCCCAGCAGGCTGTAGGGCAGGCCTCTGGTCGCCACGGCGTTGGGCACTGTCGGTTCCCGGTCCCATGCCCCGCCCAGGGCCCGCAGTTCGGCGATCCACAAGGTGGTGTCGGAGTCCGGGCCGACGAGCTCGACGAGCTTGTCCTGCGCTTGGGTGGGGAACTCCCGCAGCATGATGCCCCGTTCGTAGTAGGGCACCGGTTGGGTCGGCTCGTTGTGGATGGACGCGACCTCGGTGTAGGGCATGTCCCGCACGGTGTCCAGGACTGCCGGCGCCGCCGTGCGCAGCGGCGCGATCAGCCGCTCGCCGTCCTCGGCCGTGCCGTTGTAGGCGAACCGCAACGACACGACGAACGTCCCGCGCAGTGGTTCGGGCACGTCGGGCACCGGTGGCAGCCGCAGCACGGCGAACGAGGAGACCATGGTCTCCGGGGTGTCGGGGTGCCACGCGGTCCAGGCCCGCAGCACGTCGGCCATCCGCTCGCCGGGGAAGTAGATGCCGCCGCCGTAGAGGTAGGGCACCGGGAACAAGTCCAGTTCCAGCGCGGTGACCACACCGAAGTTGCCCTTGCCCCCGCGCAGCGCCCAGAACAGTTCGGGTTCGGACTGAGCGTCGGTGTGCCGTAGTTCGCCGTCGGCGGTCACCACCTCCAGCGATCGCACATGGTCGGCGGCGTAGCCCTGGGAACGGCCCAGCGTCGGGCTCAGACCGCCGCCCAGGACGTAGCCGGCGACTCCCACCGTGGGGTTCGACCCGTTCAGCGGGGCCAGTCCGGCCTTGGCCGCCTCCGGGATGACATCGGACCACAGCACTCCGGCGCCGACCCGGGCCGTGCGGCTGACCGGGTCGATGTCCACCTCGTTCATCCGACGGGTTGCGATCACGACGGCGCCGTGCGCGGTGCCGATCATCTGGTGGCCGGTGGTCTTCACCAGGAGGGGCCGGTGCTGCCGGGCTGCGAAAGTGACGGCGGCCTGGACGTCGGCCGCGCTCTGCGCCACCACGATCACCGCGGGCGCCAACTCGTGATTGAGGTTGAACACCGCACGCTCGTCGTCATATCCCGGGTCGCCCGGCAGCAGAACCGAACCCGCCACCGCCGCCCCGAGAGCCGCGGCATCCTCCCTCAGGACCGGAGGCAGGGACGAATCATAGAAACTCATCGACATACATCCTCTTACTGGTGCGGATATTCGGGAACCGAGACAACCGGCGGCGCAACGTCCAGCAGTTCTTTCGCGGTCATGCGGTAACAGCGGGACTTTCATCCCTTTCCGCCGGATGCAGCGCTTCGGGAGCACCCCGGGTGTGCGCCGCCCGCAACGCGATCATGCTTCCCCAGGGAGACCAGCCCTTCTCGTGTCGTGGGGTGCCGTCACGAGGATACGATACACTCAAGCAATGTAACGTTTGGTGGGCGCGGGCGGAGGTCGCCTGACGCTGCTCGGCGAGCAGACGTCGAGCGGGCCGGGCTGGAAGGCCTCACAGCCGTCGCCCGCGTAGCCCTGTGCGACGAGCTTCGACCTCGATGGAACAGGTAGTACGACGATCATCCGACCAAGGACTCGGAAGGCTCTCGATGTCCGTGCGCACCTATCTGCTCGCCGCCGGTGCCTTCGCGGTCGGCACGAGCGCCTACGTGGTGTCGGGCGTGCTTCCCGCGGTGAGCGGGGAGCTCGGTGTCTCGCTGACCGCTGCCGGCCAGCTTGCGACGGCCTTCGCGATCGCCTACGCCGTCGGTGCCCCGTTGGTCAGCACCCTCGCCGGCCGGTGGGACCGCCGGACTCTGCTGGTTGCCGCCCTCGTCGTGGCCGCCGTCGGGAACGGGCTGTCCGCACTGGCGACCACGTACCCCCTGCTGATCGTGGGCCGGATCATCGCCGCGCTCGGCGCGGCCGCCTACACACCGGCCGCCACGCTCGTCGCCACCGCCATGCTTCCGCCCGCCCAGCGCGCCCGCGCCGTCGGCATCGTGTTCGGTGGTCTGACGCTGGCACTCGCCGTCGGTGTGCCCGCGGGCGACCTGCTCGGCAGCAGGATCGGTTACGGCGGCGTCTTCGGGGCGGTGGCCGTGGTCACCGCACTGGTCGCCGCCACCGCGCCGCTCTGCCTACCCCGCCTCCCGGCGCCCCCGGCGGTGCCGCTGCGTGGACGCTTCGCCGTCGCCGCTGACTGGCGCGTGCTGACGGCGCTCGCGATGACCGTGGTCAACGTCCTCGCCGCAATGGTCGTCTTCATCTACGTGGCGCCCTTGTTGAACGCCACGGGCGGCATCCACGGCGCCACCGTCGCGCTCCTGCTGCTCATCTACGGCATCGGGGCGATGGCAGGCAACGTGTGGGGTGGCCGCGCTGCCGACCGGTTCGGCGCCGTGCCTACGCTCTTCGCCCTCCTCGGCGGGTCGGTCATCACGGTCGCGGTGCTCTCGCCGGCCGGGAGCACCATCGTGGGTGCCGCCGTGGTCCTCGCCCTGTGGGCTGTCTTCAGCTGGGCGTTCAACCCCCCGATGCAGTCTCTTCTGCTGGAACTGGCTCCCACCGGCGGCATGGTGCTCTCGCTCAACGCATCGGCGATCTACCTCGGCACCGCCGTCGGTGGGTTGGTCGGCGGAATCGTGATCGGCGCTGGAGGCCTGCTGGCGCTCCCCCTGCTCAGTGCAGGCTTCGGCCTCGTCGTGGTCGCCCTGCTGCTGACGCTTCAGCTCGGCCGCAGGCGCGTGGCCGCGGAGAACGTCGTTGCGTGAAACTGCGTGCAACGCAAGGTGCGAGCGGACGGCCTGGCCGGTCCAGAGCGGAGTCGCCCTGGGCCGGCGTCGTCGAGAAGGGCGCCGCTTCACCCTGCCTTTGTCAGGCAGACCTCCATACCCGCGCGTGATCTTTCGGTCAGCCCCTGGCGATCTCGTCGAGGAGCGCGGCCAGCTCGGCGGGACGGGACAGGAACGGGGAGTGGCTGGTCGGGATCCGACGGATGCTCTTCACGCGAAGGGCCATCTGCTCCTGAATCCGGACCGGGATTGCGGCATCGTTTTCGGTGATGATGTAGGTGGACGGGACGGTCTGCCACGCGGCCCGGGTCGCACGGTCGGCGAACGGCTGGCGGCGCTGGTCGACGAGCCGGCTGACGGCCAGGTCGGCGACCGCCTCGGGAACGTCGGCGTAAAGCCGGGCCCGCGGGTCCGAGCCGATCGGGAACAGCTCCTCCTTCGAGTCGGGATCGGGAGCGCCGTGCAGGCTGAACAGCGACTCGTGGATGTCGGGGACGTACGCGGCCAGGTACACGAGCTGCTGAACGTCGGGCAGGTCGGCGAGGCCCTCGGTGGCGGGGATCCCGCCGTACGAGTGGGCCACGACGACGACCGGGCCGCCGATCGCCTCGGTAGCCGCGCGGACCGCCTCGGCGTCTTCTCGCAGGCCGCCACGCGGGTCGGGGCCGGTGGTGGGCAGCTTCACCGCGCGGCTGGCGTAGCCGAGGTCGTCGAGCTCCCCGCGCAGCAGATTCCAGGTGGACGGGAGGTGCCAGGCGCCCGGAACAAGAACGAGCGTGGGCCGCTGAGCAGTCACGATGCTCCTCTGTGGAGTTTGGACGAAGAGTTACAAGACTAAACTGTAACGTATTGACGCCGAGTGTCGTGGGGGTCCTGCGAGAGCCGCGGCGGCGCGCGCGACCACGAGGGACGGGGCACTGCGCACGGGTTCGGCACCCGGCAACGGTCGAACCGATCGAGCGGAGTTTCGAGTACGTGAGCGCTGTCGGCGACCGTGAGACTGTTGCTGTCATGGCAGCTGGAGTGACGCCGGAACCCGAGGTGGTGCTGGAGACGGCTCGGCTGCTGCTCAGACCGTGGCGGGTGACCGAGGCTGCCGTCCAGCGTGAGCTGTGGACCGAACGGGACCCACGAGTGCCGCCGCACCGTCGAATAGATGCCGAGGGACGCCCCACGGTCGCGGAGATTGAAGAGTCGATCCGCACCAATCGGCTGTGGTCGTCCAGATTGCTGGCGGTCGAGCGAAAAGCCACTGGGGACGTCATCGGTTACTGCGGACTGGTCGACAGCGAAAAAGTGCCGGACAGGGAGCCGGAACTGGCGTTCGAACTGCTGCGCCGAGTCTGGCGTCAAGGATACGCCACCGAGGCCTCATCAGCGGTTCTGGACTGGGCGAGATCGTCCGGATACGAACGGCTGTGGGCCACGGTCTGGGAGTGGAACGTCGCTTCTCGCCGTGTGCTGGCCAAGATCGGGTTCACTGAGACCGGGCGGACGGAAGTGCATGCGGTCCACGGGACGAACCTGTTCATGACGAAACAGCTCTGCCGATGAGGTACCGGCGACGCCTCTGGATGGTCCACGCCAGTGAGAGGCAGGGCTGCTCACGGTCGCCGTCTTGTCGCCGCTGGGCGGAGCCCACGGCGGACGGAGGCTGGGTAGCCGCGCTCGAGCCAGACCTCCGGCTCGCCTGTTCCGCGTAACTCGCTGCCGGGCGTCGTGCGCCGGTTGGCGACACGGGTGAGTCTGAGCGGCATCACCTGGGAGAAAGGAACCGAACCGTGAGGCAATGGACCCATTTCACCGTGACCGCCGAGACCGGGCGACTGTGGCGGGTGACGTTCGACAGCCCGCCGATCAACCTGGTCACCCCGGAGATGCTCACCGAGCTTCCGGAGTTGATCGACGAGATGGAAGCCGCGCCCGACCTGCGGGTGGTGGTGTTCGAGTCGGCGAACCCGGACTACTTCCTGAACCACTACGACACCTCCCGGGTCGCCGAGACACCGACGGGCCTGGGAGTGACCGGCTACCCGCTGGTCATCGACGCCGGCACGCGGCTGTCACGCCTGCCCGTGGTGTCGATCGCGAAGATCCGGGGGCGGGTCAGGGGAGTCGGCTGCGAGTTCGCCCAGGCGATGGACATGCGCTTCGCCGGTGACGGGGCACTGTTCGGCCAGCCGGAGACCGCGAACGGCAACCTGCCCGGCGGCGGTGGTCTCGAGCACCTGCCGCTGCTGCTCGGCCGGGCGCGGGCGCTGGAGGTCATCCTCACCAGCGACGACTACCCGGCCGAACTGGCCGAGCGGTACGGCTGGGTCAACCGCACGGTCCCCGACGCCGAACTGGACGGGTTGGTGGACACCCTCGCCCGGCGGATCGCGTCGTTCGACAAGGACTCGATCACTGCGGTCAAGGGGCAGGTCAACCGGTACACGTTGCCGTCCGCGGAGGACATCAAGTCCTCCTATGACATCTACTTCGCGTCCTTCGGTTGGCCGGGCTCCCAGCGCAGGCTGCCCGCAGCGATCGCGGCGGGGCGTAACCAGGCCGGCGACTACGAGTTTCGCCTGGGCTACCACCTGGGGCGGCAGCCGGATGGAGATGCGGAGTGACCTGGTGATCCTTCCCGCCGCGGCGAGACGGCGCCAACAGATCGTCGCGTAGCCCGGGCGGTGCGATCTCTTTCGCATCCTCATGTATGCTAACGTCCGTTATGATAACGCTTGTTAGCATACGGGGGGATCCATGCTGCACCAGCTGGGGCAGGCACTCGAGGCGGTAGCGGGGGCGGAGGCCGACCGGATGGGTCGGCGACGGGGCGGCGGTGCGTGATGGCCAGGACCTCGCTGGTCAACCGGGTCCCGGCCGCTGTCCTGTCTTCGCCGCTGCATCCGCTGCTGAGCACCAGGAGGCTCGTCCTGACCTTCGTCGGGCTCCGCAGTGGCGTGCGGTATGCCATCCCGGTCAACTATCTGCAACGCGGCCGTGAGCTGCTCATCACCACCAACAGCAGGTGGTGGCGCAACCTCGCCGGTGGTGTGCCGGTGGAGCTACGGCTGCGGGGACACAGGGTCGGCGCCCGGGCCGAGGCCGTGCGCGAACCTGATGCCGTCGCCGAGGCGCTCACCGCACTCGTGCGCGACCACCGCCCGTACGGGCGCTGGGCACGCGTCCGGGTCGGCGCCGACGGCACCCCCGACGCCGCCGACGTGCGCGCGGAGGTCGGGCGCGGCCGGGTCCTGGTGCGGGTGCAGCTCCCCGACGACACGACCGCCCCGTGACCGCACCCCACCGCCGTCGCCGCGGCACCGGGCACGAGCTGCGTGACCTCGTGGTCAGCGTCGCGACCGACCTGCTCGCGCAGCTCGGCGACGTCGACGCGGTCACGATGCGCAGCGTCGCCACCGCCGCCGGAGTCACGGCACCCTCGGTGTACCGCCACTTCCCGGACAAACAAGCGCTGCTCCGCGTGGTCGTTGCCGAGCGGTTCGCCGCGTTCACCGACGAGCTCCGGACCGCAGCCGACTCGGCGGGCGAGGTGCCCTTGCTTCGCCTCGAGGCGATGTCGCGCGCCTACGTGCGGTCCGGCCTGCACCGGCCGGGGCACTACCGCGTGTTGTTCAGCGCCGCGAACGCGGGCGCGGCAGGCCTGGGCCTCGATCCCGACACCGAACACCCCGGGGCGGCGTCTCACCGGGCCCTGCTCGACGCGGTTGCCGCGTGCGTGCACGCCGAGCGACGGGACGCGGCGCCCATGCTGGCGACCGAGCTGTGGGCCTCCCTCCACGGCATCGTCGATCTGCGCATCACCAAACCCGACATGCCCTGGCCCGACCCCGACGCCCTGATCGACGCGGCCCTGACCGCCGTGCGTGCCGCCGCGGCACCGCGGCCCCGACCCCAGGAGGCACCGTGAACCTGCTGACCCTCGCCACGTTGCTCGTCACCGGATTCATCTCCTGCGCGGAGTTCGGCTCCTATGCCTTCGTCCACCCCGTCCTGCGCCGCCTCCCCGCCACCGAGCGCATCATCGTCGAACAAGGCCTGCTCAGGACCTACGGACGTGTCATGCCCGTCGGGATGACCCTGTGCGTCGTCCTCGGCATCGCCGCTGCGGCCGACGGGCGCGGTCCCGCGCTGCTGTCCTGGTCCGCAGCGGCGGCCTTCGCCGTTGCCGTGGCGTCCACCGTCGTCGTCAACGTCCCGATCAACGCCGCCACCGGACGCTGGGACCCCGCACACCCGCCCGCCGACTGGGAGCGGACCCGCCGCCGCTGGGAGTCCTTCCAAGGCGTGCGCTCCTGGCTGCTGCTACTCGGGTTCGTCCTGAGCTGCGCAGCCGCCACCACCTGACCGACCGTTTCCACCAGCCGCTGCCGAGCACGTCGCCGACTCGGAGCGACGTCGCTGTCAGGCAGTCGCTGCGTCGAGGAACCTCTCGAGCTCGCCCCGGGTGTCGGGCCCGCACGGCTGGAACACGATCTCGGTGACGCCCTTCGAGGCGAACTCGTCGAGGCGATGCCGGACCTGGTCGCGAGTACCGCTGATCGTCACGTCCCGAAGGATCGCGTGGCCGCCGGCGTCCCATGCCGCTCGATCGGCTTCACCGATCTCCACGCAGTGACCTGTGTGAACCGCGAGGTGCCGTCGATCGTCCGGAGTCCGGTTCACCACCTCCATCCACTCCGCGCCGCCCGGCAGGTCATGCACGGCAGAGGGCCCCCCGAACTCGTAGGCCCCGTGATAGGCCAGCGCCCACCCCGGCCCGGCGGCGAGCCGGGCGCGTTCGGAGTCGGTGGCCTCTCCCTCGTCGAGCACCGTGCCCCACACGAGGTTGGGCACCCAGGAGTACTCGGTGATGAACTCGGGCAGCTGAAGGGTCACATACAGCCCGTCGCCGAGTTCCTTGGCGACCTCGTGGCCCTTGGGGCCCAGCGCGCCGACCAGGATGGGGACGTCGACCGGGCGTGCGGGCGCGTGCCCAGCGGGATGCAGCATCTGCATCTGCGCCCCCTCCCACTCCACGACCTCGCCCTGCAACAGCCCGCGGTACGCGCGGATGTACGACTCCATGTAGGCCCACGTGATGGCGCGGTATCCCATCGCGCGGCGGCCGGTGAACCCCGTGCCGAAGGCGATCGAGACCCGACCCGGAGCCAGCGCGGCGAGGGTGGCGGTCGCCGCAGCGTTGACCATCGGGTGTCGCAGGCTGGGCACCAGCACACCCGGACCGAGACCGATCCGTTCGGTTCGTTCAGCGGCCAGCGCCAGGGTCATCCACACGTCCGTGCTCTGCTGGGGCGTGTCATAGACCCACGCTCGCGCGTATCCCAGCTGCTCGGCCAGAGCAATGTTGGCAGGGGAATCCAGAGCGGTCGGAAAAGCGCAGGACACCTCCACGAGGAGCCTCCATTCCATGGGCGGCGGGGTCGACGATCAAGGCAGCTCTGCGTGGGGAACGTCCACCCGGACAGCCATGAGCTGCGCCTCGCGGACCGGCCGGCGTTCGTGCTCGGGAAAGGAAGGAGCAGTGCACAGGAAGAGGGTGCAGCCGTCGTCACCGCCGAGCATGCAGGCGAAGACCCCGAGCCCGGTCGGGATCTCGTCGAGGATCTCGCCGCCCTCCTGCACCCGGATCACGCGGGCGTGGAGGGCGTCAGCCACCCAGATCGCACCCTCCGCGTCTGCGCAGATGCCATCAGGACCGACCTGGAGCAGCTCGACGGCCTCCCCGACGTCCTCGGTCTGCGGTGGCTCACCGAACTGGGCCCACACGCGCCGATTGCCCAGCCCGCCGTCCTCCGCGATGTCGAACGCGGTCAGCCGCCCCGCGAACGTCTCCGCGACGACCAGAACGTTCCCGCCGAGGATCACCATGCCGTTCGGAAAACACAGGTCGTCGGCCACAGTGGCCACAGTGCCGTCCACGTCGACCCGCGTGACCGTGGTGTGACGCAACGGGGCTCCACCCATGAGGTCGAAGCCGAAGTTGCCCACGAAGGCACGTCCGCGATCGTCGACGACCATGTCGTTGAGCAGCCCCGGGACCGCGCCGGACAGATCGGCGTGCTCGGCGAGCGACCCTGACTCATCGCGCACCAGGATGCGGTGATCACGCATCGACACGATGAGCGCGCGTCCGTCAGGAAGGAAACCGATCCCGCCGGGCTGGCGCGGCACCTCGGCCACAACCTCGACGTGACCGCGACCGTCGGTCGACACAACCTGGTTGGTGTAGAAGTCGGAGACCCACAGCCGGCCGTCATGCCACCGCGGACACTCCAGGAAGGAGTATCCGTCCAGCACGACCGTCACCTCACGAGTTGACGGCGCACCTTGTCCCATCGTGACCTCGAATCCGTTATGTCGTCGTTGGCAAACCGGAATTGCCCTGCGGTGGCTGATGCGGGCGGGCTGAGAACCACTGACCATCACATGCCTCTATCGCCGGAGCGTCATTAACCGGCCAATGACTAAGCGCATAATCAGGCTGGCCAAAGGATCGTGCCTGCCGGAGTTGATGTCAAGCGCCGGAACCGGCGTCGACCGTCAGCGAGCGGGCTCGCCCGCCTGCGTGGGGTCCGAAGGCTCCGTGCGCGAGGCAGGCACCGGCGGTGTGCTGGTCAGCATCGCGAGCGCGAGACCTGCGTAGAACTCGCCGAGGTCTTCCGGGCTGTCGGTGCCGCTGTGCCGGTACCAGCGGACCGGGTCGACGGCGAGGGCGATGATGCCCCGGACGACACGCTTGATGTCGATGGGCACGAAGACCCCGTCTTCGACCCCGTCGGCGACGATGCTGCGGTAGACACGGTTGGTCTCCCGCCGGATCTCGCGGATCGACGCGTAGTTCTCCGGGGTCAGGTTGGCCAGCTCGTACTGCGCCACCCTGGCCGCCACGTGATAGCGAGCATTCCAGGCCACGTGGCGATAGACGATGTGCCAGATCCGTTCCACCAGGTCGTCCTGTGCAGGGGAGCGCATGTCGTCCAGGGCCTTCACATGGGCGGTCCGGGCGATTTCGAACAGGATCGCTTCCTTGGACGGGAAGTGGACGTACATCGCGGCGGGACTCAACCCGGCGCCACCGCTGATGTCGCGGGTGGTGGTCGCCTGGAAGCCTTTGGAGGCATAACAACGGGTCGCGGAGGTCAGCAGGCGCCTCGCGACAGGCCCGTAGGAGTGGTCCCACAGCTCGGCGGATCGGTCCTGAAGCTGGGGGGCATCGAGTTCCCAGGTGTCGAATGCCCCGGGCTGCCTCTTGGCCATACGCCCCCTCAATGGCTCGATGCCACCTGCGTCGGGGCAAACCTACCCGCTGACGGCGTTCGTCCTGGGTCTAACGTGCCTGCGCGTGCAGCGATCGGGGGCCAACCGATGAAGGAGCTCAGGTTCGAGCAGGACCTGGTGCGGGCTCTGCTCCGGGATCAGCATCCGGATCTCGCCGACCTCGAGCTCCGGGACGTCGACGGCGGCTGGGACAACCAGCAATGGCGGCTCGGGGACGAGCTGGCCGTGCGCCTGCCACGTACCGAGCGCGCGCCTGCTCTGCTGCACACCGAGCAGACGTGGCTGCCGGTGCTGGCGAACCGCCTGCCGCTGCCGACGCCCGTCCCGGTGCGTATCGGCAGGCCTTCGAACCTGTTCGAGCACACCTGGACGATCGCGCGCTGGGTTCCGGGTGATCCGGCCGATCGCGCGCCGATCACCCGCATCGATGCGGCCGAGATCCTCGCGGAGTTCCTTCGCGCGCTGCACGACCAGGCGCCCGCCGACGCACCGGCCAACCCCACGCGTGGCATGCCGTTGGCCGAGATGCAGAAGGGGGTCGACGGCGGGTTCGACGTCATCGCCGACCACCCGAGCGTCGGCCGCGCCCGGGAGGTCTGGGAGGAAGCCGTGGCCGCGCCCGTCTGGCACGGGGCGCCGCTCTGGCTGCACGGCGATCTGCATCCGGCGAACGTGGTCGTCCGGGACGGGATGCTCGCCGGGGTCATCGACTTCGGCGATATGTGCGCAGGCGATCCCGCGACTGACCTCTCAGCCGCCTGGATCCTCCTGCCCGCCGGCACGGCGAGCCGGTTCTTCGACGCCTATGCGCTCGCCGACGACGCGACGATCACCCGGGCGCGGGGCTGGGCGGTACTCCGGGCGCTGGGCCTGATCTGGATCGGACGGAACGGGAGGCGTGGTCTGCCCGGAGGCAAACCGACGTGGGAACCGGCCGGTTACGCCACGCTCGAACGGGTCCTGGTGGCGGACTGACGCGAGGGCGCGCGGCCGGGCCCGGGTAGATTCCGCCGCCGGACGGAAGCGGGGGTGAAATGACCGGGGGGTGGCACTTATGGTTCGGCACGTTCACCGGTGGCGTGCTCCTCACGGTGGCCGTACTGCCGCTGGCTGCGCTGCTGGTGTGGGTTCTGGCCCGTCGTCGGCGGGTCGCCGGCGCCACGCCGGCGTGGCGGATGGCGCTGGCCGAGGTCGGCATCGTCTACGGGACGGTGCCGTTGGTGTGGATGATCATGTTGCCGGGGAGTCAGGCCGGTGCCGTCCCGGGTCGGGTGAGCCTGGTGCCGCTGCGGGATCTGGTCACGATCATCGCAGCCGGGCCGCTGACGGCGACGGGCCAGGTCGTGGGCAACCTGCTGGTGTTCGCGGCGCTGGGGTTCCTCGCCCCGATGCGGTTCGCGGCGCTGGCGTCGGTCCCGCGGGTTCTGGTGCTCGCGGCGGGCTGTTCGGTCCTGGTCGAGGTCGCGCAGTACGTCCTGCGGTTGGACCGGGTGTCGTCTGTGGACGACGTCCTGCTCAACGCTGCCGGGGCCGGGCTGGCCGCGTTGGCGTCGCGCCGCTGGTGGCGGGCTACGGCCGGAGCGTCGCCGGATCGGGCTCGACCGGCCCCGGTACCGGGACGCTGAGCGCGCGCACCGCGGGGAAGATCACCAGGCTGAAGTGCTCGGGCACGGCCGCAGGGGCGGCGCCCTGGACGTCGGCTGCGGATCAGGTGCACTGACCGCGGTGCTCGCCGAACACCTGGGGGCCGAGCTGAACGTGGGCTTCCTGGCCGCGGTGAGCGAAGGTCGCGAGCAGGGTGTCTTCATCCCCACTGCCAGCCCCGGCGACCTCGCGGATTTCGTGCAGTCCGCCTTGGCCGGAGCCATCGTCTCCCACGTACTGCACCCCGCGCGGTCCCCGGCCAACTTCCGCGCCGTCCTGCTCGCCCAGCTCCGATCGATGCTGGGACTCGCGGTCTGAGGTTCGCGGCCGTCACCCCCGCTGGTCCACGTGCGATCCAGCACGTCATCCGGCCACGCTCGCTACCCCTGCCGACGAGGCCGACCCGCCTCCGCCCGGTGCTGTGATGCCGGAGAGGAGGATGTCGGCGAGGGAGTCGGCGTAGCGGTCCAGATCGGTGTCGGGGTAGGTCTCGGCGTAGCCCAGCATCATGTCGATCGCCCCCTGATAGGTCACCGCCATCACCCGGGTGTCGAACGGGCGCAACGAGCCCTCGGCCTGTCCTCGCTCGAACAAGGCCTGTTGCCCTCGGTAGGTGTCCTCGTAGTCGGCGAGGCTCAGCCGGCGGCTCCCGTCGGGGGCGCGCAGGTTGCGGACGATCTGGTCGATCGCCGTCAGCTCGGCCCGGTGGGTGTGGTGGAGCGCTGCGGCGCCCCGGATCGCCGACCGGATCACCTCGGGGACCGGCGCTGACAGGTCCAGCCGGGCGACGATCAGATCCCGGATCTTCACGACGGTCACCGTGACGGCCTGTGCCATCAGGTCGTCCTTGTCCGTGAAGTAGTGCGAGATCAGCCCCTTCGAGATCTGGGCGTGCTCGGCGATCCGGGCCAGCGAGACGCCGTCATAACCGTGCTCGGCCACTGCGGCGATGGTGGCGCCGATGATCTGTTCACGCCGCTCGTCCTCGCTCAGACGTTGCCGGACCCGCCCTTTCCCTTCGGCAGCCGGCCGCACCCGGGAGGCGTCGCGCCTCGTCATCGCCGCCCGGCGCGCACGGTCAGGAACGCCACGAGCACCATCACCACGGCTGTCGCCACCATCTCCAGGCGCATCCAGGCCGGGAAGACACCCGGTAGCGCCGCCTCGACGACGTTCACCGCGACGAGGACGCCCGCGATGACCGCCACCGCCTGCAAGGCGCGTCGGCTTCTTCTCGCTGCTCGCAGGCGAAGGGGCAGCAGCACGGCGAATGCGGCCACCACGACGGCGTGCCCCCACGCCTCGTCGGTCGCGAGACCGGGAGCGGAGGAGGTCAGGACGATCAGGGCGATCAGCGTGCCGATCGTGAGGGCCACGTAGACCCCGACGGCCCGGGCCGGTGGGCCGACATCGAAGGCGGGAGACGTCATCGTCCGGCTATTGACCACACGGCCGATAGTATATTGACCAGGTGGCCAATAGCAACCGTCCTTCGTAAGAGAACGAGCGCTCGTTTTACACTGCGCGAGTGAACGACGACAGGACAGCAGCGACGGCCGCGACGGATCCGATCGACCGTCTCCACGCCGCCATCAACTCGCACGATGTGCAGCAGGTCGCGGACTGCTTCACCGCCGACTACCGGTGCGAGCTGCCGCATCGGCCGGCCGAGAGCTTCACCGGTTCGGCCCGCGTGCTCGCCAACTGGACAGCGATCTTCGACCGGCTGCCGGATCTGCGGGCGACGGTGCTGCGACGTGCCGTGTCCGGCTCGGAGATCTGGTCGGAGTGGGAGATGGTCGGCACCGGCCCGGGCGGGGCGCAGGCGTTCATGTGCGGACCGGTGGTGATGACCACGCGTGACGGACGAATCAACTGGACCCGCTTCTACCTGAGCCCGGTCCCGTCGACGCTCCCGGCCGGGGCACCCGCGGGCGGATGAGCATCCGGCGCCGCGCGCTCGGGCGGATCGCTCAGCCGCGCGGCGCCTCGTCGGGCGGGGGGTCGACGAGACCCGCCAGGGCGGCGACGAACCGCGGCTGGTCGACGGGTACCCCCGCCGCGACCAGCGCCGCCAGCCCGATGACCGCGGACAGGGCGACCTGGGCGAGGGCCTCGTCCTCCGGACCGTGCTCGTCCGGCTCCACGCCATCGCGGAGGAGCTCGACGAGATGGTCCTGGAGCCGCTGGTGGATCGGCACCACCCGGGCGGCCAGCTGCGGCTCGACCGCGGCCTCCCCCCAGATCTGGATGGACAGCCGGGCGTGGCTGCGTCCGGGTCCGACCTCGTCGGCCAGCCGGGCCAACAGCTCGGCTGCGCGCTCGACCGGGAACCCGTCGCCCACTTCTCCGCCGTGCCCCTCGCCCGTGGCCACGACCAGCTCGACCTTGCTCGGGAAGTAGCGGTAGATCGCGCCCATCGACAAGCCCGATGCCTGCACCACGTCACTCATGCTGGTCCTGGCGAAGCCGCGTTCGGCGAACAGCGTGGCCGCCGCATCCAGAATCTGCCGACGACGTGCCGCCAGATGCTCCGTGCTGACCCGTGGCACCACTACCCCTCACCCGGTGCCTCGGAGCCGACCCACGTCGCCAGTGATCGAGGCACCGATGGACGGATCATAGAGCGAACGCTCGCTCTACTACTGGCAGATGTGTTGTCGTGACCCCCGGGCGCGGTAGCGGCTCGCCCTCGCGTCCGGGCCGGCCGTCAGGCGGATCGGTGGACATGCGTATTTGGCGTCCCGAAGTACAGCTGGGTTCGGGGTGTCGTTCAGTCCGCTGGTGTCGCTCACGGTCGCCCACGTCCGGCCCGAGCACATCCCGGATGCCAGCGGTATGGCGACGACAGTGCTGCAGTTCGGCTTCGTCGCCGGGGTGGCGGTCTTCGGCACCATCTACCAGGGGACCGGGCGGATCGCGAACCTTCGTAAACGAATAAATGACGGTCAGCTGTCGTCCAGGGGAGTGAATGCGCTCGAGACGCGCCCGTTGTGCACCATGAACGTCCAGCTGGTCAACCCGCGAGTCGTTCGCTGGTGCTGCTGTTCGGAATGATCGACTTGCGTGATCCGCAGGGCATTATGATCAACGCCGTTGATGTGATTTCGGTCGGCCTGTCCGAATTGCCCACGTAGCGGCATACCCAATCGGTTGCAGGAACTGCGATCACGCGTGGCACCCGGCACGTTGGGGGGCCGTGCACCCACGCCACTGCACGAACCGATGCACCACCCGAACCGAAAGGACCTACCGTGTCCCACCATCTGGATACCCCGCTGGCGGCGCAGACCGGGCAGCTGTTCCTCGATGATCTGTGTGTCTTCCGTGGCGAGGACAGCACCGTGTTCGTGATGGATGTGAACTCGACGGTCAACGGTCTGCATTCGGAGCCGAGTTTCCACTCCGAGGCCCGGTATGAGTTCAAGGTCCATCTCGAGGGTGCGGAGGTGGAGGAGCTGACCTTCCGGGTGTCGTTCGCCGATGCGGATGCCGAGGGGCGCCAGGCGTTGCAGTTGCACGAGCTGACCGGCGCCGACGCGCGCGAGGACGCGGCGACCGGGGAGCTGGTGCTGGAGGGCCGGACCGGGTCGAGCGCGGACGGGTCGGGGGTGCGGTTGTGGGCCGGACGGATCAAGGACTGGTTCTACATCGACCTGTCGTTGTTGGACATGGTGAACTCTGCGGTCCGCGGTGGCACGGTTCTGGACTTGTCGGGGTGGCAGCCGCGGGAGGCGAGGAACAGCTTCGCGGACACGACGGTGGACTCGATCGTGCTGGAGGTGTCGCACCGGCATCCGCAGCTGCGCCCGGGCGCGCAGATCGGGGTGTGGGCGGCGACGAAGCTGGCGACCGATGCTGGTGGGTGGCGGCAGATCAACCGGGCGGGGCATCCGATGATGTGGCCGATCTTCTGGCCCGATGATGTGCAGTTCGCTCTGGCGTCCAACACCCAGCACCCGTCGCAGGATGTCGAGTCCGACCGTCAGGAGGTCGCTGAGCACATTGCTGCGTCCGCGGCCGCGACCGGCACCGCCGCCGACCCGGCCGGTTATGGCCAGACGGTGGCGGCGGAGCTGTTCCCGGACGTGTTGTCCTACACCGTGGGTACGCCGGCGACCTACGGGTTCGCCGGCCGCAACGGGCGGACCTTGGCCGACAATGCCCCGGAGGTGATGCTGTCACTGGTCACCGGGGTCGCGGTGCCCTCCGGTCTGACCCCGGCCACCAACGAGCAGTTGCGCACGCCCGACTTCCCGTACGTCGTCCCGGCCTGATCCCGCCGCTCGGCCAGCCCCGGCGTCCTCGCAGAGGGCGTGGGTTCCTCGCAGATGCTGGGGGCCCTGCGAGGAGCACGCTCGCTCTGCGACGACGGTCCTGCCGGGCCGGCCGTACTAGAGCAGTGCGGGGATCACGTACCGCTCGACGAATGCGGCGGAGTCGACCTCCCGGTCCCGTCGGAGTGTGTTCTGGGTGATCACGAGCACCGTGGCGAGATCCGGCATCACGTAGATGAACTGGCCGCCGTATCCCCACGCGAAGTACATGTGGTGGCCGGCGATGGTGCGCGTCCACCATCCTTGCGAGTAGCCGGGACCCGAGCCGTTCTCCGTGGTCGTGGTGGTGGCGGCGGCCGTCACGGCCCACTCGGGGATCACGCGCGTCCCGTTGTGGATTCCGTCATCGAGGTAGAGGAGCCCGAACGTCGCCATCTCCCGGGTGTTCAGGTAGACGTTGTACCCGCCCGAGTAGATGCCTTGCGGGTCTCGTCCCCAGTGCTCGACGGTGATGCCGAGCGGTGTGAGGAGATTGTTCTCCGCGAACTGGCAGGTGCCCGTCTTGGTGGCCGCCTGGATCACCGCCGAAAGGACGTGTGTGTTGCCGCTGCTGTAGGTGAACACGGTCCCCGGTGTCGCGACGAGACCTTGGTCGAGTATCGCCCAGACCCAGTCGCTCTCCTTCTCGATCCGGTACTCCGTCCGATCCTCCGTCCACCTCAGCCCGGACCTCATCTCGATGAGGTTCCGGAGGGTGATCCTGTCCGCGTTCGGGTAGCCGGGCAGGTACCGGGACACCGTGTCGTCGAGGCTGTTGATGAACCCCTTCTCGATGGCGGTCGCAAGCACGGCCTGGAGGATGCTCTTCGACACGGAGTGGACGTTGTTGCTCTGGTCCATGCCCCCACTGTTGACGTAGCGCTCGTAGGCGAACCGGCCGTGGCGCACGACCGCCACGCTCTGCACGGAGTTGTTGCCGGCCAGGGCGCTCACTCCCGCATCGAGCCTCGCGCCGTCGATGCCTTCGGCTTCCGGGGTCGACATCGTCGCGCCGGACGCGACGTCGCCGCGGTCGGTGTACGTCGGGTTGTTCTCGTAGAAGGTGTTCCCGGATCGCTGCCGGGCGCCGTTGCAGCCGTCCTCCCGGGGCGGACCCGACGAGCAGGCCGCCATCGCGAGAAGCACGATCGACGCCGTGGCGACGAGCCGCACGGCGGGCCCGCGGCCGCCGCTCATCGAACGATGCCCGGTGGCGGCCGGCCGGGCCGGGCGGGTCGGTTTCCGTGCTTCGGCGGGGCGCAGATCATCACGGTCCCATCAGTGAGTCGACCAGGTCGCAGCCCAGGTCGTAACGGATGCCGTCGGGATTCGTCAGGCCGTTGCTCCGGTACCACTCCTGCGACGCTTCGGGGTGCGGGCCGGACAGGCCGACCTTCCCGCGCCCGAACGGCGCCACGAGCGCGGCGATCTCGCCGTTGCTCGCATACCTGGCGAGGACGGCAACGCCGGAGCCCGATGCCGGTGGCGTCAGAACCGTGCCGTCCTGGAAGAACATGTGCCGCCGCACTCCGCGCCAGTCGACCGCGACAACGGTGTCGCGGCTCGTCCGCACGTCGGCTCCGGCCGAGGTGATGAACTGGTCGGTGTCCGGGAGGAACCCGAAGCCCGCCCACGTACCGGCCAGGTAGGCGCCCATGCAGATACCGAGGTAACGGCCGCCCGACTGCGTGTAGTCGATGATGGCCGGAGCGAACCGCTTCATCTGGCGGAATGCTCGCTTGACGCTGTTGCCGCCTCCTGGTTGCGCATAGAGGACGGCGGAGTCCAGCACCTCCCTGGTGAGCGGAAGTGCCTCGCGCGGGCCGACATAGGCGATGTCGAGGTCGTGCCCGGAGGCGCGGAGCAGGGCGGCCACCTCCTCCGCGCACCCCTCGCAGGCCGCGGGACCGCGGTACACCAGAGCCAGAGCGCTCATCCCACACCTCCTTCCACCCGCGACGTGGGAATGCCCTGCCACCAGGTGCGTTCCTCGATCGCTTCCCCCTTCATCACGAGCGAGAGCGGCCCGATGACGGCGCCTCGGCGGACTTCCGAGTCGTAGAGCACCACGCTCATGTTGCCGATCGACGCCTCGTCCGCGATCGTGAGCGCCGACGACTTGAAGACGCGGTCCTCGAAGAGATGGTTCTGCATGACGGCCCCGTGGTTCAACGCGACGTGGTCGCCGATGTCGACGAGGTCGAACTCCGAGAACAGCGTTGTCGCGATGTAGGTGTGACGTCCGATCCGGCAGCCCATCATGCGGAGGAACGCGGCGATGAACGGGGTGCCGAGCATCGTCGACGCCACGGGTGCGAACACCGACTCGAACGCCCCGTTCACCATCTCGTTCAGCCACACGTACCGGCACCAGAGCGGCCGGATCTCCGGGCGGTACGTTCCCATGACGCATTTCTTGAGCAACGCGACGGCCGCCGCCGCCGCGATTCCCAGAGCGAGCCCGATCAACGGTGCCACCGCGACCATCACCGCCACCCCGGCCGCTCGGTACACCAGGAACAGGCTCAGTACCGATGCCGTCAAGGTGAGCAGCCCGAGATAGGCGGGGATCAGGATCCGGAGCCCGTCGATGACGGCGCGCTCCGCGTAGAGCCTGGCGGTGGGACGGAATATGGTCTTCTCGTCGAAGTTGCCCACCTTGATCCGATGGGTCAAGGGGAACGACGGCGAGCCCAGCCACTCGCTGCCGTCGGGGGTGCGCGGACCGGCGGGCGGAATCGACTGGACGCCCAGCAGGCAGCCGTCTCCCACGCTGTTGCCCACCGGCACGACAGCGCCGTTGCCGATGAAGCTGCGCCGTCCGATGCGGTTGACGTCGATCTGGAAGACACCCAGGTGCGTCCGGCGCCCACCGATGATCGCGCCGTCCGCGAAGAAGCTCTCCGGGCCGATGTCGACCAGTTCGGGCGCGACCGACCAGACGGTGGAGATCTCCGCACGACGTCCGATCCTGGCGCCGAGCAGCCGCAGGAACGGCGGCAGGTAGAGGGTCGTGTACACCGGCAGCATGAGGCCCCGCGTCACGCCCATCAGGCCGTCGGACGCCCACTTCCGCAGGTAGGCCCCGCTCAGTACCGAGTACGTGCCCGGCCGGATCCCGCGCAGGAGCAGCCTCTTCACAGCGGCGATGTAGAAGCAGGAGAAGATGATCCCCACCGGTACCGAGCCCACCAGCGTCAAAGCTCCGACGACCACGCCGCCGCGGGTGAACGCGAACCAGTAGGCGAGCAGGAACCCGACAGCCGGAGGCAGGCTCACGAGCGCCAGGAGGTCCGTCAGCACCACGTGTGCGAGCCCGAAGAGCGCCCGCCGGCCCGTCGACTGGCGCGGGTCGGGACGTTCCGCGGGCAGGCTCACCTCCGCCTTCCGGGCCGGCGACCCCTGGCGCCCCTCACCGGCAGGTATCTCCTCGCCGTCGCCCAGCAGCGACTGGTCGTCGAGGCTGCTCCCGTCGCCCATCCGGACGTCGAGGCCCAGCGCGGAGTGGATGCCGACGAAACACCGGCTCCCGATCCGCACCTCGCCCAGCCGCAACATCCCGCCCTCGACCCGGTAACCGAGCATCTGGGTGTCGGCGCCGATGCTCGTGTCCGCTCCGATCGAGACGAGGTCCCAGGCGAAGCATTGCCCCGAGTTGAGCGTGCAGCGCGGCCCGACGCGGGCGCCCATCAACCGGAAGTAGACGGGCAGGAGCGGGGTGCCCACCAGTGCCCCGGCACCGCTGAGCGCAGTCAGCCTGGCCACGAGCCACCAGCGGAGGTAGTAGAAGCCCCACAGCTTGTGTTCTCCCGGCCGGTAGCGGCCGATCAGCACCCACTTCGCCGCTATCGAGACCAGGAGCAGGATCGGCCAGGTGATGATCGGGACGACGACGAACGCCATGACGAGGAGCCGGACCGTCGACACCGTTCCCTGGATCCAGCCCAGGGCCAGCAGGAAGACGACGGTGGTCGGGATCATCACCGGCGCCGACAGTACGTACATCGACATCGCCTGCGCACCGACGGTGGTCCACCGCTGCCGTCGAGGCGTCGACTCGAAGACCTCCCGGCTCGAGGTCATCGCCGGTGCCACTCCCGCCGGGCTCTCCCCGGCCCGGGCCAGTTCGTCGAGCCGGGCGGCGAGCAGTTGCACGGTCGGATGCGCGTAGGCATCCCGGACGGCGACCGGCAGCCCGGTCCGTTCCCGCAGCGTGGTCACCATCTGAGCGGCGACCAGGGAATGTCCGCCGAGAGCCAGGAAGAAGTCGTCGGCCACGGACGTCACGTCGATGCCGAGGACACCGGTCCAGACCTCGGCGACGAGATGCTCCCGCTCGTTCTGCGGCGCGACGACGGTGCCGGAGACCCGGACGAGGGGGGTGACAGGGTCCGGCAGGTTCTTCCGGTCCACCTTCCCGCTGGTCGTCCGCGGGAGTTCGGGAAGGACGTCGAGAGAGCTGGGGATCATGTACGCCGGCAGCCTCGACTCCAGCAGCGAGAGCACCGCGCCGGGTTCGAGCGCGGCGGCGGGCCGGCTCAGTACGACGTACGCCGCGAGCTCGTCCAGGCCGGCGTGGGAGACCATGCGTACGCCTGCCGAGCGGACGTCGTCGAGCTCGGTCAGGACGTTCTCGATCTCGGACAGCTCCACCCGGTAGCCGCGGATCTTGACCTGCCCGTCGAGACGGCCGAGGAACTCGAGATCGCCGTGCTCGCTCCAGCGGGCCAGATCGCCCGTGCGGTAGCAGCGCTGCACCGGGTCCTGGCCCATGGTGTCGTCGATGACGGTGAGGAACTTCTCCTCGGTCATCGCCGGTTCGTTGAGATACCCGCGGGCCAGCGTGGCGCCGGAGATGAGCAGCTCGCCGGCGACGCCTGGCGGGACGGGATCGAGGTTCTCGTCGACGATGCGGACCTCGTAACCCCCGAGTGGCCGACCGATGGTGACGGGCCGGCCGCGCACGCATGCGAACGCCGTGGTGTTCACCGTCGCCTCGGTGGGCCCGTACACGTTCAGGACCTGCGTGTCGTCTCCTGCCCAGGTGTCCACGAGCCGTGGCGGACAGACCTCCCCGCTCAGCACGACGGTTCGCAGGTTCGGCACCGGGGCCGCGATCGTCGACAGCAGGGTCGGGACGGTCGAGAAGTAGGTGACGCCGAGGGCGCGCAGGTACTCGCCGAGCTCGTCCCCGAAGCGCGGTGCGTCGGCGGTGGGCACGACCAGCGTCGACCCGTTCGAGAAGGCCATCCACATCTCCTCGACCGAGCCGTCGAAGCTCAGCGAGAAGCCCTGGTAGACGCGGTCCGTGGTGGTCGTACCGCAGACCTCGTTGAAGGCCGAGACGAAGCGGGTGGCGTGCTGGTGCTCGGTCATCACGCCCTTGGGCCGCCCGGTGGAGCCGGAGGTGTAGATGACGTAGGCGAGGTCCCGCGGTGATGCGCCGGTCTCGGCGCGCGTGAGTCTCGACGCCGGCAGGTCGTCCCGGCCGAGACAGTCCTCGACCTCGATCAGCCGCTCGGCCCCGAGGAGCTCCGCGCCGCGCGAGGACAGCGCACGGTCGGTCAGGCAGAGCAGCAGCCGGGCCTCTCCGTCGATGTAGCGCACGCGCTCCGGCGGGTAGGTCGGGTCGATCGGGATGTACGCGGCGCCTGCTTTCAGGCAACCGAGAACGGCGATGATCGGCAGCTCGGAACGATGGGAGTAGATCCCGACGAACGCGCCGGGCCCTGCACCGCGCTGCCGGAGCACGCGCGCGAGGCGGTTCGCCTCGGCGTCGAGCTGCGCGTAGCTCAGGCTCCGGCCTCCGCACACGAGCGCCGTCAGGTCGGGAGTCGCGTCCGCCTGTGCCTCGAAGAGCTCGTGCAGGCAGACAGCCTCCCCGAGCACCGCTCGGCTCGCCGGCTCCAGGGCGAGGGTGTCGTGCGTACCGGATGTCATGGTCGGCGCCGTCAGCTCGTGCATGCCGGGGCACCCGCCATCGCCGGGCTCCGGTCGGTGGCCGGGAACTCCCGACGCCACCACATCTGCCCCGATCCGGGGAGGGACCTGATCGGGTCGAAGTACTCGTAGAGCCGGTACGCCGCAGCCGGGTCGTCGGCCTCGATGCTGGTCAGGTAGTTCTTCGTCCAGTGGGACACGCCGCGGGTGCGGTCATAGCCCGTCAGCTGGTGCACCCAGCGTTTACCGAGGTACGGAACGTCGCAGACGATCCGCGGTGTCGCGAAGCCCGGCAGGTAGCCCATGATCTGGTCCTGGATCTCCTGGGCCTCCCACACGGCCAGGCGCCAGTGCTCCGAGTTCGGGATCATGTCGCACATGTAGAAGTAGTACGGAATGACTCCCGCTTCATCGAGGAGGGCGAAGCACAGATCGAGGAGCTGGTCGGGCGAGTCGTTGACGTTCCGCATCAGCACCCCCTGGTTGCGGACATCGCGGATCCCGGTCTCGAGCATCGTTTTCGCGGCCCGGGCGAACAGGGGCGTCACCGACTGCGCCGTGTTGACGTGGGTGTGGATCGCGATGTTGACGCCGCGCCGGCGGGCGAGCGTTGCCACCCGTTCCATCCCGCGGACGATGTCGTCCTGCAGCCAATGCTGGGGGAGGCCCATCAGCGCCTTGGTGGCGAGCCGGATGTCCCGGATGGAGTCGATGGCGAGCAGGCGGGTCAGGAAGTCCTCCAACAGCCGCCACGGCACGTTCGCCACGTCGCCACCCGACACGACGACGTCACGGATCTGCGGCGACCGCTGCAGGTGGTCGATGATTCCGTCGAGGCGGGCCGGTTGCTTCGTCTCCAGCTTCAGCTTGCTGAACTGGATCGTCGAGGTGCCGACCAGGTCCATCCTCGTGCAGTGCCCGCAGTACTGCGGGCAGGTCGCGAGCAGTTCGGCCAGCACCTTGGTGGGATAGCGCTGGGTGAGGCCTTCGACGAGCCACATCTCCTTCTCGTGCAGCGAGTCCCGGGTCGCATGTGGATGGCTCGGCCACTCACGGTCCCGGTCGGAGGCCACCGGCAACATGTAGCGACGCACCGGGTCGGCGTAGACGGCGTCGAGATCCGGGACGCGGCCGGGCACGATCGTGTTGACCATCTGGGGCGGGATGAGCAGCGACATGGTGGCCGACTCGGCCTGGTCGTGCTCCAGATCCCGGTAGAACGTCTCGGGTATGAGGTCGCCGTACACGTCGCGCAACTGCCGGAGGTTCTTGACGCAGTGCGCCCGTTGCCACTGGGCGGACTCCCACTCGCTGCGGGTCACGTCGCGCCAGCCGGGAAGGCGCGTCCAGTCCGGCTCGACCAGTTCGCGGCGACGATACTGGTACGGCTGGGCGGCGAGGCGGTTGCCGATCTCGGGCCCGGCCAGCCCGGTCGGAAGGAAGTTCTGTTCGATAGTCATCAATACTCCGTCGCAGCAGTTCGTGCGGTGGCCAGACACCGCATGAGCGGTGTCGGGGAGGTCGGTGCCGGTTACGGGATCGGGACGGGCCGCTTCGCGTGCCTGGCCCTCTCCTTCGGCACGCGGCGCTCGGCCAGAGGCCGGCGGGGGAACTGAGCCGCGCTGAACGGCACGCCGGCCTCGGCGAGGTCGGCAGCGACCGCGGCGACCTGGTCCCCCGTCGGTGGGGGGAGCGGCAGCCGCGTGGTGCCCACGTCGCGCCAGCTGAGGCCGACGGCCAGTTTCCCGAAGACGGCGCCACCGACCAGGCGCATCGCCCGGTGCAGCGGGAACAGTGCGACGTGCGTGGCGCGGGCGGCCTCGACATCACCGTCGGTGAAGGCGTCGTGCATCGTCCGGAGCCGGTCCGCCGCGACGTGTCCGAGCACGCTGACGAAGCCCACTGCGCCGAGTGCGAGGAACGGGAGATTCAACGGATCGTCACCGGAGTAGTAGTGCAAGCCGCTCCGGGAGACCATCTCCGCGCAGAAGTGCAGATCGTTTCGCGCATCCTTGATCGCGACGATCCGCGGATGCGCCGCGAGCGTGCACAACGTGTCCGCCTCGAACGCAACGGCGGTGCGTGGCGGGATGTCGTACAGCATCACGGGTAGCTCGGTCGCGTCGGCGACAGCGGTGAAATGCGCGATCAGCCCACACTGTGGTGGCCGCGAGTAGTACGGCGTGACAACGAGCAGCCCGTGGGCGCCGGCCGCCGCGGCCTGCCGGGCCAACCGTTTGCTGTGCTCGGTGTCGTAGGTTCCGACTCCCGCAATCACCGTCGCCCGGTCTCCGACTGCGGCGACGACGGTTCGGATGAGCGCCGCTTTCTCCGCGTCGGACGTCGTCGGGGCCTCACCGGTGGTTCCGTTGACGATGAGCCCGTCGTTGCCCGAGTCGACGAGGTGGGTTGCCAGGCCGGCGGCGCACTCGAGGTCGAGGGCGCGGCCGTCCGGGGTGAACGGCGTGACCATTGCCGTCAGCACATGACCGAACGGATTCACGGGCCCGCCGCGCCCCACCGTCGGGCCGTCGCTGAAGCCAGGGATCACTGAAGATGCTGTGGTGCGCATGATTCGAACTCCCTTCGTGCCTCAGAACCGGTCCGACTCGCGTAGGTGTCGCGGTCCTCGGTCGGGGTGGCGTAGTGCCCGTTCTGCAGCCCGAAGAGGTCATGGAGCAGCCGGACTGCGTGATGGACCGCGTCGGTGCGGATGAGGAAGCAGACGCGGGACGGCGCACTGGTGACCATCTGCGGCTCGATGCCGTGGCACTCCAGCGCCAGCATCGCTTGAGCCGTGACATCCGGTCGTCGCGCGATTCCGGCACTGACCAGGCTGACGGAGCCGAACTCGTTGTGGACATCCACGCCGACACCGGCGAGCGACAGCGCTGCGACGACCGCGGCGTCCTCGGAATCCGGAGCGGTGAACCGGAGGGACTGACCGTCGCGGCCGATCGTGCCTATCGCCACGCCGCGATGTGCCAGAGCCGCGGTGATCGCGGCAGGAGAGACGTCCCGGACGGCGTACAACGTCTCCCGTTCCCGGTGGGCCACTCCCGTGACGACCGCGGTTTCGAACAAGGGTTCCTCCTCGAGGATCCAGGTGCCCACGTCGGTCGTGAAGCTTGATCGAACGTGGATGTCGACGTCATGAGCAGCGGCAAGTTCGACGGCACGCGGTTGCAGCACCGCGGCACCCGCCGCTGCGAACTGCAACATCGTTTCTCTGCTGACCGCCGGGAGCTTCCGTGCGTCCGGCACGAGCCGGGGATCAGCGGTGAAGACGCCAGGGACGTCGGTGAAGATGTCGCACTCGCTCAGTCCGAGGGCGGCCGCGACCGCCACTGCCGAGGTGTCGGAGCCGCCGCGGCCCAGCGTGGTCACGTCGCCTGCCGGCGAGATGCCCTGATATCCCGTCACCATTACCGCAGCCCCGGTGTCGAGCGCGTCGAGGATGCGTCGGGGATAGAGATCGGCCAGTTGCGCGTTTCCGTGCTGACCATCGGTGTGGATACCCGCCTGAGGTCCCGTGAGCGAGACCGCGTGTGACCCCAGATCGTTCACCGCCATCGACGCCAGTGCGCACGAGATGCACTCGCCGACGGAGAGCAGGACGTCCAGTTCACGCAGTAACGGCCGCTCCGACATCGTGTAGGCCATGGTGACCAGGTCGTTGGTCGAGCTACCCATTGCGGACAGCACGGCCACCACCTTGAGGCCGTCCCGTTGGGCGACCACGATGCGTTCGGCGGCAGCGCGGAGCCGAGCCGGGTCGGCCACCGACGTTCCGCCGAATTTCCACACGACGATCGAACTCTGCGGACCGACAGCTCGCCGGTCGTTCGCGAAGCGTGGATATACGTCCTGAATTACAACGGTCGAGCTCCCATCGGCCTCACCGACTGTGCTCGGTGAGTAACGCACTCCAGTACCGGCTGACAGGGAATGGTCGCCTTCTGTAGTCACCACCGAATTCGCGTCGGAGTTCTTCGTCGCCTCTCGATCAGCGGTTTCCATGGAGTCCCCTGGCATGCTTGGTGGACGGATGCATCCGGGCTGGCCACGAGATCGTCGCGGCGACGTAACTTCTTGTGATGAAGTCGATACTCGACGTCATTACGGGAATGTGACCAGGCGGCGGAGATTCGAAACTCGCGCGGCGCTATTGGTCGACAGTTGCCGATGGATGACTCGTAGGTGGATGGATCTGAGGTGAGGAGCATCGGTTAAGTCGTTCGATTTCGCAAGTCCCTCGGGCGGATTGGCCGCTCCCGACAACTCCGGCGATCACGGGATCACCGTCCGCGGGCCAACGACCATGATTCCTCCCGGCGAGCCGATCTGTTCAGCACCTTCGAGTGCGCGGCGCGCACTCGTTCTTGCCCGTGCTGCGGGGCGTGGCCCGCTGCCGGCCGTAGGAACTCGTGGATCCGTAGGCCGTAATAGAGACGCCGAGGGGAGTCGTGGGGCCGACTGCGAGCGTTTCGCGATTACGGAGCGTTCACCCGCTCGGCCGTCAGGGCAAACGCGATCAACCCGAATGCGAGAAAGTTCCACAGAAAATGACGATTATGGCCGAGGTGCTGGTTCCATCAGGTGAAGATCGGCCAATAACCACACGCCCTGTTCACGCTGGGTAGCACGACTGCAGTACCGGTTACGGACTGTCGCCATCGCTTCGCCCCTCGACCGCCGGAATGCAAGGAGGGCTGGATAGTGGGCAATCACCCATTTGCACTGCCTGTCCGTCGTGGACGGCGGTCTGCGGGCGTCCTAACGCACCGCGTCCTCATCGGCATACAGGCGCATGATCCCCATGGCCCCCGCCAGCCGCGGGCGCGGGCGCGACATGGACACATGTCGCGGAATATGGGGCGGTAGGACCGCGACATGTGTCCATGTCATCTTCGTGGTGAGCGAGAAGGAGTGTCATCAATGGTTGCGAGCAACCTGTTCCTCGTCCCGGGCGGTGGCGGCGTGGGCCGCGACGTCCTCGACCAGTTGCTCGCATGGGAACTACCGGTGCGTGCCCTGGTCCGACGCGACGATGGGCGTGCCGATGAGTTGCGCGGGCTCGGCGCGGAGGTGGTCGTCGGTGATTTCACCCGGCCCGAGAGTGTCGCGGCCGCGCTCGAGGGCGTCGGGCGAATGTACTTCGGGATGAGCGTGTCGCCGGATCATCTGCTGGCGGCGACCGTCGTGGCCACGGTGGCCCGCGAGCTCGGGAGGCTCGACGTCGTGGTGGACTTGTCGCAGATGACGGTGTCGCAGATGACCGCCACCAGCACCGCGGAGTCCCACCATCAGCGGCTGCACTGGCTGGCCGAGCAGGTATTCGACTGGTCGGGCCTGCCGGTGGTGCACGTACGCCCGACGACGTTCCTCGACAACCCCCTCTTCACCACGCTGGCGGCGCGGACGATCCGGCAGAACGGCACTCTCGCGTTGCCCTTCGGCACGGGCCGCACCTCACCGGTCGCCGGGGCCGACGTCGCACGGGTGGTGGCGACCGTGCTCCGCGACCCGGCACCGCACGTCGGTCAGGTCTACGAGCTGACCGGACCTCGGACACAGGACATGAACGGGGTGGCCGAGGAGTTCACGAGAGCACTCGGTCGGACGGTGTCGTACGTGGACGTTCCGCTGGACCGGTGGCTCACCGAGGTGCTCGCGCAGGCGGGTCTGCCTCCGCACACCGAGCAGCACATCGCGACCATGGCCCGGTTGCACCGGGAGAATCGCTACGACCGCGCGAGCAACGATGTCGAGCGCGTGACCGGTGTCCCCGCCCAGACGGTCGAGGCGTTCGTGGCCGTGCGCAAGGACTTCTACCTCGGCTGATACCGGTCCGACGGGCTTGCGTCGCTCGTTCACAGGCCGGAGCGGCGGCCGCTGGGCGTGATGCGGATCTGGGCGACGAGGCTGATGAGCGCGAGCCGGACGGTCAGCGCTGCAACCCAGAACCTGATCGAGGCCGCCCGGGGGAGCGACTCGCCGAAGATCCTGGCTCAGAGCGTCGCCCGGCAGTTGCCTGCCGGACCCGACGCCGACGCCGTTGCAGAACTGGAGCGTTCCGTTCTCGCCGAGGGCCGGTGGCGGGCAGTGCGACGGGTCAGCGCGTCCCGACGGACGCCTCCAGATGACCCAGCGCGTCGGTGCCCTCGTCGGCGAAGAAGACCAAGTCGGCCAGGGGGACAGGGAGGAACCCCTCCGCGTCCATCCGCCGGAGCTGGAGTATCAAGCCGTCGTAGAAGCCCGCCGTGTTCAGCAGCACCACCGGCTTGTCGTGCAGCCTGTGCTTCCGCAGCTCCAGGATCTCGGTGGCCTCGTCCAGCGTGCCCAGGCCGCCGGCCATCACCACCACCGCGTCCGCTCCGGCGAGCAGCAGCGACTTCCGTTCGGCCAGATCTTCGGCGATCACCATCTCGTCGGCGTCCTTCCTGGCCCACTCCCGGAGGAAGCTGACCGAGATCCCGACGAGCCGACCTCCGGTCTCCCGTACTCCGTCGGCGACGACCTTCATCAGCCCGGTGTCGGACCCGCCCCACACCAGGGTGTGGCCGCCCTTTCCGATGAGCTCGGCGAACTCGCGAGCCGGCCCTGTGTAGCGCTCGTCGAGGTCGGCCCCGGAGAGGAAGACGCAAATGTTCATGGCGAATTCTAGAACCGAGTTCTGGGCGCGACAGCACCGCGCACAGCGCGTCCAGTGCGCCCGACCAGGCGCTGTCCGCCGGGGTCGCGTAGCCGACGACCAGCGCGTCCCCGCGCCGCACAGGTACGCCTCGCTGTCCGGGTGCGGCGGGACCTCGTACGGAACAGCCAATCCGAGGTCCGGCCGACGCGAGGTCCAGGAGGAGAAGGTGGCGGTAGCTGACGAAGAGAGCGGCAGTCTGCTCACTGATCATCGTTGCGTCGGGCTGCATCGATACCTCTCTCGCGGGGGGCGGCTGCCGACCGGCGGCGGAGCTCGTCGAGGTAGCGCGCGACCGCGTCCCGGTTGCGGGTGAGCACCTCGATCCTGGAGGTGAGCCGCTCGCGCTCGTGGGTCAGCAGCTCGACCGTCTCGTCGGTGACTCCCTCGAAGATGATCGGGTCCTGCGGTGAGTCCAGGCAGGGGAGGATCGCCCGGATCAGCTTCGTCGACAGGCCGGCGTCCAGCAGTTCCCGGATCTGCTGCACGCGCGCCGGCGCCGTTTGGTCATAGTCGCGGTAGTTGTTCGCCGAGCGGGTCGAGGTGATCAGCCCGTTGGCCTCGTAGAAGCGGACCTGTCTCGGCGTCGCGCCGGCTCGGTCGGCCAGTTCACCGATGCGCACGCCGGGAGGGTAGCGCTTGACCTTGACACCTACGTCAAGGTTGGACGCTGGCCGCATGGTCAACCTGCAGGGAACGGTCAGCAGCCACTTCGAACCGGTGCGCGGGGTCGTCGCACGCCGCCTCGGCGACGGCTCCGAGGTGGGGATGTCGATCGTCGTCGACATCGACGGGGAACGGGTGGTGGACCTCTGGGGCGGGCACCGCGACGCCCGCCGGACGGAGCTCTGGCAGCGCGACACCGTGACGAACGTCTGGTCGATCACGAAGACCGTGACGAGCCTCGCGGCCCTGCTCCTCGTCGATGCCGGGGAGCTGGACGTCGACGCGCCGGTGTGCCGGTACTGGCCGGAGTTCGCCGCGAACGGCAAGGCGGGCGTCCGCGGTTCGACACCTGCTGTCGCACACCTCCGGGGTGTCCGCGCTCGAGCCCCCCGCCCACCTGCGCGACCTTACGACGTACGCGGAGCGGCCGCGCAGGCGCCGTGGTGGTAGCCCGGGACGGCGTCCGGGTACCACGTGCTGAACTACGGCCATCTCGTCGGTGAGCTGGTCCAGCGGATCGCCGGGTCGTCGCTGCGTGACCTCGTCCGGGACCGGCTCGCCACGCCGCTGGGTGCGGACTTCCAGATCGGGCTGAGCACGGAGGACCTGCACCGCGTCTCGGACGTCATCGTGCCCGTGCTCGACGTCGACCCGTCGGTCCTGGACCGCGGCTCCGCCGCCTACCGGACGTTCACCGGGCCGGCGTTCAGCGCCGGAGCCGCGAACACGGCGGACTGGCGAGCCGCGGACCTCGGTGCCGCCAACGGGCACGGCAACGCGGCGTCGGTGGCGGATGTGCTGTCGCCGCTGGTGGCCGGCTCGGGTGCCGGGCCGTCGCTCCGCCCGGACACGGTCGACCTGATCTTCCGGGAGCAGTCGAACGGCGTCGACCTGGTCAACGGGCTGCACCTCCGGTGGGGCATCGGGTTCGCCCTGCCCGACCGGCGCACGCTGCCGTGGCTGCCCGGCGGGCGCATCGCGTTCTGGGGTGGGTGGGGTGGCTCGATGGCCATCGCCGACATCGACCGCCGGATGACCATCAGCTACGTCATGAACCGGATGGACGCCGACCTGCTCGGGTCGAGCCGTGCCGCCGCCTACGTCGGGGCCGTCTACGACGTCGTCCGGGGCTCCCGGTGAGCGACGGGCCGTGATCGCCGGGCGGCCCGCCGGTCAGGGCAGGAGCACGACCTTTCCGCCTGCGTGTCCGTCCGCGACCAGGCGGACGGCCGCTTCGGCGTCCGTGAGGGGGAAGGTCCGGGCCACCACGACACGCAGCGTTCCCGCCGCCGCAGCCGGGAGGAGCTGCTGCCAGGCGTTGCGGCGGATCTCCGTGCCGGGGTCGGCTCCGGGGGCGCCGCCGACGAGCTTGATCTCGGTGTCGGCGCGCCCGAACGCCGCGATCGAGACGATGCGGGCGCGGTCGGCCACGAGCTCCAGCGAGACGTCCACCGCTTCCGCGGTGCCGACGGTGTCGATCGCGGCGTCCACTCCGGACGGTGCGACGTCGCGTACCCGGTCGGCGAGCCCCGGCCCGTAGCGGAGCGGGATCGCGCCGTAGCTCCGCAGCAGATCGTCGTGCTGGGCGCTCGCGGTGGTGACCACGGTGGCGCCTGCCGCGACCGCGAGCTGCACGGCGAGCTGGCCGACGCCTCCGGACCCGCCGTGGATCAGCACCGTGTCGCCCGCGGTCACCCCGACCACGGTCAGTGTGTGCACCGCCGTGGCTCCGGTGAGCATGATCCCGGACGCCTCCGCCCACGGCAGCTGCGCCGGCTTGTGCACCACGTTCGCCGCCGGGAGCGTGATCGCGGCGGCGTACGCGCCGGGCGCGGGGTAGGCGATCACCTCGTCGCCGACGGCCAGCGCCCCGTCGCGACCGGTGGCGCTCGGGCCCACGGCGGTCACCACCCCGGCGAGCTCGTTGCCCACGGCGAGCGGGAGGAGCGACGGGTCCGCGCCCATGGCGCCACTGAACCGCTTGTAGTCGACCGGGTTGATCGCCGCGGCTCTGACCTCGATGGTGACCTCGCCGTCGCCGGGTGTCGGTACGTCGGCGTCGACTGCTGCGAGTACCTCCGGGCCGCCGAACGCGGTGGCCACGATCCTGGTCGTCATGCTCGGGTCAACCGGCTCGTGGTGAGGGTGATTCCGGATCGCCGCGGCGTGAGACCAGCCGCCGTCGGGGGCGATCGAAATCGGACGTGCCGTCCGGTCGTCTTCGCGATACTTGCCCACGTGATGCACAGCGACGAGGTGCGGGTAGCTCCCGCGGTCGCTCACCGGCTGATCACCGATCAGTTTCCGCAGTGGCGGCACCTGCCGATCCGTGCGGTCGCCGCCGATGGCACCGTTCATGCGATCTACCGTGTCGGCGACGAACTCGCCGCCCGTTTCCCGCTGCGTGCACTGGATCCGGACGAGACCCGACGCCGGTTGGTGGCCGAGGCCTCCGCGGCTCGTGAACTGGCACGGTGCAGCCCGGTTCCGACGCCTGAACCGGTCGCGCTCGGTCACCCCGGAGAGGGCTACCCCTTGCCGTGGACGGTCCAGACCTGGGTCCACGGTCGCGTGGCGTCGGACGACGACCCCAGTGGTTCCGAGGCTTTCGCTCGCGATCTTGCCTGCTTCATCGGCGCACTCCGCGCAACGGACACGCGAGGGCGCACGTTTTCCGGAACCCACCGCGGCGGCAACCTGAAAGACCACGACGAGTGGATGCAGACGTGCTTCCGGAAATCCGCCGGGCTGCTGGACGTCGAGCCGCTACAACAGTTGTGGAGCGAGTTCAGACAACTGCCCCGGGCCGGGGCCGACGTGATGTCACACGGTGACCTCATTCCCGGCAACGTGCTGGTCGACAACGGGCGCCTCACCGGGGTCCTGGACGGTGGCGGGTTCGGCCCGGCCGATCCCGCTCTTGATCTGGTGGCCGCGTGGCACCTCCTCGACCACGGACCACGAGCAGAACTGCGGAAGGCGCTGGGCTCTGGTGACATCGAGTGGTCCCGGGGCATGGCATGGGCGTTCCAGCAGGCCATGGGCTTGGTCTGGTACTACGTCACGTCGAGTCCGCCGCTGAGCCGCCTGGGGCGCCGCACACTTGATCGGCTCCTCCGTCAGATATGAGGCATGCACGGACGGAAGGCGTCACATCGGGGGGCGATGGGTGACTCCGGTAACGGCGAACTCTGGTGGTGGGTGGTGTGAGCCTGATCGGCCGCGAGGAGGAGCTTCGCCGGCTCGAGGGGCTCCTGGAGGGGGTCGGCATCGGCGGCGGCGCCGTGCTGCTCCGAGGTGAGGCGGGCATCGGAAAGTCGGCGCTGCTCGCCGAGCTGGCCGAACGAGCATCCGACATGGGCCTGCGGGTGTTGACGACCGTCGGCATCGAGTCGGAGGCGCACCTGCACTTCGCCGGCCTCCACCAGTTGCTGCGGCCCGTCCGCCGGGACATCGACCTGCTCCCGCCGCGCCAGCGTGACGCGCTGCGCGCCGCACTCGGCCTCGACGAGGGCACCGTCGTAGACGTTTTCCTCGTCGCACTGGCCGCACTCGACCTGCGCCGATCGAGCGAGGCGCGGTGGTCATCGACCGGTCTCGCCGCCTCGCCGCTGGGTCGATGCTCGACGCCCAGGCCGAACGCCTGCTCGGCACCGCCGCGGTGCTGGTCGGCGCCTTCGACTGCTCGCCCGTGCACTCGCGGCCCAGGCCTGGAGCGCCGCGCACCTCGTCGACCTGAACACCGCGGCAGCCGGGATCGTGGCCGGTCTCGAACACGCGGCGACGGTGACCACCGCGCCGTCGCTGCATGCGGGACTGCGCCTGGCACGTGCACTGCTGGCCGATGGCGAGCAGGCCGAGTCCCGGTTCGCTCAGGCCCTCCAGGCGGTCCACGCCCAGCCATTCCTCCGCGCGTACACGGAACTCACGTTCGGCGAGTGGCTGCGCCGTCGACGCCGGGTGGCGGAGTCGCGGCCACCGCTGCGCTCGGCGCGTGACGCGTTCGACGCGCTGGGCGCCGTGCCGTGGGGCGAGCGGGCGCGACGCGACCTGCGGGCCGCGGGCGAGCAGAGCGGAACACGCCGGAGCTCGGCGGTCGACCGGCTCACTCCGCAAGAGCTGCAGATCGCCCAGCTCGCCGCCACGGGGCTGACGAACCGGGAGATCGGGCAGCGGCTGTACGTATCGCATCGAACCGTCGGTGCGCACCTCTCGCAGGTGTTCCCGAAGCTTCAGATCACCTCGCGGGCCCAGCGACGGGTTTCGTGATTCGTCTGCGGAAGGAGGTGATGGTGGGGTGCAGGAGGATGCGGTGCCCACATGATCGACCCGGGACGGGAGATGTCTTCGCGGGCAGTCGCACGCTGTCGGAGGGGTCAGCGGTCAGTTGCCTGTGCCCAGCGAAGTTCGGTGTCAGGTCGTGGCCAGAGGGCCGCGCTCCGCACCCGCAGGACGCCGTCGGCGAATGTGTGGTCGACGGCCGGCTTGCCGGCAGGTGCCGGGATCCCGGACGTGCAGGTGGTGACCGCACTTCCGGGACCTCGCCACCACCGCGCCCTCGACCGTGAAGGCGCCCGGTCGGTCCACTTGCCGCGGCTCCTCGCGCTCCCGCTGGACTCCGGCCCGCTCCGCGTGAGATGCACCACCCGCCACCAGCGATCTTTAGATGTGGACGATAATCTAAACTTGGCCGCCTGAGGCGTCCACGAGCGTGCGCGCGCTTTCCGGGAACACATCGAGGGAGAGTCATGTATTTGACGCAAGGTCTTCACCGCGCTGTTCAACGGACTCCAGGGCGGCCGGCGACGATCTTCGGCGATCGGGTGCGGACCTGGGCCGAGTCGGGGGAGCGGGTGGCTCGTCTCGCTGCGGCACTCAAAGCCGTCGGAGTGCGGACCGATGACCGAGTGGGAATCCTCGCCCACAACTCGGACATCTACCATGAGTACTTACTGGCAGTGCCCTGGGCGGACGCGATCATGAACCCGGTGAACACCAGGTGGAGCGTGGTGGAGATCGGCTATTCGCTGCGTGACTGCGACACTCAGGTACTGCTGGTGGACGACGCGTTCACCTCGATCGTCCCTCAGCTCCACGACGTCGTACCGCTGCTGCGGACGGTCATCCACATCGGTTCCGGGCCGGTGCCCGAGGGCGCGTTGAGCATGGAAGCGCTCATCGCGAAGTACGATCCTGTTCCTGATGCGCGTCGTGGTGGCAATGCGTTGGCTGGAATCTTCTACACCGGCGGCACCACCGGACGTTCGAAAGGTGTGATGCTCAGTCACGCCAACATCCTCGCGTCGGCATTCGGGATGGAGGCGACCCGGCAGCGGGTGCCGGGCGGCTCACTTTCCGGCGGGCGCGTCTTGCATGTCGCTCCGATGTTCCATATCGCCGGGTGCGCACCCTGGACGGAATCCATGACGTTGGGCCGGACACACGTGTACGTGCCCCGCTTCACTCCTGCCGGGGTGGCGAAAGCAATCGAACAGTACGATGTCACCGACACGCTGCTGGTGCCGACCATGATACAGCTGCTGGTTGATTCCGAGGACGCCGCGGATGCGGACCTGTCGAGCTTGCAGAGACTGACCTACAGCGCGTCGCCGATATCCGAGTCGGTCCTGCAGCGGGCCATGAATCGGATGCCCACCACGGAGTTCACCCAGGTTTACGCGATGACCGAACTGGGGCCGGTGATCACGGTCCTCTCCCATGAGGACCATGCGGATGCCCGCCTGCGCCGTTCGGTCGGCCGGGCGGCACCCCATTGTGAGGTGCTCGTGGTCGACGAGCAGGATCGGGAACTGCCGCGAGGTGGTATCGGTCAGATCATCTGCCGTGGCGCAAGCGTGATGCGGGGATACTGGGACCTCCTCGCCATGACTGCCGATGTGCTGCGAAATGACTGGATGCACACCGGCGACGCCGGTTACATGGATGAGGAAGGATACGTGTTCATCGTCGACCGGATCAAGGACATGATAATTTCCGGGGGCGAGAACATCTACTCTGCAGAGGTGGAGAACGCGCTCAGCTCACACCCGGCGGTGAAGTCCTGCGCGGTGGTGGGCCTGCCCGACGAGGACTGGGGTGAGCGCGTGCACGCGGTTATCGTGCCGGCTGGTGATGATCGGCCCGATGTCGAGGTACTGCGCGAACACGTCAAGCAGTTCATCGCCGGCTACAAGGCGCCCCGCACTGTGGCATTCGTCGACACGCTGCCCCTGTCCGGCGCCGGCAAGGTCCTCAAGAACGAGCTGCGCGCGCGATACTCGTCACGGGAATCGTAGGAGCCCCCGGGACCCATCTTCCTGCTCTCGAAGTGGAGTTGTCCAGTGAAGCTCGGCACGTCTCTGCGTTTCCTCTTCCCCGTATCCTCGACCACCTTCGCCACATTCCGGGAGATGCTGGATGCACTGCCTCCGGGCGGCTTCATCGAGCGGCCCATGGGGGCGATTTCGACCGAGACGCAGGCCGCCAACCTGGTCGATGTCGCTGCCGCTGTCCGCGACGCAGATCTCGATATGTTGATCGTCGGGGATCACCATGCAGTGCCACCGACCTATGCGAATTCCTTCTCGCCGATCCCGACCCTGGGACGTCTGATGGCGACGACGGGCTCGATGCCGCTGGGTGCGGTGTTCCTCGCCCCCTTCTATCATCCGATAGTGCTGGCCGAGCAGATCGGGACCTTGGCGGCCTTCGCCCAAGGACCATTGGTCGCGACGTTGGCGCTCGGTGAGAACGAGCGCCAGTTCGCGGCGTTCGGTATGGAAGAGCGCAGCCGTATTGTCCGCCTCGAGGAGACGGTGCGCGCTCTGCGTGGACTGCTTGCCGGGGAGGCCACGACGATCGAGGGGCGCTACTGCCAGTTGGACGCCGTCCGGACCGGTCCCTCTCCTCGCATACCGGTTTCGATCTGGCTGGCGGGTACCGTGCGCGCGGCTGCCGAGCGGGCCGGGCGACTCGGGGACGGCTGGCTGACGGGACAGAACGTGACTCGCGGCGAGCTCGTGGAACAACTCGATACCTACCGGGAAGCGGCGGCCCGCCACGGTCGCCCGGCTCTCCCGGTTCTGCGCCGTGACATCTATGTGGGCGAATCCGATCGCGAGGCAGAGCGGGTGGTCTCCGAGATTCTTTCCGAAGGTTACCGTGGCGGTAGTCGGGACCAGCTGTTGGTGGGTTCTGCGAGTACGGTCACAGAACAGCTCGAGGACTACCGAGCACTCGGCTTCGACGACGTACTGGTGCGCCACATAGTCGGCGACCATGAGCAGATGATTCAGTCGTTCAAGCGCATCGGTGAGATGATCATGCCTCGTCTTCGCGCTCTCGCGCCTCTTGCGTGATCCTCGAGACTTCCCACCCGTGCCGGACCGTCGGGGACGGCGCCCCGGGTCTCGGGCCCACCGCCTGCCTGTGGCGCGGTGACGGCCGGGCGAATCGTGCATCTGGCTGATCCGGACGAGTATCGCCTGCGCCACACGATCACGACAGCGGACCAGGTAGATGATAATCATGATGTATGGCGACACGAGGAGAGGAGTTCTGATGGGTCGGGTGTCACGGGCCGTGGCGGATCAGCACCGCGAGCAGGTGGTGGCGGCTGCCGCTCGACTGCTCAGGGAGCGTGGGCTCGAAGGGGTGAGCGTTGCTGAGATCATGGCTGAGGTGGGACTGACGACTGGCGGCTTCTATCGTCAGTTCGACTCGAAGGACGCCCTGGCCGCCGAAGCCATCGGCGAGGCTTTCAGCGAGACGCTGGGAACCATGGCCGGGTTCGTTGATCAGCATCGCGATGATCGCGAGCGTGCTCGCCAGGAGCTCGCCGATTTCTACCTATCGGCCGAATCTCGGGATTTTCCCGGCTCGAGCTGCCCCTCCACCGCGTTCGGCAGTGATGTGGCCCGGGAGGAACCGACGAGCCCGCTGCGGGCGGCCTACGTGGAAGGTGTACGCCGGTTCATCGAGGTGCTCGCCGGGTTCGATGACGACGACGCCGCTGCCGCGCGCCGTGATCACATTCTGACGCTGTGCACTCTCGTCGGGGCCCTCCATCTGGCTCGCGGCACCGCGGGTGACCCGCTGTCCGACGAGATCCTGGACAGTGCACGCGCCTACCTGCTGCGGGCAGGACACTGACGGTCCGGGACGCCGTCGACCCACCCGCATGAGTCACGGACGCCGCGGGCAGGTCGCCGGGCCAGTGGAATGAGCCGGATGCTGTAGACGTTGCCCCTGGGGTATTTGTCCTCCGAGTCCTGTTCGAGGGGTAGCGATGTCGTTTGCCATGACCGCCCAGGAGCGCCAGGAGTTCCTGGCCGGAGTGCACGTCGGCGTGGTGGCGGTGAACCGCCCCGAGCGGGCCCCGCTCGCCGTGCCGGTCTGGTACGACTACGAACCCGGCGGTGACCTGCTGATCTGGATCGATCGCGGATCGGTGAAGGAACGCCTGTTCCGGGAGGCGGGCCGCTTCAGCATCTGCGCCCAGGTCGAGACGCCGCCCTACAAGTACGTCACGGCCGAAGGTCCGATCGTCGCGCTCGACCAGGCCCCCACCGAGGAGCAGGCTCTCGGCATCGCGAGCCGCTACCTGCCCGAGGACGAGGCTGTGCGCTGGGTGAAGGACAACCTCGGCGCGAGTTCGCTGCTCGTCCGGATGCGCCCCGAGAAGTGGCTGAGCACGGACTACGGCAAGGCCTGAGCGCCACTCGCGCGCCGAAGGTCGATCGAGAGGTCAGCCCGTCACGAGCAAGAGGATGCCGGAGATGATCGCGAACCCGAGCACGAGCGTGCGCATGAGCGGTCCGTCGACACGGCGGTGAACGGTGCGGCTGAGCAGGGCGCCGACGGCGAGGGCGGGCAGGAGCAGCAGCGCCGTTCGGATCTGGTGTGCGTTCACCTTGCTGGTGGCGGCGAGCAGCCCGAGCGAGAGGACTTCGCCGATGACGAAGCAGACCGCGACGGTGGACCGCAGTACCGGCGCCGGCCGGTGCTGATGGACCAGCGCCAGCGGCGGCCCGCCGACACCGGTGGCCGTCTCGGTCACGCCGGTGACCGCACCCACGGCGACCAGCGCCCCCCGGCCCGGCACGAACGACGGAGCGAGTAGCGACACCAGGGCGGCGAGCACGGTGGACCCGCCGATGAGCAGGCTGAGGCCGCCGGTCGACACCGCCGCCAGGACCCACAGGCCGACCGCCGTCCCGGCGACGCGTCCCGCGGTGATCCACCCCGCGCCGCGGAAGTCGATGGCGTGCCGTTCGCGGCAGGCGACGTACACGTTGAGCGGGATCATGAGAACGAGGAGCACCACCGGGAGCAGGTGCGGCTCGATCAGGCCGATCACCGGCGCGACGATCAGCGCGAAGCCGAACCCGGTGGCGCCCTGGACGAAGGCGGCGAGGACGACCAGGAACGCCGTGGCCACGAGAAGGCCCGTGGTCACCCGGAGTCCCTCGCTCGGTGTGGCGCACGGCGGTGCCGACCGGTCGTCACGACGGTGATCCGGGCCGGCCCGGCGAGGCGGAGCGGCTCCCACGCGGGATTCCACGGCGGCACAGGCACACCGACCAGTATGGCTCCGACGCCACCCAGCAGGCACGATGCCGCGATCCCGCCCACCGCCCCGCCCCCGCGAGTCGCCCACTTCCCCCGCGCGAGTCGCCCGTTTTGCGTGGCCGAGTCGCCCGCCTGGGTCTCGTGATTGCCGCGAGATCCGGGTTTCGGCCCTTCTCAGGGCGAAGGACCGGATCTCGCAACGATCACCGGCCCCGCCTGCGCGGTGTCGTCGGCCGCCGTCGCCTGAGCTCGGGTCGGTGTCAGTCGGGCGGATGCCCGTCCAGCGTGATGGTCACGGCGCTTCGGTAGGCGCTCCCGTCATCAGCGGTGCTGTGGTCAGCGGGAGGTTCGTCGGGCTGTCGGCCCCACGGGCGGACGCGGACGGCACGGAAGGCGTAGCCGTCCTGCTGCGCGGGCTCCCATTCCAGATCGACGAGCTGCCCCGGCTCGAGGTTGCGGAACCCCGGGACAGCGATGTGGCTGAAATGCGTCCAACACCCGCCGGGGGTCGAAGCGGAGTCGACGATCCCCCACCCCGCCCCGGTGTCCCAGGCCCGGACCGTCCCTTCGGTTGCCATGCCCGTCAGCATGGGTGAGCTCCGACTCCTCCCGGAAGCTCAGAGCCCGAAGGCCCCGCCCTCGACGAGGATCACGAGTCCGATCCCGATCAGGACGACGGGGAGCAGGATGTGCCCCCACCTGCTCAGGGCACGAGCGACGAGCGGCCGGGTCGCGAAGAACCGGCCCAGGGCGCACCAGACCGCCACCAGGACGAGGAAGACGACGCCGTAGACGACGAGGCCGCCGTTGCCGGTGGCGGTGAGGACGGGGACGTAGACCCCGATGTTGTCGCCGCCGTTCGCCAGCGTGACCGCGGCGACGGTGAGGATCGACGGGCCGCCCGTGCCGTCGGATGCCACTTCGTCCTCGGCGTCCTCGGCGTCGTCGCGGTGCCGCCAGGCCTGCCAGGCGGCGCGCATGCCGAGCAGGAGTGGCAGCAGGCCCAGGTAGGGGATGACCGCGTCCGGAAGCAGGCCGGCCCCGAGGGCTCCCACGATCGACACCGCCAGGATCGCGGCGAAACCGAGGTACTGGCCGATCACCACACGGGTCGCACCCCCGCGGTGGCCTGCGGCGCGCCCGAAGAAGAGCGCCAGGACGAGGACGTCGTCGATGTTGGTGACCGCGAACATTCCTGCTGCCTGGCCGACCAGACCCAGCATCACGCGCTCCTCCGGCTCCTGACGACCCTGCGCACGGTAGCTGTGGGGGTGAGACGTGATGAGCAGCATGCTGTCAGACAGAGACTAAAGCGATACGGTTCTGTCGAATTGATCGCGTGAGCCCGATCAGCGAAGGAGACCAGACGATGCGTGCCGTCCAGTACGACCGTTTCGGTAGCTACGACGTCCTCGAACTCGTGGAGGTGCCCGAGCCGGTCGCCTCCCCCGGGCGGGTGGTCGTCCGCATGACCGTCGCGGGGGTCAACCCGCTGGACGAGACCGTGCGGTCGGGCAAGCTGGCCCCGGCCCTGCACAAGCCGCTGCCGATCCGGCCAGGTGGCTTCGGGGTGGGGGTCGTGCAGGAGCCGGGCGTCGCCGGGCTCGCCGCGGGGACCCGGGTGGTGCTGAGCGGTGGCCGTTACGGCGTGAGCGACGACGGCACCTGGGCCGACCTCGTCGCCGTCGACCCGGCCCACCTGGTCCCGGTCCCGGATGCGATCGACGACGTGACGGCCGCGGCGCTCACCACCGGCGCCGGCTATCTCACCGCCTACCTGGCCCTGACCGAGCTGGCCGGTTTCCGGGCGGGCCGGAGCGTCCTCGCTCCCGGTGTGGGAGGCGCGGTCGGCCAGGGTGGGGTCGAGGTCGCCCGCGAACTCGGCGCCTCGCTCGCCATCACCACCGCCACCAGCACGGAGAAGGCCGAACAGGGGCGGGCCGCGGGGTACGAGGTCATCGACCTCACCCGGGAGTCGCTGCGCGACGGCGTCGCCCGGCTCACCGGCGGCACGGGTGTGGACGTGGTCCTGGACGGTGTCGGGGGAGCGGTCACCGGGGAGGCTCTGGGCTCACTGGCCGTCGGCGGCACACTGATCAGCATCGGCTACGCCGGCGGCATGCAGGCCACCGTGAACGTCACCGACCTGATCTGGAAGAACGCCCACATCCACGGGTTCCGCTTCGCCCTCTTCACTGCCGAGCAGGTCACCGCGGCCGACACCGCCCTGCTCGACATGCTCGCCCGGGGCGCTCTCCACCCGGTGGTCGCGCGCGTCTTCCCGCTGGAGGAGGCGGCAGCGGCGCAGCGCGACCTTGCCGAAGGCGGACCGTTCGGCCGGGTCCTGCTCGCACTCTGACGCCCCGAATCGGAGAAGAGTCATAATGGTTATGGCTCTGTCCTGGTCTGTCATCGATCTACGAGGGGTGTCCGCATGACGTGGTCGGCAACGGACCGCTACGGGATGGACGCGGCACCCGGCGGACTGGCGTTCGTCCAGGACCTGCTCAACACGTTCTCCGCAGGAAAACCGCGGAAGCCGGACTGGCTGGAGGACCTCGGTGCCGCCCAGGTGTGGCTGGACGCCGCACTGTCCGGATGGAGTCGGGCCACCGGGCGACGAGCGCCGGTGGTGGAACTGGACGACCGGGACCGCGAGTCGCTGCACGACTTCCGCGGGAGCCTGCGCCGCATGCTCGCCAGGCAGGGCGACGGAGCATCACCCGGCCCGGGATCGCCGGCGTTCCCCTCCATGGCCGCGTCCGTGCGGGTCGACGAGAGCGGCACGATCACCACCGAGGCGGCCGGCACGGGCTGGAGGCGGGTGGCCTCGCTTGCCTTGATCGAGTGCTTCGAGGCGCAGCAGACCGACGCCCTGCGGCGTCTGAAGATCTGCCGCAACGAACGCTGCGCGTGCGCCTTCTTCGACCGTTCCCGCAACAAGACCGGCGTCTGGCACGACGTGCGGGTCTGCGGCAACGCGACGAACCTCCGCGCCTATCGTGCTCGGCAGCGGGCGCAGACCGCCGACCGGCCCGCGCCGGTCACGGAATGATGAGCGCCTTCACCACGCGCTGTGCGGCGACGTCCTCGAGCGCGGTCTGGGCGTCGTCGAGGGCGTACTCCCGGCTGATGAGCTCGGTCCAGGGGAACTGCTGCGCGTAGCGCGCCATCACCCGAACCGCGCGATGGACGTGCCCCACATCGCTGCCCCAGCATCCGCGGATGTCCAGGTGCTTCTGGTTGAGGTCCAGGTGGGGGTTGAAGCCGGCGTCACCGGCGTCGGTGTACTGCCCGACGACGACGTAGCGTCCGGCGTCGCGGGTGAGCCGCATCCCTTCGGGCACCGCCGCCGGCGCTCCCGTCGCCTCGATCGTGACATCCGCTCCGCGTCCCCCGGTCATCTCCCGGATCGTCGCGAGCCGCTCCTGCGGGGTGGTCGAGCCGATGTCGATCACGGCGTCGGCTCCGAACCGGGTCGCCGCGTCCAACCTGAGCTCGGGACCTCCGACGACGATCACCGACCCGGCGCCCCGAAGTTGAGCGAGGACGGCGGCGCACAGACCGACGGGTCCGGCGCCCTGGACGACGACGGTGTCACCGAACGCGATCTCGCCGAGAGTCACCGCGTGCAGCGCGGTGGGCATTCCGCAGCCACCTGCCAGGAAAGCGCGCCAGTGCAACTCGGCAGGCAGGGGGACCACATGCACGCCAGGCCGCAGGTAGATGTACTCCGACCAGCCCCCGAGCAGGCCGTCGTCCGCGGAGAGGGTCACGCCGTAGACCTTCCGTGCCGGGCACCGCGTCGTGGCGTGCCCGACGGTGCAGTACCAGCACCGGCCGCACGTGCCGTACACGTCGAGGAACGTCACGATCTGGCCCACCACCAGCGGCGCCCCTGACACGTCCGTCGGGGGTGGCGCCGATGCGTCCACCGGACCGATCTCGGCGATCTGACCGACACTGACGTGCCCCGGGATGATCGGGTACGGCACACCGGCGAGCTGGCCCTTCCACAGGTGCGCATCCGTTCCGCAGACCTCGCTGCCGAGTGTCCTCAGCAGTACCCCGCCCGGTTCGGGATCGGGCCGGTCGAACTCGCGCAACTCGAGCGGCGCCCCGGGTCCGGGCATCACGACTGCGGAGATCACGATGGTTCCTCTTCACGTCAGGTCCGGCGCCGGGGATATCGGGGTCGCTTCATGCTAGGTCGGGGATCTCGGCGTGCTCGGGATCGGCCCGCCCCGCGGCGTCCAACCAGCCGTGGCGCGTCACGCCGCCTTCGCGTCCTGCAGTACGAGGCGTAGGGCGCGGAGCGCGTGGTGGGTACGTGATTTCACGGTGCCGGGGGGAACGCCGAGCCGTCGCGCGGTCTCGGCGATCGAACTGTCCTGGTAGTAGACCGCCACGAGTACGTCGCGGTGTTTGCTGGTGAGTCTGTTGAGGGCGTCGAGCAGCACCCAGCGCTCCAGGATCTGCTCGATCTCGTCGTCCGCGGGGATCGCCTGTAGTACGTGGTCGTTGGATGTGAGCACCGGGCGGGTGGCGTAGGCGCGCCAGGTGTCCGTGACGATGTTGCGGGCGACCGTGAACAGCCAGGCACGCAGGTTGTCCGGGCCGAGATCGATGCGGTCGGCTCGGCGCCAGGCGCGTACCAGTGCTTCTTGCACGACGTCCTCGGCGAGCGCGTGGTCTCGGGTCAGGCGCAGGACGAACGTGAACAAGGGGCCGGCCACGCAGTCGTAGAGCGCTCGGGCGAAGACATCCGCCTCCTTCGGGCCGAGCACTGGTTGTGCAGGGTCCTGGTCGCGACTCATGTTGCGGTGCTCTCCCTTGGTGGTGGTCGAGGTTCGGCCGCGAGGCGAGGCGGTATCGCGGTCCGAGCTCGTCGGATTGCGGGTTTGTCGCCGCACGCGTGCGCGGCTGGATGGGACGAGGCCGCGCCGCGGTTGCCCGGAGCGGCGAAACGGCGCGGGCGGGCGACCCGGTCGCCGGCTCAGGCTCGCCCGGCGGGACTTTCGACGGTATTCGCCTGATCGTTCTGATTGTGAGCCCCGGATGGTTTCACGGTTCCGGTTCCTCGGGAGCAGATCTGCTCCTTGTGACCGTGAGAGCCGTTATTTCCATATGGGCATCGTACGATTTGGATCGTATGGTGCAAAGGTGGCGCTGCCGCTAGTAGTAGCGCTGCCAGGAGACCTTGCACCCGCGACTGCAACACTGCCGCGGAGAAGTGAATTGCGCACCTTCGCCTCCCCCTTCGGTCAGGATTTTCCGTTGCAGTCCGCGCTAGCGTCCCGCCATGGCGTCGACCCATGAGACAGAGATCGGTGACGTAGAGGTCATCAAGCGCTATCGGACCTGGGCGCGAGGCGAACCGGATCGGGAATGGCGCGCGCTGCACCTGCTCGAGAGGCATGCGTCCGGCCTTGCGCCCTGCCCGTTGCGGCGCATCGACGACCACGGCCGTCCGGTGATCGTCATGTCGCGACTTGCCGGTGCGTCACTCGGAGGACGGCCTCTCGATGAGCATCAGGTGGTGGCAGTGGCAGCAGCGTTGGACCGCCTCCATGCCGCTGTGCCCACATGCGAGGTCGACATGCTCCCGCGGCGCCTGTGGTACGTGCCGGAGGCGGTGCAGGAGTTGCGGAAGCGGGTGGAGCATCGGCCGCCCGGACTCGGACCGGCGATTCGTCGTGCACTTGTGCTCGGCGCCGACTGGCTCTCCTCGGCCGACGTCGCCCGGCTCTGCGAGCAGGAGGTCCGGCCGGTTCTCGGGAACGGGGACGGCAATATCGCCAATTTTCTCTGGGATGGTACGCGTTGTGCTGTTGTCGACTTCGAGGATTCCGGTGGCACCGACCGTGCATTCGAGGTCGCTGATCTCGTCGAGCATGTGGCTTGCGGGATCGGTGGTGTCCTCGACGGGGATGCGCTGCTCCGGCACCTCGCGCTCGACTCCGATGAGGCACGCCGCGCCCAGCAGGCGCGGAGGCTGCTGGCGCTGTACTGGCTGATCATGTTGCTCCCCGGCGCCCCAGGTCGTGATCGCAACCCGGTCGGCAGTGTCGACGGGCAGGCAGAGCGGCTTCTGCAGCTGCTTTCCTGAAGGCCGGGTGTGGTGGGGCCGCGACCGTCGGCCGGATCACAGATCCCGGCTCACCCGGCCTGGTAGCCTCCCGGCAGGTTCAGGTGGACCTGTGCATCGGGCCACTCGTGATCGTGAAGCGGAGTTCGGCATGACAGGCGGAGAAGGCGACGACATCTCCGGGTGAGCCCGGAGTGTGACGCCATCGGCACCCGCGCGCTGCGCTGTTGGTGTCGGCGGCTTGCCCCTTTTGTCGAGCCTTCCTGCCCGCCGCCAGGTGTGCCTTCTGCGTACCTGCGCCGAACCCGAAAGTCTTTTCATGTCCGACGTCATCGTCTGCTCGAACGTCACCTTCTCCTGGCCTGACGACACCCCGGTCTTCGACAACCTCTCCTTCAGCGTGGGCAGTGGCCGCACCGGTCTGGTCGCACCCAACGGTGCGGGCAAGAGCACGCTGCTCAAGCTGATCGCCGGCGAATACCGGCCCCTCGGTGGATCCGTCTCCGTCGAGGGCGTGCTCGGTTACCTTCCGCAGACGCTTCCGCTGACCGGCGACCTCAGCGTGGCCGAGGTGCTGGGAATCGCCCCGGTGCTGGACGCCCTGCGCGCGATCGAGTCCGGCGACGCCGCCGAGGAGCACTTCACCACCGTCGGCGCCGACTGGGACATCGAGGAACGTGCTCTCGCCGAACTCGACCGGCTCGGTCTCGGCCATGTCGTGCTCGACCGCCGCCTCCGGACGCTCAGCGGCGGGCAGGCCATGTCCCTCGGGCTGGCGGCGCAACTGCTCCGCCAGCCCGACGTCCTGCTCCTCGACGAGCCCACGAACAACCTGGATATCGACGCGCGCCGCAAGCTCTATGGCGTCCTCGAGGACTGGAAGGGCCTGCTGTTCCTGGTCAGCCACGACCGCGCGCTGCTGGACCGGATGGACCGCATCGCCGAGCTCGACCGGGCGGAGATCCGTTTTTACGGCGGGAACTACACCGACTACGAGGAGGCGGTGCGCTCCGCCCGGGAGGTCGCGGAGAAGAACATTCGCACCGCCGAACAGGGTCTGAAGCGGGAGAAGCGGGAGCTGCAGACCGCGCGCGAACGTGCCGCTCGACGGGCCGGCAACGCATCCCGCACCATCAAGTCCGCCGGCCTCTCCCGGCTCCATGCCGGGAACCACCAGCGCCGGGCGCAGGAGTCGGCCGGAAAGGCCAACGACCTGCACTCGCAGCGGGTCAGCGACGCGAGGGCGAAGCTCGACGAGGCGGGCCTCGTCCTGCGCGACGAGCAGAAGATCGCGCTGGCACTGCCCGGCACCCGGGTTCCCGCCGGGAGGACGGTGTTCGAGGGCAGGGGGATGCAGGCCCGCTACGGCGACCGGGCGATCTTCACAGGTGCCGACCTGACGATCCGGGGCCCGGAGCGGATCGGGCTGCTCGGTCCGAACGGCTCCGGCAAGTCCACGCTGCTGCGTGTCGTCGGCGGTGACCTGGAGCCGGAGAGCGGTGCCGTGCGGCGTGCGGAGGGGCGGGTCGCCCACCTGTCGCAACGGCTGGACCTGCTCGATCCCGACCGCACGGTGGCGGAGAACCTGCGCGCCTTCGCGCCGGAGATGCCGGACGCGGAGCTGATGCACCTGCTGGCCCGGTTCCTGTTCCGGGGATCGCGGATCCGCCTCCCGGCCCGGGTCCTCTCCGGTGGCGAGCGGCTGCGGGCGACGCTCGCCTGCATCCTCTACTCCGAGCCCGCGCCACAACTGCTGCTGCTGGACGAGCCGACCAACAACCTCGACCTGCTCAGCGTGGGACAGTTGGAGAGCGCGCTCGACGGCTACGAGGGCGCACTCGTGGTGGTCAGCCACGACGAACGGTTCCTCTCGCAGATCAGGGTCGACCGCTGGCTCCGGCTGTCCGGGGGGCGGTTGGCCGAGACCGGCGCCCCCGCAGGCGAGTGAGCCGGGCGAGCACCGAGGCCGCATCGGCCGGTGGCCGACCGGCCCGGTGCAGATGTGACGGGAGGGGCCGGAGTGCGTGAGCTCGCCGGGCGGTTGCGTTCCGTGGATCCTGACGCCGGGGCGGCGCTCCAGGTGATCGCTCACTTCGACGCGCTCGTCGACGCGCGCGCCGGTCTGGAGGCGATCGTCCGGGCCGCGGCGGTGCTCGCCGGCTGTCCGGCCGGCATGGCCGATCGCGCACGCCGCCTGCGGATCCGGGTCCTTCCCGACGGGCGGCGGGCCGACGGCGAGCCCACCGGCGCCACCGTGCCGGTGTCGTCCGGCCGCGACGACGCCGTCGTCTGGCTGGAACGGTCCGGTGACGGAACCGGCACGGCCCGGATGGAGCTCGACGCGATCCTCGTCGAGCGCCTCGCGACCACGGTCCGGATCGTGCTGGACCGCACCTGGTCGGACGCGCCGATGGCCGACCCGGCCTCCGTCGAGCTGCTGGTGGACGCCGCCGTCGACGAGAGCGCCCGCGCCGCCGCGGCCCGGCGCCTCGGACTGCCGGTGGACGGAGTGTTCGTCGTGACGGTCGGCATCGGTGCCGCGCCGGGGCACCGCCGGACACTCACGACGCGGCTCGGCGAGCTCGACGTCACGATCGAACCGGCAGGCCGGCGCGGCGCACCCCGGACGCGATGCTCCGCGGCCGGTCCGCCCGTCGAGCTGCGGGACCTTCCGTCGTCCTACCAGCAGGCCCGGCTCGCCCTGCGGTTCACCTGCGCTGCGGACGAACCCGGGCCCGCACATGTCGATGCCGCTGCCCTGGGCGGGATGCTGGCGCTCGCGGAGGGTTGTGACTCACCGGCCGCGGTCGCCGAGACGGCCCTGCTCGACCGCGTCATCTCGGCGCACCCGTGGGCGCTCGACACCCTCACCGCCGTGACGGCCGAGGCCAGCCTCCGAGGTGCGGCGGCCGCCCTCCACGTGCATCACTCCACGGTCCAGGGCCGGGTGGAGCTGCTCGACCGGGCGCTGGGTTACCCGGTCGCCACCGCGCTCGGCCGGACCCGGCTCACGGTGGCCCTGGCGCTCCGGCGGCTGCGGCGAAACCGCTGGTAGGGCCGGCAGCCCGCCAGTCGGCGGGGAACAGCCGCCGTGCGACGGCTACGGACCACGTCGTCCGACCGCCTAGCGTCCGGACGATGAGGAGCAGGACATGACGAAGGTGCACCCGCCGTTCGATCCGGAGGTGGCCGCCGCGCTGGTGGCGGTCAACGGGGCACTGCCGTCGTCCATCACCCCGGATCTGATCGGCCTGCTGCGCGAGATGACCGATGCCGGCTACGCGATGGGCCTGGACGAGATCCGGCGGCACGTGCATGCCGAAGAGCTGACGGTGCCCGGGCGCGCAGGTGACCCCGACGTGGCGCTGCTCGTCCTGCGCCCGACGGACCGCGACCCGGCTGTGGCTCTCCCCGGTCTGTACTTCATCCACGGCGGCGGGATGGTGGCCGGCAACCACCGCACCGGTATCGACGGGGTGCTGGAGTGGATGGCGGCGATCCCGATGGTGGCGGTCAGCGTCGAGTACCGCCTCGCGCCGGAACACCCGCACCCGGCGCCCGTCGAGGACTGCTACGCCGGCCTGGCGTGGCTCGGCGAGCACGCCGCCGGGCTGGGGATCGACCCCGACCGGATGGTGATCGCCGGGGGCAGCGCCGGAGCGGGCCTTGCCGCCGCCACCGCCCTGGCCGCCCGGGACCGTGGCGGCCCGCGGGTGCGGGGGCAGCTTCTGATGTGCCCGATGATCGACGACCGCGCCCTCACCCCGTCGAGCACCGAGCTCGTCGGCGAAGGCGTCTGGGACAGCGTCTCCAACGCCACCGGATGGTCGTCGCTGCTCGGCCCGGCCGCGGGCGGACCGGACGTCTCGGCGTACGCCGCACCGGCCCGCGCCACCGACCTCTCCGGGCTGCCGTCGGCGTTCATCGAGGCCGGCTCCGTCGAGACCTTCCGCGACGAGTCCGTCGACTACGCGTCCCGCATCTGGCAGGCGGGCGGCCAGGCCGAGCTGCACGTCTGGCCCGGTGGTTGCCACGGCTTCGACGGCGTGGTCCCCGCGGCCCCGATGTCGCGCGAGGCGCGCGCTGCCCGGGTGAACTGGCTACGTCGCGTACTGGCCGAATGAGTGGCCCTCAGCCGCCCGACGCGGGCGGGAGGGGGATGGCGGCGAAGATCCCGTCCGGGTCGAAGCGGGTCTTGGCCGCGCGCAGCCGCGCAGCGTTGGAGCCGTAGGCGTGCGCGATCTGCTCGTCGGCGTCGGAGGCGAGCATGCCCGGGTAGCCGCCGGGGATGGCGTGCGGCGCCAGCGCGGAGGAGACCGAGTCGGCCCATGCCGCGTGACGGTCGCCGTCGGCATCGTCCGGCCCCCACGCCGCGATGATCTCGACCATGAGGTGGTCTCGGCGGATGCCGAAGGCGGTGCTGTCGAGCGGCACGCGCGCCGCGGCGCCGTGGAAGTGGTGGAGCAGGATGGCGGACAGCGGCGAGGTCTTGGCCGTGCCGCCGTCGACGACCGCCGAGACGACCTCCGGGCTGTGGCCGGCCACGGTGCGCGTGCGGATCGCGTAGTGGCTGCCGGGGATGATGAAGGGGTCCTGCAGCGATATGGCTTCGCCGTAGGTGATGGGTCCGACCTGCGACATGAGGGGAGTACCCAGCCGTTCCAGCTCGTCGATGACGCCCGCGCCCTGGGCGAGGTCGCCGCTCCAGGCCGGTGACACGAGCGCCATGAGGCTGCCGTCCGGGCCGGACAGGACCCCGGTCTGCACCGTGAGCTCGTCGGTGCACCCGGCGAGCACCTCGTTCAGGCCGAGGAGCACGTCGGTGGCCTGTTCCCAGGGAAACAGGATGAACCCCGCCAGCACCCGGTCGAGCGGGTGCAGCCGCACCCGCATCGACGTCACGACGCCGAAGTTGCCCCCACCGCCGCGGAGCGCCCAGAACAGCTCGGGCTCGTGCTCGGAGTCGGTGGTGACCGAGCGCCCGTCGGCGAGGACCACGTCCGCACCGAGCAGGTTGTCCAGCGCCAGGCCGACGCGGCCGCCCAACGGGCCGTAGCCGCCCCCGAGCGTGAGGCCGGCCATGCCGACCGCGCCGGACGCGCCGGTGGCGGCCGCCAGCCCGGAGGGAGCGGCGGCAGCGATGACGTCCCGCGCGGTGGCGCCGCCCGCTACGGTGGCGACCCGCGCTCCGGCGTCGACCGTGACCTCCCGCATGAGCGTCAGGTCGATGACCAGGCCGTCGGGCCGCAACGCACGGCCGGCCCAGTCGTGGCCGCCCCCGCGCACCGACAGCGGCAGCCCGTGATCGCGTGCGGCCCGGACCGCGGCCTGGACCTCGGCGGCTGTCTCGGCCCGCACGATCAGCGCTGGTCGGTCCTGCACGGCACCGTTCCAGAGCCCCCGGGCTTCGTCGTACGAAGGGCCCGAGACCAGCACCCGGTCCGGGTCGAGCTGCCCTGACAGGTCCTTCACCGCGGACACCGCGGGCTCGTTCGTACTCATCGTTCCTCCTCGTGCCGCGGCAGCGGCGCGCCGACGTGACAGCTCTGCCACGTACACAGTCTTCTTACTGGATCGACTCTATATCGATCAGAGTGAAACTCTGATGAGAAGAGCGGTAAGGTGCGTCCTGTGACGCAGTCGACCGGCAGTGCCCGCCCCGGCCGCGTGACTCGCCGGGCGGAGTACGCCGAGACGACCAGGCGCGCGATCGTCGCTGCGGCGCGGACGCTCTTCAGCGAGAAGGGCTACTTCGCGACGAAAGTGGACGAGATCGCGGCGACCGCCCGCGTCGCGCCTGCCACGGTCTACGCCGTCACCGGCGGCAAGCAGGGGTTGCTCAGGACGCTCGTCGACGAGTGGTCCGACGCGCCTGTGGTCGCCGAGGCCCGGGCGGAGATCGCGAAGCTCGACGACCCGGAGGAGCTCCTGCGTTTCCTCGCCGCACTGACCAGGAGCATGCGCCAGGACTACGGCGACATCATGCGCCTCGTCATCGCGGCAGCCCCGCATGACGCCACGGCGGCGGAAGGCCTCGCCACGGGCACGGCCCGCTATCGCGACGGCACCTTGCTCGCGGCGCAGCGCCTCGCCGACCTCGGCGCCCTCCGCGACGGGCTGACCGTCGAGGAGGCGTTGGACATCCTGTGGTTCTACTTCGGGTACGCCGGGTTCTTCACCCTGGTCGACGACAACGGGTGGTCCTATCAGAAGGCCGAGGAATGGCTGCGCGACGCCGCCCGTCGAGCGCTCCTCAAGGAGGTCGCCTCGGAATGAGGCGTTCGGCCCGGCGCCGCGGAGGTGCCGTTCCTCAGCGGGCGAACGCGGAGAAGGTCAGCACGCCGTTCTCGATCAGCCGGGCAGCGATCTGGGCCGGGGCGAGCGCTCCGGGGGTCCACATGCCACCCGGTGCGTCGGGGAGGTCGTGGAGCACACAGCGGGCGGCTTCGAGGGCCATCGCGGCGGCCGCGTCGGAGCCGGGGTCGCCCTCCCCGGAGACGGTGGCCGTCATCCGGTGCCCGTCGGCGTCCGTGCCGAGCACCAGGACCTTGTAGGAGGGCGCTCCGCCGACCACCGGACCGGCCTGGTCGATCGCAGGCGCGCCGGCCACCCGAGGCGCCACGATCGCCGCCATCACCTCCGTGATCCCCTCGGCGATCTCCCGTCCCGCCTCTCCCGGACCGGCGAGCATCATCTCGTCGTAGGTGAAGTCCTCGCCCCAGGCGTGCCCCTGCAGCGCGTTCGAGCGGTGCAGGTTGGCCTCGTTGATCGACGCCATCACCCAGGGTGCGGCCCACATCCCCAGCCGGTCGTCGAACTCCGGCCCGGTCGGCCGCGGCTGTTGCGGCCCCCGGAAGCCGCCTGTCAGCAGGAACGGGTCGGCCGCCAGCGCGCCGGTCGCGTGGTCTGCCCGCGCCGCGTCGGCGGACGCGACGAGGGTGGAGACGGTGCCTGCGGTGAACCCGCCGACGTCGGTGAAGGCGATCCGGCTGCTCACCCGGGGGAGCGGGGCGTCCCACCGCTTCCGCGCCTGCGTCTCCAGCACGTGCACGCCCAGTTCGAAGGGCAGTGAGTCGAACCCGCAGGAGAAGACGATCCGGGCGCCGGTACGGCGGGCGTCGGACTCGAAGCGGTCGATCATGTCGCGGACCCAGAGGGGCTCGCCGTTGATGTCGACGTAGTCGGTGCCGCTCGCCGCGCACAGGTCGACCAGCAGCGAGCCGTGCCGGAGGAAGGGACCGACGGTGCTGAGCACCACACGGGTGCGCGACACGAGCGCGCGCAGGGACTCGGCGTCGTGGGCGTCGGCGACGAGGAGCGGGGTGTCCGCAGGAGCACCGATCTTCTCGCGCAGGCGGTGCAACGCCTCCACGTCCCGCCCGGCGAGCCCCCACCGGAGACCCTGGCCGTGGCTCACCAGGCGTTCGGCGACGAGCCGGCCCGTGAACCCGGTGGCTCCCCAGACGACGAGGTCGAGGTCGGCCTGACTGGACGCGCCGGCAGCAATCACGCCGAGGAGACTAGTAGCAGCAGGACGTGCGAATCGGGCAGCGGGGCGGCTCGTGCCGGGGGTCGGGTCCGGGCGACTCGCGGGTTGGGAGCGGGCGACTCGCGCACGCGAACCGGGCGACTCGCGGGTCGGGAGCGGGCGACTCGCGCACGCGAAGCGGGCGACTCGCGGGGCCGGAGCGGGCGACTCGCGGGTGGGGGGCCGGGGTACCGCCCCGCTCCGACGGCGAGTGCTGATCACTATCGTTTCACCGGTGACAGCCGAACCGCTCCGGGCTCGGGTCGGCGTCTCGGTGGTCTTCGCCGCCTGTGGTGCCGCCTTCGCGACGTGGGCGGCCCGCGTGCCGGCCGTGCAGGCGGACCTCGGGCTGGGTCCCGGGGGGCTCGCGGTGGGCCTGTTCGGGCTGGCCGCCGGTTCCGTCGTCACCCTGCTCGCTGCGGGACCGCTGATCACCATGATCGGCAGCCGCGCGGGAGCCCTCGTCGGAGCGACGATCCTGTGCGTCGGCCTGCCGCTCGTCGCCTTCGCCCCGAACCTGGAGGGGTTCGTCGCGGCGCTGGTGGTGCTGGGGATCGGCAACAGCCTGCTCGACGTCTCGATGAACGCCCACGCGGCTCGGGTGGAGCAGGCCTACGGACGGCCGATCTTCGCGAGCTTCCACGCGTTCTGGAACATCGGGGGGCTCGCGGGCTCCGGGGTCGCGGCAGTACTGGCCGCCCAGCGGGTGCCGGTGGCGGCGCACTTCCCCGTCGCGGGCGCGGTCCTGCTGCTGGTCGCGCTGGCCGCCACCACCCGGGGTTTCCTGGCGGGGCCGGACCAGGGTCAGGGGGAGTCGCCCTTCGCGCTGCCGGGCAGGGGCCTGATCCCGGTGGGGGTCATCGTGTTCTGCGGGTTCCTCGCCGAAGGCACCGTCAACGACTGGAGCGCGGTCTACCTCACCACCGTCACCGACGCGTCGCACGCCGTCGCGTCCCTCGGCTTCTTCGCCTTCTCGATCGCCATGATCGCGGTCCGGCTCGTGGCCGACCGGCTCAGCGGGCGGATCGGGATCGTCGTCGTCATGCGCGGGGCGACGCTCGTCGCCCTGCTGGGCTTCGGGCTGGTCATCGCGGTCCCGGTGGCCGGGGTGGGTGTCCTCGGGTTCGGCGTGGTCGGGCTCGGCCTCGCCGCGATCGTTCCCCTGGCCTGGAGCAGCGCCGCGCGGAAGCAGCCGGACAACCCGGGCCGCGCCGTCTCGGCCATCGCCACCTGCGGCTATCTCGGGTTCCTCGTCGGGCCGGTTCTCGTCGGCCCGCTCGCCGCGGCGTTCGGGTACCGGCTCGCCCTGGCCTGCGCCGGTGCCCTCGTCGTCGCTGTCCTCTTCCTGGCCCCGGCGCTGGACGACGCGGCCGCCGGCCGGCGGCGGTGACGCCGACCCGGAGGGTCACTCGGCGAGGAACGTCGCCAGGAGTTCGGCCACGCGCTTGTCCGCCTCGACGATGAGCATGTGCGAGCCGCCGTCGGCGCCCTCGACGACCTCCAGCCGAGCCCCCGGGATGTGGTCGGCGACCCAGCGGGAACCGGCCCACGGCAGGGGGCTCTCGCGGCCGGCGATGACGAGGGTGGGCAGGGTGATCCGCCGGATCTCGCGACGCCAGTCCTGCCGGCCGAAGTCCGCGACGAGCGCTGCGGAGAAGGCCGCGCCAGGACGGCCGGTCACGGCGAGCAGGTCGCGCATGGCCGCGTCGGAGAAGTTCGGGGTGACCATCCCGGAGAAGAACTGCTCCACGGCGCCCTCATGCGTCTCCGGGTCGCCGATGGCGTGCACGAGACCCGCGAGCTCCTCGTCGGTGAGCACCGACCCGGTGCGGGCGCGGGCCTGCGCGTCCTCCTCAGGATCGTGGCAGACGGTCGGAGCCTGGTCGACGAGCACCAGCTTCCGCAACCTCGCCGGACCGAACAGCTCGTGGTAGGCCCACGTCACCACGCAGCCCATCGAATGGCCCACCAGCGTCACGTCGTGCAGGTCCAGGTGTTCGAGGAGCTCGTGCAGGTCGAACGCCAGCCGGTGCAGATGCCACCCGGCGGCCGCGTCGGCGGAGGCGCCGTGACCACGGTGGTCGTAGGTCACCCGCAGATGCCCGGGCAGCTGCGCGGTGATCGGCTCCCAGAACCGTGAGCTGAGCAGCCAGCCGTGTACGAAGACGACGGGTTCCCCGGCTCCGGTGGTCGTGTAGCGCAGGGTTGCGCCGTCGTTCGTCGTGAAGGTCCCGGCCACGGGTGGTGCTCCTCGGGCAGTGCGATCAGAGATGGCCTTGATCGTCTGCCGTCGCCGGGGGAGCGCACAGCGGTGAAACCACGATGGTTCATCCGGCGCCGCACCGGGCACCGGCGGCGTGCGGTGGGTAGATCTACCCGCCGGCGGCGGCGCGGGCCCGACCCCCGGCCGAGGTGAGCGCGAGCGCGGCGAGCTCGGTGCGGTTGGCGGTGCCGGTCTTCGCCCGTAGCCGCTCCACGTGCTTCTCGACGGTGCGCGGGGACAGGAGCAGCCGGTCGGCGATCTGCTGGTTGGTCATCCCCGTACTCACCAGGGACAGCACGTCCGACTCCCGGCTCGTCAGCCCCGGGAGGTCGGGGAAGGGCGCAGCCTTGCCGGCGAGTGCGGCCGTGGCGCGGGCCAGCCGGTGGTCGCCGGAGGCGATGAAGACCTCGGCCGCCTCGGCCAGCAGCCGCTGCGGGTCCCCCCACCGGTCCCGCAGCGCCGCCTCGGCGGCATGGCGGCGGAAGACGGCACGGATCCAGGGCGCACCGGCAAGCTCCGCGTCACCGCGGGCGAAGAGCTGCTCGGCCCGTGCGGCGTCTCCGCCTCGGCCGGCCACGATCGCCCGGGCCACGGCGAAGCTGCCGGCCATGAAGCTGTCGTCGATGTCCACCCAGTCGCGCCCCACCACCAGTTCCCCGGCGCCGGACGCTGCCACGACCACAGCGGCGACGCCGTGGAACATGCCCAGGAAGAACGGTTGGACGATCATGTCGTGCCGGGGCAGCAGCGCACGGGTCCGCTGCACCGCCCCGAGCGCCGCGGCGAGGTCGTCGTCGACGAGCGCGGAGAACACCGTCGGCGCGCCCACGATCGCGGCCTCGACGTGCGGGCTGTGCTGCCGCTGCGCCAGCTCCGCAGCGATGCGCCGGGCGGCGTCCACCGCCCGGCCCTGCATCGCCTCGACGGTGGCGAGCACGCCGGTGAGCACCGCCGACTGCTCGCCGAGCTGGTAACGGCGGGAGGCGGCGAGAGCGCACCGGCCGTACTCCTCGGCGCGGTCGAGGCGGTGCGCGGTGAGCGCGGTGACGGCACGCAGCTGCTCGAGGTCGACGGAGATGGTGAGGCCGCCGATCCGTTCGGCCAACGCGGAGGCCTCGTCCAGGTTCGCGCCGTCGCGCAGCATCGCGACGTCCAGATGGGCCAGCTGGTGCAGCGCGCGGAGCTCGACGAGGTCCAGTCCCGCGCGGCGGGCGCGGCGCAGCTCCTCACCGAGGTAGTGGCGCCCGATGGTGAGCTCGTGGGCGACCAGCATGTGGTACCGCCCCAGGAGATCCAGCGCCGAGCAGGCGATTTCCGCGCAGCCCCCGCCGCCGTCGGCCTCCGCCAGCGCGGCTGTGGCCTGCCGTACGGCCACGTCGTGGTCCTGGGCGTCGAACGAGATCTCGGCGAGCGTCAGGTGCAGGCTCAGTTCGAGCCCGCGGTCGAGATCTGCAGTGCGCAGCGCGGACTCGCAGAACCCCCGCGCGGCGACGGGGTCCATCGCCCGCGAGGCGGCCCGGGCGAGCACCAGCTGCAGCTGCGCGGCCCGGTAGGGGCCGTCGGGATACGCCGGGACGGCCGCCAGGAGCTGCGTGCCCAGCCGGTCGACCGACGCGGTGTGGCCGGCCGCGTCGAGCGCCCGCACGAGCGTCCAGGTGGCCGCGATCCCGGCGGGCGTCCCGGGGTCGACGAGCTCCCGGGCGCGGCGCGCCGCGGTGAGCGCGGTGGACACGGCACCGCTGGCGAGCGCCGACTCGGCCTGGTCGACGAGATGGCGGCAGGCGTCCTCCGGACGGCCGGCGACGAGGGCGAGCTCGGCGCACTGGGCCAAGCGGTCGGCAGTGACGGGATGGAGCAGGAGGCGGTCGAGGAGCTGGGCCGCCAGCTCGACGAGGCGAGGGCGCGGCATCGTCGCGCAGATCGCCTCCCGCGTGAGCGCGTGCCGGAAACGGAGCTGGCCGTCGGTGGTCTCCTCGACGACCTGACACCTGATCGCCCGCGACAGCGCATCCAGCACCACGCCGTCGGACAGGCCCACCGCGTCCCGGACGAGGGACCAGTCGACGTCGCGGCCCAGCACCGACGCGGCCTGCAGCACGTCGGCTGCCGGGCGACCCAGCTCGTCTAGGCGGGTGGCCACGCTGTGCGCGAAGGACAGCGGGACCGCACCCGAGCCGTTCGCCAGCAGCTCCTCCACGAGGAAGGGGATCCCGTCACTGCGGGAGACCACCATCTCGACCACGTCGTCGGGCAGCTCCCGGTCGGGGGCACAGGCCCTGGCCAGCCGCTGAACGTCGGTGAGGCTCAGGCGTCCGAGGTGCAGGACCGCGGCGGCCGGGCGCCGGGCCCACTCGTCGAACCGGCCTGCCGCCACGTCGTCGGTGCGGGTCGTGGCCAGCAGGAGCAGCGGCTCCTCGTGCAGGTAGTCGGCGAGGTAGTCCAGGACCGCGAGCGTCTCCGAGTCGGCCCAGTGCAGGTCCTCCAGGACGACGAGCACACCGGAACCCGAGTCGAGCGCCCGGCTCAGACGCAGCATGGTCTCGGCCACCAGCAGGGGCGAGAGCGCGGCCCTCGGGCCCGGCACCAGGCCGGGCAGGAGGGCCGCCAGCCCGGCCTGTACGGCGGCCCCGCCGGCCTCGTCGAGCGGCCTGGTGCGCAGTGCCTGCGAGGCGGCCCCGGCGAGGGGACGGTAGGCCTGCGCCCCACCGCCGTGGACGGCACGCCCGCGCAGTACCGCCACGCCGCGCTCCGCGGCCCGCTCCGCCAGGTCGGCGGCCAGCCGGGACTTGCCGATCCCGGCCTCCCCGGCCAGCACCAGCAGGCCGCCGTGCCCCTGCTCCAGCCGTGCGAGTGCGGCCAGGCCCGACTGCCACTCCGCGTCGCGCCCGACCAGCTCAGCGGAACGCAGGACGCTCACGGTGCGGTCGCGGCGGTCGGCTGGAGATGGGGGCCCGGGGGTCGAACAGACAGTCCTGCCATCCCCCGGCAGAGTAGTCCGCCACGGGGGCGGGCTCCGTTCAGCTGGAGGTGGGGAAGCTGTAGCTGGCGCCCCTGCTCGTGTCGGCCTGCGGCCAGCGGGACGTGACGACCTTGGCCCGGGTGTAGAACCGGACGCCCTCCGCGCCGTGCACGTGCATGTCGCCGAACAGCGAGTCCTTCCAGCCCCCGAACGAGTAGTAGGCCATGGGCACGGGGATCGGCACGTTGACCCCGATCATGCCGACGGTCACCTCACGCTGGAACCGGCGCGCGGCCTGCCCGCTGCCGGTGAAGACGGAGGTGCCGTTGCCGAAGGGGTTGGCGTTGATCAGCGCGATCGCCTCGTCGAGGGTCTCGGCGCGCAGCACCACCAGCACCGGGCCGAAGACCTCGTTGCGGTAGACGTCCATCTCGGGCGTCACGTGGTCGACCACGGTGGGCCCGACGAAGTAGCCGTCCTGCAGGGCGTCGCCCTCGATCGCCCGGCCGTCGACCACGAGGGTGGCGCCCTGGCTCTCCGCCGACGTCACGTACCCGATGATGCGGTCCTTGGCCTCCTGGGTGATCACCGGACCCATCTCGCTGGACGGTTCGACGCCCGGACCCACCTGCACCGCGGTGGCCTTCGCCCGCAGCGCCTCGATGAGGGCGTCGGCCGCGCTGCCGACGGCCACCGCCGCCGAGATCGCCATGCAGCGCTGGCCCGCGGAGCCGAAGCCCGCCGCGGACAGGTGCTCGGCGGCGAAGTCGATGTCGGCGTCCGGGAGCACCACGGCGTGGTTCTTCGCCCCGCCGAGAGCCTGCACGCGCTTGCCGGCGCGCGTCGCGCGCTCGTGCACGTAGCGGGCGATGGGGGTGGAGCCGACGAAGGACACCGCGGCGACGTCCGGGTGGTCGAGCAGCGCGTCGACCGCCACCTTGTCGCCGTGCACCACGTTGAAGACGCCGTCGGGGAGCCCGGCCTCGGCCCACAGCTCGGCGAGGAGCACGGATGCCGACGGCACCCGCTCGCTCGGCTTGAGCACGAACGTGTTGCCGCAGGCGATGGCGATGGGGTTCATCCACATCGGGACCATCACCGGGAAGTTGAACGGCGTGATCCCCGCGACCACCCCGAGCGGCTGACGGAACGAGAAGCTGTCGATGCCGGTGGAGACCTGGTCGGAGAACTCGCCCTTGAGCAGCTGCGGGATCCCGCACGCGAACTCGACGACCTCGAGGCCCCGCTGTACCTCGCCACGGGCGTCGGAGAGCACCTTGCCGTGCTCCGCGGTGATGAGCTCGGCGAGCTCGTCGGTGTGGGCGCGGATCAGCTCGCGGAAGGCGAACAGGATGGCGGTCCGCTTGCTCAGCGAGGTCTGCGACCACGAGACGAACGCCTCGGACGCCGCCTGCACGGCGAGGTCGACGTCGCTGCCGTCGGCGAGTGCGACCTCGGCCTGCTGGCGTCCCGTTGCCGGGTTGAACACGGCGCCGGTGCGCTGCGCGGTGCCCGCGGTCGGCTTGCCGCCTATCCAGTGATCGATGGTCTTCATGGTCGTATTCCTTCGCTGACGATGTTCGCGGCGACCCGCCCGTCGACCGAGGTCGTGGGGTCGTCGTTGTAGAGGAACCGGCCGTGGGTCTCGGGCGTGAACGCCAGGCCGATGAACGAGATGACGATCAGGCCGGACACCGCGGTGGTGGCCAGGGCCAGGCTGCCGTGGAACCACTGCGTCGCGATGACGCCGGCGAGCAGCGGGCCCGCCGCGGTGAACAGCCGGCCGATGCTGTTGGTGACGGCGAGCGCCGAGGCCCGCACCGACGCCCCGAACAGCTCGGGGAAGAACACGGCGCTGCCCGAGAGGACACCGAAGACCCCGAAGCCGACGAAGGGCAACAGCCACATGTAGGTCGTGAAGGTCGTGCCGAACGGGTAGAGCACGCCGACCGCGACGATGCCGATCACCAGGCTCATCGCGAACGTGGGCTTGCGCCCGATCTTGTCGGCGATGAAGCCCCAGCTGGCGTACCCGAGCAGGCCGCCGAGGTTGAGCATGGCCACGGCCCACGACACGTAGCTCACCGCGGCGTTCCCGGTGACGCCGTGCTCGCCCACCACGACCCGGACGATCTGCGGGGTCCACGTGGTGACGCCCCAGAAGGCGAACAACGCGCCGATGCAGATGATCGTGCAGGGCAACGTGCGCCGCAGCATCGGCGGCGTGAACAGCTGGGTGAGGACGAACCGGTCGGCCGCGATCTTGTGCGCGCCCGCCGCCCGCTCCTGCTTGCGTACCGCGCGGGCGGCCTTCACCTGCGCTGTCGAGTCGGGCTCGTGCACGTGGCTGCGGATGAACAGCACCAGCAGCGCCGGGACGATGCCGAAGGCCAGGGTGATCCGCCAGCCGAAGCCGCCGACGAAGTTGTAGACGATCGCGGCGAGGAACGAGCCGATCGCCAGTCCGGACATCATGATCCCGCTGGCCTTGGCGCGGTGGCGGTTGTTCCACGCCTCGGCGACGAGCGCGGCGCCGATCGGCAGCTCCACCCCGGAACCGATCCCGGCGACGAAGCGCAGCACCGCGAACTGCCAGAACTCTCCGGACAGCGTCGCCAGCGCGGTGAACACGGAGTACGTCAGTACGCCGATCATCAGCACCCGGACGCGCCCGACGTAGTCGGCCAGCGCGCCGAACGCCACCGCGCCCACCGCCCAGCCGAACAGGAACACGGTGACAGCCACGCCGCTGTAGAACGAGGACGCATGACCGAGCAGGTCGGTGGTCGCCGGCCCGGCGACCTGGGTGAAGAGGCTGGAATCGAAGCCGTCCAGCGCCCACCCCATGGTGGTGGCGACCAGGACGGCCCACTGGTAACGGCTGATCTCATGACGCCAGGTGCGCGCGCCGTGGTCAACTACTCGCAACATCGGCTCCTTTGCCAAGCCCTACGGGGGTCAGGTGGTGCCGGGGAGCTGGCCGAGGCGGCGCAGCGAGCCGACGACCAACCGGTCGACGCTCAGTTCGAGGGCCTGGTCCTCGTCGAGGCCCCGGCCGGCCTGCAACATCTCCCGGATCTCGGTGTGCAGGCGGGGATCGCGTTCGCGCAGTGCGGCCACGCGCTCGTCGACGTCCTTCGACAGGTCGTCGGGGCCGCTGACCACGGCGTTGAGCAGGCCGAGCTCGGCGGCGCGCGCGGCGGTGATCTTCTCGCCGGTGGCGGTGAGCCAGAACGCCTGCCGCTCACCGACGACCTTGGGCAGCCAGGCCAGCACCAGGGCAGGTGCCAGTCCGATGCCGATCTCGGGGAACCAGAACCGCGCCTCCGCCGCCGCGACCGCGACGTCGCACGCCGCGAGGAGGCCGACGCCGAAACCGGCGGCGTCCCCCTGCACCTCGGCGACGGTCACCAGCGGGGTCCTGCGCAGCGCGCGCTGCAGACCCACCAGCACCTGCGTCTCGGCGTGCAGGGCGGCAGGCGTGGTGCCGGCCCGCTCGCGCCCGAGACAGAACGCCGGGCCGTTGGCCCACAGCCGGAGCACGTGCGCCCCGGCCGGGGGGTGCAGCAGAAGCTCGGTGAGCTCCTCGCACATCGCGATGGTCAGGAGGTTGTCGGTGCCGTTGTCCAGCTCCACCTCCACGACGCCTTCGGCCGGGGAGGAGATGGTGAGACCGGACATCAGTTGAGCCTTTCCGTGGCGACGCCGCCGTACCAGTCGACGTCGTCCGGAGCCGTCCGCACGGTGATCGCGCGGACGTGGGTGAAGTCGTTGAAGGACTCCCAGCCGCCCTCACGGCCGACCCCGCTCTCGCGCAGGCCGCCCCACGGGGAGGACGGGTCGAGGCGGTGGTGGTCGTTGATCCAGACCATGCCCATCTCGAGCCGTCCGGCCACCCGGTGGGCCCGCGCGACGTCCCGCGTCCACACCGAGGAACCCAGCCCGAACGGCGAGTCGTTGGCCAGGGTGACGGCGTGCTCCTCGTCGTCGAAGGGGATGGCCACGACGACCGGCCCGAAGATCTCCTCGCGGGCCACCCGCATGTCGTTGGTGACGTCGGCGAGCACGGTGGGCTCGATGAAGAACCCGCCGGGCAGGCCGGGCACCTCGGCGGCGCGGCCACCCGCGGCCACCCTGGCGCCCTCGGAGCGGCCGATCTCGACGTAGTTGAGGATCCGGTCCTGCGCCCGCTTCGAGATGACCGGCCCGAGCTGGGTGCTCTCCAGGGCGGGGTCGCCGATGCGGATCGACCGGGCGACCTGCGACAGCGCCTCCACGACCTGGTCGTAGATGCTGCGCTGGATCAGCAGCCTGCTGCCGGCGATGCAGGTCTGGCCGGCCCCGATGAAGCCACCGAACGCTGCTCCACGGGCTGCCACGTCGATGGGCGTGTCGTCGAAGATCAGGACGGGGGACTTGCCGCCGAGCTCCAGCGTCGCCTTGGCGAACCGCTTGGCCGTGGCGAGCGCGATCGCCCGGCCGGGCTCGGTGCCGCCGGTGAAGACGGCCTTCTTGACCAGCGGGTGCTCGGTCAGTGCCGCGCCGGCGGTCGGTCCGAGCCCGGGCGCCACGTTGAGGACGCCGTCGGGGATCCCGGCCTCCTGGGCGATCTGGCCCAGCAGCAGTGCGGTGAGCGGGGTCTGCTCGGACGGCTTGAGGACCACGGTGTTGCCGGTGGCCAGCGCGGGAGCGAGGCTCTTCGACGCGATCATCATCGGGTGGTTGAAGGAGGACAGGATCCCGACCACGCCGAGCGGGAACCGGCTGGTGTACGCGTGGTAGTCACCGCGCAGCGGGACCACCGAGCCGCGGTCGGCCAGCAGCAGGGCCGCGTTGTACCGGTACCACTCCGCGAGCCGTGTGATCTGGGCCTTGGTCTCCGTGATGGGCCGGCCGTTGTTCATCGTCTCGAGCCGGTAGAGCTCGGTCATCCGGGCCTCGATGCCGTCGGCGAACCGGTTGACCAGGCGGGCGCGCTCCTGGATCGGCAGATCGCGCCACACGCCGGAGCGGAAGGTCCGGTCCGCGACGCGGACGGCCTCGTCGATGTCCTCTTCGCTGGCGCCCGCCACGTGGGCGAAGACCTCGCCGGTGGCCGGGTTCGTGACGGGGATCGGTGCGGCGCGCCCGTCCACGACACGGCCTCCGATGCGCAACCCGGTCGGCAGACCTCCGAGCGGGTCCGTGTCCGCGGTAGACGGAGCGGTGATGGTCATCGTCGAACTCCTCAACTCGTATACGCCTTGCCGTTATCGGTATACGGGGTGACGCTAGCTCGGTGCCGATGGGGTGACAAGGGGCACAGGGGTACGCCGATCTTGAGGATTTGCGCCGGAAGTGCATACTGGCCGCGGGGACGGGCAGGAGGGTCATATGGCGGCCGAGTCGGCTGCAGGGCGGATCACGCGCGATCTGCGTCGCCGGGTCCTGAGCGGTGACCTGAAGCCGGGCACCGTGCTGTCGCAGGCCCGGCTCGCGGCGGAGTACGACGTCAGCCGGATGCCGGCCCGCGACGCGCTGCAGGTGCTGGCGAGCGAGGGGCTGGTCGATCTCGGCCCGACCACGTCCGTCGTGCGGGAGCTGTCGATCGCCGAGCTGCAGGAGCTCTACGAGCTGCGGGAGGCCGTCGAGCCGGTGCTCACCCGGCTGGCCGTGCCCAACGTCGGTCGGGCCCAGATCGCGCAGATGGCGGCGCTGGTCGAGGTGATGGAGGCCGACCCGTCGCCGGCCGAATGGCTCGACGCCAACGCCCGGTTCCATGAGCACGTCTACACCTGCGCCGACCGGCCGCGGATGATCGAGCTGACCGAGCACCTCAGGCGGCTCACCGACCGCTACCTGTACCTCCACGTCGGCGTGATCGGCAAGGTCGACCATCTGCACGACGAGCACCGGCAGATCCTCGACGCGGTCCGGGTGGGCGACGCCGCCGCGGCCGCCGAGCTGACCCGCATGCACCTCGCGACGTCACACGAGTTCATCCTGCGCTACCTGCTGGAACACGAGCTGCTCGTGCCGTTCGCCCAGGGCAGCTGAACCGCTGCCCCGGGCGACGGCGGGTGTCGTCGGCCGTGACCGCTACGCCGGGGCGCTCTGCGCGGCCCGTCCGGAGACGGCGGCCAGCAGCTGGGTTCGGGTCGGGCCGCCCGGCGGGTAGACGGGCCGGTCGGCGTCGAGTTCCTCGATCTTGACGCGCAGCGTGTCCGGCAGCGTGTCGGTGTCGAAAGCCTCGATGCGGTGGGCCGCCCGGAAGAGGGCGCGCAGCGCGTCGGGGTCCTGAGCGAACATCATCTGGAGCGCCCGCTGGAGCCGCCAGCCCGCTCCTGCCGGCGGGTAGGGTCTGCCGGCGATCTCCGCTTGGACCTCGGCCATCCGGTGCCGGTCCTGGTCGAGCGTGAACCGGTACATCGGGCCGACGGTCGCCTCGACCGCCTCGGCGAAGCGGAGCGCCAGCTCGTCGGGCCGATCGGGTGTCACCTCCCGGAGCACGTCTCGCAGCGTGCGCGCCTGCACGAGGCCCGTCGACGCGCCGCGCCCGAGCAGGGGGTTGGTCCTGACGGCGGAGTCGCCGACGGCGACCAGCCCGGTCACCACCGGCGCGCCGTCGACGAGGAGGGATCGGCGCCGGTCGCCGCCACCGTTCATCACCTGGATGTCGGTGATCGGTGTGGACACCGCACGCACCGGCGCGAAGTTCGGGAAGAGGGCCAGTGCGCGTTCCCAGGCGTCGACCTCCCGCAGGCCGCGCATGTCGTGGTCGTTGCTCGCCACCGAGAAGACCAGGCAGTAGGTGTCGGCATCGGCGGGGATGACGAGCAGTGTCATCCCCTCATAGGGGATGACCGCGCCCACCACGGGCATCGTCCGAGGCTCGTTGTTGCGGAAGTGCCGGCAGTAGTAGACGAAACCGAGGTCTTCCGCCTGCACCTCGGGTCCCGTCGCTCCGATTGCGTCGAGCATCCGGTCGAGCGTGGTGTTACGACCCATCGCGTCGACCACGAGGTCGGCGGTCAGCACCTCGCCGTCCTGGGTCACCACGCCCCCGACCTGCGGAACTCCGTCGGCTCCCGCGGTGGCCACGAGCGACTCGGCCTTCGTCCCGCGCCGGATCGTCACGCCCGGCGTGCGCGCCGCGACCGTCGCCAGCGCCGCCTCCACGACCGGGCGGCGACCTATCAGGTTGCGCAGCTCCTCGTCACCCGGGCGGGGGCCGCCGGTGAGGGTGTCCGGCTGTATCGCGATCGTGTTGACGTGGCTGCAGCCCAGCCGCACCACCTCGTCGAGGACCTCGGGGAGATCCTCTTCCATCACCTTGTTCCAGGCGCCCAGCATGATGTGGGGAAGCCGGAACTGGCTGACGCCCGGCCGGTCCCACGTGCGCCACAGCTCGTCCGCATCACCCTTCGGCTCCGCCACGTCGCGCTCCAGCACCGTGACGTCGTGCCCGTCGCGGCCGAGCAGCGCTGCAGTGGCGAGGCCGGTCATTGCCCCGCCCAGTACGACAATCCGAGCCATGTCCACCTCTCCCGTCGGCGGACATCGCAATCCGCCCACAGGAGGAGACTCCGTGATCTTCCGTCCGGTTCACGACCGGCACGTGACCCGCGTCACCACGCGGATGCTCGCGGTCAGCGGGAGGTGCGGGCCGGGGAATCGGTGTCCACGTCCTCGGTGAACTCCACCTCGGGGGGAGCCACCCGGAAGCCCTTCGTGAGCACGGCGAGGTAGACCACGCCCAGCGCCAGCCAGGCCAGCCCGAGCTCGATGGCGGTGCTGTCGAGCCGGGTCAGCAGGTAGAGGTCCACCAGCGCCCCGAGGACGGGCAGCACGACGTACGTGGCCGGGTTGAGCGTGACGCCCTGCCTGCGCTGCCGGAGGTAGTACGCCACCACGGAGACGTTCACCATCGTGAAAGCCGTGAACGCCCCGAAGTTGATGAACGACGTGGAGGTGGCGACGTCGATCGTGAGGGCGATCAGCCCGACCAGCGCGGTGAGGGCGATGCACAGCGCCGGGGTGCGGAACCGGGGCTGCAGGTAGCCGAAGACGCGGTGGGGCAGCACCGAGTCGCGGCCCATCGCGTACATCAGTCGGGACGCCCCGGCCTGCGCGGCGAGGCCGGACGCGAACTGGGCGAGCACCAGGCCGGCGAGGAAGATCGAGGAGAACAGCGTCCCGCCGATGTCGCGGGCGAGGGTGAACGCCGCGGAGGACTCGGCGTCGGGGGTGTCGAACACCCCTCCCGGCCGCACCAGCTGCGCCGCGTAGCTGACGACGATGAAGACCACGCCGCCGATGAGCGCGACGAGCAGGATGGCCCGCGGGATGGTTCTGCGGGGGTCGACCGTCTCCTCGGTGAGGGTGGTGACCGCGTCGAAGCCCAGGAACGAGTACGCGGCGATCGCGGCGCCGCCCGCGATCCCGGCGACCGAGGCGGAGTCGTTCCAGAACGGCCCCGCGTCGAACACCGCCGGCGCCCCGCCCAGCCCGGCGACGTGCGCGATCGACAGGGCCACGAAGATCACCACGACCAGCACCTGGAACGCCATCAGCAGGTAGTTGGCCTTCTCGGCAACCCGCACGCCGACCACGTTGAGCACGGTGGTGATCGCGATGAACGCGATGATCCACACCCAGAACGGCACCGCGGGGAACTGGGCCTGCAGGTACGACCCGCCGATCAGCCAGATCACCATCGGCAGGAAGAGGTAGTCCAGCAGGACCGCCCACCCGACGAGGAACCCGACCCGCGAGTCGACGGTGCGGCGCACGTAGGTGTAGGCCGAGCCGGCGACCGGGAAGGCCGCGGCCATCTTCCCGTAGCTCAGCGCCGTGAAGATCATGGCGACGAGCGCGAGCAGGTACGCCGACGCCGAGGCGCCACCGGTCGCGGACGCGATCACGCCGAAGATCCCCAGCACGATCAGCGGGGTCATGTAGGCGAGTCCGAAGAGCACGACCGACCGCAACGTCAGTGCCCGCACGAGCGTTGGTGACGAGGCCATGCCTGATCCTCCGGGGGTTGTGTCGGCCGTCTCGGGAGAGCGGGTGGGTGTCAGCCGGGCCGGTCGTCGGGGCCGGTGCCCCACCTGGCCGGGTCGATCCGGCCCTCGTACAGCGGCAGCGCCACCGGCTCGTCGCCGGGACGGAACTGGTCCCACATCCGGTTCAGCCCGGCCGTCCCGAACTGCCGGGCGCGCGCGACGTGGTCGAGGTCCAGCACGTCGGTCAGGACCGTGGGCGCCTCGCTCGGCGCGGCCACCCGTACCAGGCCCTCGGGGTCGACCACCAGGCTCTGCCCGACGCCCACCGGGGCCGCGGCGTTGACGCTGACCATGAAGACCTGGTTGACGATCGCGTTGGCGCGGGCCAGCACGAGCTCCTGCGCCCGGTCGGCGGTGGTGGTCTTCACGACGTTGACGACGACCTCGGCGCCCATCCACGCCAGGTGCCGGGTGAGCTCGGGGAACCACGCGTCGTAACAGATGGACAGCCCGACCCGGCCGAGGTCGTCGAGCTCGAAGGTCACGAACCGGTCGCCGGGGTGGTAGGGCTCGTAGGGCCGCCACGGGAAGATCTTGCGGTAGTGCGCCACGAGCTCCCCGGCGGGCGAGAGGACCACGACGGTGTTGTAGAGGTTCCCGTCGGCACCGCGTTCGCACAGGCTCCCCGGAACCAGCCAGATGCCCAGGTCCCCGGCGAGCTCACCGAGTTCCTTCAGGCGGGGGTCGTCGAGGCGGACGGCGGCGTCGGCGAGTCGCCGGTTCCGCTCCTTCACCGGCCCGTCCGCACCGTGCAGGTGCAGCTCCGGGTAGACCACCAGCCGGGTCGCCGGCAGGTCGGCGACCAGCTCCGACACCTCGGTGCCGAACGCGCCCCACGGCTCGTCGATCCGGTGGGGAGAGGCCTGGACCAGCGCGACGGGAAGCGGTCGAGACATCGTCCCTCCTGACCCGGGGCCTGCCGCCCGGTGGTACCGGACAGCGTCGCCGATGCCGGGCCACCGTGCTCAGCGAGAGGGGCGTTGGAGCCGGTATGACCGGTTTGCCCGGGCCACGCTCGGGCGAGTCGACGTAGCGGTGCGCGGCGGCGACGTCGTCGAAGTCGAAGATGCGGTCGACGACGGGCGCGAACGCTCCCGCGGCGAGGCCCGAGCGGATGAAGTATTCGGCACGGCGCAGCGCGGCCGGGTCGGCGGTGATCTCGAAGACGCGGTACCGGCGCAGCCACACCGGCGCGTACCCGCCGCCGGGCAGGGGCGTCGGCTGCCCGGACAGGCCGCCGTGCACGATCACCGTGGCGCCGGGAGCGCACGCGGCCACGAGCTGCGCCACCTGCGGTCCGCCGACCGCGTCGAGCACCAGGTCGGCGCCGCGGCCGCCGGTAGTGGCGCGGACGGCTGCCGGGACGTCGGCGGCGCCATCGGGGTCGTCGTGGGCGCCGGTGACGACGACTGTGGCGGCTCCGGCGTCGAGCAGGGCGGCCCGCTGGTCGCCGCGCGGGGTGGTGGCGATCGGGATCGCGCCGAGATGGCGCACGACCTGCAGCGCGGCCATGCCGATGCTGTTGGCAGCGGCCGTGACGAGCACGTGGTCTCCCGGCCGGACCCGGACGATCTCCTGCACCATCCCGTAGACGGTGACGTAGGGCATCCAGATCGCGGCGCCGGTGACCGCGTCCATGCCCTCGGGGCGGGCGACGAGCGCCGTCGCCGGCACGATCGCCTCCTCGGCGTACACCGGGTAGTCGTTCTGGGAGAACGCCGGCACCACGCTCACGGCGTCCCCGGCCGCCCAGCGCTCCACGCCGGGCCCGACCTCCAGCACCTCGCCGGAGGCCTCGGTGCCCAGGCCGGCCGGGAGCACGGGCCGTTCGAGGTAGGTCCCGCGCCGGAAGTTGACCTCGGCGCGGTTGAGCCCGATCGCGTCGACCCGGATCCGCACCTCACCCGGACCGGGGGCACGGATCGGGAGGTCCTCGTAGCGCAGCACCTCGGGCCCGCCGGTCTCGTGGAACCGGATCGTCTGCACCATGCCGTGGAATCTACGGTTCCCGGCGGCGCTCAGGTCTTGTTGTGCACCACACCGGCGTTGGGGATCAGGTCCCGTTCCAGGAGCGCGTAGGCCTCGGCGAGGTCGCGGATGCCTGCCGGGCTGTTGCCCACCGACGGAGCGGACTTGATGATCGCCCTGAGCACGGCCTCACGGGCCTGCTCGCTCGGACTTTGATCGGCCATACCGGACGACGCTACGCGCGAAAGCGGCTACGGGCGTCGACGATCGGCAGGCGTGCTGCGCAGCACCGCCACCGCGCACCCCGGCGGGGTGCGCGGTGGCGGTGTCTCAGTGCTCGCGGTGTCTCAGTTCTTGCGGTGTCTCAGGGCGCTGGTTGGTGCGGCCTGGTCACTGCCCGGCCTTGACGCCCGGCTCGCCCGCCTCGTACTGGATCAGGTTGTTCGGGAGGGCGCCGGAGTCCGTCGCCGCCGCGGTGCGCTTGCCGACCGGCAGGACGGCCCGCTTGAAGGTGGCCTCGAACATCAGCGCGCTGCCGACGTACCAGGCGAGGAGGGCGGAGACGAGGAGCACGTAGGCGGCGATGGTCTGCACCACCGGCAGGGCGCCCAGCAGGGAGACGGCGAGCAGGGCGGCGCCGATGGCCAAGGTACCCAGCACCGCGGTCAGCGCGGCGTTCTCCCGGCTCGCGGCGATCGCGCCCGTCACGGTGATCGCGGCCAGCACCACGAACCAGAAGCCGAAGGCGCTCGCGGCTGTGGCGTTGGTGGCTGCGGGGGGCAGCACGCCCAGTGCGATGAGCAGGTTGTAGATGCCGTAGCCGATCCAGAACGAGCCCCAGATGCCGTGCATGGCGGTGGCGACCGCGTCCCGCGCCCGGTAGGACCACATGCCGGCGAGCAGTTGCGCGATCCCGCCCGCGGCCAGCGCGAACGGGAACAGGACCAAGGGCGTCTGCGCGTTGCCGTACCAGCCGGCCAGGTTGGCCGCGACCATGAAGGTGGCCGCAGCGAAGCCGAACAGCCCGAGGATGGACGGTGCGGCCACCGGCGAGAGCGCGATCGTGGTGTGCTCGCGCCAGAAGCTGTAGTCCGGCGCTTCGACGGCGGTGGTCGAACGGCTGTTGGTGTCGATGCTCATTCTTGCCTCCCAGGTCTCGCCGGGCCGCTCCGCCCGGCGGCCGTCCGGGTGCGAATCCCGAGGCGACTCCGGTGAACTTCTCCCTCGTCCGTGAGGGAGACCACTTCCAGTGAACGCCGTAACTGCTGGTCGGGGGGCCGATTCGCCTGTCTATCCCCTCACAAAACAGTGACGTGACGGCAGAGATGACCTTCCCGAACCGGTCCAAATGGGACGTACTCCGGCTCCGCGTGCGGGAGGTGATTCTGCGGTCGCGGTGAGTGGCGGCGCCGGACCGTCGGGCGGCCCTGGACCGCTGATCGCCGCGAGATCCGCGGATCGGCCCCGGCGGGGGCGAACAGGCGCATCTCGGAACGATCAGCGCGGGCGTGGGCCCGTAGCTCGTCGGCCATCGGGTGGCCGGGGTGCGCCGCGCAGCCGGCTGGCCGGCTCGATGGCGGGGGGCGGGCATGCGGAAGTAGGCGCTCACGTGCCCGGGTGGTGTGGTGTGGAGGTCAGCGGGTGATGCGCCGTTTGAGCCGGGAGGCGAACCTGTCGTCCCCGTTCGTCCTGCGTAGTCGGCGGGTGAGCTTGCGGATCCGCTTGGGTTTGAGGTCCTGCAGCGCGCGCTCGAGGTCGTCCTGACGCTTCTTCAGGGTCTTGAGCTGCTTCTTCACCGACGTCATGCGACGTCCTCCCGCTCTGGTCCGGATTCGTGCTCTCGTGACTAGGTCCCCTACCGTCCCCCGCCGAAAACGTCGGCGCGGGGGCCTGTGCAGGTCAGTCCGTTCGTGGCTGCAGTACCAGTGCGCCGTCCACCACGTCGACGACGATCCGCTGCCCCGGCCCGAGGTCGCCCGCGATGATCATGCGGGAGAGCTTGCGGTCGAGCTCGCGTGCGATGGTGCGCCGCAGCGGCCGGGCACCGAGCTCGGGCTGGTAGCCGCGTTCGGCGAGCCAGTCGACCGCGCCCTCCGTGAGGTCCAGGGTGATGCCCTGCGCGTGCAGCCGCTCCCCGGTCTCGGCGAGCAGCAGGTGGGTGATGCGGCGCAGCTCGGCGCGGTCGAGGGCGTGGAACAGCACGATGTCGTCGATCCGGTTGAGGAACTCCGGACGGAAGTGGGCGCGCATCGCGGCGAGCACCGGGTCGCGCACCTCCTCCGCCGGGCGTCCCGCCTGCGCCGCGGCGAGGAGCCGGTCGGCACCGAGGTTGCTGGTCATGATCACGACCGTGCTCGTGAAGTCGACGGTGCGCCCGTGGGCGTCGGTCAGCCGCCCCGCGTCGAGCACCTGGAGCAGGGTGGCGGTGACGTCCGGGTGGGCCTTCTCGATCTCGTCGAGGAGCAGCACCGCGTAGCGCGTGCGCCGGACGGCCTCGGTGAGCTGGCCCGCGTCGTCGTACCCGATGTGCCCCGGCGGGGCCCCCACGAGCCGCATCGCGCTGCTGCGGTCGGCGTACTCGCTCATGTCGAAGCGCAGCAGCGCGTCCGCCGAGCCGAACAGGGCCTCCGCCAGCGCCCTGGCCAGCTCCGTCTTGCCGACACCGGTGGGGCCGAGGAACAGGAACGACCCGATCGGCCGGTCGGGGTGCGCCAGCCCGGCCCGGCCCGCACGCACCGCGTCGGCCACGGCCTCCACGGCGTCGTCCTGCCCGACGACGCGGCGGTGCAGCAGCGTCTCCAGGTCGAGCAGCCGGTCCCGTTCGGTGGTGGTGAGCCGGGCGACCGGGATGCCGGTGCTCTGCGCGAGGACGGTCGCGACGTCGTCGGCGGTGATCTCGACGGTGCCGGCCATGGCACCGGACGCGGTCTCCGCGGCGTCGATCTCGCGGGTGAGCGCGTGGGCGCGCTCGAACTCCTCGGCGTCGACGGCGATGTCGCGGGCCCGGCGCAGCTGCTCGACCCGTTCGTCCACCGGCGGGTCGGCGTTCGCGCGGCCGGCCCGGATGCGGGCGCGTGCGCTCGCCCGGTCGACGAGGTCGATGGCCTTGTCGGGCAGGAACCGGTCGGTGACGTAGCGGTGCGACAGCTCGGCGGCGGCCACCACCGCGGCATCGCTGATCCGGACGTCGTGGTGTTCCTCGTAGCGCTGCCGCAGCCCGCGCAGGATCGCGATCGTCGTGGCGACGGTGGGCTCGGCGATCCGGACGGGCTCGAAGCGCCGTTCCAGCGCGGCGTCCTTCTCGATGTGCTTGCGGTACTCCTGCAGCGTCGTGGCGCCGATGAGCTGCAGCTCGCCGCGGGCGAGCGCCGGTTTGAGCAGGGTGCCGGCGTCCATCGCCCCGCCCTCGGCCGCCCCCGCACCCACGACGGCGTGCAACTCGTCGACGAACAGCACGATCGACCGCTCGGCCGCCACGACCTCGTCGATGACGCCGGTGAGCCGCTGCTCGAAGTCGCCGCGGTACCGGGTGCCCGCCACCATGCCCGCCAGGTCCAGCGAGACCACGCGCACGTCCTTCAGCGTCTCGGGCACCTCGCCGTCGGCCACCCGCTGGGCGATGCCCTCGACGATCGCCGTCTTGCCGACGCCCGGGTCGCCGACCAGCACCGGGTTGTTCTTGGTGCGGCGGGCCAGCACCTCGAGCACCTCTTCGACCTCCGCGTCCCGGCCGATGACCGGGTCGAGGCGCCCCTGCGCGGCCGCTGCGGTGAGATCCCGCCCGAACCGGTCGAGACGGGGAGTGCGGGCATGGGTGCCCGGCGGCCTCGGACCGGCGTCGGGACGGGGCATGGCGCTGCCGAGAGTGGTCTCGAGGTTGCCGATCAGGCGTTCGAACAGGTCGTCGAAAGGTCCGGATCCGGGGCGGTCCTGCGGCACGTCCACCTCCACGGGGGTCGTCACGGCCCATCGTCCTCCGTCCCGGGCCCGTTCGCCGGAAATGACCGTGGCGAGGTTGCGGCGGGAGCGTGGGGGTAGTCCGTCGCCGCGACGGACGGGAGGAATGCGACATGCCGAGACCGGTGTCGGACCAGGTGGTCGTCATCGTGGGCGCCTCGAGCGGGATCGGGCGGGCGAGCGCGCTCGCGTTCGCCGCGCGCGGGGCGAAGGTCGTCTGTGCTGCCCGCGGGGTCGCGGCCCTCGAGAGCCTCGTGGAGCAGATCACGAGCGCAGGGGGGACGGCCGTCGCGGTGCCGACCGACATCGCCGAGCCGGAGGCGGTGCGGGCCCTCGCCGCGGCCGCCGAGGAGCGCTTCGGCCGCATCGACACGTGGGTCACCACGGCGGCCGTCGGCGTGTGGGGCCGCGTCGAGGACATCAGCTCCGAGGAGTTCGACCGGGTCATGCGGGTCAACGTCCTCGGCCACGTGCACGGCATGCACTCGGCCCTGCCGGCCCTGCGTCGGGCGGGCGGCGGCGGGATCATCGGGGTCTCGTCGCTGGAGGGCGTGCGGTCGGTGCCGATGCAGAGCCCCTACGCGGCGAGCAAGTGGGCGGTGCGCGCGCTCTACGACACGCTGCGGATGGAGCTGGCAGCGGAGGGCGCCCCGATCGCCGTGACCACGATCCTCCCCGCGGCGATCGACACGCCGTTCTTCGAACACTCCCGCAGCAAGGTCGGGGCGATGCCGAAGCCCCCACCACCGGTCTACGCGCCGGAGATCGTGGCCGACACGATCGTCCACGCGGCCGAGCATCCCCGGCGCGAGGTGGCGGTCGGAGGCGTGGCCGTCGGCTTCGTCGCCGGGCAGCGGCTCTCTCCGGCGCTGCTGGACGCCGTGATGTCGATCCCGCGCCTCGGTGTGGAGGAGATGACGGCCGACCGCCCCGACAACGGGACGGACAACCTCGACGCGCCGCTCGACGAGCCGGGCCAGGTGCACGGCAGCTACTCCGGAAAGGTGCTCCGCCGCAGCGTGGTCACCGATCTCCTCAAGCACGTGCCCCGGCCCGGTGACCTCCTCACCGGTGCCCTGTCCACCATCCGGCGCGCCCGGTCGGGAACGGGCTGAGCGGTACCGCTCAGGCGGTGCGCATCAGCAACTGCTGCGAGTGGGCCGTGACGTGGAGCGTGGCCCGGGCGCGAGCGGCGGGCGGCACGACCGGTCCCGGCGTGCCACGCTGCGGGTCGGCCGTGTCGAGGACGGCGGTCCACCCGGCTCCGTAGGCGGGACCGGGCAGCGTGAACGCCACGACGTCCGAGGTCGCGTTCACCAGCAGCAGGAACGAGTCGTCGCGCAGCTTGCGGCCGTGGCGGTCCGGCTCGGGGATCCCGTCGCCGTTGTAGAAGATGGCCAGCGCGTGCGTGCCGCCGTTGGTCCAGTGCCCCTCGTTCATCGGCAGACCGGCCGGGGTGAGCCAGGCGAGGTCCTCGAGGCTCGTGCCCCGTACCGGCCTGCCTTGGAAGAACCGGCGCCGCCGGAAGACCGGGTGTTCGCGGCGCAGCCGCACGAGCCGGGCGGTGAAGTCGGTGAGCGACCCGAACGTGGCCGCCCGTTTCCAGTCGACCCAGGAGATCCCGTTGTCCTGGCAGTAGGCGTTGTTGTTGCCGCCCTGCGTTCGGCCCAGCTCGTCGCCGTGCAGCAGCATCGGGACACCCTGGGACAGGAACAGGGTGGTCAGCAGGTTGCGCTTCTGCCGTTCGCGCAGCTCCTGGACCGCCGGGTCGTCGGTGGGGCCCTCCGCGCCGCAGTTCCACGACCGGTTGTCGTCGGTGCCGTCGCGGTTGTCCTCGCCGTTGGCGGCGTTCTGCTTGCCGTTGTAGGAGACCAGGTCGTGCAGCGTGAACCCGTCGTGCGCGGTGACGAAGTTGATCGAGGCGTACGGACGCCGCCCGCTGGACTCGTACATGTCCGACGACCCGGTGAGCCGGGAGGCGAACTCCCCGACGGTACCGGGGGTGCCCCGCCAGAAGTCCCGCACCGCGTCGCGGTAGCGCCCGTTCCACTCCGTCCACAGCGGAGGGAAGTTGCCGACCTGGTAGCCCCCCTCGCCGAGGTCCCAGGGCTCGGCGATGAGCTTGACCTGCGACACGACCGGGTCCTGCTGGACGAGGTCGAAGAAGGCGGCGAGCCGGTCGACCTCGTAGAACTCTCGGGCGAGCGCGGCGGCCAGGTCGAACCGGAACCCGTCGACGTGCATGTCCAGCACCCAGTACCGCAGCGAGTCCATGATCATCTGCAGGGTGTGCGGGTGGCGCACGTTGAGGGTGTTCCCGGTGCCGGTGTAGTCGGCGTAGTAGCGCCGGTCGTCGGCCAGCCGGTAGTAGGAGTGGTTGTCGATCCCGCGGAACGCGAGCGTCGGACCGAGGTGGTTGCCCTCCGCCGTGTGGTTGTAGACGACGTCGAGGATCACCTCGATGCCGGCCTCGTGCAGCGTCCGGACCATCGCCTTGAACTCGGTGACCTGGTTGCCGCGCCCGCCCCTGGCCGCGTAGCGGTGGTGCGGGGCGAAGTAGCCGACCGTGTTGTAGCCCCAGTAGTTCGCCCGACCGGCCTGGACGAGGTGGTGGTCGTCGAAGAACTGGTGCACCGGCATCAGTTCGACGGCGGTCACCCCGAGGCGCTGCAGGTGCTCGACGACGGCGGGGTGGGCGAGGCCCGCGTAGGTGCCCCGCAGCGCGGGCGGCACCTCCGGGTGCAGCACCGTCAGGCCGCGCACGTGTGCCTCGTAGATCACCGACTCGCTGTAGCGCGTGCGCGGCGGCCGATCGTTGCCCCAGTCGAAGAAGGGGCTGATCACCACCGCCCTGGTCTGGTGGGGCGCGGAGTCGTCGTCGTTGCGGTGCCACGGCTCGGCCCACCGGTAGTCGAAGAGCGACTCGTCCCAGTCGACCGGACCGTCGAACGCCTTGCCGTAGGGGTCGAGCAGGAGCTTCGCCGGGTTGCACCGCAGACCGGCGGCGGGATCGTGCGGGCCGTGCACCCGGAAGCCGTACCGCTGCCCCGACCCGGCACCTGGCAGGTAGCAGTGCCAGATGGAACCGTCGACCTCGGTCAGATCCACCCGCTGCTCGACGTCCTCGTCGTCGAACAGGCACAGCTCGACCCGGTGGGCGAGTTCGGAGAAGAGTGCGAAGTTGGTGCCCGCGCCGTTGAAGGTGGCTCCCAGGGGATACGCGTCCCCCGGCCAGACCTCCACCCCGTCATCCTGCCCCGGACCGGACGGCAGCGCTGCCGTCCAGTCCGGTGATCGTCAGTGGGTGGACACCCCCTAGCTTGCGGGGGCCTGCGCCTGTTGAGCACGGACGGCGATGGGCGCGCCGGCGAGGTCCTCCTCGTTGCAGAGGAGCTTCACGTCGTAGTACGGCCCGGCGTCACTGTCGTCGTAGTCCAGGTGCACGGCGATGACGTCGAGGGGCTCGCCCAGCCAGTCCTGGGCACGGCGCAGCCAGGCTGCTGACCGTTCCAGCGCGGTGGGAAGGTCGTCATCGCGGAACTGCACGGGCCGGTAGGGAACCTGCTGGACCCCGTCCCGCGAATGCACGGGTTGCGGAAGGTCGGTTGCCACGCCGGTCTCGTCGAGATCGAGTTCGATCGCCTGCTCGGTCACGCCCCCAAGGGTGGCCCGCGCAGCCGGAACGGGCAAGCGGACGCCGTGCGACACGCCCATTCCTGCACCGCGGCGCACCCCCCTCACCGTGTCCAGAGGCGTCACCGGGCTGGGCGGTGCCTCGGTCTCCGCCGGGTGAAGCTGCGTCCGATGTGCTGCCCGCGGTGCACGCCGCGTGATCAGATCGCCCTCCGCGATCGTGATCACGCCACGGGAGGGCCGATGCGGGCACCACGGATCGGCCGGGCGCGCGAGGTGCTCGCCCTGCTCGCGACGGCCGTGCTGATGTTCGTACCCGCAGCAGAGGTGCCGACGCCGCCCAGTCCGACGCCCGAGGGCGGTCCCGATCGCGTCCTCGGCGAGGTCGGACCGATGTCGCCCGTTGCTCTCGGGGTGACGCACCGGGACTTCGTCACCACCGCGGCGGCCGGCCGGGTCATGGGTGACGTCGTCGACGTCGACCTGACCCATCCCGAGGTCCGCACCGACCTGCTCACGCCCGGTGCGGTGGCCGCGCGGGCCCCGGTCGCCGCGATGGCGAACGGCAGCGGTGCCGTCGCGGGGATCAACGGCGACTTCTTCGACATCGGCCGCACGAACGCGCCGGCGGGACCGGCCGTGACCAGGGGCCAGCCGCTCAAGGCCGCGGTGCCCCACGGCAGGCGGATGGGACCGGCCGTGCCCGGCGCGGAGATCGACTACGTCTTCGCCGTTGGCGTCGACCGGGTCGGCCGGATCGACCGGCTGCGTCTGGAGGGCCAGGTGACCGGGAAGGGCGGGACGTTCCCGGTGCGGGCGCTCAACCAGTACGCGGTCCCCGTGGGCGGGGTCGGGGTCTTCACCCCGGACTGGGGTGTGGTCGACCGCGCGCGGACGCTGTGCGGGACGGACGTCGATCGCGACGCGCCGTGCGCGGCGGAGCAGGCGGAGGTGCTGGTCCACGACGGTGCGGTGGCAATGGCCGGCCCACCGGTGGGCGGCCGGATCCCGGACGGCGACGTCGTGCTGACCGGCCGCGACGAGGGCGCCGCCGCCGTGCGCTCACTCCGGGTCGGTGATCCCGTGACGGTCGCGTACTCGCTGGTGCCCGCCAGCGGGGTGCAGCCGCAGTTCGCCATCGGGGGAACCCCGGTGCTCGTCGACTCGAGGCTCGTCGCCGGGCTCGACGATCGCGCCCGCGCCCCGCGCAGCGCCGTGGGGATGAGCCGCGACGGTCGGCACATCGCCCTGGTCACGCTCGACGGCCGCCAGTCCGACAGCGTCGGTGCGACGCTCGCGGAGCTGGCCACGCTCCTGCGGGAGATGGGGCTCGACGACGCCGTCAACCTCGACGGCGGGGGCTCGTCCACGCTGGTGCACCGCGCTCCGGGCGCGCCGGAGGTCGCCGTCGTCAACGACCCGTCGGACCCGTCCGCGCGCCTGGTGCCCAACGGCATCGGCGTGTTCGCCGGCTGATCCGCCGACCCCCGCCGTGCACACACTCGGCCGGGCGGGCAGCGTGGGAGCCCCACGACCACGTCCCCGAGGAGAGACCTGTGACGAGTGCCGAGCTGCTGGCCGATGCCTTCGGCAGGATCCGTGAGGAGGTCCACGGCGCGGCCACCGGGCTGACCGCCGAACAGCTGGCGTACCGCATCGACGGCAGTGCCAACTCGATCGGCTGGCTCGTGTGGCACCTGAGCCGCGTGCAGGACGACCACATCGCCGACGTGGCGGGCGTCGAGCAGGTCTACACGGCGCAGGGCTGGGCGGAGCGGTTCGGGTTCCCGTTCTCCGCGACGGAGATCGGGTACGGCCACCGCTCGGCGGACGTCGACAGCGTGCGGGTGGACTCCGCGGAGCTGCTTCTCGGCTACCACGACGCCGTGCACGCGCAGACCCTCCGGTTCCTGGAGAGCCTCCAGGAGGCCGAGCTCGCGCGGGTGGTCGACGCGAACTGGGATCCGCCGGTGACGCTCGCGGTGCGGTTGGTCAGCGTCGTGAGCGACGACCTGCAGCATGCCGGCCAGGCCGCGTTCGTCCGCGGTGTGGTGCAGCGCCGCGAACCGGGTGGGCTCTAGGGAGGGGGCCCGACTCCTCGGAGCCGACGCTCACGCGGCCCGGTGCTCCGGGCGTCCGGCGCCGGCGAACGGGCTCGCGCCGCCGATGTGCACGGGCTCCGGGCTGAGCTCCCGGGTGGCCGCGTCGGGTTCGGTGGGTTCGGGCGCCGCCTCGAGCCCGCTGGACAGAGCGGGGTCAGGCGTGCCGGCCGGTCGGACGCCGCTGATCACGCGATCCTCCAGGTGTGCGAGCCAGAGTGGCGCTGCTAGCAACACGAGTGGGACGACGATGGCGGCTATCCACATCTCATCGGGTACCCCGTCGGCCCGCTCGCTCAACGGCAACCACCCTGTCGGGCCCTTTCCTCGGCGATCGGATGGCGGCAGGCGAGGGCGGGCTGCGGAGCGTCACGGGATGTGGGGCCCGGGGTCGTCCGAGCGGTGAGCGCGGGCGCATGTTGTTGACACGACATCATCCCCGGCATACTTTGTTGATGCGTCATCAGAGTCCCGATCGGGGCTGAGTCCAGCACAGGAGCAGTAACAGTCATGACCAAGATCGCGATCATCCTCGGCAGCACACGCCCCGGCCGGAACGGTGAGGCCGTCGCCCGCTGGGTCCTGGACATCGCCAAGCAGCGCAGCGACGCCGAGTACGAGCTCGTCGACCTTCTCGACTACAAGCTCCCCCACCTCGACGAGGCGATCCCGCCGTCGATGGGCCAGTACAGCCAGCCGCACACGAAGGTCTGGGCGGAGAAGATCCGCTCCTTCGACGGCTTCGTGTTCGTCACCCCCGAGTACAACCACTCCACCTCCGGCGCGCTCAAGAACGCGATCGACTTCCTCTTCGCCGAGTGGAACAACAAGGCGGCGGGCTTCGTGAGCTACGGCGCCGTCGGTGGCGCCCGCGCGGTGGAGCACCTGCGCCTGGTGATGGGGGAGCTGCAGGTGGCCGACGTGCGCGCCCAGGTCACCCTGTCCCTGCACACCGACTTCACCAACTTCAGTCAGTTCACCCCCGGTGCCCACCAGGCCGAGCAGGTCTCCGCGGTGCTCGACCAGGTCGTCGCCTGGAGCGCCGCGCTCGCCCCCCTTCGCGCAGCCTGATCTCCGCGTCGATCCAGGGCTCGACGCGAACGTCCCGCATCCGTATCGGGTGCGGGACGTTCGCGACTCGTAACCGTTAATGATGTGTCAACATCCCGGTAAGCTGGGCTCGTGACGGAAGCGCGGTGGCTCGACGAGCGGGAAGCGCGTCTCTGGCGGAGCTATCGCGGCCTCCGGGTGCGGCTGGACGGGGCGCTGTGGCGCAGGCTCGTCCGGGACAGCGGGCTGTCCGGCCCCGAGTTCGAACTGCTGGTGCCACTGTCGGAGGCCCCGGGTGGCCTGCTGCGGGCGCGCGATCTCGGCCGGCTGGTGGGCTGGGAGCGCAGCCGGATCTCCCACCAGGTCGGACGCATGGAGAAGCGTGGTCTCGTCGTGCGCGAGGAGTGCTTCGAGGACGCCAGGGGATCGATGGTGCGTCTCACCGAAGCGGGCCGGGCGGCCATCGTCGCGGCCGCGCCGTCGCACGTCGAGTCCGTGCGGAGCCTCTTCTTCGACGCCCTCACCGACGACGAGCTGACCGTCCTCACCGCCGCCTTCGAGCGCGTGCTCGCCGGCCTGCCGAAGCCCGAGGACTGATCTCCGGAATACCGGCCAGGGGTATGCGGTTCCTCTCGCCGGAGGTGGTTGCGATGCTGGAGAACGAGCGGTACCGGCTGGCCGGGGCGTACCTGGATGCCGGAAAGCCACTGGAGGCGCTGAACCTGCTGGAGCCACTGGCGGAGGAACTGCGCGGGCAGGCGGCAGGGCAGCTGCTGCTGGGACGCGCGTACTACCACTCCGCCCAGCTCGGCAAGGCCCAGGAGGCGCTGGAGAGCGCTGTGGCACTGGCGCCGACCGACGCCTACGCCCGGTTCGCGCTGGGGCGCACGTTGCAGCGGCGCAGCCGCCACCGGGAGGCAGGCGTCCACTTCCGCATCGCTGCGGCCATGGACGACCGCCCGGAGTTCCGTGAGCACCGCGATGCTCACGAGCAGGCGATGGCCTCCTGAGCGCTACCGGTTGCGCTGGTCCTTGAGGCGCTGGAGCTTGCCGACCGAGCGCTCCAGCGTCTCGGGGTCGACCACGTCGCAGCCGACCGTGACGCCGACGGTCTCCTTGACCGCGGTCATGAGCTCGCGCGCCGCACCGAGCCTGCGCTCGGCCGGGGTGTCGGGCCGGGCCTCCACCCGCACCGTGAGGGCGTCCATCCGGCCCTCGCTGCTCAGCACGAGCTGGAAGTGCGGCGACAGGCCCGCGGTGCGGAGCACGATCTCCTCGACCTGGGTGGGGAAGAGGTTCACCCCACGTAGGATGATCATGTCGTCGCTGCGCCCGGTGATCTTCTGCATCCGGCGCATCCCCGGCCGGGCGGTGCCCGGCAGGAGCCGGGTGAGGTCACGGGTGCGGTACCGGATGATCGGCAAGGCCTCCTTGGTGAGCGAGGTGAACAGCAGCTCGCCCTCCTCGCCGTCGGGCAGCGGCGCGCCCTCGCCGGGCTCGAAGGGGTCGACCACCTCGGGATAGAAGTGGTCCTCCCAGATGTGCAGCCCGTCCTTCGTCTCCACGCACTCCTGCGACACACCGGGGCCCATCACCTCGGACAGGCCGTAGATGTCGACCGCGTGGATGTCCATGCGCTCCTCGATCTCGGCGCGCATCTGCTCGGTCCACGGCTCCGCGCCGAAGATCCCGACCTGCAGCGACGAGGACCGCGGATCGATTCCCTGCTTCTCGAACTCGTCGACGATCGTGAGCATGTAGCTGGGCGTCAGCATGATGATCTCGGGCCGGAAGTCCTGGATGAGCTGGACCTGCCGGGGGGTCATGCCGCCCGACACCGGGATGGCCGTGGCCCCGAGCTTCTCGATGCCGTAGTGCGCGCCCAGGCCGCCGGTGAACAGCCCGTACCCGTAGGCGTTGTGCACCTTGTGCCCCGGGCGCCCGCCCGCCGCGCGGATCGAGCGGGCCATCACGGTGGCCCACGTGTCGATGTCGCGTTCGGTGTAGCCGACGACCGTGGGCCTGCCCGTGGTGCCGGACGAGGCGTGGATCCGCCGGACCTGATCCTGGGGCACCGCGAACATCCCGAACGGGTAGTTCTCGCGCAGGTCGGCCTTCGACGTCGTCGGGAACCTCGCGAGGTCCGAGAGCTCGCGGCAGTCCTCGGGACGCACGCCGGCCGCGTCGAAGCTCGCCCGGTAGTGCGGGACGTTCTCGTAGGCGTGCCGCAACGTCCACTGCAGACGCTCGAGCTGCAGGGCGCGCAGCTCGTCCACCGACATGCGCTCGGCGGGGTCGAGCAGCTCGGCAGGCGGCGCGGTGCCGAACCTGCGGGTGACGGGCGCGCCCATCACGCCGACTTCGTGTTCTTCTTCGCCACGAGCGTGAGCACGTCGTAGCGGGCCACGGACTCGCCGTCCTGACGCGTCACGTCCGCATCCCAGCGCACCTCGCCGTAGTCCGCGGAGTCGCGTGGCGTCACCTGCTTGCAGGTCAGCGTCACCGTCAGGGCGTCGCTGAACCGCACCGGGGTGAGGAAGCGCAGGCGGTCGACGCCGAAGTTGGCGAGCACCGGACCAGGGTCGGGATCGACGAACAGGCCGGCGGCGAGCGAGACCACCAGGTAGCCGTGGGCCACGCGCTCGCCGAAGAGCGGGTTGGCCGCGGCGGCGGCGGCGTCCATGTGCGCGTAGAAGGTGTCGCCCGTGAACTCCGCGAAGTGCTCCACGTCCTCCTGCGTGACGATGCGCGGACCCGCGACGATCGCGTCGCCGATGCGCAGCTCCTCGAGGTGCTTGCGGAAGGGGTGCACGTCGGTCTCGGTGCGCCGCGAGCCCGCCACCCAGCGGCCGGTGATGGCCGTGAGCGTGTCGGGGTCGGCCTGCACGGCGGTGCGCTGCATGTGGTGCAGCACCCCGCGGATGCCGCCCATCTCCTCGCCGCCACCGGCCCGGCCGGGACCGCCGTGCACGAGCTGCGGCATCGGCGAGCCGTGGCCCGTCGACTCCTTCGCGTCGGCCTGGGTGAGCACCAGCAGCCGTCCGTGCCACGGTGCGACGCCGAGGACGACGTCCCGCGCGAAGCCGGTGTCGCCGGTGACGACCGAGCCCACAAGGCTGCCCTGCCCGCGGGCGGCGTAGCCGATCAGCTGCTCGGTGGAGGAGTAGGGGAGCACGGTCGAGACCGGGCCGAACGCCTCCACCTCGTGCGGCTCGGCGCGGTCCGGGTCGCCCGTGAGCAGGATCGGGGAGATGAACGCGCCGCGCTCGGCGTCGGCGTCGACGACGTCGACCTTCTCCGGGTCGCCGAACACGATGCGGCCGGAGTCGGCGAGTGCCTTGACGCTGCGGCGCACCTCCTCGCGCTGTTCGAGGCTCGCGAGGGCTCCCATGCGGACGCCCTCGGAAGCCGGGTTGCCGACCACGGTGGACGCCAGCCGGGCCGACACCGCCTCGACAACGGCGTCGACGTGCTCGGCCGGCACGAACGCGCGGCGGACGGCCGTGCACTTCTGCCCGGCCTTGACCGTCATCTCCTGCACCAGCTGCTTCACGTACAGGTCGAACTCGGGCGTGCCCGGCCTGGCGTCCGGGCCCAGCACGGAGAGGTTCAGCGAGTCGGCCTCGGCGGAGAACCGCACGCTGCGCCCGACGATGCCCGGATGGGTGCGCAGCTTCGCGGCGGTGGACGCCGAGCCGGTGAAGGCGACGAGATCCTGCTCGGTGAGGTGGTCGAACATGTCGCCCACCGAACCGGCGACGAACTGCAGCGTGCCCTCGGGCAGCAGGCCGGAGCCGACGATCAGCTCGACGAGCTTCGCCGTGAGGAACGCCGTGGGGCTCGCCGGCTTGACCACGGACGGGACACCCGCGAGGAACGCGGGGGCGAACTTCTCCAGCGGCCCCCATACCGGGAAGTTGAACGCGTTGACCTGCACCGCCACACCGTGCAGTGACGTGGCGATGTGCTGGCCGACGAACGTGCCGCCGCGGGAGAGCGGCTCGACGTCGCCCTCGACGTAGATCGTGTCGTTCGGCAGCTCGCGCCTGCCCTTGCTGGCGTAGGCCTGCAGCACGCCGATTCCGCCGTCGATGTCGAACTTCGCGTCGAACGGCGTGCCGCCGGTGCGGGCGGAGACCGCGTAGAGCTCCTCGCGGTGCTCACGCAGATGGCCGGCGAGGGCCTTCAGCAGCCCGGCGCGCTGGTGGAAGGTCAGCTCCCGCAGAGCCGGCCCACCCACCCGCCTGCCGTGGTCGAGCACGGCCGCCATGTCGAGCCCCGCGGAGGAGACGCGGGCGACCTCCTCACCGGTGACGGCGTCGAACAGCGGACGTCCCTCATCGGACGGGACATGCCATCCGCCGCGGACGTAGCTGCCCAGCACCGGTGCCATCGCAAGCCTCCCCGAAACGCTCTACCGACCGTTCGTTCGGGACGCTAGCACGGGGCCCGATCGAGGGAACAGCACCAACATCCACCAGCCCCCCACCCGCTGCGCACTATGGAGCCGTAGTGCTGCTGGGGTGGGCTCCGGAACGCGACTGCCCCCACCTGCTCTGCGTTCAGGAGCCCAGCACTACGGCTCCGGGGTGTGCGGGCTGGGTGAGGGGATGGGGTCGGTGGTCAGGGGTAGGGCGGGGATGGCGGGTGGGCTGAAGTTCCAGACCTGCCCGTACAGGGACAGTTCGGCCTCCAGGCACGTGACCATGGTGTCCTGGCGCCGGAAGCCGTGGCCCTCGCCCTCGAAGGTGAGGTAGGCGTGGGGAACGCCCCGGTCGGCCATCCGTGCCAGGAACCGCTCGCACTGCGCGGGCGGGCAGATCACGTCGTCCGTGCCCTGCAGGATCAGGAAGGGCACGGTGAAGCGGTCCGGGTGGGAGGTGGGGGAGCGGTCCCGGTAGCGTTCGGGCACCTCCGCCGGCGGGCCGATCAGCGCGTCCAGGTAACGGGACTCGAAGTCGTGCGTCTCACCCGAGGCGAAGTCCTGCAGGTCGAGGACCGGACACTGGATCGTGGCGCAGGCGAAGACGTCGGTCGACATCAGCGAGGCCGCGGCGGTGAAGCCGCCGGCGCTGCCGCCGCGGATCGCCAGCCGTCCGGGGGCCGCTGACCCCTCGTCGACCAGCGCACGCGCGACCGCCGCGCAGTCCTCGACGTCCACCACGCCCCACTGCTCCCGCAACCGCTCCCGGTAGGCCCGCCCGTACCCGGTGGAGCCCCCGTGGTTGACCTCGACCACCCCGATGCCGCGTGAGGTGAAGTAGGCGATCTCCAGGTTGAGCGCGAGCGGGGCCCGGGCGGTGGGGCCGCCGTGCACCCACACCACGTAGGGCGGCAGCTCGCCCTCCGGCGCGCGGAAGGCGGGGTTGCGCGGCGGATACACCTGCGCGTGGATCTGCTGCCCGTCCGAGGCGGTGACGACGCGCTCCACCGGTTCGGGGAGGACCCCGGGGTCCACGCCGTCGCGCTGCTCGCTGAGGACCCTGCTCCATCCGGTGGTCGCGTCGAACTCGACGACGGCGTAGGCCTGCGACGGGCTCGCGGCGATGCCGACCACCCGGGTGCCCGATGCGGCCAGGGACGGCAACCACTCGGACCGCTCCCCGGGGATCTCGGTGAGCTCCCCGGTGGCCGCGTCGAGCACGGCAGGTCGCTGCGGGCCGACCCCGTGCAACACGGCGACCCGCCCGTCCGGAAGTGGGACGAACCAGCGCAGGCCGAGGCGTTGGGGTCCGGCGAACTCCTCCTCGGCCGGATGCAGCGCCACGGCATCACCCGTGCCCGGGTCGACGCGGTAGAGGTTCCACCATCCGGTGCGCTCGGAGGCGACCAGCAGGCCACCGCCCGGCAGCCATTCGGCCTGGGCGACCGGATCGCCCGGACCGCCGATCAGCGTGCGTGCCCGGTGTAGACGGCCGTCCTCGGCGACGTCGGCGATCACGAGTTCCGCCGCGTCCCACGGCATGTGCGGGTGGTCCCACGCCAGCCACACCGCGCGGGAGCCGTCCGGGGAGTACCGGGGGCCGGAGACGAACCGGCGCCGGTCGTCGCACAGCTCGCGGACGGCGGACCGGTCCTCCGCGGCCGCTCCGTCCAGCGGGACGGCGGCGAGCACCCGGCGTACGTCCAGGGGGCCGTCGCCGGTGAACTCCTCCAGTACGCAGCGGACCTCGCCGCGGCCGAGGTCGATCTCGGGCTCGGCCCAGCGCAGCCCGCCCCCGACCGAGGAGAGCGGGGTCAGCGGCCGTGGCTCGGCCCCGTCGACGTCGGGCTCGTAGGCGTACAGCCGCTGGTCGGCGAGGTTCACGAACACCACGAGCACGCCCCGGTCCCCGGCGGCGGCCGCCCACGGCCGCCCCCCGTACTCGATCACCCGGCTGCGCACGTCCCATGGCGCGGGCAGCAGTGCCAGTGCGGGACGGTCCGGGCGGCTCCGCACGAGCGCCATGCGACCGTCCTCCTCGGGTCGGGGCTCGACCCACCACACCTCCTCGCCGACGGTCCCGACGTACGCGGGAGCACCGATCCGCCCGGCGCTCATCCCCGCGGTGGCCACCACGGCGGTGATCGGTGAGTCCCATTCACCGAAGGGCGCGACAGTGATTGCTGGGGAGGTCGGGTGAGTAGTCACAGCCACCGTTTCTGCCGACGCGGGGACGTCGAGGGTTCCAGGAAAGTGTCGGTGAAATCGTCGCATGTCGATCTCTGCTGCCGCCGCGTCGAGTCGTAGTGGAAGAACGTCCCCGTTATTGCGGAATGCGAGGAACGCGAAACGTCTAGGCGGCGAGGTGGCGCCGTCGTCCCGCGGAGGGACGACACTGTCGACCGATCGTTCGGTCGGTCGTTAGCATGTTCCGATGCCCGACGACCCTGCTGTGCTCGTCACGCGCGACGACGCTGATCCGGCGGTCGCACTGCTCACGCTGAACCGTCCGGCGCGGTACAACGCGCTCACCGTCGAGCTCAAGTCTGCGCTGCTGGCCGCGGTGGAGGAGCTCGCGAAGGCCGACGACGTCCGTGCGCTCGTGCTGACGGGGGCGGGCAAGGCGTTCTGCGTCGGGCAGGACCTGGTGGAGCACGCCGAGGCGCTGCGCACGGAGCCGTCCACGGCCTTCGACACCGTCACCGAGCATTACAACCCGATCGTCGCGGGGCTGACCGCCCTGCCGTTCCCCGTGGTCGCCGCGGTCAACGGCCCGTGTGTCGGCGCCGGTCTCGGGTTCGCGCTCGCCTGCGATCTCCGGATCGCCGCGGCCGGGCTCAAGTTCGCCACCGCCTTCACGGGGATCGGGCTCACCGCCGACTCCGGGCTCTCGGCGAGCCTCGCCCACGCCGTCGGCGTCTCCCGGGCCACCGAGTTGCTGCTGCTGGGGGAGCCGTTCACCGCGGAGGACGCGCAGGCGTGGGGCCTGGTGCGCGCCGTCGTGCCTGCCGATGAGGTGCTGTCCACCGCCACGGACCTGGCCCGGCGCCTGGCCGCCGGGCCGACGAAGGCGTACGCCGAGGTCAAGCAGGCGGTGCGGCTGGGCGCGGTCGCCACCCTGCCGGAGGTCCTCGCCGCGGAGGGCGCCGCCCAGGCGCGGCTGGCGGTCACGGCCGACCACGCAGGCGCCGTCGAGGCCTTCCTGGCCAAGCGCCGCCCGACGTTCGAGGGTCGATGACGACGGAGACGGCAGGCCGCCGGGCGCGTAGGCCCAGCGGCGGGGCCGGCTCGCTGCTCGAGGTGGCGGTGGGGGAGTTCATCACCCGCGGCTACGACGCCACGAGCATGGAGGACCTGTCCCGGGCCGCCGGGATCACCAAGTCGTCCTTCTACCACCACTTCGCGGGCAAGGAGGCACTGCTGCGGGCCGCGCTGGAGCGCGCGTTGAGCGGCCTGTTCGGGTTGCTCGACGAGTCCGGCGCCACCACGGGCACGCCGCTGGCCCGGCTGCGGCACATCGTCGGCGGGCAGGTGGCGCTGCTCCAGCGCGACCTGCCCTACGTCACGCTCCTGCTGCGCGTGCGTGGCAACACCGAGAGCGAGCGGTGGGCGCTGGAGCGCCGCCGTGCGTTCGACGCGCAGATCGCGGCGCTGGTGCGGGAGGCGGTCGAGGCCGGGGAGATCCGCCAGGGCGTCGAGCCGGCGCTGGCCGCGCGGCTGCTCTCGGGCCTCGTGAACTCCGTGGTCGAGTGGTACCGCCCCGGACGTCCCGGCGCGGCCACCCTCCCCGAGGACGTGACCCGTGCCGTATTCGAGGGGATCCTGCCCGCCGCGGGCTGAGTCGGCGGCCGCTTGCTTCCCGGGGGCACGTACGGCACCATTAACCGAACGAACATTCGGTTGGAGGAACTCGATGGACGCGCTCGAGGCCCGGTTCGAGGAGACGATTGCCGCCGACCAGCGGATCGAGCCGCGGGACTGGATGCCTGAGGCCTACCGCCGGACGTTGATCCGCCAGATCGCCCAGCACGCGCACTCGGAGATCATCGGCATGCAGCCGGAGGGCAACTGGATCCTGCGCGCCCCGAGCCTGCGCCGGAAGGCGGTCCTGCTGGCCAAGGTGCAGGACGAGGCCGGGCACGGTCTGTACCTGTACTCCGCGGCGGAGACGCTCGGCGTCGACCGCGAGGAGCTCACCGAGAAGCTGATCGAGTCGAAGCAGAAGTACTCCTCGATCTTCAACTACCCGACGCTGAGCTACGCCGACATCGGCGTGATCGGCTGGCTCGTCGACGGCGCCGCGATCTGCAACCAGGTGCCGCTGTGCCGCTGCTCCTACGGCCCCTACGCGCGGGCGATGGTGCGGATCTGCAAGGAGGAGTCGTTCCACCAGCGGCAGGGCTACGAGCTGTTGCTGGCGATGGTGCACGGCACCGACGCCCAGCGGGAGATGGTGCAGGAGTCGGTCGACCGCTGGTGGTGGCCGTCGCTGATGATGTTCGGGCCGCCGGACGCCGACTCGCCGAACTCCGCGCAGTCGATGGCCTGGGGCATCAAGCGCCACACCAACGACGAGCTGCGCCAGCGCTTCGTCGACATGACGGTGCCGCAGGCCGCCGCGCTCGGCGTCACGCTGCCCGACCCCGGCCTGCGATGGAACGACGAGCGCGGGGCGCACGACTACACCCAGCCGGACTGGGACGAGTTCAAGGCCGTGCTGGCCGGCTCGGGCCCGTGCAACGCGCAGCGGCTGGCGCACCGGCGCCGGGCCCACGAGGACGGCGCCTGGGTGCGCGAGGCCGCTCAGGCCTACGCCGAGAAGCAGACGGCCCGGCGACTGAAGGAGACGGCGGCATGAGCGAGTACACCGCCGAGGGCGGGCACGGCGCCGTCCCCACGACGGGCGTGGAGACGGGCTCGGGGGAGCCCAAGCGGCGCAGCTGGCCGCTCTACGAGGTGTTCGTCCGCGGCAAGCGCGGGCTCAACCACGTGCACGTCGGTTCCCTCCACGCACCCGACGCCGAGATGGCCCTGCACAACGCCCGCGACCTCTACACCCGCCGCAACGAGGGCGTGAGCATCTGGGTGGTCCGCGCCGACGACATCACCGCGTCGAGCCCGGCGGAGAAGGACCCGTTCTTCGCGCCGGCGGGCGACAAGGTCTACCGGCACCCCACCTTCTACGCGATCCCCGAGGACGTGCCGCACCTGTGAACACGCACTCGCACACCGAGGAGCAGGACGCGACCAACGCCTACCAGTCGCTCGCGGAGACGGTCGGGCACGACGACCCGCGCTGGGCGTTCGGGTCGGGCGTCGAGGACGTGCAGGCCGAGATCACCTCGCCGGTGCCCGAGGGTGTCGACGCGGGCGAGCTCGCGCAGTACTGCCTCATGCTCGGCGACGACGCCCTGATCTGCAGCCACCGCCTCTCGGAGTGGGTCAGCAACGCCCCCGAGCTGGAGGAGGACGTGGCGCTCGCCAACATCGCGCTCGACCTGCTCGGGCAGGCCCGCGTCCTGCTCGCCAGGGCGGGGCACGTCGAAGGCGGGCAGCGCGACGAGGACGCGCTGGCCTACCTGCGCACCGAGGCCGAGTTCCGCAACGTCGCGCTGGCGGAGCTGGGCGACGGCCTCGACTTCGCCCGCGCGATCGCCCGGCTGCTGCTGTTCTCCACCTGGCGCCTCGCATTGCTCCAGCGGCTGCTCGGCTCGCGCGACCCGGTGCTCGCTGCCGTGGCGGGCAAGGGCGTCAAGGAGGTGGCCTACCACCGTGACCACGCCGCCCGCTGGACGCTGCGCCTGGGCGACGGCACCCTTGAGTCGCACCGGCGGATGCAGGCGGCGCTGGAGGGCGTGTGGCCCTACGTCGGGGAGCTCTTCCGCACCTCCGACGTCGAACGCGGCCTGGCCGCGGCGGGCGTGGCGGTCGACCCGGCCGACGTCCGCGCGGAGGTCGACGCCGTGCTGGACGAGGTGCTCGCGGCGGCCACGCTCACGCGTCCGCAGCGGCCGGCCATCGGCACCATCGGCGGGCGCGGTGGCCGCCAGGGCCTGCACACCGAGCAGTTGGGACACGTGCTCGCGGAGATGCAGAGCCTGGCGCGCCAACACCCGGGGGCGACGTGGTGACCGGGGCCGAGGTCCGCGCGCGGGCGGCGGCCGCCGCGGTGGTGGACCCGGAGATGCCCATGCTCACGCTGGCCGACCTCGGCGTCATCCGCGACGTCGACGTGGTGGCCGACGCCGTCACCGTGACGATCACGCCCACCTACTCCGGCTGCCCCGCCATCGAGGCCATGCGCGACGACCTGCGCGTCACCCTCGCCGAGGCCGGGTTCGCCCAGGTGCAGGTGCGCACCGTGCTCTCGCCGCCGTGGAGCACCGACTGGATCTCCGACGAGGGCAGGCGCAAGCTCACGGAGCACGGCATCGCGGCGCCAGGGCGCGCCGGGCCGCGGGCCGCCGGGCCGGTGCCGCTCACGCTGACCGCGCCGTCGGCCGCGGTGCGCTGCCCGCGGTGCGGGGCGCCGACCACCGAGGAGATCTCCCGGTTCGGACCCACGGCGTGCACGGCACTGCGCCGCTGCCCGGCGTGCCGGGAGCCGTTCGAGCACATGAAGGAGATCTGAGTGGTGCCGGCCACCGAGACCGCCACCCGCGACCGTGCTGCCGATCGGGCCGACGACGTCGTGGCGCCTGCTGCCGGCGGCTTCCGGCTCCTGCGCGTGGCCGCCGTCGAACGGCTCTGCTCCGACGCGGTGGCCGTCACGTTCGAGGTGCCCGAGCACCTGCGGGAGACCTTCGCGTTCCGCCCCGGCCAGTACCTGACGTTGCGCATGGTCGTGGACGGAGGCGAGGAGCGTCGCTCCTACTCGATCTGCGCCCCGGCCGGGGCGCCGCCGAAGGTCGGGGTGCGACGGGTCGACACCGGGCTCTTCTCCGAGTGGCTGGTCGACCGCGTGCAGCCGGGCGACGAGATCGAGGTCGCGCCACCCGCCGGCTCGTTCACCCCCGACCTGGAGCCGGGCGCCCACCACGGCCTGATCGCCGCCGGTTCGGGGATCACCCCCGTGCTGTCGATCGCGGCGTCCGTGCTGGCCGCCCACGACGACACCCGCGTCACGCTGTTCTACGGCAACCGCCGCACCGACACGGTGATGTTCACCGAGGAGCTCGCCGACCTCAAGAACGCCCACGGCCCCCGCCTGCAGCTCGTGCACGTGCTCTCCCGAGAGCCGATGGCCGCCGAGGTCTTCTCCGGACGACTCGACGCCGCGCGGCTGCGCCTGCTGCTGGGCGCGCTCGTCGACGTGGCGGACGTCGACCACTGGTGGCTCTGCGGTCCGCTCGGGCTGACCACCGACGCCCAGACGGTGCTCGTGGAGCTCGGCGTGCCCCGGCAGCGGGTGCACCGGGAGCTGTTCTACGTCGACGAGCCCCCGCCGGAGCTGTCCCGCGGGGAGCCCGGGACAGACGGTGAGACGAGCGACGTCACCGTCGTGCTCGACGGGCGGGCCACGACCCTGGCGCTGCCGCGGGACGAGAGCATCCTCGACGCCGCGCAGAAGGTGCGCGGTGACCTGCCGTTCGCGTGCAAGGGCGGGGTCTGCGGCACGTGCCGGGCCCGCGTCACGGTGGGCGAGGTGACGATGCGGCGCAACTTCGCCCTCGAGGACGACGAGGTGGCGGCCGGGTTCGTCCTGACCTGCCAGTCCCGGCCGGTCACCGAGGACGTGACGGTCGACTTCGACAGCTGAGCTGCGTCGGCCGGCCCGCTGGTCACGCGACGGCGACGCTGCCCCCGCCGTCGACGCGCAGCGTCTGCCCGGTGATGAACCCGGCTTCCTCCGAGAGGAGGAAGAAGATCGCCGCCGCCATCTCGGACGGCCGGCCGAACCGGCCCATCGGGACGCCGGAGAGGTAGCGCGCCTCACCCGCCGACCCGGGCGGGTTGATGCCCCTGAACAGCTCGGTTTCGGTCGGGCCCGGTGCCATCGAGTTGACGGTGACCCCCGTGGTGGCGAGCTCGCCGGCCCAGGCGCGGGAGCAGAACTCGAGCGCGGCCTTGGCGGCGCGGTAGGAGGTCCGGTCGGATTTGCCGACCGTGACCATGCTGGTGACGTTGATGATCCGCCCCCAACCCTGGGCGGTCATGGCGGGCAGGGCGGCCTGGGTGACCTGCACGGCGACCCGGACGTTGACGTCGTAGACGTCGACCAGGTGGTCGAGGTCGACGGACCCGAGCATCGCCGGGCGGACGAGCGCGACGTTGTCGACCACGCCGTCGACGGTGTGGAACTCCCCCGGGAAGTCGCCAGGTGCGGTGCGCGCCATGCCCACCGGTCGGTGGCCTGCGTCGGCGAGGCGCACGGCAAGGGCGTGCCCGATTCCCTTCGACTCTCCGGTGATCAGCACTCTCCTGGAGATCATGTGCCGCCCACTGTTCGAGGTCATTGCCTGCCTCCCGAGCGCGGGCCAGCACGTCGTCTCGGGCGCGCCGTGTGTGCGGGCGGGTATGCCCCCTCCTGGCCACCCGCCCGCACATATATAACAGTACTGATCTGATGAGGAGTCGTATAATACCGTTACTGATATGATTGCTTGCCGGCGTTGCTATGAGTGCCAGGAGGTTCGGTCATGACGTTGTTGCAACTCCGGGTGCTGCTCGCGGTCGCAGAGCAGGGCGGGTTCACCCTCGCCGCTGAGCGGATCGGCATGTCCCAGCCCGCCGTCAGTCGGGCCGTCGCCACCCTCGAGGACGAGCTGGGCACGTCGCTGTTCACCCGCCGCCGCGACGGGATCACCCTCACCGAAGCGGGGCACCGCGCGGTCTTCCACGCCCGCGGCGCTCTGACGCATTTCGACCTGCTGCGCACCGAGGTGGCCGCGATCGGCGGACAGGTCACCGGCACCCTCCGCCTGGCCAGCGTGCCCAGCGCCACCGGCACCCTCATCGCCCCCCAGCTGGGCACCTTCGCCGAGCGCTACCCCCAGGTACAGGTGCGTCTGTTCGAGGGCGAGGAACCCGAGGTGCGCACCTGGCTCGACCAGGGCGCCGCCGACGTCGGAGTGATCTTCCTGCCTGCCCCCGGCCGGGAGATCGCCGTGCTCGACACCCACGAGATGGTCGCCGCGCTGCCGGCCGGGCATCCCCTCGCCGGGCGTCCCCGTGTCAGCATCTCCGCCCTCGCCGGGCAGCCGTTCATCTCCAGCAGTGGCTGCGGGCCCGTGATCATGGCGGCCGCCCGCAACGCCGGGACGCGCCTCGACGTCGCGTACGAGGCCAGGGAGCTCACCGCGATCATGCAGATGGTCGGCACCGGCCTCGGCGTCAGCATCGTGCCCACCCTGGGCCTTCCCGCCGCCTTCGACGGCGTCGTCATCCGCCCGCTCGAGCAGCCTCCCACGCGCACCCTGGCCATCGCGCTGGGGAGCGCGGACTCCACGCCCGCCGCCCGCGCCTTCTTCGACCACGTCGCAGAGGCCGCGCACCCGGGCGCGACCTGACGCGGCGGTCTAGCAGTCCTCGCGCAGGAACTCGCACGCCACCACGGACGGGCGCTCCACCGGGTGGCCTGCGTCGATGGACCAGGCCAGCCGCACGAGCTGGGCGTGCGACCACGTCAACGGCGTGGCCGAGTACGTGCCCTCGCCCGTCGGGAAGTCCGGCTCTCCGGAGGGGGCGTGCTGGTCCCAGACCTGCTCGGCGATCATCAGTCCGTCGTTCGCCGAGTCCGCCATCGCCTGCAGCCGGGCCGCGGGGTCGCCGGCACCGGCCAGCAGCTCGTACTCCCCGCGCTCGCCCGCGAAGATCGGCCAGGCCCGCCCGGTGGTCTGCTGGCTGCCGGGGTCGGTCAGCCGCCAGAGACCCCCGGTGGCGTCCTCGCCGTAGCCGTCGTCGGTGAAGCGGTGCCAGAACTGCCCGTTCGGCGTCTGCACCCCCAGCTCGCGGTCCACCACCGCCAGCGTGTTGCGGACGACCGGGTCGTCGGCCTTGCGGACGCCCAGCCGGACGAGTTCGAGGAAGCTCGGGTCGACCACCGCACGCTGGTCGAGGTCGGCGCCGCCGTCACCGACGTTGTAGACGGTGGCGGCGTTCGGGTCGCCGTCCTTGGTGAGGCGCAGGTAGTAGGGCTCGGGGGACAGGGGGCCGGTCGTGGTGACCGTCCAGCCCTCGATCCGTCCCGCCCAGTCGCGGGCCGTCGCCAGCCACCGGTCGGCGGACGCCGCGTCCCCGGCCCGGCGGGCGAGGTCGGCCGCGCACACCAGGCCCGCGACCTCCGCCGCGATGGTGCCCGGCGAGTAGCCGCTCTGGTTCTCCCAGCGCTCCTGCGGTGACCACGGCGCCGGGCGTTCACCGGCGTAGCCCAGCAGGAACTCGGCCGAGCGCTTGACCCGGTCATAGGTCTGCTGGTCGGTGCGGTCGAGCTGCCAGGCCAGCACCAGCGGCAGGGCCACCTCGTCGAGCTGCAGGTTCTCCCAGACCGTGGCGCCCCTGACGTCGGAGTTCTGCGGGAAGGATCCGTCCGGGCGTTGCTGGCGCAGCAGCAGGAAGTCCAGCGCCCGCTCGGCGGCCGCCCGGTCGCCCGCCGCCAGCAAGGCGGTGGCGTGCTGGTAGAGGTCCCGCGACCAGACCAGGTGGTACGCCCCCGACGGCGACGACAGGTCGTCCACCTCCTGGCCCCACACCCACGGCATGCTCGGCGACGCCACGAACGCGCCCGGGTTGCGCTTGTCCTCGGACGCGGCGTTCACCACCACCGACGCCCAGTAGGCGTCGGCGATGCCTGCGGCGCTGTCGGGAGCGTCGTGCAGCCCGTCGACGTAGCGGTGCCAGCCGTCGGTGTAGGCGGCCGCGACGGTGTCGAAGCCGTCGCGGAGACTGCCGGCGGCCGCGGTGCTCGCCGCGCCCGCGTCGGCGCCGAAACCGAGTGCGACCACGGTCTCCTGCGCGTCACCCACGCCGGTGACGCCGGCGAGCCGGCCCGCGAGCACGACGTTGCCCGGGCCGGCGGCGGCATGGCGCGCGTCCAGGTCGCCGTCCGCGAGCAGGTCGGTGCGGGCGTCGCTCGTGCCGAGGTGACCGACCGTCCGGTCGTCGAACCCGGTGTCGGCGGCCAGCGAGAGCGCCGCGGCGCCGTCCGAGGCGACCAGGTCGGACTCCCCGAGAGCGGCGCGGTCGTCGTCGCCCTCGTTGGACAGCGCCGGATCGGCCACGGCGTGGACGGAGTACGGGCGCCCGTCGAGCGAGGTGAACCGGACGTCCACCAGCACCACGTCACGTCCGGGGTCGGTGACGTAGCTCCGGACCATCCGCCAGCGGCCCGTCGGGGACTCGTCGACCTGCTCGTACGCCGGCACCCGCGCGTCCGGCGCTGCGGTGGAGCCCCCCGACTCCGAGGTGCGTTCCACGAGGCCGGCGCCGTCGGTGACGACGAACTCGAGGTCACGCAGGGCCGGGGTGCCGAGGTCGGGGTAGTACACCTCGCTCAGCTCGCCCGGCCGCAACGTGAACCACACCTCGCTGTCGGGCGTGCGGGAGGTGCCGAACCCGTGCTTGTCGGCAGGGGCCCAGGTCGACTTCTCGCCGGGGGCGCCGGGCGCCACCGGTTCGGCGGCGCTCGCCTGCGGCGCGACCAGCAGGGCGGCCATCGCGGCGGCGGCGCCGAAGAGGAGCGTGGTGGTCCGGGCAGCGGTCATCGTCGTCCTTTGCTCGGGTGACGAGATCTTGTTCCCGGCGCGGACGTCGATCGAAACTACTCTGAGTGGCTGACCTCAGCCTGACGGGTGACCACGCAGGTGCACCCGTCCGGCTGCACCTCACAGACGACCACGAGATCGTGGCGCTCGTCCCCGAGCTCGAGGCAGGTCACGTCGGTGCACTCCACGGTGCCGTCCGCGTGCCGGACCAGCGTGCCGTGGCAGTGGTCGGCCTGTGCGGCGCAGTACGGGCAGGCGGCGCTCATGACGCCTTCCGCCGCTTCTGCGCCGCCCCGGACGCCTTCGCCACCGCCTTCTCCAGCTCGGCGCGGTTCATCGACGAGCGCCCCGCGACGTCGAGGTCGCGCGCCATCGCGGTGAGGTCGGCCTTGCTGAGCTCCGACAGGTCCGGCGGGTCGGGCTCGGCCTTCCGCGTCTTCCTCTCCGCCTTCCCACCCGCCTTGCCGGCCTTCGTCCCCGCCGGTTTCCGGCCACCGCGCGCCTCGGCGACGCTCGCTTCCAGTGCCGCGATCAGATCCGACATCGCCGTGGGCTCGGGCGGCTCCGCCTCGGTGACGATCTCGCGTCCGCGGCGCTTGTCCTCGATGAGCTTCTCCACGCGCTCGGTGAACGTGTCGCGGAAGTCCTCGGGGCGCCACGGGCCGCTCATCGACTCGATCAGCCCCGTCGCCATCTCCATCTCCTTGCCCTTGGCCTTCGACGTCCCCGGCAGCTCGTCCAGGCTCGACCGGTCGCGGATCTCGTCGGCGAAGAACAGGGTCTCCAGCGCCAGCACGTCGTCGTCGGCGCGGACGGCGGTCAGGTACTCCTTGCCGCGCATGACGAACGTGGCGATGCCCGCACGGTTGGTGCGGGTCATCGCGTCGCGCAGCAGGGCGTAGGGCCGGGCGTACTGCTCTGCGGTGGGCGCGAGCCAGTAGGTCTTCTGGAAGAAGATGGGGTCGATCTCGTCGAGGTCGACGAACGTGACGATGTCGATCGTGCGGGAGCGGCCCGGGGCGATGTCGGCCAGCTCGTCGGGTTCGACGAGCACGTAGTCACCGCCGCCGACGTCCTTGCCCTTCACGATGTCGGAGTACTCGACCTCCTTGCCGGTCCGCTCGTTGACGCGCTGGTAGCGGATCCGGTCGGCGGTGCCGCGCTCGAACTGGTTGAAGTGGATCGTGTGGTCCTCCGTCGCGCTGAACAGACCGACCGGTATCGACACCAGCCCGAAGCTGATGGACCCCGTCCAGATCGCCCGTGCCATGGCGCGCCTCCTGTCGTCCTCGGCCAGGTACCCCGTCGCGGGCCGCGTTAGTGCTGCTTCCGGCGCTCCAGGTCCCGCACCCGCCGCTGCGCCTCGCGGGCCGCGCGATCGGCGGCGTCGAGGTCCCGCTGCGCCGACCGGGCCCGCCTGCGCGCGTCGTGCTCGGCCTGCTCGGCGGCCTCGATGCGGCTGCGCAGCTCGCGCAGCGTCCCGGCCGCGTCGTCCGCGGCGTGTTCGGCGTCGGTCAGCTCGCCCTGCGCCTTCTCGCGCTCGGCGTCGGCGTCGGCGGCCGCGGAACGCGCCCGTTCGAGATCGCGGCGCAACCGCTCGTCCCGGTCCGGCCCGGCGTCGTCCCGCGCCGCCGGGGTCGCGGCCACCTGCTCCGGCAGGCCATCCACGTCGGCGGGGTCGAGCGCCGTGGTGAGCCGGCCACCCGCCACGGCCTGGGCGGCTGCGCTGCTGTTCACCGCGGCGGTGAAGGTGTTCTCCAGCTCCCGCGCGACCGCCTCGCTCGCCGGGTGCCCCGCCGACCGGGCCAGCGCTCTCGCCTGCTGGACGAGCCCGTGCACCACCTCGTGGCGCTGCTGCGACAGCCGGCGCAGGGCTTCACCCTCCAACTGGTCCTGCGCCGCGCGCAGCCCGTCCCCGAGCTCCACGAGCGCCGCGACCTCGTCGGGATGCTCGCGCGACAGCAGGTTCACCAGCCAGGCCGCCGTCGACGGCCGGCGCAGCGCGCCGATCTGCTCGGCCAGCTCCTTGTCGTGCTGCCGGGCGCGCTTCACGGCGGCGTTGCGTGCGGCGGTGAACTCGTCGCGGGGCAGCGCGTAGAGCTCGTCGGCCACCTGGTCGAGATCCGCGGGCATGCCGGGGGAGTGCCCCGCCGGGTCGTCGACGAACCGGTGTCGTCGGCCGATCGGGGGGCCTCAGGCCGGCGCGCGTACCAGCCCGGCGGCGCCATCCACCGTCACCTGCTGCCCGGTCGTGATCCGGGTGGTCGCGTCGGCGACCCCGACGACCGCGGGGATGCCGTACTCGCGGGCGACGACGGCCCCGTGTGAGTTCGGCCCGCCCATCTCCATCACCAGGCCACCCGCGGTGAGGAACAGCGGCGTCCACCCGGGGTCGGTCGAGGGCGCGACCAGGATCTCGCCCGGCTCCAGGTGGGCGCCGACCGGATCGAGCACCACCCGTGCCGTCGCGGTGACGGTGCCGGCGGAGGCCGGGGTGCCGGTCAGCGCGCCCTCGACATCGGCGGGCCGGCAGAGCGTCTCCGGCTCCGTGCCGTCGGAGAGCAGCACCCTCGGCACGTGCCGCCGCCGCAGCTCCCGGTCGTACTCCTCCCGGCGCCGGACCACCGTGGTCCGGTGGTCGGCGCCCGCGAGCGCGGAACGCGCCTCGGCGAGGTCGAGGAAGAACACGTCGGCCGGCTCGCTGAGCAGCCCGCGTGCCGCGAGCAGCTCGCCGACGGCCCGGAGCTCCGTCCGCGCGTGCGCCAGCAGTCGGACCAGGAAGTCCTTGTGCGTCTCGCGCAGCCCGGCCAGCTCGCGTACCCGCCGCAGCGCGACCCGCACCGCGAGCGCCCGGACGCGGCCGCGGCGCCGCACGCGCGCGACCACCGCCGCGACGGCGGCGTCGGCGCCCACCGCGCCGCGGGCGAACACGGCGTCCGGGGCGATCTCCGGGTCCTCGAGACGCAGGTAGTTGGCCAGCACACCCAGCACGTGGGTCGGGTCGTCGGACCAGCGGGGCATCCCCAGGTCGATCTCGGCGACGGCGCGGTGGCCGTGCCGGCGCAGGAACGCGCCGAGCCCGTCCTGCAGCACGGGCGGCAGCGTGCCCTCCCCGTACCGGGCTGCTAGTTCCGCCGCCGGCGCCGCCCGGAGCGCCTCGGCGGAGCCGGCGTCGGCGCGCAGCCGCGTGGCGAGGCCCCACAGCTCGAGGTCCATCTCCGTGGTGACGTTGTACGGCAGGGACCGCAGCACGTCGTGCGAGGTCGCCTCGTCGAGATCGCCGCCCGCGAGCTTGCGTGCCGCCGCGAGCATCGCCAGTCCGGCGAAGAACACCGGCGCGACCCGGGGGATCATCGAGAAGACATGGGTCAGCACCCGCTGCACCTCGTGCAGCCGCTGTTCCGCGGTGGCGTCCACCGGCAGCGCGGTGAGGGTGCGTAGCCCGTGACCGATCCGGTCGACCCGCCGCCGCGCCACGGCGGGGCGCAGCACGGACAGGACGAGGAGCGGGGGCACCCGGTGGTGCACCAGCGTGCCCACCACCCGCCGGACGAACGGCCACCGCGACGTCGTGCGGACCGCGAGCGCGGGCTCGTCGAACAGCGCCCGGAGCACGACGGCAGAGCGGGTCTCCATGACGTCGAGGATCCGGGGGAGAACGGTACGGCCGACCGCGCTGCGCATGCCCGGCGTGATGTCGACGAACGCCCGTCCACCTGTCGTGACGAACGCGGGCGGCCCGGCGACCGGGTCGGCGATCGGGACGCCGAACGCGGCGGCGGGGACGGACGTGATCACCCGGAACGCCGAGAGACCCATCGGCGTGATCGGCCGCGTGAGCCCCTGGGCCAGGCTGGCGCAGAAGTAGACGCGCAGGCCCGCGCCTGCCGGGTGGGGGAGCGGGTGCAGCGTGGTGATCGGCCGGGACTGGGTGAGCCACAGCGTGCCGTCGCCGTCGATGGCCCACTCGATGTCCTGCGGGGTGCGGTAGTGGGCCTCGACGCGCCGCCCGAGCGCGACGAGAGCGGCGATCTGCTCGTCGGTCAGGCTCGTCCGCGCCGCCCCGTCGGCCGTGACGACCTGCTCCGTGCCACCGCCCGGCAGCGGCCGCACCTCGACGGCCTTGTCACCCAACCGGTGCTCGACGATCCGGCCGTCGCCCTCGACGACGACGTGGTCGGGGTTCACCGCACCCGACACCACCGCCTCCCCGAGCCCGGGGCTGGCGTCGAGCACGGTGCGCGTCCGCCTGCCGGTCACGGGGTCGGCCGTGAAGAGCACACCGGCGACCTGCGCGTCGACCATCCGCTGGACGACGACGGCCAGTTGCACCGCGCGATGGTCGATCCCCGCATCGGTCCGGTAGCTGACAGCCCGGTCGGTCCACAGCGAGGCCCAGCAGCGGTGCACCGCGTCGAGCACGGCACCGACCCCGACGACGTTGAGGTAGGTGTCCTGCTGCCCGGCGAAGCTCGCCGACGGCAGGTCCTCCGCGGTGGCCGACGACCGGACGGCAACCGGGACGTCCACTCCCAGCGCCAGATACGCCCGGCACACGGCGTCGGCGACGCCGTCCGGCACGGGCGTGGCCAGCAGCGTGGCGCGGGCCCGCTCGCCCAGCTGTGCCGGCTCCCCGCCGAGCGCGTGGTCGAGGCCGGCGGCGCGCGCCACCTGGGCGTACGCCGCAGTGGTCACGGCGAAACCCGGCGGCACCGGGAACCCCATGGTGATGAGCTCGCCGAGGTTCGCTGCCTTTCCGCCCACCTCGGCGAGCGCGCCCGAGTGGAGCCGGCGTAGATCGATGACGAAACCCTCGGCGGCCATGACTGACGGTAGCGCCGAAAGGCCTTGAACTCAACAGTTGTTGAATAGTGCGTGTCCGGTTCTCGACGCCCCACCGCGTCGAGCAGGCACACTCGGTGCGGTGGTGGACCAGGTGGACGGCGTGGACGGGCACGGCGCTGCGGCGCGGCCCGCCTGGAGACGGCGTACGCCGGGGGAACACCGATGGCCGGTCGTGGTGGGGGTGATCGTGGCGATCGGCCTGCAGCTGATGTTGCCCGACCAGGTGGTGCCCCAGGCCCGGTACGTCCTCCCGGTGCTCGAGTTCGTGGTGCTCGTCGGGCTGGTCGTGGTCAACCCGTTCCGCATCGACCGTCAGTCGTCCGCGCTGCGCATGGCCAGCCTCGGCCTGACCGGGCTCGTGGTGCTGGCGAACGCGTGGTCGGTGGTGCTGCTGGTCGGGGAGCTGGTGAGCGGGCGTCCGGCCCCTCCCGTCGAGCTGCTCCTCGCGGGCGGTGAGATCTGGCTGATCAACATGCTGGCGTTCGCGCTGGTGTACTGGGAGCTGGACCGGGGTGGCCCGGCGGCACGGGCGCACGCCGTGGCCGATCTGCCCGACTTCCTGTTCCAGCAGATGCAGAGCCCCGACTTCGCCCCCCGCAACTGGAAGCCCGCGTTCGTCGACTACGTCTACCTGTCCTTCACCAACGCCACGGCGTTCAGTCCCACCGACGTGATGCCGCTCTCGCGGTGGGCGAAGCTGACGATGCTGGTGCAGGCCGCCGTCGCGCTGGTCATCGTGGTGCTCGTGGTCGCCCGCGCGATCAATGCTCTGTCCTGAGCGCCCGTAGCAGCCGGTACTCGCGGATCACCAGGATGATGATCACGATGTCGAGCGCGGCCAGCAGCGGCAACACCACCGAGCCGGTGTGCACGGCGCGGTACAGCTCGTAGACCACGAACACGCCGAGCACGACGGCCGCCACCGGGTACGCGGGCACCCACCGCCGCAGCAGCGCCACCACCAGCGCGAGTTTCACGATGCCGTGCAACCCGAGGTAGAGGACCACGAAGGTGCGGTTACCCGAGGCGAACTCCGCCGTGCCGGCGACGAGGTGGCGCGCCAGGAGGCCGTCGGGCGCGCCGAGCAGGTCCCGGCTGATGACCTCGGCCACCAGATGCTGCACCGCGGCGCCGGGCACGAGGAGCAGCACGATGGCGCCGATCAGCTCGGCTGCGCCGTCCAGCCCCTTGATGACCATGGCGAGCTTGAACAGCCGCTCGGTGCTGTTCGCCGCCGGGACGTCAGCCACGGCGGCGCACCGGCGAGCGCGCGATCACCGGCCACGTCGCCCGGCCGGTTCCCCCGAAGATCTCCATGTATCGCCTCGCTCCGTTCGCGGCGGCCCACGAGGATGCTGCTGCAGGCCGCTGTCCAGCGTAGGTGTCTGAGAAGGCCCTCCACCCGAACGACGACGGGCCTGGCTCGGGCGGGGCATGATCGAGGCGTGATCACCCAGCCGGTGAACCGATGAGTCGCCACCACCGGGAGACGCCGCTCGTGCGGCTCGAGCCGGCGACTGCGGACGAGTACGCCGCCATCCGCCTGCTCGTGCTCGAGAGCCACGCAGGAGGCGTCGCCGAGGCCCGGCGGATCTCCCTCTCCGACGCCCGGGAAGAGGCCGCGCGCAAGATCGAGGAGGTGCTGCCCCGAGCTCTGGAGACGCCCGGCATGCTGTTCCGCACCGCGTGGGTCGCCGACCAGCCGGTCGGCCACATCTGGAGCGCTCTGCCCGCCCCGCCGGACCGCCCGGAGGCGGCCTGGGTCTTCTTCGTCACCGTCCACCCCGAGTACCGGGGCAACGGCTACGGCCGGGCCATCCTGCTCGCCGCCGAGGAGGAGCTGCTCGGGCTGGGCGTCCGGCGGCTGGAGCTGAACGTCTTCGGGAGGAACACCGCGGCGATCGGGCTCTATCGCAGCCTCGGCTACGAGGTCACGTCCCAGCAGATGGCGAAACCGCTGCAACCGGCGCCGACTGTCACCTGACCCTCACCGCTCACGGCCGGTGGACTCGCCACGGCCCGTCAGCTCACGTCGACCACCACCTTGACGGAGGCCGTGCCGCTGCCCATCGCGGCGTGGGCGTCGGCCGCGGTCTCGAGGGTGAACCGCCGGGGGTCGAGCACGGGCCGCAGCGCTCCGGTGTCGACCAGCGCGGCGACGTCACGCAGGATCTCGCCGTGGTTCGTGCGTCCTCGTCCGGTCAGCATCGGCGCCAGCGTGAAGACGCCGGAGTAGGTGGCGCCCCGCAGGGACAGGGGCGTGAGGTCGTGGGCGCCCCAGCCCAGCACGCTCACCACGTGCCCGGTGTAGGTGCGCACCGCCGGGAAGGACGCATCGAGCGTCGTTCCGCCGATGGTGTCGAGGATGACGTCGAACCCCTCGCCGCCGGTGTACTGCGTGACGTACTCCTCCACCGGGGTGGTGGTGTAGTCGATCGGGGTGGCGCCGAGGCGTTCGATGACCGCCAGCTTGCCGGCCGACCCGGTGGCGAAGACCTCGGCGCCGCGGGCCCGGGCGATCTGGACGGCGACGTGCCCGACGCCGCCGGCGCCGGCATGCACCAGCACCTTCTGACCGGCGTGCACCTGCGCCCTGTCCACGAGGGCTTCCCATGAGGTGATCGCGACCAGCGGGAGCGCCGCCGACTCCCGCAGGCTCAACGACGCCGGCTTGCGAGCCAGGAACGCGGCGTCCACGGCGACGTACTCGGCGAGTGATCCCTGGAGGTCCCTGATGCCACCGGTCAGCCCGAACACCTCGTCGCCAGGGGCGAAGCCGGTGACACCGGCGCCGATCTCCTCGACCACTCCCGCGAGGTCCATGCCGAGCACGGCGGGCAACCGGGTCGGGCGGCCCTGCGTCGCACCGCCCCGGGCGGCCGTTGCTGCAGTGAGCTTCAGGTCCAGCGGGTTGACGCCACTCGCTGCCACCCTCACCAGAACCTCGCCCGGACCGGCGACCGGCTTCTCGATCTCGCCCAGGGTGAGCGGACTACCGAACTCTTCCAACAGTGCGGCGCGCATGGCGCTACCTCGTCTCTTGTGTCGTTGATCGGTTCTGCCGGGAGGTGTGTCCCGCCACGAGCAGGCGCGCCGCGGCCTTCGCCTCGTCCACGACCGCGCGGTCCTGCAGCAGCCGGCCGGAGGCGAGAGCACCGTCGATCAGGAGCCCGATGTGCCGGGCGAGCGAGCCCGGATCCTCCGCGCCTGCCGCTGCGCCGAGCTCGGTGAGCCAGGCCTGGCGACGTTGCGTGTGCTGCACGGTGATCGCCCGCGCCTCCGAACCGAGCCCGGTCTCGACCGCGGCGCTGACGAACGGGCATCCGAAGAAGCCGTGCCGGTCGAAGGCGTCGAGGAGGGCATCGAAGAGCCCGACGAGCTGAGCTCCGGCATCGTCCCCGGCGCGCTGCGCCGCGGCCTGCAGCTGTGCCATCCAGGAGTCGTCCGTCCTGCGCAGGTACCTCGCGACGAGCTCGTCCTTCGTGCGGAAGTGCACGTACAGGGTCGACTTGGCGACGCCGGACTCCGCGATCACCTGGTCGATGCCCACCCCGCGCAGCCCGTTGGCGTAGAAGAGCTCGGCCGCCGTCGCGAGGATCTTCTCCTCGGTGTTGGTCTTCCTGGTCCGTGTCACCATGGCGCACCTCCTTAATCGAACAGACTAGTACGTTCGATTAAGAGTGTCGGGTGACGCTCGTCTCCTGTCCGGGGTGGAGGCCCGGCGGCTTGACCGCCACTCGAACATACGTTCTACTCGATCTCCATGGCGACGGGCTGCGGGTTGTGACGGCGGAGAAGGCGGCCACGACGGAGGTGAAGGGCCGGCTCCCGACGCCGTACTGGCGGCTGTGGTGGGCCGGTGCGATCGACAACGTGGGCGACGGTGCGTTCGTCACGGCGGTGCCCCTGCTGGCGGTGCAGTTGGCCCCTACCCCCGTGCTGGTGGCGGCGGTATCGGCAGCCGCTTACCTGCCGTGGCTGATCTTCTCCCTGCCCGCCGGCGCGCTGGTCGACCGCCACGACCGGAAGCGGCTGATGGTGTGTTCGCAGCTCGCGCAGGCAGCGGTCGTGACCGTCGCGGCGATCCTCGTCGCCACCGGCGAGATGCACGTGGCCCTGCTCGCGGCGATGGCGTTCCTGCTCGGGGCGTGTGACGTCGTTTTCGGCAACGCCGCGCAGGCGATGCTGCCCGAGATCGTTCCGGGATCCTTGCTGAACCGGGCCAACGGCTACCAGAACACGGTGACCAACACGGGGCAGCAGTTCCTCGGCCCACCGGCGGGCAGCTTCCTGTTCGCAGTCACGGCCGCCGCACCGTTCGCGCTGAACGCCGTGTCCTTCCTGGGCTCCGCCGCCCTCATCGCCGCGCTGCCTCCGGGGCGGCGATCAGCGGCCGAGCATGCACCGATGCACACCGCGATCAGGGACGGGCTGCGCTGGCTGCTGCGCCACCGCCAGTTGCGCACCCTCGCGGTGCTCCTGGCCGTCAACACCTTCTGCTACGCGATGGGCACCTCGACCCTGGTCCTGCTCGCCACGCAGACCCTGCACGTCACCGCCGGTGGCTTCGGCGTGCTCCTGACCGCCGCGGCCGTCGGGGGCGCGATCGGGGGCGTGGTCAGCGAGCGCCTGGTGGCCTGGTCGGGCACGTTGCCCGCGTTGCTGGCGTCCCTCGCGGCGAACGCGCTGATCTTCGTAGTCACGGGCATCGCGCCCGATCTCGTGGTCCTCGCCGTCCTGCTGGCGCTCGGTGGTTTCGCCACCACGATCTGGAGCGTGCTCACCCTGAGCCTGCGCCAGCAACAGGTACCCGATGACCTGCGCGGGCGCGTCAACAGCGCCTACCGGATGATCGGCTGGGGCTTGATCCCGCTCGGAGCGCTGGCGGGTGGCCTGGTGGCCGAGAAGGTGGGTCTGCGCGCCCCGTACCCCATCGCGGGCGCGATCCGGGGTCTCGCCCTTCTCGGTGCCCTCCCCGTTCTCCTCGCGACCATGAGAAGGCCAGCTCGGTAGAGGCGCTCCGGGACGGGTGTCGGCTCACCGGCCAGGTCTGGTCACAGCCGGCTGCCGCGGTGGCGCAGTCCGTTCATGAGCAGGGCGAGCAAGCGGTCGGCTCGAGCTGAGCTGTCCAGGGTGTCCTGGGTGGCCCAGGCGATAGCGCCCACCATCTTCAGCACATCCGTTTCATCCGCATCGGCGACGACCACACCGGATTCCCGCGCCCGCGCCAACAAGGCGGCCCCCACCGCGAACAGCTCCGCATGCCAGGTCGACACCACGCCGTTCTCGTGGTCGAGCGCCGAACTCATCACCGCGGCCGACAGACCTCGATAGGTCAGGGCGTGGGTCAGCGCAGCGCGCAACCACGTGGCCAGAGCGTCGAACTCGTCCTCGGCCGTCAGCAGTTCACGACCACGGTCGATCAGCTCGGCTATCTGCCCGGCGAGCACCGCCTCTATGAGATCCAGGCGAGTGGGGAAATGCCGGTACAGCGTGCCGCTGGCAACCCCGGCCCGCCGGGCGATCTCGTCCAATGACGCGTCCACGCCGAACTCGGCGAACGCGATTCGCGCCTGCTCGACCAGCAACCCGTGGTTGCGCCGGGCGTCTGCACGCCTCGGGCGTTCGGGATGTGACCGCGGATCGGGACCTGCCAACGCGACCAGGCCATCCTTCCCAACCGGGGACACGGTCCGGTACCGTGCCCATCTAACCGGACCGTGTCTCACTTTAGTGGAATGACCCACCCGGAGCATGGAGGGCCGCCCTGATGGCGACGTCGGAAGAAGGTCGGGTCACCACCGACCACCTGGCGCTCGGCGCGCAAGAAGCTGGTGCGCGTGAGGTTCTGGAGCGTCTCCGCCAGGCCGCTGTCCACCAGTCCGCCGATGAGATGAGCCGCGTGTACGCAGAGGACGCGGTCCATGAGTTTCCGTTCACGCCCCCAGGCGTGCCGTCCAGGCTCGTCGGGCGGGACGAAATCGTGAACTGGATCGCCGCAGGGTGGAAGGCCTACCCGCTCAGATATGAGCGCTACCGCACCCAGGCCATCCACGACACCGACGACCCGGAAACGATCATCGTCGAGCAGGAGGCTCTCGGGGTCAGCCCATTCACCGGTGAGTTCGCGCTTCCCAACATCGTTGTGCTCACCGTGCGCGACGGGCAGATCGTCCGTCTGCGCGACTACGTCAACATTCTGGCGGTCGCGGCGGCCATTAGACGGGATCGATAGAACGCGCACGGCGCCCCGTCACCGTCGCCGCGCTCTGCCCGAGACCGCCGTCACGGTCGCCCGGACTCCTGCGGCGGGAGCCGGTAGACCGACACGTGGGAGCGGGACTCGGCCGTGAACTCCGACCCGGCCCAGTCCGCGTGGCGCGACTCCAGCTCGAAGCCGGCGAGCTGGCCCATGAGGTCGAGCTCGCCGGGCCAGATGTAGCGGTGCGGGCTGCGGAACAGCTCCGCTTGCCTGCCGTCGGAGAACCGGAAGTGGTGCGACACGACGTGCTGGTTCTGGACGTCGTAGGTGTCGAGCCCGATGTAGCCGGGCTCGTTGTGCCAGACCGTCGCCTCCCGGCCCGGGGGGAGCGCCCGCAGCTCGGGCACCCAGAGCTCGATCACGAACCGGCCACCGGGGGTGAGGTGGCGGGCCGCGTTGCGGAAGCAGGCGACCTGTTCGGCCTGGGTGAGCAGGTTCGAGATCGTGTTGAACACGAGGTAGACCAGCGTGTAGGAGCCGGGGGCGACTGCGGAGGCCATGTCGCCGATGACCACCGGGATCGTCGCCTCGTCCACCTTCGTCCGCAGCCGGTCGGCCATGGGACGTGACAGCTCGATGCCGGTGACGGGCACCCCCCGCTCGGCGAGCGGCACGGCCACGCGGCCGGTCCCGATCGCGAGCTCCAACGCCCGCCCACCACCGGCGAGCTCCGCGAGCCGGTCGACGGTCGGCCCGAGGACCTCCGGGGCGAACATGCCGGTCCCGGGCGTGTCGTAACGACGAGCGACCTCGACGTCCCAGATGTCCTCCCGCACGGTGCCCACCATGGCGACGGAGCACGTGGATCGTCCATCGGGTTTCCGGCCGCCGCCGATCACCGGGTGGACGGACTGTTGCCCGGTGTCAGGGCCGGACCGGTCCGCCGCGTGCGTGCCCAGATGACGGCGGTGACCGCGATGAGCAGGACGCAGGGGATGAGCATCACGATCGACCCGGCCCCGGCCGAGCGATCCGAGCCGGCGAGTGGGTCGGCGTGCGTGACGATCATGAACAGGTACGCGAGCGTGTTGTTGGCCGCGTGGATGACGGTCGACGTCTCCAGGCCGCCCGTCCGCCAGGTGATCAGGCCGAACGTGACGCCGAGGGTGAGGTAGTAGAGGTTCAGCCACGGGTCGCCGGACATGTGGATGGCCGCGAACAGGACGCTCGACACGGCCAGCCCGAGCACCAGCGCGGTCCGGGCCCCGCGGCCCCAGCTCGCAGCCACCCGGAACGCCAGCCCGCGGTAGCCGTACTCCTCGCCCGCTGACTGCAGGGGCGACAGGAGGAGCGTGACGACGAATACGGCGATCAGGTCGGAGAACTGCCACGACCCTTCCGTGTACGGGGAGAGCAGGAAGAACCCGGTCATGTAGAGCACCCAGATCGGCACGAGGGTGAGCGCGGCCCGACCGAACGCGGCGAGCCGGAACACGGACAGCACGGAATGCAGCGACGACCCCTGCACCCCGTAGAGCCAGCGCTGGATGGCCATGCTCCAGGGAGTCATCAGCGCGATCGAGATGAGGTTCGCGCCGTGGAAGACGGGCGTGAAATCCGTACCGCCCGCGATCGGGTTGACCCGGCCCAGCGCCTGGTCGACGGCGGAGCCGAGAGCGGTGAGGACGCCGCCGATGCCGAACAGCCCGACGAGCAGCAGCACGAGGGCCAGAATGCCGCGTCCGACACGGCGCTTCTCCCCGGCCAGCACGCGGTGGTAAGGAATTCCCGGCGGGATCGGTCGCGGACGGCGGCGATGCTGTGACGGGCCGGGGGAGACGATCGGCGCGGTGTCGGGGGAAAGGGAGTCCGAGCCGAATGCCGGGGAGCTGGAATGCATTCCTCCAGCATTGTCCGGGAATCGCCGCCACGGCAGTGTCGTCGATCATGAGCCGGTCGGCGATCTGCCCGGAACGGGCATGACATCTGCCATGGGGGTGCGGCCTCGGTCATATCCAGCCGTGCTCGGCGGCGATGCGAGCCGCCTCGTGCCGGTTCGCAGCGCCGAGCTTCCCGATGGCGGCGGCGAGGTGGTTGCGCACGGTGCCGCGCGAGAGCGAGACCCGTTGCGCGATCTCCTCGACGGGCGCGCCGTCGCGCGCGAAGGCGAGGACATCGGTCTCGCGCGGAGTGAGCGGGGAGTCGCCCGCGCCGATCGCCTCGGCCGCGAGCTCGGGGTCGACGTACCGGCCACCGGCCGCGACCTTCCGCACGACGTGGGCGAGGGTCGGGAAGGAGACGGTCTTCGGCAGGAAGCCGCGCACGCCCGCAGCGAGTGCCGACTTCAGGTAGCCCGGACGACCGTGCGACGTCACGATGACGCAGCGGCAGTCCGGCAGCTCGGTCGCGAGCCGTCGGGCCACCTCGATGCCGTCGGGCCCGGGTATCTGCAGGTCGAGCAGGGCCACATCGGGACGGAGCCGGAGCGCCGTCGCGATCGCCTCGTCACCGGACGCCGCCTGCCCGACGACCTCGAAGTCGTCGTCGAGGTCGAGCAGTCCGGCGATGGCGTCGCGGATGAGCCGTTCGTCGTCGGCGAGGAGGATGCGGATCACGCTCGGTCTCCCGCCGGGACCGGGACCGCGGCCTCGAGCAGGAACCGGTCCCCGTCGCGGCGCGTTGCGGTGTGCCCGCCGAGCGCTCGGATCCGCTCGGACATCGCGCGCAGTCCCGTGCCGGTGTCGGGTCCATCTCCGGCGGGGTCGGCCCCGTCGTTCGCGATCGTGAGGACGACCTGCCCGACCTGCCTCGCCGTCGTGAGCGTGACCTGCGTCGCCGCCGAGTGGCGCAGCACGTTGGTGACGCCCTCGCGGACGACCTGCGCGAGCGCCTCGGCGCACTCCTCGGGCACCGGGTCGCCGGTCACCGTGCAGCGGATGCCGGCGGAGCCGAGCAGCGAACGCGCGCCCGAGATCTCGCCGTCCCAGGTTGCGCGGAGCTCGCCGCGCACGACGCGACGGACCTCGCTGCCCGCCTCCTCGGCGAGCCGCCGGACGCCGGTGATCTCGTCGGCGGCCTTGTCGTCGCTGCCGCGGCGAACGAGCTCCGACGCGAGCTCGCTCTTGACCGCGATCGTCGCGAGGGTGCGGCCGAACACGTCGTGGAGGTCGCGCGAGATGCGCAGACGCTCGTTGGCGAGCGCGAGGGCGGCCCGATCCTCGTGCGCCCTCTGCAGCTCACGCAGGACCCGCAGCGTCCACGCGCTCGACCACGACGCCCACAGGATGACGCTGATCACCACCGCCTCGACGACGAGGAGCGGGATGTTCGCGCCGACGAGCGGGACGGCCAGGGCGAGGATCGCCGCGTTGAGGACGAGCGCGCGTCGCGCGTCGAGCACAGGCACGACACTCGCGCCGACCGACCCGATCGCCGCCGCGGCCGTCACGCCCATCGCGGGTATCGGAACCAGGAGGGTCGCGGCGACGAGCGCCACGAGGGCGAGCCCCCAGGCGATGGCACCACCGGCGCCGAACCGCCGGGCGCGGCCGCCGAGCACGTCGAAGCTCCACCGGCTGACGAGGATGTTCCCGGTGACGAGGGTGAGCGCGAGCGCGACGGCCACCAGGAACACGACGAGGTGCGCCCCGACGAGTCCGTCGGCACTCATCGCTCCACCGAGGAGGGTGACGACCGGGGTCGAGACGGCGCCGTACGTGGACCAGCGCGCGTAGGTCTCGAACCGTCGCGCGCCGGCCGCCGACCCATCGCCCACGTGCTCGATCTAACCCCTGGCCAGAGAGCGGGCGATCACCAGCCGCTGGATCTGGTTGGTGCCCTCGAAGATCTGCATGATCTTGGCTTCCCGCATGTAGCGCTCCACCGGGAAGTCGCGGGTGTAGCCGTAGCCGCCGAGCACCTGCACGGCGTCGGTGGTGACCTTCATCGCGGCGTCGGTGGCCACGAGCTTCGCGACGCTCGCCTGCCTGCTGTAGTCCCGCCCGGCGTCACGGCGGCGGGCGGCGTCGAGGTAGGTGGCGCGGGCCGAGTCGACGGCGGCGGCCATGTCGGCGAGCAGGAACCCGAGGCCCTGGTGGTCGATGATCTTCTTGTCGAACGTGGTGCGCTCGTTGGCGTAGGCCACTGCGGTGTCGAGGGCGGCTCTGGCGAGGCCGGTGGCGACCGCGGCGATCCCGAGCCGGCCCGAGTCGAGGGCCGCGAACGCGATCTGCAGACCCTGGCCCTCGGTTCCCACCAGCCGTTCGGCGTCGAGCACGGCGCCGTCCCAGTGGGCGGTGGTGGTGGGGATGGCGTGCAGGCCCATCTTCTCCTCCGGCCTGCCGAACGACAGACCATCGGCGGCTCCCGGCGCGAGGAAGCACGAGACCCCGCGAGGGCCGTCGGCGGTGCGGGCGAAGAGCGCGTAGAAGTCGGCCTTCCCGCCGTGGGTGATCCACGCCTTCGTGCCGGTGATGCGGTAGCCGTTGTCGACCTTCACCGCCCGGCAGGCGAGCGCGGCGGCGTCGGAGCCGGCCTGCGGCTCCGACAGGCTGTACCCACCGACCATCTCCCCGGCGAGCATGTGCGGCAGCCAGCGCTCCTGCTGCGCGGGCGACCCGAAGCTGGCGAGCGGGAAGCACGAGAGCCCGTGCACGCTCACCGCCACGGCGACGGCCGCCCACCGGGCCGCGAGCTCCTCCAGGACCTGCAGGTAGACCTCGTAGGGCTGGCCGCCCCCGCCGAGCTCCTCCGCGTAGGGCAAGCCGAGCAGGCCGGCCTCGCCGAGCGTCGCGAACAGGCCGTCCGGGTAGGTCTCGGCGCGCTCGTGCTGCTCGACGCGGGTGGCGAGCTCCTTGTCGGCGATCTCGCGCGTGAGCGCGAGCAGGTCCTCGGCCTCCTGGGTGGGAAGCAGTCGGTCGACGGCCATCCGAGCTCCTAACGGTACTGAGTAGAAGACTTCAGTACCGTCTAGAGTAGCCGTCATGTCGACCCCCGTCCCCGTCCGGCGCGGTGCCGCTCGCAGGGAGCAGCTGTTCGACGAGCTCGTGGGGCTGCTGCTGGCCGAGGGCTTCGCGCACCTCACGCTCGACGACCTCGCCGCGCGCCTGCACTGCTCCAAGCGCACCCTCTACGCGCTGGCCGGGAGCAAGGAACAGCTGGTGCGGGCCGCGGTGGTGCACTTCTTCCGGGGGGCGACCGAGCGTGTCGAGGCCGCCGTCGCCGCGGAGGGTGACCCGAGCCGGCGCGTGGGCAGGTACCTCGGTGCGGTCGCCATCGAGCTCGCCCCGGCGTCCGCGCGGTTCGTGGAGGACGTCGCGGGCTTCCCGCCCGCCGCAGAGGTGTACGCGCGCAACACCCGCGCCGCCGCCCGGCGGGTGCAGCAGCTCGTCGACGAAGGGGTGGCGGCCGGAGCGTTCCGCAACGTGCACACCGGGTTCGTGGCGGACGTCGTCACGTCGGTGATGGTGCGCATCCAGCAGCGGCAGGTGGCCGCGGCCACCGGTCTGGACGACGCCGACGCCTACGCCCGGCTGGCCGAACTCCTGCTGCACGGGCTCGGCGTCCCCTGACCGCGACATCTGGTGCGCGGCGCGGCCGGGGCGACATGACGGGTGTGGGGCGACACGCGCGGAAGGGGGCGACTCGCGGGCGGGATCCGGGCGACTCGCGGGCGCAGAAGGGGCGACTCGCGGGCGTAAACCGGGCGACTCGCGCGCGGGATTCGGGCGCTCGCGCGGGTTCGGGGGCGGGTCAGGAGCGGACGAGCCGGGCGATGGCGTCGGACGCCTCGCGCACCTTCTGGTCGGCCTCCTCGCCGCCGGCGGCCGCGGCCTGCACGACGCAGGTGGCGAGGTGTTCGTCGAGCAGTTCCAGGGAGAACGCCTGCAGTGCCTTGGTGGCCGCGGCGACCTGGGTGAGGACGTCGATGCAGTACTTGTCCTCCTCGACCATCCGCTGCAGCCCCCGGATCTGCCCCTCGATGCGGCGCAGCCGCTTGAGGTAGGCGTCCTTGTCGCTGCTGTAGCTGGCCATGTGTCGAGGTTAACACCCCCTGGGGGTACTGAACCAGGAGCGTGTCCGCGGCCGCGGAACCCCCCTCGGTCCCGCGGCCGCCGACCCGCACTCTGTTCGTACCGCACGAGGTATGCCCACGTCACGGGTCTGGACGTTGCAATATGAGACGGACCGTTTCGCTTTGACCCGGCCGGGTGAGCCGGCGGCCGCCGGCGTCAGACCAGGAAGCGGTATGCGGTGGTGCCCGGCGCCACCAGCTGGATCTTCAGCGGGCTCGCCTCCATCCGCTTCCACAGCGACTCGTACCCGTCGCGTTCGGACAGCTCGATGCCGCAGAGGGCGGCGCCGGTCTCGCGGTTGTCGCGCTTGATGTACTCGAACAGGACGATGTCGTCGTCGGGGCCGAGCACCTCGTCGAGGAAGCGACGCAGCGCGCCCGGCTCCTGCGGGAACTCGACGAGGAAGTAGTGCTTCAGCCCGCGGTGCACCAGCGAGCGCTCGACGACCTCGGAGTAGCGGCTCACGTCGTTGTTGCCGCCCGAGAGCAGGCAGACGACGGTGTCGTCGGGACGCAGGTCGAGCCCGTCGAGGGCGGCCGTGGCCAGCGCACCCGCGGGTTCGGCGATGATGCCGTCGACCTGGTAGAGGTCGAGCATCTCCGTGCACACCCGGCCCTCGGCGACGCTCACGAACTCCGCACCGCAGGCGCGGGCCAGCGGGAAGCTGACGTCCCCGACCCGGCGGACCGCGGCACCGTCGACGAACGTGTCCAGCTCGGGCAGCGTCGTCGGCCCCCCGGCGGCCAGTGCCGCGGCCATGCTCGCCGCGCCGGCGGGCTCGACGCCGACGATCCGGACCTCGGGGTGGTGGGCCGCGAACCAGCCCCCGACCCCGGCGAGCAGCCCGCCGCCGCCCACGGGCACGACGAGGACCTCGGGCGCGCGGCCCAGCTGCGCCACGATCTCGATGCCGACGGTGCCCTGCCCGGCGATCGTGCGCACGTCGTCGAAGGCCGGGACGACGGTGGCGCCGGTACGGAGGGCGTGGTCGGCCGCGGCCGCCGCTGCCTCGTCGTAGGTCTCCCCGCCCACCACCAGCTCCACGCTGTCGCCGCCGAGCGCCGCGATGCGCTCACGCTTCTGGCGCGGCGTCGTGCTCGGGACGTGCACCCGGCCGCGGATGCCCAGCTGCCGGCAGGCGTACGCCACGCCCTGCCCGTGGTTGCCCGCGCTGGCGCACACCGCACCCGCGGCGCGCTCGGCGTCGTCGAGCTGGGCCAGGAGGTTGTAGGCACCGCGGAGCTTGTACGAGCGTCCGACCTGCAGATCCTCGCGCTTGAGCCACACCTGGCAGCCGGTGGCGGCGGTCAGGCGCTCGTTGTGGTGCAGCGGGGTCTGGAGGGCGACGCCGGTGAGCCTGGCGGCAGCGGCGTCGACGTCGGAAGCGGAGAACACCTGGTCGATACTCCCCCTTCTGCGGCCGACCGTGTTCGGAGGGTCCGGTCGACGGCGTCACATGCGGACCGGAAGTCGTCGTCGACCTACACTTCCCGGCGTTCGTTACCAATGCAAACGAGGAAAGCGGGGAACCGGGTGCGGCATTTTCGACGGTCCTGGTGGTATGCCGGAATTCTGCCTCTCATGATGTGCGGAGCCACGGCGTGCGGGGCCACCAACGGATCAGCGAATGCCGCCGACAACTCGGCCCGCCCGGTGGCCTCGGCGACACCGGTCGCGTCGGCGGCGCCGGTGACCTCGGCGCCTCCGGTGGCCCCGCTGACCCCACGGCAGGCCGCGGGCCAGCGCATCATCTACTCCTATCCCGGGCTGGTGCCGCCGCAGGCCCTGCTCGACAGGATCCGGGCAGGCGAGGCCGGCGGCGTGATCTTCTTCAGCGACAACGTGTCCACCCCGAAGCAGATCACCGGGGTGGTGCGCCAGTTGCGCGACGCGGCCGCGAAGAGCCCGCTGAAGGGACCGCTGCTGCTGATGACCGACCAGGAGGGCGGGAAGGTCCGCCGCCTCCCCGGCGGTCCCGCGGCGTCGCTCAAGGCCGTCGGGCAGTCCGCCGACCCTGACTCGGGAGCGTCGGCGGACGGGCGCAGTGCGGGCCAGGACCTCTCCGGCATGGGGCTGAACGTCAACCTGGCGCCGGTGCTGGACGTCTATCACGCATCGGGGGACCTGATGGACCAGGTCCAGCGGTCGTTCAGCCAGAACCCCGCCCTCGTCGGGCGGCTCGGCGCCGACTACGTGAAGGCGCAGCAGGCCGAAGGCGTGGCCGCGACCGTCAAGCACTTCCCGGGCCTCGGCCCCGCGGCCGCGGCCGAGAACACCGACCTGCGGCCGGTCACCCTGCCCGTCCCGCTCGACACCCTGCGGAACGTGGACGAGGCGCCCTACCGGCAGTCGGTCTCGGCCGGGGCGAAGCTCGTCATGCTGTCCTGGGCGGTCTACCCCGCGCTGGACCCCACGCGGCCGGCCGGTCTGTCGCCCGTGGTGCAGCAGGAGCTGCGGTCCCGTACCGGCTTCACGGGGGTGACGATCAGCGACGCGCTGGAGGCCGGTGCGCTGAAGGCCTACGGCGCCACCGGCAACCGCGCGGTGCTCGCCGCGCAGGCGGGCGCCGACCTGATCCTGACCGGGTCGCGCAACGTCCAGCAGGGCGACGACGCGGCGGCCGCCCTGGCCACCGCGCTGTCCGACGGGAAGCTCCAGCAGGGTGCCTCCCAGGCCGCGCTGGCCAGGATCGACGCGCTACGCGCCGGCCTCCGGTAGCCCTCCCGTCACAGCCGGGTGCGGGGGCGCAGGTCGAAGCCCGCCGCCTCGTAGCAGGCGTCGATCAGCTCGGCCGTCGTCACGGCGTCGTCGGCGCCGGTGGGCAGCGGCGCGCCGTCGCGCACGGCCGCGGTGAACGCCTCGAGCTGGTAGGCGTAGGACGGGCGCCTGCCCAGCTCCTCCAGCCGCTCGACGCCGTCGACCGTCACCAGCACACGGTCGTCGCGGTGCGGGAGCACGAAGTTGAACGCGCTCACCTCCCCGCGGCTCCCGACGAGCCGGGCGGTCATGCGGATGTCGTCGGCCGCCATCGAGCAGCGCATGGTGCCCGTGGCACCCCCGGGGAACTCCAGTTCGGCGTCGACCCACTCGTCCACGCCGGGGTGCCCGGCGCGCTCCGCTCCGTCGGCGCCGGTCAGGTACGGCTCCCCGCCCGCCCACGGGGCGAGAGCGCGGTGCAGGTGCAGGCCGTAACAGCCGACGTCCATGAGCGCCCCACCGGCGAGCGGGAAGGACCAGCGCGGGTCGGTGTCGGCCGGCGCGGGGATCATCATGTCGACCTCCACCCGCTGAAGCTCTCCGATCTCACCGGACGCGAGCACCTCCAGCAGCCGGCGGGTGACCGGGTGGTAGAGGTAGTGGAACGCCTCCATCACGATCACCCCGGCACGTGCGGCGGCGTCCCGCACCTCCCGCGCCTCGCCGGCGTCGCTGGCCGACGGCTTCTCGGTGAGGACGTGCTTGCCCGCCGCCACCGCGGCGAGGTTCCACGGCCCGTGCAGACCGTTGGCGAGCGGGTTGTAGACGGCCTCGACCTCCGGGTCGGCGAGCACGTCGGCGTAGGAGTCGAGCACCCGCTCCACGTCGTGGGTGATGGCGAACGCCTCGGCCCTGGTGCGGTCGCGCGCGGCGACGGCCACGAGCCTGGTGCCGGTGAGGCGGGCGGGGGCGACGATGGAGGCCTCGGCGATGCGGGCAGCACCGAGAACGCCGATCCGAAGAGGTTTCACGGCTAGATCCTGCCCCGGCGGCAGATGCGGCTCGGCCCCACCCCAGGTTCAGGAAAGCCACTTTCAGGTCCGGAGAGGGCAGGAAAGTGGCTTTCCTGAACCTCTCCCGGGGGTTGCGCGGCGCAATCCGCGCGAAAACGGACGCGCTTTTCCGGTGGGTTATGTTCGCGCAGTCACGACCTCGGGGGTGCCGTGCGCGTTCTACTGACGAGCCAGCCTGTGTACTCCCACCTGCCTCCGCTCGACGGGCTGGCGGGGCTGCTGCCTGAGCCGGGGATCAGCTGGCTGCCCGAGTCGTGGTACCCGGACGACATCCGCGCCACGGTGCGCTCGTACCGGGCGCCCGACGCGGCCCCCGAGGTGCTCGACCCGGCGATCGTCGCCTCCCGGTGGACCGGCCGCTCGTGCTGGCCGCCCTGGGCAGCAGCACCGGGGTCGCGCCGGCGCCCGAGTCGTCGCCGCTGCCCCGCATCGTCGAGGCCCTCGGCACCTTTCCCTGCATCGCGGTGGTGGCACTCGGGCGCGGCCTCGACCCGTCCGACTGGACCGGTCCACGGCCGGCCAACGTGCACCTGACCTCGTTCGTGCAGCAGCGGCTGCTGCTCCCCGCCTGCGACCTGTTCCTCACCCACGCCGGGTTGAACAGCGTCCGCGAAGCGCTGGCCGCGGGAGTTCCGATGGTCGCGGTGCCGCTGTTCGCGGAGCAGCCCGCCAACGCGGAACGGCTGGCCGAGGCATGCGTGGCCGTCGCGCTGGACCCGACCGGGGTGGACGCGTCGACGGTCGCGGCGGCGTGCCGCGAGGTGCTGGAGGACACGTCGTTCCACCTGGCGGCCCGCGGCTTCCAGCGCCGGATCCTCGGCCTGCCCGGCGTCGACCGGTTGGTGGCGGACCTGACCGCGCTGGTGGCCTGACCTGGCCCCCACGCCGGTTCAGGAAAGCCACTTTCAGGTCCGGAGAGGGCAGGAAAGTGGCTTTCCTGAACGTCCGGGCCGCTAGTGGATGTACTGCTGCCAGTCCGCGGGGACCCGGTCGCGGGGGCCGGGGACCGTCTGGTCCGCCGGCCGGTGCTGGGGTTCGGGCAGGTCGGGGCCGTCGAGCATCTCGTTGCTGCTGTAGTCCCAGTACCAGGACTCGCCGGGCTCGAAGCTGCGGACGATCGGGTGTCCGGTGGCGCGGAAGTGCGCGGTGGCGTGCTGTCGGGGCGAGGTGTCGCAGCACCCGACGTGGCCGCACTGGGCGCACCGGCGCAGGTGCACCCACCAGCCGCCGTCCCGGTCGCATTCCACGCACCCCGGGCCGCTGGGTGGCACAGCCAGGTCGATCCCGTTCGGTGCGGACATGCGCAACTCCTTCTCGATGGCCCGACGGGCCCATCATGGACCGACACACGGTTCCCGTGCCGACCGGAGCCGGGTAGCGTCCGAATGGTCAAAGGTTTGATCGAAAGGGAGGCCCCGATGGCCGCGAAGCCGTTCGCATCGTCCACGGACCTGTCCGCGAAGCAGCAGACCCTCGAGGTGCTCGCCGACGGGGTCTACGCGCTGACGGCGGAGGGCGATCCCAACATCGGCGCCGTCGAGGGCGAGGACTTCGTCGTCTGCTTCGAGGCACTCGCCACCCCGGTCGCCGCGCAGAAGTGGCTGGCCCGCCTACGCGAGCACACCGACAAGCCCGTGCGCTACCTCGTGCTCAGCCACTACCACGCCGTGCGGGTGCTCGGGGCGTCCGCGTTCGACGCCGAGGTGATCGTCGCGCACGAGAACACCCGGGCACTGGTGGCGGAGCGCGGCAAGGAGGACTGGGCGAGCGAGTTCGCCCGGATGCCGCGCCTGGCCGAGGGCGCCGACTCGGTGCCCGGCCTCACCTGGCCCACCCTGACCTTCTCCGATCGCATGACGATCGACCTGGGCGGTGACCGCGGCGACCTCGTGCTGCAGTACTGCGGCCGCGGGCACACCGAGGGCGACATCGTGGCCTGGCTGCCGCGGCACCGCATCCTGTTCGCCGGCGACCTGGTGGAGGCCGAGGCGGCGCTCTACACGGGCGACGCGTTCCACCGCGACTGGTCGACCACCACGCTCGACCGGGTCGCGGCCATCGGCGCGGACACGCTCATCGGCGGCCGGGGCGGGGTCAGCCGCGGCGCGGCCGCCGTCGGGTCGGCCATCGACCAGACGCGGTACTTCCTGCAGGTGATGATCCGCGAGGTCGGCGGCGTGCAGGAGCGCGGCGGCTCCCTCAAGGAGGCGTTCGAACGCACCCACGCCGCGCTCGTCGACCAGTACGGGCACTGGCCGATCTTCGAGCACTGCCTCCCGTTCGACGTCTCGCGCCTGTGGGACGAGCTGTCCGGTGTGGAGCGCCCCATCATCTGGACGGCGGAGCGGGACCGCGAGGTCTGGGAGCAACTGCAGTCATGAAGCCGGTCGTCGTCATCGGGAACGGGCCGGTCGGCCAGACCGCTGCGCTGCTGCTCGCCCGCTGGGGCCTGCCGACGGTGGTGCTCGACGAGCGCCACGCCCGTGATCTCGTCGGGTCGAAGTCGATCTGCCAGCATCGCGACGTCCTCGACATCTGGGACTCCGTCGGGGCCGGTGCCCGGATCGCGGCCGAGGGCGTCACGTGGACCACCTCGCGGACGTTCCACCGCGGCACCGAGCTGTTCAACCACACCTTCGTCGACGCCGGCAGCTCGCCGTTCCCGCCGTTCGTGAACATCTCGCAGTCGCGCACCGAGGAGATCCTCGACGAGCACATCGCCGCCCAGCTGCTGATCGACGTGCGCTGGGGGAAGCGGGTCGTCGGGCTCCGGCAGGACGCCGACGGCGTGACCGTCACGTGCGAGGACGGCACGGAGGCGGAAGCGTCGTTCGTCGTCGTGTGCGCGGGGGCCCGGTCCGACGAGCTGCGGGCGCTGCTCGGCGTCAGGTTCGAGGGACATTCCTTCGACGACCGCTTCCTCATCTGCGACATCCGCACCGAGCTGCCCGAACAGGCCACCGAGCGGCACTTCCACTTCGACCCCGAGTGGAACCCGGGCCGTCAGGTGCTGATGCACCCGTCGCCGGACTCGACGTTCCGGATCGACTGGCAGGTGCCGCCCGACTTCGACCTCGACGACGAGATGCGTTCGGGGGCGCTGGACCGGCGTATCACGGCGGTGATCGGCGACCGCCCGTACGAGATCCTGTGGCAGTCGGTGTACCGGTTCCACGCGCGCTGCGTCGACCGGATGCGCGTCGGGCGGGTGCTGCTGGCCGGGGACGCCGCGCACCTGGTGGCGCCGTTCGGGGCGCGCGGGCTCAACTCCGGGGTCCCCGACGCCGAGAACGCCGCGTGGAAGATCGCGTTCGTCGCCCGTGGCTGGGCACCACCGGAGCTGCTGGAGAGCTACCACGACGAGCGGCACGCCGCCGCCCGCGAGAACCTCGCGGTGACCAGCGCGACGATGGACTTCCTCGTGCCCCAGACCGCCGAGCAGGCCGCGTACCGCCGCAACGTGCTCGAGCGCGCCCGGCACGACCCCGCCGCCCGCGCGCTGGTCAACTCCGGGCGGCTGGTGGAGCCGTTCTGGTACACCGACTCGCCACTGACGACGCGCAGCCCCAGCCGCCCGGTCGGTGGCCGGCCGCCGAGCGGTGCCCTGCAGGACCCCGGTCCCGGAATCCTGGCGCCCGACGCTCCGTGGGACGTCTCCCTCCGCTTCCGGGTGCTCGCACGCGAGGGGTTCCTGCTGCTGCTGACCCCCGGCGCCGACGTGTCGGCGGCGCGCACGGCGGCGGAACGCATCTGCGCGCCGGTGCGTGTCGTGGAGCTCGTGGACGGCGACCCCACCGGTGTGCTGGCCGGGGCGCTGGCCGTACGGCCGGGTGAGGTCTGGGTCGTCCGCCCGGACGCCTACGTCGCCGCCGTGCTGGAGCAGCCGACGTCGGTCACCATCGAAACTGCGCTGCGCCGTGCGCTGGCCGGCGCCACCGACCGGGAGGAGAGCGAGCATGGCGTACTACCGACGGTCAGGTGAGGTGCCGCCCAAGCGGCACACGCAGCACCGGACGCCCGACGGCGGCCTCTACTACGAGGAGCTGATGGGGGAGGAGGGCTTCTCGTCGAACTCGTCCCTGCTCTACCACCGGGGCATCCCGTCGGCGATCGTCGACGCGACCCCGTGGGAGCTGCCGAACGTCGACACGACGGCGAACCACCCGCTGGTCCCGCGCCACCTGAAGCTGCACGGCCTGTTCCCCGGCGAGGACTGGAAGGCCGTCGACGCCGTCACCGGGCGGCGGCTCGTGCTCGGCAACGCCGACGTCCGGATCTCCTACGTCGTGGCGGGCGAGGCGTCACCGCTCTACCGCAACGCCGTCGGGGACGAGTGCGTCTACGTCGAGTCGGGGGCCGCCACCGTCGAGACGGTGTTCGGTGCGCTCGACGCGCGCCACGGCGACTACGTGCTGCTGCCCCGCGGCGCGACCCACCGCTGGGTGCCGGTCGACCCGGGCGACGGCGCGCCGCTGCGGCTGTACGTGATCGAGGCGAACTCCCACATCGACCCGCCGAAGCGCTACCTGTCGCGCTTCGGTCAGCTGCTGGAGAACGCGCCCTACTGCGAGCGCGACCTGCACGGTCCGGCCGAGCCGCTGCTCGTCGACGGCACGGACGTCGAGGTGCTGGTCAAGCACCGCGGCAGCCGGGGGATCACCGGCACCCGCTACGTCGTCCCCACCCACCCCTTCGACGTGGTCGGGTGGGACGGGTGCATGTACCCCTACACGTTCAACGTCGCCGACTTCGAGCCGATCACCGGCCGGGTGCACCAGCCGCCGCCGGTGCACCAGGTGTTCGAGGGCGACGGCTTCGTGATCTGCAACTTCGTGCCGCGCAAGGTCGACTACCACCCGCTGTCGATCCCGGTGCCCTACTACCACTCCAATGTGGACTCCGACGAGGTGATGTTCTACTGCGGCGGGAGCTACGAGGCCCGCAAGGGGTCGGGGATCGGGCAGGGCTCGATCTCCCTGCACCCCGGGGGCCACAGCCACGGCCCGCAGCCCGGTGCCTACGAGCGCAGCATCGGGGTGCAGGAGGTGGACGAGCTCGCCGTCATGGTCGACACGTTCCGACCGATGGAGCTGGGGGAGGGCGGCCGGGCCGCCGAGGACCCGGGCTACGCGTGGACCTGGTCGGGGCGGGGGCCGGCCTCGTGATCGAGCTTCCGGTCAGCACGCTGTACGGCCCGGCGAACCTGCCCTACGGCGTGTTCTCCGCCCCGGGCGACCCACACCGCCGGATCGGTGTCGCGATCGGCGACCAGGTGCTCGACGTCGCTCCTCTCGCGGACTCGCACGGTGCCGCCGAGCTGGTGCCGCTGCTCGCCGGGCCCGTGCTCAACCCGCTGCTGGGAGCAGGTCGTCGCACGTGGACCGAGCTGCGCGAGCGTCTCGTCGAGTGGGTGCACGGACCGGCGGACGTGCTGCGGCCCCACCTCCTGGCGGCCGCCGACGTGCAGCTGCACCTGCCCGTCGAGGTCGGGGACTACGTCGACTTCTACTCCAGCGAGCACCACGCGAGGAACGTCGGACAGATCTTCCGGCCCGGCTCCGAGCCGCTCTCGCCGAACTGGAAGCACCTCCCCATCGGCTACCACGGGCGCACGGGCACGATCGTCGTGTCCGGCACCGACATCGTCCGGCCCTGCGGGCAGCGCCGCGGCGAGGACGGCCCGGAGTTCGGACCGTCCGCCCGGCTCGACATCGAGGCCGAGGTCGGGTTCGTCGTCGGCACGGGCACGCGGATGGGCGAGGCGGTCGCGGTCGGCGACGTCGCCGAGCACGTGTTCGGGCTGTTCCTGCTCAACGACTGGTCCGCCCGCGACATCCAGGCCTGGGAGTCCACGCCGCTCGGGCCGTTCCTCGGCAAGTCCTTCGCCACGTCCGTCTCGCCGTGGGTGGTCCCGCTGGACGCGCTGGAGGCGGCCCGCGTCGCCCCGCCGCCCCGCGACCCACCGCTGCTGCCCTACCTGCGCGACGTCGACGACCGCGGTCTCGACCTGGAGCTGGAGGTGGCGCTCAACGGCCACGTCGTGTCCCGCCCGCCGTTCGCCACGATGTACTGGACGGCGGCGCAGCAGCTCGCGCACCTGACCGTCAACGGTGCGTCGCTGCGTCCGGGTGACGTCTTCGCGAGCGGCACCGTGTCGGGCCCGGAGAAGGAGCAACGGGGGTCGCTGCTGGAGCTGAGCTGGGGCGGCACCGACCCGATCCCCCTCCTCGACGACGCCACCCGCACGTTCCTCGAGGACGGTGACGAGGTCACGATCACGGCCACCGCGCCGGGGACGGGCGGGATCCGCATCGGCCTGGGCGAGGTCCGCGGCCGCATCCTCCCGGCCCGCCCCTGACCCCGCGAGTCGCCCGTCCCGACCCCGCGAGTCGCCCGTTCCTGCCGCGCGAGTCGCCCACCCTGAACCCGCGAGTCGCCCGTTCTGACTGCGCGAGTCGCCCGATCTCGCTGGTGATGTGCCCCGGACTCCCGGCGTCTCAGGGACGGAAACCGGGCGACTCGCGCACGCGAAACGGGCGACTCGCGCACGCGAAACGGGCGACTCGCGGGCGGGGAAGGGGCGGCTCGCGGGGTCGTCAGGTCAGGAGGGTGTGGGCCGTCCGCTTCCAGAGCGCCAGGTGGGGGTCGGTGCGGGGGTCGCGGTGTTCCATCGCGTACGCGAGCCCGACGCCGCGCATGCTGGTGAAGAGCAGGTCGCGGACGTCCGGATAGCGCGGGTGCCCGGTCAGCGCCGTGCCGAAGAACCGGTCCAGCCCGCCGCGGATGGCGGCACCGATCTCACGTTCCTGGGGGAGGAGAGCGGCGCGCAGCTCCGCGTTGGTGCGGGCCGCGGTCCACAGCTCGACGGCGGCCCAGAAGTGCGGCTCGGAGAAGGTCTCCCACATCAGCTCGATGGCGCGGTCCAGCCGCTCGGCTCCCGACAGCCCGCCGGCGAGACTCTCGATCCGCTCGCCGTTGCGCCGGAGCCGTTCGGTGGCCAGGTGCCGGGACGCGGCGACGAGTAGCTGTTCGCGGGAGGGGAAGTGGTGCAGCAGCCGGCCGCGTGAGACCCCGGCACGGGCCTGGATCTGCAGGGTGGTGGCGCCGGCGTACCCCGACTCGACGAGACACGCGACCGCCGCGTCCAGGATGCGTGCGCGGCTCGTGGCCGTGCGTTCCTCACGACGCCCGCGCGGGGCGGCGGGGGAGGTCGCATCGACGGGGGACGACATGCCAGCGAAGGATAGTGGGTGGCGGTCTGCGTGATCCTTTCCGCGGAGCGGACGCAGCCCTACGGTGCACGCATGAAGCGGTACGACTGGCTACGCCGGATCGAACAGCTCGACCCGGAGACAGACCACCTCGAGATCTACCGCATCAGCGTCAGCCACGAGTTCCCTTGGGACTACACCCAGTCGTTGTCGTTCGCGCTGTTCCGGACCTATGCGGTGCCGACCATCGGCGCGCTGCTGGCGTCGACCGGCGAGCTCACCGGGCGGGTGCAGAAGCGCTACGACGACACCTGCCTCATCCTCGACGCCGTCCTCGAGCACGGGTTCGCCGCCCCGGAGGGCCGTGCCGGGATCCGTCGGATGAACCAGATGCACGGCGCGTACGACATCTCGAACGCCGAAATGCTCTACGTGCTCTCGACGTTCGTCACGGTACCGATCCGCTGGATCGACGAGTTCGGCTGGCGCCGCCTCTCGGAGCACGAGAAGGTCGCCGCGGCCCACTACTACCGCCGGCTCGGCCGGCACATGGGCATCACCGGCATCCCGTCAGGCCACGAGGAGTTCGCCGCACATCTCGACGCCTACGAGGCCGAGCACTTCGCCTACGACCCGGGCGCCCGGGCGGTCGCCGACAGCACGCTGGCGCTGCTCGGGACGTTCCCGCCCAACAACCGGGCACCGGCGCGGCTGGTCCGGCGGTTCTCCTACGGGCTGATGGACGACCGGCTGCGGGCCGCGCTGCGCTACCCGCGGATCTCCGCGTTCGAGCAGGCGCTGGCGCGGCGGATGGTCTGGCTGCGCGGGCGGGTCGTGCGGTTCATGCCGCCGCGGGAGGAGCCGTGGTTCGTCCGGCAGTCGGCGAACATCCGCAGCTATCCCGACGGCTACGACGTGAGCGAGCTGGGCACGTTCCCGCGCTGAGCGCCCTCAGGACGGCGGCGGACGGCTCGTCAGTCGAGCTGCCGAAGCAGCGGGAGCAGCTCGGCCGCACGTTCCACGCGGTCGGCCGCCGTGGCCCCGCCGCCACCCACGATGAACACCACATCGGCGAAGCCGGCCGCGCGGTACTCCGCCACCGCGGCGACCGCCTCCTCCGCCGTGGCGGGTAGCGGGAACTGCACCGCGCGCCGGATCGCGGCCGGGTCGCGGCCGACGTCGGCGCAGTGCCGGTCCAGCACGCGCGACAGCCGTGCGTGCTCCTGCGGCCCGGCGCCCGGCAGCGCCGCGCTGAACCAGCCGTCCGCATGCTCCGCGACGACCCGCAGCCCGTGCCGCTCGCCGCTGCTGCCGATCCACACCGGCGGCCGGGGCCGCTGCACCGGTTTCGGGTGGCCCAGGGCGGCCGCGTCGGTGAGCCGGTAGTGCTCGCCCTCGACGTCGGCCACCTCGTCCGACCAGAACGCGTCGAGCACCTGGCACGACTCGGCGAGGGCGGCGATCCGCTGCCGCGCCGATCGCTCCGGCAGCCCGATCCGCCGGTCGACGTGGTCGTCGCCGCCTGCTCCGAGGCCGACGTCGAGCCGTCCGCCGGAGAGGTGATCCACGGTGACTGCCATCTTTGCCAGGAGCGCGGGGTGCCGGTAATGGTTGCCGCTGACGATGCAGCCGATGCGGACCCGCCGCGTCGCCTCCGCCATCGCGGCCAGCAGCGTCCACGCCTCGAAGATGTCGCCGCTGCGCACCGGCCCCATGGGCGCCAGGTGGTCGAAGATCCAGCAGCCGTCCCAGCCCCCGTCGTCAGCGGCGCGCCACACCCGGCGTAGTTGGTCGATCGTCGCGAACTGCTGCGACACCTTGAGGCCGAAGGTCATGCAAAACCCTCCAATAGGTCGAAATACTGACGATCAGATTACTGACGATCAGTGTGCGGCGCTACAGTGGCCCGGTGCCGCCGGATCGACTGGTGTTCCTGCTCAAGCGCGCCCAGGTCCGGGTGTCCGACCTCGCCGAGCCCGGGCTGGCGGCGCTCGGTGTCGATGGTCGGGAGTTCGCGGTGCTGTCGGTCTTCGCTGCGGCACCCGAGCCGCTGTCGCAGCGGGATGCGGCCGCGCTGCTGATGATCGACCGGACGACGATGGTGGCGCTGGTCGACGGCCTGGAGCGGCGTGGTCTCGTCGAGCGGCGCGGGCATCCGGCCGACCGGCGCAAGAACACGCTGGTGCTCACGGCGGAGGGCACCGCGGTGCTGGAACGGGCCGACGCCGTTGCCGCCGAGGCCGAGGCGCAGTTCCTCGCCCCGCTCGGACCGGACCGGGCGGACGAGTTCCGGTCGGCGCTCCAACTGCTGCGACCGTACTGAGGGGACAGCGGGGCCGCGAGCGGCCCGCACCGCTACGCCGGGGTCAGGACGCCGGCGGCCCGCTCGTGGTGCCGACCCGCAGCGTGACGGGCAGCAGCAGGTCCGGGGGGTGGCCGCCCGCGACGAGCTCCATCGCGGCCTGGGCGGCGGCGCGGCCCTTCTCGTCGCTCGGCTGCACCACCGTGGTGAGGCGGGTGGCGCCCAGCCAGGACAGGTCCGCCCCGTCGAACCCCGCGACGCTGACGTCCTCCGGTACCCGCAGCCCCAGGGCCGCCGCGGCCTGCAGCACGCCGGCGGCGAGGACGTCGCTCTGGGCGATCACGGCGGTGGGGCGGCGGTGGGCCGGCACGTCGAGCAGCACCCGTGCGGCGGCGGCGCCCTCGGCGACGGCGTTGCTGGCGGTCTCGAACGCGGGCACCGGCCCGAAGACGTCCTCCACACCCTCCAGCCGGTGGCGCACGTCGCGGTAGTGGGCGCGGGACCGCCTGGCGGGGTCGATGAAGCCGCGGCGCCCGTCGAGCCGCAACGGCATCGCGAGGATCTCGACCCGGCGGTGGCCGAGGTCGTGCAGATGCCGGGCGAGATCACGGGTGCCGCGCCGGTCGTCGATGTCGACGAGCACGACGCCGTCCACCACCGGGCCCTCGACGACGACGAGGGGTACCCCGCGGGAGCGGAGCTGGTCGAGCGCCGGATCGTCCTCGAGGCCGCAGGTGGCGAAGATCGCGGCGTCGAGGGGGATGCGGCCGATCTGTTCGGTGGAGGGGCGCCCGGTGTCGCCGGCGAGCAGCAGCAGCCCGACTCCGTGCGATCCGAGCACCTCGGTGATCCCGTCGAGGAGCTGGATGGCCACGGGGTCGCGGAAGGCGTAGAGCAACCGCTCCCCGACGAACGCGCCGACCACCCCGCTGCGGCCGCGACGCAGCGAGGCCGCGAGGGGGTCGGGTCCGGCGTAGCCGAGCTCGGCCGCGGCGGACAGCACCCGCTCCCGCGTGCTGGGCGTGACCCGCGGGCTGCCGGAGAACGCCAGCGACGCCGTCGAGGGCGAGACCCCGGCATGCGCCGCGACGGCTGCGAGCGTCGGGCGGGTGGACACGCTCGAACGGTAGCGGTGCCGCCCGATTACGGGTTGAGCCCGGCCGGGTCGACGCGTACCGTCAACGGCGATCGAATCGATTCGACGAGGAGCGCATGTGACGACGACCGGGGTTCTGCCCGCCGCCGAGATCCTCCGGGCCCGCACGGCCGCCGTCATCGCGTTCGGGATGAACGGCCTCGCGTTCGCCTCGTTCATCTCCCGCACGCCGTCCATCCAGGGGGTGCTGGGCCTGTCCCTTGGCCAGCTCGGACTGCTGCTGCTGTGCGTGTCCGGGGGTGCCGTCGCCGGGCTCCCGCTCTCCGGGCCGATCGTGCACAAGCTCGGACCGGCTCGCGCCGTGCTCGCGGGCTCGCTGACGGTCAGCCTCGGGCTGGCCCTGCTGATCGTGGGCCTGTTCGCCGGGGTGGTCGCGCCGGCGGCGATCGGGCTGGTCTTCACTGGTCTGGGCGTCGGGGTCTGGGACGTCGCGATGAACGTCGAGGGCGCCGACGTCGAGCGCAGGCTCGGTCGTCCGCTCATGCCCCGGTTGCACGCGGCGTTCAGCCTCGGCACGGTGGCCGGCGCCGGGGTGGGTGCCGCGTCGGCCGCCACGGGCGTGCCGATCGAGGTCCAGCTGATCGTGGTCGCCCTGCTGATCCCCGTCGTGGTCACCGTCGCGACCCGCCGTTTCCTGCCCGTCCCGGTGTCCACCGAGGAGGAGAAGGCCGCGGGTTCCGGGGTGCTCGCGGCGTGGCGCGAGCCGCGCACGCTGCTGATCGGCCTGCTGGTGCTCGGGTTCGCGTTCACGGAGGGCTCGGCCAACGACTGGATCGCGCTGGCGCTGGTGAAGGGCTACGGCACGAGCGAGGCGCTCGGAGCCGTGGCGTTCGGGTTCTTCGTCAGTGCGATGACGGCCGCGCGCTGGGTGGGGGTCCCGGTGCTGGAACGGTTCGGGCGGGTCGTCGTGCTGCGCGCCACCGCGGTGTTCGCGCTGCTCGGCCTGCTGCTGGTGGTGTTCGGCGGGTCCACGCCGGTCGCGCTCTGTGGTGCCCTGCTCTGGGGGGTCGGGGCATCACTGGGCTTCCCCGTCGGGATGAGCGCCGCGGCGGACGACCCGGCCCGAGCCGCCGCCCGCGTCTCGGTGGTCAGCTCGATCGGCTACACGGCGTTCCTGGCAGGACCGCCGCTGATCGGACTGCTGGGCGAGCACATCGGCATCCTGCGCGGGCTGTTGGTCGTGCTCGGGGCGTTGGCGCTGGGGCTTCTCGTCTCGGGGGCCACCAAGCCGTTGCCGGTCGGGGAGCCCGTCGACCGCTGATTGCCACCCGGGCTGGGTCGAGGCCCAGGTTACGGTCGCTTTTCCGGGTCGATTCGGGGCTTGACGGCGGCCGATCTGGGGCGAACTCTGTTGCGAGTCGTGCACCACGTTCCGCACAGCGCTCCGGAGAACAGCATGATCCACGTCTGCGCGCTCGACGAACTTCCTCGCGGTAGCGCCCGCCGCCTCCCACTCAGCCCGCCGGTCTCGGTGTTCCACACCACGGACGGCGAGCTCTACGCCATCGACGACACGTGTACCCATCAGGACGCCTCGCTCGCCGACGGCTGGCTCGAGGGCTGCGAGGTCGAATGCCCCTTGCACGCCGCGATCTTCGACCTGCGCACCGGTGAGCCCGACGGCCTGCTCGCGCGCGAGCCGGTCCGCACGCACCGGGTGGTCGTCGAGGCCGATGCCGTCTACGTCGTCCTATCCCCGTCAGACGCACTCGAAGCAGCGTCGTGAGCGGCCCCCGGGTCGTCGTCATCGGGGCCGGGGTGGTGGGTGCGGCTGTCGCCGACGAGCTCACCGCCCGCGGCTGGACCGACGTCACCGTGCTCGACCGGGGCGCGTTGCCGCTCCCGGGCGGGTCGTCGTCCCACGCTCCGGGTCTGGTGTTCCAGACCAACCCGTCGAAGACCATGGCCGGCTTCGCCCGCTACACGGTGGAGAAGCTGTCCGCGCTGGACGGGCCGTGGTGCTTCAACGCCGTCGGCGGCCTGGAGGTCGCAACGACACCGGAGCGGCTCACCGACCTGCGCCGCCGGCACGGCCTGGCCACGAGCTGGGGCATCGAGTCGCGGCTCGTCGACCCGGACGAGTGTGCGGCCCTGCACCCGCTGATCGGCGCCGACCGGGTGCTGGGCGGGTTCCACACACCTACCGACGGGCTGGCCAAGGCGCCACGGGCCGTCGCCGCGCAGCTCGCCAGGGCCACGGACCGCGGTGCGCGCGTCCTCGGCAACCACCGGGTGCTCGACGTGCTGTCGGAGAGGGGCCGCGTCACCGGCGTCCGCACCGACCACGGTGACGTGCCGGCCGATCTCGTCGTCTCCGCTACCGGGTTCTGGGGGCCGCAGACGGGCGCACTGGTCGACCTGACGATCCCGCTGCTGCCGATGGCCCACCAGTACGTGACGACCACGCCGGTGGCCGCGCTGGCCGGACGCAACACCGACCTCGCCGAGGCGAGCGCGCCGATCCTGCGTCACCAGGACCGTGACCTGTACTTCCGTGAGCACGTCGACCGCGTCGGCATCGGCTCCTACGCGCACCGCCCGCTGCCCGTCGACCTCGACGCCCTGCCGGTGGAGGGCATGCCCAGCGTCCTCGACTTCACCCCCGAGGACTTCGCGCCGTCCTGGTCCGATGCCCGCGAGCTGCTCCCGGCGCTGCGGGACGCCGGGATCGACACCGGTTTCAACGGCATCTTCTCCTTCACCCCCGACGGGATGCCGCTCGTCGGCGAGCACCCCGGGCTGGCCGGTTTCTGGGTGGCCGAGGCCGTCTGGGTGACCCACTCCTGCGGCGTCGGGCAGGCGCTCGCGCGCTGGCTGGTGGACGGCGAACCCGGCGTCGACGTGCACGAGTGCGACCTCAACCGGTTCGAGGAGGCGCAGCTCGCACCGTCCTATGTGGAGACGCGCAGCGCGCGGAACTTCGTGGAGGTCTACGACATCCTGCATCCGCTGGAGCCGCCCGCGCAGCCGCGGCCGCTGCGGGTGAGCCCCTTCCACCCGCGCCAGGTGGAGCTCGGGGCCGTGTTCCTGGAGGGTGCGGGCTGGGAGCGACCGCACTGGTTCGAGGCCAACGCCGAGCTGCCCGAGGTCGGACGGATCCCGGGTCGCGGGGAGTGGGCGTCGCGGTTCTGGTCGCCGATCGCGGGGGCCGAGGCACTGGTCACGCGCGACCGGGTGGCGATGTACGACATGACCCCGCTCAAGCGCCTGGAGGTCACCGGCCCCGGCGCGCTGGATCTGTTGCAGCGGCTCACCACCAACAACCTGGACAAGAAGCCGGGCGCGGTCACCTACACCCTGCTGCTGGAACCCTCCGGCGGCGTGCGCAGCGACCTCACCGTCGCGCGCCTGGGCGAGCAGCGGTTCCAGGTGGGCGCCAACGGCAACCTGGATCTCGACCGGCTCACCCGCGCGGCGGGCGACGACGTCGTCATCCGCGACGTCACCGGCGCCACCTGCTGCATCGGGCTGTGGGGGCCGCGGGCCCGCGACGTGCTCGCCTCGGTCACCCGCGACGACGTGTCCCACGCCGGGTTCGGCTACTTCCGGGCCCGCCGGATCCACGTGGGCAGCGTGCCTGTCACGGCCATGCGGCTGTCGTACGTCGGTGAGCTGGGCTGGGAGCTGTACGCGAGCGCCGAGCTGGGGCTGCGGCTGTGGGACGTGCTGTGGGACGCCGGGCAGCGCCACGGCGTGATCGCCGCGGGGCGCAGCGCCTTCAACTCTCTGCGGCTGGAGAAGGGCTACCGCAGCTCCGGCACCGACATGACCACCGAGCACGACCCGTACGAGGCCGGGCTGGGCTTCGCGGTGCGTCCCGGCTCCTACGTCGGCAGTGCGGCGATCGCCGGGCGGGAGAATCCGGCGCGGCGGCTCGTCCCGCTGCTCCTCGACGACCCGGCCGACGTCGTCATGGGCAAGGAGCCGGTGTGGCATGCCGGTGCGCCCGCCGGGTACGTCACCAGCGCGGCCTACGGCTACACGATCGACGCGAGCATCGCCTACGCGTGGCTGCCTGCGTCGGCCGCGGAGCCCGGCACCCCGGTGCAGGTGGAGTACTTCGGCGAGCGACTGCCGGCGGTGGTGGCCGCCGAGCCCCTCTTCGACCCCGAGATGAAACGGATCAAGGCATGACCGCCCACGACGTGATCGTGGTCGGGCTGGGCGGGATGGGCTCGGCCGCGGTCCGGCACCTCGCGGCGCGGGGGGTGCGGGTGCTCGGACTCGAGCGGTTCACCCCGGCCCACGACCAGGGGTCCAGCCACGGGGGCTCCCGGATCATCCGGCAGTCGTACTTCGAGGACCCGGCCTACGTCCCGTTGCTGCTGCGGGCCTACGAGCTGTGGGCGGAGGCCGAGAAGGAGGCCGACGCCGACCTGCTCACCCTCACGGGCGGCCTCTACCTGGGACCGCCGGACAGCACGACCTTCGCCGGCAGCCTGCGCGCGGCCCAGGAGTGGGACCTGCCGCACGAGGTGCTGTCGCCCGACGCCGTCCGCGACCGCTTCCCGACGTTCGCCCCGGCCGCCGACGAGATGGCGCTGTTCGAGGAGCGGGCCGGGTTCGTCCGCCCCGAGGCGGCCGTGGCGGCGCACCTGGACCTCGCCGCGCGGGACGGCGCCGACCTGCGGTTCGGCCAGCAGGTGCTCTCGTGGGACGCGACGGGCGGGGGCGTGCGCGTCCGCACCGCCGAGGGCGAGCACACCGCGGAACGGCTCGTGATCTCACCGGGAGCGTGGGCGCCGACCCTGCTCACCGGGCTCGGGCTCCCACTGCGCGTGGAACGTCAGGTGCAGTACTGGTTCGACCCGCCCGCCGGCGTCGAGCCGTTCACCGGCAACCCCGTCTACGTGGCCGAACAAGCCGGGGGAGCGCAGATCTACGGCTTCCCCGCCATGGACGGCCCGGGCGGCGGGGTGAAGGTCGCGTTCTTCCGCCGCGGCCGGGACACCGACCCGGACGCGCTCGACCGCGTGGTCACCGACGCCGAGGTGGAGGAGATGCGCACCCGGGTCGCCGACACCCTGCCCGGGCTGGTGGGGCCGGTCGTGAAGACGGTGCCGTGCATGTACACCACCACCCCCGACGAGCACTTCGTGATCGCCACCCACCCCGAGCATGCAGCCGTCACCGTGGCCTGCGGGTTCTCGGGCCACGGGTTCAAGTTCGTGCCGGTCGTGGGGGAGATCCTCGCCGACCTGGCCACCAGCGGGGCAACGGCGCACCCGATCTCCCTTTTCGACCCGAGGAGGTTCGCATGACCGCCGTGCAGACCAACCTGGACCGGCCGTCCCTGATCCGCACCCTCCCAGGCTCCGCCTACACCGATCCCGCCGTGTTCGGCGCCGAGCAGGAGAAGATCTTCGAACGTCGCTGGACGTGCGTCGCGCTCGCCGCCGACCTCGCCGCGCCCGGCGCGTTCCGCACGGTGACCGTGGGCCGGGAGAGCGTGGTGCTCGTCCGCGGCCGCGACGGCACGGTGCGCGGGTTCCTCAACGTGTGCCGCCACCGCGGTGCCCGCCTGTGCACCGAGGAGTCGGGGCAGCTGCGGCGCAACCTCCAGTGCCCGTACCACGCGTGGACCTACGACCTCGCCGGCAGGCTCGTCGCCGCGCCGAACCTGACGTCGATGCCCGACGTCGGCCGGGACGAGTACGGGCTGCTGGCCGTGCACCTGCGGGAGTGGCTGGGCTACGTGTGGATCTGCCTCGCCCCCGAGCCGCCCTCGTTCGAGGCCGAGGTGCTCGGTGAGGTCGTGACGCGCCTCGGGGACGTCACCGCGATCGACAGCTACGGCGTCGAGCGCCTCGCGCTGGGCCGGCGGATCACCTACGACGTGGCGGCGAACTGGAAGCTGATCGTCGAGAACTTCATGGAGTGCTACCACTGCGCCACGATCCACCCCGAGCTCACCGAGGTACTGCCCGAGTTCGCCGACGGCTACGCGGCGCAGTACTACGTGGGGCACGGCGCGGAGTTCGGGACGCAGATCGACGGCTTCACGGTCGACGGGAGCGCGGGCGTCGAGCGGCTCCCGGGCGTCACCGCCGACCAGGACCGCCGCTACTACGCGATCACGATCAAGCCGCAGGTCTTCGTCAACCTGGTGCCCGACCACGTGATCGTGCACCGCATGACCCCGCTGGCCGCCGACCGCACGGTCGTGGAGTGCGACTGGCTCTTCGCCCCGGACGTCGTGGCGGCGGGGCGTGACCTCGGCCCGTCGGTGGAGCTGTTCCACCGCGTCAACGCCCAGGACTTCGCCGCCTGCGAGCGCACGCAGCCGGGGATGAGCAGCCGCGCCTACCGCGACGGCGGCGTGCTCGTCCCCAGTGAGCACCACATCGGGCAGTTCCACGCCTGGGTGGCCGCGCAGCTGGCGTGAACCCGCGGTTCACCCCTTCGGGAGGTCCACGGTCAGCGAGTACAGCCGGGTCGTCTGGTTGGCGCCCTGGTTGTCGTCACTGACCAGGAGCAGCTTCAGCCGGTTGCGGTCCTTGCCGACGACGGCGATGCCCTCGATGTTGTCCAGCAGCGGGTTGGGCTGGGGCTGCTTGGCCGTGGCGCCCAGGCTGGGGCACTTGCCGATGTCCGCCAGGAGCGTCTTGGGGATGAGCTTCGCGTCGGTCTTCGCGGTGAGGTCCTGCACGCCGCTGACGTCGGTCGCGTGGCGCGGGTCGGCGAGGTACAGGTGGATGGTGTTGCCCACGCCGGTGGTGAAGCCGCGCTCGAGCACGAACAGCCTGCCGTCACCGGTGGCGGTGATGTCGGAGACACCGAGGCCGGGGTCCACCTTGTAGCCGTACTGGGCGGCGAGGGTGAAGTCGCCGCCCTTCGCGCCCTTGCGGTTCCAGGTCTGGAAGCGCACGAGGTCGGCGTCGTCGCCGGAGAGCGGGCCCTCCATCGACGCGATCAGCGTGTGGTCGCCCGGCTGCAGGGTCAGGCCCTCGAACGTCAGGTTCGTGGTCGCCCGCCCGGCCGGGGCGACGCGCAGGGCGTCCGGCACGGGGAGCCGGCCGAGCAGCTTGCCGTCGCGGTCGTAACGGCGGATGGACGGCTCGACCTCGGACGTGATCAACCGGGTGCCGTCATGGTCGATGGCCAGGCCCTCGGAGTCGAGCGGCTGGCCGTTCTCGTCGGCGAGGCTCACCACGCGGGTCGGCGCGAACGTCGTGGCGTTGAGGGTGAACAGCGACGACCGGTCGGAGAGGGCGTCGATCCCGCCGTCCGGGTCGACCGCGAGGGCCGAGAGGTTGCCGACGAACGTGTTGTCGAAGGTGGTCTTGTCGAGGGCGTCGGAGAACGACGTGATGTCCACCGACGGCGAGCAGGCGTGGCCGGTGTCGGGGGTGGCCGCGCTCGCCGGCGCGGCCGGTCCGACGACGGTCCCGACGGCGACCGCAGCCAGTGCGGTGGTGAGGCCGAGTGCAACGCGCGTGATCACGCGGCCACGCTAGAGGACCGTCACCCTGGGTGACGCAACGTTGTGATCCACACCGCGCACCGGGAAGTCCGCGAGATGGACAGGAGCGTCGTTCGACACAGAAGGGACAGCGCTCAGGTCCATCTCACACGGGGATATCCGCGAAACGCCTCGGGACTGCGGGGGCTCCGCGATGCTCCAGGCGTGTCACTGCCCGATGTGTTCCGGGGGTCCGCTGCCGTGCGGGCCGGGCTGGTGACCAAGGCCCAGCTGCGCGGGCCGAGATACCTCCGGATCTTCCCCGACATCTACACCCCGGTCCGGGCGCAGCCGCTGGACCCGGTGCTGCGTTCCCGGGCCGCCTACCTGCTCGGCGGAGGTCGTGGAGTGGTGTCGGGGTACTCGGCGGCCGCGCTGCTCGGCGCCTCCTGCGGACCGCAGGGTGCACCCGCGGAACTGACGGTGCCCGGCGGTGGGCCACGGTCGCATCCCGGCCTGGTGCTGCACCGCGACCGGTTGGCCCGTGACGAGGTGCAGCAGTGCAACGGGGTGCTGGTCACCACGCCCGTGCGGACGGCCTACGACCTGGCCAGGTGGCAGGAGCCGGTGGAGGCGGTCGTTGCCGTCGATGCCCTGGCCAACCGTGGCCGTTTCGCCCCGGAGCAGATCCTTCGGCTCGCCGCCCGGTATCCGCGGGCGCGCGGCCGCTCCGGTCTGCCGCGCGCCGTCTCGCTGTCGGACGCCCGTGCGGGCTCGCCGATGGAGACACGGTTGCGCCTGGTGCTCGTGCTGCGCGGGCTGCCTGTACCCGAGGTGCAGTATCCGGTGCTCGACGACCGCGTGCGCCGGGCGGTCTGGCTGGACATGGCCTACCCGGAGCAGCGGATCGGTATCGAGTACGAAGGCGCCGACCACGGGAGCCCCGAGCGCGTGCTGCGTGACGTCGGCCGGTACACGGCGCTGGTGGACCAGGGCTGGCGGATGTACCGCTTCGCGAAGTACGAGGTGTACGGCGAACCGGACGAGATCGCGGCGAAGATCCGCCGGGCGCTCGGGGCGTGAGATGGACACCAGTGCTCTCGGACCTCGATCCGGCCGCACTGGTGTCCATCTCACCGCCCGAACCAGCCCATCCTCCTGCTCATCTCCGCCGCCGCCGTGCACAGGGGCGTCGTCATCTCGGACAGGCGGTCGGCGTCCATCCGGTAGGCGGGGCCGCTCACGCTCAGCGCCGCGATCACCTCGCCGGAACGGTCGAGCACGGGGGCGGCCGCGGCGTTCAGCCCGACCTCGTACTCCTCGACGACCACCGCGACGCCCGCCTTGCGCACCCGATCCAGCTCGGCATCGAGGGCCTCGGCGGAGGTGACCGTGCTCGGGGTGAGCGCCGGCATCCCGGACGCGGCGAGCAGCGCGGCCCGCCGTTCGGTGTCGAGATGGGCGAGCAGCACCTTCCCGCTCGAGGTGCAGTGCAGCGGGGTGAGGCGTCCGATCCAGTTGTGGGTGGCGACGGTGGAGGGGCCCATGGCCTGGTCGATGTTGACCGCCCAGTGCTCCTGCAGGACGGCCACGTTGATCGTCTCGCCCAGGTCGGCGGCGAGCTGCTCGTAGACGACCCGGCCCTGGCGCGTGACCTCCAGCCGGTCGGCGACCGCTCCGGCCAGCGGGATCAGGCCGAACCCGAGCCGGTACTTGCCGCGCTCACCGGCCTGTTCGACGAGGCCGCGGCCCTCCAGGGCGCCGAGGAGCCGGAACGCGGTGGACTTGTGGACGTCGATCTCCGCCGCCAGCTCGCTGACCCCCGCCTCGCCCCGCCGGGCCAGGATCTCCAGCACGCTGATCGCCCGATCCACCGACTGGACTCCGCCGTCTCGCCCCCCCATGTTGCTCATAACGAAACTATATGCATCAAAACGGATACCGCGCTTGACGTCCGGAGCGGGCTGAGGACGATCAGCGCGTGCCCAGCCTCTTCGTTGACGGAGCATGGATCTCCGGGTCCGGTGGAACCGCCGATGTGATCAACCCGTTCGATGCGAGCGTGCTCGAGACGGTCGACCAAGCCGGTCCTGACGACGTCGATCGGGCGGTGCTCGCGGCCCGGGCCGCGTTCGACACGGGGCCGTGGCGCCGGGTCCCGGCGGCCGAGCGCGGGGCGCTGCTGCGGCGTGTTGCCGACCTGCTCGTGCGGGACAAGGAGGAGATCGCCCGCACCGAGACGCTCGACACCGGCAAGACGCTCGTGGAGAGCCGCATCGACGTCGACGACGTCACGGCGGTCTTCCGCTACTACGCCGATCTCGCAGGCAAGGACGCGGGCCGCGTCGTCGACACCGGGCAGGCGCACGTCCTGAGCCGGGTCGTGCCCGAGCCGATCGGCGTGTGCGTGCTCATCACCCCGTGGAACTACCCGCTGCTGCAGCTGTCGTGGAAGGTCGCGCCCGCGATCGCGGCAGGCAACACGATGGTGATCAAGCCGAGCGAGGTGACGCCGCTGACGAGCGTGCTGCTGGTGCGGCTGCTCGAGGAGGCGGGCGTGCCTGCCGGCGTGGTCAACGTCGTGCTGGGTGACGGCCGCAGCGTCGGCGCCCCGCTCACGGAGCATCCGGCCGTCGACATGGTCAGCTTCACCGGCGGCCTCGCCACCGGCCAGGCGATCATCCGGGCGTCCGCGGCCACCGTGAAGCGGGTGGCCGTCGAGCTCGGCGGCAAGAACCCCAACATCGTCTTCGCCGACACCGACTTCGAGACCGCGGTCGACTACGCGCTCACCGCGGTGTTCCTGCACTCCGGGCAGGTCTGCTCGGGAGGCGCCCGGCTGATCGTGCAGGACGAGATGCACGACGACCTGGTGGCCGAGATCGGACGGCGGGCCGAGCTGATCCGGCTGGGCAACGGTCTGGACGAGGGCAGCGAGGTCGGTCCGCTCGTGTCGGCCGCCCACCGCGCCAAGATCGAGGAGTACGTGGCGTCGGCGCAGGCCGAGGGCGCCCGGCTGGTGGTGGGCGGCCGGCGTCCCGAGGAGCCCGAGCTGCAGAAGGGCTTCTTCTACCGGCCCACCGTGTTCGCCGACGTGCACCGCGAGATGCGCGTGGTCCGCGAGGAGACCTTCGGCCCGATCCTCACCGTGGAGCGGTTCGCGGACGAGGAGGAGGCCATCGCGCTCGGCAACGACACCGAGTACGGCCTGGCAGGCGCGGTGTGGACGTCCGACATCGGCCGCGCCGAGCGGGTGGCGCGGGCCCTGCGGCACGGCACGGTCTGGATCAACGACTACCACCCGTACATCCCCGGTGCGGAGTGGGGCGGTTTCAAGCGTTCGGGGAACGGACGGGAACTCGGCCCGACGGGGCTGGCCGAGTACCAGGAACACAAGCACATCTGGCACAACACCGCACCGAAGCCGGTGCGGTGGTTCACGCACTAATCACCCCATCAGCAGGAGGTCCGCGGTGAGCGCTCCCCAGGACGACGGGCTCGCCGAATTCGGCTACAGCCAGTCGCTCGACCGCAGCATCGGAAAGTTCGCCAGCTTCGCGGCTGGCATCAGCTACATCTCGATCCTGACGGGCACGTTCCAGCTGTTCTACTTCGGTTACGCCTTCGGCGGCCCCGCCTACTGGTGGTCGTGGCCACTGGTGTTCATCGGCCAGGTCATGGTGGCGCTGTGCTTCGCGGAGCTGGCCGCGCGGTACCCCGTGGCCGGCTCGGTCTACAACTGGTCGAAGCGCCTCGCCGGCCCCACGACGTCCTGGCTCGCGGGCTGGATGATGTTCATGGCCTCGGTCGTCACGATCGCCGCGGTCGCGCTGGGCTACCAGACCACGCTGCCGCAGATCTGGAGCGGCTTCCAGCTCATCGGGGACGGGTCGGGCGACACCGACTTCGCGGTCTCCGGCGTGCTCTGGGGCATCGTCCTCGTCGCCTTCACGACGATCGTCAACGCCATCGGCGTGAAGCTGATGTCGCGCATCAACAGCGTCGGGGTCTTCATCGAGCTCATCGCCGCCGTGATCCTGGTGGTGCTGCTCGCGATCAACATCGTCAACCCGCCGACGGTGCTGCTCGACACCCAGGGCCTCGGCGCCGGGACGAACCTCGGCTACTTCGGGCCGTTCCTCATCGCCACGCTCGCCAGTGCCTACGTCATGTACGGCTTCGACACCGCCAGCTCGCTCGGTGAGGAGACGGTCGACCCCCGACGCACCGCGCCCTCGGCGATCCTGCGCGCCGTGATCGCGTCGTTCATCATCGGCGGGCTGATCCTGCTGTTCGCCATCCTCGCCGCCCCCGACCTCTCCGACCCGGCGATCGCGGAGAACGGCCTGCAGTACATCATCCTGTCCGTGCTCGGTGGCCCCACCGGCACCGTCCTGCTCTTCGCGGTGATCATCGCGATCACGGTCTGCGCGCTCGCCGTGCACACCGCGGCGATCCGGCTCATGTTCGCGATGGCCCGTGACAACGCGCTCCCGGGCTCCGCCCGGCTCGCCCACCTCGACCCCAAGCGCAAGACCCCGCTCATCCCGGCGGTGCTGATCGGCGTGGCCGCGGTGCTGATCCTCGTGGTCAACATCGGCTCGCGGGAGATCTTCACGGCGGTCACCAGCGTCGCGATCATCATGATCTACATCGCGTACCTGCTGGTGACGGCGCCGATGCTGGTCAAGCGGTTCCGCGGCGAGTGGCCGGGGCCGTCGGGCGGAAAGGACGGCTACTTCTCGCTCGGGCGCTGGGGTCTGCCGGTCAACATCATCGCCGTGCTGTGGGGCGGGCTGATGGCCCTCAACCTCGCGTGGCCCCGCCCGGAGGTCTACGGCGAGGGCGTGCTGGCCTGGACCGCGTTCATCTTCATCGGCGGTGTGGTCGTCATCGGGCTGGGCTGGTTCCTGCTGCGCGGCCGGCACCAGGTCGGCACCCTGCCCGAGCACCTCGCGAAGCAGCTCGACGTCGACCCGTCCCCCCGGCCCGCTGACCCGTTCCCGGAGGGGAGCCAGGCGTGAGTGAGCTGTTCGACTACGTGATCGTCGGCGGCGGCTCGTCGGGCTGCGCTCTCGCCGCCCGGCTGTCCGAGGACCCGGACGTGACGGTGTGTCTGCTGGAGGCAGGTCCGTCCGATGTGGACGACCCGGTGATCCTGAAGCTCACCGACTGGATGGCGCTGCTCGACTCCGGCTACGACTGGGACTACCTCGTCGAGCCCCAGGAGCACGGCAACAGCTTCCTGCGCCACGCGCGGGCGAAGGTGCTCGGCGGGTGCTCGTCGCACAACTCGTGCATCGCGTTCTGGACGCCGCGTGAGGACCTCGACGAGTGGGCGTCGATGGGGTGCGAGGGCTGGAGCGCCGACGAGTGCTGGCCGTTGATCGAGCGTCTGGAGACCAACGACGGGCCGTGGTCGGGGCACGGTCGCTCCGGCCCCGTCACGATCATGCAGGTTGAGCCGGACGACCCGTGCGGCGTGGCGGTGCTGGAGGCCGCCGCCGCCGTCGGGCTGCCGACCGTGCGGTTCAACGACGGCGCCACGGTCTGTGAGGGCGCCGGGTTCTTCCAGATCAACCGGGAGCCCGACGGCACGCGTGCGTCCTCGTCGCGGGCGTACCTGCACCCCATCATGGGTTCGCGCCCGAACCTGGAGATCCGCACGGGTGCGTGGGCGTCCCGCGTGCTGTTCGAGGGGAACAGAGCCACGGGCGTCGAGTACCAGCAGGACATCGGCCCCGGTCGGCGCACGGTCACGGCGCGCCGCGAGGTGGTGCTGTCGGCCGGGTCGATCGACACCCCGAAGCTGCTGATGCTCTCCGGGATCGGTCCGGCCGAGCACCTGCGCGACTTCGGCATCGACGTGCTGGTGGACGCGCCGGGCGTCGGGTCCAATCTGGACGACCACGTCGAGGGCCTCGTGATGTGGGAGGCGGCGAAGCCGATGGTCACCCGGTCCACCCAGTGGTGGGAGATCGGGCTGTTCACGCGCACCGAACCCGGACTCGACCGGCCGGACCTGATGATGCACTACGGCTCGGTGCCGTTCGACCTGAACACCGTGCGGTGGGGCTACCCGACCACCGACAACGGGTTCTGCCTCACCCCGAACGTCACACGGGGCCGGTCGCGGGGCACCGTGCGGCTGCGCACGCGCGACTTCCGGGACCGGCCCAAGGTCGACCCGCGCTACTTCACCGACCCCGACGGCCACGACATGGCCGTGATGCTCGCCGGGCTGAAGCTCGCGCGTCGCATCGGCGAGCAGCAGCCGCTCAAGGAGTGGGTGACGCGCGAGCTCGCGCCCGGACCGGACGTGGTCACCGACGACGAGCTGGTGGACTACGTCACCAAGACGCACAACACCGTCTACCACCCGGCGTGCACCGCGAAGATGGGGCCGGACGGCGACCCGATGGCCGTGGTGGACCCGCAGCTGCGGGTGCGCGGGGTGGCCGGGCTGCGGGTGGCCGACGCGTCGATCCTGCCGTTCCTGCCGGCGATCAACCCCAACATCACCTGCATGATGATCGGGGAGAAAGCGAGCGAACTGCTCCGACGATGATTTGACGTCCGGTGGTGGCGATGATGCGGTGGAGAGCATGTCGGAACAGCCCAATTGGGCCGAGGTCAATCCACCCGTCATCGCCACCTTCCGGGCGAACCGGGGAAAGGTCGGCGGCCGTTTCGCGGCTTCGCCGATACTGCTCTTGCACACCGTCGGCGCACGGACCGGCCAGGAGAGGGTCAATCCCCTGACGTATCTCCCCGACGGCGACCGGTTCGTCGTCTTCGCGAGCGACCGGGGCGCGCCGCGGCACCCGGACTGGTTCCACAACGTCGTCGCGAGCCCGTCGGTGCAGGTGGAGGTGGGTGACGAGACCCTCCCCGCCACTGCGACCGTCGCGGAGGAGCCGGAGCGCAGCGAGCTCTTCGCCCGGCAGGCGGCCGCCCTGCCCCGGTTCGGGGAGTACCAGGAGAAGACGAGCCGGACGATCCCGGTGGTGATCCTCACCCCGGCGCCGCGCGACCGAACCTACTGAAAGGAGACGAACACCGGTGCTTCGGGCCCGACCGCCATTGTCTGGGCGGGAGTGAACATCGGCCGGTCCTCGTCGTAGAAGTTCTTCCAGCCCCAGTGAACTCCGGACGGCTGGGCCTCGTGCAGCGTGGCCCACGTCTGGAGCTTCAGGTCGGGAGTGCCGAAGCCGTCGGCGTGCAGGATGACGCCCAACTCGTCGCGCGAAGTGTCGAGCTTCTCCCGTCCGCTGATCATGCTGAGCCGGAACTGGTGCACCATGAGCAGCTTCTGCGGGAGCACGCGGTCGCGCGTGAGGTCGGCGAGCCAGGTGATCACGGAGTTGATCTCGTCGACGCCGACCGAACCGATCTGGGTGCGGTGGCGCTGCTGCGGGGCGAGCCGCCATTCGGGGTCCAGCGCCAGCCCCACGTGCGGCTGCGCGAGCAACTCCTCGTAGCGCCGGGCCTGGGTGAGGAAGTCGCTGCGGCCGGGCTGCAGGTCGAGCACGACGTAGACCCCGGCTCCGCGCGCCGCGTCCACCCACGGGCGGAGGTCCGCGACGGACGACTCGGAGGAGTAGTCGCCGTCCGGCCCCGGGCCGGAGTCGGCGACGGTGGTGATCACCTCGAACGCCGGTACGACCGGTTCGCCCACCAGTGGCTGGTACTCGGCCGCGAGGGCCTGCGCGCGCTTCACCGACTCCTCGACGCCCTGCTCGCCGAGCACGCCGAGCGCGGGCGCGCCGGGATGGCCGTAGAGGGCGACCATGCGTCGTCCGGGGAACAGCACCTGGCCGCCACCGGGAAGCTGCACACCGGTGGCGGCGACGGCGAGCCGCCGGTCGAGCACCTCGGACGTGCCGAACGCGCTGCCGAGGGCGAGCACGTGCTCGGGACGGCGCGGCGGTTCGGGAGCGCGCCGCGGGTCGGCACCGGGCACCACGACCACCTCGGCACCGGAGGCGCGGGCCGTGGCGGTGGCGGCGGCCTGGGCGGGGGAGTCCTGGGCCAGCACCAGCACCGATTGCCGCCGCGGCGGTGCGGTGACCGCCGGCAGCGCCGCCTCGTCGGTGACGATCTCGGCGGAGCCGTCGGCGGCCGACGCCCAGTGCGCGGCCCCGTCACCGACGGCCAGCACTGCCCGCGCGCCGAGCCGGGACAGCTCGGCGCGCACCCCGGCCGTGTCCCCGTCGGCGGGGGTCAGCAGCAGCGGCGCCCCGATCCGCTCCGCGACCGCGGCCGCCCGCCCGGCCTCGTCACCTGCCGCGGTGAGCACCGCCACCGGCGCGGTCGCGTAGAGCGCGGCGCTGGTGGCCACCGCGAGCTCGACGGGATCGTCGCTGGGGAGAACGGTGGTGGGCGCGCCTGGCGCCGTGACCTGCGGGGAGAGCGGGACCGGAGGTGCGGGCGCGGTGCAGGCGCCGATCAGCAGTACGGCCACGAGGACGACCACGACGGCGGCCCACCGGCGCCGGGCCGAGCCGCCGTGCGGCCCAGGACGGCACGTCCGATCGCGGTGCCGCCCGGAGCATTCAGCGCATCCCCCCACCGCCTCGGACGGTAGCCCACTGTGCAGCCGGCCTCATGGGGAAAAGACGCGCGAACGGGCGAATCCCTCGCGGCGCGCTCGGTACCGCGCGGTCCGGCCCGGTGCGGCGCACAGGGCGACTCGGGCGCGGAAAGTGGGCGACTCGCGGGTGGAGATCGGGCGACTCGCGGGGGAGCTGGGGGCGGGCCGCCGGGCGAGCGTGCGAGATCCGGGTGTTGGCCCTGGGGAGGGCGGATCGGCGGATATCGCAGCGATCACCGGGCGACTCGGGCGCGGTTACGGGGCGACTCGCGCGCGGGAAGGGGGCAACTCGCTGGGGTGGGCGGTGGCGTCCTGCACGAGGTCGTCCGGCTGTGCCGCGGCACCCCGCTCGAACTCCGTGGTGAAGGCCTCGTCGCCCAGTTGCCGGCGCGCGGTAGCGGTGATCCGGTTGACGTCGCCGCGTTCGGCCTCGGGCAGGGGCGCCCCCACCGCCTCCCGCGCCGCGCCGGCCGCCCCGAGCAGCCGCGCCGCCCGTGTGGGTTCGCCGGCGAGCGCGAGGGCTCCGGCCAGACCCTCCATGGCCAGGGCGACCGCGCGGGGATCCTGGAGGCGACGCGCGGCCGCGAAGCCCTCGAGCTGCAGCCGCAGGGCCGTGGCCGCATCGCCGCGCAGTTCGGCCACGAAGCCGAGCTCGGCGAGGAGGAGTGCGTTGCCCGGCTCTGCGCCCGGGACGGGGGCGACCCCGCCGTGCCATCCCAACAGGGTGTGCAGGTGCTCCTCGGCGGCATCGAGGTCGCCCGCCCGGCGTGCGCCCAGCGCGAGCCCCGTCTCGGCGTAGATCCGGCCCGGGGCGAAGCCGTGGTCGACGGCCATCCGTACCGCCTGCTCGTGCAGCTGCCTGCCCTCCGCGTGCCGCCCGGTGAGGAGGGCGACCCGCCCGAGCCAGGACAGCTGGTAGGAGACCTCGGCCCACAGGCCGAGCTCCTCGGCCATCCGCAGGCCGGCGCGGTGCTGGTGGGCGGCCCGTTCGTAGTCGCCCGCGATGGAGGCGAGGGTGCCCACGGCGTAGGACGCCTGCACCTGCCCCCACCGGTCACCGACCTCGCCGAACAGATCCGCGGCCTGGGTGGCGGCGTGCCCGGCCCCGGCGAGGTCGCCCCTCGTCATGGCCTGGCTCATGCGGTCGACGAGAGCGGCGGCGACGCCCCAGCGGTCGTCGAGTGCACGGAACGTCGTGAGTGCGGACTCCGTGAACTGCTCGCCCCGCACATGGCCGACGGTGGTGAGCGCGTAGCCGACGAACCACCGCGCCCGCGCGCAGGCCGCCGGATCGTGCGGGCCGGACAGGTCGAGCACGGGGTCGAGAGCGGAATCCACCGCCCGCTCCCCGTCGAGCACACCCATGCCGAGCTCCCACGCCATGACGACGGCCCGCAGACCGGCAGGCGCAGCTCCCGGCGCGGCCAGCGCCCGGCGCAGCGACCGGCGGGCCTCCCCGACCCTGCCGCGTAGGAGCCAGTACCAGGAGAGTGCCGCGACCAGACGCAACGCGGGTTCTGCGCCGTCGGGCTGACGGCAGACGTGCTCGAACGCTGCGCGCAGGTTGGCCGACTCGGTGTCGAGGCGCTCGAGCCACCTGCCCTGCTCCGGGCCGCGGAGCAGCGGTTCGGCGTGCTCGGCGAGCTCCAGGTAGTGGCGGGAGTGCCGCCGGTGGAGGGGCTCCGTCTCGCCCGCCTCGGCGACGCGGCGGAGGCAGTAGGCGGCGACGGTCTCCAGCAGCCGGAACCGGGGCTCGCCCGCGGGGCCCGGCTGGGCGACCACGAGTGAGCGGTCGACGAGCCTGGTGAGCAGGGTGAGGACGTCGCCCGCCGGCACGGCCTGGTCGGCGCACACCTCCTCGGCGGCCGACAGACCGCAGCTCTCGGCGTGGACCGCGAGGCGGCGCAGCACGACCTGCTCCGGCGGGGTGAGCAGCTCCCAGCTCCAGTCGATCATCGCCCGGAGCGTCTGCTGACGGGCCGGTGCGCCGCGGGCGCCGGTGGACAGCAGCCCGAACCGGTCGTCGAGGCGGCGCAGCAGCTCGTGCACCCCGAGTGCCCGCACCCGGGTGGCGGCGAGCTCCATCGCGAGCGGGATCCCGTCGAGTCGCCGGCAGATGGCGGCAACGGCGGGGGCGGTGGTGTGGTCGAGGGTGAACCCGGGCGCGACCTCGGCGGCTCGGGCGACGAACAGCTGGACGGCCGGGGCTTCCCGCACCGAGGCGAGGTGGCCCTCCGCGCCGCGCTCGGGCAGCTCCAGCGGCGTGACGTTCCACAGCACCTCGCCGGTGACGCCGAGCGGCTCGCGGCTGGTGGTGAGGATGCGGAGGCCGGGCGCGAGATGGAGCAGGCGCTGGGCCACGGCCGCGACCTGCTCGACGACCTGCTCGCAGTTGTCCAGCACGAGCAGGGCCTCCTGCGCGCGCAGCGCCTCGGCGAGCCGCTCGACCAGGTCGGCGGCGCCCGGGTCGTCGCGCACGCCGACCGCCGCCGCCACCACCTCCACCAGCCGCTCCGAGACCGGGCAGTGTGACTGCGCGCCGACCTGCCGGTCGATGCCGGCGAGCTCGACCAGCCACGTGTCACCGCCGGCGTCGGCCCGCCGGCGTGCCGTCTCCACCGCCAGGCTCGTCTTCCCGACGCCCCCCGGCCCCGTGAGCGTGACCAGCCGGGCGCGGCCGAGCAGCGCGTGCACCTCCTGGACGGCGGCGGCCCGGCCGACCAGTTCGGTGATCCGGGCGGGGAGGTTCGTGCGGGCGCGGGCGGGTGCAGGAGGGCCGGCCAGCGCCGGATCCTGCGCCAGTACCGCCTGCTGCAGGGCGGAGAGCTCGGGGCCGGGTTCGAGCCCGAGCTCGTCGACCAGCCGTCTCCGCAGCACGGAGAAACTCGTGAGGGCCTCGGTGGGCCGCCCCGCCCGGTGGAGCGCGCGCATGTGCACGGCACGCAGCCGCTCCCGCAACGGATGCCGGGTGACCAGCTCCTCCAGCTCGCCGAGCAGCGCGCCGTCGACGGGCCCGGACGGCGCGAGCAGCGCCTCGGCCCGCTCCTCCACCGCGACCAGCCGCTCCTCCTCCAGCGCGCGGATCGCCGGGGCGGCGAACGGCTCGTGGGCGACGTCGGCCAGCACGGGCCCCCGGAAGAGCGCCAGCGCCTCGGACAGCAGGCCGGCGCGTGCCCGTGGCTCGGCGCTCGCCCGGGCGCGCGCGGTGAGCGCACGGAACTGCCGGGCATCGACGGAGCAGGCCTCGGCCCGCAGCCGGTAGCCCGGTGGCTGATGGACGACGAGCTCGCGGCCGCCGGGCTCGGCGTCCTCCAACGCCTTGCGCAGCTGCGACACCTTCGTCTGCAGCGTGTTGCCCGGGTGGCCCGGCAGCTGCTCGCCCCACAGGTCGTGGAGCAGCCGTTCGGCCGAGACCGGCCGCCCGTCGTGGACGAGCAGATCGGCCAGCAGCGCACGGACCTTCCGCTCGGGAACGCGTACGGAACGGCCCTCCGACGTCCACACGGCCAGCGGGCCGAGCACTCCGAAGCGCACGAACAGACCGTAACCGGCGGCCCCGACGAAATGGGCCACGAATCGTGCGTGGACCACCAGCGAACCGTGCGCGGCCCTCGCCAGGCTGACGCCATGACCGATGACGACAAGGGAGTGACGGTGCTCGGCCTGGGCGCCATGGGCAGCGCGCTGGCCGGGGCGTTCCTCGCCGCCGGGCGACCGGTCACGGTGTGGAACCGCACACCGGGCAAGGAGGCGGCGCTCGTCGCCGCGGGTGCCGCGACCACCGGGACGGCCGAAGCGGCCCTCGCGGCGAACCGGCTGGTGGTGGTCTGCCTGCAGGACCACCGTTCGGTGCACGAGGTCCTCGACCCGGTGGGCGACGCCCTTGCCGGCCGAGTCCTGGTCAACCTCACCACCGGCACCCCGGAGCAGGCCCGGGAGCTGGACGCCTGGGCCCGCGAGCGGGGAGCCGAGCACCTGGACGGTGGGATCATGGCGGTCCCGCCGATGATCGGAACGCCCGGGGCGTTCGTGCTCTACAGCGGAGCGCGCGGGGTGTTCGACGCCCACCGCGCGACCCTGGACGCCCTCGGTGGGAGCCGCTTCGCCGGTGCCGACCCGGGGGCGGCGTCCCTGCAGGACCTTGCCCTGCTCAGCGGGATGTACGGGATGTTCGGTGGTGCCCTGCAAGCCTTCGCGCTGATCCGCTCGGCGGGCGGCTCGGCCACGGAGTTCGCTCCCGTGCTCCGCGAGTGGCTGGGCAGCATGAGCGACTTCGTCACCGGCTCGGCGGAGCAGATCGACACGGGCGACTACGGGACCGGGGTGGACGCCACGCTCGCCATGCAGGCGGCGAGCTACGTCCACCTCGTCGAGGTCGCCGAGTCCCAGGGGGTCGGCACGGAGCTGCTGCTCCCGCTGGCCGGGCTCATGGACCGCCGGGTCGCCGACGGGCACGGCCACGAGGACATCACGAGCGTGATCGAGCTGCTGGTGGGGCGCCGGTCACTGAACGAGATCGACGGACGGGAGAACTGATGGGTGAGATCGAGCCGGTGACGGTGATCGGCCTGGGCCCGTGGGCCAGGCGATGGTGCGCAGGTTCCTCGCAGCCGGGCACCGCACCACCGTGTGGAACCGCACGCCCGGCCGGGCGGATGCCCTCGTGGAGGCCGGCGCGGTACGGGCGGCCACGGCGGGGGAGGCGGTGGCCGCGAACCGGCTGGTGCTCCTGAGCCTCACCGACTACGCCGCGATGTACGACGTGCTGGGGCAGGCGGAAGCCGAGCTGGCGGGCCGGGTGGTGGTCAACCTGAGCTCCGACACCCCGGAGCGGACGCGGGAGGCGGCGGCGTGGCTGGCCGAGCGCGCAGCGGTGCTGCTCACCGGCGGGATCATGGTGCCGGAGGAGCTGGTGGGCACCGAGGCGGCCTACGTCTTCTACAGCGGCCCGCGGGCGACGTTCGACGCCCACGAGCCGACGCTGCGGGTGATCGGACGGCCCGACCACCGCGGCGAGGACCCCGGCCTGGCCCAGCTGTACTACCAGGCCCAGCTGTCGCTGTTCCTCACGTCGCTGGCGGCGTACCTGTACGCGACCGCGCTGGTGGGCACGGCCGGTGTGTCCGCGACGGAGTTCCTCCCCTACGCGGTGGACAACGCGAACTCGCTGTCCATGTACCTGGCCGATGCCGCCCGGGAGATCGACGCCGGCCGGTACCCGGGCGACCAGGCGAACGTCACGATGATGGGCGCGACGGCGGACCACATCGTGGGCACCGCGCGGAGCACCGGCATCGAGCCCGCCCTGCCGGTGGCGGTCAAGGCGTTGTACGACCGCGCCATCGCCGCAGGCCACGGCAAGGACGGCTGGCCGAGCCTGTACGAGGTGATCAGGAAGGGGTAGCGGCGGGCTCGCCTGCGCCGACGATCTGGGCGACGACGCTGCGGGTGACCGGCGCACCGTCGGGAGCGGAGCGCAGCACCGGACCGGCGATGGCGTCGAGCTCCAGGACGGATCCGCCCAGCGCGTCCTTGAGCATCGAGGACTGCATGGTCCCCGGCAGCGAGGCGAGCCGCTGCGCCACCGCGGCCGGGTCGATCCGGGCGCCGTCGGCCGCCGCGGCGGCCGCGGTCTCGGTGACCAGGCCGTGGAGCACATCGGGCCGGCCCTCACGGGCCGGTCCGAGCGGGGCCCGCGTGCTCGTGGTGATCAGCGCGTGCGGGCAGAGGAACGAGAGCTTGCGCCACAGCAGGGTGGCCTCGTCGGGCGCCGAGGCATCCACGTCGAGGCCCGCCTCCCGCAGCACGGAACCGGGGTCGAGCCCGCCGTCGCGGGCCCCGGCGGAGATCGCGTAGTCGGCGAACGGGGAGACGTGTTCGATGACGCCCGGACCGATGCGGGTGGCCTCCACCCCCACGGTCATGGGCACCACGGCGGCGCCGGGGAGGACGGCGCGCAGCAACGGCACGTGGTCGATCCCGTTGAGCAGCGGGACCACGGTGGCCCCGGACACCAGCGCCGGCGGGACCCTCGTCAGCGCATCGAGCAGGGCCGGGGCCTTGACCGTGACGAAGACGAGGTCGACCGGGGCCGTGAGCCACGGCCGCGCCGGGACGCGGACGTCGATGTCGCCGTACCGGCCGCTGCGCAGGCTCAGCCCGTTGACGTTGATCGCGGTGCTGGTGCGGTCGGTGGCCAGCACGGTGACGTCGTGCCCGGCGTCGGCCAGGAGCACGCCCAGCATGCCGCCGACGGCTCCGGCCCCGAGGATCGCGATGCGATGGGTGGTGCCTGCCACAGGTCCTCCTCGCCGCCGTCACCGGCGTCAGGGGCGAACCGGCCGCGGCACGTCAGTCCACCGGTTTGAGCGGGTCGTGTCCGAGCGACATCAGCTTATGCCGCCACGCGGCCTGGCCGGCCGTAGGTTCGAGGTCGTCGCGGCGCTGCTCGTGCACCCGGTCGACGACACGGCGCATGACGTGCGCGTCCTCCGTGGTGACGTCGCGGCGCCGTTTGCCGAGGATCGCCAGCACCTCGCGCCCGGTGGGGGAGCCGGCCTGGTCCGGGATCTGCTCGGCCTCCTCGCCCGCGTCGCGGGTGAGGAGCCAGTCCCTCAGCTCGTGCGAGGTCATGTTCACCACGCGGTGGAACTCGTCCCACAGCTCGTCGTCGACATCAGCCATGACTGCGGCCTACCCCGATCGCCGTTGCGCGATGCGTACCGCTTCAGCGCCTGCGACGGGGCGTGACAGCCGGTGCGGCCAGCTCGTCCTGCATCTCCTGCGCAACCGCGCAGGGGTTGTCGGTGGCGGTGGCGGTGCGGGTGGCGACGCGATCCAGGAGGCCGCGCAGCACCTCCTGCTCCGCGGGGTCGAGCGGGTCGAGGAGCTCGTCCTCGGCGGCGCGCAGCCGCCGCTCCAGGTCGCACAGCTTCTCGGTGCCCGCGTCGGTGAGCACGATGCGCCGGGCCCGGCGGTCGGCCGGATCGGGTCTGCGCTCGACGAGCCCTGCGCTCTCCAGATCGTCGAGCAGGTAGGTCATCACGGTGCGGTCGACGCCGAGGTGCTGGGCCAGCGCGAGCTGGCTGCGCTGTTCGCCGCGGAAGGCCATGGAGAGCACCTGGTAGCCCCGCGGCCCACCGGGCACGGCGCCGACGGCGTCGTGGGCGGCCCGCAGGTAGGACCGCATCACGGCGCCGAGCGCCCAGCCGAGATCGGACTCGGCGGTGGGCGGTGTGGTCACCCTCTCAGCTTAGCCGCCCGGAACAGGAGTCAGCGATGTTCGGTTGACACTATCGTCTTGATGGCAGACGATCTGCCGGACAGCGAAATGACTCGAAGGAGTTCCGATGACCTTGTTCCGCGTCGACGCCAGCATCCGCCGGGACGGCTCGGTGAGCCGCGAGGTGGCCGACACCTGGCAGCGCGCATGGGCCGAGCACCACCCGCACGACGCGGTGCTCCACCGCGATCTCGGTGCCTCGCCGCTGCCGCCCGGAGCGTGGCCGCTGGCGGTCGGCGCCGGTCTCGTGCCCGAGGACGAGCGCACCCCCGAGCAGCGCGCCGCCGTGACCCTGGCGTCGAACCTGGGCGACGAGCTGCTGGCCGCCGACGCCGTCCTGATCGCGACCCCGCTGTACAACTACGGCATCGCGCAGCACCTCAAGACGTGGATCGACCTGCTGATCACCGACCCGCGCTTCATGGCGCAGCCGCTGGCCGGCAAGCCGGTGACGCTGGTGATCGCCCGCGGTGGCGGCTACGCCCCGGGCACGCCGCGCGAGGGCTGGGACCACGCCACGCCGTACCTGCGGCAGATGTTCGGCGACTTCTTCGGTGCCGACCTCACGGTCGTCGTCGCCGAGCTGACCCTCGCCGACTCGGTCCCGGCCATGGCCGATCTGCGTGAGGCCGGCGCCGCCTCCAAGGCCGAGGCCCTGCGGCTCGCCGAGACCACCGGACGGGCCCACGCACAGCTGGTGGCCGCGAAGCGGGCCGACGGCGCCCTCGAGGGCGTGGCCTGAGCGGGAGGCGGCGCGTCCGGGATCGAGGGGTCCGGCCGCGCCGCCCGCCCGAGCCGCGGAGTGGGCACGCCGGGGATCGGCGTCCGGCCGCTCGTGAGCGCGTGGTACCCGGCGCGTGCCCGCGGCACAGGTCGCGGCGTAGGTCGCGGCGGGCGGGGGTACCCGCCGGACGACCTGTCCACGGACGAGAGGGATGTCATGGTCGCCTTCGGCTACTCCTTGCTGTGCGAGCAGCGCGGGCCCCGCGAGCTCGTCGCCGACGCCGTCGCCGCAGAGGAGGCGGGATTCGACTTCGAGGTGATCAGCGACCACTACTTCCCGTGGCTCGACTCGCAGGGCCACGCGCCCAACGCCTGGCCCGTGCTCGGAGCGATCGCCGCCGCCACCGAGCGGGTGTCACTGATGACCTACGTGACCTGCCCGATCATGCGCTACCACCCGACCGTGGTGGCGCAGAAGGCGGCGACCGTCGCACTCCTGGCGGGCGAGGGCCGTTTCACCCTCGGCCTCGGGGCGGGGGAGAACCTGAACGAGCACGTCATCGGGAAGGGCTGGCCACCGGCGAACGTGCGGCACGAGATGCTCGGCGAGGCCGTGGAGATCATCGGGGAGCTGTTCGCGGGCGGTTACGTGAACCGCAGCGGCACCCACTACCGCGTCGACTCGGCGAAGCTGTGGGACGTCCCGGACGGCGGCGTCCCGATCGCGGTGGCGGTCTCGGGCAAGCAGTCGATCGAGACCTTCGCCCCGGTGGCGGACGCGATGGTCGCCGTCGAGCCGCTCCCGGAGCTGGTGCAGGGCTTCGACGCGGCCACCGGGGTGTCGCTGCCCAAGATCGGACAGCAGCCGATCAGCTGGGGTGTGGACCGCGACGAGGCGGTAGCCCGGGCCCACGACCAGTTCCGCTGGTTCGGCGGGGGCTGGAAGGTCAACGCCGAGCTGCCCGGCACCGCCGCGTTCGCCGCGGCCACCCAGTTCGTGCGCCCGCACGACGTCGCCGACGCGTTCCCCTGCGGCCCCGACGTGGCGGCGCACGTCGAGGCGGTGCGTCCCTTCGTCGATGCCGGGTTCACGCACGTCGCGCTCGTGCAGGTGGGCGGGGAGACGCAGACGGACTTCATCGCGTTCGCCGAGCACGAGCTGCTGCCGGCGCTCCGCGAGGAGTACGGCAAGCCCGAGAACGCCCGCATCCGCGTCCGCTGAGCCCTCTCCGTCACACATGGACACATGTCGCTGTCGCCACCGGCCTCGGAACAGCGACATGTGTCCATGCCGGGTGACGGGTCAGGTGCGGCGCGCGTAGCTCGACCTCGGCAGGTTGTACGCCAGGTCGACGGCCGTCTCCAGCGCCTCGTCCAGGCCCAGGCGGTGTTCGGCCACCAGCCTCGCGAGGTGCCCGGCGTCCACGCGGCGGGCGAGGTCGTGCCGCGCGGGGATCGAGACGAACGCGCGCGTGTCGTCCACGAACCCCGTGGTGTTGTAGAAGCCCGCGGTGTCGGTGATGGCCTCCCGGAAGCGGCGCATCCCGTCGGGGGTGTCGAGGAACCACCACGGTGCGCCGAGCCGCATGGCCGGGTAGACGCCGGCGAGCGGGGCGAGCTCGCGTGAGTAGGTGGTCTCGTCCACGGTGAAGACGACGATCCGGAACCGGGGGTCGCGGCCGAACGACTCCAGCAGCGGGCGCAGGCCCCGGGTGAACTCGGTGGCCACCGGGATGTCGAAACCCTGGTCGGGGCCGTGCAGGGCCCGCGCGGCGCGGTCGTGGTCGCGCAGGACGCCCGGGTGCAGCTGCATCACCAGCCCGTCCTCGCAGCTCATCCGGGCCATCTCGTGGAGCATGTGGCCCGCGAACGCGGCGGCGTCGGCGGGGTCGACCTGCCCCGCCCTCGCGTCGGCGTACACCCGGGCGGCCTCGGCCGGCGACAGCGGCGTGGTGTCGGTGCCGAGATGGCCGTGGTCGGTGGCCATCGCCCCGGCTTCGACGAACACCCGCCGACGCGCGCGCAGCGCCTCGCCGAACCCGTCGTAGGTGCCGGTGTCGATGCCGGTCAGCTCGGCCAGTCGGTCGACGTCGGCGACCCAGGCCGGCCGGTCGACGTACAGCAGGGCGTCCGGGCGGAACGTCGGCACGACCTTCTCGCCCCACCCCTGGTCGCGCAGGGTGGCGTGGTCGGGCAGCGTCGACAGCGGCGAGTCGGTGGTGGCCAGCACCTCGATCCCGAACCGCTCGAACAGGGCCCGTGGCCGGAAGTCGGGCTTGGCGAGCTGGTCGGCGAGGTGGTCGTAGAGCGCGTCGGCGGTGTCCTCACCGGGCTGGGTGGTCACCCCGAAGACCTCGTGCAGCTCGTGTTCGAGCCAGTACCGGGTGGGCGTGCCGCGGAACAGGTGCCATCCCGCGCAGAACCGCCGCCAGATCTCCCGGGGGTCGGTCTCGACGGTGCCGCCGCCGGTGGTGGCGACACCCAGGTCGCGCAGGTCGGCCCCCTGCGACACGAGCATCCGCAGCAGGTAGTGGTCCGGCACGACGAACAGGCTCGCCGGGTCGGAGAAGGGGCGGTCCTGGGCCAGGACGGCTGCGTCGACATGGCCGTGCATGCAGACCAGCGGGAGGTCACGGGTCGCGCCGTAGACCTCTCGTGCGACGGCCCGCGTCGCGGGGTCGGCCGGCAGGGCCCGGTCGTCATCGAGCAGCAGTGGACGCATGCGACCTCCAATTCGGTTTGCAAAGGATTGCAACATCCCGCATCGATTGGCAAGGATGCTCACAGATCCGGCCTTGACGGAGGCAACAAACGGTTTCAGACTCTCCCGCACGCGACACGATCCAACGCTGGGGGGACGCCGTGGCCGCCACGATCCGCGACGTCGCCACAGCGGCAGGCGTCTCGCAGTCCACCGTCTCCCGCGCCCTGTCGATGCCCGACCTCGTGAACCCGGCCACCCGGGCGCGGGTACTGGCGGCGGCCCGGCGGCTCGGCTACCAGCCCAACCGCGCGGCCCGCGGGCTGATCACCGGGCGCACCGGCAACCTCGGGCTGATCGTCCCGGATCTGTCCAACCCCTTCTTCTCCTCCGTGGTCAAGGGCGTGCAGGCGGCGGCGCGGGCCGCGGACTACTCGCTGTTCATCGCCGACACCGACGAGGAGGCCACCGCCGAGGTCGAGCTGCTGCTGGCGCTCACCCGGCAGGTCGACGGGATCGTCCTGTGCTCGCCCCGCACCCCCGACGCCGAGCTGGCGCGGGTCGGCGTCGAGAGCGCCGTGGTCCTCATGAACCGTCGCATCGAGGGGCGCCCGAGCGTCACCGTGGACAACGCCGACGGGATGCGGCAGGCGGTGGAGCACCTGGCGGCGCTGGGCCACGAGCGGATCGCGTACGTCGCCGGGCCGCGCACGTCGTGGTCCAACGGCCAGCGCGAGCAGGGCCTGCACCGCAGCGCGGAGGACACCGGCACCGACCTCGTGCACCTCGGTCACTTCCCGCCCCGGTTCGAGGGCGGTGTCGCCGCCGCGGACCTGGCGCTGGCCTCGGGCGCCACCGCGGTGATCGCCTACAACGACGTGGTCGCGCTGGGCCTGCTGAGCCGCCTCGGCGCGCGCGGGGTGTCGGTGCCCGACCAGATCAGCGTCCTGGGATGCGACGACATCAGCATGTCGGCGATGACGCACCCCGCGCTCACCACCGTCTCCATCCCCAAGCGGGAGGCAGGCCGGGCCGGCGTCGCGCTGCTGCTGTCCCTGCTGGCCGACACCGGCGCGGCGGCCGAGGGGGCTCCCGCACCGCACCGGGAGCTCCACGCCCAGCTCATCGTGCGCGCCACCACCGGCGTCGCCCCCCACCCCGACCGCCGGACGGCGGGCGGTCACTCCACGAAGGGAACCACCCGATGACGATGCGATGGCGCACCGCTCTGACCGCAGGTGGGGTCTGCGCGCTGCTGCTCATGACGGCCTGTGGCGCGCCGAGTGGACGACCGGGGGCGGAGGTGCCTGCCGGAGAGGTGCCCGACCGCCCGAGCGAGCCGGTGACGCTGAACGTGCTCGACATCGCGGGCAACCTCCAGCTCACGCAGGGGATGATCGACGACTTCGTGGCGCACAACCCGGACGTCGTCTCCCGCGTCACCTACGAGAAGGCGGCCGCGCCCGAGATGGCCGGCAAGATCAAGGCGCAGCAGGACGCCGGGCGGATCAACATCGACCTCGTGCTCACCGGCACCGACGGGCTCTCCGCCGGTGCCGAGCAGGGTCTGTTCACCCCGCTGCTGCCGCAGTTCGAGAGCCGGCTGACCGGGATGAAGGACTACCTCGAACCGGCCGCCGCCATGCAGGAGCTGGCCGGTGACCAGGGCGTCGTCGTCACCTACTACCCGTCGGGCCCGCTCCTGGAGTACGCCCCCGACCGGGTGCCGGACCCGCCGAACACCGCCGACGAGCTGCTCGCCTACGCCGCCGCCCACCCCGGCAAGGTCGGCTACGCCCGCCCGTCCAACTCCGGGCCCGGCCGCACGTTCCTGATGGGGCTGCCCTACATCCTCGGTGACTCCGACCCCAAGGACCCGATCAACGGCTGGTCGAAGACCTGGGCCTACCTCGCCGAGCTGGACAAGCACATCGAGTCCTACCCGTCGGGCACGGCGGACACGATGAAGAACCTGGCCAACGGCACCTACGACATCGTCGTCAGCACCACCGGCTGGGACATCAACCCCCGCGCGCTGGGCACCGTGCCCGCCGACTACAAGGTGACCGCGCTCGACGGGTTCACCTGGGTCACCGACGCCCACTACGCCGCGATCCCCAAGGGCGTCTCGGCCGACAAGCAGTCCGCCGTGCTCGCGCTGCTGGCGTTCATGCTGACCCCGCAGCAGCAGGCCAAGGCCTACGACACCGGCTACTTCTACCCGGGCCCCGCGATCAAGGGCGTCACGCTCGACATGGCGCCGCAGCAGAGCCGCGACGTGATCGCCCAGTTCGGCCGTCCCGAGTACGAGGCGCTGATCCGCGACCACCCCACGGCCACGCCGCTGGCCACGAAGGACATGGTCGCCGCCTTCGACCGCTGGGACCGCGAGATCGGCGGTGGGGGGCAGTGACGGAGGGGGCGTTCACCGAGCTCCGGCTCGACGGTGTGGGGCGCCGCTTCGCCGGCAAGGACGCGCTGGTCGACCTCGACCTGACGATCCGGGCGGGCGAGTTCATCGCGCTGCTCGGGCCGTCCGGGTGCGGGAAGTCGACCGCGCTGAACTGCCTGGCGGGGCTGCTGCCCCTCACCGCGGGGAGCATCTGGCAGCAGGGCCCGGACGGGGAGCGCCGGATCGACACGCTGCCGCCGGAGAAGCGCGGGTTCGGCATGGTGTTCCAGAGCTACGCCCTCTTCCCGCACATGTCGGTGCGCCGCAACATCTCCTTCGGGCTGCAGATGCGCCGGCTGGCCCGCGCCGAGGTCGCGCGCCGCACCACGGAGGCGATCCGCCTCGTCCAGCTGGAGGAGCACGCCGACAAGCTGCCCGGCCAGCTCTCGGGCGGCCAGCAGCAGCGGGTGGCGATCGCGCGGGCCGTGGTGCTCGAACCGTCGCTGGTGCTGATGGACGAGCCGCTGTCCAACCTCGACGCGAAGCTGCGGCTGGAGATGCGCTCGGAGATCCGCAGGCTGCACCAGTCCCTCGGACTCACCACGGTCTACGTCACGCACGACCAGGAGGAGGCGCTGTCGCTCGCCGACCGCCTCGTCGTGCTGCGCCAGGGGCGGGTACAGCAGATCGGCACCTCCGAGGAGCTGCACACCCGGCCGGCGAACTGGCACGTCGCTGACTTCATGGGCTTCCGCAACATCGTGGAGGTCGACGCCACCCACGTGGACGGCACCGACGTCGTGGTGCAGGGCGAGGGGTTGCGCCTGCGCGGCACGGCGACCGCGCCGACGGCCGTCGGCGACCGGGTCGTGGCCGCCGTGCGTCCCGAGGACGTGCTGGTCGGCGCCGCAGGTGCTGACGGGGCCGACGGGCCGAACGCGACGCCCGCCACCGTCGAGGTCGTGGGGTACCAGGGCCGCGAGCTCGCCGTCGAGGTCCGCACCGCGGCCGGGCGCGCGCTGCACCTGCGCACCGAGCAGCGGCTCGCCCCGGGCGACGCCGTCACCCTGACCGTCGACCCGGAACGGTTGCTCGTCTACCCGCTGGCGGCGGGCGAGCACGTCCCCGCACCGCTCGTCGCCCCCGGTGTCGTCGTGAAGGTGCCGTCGTGAGGGGGCCGTCGTGAGCCTCACCGTGGAGCGCGTGCCCGGCGAGGCGCGCCAGGCGCAGGATCCCGGGCTGCGCCACCGGCTGGCCGAGCGCGGCATCGACCGGCAGCTGCTGTTGCTGGTGCCGGCCGTGCTGTTCGTGGTGCTGCTGTTCCTCTACCCGTTCCTCTACGGGCTGCAGCTGTCCTTCGCCCCCGACGAGGGCGGCCCGCTGGCCAGCTACCAGGCGTTCTTCTCCGACCCCTACCAGAGCGGCACGATCTGGATCACGCTCAAGCTGGCGCTGCCCGCCGCACTGATCAACGTGCTGGCCTCGGTGCCCATCGCCTACCGGATGCGCGGCAGCTTCCGCGGCAAGCGGCTGCTGACGATCATCCTCGTCGTGCCGATCACGCTCGGCACCGTGCTCACCGCGCAGGGGCTGCTGAACTACCTCGGCCCGGCGGGCTGGTTCAACAAGATCCTGATGACGCTCGGGCTGATCGACGACCCCGTGCGACTGGTGAACAACTACTGGGGCGTGTTCTTCTCCCTGGTCATCACCGGTTTCCCGTTCGCGTTCCTGCTGATCCTGTCGTACCTGTCGGGCATCGACCCCACCCTGGAGCGGGCCGCCGCGACGCTGGGTGCCGACTGGCGGCAGCGGTTCCGGCACATCACGCTGCCGCTGCTCGCGCCCGGCCTCGCCACCACGTTCTGCCTGGCCTTCGTGCTCGCGTTCAGCGTGTTCCCGTCGGCCGTGCTGGTGGGCAACCCGGCGGGGGAGACGCGCGTGCTCGCCCTCGCCGCCTACCAGGCCGCCTACGAGCAGTACGACTACTCGCTGGCCTCGGCCATCGCGATGGTGATGGGGGCCGTCGAGCTGATCGTCATCGGCGTGGTGCTGCTGTGGCGCTCGCGGCTCTACACCGGCTCGACGGGAGGCAAGGGCTGATGGCCACCACGGTGGCGCCTCGCGCGCGGCGCCGGATCGTCGGCAGCCCGAGCAGCTGGCTGATCTGGGGCGCGGTCGCGTTCTTCCTCGTGAACCTCGCCGGCGTGATCGGCGCGGTGCTCGTCAGCTCCTTCGGCACCCAGTGGTTCGGCACCTGGTTCCCGAACGGCTTCACCACCAGCTGGTACGCCACGGCCTGGCGGGAGTTCGGGCTCCTCGACGTCGTCGGCGTCACGCTGCAGGTGTCGCTGCTCGTGGTGGTGATCTCGGTGCTGATCGGCGTCCCCGCGGCGTACGTGCTGGCCCGGCGCACCTTCCCCGGCAAGAAGATCGTCTACTTCGCGTTCCTGCTGCCGATCCTGATGCCGCCGATCACCTACGGCATCCCGCTCGCGACCGTGCTCTACAAGTTCGGATTCGCGGGCAACGCCTCCGGTGTGGTGCTGGCCAACCTGGTGCCCTCGGTGCCGTTCGTGATCCTCACGATGACGCCGTTCATCGAGCAGATCAGCCCGAGCATCGAGTCGGCGGCACGGATGTGCGGCGCCACCACGCGGGCGCTGTTCCTCCGGGTGCTCGGCCCGCTGCTCGTGCCCGGGATGCTCGCGGCCGCGATCCTCGTGCTGGTGCGCACGGTGGGCATGTTCGAGCTCACGTTCCTCACCGCCGGGCCGGACTCGCAGACCCTCGTGGTCGCCCTGTACTACTCGATGTCGGCGGCCGGGATCAGGGCGCAGCAGTCCGTCGACGCGATGGCTGTGATCTACACGTCGACGATGCTGGTCCTTCTCGTCGTCGCGCTGCGGTTCGTCAACCCGACGCAGCTGGTGGCCAGGGTCAAGGAGACTCCCGAACCGTGAGCATGGACGTTCCCCGCCTCGCAACCTCGACTCTCGACGACATCACCCCCGGCGTGCCGGTGGGCGTCCGCCGCCCGGACGCCGCGATCGGCATCGTCCACCTCGGCATCGGCGCGTTCCACCGGGCGCACCAGGCGGTGTTCACCGAGGAGGCGATGGCGGCCGAGGGCGTCGGAAGCTGGGGCATCTGCGGGGTGACGCAGCGCTCGCGCGGCGTCGTCGACCAACTGGCCCCGCAGGACGGCCTGTACGGCGTGCTCGAGCGCAGCGACCGTGAGGTCTCGGTGCGGGTGGTCGGGTCCGTGCTCGAGGTCGTGTCGGCCGCCGAGCAGCCGGAGCTGGTGCGGTCGCGGATCGCCGACGCGGCCGTCGGCGTGGTGACGCTGACCGTCACGGAGAAGGGGTACCGGCGCGAACCCGGCGGCCGGCTCGACCTCCGTGACACTGCCGTGCAGGCGGACCTGGCGGGCACCGCGGCGCCGGAGACGGCGATCGGCAGGCTGGCGCGCGGTCTGCAGCGGCGCCGGGAGGAGAACGGCGCCCCCCTCACCGTGCTCTCCTGCGACAACCTCGTGGGCAACGGCGAGGTCGTCCGCACGCTGGTGGCGGACTTCTGCGCCGCGCTGCCGGCCGCGGAGGGCCAGCCGCTGTGGGAGTGGGTGACGTCGAACGTGTCGTTCCCGAGCAGCATGGTCGACCGGATCGTGCCTGCCACCACCGACGACGACCGGGAGCAGGCCCAGCACCTGATGGGCCTGCGGGACGCCGGGCTGGTGGTGGCCGAACCGTTCCGCCAGTGGGTGATCGAGGACCACTTCGCCGGACCCGTTCCCGCATGGCACCGGGTCGGCGCCACGCTGACCGCCGACGTCGCCCCGTACGAGGCGGTGAAGCTGCGACTGCTGAACGCCACCCACTCCCTGCTGGCCTACACGGGAGCGCTCGCCGGCTACGAGACCATCGCCGAGGCCGTCCGGGACGAGACCCTGGCCGCGGCGGCCGCGTCGCTCATGGCGGAGGACGCGCTGCCCACGCTGCGCCGTCCCGACGACCTGGACCTGGACGACTACCAGCGGTCGGTGCTGGACCGCTTCGCCAACCCCGCACTGCGCCACCGCACCACGCAGGTGGCGATGGACGGCTCGATGAAGCTGCCCGTCCGGCTGCTCGGCACGGTCCGCGACCGGCTGCGCGCCGGTGCCGAACCGCGGTGGGCCGCGATGGCCGTGGCGGCGTGGATGGTCTACGTCGCCAGGGGACGCGACGCCGCCGGGCGGGCACTCCCGCTGGACGACCCACTGGCCGACCGGCTGCGCGCGGCCGCCGCGGGCTCGGACGGCGGCCTGGTCGAGCGCATGCTCGCCGTCGACGAGGTCTTCGACCCGGAACTGCGGGACTCCGAGGTGCTGCGTTCCCTGCTCGCCGAGCGCGTCGAGGAACTGCTGGTCACCCGCTGAGCAACGGCGGCAGCTCCCGGGCCGCCGTGGCCAGGCTGGGGCCGTACCAGGTGAGCAGCCTGCCGCTCACCAGCACCGCCGGCACGCCCGGGAATGCCTCGGGGCCGTCGTCGGCGGTGAAGAGGTACGGCTCGTCGGGCAGCACCACGAGGTCGTGCTCCGGCAGCGCGGCGGGGTCGAACCGCGGGTAGCGCTCGGCGTGCCCGGCCAGGACGTTGTCCACGCCGAGGCGGGCCAGCACGGCGCCGGTGAAGGTGTCGCGCCCGACCGCCATCCAGGGCTTGCGCCAGATCGGCACCACGGCCCGGCGGCGGTGGGTGGGCTCCGGTAGCGCGCTCCAGGCGGCCTCGGCGTCGTCGAGCCAGCCCGGCCGGTCGAGCCCGCACGCCCCCAGCATCCGGGCCAGCGACGCGAAGGCGCCGTCGACGGTACGGATGTCGGTGACGTACACGGGCACGCCCGCGGCGCGCAGCGCATCGAGATCGGGGAGGCGGTTCTCCTCCTGGTTGGCCACCACGAGGTCGGGCGCGAGGTCGACGATCGCCGCTACGTCCGGGTTCTTGGTGCCCTTGACCCGGGTGACGTCGAGGCCGGCGGGATGGGTGCACCAGGCGGTGGCCCCGACCAGCAGACCGGGCGCCGTCTCGGCCACGGCCTCGGTGAGCGAGGGGACGATCGACACCACCCGCCGGACGTCGGCGGCCACCGGCACGGCCCGACCCTCGTCGTCGACCACCACCCCCCGACCCTATCCGCCCCCGGACCGCCCGGCCGGTCCGTCGCGGGCGACTCGCGCACGCGGGACGGGCGACTCGCGCACGCGGGACGGGCGACTCGCGGGTGTGCAGCGCCACCCCTCCGCGAGTCGCCCGGATCCGCCGCGCGAGTCGCCCGGATTCGCCGTGCGAGTCGCCCGGATTTGCCGCGCGAGTCGCCCGGTTTCGGCGCGCGAGTCGCCCGGGTTCCGTGGAGGCGGCCGTTGATCGGTGCGAGATCTGTTTGTTCGCCCTCTGCCGGGCCGAAAGCGGGGTCTCGCAGCGACCATCGCCGCGTGAGGAACGTCATCGGCGGGGAGATCGGGGCGTGGGTGCTGGGTTAGCTTGGCCCGGAGTTGGTCGCCCGACGCTTCGCCCGCAGATCTCCGGGAGGTCCCCATGATCGGTGCCACCGCATGAGCGGCCCCGTGCCGCAGCCGGGCCCGTCCCGGGTGGTGGACGAGGCCACGGGGCACGTCGGCCCCATCGACGCCTCGCTCACCCCGCGCTACGCCGGGCCGGCCACGTTCGCGCTGCTCCCTCGGCTCGGGGAGGTGACCAGTGCCGACGTCGCCGTGCTGGGCGTCCCGTTCGACGCCGGGGTCAGCTACCGGCCCGGTGCCCGGTTCGGGCCGTCGCACGTGCGGGAGAGCTCGCGGCTGCTCCGGCCCTACAACCCGGCCACCGGGCTGGCGCCGTTCGCGGTGCAGCAGGTGGCCGATGCCGGTGACCTCGCCGTCAACCCCTTCGACATCGCGGAGGCGATCACCGCGATCGAGCGGGGAGCCGACGCCCTCAGCGGCTCGGGGACGCGGCTGCTGACGATCGGCGGCGACCACACCATCGCGCTGCCGCTGCTGCGTTCCGTCGCGCGCCGGCACGGCCCCGTCGCGCTGGTGCACTTCGACGCCCACCTCGACACCTGGGACACCTACTTCGGCGCGCCCTACACCCACGGCACCCCGTTTCGCCGCGCTGCGGAGGAGGGGCTGCTCGACTCGGAGGCCGGCCTGCACGTGGGCATCCGTGGCCCCGTGTACGGCTCGGGTGACCTCGACACCGACCTGCGCCTCGGCTTCGCCACCGTGACGTGCCCGGACATCGAGGCCGAGGGGATGCGCGGGGTGTTCGAGCGCATCCGGGCCAGGGTGGGGGACCGGCCGGTGTACGTCTCGGTCGACATCGACGTGCTCGACCCCGCGCACGCCCCCGGTACCGGCACACCCGAGGCAGGCGGGATGACCAGCCGCGAGCTGCTGGCCGCGCTGCGCGTGTTCGGTGGGCTGAACCTGGTGGGGGCCGACATCGTGGAGGTGGCTCCCGCCTACGACCACGCGCAGCTCACGGGGATCGCCGCCGCACACGTCGGCTACGAACTGCTGTGCGCGATGGGCGAGCGCGCAGTGTCGGCCCCGTGACAGCGGCGCTGCTCCGCCTCGCCTGAGATCACGCCCGGAACGGGAACTGTTTGCTCCGCGATGTGGTTCTTCCCGTCGTGGTGGAACACGTCCTGGACAACGCCGTGTGGGCTGCGCTCACAGGAGCGCACGCCGACCTCGCAGAACGACGGGGCCGCACGGCCCGCTACCGGCCGGACGTGTCGCCGTTCGCCGCCCTGCCCAGCGAGCCGGACGAGGGGGACTGGGCCGACCTCGCCGCCGTCGCCGGCCCGAGCGGGGAGGTCGTGATCACCGGCCGCCCGCGCACGCCGCCGTCCGGCTGGGAGGTCCTCGGCGCGGGCGAGGGAGTGCAGATGGAGGGCTCCGCGCTGGAGGTTCGCCCCGATCCCGAGGCCGTCCTGCTCGGTGCCGCCGACGTGCCGGAGATGCTGGACCTGGTGGCCCGCACGCGCCCCGGCCCGTTCGAGCCGAACACCCGCCTGATGGGCACCTACCTCGGGATCCGCGACGGTGGCGCACTCGTCGCCATGGCCGGGGAGCGGGTGCGCCCGCCGGGCTGGTCGGAGATCAGCGCGGTGTGCACCGACCCGGCCTACCAGGGCCGGGGCCTGGCGTCGCGGCTCCTCCGGGCGGTCGGCGCGGTGATCCGGGAGCGGGGCGACGTCCCGTTCCTGCACGCGGCGGGGAGCAACACCACGGCGATCCGGCTCTACGAGCACCTGGGCTTCACCCTGCGCCGCCGGGTGCAGTTCGCGGCCCTGCGCACGCCGGCCTCCGTTGCAGCAAAGCCACTTTCACGCAACGAGGTTGCATGAAAGTGGCTTTGCTGCAATTCGGGGAGGCCCTCACCGCGGGGGTGCGGGCGGGGGCGGGGGTGGGAGGAGGGGTCTGCTGCGCAGGAAGTCCTGCAGCACCCCGACCGGCGGGGTGAGTGGGCGGTCGCGTACCCGCACGAGACCGATCGTCCGTGTCGTGCGGGGCTCGGTGATCGGCAGCTCCACCACGCCGGGGGTGGCAGGGTGAGCAGCTACCGGTAGCAGCGCCACGCCCAGGCCGGCGCCGACGAGCCCGCGCAGGGTCTCGACGTCCCCGCCCTCGAACGCCACCCGCGGCACGAACCCGGCCTCCCGGCACCACGCGTCCACGGTGCCGCGCATGCCGAAGCCCGGCAGGAAGCCGACGAACGGGTCCCGGGCGGCCTCGGCGAGTGCGACGCCGCCGGTGCGCGCCGCGAGCGGATGGTCGGCCGGGACCGCGAGCCGCAGCTCCTCCTCGCCGAGCGGCTCCGTCTCCAGCCCGGGCTCGTCCGGCAGGGGTGAGGTGAGGGCCAGGTCGGCGTCTCCCGCCCGGAGCCGATCGAGCAGCAACGCGTGGGGCCCCTGCACCAGGTCGAAGCGGATACCGGGGTGGAACGCCCGGAAGTCGCGCAGGAGCCGGGGGACCGCCGCGGCGCCCAGTGTGGACAGGAAGGCGAGACCCACCCGGCCGCGCAGCTCGTCGGCGTCGCCCCGGATCTCCCGGACGGCCGCGGCGATCTCGCCCAGCGCGCGCTCCGCGTGCCGCAGGAGGGTGCGGCCCTCCCGGGTGAGGCGCACCGTGCGACCGGTCCGGACGAACAGCCCGACGCCGAGATCGGCCTCCAGCCGGGCGATGCTGCGGCTGAGCGTCGACTGCGGGACGCCGATCTCCTCCGCCGCATGGGTCATGTGCTCGGCCCGCGCGACGGCGACGAACTGGCTCAGCCGGGGCGCGATGGCGAGGGCGCCGATCTCATCCATAACTGCATCATGGCCTAGCCGAAGATGCATTGGACGCATCGGTCTTCCCGTCCTACGGTCGATAGCGATGACAACGACCTCTGCTGACGCCGCTCCCGCCGCCACCACCGGCCACGAGCGGGGCACCCCCGGCTACCGCCGGCTCGGCGCGGCGATGTGGTGCGCGGGTCTCGCCACGTTCGTGCTGGTCTACTGCGTGCAAGGGCTGCTCCCGACGCTGGCCGACCAGTTCCACCTCTCGTCGTCGACGTCGAGCCTGGCGCTGTCCGCGACGACGGGGGCACTCGCCATCGCCGTGGTGCCGCTCGCCACGCTGGCCGAGTCGTGGGGCCGCGTGCGGGTGATGACGATGGCACTGGCGACCACGGCCGTGCTGGGCGTGCTCGCCCCCCTGGCGCCGAACTTCCCCGCGCTCGTCGGGATCCGGGCGCTGCAGGGGGTGGCGATCGCCGCGCTCCCGGCGCTCGCGATGTCCCACATGACGCGCGAGGTGGCGCCGCGGTGGCTCGGCAGCGCCGTCGGGCTCCTGATCGCGGGGAACACCCTCGGTGGGCTCTCGGGGCGGCTGATCGCCGGAGCCGTGGCCGACGTCGCGGGCTGGCGGATCGCCCTCGGAGTGATCGGCGTGCTCTCGATCATCTGCACGGTGGTGTTCCGGTTGTTGCTGCCTCCCGCGCAAGCTCCGGCGCCCGCGCAGGTGCGGCTCGGCGAGCTGGGCCCGCTCGTGCGCGTGCACCTGCGCGACCCCGGCCTGGTGTGCCTGTTCGGTATCGGGTTCCTGCTGATGGGCGCCTTCGTGACCGTCTACAACTACCTGGGCTTCCGGCTGCTGGCCCCGCCGTTCGACCTGCCGCCCCAGCTCGTCGGCCTGATCTTCCTCGGCTACATCGCCGGCACCTGGGCGTCGACGACCGCCGGCCGGCTCGGTGACCGGATCGGGCGGCGCAAGGTGATGTGGGGTGCGGTGCTCGTCGGTGTGCTGGGTGCGTGGGTGACGGTGCCGGACCACCTGCTCGCCGTGCTGGCCGGCCTCCTGCTCGTCACGATCGGGTTCTTCGGCGCCCACTCCCTGGCGAGCAGCTGGGTCGGCAGGCGCGCGACGCTCCTGCCCGGCGGGTCGCCGGGCGTGGCGTCCTCGCTGTACCTCTGCACGTACTACCTGGGCAGCAGCATCGGCGGGGCCGTCGGGGGCATCGCCTACGACGAGGCCGGCTGGCTGGGTGTGGTGGTCTACGTGAGCGGGCTGCTGGTGGCGGCGCTGGGACTGGCCCTGTGGCTGCGCAGGGTCCCCGCCCCGCAGCACGTCGCCGCTACGGCGTGACCGAGTCGAGGAAGCCGAGCAGCGCGCGGTCCACCTGCTCCGCCGCCTCCTGCTGGACCCAGTGGCCTGCCCCGTCGACGATCACCGTGCCGCGGTGGTCGTCGAGCCATTCGTCCTGCCTGCCGGGCGAGGTCATCGCCAGCACCGGGTCGAGCTGCCCGCCGATGAAGAAGCTCGGCACCGTGACGTGCGCGCCGGCGAGCTGTGAGGTGAGCTCCCAGTTGCGGTCGACGTTGCGGTACCAGTTCAGGCCGCCGGTGAAGCCCGTGCGACGGAACTCCGCCACGTAGTGCTCCAGCTCGGCAGGCTCCAGCCAGCCCGGCAGCTCCTGCGGCTCCGGGAAGCGGTCGATGAACCCGCGGCCGTCGTCGTCGCCGCGCAGGATCTCGCCGGCTCCCCGCTCGGTCCGGGTGCCGGCGAGCAGCCGTCGCATCGTCCGCGCGGGGTCGGCGTCCAGCTCCGCGTCGGCGACGCCGGGCTCCTGGAAGTAGAGGATGTAGAAGAACGAGTCGCCGGTCGCGGCGCGCCAGAGCTCCGTGGGCGGCCGCTGTGCCCGCGGTGTGAACGGCACGCTCATCCCGCACACACCCGCGACGCGGTCGGGGTGCAGCAGGGCGGTCTGCCAGACGACCGACGAGCCCCAGTCGTGGCCCACGAACACGGCCTTCTCCTCGCCGAGCTCGTCGAGCAGGGCGATGAGATCACCCGTGAGATGCAGGATGTCGTACTGGTCGATGCCCTCCGGGGCCGACGTCCGGCCGTATCCCCGCTGGTCGGGGGCGATCGCCCGGTAGCCGGCCGCGGCGACCGCGCCGATCTGGTGCCGCCAGGAGTAGGCGAGCTCCGGGAACCCGTGGGCGAAGATCACCGGTGGCCCGCTCCCCTCCTCCACCACGTGCATCTCGATGCCGTTGACGTCGACGCTGCGCTGGGGCACGGGGCGGACTCCTTGCCGGGACATCCTGGCGACGGCCCTTGTCAGACCGTAATACTCCGCCGGAGCTACGCCGGTCCCGGCGCGATGGCGCGCAGCCTGCCCTTCTGCACCTTGCCGGAGCCGGTGCGCGGCAGCGCGTCGACCAGCTCGAAATCGACGGGGACCTTGTACTTCGCCAGCCGTTCGGCCACGTGCTGGTGCAGTTGCCGGGCGCCTGCCGTGGCGCCGGGGCGCAGCACCACGAACGCCTTGCCTGCCTCGCCCCATTTCTCGTGCGGGACGCCGATGACCGCGCACTCGGCCACCGCGGGGTGCTCGAACAGCACGCCCTCCACCTCCGCGGGGTACACGTTCTCCCCGCCGGAGATGTACATGTCCTTCAGCCGGTCGACGATGTGCAGGTGCCCGTCCTGGTCGACGGTCGCGAGGTCCCCGGAGTGGAACCAGCCGTCGGTGAACGCCGCGGCCGTGGCTGCCGGGTCGCCCCAGTAGCCGGGGGTGACGTTGGGCCCCCGCACGAGCACCTCGCCCGGCTCGCCGACCTCGACGTCGGTGAGGTCGGGGCGGACCACCCGCACGTCGGCGAAGAAGACCGGCACGCCGGCCGACCCGGCCTTGGCGACGCTCTCCCGCGCCTCCAGGAACGTGGCGCCCGGCGCGGTCTCGGTGAGCCCGTAGCCCTGGCAGAACACGAGCCCGCGGTCCTGGAAGGTCGTGATCAGGGCCGGTGGCACGGGCGCACCACCGGTCATGAGGTTGCGGAGCGACGACAGGTCGGCGGTGCACCACCGCGGCGACCGGGCGAGCTCGGCGAACATCGTGGTGACCCCGAACATCCACGTGATCCGGTGCCGCGCGATCAGGTCGTAGCAGGAGTCCACGTCCCAGCGCGGCATGATCACCGAGCAGCCGCCCTTCAGGAAGGTGGGCAGCAGCGTCTGGTTCAGGGCCGCGACGTGGAACAGTGGGGCGCTGACCAGCGTGACCTCGTCGGAGGCGACGTCGACACCGATCATGATGTTGACGCAGTTCCACACGACGTTCGCGTGGGTGAGGACGGCTCCCTTCGGGCGCCCGGTCGTGCCGGAGGTGTAGAGGATCAGCGCCGGCTCGTCCTGGTGCACGGGTTCGTCGATCGGGGTCGGGTCACCGGAGCGCACCCAGGGCTCGTAGTCGATCTCGCCGGCCGCCGGGTCGCGGAGGGCGACGACCGCCCGCAGCGCCCCCCGGTCCGCCGGTGCCGGGCAGTTCGGCGCGCGGACCAGCACCGAGGCTCCGGAGTGCTCGATCATGTACCCGATCTCGGGGGCGGCCAGCCGCCAGTTCAGCGGCACGAAGACGGCGCCGAGCAGGTGGGTGGCGAACAGCGTCTCGGCGAACGCCGGGTGGTTCGGGCCGAGGAAGGCGACCCGGTCGCCGCGGCGCACACCGGCCGAACGCAGCTGTGCGGCCAGCCTCGTCGCCCGCTCGTACACCTCGGCGAACGTGGTCGTCGCATCCTCGTGGACGAACGCGGCGCGCCCCGGCGACATCTGCGCCCGCCGCGCAGGCCACCCCCCGATGCCGTGGTTGCGCATGCTCAGCTGATCGTCGTCGTCGTGGCGGCGGCCGGGGACGGTGGGTTCTCGGTGAGGCTGTTCCCGCTCGTCTCCGCGAGCAGCACCACGCACACCACGGTGAGCAGGCAGAACCCGGCGATGATCAGCGAGATCGTCGTCGTCGAGCCGCCGCCGGCGAGAACGGAGGCGAACAGCACCGGCGCGAGCCCGGCGCCCAGCCCGGACAGCTGGTAGCCCAGCGACGCGCCGGTGTACCGGCTGCGGGTGCTGAACAGCTCCGTGCACAACGCGGCGAGCGGCCCGTACATCGCCGGCTGGATCACGGCCTGCCCGATCACCAGCGCGACCACGAGCACCACGACGTCACCGCTGTCGACCATCGGGAACAGCAGGAAGCTGAACACCGCCATCGCCACCGCCCCGGCGAGGACGACGGGCCGGCGTCCCAGTCGATCCGACAGCGCCGAGAAGCCGATGATGCCGATCACGGCGAGCACCGAGGACAAGGTGAGGCCGTTCAGCACGGTCTGGCGGCTGTAGCCGGCCTCCACCCCGTAGGCGATGAGGAACGTGGTCAGCGTGCCCTGCGCCACGAACGCGGCCAGCCCGATCCCCACGGCGAGCAGCAGGTTGCGGGGGTGGTTGCGCAGCACGTCGAACAGCGGGACGCGCGCGGTCTTCCCGGCTGCCGCGAAGACCGGCGTCTCCTCGACCTTGAGCCGGATGAACAGGCCGATCCCGAGGAGCAGGATGCTGAGCAGGAAGGGCACCCGCCACCCCCAGACGAGGAACGCCTCCTCGCCGGCGATCGCCGCGGACGCCGTGAGCGCGACGGTCGAGAGCACCATGCCGCAGGGCGCACCGGCGTTGGTGAAGCTCGCCCACAGCCCGCGGCGGGATGTGGCGTGCTCGGCCGACATCAGCACCGCGCCGCCCCATTCGCCGCCGACGGCCACGCCCTGCAGGATGCGCAGCGTGACGAGAATGATCGGCGCCCAGATGCCGATCTGCCCGTAGGTCGGGAGCGCCCCGATCAGGAAGCTCACGACGCCCATCAGCGTCATGGTCGTGACCAGCATCTTCTTCCGGCCGATGCGGTCGCCGAAGTGGCCGAACAGGATCCCGCCGAGCGGCCGGGCGAGGTAGCCCGCCGCGAACGTCCCGAAGCTCGCCACGGTTGCCGTCAACGGATCGAGCGTGGAGAAGAACACCTTCCCGAACACCACCGCGGAGGCGGTGGCATAGAGCAGGAAGTCGTAGTACTCGATCACGCTCCCGACGAAGCTGGATGCGACCGCACGTCGGAGCTGGACGGTGGAGTGGGTGGTGGCTGCCGGGTTCGCCATGGTGGACATCCCTACGTTGGGCGCGGGCGAGGGGTTATGCGTAGTGCCGGAACAGCGCCTGTGCGACACAGGCCGGTTTCGTGGAGCCGTCGATCTCGATCGTGAAGGTCAGGGCCATCTGCACGCCGTTCCCGCCGACCTCGTCGACGGAGTCGACCGTGCCGTGCAGCCGGATCCGGCTGCCGACGGGGACGGGGCTGGGAAAGCGCACCTTCTCCAGCCCGTAGTTGACGCTCATCGACGTCCCGCGGATCTCCAGCAGTTCGCCGAAGAGCGGGATGATCAAGGACAGCGTCAGGTAGCCGTGCGCGATCGTCGTGCCGAAGGGGCCGGTGCGGGCCCGCTCCGCGTCGACGTGGATCCACTGGTGGTCATCGGTCGCATCGGCGAAGGTGTCGACGCGGTCCTGGGTGATCTCGTGCCATGCCGTGACGCCGAGATCGGCGCCGGCGAGCGCCGTGAGCTCCTCGATGCCGGTGGCAACGGTGGTCGCAGCGTTGGTCATGACCGCCGCTCCGTGAGGCCGAGCAGCGCGGCGGCGTTGTCCTTGAGGATCTTCGGCCGGACCTCCTGCTTGATCTCCAGCTTCGCGAAGTCCGCCAGCCAGCGGTCCGGCGTGATGACCGGGTAGTCCGAGCCGAACAGCACCTTGTCCTTGAGCAGCGAGTTCGCGTACCGGATGAGCTGCGGCGGGAAGTACTTCGGCGACCACCCGGACAGGTCGATGTAGACGGACGGCTTGTGGGTGGCCACGGCCAGCGCCTCGTCCTGCCACGGGAACGACGGATGGGCGAGAATGATCCGCAGGTCGGGGAAGTCGACGGCCACGTCGTCGACGAGCATGGGGTTCGAGTACTTCAGGCGGATTCCGCCCCCGCCGGGCACGCCGGCGCCGATCCCGGTCTGGCCGGTGTGGAACAGCGCGGGGACGCCCAGCTCCTCGATCGCCTCGTAGAGCGGGTAGGCCATGGGGTCGTTCGGGGAGAAGCCCTGCATGCTCGGGTGGAACTTGAACCCGCGCACGCCGTGGTCCTCGACGAGCCGCCGCGCCTCGCGCACGCCCGCCCGGCCCTTCCACGGGTCGACGCTGGCGAACGGGATCAGCACGTCGGCGTGCTCCGCGCAGGACTGCGCGACCTCCTCGTTGGCGATCCGCGGGTGTCCCGTGGCGTGCTCCGCATCGACCGTGAACACCACCGCCGCCATGCGGCGTTCGCGGTAGTATGCGGCCATCTCCGGGATCGTCGGCCGGCGGTGGTCGTGAGCGCCGAAGTAGTCGGCCGAGGCATCGAACAGCTCGGGGCTCAACGACACGTGACCGGTGGCGGACACCTCGGCGTGGGTGTGGACGTCGATCGCGACGAGCGCGTCGACGTCGATCGTGGCGGTGGATGCGCTCACGGCTGCCCCGCCCGAACGGCGGGCATCGGAATGCCGTAGGTCTCCGGGGTGCTGCCGAGGCCGCCCGGCCACGCGGCCGCGATGGCGTCGGCGCTCCAGCCGCCCTCGGCGTAGGCCGTCGCGCGCTCGTGCGGGTGGGCCCACAGGGTGAGCTTGTCGCCGCCGATGCCGATGGCCTGCCCGGTGACGTCCGCCGCCGCGTCAGAGGCCAGGAAGACCACCAGGCCGGCGACGTCCTGGGCCGTACCGAACCCCTCGTCGTGGCGCAGCCATGATGGAAGCGGCTCGGCCCGCTGCTCCAGCGCCTCGACGTACGGGGCGAACGCCGGGATCGTGCGGGTCATGTCGGTGGCCGCCACCGGGACGATCGCGTTCGCCGTGATCCCGGCCTTCGCCAGCTCCAACGCCCAGGTCCGCGCCATCGCGGCGATCCCGGCCTTGGCGGCCGCGTAGTTCGTCTGACCGAAGTTGCCGCGCTGTCCGGCAGGGGACGCGGCGAGGATCAGCCGGCCGCCGGTGCCCTGCGCGCGCATCTGTACGACGGCCGCGCGGGCGCACGTGAACGTCCCTCGCAGGTGTACCTCGACCACGGCGTCGAAGTCCTCGTCGGTCATCTTCCACAGAACCCTGTCCCGCAGGATGCCGGCGTTGGTGACCATCACGTCGAGGTGTCCGAAGGCCGACACCGCGCGGTCCACGAGCCGGTCGGCGGCGTCGGCCGAGCCCACCGCGACGAGCTCGGCGACGGCCGATCCGCCGCGCTCGCCGATCCGCCGTACGGCGCGCTCGGCCGCGTCGGCGTCGACGTCGTTGACCACGACCGCGGCGCCCGCAGCGGCCAGCGCCTCGGCGTAGGCCAGCCCGAGGCCGCGACCGCTGCCGGTCACCACCGCCACCCGTCCTGTCAGGTCCATCGCCACATCCCTTGCTCGAATGCGGCGAAACGTTAGGCGCAACTGTGACGACCGTCAATGTTGTGCCCAGTATTGCCCGGGGCTACCCTCGCCGGGTGCCGATCCGAGACGACGAACCGGGCGTGGCGAGCGCCCGCCCGCAGTCGCTCATGCTCACCTTCCTCGGCATCTACGTGCGCGGACGCGACACCGCGGTCTACTCGGGCAGCGTCATCGAGGTCTTCGAGCGGATCGGCATCTCCGAGGAGGCCGTGCGCTCGACGCTGACCCGAATGGCCACGCGTGACCTCCTCGCCCGGCACCGGCGTGGCCGGAAGGTGTACCTCGCGCTCACCCCGCGCGCCGTGGCCGTCCTCGAGGACGGGTACCGGCGGATCTGGGAGACCGGTGCGGTCAACCGCGACTGGAACGGCAGCTGGACGCTCGTCGGCTTCTCGCTGCCGGACTCACGCCGCAGCGAACGCCACGACCTGCGATCGCAGCTGGTATGGGCGGGATTCGGACCGCTCCAGAACGGCCTGTGGATCGCGGCGGGCGAGGTCGACGTCGTGCGGATCGTCGAGGATCTCGGGCTCGCGGACGCCGTCACGGTGCTGACCGCACAGGCCACGAAACCGACCGAGTCGGCCGATCTCGTGGGCAAGGCGTTCGACCTGCCGACGATCGCCGCGCGCTACCAGGCGTTCCTGAGCCGCTGGGATGTCCCCGCTCCGGCCGTAGAGGCCCGTGACGACCTGGCCCGGCAGCTCCTGCTGCACACCGACTGGCTCCAGCTCGTCCGCCAGGACCCCCACCTGCCCGCCGAGCATCTCCCGGCCGGTTGGCCTGCCGTCCGCGCGGAGAAGGTGTTCCGCACGCTGGCTGCCCGGTACGACCCGGCGGCGGCCGGGATCGCGGCCGGGCTGCTCGACGAGATCGCGCTCCCGCCCGCCGCAGCAGGGTCGTGATCGCGACCTACATGTTGCGCCGGTACTGGCCGCCCACCTCGAAGAACGCGTCCGTCAGCTGGCCCAGCGAGCAGACGCGGGCGGCCTTCATCAGCTCGTCGAAGACGTTGCCGCCACCCGTCGCCACGTCCTGCAGGCGCCGGACCGCGGCCTGTGCCTCGCCGGTGTGCCGGGTGCGGAAGTCGGCGAGCCTGTCGAGCTGGCTCTTCTTCTCCGCCTCGGTGGCGCGGGCGAGCTCGATCTCGTGCGGCGCCTCCGACCCCTCCCGCACGAACGTGTTGACGCCGACGATCGGCAACGTGCCGTCGTGCTTGCGGTGCTCGTAGAGCATCGACTCGTCCTGGATCCGCCCGCGCTGGTACCCGGTCTCCATCGCGCCGAGCACCCCGCCGCGCTCGGAGATCCGGTCGAACTCGGCCAGCACGGCCTCCTCGACGAGGTCGGTGAGCTCGTCGATGACGAACGAACCCTGCAAGGGGTTCTCGTTCATCGACAGGCCCCATTCGCGGTTGATGATCAGCTGGATCGCCATCGCGCGCCGTACCGACGACTCGGTCGGCGTGGTCACCGCCTCGTCGAACGCGTTGGTGTGCAGCGAGTTCGCGTTGTCGTAGAGCGCGCACAGTGCCTGCAGGGTGGTGCGGATGTCGTTGAAGTCCATCTCCTGCGCGTGCAGCGACCGCCCCGAGGTCTGCACGTGGTACTTGAGCTTCTGTGACCGCTCGTTCGCGCCGTACCGCTCGCGCATGGCGACGGCCCAGATCCGCCGCGCCACCCGCCCGATCACCGAGTATTCCGCGTCCATCCCGTTGGAGAAGAAGAACGAGAGGTTCGGGGCGAAGTCGTCGACGTCCATCCCGCGGGCGAGGTAGCTCTCGACGAAGGTGAACCCGTTGGCCAGGGTGAACGCGAGCTGGCTGATGGGGTTGGCCCCGGCCTCGGCGATGTGGTAGCCGGAGATGGAGACCGAGTAGAAGTTCCGCACCTTGTGCTGGATGAACCACTCCTGGATGTCGGCCATCATCCGCAAGGAGAACTCGGTGGAGAAGATGCAGGTGTTCTGGCCCTGGTCCTCCTTGAGGATGTCGGCCTGCACCGTGCCGCGGACGTTCTGCAGGGCGAACGCCGTGAGCTCCTCGTGCTCCTGCGCCGACGGCTCCCGCCCGTGCTCGGCGCGGAACTTCTCGACCTGCTGGTCGATCGCGGTGTTGAGGTAGAAGGCGAGGATCGTCGGGGCCGGGCCGTTGATCGTCATCGACACCGAGGTCGTCGGCGAGGTGAGGTCGAACCCGTCGTAGAGCGCCTTCATGTCCTCGAGCGTCGCGATCGAGACGCCGGAGGTGCCGACCTTGCCGTAGACGTCAGGGCGCGTGTCGGGCTCGCGCCCGTAGAGCGTGACGGAGTCGAACGCCGTGGAGAGCCGTTTGGCCTCCGAGTCGGCCGACAGCAGCTTGAAGCGCCGGTTGGTGCGGAAGGCGTCGCCCTCGCCCGCGAACATCCGCGCCGGGTCCTCGCCCTCGCGCTTGAACGCGAACACCCCCGCGGTGAACGGGAACTTCCCGGGCAGGTTCTCCTTGCGCAGGAACCGCAGCAGCTCCGCGTCCTCGGTGTAGCGGGGCAGTGCGACCCGCCGCACCCGGTTGCCCGAGAGGGTCTCGCGGGTGAGCCGGGTGCGCAGCTCCTTGTCGCGGACCTGCACCACCATCTCGTCGCCCGAGTAGGCCTCGACGACCTCCGGCCACGTGTCGAGCAGCTGGGCGGCCTCCGCGGGAAGGGCCTGCTCCGCCTGCTCCAGCACGCCGGCCAGGCCACCCTCGTCGGCGCCGGCCGCCTGCAGCGCCGCGCGCGCGGTGCGGAGGTGCTGGCGCTGCCGGGCGGCGTCGACGGCCGCTGCGGTCCTCGCGTGGTAGTCGCGGACGGTGGCGGTGATGTCGGAGAGGTACCGCGTGCGCTGGGACGGGATGATCGCGGCGTGCTCCGAGGAGGTCTTCCGGTCGGTGCGCGGGAGCCTGCCCTCGCCGGTGACCAGCCCGTTCTCGCCGAGCAGCGGGACGATGTGCTGGTAGAGGGCGGTGACGCCGTCGTCGTTGAAGGTGGCGGCGCTCGTGCCGAAGACGGGCATGTCCTCCCACGACGCGCCGAACGCCTCGCGGTTGCGCACGAGCTGGCGGCCCACGTCGCGGCGGGCGTCCTCCGCGCCGCGCCGCTCGAACTTGTTGATCGCGACGACGTCGGCGAAGTCGAGCATGTCGATCTTCTCGAGCTGGGACGCGGCGCCGAACTCGGGCGTCATCACGTACAGCGAGCGGTCGGCGAACGGCACGATGCCGGCGTCGCCCTGCCCGATGCCCGGCGTCTCGACGATCACCAGGTCGAACGCGGCGGCCCTGAGCACGGCGAGCACGTCACCGAGCCGCTCCGGGAGCGAGGCGTCGGCGCCCCGGGTGGCCATCGAGCGGAAGAAGACCTGGTCGCCGCTGAGGGAGTTCATCCGGATCCGGTCACCGAGGAGCGCGCCTCCGCCCCGGCGGCGGGTCGGGTCGACGGCGAGCACGGCGATGCGGAGCTTGTCCTCCTGGTCGAGCCGGAACCGGCGCACCAGCTCGTCGGTGAGGCTCGACTTGCCCGACCCTCCGGTGCCGGTGACCCCCAGCACGGGAACCGGGCGGCGGGGCTCGAGGTCGAGGCCCGCCGGCAGCCGGCCGGCCTCGGCAAGGGTGAGCGTGCGGGCGAGCGTGGTGTGCTCGCCGGCGAACAGGCCGTCGAACGACGGCGGTGGCTGCTCGGCGAGATCGACGTCACATTCGCGGATCATCAGGTTGATCATCCCGGGCAGGCCGAGCCGCTGGCCGTCCTCGGGGGAGAAGATGCGGGAGACGCCGCGCGAGTGCAGCAGCTCGATCTCGGCGGGCACGATCACGCCGCCGCCCCCGCCGTAGACCTTCACGTGCCCGGCGCCGCGCTCGCGCAGCAGCTCGACGAGGTAGGTGAAGTACTCGACGTGCCCGCCCTGGTAGGAGCTGACGGCCACGCCCTGTGCGTCCTCCTGGATCGCCGCGGCGACCACCTCGTCGACGGAGCGGTTGTGGCCCAGGTGGATCACCTCGGCGCCCTGGCGCTGCAGGATCCGCCGCATGATGTTGATGGCGGCGTCGTGGCCGTCGAAGAGGCTGGCAGCGGTGACGAACCGGACCGGGTGGGTGGGCACGTGCAGCTCGGCCACGACACTCCTCCTCAGGCAGGACCAGATACTAGGGAATCCTACTATCGGAAGTACGAGTGTTGGACCGGCCGGACGGGGGTCACCCGTCGCGACGGTCCGCAGGGGACGGGCTTGCGGTCGGAAAGGCGGCGATGCCGGCACGAGCGCGCGTGCCGGCGATCACGTCATGGGTCGTGGTCAGGCCACCCGGCGGGTCGGCGAGATCTCGATGGTGGGCATCTCGATCTCGATGGTGGGCGGGTCCTGAGCGGGCGGCTCCACCGTTGGGGCGCTGACGGCGGGCCGCCGTAGCCGCTTGCTCACCAGGGGGGTCACCGCGCCGAGGGCCACCAGGGCCACGCCGGCCGCCGCGATCGAGGTGGCCGCGGCCTCCGGAGCGACCATGACCAGCACAAATGCCGTTGCCGGCCACCACATCAATGCCCGCAGCGGGGCGGGGACTGTCCATTCCCGTGCGTCGCGCGCCATGGCAATTTCCTACCCGATCCGGGTATCACCCATGCGGGCGCCCCCCGATGCGTACGCGCCGTCACAGGTGGGGGCCGTGGAGGGACTACCGTCACGGACGTGGAGCACGCCGACGCGCTGATCGAGCAGAACCGCTTACTCGGTGAGCTCATCGCCGAAGCCGACCCGACCCTCGAGGTGCCGAGCTGCCCCGGTTGGAACGTGCACCAGCTCCTCACCCATGTGGGGCGCCTGGACCGGTGGGCAGCCATGATCGTGCGCGAGCGGGCCGATGCCCGCGTAGAGGTGCGTTCGGTCCCCGACGGGAAGCCGCCCGCCGAGCTGCCCGCCGCTGTCGACTGGCTCACGGACAGTGCCCGCCTGATCCTCGACGCCGTCGCGGCCACCGGAGCGGACGCCCCTGTGTGGACGTTCGTCGGGTCGCGACCCGCAGCCTGGTGGGTCCGGCGGCGGCTGCACGAGTCGGTCGTCCACCGCGCCGACGTGGCCATCGCCCTGGGCGTCCCGTACGCCGTGGAGCCCGAGGTGGCGGCGGACGGCGTCTCCGAGTGGCTGGACCTGCTGGCCGCGCGCCCCGCGTCCGACGAGGCACCTCCGCTCGCTCCGGGGGCCATGCTGCACCTGCACGCCACCGACGAGGGGCTCGGCGCGGCGGGGGAGTGGATGGTGCGCGGCGGCGAGACCGGGCTCGCCTGGGAGCACGGTCACGGGAAGGGCACCGCGGCCGTCCGCGGGACTGCCGCCGACCTCCTGCTGGCGCTCATGCGCCGCATCGACGCGGACGCCCCGGGCCTGCAGGTGATCGGGGACGGGCCCACCTGGACGGCCTGGCGGGACCGCACCGCCTTCTGACCCGCGTCATTGCTGGTCGAGCTGCGTGATGTGCGAGAGCACGGCAGCGGGGCCGTCCTCGGCGCGGATCGTGCGAGCGAGTTCGGTGGCGCGGTCGCGGTAGGCCGGCCGGTCGAGGCAGGAGCGCAGCGCGTCGGTCAACGTGTCGGCGGTCAGCTCGTGCAGTGGCACCGGGCGCGGCGCCACGCCGAGGTGGTGCAGCCGGTCCGCCCAGAAGGGCTGGTCGACCAGAACCGGCACCGGGACCGCCGGCACTCCCGCGCGCAGCCCGGCCCCGGTGGTGCCGGCTCCGGCGTGGTGGACCACGGCAGCGGTCCGGGGGAACAGCCAGTCGTGTGGCAGGTCCCCGACGACCAGGATGTCGTCACCGGCGGGTCCGAGCTCGGCCCACCCGGACTGGACGACGGCGCGCACGCCGGCACGCTCGACGGCGGCCGCGACGACGTCGTGGAGTCGCTCGTGGGCCGGGGTCATGCTGCCGAACCCGACGAACACCGGAGGGGGACCGGCCGCCAGGAAGTCGACCAGCTGATCCGGGGGCTGCCATGCCGGCGGTCCGGCCGGCCACCAGTATCCGGTCACGTGCACGGTCGCGGGCCAGTCGGCGGGCCGGGGGACCACTGCCGGGCTGAAGCCGTGGAAGATCGGCCAGTCGTCCTGCGGGCCGGACGCCTCCGTGGTGGTGGCGGGGAGACCGAGCCGGGTGCGCAGCCGCTGCAGGACGTCGGCGTAGAGGGAGCCGGTCCGGGTGAGCACCTCGCGACCCGCGGCGAGGTTCTCGGCAGGTGAGAGCTGCCCGGTGCTGGGCCAGCCGGGTGGCGGGAACTCCCGGGTGGGGACCCCGGGCGCGAGATAGACCCCGGCGCTCGGGATGCCGAAGCCGTCGGCGACGACCCGGGCCAGCGGGGCCGGCCCGAACGCGGTGAGCAGGACGTCGGTGCCGGCGGCAACGGCGGCCGTCACCCCCTCGCTCAGCTCGTCGAGGAACGCGGCGAAGACCGATCGCGCGGCCTCCGGGGAGGGGGCGGCGGTGCGGGCGCGTACGAGCTCGACCGGATCGCCGGGAAGGGCCCGGTACTCCAGCCCGCACTCGCGCACGAGACCGGCGAACCGGCCGTGGGCGGCCAGCGCCACCTGGTGGCCGGCCTGCTGCAGCCGCCGGCCCAGGCCCGTGAACGGGGCGACATCACCCCGCGAGCCCGCCGTGATGATCAGAATCCGCATCGAGCCTCTCCGGTCGCGCACCGGGCCTGACGATCCGCGGCAGCGGAGTACTAGCTCAGGTCGTCCGGGAGCAGGTCCATCAGCAGCCCGTCGTGCCACTGACCGTCGCTGGAGCGCTCGTAGCTGCGCAGCACCCCTACCCGCCGGAAGCCGGCGCGCTCGCAGCTGCGGATGGCCCGCTCGTTGTGCGCAGCCGGGTCGATCACGACGCGGTGGTGCTCCCTGTGCCGGAACAGGAAGCGGGCCATGGCCCGCATCGCGTCGCAGCCCAGGCCCTGGCTCTGGTGGTCGGGGTGCAGGGCGAGGTCGATGGCGGCATGGCGGTGGTCGGGGTCGAGCTCCTCGCGGTAGATGATCAGCCCCACCACCTCGCGCGCCAGTTCGATGGCGTAGCAGTGCGGGCCGAGCAGCTCGCGGCGCACCCGTTCCAGGTCGTAGCCGCCCCACCATCTCGCGATCTCCGGATGTCCGAGGATCTCCAGGAAGGCCGGGACGTGTGCCGCGGTGGTGGGCCGGAGCACGACGGTCTGGCCGGCGATGGCGTTGATCCGCTGCGCCGCTGCTTCGCTTGTCAGCCCGGTCATGAGGTGAGCTCCACTCGTGCCTTCTCCGTCAATGTGGCCGCGGTGCGCGGCTGCTCGAAGACCACCGCGGCGCTCGCGCCGTCGATGTCGAGGGTGGCGATCATGTTGCCGAACAGCGGCCCGGCCAGCCGGTTCCACGACAGGGGCATGGGCGGCGCCCCGACCCGGGCCGCCCAGCGGCTCGCGAGCCTGCCCACGGTGCGCGACCAGCCGAGCCGGAACCCCGGCTTGATCATCCAGCTCATGGTGTTGTGCACAGGGGAGCACGTCAGCTGGTGGACCCGGGCAGTGGCGCCTGACGGGAGGTCGGCGCGGGCGGCGTAGCTGTGGTGGACATCCCCGGACACGACGCTGACGGTGACGGGGCCGCCTGCTGCGGCCTTGTCGATCATCGCGGTGAGCCGGTCGAACGATGCGCGGAAGGCCGCCCAGTGCTCCAGGTCGGCGGCCTGCCGGATCCGCTCGGCCAGCCGGCCCCGCCAGCCGGGCCGGCCCGAGGCGATCTCGTTGACCGTCTCGAGCTCACCGATGGCGTGGGGCAGCAGCCAGGGGATCGACGTGCCGATGACGAGGTGCTCCACCGGTCCCGGGGCGGCCACCTGCGCCTCGATCCAGTCGAACTCGGCGTCGGCGAGCATGAGGTGCTCGCCGCCCTCGAGGATGCGCCCGTTGCGGGAGTCGATCATGATGAAGCGGCTGCGGCCGAGGTCCCAGCGGAAGCTGAACCGCACCCCCTTCGCGCCGTCGGTCTCGGCGTCGGCGCGGTCGGCGAGCTCGACGAGCAGCGGCCACGTGTCGCCGTCGTGCTCGAGGATCTTGCGGTAGTCGGGGTTGGATGCCAGCTCGTCGGGACGGAGGTTGCCGATGTGCTGGTACACCCAGTACGAGGCGATCCCGGCGCGGATGCGGTCGCGCCACCACGGCGTACCGCGCATCTCGTCGCGCCACGACGCCGAGGTGTTCCAGTCGTCGCGCACGTCGTGGTCGTCGAAGATCATGGCGGTGGGCACGGTGGACATCAGCCACCGGATCTCCGGGTCGGTCCACGAGTCGCGGTAGAGCTCGACGTACTCGTCGAAGCCGACGATCTCCTCGTCCGGCCAGTCCGGGTGCCGGTCGCGCCGCCCGGCGATACGGCGCCGGTTCCGGGGCGTCAGCTCGTCGGCGTACACCTGGTCCCCGAGCAGCAGCAGCACGTCGGCGTACTCCTCCGGCGCGCGCTTCGCCATTCGCGCCGCGTAGGCGTCGAGCGCGTCGATGCCCAGGCCGGCGGCGATCGAGGGGTCGGCCACCTTCGGGTAGCGGCAGGACCCGAAGACGATGCGGTTGCTGCGGTCGGACTCCGGGCCGCGGGTGCGGATCACGCTCGGCGGGAACGGGCTGGTGGCCGGGGGCCACACCCGCTCGCCGTCGATCTCCACGTCGTAGGCGATGCGGCTGTCCGGTGCGAGACCGGTGACGGGGACGAGCGCGTAGTGGTGCCCGGACACCTCGAAGGTGCGCGCCTCGCAGCCCAGCACCGAGACGGTGGCTGCGTGTTCCGTCTGCACCCAGACCGACGCGGTGGTCTCGTCGACATGGCGCAGGACGGGACCCAGTACGAGTGACACGCGCCTCACCCTAGTGGCGCGTCAGACATGCTCCAGAGCGAGCAGCGCGGCACCGATCTTGCCGGCGTCCCCGCCGAACGTCGCCGGGACGACGGGGGCGATGCCGCGTGCGGTGGGCGCGTACGCGAACTCCCGCGCGGCGGCCCGGGCCGGCGCCAGCAGCAGCTCCCCGGTCTCGACGAGGCCGCCTCCGACCACCACCGCGTCGACCTCGAAGATGTTGGCCAGCGACGCGATGCCGACCCCGAGCCACCGGCCCAGCCGGGCGAAGACCGCCTTCGCGATCTCGTCGCCCTGCTGCACGGCCTTGACGACGGTGTGGCCGGTCACCTCGCCGTCCTCGGCGCCGAGGCGCGCGATGAGCCCGCTGGGGTCGTCGGCGGCGGCGTCGCGGCCCATCCGGGTGAGCGCGGTGCCCGACGCGTAGGCCTCGAAGCAGCCGTGGTTGCCACAGCCACACCGAGGCCCGTCGGGGTTGAGGATGATGTGGCCGAGCTCGGCACCGAGCCCGGTGGGGCCGCGGTAGATGCGGCCGTCGAGCACGAGGCCGCCCCCGATGCCCGTGCCGACCGTCACGAGCACCATGTTGCGGTACGGCTCGCCGAGACGGGCCTCGGCGAGCGCGGCGACGTTGGCGTCGTTGTCGACGATGACGGGCAGGCTGGTGGCCTTCTCCAGCTGCTCACGCACGGGCCAGTCGCGGTAGGCGTTGTTGGGCGCCCAGAGCATGATGCCGACGGGCCACGAGACGATCCCGGCCGCGCCGACCCCGATGGTGGAGACCCTGTGGTCCGAGCGGAAGCGCTCGATCATCGAGAGCAGCACTTCGGTGACGGCCTCGCCGCTCGACTCCTCCGGCGTCGGCTCGACGTGCTCGGCCACCACCGTGCCGCGCGCGTCGACCACCGCACCCGCGATTTTCGTGCCACCGATGTCGAGTCCGATGGCGAGCCTCGTGTCCGTCACCCGGGCATCTTGGCATCTGGCGGCGGTTCGCAGCGTTTGGTCCAGGTCGATGTGGGGAACGGCTCGACATGCTCCTTCGACGTGTTGCCCGACCTATGCTCGCCGCCCTGTTCATACACGGCGGCATCCAGGCCCTCCGGTCGCCGCAGGGTCACGCGCAAGTGGCGAAACCCGTGCTCGACGCGGTCGCGCCCGCGGTCGACAAAGCGATCGAGGTGGCTCCCATCGAGGAGCGCCCCGACGACGTGATGCTGGTCAGGATCGACGGCGGGGTGAAGGTCGTCGCCGGCACGATGCTGGCGCTCGGCAAGTTCCCCCGCCTGTCGTCGGCCGCCCTCGCCGCCTCGCTGATCCCGACCACGCTGGCCGGCCACCGGTTCTGGGAGGAGACCGACGAGCAGAAGAAGCAGGACCAGCTCGTCCACTTCCTGAAGAACATGGGCATGCTCGGTGGCCTCCTGATCGCCGCGGCCGACACCGAGGGCAAGCCCTCGCTGACCTGGCGCGGGCGCAAGGCCGCGAAGCTCGCCGCCGCCGCCGCGGGTGCCCAGGCCGCGTCGTTCTCCGGTGGCGCCTCCGACGTCTCCGGCAGGGTCTCCGGCGTGGCCCACGAGGTCACCGGCAAGCTCTCCGGCACCGCCTCCGACGCCACGGGCGCGGTCGCGGGGATCGCCGCCGGGCTGGCCGGCCTCGCACCGGGCGCCGGCGCCGCCGTGTCCGCCCGCGCCGCCCGTACGAGCTCCGAGCTGACGTCCCGGGCCGGCGATCTCTCGGCCGACTGGGCCAAGCGCGCCGCCAAGGCGAGGAAGCGGGCCGAGAAGCGCGGGGCGAAGCTGCAGAAGGTCGCGGAGAAGCGAGGCGCCGAGCTGCAGAAGCGGGCGGCCAAGCGCACCGCGGAGCTGCAGAAGGCGGCAGGCAAGAAGCGTGCCGCGCTGGAGAAGAGGACCACCGCCAACGTCCTCGACCAGGCCTCCAAGCTCGGCCAGGACGTGGCCGCTCGGGCGTCCGCGCTCGGGGCCGAGGCCGCGCACCAGGCCGGGGGCGTCGCGAAGGACGCGAAGAAGCGCGCCCACGCGCTCACGCACTGAAACCTGTCGGCGAACAATCCGGCCCGGCTCCGGGGGAGCCGGGCCGGTCTCGTCCGTGTACTAGGTGAGGTCCTCGAGGCGGAACCCGACCTTGAGCGTCACCTGGAAGTGCTTGATCTCGCCGTCCTCCAGGTGCCCGCGGATCTCGGTGGTCTCGAACCAGTCGAGGTTGCGCAAGGTGCGCGCCGAGCGGCGGATCGCCGTGCGGATGGCGTCGTCGACGCTCTCCGTGGAAGTCCCGACGATCTCGGTGACGTGGTACACGTTGTCGCCCACTGTGGAGGTCCTTCCGTTGCACCGCTCTACCAGCGGAAACTGTTCAAATCGCAGCGGTCCCGCGATCGTCGTGGGGCGCCGTGGCGCTGCCCTGGAACCGTCTTCCCGGCCCGGGTGGCTCATGAAACCCTCCCCTGCGGCATGCCGGGGACACGGTGTCCCGCCGCAGTGACCTCCGCGGCCGTCGAACCCGAGAGTGATCAACGATCCCCTCGCGATCAAGGTGACTGGCTCACACCTTGTCCGCCCAGATCTCCCGGGACGCCGACACGGGGTCGGCAACCACCGAGACGGGCACGTCCCAGATCCGCGTGAGCGCCTCACCCTTCCGGTACTGCGGCCAGCCGGGGTCGCCGGTGGCGGCGAAGGCCGTCAACGACGTGCGGACCTCCTGCGCCAGGCCGACAGCCTCCGGCGGGACCGAGTCGCCGAAGAGCATGGCCGCCGTTGGACCGTGGAAGTTGCCGAACGTCAGCGGCACGTCGAGCAGGTGGCAGGCGCCGAGCGCCCCACCGAACACCGGGGTCGGCCACGCCAGCTCGTAGCACCAGCTGCGGCCGGGGTGCTCCTCGGCGCACCACGTCGACGGGATGCGGAAGAACGCGTCGGACTGGATGAGGATGTACAAGTCGGCGTCGGAGGCGCCGGGATACGCGGCTCGGTAGGCGTCGAGAGGAACGGCGTGCGCCGCCGCGACACCGGAGACGTCAACGGCGGACAGATCCTCGTTCATCGCCATGGCGAAGAACCGGTACTCGTCGCGGGTGAACCCGGTCATCAGGTCGACCTCCCCACGCAGGCCGCGCCAGGGCTGGTCACGCACCACATCCCCATCCACCACCGGCCCGTAGGGAGTGACCTCGCCCGCCCTCGACTGCACGGCGTGGATCGCCTCGGACGCCACGCCCGTGAAGGCCTCGGAAGTGAGCGGCACACCGAGCGCCGCCGCGATCCGCTCCGCCGTGCCGCGCGCCCGTTCCTCGGACAGGAAAGCCGCTGTGACGCTCTGCCCGATGGCCCGGACGAACAGCCCGCGGCCGGCCTGGGCGGCCGTCAGCGCCGCCACAGCGCTGCCTCCCGCCGACTGCCCGAAGATCGTCACATTGCCCGGGTCCCCGCCGAAACGCGCGATGTTCTCCTGCACCCAGCGCAGGGCCGCGAGCTGGTCGAGCAGCGCCCGGTTCTGCGGCGCGTCCGGCAGCCAGCCCAATCCCTCGAAGCCTGTGCGGTAGTTCAAGGTCACCAGCACGACGCCCGAGCCGGCCAGGTTCGCGCCGTCGAACTCGGGCTGGCTCGCGGAACCGAAAATGAACGCCCCGCCGTAAAGCCAGACCATCACCGGCAGACCGCCTGCTCCGGGATCGGGCGTCCAGACATTGACGGTGAGGCAGTCCACATCGTCACCCGGGTGCCACAGCGCCGGCAAGGGACGCATCTGACCCTGCGATGGCGAGGCGCTGAAAGCGGTACCGTCGCGGACACCGTCCCACGGCTGGGGCTGCTGCGGCGCCTGGAATCGCCGGGGGCCGTCGAGGGGTGCGGCGTACGGGATGCCCTTGAAAACGCTGACACCATTGTCCATTATGCCTCGTACGGCACCCTGTGTCGTCTGCGTGATGATCTCTTGCATGGCCTCACCCAACACCACCGGCAAAGGCGCCCGGTCCCCAACCGGTAAGGGTTGTACAACACATACCGCCGGTTCATTTCATCCGCCGAGAGCCGACGGCGAGAGTTCATTTGATTGAAGCCCTTGGATCGTGGTGCCGGCGCCCCTCGGTGGGACGGTCGGCGAGCAGCGTCCCGGCTCCGCGGTCGCGGTCAGCCCACGTCCAGCACGGCCTTGCCCGCGATCCGGCGGCCAACGGGCGCGGTCCCTCGATCACACCCTCATCGTGCGCAATAGCGGTACACGGGAGGCTGTTCCTCCGCCGCGACACTCCGGATGACAGGGTGGGCGGATGACGGAGCAGGCAGAGGCGAACCGGCCAGGGGTCGGCGCGCTCCTGCGGAGCCTCGACGAGGCGCCCCCCACGGAGCTCGTCGACGTCTGCTCGAGCTGGCTGGTGCGGCACATCGGGGCCCGGGCGTGCGTCCTGCTGCTGTCCGACTACGCCGAGGCCAGCCTGGAAGCGGTCGGCCGGGGCCGGGGTGCGGCGGGGCTCCGCTCGCAGGACCTGGTCGGCAGCGCCGCCGGGGAGGCCTACCGCGAGCAGCACATCGTCGCGATGGCCGTCGACCATCCGGACGACGTCCCGGCGGCCGGAGCCGTGACGGGCGGGGTGGGGGGACCGGCGCTGGTCGTGTACCTCCCGGTGTCGGTGCGGTCCGAGCGACTCGGTGTCCTGGCGATCACGCTCCCGGGCGCGGACCTGGACCCGGACGTGGCGCAGGTCCTCGAGGACGTGGCGCGGGTGCTGGGACACGTGCTCACCGGGGCCCGCCGGTACACCGACCGGTTCGAGATGCTGCGGCGCCGTCGAGAGCTCGGGCTGGCCGCGGAGATCCAGTGGGAGCTGCTGCCCAGCCTGGCGTTCGAGCTACCCGACTTCTCCATCGCGGGCACGGTGGAGCCGGCGTACGAGATCGGAGGGGACAACTTCGACTACGCGATCAGCGCCCACCGGCTGACCGTGGGCGTCAGTGACGCGGCCGGCCACGGGCTGCGGGCCGCCCTGCTCGCCAGCCTCTCGTGCACCGCGATGCGCAACGCGCGCCGGGCGAACTGCACGATCGTCGAGCAGGCGAGAGCGGCCAACGGGCACCTGGTCGAGCAGTTCCCCGGGTCCGACTTCGTCACCGGCCTCCTGCTCGACCTCGACGTCGACACCGGTGTCGGGACGATCCTCAACGCCGGCCACCCACCTCCGCTGCTGGTGCGCGACGGGGCGGTCAGCGAGCTGGTGCTGGCCGCCGGGTACCCGCTGGGGCTGATGACGCCGGTCGAGTACCCGCTGCACCCGATCCGGCTGCAGCCCGACGACCGGCTGCTGTTGTTCACCGACGGGATCACCGAGGCGCACCGTCCGGGGCACCGGGAGTTCGGCTACCGCCGCCTCGCCGCGTTGCTCGCTGAACACCGGCACCTGCCGCCCGCCGAGCTCGTCCGGCGGATCACCCACGCCGTCACCGAGTCCTGCCACGGCGAGCTCAACGACGACGCCACCGCGGTCTGCCTCGACTGGCACCCCTCGTCGCCGGCCGACCCGGTGTGACGGTCACCGCTCGGTGAGCGCCGCCGCGATCGCGTCGACGGAGCGATCGACGTCGGCCTCGGTGGTGAGCCAGCTCGACACCGAGATGCGCATCAGCCGCATCCCGTGCCACACCGTGCCGCCCATCCAGCACTCCCCGCAGCTCTGGACGGCCTCGATCACCCGGCCGGTCCGCTCGTCGTCGCCGAAGCGGACGAGCACCTGGTTGAGCACGACGTCGTTGACGACGGTGACCCCGTCGAGGCGGGCGAGCCCGTCGGCGAACCGGCGGGCGAGCGCGCAGCAGCGCTCCACGAGGTCGGCGACGCCGTCACGCCCGAGCTGCCGCAACGCGGCCCACGTCGTGAAGCCGCGGGCGCGGCGCGAGGACTCCAGGACGTACGCGCCGGGTGAGCGGAACGCCTCGGCGCCCGTCCCGGTGAGGTAGGGGGCGCTGTAGGACGTGGCCGCGACGTGCGCGGCCGGGTGGGCGCAGAACGCGTACCCGGCGTCGTAGGGGACGTTGAGCCACTTGTGGCCGTCGGTCGACCACGAGTCGGCCTGCTCGATCCCGGCCACCAGGTGGCGGGTGGCGGGGGCGGCGGCGGCCCACAGGCCGAAGGCCCCGTCGACGTGGACCCAGGCGCCGTGGTGGTGCGCGGCCGCGATCGCGGCGGGGAAGTCGTCGAACGCTCCGGTGTTCACCTCACCGGCCTGCAGGCAGACGATCGTGGGGTCGGTGCTCGTGTCGGCGAGGGCCCGCGCGAGGTCGGCCAGGTCGATCGAGCCCTGCAGGCCCGTCTGCACCGGGACGACGGCGTCGGTTCCCAGACCGAGCAGGCGCAGCGCCCGGTCGACGGTGGCGTGGCGTCCCGTGCCGGCCACGACCCGGACCCGCGGAGCCCCGTGCAGCCCCTGGCGTTCGACGTCCCATCCCGCGTCCGCGAGCACGCCGTGCCGGGCGGCGGCGAGGCAGACGGTGTTGCCGCCCTGTCCACCGGTCACGAAGCCGAACGAGGCGTCTTCGGGCAGGCCGAGCAGGTCCTTGAGCCAGGCACCCGCCACGTCCTCGACCACGGCGGCGACGGGGGAGGTCAACGGGTTCCACGCGTTCTGGTCCCACGCGGTGGTCAGCACGTCGGCCGCCGTCGGGGCGTCGAGTGCCCCGCCGGTCACGAACCCGAAGTAGCGCGGTCCGGTGCTCGCCACCAGCGCCGGTTCGACCGCGTCCGCCAGCCGGCCGACCACGTCCGCGGCCGGGGTGGGCCCGTCGGGCAGCGAACCGAGCGCGGCCCGGACGGCGTCGACGGCGGCGGCCGACGGGAAGGCCGGGCCGTCACCGACCCGCTCCCGGTAGCCGGCGCCGCGGGCGGCCACGTACTGCAGGAGGTCACGCAGGTCGCTGCCGGTCGTCGGGGTGACGGCATGGTCGGCGCTGGAGTCGGTCATGCCCCGACAATGCCGGACGCCGCGGTCAGCCCGCTGTGTGTGTGGACGACGCCACGGCGGCCGGCCGGGTCGCCTCCGCCTCGGTCATCTCGCCATGGGGCAGCTCTGCCGGCTCCTCCTCGGTCGCCCCGGCCGGCTCGGTCGGCTCGGAGGAGGTCTCCGGTGGCGTCGACCGTTCGAGGAACCGGAGCAGCTCGACGGGGAAGGGCAGCACGAGAGTGGAGTTCTTCTCGGCGGCCACCTCGACGACGGTCTGCAGCAGCCGCAGCTGCAGCGCTGCCGGGTGCTCGGTCATCACCTCCGCGGCCTGGGCCAGCTTCTGCGACGCCTGCAGCTCGCCGTCGGCCGTGATCACCCGGGAGCGTCGTTCGCGTTCCGCCTCGGCCTGGCGCGACATCGAGCGCTTCATCGTGTCGGGCAGCGCGACGTCCTTGATCTCGACGCGGTCGATGTGCACGCCCCAGTCGAGGGCGGGGCTGTCGATCATCAGTTCCAGGCCCTGGTTGAGCCGTTCGCGGTTGGACAGCAGGTCGTCGAGGTCGCTCTTGCCGATGATCGAGCGCAGGGAGGCCTGGGCGACCTGGCCGATGGCGTAGTCGTAGTTCTGCACCCCGACGACCACCCGGACGGGGTCGACGACCCGGTAGTACACGACGGCGTCGACCTTGACGGTCACGTTGTCGCGCGTGATGCCGTCCTGGGCGGGGATCGCCATGGTGACGATCTGCATGTTGACCTTGTGCAGCCGGTCGGCCATCGGGGCGATCAGCGCGAGCCCCGGCCCGCGGGTCGCGTCGCGCAGCCTGCCGAAACGCATGACGACGCCGCGCTCGTACTGGTTGATGACCCGGACGCTCGACCCGAGCAGCAGCAGGCCGACGGTCACGATCGCGATGAGCAGGACGACGGTGATCATCTGGTTCTCCGTTTTCCGGCGGAGCGGCGCCACATCCCCCAGACCACTGCGGTCGCCCCCGCCCACAGCACGGCACCACCCACCGACCCGGCGGCGAGCATCAGGCCGACGAGCAACAGCGCGACCACGATCGCGATGGCGGCGCCTCGCCGGTAAGTGCGTCGATGCAGATCCGACTGGCGTGCCTGGAACCCGTTCACGAACTCGGGGTCCTCGGCCAGGAGGCGGCGCTCCACCTCGCGCAGCGTCTCCCGTTCGTTGTCGTCGAGCACAGCCCACCACCTCCTCGAGGCGGCTCGCACGCCTGGCTTCGGTGGCACCAGCGGACAGTTTTATCGTAACACGATATAGTTGATCGATGGCTGATCGTGAGGACGGGCAGGCCCCCGCGGAGCCCCTGACGAAAGACGACTTCGAGGCGCTGGCCCGGTTCCGGTTCGGGATCCGGCGCTATCTGCGCTTCAGCGAGGAGACGGTGCGCAGCCACGGTTTCACCCCGCAGCAGTACCACTTGTTGCTGGCCCTCAAGGGCTTCCCCGGGCGGGAGTGGGCGACGGTGCGGGAGCTCGCGGATCGGCTCCAGCTGCGTCACCACAGCGTGGTCGAGCTGGTCAACCGGGCGCAGGCGGAAGGGCTCGTGGAGCGGGCGGCCCATCCGGCGGACGCGCGGGCCGTGCGCGTCGTGCTCACCGCTCACGGCGAGCGGATCCTGAGCCGCCTCGGCACCGTGCACCGCGACGAGCTGCGCCGGATGCAGGACGCACTGGTCCTGCCGGCGTGGCACGACGAGCCGGACGGCGCCGCCCCGAAGCCGGCGGCGAGCCGGTCCGAACCGACCTGACCCGGCGGACGACCGGGCCCCGCGCGGCGGTCGACCGCGCGGGGCCCGGGTTCGGGCCGGCCAGGAATCAGGCCAGCAGTTCGACGACCGTGCCGGCTCCGACCGTCCGGCCGCCCTCGCGGACGGCGAAGCCGAGCCCCTCGGTCATCGCGACGGGCCTGCCGAGCTCGACGGTCATCTCGACGGCGTCGCCGGGCAGCGCCGTGCCGGTGGCGCCGAGCGACACGACGCCCACCACGTCCGTCGTCCGGAAGTGGAACTGCGGGCGGTACCCGGTGGAGAACGGCCTGCTGCGCCCGCCCTCCGCCGCGGTGAGCACCCGGACCACCGCGCGGAACCGAGTGTGCGGCCGGATCGCTCCCGGAGTGCTGATCACCTGCCCGCGCCGGACGTCGCTGCGCTGCACGCCACGCAGCAGCATGGCCGTGTTGTCGCCGGCCTCGGCGACGTCCATGGCCCGGCCGAACGTCTCCAGCCCGGTGACGACCACGCCGCGCAGGCCGTCGTCCAGCCCGACCACGTCGACCTCGTCGCGCAGCCGGATCGCGCCCTGCGCCACCACACCCGTCACCACCGTGCCCCGGCCGGTGATGGTCAGGACGTTCTCGATCGGCATCAGGAACGGCGCGTCGACCACCCGCGCCGGTACCGGCACGTACGCGTCGATCGCCGCGAGCAGGTCGTCGATCCGCGCGACCCACCGCGGGTCGCCCTCGAGCGCCCGCAGCGCGGACACCCGGACCACCGGGATCTCCTCCGCGGGGAACCCGTACTCCGCCAGCAGGTCCCGCAGCTCCAGCTCCACCAGGTCGAGCAGGTCGGGGTCGTCGATCATGTCGGACTTGTTCAGCGCGACCACGACGTGCTCGACACCGACCTGGCGGGCCAGCACCACGTGCTCGCGTGTCTGGGGCATCGCCCCGTCCTGCGCGGAGACCACCAGTACCGCCCCGTCGATCTGGGCGGCACCGGTGATCATGTTCTTCACGTAGTCGGCGTGGCCCGGCATGTCGATGTGGGCGTAGTGCCGGGTGGCGGTCTCGTACTCGACGTGGGCGATGTTGATGGTGATGCCGCGGTCGCGCTCCTCAGGGGCCCGGTCGATGCCGTCGAACGGGACGGCCCTGGCCAGCCCCCGGTCGGCGAGCACCCGGGTGATCGCGGCGGTGAGGGTGGTCTTGCCGTGGTCGACGTGACCCATCGTCCCGATGTTGAGGTGCGGCTTGCGCAGCTGGTTGACGTGCTCGGTCATGATCTCGTCCTCTGTGGACAATCTGGCGAGAACCCGCGCGTACGCGTGAGCCACCCCCCTCCGCTGGTTCTCCGGAGGTGGGACGGAGAGGGGTCAGCGTCGGGTGTCTGCTGCTGCAGCCGAGGAGAGGGCGGCCGGCACCGGCAGAGCAGCGGGCTCTGCGACGAGGAGGGTGCCGGCGGACATGTGCAGGAGACTAAGGAGCGCGACGGGCTGGAGCGATCGATTTCCCGCCCTGCCCTGCATCGCCCGTGCCGGCCGTGCGCACGACGAGGTCCTCCTGAGCGAGCCGGCGCAGGGCGGCGAGGAGGGCGTCGGCGAGTACGGAGAACATCACGACGCCCTCGGCGCGGTCCTCCACGGAGGTGCGCCGCCACAGGGTGTCGACCTCGGTGGCGGCGAGATCGTGGGCCGTGTCGGCGTAGCGGTCCAGCAGATCGAGCACGTCGTGCTGGCCGAGCCGGTGCAGGGTGGCGAGCACCTCGGCCAGGCCGGCCCGCGCCGGGTTGTCCGGGCGGACGTGCCAGCCGTGGCGATCGAGCAGTTGCTGCACCTGCTCGCCTGCTGCGCGCGACGACTCGTCGTCGTCCGGGTCGCGCTCGTGCCGCCGCGTCAGGGAGTACTGCACCTTGCCCAGCGTGTCCAGCTCGCCGACGCCCCCGGAGTCGAGGTGTCCGAGCACGGCCCGGGACGCGACGATCGACAGGCCCCCGACGTCGACGAGGGCCCGGATCAGCTTCAGCCGCCTGGCGTGCTCCTCGCCGTACTGCGCCTGGTTCGGGCTCGTGCGTTCGCCCGGCGGCAGCAGACCCTCCCGGAGATAGAACTTGATCGTGGGGATGGGCACCCCGGTCCGGGCGCTCAGCTCCGCCATGCGCACGGTGACCTCCCGGTTGGCGACGCTGTGCGGCCCGGCATGGATAGCAGGGATGCCGGCTGTCTGTCGGGCCGAGCCTAACCCGCGGGTGAGCTGCGTTGTCCGTTCAGGCAACTATGGATACCATCCATATCGATAGTTCCACTTACCGCTATCCGTCAGGTGGGGAGAAGCCATGCTCGCGGCACTCGGCAGGTCGGCCGCACGTCGGCGGTGGGCGGTGGTGATCGGCACCGTCGTGTTCGTGGCGCTCGCGGGCTTCTGGGGAGCGGGTGCCGCCGGGACGTTCGGCGGAGGGGCCGGGTTCGACGACCCGGGAAGCGAGTCGGCGGAGGCGAACGCGATGCTCGCCGGCCCGCTGGGCCGCCACGCCATCGACGTGGTCGTCATGTACACGAGCCCGGTCTCCACGGTGGACGATCCCGCGTTCGAGGCCGCGGTCGCCACGGCGGCGGAGCGGATCCCGGCCTCATCGGTCGCCCGCCTGGAGACGTACTGGTCCACCGGCTCCCCGGACCTCGTCTCGGCCGACCGCCGGTCCACCTACGTGGCCATCCAGCTTGCGGGGAACACCGAGGAGGAGAACGTCGTCCGCTACCAGCAGACGATCAAGGACCGGCTCGCGGTGGACGGGTTCGATGTCCGCTACGGCGGACTGGTGCCGGTGAACGACCAGGTCAACGCGCTGACCGGGCGGGACCTCGTGCGCGCCGAGCTGGTGTCCGTCCCGATCCTGCTGGTCCTGCTGGTGATCGTCTTCCGCAGCCTGGTGGCCGCCGCTCTGCCGCTCGTGGTGGGCACGGTGGTGGCGGTCGGATCGCTCGCGGTGCTGCGCGTCGTCGGGATGTTCTACCCGGTCTCGACGTTCTCGATCAACGTGGTCACGCTCCTGGGCCTCGGCCTGGCCATCGACTACGGCCTCATCGTGGTCAACCGGTTCCGTGAGGAGCTCGCCGCCGGACGCACCGTCGACGAGGCGGTCGAGCGCACCATGGCGGCCGCGGGCCGGACCGTCACGTTCTCCGGGCTGGCCATCGCCGTGACGATGCTCGGGCTGGTGATCTTCCCGTCCCGGTTCCTGATCTCGATGGCGGTCGCAATCATCAGCGTCGTGGTGTTCGGCGTGGTCGCCGTGCTGGTGCTGCTCCCCGCGCTCCTGCGGTTCGCCGGCCACCGCATCAACTCCCTGCGCCTGCCGCTGCCACGCTTCGGCCGCCGCGACGCCGAACGCGTCCCAGTGCGGGAGGGCGGCTGGTACCGGACGGCCACGGCGATCATGCGCAGGCCCGTCGCCGTCACCGCCGGCCTGTCGCTCGTGCTGCTCGCGGCGGGAGCGCCGGTGCTGGGTGCGCAGTGGGGCCGACCGTCGGACTGGGTGCTGCCGGCGGGCGCCGACAGCCGGGTGGTCGACGACATGCTTGACAACGACTTCGTCCGCGATCCCACCGCGGTGGTCACCGCCGTGGTCCGGATGCCGGCGGCAGCCGACGGTACGCAGTCCGTCGCGGCGCTCGAGGAGTTCGCCGCGCGCCTCGACCGGGTGCCCGGCGTCGACGGGGCGTCGATCACCGGCACCGAGGGCGATCTCGCGCGGCTCACCCTCGGGTACGGGATGGACCCGCAGTCCGACGCGGCGGCCGCGATGGTCGCGGGACTGCGGGCGCAGGCGCCACCGCAGGGCGCGACGGTGTGGTTCACGAACTACCCGGTGTCGCTGGTGGACATGCTGTCCATGCTCGGTGACCGGCTGCCGTGGCTCGTGACCTACATCGCCGCAGTCTCGTTCGCGGTGCTGTTCCTGGCCTTCGGGTCCGTGCTGGTTCCGCTGCTGTCGCTGCTGCTCACCGTGCTGTCGCTGGCAGCGGCGTTCGGGACGATCGTGCTGGTCTTCCAGTACGGCGTGCTGTCCGACGTCCTCGGCTTCGTGCCGGAGGGCTTCATGGACGCCAACATCCCGATGCTGATCCTCGTGATCACCTTCGGTCTGGCGATGGACTACCAGGTCTTCACGCTCTCCCGGATCCGGGAGAACTGGGTGGCCACCGGCGACCCGGTCGAGTCGGTCGCCGTCGGCATCCAGCAGTCGGCGCGGATCATCAGCAGTGCCGCGCTGCTGTTCGTCGTCGTGGTCGGCGGGTTCATGCTGTCCGACATCACGTTCATGATGATGATCGGGGTCGGCCTGGTGATCGCCGTGGTCGTCGACGCGACGATCGTCCGTGGCCTGCTGATGCCGGCGACCATGCGGCTCCTGGGTGCCCGCGCATGGTGGGCGCCCGCCCCGCTGGCTCGCTGGTGGCGGAGGTGGGGCGTGCCGGAGTCGCACGGGTCGCCGCCCGTGGCGTCCGGTGCCGCGATCTTGCCGGGGGGACGGGTGAGCGCGTCCGCGGAATGACGGGTGGGCGCCGCGCCGCGCCGTCAGGCTCCGTCGAGCCAGTTGGTGGCGGTCTGGCGCGAGATCCCGAGTGCGCGCGACATCGCGAGCACTTCGAGCCCCTGCCGCTTGCCCGTCGCGAGCAGCTCCCGCTGCCGGGCCCGCAGTTCCTCGATCCGCTCGGCGGCCTCGCGCATCTCGGCCAGCAACGCCTCAGCCTCCGGACCCGCGCCGGAGCGGGACCGCCCCACGCCGGGGCGGGGGAACCGCCGGACCTCGTCGGCGTCCCAGCGCCGCCGGCCCTGCTCGTCGTACCCGTCGAGGGGCTGCGGTGCCTGCCCCCGGGACACGTAGCCCGACCAGGTCGCCGTCTTCACGCCCCAGGCCTGCGCGCACTCGTCACTGGTCCAGGTCTCGGTGCCGCTGATCGTCCCACCCCTTCGGATCGACGAACGCAGCGTAGTCGCTCGGGTGTGTGCGGTGGGGGGAGGGCGACGCGGCCGGAACGGGCGCTGCCGCTGCGCTACGGTCTGGTTCCCCGAGAAAAAGCTTGCCCCGAGCGGCATGCCGAAGCAGGGGCGACCCGGGGCTTACGGGACGAATGTTAGCACGGCGCGCTGTATCGAACCGGACAACGGAGGACGCCCTGAGCAGCGAACCTCCTGCCTGGGTCGACGCCGTTCTCTCACGGCAGAGGTTCACGGCGTACCTGGCCGCCACCGGCGGCGACGCCGATGCAGCGGTCGAGCTGGAATGGTGGAACCTCGAGGTGGCGGCCGCGTTCGTGGTGCCGCTCAACCGGCTCGAACTGGCGCTGCGCAATGCGCTGCACCCCGTTCTCGCCGCGATGTTCCGCCGGCCGGACTGGTGGTATTCGGCGCCTCTCGACGACAACGGCAGGCGCAAGGTCACGGAGGCGAAACGGGCACTGGTCCGCCTCCACGGAAGGCCGGAGGTCGCGGACGATCTCGTGGCGCAGCTGACGTTCGGGTTCTGGATCTCGCTGGTCAGCAGCACCTACCACCGGACGCTGTGGGTGCCCGCCCTGCACCGCGTGTTCCCCGGAGCGGCCCGCCGGGACCTGCACGAGGACCTGCGGAACGTCCTCGTGCTGCGCAACCGGATCATGCATCACGAGCCCATCCATCATCGTCATCTCGACGCCGACCACGCCACGGTCTACCGGCTGCTGGAGCTCCTGTCCCCGGCGATCGTCGGGGAGCTGACCGGCCGTGATCGCGTACCGGCGATCCTGGCCCGGCGCGCCCCCTACGGCAGCTCGCCCGCCACGTAGGGGACGGTCTGCGGCCCCTCGGGCAGCACGCACAGCCGGGCCGCGGAGCCGGCCTCCCGCATGGCCTTCTCGACCGTGCCGACGATGTCGTCGGTCTGCTCGAGGTGGGCCGCGGCGAGGTCGGCGTCGGACAGGTACGAGGTGTGCATGACCACGCGGGAGTCGGACTGGATCCGGGCCTGGATCTGGATCTGCCACTGGTCGGGGATCGTGTGGTCGCGCCCGGCGATCTCCGCGAGCATCTGCTCGGGCGACGCGCCCGACGTCAGGGACTCGCGGTAGGAGCCGTGGTCGGGGAACCCGTCGCGGCACTCCGCCGCGCAGACGATCATCCCGCCCTTCCGGACCACCTGGTACGCGGCCGACATGCCCTTCACCGACTGGTACAGGTTCTGGTCGAGGGGATAGCCCGAGCCCGTCGTCACCACCACGTCGAACCGGCCGTCCACCGGCTGCATGGCGACGTCCTTGGCGAACGCGGTGGCCGCCTCGTGCATCGGGAGGAGGTCGCCGCCGAACGCCTCGACGATCGCCTGCTCGTCGTTGAGCACGACGTCGAGCGCGAACGTCACGCCGGTGGTCTCGGCGATGGTGCGCACGTCGTCGTGCACGGGGTTGCCGTGCGTGATCCCCCAGGTGGCGCGGGGGTCGCCGATGCGGGTGGCATCGTGCAGGACGAGCACCGTGTCGAGCGCCGCGAGCCCCGGAGCCACGAGCTTCGGACCACCCGAGAAGCCCGCGAAGAAGTGCGGCTCGACGAACCCCGTGGTGATCCGGACGTCCGCCTCGGTCCACTCGCGGTTGAGCCAGACGGGCACGTCGCGCCCGAACGTCCCGCGCCACACCATCGTGTCCATGGCCCGGGAGTCGTGGTTGACGATGCGGACGGAGTCGACGACCTCGTCGCCGAACATCGCCCGCAGCTCGTCGGGGGTGTTGGCGCGATGGGTGCCGGTGGCGACGAGGACGACGACGTCGTCGAGGTCGATGATCCCGTCCAGCTCCTCGAGCAGCGCGGGGATCATCAGGTGCCGCGGCTGCGGGCGGGTGATGTCGCACGCGGAGATCGCCACGGTCTGGCCGCGGGAGACGCGCTCCCGCAGCGGGGGACCGGCCACCGGCTTGCGCAGCGTCGTGCGGAGGGTCTCCCGCGGGTCGGCGGCCGCCTGCCGGGGGCTCGGCGTGACCACCGTGGCCCCGTCGGGCAGGTCCAGCCGAAGTCCGGTGTCGCCGTACGCGACTCGGGTCTGCATCGTTACCTCTCCGCCGTGCGTTCGTCGCTGCCGTGGGTTCGTCTCACCAGATACGTACCCGCTGGTCCGGGGGCGTGTACAGGGCGTCGGACTCCTGCACGTCGAACGCCTCGTGGAAGGCGTCGAGGTTGGTGACGACGGCGTTGCAGCGCAGGTCCGGCGGGGAGTGCGGGTCGACGGCCAGCCGGCGGATCGCCTCGGCCTCCCGGGTGACCGCCCGCCACACCTGGGCCCAGCCGATCAGCACCCGCTGCAGGCCCGTGAGACCGTCGAGCACCGGGGCCTCGGTGCCGTCGAGCGAGATCTTGTAGGCCTTCACCGCGATGGTGAGGCCGCCGAGGTCGCCGATGTTCTCGCCGACGGTGAGCGCGCCGTTGACCTTGTGGTCGGACAGCCCGAACGGCGACAGCGCGCTGTACTGCGCGATCAGCGCCTGGGAGCGGCGGTCGAACTCGGTGCGGTCGGCGGGCTCCCACCAGTCGGTCATGTTGCCGTCGCCGTCGTACTTCGAGCCCTGGTCGTCGAAGCCGTGGCCGATCTCGTGGCCGATCACCGCACCGATCCCGCCGTAGTTCGCGGCGTCGTCGGCCTCGGGGTCGAAGAACGGCGGCTGCAGGATCGCCGCGGGGAAGACGATCTCGTTCATGCGCGGGTGGTAGTAGGCGTTGACCGTCTGCGGCGTCATGAACCACTCCTTGCGGTCCACCGGCCTCCCGATCTTCGCGAGCTCGAAGTCGGTGCCCCACGCGCCGGCCCGCAGGACGTTGCCGAGCAGGTCGTCGGCCGCGATCTCCAGCGCCGAGTAGTCCTTCCACTCGTCCGGGTAGCCGATCTTCGGCGTGAAGCGCTCCAGCTTCGCCAGCGCGCGCTCCCGGGTCGCGGGGCTCATCCAGTCCAGCTCGCTGATGCTCTGCCGGTAGGCCTCCACGAGGTTCGCGACGAGCGTGACCATCCGCTCCTTGGACGACGCCGGGAAGTGCCGCTCGACGTAGAGCCGGCCCACGGCCTCGCCGAGCGCGCCCTCCACGAGCCCGACCCCGCGCTTCCACCGCTCGCGCAGCTGGGGCGTGCCCGAGAGGGTGCGGCCGTAGAAGGCGAAGTCCTCCTCGACGACGGCCTCGTTCAGGTAGTCGGCGCAGGCCGACGCGGTGCGGATCGCGAGCCACGCCTGCCACTGCTCCAGCGGGCGCTCCGCCCAGAGCTGCGCGGCGGCCGCGAGGAAGCTCGGCTGGCGGACCACCACCTCGTCGAACGTCCCCGCGGGCGCGCCGAGGGCGTCGAGCCAGGGATCCCAGTCGAACTCGGGTGCGAGCTCGCGCAGCTGCGCGAACGTCATCAGGGTGTAGGTCTTCTCCGCGTCGCGGTTGGTGACGCGGTCCCAGGAGACCGCCGCGATCGCCGTCTCCAGGTCCATCACCGTGGCCGCGAGCCCGGCGGGATCGGGCAGGCCGACCAGCTCCGCGAGCCGGGCCAGGTGCTCCACGTAGGCGGTGCGGATCTCGGCGTAGGAGTCCTCGCGGTAGTACGCCTCGTCGGGCAGCCCGAGCCCCGACTGCGACAGGTGCACGAGGTAGCGCGACGAGTCCTTGGCGTCGGTGCTGACGAACGACCCGAACAGCGACACGCGCCCCTCGCGCTGCCGCCGCCCGAGAACGACCGCCAGCGCAGCGCGGTCCGCGGCACCCGCCACCTCGTCGAGCAGCGGGCGCAGCGGCTCGACCCCCGCGGCCTCGATGCGCTCGACGTCCATGAACGAGGCGTAGAGATCGGCGATCTTGCGGGCGTCGTCGCCCGGCAGTGACCCCGCGTCCTCGACGATGGCCCGCACATCCTCCTCGGCGCGGTCGCGCAGCGCGTAGAACGCGCCGTCCTGCGACCGGTCCTCAGGTATCTCGTGTGTGCGCAGCCACTGGCCGTTGACGTGCTGGAACAGGTCGTCCTGAGGGCGGGTTCCCGCATCGACCCAGTCGAGATCGAGCCCGGTGCGCGTCGGTCGCGTCGAGGTGGTCACACCACATCCTGCCCCGAGGTCGAGCGAAACGGCCACGTCCCGCCCGCCGTGTCGCCGCAGGGGGGACCGATCAGCCGTCCGTCCGGTCCCGCGGGCCGGCTTCCGGCTCGTCGGGCTGCTCCATCGGCATGCTGGGTGCCCCGGGCGCGGGCACCGTGGTCGGGTCCTGGCCCAACTCGCCGTCGCCCTGCACCTCCGGCGGGAGCCGTTCCTCCGGCTCCCCGCCCTTGCCCGGCGGCTGCTGCTGCGCGGTCACGTCCCCTCCTCCGGTTGCCCTTCGGACGGCGTACCCGCTGGCGGGCGGCTGACGCGTGGACCTCAGACCGGCTGCGTGAGGTTGATCGCGTTGCCGTCCGGGTCCTTGATGTGCGCGACCCGCTGCCCCCACGGCATGTCGTTGGCCGGCCCGAGAACCTGCCCCCCGAGCTCCTCCACGCGCTCCAGCAGCTTGTCCACGTCCTCGACGTCGATGCTGAGCAGCAGGCGCTGCGGGATGGTCGTGTCGGCGGCGGCGTCGGACACGAGGCCGAGATGGGAGTCCCCGATCCGCAGGCCGACGAAGAACACCGCGCCGTCCTCGGGGTAGCGCTCGGCCTGCTCCGCCCCGAACAGGCCGGTGTAGAAGCGGAGCAGCGGTTCGACGTCGGGCGTCACGATCATCGGCGAGATGGTGCTCAACATTCCTCCAGGGATCGGCGTACGCACCTCCGACCACCCCCCGCCCCCAAACTCATCGCCGCGCCCCCCACCCCCGCCCCGCCCCCGCCCCGCGAGTCGCCCGTTCCGACCCCGCGAGTCGCCCGTTCCGCGTCGGCGAGTCGCCCGATGCCCGCCGTGGGTGTTCTTCGCAGAGGGCGTGGGTTCCTCGCAGATGCTGTGGGCTCTGCGAGGAACACATCCGCTCTGCGAGGACGCCCCGCGCCCGGGCGAGTCGCCCGATTCGGGGGTGCTTTGGCTCGTCAGCACCGGGAGGGTCGTGCCGTTCGGCGCCCGATCCGGGCGCGTGGTCAGCCGGACGGCGGCCGATGCGCTAGAACGATCGCATGGCGCAGGCGTACGTGATCGGCACCTTCGACACGAAGGACGCGGAACTGCAGTACGCCGCCGAACGGCTACGGGCCGCCGGCGCGGACGCGGTCACCGTCGACGTGTCGACCCAGCGCGGTGGGTCGGCGGCCGACGTGGCCGCGGAGGAGGTGGCGGCCCACCACCCCGGCGGCGCTGACGCGGTATTCACCGGTGACCGCGGCACGGCCGTCAGCGCCATGGCCGAGGCGCTGGTGCACTTCCTGGGCGCGCGCTCCGACGTGGCCGGGGTGCTCGGCCTCGGCGGCTCCGGTGGGACGGCGCTGATCACCCCGGCGATGCAGGCGTTGCCGGTCGGGGTCGGGAAGATCATGGTGTCGACGGTGGCGTCGGGGAACGTCGCTCCGTACGTCGGCGCCTCCGACATCGCGATGTGGTACTCCGTCACCGACGTCGCCGGCCTCAACCACATCTCCCGCCGCGTCATCGGCAACGCCGCGCACGCGCTCGCGGGCATCGTCCTGAACGAGATCCCCGCCACGGAGGACCGGCCCGCGGTGGGGCTGACGATGTTCGGCGTCACCACGCCGTGCGTCACGGCCGTGATCGAGCGGCTCGGGGACGCCGTCGACCCCCTCGTCTTCCACGCCACCGGCACCGGCGGGCGGGCCATGGAGAAGCTGGTGGACGACGGGCTCGTCAGCTCGGTGCTCGACATCAGCACCACGGAGGTGTGCGACCTGGTCGTGGGCGGAGTGATGGCGGCGACGGAGGACCGGCTGGGCGCGATCGCGCGCACCCGCGTCCCGTACGTCGGATCGTGCGGGGCGCTCGACATGGTCAACTTCGCCGCCCCCGCCACCGTCCCGGAGCAGTTCGCCGACCGCACCTTCTACGAGCACAACCCGCAGGTCACGCTCATGCGGACCACGCCGGAGGAGTGCGTCGAGATCGCCCGGTTCCTGGCCCGCAAGCTCAACGCGTGCGAGGGGCCGGTGCGGTTCCTGCTGCCGACCGGTGGGGTCTCCGCGCTCGACGCGCCGACGCTGCCGTTCTGGAACCCCGAGGCCGACGAGGCGCTGTTCGCCACGCTCGAGGCCGAGGTGAAGCAGACCGACCAGCGCAGGCTCGTCCGCCTGAAGCACCACATCAACGACCCCGAGTTCGCCGACGCGCTGGTCAGCGCGTGGCAGGAGGTGCAGCGGTGACCCGCTTCGTCCGTGCGGAGCTCGTCGAGAAGTTCCAGGACATGGCCCGGCGAGGTGAACCGATCGTCGGCGGCGGGGCGGGCACCGGGCTCTCGGCGAAGTGCGAGGAGGCCGGCGGCATCGACCTCATCGTCATCTACAACTCCGGGCGCTACCGCATGGCCGGCCGTGGTTCGCTAGCCGGCCTGCTGGCCTACGGCAACGCCAACGAGATCGTGGTCGAGATGGCGGCGGAGGTGCTGCCGGTCGTCGAGCACACCCCGGTGCTGGCGGGCGTCAACGGCACCGACCCGTTCATGATCACCGACCGGTTCCTGCGCGAGCTCACCGACCTCGGCTTCGCGGGGATCCAGAACTTCCCGACCGTCGGGCTCATCGACGGGGTGTTCCGCGCGAACCTTGAGGAGACGGGGATGGGCTACGGCCTGGAGGTCGACCTCGTCGCCGCCGCCCGCGCCGCCGACCTGCTCACCACGCCGTACGTCTTCTCCGCCGACGACGCCCGCGCCATGACCCGCGCCGGCGCCGACATCATCGTCTGCCACATGGGCCTGACGACCGGCGGTTCGATCGGCGCGGAGACCGCGAAGTCGCTGGACGACTGCGTGGAGCTGATCGACGAGTGGGCCGCCGCGGCCCGCGAGGTGCGCGAGGATGTGCTGGTGCTCTGCCACGGCGGCCCGATCGCGATGCCCGACGACGCCGCCCACGTCCTCGACCGGACGAAGCACTGCCACGGCTTCTACGGCGCCTCGTCCATGGAACGACTGCCCACCGAGAAAGCCCTCACCGACCAGACCCGCGCGTTCAAGACCCGTCTCACCCGCTAGGAGACCCTCATGCCCCGCCCGTACGCCAGTGGTGTCGTCCCCGGCTCCGTCGAGGAGGTCTGGACCCTCGTCCGTGACTTCAACGGAATGCCTGCCTGGCATCCTGGTATCGAGAAGAGCTCGCTGGACTCCGGCGGGTCCGGCACCGAGGTGGGAGCAGTCCGTCGCCTGACGCTGGGCGGGGGAGGGGTGGTGGTCGAACGGCTGCTCACCCTCGACGACCTGAGCCACACCTTCACCTACCAGATCCTCGAGAGCCCGTTCGCGGTGCGCCGCTACATCTCCACCTGCCGCATGGCGCCGGTCACCGACTCCGGGCACACGTTCATCGAGTGGTGGTCGGACTACGACTCCGAGGCCGCGGACGAGGAAGAGCTCACCAAGACCTTCGCCGGTGGGGTGTACGGGGGCGGGATCAAGGCGTTGCAGGAGCGGTTCGGGAGCTGAGACGACGACTGTCGTCGGTTTCCGTGAAGGCCGCTGACGTGGCTGTCCTTGCTGCTGTCGTGCGGGAGCACTACGCGGCAGACCGGGTTGATACCGGCGTCACGGAACCGGCGATGGTCGAGCACTCCGATTGTCGGGCCGTACGGTCAGGGCTGATCGACTGACCGCCGGCATCGCGGCCAGGACCGCGTATGAGCGGCTGTGCCACGATCTGTCCGTGGCGGGGTCGATCGGTCGACGGATAGCGGTCCACCGACGGCGAGGCGGATCCGATCTCGCCGTTGTCGCCTTCTGATGGCCGGCCGGCCGCTCACCCTCGTCGTGTGCGGGGCACCGCTGGCAGCGCGCGCCGCCGAGGTGGCGAACGTGCTGAGCGCGCGGTGGGTGGTGTCGATCGTCTCCACGAAAGCGGCGGGGACCTGGTTCCAGGGTGCGACGGCGGACGAACGACCACGTCCCGAGCAGGTCGTCGCCTGCCCGTTGACGTTCAACTCGGCGAACAAGGTGACGGCCGGGATCATGGACACCCCTGCCTCCGGGGTGCTGTGTGACGCCTTCGGCGCCGGGATCCCGGTCGTGGCGGTTCCCCTGGTCAACGACCGGCTCTGGGGCCATCCCGCGTGGGCGTCAACGCTGCGGGTGCTGAGAGAGGCGGGTGTCCGGCTGGTTGACCCGCAATCGGGGCGGGTCGGCGAGGTGACACCAGTGCGGTCGGGTACGGGTCCCGAGGTGGTCGCCATGTTCGACCCGTCGTGGGTGGTCGACGCACTGGGCTGAGGGTGCTCACTCGCCCGTTCGTGTGATCAGGAGCCGGCCACGTGACGACGCGAGCTCAGGAGGCGATGAATGGGACGGGCCAGGCGGTGGTCCGTGCGAGGGGGACGGTTTCGGCGCCTGCACCATGGGCTTCTCGATCTGGTCGACCTCCTCGACCCCGCACCGGGCGCACGTTCGCTTCCCGCCGACCGGGAGCGCGCGTGACGTTGTGCGGTGATCCCTCGATAGTCCGGAAAGCGGCGACGCCGCCGCCGTACACAGCAGTGAGCAAGGAGCGAGGGTGACCTCAGAACAGCCCGCACAACCGATCGCCATCACCCTCGAAGCCCGGTCGGTCCTCAGCTACGCGATGGCCCACAACGAGATCCCGGTGATCTCCCGCCTCGCCATCGAGCACGTCCCCGCTGACATCCAGGCAGCGCGGCTCCGGCTGGCGGTGGCCGATGCCACCGGGCCGATCGGCGACCCGCAGGAGATCCTCCTCGACCTACAGGCCGGGCTGCCCACGGTCCTGACCGACATCAGGCTCCTGCTCGAGCCAGCGGCGATGTTGCAGGTGGAGGAGCAGCGGCCGGCGGTGATCCAGGCGCTCCTGGAGATCGACGGCGAGGTGCACGCCGAGCAGGTCTTCCGCACGTGGGTGCTGGCCGCCCAGCAGTGGCTCGCGACCCCGCCCGCGCTCGCGCTGGAGATGCTCGCCGCGCACGTCATGCCGAACCACCCGGCGGTCACGGCCCTGATGCGCGAGGTCGCCCAGCACCTGGAGGCCGGCACGGGCAGCCCTTCTCTGGAGGGTTACCAGGCCGGTCCGGAGCGCGTGGACGAGATCGTCGCCGCTGTGTACGCGGCGATGCAGGCACGCGGCATCCGCTACGCCGAGCCGCCCGCGAGCTGGGCCGACATCGGGCAGAAGGTCCGGACTCCGGGCGAGGTGCTCGACGACCGCGTCGGGACCTGCCTGGACACCGTCGTCGTCATGGCCGCCGCGCTGGAGCAGGCCGGGGTGCGGCCGCTCATCTGGGTCGTCGACGACCATGCCTTCCTCGGCTACTGGCGCGAGGCGACGTCCCTCGGCGCGGTCGCGGAGTTCGACACCGCCGGTGTGGTCAACCGGATCGACCTCGGACAGATCGGCCTGGTGGAGACCACGGCGCTCATGCTGCGTCCCGAGGCGGTTCCGTTCGCCGAGGCGCAGCAGATGCCGTACGGGGCCCACCTGACCGGCGACCTCGCGAACGTGATCGGTGTCGTCGACGTCCACCAGGCGCGGGTGGACCGCATCGTCCCGCTGCCGGCGCGGACCCGGAGTGACGACGGGCAGGTGGTCGTCACCGCGTACGTACCTCCGGCGGTGAGCGCGGCCGGGTTCGCACCCGACGCCGGGCCGGGCCGTGTCGTGCCCGGGCGGGTTCCCGAACCCCGGAGAGTCACCACCTGGAAGAACGCCCTGCTCGATCTCAGCCTGCGCAACCGCCTGATCAACTTCACCCCGCGATCGGCGTTGTCGCTGGCCGTGCCGGAGCGGCGGCTCGGGCTGGTCGAGGACCTCCTCAACCGGGACGCCGCGATCACCCTGCGCCCGTCGGACGATCTCGCGGCCGTCGATCGTGAGCGGGGCGTCCGCCACGGCCGCGACCTGCCGCAGGCGCAGCTGGTCGATCTCCTGGAGGAGAAGCGAACCGTCCACGTCGATGTCACCGCCGCCGCGTACGCCTCGCGCATGCGCAGCGTGGCCTACAAGGCGCGGACGGTCGTCGAGGAGACCGGCGCCAACAACCTCTACCTGGCTCTCGGCTCGCTCGTGTGGGACCTGGACGGGCGCACGCTGCGCTCCCCTCTGATCCTGGTGCCGGTGGTGCTCACACCGGCGGGCCGCGGCGGCCGCTATCGGCTCTCCCTCGACGAGGCGGGCTCATCGACCCCGAACTACTGCCTCCTGGAGAAGCTGCGACAGGTGCACGGGCTCGACATCCCCGGGCTCGCCGATCCGGTCGCGGACGACTCGGGCATCGACGTCGAGGCCGCGTTCCGCGCGACGCGCCGGGCCATCGACGCGCGCGGGCTGCGGTTCCGCGTCGAGCCGACGGCCGATCTCGCCGTGCTGCAGTTCGCCAAGTTCCGCCTGTGGAAGGACCTCGACGAGAACTGGGCGACGTTCGAGGCGAACCCGCTCGTCGCGCACCTGATCCGGACGCCGACCGATGCGTTCGCCGACCCGGTGGACGCATCGGCCGCGTACGACCTCGACGGTCTCGACGAACGTTGCCCCGTTCCGGCCGACGCCTCTCAGCTGCGGGCGATCGCGGAAGCCACGGCCGGCCGCACGTTCGTCCTGGAGGGCCCGCCCGGCACCGGCAAGTCGCAGACCATCACGAACCTGCTGACGCACGCGGTCGCGGAGGGCAAGCGCGTCCTGTTCGTCGCGGAGAAGCGGGCAGCGCTCGACGTCGTGCAGAAGCGGCTCGACGCGGTCGGCATGGGACCGTTGTCGCTCGACCTGCACGACAAGGGCAGCAAGCCGGCGGCGGTTCGCGAACAGATCAAGAAGGCGCTCGACCACGTGGTCGCCGCGGATACCCAGGACCACGCCATCAAGGTCGAGGAGCTCCGTTCCGCCCGCCGCGGCCTCACCCGGTACGCCTACCGGCTCCATGAGCGCAACGGCGCCGGCCTGGCCCTGTACGAGGCGCGCGGCGCCGAGCTCGCGATCGGGGACGACGTCGCGCCGATGCCGGTGCCCGAGTCCGTGCTGGCCGGGGGCGCTGCGGACACCGTGGGACGGCTGCGGCAGCTGTTCAGCACCCTGCCCGACCGCGCGGACGCTGCACGGCCGCGACCTGAGCACCCGTGGGCCTTCATCGACTCCGTGGCGGGAGTCGACGTCCCCGCGGTGCACGTCGCTGCCCGGCGGTTCGATGCAGCCGTACTCGCGCTGCCCGACGTCCTCGATCCGGCGCTGGCAGCGGTCCGGGTGCCGGCGGATCTCGCTGTTCTCGCCGAACTAGTCGACGTCACGCTCTCGCTGCAGGTGCTCGACGAGTCGCGCTCACGCACCTGGGCAGATCCAGTTGTGGCGATCGTGAACGAGGTCGCAGACTTCGCCGCGGCGCCGCATCCGGGGCTGGACGTCGTCACGCCCGAGGTCCTCGGCCTGCCGATCGCCGACATCGACGCGGAGGCCAGGGCGGCAGCCGCATCCGGCTTCTTCGGCCGGAGGAAGCGCCTCTCCGCTGTGCGTGACCGGCTCGTCCCGGTGCTGCGGCCCGGAACCGCCGTCAAACCGAAACGGCTCACCGAGCTGACCGGCAAGCTCGTCGATCTCGTCGAGGCCGTTCAGGCACTGGCCGCGAAGATCGGCGCGATCCCGGGTCTGGAGCTCCCGGCTGCCTGGAACCCCTTCACCGAGGAGGGGCGCGTCGCGCTCACGGCTCGGATCGACCGGGTGCGCCGGGCCGGTCACCTGGTCGATCCGGCGGAGTCCACCCCGGAACGGGCGCCGTTCGTCCAGGCGCTGCGGGAGGTTCTCGACGGCGGGGTCGACGCCGATCCGCGACCCGTCCATGAGGCCGCCGCAGCCGCGGAGGCGCTGCTCCAGGTCTGCTGCAGCACACCGGCTGCGGTTGCCGAGTGGGCAGGCGTGCCTGGTCTCCTGGGTCGTTGGCAGCTCACTGCGGCGGAACGCGGCCTCGCCGACCCGCAGCTCGGTTCGCTGCGGTGCTGGCTCGACCTGCTCGCCCACCTCGAGCCGCTGCGAGCGCAGCACCTCGGTGAAGCGCGGGCTGCGGTGCTCGCCGGCTCGCTCGACCCGGACGACGCGCGGCGGTCGTTCGAGCTCGGGCTGGCTCGCGCCTCGATCGCGGAACGGCTCCGGACCACGGGGCTCGAGAGCTTCGACGCAGGCGCCCACGAACGCTCGATCGCGCGGTTCGTCACCGCGTCCCGCGCGGTGCGGAACCACCTGGCCACCGTCGTCCCGCAGCAGGTCCTGTCAGCCCGGGGCTTCAACCCTCGCGCCGCAGGTGGCCAGGTCGGCCAGCTGCAGCGGCAGCTGACCACCAGGCGTGGCGGCATGAAGGTGCGCGAGCTGATGAGCACCTTCGGTGACGTGATCACCCGCGCGCTGCCGTGTGTTCTGGTGAGCCCGGACTCCCTCTCGCGGTTCTTCCCCGCGACGGCCGGCCTCTTCGACATCGTGGTGTTCGACGAGGCCTCGCAGGTGCGCGTCGCCGACGCCATCGGTGCCATGGGCCGGGCCAGGTCGGTGGTGATCGTCGGCGACAGCATGCAGATGCCACCGACGTCGTTCGCGGAGAGCAGCTTCGGATCGGACGACCTCGATGCCGAGAGCTCCACGGACATGGTCGAGGACGAGGAGTCGATCCTCACCGAATGCGTCCAGGCGCGAGTGGAGCGCCACCGGTTGTCGTGGCACTACCGCAGCCAGGACGAGTCACTCATCGCGTTCAGCAACCACCACTACTACGACGGCGGCCTCTCCTCGTTCCCGGCGCCGGCGACCGGCGACACCGGCATCTCCCTGAGGCGGGTCGACGGGCACTTCCACCGTTCCGGCGCCCGCGCGACGTTGCGGACCAACCCGGTCGAAGCGGAAGCGGTCGTCTCGGAGATCTGGCAGCGCTTCGCGGCGTCACCGGACGTTGCACCGTCACTCGGCGTGGTGACGTTCAACCAGCAGCAGCGCACCCTCATCGAGGGTCGGCTGCGGGACATCGGCGACCAGCGCGTGATCGATGCGCTGGAGGACCCGGACGGCCTGTTCGTCAAGAACCTCGAGAACGTGCAGGGTGACGAGCGGGACGTGATCCTCTTCTCGACCGCGTTCAGCGTCAACGACAAGGGCGTGCTGCCGCTGAACTTCGGGCCGCTCAACCGTGCCGGCGGCGAGCGCCGCCTGAACGTCGCGGTGTCCCGCGCCCGCCGCCAGGTGATCGTCTTCTCGAGCTTCTATCCCGGGCAGCTGCGCACGGAGGAGACGTCGTCGGTCGGGTTGAGGCACCTGCGCACCTACCTCGAGATGGCGGCGCACGGTCCGTCGGTGCTGCCGCGCGGTGCGCAGCGCAGCACGGTTCCCGACCGGCACCGCGAGGAGATCGCCTCCCGCCTGCGGGACAGAGGCGTGGAGGTGCAGACGAACGTCGGGCTCTCGGAGTTCGCGATCGATCTCGTGCTAGGGGATCCGGAGAAGCCCCGCGTCGCCGTCCTGCTCGACGGGCGGGCGTGGTCCCAGCGCCTCACCGTGCGAGACCGGGACGCGCTGCCGCGTGAGGTCCTGACCGACGTGCTGCGCTGGCCGTCCGTCGAGCGGGTGTGGCTGCCGACGTGGCTCGCGGATCCGGAGGTGGTGCTCGACCGTCTCGTGGCCGCTGCCGGGGAGGCACCGCGACCCGCGGCGATCGTCGAGATCGAGCCACCGGTGGCAACGCCTCCGTCACCGGTCGTGCCGGTCATCGCCTCGGCCGTGGCAGTGGCGCCCCCGCGCGACGATGTCGCATGGCCTCCTGCACCCGAGGTCTTCGTCCCGTGGCCGGTGCGCCACCTCGGGAGCGTCGACGTCCTGGACGCTCTTCCCGAGCGGGCGGCGGCGTTGGCGGTGTCGGCGGCACTCACCGCGGTCGTGGACGCGGAGGGGCCGATCCACACGGACAGGCTGGCGCAGCTCGTGGCGAACGCGTTCGGGCTGCGGCGCGTCGCGGAGACCCGGAGGACGGCGATTCTGCGCCACCTGCCGCGAGCGCTGCGGCGGGACGATGTGGAGGCGGTCATCTGGCCCGACGCCCGGGCGCCCGAGGAGTGGGAGGGGTTCCGCAGCACCCCGGAGGGGGTGGACCGCCCGCTCGAACACGTGCCGCTGAGAGAGATCGTCAACGCGATGGTGCCCGCAACGCGAGCCGCGGCCGGGATGTCGCGGGAGGAGCTGCACCGCGAGGTGCTGGCCGTGTTCGGGTGGCGACGGCGGACCCGCGGCGCGACCGAGCGGATGGACGCGGCGCTGGAGCTCGGCGTCCGGTCCGGTCGGTTGCGGTTCGACGGTGCGATGGTGACGCCGGGCTGAACGGCCCGGAGTTCGACGCCCTTCTCCGCCGGAAAGCCCGGCTCCGGCCCACCGCCGGTCGGCTGAGCAGCCGTTGCCGCTCTACGTCATCGTGCTCGTGCTGGTCGCGGTGGCCGGGGTGCTGCTGGTGGCGGGGATCGTGACCCTGGCCCTGGAATCGGCGCGGCTGAACGCAGCGCGTTCGCGGGCCCGTCCGAATGAGCGTGGGCACTTGCCCGGCAGTACTGGATCGACGCGCTGCGCGTCGCGCGGCCGGAGGCGTGATCCCTGCGAGAAGACCTCGGGCGCCCGGCGGTGGCCTGCCGATCCCGCGTCTCAGCCGCTATGGGCCTTTGCCTCGTCGATCCAGGTCTGGCACTCCTTCTCCGAGAGTCCTCGTACGGAACCATGCCTCGACTCGATCATCTGCTTGAGGTTGGCGGCGTTGCGATGGCGCAACTCCTTGATCGAGTCGATGCCGACGCTCTTCAGGATTTCGGCGTAGCGGGGGCCGATGCCCTTGATCTCCGCCAGGTCGTTCTCCACGTGAGCCATGGTGTCTCCCTCTCATCTCGCTACTCGGCGTTGTCCGGCTGTTCCCGTCGGTGAAGGTCCCCACACACAGAAACACCCATAAGTGCATGAACCACCCGTCCGTGGGGAACGGTCCTGTGTGCCGGAGAAGGATGCGTACACCGTCGAGCCCTGGTGCGTGCGGGAGCCGGAGCTGCGGCTCGATGTCCTCGCCGACACCGAGACCGTCTTCGCGCTGTCCAACGGCTGTCTCGGCCTGCGCGGCACCCTCGATGAAGGTGAGCCCGTCGCGCAGCGAGGCAGCTACCTCGCCGGGTTCCACGAGCTGCGCACGTTCGAGTACCCCGAGACGGCTGCAGGGGACCCTCAGGCGACGCAGACGCTCGTGAACACGATCGACGGCACCTTCGTGCGGTTGCTCGTCGACGGCCACCCGTTCGACGTGCGGAGCGGGGAGCTGCTCGACCACGAGCGGGTACTCGATCTCCGGGCCGGGACGCTGCGGCGTCGAGCGCGGTGGCGCACCCCCGACGACCGGGTCGTGGAGATCGAGTCGGAGCGGCTCGTGTCGTTCGCGCACCGCGGCGGGGCGGCGATCCGCTACAGCGTCCGGGCCGTCGACGCGCCGGTGGAGGTCGTCCTGCAGTCGGGTCTCGTCGCGAACGCCCAGCTGCCCGACCTGCCGCCCGTCCCGAGTCCCGATGATCTCCTCAATCACCCGCTGGTCGGCTGCGAGCACCGGGCGTCCGGGACCCGGCTCACCCTGGTGCACCGCGCTCGCCGCTCCGGTCTTCTCGTCGGCGCGGCCGCCGACCACGAGCTCGACGCCCCGCAGGACTTCGAGGTGCACGCGGAGAGCGAGGAGGACGCGGCCCGCTTCACCGTGACCGGGCGGCTCGAGACCGGCGCCGCGATCACCCTGGTCAAGTACCTCGGCTATGCCTGGTCCGGGGACCGCTCGCTGTCGGCTGTGCGGGACGAGGTGGCGGCGGCGGTCACGGCGGTGCGGCACACGGGCTGGGACGAGCTGCTCGCCGCCCAGCGGCGCACGCTCGACGAGTTCTGGGAGTCGGCCGACGTCGAGATCGACGGCGACGACGAGCTGCAGCAGGCGGTCCGGTTCGCGCTGTGGCACCTGCTGCAGGCCACGCTCCGCGCGGAGGGCCGGGCGATCGCCGGCAAGGCGCTCACCGGCACCGGGTACGAGGGCCATGCGTTCTGGGACACCGAGACCTTCGTGCTGCAGGTGATGACCGCCGTCCGGCCCGAGGTCACCCGGCACGCACTGGGGTGGCGCCACGCCATCCTCGACAAAGCCCGTGCCCGCGCCCGTCAGCTCGACCTGCAGGGAGCTGCGTTCCCGTGGCGCACCATCGCAGGCGAGGAGTGCTCGGGCTACTGGCCGGCGGGCACCATCGCGTTCCACGTGAACGCCGACATCGCCGACGCGGTGATCCGCTACGTCGACTCCACGGACGACGAGGAGTTCGCGCGCACGACCGGGCTGGATCTGCTGGTGGAGACGGCGCGGCTGTGGATGTCGCTGGGACACCATGGCCGCGACGGGGCGTTCCACATCTACGGGGTGACGGGCCCGGACGAGTACAGCGCACTGAGCGACGACAACGTCTACACGAACCTGATGGCGCAGCGGAACCTGCGCGGTGCCGCGAACTGGGCGCAGAAGCACCGTGACAGCGCCGAGGCTCTCGACGTCGGGGACGACGAGATCGCGTCGTGGCTCGACGCGGCCGACGCGATGTTCGTGCCCTATGACGAGGATCTGGGTGTGCACCCGCAGGCGGCCGGGTTCACCGACCAACCCCGGTGGGACTTCGCCGGCACCCCGGAGGACCACTACCCGTTGCACTCGCACTACCCGTACTTCCAGCTCTACCGCAAGCAGGTCGTGAAGCAGGCCGACCTCGTGCTCGCGATGTTCCTGCGGGGGGACGCCTTCACCGACGAGGAGAAGGCCCGGAACATGGACTACTACGAGCAGCTGACGGTGCGTGACTCCTCGTTGTCCGCGAGCAACCAGGCCGTGCTCGCCGCCGAGGTCGGCTACCTCGACCTCGCACACGACTACGTCGCCGAGTCGGCGTTGGCGGACCTGCGCGACCTCGAGCACAGCACGGCCGACGGTCTGCACCTCGCGGCGCTGGCCGGCACCTGGATCGCGATCGTCGCGGGGTTCGGCGGCCTGAGGCAGGTCGACGCCGTGCTGCACTTCCGGCCCGCGCTGCCGAGCAGGTTGCAGCGGCTGTGTTTCCGCATGTGCTTCCGTGGGCGCCTGCTCAGGGTGAGTGTGGAGGCGGGAACGGCCACCTACGAGGTGCTGCGTGGCGAGCCGCTGGTCGTGCTCCACGAAGGCGACGAGGTGGAGCTGACCGCTGGCGTGCCCGTGGAACGGCCACTGACCCCGCGCGAGGAGCGCACCCCACCGCGCCAACCGGAGACCCGCGCCCTCGGCCGGCGGGCCCGCCCGCCCGAAGCCGCCTGAGCGGCGTGGCCTCCTGCTGACGCCTCGGGGCCCGCGCTGCGCCGGTCATGTGCACGGTGCCGGGCCTGTCGAAGTGATCCCGCAGTAGATCGCGCCCTGGCATCCGCCCAGCTCGGTCGACGGGCATCACCGTTCGCGATCGACGTCGCTCACGCGCTCGGTGCCGTTTGACCGGCGGTGTCCGTATCGGCATCGCCCGTTCGGACCGGCTGCCGCGGTCTTCACGCCCGGGTGGTCCGGCCGTTGCGCGGTGGTTGTGGCGGGTTGTGCTGTGAGTGATCCCCTTGCGCCTCTGATCGGTAGTTGGTCTCGCTAGGGAGATACATGCCAGAGCACACTGCTAAGCCGAGGCCCCACTGGTCGCCCACCCGGCGACAGCTGCTGCGGGTCGGTGCGGTCGGTGCGGTCGGTGCCGCTGCGCTTGGTGTCTCGTCTCTGGGGGAATCCGCGGCGTGGGCCCAAGCAGGTCCGGCCGGAGGGCCGGTGCGCGAGCCGTTCACGCTCGGTGTGGCCTCCGGTGATCCGATGCCTGACGGTGTGGTGCTCTGGACCCGACTGGCCCCTGAGCCACTCGCCGAGGACGGGCTCGGTGGCATGCCCGACAGGCCCGTGCCGGTGCAGTGGGAGGTGTCCAAGGACGAGAGCTTCCGTCAGGTGGTGGCCCGGGGGACCGAGCTCGCCCGGCCGGAGGAGGCGCACTCGGTGCACGCCGAAGTGGCGGGCCTGCAGTCCGGTGCTGCGTACTTCTACCGCTTTCGTGCAGGCTCCGAGCTGAGCCCCGTGGGCCGCACGAAGACCGCGCCGGGCCCCGGCGCCCGGTTGGACCGGTTCGCCTTCGCCCTGGCCAGCTGCCAGAACTACCCGGCAGGGTTCTACACGGCCTACGCCCACATGGCCGAGGAGAACCTCGATCTGGTCGCCTTCGTCGGCGACTACATCTACAACGGGGACGGTCAAGGAACCATCGGGCGGGGCTGGCTGCCGGTTCGTGAGGTCAAGACACTGGCGGATTACCGCATTCGGCTGGGGCAGGTCAAGAGCGATCCTGATCTGAAGGCGGCGCACTCCGCATTCCCGTGGGTGGTCACCTTCGACGACCATGAGGTGGCGAACAACTGGGCCGGCGACGACGCCGACCCGGATGTCCCCGTGAGCGAATTCCTTGCCCGCCGCGCGGCCGCGTTCCAGGCGTACTACGAGCACATGCCTCTGCGCCGGGCGCAGCGACCGGTCGGTCCGGACGTACAGATCTACCGCCGCCTGACCTTCGGTGATCTGATCGACCTCTACGTGCTGGACACCCGGTCGTACCGTAGTGACCAGGTCCCGCAAGCGCAGCGGTACGACCCGAGCCGCACCATCCTCGGCGATGTGCAGGAGAGCTGGCTGAGTCAGGCGCTGGCCGGACCCACGGCCCGCTGGAACGTACTGGCCCAGCAGGTGTTCTTCTCCCAGAGAGACTTCACTGCCGGCCCGGATCAGGGCTTCAACGATGACTCCTGGGACGACTACGCCGTGGCCCGCGATCGACTTCGCGACCATCTCGCCACGGTCGGCACGAGCAACCCGATCGTGCTCTCCGGCGACGTCCACATGAACTACGTCTGCGACATCAAGGCCGACTTCAACGACCCCAACTCCAGAACGGTGGCCACCGAGTTGGTAGGGACCTCCATCAGTTCGGAGGGCGACGGGAAGGCGAACCCGGTCGGCGACGCAAAACAGATGGCCGAGAACCCGCACATCAAGTTCATCAACCGCGACCGGGGCTACGTGCGCACTGTCGTCACTCCCACGGAGTGGACCGCAGATTTCCGGACCGTCGACTATGTGTCCCGGCCCGGGGCCCCAGTAGGTACCCGCGCCAGCTTCGTCATCGAGGACGGGCGGCCCGGCGCAAGGTCCGTCCAGCCGCCTCCGGCGTGATTGCCGCGTAGTCGGCGCCGGTTGCCGACATCGCCCCCGTGGTCAGCGACTGGCGATACGTCCGGAACGGCGCGACAGTGCCTTGCGACGTCACCCGCCTGATCGTCAGACGCTCTCGAAGAACAGGAAGTCCCCGACCTGGGTGGTCTCGAGCTGAATCCGGTCGGCCAGGTTCGCGCTGACCCACGAGGCGGCCAGCTCATTGGCTTTCTGGGCCTGCTCCGCTGCAGCAGGGAGGGGCCAGGAGCGACCCGTCCGAGCGCGCCACCGTCGCAACGTGCTGTTGAAAACCCGCACCGCCAGGTCCAGAGTGCGGGGGTGGCCGCGCCCTGACGCCGGCTTCCGTGAGGTTGAGCTGATGCCGAAGTACGTGTACGAGTTCAGCGAGGGCGGCAAGGACCAGAAGGACCTGCTGGGAGGCAAGGGGGCCAACCTTGCCGAGATGACGCGGCTCGGCCTGCCGGTGCCGCCGGGCTTCACGGTGACGACCGAGGCGTGCCGGCGGTACCTGGCCGACGGGGTGGTGCCGCCGGAGCTGCGGGTGCAGGTGACGCGGGCGCTGCGGGCGTTGGAGGACAAGGTCGGCCGGCAGCTCGGGGACCCGAAGGATCCTCTGCTGGTGTCGGTGCGCTCGGGGGCGAAGTTCTCGATGCCCGGGATGATGGAGACCGTTCTCAACATCGGGCTGAACGATGTGTCGGTGCGGGGTCTCGCCGCCGTGTCGGGCGACGAGCGGTTCGCCTGGGACTCCTACCGGCGGCTGATCGCGATGTTCGGCAGGACCGTGCTCGGCATCGACGGGGAGTCGTTCGTCGAGGCGATGGACGCCATGAAGCGCACGCGCGGCGTCACCCAGGACGTCGACCTCGACGCGAACGACCTCGAGGAGCTCGTCGAGGCCTACAAGAAGGTGGTGCACCAGGAGACGGGACGGTCGTTCCCGCAGCAGCCGCGCGAGCAGCTCGACCTGGCGATGAACGCCGTGTTCGACTCCTGGAACACCGAGCGGGCGCGGCTCTACCGCCGCCGCGAGCGGATCCCGCACGACCTGGGCACCGCGGTGAACGTGGTCGCGATGGTGTTCGGCAACCTGGGCCCGGACTCGGGGACCGGGGTGTGTTTCACCCGCGACCCGGCCAGCGGCCGGCAGGGCGTCTACGGCGACTACCTGCCCAACGCGCAGGGCGAGGACGTCGTCGCCGGCATCCGCAACACCCTCACCCTGGCGGACCTGGCCGAGCGTGACCCGGGGTCGGCGAGGCAGCTGTACGCGGTGATGCGCCGGTTGGAGACCCACTACCGGGACCTGTGCGACATCGAGTTCACCATCGAGCGCGGCACGCTGTGGATGCTGCAGACGCGGGTCGGCAAGCGCACCGCCGCCGCCGCGTTCCGGATCGCCGTCCAGCTGGTCGACGAGCAGCTGATCACGCTGGACGAGGCGTTGCAGCGGGTCACGGGTGACCAGCTCGCACGACTGATGTTCCCGCAGTTCGACCGCTCCGCCACTCGGACCCGACTCGCCACCGGCTTGGCCGCATCGCCGGGCGCGGCCGTGGGGGAGGCCGTGTTCGACTCCGCCACGGCCGTCGCGCGTCACGCCGCCGGCGACTCGGTCATCCTCGTGCGCCGGGAGACCAACCCGGACGACCTCGAGGGCATGATCGCGGCCGCCGGGGTGCTGACCAGCCGCGGCGGCAAGACCTCGCACGCCGCGGTGGTGGCCCGCGGCATGGGCCGCACCTGCGTGTGCGGGGCGGAGGCCATCGACGTCGACGCCGCGGCCCGCACCGCGCGCGTCGGCGACATCGTCGTCAGCGAGGGTGACGTCATCGCCATCGACGGGTCCACCGGCGAGGTGTTCCTCGGCGACGTGCCGGTGATGACCTCACCGGTAGCGACGTACCTGGAGGAGGGCCTGGACACCGCGCTGTCCGAGGTGGACGAGGAGACCGCCGAGCTGGTGCAGGCCGTGCACCGCATCCTCACCCACGCCGACGCCACCCGGCGCCTCGGCGTGCGGGCCAACGCCGACACCGGCGAGGACGCGGCGCGCGCCCGCCGGCTCGGCGCCGAGGGCATCGGCCTGTGCCGGACCGAGCACATGTTCCTCGGCGACCGGCGCGCGCTCGTCGAGCGCCTGATCCTCGCCGACTCCGCTGCCGCGCGGTCCTCGGCGCTGGAGGCGTTGACGCCGAGACAGCGCGGCGACTTCGTCGAGCTGCTGGAGGCGATGGACGGGCTGCCGGTGACGATCCGCCTGCTCGACCCGCCGCTGCACGAGTTCCTGCCCGACCGGACCGAGCTGTCCGTCCGGGTCGCGGTCGGACGGGAACGCGGGGAGGACACCGCCGCCGACGAGACGCTGCTCGCCGCGGTGGAGAGGCTGCACGAGTCCAACCCGATGCTGGGCCTGCGAGGTGTGCGGTTGGGGCTGGTCGTGCCCGGGTTGTTCGCGATGCAGGTCCGCGCGATCGCCGAGGCGGCCGCGGATCGCATCAAGGCCGGCGGCGACCCGCAGGTGGAGATCATGGTTCCGCTCGTGGGGTCGGTGATGGAGCTGCACCTGATCCGGGACGAGACGGACGGCGTTCTCGCCGATGTCGCCGAGCGGGAGGGCGTCACCCTCGACATTCCCGTCGGAACGATGATCGAGCTGCCCCGAGCGGCGCTCACCGCGGCGAGGATCGCCGAGGCAGCCGACTTCTTCTCGTTCGGCACCAACGACCTCACCCAGACCGCGTGGGGGTTCTCCCGCGACGACGTCGAGGCGGCCTTCTTCGCCGCCTACCTGGACAAGGGCGTGTTCACCGTGTCGCCCTTCGAGACGCTCGACGCCATCGGCGTCGGCAGGCTCGTCCGCATCGCCGTCGAGGAGGGCCGGCGGGCGCGGCCGGGGCTCAAGATGGGGGTGTGCGGCGAGCACGGCGGCGACCCGGAGTCCGTGCACTTCTTCCACGAGGTCGGGCTCGACTACGTCTCCTGCAGCCCGTTCCGCATACCCGTCGCCCGCCTCGAGGCGGGCCGCGCCGCCATCACCCACGACGACACCGCCGCCGGCCTGGCCGGAGCCCGCTGACGAGCGCCGTCACTCGGCGGCCGGCGTCGAGCCTTCGCCACCGGGGTACCTGTCGCCGGATGACGTGACGCGGGTCGACGCACCGTCACATCGTGGACGTTTCAGGGGGAACCTGCGGCGTGCGGTGCCACCCGCACACAGCGCTGTGGCGGCTACTTGGTGTGCACCCTTCCGAGGACCGGGTTGCCGCGAATCGCGTCGGTGGCCTGCTGCCACGCGGGGTCACCGGCGTGGAGGGCCGATCGCAGGTAGGCCCATGTCATGCGCTGGGTGACCGCGAGCCGTTCGGGGTCTTCGTCGTCGGTCTCGGCAAGGCTGTAGCCCATGACGCCGCCCAGGTAGTGCTTCGCGCCGGGCAGGGTCAGCAGGGCGTCGGCGCCTGGGCTGAGGTGGTAAGGCTCCGCGTGCCAGTCGGCGCCGCGGGTGGACGCGGCGGGGTTCCCGTCGAGGTCGCCGTGGACGACCAAGGTTGGCGTGGTCAGGTGCGAGAAGTCGGCTTCCAGCTCGGGGTACTGCTCGCGCATGGTGCTGGTCATGCCCTCGCCGCTGCCGGTCGAGGCGAGCAGCACACCTGCGCTGATGCGGGGCTCGAGCAGGTCGAGGACGGCGCCGCCGGCCGGGTCGGTGGCCCGCGCGCCGAGCAGCGCGCTGGCGGTGTTACCACCCGCTGAGTGACCCACGACGGCGATGCGCGCCGAATCGAGCCGTCCGGCGACGACCGGCGCCTGGGCCTCGACGGCGTCCAGATTGTCGAGGATCAGCCCGAAGTCGTCGATCCGTGAACGCCAGAACAGCGGGTGGCCGGGAGCGTCCTTGTCCAGGCCGAGTCCGCCACTGGGGGAGCTCAGATGGGTCGGTTGGACAACGGCAAATCCGTGGCTCGCGTAGAAGTCGACGAGGGGCGAATAGCCGTCCTTGGACCTCAGATAGCGCGAGCTGCCGCCACCATGGGACAGCAGCACGATCGCCAGGGCATCGCCGTGCAGGGGTGCCGTGACCCGCAGCTCCAGCGGGAGGCCGCGGTCGGGTGCCGGCAGGGTGACCGGGTTGACCGAGACGGTTGGCACCGCCTCCGGGACGGGGATGCTCCGGGCGAGCTGGACGTAGTTGTTGGTCATGGAGCCACCGTGCGGCCGATCGTCGTGGCCTGCCAGGGCCGGTCCGTCCCGGACCAGCCTGGTCCTGGATGCGGGGCGCCCGCGTGGGCATGCTGATGAGGTGATCGACCGGCCCGGACTTGCCGAATTCTTGCGTCGACGGCGTGAGGGGCTCTCGCCGTCGGAGGTCGGCCTGCCCGAGACGTCGCGGCGCAGGACGCCCGGCTTGCGACGCGAGGAGGTCGCCGTGCTGGCCGGCGTCTCGAGCGACTTCTACGCGCGGCTGGAGCAGGCCCGCGGCTCCGACCCGTCGGAATCGGTCGTTAGCGCGCTCGCTCGCGCTTTGCGGTGCACCCCGGATCAGAAGGACCATCTCTTCCGCCTCGCCGGTGTGCCGATCCCGTCGCGTCAGGTCGGTCGTCACATCGACCCAAACCTGCGTCAACTCGTCGCCCACCTGGATAACCTGCCGACGTGCGTCTACAACGAGCTCGGCGAGGTGCTCTACACCAACGCGCTCGATGACGCCCTGCACTGCCGCGGCGAGCTTCGCCCCGGCCGTGACAGCAACGTCTACTGGCGTTGGTTCACGCGCCCAGCCTCCCGTGATCGCGTTCCGGAAGCAGATCGGGTCCGGCTGTCGGCGGCTCATGTCAGCGACCTTCGTGCCACCTACTCCCGCCGCGCCGAGGACGATCAGATCATGGAACTGGTGAATGACCTCGCCGTGCACAGTGCGGAGTTCCGGATGCTGTGGGACCGGCACGACGTGGCCGTCCGACGCGCCGATCTGAAGGATGTCCAGCACCCCGAGGTCGGGCTGGTCCGGCTGCGTTGCCAGTTGCTCGGGACGCCCGAGAACGGTATCCGGATGCGAATCCTCCTGCCCCTGGAGGGCACCGACGCCGCCGAGAAGCTCGAGCTGCTACGCGTGATCGGCACCCAGCAGTTCTTCGAGGCGGAGTGAACACTCTGGACACGCACAAAACCTCGCACCGGACGAACTGTCCCGGCGCCTCCCGGAACCCCCGCTGACTCCGACACTCTCGCGGTCACGCGCACGGTGCCGGATCCGTCGAGGCCGGCCGGAAGTAGATCGGGCCCTGCCACCCGTCCCAACGGAGAAGGTCCGGCTCGACGAGCGTCATCGTCCCGCGCTCGACCTGCCGGGCGTCCCACCGGCCGGCGGCGACCTCCTCCGGTGCCGGGTTCGGGACGGGTGTCTCCGCGAGCCACGTCCTGCCGCCGAACCGCGCAGTCCGGATCCCGCAGTGCACGTACAGCAGGTAGGGGTACACGACACCGACGGTCGGATCGGGGACCGGGTTGTACGTCCACCCGGGCTGCGGTGGGCCCGGGGGCGGCACCGGCGAGTCAGGCTCGATGTCGGCCGTGATCGGCGCCGCCGACCTGAGCGCCGTTGCCGCCGTCGATTCGCCCGGGGGCGCCAGGGCGGGGATCGCTCGTGCTGCATGCGGCCAGAATGGCAACAGTCGGCAGAACAGCCGCAACGCGCCACATCGTCAGATGCCTTTGCGGAATCGCTCGGTGATCTGTTGGCCCCAGTGCGGGCGGGCGGGCCGCACGCCCTGGTCGTCGGTGAACCGGTCAACCAGCTCCTCGAGGTGCACGTCCACGGCCGCTTCGACCAGGCCGGCGTAGACGTCGGCCGCCGATCGACATCGCCGCCAGCCGATCAGACCCAGGACCGCGCCGATGATCGCGGACGGCCACCACACTGCACCAAGTGCCAGGTAGAGCAGCCCCCATCCGCCGAGCGTGGCGGCCTCGTCCAGTTGGCGTCGGCCGACTGATAGTGGGTTTCGTGAGCTCTCCGGCAGCAACAACCAGAGCCGGGGCCAGAGGAAGGTGAGGTCGACGCCGTACTCCTGGTGGACCCGCAGCGTCGGCGCGTCCAGTCGGTCCCCGATCCAGGTCGCGTTGATCGGCTCGATCAGCGCGATGCGGTTTCGGCGTTCGGCCAGTTCGGCGAGGCGGTCGCGTTCACCCGCGTCGCGGGCGCGTTCCCACTCCTGGTTCGCACGCACCCAGGCGGCGCGTCGGCGACGGGTACAGGCGCGTGCCGGTCGCCGCAACGGCGCGGGCCAGCGGCCCGCGAGGGCATGCTCGACGGGCGTCGCGAGGGCGTTCGCGAGCAACCCGCTGCCCACCGATGCCACCAGCAGTACCAGCAGCAACAACACCGTCCGGGACAAGTCGCCCGACGCACCGGCGTCGGGCGGCACCAGCTGCGCCAGCCGTCGCCCCAGCATCTCGAGATCGGCCCAATGCCGGTGGCCGAGCAGCGCTGCGGCGGTCGCCGTGGCGGTGAATAACAGACCTGGCAGCACCAGGAGCGCCACCCAGCGTTCGGCCAGCTTCTTGCCGATCTCGGTGACGACGGCGTTCACCGGGGCGGCTCACCGTCGGTGTGGAAGCGCAGCGCCTGCTGGTGCACATCACACCGGGGCACCGGGGAACCGGCCCGGCGCGACTCGACCCGGTTGCACAGGTCGACGGGGCAGACATAGCCGCCGGTCACCGGTGGGAGCGCAACGCCGGACAGCCGCGGCGGCAGCGCATCGCGCGACGACTCGCCGTCCACGTCCGCGGCGTCCGTCGGGTCGAGCGCCGCGATCAGCTCGGCGACCGGTTCGCCGCGGCGGGCGGCCCGGATCACCAGTTCGACCTGGGCGCGGGCGGCCGCTCCCGCCGGGCCGCGCAGCAGTGCCCGCAGCGGGCCGATGTCGGCGCAGAAGCGAGCCAAGCTGTCCCGCTCGACCTGCTGCTCACCCACGATTCCCCCCAGAGGCCGGTGCCGGCTCGGGAAGTGTAGGTGAGTGTCCACAGTGCATCGACGCCATGTGGGTGGACCGCTAGTGTCACCGGACGTGCGTGATCGGCTACTCGCGGCGGTTGCTGCCCGGCTCGAGGCGGGCGATCCCGAGGCGATACTCGCCGAGGACACGCGGGCAGACCTCGACCAGCTACTGGGCTTCCTGGCCATCCCCGGGGACCTGGACGTGCAGGTGGCGTACCTGGTCGGAGTGTGTCATGTGGCGCGTGGTGAGCTGCTCGGCGCCGAAGGGAAGCAGGATTGGTTGACCGCCGCGGTCCTCCTGCTGCCGGTGCTGCTGAGCAATCCGGATGCGCTGCCGGAGGGGGTACGGCTCTGGCTGGAGCCGGTGCGGGAGGCGTTGGTACAGGCCGGAGACACCCCGGCGCAGGTCATGGGCCGAGCGGTGACCGACGTGGTCTGGTTGCTGGTCGAACGGCTGGGACGGCGCGGCGAGAAGGATCGGGACGGGCTGGTGGCGGGGCTCGCCGAGCTGGCGGTCAGCCTGCTGCCGGCGGGGCACGAGGCACGGCCCGCGGGCCTCTGTGCGCAGGGCTACGCGCTGATGCATGCCGAGGAACTGGCCGGCATGGATCCACCCGAAGAGCGTGTCGACGAGCTCATCACGGTGTTCCGGGAGGCGTTCGACGTCGTTTCGGCAGGTGGTCAACACTACGCCCGGTGCGCGGCCGGCCTGGCAATTGCGCTGGTCGTCAAGGCCGAACGGGCCGGGGACAGGCCACTGATGGCAGAGGCCGCACGCTTGTTCCGGACCGCGGCGGACCCGACGTCCGGCGGTGACCCGGGCCTGATCCGGAGTGCGGAGGAGGGTGCCCGCCGCGCCGAGGCCTGGGCGCCGGGCGGGATGCTCGGACAGATGTGGCAGGCGCTCGACCGACTGGACGAGCTCGGCCGAAATGTCGGCGACGTGCGCTCGGGGCTGGACCAGGAACGGGCGAAGCGAGGTGGGGCACCTCCGGAGCTCGATCGCGCATTGGCCGAGTTCGACAAGTCGCAGATGGCGATCGACAAGCAGCGACAGCAGCTACGCGAGCTGCTCACCGATCTGGAACGCAAGCACCGGCAGCCCGGGCAGGCACGTCGACCGGCGCCCGACGAGGGCGGCTTTGCGGACGGGCTGGCGGCCGCCCTCCAGGATCGGCTCGGCACCGGCTCGCGGCTGGTCGATGCGGTGACGACGAACCCCCAGTTCTTTCGCGATCTGGAGTACCTCGCGCGATCGGCCTTTCAGTCGCTCGACGACATGTCGCGGGAGTTCATGCTGGGTCCCGGTTCCGGAGGCGGACCGTCATCCATGCTGACACTGGAGACGCCCACGCCGCCCGCGGATCGAAGCGATCTCAACGAGATCATCGAGCTCCACGAGCGGGCGCTGCGCGAGCTGCCTCCAGGCTCCCCGGAGCACAGCCGAGTGCAAGCCATCCACCTTTTCCTTTCCACCGAGCAGATCACCGACCCCGAAGCCCGCGCACGGGAGCTCCCCGAGCGGTTGCCGTTGCTGATGCAAGCAGCGGCAAATGCGTTGGAGCAGCGGTTCACCGACAAGGGTCAGGTGCAGGGCCACGTCGCCATCGGTACCGCCATGTCGTCGCCGTTCGAGACGGTGGCCGAGGCCAACGAAGCCATCACGCGGAGTCGGCTGAAGCTCGCTGCTCTGTCGCCCGATGACCCGGGCCGGCGCTCCGAGCAGATCTCGCTGGCCAACGCGCTGTTCAGCCGCTACCTGATCACCAATGAGGACGGGACGTTCCACGAAGCGGTGGACGCCGCCCGTCAGACCATCACCGCCGAGCAGCCACCCGATGCCGCGCTGCTGTATCTCTGGGGTGCGGCGGCTCTGCTGCGAGACCCGACCGGCCACGAGCCGGTGAGCGAACGGCCGTCCCTCGAAGCCGCGACCGTGAGCAATCCGCTCGTGACACTCAAGATCGTCGACGGTGATGCCGAGGGCGCCCTGACGTCCTGGGAGGCCGGTCGGGCCCACCTGCTGACGTCCGCGCTGATCACCCGGCACGAGCTGGACCGGCTACACGCCGCCGCGCCGCGACTGGCCGACCGGTTCGTGGCGCTGCGCGGGAGCCTGCATGCCGGCTCCCTCTTCGTGACCCAGCCGCACGAGGCGCTGACCCGGGAGTGGAACGCCCTGCTCGAGCAGATCCGGGCCCTGCCCGGGTTCGACCGGTTCCTGCTGCCGCCGATCGTCACCTTCGCCGAGCTGGCACCGGCCGCCGCGCACGGGCCCGTGATCGCCGTCAACCTCGATCGCTCCCGCTGCGACGCGCTGGTACTGCGCGACGGCACCGCGGCGGTGGTGCCGCTGCCGCGGCTGCGAGTGGACGAGCTGGTGGAGCAGGCCGGCGCGTTCCGCGACGCGATCGCGACGCTGTCCTCGGCGGAACCGAACCGGCTGGTGCGCGGCATGGCCGGACGAGCCGTGGTCGACACGCTCGCCTGGCTGTGGGACGTGCTGGCCGAGCCGGTGCTGGTGGTGGCGGGGCCGGTTGTGCACCCGGGCGGCGGGGCGCCGTGGCCGCGGGTGTGGTGGTCACCGAGCGGGCCGCTGAACTTCCTTCCCCTGCATGCCGCCGGCCGTCACGACGTTCCCGGCGCGTCCGTGCTGGACCGGGTGGTCTCGTCGTACACGCCGACCATGCGCGCGCTGTTGCACAGCCGTGCGCGGCCGGTGCCGGCCGGGGAACGCACCGCGCTGGCGGTGGCCATGCCGGAGACACCGGGCCATGCCGCGCTGCCGGCGACGGCGCGCGAGGCCACCGCGTTTGCCGCCGGGTTCACCGGCAGGGGAGCCGCACCGGAGGTGCTGGTCGGGCCCGCCGCGACCGCGGAGGCGGTGCTCGCGGCGTTGCCCAGGGCGGCTTTCGCGCACTTCGCGTGCCACGCGAGCAGCGATCCGCTGAACGCCGAGGCCAGCCACCTGTTGCTGCACGACGGTCCGCTGGCCGTCACCGAGCTGAGCCGGCTACCGCTGGACGGTGCGCAGCTGGCGTATCTGTCCGCGTGTGCCACCGCGCGGGGCAGCGCCGCCCTCGCGGACGAGGCCGTGCACCTGGCGTCGGCATTCCAGCTGGCCGGGTATGCGCAGGCGATCGGCACCCTGTGGGAGGTCGGTGACGAGGTCGCGGCGCACATGGCCGAGCAGGTGCACCACCAACTGGCTCGAACCACCGACGACACCACGCACCGACCGGCGGCCGCGCACGCCCTGCACGCGGTGACCCGCCGGATGCGTGCCGAGCGGCCCGATGCCCCCTGGACATGGGCCGCCCACGTGCACAGCGGCGCCTGACTCGCGGTCCCGGTTCTGCGGCGTCTGGGAGAGCATGCGAGGGCTGAACCCTGGTGGGCTCACCTGATGGCTGACGGCCGGGGAGCCCTGTCGGTGTGCGTCCCGGCCGTCGATGTGCGCGGTTAATGGGCAGGATGAGTCAAACGGCTGGCCTTCGTGAGCCCGCGACGGTCTGGACGCGATGTCAGGACTGCTCGCCCTCGGTGGCGTCTCGCTCTGCTCGCTCGGACCACGCGCCCGCCCTGGGTATTGCCGGTGGCGCGCACGAGCGTCTCACCGAGACTCGGAGGATCAGCAGGGCGACATCCGCACTGGCGGTCGCGGTAGGTGTGCAACTCCTCGAAGACGAGGAACTCCAGACCGCTGGCCATCTTGATCAGCGAGCGTCGGTCGTCGGGCCGGGTGAGCATCAACTCCAGCATCACGTCGCTGGTGAGCAGAAATGTCCGGCGGATTGTCGCGCATCTCCTTGCGGCGCTCGTCGCCCTCCTGGCCGGTGTAGCGGGCGTAGGTGACAGCCTCGCTACTCTTGCCGTAGCCGTGGATCTGGTGCCCGTCGTGAGGACGTAGGACTCGCCGGACCGTGCTACATCGATCGCCGCGCGCTGGTGGCGGTGCAGCGTGAGCGGGCGGCCGTCGCACACCAGGCAGCCATCGGGACCGCCTGAAAGATGCGAGTGCACTCTCGACGACGAGTCGGTTCCGCTTGAGCGCCATGTGCTGTTCGCCGAGCGATACCGGCTCGGCCTTGGCTGACCGGTATCGTCCTGCCGTGATCAACGGCCCGGAGTTCGACGCGGTCCTCCGCAGGGAAGCCCAGCGCTGGCTCACCGTCCGGACGAATGACGGGCAGGTACCCATCTCGTCGTCCGACCTCCTCGACTTCGAGGTAGCCGGGCAGCCGTTCCGCCTCATGGACGCCCAACGGGGCATCCGGAAGCCCCGCGAGCTCTCGTCGGCGCTGTCGATCCGCACGGTCTATACGGTCGAGGGCAAGGACCGGCCGTACGCCGACGAGGTCGGACCGGACGGTCTGCTGCGGTACAAGTGGCGCGGTGACGACCCCGACCATGCGGAGAACCGAGCGCTTCGGGCCGCCATGGACGAGCAGGCGCCGCTGATCTGGTTCTTCGGTGTCGCGCAGGGCGTCTACAAGCCGATCTATCCGGTGTATCTGCTGTGGGAGGAACCGGAGTTACACCAGTTCGTCATCGATCCGGATGTGGCGCGAGGATTGGTGTCGAAGGGCGGCGAGATTACTGAGCAGGTACGGCGCTACATCCTCCGGCAGACGAAGCAGCGACTGCACCAGCCGGTCTTTCGTGCGACGGTGCTTCGCGCGTACGAGACGCGGTGTGCGGTGTGCGCGCTGCGACACGCAGAGCTGCTGGATGCAGCCCACATAGTGCCCGACAGAGAGGCGGCCGGAATCGCGTCCGTCCGCAATGGCCTGGCCCTGTGCAAGATCCACCATGCTGCCTACGACAGCTCGGTCCTCGGGATCAGGCCGGATCTCGTCGTCGAGATCCGCGCCGACTTGCTCAAGGAGATCGACGGTCCGATGTTGGAGCACGGCCTGAAGGGACGTCACGGTCAGCGGCTGATGGCCTTGCCGAAGGTCCGGGCCGAGCGTCCGAACGTCGATCTCCTGGAGGAGCGCTATGCGCGGTTCCGCGCCGGCGGCTGACCTCGTACGCCCCGCGATGTCACTCAGATAGCTCTGTGTGATCGAGTAGGCATACTTGAAGCAACAGCGGATCGGTAGTGGCACTGCCGGTCGTGCAGGGTCCAGATCTCTGTGCCTCGCTCCAGGCGTACGCGTTCGCCGGCAGGATGATCGCTTCGGCGCACCAGGACTTGGCGAGTAGCCGACGAGAGTCTTCGACGTCACACGTTCCCCCGGAGTCGCTCTTGCGGCGTTTACGGTGTCCGGGTGCGCGAGGAAGCAGGTCTGAACCGGGGCCTGGCGCTCCTCATTGCCGGCGCGTTCTTCATGGAGATCCTCGACGGCACGATCATCGCGCCGGCGGCCCCGCACATCGCCGCCGACTTCGGCGTCGGCCCGGTCGACATCAACATCGCCATCACCGCCTACGTCCTGACGCTGGCCGTGCTGATCCCGATCAGCGGCTGGTTGGCCGACCGCTTCGGCGCCCGGCGGGTGTTCACGATCGCGTTGCTGCTGTTCACGCTGGCCTCGGCGGGGTGCGCTGCCGCGCCGACCTTGCCCGTCCTGACCGCCACGCGGGTGTTGCAGGGGATGGGCGGCGCGATGATGGTGCCGGTCGGGCGGCTGGTGGTGCTGCGGACGACCGCCAAGCCCGACCTGGTCCGCGCCATCGCCTACCTCACCTGGCCCGCCCTCGCCGCGCCCGTGATCGCGCCGGTGCTGGGCGGGGTGCTGAGTGAGTACGCGTCGTGGCGCTGGATCTTCCTGATCAACATTCCGCTCGGGCTGGCCGCGCTGCTGCTGACCCGTCGACTCGTGCCCGACCTGCGTGCCGAGGACGCGGGGCCGCTGGATCGTCGCGGGTTCGTCCTGACCGCCCTCGGCGTCGGTGCCCTGGTCGTCGGGATGGAGAGCCTGGGTGCGGGGGAGACGCGGTGGGCGGTGGTCGGGATCGGGCTCACCGTGGCCGCCGTCCTGCTCGGCGCGGCGGTGCGGCATCTCCTGCGCGCCCCGCGCCCGCTCGTGGATCTACGGATCCTGCGGGTCGCGACCTACCGGGTGACGGCGGTCAGCGGCTCGCTCTTCCGCGCGGTGATCACCGCTGTGCCGTTCCTGCTGCCGCTGTTCTTCCAGCTCGGCTTCGGCTGGTCGGCGGCCCAGGCGGGGTTCGCCGTGATCGCGCTGTTCCTCGGCAACGTGGGCATCAAGCCGCTGACGACGCCGCTGATGCGCCGCTTCGGGATTCGCACGGTGCTGCTCGGCGCGGTCGCGGCCTCCGCCGCGTGCCTGGTGGCGATCGCGTTCCTGCAACCGACGACACCCCTGCCGCTGCTCGTCGCGGTGCTGGCGGTGAGCGGGATCTTCCGGTCGATCGGTTTCACTGCCTACAACAGCGTGGCGTTCGCCGACGTCGATGCGGGTCGGATGACGCACGCCAATACGCTGCTCTCGACGCTGCAGGAGCTCGGCGCGGGCCTCGGGGTCGCGGTGGGGGCGTTGCTCGTGCGCCTCGGTGAGGCGGTCGGAGTGGTGCACGGCGTCGCCGGCCCGTTCCGCGTGGCGTTCGTCCTGCTTGCAGTGGTGCTGCTGGTGCCGGCGGTCGAGGGCCTGCGTTTGGCCCGGTCGGCGGGCGACGTCGTGACCGGCCGGGCGTAGTCGAAGAGGGAGACGTTGTGGCGGCACGATCCAGGCTGACGGCGGCCGACGTCGGGGCGTGGCTCTTCACCTGCAACCCGCGGGAGTTCGCCGAACTCGAACTGGGCCTGCGCAACGGCCGCTCGGTCGACGGATGGTGCGCACATCCCACCTACCGCGTCGACCTGGTGGAGGCGGATCAGGCCGCCGTGCTCTGGGTCTCGGGCAACGCGACGTCGGTTCCGGAGCCGGGGATCTGGATGGTCGGACGCACCACCGGCGTCATCACGCGCGGCGAGCCGCGTCCCCGGGTCGGGTTGGCGATGACCCTGCTGCCCGAGGTGCTGCCTCGCGAGCAGCTGCGGGCCGATCCTCGGACTGCCGGGCTTGAGGTGCTGCGAGCGCCGCAGATGAGCAACCCCTCCATCGTCTCGCCTGAGGAGAAGGCGGTGATCGAGGAGCTGATCGGGGGGTGGCCGTGATCGGACTCATGCTCGTCGGGACGATCACGAGCCCCGCACTCCACGGCGAGCCGCAGTCCCTAGCTGAGAGGACGGTCCGCTAACCTCGACGCGTCAGGGGCGGTAGCTCAGCTGGTCAGAGCAGCGGACTCATAATCCGTCAGGTCGTGGGTTCGAGCCCCACCCGCCCCACTAACCATGCTGTCAGGGCGACGGGGCGCATCGCCGGCAAGATCGCCACCGTCCTCTTATGCCCCCTAAGAACGAACAGGCCGATGGATCGTGTCTCGCCCGGGTTACGGAGTCGGGGGGACGAACGGCGGTTCTGTAGCGTCATGCTCGTGGTGACCTTGCTCGACGCTGCGCTGAGCCGAGACTCGCTGCGGCAGGCCCGCGGCCAGCCGTCCCTCTCGACACCCCTACGGCTGGACACAAGTTTGGGGACTACCGGCGCATAGCGGCAAGCGTTCGGCTGTGTTCAGACGAACGTAACCACGATCAACCAGCGAACTCCGACGAGGTGCCATGACGTTAGAAGTCAACAAGAACGTCGAACGACTGTCGAGGTACCAACCCTTTAATGCAAGCTCGTCGCAACTCTATCAAGAAAACGTAGTCGACATGTCGAGTCGCGATGCGCTTCCAACGCAAGCGTTCGACTATGTTACAAAACTCATCGCCGACCGGCAAACCGGCGTCGTGGTCCTCACGGGTGATGCTGGACACGGGAAGACGCATTTATGCACCCGCGTCCTTGCCGGCCTCGGATTAGGCGCGGAGAACGTCCCGGCCATCATACGCGATAAGTGTGATGGGGAATCAGACCTTCGGCAGCTGCCAACGGGCAGGTCTCTTCGAATAATCAAGGATCTGAGTGAGTTCGCCGAGTCGGCCCCTCGGAAGCTGATTGAAGCGCTGGAGGCGGCCGATCGAGTTACAATAATTTGCGCCAATGAGGGGAAGCTTCGAAGCACTGTCCAAGCTGAACCGGAACGCTTGGCGGCAGTTCGTGAAGTCCTTGAAATGGGCACCGTCAGCGGTTCGACAACGATGGACTCGCGTCTGCACGTAGTGAATCTCAACTATCAAAGCGTAGCTGCCCACGCCGAGCGAAGTCTCACCGCGCATCTGTTGCGCTACTGGGGGCAAGACCAGCGGAAATGGCGAAGCTGCGCGCCGTGCGACGCAAGAGACATCTGCCCAATTTACGAGAATCACCGCCTGCTTTCTCAAGGAAGGGAGGGAGAGGAGAGGCGCAACGGGGTCGTCCAATTGATGAAGATAGTGGAACATACGGGTCAGGTGGTAACAATACGAGAGCTACTCATTGTGATCGCACTAGCGATAACTGGAGGACTTCGATGTCGAGATGTTCACGCCCACTATCACGCGTCCAAGACATCAACTCATTGGCAATATCGCCACATCTTTCACCAGGCGATTTTCGGTGAGACCATCACAGCCAAGCAACAAGCGCAAGTTCGCCTCATTGCGGCCCTCAAACGAGTTGATCCAGGCCGGACAGCACTGCGAGGCGTCGACGATTACCTCGTGCCCGAGGCAGACGAAATCCTAGGAAGATTTCTTCCCCCAGACTCCGCCGCTGTCGAAGAAACGCCTCGATCGCGAGTTCAATCAAGACGGGACGCTGATCGTCAACGGCGAGCTTTTCTGTTTCTCCGCAGGCGCGACTTCTTCTTTAGCGGAACGGTTGAAAGCGGTATTACCCGCGCCGAGCGTGCCGGCATCAAGTTCGCATCCCAATTTTCGTTGGCAGCATCTGACGACGTCGCCGAGACTCAACTAGTCGGTCTCAGAGATGAGCTACTACGCGGACTTGAGGCAATCCAAGGAATACGACGTTCACGGCAGGCCAACTTTCTGGTCGTTGATCCGGCGTTCACATCTCATCGCAGCAGGGCAAGCGTCATTGCTCGGCAATTTACCAGCTCAAGGGTCCGCATCCATGCGCAGAGTGACTGGTGGAGGCAGCGTTCGGGCGAGGCTGCTTCAATCCCTCACTCCGTCGACTGGCTAGACAGGTCTGTGTACCTCGTCTTCTCAAACGCAAACGGTGAAGTCGCGCTGGCGATTGAGCTAGATATGCACAGGGTCGAACTGATACTTCGCTATGCGGAGGGTTTAACCGCAAGGCGGCATTTCCACGCAGACATACGCAACCTGAGCGCTCAGCTCGCTCACCTCAGTTCCGTAAGCAATGATGACGGTGAGATAATGGTATTGGTCGATGGTGAGCGTAGAAAGCTCGCTATTGACGTTGGGAACCGAATCCGGGCAGTCGAAATATGAGCTCTCGAGCAGCGAGCAACTTCATAGCACGCAGGATTGTAACCAGCTGCTTTGGGGGGAGCCTGTACCAACAAGGGCGCGGCTACTACGTTGCCCTGGAGCTTTTCGCCATCTTACGAGGGCATCAAATAGCCGGCACACCTTTGTTGGCCGACGGAGAGGCGATCCGGCCATTCTTCCGAACTAGTCACGACTATGCTCGGCGAATTGCGACCGATTCAGGCGACCTAACCAACGAAGACCGCGAGAAGGTAGATGAAGCGGCGATCGATTCACTGCGAGCCCTCTTCTCTTCAATCGCGGTCGAAATCCCAGGAAGGCGCAAGGCGCCCGAGTGGTTCAACCTACACCTCTATCCGTATGTGGGTGAGCTGATCCATTACGATGCTGTTCGAAGCCGAGGGGCTCGACGGCCGCAGATCGAGCGCTACACTTATCGTGGCGGTGGTGTCGTCGCCCACGAGATCCTACGGCGAGACCCAGATCGTGCGCGTCTTGAAAGAACGCGGTTCGGCTTAGCTTCATTGGTAGGAGATTCTGGATCAGCTCTCGGTCGAATCGCGTCAGCACTGCACCACCACGACGCGGCAACGGAAAAAGACGCATTTTCTGGTGGAGTCGAAGCTCAGGTTGATCTAGATGGCCACCAGACGGATTGGATTGAGCTGCTTCGTGCAGGCGTTTGCAACATCGTTAGTCGTGAACTCGCTCCGACCGCGAGGCGCATCGAGCACTTGATGCATTGGGTACCATATTGCATCGCGCGTCACCAGCTCGATCTTGCTAGCCTACTCCTTGATCGCCCGCCGATGACCTTCCTTGTAGACTTCCGGGACGGAAGCAGTGCTATACGTACCCTCTCAAGAGAAGGGCTTGAACAGGCTCGATGGACAATAGTGCACGCCCTGCGTGCCGCCGCGGTCGGCATGCAAGAGGAACCTGATCAGGAGCAGCAACGTAGCACGATCAAACAGCTTTTGAGCGGCGGGGATTCGTGGACGAACGGACCAAGAGCCTTCTTCACGGAGACCCTAGCTGCAGTTGGTGCCTTGAACTCGTCAACCGGGCGTCGACATTTTACGTTGCAGCTGCCATTGCTAGAGTCTGTCGTCCACGCGCTACTCAAGCCGGGCGAGGAGATGCAACTCGACGGGTTTATGACTGATCACATGTTCCAGCGGCTCCGCCTTGTAATCGATGAGCGATCTGCTTCTCAAGCCCGGCTCGCTGAATCGATCGACTTGGCAGATTTCCGGGATAATGGCAGCCATGCGGCTCGGGCGCTTCGAGCGCTGGGGCTACTCTCTGAATTCTCAGACGCAACCCAAATGGTGCACGCAGAGGTGAGACAATGAGTAGTGCGAGAATAGTCGGCCAAGTTGTAGCGGATCTTGTGAAGGCTGAACTCTTGCGCTCAGTTGAGGATCCGGGCGAGCAGGCTGCCGTGGTCGTACGCTCCTTTGAAGAGGATGAGGTCATCGCTTTAGCATCCGCGCTGGACGGCTTCATTCTTCCCGGCGAGAGCGCGCCGGTTGATATTCGGGTGGGCACTACTCGCGATGTCCGTGGACTTGAGGGACGCCGTCTTGCGGCGGGGGAAACGTTGACCCGCTACCGCAACAACAATGTCTCTGGTCTGGTGCTGATCGAACTAGATCCATTCAGTGACGTCAATGGAATTGCCAATATTGTGGCATTCGACGACCAAACTGTGCTGGACCGCGACTTGACGCCCGAAGTTACCGGCCAGCGCCTCCGCTCAATCGTGTCTACAACATGGGCATTGCAGGTGGAGTCGGACTCGGGAATCGGTGCTCCCGAGCAGTTGATCAAAAGAATTACTGAGGTTCATGGTATCTTGTCTCGCACAAGTGAGATATCCCTAAGACGCTGGATCCGCTTTTCGAACGTTTCGGCCGCCGCGTTAGCGAGTCAGATGGTGAGCGGGCATTCGGCGGTAGATCGGGCGGTGGGAGAATCTTTGACTGCGCTTGGTCTATTCCCGGATCCTGAGACGTTCGCGGTGGCCGGCGCAATAAAGCGCCAGATTCAAACCAATCAAAATGTCGCGCAGCGGTTGCATCCCACTGGTAGGGAAATCACGGAAGAGGATCTCGTCGCTCGTATCGAGCAAGTCGCTTTCGATTCGGATAGATTGAGGGACGCTCGACTACCAGATGCCGTTACTGCAAGAGGTTGGATGCGGGAAGTCGCTGAAGGAGGTGGAGAGGACGCTAGAAGCCGTATTCATCTCAAGGTATGGCTCGAACTGTTTCGAACCAATCCAACGAAAGCGGCTTTGGGCTCTAGGATTCGAACCGCACTGAGCGAACAGTTTCCTGAAAGGGTGCAGGAGTTCGACGACCTTGCGATCGAGTCAGGATTAGACGAAGGCGAGCAGGAAGCGGCGCAGGTTCTCCTTCGTTCCGAACCAGAGGATGAGCAGGTCGCCGTAATCGATCTGCTTCCGAAACAGATCAAACGGCGAGTTGAGAAACTTGCCATTCCTCGTGTAACAGCAGAGACGGATCCGCTGCGAGCCCTGCTGTACGGCCTGCAGGGACTTGAGCGGGCTGCAGACGAAGAACCGCGCACGGTCGAAGTACGTCGTGAATCATTCAAGGATCCGGAGGGCCGTCTTAGCGCAGCGCTATTCGCGTTCCTCTACGGCCCAAGCTTGTCGGAGATCTGCTTATCCTCGGCGGACGGGATGGGTGCGCGCCTCGTCGTGGACGAGTCCTTACTTACAGTTCAGTCGATCGCTGCTCTTTTTCCGCCGGAAAAGGAGGACGCGCCTATTGATCTCGCGGAGCTGTGGGGTCCACTACGTCTGTCTATTCGAGTACAAGGTCAGCTCGATCCGCTCCACAGGTTCGAGTGGCGCCCAATGGACGCACCAGGCATAGTCCGGCTCGCACAAATCATACAAACCCAGAGCGAGCTCTGCGGGGATCGGCTGAACGAGACGCTGGACGATTGGTGCCAGCGGGCGCTGGATCCAGCTGCTTGGCGTGACAGAGCGGAGCCCGCGCGAGTGGAACGTGCTATGGGTGATGGCTTTGCAGACAAATGGCTAACCGCAAGGCGCGAGTTGTTTATCAAGCTAAGTGTTACCGGTTTGGATAGTGCGATTCTTGATGAGTTCGGCGCTTGGTGGGCAGACCACGTTTCAGATGCACGACAGTCGTTGGTTCCGCACAACGCGCCTCAGCCAGAGCTTGAGGAATTTTTGGACGTTGATACCGTCCGTTTGCCACGTGATCGTACTGCCATGCTGGCCACTCATCCACTCCGGCTTCGATGGATCTCCACCCACTCTCAGCAGATGACTCGAAGAATACTCTCCTCCCTTGAGAATGGCCTCGTTCTAAACGATGAGAACGATCAGTTGTTTTTCGACTGGTTGGATCGTGTATCTCCACATCGTCAGCCGGCTTTCGCTAGCGGAGGGAACCAAACGCTCTCAATTCCAACGCGGGAGTATGGACTACATGAAGAATATGCCCCCATCCAGCAGGCAGGTACGGAACGCAGAGACTGGCTTGCCGGAATTGACGAGGCGTCCGTCGATGAGGTAGCGCGTGTCGTTAGAACGTACCTTGAGGCATATCCCCACAAAACCGATGGAATTGCACTTCTATTACTTTTGCAAGATGGTGATCCGCTAGTTGCCGTGCGACTGCTCAAGCGCGTTCGAGAACGTGAATATGCGAACGCGCGTGTGGAGCTCCACGTCGTCACACCGCGGCGGTACCATGATCGCATTACTCGTGAGATAGAGGGTATCTCTGACTCTAATGGCATAGGCTCCGCAATCTTCATGCCGAATGTGCAGTTGATCTTGCATGAGTGGCTAGAGGGAGCGTCGTACCCTGATCTCGCGCACTTGGTCGACAAGATTGATATTGCGATAGCTCCAAATCTGTTCGGTACTAAAACATCAGCACAGGCCAATACTCGGCGGTCGGAGATGGGGATCTCGGGTCGGTTCGACCCGTGGGTTGATCCTACGAGTCATGATGTTCCGACCGCAGGTTCAACGGTCCGAGAGAATGTTTCGCGGGTGCTCCTCCCCGCCGAGCCGGATCCTCTGCTCGAAGCATGGTCGACTTTGTGCGTTAGGCGTTATCGAAATGCACCGGTTTCTCCCGACGAAGGCTTGGCGACCGACTATCTGTCTCTGCAAATTCAGTTCCACGCAGGAGTCCCACTATTTCGTTCACTACATTTGTCGGCGCACTGGGTAGTTACTCTCGACCCCTTTGTTGGGCGCGATCAAGTCGATGCACTAGAGGGATGCCCGGACGTCATCCTCGTGCGATCAGGGATCGGCAAGAACGAGACATACACTCTAATTGTGAGCTCCGAGACTGGTTCGCGATTCGTTACGCGACGGTTGGCGCGTAAGCTGCAGCATGACTTTCGTCTACAGCTTAGGAATGGACCAGATATTGTTGCACGGAGACTCTATGAAGTCGGACGAAATACACTGCCGGGTGTCATACTGCGGGCCCTTGGGCTTGGCCGAACGGCGGAGGAGATCGTCGGACTTATAGCAAGCCGCTACGCCGTCGAAGAGGCGTTTCCAGCACCAACTGGTTCAACCGGTTTCGAGTGGTGGATATCGCTGGACGAGCATTTAAACTGGTTTGGGGGGTCGCGCGGCTCCCGGGCAGATCTGCTCCGTGTGATCGCCGTGGACGACGGCGATGAGCTTATCCTGACCCTGCACGTCGTCGAATCCAAGTTCCGGAGCGCAGAGGACCTTGGAATCGCCGATCAGCAACTGGCCCGGACAATTTCGCTTCTAGCAGGTGTTGTTGGTAACGCGGGTCGCGGTGAGCGGGAAGCCGACGACGCCGTGTTTTGGCGGCGGGAGATACTAGGCGCGCTCAGTCAGACCTCGAAGAGCGGTTTGGAGGCATCCGAGTTGCCGGCGCTTAGGCCGCTGGGAGCCCACTCTGTCACGGCCGTCGACTTTCGTGCGAAGTTGCTCGCCGGCGACTTCCGCGTTGATGAGCTTATCGGTATTGCAGTCGCTATAGCGTACGACCAGCCAGGCAACGGCTCAAGAGGTTATACGCCCCAGAATCATCATTGCCTAAGGTTATTTCGCGATGATATTGCAAGAATATTGGATAGACTGGTTGATCAGATTCCGCCGGTTGAGCGGATTGATAGTGCTGTGGGTGAAGCTTCACCCGCGCACCGCTTCGACTTAATCGGTGACGAGAGTGTCAGTCTTCGTCTAGATGACTCGAACGGTGACTGGGATGCCGTCGCGGGGGGCGCTGATGCGATTGAAAATTCTGCGACTCTCGGTGTGCGGGTTTCGGATACGAGACTATTCAATGACGGGCGTGGCGGCCTTTCTTTGGATTCGCTTCGTTCGAAATACAATAATATGTTAAACGTGTTTGCCGCACATAACGTGTTGGTCGACGCGCCTGGAGCGGACCTATTCGAAGAGGGGCCAGGGTTCTATGTGCTCCGCGTGATTCCTCGGTCAGGCGTTTCGGTCGATCGACTTATGAACCGAAAAGATGATCTCAAGTTGGCGCTCATGCTTGAGGCGAGTCAGGATATACGCGCATTTGTTGATCGCGGAACCGTTGTACTTGAAGTCCCTAAGCTGGACTCTGAGCGCTATGATGTGTTCGCGGAGAACATATGGACTCGTACGACCTGGAATTCTGATTCCTTATACGTGCCGCTGGGTGAAGACATACAAGGGAATGTAGTCGGCGTTGACTTCTCCTCGCCAGACTCCCCCCACCTCCTGATCGGGGGCACGACGGGTAGCGGAAAGTCGGTCCTAGTCGACACCCTTATTCGTGGGTTGATTGGCCATTATTCTGCGGAGCAGGTGCGCTTCTTTCTTGTTGATCCGAAAGGTACGGAGCTGGTTGACTTTGAGGGTTCTCCTCACGTAGAGGGAAGCATTGGGATGGACGCCGTCGACGCACTCGGGATACTAGAAATGGCTGTTGAGGAGATGCAGCGACGGTACACTATCCTAAAAAACAAGCGTGTTCGACGAATTTCTGAATACAACTCCCTGGTCGGCAAAGAGGTGAGACTCCCATGGTGGATCATAGTGCTGGACGAGTATGGGGATCTGACCTCGGACCCCGACGACAAAGTTCAGATTGAACGAGCTTTGAAGCGCTTGGCGCAAAAAGCCCGCGCATCGGGGATTCACCTAATTGTGGCGACTCAGAAACCTAGCGCGGAGGTAATCTCCACTACTGTACGGTCGAACCTTCCGGCTCAGATTGCTTTGCGTGTTAAGACTGCATCCGACAGTCGGATCATCATGGACGAGGCTGGTGCCGAGACACTTGCAGGGAAGGGTGATGCATTTCTCAAGACCGCGAAGGGTTTGACTCGACTGCAGGCGGCGTTCTGCCGAGAACCGTTCATTATCCGCTGAATCATGGAGAGCTGAACCTTGGCTGATCGGAGAAGTCAGTGGAGTTTGTCGTTTAGAGCGTGTTTGAGAGGCCTTGGCGTGTCTGGGGGATCGTCAGTCCGGGTTGGTCCACGGTTGGCCGGTGGCTCGGCGTACGCAGCGGTATCCCTCGGACACCAGCGAAGAGCAGTGGGCGCTGATCGAACCGTTGCTGCCCGCGGCCAGGTCCGGGGGCCGGCCGGAGAAGCATCCTCGCCGGGACCTTGTGGACGCTATCCTCCACGCGGTCTGGGCCCATTGTGCCTGGCTGGCTCGGCCGGCGGACTTCGCGCCGTGGCAAACCGTGTACTGATACTCGAACCGGTCGGAACAAGACCGGGTTACCCGAGTAGATCCTCCCGATCGTGCGCGAACAGCTCCGCGCCGCAGAAGGGCGCAACTCCGAGCCGAGCGCAGGGATCACCGACTCGCAGAGCGTCAAGGGTGCTGACACCGTCGGTCGGGAGTCCCGCGCGCAAGCCTGCCGTCAGCGCGGGTTCGCTGTCATCCCACGCCGCTGGGCAGTCGAATGCAGTCTCGCTTGACTGACCGCACACCGACGCCTGGCTCGGGACTACGAACGCGATCGCCCCGTCTCCGAGGCCATGATCTGCTGGGCCGCGATCAACACCATCACCCCCCGCCTCACCCGCGGCACGCCTGCTACCCGACAACAACGCCGCACCCTCACACCCGCCGGGTGATGTTCTCAAACACGCTCTTAGAGACTGGCTGCCCTTGTGGTGTTGCTTGCCGGTTATCCGGCCATGGGGTATGTCGGCCTGCTAGACCCACCGGCGCCTTCCAGGCGTTGAGCGGGCTATTTAATGGTAAGATACGCTACTTCCCTATATGATGCGAAGTCGGAGCGTCTAGCCGGCATAGGCAGCGGTTCCACGTGACGTCCGACTGTGAGGCTGGCGAGAGCCCGCCGCGCTATGGTGGGTTTCTGCTGCCGGGCGGTTGGGGTGACCCCTCTGGCTGGCTTTCGTATGGCTTCGTGATCATGAAGCCGTGATCAGCCTGCGTTCCGCTAGGATGGAAGAACCCGTTGCCTCATCGGTCGGGGGTTCGACCTCCTCCGCTCAGCAAGTTGGTCTTTGATGGCGGACGCGACTTTTCGCGGATCTTCATGCTCCCAGAAGCGAAGCACGAGCCAGCCACGCTTTCTGAGGATCTGATCCACTCGGCGGTCTCGGGCTGTGTTCTCTTCGAGCTTTGTCTGCCACCAATCCGCGTTCGATTTTGGCGCAGTGCTGTGGAGCGGACATCTGTGCCAATAGCACCCGTCGACGAACACCACGATGCGATCCTGTGCCCAGACGATGTCACCGCGCACCCGCAGGTCCGCCTCAAGTCGTACATCGACGCGATACCTCAGACCTGCCGCGTGCAGCTGGCGGCGGACGTCCATCTCAGGCTTGGTATTTGTGCGCCGCTGCCTCGACATACGCCGCCGGATCGTCTCTGATGAGGCACGGGGTGGCGTCATGGTTAGACCTTCATTGCGGTGACGTGCTCGTTGAGGTCTCGCATAAAGTCCTCTGAGTAGCGTAGTTTGCTTCGCACCAGCCGATCGCGGAAGCCTCTGGTTGCGCGAAAGGACAGCGGTTCCGATCCGTAAGTGCGGAGTAAAGTCGAGAGATGCCGGTGCCTGCCTGACGGTGGAGTCGGCCACTCGGAAACGTTTGTCCGCCAGGTTTTCCCGTCCCTGTGATGCGCCGCAAGTGGCCATCGCGCTCCGTCTGTCTGCAAGCTGCGGGGGAGTCCATCGACCAGGCTGGGATCCGGGATGGCCATGAGGCCCTCACCGATCCAGCGTGCAGCGGGAGCGCTGACAGCATTCCCTAGAAGCTTCCAACGATCACGTATTGGCGCCGCCGAAGTCCAGCCCTCAGGCAATCCCTGCAGACGTTCGGCAGAGGCGATCGAGGGGCGGACGATCTTGTGGCCGAGTGCGGCCTGGGGCAGCCACACCGCGGGCGGACTCGGGATGCTGACTGTCGTCGAACCCTTAAGGGTCGGAATTGCATCAATTGCCCACCCAATGCCGCGATTTCCCTCTGTCCAGTAGAAGCCGAATGCGTCTAACCGTGCCCCGGCTGCGCCTCCGTCCTTTCGGATGGACGGCATATCCGATCGAAATAGGACGGCGGCCGGATCGTGCACTCGAGAGGCGAGTAGGTATACGCGGCGACGTCGTTGCGGAAGTCCGAAAGCTCGCGAGTCCATGACTCGGTAAGCCCAATCGTAGCCTGCATCCTGTATCGCGTAAACGATCTCTGCGAGCGCACGCCCTGAGCTCAAATGAAGCATGTTGGGGACGTTTTCGATGAGCAGCCAATCGGGCTTTTCTCGGGAAAGGAGTTCCAGGACTCGCCGGATTAAACCCGACGCTGCGCCGTCTAGTCCCACCGTCCGGCCTGCCTGGGAAAGATCCGTGCAGGGAAAACCCGCCGTGACAAGCTGTGCTCCGTGAAAATTCGTCATGGACGCAATATCCCCATACTGAGGGATCTTCTTGAACCTGTCCTTCAATACTGCTTGAGCCGACGGCCATGACTCGTAGAACCCGACGGTGTTGCGCAGCCCGGCCATGCGAAGGCCGTGCTCGATCCCGCCAACCCCAGAGAACAGGCTCAGGATCGGCTCCTCGGTTCTCACTCTTGGGCCTCGTGCACACTGCTGAGGCTAGTGCCCTCGTCACGGGCGATGTGCTCAGACACCGGAGTTGGCACCGAGGTGCTTCTGAGGACGTCGGAGCCGAGGAGGGCTTCGCAGGTGGAGCGCTCACGGCTACCACCGATCCCCGCGAAGGGGCCTCCGACGGAGAAGGTTGCATCCACGCCATCACGCTAGCGGGGAACGCCGACGGTCCCGCGCACGGCCGATCTGTCGCGCCGCGGCGCTCTGCGAGTCGCTCCACACCTAGTGAGTAGCAGCCGGACCACCGAGCTTCACCGCTCAGTCGGGGAAGTGGTAGGCGGCGAATAGTGCGCTCTACATCACCTCATGGTCCCCGTGGGGCCTCATCAATCCGCCACTCGATGCCGCACCGCCGCAGGCCAGCACAAGCTACAAGATCATCTGCTTCTTGAAGCGCTACATTGCTGAAGAGATCCACGCCTACCTCGCCCAACCAGCCATTGTGGACCCAGCACTCGACCCCATCGCCTCAGCGACTTCGAGCTTCGACGAGGGCCGTAACTTCGAGCGGCGGCACCTGGCCCGCAAGCGCAACCCGAAGCGCGGTGGCGCAGGATTCGGCTAGCCCGGTGCGACCTTAGGTACGTGCGATGCGCAGCATGCGGATCTGACTTCGAATCCACCTACGGCGATCGCGGCCGCGACTTCATCGAGTGCCATCACCGTGAACCATAAGCCTCGCTGGGCCTTCGGAAGACCGGGCTTCGTGACCTAGCCCTGCTGTGCTCGAACTGCCACTATGTGGTCCACCGTCGTCGGCCATGGCTCACCGTCAGACAACTCATTGCGTGGACCAGCCGATCATCAGGTCGTCAGGCTCCGGGGAACGACCGGCGGCGGCTCGGATGTAACGTTTCATCCCACCCCGCGGGACCGGGTCACCCCGGCCAGGGCCTCGGCCACCTCCGTCTGGACGACCGGCGGGATCTTGCGCATCACGTCGACGAGCCGGCTCCCGCGCACCCACCGCGTGGTGTCGCGGAACTCGCGCGCCTGCTCCTCGTCGTACTTGCGCAGCGTGCCCATGACGGCCGCGTACGCAGCCGGGTCGTCGGCGATGTCGGCGAGCTCGGAGTCGAGGGAGACAGCGCCGTCGGGCAGGGATGCGCCGTTCATGGCGACCGTCCAGGAGTGCGACCCCGAGCCGACGACCAGCGGGTCCGAGCCGTCGGGGAGGTGCACGGTGGCGGTGGTGCCGGCCGGCACCACCGCGGTCACAGTGATGCCGTCGGCGGTTCGCTCCCAGCCTGCCGCCGCCCGGCCGTAGGGCGTCTCGTGCGTGACCCGGGCGAACTCCAGGCTGGCGATCGGGTGCGGCGCGATCCGCAGCTCCCGGTACCCGGGAGCGGCGGGGGCCAGGCCGGCGACGCTGCGGTGCATCCAGTCGGCGATCGCGCCGAACGCGTAGTGGTTGAACGACGTCATCTGGCCCGGGTTGATCGAGCCGTCCTCCAGCATGCTGTCCCAGCGTTCCCAGACCGTCGTCGCCCCCATCGTCACGGGGTAGAGCCACGATGGGTTCTCGGTCTGCAGCAGCAAGCGGCCCGCGACGTCGACGTGCCCCGTGCTCGTCAGCGCGTCACAGACGATCGGGGTGCCGACGAAGCCGGTGGCCACCCGGTAGCCGCCCGCGCGGACCAGGTCGGCGAGCCGGTCTCCCATCTGCCCGCGCAGCTGGGGGTCGGTGGCGATGCCGTACTCGAGGACCATCGCGTACGCGGTCTGCGTGTCGGAGAGCATCCGCCCGGCGCCCGTGACGTACTCGCGCAGGAAGGCGGCGCGCACCTCCTCGGCGATGCGCCGGTAGCGCTCGGCGTCGTCGGTGTACCCGAGGAGCGCCGCGGTGCGGGCGAGGATGTCGGTGGACCGGAAGACGTGGGCGCTCGCGACGATGTCGGGGTCGGTCTTCGCCTCCCCGGGCCGCTCGGGCGGCGCTGCCGGGTCGAGCCAGTCGCCGAACTGGAACTGCCCCTCCCAGAGCCGCCGCTCGCCCGCGAGCCCGAGGATGGTCTCCACCCACGAGCGCATGCTCGGGTACTGGTCGGCGAGCACCTGCCGGTCGCCGTACCGCTCGTGGAGCACCGTCGGCACCACCGTGGCGGCGTCCCCCCACGCGGCCGCAGGGATCGGCCTGCCGAGGACGTGCGGGATGACGAACGGCACGATGCCGTCCGCCGCTTCCTGCTCGAGCGTGAGGTCCTGCAGCCAGCTCGCGAGGAAGCCGTTGCAGTCGAAGAGGTCGGTGGCGGTCGGGGCGAAGACCTGGATGTCGCCGGTCCAGCCGAGCCGCTCGTCGCGCTGCGGGCAGTCGGTGGGGACGTGCAGGAAGTTGCCGCGCATGCCCCAGACGATGTTCTCGTGCAGTTGCTGCAACTGCTCGTGCGAGCACTCGAACTCGCTGGTGCGGCGCATGTCGCTGCTGACGACCACGGCGACGACGTGGGCCGGGTCGAGCTCGCCGGGCCAGCCGTCGACCTGCGCGTAGCGGAACCCGTGGAACGTCGACCACGGCTCCCACGTCTCCTCGCCCGTGCCGGCGAGCGTGTACGTGTCGGTGGCCTCGGCCGCGCGCAGCGGCCGGGTGCCGAGCTCGCCGTTGTCCAGGACCTCGGCGTGCTTCAGCGTGATCGTGGTCCCGGCCTCGCCGCGCACGGTGAGGCGCAGCCATCCGACGAGGTTCTGGCCGAAGTCGAGCACCGTCTTGCCGCTCGGCGTCGTGATGACCTCCCGCACCGGTAGCTCGGCGATGCGGCGGGCGCCCGGCGAGCGGCGAGCCTGCGGCACCGGGAAGTCGCCGTCGAGCCGCACCGGCGACCAGGCGCCGTCGTCGAAGCCGGGGCTCGACCAGCCCGCGGCCTCGCGCCGCGCGTCGCAGTGCTCGCCGGGATAGATCCCGCTGCTCGTCGTCGGCCCGTCGCCGGTCGCGCGCCAGCCCTCGCCGCTGGCGATCGTCTCGGTCGTGCCGTCGGCGAAATCCACGACGAGCTGCACGGCGACCGCGGGCTGCTCGCCGTAGACCCGCTCCGCGGCGTCCCGGAAGCCGAAGCGCTCGGTCCACCAGCCGCCCGCGAGGCGAACACCGACGGCGTTCTCCCCGTCGACGAGGAGGTCGGTGACGTCGGTCGTCTCGTGCACCAAACGCCACTGGTACGCGGTCCAGCCCGGCTTCAGCACCTCGTCGTCGACGTCGCGTCCGTTGACCGCGACCTGGTAGACGCCGTGCGCGGTCGCAAAGAGCCGTGCCCGCCGCACCGGGCGGTCGAGGGTGAAGGCGTGCCGGACGAGTACCGGCTGCGCCGGCTGCTGCGGGTCGGCGAGGCCGACCATCCGCGCGGTCCACTGCCCGCCGGCAAGGAAACCGGCGACGACGGGCAGCGGCCCGCTCCACGGAGACGTCCCGCCGTCCGTGCCGGTGACCCGCACCCGGACCGCGACCTCGTCGCCTGCTGCGAGCGGCTCGAAGGGCCAGTCGACGAGCACCGCGTCAGGGCCGTCGAGGCGGACGGTCGTCGCTTCCCCACCCGTGGGCGCGAGTTCGACCTCGGCGGACGCCTGCCGCCAGTCCGGCACGTCGGTCTCGACGACCCAGGACAGGCGCGGCGTCGGCGTGGGGACGGTCCTGCGGTCGGTGGCGTGCTCGGCGATGGTGCGGATGACACGGGTCGACGGCGCAGCGGTCACGGACGTCCTTCCTGGAACGGATCGACGGAGGCTCAGCCCTTCACGGCGCCGGAGGTCATCCCGGCGACGATCTGGCGGTTGAAGAAGATGAACATGACGAGCGGCGGAATGGTGATGAGCAGGACGTCCATGAAGAGCAGGTTGTAGCTCGTCTGGAACTGGCTCTGGAAGTTGTAGAGCGTGAGCTGCACGGTGGGGTTGCCCGGCAGGAAGTAGAGGGGGTTCACGAAGTCGTTGAAGACCTGCACCGCCTGCACGACGACGACCGTGACGACCACCGGTTTCAGCAGCGGCAGGATGATCCGGAAGAACACGCGCAAGGGGCCCGCGCCGTCGATGATGGCAGCCTCGTCGATCTCCCGCGGAATCGTCGAGATGAAAGCGCGGAAGAGCAGGATCGAGAACGACAGGCCGAACGCCACCTCGACGAGAACGAGTCCGAGCATGGTGTCGAACAGGCTGATCCCCTGGAGCACCCAGATCGTGGGCACCACCGCCGGCGGGATGATGAGCCCGGACAGCACGAGGAAGTTGATGAACGGGTTCCAGCGCGTTTTGCGCCGTTGCAGGACGAAGGCCACCATCGCGGAGAGCACCACGATGCCGGCCACGCTCGCCACCGTCAGCACGGTGCTGTTGATGAAGGCGATGACGAGCATGAAGTCGCGCGCCTGGACCACCTCGACGAGGTTGTCGACGAACGCGATCCGGGTGGGCCAGGAGAACTCGAGGAGGTTGGCCTCCTGCCGCGTCTTCAGCGACGTGAGGACGATGAACGCGAACGGGACCACGAAGATGACCGCGGTGAGGACGAGGCCGAGCGTGCTGGCCCAGTAGCGGTAGGTGCGGCTCACATCTCCACCTCCCGCCGGTTGAGGAAGAGCGTCAACGGCAGGACGATCGCCGTGACCACCACGAACAGCACCACGTTGCCCGCGGTCGAGATGCCGTAGAAGCCGGCCTGGTACTGCTTGTAGATCACTGACGCGATGACGTCCGAGGTGTAGCCCGGCCCACCGCGCGTCATCGCCCAGATGAGCTCGAAGGACCGCAGGCCCCCGATGAGCGACAGGATGATCACCGTCGCGGTGGCGGGCCGCGCCAGCGGGAGAACGATGTGCCGGAAGTTCTGCCACGCCCCGGCCCCGTCCACCCTCGCGGCCTCGTAGTACTCCTGCGGGATCGAGACGATGCCGGCGATGTAGATGACGGTCGCCAGGCCGACGCCCTTCCAGATGTCGACCCCGGCGACGGACAGCAGCGCGAGGTCGGGGTCGGTGAGCCAGCCCGGCCCGTCGATTCCGAGCAGCGCGAGGGAGTCGTTGATGAGCCCGTCCTGCGGATCCATGAGCACCTGGAACGCGATACCGACCCCCACGGTGCTCACGAGCACCGGAAAGAAGACCACCGACCGCAGCCAGCCGCGGGCGACGATCTGCGACGTGAGGAACACCGCGAGGAGCAGGCCCAGCACCACCTTCGCCCCCGACGTGACGAAGGCGTAGATCATCGTGTTCACCAGACCGGTGACGAGCTGCGGCTGCTCGAAGAACGTGACGAAGTTGTCGAAGCCGATGAACTCCGTCTCGAAGAGCGTCCACCGGGTCAGGCTGAGGTAGAACGACGCGAACGTGGGCACCAGGAAGAGCACCGAGTAGACGATCGCCGCCGGAAGATAGAACCAGTGCGGGTACGGGCTCTTCCGGCTGCCGCGCGGTTTCCCGGGTCGAGCGCTGCGGCCGGGTGGCGCCGCAGGTCCAGCCATGGTGTTCGTCGCCATCGGGTGCCTCCCTGCGCGGGTCCGGGGTCGTCCGGCTGTCAGCGGGGCGCGGTCACCAGCCGGCGAGGCCGAGCTGCTGAGCCTGCTGAGCGACGTCCTGGTCGTAGAGAGCGGCGGCGTCCTCGGCAGAGCGGATGCCGGAGCCGACCTCCACCGTGAGGTTCTCGAGGTTCGGACCCTTCACCGGTGACAGGAACTCCAGCGCCGGACTCGCGGCACTCCGGTCGAGGTAGGTCTGGATGTCCTTCACCGCAGGTGGCACGTCCGCGGGGAGCTCGCAGCCCGCGACGACGTACGGGCCGGTCGGCGTCGCCGCGTCCGTCATCGCCTGGCAGCCGGCGGGGCTGGCGATGAAGGCCAGGAAGCGCAGTGCCGCGTCGCGCTGCGGGCCCTGCGTCGTCTGCGGCGTGTACGCCGCGTTCGGCGTCCAGATGGTGATGCCGTTCGTCGCCGCGTCGTTGCCCGGCAGCCCGAAGACGCCGATGTCGGCGACCCCGTCCGGGTGGCTGGCGACGAGCTCGCCGATCGCGCTGGTGAGGATGGGGTAGTGCACGCCCGTGCCCTCGGCCAGCATCCGCAGCCCGTCGTTGTAGGTGGCGGAGGCGAAGTCCTCGTTCATGTAGCCGGCCTGGTGCACCGCCTGCTGGTGCTGGAAGCCCCGCAACGCCGCGGCGGACGTCGCGTATTTCACCTGGCCGGCCGTGTAGCGCTGGGGGAAGTCCGGCTCGGTCTGCAGGACGTTGCGGAAGTCGCCGAGAACGAACAGCTGCAAGGTCCAGGTCTCCCGGTAGGTCTGGATCACCGGCGCGGCGTCGGTGCGCTGGTCGATCACCGCGTTGTTCGCCATGAACTCGTCCCAGGTCCGGGGGACCTGGAGACCGAGCTGCTGGTAGACGGCCTTGTTGTACATGACGGCGCCGGCCTGGACGGTGCCGATCGGGGCGCCGAAGACCTGGCCGTTCCCGGACACCGCGTCGACGAAGGTCTTGTCGAGGTCCTGGGCCCACGGCTGGTCGGTGACCGGCGCGAGGGTCTGCGCCGGGTTGAGGGCCTGGAGGAGCGACCCGGAGTTGTAGACGAAGACGTCGGCCATGTCGCCGGTGGCCAGGCGCGTCTTCACGAGGTTGTCGCCCTCGGTGCCCTGCGGGCGCTGCTCGACCTGGACGGTCACGCCGGCGTTCCGGGCCATGAAGGCGGTGGCCAGGCCCTCGGCGAGGGCGATGTCCTCGGGGCCGTTGCTGGTGAGGAACGACAGCGTGACGCCCGCCCCGTCGCCCCCACTGGAACCGAGACTGCCGGCACTGCAGCCGGTGGCGAGGACGGCCGCCGCCAGGGCGACGAGCGCCCGCGTTCGTGTGCACCTGGGCTTGCGCATCGTTTGACCTCTTTGTCAGACGTGGCTGCGGAGTTGAATCGTTTCAACTGGTGGCTGTGCGGCGATGCTAGGCGGGCGGTGATCGCACCGTCAAGGTGCGCATTGGTCGCGGAGGGCGGATCTCCGTACGCGATTCCGCTGAGCAAGGCCGCGTGAGTCGCCTTCGCAGCTCCCGCGGAAAGTGATTCTCGCGTGCTCACAGGGCGAGCCGATAGGATGACGGGAATCCCCACTCGGATGGCCGCATCAATGCGGTGTGATAATTGGATGGCGCCACATTTATTCTGCGCGCGGCTTCCTACCCCGGGTCGTTGCCGGAGGCGTCCTGCCGATGGGGGAGATGCCCGGTCGGGGGTAGCGGCGAGATCGACGTGGGAGTGGTGGGGCGGTGGCCACGGCCACGCTGATGTCGATGTCGATGTCGATGTCGATGTCGATGTCGATGTCGGTGGCCACCCCCGAGCCCCGCGACGGCGACGGTTCAGTCCGCCGGACGGTCGGCGGAGACGGCCAGACCGACAACAAGGCGGCGCCTGCGGCGCCGCGCTCCGTGCTGCGCACCGCGCAAGAGCCCGCCGGGCATTCGGCCTGGTGGCCGGTCCCGGCGGCACGCGCGGACACAACGAGCGGGGCGCGGCGCCGTTCGAATCGAGCGCCGTTCCGTGCCCTTTTGGCGTGCTCAACTCGCGGAGCACACCTCGCCGACGCCCGGAAGGGTTGGCGTCGAGATCGGCGCCAGAGCCGTCAGACGCGGACGAGCTGGACGACCGCCCACGACAGCGGCGGCAACGTGAGCTGCGCGGTGCCGTCGGCGATCTGCACACCGTCCAGGGGGCGCATGCCCACCCGGTCCGGGTGCTGCTCGTCGTTCGTGGTGTGCCGGTCCTGGCCCTCGTCGGCGGCGAGCACCGCGGCGTGCTGCACGCGCAGCTCGCCGAAGCCGCGCACCCCGACCTCCACGGTCGCGGACTCCGCCTGGTCGCGGTTGGCGAGGAACAGGGAGACCACGCCGCTCTCGGCGTCCCAGGTGCCGGCGGCGTCGACCACGTCGACATCGCCGAACCGAGGGCTCTCGTAGCGGTCGCTGCGGGTGCGCACGGCGAGGATCTCGCCCGTCGCCCGTCGGCGGACCTGCTCGAACGGGTGGGCGATCGGCTGCTTCCACGCCGCGCCGCCCGGCTCGCTGCGCAGCAAGCCGATCACGTTCACCAGCTGCGCCTGGCACGCCACCGTGACCCGGTCGCCGTGGCGGAGCAGGGAGTTGAGCAGCGTGCCGACGACCACCGCGTCGGTGATCGAGTACTCGTCCTCGATCACCCGCGGCGCCACCTCCCAGTCGCTCTCGCCCTTGGCGATCGCGGTCGCGCGGTGGCGCGTCTGGTACCAGACGTTCCACTCGTCGAAGGAGATGTCGATCCGCTTGCGGTGCTTGCCGCGGGCGCGCACGGCGTCGGCGGTGGCCACGACGGCCTCGATGAAGACGTCCATGTCCCGGGCGGAGGCGAGGAAGTCGCCCGTGCTGTGCGGGCCGTCGTCGTCTTCCTGGTAGTAGGCGTGCGCGGAGATGTAGTCGACCTGGTCGTAGGTCTCCTCGAGCACTACCCGTTCCCACTCGCCGAACGTCGGCATGGCGTACTTCGAGCTGCCGCACGCGACCAGCTCGATGCTCGGGTCGACCAGGCGCATGGCGCGCGCGGTCTCGGCGGCCAGCCGGCCGTACTCGGCGGCGGTCTTGTGGCCCACCTGCCACGGGCCGTCCATCTCGTTGCCCAGGCACCACAGCTTGATGTCGAACGGCTCGGCGTCGCCGTGGGCGCGGCGCAGGTCGGAGTACTTGGTGCCGCCTGCGTGGTTGGCGTACTCCAGGATGTCGCACGCCTCCTGGACGCCGCGGGTGCCCAGGTTGACCGCCATCATCGGCTCGGTACCCGCGGCGCGGGTCCAGCGGGAGAACTCGCCCAGGCCGAACTCGTTGGTCTCGATCGAGCGCCATGCCCGGTCCAGGCGCCGCGGCCGCTGGTCCTTCGGGCCGACACCGTCCTCCCAGTAGTACCCGGAGACGAAGTTGCCGCCGGGGTAGCGCACGACGGTGGGGCCGAGCTCGCGCACCAGGTCCAGCACGTCGGTGCGCAGACCGTCCGCGTCGGCCTTCGGGTGACCGGGCTCGTAGATGCCCGTGTAGACGCCGCGGCCCATGTGCTCGACGAACGAGCCGAACAGGCGCCGGGGCACGGGGGCGATCGTGAAGTCGGGATCGATGGTCAGGCGTGCGCGGGGCAAGGCGTTCCCTTCTGGACGGTCGTGCGGTTCACGTTCCGCCGAGGCCGGTGGTGGCGACCCCGCGGATGATCTGGCGCTGGAACAGCATGAACACGACGATCAGCGGCAGCCCTGCGAGGATCGCCGAGGCCATCACCTGGGCATAGCGCACCCCGAACGCGCTCTGCACCTGCACCAGCCCCACCGGGAGCGTCATCAGGCCAGGGTCGGAGGTGATGATGAACGGCCACAGGAAGTTGTTCCACGCATGGATGAACACGAAGATCGACACGGCGGCGAGGATCGACCGTGACAGCGGCAGCACGATCTGCAGGAAGATCCGCAACGAGCCGGCGCCGTCGACGCGGGCGGCCTCCTCCAGCTCGTGCGGGATGCCGTCGAAGAACTTCTTGAGGATGAACACCATCGCCGGCAGCACCAGCTGCGGCAGGATGATGCCGGCGTAGGTGTCGGCCAGGCCCATCGCCAGCATCTGCCGGTACAGCGGCACGATCAGGATCTGCGGCGGAACCATGATCCCCGCGATCGTCAACGCGAACAGCGCGTTGCGGCCCCGGAACCGGGTGCGGGAGAAGCCGTACGCGGCCGCCGCCGACAGCGCCACCGTCAGCACCGTGACCACCAGCGCGACCACCGTGCTGTTGACGAACCAGGTCACCAGGTTCCCGTCGGCGAGCACCGAGGCGTAGGCCTGCAGCGTGAACCCGCGATCGGGAATGACCTCGATCGGCACGGTGGTGGTGTCGGCCTCCTGCTTGAGCGAGGTGAGCAGCGCCCATATCAGCGGCGCCAACCAGAGCACCGTCACCACCAGCAGCGCGGTGATGATGCCGGCACGGGCTAGTGGTGTGTAGCGCCGCACGTCCGCGGGGCCGTCGTCGGAGCGTGGCCGACGGGCCCGCGGCAGGAGGGGGGTCGTGGCGGGGTTCGCGGTGTCGGGCGCGGTGGTCACAGTTCACTCCTGCGGCTGAGCCGGGCCTGGACGAGGGCGATCAGGATGATCAGCACGAAGAACATGTAGGAGATGGCCGAGGCGTAGCCCAGGCGGTAGTCCACGAACCCGGTCTCGTAGACGTACTGCAGGATCGGCGTCGCCGACCCGCCCGGCCCGCCGTTGGCCTGGTACAGGATGTAGGCCTGGTCGAACAGCTTCAGCGAGGCGAGCACCTGCAGCACCACCACCAGGCCCGTCGTGCGGTTCAGCAGCGGCAGCGTGATCGAGAAGAGTCGCCGCCAGCCGCCGGCACCGTCGATCTCCGCGGCCTCGTACAGCTGGGCGGGGATCGCCTGCAGGGCGGCGAGGTAGAGCAGGAAGTTGAAGCCGACCGTCCACCAGACGGTGAGGATGACGACCGACCACAGGCCGATGTCCGGCTCGGTGAGCCACCCCACCGTCGGCAGGCCCAGCCCGGACAGGACCCCGTTGAGCAGGCCGTAGTCACCGGAGAACAGCCACTGCCAGATCAGGGCGACGGTGGCCACCGGCAGCAGGAACGGCGCGAAGTAGGCGAAGCGCCAGAACCACTGCCCGCGGACTCCGGTCTGCACCAGCAGCGCCATCACCAGTGCGACCGCCACCAGCGGGATCGTGCTGCCGATCGTGAACAGCACCGTGACGCCGAGCGTGCGCCAGACCTCGGGGTCGGAGAACAGCCGCACGTAGTTGGCCAGCCCGACGAACTGCGACTCGCTGCGCACCAGGCTGGTGTCGAAGAAGCTCAGACCCAGGCCGTAGACCAGCGGCCACAGCACGAACGCGGCGTAGACCAGCAGGAACGGCAGGACGAACCAGATCCCGCCGCGGCCGCCGACGAGGCTGCGCCCCCCACGGGCGGCGGTGCCCGGCGCGACGCGGCCCGGAGCGGCGACCGTCCCCGCCGTCATCCGAAGACCTCGCTGCGCTCGGTCGAGGGCTGCGCCGAGTCGCTGAATCGATGGTTCACTCGCTGACGCTCGTTCACAGTGGGCTCCCGAAGGTGATCTGCTCGTCGAGCCAGCCGATGAGGTCGTCGGCGCCCTGCTCCGGTGTCAGCGCCCGGGTCGCCACCCCCTGCAGGCTCTGCCCGGCCCGCGACATCAGCGTCGACCCGGATCCGGAGAAGTAGGTCTCGGGATCGAACTCCACCACTTGCGCCGCCTCCCGGTAGTTCGATATCGGCTGCTCCGCCCGGTACTCCGGACTCGCCGCCACCGCGGACAGTGCCGGGATGTGCCCGCCGCCCGTCGCCCAGACGAGGCTGTTGCGCAACATCGACACCGCCATGTCGTACGCCGCCGCGCGGGCAGCGGGGTCGACGCTGGCCTGCCTCGGCAGCACGAAGCTGTGGCTGTCCGCCCGCACGAACGGCGTATCCCCGAGCAGGGCGGGGAACTGCGTCATCGAGAACGGGATCTCCGCCTCGCGGGCCGAGGTCACCTCCCACGGTCCGACGAACAGGAACCCGGCCTGCTGGCTCGCGAAGGCCGCCGGCGCCGACTGCCCGTCGAGGGTGGGCGAGCAGATCGTGCCGTCGCACATATCCCTCAGGAAGGTCATCGCCTGGACGGCCGCGTCCCGGTCCACCTCGGCCGGCCCGCCGTCGGGCAGCCGCATCTCCCCGCCGAGCTGGCGGAACAGCGACCAGAACACCATCCACACGTGGGAGCTCTCGCCGATGCCGAGCGAGATCCCGATGGAGCCGGTGACCTCGGCGGCGCGCCGGCCCGCGTCGAGCATCTGCTCGGCGCTGGTGATCGGCGCCAGCGTGCCGTCCGGGGCGAGCAGTCCGGCTCGCTCGCAGATGTCGGTGTTGTAGTAGAGGACGAGCGGGTGGGTGTCGAGTGGCAACGCCCTCAGCCGGCCGTCGACCAGCACCCGGTCCAGGACGGGCTGCGGGAACTCATCGATGCTGACGCCCCGGGCCGCGAGCTCGTCGAGGTCCCACTCGTCGAGCAGGTCGCGCCCGAACGTCGCCAGCCGGGAGGCGTGCAGCGTGGCCAGGTCGGGCGCCCGGCCGCCCGCGCACGCCATCGCCAGCTTCGTGTAGTAGGGCGGGCCCCAGTCGAGCGTGGTGGCGGTGACGCGGACACCGGGCGCTTCGGCCCGGAAGTCGTTGACGAGCTCCACCATGAGCTCGCCGTCGCTGCCTCCGAAGAAGTTCCAGTACGCCAGGTCGACGGCGCCTCCTGGGCCTCGCGCGCACGAGGACAGAACGGCAGCGCCGGCGCCGACGGCGGTCGCGCGCAGCAGGGTGCGGCGCGAGAGGCGGTGTGTCGTCATTGACCACTCCCCTTTACATCGTGGTAATACCCTCTCCAGGGTGCCCTTGGCTGTCAAGAGCATCGCCGCAGGGGAGACTGGAACCGTGGGGACGCAACGGCGACCGGTGACGATGCGCGACGTGGCGGTCGCCGCGGGCGTGTCACCGAAGACCGTCTCCAACGTCGTCAACGACTACGTCCACGTGCGCCCCGAGACCCGCACCCACGTCCAGCGCTACGTCGAGGAGCTGGGATATCGCCCGCAGGCCGTCGGCCGGCAGCTGCGCAGAGGTCGCACGGGCGCTATTGCACTGGCCGTCCCGCACGTCGACATGCCCTACTTCGCCGACCTCGCCGCCCTACTGGTCAGCGCGGCGCGCGAGCACGGGCTCACGGTCGTCGTCGAGCAGACCGACGGCAACATCGAGCGCGAGCGCCAGGTCGCCGCGGGCTCGCCCGTCCGGTTCGCCGACGCGCTGATCTTCAGCCCGCTCTCGATGCCCCCGTCCGAGCTGGCCGCGCCCCGGCACGACACCCCGATGGTGCTGCTCGGCGAGCACGGAGCGGCCGCGCAGGCCGACCGCGTCGACATCGACAGCACCGCCATCGGCCGCAGCGCCACGAGCCATCTGGCGGTGTCGGGGCGGCGGCGGATCGCCGTGATCGGCCACCAGCAGGATCGGGCGAAGTCGGCGATGGAGCAGCGGATACTCGGCTACACGCAAGCGCTCCGGGCGGCGGACCTGCCGGTGGAGCACTCGCTGATCCGGACCGTGCCGGCATGGGACCGCCAGGACGGCTCCGACGCCGTCGACGCCCTGCTCGCCGAGCACCCGGACGTCGACGCGGTGTTCGCCGCCAACGACGTGCTCGCCATCGGCGCCTTGAGCGCCTTGCACCGCCACGGCCGCCGCGTGCCGGACGACGTCGCGCTCGTCGGCGTCGACGACGTGCCCGAGTCGCGCTTCACGACCCCTGCGCTCACCACTGTGGCGATCGACCGGGCGTTCGTGGTCGAGTCGGCGCTGGAGATGGTCATCTCGCGGCTGTCCGAGCCCGACCTCCCGCCTCGCAGTGTCACCACTCCGCACCGGCTGGTCGTGCGCGCGAGCACCTGAGCGGGGCTATCAGCTCCGCGTTCTGATGCCGTCGGCGAGTATCGATGCCGGAATGGCGAAGAAGGGCCACGCCGCTGATCTCCGCCCGGCCGCGAGCTCCACATCCGCCACCGCCGTGTCCGATTGTGGCTCGCCGATCGTGGTATCACGGGGAGTCGCGGCTGAGGCCGCGATGCCCGTCTTCTTCTGACAGGGAGTAATCATGAGCCGCAACATCACCCTCGAGCAGGCCGAGAACATCATCGAGGCCTGCAAGGTCGAGGCAAACTCGATCGGGCAGCCCATGAACATCGCAGTGGTCGACGACAGCGCCAACCTCGTCGCTTTCGTAGCGATGGACGACACCAAGCTCATCGGTGCGGACATCTCGCAGAAGAAGGCGCTCACCGCCGTCTACTTTCAAACGGACACCCGTGAGCTCGTGCCGCTCGTACAGCCCGGCGCGGCCCTCTACGGGATCGAGTCCACCACCGGCGGGCGCCTGGTCGTCTTTGCCGGCGGCGTGCTGCTGCGCACGTCCGACGGCACGATCGCCGGGGCTGTGGGCGTCAGCGCCGGCACCGTGGACGAGGACCACCAGGTGGCGGAGGCCGGCCGGAAGGCCTTCGTCGGCTGAGTGCGAAGACGGCCGACAGCGACTTCGTGCCGATTCGTTCGCCGCCGGAGCGGTCCCCGGGAGCCTGCGCTGGGTATCAACGTCAGTACGGTCTCGACCGATCGCCGTGGAGCAGCAGCGATTGGCTTCTGGACGCGGTGACTGTCGCCGAGAGCGGCCGCGCGTCGACCTGATCCAATCAAGCGCCACAGCGGACGCCGCCCGGGACACTCGGCAGGTGGCAAGAACACCTGTCGCCGCCGCTTGGACCCTGGACCAGACGGCTGGCACTCGCCGGCCGGATCCTCGGCGGCACCGAGGAGAAGATCGACGGGATTCCGACCTTCCGCGACACCGTAGGCAGCGTATTGACCTGACCTCCAACAAAGCACGCTGTGCCGCTGGGCACATCGCCGGGCAGGTGACTGGGGTGCTGTCACAAGCTCCGTGGCTGTCCTGTCCTTCCTCCGGGCCGAGCAGACGGCCGACCACAGGCATGGAGGAAGACATGGGTAACCCGACCGACGGCGGCGACGTGCTGGGCGGGCTCGAGATCGAGGTCGAGGCGGAGCTGAAGCTGGCTGAGTTGAGTCGTCCCGAGCAGGTCATGGAGCTGCCGAGCGCCGAGTGGCCGTTCGACCCGATGGACGTTCAGCGGGAGGAGATCGGCCTGCGCAACCTCCTCGGTGCGGTCGAGGCGGCGGACGGCCACGACAGCCGGGGCGACGAGCCCTCTACGGGTTCCTGACCGAGCGCACCTGGCGTGGCAACGAGTGGAGACAACCAGATGTCGAACAGCGAGTCAGCAGTACCTGGCCGTGCGGGTGCCTTCACCGGGCGCGGGGTGATCGTCACTGGCGCAAGCTCCGGGATCGGCAGAGCAACAGCGCGCGCATTCGCCCTGGCGGGTGCCGGCGTGCTGGCAGTCGGACGGCGCTTCGAAGAGCTGGAGGAGACGGCGGGAGGGGAACCGTCCATCGTCCCGTTCGTGGCCGACCTGCGCAGCGACGATGTGGCACAGGCGGTGATCGATGCCGCGGTGAGGGAGTGGAGCCGCATCGATGTCCTGGTGAACGGCGCAGGCGTCTTCGCATCGATGCCCCTGGCCGACAGTACGGCCACCCGGATCGCCGACATTCTCGCCGTGAACGTGACGGCGCCCAGCCTCCTCGCCAGTGCCGCACTGCCCCAGCTCCGCAAACACGGCGGCACCATCGTCAACGTGTCGAGCACGTTCGGACACCGCCCCTCTCCCGGCGCCAGTCACTACGGGGCGTCGAAGGCTGCAGTCGAGCAGCTCACCCGTAGCTGGGCCGCAGAGCTGGCCGGTGAACAGATCCGCGTGAACGCTGTCGCACCCGGGCCGACCGAGAGCGGAGCGCTGGTCGCTGCCGGCCTGTCCGACGCCATGATCGCCGAGATCAAGCTGGCGGAGGAGGCGCGGATCCCGCTCGGCAGGCGCGGCGAGCCCGGCGAGGTAGCCGAGTGGATCGTGCGTCTGTGCGATCCCGGTGCCGCGTGGATAACCGGGCAGGTCCTCGCAGTCGATGGAGGACTGGCGCTGACCTGACCGTCGCCGCGGGCCGGCTGCGGTCCGCGGGATCGGGCTTGCACTCGACGTGGCCGATCGCCTCCAGCTCGTCGAGCGTGGTGCCGACCCGGAGACGGTCCGTCAACCGGAACCCGGGTGCGTGGGGGAGAGCGGGAGTTCGGCTTGCAGAGTGGTGCCTGCACCGGGGGCGGTGTGTATGGAGAGGTGACCGCCGAGCGCCTCGGCCCGGTCCTTGATTCCGACGAGCCCGCTTCCGGCCCCGAGGTCGGCGCCGCCCCGGCCGTTGTCGCGTACGCAGATCCGTAGCGCGCTGCCGGAGGTGGTGCGCAGGACGTCGATGGTGATGTGGGCGGCTGAGGCACGCGCGTGTTTCGCGGTGTTGGTGAGTGCTTCGGCGACGAGGTAGTAGGCGGCGATCTCGACCTGTTCGGGCAGCCGGCCGTCTGCTCGTATGTCCAGCTCGACCGGGACGGAGGAGCGGCGGGCGAGAACGTTGAGAGCGGGGCGCAGGCCGCCTTCGGCGAGGGTCGCCGGATGGATACCGCGGGCGAGCTCGCGCAGTTCGTCGAGTGCGGTGGTCGCCTGGGTGGCCAGGTCGTCGAGCTGTGCGGCCAGCTCGACGGCTTCGGGAGGCACCATGACCTGTATCGCACGCGCCTGCAGGACCAGGGAGACCAGCTGTTGCTGGGCGCCGTCGTGCATGTCCCGTTCGATGCGTCGGCGGGTCTGGTCGGCGGTGGCGACGATCCGCGCGCGGGAGGTGGTGAGCTCGCCGTAGAGCTGGGCGTTGTCGAGGGAGACGGCGAGCTGGCCCGCGATGAGCGTGACGGCGTCGAGCCGCTCGGCGGTGAACGCGCCGCGGATGAGCTGGTTCTCCAACAGCAGCTGTGCTCGCAGGGTGCCGCGGCTGAGGATGGGGACGGCCAGGAGGGAACAGCAGTCGAGGTCGGCGAGGTACGGGTCGCGGGCGAACCGGTCGTCGCGGGTGGCGTCGGCCACGACCAGCGGTTCACCGATGCGCTGGACGTAGCGCAGGACGGACAGCGGCACCGAGTGCTCGTTGCCGGTGCCTCTGACCGGGGCGGTGCCGCCGTCGGACGACGGCAGCAACCAGTCGTGGTGGTCGTCGCTCCACAGCAGGAGCTGCACACCGGTGGCGCCGGTCATCGCGCCGAGCACCTGGGCCACGCGGGCGTGCAGGCGTTGGATGCTGGTCTCGGAGCTCAGCGCCTGCGACGCGGACAGGATGCCCAGCAGGTCGATCGTCCCGGTCGTCAGGGCGGCCCGCTGATGAAGAACGTCGCCGGGCTCGTCGCCGCGCGCTTCGGCGGCTGCGTCGGGGTGTCGTCGCAGGATCGGGTACGCCCAGTCCAGCTGGCCGACCTTCGCCGTCGCTCCCCAGGAGAGGTACTCCTCGCGGGCCTGGGCGAGCAGGTCGTAGCCGGCCTGTCCGATGCCATGGGCCAGGTAGAAGCGGGCGGCGTGCTCGGCGATCACGGCTCGATGCCACGGGCGCTGCCGCCGGGAGACCTCGCGTCGTGCCGCGTCGAAGGCCAGCACGGCGCCCTGGAAGCCGCCGACCGCCCAGGCCCGCTCGGCCTCGACCAGTCGCAGCAGGTGCAGGAAGTTGTCGGGCGCGTCCGCGGCGCGGGCGGCCAGCCACCGCGTCACCTCGTCCAGTTCGGACAGCAGAGCTGCGCGCTCGTCACCATGGGCTGCGCGGGCCTGCTCGGCGACGGCCAGCCCGCGCAGCAGGTGGGCCACGGCGGTCGGGTAGTTGCCCAGGACGGCCGGCAGCAGCGGCATCGCCGCCGCGGTGTGCCGCGCCAGTTCGACCCCGTGACCGAAGACGAGCGCGGCGATCGCCCGGTTGAGATGCGCGTGGAACAGCGCGAGCGGGTTGTCGGCGTACCTGTCCGTGGGAACCGCTGTGCCGATCGCGGCCGACCCCTCGCCGCGCAGTACATCGGCCAGCCACAGGTGGCTGTCGAGCCACTGACCGGTCTGTTCGCTGCCCGTCCGACGCACGAACGCCAGCCCCGCCTCGACGTGGGCGATGACGTCGTCGAGGGTTGGCGCGCAGTCCAGCACGTAGTACACCGTCGGGTGGTAGGTGTAGCCGGCGTACTCCAGTGCGCCGCCGGCGATCAGGCCCTCGCGGGCGCGCTGGGTGGCATGGAGACCGTTCTCGATGGGCTCGAACCAGCAGCTGAGGATGGCGAACACGCGGCGCGCGTGCGACGTATCGGGCTCATAGCCACGGGCTTCGCCCGCCGCCAGGATCCGCCGCAACGCCCGGTACCCCGTGGCGCTGTCGCCGCGTTGAGCCACAGCGTGGAACGCGGCGACGCAGGCGGGGCTGACCAGGGTCGGCCCCGGGCCGTCTTCGAGCCAGATCCGCACCACCTCCAGGCTCAGCCACGCCTGTAGCGCGTGGTCGGCGACGAAGTAGGCCGCCGGCAGGACCGCGTCGATCAGGCGGGTCGCGGCGAGCAGCGTGGGGTCGGTGAGCTCCGGCCGCCCCAGGTCATCGGCCGCTTCGGTGTCGTCCAACCACCGGTACAGATACTCGAACTGCTGGTCGAGCTCGTCGGCGAGGCGGTCGGCGGCCGGGACGGTGACGCCGAAGGCGCGCAACGAGTCCAGGCCCAGCTCGATCGCCTCGGCGAAACGTGCCTGGTGGGTCAGGCTGCGCGCCTGCAGGGCCGTCGCGTGGACGCGCTGGATCGCAGAGGGACACAGCCGCCTGAGGACGCGGTACTCCTCGTCCGCGTCGTCGAGGCGGCCCAGGCTGTACAGGGCGGCGTGGCGGCCGGTGTGCACCGCGACCAGCGAGGCGGTGTCCGCCGGGTCGATGAGCGGCAGCGCGCCGGCGAGGAGCGCGTTCACCAGGGTGTCCTCCCCGATCAACGCTGCCTGCTCGGCGGCGCGGCGCAGCAGTGCCACCACCCGCTGCCGCTCCGCACCGTCGCTGACCGCGTCGATCACCGGCAGGTACTGCTCGGCGGCCACCGCGAACAGCTCCCCCACCCCGGACAACCGCCGGGCCATCGTCAGCTGCAGGTCGCGCCGCCGCTGCGGGTCCAGCCCGTGCAGGATGACCTCACGGGTCCGATCGTGGCGAAACCGCACCGCCTCGCGCACCCCGGGCTCCACCACGAGCACGCCCTCGTCGAGGGCGGGCGCCAGCTGTCGGTCCAGGACACCCGCCGGTGCGTCGGTGACGGTCTGCAGGAGGTTCACCTCGGCCCGCCCGCCCAGGCAGGCCATCGCCTCGACCACTGCGCGGGAGGTCGGCGGCATGGCCTCGACCCTCGCCGCAAGGAGACCGGCCACCTCGGATTCGCCGAGACGAGCGCGCGCGGCGGCATCGTCCCACCGCCAGCCGGTGGCCGTCGCGGTCAGCACGCCCTCGCGTTGCAGCGCGTTGAGCAGCTCCACCGTCTCGTGCGGGTTGCCGGACGTGTGTGCGTTGACCATCTCGACCAGGCCCGCCGCTCTGGCCCGGTCCACGTGCAGCATCTCCGCAACCAGGGTGACGAGGCTCGGCACCGGCAGGTTGTCCAGCCGCAGCCGCCGCACGCCGGTCTGGTCGCGCCACCGGGACAGCAGCGCGGCCATCGGATGTGCCACGTCCACGTCGCTGTCGCGGTACGCCCCCACCAGCAGCAGGCCCTCGACCGGCTCCTCGCTCAGCACGAGATCGACGAAGCCGAGCGGGGTTCGTCCGCCCCACTGGAGGTCGTCGAGGAACATCACCACCGGCCGTTCCCGCGACGCGACCGCTCGCAGGCCGTGCATACCCACCTGCTGCGCCCGCGCCTGCGCGGTCAGCGGATCCCCCGCATCAGGGGGCACCCCCAGCAGCGTCTCGAACTCCGGCACTGTCGCGCTCAGCAGACCCGCGTTCGGGCCGAGCGCCGCAAGGCCCCGATCGCGGACCTCGGCCAGCTCGTCGTCCGGCTCGGCCAGGAGCATCCGGCCCAAGGCACGGAACGCCTGGTGGACCGCGTTGAACACCAGATCCCGCCGGTACGGGTCGAACTTGCCGGCGACGAACCAGCCGTTCCTGGCCGTCACGACCGTCCGCAGCTGATCGACCAGCGCCGTCTTGCCCACCCCCGGCGCCCCACTGACCAGCACCCCCTGGCATCGGCCCGCCAGCGCCTCCTCGAAGGCGGCCTCCAGGGCCGCCGCCTCGGCATCGCGCCCCACCAGCCGCGACGGCGGCAGCAACCGCAGCGGAACATCGTGCTCGCCGATGCGGAACCGGGCCGCAGCCGGACGAGCCCGGGCGTCGCGCAGCCACTCCAGGTCGTGGGCCACGCCCTCCGCGCTCTGGTACCGGTGGTCCGGTTCCTTCTCCAGGAGACGCATGACGATCTCGGACAACGGCGCGGGCACGGCCGGGTTGACCTCAGCCGGCGCCACCGGTACGCGCGCCAGGTGGTCATGGGTCAGGCGCAACGGGTCGCCGGAACCGAACGGTGGCTCGCCCGTCGCCAGCTCGTACAGCGTCGCGCCCAACGAGTACAGGTCGGCACGCTGATCCACCGACTGCCCGGTCCGCCCGGTCTGCTCGGGGGCGAGGTAGGCGAGCGTCCCGACGATCTCGGTGTGGTGGGTGAACTCGGGGCGGATCTCGGCGAACGAGGTCGCCAACGCGAAGTCCAGGAGGCACGGGGCCCCGTCGTCGGAGATCATGATGTTGGACGGGGTGATGTCCCGGTGCATCACTCCCCGGCGGTGGATCGCCGCCACCGCCCGAGCCAACCCCGACCCGAGCCGGATCAGCTCGTTCACATCCAGCGGTGTCGCCCGGCCGGCCAGGCTCGTACCACCCAGGTCCGCCAGCACGATCGACCCCGGATACCGCGGCGCCTCCACCAGCTGGACAACCCCCGCGACACCGCGAAACCGCTGCAGCATCGCCACCTCATGCCGCAGCCGACGGTCGGCGTCCGGTCCCAGCGGCTCCTTACGGACAACGGTGCGCCCGGGCAGGAACAGCCGGGTCACCCGCGTACGTGCGTTCTCGTGCAGCAGGACTTCGGGCCGACCGGGCGGATCCCGGCCCGGCTGCACCCCGCCTGGCCCCATCCGACACCTCCTCGGTCGGACGCACGTCGCGCCAGTCGTACGCCCGACCGCCTTCTTGCGCAATACCCGGTCCTCGACGACCACCGGTCGCCAGACACGAGGTCAGGGGTCAGGGAACTCGATCGACTACCGGGCGGGCACGTTCGACCACTCCCTGACAGGAGTTGAGCTGACCGGGCCGATGGCGCTTCCGGGGTCCTGCGCCCCGCTGCCTGGTAGCGGGGTCCGGGAGCAACGCACAGGCCCGCGACCTGCAGGGGTTCATTCAGCGGACCAGCCTGTTGAGGTGGTGGGTTCCGGAGGTGAGCATGGCCGGATGCCCTTGACACGTGATGAGGTCCGCGCGCTTGCCGCGGAACTGCTACGGGCTGAGCGGACCGGCACGCCCATCGAGCCGATCAGCCAGCGCTATCCGGCGGCGACCACCGACGACGCCTACGCCATCCAGGTCGAGGGCGTGCGACTGCGGGTCGCCGACGGCGATCCCGTGCGCGGCCACAAGGTCGGCCTGACCGCGAAGGCGATGCAGCAGCAGTTCGGTGTGGACACACCGGACTTCGGTGTGCTGCGCGCCTCCATGTTCCACCCCGAGAGCACGCCGCTGCGGGCCGCCGACCTGATTGCGCCTCGGGCGGAGCCCGAGGTGTCGTTCGTGCTCGGCCGCCCGTTGCGCGGCCCCGGCGTCACGGTCGCCGATGTGCTCGCGGCAACGGAGTTCGTGGTGCCGTCACTGGAGATCATCGACTCGCGCATCCAGGACTGGCGGATCGGCATCGTCGACACCATCGCCGACAACGCCTCCTCCGCGCTCGTCGTCGTGGGCGGCAACCGCGTCCGGCTGGACGACGTGGACCCCCGGCTGATCGGCGTGACGCTGCGGGACAACGGCGAGGTGGTCGAGACCGGTGCGTCCGGCGCGGTGCTGGGCAACCCGGCCACGGCGGTCGCCTGGTTGGCCAACACGCTGGCCGCCTACCAGACCGGGCTGGAAGAGGGTGACCTGATCATGCCGGGCAGTTGCACCCGGGCGGTGCCGCTGACGGCCGGGCACACCGTTCGGGCCGACTTCGACGTGCTCGGTCACGTCAGCGTCAGCGTCATCGAAGCGAAAGCTCCGGTGGTGACGGCATGAGCGGCGAGCAGCAGGTCAGCGAGCTGGCCGAGCGGCTGGACACCGCCGCGCGCGAGCGCAGCACGACCAAGCCGCTGTCGGCGGACACCGAACTGGACACGGCGACGGCGTACCGGGTGCAGGAGGCGCTGGTCGGGCTGCGGGTGGCCCGGGGTGCCCGCGTGGTGGGCGGCAAACTCGGGTTGACCAGCAAGGCGAAGCAGATCGCGATGGGCGTGCACGAGCCGCTGTACGGCCTGGTCACCAGCGATATGACGCTGCCCAGCGGCGGCATCCTGCCGCTGGAGCAGCTCATCCATCCCCGCGTCGAGCCGGAGATCGCGTTCGTACTGAACGCGCCCGTCGCCGGGCCGGGCGCGACCGCGGCCGACGTGCTGGCCGCCACCGGTTACGTGTGTGCGGCGCTCGACGTGATCGACAGCCGGTACGACGGCTTCTCCTTCACCCATGTCGACGCGATCGCCGACAACGGCAGCTCGTCGGTGTTCGCGCTCGGCAACGACCTGGTCGCGCCGACGATGGACCTCGCGCTGGCCGCCTGCGTACTGGAGGTGGACGGCGAGGTGACCGATTCGGCGGCCGGAGCGGCCGTCATGGGCCACCCGGCCACGGCCGTGGCTTTCATGGCCAACGCGCTGGCCACCGTGGGCAAGCGGCTGGAGGCCGGCTGGGTGGTGCTCTCCGGTGGCCTGACCGCGCCGGTGGCGATGAGCCCGGGCCGCACGGTGACCGCGACCGTCGCGGGCATCGGGAGCGTCACCCTGACCGCCGGGTGACCACACCCGGCTATGAGGAGGAGCAATGCCGTTCATTCAGGTGACCCTTGGTGCGGGCCGCACCGACGAGCAGAAGCAGCAGCTCGTGCGGGCCGTGTCCAAGGCCGCGGCCGAGGCGGTCGGCGTGCCGGAGACCGGGGTCCGGGTCTGGCTGGTCGAGGTGCCGGCCGAGCTGGTCATGGCCGGCGGGCAGACCTTGGCCGAGCGCACCGCCGCCGCCGGGCAGGCACCGGGATGACCCACTTCGTACTGGTGCACGGCGGCTGGCACGGGGCGTGGTGCTGGACGCCGCTCGCTGAAGCGCTGCGTGTGGACGGCCACACCGCGACGGCCGTTCACCTGCCCAGCGACGTGGTGGGCGCCGGTGCGGAGGCGTACGCGGACACCGTCGCGGCGTCCGTGGCGCCGGGTCGCAGCGTGGTGGTCGGCCACTCGCTGGCCGGGCTGGCGCTGCCGCTGGTCCCCGATCGGGCCGACGTGACAGCGCTCGTGTACCTCGCCTCGCTGCTTCCCGAGCCCGGCTCGTCCTGGCGGGAGCAGCTCGCGCGGTCGCGGCCGATGAACGACTGGTTCTACGAGCACGCGCTGCCGCGGCAGCGCCGCGACGAGCAGGGGCGCACCTACTGGGAACCGGCGACTGCCCGGGAGCTGTTCTTCCACGACTGCCCCGACGACGTCGCTCGCTCCGCCGCCGGACGGCTGCGCCCACAGGCGCCGACCCCGATCGCAGAGACCACACCCGTACGCGCGTTCCCGGACGTACCGACCCGGTACGTGATCTGCGATCAGGACCGGGCGGTGTCGCCGGAGTGGGCGGCCGGGGCTGCCCGGGAGCGGCTGGGTGTGGAGCCGGTGCGGATCTCCGGTTCGCACAGCCCGTTCCTGGCCCGGCCGACCGATCTGGCCCGGCTGCTGGCCTCGATGACCGAGGAATCGACCGTCCGAGGAGGGCGCTGACCATGAGTGAACCCCGCACCGTTCTCGCTGCGCCTCCGGTCGTCGATCCGGCCGTGCTGTGCGGGATCGAACAGTTCCTGTACCGCGAGGCCGCGCTCCTGGACGAGTGGCGGCTGGACGAGTGGCTGGCGCTGATGCACCCCGACGTGGTCTACCGCGTACCCGCCGAGGACTCGGCCGAGGGCGACCCGCACACGACGTTGCAGGTCATCCACGACGACCACCAGCTGCTCGCCGGCCGGGTCGTCCGGCTCAAGAGCAAGCACGCGCACGCGGAGAGCCCGAAGTCGCGTACCCGGCGGATGGTCACCAACGTGCGTGCCGAGCAGCCGGAACCGGGCACGTACGTGGTGCACAGCAACTTCCACGTGCTGCGCACCCGGCTCGGCCGACTGGACCAGTTCATCGGTCACTACGAGCACACCCTGCTGGTCGCGCCGGATACCGGCCCGGTGCCCGACTACCGCATCCTGGAGCGGGTTGCGCGCCTCGACCACGACCTGGTCGAAGCGGGCGGCACCGTCTCGATCGTGCTGTGAGCGGCCCCGTGTGGGCGCCGCCCGAGCCGGGAGCGGTCGACGTCCACACGCACGTCGTGCCCCCCGCGACGTCGTTCGTGGAGCGGCTGACTGCCACCGACCCGCGCTGGGCCCGGCTGGTGCGCCGTGCCGACCGGGACGACGTGGCCGACGTGGTCGTGGCCGGCCGCCTGTTCCGCACGGTGCGCCGCGTCGCCTACGACCTCGACCAGCGGCATGCCGAGCAGGCGGCGCGCGGTCTGGCCGGGCAGGTGCTCTCGGCGATGCCGGAGTTGTTCGCGACGTGGGCACCGGCGGCCGAGGCGGCCGACTACTGCCGGGCCTTCAACGAATGGCTGGCCGAGCAGGTCGTCGGGTACGACGGCTTCTACTGCGGTCTGGGCATCGTGCCGTTGCAGGACCCGGCGGTGGCCCCGGAGCTGCTCGCCGAGATCGGGCGGCTCGGCCTGCTCGGTGTCGAGATCCCGTGTGCGACCCCGGACGCGCCGTTGCACGACAGGCGCTTCGACGAGTTCTTCACCGAAGCCGAACGGCTGGGCCTGCTGGTCTTCATGCACTCGGTCGGCTCGGTCACCGAGTTCGATCACGCGATGGCGGGCACCGGTGCGATCTTCCCGGCGCGGATCGGCGAGGCGCTGGCCGGCCTGATCGCCAACGGAGTGCTGGCCCGGCACCCTGGGCTGCGCCTGCTGGCCAGCCACGGTGGCGGTGGCCTGCCCGCGTCGGTCGCCCGGCTGGACTTCGTGCGCGGCATGGCGCCCCCGACGCGGGAATCCATGCCCGAGCCTGCGGCGACCTACGCCAGGCGGATCTGGTTCGACCCGCTGGTGTTCGACGCCGCCGTGCTCTGCCTGCTGATCGAGCTGGTCGGAACCGACCGCCTCGTGCTCGGCAGCGACTACCCGTTCCTGCCCGTCGACCCGGCCGAGCTGCTGCGCGATCCGCGATTGCCGGATGGCCTGGTCGACCAGGTGCGCTCGGAGAACCCGCGCAGGCTGCTGGCCGATGCGCCCGGCACGAAACACGAGGAGTAATGCAATGACTCAGATCCTGCCGCCGCCAACGGCGACGGAGACGGCCGAGTACGTACAGGACCGGGTGGACGAGGGGTACTTTCGGGTCAATCGTGCTGCGCTGGTCGACGAGCAGGTGTACGAGGCCGAGTTGCGGTCGATCTTCGACCACTCCTGGCTCTACGTCGGCCACGAGTCGGAGCTGCCCAAGACCGGCGACTACCTCTCCCGCACCGTCGCCAACCGCCCGTTGATCTTCTGGCGCGCCACCGACGGAACGGTCCGGGTCTACCTGAACACCTGCCGGCACCGCGGGGCGATGCTGTGCCGGGTGCCTACCGGTAACGCCCGCGGCCTGTCCTGCTTCTACCACGCCTGGACCTACGCGAGTACCGGTGAGCTGACCGGCCTGCCGGACGCCGGGGGTTACGGCCCCGACTTCGACCGGTCCCGGTTCTCGCTGCGCTCGCCGGCCCGGGTGGAGTCCTACCGCGGGTTCGTCTTCTGCTGTTTCGACGGTGACGCGCCGGATCTGGCGACGTACCTCGGCCGAGCCGCCGACTACCTCGACCTGGTCGCCGACCAGTCGCCGGAGATGGAGATCGTCACCGGCACCCACGAGTACGCGATGGACGCCAACTGGAAGCTGTTCGTGGAGAACAGCCTGGACGGCTACCACCTGCTGCCCCTGCACCGGACCTATTTCGACTACCTCAAGGAGGCCGAGGGTTCTTACATGGACCCGCGTCAGGAGACCAGAGCCGAGGACCTGGGGACCGGCCACGCCGTGATCACGGTCGAGGGCCCGTGGGCGCGTCCGGTGGCGCGGTGGCGGCCCGCGATGGGGGAGGAGAACCGCGAGTACATCGAGCAGCAGCGGCGCGCCCTGGACGAGAAGTTCGGGGCCGAACGCGGCAGGCGGATCGCCGAGACCGACCGCAACCTGCTGATCTTCCCGAACCTGATCATCAACGACATCATGGGTGTTGTGGTGCGCACCATCACACCGGTGTCGGCCGGGCGTACCGTGGTTTCGCAGTGGACGCTGGCCACCAAGGGCGAGCCGGAGTCGGTGCGCAGTCGCCGGTTGGACTCGTTCGTCACGTTCCAGGGCCCGGGCGGCCTGGCGTCCCCGGACGACAACGAGGCGTGCGAGTCCTGCCAGCTCGGGTTCGCCGCGCGCGAGGAGGTGCGGTGGTCGGACATCTCCCGCGGCATCCACAAGGAACGGACCGGAGAACCGTTCGTGGCGTCCGACGAGATCCAGCAGCGCGCGTTCTGGCGCCAGTGGCAACGCCTGGTCGCCTCGTAGGCACGACAGCGGCGGGGAGGTGAGCGTGCGAATCGGCAATGTCGAAACCGATCAGCAGCGCACGGTCACCGACCGGCTACTGCTGATCCTCGACGTGGTCGCGGCCGAGCGTGGAAGTGTCGGCCTCAGCCGACTCTCCCGCCTCACCGGTATCGCCAAGCCGACGGTGCACCGGCTCGCCGGTGAGCTGGTGCGGCACCGGATGCTGAGGCACGGCGAACACGGCTACGACCTCGGGTTCCACCTGTTCGAGCTGGGCCAGCAGGTGCCGGCCTCCCGCCGCCTGCGAGACATCGCGCTGCCGCTGATGTCCGACCTGCTGGAGGCCACGCACGAGATCGTGCAACTGGCCGTACTGGACGATCGCGAGGTCGTGTACGTCGAGAAGCTGACCGCCCGCCAGAGCATCAAGGCTCCGTCGGCGGTCGGTTCCCGCCTGCCGGCGTACTGCAGCGGGCTGGGCAAGGCGATTCTCGCCTTCAGCGACGAGGAGAAGGTGGAGCGGGTGCTCTCCGGACCCATGCCCCCACTGACCTCCGCCACCATCACCGCGCCGGCGCGGTTCCGGCGTGAACTCGACACCATCCGGCAGCGAGGCATCGCCTACGACCGGGGTGAGGGCACGGTCGGCATCGTCTGCGTCGCCGCGCCGATCCTGGACTACTGCGGCAGGGCGGTCGCCGCCATCTCGGTCACCGGCCCGCGGCAGCGGCTGCGCGTCGTGCGATTCGAGGCGGCGGTGCATACCGCGGCGTTGAGTATCAGCCGGCTGCTGAACACCGCGATCCAACGTGACTCGCCACCGTCCGGCCAGGCCCGGACCCTGTAATTGACCGTTCGACACGCTCCACCGCTCGTGGAGGATTGTCCGCGCTGCGCAACGCGTTACACCCGCATGAGCGCTGAGAATTCCGTGGACATCGTGCACGCCTTCTGGGACCAGGTGTGGAATGCCCACGACGCAACCGCGGCAGACCGGTTCGTAGTTGGCGACTTCGTCATCGTCACCGCCGGTGAGCCGATCTCCGGCCGTGAGAACTTCAAGCAGTGGATCGAGGGATTTCTCGAGAAGGTCCACGACCTGCACCTCGAGGTCATCGAGTCGTTCCAGAACTCCGACGGCAGCAGGGTGACGTCGCGCTTCTCGCTGACCGGGAAGAACAACGGCGCGCTCGGCCCGACACCCGACCAGCGCGACATCGCGTTGACCGGCACCGCGGTCTGGGCGGTGCGCGAGGACGGGAAGCTGCTGACCAACTGGGTCGAACGCTCGTCGTGGCACTACGTCAACGACCCGGCGACCGCAGCAACCTGAGGACACCTGCACCCCGACCGGCCTAGACCGCCCGGCGCACCGACACGGTGACGCCACTGTCGTAGATCCCTTCCACCCGGCTCCCCGGCGCCAGCGGGATCGCCGCCGTCATCCCACCGGTGATCACCACGTCCCCGGCCCGCAGCCGCTCGCCCCGCTCGGCGAGCCGCGCGCACAGCCAGCTCAGCCCGTGCAGCGGGTGTCCGCTCGCGGCCGTCCCGGTCGCCGTCGCCACGGTCTGGCCGTCCACCGCGAGGGTCGCCGACACGCGGTGGCACTCCAGCGGATCCACACCGAGACTCGCGCCGAGCACCACGCCGGCGGCCGAGGAACCGTCCGCCGTGTTCTGCGCCACGTTGAAGCGGTAGTCCCGCCACACGGAATCGACGATCTCCAGACACCCCCGGACGTCCGCGACCGCGCGCGCCACCTCGTGCAGCAGCAGCCCGGCGCCCCACAGATCCTCACCCAGTACAACGGCGATCTCCGGCTCCAGCCGTGGCTGCAGAAGACCGTCGACGGTGACACCCGACTCGACCAGCATGTCGTGGTACAGCGGGCCGAAGTTCGGCTCGGCCACCCCCATCTGCCTGCGCATCACCAGCGACGTGTAACCGAGCTTGTAACCAGCGGCCCGGCGTCCGGCCAGCAGGTGCAGTGAGGTCAGCTGGTCCTGCACCAGGTAGGCCTGGGGGAGCGTCAACTGCGGACCGTCGGCGCCGCCGCTGAGCGTGCGTCCCTCCTGCCGGGCATCCCGAAGCAGGCGCGCCAGGTGCGCCGGTGACTCGCCCCGGGTGTCGACCTTGTGCTTCATTTCGGTCATGCCGCCATTATTGGGGCAGCTCTTCGTGGTGGTCCGCAACGGAGTCCATTGGACGGACCGTTCCGTTGCGGGGGGTCTTCTCCCGGACACACACTCATGACATCGCGAGTGAGGGAGAATGGGATGGGCGAGATCCTCGGTCTTGGTGTGACGCACTATCCGCCGCTGAGCGGCGTCGATGACAATCTCACGGCCGTTTTCCGTAATGCTCTTGCCGATCCACTGCTGCCGGCCGAACTGCACGATCCGGCGAACTGGCCGGAACGTGCCCGGCAGGAGTGGTCGGATGACGAGGGCCGGGCTGCCGGGCGGGAACACCGCGCCGATCTGCTCGACGGCTTCCGCCGGGCGAGGGCCGCGCTGGATGAGTTCAACCCGGACGTGGTGATCATCTGGGGCGATGACCAGTACGAGAACTTCCGCGAGGACATCATCCCGCCCTACTCCGTCGCCGTGTACGACGACATGACGGTGTTCCCGTGGCGGCACGCGCACGACTCCAGCAACATGAAGGGCAAGCCCAACGTGTGGGGCGAGCCCGAGGACACGAAGCGGGTGGTGCGCGGGAACCGCGCGTTCGCCAAGCACCTGGTGGAGTCGCTGTTCGACGAGGGCTTCGATCTGCCCTACTCCTACCAGCCGCTGCATCACGAGGGTTTCGCGCACGCGTTCCTGAACACGATGCTCTACCTGGACTACGACCGGACCGGATTCGACTACCCGGTCGTGACGTTCCCGTTGAACTGTTACGGCCGCAAGGTGGTCAGCTACCGCGGGAACATCACGCCGCTGGGCGTCGAGCGCGAGCTCGACCCGCCGAGCCCGAGCCCTTCCCGGATCATGGACCTCGGTGGCGCCGTCGCGCGCGTGTGCGCAGCGAGTGCCGCCCGGGTCGCCCTGATCGGCAGCTCCAGCTGGTCACACAGCTTCCTGGTGGACAAGAACTCCCGGCTGTTCCCGGACACCGGGGCCGACCGCCGGATGTACGCGGCCCTGGAGGCGGGTGACTACCAGAGCTGGCGCGACGTTCCACTGGCGGACGCCGAGGCATCCGGGCAGCAGGAGCTGCTGAACTGGTGGGCGCTGATCGGCGCGATGGAGGCCCTCGACCGCAAGCCCAGCTACACCGCGTTCGCACCGTCGGAGATCTTCGTGTCCAACAAGGTCTTCGCGATCTTCGAGGAACCACGACCGTGAGTGATCTAGTCGTGGTCGGTGCCGGACCGGTCGGACTGTTCGCCGCGTTCTACGCCGGCCTGCGCGGAATGAGCGTGACGGTGGTGGACTCGCTGGACGAACCCGGCGGCCAGATCAGCGCGCTGTACCCGGAGAAGTTGATCCGGGACGTCGCGGGACTGCCGTCGGTGCGCGGCCGGGACCTGGTGGACGCGCTCGTCCGCCAGGCCGAGCCGTTCTCCCCGCAGTGGCGGCTGGGCCACTCCGCGATCTCGCTGGACGGTGACGACTCCGGTTTCCGGATCGGTTGTGCCGACGGCAGCGAGATCGCCGGGCGATCCGTCCTGATCACCGGCGGCATCGGCACCTTCACGCCGCGGCCGTTGCCGGGTGTGGCCGACTACCTCGGCCGCGGCGTGTCGTACTTCGTGCGCGACCCCGCCGTGCTCGCCGGCCGGCGGGTGCTGATCGTCGGTGGCGGCGACTCGGCGTTCGACTGGGCCGACGCCCTGCACGGCATTGCGGGTGAGGTGGTGATGGTGCACCGGCGCGACCGGTTCCGCGCCCACCAGGACACGGTGGACCGGGTTCTGGGCCACGGCGTCCGCATCCACACCAACAGCCAGGTCCAGGCTCTGTGCGGCGAGGCGTACGTGCAGGCCGCGGTGATCGCGGACATGAACACCGGAGAGACCACCACGGTGGAATGCGATGACGTCGTGGCGGCGCTCGGTTTCGTGGCCAACCTCGGTCCCATCGCGCAGTGGGGACTGGATCTGCACGAACGCAAGATCCGCGTGGACCCGATGATGCGCACGAACCGGCCCGGTGTGTTCGCCGCCGGGGACATCTGCACCTACTCCGGCCGCGTCCCGCTGATCGCGATCGGTTTCGGTGAGGCCGCGACGGCGGTCAACCACGCCGCCGTGTTCGTCGACCCGAGTTCGTCGGTGTTTCCCGGTCATTCGACCGACACGCCGGCCGCAGTCTCGACCGCGGCGTAAATCGTTTCTCTCGTTGCAGTTCAAAGGATCCGTCATGACTTTTGTGATCACCGACGCCTGCGTGGACGTCCGGGACAAGTCCTGCACCGAGGAATGTCCGGTGGACTGCATCTACGAGGGCGATCGCAAGATGTACATCAACCCGGTCGAGTGCATCGACTGCGGCGCCTGCGAACAGGTGTGCCCGACCAACGCGGCGTTCAGCGCGTTGGCGCTGGCCGACCGCGACGACGCCTGGAACATCCAGGACAACGCGGACTTCTTCCAGGAGCCGCTGAGCGACGCCGGTGCGCTGGGCACTCCCGGTGGGGCCTCGCATCTCGGCCCCGTCGGTGTCGACACCGCCCGTGTCGCCGCCCTCCCACCCCGCGGTTGACGACCCGAACTCACGACCCGAAAACAGTGCTGAGCAGGAGTTCCACCATGAGACGCACGCCCGTCGTGTTCATCCACGGCCTATGGATCCACTCGTCCGCGTGGGCGCCGTGGATCGACCACTTCCGGCAGGCCGGCTACGAGCCGATCGCGCCGGGGTGGCCCGGAGACAGTGCGACCGTCGCGGAGACCCGTGCCCACCCCGAACTCCTGGCGGGTCAGGGCATCGATGACATCGCCGATCACTACGCGAGCATCATCGACGGCCTGGGAAGCGCTCCGGTGCTGGTCGGGCACTCCTTCGGAGGGCTGATCGCGCAGAAGCTGCTGGGCCTGAACCTCGCCCGCTCGGCAGTGGCCATCGATCCCGGTCAGATCAAGGGGGTCAAGCCGTTGCCCTTCGCCCAGCTCCGCTCGGGTTTCCCGATCCTGGGCCGCCCGGGTAACCGGAAGCGGACCGTCTCCTTGACCGCCAAGCAGTTCCGTTACGGCTTCGGAAACGCGATCCCGGAGGCCGAGTCGAACGAGCTCTTCGCTCGGTTCGCCATCCCGGGACCGGGACGCCCCCTGTTCCAATCCGCGGCCGCGAACTTCAGGTCGGCGAGTCCGGCGCGGGTCGAGGTGGGCAACAACGACCGGGGGCCACTGCTCTTCGTCTCAGGTGGGCGCGACCACACGGTGCCCGATGTCGTGACCAGGGCGGCGTACAAGCTCTACGCGAAATCGTCGGCCACGACCGAGTTGAAGCAGTTCCCCGACCGCGGTCATTCGCTCATCTTCGACCACGGTTGGCGGGAGGTCGCCGACTTCGTGCGGAGTTGGCTCGAGGCCAAAATCCCCGCGAACTGACCGGCCCCACCACCGGACCGGCACTCCGCGCGCAGCCCGGCCCCGGTGGTGCCTGCTCCGGCGTGGTGGACCACGGCAGCTGTCCGGGGGCACAACCCGGACCGCAGCCCCATGCCGGTCACCGGTGGCCGGCCTCGCCCGGCCGGAGAGGCGTGCGGTTGTGGCGGTCATCCCAGGCCTGACAGGGCATGGATGCCAGCGCCGAACGCTCTCACGCTGTCAGTGGCACGACACGACCACTCGGCAGAAAGAACGCGATGAGAGCAGCTCTGAAGGACCTGTCCGTCCCGGACCTCGCCGGGAAGCTGGCCGTCGTCACCGGCGCCAGCGACGGCGTCGGGCTGGGCCTGGCCGCGCGCCTGGCGCGGGCCGGCGCCGAGCTCGTCCTGCCCGTCCGCAACCCGCGCAAGGGTGCGGCTGCGGTCGAGCGCATCCGTGCCGACGTGCCCGGCGCCGCGGTCACGCTGCGCGACCTCGACCTGGCGTCCCTCGACTCGGTCGCCGCGCTGGCACGGACCCTGGGCGACGAGAGCCGCCCGATCCACGTCCTGGTCAACAACGCCGGGGTGATGACCCCGCCGACTCGCCACACCACGGCCGACGGGCTGGAACTGCAGTTCGGGACCAACCACATCGGGCACGTGGCACTCACCGCGGGGCTGCTGCCGCTCCTGCGAGCCGGCGGGGCGCGGGTCACCACGATGTCGAGCAGCGCCGCCCGGTACGCCCGGCTGGACTGGGACGACCTGCAGGCCGAGCGGCGCTACTCGCCGGTGCGCGCCTACAACGTCTCGAAGCTGGCGAACCTGTTGTTCGGGCTCGAGCTGGACCGGCGCAGCCGGGCCGGTGGCTGGGGGATCACGAGCAACGTCGCGCACCCCGGGACGACCCTGACGAACCTCTACGCCACCGGGCCGAACCTGGGCCGCGCCCGCCCGTCACCGCAGAAGGCGATCATGGGCCGGCTCGCGAGCTGGGGCGTGTTCGTCCAGGGGTCGACGCCGGCATGCAGCCTGCCCTGTACGCCGCGACCAGCCCGGGGGCCGCCGGGGGCCGCTTCTACGGACCCGACGGCGTCGGCCAGTTCGCCGGCAGGCCGACCGAGCTGCCGATCTACCGGTCCGCTCGCAACCCCGAGGATGCCGTCCGGCTCTGGGACATGTCCGAACAGCTGGCGGGCGTCACTTTCGCGGCCGTGTAGCGGGAGCCGCCGGGTGCGGGAGGAGAGTGGGGCCGTGGATCGTGCACGACTCGCGGGGTTCCTCCGCGCCCGGCGAGAGGCGCTTCAGCCCGAGGACGTCGGACTTCCCCGTGGACGCCGACGGCGCACCCGCGGGCTGCGCCGCGAGGAGGTCGCGCTGCTGTCGGACGTGTCGGTCGACTACTACGTCAGGCTCGAGCAGGAGCGCGGCCCGCACCCGTCCGAGCAGACCCTCGCTGCGCTCGCGCGCGGCCTGCGGCTCTCGATCGAGGAACGCGACCATCTGTTCCGGCTCGGCGGCTACCTGGCGCCGCAGCCGGCTCGGCGGGCCGACCACATCAACCCGGGGATGCTGCGCGTGTTCGACGGGCTGGGCGACGCCGCCGCGCAGGTGCTCAATAACGTCGGCGAGACCCTGACGCAGACCCGGCTCGCGGTCGCGCTGCACGGCGACGAGACCGCCTACAGCGGGTTGGCGCGCAGCCTGCACTACCGGTGGTTCGCCGATCCCGGTTCGCGGGCGCACTACCCGGAGGAGGACCACGCAGCGCGCAGCAGGCTCGTCGCGGGGGACCTGCACGGCGCCTTCAGCCGGGACGGCGCGGGGTCGCGTGCCGCCGAGATCGTCGATGCCCTGCTGGCGCGGAGTCCGGAGTTCGCCGACATCTGGCGGACGCACCCGGTGCCGGGGCCGTGCCGCGCAACGGAACGGCTGCTGCATCCGCAGGTCGGGCCGCTCGAGCTGCAGTGCCAGACGCTGCTGGACCCGGACCTGTCCCAGCGACTGCTGGTCTACACGGCCACGCCGGGCAGTGAGAGCGCCGAGAAGCTGCGGCTGCTGGCGGTACTGGGGCGCCGGCCCTGGTCCTCTGACGTCCGTGCCGACGGCGGCTTCGGCGACGCCCCGAGCGTCGAGGAGCCGGTGGGCAGGTAGGGGCCCCCGGACGATCGCGGCCGGCTGTCACAGACGGCGCCGTCGTCCTGTCCTAGCTGGTGGCAGTGACTCGAGGTCACTGCACGAGAAGTTGGGAGCACCCATGTCCGTCGACCACTCGCACCACATCGAGAACCCGAACGCGACGACACCTCCGCCGCGGGTGGAGCTCATCGGCTCGGTGCCGACCCCACCGATGCCCGAGTCCTCCGAGGCGATGACCATCCACGTCACTCTGCCTCCGGGCAGCGCCGGCTCGCCGCCGCACCGGCACACCGGCCCGGCCTTCGGTTACGTCGTCGAGGGGGAGATGATCTTCGAGCTGGAGGGTGAGCCGGAGCGCGTCGTGCGTGCCGGTGAGACCTTCTGGGAGCCGGGTGGGGACGTGATCCACTACCAGGACGGCAACAACCTCGCCGATGCCCGGAGCCGGTTCGTGGTCACCATGTTCGGCGTCCCCGACCAGCCGATGCTGATCCCGGTGAGCGCCGAGGAGCTCGAGGAACGCAAGTCCCGCCGCGCCCCTCGTCCCTGATCCGGCGGTGGACCGGGCACGGGTACGGGCGGGCGACGGCGGACCGTCGCACTGACGGCTGCGGCACCGAACCGGCCGGCCCGCGCCCGTCCACCAGCAGCCCACCGGTGGTGTGGCGCCGCCGCACTCAGCGCAACGCCGCCGGCACGACGATCCTCGTCGTTCGCGGCACTCGCCACGGGGAGAGGAGGTTCCGGTTGTGGCCGATCTCTGTGAAGTCGTCCAGGAGCGCCACTCGACGAGGTTGTTCCTCCGGGACAAGCCCGTACCGCGCGAGGTCGTGGAGGACGCTCTTGCGCTCGCGGTCCGCGCACCGTCGAACTCCAACATCCAGCCCTGGCACGTCGTCTTCGCGTCGGGTCCGGCGCGTGACCGTCTGGTCGAGGCGCTGCTTGAGGAAGCCCAGGTCAGGCCGCCGGTGGTGCCCGTGCTGCCGCCCGGCTTCGCGCACCTGCGACGTGATCTCGGTGCGGTGATCTACGGGGCGATGGGCATCGGGCGCCACGACACCGAGGCCCGGCGGATCGCGGTGCTGCGCAACTGGGAGTTCTTCCGCGCGCCGCTGGCCGGGATCGTCTGCATGCACCGGGACCTGGACCACGTGGACAGCGTGGGCATCGGAATGTTCCTGCAGACGCTGCTTCTCGCACTGACCGCCCGGGGCCTCGGGACGTGCGTCCAGGTGTCGATCGCGGGATATCCCGAGATCGTGCGGTCGCAGCTGCACATCCCGACCGAGATGCGGATCCTGTGTGGCCTCGCCATCGGCTACTCCGACCCCGACTTTCCGGGGAACTCGGTGCGCACCAGCCGCAATCCCATCGACCAGAACGTCGTCTTCCTCGATGAGTGAGGGTCGCTGGTCGCGTGCCGTGGCGGCGCTCGAGCTTCCGGTGCGCCGACGAGGCAGAAAAATGCCCACGAGGTGTACTGTCGAGGTATAAATCGGTCATACAGCAACATCGATATTACGTCGTCCAGGTGAGACACGGGCATCCGTTTGCCCGGCGGCGCGCTCCGATGTGGTGAGCCCGGCCCATGCTCGCGCACTCGACGCCACCGCCGTCAGTGGTAGCGGGCATCTCGGGGTTCCGGCCAGCAGGTAGCGAAGATGACCGCAGGCCGTGACGACTTCCGCTCGGTCGAGGGTCAGTCTGGTCTCACGGCTCGCGTCACGTTGGCAACGAACCGTGACGCGGGCCGGCTCCAATGATCTCTGCGATTCCTGGCTCGAACCCGGGCAATGAAGGATCACGTCGCGTCGACGCGATTTCTTGGCCCCGCAAGGGCGAGCAAGCGCAACATCTGGAGGAAGAGTGAGTGCCGATATCAGCGGGCTCTCCGTGTGGTTCGCGACCCCCGAGTACAGGTTCTGGCGCGACCGCACCACGATCGCGCTGCTGCCGGTCGCGGCGCCGTCCATTCTCGGGCTGTTCGGCTTCGCCGCCTCCACCTTCATGGTCGCCGCCAGCCTGGCGGGCTGGTACGGGAACGCGGAGGCCCCACTGATCCTCTTCCCGTTCGCCCTGGCCGCCGGCGGTATCGCACAGCTCCTCGCCGGCATGTGGGCCTATCGAGCCCAGGACGCGGTCGCTACCGCGCTGCACAGCATGTGGGGGCTGTTCTGGATCGGGTACGGCCTCTACACCCTGCTCATCGCGCTGGGTGTGGCGCCGGCCACGAGCTCTGCCGCCGCCGTCGCCTTCGGTGTGTGGTTCGTCGTCCTGGCCGCGATCACGTGGCTGGGTGCGGTCGCCGCGGCTGCCGAGAACATCGCGCTCACCGCGGCACTGGGCACGCTGGCCACCGGCTCCACGCTGCTGGCCATCGCGTTGCTGCGTGATGTGCCGGTCGTGCAGACGATCGGCGCCTACGTGCTGCTCGTCTCCGCCGCGCTGGCCTGCTATCTCGCCGCCGCGATGATGCTCGAGGCCACCGCGAAGCGAGTCGTCCTCCCGATCGGCAAGCGTCGCACAGCCCGGCTTCCCGGCACCGTCCAGCGGAACGTGCTCGTTCCCGGAGTGACGGTCGCAGGGTAATACCGGACGGGACCCCTGGCCCGACCGTCCGGAGTCGCCGCCGCGCACGTGCCCGACGTGCGCGGCGGCGGCACATCTCCGTGGGCTCGTACGCGATGGAGCAGGTCAGCGGCGATGTCGGCCGCAGGTTGCGGCCCGGCCGGCTCCTACCATGGCCGCATGCTGCTCACCGATGCCATGGACGGGTTCCGGCTGGCCTACGACGATCATCCCGGCGAGGGCGCGGGAACGGTCGTGCTCCTGCACGGCTGGCCGGGGGACCGGCACGACTTCCGGGACGTGGTGGCTCTGCTGGCGGGCCGGTGCCGGGTCGTCGTCCCGGATCTGCGGGGGTTCGGCGCGTCCGAGACGGACCCCGCGGCCGAGCCGGCCGCGTACGGGGCCGATGCGCAGGCCCGCAGCGTGCTCGCGTTGGTCGAGTCGCTCGGTGCCGGGCCGGTGGTGCTGGCCGGCTACGACGTGGGGTCCCGGGTCGCGCAGGCGGCGGCGCGGGCGCGGCCCGATCTGGTGCGTGCGCTGGTCCTGTCGCCGCCGCTGCCCGGTGCCGGCGATCGGGTGCTGACCCCGTCGGCGCAGCGTGAGTTCTGGTACCAGGCCTTTCACCAGCTGCCGCTGGCCGAGCAGCTGGTAGCCGGCTCGCAGGACGCGGTGCGGGCGTACCTGGCGCACTTCTGGACGCACTGGTCGGGCCCGGACTACGTCCCGGACGGGGCCGAGCTCGACCGGCTCGCCGAGGTCTACGGCCGTCCCGGTGCGTTCGTGGCCTCGATCAACTGGTACCGCGCGGGGTCGGGCGCGGTGGCGATGTCGGCGCAGGAGCAGCCGCCGGCCCCTGCCGACCGGATCGCGGTACCCACGACGGTGCTGTGGCAGGAGCACGACCCGCTGTTCCCGCGGGCATGGTCCGACCGGGTCACGGACTGGTTCGCCGACGTGGAGGTCCGCCCGCTGGACGGGGTCGGGCACTTCACCCCGCTGGAGGCGCCGGAGAAGTTCGCCGCTGGGGTTCTCGAACGCCTCGGCTGAGGCGACTCGCGCGCGGGGAGCGGGCGACTCGCGGGTCGGGAGCGGGCGACTCGCGGGTCGGGAACGGGCGACTCGCGGGTTCGGAACGGGCGACTCGCGGGGGGTGGAGCCGGGGCGGGGTGCGGGGAACGAACCCGGCTCTTGCCGGGTTGACGACGGTGGGTGCTTCAGCCGGCACCCGCTGGATCCCCGACGAACCGAAGGCCCGCACATGCCCGTGACGCTCTCCATCCTCGACCTCGCACCCGTCGCCCCTGGACAGACGGCACGGGAGAGCTTCGAGGGGAGTGTGCAGCTGGCCCGGGCCGCGGAGCGGCTCGGCTACCGCCGCGTCTGGTACGCCGAGCACCACAACATGGCGACGATCGCCTCGTCGGCCACGAGCGTCCTGATCGGCTACGTGGCCGCGCACACCTCCACGATCCGGCTCGGCGCCGGCGGCGTCATGCTGCCCAACCACGCGCCGCTGACGATCGCCGAGCAGTTCGGCACCCTCGAGACGCTCTTCCCCGGTCGCATCGACCTGGGGCTGGGCCGCGCTCCGGGGAGCGACCAGGTGACCATGCACGCGATGCGTCGCGACGCCTCGTCGTCCGACCGCTTCCCCCAGGACGTCCTGGAGCTGCAGGGGTACCTGCAGGGCAAGTCCCGCGTCCCCGGGGTGCAGGCGGTGCCCGGGGCGGGAACGAACGTGCCCTTGTACATCCTCGGGTCGTCGCTGTTCGGTGCTCAGCTGGCCGCGGCGCTGGGCCTGCCGTACGCGTTCGCCTCGCATTTCGCGCCCGAGGCGCTGCACGCGGCGATCGCGACCTACCGCCAGGACTTCACGCCATCGGAGCAGCTGTCCGCGCCCTACGTCATGGTGGGCGCGAACGTGATCGCCGCCGACGACGCGGAGGACGCGCAGAAGCAGTTCGTGACGGTGCGCCGGGCGCGGGTCCGGGGGATGATCTCGCGCGGTCCGGGCACCCCGAACTACACCGACGCCGAGATCGACGCCTTCCTGACCACGCCCAACGGCCGTCAGATCGCCGACATGATGAAGTACACGGCCGTCGGTACGGCCACGCAGGTGCGCGAGTTCCTCGAGGAGTTCGCCGACTCGACGCAGGCCGACGAGCTGATCGTCGCGCACCACTCCCAGGGCATCGCGGAGCGCGTCCGCTCGGCGGAGCTCACGGCCGACGCGATGCTGGGCGCGGACGCCTGAGCCGCCGGTCCCCGTTCGGCCGTCGCCAGGTTGCGGCGGTCAGCCGATGCGGCGCAGTGCTGGGCGGCGAGCCCACGTCGCCCAGCGCCACAGCCATTCGAGCGGACCCTGCTGGTACCGGCGCAGCCACAGCGTGGAGAACAGCCACTCGGCGGTGAGGACGGCGCCGGTGATCGCCAACACCGTCGCGCGTGACCAGGTGTCCGGTGGCCCACCGAGAAGATGGGCGGCTGCCAGCACGAGGACCGTGGCGGCCAGGTAGTTGGTGAGCGCCATCCGGCCCAGCGGCGCGAACACCGCCTGCAGCGCCGGTCGGAGCGGTGTCCTCAGCACGATCAGGAGGGCACAGATGTAGACACCCGCGATCAGCACCCCGGCCAGGGTCATCGCGCGGTTGAAGTCCGCACCGCCCATGTCGCCGAGCTGCCGGGTCTGCCACCACACGGCGGGCGCCGCCCCCGCCGCGAGGACCAGGCCCACCACGGCCGGTACCCGGGTGGAGAGCTCCAGCCGGTCGACCACCCCGTACCGGACCAGCGCCGATCCCAGCAGGAACAGCCCGGGCACCAGCGAGACCTGGCCACCGGCGGCGATCACCGCTGCCGCGATGAGCAGCGCGGCGAGCCCGGCCACCGCCCACCGCGGTAGCCAGGTCGACGGCAGCAGCACCACCAGGCCGACGACGGCGTAGACGGTCAGGATGTCGCCCTGCCACAGCAGCACGTGGTGCGCCAGACCCACCACGAGCAGGGCCAGCAGCCGGCGCAGCAGGAGCAGCCGCGGCCGCGCGGCGCGGTTCGACGCCGAGCGCAGCAGCAACTGGAACCCGATGCCGAAGAGCAGCGCGAAGATCGGGAAGAAGCGCAGCTCGGTGAGCAGCCCCAGCCAGGCGAACCCGTCGTCCGCGCCGGCCGGTGCCGGCGGCAGGAAGCCGCCCATGGCGGCGATCGGTCTGACGTTGACCAGCACGATCCCGCACAGCGCGAACCCGCGGATCACGTCGAGCGCGGCGATGCGCGCTCGACCGGGGACGAGGGGCTGGTCGGGGTCGGCCTGCCGTCGAGAAGAGTCCGGCGTGCGGTGGGGAGCGTCATGAGGCATCGGCTCAGCCTCGACATCGCGGTCGGTGCCGACACCCGTGCAAAGGACGGTTCGTGGCGGTGGCGACCGTACTTTCGACCGGTTCGGGGCCCGCGTCACGCTCTCTAGGCTGAGCGGCGTGACCATGGGGGACCGGCTGCCCGGGACGCTTCGGGCCGTGGCCGACGTCGGGCTCGGCGTGGTCGTCGCCGCGGCGCTCGTCGTCCAGGCCGCCGCCGTCGCGGCGAGCTGGGGCGGGGGCTACTGGTTGTCCGGCTGCCTGGCCGGCGTCGTGGTGTGCGCGATCGCCCTGGTGCGCAGGCGGCTGCGGACGTGGGGGACGGTCGCGGGCCTGGCGGTCGCCGCCGTCGCCATCATCGTCGCCCGGGCCGCCGAGCTACCGTCCGAGCCCGGGCCCGCCGTTGCCCTGGGTCTGTCCGTGCTGGTCGGGTCGTCGATCAGGGCCCTTCCGGCACTGCCTGCCGCCGCGATCGCGGCCGGGGGGTTCGCGGTGGTCGCCGGCACCTGGCTCGCCGACCCGCCGCCCACCTCCGGGGTAGCGGGGGTGACAGCGCTGAACGGCGCGGGCTGGACCGCAGCACTGGCGGTCGGGCTGGGTCTGCGGCTGCTCGACGCGCGCCGCCGGGCCGTCGCCGATTCGGTGCGCCGCGACGAGCGGATGAGACTGGCCAGGGAACTCCACGACGTGGCGGCCCACCACCTCACCGGCATCATCCTGCAGGCCCAAGCCGCCCAACTCGTCACTCGCAGGCAGCCTGGGTACCTCGACGGTCCGCTGGCCGACGTGCAGACGGCACTGGCGGGTATCGAGGCCGCCGGATCCGATGGCCTGACCGCGATGCGTCGCGTCGTCGGGCTCCTGCGCGACGCGGAGGACGCGGACCCGACCACGTCGGAACCGGAACAGCTCAGTGTCCTGGTCGAACGTTTCGAACAACAGGGTCCGGCGGTGCGCCTGCGCGTGCCCGACGGCCGGACGGCGTGGCCACCCGAGGTGGCCGGCACCGTCTACCGGGTGGTGCAGGAGTCGCTCACCAACATCGCACGCCACGCGCCCGAGGCCCGTTCGGTCACGGTCGACGTCGATGAGGATCACCAGGGCGTCACCGTCGCCGTGACCGACGACGGGCCGACTGCGTCGCACCGCCACCACGGCGGCTACGGCCTGATCGGGATGCGCGAACGCGTCGAGGCCCTCGGTGGCACGTTGTGTGCCGGTCCGCGACCCGGCGCCGGCTGGGCCGTGCGTGCCACCCTGCCGGTCCCCGCGCGGGTGCGCCGATGACCATCACGGTGCTGCTGGCGGACGACCAGGCGCTGGTACGGAGCGGTTTGCGGCTCATACTCGAGGACCAGCCCGACATCACCGTTGTCGGGGAGGCAGCGGACGGTGCCGAGGCGGTGGCTCTCGCCCGCCGGCTCCGTCCGGACGTCTGCCTCGTCGACATCAGAATGCCCCGCCTCGACGGCATCGAGGTCACACGCGCTCTGGCGGGCCCCGGCGTCGCCGACCCGCTGCGGGTGGTCGTGGTCACCACCTTCGACCTCGACGACTACGTGTACCGCGCGCTGCGGGGCGGGGCGGTCGGCTTCGTCCTGAAGGACGCCGGTCCCGCCCTGCTCGTCGAGGCCGTCCGGGCGGCGGATGCCGGGGACGCACTGGTCTCGCCGTCGATCACCGTGCGGCTGCTCCGCCGCTTGATGGGTGCCGGCGTGAATCCGACGGGCAGGCCGGTTCAGGCGTTGTCGGACCGGGAGATCGAGGTCGTTCGTGCGGTGGCCGGAGGCCGTACCAACCAGGAGATCGCCGCCGAACTGTTCATCTCGTTGAGCACGGTCAAGAGCCACCTGTCGGGAATCCAGGCCAAGCTCGGGGTGCGCAACCGGGTCGGGATAGCGGCCTGGGCCTGGGAGAACCACATCGTCCATCTCGACGCCGGGCCGGCCTCCCGCAACCCGCGCCGTCGGCGGTAGCGCCCCGGTCGGCACCCCGTGAACATCAGGTAACCGGTGCGGCGCCGACGGTGCTCCGGCCAGGGAGCACCGGTGCCGACTGTTCCATTCTGTCGGGATTCCGCTGACCATTGTTACTTTCTTGAAAACTTCCCATAGGGCCGTCGAATCCTGTGGCGGGCGCCGCTTGCCGCGGAAACGCCGAGACTTTTAGCATCGGGTCGGACGCGAGGGAGAAGCGATGGCTGGACGACCCGATCGGCGGATACCCCGCTCCCCGGACCCTGATTTTCACAGAATCGGCACGACAATTCTCTCGGAGGCGGACGGCCGCGAATACGCGGGCTCCACGTGGTGACCGGCGCCGAGGAGTTCGCCGCGCGGGCCGCGCGGCTCGGCTACCGGCTCGACGAGGAGCAGGCGGCCGCCGTGCATGCCGCCGTCGTGGCCGACGAGGCCGCGGCCCAGCGGCTGCAGGAGCGCTCCCCGGCCGCCGCGGGCCTGGATCCCGTGCTCGGGGACCAGTGGCTGCGGGCCTGGGAGGGGCGGTGATGACCGCTGAGCTCGACGCCACCGGGTTGCTGGCGGCCTACCGCGCCGGAGATGTCTCGCCCGTCGAGGTCGTGACCGGGGCGCTGAAGCGGGCGGAGCAGGCGCACACACGGCTCAACTGCACGGTCCTGGTGCTGGCGGAGCAGGCGGTCGTGGCGGCCGAGGAGTCGCAGCGGCGCTGGTCGGACGGCACCGCGCGTCCGCTGGAGGGCGTCCCGTTCGCGGTCAAGGACGTGATCGACGTGGCCTGGGTGCCGACCACGGCAGGCTCGCTCGTGTACGGCGAGCACCCGGCGGCCGAGTCTGCGGTGGTGGTGCGCCGGCTGGTGGCGGCGGGCGCGATCCCGGTTACGAAGGACACCACCACCGAGTTCGCCGTCGGTGGCCCGCACCCGCCGCGGTTCGGCGCCTGCCGCAACCCGTGGGACACCGAGCGCTGGACGGGCGGCTCATCCACGGGCACGGCGGCGGCGGTCGCGGCGCGCGTCGTCCCGTTCGGGCTGGGCACGGACGTCGGTGGTTCGGTGCGCCTGCCCTCGGCCTGGTGCGGGCTCACGGGGCTCAAGCCGACCATGGGCGCGGTGCCCCGCACGGGGGTGTTCCCGCTGTCCTTCACCGTCGAGACGGTGGGGCCGCTGGCCCGCAGCGCCCGTGACGTCGGCCTGGTCTTCGACGTGCTGCGCGGACCCGATCCGCGCGACCCGCGCACCGCGCCGCTCCCCGCGTTCACGCCGCCGGACGAGCCCGCCGACCTCGCCGGCCTGCGCATCGCCGTCCCCGGCGGGTACTTCACCGAACTGTGCGACGCCGCCGTGCGCGCCGGGATCGACGCGCTGGTGACCACCCTCGTCGATGCGGGCGCGGAGGTGGTGCCCGGCGAGATCCCGTCGGCCGCCGAAGCGCTCCCGGCCGGCTACCGGATCGTGTTCGCCGAGGCCGCCGCCCTGCACCGCCGCGACGCCGGCCGGTGGGGGGAGTACGACCCCGTCACGGTGCGCCGGATCGGGCAGGGCATCGCCACCCCGGCCGTGGACTACCTGCGGGCGCTGCAGTTCCGCGTCGAACTGCAACGCGAGCTCGACGCGGTGTTCGCGACGGCCGACCTCGTCGTCGTCCCGACCTGTCCGGGCACCGCACCCCGGCTGCCGGACTGCACCGTCGTCGTCGACGGGGTGGAGTTCCCGCTCTACGCGGCCCAGTCGCGCTCCACGATGCTGGCCAACCTGACCGGCGTGCCGGGGCTGGCGCTCCCCACCGGTTTCGCCCCCGACGGGTGCCCGGTCTCGGCGCAGCTCATCGCGCCGCCGCACCACGAGGCCGTGGCGTTGCGGGCGGCCCGGCTGTTCCAGGCGCGCACGGATCACCATCTCCGGTTGCCCGCAATTGTCGCCGAACTGACGTGAGCAAGCGTCCCACTTCGTGAAAGGACAGAGATGGACTTCGGTGTCTTCATCCCCATCGGCAACAACGGCTGGCTGATCTCCGAGAACTCTCCGCAGTACATGCCCTCGTTCGACCTGAACAAACGCGTGGTGCAGGAGGCCGAGACCCAGGGGTTCGCGTTCGCGCTCTCGATGATCAAGCTGCGCGGCTTCGGCGGGAAGACCGAGTTCTGGGACCACAACCTCGAGTCCTTCACGCTGATGGCCGGGCTCGCCGCCGTCACCGAGCGGATCAAGCTCTATGCCTCGACGGCGGTGCTCACGTTGCCGCCTGCGCTGGTGGCCCGGATGGCGTCCACCATCGACTCGATCGCCCCCGGCCGCTTCGGCGTCAACATCGTCTCCGGCTGGGCCAAGGGCGAGTACGAGCAGATGGGCCTCTGGCCCGGCGACGACTACTTCTCCTACCGCTACGACTACTCCTCGGAGTACGTGCAGGTGCTCCGCGACCTGTGGGAGAAGGGTCGCTGCGACCTCGACGGAAAGTACTTCCAGATGGACGACTGCGTGCTCTCGCCGCGGCCATCGGGTCCGGTCGAGATCGTGTGCGCTGGGCAGTCGGAGCGCGGCATGCGGTTCTGCGCCGAGTACGGCGACTTCAACTTCATCCTCAGCCCCGGCGTCAACGACCCGGAGGTCTACCGGGCGCCGTCGGGGCGGCTGGCACAGGCCGCGGAGAAGACCGGCCGGGACGTCGGCTCGCTGCCGCTGTTCATGGCGATCATGGCGGAGACCGACGAGGAGGCCCACGCCAAATGGGCCTCGTACCACGAGGGCGCCGACGTCGAGGCGATCGCCTACATGACCGACGAGGGCGGGAAGGACGTCGCCGCCGACGGTTCGGGCACGGCGCGGACGATCAGCCTCCCCGAGGGGGCGGTCAACATCAACATGGCCACCCTCGTCGGGAGCTACGAGTCGGTGGCCCGCCAGGTCGACCTACTGGCTGACATGCCCGGCGTCAAGGGGATGATGCTCACGTTTGACGATTTCGAGAAGGGCGTCCACGATTTTGGTACGCGGGTGATGCCGCTGCTGGGCTAGTCGCACCGGATACGGATGGTTCGACAAAATCAGGACATTCCCGCAATAGTGGGAACGACGAAGAGGAATACGCTGGACGTGTTGATTCAGGTGATGGGGTTCGTAGCCGCGGCGCTGGCTGGTACCGGCGGTGCGTTGTTCGGAGTCCGGCTGGCCGATGCCGTGAACCGTCGGCTGGGCCGGGGGATCTCCGAAGACTCTCCCTAGCAGCTACCCCCTCGGGCTCGTCTCCCCAACCGCCCAGACCTGGAGGCAAGGGCAGCAACCCGATGAACCATCCCGGTCGGAGCAGTAGCCTCTGATCACGTGGACTTCGACATCGAGCGGGCCCGGCGCGACACCCCTGGTGCACACGGCGTGGCGCATCTCGACAACGCGGGGGCGGCGCTGCCGCCGCGGCAGGTGACGGAGGCGGTGGTCGACCACCTGCGCCGGGAGGCGGAGGTGGGTGGGTACGAGGCGGCCGCCGTCGCGGCCGACCGGATCGACGGCACGTATGCGGCCGTGGCCAGGCTCCTCGGCTGCGCGCAGGACGAGGTCGCGCTGGTCGAGAACGCCACGCGCGCCTGGGACATGGCCTTCTACGCCCTGCCGTTGCGGCCCGGCGACCGGATCCTGACCGCCCGCGCGGAGTACGGCAGCAACGTCATCGCCTTCCTGCAGGTCGCCGCGCGCACCGGGGCGATGGTGGAGGTCGTCGACGACGACGAGCACGGGCAGCTGTCGGTGGCCGACCTGTGCCGCCGCCTGCAGGACGGCGGGGGGCGCGTCGGGCTCATCGCGATGACGCACGTCCCGACGCACGGCGGGCTGGTCAACCCCGCCGAGGAGGTCGGCGCCGTCGCCCGCGCCGCGGGTGTGCCGTTCCTGCTCGACGCCTGCCAGTCCGTGGGCCAGCTGGATGTGGACGTCGAGCGGATCGGGTGTGACCTGCTGTCGGCCACCGGCCGCAAGTTCCTGCGCGGGCCCCGCGGGACGGGCTTCCTGTACGTCCGCCGCGCGCTGCTCGAGCGCCTGGACCCGCCGTTCCTGGACCTGCACGCCGCCACGCTGACGGCTCCGGACCGCTACGAGGTGCGGCCCGACGCGCGACGCTTCGAGAACTGGGAGAGCGACGTCGCCGCCAGGATCGGGTTGGGCGTGGCCGTCGACTACGCACTGGAGTGGGGGCTGGAGGCGATCGAGGCCCGCGTCACGGCGCTGGCCGAGACGCTGCGCGAACGGCTGGGGGCGATGGACGGGGTCCGGGTCCACGACCAGGGCGCCCGGCGCTGCGGCATCGTCACCTTCACCGTCGAGGGCGTCCCGTGCGAGAAGGTGCAGCAGGTGCTGCGCGAGCGCGGGGTGCGCACCACCGTCTCCCGGGCCAGGTCGGCCCAGCTGGACATGCCCCGCCGGGGGCTGACGGAGCTGGTCCGCGCCTCGGTGCACTACTACAACACCGAGGACGAGCTCAACCGGCTCGTGGCCGCGCTGCCCGCATCGGGCGCGCTCGGCTGAGCCCCGGCACGGGGGAGCGCCCGCCAGCTTCCGGGCGCTCCCGTCGTCGCGGTGCCGGTCAGGCCATCTCCGGCACCCGCAGGTGCGCGAGCGCCAGTTCGAACTCGCCGACCTCCACGACCTCGGAGCCGGTTTCGCTGGAGGCCCGCTCCCGCAACGCGACGGCTGCGTCGCGGTTGCGCACCATGGCGTCACGGCTGTCGAAGGTCACCGAGGAGACGGCGTATCCGGAGGTGCGGTCGACCATCAGGCTGGCGCTGCAGAACCCGTCGAACTCCTGGATCTCGGGCAGCAGCCCCATCCGGTAGATCTCGACGACGCGGTTGGTGCCCGGGAGGTCCGTCCGCAGCCAGGTGGCGCGCACGCACGCACCCGGCGCCGAGCTGTGGTCCCGGTGCAGGACGGCGATCTCCCACTCGTCGACCTGCGGCCTGCCGCCGAGGATCTCGGCGGCGTGTTCGCGGACGGGCCGCAGCCGGTCCTCGCTGGCGCGCATGGCCGCCTCGTCCTGCCACGCGGTCGTGATGATGCAGCGACCCGACATGCGGTCGACCAGCATGGACAGGCCGATGCACCCTTCGGTCTCCAGACACATCGGCATGACCTCGTCGCGGATGTGCGCGACCCCCGCGTCGATCGACTCGGGATGTGCGTGGACTGTGGTGGAGCGTGCGTACACGATCCACCCCCTTCCGATCGGGGTGGCGCCCCGGCGGCGCCGCCGGTCGCCGAACACCCTTCTCGCGCGGTCCTGGTGTGGCAATGCCTGTGCCGCCACCGGCGAAGATCGACCTGCAACCCCGTTGCAACGGTTGCTCCGCGCCACCGCGGCGGCTTGACTCGGACGCACCGCTTGCCGCAGCACTCCGAGGAGGTCACGTGCGCGCTGCACGGTTCCACGGTCCCGGCGACATCCGCATCGACGACGTGCCGGACCCGCAGGTCCGGGACGGCCAGGTGGAGGTGTCGGTCGACTGGTGCGGCATCTGCGGCACCGATCTCCACGAGTTCCTCGAAGGCCCGATCTTCATCCCGGGCAAGGGTTCACCGCACCCGATCACCGGCGTGGAGATGCCGGTCGTCATCGGGCACGAGTTCGCCGGCGTGGTCTCGGCGGTGGGGTCCGGCGTCACGGGCGTCTCCGAGGGAGATCGGGTGGCGGTAGAGCCGTACTGGGTGTGCGGGACGTGCGCGGCCTGCGCGGCCGGGCGCTACAACATCTGCCGCAGCCTGGGCTTCGTCGGGCTGAGCGGGGACCAGGGCGGCTTCGCCGAGCGGTGCGTCGTCGACTCCCGCTGGATCCACCCGCTCGGTGACCTGCCGACGGACATCGGCGCGCTGGTCGAGCCGCTCGCCGTCGGCTACCACGCCGTGCGGCTCTCCGGCCTGCGGGAGGGTGGCACCGCCGCGGTGTTCGGCGCCGGGCCGATCGGGCTGGTCACGACCGCGGCGCTGCGGGCGGCAGGGGCGGCCACGGTGATCGTCGTCGAGCCCGCGGCCGCCCGTAAGGCGAAGGCGACGGGTGCGGGCGCGGACGTCGTCGTCGACCCGGCCACCGACGACCCGGCGACGGCCATCCGCGACGTCACCGGCGGAGCGGGTGTGGACGTCGCGTTCGAGTGCGCCGGGATCGACGCCGTGCTCGCGTCGGCGATCGGGTCCGTCCGGCCGGGCGGGACGGTCGTGAACGTCGCGATCTGGGGCCACGAGCCGCGGGTCGCGGTGAACGACCTGGTGATGAGCGAGGTGACGCTCATCGGCTCGCTGGCCTACTGCGGTGACCATCCCGACGTCATCGCCCTGCTCCGCGACGGGAAGGTCGACGCCGAGCAGTTCATCACCGGCCGGATCGGGCTCGACGACCTGGTCAGCGGCGGCTTCCGGCAGCTGATCGACAACAAGGAGGAGAACGTGAAGATCCTCGTCTCGCCGACGGCACTGCTGTCCTGACCTCGGGCGGCTATCCCGCCGTGGCCGGTGCCGGGCCCGGCCGGGTGCTGCCCAGCTCGCCCAGGTCCCAGAAGAGCCCGGACATCATCCGAATCCCTTCACGGGCGACCGAGGCGAGGAGGTGCTCGTCGGGCCCGTGCTGGGCGCACGCCGGGTACGAGTGCGGCACCCAGACCGTCGGCATGCCGATGACCTCGGCGAAGACGTCGTTGGGCAACGACCCGCCGAGGTTGGGCAGCACGACGGGGGCCTTCTGCGTGCTCCGCTCGATCGACGCGACGGCCCACCGCACCCACGGGTCGTCGGGGCTCAGGCGGGTGGCCGCCATCGTGCTGTCCACCTGGACCTCGACCATCGGGTAGCCCTGCGCGTCGAGGTGCTCGCGCACGATCCGGCCCAGCTCCTGCCACGGGGTGCCCACCACGAACCGCAGCTGGCAGTGGGCGCGCGCCGTCGCCGGGATCGCGTTGACCGGCGCGTCCGGCGTGCCGGCGACGAACGCCAGCACCTCGAGGGCGTTGCCGCCCATCACGCGTTCGGCCGGGGTCAGCCCCGGCTCGCCCCAGCCGTCGTCGATGTCCGGGTCGGTCGGCCCGCCACCGGGGGAGACGTCCGCCAGTGCCCGGCGCACCGCATCCGGGATCTCCGGTGCCCGCAGCCCGTCGACCGTGATGACGCCGCGCCCGTCGACCATGCCGGCGAGCGCGTTGGCCAGCACGGTGGCGGGGTTGCGCAGCAGACCGCCCCAGTTGCCGGAGTGGTGGGTGCCCTCGCGCAGGTTCAGGCTGAGCGTGAACGCGACCGAACCGCGGGAGCCGAGGAACACCGTGGGCCGGTCCGCGGCCAGCCGGGGCCCGTCGGAGGCCAGCAGCAGGTCGGCGGCGAGCTCGTCGGCCCGCTGCTCGCACATCTCGCGCAGGCCGGGCGACCCCGCCTCCTCACCGGTCTCGATCAGCACCTTCAGGTTGAACCCGAGCCGTCCACCCCTGGCCGCCATGACGTGCCCGAGTGCGGCGATGTTGAGGGTGTGCTGGCCCTTGTTGTCGGCGGTTCCCCGGCCGTACCAGCGGTCTCCCTCGACGCGGATCTCCCACGGGGAGAGCCCGCTGCGCCACCGCTCCGGCTGGCCGAGCACGACGTCTCCGTGGCCGTAGACCAGCACGGTCGGCAGTTCGGGGTCCTCGTGGCGGTGCGCGATCAGGAACGGCCCACCGCCTGCCACCGGGTTGTCGACGACGGTGCAGTGCGCCCCGAGCCGTTCGAGGGCCGAGGTCATCTCGCCGGAGAGGTAGCGGTGCAGCACCGGGAGGGAGCCGGGGTCCTGGCTCTCGGTGCGCAGCGCCACCCGCCTGCCGAGGTCGTCGAGAAAGGCGCCCGAGTCGACGTAGGACGTGGACCGCTCGACGGCGTCGGCGCGGGTCATCGTCATCCCTCCTGCCGGGCGGCGCGCCCGGCGGTCACCGTCTCGGTGATCCTGGCCAGCGGGACCAGGCCCAGCAGGCAGATCGCGGCGAGCACGACGTAGTGCACGGTGAACCCGAAGCTGTCGATGATCCAGCCGGACACGGCGGCGGCGAGCACCCCCGACACCCCGAGGGCCAGGCCGATCATGATGCCCATCGCCGTGCCCGCTGCCCGCGGCACCGAGTCGATGAGCAGCGCGTAGACCACGGGGAAGGGCGCGTTGCGGAACAGGCCCCAGGCGAGCAGCACGATCCAGGCGCTCGCCGGGCCCGAGATGAGGATCATGGCGAGCAGGGTCACGGCCCAGCCGACGACGAGGAAGCGGATGGCGAACTTGCGCCCCGCGTGGTCCGACCACGCGCCCCACACCACCTGTCCGATCCAGCCCGTCAGCCCGGACGCGCCCGACAGCAGGGCCGCCGTGGGCAGGCTCATGCCCTGGCCCACCAGCTGCCCCGTCAGGAACGTCACGGCCCCGGCCTCCGCCCAGAGGAACAGGAAGATCAGCGCGATCGACCAGCGGACGTTGGCGCTGCTCAGCGCCTCCTTGACGGGCGCGAGTGCGGACCCGGTCTGCCGCACGGAGAGCTCCGGGAGCGGCCGGGTGAGACCGTGGCGGTCGATCCAGTCGTAGACCCGCTGCTGGTTGCGCCGCGTGCCGACGATGGTCTGCGCCACGATGATCGGAATGCCGAGCAACGGGATGAGCAGGAAGGCCTCCCGCCAGCCCGCCACCCCGAGAACGACGGCGATCAGCGCGCCGGTGAGGAACTGTCCGAGCGGGAAGCCGGTGTGATGCGTGCCCACCGCGAACCCGCGGTGCTCCTTCGGCCACCACTCGCTGACGAGCGCCACGTTGACCGGCTCGGAGCCGCCCCGGCTGATGCCCATCGGGATGCGCAGCAGGAGGAACGCCACGAAGCTGCCCGCGAACCCGAACGTGAGGGCGCCGCCGAGGATGCCGATCAGCATCGCGACGTTCCAGGCCCAGGTGCGGCGGTACCCCGTGCCGATCCGGTCGGAGAACCACCCGAACAGCAGGGCGCCCACGATCAGCCCGGCGAAGAACACCGAGTTGATCAGCCCGGCCTGCGTCGAGTTGAGCCCGAACTCCTCCTGGATCGCGGGCAGCACCGCCGGGAGGATCCCGCCGTCGACCGCCGTCATGAGAATTGCGCAGGTGGTGATCGCGAGTGTCACCCAGGACAGCGGATGGGCGCGGGGCAGCCACGCCGAGCGGGGAATGGACGCTCCGGATTCGGACAAATCGACCTCGCTCAGGGTGGGCGCGGGAAGTCTTCCGGGTGACCGGCCCTCAGGGTGGAGGTCGCGTCGGCACGATCACCTGGTCATTCTCGGTACCGTGATCGGCGCCCGTCAACGAGTCCGGGAGGTCCGCCGGAATCCGCCCCGGGATTCGGGACATTCAGCGCGTAGGCCGCGTAGCATTTGCGCCCCGGAGCGCCCGCGCGGGCCGATCGAGTCGCGCGCGCTCCGGAGGGAATCCATGCCGGACGTCACCTCGTCCGGGAGATTGGAGGACCCGACATGAGGTGGACACCCCGCACGCGGCGACCGGGTTCTCCCGCCGCCTCTGCAGCGCTGCGGCACCCGGGCCCGGTCCACTGGTTGTGGTACGCCGTCGGCGGCCGGCTTCCCGCGGCGTACCGGCAGTGGGTGCTCTACGACGTCACCTGCCGCACGTGGCCGCTGCGCCACCTGGTGCGGTTGCTCGTCCAGGTGGTGCCGGTCGCGGTCGTGCTGGTGGTGCTCATCCCGGGACCGCTGTGGGTGCGGCTGATGGCGGTGGTGGGCGGGTCGCTGGTCGGGCTGTCCTACTCGTTCGTGTTCCTCTACGAGGCCACCGAGAACCGCGCGTGGAAGGCCGGCTACGACCACGGCACCGCGGCGCGGGTCCGGGAGGAGCGCCACGCGGCCCGGGCACTCGCCGCGGCCCTGTCGGAGTTCGAACGCACCCAGCGCCGGAAGTCCCACGGATGAGCCCGGTCGGGGAGAATCCACCCGTGGAGAGCGGCATGACCGGCGGCGGGCACGGCAATGGCTGACGGCACGCGTCGGCTGGTGATCCTCCGGCACGCGAAGTCGGCGTGGCCGGACGGCGTACCCGACGCGGAGCGGCCGCTGAACGCACGGGGGCGCCGGGACGCGCCCGCGGTGGGCCGGTGGCTGCGGGACCGGGGGGAGCACGTCGAGGCCGTCGTGTGCTCGCCCGCCACGCGCACCCGCCAGACCTGGAACCTGGCCGCCGCCGTACTCAGCGGCCTGCCCGCCCCGGTCTTCGACGACCGCATCTACGACGCGACGGCCGACGCGCTGCTCACCGTCGTCTCGCAGCTTCCCGACGGCGCCGGGCAGGCGGTACTGGTGGGCCACAACCCCGGGGTGACCGAACTCGTCGCCCTGCTGACCGGCGAGTCGCCACAGATGCGGACGGCGGCGATCGCCGTGCTGGACCTCGCCGGGTCCTGGGAGAACGCGGCCCCGGGCGGCGCCACGCTGGTCGCCCACGCCACGCCACGCGGCTGACTGCTCCCGCCTGCCGCGTCTTGCGAGCGGGGGGTGCGGCGAGGAGCATGGGTCCACCCGGAGGGCATCGATGCCCGAGCGGAGCGTCGGACCTCCGGAGCAGGGTGGCAGTTCGATGACGACCGTTGCCGCGCGTCCGATCGCCTTCTCCGCCGCCGCCGAGGCCGTCCCCGGCGGGTCGGCGGGGGCCGGTGACCATGCCGACGATCGCCGGCATGGCGTGACACCCACGTCAGCGCACGATCGCGACCTCGCACCCGCTGACGACCGCAGCCGATGCCCGCGGAGCGCCAGCCCCGGCGGGTGGATCGAGAGGACGTGAGAGATGGCCGACCTGACGGGTACGGCGACCCGCGCCACCGGTGGCGCCCTGCGTGCCGGCCGGGACCTGCCTGACCGCGCGGTGAGCGGAGCCGCCCGCAAGGCGATGAGCGAGGCGGGCAACGTGATGCTCGGGGCCGTGGTCGACATGGCCATCGGGCGCGTCGACCGGGTCGCGGACCGGCTCGACGGGGTGGCGGAGAGCGGCGGCACCGGACTGCGGGAGGCCCTGACCGGCAGGCCCGCCCGCTCGCGGTCCGACCGGGCGGGTCCCGGGGTCCTCGCCAGGAGCGGGACGGCGGTGCGCGCGCGTACGGGCGCCGCGTTCAGCCTCGTCGTGGCGCAGGCCGTCGCGGTGTTGCGGTTCCTGCAGCGCCTGGCCCAGCAGGTGCTCGCGGCACTGCAGCGCCTCGCCCGCCGGCGCCGCACGGCACCGGCGGAGGTGCCACCGGCCCGCGCCGACGGTCCCGACAACGAGCGGCCCGGCGGCGGCGCCCGGGAGCCGGGGGAGCGCAGGCAACGCCCCGGCCACCGCCCCCAGCAGCGCGAGCGGCCGGCCCCCGCCGGGCCCGCGGTGCGCCGGACCCGCCCCGCTCCCACCCCGGCAGGCGGCGGTGGCCGCCCCCGACGCCCACGTCCGACCGGGCAGGGGAGCTGACGGAGCAGGAGAGCAGCCAGGAGGAGGAGCGCGATGACCAGTTCGCAGGAGCAGCTCACCGAGCTGACCCGCCGTACCCAGGAGAGCTTCCGGCACCTGTGGCAGCAATGGGCGGAGAAGAGCACCGAGCTGATGAAGGGGATGACGGGCCGGACCCACGGGGCGACGCCCGGCGGCGCCAACCCGGAAGAGGTCCTCGACGCGGTCTTCGACTTCGCCGAGCACCTCATCGCCCAGCAGCGCATCTTCGCCAAGCAGATGCTCGCCGCCACCACCACGGGTCAACAGGCCGCCACGCAGGCCACCGGTGTCCCGCCGGCCGCGCCGGCCGCGCCGTCCACGCCGCCGACGGCGGAGGGCGCGGGACCGACGGGTCCCGGCAACCGGAGCACGCCCGACGCCGGCTGATCCGCCGGTCTCCGGGACCCGCGTCCCGGCAGCGGCTCAGAGCAGGGGGATGACGCGCCTCGCGATGTCGTTCGCCGCCTGGGTGCCGTCAGGGGCGTTCTGCAGGTTGGTGAGCACGATGAGGGTGTTGCCGGCGACCGGGTCGTAGCCCATGAACGACTGGTAGCCGGGCAGCGCGCCGTCGTGGCCGATCATCGGCCCGAACCGGGCCAGCGCCAGTCCGTAGGAGGCGCTGTTCGGGTCGGTCGGGTCGGTGGGGGCCAGGCTGTCGAGCCGTTGCTTCTGCACCGCGGCGTCGAGCAGCCCACCGGTCACGAGCGGCTTGACGTAGGTCGCGAGGTCCTCCGCGGTGGAGATCGCGGCGCCTGCCGCCCAGGCCCACGACGGGTTGAGATCGGTGACGTCGTTGGGCTGCAGCGTCCGGTTGCGAGCGGCGGCCTGCTGGTCGGGCGGGAGCGCGGGGTCGGTCATCGTCGAGACGTTCGTGCCGAACAGGTAGCCCTGCGGGTGGGTGTCGGGAATGTCGTTGGACGTGATCGCGGGCAGCAGCGTGTTCCGCAGCCCGAGCGGGGTGAAGATCCGTTGCTGGAACACCGTCCCGAGCTGCTGCCCGGTGAGCTGCTCGACGATCAGACCGAGCAGCACCGTGTTGGTGTTCGAGTAGTGGAAGCCCTGTCCGGGTGGGAAGTAGGGCGGCCGGGACAGGCCGAGAGCGACGAGCTCCTCGGGGCGCCAGGCCTTGGTGGGGTCCTCGTCGAGGGTCTGGTTGACCGACTCGAGCTCGGTGTAGTTGAACAGCCCGCTGCGCATGTCGAGCATCTGTTCGATGGTGATGCCGGCGCCGCCCGGCACATCCGGCCGGAACTTCGACACCGGGTCCGACAGCGCGATACGGCCCTCCTGCACCAGCTGCAGCACCACGGTGCCGGTCATCGTCTTGGTGTTGGAGCCGACCCGGAAGTAGTCGCCGACCTGGACCGGGTCGTCGGCCCGGACCCGGCGGGTGCCGAACGCCTCCCGGTACTCCCCGGTCGGTGTGCGGACCAGGACGACCGCACCCGGGACGGACAGGTCCGCCATCGCCGCGGTGACGACGGGGCGCAGCCGCGTGGCGAGGTCGGAGGCCGGGGCGGTGGGGCTCGGGCCGCCGGCCGTGGTCGCCGTGTCGCCACTGCCGCCGCCGCAGGCCGACGCGACCAGCGCGAGTGCCACGGCCAGCCCGGCCACGGCGCTGCGGTGCGGGCGGGCCGGTGGGCGCGGTGGAATCGTCGAAGAAGCGTGTCCGACGATTGATCCTTCTCGCTGCTCCACGTCGCCATCATGCCGCAGAATCGGATTATCGGAATGTCACCGGCCTCGTCATCACCCTTTGTGACATGCGGTCGAACAGGTGAACATCATCCGGGCGGAAACCTGGTCGCCGGTGATCGAGAATTCCGCTCCGAATCAGCGTTGCTGCCTACAGCCGGCTCGTCGTGCCCTCGTCCGGCTCGCCCCCGAAGTACCGGTCGAGCACATCGCGGAAGACCTGCTCGGCCGGCGCCGCACGGGTGAACAACGTCATCGACGAGTGCAGTTTCTGCGCGTCGACCGGCCCGAACACCGCCACCGCGTCGGTGCCGTCGAGCGTCACGAGGGCCGAGGCGCATTCGACGAGGCGCGGCCCGAGCACCGGGTGGGCGAGGTAGGCCCGGGCCTCATCGAGGCCGGAGACGGCGAAGTGCCGGGAGGTCTCGCTGTAGCCGAGGCCGGTGATCTGCGGGAAGACGAACCACATCCAGTGGCCGCGCTTGCGGCCGGCCTGCAGTTCCCGCAGCGCCCGGTCGTAGGTGCCCCCGGCGTCCTGCGCGTCGACGAAGCGGCTGAGGTGGAACCGATCGCTCACCCGAGCAGGCTCGCCGGTGCCGCCGGTGGCGTCAACCCGCGCCGGAGGCGCCGTCGTCCCAGCCACTTGAGCGCGCGTCATATCCGTTGCCGCGCACCGATCGCAGAGCGTGAGCCAGGCCCTTTCGGGTGGAGCCATTGGTGCTGCTCCCCACCCCGTCGTCCGAATCGGCGAACGGATTTGTGGCGCGGCCGGGGGCCGACTCCTCCGGTAAGCGGGTTTTCGGTCGGCGGGCTGCCCGCAACTGCCCTGACGTGGTGTGATGACGCACGGAGGTGCCGAGCGCAGGGGGCCCGATGAACGGAAAACCGGAGCAAGCCGAGACCCGTCGGGCCGAGCGGGGACATCATTTCCGAGCACGAAGACCCTTCCTCTTGCCGGTCTGAGCCGGAACAGCGGGAAGTATTCGATTTCACCTCGAAGCGGCCGGTGCGGGCATGCCCGGCCGGGCCAGTTGTGACGTCCCGAGTCCGAGGGTGGCAGATCGATGGTGCGAGTTGGTTCGGATCGGCGTCCAGCAGCGGACAGGGGCTTCCACCCCCTGCTGCGGCGATATCTGGGGCGGTCGCGCCGCGGTGGCGGGGAGGCCCGGGCCACGCGCAGGAGCAGCGCTCCTGACGGCGGGCTCGCACTCTTCCGGCTGCTCTCCAGCGCGCGGCTGACACCCGCCCAGGCCGTGGCGCTGGGCACCGACGTGCTCGCCCGGCTGGAGGAGCAGCGTGGCGCCGGCCTCGGCCCGTCGCGGATCCGGCTCGGCCTGGACACGGTGCTCATCGGTGCGGACGGCGCGGGCTTCCTCGCCGACGACGGGCCCGGACGCGAGCCGGTTCCCGACGGGAGCCGGACCGACCTCGACGCCGCCGCGCGCCTGCTCGGTGACCTGGCGGCCGCATCGTCGCGCCCGGGCGCCGCATCGGGCGACCCGGCCACCGCCCCGCTCACGGCGCTCGGCCGGGCCGCCACGGAGGCGCGGGTGCCGGGGGCAGGCATCGGGGACGTCGTGTCGATCCTGCGGGAGGCCGATGCCCCGGGCGGCGCCGAGGCGCGGGCCGAGCTCGCCCGGCTGGTCGCCGCGGTGAGCGGTGGCGACTTCGCACCCCCACTCCCGCCCCGCGTCCCCCCGCTCCCGGCCACCCCGCGACCGTTGCGCCCGCAGGGCCGGCCCCGGTCGATCGCGCGGACGGTCGTGGCCCGCAGCTGGAAGTGGGTGCTCTCCCTCGTGGTGCTGGTCGCGGCGATCATGATCGAGATCAGCTTCCTGCGCGACGGCATCACCCGCAACATCGAGGCCGTACTCGAGGCCGGTCGGTCGGGATCGCCGGCGTCGACCAGCGCGGCGGCCCTGCCGCCCGTCGTGCCCCTGGAGCCACCTGCCGCGGGCCCGGTCACGGGAGTCGACCTCCGGGCGGTCAACAGGTGCGCACCGAACGCGGCGTGCGGGGTCCGGCTGCAGGTCGTGGTGGCGCCACGGGCCGAACCCCAGACCGTCACGTGGGCGTTCCAGGTCGTCGACCGGTGCACCGACGCGAGGTCGACCGTGCCCGGTGGCACCGTCACGGTGCCGGCCGACGGCGACCGGGCCGACGCGGTCGTCACCGTCACGCTGCCGAAGGGCGACGCCCTCGCCGTGCTCGCCGTGACACAGCAGCCGGCCATCGCGGCCAGCGCTCCCCTGCTCGTCCCGGCCGACGCCGACTGCGGGTCACCCGTGGCCGAACCGTCGCGCTGACCACCGATGAGGAGGCGATGTCGTGCTGATCGTGGAGCATGGTGACCACCCGGCGTCGGAGGAGCCCAACAGCCATCAGCCGGCGAAACGCAAGGACACCGGCGGCGTCACGATGGACGTGGTGGCCATCATCGCGGCGCTCGTGCTGGTGGCCATCGGGCTGGCCAACCTCGACGCCGTGGACGGTTTCGAGATGGCCGCGCGGCAGGCAGTCATCGCCGCGGGCGGGGTCGTCCTGCTGGCGGCCTTCTGGCGGTTCCGCTCGACACTGCTGACGGCGCTCGGCTGGGTCACCTACGTCGCCGCCGTGGTCCTCCTGGCGGCCGTGGAGGTCGCCGGCCAGACGTTCAACGGCGCGACGCGGTGGATCGGGATCGGCGGCTTCACGTTCCAGCCCTCCGAGCTGGCCAAGCTCGGGCTGCTGCTCGTGCTCGCCGCCGTGCTCGGGTCGCAACGGCCGGCGTGGCAGCGCTTCGTCCTCGCGATCGGGCTCGCGCTGGTGCCGATCGGCTTCACGGCGATGCAGCCGGATCTCAGCACCACCATGCTGCTGATCCTCCTCACCGTGGCGATGCTGATCATCGGGCGGATCCCCGCCCGGATCATCCTGCCCCTGTTCGCGGCCGCCCTCGTCGTGGCGCCGCTGGCCGTCGGCTTCCTCCACCCCTACCAGCTGGAGCGGCTCGGCAGCTTCCTCGTCGGCTCGCACGAGTCGCCGACCGGCGCGGGGTGGGCGGTGCGGCAGGCACACATCGCCGTCGGCTCGGGATCGCTCTTCGGCCGCTCGGGTGACCCCCTCGCCCCCCTGCTCGCCCAGTACCTGCCCGAGAAGGAGACCGACCTCGCCCTGGCCAGCGTCGTCGAGCAGTTCGGCCTGGTCACCGGCGGCGTGGTGCTCGTCGCGGCGATCGTGCTGGTGTGGCGGCTCGCACTCGCCAGCCGGGTGCCGCGCAGGCCGCACGGTGCGCTGGTCGCGGGCGGCCTCGCGGTACTGCTCGGGGTGGGGATCATCGTGTCCGTCGGAGGCAACCTGGGCCTCCTCCCGCTGGCCGGTGTGCCGTTCCCGCTGCTCAGCTACGGGGGCACGGCCCTGCTGGTGCACCTCGCCGCGCTCGGAGTCGCCCTCGGGATCCGGCGCGAAGGAGCCCGCCGCCGGCTGTGGACGGTGCCGGGCTGGCGCCGCCGCCGTCCACGGCTGATGCGGCTGATCGCGCTCGCGTCCACCGTGCTGCTGGTGTTGTTCGGGCTCTACGGGTGGAACCTGCAGACCGACCGCGGCGCCGAGCTGGCGGCGGCCGGGCACGACCAGATGACGCGGTGCATCCGGCTCCCCGCCGAGCGGGGGACCATCACCGACCGGCACGGTGCACCGCTCGCGGTGAGCTCGTCGGCCGCGGAGAACGCCATCGCCGAGGTCGTCGCCGTGCCGGCGCTGGTGCGCTCCCGCCCGGACGACGTGGCCCGCCTCGCCGTCCTCGTCGGACAGCCGGCCGACGCAGTGCGCGCCGCCCTCGACGCCGCGCCGGAGACCACTCTCTCCCTCCCGGTGGCAGAGGTCCCCCGGTCGGTGGGCGACGCGGTCACGGCGGCCGGGATCCCCGGCGTGCTCGTCATCCCGGAGGCGCGGCGCACCTATCCCACCGGCGCCCTCCTCGGCCCCGTCATCGGGTTCGCCGGCATCGCGACCCCGACCGACACCCAGCGGTGGCCGAACCTGCCGCCCGGCGAGATCGTCGGGCGGGCCGGCCTGGAGCAGCAGTACGACTCGGTGCTGCGGGGCGTGAACGGGCGGCAGTGCGTGTACGTGACGCCCACCGGCGTCCCCGTCGTGATGGGTGAGCGGGTGGACCCCGTGCCCGGAGCCGACCTGCGGCTCTCCCTCGACCTCGGGCTGCAGCAGCGGCTCACCACCGGCATCGAAGCCGCGCTCCGGGCCCAGCGCAGCCCGCAGGCGGTGGGGGCGGCGCTGGCCATGGACCCGCGCAACGGGCAGATCCTCGCGCTCGCCAGCGCCCCGTCCTACGACAACAACGTGTACGGCCCGCCGGTCGACGCGGGCGGCCTGCGGGCGCTCGCGAACGCCCCCGGCCATCCCATGCTGGAGCACTCGAGCCAGGCGGCGCTCCCGCCGGGCTCGACGTTCAAGCTGGTGGTGGCCGCGGCCGCGGTGGTCAACCCCGTGATCCCGCCCGAGCGGGTGATCCCGACCGGAGGCAGCTTCACCCTCGGGGACCACACCTTCGGCAACTGGAAGCCGATGGGCCCCATGAACCTGGTCGAGTCCATCGCCTGGTCGAACGACGTCTACTTCTACAAGCTCGCGCACGCACTCGGCCCGGGCCCGATCATCGAGGCGGCGCACGCCCTCGGCGTGGGCAAGCGGACCGGCATCGACCTGCCCGGCGAGTCACCGGGCTACATCGGCACGCCGGAGAGCGTGGCCGCCGACGGCGGCACCTGGTACGGAGGGTCGACGGTGATCCTCGGCATCGGACAGGGCTACCTGCAGGTCACCCCCCTGCAGAACGCCCTGTGGACCGCGGGCGTGGCCACCGGCCAGATGGTGACCCCGCGGCTGGGCATGGCCACCGGGACCAGCGGGGGCGTCTACGCGGCGCTGCCCGCCCCGGCGCCGACCCCGGTGCCGTTCGCCGACAAGCTCGGCCCGGTCCGGGACGGGATGCGGGCCGTGGTGACCGGCGGTACCGCCACCGGCCTCTCCGGCCTGCCCTTCGCAGTGGGGGCCAAGACCGGAACCGCGCAGGACGGGAGCCTGTCCGCCGACAGCTACGACAACTGGCTGTCTGCAGCGGCGCCGATGCCCGACCCGAGGGTGGTCATGACCGCGGTCGTCCAGGGTCCGGGCACCGGGGGCAACAGCGTGAAGGGCCTGATCGCCGAGGGACTGCGCTACTTCCACGACCACGAGGCCGAGGTGCTCGCCACCGACCCCGTGCAGGACCCCGCCGCCGGGGGGTGATCCCGCCCGAGCCGGCGGCGAGCACCCCGGCTGCAAGTCGTCGAGTGGGCGCCGCGGGCGTCAGTTCCAGCCGTAGGCCGCGGTCACGCTCGGGTTGCGCAGGCAACTCGCCGCCCCCTCGGCCACGCAGGTCAGCGGGTTCTCGGCCAGCTTCACGGGGAACCCGAAGGCCCGTTCGAGCCGCTCGGCGAACCCGCGGGTGAGCGAGGCCCCACCGATCAGGAGCATGCCGTCGGCCAGCACGTCCCGCGATGCCTCCGGTGGCAGGTCGTCCAGGCACGCCGCGAGCGTCTCGACGATCGACTCCGTGATGGGTTCGATGACCTTCACGATCTCCGCGAGCGGCACCGTCGCCAGCCGGGCGTGGCCCGACGCGGCGTCGCGCCCCGGCACGACCACGCTGGGCTCGGTCTCGTACCCGATCCGGATCTTGAGGTCCTCCGCGGTGTGCTCGCCCACGACGAGGTGGTGGTGCTCGCGCAGGTACCGGTAGACCGCCACGGTCATCTCGTCGCCCGCCACCCGGCAGGACCGGGACGTGAGCACCCCGCCGAAGCAGAACGCCGTGACCTCGGCCGTGCCGCCGCCGACGTCCACCACCAGGTGCACGCGCCGTTCCATGGGATCCACGCCGCAGCCGACGGCACCGGCGATCGGCTCGTCGACGGTGATGGCGCCCCTGATGCCGGCCTCGTCGGCAGCCTCGAGCAACGCGAGGCGTTCCAGCTCGGTGGCCCCGGAGGGCACGCCGATGGCCACCCGCGCATAGGGGCGCTGCCACGGATGCCGGGCGGCCCGCCGCACCACCGCGTGCAGGAACGTCCGCGCCGTGTCCAGGTCGGTGATGACGCCGTCCTGCAGCGGGCGCAGTGCGGAGAGCCCTGCGGGGACCCGCCCGAGCAGCTCGGAAGCCTCCTGCCCGATCGCGACCGGGCGCCCCCGGCGCTTGGCTCCGTTGCGCCGCAGGAGCACTGACGGCTCGTCGAACACGACGCCGTGCGACTCGTTGCACACCACGGTGTTCGCAGTTCCGAGATCAATCCCGAACTGAGCCACGGATCCTCCCCATGCGAGTGGACCCCCCGGCCTCTGAGTCTGTGTCCCGGCGGCCGTTTGGTCCAGCCACTGATCGGCTGCCTTACTCCGAGTAAGTGCGCCGACCGGGCCCCGGGCGACCGTCAGGCGAGCGCCGACCCCCCGGGTGCATGCGCCGGCCGGTCCGCCTCTCCGGACGGCGGGGACGCGGCTGCGGTGCGGGGCATGAACAGCAGCGCGACGAAGGAGACGACGCAACAGCCCACGATGTAGAGGGCGATCCCGGTGCTCGATCCGGTGTTCTGGAGGATGGCCGCCGCGATCAGCGGGGCCGGCCCGCCCGCGACGACGGATGCCAGCTGGTAGCCGATGCCGGCGCCGCTGTAGCGGATGTTGGCGCCGAAGCTCTCGGCGATCAGAGCGCCCTGCGGGCCGTACTGCATGTCGTGGAAGATCAACGACACCACGATCGCGAGCAGCACGAGACCGGCCACCCGCGTGTTCAGCAGGCCGAAGTACGGGAAGGCGAAGACGCCCGTGCACACGATCCCGATCCCGTACATCATCCGGCGGCCGATGAGGTCGGACAGGTAGCCGAACAATGGAACGCTGATGAACCCGATCGCTGCCGCGATGAGCGTGTCGGTGAGCAGGCCCGCGCGCGACAGCTGCAGCTGCTGGGTGCCGTAGGTGAGAACGAACGTCACGAAGAGGTAGAAGGGCGCCTGCTCCGACATCCGGACGAAGGCGGACGTCAGGATCTCCCGCCACTGGTGCCGGAACGCCTCCACGACGGGCACCCGCACCACCGAGCGGGTCTCCTTCACCCGGGTGAAGGCCGGGCTCTCCAGCACCTGCAGCCGGACGTAGAGCCCGATGGCCACGAGCACCAGGCTGACCAGGAACGGCACCCGCCAGCCCCACGTCAGGAACCCGGGGCCCGTGGTCGCCGACATCAGCTGCACCATCGCGGTGGAGAGCAGCAGCCCGATCGGGACGCCGAGCTGCGGCCAGCTCGCCATGAACCCGCGGCGCTTGTCGGATCCCCATTCCATGGCCAGCAGCACGGAGCCGCCCCATTCACCGCCGACCGCGATGCCCTGCAGCAGGCGCAGCACGGTGAGCAGGATCGGTGCGGCGATCCCGATGGTCGCCTCCGCAGGCAGCACCCCGATCAGCGCCGTGCACACCCCCATGATCATCAATGTGGTGACGAGGGTGGCCTTGCGGCCGATCCGGTCGCCGTAGTGCCCGAAGATCGCCGCTCCGATCGGCCGGGCGGCGAAACCGACGAACTGGGTGCCGAACGAGGCGAGCACCCCGATATAGGGACTCTGCCCCGGAAAGAAGACATGCGGGAACACCAGTGCTGCGGCAGTTCCGTACAGGAAGAAGTCGTACCACTCGATCGACGTGCCGACCGTACTGGCGACCACGGCCCGTCGGCGCTGTGACCTGAACAGCGTCGTTGGTGTGTCGGTGCTCATCGCAGACTCCTGTGTCCATCGAACCGTGCTGTGGACCGCCGGCGCCGGCCCGACCTCCGACCGAATCACCGCGAACAGAAATAGTCCGATCACTGGATGCCGGTGTCAAGAATGGCGGCCGAACTGTTTGGCTATTCCGGCAATTACGGCGTAACCGGTAATTCCCGCATTAGTGGCCCGCGGTACGGGCGACTCGCGGACGGAAACCGGGCGACTCGCGGGCAGGGAACGGGCGACTCGCGGGCGGAAACCGGGCGACTCGCGGGGCCCCCCGCGAGTCGCCCGTTCCTGCCGCGCGAGTCGCCCGTTCCTGCCGCGCGAGTCGCCCGTTCCTGCCGCGCGAGTCGCCCGTTCCTGCTGCGCGAGTCGCCCGGTTTCGTCCCGCGAGTCGCCCTGGCCCTCGGCCGGGCCTCAGGTCGGGGGAGCGTGGTCCCGGGAGACCGTGAGGATGGCGATGTCGTCGTGGACCTGCTCGCGGCCGACCATCTGGAGCATGATCGCCGCGCAGGCCGCCTCCGCCCGCTCGGGAACCATGGCGTGGCGGAGCCGGTCGAACCCGGCGTCGAGCGACGCGTTCCGGCGTTCGACGAGGCCGTCGGTGTAGAAGCAGATGCTGGTCCCCGGGGCCAGGGCGACCTCGGCGGTGTGCCGCGGTCGCGCGGTGGCGACGCCGAGCGGCAGGTCGTGGTAGAGGTCGAGGAGCTCGGCATCCCCGTCGGGCCGCGCCAGCACCGGCGGGGGATGGCCTGCGGTGGAGATCTTCAGGGTCCGGTGCTCGGGATCGATCATCGCGCAGAGAACGGTGGTCATCGTGGTCGGCTCGAAGTGCCGGACGTGCTCGTCGACCTTGGACAGCAGCTCGGCCGGATCCTCGAGATCCAGCGCGCAGGTCCGGACGACGGTGCGCAGCCGCCCCATCGTGACGGCCGCCGGAAGTCCGCGGCCCGCGACGTCGCCCATGACGATGCACAGGCGGCCGGACGGCAGCAGGAAGACGTCGTACCAGTCGCCGCCGACCTCACCGTCGCCCGGGACGTAGCGGGCGGCGAACTCCAGACCGGGCACCGTGGGCAGCTCGGCGGGCAGGAGGCTGCGCTGCAGCGCGCTCGCGGCGGTGCGCTCGGCATGCGAGATGCGTGCCCGGGTGGCCAGGGCGACGCGGTCGCCGACGAGCTGCAGCAGGCTGCGGTCGTCGTCGGTGAACTGACGTGGAGTCAGGGTCCCGACGTGAAGGACGCCCAGGACGTTGCCCCCGCTGAGCAGCGGCACTCCGAGCATCGAGCGGATACCCCGCTTCAGCAGGAGCGGGTTGTGCACGTTGGTGGGGTTGACGTCGTCGAGGACGACAGGTTGTTTCTCGGCCGCGATGCGACCGGCGAAGCCTTTCCCGAGTGGGATGCGCACCCCCTGCTGGACCTCTTCCTCGATGCCCTGCGCGGCCGTGGCGACGAGGTGGCTGCCGGAGGAGTCGAGCAGGAGTACGGCCGCGGTGTCGACGGCGAGAAGTGTGCGTACGCGCTGGAGGAGGACACCGAGGAGATCCTCGACGTCGAGATGCGCGAGATCGGCTGCGGTGACTGCCTCTATGCGGCGCAACCGCTCCTCCGACGCATCGGGCGCCGTATCTCCTGTCGACACCTGACGACCTTAGCGGTCGGTCCGGAAGCGGTGATCGCTGCTTCGAGAGGGCTGCGCTCTGTCAACGGCCAGTGGTCCGAAGGGACGAACGCCGGCGCGCATTTGCGAAAACGTGTGGAAACGAGACGACATCGCTGCAACAGCGGCCCTGTTGCGCTCTCCCTGGTCACCGGGTCGCCGCCGACTGCGCGCGCCCACTACCGGGAGGGCTCATGGGAGATCTGGGATGGATCCGGCGTCACCTCCGGCGGATCCTGCTGGCGGGACCGCCGCGCTGCTGCTCGCCCCGCTGCTCGCGTTCGTCATCGGCTGGCTGGTGTTCCCGGTGCCCGACGTGGACGAGGCGGTCAACAACCAGGTCGCCCTGATCTCCTACTCCGACGGCAGCGAGCTCACCCGGCTCGTGCCGGAGGCGGGCAACCGCACCAAGGTCCAGCTCGCGCAGATCCCGGTGCCGGTGCGCCACGCCGTGCTCGCGGCGGAGGACCGCTCGTTCTACTCGAACCCGGGCTTCGATCTCACCGGCATCCTGCGTGCGGTGTGGAACCAGCTCCGGGGTGGTGACGGCGGCGGTTCGACGATCACCCAGCAGTACGTGAAGAACGCGCTGGTGGGCAACGACATCTCGCTGTGGCGGAAGTACCGGGAGCTGATCGTCTCGGTGAAGCTCGTGCAGCAGCGGTCGAAGGACGACATCCTCACCGACTACCTCAACACGATCTACTTCGGTCGCGGCGCGTACGGCATCGAGGCCGCCGCGCAGGCCTACTTCGGCAAGCACGTCACCGATTTGGGGGCCGCGGAGGGGGCGCTGCTCGCCGGGGTGATCCAGGGGCCGTCGCGCTGGGACCCGGCCCTGGACCTGGAGAAGGCGACGCAGCGGTGGGAGTTCGTCATGGACGGGATGGCCTCGCAGGGCTGGCTCTCCGCGGCCGAGCGGAGCAGCAGCCGGTTCCCGGCCACGCAGCCGCGGCGGCTGCCGTCCAGCGGATCCTTCGGTGACGAGCGCGGGCACATCATCGACTCCGTGAAGTCCGAGCTCGAGTCGCTGGGCATCACGGATCGGGAGGTCGCCCAGGACGGTCTGCGGATCACCACGACGATCGACCGGGGTCAGCAGGGCGCCGCGGTGGCCGCGGTGCGGCGGGCGTTCGCGGGTCAGCCGGACGAGCTACGGGCCGCGGTGGTCACCGTCGACGCGGCGACCGGGGGGATCCGGGCCTACTACGGCGGGGACGACGGGGTCGGGCTGGACTACGCGCAGGTCCGCAAACAGGCCGGGTCGACGTTCAAGCCGTTCGCGGTGCTGGCGTCGCTGCTCCACGAGCCGCCTGCCCCGATCGGACAGGTCTACGACGGCACCGAACCGTCGGGCCGGCCCGGCGCCGATGGCGCCGACTGCCCGCGCTGTGACGTCACACGCGCGATGACGATCTCCAACAACGCCGTGTTCCTGAAGCTGGCCCTGCGGCTCGGACCCGAGCAGGTCGCCGCCGCGGCGCGCGCCGCCGGGATCACCTCACCGCTCGACCACCCCGACGAGCGGCTCGCGCTGGGGAACAAGGAGGTGACCCCGCTCGAGCTCGCGTCGGCCTACGCGACCCTCGCCGACGGCGGGGTCTGGCACGCGCCGCACGTCGTGGCCCGGGTGGTCGACGGCGACGGGAGGCTGCTCTACGACGCCGGGGCGGACGGCGCCTCGGCGGGCGACCGGCGGTTCGGCGAGCAGGTGGCGCGCAACGTCGCCGAGACGATGCTCGACGTGGCGGCGTACCGGGGGCTGGGTACCGGTACCCCCGTCGCGGCCGCGCCGGGCACCGTGCCGTCCCGCATCGCGGGCGAGACCAACGACGCGTGGTTCGGCGGGTTCACCCCCGCCATGGCCACGGCCGTGTGGATCGGGACGGACCGCAACTCGCCCCTGCGCACGTCGTCGGCCACCTCGATCACCGGCAGCACGCTGCCGGGCAGGGTGTGGCGCGACGTCATGGCGACGGCCCCGCAGCTGCCCTTCGGCCCCTTCCGGCCGATCGGTGAGCCCGCGCCGGATCTCCCCTCCGGCACTCCGACCCGGCGGCAGCCGACGGAAGGGCCCTGACCACCGGTTGCTCAGAAGCCGGTGAGGAGCAGCTTCTCGAGGTCGTCGGGGGCGGCGACCAGCGCCAGCCCGATCGCGGACGCGGGCAGCGTGAGCACGAGGACGACCACGAACCGGCGCCAGGTCGGCCGGCTGAGTGCGAGAACCGTGCCGACGGCCAGGAGAGCGAAGAGGTACAGCGTCACGACGGACCCGAACCTGTCGAGCTCGTTGAGAACGTCGCCGATCAGCAGGCCGAGCGCGGAGGCGGTTCCGACGACGGCCGACGGCCCGTGGCGCCCGATCCGGTGGAAGAGCAGGCCGAGCACGGGCCCGCCGAGCAGGGCCAGCACGCACCACAGCGCCATCTGGCCGGCGCGCAGCGAGGACGGCTGGCCGGTGCCCGCGTAGAACGCGACGACGGCCGCCACCAGGGCGAGCGCGCTCCGCACCGCGGCCCGTTCGGGCCGCTGCCCGGCACTGACCACCACGGCCAGCAGGATCCAGGGGCCGATCAGATGGGCCAGTGGCCGTAGCGTCTCGTCGTCACGTGCGAGTGCGCCGAGTACACCCGAGAGCAGTCCGGCGCAGCCGACACCGAGCAGCGGGCGGATCGTCGACGCAGGCGGCGCGAGGGCCGTTTCCATGAATGCATCCCTCGGTCGGGCGGACTGTTCCGAGGGGCAGTGTCGGAGCCGGAGTGTTGCCACAATGTCTGCGGACCGGCAGCCGACGATGTGCGCGAGTCCCGGTCGTGCAGGAGCTCGGCGGCGTCGCCGGCTGATCGCACACGGTGGCCGCACCGCCATCCGCTGCGCCATGATGATCAACCTGATCACCGCGGCGAGGAGGGTGTGTTGGGTCGAGCGACGAGGTCCGCCCGGCGGCGGGACCAGGAGTGACCGCCACGGTGAACGTCGGTGTCCGGATCCCGTCGGCCGACGCGCCCGACCCGGCGGAGCTGCGCGCTTTCGTGCAGCGCGCCGAAGCGCTCGGCTTCGAGTCGATCTGGGTCGGCGACCACGTCTTCCACCACACCGACGTCCTGCAACCGCTGGACCTGCTGAGCTGGGTCGCCGGCCAGACCCACCGGGTACGGCTGGGGACGGCGGTGGTGCTGGCCGCCTACCTCCATCCGGTGCATCTGGCGAAGAGCGCTGCCACCGTCGACCGGCTCTCCGGCGGACGACTGGTGCTGGGGGTGGCGCTCGGCGGCACGCCCGACGAGTTCGCCAGCCTCGGCGTGCCCATCCAGCAGCGATTGGGACGGCTGCTGGAGAACGTCACGATCGCCCGCAGGCTCTGGCGCGAGGACGGCGTCGACCACGCCGGGCGCTACCACCACCTGACGGGTGCGAGCGTCCGGCCGAAGCCGCTCCAGGACCCGTTGCCGGTGTACGTCGGCGCCCGGAGCGAGGCGATGCTCAACCGCCTCGCCCTGGTGGCCGACGGGTGGGTCGCCAGCGGCCATTTCACCACCGCCGAGTTCCTCGCCGGCATCAGGACGATCCGGGAACGGGCGGAGGCGAGCGGCCGCGACCCGGACCGGCTCGGCATCACCAAGGTGCAGGGGGTGAGCGTCCACCGCGACGGCCGGGTGGCGCTGGACCGCGCCCGCCGCCACTGGCAGCGCTACTACGGCCCGGCGTTCGACGTCGAGCGTTCGGTCATCCACGGCACGCCCGAGCAGTGCGCCGAGCGCCTCGCCGCGTTCACCGCGGCCGACGGGCGCGAGCTCACGCTCATCCTGGAGCCGACGAGCCTCGACGTCGAGGAGTTCGATCTGCTCCACGAGGCGACACGGGAACTCTGCTGACCAGGCCGGCCGGCGCCAGACCCGAGCGCGCGAGGTCGACCTGGTGGGGGGTTGGGGGTGGACGTGACCCCGCTCAGGTCGATCTCGCCCGGCCCGTCGCCATGGCCTGCGTCGTCAGGCCACGAGCGCCGCGTACACGACGATGTTGTCGCGGTAGCTGCGCGCCGCGCGGTCGAGCTCGCCACCGCAGGTGATCAGCCGCAGCTCGGCGCGTTGGACGTCGCCGTACACCGCCTGGGTGGGGAAGTCGTCCTTCGGGTACTGCTCCACCCGCTGCACCTCGAAGACCGCGGAGGAGCCGTCGGCCCGCTCGACGGTGATCGGGTCACCGGGCGCGAGGCGGTGGATGTCGTAGAAGACGCCCTTCTCGTGGTTCCAGTCGACGTGCGCGGCGAGCACGGCTGGTCCGAGCTCGCCCGGGGTCGGTGACCCGGTGTACCAGCCGACGGTCGTGCCGTCGGCGGGAACCTCCATCGTCCGGTCGGCCTGGAGCCCGAGGTCGATGACGCCGCGGGCGTCGACGTCGATCGACGGGATCTGCAGCCGCGTGGGGTGGGACGCGGCCAGCACGGGTGCCCGGGAGCCGGGAGCGGGAGCGGGCGCCGCCGGAGCTGCCGGTGCCGGGGCCGGCGGGCTGCCGGGGCCGGCGCATCCGGCCAGCAGCGCCAGGCTCATCGCCACCACCCCCGCCAGGCGTGCGGTCCGGCGGGGGTGGTGGTGCGTGCGGTCGGCCATGGCTCAGCTGGACCGGCGTCCGGCCCAGGTCGTGGCCGCGGCAGCCGTGCTGACAGCCGCCAGGCCGGCGAGGGCGAGGAGTGCCGGGCCGGTCATCGGGTCGCCGACGGTCGAGCCGTCGCCGGTGTCGACGGCACCCTCGGGCACCACCCGCACCTGGCCGCTGTCGTCGTTGTCGTCGCTGGGGGCGGGGGCCGTGGTGGGCGGCGCGGTGGTGGTCGTGGGAGCGGGTGCAGGGCTGGTGGTGGCCTCGTCGAACTCGCTCTCGCAGGCGATGCCGTTGCCGTCGGCGTCGAGGCGCTCGGGGTCCCCGGGCCGGGAGTCGAACGCGGCCTGGGCCTCGGCTTGGCTGGCGAAGTCGGAGCAGTCGCGGTCGGGCTGCTGGGCGTTCGCGATACCGGCGAAGGGGAGCGTGGCGCCGGCCGCGAGGACGGCGGCAACGGTGATGTTGCGGATGCGCATGGAGTTGGGCCTCACTGGGTCGGGGAACGATCCTGCGCGATTCGGGGTCGCGCGGGAGGACCATCGGGACAATCCGGACCGCTGTTACAAACAGCCTGTAGAGGCCCCGCTGCTCAGAGTGATCATGCCTCGGTCGGAAGGTGGGCTCGCCCGGCCCGTCGTGATCTGGGCCGGCTCGGCAGGGGGTGGGCGTTCACGGCGACGGCCGCTGGCTCTGGACCGCGCCCGCCGCGCGCTACGGGCAGCGCTACGGCCCCGCACGGCCGGACGCGCCGACCCGCCGTCGTCGATGCGGGGCAACATGAGCGTCGAACGGTCCTTGACCTGCGACGACGAACATCGATTCGAACATGTGTTCGAGTATGATGAAGAGGTGTCGGACAGCCCGCTCACCACCGCCCATCGCCTCCTGGTCGAGGCGATCGACGCGCTGTCCGGGGCCGCTGAATCCGGCGCTACCGATGACGAGCTGCTGTCCGTGCTGACCCTCTGCGAAGGCACCAGCCGCCGGTTGGACCGGGTCGTCGTCGCCACCGTGGCCACGCTGGAGCGGCGTGGCACGTTCGCCGAGCGCGGCTACACGTCCACCCCGGCAGCGTTGGGGGATCTGCTCGGGTGGGAACGGTTCGAAGCCCGCCAGCGGGTGGTCGCCGCCGAACAGGTGTGCCCGCGGGTCGGGCTCGACGGCACCGCGCTACCCGCGAAGCTGCCTGCCACCGCCGCGGTGTTCGCCGCCGGCGCCACGGACCTGCGGCACGTCGCCGTGATCGCCCGCGTGCTCGCCACCCCGGCCGCAGAAAGGCTCACGCCCGACGTGTGGGCCGGTGCGGAAGCCCAACTCGCCGACAAAGCCGCGGTCTACACCCCCTCGGAGCTGCAGACCTGGGGCACCGCGCTCGTCGAGGCCCTCGACGAGGACGGCCCCGAGCCCGACGACCGGCCACCCGCGCCGGTCAACGAACTGCACCTGGTGCGGCACCGCGGGAAGGCGGGCGGCACCCTCAAAGGCCGGTTCGACGACGCGGCCATGTTCGATGCCATCGCCACCGTGATCGACGCCCACGCCCGGCCCGCCAGCGGCGACCAGCATCGCAGCATCGCGCAACGCCAGGCCGCAGCCCTCGCCGACGTGTGCGGGTATGTGCTCGATCACGGTGACGTGCCCGCGTGTGGTGGGCGCCGCCCGCACCTGAGCGTGCTGGTGCGGCTGGAAGACCTGGAGAACCGGGCCCGTGCCGCGTGCCTGGACTTCGGCGGGACGTTGTCGCCGGAGTCGTTGCGGATGCTGGCTTGTGACGCGAGGGTCGTGCCTGTGGTGTTGAACGGGAAGGGTCAGCCGCTCGATGTCGGTCGGGTCACCCGCACGATCCCCGACGGTCTGCGCCGCGCGATCGCCGCGCGTGACCGGGGGTGCGCCGGGTGCGGTCGGCCGCCGTCGTGGTGCGAGGTCCACCACATCACGGCTTGGCAGGACGGTGGCGACACGGCCCTGCACAACTGCGTGATGTTGTGCCGGGCGTGTCACCGTCTGCAGCACCATTCCGAGTGGGAAGTCCGGATCCGCGACGGGCTGCCCGAGTTGATCCCACCGGCCTGGATCGACCCGGAGCGAAGACCACGCCGACAACCCCTCCTGCACCTCGCCGCATGAGCGCGCACCCGCACCCGGAAAAGGCGGGTGCGGCAGCGTGCCCGTCCTGGAAGGGTGAGCCGGTGATCGACGTGCCGCGGGTGCTCGCCGAGAACGCGGTGCACGCATGGGGCGACGAGGGCCGCCGCTGGCTCGCCGAGCTGCCCGATGTGCTGGACGCGGTCCGCCGCGACTGGGGAGTCGAGGTCGGGGAGATCTACTCCCTGAGCTACAACTGGGTCGCACGCGCCCGCCGTGCCGACGGGACGCTCGCCGTGCTGAAGCTCGGGCCGCCGGGGCCGGGGCACCTGGCGCAGGAGGCGGCGGCCCTCGCGGCCTACGGGGGCGACGGCGCGGTGCGCCTGCTCGCGCACGATGCGGCACGGGGCGCGCTGCTCCTGGAGCGGGCCGAGCCGGGCACCATGGCCCGCGACCTCGTCCCCGGCAGCGACGAGGATGCGACGGCCGCGGCGATCGGCGTGCTCCGACGGCTGCACGCCGCGCCGGTGCCCGAGGCAGGCCTGCTCGACCTGCACACGCTGCGCCGCGGCTTCGTCGATCATCTCGCCCGGTACAGCGGCGACGACCCGTTGCCGCGAGGGCTCGTGGTCGCCGCCCTGACCCTGTTCGACGAGCTGTGCGCCTCGGCGCCGCGCCGGGTCGTGCTGCACGGCGATCTGCACCACGACAACATCCTGCGGTCCGGCCAGGAGGGCTGGCTCGCCATCGACCCGCACGGCTATGCGGGCGACCCCGGGTTCGACGCCGGCCCGCTGCTCTACAACCCCGATCCCGGCCGCCGCGACGCCACCCTGCTGGCGTTGGTGCCGCGCCGCGTCGAGCAGCTGGCCGACGGGCTCGGCCTGCCCCTCGAGCGCGTCACCCGCTGGGGTTTCGTCGCCGCGATGCTGTCGGAGGTGTGGGACGCCGGGGACGGTCAGGCCGGTGGCCGTGCGCTCGCGGTGGCGCGGCTGCTGGCCACGACCCTGCCCATCCCGGTGGCAGCCGAGCATGATGGGTCCCCGTGAGCGAAACCATCACCAACGAGCGGCGGGATCTCGGTATCGGGGTCGTCGGCGGACCGACCACTGTCATCGACATCGGCGGCCTGCGGCTCGTGGCCGACCCGACCTTCGACCCGCCGGGCGACAAGGGATATCTCACCAAGCTGCGCGGGCCCGCAGTCGAGGAATCCGACTTGGGCAGCGTCGACGCGGTGCTGGTCAGCCATGACGTGCACCCCGACAACCTCGACGAGCGGGGGCGGGCCTTCGCGCTCGCGGCCCCGCTCGTCGTGTGCGGGCCGCAGGCCGCGCGCCGTCTCGGGCCCCCCGCCACCGGGCTGGAGCCCTGGGCGTCGATCACCCTCGCCCGCCCCGACGGTGCGGGGGACCTGACCGTCCAGGCGGTGCCCGCCGTGCACGGTCCGGCCGACGGCGACCGCGACGAGGACGGGAACGTCAACTGCGAGGTCACCGGCTTCGTCCTGACGGGCGACGGGCTGCCGACGGTGTACGTCAGCGGCGACAACGCCTCGGTCGCCGCAGTGGCAGAGATTGCCAGGCGCGTGGGGTCCGTCGACGCGGCGGTGCTGTTCATCGGCGCGGCCCGGGTGCCGCAGCGGGAACGCGGGCGGCCGCTCACGCTGACCGCCGAGCGGGCGGCGGCGGTCGCCGCCGTGCTCGGTGCGCTCGTCGTCGTGCCCGCCCACTACGAGGGCTGGGCGCACTTCAGCGAAGGGCTCGACCTCGTGGTCGCGGCGTTCGACGACGCCGGCCTCTCCCAGGTCCTGCACGTCGAACCCGCCGGGTCGTGGTCCGTGCACCGGTGACGTCGACGGCGCGGGCCGCCGACCATGTCCGGGCGGCCGCTCGCGAGAACGCCGAGTGGTGCGACGCGGTGTGCCGCTCGCACGGGGTTGCGGGCGAGTTCCGCACCGACGCATGGACGAACCCGCGCCGGACACCGCCCCTGTACCCGGACGGGGTGACCCTCACCGCCGCGGCGTCCGCCCGCGAGGTGCTGGCCCGGATCGACACCTCGTCCCCGGGCGCGTCGGTCAAGGACAGCTTCGCGTGCCTGGATCTCACCTCCGCGGGCTTCGAGGTGCTCATCGAGGCTCAATGGGTGCGCCGGGCCGGGGACCGTCCGGTAGCCGGGGCTCCGCAGGCCGTCCGGTGGGACGCCGTGCGTACTCCCGAGATGCTGCAGGCGTGGGAGGCCGCATGGGCGGGCGACTCCGGACCGAGAGGCGTGTTCCGCGCCGGGCTGCTCGATGAGCCCACCGTGCACGTCCTCGCCGGTCACCTCGGCACCCGGATCGTCTCCGGCGCGGTCGCGCACCGCAGCGCCGAGGTGGTCGGGCTGTCCAACGTCTTCGACGTGGACGACGACATCGACCGGGCGTGGGCGGGAGCCCTGGCCGCCGTGGATCGGTACGTCCCAGGTCTACCGGTGGTCGGCTACGAACACGGCCCTGGGCTGGACGCGGCGCTCCGGCACGGCTGCACCCCGATCGGACCCCTGCGGATCTGGACGTCCACCCGGTAGCGGGTGGTCAGCGGTAGCAGTAGGAGTCCGACGACGCGTCGCCGCCCTGCAGCCGGATCTGGTGCACGCGCAGGCCGCGGAAGTCGTCGCCGTGGGGGAAGAAGCTCTCGTCGATGCTGAGGCCGCCGTCCGGGTCGGCGTCGAGCTTGGCCATCCAGGCGCCGACGCCGTCGGGGTAGAACTGGTCGTCCCACGCGCCGTAGAGGGAGTTGGTGAAGTAGACGCGGCGCCCGTCGCGGCTCACCTCGACCATCTGCGGAGCGCCGGCGAGCGGCAGGTCCGGCCGAGCCGGGTGGGGGGTGCGCCCGACGATGCCACCGAGCCGCACCGACCCGGTCTGCCGCGGGTGGGCGGGGTCGCTGACGTCGAACTGCTTCATCTCGCCGGTGCCCCAGCAGGAGACGTAGAGGAAGCGGTCGTCGACGGAGAGGTCGATGTCGGTGACCAGCGGCGGCACCGCGCCGAAGGGCTTCAGTGCGGGCGGCAACAGGTCGGGGTCGGCGGGTTCGGCCGGGATGGAGATGACCTTCTCGATCGTCCACTGCCCGCCGTCGCGGTGCCAGCGCCACACCGAGGCCGAGAGGTCGTCGGTGGAGATCACCACCCCGACGAATCCCCAGGTGGCCTCCGGGTCGTGGGAGGGGCGGACCTCCAGCACCATCTGGTGCTGGGCGCCCAGGTCGACGCTCTGCTGGTGACGGCCGGTGGCCAGGTCCCAGAAATGCAGGTGGTGGCCGTACTTCTGGCCCAGCAGCAGCTCGGGCACGACCCCGTTCTCGATCATCGAGGGGCTGCCCCACTCGCTGGAGATCAGCACGTTCTGGTTGAGGTGCCACCACGCGTCGTAGTGGAAATGCTGGGGGCCGCGGTCGGTCTCCCAGGCGCGCAGGACGTCGAAGGTCTCGTGGTCGAGCAGCGCGATGCCGCCCGGGCCGTCGTCGTTGCCCGGCGGCCCACCGAGGCAGGTGAGGAACACCCCGTCGGGGCCGCAGTGCAGGGTGTGCGGGCGGGAGTAGCCGGCCTTGGCCGCGAGCTCCTTGCCGTCGACGGTCTTGACCAGCGTCGGGTCGCGGGGGTCAGGCCCGGTGTCGAGGACGTAGATGTTGGACGACCGCAGGCCGGGCACGAGCAGGTGGCGGCGCGCGAGTCCGTCCATGTCGTGGCCCTCGTGCTTGAGCGCGCTGCTGCAGGCGTTCCAGCCGAAGTGGTGCAACTCGTCGCCCACCGCGGGCATGTCGGTCCAGCCGATCACCTCGCCGTAGTCGTCCGACTCCGGGTCGAGGCCGACCACGGTCATCGCGTCGCTCGTCGTGGCGCCACGGTCGAAGGCGACCACGTACGCGAGCTCCTCCGCGGGGGCAGCTGCGGCGTCGGCTGCGGTCCTGTAGAAGGTCGGGTCCATTGTGGGCTCCTCGTTACCGGAAATGGTGATCTCACTGGATCCGTGCGTTTCCTGTACGGTTCTGCCGCCGCAGCTGTTTCGTGATCAGAACGCCCGCATCTGGCATTTCGGAACGATCTCGCCGGGTTCTCGGAACCGTCTGGGCGACGGTAGGCGCGTTACCCACCACTGTGAAGTGGTGCGCGCCCGAATCGTGCCGGTCGATCATCATCCGGTACCGAGGTGTCATTAACGGGGACGTGCCGACCACGCGCGTTGCATGGTTCCGTCGTCGATGACGTCGATCCCCTCCTGCTCCACGACTCGGCGGCTTAGCTTGCATCCCGTCTTGGACGGCCGTGAGGATCGCCGCGTTGATCGCGTGGTACCTCCCGGGGTCGTCGCAGTTGACGATGAGCAGCCGCGCGTCGGGAGGGAAGCCGAGCAGGTCAGCGGAACGGACGCCGTCAGGCGGTATCTCCATGATCCCAGTCCGGAAGGACCGTCCACTCGATAGGACACGCGCCCGAGCTGCTCACCCCTTCACCGCCCCCGAGGCGAGCCCGGCGACGTAGAACCGCTGGAGACCGACATAGAGCACCACGCACGGGATCATCGCAATCACCGACCCCGCGGCCAGGTATCCGAAGTTGATCTGTCCGTAGGCGCCTTGCTGCAGGTTCACCAGCGCCACGGGGAGCGTGTACAGGTCGCGGGAGGTCAGGAACGTGAGTGCCCCGAGAAACTCCGTCCACGCCGCGAGGAACGCGTACAGGGCGACGGTCGCCGCGCCGGGCGTGATCAGGGGACGCAGCACCGACGTGATGATCCGCAGGGTGCTCGCGCCGTCGATGTGCGCGGAGTCCTCGAGCTCGCGCGGGATCGTGGAGAACGAGTTGCGCATCACCAGGACACCGAACGGGAGGTTGACGGTGGTGTAGAAGAGCACCAGGCCGACCAGGCTGTCGGTGAGCCGCATGAGGTTCATCTGCAGGTAGAGCGGTGTGAGGATGGCCTGGAACGGCACCATCATCGAGGCGGTCACGAGCGCGAACAGCAGCGGCGCCGAGCGGAAACGGAAACGGGCGAAGCCGTAGCCCGCCGCCGTGGCGATCACCGTGGTGAGCACGGCCGTGCCCAGCGCCACGACGAGGCTGTTGGCGACCGCGCCGAGCAGGTTGTTCGGGCCGCTGACCAGTGCACGGAAGTTGTCGAGGGTCAGATGGAAGAACGTCGCCCGGTCCGGCGCGGCCACGATCACGGTCCCCGGCTGCAACGAGCGCATCATCGCCCAGGCCAGGGGCACGGTGAAGACGAGGAACGCCCCGCCGCCGCCGACCGCATAGAGCGTTCGCTTCGTCCGGGTCTCCCGCCGGCCCGTCGAGGTGCGCGACGTGCGCGGAGCCGCTGTGCTCGTCATGGCACTCACTCCTCGCCCCGGACCAGCCACAGCTGGAGTGCCGTCACCAGCGCCACCACGACCACCAGCATGATCGACAGCGCTGCGGCGGCCCCGAGCTGGAGCTGCACGAACGCCCGGTGGTAGATGTAAAGGACCACGGTGGTGGTGGCCGAGCCCGGGCCACCGTCGGTGAGCACATAGAACTGCGTGAACGCGAGCAGGGAGCCGACCACCGAGATCACCAGGCTCATCGCGATCGTGCGCCGCAGTATCGGGATCGTGATCCGCCACTCCTGCTGCCACCAGCTCGCGCCGTCCAGGTCGGCCGACTCGTAGACCTCCCGGGGGATCGCCTGCATCCCCGCCATCAGCAGCAGCATCGTCAGCCCGGCCACACCCCAGATCACGAGCGCCGACACGAGACCCGTCGCGAGCGGGCCGTCCACCAGCCAGGCGGTGCTGCCGTCGGTGATGCCCAGAGCCTGCAGCACCAGGTTGAGTCCCCCACTGTCGGGCTGGGCCTCCAGCACGGTCATCAGGCTCAGGGTCGTGAGCCCCACGACGAACGGCAGGAAGAACACCGTGCGCAGGAGAGTGGCGCCGCGGCGCCTGCTGCGCACGAGCACCGCCAGCGCGTACCCGGCCACGAGGATCGGCAGCGTCACGATCGCGGTGTAGAGGAGCGTGTAGAGCACCGCTCGCAGGAAGCCCGTATCGGAGCCGATGCTGACATAGTTGGCGAACCCAGCCCCCGAGACGTCACCGATCAGGGGCCAGTCGGTGAAGGAGATGCCAAGCGCGAACAGCAGCGGGGCCAGCACGAACACCGCGACCATCACCACGGCGGGAGCGACGAGCAGCAGCCCGGTGCGGGGTGGGTGGGTGAGCGAGTGCCGCTGCCGCGCCGGTGTGGAGGGGCTCCGAGCCGGCGCGACCGGCGGCGAGATCACGGCGCTCGTCTCTGCGCTCATGTCCGGGCCTGCCGGAGTATCCGGTCATAGGACTCCTGTGCCTGTGCCATGGCCGCCTCGATCTCGCCGTCGAAGACCGCGCGGCGGAACATCGTCAGCCACGGCCCGTCCGGCTGGTTGTAGATCTCGTTGTAGGACAGCATCTTCGGTGCGTATCCCTGCTCCTGCGCCTGCAGCGGGGGGAGCGTCAGCGGGTAGCGGGCGGCGAACTCGGGCGTGGCGACGTCGGCGCGCACGGGGGTGTAGCCGCCGTCCGGGAGCACCGACTGCTGCGGCAGGTCGAGCGCGTACCGCACGAACTCCCATGCCCCGGACGCGTTGGCGGATCCGCGGGGGATGCACATGTTGTCGCCGCCGTCGAAGAAGGCGCGGCCGCCGTCCGGGCCGGGGAGCAGGCGGACGGTGGTCGCCGCGAGCAGGCCCGGGCTCGCATCCGGTGTGACCACGCCGTAGCTCGCCGGGAACATGCCGATCCGGCCGGCCTGGAAGTCCGCCGCCCAGCGGGCCGCCTCGTCCGAGTACGAGCCGGGCGGGACGAGCCGGTCCATCCACAGTGCACGGTGGAACTCCAGGGTGCGGGCCAGCGCCTCGTTGCCGGCAACGTTGCCTTCCTGCGCCCCGGGCTCCCCGCGGATCAGGTCGGTGTCGGCGGCCCAGATGTGCGGTTGCACAGCGAACCCGAGCGCGCCGGAGGAGTTGCCGGGGAACGACCAGCCGCGAACGTCCCCGCCGAGTGCGGTGATCCGGCGGGCGGCTCCCAGCAGCGCGTCGAGGCTCGTGGTGGCGGCGTCGACGTCCAGTCCGGCGCGGGCGAACAGCTGCGTGTTGCAGAACAGCACCGAGTTGTCGGCCAGGTACGGCACGCCGTACCGCCGCCCGTCCACGGTCGCGAGCGCGAGGTGGCCGGGGCTGAGCTGATCGGCGAATTCGAGCTCGGCGACGAGCGGGGTGAGATCGGTGAACGCGTCGCGCTGGACGAAGAGCAGCGAGTTGATGTCGTCGATGTCCACCAGGTCCGGCACCTGCCTGCCCCGGATCGCCGTGGCGAGCTTGGTGACGTAGAGCGCGTCGGGCACGGGGACCAGCTCGACGGTGAGCCGGTGCTGCGCCGCGTTGAAGCGCTCGACCATCGCGGTCAGGCCCGTCTGGGTGGCCGAGCGACACCAGACCTCGACCCGCCCGGTGGCGGAGGTACCGAAGCCGGGGGCGCGGATGTCCGGCTCGGGCAGCACAGAGCTGCAGGCCGGCAGCGCGGCGGCAAGTGCGCCGAGGCCGGCGAGGGCGAGGAAACCGCGGCGTGAGGTCGTCATCGTCCTCTCCTGGCGGGATGGTTCAGATCGCGGGAATCCAGACCCGCATCGGACCGGCACCTCGGTTGGCCCACGCGTAGTACGGGACGAGGGTCAGGTCGAGCTCGCCGTCGGCGTCGGTACGGCCCCGCGTGGTGACGACGGTGACGCCGCCCAGCAGGTCGGGCCGGTGCTCGCTCGCCGCGGGAGCGGCCGGGTCGATGTGCAGGTCGTCGACGGGTGCGGTGTGGTCGGCCTGCTCCGCCGCGTAGACCAGCGGCCCTCGTTCGACGGCGACGCACCCGCGCACCGCGTCGACCCGGGGGTGCGCGACGGTGGTGCGCACGTCCATCGGCAGCCGCAGCTCCACGACGTCGCCCGGGGTCCAGTCCTGCTCCAGGCGCGCGTAGCCGGGCCGGACCTCCTGGGTCGTGCCGCCCGCGGTGACGGTGGCGCCCCCCGCCCACCCCGGCACGCGCAGCGACAGCGCGAACCGGCCCGGCGCGGCGACCACCCGCACCCGCACCAGGCCGTCCCACGGGTACTCGGTCTCGACCACCAGCTCGATGTCGCCGCTGGTCACCGTGCCGGGCGCGTACTGGTGCAGTTGGACGCCCCTGGCGTCGCGCGTGGCGACGTAGCCGTCGAGGCTGGCGAGGGTGCGCATCACGTTGGGCGGGCAGCACGCGCAGTCGAACCAGCCGCGGCGGCCGTGGGCGGGGGAGCGATTCTCGTCGGCGTGGGCGCCGCCGCGCAGCTGCAGCGGGTTGACGTAGAAGAACTCGGTGCCGGCCAGCGAGATCCCGCCGAGGAACCCGTTGAACAGCATGCGCTCGATCGCGTCGGCGTAGAGGGAGTCGCCGGTGGCGAGCAGCATGCGCCACGCCCACTGCACCCCGCCGATCGCGGCGCACGTCTCCGCGTAGGCGCGGTCGGTCGGCAGCTCGTACGGGTCGCCGAAGGACTCGCGGTCCCAGCGCGACCCCAGGCCGCCGGTGACGTAGGACTTGGTGGCGATCATGTCGTCGAACTGCCTGCGCAGCGCACCCAGCAGCTCGCCGTCGCCCAGCTCGGCTGCCACGTCGGCGGCCCCCGCCGCGAGGTAGACCGCGCGGACCGCATGTCCCTCCACCGTGGTGGCCTCGCGGATCGGGACGCGGTCGGAGAAGTAGGTGGGCTCCTGCCCGTGGGCGGCGATCAGGCCGTGGCCGCGTGCCTCCACGAAGTAGCGCGCCAGCTCCAGGTGACGGACCTCGCCCGTCTCGCGGTACAGCTCCACGAGTGCGGTCTCGATCACCGGGTGGCCGTCGACGTCGTGGCGGCGGTCCTCGCCGAACGTGTCGGCGAGGTGGTCGGCGAGCTTCACCGCGACGTCCAGCAGCGCGGTGTCGCCGGTGCACCGGACCTGCGCGACGGCGGCCTGGATGAGGTGCCCGGCGCAATAGTGCTCGTGGCTCCAGGGCAGGTCGGCGTAGCGGCCCCGGTCGCGGTGGCGGACCTGGACGACGGAGTTGAGGTAGCCGTCATCGGCTTGGGCGCCCGCCACGACCGCGGTGACCTCCCGCTGCACGGCGAGCAGCCCGTCGGACGGGTTGCGGGCGTACTCCCAGGCCGCCGCCTCGAGCCACTTGTACACGTCGGAGTCGGCGAAGATCGGGCCGACGACCTCGCCGTCGGCGACATCGGCCGCGATCCGCAGGTTCTCCAGGTTGCCTGCCTCGTCGAGCCGCCTGCGGCCGAGCGGGATGGCCGCTGCGCCGTTGGCCCGCTGGCGCTGCGCCCAGAATCCGCCGGTGATCCTCGACTCCCCGAGACCCATCGGCTGCAACCGCACACTGGCCGTGTCGGTGGGGTGGGCGGGTCCACGTGCGGTGCCGAGGGTGCGGGGCGAGGTCGTCGTCATGCCGCTCCTGTGCGCGCTGTCGAGCCGGACGGAAATCAGGAATTCGTTTTCCGTCCGAAGGTAGGGTGCCCTCCTCGATCGGGTCAACCCTTGGGCTCCGGGTTTCCCGCGGCGCCTCGGTAAGCTGCGCGCGGCACGGAACGAACGGAAAGGGGCCGTCCGCTGACCAGCAGCCCAGCCGGCCGGACCGGCGCCGTCGTGCGCATCACCGACGTCGCCGCACTGGCCGGCGTCTCGCCGGGCACGGCGTCCAAGGCGCTCAACGACACCGGGCAGCTGCGCCGGGAGACCCGCGAGCGCGTGCGGCGCGCCGCGGAGCAGCTCGGCTTCACCCCCGACGGTCGGGCGCGCGCCCTGTCGTCCGGGCGCAGCTACACGGTCGGCCTGGTCACCACCGACAGCTCCGGCCGGTTCAGCATCCCGATCATGCTCGGCGCGGAGGACGCACTGAGCGCGGGCGAGATGGCGCTGTTGCTGTGCGACACCCGCGACGACCCGCTGCGCGAGCAGCACTACCTGCGCACGCTGCTCGCCCGTCGCGTCGACGGCATCATCGTCACCGGCCGCCGCACCGAGCCGCGGCCGCAGATCGCCGTCCCCATTCCCGTCGTCTACGCGTTCAACGGCTCGACGGACCCGGCGGACGCGTCCGTCCTCGTCGACGACAGGGGCGGTGCGGCGTCCGCCGTCGCGCATCTCACGGACATCGGACGGGCGGCGATCGCGCACGTCACCGGGCCGGAGCGGCACCGCAGCGCCGTCGAGCGGGCGACCGCGGCCACCGAGACGGCCGGTGCGGCGTTCCGCGGGCCCCCGCTGTACGGGGAGTGGAGCGAGCGGTGGGGCCGCCAGGCGGTCGACCTGCTGCTGCGCGCCCACCCGGACCTGGACGCGATCTCCTGTGGGAGCGACCAGATCGCGCGCGGTGTCTGCGACCGGCTCCGTGAGCTGGGCAGCCGCATCCCGGAGGACGTCGCCGTCACCGGCTTCGACAACTGGGACGTGATGGCACTGGCCTGCCGGCCGCCACTGACCAGTGTGGACCTGGAGCTGGAGGAGCTGGGCAGGCGGGCCGCCCGGATGCTGCTCGACGCCGTGGGCGGCCGGCCGCACTCCGGTGCGCTGGAGCTACCCACCCGGCTCGTCGTCCGGGGCTCGACGTTGCCGGACTGATCGCGGCGATCATCGGGCTGCGGGCCCCGAGCTGCGGCGCACCACCAGCTCCGTGGGGACCAGGGGTGGCGGGGTGGCGTCGGCGGGCGACTCCTGCGGCCGGATCAGGTCGAGCAGGAGGTGCACCGCCCGCTGCCCGGCCTCGGCGAAGTGCTGGCGGACCGTGGTGAGGGGTGGCCGGAAGAACTCGGCCTCGGGCACGTCGTCGAATCCGACGACGCTGACGTCCTCGGGAACGCGGCGGCCGGCCTCGTCGAGTGCGCGCAGCGCGCCGAGGGCCATCTGGTCGTTGGCGGCGAAGACGGCCGTGAGAGCGGGATCGGCGGCGAGCATCGCCCGCATCCCGCAGTAGCCGGACCGGGCGCTCCAGTCCCCTTCGACGAGCGGGGGTTCCGGGGCCCCCGCCGCGTGCAGCGCGGCCCGCCAGCCCTCGACGCGCCAGCGGCTGTCGAGCCAGTCCTGCGGGCCGGCCAGGTGGTGCACGGTGCGGTGGCCGAACTCGAGCAGGTGCCGGGTGGCCGCCTGCGCCCCGTCGAGCTGGTCTGTGCCCACGGCGGTCGCGCCGGCCGCCGCGGCCCCGGCCAGTCCGCCGACGAAGATCGCGGGCAGGGCCCGCAGGCCGGCGGTGAGGGCCCGGACGGCGTCCTCCTGGGTGGCCAGCGCGATGACGCCCTCGACGGACTGGTCCTCCAGCCGGGTCAGCGCGCGCATCACCGCGTCGGAGCTCACCCGGTCGACGACCGCGATGCTCACCCCCAGCCCGAGGGCGCCCGCGGCCTGCTCGACGCCGTAGAGCGTGGTGACCGGGCCGTGCAGCACCGTGTCGAAGGTGATCACGCCGAGCGTCCCGGACCGGCGCGTGGCCAGCGCCCTGGCCACCGCGTTGCGCCGGTAGCCGAGCTGCTCCATCGCCGCCAGCACCTTGTTCCGGGTGGGCGCGCTGACGTGCGGGGACCCGTTGACGACGCGTGACACGGTCTGGTGGGAAACCCCCGCCAGCCGCGCCACGTCCGTCATGACGGGGGCGGGCGCCGAGTCGTGCATGCGTGCATGCTGCCCCAAACCGGGCCGCGGAGTGAGCGCCCTCGATCACGGTGCCCCCGGCCGGGTGACGCCGGTGGACGAGACCTGATCAGCGGAGCAAGGACCTCTTGACAAACCTTGTTAGCGCTAACAATGTGAGCGTTCACACCGTCGTGAGAAGGAGTGGGCTTCGTGAGCAGTCCCGGGGAGCGCGCCGTTGACCCGCGCCGCGCCGTGGCCGTGGGCATCGACTTCGGCACCTTGTCCGGCCGGGCCGTGGTGGTCCGGGTGGCGGACGGGGAGGAGCTCGCCGACGCCGTCCACCCGTACCCGCACGGCTCGGTGGAGCGGACCCTGCCCGCCACCGGCGCCGTGCTTCCGCCCGACTGGGCGCTGCAGGTGCCGGCGGACTGGGTGGAGGTGCTCCGCACCGCCGTGCCGAAGGCCGTGGCGGCGTCCGGGGTGGACCCGCGTGACGTGGTCGGCATCGGCACCGACTTCACGGCGTGCACGGTGCTGCCGACCCTCGCCGACGGCACCCCGCTGTGCGAGCTGCCGGAGCTGGCCGGCCGTCCGCACGCCTATCCGAAGCTGTGGAAGCACCACGCCGCGCAGGCCCAGGCCGACCGGATCACCGCACTCGCCGAGGACCGCGGCGAGGCGTGGCTCGCCCGGTACGGCGGCCGGATCTCCTCGGAGTGGGAGTTCGCCAAGGCGCTGCAGCTGCTGGAGGAGGACCCGGAGGTCTACGCCCGCACGCAGCGCTGGGTGGAGGCGGCCGACTGGATCATCTGGCAGCTGTGCGGGACGTACGTGCGCAACGCCTGCACCGCCGGCTACAAGGGCATCCACCAGGACGGCCGCTACCCGGGCCGGGAGTATCTCGCCGCCCTGAACCCCGGGTTCGCCGACTTCGTCGAGGCGAAGCTGGAGCACCCGATCGGCCGGCTCGGCGACCGCGCGGGCGGGCTCACGGCGCAGGCTGCCGCGTGGACCGGGCTGCCCGAGGGCATCGCGGTGGCCGTCGGCAACGTCGACGCGCACGTGACGGTGCCGGCGGCACAGGCCGTCGAGCCCGGCCAGATGGTGGCGATCATGGGCACCTCGACGTGCCACGTGATGGTGTCCGACCGGCTCGGCGAGGTGCCGGGGATGTGCGGCGTGGTCGACGGCGGCATCCTGCCCGGGCTCTGGGGCTACGAGGCCGGGCAGAGCGGGGTCGGCGACATCTTCGGCTGGTTCGTCGACACGAGCGTGCCGCCGAGCTACCACGAGCAGGCGGCCGAGCGCGGCCTCGACGTGCACGGCCTGCTCACCGAGCTGGCGGCCGGCCAGGCCGTCGGCGAGCACGGCCTGGTCGCGCTCGACTGGCACTCCGGCAACCGCTCGGTGCTGGTCGACCACGAGCTGTCCGGGCTGGTGGTGGGCCAGACGCTCGCCACCCGGCCGGAGGACACCTACCGCGCGCTGCTGGAGGCCACCGCCTTCGGCACCCGCACGATCATCGAGGCGTTCGAGCGCGCGGGTGTGCCGGTCGGCGAGCTGGTGGTGGCGGGCGGCCTGCTGAAGAACGCCCTGCTCATGCAGATCTACGCCGACGTGTGCGACCGCCCGCTCTCCACGATCGGCTCCGACCAGGGCCCGGCGCTCGGCTCGGCCATCCACGCCGCGGTCGCCGCCGGGGCGCACCCGGACGTCCACGCGGCAGCGGCGGCGATGGGCAAGGTCAACCGGGCCGTGTACCGGCCCGACCCCGCTCGGGCGCGCGCCTACGACGACCTCTACGCGGAGTACGTCCGCCTGCACGAGCACTTCGGCCGCCGCGGCGCAGGCGGCGGAAACGACGTGATGCACCGCCTGCGCGCCCTGCGCGCGGAAGCCATCAGGACGAAGAACACGAGCGGGAAGGACGGCCGGTGATCCCCGAGTCCGCGAAGGAAGTCGTCGACGAGCTGCGCGAGCAGGTCGCGGCGCTGCACGGCGAGCTGGTGCGCTACGGGCTCGTCGTGTGGACGGCGGGCAACGTCTCGGCCCGGGTGCCCGGGCACGACCTGTTCGTGATCAAGCCCAGCGGGGTGTCCTACGACGACCTCACCGCGGACGCCATCGTCGTCTGCGACCTCGACGGTGAGCTGGTGGACGGTGAGCTCTCCCCGTCCAGCGACACCGCGGCGCACGCCTACGTGTACCGGCACATGCCCGAGGTCGGGGGAGTGGTGCACACGCACTCGACGTACGCCAGTGCGTGGTCGGCGCGCGCCGAGCCGATCCCGTGCGCGTTGACGGCGATGGCCGACGAGTTCGGCGGGCCGATCCCGCTCGGCCCGTTCGCCCGCATCGGTGACGACTCGATCGGCCGCGGCATCGTCGAGACGCTGGCGGGCCACCGCTCCCGCGCCGTGCTCATGCAGAACCACGGGGTGTTCTCGATCGGTCCCGACGCGAAGGCCGCGGTGAAGGCGGCCGTGATGTGTGAGGACGTGGCTCGTTCCACGCACATCGCGCGTCAGCTCGGGCCGCTCGTCCCGATCCCACCCGACGACGTGGACGCGTTGTTCGACCGCTACCAGAACGTGTACGGCCAGACGGGGGCCCGGCGATGAGCGAGGACCGCGAGATCTGGTTCCTGACCGGGAGCCAGGGCCTGTACGGCGAGGACACTCTCGCCCAGGTCGCCGCCCAGTCGCAGGAGATCGCCCGTGCGCTCGACGCCTCGGGCGCCGCGCCGGTGCGGATCGTCTGGAAGCCGGTGCTGACCAGCTCCGACGGCATCCACCGGATGGCACTGGACGCCAACGCCGACCCGCGCTGCGTCGGGGTCACCGCGTGGATGCACACGTTCTCCCCGGCCAGGATGTGGATCGCCGGGCTCGACGCGCTGCGCAAGCCGTTGCTGCACCTGCACACCCAGGCCAACCGGTCGCTGCCGTGGGCGACGATCGACATGGACTTCATGAACCTCAACCAGGCCGCGCACGGCGACCGGGAGTTCGGCTACATCCAGGCGCGGCTCGGGGTGGTCCGCAAGATCGTCGCGGGCCACGTCGAGGATCCCGAGGTGCAGCGGCGCGTCGGGGCGTGGGCCCGGGCGGCGCTGGGCTGGGCCGAGGTCCGGTCGCTGCGGCTGGCCCGCTTCGGCGACACGATGCGGGACGTCGCCGTCACCGAGGGGGACCGCACCGAGGCCCAGTGGCGCTGGGGCGTCACCGTCAACGGCTACGCCGTCACCGACCTCGCCGAGGCCGTGCACGCGAGCCTCGACGCCGACGTCGACAAGCTCGTGGCGGAGTACGAGGACCGCTACGACGTGGTGCCGGAGCTGCGTGCGGGCGGCGACCGGCACGAGTCGCTGCGCTACGCGGCCCGGATCGAGCTGGGGCTGCGCGAGCTGCTCGCGGCGTCCGGCTCGATGGCGTTCACCACCAACTTCGAGGATCTCGGCGCGCTGCGCCAGCTCCCCGGGCTCGCCGTGCAGCGGCTGATGGCCGACGGCTACGGCTTCGCGGGGGAGGGCGACTGGAAGACCGCGATGCTGCTGCGCACGCTGAAGGTGGCAGCTTCCGGGCTGCCCGGCGGCACCTCGTTCATGGAGGACTACACCTACCACCTCGGCCCGGGACGCCCGCGGGTGCTCGGTGCGCACATGCTGGAGGTCTGCCCGACCGTCGCCGCCGCCACGCCGCGGGTGGAGATCCACCCGCTCGGCATCGGCGGCCGCGAGGACCCGGTGCGGATGGTCTTCGACGCCGCCCCCGGCCCCGGGGTCGTGGTGGGCATGTCGGACATGGGCGACCGGTTCCGGCTGGTGGCCAACGAGATCGAGGTCGTCCCCGCCGACGAGCCGCTGCCGAACCTGCCCGTCGCGAGGGCGGTCTGGGAGCCGGCGCCGGACCTCCGCACGTCGGCGGAGACCTGGATCATGGCGGGCGGTCCGCACCACACCGTCCTGTCCACCGCGCTCGGCGTCGAGGAGCTCGACGACCTCTCCGAGCTGGCCCGCACCGAGCTGGTGGTGATCGACGCGGACACCACGCCGCGCCGCTTCGCCCGCGAGCTGCGGTGGAACCAGGCGTACTACCGCCTGGCCGGAGCCCTGTAGTCCGTCCCACCGCGGCCTCCCACTGCTCGACGTCGGCTCGCCTCGGGACGAGGATGACCGTGGTCGGTTGTGGCCAGAGCGAGCTGCTCGGTGGCGGCTGTCCGGGTCCCGAACGCGATCGGAGGAACAGTGGAGCAGCGTTTCCGCGAGGCACTGGTGGCGCGGGGGTTCGCCCGGTCCGACCACGGCGTGCCCGAGAGCGCCAAGCGCTTCCCGGACGGGGCGCAGTGCCGGGTGGAGATCCCGAGCACCGAGGGCCCAGACGTGCTCGACGCGGTGCTGGCCGAGGCCGACGCCCGTGGCGTGCCCGTGCACCGGGTGTCCCAGGGCAGCGGGGCGCTGCTCCTCACCGACGCCGAGCTGGAGCGGATGGCGGCGACGGCGGCCCGGCGGCCGGTCGAGCTGAGCCTGTTCGCCCGGCCGCTCACCGGCTGGGGTGCGGCGTCGGCCGCGTCCCACACACCGGGCGGGGCGGCACTCGGTGCGCAGGCCCGCGGCACCGAGCAGCTGGTGCACGTGCTGGAGGACATCGCCCGCGCGGTGGACGCGGGCGTGCGCAGCGTGCTCGTCACCGACCTCGGGGTGCTGGAGACCGCGGCGTCGCTGCGCGCCGCGGGGGAGTTCCCGGCCGACCTCCAGTTCAAGATCAGCGTGCAGATGGGCCTGTCGAACCCGGCCGCGATCCGGCTCGCGGAGCGGCTGGGCGCCGACACCTACAACGTGCCCACCGACATGACGCTCGGCGAGCTCGCCGCGGTCCGCGCGGCCGTCGACATCCCGCTGGACGTCTACATCGAGTCGCCCAACGACCTCGGCGGGTTCGTCCGGCACGCCGAGATCGCCGACATCGTGCGGGTGGCCGCACCGGTGTACCTGAAGTTCGGGCTGGCCAACACCCCGGTGATCTACCCGAGCGGCACGCATCTTGACCAGGTCACCGTCGCGCTGGGGCGGGAACGGGTCCGGCGCGCGCAGATCGGGCTCGAACGCCTCCACCGCACGATGCCCGACGCGGTGATGTCGGCGATCCCCGCCGCCGGTCTGGCCCTGCCGAGCCTCTGAACCCGGGGGCGACTCGAGGGCGGAATTCGGGCGACTCGCGGGGGGTGGCGTCAAGCCGACGTGCTCCGCGTCATGTCCGTGCGGCCGCATCTCCTACGAACGGGCTAGGTACTCCGACTGGGCGCTTCGCGGCTCCCGGCCCGGGAGTTCCAGATCTCGCGTCTTCGTGCGATATCCCGCGTATGTCGGTCCGGGTTTCCTGTCTCCAGCCCCACCACTGGACCCAGGAGCAGTAATGAAGATCAGGAACCTTGCCGTGGCGCTGGCTGCGACCGCCGCCGTCGGTCTGTTCACGGCGTCGACCGCGGCTGCGGCCGCGCCGGCCCGCGACACGCCGAAGCCGACCATCGTCCTGCTGCACGGCGCCTTCGAGGACGCTTCGGCCTGGAGCGGGGTCACCCAGCGGCTGCAGCACGACGGCTACCCGGTGATCGCCCCCGCCGTCGGTCTGCGGGGCGTCGCGACGGACACCGACCAGCTCAAGGGCGTCGTCGACGCCATCAAGGGTCCGAAGGTGCTCGTGTCGCACTCCTACGGCGGGATGCTCGTCAACGGGCTCGCCACCACCCCCGACGTGAAGGCACTCGTGTACGTCAACGCCTTCATCCCGCAGCCCGGGGAGAGCGCGGGCCAGCTGAACTCGCAGTTCCCGGGCAGCCTGCTCGGCCCGACCACGTCGCACACGGTGGACAGCCCGGCCGGTCCGGAGCTGTACGTCAACGCCGACAGCTTCCGCGAGGTCTTCGCGGGCGACGTCCCCGCCGCCACCGCGGCCGTGGCGGCGGCGCAGCAGCGGCCGATCCTGGCCGCTGCCTTCGACGACAAGGCCACCGCCGCCCTCCCCGGCTCGATCCGCAAGTACGCGCTGATCTCCACCGACGACAAGGCCATCCCCACCGCCGCGAAGGTCTTCATGGCCAAGCGGGTGGGCGCCACGATCACCGAGGTGGCCGGGTCGCACGCCGTGGCCGCCTCGAACCCGAAGGTCGTCGCCGACGAGATCGAGAAGGCCGCCCGGTCGTAGGACCGCGTCGTGCCCGCCGGCCCGTCACCCGTCGTGGTGGCGGGCCGGTCCCGTTCCGGGCTCGTCCGGCCGGGACAGGACGAGCTTCGCCAGCTGCACCCGTGAGTGCACGCCCAGCTTGGTGAACACCGCGCGCAGGTGCGTGTTGATCGTGCTGGGGGACAGGTGGAGCTCGGCTGCGGCGGACCGGTTCGTGTGGCCGTCGCAGATCAGCTCCGCGACGCGGCGCTCCATCGTCGTCAACGACTCCCAGCCGGTCGCGGCCCGCGGCCGCGACTCGGCGGAACCACGGGGACGGCGCGCCCCCGCCGGCTGCAGCAGCCGCTGGACCCGCAGCACTGCGGCCGTGGCACCGCACGCGGCGAAACCGTCCCGGGCGCGCTGCAGCGACTCGGCACCGGACGGGTCGCCCTCGTCCAGTGCCGCCCGCCCGACCTCCTCCTCGGAGCGGGCCAGCAGCAGCGGACGCCGAGCCTCCCGCAGCAGGTCGACTGCGCCGACCGGCTTCCCGATGACCAGCCCGTGCGTCAGGGCCGCGGCGCCCGCCATGCTCGCGACGCCGGGGTTGCGCGCCGCGAGCGCGCCCAGCACGTCGTCGGCAGCATGCAGGGTGTCGCCGTCACCGCAGCGGTGGGCCGCGCACGCCGCCTCGACGAGAAGCTCCTCCGGCCACGGCACCGCCCCCGCAGCGAGCTCCCGCACGAGCCCGGCGGCGGCGTCAGGCTCGTCCTCCGCGAAGGCGAGCAGCGCCTGCCCGACCGGCACGGGGACCCCTCGCCGTTCGGCCTCGGCGATCCGCGACCGCACCTCGGACAGCTCGCCGCGATGGAGCGCGACCAGGGTGAGGACGTGCCACAGCCGAGGGTCGACAGCGGCGTCGCCGAGGTCGCCCGACCGCCTCAGAGCGGCGGTCGCGGCAGCCTGCGCGGCGTCGAGGCGGCCGACGCCGAGCTCGAGGACGGCCCGGACCAGCGAGACCTGGGGCGCCTGCCAGGAGTCGGAGTCGGCGCCGTGGGCGTCGAGATCGGCCAGCCGCGCCAGCGCGCCGTCGATGTCGTCGAGACGGCCGCGAACCAGCAGCTCGCGCAGTTCCAGCCGGCTCGTGGGCAGGCTGCCCGCCTCGCCTGCGCCCTCCTCGGCCGCGGCTCTCGCCTGCTCGTAGTACCCGCGTGCCGCCCCGTACTCGTCGGCGCGTTCGGCCTGCTCGGCGCGGGCGACCAGCTGCAGCGACCGGGCGACCGGATCGGGGGCGAGCTCGCCGCCGTCCGAACCGGTGGCGAGCGCCGCGTAGGCGGCGAGCCGGGCGCGGAGCGCGGGAGCGGCCCCGGCGAACCGCGCGTCGCGGGTGCGCCCGGCGAGCTCGTCGAGCCGCCCGGTCGACCACAGGTGCGGAGCGAGGCTCAGCTGGGTGACCGCGGCCGTCCCGGGCGACACCGCCGGATCCTGGAGCAGCCGGTCCACGAACGCCGCCGCCTCGTCGTGGTGCCGCGCGGTGACCAGGATCGCGACCACGTCGCGGGCCAGCTGCTCCCGCTCGGGATCGTCGTCGGCCACGAGCTCGAACGCGCGCCGGATGATCGTCACCGCCGTGAGGGCCATGGTCCCGAGCAGCTCCTTCGCCGCGCGTTGCAGGACCCGTACCGCGGTGGCGTCGCCGGGCACCGCCGACGCGAGGACGTGCGGGGCGGCAGCAGCGTGTCCGCGCCCCGAGGCGATGAGATGCGCGGCCACGGACCGGTGCATCACGGCCCGCACGGACGGCGGCATGTCCTGGTAGACGGCCCGGCGCAACAGCTCGTGCCGGAAGGTGATCGTGACACCGTCGTCGGTCAGCAGCCCGAGCCCGATGGCCTCTTCGAGGGGGCCGGTCAGCTGCGTGGCCGGCTCACCCAGCAGGTGCGCGAGGTCGTCGAGCCGGGACTGCACCCCCAGGACGCCGGCCGCCCGGAGCAGGGCCCGGCATCGCTCGGACGTGCCGGCCGTGCGCCTGCGGACCCCGTCGAGCAGCCCGGCGGGCAGGTCGTCGCCGTGGTCACCGGCGTCGTCCGGCCCGATCAGGCCGCGGAGCAGGGCAACCGCCAGGAACGGGTTGCCGCGCGTGCCGAGGAGGCGCTGGGCCAGCTCCGGGCCGGCCGCGTGTCCCAGGTGGTCGACGGCCACGGCGAGGACGGCCTCGTCGCGCAGCGGTGCCAGGTCGATCCACCGCACCCACCGGCTCCGCTCCAAGCCGCCCACGACCTGGTCGGCCGGACCCCCGGCAGTCGGACGGGTGCCGAGCAGAAACGCGATCGGTGCGGAGCGGAGCCTCCCGACGAGGACGCGCAGCACGAACGCCGTCAACGGGTCGGCCCACTGCGCGTCGTCGAGCGCGATGAGCAGGGGCGTCGACCCGGTCCGGCGCTGCAGCAGCACGGCCAGGTGCTCGACGAGCCAGAGCGGCTGCGCCGTGAGCGGTGCCAGGTCGAGGAACTCCTGCGAGTCGAGCACCGGCGCCGGGCCGCAGCGCAGAGCCGGACCGAGCGACGCCAGCGGGCTCAGCTCGTCGGTCTCGTGCGCGGCCGCAACGGCGGCGGTGAACCCGAGTGCTGTGGCCTGGTCGGCCGAGGCGTCGAGCAGCGCGCTCTTGCCGATCCCGGGCTCGCCGCGCACCACCACCAGCGCCGACCGGCCGCTCTGCGCGTGGCGCAGCGCGGCCAGCACCGTGCCCAGCTCCGCGTCCCGTCCGCGCAGCGGCTGAGCGGCCTGGTGCGGGGCGGGCATGGGTCCCTTTCTATCAGCGACGGCCGTGCACCGCGGTCGGCAGCGGGAGCCGCGGGGCGTCAGCCCACCGTGAGGACGATCTTGCCGATGCTCCCCGAGGACTCCATCCGGCGGTGCGCGGCGCGCAGCGTCTCGGCGTTCAGCGGGCCGAGCCGTTCGGAGATGGTGGTGCGCAGCACCCTGTCGTCGACGAGCCGGGCGACCGTGTCGAGCAGCTCACGCTGGTAGGTGCTCTCCGGCTCGTGGAGGGGCCGGGAGAACATGAACTCCCAGTGCCAGGCCTGGCTCTTCGACTTCAGCGGCAGCGTGTCCAGGCCCTCGGGCTCGTCGATCGCGACGACCGCGCCGCGCGGGCGGAGGATCTCGGCGTAGGTCTCGACGTTGCCCGCGGAGAAGGGCGAGAGGATCGCGTCGACGCCGCCGGGGGCGACCTCCCGGATCTCCTCGCGCAGGTGGTGGTGGTTGACGACGTGGTGGGCGCCCATGTCCTGCACCCACCTCTTCGACTCCGGCCGGGACGCGGTGCCGATCACCGTGACCCCGGTGAGCTTGCGGGCCAGCTGCACGGCCATCGAGCCGACGCCGCCCGCGCCCGCCATGACGAGCAGGGTGCCCTGGCTGTCGGGGCCGAGCCGGAGATGGTCGAAGAGGGCCTCCCACGCCGTGATCGCGGTGAGCGGGAGGGCGGCCGCCTCGGCGAAGTCCAGGATCCTCGGCTTGTGCCCGGTGATCCGCTCGTCGACGAGCTGGTGACCGGCGTTGCTGCCGGGGCGGGCGATGGAGCCCGCGTAGTAGACCTCGTCGCCGACCGAGAAGGATGTGACCGCGGCACCGGTGCCGACCACGACGCCCGCGGCGTCGAACCCGAGGATCTTCGGCTCACCGCCGGGATCGACGCCGGCGCGCACCTTGGCGTCGGCGGGGTTGACCGACACGGCGCGCACCTCGACGAGCAGGTCGTGCGGACCGGGCGTCGGGATGTCGATCTCGATGTCGATCAGCGCATCCGGGGCGTCGATCGGCCCGCTGTTCCGGTAGGCCACGGCGCGGGTACGGGTTGCAGTGTTCGTCATGCCCCGACGCTACCTCTGAGACAGTAGTAACCCGCAAGGGAACGTAGTTCCTTCAGGGTACTACGATGGGGTGCATGACGGAATGCGGCGCGAGGGACGTCTACGCGGCGAACTGCCCCTGCCGTTCGGTTCTGGACCTGCTGGCCGACAAATGGAGCGCGCTGGCGCTGGGTGCCCTGGAGGACGGTCCCCGGCGGTTCGGCGCGATCAAGAACCGGTTGCAGGGCATCAGTCCCAAGGTGCTCACCGCGGTGCTGCGCCGTCTCGAGGACCACGGGCTCGTCACCCGGACGGTTTTCCCGGCGGTCCCGTTGCACGTCGAATATGCACTCACCCCGCTCGGGGTCGACGCGTGCCGCCCGCTGAACGCATTGCGAACGTGGGTCGAGGCGAACATCGACCGGTTCCCGGTCTCGGCCTGACGCCACCGTGCACACCGGTTGGCCACCGCGCACACGGCATGACGTGTGTGCGGTGGCCACGAGATGTGCGCGGTGGCGCAGAAATGTCAGCCGGCCGGCATGAGCACCTTGTCGATCACGAAAACGGTGGCGTTGGACGTCGGGATGTTCCCGCACAGGACCGTGGCGGTGTTGCCCTTGCCGTCGGTGACGGTCGGGGCGTCGGCGGTGCCGCCGATGGTGACGTCCCCGCCCGCGAGCTCGGTGAGCTTGTTCGCCTCGACGAGGCCCGCGGCGTCGTAGCGCTTCGGCACGACGTGGTAGGACAGGATCGCGCCGAGCTGCTGCTGGTCGGACAGCAGGCCGTTGAACGCCTGGTCGCCCATCGTGGTCTTCACCTGGTCGAACGCCCCGTTGTAGGGGGCGAAGACGGTGATGGCCTGCTGCGAGTTGAGGGTGTCGGCCAGCCCGGGAACCGCCGTCACGGCGGAGACCAGGGTGCTCAGCAGCGGGTTCGTGGCGGCCGCGCTGGCCACCGGCTGCGGGCCCATGTTGTCGAGCGAGCCGGGTGCGTCGCCCTGCGGGAGCTGGCCGCAGGCGGGTCCGAACACGTCGTCGTTGGTGGTGACGCCGTTGCTCGCCGCAGCGGGCGCGGAGGACATCGGGGCGGCGGCGGGGGGAGGGCCGGCCGGCTCCTCGGAGCCGCCGCAGGCGGCGAGCGTCACGGTCAGGACGGCCAGGGCGCCGACGGCGGCCATTCGCTGGGTCTTGCGCACGGTGTTGCCTCCTCGAATCTGCCCGGTCATTCCGGGCTCGGAGAGCATTCGCATTCCGGACGGCATCGGTTCGGTCCCGGAGAGATTTTCTCGGTGAGTTTCAGGCGACGGTGAAAATGGTGGCGGGCCAGCCGGACGCGCCGTCCGGAATCGGCTCGGCCCGCATTTCGGTCTGGCCGACGCCGTTCTTGTCGGTGGCGCGGGCCTGCACGGTGTGGCTGCCGGGCGCGAGATCGAACGAGGCGCGCCACATCCGCCAGGTGTCGGCGTTGACCTCGGTGGCGAGCTCGGCGTCTCGCCACGCGCCGCCGTCCATGCGGACCTCCACCCTGCTCACGCCCGTGGGTTGCGACCAGGCGATCCCGGCCACCGTGACGCGTCCGCGCGCGGCGGTGGCGAACCCGCGGGGGGTGTCGATGCGGCACTGGGTCTTGATGGGGGCCTTCTGCGCCCAGCCGCGTTCGAGCCAGTAGCCGGACTCGGCGCTGAACGTCGTGAGCTCCAGGTCGGTGAGCCATTTCGTGCCGGAGACGTAGCCGTAGAGGCCGGGCACGAGCATGCGCACCGGGAAGCCGTGCTCGGGCGGGAGTGCCTCGCCGTTCATGCCGATCGCCAGCAGCGCGCCGCGGCCGGGTTCGAGCACGACCTCGGTGGGCGTGCCCGTGTACCAGCCGTCGACGCTGGTGGAGTAGAGCTGGTCGGCCCCTGGCCGGACGCCCGCTTCGAGCAGGAGGTCGCGCAGGTCGACGCCGATGAAGTTCGCGGTGGAGATCAGCGGGCCGCCCACGGGGTTGGAGACGCAGGTCAGCGTGATGGTCCGCTCCACCAGGGGACGGGCGAGCAGGTCGTCGAAGGTCAGGACGATCTCGTTGTCGACCATGCCGTGGATGCGCATCGACCAGTCCTCGGCCCGCTGCGCCGGCACCCGCAACGCCACGTCGATCCGGTAGAAGTCCGGGTTCGCGGTGAGGAAGGTTGGGGTGCCCAGCTCGGGGAACGCGGCCCGTGGCGGGATCGCCGGAGCCCGCTCGACGAGGCGGGCGCGGGCCAGCCGGTCGGTCACCGTCCGGCTGGAGTCGCCCACCCCGCCGCTGAGGAGCTGGCCGACGCCACCGGCGGCGAGCGACACCACCGCCACGGCGGCCGACGAACCGATGAGCAGGGTGCGCCGGGAGACTCCCGCGTGGTCGTCACCACCGGCTGCAGGGACGTAGGCGCGGGTCGCGAGTGCGTGCAGCCCGCGGAACGCGTCGACACCCACGACCAGCGCCGCGGCGGGCGCCGCCAGGTCAACCCAGGTCAACGCCGGCCCGGTGACCACCGCGAGGAGACCGAGCAGCCCCAGGCCGCCGATGACGACGATCCCCGGCGCCGGGCGGCGGACCGACGCCAGGCCCGCAGCCACGGCGACGACCGCGATGACCACGGCCATCCCCCCGAGCAGCACCGGCTTGTCGGCGGTACCGAACGTGGTCTTGGCGAACTCGGTGAGGAACTGCGGGGAGAACCGGATGACGACGTCCCCCACGGCCAGGAACGGCGAGGACGCTGGGGAGATCAGCGCCGCCACGAGATGCCCGGCCCCGAGCGCGGCACCCACCGCCAGCACCGCCTCCGCTGCGGCGGCGACCCGCGGGATGGCGGCTCGCGGTGGGCGGAGCGGCGGCGCGGGCGGGGCGGTCGGGTTCACGACGAGCGTTCGCGCGTCACGCCTGTCCGGTTCGGCTGCTTGCGGGACTTCCCGGGACGATTGGTCAGGTCTGCACGGGGCCGGTGGCGACGACGGTGGTGGGCATGGTGGGCATGGCCCGGCCGGGCTCGAGCGAGATCGCGTAGGCGGAGAAGGCCGGGGCGCCGACGGCGGGCCCGATGCTGTGGACACCCGGTCCGGGTGCGGTGACGTCGAACATGCCCACCGGCTGCGGGGGGCCGCCGTCGATCCCCCACAGGACGTAGATCGAGTCGGAGCGGTTGTTCGGGACGACGCCGGTGGTCACGACCGTGCGGTCCGATGCGGTGGTGAGCACGGCCGCGACCGGATCGCCCGACGTGGTGCTCAGCGTGGCATGCGTGGTGCCGGGCTGATCCAGCTGCGTGACGATGTCGGCCAGCGACTGCGACTGCGCGATCTCGGCGTCACGCTGCTGCTGCAGCTGCGCCGCGTAGACGGCCAGACCACCCACGCCCAGTACGGCCACCAGCACCACGACGGCGGCGACGAGGCGTCGCCGTCCGATGGTCGCCCACGTCGGACGGCGACGGGCCCCGGTGTCGGAGGGGGCCGGCAGGCCGACATCCGGCCGGACGGGCGCCCGCCGCGGCGGGTCCTCGGGTTCGCGTTCCCGGGGGGCCGGCGGGCGCACCTGCGGTGTCTCGGCGGCCTGGGCCAGGATGTTGTCGCGCAGCCGCGGCGGCGGGTCGGTCTGCTCCGCGGTGTCGGCCAGGCCGCCCATGATCAGCTCGGTGTCGCGCACCATCTCGCGGCAGGACTCGCAGGTCGGGAGGTGGGCTTCCATCGCCAGTTCGTCGTCGGGTTCGAGCGCGTGCAGCGCCCAGCCGACCGCGTGCTCGTTCATCGCGCAGGCCTGCTGCTCGTCGGCGCTCATCGGGCATCGCCCGTGGTGCCGGCGTTGTCGGTGCGGGTGGTGTCGGAGCCGCCGTCGAGCAGCGGGGCGAGGACACCCCGCAGGCGCTGCATCCCGCTGAACATCCGCGACTTCACCGTGCCCAGCGGGACCCCGGTCATCGCAGCAACCTCCCGCTGGGTGTAGCCGCCGAAGTAGGCCAGTGCGAGCGCCTGCCGCTGGTCGGTGGGGAGCCCCCCGAGCGCCGTGCGGACCTGCCCGGCCTCCACCGAGCGCAGCGCGCCGTGGTCGGCACCCGGCCCCGGTGGGGCCGACCACTCCTGCCCCTCCTCGGCCGCCGGCACGGTGCGCCGACGGATCGCGCTCTCGCGGCGCACCGCGTCGACGGACTTGTGGTGCACGAGGGTCAGGATCCAGGTCCCGAAGCTGCCGCGGGCGGGGTCGAAGCGGTGCGGGTCGCGCCAGAAGGCCAGGAAGGCCTCCTGCACAACGTCCTCGGCCAGGCCGTCGTCGGCACAGATGCGGCGAGCGAGCGAGTAGGCCCGCCGACCGTACCGGTCGTACAGAACGGCCAGCCCGGACTCGACCCCGTTCGCGACGGACAGGACGAGATCCCCATCGGGTACGTCGGGCTCGCCGGTGGTCGGCGACCCGCCTCCGCGTCGGTTCGGCAGACTCGACCCCTCACGCGTGTCGGGGGCATCGGCCACCAGCGGGATCCTCACGTCAGCTTCTTCGCAGCGGAACGGTGTCCGGTTCAGAACCAGCTCAGAGTAGCCCGTCCGCCCCGTCGTCTCGCGTAGGCCGCGGGCCCGTCCGGGGAACCGGACGGATCACCCGCCGTGCTCGCAGCATCCGTCAGCTGACCCCGGCGCCGGTGCCGTACCAGGGGGTGTCCCGTGGATCTTGGTCGATGAGAGCCGTGATCCAGGTGGTTCCTGGCGGCGCCGCTGGGGCTATCGCGATTGAAGATCCGCGGGACGCCCCCTAACCTGGGTCGGACCGTCGTACGCCCGGCCTGGACCAGCCCGGGAGGAGTGGTCGTGACACCGACACCCGAACTGACCGTCCCTCGATCCACACAGGCGCGCCCCAGAGTGGGCCGCCCCCGGTGGTGGGACCGGCGGCGGGAGCAGCGCCGCCTGGCAGGCGAGGACCGCCGGGCCGCGCACCTGGCCGAGCTCCACCACATCCGCGCACTCGTCGGCGCCGCCCGCGCCGTGGTCGGGTCGGGGTGGGTCCAGCACGGCTGGTTCGCCTACCGCGACGAGCAGGGCGAGCACCGCACGGTCACCGCGGCCACCCTGCAGCGGATGGGCGACCGGCCGATCACCGGAGCCTGTCTCGTCGGCGCGATCGTGCAGGCGGGCGGCGGCCCGGCCGCCGTACGGAGCCAGCCGGTGCAGCGGGCGCTCGACCTGACCTGGCACACGCTCCACGGGAGCGAGCACGAGCCGGTCCACTGGTGCCCGGCCCCGCCGGTCCGCGCCGCCCACGTCCGGGACCTCACGCGCTGGAACGACCAGCCCGCCCGCACGTCCGCCGAGGTGCTCTCCCTGCTGCACGCCGTGGAGCGGGCGGCAGGGCAGGAGATCGCCCGCGCCGGCGCGCACCCGTAGGGCAACGCAGGCGCGTTCCGGAGCCGTACTGCTGTCGGACGGGGGTCACGGCAGCAGTACGGCTCCGAACTGCGACACCGTGCGCTGGAATGCTCGGGGCGTGGACATTCCCGAAGGTCTGCTCGACCTGCTGTACCGGCCGAGCCCCTGCTACCTCGCCACGACGATGGGCGACGGCTCGCCGCACCTCACCCAGACCTGGGTGGACACGGACGGCAAGCACATCCTCGTCAACAGCGTGCAGGGCTTCCAGAAGATCAAGAACATCGAGCGGGACCCGCGGGTCGCCCTCAACGTCTCCGACCCCGACGACATCGCCCGGTACTACGCGGTCCGCGGCCGGGTCCTCGACATCACCAGCGACGGGGCGGCCGAGCACATCGAGATGCTCGCCCAGCGCTACCTCGGTGGCCCCTATCCCTGGTACGGCGGCCGGGACCAGACCCGGCTGGTCCTCACGATCGAGGTGCTGAAGGTCAACGGCACCGGGTGACGGCCGGCGGCCGATGAGTTCCGGCGGGCGGCCCGGTCTGCAGACCATGACACCCTTCGTCGACCTCGCTCCCGCGGCCGACCGCGTCGTGCGGCTGCTCGATGCCATCACCGACGACCGGCTGGACGCGCCCACCCCGTGCGCCGAGACGACCGTCGGCAACCTGCTCAGCCACCTCCTCGGGCTCGCGGAGGCGTTCCGGGGAGCCGCGGCCAAGGAGCCCGATCCGGGTCCGCCGCCCGCCGTGGCGCCGGAGCTCGACCCGCACTGGCGCCGGCTCCTGCCGCAGCGGCTCGACGCGCTCGCCGCCGCCTGGCGTGACCCCGCTGCCCGGGAGGGCACGGCGCGCGCCGGGGGAGTGGAGATGCCGGCCGCTGTGATGGCGCTCGTCGCGCTCGACGAGCTCGTACTGCACGCCTGGGACATCGCCCGCGCCACCGGCCAGGTCTACGACGCCGACCAGGCGAGCGTGCAGGCGTGTTTCGCGTTCGTCGCGCCCGCCGTGCGGCCGGAGGGCGTGCCCGGGCTGTTCGGGCCGCCGGTCCCGGTGCCCGACGACGCGCCCGCGCTCGACCGGCTCGTCGGGCTCAGCGGCCGGGACCCGTCCTGGACGCCCGCCGCGGTGGGTGCGACCCGCTGACCGGCACGACGGGCCGGCCGCGCTCGCCCGGCCCGCGGACGAGCGCAGCCGGCGCGGCTCAGGCGCGCACGGCCCCGCCGTCGTGGAGGGGCTCGTCCCCGGCGCCTGCGGGGAGCGCGTCCCCGTCGGTCACGTCGGGCGCCTCACGCGGCAGGAACCACACCGACACCCCGGACAGCAGGGCGAGCGCGGCGATGTAGGCGGCCACCCACACCGACGACCCGGTCGCCCCGAGGATGGCGGCGGCCAGCAGCGGGGTGAGCCCGCCGCCGAGCACCGCGCCGAACTGGTACGACATCGAGGCACCGGTGTAGCGCACGTCGGTGCTGAAGGCGCGCGACACGATCACCGCCTGCACCGCCACCAGCAGGCCCAGCACCAGGCCCATCGCCAGCATGGCGAGGAGCACCGCCGGCACCGCCCCGGTGTCCATGAGGCCGAACACGGCGAACGGCACGAGCACCGAGAGCACCGAGGCGACCATGAAGATCCGCACGGCGCCGATGCGGTCGGTCACCCGGCCGGTCAGGTAGGCGACCACGAGGTACACCACCGAGCCCGCCGAGATCGTCAGCAGCATCGTCTGCTGCGGCACGTGCGCCGTGCCGGTGCCGTAGGAGAGCAGGTACACCGACAGCAGGTAGCCCAGCGCGGACGGGGCGAGGGTGATGCCCATCCCGAGGACGACGGTGCCGGGGTTGTTCCGCAGCACGTCGAGCGCGGGGAGGCGACGCACCCGGCCCCGTTGCCGGGTGCGCGCGAACTCGGGGCTCTCGGCGAGCCGGAGCCGGACGACCAGTGCCACCACCACGAGCAGGGCGCTCAGCACGAACGGGATGCGCCAGCCCCACGCCGCGAACTGCTCGCGGCCCAGGCCCACCGAGACGCCCAGGAAGACGAGGTTCGACAGCAGCGTCCCGGCCGGCAGGCCCATCTGCGGGAACGACGAGTAGTAACCACGCTGTCCCTCGGGCGCGTGTTCCATCGCCATCAGCACCGCACCGCCCCACTCCCCGCCGACACCGAGACCCTGCACGAACCGCAGGACGATGAGCAGGATCGGTGCGGCGATCCCGATCTGGGCGTAGGTGGGCAGGAGCGCGATGAGGAACGTCCCGATGCCCATGAGCAGCAGCGAGACCACCAGGGTCTGCTTGCGCCCGAGGCGGTCGCCGAAGTGCCCGAACACGATGCCGCCGATCGGGCGCGCGAGGAACCCGACGGCGAAGGTCCCGAACGCCGCGAGCGTGGCCGCCACCGGGGAGAAGTTCGGGAAGAACTGCGGGGCGAAGATCAGGGCGGCCGCGGCGCCGTAGATGTTGAAGTCGTACCACTCGATGGCGGTGCCGACGAAGGTCGCCGCGGCGACCCGGCGGGTGTGTTCGGAGGGTCGGCTCGCGGCACTGCGAGACGCGGAAGGGGTCACTGGCGCTCCTCGGGCTGAGGGGTCGGGGCTCGTTCGATGTGGAAGTCCGACGGGCGGGGCTCGCGCACCATGCGCCAGTAGTCGAGGACGGTGAACGGCCACACCTGGGAGGCGCGGCCCTTCGCGTTGCGGTACCAGCTGTTGACGGTCGCCACCCCCCACGCCATGAGCGCGTTACCGGCGTCGACCCGCTCGTTGAAGGCGTCGTGCACGTCGCGGCGCACCTCGACCGTCGCCGCCCCGGACTCCAGCAGCAGCCGCAGGCACCCCAGGATGTGGTGCACCGCGATCTCGGAGAACAGCAGGATGCTGCCGTTGATCACGAGGCCGGTGTTCGGGCCGAAGACGCAGAAGAGGTTGGGAAAGCCCGGCACATGGACGCCGAGGTGGGCACGGGCGTCGCCGTCCCAGCGCTCGTGCAGGTCGGCGCCGTCGCGCCCGCGGACCGTGATCGGCGCGAGGAAGTCCGACGCGCGGAAGCCCGTGGCGTAGATCAGCACGTCGGCCTCGTGGACGACGCCGTCGGCCGTGCGCACCCCGTCGGGGGTGATCTCGGTGATGGCGTCGGTGACCAGGTCGACGTGCTCGCGCTTGAGCGCCGCGGGCCACACCCCGTTGTCGCGCATCATCCGTTTCGAGCCGGGGGCGTAGCCCGGCACGACCTTCGCGAGCAGGTCGGGACGGTCACCGAACCTGCGCTCCAGGTGGGCGACGAGGGCCTGGCGCAGAGCCTCGTTGGCCGGCGACACCGAGACCGGGTGCTCCCAGCCGGGGTCGACCTCCATGAACGGCCGCCTGCCCTCCACCGAGGTCCAGAACTGCACGAACCGCAGCCACCGGTGGTAGTAGGGGAGCTCGCGCAGCAGCCGGAGCTGCTCGTCGGGCGTCGGATCGTGGTAGGTCGGCGTCGGCAGCATCCACGGCGGGGTCCGCTGGAACACGCTGAGGGCGCCGACGCGGTCGACGATCGAGGGGACGACCTGGTAGGCGCTCGCCCCGGTGCCGATCACGGCGACGCGCCTGCCGGTGAGGTCGACGTCGTCGCGCCACCGCGCGGTGTGCCAGCTCGGTCCGGCGAACCGCTCGCGTCCCGGGATGTCCGGGAGGTTCGGCTTGTTGAGCTGCCCCGTCGCGCTGACGACGGCGTCCGCCTCGAGCACGACGTCCGGACCGCCGGCCCGCCGCGCCCGCACGGTCCAGCGCCGCGTGGCGTCGTCGAACACCGCCTCGACCACCTCGTGCCCGAACCGGACGCAGCCACGCAGGTCGAACCGGTCGGCCACGTCCCGGAAGTAGCCCCAGACGTCGTCGCGGGCGGAGAACTGGTGCGGCCAGTCCGGCCGCTGGTCGAACGAGAAGCTGTAGGCGAAGTTCGGGGTGTCGAGCCGGGCGCCGGGGTAGCCGTTCTCCAGCCACACCCCGCCCACGTCGGCGTTGCGCTCCAGCACCGTCACCTCGACGCCGGCCTGCCGGAGCCGGTGTGCCGTCACCAGCCCGGACATCCCGGCGCCGATCACCACCACCTCGACGGTGCGCCCGGGTGCCACCTGCTCGACGGTCCAGCCCGGCGCCCCCGCGTCCAGCGGCAGACCGAGCTCGTGGGACATCAGCGGCAGGTAGTCGTCGGCCACGTCACCGGCGACGAACCGCATGAGGCGGCGCAGGGTGTCGTCGTCGGGTTCGGGCGCGGGCACCGCCCCGCCGTCGCGGAAGGCCGCCAGAGCGGCGAGCGCGCGACGGCGGCCCAGCTCCTGGGCCGCCTCGGACATCCCGCCCTGCGGTTCCACCATGTCGGGGCGCAGGCGCAGCGGCGGGCGCAGCTCGTCCGCGAGCAGCGTGAGGTCACCTGTCAGGTGGGCCAGGGCCGGCAGCAGAGCGGGCAGCTCCGCACCCGCGACGGCGGCGGCGAGCGCGGCGTCGTCGTCGAGCAGTGCGGAGAGTCCGGTACCAACGTCCACGGTGGTCACGGTCACTACTCTCGGCGTATACCGGACGCGACCGGAAATAACGGTTGCGAGGCTTGTGATGCCCACCCGGAATGAGTGCAGCCCCGTGGCGCCGCACCCGCCTCCCGTGCTGTGATCTGCACGCGGCAGAGGGGCGGTGACGATGGAGCTGAGGCATCTGCGCTCCTTCGTCGCTCTTGCCGAGGAACTGCACTTCGGGCGGGCGGCGCAGCGGGTCTTCGTGGCCCAGCCCGCGCTGAGCAAGCAGATCTCGGCGCTGGAGAAGGAGCTCGGGGTCCTCCTGTTCGAACGCGACAAGCGCCAGGTCGTGCTGACCACCGCCGGGGTCGCCCTGCTCGAGGACGCGCGCCGGCTGCTGACGCAGGCCGACGGGGCCGTGGAGCGGGCGCGTTCGGCCGGCCGGGGCAGCACGGGGATGCTCCGGGTCGGCTTCATCGCCCCCGCCCTCTACGACCTGCTCCCTCCGGTTCTGCGCGCGTTCCGCGTCCGGCATCCGGGGGTGCGGCTCGCCCTGGAGGAGATGCACAACATCGAGGCCGTCAACGCCGTCCGCAGCCGGCGCGTGCACATCGCCTTCGTGCGGCTGCCGATCGAGCCGGTGAGCGAGCTGTCGCTGGTCACGGTGCGGTCGGAACCGGTGATGCTCGCGGTGCCCGAGGGCAGCAGGCTGGCGGACCGGGAGGCCGTGCACCTCGCCGAGCTCGCCGACACCGACCTCATCCTGATCGCCCGTTCCCAGGAACCGGAGCTGCACGACTACTACGTCGCCCAGTGCGCCGCGGCGGGGTTCAGCGCCCGGATCAGCCATGAGGTCGACCGCACCCACGTGGCGATCGGCCTGGTCGCGAGCGGCCTCGGCGTGTGTTTCGTCCCGCGGTCGGGGCGGCGGGTCGCCCAGCCCGGCGTCGTCTGCGTCCCGCTACTCGGCACCCGGATGCGGCTGACGATGGCGGCTGCGTGGCTCGGCGACCCGGACCCTCTCGTGCGCAACTTCCTCGCGCTCTGCACGGACGTGCGCCCGCAGGACCCCGGGCCGCGGGCGGGGACCGTCGAGCCGATCGCCTCGGCGTGAGGCAGGCCCCGTCCGCTCACACGCCGCCGGAGCGCCGTCGGCGGCTGTCGCGCACGGGATCCATCGCGGTCATCAGGTCCTCGCGCGCCCGTGCGACCCGGGACCGGATCGTGCCGATCGGGCAGTCGCACACCGCGGCGGCCTCCGCGTAGTCGAGGTCGAGCACCTGGGTGAGCACGAAAGCCTCGCGCCTGCGGGGTTCGAGCTGGTCGACCAGCAGCCCGAGCACCACGGCCTCGTCGGCAGCCGACCGCGCCGACCGGATCCGCTCGCCGACGACGGCGTTCCAGTCGTCCACACCGGTCGTGCGGGGGCGGCGTGTGGCGGTGCGGACCGCGTCGGCTGCGGTGCGCCGGGCGATCGACAGCAGCCAGGTGCGGGCCGAGGAACGGCCGGCGAACCGGGGCAGCGAGGCCAGGGCCCGCAGGTAGGTCTCCTGCGTCAGGTCCTCCGCCTCACCGGGACCGCTGATGTGGGCGACGAAACGGTGGACGTCGCGCTGCGTCGCGCGGACGAATGCCGCGAGCGCGGCCCGGTCGCCGCGGCCTGCGGCGAGGGCCCATGCGGTGATCCGGGCGTCGTCCACGCCGTCGGCCATGCCCGCACGGTAGCTCCCCGATCCGCGGGAACCGCCGGGCGGGTCCGGACGACCACCAGTACATGCGATGCCAGGACTGCCGCCAGGCGATCTCCGCCCTGCTCGACGGCGAGGACGATCCGGGCGAGGCGACGGCCGTCGACGAGCACACGGCGACGTGCCCGGACTGCCGGTCCTTCCTCGACCGGGCGGCCCAGGTCACCCGCCTGGCCCGCACCGGCCTGGCGGAACCCGGTCCGGACCTGGTCGCCGCGGTGCTCGCCGCGGCACCCGCCCGCCGGGCACGCCGCGCCGATGCCGTCCGGCTCGCGCTCGGCGCGGTCGGCCTCGCGCAGGGAGCACTGGCGGTGAGCGGGATCGCCACCGCGGGCTCGTTCGCGATGCACGACGCGATGGAGGTGGGGGGCGCCAGCGCGATGCATGTGGCGCACGAGAGCGCGGCGTGGAACCTGGCGCTCGCCGTCGGGTTCCTGTGGGCGGCCACCGCGGCCCCCCGGCTGTCCGGGCTGCTGCCGGTCATCGGGTCGTTCGTCGCGGTGCTGGCGGGGCTGAGCGCGCTCGACCTCATCGCCGGGCGCGTCGATCCCGGCCGCATCCTGGGCCACGGCCTGGTGGTGCTCGGTCTGGTGCTCCTGATGGTGCTGAGGCGGCGGGACCGCCGGGAGGGCGACGGCGCACTCGTCGGCCTGCCCCCGGACGCCCCGAGAACGGAGCGGCGTGCCTTGTGGACCGGTCGGATCCGGCGCCCCGCCGCCCTGCGGCAGGACTCGCGTCCGACCGCGCGCCGCGCGGCGTGACCGTCGCGGGCTCCAGCCGTCCGCCGTCGGCAGGCCCCGCAGCGGGATGTCGCCCCGATCACCTGTGACACGGGCGGAACCGGGGAACCGATGACCCCGCGGCGACGACTATGTGGGTTCGACGCGCGCGCAGCCGCGGCGCGACGGACCGGCGGAGGTGGGGCACGACCGTGATCGACAACGCGCCGAGCTGGTGGGGCGCACTCGCGTTCTGGCGGTTCTCCCCGGCTGTGGACCTGGTCCTCGTCCTCGTGACGGTCGCGTACCTGCTGCTCGCTCGCCGCCCGGGCGCCGACGGCTCACGCTGGCCCCCGCTGCGTACGACGGCGTGGCTCGGTGCCGTGGTCGTGCTGGTGGTGGCCCTCGACGGGCCGGTGGCCGTCTTCGCCGACGTGCTGTTCTGGGTGCACATGGTGCAGCACCTGCTGCTGATCATGGTCGTGCCGGTGCTGCTGGTGTGGGCCCAGCCGTGGCGTCTCGTGCACGACGCGGGGGGCGCGCGGGCACGGTCGGTCGTGGACCGGGTGGTCGGCAGCAGAGCGGCCCGGTGGGGGACCGCGCCACTGTGCGGCCTCGGGCTCTACGCGGCCGTGGTGATCCTGACCCACCTCACCGGGTTCCAGCAGGTCTCCGTCACGGATCCCGCGGTCCGGGCGGCCGAGCTCGCGCTCTACCTGGTGAGCGGCTACCTGCTGTTCCTGCCGCTCGCCGGGGCGGAGCTGGTGCCGTGGTCGCCGCCGCACCTGGCCCGGTTCGCGCTGCTGGCGCTCAGCATGGGCGTGGACACCCTCACGGGGGTGGTCCTGATGCTCACCCCGCGGCCGCTGGCGCCCGCCTACGCCGCCGCGCATCCCGGATGGGGACCGACCGCGCTGGCCGACCAGGAGGCCGCCGGAGCGATCATGTGGTTCGGCGGCGACGTCCTGATGCTGGTGCTGATGGTGGCCGTCGCGGTGCGGTGGGGCACCTCCCAGGGCCAGGAGCAGGGGCTCGGCCGGTGGATCGAGGGGGTGCGGCACCGCACGCTGCTCGGGGCCGACGCCGTTCCCGCCGACGGCGCGAGCGGTGACGTCGACGCCGACGAGCGCGCGCTGCAGGCCTACAACGCAGCGCTGGCCGCGCTGCACACCCGCGACGAGGAGCATCGATCATGACCGCGGACGCCTCGCCCGGCACCGCCTCCGGCCCGGTCGCCGACCTGCGGCAGTACGAGATCCTCGTCGGCGGGATGACGTGCGCCGCCTGCGCCACCCGGGTCGAGCGCAAGCTGAACAAGCTCGACGCCGTGCAGGCCACCGTCAACTTCGCCACCGAGCGCGCCCGGGTGCAGTGTCCCGAGGACCTCGACCCGCGCACGCTGATCGAGCAGGTCGAGCGGGCCGGCTACACCGCCAGGCGGATCGACGACGTCGCCGCGGCCGACGACGGCAGCGACCACCAGCGCCGGGTCGTCGACCTGCGCAGGCGGCTCGCGGTCGCTGCGGTCCTGGCGGTGCCGATCTGCGACCTCTCGCTCGCCCTGTCGCTGTTCGGGGAGCTGCGTTTCCCCGGCTGGCAATGGGTCCTGCTGGTGCTGGCCGCGCCCGTCGTCGGCTGGTGCGCGCTGCCGTTCCACCGCGCGGCCCTGGCGGGGGCCCGCCGCGGCGCGGCCTCGATGGACACCCTCGTCTCGGTCGGGATCCTCGCCGCCACGGCCTGGTCGCTGTGGGTCATGATCGCCGACCGGACGGTCGAACCCGGCCTGGGACAGGGCCTGTCCGTGCTGTCCGGCAGCGGCCACGCGCTCTACCTCGACGTCGCCGCGGGCGTGACGACGTTCCTGCTCGCCGGGCGCTACTTCGAGGCGCGGGCCAAGCGGTCGGCCGGATCGGCGTTGCGGGCCCTGCTGGAGGCGGGCGCCAAGGACGTCGAGGTGCTCCGCGAGGACGGCCCGCAGCGCGTCCCGGTGTCGGAGCTGGAGGTGGGGGACCGGTTCGTGGTGCGGCCGGGGGAGACCGTCGCCACCGACGCCGTCGTGACGGACGGCAGCTCCGCGCTGGACGTCAGCATGGTGACCGGCGAGCCCGTGCCGCGGGAGGTCGTGCCCGGTGACGCGGTCGCGGGCGGGGCCGTGAACTCCGGTGGACGGCTGGTGCTGCGGGCCACCCGCGTGGGGGCCGACACCCAGCTCGCCCGGATGGCGCGGCTCGTCCAGCGGGCGCAGGAGGGCAAGGCGGGCGCGCAGCGGCTGGCCGACCGGGTGGCCGGCGTGTTCGTGCCCGCGGTGCTGGTGCTGGCCGTGCTCACTCTGGTCGGCTGGCTCGTCACCGGGCACCCGGCGGGACAGGCCGTCACCGCCGCGGTGGCCGTGCTCGTGGTGGCGTGCCCCTGTGCGCTGGGCCTGGCCACCCCCACCGCGGTGCTGGTCGGCACCGGGCGCGGGGCCCAGCTCGGCGTGTTCATCAAGGGGCCCCGTGCTCTGGAGGCCACGCGCGCGGTGGACACCATCGTGCTCGACAAGACCGGCACCTTGACCGAGGGGCGCATGCGGCTCGCGGACGTGCGGACCGTTCCCGGCGTCGACCGCTCCCGGCTGCTCGCCATGGCCGGTGCGGTCGAGGCGGCCTCGGAGCACCCCATCGCCGCGGCGATCACCGCGGCCGCATCCGCGCAGGGCCCGCCGCTGCCCGCGGTGACCGACTTCGCCGCGCACGCCGGCCTGGGCGCCCGCGGGCTCGTCCACGGCGAGCACGTGGTGGTGGGCCGGTCGCAGCTGTTCTCCGAGCAGGGGCTACAGGTGCCGCCGGACCTGGACGCCGCCCGCGACGAGCTGGAGGCGCGCGGTGTCACGGTGGTCCTGGTCGGGTGGGGCGGCTCCGCGCAGGGGGTGCTCGCCGTGGCCGACACGGTGCGGCCCACGAGTGCCGCCGCCGTGGCCGCCCTGCGCGGGCTGGGGCTGCACCCGGTGCTGGTGACCGGCGACAACGCCCGCACCGCGGCCACCGTCGCGGCCGAGGTGGGCATCGACGAGGTCGTCGCCGAGGTGCTGCCCGAGGGCAAGGTCGACGTGGTGCGGCGGCTGCAGGAGCAGGGCCGCAGCGTCGCGGTCGTCGGCGACGGGGTCAACGACGCCGCCGCGCTCGCCGCGGCCGACCTGGGCATGGCCGTCGGGGAGGGCACCGACGCCGCGATCGAGGCGGCCGACATCGTCCTCGGCCGCGAGGACCTCCTCGTGGTCGCCGACGCCGTGGAGCTCGCGCGCCGGACCCACCGCACCATCCGCGGCAACCTCTGGTGGGCCTTCGGATACAACACCGCCGCGCTGCCACTGGCGGTGGTGGGCCTGCTCAGCCCGATCGTCGCGGCCGCGGCGATGGCGCTGTCCTCGGTGTTCGTGGTGACGCACAGCCTGCGGCTGCGCAGCTTCCGGCCCACCGAGGGCAGACCGGTCGACGCCGTCGGCGGGCCGGTATGACGGCGGGAGCCCGCGCCACTCCGGCCGTGGCCACCGGCGTGCTGGTGGCGGCGGCGCTGACCGGGGTGCTGGTCGCGGCGTTCGCCCCCAGCGTCGCGGTGCAGTACGGGCTGCGGGACCTGGGCCCGCTGGTGGACGCGGGACTGCCGGCGGCGCGGGTGGTGGCGGTGGGAGCGGCCGCGCTCACCGTCGGGAACCTGCTGCTCGCGGCCGTGCTGGCACCGGGTGAGCCGCACGGGCTCGTCTCGCCCGCCGGGTACTCCGGCCTGCGCGCGGCCGCCCGCTGGGCGGTCGTGCAGGCCGTGGCGTCCGCGGTGGTCACGTGGCTGCTGGTCGCGGAGAACAGCGGGGTCGGGCCCGGTGTGCTGATCGGTCGCCCCGACGTGCTCGCCGCCGGCGTCACGCAGGTGGAGCAGGCAGGCGGGTGGGCCGCCTCGACGCTCGCCGCGCTCGTGGTGGCCGGGCTCGCGGCCGTCGCGCTCTCGTGGCGCAGCGCCGTCGGGCTGCTCGTACTGGCCGTGGCCGCGCTGCTGCCCCTCACGCTCACGGCCGCGACGAACGCCCAGCGCTCCCACGACATCGCCGGTGACGCGGTCGCCCTGCACGTCCTCGGTTCGGTGCTGTGGCTCGGCAGCACCGCCGCCGCGGCGATGCACCTGGTCCGGCACCGCCCGGGCGCCGAGGTGGTGCTGCGCCGCCATCGCGCGGTCGCGCTCGGGTCGCTCGTCGTGGTCACGGCGTCCGGCGTGGTGTCGGCCTCGTACGCGCTGCGGCTCTCGGACGTCCTCACGAGCGGGTTCGGGCTGCTCTCCGTGGCCGGTGCGGTGGCGGTGGTGGTGCTCGCCGGGACCGTCCGGAAGCTCGGCACGACGATCGGCCCGGCGGGAGCGGGGCGGCACGCGGCGATGCGGCTCGTCGTCGTCGAGCTGCTGCTGCTCGGGGTCGCGTCCGCCACCGGCACCGCGCTGGCGCGCGTGCCGCCCCCCGGCGAGACCGACTACGAGGCCAGCCGGTTCGTCTACCTCATCGGCTACGACCTCCCGCCGCACCTCACGGCCCTCGACCTGGCGCTGCGCTGGCGTCCGGACCTCGTGTTCGGCCCGCTCGCGCTCATCGGGGCCGCCGCCTACCTCGTGGGAGTGCGCAGGCTCCGGCGCTCCGGCGGAAGCTGGCCCGCCGGCCGCACGGCGGTGTGGCTCGCGGGCTGCGCCACGCTGCTCGTCGCGACCTCGTCGGGCATCGCCACGTACGCGGAGGCCGTCTTCAGCGTCCACATGGTGCAGCACATGCTGCTCGCGAGCTTCGCGCCGGTGCTGCTCGTCCTCGGCCACGGTGTGACCCTCGCCCTGCGGGTGGTCCGGCCCGGCACCGCGGCGCGTCTGGTCAGCCTGCTCGACGCCCCGGTGATCCGGTTCGTGCGCAACCCCGCCGTGGCCTGGGTGGCCGTCGCGATCACCCTGTTCGGGCTCTACCCCACCGGGCTGTACGCCGCGATCGTGCAGCAGCACTGGGCGCACCTGGCGATGGACACGGCGTTCTTCTCCACCGGCCTGGCGCTGTTCTGGCCCGTGCTCGGCCACAGCCTGCCCGGCCGAGGGCTGCCCGCGATCGGCCGCATCGTCATGGTCTTCGCCGTGATGGCGCTGCACGCGGGGTTCGGGGCGTGGCTGCTGGGCCAGGCCACGCCCGTCGCCGCAGGCTTCTACGGGGCACTGAGCCTGCCGTACGTCCCCGACCTGCTCGCCGACCAGCGGCTGGGCGCGGTGCTGGCGTGGGCGCTCGGGGAGCTGCCGGTCGTCCTCGCCGTGCTCGCCCTCGTCGCGCGCTGGGCCCGCGCCGACCGCGAGCCGTCCGGGCCCGAGGACCGCACCCGCCCGCTGACCGACGACGACGAGATGGCCTACCCGAAGGTCTTACTCTCCTAGGCGGTCAGGCCGCCGTGACGCGGACCGGGATGCTCGCCCAGCCCTTGAGCGTGTTGTTGAGCTTGGGAACGGGCTCGCCGTCGAGCTCGAGCCGTGCGGCCCTGCTGGCGAAGGCGCCGAGCACGACCTCGGCCTCCAGCCGGGCGATCGGCTGGCCGACACACTGGTGGATGCCCATGCCGAAGGCGACGTGCCCGCCGGCGGAGCGCCGGACGTCGAACGTCTCGGCGTCGTCACCCCAGTGGCGGCTGTCGCGGTTGGCCGAGCCGAGGAAGAGCACGACCTTCGTGTCCTTCGGGATCGGGGTGCCCGCGACCACCGCGTCGGTCGTGGCGGTGCGGAAGAAGGTCTGGATCGGGCCCTCCCAGCGCAGCGCCTCGTCGAAGGCGAACTTCGCCAGCTTGGGGTCGGCGTGCAGGGCGGCCCACTGCTCCGGGTGCCGGGCCAGGGCGTACAGCGTGTTCCCCAGGCCGTACACGGTGGTGTCGAGGCCTGCCGTGAGCAGCGAGCGGACGAGCAGTGGTGCCTGCTCGTGGGTGATCTCCCCCCGGTCCGCGGCGGCCCAGACCTCGGCCCCGAGACCGTCGGGGGTGAGCTCGTCGCGCTGACAGTGGGCGAGGATCCACTCCTGCACCGGTGCCGCCTTGGCGAGCGCGTCGGTGAGCAGCTGGTTGCGCGGACCGAAGGCGTTGAACGCGAGCGCCCCGTAGGGCAGCAGGTTCTCCCGGCCCTGCGCCGGGAGGCCGACGGCGTCACCGAACACCCGCACCGGGAAGATCTCGGCGAGATCGGTGACGGCGTCGAAGCGGCCGCGTGCGACGAGCGTGTCGGCCAGCTCGTCGGCGGCGGCCGCGAACTCCGCGCGCAGCTTGCGGACGTTCCGGGGCGAGATCACCCCGTTCATCGCGGTGCGGACGACGGTGTGGTCGGGCGGGTCGGCTTCCAGCAGGAGGCTCGGCGGCCGCCACGGCTTCTCGCGGCCGAAGTCGCTGAGCCCGACCCCACGGCTCGACACGAACGTCTCCCAGTCCGAGAGGGTGGCCCGCACCTCGGCGTAGCGGCCCATCGCCAGCAGGTCGTAGCGCGGCAGGTGGACGACGGGGGCGGCCTCGCGCAGCCGCGCGTGGAACTCGTACGGGTCGGTGAGGATCTCGCTGCCGAAGGGGTCGTCGCCCAGCGCGGGGACGGTCTGCGACGTCGTCATCGTGGGCCTGCCGTTCCGAGGTGGTGGTGGCGTCAGAGGTCGAGCACGAGCTTCGGGCACGCCGCACGGGAGACGCAGACGAACATCGTGTCGTTGGCGGCCTTCTCCTCGTCGGTGAGCAGCGAGTCACGGTGGTCCACCTGGCCGCCGAGCACGGCGGTCTCGCAGGTCCCGCAGGTGCCCTCCTGGCACGAGGAGAGGACCTGGACGCCCGCGTCCTCCACGACCTCGAGGATCGAACGGTCCGGCGGCACGGTGAGCGTCAGCCCGCTCTGGGCCAGCTCCACCTCGAACGCGCCGCTCAGCACGGGCTCGCCCTGTTCCTTGGGCGTGAACCGCTCGGTGTGCAGGGCGCCCGACGGCCAGCTCGAGCAGCGTTCCTCGACGGCGTCGAGCAGGGGGCCGGGGCCGCAGCAGTAGACCAGCGTGTCCCCGGCGGGGGCACCGAGCAGGGCCTCCAGGTCCAGCAGGCCGTGCTCGTCCTGCGGGCGCAGCACCACACGGTCGTCGCCGTGCGCGGCGCGCAGGTCGGCGACGAAGGCCATGGAGGCGGCGGTGCGGCCGCCGTAGACGAGCTGCCACTGCGCGCCCGCGGCGGTGGCGGCCTCGAGCATGGGCAGGAGGGGGGTGATCCCGATCCCGCCGGCGATGAACAGGTAGCGGTCGGCGGGCTCCAGCGGGAAGTGGTTGCGCGGGCCGCGCACCCGCACGGTCGTGCCGGGGTTGAGCTTGTCGTGGACGTACGCCGACCCCCCGCGGCCGTCGGACTCCTGCAGCACCGCGATCTGCCAGCTGCTGCGGTCGGCCGGGTCACCGCACAGCGAGTACTGCCGGGTGAGGTCCTCGGTCAGGATCAGGTCGACGTGCGCACCGGCCTCCCAGGCAGGCAGCTCCTCGCCTGCGGGATGGCGCAGCGTGAGGGCGACGACCCCGTCGGCGGCGACGCGACGATCGGCGACGAGGAGGTCGATCTCGGACTCTTCGTGCGTGCTCTTCACGGATGTGCTCCAACGATGGCGAGGGTCGTCTCCGACGATGCTGACCGGCAATGCGAGGCGGAGAGACGGCGTTTCCGCCAGCCGGAAAGGTGTTCGGTATCCGGGCTTTCCCTCACACCATTACTAGGCGGCCGACGGGCTACTCGCACGTGGCAGTGTGGCGATCGTCATGCCGCGGCCCCGGCGGCGATCAACTCGTACGAGCGAGTGCGGTCGTCGAGGTCGTAGATCGACGACGTGATCATCAGCTCGTCGGCGCCGTGCTCGTCCACGAGTCCTGCGAGGTGCCCGACGACCTCCTCGGGGGTGCCGCGCACCTGTGTCCGCGTCTCCGCCGAGGCGCCCGGATCCGCCTCCTTCGCCCACCGGGCCGCGGCGGCCTCGGGGGAGAGCAGCGACTTCGCCCGGCCCGCCAGGAGATCGACGCGCAGGAGGTCGCCCGGCAGGGCCAGTGCCTGGGCCCGCTCGTCCGAGTCGGCGCAGACGGCCTGCACCGCGAGCATCACGTAGGGCCGGTCCGACCAGCGGGACGGCCGGAACCCCTCCCGGTAGCAGGCGAGAGACTCGGTGGCGTTCTGCGGGCGGATGTGGTGGGCGAACGCCAGCGGCAGCCCCAGCTCGGCGGCCAACCGCGCCCCGGTCGTCGTCGACGCCAGCAGCCAGAGTGCCGGCCTGGTCTCGTACCGCGGGAGGAGGAAGACGTCGTCCCCCGAGTCGTCCTGGGCGAGATAACCGTCCAGGGCATGCACGTCGTGGGCGTACGGATCCGTGCCGTCCGTCGGGTGCTGCCGCAGGGCACGGGTGACGCGCTCGTCGGTGGTGCCCGCCCCGCCGCCGACGCCCAGGTCGATCCGCCCGGGATGGAGCGCATCGAGGGTGGCGAACTGCTCGGCCACGGCCAGCGGTGCGTGGTTGTTCAGCATCACCCCGCCGGAGCCGACCGTGATCGCGGACGTCGTGGCAGCGATCTGCCCGACGAGCACGGCAGGAGCGGCACTCGCGGCGATGTGCGTGCTGTGGTGCTCGGTCACCCAGAATCTGCGATATCCGAACTTCTCGGTCCGGCGGGCCAATTCGACGGTGTTGTTCAGCGCTTCCTGGGCCGAATGTCCTTCTTGTACCGGCGTGAGGTCCAGAACGGACAGTGGAACGGAGATCATGTCGTCACGCTAACGCCGGACGGGACGCCGGTGCGGCACGAATTGCTTACCGGTTCGCGTCGTTCCGCGCGTTCTCCAGGCGTTCGCGTTGTGGCACGACGACGTACCGGGGGTCCTTCGTCGACTCCGTGCCCGCCTCGAAGACACCGAAGCGCTGCAGGGCGCTGCTGGCCAGCAGCGCGAGCCCCGACGCCGCCGCCCCGGCCCGGCTGCGGCCCGCCACGAGGACGGTGCCTGCCAGGCCCGCCACGGTGAGCAGCTCCGCCCCGCGCCGGAGCTTCCCGGCCCGGCCGTGGTGGTAGACCTCGCGGACGAGGCCCATGCGCTGCTCCATGCGTCGCGACGCGATGAGCTCGCCCGCGGCACCGACGGCGGCGAACACCCGGGCCGGCCCGGCCTCGGCCACCGGCGCGCACAGCATCCCCAGACCGCCCCCGCTCGCTGCGGCGGAACCGGCGAACACGAACGGGAGCTCGTCGCGGACCTCGTTCCAGCCGGGCACGGCGGTGTGGGACAGCAGCACCGCCGTGTAGGAGGCCACACCGGGCGCCATGGCCGCGGCGGACAGCCCGGCGGGGCGGGCCAGCCGGCCCAGCAGCCGGGCCGGCCACGTGTGGCGCCGGCGCGCCGGCACCAGCTCACGCAGTGCCGCCACGCCGACACCCGGGCCGAAGGCGCTGAGGATCCAGGTCCCGACGCTCATCGGCGAGGTCGGCTTGAACACCCGCAGCATGTGGTGGAAGCGTTCGGGGCGGCCCAGGTCGGTGACCAGGAAGTACACGCTCGCCAGCAGGGCCGCGAACGAGCCGAGCCAGCCGACCCGGCGCAGCTGCTCCCGGCCGGTCAGGTCGGCGCCGGCCGCCACCACCGCGCTGCCCGCGGCCAGGCCGCCGGAGAAGAGGTAGGCGGCGATCTTCCACTCCCAGACGGGAGTCTTGAGCACCGGTCGCCCGTAGTAGGAGCGGAACTCGGCGGCGGGGACGACGGTCGGCTCGCCACCGGCGCGGCGGCGACGCCGGCGTCCCTGGAACATCTGCGCCTCCCGCCCGGTGGAGCCCTCGTCGCTGGAGCGCTCCGCGGTGACCGGGTCCCGGCTCTCACTCACCGCCGGCCTCCGATCGCGGTCGAGATGAACGCGCCGATCCCGGCGAGGGCGAACGCCGCGGCGGCCGCGCCGGCGTGCCGCCACATCGAGGGGGCGTCGCGGGTGGGGACGACCGGGTCCGGCGGCAGGCCGTAGACCTCGGGCTCGTCGAGGAGCAGGAAGAACGCCCCGTCGCCGCCCACCCCGTCATCCGGGTCGCGCCCGTAGAGCCGGGCCTCGGTGACCCCGATGTCGTGCAGCTGAGCGAGCCGGCGGTCCGCGCGTTCGCGCAGCTCGTCGAGCTCGCCGAACTGGATGGAGTCGGTGGGGCAGGCCTTGGCGCAGGCCGGCTCGAGGCCGCCCTCCAGCCGGTCGTAGCAGAGCGTGCACTTCTGCGCGCGGCCGTCTTCCGGGCGCCGGTCGATGACGCCGTACGGGCAGCCCGAGACGCAGTACCCGCAGCCGTTGCAGATGTTCTGCTGCACGACCACCGTGCCGAACTCGGTGCGGAAGAGCGCCCCGGTCGGGCAGACGTCGAGACAGCCGGCGTGGGTGCAGTGCTTGCACACGTCCGACGCCATCAGCCACCGGAAGTCGGTGCGTCCCTCGGCGCCCGTGCCCTCACCGGGCCGGGAGAAGGCGGGCATCCCGAGGCTCTCGGTGTGGTTCGGGGTGTGCAGCGGGCTGGTGCCCAGCTCGGAGCCACCGCGTCCGGCCTCGCGCAGCCGGGGCCCGACGGCGTCGGCCATGGCGTCCCCGCTGGTCGGGCCGGTGGGCAGCCCGGCGAAACCGGGGTCCTGGTGACCGAGCGAGCGCGGCTGCTCGATGAACGCGACGTGGCGCCACGAGTTCGCCCCGAGCATCCCGGTGTTGTCGAACGACATGCCGAGCAGGTCCAGCCCGTCCTCCGGCACCGCGTTCCACTGCTTGCACGCCACCTCGCAGGCCTTGCAGCCGATGCAGATCGAGGTGTCGGTGAAGAAGCCGACGCGGGGTGGATGGTCGGCGTGGCCCGCCTCCCCGGCGACGTCGTCCAGGGGACCGGACAGCCTGTTCACGGTCATGACGACTCCTCGGTGTGCTGCAGGTGGGGGACCCCGGCCGCGGTGGCGATCGTGGTGCCCGTCGCGATCGTCACGCCGGCGCGGGCCCGGGTGTCGGCCAGCATGGCCGTGAGTGCCGTCCCCCGCGGGCGGCGTCCCGGACGGACGTCGCAGGTGGCGACCTTGCTCTCCTGGATGAAGACGTTCGCGTCCGTGACGACGCCCAGCAGGTCGTTCACGACGTCGCCGGTCACCAGCCCGGAACCGCCCCAGTGGTAGGGCAGCCAGACCTGGTGGACGACCTCGCCGTCGATCAGCAGCGGTGCCATCCGGTCGGTGACGACCACGCGGGCCTCCACCGCGGCCCGGCTGGTGACGACGTGGGCGTAGCCCATGTGCGAGAGCCCCCGGATCCGGGCCAGCTCGGGGGAGACCTCGACGAAGAGCTCCGGCTGCAGCTCCGACAGGTAGGGCAGCTGGCGGCTCATCCCGCCCGCGGTGTGGTGCTCGGTGAGCCGCGCCGCGGTGAGGACGAACGGGAACACCTCGCGGTGCGCCTCGGGCGGGGACGGGTTCGACGGGTTGTCCAGGCGGCCGTAGACCTTGCGCGTCGGGTTGCCCTGCTGGCCGTAGAGCAGGTTCCGCGCGGGCGACTCGTGCGGTTCGTAGTGCGTGGGCAGCGGACCGTCGAGCATCCCGTGCGGAGCGAACAGCCACGCCTTGCCGTCCGCCTGCATGATGAACGCGTCGTCACCGCGCAGCGCGTCCGGCCCGGTCGCGTCCTCGGGCGGGACGAAGCCCGGCGGGGTCTTCTTCGGGAAGTCCGGGACGTCGTCGCCGGTCCACTCGCCCTGCTCGGCGTCCCACCAGACCAGCTTCTTGCGCTCGCTCCACGGCCGGCCCTCCGGATCGGCGGACGCCCGGTTGTAGAGCACCCGCCGGTTCGACGGCCAGGTCCAGCCCCACTCCGCGTCGTAGGGGCCCTGTTCGGCGTGCGCGACGCGGCGTGCCGCCTGGTTGACCCCGTCGGCGAACACACCGCTGTAGATCCAGCAGCCGCACGCGGTGCTGCCGTCGGCCGCCAGCTCGGTGTAGCCGCCGACCGGCTCGCCCGTGTCGGTGCGGTACCCGTTGATCCGGCGCAGCACGTCCTGCGCCGACGGCTCGGGCCACGCCCCGCCGCCCTGCACCGCGTAGCTCCAGTCGAGCTTCTGCACCGGCTCGTCGCGCGGGTCGGTGGACCCCGCCAGCCGGTCCTGGATCAAGCGGCCCAGGTGGTAGAAGAACCACAGCTCCGAGCGCTGGTCGCCGGAGGGCTCCACGGCCTTCTCCCGCCACTGCAGCATCCGCTGCGTCTGGGTGAAGGTGCCCTCCTTCTCCACGTGCGAGGCCGCCGGGAAGAAGAAGACCTCCGTGCGGCACATCTCGGGCACGATCTCGCCCGTCTCGATCTCGGGGGAGTCCTTCCAGAAGGTGGCGCTCTCGATCATTGCGAGGTCGCGGACGACCAGCCAGTCGAGGTTGGCCATCCCGAGCCGCTGCAGCCTGCCGTGTGCCGACCCGACCGCCGGGTTCTGACCCAGCAGGAAGTAGCCGAAGACCTTCCCGTCGACCATGTCCATGACCGTGCGGTACGTGCCGTGGTCGCCGTTGATGCGCGGCAGCCAGTCGAAGCCGTAGCTGTTGTCCTCCGTGGCGTTGTCGCCGAAGTACTCCTTGAGCAGGGACACCAGGTACGCGTCCGCGGCCGTCCAGTAGCCCTTCTGCGTGGGGCTGCGCAGGTCGTCGAGGTAGGCGGGCAGGTCCTCGTGCGAGCCCGCGGTGGGCATCGGCAGGTAGCCGGGCAGCAGGTTGAACAGCGTCGGGATGTCGGTGGAGCCCTGGATGCTGGCGTGCCCGCGCAGTGCGAACACCCCGCCCCCGGGGCGGCCGATGTTGCCGAGCAGCAACTGGAGGATCGAGCCGGCCCGGATGTACTGGGCGCCCACGCTGTGCTGGGTCCACCCGACGCTGTAGACCAGCGCCGTGGTGCGCTCCCGGTTCGAGTTCCCCGCCCACGCCTCGCAGACCTCGCGGAACTGCCCCGGGGGCGTCCCGCAGATCCGCTCGACCATCTCCGGGGTGTAGCGGGAGAAGTGGCGCTTGAGGATCTGGAACACGCACCGCGGGTGCTGCAGCGTGGGGTCCTGCGCGATGTCGCCGGTCGTCCCGGAGAGCGGGGCGCCGGCCGCCCCGTGCCCCATCGGGGAGGTCCGCTCCTGGTCCATCGCCGAGTCCCCGCCACCCTCGCCGCCCTCGCGCTCGGTCCGGGCCTGCTCGGCGCTCTCGTACTGCCAGAGGTCGCGCCCGTAGGTGCCGGTCTCGGCGTCGTAGCCGCTGAAGAGGCCGTCGAGGTCCTCGGTGTCCTCGAAGCCCTCGGCGACGAGGAATGCCGCGTTGGTGTAGGCGCGGACGTACTCCCGGAAGTCGAGGTCGTGGGTGAGGACGTGGTTGATCACCCCGCCGAGGAACGCGATGTCGGTGCCGGCCCGCAGCGGGACGAACGTGTCGGCGAGCGCGCTGGTGCGCGTGAACCGGGGGTCGACGTGGATCACGCGGGCCCCGCGCGACTTGGCCTCCACCACCCACTGGAACCCGACCGGGTGGGCCTCGGCCATGTTCGAGCCCATGATGATGATGCAGTCGGCGTTGGCGAGGTCCTGCTGGTAGTCGGTGGCGCCGCCGCGCCCGAACGAAGCCCCCAGACCGGGGACGGTGGCGGAGTGTCAAATACGCGCCTGGTTCTCGATCTGGATGGCGCCGAGTGCGGTGAAGAGCTTCTTGATGAGGTAGTTCTCCTCGTTGTCGAGCGTCGCGCCACCCAGACTCGCCATACCCATCGTGCGGGCGAGCCGGTTGCCGTGCTCGTCGCTCTCCTGCCACCCGCGCTCGCGCGCGTCGAGCATGCGGTCGACGACCATCTCCATCGCCGTGTCCAGGTCGAGATCCGTCCACTCGGTGGCGTAGGGCGCCCGGTAGCGGACCTTCTCCTGGCGCTGCGGACCCGTGACGAGCTGCAGGCTCGCCGAACCCTTCGGGCACAGCCTGCCGCGGGAGATCGGGGAGTCCGGGTCGCCCTCGATCTGGATGACCTTCTCGTCACGGACGTAGACGCGCTGGGCGCAGCCGACCGCGCAGAACGGGCAGACCGAGCCGGCGACCCGGTCGGCCGTCTCCGTGCGCGGGCGCATCGCGGTGTAGCTGGGCGACTCCACGGCTGCACCCCGGCCCAATGGATCGGACCCGGTCAGCTGCCGGTAGACCGGCCAGCTCTCCAACCACCGCTGCACGCCCACGGCTCATCCCCGTTCTGTAGTAGCTCAGAACGACCCTAAGTCGGCGCCGCGGGGGGCGACATTCGAAGCGCCGGCCGTCAGTGGTCGGGCGGTGGGGTCCGAGCCGGGATCGTCCGGTTTCCGGTGGGCTCGACCGGGCTTGACGCCGGGCGCCCACCGGCCGTGACCTGCACGGAAGCACCAGTGGATCGTGACGTGCAGGTGTTCAGCGGGCGCCGGCGTCGACGAGATGCACCTCACCATCCGGACAAGCCCACGCGTCCGCCCTCGCCGGGGCGAACAGGCGGATCTCGCGGCGATCACCGAGCCCGGCGCAGGGCTCGGGCGGCCGCCGGCCGTCGATCTGCGACCTACTCCGGTGCTTGTCCTTTCGCGAGGAACCGGTCGTAGACCACGGCGGCGGCGATACCGCCGATCAGCGGGGCGACGATGTACACCCAGAGGCTGGTGAACTCGCCGGCGACCAGTGCGGGACCGAGCGCCCGTGCGGGATTGGCCGCGCCGCCGGTGACCGGCCCGGCGACCAGCACCGCAACGGCGAGGCCGGCGCCGACCGCGATCGGAGCGAGGCTCGAATGGACGCGGTCGTCGGTGGCCACGGAGACCACTACGAACACCAGCACGAAGGTCACCAGCGCCTCGACGAGCACGGCCGTACCGACACCGACGCCGGGCCCCGGGACGGTCGCGGCGAGGGCGACCTGGTCACGACCGGGAGCCCCGAAGGTCGCCCACGTGGCCAGGGCACCCAGGACGGCCCCGACGAGCTGGGCGACGAGATACGCCGGGACATAACGCCAGGGGAACGAGCCGGTGGCGGCGAGCCCGAGCGTCACCGCGGGATTCACGTGGCCGCCGGACACGTGCCCGACGGCCGCGACCACGGCGAGCAGCGCCAGGCCGAACGCCAGCGGCGTGGCCATCGAGTCGTACGCCGGCCCGGCGACGGGGCGTTGGAGCGCCGCGGCGACCGCGACGGCGGTGCCGCCGTAGACCAGGATGAACGTTCCGACGGTCTCGGCGACCGCTGCGGCGAGCATGTTCGCGCCGATGTTGCTGCCGTAGAGCCCGGTTCTGGCGGTTGTCGTGTCGACCATGGTGTGCTCCATCGGTCGGCGCGCCGCCGTCGATCAGGAGGATCGGGCGTGGCTGACCGGTTCGAGATTCGCGGTGGCTACCCGCCCCGAACTCCGCTACACGTCCCGCTCGAGGTCGGTCCTCGATGCGTCGCTCTCAGCCGATCGAGCTGCCTGAGCTGGGCCGACCGTCCGGCGACATGGCGAAGTGGGCCACCGTCCCGGCCAGGGCGCGGGTGAAGCGCTGCATCACGATGCGGTCCAGCGCTTCCAGCCGGTCGCGCGGGGTGTGGTAGTTCGGGTCGAACTTCACGCCCGCCTTGCCGCCCCACCGCTGGGCCTGCTTCTCGGTCTTCTTCAGCGTGTCGCCTGCCATCACGCCCGCGGTCGGGATTCCGGCCTCGACGAAGGGCGCGTAGTCGGACTCGTCGTCCAGCGGCACGGTCCTGGCGACGACACCGGCGGCGGCGAGCTGCTCGACCAGGACGAGCACCACCTGTCCCGAGCCGGGCGGCCCGAACTTCTTGCGGCTCTTCCCCTCACCGCCCAGCACGAAGTAGCCGGCGTTCGGGGAGGCGACCATGTCGACGTTGACGTAGGCCAGGATGGCGTCCCGGTCGCGGCGCGTCAGCGTCTTCGCGTAGTGGATCGACCCCTTGAGGTCGTCCTCCTCGGAGCCCCAGAAGCCGAAGCGCACCGCGTTGCGCACGAGCGGGGAGCCGCCCAGCTGCGTCGCGATCTCCAGCAGCGCGCTGACCCCGGAGCCGTTGTCGTTGATCCCCGGCCCCTTGCGCACCGAGTCGAGGTGCGCGCCGATCAGAACCACCCGGTCGGGGTCCCCTGTCCGGGTCTGCGCCACCACCTGACGGCACCACTTCTCGCCTTCTCTCCGGCGGCGCTTCGGCAGCGGATAGGTGGGGGTGCTGACGTCGTAGCCCGCAGCGGTGAGGACCTCGACCACGTACTCCACGCTCGCGTCGTAGCCGGGGCTCGGGGAGGCGCGGTTGCCGCCGTTCTCGTCGGCGATGCGCTGCAGCGCCGCCAGGTGGGGACTCGTGCCCGCGCCGGCCGTGCCGGCCACCAGCTGCTGGTGCAGCGTCCCGTCCGATTTCGCGTCCACGGGTTCCGTGTCGACGTCGCCGGATCGGTGCACGACCTCGAGGACGACGCGGGCGGGGGAGTCTCCGGTTTCGGACGGGGGCAGCGCGAGCACGACACGGGGGGCCTGCCCCTCGTCGGACCTGTCGTTGTTCTCGGTCACGCCGACCTCCCGGCTCCGCGCCGCCGGTCTGGCGGCTCCGCGGCCCAGTGTGGCCCTTATCGGTCTCGGCGGCGGCGTGATCTTCCGCGCCGGATGCCCGATTTCCTCGCGGATGTGGTGGGGGTCCGAAGATCAGCCATGCTCGGCGCGGACGCCGTTTTCGTAGATGTTTCCCGGCGAGCTCACATCTGTTAGTTAGCTTAGCTAAAGTGGTGGCACAGCGAGAATGAGGAGGTCGTCATGACGATCACTGCCGGGCACGCCGCGGACGCGTCGGCGGAGCCGACCTACCCGATGCCGCGGGGCTGCCCGTTCGACCCGCCTGCCGAGCTCGCGCAGCTGCGGGTCGAGAAGCCCATCAGCCGCGTGCGCCTCTGGGACGGCAGCTCACCCTGGCTGGTGACGCGCTACGAGGATGTGCGCAGCCTGCTCGCCGACCGCAGGGTCAGCTCCGACAGCTCCCGGCCCGGCTACCCGGACCAGTCGGCGTCGATCCGCGCCCGGCGCGAGAACTCGACCAGCTTCATCACGATGGACGACCCGGCGCACGCCCGGTACCGGAAGATGGTCATCGGCGACTTCACGGTGCGGCGCACCGAGTCGTGGCGGCCGCTCATCACCAGGATCGTGGATGACCTGCTCGACGCGATGGAGCGCGGCCCGCGGCCCACCGACCTCGTCGAGGCGTTCGCGCTCCCGCTGCCCTCCATGGTGATCTGCCAGATACTCGGCGTGCCCTACGAGGACCACAACTTCTTCCAGGAGCGCTCCCGCGCGCTGGTCGACATCTCCCTCGACCCGCAGGTGAGCGTGCAGGCGAACGAGGAGCTGCGCGAGTACCTGACGGGACTGATGGCGGCGAAGGAGGCCGAGCCGACCGACGACATCCTGGGCCGGCTCGCCCAGCGGTACGTCCTGAGCGGCGAGCTCAGCCGTGGCGACGCCGTGTCGATGGCGCTCCTACTGCTCGTCGCCGGACACGAGACCACGGCGAACATGATCGGTCTCGGCACGCTCACCCTGCTGCAGCACCCCGAGCAGGCCGCCGAGGTGCGCGACGGCGACCCCGCCGTGGTGAACAGCGCAGTGGAGGAGCTGCTGCGACTGCTCACCGTGGTGCACACGGGTCGCCGCCGCGTCGCCACCGAGGACATCCAGATCGGCGGGGTGACCATCCGCGCAGGTGAGGGAATCATCGCGGCGGGCGAGTCGGCCAACCGCGATGCAGCGGCGTTCACGGCTCCCGACGAGCTCGACATCAAGCGCGAGCCGAACCACCACCTCGCGTTCGGGTTCGGCGTCCACCAGTGCCTGGGACAGCCATTGGCCCGGCTGGAGCTTCAGATCGCCTACCCGGCGCTGCTGCGCCGCTTCCCCGAGCTGCGGGTGGCGGTTCCGGAGGAGGAGATCCGCTACCGCGACAAGATGATCGTGTACGGCGTCCAGGCGCTACCGGTGAGCTGGTGACGAGGTGAGCAACATGAAGATCACGGTCGACCGCGACCGGTGCATCGGAGCGGGCCAGTGCGTCCTCAACGCGCCGGAGCTGTTCGACCAGGACGACGAGGGCACCGTGGTCGTCCTGGAGGAGCAGCCCACCCCCGACCAGGAGCCCGCGGCCCGGGCGGCGGAGCACGCGTGCCCGGCCCGCGTGATCACCCTGGTCTGACCAGCACGCGTGATCAGCGGCCCGGGCCACCGGCCGCGTGGGGGACGGCTCGGGGTCCTGACCGCTGATCACGCTTCTGGCGTATCGCCCCGAGGCACGAACCGTCCCGGAGCGGGGCCGGAGCAAGGGCGCCCGGCGTCCGGAGTTCGATCATCTGCATGGTCTATCGCATGCGTATCTACCGCACGACGGTGGACGGGGCGGCCGTCTTCCACGAGTTCTTCCGGACCTGGTTGCTTCCTGTCCAGCTCCGGCACGGGGCACGTCTGGTCGGCCGGTGGGAGACGGAGGACGGCAGGGTCGTCGCGGTCTGGGAGTACGACGACCGCGCCGCTTACGACCGAATCCAGGCTGCGGTCGCCCGGGACCCCGACGCTCGTCGGGCGCAGGAGCATCGCCGGAGCCTGCCAGTCATGTTCACGGAGCAGGAGGAGACCTTCATGCGGTCCACGCTCTGACACCGGTCTCCGCCGCTCGCGGACCGTCCTCGCAGAGTGAGCGTGCTCCTCGCAGGGCCCCCAGCGTCTGCGAGGAACCCCTGCGCTCTGCGAGGAGTGCTGGGAGGTCGCTGCCGGCCGGAGTCGAGGCCCCCGCCGGGGCGCGTGGCGGTACGTGCACGGCTTGCGCTGGGCGGCGCAGCCTCCTTCGCGCCGCCGCCGCAGAGTCCGGCGACTCGCGCGCGCAAAGTGGGCGACTCGCGGAGTGGGGAGCGTCTTCGCACAGCGGGTGGGTTCGTCGCAGGGCCCACGACGTCTGCGAGGAACCCACCCCCTCTGCGAGGAGCGTCTGGGCGGGCAGGCGGAGCGGGGCGCGGGCGGCCCACGGAGCCCGCCCGAGCGGCGGAGACGGGGCCTTCGGCGGAGCGGACAACGAGCGACCGCGCACGCGAACCGGCGACTCGCGGGCCCGAACCGGGCGACTCGCGGACCGGGATCGGGCGACTCGCGGGGAAGCGGGCGACTCGCGGGGGCTGGGGGCTGGAGATCGCCGGTTCCGGTTTGCTGACATTTTGACCACACATCACCCGTTCGAGTGGATCAGCTGCGATCTTGGCAGCTCCATCCGGTCCACTCCTGGAGACCTGTGTGCGCCGCTCCCTGCTCGTCGTTGTCGTCGTCTGGGCTCTGGTCACACCGGTCGGAATCGCTGTCTCCGCGGAACCGCCTGCCCCCGCTCCCGTACTGGCGGTCGCCACGGCGGACGCGCCCACCCCCGTCCCGCCGATTCCGCAGGGGTGGCCTGCGGTGTCGTCCGCCTCCGCGACGACGCCGGTCGAGATCATCCCCGGCGTCACCCGGTTCTCCGAGTCCTACCTGACCGCGGACGGGCCGCAGCACGTCCAGGTGCTGCAGGTCGACCTGGGCCACGGCTCGGTGCGGGTCGACACCGTCGAGTCGCACGACCGCATCGTCGACCCGGCGAACGAGTCGACGACCTCGATGGGCGCGCGTACGGGTGCCGTCGCCGGCATCAACGGGGACTTCTTCGCCATCCACGCCTCGGGTGCGCCGCTGGGTGGCGTGGTCCGGGACGGCGTGCTGCTCAAGTCGCCCCGGCCTGACTTCGCCGCGCAGGTGGCGATCGCGAACCGGCGCGCCACCGTCGGCGAGGTGGACTTCACCGGGCAGGTGACGATCGGCGCCGCCGCCGCCACCGTGGAGTCGGTCAACACCGTCGAGGACGCCTCGCTCGAGTACTACACGGCAGGCGCGGCCGAGCTCATCAGGAAGAAGCCCGTACCCCGGGCCATCGACGGGATCACCGAGATCACGTCCGACCTCGGCGCCGTCGCCACGATCCCGGCGGGGACGCTCGTCATCGCCCACCGCGACGGCAAGGACGCCGCGGTGATCGACCAGGTGCAGCCCGGCGCCACGTCCGTCCCGGCCCTCGGCCCGGACCAGGTCGGCCTGCTCGGCGGCGGCCCCGGTGCGGACTGGCTGACCGAGCACGCGAAGCCCGGCGCCCGGATGCGGGTGTCCACGGACCTGTCCCGCACGGGCATCGACGCGCTGATCGGGGGAGCGACGGTGCTGGTTCGCGACGGTGCCGTCTTCGACGACCCGACCGGGATGCCGCCCAGTGGCCGCAACCCCGAGACGATGATCGGTGTCAGCAAGGACGGCCGGCAGCTGACGCTCGTGGTGATCGACGGCCGGCAGGAGTCCTCGATCGGCGTGACGCCCCGGGAGGCGGCCGAGTACCTCGTCGCGCACGGGGTGGACAGCGGGGTGCTGCTCGACGGGGGCGGTTCGAGCACGCTGGCCGCCCGACTGCCCGGGACCACCGCCCTGACCGTCCTCAACCAGCCGTCCGACCCGACGGGGGAGCGACCCGTGGCCAACGGGCTGTTCGTCTACAGCCGCTGACTCGGCCACCGCTGACTCGGCCACGACCACTGACGGGCACCGACCCGGCGTCAGTGGCGGGTGGCGACCTGCAGCAGCCGACCGGCCACGGCGGTTGCGGGGCGGGCGAGCGCCCTCTGGCCGCACCGCAGTTCCTCCGCGCACAGGATCACGTCGAGGCCGCCCGCCTGCCCGAGGTCGGCAGCAGGAAGATCGCGCCCAGCAGCGCTGCCTGTGGGCGTAGGGACCCACGGGCATCCGGGCGACGTGCGGGATCACCGGCCCACCCAGTCGATGATCCCCGCGGCCAAGGCCGAGGCCTCAGGTCGTCAGGGTGGCGCCCACGTAGTGGAACCCCTTGACGACCGCGGGTTCACCCCCGCCGCAGCACGGTGCACGTTGCGCCCGATTCTCTCGCGCGGCGATTTACTCCGTCCGTCCCTTTTTCGGGGACATTCGGGTGTCTTCGGGTCTTTCGGATGAGCGACGGAATTCGACGGGCCTGATTTACCCGTCGTTTGGCAACGCATCACTCGATCGAGCGGACGCAGTGCGATCTTGACGGCCTCATCGGCCTACCCCTGGGAGATTTGCGTGCGTGTACGCCCCCGTTCCGTTCTGATCGTTGCCGTGGCAACGGCACTGGCCGCGCCGATCGGAATCGCCGCCGCTGCGGAACCGCCCACTCCCGCACCACCGACCGCCACCGCCGCGGACCCCTCCGCCCCCGTCCCGCCGATCCCGCAGGGATGGCCTGCCGTCTCCTCCGCCTCGGCGACGAAGCCGGTCGAGATCACGCCCGGTGTCACCGAGTATTCGGAGACCTACATCACCGCCGACGGGCCGGAGCACACCCAGGTGCTCCAGGTCGACCTGAGTCGCGGCAAGGTGCGGGTCGACACCGTCGAGTCGCACGACCACGTGATCGATCCGCCCAACGAGCTGACCACCTCGATGGGCAATCGCACCGGTGCCGTCGCCGGCATCAATGGCGACTTCTTCGCCATCCACGCGTCCGGCGCCCCGCTGGGTGGTGTGGTGCGGGACGGCGTCCTGCTCAAGACGCCCCGACCGCATTTCGCCGGGCAGGTCGCGATCGCGAACCGGCGGGCGTCGGTCGGTGAGGTCGACTTCACCGGCAAGCTGACGATCGGCAAGGAATCGGCAACGCTCGAGTCGGTCAACACCGTCGAGGACGCGGCCCCCGACGGCCTCGCCATCACGTCCGACCTGCTCAAGAAGTCGAAGCCGCCGGCGGCCATCAACGGGATCACCGAGATCACGCCCGACCTCGGCGCCGTCGCCGCGATCCCCGCCGGGACGCTCGTCATCGCCCACCGCCACGGCGCGAGCCCCGCGGTGATCGACCAGGTGATCCCCGGCGCGACGTCCGTGCCTGCCCTCGGGCCGGACCAGGTCGGGCTGCTCGGTGGCGGTGCCGGCGCGGACTGGCTGAAGGAGCACGCCACCCCCGGTGCTCGGGTGGCGATCTCGGCGGACCTGTCGAGCAAGGGCATCGACGCCCTGATCGGTGGGGCCACGGTGCTGGTGCAGAACGGCGCCGTCTTCAACGACCCGACCGGCGCGCCGCCCAGCGGTCGCAACCCCGAGACGATGGTCGGCGTCAGCAAGGATGGACGCCAGCTGACCATGGTGGTCATCGACGGCCGGCAGACGACCTCGATCGGAGTCACGCCCCAGGAGGCGTCGGAGTACCTCGTCGCCCACGGGATGGACGCAGGGGTGCTGCTCGACGGGGGCGGTTCGAGCACCCTGGCCGCCCAGTTGCCCGGCACCACCGGCCTGACCATCCTCAACCACCCGTCCGATGCCGCTGGGGAGCGCCCCGTGGCCAACGGGCTGTTCGTCTACGACCGCTGACGCGGCACCCCCTCGTCCGCCGGCTCGGCCGCTCTCCCGCTCGTAGGGTTGAGTGGTCGAGCCGTCGAGGTATCGCGGAACCAGCCGCCCCGGTCCGGTGCGAGCGCTTCGAACCCCATTCACGAACGGGCCGTTGGCGAGTTGTCCAGAATGTCGAAACATTGTTTCCACGCGGGCCCGATGCAGGGTTGAAGAAGGCTGGAAACGGTGATTCACCGGCGTGGTTTGGCGACGACGACGGGGATATGACCCCTATGATCGGTATGATCCGTACGGCTACGATCCGTACGACCCTTATGACCCGCGTAATCAGCGCAGAGGAGGCGGGTACTACCAACCGGCGCGGGGTGGCTCGTGTCTGCGCGATGCCTGCCTGCTCGACGCGGGATGCTGCATCGGCGAGAGCCTCGACGGCAACTGCCTGGTTCTCACGCTGCCGGCCGTGCCCCACCTGATCGTCGCGCTGGTCCGAGGCGTGGGTCCGGCGGTCCGCAGCCCGCGCTCGCGGCGCAGCGGGGCCGAGCGGATGATCGCGCTGGTTCGCGTCTACCAGCGGCAGATCAGTGCCCGCCGGCCTGCCTGCTGCCGTTTCACCCCGACGTGCTCGGAGTACGCCGTGCAGGCGCTTCGGTCGCACGGTGCGGTGCGCGGTTCGGTGCTGACCCTGCGACGGCTGGTCCGGTGCCGGCCGGGCGGCCGCCGGGGGCACGACCCGGTCCCGACGCCGGGCGCCCGGGCCGACAGCTGAGTTGCAGCAAAGCCACGTTGCCGCCATCTGGTTGCGTGAACGTGGCTTTGCTGCAACGTGGGGTGGCTCAGGCGACCACCCGGATCGTCGTGAGTTCGGGATCCGTCGGGTCGGGCAGCACCATTCCGGCCTGCACCCCGCTGCGCAGGTAGTCGAGCGCCCGCTGTCCGATGCGCTCGCCGGGGAGCAGCACGGGAATCCCCGGCGGGTAGGGAGTGACCTGCTCCGCGCAGATCCGGCCGGCGGCATCGTCGGCGCGCACGTCTTCCGTGCGGGCGAAGAACGCCTCCCGCGGAAGCATCACCGTGTCGAGCTCGAGGTCGTCCGGTGACGGGAGCTCGACCGGGGAGGGCTTCGGCAGGTCGTGCGCTGCCTTGGTCAGTGCGCCGAGCGCGTCGACCAGCAGGGCGGCGGTGCCGGCGTCGTCGCCGATCGTGAGCTGGGCCTCGACGCGCCGGTGGTCGGAGGTCCCCATGTCGAGCGCCCGCTCCGCGCGCAACCAGTCCGCCGCCTGGTAGCCGGAGATGCCCAGCTCGGAGACGTCCATGATGACCTTCAGCGGGTCCAGCTCGTGGGAGGCCTCGGCTCCGATCAGCTCGTCGTGCAGCACCCGAAGGCCGGGAAGCTCCGCGAGCCGTTGCCGCACGTCCCCCGCGAGAGCCAGGGCGTCGTCGAGCAGGTGGTGGCCGTGCTGCACCATCTGCCGCCGCCAGCCGTCCATCGCCGCGTAGATCAGGACGTTCGGGCTGGTGGTCGCCAGCAGGTCGGCGCAGGCGCGCAGGTGGGCGGGGTCGACGAGGTCGCCCTGCAGGTGGAACACCGACCCCTGCTCCAGCCCCGCGCCCATCTTGTGGACGCTCACCACGCACAGGTCGGCGCCGGCGTCCATGGCCCAGGTGGGCAGCTTCTCGTGGAACGGCAGGTGCGCGCCCCACGCCTCGTCGACCACGAGCGGGAGCCCGCGGCTGTGGCACAGCTGCGCGATGGCGGCGATGTCGGCGCAGGTGCCGTAGGGAGTCGGACTGGTGATCAGCACGCCGCCGACGTCGGGCTCGCGGTCGAGGGCCTGCTCGACGCTCTCGGGCGACGGCGGGTGGGCGAGGTGCAGGGCGGCGTCGTATCTCGGGTGGACCCAGGCGGGTTGCAGCCCGGAGAGGACGAGCCCGGAGATCACCGACTTGTGGACGTCGCGTCCCACCAGCATGCGACCGTGCCGCCCGGCGACCGCGAGCATCGCGCTCTTGACCGACAGCGAGCTGCCGCAGGTGGAGAAGAAGGCATGGTCGGCGCCCACGGCGTCGGCCATCAACTGCTGGGCCCGCTCGATCACCCCTCCGGACGAGGACCGGTCGTCGAGCCCGGAGGTCGCCAGCACGTCGCCTCGGAAGACGTCCTCGCCCAGCACCGCCCGCACCCGCGGGTCGACGCCGCGGCCCTGCTTGTGGCCGGGTGGGGTGAACGGCGTGCGCCTGTGCCGGTGGTACCCGGCGAGCGCGTCCAGCACGGGTGCTTCGTCGTGGTCCATGCGGTCGTGGTCCATACGGTCGGCCTACCCGGCGCCCCTCGTCGGCAACACGCGTCGGAAGTGAGGTGAGCGACCTACCTGCCCGGCGAATGGTGCAGAAGGAACTGACGCGCCGCGCCCTGCGCATCTCCGGCCGCCGGGCTCAGCCAGAACCCGAGATGGTCGTCGTCCTCCATCCAGTGGTGCTGGGCCCCCGGGATCTGCCCGGCGGCGTGCACACCGTCCTCGAACGGGACGTCGCCGTCCTGGGTGCCGTGCACGATCAGGCTGGGCGTGGTGACCTGCGCCAGGGGGAGCGCGGGCAGCGCCCTGGCCTGCTCGGAGTCGTTCCGGGTGCCCGGCATCCGTTCCTCGTAGGGGAACGTGGTGCCGAACATGGTGGTGAAGAACTCCCGGACCTGCGGCGTGTCCATGATGTGGGCGGTGCGTTGCGCCTTCTGCTCGGCGGTGAAGGTGCTGGTCTCGTCCAGCGTGCCCGCCACGATCGTCCCGAGCGACACGTTCGCGGTCAGCTTCACGAGCTTCTGGCCGATCGTGTTCAGGAACGCCGTCCGCACCGGCGAGCCCGGTGCCGGCGTGCCGGGCACCGGCCTGCTGGTGCCACCGACGGAGACCAGGCCCCAGACCCGCTCGGGGTGGCGGGCCGCGAACGTGTACGCGACGGGGGCGCCTGCCGAGGCCGCCAGCACGCCCACCCGCTCGATCCGCAGCTCGTCGAGCAGGGCGGCCAGGAGGTCGGCCTGCTCCGCCGGCGTCCGGCCCGAGGACAGCGGGGTGCCGAGGTAGCCCGGCCGGGAGGGGCTCAGGACCCGGAACCCGTCGTCCTGCAGCCAGGCGGCGAACAGCCGGCCCTGGTCGGCTCCGCCCAGCCCGGCGTGCACCGACAGGACGACAGGCCCGGCGCTGCCGTACAGGTCGTACTCGACCGGCCCGCGGGCCGTCTCGGCGGTGCGCAGGTCGAGCTGGACGCCGGGCCGGAGCACGCGCCGGTCGCCCTCCGGGAAGTCCCCGTCCCACGCGAGGAGCCCCAGTACGAAGGCCGCCGGTACGCCGAGCAGGACGACCGCCGCGACGGTGAGGGCCTTCCTGATGCGCCCTCTCGTCGTCACGCCGGCCGGCCCGCGCTATCCGGTGCGGGGTGGGCGCCCCCGGAACGGGCGACTCGGCCGCTGGAAACGGGCGACTCGCGGGGTGGGTGGCGGCGGGCCAGGTCGGCCGCGGCGATCGTCAGCGCGAACGCGGCCACCGCGACGACCACCCGGACGTCGTTGAAGGCGCCCCAGACGGCCAGCCGCTCCTGGTAGTCGGCGGCGAGAGCGCCCGCGGCCCAGGCCCTGATCTCGTCGTGGATCGGCACAGTGCCGAACCTGGTGACGAGGAACGTCGTGAGGGTGAGCGCCACGCCGCCCACGGCAAGGCCCCGGGCCCGGCCGCGGGCGGCGAGAGCCAGCCAGCAGCCGGCCAGGAACGTGGCGACCATCAGCCCTTGCGTGACCACGCCGTTGAGCTTCATCAGCTCCGTGCGGAACGTCAGGTGCACGTCCAGGGGGACGGCGGAGAAGGTCGGTTCCACGTTGGCCCAGCCGTAGAACATGGTTCCGGCGAGCAGACCGGTCGTCAGCTGCGCCGCGAAGGCGGCCGTCCTCGGGAAGATCTCACGCTGCATGGGGACCAGGCTGTCGACCGGCGCTCACAGACCGCACACAGATCGCTCACAGCGCGACGGCCGGTGCTGGCACAGTGGCCGCGTGCAGGTGGGCATCCTCGGGCCGCTGGAGGTCCGGGTCGGCGACGCGCGGGTCGCGGTCGGCGGTGCCCGGCTGCGGACCCTGCTCATCCGGCTCGCGGTGGACGCCGGGCGGACGGTGTCGGTGAACGCGCTGGCCGAGGCCCTCTGGCCGGAGCAGAAGGGTGCCGGGGCGCCGGCCGGCCACACGCACGCGCTGCACTCACTGGTGTCGCGGCTGCGCCGGGCGCTGCCCGGCGAGTGGGTGCGGTCGGCTCCCGGGGGCTACCTGCTCGACCTGCCGCCGGAGGCGCTGGACGCCACGCGCTTCGAGCGGCTCGCCCGCGCCGGCCGCACCGCGCTGCAGGACGGCCACGCCGACATCGCGGGGCGCCGGTTGCGGGATGCGCTGGCGCTGTGGCGGGGTGACGCACTGGCCGACGTCGCCGACGTCCCGTTCGCCGCAGCGGTGACCGCCCGGCTCGACGAGCTGCGGCTCAGCGCACTGGAAGACCGGGCGCAGGCGGACCTGCTCACCGGTGCCGAGCCGGCGCAGCTGGTGGCCGAGCTCCGGGCGATGACCGCCGCGCACCCGGGACGGGAACGTGCGCAGGCACTGCTGCTGCGGGCGCTGCAGGCCGACGGGCGTCCGGCCGAGGCGCTCGGGCGGTACGCGGAGCTCCGCTCGGCGCTGGCCGATGCGCTCGGCGCCGAGCCGTCGCCGCAGGTACGCGAGGCGCACCTGGCGGTGCTGCGCGCCGAGGAGGTCCGCCGCCCGCGGTCGCGGCAGGGCAACCTGCGCGCAGCACTGACGAGCTTCGTCGGGCGGCAGGGGGAACGGGCGCTCGTCGCGCGCCGCCTGGCCGGGAGCAGGCTCGTCACCCTGACCGGACCCGGGGGAGCGGGCAAGACCCGCCTCGCCACGACCGTCGCCGCGGATCTGGCGGACGGCCTGCGCGGCGGAGCCTGGCTGGTGGAGCTCGCGTCGGTGACCGACCCGGGTGAGGTCGTACAGACCGTCCTCAGCGCGTTCGGCAGCCAGGGCACGGGTGGGGTCACCGCGCGCGACACGATGGACCGCCTGGCCGGCGCCGTCCCACCGAGCCCGACGTTGCTGGTGCTGGACAACTGCGAACACCTCCTCGACGCCGCCGCGGCCCTCTGCGAGGAACTGCTCGGCCGGTGCCCCCTGCTGTGCGTGCTCGCCACGAGCCGGGAGCCGCTCGGCATCACCCCGGAGGCTCTCGTCCCGGTGCCCCCGCTGCCCCTCGCGGTCCCCACCGCAGATGCCGGCGAGATCCTGGCCAGCCCGGCCGCGCGGCTGTTCGCCGAACGGGCCGCAGCCGCACACCCCGGCTTCCGCCTCACCGCGGCCAACGCGATGGTCGTCGCCGACATCTGCCGGCGCCTCGACGGCCTCCCGCTGGCCATCGAGCTCGCCGCGGCCCGGACCAGGTCGGTGCCCGTCGAGCACCTGGCGACGATGCTCGACGACCGGTTCGGGCTGCTGGGCCGCGGCAGCCGCACCGCGCTGCCCCGCCACCGCACCCTGGGCGCCGTGGTCGGCTGGAGCTGGGACCTGCTCACCGAGGACGAACGCAGGCTCGGCGAAGCGCTGTCAGTCTTCCCCGGCACGATCACCCTCACCGCGGCGGAGCGCGTGGCCCCGCCCGGCGTCGCCGTGGCGCGGACGCTGGCGGCGCTGGTCGACAAGTCGTTGCTGCACCTGGTCCCTGCGACCGGTGTGCGCTACCGGATGCTCGAGACGATCCGCGAGTACGGGATGCGGCGCCTCGCCGCGAACGGGGACCTGGACCGCGCCAGAGCCGCCTACACCCGCCACTTCCTGGAGCTGGCCGAGACCGCGGCACCCGACCTGCGAGGACCCGACCAGCTCCGCTGGATCCCCACCCTCACCGAGGACCGGGAGAACCTCCTGGGTGCACTGCAGGGCGCCGCAGGCGCGGGCGACGCCGACACCGCGATCCGGCTGGCGTCCGCCATCTCCTTCTTCCTCACGCTGCACGGCGACCACGCCCAGGCCGCCCGGCTGCTGCGTGACGCCCTCGCCCTGCCGACCTCGACAGCGCCTGCGGTGCACGCGCCCGCGGTGGCCGCCTACCTGATCAACGTGGTCCTGGCGGGCACCGTCGAATCGGGAGACCCCGACCTCGATCGGTTCCGCGCAGCGGCCGCGAGCGGGCACCCGTCCGCACTGGTGATCGCGCCGCTCCTGGCGGCGCTGTCGGGTGACCCGGCTCCGCTCCTGACGACCGACCCGCCGGCTCGCGCCGCCCCGTTTGGCAGGGCGATGGTCCGGCTGATGCGCGGGCTGCTGCGGGCCAACCGGGGCGACCTCCACGAGACCTGCCGTGATCTGGTCGCCGCCGCCGACGAGTTCGAGGCCCTGGGCGAGCGCTGGGGGACGGCCGTGTCGCTGACCCGGCTCGGCACCACCGCGCTCGTGCTCGGCGACGTCGACGGCGCGCTCGGGGCGCTGCGCCGGGCCCGGGTGCCCGCCGCCGAGCTCGGCAACGACGACCACCAGCGCGTGTGCGCGGCGACCGCGCACATCTACGCCGGTGACACCGTGCGGGCGCGGGCCGAGCTGGACGCCGTGGTCGCCGGCGCTCCGGCGGCCCACCACCTCGCGCTCGCGCGGATGCTGCTCGGCGACGTCGAGCGGCGCGACGGCGCCCTCTCCGCCGCGGCCCGCGAGTACGACGCGGCGCGCCGGGCCGTGGGTCGACGCGCCGAGACCGACCGGCCCTTCCAGGTGCAGTACCGCACCGGCCTGGCCCACCTGGCGATGGCCCGCGGCGACACCGCAGGGGCGCTGACCGATCTGCAGGCCGCTTTCGCCGAGGCGCTGGCCACCGACCAGCGCGCGCTACTGGCCGGTGTCGGCACCGGTCTCGCCGCACTGCGGGCCGGGCTGGGTGAACCCGCCGCCGCGGCGGCCGCGCTCGGCGCCGGCCACGCGGTGCGTGGGGCGGCTGACTCCCTGCACCCGGACGTGGCCCGCCTGACGCACGAGCTGCGCCGTGGGCTGGGCGACCGGTTCGGTGGTTGCTACGACCGCGGCCGCTCCCTCGGCCGCGCAGCTGCCGCGGCGCTGCTCGCCTCCGAGCTCGCGGCGGCACAGGCCGATCCGGAGTCGCTCACCGAGGCGTGAGTCGCAGCGATGAGTTCGGTGCCTCCGGCCGGTCCCTATCCCGACAGAACGGACGGGTGCGAGCACCAGGAGACCTCATGGGCAGGCAGACGACCAGCACATCCACCACCGCGGCCGGGTCCGCGACACGGCCGGGAAGGGTGGTGGACGTGGCGCTGTGGGTGGCCCAGGTCCTGCTCGCGGCGGTCTTCCTGGGGGCGAGCTATCCGAAGGTCACCTTCGACCCGGTGACGCTCGAGGGGTTCGCGGCCATGGGCTTCAGCGCGGCCGGAACAGTGATCATCGGCTGCCTGGAGATCGCGGGGGCGATCGGGCTGCTGGTGCCCCGCCTGTCGGGGGCGGCGGCTCTCGGCCTGGTCGCCCTGATGATCGGAGCGACGACGGCCACGGTGCTGACCGTGGGCGGGGCGGCGGCACTCCTGCCGGTGGTGCTCCTGGTGCTGGCCGCCCTGGTCGCCTGGGGTCGCTGGTACCGGACCGTCGAGCTCGTCCGCTGGGTCCGCGGGCTGGTCACGCGATAGCCGGTCGTCGCGCGGCACGTCAGGGAGCGTGCATCAACCACCGCACCGCGTCCTCGGCGATGGACGCGGGCACGGTGTGGGCGCCGTCGAACTCCCGCACCTCGGTCGGTACCCGGGCCGACCGGAGCTGCGGGACGATTCGGCGCGTCGTGCGGTCGATGGGGAGCACGGTGTCGTGGCGGCCGTGGCAGAGGAACACCCGCGGGCTCCCGGCCCTGGGTCCTGGCGCGATGAAGCCCGGCGAGAACGCCATGACGTGGGTGAACAGGTCGGCGTTGGCGAGCCCGAGCGACAGGGCGTACGAGGCCCCGTCGGAGAACCCGCTGACGGCGAGCCGGGTCGGGTCTACGGGGTAGGAGCCGAACACCCGGGCGAGCGCGTCGTCGATCCGCCGCACGTCCGGCCCCCAGCCGGCGGTGACGGCGTCCCAGGTGGCGGCGTGCGATGTCGGGGCCAGCAGCAGCAGTCCGTGGGCGTCGGCCAGCGGGAGCAGGGGTGCGAGGCCGCCCTTGGCGTTCCCGCCGGCTCCGTGCAGGGCCAGCACCAGACGCAGGGGAGCTGCTCCCGCGGTGGCCGGCACGCGCACCAGCACCTCCGGTCCGCCGGGCAGCGCCAGCAGGCTTGATGGAGTCGCGGCAGCAGCGGGCACGGGCACGGGGGGAAGCCGGGCGGCGAGGCGCGCGTTCGCGCTGCCGGCGCCCTGCGGCGGCAGAGGGCTCATCGCGGGGAAGTCTCCCGTCAGCAGGCCGAATCCGCCGAGCGCGGCGCTCGTCGCGGTGACGACCGCGGCGCGCAGGAGTGTGCGGGGACCCCGCACGTCGTCGCGGTGCTGGAACGCTCGGGGCCCCTGCCGGCGCGGTTACCCTGTGGAGACCGTTCCCGAGCAACCGGGGATCGACCACCGAGCCACAGGCGGCTGCGAGGTCGGGCGAACGGGGCGCGTGTTCCATCCGGTACGCCGCCTCGTCGTGTGGTCCGCTTCGGAGACGACAACGGATCGGAGGGCGGGAGCGTGGTGCTCGCGTTGCCATTCGGGGAACCGACCGGCCAGAGCTGGCTGCAGATCGGCGAGCTCGGCGTCGCGCTCGTCCTGTCGGCCGCGATCGGGCTGGAACGGGAGCTGCGGCAGAAGAGTGCGGGTCTGCGCACCCACACCCTGATCGGTTTCGGGGCCGCACTGTTCATGCTGGTCTCCAAGTACGGCTTCACCGACGTCCTCGGTGACCACGTCGTCCTCGACCCGTCCCGGGTCGCCGCGCAGATCGTGTCCGGCATCGGGTTCATCGGTGGCGGCCTGATCTTTGTCCGGCGTGACGCCGTGCGTGGCCTGACCACCGCCGCGGCCGTCTGGCTGACCACGGCCGTCGGGATGGCGGCCGGTGCCGGGCTGCCGGTGCTGGCGGCCGTGGCCACCGTCGGCTACTTCGTCGTCGTCTTCGCCTTCCCGCTGCTGACGGTCCGGATCGCGGGCTCGCGGCCGCAGAGCCGCTTCATCCAGGTGACCTACGAGGACGGCCGTGGCCTGCTGCGCGACATCGTGAGCACCTGCACCCGTCGTGGCTGGATCATCGCGGAGCTGACCACGAGGCACGTGGAGCGAGAGCCGGTGAACGCGCTGGTGGACGGGGGCCCGACCGGCTACGGCGGGGGCGGTGTGCGGCCGGTGTCGGTACTGCTCGAGCTGCGGGGTCCGGCCGACCAGGAGGAGATCGTCACCGACCTCAACAACCTCCACGGCGTGCTGACCGTGGCCGCCAGCAACCCGGACCTCGATCCGGACGCCTGACCGGAACCAGCCAGGCCGACACCACGAGGGCGACGGCCACCGCGGCGAGCGCGGCGAGCGCCGTGCGCGCGGCGCTCTCGGCGGTGCCCGTGTGCAGCGTGAGGGTCACCAGCGCCACGCCGAGTGCCGTGCCCAGGCTGCGGGCCATGTTGACCAGCCCGCCGCCGGTCCCGGCGGTGCGGGCCGGGACGAGTCCCATGACGAGGCTGTTGTTCGCCGGCGTGAAGATCCCCAGCGCGAGCCCGAGGATTCCCAGCATCGGTACGAGCCACGCCGGGGTGAGCGGGACGACGACCAGCAGGCCGGTCGCGCAGACGACGGCCAGCGCGCCGACGAGGCAGCGGAGGCGGTCGCTCCAGGCCGCGGGCAGCAGCCGTTCACCGGTGGTGGCGGCCAGCGCGAACCCGGCGGGGAGCGCGGTCAGCACGAGCCCCGCGTGCAGCTCCGACTCCCCGGCTGCGACGAGCACGACCGGCACGAGCACGAGCGGACCGAAGAGGATCAGGTAGCCGCCGACTGCGCCCCCGAGACCCGCGGCGACCGCCCGCGAGCGCAGGAGCGCAGGATCGAGCAGGGGAGCGGCGAACCGCCGGCTGTGGGTGACGATGCCGAGCACGGCCGCGGCCGTGACCACGAAGAGGGCGGGCGCGACCCAGCCCGGAAGGGTGAGCCCGGACAGTGCCGTCAGTCCGAGCAGCCCTGCCGTGGTGGCGGTGACCAACAGCAGGAGACCGGTGACGTCCCAGGTGGTCGTGGAGCTGCGGTGCCGGGTGCGGGGGAGGAGGAACACCCCCGCGACGACGGCGACGACGCCGATCGGGACGTTGATGCCGAAGACCCAGCGCCAGCCCAGGGTGGAGACGAGCAGGCCACCGACCGTGGGGCCGAGTGCGAGGCCGAGGGCCTGGGCCGCCGCCTGGATGCCGAGCGCGGCACGCCGCCTGCCCGGGGGAGCGCACGTGCTGATCAGGGCGACGCTGTTGGCCTGCAGCATGGCGGCTCCGACGCCCTGGACCACCCGGAACGCGATCAGCCAGCCGAGGGTGGGCGCCAGTACGCAGGCCGCGGAGGCCACCGTGAACACCACGAACCCGTAGAGGTAGAGCAGCTTGCGGCCATGGGCGTCGGACAGCCTGCCGATGGGGACCAGCAGCGCGGTGAGCGTCAGGAGGTAGGAGAGGGAGACCCACTGGACCCCCGCCAGTGACGCGCCGAACTCGGCGCCGAGAGGACCGTAGGTGAGGGTGACGATGCTGGCGTCGAGCTGACCCATGAACGCGCCGAAGCAGACCGTCCCCACTGCCAGCAGCCAGGCGTGCGGCCAGGTGCGCAGCTGGGCCGGACGGGCGGGTTCCCTGGCGAGGACGGACATCCACACGGTGACTCCCTTGGGCGCCTTGCCTGACGATCACCGCTAATGACCGTACATTGCCCGTCGGCCGTCTCACCTTATGGAGAGGGTCACGTCACGCCCGGGGTCTCAGAACGTGTGGACCTCCGCGCTCCCGTCGGGATGGCCGACCACCATCCCGTCCGCGATCCCCACGAAGAGGCCGTGCTCGACCACCCCCGGGATGTCGTTGAGGACGGCCGCGAGGCCGGGGACGTCGGGGATCGCACCCAGGTGTGCGTCCAGGATGTAGTGGCCGCTGTCGGTCACCAGCAGGTCGTCCCCGCGCATCCGGTTCGTGATCGGCGCCTCTCCGAGGCCGGCGTCGGCGAACAGCCGGGACAGGTGCCGCCGGGTGGAGACCCACCCGAACGGCACGACCTCCACCGGCAACGGGAAGGCACCGAGGGTCGGGACGATCTTGGTGTCGTCGAGGACGGTGACCATCCGGTGGGAGGCCCTCGCCACGATCTTCTCCCACAGCAGGCAGGCGCCCCCGCCCTTGATCATGCTCCCGGCGCCGTCGATCTCGTCCGGGCCGTCGATCGTCAGGTCGAGCTCGGAGACGTCGTTCAGGTCGGCGAGGCGGACCCCGAGCTCCAGTGCGAGGTCCCGCGTCGCGGTCGAGGTGGGCACCCCCACCACGTCGAGGCCGTCCCGCACCCGCTCGGCGAGCGAGCGCACGAACCAGTGCGAGGTGGTGCCGGAGCCGAGCCCGAGGAGCATGCCGTCACGGACGAACGTGTCGAGGGCCCGCCTCCCCGCGGCGACCTTCGCCCGGTCCTGTGGCGTACCGGGTCGCACGCCGTCCTCCACGCGTCCGGTCACCGCTGCGCCCCGGCGAGCTCGGCGAAGGTCGGCTGCAAGGTCCGGTACAGCCGGCGGTGGATCGCGAACAGCCGGTCGTAGAGCTCGGCGTTGTCGGCCTCGGGCTTGAACCGGGAGGTCTCCTGCACGAGGGCGGCGGCGTCGGCGAGGGAGGCGAAGTCACCGGTACCGACCCCGGCGAGCAGGGCAGCGCCGTACGCGCCCCCCTCGGCGGCGCCGGTCACCGTCACGACCTCCCGCTGGAGCACGTCGGCCAGCATCTGCAGCCACAGCGGCTCCACGGTGGCGCCACCCGACACGCGCACCTGCGTGCAGTCCAGGCCGGTGGACTCGCACACCTCCACGATCTCGCGCAGGTTGAGCAGGACGCCCTCCATCACGCTGCGGGACAGGTGGGCGGTCGAGTGCATCGGGGTGAGGCCCACCCAGCTGCCGCGGGCCTCCGGGGCCACGTGCGGGCAGCGCTCGCCCAGCAGGTAGGGCAGGAACAGCAGGCCCTCCGACCCGGGCGGCGCCTGCCGGGCCAGGTCCACCAGGCTGCGGTAGCCGAGCTCGGGATCCACCGGGCGCAGGGCGTCGCGCAGCCACTGGAAGGCGCCGCCCGCCACCAGCGAGACACCCATGACGTGCCAGCGGTCCGGGGCGTTGCCGCACGAGATCTGCAGCGTGCCGTCGATGTCGTCGGGGCAGGCCCCGCTGGCTCCCGCGACGATGCCCGCCGTGCCCAGCGTGATGCCGATCGCGCCGTCCTCGATGATGCCCATCGAGGTGGTCTGGATGACCGCGTCGCCACCACCGCCGAACACCGGCGTCGACGCCGGCAGGCCCCAGCGCTGCGCCACCTCCGGTCGCAGCGTTCCGGTCGGCTCGTGCGACTCGACCACGCGGGGCAGGAGGTCCACGGGGATGTCCAGCAGGTCGAGGAGCTCGGTGGACCAGCGCCGCCCGCGCACGTCGAACAGGCCGGTGCCCGATGCGTCGGACACCTCCGTCACCAGGTCACCGGTCATCCGCAGGCGCAGGTAGTCCTTCGGGTTGACCAGGTGCCGCATCCGCTCGTACGCGGCGGGCTCGTGCTCGCGCAGCCAGAGGATCTTCCCGGCGGTGAAGCCCGGCAGCATCCTGTTCTGCACCAGGTCGATGAGCCCCGGCAAGCCACCGGCCCGTTCGGTGATCTCGGTGCACTGCGGGGCGGCCCGCTGGTCGTTCCAGAGGATCGCCGGGCGGATCACCTCGCGGTTCTCGTCCAGCGCGGTGAGGCCGTGCATCTGGCCGCAGAGCCCGAAGCCGCGGACCTGCGAGTCTGCAGGCAGCCGGTCGAGCAGCTCCCGGACCGCGTCGTCGGTGGCCTCCCACCAGCGGGCCGGCTCCTGCTCGGCCCAACCGGGCCGCGAGGTGAGCACCGGGTACTCGCGCACGCTGCTGTCGAGCACCTCGCCGCTCGTGTCGAGGGCGAGCACCTTGCACGCGGACGTCCCGAGGTCGATGCCGATGAAACACGTCGCCATGCGTCGCTCCTTGAGTCGGCGGCTCGCCGTCGAGCCGCTCCCGGCACGGCCGGTGGGCGTCAGGCGTGGTGCCGCACCCGCACGTGCTTCATCTGGAGATACCCCTCCATGCCTTCCCTGCCGTGCTCGTAGCCGAAGCCACTGCCCTTGCGGCCGCCGTAGGGGGCGTTGATCGTGCCGGCGTCGACGTTGTTCACCGCGACGCTGCCGAAGTCGAGGCGGCGGCCCAGCGCGAACACCTCGCCCAGGTTCTCGGAGTAGACGTAGGCCGCGAGCCCGGCCGGGGTGCTGTTGGCCAATGCGACGGCCGCGTCGAGGTCGGTGAACGCGCTCACGCCGATGACCGGGCCGAAGGTCTCCTCGTGCATGACGAGCATGTCCTGCGTGCAGTCCGCGAGCACCGTCGGCAGGTAGAAGTTGCCCGCCGGACGGCCCGGAGGGCGGGTGCCGCCGACGAGGACGCGCGCGCCCTTCGTGCGGGCGTCCTCCACGTGGCGCTCGGACCGTTCGAGGATCTCGGCGTTGGTGACGGGGCCGACGTCGACGTTCTCCTCGCGCCGGCCGTCACCCACCACCAGGTTCGCGGCGCCCTTCGCCAGCCGCCCGACGAACTCCTCGTAGAGGTCGGCGTGGACGTAGGCGCGGTTGATCGCGATGCAGATCTGGCCGGCGTTGCGGAAGGAGCGCCGCAGCGCGCCGGTGACCGCCTGGTCCAGGTCGGCGTGCCGGGTGACGATCAGGGGGCAGTTGCCACCCAGCTCCATCGACACCGGCTTGACCCCGGAGACCGTCTTGACGATCGCCGCGCCGGTGGCTCCGGAACCGGTGAACGCCACCTTGTCGATCGCGGGGTGGGCCACGAGCGCGCGCCCGGTGGTCCCGGCTCCGGTGACGAGGTTGGCCACCCCGGCGGGCAGCCGGGCGACCTCCAGGCTGCGGAACACCTCGATCGCCGCGGTCGGGGTGTACTCCGACGGCTTGACGACGATGGTGCAGCCGGCGGCGAGCGCCGCGGCCAGCTTCCAGCCGATGAGCTCCACCGGGTAGTTCCACGGCGTGATCGCGGCGACGACCCCGATCGGCTCCTTCTCGACGATGCTGGTGAAGCCGTCCTCCTCGTTGGCGAGGGTGGCCCCGGTGATCCGGGTGGCCTCCTCGGCGTAGAAGTGGAACGTCTTCGCGAGCTTCTCGACCTCTCCGCGGGCCTCGGGCAGCGGCTTGCCCATCTCGCGGGTGATGGCGGCCGCCACCCGGTCCGTGGCGGCGGAGAGGGCGTCGGCGGTGGCGTGCAGGTGGCCGGCCCGCACCGACGGGTTGACCCAGCGCCAGCTGTCCCACGCCCGGCGCGCGGCGGTCACGGCGCGGTCGACGTCGCGTTCCGTCGACTCCGGCACCCGGGCGACGACGTCTCCCGTGGCGGGGTCGCGCACCTCCAGAACCGCGCCGCCGCCGTCCTCCCAGCGACCGTCGACGTAGTTCTGGCCATGAGCAACGCTGTCCACGCCGATGTCAGCTCCTCAGTGGATGTGCCTGAGCGGATGTGCTGCCTGCCCGGGCGGCCGCGTCGGCCACGTCACGGGTGCAGGGACCGGTCTCCCGTACCACCGGACGAACATTCCGGCTCGGGGACCTGTATCTCATCGAGCTATCGCATCATCATACCTTTGAGCCCGTCAACAGGAGGCGCGAAATGCTCGGACCCGCCGTGGCTGCCGGACCCGCCGGGCGCCCGCCGCGCCTGCCGGAGGTGGTCGCCAACCGCATCCAGGCGCGGTTGTTCGCCGACCGGCTCGTTCCGGGGGACCAGCTGCCCACCGAGGCGCAGCTGGCGCAGACCTACGACGTATCGCGCACCGTCGTCCGGGAGGCCGCGCGGATCCTCGAGCAGCGGGGCCTGGTCAGCATCCGGCCGGGCCGCGGGATGATGGTGGCGCTGCTGGACGGGCGGCCCATCGCGGAGCACTTCAGCCTGCTGCTGCGCAGCGGCCCCGCCGTGTTCGAGCAGCTGATGGAGGCGCGGTTCCTGCTGGAGGTGGAGCTCGCCGCGCTCGCCGCGGTCCGGCGGAGCGCGCGGGACCTGGAGGAGATGCGCGCGGCGCTGTCCGTCGCGCGCGACCATCGGGACGACTTCGACGTCTGCCTCGAGCAGGACCTGACTTTCCACCGCGTCACCGCCCGCGCGAGCGGCAACACCCTGCTGGCGCTGTTCATGGACCCGGTCAACGCCTGCCTCCGCGAGTCCTACCGGGAGCCGATGGCCTACCTGGCCCAGCAGGGCCACACCCTCGACGAGCACCAGGCGATCTACGACGCCATCGCCGCGCAGGACGCCGACGCCGCCCGGCGCGCCTGCCGGGAACACCTGCAGCGGATCACGCGCGAGAGCGGCACGCTGCTCGCCGAGTCCGTGGGCTCCGCACCGCCGGCCCCGCCCGCGGACGGTCAGCTGACGGCGGGGTAGCGCGCATCCTGCGGCGTGTCGCTGTCGATGATCACCCTCCCGAGCGGGACGAGTGAGACGGGGATGAGCTTCAGGTTGGCCCACGCCAGCGGGATCCCGATGATCGTGACCGCGAGGGCGACGGCGGTGGTGAGGTGGGCCAGCGCGAGCCACCAGCCGGCGAAGACGATCCAGATGATGTTGCCGATCGTGGACGGGGCACCGGCGTCGGCGCGTCGCACGAGCTGGCGACCGAAGGGCCACAGCGCGAAGTCGGCCATGCGGAACGACGCCAGGCCGAACGGGATGGTCACGATCAGCAGGCAGCAGACGATCCCGGCGACGGCGTAGCCGATCGCCAGCCAGACGCCGCACAGGACGAGCCAGATCACGTTGAGCAGGGTCCGCATCACGGTCCTCCATCGCCTCCCCTCCAGACTGCACCCGCCCGGGTGTTCTGTCGCCTTTCGGTGGGCGTGGTACCCGGACAGCGCAGTCGCAGGGGTTGCGAAACGCGTGCCGATGCGATGTCGGTCACCGGAGGGAGAGTCATCGCTGCTCGCAGGCTTGCGGGCGGGCCTCGCGGAGAGAGATCGCCGGGCCGTGAACCTGCGCACCGCGCCCAGCGTGTGCCATGTCGTGAGCGATACCTCAACCATCGGTCAGGGCGCCCCCGAGCTCGACGACCTACGTGCGGCCTGTGCCGGACCCGTCCATCTGCCCGGCGACGCCGGCTACGACACCGCACGGCTGGCGTGGAACGTCGCGGTGGAGCAGCGACCCGCGGCGGTCGTCCGGCCCCGGACCGCGGACGAGGTGGTGGCGGTCGTCCGGGCGGCTGCCCGTGCCGGGCTGCGGGTCGCGCCGCAGGCGACGGGGCACAACGCCGGCCCGCTCGAGGACCTCCGGGACGTGGTGCTGCTGCGCACGGCGGGGCTGACCGGGATCACCGTCGACGCGGACCGGCGCACCGCCCGCGTCGGGAGCGGGGTGGCGTGGGAGGACGTCGTCGCGGCGGTGGCGCCGCACGGGCTGGTGGCGCTGCACGGGTCGTCCCCGGACGTCGCGGTCGGCGGGTACTCGCTCGGCGGAGGCGTCGGGTGGTTCGGGCGCCGCTTCGGCCTGCAGTGCAACAGCGTGGTCGCCCTCGAGGTCGTGCTCCCCCACGGCGAGCTCGTGCGCGTCGACGCCGGTTCCGACCCCGAGCTGTTCTGGGCTCTGCGCGGCGGGGGTGGGAACTTCGGGGTGGTGACCGCTCTGGAGTTCGCCCTCTACCCGGTCACGTCCGTCTACGGCGGTGCGCTGGTGTGGGACTGGCGGGAGGCGGGCCGCGTGCTCACCCGGTGGTCGCAGTGGGCGACCGGGGCACCCGATGAGGTCACCACGTCGTTCCGGATCCTGCAGCTGCCCCCGATCGAGGCGGTGCCGCCACCGCTGCGCGGCCGGCAGGTCGTCATGATCGACGGGGCCGTCCTGGCCGAGGACGGGGTCGCCGTGGACATCCTCGCCCCGCTGCGGGAGCTGGGTCCCGAGATCGACACCTTCGCCCGGATGCCGGCGCCGGAGCTGGTCCGCCTGCACGGCGACCCGGAGGAGCCCATGCCGGTGGCGTCGTCCGCGGCGTTGCTCGGGTCGATGCCCGCCGAGGCGGTGGACGCGTTCGTCCGGGCCGCAGGCGCGGAGTCGGGCTCGATACTGGCGGTGGCGGAGCTGCGCCAGTTCGGCGGCGCGCTGGGCCGCCCGGATCCGCGGGCCGGGGTCCTGCCGATGCTCGACGGGCAGTTCGCCCTGTACTGCTGTGCGCTGGCGGCGGGACCGGAGGCCGTGGTGGGCAGCCGGCACGCGGAGCGTCTCGCCGAGGCGATGGTGCCGTGGACCGCCGGGCACTACCTCAACTTCGCCGAGACGGCGCTGGACACCGAGCTCGCCTACGGCGCCGAGGCCTACAAGCGGCTGCAGGCGGTCCGGCGGCGGGTCGACCCGCACGGGCTCATGGTCGCCAACCACCCGGTGCCGGCCGACGCCTGAGCACGACCCTGGACGACCACGGGTCTCGCGTACGCGAGACCCGTGGTGCACGGAGCGGACGGAGGACGGTCCGTCCGCGAATCCGGCGAACGCCGGAGTGGGTGCCTTCCATGGCGATCGAGGGGTCGCCACGGAAGGCACTCATCCGTCCGGCCCGCTCGTCCGGGAGGCACGGGCCCCGAGGACCAGCCCGACGCATGCCGTGAGCAGGACGACGGGCAGCAGGGGGACCGCCCAGGCCAGGAAGTGCAGCAGCACCGCCGCAGCGGTGGCCCCGCCCACGAGCGCGACGAGCTGACGCAGCGCCGCCCGGCGGGGCCCGGCCCGTCCCGTCACGACGTCCTGCAGCGCGCTGACCAGCGTGCCGGTCATGTACGTGGTCGAGGCCTGGAGCCGCAGCGCCGCCACGCTCTGCCCGCCCATGGCGAGCGCGGCCACGGCGAGCAGGATCAGCGCCGCGAGCGGCTCCGGGTGCGCCCCGGTGACGATCCAGCCGACGGCCACGACGACCAGGAGTGCCAGTTCGGCGAGGAGCATGCCGACCACCGCCTGCGGCCTTGCGTGCCACAGCCGGGCCCAGGCGAGCACACCGACGGCGAAGGCGGCCACCGCGGTGCCGGCCGGCGTGATCAGCCTGAAGTTGCCCGTGCCGACCCCGTAGGCCGCGGTGACGAGGTTCCCCGTCACGACGCCGGCGAACGCGCCGCCCAGCCCGGCGAGTGCGAGCAGGTCCACCGCCCCCGCACACGCGGCCAGCATCGCCGGGACGATCCCGGCCCACCTCCTGGCCAGTGTGTGCGGGGCAGCGGTCATGCCCGGGACTCCTACCACAGGGCCTGACCGCCGGCGGGATGACCACTCGACGGAGTCGGAACGCGCAGAGCTGCACGGCTGCCGGTATAGCACTTGTGCTACCGTGGAGAAGTGACGGTCGTAGGGCTCCGCGAGCTGCGGCAACAGGCATCCGAGCTGGTACGCAGGGTAGAAGCGGGAGAAGAGGTCACCATCACCGTGGCCGGCCGGCCGAGCGCACGTCTGGTGCCCATCGCGCCGCAGGCGTGGCGCAGCTACTCCGAGGTGGCCGATCTGTTCAACGGTCCGGAGGACCCGGACTGGAGCTCCGACCGGGAGCGCGTCGACGACGTGCTCCGCGATCCGTGGTCCCCGGCGTGAGGGCAGTCCTGGACACCAACCTCGTCATCGCCACCGGTGTGCCACCCCTGGCCGGCGAGTTGGCGATCAGCGTGGTGACGGTCGCAGAGCTGCACTTCGGCGTTCTCGTCGCCCGTGATCAGGCGGTCAGGGCCGAGCGTCTGCGGCGCCTGAGCGTGCTGCAGCGGACCTTCGACCCCCTGCCGGTCGACGACGCGGTGGCCGCCAGCTACGGGCAGTTGGCCGCGGCGGTGGTCGCGGCCGGCCGACAACCCCGGTCCCGCACGATGGATCTCCTGATCGCCGCCACTGCTCACGCCCATTCAGCCCGGCTGTACACCCGCAACGTCGATGACTTCGTGGGTGTCGCGGATCTCGTGGACGTCGTCGCAGTCTGATCGGTGCTCCGGCCTCCTCACCACCCCGCGGCGGAGCGGCGCTGCAGCAGCTCCCGGTACTGGCGGGTGGTGTTCTCGTGCAGCTCGCCGGTGCCCCAGTCGACGATCACCCCGTAGCGCCGGACGAGGTCGAGCACGTCCAGCTCGCGGTCGCGGTAGCGGCGCGCGATGTCGTGCGGGTCGCTGTCGAGCCATCCGGTGCGCTCGGCCGCGATCTGCGCGCGCAGCTGCGCGGTCGCCGGGTGGTCGACCTCGAACCGGTCGAGCTCGGCGTCGATCTCGGTGATCACCACGCCGTAGTCCTTCGCGGCCCGCTCGATCGAGACGTAGCCGTCGATGACGTCCTCGACCACGGCGGCGGGGTCGCGGGTCAGCGGATCGCCCATCCCGCCCCCGCCTGCCGACGGGCGGGTGAAGCTGTCGCCCGGTCCGACGGCGACGCCGGAGAACGTCGAGCCGAGGAACCGTTCGTTCTCGGTGCCCTTGTTCAGCCACACCCCGTGCGGCACGGACGGGAGCCCGCCCTCGATGCTCCACGTGATCGAGCGGGCACGGTCGCAGCAGTAGGACATGACGGTGCCGACGCAGTCGGTGAGCACCCCGCCCTTCTCCAGCCCGCAGCCGCCGCGGTGGCGGCCCGGCCCTCCGGAGTCGGTGACGATGCGGTGCTCGGTGGTGAGCACGGGGGAGAGCCGTTCCTGACCCTCCACCGGCTGCACGGCGAGGCCCGCGCCGAACACGGGAGCGGTGGCGCCGGAACCGTCCTTCGTGGACCGTCCACCCCAGCCACCGGCCATCCAGTCGTACCACATGAAGTAGGGCCGGTCCGGCGTGCGCGCGTCCTTGCCGCCGACGAGCAGGTACTCCAGGTTGAACGCGCACGCCATGGCCCGCTCCGGCATCACCGACGACCACATCTCGAAGATGCCGTTCATGAGCTTCTCGTACGATCCGGAGCAGAACCCGGTGACCGCGTAGGGCCAGCCGGCGTTGACGACCGTGCCCTCCGGGCCGATGTCGGCCTGCACCACCCGGTAGAAGCCCGAGTTCAGCGGCACCTCGGGGAAGAAGGTCTTCGTGCCGGCGTAGAGCGCGGAGAAGGTGGCGCCGTAGCCGGAGTTGAGGAACGTCGACACCACCGGGGCGCTGCCGTTCAGGTCGTAGTGGATGCCGTCCTCGTCGATGGTCATCTTCAGGACCACGGGGATCAGGCCCTCCCCGTGTCCGGGGTCGGCGTCGAGGTAGTCGACCGTCTCCCACACGCCCTTGGGCAGCTCGGTGAGGCGGTGGCGGACGATGCGCTCGACGTAGTCCTGCACCCCGGCCATCGCCGCCACCACGGTGTCCTTGCCGTAGCGCTCGACGAGCCGCAGGATCTCCCGCTCGCACAGCGCCGTGGCCTCAGCCTGGGCGTTCAGGTCGCCCATGCTGCTGTAGGGCGAGCGCGTGTTGGACACCAGGAGCTGGGCGACGTCGTGGAGCATCGTGCCGCGGCGCCACACGCGGATCGGGGTGATGCGCAGGCCCTCGCCGAAGTGCTCGCTCGCGTTGACGTCGAACGACCCGGGGACCGTGCCGCCGATGTCGGCCCAGTGCCCCTTGTTCTGGGCGTACCCGATGATCTCCGAGCCGACGAAGATCGGGCGGATGAAGCTGACGTCGTTGAAGTGCGTGCCGCCGCGGTAGGGGTCGTTGACCGCGAAGACGTCGCCCGGGTGGATGTCGTCACCGAACTCCTCGAGCACCGCCTTGCACTGGAAGTGCAGCGTCCCGACGTGCACGGCGATGTCCGCGCTGCCCTGCATCACGGTGTTGCCCCCGGCGTCGCACAGCGCCGAGGAGAAGTCGCGGGCGTAGATGACGAACGAGTAGCAGGTCCGCATGATCTGCTCGCTCATGAGGTCGACCGCGGTGACGAAGGCGTTCTTCAGCACCTCGAAGGTCACGGGGTCGAGGTCGCCGGGTGTGGTGGTCGCGGCGGTCATCGGTCGCTCCCGTTCAGGTGGATCCGGATGTTGAGCCACTCGTCGACCTCGGCCGTGGTCCCCGGCGGGACGAGGGTGGTGGAGTCGAGCTGCTCGACGACCGCGGGCCCGGTCAGGGTCGCCCCGGCGGTGAGGCGGTCGCGGTCGTGGACCGGGGTGTCCACCCACCCGGTGTGGTCGAAGTAGACGGACCGCCGCCGGTCCGCCTCCGGAGTGGACGGCTCTGGGGTGTGCGTGGCGAACGAGGGCTTGGGCGTGGTGCCGATCGCGGTGAGGCCGAGCTGGTAGATCTCGACCGGCGTGTCGTCGCGCCGGAACGCGTACTCGCGTTCGTGCTGCTCGTGGAACCGGGCGACGGCCTCGGCGAGCGCGCCGGGGCCGTCGCCGCAGTTGACCGTGAGCGAGCGCCACTGCCCGTGGTAGCGCATCGACGCCGTGCGCTGCAGCACGGTGTCCTCGGTGGCGACTCCCTCGGCGCGCAGCCGGGCGGCCGCCTCCGCCTCGAGGCCGCCGAACGCGTTCTCGAACTCCTCCTCGTCGACCTGGTCGGCCAGGCCGCCGAACATGGCCGACAGGTCGTGCCGGATGTCGACGAGCAGGCAGCCCAGCGCCGACGTCACGCCGGGGTTGGGCGGGACGATCACGGTCGGGATGTTCAGCTCCCTGGCCACCTCGGCCCCGTGCAGCGCTCCGGCGCCGCCGAAGGCGACGAGGGCGAAGTCGCGGGGGTCGTACCCGCGGCGGATCGAGATCAGCCGGACCGCGTCGGCCATGTTGGCGTTGGCGACCTTGAGCACGGCCTCGGCGGCCTGCTCCGGGTCGAGATCGAGCGGGTCGGCGACCGACTCCCGGATCGCCTTCTCGGCGAGGTCGCGGCGCAGGATCTTGGAGCCACCGGCCAGGGAGGTACCCAGGCGGTTGAGCAGCAGGTTGGCGTCGGAGTTGGTGGGCTGCCGGCCGCCGCTGTCGTAACAGGCCGGCCCCGGGTCGGCCCCGGCGGACTGGGGGCCGTTGCGCAGCGATCCGGCCTCGTCGATGTGGGCGATGGACCCGCCGCCCGCGCCGATCGTGAGGACCTCGATCGACGGGAAGATGATCGGGTAGCCGAACTCGACGAACCACTCCTTCGTCACCCGCAGCTCACCGCGGTGCACCAGCGAGATGTCGGTGCTCGTCCCGCCCATGTCGAGCCCGATGGCGTTGGCGAACCCGCACTGCCCCGCGACGTGACGCGCGGCGATCGCGCCCGCCGCGATCCCGCTCGCCGCGAGGCGCACCGGGTAGCGCTCGACCATCCGCGGCGTCATCGAGCCGCCGCCGGAGTGCAGCAGCAGCAGGTCTCCGCCGTAGCCGCCGTCGGCCAGCTCCTCGGCGAGCCGGGCCACGTACCCGCTGACCAGCGGGGCCAGCACGGCGTTGGCGACGGTGGTGGTGAAGCGGTCGTGCTCGAATATCTCCGGGAGGATCTCGGCGCTGGTCGAGATCGTCGCGTCCGGCAGCTCCTCCTCGAGGATCTCCCGCATGCGGATCTCGTGGGCCGGGTTCACGTAGGAGTTGACGAAGCAGACGGCGACCGTGCGGGCTCCCCGCTTGCGCAGCAACGCCGCGAGCCTGCGGGCCTCGGCCTCGTCGAGCGGGGTGACGACGTGCCCGGAGAAGTCGATCCGCTCGGGAACCTCGAACCGGTCGCGCCGCCTGATGTAGGGCGGGGCGACGTCCTTGTAGGCGTCCCAGAGATCGTCCTTGGTGCCGTCCCGGATCTCGATCACGTCGCGGAAGCCCGCGGTGGTGACCATCGCGGCCGGCAGGAAGTTGCGCGTGATCAGGGCGTTGGTGGCGATCGTGGTGCCGTGCGAGAAGAGCGAGACGTCGTGCAGGTCGACCTCGGCACGCAGGATGCCGTCCATGACCGCGCGCATCGGGTCGCTCGGGGTGGAGGGGACCTTCGTCACGCGCACGGCGCGGGAGTCCTCGTCGACGATGCAGACGTCGGTGAAGGTGCCCCCGACGTCCACCGCGACCCGTTGTCTCGTCATCCGGCGACCTCCTCCGACTGCGGGTGACGCCGCCGTCCCCCGGCTGCTGGTGACCACACTCTGGAGGACACCCGGCTCATCGTCACTGTCCGGAACACAGCGCAGGCGGGGCATAGTTGGCCGGTGGGACAAGCAGGAGCCGAACCGTCCGACGATGCCGGCGGGCCGCTGACCCTCCGGCGGCTCGCCGCCGAGCCCGGCCTGGGCCTGACCCTGGTGGAGGGCGAGGACCTCTCGGCCACGGTGCGGGGCGCGCACTCGATCGAGATCGAGCACGCCGCGAGCTGGCTGCGGCCCGGCTCGATCATGCTCACGACCGGGCTGCGGTTCGCCTGCCGGGACGTCGCGGGCGGGGAGTGGCGCGCGCTCGTCGCCGAGCTCGTCGACGCCGGTGTCGCCGGGCTGCTGTTCGGCGTCGGCCCGCACTTCGGCGAGGTCCCTCCCGGCCTGCGGCACGCGGCCCGGGTCGGGCGGCTCCCCCTGCTGAGCGTCGACGCTGCCACGCCGTTCACGGTGATCGAGGAGTTCGTCAACAGCGGGGCGCTGGCCGCCGAGACCTACCTGCTGCGCCGCACGGTCTGGCTGCAGAACGACCTGTTGCGCGCGTTGACCTCGGACGACCCGGTGGCGACCCTCGTCGGCAGGCTCGCGGCGATGTGCCGCGGCGCGGCCGCGCTCTACGCGGCGTCCGGCCGGATCGTCGCCTCCACCGGCAACGGCCCGTTCCGCCTCATCCGCGACGAGATCGACGCGCGGGAGCCCGCCGGGCGCCACCACTTCTCGGTCGGACGCTGGTCGGTCACGTGCCGCCCGTTCGCGGTGGGCGGGGCGGCGTACCGTCTCGCGGTCGCCTCCCAGGACGCCGTGCTCGTCGGGAACCTCGGCGACGACCTCCTGCAGACCGCGGAACGGGTGCTCGCCGCGTCGAACAGCGTGTGGGCGCTGGCCGTGAACCACGAGCGGGCGGAGGCGGCGCGGTTGATGTCCGCGCTGCAGGCCGGGATCTCGGCGTCCCGGGTGCGCCAGACCTGGGACCGCCTCCGCCCTTTCCGGTTCCGGGCGGGGAGCCCCCTGCGCGTCGCGCGCGCGACCCCGGTGGATCCCCGCCCGCCCGACCGGGCGCGCGCCGCCGACGCGGTGGTCGAGGAGATCCACTCCCGGGGCCTGGCCGTGGTGCTGCACCAGGACGGGGAGGCGGGCGACGTCGGTCCGCCGATGACGGCGCTGCTGGCCGCGGGGGAGCCGACCGACGAGTGGCTCGACCTGCTGGGCGACAGCCACCTCGTCGGGGTCAGCGGGACGTTCACGGAGCTGACCGACGTGCCCGGCTTCGTCGACGAGGCCGTCACGGCATGGCGGGTGGCGGCCCGGCGGCAGGACCGGGGCGGTCTCGGCTCGGTGGTGCGGCTGGACACGGTCGACTTCGCCACCTGGCTGATGGCGCGCCGCGACGACACCCGCGTCGCCGAGCGGTTCGACCGCCACTTCGGCTCGCTCGCCCGGTCGCCGGACCTGGTGGCGACGGTCGTGGTGTTCCTGGCCGTCGACCAGGACGTGAAACGGACGGCCGAGCGGCTGTTCGTCCACCCCAACACCATCCGGTACCGGCTGCGCAAGGTGGAACAGATCCTCGGCGAGCCCCTGACCTCGCCGCGGGCGGTGGCGAACCTGTACCTCGCGTTCCAGGACGAGGTGCTCGCGCACCGAGCGCAGGAATGACCGTTCCCGCCCTTGTCCCACCTATCGAGTTTCGATAGAGTCCCATCGCGATTCGATGGAGGGATGGCAGTGGGAAAGCTGATAGTGCGTGCGCTGCGCGCCGTGCTCGTGGTGATGCTCGCCGGCACCGTGTTCGTACAGGCGGGGATGGTGTGGGCGCTGGCCACCGACCCGGAGGACGGGTCGCTCCCGCTGACCCCGCTGCGCGTGGTCACGATCCTGGGCATGGTGTCGGCCCAGGTCGCCCTGGTCTGCGTATGGCGGCTGGTGACGATGGTGCGACGCGGAACCGTCTTCTCCGACGCCGCCTTCCGGTACGTGGACGTCGTGATCGGCGCGATCGTGGCGGCTGCCCTCGTGTGGTTCGCAGTCACGGCCCTCAACGCACCGGGTCAGCGGGACGACCCGGGCGTCACCCTGATCATGGGCGGGGTCGGCGTGGCCATCCTGGGGGTCGCGCTCATCGTGCTCGTGCTGCGGGCGCTGCTCGCCCAGGCCGTCGCGCGCGACGTCGAAGCGGCACAGCTGCAGGCCGAGCTGGACGAGGTGATCTGACGCCGCCGGTCGCGCAGCACCGACCGCAGTGGCGACCAACCGGCTGTTCACACGTTCTGCACAGCGCGCGCACAGAAAGGTCGTCCAGCGTGGACTCTCGTGGCCATCCGCTTGCGCGGTCTGTTGCGCTCCCGCACTGCCTGCAATCCGCACGGGCTGTTCCTCGTGGACGCCCGCCGTGACCGTGTCATCGACAACGCAGGCATGGCCGAGGCCGCCCGTGCCTGGTCCCGCGAGCTGGACGCGCTGCACGTGCCGCCCGGTGCGCGGGTACTGGTCGATGTCGACGACCCCCTCGCCTTCGCCGTGGTGCACCTATCGGTGATCGCCGCCGGGCGTTGCTCGGCTCCGGTGAACCCGGAGTCCACCCCGGCCGAGGAGCTGCGGGCGCGGCACGTCCTGCGACCCGTCCTCGTGGTCACCGACCGTGCCGCGCGGCCGGGGCTGCGGATCCACGCCGGCACCGGCCTCCCGATCGACCCGATCGCCCGGCCGGACGCTCCGGTGCCCGACGACGGTCCGCCGGGTTCCGCCGCCCTGCTGACGTCGGGCTCGACGGGGGCTCCGAAGACGGTGGTGCTGGGCGAGGCGCAGCTGCTGCACGTCGCCGCCGCGGTGGCGCGTCACAACCAGCTCACCCCTGCCGACCGGGGGTTCAACCCGCTGCCGCTGTTCCACATCAACGCGCAGGTCGTGGGCCTGCTGGCCACGCTGGTGTCGGGGGCGAGCCTCGTGCTCGACCGCCGGTTCCGACGCACGGGCTTCTGGCCGGTGCTCGCCGCGCACGACGTCACGTGGCTCAACGCGGTCCCGGCGGTCCTGACGATCCTGTCCCGCGAGGAGATCCCGGTGCTGCCCCCACGGTTGCGCTTCGTGCGCTCGGCGTCGGCGCCGCTGGCCGGGCGGGTCCGCGGGTTGATCGCGGAACGCACCGGGGTGCCGGTCGTGGAGAGCTACGGCATGACCGAGGCCGCGAGCCAGATCACCGCCACGCCGCTGCACGCCCCGGTCCGTCCTGGCTCGGTCGGGCGGCCCGTCGACGTGGAGCTCGAGGTGGTCGACCGCGACGGGGTGCCGTGCGCACCGGGCGTGGTCGGCCGGGTGCGGATCCGCGGCGCCGGTGTGATCCGCGCCTACGCGGGCGGTGCTGGTGACGAGCGGATCGACACCGCACACTGGCTCGACACCGCCGACCTCGGCCGCCTCGACGACGACGGCTACCTGTACCTGGTGGGGCGCGCCGACGACGTGGTCAACCGCGGTGGAGAGCTGGTCTACCCGCGGGAGATCGAGGAGACCCTGCTCGACGAGCCCGGCGTGGTCGACGCGGTGGTCATCGGCCGCCCCGACGAGGTGCTCGGTGCCGTGCCGGTGGCCCTGGTCCGTACCGCCGACGAGCTGGACGCCGTGGCCGGCGCGGAGTTCGTCGGCCGGCTCGTCGCCCGCTGCGCCACGCACCTGGCGCGGTACAAACGTCCCGCGGAGATCCGGCTGGTCGGGGCGTTCCCGCTCGCGCCCACCGGCAAGGTGCGGCGCACCGAGCTGCGCCGCCAGCTCGCCGACGAGCTCGCGGCGACCGGCCGATGACGGCAGGCGCCCACCTCGAGACCCAGCGCCGGACGGCCCGCAGCGTCCACGTCTACCCGGCCGACATGGTGCGGGTGCTGACGTTCGCCTGCGTGATCGGGGTGCACACGATCTCGACGGTCAACCCGCTCGACAGCGTGCCCGGCGGTGCCGTGGTGATGCTGCTGCACTTCACCCGCGAGGCCTTCTTCGTCCTCACCGCGTTCGTGCTCACCCACCGCTACCGCGACGACCCCGTCCATCCCGTCTCGTTCTGGCGGCGCCGGTTCCTGCTGGTCGGGGTGCCGTACCTGGTGTGGTCGGTGATCTACACCGGACTCGGGATGGTCACCGCTCCGCTCCCGGCAGGGCAGGCGGTCACGATGCTGCTGCACAACGTGCTCACCGGCATGGCGTGGTTCCACCTGTACTTCCTGCTCGTGTCGCTGCAGTTCTACCTGGTGTTCCCGCTGTTCCGGCGGCTGCTGCAGGCCACCACGGGGTGGCACGCCGTGCTGCTGGCGGTGAGCGCCGTCCTGCAGGTGCTGATCGACCTGTACCTGCACGACCCGGCGCCCACCGGCATGAAGGCGCAGCTGCTGCCCTACGCCGGCTCGTTCCTGGTGAGCTACCAGTTCTTCCTGGTACTCGGTGGGGTCGTCGCGTTGCACGCCACCCGGGTGGACGGCTGGATCCGCCGGCACGTCGCGGTCGTCGTGGCCGCGGTGCTGCTGACCGGCGCTCTTGCGGAGGGGCGGTACCAGTGGGGGGTGGCGCACGGCGTGGGTGCCCAGTTCGCCACCGACGTGTTCCAGCCGGTGATGGTGCTGTGGTCGGTCGCGGTCGTCGCCGCCTTCTACGCGGTCGGCGCCGCCTGGTCCGACCGGCGCGCGGGCGGACCGGCGTCGCGCGCCGTCGAAGGGGCCTCGGACCGGTCCTTCGGGGTGTTCCTGCTGCACCCCACGATCCTCTGGGCGCTCACCGTGGCCGGTACCACGTCGCCCGCAGCGCGGCTGCCCGCTCCGTGGTCCAGCTTCGCCGTCTACGCGGTGGCGGTCGTCGCCTCCCTCGCGATCGTCGAGGTCGTGCAGCGCACGCCGCTCAGCCTGGCCCTCACCGGCAAGTCGCGGACCGGAAAGGCGCGCCCGGTGGCCCCCGGCCGCGCCCGGCACGCACCGCCCGCGGCCGCGGGCGGCCCCGGCACCAGAGGAGGAACCGACATGGCCGACACCGGACAGCGGGCGTTCCGCACCCAGGACGCCTGATGCGCACCTCGGAGGACGTCTTCCACCTGGCCATCCCGGCCGCGGACCTGGACGCGGCGCAGGAGTTTTACGTGGGAGCGCTCGGCTGCAAGCTCGCCCGCCGCTACGCCGACCGCATCACCCTGGACTTCTTCGGCGACCAGGTGGTCTGTCACCTGTCGGATGTCGTCGACGATGCGCCGGAGCTCTACCCCCGCCATTTCGGTGTGACGTTCCGCCACCGCGAGGACTGGGAACGGCTGCTGCGCCTGGCTCGCACCCGCGGTCTGACGTTCTTCGCCGAGCCGTTCCACCGCTTCGCGGGCCGGGCCGAGGAGCACCAGACGTTCGTGCTCGCCGACCCGTCGAACAACCTGCTGGAGTTCAAGTACTACGACGACCCGCGGATGATGTACTGACCGGCTCGCGCGGGGCGGCGTCAGCAGCCCCCGCGCCGCCGGCGCCACCAGCGTTCGGGTTCGGGCTCCGGTTCCGGTTCGGGCTGCGGGGCGGCCGCCAGTTGCGCCGCCTGCCGGCTGAGCACCTCCAGGTGCGCCCGGACGTCGCTGTGGGCCGGGTCGAGAGCGACCTTCTCGGCCACCTCCGCCGCCTGTGACACCGCGTCGGCGAAGGCGCTGCGGGCGGCGTCGAGACGCTGGGCGATGCGCTTGGCTGGTTCCTCCCCGACCCGGAACCACGCCGGTTCGATGGAGTCACCGACCGTGGCGAGGCGGCGGACGGCCTCGAGCTCGGCGTCGAGGCGTTGGGCGATCTCGGTGAGCCAGGTGCGGGCGGGACCGGCCGGAAGGGCGTTGGTGATGCGCCGGAAGCGCGTGACCGCAGCCGTGCAGTCGCCGACGTAGCCGTTCCAGTACCGGGAGAGGGCCTGCGGCGGCTCGGGCTGCTGACGCGGCACCGCACCAGGGTGCCCCATCGGCTCCGGGCGGGCAGCACGGCGCCCCTCCCATGAGGTGGGGGCGACCTCAGGCGGTCGGATCGAGCCCGCGCAGCAGGACCTCCAGGCCCTGGCGGAACTCCACGTCGGCGGGGACGGTGCGGGCCACCCCGGCCGTCTCGCGCAGGAGCGGTTGCTCGTCGACGGGGAGCGCGGCCATCGCGGCCGTCCCGGGCCCGGAGAGCGGCCCGAGGTGTTCGAGCTGGATGGATCCGATCAGGTACGCCAGCAGGCTGCGCAGCGCGATCACCCGGCGCTCACCGGAGAAGCCGGCGGCGGTCAGCACGCGGAGCACGCTCTCGGTCCAGCGCAGCAGGCTCGGCGAGGCGTGCCGGTGGGTCAGCGTGAGCGGCACGGCCCCCGGATGCTCGGCGACGGCGTCGCGGGCCCGCTCGACGAGTACGGCCACCTTCCCGGTCCACGGGGCCCGCGCCGGGGGTGTGGTGTCGATCCGGGCGAGCAGCAGGTCGACGACCAGCCCTTCCAGCTCGGCCCGGTCGGCGACGTAGCGGTAGAGCGACATGGGGGCCATGCCGAGCTCGGTGGCGACGGTGCGCATCGAGAGTGCGGTGAGCCCGTCGCGGTCGATCACGGCGAGGGCCGCGGTGGCGAGCGCGGTGGGGGTGAGGGAGCGCGGGCGGGGCATGGAGTTGACAGCGTACAGCGGACGCTCATAGCGTCGGTAGGCGTACATCGAACGCTTACAGAGGGGGATGTCATGGATCGCAGACGACGCATCGCGGAGGGGGCCGTGGTCGAGGCGCGCGAGCTCGCGGCCGTCTCGGGGGAGCACGTGCGCGTGCCGGAGCCGGGCCGTCTGGTCCACCTGCAGTTCCGCCGGTTCGCCGGTTGCCCGGTGTGCAACCTGCACCTGCGGTCGGTGGTGGCCCGGCACGACGAGATCGTCGCGGCGGGGGTGCGCGAGGTCGTCGTCTTCCACTCACCCGCCGACGAGCTGCGCGTCCACACGGCGGACCTGCCGTTCGCGGTGGTGGCCGACCCGGACAAGCGGCTGTACCGGGAGTTCGGTGTGGAGGCCGGCCCGCGTGCCCTGCTCGACCCGCGGGCCTGGGGCGCGATCATCCGGGCGATCGCCACCGGGTTGCGCACCCGGGACCCGCTCCCGTCGCGCACCCAGCCCGGCGGCCGGTTGGGGCTGCCCGCCGACTTCCTCATCGACGGCGACGGCCACGTCCTCGCGCGCAGGTACGGCGACCACGCCTACGACCAGTGGTCGGTGGACGAGCTCCTCGCCCTCGCCGTCCGGACCCCGGACAGCGCCCGGTAGTAACCCCCTCCCGGATTGCAGCAAAGCCACTTTGACGCAACCTGGTTGCCGCAAAGTGGCTTTGCTGCAACGGTCGGCGCGCAACGGGTGCGCCGGCCGCGTGGGGGAAGCATGGGTGAGGAGATCCGCCGGGCACTGACCCTGGAGGACGTCGCAAGCGCCGCCGGGGTGTCGCGGGCCACCGCGTCCCGGGCACTCACCGGCTCCGACACCACGTCCACGCCCGCTCGGGAGCGGGTCCGCGCCGTCGCCGAGCGGATGGGCTACACGCCCAACACGGTGGCGAGGGCGCTCGCCGGAGGAGTCGGCGCGCGGGTCGTCGTCGCCGCTTCGGGTCCTGCGCCGGACGTGCTCGACGACCCGTACATGTGGCGGGTGCTGGGGGCCACGGCGGCGGCGTGCGACGGCGAGGGAATCGGCGTCTCGCTGCAGTGGCTCCCGCTCGACGCGCCGGCCTCGCTGCACCGGCTCGCCGCCGACCGGAGCGTCCGGGGGGTGGTGCTGGTCAACTCCACCGAGCGCCTGCTCGCCGAGCTCCCCGACGCTCTGCGCGGCCGAGTCGCGTCGATCGGGATCGGGTCGGCCGACGTGCCGTCCTTCGACGTCGACAACCGTGCCGGTGCCGGCGCTGTCGTGCGCCACCTGCACGCCACGGGACGGCGCCGGATCGCGATGCTCGCCGGGCCGCAGTGGCTCCCGTGCTCGTGGCGGTCGGCGCAGGTGTACAGCGAGACGGTGCAGGCCGCGGGTCTTCCGGTGCGCGTCCTGCCCGGTGACTTCGGCTTCGAGAACGGCCGGTCCGGTGCGCTGGAGGTGCTCCGGCGCTGGCCGGACACCGACGCGATCTTCGCCATCTGCGACGCCGCGGCCCTCGGGGCGATGGCCGCGTTGCGCGGGCTCGGCGTGCAGGTACCGGGGGACGTGGCCGTCGCCGGCTTCGACGACCTCCCGGTCGCCGCGTGGAGCGGCCCGGCACTCACCACCGCCACCCATCCGGTCACCCGTATCGCCACGGGGGCCGCCACCGCCGTGCTCGCCGGGGCGCCCGCGGAGGGCACCACGTGGTACCCGTCCGAGCTCGTCCTGCGCGAGAGTGCGTGACGCAGGTCCCGGCGATGATCCGGCGCCGTCGCCGTCCTCGCCGTACTGTGATCCCTCGGTGCAGGTCCGGCGATCTGAGCGCGGAGGGCACGTGGCGCAGAGCAGGCTCGAGATCATCGCCGTCGACGACGATGCGGCGTTCTGGGAGGACCAGGACGCCGTGCTGTCCGGGCTGCGCGAGTCGCCGCCCCGCATCCCGCCGTGGTTCGGCTACGACGAGCTCGGCTCGGAGCTGTTCGAGGAGATCACGGAGCTCCCCAGCTACTACCTGACCCGGGTGGAGCACGAGATCCTGCGCCGGTACGCCGGGGAGATCGCCGACCGGCTCGGCGCCGCGGCGGTCGCGGAGCTCGGCAGCGGAAGCGCGAAGAAGACCAGGGTCCTGCTCGCCGCGTGCACCGAACGGCGCGCCACCACCTACCTCCCGATCGACGTGAGCCGGGAGATGCTCGTCGCCAGCGGTGACGCGCTCACCGCGGAGTTCCCGCAGCTTCGGGTGCGCGGGCTGTGGGGCCGGTACGAGGCGGGGCTGGCGAGCCTGCGGGAGAGCGACGACGGCCCGGTCGCGGTGGCGTTCTTCGGGAGCAACATCGGCAACTTCACTCCTGCGGAGCGGGCCGCGCTGCTCCAGGAGGTGGCGGCGACGCTCCGCCCGGGCGACCTGTTCCTGGTGTCGGCCGACCTCGACAAGCCCGCTGAGGTCCTGGAGAACTGCTACAACGACCCGGCCGGGATGTCGGCGTTCGTGCGGTTCCGGCAGAACCACCTGGCCCACCTCAACCGCCGCTTCGACGGTGACTTCGTGCTCCACCACTACTACCCGCGGGCCCACTACGACACGGCGACCGCGACCGTGGAGGGGCACCTCTACGCCACCGAGGACCACACGGTCTCGCTGAAGAACCTCGGGGTGCAGCTCCAGATGCGGCGGGGTGACTCGATCAACGTCGGGTTCTCGGCGAAGTTCCGGCGCCCGGAGTTCGTCGCCGACGTGTCCGCGCTCGGGTTCGCCCTCGACGAGCAGTGGATCGACCCCGTGTGGCAGTACGGCGTCTTCCTGTTCGTCCGCACCTGACCAGGCGAGCAGCAACGACCTGAGCGGCTCCGCCACGGAGCTGTGCTCGACCCTGCCTGCGCTGACCTGCGCTGACGCACCCCCGTGACCGGTACCGGCCTCCGGCGTACCCGGGCGCCGTCGAACGGCGGGGATGGGTGAATTTGTCTCTTGTGAGATTGTTCAACGATCCGTATGGTTCTCGCATCTCACCTCTCATCGAAGGCCGAGGAGATCCGATGTCAGCAGCTTCCGGAGAACGAGCCGCTCGGCAACCGTCCTCAGTCCGCCGGGTCGTCGTCGCGAGCCTCGTGGGCACATCACTGGAGTGGTACGACTTCTTCATCTACGGCACCGCAGCCGCGCTGGTGTTCAACCATCTGTTCTTCCCGAGCTTCGACCCGCTCGTCGGCACCCTGCTCGCCTTCACGACCTATGCCGTCGGTTTCGTCGCCCGCCCGCTGGGCGGCATCGTCTTCGGCCACTACGGCGACAAGGTGGGACGCAAGAACGTCCTCGTGGCGACGCTGCTGCTGATGGGCGTCGCGACGTTCGCGATCGGGCTGATGCCCACCTACGAGACGATCGGGGTGTGGGCACCGATCCTGCTCGTGCTGCTGCGTTTCCTGCAGGGGCTCGGGCTGGGCGGGGAATGGGGCGGCGCCGTCCTCATGACCCTGGAGTCCGGCGATCCCACCAAGCGCGGGCTCAACGCGAGCTGGCCGCAGGTGGGCGTGCCGATCGGCCTGCTCCTCGCCAACGGGGTGCTGTCGCTCATGGGCGGGGTCACCGGCGACGACGCCTTCATGTCCTGGGGCTGGCGCGTCCCGTTCCTGCTCAGTGGGTTGCTGGTGCTGGTCGGTCTCTGGATCCGGCTGACCGTCGCCGAGAGCCCGCTGTTCCGGGAGGTCGAGACGAAGCAGGTCAAGGCCCGCGCGCCGATCGTGGACGTGCTGCAGCGCTACCCGCGGCAGGTGCTGCTCGCCGTCGGTGCCCGCGTCGGGGTGGACGTGGCGTTCTACATCTTCGTCCTGTTCATCACCACCTACGTCGTGACGTACCTGAAGCTGCCGCAGAGCTACGCCCTCAACGCCGTGCTGATCGCGGCGGCGTGCCAGGTGGTCTTCATCCCGTTCTTCGGCTCGCTGTCCGACCGGATCGGCAGGCGCCCGGTGTACCTGGCGGGGGCGGTCGGCGCCGCCATCTGGACGTTCGCGTTCTTCGCGCTGCTCGACACGGGCAACTTCCTGCTGATCGTCCTGGCCGCTGTGGTGGCGTTGGTGTTCCACGCCGCGATGTACGGGCCGCAGGCCTCGTTCATCGCGGAGATGTTCCCGACGCAGGTGCGCTACAGCGGGGCGTCCATGGGCTACCAACTGGCCGGCGTGGTGGGCGGCGCGCTGGCGCCGATCATCGCCACGGCCCTGCTGAGCCAGTACGACAGTGGGCTCGCCGTGTCGATCTACGCCACCGTCGCCCTCGCCATCACGGTGCTGTGCGTGCTGGTGGCGAAGGAGACCTCGCGGTCCGATCTCGATGCCGAGGACGCGGCGTTCGAGGCCGGCGCTGCGCGGAGCGTGCGGCTCGCCGGCGGCCGGTGATCCGAGGCCGACGAGGCCGGATGCCCAGCGATCCCTCCGGGGTTCGCTGGGCATCGCTGTTTTCCGGTGTCCTCACGCATTCCGTTCGAGGTGCCCCAGCCGTTTCCGGGTCCCGCCTGTCGAAACCGGCTGCTGTCGGAACCGTCGTCATTCCCGGGCGGCGCGGGCGGCGGGGTCTTCTGGGATCTTCCCGGCGAACCGGAACGCCGACACGTTCACCCGCGGCCGGGTGACGGGCTGACGCCGGGGGGTCGGTGGGACCGTCGTGCCGCCCAGTGGCACGCGCCGCGATCTGGGAGTTTGCCGGGCGGTGCGTTCGCTGCCGCCATGGCCTGCGCCTTTCCGAATTGCTGAGGGCGCGCCCCGCAGAATCTCGTGAGTCACCTTACCCGAGATTATTCTGATCTGCTTAGTGACGCTAACATGCGATGGTGCCCGATTCCTGCCCGGCGTGGTGTGCGGTCCGCCGCGGCAATCGGCGCCGAATCTCAAGCGCACGTCAAGATGCAGTAAGGATTCCGTCATGTCTGTCGACAGTTCTGTCGAGCTCGCCGATTTCGGTTCGCTGGTCGACCTGGCCGTTCAGCGCATTCTCGTGAGCGACGAGGTCGCGGCGACGAAGTTCTGGACGGGGACGCCCGTGGAGGACCCGCTGCGCGAGCGGCAGGTACTGGCGGAGGCCGGACGTCGAGCGGCGCAGATGGGGCTGGACCGGGAGATGACCGTCCGGTTCTTCCGGAGCCAGATCGACGCCAGCAAGGTCGTGCAGCGCGGAATGCTGGGCCGATGGCGGGCCCACCCGGATCTCGCCCCCACCGCCCCGCCGGACCTGCAGGCGATCCGCACGCGGCTCGATGCGCTCACCGGCCAGATGCTGGAGCAGCTGCGGGCCACCCACGCCCTCCGGCGGCATTCGTCGTTGTGTCGGACCCTGCTGCTCGATGCGCGGGTTCCCGTGGTCGCCATGCACGATCTCGACGGGTTGCACCGGCGCGCGCTCGACGTCGCCGTCGAGTTCGTCTGCCTGCCCGCCTGAGCCGCGACCCCCGAGACGAGTTAAGTCACCACCGTTCTCTTGTTATGTATACGCCGTAGTGTTAACTTCGCCGCGTCGAGCTCAGGGACGGACGGAGGATCACGTGGTCGAGGTACGGATGCGGGTCAACGGGGCCGTGCGGTCACTCGAGGTGGAGCCGCGGGTCAGCCTGCTCGACGCGCTGCGCGACCATCTCGGCCTCACCGGCACGAAGAAGGGCTGCAACCAGGGAGCCTGCGGTGCGTGCACCGTGCTCGTCGACGGTGAGCGGATCAACTCCTGCCTCGCGCTGGCCGTGCAGTACGCGGGCCGCGAGGTCGTCACCATCGAAGGGGTGGCGGCCGACGGGCAGGCCCACCCGCTGCAGGAGGCCTTCATCCGCAACGACGGCTTCCAGTGCGGCTACTGCACGTCGGGCCAGATCTGCTCGGCCATCGGGATGCTGGCCGAGCACCGGGCCGGCGTGCCCAGCGCGGTCACCGAGCACCTCGCGGCCGACGTCGAGCTGTCGGCGGCCGAGATCCGGGAGCGGATGAGCGGGAACCTGTGCCGCTGCGGCGCGTACAACGGGATCGTCGAGTCGATCCAGGACGTCGCCTCGGGTGACCCGGGTGACCACGACGTGCTGGAGACCGTCCGATGAGGTCGTTCGCCTACGTGAGCGCACCCGACGTCGCCACCGCGGTCCGCGCCATCGCGTCCGAGCCCCGCGCGAAGTTCATCGGGGGCGGCACGAACCTCGTCGACCTCATGCGCGAGGACATCGAGCAGCCCGAGACGGTCATCGACATCACCGGCATCGCCCTGACCGGGGTGGAGGAGCTGCCCGGCGGTGGGCTCCGGATCGGCGCTCTGGTGCGCAACAGCCACCTCGCCGCGCACCCGCTCGTCCGCAGCCGCTACCCGGTGCTGGCCCAGGCGATCCTGACCGGCGCGTCGGGGCAGCTGCGGAACATGGCGACGGTCGGCGGCAACCTGCTGCAGCGTACCCGCTGCCCGTACTTCTACGACCTCGCGGCCGCCTGCAACAAGCGCGAACCGGCCAGCGGCTGCGACGCGCTCGACGGGTTCACCCGCAACCACGCCGTGCTCGGCGCGAGCGAGAGCTGCATCGCCACCCACCCCTCCGACATGTGCGTCGCCCTCGCCGCGCTCGACGCCGTCGTCGAGGTGGAGAGCGTGCGGGGCGTCCGGCGGATCCCGCTCGTCGGGTTCCACCGGCTTCCGGGCGACACCCCGCACGTCGAGACCGAGATCGCGGCGGACGAGATGGTCACCGCCGTCGAGCTGCCGGCCCTGCCGGTGGCCGCCACGTCGCGCTATCGCAAGGTGCGCGACCGGGCGTCGTTCGCCTTCGCGCTCGTGTCGGTCGCCGCCGCGCTGGAGGTGCGCGACGGCACGGTGGCCGCGGTCCGGCTGGCGCTCGGTGGCGTGGCGGCGAAGCCGTGGCGGGCCCACGAGGCCGAGCGCCTGCTGCTCGGGGCGGCGCCGACGGAGGAGTCGTTCCGGCTGGCCGCCGCGGCCGAGCTCGCGCCCGCCGTCGCCCAGCCGCACAACACGTTCAAGATCGAGCTGGCGCAGCGGTCGATCGTCGCGGTGTTCCGGCAGCTACTCACCGAGGGGGGCGCGGCATGACCCAGGTGGAGAACCGTCCGCTGACCGCGACGCCCGGCTCCCTCGTCGGCCGGCCCGTCGACCGCGTGGACGGCACGGCCAAGACGAGCGGCGCCGCCCGCTTCTCCGCGGAGTACCCCTACGCCGACCTCGCGCACGCCGCGCTGGTGTACGCGACGGTCAGCCGGGCGCGGATCACCGGCATCGACACCGCCGCCGCGTCGGCGGTCGACGGCGTGCTCTCGGTGATCACGCACCTCAACGCGCCGCCGATGAAGCCACCCCGGCCCGTCAACTACATGAACCTGAGCACCCTCGCCTCGGCGACGTCGGTGAACTACCTCAACACCGACGAGGTGCACTGGAACGGGCAGCCGGTGGCCGTCGTCGTCGCCGAGACGCTCGACGCCGCGCAGGAGGCCGCCGGGCTGGTCGCCGTCACCTACGAGGAGCTGCCCGCGACGGTGGACTTCGCCGCCGCGGAGGGCAACGCGACGCCGCAGAAGAGCAGCCCCATCGACTCGGGAGGCGCGAAGAAGGGTGACGCGGTGGCTGCGCTCGCCGCCGCGCCCGTCTCGGTGGACCTGCGGTTCACCACACCGGGGCACAACCACAACGCACTCGAACCGCACGCGACCACGGCCGTGTGGGACGGCGACACCCTCGTGGTCCACGAAGGGGCCCAGAACGTCGCGTGGGTGCGTGACCAGCTCGCATGGAGGTTCGACGTCCCCCCGGCCTCGGTGCGCGTGATCGCCCCGTTCGTCGGGGGCGCGTTCGGCGGCAAGACGACGGTCTGGGCGGGCACCATCCTCACCGTGCTGGCGGCGCGGGTGACCGGCCGTCCGGTCCGCATGATGCTCACCCGCGAGGGCGTCTTCCGCACCGTCGGCGGTCGCACCCCGTCGACGCAGCGGGTGGCGATCGGCGCGGAGACCGACGGCCGCATGACCGCCCTGATCCACACCAGCGTCACGCGGGTGGGCCGGGTGGGCGGCGGCCCGGAGCAGGTGACGTCCCAGACGCGGCACCTGTACGACGCCGAGAACATCCTGGTGCAGCAGAACCAGGTCGCGCTCGACGTGCTGCCCAACACCTTCATGCGCGCTCCGGGCGAGTCGATCGGCACCTTCGCGCTCGAGGCCGCAGTCGACGAGCTGGCCTACGAGGTGGGGGTCGACCCGATCGAGCTGCGGATGCGCAACGAGCCGGAGCGGAACCCGATCGACGGCAAGCGGTTCGCGCACCGCGCGTTGCGCGAGGCCTACGCTCGCGGAGCCGAGCTGTTCGGCTGGTCGGCCCGGACGCCGCAGCCCGGCTCGATGCGGGACGGGAGGTGGCTGGTCGGCATGGGTGTGGCGTCGGCGTACCACCCGGCATGGCAGTTCCTGGCCAACGTCACCGTCCGGCTGGCGGCCGACGGCACCGTCCTCGTGCGGTGCGGGTTCCACGAGATGGGCATGGGCGGGGCCACCGCCCAGGCGCAGATCGCCGCCGACGCGCTCGGCGTGCCGTTCGAGGCGGTCACCGTGGAGTACGGGGACAGCGCACTCCCCACCGGACCGGGTGCGGGCGGCTCGGGCCAGACCGCGAGCGTGGCCGCGAGCCTCGTGGAGGCGTGCGACAAGCTGAAGCGGTCGGTACTGGCACTGGCGGCGCGCTCGGCGGAGTCGCCGCTGCGCGGGCAGCGCCTGGCCGACGTCCGGGCCAGGGACGGCGGGCTCTACCGTGCCGCCGACGCGCGCGGGGAGTCCTACGCGGCGATCCTCGGGCGGGCGGCCCAGGTGTCCGTCGACGCCGCGGTGGGCTCCGACACCCGGCTGGGCAGCATCGTCGGGCAGGCGCGGTTCCTGACGAAGTTCGTGCTCGACAACCGGCGCTGGGTCAAGGCTGCGTCGGGCGCCCAGTTCTGCGAGGTCCGGGTCGACCCCGAAACCGGTGAGGTGCGGGTGTCGCGCTGGCTCGGGGTGTTCGACGTCGGCACGGTGATCAACGCGAAGACCGCGAGCAGCCAGCTGCGGGGCGGGATCGTGATGGGCATCGGCATGGCGTTGCAGGAGGAGAGCCTCGTCGACCCGCGCAGCGGGCGCATCATGAACGCCAACCTCGCCGACTACCACGTTCCGGTGCACGCCGACATCCCGCCGATCGACGTGTACTACCTGAACGAGCCCGACCCCACGATGCCGCTGGGCCTGGTCGGGATCGGCGAGGTGAGCATCACCGGCGTCGCGGCGGCGATCGCGAACGCGGTGCACCACGCCACCGGCAAGCGGGTCCGCGACCTGCCCATCACGCTGGACAAGCTGCTGTGAGGGCTCATGGGGACTGACGGGGCCCCGTTCCGGCGGGCCCGCCGCCCCGAGCACAAGCAGCAGCGCTACGAGGCCATCCTCGCCGCTGCCCGGTCCCAGGCGGAACGCAAGGGCGTCAGCAACGTCAGCCTCGCGGACATCGCGGCCGAGGTCGGCGTGCACAAGTCGGCGCTGCTGCGGTACTTCGAGACCCGCGAGGAGATCTACCTCCATCTCACGGCCGAGGGCTGGCAGGACTGGGTGGACGGCATGCGCGACGAGCTGGCGCGGCTGCCGGTCGGGTCGGTCACCGGGGTGGCGGAGGTGGTCGCCCGCACCCTCGCCGCCCGGCCGCTGCTCTGCGACCTGATGACCCACACGTCCCTCACCCTGGAGCGGAACGTGTCGCTGGAGGCGGTGCGGAACTTCAAGCTGGCCGCGCTCGCCGCCCTCGCCGACGCCGAGGTGCTGATCCGGCGGGTGCTGCCCGACCTGACCGACGACGACGTCCGGGACCTGGTGGGAGCGGTCAGCGCCGTCGCCGCAGGCCTGTGGCAGGCCACCCATCCGCCGGCCACGCTGGTGGCGCTGTACGCGGAGGAACCCCGGCTCGAGCACACGCGGCTGGAGTTCACCCCGTCGTTGCAGCACCTCATCGAGGTGGTCCTGACCGGCCTGCTGCACCCGCGCGACGGTGGCGGTGCGCCCCGGCCGGACTAGTGCGGACCGGCGGCGACGGGCGCCATCCGGAACAGCCAGACGTCGTCGACCCGGCGGCCGGGGGTTCCCGTCACGCGGCGGGTCCACTCCAGGAGCGGCGCGCCGACAGCCGGCCGGTCGACGACGAGGACGACCGTCACCCCTGCGGCGCGCAGCTGCCGCGCCGCCGAACCGGCGCCGGCCATGGACGTCGTGCGGTCGGCGGTGATCTCGGTGGCAACGCGCTGGTAGAGGGTGGTGGGCGCCTCGAGGAGCAGGTCGTGCCGCAGGTCCGACCCGATGAAGTAGCCACCGATCGTGCGGTAGGCCATGCCGCTCGCCGCCTGCCACAGCAGCGGCTCGGCCCCGCCCATCCAGGTTCCGGTGATCGTCGGGACCGTCTCGGCCACGTCGTCGGCGACCAGCTGCTGCTGGGCCGAGCGCGTGAAGAACGTGGGGACCGCCGCGGGTACGGCCACCTGGGAGTCGGAGGGGAGCCACGTGACGGCGGCCAGCAGGGTGGCGGCGACAGCAGCGGTGCGGCGCGGGCCGGGCGGCCTGTCGGCCAGGTGGTCCAGCCAGACCGCGACCAGCAGGGCCACGCACAGCGCGACCAAGACCTGGAACCGGACGGGCTCGATCTCGGACAGGATGGGCACGCGCTCGACGAGGTGCCACGGCAGCGGGATCCCGGTGTCGTGGTCCAGCACCACGAGACCGACCCCGAAGGACAGCACGAGCAGCACCACCCCGATGGCCCCGACCATCCGCACCAGCGGCCGCCGGACGCTCACCATCGCCACCAGTACGACGACCAGCAGCGCCACGCCCAGGTAGCCGCCCTGCTCACCCGCGTGCGAGCGGAGCTGGTCGGCGAGCGGCCCGGTGCCGCCCCGGAGCGCGGCCAGGTGGGTCGGTACGAGGAGGTTGGCCGCGTCCGCACCGGTCACGGCCGGGTCCCGGATCTGGACGCGGGGCCGGTTGGGCCCGGCGAGGAGCTGGTAGAGGGGATACGCGCACAGCGCCACGTACGTCGCGAGGCACGCCGCCACGGCTCTGGCCACTCCCGGGAGCCGCTCGACGGCGAGCTGCGGCCGGCGGACCGCCAGGCAGACGGCGACGACGACCAGCGCCACCGCGCCGAGGGCGACCGTCTGGGAGTAGATCCCGGTCTGCACCGCGAACGCGACACCGAGTAGCGCTCCGGCGCGTGCCGGATGGGCGGTCGGAACGACGACGAGAGTGTGTACCGCCCAGAGGAGGACGGGCGGTAACACCGCCCACACGAGGTTGAGGTGGCCGACCGAACCGTGCGCGACGACAAATGGCGAGAACGCATACAGTAGACCGGCTATTGAGCGCGGCAGCCATCGAGCCACATACGGGCGCAGCGCCAGCACGAGAGCCAGGCCGGAAACCGCCGGCCCGAGAATCATTCCGATGTTGTAGGAGACGACCGGTCCGGCGGTGAAGGTGACCGGCGCCAGCAGGAACGCCAGCAGTGGAACCGAGGTGTTCCACATAGCGTTAACGCCGCCCGGATAGTTCTGGTGGGCGGTAAACAGAAGCTCGTGGCCGTGGCCGGCCGCCCACGGGAACCAGTTGAGCCACCAGGCGAACAGGTGGGCGTCCGCCGAGGTCGACCCGGTGGTGGAGCCGCCGAGGTCGCCCAGTACCCGGCGGTGCACGGCGAGAGAGACGACGAGGTACGCCGCGGCCGTCAGCGCCGGCGCAACCGCCGGGCGCTGATATGGGGAGATGGCGCCACCGGTGCGGGTTCCCGCGCGAAGACCGTTGGCGGTCGGCATGGCTACCGACTCCGCTCAGGCCAGGGAGCCGCGCAGCGCCGCGTGCTTGGCCTTGAGGGCGGTGTCCTTGTTGATCGGGTCGTGGGCCTCGTCCGGCTCGAGCTTGCCGAGGACGGCGACGGCGTCGAGCACGGAGAACAGGCGGACGAGGTGGGCGATCCGGGCCTCGTCCTGGTCGACAGGCTCCTGCTCGCCCGCGGCGAGAGCCAGCGTGCGGTCGATCCAGATCACCTCGACGTGCAGGTCGGCGTGCTGCAGGAGGTCGCACAGCCGGTCGCGCAGCTCGCCGGGGGACAGGTCGATCCACCCGGACAGGGTCGTCGGGTCGACCGGCAACAGCCGGCCCCGCTTCCGGAAGTAGATCAGCTCGGCCGCGTACGCGTGGCCGTAGGCGTTGTACTGGCAACGGTTGTAGAGGGAGATGGTCGTGCAGACCAGTTGCGTTCGCAACGGCCCCAAGGCGCGCAGAGTGCGGTCGTAACGGTGGACGCTGCTCAGGCTCCAGGACATCGCCCGGGCCGGTCCCAGCTGCTCGACAGTGGCGGCCGCGAGATGAGGCGCGAACCCCCAGAACTCCTTGCCCAGCCCTTCGAGGAGGCCTGTTGCGAGCCGATCGAGCTCGCCAGCAGCCATTCCCCTACCCCCTACCCCTGTGAGTGACACGAATAGTACTCGCACGTGCAGTCGCATGTGCGTGCGAAGTGCCGGGGACTTGTCGCGGCGGCGAGTCCCGTCAATGGTGAGTGACGTATCCGGCGCATTAAGACTAGTAGTGGTCGGCCTATTCGGCTGTTGGGGCGGTTGCGACACCCCGCAGTTCGTCCGAACGTGCGGATCGGGCCACCGCAACTACACCGGGTGACCAACGGCGTCCACGGTGGGGGAGCGTGCGGTGTCCGTCGGGCGGTCCCGTCCGGAGCAACGGGCACACTTCCCCTGTGCTCCCACGTCGCGACCCGGCCCTGCCTGATCTCTCCGGCGGCGTGGTGAGCCGCGCCGAGGGCGAGCGGGTGGCCGCGCTGCTGGGGCTCGAACCGCTGCCCGACGAGGGCGGCCTGTTCCGGCGCACCCACCTCGACGCCCACTCCGCCGCGATCTACTACCTGCTGCTCGCGCCCGCGTTCTCGGCGCTGCACCGCCTCGACGCCACCGAGACCTACCACTGGTATGCCGGATCGCCCCTCCGGTTGCTCCTGCTGCACCCCGGCGGTGGGATCGAGGAGCCGGTGCTCGGGCCCGGTCTCGAGGCCGGGCAGCGGCCGCAGGTGGTGGTGGCGGCGGGAACCTGGCAGGGCTCCAGCCCGGAGGGGGAGTGGTCGCTGGTCGGCACGACCACCGCGCCGCCGTTCGACTGGGCCGGCTTCCGGCTGGGCGACCGCGCCGTCCTCCTCGACCGGTACCCGGGCGCCCGGTCGCGGATCACGGAGCTGACCCGCCCGGCTCGGCCCGACCACGGGTGACCGCCCGCGGGTAGGGCCGAGCGGCGCGTCGCCCCGGCCCCCCGCCCGTGGGCCGGGTGTGGCCGGTTAGGGTCCCACCAGCAGTGACGAGGAGGGGTCGTGTCCGAGGAAGCGCCTGTCGGCCGCGTCGTCGGCACCGAGGACTCCACACCGCTGCTGTTCAGCGTGGCCCTGGCTCAGGAGCAGTACCTGCAGCTGGACGATGTCGTGGTCACCGTCCGGCCGGTGCCCGGGATCGGCCCGGTGCTGACGTCCGGGGTGGTCACCGAGGTGCGGGCCCGGCACGAGGGTGCCTCGTTCGGCTCCGACGTCTTCCTCATCGCCGACGGCGTGCTGCCCGCGCAGGTGCAGGAGGTCGCCGAAATCACCACCACGCGGGTGGAGCCGGAGTGCTACGTCCCGCCGACGCCGGGCTCGCTCGTCCGGCGCGCCACCGGTGAGGATCGCGCGCGGGCGCTCTACTTCGACCAGATGGCCCTGAAGGTGCCGGTCGGGCTCGGCCGCGACGGCGAACCGATCTACGTCAACCTGGAGTTCCTCGACGGCACGCGCGGCGGCCACGTCTCGATCAGCGGCATCTCCGGCGTCGCCACGAAGACGAGCTTCGCGCTCTTCCTGCTGTACTCGATCTTCCGCAGCGGCGTGCTGGGGCGGCGCTCGGTCAACGCCAAGGCCCTGGTGTTCAGCGTCAAGGGAGAGGACCTGCTGTTCCTCGACCAGCCCAACAACCGTCTCGACGACGACCTGCGCGCCGCGTACGCCAAGCTCGGCCTGCTCGCGGCGCCGTTCGCCTCGGCGGGCTTCTTCGCCCCGCCCACGCCCGAGGACCTCTCCGGTCGCCCGCACGTCACCGGCCGGACCAGCGGCGTCACCGCGTTCTGGTGGACGCTCGCGGAGTTCTGCACCGAGGAGCTCCTCCCGTACGTCTTCGCCGACGCCGAGGACGAGCGCAACCAGTACACGATGGTGATCCACCAGGTCGCGGCCCGGCTGCGGCGGGAGGCCACGCCCGTCGGGGACGGCGCGATCGCGGTGGGCGGCAAGGTGCTGCGCACCTACGACGACCTCGTCGAGTTCGTCTCGGACCGGCTCACCGACGAGGACGAGCGCCGCGACTGGGCGGGCCCGGTCACCGGCACCGGCACGATCAACGCGTTCCTGCGGAGGCTGCGCTCGAGCCTCAAGCCGCTGCGCTCGATCGTCCGCGGCGACCTCACCGACGCGCCGGGGCGCCGCGTGAGCACCGACGCGCACCAGGTCACGGTCGTCGACCTGCACAACCTGCCCGAGCGGGCCCAGCGGTTCGTCGTCGGCGTGGTGCTGGCGTCCGAGACCGCGCGCAAGGAGGCCGCCGGACCGGGTGGGTTGCTGTTCACGATGATCGACGAGCTCAACAAGTACGCGCCGCGCGAAGGGTCGAGCCCGATCAAGGAGGTGCTGCTCGACATCGCCGAGCGCGGCCGCTCGCTGGGGATCATCCTGATCGGCGCGCAGCAGACCGCGAGCGAGGTGGAGCGGCGGATCGTCTCCAACTCGTCGATCAAGGTCGTCGGCAGGCTCGACCCGGCGGAGGCCGGGCGCCCGGAGTACGGCTTCCTGCCCCCGTCCCAGCGGCAGCGCGCCACGCTCGCGAAGCCCGGCACGATGTTCGTGTCGCAGCCGGAGATCCCGGTACCGCTGGCCGTCGAGTTCCCGTTCCCGGCGTGGGCGACCCGGCTGTCGGAGTCGGCGGGTGATCCCCAGCGCGCGGCGAGCACCAACGGTGCGGCGCGGCTCGACCCGTTCGCCCGGCTCCCCGCGATGCCCGACGACGAGGACGACGCACCCTTCTGAGCGCCCCGACCCCCGCGAGTCGCCCGTTTCGGGAGGTCGAGTCGCCCGTCGGCGGCTGTCCGGGCCCCCGGATGTCCGAATTGCGGCACCCGGTAGCGTGGCCCGAGACAGTCAGGAGTGACTGTTCCTGTCGTCGGCAGGACCCGCAGTTCTCGATCCCCCGAGGGAGGCAGGTGTTCCCCGGCACCTTCGCCACGCTCACTCCCGACAAACCGGCCGTGATCATGTCCGACAGCGGTGCGGTTCTGACCTACGCCGAGCTGGACGACCGCTCCGTCCGGCTGGCGAACGTGCTGCGCGAGGCCGGCCTGCGGCCCGGTGACGGCGTCGCCCTGCTCGCGGAGAACCGGCTGGAGTTCCACGTCGTCTACTGGGCCGCGATGCGCAGCGGCCTGTACTTCACCCCGCTCAACCACCACCTGACGGCCGCGGAGATCGTCCACATCGTGAACGACTGCGGGGCGAAGGCGCTGGTTGTCTCGTCCGGCGTCGCCGCGATCGCCACCGCGCTGCTCGGACGGACGCCGCAGGTGGCGATCCGGCTGGCGGTCGGTGGCCCGGTGGCGGGCTACGACGACATCGTCGCCTCTCTCGCGGGCGCGTCGCCCGAGCCGGCGGCCGACCAGACCCGCGGTGCCGAGCTGCTCTACTCCTCGGGCACCACGGGGCAGCCGAAGGGCATCACCGTGCCGCTGCCGGGCCGGCCGGTCGACGCCTACGTCAACCCGCTGAAGCGGCTGTTCGGGGCCGGATACGGCATCGCCGGCGACACCGTCTACCTCTCGCCCGCACCGCTCTACCACACCGCACCCCTGCGCTTCACCGGCTTGGTGCACGAGGCGGGCGGGACCGTCGTCGTCATGCCGCGCTTCGACGCGACCGCCGCACTCGCCGCGATCGAGCGGTACCGCGTGACGCACAGCCAGTGGGTGCCGACGATGTTCGTCCGGATGCTCAAACTGCCCGACGACCAACGGCTCGCCCACGACCTGTCCTCGCACCGGGTGGCCGTGCACGCCGCGGCGCCCTGCGCGGTCGAGGTGAAACGCAAGATGATCGAGTGGTGGGGCCCGCTGGTGGAGGAGTACTACACCGGCAGCGAGGGGCTGGGCCTCACGATGATCGACTCCGCCACCTGGCTGCGCAGGCCCGGGTCGGTGGGGCGGTCGGTGCTCGGTGTCCTGCACGTGTGCGGCGACGACGGCGAGGAGCTGCCGGCCGGGCAGGTCGGCACCGTCTACTTCGAGCGGCGCGCGTTCCCGTTCACCTACCGCAACGACCCCGAGAAGACCCGTCAGGCGCGGCACCCGGAACACGAGAACTGGGGCACGGCGGGCGACCTCGGATACGTCGACGCCGACGGCTTCCTGTTCCTCACCGACCGCGCCGATTTCACGATCATCTCGGGCGGGGTGAACATCTACCCGCAGGAGGTGGAGAACGCACTGGCGCTGCACGCCGCGGTGCTCGACCTTGCGGTCTTCGGCATCCCCGACCCCGAGATGGGTGAGCAGGTGATGGCCGTCGTGCAGCCTGCTCCTCAGGTGGCGGTGGGCCCGGACCTGGAACGGGAGCTGCTGGCCTATCTGCGGGAGCGGATCGCGCACTACAAGGTGCCGCGCAGGATCGACTTCGTCGACACGCTCCCGCGCGCCGCCACCGGCAAGCTGCGCAAGCACCGGCTGCGCGAGACCTACCTCGCCGGAGCGCGCGGGTAATCGGCGGGCCGGTCGTCCGGGGTGGTGATTCGATCACGGCATGACCGCTGACGCCCCCACCATCCTGGCGACCTCGATCGGTTTCGCCCCCCGCAACCGTAACGAGATCGACTGCGAGCCCGGTCCGATCTTCCCGTACGCCTTCGAGCTGGCGAGGCCGTCCGCACGCCCGCGGCTCTGCTTCGTCGGCACCGCCTCCGGCGACGCGATCACCTACCTGACCACGTTCTACGGCGCGTTCGCCGCGCACGACGTGCAGACCTCGCACCTGGCCCTGTTCGGGATGCCGAACGTCGAGGACGTGCGGGCGCACCTGCTCTCCCAGGACGTCATCTGGGTCGGCGGCGGCAGCACCGCCAACCTGCTCGCGGTCTGGCGGGTGCACGGCCTGGACCGGATCCTGCGCGAGTGCTGGGAGGCCGGGGTGGTGCTCGGCGGGGTCTCCGCCGGGTCGATCTGCTGGCACGACGGCGGCACCACCGACTCGTTCGGGCCGCAGCTGGCGCCGATCACCGGTGGGCTGGGCTTCCTGCCGTACTCGAACGGGGTGCACTACGACGCCGAGGAGAGGCGCAGGCCGCTGTTCCACGAGCTGATCGGGAACGGCACGCTCGGCGCCGGGTTCGCCACCGACAACGGCGTCGGCGTCCATTACCGGGGCACCGAGTTCATCGAGGCGGTCGCGGATCGACCGGACGCGTTCGCCTACCGGGTCGAGCGCGGCGCCGACGGCTCGGTGAGCGAGACGAGGATCGTTCCGCGGCGGCTGTGATGATCTCTGCGGTTCCGGGGGCGGGGCGCTCGGCGGTCCGTCACTGCCGCCGGAACCGCTGGGACAGCTCCGGGTCGTCCTCCCACCACAGCCGCGGGCGGTCCGCGTCCGCCTCGTCGTCGGACGGGGGCACCGCGGCAGTCCTGGCGGCGTCGCGCTCGTCGAGCTCCGCGTCGATCACGGCGGCGCGCTGACGGTCCTCGCGCTGCATCCGCGCGACCACCACCCCGATGAAGGGCAGGCCCACCACGTCGCCGCCGATCCAGAGCGCGCCCGCGCCGAGCCACTGGTCGACGTGCAGGCTCGGTCCCCAGTCGCGCGCGACGGCCGTGTAGTAGCCGGCCGCGACCAGCGGGCCCAGCCAGAGCACCACGCCGAGCACGGCGTCGCCGATCATCTCCACGATGGTGATCGCGAGCGTCACGCCGTAGGGATCCGCCCGGGGGGCCGGGTCGATGCGGAACCTGGTCCAGAAGTAGATGAACCCGGTGACCACCAGCACCAGCCCGGCAACCGCGCTGGCCAGGGCGCTGCGCAGCGTCTTCTCGTACAGCGGGCTGAGGTAGAGCACGAGTAGCGGCAGGGTCAGGACGACGGTCACGACGAGGGGGAACGTGGCCACCCGGGCGCCGCGGCTGTGCATGACCCGGGAGAGCCGTGTGCGTGCCGGCGGGGGCAGCACGTCGCGCAGCAGCGTGAGCGGGGCCCCCATCGCCAGCAGCATCGGAACCACCATCAGCAGCACGATGTTCTGCACGGCCCGCACCCAGAACAGCGTGTCGTCGTACACGCCGAGGAACGACATCCCGACCAGGGCGATGACCACGACCCCGGCGGCGAAGCACGCGGTCCGGCCCCGCGGCCATGCCTCCGCCGCGGCCGGCCGCCTGCGCAAGCCCACCCCGTACCCGCCGCCGAGTGCGGCCACGGTCGCCGCAACCCCCGGCGTGAACCGCCAGGACGTGAACGTTCGTGCCAGCGTCAACGGCGGCGGACCGGCATACGCCAGCGCCGCGACCACTCCGGATGCCACGCCTCGACGCTACGCGCGCTCCGGACCTGGTCCGGGCGCCGGACCGCGCTGAGCGCGACGCGCGGGCCGCCCGGCGACCGCTCGGGCCGCCGGTCATGACCATCGGCACCGGTGGGTGTGGCGCTCCGGGATCTGACGGACCCGGTGCCTACGATGACCACCTGATGCGACTGCTTCATACGTCCGACTGGCACGTCGGCAAGACGCTCAAGGGCCATTCGCGCCTCGACGAGCAGGAGCAGGTGCTCCGCGAGATCGTCGGCATCGCGCGGGAGCAGGAGGTCGACGCGGTGCTCGTCGCGGGCGACCTCTACGACACGGCGGCGCCATCGGCGCCGGCGCAGCAGCTGGTGATCCGCACGCTCATGGGGCTGGCCCGCACCGGGGCCGAGGTGATCGCGATCGCGGGCAACCACGACCACGCGCCCACCCTCGACGCCTACCGGCCGCTGGCGGGCGTCGCCGGGATCACGCTGGTCGGGTCGGTGCGCACCGCGGAGCGGGGCGGGGTGGTGGAGTTCACCGCCCGGTCCACGGGAGAGCGGGCCACGGTGGCGGTGCTGCCGTTCCTGTCGCAGCGCTACGCGGTGCGCGCAGCCGAGCTCGTCACCAACACGCCCGCCGAGAACACCGGCGCCTACGACCAGCAGCTGCGCGACATCCTCGCCAGCCTCACCGCCGGTTTCCGCGACGACGCGGTCAACCTCGTGATGGCCCACCTCACCGTGCTCAACGGCACGTTCGGCGGAGGGGAGCGGGCCGCACAGTCGATCTTCGAGTACGCGGTGCCCGCCGCGATCTTCCCTCTCGAGGCCCACTACGTCGCCCTCGGCCACCTGCACCGCCGCCAGCGCATCGACGCGCCCTGTCCGGTGCACTACTGCGGCGCGCCGCTCGCCGTCGACTTCGGTGAGCAGGACAACACGCCGGTCGTCTGCCTCGTGGAGGCCGCACCGGGCACCCCGGCGAAGATCACCGACATCCCGATCACGGCGGGGCGCAGGCTGCGCACGCTGCGCGGCACGATGGCGGAACTGTCGGTGCTCGCCGACACCGTGGGCGACGACTTCCTGCGCGTGTGGGTACGTGAGCCCGCCCGCGCGGGCCTGCGGGAAGAGGTGATCGCGATGCTGCCCGGTGCCCTCGAGGTGCGGATCGACCCGGAGTTCGCCGCGCCCGTCGCGGCGTCCCGCCCCACCACCGGTGGGCCCGACCAGGGCCCGTCCGAGCTGTTCCGCGAGTACCTGGGCACCCGCAACATCGCCGACACCCGCGTCGAGCAGCTGTTCGCGCGCCTGCACGACCGGGTCACCGACAGTTCGAGCCCCAGCGGGGGAGTGGGCTGATGCGCCCGGTACTCCTGGAGATGGCGGGCTTCGCCTCGTTCCGCGAGCCCACGACGGTCGACTTCACGGGCGCGGAGTACTTCGCACTGGTCGGGCCCACGGGGTCGGGCAAGTCCACGGTGATCGACGCGATGACCTTCGCGCTCTACGGGTCGGTGCCGCGGTGGGACAACAGCCGCACCGTCGGGCTGGCGCTGGCGCCGTCGGTGGGCCGCGGCACGGTCCGGCTGGTCTTCGACGTCGCCGGCGGCCGGTACGTCGCCGCGCGGGAGCTGCGGCGAGCGGCCACCGGCGGCGTGTCGGTACGCAGCGCCCGGCTGGAACGGCTGCGCGACGGGTCGGGTCTCGGCCGCCCCGGCGAGGACACCGAGCCGCTCGCCGACGGCGCCGGGCCCGTCACCAAGGCCGTCGAGGAGCTGCTCGGGCTGCCCTTCGGCGACTTCTGCACCTGTGTGGTGCTGCCGCAGGGCGATTTCGCCGAGTTCCTGCACACCGAGCCGCGCAAGCGCCAGGAGAAGCTGGTGCGGATCCTCGGGCTCGGCGTCTACGACGTGATCGCCCGGGAGGCCAACAGCGAGGCGGCGGCCCAGCGGCAGCGGTCCGAGGTGCTGGCCGAGCAGCTCACGGCCTACGCCGACGCCACCCCGGAGGCCGAGGAGGCCGCCGCCGCGCTGGTGGGAGAGCTGGAGGCGCTGTCGGAGCGCGTCGGCGCCGCCGTTCCCGAGCTGGCAGGCGCGGAGGCCGCCCTCCACACCGCCGAAGGGCTGGTCGCCCGGCTGCACGCGGAACGGGAGCAGCTCGGCGCCCTCACCCTGCCCCACGGGCTCGCCGAGCTCGACACCCGGCAGCGCGCCGCGGCCGCCGAGCAGGCGGCCGCCGTGGCACGGGGCGCCGCCGCCGAGGCCGCCGACACCGCCGCGCGCGAGCGGCTCGCCGCCGCCCCGGCGCGGGGCCCGCTGGAGCAGGCTCGCCGTCAGTACGCCGAGCTCCGGAGCCTGTCGGCGGAGCTGCCGGGCGCGCGGGAGCGGCACGAGAAGGCGAGTGCCGCCTACGCCACCGCCGCGAGCGACGCCGCCGACGCCAGAGCGGGCCTGGAGCACGCGCGGTCCCGTCGCGACACCGCGGTCTCCGCGCTCACCTCGGCGCAGGACGCCGTGCGCAGGCTCACGGCTGAGCGGGACGCGCTGCGGTCGGTGGCGGTTCCCACCGGGCTCGACGCGCTCGAACGGCGCCGCGCCGGTGCCGTCGCCGCCCTGGACCGGGCCGACGCCGTGCTGGCCGAGGCGGAGACCGCCGACGCGCAGGCCCGTTCGGTGCTCGCCGCCGCACCCGACCGGGCGCCACTGGAGCAGGCGCGCCGCGACCGCCGTGAGCTCCACGACGCCGAGGAGGAGCGCCGCTCGGCCGGTGAGCGTGCGGCGGGCGCGGAGCGGGAGATCGCGGCGGCCGTGGCGCTGGTGGCCGACACCCGCCACCGCCTCGTCCACGCTCAGGAGCAGCACGCGCTCGCGCAGCGCGCCGATCTCGCCGCCGCGCTGCGCCCCGCTCTCGTCGCGGGCGAGGCGTGCCCGGTCTGCACCCAGGTGGTCGCCACCCTGCCCGCGCCGCTGCCGGCCGACACCGACCCCGACGGCCCGCGGCGCGCCGTCGCCGCCGCCGAGCGGGCCCACGACGAGGCCCGGCGCCGGGAGGTGGCGGCGGAGGCGGCGCGGGAGCGGGTGGCCGCCGAGGTCGAGCGGCTGGACGCCACGATCGCGCGGCTGCGCTCTGCGGTGCAGGGGGTGCTGCCCGCTGCCGGCGCGGCCCAGGTCCCGACCGCTGCGGAGATCGACGCCGCGCTCGCCGATCTCGACCGGCTCGCCGCGGCGGCGGAGGAGGCCGACGTCGCGGTTCGGGGTGCCCGCCGGCGCCGCGCCGAGGCGGCCGCTGCCGTGGAGGACCTGCGCGCCGAGGTCACCGCCGCCGCGGCCGCACTGCGGGCCGCCCGCGACCCGCTGGTGCCGCTCGGTGCCCCGGCGGTCGACGGCGGCGACGTCCTCCGCGGCTGGACCACGCTGGTCGAGTGGGCCGGCGCGGCGACCGCGTCCCGGCACGCCGAGCTCGGGTCCGTTCAGGAGGAGGCCGCGTCGGCCGAACGCCTCCGGGCCGCCGCCGAGGAGGCGTGGGCCGCGGCCGAGCGCGCCGCGGCCGAGCGGCGTCGCGACGAGACCGCCGCCGCCCGCGCCGAGCAGGACGCCCGGGGTGCCGTCGAGGCGATCGAGCGGAGCGTCACGCAGCTGGAGGCCGCGCTGGCCGGCGCGCCGTCCGACTCCGCCGCCGCCGCGGAGCTGGAGCGGCTCGACGCCCTCGACCTCGCGGTCCGGGAGGCCGACGCGGAGCTGCGCGCAGCCCGCGCCGCGTGGCGGTCGGCCGAACGCGCCGCGGCGGACGTCGGCCGGGAGGTCGCGGCAGCCTGGGACGCGCTGCGCCACGCCCGTGACCCGCTCGTCCCGCTCGGTGCGCCCGCCGTCGGCGGCGACGAGCTGCTGGCGGGGTGGCAGACACTCGTCGACTGGGCCCGCCGCGAGGCGGCCGCCCGCACCGACCGGCTGGCCGAGGCCGAGCGCGCGGCGCAGACGGCCAGGGGCGCCCGCGACGCCGTGGAGCGCCGGATCGCCGACGACCTGCTCGCCCACCACGTCTCCGCCGCCCCACCGCTCGGCACCACCGCGCTCGCCGCGGTCGCCGGCGTGATCGCCCGGTCCCGGTCGGCCCAGGAGCGCGTCGCCGAGCGGCGGGCGGCGGCGGAGAGAATCCGCACCGACCGCGAGGAGGCCGAGTCGGCCCAGCAGGTGGCGAAGCTGCTCGGCAACCTGCTGCGGTCCGACGGGTTCCCGCGCTGGCTGGTGGCCTCAGCGCTCGACGCGCTGGTGGCCGACGCGTCCCGCAGCCTCGCCGAGCTGTCCGGCGGCCAGTTCGAGCTCACCCACGAAGGCGGCGAGTTCCTGGTGATCGACCACGCCGACGCCGACGCGCGGCGCCCGGTCAAGACGCTCTCGGGCGGTGAGACGTTCCAGGCGAGCCTCGCGCTCGCACTGGCGCTCTCGGCGCAGATGTCCGGGCTCGCCGCGCAGGGGGCCGCCCGCCTGGAGTCGATCTTCCTCGACGAGGGCTTCGGCACTCTCGACGAGGCCAACCTCGAGGTCGTCGCGAGCACGCTCGAGAACCTCGCCACCCGGGGCGACCGGATGGTCGGCGTCGTCACGCACGTGGCGGCGCTCGCCGAGCGGGTGCCGGTGAAGTTCGTGGTGAGCCGCGACCAGCGCACGTCGTCCGTCACGCGGGAGGGCCTGTGAAGTTCGCCGTCGAAGCCTGGGATCCCTCCTACGGCGCCAGCGTCGAGTCCGAGCTCAACGAGTCGGCCGCCGAGGTCGTGCTCGACGTCGAGCAGCCCGTGCAGCAGTGGTGTCCGGTCGACCCGGACCCTGCTGTCGCGCCGCCGGAGGCCGTGCTCTTCGTCGACGGCGTGCGGCGGGTGGACGCGCAGGTGTGGGTGGAGGAGGAGCCCGGGCTGGCCTCGCCCGCCCTGTGCGCGTCGTATGCGGCCGGGGCGGTCTGCTGCTGCCGGGAAGGCGCACATCTGCTGCCGCCCGAGGTCCGCCGCGGCGTGTTCAGCACGGCCGAAGCCACCACCGACATCGTCACCGGGGCGGGCGCCTACCAGGCCCACCACACGACCGAGCGGCCCGGTGTGGCGCCCGGCCAGGTGCTCAGCTCGGCGCTGCAGCGGGCGCTCGCCGACACGGAGTTCGTCGCCGCCACCGTCGCCCGTGCCGCCCACCTGGCCCCGCTCGACGGCGCCGGCCTCGACCACGCCGCCGTCGACGACCTGCTCGTGCTCGACGGCTCGCTGCGCGGTCGCCAGCACCTGCCGCGGACCATCGGGTACGTCAAGACCCACCACAGCAGCTACCTCCCCGCCCAGCTCGGGGCCATGATCGCCACGCTCGCCGCCGGGCAGCGCACGCCCGTGTTCCGGATCGAGGCCCCGTGGCGACGCCACACCTGGTACCTCCGGCTGCCGTGCCGTCCGGGAGCGCCGTGGGCGGGGATCGTGCGGGTGGAGTGCAGCGCGGAGCTGGCCACGGCCGACGCCGTCACGCTCGCGTCACGGAGCCAGGTGACGTTGGGCCGCTTCGCGTCGGTCGAGTTCAAGGACTCCCGGGCGCCGCAGAACCTGTACCCGATCGCCGGCCTGGAGCGGGAGCTGCGCCGGCGGCTGGGGGATCCGAACATCGTGTACCGGGCGCTGCGCCGCGCGGCGGCCGAGCGGGAGCCCGCGGTGGTCTGACCCCGCCGGGTCAGCGCTGGGGGAGCCGGGGCTCCACGGGCAGGTCGAGGATGCGCGCGGCGAGGCGGGACCTGCTGGTGCCCGGCTGGAAGTCGGTGGCCCGGATGCGGCTGCGCAGGTACTCCCGCTCCTCCCGGCTCCACCGCGCCCACAGCTGCTCGACCAGGTCCAGGGCCTGGTACTGCTCGTTCGCGGACGCCGGGGCGGTGATCGCCGACGCCAGGAGCCCGGTGTCCGCCGTCGACGGATCGCCCTTCATGAACCCGATGCTGAGGGTCCGGAGCACCGGCGAGCCCCCGATGAACAACGCCCGCACCTCGGCGGCGGGGATCGTGGAGCCGAAGGCCATCGCACTGGCCCGCTCGACCAGGACGTCCTGGAGGTGCACCCGCGCGCTCTCGTACTCGGGGTTGCCCCGGAGCTCGGAGTGGACGATCTCGTAGGCGATCGCGAAGCGCGCCAGACCGGAGTTCTCCATCACCCCCGCGGCGGTGGGGGCACCGGTGGCCGCCGCCTCCATCGTGAGCTTGAGGCTGACGCCGTCCGTGCCCACGTTCAGCTCTGAGAGCCGGGGGAGAACCAGCACGACGATGACCAGCGCCGCGCCGGCGACGAGGACGGCCACCGCGGCGGTGTCGCTCCGCAGCACGAATGCGCTCACGCAGCCGGCGACGAGGGCGGCGATCCCCAGCGCGGCCGCGCCCGCGCGGAGGAGGAGCGCGAAGGACAGGCCCGGTCTCCGGGGCGCGCCCGCACCTGCTCCGGCCGGGGCCACCGACTCGTCCGCCACCAGGACATGATCGGCGCAACGGCCCGCGGCTGACCACGCGGGGTGGCGGTTCCGGCTCCGAACGCGCCGGGCTCCTAGATCATGGCGCTGGCCTGCTCCTGGACCCCGGCCAGCGCCCGGCCGTACATCTCCCGGATCAGCCCCTCGTTGAGGCTGGGGTGGCGTGCCGCGGTCTCCAGATCCCGCCAGTTGCGCTCGATGACCTTCGCTCGGGAAAAGGAGCTGGCGCCACTCACCGTCAGCAGGAGCTGCAGTGCCTCGCGCAGGCACCGGGAAGCGTGCCCGGCGTCCATCCGCCCCCGGGCCCGCAGGGTGATGTCGGGTCGTCGTCCGGCCTCGGCCGCCTCGCTGAGGGCCTCGGCCGACCGGGCCATGTGCAACCACGCCGAGTCGATGAGGTTGGCGGCCTCCGCCAAGCTCGCCTGGACACCCGGGGAATCGGCGAGCCGGCTGTAGGTCGACATCGCCAAGGGCTTGCCGCTGTCGACCACGTCCATCGTCTGCTCGAAGGCCGATCGGGCGATCCCGTGCAGGACCGCCGCGAGGGGCATCGCCAAGGATCGGCCGGGAACGCGATAGAACGGCTCGGCGCCTTCGCCACCACCTTCCATAAGGTCGATAAAACGACGAATATGGCGGTCTGCCACGAAAACCTCGTCGGCCACGAGCGTATTGCTGCCGGTTCCCCGCATTCCGGCCATGTCCCAGGTGTCCTCGATGGAAAGGGCGTCGAGGGGCACGAGTCCGAGACCCCGCTCGTTGTCATCGTTCACGATCGGCATGCCGAGCGCGGCCCAGCCGGCCTGGTAGCAGCCGGACACCGCCGACCACCGGCCCGACACGAGCTGCCCGCCATCGGTGCGCGTGACCACGAGGCCGAACCCGGTGAACGCGCCGCACAAGGCGACATCCGGGTCCTTCCCCCACAGGTCGGCGCGGACCTGCTCACCGAACGACCCGGCCATCCGCTGCGCGCCGTAGGACAGGGCGACGACCCACGCGCTCGACGCACACGCTCGCGCCACCTCGGACGTGACCTCCAGACACGTCAGCAGGTCTGCCTCGGCGCCGCCGCGGCTCCGGGGGACACCGAGCCGGAAGAAGCCGGCCTCGCGCAGAGCGTCGGCGGCCTCGTCGGTGAGCCGACTCTCCCGTTCGGCCTGATCGGCGTTGTCCCGCAGCACGGGCGCGATGGCCCGGGCAGCTTCGACGAGGGCCGCGCGTTCGCGGTGTGTGATCTCCATCCTCGGTCCTCCAATGGGTACGAAAACGCGGCATACGACTCGGCGATCACGAGGAGTGTATTCGCGAATGGCGATGAGTGACTATGGAGAACGTCACCCGGGAGGTATACGGGGATGACTATCTTCTCGCTGATTCACAAAATCCCGAAAGACGACAACACTCAGTTTTCCAGCCCCAACCGCAGGCGCAGCCCACTCGCCCGCCCCACCGGGCGCTGCACTGCAGCGCGCACAGCCTCCTCCGTGCCGACGACCCGCACGAACTCCCGCGCCCTGGTGACGGCGGTGTAGAGCAGCTCGCGGGTGAGCAACGGCGACTCGGCGGGCGGCAGTACCACCGTGACCCGCCGGAACTGGCTGCCCTGACCGCGATGGACGGTCATGGCGTGCACCGTGGCCACCTCCGCCAGCCGCGACGGCGGGTGCAGCGTGGGCGGGCCGCCGCGCGCGAAGGCCACCCGCAGGCCCTCGGGGCGGTCCACGACGACGCCGGTGTCGCCGTTGAAGAGGCCGGTCTCGTAGTCGTTGGCGGTGACCAGGACCGGGCGCCCGGGATACCAGGGCCCGGCCGGCGCGGCGCCGCGGGGGAGGCCGGCGCGCGACCCGAGCGCGGTGGGGGGCGCGCCGAGCCACCGCTCGATCTCGCCGGTCCACCGGGCCACGCCGTACGGCCCCTGGCGGTGGGCGCACAGCACCCGGTGCTGTTCGAGCGCGGCGAGCGCGGCCTCGACCTCGCCCGCGGCGGCCGCCCGGGCGAGCTCCCGCCCGGCCTGCACGACGTCGGCCCGGACCGACTCGGGCTCCGAGGCGAAGGCGAGGTCGGGCTGTCCGCTGCGCAGCAGGCCGACCGCCGTGTCGGCGTCGCCCGCCTGCACCGCCCTGGCGAACTCGGCGATCGTGCCGCCGAACCGCCAGACGTGCTGCAGCGTGACCACCCCGTTGACCACACCCCCGGTCAGGCCGAGCTCGTGGAGCGCCGCGTCGAGCGCGGGCTCGGCCCGGCCCGGAGCGCGGGCGAGATCACCCAGCACCGCACCGGCCTCGACGGACGCGAGTTGGTCGGGGTCGCCCACCAGCACCAGGCGGGCCTGCGGCCGGACGGCCTCCAGCAGCCGCGCCATCATCGTCAGCGACACCATCGACGTCTCGTCGACCACCACCACGTCGAACGGCAGGCGTTGGGTGCGGTCGTAGCGGAAGCGGCGGGTGCCCGGCCGCCACCCGAGCAGCCGGTGGAGGGTGGCCGCCTCCGGCACGCGGGCCCGCAGCTGCTCCGGCAGCTCCGCAGCCACCGCCTCCTGCAGGCGGGCCGCCGCCTTGCCGGTGGGCGCGGCCAGCGCGACGCGAGGCGCGGGGCCCGGCTGGTCGTGCAGCAGCGCCAGCAGGCGCGCGACGGTGGTGGTCTTGCCGGTGCCGGGGCCACCGGCCAGCACGGTGACCCGGCGCAGCGCGCTGACCGCTGCCGCGAGCCGCTGCCGCTCCGACCCGGCCGCCGGGAAGAGCCGGTCGAGCCCCGCGCCCAGCCGGGGCAGATCCACCTGCGGCGGAGCCGTGGCCGCCCGTTCGGCCAGCGAGCACCGCACCTGCTCCTCCTCCCGCCAGTAGCGGTCGAGGTAGAGCAGCCCGTCCACCACCCGCAACGGGCTGCCCGCCGGTGCGTGCGCCCCGTCGGCCACGAGCGGGCCCGACGTGCACGCCGCGAGCCAGCCGTGGGGCTCGGGCCAGGGCAGTGCGGAGACGTCGACGAGCTCGTCGCCCTCGCCGAGCACCGTGCGGCTGACGTCGGCCAGGTCGACGCACACCGACCCCAGCCGTACCGCGCGCACGGCCAGCGCCACCGCGAGCAGGACCTCCTCGCGCGCTTCGCCGCCGAGCCGGCCGACCCGGGTGGCGACGTGGACGTCGGCCGGGTCGAGCACCCCGGCGGCGTTGAACGTGGCGAGCAGGCCCGTGGCCGTGCGGGCCAGCCGGACGTCGCCGGGATCGACCGCCGGGCCGACGGCGGTGGCTCCCGCAGGGGTGGTCACGATGCCACCGCCCCGTCGAGCAGTGCGGAGAGCTCCACCACCAGCGCGGCGGGCGGCAGCCAGCTGAACACCCCGCACGGGACGCCGTCGACCACGGGGGTGTCGGGGCCGCACATGCCGCGCACGAACAGGTACAGCACGCCGCCGAGGTGGCGCTCCGGGTCGTAGGCCGGCAGGCGCCAGCGCAGGTACCGGTGCAGGGCGACCGAGTACAGCAGTGCCTGCAACGGGTACTGGGCGGCGATCATCGCGTCGGCGAGACGGACCGGCGCGTAGTGGGCCGAGGTGAGCGGTGCCGGTCCCTCGGGCCCGACCGGGCCGAGCCAGTTGGTCTTGTAGTCGACCACCGCGAACCGGTCGCCCGGGAGCCGGAGCACGGCGTCGATGCTGCCGGTGAGGTAGCCGCGCAGCTGCTGCTCGGGAAGCTCGGCGAGCACGTCCGGGTAGCGCACCAGCGGATCATCGGCGGGCAGGTGGCGGCGCAGCAGCGGTGCCACGGCGGCGAGCGGAACGGCCGCCCCCGGACCGTCGCCACCGGCGAGGGGCAGCTCGAAGTCGAGCTCCGCGAGCTGGTGGCGCGGGGCGATGTCGGCCAGCCGCAGCCCTCCGGCGAGCGGCCCGAGCGGCGTGCGCGCCGCGGGCAGGAGCGCCGCGGCGAGCGCGTCGGCGTCGACGCCGGGGGCCGGGTGCCGCGCGAGCTGCTCGTGGGCGTGGACGGCGAGCTCGGCCGGGAGGTCGGCCGCGGTGAGGTCGGCCGCCTCGAAGATCGCGTGCACGAGGGTGCCGAAACCGGCGCCGACGGGGAGCTCGGCCATCGGTGACGCCAGCACGCCGCCCGGGGCGGCGTCTCCGGCCGGGTCGGCATCGAGGCCGACGCCGTCCTCGAGGTCCCCCTCGTCGTCGGTGCCCGGCTCCTCCGGCTCGCTGCCCACGCCGGGGCCGTGGCCCGCCGTGGCGGTGAGCGCGCTGTAGGAGGTGCGTCGCCACGCGGTGTCGAGCAGCCGCCGGAACTCGGCGGCCCGCAGTTCACCCGGCACCGATGCGGGCGCGGTGAAGCCGGGAGCGGGCCGGAGCCCGACCTCCTCGACGGCGATCTCGGCACATGCCAGCTCGCGCAGCGCCGCCAGCGCGGCGGCGTCCGGCGGGACCCGGTAGGCCTCCGCGGGCTCGGTGCCGGGGCCGGGACGTCCGATCAGCAGCCGGTGCAGCGGGGACGTGGCCGTGGTGGTGGCCGGCACCCACCACGTGACCACCTGGCAGCGCGCCCGGGTGAGCGCGACGTAGAGCAGCCGCAGGTCCTCGCCCGCCTCCTCGGCGCGGTGCTTGGCGCAGCGCTCCTTCCAGCCGTCGCCGGTCTCCCCGCCGACGTCGAGGACGCGGGCGCCGGAGTCGTCGTGCAGCAGGGGCACGTCGGGGTCGCGGACGTTGCGGTCCCACCCGAAGGGCACGTAGACGATCGGGAACTCCAGGCCCTTGCTGCGGTGGATGGTGATGATCTGCACCGCCGCCGCGTCGGACTCCAGCCGCCTGCTGCGCTCGGCGCCGACGTCCTCCGCGGCGTCGGCGATCCGGTGGCGGAGCCAGTCGGTGAGCGCCGCCGGGCCGAGGTGCTCGGCCACGGCCGCCGCGTGCAGTGCCTGCGCGATGTGGCGCAGGTCGGTGAGCCGCCGCTCCCCGTCGGACGTGGCCAGCAGCCGCCGGGGCAGCGCGGTGGCCGTGGTGACCGCCTCCAGCAGGGCCGCGACGCCGCGGTCGTGCAGCACCGTGGCCCAGGCCCGGAGGGTGCCGCCGAGCGCGTCGAGCAGGTCGTCGGCCGCGGGGCCGCACAGCTCCTCGACCGTGTGGCCCAGGAAGCAGGTGAGCGCCGCGGCGCGGGCCCGGAACGCCCTCGGCTGCTCCAGCGCCTCGAGGAGCGTGAGCCACTCGGCGGCGATCGGCGTGCCGAACACGCTGGCGCTGCCCGAGAGCACCGCAGGCACGCCGACGGCGGCCAGGGTCTCGCGGATCCGCGCGCCCTGGTCGTTGGTGCGCACCAGCACCGCGACGTCCCCCGGCAGCACCGGACGGCCCTCGACGTGGGCGGGGCTCGCCAGCAGCGCGGCGATGTCGGCCGCCGCGTCGCCCGCCACGAGGTCGCGCGCCGGGGCGACGACGGCGAGGTCGCGCTTCGGTGCCTTGGGCAGCCCGGCCCGCGCCACCACCCGGAGCCGGAAGGGCGTGTCGACCGGTGCGCCAGCCAACCGCTGCCCCCGGTGCGCGGCCTCGACCGGGTGCACCGTGATCCGCCGGTCGCCGAGCGCGGCGCCAGCGAACACGGTGTCGAGCGCGGTGAGCAGCGGCGCGTCGCTGCGCCAGTTGCGCGCCAGCGTGGCGTGCCGGCGCGCGCTCTCGGTGGCGTCGAGGTAGCTGACGACATCGGCGCCGCGGAAGGCGTAGATCGCCTGCTTCGGGTCGCCGATCAGCACCAGCGTGGTGTGGCCGTGGAAGGCCCGCTGCAGGATGTCCCACTGGACGGGGTCGGTGTCCTGGAACTCGTCGACCAGCACGACCCGGTAGCGGTCGCGCAACCGCTGCGGGGCCCCGCGGGACGGGTCGGCCAGCGCGTCGGCGAGCCGGGTGAGCATGTCGTCGTAGGTGTAGATGCGCCGGGCGCGCTTGCGGCGCGCCACCTCGCTGCGCACCGCCACCGCGAACCGGTGCCGCACCTGCGCCGTGCTCCCCGGGGCGGCGTCGACCGGTTCGAGCCGGGCCTGCCCGTCGTGCACGGCCCGGCGGGCCAGCGCGAGGGCCTCCGACCGGCTGAAGGCCGGCGTGCCCGCGCCGTGGGCACCGTACTTGCGCACGTAGAAGTCGTCGACCACCTCGGTGACCAGATCGTCGATCGACTCGGCGAAGACGGCGTCCGGATCGCCGTCGCCCGCGACGCCGAGCCCGGCGAGCATCTGCTGGCAGAACTGGTGGGTGGTGGCGATCGTGGCGGCGTCGAACTGGGTGAGCGCACCGGCGAGCCGCCCTCGGCGCACGGCCACCTCGGCGTCGGGCGCGTCGGCGAGCAGCCGGAGCACCTCGTCGCCGCCGCTGCGCGCCGCGGCGGGCTCGGCCAGCCCGCTCTCGGCCGACACGAGCCGCTCCCGCACCCGTTCCCGCAGCTCCTGGCTGGCCTCCCGGCCGAACGTCACGAGCATCAGCTCGGGCAGCGTGGCGTGGCCCTCCGCGACGTAGCGGGCGGCGAGCGCGGCGATGGTGAACGTCTTGCCGGTGCCCGCACTCGCCTCCAGGACCGTGGTGCCGGTGGGCAGCGCGCCACAGACGTCGAACGAGGCCGGAGCGAGCACCGGGGTGCGGCCGATGGTCGTCGTCATGGTCGTCTCACAGCCGAACCACGTCCTCCGCCGTCAGCAAGGGGGCCCACAACCGCATGGCGAGCGCACCGAACCGGGTGGGCTCGCTGCCCGGTCCGCCGGGGGCGGTGAGCACGCCGGGCCCCGGGGCGCGCCCCCAGACCCGCACGTGTGCGTCGTCGGCCTGCTCGGCGCCCGCGCCGCTGGTCCACTTGCGCAGCGCCTCCTCGAGCGCCGCAGCGGCGTCGGCCCCCCCGCGCCGCACGGTGGCGTAGGTGTGGGCCGCCACCGTGGGCAGCGGCAGCGGCTCCCGCAGCCCGGCCCGGTGCAGCTCGACCAGCTCGGCGAGCACGTCGGTGGCCTGCGCGGGATCGAGCGGCCCCGCGCTCGCCCTGGACAACCCGAACCGCGTGCCCCGGCCGATCGTGACGGCCGTCCACGGCTCCGCTGTGGACGCGGTGAGCGCCAGCAGCCGGACCCACGCCCGGATCCGCTGCTTCGGCGCCAACCGGGAGAACTCGACGCGCAGCAGCACCGTGCCGTGGAGACCGCCGAGGGTGCCCACCACGCGGATGCCACCCGGCAGCGAGACGTCGACGTCCCGGTCCTGCGCCTCGCCCACCCGGAGCGGGGCCGCTGCCGCGACCAGCGGTTCGACGTCGTCGAGCACGCGGGTGAGCACGGCGTCGCCCAGCGCGCCCGGCGGCAGCTCGCCGCGTCGCCACTCGGCCTGCCTGCAGTGGTCCAGGTCGTGGCCGGCGAGCCGGTCGTGCAGCAGCCGGTTGCCGATCGCCCAGGTGGCCAGCCCGTCGAGATCCACCGGCAGCGCGTCGGACGGGTCGTCCTCGCCGGCGAAGAGCGACAGGCCGACCCGCTGGCGGAGAAACTCCTTGACCGGGTGCTCGAGGAACGTGACCAGCTCGTCCAGCGTGACCACCGGCCGCTCGACGGGCGGGAGCGGCCCCGTGACGAACGGCCTGGCCGACGACTTCGGCCCGGCGGCGGACCGCGCCCCGGCCAGCTCGGCACGGTCGAAGCTGAAGGGCCCGGGCGCGGCCAGCGCGGCCGCGGTGAAGTTGCGGGCGTCGAACGGCTGCAGCGGATGGCGCACCACGACGTGCTCCCGGGCGCCGGCCCCGGCCGTGGCCTCGATCGCGTCGAGCAGCTCCCCGAGCGGCACCGCCGGTGGGCGGCGCGCGCCGGTGCGCTCGTCGGCCCCGGAGTGCACGACGACGAGATGCTCGGTGGCCGCGCAGATCGCGTCGAGCAGCAGCTGGCGGTCCTCGCTGCGGGGGTCGCGCTCCCCGACGAGTGGGTCGCGGGCCAGTACGTCGTCGCCGTCGGGCACACCGGCCCGCGGGAACACCCCGTCGTCGAGCCCGAGCAGGCACACCACCCGGTGCGGCACCGACCGCATCGGCACCAACGTGGCCACGGTGAGCGTGCCGGTGCGGAAGTTGGCGCGGGTGGGACGCCCGCGCAGCTGCTCCCCGAGCAGCCCCCGCACGTCGGCCAGCCCGAGTGGGACGACGGCGGCGTGCGGGCCGGCCGCGCGGGCGGCGTCGGCCAGCTCGCCGCGGGCCTGCGCGGCCTGCCACGCGTCGGTGGCGGTGGTGTCGGTGAGCGCGTCGAGGCCGCCGACCAGCGCGGCCACCCACTCGTCGAGGGTGTGCTCGCCCGCCAGCCGGGACAGGACCGTGGCGAGCCGGTCGACGAACTCCGCGAGCCGTCCGATCCGCTCGACGTCGCCCGAGTCGACCTCCTCCATGGGCAGCGCGGTGCCGAGCCACTCCTGCTCCCCGGAGCCGCCCGCCATGGTGACCCCCAGCAGCAGCCGGTCCAGGCCGGCTGACCAGGTGTTCTGCGGGAACCCGTCGAGATGGAACGGAGCGCGGTGAGGCGCGTCGAGGCCCCACCGCACCCCGGACCGGACGACGAGCTCGCGCAACCTGTCGAGGTCGGTGTCGTCGAGCCGGAACCGGCGGCGCACCGGGGTGGAGCCCAGCAGGTCGAGCAGCTGCGACGCGCTGAGCCGGGCGTCGGCCAGCTCGAGCAGCTGCGCGACCGTGTCGAGCAGCGGGTTGACCTGACGCAGCGCGCGGTCGGCCAGCCGCACCTGCAGCTGCTGGCCCGGGTGGGTCTCGGCGCCCGGCGCCTCCCGGTCGCCCAGGCCGAAGCTCGCGGAGATCAACGGCGCGAACGTCTCGATGTCGGGGCACATGACCAGCACGTCGCGGGGTTCGAGCGTGGCGTCGGCCTCCAGCAGCCCCAGCACGACCTCGCGCAGGACCTCGACCTGGCGGTCGGGGCCGTGGCAGGAGTGGACCTGCACGCTGCGGTCGTCCGGCCGCGGTGGGCTCTCGCCCGTGGGCGGCCGGTCCTCGCGCAGGTCGTGCTGCAGCCTGCCCAGCAGGGTGGCAGGGGGGTCCGGCAGCGGGTGGTGGTGGTCGACGAGGGACGGGGCCGCCGCGGCCAGCCGGACCTGCAGCTCCCGGACGTCGCGCCCGAGCGAGGACAGCAGCGGATGGCGCGGCAGGCTCGCGGTGGGGTCGGCGCGCCGCTGCGGGACGCGGCGGAGCGGCTCGACGCCGGCCCAGAGCGCGGGGGAGGGGTGGGGCAGCCACAGGTGCACCTCGCGGTGCTCCGCCAGCGCCCCGAGCACGGCGAGGTGCTCGGCAGGCAGCCGGGTGGGGCCGAACAGGGACAGCCGCGGCGGCAGATCGGCCGCCGCGGGATCGGCACGCAGGGCCGCGCAGGCGGCGCCGAGCCGCTCGGCGGGCCCCGGCACCCCGATCCGCTCGCGCAGCCGCCGCCACAGCTCGGGCTGCCAGGCCAGGTCGGCGGCGCGGTCGCCCGGGACGCCGCCGCCCGCCCGCCAGCCCTCGAGCATGTCGGGACGGGCCGCGGCGTAGGACGCGAACAGCTCCGCGAGGTGGCGGGCGGTGGCATGCCGGCGGCTGCGTCGCGCGTCGCCGTCACGAACCCCGATGTGGACGCCCAAGGGGGCGCACCACGGCTCGCCCGCGCTCTCGTCGATGACCTCGAGCAGCGGCCACACCGCCCGCTCGGGGCGCCACGGGTCGTCCCGGGGGTCGACCCCGGTGGCACCGCCGACCGCTGCGGCGATCATGGCGGTGGGGGAGGGGAACGCGACACCAGCACACACGCCGTCACCCCGCCCGGCGGCGGCGCCCAGCCGGTGCGACAGCTGCTGCGCCAGCCAGCGCTCGATGCCCTTGGCGGGCACCGCGACGACCTCCGCCGTGAACGGATCCTCCGGCGGGTGGGCGAGGAGCTCACCGAGCGCCCCGGCCAGCGCGTCGGCCCGCTCGGCCCGGTGCACGTGCAGCACCACTGATCCCACCCCCCTCCCTCGTGCGGGACAAAGGTAGGACGCCGGTCGGACACTCCCGACGGGGGGCGGCAGGCGTGACCCACAGTGAACTCTTCCGAGAAAAGGACACGATGGTGGTATCCCGCTACCGCCCCGTACACGGGAAGCTGTGCCTCGCGATCTTCCGACCGGCGACGTGCAGGAGGGCCCCTGACATGAGCGACGCGACCACCGGACCGGAGGTCCCGGAGCAGCGCGGCGTCCGTGATCAGGCCCGCGGCGAGGTCCTGCACCGCCACGCCCGGCTGACCAAGGGCGGGCGCCCGATCTTCTGCACACCCAGCCGCGCCGAGATCGAAGGCCACGTGCTGCCCCGCCAGAGCCGCGGTACCGACGGGAAGGTCATCTACCCCACCCGCGAGGCCGCGGAGGCGGCGGCCCGTGAGCTCGAGTCGCTCGGTGCCCGGCTGCTGAGGTCCTACCGCTGCGGGCGGTCGCGGGGCGGTCACTACCACCTCACCACCGACACCACGGTGCGCGCAGGTGTCCCCCTGCACCTGCGCATCCCCCAGCAGCGCTCGCCTCTCTCGGCCTGACGCCACTGCCGGTCCTCCGCCCAGCTGCCCGTGCCCCGAGCGGGGCACGGGCTTCAGCGGTCGCACTCCGCCGAGGTGGGCGCCTTACTACCCGGCGACGGCCCGGGGAGCCGTCGCCGTCCGTGCGGACCGATCAGTCGGACCGGCGAGCCGAACGCCGCAGGGCAAGCGCGCCGGCACCGGCACCCAGGGTCGTCAGACCGCTGAGGACCAGGAGACCGGGGAGCATGTCGTCCGTGGAACCGTCGCCGGTGTCCACGCCGCCCGCGGGTGCGGCAGCCACCTGCGGGGCAGGAGCCGGGGCCGCGGTGGTCGTGTCGTCCGCGGCGTTGTTGTCGTCGTTGTTGTCGTCGTTCGCGGCGAAGTCGAAGTCGTCGCAGGCGTTGCCGTCGTTGTCCTCGTCGAGGTTCGTGAGGTCGTCGACGTTGTCGTCGTCCGCCGCGTCGTCGAACGCGGTCTGGGCCTCTTCCTGCGAGGAGTAGCTGCCACAGTCGTTGTCGCCGGGCTGAGCGTGCGCGAGGCCAGCGAAGGTCAACGAGGAGGCCGCGGCGAGAACAATTGCGGCGGCGGTCGTGCGAACGCGCATGATGCCTTCCCTCAAGATTCGAGCGGAACGCCGTCCACACTGACTGTGACGGTCGCTGTACCCGCTGTCACGCCCAACGCGGCGCCGACACGACCGGATACGGGCGCTCCGGACAAGAGGCCCGGATCGGGTAACTGCTCGCTCACTGTGACCATCGCCCACGCGTCCTGCAGTGACCCCCTCCGCAATGGCAAGGTGTCCCCGACCCCGCCGCCCGTACCGCAGGAGCACTCATGTCGTCCGATCCCCGCGCCGGAACCCCCGCCCAGGCGGGCGATCTCGTCGATGTCGACGCGCTGCTGGCCGCCTACCACGACCGCCACCCCGACCCCGGCGTGGCGGGCGAGCGGGTGGCCTTCGGGACGTCGGGACACCGCGGTTCGTCGCTGCGCACCACCTTCAACGACGACCACATCGCCGCCACCAGCCAGGCGATCTGCGAGTACCGCGCCGCTCACGGCACGGAAGGGCCGCTGTTCATCGGCCGCGACACGCACGCGCTGTCGGAGCCGGCGTGGATCACCGCCGTTGAGGTGTTCCAGGCCAACGGGGTGCACGTCCTCGCCGACGGTGACGACGCCTTCACCCCGACCCCCGCCGTCTCGCACGCGATCCTCACCCACAACCGGGCCCGCGTGAGCGGACTGGCCGACGGCGTCGTGGTCACCCCGTCGCACAACCCGCCTGCTGACGGTGGCTTCAAGTACAACCCGCCCAACGGTGGCCCGGCCGACACCGACGCCACGAGCTGGATCGCCGAACGCGCCAACGAACTGCTCGAGGCGAAGCTGGCCGGGGTGGCGCGCCGTCCGATCGACCGCCAGGGACTCGGGCGCTACGACTTCCTCGGCGAGTACGTCGCCGACCTGCCGTCGGTGCTGAACCTCAACGCCATCCGGGACGCCGGCATCCGGATCGGCGCCGACCCGCTCGGCGGCGCCAGCGTCGCCTACTGGGGCGCGATCGCGGAGCGTTACGGGCTGGACCTCACCGTCGTCAACCCGGCTGTGGACCCGCAGTTCGGCTTCATGACGCTGGACTGGGACGGCAAGATCCGGATGGACTGCTCGTCGCCCTACGCGATGGCCTCGCTCGTGGAGCGGCGCGGCGACTTCCGGATCGCGACCGGCAACGACGCCGACTCCGACCGGCACGGCATCGTCACCGCCGACGGGCTGATGAACCCCAACCACTTCCTCGCCGTCGCCATCGGCTACCTCTACGGCAACCGGCCCGGCTGGTCGCCCGACGCCGGCGTCGGCAAGACGGCCGTCAGCTCGTCGATGATCGACCGGGTGGCCGCCGACCTCGGCCGGAAGCTGGTCGAGACCCCCGTCGGGTTCAAGTGGTTCGTGCCCGGCCTGCTCGACGGCACGATCGGCTTCGGGGGCGAGGAGAGCGCGGGCGCGTCGTTCCTGCGCACCGACGGCTCCGTGTGGACCACCGACAAGGACGGGATCATCCTCGCGCTGCTCGCCTCGGAGATCGCCGCCGTCACCGGCGAGACGCCGAGCGAGCGCTACCGCACGCTGACCGAGAAGTTCGGGGAGCCCGCCTACGCCCGCATCGACGTCGCCACCGACCCGGAGTCCAAGGCGAAGCTGGGCAAGCTCTCGGCCGACGACGTCACGGCCACCGAACTGGCGGGCGACCCCATCACCGAGCGCCTCACCGCCGCGCCCGGCAACGGCGCCCCCCTGGGCGGCCTCAAGGTCGTCACCGAGGGTGGCTGGTTCGCCGCCCGCCCGTCGGGCACGGAGGACGTCTACAAGGTCTACGCCGAGAGCTTCCGCGGCCCGGACCACCTCACCCGCATCCAGGACGAGGCCCGCGAGGTGGTGGACGCGGCCCTGCGCGCCTGACCCCGCCGCAGGTTCACGGCAAGTTCAGGAAAGCCACTTTCCGGAACTCTCCGGCCCTGAAAGTGGCTTTCCTGAACCGTGGGGCGGCCACCGCGTGGCTGGTTGGGTGTCTTCGCAGGGCGGGTGGGGTCGTCGCAGATGCTGTGGGCCCTGCGAGGAGCGTGGTGGCTCTGCGAGGACGCGTCTGGGCGGGTTTGCGCGTTCCGCTGCGGCGGTTCGCGCGGCTGAATCGGGCGACTCGCGCGCGGGAAACGGGCGACTCGCGGGGGCTGGGGCCCGCGCTCGGGGCGGGGCGGGGGCGCCGCGGGGTGGGGGCGCCGCGGGGTGGGGGCGGGGCGGGGTGGGTCAGGGGGCCAGGGCTGGGACCGGGTTGGCCGGGGAGGGGCTGTCCAGGTCGGCCACCGAGGTGTTCGGGCCGCTGAAGGTGAGCAGGACGGCGGCCACGGCGAAGCTGGCGATCCCGCCGCCCCTGATGCGGCGGGGTGGGGCCGACGGGAAGACCGGGCCGAGCGTCGGCGACGAGCGGCGCTGCGCCGGGACGACGATCCACTGCTTGGGTGCTCCGGACCAGCTCGCGTAGGGGTCGGCCATCCCGCTGCTCTTTCCTCCGTGCGGACGGGCGGCGGCCACCACCCGATCCGTACTCGCGCCGAGTGCCCCTGACGTAACGGACAGGTACCGCGCATCCCCCAAATGGAGCAGTGGTCAGGGCCGGCGGGCCCGGGCGTCGCACTCGACGCGCGGCTGGGCGCCCGTGGAGGGGGCCCGCAGCGCCACGGCGGGGCGGCCGCGCCAGCGGGCCGCCTCCCGCCCGGGGGCGCCGGCCCGGGACAGGGCGAACAGGGCCAGGTCCCGGTGCGCGGGATCCTCGACCCGCTGCAGGTACCGCATGATCTCCTGGGCCGCCGCGCGTCCGCTGCGGGCCCGTACCCACGCGGTCAGCTCGGCCTCGACGATCTCGGGGCGCAGGCCGCTGCAACGCACGCAGACGTACTCGATGTCCTCGTCGGCGAGCTCTCCGACCAGCGGCGCGTGGACACCCTGGTCGGTGAGCATCTCCTGCACGGCCCAGACGCCGAGCGGCGTGAGCGAGACCAGGGTGGGGTCGGGGTCGTCGCGGCCGGCGAGGGCGATCAGCTCTTCCTGGTTGTCGCCGTCGAGGCTCTCCGACAGGTGGACGGCGCCGAGCAGCTCCAGCGCGTCCAGCAGCGCGGTGACGTCGCGGCGCCACAGCCGGTGCTCGACGTCGCCGGCGAGGTCGTCGACGACGCAGCCCATCCGCTCGTTCACGGTGTCGCGCACGGCGCGGTGGAACAGCTCCACCGGGATCGGTTCGCCGCCTGCGGAGTAGAGCTGGAACAGCAGGATCGGGAAGGCCTCCCCGAGGCTCATCCCGAACAGCGACGGCGCGCCGAAGACGTTGCTGCCCCCGAAGTGCTCGCCGATGCCGCCGACCGCCTCGAACGCGCGCTTCCACAGCTCGATCGGCCGGCTCAGCAGCGGGGCCGCGCTCTTGACCTGCACCAGCCGCCCGTGGACGACACGCACGAGCCGGGCCTGCCGTGCCCAGTGCAGCAGCAGGGTGATCTCCGGGAGGTCGTCGCTGGTGCGGGCGCGGTCGCGGCTGAAGTGATCCAGGTCCAGAGCGTCCGCCACCGCGCGGGCGTCGGCGAGCAGGAGCCTGCCCTCGCGGGTGACCGCGCGCCCCGCCCGCACCCAGCGGGTGAAGGCGCGCAGGCGGGCGAGCGCGACGCTGGAGTCGGCGGCCGCGAGCATCTGGGCGGCGCCGGGAAGGAGCACGGGCGGCAGCTCGGGACGGGGCGGTTCGGTGGTCTCGTTCTCCTGGCGGCGCCGGATCTCGTCCAACGCGGCCCGGTCGATCGCCAGCTCGCCTGCGTGCACCTGCGACAGGAAACGGGCGACGGCGGCGGGGTCGGCCGTCGCGACACCGTGGCGCAGCATCTGCACGGCCCAGAACGTGCCGAGGTCGTGGTTGCGCTCGTCGTCGAGGGCGTCGTACAGGGCCGGCGTGGAGTCGGTGACCTGTGCGTGCAGCTCGTCGGCGGGGGCGGAGCGGGAGTCGAGCCAGTCGTGGTCGGCGAGGAAGCCGATCAGGGCGTGCAGGGCGGTGGGGACGGCGTCCCGGTCGTCCTCCAGGAGCGCGACCGTGCGGGGGAACCACACGGCCAGCGCGTCGGCCACGTGCTCGCGGGTCCAGTGGCCGAGGCGGCCGTCGACGCTGTGCTTGTGGTCGAGTGCCGCGGCGACGAGTGACGGTTCCGCCTCGATGCCGCGCCGGCGCGCCCAGGCGACGATGTGCAGTCGCAGGCGGTCGCGGACGGCGGAGTACTCCTCATGATCGTCGGAGCGGAAGACGAGACGCACTCGGGTCACATTGGCAGCCCCACCTGAACGGCCTACAGGCGGGGCGGCACAAATACCGTCCGCAGTGGTCACAGCGTTGGCCTTGCCGCTGCCTCAACGTCCGGCCTATTCTCGGAAAGCGCTTACTCCTCGTTCCGACCACGCCGGACGGTTCGCAGCCGAACCCGGAGAGAGCAGGTAGACCCATGTCAGGACCCACCGTTCGCATCGTGATGAACGGCGTGACGGGGCGGATGGGGTACCGCCAGCACCTCCTACGCTCCGTGCTCGCGATCCGCGACGACGGCGGGGTCCTGCGACCCGACGGCACCCGGCTGCAGATCGAGCCGGTGCTGGTGGGACGCAGCCGCGACAAGCTGGCCGACATCGCCCGCCGCCACGACATCGAGCTGTTCCACACCGACCTCGACGCCGCGCTGGCCGAGGACGGGGCGTCGGTCTACTTCGACTCCCAGGTCACCAGCGAGCGCAAGAAGGCGATCCTGCGGGCGATCGCCGCCGGCAAGCACGTCTACACGGAGAAGCCCCTCGCCGAGTCGGTCGAGGAGGGGATGGAGCTCGTCGAGGCGGCCCGGGCCGCGGGGATCGTCGACGGGGTGGTGCACGACAAGATCTACCTGCCCGGCCTGATCAAGCTGAAGCGGCTGATCGACTCGGGGTTCTTCGGCCGGGTCCTGTCGGTGCGCGGTGAGTTCGGCTACTGGGTCTTCGAGGGTGACCTGCTGCCCGCGCAGCGGCCGAGCTGGAACTACCGCGCCGAGGACGGCGGCGGGATCACGCTCGACATGTACTGCCACTGGAACTACGTGCTGGAGCACCTCTTCGGCGGCGTCGAGGCGGTGATGACCAGGTCCGTCACGCACATCCCCCAGCGCTGGGACGAGCAGGGCAACGCCTACGAGGCCACCGCCGACGACGCGGCGTACGGGATCTTCGAGCTGGCCGGCGGCGTCATCGCCCAGATCAACTCGTCCTGGGCGGTGCGGGTGGACCGCAAGGAGCTCGTCGAGTTCCAGGTGGACGGCACGCACGGGTCGGCCGTCGCGGGCCTCTTCGGCTGCCGAATCCAGCCGCGGGTGCGCACGCCGAAGCCGGTGTGGAACCCCGACGTGCCCACCGACCAGGACTTCCGCGGGCAGTGGGAGGAGGTGCCCGACAACCAGGAGTTCACCAACGGCTTCCGCGCGCAGTGGGAGCGCTACCTGCTCGACGTCGACGCGGGACGGACGCACCCCTACGACTTCATGAGCGGGGTGCGCGGCCTGCGTCTGGTGGACGCGGCGCTGCGGTCGTCGGCCGAGGGGGTCCGGGTGCAGCTCGCGGGCGGGCCGGCATGACCAGCCTGACCGAGCGGGAGGTGCCGCTCACCGGAGCGCGGATCGACCTGCCCGTCGCGGGGGGCGGGTGGCGCACCGTGGAGCTGGCCGAGCCCCGGGAGTGGGCCGAGCACCCCGGGCCGTACCGCAGCCGGGTGGCGTTCGCCGCCGCGCACGTCGCGGCCGACCCGTGGGGCGAGAACGTGCCCGGTGCCCCGGCGGCCGTCGACTGGGACGCCACGCTCGCGTTCCGCCGCCACCTGTTCTCCTACGGCCTGGGCGTCGCCGAGGCGATGGACACGGCGCAGCGGAACATGGGCCTCGACTGGGTGGCCGTCCAGGAACTGGTGACGCGTAGTAGCGAGCAGGCGAGGGCGCACGACGCCCGCATCGCGGCCGGGGCCGGCACCGACCACCGCACCGATCTGGTGTCGGTCGACGACGTGCTCGCCGCCTACGGCGAGCAGGTCGAGTTCGTGGAGGGCACGGGCGCCCAGGTGATCCTCATGGCGTCGCGCCAGCTCGCGGCCGTCGCGGCCGGACCGGACGACTACCTGCGCGTCTACGACGAGCTGCTGCGCCAGGTGCGGGAACCGGTGATCCTGCACTGGCTCGGAGAGGCGTTCGACCCGCAGCTGCGCGGCTACTGGGGCTCCACGGACATCCCAGCGGCCACCGAGACGTTCCTACGGCTCGTGTCGGCGCACGCCGCAAAGGTCGACGGGGTCAAGGTGTCGCTGCTGTCGGCTGAGCACGAGATCGGGTTGCGCGCCGCGCTCCCGGCCGGTGTGCGGCTCTACACGGGCGACGACTTCAACTACCCGGAGCTGATCCGCGGCGACGGCGACCAGCACTCGGACGCGCTGCTGGGGGCGTTCGCCGCCATCGCTCCGGCGGCGTCGGCGGCGCTGGCCGCGCTCGACGACGGCGACCTGGCCCGCTACGACGCCGAGCTCGCACCCACCCTGGCGCTGTCGCGTCACGTCTTCGCCGCGCCGACGTTCTACTACAAGACCGGCATCGCGTTCCTGTCCTGGCTCAGCGGCCACCAGCCCGGGTTCACGATGGTCGGTGGCCTGCAGTCGGCGCGCTCGGTCGTGCACCTGAGCGAGGCCTTCGCGCTGGCCAACGCGGCCCGGCTGCTGCCCGACCCGGAGCGGGCGGCGGAGCGGTTCCGGGGGCTGCTCGCGGTGGCGGGGGCGGCCCGGTGACGGCGGTCCTCGACGTCCCCAGCGGCGCCCCCGCCCGCGTCGGCACGCCGGGACCGGGCGACCCGCGGCTGGCCCGCCTGTCGCTCAACCAGCGCACCACGGCGCACTGGAGCCTCCGTGAGGCGGTCGACGGGGCCGTCGCCGCCGGTCTTCCCGCGATCGGGCTCTGGCGTGAACCGGTGGCGGAGGTCGGCGTCGGCGTCGCCCGCCGCTGGGTCGACGACGCCGGGTTGCGGGTCTCGTCGCTGTGCCGCGGCGGGTTCTTCACCGCGTCCGACCCGGCGGCCCGCATCGCCGCCCACGACGACAACCGGCGGGCCATCGACGAGGCCGCGGCGCTCGGCACCCGCGCGCTGGTCCTCGTCCCGGGTGGCCTGCCACCGGGTGACAAGGACCTCCCCGGGGCCAGGGCGCGGGCGGCCGAGGCGATCGCGGCGCTGGTGCCGCACGCCGCCGACCGCGGGGTCACCCTCGGCATCGAACCGATGAACCCGATCTACGCCGCCGACCGCGGGGTCGTCTCCACGCTGGCCCAGGCGCTCGACATCGCCGAGGCGTTCGCGCCCCACGAGGTGGGCGTCGTCGTCGACACCTTCCACCTGTGGTGGGAGCCGGGCGTGCACGCCCAGATCACGCGGGCGGGGGAGCGGATCGTCAGCTACCAGGTCTGCGACTGGATCACCCCGCTGCCCGCCGACACGCTGCTGGCCCGCGGGATGATGGGCGACGGCCACGTCGACTTCCCCGCCTTCACCCGCGCGGTCGCGGCCGCCGGGTACGCGGGAGACGTCGAGGTGGAGATCTTCCACGCCGACGTGTGGGCGGCGCCGGGGGAGCAGGTGGTCGCCACCCTCGCCCGCCGCTACGTCGAGCTGGTGCAGCCGCATCTCTGACCCGCTGCGGCGCCCACCCGCTCTCCGGTCAGCGGGCGGGCTGCCGCGGTCCGCGGGCCTCGTAGACCACGGCGGGCGGCAGGTTGCGCCACACGGCCGGGCTGATCACGACGTCGGCGAAGTGCGCGCGGAGGTCGGCGAGCTGGCGCCGGGCTGGCGGAGCCCAGCGCGTCCACGTGTAGCCGAACTGGGTGAAGACGCCGTCGGGGCCGAGCGCGTCGACGATCACCGAGTGCAGCCCGCGCCCGTCGGGGCCGGGTGCGTAGGCCACCCAGGGCAGCCCGCTGACCACCGCGTCGACCGTGGTGATGCCGCGGTCGGCGAGCAGTGCGGGCAGCTCACGGGCGTCGGCGAGCACGACGTCGACACCCGGATGGCGGTGTTCGAGCAGCTGCGCCCAGGCCGGGTTGAGCTCCACGGCGATGTGCCTGCCCCGCCCGCCGGTGTGTTCCTGGATCGCGCGGGTGAACGCGCCGGTGCCCGGACCGAGCTCCACCACCACGGGGTCCCCGGCGCGGGGCAGTGGCGCCGTCATCGCGGCGGCGAGCGCGGGTGAGCTGGGTGTCACCGACGCGGTGTTCAGGGGATGACGCACGAACTCGCGGAGGAAAAGAGCGGTATCGGCCCATCTCGACCGCGACATGATCGCACCGTAGCGGCCGGGACTACCGTCGCCGAGCCCTCCGCCGTACGGTCGAGGTGATGACCGTCACCTGAGGGGGACCTCGTGCACCCGCACCGCCTGCAACAGCTCGTCGCGTCCGTTCCCGAGAGCATCACCTCGGAGCAGCGGTCCCGCCTGCTCGCCCACGTCCAGACCTCGGACGGCTGCCGGGCGCGAGCCGACCGCGTCCGCCACGAGCTGGAGCTCGCCCTCGACGGCCCCGAGGGCTCCGAGCGCGCACTCGAGCTGGCGTGCGAGCTCGACAGCCTCGAACGCGTCCAGGAACGAGTGGACGGCTGGCTCTGCGACCTCGTCGACAAGCTGAGCCATGTGCCCCGCGTCGTGCACTACGACGACGGCGTGCCGGCCTGACGGTCCGCCCTGCGCGAACGAGCGGGCCTGCAGGGCCCGCGCTCCCTACGGTCGCGGGATGGACCTCCTGGAGCTCACGCCCCGCCTGCACCTGCTGCGGTTCCCGGTGGGCCAGGCCTATTTGTGGCGAGACGGCGCCGACCTGACGCTGGTGGACACCGGACCGGCCGGTTCCGCACCCGCCGTCGCCGCGGCCGTACAGCGGCTCGGGACGTTGCGGCGGGTGGTGCTCACCCACTTCCACGACGACCACACCGGTTCCGCCGCCGAGATCGGCTCGTGGCCCGGCGTCACCGTCCTGGCCCACCGCGCCGACGCGTCGATCATCCGGGGCGACCGGTCGGGGCCGCCACCCGACTTCACCGACGCCGAGCGCGAGCTGCACGCCCGCGTCGCGCACGGGCTGCCTCCCGCCCCGCCCGCACGCGTCGACGTCGAGCTGGAGGGCGGTGAGGAGCTCGACATCGGGGCCGGCGCCCGCGTGCTGCACGTACCGGGTCACACCGACGGCAGCATCGCCCTGCACCTCGTCGCCGAGGGGGTGCTCGTCACCGGGGACGTGATCGCGGAGCACGGCGGCGAGCTGATGCTCGGCCCGTTCAACCTCGACCGCGAGCGCGCGGCCGCGTCGATGCGCCTGCTGGCCGCGCTGGACGTCGAGATCGCCTGCTTCGGACACGGTGACGCGGTCGTCGGCGGGGCAGGGGAGCGGCTGCGCCACCTGCATGGGTGAGGATGGGGGCCGGTGACACTCGAGGGAGAGGGATCGGCGTGCGCGCTGTGCAGGTGGTGCGGTTGGACGGCCCGGCGGCGGTCGAGGTGCGGGACGTGCCGGAACCGGCGCGGCAGCCCGACCAGGTGCTGGTCGAGGTCCGCGCCGCCGGCGTGAACTTCCCCGACGTGCTGCAGACCAAGGGCCTCTACCAGTACAAGCCCGACCTGCCGTTCACCCTCGGGTCCGAGGTCGCAGGAGTCGTGCGGGAGGCGCCCGACGGGTCCCCGCTCCGGCCGGGGGACCGGGTCGCCGCGTTCGCCGGCACCGGAGCGTTCGCCGAGCTGGTGGCGGCACCGGCCGAGAACGTCCTGCCGTTGCCCGACCAGGTGTCCTTCGCGGCGGGCGCGTGCCTGCCGATGAACTACCTCACCGCGCACTTCGCGCTGCTGGTCCGGGGCCACCTGCGGGCGGGACAGAAGGTGCTGGTGCACGGGGCCGCCGGCGGGGTCGGCACGGCGTGCGTCCAGCTCGCGGCGGCGCTGGGCGCCACGGTGGTGGCAGTGGTCTCCACCGAGGAGAAGGCCGAGGTGGCCCGCTCGGTGGGAGCGCACGAGACGGTGCTCGCCGACGGGTTCCGGGACGCGGTGAAGGAGCTCACCGGCGGGGCGGGCGTCGACCTCGTGGTCGACCCCGTGGGCGGTGACCGGTTCACCGACTCGCTGCGCAGCCTCGCGCCCGAGGGCCGGTTGCTGGTCGTCGGGTTCACCGCGGGCGACATCCCGACCGTGCGGGTGAACCGGCTGCTGCTCAACAACATCGACGTGGTCGGCGTCGGCTGGGGCGCCTTCGCGCTGGCGCGGCCCGGCTACCTGGGCGAGCAGTGGGCCGAGCTGGAGCCGCACCTGCGGTCCGGCGCGCTGGCCCCGCTGGTCTCCGCCACCTTCCCGCTGGAGCGGGCGCCCGAGGCGCTCGCCCGGATCGACGAGCGGCAGGTCACCGGCAAGGTGGTGCTGGAGACGTCCTCCTGAGTTGCAGCCCGGAGTTGCAGCCCCGAGTTGCAGCAAAGCCACTTTGCGGCAATCTCCTTGCGTGAAAGTGGCTTTGCTGCAACGGGTGGCTCAGGTGCGCTCGGGGGGAGATCCGTTGGTGCCGCCGGCCGGCTCGCTCCCGTTGCCGGGCTCGCCGGGGTGCGGCTTCACCGCCACCACGAACCGGTCGCCGTAGGCCTTTCTCCCGTAGTCGACCGCCTGCTCGACGGCGGCGACGGAGCGCTGGTCGCGCAGCATGAGCGGGTCGTGGCGCAGGTCCCTGGCCAGCGCCACGCACAGCACCACCATCACCACGGCGAACGGCGCCGCCATGATGATCGTGATGTTCTGGATGCCGGTGAGCGCCTCGCCCTCGTCGCCCACGAGCAGCATGATGATCGCGATCGCGCCCATCACGACACCCCAGAACACCACCACCCAGCGGGACGGGGCGATCGAGCCGCGCTGCGAGAGCGTGCCCATCACCACCGCCGCGGCGTCGGCGCCGGACACGAAGAAGATCGCGATCAGGACCATCGCGAGGATGCCCAGCACGCCGCCAAGCGGCAGCGTGTGCAGCAGCCCGAACAGCTGGGCCTCGGTGGGTTGCGAGGCGAGATCGGTGCCACTGCGCTGCAGGTTGATCGCCGCTCCACCGAAGACGGCGAACCAGATCAGGCTCACGAGGCTCGGGATCAGGATGACGCCCGTGACGAACTGCTTGATCGTGCGGCCCCGGCTGATCCGGGCGATGAACATGCCGACGAACGGGGTCCAGGAGATCCACCAGGCCCAGTAGAAGACCGTCCAGCTCGCCAGCCACTCGGCGGTGGCGTCGCCGCCGCTGGCCGCGGTGCGGGCCGCCATCGCCGACAGGTTGCCGAAGTAGTCGCCGATGGCCGTGGGGATCAGGTTGAGGATCAGCACCGTCGGGCCGCCGACGAACACGGCGAGGGCCAGCACCCCCGCCAGCACCATGTTGATGTTGGAGAGCCACTGGATGCCCTTGGCGATCCCGGTGACGGCCGAGCAGACGAACGCGATGGTCAGCACGGCGATGATCGACACGAGCAGCAGGTCACCGAGCGGCGGGAGCCCGTTGGCCTCCAGGCCACCGCCGATCTGCAGCGTCCCCAGGCCGAGCGAGGCCGCCGAGCCGAAGAGCGTGGCGAAGATCGCGAGGATGTCGATCGCCCTGCCGAAGGCGCCCTCACTGCGCCGCTCGCCCAGCAGCGGGGCGAACGCCGAGCTGATGAGCTGCCTGCGGCCCTTCCGGAACGTGCTGTAGGCGATCGCGAGCCCGACCACCGCGTAGATCGCCCACGGGTGCAGCGTCCAGTGGAAGAGCGTGGTGGCCATGGCGACGTCGAGCGCCTGCGGGGTGCCGGCCGCGACGGTGCCCGGTGGCGGGCTGGTGAAGTGCGCGAGCGGTTCGCTGACCCCGTAGAACATCAGCCCGATGCCCATGCCGGCGCTGAACATCATCGCGACCCACGAGACGGTGCGGAACTCCGGCTGCTCGCCGTCGCGCCCGAGCGGGATCTTGCCGTACCGGCTGAACGCCAGCCACAGTGCGAACACGACGAAACCGCTCGCTGCCAGCACGAACGCCCAGCCGCCCGCGTTCATGATCCCGGCCAGTACCGCGGAGGCGACGGCGCTCAACGTGTCGGTGGACAGTGCACCCCACACGATGAACGCCACGACGAGCACCGCGGCGACGCCGAAGACCCACCGGTCCACGGGGTAGCGCCGGTCGGCCGACCCAGTGGCGGGCGGCGCCTGCACCGTGTCGGGCGGCGGGCCGCTGCTGGGTGTCTCGGAAGGTGTCTCGGAAACGGTCATCCTGTGCGGCCCCGGGTGGCCGGAGCCTCCCCCTTGTACGTCGTCATGGCCGGCGATCGACCGGCCCCGATGTCACGGTTGCGTGCACCCTGCGACGACCGGGGTGGTGGCGTCAATCGGACCGCCGGGACAGGAATGCGCTCGTTACCTGCTCCGAGCAGCACCGATCGGCACGGTCGTGATCCGCGGCACCGCCGGTCCCTCGGGGCGTGCCCGGCGGGCGTCAGGCGAAACGGCCCCAGCCGTGCCACGTCTCGATGTCGAGCACCCCGGTGACCCGCGGCCGGTCGCGCTGCGGGTACGCCTGGCCGGTGTAGTGACGGGCGATCTCGTCGATGTCCCGCAGGTCGTGGTCGTCGAGCAGGGTCAGCCGCCCCTGCATGCTGACGTGCGTGCCCCAGTCGTCCCGGTCGAGCACCGTGAGGGACACCCGGGGGTCCTGCCGGATGTGGTCGAGGCGCCGCCGCCCGGCGTCCATGTTCACGACGATCCGTTCGTGGCGGTACAGGTACCACGTGGCCACGGTGACCGGTGCGCCGTTCCGGCGGATCGTCCCGATCACGGCGGGGTTGGGGTTCCCCAGCATCTCGACGATCTCGGGTGGCAGGCCAGGCGTCGACTCAGCGCTCATCCTCGGATCGTCACCCAGGACGGCCGCGTGCGCAGCGCCGGAGCACCGTCACCGGGGGTGGGCGAGGCGCTCCAGCAGGGGGGAGAGGCGGTGCTCCACAAGCCGGCGCATCACCAGTGAGGTGTTGGTGCGCTCGACGCCATCGGTGGCGAGCAGCTGGCCGGCGATCCGGTACAGGTCGTCGGCGTCGCGCGCGACGACCTGGACCAGCAGGTCGGCGGGGCCGGACAGGCCGAGCACGTCCACCACCTCCGGCACCTCGGCGAGCGCGGCGGCCACCTCGTCGAGCCGGCGCTGCACGACCTGCACCGTGACGAAGGCGGTGAGCGGGTAGCCGAGCGCCGCCGGGTCGATCCTGCGCTGGAAGGACGTGACCACGCCGCGTGCCTCCAACCCGGCCAGCCGTGCCTGCACCGTGTTGCGCGAGAGCTTGAGCCGTTCGGCCAGCGCGAGCACCGATGCCCGCGGGCTCTCGGTGAGCGCGAGGAGGAGCCGCGCGTCGGTGGCATCGACGCTGGCGGGGTTGGGCATTCTGCGCCCTCCGTTCGGGTCGTGATCGCTGCCGATGCAGCAGTCTGCTCAGTGATAACGCCCGCAGTTGTTCATTCATCGTCGCGGTGGTGCAGTTGAGCGACAACATGGGTCCAGGAGGGGCGTGATGACGAGCATCGAGGAGCGGCCGGACGCTGCCGGTGGTGCGGCCGGAGCCGATCCGTCGGCGGTGCTGCGCGAGATCGAGCAGCGGGTGCTCTGGGTGGCCACGGCGATCGTCCATCACGCCAACCGCGTGCGCCCGAACCCGAGCGGCCTGAAGGTGGGGGGCCACCAGGCGTCGAGCGCGTCGATCGCGACGATCATGACGGCGCTCTGGTTCGAGCACCTGCGCAGCGGGGACCGGGTGTCGGTGAAGCCGCACGCCTCGCCGGTGCTGCATGCGATCAACTACCTGCTCGGCGATCTCGACGAGCGCTACCTGACGACGCTGCGCGAGTTCGGCGGGCTGCAGAGCTATCCGAGCCGGGCCAAGGACCCCGACCCGGTGGACTACTCCACCGGCTCGGTGGGCATCGGCGCCACCGCCCCGATCTGGGGCGCGCTCGCCCGGCGGTACGTCAGCTCCCTGGGCGCCGACCCGGGAACGGGCCGCCAGTACTCCCTCGTGGGCGACGCCGAGCTGGACGAGGGCGCCTGCTGGGAGGCGATCCTCGACCCGATGGTGGGCGAGCTCGGCGAGGTGGTGTGGATCGTCGACCTCAACCGGCAGTCGCTCGACCGGGTGGTGCCGAACATCGGGGCCACCCGGCTGCAGGGGATGTTCGAGGCGGCGGGCTGGCAGGTGCTCACCGTGAAGTACGGCCGCCTGCTGGAGAAGCTGTTCACCCGCGACGGCGGGGCGGCCCTGCGCCGCCGGATCGACGAGATGCCCAACCCGGAGTACCAGCGGCTGCTGCGCTGCACCCCGGCCCAGCTGCGCGAGCGGCTCCCCGGCGACGACCGGGAGATCGCCGGCCTCGTGGCCGGGCTCGACGACGAGACCCTGCACGCCGCGATCCGCAACCTCGGTGGCCACGACCTCGCCGCGCTCGGCGACGCCTTCGCCGCGATCGACGACGCCCGCCCCACGGTGATCTTCGCCTACACCGTGAAGGGGTACGGGCTCGCCAGCGAGGGGCACCCGCAGAACCACTCCTCGCTGCTCACCCACGACCAGCTGGCCGAGCTGGCCTCGGCGGTCGGTGCCTCCGTGGACGAGCCGTGGGCGCGGTTCCCCGCCGGCTCGCCGGCTGCCCAGCTCTGCGCGGCGGTGAGCGCCCGGCTGCACCGCGAACCGGCGGTGGCCCACCCGGTGGCGCCGATCCCGGTAGACATCGGCCGTACCCCCACCGGCACCGCCACCACCCAGGCGGCACTGGGCCGGGCGCTGCTCGACCTCACCCGCTCCGCGCCCGACGCCGCCCGCCGGGTGGTGACCCTGTGCCCGGACGTCAGCTCGTCGACCAACCTCGGCGGCTGGGTGAACAAGGTGGGGGTGTGGTCGGCCCGCGAGCGGGTGGACTGGTTCGCCGACGACCCCGAGACGATCCTGCACTGGCGGGAGCGGCCCACCGGCCAGCACCTGGAGCTGGGCATCGCCGAGACGAACCTGGTGGGCCTGCTCGGGGAGCTGGGCGCCACGTGGAGCCGGTGGGGTGAGCCGCTGCTGCCCATCGGGGTGCTCTACGACCCGTTCGTGGAGCGCGCGCTCGAGCCGTGGTCGTTCGGGATCTACGCGGGCGGGCAGTCGATCCTCGTCGGCACGCCGTCCGGGGTGTCGCTGGCCCCGGAGGGCGGGGCCCACCAGTCGATCAGCACGCCGTCGGTGGGGCTGGAGCAGCCCGGGTGCATCAGCTACGACCCGGCTTTCGCGATCGACGTGGAGTGGACACTGCTGGCGTCGCTGGCCCGGCTCGGCCGCCCGGACGGGACCTCGGCCTACCTGCGGCTGTCGACCAGGCCGGTGGACCAGACCCTCGCCGCGGTGCCCACCGACCCGGCCGCCCGGGAACGCCGCCGCCGGCAGGTGGTGGCCGGGGCCTACCCGCTGCGCCGCGCCGCGGAGCCTGCGCTGACCATCGCCGCGATGGGTGCCGTGGTGCCCGAGGCACTCGCTGCGGCCGAGCGGCTCGAGGCGCTCGGCACGCCCACCGACGTGGTGTGCGTGACGAGCGCCGGGCTGCTGTTCGACGCGTTGCAGGCACGCAGCGGCCGGGGGGACGCGGAGACCTGGGTCCTCGACGCCGCGTTCCCGGCTTTCCGCGCCACGCCGATGGTGACGGTGCTGGACGGCCACCCGCACACCTTGTCCTTCCTGGCGGGGATCAACCAGGTGCGGGCCGCCCACCTCGGGGTGTCGCGGTTCGGACAGTCCGGCGACCTCGACGACGTCTACCGCCACCACGGCCTGGACGCCGACAGCATCGTGCGGGCGGGCCTGGACCTGGCTCCGTGACCTGATCGCGCCGGCGGCGTTCGCGGCCGTCACCGGCGCCGGGGGCGTCATGTCGCCCGGGGGCCCAGCACCGGCTGGCCCCCGCGGCGGCTCCGAAAGCCGGGATGCCACGGCCAGTGGTCCCGGTCGTCGGCCCACACCACCTGCAGCGCCCGCACGGACGGCCCGTAGAGGGCGTGGGCCACGACGAGGTGGACCTCGGGGTGCTCGACCGCGACGAACTCGACCAGCACCCCGCTGACGAGCCGTACCTGCTCACCGGGCGGTGGCGCCGCGGCGTGCAGCAGGTGCGCCGCGACACCGTCGAGAAGCCGCGTGGCCCGGGCCACCGGCATGCCGGTGATCACGAGCTCCGGCCGGTGGTGGGCCGTGAGACCCACCGTGTAGGCCCACCCCGGGCGATCGCGCTCGGCCGCCACTCCCTGCACCACCCAGCAGCGCTCCTCGAGCTGCCGGGCCACGTGCTCCAGGTACTGCTCGGGGCCGACGGTGGGGTCGTCGCACATCCTGCACACCGGTTCCTCCTCGGTCGGTCGACATCGACCGGGCCACGGTCACCGTGACCACCGACAGCCACGACGGTGTGTGGTGCGCTGCCGAGGAGTTGTCCACAGGGCGGGTCAGCTGGGCTGCGCTCCTCCGCGCCCCTCGTCCCCGCTGTCGTCCCCGTTGTCCTCGCTGCTCCGGGGGCTGTCGGTACCGCTCTCGTCGTCCTGGTCGGCCAGGAACCGTTCGACCTCGGCGGCGAGCTCGTCGGCGCTGGGCAGCTCGCCGGACATGCCGAGGCTCGAGCGCTCCCCACGCCCGGTGGCGACCATGTCGTACTGCCGCTCCAGCGCCTGGACGACCTGGCTCACCTCGTCCGAGGCCGCCACCTGCTCGGCGATCTCCGCCTCGGCCCGCTCGGCGGCCTTCGACAGGCCCTCGGTGGGCAGGTAGAGGCCGGCGGCCAGCCCCACGTGGTCGAGCAGGACCCGCGCGGCCTGCGGGTACTCGGCGCGGGCCAGGTAGTGCGGAACGTGCACGGCGAAGCCCATCGCATCGAGCCCGGCCTCCCCGAGCCGGAACTCCATGAGCCCCACGGCGCTGCCCGGGACCTGCGCGGTGGCGAACCACGCCTCGTGCCCCTCGGTGAGGTCGGGACGCGTGCCGTGGACGGTGACGCCGATCGGACGGGTGTGCGGCACGGCCATCGGGATCGCGGTGAGATTGATCACCAGGCGGACGCCGAGGCGCCGCACGATCTGCTCGACCGCGGCGCAGAAGCGCTCCCACTGGGTGTCGGGTTCGGGCCCCGCGAGCAGCAGGTAGTCGGTGTCGCCCGTGTCGGAGAGGGCCACGACATCGAGCTGGGGTGGGTCGTAGGCGGCCCAGTGGTCGGACTCGAACCGCAGCGGTGGCCGCCGCGACCGGTAGTCCACGAGCTGGTCGACATCGAACCGGACCACGCTGCGTGCCTCGCGGTCCGCCAGCAGCGCGTCCACGGCCAGCCGCGCAGCGTTACCCGCGTCGACGAAGCCGTCGAGCGCCACCAGCAGCACGGGCTCGTCCAGCTGCGGCGCGTCCGCCGCCACCTCGTACAGCTCAGCCGGCTCCAGCACCGCACACCTCCGGTTCCTCGACGGGGCAGGCGCCCCGCCCGTCGCAGCGTCACACGGTCGGGGGTTCCCCCGGGCGACGTCAGTCTCCCCGATGCAACGTGAACTTCCCCGCACAGCATCCCGTTCGGGCGCCGCTGCCCGCACCATGGATCCGATATGAACGTGCATCATCGCGCCTGGGGGGTCTGGGCGGTCGGTCTGGCTGCCTATCTCGTCGGAGTCATGCACCGCACGTCCTTCGGAGTGGCGGGCCTCGACGCGGCCGCGCGGTTCCACGCGGGCCCGGCGGTGCTGTCCGGGTTCGTGGTGCTGCAGCTGCTGGTCTACGCGTCGCTGCAGATACCCGTCGGCGTGCTGCTCGACCGCTTCGGTGCCCGCAGGCTGATCGTGGTCGGCGCGCTCACGATGGCCGCTGGCCAGCTCATGCTGGCGCTGGCCACCGGCCTCCCGCTCGCGATCCTGGCCAGGGTGCTGGTCGGGGCCGGTGACGCGCTGACGTTCATCAGCGTCCTGTCCGTCGTCAGCGCATGGTTCCCGCCGCGGCGCGTGCCGCTGATGACGCAGCTCACCGGGCTGATCGGGCAGCTCGGGCAGGTGCTCAGCGCCGTCCCGCTCGCCGTTCTGCTCCACGGACCGGGCTGGACCACCGCGTTCGTGTCCGCCGCGGCGCTCGGGGTGGCGGTCGCGCTCGCGGCGCTGGCGGTGCTGCGCGACCGGCCGCCCGGCGCCCCCGCGCCCCCGCGCGCGCCGTCGCCGCGCGAGGTGGTGGACGGGCTCGTCTCGTCGTGGCGGGAACCGGGCACCCGGCTCGGCCTCTGGACCCACATGGGCACCCAGTTCTCCGGCACGGTGTTCGCGCTGCTCTGGGGTGTGCCGTACCTGGTGGCGGGCCAGGGCTTCTCGCCCGGTTCGGCGAGCGCGATGCTCACGGTGCTCGTCGGCGTGGGGATCGTCGCCGGGCCGCTGTTCGGCGAGTTCACCGCGCGGCACCCCCTGCGGCGCTCGTGGCTGGTGCTGGCGGTGATCGGTACGACCGCCCTCATGTGGACGGTCGTACTGGCGGTTCCACCGCCCGCCCCGCGGTGGCTGCTGGTGCTGCTCGTGGTCGTGCTGGCGCTCGGCGGCCCGGCGTCCATGGTGGGCTTCGACTACGCCCGCACCTTCAACCCCGGGCACCGCCAGGGCACGGCGATCGGCATCGTCAACGTCGGCGGGTTCTTCGCGTCGTTGCTCGTGGCACTCACGGTGGGCGTCGTGCTCGGCCTCATCGGGCCGGCCGACGGCTACAGCCCGGAGGCGTTCCGGGGAGCGTGGACCGTGCAGTACGTCATCTGGGTGCTCGCGCTCGTCGGCGTGCTGGTCGCCCGGCGCCGGGCGCGCCGCAAGATGGCGATCGAGGGCGTGGTGGTGCCCCCGCTGCGTGAGCTTCTCGCCGAGCGTCGCCGCCCGCGCTGATCTCGTTCTCCGCTCCGTTCGTTCCACACCGGGCCGGTGTCGTCACCCGTTAGTGGAAACGCTTATCGTTATCGGGTCTCACAGGATCGATCATCGGAGGACCGGGTGCGGATCGCGTTCGTCGGCAAGGGCGGCAGTGGGAAGACGACGTCCGCGGCGATGTTCAGCCGCTATCTCGCCGAGCTCGGCCACCCGGTCCTCGCGATCGACGCCGACATCAACCAGCACCTCGGCGCGGCGCTGGGGCACGACGGGCCGCCGCCCCGCGCGCTCGGCACCGACCTCACCTGGCTGAAGGACCACCTGCGCGCCGCCAACCCGCGCATCTCCTCCGCCGAGACGATGATCAAGACCACTCCGCCGGGCGCCGGGTCCCGGCTGCTCGATCTCGCTCCGGACGGCGAGCTGCTGCTGCGGTACTCGGCCGTCGCGGGTGGCGTGCGCTACCTCGTCACGGGCGAGTTCGACGAGGCGGACGTCGGCGTCTCCTGCTACCACTCCAAGACCGGCGCGGTGGAGCTCTACCTCAACCATCTCGTCGACGGCCCCGGCGAGTACGTGGTGGTGGACATGACGGCGGGCGCCGACGCCTTCGCGTCCGGCCTGTTCACCCGCTTCGACCTGACCGTGCTCGTCAGCGAGCCCACCCGGCGTGGCGTCGGTGTCTACCGGCAGTATGCCGAGCACGCCGCGGGCCACGGCGTGGCGCTGCGGGTGCTGGGCAACAAGGTGAGCGAGCCGGACGACGTCACCTACCTGCGCGAGCAGGTGGGCGACGCCCTGCTCGGATGGTTCGGTCAGTCCGCCTGGGTGCGGGCCGCCGAGCGCGGTGGCGTCGCCCCCATCAGCGCGCTGGAACCGGCCAACCTCGCGGTGCTCGACGCCGTGCTGGGCGCGCTGGACGACCGGCAGCGCGACTGGGCCGCCTACCACCGCGGCACCGTCGAGTTCCACCTCCGCAACGCTGCGGCCTGGGCCAACCGGGCCGTGGGTGCCGACCTCGCCGACCAGGTCGACCCCGCATTCGTGCCGGGGCCCGGCGCCGTCCGCGCCGCGCGTGCGTGACCGACCCGAACCCGTCACCCCGAGCCCGTCCGTTCGTCCGGCAAACCCAGGAGGTTCCGTGTCCCTCGACGTCCCCACCCACGTGCTCACCGCCGCTGAACGCGGCGAGCTCGACGACGCCCAGTTCCTCGCCGTCGTCCGGGACTCGCTGCCCTACGCGTGGCAGGTGGTCACCGCGGCCGCCGACGACAGGGTCGAGCACCCCGAGGCCCCGTTCGGCGAGCACGAGGTGCCCCCGCCGTCGGAGCAGGAGCGCGGCCAGCTGCTCCGGGCGCTGGCCAGCAACGCCATCCGCGGCGCGCTGGAGCGGCACTTCGGCGTGGTGCTCGCCTTCCAGAACTGCCACCGCGTAGCCGCCTTCGCCCCCGCGGACGTCGACGGGCCGACCTATCGCGAGTTCATCAGTCCCCGCGGCCAGGTCCTGAACCAGAGCCCGGAGCTGCGCGACTGCTGAGGCAACCCCGCATTGCAGCAAAGCCACTTTCCTGCCATCAGATGGCGTGAAAGTGGCTTTGCTGCAATCAGGGTGCCGGTTACTCCGCGAGCAGCCGGTAGAGCGTGCGGCGGGCCTCGGTCAGAGCCGCGGTGGCCGCGGTGATCTGCTCCGGGTTGCCCGCGGCCATCACCTGCTGGGCGGCGGCGTGCAGCTGGCCGAGCTGCTCCCACAGCTCGCCCGCCCCGTCGTCGTCGGCGTCCCGGCCGACCGACGCCCAGACGGCGTCCAGCTCCTCGCGGTGCTCCTCGACGTACCGGGTGCCCTCCTCGGTGAGGTGGACGACCCGGCGACCCTCGGCCTGCTCCACGCGGACCAGTTGCTCGTCCTCGAGCTGGGAGAGCGTGGGGTAGACCGAGCCGGGGCTGGGCCGCCACGCTCCGCCGGAGCGTTCGGCGATCTCCTGGATGATCTCGTAGCCGTGCCGCGGCTGCTCCGCGACGAGGGCCAGCACGGCGGCGCGGATGTCGCCGCGTGCGGTCCGCCGGCCGCGCCTGCCCCGGTGACCGGGGAAGCCGCCGTGGCCACCCGGGCCGAAGCCCGGACGGAACGGGGGACCGCCCCGCCGGCCGCGCCTGCCCGGGCCGCCGTGCCTGCCGTGGCGCTCGTGCTCCCCGTCGTCCGCGTCGTCGAACGGCGGCATGGGAGGCACGGGGCCACCCATCGCCGCGGTCATCGGGCCGGCCGCCGGGTGGGAGTGCCCGTGGCCGCGCCGGCGACCGAAGGGGGTGGATCGGAAGCCTGGCCAACCAGGGGTCCAGGCGGGGTTCATGGCGTTCATCGTCGTCTCCTCGGACGTTGCGAGCCTCCTGCTCTCATGGCATCGAGTAGCTCGTGTGCCATCACGATATATCGCGATAGCGCAGCGAGCTAGCGCCGAAGTATCTTTCACCCGTTCGGAGCAGGCGAGGGGAACGACATCCGGTCAGCCGGGTCGGTTTCGGACCGGGGCTGGTAGGAACAGGGGACGCGTCGTCGACGCGGCAGGCCCCGAGGAGGTCCGTTCAGATGCTGCTGAAGATCCTGGGCATCGCAGTGGTCATCTGGCTCGCACTGGCGGTGCTGGGGGCGGTCTTCGAGTTCCTCACCACGGCGCTGGTGATCGGCGCCGTGGTGGCGCTGGGAGTGGTGACCTACTCCGCGGTGAAGGGTCGCCGGTCGATCGGGCGCTGAGAGCGCGCCGGCGTCACCGGGTGGCGGCGGGCACCGGGCCGCAGTTGTCGTCCACGTACGCCTGCACGCGCTCGCGCGCGCCGGTGAACTCCGCCGACCCGAGCCGCGCGTTGAGCTCCGGATCACGCGCCAGTGCCGCGCCGTCGCCCCCGTTGGCCTGCAGGGCATCCAGCTGCAGGTTGGCCGCCTGCACCGTCAGGTCGACGTCGGAGCGGATGGGGTCCGGTGCCGAATCGCGCATCGCGGCACCGGCGCGCCGCACGCCGTCGATCGAGGCGGAGAGCTCCTGGGGGGACGCTCCGCCGCGGGTGATCAGGGCGGACAACGGCCGGACCGCCGCGATGTTCGCCTGCGCGGCCGTACAGAACGGGCTCGGCGGGGGAGCCTGCTGACGAGTCGGCTCGCGGTTGTCGGAGTCGGCGACGGAGCCGCCGCAGCCTGCGGTGATGGCGCCGGCGACCAGCGCGGCGGCAAGTTTTGCGCCACGCGAAACGAGACCCATCGACACTTCCCCCGCGAGCGATCAGTGGAGCTGCCGACGATAGCGCCCGCCCGGCACGGCCGCGGTGTGGTGCCCGCTCGCCGATCGGGCGAGGCGTCCGGAACGTTCCGACTGTCGAGATCGTTGTGAGAGCGTGCCCAAGATCGGACCCCGCCGGATCGCCGCGTTCCGCGCCCTGTGGCGTGCCCTGTCCGACGGACGCAGGCCGGGCGCACCCGGGTTCGGCGACCGGCTCCGGTCGCTGCCCCGGATGCTCGCCGGTGCGCTCTCGGGCCGCTACCCGGAGCTGAGCCGGGGGCGGCTCGGGCTACTGGTGCTCGCCCTGGCCTACCTCGTGTCACCGGTCGACCTCGTCCCGGAGGTGTTCCTGGCGTTGCTCGGGCTGGGCGACGACGTGATCGTCGCGCTCTGGCTCGGGGGCGCCGTCCTCGTCGAGACCGACCGGTACCTCGAGTGGGAGCGCACCCAGCCGAAGGTGGTCGAGCAGCCGCACGACTGAGCCGTCCGCACGCCGAGGCCGATCGCGGGCGGGCCGGCAGGGCTCCTTACGGTATGCGCCATGCCGATCCTCGAAGTCCATCTCGTCGAGGGGATGCACACCCCCGCACAGCACTCCGAGCTGCTCTCGGCGATGAGCACCCGCTACGCCGAGCTCCTGGGATGGCCCCTCGACGGGGTGCGGGCGTGGGTCACCCTGCACCGGCCGGAGCTCTGGGCCACCGCGGGCACGCCGGCGTCGAGCCGGTCGGCTCCGTACTTCACGGCGATGGTGCTCGAGGGCAGGCCGGTGGAGCAGCGCCGGCGGCTGCTGGGCGACTTCACCGACATCGTCGTCGACGTGCTCGGGGTGGACCGGAGGCTGGTCCACGGCCGGATCATCCCGGTGCACCCGGACGACTGGGCCACCGGCGGGGTGTCGGGCGGCGCTCGGCGCGGCGACCCCCGGACCCGTCTCGCCACGTCGGGCTGAGACGTCCGCCGCCCGCCCGGGAGCCGCTCAGTGCTCCGTCCAGGGGCCGACCCCACCCACCCGCTCGACGGCGATGCGCACCACGTAGCCGGCCGGCGCGTCGGGCGGCAACGGGAACTCGGCACCCGGCCCGGCGTAGACCTTCACGAGCCGTTGCAGCAGTTCGGGCGCTCCGCCCTCGGTGACGGTGGCCGTGCCGTACACCACCAGGTTGTGCTGCATCCCGAGGGCATTGCGCTCCTCGGCGTCCAGGGACAGCACGACGCGGGGATCACGACGGAGGTTGCGGACCTTCCGGTGCTCCGGCAGGTGCGCCATGACGATCTCGTCGCCGTCGAGCCCGACCCACACGGCACTGAGCTGAGGACTCCCGTCCGGGTTGATCGTCGCGCAGTGGGCGAGCCTTCCGGATTCGATGAGGGCACGCGCACTCTCGGGAAGGGGGCTCACGGTCGCACCGTAACGGGTGCACTTGCCCGATGCCGGAGTGTCGTCCGCCGACCCGGGCCGGTATTCCTGGTCTTCTGATGGTAGGTATCGGACGTGGGAACGATGCGCGTCATCACGCAACTCTCGACCGGCGGTCCCGAGGTACTCGAGATCGGTGAGGCGGAGGTGCCCGACCCGTTGCCCACCGAGATACGTGTGCGCGTGGCCGCCGCCGGGGTGAATCCCGTGGACTGGAAGACGCGCGCAGGCTCGGGGATGGCGGCGGTGATCGGGCCGCCCCCGTTCACCGTCGGATGGGACGTCGCGGGCACCGTCGACGCGGTCGGCCTCGGCGTCACCCGGTTCTCGGTGGGCGACTCGGTGTTCGGGATGCCGTGGTTCCCGCGCCAGGCCGGCGCCTACGCCGAGTTCGTCACCGCCCCGTCACGGCACTTCGCGCACCGCCCCGCCGGGCTGTCGGAGGTGGAGGCGGCGGCGCTCCCGCTGGCCGGGCTCACCGCGTGGCAGAGCCTGGTGGACATCGCCGGCGTGCAGGCGGGCCAGCGGGTGCTCGTGCACGCCGCCGCGGGCGGGGTGGGGCACCTGGCCGTCCAGATCGCGAAGGCCAGGGGCGCCTACGTGATCGGCACCGCATCGATCGGCAAGCACCACCTGCTCAACGACCTCGGCATCGACGAGGCGGTGGACTACCGGGCCGAGGCGTTCGAGAAGGTGATCGACCCCGTCGACCTCGTGCTGGACATGTTCGGTGGGGAGATCGCCGTGCGCTCGCTCGACGTGCTGCACCCCGACGGTCGCCTGATCTGCCTGCCGTCCGGCGCCGCCGCCGAGGCCGTGGCCGCCGCGGCGGACCGTGGGCTGCGTGCCACCGGCATGCTCGTGGAGCCCGACGGGGACGGCCTCGACGAGCTCGCGCGGCTGGTCGACGACCGGCGGCTGCGGGTGCTGGTGGCCGAGACCTTTCCCCTGGAACGGGCGTCGCACGCCCACCGGGCAGGCGAGCTCGGGCGCACCACGGGAAAGATGGTGCTGACCACGTAGCCGGAGTGCCCGGCCCGTCAGCGGCGCGGCGGCGTGCTCCTGGCCCGGGCGACGACGTCCTTCACCCGTTCCCGGACGCCACGCAGCTCGGTCAGGTAGAGCCAGTAGTCGGGGTGCACCCCGGTGAGCCGCTCCTCGGCGTTCGCGAGCCGCACCGACTGGGCGTCGAGGATCGCGCCGAACTCAGTGACCAGCCCGCGGTCCACCACGAGCCGCTGCGCGTCGCGCAGCACGAACCGGGCGTCGGAGGCCTGGCGGGTGGGGTCGGTCCGGGCCTCGCGCAGCTGGGACAACCGGTCGGTGACCACGTCGTACCGTTCCTCGGCACGACCGAGCGCCGATCGGGCTGCCGTGATCAGGTCCGATGCCTCGTCCCAGTCGCCGTCCCCGGCCAGCTGTCGCGCCTGGGCGATCGCCCGGTCGGCGTCGGCGATGGCCTCGCGGGCGAGGGTCTCGGCCCCGGTGAGATCCCGGGAGCAGGGCTCGGAGAACTCGCGGCGCAACGCCGACATCGACGGCTCGATCCGGTCGGCCTTGGTCTCGGCGGCCGAGCGGCGGGTGCCGATGCTGGTCAGCGCCGTGCGCACCACCTCGGCCGTGCGTGGTGCCTCGGCGGCGAGCGCGGCGGCTGATCGGGCCAGGTCGAGCGTGTGCTGGGCCGACCGGCGCTGGTCGCGCAGGCGCGCGCCGGGGATGTCGAGCTGAGCGGCGGCCCGCTCGGCCTCCGCCAGGCGCTCCGCCGCCCGGCGGGACCGGACGCCGGCCGCGTCGGCCTGCTCCACCGCGGTGCGCGCCTCGCGCAGCGCCGTGTGCGCCTGCTGGACCGTGCGGGGCAGGTTGCTCACTGCGAACGCCGCCTCATCGAGCGCCCGGGAGTTCGAGGCACGGAAGCGGCGGATCATCTCCCGCGCCCGCTCGATCTCCCGTAGCGCCCGCTCGTCGGCCGCGCGGGTGTCCGCCGCCCGCGCACCGCCCGGCGGCTGGTCGCCGGTTGCGGCCAGGTAGGCCTCGGTGGCCGCATCCCCGACGGCCGCGACCTCCGCCCACGCCCGGGTCAGCCCGTGGCTGCCGCCGAGCTCGTCGGCAGCCCGCACGGCGTCGGCGACGGCGCGCTGCTCGTCGTCCAGGGCGAGAAAGCCTTGTGTGGCGGCGTGGCGCGCGGCGAGCGCGCGCTCGTCGGCGGGCTCGTCCCTCCGGTCGGACCTGCGGAACAATTCGCTCCCCTCGCGCGCTGGGATGGTCGAAACCGTACCCGGAAGGGTGCTCCGTGCGTGTATGCGTAGATCACCAGAGAGCGGGAACATCGGGGCACCGAGGGCTTGACGGCTGACCGGTCCGGCGTTCCCGATCAGCACCCCGCCTCCGTTCGGCGCGGATCCTGCGGCCACCGGCACCGCGGACTACTCCGTTCGCTGGTACCGCACCCGCCGTGATCGCCTCGCGGATACGGGACTACGGCTGCCGGCGGGGGACCGGAGGCAACTCTGCGCTGAACGGGAGGCGCCACATCGGCGTGTTGGGCCCGACATGCCGGTCCGGCCGCTCGCCGCGCCGTTCCGTCCGGCGATCTCAGTTCTGGCGGTGCGGGGGTCAACGTCGAGTCAACCGCGATTAACGTTTCCCCCGGATCGATAACGCCCCGGTCACAGACCGGACACGGACCGCACCCCCGGCGGTCCGCCCGCACCCCCGAGCGGGATGTCCGGCCGGAGCGCCCGATCCGGAAGGAAAGGTCGTGGCACGGCACCGCTCCCCCCAGGGCCGGCGCGCACACCTCGGGCCCCCGCTGCCGGCCGTCATGGCGGCAGCGGGGGTCGGTGGCGGCGCCCACCGGTCGATCTCGCTTCCCCAGCTCACTCCCTCGCTCCCCGTCCGCTTCGTCGCGACGGTTGTCGCCGGTGGCGCAGTGGCCGCTGCAGGTCAGCACGCGCTCGCCGAGGCTCTGCCGGCGGCGGCCGACGGCGCCAACGTGCTGCGCATCGGAGTCAACGAGCTCCTCAGCTCCGCTCCGGACGTGCAGGCCGCTGCGCTCTCCGCGCCGCTCGTCGCCGATCCCCCGGTCGTCGCCGCGGTCGCCGCGGCGGTCGGGCCGGTCACGCCCGAGCCCGTTGTCGCCGACGCCGCCTCGCTCGTCAAGGCCGCCGACCTCCAGCAGGCCGCTGCCGATGCCGCTGCTCGCGCCGCCGAGCAGGCGAAGGTGGCCGAAGCCGCCCGTGTTGCCGAGGCCGCCAAGAAGGCCGCGGCGTCCACCGTCGAGATGATCATCGGGCGGGTCACGTCCGGGTTCGGTGCCCGCTGGGGCTCGTCTCACCAGGGCCTCGACATCGCCGCCCCGATCGGCACCCCGATCCGCGTCCCGCTCGCCGGCACCGTGATCGACTCGGGTCCCGCGAGCGGGTTCGGCCTGTGGGTGCGCGTCCGGCACGCCGACGGCACGATCACCGTCTACGGCCACATCAACCGGTCACTGGTGCGCGTGGGCCAGAAGGTGACAGCCGGTCAGGAGATCGCCGAGGTCGGCAACCGCGGCCAGTCGACCGGCCCGCACCTGCACATCGAGGTCATCACCCCGGGCGGCACGAAGATCAACCCGCGCCCGTGGCTCGACCAGCACGGCATTCGCTACTAGCTCCCGTTCGCGAACACGTCCAGCGCGCGCATCTTGTTGGTGACGTCCAGCGCCGCCACCTTGTACGCCTCCGACAGCGTGGGGTAGTTGAGCACCGTGTCGACGAGATAGTCGACCGTGCCGCCGCACCCCATGATCGCCTGTCCGATGTGGACGAGGTCGGTGGCGTTGGTGCCGAACACGTGCACGCCGAGCAGCTTGTGGTCGACGGTGGACACCAGCAGCTTCAGCATGCCGTAGGAGTCGCCGACGATCGCGCCGCGCGCGAGCTCCCGGTAGCGCGACATCCCCACCTCGTACGGCACCGACGACTGCGTCAGCTCCGCCTCCGTCTTCCCGCAGTAGGAGATCTCGGGAACGGTGTAGATGCCGATCGGCTGCAGCTCCTGCAGCTCCCGCACCGGCTCGTCGAAGGCGTGGTAGGCCGCGAGCCGCCCCTGGTCCATGCTCGTGGCGGCCAGCGCGGGGAAACCGATCACGTCGCCCACCGCGAAGATGTGGGGGACCTCCGTGCGGTACTGCTTGTCCACCGAGATCCGGCCCCGCTTGTCGGCCGAGAGCCCCGCCTTCTCCAGGTCGAGCTCGTCGGTGACACCCTGGCGCCCCGCGGAGTACATCACCATGTCCGCGGCGATCCGCTTGCCGCTCGCGAGGCTCGTGACGGTGCCCTTGGGGGTGATCTCGACCTTCTCGACCTCCTCACCGAACCGGAACGTCACGGCCTGGTCGCGCAGGTGGAACTTGAGCGACTCGACCACCTCGGGATCGCAGAACTCCAGCATCTGCGGGCGCTTCTCCACCACCGTGACGCGGGTGCCGAGAGCGGCGAACATCGACGCGTACTCGATGCCGATCACACCGGCGCCGACCACGACCATCGAGCCGGGTACCCGCTGCAGCGTCAGCACGGCGTCGGAGTCGATCACGTGGTTCTCGTCGAACTCGACCGCGTTCGGCCGGGCCGGCTTCGTCCCGGTGGCGATGACGATGTTCTCGGCCGTGACGGTGTTGTGGTCACCACGCGAGTCGCCCTCGACGACGACCGTGTGCGCGTCCTCGAACCGGGCGGTACCGGCGAGGATGTCGACGTGGTTGCGCAGCAGCTGGTTGCGGATCACCTCCACCTCACGGCCCACGACGTGCGCCGTGCGCGCCAGCAGGTCGGCGATCGTGATCTCCGACTTGACGCGGTAGCTGGCGCCGTACATGTCCCGCTGGGCGAAACCCGTCAGGTAGAGCACCGCCTCGCGCAGCGTCTTCGACGGGATCGTGCCCGTGTTGACGCAGACGCCCCCCATCATGTTGCGCCGCTCCGCCACGCAGACGCGTTTGCCCAGCTTGGCGGCCGCGATCGCGGCCTTCTGGCCACCGGGACCAGAGCCGATCACCAGCAGGTCGTAGTCGTACACGGGATGTCCTCCCACTCGCTCGCTCGGCGGGCGCCACCGGATCAGCGCCGGTGGCCGCCCTGCCACGGGGAAAGGGTCGCGGGCGGAGGCGTCCCCCGGCAAGCGGGGGAGGCTAACAATCGGCGACGACACTTCGGCCCTCCGTGCCGCGGCCATCCCCATATGCCCGTCCGGACGGCGATCTCCAGCGGGGGACCGCAGGTGGTCCACAGCCGAACGGCGCAACGGATGGCGCACCGCACCGGAGCCGCCCGACGCTGCGCACATGGCAACTCCCGACATCCCCCGCTCCTCCTCCGCCCTGCCGCCCCTGCCGGGCGACCCGTCCACCCTCCGGGTCCGCGAGCCGGGGGAGCTGCTGGCGGCCGTCCCGATCCTGCTCGGCTTCCATCCGCGTGAGTCGCTCGTGCTCGTGGCCACCGGCGGCGAGTCCGGCCGCAGGCTGGGCCTCACCCTCCGCGTCGACCTCCCTCCGCCCGAGCACGACGCCGCCGTCGCGGCCGACGCCGTCCAGAACCTGCTCCTCGACAGCCCCACCGGCGCCGCGGTGATCGTCGTCGCCGGGAGCGCCGAGGCCGTGCGGCCGCGCGAGGATCTGGTCGGCCTCGTGGTCCACGCCCTGGAGGCCCGCGGCATCGACGTCCACACCGTGCTCAGCACGCCGAGCACGGCGGCGGGCGCCCGGTGGACCTGTTACGACCCCTGCGGATGCACCGGTCTCGTGCCGGAGGGCTCCGCCACCCCGTTCGCAGCAGCCTCGGTGGCTGCCGGCCGGGTCGTGCGGGCCGATCGGAACGAGCTGGAGCAGCTCCTCGCCCCGGCCCACCCCGAGCGCATCCGCCTTCGGGAGGCTCTGCTGATCCAGGCCGCTGACGAGGCGCTGTACCACCCCGATCCGGGAGCGTCCCGCCGGGCCGCGGCCGACCGCGAGGGCCTGGACGCCGAACTCGCGCTCGTCGACGCTGCGATCGCCGACGCGGCAGCCGACCGGCTGGTCCTCGACGACACCAGGGTCGTCGCGCTCGCCGGGGCGCTCGCGGTCCCGGACGTCCGCGACGCCGCCCTGCTGCGGTGCGTCGGTCCCGTCGCGGCCGCGGCGGAACAGCTGTGGACGGCGCTGGTGCGGGAGACGCCGGACCCCGAGGCCGCGGAGCCCGCCGCCCTGCTGGCGGTGTCGGCCATGGTGCGGGGCGACGGAGCGCTCGCCAACATCGCGCTCGACCGGGCGGAGCAGGCCTGGCCGGGGCACCGGCTCACCGCGATCCTGCGCTCGGTGCTGCTCGGGATGCGGCCCGAGGAGATCAGGGAGTGGGTGCGTGGGGGCGGGGAGCAGGGCGGCGTGTCAGCCGTGCCGTTCCCCACCTCGCGCCGCACCATCCGCAGAAACCGGCCCGGCGCATGAGCACGCGGTGCCGGCGGGGGTCAGACGGGCTGCCTGCTCTGGGTGAACCGCCAGGCGTCGCCCACGATCCTGGTGATGTCGGTGTACTGGGGGCGCCAGCCCAGGTCGGCCACGGCCGCCTCGCTGGAGGCGATCAGCACGGCGGGGTCGCCACTGCGGCGAGGCGCCACGGTCGTGGGGATCGGGTGTCCGGTCACGGTCCGGCAGGCCTCGATCACCTCGCGCACGGAGAAGCCGGTGCCGCTGCCCAGGTTGTAGATCGCGTGCTCGCCCGGCTTTGCGTGCTCCAGCGCCAGCAGGTGCGCGGCGGCGAGGTCGTCCACGTGGATGTAGTCGCGCACGCAGGTGCCGTCGGGGGTGGGCCAGTCGTCGCCGAACACCTGCACCACGTCACGCGTGCCCGACGCCACCTGCAGCACGAGCGGGATGAGGTGCGTCTCCACCGTGTGCCGCTCGCCGAAACGGCCGTGCGCGCCGGCCACGTTGAAGTAGCGCAGGCTCACCGCCGCCAGGCCGTGGGCGATCGAGTACGACCGGATCGCGTGGTCGATCGCGAGCTTGCTGGCGCCGTAGGGGTTGGTGGGCCGGGTGGGGGAGTCCTCACGGATCGGCACCTGCTCCGGCTCGCCGTAGGTGGCCGCGGTGGAGGAGAACACCAGCCGGGGCGTCTCGTGCCGCCGGATGGCTTCGAGCAGGCGGAAGGTGGTCACCACGTTGCCCGACCAGTACAGCTCCGGGCGCTGCACCGACTCGCCCACCAGGGAGCGCGCGGCGAAGTGGAGCACCCCGTCGAAGCCCTCGGCCAGCAGGTCGTCGGCCGCCTCGGCCAGATCGGCCTGTACGAAGCGGGCGCCATCGGGCACCGCGTCCTGGTGACCGGTGGACAGGTCGTCGAGCACCGTCACGTCATGGCCCGCGTCCACCAGGTGTGCGGCACAGACACTGCCGACGTAGCCGGCTCCACCGGTGACGAGCAGCTTCACGAAGATCCTCCTGGTGCGGGGTGGCTGACGGGGCGTCGCGCCGACCGGGCGCCTGCCGGCGCCACGCGCCACGGCGGAGCGGAGCGCGTCGGCGGCGCACACCGTCTCATGCTGCTCCGGCCCACCGGACGAGGGGGATCAGCGCGCCCGCACCAGCACGGCGTGGGCGATGAGCGGTGCCACGCTGGCGTCGGCGCCGTCGGCCGCCACGGGCACGGGATCCCCGAAGCGGGTGATCGGCCGCACCTGCACGTCGCGCCCCGGCACGATGCCCGCACCCTTGAGCTCCGCCATCAGGTCGGCGTCCACCTGCACGTGCTCGGCGATCCGGCGCACCTCCACGCGGCCACCACCACGCCGGGCGAACTCGTCGAGCCGCTGCAGCCCCACCTCGAGCGTCGGCGGGGCCGACACGCCGCCCTGCACGGGGTCGTGGAGCTGCGAGAGCTCGTCGAGACCCGGGATCGGGTTACCGTAGGGGGAGATCGTCGGGTTGTCGAGCAGCTGCACGAGCTTGCGCTCCACGGCGTCGCTCATCACGTGCTCCCAGCGGCACGCCTCGGCGTGCACGAACTCCCACTCGAGCCCGATCACGTCGGAGAGCAGGCGCTCGGCGAGGCGGTGCTTGCGCATCACCGACACGGCCCGGGACCGACCGGAGTCGGTGAGCTCGAGGTGCCGGTCACCGGCCACCACCACGAGGCCGTCGCGCTCCATGCGGGCCACGGTCTGGCTCACGGTCGGCCCACTCTGACCGAGGCGTTCCGCGATCCGGGCGCGCAGCGGTACGACGCCCTCCTCTTCGAGTTCGTAGATCGTGCGGAGGTACATCTCGGTCGTGTCGATGAGCTCGTTCACGCGCTCAGCCCTTTCGTCAAGACCCCATCCTATCTGTGTCAGGCCTCATGGAGGTCCGCCATCCCCGGCAGAATTGGCCGGGTGACCGCCCCACTGCCTCCGCTGATCACCTCATCCGACCTTGCCGCACTGCTGGACACGTCGAGCAGCGCCGAGCGACCTGTGGTCCTGGACGTGCGCTGGCGGCTCGGTGGACCACCCGGACGGGCCGACCACGACCGCGCCCACCTCCCCGGTGCGGTGTTCCTCGACCTCGACACGGAGCTGGCCGATCCGCCCGGTCCGGCGGGCCGGCACCCGTTGCCCACGCCCCAGCGGCTGCAGGACGCGCTGCGGCGAGCCGGAGTCCACGACGGCTCGCGCGTGGTCGCCCACGACGACGGTGACGGGGTGGTGGCTGCGCGCGCCTGGTGGCTGCTGCGGTGGGCGGGGCTGCCCGCCGGCCGGGTGGCCGTGCTCGACGGCGGTATCGCCGCATGGGTGGCCGCCGGCCTGCCCACCACGGCGGAGCCGTCGCGGCCCGAACCGGGCGACGTCACCGTCCGCCCGGGCGGCATGCCGGTGCTGGACGCCGACGGTGCCGCTGCCCTGGCCCGGGACGGTGTGCTGCTCGACGCCCGTGCGGCGCCCCGCTACCGGGGGGAGACCGAGCCGGTCGACCCGCGAGCCGGGCACATCCCGGGCGCGCTCAACGCACCTGCCGCCGACCTCGTCGGCCCCGACGGGCGCTGGCTCGCCCCCGAGGTGGTGGCGCAGCGGCTGGCGGCGCTGGGGGTCGCCGCGGAGGGCGGTGCGGATGTCGCCGCCTACTGCGGCTCCGGGGTCACCGCCGCGGCGTTGGTGCTCGCGGCCGAGCACGCCCGGCTGCGGCCGCCGGAACAGCCGATCGCGCTCTACTCCGGCTCCTGGTCCAACTGGTCCGCCGACCCGGAGCGGCCGGTGGCCACCGGCGCCGCGCCCTGACACGCGGCGGGCCCGGCGATCCTTTACGGTCGCGGCCATGAGTCCCCGAGCTGCGGTGGTGTGGACGCCCGAGTTCCTCCACTACGACCTGGGTGATGGCCACCCGCTCGATCCGGTTCGCCTCGACCTGACGATGCGCCTCGCCACGGGGCTGGGTGTGCTCGAGGGCGTCGAGCCCCTGGTTCCCACGCAGGCGCCGGACGACGAGGTGCAGCGGGTGCACGTGCCGTCCTACCTCACGGCGGTGAAGTCGGCGCCCGAGGCCCCGTTCGGGGTGGGGCACGGGCTCGGCACGGAGGACAACCCGGTCTTCTTCGGGATGCACGACGCCAGCGCACTGGTGTGCGGCGGGTCGCTGCTCGGCGCGAAGGAGATCGCCGAGGGCCGGGCCGACCGCGCCGTCAACATCGCGGGCGGCCTGCACCACGCGATGCCCGACCGGGCCTCCGGGTTCTGCGTCTACAACGACTGCGCCGTCGCGATCTCCTGGCTGCTCGACCACGGGTTCGACCGGATCGCCTACATCGACGTCGACGTGCACCACGGCGACGGGGTGCAGGCCGCGTTCTACGGCGACCCGCGGGTCCTCACCGTCTCGCTGCACCAGCACCCGATGACGTTGTGGCCGGGCACCGGGTGGCCCGGTGAGTACGGCGACGGCGACGGCGCCGGGTACGCCGTCAACCTGCCGCTGCCGCCGGGCACGTCCGACAGCGGCTGGCTGCGCGCGTTCCACGCGGTGGTGCCGTCGCTGGTCAGCGAGTTCCGGCCGCAGATCCTCGTCACGCAGTGCGGGGTCGACACCCACGCCGAGGACCCGCTCGCCAACCTCGGGCTGTCCGTCGACGGCCACCGCACGATCTACCGGGCCCTGCGCGAGCTGGCCGAGCACGCCGCGGGCGGCAAGTGGCTGGCCGTCGGCGGCGGCGGGTACGGGCTGTTCCGGGTGGTCCCGCGGTCGTGGACGCACCTCGTCGCCACGGTGCTCGACCGCGACGTCGAACCGCACCGGCCGCTCCCGGCCGGATGGGTGGCCCACGTCGCCGGGCTCACCGGGCAGCAGCTGCCCACCTCGATGACCGATGGTCGCGACAGCGGCTACGAACCGTGGGGCGAGGGCTCCGACCGCGTCGACACCGCCGTGCTGGAGACCAGGCGTGCGGTGTTCCCGCTGCACGGCCTCGACCCCGACGATCCCCGTGACTGACGTGGATCCCGCGTCCACGCCGGCGTCGGCGGGCGGCGGGCCGTCCCCGTCAGCGGCCGACCCCGCCGACGCGGGGCCCGGGTACCCGCGCCACTGGGAAGCCGATGTCGTCGCCTCCGACGGCGGCATCGTGCACCTGCGACCGATCCTGCCCAGCGACGCCGACGCGCTGCTGCGGTTCCACGCGAGCCTCTCCGAACGCACCCGTTACCTGCGGTTCTTCGGCCCGTACCCGCGGATCTCGGAGCGCGACCTCGCCCGCTTCACCCACGTCGACCACCACTCGCGCGTGGCGTTCATCTGTCTGCTGGGCGACGAGATCATCGCCGTGGGCCGCTACGAGGGGCTGCCGGGTGACGGCGGCCCGGGCGGTACCACCGGCACGGCGGGCCCCGACTCGGCGGAGGTCGCGTTCGTGGTCCGCGACTCCCACCAGGGGCGCGGCCTCGGCTCGATCCTGCTGGAGCACCTGGCCGCGGCCGCCCGCGAGAACGGGCTGCGCCGGTTCGAGGCCGAGGTGCTCATGGAGAACCACCAGATGGTGCGCGTGTTCCGGCAGGCCGGTTACCAGGTCAGCCGCGAGTTCGCCGAGGGTGTGCTCCACCTCGAGTTCGACATCGACCCCACCGAGCGGTCGCTGGCGGTCCGCGATGCCCGGGAGCAGCGGGCCGAGGCCCGCAGCGTGCACAACGTCCTGCACCCGACGTCGGTCGCGGTGATCGGCGCGTCCACCGACCCCGCCAAGATCGGGCATGCCGTACTGGCCAACCTGCTGCGCGGCAACTTCACCGGGCCGGTGTACCCGGTCAACCCGGAGGCCCGCTCGGTGCGCGGGGTACGGGCCTACGGCTCGGTCACCGACATCCCCGACGAGGTCGACCTCGCGGTCGTCGCCGTCCCGGCCGCCGGGATCGACGAGGTCATGGACTCCTGTCTGGCGAAGGGGGTCAAGGCGCTGGTGCTGATCAGCGCGGGCTTCGCCGACGCGGGGGCGGGCGGCCTGGTCGCCGAGCGGCGACTGGTCACGGAGGCCCGCGTCCACGGGATGCGGGTGATCGGGCCCAACGCGCTCGGGGTGGCCAACACCGACGCCGACGTGCGGCTCAACGCCACCCTCGCCCCCGACCTGCCGGGCCGGGGCCAGGTCGGCTTTTTCTCCCAGTCCGGCGCGCTGGGCATCGCGATCCTCGCCGCGGCCAAGGAGCGCGGGCTGGGGCTGTCCACGTTCGTGTCGGCCGGCAACCGCGCCGACCTGTCGGGCAACGACATGCTGCAGTACTGGCAGACCGACCCGGCCACCGACGTCGTGCTGCTGTACCTGGAGACCTTCGGCAACCCCCGCAAGTTCGCCCGGCTCGCCCGCCGGCTGGCCCGCACCAAGCCGATCGTCGCGGTGAAGAGCGGCCGGCATTCGGCGCCGGCGGCGGCACTGGCCGCGAGCGCGGTGCCGATCGACGACGCGAGCGTGCAGGCCCTGTTCGAACAGGCCGGCGTGATCCGGGTCGAGACGTTGTCGCAGCTGTTCGACACCGCGCTCCTGCTGGCGTACCAGCCGCTGCCCGCCGGGCCGCGGGTTGCGGTCGTGGGCAACTCCACCGCGCTGGGGCTGCTGGTCAGCGACGCCCTGCTCGACGAAGGGATGGAGCTCGCGGGCCCGCCCGTCGACGTCGGCACGGCCGCCCCGCCCGAGGAGTTCGCCGCGGCGGTGGCCGCAGCCCTCGGCGGTGGCGGCGCCGCCCGGACCGATGACGCCGGGGCCGAGGCCGACGAGGGTGGGGCGGACGAGGGTGGGGCGCACGCGCTCGTCGTCGTGTTCGTGCCGCCCATCGCCGTCCCGGGCGCTGCGTACGCACGGGCGCTGCGGGAGGCCGTCGCGGGTGCCGACAAACCCGTGGTCGCGGTCTTCCTCGCAGCGGAGGGGGTGCCGGCCGAACTGGCCGTGCCGTGTGCGGACGGCTCGCCGGGCAAGGGTTCGGTGCCCAGCTACCCGAGTCCGGAGCGGGCGACGGCCGCGCTGGCCCGGGTCAGCCGCTACGCCCGCTGGCGCGCGCGGCCGGTGGGGGAGTTCGTCACTCCGCCCGGGATCGACACCGAGCGGGCCCGGATGCTGGTCGCGCGGTTCGGCGCCACCGAGCGGCACGACCTCGGCGACGGGGACGCGCTCGAGCTCCTCGGCTGCTACGGGATCACGGTCAACGACTTCCAGCGGGTCTCCGGGGCCGATGCCGCGGTCGCCGCGGCGGAGGAGATCGGCTACCCGGTCGCGCTGAAGGCCACCGGCGACCGCTGGCGCCACCGCACCGACCAGGTGGGGGTGCGACTGGACGTCACCACGAGCGCCGGGGTGCGGCAGGCCCACGCCGACCTGGCGCGGCTCACCGGCCAGGACGAGGTCTACGTGCAGCGGATGGCGCCCAAGGGGGTGTCGTGCGTGCTGGAGGTGGTGGACGACCCGTCGTTCGGTTCCCTGCTGTCGTTCGGGCTGTCCGGGATGGCGACCGAACTGCTGGGCGACCGGGCCTTCCGGGTGGTGCCCGTGTCCGACCAGGATGCGGCGGCGCTGGTCCGGGCCCCCCGGGCCGCCCCCCTGCTGGCGGGATACCGCGGCACCGAGCCGGTGCGGCTGGACGCGCTGGAGGACCTGGTGCTGCGGGTCGGCAAGATCGCCGAGGACCTGCCCGAGGTGCGCTCGCTGAGCCTCGACCCGGTGCTCGCCTCACCCGATGGTGTGTTCGTCACCGGGGCGAGGGTGCTGCTCGGGCCGCCGCCCACACGGCACGACGGCGGCCCGCGCCGCCTGCGCTGAGAGACCTCTGCGCTGAGAGACGCCGGCGTCAGCGGCGGAACGTCACCTGCAGGGTGGGCGTGCTGACGTCGGCGAAGAAGTCGTTGCCCTTGTCGTCCACCACGACGAATGCCGGGAAGTCCTCCACCTCGATCTTCCACACGGCTTCCATGCCGAGCTCGGGGTACTCGAGCACGTCGACCTTGCGGATGCAGTCCTGCGCCAGCCGGGCCGCGGGGCCGCCGATGGACCCGAGGTAGAACCCGCCGTAGGTGGCACAGGAGGTGGTCACCTGCTTGGACCGGTTGCCCTTCGCGAGCATCACCAGCGACCCGCCCGCCGCCTGGAACTGCTCCACGTAGGAGTCCATGCGTCCCGCGGTGGTGGGCCCGAACGAGCCGGAGGCGTAGCCCTCGGGCGTCTTCGCCGGTCCGGCGTAGTAGACGGGGTGGTCGCGCAGGTACTGCGGGATGGGCTCGCCGGCGTCGAGCCGCTCGGCGATCTTGGCGTGGGCGATGTCGCGGGCGACGACGAGCGGCCCGGTCAGCGACACCCGCGTCTTCACCGGCAGCGCGGAGAGCTGCGCCCGGATCTCGCTCATCGGGCGGTTCAGGTCGACGCGCACGACCTCCTCGGAGAGGTCCTCGGTGGAGGCGTCGGGCAGGAACCGTGCGGGGTCGCGCTCGAGCTGCTCGAGGAACACGCCCTCCGGGGTGATCTTCGCCCTGGCCTGCCGGTCGGCCGAGCACGACACCGCGATGCCGACGGGAAGGGAGGCACCGTGGCGGGGCAGCCGCACCACGCGCACGTCGTGGCAGAAGTACTTGCCGCCGAATTGGGCGCCGATGCCGAACTCGCGGGTGAGCGCGAGGACCTGCTGTTCCAGGTCACGGTCGCGGAACGCGTGTCCCGCGGCCGAGCCGGCCTCGGGGAGGGCGTCGAGGTAGCGGGCCGAGGCGAGCTTCGCGACCTTGAGGGTGTACTCGGCCGACATCCCGCCGACGACGACCGCGAGGTGGTAGGGCGGGCAGGCCGAGGTGCCGAGCGAACGCAGCTTCTCGTCGAGGAACCCGGCGAGCTTCTTCGGGTTCAGCAGCGCCTTGGTCTCCTGGTAGAGGAACGTCTTGTTGGCCGAGCCGCCGCCCTTGGCCATCACCAGGAACTCGTACTTGGGCGCCTGGCCCGGCGCGCTGTAGAGCTCGACCTGCGCCGGCAGGTTGGTGCCGGTGTTCTTCTCGTCCCAGAACGACGTGGGTGCCATCTGCGAGTAGCGCAGGTTGAGCTCGTCGTAGGCCTCGAAGATGCCGCGCGAGACGGCCTCCTCGTCGTTGCCGCCGGTCAGCACCGTCTCGGTGCGCTTGCCGACGACGATCGCCGTGCCGGTGTCCTGGCACATCGGGAGCACGCCGCCCGCTGAGACGCACGCGTTGCGCAGCAGGTCGGTGGCCACGAACCGGTCGTTCGGCGACGCCTCGGGGTCGTCGACGATCGACCGCAGCTGGGCGAGGTGCGACGGGCGCAGCATGTGCTGGATGTCGTGCACGGCCTCGCGCATCAGCGCGGTGATGGTGGCCGGGTCGATCTCGAGGAAGGTCCGGCCCGGTAGTGCCGGAACCTCGACGACCCGCCCCGGTGGCAGATCGAGCCGGCGGTATTCGGTGTCGTCCGGACCGAGAGGAAGCACGTCGATGTGGCGGAACTCGGGCACCCGAGGAACCTAACAGCGCCGGCGGCACACATGGATCGGGAGGCCGGACCGGCCCCCGACCAGTCCGACCTCCCGGAGGACGCGCGGGCGGACGAACCGACCGCGCAAGGTCTCGACATGACCTTCTCCCGTGCGCCGCGGCACGTCAACTGCTGAGCGTTGCGAAGCATCGTTCCGTAGTGTCAGCACCATGGCTGGATCGATTCTCGGCACCTCCGTCCGCCGAGTGGAAGACTTCGAACTGATCACCGGGGCCAGTACGTATGTCGGGAATCTCGCCCTCGACGGCGTGCTGCACCTCGCCTTCGTTCGCTCCCCACTGGCTCATGCCCGCATCGTCGGCATCGACAAGTCCGAGGCGGAGGCCGCTCCCGGCGTCGTCGCGGTCTTCACCGCGGCCGACCTCGACCTCCCGGCACACCACGGCCTGATGGTCGTCAACCCCAAGGTCCCGCGCCCGCCGCTGGCCACCGATCGCGTCCGCTTCGTCGGTGAGCCCGTCGTGGTCGTGGTCGCCGAGACGAAGGCCGCCGCCGTCGACGCGGTCGAGCTCGTGGAGATCGACTACGACCCGCTGCCCGCCGTGGTCGATCCGGAGGCCGCGCTGGAGCCCGGCTCGGAGCTGCAGTTCCCCGAGCTCGGCACCAACCTCGCGGCTGGGATCCGCTCCGACACCGATCCGCTCGAGGACGCGGAGGTGGTCGTCCGGGCCCGCATGGTCAACCAGCGGCTGGCGGTGATGCCCATGGAGGGCAACGCCATCGCCGTGCTCCCCGGCCCGTACGGCGAGGACCGCGCCGGGGACGAGCTGACGATCTGGGTGTCCACCCAGATGCCGCACGCCTTCCGCAACGTGATCGCCGGCCTTCTCGGCATCGAGGCGGAGCACGTCCGCGTGATCACGCCGCACGTGGGTGGCGGGTTCGGCGGCAAGGCCGGTCCGCTGGCCGAGCACACGGCGTCCATCTGGACGGCGCGGGCGCTGAACCGCCCGGTCACCTGGGTGGAGACCCGCTCCGAGAACCTCGTCTCGATGCCGCACGGCCGGGCGCAGGTCGGCTACTACGAGCTGGGCCTCACCCGCGACGGGGTCATCACCGGCATGCGGGCGCGGGTGGTGGCCGACAGTGGTGCCTACGCGGGGTTCGGCGGTGCGCTGGCGCTGGGCCCGACCTACATGCTGAGCCAGGGCGTCTACCGCATCCCGCAGATCGGCTACGACGCCGCGGTGGCCCTCACCAACACCACGCCGGTCGGAGCCTTCCGGGGGGCGGGACGGCCGGAGGCTGCCGCCTACCTCGAGCGGATGATGGACCTGGCCGCGGCCGAGCTGGACCTCGACCCGGTGGAGATCCGCCGCCGCAACTTCATCCAGCCTGCGGACTTCCCGTACACGACGGTCACCGGCATGCACTACGACATCGGTGACTACGACCTCCCGCTGCGGGAGGCGCTGCGGCTCGTCGACTACGAGAAGGTCCGCGAGGAGCAGGCCACCCGCCGCGAGGCGGGCGACCCGGTGCAGGTCGGCATCGGGGTGTGCGTCTACGTCGAGATCACCGCGGGCGGTGGCGGCACCGAGTTCGGCTCGGTCACCGTGCACGCCGACGGGTCGGCCACGATCTCCGCGGGCACGTCCGGCCACGGTCAGGGCCACCCCACCGCGTTCGCCATGCTCGCCAGCGACCGCCTCGGCATCCCGATGGACAAGATCACGTTCGTGCAGTCCGACACCGCGGTGGTGCCGCGTGGTGGTGGCACGGGCGGCTCCCGGTCGCTGCAGATGGGTGGCAACGCCGTCCGCGCGGCGGCGGAGGACGTGCTCGAACAGGCCAGGAAGCGGGCGGCGGCCATGCTCGAGGCGAGCGTGGACGACGTGGAGCTCACCGAGAACGGTGAGTTCGGCGTGGCCGGTGTGCCCTCGGTGACGCTGACGTGGGCCCAGGTGGCCGGGGCCGCGGCGGCCGAGGGCGGCGAGCTCGCGGCTGCGCTCGACTTCAAGCAGGAGGGCGCGACGTTCCCGTTCGGCGCCCACGTGTCGGTGGTCGAGGTCGACACCGAGACCGGCCGGGTGACGCCGCGCCGGCACGTCGCGGTGGACGACTGCGGCCGCATCCTCAACCCGCTGATCGTCAACGGGCAGCAGCACGGCGGCCTGGCCCAGGGCATCGCCCAGGCGCTGTACGAGGAGGTCGTCTACGACTCCGAGGGCCAGCCGCTCACCGGCACACTGGCCGACTACCGGATGCCGAGCGCGGCCGACCTGTTCACGTTCGAGACGGCCAACACCGAGACGCCCACACCGATGAACCCGCTGGGTGCCAAGGGGATCGGCGAGTCCGCGACGGTGGGCGCGACGCCCGCCGTGCAGAACGCGGTGGTCGACGCGCTGCGTCCGATCGGAGTGCGGCACGTCGACCTCCCGTGCACGCCGGAGCGGGTGTGGCGGGCCGTCCAGGACGCTCGTTCCGGCAGCCCCACCGACCCGTGGCGCGAGCCGCCCGCCGTCTTCGCGACCCTGCCGGTCCGCTCGGCCGCGACGGCCGCGGTGGAGGGCGGCGAGATCTGACGGCACCGGCAGCTCCTCTCCGTCGGGACAGGTCGTCCACCGCCGACGCGTGACGGCATCGCCGGTTCGCGCGACAGTGATGGTGGACACATTCTCGACGGCGAGGAGCTGCCGGTGAGCTCGACCATCGACGCGGTGCTGCGCACGGCGGTCGACAGCGGAGCCCTGCCCCACGTGGTGGCGGTCGCGGCCGATCGCAACGGCGTGATCTACGAGGGTGCGGCGGGCTCCACCGTCGCCGGGGGCGACGACCCCGTGTCGCCCGGCACCCACTTCCGGATCATGTCGATGACGAAGATCGTCACCACCGTGGCGGCGCTGCAGCAGGTGGAGAAGGGCACGCTCGACCTCGACGCCCCCGTCGACACCTACCGGCCCGAGTTCGCCGACGTCCAGGTACTGGAGGGCTTCGACGGCGACACCCCCCGGCTGCGGCCGCCGGCGAGCCGCGCCACCGTGAAGCAGCTCGTCACCCACACCGCCGGGCTCAGCTACTGGTTCTGGAACGAGGACATCGCGCGCTGGCAGTCCGTGACCGGAACTCCCAATGTGCTCTCCGGCTCCACCGTGATCTTCACAGCGCCGATGGTGGCCGACCCGGGCACGACGTTCGAGTACGGGATCAACACCGACTGGCTCGGCAGGGTCGTCGAGGCCGCCGCCGGCGTGCCGCTCGACGTCGCGGTCAGGGACGGCATCACCGATCCGCTCGGGATGTCCGAGACGTCCTTCGCACCCGCGGACGAACAGCGGGCGAACCTCGTGGCGCTGCACGTCACGGGCGACGACGGCAGGTGGACCGGCATCGGGGAGGTCCTGCCCGCCTCGCCGGAGTACTACGCGGGCGGCCACGGCCTGCACTCCACACCGCGGGACTTCCTGACGTTCCAGCAGGCGCTCCTGCACGGCGGCACGTTCGAGGGCACCACGATCCTCCGGCGGTCCACGGTGGACGCGGCCTTCACGAACCAGATCGGTGATCTCGACTTCCCGGCGGCGATCGAGACGGCGGACCCCGCGTCGAGCTTCGGTTTCCACGCAGGTCCCGACAACAAGTGGGGCTACGGGCTGCTGCTCAACACCGCGGACGTCCCTGGTGGCCGCCGGGCCGGGAGCGGCGCGTGGGCCGGGTTGATGAACACCCACTTCTGGGTCGACCCCGCGGCCGGTGTCACGGGTGCGATCTACAGCCAGTTCCTGCCGTTCGTGCCCGAGGAGGCGCTGGGCGTGTATGCCGCCTTCGAGCGTGCCCTCTACGCAAGCCTCTGAGCTGTGATATCCCGGTTGGTGGAGTCCTGCGCCGGTGAAGGCCGCCCCCGATCGTGTGCCCGGCCCGGCGCTCGGCGAGACTCGCACCGTGACGACTGGTGAGGAGACGCGATGAGGCTGGCGACGATCCGGACGGCCACCGGGAACCGTGCGGTCCGGGTGGATGCGGATGCGGCCGTGGAGACGGGCGACGCCGACGTGCGTGCGCTGCTGGAACGGCCCGACTGGGCCGACCACGCGGCGGCCGCGGCCGGGCCGACGCACCCCCTCGACGGCCTGGACTACGCACCGTTGGTGCCGTCCCCCGAGAAGATCATCTGTGTCGGGCTGAACTACCGCGACCACGTGCGGGAGATGGGCCACGACATGCCCGAGTACCCCACGCTGTTCGCCAAGTACGCCCCGTCGCTGGTCGGTGCGTACGACGACATCGTGCTGCCCCGGGTATCGGAGAAGATCGACTACGAGGTCGAGCTGACCATCGTGATCGGCCGGTCGGTGCGGCACGCCACCCCGGAGCAGGCGGAGGCGGCGATCGCCGGCTACACCGTGCTCAACGACGTGAGCGTGCGCGACTACCAGAACCGCACGTCGCAGTTCCTGCAGGGCAAGATGTTCGAGCGGACCACGCCGCTGGGCCCGTGGCTCGTCACCTCCGACGAGGTTCCCGACGGCGGCCTCGCGGTCAGCACCGTGCTCGACGGCGAGACGCTGCAGAGCTCCACCACGGACGAACTGGTGTTCTCCGCGGTCGACCTGGTCGTCTACCTGTCCGAGATCATCACGCTCAACCCCGGCGACGTGATCGCCACCGGCACCCCGGGTGGCGTGGGCCATGCCCGTAAGCCGCCGCGCTACCTCACCGACGGCGCCGAGCTCGTCACCACCGTCGCCGGGGTCGGGGAGTGCCGGAACACGTGTCGGCTCGAAAAGTCATGAGCAAGGTGATGAGCGCGGACACGGGCAACCGTGCGCTGACCAACAACCTGGCGTGGGCGGGTGACGGGGCAGCGCACCTGCGCGGGCTGATGACCCGGATGGGCGACGACGCCTTCGCGGCGCCGTCGGCCCTGCCGGGCTGGAGCCGGGCGCACGTGCTCACGCACATCGCACGCAACGCCGACGGGCTGATCAACCTGCTGACGTGGGCGCGCACCGGCGTCCCCACGCCGGCCTACGCCAGCCCGGAACAGCGCGACGCCGACATCGACGCCGGCGCGCGCCGCCCGCCGTCGGAGATCCGCGAGGACGTCCTCGCCTCGTCGGACCGGCTGGCCCAGGTCGTGCGGAAGATGCCGCGCGAGGCCTGGTCGGCTCGCGTGAAGGACGTGCGGGGCCGGGAGCTCCCCGCGTCGGACATCCCCTGGCTGCGGGCGCGGGAGATGTGGATCCACGCCGTCGACCTCGACGTCGGGGCGTCGTTCGCCGACCTCCCGGCACCGATGCTCGCCGAGCTGATCACCGAGGTGACGGCGACGATGGGGGACAAGGACGAGTGTCCAGGCCTGCACCTGGTGGCTCCGGAGTGCACCTGGACCACCCGCGACCGGCCCGACGCGATCACCGTCTCCGGCCCGGCCACGGAGCTGATCGCGTGGCTGCTCGGCCGTAGCCGGGGACGGCTGCTGCGCTGCTCGAACGGCGGGAAGCCGCCCACCCTGCCGCGCTGGCTCTGACGGGCAGCGGCCGGGCAGGTCGCGTGGCACGCTCCTGGGCGTGCCCGTGTCCTCGACGCGACCGCTGCGCGCCTCGCCCCTCTTCGCCGCCGTCCGTGCGGAGTTCGCGCTGCCGGTCGGGTTCCCGGCCGCGGTCCTCGCCGAGGCGGCCGCGGCCGCGGACCGCCCTCCCGTCGACGGGCCGGGCCGGGTGGACGCCACCGACCTGGAACTGGTGACGATCGACCCGCCCGGATCGAAGGATCTCGACCAGGCGCTCGGTGTCGTGCGGCGGGACCACGGTTTCCGCGTGCACTACGCGATCGCCGACCTCGGCCGGGTGGTGGTCCCGGGTGGGGCCCTCGACGAGGAGGCGCGCCGGCGGGGACAGACGATCTACCTTCCCGACGGGTCGGTGCCGCTGCACCCCCCGGTGCTGTCCGAGGCGGCGGCGAGCCTGCTCCCGGACGGCCCGCGTGCCGCGGTGCTGTGGACGATCGACCTCGACGACACGGCCGAGCCGGTGAGTGTCGACGTCCGTCGCGCCGTCGTCCGGTCGCGGGCCCGGCTTAACTACGCCGGTGTGCAGGCCGACGTCGACGCGGGCCGCGTGCACCCCGCCGTGGCCGCGCTGCCCGAGCTCGGCCCGCTGCGGCGGGCCCACGCGGTGCGGCGCGGGGCCGTCGAGCTGGAGCTGCCCGAGCAGGAGGTCGTGCCGGACGGCGCGGGGGGCTGGACGCTGCGGGCCCGGCGGCGGCTGGACGTCGAGGCGTGGAACGCGGAGATCTCGCTGCTCACGGGAATGGCGGCCGGGCGGATCATGCTGGACGCGGGGATCGGGCTGCTGCGCACCCTGCCCGCGCCGGAGCCACCGGCTCTCGAGACGTTCCGGCGTGCGACCCGGGAGCTGGGGTTCGCGTGGGCGCCGGGCGCGACCGCGGCCGAGGTACTGGCCGGCCTGCCCGCCGACGACCCGGCCGCGCTGGCGGTGCGCCGGGCCGCGACCACGTTGCTGCGCGGTGCGGGTTACGCGGCCTTCGACCGGGAGGCCGGCGTGCCGCCGCCCGACGACGCCGGTCACGGTGGGATCGGAGCCCCTTACGCCCACGTGACGGCGCCGCTGCGGCGGCTGGCCGACCGGTTCTGCACGGAGCTCTGCCTCGCGGTGACCGCGGGCGCGGAGCCGCCGGCGTGGGTGCGGGAGGCGCTGCCCCTGCTCCCGGACGTGATGGCGGAGTCCGACGCGTTCGCGGCGAAGGTCGACCGGGCCTGTCTCGACCGCGCCGAGGCCGCCCTGCTCGCCGGGTGCCTGGGGGAGGAGTTCGACGCCGTGGCGCTGCGCCCGGGTGGCGCGGAAGGCGAGCCCGGTGAGATCTACCTGCCCGACCCACCGGTGCTGGCCCGCTGCACGGGGGCGCTGACAGCGGGTGCCGTGGTGCGGGTGCGGTTGGTGGCTGCCGAGCCCGCCACGGGTCGGATCGAGTTCGTCGCCGTGAGCTGAGCCGCCCCGACCGCGGCGGCTAACCGAGCCAGGTGATGGGTGGGTCGACGGGCGGGCGAGGAGCCGGTTCGGGCCCCACCGGGGTGCCCAGGTACACCCAGCCCGTCACCTCCTCGCCGTCGACGAGCCCGAGGTGGGCCCGCACCTTCGGCGCCTCCCCGTACCAGCCGGTGCGCCACATCGCGCCGTGCCCGCGGACGTGCGCGGCGAGCACCACGCCGTACGCGGCACACGCCGCAGAGGCTCGCTGCTCCCAGACCGGAACCTTCGGGTGCGGGCGCGGCGTCCCGACCACCACGACGATCAACGGCGCACGCAGTGCCTTCGTCCGGGTGCGGCGCAGATCGGCGGGAGTGGCGTCCGGTTCGCGCTCGGCCTGGGCCGCGGCGAAGGCGTCGCCGAGCGCCTCGCGCGCCGTCTCCTCGATGACGATGAACCGCCAGGGGCGCAGGCGAGCGTGGTCGGGGGCCGCGCAGGCCGCGGTGAGGATCTCCTGTAGCTCGCTGCGTGGCGGGGCGGGCGCGGCCAGAGCGGCTCGCGAACGTCGATCACGCAGCACCGCCAGCGGGTCCGCACCGCTCACCGCCACCTCCGCTCCTCGTCCTGCAGATAAGGCTAGCCTCATCTTCACCAGATGTGGATCCGCAAGATCCGGGGGAGGACGATCGGTGCAGCCCACCACAGGCCCGACGACCAGGGTTTTCCGCTACGGCATCGAGCACGAGTGTGCGCTGCTTCACACCGACGGCAGCTTCGCCGACTACACCGACACCGCGTTCGACGAACTGCAGGTCGTCATCGACGCGCTCCCCGAGGACCCGGACGACTACCCCGATCTGCGCATCGGCGACCAGGGGATCAAGCGCAAGCGCTGGTACGTCGAGGGCTACGAGCGGTTCGACACCGACGGCCGGCTGGTGCGCTGCGACCCCAAGGGCATCGAGATCCGCACCCGCATCCACGACTCCGTGGACGGCGCCGTCGACGCCATCACGGCGGACGTCGCCACGCTCGACGGTGCCCTCGCCGCGTCGCAGCTGCGCAGCACCGTGATCGGCTTCAACCCGCTGCGCTCCGAGTACGTCATCGAGCCCCCGCTCAACGAGTGGGAGCGGCGCCACCGCCTCGACTCGCCGGAGGAACGCACCGCCCACCTGCACATGTCGACCTACGGGCCCGACCTGAACCTCTCCTGCGCCGACCTCGACCCCGCCGCCGTCGTCGACATCGGGCGCAAGCTCACCCACTACAGCCCCTGGCTGGTGCCGCTGTCGTTCTCCTCGCCGTTCCGCGACGGGGCGCCGTGGGGCGGCCTGTCGGCCCGCACCGCCATCCGTACCGGGCTGCGTCCGGCGGTGCTGGTGTTCCTGGGGGAGGACGACGAGCAGGTGGAGGCCGACCCCTCGCTCACGCAGGTGGCCCGGATCCCGGCCGAGGTCGGGCGGATCGAGTTCAAGGCCTTCGACGCCTGCCCCGACCCTGGCCTCTACGGGGAGCTGCTCAGCCTGCTCACCGGCCTCGTCCTGGACGAGACGCTGCCCGGACGGCGCACCACCCCGGACGCCGCGATGCACCAGCACGTCGCGGTCGCCGGGCTCGGCGACGACGAGGTGCACGCCGGCACCGGTGCCCTCCTCGACGCCGCGGGGGCCGCCCTCACCGGCCGCGCCGGCGACCTGGCTCGCCTGGAGCGGTTGCGGGAGCGCTGGGCGCGCCGGGAGAGCCCCGCCACGGCCATGCTCGCCAGGTACGAGGCCGGGGAACCGGTGGCGGGCGTGCGCCGCCGCGCCCCCCACCCCGCCTGACCCCCGCCCCCGACCCCGACCCCCGCGAGTCGCCCGTTCCGCGTGCGCGAGTCGCCCGCCCCGTCCCCGCGAGTCGCCCGGTTTGCATGCGCGAGTCGCCCGTTTCGCGTGCGCGAGTCGCCCGCCCCGTCCCCGCGAGTCGCCCGGTTTGCATGCGCGAGTCGCCCGTTTCGCGTGCGCGAGACGCGCACGAAGCGAGGCAACCTACGGCCTCGCCTCGAGGATGAGGTTGAACGGTGTCTCCGCAGCGCGCCGGATCCGGGTGAACCCGGCATCACGAAGGATCTCGGCAAGCCGCGCCTCGCCAGCCTGCGCGCCGAGTGCCGTGCGCGGTTCCTCCGTCATCGAGTGGGCGACGCAGATGACGGCGGACGCCCCGTAGTACAGGCGACCGACGGGGTTGAGGTTGTCCTCGACCCGGTCGTTGGCAAACGGCTCGACGAGCAGGAAGGTCCCGTCAGGCTTGAGCGACTCGCGGATATGCGTCGCCGCGCCCAGCGGATCGGGCATGTCATGCAGCGCGTCGAAGACAGCGACGAGGTCGTAGTCGGTGCCGGGAAAGTCGGCGGCGGTGGCCACGTCGAACGTCGCCCGGCCGCCCTGGCCCGCCTCGGCCATGTGCCTGCGCGCCTGCTCGATCGACGGGCGGTGGTAGTCGAAACCCGTGATCTCCGATCTGGGGTACGACTCGGCGAGCAGCAACGTCGACGCACCGTGCCCGCACCCGACGTCGGCGACCTTCGCGCCGGCCCGAAGCTTCTCGTCGACCCCGTCGAGCGCGGGAATCCACGAGGACACCAGGTTGGCGACGTAGCCGGGCCGGAAGAATCTCTCGGTCCCCTCGAACAGCGCCGGGTCGTGGTCGTGCCATGCGAAGCCGCCGTTCGTCCGCATCGCTTCGGTGATCCGTTCGATGTTCTTGGCGACCGCGACCGGGATGAGGAACGCCGCTGCGATCTGCATCCCGTCCGGTGATGCCAGCGCGAACGCCTGCTCCTCGGTGAGCGAGAACCGTCCGGTGGCGGGGTCGTAGGTGACGTAGCCGCCCGCGGCCTGTCCCTGGAGCCACTCGCGCATGTACCGCTCGCCGACGCCGGCCTCGGCGGCGACCTCGGCAGGAGTGCCCGGCATCACGGCGAGAAGCGACCGGTACAGACCCAGCCGGTCGCCGATCACGGCGCTGAGGGCCTGGTAGCTCCCACCGACATCGGTGACGAAGGTCCCGAGCAGCTCGTTCAGCTTGTCCTCGTCGACAGCCATGGCCGCACCCTTCCTGTCAGTGAACGCCGCCTGACCGGTTTCTGTGCACGTCCATTGCCGGAAAACGCGCCTGCTCCTGTCAAGCCCCCGGCGAAACCCCGTGGGAGATTCGGCCATCCGGAGGAGCCCGGAGCGGCAGGTACCAGCCACGCCGGCGACTCGCGCACGGGATCGGGGCGACTCGCGCACGGAATCCGGGCGACTCGCGGGGTGGGAACGGGCGACTCGCGGGGGTGGCTCACCGCACGGGCGCGGCCGCGGGGCCCCGCGCCCGTGCGGGAGGTCTCAGCTGTACGAGTGGGCGGCGTCGGGGTACTCCCCGCCGCGCACGTCGTCACTGAACCGCCGGGCGGCGTCCAGCAGGACTCCGCCCAGGTCGGCGTACTGCTTGACGAACCGGGGCTTGCGTCCGCGGTTCATCCCGGCCATGTCCGACCACACGAGGACCTGGGCGTCGGTGTCCGGGCCGGCCCCGATGCCGATCGTCGGGATCACCAGCTCGGCCGTCACGCGCTTCGCGACGTCCGCGGGCACCATCTCGAGCACCACGGAGAACGCGCCGGCCGCCTGCAGTGCCAGTGCGTCCTCGACCAGCCGCTCGCCCGCGTCCCCGCGGCCCTGGATCCGGAACCCGCCGAGTGCATGCTCGCTCTGCGGCGTGAACCCGAGGTGGGCCATCACCGGGATCCCGGCGCCGGCGAGCGCCTCGACCTGCGGGGCGAACCGCGCCCCGCCCTCGAGCTTGACGGCGTGCGCCCCGCCCTCCTTCATGAAGCGGAAGGAGGTGGTCAGGGCCTGCTCCGGGCCGATCTGGTAGCTGCCGAACGGCAGGTCGGCCACCACGAGTGCGGACGTCGTGCCCCGCACCACGGCCCGCACCAGCGGCAGCAGCTCGTCGACCGTCACGGGCAGCGTGTTGTCGTAGCCGTAGACGTTGTTGGCGGCCGAGTCACCGACGAGCAGTACCGGGATGCCGGCCTCGTCGAAGATCTCGGCGGAGTACATGTCGTAGGCGGTGAGCATCGGCCAGCGCTCGCCGCGCTCCTTGAGCTCGCGCAGGTGGTGGATCCGGGTGCGCTTGGGCCTGCCCGGTCCGGCTGCGGTCGGTCCCGAGCGGTACGGAGGTTGAACCTCGGTCGACGGGGTGGTGGGTTGCTCAGAGGCGAAATGCTGAGACATCGTTGTCCGTCCTCCCTCGAGGCCCGTTGCGGGTCCCCGGGTCGTCAGGTGCTGACGGGAGAAGCCTGACACCGCGCAGCGTCGCAGCAGCACGTCTGGGATGGAGTTCACACGGGTGTGGCGCGAGGTCGGGTGAGGTGTCGGGCGGCAGGAGATGCGCGACGGCGCCGCGCTGGCATGCTGTCGCGGTGCCAGCCCGCATGAGATCGACCACATTGGTCGCCGCCCTGTGCTCCGCCGGTCTGCTTCTGGTGGCGTGCACCCAGTCGACGACCGGTGCAGCCGGTCGGGGCGGCCCCGACCCGACGCAGCTGTCCCGCTTCTACGAGCAGAAACTCTCCTGGGGGCCGTGCGCCGACTTCGCGACGTCCGAGTCGGACCGCCCGACGTTCTCGGACCCGAAGTTCGACTGCGCCCGTCTCGAGGTGCCGCTCGACTACGCCGCTCCGGACGGTCCGACCGCGCAGCTCGCGATCCTGCGCCAGCGGGCGACCGGGCAGCGGATCGGCTCGTTGCTGGTCAACCCCGGTGGCCCCGGTTCGTCGGGGGCGAGCGCCGCTGCGTCGCTGTCGGGGCGGATCGGGCAGGGCCAGCTGAGCCAGCGCTTCGACCTGGTCGGGTTCGACCCGCGGGGCGTCGGGGCGAGCACGCCGACGATCGACTGCCTGGACGACGCCGAATGGGAGGCCGAACGCGCCGACCTGGACGTCGACCCGTCACCTGCGGGCGTGGAGCAGACGGAGTCGGAGAACCGGCAGTACGCGCAGCGGTGTGCCCAACGTTCCGGGGGAGACCCGGTGCTGGCGAACGTGGGCACCCGCGACGTCGTCCGGGACGTCGACATCCTCCGTGCGGCGCTCGGTGACCAGAAGCTGAGCTACCTCGGGTACTCCTACGGCACGCGCATCGGCTCGGCGTACGCCGAGGCGTTCCCGCAGAACGTCCGGGCGTTGGTGCTCGACGGTGCCCTGGACCCGACCCAGACCACCGCTGATCGCACCGTGAAGCAGAACGCGGGCTTCCAGCAGGCCTTCGACGCCTACGCGGCCGACTGCGCGAAGCGACCGGACTGCCCGCTCGGCACCGACCCCGCCAAGGCCACAGCGGCCTTCCAGGCGCTCACCCGGCCGCTGATCGACGCCCCCGCGCGGGCCGAGAACGGCACCCGCACCCTGTCCTATCCGGACGCGGTGACGGGCACGATCCAGGCGCTCTACCTGTCGCAGCTGTGGCCGGCGCTGTCCCGTGGGCTGTCCCTGCTCGCATCCGGTGACGGCACGATCCTGTTGCGGCTGGCCGACCTCTACAACGGTCGCGGCGCGGACGGCCACTACGGCAACGACATCGAGGCGTTCGTCGTCATCAGCTGCGTGGACGAGGAGCGGATCACCGACCGCGCCCAGCAGGCCGACCTGATCCGGCGCGCGAACGAGGCCGCCCCGTTCCGGGACGACGGCCGCGGCGTGGTGGCGGCGCTCGACCCGTGCGCGTTCTGGCCCGTCCCGCCGACGAGCCAGCCGCACGTCCCGCAGGTGCAGGGTCTGCCGCCGACGCTCATCATCTCCACGACGGGGGACCCGGCCACTCCGTACCAGGCGGGTGTGGACCTGGCGAAGGCGTTGAACGGGAGCCTGCTCACCTACGAGGGCACGCAGCACACGGTGGCCCTGCAGGGTGTGCCCTGCGTCGACGACGCCGTCACGAAGTACCTGATCGACGGCACGCTGCCCCCGCCCGGCACGGTCTGCCGCGCGAGCTGATCACGGGGCGCGGCTGACCGCGGGCGGAACGGTGATTGACAACCCCCCACGACTGGCAATCACCGATCCGCCGCACCGATACCCCATTCGTGCGAACGGCGCAGACAGAACGTCACAGTCCCCGTCATCTCGCCGTCCCTACGCTGTCCTTCCGTAGGTGTCCGACGCGATCAGTGTCCGGTCGGCTACTGGCGGTAGCATTTCGCGCAGGACGTGCCGGGGGAGAAGCATGGCGTTGGAGTTCCGCGTGCTCGGAACGCTCGAAGTCACGAGCGACGGGGGCAGGGTGAGCCTGCCGAGCACCCGGCATCAACGGGTGGTCGCGGCGTTGCTGCTGGCGCCCAACTCGGTGGTGCCGGTCTCGAAGCTGGTCGAGGCGGTCTGGGACGACGAGCCGCCGGCAACCGCCGTCAAGCAGGTGCAGAACTGCGTGTCGGTGCTCCGGGAGCGCCTGGGCGGCGGGAGCCGGGTCATCGTCACCGACGGGCCCGGCTACCGGATCGTCGTCACCGAGGACCAGCTGGATCTGATGCGGTTCCACCGCGGGCTGTCGGAGGCGCGCCGTCTCGCCGCGGAGGGCAGGCTCGCGGACGCGGTGCGGGAGGCGCGTGCGGGGCTGGGGCTGTGGCGCGGCTCCGTGCTCGACGGCATCCACATCTCCGTGCTCACCAACAGGGTCACCCTGCTGAACGAGCAGCGGCTCGGTGCCGTCGAGCAGTGCGTCGACTGGCAGCTCGAGCTGGGGGAGCACCGCGAGGTCGCCGCCGAGCTGATGGAGCTCGTCGCCGAGCACCCGCTGCGCGAGAAGCTGCACGCGCAGCTGATGCTCGCGCTGAACCGGTGCGGACGGCAGGCCGACGCGCTGCAGGTCTTCCACGAGCTGCGCATCCGGCTCGTCGAGGAGCTCGGCATCGATCCCGGCCGCGACGTGCTCCAGCTCCACGAACGCATCCTCGCCGGTGAGCCACGGCCACCCCGGGCGGCGCCCGGTCCACCGGCCGCCGAGGCAGGGCATGACCCGGTGGACGACGCGCCGGCGCCCGTCGCCGCCGTTCGTGACGACCGGCTCGACAGGGCGGTCCGCGAGCTGGCGTCGGCGATCTCCCGGCAGTGGACGGTCGAGGTCGAGATGCGATCGCTGAACCGGCCCGAACCGGTCCCGCTCCGATGGTCGAGCACCGGACGGCAGGTGGCCGCGGTGGCCTCCGCCGTGCTGGGTGCCGGAGCGGACGGCGACCGGCCCGACTGCCTGGGTCTGAGCGGTGGTCTCGACGACGTGGTCGAGCAGTTCCGCAAGCTCCCCACCCGTCAGCTGGTGGTGCTGGGAGAGCCCGGGGCCGGCAAGTCCGTGCTGGCGATCCTGCTCACCCTCGGGCTGCTCGCCGAGCTCCGGCCCGATGACCCGATCCCGGTGCTGCTGCCGTTGGCCTCGTGGAACCCCCACGAGGAGCACCTGCACGCGTGGCTGGCCCGCAGGCTCGTCGAGGAGTACCCCGCACTGGCCAACAGGTCCGCCTACGGTCCGGACGCCGCAACCCGGCTGGTTCTCGAGGGCCGGGTCGTCCCCGTGCTCGACGGCCTCGACGAGACGCCACCGGCGTTGCACGCCGCGGCGATCGACGCCCTCGACCGGGCGGTGGCGGGTGGCCGCCCGGTCGTGGTGACCTGCCGAAGCACCGACTACGAGCTCGCGGTGAACCAGGCGGGCTCGATGCTGGCCAGAGCCGCCGTCGTCGAGATCGAACCGGTCGGGGTCGACGACGCCATCGCCTTCCTCACCGCACGCAGGCGGCTCGGCGAGACGCGCTGGCAGCCCGTCGTGGATCACCTGCGCCGCCACCCGGCCGGGGTGCTGGCGCAGGCACTCGGTACCCCGTTGATGGTCGACCTGGCCAGGACGGCCTACGCCCATCCCGCCTCTGACCCTGCTGATCTCTGCGACACCACCCGCTTCCCCGACCGGGGCACGGTCGAGCGCCACCTCCTCGACGCCTACCTGCCCGCCGTCTACCGGCAGGCGCCGGCACCGCCCGGCCAGGACGACCGGCCGGCGTCCGCACGCAGCTACGACCCGGTCAGGGCCGAGCGGTGGCTCACCTTCCTCGCCCGGCACGCGCATCGGCTGCCGGCCGGGGACCTGGCCTGGTGGCAGCTCGACAAGGCGGTTCCCCGGCCGGTCAGCAGCCTCTACCTCAGCCTTCCCGCCGCTGTGCTGTTCGCCGTGGCCGGCTGGCTCGCCGGTGGCCCGGTGATCGGGCTGATCTACGGTCTCGCGTTCGCCGGGGCAGGGTGCCTGGCACACGCGGTCGGACGCCGACCCGGGCCCCAGCGCGTCGAGTTCCGGATCCGGGGCACGACGCGGAGATTCCTGAGCAGGTTCGCGATCGGTGTCGTGATGGCGGTCAGCCTGGGACTCGGCTGGTCGCTGTCGGTCGGATTCGTCCTCCTGCTCGCGGTGGTCTTCGGTCTCGCCGTGGGAGTCCACGTCTGGCTGGACACCCCGGTCGACGCGAGGCGCGTGTCCAGCCCTGCCAGCGTGCTGAGGAACGACCGGGTCGCGGCCCTGTGGTTCTCCCTGTCGTTGACGGTGTCGCTCGGCCTGTTCTACGGGATGGCCTACGCCTTCACCCGTGAGGTCCGGTTCATCGACGTGCTGGGCGGTCGCTTCGACTTCGCACTGGTGCTCGCCGGCGGCCTGGCCGCGGCGCTGCTCGGCCGTTTCCTGATGGGGAACACGGGAAGCGTGGCCTACGGGCTCGCCGGTGCGGTGGTCGGTGGTCTGGTCTTCCCGCGCGCGCCGAACCCGTCCAGCGCTGTCGCGGTCGGCATCATGTTCGGGCTCGCGGTCGGTCTCGCGACGGGCCTGTCCCGGGCGTGGGGGTACTCGGTCCTCACCCGCCTGTGGCTTGCGGTCCGGGGCCACACCCCGTTCCGGCTCCTGCGTTTCCTCGATGACGCCCACCGCCGTGGGGTGCTGCGACAGGTGGGAGCCGTCTACCAGTTCCGCCACCTCCGGCTGGAGGAACGTCTCTCCGACAGGGCGACCCAGGAAGCGGGGTCGAGCGCCCGGCGGAGGGCCGGCCTGCGGAAAGGCGCGCAACCTTCCGTGCCGAAGGGTGATCGTTCTCCCGATGTCGCAGCGACTGACCAGCGAGGAAACATGTCTGTAACGCGACCTTCCTAGGCTCGGCGCCCATGGACCGCCAGCAGGAGTTCGTGCTCCGCACACTCGAGGAACGCGACATCCGCTTCGTCCGCCTCTGGTTCACCGACGTGCTCGGTTATCTCAAGTCGGTGGCCGTCGCCCCGGCGGAGCTGGAGGGCGCCTTCGCGGAAGGCATCGGCTTCGACGGGTCCGCGATCGAGGGCTTCGCGCGGGTGTACGAGTCGGACATGGTCGCCCGGCCGGACCCGTCCACCTTCCAGGTGCTGCCGTGGGAGAGCCAGACCGGCGAGCACTACTCGGCCCGGATGTTCTGCGACATCGCCATGCCCGACGGCTCGCCGTCGTGGGCCGACCCGCGGCACGTGCTCCGGCGCGCACTCAGCAAGGCGGGCGAGGCCGGCTTCACCTGCTACGTCCACCCCGAGATCGAGTTCTACCTGCTGCGCGACCTGCCCGACGACGGCTCGGCGCCCACGCCTGCCGACAACGGTGGCTACTTCGACCAGGCCAGCCACGACGTCGCCCCGCACTTCCGGCGCAACGCGATCGAGACGCTCGAGTCGATGGGCATCTCCGTGGAGTTCAGCCACCACGAGGGTGGCCCGGGCCAGCAGGAGATCGATCTCCGCTACGCCGACGCCCTCACGATGGCCGACAACATCATGACGTTCCGCTACGTCGTGAAGGAGGTCGCGATCATGCAGGGCGTGAAGGCCTCCTTCATGCCGAAGCCCTTCTCCGCGCACGCCGGTTCGGCCATGCACACGCACTTCTCGCTGTTCGAGGGCGACCGCAACGCCTTCCACGACCCGAACAACCCCTTCGAGCTCTCCGAGACGGGCAAGGCGTTCGTGGCCGGCGTGCTGCGCCACGCGCGGGAGATGAGCGCGGTCACGAACCAGTGGGTCAACTCCTACAAGCGCCTGATCACCGGCGGCGAGGCGCCCACCGCGGTGTCGTGGGGCCACGCGAACCGCTCGGCGCTGGTGCGGGTGCCGATGTACTCGCCGGGCAAGTCGTCCACCCGGCGGGTGGAGATCCGCACCCTCGACAGCGCCTGCAACCCCTACCTCGCCTTCGCCGTGATCCTCGGTGCCGGGCTCACGGGGGTGCAGAAGGGCTACGAGCTGCCCTCGCCCACCGAGGACGACGTCTGGTCGCTCACCGAGACCGAGCGCCGGGCGATGGGCTACGAGTCGCTGCCCCAGAACCTCACGGAGGCGCTCGGGGCCATGGAGCACTCCGAGCTCGTGGCGGAGATCCTCGGCGAGCACGTGTTCGACTTCTTCCTGCGCAACAAGCGGGCGGAGTGGGACGGCTACCGGCGCCAGGTCACCCCCTACGAGCTCGCCACGTACCTGCCCGTTCTCTGACCCGCGCCCGCGGGGGCGGCAAACCGGTCGCGACACCGGGCGGTGGCGCGGCAGGGTCTGCGCGCATGGAGATCGTTCTGCACGACGACGTCGAGACGTTCGCCCGGCTCGCCCGGCCGTTGCTCGCCGCCGACCCGGTCCGGCACACCGTCGAGCTCACCGTGCTCGACGGGCTGTGCCGGGGCGGCGGGCGCGCGGCAGCCCTGCTGACCGTGCACGAGGCCGGGGAGGTCGCGGGAGCCGCGTTGCAGACCCCCGGCCGCCCCGTCCTCGTCTCCGCCGTCCCGCCGGTGCATGCGGCGGCCGTCGAGGAAGCGCTCGCCGCCGCCGGCCCGGCCCTCGGTGCGGCGGGCCCGATCACCGAGGCCGAGGCGTTCGCCGCCGCGCACGTCACCCGCACCGGGGCCCGCGCACATGCCGAGCAGCGCACCCGGCTGTTCGTCCTGGACGAGCTCGTGGCACCGGTCGGGGTCCCGGGCGGTCCACGACGGGCCGACGAGCGTGACGTCGATCTGCTCGCCCGGTGGCGCCGGGCGTTCGCCGAGGACGACCGGGGTGCCTGGACGTCCCCGGAGACGCCCCGGGAGATCGTGCTCGGCTCGCTCCGCCTGGGCACGGGCGAGCTGCTGTGGGAGGTCGACGGCGCGCCGATCGCGCAGGCCACGGCGCGGCCGGTGGTGGCCGGGATGTCGCGGATCGGGCCGGTCTACACCCCGCCGGAGCACCGCAGGCACGGATACGCCGCGGCGGTGACGGCGGCCGCGTCCCGGTGGGCGCTCGACCAGGGCGCGCAGCGGGTGCTCCTGTTCACCGACCTCGCCAACCCGATCACCAACCGGCTCTACCCCCGCATCGGCTACCGCCCGCTCCACGACACCGTGGAGCTGCGCTTCGCCGCGTGACGTGCGGCGTCGCGTCGCCGCCCGCGATCGGACCGCATCTGGTCCCCACAGGTGGTGCCCGCTGCGGCAGGATCGTTCTCCGTGACGCGTACCGGTACCTCCCTCGCCCGCCTCGGGCTCACCGAGCCGTGGGCCGAGGCGACGCTCGGGGAGCTCGGCTGGTGGGTCGGGGACAAGCCGGCCGACGGCGCGGCGGAGATCATGTGGGCGCTGGCCCGCAGCCCCGACCCCGACCTGGCGCTGCGCACCGTCGAGCGGCTCGTCCAGTCCGCGTCCGACCGGAGCGCGCTCGACGCCGCGCTGCGCTCCGACGCCGGTCTGCGCGGGCGGCTGCTCGCGCTGCTCGGCAGCTCCACCGCGCTGGGCGACCACCTGGTCACCCATCCCGATCGGTGGCACCGGCTGGCGAGCGACGCTCCCGATGGCGGCGACCCGTGCGCCACGCTGCTCAGCGCGGTGGGGGCCGACCCGGCCGCGCCGCCCGCCGGCGCCCCGGGTGGGTCGGCCGCGACCCTCTCGGGGGCCGAGGCGATCAGCGCCCTGCGCACCGCCTACCGCGACGAGCTGCTCGTGCTGGCGGCCGCCGACCTCGGCGCCGTGGGGGAGCCCGAGCTGCCGGTCCTCCCCGTGGAGGACGTCGCCGCGCAGCTCGCCGACCTCGCCGCGGCGGCGCTGCAGGCGGCGCTGGCCGTCGCCGTCGGGGAGGCGGGCGACGCCGCGTCGGGCGAGCAGGCCGGCCGGTTGGCCATCATCGCGATGGGCAAGACCGGCGGCCACGAGCTGAACTACGTGAGCGACGTCGACGTGGTGTTCGTCGCTGAGCCCGCCGACCAGGCGACCACCCGCCTCGCGAGCCGCGTCATGCGGATCGCCGGGGAGGCGTGCTTCCAGGTCGACGCGAACCTGCGTCCCGAGGGTCGCCAGGGCGCACTGGTGAGGACGCTCGACGGGCACGTGTCCTACTACAAGCGCTGGGCGAAGACCTGGGAGTTCCAGGCGTTGCTCAAGGCCCGGCCCGTGGCGGGCGACCCCGAGCTGGGCGCCGCCTACGCCGAGGCGGTGGCTCCGATGGTGTGGAACGCCGTCGCCCGCGACGACTTCGTCGCCGATGTGCAGGCCATGCGCCGTCGCGTCGAGGAGCACATCCGGCCCGACCACGCCGAACGCGAGATCAAGCTCGGTCCCGGCGGCCTGCGCGATGTCGAGTTCGCCGTGCAGCTGCTCCAGCTCGTGCACGGCCGCACCGACGAGTCGCTCCGCTCACCCTCCACGCTGGACGCACTGGCCGCGCTCGCCGACGGCGGGTACGTCGGCCGGGAGGACGGTGCCAACCTGGCGGCGTCCTACCGGTTCCTGCGCCTGCTGGAGCACCGGCTGCAGCTGCAGCGAATGCGGCGCACCCACCTCCTCCCGGCCTCGGACGACACCGACGCCCAGCGGTGGCTGGCCCGCGCCGCGCGGCTGCGTCCGGACGGGCGCCGCGACGTCGTCGGCGTCCTCGTGGCGGAGTGGATGCGCAACGTGCGGCGGGTCCGCAGGCTGCACGAGAAGCTGTTCTACCGGCCGCTGCTGTCGGCCGTGTCCCGGATGTCCGCCGACACCGCGCGGCTGTCGGAGGCCGCGGCCGCGGCCCGGCTCGGCGCGCTCGGCTGGGCATCCCCGGAGGGCGCGCTCGGGCACCTGCGGGCGCTGACCTCCGGCGTGTCCCGGGCCGCCTCCATCCAGCAGACGCTGCTCCCGGTGCTGCTCGACGAACTCGCCCGCAGCCCCGACCCGGACCGCGGGCTGCTCGCCTACCGCCGCGTGTCCGAGGCGCTCGCCACCACGCCGTGGTATCTGCGGCTGCTGCGTGACGAGGGGCAGGTCGCGCAGCGGCTGATGCGGTTGCTCGGCACGTCGGCGCTGGTCCCGGACCTGCTGGTCCGCGCCCCGGAGGTGCTGCGGCTGCTCGCCGCGCCCACCGCCGGGCAGGCCGACGAGCTGGCCCGCGACCCGGCCGAGGTGGCCGCGTCCCTGCGCGCCACCGTCGCCCGTCAGAAGGACCCGGACGGCGCCGCCGCCACCGCCCGCTCGATGCGCAGGCACGAGCTGCTGCGCGTGGCGTGCGCCGACCTGCTCGGCGTGCTGCCGGCCGTGGAGGTGTGCGCGGCGCTCAGCTCGGTGTGGGCCGCCGTGCTGCAGGCCACCCTGGACTCGGTGGAACGCGCGATCAGCGAGGGTCCCGCGCCCGCACGCATCGCCGTGATCGGGATGGGCCGCCTCGGCGGCATGGAGCTCGGCTACAGCAGCGACGCCGACGTGATGTTCGTCTGCGAGGCCGTCGACGGCGCCTCGGACCACGACGCCGTGCGCTACGCCACCACCGTTGCGGAGACCGTCCGCAGGCGCCTGGCCTCGCCGAGCCCCGACCCGGCGCTCGTCGTCGACGCGGACCTGCGCCCGGAGGGCCGCTCCGGGGCGCTCGTCCGGACGCTCGGGTCCTACCGCGAGTACTACTCCCGCTGGTCGCACGCCTGGGAGGCGCAGGCCCTGCTCCGGGCCAGCGCCGTCGCGGGCGACGCGGACCTCGGCAGGCGGTTCCTCGAGATGGTGGACCCGATCCGCTATCCCGCCGACGGCATCGACGCGGCCACCGTCACCGAGATCCGCCGGATCAAGGCGCGTGTGGACGCCGAACGGCTGCCGCGCGGGGCGGACCGCACCACCCACACCAAGCTCGGCCTCGGCGGTCTCGCCGACGTCGAGTGGACCGTGCAGCTGCTGCAGCTGCAGCACGCGGGCGACATCCCGGAGCTGCGGACCACCTCCACCCTGGAGGGCCTGCAGGAGGCGAGCGAGGCCGGGCTGCTCACCGCCGAGGACGCCGCGGAGCTCACCGCGGGCTGGACGATGGCGACGCGGGCGCGCAACGCCGTCATGCTGGTGAAGGGCAAGCCCGGCGACCAGCTGCCGCGGTCGGGCCGGGAGCTCGCCGCCGTCGCCGTCGCCATGGGCTACCCGCCCGACGGCGACCCCGGCGTCTTCCTCGACGACTACCGGCGCACCGGGCGGCGCACCCGCGCCGTCGTCGAGCGCGTGTTCTACGGCTGGTAGGCGCTGCGAAAGTCCCGTGCTCCGACGTCGACGGGCGGGCTAGCGTGCCGGCCATGCCCTCCGTCGAGACCCTCCTCGCCTTCGCACTGGCCGGGATCGTGCTGGTGATCATCCCCGGCCCGAGCGTGCTGTTCATCGTCGGGCGGGCGCTCGCCCACGGCCGTCGAGCCGCCGTCACCAGCGTCGCGGGCAACACGATCGGGGCGGCACTCGTCGTCGTCGCGGTGGCGCTCGGGTTCGGTGCGGTCGCAGCGGAGTCCGCCGAGGTGTTCACCGTGCTCAAGCTGCTGGGCGCTGCCTACCTCGTCCACCTCGGGATCCAGACGATCCGGTCCCGCGGGTCCCTCTCCGCCGCCCTCGCCGCTCCCGCCGGCCCCGTCGACCGACGGCTGTTCTGGCAGGCCCTGGTGGTCGGCGTCACCAATCCCAAGGTGCTGGTCTTCTTCGCCGCGGTGCTGCCCCAGTTCGTCGACACCGGCGCCGGCAGCCCGACCACCCAGATGCTCGTACTCGGCCTCATGTTCGCCGTCATCGCCGCCACGTTCGACACTGTGTGGGGGATGGCCGCCGGCACCGCCCGCACCTGGCTCGCCACCTCCCCCACCCGCCTGCGGTACGTGGGCGGGATCGGCGGCGCCATGATGATCGTGATGGGAGCCGGCCTGGCCCTCACGGGCCGCAAGGACTGACCCCCACCCCCGCCCAACCCCCGCGAGTCGCCCGTTTCGCGCCCGCGAGTCGCCCGATTCCCGTGCGCCGCACAGGCAGCAGAACCCCTCCAGAACCCGACGGGTCGGCGACATGGACACATGTCGCGGTCGGCGGGCCGCCCTGCACAGCGACATGTGTCCATGTGACGGCAGAGCCCGAGCCTGCACGGGAAGCCGCGGCTCGCCGACGGAATTCGGGCGACTCGCGCGGGCGGGACGGGCGACTCGCGGGGTGGGAACGGGCGACTCGCGGGCGCGAAACGGGCGACTCGCGGGGTGGGGTGGGAGGGCGGTCAGGGGTGGGCGCGGAGGGCGTCGATCAGCCACTCGAACGCCGGCACCGAGGGCGGCCTGGGCTCCCAGCCGTTGAGGATCCCGAGGAGCTGCCAGTACCGCTCCACCCTGCGGTCGGTGAAGGTGGCGGTCGCGGCGGCGAGCTCGTCCCGGCCGGCCGGGTCGAGCTCCGGCGAGATGAGGCGGTGCAGGACGGCCTGCCCTTCCGCCGATCCCGGTGCGACGCCGGCCGTGACCGCCGCGCCCGCGTGCTCGATGACGGCCGCCGGATCAACCAGCGGTTCGGCAGCGCCCGGTTCGGATCCGGCGACGGCCATCTCCCGCGTCCGCGCGCGGAACGACGGGTCCGTGACGAGCTCGGCGAGCTCCACCCAGGCCTCGACCTGCTCGGTGGTGGGCTCGTCGGGTAGCTCGGCGGGCATCGTGCGCATGGCGCCGGCGATCCCCGCGCCGGGGGCGTCGGGATCGGTGCCCGCGAAGGCGCTGTCGACGAACTCGTCGATCAGCTGCTGGCGTTCGGTGGCGGAGAGTCGGGCGAGGTCGTTCATCAGGGCTGCCTTTCTGGCGGAGGGTGCCCCACGGGCGAGCAGCGTGCACACCGCGCGCTGCGTCCGCAGGGTGCGGATCTGGCTGTCGATGGCCTGCACGTGCGCCGCGGCGACGTCCTCGACGCTGCGCCTGCGCTCCAGCACGAGGCGCACGTCGTCGAGGCCGAGGCCGAGCTCGCGCAGCGTGCGCACGAGGTCGAGCCGGGCCACGGCACGGGCGTCGTAGCGGCGGTAGTTCCCGGTCGAGCGTTCGGTCTCGGGCAGCACGCCCTCGTCGGACCAGAACCGGATCGTGCGAACCGGTACGCCCGACCGGCGGGCGAGCTGTCCGATCGTCAGCAGGGTCGTCTCGGTCATGGGCTCATCCTCTGGTCTCCAGCGGCTGGAGGGTCAACACCGTTTCCGGCCCGCAGCCGAGGCGGCCGCAGCGTCAGTGCGAGACTCGTGCCGTGGGGGACGGCGCGGGCGCAGTGGTGCAAACCGTCATCGACACCCTCGGCGCGCTGGTCGCCGACCGGCCCGGCGTGCTCCTGGCGGCCGCACTCGCGTTCGTCGCCGTGGTGTGGCAGGTGTCCTGGCGCTGGACGCGGATCGTGGTGACGATCGCCCACGAGGGTGGCCACGCGCTCGTCGCCGTGCTGGCCGGGCGCGGCCTGACGGGCATCCGGCTGCACCCCGACACGTCGGGGCTGACGGTCTCCACCGGCGCCCGCCGTGGCCCCGGCCTGGTGTTCACGTTCCTCGGCGGCTATCCGGCGCCGTCGCTCCTGGGTCTCGGCGGCGCCGCGCTGGTGGCCGCCGACCGCGCGTCGTTGATGCTCTGGATCGCGCTCGGCCTGCTCGTCGCCACGCTGATCCACATCCGGAACCTCTACGGGGCGGTGGCCGTGCTGGCCACCGGCGCGCTCGTGACGGCGGTCGCCGGGTGGGGCACACCACGCCTGCAGGACGGCTTCGCGGCCGCGCTGTGCTGGTTCCTTCTGTTCGGCGGCCTGCGTGCGGTGCGGGAGCTGCAACGGGGCCGGCGCCGGGGCCTGCACGCCAGCTCCGACGCCGACATGCTCGCCGGCCTCACCCACGTCCCGGGCGGAATGTGGGCCGGTCTCTTCTGGTTGGTGGCAGGTGGGGCTGTGATCACCGCGGTCTGGGTGCTGCTCTTCTGACGCTGTGCTGCGAGGAGAAAAATGAGCGAGTGGGACGACCGGAACCAGAAGATCATCGAGGAGTTCCGGGCCAACGACGGGCGAGCGGGTGGCTTCTTCGAGGGCGCGCACATGATCCTGATCCACCACATCGGCGCCAAGTCGGGCACCGTGCGCGTGGCGCCGCTGGTGTACTTCCCGCAGGACGACGGGAGCCTGGTGATCATCGCGTCCAAGGGCGGGGCGCCGACCAACCCGGACTGGTACCACAACCTGAAGGCCAACCCGAAGTTCGACGTCGAGGTGGGCACGGAGACCTTCGCGGTGCTGGCGGAGGAGGTGACCGGACCGGAGCGCGACGAGATCTGGGCACGGGTGGTCGCGGAGCGGCCCGGATTCGGTGACTACGAGCGGAAGACCACCCGGACGATCCCCGTGCTGCGGCTGACGCGGGTGTCCTGAGGCAGGGACCAGACCCGGACCATCGTGGCCGCAGCGCTGAAGCTGCGAGGAGAGGCATGAGCGAGTGGGACGAGTGGAACGCGCGCATCATCGAGGAGTTCCGCGCCAATGAGGGCCGGGTGGCCGAGGCCGACGGCTACCCGACGATCCTGATCCATCACATCGGCGCGAGGTCGGGCATCGAGCGGGTCTCGCCGCTGGCCAGCTTCCCGCAGGACGACGGGAGCATCCTGATCATCGCGTCCAAGGCCGGGGCGCCGACCAACCCGGACTGGTACCACAACGTGAAGGCCAACCCGACGTTCACCGTCGAGGTCGGTACCGAGACCTTCCCGGTGCACGCGGAGGAGGTGGTCGGGGCGGAGCGCGACGAGTTCTTCGCGCGGGTGGCCGCCGAGCGCCCCAATTTCGGGGAGTACCAGCGGAAGACCACCCGGACGATCCCCGTCCTGCGACTGACCCGGGTGTCCTGAGGCAGGATCAGGTCCGATAGCCGTCGACCCGGAGGAACTCGTGACCATCACGCTCGAGCAGGCCCAGACCATCGTGCGCGCCGCGCTGGAGCACGGGACGGAGCAGGGGTTCAACCCGCTCACGGTCGCCGTGCTCGATCCCGGCGGTGCCCTTGTCGCGCTGGGCCGCCAGGACGGCTCGGGTCACCTGCGCCCGGACATCGCCGTCGCCAAGGCGTGGGGGGTGCTCGGGCTGGGCATGACGAACCGCGCGATCGCCGCGCGGGCCGCTGACTCACCGGAGTTCTTCACCTCGGTGGCCACGCTGGCCGGCGGCCGGATCCTGTCGGTCCCCGGCGGCGTCTTCATCCGGGACGGCGACGGCAGGCTGCTCGGCGCCGTCGGCGTCACGGGCGACCTGTCGCTCAACGACGAGGCCGCGGCCCTGGCGGGCATCGCCGCGGCCGGTCTCGTGGCGGAGACCGGAGCCGAGGACTGAGCGCCGGCCTACTCGCCCGTCGCGACGGCACCCGGGCCGGTCTCGCACTCGCGCTGGCCTCGGCCGCCGCGTTCGGGCTGTCCGGGCCGTTCGCGAAGGCGCTGACCGACGCCGGGTGGTCCGCCAGTGGCGCGGTGCTCGTGCGGCTGGGCGGGGCGGCCGTGATCCTCCTGCTGATCCTGGCGGTCGCCCGCCCCGGTGTGCTGGCCGCGATCCGCGCCGACGGGCCGGCGCTCCTGCTCTACGGGCTGCTCGCCATGGCGGGCGTGCAGGTGGCGTTCTTCAACGCCCTGCAGTACCTGCCGGTCACCGTCGCGCTGCTGCTGGAGTACCTCGGTCCGATCCTCGTGATCGGCTGGGTGTGGCTGGTGCGCGGGCAACCGCCGGGTCCGCGCACGGTGCTGGGGGCCGGTGTCGCCCTGGTCGGGCTGTCGATGGTGGTGCAGGTGTGGTCCGGGATCGGGCTGCGCTGGGAGGGGCTCGCCTGGGGTTTCGCCGCCGCGGTGTGCCAGGCCGCGTACTTCCTGATGGCCGACCGCGCCGGCAGCGCGACACCGCCGCTGGTGCTCGCGGGGGTCGGGATGACGGTCGGTGCCGTCGTGGTCGGGTTGCTCGGGGCCGCCGGTGTGCTGCCGGTCGTGGTCGACACCGCCGCCGCGGGCGTGCTGCTCGCCGGTGTGGACGTCGGATGGCCGGTCGCCGCCGCGTTGCTCATCGGCGTCTCCTCCGTGGTCGCCTACCTCACCGGGCTGGCCGCGATCGCCCGGATCGGCGCCGCCCGGGGGTCGCTGGTGGCGTTGCTGGAGGTGGTGGCCTCGGCTGTCGCGTCCTGGCTGCTGCTGGGCCAGGTGCCCACCGCGGGGCAGGCGTTCGGCGGTGCGCTGATCCTGGTGGGTGTGGCACTGACCAGCACCGCCCGGCCTGCCGTGCTCGCCGAACCGGATCTGCGGTAGCCGTCAGCCTCGCCGCAGGAGGCGGCGCCACCAGGGTGTCGTCGGCCGCGGCTGTGGCTCGGGGGCCGCGGCCGCGGGGTCGACGGCGGGAGCGGGCGCCGTCCGTTCGGTGCGCCACCGGCTCACCGCGTCGTCGGCGTTGACTGGCCCGATGCGTACGCGCGGCCCCGACGGCGCACGCAGGAAGTCGACGATGCGCATGTTGAGCTCCGCCACCGCGTCCCGTACGGCCTGCTCGGTGGGCAGTTCGCGCAGCGTTCCGGGCAGCCGGTCGACCTCCTTGCGCAGCTGGATGGACGGTGGCAGCAGCGCGTCGTTCGACAGGCCTTCGCGCCGCAGGTAGCTCTTCACCCACCACATCTCGTCGTGCGGGGCGTCGAGGCCCGGCAGCGGTTTGCCCTTCCCCGGCAGGTTGTCGAAGTCACCCCGCTCCTGAGCGAGCCGGATCTGCTTGTCCACCACCGACTCGTAGCGGTGGCCACCGGGATCGACCACGGCGTCCCCTCCCACGCACCTTCCCGAACGTCCCGACCGTACCCACGGCTGGAATGATCGTGCGGTGCCGAGACTGATCGAGAGCCCGACGCGGGTGACCGCGGCCGGCGAGCCGCCCAAGACCATCGACGAGTACGTCGGGCAGGTCAACACCGGCGACGGACGGCTGTCGGTGGCGCACATGCGCAGTCCCTCGGGCTGGTCGGAGCCGGGTCAGCGTCCCGAGTTCGACGAGTACACCCTCGTGCTGCGGGGTGCGCTGCGCGTGGAGCACGAGAGCGGCGAGCTCACCGTGGCGGCGGGGCAGGCGGTGCACACCGCGGCAGGGGAGTGGGTGCGCTACAGCTCGCCCGGCGCCGACGGCGCCGAGTACGTGGCGGTGTGCCTGCCGGCGTTCGGATTGGACACCGCGCACCGCGACGACTGACCGGGCACGGAAAGCCCGTCGAAATCGTGTTGTCCCGGCGCCGGTGACAGCGCCATCTCGCGCTGCCCGGAAATGGTATCGGGTGGGCTCTCCGTAAACCATCTCTGCTCGCACCGGTGCGTGTCCCGAGAATTCGCCGATCCGGCGTGATGCCGATCATCATTGGGTCAAGCCCTGCAAAAACGATCATGCCACGCGGATTTCCCTCCCCGTACATCTTCGGTTACCCGTGCTCTCCGCTCGTACGTCCAATCTGGGGCGGCTCGCCGAGTCTGGCGAGAAGGAGTCGAGTGACATCACGTCCAGCGGGGAGAATCAGTGCGGATGCGGGGCTCCGCGCCCGAGATCGGCAGTGCACAGCACCCTGTCCGGTCGCCCGCACGCCGGGCCGAAGGCTCCGCACCGGTCGCGGCCGAGCCGGATTCGGGGCGGCTGCCTGCGCTGCAGCGCCTGGCCGGCAACGGTGCGGTCAACCGGATGCTGGCCGATCGACCGCAACCGGGTCACGAGGAGATCGTCCCTCCGGACGGGTCCGGGCCGGTGGGACCGGAGCCCGTGCACCGCTCCGCCGTGCACGACGTGCTGGCCTCGCCCGGGCGGGCGCTCGACGACCGGGTCCGGCGCGACATGGAAACGTGGCTCGGAACGGACTTCTCCGGCGTCCGGGTGCACTCCGATGTGGCCGCGCAGCGTTCGGCGACGGAGATCGGGGCCCGCGCCTACACCTCCGGTGAGCACGTCGTGCTCGGTGCCGGCACCGACCGGCGGACCATCGCCCACGAGCTGACCCACGTCGTCCAGCAACGGCGGGGCCCGGTGAGCGGAACCGACCAGGGCAACGGCTTGCACATGAGCCATCCCGACGACCGGTTCGAGCAGGAGGCCGATGCGGTGGCGTCGGCCTTGGTGTCGGGGCTGCCCGCGACCGGCGTGGGCTCCGAGGCCGTGCGCGACCGGGGACGGGCCGCCCCGGGCTCCGTGGTGCAGCGCATGCCGGCACGAGCGATGGCACGCCCCCGGCGTCGGCCGCTACCCGCCGTCCCGGAGGAGAGCGCCGACGCCGTCGAGGCGCTCACGTCCGAGACTCCGGCGCAGGTCGACGCCGGAGCGGCAGCTGCCGGCCGGAGACGGGGCGCCGACAAGGGAAAGGGCCGGGCCGCCGCGCCCGCCGAGGCAGCGGCCGCTACGACGTCGGGCTCCGCCCGGGACGGTGGCCTCCCGCGCCCACCCGAGCGGATCAGCGAGGGCCAGCTCGGGGGCGGCGACCGCGTCCTGCACATCGACGGCCCGGACAACGCGGTCAGCGAGAGCCTGTTGCGGGAGCTCGCACACGTCCTGACCAAGCGCCAGCTGGACGAGGCCAGAGAACAGGTCGCGGCGCCGCTGAGCCTGCAGGCGTTGCAGCCCGTGCTCTCGTCCTTGACCCGGGGCGACGTCATGCTCGTCGCCCTGGACGTCGGCGGCTGGACGGGTGAGATCGAGGTGACGGCCCGGGTCGTCACGGCCGCGGCGCGGGACACGCTCGAGAAGCTGGAGTTCGAGGACGGTGGCGACCGGTCCACGTCGGTCTCCGAGCTCGGGGAGCGTCGATCCCGGATCCGCTTCGGAGGGATCGTCAGCGCCAAACCCTCCGCGGCCACCGGCTTCACCTTCCAGGGCGGGGGGCTCCGGGACAGGATCACCAGCAGCGTTGAGGCGAGTGTGGGGCGCAGCTTCGCACGCACCAAGACTCCGGAACGTGCGCTGCGTATGGACACCGAGATCCAGGTCGCGTTCGACCTCTCCGGGCTCCGCGGGCCACGTCGGCTGCCGCTGGTGGGTTCGCGGCGGGAGATCGGACAACGAGGGGGAGACGAGGGGTCCGGCTCCGGGGTGACCGTGCCCGCGCTGGTCGCCGGCCCGGCTGCCGAGGCGGCCGGTGCTCCGGGCCCCGACGCGCACCTCATGCCACCGATGCGGGTGCAGGAGACCCGGGCGCTGGGCGGCATGGACGTGGTCCAGGACGTCTACGCGGTGGATGCCGCCGGGAAACGGACCGGCGGCGGGGTGCGAGCGTTGCTCGGCTCCGAGACAGAGTGGGCATCCCTGGAGAGCTGCGGCCGCCGGGTGTTCACCGAGGCCTGGCCTGCGGTGCGGCGGGAGCTACTGGCACATCTCACGATGGTGTCCCTGCAGAGCGACCTGAAAGCCATGATGGTGGGGAAGGGTCTCGAGATCCCCCTCATGAACGGCCGGGGCACGATCCGGGTCGCCGCCGAGATCGAGCAGATGAGGCACGTTCGCACCACCGCGCAGACGGAGTTCAACGTCGGGACCGACGCGAGCCGGACGGTGGGCTCTTCCGTCGCCGCCGGCCGGCGGGCGGAAGGGGTCTTCTCGGGTTCGAACTCCGACTTCAACGATGCGCCGTTGAGCGGGAGCCTCGGCGTCCCGCTCGAGTACGGGCGCGAGAACAGATCAGGCGCGCAGATCACGGTCCGGTCCGGCACCGGGATCAAGATGAAGGCGCGTGGCGCCGTCTTCGCCGGTATCGCCGGACTCACGTTCAGCGTTCTCGATGCCGCCTCGACCACTCCCACCACGGCGTACTCGAGAGTGGGGTTCCAGGCCGTCGTGGCGGCCGACGAGTCGGTCGTGTCGGCCGAGGCGAGCAGGTTCGCGGCCGTCGGCGAACGCGGGGCCATGAGGGCACCCAGCTTTGCCGCGGGGGCGACCGTCCGGCGGCCCGGCGAGGCGATCTGGGGCTCCGGAGGGCAGAGCGGGGGCGGACTCCCGGCCCATGCCGTCATCATCGACGTGCTCGCGGGATCCGACGACGCCCACAACCCCGTCGCCGACCTCGCGGGGGCGCTGGGGCAGCGGCAGCTGGGCGAGGCCTGGCCGGGCCTGCGGCCAGTGGTTCTCGGTGCGTTCAGCCGCGAGCGCCTCGCGGCGTCGATCCCGGCGATGACCCGGAACGTGCCGCTGCAGAGCCCACCGCTGATCCGCGCCCGGCACGGTTCCGCATGGATGGCGGCGACGGCCCGGTTGGAGCGGCTGGACTACGTCCGGGAGCTCTCGAACAACGCCGAGCTCAACGTGCTCAACGACGTGAGCGAAGGGTCGGCCGCGGGGCGCTCCTCCTATCGGGGTGGCGGTGTCGAGGGGCAGGGCGGCGTCGAACACCAGTTCTCCGAGGCGGTGTCCGGCCAGCTCCCGGGCCTCGGGGGCGAGTTCGCGGTACGGCACCGCAAGGGCTCGGAGGCGCGCCGGGGCGGCGGCAGCGTGGCCAGCGGCAAGTTCTCGGAGCCGATGGTCGTGTTCATCGGAACGGCCACGGTGAACGTCCGGCTCTCCGAGAGCGGGGTCGCCGAGGCGCTGGACGACGAACCGGTCCCGCTCCGGTTCGTGGTGGCGGTGCCGAAGTCACACACCGACGAGCACCAGGTCGTGGACGGAGCCGGCGGTGCGCAGAGCTTCCGTGCTCCGCCCACCCCTGCCGGCCGCTCGGGGGCGGGGGGCACCCCCACCGCGGCTCCGCGTGCCGCGGTGGGGCCGGAGCGGGTGAGCCGGACCGGCCAGATCGGTGCGTCGGACGTGGTCGTGCGGCTGGACGACGACAGGGCGGTGGTGGACAGGCTCCGCGCGGAGATCGGCGACGGCTTCGGTCCCCACTGGCGCGAGGTCGAGGAGAAGGTGCTTCCGCTCTTCGACCCGGTCGCGCTCCGGCCGCTGGTCTCCGCACTCACCCACGGGCGGTCATGGGGCACGTCCGTGACGGTCGACAAGACCCGCGCGGACATCCGCATCGTCTCGGCCACGGCCGCGATGACATCGCACCTGCGCTCGGTCCCCGCGTTCGAGTTCGAGGTCGGCACGGACTCGACAACCGCCGAGGGAACCTCGCGCGGGCACCGGAACCGTGTCGCCGCGATCGCACAGGGATCGGTGTCCGCGCCCCATGTGGCGGTCACGGTCGGCGAGAGAGCGTACGTGGACCGGATGTGGGAACGCGGTCGGGACCATTCCGCCGCTGCGGTGTCGCGAGGGAAGTCGGTCGAGCCCGCTGAGCTCTTCACGGGCCGGCTGAGTTTCGATATCGAGGTCAGGCTCCGCGGGGGGCCGCCCCGGACGATGACAGCGGTCATGCGGGGTGAGTTCGCGTTCCCCGCCCGCGACATGCCGGCGAGACCGGGGGCCGGGTCGGGCACCGCGTCCACGACGCGTTTCCGGCCGCCCTCGCGGATTGCGCAGTCCCAGCTTCTCGGGGCGAGCGACATCGTGCTGGAGCTGCTCCAACCCGAGCAGGCCCCGCCCGTGGGCGCGGTCGCCACGACATCGACAGCGGTGCCGGTGCCGGGGCCGTCAGGGCGGCTCTCCTCGGCGGCCGTTCTGGACCAGCTGGCGGACACCGGCGTCCGGGCCTTCGGGTCCCCCAAGGCCTGGGCGGCGGCCCGCGCCGAGCTCGCGGAGAAGTTCACGATCGACGAGCTCCGGACGCGGATGCGGTCCATGATGGCGGGTCAGTCCTGGACCATCACGCTGAAGAAGCACGGCAGCGTGGTGATCAGGTCCAGTGTGGAGGAGATGACGCACGCCGCGAACATCCCCTCCGTCGAGTTCAACAGCGGCGCCACCGCCGGTCTCAGCCTCCTGGGCACCGACGGGCGGCCGATGGCCGACTCACGGAGCGCCTACGTGACGGGTGTCGGGGTCGAGGGCACCTCCGACCCGTCGGGGGTGGCCCCGGCTCTCGTGGGTGGTGTCACCGGCGCGTACGAGCGCGGAGTGGACGCGACGTCCGACCACAGGTCCGGTCGAAGTGCGGGCGGCGGGACGAAGTCGAAGGTCCCGGGCAGCGTGTTCGACGGGGTCGCGGTCCTCGACTTCGAGTTCCGGCCGCCGCGTCGCCTGTTGGGCAGGACGGTCGACCGGAGCATCGGGAAGAACTCCGGCAGGTTCCGCCAGGAGATGGACCGGATCACCACGGAGCTCCAGGAGATCGCGCGTTCCGAGGACGAGCTCCGCGCCGCGAACGGCGCAGCGGGACCGAATCCCGTGGCTGCCGAGGAGGGGCTGGCGCGCCGGCGCGCGGCCCTCATGGCCGAGCAGGCCGACCTGCTGGAGGAGCAGACCGCGGAGATCCGCAGGCGGCCCCGCACGGAACCGCTGAGAGATCCGAGGATCGACGAGATCGACCAGCGGATCCTGGAGGTCGAACGGGCGCGGCGGCAGTTCGCGCTCCGGTCCCCGAGCCCCACGGCCAGTGCGATCGTGGAGACCAACGCGGCGTCCCGGCTGGAGAGGCTGGCCGCGGAGCGGGCGCGGCTGGTGGCGAGGTCCACCTCCCCGGACTCCACGGCAACCCCGATGACGAAGCGGGCGTTCCTGGTGAAGGAGCGCCACACGGGCCGTGCGAAGGTGCGGTTCCGGGCGCTCGTGGAGAGCAGCGACGCCCTCGAGGTCGACCAGGCCGAGGACGCCCGGTTCCGGGTCGGTCAGCCGGCCACGCCGGGCCTGCGCCGGGCCTGGGCGGCGCGTCGGGCGGAGCCCCGCACCGTCCGGGTGGCGCCGGAGCAGACCTGGCGCAACGGCCTCCCGTCGAACGCCGTCATCCGCGACCTGCCCGACGTCGGTTCGCTGTTCGGCCTGCTCGACACCTACGGGCGGCAGATCTACCGGGGCGCCTGGGACTCGGGGCCGACCCGCGGCCTGACGAACTCCGAGCGGGCCAAGCAGGCGTTCAGCCGGGAGGAGCTGATGGCCAACCTGCCCCGCCTGACCCAGGGGGAGGAGCTCACGAGCCCCCGGTTCCGGGTGAAGCTCGGCAGCGCATGGGTCTCGGTGACCGCCGAGGTGGTGGAGCTGGCCGAGGACCGCGAGGAGCGGGGCGCGGATGTCGCGCTGGTGGCGGAGAACACCACGCGGTTCCGCGAGCGGGAGCGCAAGTCGAAACTGGGGGGCCTCACCGGGCAGTTCGGCGCCGTGGCATCCGGTGTGAAGGGCAGCCCCAGCGGGACCGGCTTCCTCGGGTTCTCCCTCCGGAAGCGGCGGGGCACCGAGGTCCAGAGCGGCGGGCGGGTGGTGTCGAACTCCAAGGTGACGCTCCCACTCGTCCACTTCGACGGCCACGTGCGGTTCCTGTTCACGTTCCATGGCGGGTCCGGGCCGGAGGCAGCGAAGGCCGTGTCCGGGATCGTGCCGTTCGCGGTCTCCCTGCCGACCGAGCAGACGAGCGAACAGGCCGAGCCCGCCGTCGCCGCCGCGGTGCACTCGCAGTGGACCCATCCGACGGCGGCCGAACCCGCGGTGACCGACTCGATCAAGAGGCTCGAGCAGGACCTGCGGACCGCAGGCGACGGCTCCGGTTTCCTGGTCCGCACCAGCCGCCCGCGCCCGGAGCAGGTGGATCAGCACCGCGTCGTGAACCGGGACGGCCGGATCCTGTGGTACGAGGCCCGGTCCAACCGGCTCGTGCACCCCCCGTGGGACGCCATGACCGTCACCGCGTCCAGGCTGACGGCGGGTGCCGTCCCGAGCAGATAGCGACCGGCGTTCGGCCTACCGGAATCACTAGGCTCCGGCGCCATGGCTGAGATCGTCCTGTTCCACCATGAACAGGGGCTGACGTCCGGAGTGCTCGCATTCGCCGACGAGCTCCGCGCCGCCGGACACGTCGTGCACACCCCGGATCTCTATGACGGCAGAACCTTCACCGAGTTCACCGACGGCATCGGCCATGCCGACGAGATCGGGTTCGGCACCCTCATCGAGCGTGGCCGGCTCGCTGCCGAGGACCTGCCCGCCGACGTCGTCTACGCCGGGCTGTCGCTCGGGGTGATGCCCGCGCAGATGCTGGCCCAGCGGCGGCCGGGCGCCACGGGGGCCCTGCTGCTCCACAGCTGCGTCCCGCTGTCGGAGTTCGGAGGCACGTGGCCCCACGCCGTCCCGGTGCAGATCCACACGATGGACCACGACGAGTGGGGTGACGTCGACATCGCCCACGAGTTCGTCGAGACGGTCGAGGGCGCGGAGCTGTTCCTCTACCCCGGCGACCAGCACCTGTTCACCGACAGCAGCCTGCCCGTCTACGACGAGAGCGCCGCGACGGTCCTCAGGAAGCGGGTGCTCGAGTTCCTCGCCACCATCGGCTGACCACCGGCGGGGCGACCAGGTCGCCCCGCCGGTGGGCGGTCCTCAGCTGCGCGTTCCGAGAAGCTGCACCTCGGCGATGGCCACCTGCTTGTCCCGGCCCGACTGGTAGGCGCTCCGGACGGTGAGGGTGACCGACTTGACGTTGTCCACCGGCGTGTCCACCTGCTGCACGAGGTCGTCCTGCAGCCGGACGTGGAACACCTTGTTCTGCCCCTGCGTGTTCTCCACCGTGATGTCGAGCAGCTCGGGCCGGTTCTCCTTGTCGCGGTCCTTGGGGTCCGGGGAGACGCCGGGGGTGATGCGGACCGCGCGGAGGTTGACCGACTGCGCGTAGTTCGCCGTGATGGCCGCACCCGAGGAGTCACCGCTCTGACCGGTGCCCCACCAGCTGTTCGAGTTGCCGTCGAAGGCGGCGGTCGGCGGATGCTGCTGGTCGGTCTCCGACGCGGCCACCGTGGAGGGCGTGAGGAGCGAGAACTTGTTGATCAGGGCCGGCAGGAACAGGAACGCCAGCGCCGCGAGGATCGCGGCCGCGATGAGCGCGGCGAGAGCGATCAGCTTGCCGCGGCTGAGCCGCGCGAACCAGAGCCGGATGCGCTTCCAGAAGCCCGGCCTCCGGGGGGCCGCGGGAGCAGGCGCGGCACTGAGATCCACCCCGCAGTTGCGGCAGAACCGGCGGTCGGACCGGTTCTCGACGCCGCAGTTCCAGCAGACGATGCCGCTCTCCTGCGTCGCCGTGACCGGCCGGACCTCGGGCCGGGGCGGTTCGGGGCGCCCCGGGAGCACCGGCGCCACCTCGTCGCGCTCGGAGAGCGGGACGAGGAGCCGGCGGGCCCGCTGCCGCAGGTCCGACTTCCGCGACTCGGCATCGGGGTCGGCGGGGGTGTCGTCGAACCCGGCCGTCCGGGACGTGACCGGGGCCTGCGGCGGGTACGGAGCCGGTGCCGGCGCGGCTGCCGGCGGCTGGGGTGCGGGCTGCGACTGCGGCTGGGGCGCCGGTTGCGGCTGGGGCGCAGGCCGGGCTGCTTGGGAAGCGCGCTGCTCGGTACGGCGGACCTCGTCCCAGTCGACGAAGTCGCCGCACACCTCACAGAAGGATTTGCCGCTGGAGGGCCCCTCGTTTCCGCAGTTGGGGCAGCGGGGTGGAGTGGTCTCGTCGCTCATACCGTCAACACGTCGTTTCCGTTGGTGCCGATCACCTCGATGGCGAACGGCATGTGTGCAGGACTTGCCCCCGCCACCGCGGCCTCCAACCGAGCCAGGTTGACCGTGCTCGGGTCGGGGACCCGCACGGTCACGCGCAGCTGCGGTTCCGCGCTGCCGGGGAACGGACCGAGCGGCCGCGCCGACCACGACGACCCGCCGCTCTCGGTGATCTCCGGGGTCACCCCGATCGCCAGCCGGACGGCGGTGGCGAGGCCCGTGGCGGTACCCCGCCTGCGGTGCATGGTCACCGCGCCGGCGATGGCCTCCCGGCGGATCAGCACCGGCTCGTCGCCGTCGAGCTCGGCGCCGATCCACTGGCCCAGCCAGTCCAGGAAGTCCTCGGGGGCCAGCCAGGGGGAGAAGTAGGCCTCGAGGCAGTCGAGCAGGATCAGCACCGGCCCGAGCACCACGTCGAAGCCGCTGGCGAAGCGCAGCCCGAAGAAGTCCTCCTGGTAGATCGCCGGCAGCTGGTCGGCCAGCGGGTACGGGCTGCGGGGGTCGGTGACATTGCCTCTCATCGGTCCCCGATCACTCGCACGCGCAGGTCGAACGGGAACAGCAACGCCACGGGCGCGAGATCGATCCGGTCGGTCTGGTCGGCGCGCCGCCCCGTGAGGGGGTCGGCGGGGAACAGCTGCACCTCGTCCACGAGCTCCACGCCAGGTACACGTTGCAGAGCCGCGAAAAGCTCACCGGCCGCGAGCGGGCGTCCGAAGGGCCAGCCATCGCCCTGCGGCCCCCCGGTCAGCGGGTCCAGGTATTCGTACAGGGCGTCCAGCGCGCCGGCCCGCACCTGCTGCGAGGAGACCCCGCGGAAGGAATGCATGGTCGCCTGCACCGATACGCCCTGGTAGAACGGCGGTCCGACGGACAGCCGCACCCCGAGCGGGCGCCGATCCTCGAGATAGCGGGTGATGCGGGCCAGCAGCTCGTCACCGGGGACGAGCTGCTCGAAGCGAAGGCGGCCGCCGATGTCCGGCACGGCCTGGGGGACCACCAGCACCCGTACCGCGTTCTCGTTCCCGGACTCGCGCACGGTGGGACACGCGATCCGGGCGACCTCGGGTGCGGCCCGCTGCGTGAGCTCCTCGTAGTCCCGCGGGGTCACCGCCCGGTCCTGCGCGCGCAGGGTGATCGGCGCCCGCACCTTGGCCTCGTCGATCGTCTCGCCGTCGAGACCGCCGCGCGCGCCCTCCCGGTTCTCCACCCGGGCGATCGACGGGATCGAGCTCCGCAGCACCCGGACGGTGCCGCGCGAGACGTTGCCGGTGCGCCCCCCGCCCGAGCGGTAGCGCGTCGCGCGCACGACCGAGCCCTTGAGCGGCACCGCGCCGTACTGACGCACGCTGCCGTCGGGCTCGCGGACCGCCGGGCCGAAGGTGATCTCGCCGGTCGTCGCGTCGAGGCGGACGTGCGGGGAACGGGCGTCGGAGGCGGCGAAGTTGTCGACGACCTCCCACGGCCGCCAGCCGTCGTCGTCGGACACCTCGAGCAGCAGTGAGGGCTCGCCGAGCACCACCGGCGGGCGCGACAGCTGCATCCGCTGCCCCGGAACCCCCTCGGCCTCCCCGAGGATCTCGTTGTGGATGTCGTCCGCGTGCACCGCGCGGGCGGTGCCGCCGATGGTGAACGCCGTGGCGGAACGCAGGGTGGGCGACACCGAGTAGAACGGCTGACCGACCTTCGGCTCGGTGACCTGGCAGCGCAGCCAGCCGGCCTCCTGCTGGCCGAGCCGGGATCGGGTGTGCCCGTCGGGGACGTGCAGGATGACCTGGCCGGTGCGGTTCAAGCCGCCGGTGCTGTCCTCGGCGACCTCACACGGTTGCCATCCGCGGGAGGTCAGCGCCTCCCACCGCAGCGGGGGCTGACGCGGGTCGACCCCGACGCCGTCGACCCGGCTGTCCAGCTCGAGCACCACGGCGCAGTTCGGCACCGCGACGGACAGCCCGAACAGCACCATGTCGCCCGCGCGGGGCTCGGCGGAGAACGCGCTCACGTCACGTTCGCTGAGGACCTCCTGGGTGCGGTCCTCCGGAGCACCGCCCGTGACCTGGCGCAGTACCAACTGCAGCTCGCACGGCGGGATGACCAGGTCGTTCTCGGTGGCGAAGCTGATCGCGACCTCGGTGTCGGTGCGCTCCGTGCTCACCTCGGTGCCCACCGGGACCACCAGGGCCTCCGGCTGCGGCGCCGACATCCAGAACGTCACGTCGACGCGGGACGCCGCCGGGGGGAACAGGGTGATCCCCAGCAGGTCCAGGAACGCCAGATAGTTCTTGTCCGGCACGCGGTTGAGCCGGTAGACGACCTGATCCGCCATGTAGGCCACGGCCTCGATCAGGGTGACTCCGGGGTCGGAGACGTTGTGGTCCGACCATTCGGGGCAGCGCTGCTGGATGTAGCGCTTGGCGTCGTCGACGAACTGCTGGAACCGACGATCGTCGAGGTTCGGGGCGGGCAGGGGCATTAAACTTCGCTCTCGTCGGGAGGTATGACGTAAAACGGAAAAACGAGGTTGCGCGGATTGTTGGTGCCGCGAATCTCATATTCGATGTCGATGAGCAGCGTGGCGGCGTCGTCGTCATCCGCGGTGACGACCACGTCGAGCACCTCGATACGCGGTTCCCATCGTTCGAGGCTCGCCATCACCTCGAACCGCACCCGGCCGGCCGTCGTCGGGTTCATCGGGTCGAACGCCAGATCGTGCACGCCGCAGCCGAACTCCGGCCGCATGGGCCGCTCCCCGGGCGCCGTGGAGAGAATCAGCCGGATGGCTTCCACGATCTCGCCCTCACCTCGGGAGAGCGCGATCCCGCCGGAGGCCATGGTGTGCATCGGGAACGACCAGCCCGTACCGACGAACGCGCCACTCATCGCCGCATCCCCGGGATGCGCCGCGGCGCTGCCGACTCCGGGCCCGTCATATCACCGGCACCCCGTTGGCCAGGACTCCGCCGTCCAGGGCGACCGCGGGAGCGTTGATCGTGATGGCGGACACCGAGCCCACCTCGACCGGCCCGGCCGAGTTCATGGTCACGGTGCCCACCGCGTCGATGGTCGCGGCCCCGACCGCGTTCATCGCCACGTCCCCGCCTGCCTTGAGGCTCAGCGCGCCGCCCGCGTCGATGTTGACCGCGCCGCCGCCCTTCAGACTCAGGTCACCGCCGGCCTCGATGCTCACGCTGACCGTGCCCTTGATGCTCACCGCGCCCTTGCTGTCCACGGTGATCGTGGTCTTGGTCTGGTCGAGGTACATCGTCAGAGCACCGTCACCGGTCCGCATCCGGATCCCGGTGGTGGCCTTGGTCTTCGCGTCGAGCAGTTCGACCATGTGCCCGCTGCGGGACGCCATGCTCCGCCAGTTCACCGCGCCGCTCACCCCGTCGACCTGATCCAGCCGGCTGGTGTCCGGGGTGGGCCGGTCGACGCCGTTGTAGAGGCCGGCGAGGACGTAGGGATGCTCGAGGGAACCCCGGTCGAACCCGACCAGCACCTCGTCGTTGACCTCCGGCAGCACCGAGCCGCCGCCGCGCACCCCGCCGAACTGCGCAACCCGGCACCAGCCGCTCTCGTAGGTGTCCGACAGCCAGGGGAACTTCACCTTCACCCTGCCCTGCTTCGTCGGGTCCTTCACGTTGCTCACGAGCGCGTTGGCCATGCTCGGCATCACCGGGGCGCTCCGGCCCCCGCCGGAGGCCAGGCCGTAGAGACTGCGGATCTGACGGCCCGTTACCTCCACCCAGGTGAGGTACTGCTGACCGCTCTCGAAGACGTGCCGGGCCGAGGTCACCGTGTACTTGCCCTCGAACGGGCGGCCCGCCCCGTTGAGCGCGACCGGGACGCCCGGTCCGAGCTCCGGGGTGCCGGTGACCGCCACCTCCATCTCGGCGAAGGAGCTGGCGACGTCGTCGGCGAGCGCGGTGGCGGCGTGCTGTACCTGTGACTGCGTGGTGTAGGGCACGTCCGAGTCGGTCAGCGCGGCCTTGCCGAACTTCGTCGTGACCTCGGCCGGGGTCACGTCGATCTGCGTCCCGTCGGTCTTCGTCGCCGGGACCTGGGCGGTGAGCGTGCGCTTGGTCGGCACGTCCCACCCTCGTACGGTCACCGTGTTGACCTGGCCCGCCGAGGTCACCCCCACCCGGCAGCGCAGCGCGTTGGCGCCGAACTGCAGCACGTACGGGCTCTTCTCCGACGTGGTGGTGTCCGCGGGCGCCCCGGACGCGTCCCGGCGGGCGGTGAACTGCAGCTTGCCGGTGCGGTCCACGTAGAGATAGACGTCGTTCTCCAGCGCCAGCCGGGACATGAAGTCCCAGTCGGTGACGTTGGGCTGGGTCGCCATCTCGTAGACCGTCGGCGTCGAGTCGATCTTGCCGACCTGCAGCGTGTTCTGGGTCGCGAGCTTGCGCACGATGTCGGACGCGGTCATGTTCGGGTAGCCGGCGATCCGCCGGTTGCGCTGCAGCCGGTGCGCAGCGTCGTAGCCGCGCACCCGCAGCGTCCGGCCGTTCCGGTCCGCGTCCGCCTCCAGCGCCGTGACCTCTCCGGTCAGCAGCGGCTGCCCGATCTGGCCGTCGGCGGCCACCGACATCTGGACCTTCGCCCCGATGGCGAGCTGCGAGAACGTGGTGGTCACGTCACTGTGCGGGTCGGAGAACGTGAGCTCGAAGGCCGACGGCAGGTTCATGCTGCTGTCCGCCCAGCCCGAGATGAGCAGCCGCGCCAGCGGGTCCGGCAGCTTCGTGCCGTTCATCTGCACTTCGAGCACATTGGTGTAGATCTTCTCGCTCATCGCACTCCCTCGCTGCGCTCGGTCGGCGCTTCGCGACTCGCGCGCTCGCTCATCGCCGCACCTCTTCCGCCGCCGGTAGCAGCAGTTCCTGTCCCGGCTTCAGCCGCAACGGGTCGTCGATGTTGTTGGCCGTCGCGATCACCCGCCAGACGGTCGGGTCGCCGTACTCCCTCCAGGCGAGCGACGCCAGCGAGTCCCCGGCCACCACCGAGTGCATCCGCGATGCGGTGAGCGCCCCGGAGGTGGGGTTCTGGCCCTTGGTCGCCTGTGGAATCTCCATGAGAGACAGCTGGCAGGTCGCGCGGTTCGGGGTGCCGTCCGCGTTGAACCGTGTGATGTTCACACTGACGTTCTGCGTGATCGCGGTGAACTGGGCTTCCTTCAGGTTGCCCCAGGAGAGCTTCACCCACGGTGGTGACGGGCGTTTGCTGCTCACGCTCTGCGGGTCCACCTGGCAGGCCGACATCAGCAGTTCGATGTCCTTGTCGACCCCGCCGCCGGTGAGGCCACCGAGGATGCCGCCGTCAAGGATGATCTCGAGGCTCATGTTGGCTGGCTGCGCACCGTGGAACTCCGGGGTGGTGCCGCGCTCGAAGGCGACGGCCGACTGCGCGCTCCAGGACGCGGAACGCTGGATCTGCACGTTGCCGGGGTTGTAGGAGAACTTGACCTCGCCGATCTGGGAGCCGGGAATGCCGGTCGCCGAGGCGGGCGGGTGGTACAGCGTCAGCGAGGCCTTCGAGACCGCGAAGTTGCTGAGGCCCGGTACGTTCGCTGCCGCATTCTGGGCGATGCCCTTGAAGTTGACCATGGCTCAGAAGAGGCTGAATCCGTGGTAGGCGAGCTCGAGGGTCTCGGTGGCGACTCCGGGACTGTCCGGGTTGAACGTAGGGCCCTGCCAGCTCACCGGTGTGACCTCGTTGAGTCCCCACGTGCAGAGCTCGCTGCCGTCGGGGTTCATCGCGGTGATCTCCGCGGTCGGCCGCGTGAACAGAGTGGTGACCATCGACTGCTCCATCCACTGGTTGGCCTGGTTGGAGTCCGAGTTGATCGGCCGGGAGAGCCGGATGTTGCTGTAGTTGATGCGGCCAGGGAGATGCCAGGTGAAGGAGTTGTTGCCGCCCTCCTGGTGCTGCTGGGCCTCCGCCTGCACGCTGAAGCCTTCGCAGCTGGTGAACAGCCCGAAGTCCTGTCCGTCGATGGAGAGCTTGAAGAAGACGGTGGAACCGGGGTCGGTGGTGGGGGGCATCTGTCCTTCTCCTGGTGCTAGTGGTCGCGCAACCGGCCGTTGCGCTCACGGTCCAACCTGAGCTCGGCCCGCAGCAGGCGGGAGAGCGGGCCGATGAGGTCACGGGCGAGCTGGTCCATGTCCTGGCGGCTCAGCTGGGACATCGGCGAGCCGGCCGCGGCCGGGTCCGCGGTCGGGGCCGGTGCCGCAGCTGTGTCGCTCGGGGCCGTCGTCGCCCGCTGGATCACGGTGTTGGTGCTGGTCGTGGGGGTCGGTGCGGGTGCGCTCTGCTGCCGAGCAGCGCTCGCCGGCCCGCTGCGGGTCGTGACGTTGCGCTGGACCGCCGCACCCGTTTCCTGTCGACGGCTCACGGTGGGGACGGTGAGCGGGGCGGCCGGGTAGGTGCGCTGCGTCAGCGCCAACGGCTGGGCCGGGGTCGTCGGGGCCCCGGTCGCCGGGGAGCGCTGCACCGTCGGACGCACCGCGGTCGTCATGCCCGGTCCCGCTGCGGAATCGACCGGCCCGGGTCCGCCCGCGGTCGGTGCCGGCCCGCCGAACCCCGGTGGAGACGCGGCAGGGCCCGGGAGGATCGTCCCGGGCGGCAGGGGGAGGCCGGGCGGCGGGAAGTTGCCCGGTAGCGGTCCGGGCGGAGCCGCCCCGGACAGGGGCGACCCGGGGAGTGGAGCGTTCGGCGTGCTGCGGGTCGCCGCCGGGGCGCCGTCCCGGCTGAGCTGGACCACGGGTGAGCCGTGAGCAGCACCGGGTGACCGGGTGGCGGACGCCTGGTTCCCGCCGGTCGGGGCTGCGGTGGTACCCAGCAGCTCCGATGCGCCCAGCACCGACGTGGCGCCCAACACCGACGTGGCACCCAGCACCGACGTGGCACGCAGCGGTGCGAGCCGCTGAACGGGCCGGGGTGCCGAGGATGCGCCTGGCACGGGAGAGCCGGCGGAGCCCGGTGCCTGTGGTGCGCGCTGCACCGCGGTCGGGCCGCCGGCACCGGTCGCGCTTCCCGCCGCCGCCGAACCGCTCGAACCGGGGGTGGCCGGCGAGCCGGCGCGCGTGGACCGCGAGGCGGGCGTGGCGCCGCCTGGCAGGGTGCCGGTTCCCCCGGCAGGGGACGACGGGCGGACGGGAACGGACGTCGGGCCGCCCGGGCCGCCCGGGCCGTCGAGGGGCGGCGTCGCGGCAGCGGTCGTGCGTTGCAGGGGCGTGGCGTCCGGTACGGCGGCCGGGTTGGTACCCGGCGTTCCCGGTGCGGGGGAGGCAGCTCCCAGACGCTGCACGGTCGGGCCGGTGGACACCGTCGCGGCCGGCGTGGCTCCGGTGAGCGGCGCCGACCGGGTGGCGGGCGCGGCTGGTCCGGCCGCCGACGAGCCCGTCGCGGCCGCAGATGACAACGTCGCGGATGTCAGCGGCGTCGCGGCCGCGGTGGCCCGGCGCGCCGACTCCGGAGCGGGAGCGCTCGCCGACTCCGCGGACCCGCCCGCTGGGGCCGCCGAGGTCGCGGCGGGCGCCGTCATGCGCTGGACGGTCCGGCTGGTGGGCAGCCCGGGGGCGGCTCCGGCGGCTCCGGCGGCCTGGATGCCGGTAGCGGGTGCCGGGGGCGTCGGCGTGGTGGCGGTGGGGGGCGGGGTCGCGGAGGTGAGCGGCCGGCGCTGTACCGCGGTGGGCTCAGCCGGGCCCGAGGCGGCGGACCCGGTGGCCGATGTCGAGCTCGTCGGGGTCGTCGAACTCGTCGGCATCGACGGGGAAGGCGGGGCCGCCGGTGTCGTGGTGCCTGGTGTCGTCGTGCCTGGTGCCGCGCTGGCCGGGATCGAGCTGATCGGGCCCGAGCTGATCGGGCCCGAGCTGATCGGTGTCGAGCTCGACGGTGTCGACTGCCGGCCCGCCGGGGCGGCAGGTGCGGTCGACCGGGTGGTGCGCTGCACGGGCGCGTCGGGCGTCGCGGGCGCGTCGATCGTGGTCGGGACGGGGGGTGGCGCAGGCGTCGATGAGGTGGCCGTGGGGGGCGGGGTGGCGGAGGTGAGGGGCCTGCGCTGCACGGCCGGTCCGTCCGAGAGCGACGGTGAGGTCGCAGAGGCGCTCGGAGGGGTGGTCGACGTGGTCGTGGATCTCGGGGGACTCGCAGGCGTGGAGGGGGAGGTCGTGCTTGCCGGTGGCGTGCCCGGTGGGGTGGCCGGGCTGCTGGGGGAGCCCGGCGCGGGAGCGCGTTGCACGGTGGTGCCGGTCTGGAGCTGTGCCTGTGGTCCGGTGGGCCGGGCCCCGGTGGTGGTCGGTCCGGACTCGGAGAGTGGTGCGGGTGGGGTGGTGGCCGTGGGGGGCGGGGTGGCGGAGGTGAGCGGCCGGCGCTGGACGGTGGCGGACTGCCCGGAGGCCGCTGCGGTCGAGCCCGCTGAGGTCGAGCCCGGGGCTGTCGGGGCGGCGGCTGTCGGGGTCGTGGGCGCCGGGGTCGAGGGGGGCGGCGTCTTTGTCTGCGGCGACGAGGAGGGCGGGGTCGAGGGGGAGGTCCTGGTCGCCGGCGGTGTCGGCCTCGGCGGGGTCGCCGGGTTGCTCGGGGAGCCGGGCGCCGGTGTCGGCGTGGTGGCGCGTTGCACGGTCGTGCTGGTGGGCGGTGCTGCCGGTGTGCCGGTGGCCTGGGCGCGGGGAGCGCCGGGCGCCCCGGGCTCGCCGGTGGCGGGGCTCGGGGGTGCTGCGGGTGGGGTGGTGGCCGTGGGGAGTGGGGTGGCCGAGGTGAGCGGCCGGCGCTGGACCGTGGGGGACTGCCCGGAGGCCGTAGAGCCGGTGGAGGTCGGGGCGGCAGTTGCCGGGGCCGACGGCGCCGGGGTCGAGGGGGGCCGGCTCGACGGCGCGGCGGGGGAGGCCGTCGCCGGGGGCGTGAGTGGGGTCGTCCTCGGCGGAGTGGCCGGGTTGCCGGGGGAGCCGGGTGCCGGGGTTGCGGCCGGTGCGCGCTGCACGGTGGTGCTGGTGGGCGGTGCTGCCGGTGTGCCGGTGGCCTCGCTGCGGGGAGCGTCGGGCTCGCCGGTGGCGGGTGTTGCGGGCGGGGTGGTCGCCGTGGGGGGTGGGGTCGCCGAGGTGAGCGGCCGGCGCTGGACCGCGGGGGAGGTCGGAGCGGCCGCCGTCGAGCCCGTCGAGGTCGGGCCCGCGGGGGCCGGGGCGGCGCTGGTCGGGGCCGACGGCGTCGAGGAGGGGCTGGTCGCCAGGGGTGTCGGCCTCGGTGGGGTGGCCGGGTTGCCGGGGGAGCCCGGTGTCGGGGTTGCGGCCGGTGCGCGCTGCACGGTGGTGCTGGTGGGCGGTCCTGCCGGTGTGCCGGTGGCCTCGCTGCGGGGAGCGTCGGGCTCGCCGGTGGCGGGTGTTGCAGGCGGGGTGGTGGCCGTGGGGTGCGGGGTGGCGGAGGTGAGCGGCCGGCGCTGGACAGCGGGCGCCGGGGAGGCGCCGGCGGAGGGCGTGCCGGTTGCCGAGGGGGCGCCATCCGCGGGGGAAAGGGTCGGGGACGTTGTTGCGGGCGGCTCGCCCGGCGCCGAGGCGCGCTGCACGGCGGGGGTTGCCGTCACACCGCCCTGGTCAGGGGTCGAAGGGCCGGGCGCTCCCGACGTGGGGGAGGGGGCCGCCGGCGCTGGGGTGACGGGTACGGCAGGCGAACGCGGACCGTCCGCAGCCTGCGGGGAGCGGGACGTGGACGGCACCTGAGCCGGGGGAGTCGACGGCGGAGCCCCGGTGACCGACCGCTGCGCCGGACTCGCGCCCGGCGACGACACCCGGCCGGAGGCCTCGGACGGCGTGAGGGGTGGCCCGATCCGCGAACGCCTGCGGGCCGGCGGACCACCGCCCTGGCCCACGGTCCGCGGGACGCCGGGGGCCGTTCCCGGTGTCGGGGCCGACGGGAACGTGGCATCTCCCGGCGTCGCGCTGCCGGGAGTGGGGGTGCCGGATCGCGGTTCCCCGAGTCCGGCCCGTCGCTGAACGGTGGGGCCGGTGGGCGTGACCGCCGGTGGTGACGGCGGCGCGGACGAGCCTTCGGTCGGCGCGGTCGAGACGCTCGGTGCGGACCGGTCGGAGAGCACCTCCGGCGTGGGCCGCCGCTGCAGCACCGGGGCCTGTCCCGCAGCCGCTGCCGGAGCGGGCGCCTGCTGCGCACCCGATGTGGCGGCAGGTTGGTCCTGGGCGGGACTCGTCCCGGCGGGGGAGGCCGGGACAGGCGGCGGGGTAGGCGCAACCGCCTGCAACTGCCGGGCCGGCCAGGTGGGGACGGCCGTGGTCATCCGACCCAGGGCCGACGCCCGCTGCACCCTCACCACGGGGACTGCGTCGGCGGCCGGCGGCGACTCGGGCGGCAGTGGCTCCGCCGGACGGGACGCGACCGGCAGGGGCGGCATCGGCACGTCGAGGGATTGCGGCTGCCCGATCCGGCTGGTGAGCAAGCCGTGGACCACGCCGCCCGGCGCGTCCGCGCTGACGTTGTGCACCAGTTCCGCGCTGGACATCCGAGGATCCGCGAAGGTCGCCGGGGACCTGCGGGTGGTGCCGAGAACCCGCGACGGCTCGTCCAGGACCCGTTGGATGGGGGCGACGGTCTTCCAGTCCTCCGAGGGCGCATGCGCCGGTGGCGCGGCCGACGTCTCCGTCGGCCGCGCCACCGGCCTCGGCCGACGAAAGCGGGGAAATAGGTTCATCGGATCACTGGCTTTCCTCGGAACGGCGCACGAGCGCGCTCGCTTCGCTCACGTACCGCCTGCGGTCGTGGTGCTCGAGATCCAACACGTCCTCCAGGCGCCAGTGGAAGTAATAGGCCAGGTACGCAATCTCCTCGTGGATACGAGAAGTTGCGTACGTCACGATTCCCCCAGGCGGCTCCCACCAAGCTCCACTTCGAACGGTTTAGCACAATGTGGACAAGCCACCGACGCCCGGGTGTGGCCCTCGGCATTGACCTGCCGATAGAAGTCCTGCAGGAAGGCCAGATCGGCCGCGAACATCTTCTCGACGATCTGGTCGTTCGCCGGCCCGATGTTGCCCAACTGGGTGATCACGCGCCCGAGCAGGACAACTGACAGATAGGCCGGGTTCTCCTTGACCCGGATGTCGCGCAACGGCAGAAGCTCGTCGCGCGCGGTGGCGAGCCGCATCGTGCCACGACGGTGCACGACGCCCGACTCGTCCACATATCCCCGGGGCAGTTCGAACTCGAACTCGGTACGCAGAGGCTCTCGTTGCACGGGTACATCGAGAGCCTCTGCGTCCGATGCCGCGGGCGAGGTCCCCTCCAGCGCCGTTGCAGAAGCGCTGCGGTAACGCGGGCCGCTGCGGCGCATGTCAGCCGTTCTGCTTGTTCATGGTTTCCCAGTTGATCTCGATGTCCTGGGTGAACGGCGACGCGCTGCCGGCCTCACCGCCCGTGGTCGTCACGCTGCTGACCCAGGCGTTGGTGAGGTTCCACCGCATCTTCTCCTGTCCCGTGTAGTCGTTCACCACGAGAGAGACGTTCTTGCGAGCCGTGCTCATGTCGCCGGTCATCGCCGCGTCGATCCAGGTGTCGAACTGCGTCGACTGGTCATCGAGACCGCGGGTCACGGTGACGGTGCCGCCTTCCGGGGCACCGGGCATCTTCTTGCGCAGCGGCTTGCCCTGCTGGTCCACCTGCTGGTACTCGACGACGCCCAGCGAGTACTTCATCTCCCCGATCTTGTTGATGGGGCTCTGAATACCGTCGATGTCGACGGTGAACTGATGCGCAACATACGCATCACCCGGCTGGAGACTCATCCATCGCTCCTTCTAGCTGATCAGACATGCGTGCAGTGAGGAATGTGTGACGGGGCGCCCTACTCCGTGAGCTCGGCGCCGCCCTCGGAGTACTGGGACAGCCGGAAGATCACGAACTCGGCCGGCTTCACCGGCGCGACCCCGATTTCGCAGACCACCCGGCCCTGGTCGACCGACTCGGGCGGGTTGGTCTCCGCGTCGCACTTGACGTAGAACGCGTTCTGCGGCTGGTTTCCGAACAGCGCTCCGCTGCGCCATTCCTGGAGCAGGAACGCCGTGACGTTGCGCCGGATCCGGTTCCACAGCGAGCGGTCGTTCGGCTCGAAGACGACCCACTGGGTGCCGTCGAGGATCGACTCCTCGAGGTAGTTGAAGTAGCGGCGCACGTTCAGGTAGCGCCATGCGGGGTCGGAGGAGAGCGTGCGGGCGCCCCACACGCGGACACCGCGGCCCGGGAACGTCCGGATGCAGTTGATGCCGACCGGGTTGAGCATGCCCTGCTCGCCGCGGGTGATCTGCGTGCCCAGGTCGATGGCGCCGCGCACCACCTCGTTGGCCGGAGCCTTGTGGACGCCGCGCGCGGCGTCGGTGCGGGCCCACACGCCCGCCATGTGGCCGCTCGGCGGAACCAGGCGAGGCTGTCCGCTGGCCGGGTCGAAGACCCTGATCCAGGGGTAGTAGAGCGCGGAGTGCGCGGAGTCGTAGGCCGCCGTCTGCTGGCGCCAGTCCAGGATGTCCTTGGCCTTCATCGCCGGCGGCGGGTCGAGGATGGCCATCCGGTCACCCATCTGCTCGCAGTGCGAGATGAGCGCGAGCTGGACCGCCTTCAGGCCGTCCATGTCGAGCGCACCGCGCTCGTAGGCGGCCATCGCATCGGGAACGGCCACCATGGTGATCTCGTCGATCTCCTCGAGCCCACCCAGGCCGGTGCGGTCGTCCGTGTCGCCCATGAAGTCACCGGAGTTGAGCCGCCTCGGTGCGTCGGACCCCCTCGTCGAGACGGCCGCGGGCGGGGGGTTGAGGGTGACCGTCTGGTTGGCGGGACGGCTCACCTGCCCGCTCGGGGTCGCCTCTTCGACGCTGACCAGCTTCGAGTTCTGCCGTACCTGGTTGACGATGTAGTTCCGGGCGCCCTTGCGTGCCGAGACGTCGAAGGTCTCGAGGGTGTTGTCGCCCTCCTTGATGAGGAGCGTGAAGCGGTCCTCGGGGACGTTCTCGCCCTGGGAGTCGGTCACCTCGGCGGTGAGCGGACCGGAGCCGTTGCCGCGGGGGAGCGGGGTGAGCCTGAACGGCCCGAGCGTGGCGGGCTCGGCCGCGGGCAGGGCGCCCGCCGGACGCGACGGCTCGTCGGCGTCGTCCCGGTCATCGGGACCACTGCCGACCCGGACGACGTAGCAGATCGAGCCGCCGTTGTTGAGATATCCGTACACGGCGTGGGCGAGGTAGCTGCCCTCCGCGAACTCGCCGAACTGGGCGACGTATGACGACCAGTTCGGAATCAGCACCGGTGTGTTGAGCGGACCCGTGGGGGCGAAACCGACAAAGGCGGCAACCGCGGTGCCCACGCCTTGAATTGGACGCGAACCACTGGGAGCCTCCTCGACGTAGACGCCGGGCGACAGATAGGTAGGCATGCAGGGGTCTCCTCGTACCGGAGATGAAGTGGCGGCCAAGCTTTTCGCTGAATCATGTGGGCCGCCCGCCCTCGCCGACAGGTCCGCCGGACCCCACCCGCGGGCATGCTGGTGCCCGCGCGACGGGCACCGGAACCTGCCCGTTCGGTCCGATGTGATGGACCGATTACTGCCCTTCCGACCACTGCTCCGGCTCGCGATGATCCGTAGTCTTGTTCGGTGAGTCTATGGACGTCTCTCGAGCCGACGTCGAGCACTGTCACTCCAGGAGCGGGCGCTGCCACCTTCACGTTGAAGGTGCGTAACAACGGGGACACGGTCGAGGAGTACCAACTCTCGGTTCTCGGTCCGTTGAGTCGTTTTTGTCAGTTCACTCCGGACAAACTGCGGCTTTTCCCCGGTGACGAGGGCACGGTGACCCTCACCGTCAAGGTGCCGCGCACCCCGGAGGTGCTGGCCGGCCCCACTCCGATCGGTGTCCGCGTGGTGCCCCGCGAGCACCCCGAACTGTCCGATGTGGCCGAGGGAACCGTCACCGTCACGTCCTTCGGGGACCTGCGTGCGGAGATGAACCCGGTCACGGTCCGTGGCCGCCTCTCCGCGTTGCTGCGCTTCAGCGTCAACAACCGGGGCAACGCTCCACTGGAGATCCGGCTGGTCGGCCGCGATGACGAGGACAGGTTGCTGTTCGACGGGCGGGAGCCCTCGACCCTGGTACCGGCCGGGGTCGTCGGGTCTCCGGTGCTCCGGGTGCGTCCTCGCCGGCGTCGGTTCACCGGGAAGCCGCAGCGTTACCCGTTCGCGGTCACCGTGATGCCGCCCGAGGACGCGACGTTGACGGGCGCGAAACCGACGCAGCTGCGGGGCACGTACATCCAGATGGGACTGTTCCCCAAATGGTTGCTGGTGCTGCTCGGCCTGTTGCTCGTGGCTGCCCTGATCGCTGCGGGTCTGCTGTACCTCCCGTTCACCAACTTGCAGTCCCGCCTGTTCCCGTCGCTGGCCCTCCCCTCGTTCCAGGCGCCGAACGTGCAGGTGCCGCCCCTGACGGGCGGAATACAGACCACCCAGCAGCAGGCGCCCCCCACCACCCAGCAACAGCAACAACAGCAGCAGCAACAGCAGCAGCAACAACGGCAGGGCTCGGGCAATTCGTCGGGCGGGACCACCGACGTCACGTTCACCCATTCCGACGTGACCCAGACCGAGGTGGCGTTGTCGGCAGCGCCCGATCAGCGCGGCGGCACACCGCTGGTCGAGTCGGACCAGCTGAACCAGCAACAGCAGCGCCTGCAGACCTGGAGCCTCATCCGTCTCCAGGACGGTTCCACGGCCATCGTTCCGGCCGCGGGTCGCAACTTCGCGCTCGGCCAGCCCGTTCCGAGCAACAACTCGCAGCTCACCCTGCGGAACGTGGGTAATGGCCAACTGCTGAAGAACGAGGCCTGGTTCCTGAAGCCCGCGGGCAGCAATGACGTCGTCACCATCGTCAACTCCCAGACCGGCTCCTGCCTGACCGACATCGGTACGGGGCAGGTGGTGCAGGCGAGGGAGTGCGGCGAGAGCGAGTCCGTCTCGGGGCAGGAGTGGACGCTCACCGCGGCGTCCTGATCCCGACCTCGGGCGGCCCGGGCCGCTGATCCGGCCCGGGTCACCCGGTCTTCTCGTAGCGCAGCAGCGCGGCGGCACCGTTCTGTTCGACCGACACCAGACGCAGGTCCCGGGCCACGGCCGGATCGGTGAACAGTCGCCGGCCGGTGCCCAGGACCGTCGGGAAGACCAGCAGGCGGTACTCGTCGACGAGGTCGTGCTCCATCAGCGTCTGCACGACGCTGGTGCTGCCGATGACGATGACGTCCCGCTCACCACGCAACCGTCGTACCTCGTCGGTGAGCTCGCCGCCGATCACGGTGGAGTTGTTCCACGCGCTGACGTCGGTGAGCGTCCGCGACACCACCCATTTCGGTGCGGTGTTCATCCTGGTCGAGAAGTCGTCGGAGCGGCTGGGCCAGAGCCTGGAGAACAGCTGCCAGGTTCCGCGGCCCAGCAGCAGCGCGCCGGTGTCGAGACGCGAACCCAGCTTGAACTTGTCCCCGGCCACCGCTTCCGGGCCGTGCCGGAACGCCCAGCCGCCTGCCGCCGTGCCTGCCGACCCGTCCGGGTCCTCGGCAACTCCGTCGAGCGTGATGAACTCGTTGACGATGACGCGGTTCATGGCGTTCCTTTCCGGTCGGCTCTGGCGGCCCCTGCGGTGCTGCGGTCGCGGGTACATACCGGCGGCCGGCGGCGAACTCATCGCCGCCGCGCGGATAACCTCGACAACCGCGCGGCTGGCTGCTGCGAGCAGGACGGGACGTGGGGGACGATCGTGATCGGCACCATCGGCACGGACTTCGAGGCCGTGACCGCCCCGTTCCGGCATGAGCTGGTGGTGCACTGCTACCGGATGCTCGGTTCGGTGCACGAGGCGGAGGACCTGGCGCAGGAGACGCTGATCCGGGCGTGGAAGGCCCGCGATCGCTACGACGAGCAGCGTGCCTCGGTTCGCACGTGGCTCTACCGGATCGCGACCAACGTGTGCCTGACCGCGCTCGAGGGCCGGGCGCGACGGCCGCTGCCCTCCGGACTCGGATCAGCGAGCGATGACCCGGGGGCCCCGCTCGTGCCGGACTTCGAGGTGCCGTGGTTGCAGCCCCTGCCCGATACCTACCTCCGCCAGGATCAGGGCGATCCCGTGTCCCGCGCCACCGCACGCGCCGGGGTGCGGCTGGCCCTGATCGCCGCGATGCAACTGCTCCCGCCGCGTCAGCGGGCCGTCCTCGTCCTTCGTGACGTCCTGGAGTTCAGCGCAGCGGAGGTCGCCGCCCAGCTCGACACCTCGGCCGCGGCGGTCAACAGCGCGCTGCAGCGGGCGCGGGCAGCACTGGCCGCGGCCTCGCCCCGGGAGAACGCGCTGCGGGAGCCCGACGACCGGTCCGTCCGGGAGACGGTCGAGCGGTACGTGCGGGCGTTCGAATCCGCCGACGTGGACACACTCGTCACGCTGCTCACCGACGACGCCGTGCTCGAGATGCCGCCCGTCCCGCTCTGGTACGCCGGCCGCGTCGACTACGGCCGGTTCATCGCGAGGGTGTTCACCATGCGGGGCACGGGCTGGCGGATGGTCCCGACCTCGGCGAACGGTCAGCCCGCCCTCGTCGCCTACTGCCCCGACGAGACCGGGGTGCTACGCCTGCACACCCTGCAGGTGCTGACCGTCAGCACCCAGGGGATCGCCCGCACCGTGGTGTTCCAGGACCCGCCGGTGTTCGCGGCGTTCGGGCTCGCCCCGGTCCTCGGACCAGGCCACTGACCGCGTCGACCGGCTCACCACACCACGCGACCCATCTTCTGGTACTCGCGCTGGGCGCCGATCAGGACGTCGTCGTCGGAGATGGGCTCGCCACGGCCGGCGGCGAGGTAGGCGGCCGTGACCGCGGCGCTCCGGATTCCACCGCCGGACAGCTCATACCTGTCGCCGAGCGCCGCCAGGTCGAGGTCCGGCAGGCAGGGCGCGTGGGTCAGGCACTGGCGCCACAGCTGGGTGCGCAACGCCGGATCGGGGAAGGGGAAGTCGACGATGAGGTCCAGCCGGCGGGTGAACGCCTCGTCGATGTTGGCCCGCAGGTTCGTGGTGAGCAGCGCGATCCCGTCGAACGACTCCAGGCGCTGCAGGAGGAAGGCACTCTCCATGTTGGCGTAGCGGTCGTGGGAGTCCTTCACCTCCGAGCGCTTGCCGAAGATGGCGTCGGCCTCGTCGAACAGCAGGACCGAGTCGGTGCGGTCGGCCTCGGCGAAGATCCGTTCGAGGTTCTTCTCGGTCTCGCCGATGTACTTGTCGACCACCGACGACAGCTCCACGACGTAGAGCACGACGCCCAGCTCACCGGCCACCACCTCGGCGGACAGCGTCTTGCCGGTGCCCGAGTCGCCGGCGAAGAGGGCCACCACCCCGCGTCCGCGCCCGCCGCCGGGGCGCAGCCGCCATTCCCGGAGCACCCGTTCCCGCTGCCTGGCGCGCACGACCAGCTCGTGCAGCTGCTGCAACGGTTCGTCGGGCAGCACGAGATCCGGCCAGCCGACCTCGGGTTGCACCTGGCGCGCGTGCTGGTTGAGCAGCGGCGCCGACTGCTGCCGGGCGCCGTGCTGGATGTGTACCCGGCTCAGCGGCGCGGAGTCGAGGGCGGCGAGCGCACGGGCGGACCGGACCGCCCGGCGCACCTGGTCCGGGCCGAGCCGGAACGGTGCCACGGCGGCGGCGAGGTCCGGGACGTCGGCCTCGCCCAGTTCCTCGGCCCAGAGCTGTGTCGAGGCCAGGCCGCCGGGAGGGAGGTCGAGCGACAGCACCGCGGTGGCCGACGGCGACCAGTGGGGGTCGAAGGGCCGGGGGTCGACGAGAACGACCGGGACGTCGACGTGCTCCAGCGCCCGCATCACGGCCGCCGGTTGCTCCGGCAGCGGGCTGATCACGAGAGCGGCCTCGCGGAGGCGGGCCTCTCTGACCAGTGCCGGGATCAGGTCGACGGCCGCCGCGGAATCCGTGGGGGACGGCATGTCGAAGCGCAGCACGGTGCGACCGGCGTGCTGCAGGGCCGCCACGGCGACCGCGACACCGGTGCCGGGCCGGTGCTCGCGCAGGTGCACCACGACCGACGCGTCGGGGAGCAGCTTCGCCAACCGTGCCTCGAACGCGTTCGGCTCCGGCCCGGTGGCGGCCGGGAGCGGTGGCGCCTGCCGGACCGTGTCGAGGAGTTCGCTGTCGAGTACGTCGTCGCCGAGCAGGTAGGCGATGACCCGTTCGGGTACACGCAGTGTCCGGCCGGGCAACGGCCGTTCCCGGTCGTCCTCCACGGTCATCAGGCCGCCGTGCAGCAGGGGCGCGGCCGGGTGCATCCGAGCGCGGGCCGATCGGTGGTGGGGGGCCAGCCCGATCAGCTCGAGAGCGACCGAGACCGTGACGCGGCGCCGTGAGACGTCGTCGTTGAGGTATCCGTAGAGGGGCTCGAACCGGCGGTCGACGTCCGGGGCGAGCGCGGCCAGCAGCAGGTGGACGTCCAGCGCAGGCAGCATGAACCTGTGCGCCAGGCCGGTCAGCCGGTCCTCCGGCGCCTCGGTGGGTTCCAGTGCCTCCGGGTACCCGTCGTCCTCGGCGTCCGCGGCGTCCGCGGCGTCGCTGCCCGGCGAGGGCCGGTGGGCCCACTGGAGCGCGACCTCCGGTGGGAGGTAGAGGCCACGCAGCGGGTCGGCGGAGCTGGCGTCGCCGGCGGCGCGCTGCCGCACGATGTTCGCGGCCCGCACGTGCAGCAGGTCCAACCGGTGCAGCAACGGAACGGCCGGGTCGCGAACGGTCACGGCAGGCGGTTGCGGTAGTCGCGGGTGGCGGAGTCGACGATCTCGCCCCGGCGATCCCGGACCGTGATCGTCTCTTCGAGGACGGGCGGTCCGACCGGGTACTCGGCAGAGGCGACGAACGGCGCGAGGACGACCATGTCGAGCGACGGCTTCAGCTCGCCGCCGAGGGCGGACCAGAGGTCGGCGATCGAGCGCGACTCGGACGGCGGTACCGCCACCGACATCGGAATCGACACGTTGAGCTCCGCCAGTGTTCCGGTCAGGGTGTCCCGCGGGATCGCCTCGTGCTGCAGCAGCAGGATGAGCAGGGCCGACAGCAGCCGATGCTCGTCCTCCGGCCGGGTGGTCCACGCCGTGACGAGGTAGGAGAGCCGGAACCAGCGTGGCGGTTGCCGCCGGGCGATGATCTTGCCGTCCTTGTCCCGGACGGCAACCGCGCCCCGTTCGCGCCAGGCGACCTCTTCGCGGATGTCGTAGAGGTAGACGTTGACGGTCGGGGAGTTGCGCCGGGCCGCCCAGTTGCGGGTGGGCGCGTCGAACTGGATGTCGGTGATCACGCCCGGGAGGGCACGCGTTCCGATCAGCGAGCGCAACGCCTCGTCGACCTCGTGGATCACCGGTGTTCTCCTGGGCCATGAGGGGACGTGCGTGCTCGTCTCCGAGCGTGGGGCATCAGATGTAGCCCTCGCGGAGGGCGTACGCCACGGCGTGGGCCCGGTTGCGCAGTTGCAGCCGGGACATCACGCCGTGGAGCACGTTCTTGATCGTGCGTTCCGAGTAGGCGAGCTTGTCGGCGATCTGCTGGGTGTCGAGGCCCTCGGCGACGAGCTTGAGCACGTCGACCTCACGGGGGGCGAGCCCCACGGCCGGCACGGCCATCGACGGCTGGTCCGATGCGGCCCGCTGGGCGCGGCTCACGTGGGCGATCAGCTGCCCGAGCAGGTCGGGCGGGAGTTTGCTGTCCCCCTGCGCCGCCGAACGGATCGCTCCGATCAGCCGGCTCTGGGTGGCCTCGGCGCGCCACAGAATGGTGCGGACCCCGAACTCCAGCACCGCCATCAGCTCCGGTTCGCGGAGTTGGTCGGTGACCAGGACGACGCGCCGCCCCGGCTCCCGGACCAGCCTCCGCAGTTCGACGGCGGTGCTCTCGTCGACCCGTTGGGTCAGTACAACGGCAACCGAGTCACCGGCGGGTGGCGTCGACGGTTCGACCACCTCAAGTGCCGGCTGATGCCGAAGATGACTGAGGGCACCGGCCAGTGCCAACGGGTCATCCGAATGCACGGTTACCGTCACGGTCACGGCCATGTCGTTTCCCTGGGCGCCGGTGCTGTTACTTGACGGACTTGCCGCCACCGGCCTTGGAACCGTCCGGTGCTATCGCGAACCAGGTTCCGCCGACTCCCTGTCCGGTGACCTGACCAGGAACGACATCGTTGATGTACCGATAGACCGGCCACCCGCCAACGGTCACCTGCTGCGTTCCGTCCGGGCGCGTAACGGCGCCCAGTGTGGACGGGTCCAGGTTCTGGATCTGGATCTTGTTGTTCGTGAGTACCGGGGGCCATTTGGCCAGGCAGGATCCCGTGCAATTCGACGCCGACGGGTGGGCGGTGTCCTTGTCGAATCGGTACAGCGTGAATCCCTGACCGTCGAGCACTACTTTGCCCAGGCTGTTGTTCTGCCCCAGCTGGAGCGACGCCGGCCAGTAACCGCCCTCGGAGCTGCGCTGTCCGAGCGAGGCCGCGGCCTGCGAGCCCCCGCCGGAGTTGTCGCCGGAGGACGACGTGCCCTGGCCCTGGTCGGACTGTGCCTGGGGTGCCTGGGCCGGCGCCGGCGCCACCGCCGCCGGTGCCGGGGCCTGGGCGGCCGAGCATGCTGTCAAGGCAACGGCACTGAGCGTGAGCAGACCTAGTTTGATGCGCATGCGGGTGTTCAGTGGCTTGCCTTTCGGATGCTGATGGCGAGAACAGGCCGCTGTGGTGGTCCCGGCGATTAGCCGGGCGCAGGCAGCGCGTTGCCGACACAAGAGGTTACCGCGGACGGTACTCGCAGTTGTGCCACACGAAGCCCCTGATTGTGGAACGTCCCGCCGAGGGCATGACTCGGCCAGGATAGCCCGCCACTTCTCTCCGTTGTCAACCCCCTCCATTCTCCGAAGTCCACTGTTTCGGTCTCCTCGTTCTTACGTGGAAGCGAGTAGTGGGCGATATAGACATTCCACCCAGTAGTGGGTTGCCGAGTGGGATTCGGACCTATGCTCGCGGAGCTTGTAACACGGTGTTCGGCGAGTTGTCGGTTAACCGATGGAGATACGTGGCGGCGTAGCCCAGTTCTGTGACGATTCGCACATCGGGCGGATATGACGTAGTAGGCCGGGGTGATATCGCGTTCGTTTCGTGGTCAATCGGCGGCGCCGGTCGCGCTAGCTGCCGAGGGCGCGCAGGGCGTCGTGAGCGGCGGTGGCCCAGCGCGGGGAACCGGCCTTGCCCGCGATCGCCCCGGCCTGCCGGAAGTGGCTCCCGGCCTGGTGCGGTCGCCCGAGCGCGGTGGAGAGGTTGCCCAGGTGGTGAGCTGCGGGGCCGAGAGTGAGCAGGCCGCTGCCGGCTCCGGCGAGCTCTCCGGCTGCGGGAAGCAGCCGGGCGTAGAGGCGTTCCATCGCCGGACGGTCCCCCGTCCGGATCGCCGCCATGGCGTGCAGGCAGGTGCGGGCCTCGAAGAGCAGGTCGCGGGGGGAGTCCGGGACGGCGCGTGCAGCGGTGAGTGCCTGGTCGCCGTGCCCGTGCGCGAACAGCACCAGCGGACGGGCCCACCGCTCGTACGCGCCCCAGTGGGCGTCGTCCACGCCGGTCGGCATGTCGGGGGCGGTCAGGCTGAGCAGGGCGAGCGGGAGGATTCCGTCCTCCAGGCCGGACATCCCGGTGCCCGTGAGCCGCCGGGCGGCTGCCCGGTAGGCCGTTGCCGTGCCGTCCGGTGGCCCGGTCACCGCGAGCCGGAGGGCGGCGTACCAGTCGGTGAAGACACCGACGAGCGGCAGTTCGTAGCGGTCGGCGAGCTCGTCGGCCGCGGCGGCGTGCCGGTCGGCGGCGACGAGATCGGCGAGGGCGGCGCGGGCCTGGACGAGGATCAGGTGCCCGAGCACCTCGAAGGTCGCCAGCCCGCGGTGCCGGGCGGCCAGATCGAGGAGCTCCTCACCGATCCGGGCCCGTTCCGGAGCGAGGCCTGCGCGGTGGAAGGTCTGCAGGAATCGGCCGTTGAGCGCGAAGGCCAGCAGGGTGGGGTCGCCGAGACGCCGCGCGATCGTCTCGGCCTCCCGGGCCGCCTCGTGCCCGCGCCGTCCGGCATCGGCGCGCCGTTCCATCGCGATGGTTACCAGCAGGCGTCCGCGTTCGCTCTCGCGGTCGGCGGGCATCGCGGCCAGCGCGCGTTCGGCGGCCGCGGCGAGGCGGACCGACAGGGCCTCGTCGTCGTTGGCCGTCCAGATCGCCGGCACGTCGAACGAGCCGAGCACGCGAGCGGTCAGCAACGGATCGCCGAGCGTCTCGGCCGCCGTGACCGCCGTGGCGCGGTGACTCCGGGCCTGCTGCAGCTCGCCGGTCACCGCCAGCGCCCGGACCAGGCCCATCACCGCCTCCAGCCGCTCCCGGCCGTCGCTCTCCGCGGCGCCGTCGCCGGTCCGGTCCAGGGCCACGACCGTCTCCCGCCACAGGCGGGCCGCCTCGTGGGGGGCGACGCGGCGCTCCGCCCGTTCGGCCGCGGCGCGTGCCCAGCGCGCGGTGCGAGCGGCGGTGACCCGGGTTCCCGCCCGCAGGACGTGGTGGGCGATCGCCTCCACGTCACCGGGCCGGATCCGCTCGATGATCTCGGCGGCCGCGGCGTGCCGGCGGGCCCGGCGGGCGCGCGTGATGTCGTGGTAGAGCGTCTCCTGCACGAGTGCGTGGGTGAACCGCACGCGGTCGGCGTCCTGCTCGACGAGGAAGCCCGCGAGCACGGCAGCCTCGACGGAGGCCAGCACCTGTTCCTCGTCCCCCGCGAGCGGGACCAGCACGTCGAGGTCGACCTCCGGGCCGATGACCGCGGCCAGGTGGAGATGCGTCCGCGCCGGCTCGGCGAGCCGGGCCAGCCGATGCCGGATGACGTCACGGACGCCGGCCGGTACGGCGTGCAGGCCGGCGTCGCCCTCGGCCTCCCAGAGCCGGACGAGCTCCCGCACGAAGAACGGGTTGCCCCCGCTGCGCGCGTGGATGACGCGGGCGTCCCCCGGGGCCGTCCGGCGGTCGGTGAGAGCCTCGAGCATCTCCCGTACCTGCGGCTCCGTCAGACCACCCAGGTAGATCCGCGCCGGTTCGGTACGGGCGGCGCGGCCCAGCGCTTCGGCCAGCCCTGCGGAGATCTCGGTCGATCGGTACGTGCCGACGACCAGCACGGGCCCGGCATCGGGATCGGCCACCAGCGCGGTCAGCAGGGCCAGGGTCTCCTCGTCCGCCCAGTGCAGGTCGTCGAAGACCAGCAGGACCGGGCCCCGCTCGGAGATCCCGGCCAGGAAGGAGCCGATCGCCCGGTGGCGGAGGAACCGCGCCGCCACGGGATCGCCGCCGGCCGCGACGGCGGGATCGGGCGGGGCGGGCCCGGCCGCGGTGAGGCTCTCGCGCATCCGGGCCCACGGCCAGGCCGCCGGTGCGCCCCGCTGCTCTGGGCTGGCCCCCCACGCCGTGGTCCAGCCGGTGGCCGCGAGGCGCTCGGTCAGCGTCGTGGCGAGCGCGGTCTTGCCCGCACCGGCTGCTCCCGACAGCAGCACGAGCCGTGGCCGCCCCGCCGTCACCGCGGCCTGCGCGGCGTCCTGCAGCTCGGCCAGCTCCCCGGCCCGGCCGACGAACGGATGCCCCACCGGCCGGGGCCGGACGACCGGGGCGGGCGCCGGGCTCTGCCGGCGGGGAGCAGGCGGCGCGGCGAGCTGCGGGGCCTGGACGAGGATGTCCGCCTCCAGCTGCCGCAGGCCCGGCCCGGGGTCCACGCCGAGCTCGGCGCGCAGCACCGTGCGGCCCCGGCGGAGCGTGGCCAGCGCGTCGCCCTGGCGTCCCGTCCGGTACAGCGCCAGAGCCAGCAGCCGCCTGCCGTCCTCGCGGAGTGGATGAGCCGCGACGTGAGCCTCCAGATCGGGCACCGACTCGGCGGCCCGGCCGGCGGCCAACCCGGCCTCGGCCCGGCGTTCCACGGCCAGCAGGCGCAGCTCGTCCAGCCGCGCTGCCTCCCCGCGTGCCCAGCCCTGCTCGGCGAACTCCGCGTACGCCGGTCCCCGCCAGAGCCCCAGCCCCTCGTCGAGCAGGCGGCGGGCGTCCTCCGCTCTCCCGTCGGCCAGCAGCCGGCCGGCCGCGCCGACCGCGGCCTCGAACCGCCAGGCGTCCACCGCCTCCGGGTCGGCGCGCAGCGCGTACCCGGGCGGTGCGGTGACCAGCAGCCGGGCCGGGGTCCGGGGCGGGCGATCCGGTTCGAGCGCCTTCCGCAGGGCGCCGACGAAGGTCTGGACGGCGCCGAGCGCGCCGTCGGACGGCTCGTCCCACAGATCGTCGATCAGCCGGGTGACCGGCACGGCCCGGCCTCCCGCGACCAGCAGCCGGGCGAGGACGGCCCGGTGCCGGAGGCCCTTCAGGTCGATCGGGCCGTGCTCGTTCGCGGCCTCCACCGGGCCGAGCACACCGAAACCCACCATCGGTACTCAACCTATCGGCCCGCGCCGACCGGCCGGACGAGCTGAGCCGCTGCTGACTGTGCGCTGACCGGCGGACCGCAGGGTGGGCCCGTACGACCGACCACACCGGACGAGGAGTCCCATGACACCGGAGATCACCGGATTCAGCAGGCAGCGCGTCACCGTCGCCGAGGGCGTGCAGCTCACCGCGGCGGTGGGCGGCTCGGGCAGCCCCGTCGTCCTGCTGCACGGGTTTCCCCAGACCCACCTGATGTGGCGCCACGTCGCCGCCGACCTGGCCGCCGACCACACGGTGATCTGCCCCGACCTGCGCGGCTACGGCGACAGCGACAAGCCGGCCGACACCGACGGGCAGACTTACGCCAAGCGCACCATGGCCGCCGACGTCGTCGCGCTCGCCCGCGCTCTCGGGCACGAGCGCTTCGCGCTGGCCGGGCACGACCGGGGTGCGCTGGTCGCGATCCGCGCCGGGCTCGACCACCCCGCCGCGGTCACCCACCTGGCCTCGCTGGACGTCCTGCCGAACCTCGACACGTGGGACGTCATGCACGGCACGTCCGCCGCCGTCGGCTTCCACCTGTTCCTGATGGCCCAGCCGCCCGGCCTGCCCGAGCTCATGATCAGCGGCGCGGCGGACGCGTTCTTCGGCCACTTCCTCGACGTCTGGGCCGTCGACCCGGACGCGATCCCCGTCGACGTCCGGGCCGCCTATCTGGACGCGTCCCGCCGGGCGATCCCCTCGATCGTCGCCGACTACCGGGCCTCGGCCACGGTTGATATCGACCACGACGAGGCCGACCGGCAGGCCGGCCACCAGCTGCGGATGCCGGTGACCGTGCTGCAGCAGGACTGGGGCGCGGCCCTCGGCTTCGACGCCGCCGCCCGGTGGCGGGCCTGGGCGCCCGACCTGGACCACCGCACCGTGTCCTGCGGGCACTTCATGGCCGAGGAAGCCCCCACCGAGGTGATCAAAGCCCTGCGCGACCTGCTCGCCAGGTAACGGCGGACTCGGTCACGGTGGTCCTTGCCTGGTCGTCGAGTTCGTCAGAAGGGTCGTTGCGACCGTCAAGACCGCGCCAAGATCGTCGATGACATCTGGTACGGGCGTCAGTATTCAGACATGTTGTGTTTACCTGCCCGCGCCTCGGGGCTGGTGTTCCGGCGATCCGGAACATCTGACAGGCCTTCCGCTCGACGGATCCCAAGGGAACCGCCGCCGAGGCGAGATGACGCCTGGAACGCCGGCCAGCGCGGCGAGGCGCCGTTGAAGCGGGCCGACCGCAACTTCGCCGAGCTGCTGCAGGAACTGCGGGTCGCGCAGACCGGTGTGCAGATCCTGTTCGCGTTCCTGCTCGGCCTGTCGTTCACCGACCGGTTCGCCGCACTGGACGCCACGCAGCGCGGCATCTACATCGTGACCCTGGTCGCCTCCGCTCTGACCGGGATCCTGCTGGTCGCGCCCGTCGCGATGCATCGCCTGCTGTTCCAGCACGGGCGCAAGCGCGACGTGGTCAGGATCGGGCATCGGATGGTGGTCGCCGGCCTGTGCGGACTGCTTGCCACGATCGTCGGTGGACTGCTCCTGGTGCTCGACGTGGTGGTCGGTCCCACCGCGGCGGTCGGTGCTGCTGTGGTGCTGACCGCAGCATTCGCCGGCCTCTGGGGTGGGCCCGCGCTACGGGTATGGCTCCGTCGTGAGTCCTGTGAGCTGCCTCAACCGGGCCCGGAGAATGTCCGACCCGCGTACAGCGCTCACCAGGCGACGGGGAGCTCCTCGAGCCCGTAGATGGCCCTGTGCCAGGCGCCGCGGGCCAGGGCAACACCGCCGTGGTCGGCTACCACTTCGGCACCAAACCGACCTGGTCCGGGCCATCATCCGGCGCCACAGCGAACAGATCGAGCGGATCAGGGAACGCCTGCTCGCCGACGTCGGCGACAGCCCCGAGGTGCGGGACTCGGTCGCGTGCCTCGTGCGGCCCATCCCCGAGCACCTTGACGGGCTCGGCGCCCCCACGTGGTACGCCCGCTTCAGCGCCCAGGTCATGACCGACCCCGCCCTGCGGGAGATCATGATCGAGGAGTCCCTGACCTCGCCGGCGGTGGCGACATCGGCAGGCACCTCATGGTGCACGTCGTCGCCCAGCGCGAGCGCGCCCTCGCCGAAGGCACCCCCACCCCCCGCGCCACCCGGCACGACGCCGCATCCGGCCTGATCGACGCCCTCGTCGGCGTCTGGCTCGCCCCCGTCACGCAGCCCTGACACCCGGGTGGAGCGGGTCGCCGACCCTTCCCCGGACTGGGCATCACCAGGGCTGTGTGGCTCGGGTGTCCCCTGATGCGAGGGACATCGACGCCGAGGAACGCTCCGTGCCGAAGAACGGGAAACGGAGAGGCATATGGAGCACGGCATGCACGCCACCGGTCACGTGTACATCCAGACCAACGAGGTCGAGAACGCCGTCATCCACTACGCGCGTGCTTCGGACGGCTCGATCGTCGAGGTGGAGCGCATCCCCACCGGGGGAGCGGGTTCCGGGTTGTACAAGCCGATCAGTGGGCAGGAGAGCGCGCCCAACGCCTTCGAGGCGGCCGGCAGCGTGATCGTCACGGCGGACAAGCGGTTCCTGTTCACCACCAACGGTGGTGACAACTCGGTCTCGAGCTTCGGCGTCGGCGAGGACGGCAAGCTGACGCTGCTGGACGTCAAGCGGACCGGGAACATCGTCACCGGCAGGAGCGGCACCGCGAAGTCGCTGGCGTACTCGGCGGCGAGCGGCACGCTGTTCGTGCTGCACTCCTTCGGCCCCGACCACGTCCGCCTGATGTCGGTGAGCAGCGAGGGCAAGCTCAAAGCCCGGCCGGAGGGCTACACCGTGAACACCCCGGACAAGCCGCTGCGGGTGTCCACGATGGTCGTGCTGTCCCCGGACGAGAAGTTCCTGGTCGTCGGCACCACGTTCGACCAACCGGCCGCGGCCAATCCGGACGGCTCCCCGATCCTCTGGGCGGACCAGCCCGACGGCACGAAGAAGTCCGTGGCGTCCAACGCTCCCGACCCGGACGGCATCGTCGTCTTCCCGGTGCAGGCGAACGGCTCGCTGGGAGAGGGCCTGTTCCAGGACGGTGGTGGCGCATCGCCGTTCTACCCCGCGTTCCTGCACCACCGGCCGGATCGCCTCGTGATCGGTTACGCCGTCGCCGACGGCATCGCACTGGCGACGTTCGACGAGCGCGGTGAGCTCGGCACCGGCCCGGTGGTGAAGATCGACACCGGCGGGGGGCTGCCGTCCGAGCTGTGCTGGCTGGCGGTGTCGCCGGACGACCAGTGGGTCTTCGCCACGAACTTCGGCTACAGCCACATCAGCAGCTTCCGCATCGACGGCGACGTGATCTCACTGGTCCACCATTCCGCGTGCGAGAAGGTGCCTGGTGACGGGACGTTCCGGGCGCTCAACGGGACGGTCAGCAGTGGCCCGAACGACAACTGGATCACCCCGGACGGTGGTTACCTGTACCAGATCTACGCCAACGCCTCGACGCTCATCGGGTACGCGGTCCAGCCGGATGGCTCGCTCACCGAGGTCACCAGTGCGGAGATCCCCTACAACAGCCCGCAGGGGCTGGCCGGGTTCTGACATGACGGTGCACAGCGGCTCCGGAGAACCACGTATCGAGACCTCGCTGTCGTCCTTGATGCTCAGCCCCCGGGAAACCGAGAAGCTGGTGATCTACCAGGTCGCCGAGCTGGCGCGCAGGCGGAGAGATCGCGGTCTCAAGCTGAATCTTCCCGAGTCGATCGCTCTGATCACCGAAGCCTTGCTGGAAGCGGCTCGGGACGGCAAGTCCGTCGCCGAGGCGACCGAGCTCGGCAAGCAGGTGGTGAGCCGGGACGACGTGCTGCCCGGTGTGCCGGAGATGGTGAACGTGGTCCAGGTCGAGGCCACTTTCCGTACGGGCACGCAACTGTTGGCCGTGGCCAACCCGATTCCCTAGGGGCTGACGATGATTCCGGGTGAGTGGTTGCTCGACGACGCCCCGATCGAGATCAACATCGGGCGATGCACCCTGCGCGTCTCGGTGCGCAACACCGGTGACCGGCCGATCCAGGTCGGCTCCCACTTCCATTTCTTCGAGGTGAACCGGGTGCTGGACTTCCGCCGGGCGGCGACGCTGGGCATGCGCCTGGACGTGCCGTCGGGCCAGTCGATCCGTTTCGAACCCGGTGACGAGCGCGACGTCGACCTGGTCGAGTTCGGCGGTGCCGGTCGGGTGATCGGGTTCAACGGCCTGCTCGACGGTGGCATGTCGGCCCGATGGACGTCGAGTCGGGCCTTGGTCCGGGCCGCCGAACTGGGGTTCTCCGGAATGGACGATCGACCATGAGCTCGGTCCCGAGACGGCAGTACGCGTCGCTCTACGGTCCGACAGCGGGCGACCGGTTCCGGCTGGCCGACACCGAGCTGATCGCCCGGGTCGACAGCACCCGCATCCTGCCCGGTGAGGAGGCGGTCTACGGCGGTGGCAAGTCGATCCGCGACGGCATGGCGCAAGCACCCGGACTGCGCAACGCCGACGGCGTGCTGGACCTGGTGATCACCTCGGTCGTCGTCATGGATGCGGTGGTGGGGATCCTCAAGGCCGACATCGGGGTGAAGGACGGGCGGATCGTCGGTGTCGGCCAGGCCGGCAACCCGTACGTGCAGGACGGGGTGTCCGCGAACCTCGTCATCGGGCCCGGTACGGAGGTGATCTCCGGCGAGGGTCTCGTCGCCACCGCTGGTGCGATCGACTCCCACGTGCACTTCCTGACGCCGGCACAGGTTCCGCACGCCCTGTCGAGCGGGGTGACCACCCTGCTGGGCGGCGGCACCGGTCCCGCCGACGGCTCCAAGGGCACGACGTGCACACCCGGCCCGTGGAACATGGCGAGGATGCTGGAGGCGACCGCGACCCTCCCGGTCAACGTCGGCTTGATGGGCAAGGGCAACAGCAGCCGGCCGGAGGGCCTGCGTGAGCAGGTGGAGGCCGGCGTCTGCGGGTTGAAGGTGCACGAGGACTGGGGCGCCACACCGGCCGCGCTCGACTGCGCGCTCGAGGTGGCCGACGAGTACGACGTGCAGGTGGCGTTGCACGCGGACACCCTCAACGAGAGCGGGTACCTCGCGGACACGCTCGACGCGATCGACGGGCGGACGATCCACAGCTACCACACCGAGGGCGCAGGCGGCGGCCACGCTCCGGACATGATGGCCATCGCGTCGTTGCCGAACGTGCTTCCGTCCTCGACCAATCCCACGCGTCCCTACACCACGGACACGACGGACAACCTGTTCTACATGACGATCGTGACGCACCATCTGAATCCGGACAATCCGGAGGACGTGGCGTTCGCCCAGTCCCGGATCCGCGCCGAGACCGAGGCGGCCGAGGACGTGCTGCACGACATGGGCGTGCTGAGCATGTACTCGTCGGACTCGCAGGCCATGGGTCGCGTCGGTGACACCGTCGCGACCTGCTGGCGCACCGCGGACAAGATGAAGAAGCTGACCGGCAGCCTGCCAGGGGAAGCGGCTGGTGACGACAACCAGCGGATCCTGCGCTACCTGGCGAAACTGACGATCAACCCGGCACTGACGCACGGCATCGGTCACCTCGTCGGCTCGCTGGAGCCGGGCAAGCTCGCCGACATCGTGCTGTGGCCGACCAACATGTTCGGCGTCAAGCCGAAATGCGTGATCAAGGGCGGCATGATCGCCTGGTCGGTGATGGGCGACGCGAACGCGTCGATCCCGACCCCGGAACCCGTGTTGCTCCAACCGATGTTCGGCGGGTTGGGAAAGGCGGCCGGGCGTACGTCCGTGACGTTCGTTTCGCAAGCGGCCGCGGAGGCCCGGGTGATGGAGCGGCTCGGGATCGACAGGTGGACGGAAGCGGTGCGCGGGTGCCGCACGGTCGGCAAGGCGCAGATGGTGCGCAACGACCTGACCCCTGACATCTCCGTCGACACCGAGACCTACCAGGTCACCGTGGACGGTCAGCCGGCCGTCGTGCCTGCTGCCGGCGAGGTGTCGATGTCACAGCTGTACTACATCGTCTGATGCCGGGCCATCCGCGGCAGGTGCGAGGTTCCGAATGTTGACGGGATTCCTCTCCGTTCTGCAGCTGAGCGACTCGGCGTTCCCCAGCGGCCGCTACACGCTGTCCTCCGGTCTGGAGACGCTGGCGCAGACCGGTCGGGTGGCGACGCCCGGCGACCCCGCGCTGCTGTCGGCCCTGCTGCGTGACCACCTGCGGCTCGCCGTCGCGCCGTCGGACGGTATCGGGCTGGTGTGTGCGCACCGCGCCACGGCGACCCCGGACTCCCTCGATCTGGAGCTGGTCACGAGCGCCGACGAACGGTTGACCGCGGTGAAGCTCTCACGCGAGGCCAGGGAGACCTCGACGCGCACGGGGCGGGCCCTGCTGCGCGTCGCGACGTCCGCCTTCGGCGCCGGGGCGGTGTCGCACTACGCGAGGCACGTCGAGAGTGGGCGCTCGCCGGGCAACCACGCCGTGGTTCTCGGTGTCGTGAGCGCATGCCTCGGCGTGCCGCGTCCGGAGTCGGTGGCCGGTGAGCTGTTCGCGTTCTCCGCCAACTGGGTCGCGGCCGCGGTGCGGCTCGCAGTGACCGACCACAGCACTGCTCAGGCCGTGCTGCACGAGGTGCGCCCCGTCATGGCCGAGGCGGCATTGCAGGTCGTTGACAAGGACGTTCCCGATATCGCCAGTTGCACGCCGCTGCTGGACGTCATGGCGATGCTGCACGAGGAATCCGAACTCCGGCTGTTCGCCAGCTGAGGAATGGGACACGCGACATGGAGCCACCTACCCACACGCACGACCACGGCCCGACGTCCCGGTTCGCCGACGTCCGGGCTCCGGGCATCGCGAGGATCGGCATCGGGGGGCCGGTCGGTTCGGGTAAGACGGCGCTGATCGAGGAGCTGGTCCCACTGCTCATCGCCGCCGGACACAGCCCGCTGGTCGTCACCAACGACATCTTCACCAGCGAGGACGCCCAGCACGTGCGACGCACGCTCGCCGGTGTACTCGCGCCGGAGCGGGTCGTGGGGGTGGAGACCGGCTCCTGCCCGCACACGGCGGTGCGGGACGACCCGAGCATGAACCTCGACGCGGTCACCGAACTGACCCATCGCTTCACCGATGCGGACGTCGTGCTCGTCGAGTCGGGCGGCGACAACCTGACGCTGACGTTCAGCTCGGCCCTCGCCGACTACTTCATCTTCGTGATCGACGTCGCCCAGGGTGACAAGATCCCGCGCAAGCGTGGCCCCGGGGTGACCCACTCCGATCTCCTGGTGATCAACAAGGTGGACCTGGCCGACTTCGTCCGGTCGGACCTGTCGGTGATGGACCGGGACGCCCGCGCTGTGCGTGCCGGTCGGCCCTTCGTCTTCACCAACTGCTTCACCGGCGACGGGCTCGCCGAGGTCATGGACCGGATCGGTGCGGTCATCGGCCGGTTCGCTCCCACCGCCGGCCCGAGATGACCCGCCGGGACGACCTGGCGTGGTGCACGCCCACCGAGCTGCCCGAGGAACTGCTCACGTTCGGCGGCACGGTCCGGGACGGGCTGGCGGTCGGGGCCCCGGGGAAGACGGGAGTGCTCGACCTGGCGCTGGCCCCGCGCGCGGGGAGCACGAAGGTGATCCGGCAGTACCAGCGGGCACCGCTGCACATCTACCGGCCGATCTACCTGGACCCCGGCCGGCCCGACATGGCGTTCGTCTTCCTGCAGCAGCAAGGCGACGGGATCGTCCAGGGCGACCGGTGCCGGGTGGACATCGACTGCGAGCCCGGCTCCGCTGTCCACGTCACGACCCAGGCCTCGACCAAGGTCTTCGCCGCCCGGGACAACTTCGCGACGCAGCTGATCAACCTCCGCGTCGGTGCCGGTGCCGTGCTGGAGTACCTGCCCGATCCCGTCGTGCCGTTTCGCGGGTCGCGGCTGTTCCAGCGGACGTCCCTCGCGGCAGCGGAGGACGCGACGGTCATCCTCGGTGAGATCCTCCTGCCCGGCAGGGTCGCGCACGACGAGGCACACGCGTACGACCTGTGCTGGACCGAGACCGAGGCCCGTGACCTCGACGGGAAGCTGCTGTTCGCCGACACGCTCCGGCTCCGGCCCGGCCAGGTGGGCGACCCGCGGTCGCCGGGCGTGCTCGGTGGCTACGACATCGTGGCCACGCTGTTCGTGATGTGCTCGCGGATGTCACCGCCCGATCTCGTCGCGCTGCTTCGTACCGCGCTCGCCGAGGTACCGGACGTGCTTGCCGGGGTCAGCGAGCTGCCTGCCGGGTGCGGGGCCGCTGTGCGCATGCTCGGGCACACGTCCACGGCGGTCCAGGCGGCGATGCGCACGGCCTGGAGCGGGGCGCGCACGTCCCTGGTCGGGGCCCCGGCCCCCGATCTCCGCAAGGGTTGAGCCGCGGCCGGCACACCGCAGGCGGCATCACACCGGGGTGGGTTGATCCAGCGCAGCGAAACCCGAGACGTCCACGCACGCGATCCCGCGGTTCTCCACGATGACCACCAGGACGCTCTCGCAGTTCGCGCAACGGCCCACGACGCCGGGCGCATCGAGGTAGACCCGCAGCTCCGCGAGGCGGCTGCTCTCCCCGCACGTCGCGCAGGTTCCGACGGCCGTCGTCATCTCCTTGCCGAACACCGAGCGCAGCGTGCCTGCGATCGCGTTGCCGTCCAACAGGCTCATCATGTCCCCGTCCCGCCGAAGCGTTCCGTTCTGATCAGGTCGGGCTCGTGCCCGAGCGTTACGAGTGCGTCCGCCGCCGTCTCGACGAATGCGGTCGGCCCGCAGACGTAGACGAGCGGACGGTCAGCAGGCGGCCACGCCACCAGGTCGATGAGTCCCCGGTCGATCCGGCCCCGGTACCCGTCCCAGCCACCGGGCTGCTCACGGGTGAGTGTGATGCGGATGTCGATCTCCGGGTACCCGGACATGCGGGTGAGCTCGTCGCGGTAGATGAGTGCCGACTGCGAACGGGCCGAATACAGCAGCCGTATCGGTGCTGCGCCACCTGCAGCCCGGTGGTGCCGCAACATCGAACGGAACGGCACGACGCCCGAGCCTCCTGCAACGAGCAGTACCGGACGTTCGCAGGTGGCCTCCCACACGAAGTAGCCGCCGATCGGACCCCGCACCTCGACCTGGTCGCCGATCCGGAGTTCGTCGACCAGGTAGGGCGACACCTCACCGTCGGCCAGCCGCTCGACGGTCAGCACGACGTTGCCGTCCTCCGGAGCCGAGGCGATCGAGTAGCTCCGCTGCGCTTGGTAGCCGTCGTCGGCGGTCAGGCGGACGTCAACGTGCTGGCCTGCTCGATGACCGTGCCAGTTGCACAGTGCAAGAGCGATGCTTCTGGTGTTCGGCGTCTCCTCGACGAGCTCGACCACCGTGCCCAGCTGCCACTTCAGTCGCCCGTGTATCGCTGTTCCCGCCATGGGTCTCCGTAGTTGTGGTAGCCGTAGCGTTCCCAGAAGCCCGGCTCGTCCTGGTTGCGGAGTTCGAGGCCACGCACCCACTTGGCGCTCTTCCAGAAGTACAGGTGGGGGACGAGCAGCCGGACCGGCCCGCCGTGCTCGGGGGCCAGCGGTGCGCCGTCGTAGGCGTATACCAACCACGCTCTTCCGTCCGAGATGTCGGCAAGCGGCATGTTCGTCGTGTAGCCACCGTCGCTGAAGGCAAGCACGTGGTGTGCCTGGGTCCGAGTTCTGCCGAGCAGCGTCTCGAGTGGGACACCGGTCCACGATGTGTCGAGCTTCGACCACTTCGTGACGCAGTGGATGTCGACGGTGATCGTCTCGCTCGGCAGGTTCCGGAACTCGTCCCACGTCCAGGTCCGGGGTCGGTCGACGGCGCCTCGGACCGTGAAGGTCCAGTCCGCTGGTGGTGTCTTCGGTGTCGGTCCGGCCGACAGCACCGGAAACCCCGACGTGACGTACTGGCCGGGCGGGACCCGTGCCGGATCGATGTCGGTGCGTCGTCTGCTGTGGAAGTTCGGCGACAGTGCCATCGCGCCTACCGGCAGGGTCGGACGCCGGTGGCCCGCTCCCGGCTCCTTGCTGAAATCTCCATGAGGGCACCCTGCTCCCCGGTGCGCCTCGTTCGCGCCCGTGAACTCCCCAGTCGGCTCCCCGGTCCCGAGGTAACTAACCGTTGACTGATTTAGCGGCCGGCACTACCGTTAAGTATACGGTTAGTTAGAAGTAGGGAGCTCCGATGTCCACCGTTCTCATCACCGGCTCGAACAAGGGCCTGGGCTACGAAGTCACCCGGCAGCTGGTGGCCGCGGGCCACACCGTGTACGCGGGCGCCCGCGACGCCGCGCGCGGCAGCACGGCCGCCGCCGAGCTCGGCGCGCGTTTCGTGCAGCTCGACGTGACCGACGACGCGTCCGTGGCGGCCGCGGCGAAGGCGATCGAGGCCGACGGCGGGCTGGACGTGCTGGTCAACAACGCCGGCGTCGAGCCGCGCACCGCCGACGGGGGGTTCGTCCCCGTCGCCGACGTCACCGCCGACTCGGTCCGCGCGGTGTTCGAGACCAACGTGTTCGGCCAGGTCCGGATGCTGCACGCGTTCCTGCCGCTGCTGGCGGAGTCCGCCGCCCCGGTCGTGGTCAACGTCAGCAGCGGCCTGTCGTTGACGCGCGACCTCGGGGACCCGGTGAACCCGGCACACTTCTACCCCGACATCGCCTACCCGTCGTCCAAGGCCGCGGTCAACATGCTGACGGTGCAGTACTCGAAGGCGTTCCCCGGCATCCGGATCAACGCCGTCGACCCCGGCTTCACCGCCACCGACCTCAACCACCACGCCGGCACGCAGACCGTCGAGCAGGGCGCTGAGGTCATCGTCCGGATGGCCCAGGTCGGGCCGGACGGCCCCACCGGTGGGTTCTTCGACGCCACGGGTCCGATCCCCTGGTGACCGGGCCCGCAACCCGCGTACCCGCTACTCCGGATGGAGTGAATCGAATGTCCGCGTCATCGGCAGAGCGCCGACCACGCCCCCGCGACGCCGAGGCGACCAAGGCGCTCCTGCTGCACGCCGCGACCGAGGAGTTCGCCGAGTACGGGCTGGCCGGGGCCCGGATCGACCGCATCGCGGACCGCGCGGGCGCCAACAAGCGGCTGATCTACGTGTACTTCGGCGACAAGGACCGGCTGTTCGACGCCGTGGTCGACGACCAGGCGCAGGCGGTCACCACGGCCGTGCCGCTGCAGGGCGGGGACCTGATCGCGTTCGCCGCGACCCGGTTCGACTACGTCCTGGCCCACCCCGAGGCCCGCCGCATCGCCGTCTGGCGCGCCTTCGAGCGCGCCGAGCCGACCGATACGGAGGTGGCCACCTACCGCGACCGGTTGGAGGCGGTCGCCGCGGCGCAGCGCGAGGGCCGGCTGCGCACCGACATCCCGGCGGCCGACCTGTTCGCGCTCGTCCTGCGCATGACCGAGAGCTGGCTCAGCGCGCCGGCGGCCCTGCGCGCGGCCGCAGGCGACGAACCGAACTCCGCCGACCGGCTGGACGAGCACCGGGCCGCACTCCTGGCCGCCGTGCGGAGCGTCGTCACGCCCTGATCAACCCTGACCAACACGGCATTTGTGCGACTCGACCGGTGCGTGACACGGTGCATGCAGAGCCCTTCGGGCTCCCGGACGAGGGTGCCGTACCCGGACAGCGACAAGACGGCACACCGGAGTTGTCATGTCTTGGCTGGTTCTCGTGCTGTCCGGTGTGCTCGAAGCAGTCTGGGCCACCGCCCTGGGCAGATCTCAGGGCTTCACCCGGCCGGTCCCGTCGGTGATCTTCGTCGTGGCCCTCATCGCCAGCATGGCCGGCCTCGCGTACGCCATGCGCGCTCTGCCTACCGGCACCTCCTACGCGGTGTGGGTGGGCATCGGGGCCGCTCTCACCGTCGTCCATGCGATGGTCACCGGAGCCGAGTCCACCTCGGCCCTGAAGATAGTCTTCCTCCTCATGATCATCGGTGGCGTGATCGGCCTGAAGGCGAGCCACTGACCACAGGACGACGAAGGCCCGGCGGCTCCCCCTGAGGGGAGGACCACCGGGCCGTCGTCGTCAGCCGGTCAGACGTCGTAGATCAGCACGCTACATGCTTCTGAACTGCGGATATGGAGATCAACAGGCTGTTCGTGGCGCATCTGTGGCGCACGAGAACCAGGCCAGGGCTCGCGGCGGGTCAAACGACCGCGATTGTGACGAGGTCTTCAAGACCTGCGAGATCCTTCGGATTGCGGGTGTAGATGGTGGCGTTGTGGGCGTGGGCGGTAGCGGCGATGAGCAGGTCCATCACGCGGGCGCGGGGTTGACGGCCGACGGCCGTGACGCGGGCGGCGAGCTGGGCGTAGCTGTCGGAGACGGCGTCGTCGACGGGCAGAGGGTCGAAGCGGCGCTGGATGGCGCTGAGCCTGAACAGGCGGGCGGCGCGCGCGTGCTCGGGTGCGACGAGGACGCCGAACTGCAGTTCGGCGATGCTGATGGTGCTGATCGCGAGCTCGCCGGGGATGGGGCTGACGTCGGTGTCGATCAGGATGCTGGTGTCGAGGATGCCGCGGCTCACGCGCGGGACCACGGGTCGACAGGGGCTTCGTCGAGGTGATCGCGGTCGTCAGCCCAGTTGGGATCGGTGGGTCCGGCGAACAGCGGCTCCAGGTCGACCCACTTGCGCCAAGTGCGCGGATTGACCGGGCCGAGCACGGCAGCTGGGCGTCCGGAAACGGTGATGGTCAGGTGTTCGCCTGCTTCGGCCCGGCGTACAAGATCGCTGGCGTTTTGCCGCATCTCGCGGAGTCCAACCTCATCCATGACTGCAACTGTAGCACTTGTGCGACAGGGGTGATAGTCGATCCTGCCATACCATTCTCGATTCGAGCGATGGTTGTTTCGCTCGGAATTCGATGGCGTGTTGCCGCGCTGGGGTACCGATGCAAAGCAGGACGTACCGGGTGATGGGCTGGCCGGCTCGATCTAGTGTTTGAGTTGTCGTGGCATCGACGACCTTGACCGGTGCTGGCAGGGTTCGGCGGATGTCGAGACCGGTCTATCGGCTCCGACCTCGGTATGGGCCGCACGGCATCCGAGGAGATCGAGGGCGTCGTGCAGGCCGATAAGCTGTCGCCGAGCCGCTGATGCGCGCTGGCGCCATGATGTGCATGTCCGATTCCGTCGTGAAGCACGACGCCCCGGCCTCGTGAGGAGACCCGTGCCGCGCCTGCTCGACCGTTCGATCCTCTATACCCTCACCCGCACGTGGTCGACGTGGTGGCTAATGGCGGTTCGCTGTTCTCGCCGCAGTCCGCGGTGTGAACGCCGGCGGCGTTGGAGTCGCTATACGAGCAGATCGTGACAACCCCCGACAACGGTTCGAGGGGGTTCCAGGACAAGCTGCTCGGCCAGGCACGCGCCGAGGGCCCGGAGGGGCAGCGGCTGGCTGCCGAGGCGCTGTACGTGTGGCAGATCAAGGACAGCCGCAGCTTGGCGGCGACGAAGCGCGGGCAGGTCCGGAAGCTGCTTGACGGGTTGCCAGTGTCATTCGGGCGCGAGGTGGAGGAAGGCTTCGGGTACGGCATGGCGGCCTACGGTCCGGGCAGACTGAGGAGCCTGCCGGACTACCTGTTCGTGCTGCGCCTGGCGGTTCGACTTCAGAGGCGTTCGACGCGGTCGGCCTGCGGGCCCCGGTCGCTCTGACGCACCGCGTACCGGACCCGGTCACCCTTCTCCAGCGGCCCCGACCCCATGACCACCGACACGTGGACGAAGAGATCGTCTCCGCCCGCGTCCGGGGTGATGAACCCGAAGCCGCGGTCGCCGTCGTAGCGCGCGACGACACCCTCACCGCCTCGTACGGGCACCTCCCGCGATACCGGCCCTACGGCTGGTGCCGACCGCTGCGGCGCCGTCTGGGGCTCGGCGCCCCGGACCAGGTGCACGTCGCGGGCCTGCGGACCCCTGTCCCCACTGGCCACCTCGTAGGCGATGCGGTCGCCCTCGGCGAGCCACGTCAGCCCCTCGGCCAGGGCCCGGGCGTGGACGAAGACGTCCCCGGCGCCGGAGTCGGGGTTGATGAAGCCGAAGCCCTTGTCCTCGTCGTACCAGGCCACCGTGCCATCAGCACCGTCGGTGCCGTCCGCGGTGCCCGTGGTGCTGGCCGCAGCGGGCAGGCCGGCCCCCGCTCCCAGCGGGATCACGTGCCCGGCCTGCGGGCCGCGCTCGCCCTCCACGACCAGGAACGCCACCCGCTGCCCCTCGATGAGCACGCCGCCGGTCACGATGGCGGAGCTGTGCACGAAGATGTCGGCGCCGCCGCCGTCGGGCGAGGCGAAGCCGTAGCCCTTGCCCGGCTCGTACCAGGTGACGGTGCCGAGCAGGCCCACGGCGCTGTCGGCGGCCGCGTCGGCGGTGACGCGAACGCGCAGCGCCTGGGGCCCGCGGTCGTTCTCGCCGACCTCGAACACGACGGCCTGGCCCTCACGGAGCACTGTCGCGCCGCCGTCCCCGACGATCTCGGAGGCGTGCACGAACACATCCGGCGAGCCGTCCTCGGGCGCGAGGAAGCCGAAACCCCGTTCGGTGTCGAACCAACGGACGGTCCCTTGCGGCATTGAAGGCTCCAGGTCGGGAGGGCGGGTACTGGCCCCAGTCTCCCCGACCGACCTCGCGGTCCGTCGGGCTGGGCCCACAGGCGGGCGGTGCGGGCCCGCGCGCTGGCGGAGACTCGGGCAGCAGGGGCTCGATCAATTCTCAGAGCCGGTTCTCGACCAGCCGCTGCTGCTCCATCGTGCTCACGACCGGGTCAGCGCCGGTATCGCCCAAACTCATACCGGAGCTGTTGGCAGGTGCGGGACCTGCTCGGGGGAGTACGCCGACGGCGCGTGCCGGGAGAAGGCCGCGTGCCGGACCTCCAGCAGGCGAGCGACGTCTGTCGGGAGGGCGCGACCGACGCGAAGCTCAGGCACGGCTGTCACCGACCACGACTCGGACGGACGGGGCAAACAGTGCGGAAACCATGATCATCCGGCGTCTCGTGGCGCGCGGCCATGATCAGCGGAGGCGGGACGGCGGGCGGTGACTGCCTCGGACTGCTGCTCACAGCGTCGCCAAGCCTTGGAAGACGATCTTCGTTCGTGGCGCGCCCGTGGCGCACGAGCACGAAAAACGGCGGTTGACACTGACAAGCGCCGGAAGGCGTCTTGCCAGGTCAACCGCCGTTTTGTCGCTGCCTAGATGGTCAGCGAAACGCCTGAATCAGACGTCGTAGTACAGCGCGAACTCGTACGGGTGCGGGCGCAGCCGCAGCGGGTCGATCTCGTTCTCCCGCTTGTACGAGATCCAGGTCTCGATCAGGTCGGGGGTGAAGACGCCGCCCTCGAGCAGGTACTCGTGGTCCTCCTCGAGCCGGTCGATGACCGCGCTCAGGCTGCCCGGGACCTGCGCGATGTCCTTGGCCTCCTCGGGCGGGAGCTCGTAGAGGTCCTTGTCGATCGGCGCGGCCGGCTCGATCTTGTTCTTGATGCCGTCCATGCCGGCCATCATCATCGCGGAGAACGCCAGGTACGGGTTGCCCGAGGAGTCGGGGCAGCGGAACTCCAGGCGCTTGGCCTTGGGGTTGTTGCCCGTGAGCGGGATCCGGATACAGGCCGACCGGTTGCGCGCCGAGTACACCAGGTTGACCGGAGCCTCGAAGCCCGGCACCAGGCGGTGGTAGGAGTTCACCGTGGGGTTGGTGAACGCCAGCAGGCTCGGGGCGTGGTGCAGCAGGCCGCCGATGTAGTAGCGGGCGGTGTCGGACAGGCCGCCGTAGCCGGACTCGTCGTGGAACAGCGGTTGGCCGTCCTTCCACAGCGACTGGTGGGCGTGCATGCCCGAGCCGTTGTCGCCGAAGAGCGGCTTCGGCATGAAGGTGGCCGTCTTGCCCGCCGCCCAGGCCGTGTTCTTGACGAGGTACTTGAACAGCATCACGTCGTCGGCCGCGTGGAGCAGCGTGTTGAACTTGTAGTTGATCTCGGCCTGGCCCGCGGTGCCCACCTCGTGGTGGCCACGCTCGACCTCGAAGCCGCTGGAGATCATGTGGGCGACGATGTCGTCACGCAGGTCGGCGTAGTGGTCCACGGGCGGCACGGGGAAGTACCCGCCCTTGAACGGCACCTTGTAGCCCTGGTTGCCACCGACCTCTTCACGGCCGGTGTTCCACCAGCCCTCGACGGAGTCGATGTGGTGGTACTGCTGGTGCGGGTCGGACCCGAAGCGCACCGAGTCGAAGATGTAGAACTCGGCCTCGGCACCGAAGAAGCAGGTGTCGGCCACGCCCGAGGCGCGCAGGTACTCCTCCGCCTTGCGCGCGACGTTGCGGGGGTCGCGGCTGTAGGGCTCCCCGGTGATCGGGTCGTGCACGAAGAAGTTGATGTTGAGCGTCTTGTGCTTGCGGAACGGGTCGAGCCGGGCCGTGGCGGCGTCCGCGAACAGCGCCATGTCGGACTCGTTGATGGCCTGGAAGCCGCGCACCGACGAGCCGTCGAACGCGATGCCGTCGTCCAGCAGGTCCTGCGTGAACGTGGCCGCGGGCACCGTGAGGTGCTGCATGACTCCCGGGAGGTCGCAGAACCTGATGTCGACGTACTCGACGCTCTCGTCCTTGATGAAGCTCAGAACCTCTTCGGAGTTGCTGAACACCCTCGATGACTCCTTCGAACGGCATGGGGGTCGAATGACCACTCTCGCTGGCGACGCTATGGGCGCGTTGTTGCCCAGCGGTCACTCGGCCGTTTCACGGAGGTTAACGGACTGGGCAAGCTGTCCCTCCGGTGTCGCGCCCCTACGCTAGACGCCATGGCGCGCTGGATCGAGTCCTGGATGCCCGGATCGAGCACGGGTCCACCCGGACGCGGCGCCGACGGCCATCCGGGCCAACGGTTCGGCCTGCCGGCCGAGGGGGTCAGCTCGGTGGCCGGGTTCGGCCGCCGGCTCGGCGCGTTACTGGTCGACTGGCTGCTGGGCTACCTGATCGCGCTGCTGGTCCTGGGCTCGGACGAGATCGGCGGACCGAACCTCTCGTGGGCGGTGCTCGGCATCTGGTTCCTGCTCACGGCCGTGCCGGTCGCGGTGTTCGGCGCGAGCGCGGGGATGACGCTCCTGGGCATCAGGGTCGCCTCGATCGACTCCGCCCCCGTGATCGGGATTCCGAGGGCGCTGCTGCGGACGGCCCTGATCGCGCTGGTGCTTCCCGCGGTCGCCCGTGACGGCGACGGGCGCGGCTGGCACGACCGGGCCGCGCGCACCATCGTCGTGCGCACCCGGGCTTGACCCTCCCCGTACAGGACACCGGAGCGTCGACGGCATGGACGCCGACACCCTCAGCCCCGACCCGACCCCGCAGTCGACCGGAACGCCCCCGACCGGAACGACCCCCGCTCTCGTCGACCTCCCGGCCCGTGACGTGCTCGCCGTCGACGGCAGGGGCGCTCCGGAGGACCCGTCCTTCGCCGCGGCGGTGAGCGCGTTGTTCGCCACGCGGCTCGCGCTCGGCGCCGATCAGGACGTGCCGCTGGAGGGCACCTACAGCCAGGGCGGCAGCCTCTCCTCCGCCGACGGGCAGCCCTTCGACCTGGCATCCCCCGACGGCTGGGTCTGGCGCCTGCTCGTGCCCGCCCCGCCGCGCGCGTCCGAGGCCTCCGTCGCCGCCGAGGCGGCCTCGTCGGGAGCTCCGGTGCAGCTGCGACGGCAGGCGGGGCAGCGCGTGGCCCGCCTGCTGCACCGGGGCCCGTACGCGGCCGAGGGGCCGTCCCTCGAGGCGCTCTCCGCGTTCGTCGCCGGGCAGGGGCTCGTGGCGACGGGCCCGCACACCGAGATCTACCTCGACGATCCCGGCTCGACGCCGCCCGCCGACCTGCGCACCGTCCTGCAGGTGCCGGTGGCCCCCGTGCGATGAGTCTGATGCCGATCGGGGCGTTCGCGCGGCTGGCGCGTCTCACGGTCAAGGCCGTGCGGCACTACGACGCCGAGGGGCTGCTCGTCCCGGCGTCGGTCGACCCGCGGTCGGGCTATCGCTACTACCGCTCCGACCAGGTGCGCACGGCCACCACGATCGCGCTGCTGCGGGGCCTCGACGTGCCGCTGCCCGTGGTGCGCGAGGTGCTCGCGGCACCGGACGAGAAGACCGTGGCGGCCGTGCTCGCCGCCCAGCGCGAGCGCGTTGCGGCCGAGATGGCCCGGCGTGAGCAGGTGCTGCATTCCCTCGACGCGCTCCTGCTCGCGCCGCGCCGGGTGCGCTACGACGTCGGGATCGCCGAGCGCGCGCCGCTGCGGCTGGTCGGCCTGACCGGGAGGGTCCGGGCCGACGCCCTCGAGGTGGACGCCGCGGCGCTCTGCGCCGCCGTGCTGCGGACCGGCGCGGGGAACGGGCGCGAACCGCTGGTCGGGGTCTTCCCGCTGGACCTGGTGGACGAGTTCGACGCGGCCGTCGGGGTGCCCGCGCCGCCCGGAAAGTCCGAGGTGGCCGTGGCGTTGCCCGGCGGACCGTGGGCCGCGACCCTGCACGTCGGGCCCTACGAGGAGCTGCCGCTGGCCTACACGGCGGTGCTGGAGCACGTCCGCGAGCGAGGGCACCAGGTCAGAGGGCCGGTGACGGAGACCTACCTGACCGACCCGGGCACCGCGGCCCCCGACGAGCTCGTCACCCGGGTGTCGCTGGCCCTGGAACCGTGATGCGGCTCAGCGGCGCCGGACGGTGCGCTGCACGCTGCGCATCTTCGCCCCGGCGGGCATCGGTCCCTTCGGCATCGCCGCAGCGCGCGAGCCCAGCGCGGCGAGCCGTGCCTCGAGGGACTCCATGTCCTTCGCGCTGATGTTGCGCGGCAGCTTCATGATGTGGCGCTGCAACTGCTTCAGCGGCACCATGCCGTCCTCGTTGCCCACGACCACGTCGTAGATCGGGGTGCTGCCCGCCACCCGCGCGGTGCGCTTCTTCTCCTGCGCGAGCAGGCTCTTCACGCGGTGCGGGGCGCCCTCGGCGACGAGGATGATGCCGGGCCGGCCGATCACCCGGTGCACGGCGTCGAGGTGGGTGGTGCCGGCGATGCCGGCCGTGACGCGCCACTGGCCGCGCATGTTGTCCAGCGCCCAGCCTGCGGCGCCGGGCTGGCCGTCGGCCTTCGTGTAGACCGAGCGCTGCACCCGCCTGCCGAAGATGCTGATGGCCGCCAGCACGCCGATCGCGATGCCGATCGGCAGCAGGATCCAGTGCAGGTTGAAGATCAGCCCGATGCCGAAGACGACCACCACCGACAGCAGGAAGACGCCGACCATCCAGGGGATGAGCGCCTTGTCCTCCCGGCGCTGCATCTTGAACGCCTCGAAGATCTGCTTGCGGCGCGCCTTCGATGCCGCGCGCTTGGCGCGCTTGGCTTCCTGCTTCGCTGCTTTGTCGGGCTTACCGGCCATACGGCTCAGGATACGGGTCGCCCAGCCGTGATCGCGGGCAGATCTCCACCGGTCACCGCAGCCGTGTCGGCACGGGGGTCCCGGGGCTTCAGCGGGCCAGCAGGGACCGAGCCTCCTGGGCGGCGGCACCCTCGGTGGCCAGGTGGGCGAGACCCTCGGGAAGCTCCTCGCCCCGGTGCGCGACGGCCTGCGCGTAGAGCCGACCGGCCCGGTACGACGAGCGCACCAGCGGACCGGCCATCACCCCGGCGAACCCCAGCTCCTCCGCCGCGGCGGAGTGCTCGACGAACTCCTCCGGCTTCACCCACCGCTCGACGGGGTGGTGGCGGGCCGAGGGCCGCAGGTACTGCGTGATCGTGATGATCTCGCACCCGGCGTCGTGCAGGTCGCGCAGCGCGGCGACGACCTCCTCCGGGGTCTCGCCCATGCCCAGGATGAGGTTGGACTTGGTGACCAGCCCGGCCGCGCGGGCCTTGGTGATCACCTCGAGGGACCGCTCGTAGCGGAACGCGGGACGGATCCGCTTGAAGATCCGCGGCACCGTCTCCAGGTTGTGCGCGAGCACCTCGGGACGGGACCCGAACACCTCGCCGAGCTGGTCGTCGCGGGAGTTGAAGTCCGGGATCAGCAGCTCCACGCCGGTGCCCGGGTTGAGACCGTGGATCTGCCGGACGGTCTCCGCGTAGAGCCACGCACCACCGTCGGGCAGGTCGTCCCGCGCGACGCCGGTGACCGTGGAGTAGCGCAGGCCCATGGTGCGCACCGACTCGGCGACCCGGCGCGGTTCGTCGCGGTCGAGGTCGGCGGGCTTACCGGTGTCGATCTGGCAGAAGTCGCACCGCCGCGTGCACTGCTCCCCACCGATGAGGAACGTGGCCTCGCGGTCCTCCCAGCACTCGTAGATGTTGGGGCAGCCGGCCTCCTCGCACACCGTGTGCAGGCCGCCGGAACGCACGAGGCTCTTCAGCTCGGTGTACTGCGGACCGGTACGCGCTCGGGTGCGGATCCACGGCGGCTTGCGCTCGATCGGGGTCTCGCTGTTGCGGACCTCGAGACGCAGGAGCTTGCGACCCTCGGGTGCGATCGTCACGAACGTCAGGCTACGCCGCGGGGCACCGCGACGATTCCGTCGGATGTGACCTGCGGCGGCGCTGGTCGGCGCCCGCGGCGGGGCCCCCGGGGCACGGGTTAGCGTTCCCGTATGGACCTCAGGATCTTCACCGAGCCCCAGCAGGGGGCGAGCTACGACGACCTGCTGCGCGTCGCCAAGGCCACCGAGGACGCCGGCTACGACGCGTTCTTCCGGTCCGACCACTACCTGAAGATGGGCGACGTCTCCGGCGAGCCCGGCCCGACCGACGCGTGGATCACCCTCGCCGGCCTGGCCCGCGAGACGTCACGGATCAAGTTGGGCACGCTCGTCAACTCGGCGACGTTCCGGCTCCCCGGCCCGCTGGCGATCGCCGTGGCGCAGGTCGACCAGATGTCCGGCGGCCGGGTCGAGCTGGGGCTGGGCGCCGGTTGGTTCGAGACCGAACACGCCGCGTACGGCATCCCGTTCCCCGGCGTCCGGGAGCGGTTCGACGTCCTGGAGGAGCAGCTGGAGGTGATCACCGGGCTGTGGCGGACGCTCCCGGGAGATCGCTACTCGTTCGGCGGCTCGCACTACACGGTCACGGACTCCCCGGCGCTGCCGAAGCCGGTGCAGCAACCGCACGTCCCGGTGATCGTCGGTGGTCACGGCCCGAAGCGCACCCCCGCCCTCGCCGCCCGGTTCGCCACGGAGTTCAACGTCGCCTTCAGCTCACCGGAGGTCAGCGCCACCCAGTTCGAACGGGTCGGCGCGGCCTGCCGGGAGATCGGGCGTGACCCGGCCGAGCTGGTCTACTCCGTCGCGAACACGATCGCCGTCGGCCGCGACGACGCCGAGGTGGCCGCCCGGTGCCAGGCGATCGGCCGCAAGGTCGACGAGCTGAGGGCGGACGGGCTGGCGGGCACGGTCTCCGAGATCGTCGACCGGCTCGGGCAGTGGCGGGAGAAGACCGGCATCACCCGGATCTACCTGCAGCTTCTCGACCTCGGCGACATCGAGCAGATCGAGCTGATCGCGGCGGAGGTCGCTCCGCAGCTGCGCTGAGGCGTCTGCACTGACACCTGCCGGGAACTACCGGAGCTGCCCCGCTACGTCCGCGGCCGCGGTCAGCAGCACCAGCACCGGGACGACCGCCCGGGGGGCGATCCGGTAGGACCCCCGGCCGTCCTGTTCCACCAGCCCGCAGTGGGTCAGGGAGCGCAGGTGGTGGTAGAGCTGCCCGGTGGAGGCGAGCCCGGCGGCCTGCTGCAGGGCCGCCGTGCCGAGCGCGCCGTCGGTGAGCAGGATGCGGGCGATCCGGGCCCGCGCCGGATGTCCGAGCGCCGCGAGCACGGCGACCCGGGGCTCGTCGTCGAGGTCGAGTGCAGCCCGGGCGTCGAGCGCGATCTCCCACGTGATGTCGCCGTGGAGATCGACCTCTCCCGAGTACCGGACGACCCCGGCCCCGCTCGGGCCCCGCTGCTCCGCGGGCCCGGCGTCGGCTCCGGGTGCCTCCAGTGCCGCCACCCGGCGTTCCAGGTCGGCGAGTCGCTGCAGGAGGTCGGCGTCCGGGTGCACACCGCCAGCATGCCCGCCGTCGGTCACCGCACTCCGACGGCCGTGGCGAGCCGCGTGAGCAGGGCGTCGTCGAGCAGCACCTGCTGGCTGAGCAGCAGCGGCGCCCCCGCGGTGAGTGCCTGCTGGTAGTCCGGCAGCGGCATGCCGGACAGCGCGACCACGGCCACGCCCACGGTGGCGTCGGCTCGGCGGACCGTCACGGCATTGGTGAGGATCCCCGGCAGGCTCCCGCCCTTCTGTCCCGCGCCGAGCACCCCGGGGGGAAGGCGGTCGGCCAGCGGACGCTCCAGGTGTCCGCGCACGATCGCGGCGACCTCCGCCCCGAACCCGTCCGTCGCGGCGGCGCGGTGCATCCCGGCGAGCTGCGCGACGGTGCCGGCGGGGCCGCCGTCGAACCACTCCATCAGCCGGTCCAGTGCCGGGTCCGCGGCCGGTGGGGCAGCTTGCGCCGCTGGGTCCTGGGCAGCGGTCTCGATGGCCGCGGCCCGCTGCGCGACGGCGGCGCGCCACACGGGATCGCCGGCATAGCGGCGCAGCGCGGCGACGGCGGCGGCACGCCGGTCCGCGGGGCCGGGCGGCGGGTCGTCGGTGAACGCGCCGGGGGTGAGGAGCCCTTCCCCGCCGAAGCTGGGGAGATCAGGTGCGGTCCAGCCGCCGGCGGTCGCCGCCGCCACGAGGGCGGCGTCGCCGAGGGTCTCGCGGAGCAGGTCGGGAACGGCGCTGTCGCTGGCGGCGGTCATCACGGCGACCAGGTCGTCCCAGCGCACCGTGTCGTGGGGACCGACACCCAGCATCTGCAGCGCCTGCCGGTGGGCGAAGCCGTCGGTGCCCGGCACGTACCAGCGCTCCCACTCCGCCACGGACACCCGGGCGTCGGGGTCGAGTCGACCGGCGACCACCGCCTGGGCGTAGGCCGTGAGGTGCACGACCTTGGCCGCCGAGGCCAGCGGCCGGGACCAGGCGGCGAGATGCGCCACGCTCCGGCCGCGCCCGTCGTCCACGAGCACGGAGGCGGCGCCCGGATGCGCGGCGATCCAGTCCACCAGTGCGTCGGCGCTGTCGATCGGCCGCGGCTGCGCGGGTGTCGTCGTCGCTGGAGGAGCCGCCGTGCAGGCCGTACCCACGGCCAGCAGTGCGGTGGTGACGATCAGCTGGCGACGGCTGAGGGCCATCGGTCCTCCGTGATGTCGAAATTACGGAAGACCGTAGCAGGAAAGGCGTGGCTATCGCTACGGTGCGGTCATGCAGGACGAACCGGGCAAGAAGAAGAGCCTGTCTCCAGGCACCGGCATCGCGCTCGGAATGGCCATCGGGCTCCCGATCGGCATGCTCGTCGACAACGTCGCCTTCGGGATCGCGATCGGAGCCGCGCTCGGCGTCGCGTTCGGTGTGGCGGGACACCACGCCCGGCGGGCGAAGGCCGACACCACCCCGGAGCCGCCCGAGCGCTCGGAATGACCCAGGTCAGCGCAGCGATGGGTGCAGCTGCAGGTCCAGCCCGGCGGGGTCGGCCACTCTCGGCACCACGTGCTCGGCCACGGGCAGCGTGCCGTCGAGCGCCGCGATGACGGCGTCGCCCGCCGCCTCGCGCACCTCGTCCACCCCGACGCGCCTGCCCAGCTCGACCGACAGCGAGCTGACGCCGGCGTCGGTGATGCCGCAGGGCACGATCCGGTCGAACTCGGCGAGGTCGGGGTCGCAGTTCAGCGAGAAGCCGTGCTGGGTGACCCCGCCCTGCACCCGCACCCCGATCGCGCCGATCTTGCGCTCCGGGCGGAGGTCGTCGGCGGGCAGCCAGACGCCGCTGCGGCCCTCGATCCGGCCCGCCGTGGTGACGCCGAGGTCGTGCACCACCCGGATCAGCGCCTCCTCCAGCCGCCGCACGAAGTCGACGACGTCGAGCGGCTCGGTCAGCGCCACGATGGGGTAGCCGACGAGCTGGCCCGGGCCGTGCCAGGTGATCCGCCCGCCGCGGTCGACGTCGACCACCGGGCTGCCGTCGGTCGGGCGGTCCTCGGGCCGGGTGCGCCTGCCCGCGGTGTAGACGGACGGGTGCTCGAGCAGCATCAGCACGTCGGGGCCGGTGCCCTCACGGCGGGCGGTGGCGTTCTCCCGCTGGATGTCCCAGGCGGACACGTAGTCGACGGTCCCGAGCCGGTCGATCCGCACGGGGTCGGTAGTGCGGCGACAGGACCGGACAGCAGTGCGCGTACCCATGAGCGTCACGCTACGCCCGCCCTGATCGTCCCCGCCTCGCACTGTGGCCCATCCCCGCCCGGAAAGCAGCCCCACCCCACCCCACCCCACCCCGCGAGTCGCCCGTTCTGCGTGCGCGAGTCGCCCGTTCCCCGTGCGCGAGTCGCCCGTTCTGCGTGCGCGAGTCGCCCGGTCCGTCGATCTGGACGGCCGGCCTGGTGATCGTCGCGAGTCGCGCGACAGGGCCCCCACCAGGGCTCCCGTGCGCGCTTCGTGGTGAGCATGGGCGACTCGCGGGCCGGAAACGGGCGACTCGCGGGCGGGAGCGGGGCGACTCGCGGGCGGGAACGGGGCGACTCGCGGACCAGAAACGGGCGACTCGCGGGCCGGGAAGGGGCGACTCGCGGGGTGGCGCGGTCAGCGTTCCAGGGCCGCGGCCAGCGCTTCTCGGACCGAGCGGTGGCGGAACTGGTAGCCGTGCTTGAGGAGCACCGCGGGCACGGCCACGGGCCCGGTGAGCACCATCTCGTCGGCCATCTGCCCGAGCACGGCCCGGAGGGCGAAGGCGGGCGCCGTGAAGGGGGCCGGCCGGCGGAGCACGGCCGCGAGGGCCTCGGTGAACTCGGCGTTCGTCGCCGGCTCCGGTCCGGCGAGGTTGACCGGGCCCGAGACGTCGGGGTGCTCCAGCAGGAACCGGATGGCGCCGACCTCGTCGTCCAGGGAGATCCACGGGAACGCCTGCTCCCCGCTTCCGATGCGGCCACCGAGCATCAGTGAGAACAGCGGCCGCAGCCTGCCCAGCAGGCCGCCGCCAGGGGAGAGCACCGCGGCCGAGCGCAGCAGCACGACCCGGGCACCCGCGTCGCTCGCGGGCGCGGTGGCCGCCTCCCAGTCGCGGCAGACCTCGGCGAGGAACCCCGCACCGGGCGGCGCCGTCTCGTCCACCACCCGGGTGCCGGTGTCGCCGTAGTAGTTGATGCCCGAGGCGTTCAGCAGCGCGGCCACGCCGTGGTCGGCGACGGCGGTGGCCAGCACCTCGGTGGGCACGTTGCGGCTGTCACGCAGCAGTTGCTTGCGCGCCCCGCTCCACGGCCGGTCGGCGATGCCGGCCCCGGCGAGGTTGATCACGCCGTCGACGCCGTCGAACGTGCCGTCGTCGATGCGGCCGGCGGGTGGGTCCCAGCCGCGCTCGTCGGGTGCGGCCGGCGCCCGGCGGACCAGGCGCAGCACCTCGTGGCCCGCCGCCCTGAGGTGGGCCACGAGAGAGGTTCCGATCAGGCCCGATGAGCCGGCGATGACGACGCGCACCCCGTGATCCTTGCGGAACCAGACGGAGCGCGCGAGTCGGGCGGCCGACCCACTCGGGGGACTCTGCGGCCGCACCGCGGCCGCCGCCCGGGTTCAGGGTCGCCCACGTTCAGGAAAGCCACCTTCCCGAACTGCCAGGGCAGGAAAGTGGCTTTCCTGAACCGTGGGCCCCGCCTTGGCGGGGCCCACGGGGGTGTCAGAGGCCGAGGTCGGCCTCGAACGCCCCTTCCTCCAGGCGTGCCTTGATCGCGCTCACGAAACGACCGGCGTCGGCCCCGTCGACCAGGCGGTGGTCGTAGGTGAGGGGGAGGTAGCACACGGAGCGGATCGCGATGGAGTCCTCGCCGTCCGGCCCGGTGACCACCGTGGGCTGCTTGGTGATCTTGCCGGTGCCGAGGATGGCGACCTGCGGCTGGTTGATGATCGGCGTGTCGAAGAGCGCGCCGGCGCTGCCGATGTTGGTGATGGTGAACGTGCCGCCGGAGAGCTCGTCCGGGCCGATCTTGTTGGCCCGGGTGCGGGCGGCGACGTCGGCGATCCGCCGGGCGAGGCCCCCGATGTTGAGGTCCTCGGCGTTCTTGATCACCGGGACGACGAGCCCACGGGGGGTGTCCACCGCGATCGCCAGGTGGACGGCCCCGTGGTAGACGACCTCCCGGGTCTCCTCGTTGATCGACGCGTTGACCTGCGGGAAGGCCTTCAACGCCTCCACGGTGGCCTTGGCGAAGAACGGCAGGAACGTCAGCTTGACGCCCTCGCGCCGCTCGAACTCGGCCTTCGCGCGGGCACGCAGCCGGGCGATGCGGGTGACGTCGACGTCCTGCACGGTGGTGAGCTGGGCCGACACGCGCAGCGACTCCGTCATCCGCTGCGCGATCACCTGCCGCAGGCGCGGCATCTTCACCGTGGTGCCGGGCTGCGGGCCGTCCGCGGCGGGCTTGGGCACCTGCCGGGCCGGAGCCGCGGACGGTGCGCCCGCCGGGGCGGGGGCCTCGGCGGCCGCCGGGGCGGCCTCGGGCTCCGGGGCGGGCTTGCGGGACTCGGCTGCGGCGAGGACGTCCTGCTTCCGGATCCTGCCGCCGACACCCGAGCCGGTGATCGTGGAGAGGTCGACGTCGTGCTCGGCCGCCAGCTTGCGCACCAGCGGGGTGACGTACGGGGTGCCCCGGCCGCTCTCGCCGCCCTCGGCGCGTTCGGGCTGCTCGGAGGGAAGCTCCTCGCGCTCGGCCTGCTCCTCGGCCTGAGGGGCCTTGCCGTTGCTCGAGGGCTGCTCGGGCGCCTTCTTCTGGTCGGTGGCGGTGGGGGCCTGCGCCTCGGGCTCGGCCGCCTGGTCCTGCTCCTCGTCGGCGGGTGCGCTGTCGGCGGGGGCACTGTCGGACGCGGAACGGCCGGAGGGGGCCGCCGAGGTGTCGCCGATCACGGCGAGCTGGCCGCCGACGTCGACCGTCTCGTCCTCGGCCGCGGTGATCTCGAGGAGCGTGCCGGCGATGGGAGAGGGGATCTCGGTGTCGACCTTGTCAGTGGAGACCTCGAGCAGCGGCTCGTCGACCTCGACGGAGTCGCCCACCTGCTTGAGCCAGCGGGTGACCGTGCCCTCGGTGACGCTCTCGCCGAGCTCGGGCATCGTGATCGCGGTGCCCGAGCCGGTGGACTCGGTGGACGCCTGCGGGGCCGGGGTGGGCTCCTCGTCCTTGGCGGTCTCCGCCTTGTTGGGCGGGGCCGGCGCCGCGTCGGCGTCGGCCTCCTCCTCGGCGGGCGCCTCGACCCCGGCGTCGGCGTCGCCGCCGGACTCGACGTCGCCGCCGGAGTCGGAGTCGGAGCCGTCGCCGATCACGGCGAGCTCGCCGCCGACCTCGACCGTCTCGTCCTCACCGGCGACGATGCGCTGCAGCACACCGGCTGCGGGGGACGGTATTTCGGTGTCGACCTTGTCGGTGGAGACCTCGAGCAGGGGCTCGTCGACCTCGACCCGGTCGCCCTCCTGCTTGAGCCACCGGGTGACGGTGCCCTCGGTGACGCTCTCACCGAGGGCGGGCATCTGGACGGAGAAGGCCATGGCGGGTCGGAGCTCCTCTTCCTGCGGTTCGGGTTCGGGTGGCCGGGGCAGCGGGGTCAGCTGTGCCTGGTCACGAGTGGCTGTGCAACGGTTTGCCGGCCAGCGCGAGGTGGGCCTCGCCGAACGCCTCGTTCTGGGTGGGGTGGGCGTGCACCAGCGCGGCGACGTCCTCGGCCTGGGCATCCCAGTTGTAGACCAGTTGGGCCTCGCCGATGAGTTCGCCGACGCGGGCGCCGACCATGTGGATGCCGACGACGGGGCCCTGCGTGCCCTCCGCCCCGGACTTGATCAGTTTGATCGCGCCCTGCGTCTGCAGGATCTGGCTCTTGCCGTTGCCTGCGAGGTCGTAGGTGAGCGTCTGGATCTCCCCGTACTTCTCCTTGGCCTGCGCCTCGGTGAGCCCGACGGACGCCACCTCGGGCTCGCAGTAGGTGACGCGGGGGATGCCGGCCTCGTCGATCACCGGCGGGTTGAGACCGGCGATGTCCTCGGCGAGGAAGATGCCCTGGGCGAACCCGCGGTGCGCGAGCTGCAGGCCGGGCACGATGTCGCCGAGCGCGTAGACGCCCGGCAGGTTGGTGCGCAGCCGCTCGTCGGCGAGGACGAAACCGCGTTCCATCCGCACGCCCGCCTCCTCGAAGCCGGCGTTGGCGGTGTTGGGGCCGCGCCCGACGGCGACGAGCAGCAGGTCGGCCTCGATCTCCTCGCCGGACTCGAGCGACACGGTGACGGCGTCCTCGGTCTGCTTGGCGCCGGTGAACCTGACGCCGGTCTTGAAGCCGATCTTGCGGCGGCGGAAGGCCCGCTCCAGCAGCTTGGAGGCGAACTCGTCCTCGTTGGGGACGAGCCGGGGCAGCGCCTCGACGATGGTGACCTCGGAGCCGAAGCTCTTGAACACCGAGGCGAACTCGACGCCGATCACCCCGCCACCGAGGATCACGATGCGATCGGGCACCTGGTCGAGGTGGATGGCCTCGCTGCTGGTGATGATGCGGCCGCCGATGTCGAGGCCGGGAAGGGTCTTGGAGTAGCTGCCCGTGGCGAGCACCACGTTCTTGCCGACGTACCGGTCCTCGCCGACGACGACCGTCTTCGGGCCCTCGAAGCGTCCGGTGCCGTCGACCAGGGTGATCTTGCGGGACTTCACCAGCCCCTGCAGTCCCTTGTAGAGCTTGGCGATGACGCCGTCCTTGTAGGAGTTCACGCCGGCCATGTCGATGCCGGCCAGTGAGCTCTTGACACCGATCTTGTCGCCCTCACGGGCGCTGTCGGCCACCTCGGCGGCGTGCAGCAGGGCCTTGGTGGGGATGCAGCCGTAGTGCAGGCACGTGCCGCCGAGCTTGTCGCGCTCGACCAGCACGACGGACATCCCCAGCTCCGCAGCCCGCAGCGCGCAGGCGTAACCGCCCGACCCTCCACCGAGGATCACCAGGTCTGCGTTGTGCTCGGGCACGTCTGAACTCCCTCACCGAATTGCCGGCAGTGCGTGTGACAGCGGCATGTGACGCCGCTTCGTTCATCTTGTCATCCGCGGTGCTCGGCCGCGGCGGCTGGTCGTTCGGGAGAAAACCACCGACCTCGTGCGTTGACGCAGTCAGGAGGTGGGGCTGCGATGAGTGAGCGTCCGAGTGAGTCTGTGTCACAGCGCCTGCGCGCGGCGCAGGCCGAGTGCAGCGGGGGAGACCGGTGAGCCTGCTGGGGAAGCTGGGCATGGTCCGCCGGAGCGGGCCGCGCGCGGCGTTCGACGACGACCGGGCGCATCTGCGCGCCTGGGCGGAGTCGCACGAGGGGGTGGAGGCGTTCGTGGAGCCCCGCACCACCGTCACCGCGATGACGATGCTGCTGGTCGACCGCGACGGCGAGTGGACGCGACGGCGGATCCCGTCGGCCGACGGGGCCCGCAAGCTGGCCCGCTCGCTGAAGATGCCGGTGTACGACGTGCAGCTGGTGGGCTATCCGCAGCGGATGCGCGACCACGACGCCCGGCAGCGGATCCTGCGTGACCGGAGGCGCCGCGAGGGTCTGAACGGATAGATGGCAGCGGGGCCGGTCAGCCGTTCGCCGCGATGTCGGCCAGCACGGCGAACATCGTGCGGACCGGCACACCGGTGCCGCCCTTCGTGGTGTAGCCGTACGGCCCTCCCGTGTGGAACGACGGCCCCGCGATGTCGATGTGTGCCCACGGGAGACCGGCAGGCACGAACTCCCGCAGGAAGGTGCCGGCCACGAGCATCCCGCCCCAGCGGGTGCCTGTGACGTTGGCGATGTCGGCCACGCGCGAGTCCAGCTCGCCGCGCAGGTGGGCGGGCAGTGGCATCGCCCACGCGTCCTCGCCGGTGGACCTGGCGAGTGCGGCCACCCGGTCGCGGAACTCGTCGCTGCCCATCACCCCGGCGGTGCGCAGCCCGAGCGCCACCTGCTGGGCTCCGGTGAGCGTGGAGGTCTCGATCAGGTAGTCGGGGTCGTCCTCGACGGCCCGGGTGATCGCGTCGGCCAGGATCAGCCGGCCCTCCGCGTCGGTGTTGAGCACCTCGACCGTGCGGCCGCCGTACATCCGCAGCACGTCGCCCGGCCGGTACGCGGTGGCGCTGGGCATGTTCTCGGCCATCGGCACCGTGGCCGTGACCGCCACCGGCAACTCCAGCTGCGCGGCCAACAGGGTGGTGGCGATGACGGCCGCCGCTCCGCCCATGTCGGACGTCATGTGGTCCATGTTCGCGGCCGGCTTGATCGAGATGCCGCCGGTGTCGAAGGTGATGCCCTTGCCGATGAGCGCCACGGTGGCCCGCGGCGAAGCACCGCCCGCGTAGCGGAGCCGGACCAGCCTGGGGCCGCGCGCCGAGCCCTGCCCGACGCCGAGCACGCCGCCGTAACCGCCCTCGGCGAGCGCGTCGCCGTCGAGCACCTCGACCTCGACCTCGACGCCGACGGCCTCGGCCAGCTCGCGGGCCCGGGCGGCGAACGACTCCGGGAACAGGTCGTTGGGCGGGGTGTTGACGAGGTCACGCGCGGTGCGCACGGCCCTGGCGACGGCGGTGGCGGTGCGCAGGATCTCCTCGGCGTCCCCGTCGCCTGCGGTCAGGCCGACGCGGCCGACCGGCGCCCGCCCGGCGCCGTTGCTGCGGTAGGCGGTGAACGTGTACGCGCCGAGCAGCGTGCCCTCGGCCGCGGCGGCCAGGTCGATGCGGCCCAGGGTGTTCACCGCGCTCGCGGTGCCCGCCAGCGCCCGCGCGGCCGCGCCGGACGCCCGGCGCACCGCCTCGGCCGTGGGCGCCCCGTCGGCCTCCGGCTCCCCGAGCCCCACCGCGACCAGCAGCGGAGCGGTGATGGCGCCACGGGTGGGCAGCTTCACCACCTCGTCGGCCTTGCCGGTGGCGCCGGTCACGGCGAGCAGGGCGGCGAGGCCGTCGTCGCCGGTGCCGAACGCCTCGGCCACCTCCTCGGCTCCCGGAGCCAGGCGCGGCGCGGAGTCCTCCCCGTCGGCGGGCAGCAGCCCGATGACCACGGCGTCGGTTTCGGCGGCGGCAGGGGAGCCGTCCGCCACGTAGAGATCGGTGGACACGTGCCGTCCTCTCGATGGACGAAGCCTGCGCGGAGGCAGATCGCTGGCCGGAACTTCCGGGCGGACCGACCCAGGGGGACGGCACGAACGAAGGCGAGATCGCTTCGAGATGCTAATGACACCGGCGTGCAGCCGGATCAGGCAGGGCCGGGTGCAAGGGTGGGCGGCGTGTCCTGGAGCCTGCAGCGCCGTCTCGGTACGGCCGACGCGGTCGTGCTCGGGCTGGCGGCGATGCTCGGCACGGGCGTGTTCGCGGTGTGGGCTCCCGCCGCCGCTGCTGCGGGGCCGTGGCTGCTGCTCGCCGTCCTGATCGCCGGGTTCGTCGCGCTGTGCAACGCCGCGTCCACCGCCGATCTCGCGGTGGCCCACCCGGAGAGCGGTGGTGGCTTCGTCTACGGGCGCGAGCGGCTCTCGCCCGGTGCCGGGAGGCTCGCCGGTGTCGCGTTCCTGGTGGGCAAGACGGCCTCGGCCGCCGCGGCCGCAGGCGTGTTCGGCGGCTACGTTCTGCCCTCGCACCCGCTGCCTGCGGCGATCCTGGTGATCGTCACGGCCACCGCGCTGAACACCGCCGGTGTGCGGTGGACGGCTCGTGGCGCGTACGCCCTGGTCGGCGGCACGCTCGCCGTCCTGCTCGTCGTGGTCGTGATCGGGCTGCTCGGTCCCTACGACGACCCGGTGGTCTCCGCGGCCACCCCGGATGTGGAGCCGATCGCGATGCGGGGCGGCGTCGTCGGGGTGCTCACGGCCGCCGGGCTCGTGTTCTTCGCCTTCGCCGGGTACGCGCGCATCGCCACCCTCGGGGGCGAGGTCCGCGACCCGGAACGGACGCTGCACCGGGCCATCACGATCGCGCTCGGCATCGCGCTGGTCACCTACCTGCTGGTGGCGGTCGCGCTGCTGGTCGGCCTGGGCAGCGAGCGGCTGGCGACGGAGCCGACGCCGCTGGTGGCCGTGGTCGACGCCGGCCAGGCCAGCATGCTCGGCGTAGTCGTCCGGGTCGGCGCCGCCACCGCGGCGGCGTCGGCGCTGCTGGCCGTGCTGGTGGGGGTGAGCCGCACCGCGCTGGCGATGGCGCAGCGCCGCGAACTGCCGAGCGCGCTCGCCTCGGTGTGCTCCCGCGGCACCCCCCGCTGGGCCGACCTCGCGGGCGGGGCCGCCGCGATCGTGCTCGCCGTGCTCGTGGGACCGGTGGCGGCGATCGCGCTGTCGGCGTGCTCCGTGCTCGTCTACTACGCGGTGATCAACCTGGCCGCGCTGCGGCTGCCCCGGGCGCAGCGGCGCTGGCCGGTCTGGTCCTCGTGGCTGGGGCTGCTGCTGTGCCTCGGCCTCGCGGTGCTGCTGGCACTCCAGCAGGTGCTCGTCACCGCCGCCGCACTGGCTGTCGGATGGGCGATATGTACGATCCTGAGCCGTCGTCGATGATCGGTGAGGAGCCCCGCGCATGGAGTTCGAGCGGTCCGTGACGATCGAGGCGCCGACCGACCAGGTGTTCGCCGTGCTCACCGACGTCGAGCGCTGGCCGGAGTGGACCGCCTCGGTCAGCGCCGTGCGGCGCCTCGACACCGGCCCGCTCGCGGTCGGTAGCCGGGCGGAGCTGCGCCAGCCCCGCCTGCCGCCCGCCCGCTGGGAGGTCACCGACCTGGACCCGTCCCGCGGGTTCACGTGGGTGTCCACCGGGCCCGGCGTCCGGACCGTCGCCGAGCACCTCGTCACGCCCACCGGCGACGCCACGGCGGTGCGGCTGCGGCTGGCGCAGGAGGGGCCGGTGGGCCTGGTGGTCGGGATGTTCATCCGCGGACTGACCCGCCGCTACCTCGCGATGGAGGCCGACGGCCTGAAACGACGGTGCGAGCAGTAGCGTCCAGCCACGTGGACGACCTCCTGACCAGCCCGTTGCACGATCGGCACACCACGCTCGGCGCGAGCCTCGGCGCTTTCGGCGGCTGGTCGATGCCGCTGTCCTACCCGGACGGCACCGTTGCCGAGCACACGGCGGTCCGCGAGTCCGTCGGCGTCTTCGACGTCAGCCACCTGGGCAAGCTGGCGATCACGGGCCCGGGCGCCGCGGAGTTCGTCAACCGCTGCTTCACCGCCGACCTGGGGAAGATCGGACCGGGGCATGCGCAGTACACGCTCTGCTGCACCGAGGACGGCGGCGTCGTCGACGACCTGATCGTCTACCTGGTCGGGCCGGACGAGGTGCTCGCCGTTCCCAACGCCGCCAACGCCGCCCGCGTCGCCGAGCTCCTGCGCGCCGCGGCTCCGGCCGGTGTCGAGGTCGTCGACCGGCACCGTGAGCTGGCCGTGATCGCCGTGCAGGGCCCGCGCTCCGCGGAGCTGTTCACCACCATGTTCGCCGGCTTCGACGGCGTGGCCGGGCTCGACTACATGGAGTTCACCGACGCGGGCGCCGTGCGGGTGTGCCGCACCGGCTACACCGGCGAGCGTGGGTACGAGCTCCTCGTCCCCGCCGACGCCGCACCGGGAGTGTGGGACGCGCTGCTCGCCGGAGCGGGGCCGCTGGGCGGGCGCCCGGCCGGGCTCGGCGCCCGCGACACCCTGCGCACCGAGATGGGCTACCCGCTGCACGGCCAGGACCTCTCGGTCGACATCTCCCCGGTGCAGGCGGGCAGCGGGTGGGCCGTCGGCTGGTCGAAGCCCGAGTTCTGGGGTCGCGACGCGCTCGTCGCGGAGAAGGAGGCCGGTCCGGCCCGGCGCCTGCGCGGCCTGCGGGCCACCGGCCGGGGTGTCCCGCGCGCCGGCATGACGGTGCTGAGCGACGGGGAGCAGGTGGGCACCACCACATCCGGCACGTTCTCCCCGACGCTGAAGACCGGCATCGCGCTCGCGCTGATCGACACGGCTTCCGGGGTGGCCATCGGCGACCAGGTGCGCGTCGACGTGCGCGGACGGGAGCTGGCCTGCGAGGTGGTCAAGCCGCCGTTCGTCCCGTCGCACGTGCGGTAGCTCCCGGCCGGAGCAATTTGTCGGACGTCCGACAGTCGGGGTTGCTCGACCAGATAATGTGAAACCCATGAGCTCGCAGTTCACCCGGACCCTCAACCCCGCCCCGGTCTCCACGGCGCAGCGCGACAAGATCCTTGTCGACCCGGGGTTCGGTCGGTACTTCACCGACCACATGGTGACCATCCGGTGGACCGCGGACGAGGGCTGGCACGACCCCTCGGTGGTGCCCTACGGCCCGCTCATGCTCGACCCGGCGTCGATGGTGCTCCACTACGGGCAGGAGATCTTCGAGGGACTGAAGGCGTACCAGCAGCCCGACGGTTCCGTGGCCTCCTTCCGACCGGAGGTCAACGCCGCCCGGTTCCGCTCCTCGGCGGTCCGGCTCGCGATGCCGCCGCTGCCCGACGAGATGTTCCTCGCCTCGCTCAGCGAGCTTGTCGCCGTGGACCGGGCGTGGGTGCCGCCTGCCGGCGGTGAGGAGTGCCTCTACCTGCGGCCGTTCATGATCGCCACCGAGGTGGGGCTCGGGGTGCGCCCGGCCACGGAGTACCTCTACGCGCTCATCGCCTCGCCTGCTGGCGCCTACTTCCCCGGCGGCGTCAAGCCGGTCGGGGTGTGGCTCTGCACCGACTACACCCGCGCCGCGGTGGGTGGCACCGGCACCGCGAAGTGCGGTGGCAACTACTCCGCCTCGCTGTTGCCGCAGGCCCAGGCCACCGAGCACGGCTGCGCGCAGGTCGCCTATCTCGACGCCGCCGAGCGCAAGTGGGTGGAGGAGATGGGCGGGATGAACCTCTTCTACGTCTTCGGCACGGGCGACTCGGTGGAGGTCGTCACCCCGGAGCTGTCCGGCAGCATCCTGCCCGGCGTCACCCGCGACTCCCTGCTGGTGCTGGCCAAGGAGCTCGGCTGCCAGGTCAGCGAGCGGCGCATCTCGGCGGAGGAGTGGCTCACCGGGTGCGCCGACGGCCGGATCAGCGAGGTCTTCGCCTGCGGCACCGCCGCGGTGATCACTCCCGTCGGTGTGGTCAAGCACAACGACGGCGAGGTCGTCGTGGGCAACGGCGAGCCGGGTCCGGTCAGCATGCGGCTGCGCGGCCTGCTCACCGACGTCCAGCGCGGCATCGCACCCGACACGCACTCCTGGATGCGCACGCTCGTCCCGGCCTGACGGGCCGTCACCACCAGGCCGGGGCGGGCCCGGCCGTCGCGAGGGTCACCAGGGCCGCCGTCGTGGCCACCTCGCCTGCCGCCCCGAGCACGTCGCCGGTCATGCCACCGAAGCGCCGGCTGGTGTGCCAGGACAGCACCATGACGGCGAGGGCGCCGATACCGATCGCGAGCACGCCCCGCCATCCCCACCCGAACAGACCGGCGACGGCCAGGGCCGTCCACCAGGCGGGCGCGACCCACCACCGCTGCGAGCCGGCGACCGTGGCGCCGAGGCCGCCGGGTCGCGCCGCGGGGACCCCGCGGCGGCACACCCACGCGAACCCCGCCCGGCCCGCCGCACCCGCCAGCGCGACCCCCGCGAGCGCGTGCGTCCCCACCGGCACGAGGGCGGCCAGCGCCGCGGCCTGGGTGCCCAGTGCCACGAGCAGCGTGACCACCGCGAACGGTCCGGCGCCACCGTCGCGCATCACGGCCAGTGCCCGCTCCGGCGGCCCGAAGCAGCCCAGCCCGTCGGCGGTGTCGGCGAGGCCGTCCACGTGCATCCCGCGCGTGGCCGCGGCCAGGAACCCGACGGTCAGCAACCCGGCGGCCGCGGGGGGGACGCCGAGCGCGGACAGCCCGAGCAGCACACCGCCCGCCGCGGCACCGAGCACCGCCCCGACGACCGGGGCCCAGCGGATCGCCGCCGCGGCGACCCGCGCCTCCGGTGCGTCCGTGCGCACCGGCAGGACGGTGAGCCAGCTCAGCGCCAGCGCCCACCCCTTCACGTCACGCCCGGGTCAGCCCGGTCATGCGAGTCCGAGATCCGCGGCCGTGGCGGTCTCGGCGAGCAGCCGCGCGGCCATCTGCAGCAGCGGGACGACGGTGGCGGCCCCCGTTCCGTCCCCCAGCCGGATGCCCAGGTCGAGCACGGGTGCCAGGCCCAGGTGGTCGACCACGAGCGTCATCGCCGGCTCCGGCGAGCGCTGCGCCACCAGCCACCACTCCCGGGCTCCGGGCGCCAGCTCGTCGGCCAGCAGCGCGGCCGCGCCCACGACGAGGCCGTCGAGCAGCACGGGGGTGCGCCGCAGCGCGGCCTGCAGGCAGAAGCCGGTGAGCACGGCCAGGTCGGCGCCGCCTGTGACGCGCAGCAGGGCCAGTGGGTCGCGGGTGTGCGGCCGGGCCCGGCGCAGCGCGTCGCGGACGGCGGCCGCCTTGCGCATCCACGCGTTGTCGTCGATGCCGCTGCCACGCCCGATCACGGCGACGGGCTCGGTGCCGGTGACGGCGGCCACCAGCACGGATGCGGGGGTGGTGGCACCGACGCCGACCGAGGCGGGCAGGAGCAGGTCGGCCCCGGCGTCGACCTCCTCGTCGGCCAGCATCCGGCCGATCTGCACGGCGCGGTCGGTCTCGTCCGCGGTGAGCGCGTCCGCGGTGTCGATGCGCCCGGAGCCGCGGCGCACCCGGTACCGATCGGTGGAGTCGTGGTCGACCTCGTCGACGTCGTGGTCGAGCCCGACGTCCACCACGCGCACCGATGCTCCGGCCACGGGGGCCAGCACGGCGACCGGGGCGGTGCTCGCGCGTACCGCGGCGACCTGCCGCAGCGTGACGTCACCGGAATGGGCCGAGACGCCGGCTGCGGCGATGCCGTGGTCGGCCGCGACGACGATCACCCGCGGCCGGGCGGGGGGCCGGGGCGGGCAGACGCCCTGTCCAGCGGCGAGCCATACGCCCAGCTCCGCGAGCCGGCCGAGCGCTCCGTCCGCCACTGCGAGCTCGGTGAACCGGGCGACGGCGGCGCGGCGAGCGTCGACGTCCGGAGCGGTGACGGCAGGCAGTTCCACGGACCATTCCTACAGCGCAGAGCGCCCGCCCCGCGGTCCGGGGTCCCGCGGACGGCAGTGCTACTTCAGGCGCAGCGGCAGCCCGGCCACCAGCAGTAGCACCTCGTCACACACCGCGGCCAGTGCGGCGTTGGCCGCGCCCAGCTCGTCGCGGAACAGCCGGCCGGCCCGGGTGGGCGGGACGACACCGAGCCCGACCTCGGCCGAGACCAGCACCAGCCGTCCCGGACAGGCGGCGACCGCGTCCACCAGGTCGGCCACGCCGGCCCCTACCGCCGGCGGGACCTCGCCCGACTCCCAGGCGCCGGTGTCGTCCAGCAGTCCGGTCAGCCACGTGGCGATGTCGTCCACCAGCAGCGGGTCACCGCCCTCGCGGACCAGCCGGGCGACGTCGGGATCCTCCAGCGTGGTCCAGCCCGCGGGTCGCCGCGCGCGGTGCGCGTCGATCCGGGCCGACCACTCGGTGTCGTCGTGCCGGCGCCGCGCGGTGGCCACGTAGCGGACCGGGGCGTCGGCTGGTAGCAGGTCCTCCGCGTACCGCGACTTCCCCGACCGCGTGCCACCGAGCACGAGCGTGCGACGGCCGGCATCCACCCGGTCACGCTAGCCTCCGGGGATGGCGTTCCGGTGGCGGTACCTGGATGCGGCGGGCGAGCAGGTCGACGGGCCCGACCACCAGTTCGACGACCAGCAGCAGGCCGAGGACTGGTTCGCCGCAGGCTGGCGGCCGCTGCGCGAGAGCGGCGTCGACGCCGTCACCCTGCTCGACGGCGACACCGAGGTCTACGGCCCGATGAGCCTCCACGAGGCCTGAGCCCGCCCGGATGCCGGGCGGGCACACCTCAGGGGTTGGCGCCCCGCTCCACCCGCGGCTTCGGGACCCGCAGCTTCCGCAGCTGGCTCGCGCGGGTGAACGCGTACCAGCCGGTGCCCAGGGGGTTGACCGTGGCGTCGGGGAACTTCTCGCGGGTCTTCTTGGTGACCGTGGCCCCCAGGATGATCCCCTCGACGACCATCACCGTGAGCGCGATCAGGCTGAACAGGCTGAGGTACTGCTGCGCCGCGGGCACCGGCACGAGCAGTGACAGCACCACGATCACGGCAAGCGGCATGAACAGGCCCATGAGGTGGGGGCGGGAGTCCACGACGTCGCGGATGTAGGCCTTGACCGGCCCGCGGTCGCGGGGCATGAGGAACCTGTCGTCGCCCGCGGCCATCCGCTCGCGCCGCTCGGCGGCGTCACGCCGGCGCTGGTCCTTGTCGGGCCGGTTGGCCCTGGCCAGGCGGGAGGCCTCGCGCTGGGTGCGCGGAGGGGGCGGGGCGGGGCCACGGCGCCTGGTCTCGGCCTCGCGACGCTTCGGCGTCGGACGGCCCTTGCCGGGGCTGCGAGAGGTGTCGCCGGGGCCCTGCGCGACGTCGTTCTCGGTCGGGTCGGCACCGACGGTGGTCGGTGTGGAGCGTCGCAGGAACCTCACGGGGGTAACCATACGGGCGATACGGTGCCCAGTATGCGAGTGGTAGTGGCTCCGGACTCCTTCGGTGGGACCTTGAGCGCGACGGCAGCGGCCGACGCGATCGCAGCGGGTTGGCGGCGCCATGCGCCTGACGACGATCTGCGGTTGCTCCCGCTGGCCGACGGGGGCACCGGTTTCGTCGAAGTGCTGCACACGGCGCTGGGTGGCGAGTGGCACGAGCTCGACGTCACCGGCCCGTTCGGGGACTCGGTGCCTGCCCGCTGGCTCCGGATCGGGTCGACGGCGTACCTGGAGTCGGCCGCGGCGTGCGGGCTGCATCTCGTGCCGCGGGAGCGCCGGGTGCCCGACGTCGCCCGCACCGTCACCTCACGCGGTGTCGGTGAGCTGGTCGCCGCGGCCCGGGACGCCGGCGTCACCGAGGTGGTGATCGGGCTGGGCGGCTCGGCCACCACGGACGGGGGCGCCGGGATGCTGGCCGCGCTCGGCGCGGTGGCCGTCGACGACGCGGGGGAGCCCGTGCCGTCCGGGGGAGCGGCCCTGGCCAGGAGCGTCCGGCTCGACGGCGTGCCGCAGCTGGGTGACGTGCGCCTCGTCGCCGCCGCCGACGTCGACAACCCGCTGCTCGGTGAGCACGGCGCGGCCGCCGTCTTCGGGCCGCAGAAGGGCGCGGACGCCACCGCCGTGGCCGAGCTGGACTCCGCACTGGCCGGCTTCGCCGACGTGCTGGCCCGCGGCCTCGGCCAGGACGTGCGCGACGAGCCCGGAGCCGGAGCGGCGGGCGGCCTCGGAGCCGCCCTGTTGGCGTGCGGCGCCCGTCGCGTGTCCGGGGCCGGCCTGGTCCGCGAGCTCGTCGGCCTCGACGAGGAGCTCGACAAGGCCCAGCTCGCCATCACGGGCGAAGGCAGCTTCGACTGGCAGTCGCTGCGCGGGAAGCTCATCACCGCGGTCGCCAAGGGGGCGGCCGACCGCGGGGTGCCGTGCATCGTGCTGGCCGGCCAGGTGTCCGTCGGCACGCGGGAAGCGGCGGCGGTCGGGGTCGACTCGGCGTACTCCGTGGCCGACGACGCCGGCGGCGTGGAGGCGTCGATGGCCGATCCGGCCGGCACCCTGGCGGCGCTCGCGGAGCGCGTCGCCACCCGCTGGAGTCGGTAGGAGGGTGCTGGACAACTCCGCTCGTAGCGAGCGGTGTCCAGGTGGTGGCATCGCCAGGCGGAGGAGGGGCCGATACCGCTGTTGTATCGGGCCCGACGACAACGCGGCGAGGGCGCCGCCTGGGCGCCGCGCAGTAGGGCCGAGTTGTCCAGCGCGCTCCTAGAACCCCGTCGCGTGGCCCGGATCACCCCGACCGGCACAGGGGGGCCGACGAGCGGGTCAAGGGCCTACTATGAGGGCAGAACCGGAACATCCCGGACCGGCTACAGGTGCCGATTCGGAACCTGCTCCGAGTTGGAACAGCATTGCCGCGCTCGATGTTGGGAGAGCCATGACCGTCGATAACACGACCGATGTCGTCACCGAGACGCACGGCGTCGAGCTGACCGACACCGCCGCCCTCAAGGCGAAGGCCCTGTTGGACCAGGAGGGCCGCGACGACATGCACCTGCGCATCGCCGTCCAGCCCGGTGGCTGCGCCGGCCTGCGCTACCAGCTGTTCTTCGACGACCGGTCGCTCGACGGCGACCTGTTCCGCGAGTACCACGGCCTCAAGGTCGGGGTCGACCGGATGAGCGCGCCCTACCTGCAGGGTGCTGTCATCGACTTCGTCGACAGCATCGAGAAGCAGGGCTTCACGATCGACAACCCGAACGCGGGCGGTTCCTGCGCCTGTGGCGACTCGTTCAACTGACGGTCACCCGCTCGTTGTGATCGGCCACGAACCCCGGCCGGGAGCTTTGGCTCCCCAGCCGGGGTTCGTTGCGTCGGCGGCCCGGTAGGGTTCTCGATCGTGCCTATCGCCGTGACCGGATCCATCGCCACCGACCAGCTCATGCATTTCCCGGGCCGGTTCGTCGACCAGCTGGTCGCCGACCAGCTCGACCGGCTCTCGCTGAGCTTCCTGGTCGACGACATGGTGATCCGCCCCGGCGGCGTGGCGGGCAACATCGCCTTCGCCCTCGGCGTGCTGGGTCAGTCGCCGCTGCTCGTGGGGGCCGTGGGCGCCGACTTCGGTGAGTACCGCGCCCGCCTCGAGGCCAACGGCGTCGACTGCTCGGCCGTGCTCGTCTGCGAGGACGTCAACACCGCCCGGTTCGTCTGCACCACCGACGACGACATGCGCCAGCTCGCGTCGTTCTACACCGGCGCCATGGCGCGGTCCCGGGAGATCTCCCTCGCCCCGTTCGTCGAGCGGGTCGACCTGGCGCTCATCGGCGCCAACGACCCGGAGGCGATGCTGCGCCACACCGACGAGTGCCGCGAGCTGGGCCTGCCCTTCGCGGCCGACCCGTCCCAGCAGCTGGCCCGCATGGAGGGCCCGGAGATCCGCCGCCTCGTCGAGGGGGCCCGCTACCTGCTCACCAACGACTACGAGTGGGAACTGCTGCTCAAGAAGACCGGCTGGACCGAGGCGCAGGTCACGGAGAAGGTCGAGATCCGGATCACCACGCATGGGGAGAAAGGCGTGGAGATCTACGGGCCGGAGACGCTCAAGGTCGGCATCGTCCCCGAGACCGGCAAGGTCGACCCCACGGGCGTCGGCGACGCCTTCCGCGCCGGGTTCCTCGCCGCGGTCGCCGGCGGGCTGTCCATGGAGCGCTCGGCGCAGCTCGGCTCCCTCATCGCCGTCCAGGTGCTGGAGACCGACGGCCCGCAGGAGTGGACCTGGGACCGCGCCCACGGCCTGGAGCGCCTCCGCGACGCCTACGGCCCCGACGCCGCCACCGAGATCGAGCGGGTCCTCCCGGCCTGACCGCCCCCGCGAGTCGCCCGTTTCGCGCGCGCGAGTCGCCCGTTCCCGTCAGCCGGTCCGGCGCCGGGGGTCGTTGATCGGTGCGAGATGTGCGTGTTGGCCCTCTGGGGGCGAACACGTGGGTCTCGCGATGATCAGCCCGGTCCGGCCCGCGAGTCGCCCGTTTCGTGCGCCTGAGTCGCCCGTTCCCCTCGGCCGGTCCGGCGCCGAGGGTCGTTGATCGGTGCGAGATCCGCGCCTTCGCCCTCTGACGGGCGGAAACGCGGATCTCGCGACGATCATGCGGCGCGGCTAGAGGCGCACGGGGTACGCCGGCTCGGGGATCTCCGGGACGATCCGCCGCTCGACGAAGATGCCGTGCCAGAGCAGGAAGACCAGCAGCGTCCAGATCCGGCGGCTGTGGTCGACCGGGCCGGCGCGGTGGGCGTCGAGCATGCGCTGGACGGCGGCGAGGTCGAGGAGGTGGTCGGCCTGGGAGTCGCGGATGATGTCGCGCGCCCACAGGTACATCTCGTCGCGCAGCCAGTGCCGGAGCGGCACGGGGAAGCCGAGCTTGCGCCGGTGCAGCACGTGCGGGGGGACGATGCCCTCCAGCGCCCGGCGCAGCGCGTACTTGGTGGTGCCCTCGGCCAGCTTCTCCGACAGCGGCAGCCCGGACGCCACGGCGAACACCTCGGGGTCGAGGAACGGCACCCGCAGCTCGAGGGAGTTGGCCATCGTCACCTTGTCGGCCTTGACGAGGATGTCGCCGCGCAGCCAGGTGAACAGGTCGACGTGCTGCATCCTGGACACCGGGTCCCAGGCCTCGGAGTCGCGGTAGTGCGCCTCGGTGATCTCGGTGTGGGAGCGGCGGGGGTCGTACTGGCGCAGGATCCCGGCGAGGTGCTCGTCACGGAAGATGCGGGCGTTGCCGTAGTAGCGCTCCTCCAGCGGGAGGGCGCCGCGGCGCAGCAGGTCCTTGCCCCGCATGCCCTCCGGCAGGTGGGTCGAGGCCCGGCCGAGCAGCCCCCGTACGGCGCCGGGCACCTTCTCGAACGGCGCGAGCGACAGCGGCTCGCGGTAGATCGTGTAGCCGCCGAACAGCTCGTCGGCGCCCTCGCCGGACAGCACGACCTTGACGTGCTGGCGTGCCTCGCGCGCGATGAACCAGAGGGGGACGAGCGCGGGGTCGGCCACCGGGTCGTCCAGGTACCAGACGATGAGTGGCAGCGCGGCCATCATCTCGTCGGGCTTGACGGTGCGGACGACGTGCCGCACGCCGATCGCGGCGGCCGACTCGGCCGCGACGTCGACCTCGGAGTAGCCCTCGCGCTCGAAACCGGTGGTGAACGTGATCAGGTTCGGGTTGTGCTGCTTGGCCAGCGCGGCGATCGCGGTGGAGTCGATCCCGCCGGACAGGAACGCGCCCACGGTGACGTCGGCACGCATGTGCTTGGCCACGCTGTCGGCGAGCACGTCGGCGATCCGGGAGTGCAGGGCGGCGGACCCGCCGGCTGCGGCGCCGGAGTGGAACGTGGGGGTGAAGTAGCGCTCCTGCTCGACCTCGCCGCCGGGCCGAACCGTGAAGTGCGTGCCCGACTCGATACGCCGGATGGCGCGGTGCATCGTGGCGGGCTCGGGCACGTACTGCAGCAGGAGGTAGTGGTGCAGCGCTGCGGGGTCGAGGTCGGCCGAGACGCCGGCGGCGCCCAGCCCGAGGGCGGGCGCGAGCTGCAGCAGGCTCTTCTTCTCGCTCCCGAACGCGACGCCGGCCGGCCCGGCTGCCATGTACAGCGGCTTGATCCCGAACGGGTCACGCGCGCCGAACATCACGCGCTCCTGGGCGTCCCAGATGAGGAACGCGAACATCCCGCGCAGCCGGCCGACGGCGGCGGGGCCCCAGTAGTGGTAGGCGGCCACGATCGCCTCGGTGTCGCCCGCGGTGGCGAACCTCGCCCCGTACTGATGGGTGAGCTCGTCGCGCAGCTCGAGGTAGTTGTAGATCTCGCCGTTGAACACGATCGTGTATCGACCGTTCGCGTACTGCATCGGCTGGTGCGAGTGCTCGATGTCGATGAAGGCGAGCCGGTTGAACCCGAACGCGACGTCGGCGTCGTTCCAGGTGCCGCTCTCGTCCGGCCCCCGGTGACGGGCGCAGCGCATGGCCGCGGCCACCGGTTGGATCCGGGTACCGGCGTCGGCCCGGGTGGTCAGCAGTCCCAGCAGTCCACACACAGCGAGCCAGTATGCCGACGACTCGCGCCGGCCCCGTGCCCACCCGACACCCGGATCGGGGGCCTGCTCGGTTAGGCTCTACGCGAGGTCGAAGGCGGGCAAGCGCGCGCCACCGGGGTATCCGGCGGCCGACGGAACACGACGGGTTGGGGAGGCGGCGCGCAGTGGGCCGAGCACAGCGCGGGAGAGAGCACCGTGGATCCGGGCTCCCGGGTCGCGGTCGGGTGGCGAAGCTGGTCGCCCTGGCCGCTCTGGTCATCCCGCTCACCACGGGTTGCTCGGTGGACGAGGTACTGCGGTTCGGATGGCCCGTCGGGGTCACGCCGCAGGCCGAGGCGATGCGTCACCTGTGGACCTGGTCGGCGATCGCGGCGCTGATCGTCGGGGCCATCACCTGGGGCGCGATGTTCTGGGCGATCGCGTTCCACCGCAAGCGCAAGGGCGACGACGACACCCCGCCGCGTCAGACGCAGTACAACCTGCCGATCGAGGTCGTCTTCACCGTCATCCCGACGATCATCGTCGCGGTGCTGTTCGGCTTCACCGTCAACGTGCAGAACTACGTCGACCGGGACCTGCCGAACCCCGACGTCCGGGTGGACATCACGGCGTTCCAGTGGAACTGGCGCTTCGACTACCCGGACGCCCGCGGGGCGAACGGCCAGCCGATCACCACGCAGGGCACGTCCGACACGATCCCGCTGCTGGTGCTGCCCACCGACCGGCGCATCCAGTTCACGCAGCGCTCCACCGACGTGATCCACAGCTTCTTCGTGCCGGAGTTCCTGTTCAAGCGGGACGTCTTCCCCGACCCGGAGCAGAACGACCAGGACAACGTCTGGCAGATCGACCGGATCGACCGCGAGGGTGCCTTCGTCGGGCGGTGCGCCGAGCTGTGCGGCGCGTACCACGCGATGATGAACTTCGAGGTCAGGGCGCTGTCTCCGGCGCTGTACGACCGGTGGGTCACGCTGCGCGAGCAGATCAACCCGGCCACGGGTGCGCCCTACACCGCCGGTGAGGCGCTCGGCGCCATGAACTGCGGTCAGCTGTGCACGCCGCAGGCCTACACCACCTATCCGTTCAGCACCGACCGCACGCAGCGTTCGGCGTCCGAGCCGATCTCCGCGGGGAGCTGAGAGGTACGCCATGAAGGTCGAATCCCGCATCTTCGAGATCATCACGGTCTTCTTCTTCATCGCGGCCATCGTCTACACGGTGCTCACGCACGAGGTCGTGGGCATCGTCGGGCTGTTCCTCACCGGTGGCCTGTCGCTGATCATCGGCACGTACTTCCGGTTCGTGTCGCGGCGCCTCGAGACGCGCCCCGAGGACAACCCGGAGGCCGAGGTCTCCGACGGGGCCGGCGACGTCGGCTTCTTCTCGCCGGGGAGCTACTGGCCGATCACCGTGGCCGCGTCGGCCGCGATCCTCGGCGTGGGGCTGGCGTTCTTCTACGTGTGGCTCCTGGTCATCGGTGGCGTGCTCGTGCTGCTCGCCGTCGGCGGCCTGGTGTTCGAGTACCACATCCGGCCCGCCGAGCACTGATTCAGCTCTCCCGACGCCGCACCGGCCCGCACGGGCCCGTGCGGCGTCGTGCTGTCCGGGTCGGGATCACCCTTGAGTCCTGGTTGCGTGATACGCGTTGACCGGGAGCGGGCGCCGACCTACCGTGCGGCCGATCATCTACAGCGGGAGGCGCCGTGGTCGTGCAGAACGCGTCGGACGATGAGCGGACGGCCGCGGCACGCGCCGCGCACGAGTGTCCTGCAGGTGGAGGGCAACGGCATCAACGTCGTCGCCGACGAGGAACGCACCGGTCGCCCGCGTCAGCTGTTCTGGCCGTGGTTCGGCGCCAACGTCTCGGTGCTCGGGCTGAGCTACGGCGCGTTCGCGCTCGGGTTCGGCATCTCGTTCGTCCAGGCGGTCATCGCCGGCGTGCTCGGGATCGTGTTCTCGTTCCTGCTCTGCGGCTTCGTCGCGCTCGCCGGCAAGCGGGGCTCGGCGCCGACCATGGTGCTCAGCCGGGCGGCGTTCGGGGTGCGCGGTAACCGGCTGCCCACGGCGATCTCCTGGCTGCTGACGGTGGGCTGGGAGACCGTGCTCACGATCCTCGCCACCATGGCGACGGCCGCGGTGTTCCAGCGGCTGGGCTGGGGCGGGGGCACGCCCACCCTGATCGTCGCGCTGGTGGTGGTGGCCGCATTAATCGTCGTGGCAGGCGTGCTGGGCTTCCACCTGATCATGCGGCTGCAGACCGTCATCACGGTGGTCACCGCGGTGCTCACCGTCGTCTACATCGGTCTCGTCGCGGGCCGGGTCGATCTGCCCACGGTCATGGCGCTGCCGGCGGGCTCCACGCAGGAGGTGGTGGGGGCGCTGGTGTTCCTCATGACGGGCTTCGGCCTGGGATGGGTCAACGCCGCGGCCGACTACTCCCGCTACCTCCCGCGCGCTTCCTCGGGCCGCGGGGTCGTGGGCTGGACGACGTTCGGCTCGTCGCTCGCGCCGGTGTTGCTGTTCGCGTTCGGGCTGTTGCTCGCCGGCTCGTCACCCAGCCTCAGCGAGGCCATCGCGGCCGACCCGATCGGTGCGCTCGCCGACGCACTGCCCACCTGGTTTCTCGTGCCCTTCGTGGTGGTGGCGGTGCTGGGGCTGGTCGGCGGCGCGGTGCTCGACATCTACTCGTCGGGGCTGGCGCTGCTGGCGTTGGGGCTGCGGATACCGCGCTACGCGGCCGCGCTGATCGACGGCGCGATCATGGTGGTCGGCACGGTGTACGTCGTGTTCTTCGGCGGGGAGTTCCTCGACGAGTTCACCGGCTTCCTCATCACCCTCGGTGTGCCGGTCGCGGCCTGGTGCGGGGTCATGCTCGCGGACATCGCGCTGCGCCGCCGGGACTACGCCGAGACCGACCTCTTCTCGCCGTCCGGTCGCTACGGCGACGTCCGGCCGGTCCCGATCGCGGTGGTCGTGGGGTGCACGGTGCTGGGCTGGGGCCTGGTCACCAACAGCGCAGCGGGCTGGCTGGCCTGGCAGGGCTACCTGCTCGGTCCGCTCGGTCTCGGTGGCCGCGAGGGGGCGTGGGCGGGTGCCAACCTCGGGGTGCTGATCGCGCTGGTCGTGGCGTTCGTGGCCACGCTCGTCGGGAGCCGGTCGGCGATCCGGCAGCAGGAGGCTCGCACCACGTGACGGCGCACCTGGTGGTGATCGACATGCAGCGCGTGTTCGCCGACCCGGGCAGCGAGTGGGCCACCCCGCGGTTCGCGGAGATCGTGCCGCGGATCCAGGCGCTGGCCGGTGCGCTGGCGCCCGCGGTGACGTACACGCGGTTCCTCGCCCCGGAGCAGCCGTCCGGGGCGTGGCGCGACTACTACGCGCGCTGGCCCTTCGCGCTCGTCCCGCCCGGGTCGCTGCTCTACGACCTGGTCCCGGACTTCGCCGACCCGGGCCCGACGGTCGACGCCACGACGTTCTCCAAGTGGGGTCCCGACCTGGCGGCCCGGGTGGGGGATGGCGTGCTCGTACTCGCCAGTGTCTCGACCGACTGCTGTGTGCTCTCCACCGCGCTCGCCGCTGCCGACGCCGGGGTTGCGGTCCGGGTGGTCGCCGACGCCTGTGCCGGGGCCGACGACCGCAGCCACGCCGCGGCCCTGCACGTGCTCGGCCTCTTCTCCCCGCTGATCGAGGTGGTGGACGCAGCGGCGGTTCTCGCGTCGGTGTGAACGATTCGTTCCCGTTCATCCCGCTCGTCCCGTCCGGAAACCAGATCGATACGAACCGGGGATCGAGCACAGGTGATGATCGGGCGACCCGAGCCTCCGCCGGGCAGGTACGTCGAGGAACGAGAAGCACGATGACCCAGTTCGAGGCCGGCGCGTGAGCACCGAGCGTCCGACCAGCGAGGCCGCCGAGAGCGGCGACCTGAGCGAGTTCGGCTACCAGCAGGAGCTACGGCGCAGCCTCACCCTGCGCGACCTGCTCGTCTACGGGCTCGTGTTCATGGTGCCGATCGCGCCCTTCGCGATCTTCGGCGTGGTCTTCAACGCGTCGATGGGCATGGTGCCGCTCACCTACGTCATCGGCTTCGTCGCGATGATCTTCACGGCCCTGAGCTACCGGGAGATGTCGCGTGCGTTCCCGATCTCGGGCTCGGTGTACGCCTACGCGGGGCGCGGCCTGCATCCGGCGGCCGGGTTCCTCGCCGGCTGGGCGATCCTGCTCGACTACCTGCTCGTCCCCACCCTGCTCTACGTCACCGGTGCGGCGGCGCTCGGTTCGGTGCTGCCCGCCGTGCCGCAGGCGGTGTGGGTGATCCTCTTCGTGGTGGTCAACACCGTGGTGAACCTGCTCGGGATCGAGACCACCGCGCGCACGAACAAGATCTTCCTGCTCGGCGAGCTGGTGGTGCTGGCGCTGTTCGTCGTGCTGGCGGTGGTGGCCATCTCGCGCGGCGTCAACGGGGCGACCTGGACGTTCACGCCGTTCTTCAACCCCGAGGTGTTCCAGCCCAGCCTGATCTTCGCGGCCCTGTCGGTGGCCGTGCTGTCGTTCCTCGGCTTCGACGCGATCAGCACGATGGCGGAGGAGACCAGGGGCGGCGCCAGGGTGGTCGGGCGCGCGACCGTGCTCGCACTGACGCTGGTGGCAGCACTGTTCATCGTGCAGACCTACCTCGCCGCGTTGCTCGTGCCCGGGCAGACGGAGTTCGTCGGCGACACGGCCACCAACGAGGCGTTCTACACGGTGGCCGCGCTGGTCGGCGGTGAGTGGTTCAAGGTGCTGGTGGCCATCGCCACGGCACTCGGGTGGGCCGTCGCCAACGCCCTGGTGGCGCAGGCGGCCACGTCGCGCCTGCTGTTCTCGATGGCACGTGACCGGCAGCTGCCGAAGTTCCTCGCGCACGTGCACCCCACCCGCCGGGTGCCGGAGCGCGCGGTGCTGCTCGTGTCGGTGGTCAGCCTGATACTCGGGCTGTTCTTCGTCGGGCAGATCGGGCTGCTGTCGTCGCTGGTGAACTTCGGCGCGCTGTTCTCGTTCCTGGTGCTGCACCTGTCGGTCGTGGCGTGGTACCTGATCAAGCAGCGGCAGCGGACGTACGGGCTGCACCTCGTGGTGCCGCTGTGCGGCTTCGTGATCATCGGCTACGTGCTGGTGAACGCCGACGCCAACGCCAAGATCGGCGGCCTGGTGTGGCTCGCCGTCGGTGTGGTGGTGCTGGTCGTGCTGCGCCTGATGGGCCGCACGACCCAGCTCAAGGTCGGCTAGCCACGGGCCGCCTTCCCCAGCGCCTGGCGGGCGATGATCACCTGCTGGATCTGGCTCGTGCCCTCGTAGATCCGGAACAGCCGGGCGTCGCGGTAGAACCTCTCCACCGCGACCCCGCGGATGTAGCCCGCCCCGCCGTGCACCTGCACGGCGCGGTCGGCCACCCGGCCCACCATCTCGCTGGCGAAGTACTTGGCCGCCGAGGGCCCCTGCACCTTGTCGGTGCCGGCGTCGTAGGCGCGGGCCACGTCGAGCACGAGTGCGCGGCCCGCGTAGTGGTCGGTGACCGAGTCGGCGATCAGGCCCTGGATCAGCTGGAACGACGCGATGGGGCGCCCACCCTGCTCGCGGGTCTTCGCGAACTCCACCGACTCGTGCACCAGCCGCCCGGCCATCCCGACGCACAGCGCCGCGATGTGGGCGCGCCCGTGCGCGAGGCACTTCGCCGCAGTGAGGAACCCCTGGTCGAGACCGGCGTCCCCACCGACGAGCGCCTCGGCGGGGACGCGCACGTCGTCGAGGTGGACGTCGGCGGTCCACGCCCCGAACTGGCCCATCTTGTGGTCCTTCGGCCCGATGGAGAGCCCGGGTGTGCCGGCAGGCACGAGGAACGTGGAGATGCCGCGGTTGCCTGCGGCCTCGGGGTTGGTGCGCGCGAACACCATGATCACGTCGGCGACCGGGGCGTTCGTGATGTAGCGCTTGGAGCCGTTGATCACCCAGCCGGTGCCGTCGCGCCTCGCCGTGGTGGCGAGCCCGGACGGGTCGGAGCCCGCGTCGGCCTCCGTGAGCCCGAACGACGCCGTCACCTCGCCGGACGCCAGGCGCGGCAGCCACGACTTCTTCTGTTCCTCCGTGCCACCCACCAGCAGCACCTGCCCGGCGATGCCGTTGTTGGTGCCGAACAGCGAGCGCAGCGCCGGGGTGGTCCAGCCCAGCTCGAACGCGAGCTGGGCCTCCTCGGTGAGCGTCATCCCGAGGCCGCCGTACTGCTCGGGGATCGCGAACCCGTAGAGCCCCATCTCCTTGCACGTGGCGATGATCCGCGCGGGGATGGCGTCCTCGACGTCGATCTGTTCCTCGAGCGGCACGACCTCCCTGCGGATGAACGTGCGCACCGCGGACAGCACGTCGGTCAGGTCGGAAGGCTCCACGTCGATCTCCCCCGTCGCTCGTTACCCGGAGCAACGCTAACGGCCGGGGCCGGGATCTTCGACTCAGCCGGCAAGTGCCGCAGGCGGTTCGGCGCCGAGCGCGGTGAGCACCGCGGCGATCTTCCCGTCGAGCTCGCGCCCGACAGCAGCGATCTCCGGCTGTCCGAGGCTGCCGAACTGGCTGCTCGGCTGGTCGATCACGAAGACCGCGTCGCCTGCCGCGTCGGCGTGGATCAGGATCCGCAGCGGTGCGTAGAGCATGGCCACCGGATCGTGACGGTACATGCGCTCGGCGATCACGTGGTTGCCCGCCAGGTACTCGACGCACTCCCGCCCGGCGCGCCCGACCATGAGTGGAGCCACGTCGAGCGTCCAGAAGCGCATGAGGCCCAGAGGTGCGGCGCGGCCGGCGAGTGCCACCACCTCGTCCCAGCTCGTCAGGGTGGTGAACTGCTCCACGTCGACGGCCGGCAGGAGCTCCTCGAACCGGCGGACCCCCTCGGCGTAGGGCAGCCCGAGCGGGACGGACAGCCTGCGGATGCTTCGTGTCGTTGCCGGTGCGTCTGTCATGGGGTGACGACCTCTCCATCTCTGACCTGCAACCGAAAAGCCTTACCCGCAGGCTAGGCCTGACTTCTGATCAACAAGTCAGATGTGAGGGGACGCTCATCACCGATCGTGCCTACCGGACGAGCGCGAGCAGGAAGCCGTCATAGCCCTTCGTCCCGACGGTCTGGATCGCCGTGGCGCTGACCCGCGGCTCCCGGGCCACGGCCTCGGTCAGCCGGTGGGTGCCGAGGACCGAGGCATCGGTGCTCCCGGCGTCGGCGACCCGCCCGGCCCGCACCACGTTGTCCACGATGATCATGCTGCCGGGGCGGGAGAGCCTCAGCGCATGCCGGAAGTACTCCACGTTGGAGGCCTTGTCGGCGTCGATGAACGTGAGGTCGAACGGGCCGTCGACAGCGGCGTCGAGAGCGCCGAGCGAGTCGGTCGCCGGGCCGACGCGGACGTCCACGATCTCGGCGAGGCCGGCCATGGCCAGGTTGGACATGGCCACCTCGGCGTGGTGCGGATCGATCTCACACGTGACGAGCCGGCCGTCCGGCGGGAGGGCGCGCCCCAGCCAGATCGTCGAGTAGCCGCCCAGCGTGCCGACCTCCAGGATCCGCCGGGCGCCGATCGAGGACGCCAGCAGGTGCAGCAGCTTGCCCTGCGCCGGGGACACGTCGATCGCCGGGAGACCGCCGAGGGCGTTGGCCTCCAGTGCCGCGTCGAGTACCGGATCGGGTTCGAGGAGCAGCCCTGAGAAGTAACCGTCGACGGCCTGCCAGACGTCCTCTGTCATGAACGGCAGATTAGGGGCGCGTCCAGGTTCGGGTTGGCCCTACCCTCCTGCGGAGGTGCACCGGCTGGGAGCGGCCGCTACGGGGGGCGAGGGTTACCGGCATGACCGAAGTCGCATCGCCACCCGCCGCGTCGCCCGTCACAGGAGCGGTGGGGGGCGGGAGGTTCTGGCGGGGGATGGGTTACCTCCTCGCCGGCCTCCCGCTGGGCATCGTCGCGTTCGTCCTCGCGGTCGTCGGCTTCGCGGTCGGCGTGGGCACGCTCGTCGTCTGGGTCGGGCTGCCCGTGCTCGTGCTGACGCTGCGGGCCGCGCGCGGGCTCGCCGTCGTCGAGCGGCGGTCCACCGAGTGGGCCACCGGCAGGGCCCTGCCCCCGCATCACTACCGCGAGCCGAGGGGGCGCGGCATCGGAGGGCTGTTCAGAGCGTTGGCCGAACCGCAGTCGTGGCGCGACCTGCTGTACGCCGTGCTCGCCTTCCCGGTCCGCCTGGCGGCGTTCGTCATCGGCGTCGCGTGGACGGTGAGCGGGCTGGGGGCCCTGCTCTACATCACCTGGCAGTGGGCGCTGCCCGACGACGGCGAGGGTGGGGGCCTCTTCTGGCTCCTGACCGGCGTCCAGGGCCGGCTCGGCGACATCGTGATCAACACCGTGCTGGGCGCGGCGATGGTGGCGGCGTCGCCGTTCGTGGTGCGGGGGCTGGTCGCGGTCCGGGCCGGCCTGGTGCGGGGTCTGCTGACCAACCAGACCGCCGCGCTGCGCGCCCGTGCCACCCAGCTGGAGTCGAGCAGGCGCGCTGCCGTGCAGGCCGAGGCGCAGACGCTGCGGCGCCTCGAGCGCGACATCCACGACGGTCCGCAACAGCGCCTCGTCCGGCTCAACATGGATCTGGAGACCGTGGCCCGCCGCCTCGACGACGACCCGGAGAAGGCGCGGCCCCTCGTCGCCGAGGCGCTGGAGCAGAGCCGGGAGGCGCTGGGTGAGCTGCGCGCACTCTCCCGGGGCATCGCCCCGCCGATCCTCGCCGACCGCGGGCTCGGGCCGGCCCTTGCGGCGGCCGCGGCCCGCTGCCCCGTGGAGGTGTCCCTCGACGTCGAGCTCCCCGAGGGGCGACGGCTGGCGGCGGCCGTCGAGAACACGGCCTACTTCGTGGTGACCGAGGCCCTCACCAACGTCGCCAAGCATGCGCACGCCACGCTGTGCACGGTGCTGGTGAGCGCCGACGGGGAACGCGTGCTCGTCCAGGTGCGCGACGACGGCCGGGGCGGGGCGCACCTGGGCAAGGGGCACGGCCTGGCCGGGCTCGCCGACCGGCTGGCGACCGTCGAGGGTGGGCTGGACGTCGTGAGCCCGCCCGGCGGCCCTACTGTGCTCACCGCCGAGATCCCGCTCGTCGGGCTGGGGGAATCGGGACCGGGGGAGGATCACTAGGTGCGTGTGGTGCTGGCGGAGGACTCGCTCCTGCTGAGGGAGGGGCTGGTCCGGCTCCTCGACGAGGCGGGCGCCTCGGTGGTGGCCGCGGTCGGGGACGGCACGGCGCTGGTGGAGGCGGTGCACGAGCACCGGCCGGACGTGGCGGTCGTCGACGTCCGGATGCCGCCCACGTTCACCGACGAGGGTCTGCGGGCCGCTCTCGAGGTGCGCCGCACGGCACCGGAGACGGCGATCCTCGTGCTGTCGCAGTACGTCGAGGAGTCCTACGCCTCGGACCTGCTCACCGCGGGCGGGGGCGTCGGCTACCTGCTCAAGGACCGGGTCGCGAAGCTCGCCGACCTGTCCGACGCGTTGCAGCGCGTCGTCGACGGGGGCACGGTGCTCGACCCCGAGGTCGTCTCGGCACTGTTCGCGCACCGGCGGCGTCGCGATCCGCTCGCCACGTTGTCGCCCCGCGAGCGCGAGGTGCTGGGACTCATGGCCGAGGGCCGGACGAACACGGCGATCGGCCGGACGCTGGTGGTCAGCCAGGGTGCCGTCGAGAAGCACATCTCCTCGATCTTCACGAAACTCGGACTGCCCCCTTCGGGGGACGACCACCGGCGCGTCATGGCCGTGCTCACCTGGCTGGGGGCCTGAGCTCAGGGGCCCGGCGAGGTGATCCGGGCCTGGATGCCGGCGAGGATGGTGTCCAGGCCGAAGGTCAGCGCGTGCTCGGGATGCTGGGCGGCGTCGAACTGCGCACCGACCGCGCCACCGACCCGGGCGGACACGATGAGGTCGTCGTCGGCCATGACCTGGTCGAGGACCGGGGCCACGACGGCCCACCATTCGGCATCCGACATCCCGGACTCGGTCCGGGTCCGCGAGACCTTGCGGTGCGCGCGGGCCGTGCTGTCGACGTGGCTGAGCACCAGGGTGAGGGCGGCATCCATCTCGACGTCGGACAGGCCGATGCCGTCGAGCGGGCGTAGTTCTACCTCGTACTTGCGGCTGACGTGCGGCCCGAGGGTCGGCCGGGACGAGCGGATGTCCAGCAGCCACGGGTGCCGCTGGTAGAGCGCCCAGTTCCGCTCGGCGACGAACCGCATCGCCGCGCGCCAGTCGCCGACCCGGCTCGCGGCCGTTACATCCCCGCCGCCGTTCCCGTCATCGCCGTAGAGCTCGGCGTAGACCGCGTCGACCATCAGCGCGGTGAGGTCGTCCTTGCCGGGCACGTGCCCGTAGAGCGACATCGCGCCGACGCCCAGCCGGTCGGCCACCTTCCGCATCGAGACGGCGTCCAACCCGTCGACGTCGGCGATCTCGATACCGGCGGTGACGATCGCGGGCACCGTCAGGCCCGAGCGTCCCGGGCTGGGATGGTGGCCCCACAGCAGGTAGATGCTGCGGGCCAGGTCGGGCGCCGGGGAACGTCGAGCCACTGGTCGTGCCTTCCTGCTGAACAGCTGTCCGTCCAAGCGCGCCCGCCGAGTATGGGGGGTGCTGCTTGCGGCTTTCGGACAGCGTACCGTACGGTCTGCAGTACAGCGTACGGTACGCTGCACGATGGAGGTCGCCATGGCCAACGAGAAGACCGTGCCCCTGCTGCCCTGCCCGGACATCGACGAGATCGAGGCGTTCTACGCGATGCTGGGGTTCACCCGGACCTACTACCAGACCCGCCCCAACCCGTGCGTGGCGCTGCGGCGCGCAGACATCGACCTGCAGTTCTTCGGCATCCCGGGCTTCGACCCCGCGGACTCCTACGGGTCCTGTCTGGTCATCGTGCCCGACACCGGGGAGCTGTACCGGGCCTTCGCCGCGGGGATGCGCGCGGCCCACGGCAAGATCCTGGTCGCCGGGATCCCCCGGATGACCCGGCCGCGCCTGCGCAAGAACGCCGACAACCTGTCCGGGTTCACCGTCATCGACCCGGGCGGCAACTGGATCCGGATCTTCGCCGCCGGCGAACCCGCAGCCGACACCACTGCCGCCGAGCCGGCCCGGAGCAGGCTCGGGAAGGCCCTGGACAACGCCGTGGTCATGGGCGACTCGCGTGGGTCCGCCGAGCAGGGCGTGCGCATCCTGGACACCGCGCTCGGCCGGGACCTGGCCACGTCGACGCCGGTCGACCTGGTCAACGCCCTGGCCTACCGGGCAGAACTCGCCGCCAGGACCGACGATCCGGGCGGCGCCATGGAGTTCCTGACCCGGGCAGGCGCGGTCGCCCTGACCGACGCCGAGCGGGTCGTGCTCGCCGACACCCTCATCGGTCTGGGCGACCTCGCCGCCGCCCTGCCGACCAGCCCCGAGCCTGGATCCACCGTCGATGTTGAGCCGGGCAGGTAGTGGCTGCTGCGTTCGTTCGTTCAGGTAAATCCGATTCTTTTCGGTATCGGATACGATAGCGGCGAAATGCCAGCAATGGGTCGAATTGGGGTTCAGACCGAATTGGGGTGAGGGTCGGATTGGAGCGCGGTCGAATTGGGCTCCGTCCGGGCACCGCAATCCTGATCGGCCGTCGCCCCGGCCGCACACGGCACTGACCCGGTGTCCGCAGAAGGAGCCGCATGACCGAGCACCGCCTCGAGCCCACCCCGGAGACGACGGTCGACGTCTTCAGCCGCGACACGGCGCCCGTCCTCGCCGTCGAGCCTGGGGACACCGTGGTGGTGCGGTCGCTCGACGCGATCGGGCACCTGGAGCGCCAGCAGAAGCCGGGCGAGGTCCAGCCGCTCATGTTCGAGCCGCGGCGGGGCCACTGCCTGACCGGCCCGATCGAGGTGCATGGCGCCGAGCCGGGCACCGTGCTCGCGGTGCGTCTGCTGTCGATGCGGCCCGGCGACTGGGGCTGGACGGCGGCCGCGACGAAGGACAACTGGCTGACGCGGCGGTTGGGTCTCGCGGACGGCCCGCCGTCCCGGCTGCTGTGGGAACTCGACGCCGAGCGGGGCGTCGGCATCAACGACCGCGGCCACAGCGTGGCGCTCGCCCCGTTCCTCGGGGTGATCGGGCTGCCCCCGGCCGCGGGCGGTGAGCACTCCACCAACCCGCCCCGCGCGGAGGGCGGGGGCAACATCGACTGTCGGGAGCTCGTGGCCGGATCCACGCTCTACCTGCCCGTCACGGTCCCCGGCGCGCTGTTGCACCTCGGCGACGGCCATGCGGCCCAGGGCGACGGGGAGGTCGGGGGCACGGCGATCGAGTGCCCGATGACCACCGAGGTCGTCCTCGACGTGATCACCGAGCCGGCCGCGCCGGGCATCCACGCCGTCACTCCCGCCGGCCGCATCACCTTCGGCTTCCACCCCGACCTCAACGAGGCCATGGCCGAGGCCCTCGACGCGATGCTGGTGTGGATGCAGGCGCTGCTGGCCCTCGACGGCGACGACGCGAAGGCGACGGCGCTCGCGGTGGCCAGCGCGGCGGTCGACCTGCGCATCACGCAGGTCGCCAACGACACGTGGGGCGTGCACGCCGTCCTGCCCCACGGCGCGATCGGCTGACCACCCCGCGAGTCGCCCGTCCCGGCGGCGCGAGTCGCCCGTCCCCACCCCGCGAGTCGCCCGTTCCGGCGGCGCGAGTCGCCCGTTCCGGGGGCGGACGATCAGGCCCGGGCGGGCTGCTTGCCGCGCAGGGTCTCCAGTGCCTGCCGCAGGTAGCCGCGGAACACCTCGTAGTTCTCGCTCATCGGGAAGTGCCCGATCTCCTTCATCTCGATGAAGGAGGCGTTCTTGATCTGCGACGCGGTGCGCTGCCCGTCCTCCGGAGTGGTGAGGTAGTCGTACTCGCCGGTCATCATCACCACCGGGCACCGCTCGCCGTCGATCGACCCGAGCTTGTCCCGCAGGTCGTGGTCGACGGAGTAGAAGTACAGGTCGCCCTTGAACGCCTCGGAGCCCTGGCTGTAGTAGAACCAGGTCTTCCAGCGGTCGGCATCGGGTGACTGCGGAGCCATCAGGTCCCACACGCCGCTGGCGCAGACCTGCGCGGCGTTGGCGTGGGGGTGCTGCCACCAGTCGAGGTAGAACCCGGGGGAGTAGTCGGCGCCCTCGACCGGGATGACGCCGGAGAACCGCTCCGGGTACCGCAGGGCCAGCTGCAGGGCGATGTTGCCGCCGAACGACGAGCCCATGAAGATCGGGTTCTCGAGCTCGAGCGCGTCGCACAGCGCCACGATGAACTTGGCGTAGTGGTCGGCCGTGAGCTTGTACTCCTCGGTCCACCACTCGCTGTTCTCCGGCGGGTCCGACTTGCCGTGCCGCGGCAGGTCGTAGGCGATCACGCGGTAGCTCGCGGTGATGTCGTCGTCCTCGAGCAGGCCGCGCCACTGGTGGTTGTGGCAGCCAGCGGTGTGCTGGCACACGAGCGGGGTGCCGGTGCCGTTCTCCAGGTAGAAGACCTTGTACAGCAGACCGTCGACTTCGACGTCGATGTAGTGCCCGGTGACCGGGGAGATCTTTGCCATGATCGGTTCCTCTCGGTTCGGGACGTCAGACGGGGACGCCGACGGAGCGCAGCAGCTCGATCTGGCGGGTCAGGCAGCGGAGGTTCTGCATCAGCACGAGGACGTCGCCCTCGAGCTTCATGTCCCGCTGGAAGGTGGCCGCCCAGATGCCGTGGTACATCGGCGCGGGCACCGGCACCCCGAAGTTCCGCCAGGTGTCGGCGCTCGCGCGGATGGCGAACTGGTAGGGCACGTCGATCGGGCCGGGGTCGACCGCGATCTCGGCGACCTTCCCCGACACGACGCGCACGACGAACGTGTGGTCGGTCATGTCCAGCAGGTAGGCGCAGGTGAAGTACTTGCCGTGCGCCTGGATCTCCGGATCCCCGTCGGTGGCCTCGGTGAAGGCACGGGCCCAGTCGGCAGGTGCCGGGGCACGGGTGGCGGTGGTCATGGTGCTGCTCCTCTCTGAGCGTTCCGAGCCCATCTGACTCCCCGCCGTACGCACGGGTCCAATACCTGTCGCCAACCGATCGATAGGCAGGAGCAACTGGTCGGCGCCCCGCTCCCGGCCTACGGTCGGGAGCGTGCACACGCCGTTGGAGCTGCGACTTCTCCGCTACTTCGTCGCGGTGGCCGAGGAGCTGCACTTCGGACGGGCAGCGGCCCGGCTGCACATCGCGCAGCCGTCGCTGAGCGTGCAGATCCGCAAGCTCGAGCACAACATCGGCACGGTGCTGCTGCTGCGGACCAGCCGGCACGTGGAGCTGACCGCAGCCGGGGAGGTCCTGCTCGTCGAGGCTCGGCGCCTGCTCGACGGCGCCGAGCGGGCCGCCGAGCTCACCCGCGCCGCGGCCCACGGCGCACGTGGCTCTCTCGTCGTCGGCTTCCAGGCGAACGCCGCGGCGGAGCTGACCCCCCGGATCCTGTCGGCCTTCCAGATCCGCCACCCCGGCGTCCAGGTCGAGATGCGCTCGCACGACTTCTCCGACCCCTACGTCGGGCTGGCCACGGGCACCGCGGACGTCGCGTTCGTCCGGCCGCCGCTGCTGATGCAGGACTGGCTCGCCCTCGAGACCCTCTTCGTCGAGCCGCGCGTGCTGGTCGTGTCGAGCGACTCCGCGCTCGCGGAGTTCGACGAGATCAGCCTGGAGCAGGTCGCGGACCAGCCTTTCGTCGCCCGCCGGGCTCCGGAGTACTGGCGCGACTTCTGGCTGGCCACCGACTGTCGGGACGGCCGGCCGGTGCGGCTGGGTGCCGAGGTGACCACGGTCGACGAGTGCTTCGAGGCGATCCTCGCCTGCCGGGGCATGGCCTTCACCCAGGCCTCCACCCAGCGCTTCTACGACCGGCCCGGGCTGGCGTTCATCCCGGTGCGGGAGTTGCCCGCGTCGCCCCTTTCCGTCGCCTGGCGCAAGGACATGGACGCGCCGCTGGTCCGCGGGTTCGTGGAGGCGGCGCGGGAGGCGGCGCTGGGTCTTCCCGTTCCGGCTGGGCTCGCCGGCTCCGTCCTGAGCGGCTGACCGATCAGGAGCTACCGGTGCACGGCCCGCAGGTCGAGCACCAGCTCGTCGGGTGCGCCGTCGACGAGACGCACCGGGATGCCCCAGTCCTGCTGGTAGCGGTGGCACGCGGCGAACACGCCGTCGCCGTCGTCGCAGGCCGCGGCGGTGACGCTGATCTGCAGCACGCCCTCGGCAGGCGCGTCGGGGGCGAACCGGACCGCCCGTGCCAGGCCCGTCGCCGTGCCGGCGCCGTCGGCGAGCAGCTCCGGCGGGGACGCCGTCACCGTCAACGACGTGGGGTCGCCGAAGCGCGTGTCGAGGTGCTGGCCCGTGGGCGGCATGAAGTCGATCCGCAGCGCCAGCGCACCGCGCGCGAGGTCCGTCCGCGGCCGCCGGACGCGGTGCGCGCCGCCGTCCACGCGGGTGCTCGCCGGGATCGGCACCCGGACGAGCCGGTGCGCCGCGGACTCGACCACCACGAGCGCGTCGCCGTCGACGAGGAGGTCGCTCGGCTCCCGCAGGTCGCGGGCCAGGGTGGTGACGGTCCGCGTGTCGGGGTCGTAGCGGCGCAGCGCGCCGTTGTAGGTGTCGGCGATCGCGACCGAGCCGTCCGGGAGCACCGCGACGCCGAGCGGGTGCTGCAGCAGCGCCGGTTCGGTGCCGCGGTCGGCGGGCCCGTCGCGGAACCCGAAGTCGAACAGCCCCAACCCGACGGCGGTGGTCACCGCGGCGCCCGCCGCGGGCCGGTCGAGCACCGTGCGCAGTGCGGACGTCTCGGCGTCGGCCACCCACAGCGTGCCGTACGGACCGACCGCGAGCCCGGAGGGCTGCGCGAAGAACGCCTCGCCGGGCGCGCCGTCGCGCAGGCCCTCGTTGGTCGTCCCGGCCAGCACCGTGGCGGCGCCGGAGACCGGATCGAACGACCACAGCTGGTGGTTGCCCGCCATCGCCACGACGACGCGGTCCTCCCACCAGGCGAGGTCCCACGGCGTCGACAGCTCCGCCGACGACGCGCCGACGTCCACCCGCTCGCGCAGCTGGGTCCCGTTCCCGGCCACCGTGGTCACGAGCCCGTCGTCGAGCCGCACCCCGCGCAGGGCGTGGTTGACGCTGTCGGCGACCACGATGTCGTAGCCCGCTGTCTCCGCGACCACGTCGGGCAGCAGCAGGAGCCCCAGCGGCTCGGAGAACCGCGCGTCGACGCCGTCCACCAGCCCGCGCTCGCCGGTGCCGATCCGCCGCCGCTCCGTGACGAGGTCCGCCTCCAGCTCGACGAGCTGATGGTGGGCGGTGTCGGAGACGAGGAACGTGCCCATGGGCAGCTGGATGGCCTTGCCGGGGAACCGCAGCGCCGTGGCCGGTTCCGGCGGGGCGACGTAGGGGCCGTCGCCGCGGTGCAGCGTGCCGGCGGCCTCGTGCTCGGCCACCAGCTCCTCGATCAGCACGGCGAGCCCGTTCGCGTGCCCCTCCCCGGACATCTGCGCCACGACGTAGCCGGTCGGGTCGATGACGGCCAGGGTCGGCCACGCCCGCGCCGCGTAGGCGTCCCACGTGGTGAGCTCGGGATCGTCGAGCACCGGGTGGTGGACGCCGTAGCGCTCCACCGCGGCCTCGACGGCGTCCGGGTCGGCCTCGTGCACGAACTTCGGCGAGTGGACCCCGACCGTCACCAGCACGTCGGCGAACCGCTCCTCCAGCTCACGCAGCTCGTCGATAACGTGTAAGCAATTTACGCAACAAAAAGTCCAGAAGTCGAGCAATACGATCTTCCCGCGCAGCGCGGCGAGGGACAGCGGCTCGCCTCCGGTGTTCAGCCAGCGCCGCCCCGTGAGTTCCGGCGCCCGTACCCGTGATCGGCCCACGAGCGCCCCAACACGCCCCGGCCCCCAGGTGTTCCGTGTCCGCACCTCGGAGCCGTAGTGCTGTTCCGGCCCCCTTGGGTTCAGGGGGTTCTCGCAACACCGGTAGTGGTTGCGGGTGGGGAGAGTATCCGGGCGAGTGCTTCGGCGGGGGTGTCCCAGCCGAGTGTCTTGCGGGGTCGGGCGTTGATCTCGGCGGCGGCGAGGTCGAGCTCGACGGCGGTGTGGCGTGAGAGGTCGGTGCCCTTGGGGAAGTACTGGCGCAGCAGCCCGTTGGTGTTCTCGTTGCTGCCGCGTTGCCAGGGGCTGTGGGGGTCGCAGAAGTAGATCGGCATGTCCAGGGCGATGGTGATCTCGCCGTGGCGGCTGAGTTCGATGCCTTGGTCCCAGGTCAGCGATCGGCGCAGCGCCGCGGGCAGGCTGTGCATGCTGGTGATCATCGCGTCGCGGACCTGTGGGGCGCCGTGAGTGTCGGGCAGGTGGAGCAGCATGACGAACCGGGTGGATCGTTCGACCAGGGTGCCGATGGCCGAGCCACCGTCCTTGCCGATGATCAGATCACCTTCCCAGTGTCCGGGCACCGCTCGATCCTCGGCCTCGGCGGGCCGTTCGGAGATCATCAGCATGTCGGTGATCCGGGCTCGTTCGCGTCGCTGATCAGCGCGGCGGTGGGGCCGGCGTAGTGCTCGGCCGGTGCGCAGGCAGCGGGTCAGCTCACGGCGCAGCTGGCCGCGTCCCTGCACGTAGAGTTCCTGGTAGATGGTCTCGTGGGACACCCACAGCTCCGGCTGGTCGGGGAAGTCCTGGCGCAACCTGGAGGCGATCTGTTCCGGGCTCCACCGGGCGGTCAGCTCAGCCTGCACCCGGGCGGCCAGTGCGGGGTTGTCGGCCAGCTTGGTCGGTTTCGGTCGTCGGGCCCGCTGCTCGGCCTTGGTCTGGGCCACCCACGCCCGATAACACAGATTCCTGCGCCGGGCGGGTCCCGGGCCCGCCGCGAGGCCTGGGGTTGGCGACTGTCCCGGCCGGCCTGGTTGCGGGTCGTGCCCGGCGCGGGCGCGGGCGCGGGCCGCGCGCTCCCGCGCGGGCCGGGCCCGGGCCGGTCGGTCACCCCACATCATCTGATTGCGCGTGAGCTCACGACCGATCGTGGACCGGTGCCGGCCCAATCGGCGAGCGATCTCGGCATTGCTCAGCCCGGCCGCCACCCCGACCGCGATCTCCTCACGCTCGGCGAGCGACAGGTGCCGTCCCGACGGCTCGTCAAGATCAGGGATCACCCCGCCAGCCTGGGTGACCCAGTGCCGGCCGGTCGTCTCCGACACGCCGGCACAAGCCACCGCCGCCGCGAGCGGCGCACCTGCCTTCCACGCCCGCCAGAAGGCCCACACCCGCACCCTCGACACCCTCGGCCGACCTGTCACCGCCATCACCCCTAGTCAGAAGGGTGTTGCGACGACCCCCAGAATCCGCCCCCCCTCCCGACAGCACTACGGCTCCGGAACGCGCGCGGTCGGCGCGTGTGCGGCGCTGCCGTCAGACTGGGGGAGTGCCGGAGCTGCCCGAGGTCGAGAGTGCGCGCCAGGCCCTTGAGGCTGCCTTGGGGCGGGAGATCCGGTCCGTCGACGACTCGGACGAGTGGGTGTGCCGGCCCCACCGCCCCGGGGACATCGCGCGCGTGCTCGTCGGGGGCAGGCTGACGGCGGCGCACCGGCTCGGCAAGACGATGTACTGCGAGACCGAGGGCCGTGACGGCCGGCCCGGTCCCCACCTCGGCGTCCATCTCGGGATGGGCGGGCGGATCATCGTGTCGGGTGCGGGCGAGGAGCGGGGTGGGGGTGAGCCGGTGCGTCCGGACCGCACCCCGCGCAAGCCGGAGTGGGACCGCTTCACCGTCACGTTCACCGACGGGGGCCGGCTGCGGCTGTTCGACAAGCGCCGCCTCGGACGTGTGCGCCTCGACCCCGACCTCTCGCTGCTGGGGCCCGACGCGGAGATGATCACGCGTGAGGAGTTCCGCGCGCGGGTCGGTCGCGGGCAGGCGCCGGTCAAGGCCCGGCTGCTCGACCAGTCGGTGCTCGCCGGGGTGGGCAACCTGCTCGCCGACGAGTCGCTGTGGCAGGCCGCGGTCTCCCCGTCGGCCCCTGCAAGCGGGCTCGGCGGCGCCACCCTGGACCGGCTGTACGACGCACTGGAGCGCGCGCTGAAGGCGGCGATCGCGAACGGCGGCGTGCACACGGGCGAGGTGATCCCGTTCCGGCACGCCGACGCCTCCTGCCCGCGCTGCGGGGCCCCGATGGTGCACGGCACCGTCGGTGGCCGCTCGACGTGGTGGTGCTCCGCCGAGCAGGCCTGACCGGCATCACGGGAAAGGCGTGAATGCCCCATTGATCGCGAATTACCGATCTTTCTGCAAGGCGTGAACAGCTTCAGCTGAAGTTCGGCCCGCGGACATCCACCGGCGGGCGTGATCGTCATGCGCACGAACGAGCGTCGAAGTGCTCCCCCTGCGGCCATCGGCCGATTTGTGAAAGGACCTTCGATGACTGACAACCCCGAACCGTCACGTCCGACACCCAGGATGACGCGCCGTCGGCTGCTCGGCTCGGCGGCCGCGGCAGGCGGCCTCGCGGCTGCTTCCCTCGCCCTGCCCGCCAACGTCCGCCAGGCGCTCGCCGCACCGCCGCCGAAGGGCGGAAAGCTCGGGGACATCAAGCACGTCGTGCTGCTCATGCAGGAGAACCGCAGCTTCGACCACTACTACGGGATGCTCCCGGGTGTGCGGGGGTTCGGTGACCCGCACGCCATGCAGATCGGTGGCGGCCGCTCGGTGTTCCAGCAGCCGGATCCCGGCAACCCGGACGGCTACCTGATGCCCTTCCGGCTCAACACCCGGATCAGCTCGGGCCAGGCCGTCCCGTCGACGGACCACGGCTGGGTCGTGCAACACCAGGCGTGGAACAGCGGCCGGATGGACAACTGGCTGCCCGCCCACCGCGCGGCCGACGGCAACGATGTCGGCCCGTTCACCATGGGCTACTACACGCGGGAGGACATCCCGTTCCAGTGGGCCCTCGCCGATGCGTTCACCGTTCTCGACGGTTACCACTGCTCGGTACTCGGGCCGACGGGGCCGAACCGGCACATGTGGATGGCCGGCACCATCGACCCGAACGGGGTGGCCGGCGGCCCGTCGCTCACCACCAGCGCCCCCAACGGGGCCTACTCGTTCACGACCTACCCCGAGCGGCTGACCAAGGCCGGCGTGAGCTGGCGGATCTACCACGAACCGGGCGGGGCCACCGGGCTGCCCGCGATCCAGCACATCAAGCAGTACAACGAGGCGGCTCCCGGCTCCGACCTGGCCAAACACGCCATGGACCCGACGCCGGTCGGGCAGTTCGAGTACGACGCGATGAACGACAAGCTGCCCACCGTCAGCTGGATCCTGCCGCCGTCACAGTTCGACGAGCACCCGGCCCACCTGCCGTCAGCGGGCGCCACCTTCGTGGCCGGCAAGATCGACGCGATCGCGGCCAACCCCGACGTCTGGGCGAAGACGGTCTTCGTCCTCTCCTACGACGAGAACGACGGCATCTTCGACCACGTCCTGCCGCCGACCCCGCCGCCCGGGACGCCGGACGAGTTCGTGACCAAGACCTCGGTGACGGGGGAGGTGGGTGGCGGGCTGCCGGTGGGGCTCGGCTTCCGGGTGCCCGCGATCGTCGTCTCGCCGTGGACGGTGGGCGGCTACGTCTGCTCCGAGACGTTCGACCACACGTCGCAGCTCCGGTTGCTGGAGCAGGTCACCGGTGTGATCGAGACGAACATCAGCGCGTGGCGGCGGAGCGCCGTCGGTGACCTGACCTCGGTCTTCCGGTTCAACAGGGCGGCGGAGTCGCCGCTGCTGCCGGACACCACGGGCCAGTACAACCTGGCCCAGTACGAGGCCGCGACCCTCCCGCCGCCCGCAGCGCCGATCGGGAAGCAGAGCATGCCGCGCCAGGAGCCCGGACGCCGTCCCCAGGTGCCGTAGGGCGCCGGCCCAGGTTCAGGAAAGCCACTTTCAGGCCCTCACAGTTCCGGAAAGTGGCTTTCCTGAACTCCCCCGGGGTCACTCCACCAGTGCGGGCTCCGGGTGGCGGGTGCGCCACCAGCTCCACAGCGCGACGCACAGGGCGAGCCAGGCCGCCCCGACGAGCCAGCCCGCGACGACGTCGCTGAACCAGTGCACCCCGAGGTAGATGCGGGTGGCCCCGACGGCTCCGACCCACACCACGGCCACCGACACCAGCGCCGCCCGTGTCGTCGCGGCGTGGCGGGCCCAGGCGAGCACGACGACGGTGCCGATCACCACGATCGACATGGTCGCGTGCCCCGAGGGCAGCGACTCGTTCGTGGCCTCCACCAGCCGGAGCGCGGCGGGTGGCCGCGGCCGGTCGAGCACCTCCTTGAGCGTGCGGAAGAGGGCGGCGCCTCCGGCCATCGCGCCGACCGCGAGCACCGCGTCGGCACGGCGCCCCGCGAACCAGCACCAGGCGCCCACCGCGACGGCCAGCACGGCCATCGACGTCGTGTTCCCGACGTTCGTGACGACGACGGCGAGGCCCGTGAGGCCGCCGGAGCGGATCTCGAGCGAGTCCTGCAGCAGTGCCCCGTCCGCCAGGGCCGGCCCGGAGCCGACGAACGAGGCGTAGAGCCCCGCCGCAGCGGCGAAGGAGAGCAGCACCGCGACGAGCGCGCCGAGCCCCGGGCGGGTTGCCGGGTGGGGCAGGTGCTCGTGGAGTCCGGCGGGCGCCGCCAGGTCGATCGGTACGGGGGCGGCGCGACCCGCCGGCGCGGCGCGGTCGACGCGCTGCGCGTTGCCGGGCACCACGTCGCCCCTGGCCGCCCGGCCCCCGGCCGGAGCCGTGCCGCCGGCCGTGCCGCCGGCCGTGCCGTCGCCGCCGTCCTCGTCCTGCACGTGCCTCATCGCTCCATCCTGGTCGCCGTGGTGGCATCCGGCCCGCCGGGCCGGATGCCCTCCGGTCGACCAGGCCTCACACCGAGCGGCCGCGCCACTCCCGGTACCGGCGCACCAGCGCCGCGGTCGAGGCGTCGAGGCCGCCGGTGTGCGCCTCCGGGTCGGAGAGCACCGGTCCCAGCTGCCGAGCCAGGACCTTGCCCAGCTCCACACCCCACTGGTCGAACGAGTCGATGCCCCAGATCGTGCCCTCGACGAACGTCACGTGCTCGTAGAAGGCGATCAGCTGGCCGAGTACCGACGGGGTCAGCTTCCTCGCCAGGATCGCGGACGACGGCCGGTTCCCGGGCATCACCTTGTGCGGAACGATCTCGGCAGGCGTGCCCTCGGCCGCGATCTCCTCGGCGGTCTTGCCGAACGCGAGCGCCGAGGTCTGGGCGAACAGGTTGGACATGAACAGGTCGTGCATGTCGCCGCTCGTGCCGCCGTCGGGCACCGACACGTCGTGGTTGGGCTCGGCGAACCCGATGAAGTCGGCGGGGACGAGCCGCTTGCCCTGGTGCAGCAGCTGGTAGAAGGCGTGCTGGCCGTTGGTGCCCGGCTCGCCCCAGAAGATCTCGCCGGTGGTGGTGGTGACGGGGCTGCCGTCGCCGCGCACCGACTTGCCGTTGCTCTCCATCGTGAGCTGCTGGAGGTAGGCGGGCAGCCGGTGCAGGTACTGGCTGTAGGGGAGGACGGCGTGGGTCTGGGTGTCGAAGAAGTTGACGTACCAGACGTTGAGCAGCCCCGCGATGGCCGGCAGGTTCTCCTCGAGCGGCGCGGTGCGGAAGTGCTCGTCGACCGCGTGCATGCCGGCGAGGAACTCCCCGAACTGCTCCTTGCCGATCGCGACCATGAGCGAGAGCCCGATCGCGGAGTCGACGGAGTAGCGCCCGCCGACCCAGTCCCAGAACCCGAACATGTTGTCCTCGTCGATGCCGAAGGCGCTCACCTCCTTCGCGTTCGTCGAGACCGCCACGAAGTGCTTGGCCACGGCCGACTCGTCGCCACCGAGCCCCGCCAGCAGCCAACGGCGTGCGACCTGGGCGTTGGTCAGCGTCTCCAGCGTGGTGAAGGTCTTGGACGAGACGATGAACAGCGTGGTGGCTGGATCGAGGTCACGGGTGGCCTCGGTGATGTCGGTCGGGTCGATGTTGGAGACGAACCGCATCGTGAGGTCGCGGTCGGCGTAGGCCTTCAGGGCCTCGTAGGCCATCACGGGTCCGAGGTCGGAACCGCCGATCCCGATGTTGACGACGGCGCGGATCCGCTCGCCGGTATGGCCGGTCCACTTCCCGGAGCGCACGGCGTCGCTGAAGTTGCCCATCCGGTCGAGCACCGCGTGCACGTCGGCCACCACGTCCTGGCCGTCGACCTGCAGGGTGGCGTCGCGCGGCAGCCGCAGTGCGGTGTGCAGCACCGCCCTGTCCTCGCTGGTGTTGATGTGCTTGCCCGAGAACATGGCCTCGGTGCGCTCCGGCAGGCCGGCGGCGCGGGCGAGCGCGGTGAGCAGCGGCACCGTGTCGCGCGTGATGCGGTGCTTGGAGTAGTCGAGGACGAGGTCGGCGCCTGCTGCCGTCATGGCGGCGGGGCGGTCGGGGTCGGCGTCGAACAGCTCACGCAGATGCAACCCGGCCACGGCCTCGTGGTGCTCGGCCAGCGCGGACCACTCGGCGGTGGAGGTGATGTCGATTGCGGGCACGTCCGCCATCCTGCCGCGTATCAGGACTTGGCGGGGGTGGGGACACTCTCCTGGGCGCCGATGCTGCGGTCCCACAGTGCGATGCCCCCGAGCAGGCCGGAGATGTTCGGCACGAGTGTCCGGTTCGGTCCGAGCTTGTCCGCATCGAGCCGCTTGGCGTTGCCGCCGCCGACGTAGACGTGGTCGGGCAGCACCATCGCCTCCAGCGCTTCGAGGGCGTCCATCACCCGCTCGCGCCAGTGCTCCTTGCCGACCTTGTGCCGTTCGTTGTCGCCGCAGGCCACCTCGATGGAGTGGCCGTGCCCGAAGCGCCCGTGCGAGAGCTCCATGTGCGGCAGCAGCATGCCGTCGAAGAACACCGCGCACCCGACGCCGGTGCCGAGTGTGATCACCAGCTCCATGCCGTGGCCGGAGATGACGGCGCAGCCCTGCACGTCGGCGTCGTTCGCCACCCGCGTCGGCTTCCCGAACCGCTGTTCGAGCGCCGTCTCCAGCTCGAAGCCGGTCCACTGCGACACCAGCTCAGGGTCGGGCTGCTGACCGGGCCCGTGGCGGGAGAAGGCGGGGACCTCGCGGACCCGGCCTCGGCGGATCGCCCCGGGGAAGCCGACCGAGACGCGGTCGTAGGCGGGCTGGGTGCCGGCGAGTGTCGTCAGCTCGTCGAGCAGCACCGGTGGAGTGCACGGGTACGGCGTCTCGCGACGCTCGCGCTCGGACATCATCTCGCCCTCCGGCGACAGCACGGTGGCTTTGAGCCCCGAGCCGCCGACGTCGATTGCCAGTGTGAGCGGTCCAGCCATGCCCGTGGTCCTCCTCGTGCCGTGCCCCCACCGCACCGTAGCCGGGTGCGGTCGCGACTGTCATGGCGAGTGCTCCACAGGGGATCGACGCCGGACGTCAGCCGGGGATGGCACCGTCCTTCGCCAGGGTGGGCACGTCGACCGCCACCGTGTCCGGGTAGATCAGCCCGGTCCCGGTGTTGAGCACGACGACGTCCTCGCTGCCGTCGAGCCAGCCGGAGTCCCGCAGCTGCCCCACCGCCGCGAAGCACGCCGCTCCTTCGGGGCACACCCAGGTGCCCTCGTCGCGGGCGAGCGCAGCCTGCGCGGCGAGCAGGTCCTCGTCGGTGACGGCCACCGCGGTACCGCCGGTGGACCGCACCGCGTCGAGCACGAGGAAGTCACCCAGCGCCTTCGGCACGGTGATGCCGAACGCGACGGTGTGCGCGTCGACGGGGGCCGTGCTCTCGGTGCGCCCGGCGTGGAACGCGTCGACGATCGGCGCACATCCCGTCGCCTGCACCGCGACGAGCCTCGGCAGGTCACCGGTCAGCCATCCCAGTTCGCGCAGCTCCAGCAGCGCCTTGTGGATCGCGATGATCCCGACGCCCCCGCCCGTCGGGTAGAGGATGACGTCGGGTGCCCGCCAGCCGAGCTGCTCGACGATCTCGTAGCCCATCGTCTTCTTGCCCTCGATGCGGTAGGGCTCGCGCAGGGTGGACGTGTCCTGGTAGCCGTCGCGCGCGGCCACCGCCCCCGCGATCAACCGCCCGGCGTCGCCGATCAGCCCGTCCACCAGGTACAGCTCGGCACCGGCGACCACGCACTCGCGGCGGGTGATCACGGGCGCGTCGACGGGCATCGCGATGAGCGCGCCCATCCCGGCGCGTGCCGCGTAGCTCGCCCATGCCGCGCCGGCGTTGCCGTTCGTCGGCATCGCGATCCCCGTGACGCCCAGCTCCGCCGCCCGCGAGATCCCGACGGCGGCGCCGCGTGCCTTGAACGCCCCGGTGGGGACCAGGCCCTCGTCCTTCATGCGCAGGCGCGGGACGCCGAGCCGGGCGCCGTGGCGGGGCAGGTCGAGCAGCGGCGTCATGCCCTCCCCGAGGGTGACGACGTGTGCGGGGTCCCGCACGGGCAGGAGCTCGTGGTAGCGCCACAGGTCCGGCGGGCGGGTCGCGATCTCTGCCGGTGTGACGGTGGCGGCCGCGCGCTGCAGGTCGTAGCGGGCGAGCAGGGGAGCACCGAGCGGGGAGGTGCCCTGCACGACGTCGGCGTCGTGGCGGGAGCCGTCACGGGAGCACTCGAGGTGCGAGAGGGCGGAGAAGGACGTCGTCGGATGGGCGGGGGCCGCAGGAAGAACCACGACGGCAGGCAATCCTGCTGCGACGAGCGCGTCAACTGTGACGTTCGTCCTGATCATGCGCCGACACGATGTGGTGAAGATCATGGCGAGCGGCCCGTCCTGCGCGACGGTCGGACGCGAAAACGTCGAGATGGGCACTCGGTCCCTTATGTCCGCTGCTCATCGCGCATGACCACCCAGCCGTCGAGGCATCCGTGTGACGTCGGGTGATCGACCGCCTACGTCGGGTTCACTGGTGGTCACTACCCGGATCAGATTGATCACCCAGCGCTTCGGAGGACCTGATGTTGCACCGTCCCCTGCCCCCGCCTGCCAGCGACGTGGCACTGCTGCTGGCACGCATCCTCATCGGCGTCGTCATGTTCGCCCACGGCTACCAGAAGATGGTCATCAGCGGTATCGGCCGCACCACCGAGGGGTTCGAGAACCTGAGCATCCCGCTCGCCATCGTCTCCGCGTCGTTCGTGACGGTGGTCGAGTTCGTCGGCAGCGCGCTGCTGATAGCGGGAGCGCTCACGCCGGTGGTGTGCGCTCTGATGCTGGTCATCATGGGCGGGGCGGCGATCTTCGTCCACATCCCCAACGGCATCTTCGTCGCCAACGGCGGGTGGGAGCTAGTCGGCGTGATCGCGGCGGGCCTCATCGCCATCACCGCCACCGGCCCCGGCCGCTTCAGCATCGACCACATCGTCCGCACCCGGCAGCACCAGCAGCCCGACGTGCAGGCGCCCCCGTCTCCCACGCGCCACGCCGTTGAGGCGGAAGACACCTTTTGGCGCAGTCCCGCGGGGGGCAACCAGGGGGCATGACGCCGCAGACCGCCGCCACAGGGGCCCAGCCCCGTCACCCCACCGTCGCCGACCACGTGGTCGACCGGTTGGCGTCGTGGGGTGTCAGGCACTACTACGGCTACCCGGGCGACGGCATCAACGGCATGACCTCGGCGCTCCAGCGGCGGCCCGACACGCGGTTCGTGCAGCTCCGGCACGAGGAGACCGCAGGCTTCGCCGCCGCTGCGCACGTCAAGTACGGGGGTGGGCCGCTCGGCGCGGCGCTCGTGACGTCGGGGCCGGGGGCAGTCCACCTGCTCAACGGCCTGTACGACGCCAAGCTCGACCACCAGCCCGTCGTCGCGCTCGTCGGGCAGACCGCTCTCACCGCTCAGGGCGGCGGCTACTACCAGGAGATCGACCTCCTGGCGCTCTATAAGGACGTCGCGGGCTTCCTCGCCCAGCTCGACGACCCCAACCAGGTCCGCCACCTGGTCGACCGGGCCTGCCGCACGGCGCTCGCCCACCGCACCGTGTCGGTGCTGGTCCTGCCGAACGACATCCAGGACGAGAAGGCCGTCCTCGACCCGCCGCACAGCCACGCCCACTTCGCCACCTCGAACGCGCCGAGCACCCGGGTCACCATCCCGCCGGAGGCCGACCTGCGTGCCGCCGCCGAGCTGCTGCGCGGCGGGGAGAAGGTCGCGATGCTCGTCGGCCAGGGCGCGTACGGCGCCGAGGCCGAGGTCGCCGCGATCGCCGAGCGGCTGGGGGCCGGCGTGGCCACGGCGCTGCTCGCGATGCCCGTGGTGGACCAGCGCGAGCCCTGGGTCACCGGCTCGATCGGCCTGCTCGGCACGGGGCCGAGCTGGCATCTGATGAAGGAGTGCGACCGGCTGCTGATCGTCGGGTCGAACATGCCCTACGGCGAGTTCTACCCACCGGAGGGCCGGCCCGCGGTGCAGATCGACATCGACGGCGCCCAGCTGGGCCTGCGCTACCCCACCGAGGTCAACCTGGCCGGTGACGCCGCGCCCACCCTGCGTGCGCTGCTCGACCTGCTCGCCGGCCACACGCCGCCCACCGAGTGGCGCGACGACATCGCCACGCGCACCGCGGCGTGGCGGACGGCCCAGCGCAAGGTGGCCGAGCAGAAGGCCGACCCCGTCAACCCGCAGCTCGTGCTCGCCGAGCTCGACGAGCGGCTGCCCGCCGACGCGATGATCGCCGTGGACTGCGGCACCGTCACCGCGTGGTTCGCCCGGCATCTGCACCTGCGCCCGGGGATGCTCGCCAGCCTGTCGGGCACGCTCCTGTCGATGGGGGGTGGCCTGCCGTACGGGATCGCCGCGAAGTTCGCCCACCCGGACCGCCCGCTGTTCGCCCTGCTCGGCGACGGGGCCATGCAGATGAACGGGGTCAACGAGCTGATCACGGTCTCGAAGTACTGGCGGGAGTGGGCGGATCCGCGGTTCGTGCTGCTCGTGCTCAACAACCGCGACCTGTCGTTCGTCAGCTGGGAGCAGCGCGCCGAGGAGGGAAGGCCGAAGTTCGACGACAGCCAGCTGCTGCCCGACGTCGACTACGCGGCATGGGGCCGCACGCTGGGGCTCCACGGGATCCGCGTCGACGATCCGGCGCAGGTCGGCGCGGCATGGGACACCGCGCTCGCCGCCGACCGCCCGACCGTGATCGACGCGGTCGTCGATCCGGCCGAGCTGATGATCCCGCCGCAGTTCACCCTGGAGCAGGCCCGACACACCGCCACCGCGGTGATCCGCGGCGACTCGGACTGGCGCGGGATCCTGCGTCGGGGTGTGCCGACGGCGGCAGCCACCCTGCTGCCGCACCGGGCCGGCTGATCAGCCGTCGGTCCGCGGATCCACCACGTGGCGGGTTGCGGCCGCCGAGCCGACGTCGGCGAGTGGCGGCTGGCCCGGCGGCCGTCCCCACGGCAGGTGGTTGAACAGCAGGTTCAGCAGGAAGGCCACGATCACGCACGAGGTGATCGAGGAACCGACGATGATCCCGAACGTCGCCGGCAGCTTCTCGTAGAACGAGGGTGCCACCACCGGGAGCATCCCGATCCCGATGGAGACCGCGACGATCATCAGGTTGTTCGTGCCGTCGAAGCGGACCTTGTGCAGGGTCCGGATGCCGACGGCGGTCACCGTGGCGAACATGATCAGGCCCGCGCCGCCCACCACCGGTCCGGGGAGCGAGGCCACCACCTCCCCGAACTTGGGCACCAGGCCCAGCAGCAGGAGGATTGCGCCGGCCACCGCGGGGACGAACCGGCTCCGCACACCGGTGAGCTGTACCAGCCCGACGTTCTGGGCGAAGATCGTGTCCGGGAACGAGTTCAGCACGCCCCCGAGCACGCCGGAGAAGCCGTCGGCGGCGAGCCCGCGCGCGATCCGGGCCGGTGTGAGGGGCTCGCCGATCGTCTCGCTGACGGCGAGCATGTCGGCCGTCGACTCGGCGAAGATCACCAGCATCACCACGCACATCGAGATCACGCCGGCGAGCGGGAACTGCGGCGCCCCGAACAGGAACGGCGTGGACACCCCGAACCAGGGCGCGGTGGCGACTCCGGAGAAGTCGGTGAGCCCCATCGGGATCGCCACGAGCGCACCGACGACGAGCCCGGTGAGCACCGCGATCTGGCCGATGAAGCCCCGCACGAACCGCGTGATCAGGACGATGAGCAGCACGATCCCCCCGGCGAGCGCGAGCCCGGGAACGGCGCCGTAGCCCGGGGCCGTCGAGTCGCTCCCCGCGATCAGGCCGGCCGCCGCCGAGATCAACGAGAGCCCGATGATCGTGATCACGCTGCCCGTCACGACGGGCGGGAAGAACCGGATGATCCGCGAGAACGGCACCGCGATCAGCAACCCGAAGATCCCCGAGACGATCATCGAGCCGTAGATGCCGGCCAGGCCGAAGTTCTGTCCGATCAGGATCATCGGGGTGACGGCCGTGAACGTGGCGCCGGTGACGATGGGCAGCCGCACCCCGAGGATCTTCCCGATGCCCAGGGTCTGGATCAGCGTGATGATGCCGGCGACCACGAGGTCGGCGTTCACCAGCAGCCCGATGGTGCGGGTGTCCAGGTTCAGCGCGCTGCCGACGATCAACGGGACGGCGACGCACCCGGCGTACATCACGAGCACGTGCTGCACGCCGAGCACCAGGAGCCGTCCCGCTGGTGGCACCTCGTCGACCGGGCTCTTCCCGCCGATGGCTTGCGCGTCGGTCATGCGGCCGCCTTTCGTCATCCTGGGAGGGACCGTAGATCTCGTTCGTTAACGCGGCGTGACGACGCGCCAGAGAGCGCGCGCGGCGGGGTGCGAGGATGGCGCCGACGGCGACCCGGGTCTCGGAGCAGGGGGTGAGCGGATGCTGCGGCACGTCACGGCCATCCGGTACGTCACGCCGCTGCGCGAAGGCGGGTCGCTTCCCGGCCTGATGGAGGCCGACGACCTCGGCACGTACGTCGTCAAGTTCCACGGGGCCGGGCAGGGCCGCAAGGTCCTCGTCGCGGAGATCGTCTCCGGGGAGCTCGCCCGCGGGCTGGGCCTGCCCGTCCCGGAGCTGGTCACCGTCGAGCTCGACCCGGCCCTGGGCGCCTCCGAGCCGGACCAGGAGGTGCAGGAGCTGCTGCGGGCGAGCCCGGGGCTGAACCTCGGTATGGACTTCCTGCCGGGCGCGCTCGACCTCGACCCCACCGCCTTCGCCCTCGGCCCGGAGCTCGCGGGGCAGGTGCTGTGGTTCGACGCGCTCGTCGGCAACGTCGACCGCTCGTGGCGCAACGTCAACATGCTGTTCTGGCACGGCGCGCCCTACCTGATCGACCACGGGGCCACGCTGACGTTCCAGCACGCCTGGTCGGGTGCGCAGGGGTGGGTGCGCAGGCCGTACGACGCCGCCGACCACGTGCTCCTCGGCTCCGCGCCCGACCTCGACGCGGCCGACGCCGTGCTCGCGCCGAGGGTCACCGCCGACCTGCTGCGCGCCGCAGTCGACGCCGTGCCCGCCCAGTGGCTCACCGACGAACCGGGCTTCGCCGGTCCCGACGACGTCCGCGCGGCCTTCGTCGCTGCGCTCCTCGCCCGGCGGGACGCGCGCGAGGCATGGCTCCCGGGCGTGCGGGCCGCGGTCGACGCCCGCCGCGACGGGCACGGCGAGCCCCCGGCCACCCGCGGACCGAAGCCCCCGTTCTGGGTGACGCAGGGGCAGGGCCGGGCATGACGGGGCGCCACGCCTTCGAGTACGCGGTGCTGCGGGTGGTGCCGCGGATCGAGCGCGGGGAGTCGTTCAACGCGGGCGTGCTGCTGTACTGCCGTCCGCTGGACTACCTCGGGGCGCGGGTGCACCTCGACCCGCAGCGACTGTGCGTGCTCGACCCCGCCGCCGACGGCACGGTGATCGCCCGCGCCCTGGACGCGGTGGCGGCGCTGTGCGGCGACGGTCGCACCGAGGCGGCCCGCTACGCGGGACCTGCGGGGGAGGAGGACCGGGGCCGCCGGTTCCGGCGCCTCACCGCTCCGCGCAGCACGATCGTGCAGGCGGGGCCCGTGCACACCGGCCTCACCGCCGACCCGGAGGCCGAGCTCGACCGCCTCCTGGCCGCCCTGGTCCTCCCCCTCCCCTGACCTAGCCGAGCACACACCCCCGCGAGTCGCCCGTTCCTGACCCGCGAGTCGCCCGTTTTCCGTGCGCGAGTCGCCCTTCCGCCGGGATTCGCCGGGCCGGCCCGTGGCGGGGTGTGGGGGAGGTGGCCTTGCGACGGGTGGGGGGTGGGGGGATTGGATGGCGGGATGAGCCGATCACCGGAGATCGAGGCCGTGCCGCCCGGTCCCCTGACCGAGTGGCTGCGTGCCGAGGTACCCCAGCTGCCGGTGGGCGACGAGCCCGTCGGCATCGAGCGCATCTCCGGGGGGCACTCGAACCTCACCTACAGGATCACCGATGCCGCAGGCGGGCGCTGGGCGCTGCGGCGTCCGCCGACCGGCATGGTGCTCGCCACCGCCCACGACATGAGCCGCGAGTGGCGGTTCATCGCGGCGCTGGCGCCCACCGCGGTGCCGGTGGCGCCGCCGGTCGCCTACTGCGCCGACCCCGACGTCATCGGCGCCGAGTTCTATCTCATGGAGTTCGTCGACGGCGTGGTGCTCGGCGACGAGGCGTCGGGACACCGGCTCGATCCGGGCCCGCCCCGGCGCACCGCGGGACTCGACGCCGTCGACGTCCTGGCCGCTCTGCACGCAGTGGACCCCGACGCGGTCGGTCTGGGGGATTTCCGGCGTTCCGGGAGCTACCTGGAACGGCAGCTGCGGCGCTGGCACCGTCAGGTGCACGAGTCGGCGGTGCCGGATCTGTCCACAGTGGACGCCGTGCACGAGCGGCTGGTCCAGCAGGCGGCGGCGCTGCCCCCGTCGGACGTGCGGATCGCGCACGGTGACTTCCGGCTCGGCAACCTGGCCGTCGGTCCGGACGGCCGGGTGCGCGCGGTGTTCGACTGGGAGCTCGCCACGCTCGGCGACCCGCTGGCCGACCTGGGGTGGCTGATCGCGTCGTGGGGCCGTCCCGGCGACGCGGTGCCGCCCACGATCACCGGGCCGAGCCTGGTGGAGGGGTACGCCGAGCGGGCCGAGCTGGTGGAGCGCTACGCCGAGCGCTCCGGCCGGGACGTCTCGCACCTCGACTTCTACGTGGCCTTCGCCCGCTGGCGCTCGGCTTGCATCGGCGCCGGGGTGTACAGCCGCTATGCCGGGGGAGTGATGGGCACCGCCGAGCAGGACGGCGGAGCGGCCCGCCTGGCGGCACTGCAGTGTCAGGCCGAGACCGCGCTCGCGGCCCTCGGCGGGTGACCGGCGGGCACCACGCACACCCCTGGCCACCGTGCGCACGTCCTGACGTGTGCACGGTGGCCACCCGGTGGGTGCGGCGCCGGTGTCCGGACGTCAGGCGATCCACGCCGGCAGCACCGGATCCCCGCCGGGCACGGTCGCCCGGGCGCCGGCAGGTGCGGCCACGACCGCGGTGAACCCGGCCGTGGCATCGGCGTGCACCCGGCGCTGCACCCCGACCGGCATCACCACGGTGTCGCCGACCTGGACGGTGAGCGTCTCGCCGTCCAGGTCCACGGTGGCGGCGCCGTCGAGTGCGGTCCACACCTGCTCGACGTCGAACGAATGCTGCGGACCTGCCGCGCCTGCGGCCATCTCCACCCGCCAGACCGCGAGCGCGCTGCCGCCCTGGGTGGGTGAGGCATGGGTGGTGATCACGGCGTTCGGGGTGGCGGTGCGACGGCTGGCGGCGTGGCGGATGACGGGCATGGCCGGTACTCCTACGATGGACAACGTGGTTGTCGAAATAGTGAACGTGGTTGTCGATCGTGTCAACTGAGCCGCCGGGCTTCGAGCTGCCGCTGCGCCTGCTGCTCGGGTTCCGGGTGCTGATCGACGGGCTGCACGCCGAGCTCGCCCGCCAGGGTCATCCCGACGTCCGGCCCGTGCACGGCTTCGTCCTGCAGGCGGTCGGCCCGGACGGCACCACTGCCGTCGAGCTCGGCCGTCGGCTGGGCATCACGAAGCAGGCCGCCGCCAAGCACGTCGAGGCGCTGGAACGTCTCGGCTACCTGCAGCGCACCGCGGACCCGGCCGACGCGCGCCGCAAGGTCCTGCGGCTCACCGCCCGTGGAGCCGACTCCCTCGCGCGCTCCGCCCGGATCTTCGACGCGCTGCGCGCCGAGTGGGCCGACACGCTCGGCGTGGAGCGGCTGCGCGCGCTCGAGGCCGACCTGCGTGCGATGACCGGGTCCACCCCGTTCCGTCTCGACGTCCCCGGCTGGTTCGGCGGAGGCTGAACCGGCGTCAGGCGTCGACCGTGGCCGAGGACAGCCGCACCGGCATCGCGTCGTACCCGCGCAGGACGCGGGTGGGACGGCGGTGCGGGGGGCCGTTGAGGGTGAGGTCGGGGAAGCGGTCGAACAGCGCGCGCAGCGCCACCTCGCCCTCCATCTTCGCCAGCGCCGCCCCGAGGCAGTAGTGGATGCCGCTGGAGAAGGCCAGGTGGTCGTCGGCGTTCTCGCGGGTGATGTCGAAGCGGCCGGGATCGGTGAAGACCGCCGGGTCGCGGTTGGCGCCCCCCAGCAGCACCAGGACGACCTGCCCGGCCCGGACGTGTTCGCCGGCCACCTCGGTGTCGCGGCCTGCGAACCGGCCGGTCCGCTGCACGGGGGAGTCGTGACGGAGGATCTCCTCGACGGCGTTGCCCCAGCGCGCGGGCTCGGCGCGGAGCAGGGCGAGCTGGTCGGGGTGGTCGTCGAGCAGTGCGGCGCCGTTGCCGATGAGGTTGACGGTGGTCTCGAACCCGGCAGCGAGCAGCAGGATGGCGATGCTGGCGACCTCGTCCTCGGTGAGGCGCCCCTCCTCGGCGTGCGCGTGCACCAGTGCGGAGAGGATGGTGTCGCCGGGGTGGCGGCGGATGTGGTCGAAGTGGCCGAGCATCCAGTTCTGCATGGCCTCGAGCTGCTGCTCGGAGCGTCGGAACTCGCGGTAGGGAAGGCCGGTGTCCAGTGACGCCGCGCCGCCGGCGCCCCACTCGAGGAACTGCCTGCGCATCTCGACGGGCGCGCCGAGCATCTCGGCGATCACGGTGGCCGGCAGCAGGCTGGCGTAGTCGGTGACGAGATCGGCGTTGTGGCCGCGCGCCGCCATCTCGTCGAGGAGCTCCGCGGCCACCTCCTCCGTGCGGCTGCGCAGGGCGGCCACGGCCCGGGCGCTGAACGCCCTGGTGACGAGCTTGCGGAAGCGGGTGTGGTCGGGTGGGTCGACGGCGAGCATCGACGGGGGCTCCACCGGTCCGACCGGTCCCCGGCCTGCGGCGCGTACGGCGAACCGCAACGCGGCGGGGGCCTGCGCGCTCGGGCCGCCGACCACGCCGAAGTCGGGGCTGCGCAGGACGGCGGTGGCGATGTCGTGGTGCGCCGTGTTGAGGACGAGGCCGTTGTCGACCAAGCGCCCCTGCTCGCGCAGGACGTCGTAGTGCGGGAACGGGTCGGCGATCATCTCCCGGTCGAACATGAGCTGCGCGCTCAGATCGCCGTCGCGCATCTTCCGCAGGAGCGTGCGCCGGACCAGCCCGTGTCGCAGCCCCCACCGGAGCGCCTGCCGCGCATCACCTACACCTGGCATCGTGCCCCCCATCGCTCGTGATCGACGGTACCGCCCCATTCCGGCGATGCGGCCGGGATGGGACAGGGTGGGGGCCGACGCGCGCGAGCGGCACCGGCGTCCGGTACGACTGACGTGTGACCATCCCGCGGCTGCTGGCCGTCAGCGACCTCCACGTCCATCACCGGGACAACCGCGCCATCGTGGAGGGTCTGCAGCCGACCTCGGACGGCGACTGGCTGATCGTCGCGGGTGACGTCGCGGAGGAGATCGGGGACGTCGAGTGGGCGCTGGCCCTGCTCCGGGGGCGGTTCGCCCAGGTGATCTGGGTGCCGGGCAACCACGAGCTGTGGACGCGCTCGAAGGACCCGGTACCGCTGCGCGGTGAGGAGCGTTACCGGTTGCTCGTCGAGACGTGCCGGGCCATCGACGTGCTCACCCCGGAGGACCCGTTCGCGGTCTGGGACGGGGCGGGTGGCCCGGCCACGATCGCGCCCCTGTTCACGCTGTACGACTACTCGTTCCTGCCCGAGGGCACCACGACGTCGGCGGAGGGCCTCGAGGCGGCGTACGCGGCGGGGGTGGTCTGCACGGACGAGCACCTGCTCTACGCGGATCCGTTCCCGGACCGGGCCGCGTGGTCCGCCGCGCGGATCGCGGAGTCGGAGCGCCGGCTCGCGCAGGTGGATCCGGACATCCCGACGGTGCTGGTGAACCACTGGCCGCTGACCCGGCTCCCCACGAGGGTGCTGACGTACCCGGAGTTCGCACTCTGGTGCGGCTCCGAGCGCACGGCCGACTGGCACGTCCGCTTCCGGGCCGCCGCAGTGGTCTACGGGCACCTGCACATCCCCCGGGTGACCTGGGAGGACGGGGTGCGCTTCGTGGAGGCGTCGCTCGGCTACCCGCGGGAGTGGAAGGCCCGCGACGAGCGCAACGGCACCACCGTCAGCGAGCTGCTGCCGCGTCAGATCCTGCCGGCGCCCTGACGGGCCCGTGCCCGACCGTCGGACGCGGGCCCCGAGACGTCAGCTGCGTCCGCCACGCTCGCCGTAGCGGCGACGGAACTTCTCGACCGCTCCGGCCGAGTCGAGCACGCGCGCCGCGCCGGTCCAGTACGGGTGCGAGTACGCCGTGATGTCCACCCGGATCAGCGGGTAGGTGTTGCCGTCCTCCCACTCGACGGTGTCGCCGGAGGTCGCCGTCGAGCGCGTCAGGAACGCGTCGCCGGTGGCCCGGTCCTGGTAGACGACGGGCTGGTAAGCGGGGTGGATGTCGGGACGCATCGTGATCTCCCTGGGTCGAGCTCCGGACTGCTACTGTCCTCCTTAACGAGAACGATTGTCATTTTGTTTCCGGGGGGTAGGACGATGTCCCAGGCGTCTGCGACGGGGTTCACGGCAGTCCTCTGCACCGCAACCGGGTGCGGGACCGGTGACGAGGGGACGGTCGCGGCGCCGCTCCTCGACGTGCTGCGCAGCGCGGTCCGGTCGAGCCGCCACGGCGTGCTCGTCACCACCGGCTGCCTGTTCGACGGCCCTGCCTGCGCGATGAGGGCCACGGCGCCGGTGGTGCTCGTGCAGGCCTGTGACGCCCGGCGCAGACCCACCGGCGTCGCCGTCCGGGTCGGGCCCCTGCGGACCTCGGCGGATGTCGACGCGCTCGCCTCCTGGCTCCGGGCCGGGCGCCTCGATCCGGCAGAGCTGCCCGCGCGCCTGCTCGATCTCCATCGCCGGGCCGCGGCGGCGCCGCTGAACTGAGCGACCGGCAATCGGTCCATCTCGACGGGGCCGGTCGAGTTGTGCAGCCTGGTCAGGGTGACCACGACGGGATCCGACGCACTGTCCCGAGCCGGGCTCCGTCGGGTCCTCGTGGTCCTCTGCGTCACCGAGATCACCAGCTGGGGCGTGCTCTACTACGCGTTCCCGGTGCTGGCTCCGAGCATCGCCGCCGACACCGGGTGGTCGATCAGCACGATCACCGCCGCGTTCTCCACGGGCCTGGTCGTCTCCGCCGCCGTCGGGATCCCGGCGGGGCGCTGGCTCGACCGGTCGGGCCCGTGGCCGGTGATGACGGTGGGGTCGGTGCTCGGAGTGCCGGCCGTGGTGGGAATCGCGACCGCCACCACGCTGCCCTGGTTCTTCGCCGCCTGGACGCTGGCCGGTGTGTCGATGGCCGCGGTGCTCTACCAGCCCGCCTTCGCCGCCCTCACCCGCTGGTGGGGACCGCGCCGGGTCACCGCGCTGACCTGGCTCACCCTGCTCGCCGGGCTGGCCAGCACGATCTTCGCCCCGCTCACCGCGGCCCTCGTCGAGCGGCTGGACTGGCGCGACACCTACCTCGTCCTGGCGGCGATCCTCGCCGTGATCACGATCCCCGCCCACCTGTTCGGGCTGCGCGGTCCCTGGCCCCGCCCGGAGTCCGTCGCCGAGACCGCCCACGATCCCGGCGCGGTCGCCCGCAGCCGGCAGTTCGTGCTCCTGGTCGCCGCGGTCGGGCTGGGGGCGTTCACCGCGTTCGCTGTGGTGGTGAACCAGGTTCCGCTGCTCATCGACCGTGGCCTCTCCACGAGCGCCGCGGCGTGGGCGCTCGGCCTGGGCGGGGTGGGGCAGGTGCTCGGCAGGCTCGGTTACGCCGGACTGGTCGCGACCACCGGCGTGCGCACCCGCTCGGTGCTCGTCCTCGCCGGCACCGCGCTCGCGACGGGCCTGCTCGCCGTGCTGCCCGGCCCCCCGGCGCTGCTCGTCGCCGCCGCCATGCTGGCCGGGGCCGCCCGTGGCCTGTTCACGCTGCTGCAGGCCACGGCGATCACCGACCGCTGGGGCACGGCGCACTACGGCCGTCTCGGCGGCCTGCTGTCCGCCCCCGCGATGCTGGCCACGGCCCTCGCCCCGTGGGCCGGGGCCGCGCTGGCCGAGATGCTCGGCGGATACCCCGCGGTGTTCGTGGTGCTCGCGCTCGTTGCCGTCGTGGCCGCCGTGCTCATCGCCGGGAGCGTCCCGCGCACCGCCGCCGACCGGCGCTCGTGAGGCGCCCTCGGGATTGCAGCAAAGCCACGTTCATGCAACGAGGTTGCAGGAAAGTGGCTTTGCTGCAACGCGGCCGGGTGCGGGGTCAGCCCCGCGGCGCCGCCGCCTCGATCGCCTCCAGCGCCTCCCAGGCGAAGGTCGCCAGCCAGTGGGTGGACATGTACTCGTCCGAGACGCTCGCGGCCATCCCGGCCGCGAGCATCTGCGGCCCGCTCGCCACGAGACGCCGGCCGAGCTCGGCGGGAGCCCCGGTCCGGGGAAGCAGCACCTCCGCGATGCGGGCACCGGCCGCCACGCGGTGGAGGTTGAGCCCGAACAGGTGCACCTGCTGCCCGTCGCTCTCGTCGACGACCCCGGCAGGGGCGAAGATCGGGCTGTCCGGTCGCGCGGTGCCGAGGAAGCCGGTGCACCACTCGGCGAACTCGTCCGGGGCGAGGACCAGCCGCATCAGGTCGGCCTCGGCCAGCCCGGGGGAGAGGAAGTCCTGGCCGCTGCGTTCCCAGTCCGCCGGCCAGTCGCGGTCGCCGAGGAACCACGTGCGTGCGGTGGCGACGCACGCGTCCTCCAGTGCCGTGCGCCCCAGCGCGCGAGCCGCGTCGAGGATCATGACCATCCCGTAGGCGGAGTTGCTGTGCACGCCGTGGCGGACGGGAGCCGCCGCCTTCTCGAGCCACGCTCTCGTCAGCTCGTCGATGGTCTCCACCAGCGGCGTGACGTTCGGAGCGAGGGCACGCAGCGCCTCGACGGGCGACGCGGTGAGCTCCACGGCCAGCCGCATCGCCCACGCCCAGCCGTACGGCCGTTCGTAGCGCGGGTGCGCGGCGAGGTAGGCGGCCTCGGCGTGGAGGTTCGCGGCGGTGAGGTTCCCCGCGAGGAGCTCCCCGAGCCGCGCTTCCAGATCCCGGTCGACGCCGAACGCCAGCAGCCGCGCGCTCAGCCAGTGCATGTGCACGCACGAGTGCCAGTCGTAGGAGGTGGCGAACGCGGGATGCAGCTCGATCGGCAGGGCGCGGTCATCGGCGCTGCCCGTCGCGTGGTGGGCCTCGTAGGGGTAGCGCCGGGTGAGGTTGTCGAGCGCGACCGCCGCGAACCCGTCGGCCCATCTCCTGCGATCGTCAGAATGCGACAAAGTACATGATCCCTACGTTGACGAGCAGGAGCAGACCGGCGGTCGGCAACTGCGCTTTGATCGGCCCGTACTTGTCCTTCATCTCCAGCAAGGCAGCCGGAACCAGGTTGAAGTTGGCCGCCATCGGCGTGGCGAGCGTCCCGCAGAACCCGGAGAGCATGCCGATCGCGAAGACCGCCGCCGGGTTGCCACCGAACGTCTGGACGAGCACCGGCCATCCGACGGCGGCGGTCATGATCGGGAAGGCCGCGAAGGCGTTCCCCATGATGATGGTGAAGACCGCCATGCCGACCGCGTAGACGACCACCGCGGCGAACAGTGACCCCTCGGGGAGGACCCAGCCGGCGATCGTGCCGACGGCCTTGCCGACACCGGCCTGGGTGAAGAGGATGCCCAGCGTCGAGAGCATCTGGGGGAGCAGGGCTGCCCAGCCGATCGCCTCGAGCAGGCGACCGCTCTCGTGCAGCGGCGTGCCGAGGCTGGGTGGCCGCAGGATCAGCACCGCGACCACGACGGCGATGATCGCGCTCACGCCCAGGCCGGTCAGGGTGGCGCTCCCGTCCGCGAGCAGGGGAGTGCCGCCGATCGTGATCAGCGGTCCGACGGTGGCCACCAGCACCGTCACGACGGGCACGAGCAGGGCGGGGATGAACAGCTTGTTGCCGAAGCGGCGGGCCGAATCGGCCCGCTCCTCGGGTGTGGTCGTCTTCTCCGGCGATCTCGCGGTCAGGCCGAAGCCGGCCAGTGCCACCATCACGAGCACGACGATGCCGAGGATCCAGGCCGGCGCCTGCTTCGACTGCACGAAGGTGCCATAGCCGAAGCTGACTCCGAGCAGTCCCCAGAACGTTCCGCTGGCGATCCGCCTGGGATTCTCGTGATTGTTCAGGATATGCACGGCGACGCCGATGAAGAACGCCCCGATCAGCCAGTAGAGCCATTCATTCGTCAACACGTGCGAGGCCCTTCGGGGGAGCGGGCAGGAAGGCCATCCGGGCGAGCTGCCGATCGAGCAGTAGAAGTCTGGTGCCGTGTATGAGCAGTGCTGCGACTCCGGTGGGAATGGCCCAGAGTGCGAGTGCGAGCGGTTCGAGCGTGAGGTTGTAGGTGGTGTCGACGAAGCTCGTGATCAGCAGGATCGAGCCGATGGCCACGAAGATGTCCTCGCCGAAGAACACGCCGACGTTGTCCGCCCCGGCAGCGTGTCCCTTGATCTTCTCGGTCATCTTCTCGGGCAGGTCGCCGTACTTCTGCACGGCGGCCCCCTCGGCCATCGGGTAGACGAGCGGCCGTACCGTCTGTGCCGGTCCGCCGATGCTGTTGAGGCCGACGGCCGCTGTGACCTGCCGGATGAACAGGTAGGCCGCCAGCAGGCGTCCGGTCGTCAGCTTGCTGAGCTTGCCGATCAGGTGTTTCGCCTGGTCCTGCAGCCCGTACCGCTCGATGAGCCCGATCACCGGCAGCACGATCACGAAGGTGGTGACCGACCGGCTGCCGGCGAAACCCGTTCCGAACGCGTCGAGTATCTCGACCGGACCGATTCCGGCAATAGCGGCGGTGGCGATGCCGGCCACCGTGACGACCAGCAGTGGGTTGATGCGGAGCGCGAACCCGACTATCACCAGCGCAACGCCGATGAGTGCGAACATCCTTCTCCGTTTCGGGGGAGCGGAAATCGGCGGTCGCGCGAATTCGGCAGCGCCGCCAAAACTGTAGTATGTGACATAGTACTGAGATCGGCAGGCGTCGTGTCAAGCAACCTGGACGGGACGAAACGCGCTCGTGATCAGCGCTTCACGTGACTCTTCATAATCAGGATCTTCCGGACATCCAGGGCTCCTGTGTGGCAGCATGCGCACGTCGGAGCGAAGGAAGGTGGCCGCGATGGTCGGGATCGGGCTCCTCGTCCTGCTCGTCGCCGCCGTGGTCGTCGGTCTCAGGGCCGGCGGGGGAGAGTCGGCGGAGCGGATCGACGTGTGGACGGCTCGGGCCGCGCTCGTGCTGGCCCTCCTCGGCGAGATCGGCGTGGCCTTCCTCGCGACGAGCCTCGGGGCGGCGGACCTCCCGGCCCTCCTGACGTTCGCCGCAGTGCCCCTGGTGCTCACAGCCATCCCGCTCGTGCTGCACGTCGCGACGCTCGGGATCCGGGTTCTCACCGTCGTGTGTGCGCTGCTGCTCACCGTGTACGTCGTGGTCGCCGGCTTGTCGATCGGGCTGTTCTTCGCGCCGGCCGCCATCGCGCTCGTCCAGCTCGCCGCCCTTCGGGCGCGGCGCACCGACGGCCTGGCTGCATCGGACTGACCGGGGAGCCGGTCGCAGGGAAGCCTCTTGACAACGTACAACCGATTAGTTGTATGTTTGTCCCGTGAGCGAGGACGACGAGGAGCGGGCCGACGCCCTGTTCCATGCGCTCGCCGACCGGACCAGGCGCGACATCATGCGCAGGGTGCTGGCCGGGGAGCACTCGGTCTCCGCTCTCGCGGCGAAGTACGACATGAGCTTCGCCGCGGTGCAGAAACACGTCGCCGTGCTGGAGAAGGCCGGCCTGCTCACCAAGCGGCGCAACGGTCGCGAGCAACTGGCCAGCGGCGACGTGAGGGCGGTGCGGTCGGTGGCCTCCATGCTCACCGAGCTGGAACAGGTCTGGCGTGGCCGCATCGCGCGCATCGACGAGCTGATCGCATTCGACACCACAACCCATCCCGACCAGGAGGACTGAACAATGCCCGTCACCGACGTCACGCACGACCTGGATGCCCTGACCCTGACCATTACCGCCGAGTTCGCCGCACCCGTCGAGCGGATCTGGCAGGTCTACGCAGACCCGCGCCAGCTGGAGAAGGTCTGGGGTCCGCCGTCGCACCCGGCGACCGTCGTCGAGCACGACTTCACCCCTGGCGGCCGGGTCAACTACTTCATGACCAGCCCGGAGGGTGAGAAGTTCGCCGGGTACTGGAAGATCACGGCCGTCGACGAGCCGCGGAGCTTCTCGTTCGAGGACGGCTTCGCCGACATGGACTTCACCCCGAACCCGTCCATGCCGGTCTCGACGAACGTCTACAGCTTCACCGAGCACGACGGCCGCACGCGCGCGACGTACGTGGGCAGGTACGAGACCGCGGAAGGGCTGCAGAAGGTGCTGGACATGGGTGTCATCGAGGGCTCCCGGGCTGCGATCAACCAGATCGACGAGTTCATCGCCTCCTGACGTGACGCCTTGGCTGAGCGGCCTTGCGGCGATGGGGGCGTCGCCGCAAGCCGCCGCTCCGCGACGGGCGATGCCGAGTCCGGCGCTGGGGGAGTCGACTCAGCCGGCACCTCGAGCGCCGTAGCGGAGCCCGTCGAAAAGGATCGCCGTGATCCGCGTGGCGCCGGCCGCCGCTCCGGCCGCGAGGAGTCGGTCGAGGGCGTGGGCCATCTGTGCCCGGGCGTCGTCGACGACCGGTGACGACGCCTCCCGCGCCGCGGTCAGCAACGCTTCCCGGTTGCGCCGCGCACTGGACGTGACGGGGCACCGGGGCGGCCGCGGCCTGGGTAGGCGACCGTCCGTCGCCTCGCCGCGGCCGCAGCGAGCGTGCCGGCGCCGACCCTGAGGCGTTCCGACGAGTCGTGGCTCGCGGACCTGGACATGAACCTGCTCGCGGCCGTCCGGCTCGACCGGGTCCTGGTCCCGGGGATGGTCGAGCGCGACTCGGGTGTGGTCGGGCACGTGTCGTCGATCGCGAGCCGGCTGCCGCAGCGGGCCGAGGCCTCGTACGCGGCGGCGAGGCGGCGCTCAGCGCCTACAGCCGTGAGCCGGCGACCGAGGTCGGTAGGCACGGTGTGCGGGTGGTGCGCGTCCTGCCGGGCTTCGTGGTCACCGGGGGCGCGCTGCAGCATCTGCAGGGCATGGCCGAGCAGCAGGCGTCGGCGTGGAGGACGTGAAGCAACAGATCGTGGACCACCTGGACGTGCCGATGGGCCGCCCCGGCGACCCCGAGGACGTCGCGGAGATGATCGCCTTCCTGGCCTCGGACCGCGCCAGGTGGCTGACCGGCGCCGAGTTCCGGGTCGACGGCGGGATCCTCCCGGTGGTGTGAGCCCGGTTCACCTGGGCGGGGCCGTGACGAGCATGGTCGGATCCTGCAGGAGCTCCCGTACCGCTTACCGGCTGAACCTCGGCGGAGAGCATCATCTCCCCGTGGGCGTCGCCGCTGCTATCACCTTCGGGATCGTCGCCCTCGCGGAGTTGGCGGACACCAGCGCCTTGGCGACGCTCGTCCTCGGCACCCGCTTCCCGGCCCGGTGGGTGCTCCTGGGAGTCAGCGCCGCCATGGCTCTGCACGTCGGGCTCGCGATCGCCGCGGGGAGCCTCGTGGCGCTGCTGCCGGACCGGCCACTCGAAGCCATCGTGGCCGTCACGTTCCTCGTCGGCGCGGTGCTGCTTCTCCGCGAGGACGACGATGACGACGAGCTGACCGTCAAGGAGACGCCGAGGACGCGCTGGAGTGTGATAGCGACGAGCTTCGGGGTCACCATGCTCTCCGAGTTCGCCGACCCGACGCAGATCGTCATCGTCACGCTTGCCGCGCGATACGACGATCCGCTCGCCGTGGGCGTCGGCGCCGTCTTGGCGTTGTGGGCCGTATCCGCGCTCGCGGTCTACGGGGGCGCCCGCCTGCGCGGCCTTGTGCCGGTGCGCTGGGTGACCCGGGTGGCGGCAGCCATCCTGGTGGTCCTCGCCGCGATCAGCGCGATCAGCGCGATCCTCGGCTAGCACCGCTCCTGCGCTCGACCAACGTGCTGAAACAACCCGAGGCATGACGAAGGCCCCCTGTCCGTGCTGGTCAGGGGGCCTTCATGGGCGTGGTGGGCGATACTGGGATTGAACCAGTGACCTCTTCCATGCCAATTCGGGATGCCCCGGTCTGCCCGGTAGCCAGCTGGGATGTTCCTACTGGTCGGTGTGTTGGTCTGTGTCGACGCGTGCGGACGGGTGCCGGGTGCGGTAGTGCCTTTCTGGTGCCTCCGGCCCCTTGGGTTCAGGGGGTTCTCGCAACACCGGTAGTGGTTGCGGGTGGGGAGAGTATCCGGGCGAGTGCTTCGGCGGGGGTGTCCCAGCCGAGTGTCTTGCGGGGTCGGGCGTTGATCTCGGCGGCGGCGAGGTCGAGCTCGACGGCGGTGTGGCGTGAGAGGTCGGTGCCCTTGGGGAAGTACTGGCGCAGCAGCCCGTTGGTGTTCTCGTTGCTGCCGCGTTGCCAGGGGCTGTGGGGGTCGCAGAAGTAGATCGGCATGTCCAGGGCGATGGTGATCTCGCCGTGGCGGCTGAGTTCGATGCCTTGGTCCCAGGTCAGCGATCGGCGCAGCGCCGCGGGCAGGCTGTGCATGCTGGTGATCATCGCGTCGCGGACCTGTGGGGCGCCGTGAGTGTCGGGCAGGTGGAGCAGCATGACGAACCGGGTGGATCGTTCGACCAGGGTGCCGATGGCCGAGCCACCGTCCTTGCCGATGATCAGATCACCTTCCCAGTGTCCGGGCACCGCTCGATCCTCGGCCTCGGCGGGCCGTTCGGAGATCATCAGCATGTCGGTGATCCGGGCTCGTTCGCGTCGCTGATCAGCGCGGCGGTGGGGCCGGCGTAGTGCTCGGCCGGTGCGCAGGCAGCGGGTCAGCTCACGGCGCAGCTGGCCGCGTCCCTGCACGTAGAGTTCCTGGTAGATGGTCTCGTGGGACACCCACAGCTCCGGCTGGTCGGGGAAGTCCTGGCGCAACCTGGAGGCGATCTGTTCCGGGCTCCACCGGGCGGTCAGCTCAGCCTGCACCCGGGCGGCCAGTGCGGGGTTGTCGGCCAGCTTGGTCGGTTTCGGTCGTCGGGCCCGCTGCTCGGCCTTGGTCTGGGCCACCCACGCCCGATAACACAGATTCCTGCGCCGGGCGGGTCCCGGGCCCGCCGCGAGGCCTGGGGTTGGCGACTGTCCCGGCCGGCCTGGTTGCGGGTCGTGCCCGGCGCGGGCGCGGGCGCGGGCCGCGCGCTCCCGCGCGGGCCGGGCCCGGGCCGGTCGGTCACCCCACATCATCTGATTGCGCGTGAGCTCACGACCGATCGTGGACCGGTGCCGGCCCAATCGGCGAGCGATCTCGGCATTGCTCAGCCCGGCCGCCACCCCGACCGCGATCTCCTCACGCTCGGCGAGCGACAGGTGCCGTCCCGACGGCTCGTCAAGATCAGGGATCACCCCGCCAGCCTGGGTGACCCAGTGCCGGCCGGTCGTCTCCGACACGCCGGCACAAGCCACCGCCGCCGCGAGCGGCGCACCTGCCTTCCACGCCCGCCAGAAGGCCCACACCCGCACCCTCGACACCCTCGGCCGACCTGTCACCGCCATCACCCCTAGTCAGAAGGGTGTTGCGACGACCCCCAGAATCCGCCCCCTCCGCTGGCGCTAAGGTAACCAGTTTACGGCCCGCGCCCACTCCTCGGCGCGGGCAGTGATCTTGGTGATCAAGGCGCCTTTTGCGTCCGCGTAGGCGTTCATGTCCGGCCAGTCGCGCTCGGCCAGCTCGCGCTTAAGCTTGGCGTACGCCTGCCGATCGGTTGGGTCGTGGCGGAGCCAGTCGCGGAATAACAAGTGGCGACGCTCCCACTCGCTACCTCCCGCACAGACATGTACATGCACGTTGAGATCGGAGGTACGCACCATGCGGTGGCCCGGTTGACGGACCCGCAGGTGATAGCCCACCCGCTCCAAAGCCGGGAGGTACGATGCCTCATCGTCGGCATCCGCGACGCTGAGATCCACGTCAATGATCGGCTTGGCGTCCAATCCGGGCACAGAAGTAGAACCGATGTGGTCGACACGTTGAGCAGTAGCGCCCAACGCGCCCATGATCCGCTCACGCTCAGAGGCAAACTTCTCCGGCCAGATCGGGTCATACGGGACGACGGTGATATCGCGCTTCTCCTGGCCGCCGATCAGCTCGGTCTCCTCACGCACGTGATCAAGCATGGCGCATCATTGCCGCGCGGGCTGAGTCGCCCGCTTCACCGTCCCTCTTGTCTGTTTCGATGTGGTGGACGGGAGTGCCCGGCGAGACCTCCTGTGAGCTACGCGAACGCTCGGCGGTGGTTCTCGTCGTTGGTGCTGCCGGTGGACGTCCTGACGAACGGCCCGACCCCGGCGCGCACCTCACCACCGCAGGTCAGTGTTGTATCCCGCCGACCTGGCGCAGCGCGGTAGCCCTCAGGGAGGTCGACGGGATGCCGCACCAGGCCCTGGTCGATGACGACGTCAGCCCGGCGACCGGCTGGCTCGTACGACGAGGAAAGGCGGGAGTGCGGCTCGCTGGGATTGCTCGGCGATGACGAGGGGGTCAGCAGACGGCTCGGCGACCATGGTCAGGATGAAGCCATGAGCGATGAGGGCGTTGAGGTAGTGCGAAATCATCCGGTGGTGGTTGCCGGCACGGCGCACGCCCCGTGGATTGGCGGAGCGCCAGAATCCCTCGGTGGAGTAGCTTCCGATCACTCGCTCGACCCCGACCCAGCGCGCGTGAGGAGCCTCGAAGCACGGATGCGGCACGGTGAAGGCTAGTTGACCCCCGGGAACTAATGCGCGGCGAATCGAGGCGATGGCGGCATTGAGATCGGGGACGTTGTTGAGCGAAAGGCCAGCGATCACCCAGTCCGCCCAGTCGTTGGCGACGGTGGCCAGACTGCATCCGTCGTCCACGCGATACGTCGCGCCGGTGGCGCCCGTCGCTTCGATCGCCCGAGCCCGTTCGATGAGGCGGACCGTCGGATCCACCCCCACCACTTCCGCACCCCGGCTCGCGGCCGCGCGTGTGATCAGGCCTTCGCCGCAACCCACGTCGAGCACTCGCTGCCCGCTCATGTCCATGGGCAAGACATCAAGCAGCACGGCGCGGGCGAACTGGTGCATCGCGGACCCTCGATCGACGTGATCGGCGTACCAGTCGGCAATGGTGTCCCAGGTATCGGTCATTGCGCTGGAGTCTACGGATGCGGTGGAGGCCCCCGGTTCTAACTGGGGCGCACATCGCTGCAGCCCGCGGTGCCCGGCGCGCGGACCTCTTCGTCCCGAACGCTGCAAGGGTGTCCGTATCCCGACACGCGGACGCAGGACAGCGACGAGCAGATCATTGACCGGGCCGTCTTCCGGTCGTCGCTCCTGCCGGTGGTTCCGCAACGGTACCGCGCGCTCGTGGCGATCGGCGGGAGAGAGCGGGCCTGCGGTGGGGCGAGGCAGTGAGTCTGTGCGCTGACGCACTCAATCTCGACACCGCTCGGCTGCGGGTGATCCGGACGGTGATCGAGGTCGCCGGGCACACCTCGTTCAAGCCGTTCCCCAAGACGACCGCGGGCCGATGCACGGTTCCACTGCCGGCCTGGCTCGTCAGTCTGCTGCGCGAGCACATGGCGCGCTATCCGCGTGGGGAGGCCGGGCTGATCTTCGCCAATCAGGTGGGCGGGGCGTACCGGCGAACGCTGTTCCGCACCCGCGTGTGGAGGCCCGCGCTCGTGCGGGCAGGGCTGCTCGGGCTCGTCGAGCCGGACGGCGACAAGTTCCACGCGGAGTGCGACCGACGCGGCCGGCCTCACCGGATCGGCGATGTTCGGCACGGAAGCGGCGGCGGTGAACCACGTTGCCTGCAACCAGGCCGGCGGACTCCGCTTCCACGACCTCCGCCACTCGTACGCGACATGGCTCGTGGATGACGGGGTGCCGGTGAACATGGTCCGACGGGTGCTCGGGCGCGAACGCTCGTCCACGACCCTGGACCTCTACACGCGGCGGACCGACGACCCGTCGCGAGTCCAACGCGCGCTCGACGACGAGGACCCGGACGACGGCGCGGCGGGCGTTCTGGTGCCCGGGTGACGCGGGTGGTGCCATTTCGGGCCTACGGCGCCGGGTCGAGCGACCCCGGACATGACGAAGACCCCCTGTCCGTGCTGGTCAGGGGGCCTTCATGGGAGTGGTGGGCGATACTGGGATTGAACCAGTGACCTCTTCCGTGTCAAGGAAGCGCTCTCCCACTGAGCTAATCGCCCGAGGCGGAGGCGGGAATCGAACCCGCGTACAGGGCTTTGCAGGCCCTTGCCTAAGCCACTCGGCCACTCCGCCGAATTCCTCGGAGCGATCCGTGGAGTTCGATCCATGGAGGTCCGACGGGACCCGTGGTTCCTCCGAGCGGACGACGGGATTCGAACCCGCGACCCTCACCTTGGCAAGGTGATGCGCTACCAGCTGCGCTACGTCCGCCTGTGCAGCGTGTCCGCTGCGTTGATGGGAGAACCTTAGCGCAGTCGCTGTGGGGGCTTCAAACCACCCCCCGTGTTCTGCGCAAAGGAGCTCCGACCTGCAGTTTTAGTCCCGCGCGGGGTCGTTCAGCAGGTCCGACAGCGCAACGTCGAAGTCCAACCAGGAGTACTCGGTGTCGGCCGGTACCGCCAGATAGGTGCGGTGTAGGAAGTCGCCGAGCGTCTGCGCGCACGTCGTGAAGACCGCGTGGCCCGACGGTGAGGAGAGCTCCAGCTGTACCCGGTGCGGGTCGAGCGGCATGGGCTGCACCCTCACGTCACCGGTGCCGGCCGGTGCGATCAGGCCGTCGTGCAGGAGGTCCCGGGCGAAAACCCAGTCAACGGCGGTGCCGTTGCCGGTCCGGAACGACGCCTGCACGGCGTAGGGGTCACGGCTGCTGTACGTCAGATCGACATTGACGGGCACCGCAGGGGCGTCCGGGGCGATCAGTTCGAACACCGCCGGTGAGCTGATGACCGTGGGCTCGTCGCGCATCCTGCGTCCCTCTTTCACTGTCCCGCGTGGTTCGTCATCAGGAAAAACGACCGTGCCGCGAAGATGTGACGGGTAGAGCCACGAACTCCCTGCAGTTGCCTGGCCAGAGTCACCCGACTGGGCTAATTACTCCAGGCTCACCTGCACGTGGGGTGCTGTGTAGCGGCGGTCCGCGGACGCGGTTCTCCCCGAACGGCCGCCTGTCGGCAGCTACCAGCGACAACGCGTAGTTACCGGCCAGTTACGTCCTGCCCCCACCTTGTCCTCTTCTTTATGTGCGCCGTGGCCGTCGCGGCCGTCCGCTTGAGGTGGCCACCCAGTAGGCTCCGGGCCGAGGCGGACGGCGTAGCCGCCTGACAGAACAGAGGCGGTGGACAGCTGAGCGAGGACGACGAGCAGCGACCCGGCTTCCGGGCCCGGCTCGAGGAGAAGCCCACACTGCGGCGCACATACCGCGTCGGCGTGGCGATCCTCGGCGGGCTGGTGCTCGTCGCCGGCATCATCGCCATCCCGTACCCCGGCCCGGGCTGGCTCATCGTGTTCGGTGGCCTCGCCATCCTCGCCACGGAGTTCAGCTGGGCCCAGCGCGTCCTGCACTACGCCCGCGGCAAGTACGACGCCTGGACCGACTGGCTCGGCCGGCAGATCCTCGTCGTGCGGATCGCCGTGCTGGCCGCCACCGGCCTCATCGTCCTGGCCACCCTCTACCTCCTCAACGCCCTCTACCTGGTCGCCGGCTGGGTGGGGCTCGAGAGGTGGACCTGGTTGCAGAGCCCGTTGTTCGGGTGAGGTAAGGTCTACGACGGCAAGGGCGATTAGCTCAGGGGGAGAGCGCTTCGTTCACACCGAAGAGGTCACTGGTTCGATCCCAGTATCGCCCACTGCCGAACGGCCTGGTCAGGAGCTTTTAGCGAAGCTCGGGACCGGGCCGTTCTGCTGTCTGCGGCCGGGGTGAGTGACCAACTGAGTGACTACGGGCGCGGGCGGGAAAGACGCGGTTCATGACGGTGGCGCCGTCGTCGATTACGGGCCGGAGCTGCTTGCGGTAGACGGTCTCGGTGACAGCCGAGCCGCCGGCGTGTCCGACCAGGCGGGCGATGTGCTCGATCGGCACGCCCTCGTCGGACAGTAGGGACACGAAGCTGTGGCGCAGCTCGCGTGGCGTCCAGTCCTTGGCGTTGAGCCCGGCGGCCGCGGCGATGCGTCGGAAGCCGCGTCGGACGTTCGCTGGGTCCAGTGGGGTGCCGGCCTCGGAGGCGAAGACGAGGTCGTGGTCGGTCCAGTGGCCTTTGGCGAGCGTGCGGATGGCGGTCTGTCGGGTGCGGTGTTCGCGCAGTGCGTCAATGCAGCGTTGGGGGAGGGCGAGGGTGCGTCGGGAGGTGCGCGTCTTGGTGTCGCCGCCGGTTCGGACGGATCGCCACACCATCATGTGGGGCAGGACCGGAGGGTGTGCTGTGGGTGCGCCGTCGAGGTTGACGTGGCTCCAGGTCAGGGCGCGTAGTTCTTCGGTGCGGGCGCCGGTGAGTAGGGACAGCAGCACGTAGGCGCCCATCGTCGAGTCGGTGGCGTGCTCGACGAGAGCCTGAGCTTGGGGCAGGGTGAGGGCCTTAGAAGGTCGGCCTACTTGCCCGGTAGGTGTTTCGCAGAGCAGGACGACGTTGCGCTTGATCTTGTCGCGGGCCTGTGCCCGGGTGATGGCTCGGCGGACGATGGACTTGATGTCTTGCAGGGTGCGGGTGCTGAGAGTCTTGGACTTGTCGGCGAGCCAGACGTCGACATCCTCGGCGGACAGATCACGGAGCTTCCGCGCGCCGAGGGCGGGGATGACGTGCTGGTTGGCCAGGCTGCGCCTGGTGGCCACCGTGTTCTGATCCCGGGCGGAAAGGCCGTAGTCGAGCCAGTCGTTGACGGCGTCGGCGACGGTGTAGCCGTGCTGGGACGCCGCGAGGCCGTCGTCGTGGTCGCGGACCAGTTCCTTGAGCTTGTTTCGTGCCTCGGTCTTGGTGCGGCCGCTGCCCCGCTTCACGATCCGCTTGCCAGATGGGGTGTAGCCAACGGTCACGCTGGCGATCCAGCGCTGCCGGGTCTCATCCCAGTGCAGGCCCCCGTCGCCGCGGCTACGCCGGGCCGTCACGGTGGTGTCCGGATTCGTTGATCAGCAGCGTCACGTACTCGGCCATCGCATCGGCGGGGATGAGCCGAGTGCGGCCTTGGGTGACTGACCGCAGTCGTCCAGCACGGATCTGCTCGTAGATGACCGTGCGGCTTAACGAGAGCAGCTCCATGGCCTCCGGGATCCGGTACAGCCGCAGGCGAGGGGATATCGCATCGTCAGGTCCACTCATCACGAACTGCCCGGGATAGCAAGCGCGTAGCTTTTCGTCCTCGACCTCCCGGCAGACGCTCCTTGTCGAGGAATGGCTGCCCTGGCGTCGCGGCTCCCATGGCGCCGGACGGTCCATCGCTTTACCTGCACCCCAGTCTCCTCCCGTCAATGCCGATGGAGCCGAGGGTTGCGGTGACTGTGGCCGGGGTGGTGGCTCCAGATGGGCGGGGGTGCCTTGCGATGTGGTCAGTCTGTGGCTGCGCCGGACGCCCTTCGGCTCATCCCGATGACTGCGCACTTGATCAAGCCACACATCAGCCACGGTGCGACACCGGACAGCTGAGGGACCTGATACCCGAAGCGCGACCTCGTCTCGCGGGTTCGTAAGGACTGCCTCAAGCAACCGGTCTGCTACCGCCGCGACCACAGCCGGTCCGGCAGCTCGAACCCACCGTGACCTGCTTACTGTCCCCGAGTGAGCGAGGGGGTGGGCATAGCGGGCGTCGAGTATCCGGTGCGCTCGATGATCGCGGTGCCGGCGCTGCGGCTTCCCATGAGCCACCCGGGCGGTTGGGCTGTGGAACCGAAAATGGACGGTTTCCGGTGCATCGCCCACGGTGGCATGAATCGGGTCGCTCTGCAGTCGCGCCAACAGCGCCCGCTCGGCCGGTACTTTCCCGAGATCGTCTCTGCCGTCAGCGAGTTGGACGTCGACGTGGTGCTGGATGGTGAACTGGTCCTCTGGCACGAGGGCCGGATGGACTTCACCGCGCTGCAAGGGCGGCTGCATCCCGCTGACTCCCGCGCCCGGGAACTGTCCCTCACCATGCCGGCGTCCTACGTGGTGTTCGACGTCCTCGCCCTCGACGGCAAGGACGTCCGTTCGAGGCTCTACAGCGTCCGTCGGGCACTGCTCGAGGAGCTCCTCACCCGCCGGCTCCCGCATGGTCTGGTCCTCATGCCGATGTCGACCGAGCCGGCCGTCGCGCGGGCGTGGCTGCTCAACCACTCCGACGCCGGCATCGAGGGCGTCGTGGCGAAGCGGCTGGACCACCCCTATCGCGCGGGCGGCAGGATGTGGCGCAAGGTCCGCACCCGCTTCACCGCGGAAGCCGTCGTCGGCGGCGTCCTGGGCACGCTGGTACAGCCTGAGGCGCTCATCGTCGGCCGGCCTGATCATCGTGGGCGACTATGGATCGCTGGCCGCACGAGCCCATTGTCCCGCGCTGCCCGCGACGACATCGCCCCGGTTCTGACCGCGGCCGGTGCCGAGCATCCGTGGCCCCTGACCATTCCCTCGGGCCGGTTCGGACAGCGCCCCAGCGAATCGGTGACCTACGTCAGGGTCGAGCCGACGACGGTCGTGGAGCTCGATGTCGACACGGCGTTCGAGGATCATCGGTGGCGCCACCCGCCCAGGTTCATCCGCATTCGACGGGACCTGTGGCCGAGCGACGTGCCCATCGCTCCACCCGTGTCCCGATCCTCGTCTGCGTAGCGCTGAGCTATCTCGCGCGGTGCTGCGGCTGATTCGGCAGTGGCTGCGTCCCGTGGTGTCGGGTCGGTGGTCCTGGCGGGTGGGCCGACGCAGTGTGGCAGCGCCGCCCGGTCTGGTGGCCGATGAACCCTGGCCGGCCTGCGCCGGGTGAACCGGCAATTTGACCTGGCCGGTCGTATGCGCGTTGTCGAGTGCTGGTCCACGCCGGTCAGGCCAGCCGGAACCCCCGGCCGACCGGGCGGTCGCTGCCAGGCGGGTGCGTCCCACACCGGGACCACCGACGCCGCACCCGCAGGGCACGCGGCCACCACGAAGGAGCCCGTCCATGACCGACGATCACCAGCACGACCAGCACGAGGCGAACGCCGACATCAGCGCCGAGCACGACGGCAACGAGATGGCCCCGGCTGCTCCGCTCGGGGAGCTGCTGCAGGTCGACCCACGTCAGCTGATCATCGGCGCGAACGTCCGCGGCGCGGTCGTCCTCGACCGGGAGTTTGTGCGGTCGATCCGTGACCGGGGTGTCCGGGAACCGATCCAGGTCCGCCGGCGTCCCGGCGACGGGGCGTTGGTGGTGCGGAAGGGCAAGCGCCGCACCTTGGCTGCGATCGAGGCCGGCCAGGCGCTGGTGCGGGTGCTGGTCGAACCGGAGGTCGATCCGGCTGAGGAGGACGGTGCTGGGCAGATCGAGCGGATCGTGGACCAGCTCGAGGAGAACCTGCACCGGTCCGGCAACTCGGAGGCCGAGGAGGTGGCGGCCCATCAGCAGCTGCTGGACCTGGGGTTGACGGCCGGGCAGATCGCCCGCCGGACGCACACGCCGGTGAAGCGGGTCAAGGTCACCACGTCGGTCGCGCGCAGCGAGCTCGCTGCCGCGGTCCTGGCCCGCTACGACATCCCGTTGGACCGTGTCGCGGTGATCGCCGAGTTCGACGACGGCACCGAACACGGGGTCGAGGCGGTCAAGGCGCTGACCGTCACGGCACAGAGTGATCCGGCCCAGTTCGACCACGTCGCGCAGCGGCTGCGAGACCTGCGTGAGGAGAAACGCCTGGTCGCCGAGCGGGTCGCCGAACTGACCGCCGCCGGTGTCCGGGTCGTCAGCGAGCGGACCGACCAGGCGGTTCACCTCTCCGGGCTGCGGCCCAGCGCGGGGGATCCCAGCGGAACCGAGCTGACCTTCGATGCTCACCAGGGCTGCCCGGGACACGCTGCCCTTGTCGAGCTGCGCCGCGCCTGGGGGACGCAGGAGGCCACGGTCACGACCGCGTTTGTCTGCACGGACCCGGACGGGAACGGGCATATCCCACGGTGGGACAGCTCGGGCACCGCCGGCGAGTCGGGCACCCGGCAGCCTGGCCCGATGAGTGAGGCCGTGAAGGCTGAACGCCGCCGGGTCATCGCCAACAACAAGGACTGGGACTCTGCGACCACGGTCCGGCGGGACTGGTTACGCACGACGTTCCTGGCCCGCAAGACGGCCCCGAAGGACGCCATCCGGTTCATCGCCGCCACCCTGGGCCGCGGCAGCCACGACGTGCGCAAGGCGATGGAGTCCGGCCACTGCACCGCCCGCGAGCTACTCGGCATGGATTCGGCTGCAGGCTTCGGCTCACCCAACCCCATCGCGGTCGCGGCCGAAACGGCGTCGTCGGCGCGAGCAACGATGCTGGCCCTGGCGGTCCTGCTCGGTGCCGTCGAGCAGGGCACCGGACGGCACAGCTGGCGCAACCCCAGCGGGGAAACGCGCGCCTACTTCACTGCGCTGCAGGGCTGGGGCTATCCGCTGTCTCCGGTCGAGCAGCTGGCGCTGAACTCGGACACCGCCACCGTTGACGAAGAGACCACCGATGCCGCCGGCGGCGAGATCCAGGACGGCGGCGACGCAGATGTCGCGACGGCGGAACCCGACGTCCAGAACGGGGCCGAGGACGCGGACCCGCAGGTGATCAGTGAAGCCGCTGAGCCGGACCTCGATGGCGAGGCCGATAAGGACGCGGCCGGCCAGGGCGGTGAAGAGGAGAGCGCTGACGTGGCCTGATCACGGGTGGTCGGTGAGGTCATCCACGGCCTCACCGACCACGAGCGCCATACCCGCTGGAACGTTCAGGGTGAGGGAATGCTCGCACCTTGACAGAACTCGGCAGGCAATGCGGGGAAGGCCGAGGCCCGGAGCCTGCGGGACCAGCTCCCACACGCCGGCTTTCGCTCTCACGAGTAGAGCGGCGAGGCGCGCTCGGCGCAGTCCCGGCGCAGTGACCAGCCATCCTGGCGGTCGTCGGATGCGGCCTCAAGGTCGGGGTTCCAGCTCAGGAAGTTGCCTGCAGGTCGGGAACCTCACGCAGGCCCGGCTGATGACGAGCACTGCACCGGCCGCTCGGTGTCCGGCGTCGGGTGCCGCTGCGATGGCAGCACACCGGGCGGGCCAGCACCGACGAACCCGGCCCACACCATGCCGGTGAGATCGCTGAAAGTCCCCGGCCGCCCGACGGGAGGACTTTGCGATCTCGCCCGCATGGGCGAGCCGGAAGCCGCCGTCCCTGCGGGCCCGCTCCGGCGTGCTGAGGCCGGGCCGCGTCATCCCGACGCCGAGCCCCGGAGGCCCGCATGCCGCACACCCGTCGATCCACCGACTTCGTCAGCTGTCTCCGGTGCGAGTTCCCCGACCGCGGCACCCGCACGGCTGCGCTCGACGCAGATCTCACCAGCGTGCTCATCGAGCCCGCAACGGACGCGCCTGACGGGAGGCGCTGGTAATGGGCAGGAATCAGATCGAGGCCTACGACAACTCCCGCAGCTGGATACTGCCCGACCACGTCCGGGCGAACATCCCGCTGCGGGGCAGTGTGGGCATGCTCGGCGCGCACAACGCCGCGCGCGGGCTGCTCGTCGAGATCTGCCGCCACACCGGCGCGGTCCCGCTGGGCCTGCACTACCACGAGGTCGCACGCCGTCGCGGATGGCTCACTGTCGTCACCGCGCTCGCCGGGAGCGACGGCAGTTTCCTGCTCGTGACGACCCGCAGCTTCAGCGACTGGCGCCGGACCGGTGATGACGGCTGGCGTATCTGCATCAACGGGCAAGACCTGTCCAGCGAGGACCGCAACCAGACGCCATCGGTGCCGATGCAGGCTGCCATCGTCGATCGCTGGTTGAACCCCTGACCTACCGTCGGCGCGGGCTGCCGTGGGCCCGCGCCGCATACATCCCCGCGCCCGCGTGGCCTGCGGCCCGCGGAGCAGCGACTCCAAAGTCTTGCCCCTGATCGAGTTGCTGCGGGATCGACTACCGGCGGGCGCGGACACGCGCTGTGCTGGGCCGGAGCAGACTGTGCCGAGCTGGTGATCGCACGTGCTGTCGTTTCTCGGCGCGGGGTGTCTGTTGATGACGCCCGAAGGTCAGCACAGTGTCAGTGGGGCGAGCGCCGATGAACCCGGACCGGCCCATCCCGGTGAGATCGCGCGCGGTCGTGACGCCGCCTGCCGATCAGTGGGCGATCACACCGGGATGAGCGAACCGGAACCCCCGCCGTCCCCTTCGGGGACCCCACCACACCGTGCTGAGGCAGGGCCGCGTCACCCACTGACACCGAGCCCAGGAGCCCGACATGAACGAGATCACCATCCACGGCAACCTCACCGCCAACCCCGAACTGCGCTACTCCGCCGGCGGCGTGCCGGTCCTGACCCTCACCGTCGCGGTCAACCGCAGCCGGTATGACCGCCGCAGCGGCGGCTACACGAACCTGCCCCCGGTCTTCCACCGGATCGTCGCGTTCAACCAGCTCGCCGAGAACGCCGCCGCCAGCCTGACCAAGGGCGCGACCGTCACCATCACCGGCCAGCTCGCCGACGACTCCTACCTCAAAGACGGTGAGCGTCGCCGCGGGGTGAAGCTCGAGGCCGCCGAGATCGCCGCCAGCCTCCGCTACGCCACCGCCGAGATCACCCGCAACAAGCGACCCGACACCGACGCCGGCCCCGCTCCTGAGCCGCTGCCCGGGTCGACCACCGAGGACACCGCCGCCTGACCCGCGGCCAGCGGCCCGGGCCACCCGGTCCGGGCCGCCGACCGCGCTCGGCATATCGAGCGTCTGCCCGCGACGGGGCGGGGCCGGATCAGGTCGCGTGCAGCGTGGTCAGCTCGTGGTCTCGCGTCGACCCGACACGGTGCCCGAGAACCCGGCCCGCGACGCACGCCCGACCGGGCCTGGCCTCCAACTCCTCGCGGATCGCGGGCCCGGAACCCCGGGCAGTTTCCGGCGTGCCGACGCGAGCAGACACGAGGCAGACCAGCAATGGGAGCTCGCTGTGCGACACACGTCCCAGCCGCGGCGGTCGTTCGCCGTTAACCCGAGACCCGGAGCCCAGCCTGATGACCACCACGCCCGACTCCCGCACCGGCCCACAACCCGGATCCGGGCAGGCGACGACGACGGGTACGCGGTTGGGTCGCGTCGCCGAAGCGGGGGCCGAGGCGGGCCGGTATGTGTTCCCGGTGCATCCGCGCAGCAAGCTCCCCCGCGGTGAAGGACTGGGAGGCTGCCGCTACCCGCGATCGCGAGCAGATCAGTTCCTGGTGGAGTCAGCGGCCCTACAACATCGGCATCGCCACCGGAAAGAGCGGCCTGCTCGTCCTCGACCTCGACCTCGACCTCGCACACGGCAAACCACCACCCGAGTCGCCCGGCGCCCGTGGCGGGTTCGACGTAGTGGCCCGGCTCGCAGCCGGAGCCGGCGAGCCCTGGCCACCGCAGACCCTGGTCGTGGCCACGCCAGCGGGCGGGACGCACTGGTACTTCCGGCAGCCCGCGGGAGTCGAGCTGCGTAACACCCAAGGCAGCGCTGGCCGTGGCCTCGGGTGGTGTGTGGATACCCGCGGTCACGGCGGTTATGTCCTTGGTTCGGGGTCCGTCTGCCGGGAGGGCTCCTATCGCGTGGTCCGCCGGTACCCGATCGCGCCCCTTCCCGATTGGCTCGTTGCCGCCCTGTCCCCACAGCCACAGCTCCCCGCTGCCGGCACGTCGACGCTGGTGTCTGGCAGCCGCGCCGTGGCGTACCTGCGGGCCGTCGTCAGCGGAGAGGTCGCCGCCGTCACGGCGGCCGGTGTGGGGGAGCGGCACAGCACGCTGCTGCGGGCAGCGCGCCGCCTCGGGCACTGGGTAGGCGGCGGCGCCCTGGCCGAGATCGAGGCACGAGCGACGCTGAGCGAGGCCGCCGGGCATTTCGTCGGGGTCGCGGGCTACACCGCCGCACACGTCGAGCGCGACATCACCGACGGCCTCACCTACGGCGCCCGACTCCCACGCGCGATCGAGAACATCCCCAACCGGCCTGATCCGGCGAACTTGACCAACTGAGCCAAGGACCGAGAATCGGTCCGTTCCGGCGCCCGGGCCAAGAAGTTCGGGAGTCCAGCAGTCCTGCCCCTGCCACTCCAGTGCTCGGTTGCTGGGCTCCCCAGGGGGCCACCCAGGTCGCCGGGCCGGTGGAGATGGTGTGGTCGCGCCGTGGTCGGCCTCGAGTGCCGCGTGGCCATTTCGTGGTCGGTGCACGCGGAAGGTGGCCGGGTATCGGTGTGGGTGGCGGTCGTGTGACGGGTCGGGCCTCCGGTGCTCAGCTCAGGTGAATCGCCCGGAGGTCAGCACACTGGGGCGGGGGCGAGCGGCGATGAACCTGGCCCACCCATCCCGCCGAGATCGCCCGCACGCCTCGACGTCGGCCGGCGGTTGAGGTCGGCGATCACACCGGGATGGGCGAGCCAGAACCCCCGCCGTCCCTACGGGACCCCCACCCCAGCGCACTGAGGCAGTGCCGCGTTCCCCCAAACGCCGAGCACCGGAGGCCCTCATGACCACCACCCACGAAATCACCGAGTCCGACACCCGCGCGACCCGCCTCACCGCCCTCGAAGCCCAGGTCTGCCAGGCACGCAACGACATCCAGGTCGCCGCCCTCTGCGGCGAACCCACACTCGCCCTGGACGCCGTCGCGTCACTGGCCACACTCCTGCAGCACACCCTCCAGGAACTCGCACAGCTCGCTACCGAACTCCACCCGACCTGAGACGGCTGCGGGTCCCGCCACCACCTCCGGCGGGACCCGCGCTCGCGACATGCTGTCTGTCCCGAGCCCTGCTGGCAGAGCTCCTTGGAAGCGCATCGCTGCTGGCCGGGGGGGCGTGGTCGCTGGCGCGTTCACTTGCCAGCAGTAGTGGTGTTCCAGGGCCAGGTGTCGGCGCGGCCCGAAAGATCTTGAGTCGGGTCAACGGCTTTCGACCGCGGAGACGGATGGGCAGGTCTGTGGTCGAGAGCAGCGAGATATACAAGAAGCGATGCTTCTTGTCCCGGTAGGGGCGGAGCCGGAACGGGGGCGTTCCGATGCGATGCGCTGGGCGCGTTTACCTTCGAGCCGGGCCGGTGTGTACCCGCCGCGATAGCCGGGCCGCACTGTCGACCCAGCCGTGACCACGCCCGCGTGCGCGGCCGCAGCGCGTCACCGAGCCGTCGAGAGGTCGCGACACTGCTCAAGCCCGAGAAGCTCGACCGCTAGCGCGTCGACCCCCACACTTCACGGCGATCATGGACGGTCTGCTCAGCCGGTTCCGCAACGGCCGATCACGCAGGTGGTTGCGGTCCGCGCGGCGAGCAGACAGCCGAGCGCCCCGGCGCTCCGTCCTGGACTGCTTAACTTCCAAGCGTCTGCGCCAAAGCGGACGACCGCGCCGCTCGTCGGGCACCAGAGCGTCAGGCACACCGTCCCCCAGGCGGGCGCCGTTCGGGAGGTGGTTCGTCGAAAAGGCTGAGCTCATCGGTGCCTGGGGTCTGAAAGAGCTTTGTATAGACCTCGAGCATCTCGCGGGTGACTGGAACGACCCCTGGCTCGCCCCCTCCATTACGACATGACAGACCAGGAGGCCTCGGACCTGGTCTGGTCTGCGGCCGCGCCCGGTCCGGTCTGGGCCAAGGCGGGGATCCTGGACCGGACCACGGACCAGCATACCGCAGACCATCCCGGTCTGGACCAGCTGGACCCGGACCGGCCGGACCACGAGGAGCGGACCAGGACCAGGACACCGCGCCGACTGTCCCAGCTGGTACCGATAGAGGGTACACACCCCGCTGACGTGCGGAAACGTCTGGTACATGTCCCAGCTGATACAGACCTAGACCGCGCGGACTCGGACCGCCGGAGTCTGGTCACGCTGGAGGAGGCCCTGGATCGCCTGCCTGGTCCGCCGCTCACGCTCAGGGCGGTCCGGCAGGCTCGCAAGCGGCTGGAGAGCCGGTTCCCAGCCGCATCTCGAAGCGCGGCCAGGCGGACCTGTTCGACCTAGACGAGCCGGACCGCTCAGGCGGACTCGACCTGGTCTGCCAGCCGCTTCTCGGCAAGGTCCAGCCGGCGCATCAGCATGCTGGCCACGGACAGGTACTCGATCGCCTCCTCGGGCGTGTCGTCGATCGACTCGCCGTGGCCGCGCGGGTTCCTGATCCCCTGCACCGCGCCCATGAACAGCTGGTTGAAGCCCTCGCGCTCGTCCTGGGCGTTCTGCCCGGTCCGGGTCGTAACGTCGAGCTTCGGCAGGCCACCGAAGACCATGCTCATGAGCTTCTTCCCCGACTGATCAACCGAACTCAGAGCCTGCACCCTGCTCTCGACAGCGCGGAACGCCTCAAACACTGCCTTCGCGCGGTGACCGTCCGCGAACAGCCGGCCGGCCGTCTCGGAGATCGCCGGGTGCATGCCCTCGATCTTCACCTGGCGGATGGGCTGTACAGGGCGCGGCGCGTCGGCCCGCGTGAGGTACACCTCCGTGTGGTCGAGGTGGCCCTTGTTGCCGATGCCACGATGAGGGGAGTTGTGGAACACCACCTTCGTCACCCGGAGCAGTTTCTTACGGCCCAACGGGGTGACCCACTCGATGAGGTCGTCCGTATCGACGTCGCTGTTCGGCCGCAGCGTAATCTTTTCCTCGCTGATGACGTGGGCCTCGAACTCGTTGCGCTCCTCACCGTCGGGAGTCTGCCGAATGCGCGCGACCTTGTCGGCGAAGAGGATCAAGAGTCCGTCCTGGTTCGTGTCGTTCGGTGGGAGCGACACCATCGTGGCTGAGCAGTCACTTGGACACGCAGTGCCATCGCCGAATGGACTCGAAGCGTCGCCGAAGGGCACGAGAACTCCCCACGCGTACGTTCATCAGCGGAAGCTGTGTTCGAACGTGATCACAACTGCTCCGCTTGCACTCGCTCCGCGGTGTTCAAGTTGATGGTCCTGATGATGTGGACCTGATACGGGTGGATGTTCACCATGTGGAGGAAGCGCTGCCCGCAGTGCAAGCACGCCCTCCCGCGGCACTCCCGCCGGCGGGATGGCTCGTTTATGGACTGACCCCACTTAGAACGTCTGTTCGATCTGCGATAACATCACGGCCGGTGGCCAGGTCGGGGAAGGACCTGGCTGCCGTTCACATGCTCAGGTTTGAGGCGACGTGAGGCCGCCCAGCAGCCGCGCCTTCGCCGCCTCGAACTCCTGCTGTGTCACGGTTCCGGCGTCACGCAGCTCGGCGAGCTTCCGAAGCTCGTCCAGCGCGCTTGGCGGGATGGGACGTGGTCCCGGTGCGGCCGGGGGTGCAGCGGCAGCGGCGGCACCGACGCCAGTCACCTTGGCGGCAGACTGCCGGGCAAGTGCGGACAAGCTCGGCTGAACCAAAATGGGCTATTGGAAGCAAGATCCCGTGATCATCAGCCAGGACTCGCGCGTGTCGACCTTCTTCTGCCAGCCGTGCGCCCCCGGCCTGCTGTCCGCGTCAGGGTCGACCGGCCGCTGATCCCGCCAGTGTTCTCCACGGAGGCGCTCACGCCCGCGACCGGGAACATCTCGGGTTCGGCCGCAAAGTTGATCATCGAGCTCATACTCGCGAAGCCGGGGAGTCTGATGATCCGGCCAGGGAAGAGATGTACGTCGTTGAAGTGCGTGATCCTCTCCCGCTTGTGCTCCTTAACGTAGGCCTTCAGGTCCTCACGGTGCTTCTTCCGTGCGAGCATCGCAGCCTCGCGCTCTGCACGGTGCTGCTCTCGAGCGGCCTTCTACTCCTCGTTCATCCGGAACATGTCGGAAGATCCCCTCGGCGGTGGCTCGGTCACGACAAGGTCGTCTGGGGGAATCTTTTGTGGCTCTTCAGAATCCAGGGTGTAGTTGACGTCTGAACCCGCCGGTCTCGAGTAGGGATCTGGCGATAAGTTAGTGAGATCGCGAACTCGAGCGCGGAGCCGCGCAGTCATCCGTCCGATGTGGCCTGTTGGATACCGAAACTGGGCGTGCTTACTGCAGCAGGCTGTGCTTGGCGGTCGTGATCAGCGTCGTCGCGACCTTGTCGGCGGGCATCTCGCGGCCGGTGTGTAGCAGGTCGAAGCTGTCGAAACTGGTCAGCAGCCAGAGTATGTCCGTGGCGTGGTCGGCCGTGACGTCTGGGCGCAGCGCCCCCTGGTCGGCGAGGCGTCGCGCGAGGTGGGCCATGCCGGAGGCCCGACCGTGTTCGAGCCGTTGGATCGCTCCGCCGACTGCGGCGGCGTCCAGCAGCGCCATCGAGGACAGGACCCGCAGGACGTCGCGGTGTGCCGCGTACATCTCGACGACGCCGCGGATCGCGCCGCGCAGGCCCTCGCGGGCGTCCGGATCGGCTGACGCATGGAGTATGCGTTCGAACCCTCCGCGCTGCAGCAGATCCGCTCCCACGGCGTCAAACAGTCCCGCGCGGGAACCGAAGACCAGGTAGACGGTGGGGCGTGCGACGCGGGCCAGCTTGGCGATGCGGTCGACGCTGACCGGTTCTGCGGGCGCCTCGCGCAGTCGTGCGTACACCGCGTCCAGGATGCGTCGGCGGGTCTCCTCCGCCGTTTCTGCGCGCAGGCGCTGCTCGTACTTGCGGGTGGCCATGACAGCCATCCTAGCATTCGCTTGACAGATGGTCTTCCAAAATACAGACTGTCATGTGAAACTGGCGGGCGCGTACCTGCTTGAACGAGGCAGCGCCCGGCCGACAGGCAATCGGTGTGAGGAGCGGACCGTGCACGTGATGACCCGATGCAAGATCAAACCTGACGAGGTTGAGCACGTGCTGGAGTTGCTCGGCGCCGTCTACGACGAGCTGGCGTCCGTTCAGCCGGACGGGTTGCGCTACGCGACCTTCCAACTCGAAGACAAGGTCACCCTCGTGTCTTTCGTGGAACTGCAAGATGGCCCGGAGATGCTCCAGCAGCTCAAAGCGTTCCAGCGTTACCGGACGAGCCTCGACCAGGTGTGTGACGAGCCGCCCGTCACGACCGTGCTGCACGAAATCGGCGCATACCGCTTCCACTGATCATGTCGAATCACTCCCATTGCGGCCCCGATGCCGCCCGCGACGGCCTGTTCGCCCGCATCGGCGGCCTATATCCAGCACGACCTCAGAGAGATGACCATGAAATCGCAGCCTGACCTAGCAACCACCCACTCGGCAGACCTGACCGAGCCGCGAGTGGCAATCATCGTCGGCAGCACACGCCCGGGCCGCAAGGCCGACGCCGTCGCCCGGTGGGTCCTCAACATCGCCGCCCGACGCGATGACGCGACTTTCGAAGTCGTGGATATCGCCGACCACGCCCTACCCCACCTCGACGAACCCATGCCGCCCCGCGGCGGCCAATACACACACGCCCACACCCACGCCTGGGCCCAGAGGATCAAGTCGTTCGACGCCTACGTGTTTGTCACCCCGGAATACAACGGCTCGATCCCCGGCGTGCTCAAGAACGCCATCGACTTCCTCTACGCGGAATGGAACGACAAGGTCGCAGGGTTCGTCGGCTATGGAATCCAAGGAGGAACCCGCGCCGTCGACGACCTGCGTCGGATCGTGAGCGACCTCAATGTCACCGGCGTGCACCCCACCGCCGCGCTCACCTTCGCCGAAGACTTCCAGGACTACACTCAGTTCACCCCGAGCGACCCGCAGGAGAAGAACATCACCACCATGCTCGACGAACTGGTGACACAAGCTTTTTCACTCCGGCCAGCAGCCCCGGCGGAGCCAACGCCGTAAGAGCGGCCCGCTTCCCGCCTGTGCCGACCAGCCAACAGTCGAGCGTTGCGGGCTTGAGACGAAGTAGGGGTCGAGGTCTCCCGATGATCGAGGTTCCTACGCCAGCCATCTGGAAGACCTCGACGTGCCTGACGCTAGCCCTGACGCGGGCTTCGCTTGCCCTGACCTGACCAAGTTCTGCCGGCTCGATGAGCTCGGCCTCGTCGTGACCGGACAGCGACTCGAACCCGACCGTGCCGTGCTCGCCTGCCGGGTTCTCGATGCCGATCAGTGGTGCCGCCGCTGTGGCTGCGAAGGCGTACCCCGCGACACCGTCACCAGGCAACTGGCGCACGAGCCCCTCGGTTGGCGGCCCACGACTCTGCTCGTCACGATTCGCCGCTACCGCTGCACCAGTTGCGGACACGTGTGGCGCCAAGACACCGGCCATGCTGCTGCGCCGCGGGCGAAACTGTCGCGCCGCGGACTGCGCTGGGCATTGGAAGGCATCGTGGTCCAGCACCTCACCGTCGCCCGGGTCGCCGAAGGGCTCGGGGTCGCCTGGAACACCGCCAACGATGCCGTCCTGGCCGAAGGCAAGCGCGTCCTCATCGACGACGACGGCCTCGACGGCGTCACCGCGATCGGCGTCGACGAGCACGTCTGGCGCCACACCAAGCTCGGCGACAAGTACGTTACCGTGATCATCGACCTGACCGGCATCCGCGACGGAACCGGACCAGCACGGTTGCTGGACATGATTGAGGGCCGCTCGAAGCAGGCGTTCAAGGCCTGGCTTGCCGGCCGCCCTGACGCGTGGCGCGACGCGGTGGAGGTCGTCGCGATGGACGGGTTCACCGGCTTCAAGACCGCCGCCAGCGAGGAACTTCCCGACGCGACCACTGTCATGAATCCTTTCCACGTCGTCCGGCTGGCAGGTCGGGCCCTCGACGAGTGTCGACGTCGCGTGCAGCAAGCCATCCATGGGCACCGCGGCAGGAAGGCCGACCCGCTCTACTCGGCGCGCAGGACACTGCACACCGGCGCCGACCTGCTCACCAACAAGCAGAAGAATCGGCTGGCCGACCTGTTCGCCGCCGACCAGCATGTCGAGGTCGAAGCGACTTGGGGCATCTACCAGCGGATGATCGCCGCCTACCGCGAACCTGATCGGGCGAAGGGACGCGAGCTGATGACCAGGTTGATCGAATCCGTAAGCCAGGGCGTGCCGAGTGCGCTGGTCGAGGTCATCACGCTCAGCCGAACGCTGAAGAGGCGCGCCACTGACGTGCTTGCCTACTTCGATCGGCCCGGAACGTCCAACGGACCGACCGAGGCGATCAACGGCAGGCTCGAGCACCTTCGTGGATCCGCGCTCGGGTTCCGCAACCTGACGAACTACATCGCCAGATCGTTGCTGGAGACCGGCGGATTCAGGCCGCAACTACACCCTCGTTCGTGAAGAGCCTCCTTTGTTACAAGATCAATCTGTGCTCCCGCGTCACGAAAGCGATCTGGCCGCCCGCGGCCTCGTAGTCATGCGGGAAGACTCGGTCCGCCGGGGCCGTCAGGTGGGCGGCGCCAACGGAAGAAGTCCCCGAGCGCGCGCAGGATCTCTGGTCTCTCGGCCGGCGCTGCGCCGCGGAGCGCGATCAACAGCGCGAGCAGCCGGACGAGCGCGTAAACGGCGGCGGCTCCGACGGGACCTACTGCCAGTGCTTGCCAGTCCGCAGGCACACCTCTCCCTACCTGCTCGCTGTGACCGTGCGAGCGTTTTGGCAGGGGTGGGAGCCGCTCGCAAGGTTACACGATCACTACCGTACGTCCGGTTGCACCCACCGCTCACGGCATGACCACCACTCTGCTGGACGAAGGCGCTGGGGGACGCGCTGCTTATGCTCCGTAACGACCCGTGGCCGCCGATCGACTACTGCTCTACCCGATCAGTGATCGATAGGGGCGCAACGGTGGCGAACAGGTATCCGAGGATCACACTTGCTGGACGCAGCGTTGTGAACCTGTTCACGGCCGTTGGAGGATTCACCGCCCTGCTCCAGGCCGCCTCCACGTCGGATCCCGCCTTCTGGCTGGTGTCGGGGGCGAGCGGTGCCGGGTTGATCAGCCTCGTCTACTTGGTGAAGCCGTTCCTTCAGGAGACGCCGCCGAACCCCACCGACTCCAGCCTCCCGACGCCAGTCAACAAGGTGGAGGCGGGCCTGGCGGTTGTCGCGGCCATCGGCGTCATTGCGACGTCGCTGGCACTCGGGCGCCAGGTGCTTCCCGCGCGGGATGTACCCGCTCCTGTCGCTAGCGTCATCCAGCAGGCATCTGCCCAGCTGCCCACCATCGATCGTCCAGAGGGGCTCGTCGGCGAGGTTGAGTGCGCGGGCGGGCAGGCGGGAAACCTGCGGCAAGGCGAGACGCTCTGGGTGTTCGCCAGTAACGTCGGCAGTGAAGATGGCAGCGAGGACCGCAACTTTTTCCTTCAGCGGGGGCCCTGTGTCATTAGGGACGACCAGACTTGGACCTGTCCGGAGGTGTGGGTGGGAGCTAAACCAGGCGACAGGGCTCACATCTGGGTCGTCCGCGCGAACTCTCGACAGACAGAGGAGTTCGTCCATACCTGGAATAATCCACTGTTCTGGGACAGCGACCTGAACACGCCGGACCCGGAGAGCGACGAGCGCCGCTTTGTGTCTCTTCCGGGAGGCGTAATCCCGTGTGACCGGCCGCTCCTGGCGACTAGACGGTAGAAGGTCAGGCCCGCCAATCGATCAACAGCCACTCGCGCATGATCTCGCCCGGGGTGTCACGAGCTGCCGTCCGGTGGCTCGGCTCCTGGGACGGAAAGGCCGCGGGCCGCTCGGACGAGATCGGTGAAGCGCTGGCGGTCGGCCTGCTTCAGGGCCCACTTGGCGATCTCTGCCCTCTTGACCCCGCAGACAGCCAGCACCAAGGCCATCAGTAAGACGTAGAGGGGATAGGCGACCAAGATCGCCAGAGGTGCCAATGGCACGACGTTACTCAGCACTGCTAATCCTCTGCAGTCCTCGGCGGCGGCACCGTGTGACTGGGGTTCACAACGGCGTCGGCTGGGCAACGCGATCAGTATGACATGGAGGGCCCGCTGTTTCGTAATCGGAAGGTCATGCCCGCCAGTCGATCTCCAGGCGCTCGCGCATAGCCCGGTGGCGGTGCTCGTGCACCCGGGCGGCGAACGCCTCGTCGGTCTCGCCACGCCTCGTGAAACCGGATAAGCGTGGAGGCGATGCCCTCGGGGTGCCTGGCGACCCGCATCTCACGGATCAGCGCCGACAGGAACGCCTGTCGCCACGGAACGTCGCCACGCTCCCAGCGCTCACGCGCGCCGTTGAGGGTCGGCACGGTGCCAAGCAGGAAACCGGACGCCACGTCGTGCAGGCGCCCTCAAGACGCTCGGCACGCTCGTCCAGCTCCGTCTTGATGCGCAGATACCGGTCCTTGTCGACAATCCCCTCGGTGAACGCCTCGAAGGCGCGGTCGAGCTGGCGCTCGATCTCCTGCAGCTCGGCCCGCAGCGCCGCGTCCTCGGTGGTCTCGGTCCGGGTCGAAAGGCCGGCCCGCACGTCCGGGGTGTCCAGCGCCTCCCACACAAGCCCGAGGACGAACTCCTCGAGGTGCTTGTAGTTGATCGTGATGAAACCGCAGCCGCCGGTCGCCTGCTTGAGGCAGATCAGCCGGGTGTGTCCGCGGTGCCGCTGGCTCACGAGCTCCTTGCCGCAGAGCCCGCAGACCGTGAGGCCACCACCGGGCGCCAGCTTCGCGGCATACGACCCGGACGTGGGCTGCCAGGTCCGCACGGGGTCCGTGAGGACGTCGTGCAGGCGGTCCCACGTCAATCCGGTCTAGAACGGGCTCCCAGTCCGTCTCGTGGAGCCTCAACTCACCCGTGTCGTGGTCCTCCGTCTACAGGGGGCCAGACGGACCACGGCTCGACAGCGCCCGGACGCTTCGGTCCGCTGCTTGTGGAGCACACGCCCGAGAACCGTCTCGAGGGAGCGCGGCGTCGGGCGCGGGCATCGGTGCCTCGGCGTCGGCAGGTGGTGGTCCGGTTCTCCGACGCGGAGCTCGTGGTGGTCCGCGAGCGCGCGACCCTGGCTGGCCTTGCGGTGGGTGCGTGGATCGGGCAGACGGCGATAGACGCCGCGGAGGGAGGTGCAAGCTCGTCTGTTGAGCTTCCCGATCTGCTGCGGCTGCACGCTGATGTTGCGCTCGTGGCGCACATGGCGGGTGCGGATGCGGCGGTTTCCGAGCGGGTGGCGCATCTGCTTGCGCGGCTAGATGCAGCGATCGACCTGGCTGTCTCGGAGCTCGAGCGGGGCAGTCGGTGATCACGAAGGTGGTGCACGGCTGGCGGGTCGGTGGGCTTATTGCCTATCTGATGGGGCCGGGGCGGGCTCAGGAGCATGTGCGGCCGCGAGTGATCGGGAGTTGGGACGGGCGGGATGCAGGTTGGCAGCCGGAGCAGATCGGGCCGGGGGAGTTCGATCGCGACCTGGGGCCGCTGATTCGAGCGGTTCGGGCGCCCGCTGCCGCTGCTGGGCTGCCGGAGCGCGATGCGGATGGCAAGCGCGGGTACGTGTGGCACTGCTCGGCGCGGGTCGCAGCGGGAGACCGGGTGCTGTCGGACGCGGAGTGGGCGTCAATTGCACGCGAGCTGCTTGATGGCGCGGGTGTCGCGGCGCGGCGGGACGCGGGTGGGCCGCGGTGGGTGGTGATTCGGCATGCCGATGACCACGTCCACATCGCGGTGGTGTTGGTGCGGCAGGACACTTGTCGCAGGTTCTGGCCGAGCCGGGACTATCCGCGGCTGAGGGAGACGGCGCGGCGGATCGAACGGCATCTGGGCCTGACGATGACCGCTGCTGCTGACGGGACGGCAGCGCGGGCACCGGGGCGGGGGGAGATCGAGAAGGCGCGTCGCCAGGGCAGGGAGCCGGCCCGGGTTGAGCTGGCGAGGGCGGTGCGCGTCGCGGCGGTGTCAGCCGATTCACCCCTGGCGTTCATCGGGGCACTGGAGGCTGCTGGCTACCTGGTGGAGCTACGCCGGGCACCGTCAGGTGATCCGCTGGGGTACAAGATCGCACGTCGAGGGGACACGGCGGCGTCGGGGGAGCCGGTGTTCTACAGCGGGAGCAAGTTGGCCCCGGATCTCTCGCTTCCGCGGTTGCTGCGTGCGTGGAACGAGGGGGCGGAGGGCTCGGCTGCGGCGGTGCCGGCGGAGGCGGCGCGGCGGAGGGTCGATGGAGCTCGTGCCGCTGTGGCTGCTGCGCGACGGGGTCGAGGTGCTGAGGATCCGGACGGGATCGCGCACGCCGCGCGCGATGTGGTGACTGCGCTGGCGGGGTATGCGGACGAGCTGGGTGCTGCCGCGGATGCCTTCGATCGCGCGGCTCGGTCCCCGCGGGGCGCATCTGTTCGGAACGGACCCTCGGCTGCCGGGCTCCGGCGAGTTGCGCGCCAGCTGGTCCATCGCCGCCGCATGGTCGGCGGGGCGAACGATCCCGGGCCGGCTGCGGTCGCATTGACCGTGGCGCTGGCTGCCTTGCTGCGCGAGATCGCTGGATGGCAGCGGGATCGCGATCGGGAGCACCAAGCGGCGGCGTCACGGACAGCAGCAGACGCGATCAGCAGATGGGCCGAGGGTCGGATCGTGGTGCCGGCATCCGCTGCGGCTGTGTCCGACCACGAGATGGTCACTCGCCGGCCACGGCATGACCGGCCTGCGTCGCGACGCTCTGGCCAGCCGCGCGACTGATCACGTGTCGCGCCACGACTGTGCTCGGAGGCGGAACGGATGCAGCGAATGCGCCAGACGGTCAGCGTGATCGTCGCGCTGGCTGGTCTGCAGGACACCACGGTGATGGCACATCGGCCGGGTACCGACGGTGCGGCGGTGAGCGTGCGGGTCGGCGGAGCGCTGGTCTATATGCACGACGCCGCCACGGTGGCCACTTTCGCTCGAACCTGGGATGAGATGAAGCCTTCGGCATCGTTGCTTGTCCGGGCGACGGATCCGAAGAGCGTAGCGCCGATACGGGGCATGGCAGAGCCCGCAGTGATGTTCGAGGCAGTCGACTCCCCGCCGGTATTCGCGCGCTTGGAACGGCCGGTCGGGCAGCCCAGCCGCCTGAGGGTGACGCTGGGTCGAGTCATGTTCGACGTTCGTGACGAGGCCGCCTTCCGCTCTACCGCTATGGCGTTTCGCCGCGCTGAAGAGCTTGCAGCGTCCGCGTTTCTCCACGCGCCTGACCTGGCCCCCCGTGAACAAGCCGCGCGCTCCGCAGCCCGTGCCCTGAGAGCAACGACCCCTCGGACAGGTCGCCCCACCGTCTCTGAACGCTCTGGCAGGACTGCGCAGCCCACTCGGGTTCCCGCTGCGCGCCCGCGGCGCACGCATGGAGGTGCGTTCGAATGACCACTCCGGACTATCCGTTGCTGACGCTGGGCGGCTACGAGACGTACCAGCTCGCACACATCGCCACGTACATCGCCGAGCGTCTGGCGCGCCATCGGGGCAGCGGGCGCGGTCGGGTGGGGCGGGCAGCGCGGGCAGAGGCGGTGCGGGATCTGGCTGGTGCGGTTACGGCGCTGGACGCCGCGGTCGGCGCGACAGTTCCTACGGCGCCTGGCCTGATGCCCCGACCACTGGATGCCTCCACCTACGCCGCCGCCCAAGAGCTTCTGAGCGCCGGACCCCGGTCAGCAGAAGTCGTTTCGCTTGCGGGCGCAGGTGGGCAAGGCTGGGCAGTGGTCGGCAACGTCCCCGGTATCGGAGCGGTAGGCGCCGCTACTGAGACGCGCGACGTGGCGGAGGCGCTGCGTGCACACCTGCTCACCCGGCCGGTCGAGGAGCTGGAACCCTGGGCCGTGACGAACGAGCCAGTCACGGTGCCGAGGCTGCCGAACCACATTGATCTCGCCGCGTTCGTCGAAGGCCTCAACCCCGAGCGGGCCGACGACCGTGCGGTTGCACGGGCTCTGCGGGGTGGGGATCGACGAACCGATGCTGCAATTCGGGGTCGATTTCGTGGCGTTGACCTCGACGCGCCGTCAATCGTGCAGCCTCCGGCTCGCGTGCAACCGGGCGGCACCACCTCGGCCGCTGGGCCCGCCCCTCGGGTCGTGCGGCCGGCTGCTCGTCGTGCGCCGCGCGTGGCCGGGCGCCGATGGGGCATTCAGAGGCCCGCCGCGGCACCAAGCGTCCCGAAGACGATCGCCGGGCCGTAGGGGACGATGCTGCGCCGCTCGCCGGCACCGACGATCACCGTGGTGACGACGATCAGCAGCAGGGCGTAGATGAGGCCGTTGAGCAGGGCGTGCTGGAGGCTGAGCACGATCGTCAAGCTCGGGACCAGCTTGACGTCACCCCAGCCGAGTGCGTCAGCTGAGAGGGTCGCAATCAGGCTGGCGCCAGCTGTCGCGGCTGCGGCGACGGTGATGGCTCGGAAGCCGTTTGGGCCGGATCCCAGAGCGACGAGAGTCGTGGCTCCCAGGAGGGGGCCGGTGATCAGATCGGGTAGGCGGCCCTCGCGAGCATCCACGACTGCGGCAACGGGCCCGAGCAGCCCCAGGGGAATGAGCACTGCGGCTGACGCTGGCCCGGACAGGACAACCGCGAAGCCTATGCCCGTGATGGCTGCGACAGCTGCGGTCTCGGCGACCCCGGGCACCCACGGGCGGTGCATTCGCTGTCGGGCCAGCAGGAGCGTTAGAGGACCCAGCGTCGCAGCAGCGACCGTCGCGGCGATTGGCCCGTAGGTCACGAGCGGGGCCGACGTGGGCCGGCAGGAAGCAGCTCGTTGAGCACCGCGAAGCTGTCCGAGGCCAGCTCCTCGGGTACCTCGAAGCCGCGGGCGTCGAGTAGTACGGCCGCATAGAGCTCGAGCTCAGCGCGGTTGTCCTCGGCGTGAGCGACGCGCATCAGGTCGGTGAGCGGCCTGTCGAAGGCCACGTCGATGTCGACCAGTCGGGCTTGCTCGGCGGCCCGCCGGGCGAGACCGGTGTCGCCGTTGGCGAGCGCGATGTCGACGAGCTCGTGCGCGGCGTCGACGATGAAGCCGGGAATCTGGAGGTCATGACGCTGGTCGTGGTTGTTGAGCCATGCGTATCCACCCGGGCGCAATGCGCTGAGCACCGGACCTCGGACGAGGGCGAGAGCTGCCTCGTAGTCGGCGACCGCGTCCGGATGGCCTGCGCTGTGGCGGGCCTGTCCTCGCTTGCGTAGCCGTCGGAACAGGTCCCAGTCGAGCAGATGCCCGCGGAGGCGGTACGTGCTGTCGTTCTGCATGTCGCTGACGAAGGTGGCCTTCGAATCGCCGCCCAGTCCACGCCCCGCCCAACGACGGGCGCCGTAGAACGCGTGCCGGATTGTTGCCGGGCTGATCCGGTGGCCGTCCGGCCAGAGGTCGGTGACGGCCTTGGCCGCCGTGACGCCGGCGGGATGCAGGCTCAGATACACCAGCACCTCGGCGAACCAGCTCGGTCGTGCGGTGGGCTGGGCCCCTGGCGCCCGGACGGCCGGTTCCCCGAGGATCGCGATCATCGGGACGACGGGTGGTCCGTCCTGATGCCATCTGGCCAGGTCGTCGTCAAGATGCGGATCCTGATGCTCGACGATGGCCAGCCGCCGTGCGGCCTCGGGATCAGCCGGCGGCCGCAGTGGCGGCGCCGTCGAGTCGGCGGGTGGTGGTGCCTCCTTTTCCTCGCCGTCTTCGTCTACTTCCTCCGCCGGCTCGTCGACGTTGTCGTCGAGCGAGCCGTCCTCCTGCATTCCGGCTGCCCAGGGCTGTGGGTCGACGGCAGGCCCAACGGGGAGGGGCGGCTCAGCGGTTGGGCCGAGGATCGCGGCCAGGTGGGTGCCGGCGTTGTCAGTGAGCTGCGCGGCATGCCACGGGCCGTCGTCGATGTCCGAAAGGTCGAGTCCGCCGTCGGCTCCGATGTGCAGCGTCGCGTTCGGGGGATCGAGCACCACGACGGACACCGCAGTTGTCCCGCGTGCGGCGGCCTCGAGTACTTCCAGCCGCGCACGCTCGTTCTGGCCGGGCTCGCGCCCAATGAGCAGGACGGTGGGGAGCCAAGAATCTGCGGCGATGTCGCGCAGCCTGCCCTGGACGACTGAGGCCATTCCGAGCCGCTCCGCCGCGGCTGAGGTTGCCGAGGCCCGGTCCTCGATTTCGGTGAGGGCGGTCTCGAGGTCAGGCATCGCCCGAATCTGGTCCGGGTTGAGTTCTTCCAGGTCGTCGCCAAGATCGACGAGGAGCACCTCGGTGTCCTCGGCGATGCGGCTCGTGGCGAGTTCGGCCGCGATGTGGCGCAGGAGCGCTCTGGCACGGGATCGGTTGCCGCCGATGCGAAGCACGGCCCGCTCTTCCAGATCGACGAGCAGGGTGCGGTCGTTGTCGGTGGCGATCGACACCAGGGTGGGGAACGGAGCGCACCGGCCGGATGCCTCCTCAGCGGGGACGGGAAGCGCCGCGTCGGCGTCAAGAGTCCAGTCGTCCTGCTCCCCGATCGCCACGAAAGGCGGGGGCATCGATGCCCGCCCCGCCAGGGTGATCAGCGTGTCCATGGCCGTCAACCGGACCGATCGGAGGGCCGGCACGGCGATGCCGTCGTAGTTGGCGAGTGCGAGGGAACGGAGCGCAAGATCCAAGCGAGTCACGGCAGTCGTGGGCGAGTGGTCGCTGGCTGACCACTCGATCCGACCGGGTACGTCGGCGGGGACCGCAATCCGGTGGTGGGGTGGCCGGTGGCGGAGCTGACGGCGTCGTCGCACGGCGAGCCTCGTGAGAAGCCCGCCCACCACGACCGAGGACACGCCGAGTGCGACGATCGTCAGCGCGGGGGCATTGCTCTCCCCGTTCTCAGCCTGCGCAGGCGGTGTGGCCGTGGGTGCGGCTGTCCCCGGGTTGGGCGCGGAGGTGTGCAGCTCGCTGGGAGGCGCAGGAGGAGGAGAGGGGCTAGCGGGTGGCTCGACGGGCTCGGCCGTGGCGGTTGGAGAGGGGTTCGGTGCAGGCAGGAGGGGTGGGGGCGCGGTATTCGGCGGCCGCGATTCGGGAAGGAGCAGTGTCCAGCCGGGCTGGAGCAAGTCGGGTTGGGTGAGCGTGACCCCGCCAGGCTGCGGTGTTGCAGTGTTGGCCGCGAAGAGCTCATCGGCGCGGCTGGGATCGCCAAGATAGTCGGCGGCCAGCTCGGTCAGCGTGTCGCCGGGTTCTACCTGGACCCTGTCGCGTGCGTTGTCGGGCAGGGTGAGTTGCCACCCGACGACGAGCACAGATGCTTCAGTCAGCCGGCCACCGTCGGGTTGAATCCGTCCGACGTTGAGATCGTAGATCTCGCGCCACCGCAGCGGGTCGCCCAACGAGGTCTCTGCGATCCGCCAGAGCGTGTCGCGGGGCTTGACGATGTGAACGGGCTCTGTTCGTTCGGGGCTGTTCACAGAGGGCCTGCTCGTCGGGAACTCGGAAGCGACGGTTGCCAGCGCCACTGCTGAGACGGGCGCGGCGATGGCTGGACTGGCACTGAGCATCGCCGCGACGAGCGCCGCGGCGATGCTATGGCCCAGCCGGAACCCGGGTAGGCCGATCCGCGGAGCGGCTCGATGCGCAAGTGTGGCGACCAACTCAGTGATGATCGAGACGGCCAGTACGAGCCATGCGCAAGTCCCGACCAGGACGAGAAAACCCACGAGAAGGGTGCCGTCGTCGGGACGGAGGAGGATGTCGACGGGGGTCAGCCCGCTCGGCAGCACCGCGGGTAGAAGCTGCCGGGCGAGCAGCCACAGTAGGACGGGAAGGCCGAACAGAATGGCCAACACTGCTGCGGCCGCGGCGACGGATGTCACTAGCCGGCGGACTCTGATCATGGCGGTTCTCCCGGTTGTAACGCCACAAGTTGTGCATCCGCAGCCCCTTCGCTCACGATCTCGCCCTGGCCGAGGAGGCCGAGGAGCACTGTGGGACGGGTGATGCGTACTTCGACCCGAACTCGCTGGGGAGCGGTGACCGTGACCGTCCCGTCGACGCCGGCCTCAGCGAGGTAAGTGCGTGCGGCAACGACCGCCGCGGTGGGATCGATGGCGGCCGTGCCGCGGCGCAGCGAGGCGATGTCGAGGCTCTGGCCTGCTGCTCGGGCGGCTTCCTCGGCAATCGCGTCGGCGTTGGCTATGCCCTGTGCGGCGCGGACACCGTCGATACTGAGCCCGATGACGACGAGAAGGGCGACTGTTGCGATGGCCATCGGAGCGCTGACGGCGCCGCCGCCCTGCTCCGATCTGTGCTCGCATCTCCGGGTCATGCGCGTTCCCGCCACTGGTCGATGGAGCTCGTGAAGGTTGACGCGACGGTGCGGGTGCCCGGCGCGCCAGGGAGGCCGAGGTCTGTCCAGTTGACCTCGCATCGGACGGTGGCGGTCACGGATGCGGGGGTGCCGATGGGCCGAGCAAATCCGGCTGTGTCGACGGCGACGTCCAGCGCGCGACAGTCCAGCCCCTGCTCGGAGAGGCTGGCCGCTGCGGCCTCCCGCGCGACTGTTGTGGCTGTCATCGCGTCTCGATGCAAGGACGCCACCCTGGCGGCCGAGCGGGCGGCGTGGTCCGCGGCCGCCTCAGCGGCGGCGAGTCGGCCGCCCGCGATCGCGAAGGCGATGAGCAGCCCGATGACGATCGATAGGATCGCTGCTTCGACTGATGCGCTCCCGCCTCGCTCTGCGGAGGCGATAGCCCGGGTCACGCCGCAACCCGTTCGAGGCCGCCCACAGCCTCTCGGGAAACCTGCACTGGAACACCGGGGATGAGGGAGAGCGCGGTGCCCTCGACTCGAACCCGCAGCAGACCGACACCCTCGTCCACGGTGGCAGTCACGGTGACGCCGGTCAGGGTGGTGCCGGCAGTCCGCGAGAGAAACTCCTGGGCGTCCCGTTGCGCGGCTCCCGCGACTGACTCAGCGCCGAAATAGCGGCCCGAGCGCAGACCGTCCTGAGCTGCGGTCAGCGCGAGCTGGCCAGCGAAGAACAACAGGGCGACCTGGACAACGGCGAGGATCATCAGGATCATCGCGCCCCACAACAGCGCCATCTCGACGCCCGTCGCTCCGCCGCGCTCGTCCACCGCCCGGTCCGGCTACTTGAGGACGCCGAGCTTGTTGGCGACGAAGGCGGCGACGCCGGCCGCGATCGTGCCCGCGATAACGGCGCCCGCTGAGATGTGGAACCCCTCGTCCGTGTTCCGGCCTCCGCCGCGCTCGTCGAGCTGTTCGAGCTGCGCGCGCACGCTCCACGCCAATTCGATCAGCCGGCCGCGTGCCCGGGTGGAAAGCAGATTCATGGTCGGACCTCCTGAATTGTCAGACACTGGACAAGAGCGCGGTACCAGCCGGGAAAAGAACCCACGCCGCGATGAGAAAGACCTGCAGCGCACCGGGGGTGCTCATCTGTCCGCTGGACCGGTGTGCGGCGGCATGCTCGTCGGCCAGAAGCTCGTCGCTGAGGCTCTGAGCCCGAGCGAGCAGGGTGCCGACCACTGCAGCACCGTCCTGGCCGGCCGTGGCCGCGATCGTGGACAGATCAGTGAGCTCGTCGATGTCCACGCGTTCCCCGAACCGCCGAAGACCGTCCCAGGGCATCTCGCCGGCGCGCTGGGCGAGGTCGAGCTCGTCGCGCAGTCGGCGCATCGCCCAGCTGTCGGTGAGAAGCATCCCGGGAACCGTCAGCGCGGTGGACACGCCTGCCCCTCCGCGCCGCAACAGCCCGACCTGCTGGAGGTAGGAGACCAGTGCGGACCGAAGCTCGTCGCGGGCCTGGTCGGCGCGCTCGCTGGTGCGACGGGCATGACTGGTCCAGCCGACGAGCAACCCGGCCACTCCCAGCCCGGTCGGCACGACCACGGGGATCCCGATATCGAGCACCGCGAGCACACCGCCAAGGGCGGGACCGGCGGCCGCAAGGCTCAGAGCGGACGACGCGGCGACGATCAGGAACCGGTCGCGCCCGATGCCAAGTAACTCGAGGTCGCCGTCGGGGACCGCGACGGGGATCCGCCGGAGGATGGGTAGCAGCAGGCGTGACCGCGAGCTCAAACGTTCTGGCAACGGCGGGAGGGGCGTTCGCTCGTCGAGGGCGGTGAGGGCATCGGCGAGAATCGGATGGCGTTGTGTACAAGCCGTGATGACCAGGGCAGCAGCACTGCCGATCAAAGCCCCGGCCAGCAGGACGAGGGGTAGGCCAGAGTTCATGATGTGCCCGCCGTCCCGCCGAGGAAGCGCGGCGCTCGCCGGCCGAGGGACAGCCGGCGCATCCAGACCAGCAACGCGACGGTGCCGGCCAGCAACATCGCCATGACCACCTGCCCAACTGGAGTGCTGTAGGGGGCGGCGAACGCTGGGGTCAGCGCCAGAAGCACGAGTAGCCCCACCTGGATGACCAACAGCATGCGGATGGACTGCCTGGACTCGGCGCGAGCGGCCTCGATGTCGCGGCGTGCGCGGATGTCGCGGGCTACACCGTCGGCGAGCTGGCGCAGGATCTGCGCGACGCCCGTGCTCTGCTGGTGCAGGGCGAGGAGGAGCGCTGCAGCGACGGCGTCACCGGTGCGGTCGTCGATGGTGTCCGCGAACTCGCGCAGGGCGGGCGCCGGGTGTCCCTGATCCAGCTGCAGGCGCCGTGCCAACGTGCGTACAGCGGAAGAGACGGGCCCGTCGATCCGTGCAGCAGACGTCACGATCGCCTGGGCGAGCCCGATCGCTCCACCCCCGGCGAGGGTGTCTGCCATCCGCCGACACCAGGTCTCGAGCGCTTCCAGGGTGGCTATCCGTTCATGCACCACGCGCCCCGAACCGAGCAGCCAAGGCAGCCACAGTCCGGCCGCGAGTGTCGCCAGCCCGGCTACCGGCCATCCGGTCAGGGCCCAGACCGCCGTCGCAGCGGCCCACCAGCCGAGCGCTCGCCACCTGCGCTGGGCTTTTGTGTGGGTGGGGTTGGCCGTTGCGGCCCAGGCACGTCTGAGGCCACGTACCCAGGAGGAGGCGGGAACGGCTGGCCCGCGGGAGACAGGGGGTCGGACACGGACGCCGGCGACGAACAGAGTTGCAGCCAGGGAGAGGCAGCCGCCCGCGGCCGCGGCGGCCATCTCGACGGGCGTCATCGCTGCCATCCGTCGGTGGAACCCTGAAGGAATCCCAGGTCGATCCCTGCTTCCTCGAAGGGACGACGGTCCTGCGGCAGCAGTTGGAACCGCGCTCTGGGATCTCCGGTATCCGTAGCAGCGAAGACGCGATTCATCGCCACGCCGCCGTTCTCACCCAGGGACGTCACTTCCGCGACCTCGGAAACGACACGCGTCCTGCGTCCGCCGGGAGCCAATGCCTGTCGCATGTGGACGACGTAATCGATGCCCTGCGCGGCGAGGCGGGTGACGAACGAGTCCGACCACCCCGAGCCGGCGCCCTTCATCGTCGCCGTGACGAGCCGTTCGAAGGCCTCACTCGCCGATCCAGCGTGCAGCGTGCACATCGAGCCCGGCATGCCCGCGTTCATCGCCTCGAGCATCGGGAGCGCTTCCTCACCGCGGACCTCTCCGACGAGCACCCGCGTGACCGACATCCGCAGCGTCTGGTGCAGGAGGTCCGAGAGTGTCATCTCTCCGGCCGGCCGTCCCGTGGCCGGGTCGCGCTCTGTCGATCCTGATCGACACTCTGCGGCGTAGAGCAGTGGTGGCCGGTTCGGGAGACGGTGGAGGTTCAGCTCGAACTCGGTTTCCAGTGTGGCGAAACGCTCGCGTGGGTCGATCTCTCGGGCCAACGCCCGAAGCAGCGTGGTCTTCCCGGACGCGGGCGTGCCGGTCACGAGGATGCTCAGGCGAGCGGTCACGAGTGCTGCGAGGAAGCGGGCGAGCGTAGGAGAAACAGTCTCGAGCCGAACGAGGTCTCGCAGACAGACGTCGACAAGCCGGTGCTTGCGGATCGTCACGATCGGGCGCGGAACGACGTCGCGCATCGCTGCCAGCCGGGAGCCATCGGGAAGCTGCATGTTCAGGCACGGCTGGGCAGGGGAGAACGCCCGCTCTGTGCTGCCGTGATGGGCGGCGATGTACTGCAACTGCTGAACGAGATCGGCGTCGCTGTCCGCGACCGGTCCATCCGCGGTCCGGACCGAGCCATCGGTCATACGCAGAACCGGCACGTCACAGCCGGTGATGTGAATGTCCTCGACATCGGGGACGTCGAGCAGCGCTTGGATGCGTCCGAGGCCCCACACCGTGTTCTCGACCGTCTGAACGACCGAACGCTCGACACGGGGATCGAGCTGCAGCTCACCGTGAGCAATCCGGCGACGGGCTTCCGTGTCGAGTTCCGCCTGAATCCAGGCGAGCACCAGTTGGCGCTGATCAGCTGGATCAAGACGGTCGCGTCCAGGTTCGTCCGCCAGCCGCTGTAGCACTGCGGCGTGGACTCGGCGGGCGAGCTCGCGATCCGCCTGAGACGGGCGCGGAGAGCCGTTCACCGTGGGCGTCATATCGGCCGCCCGGACGGTCCGAGGCTTGCAAGCTTCTCAGCGATTTGGCGAGCAGTGCGCTGCATGGCGCACCGCGCGAAGGACCGGCCGGGGCGTGCTCCGTCGCTCCATACCGCCGCCGCTATCGCATCCTTGGGCATCTCGCCCAGGAGCGGCAGCCGGCATCCGTCGGCGATCTCGGCTGCTGAATACGGCTCGTCAGCGACCACAACGAGAAGCGAGACCCGCGGGTCGCCCGCCTCGGCGCCTGTTGCCTCCTGCAGTAGCGGTGCGATCCGTGCCGCAGACCGGACCGCGCGCAGCGACGACGCCGTGACGAGAACCAGAGCGTCGCACGTCCGCAGCAATGGCATGACGCCGTCGGCTGCGGCGAATCGACCACAGTCGGCCACGACATCTGCACCGTCGATTCGGGCCAGTAGCGGCCCGAGGCGAGACCACGGAATGCTGGCCGACTGCCCGACACAACCCAGGCCGGCGAGCACCGGTGGCGCGTACGGTGCCAGATGGTGCACCCGCCGGTACAACGCCTGCTCCAGCGTGGTGCTGCGAAGGTCGACGATCAGCTCGGCCAGTCCCGCGGCAGGTGGCCAGTCGCCGCCGCCGAACCCCGCACGCACGTCGCCGCCGAAGGGGTCAGCGTCCACGAGCAACGCGGTCCGCGGCCACTGCGATGCCAGCGCAAGCGCGGATGTGGTGACGCCTGGGCTGCCCTTCGCCGACACCAGCCCGACCAGCACAGCGCTCACCCCCGACCCACGAGCACGACCGCGATGCGGCCATCGAGGGATGCGAGCGCCAGCTCTTCCGAGTCGGCCTGAGGGACGAGGACGTCAATGCTGCGCTTGCCTGAGACGTCCGCGTCGCCGGCCGACACTACCGACGCGCGACGCGGCGGACTCGCGCCGCCGGTGATCACAAGTACCTGGTCGCGGACCTGGAGCGCGACGGAGGGCGCGTGTCCGACCTCGACCGACAATCCGACGACAGCCTCGCCAGGAGCGGGGCTGAGCTTGGCAGTGAGAGCGTCCCGCGTCAGGGTCTGGTTGGTGAACAGGTCGGTTGCCGCGTGCAGTCCCACCAAGGTGTTGACGTCGGTCCACGGGATTGTCACCAGGCCGGTGTCCGGCGGGAGCAGCACCTCCCGGAGGTCGGAGAGCTCGATGACTTCGCCGAACGGCACTGGGCGGGCCGTTGCCACGATGCCCTCGCGGGACACCGCAACGCGGTATGCGAAGGCTCCGAGCAATGCGCCGGCCACCGCGAGCGTCACGGCGAGAAGCATCAGCCGTGAGGACCGCCGACCACGCAAGGGTTTGGGCGCAGGCTGGTTTTGCATGGTGAGGTGCGGAACGGTCGCAGTCATTGGCCATCACCGTCGACCAGGACCTGCACTTCGCCGACGGTCAAGGATGTTTCGCTTGAGACGCGGACTGTCTGCTCCCCGTCGACGGGAGAGCCGTCAGTCGTTCCCGACCACGTCACCGTCCATACGCTGGTTGCGGTGATCGTCCAGCGGCCGGTGCCGCCGGTTCGTTCCGGCAACGAGCGGTGTTCATACACGTAGCCGCAATCCGGCGAAGGGCCGTCCTGACCGATCCAGGGAGTACCGGGACCCGAGCATCGGATCAAGGCGCCGGGCGGACCCATCGACCACTCAACTGCGGCCAGCCTGCCCGTTGCGGTGACGCTCGCGGCGCCTGCCGTTGCGGTCGCCGATACCGGTCCCGCGTACGCGGCCCCATCTCCGATCCATAGCCAAACCGGAACACCGATGAAGGCGCCGTTCTGTACGGACATGTGCAGAACTGGCGGTGCAAGGGTCAGCAGCTCGACGGCCCGCTGAGCCAGCACTTCAGGCGCCACAACCGGAGCGCCGGCTCGCCGGCCCGTGACTGGCGCTGGATCGAGAAGGGCTCCGGGATCGGGCTCATCACCAACAGCCCAGCCACCGTCCCCGAACGGCAACGCGGCGACCGGCGGAGGCTGGGGTGGCACCGGCCCGGCTGCTGGCTTCGGCCGGGCCCGGGTCTGAGCGGCCCGGGGACCACGATCGGTATCACGTGGCCCACCGGGACGGCCAGGGTCGACGGCGCCGACAAGGCACCTCCCGGTGCTGTCGACGACCACGCAGCCGGGCGGGCCGGAGGCACCGCCGACGGTGAGTAACAACGACGGGAGAACGACAGCCAGAGCGGAGGCGGTCAGCACGGCTCGTCCAGCGCTGGTGCCGTGCGCTCGACAACCCATCCGTCCCCGACCGTGAGAAGCTCGGCTCGGTACCGGTAGCGCTGAACCCGATTCGCCAGATCGTCAAGAACGGCTCCGGTTGTATCGGAGACGAGCCGGGAGTCGCCGAGGTCGATGCAATCGACCACCTCGACACGGTTATCAGCCAGGCGATGCACCACCGGTTCACGGGTGACTGCGCCCTCTGTATGCGCTGGGAGGCTGGCGTAGTTCTCCACATCCGTGCGGAGCGATTCCAGTGCCTGCCCGGTCGCGACCTCTTGCAGCCGCGCGGTCCAGTCGCGCGACTTCGGGGCGGCGAGGGCGGAGTTCGTGACCGTCCAGAAGTCCTCGTACGCGGTGAGGGCTCGTTGTTCCGCGGCGTCGGCCGGAGTCGACGGCGTGGTCGGTGCCGGCGGAGGGACAGACGGCGATGAGCACCCCGCAACCACGGCGGTGAGCAGCAACATCGCCGGAAAGACTCGGTGGAACCCCATGCCGTTGCTCCTCCCAGTGGCGGCGCGGTCGATCCTGCTGCCGTCCGTGGTCGCTGCGTGGTCGCTGCGTTGCTCCGCGATCACAGGGGGAGGGCTTACCAGGAGCGCTGTCGCCGCGTTGCCGATCCGGCGGCCGTAGCCCGAATGGAGTAGGGCGGGTCCCATGTGCCCGAGGTCTACCCATACCGCCCTCGGCAGGAAGCCACCTGACACGTGGCTCGTGCGTGGTTCCGGGGATGACCGCGAGCTGCAAGAGTGCTCGGATCAGGGCGAAGCGGCGCTTCAGCGCTGCTTCGGTACACCTCGATTTCGTGGTCTCCCGGGACGAGCACCAGATCTTGGTCGTGCCGGACGCCGGAGATGCTGCCAACAGAATCAGACGCGAACTCGGTGGGAGCGGGGTCGGGTAGCCGACCGCGACCGGGCAGGAGGTAGAGGGAGCGGAATGGGAGGAGCAGGCGTAGCCGGCCACACCCCGCCGGGGGCGGCAGCCCAATGCTTCCGTTAGGCCCCAGCGGGTCCCTCGGCCATCTAGAAATAGCGAGTGCGCATGATGCTGAGCAGGCGATGGCGCAAGGCGATGACGGCTTGACGTTGGCCCTTGCCCGCACCGCGTTGCGGGCGAAAGTAGGACTTACTCACTGAGTCATGACCGACTACTCAGCACGCGGACTGGTAGAGCGCTCACTTGAGTCCCTGGTTGCCGCTGTTGGTCCGCAGTGCGTGCTCAGCATGAGCACTTCGGTCTGAACGCGGATTTGGCGTGTCCTGTCGTGCCGCTCAGGACTGTTGCGGTTGGTAGTAGTGCCATCGACCGCTCGGCGAATCAGCACGTGCCGATGCTGGTGATGCCTCTCTGCTGCCTCTCCAGCCCATCAGACGCACGTTGACCCGAGGCGTAATTGAAGCGGTTGAGGGCGGCTCACGGTGCATCGGCGGCCCGGGGTAACGGTCGGGCAGAGGTCCACAGGGATGTCGGCAGGGTGCCCAGGGCGGAAGCGCGGCAGGATGGGAGTATCGCGGACGTGTCGGCGTCGGTTGCGCAATCAGTTGTTGAGTGCAGGCTGAGTCGCACGAGGTCTCGCCGGAAGCCGGGCGCTCGTTGGATGATCGTGGTGACGGTGCTGCTGACGGCGGCGCACCTGTTCGTGCTGTCCGTAGGGGCAGCATCGCCAGCGTGGGCATCCTGCGCGGCCGGAACTCCGCGGCTATCGGATGCGGCGTTCAGCGGCACCGTCATTCAGACGACACGAGCGGGGCGCATCGCTCAGGTTCGGACGGACGCGGGCTTGATGGTGGAGGTGCGCGGCACGGATGCCATCGACCCTCCCGGCGGGGGCGCCGCCACGTCGGTGGATCGCTCCTACGTGACCGGCCAGCGGTACGAGTTCCATCCGATCAACTCCACGTCGCCGTACTCCGACAACAACTGCACTGCGACCCACGAGCTGCCAGCCTCACCCTCGACGTCGGCTGCTCCTGCTGGTGCGGTTTCATCTGCGGCGCCCGCCGAGTCTCCGATTCTGGGGTGGGTCATCGCGCTCGGCGCGCTCGGCGGGGTCATCGTTCTGACATGCGTGCTGGTCGTTCGCGTACGGCGCCGACGATCAACGAACTTGACGTAATCGACAGCGCGACCTGGGTCAGCGGTAGTTGGTGAACCGTGTCTCACCGGGGGTTTCATTGATGATCATGCCGTGACCTGCCACTGAGTGCCGGCTCGTGCCGCAGAGTGCCGCGGAATATCAGTTGCCTTCTGTACCGGATTTGTACCGGGCGACCCCGCGGGTGAGTACTTCCGTGTCAATGCGGACGCTTCTGCTCGGCTCGTAGTTTGCAGCCACGTTTCTGCTGTTCGTCGTGCCAGCCCGTGTCACCCCATGCGGACGGGTGGCGCGTGCGGTGGTGCCTTTCTGGTGCTTCCGAGGCCGGCCCTTACCGTGCCCATGCCCCTCCATCTGGCGCAGTCCGACAGCGACGACCGAAGGCAGAGGGTGGCGTACGCGATGCGTCGCGGTGGTGGTGTCAGCGTGGGGACGCGGCCCACCGTGCAGCGAACGCCGTAGGCACTCTGCACTCCACTAGCGTCGTCGGGCGTCTTGGACCGGCCGTCCTTGCTAGGCCGACCATAGATCCCGCGGGACGCCTATGTCGCGCCTCACCGCCTCGATGAAGGCGTCTTCCAGATCGTCATACTCTTGCGCAGAACCCCTGCCCGACGCCAGGAGCCGACATTCGGTGAAGGCCTCGTCCGCTGCTCGGAAGACTTCGGGCGAGGCGTACAACCGGAGCTTGTCATACTTGCGCTCCAGCTCACGTTCCCAGCCGTCCGCGCGCTCCTCGCCGATGCCGATGACGGCCAGGTACGCAATGCGTAGTGAGCTATAGAAGTCGGCATAGGCATCCCGTCGTTGCTCGAAGGTCCGGAGCATGTCGTCCCGCACCCAGAGCTCCCGCTCCCGCACGCGCTCACGTTCCCAGCTCTCCCGCTCCCTGCGGTCTGAACGCCGTTGCGTCACGAGGACACCGGCCAGGGTGCCCACGACGGTGCCGAGCACGCCGAGCCCGGCGACGATGAGCGGTACCCAGATCGGGAGGGAGTTCACGCGGGGCACCGTAGGACGCCGCGCGCAGTCGCAGCACGCCCAACTGCCGTTGCACGTCGGCGATATCCCAATCGAGAGTGACCTCTTCGGTGTAAGGCGGATCCGGCGGGATCTCGACGCCCGGCCTATGTCGTTCCGTGCCGTCTGAGCTGGGGCTCCTCCGGACATGCTCCGCCTCCACACCGAAGCCGAAGCGCCATCTACTCGACCTGCGCTGCACGGTCGCGCCAGTGCTCATAGCCCGCGGGCGCAGACGTTGCCGCCGTCTGGCGCCTCAAGCCGAACGGCCGCTGGGCTGTGATCGCGCGACTACGTAGCGTCAACGCAGTGGCCAAGCTTGGCAAGCTCTACTGGTGCACGCGGTGTGGACAGCGGCACTATCGGAAGTCCGGCATCGGCAAGGATCACTGGCAGTACCGACGAACCTGGTACGGGCCGCTCGTGAGTATGGCGAGGTCGTACAAGACGACGCGTGCTGCAAGACCTAAGAAGGTTCGACCGACAGTCGCACGAACTCCTCCACCGCCCCCACCGAGGCCTCGCATCCCTGAGCCACGACGAGAGTCCGAGGCCACGGCATCCGTTCCTCCTCGTCACCGGCCTGCCAAGGACGAATCGCCATGGCCGTCGACCAGGGAGCGTGTTCGGCAGTCGATCACCGAGGCACGAAAGGTCGCACGGCGCAGACTTCGAGCGAAGCTGCCCGGGGCGACGGAAGGCGTGATCCAGTACGTCTTCGATGAGGACGGCTTCTATGAGGGCATCGCCGACAAGATCATCGAAGGACTGCCGTTCGGACGACGCGCCACCCGAGGTCACGACCTCTGCAAGCTGCTCAACACTGCAGCCACGCTTGTCGACTCCGGGACATACGAGAAGATTGCCGGCGAGACCGTCGAGAAGGGACTGACGAGGCTGGGTGTCGACGACCTCGTCGCCCGGACCTTCGCATCGGGGTCGAAGCTCCTCGTCAAGGCGGCGTTCGACGCTTCCTCCATTGCAAACCTGTCCAAGGCATTCAGAGTGACGATCCCACTGGTATGCCCCGACCTGCAGCGCTGTCCGACCGAGCCGGAAGTCCTGAAGACCTACGCGACGCCGTTCTTGTCGGAGGAGCTGAAGGCGATCGCCAAGGCCCTCGCCGCGCCGCAGCGACCCGGTTGATCGGACCAGCGTCGCCTTGACTGCCAAGCGCCTCACGCGCCACCCTGAGCTAGCCAATGGCCAACGTTCGCGCTGATCAGGTGTCCACGGCGTCCGCCCGGGTCCGACATGTTGCAGTACGTCGGAGCCGCCCCCCGGGGCCGTCGCGTAGTTTTAGCCGACGCCCGGGATAACTGGCTCGCCCGCTCTGCAATTATGGATGGGTGCCCGATAGCGCTCCCCCACGCATGTACATAGCCCTTGTCCCCCGTTCCGACACCGACACGCCGTCGTACTGGTGGAGTGCGCTTCGGTACGCACAGGCGCACCGCACGTACAGTCAGATGGACTCCGTCGCACAACGCCTCCTTCAGCGGATCAACGCGCAAACTTGGCCGTGGGTCCGCGGTGTCCCGGACGAACCGCAGGCAGGTAGCTTGACATGGGAGGTGCCGCACGCCGAGATTGTGACGGCCGAGGACAAGCGCGAGGCAAGTTTTATCGCGAGCCAGACTCTGCATTACTTGCGTAGTGCGCTAGACCATCTAATCTACAACGCAAGCTGGCTTGACCAAGGCGCACCGCAGGAGAAAACACAGTTCCCAATACTTGGCGATCGCAACAAGTGGTGCACCCAAAAAACAATCATGGACCTCGGCAACATGTCCCCGAAGCACATTTCCTGGATCGAGGCCGTCCAACCGTTTAACAATGTGGAATGGACTAAGACTTTGCAAGCCCTAAGCAATGCTGACAAGCATCGTTTCGGTGTCGAAGTGTCACCAACGGTACAACTGGGAGTCAACGTCTCAGAGGCTATCGATGACTCCCGCAGTCCCGGGGTAAAGCTCGCACAGATTGAGCGAATCTCACTTCGGCTTTTTCTGCCAACACTGAAACCATATGGCGAGATTCCGCGAACGTTTGATGAGATGTTCATAGGTGCAGCCAGCGTCATCAATCCGTTCTTAGAGGAGGCTGGCATCCAGACGATAGAAGTCAGCCCTGCACACGCCACCGCATCGGACAGCTAGCGTAGGACGTGGCGGCGCGAACGCGCTCCCGCCTTCCGTCGCGGTGATCCACGTTCGACGCGCCGGCCCGCACGGCCCGCACGGCCCGAGTGGCCAGAGACGGCCAGCCCGGCTCGCTCATCACCGCACCTGGAGCTACGTTTCGGTGCCATCCCGTCGACCTGGCGCAGCCCGACCGCGCGGCGCCTCGTGGGCAGCCCTCGACGCACACCGCACCCGACGCTGCGGGGCTCTGCCCACGAGGGGGCGCGTGGTAGCCCTCCGGAAGGTCGTCGGGATGGCACGCCCCCATCCCGGAGATCTGCCCGCCCGGCGAGGGCATGATGCATTTCAGTCTGTACCTGGCTCCGCCGTGAGTCGGCAGTACCCTCGCACTGTCGGTTGGTCGCTGCCGATCGTTATAGTTCGAGGTTGTGACGATCCATCGTGTAGGTCCCCCACAAGAGGAACCTCAACGTTCTCTCGGGCACATCCTAGTGACAGTCGATGACCTAGGTGCCCTAATCGATATATTGCGTCAACGAGACTTCCCTCCCGATGCGCCTGTGCAAGACGTACGAGTCGAGTTCATTGGAGGATACTTCACGGCCGCTGAAGACCTCGCTCGCCTCAGCGATGACGAGGTTAGGTCGCTACGCGTTGTCACGCCAGCGACCCAAGTAATTCTGAATGAATTCGAGGCAATCTCAGTCGGTACCGAGGACTCTAATCAAGCGATCTACCGCCTTTGGGCTAGGTCCCGCGCCAGGACCAGAGCTAGCTACCGGCGCGCGTTGAGGCTACCCGGTCTACTTATTGTCTCATTCGCAATTTACTTTACTATCGCACAAGCAGATCTGATCTATAATATTTCTCCCGGCTTCTCATTGAAACCGTCGAGTGTAGTCGTCGTGGCCCTCCTGATAGTCGGGATTGTATTCCTTATCCTGGCGGAGCGGGTCGGTCCGACGCCGCCTAACTCCGCGATGATCATTCCCTTCTCCCTGGACGAGTATCGCCGATCACAGGCCGGCAGCGTTTACCCGAGGTGGAGTCTCATAGTCACGTTCGCTTCTGTAGCAGTCGCGATAGCGGCAGTGATCGTCTCCGTATTGACTGCGAAGTAGTCGGCAACATAGCGCCCGTATCATCCGCGTTGTGCACTCGGTGGCAGGCTATTGCAGCCGCGCGCCGCGCGGGGACCGGCCGGAGGCCGCACGCCCCGCGCGAGCGCTTGCGGCTGCATCGGACACTGCGCCGCGCGGCGCCGCCAGGCGCCGCCTTGAACAGGTATGGAGAGTCTGAACACCCACGCTCGATGACCGACTGTGTAGTCCCGGGACATGCTTGACACTCCGGTCCCACCTGGTGCTCGGTCGTGGTCGTGGTCGTGGTCGTAGTCAGCTTCGCAGTGCCCTGTCGTGCGAGGTCGGGCGCGGGAAGGCCTCGATGCCCTTTGGGTTGTCAACTGATGAACGGCCCTATCCTGTGGGTTGTCGGGCTGACCGCGGAGCTGCCCCCTGGATGTTTGACTTGACGACTTTCTCAACGGTTCTGCTCGAGATCGAGGCCGACCGGCGCTGGGAAAGTCAGCTTGATGCATCTGGCGGAACCGACCTTTATGTAGGTTCGTCGGACTATCATTGTGGCGCGTACGCGAGAGTGGCTTGAAGTCTTTCGAGTGTTGATTGCGCGGCGGCCACGATGTCTTCGATTCGATGTTGTGCAGCTATTCGGGCGATTCGTTGGACCTGGTGAGGAAGGTGGTAAGTCTCTGCGGCCGCGAGCGCGGTCGCCAAGGATTCGGTGCCTCCGACTTGCTCTCCCGAAGTGAGCAGAACGTGTCCGGCTGTGATTCGTTCAATGACCATCCACTGCGGGGCTACGATGATGTTCGAGTCTTGACAATCGGCGTGGAGCCGAACGGCCTCAGCTACGCGACCCGTGTCGATGAGGCCACGAAGGCGAATTTCGCGCAGCGCGAGGTTGTTCGTGAGCATGCCGTCAGAGTCTGTGTTGTCGAGATGCCGCCTGTATGCGTCGATCGACGTGTCGAAAAGGTCCTTTGCTCCCGCCTCGCCGGCGGCCCTTGCCAGAAATGCGTAGGTCGATGCTTGATGCTCCGGGGTTCTAGCGAGGTCGGTGGCACGTACGAGCCGTGCTATCGCGGCGTCGAGTCGGCCGGCTTTGCGGAGCTCATTGCCGTGCATCGCAAGGATGTGTGCGAGGAAATTCTGGTCGCCGAGTCGCTCTGCGATGGCGAGCGACTGCCCGGTCCATCGGGCGGCGGTAGCCAGGCGTTCCTCCGGTAGGAGGGTGCCGAGTGCGATACCGAGTGCTGCGCGCGCTCTGCTGAGCAGGGTGAGTGAGTCGCGGTCCACGAACCCATCAGCTGCTCGGGCCTCGAGTCGGGCGACGAGTGGCCACAACTCGTTGACTGCATCAGCTGCACGGCCGGTGCGGCGGGCAACATCGGCGAGCGACAGTACGGATCCGGCGAACTGGAGCATGGCCGCGAACGTGGCGTCATCGGCGTCGGTGACGCCGAAGACGTGGGTGGGGATGGCGAGTGTGTGTGCGATCGAGCGGAGGGCGCCAACGTCGCTGATCGTCCGGCGCCGTGTCTCGATCATCGAGATGTAGGTCTTGTCGTAGCCGAGGATCTGCGCCAGGCGTTCCTGACTCAGACCGTTGAGCCGTCTGTAGGCCTTGAAGATGTTGGCGAGGTCCCGGCTGCGAAGGGCACGGCTGGCTTCGTCGCTCGACCACAGCCACAGCGCCGATCTGCGGTGGGGTCGGTGGTCGCCGCTCATGGCATTCGACTGCTGGACGCAGATTCGAGTTGCTCGATCCAGGTGGCGATAGACCGGCGGTACCCGTCGGGCATATTCAGCTGCGTCACCTCGGCTGGGCTGAAGAGGCCGATCTCCTTGTGCTCATGTGAGAGTACGGGCTGCGCCTCGGTGTCGGGCTCGCACCCATAAGTGACGATGAAGACGTGCTTCTGTGCGACGGCGATGTAGTACATCCAGCTGTCGAGGATGGGGCCGGTACGCACCCGCCAGCTTGTCTCTTCCCGGATCTCACGGGCTACGCATTGCTCAGGAGTCTCGCCGATCTCGATTCGGCCGCCGGGGAGCTCCCACTCTTCGCGTTCGTTCTTCAGGAGTAGTACCCGATTCGAGCGAACCACGACGCCCTTGACAGATACTGGAAAGGATGCCTCAATTGTGGAGGGCACGATAAATCCTTCCTGAAGTGCTCCGGCGCGGTTCTGTGCACGACCAAGATAGCAGTGACATGTGGAGATGTGCTGTGAGGTTGACAAACTGTCAGTGGACCCGCGAGCGCAGTCGCGGTCTGCTTGACCACACAGCAACTCTCAGTCCTGGAGGGGATTTTATGCTGACTGGGCAAGCGATCCGGCACCACACTGATCTAACGAACGTTGTCGCCGATGTTGCCGAGTCGGGGATCGCGCTGATCGACGGGGTCAGTCGTGCGGAGGACCTGACTGCTCTCGCGTCCGGGATGGGCACGGTGGTCCCGCACCGAGACAGCGGGCCTGGCGGAGTCACCACCATCGAGGACCGCGGTGCGTCCTCGCCGGCCCACGCAGGGTTCACCCGTAGCGCACTCCCTCCGCATACCGACCGCTCCGGCGTCCCGACGCCGCCCGTTCTCCTGCTGACAGCGTGCGGACGTGGACCGACCGAGGGTGGCGACATCGTTCTGGTTGACGGTAGGGCGGTCCACGACGACCTCGCCCGAACCTCGCCAACTGCTCTCGAGGCGTTCCGGACTCCGCGCACCGTGCTCTTCGGAGGGGGCGACGGCTACCTCGGCTCAGTATTCACGCACCAGCCCGGCGGGGCGATCGCTGTCCGGCACCGCCTCGATCCACTCGTACGATTCGCTCCGTCTGTGGCGCCGCACGTGTCCATTCTGCGGGCCGCCATCCAGCGCCACATCGTCACATTGCCCGCCTGTATCGGCGCGGGCTACGTCATCAACAATTATCACTGGCTGCACGGACGCCTGGCCTACAGCGGGCCTCGTCTCATGTATCGGGTTACGGCTGACCCACGCCAGAGCACGCCCATCATCGCGGGGTTCCGGTCGAGGGCTAGCGAGCACTACGTGGGCTTGTTCGTTCCAACTCAAGGAGTCGGTGCATGAAGACCGCGTCCGTGATCGAGGTCGCCGTGCGCTTCGTGGCGTCCCAGCCAGGCGGGGCTGGTCGGATCCTGACGATTCACTACCGCCGGCCAGACGGAAGCTGCGCAGGATGCTCTACGACACCGGTTCGATGGCCGTGCTCCGCTGCGCGGATCGCGACTGACGCAGTCCAACACGCACGTGAGGAATGCTGATCGAGGCGCCAGCCCCTTCGCGCCAAGTCGGGCCAGCGCGCGTCGAATCTCGATTGCGGCGTCAGGTGCCGCGCATGGTTCGTCGACGTGGGGGCAGTTGTAGATGTTATCCACAGGTTGTCGATTGCCTATTGTCAAGAGTGCGGTTCAGATCAAGCCTCGACTCATGTCTCGGTCGCGGGCCGCTGTCGCCATTGCTGTCTTCCTCCTGCTCGGGCTCTGCTCGTGTGGCTCCTCCGGGGATGTCGGTCTGCGCTCTGGTTGCACAGGGGTTCAGTTGGAGCGACGCATGTCGGGGACCCTCGTTGTGGTCGAGGTGACAGCCAAGGCGTGTCGTAGCTCAGACGGGACGCTGCTGCCCTACGAGGACGCTGTCGACGGGCTGACCCAGGCCACGTGGTCGTCCTTGCGACTGCCGATCGACGCGATCCAGGTGCGTGTGTTTCGTTCTCAGGACGTCGACGCGAACATCATGCCTGCCCTTCGGGTGCTGCCAGAGACGTTGCTCGAGCGCCGGTTCGGGGCCGGGCCGCCGGGGCCGGTGCGGCCTGTGTCAAAGCGCCCAACGGGGCAGTCGTTGTGGCTCTTGGTACCCGTCGCCTATCTCGTTGTAGGGGCTGCCGCGGTCGGCTTCGCACGACAGGCAAGGCGATCCATGCTGGTGATCCTGCCAATTCGGCGATGATCCTCGCGACCAGCGGCAGGGCTGTCGGTCAGGGGGAGCAGGGTGCGCCTTCCCGGGATGTCCAGCCGGGTCGGGTCAGGCCAATGGCGGTCAGTCGCGTGTCAGTTCCCGTTGCTAGGTCACTGACCGGGATAGACGCCCCGGTTCGCGTCAACCGCCACCGTGGCAAGACGTTCTTTCGGAGCCACTCCAAGGCAGCCCCATGGCTACGGAGCCGGCGCTTCCCCATCAAGGACGCTGAGGTGGACGTGATCGTAATGGCCCCCGGTCGCGTCGTTCGGGTCGTAGATCCCGCCGCCGGTGTAGGGCCGTCCCCAACCGTCAGTGTCGGGCGTATCCGGTGACCAGAATCGCCCCTGCCAGATCACGTACTTGACGCGAAGAGCGGTGGCGTGTGCGCGAAGCCAGGTCGCGAGCCTCCAGCCGTTCTGGAGGTCGTCACCCGCTGGGAACTGACCTGCGGTGGCCGGGAAGTAGTCGCACGCGGCACCCTGGGGGTGATCGCTGTCGGGGTTCCAGCCGTGTTCGTCCCAGCAACCGGCAGAGCGGATCGCTGCGTCGGGTCCGGGTTGTCCGAAGGCGCGGGTGATCTCGTCGTAGACGTGCCGGGTTGCCGGGGTGAGGCAGCGGCCGCCGGTGGGGTCCGCAGCAGTGCAGGTGGTGCTGGCCCCGATGAATGGCGTGGGTGCGGGGAGGTCGGTGATCGAGACGGGTCCGGCGGGGGCGCTGTACTGCTCGACGAGCGCGTGGACTCGCTCGATGTACGTCCCGATGAGCTCGGCACAGGACGCGTCACAGTTCGCTTCGCCGGCACGCGGGACGCCGGTGGCCGACCCGGTGAGACGACCACAGCCGGCGATGTGGCAGACCAGCATTCCGTCCAGAGGTGTAGTCGGCTTCGCGGTGGCCTGTAGGTGCGCTGTCGCGGCGCGCAGGTTGCGGCAGATCCAGGGAATCGCGAGGCGGAGATGCTGCTGCGGCTGAAGAATGTCGGCGTCCGGGGGTGGTGGTGTGCTGGCCCAGCCTGCTCCGCCGGCGTCTTGCCAGTTCGTCTCGTTGAGCTGGTAGAGCCCAGCGGCACCGCCATTGTGATCGGTGCTGAACGCTGCCGGGTTCCAGCTGGACTCGGCCTGGACGTGGGCGATCACCCAGACCGGCGGGAGCTCGGGACAGCTGGTGCTGGTGACGGCGGTGATGGTGGCAAGGGACTCGGCGGCGAGCGCGGGGATCGCGGCGGTGTTGATCCCATTGGACGATCTTGTGCTGCTGAGACCACCCAGCAGAGCGCCGATGAAGAGGATGGGCACGAGAAGTGCCGCGACGAGTCCACTGGCGACGATGAGGATCGTGCGCATGTGGTCAGCCGGTCTGATCGGGTGTTCTCGTCGGCAGCGTCGGGACTGGGGTGTGTCCGTTCAAGGCGCGGTAGCGCTCGTTGTGGGTGCAGTCGGCGAAGGGGCCGAGCGGGGTGAGCAGTTCACGCAGGCAGGGGTCGAGGTGGTCGCGGATCCAGATGGACATGGCGGCGCCGGGTTCGGGAGCGAGCTCGGTCCAGGCGCGGCGGAGTGCCTCGAGACGGAAGACGGCTTCGGGGTGCTCCCACCACAACGGGCACCAGGTGAGCTCGCCGCGCAGAGGTCGGGCGATCACTGATGTGACGGTGTCGTGCACCCAGTCGATCAGAGCGTCGGTGTCGAGCTGTTCGTCATCCTCAGTCAGGGCCTCGGTCGGCGGTTCAGCTAAAGGCATGCTGCTGAGAAGCTCGTCGAGCTGGTCGGATTGGTGGGTGCGCCAGGCCTCCAGCGCCTGAACACGTGCGCACAGCTCGGCGATCAGCCGCTCGTCGGACCTCGTCATCGGGGAGCTCCTGTCGGACGGTTGACGGGGTTTGAAGGGCCGAGCGCTTCGGCGGCGGCACGTTTCAGCTCGGCAAGCGCGGTCTCGGCGTAGTCGCTGATGTCGGTGTGCTCCCGCTCGCGGTACCAGGGGTGCAGATGACCGAGGCCGGGGCGGCGTCCGGTGGACAGCAGGACGGCTCGGTCACGGGGAAGGGCCCGGAGGGTGGAGGAGGGCATGATCGGTTCGCGGGCTTGGGAGTACTGGCGGGATGTGCGGCCACGGTCGACGCTGGTGGAGATGCGCAGCACGTAGTGGTCGCCGATGAGGCCGGAGAGGCGTTGCAGGAAGCTGTGATCGTCGACGCCGGCACCGATCACCTTGATCGTGGCGGCGGACCACAGGGCTTGCATGCCTTGTTCGCCCCACACGCCCACGCCCTGCTGGTAGCTCTGGAGCATGGTGAGGACCTGGATGCCTCGGGAGCCGTAGTGGCTGTAGAGCTGGGGCAGCGCTCGGATCGGGCAGATGTTCGCGGCTTCGTCGAGGACGGCGACGACGGGCGGTTCGAGCCGGCCGCCGGATGCTTGGGCGAGAAGTTCGGCGATTTCGAGGATGCGGTCCACGAGCGCGGTGACGACGGGTGCGGCGGTACCGGCGCCCTCCTTGGAGAGCAGGTGGACGGTGGCGCGCCCGTCGCGGGCGGCGGCCAGCAGGTCCCACAGGTCGAGCTCGGCCGGCCACTGGTGCTCAGGTGGATCGCGCCATGTGTGCGGCGGGGTGATCCACCGGAGGAGACGCTCGGAGGTGAGTGCTTTGGTAGCGGTGCGGGCGGTCTGGAAGATGCCCTTGGTGGTGACGTCGGCCCCGGAGAGGGTCGCTTCGAGGTCGGCGGCCTCCATGCCGGCGCCAGCTTTGTCGAGGGCGGCGATCGCGTCCCGGCGGCCGGGCTGTAGCCACGCGACGACATCGCGCAGCGTCCCTCCGCTGATCGCCGCGGCGAGCAGGGTCGCCGTGAGGACCTGCTCGCCTGCCGCGTGGAAGAATGGGTCGCGTCGGTCACCGCCAATCGTGCCGATGAAGTGGCCGGCGAGCCGGGATGCGGCTTCGACACGTTCGGCCGGATCGGCGTCGGCGATGCTGCGCAGCGGATCCCACCACCAGGTCTGCGGAACGTGGGCAATGTGCTGCGGGTCGAACGTCCACACCGGACCTGCCTGCGCGCGCAACCCGGACGTGAGGGCCCACAGGTCTGCCTTGTTCGACGTCGCGACGGCGAGCCCAGGTGCGGCAAGCACGGTGGGGACGGCCAGCGCGCTGGTCTTGTTCGACCGCGGGCCCATGATGACCAGAGCGACGTCCTCCCAGGACATCGCGACCGGCTGCTTGTCGATCGACATCAGCCGCAGCCCATGGTCGGAGGGTCCGAACTCGCGCGCAGTAGGACGCAGTGCGCGGGCCCGCCGAACGGCAGCGGTGCCGGTCAGCTCGCCCAGCTCGGCGGAACGCAACATCGCGCGTTGTGGGTCTCCCGGTTTGTGCCCGGCGACGAGGCGGCCGATCACGAACGCTGGGCACACCTCGATCATGAGTATCAGGACGAAGGCGCTGTAGAAGGTGGCTGTGCTGGCGTTTGGCGCGAGTACCGCCGCGGCGCCGTCGCGGACCAGGAGGACCAGCAGCTCGAGGTCAGCTGCAGGAGCGACCCAGACGCCGGTGGCGGCGAACGCGGCGACTCCGGCAGCCGCCCACGTGTCACCGACAAGGAGGGCCACGGACCCGATGCCGCCGAGCAGTAGCAGCGGTGCGGTTGCCTCACGTAACAGTCCCGGCGTCACGGCTGATCCTTGTGGAAGGCACGGTCGGTGTCGTGAAGCGCGATCTCGGTGGGCGTGAGGGTGAGCGCGATCGGGAGGCCGACCCGTTGTCCGGACTTGATCAGGTACTTGCCGCGCCCGGGGTGGATGCGGCCGGCATGCCAGGTCGGGGGAGCCGCCCAGGATGTGATCAGCGCAGCCTCGCCGTGGCTGAGCGCGGTGATCCGCCGCAGCCCGTCGAGCTCCTTCTCGGCCATGCCTCCGAGGAGCAGAACGCCGTTGCGTGAGGCCATGCCGCGGGCCTTCGCGCGGTCGGATTCGGTTGGGAGGGCTTCGAGGTCGTCCAGGGAGTGGGTGACCTGGAATGACACGACGCCACGGTGGCGCCCGAGGCGGGTGATGCGATCGGACCGTTCGACCAGACCCGGTGCGACGCGCAGGGCGCGCCACAGCTCGTCCTGCACTTGCACGACGTTCCGGCAGTGGTCGCCAAAGGCAGCGGCGTCCGTCAAGGCGGCCGACCACGCCCACGAGCAGAGCATCGCGGCAGCGACGACATCGTCGTCATCGTCGTCCAGCGCGCTGATATCAAGGGAGAGCGCCGGGGTGGCGGGGTCGAAGCTCGCACTGCTGGGTCGATCGAAGATGCCGCGGATGGCGCCCTCGCACAGCAGGCCGAGTGCGTTGGTCAGCGACCGGGTCAGCCGCCGGTAGTCGATGTCGTCGGCCGACGCTGCAACCAGTTGAAGGGGAGACGCGCCGGACAGCAGCACGGTGAGCACGTCGGGGATGACCGGCTCTCGGCGTTGCACGGCGTCGACGGCGATGTCGAGCGCGGCACCGAGCAGCCGACGTTCGGTGACGTCGGGCTCGTCGCGTCTGACGATCGTGATCAGTGCCTCGAGAAGGGACAGCCGCCGGGCCCGCAGGGTCTCGATCAGGCGGGTGCGGTCGGCATCCGGTGCGGTCGTGATCGCGGTGCGTAGGGGGCCGGCGTCGAGGGGGTTGAGCGCGTGCAGGCCGCGGCCGATGTGCCACACCGAGCCGCCGAGTGCCGTTACCAGGGGGCTGTACTCGCCTTTGACGTCTCCCGGGATGACGGCGCGCATGCCGAACCCGACGAGTCCAGTGAGCATGCGTTTGGTGATCGAGGATTTCCCGATGCCGGGTTGACCTTGTACCCAGACGCCGGTGTTGGAGACCAGACCGGTGCGCAGCCAGTGTGCGGGATCCAGCCCGACTGGCTCAGCAGTGTGCAGATGCCGGCCGATAGGGACCCCGCGCACGTCGCTGCCGGATGGAGTGGCAAAGGGGAACAGCCCGCAGACCTGGCTGGTGGTTCCGGCGAAGTGGTGACCGCCTTCGACGTGGCCGGCGCGTCCGCCGCCGCGGACCGGCCATCCCCAGGCGCGGGGAATCGGCTCGTGATCGGGTGTGGTCATCATGTGGTCCCTCCGTGGTCAGCGGCCGCGGCGGTGGGTAAGCAGGTCGGCCGGGTCGATGCCGACTCCGAGTGCGGTGGCGAAGCCTGCGGCCTGGGCACCGCGCAGCCGGCGCAGCCGCAGCTTCGACTGGCCGGCGCGCTGCTCGACGTCGGCGACGGCGGCAGGCAGGTCGTCGTCGTGGGTCACGGTGGTGCTCACGTAGAGGGTGAAGCGGCCGACGCCGGCGCCCTGCGCCTCCTCTCTCGCGGACTGGAGAGCGCGGGATCGGTCGTCGCGTTCGCGCTGGGTCTCGTCGCGGCGAGTGCGCTCGGCCCAGGCTCGGCGCACCTGACCTGAGGTGACCTCGGCTTCCACCTTCGCTGCGGCCTGGTCGGCCGGGTAGGGCTGGTAGAGCCATGTCGTGCGGCGGGGGAACGGGCCAGGTGCGAGCAGTGGGGCGAGAACGCCGGACCCGACGGCTTGCCGCGGCGCTTCCCGCAGTGCCCACGTGACGGAGAGTCCGCCCTCGTGGCGGTAGCTGTCCCAGCGTTCACGGGCTGCGATCGGGCCGGCCTCCTGCCAGGTGCGGACGGAGTCGGTCTCGCCGAGGCGGGTGATGTCGGGGCGCAGGTGTGGGTCGAAGGCGGCGCGGATGCGGCCGGTGATCCAGCCGGTCGAGGCTCGGCCGAGGACGGCGACGCCACACGAGGCGAGGCTGTTCTCGATCGCCGGCAGGCGGCGCCCGACTTCGACGGCGGCGGCGAGGAGGTCGGTGGGGCGGGGTGTGGCACGTGCGGGGTCGAGGCAGACCGAGACGCGGGTATCGATGTCTGCGGTTGTTGCCGGGGTGAGTACGACGAGCTCGTCGAGGATGCGTCGGGAAAGTGGTGGAGCGGTGGGATCGAGTTCTCGGGCGACGTGGTCGCGCATGGTGGTGCCACCGGCGGGGGCGGTGTCCACCGTGACGGCAATGTGGCGGATCAACGGCAGGTAGCCGAGGTCGGCAAGCAGGGTGCCCCAGGAGGCGACCCAGGTGTCGGCGCGGTCGGGGTCGGCGAGGTCCAGGCCGATGGGAGAGCAACGCAGGACCGCGGTCAGCATGCCGGTGCGACGGTGCCACAGCAGGCCATGTCGCCCGCCGCGGCCGTCGTCCACGTCGAGGGGGCGAAGCGGGGCCAGCACTCCGGGCAGGTCGGCCGCGCGGGGATGCTCGGTCAGTACCCCAGCGGACAGCTCTGTCCATCCCGCCGCTTGCGCCCGGTGGAAGCGCGCTCGACGCAGCACGACGTCGATGGCGCTGACACCGCCGATGCGGACGACCACCGCGGCAATCACGATCGCCGAGGTCGCGGCCAGCGGGATGGTGGCGGCCGGGACGGCGGACACGGCCAGCAGCGGGACCAGGACGGCGCAGAAGAGCACGATGGTCGACGTTGTTGACAGCGATCCGACGCCCCAGCCGCGCTCTGCGCGCCAGTTCCCGTAGAGCCTGGGCCCGCTGTCGACGCTTCGCGAGTGGTCGAGGTTCATTCGCGGTCTCCCGCATCAGGCTTCCCGAGCATCTCGCCGGCGGCGCCGCGGGCAGCGGTCGTTGCGGCTATGCCGGCTGCTGCTGCCGCGCCACCCAGCCCAGCCGCGCCCAGCCCGGCAGCGCCCGAACCTGCGCCGGTTGTTGCGCCAGCCGCGGTGGCGCTCGGCCCTACGGCGTCACCGGCCGCACCGCGGGCAGGTGCGGCATCGGCGATGGTCGCATACGAGCCGGGCCCGCTGGCCTCCATCGTCGCGGCACGTCCCACGGCTCCCGCTGAGCCGTAGCCCTGAGACATGGCGATCGCGCCTGCGGCGCCGAGGAACCCGGAGCCGCTGCCGCCTCCGCCACCGATCTGCGTGCCGGACCAGGCGAAGAACTTCAGAAGTATCGGCATCGCGAGCACCGCCAGCAGCAGCACCATGATCCCCGTGATCATCGTTGCCGTACTGCCTGCGTCAGCCGCGCTCGGCGAGGACAGGTAGGAGAAGCCGATGTAGTAGATGAACGCGGCCGCAGGCTTGTAGGCGACCATCGCGATCAGCCAGACGATCAGCTTGTCCAACCAGCCCCGGGTGGAGCGGGTCAGTGACCCGGCTGCGGCCAGGGGCAGCATCGCCGCCAGCACCAGCAGTCCGGCCTGGCGCATCGCCATGAGCACCCACTGCACGAGTGAGAGCACCGCGGCGATCAGCGAGACGAGCAGCACCAGGAAGGAGGCGTCGCCGTCGATGAGGACTTGTTGCATGAGGAGGGCGAAGTTGTTCGCAGCTCCGTCGAGTAGCTGACTGGCCAGGGCGTCGCCGGCGCGCAGCGCGCTCTGCAGAATGGCCAGCCCGAGAGCCGAGACGATCGCGTACCGGATGAGCCCGGTCGCCACCATGATCAGTGGCTCGCCCTTGCGGGAGATCACGAGCCGGATCGACTGCACCAGCACGGAGCCGACGAGGATGATCAGGATCAGGTCCCGGGTGGCGCCTTGTGCGGCGACGACAGCCGGATCGCGGGGGTCGACACTGTCGGTCTCCACCCACCACGTCGCGGTGGTCACCACGAGCTCGGCCGCTCCGCGCGCGACCTCGCTGATCATGCTCTGCAGCACTGACCCGAACGCCTGGCCGGCCTGGCAGCCCAGGTCGAAAGTGCCGCACTCGTCCGCAGCTTGCAGAGGGGCGATCACGGCGTCGGTCCCAGCAGGCGATAGCCGGAGGTGCCAGTTTGGATGCTGGGGCGGGGGAGTGGAACGCGCAACTGCCAGTCCTGTCCCGACCAGCGCATCGTGGCGTCCACCCGGGACAGCCCACCCCGTGCGCGGGCTTGCGGGGTGTCGGCCAGCAGCGAGACCACGACGAACTCGCCCTGGGGGTCACCGGCGATCACTCGGAAGTACATGGCGGCCGGAACCGTGACGTCCTGGGGTAGGGCGTCCGGGCGGGGGAGGGCGGTGAAGATGCGTTCGCGTGCACGTGGCACGTCGCCCCAGCACTGCTCCTCGAGTGTCGGTGCGACGACGTCTGCTCCTGCTGCCGGCGCCGTGCGCGCCCCGATGTGGGTTGCGGCAAGGGCGGCGCCCAGCTCGTCATGGCTGAAGCCGGTGGCCAAGCCGTTGACTTCATGGGACGGACCGTGCTGCGGGGACGAAGCCGCTATGCCGCCGGGCACCGCCACGAGGACGACCTCGTCCGACTTAGGTTCTTCGGGACTGGGCGTGGTCGAGCAACCAAGTGCGACACCGAGCACCGCTGTCGTGGCAACGGCCGCTGGGAGGATCCGCCTGGTCATATCTGAAAGGCCCCCACCAGCAGCGCAGCAACCGATGCCAGCGCGAGGCCGCCAATCACCCAGGCCGACCCCACCAGGCCCTCGTAGGCGGTGGCTGAGCGGTTGCGGCGGCCGATGATGAGCATCAGGGCGCAGATGAAGATCCCGAGGATCCCGGCGACGATCACCCCCCACTTGAGCCACCCGAGCAGCTCTCCCGCCAGCTCGTTAAGGCCTGGTGGAGCGACAGGGGGAGGGTCGGGAATGGCAGATTTGAGCACGATCATGGTGTCCTTCCTCGAGTGGGAATTGCGGCCCGCCCGGGCGTAGCCGGGCGGGCCGCGGCCGGGGAGCGGCGCTCCAGGGCGGCGGACAGGTCGTGGAGCGCGGCGGCGTACCGCCGCAACGCCCGGGGCACCTCGGCCCGGGGGAGGGTGAGCAGGCCGCGGACGTCCTCGAGCGGCGTGGCGAGGTCACGCCATCGGCGGACGAAGGGCAAGACGACCACCGCGGCCGCATGCGGCTCCAGAAGACGAAGCCGGGCGCTCACCGGGCGGCTCGGTCCCGACGAGTCCGCCGCCGTGACCGCCAGCACCGGGTGGCGGCCGGTCGCTGCGGCCACGAGCTGCGCCGCCCGGCCCGCGCGGATCAGCGAATCCCCGGTGGCTCGGCATACCAGCACGCCCACGGGGCGCCCGGCGAACACGCCCCCATCGGAGGCGCCGATCGCGGTGGCAACAGTGGTGGTGCCGACCCCGCCGGCGACGCCGGCGACAGACAGCCGGCCCCGACGCACTGCTCCGCCACGGTGTCGCACAGATGGCGACTCCTTCGCCCCGGCAACAACGCTCACCGGCCACCTCCCTTCGTGTCGGGGGAAGCGTCGGGTCTGGGTGCGGTCGCAACGTGGCAGTTGGCGCGTTCGCCTCGTGGCCGTGGAGGTGACCACGGAGCACGACATGAGGGAGCAACGCCGACTCGCACACTCGCGCCGACCACTCGAGGGAGCCGGCATGACGAGTCGACGATTTGTTCTGCCCGGTCCTTCCGGGCGTGAGGAGCGTCGGTGGCAGCAGGTGGAGAACCTCTGCTGCCCCGTTTGTCGTCGCGCCGTGCGCGCGCAGCGACCGGGCTACTGGCGGATGGCTGACGGCCCGGTGCCTGACTGGTCACACGCTGATGGCCGCGCGCTGTGCCGAATCAGGACAGATGACGGCACGAGGATCGCCGATCCCGTCCTACGGCATGCTGCTGCGCGCGCCACCCGCGCCGTGCCACAACGGAATCGTCGGGAGGGGCCAGCGGCTCCTCAGGTTTCCTAGCGGTGGACGTTCCTGCGCGATTCATACGGTCAGGTCAGGCGCTGATCGATCGGGCGATGTGACCCAACGGCATTCCCAGGTGTAGAGGTCCACCGGCCCGGTCGGTGGGCGACCTCCGGAAAAGACCTGCAGCGCCGCCGCAACGCTCGGGGCCGTCCTGCTCGGGCCCGGCACGACCGGCCGGTGCGTCCCGCGAACGCGGGGATTTCGGTTCCCCAGCCTCGGCGCGCCAGGTCTCGGTGCGTAGTACCGAGCGCCACTACCGACCCGTGCCACGACCGACGCGAGGGGCCCGGTCTCGAAAGCCGAACCGCACCTGGGTCACCAACTTCACACCCAGTAACTCTCCGGACACGCCGGGGCGGTTCACGTGTCCGCGCAGACCAGAATTGGGCGCACCGAGGGCGTGTACGTCTCGCACCACTTGTGTCGAAGCTGTGGTGCGCAACTGGGTTGAGGCCACATCGGCAGGGCACGTTCGATCTCAGCAAGGACCCGGAGTTCGCTGCGAAGGTAGCGGATGTCGTCGGCCTGTACCTGGATCCGCCGGGAGTGTGATCGTGCTCTTGGTTGACGAGAAGACCTAGGTCCAGGCCTGCGGAGTAACACGCCGGAGTACATCGCATGGCCGCCCGAATCGCGACTCGACGAGCCACGTTTCCAGACACCGCCCATCGCCTGTGCCCGGCCGGTGGTCACCCCTTGATCGGATGTGGCAGGTCCCCCGGGAGCAGTTGCTGAGGGATCTGGGCGAATTTCCAGCCGGTTCCGTTGCGGGTGAAGGTCCAGACGACGTCGAACCGGTCGTGTGGCCAGTGCACGGGCGGTCTCGGGTACACCTCGCCCAGATGTCGGACGATCTCCTTGATCGAGCCGTGGTGCCAGGCCACCACGGTGGTGCCGCCACGAGTGCACAGCTCGGCGGCCAGATGCTTCTCTTCGCCGTGGGCGAAGCGGCACACCACGTCCAGCCCGAGCCGGGCGGCCAGTGGCGTGACGGTCTGGACGGAGCGCTTGCTGTGGCCTTCGGCGTAACCGGTGCCGTAGACGGCATCGGGTCGGCGCAACCCCGAAGGTGGATCTCCCCAGGGCGGGGCGAAGAACCCGACCAGGGCCCCGGCCCGGATCCAGCCTCCGAGAGCTAGGGAATGTGGGTCGCGTTCCCCGTCGGCGGCGATGCCGTGCGGGCCCGTGGTGTCTGGCTTCTCCGCGTGCCGGATGATCATGATCATCGGCGGGGCGCCGGATGGATCCCCCGACGCAGCAGAAAGGTCCCCGCCGTCGGTCATCGGAAGGCTCCTGGGTGGAGGGTCGTGCTGCCCACGCGCGTGTCGCTCGGTCGTGGCGCGGTCGGTCGCGGCGGAGGGGTCTCCAGGACGCCGCCGCGGCGCAGGTACTCGGTGCGGTTCGACAGCTGGATCAACGCCGGCTGGTGGGTGGTCATCACGACCGTGCGGCCCTCCATGAGCCGGGTCAGCGCCCGCACCACCAGTTGCTCGGCGGTGCTGTCGAGCCCGACGGTGGGCTCGTCGAGCAGCACCACCGGGGAGTCCATCAGCAGCGCCCTGGCGATGCCGACCCGTTGGCGTTGACCACCGGAGAGCCCGATTCCGCCGGTGGCGATGCTGGTGTTGAGCCCGTCGGGCAGACGATCGGCGAACTCGGTGACCAGCGCGGACTCGGCGGCCTGTTGCACCTCGTCGTCGGTGGCGTCGGGGCGGCCGTAGCGCAGGTTGTCCAGCAGGGTGCCGGAGAACAGGAAGGTGTCTTGCAAAACCATGGCGACCTGCTGGTGCAGCCAGTGTTCGGGCACATCCGGTACCGGGTGGCCATCCAGTAGCACCTGCCCCGTGGTCGGGCGGTAGAGCCCGCCGATCAACCCCAGCGTGGTGGATTTGCCGGCCCCGTTCTCGCCCAGCAGCGCGATCCGGTCCCCGGCATCGATACTCAGACTGAGCCCGTGAATCACCGGGCCGCGACCGTAGTCCAGCCCGACGCTGTGCAGCTCGATTTCGCCGCGGACCCGGCCTGGCAGCCCCTTGGCAGGCCCGACGTGGGCTTCGGGCTGGTCCAGAATGGCGCCGATCCGCTCGGCCGAGGCAGCGCCCTCGGTGAAACTCGGGGACAGCTTGGCCAGGTCCTTCATCGGCTTGAGCATGTTGGCCAGGTAGCTGGTGACCACCACCAGCACCCCGACCGACCACCAGGTGTGCAGTGCGCCCCAGCCACCGACGAACAGCAGCAAGGCGGTGCCGATGGCGGCGACCGACTCCAGCATCGGGGTGAACCTTGCGCTGAGATCCACGCGGCGCAGCCCGATGTCCAGCAGCGAGGCGTTCGTGGTTCCGAACCGCTCATCCTCGGTCTGCTGGCTGCCGAAGGCGTGAACGGTGCGGATGCCCTGCAGCGACTCGGTCACGAACCCGGTCAGCCTCCCGACCGCCGCGCGCTGCTGGCGCGCGGTCGTACGGGTCAACCTCGCGTAGCGGATCGCGGTGAAGAACACCAGCGGGGTCGCGCACAGCGCGATCAGACCCAGCCGCATGTCCACCGCGATCATCACCGCAGCCACGCCGACCAGTGTCAGCACGCCGGGCAGCAGGGTGGAGAACATCGAGACCAGGCTGGTCTCGATGCGACTGGTGTCGGTGATGACCCGGTTGGTCAGCTCACCGACCGCCTGCTTGTCGTGATAGCCCTGCGGCAGGCGCTCCATGTGGGCGAACACATCGGCGCGGATGCGGGCGGTGATCCGTTCCCCCGCACTGTTCAGGATCAGATCGCCGAGGTAGTCGAATACGCCGGAGAGGACGGTGAACACCAGCACCGCCACCGCCGCGACCGCCAGCATCGCCAACGGCGTCCCGCCGAACCCCCTCGCCACCTGATTCAGCGGTCCGCTGCTGTTCCCGCCTCTGAGCAGGTCGTTGATCACCAGGGCCAGCGGCCATGGAGCAGCCAGGTCGGAGAGCAGCTCCAGAGCCCGCATCAACACACCCAGCAGCAGCGGCCGCAACTCGGCACGACCGTAGTCGCGGAAGCGCCACAGCTCCTGCAGAGTGCCGATGTCCTTGCCCGACGGCCGGGGCGCCCCTTCTGCGTAGGCCTTGCTCCTGCCGGAGGGCCCGTTGGCAGATTCGTTCGACACCGCCGGCGACGTCGAAGGGCCCGCGCTCATGGCCGCACCTGCACATGCTCGTCCCGCGATTTCGCGCGGTCGCGCCGTCGCCCGCGCCCAGCCCCGATCAACATGTTCGCAGCCCGCGGGTAACTAGCCCCGCCGACGCTGTCCCGAACACGGCAGAAAAATTGATCACAGTCATCCACTCTGAACCTGTTTCTCACGCTCGATATGTCGACTCGGACCTCGGCTGCCATCTCGAGATCAAGCCAATGTGAAGCTACGCGGGCGACCGCGCCCGGGTGTCTTATAGCGTCCGCTACTACAAACAGGCGCTCGAGCGGACTCTGTTCCCTCGACAGGCAGCTGTACTTGTCCGTCATTCGCAAGGAAATTTATATAGCGACGGCCGGAGCGTCCGAAGTCGCCGAAGATCTTGCGCTCAGACTTTCGGTTCCACTCTCGTGGAATCTCGCTAGTGGTGCAGCGTTCAGCTCGTCGTCGCCCGCGCCAGTTGCAGCGACCGGTCTGTCTGAACCTCAATTGGGATCAAACCTGTTGACCCGAAGAACGCCCACAATGTGGAGCGCCAGCCGAAGTGCTGATCCAGCTAACACGTCCAACGGCACGCCCAGCCCGTTGACTAGGCTGAGCGCGTTGAACATCGTGACGATCGCCCATGCGTATCAGGGTCACACCTAACGCGATGCAAGCGATACAAGCGATACAAGCGTCGCAGTGCATTAGGGCTGCAGGCGCAACCCCACCGATCGGTCCTTACCTCAATACGGCAAAAACCTCCGTATCGTCGCATTTCGTATGGCGGAACCACGGCTCCTCGCGTGGGGGAAGATGAAGGTCAATGATTGCCATGTACGAACTCTAGAACGCGGTCGACAATGAGTCAAGACTGGTATCGAAGCTCTATTTATCGCAATTCGCCGAGTGATCTATCCGCTACATGAATCAGTTCGATCAGCCAAGGGATCCCGCAGGCCGGACCGAGAGCTCACGACCGGCAAAAACCACCCGAAGCGCGACGCCAGGACGATGTGACGCCGCAACAATGCAGGGAGACTGAATCTGTCGATAACACGGAATCCGGCCATATGACCCAGGCAACTCGGCCTAATGAGATGCTCTCAGCAGGCATCGTGTCTGCCGTCGGCGACAAAGGCACTCTGAACGAGCGGGCAGTGATGGCATGGGTGTGGGGTCCTCGATAGGAGTTCTTCACCACAAGCTCCATCCCAGGACGAGGACTCCAGTGATCGCCTATCGAGCCGTGCTCGAGGTGCCCCGCGAACCGGTCACTGTGGTGACCGGCTTACTGCGCGCCGAACGTCGAGCGCGGTTCCCGCCGCGGGAACAGGGCGCTGACCTGCTGGTGTCAAGCGATGCTGGTGCTGGTCTGGTAGCGCAAGCGCGAGGAGATGAAGGTGCTGGCCGCCGGGTTCGGCGTCGCCCGAGCGACTGCCTCCCGCTACCGCGACGAGGTTGTCACCACGCTGCACGCCCACGCGCCGGACCTGCACGAGGCCCGGCGCCAAGTCGCCGAGCAGGGCTGGTCCACGTCATCGTGGACGGCAGGGTGTTCCGCACCGACCGCTGCGCCGAGACGGTCACCACCGCGAAGGGCACGACGATAACAGCTGGTACTCGAGCAACCGCCCCGCATTCGGCGGGAATGTTCAGGCCGTGATGCGGCCGGACGATGTTCCGAGTTAGACCTCCGAGCTGGTGCCCGGACACGAGACACGATCACAACCACACCACCGCCCGCGCGAGGACGTCCTTGGCGCCCTGTCTGGTCGGCCTCGCAGCTCACCTGCCCGCGCTCGCCGATTCCGGCTACAAAGGCGCTGGTCACGGCGTCCCCACCCGATCAAGCATCCCCGTGACGGGAACGTCCTGTTCGCGGACAACCAGACCTACAACGCGCTGCACCGCCATAGGTCAACGCGGCTTCGCCCTGCTCATCACTCGCTGGCGCGCCCTCCAGTGCATCACCGCCAGCCCATCCAAGAACGGCCATTTAGTCGCCGGAGCGCTCCTACTCAGCGATTTCGATACCTGCAGCTACGCCGATCTTGCTGGAATCACCTCACTGCCGCGTCACCCATCCGTCGGGTTGAGGCCCCGCCATCTCCGATCCGGCCGCCTGACTGGTCCGAAGATTGCACTGATGGCTCAGCTCACCCGCCGGGCGCCCGGCGCCGCAGTATCCGTGCGATGAAGCCCGCAGCCTGCTGAGCTTTTCCGCTCGGTCGGCTGGCGCGGGTGAGGACTCGGATGGCGATGATCAGTTCGGTGGCTCAAGTGGGGCAGGACCGGTTGTTGTGGAGGAATTTCTACCTGTTCAGTCCGGCGTTCGCGCGCTCACCCGGGCCCCGCTGGCGGGCGTGCATGGCGTTGACGTGCGCCGTGATCGGGGGAGGGGTGGCGCGGCCGCGGTCAGGGGCCGCCACGAGCAGACACATACCGGCGCGGTGGCCGCCGCGCTTGGTTTACAGGCCTCATGAACTCGTTTAGTGTGCGATCGACGGAATCATCCGGCAGACTGCGGAATCGAGATGCGGGCGTCGGTGTCGAGGTCCACGTCGAGCGCGTTGAGCATCAGCGCGAGGCCGGACCAGCGGTGGATGAGCATTAAAACCTCCATCGTCGCCTCGTCGCCCAGAACACTGCGGACCCGTTCAAAGAGTGCTGCGGACACTTGTTTGGTGTTTATGAGTTCAGTAGTGAGGCGCAGGACCGCGAGCTCGGTTTCGTCGAAACTTGCGCAGTCGAGGTGGCCGGACGCAAGGGCGACGAGTTGAGTGGCAGTCAGCCCGGCCTTCTCGGCGATACCACTGTGCTGGGCAACCTCGTAGGGCGAGCCCATCAGGTGACCGGTCCGCAAGATCACCAGCTCGCGCAAACGGGCGCTTACGACAGGACTGGTCAGTGCCGCGCGGCCGGCGACCATCCAGCCGGTGAAGACATTTTCGGCGTTTGCGAGCGCGCGGTAGACGTTGAGGTTGCCCCGTTCAACGGTGAGCTCGCGAGCTTCCTCGGTCATCGATTCGGTGCTGCGATAGGGAAGGCGCGTCATGTCAAAGGTCAATTCTCGCTCATACCTGCAGGTGGGAATTACTGTCGATTTCCAGGTCCGCCGCATTGAGAACCAGGGCTAGTCCGAAGTAGAGGCTGACGATCATGAGTAGTTCGGTGATGGCGTTTGTCCCTAGGATTGTCTCGACCGCCGAGAACGTGTTCTCAGTCAGATGCTTCGTGGTGCACAGCTCCGTGATGAGTGTCAGAACGGCGAGCTCGGTAGCGTCGAACCCTGCGTCCGGCAGGTCATCGTCGGCGAGGGCTTCAATCTCCCGATCGGCGATACCGGCCCGGCGCGCGACATCGACATGCTGGGCTATTTCGTAAGCCGAGTTCTGCAGGTATGCAACACGAAGGATGACCAGTTCCCGCATGCGGAGAGAGAAGGTCGGACTGTTGAGGAGCTCGTCGGTCATCCTTGTCCAGCCATCGAACACCCGGGGGGCATTTGCTAGCAGGCGGAAAACGTTGAGGTCACCTCGGCGGACCGTGAAATCCCGGGCCGCCTCTGGTATCTGCTCGATTGGTTTGAGCGGGATGCGAGACACCGTTCGTTGCCCCTACTCCGCGGTTGAAGCCGGGTTGAGAACGAAGGTCCATTCGACAGTCTGAAATGGCTCGTCGACGGCCGTCCCGTCGGGCGCAGCTTCGCCGGCCTCGTGTTCGATAAAGTCAGCGACCAGGGCGCGCTTTGCGCCGAACACTGCGTCGGACGTGAGGTATGGATCGTCAGCTCGGAACAGCATGGTAATCAGTGAATCGTACCCTTCGGCTTGGAACCAGAAGTGGATGTGCTCCGGCCGCATGGGGGAGCGGTCGGCGGCTCGCAAGATCTCCCCGCACGGGCCGTCTGTGGGTACCGGGTAGTACCGCGGGGCGATCGAGCGGTACCAGAAGCGGCCATCCTCATCGGTGGTCAGGAGCGCACGCATGGCGAGGTGGTTGTGCAACTTTTCCGCCTGCTGCACGTCGTAGAATCCTTTGCCGTCGCTATGCCAGGTATCGACGTGCGCGCCGGCGATCGGGTTGCCGTGCGTGTCGACGACTCTGCTGGTGAAGAACATTGGTATGCCATCGACGCCCCCCGAGATGTCGTCGCCATTGTTCGCTGCAGGGCGGCCCTCGACGTAGAACGGGCCGAGTAGCGTTGAATCAGTCACTGAAGATCCCTTGGAGTCCTCGTGGTTGATCAGGTCAACCAGCACGCTGATCCCGAGGATGTCGGACAGCAGCACGTACTCCTGGCGAGTGTCACTGCTGATCTTGCCGACCCGGACCAGGAAGTCCATCGCGGTGAACCACTCGTCGCCGGTGAGCCTCACCTCGCGAGTGAAGTCGTGCAGGTGCTGGACCAGAGAGGTGAACACCTCCTTGGTGCGCGCATTCTTGCTGCCGTCGAAAGTCTTCTGCACCGCAGCGGTGATCGAACTCTCAGTCAAGTCGATCGACATGACCTCTCCTTGGGCTGTCGAGCCGTTCAGCATGCTTGATTGCACCTTTCTCGGTGTTCAGTCGGCCCGTGCGCCAAACTATAAACGGCACACGTGTGGCTTCGCGTTCAGCGTGACCCGTCCCATTGATCATGCGGACGCTGCGGGACTGCCTCAGAATAGCTGAGGTAGTCCCGCAGACAGTAGTGACGCCAAGCACAATGCAAACAGAACAAGGTTGTAGACGTGGTGCCGTGGTCACTACCCCACCTTCTGCCGAATTGGGCGCCGCCATCTCCGATCCGGCCGCTCCGACAGTCACCTGGTGTGACGATGCAGCATTAATCTTGAAGTACGATGAATTCCATCAAGAATGGTGATAAGTCGTCGCCTGAACGAGATTGTTGACACGTCGGTCTGGCTGTCGGGTGATTCGTTCACCGGGTAACCTCTTCGTGTCGCCTCCCGCAAACATCCCCCGGCCTTCGCCGGGCTGCATCAGCTGTGCGCAAGCCGTCCAAGCCGTCCTCGGTGCGCCGTGTCACTGGCTGAATCATGAGCGACCCGGCCAACCTGGAACGAGCCAATCAGCGCAACGTCGACGCAGTCTGGCCGCCAGCCCCCGAATGGCTGCGTGGCCACACACGTCCAGGCATTTGCCACCATGATGTGCGAGCTGCGCGGCCACGAACTCGAGCTCTGGATCGCCACGGTCGCCGACGGCGACCGACCGGCAATGCACTCCCTCGTCATCGGTCTTCGCCGAGACCAAGACGCTGTCACCGCCGGACTGACCCTGCCCGGCAACAGCGGCCCGGTCGAGGGTCACGTCGACCGCCTGGAGATGATCAATCAATAGATGTACGGCCGCCCAAAGCATGACCTGCTTTACAAACGCATCCTGCTTGCCGACTGATCTCGCTCAGCCAACTCACGCTAACCGTGCCAGACCCAGTCTCCGCGAACCGTTGCAGAGCCCGCCTGGTGCCGGTCCGCAGTACTTGTTGGCGGCCCGAACCGTGGCCGACAAGCATTTCTCGCACAGGGCGGCGTGGGGAACATCTTTTACGGTGCACCGCTGAGGAAACCCTGCTTACGTCAGACCGCTTCGACTTCTTCCAGTACGTGGCGCAGTGCCCGCAATGCGTAATGCCTGCGTGACTTCACGGTTCCGAACGGCAGGCCGAGGCGCTGTGCGGCGTCGGCGATTGTTCTGTCCTCGTAGTAGACAGCTTCCAGGACGACGCGATGTTTATGTGTGAGCTGGTGTAGGGCCTCGGTGAGGGCCCAGCCTTGCACTGCCTGTTCGACGCCGTCAGCTACGGATGCGGCGCTGAGGCTGCGTTCGTCGGATATCGTGATCGGTCGCGCCCTGTCCGAGCGCCGCAGGTCGGTGATGAGGTTGCGGGCTACGGTGAACAGCCAGCCCCGCATGCGATCGGAGTCGAGGTCGAGGTGGCCGGCTTGGCGCCAGGCCCGTACGAGTGTCTCTTGGACGACTTCCTCTGCTCGATCGCGGTCACCGGTCAACTTCACGGCGAAGCGGAACAGTGGTTCGGCCATGTCGTGGTACAGCGCATGGATGCGGATCTCCGCTGTTTCCTCGGACGGCAACATGGTCAAATCCAGTCCTCATCCTTAGCGGACATTGCAACACTGCGGTCGTGACGGTGCGGTAGGCGCAGGTATCGCTGCATTAGTTCCTCCTGAGGTGTGGTCGGATGCGGGCCAAGCTGTCACATGGACGCCCGTGGCGGGATCGCAGCCCTCGAGCAGTCATGTGTCCATGTGGCGGGCGATGGGTCAGGACTCGGTCAGCATAAGTGCTGCTGATTCCAGCCGATCGGGTTGCGGTTCGTGATGGCAGGCCGGACGACTGACGTAACGTACTGACGGCGCGTCGCACTCGCATAACTGTGTGGCATCCTGCGGCGCGAGAAGCGACTGCGCCCGCATAGGCAGGGCGCGTTCAAGGTTAGCCGGGATCCCGAGTTCGCCGTAAAGGTCGCCAGCGTGGTTACCCTGTGCCTCGATCCGCCCGGTGGGGTAGCTGTTCTTCCGGTGGATGAGAAGACGCAGGTCCAGCCTCGGATCATAGCCAGCCGATGCCTGCCGCTGAAGTTCAATTCCGGATTTCTCGCGTTTCATACGAGGACGGTCAAGCCGCACGCCGACAAGAGACCATGTGGTGCTGGACAACCTGCCCATCTACACCAGCTGCGAGGTACAGGATGGCTGGACATGAACCGGCACGTGGACTTTCAGGCCACCTCGGTCGACTCGTCCTGGATCAGTCAGCTTGAGACATGGGTTGGCGTCATCACTCGGCAGTCCGTCCGCGGCGACCACGTTCCGATCGGGTAGGGTCTCGTTCGACAGGTCCGCGACTCACGTCACCACCTGGAATGCGCAACCGAGGCCATTTGTCTGGATTGCAACACCTGGCAGGTCCTTGCCAGGGTCAAGCTCCTCGAAGCGAACATCCCTAGCTTGTGTAGCTGTAGACAGTCTACGGGCGGCAATGTCTGAGGTCAATAAATCGGACAGTGCTCAGTAATCGTGTAGTTGTGCGGGATTAAGCATGTACGGCGATAAGTCGAGCGCTCCGGTGTCCCGCGTCCACCTTTCCTGCGCGATACGGTCCGTAACATCAGGTGGTCGCGCATGTCGGATCGCGGCTGCTGGCCGATGTCGTGGACCGAACCACGCTGACCGGCGAGCTCACCGAGGTATTGGACGGGTTGCGCCGCCCGCGTGCCCGCCATGCCCCGGGCCGGGTATCGGTGGATCTCGCCGTCGCTGTCGCCGATGGCGCGACGACGATCTCCGAGATCGCCGTCCTGGCGGATCAGGCTGGGTTGTTCTGGCAGATTGCCTCGGACTCGACCTGCTGGCGGCTGCTCGACCGACTCGACGACACCGCCCTTGCGCAGGTGGCGGGGGTGCGGCCAGAGCGCGGGAGGTCGTGTGGGCCCAGCACGCTGAGAACCACGGGAGGGCGTTCCCGCCCGCCCGGGTCGCCGGTCGCGATCTGGACGTGCTGGTCATCGACGTCGACGTCTCGATCGTGGTCTGCCACTCGGAGAAGGAACAGGCCGCGCCCACGTTCAAGGGGACCTTCGGCTGCCACCCTCTCGCCGCGTTCTGTGACATCGCCGCCGAGGCCCTCGCAGGGATGCTGCGCCGCGGCAACGCCGGAGGGAACACCGCCGCCGACCACGTCACCGTGCTCGACCAGGCGTTGGCGCAGATCCGCGACGCGCACCGGCACGGCACGGCACCGACATTCTTATGCGCGCTGACACGGCGGGCTGCACGAAGGGCTTCCCCGCCCACATCTGCACCCAGCGAGAATGCGGGGTGAGCTGCGAGTTCTCGGTTGGTTGGGCGATCACCGCCCGCGAGCGCGCCGCCATTGCCGCCATCCCGAGGACCGTCTGGGCGGGCGCGGTCGACGCCGACGGTGGGCACCGTGGCGTTGAGGCAACGGATGATCTCTTTCTTGGTCTTGCCCTCCGAGGTCCGCCGGGCGATGTAGGCGGGTGTTCGGGCATCCCAGGCCATGCGAGTGACGGCCAGGATGTAGAGGGCGTACCCCGCCTGCCGTCGCCAGCACGGTTGAGCCGGTAGCGGATGGTCTTTCCGGAGCTGGCGGGGACGGGTGCGACGCCGCAGAGGTGCGCGAAGGCGGACTCGCTGCGGAGCTGGTCGGGGTTGTCGCCGACGGCGATGAGCAGCGAGGGTGCGGATCATCTCGACGTGGCCGTCACCGGCTTTCGGGATGGACGTGGCTGAACCGGCGAGCACTGCGTCTGCATCGGCCTCGGCGTCGAGAGGGTCGGGCTTGCCCCGACGTCGGCGGATGGCGCGGTCGGGGCGGTTGACCTCGAGCCCGAGGTATTCGTGGCGACGCAAGTAGCGGGTGAGGTTGGCGCCCCAGCTGCCAGTGCCCTCGATGCCGAAGGCCGCCACCGGACCTAAGGCCCTCGGCCAGCCGATGGGTGCGGCCTACCCGTGGATCGTGCGCTCCACCGCCGTGGCAACCACTTTTCTACGTCTACGCCGTCGACGCCGACTTCGGGCCGTCCTTCCTCAAGTTCTGTTCTGCTCCTATTTCCTCTACAACGCACGGCTGGCCTCAACGGCCACGAGTGGACCAAACGCCAGGCCGGCAAGGCCGGCATCGCGTTCACTGCGCTGGACAACGGCTACGCGACCTGCGCAGACCCGACCGCTCTGTAGGCCGTCTGCGATGGTCTCGGCCCGGCCCAGATCCAGGCGCTGTTGGAGAAGTGGTTGGCGATCCTGCCGACCCCGTTCACCGACGCCGACCGCGCCGGGCTACCGCTATGAGTGCTCGATCCTGCAGGCGGAATTCTCCCTGCCCCAAGTGCTGGACCGTCCCGCGTCCGGGTGGGTGTTCTTCGAACAGGCCATCCGGGACAACCTGGACCCCGGCCGACCCGAACGAGTCAGCCTCATTTTCGATCGGCGCGAACGGGTTCCGCAACCGCGACCTCCGCGCCCTACTCGCCGGTCTGCTCGGCAAGGACGCCGACCACATCAGTGCGGGCAGGTCTGCTACGACCTGCGCCGGCTTCGCGTCCACGGACACAACATCCGCGTTCCCCGCAGCCACCGCTACCAGCTCACCGACTCTGGGCTGCACCACGCCACGCTGATCAAGCACAACGACACCGAGCTGCTGCGGCCCGGCCTCGCCCAGCTCACCGATTCCGACCCGCCCGCACCATCGACGCTCCGCGCCGCTGCTCGCAACTATCAGCACGCCCTTGACGAACTCACCCAACAGGCCGATTTCGCCGCCTGACACCGAACCTGACTCGATCAAACCCCACTTCGTCGGTCCTAGCGTCCTAGCAGACCACGACCACCTTATGGTGCTGGTCAGGCAGGCGAGTGCCAGGATGACAGTGGCGCGCGCATACCAGCTCGGTAATCGCGGACCTGGTACTGGCTGGGCCCGGCCTTGTTCTTCGCAAGCTGTCCGATTCCTGTGTTGGAGAGGAATGGCGCGATCATCAGCCGTGCTCTTCACATATCGGTACGTTGGGTCGTGATCTGCTTCAAGAATGCACTGGCCGCCGCTGAGTGGTCAATCCTGCGCAGGTACGCCCCCATCGTGATTGCGAGGTCTTGGTTCATCAGGGGAAGCGTCCGCACCCCGGGTGCCGGCTCCCCTCCGAGGGGGCGGGTGAAGGCCCGGGGCACGATCGCTGTGCCTTCACCATGAGCGACGAAACGGATCATGTCCTTGATCTGTCCGAGTTCGACCGTTATCTCCCGGCTGACCTGTGCGATTCGAAATGCCTCGTCCACTCGCTTGCGCAGCTCGGTGCCGGCGCGGAACTCGATGAACGGGCCGGACGCGGCGAGTTCGGCCAGGCTGGTCTGCTCACGGTGGGCGAGGGGATGCCGCGCGGACGTCACCGCGACCAACGGCTCTTCAGGGCCCAGCTGGCGGAATACGACATTCGTGGGGCAGGGCTCGAGGGTTCGCGCGGCGAGTGCGATATCGAGCTGTGCGTCAGAGATTTTCTGAACAAGTTCGTGTCCGGAACCGCAGCAAGAGAGCAAGTGGATGCCTGGATGTGCGTTATGAAAACTACCGAAGAAATGGACCAGGTCCAATATTCGAGCCGCTGTCTGGGTCGCCCCGACCCGGAGCCGCCCGCGGTGAAGTCCGCTTAGGGACTCGATCTCGGAGCGTATGCGGGTCACGTCGTCGACGATCTGTCTTGCTCGCATGAGGACGACGTGGCCTTCTTCTGTGATTCGCACGTTGCGTGTTGTGCGGTCGAACAATCGGGTACCGAGCTCGTCCTCGAGACGGGCGATCTGTTGGCTTAGTGCGGACTGCGCAGTGAAGCAACGTTTCGCTGCCTTGGTGAAACTAGAGGTCTCAGCCAGTGCAATTACGTACTGGAGTTGCTTGAGCTCCATTTTTCCTCAGTTGCGTTGTGAGCGACGTGGAGATGTTGGCCGGTTCGCCTTCGGTACTGCGTCCATGGTGACCGTCAGCGCGCTAGGTCAACCCGGCCAGAGCTGAAAAGGAGTAGCGCTCGGGGCGCACCGTTTCTTGAAAGTTCCGGTAGTACATATGGGCATGGCGTGGTATCCGTCGTGGGGAATTCCGTGGGCTTCAGCGTCGCCTCGGTCACGACAAGCCGGCGGCATGTTTGGGAGGACAGGGTCCTGACAGCGCTGTGATTCGTTCGCCGGTGAGGTCGATGGGTCCGGGTCCCTTGGTGAAGGGCGCCATCACGGCCAGCACGATCGGCGCCGGTCGAACCGATGCGACGGTGCAGGAGCGCCGCGGATAACAGTTCGTCCCGTTGGAGACACCGACCTCGACCCTGGAACCGAGGGCACGCCGTGGGCGCGTTAAGCGTCGGTAAAGAAGATGGCGAGCTCTCGACGCGTAGTCGAAAGTCGTTTCGTCGGAGGCTCCGTCGCCTAGCGGCTGGGAGAACCGAGGTGTGCCGTTTTTTGAGCGCCATGCCGCAGAGGGTGAGTACGGCGACCGTGAGTCCCTCACACAGGCCTCAGCTCAGTAGCGCTCAGCGGCCCTTGGTGGTCGGCATAGCGTGCATGCTCCTTCCTTCGTGCGGGTGGGTGCGAGCTCGGCCTGGGCATTGGGGGCCGCGGCCCGTACGGGGCGACTTCGTAGGCACTATCGATCGGGAACGCGCCCGGTCACGCCCGGGGTAGACCCTGGCCCGGCACGGGCCATCGGTGGCTACGCACGTGCTCGGTCACCTGCCCCCCGCCGGGGGCGGCGCCGATGAGGCCGGGGGCATGCCGCCGCAGGCGGCGGCCGAGCACTTTGAGGCGGCCGGGCCGAGCTGCTGGCATTGACTGCCTATACGCGTGAGATCTGGGAGCAACAGTCTGCAGGAACGGCTGAACAAGGAAATCCGACGCCGCATCGACGTGGTCGGGATCTTCCCCGGCCGTGACCCGTTGATCCGACTGGTCGGGCGCGGTGCTGGCCGGGCAAAGCGCCGAGTGGACTGAGGCCGCCGCTACATGGGCCTCGGCCGACGGCGAGTCGAGCACGACAACCGAGGCGCTGATTACGCCTCTCGATCTTATTACACCAGCTCCGCGGAGTCCCCGCTGCGCCGACTGGCGTTCGTCCCCCGTCGCATGGGGTTCGAAGGTCTGCTCGACGATGCCGTGCGGGCGCTGCTGGGCTCGGCGCTCCGCGGACCGGTGAACGATCGGTCTGACCAGCGCCAGGGGGTGGCCCCGCGTCTCGTTGACGATCCGGCCCTACATTCGGGCTACCGGCGCAGGGGTTCAAAACCTCGTGGTTGCGCTCGTCGCTATCCACGGTCTGGGCAACGACGGGCCCTGTCGCCTTCTGCCGCCGGATTCAACTTGTCCGCTCGATGCTTCGTTCGTCCTCTGCGATGCCCGCCAGCACACCGTCTCCCTCGGCGAGCTCACCACACACTGGCCGTCGCCTGGCGGCGTGAACGGCACCGACGCTGGTTGCTGAGCGCCCGCCGAATACGCCATCTCTGGCCTCGGCCGTGGCTGGTGAGATCAACGGGGGACTCCTGGGCAGCGTCGGTGTCCGTGGCGGCGTTGACCGCGCAACCCGGTTGGCCGACCCCGTGGCTTGCATGCCGCTGCTCGGCGTCACCGTCGCCGGTGCTGCTCGGAGGCCCATCGTGTCGGCGACTGGTCCGACTTGCGCGCTTCGGGCGCGGTGAACACCTCAGCGGCATCGGCTCAGCAGGTGCCCATCCGCGGTTGCCGATAGCAGCGGGGGCGGCTCGATGCGCTGGTCCGGCGGATGGTGTATCCCGGTAACCGCTGCACCGGAGTGCATCCGATGGTGAACTGTGAACGGCAAGATCGGCCGGCGACGTGCTGTTGTGCGCCGGTGCGTTCGGCTCGCCGCGTTTACTGACGCTCTGCGGGATCGGACCGGCGACTGTGCTACGTGCCCACGGCGTCGAGGCGGTGGGGTATCTGATCGGAGGGTTCAACGGTGAAGCTGCTTGCGTGAGCTGATATGAAGCTTGCTGAAGATCTTGCTCAGGTGCCACTCGACGGTGCGTGGGCTGATGAAGAGCCGGGCTGCGATCTCGGCGTTGGAGAGGCCCTCGCGGACGAGCCGCGCGATCTCGGCCTCCTGGGCGGTGAGTTCGCGGTTGAGGTCGACGCTGGTGCGTTTGCGGGCGGTTTCGCCGGTGGCGCGCAGTTCCCGAGCGGCGCGCTGGGCGAATGCCCCCATACCCATTGCCGTGAACATCTCGTGCGCGCTGCGTAGCTGTTCGCGCGCATCCAGCCTGCGGTTCTCGCGGCGCAGCCATTCGCCATAGATTAGGTGGGCACGGGCGAGCTCCACTCGGATGAAGGTGCGGCCGAGGCGGTCGATCGCCTCGCGATAGGCGCTCTCGGCGGCTGGGCCGTGGCTCAGTAGTGCGTGTGAGCGGGCCTGGATTCCTAATGCCCACTCGGTTCCACTCGCGCGGGTCGTTTCTGTGAGCTGATATAGGGCGTTGGCAGCAGCCTCGGCCTCGGCCGTTTCGCTGCGGGTTGCCGCCTCGATGAGCTCGGCCAGTGCCCAGGCTGACGCTCCCATCTTCAGCGGTTGCTCGCCGACAGCCTGCTCGGCCGCGGCAAGCGCGTCCTCATACCGGCCGAGGCTGTTGTAGAGCAGCGCTTTCGCCCACCCAGTGACGGCCATCCCCATTCCCTCGCCCCGGGATACCACCTCCTCGATGGTGGCCTCGATCAGTTCGGTAGCGTCGATTTCGCGGCCCTGGTGAGCCGCCAGCGCCAGGGCACCGTAGAGCGGGAGATGGATCCCGGTCGCCTCGGTGACCGCCTCCATCTCCTTCACCAGTGACGCGGCCTCGGTCAACTCGCCAGCGAATATGTGCACGAAGATGCGGCAGGTCAGGGCGAGAGGGAGCACGGTAAGCGCGCCGGCATCACGGGCGGGCTGGACGTAGCGAGTGGAGAGCACCTCCCAGGTCTCGTAGTCCCACAGGTATATGGCGGTGCCGCCGACGAGCCAGAGCCAGCGGAAGCCCTGCTCCATGGAGATGTCCTGGCTGCGGAAGGCGCTCAGCGCCCGCTTCAGCAGCGGCGTCGCAGCCGGGTAGCCCTGTGTGAACAGCACGGCCAAGCCATCCAGGAGGAGGTCGGGCGCGTGTGGGGGCTGCGGCGACGGGGGCGCGGCACGTGCGGCCTGCGCCGCCTCCAGCACACCGCCGCCGCTGGCCAAACAGCCGGCGAATATCGCTGCCGACAAGGCGTCGAGGTATGTTTCGCGGGCCAGTCTCACGTCGAGCGGCTCGAGCTGTTTGGCTGCCTTGAGCAGCAGCGGGGGAACCTCGCTGCCACGGCGGACGGCAAAGGCGATCTGGGCGCGCAGCAGTTCCAGCCGGGCGCGCTGGAGTTCGTCCAGCGGGCCTGCCTCCGCGAGGGACAGCAGTCTCAGGGCAGCATCGGGTGCGCCGGCCTGGTGCGCGGCCTGGGCCGCCGTCAGCGCCCGCACCGCCCGGCGCACCGAATCGGGCGTCAGTTCGGTCGCTCGCCTCAGGAAGGCGCAGGCCGCCGCCAGGCCCCCACGCGCCTGCGCGCGCCCAGCCGATCGCTCGAGTTCTCCGGCGACGTCCTCGTCGGGCCCGGGCGCTGCCTGGGCGTTGTGCCAGGCGCGGCGATCGGCATCGGCCTCGGGGTCGGTGGCCTCCGCCAGCGCACGGTGCGCGCTGCGACGTTCCTCCGGCGACGCCGCCCGGTAGACCGCCGAGCACGCCAGCGGGTGGCGAAACCGTACCCGGGCACCGATCTTGAGCAGCCCGGCCGCGGCCGCTGGCGCCGCCGCCTCGACCCCGATGCCGAGCCGCTCGGCCGCGCGCCACAGCAGCACCGGATCTCCGAGCGGCTCCACCGCGGCGACCAGCAACAGCCGCTGCGTCCCTGCCGGCAGCAGCGCCAGCCGCCGCCGGAAACTCTCCTCGATTCGACCCGGCAGTGGAAGCGCGTCCGGCAGCCCAAAACCGCCCGCCAGCTCCGCGGGCGTCCACCCCCGAGGCAGCTCCTCCAGCGCCAATGGGTTGCCCCGTGTCTCAGCGACGATCCGGTCGAACACCCGCTCGTCCACCGGTCCGTGAAGCGCCGAGCCCAGCAGCGTCCGCGCATCATCGTCGGGCAGACCCCCGACCATCAGCCTCGGCAGGCCCATCAGCTCCGGCACGTCGTTGGGCTCACGTACCGCGAAGATCAACGCAACCGACTCGGCTGCCAGGCGGCGGGCAATGAACGCCAGCGCCTGCCTGGAGACGCGATCAACCCAGTACGCATCATCCACTATGCAGATGAGTGGCTGCTCCCGTGCCGCTTCGGCTACCAGACTGAGCACGGCCAGACCGACCAGGAAGCCATCCGGAGGGTTGCCGGCGCTGAGCCCTAATGCTGTGCCCAGCGCGTCGCGCTGGTGGGCGGGCAGGCTCTCGAGCCGGTCGAGCATCGGTGCGCACAGCTGATACAGCCCGGCGAAGGCCAGCTCCATCTCGGACTGGACACCCGTGACGCGCACCACCCGGCATCCCGGCACCTGGTAGACCAAGTCCTCCAACAACGCCGTCTTGCCCACGCCAGGCTCACCATGCACCACCAGTGCCCGGCTTTCGCCCACCCGAACAGCGTCGAGTAGCCGCTCGAGCACCGCACGCTCGCTGCGCCGGTCCAGAAACAACTGACAACACCACCATCCATCGAGGTCTCCATCGACCCACCCAGAAAGTATCCGCGCCCCTCGATCGGGCCTGTCAACTTTCCGGTGTAGCTGAGGTTGGTTGATCTACCGGCGTCCGGCGGACAGGCGTTGAGTGTCGGTTTCCAGCGCATCGACCAGCGGCGTTGACCGTCGCGGTCGGATCGAGACTCATGATCGCCATGTAGACGCACTTGAACGCCGCTTGCTCGTTCGGGAAGTGCCCGCGGGCCTAGACCGCCCGGCGGATGCGCGAGTTGACCGACTCGATGGCGCTGGTCGTGCAGATGATCTTGCGGATCTCCACGTCGAACGCGAGGAAGGGCACGAACTCGGCCCACGCGTTCTCCCACAGCTGAACGATCGCCGGGTAGCGCTCGCCCCAGGCCTCGCAGAACTCCAGGAACCGCTCCATCGCCGCGGGCTCGGTCGGTGCGGTGTAGACCGGGCGCAGCGCCTTCGCGATGCTGGCGACCGGCGTAGCGGAACGAGTTGCGCAGCAGGTGCACCACGCAGGTTTGGGTGATCCTGCAGCCATACCGTGCAGATGGCGTCCGGCAGGCCCGTGAGGCCGTCGTAGACGACCATGAGCACGTCACCGACGCCCCGGTTCTTGATCTCGGTGAGCACGTGCGACCACTTCGCGCCCTCCCTGCCCGGGGCGCCGGTCACCGCCCGGCCTCCCCGGCCCACAGGCCGAGGCTGTCGCGGCGGCCCTCGCAGGTGACCGCGAGTGCCACGTAGATGGGCCGGTTGGCAATTTCCCGTCACGAATCTTGGTTCTGGCGCACTTGACGTGATCCGAGGGCCGTTCGACTCTCAGCGGGCGTGCAGGACTCGGGTGCGCAGGAGGTCCAAGCTGGCGCGGCCGAACATCTGGCGCTTCAACATTTTGAGCTTGTCGACGGTGCCCTCGACCCGACCGGAGCTGGGTTCGAGGATCAGCCCGGCCTGGACAGCGTCCTGGTCGCGGCGCAGGTTGCGGGCGAAGGAGGCCAGCGGCGCCAGCGTGTCTTGTTCGACGTCGGTGATCCACTGCTCGAGGTCCTCGCCGTGCCGGCCGGTCATCATGGTCGCGAAGCCCCGAATGTGGGCGGTGAGCCGGTCCAGCTCGGCGTCTCGTTCCCGGATGTCATGCAGCCGGTCGGCATCAGTGGGCGCGAGCCGGTTCGGGTGAGTCATGATCCAGCCGGTGACCTCACGCACGGTTGGCGGCTTCGGCCCAGGACGCGGGGCATGTCCTCGCCCGGCGCGGCACCGCCGCAGGTAGCGCTGGACGGGCAGCTCACCGCCGGGGTAGCCGAGCTGGCTGATCTCCCGGAACAGCCCGGTGGCGTTGCGTTCGCCCTCGTTTCACTGCCTGTGCAGGTACTCGACGTAGTCGTCGACCAGGTGGGCGCGCTGTTCGGTCTGGGCGATCAGCTTCCCGACCGAGTCGGCGGGGGCGAACTTGCGGACCGTGGCCGGGTGCAGGCCCAGCCGCCGGCCGATCGCCGCCTTTGACATCCTTGCCATAGAGCTCGTGCACCGCGGCGTAGTGCTCCCGCGTCCGAGTGACGATCTCCTTCTCCACAACGGACCGGACGAGCGGCGGCGCGGCGGTCGTGCTCGCGGGGGCAGCGACGGCGAGGTGTGCTCGGCGGGTATTGACCGTTTTCTCCACTGCTTGACCCAGGTTGCGCCACAGGTGCCAGCGATCAACGACCTGCACCGCGCCCGGCGCTCCCTGCCGGGCCGCCTCGACGTAGCCGCTGGTCCGATCCCAGCAGATCACCTCACCCCAGGATGTTCGCGCAGCCAGCTGGCGAACGTCGCCGTCTCCCGGTCAGGCAGCAGATCGACCGGGCGACCGGTGGTTACGTCGACCACAACGGTGCCGTAGACGTGGCCACGCCGCAGCGCGAAGTCGTCGACCCCAAGCGCCACGAGTTCCCCGATCGGCGGACTGGGAAGCCCGCGCAGCAGCCGCAGAAGCGTGTCTCTACTGGTCGGCATGCAAAGCCAGCCAGAAGCCGCGCGCCGGCTCGCCCGGCGAGCGCCGTGGCAATCGCGACCAGCGTCCGACGCAGCAACGAGGTGTGCCGCGACCGCGGCGCGGTCGACTCTGCAGGCTGCTCGGCAAACGTAGGAGCTGCACCCGGGGTTGACGCAGAAGAACCTGCGCACCAGCAGCCGCAGCTGCACCGGCCGGCCACCGATCGAGACATCGCGCAACAGCCGCCGATACCGGCTGTGCGCCCGGTCTTGAGGCCCTACCGCAGCGCGGACACGCCGCCTCACCAGCACGCAAACGTGCGTCCACGATCATCCCGGCGCCGCAGTCGGTGACGGTCTCGATGACTATCGAAACGAGATGCGGCAACAGCGGCTGAAGATCGCGGCAAGGCGAGCGTCGTGTCCGTTGCAGGTGGGATTCAGGCGGTTTCCGTAGAGTTGAGAACTCCCTACCTGGCCTGAAGTTTCTGATTTGATTGCGCGAGGCGATAAATCGTTCATCAGAATAAGATAGATCTGCCTTTGCGCCAGCTATTGACGTATCGCTGATGGGTTTCTAATATTGACGCATACGATCATTCGTCTTCATTCGCTCTACGTAGTGAGCCGTGGGTCTGCTACGCGAAGCGCAACGACATGGAGGTTCCTGCTGCATGACGTACGAAGTGATCGGTCGCCTCCAGGTACTGTGCGGTGTATTTCCGGTTTCTCTTACATTGCATTCGGCGTCACCCTTGCCGGCGAGCCCAAGTCGACATTCGAAACCTCGAGCCAGTTCTCACTGTCGTCGGACGACGCATCGCCGACGCCACCGCAGAGTGCGAGCGTCTTGATGAGGAAAGCCCGAGTTCAGACCACCAGTGCACGGTTGCTCGCTATCGGCGGCTATCGGGCCACAGTCGAAGCGAGCCGCCAAGCTCCGTCGGGCCAACCTGTTCGACAGGTCATTGCCGAGTCTGACCAACAGTGGAAATGGCGAGTCAACACGGCTTCGCTCTAGGCAATTCGGTCGAGGCGCTGAGTCGCGATTGAACCCACTCATCCTGGAAGGATACCAGTAATTGTAAGTCCTGCTGGAGTAACATCTGTGTCCAGCCCCGGATCTGCTGCTGACTGCAGTAACTCGATCGCGCTCGGACTGGTAGCCGAGCAGCGTCATGCGCGCTTTACGGTGGCTGTCGGGAGAGCACGAGGAACAACCCGCGCGGCCACCTGCGGCAGCGGCTGCTGACCTAGCTGGTGCAACGGTTAGGTCAGGTGTTGGTGCTGCCGCTCCTATAACAGGGTGTGCGCCGGTAGCGAGAGGTCCATCAGCTGCGGACTCCGTGCCGGGTGTTGACCGGCACTGCCGGCACCTCCCACTTTGCGATTGGGGTTTGACTTTCAAGAAGTTAGATCGAGTGCTCGGTCCACTTCTCTCTTCCTTGTGCGGCGGGCGGCCGGGAAGTGGTGCGCCCGCCCGTACGACAACACGGATGCCCACCCCGGACCGATTTGAACAGGCCCAGCCGATTTGACCGAAAATATGGTCGGGGCAGTCGTTGCTGCCTCGGCCCGCTGCGACGGAGTGTTCACATGATTAACGCAATGCCGGTCGGTGGTATCAATCCTGATCCCGACGCCTCTAAACCTGCGCATTTGGTCATCCGCAATGGTCGCGTGTACACCGGGGACGCTGCTCGGCCGGCTGCCACGGCCCTCGCGGTCCGCGACGGCCGGATCGTCGCCATCGGCGATGACGAGGACACAGCTTCCTGTGTGGGTGCCGGGACCCGGGTTGTTGACGCGCTGAACCGGCGGATCATCCCCGGTCTCAACGACTCTCACCTGCATGTGATCCGCGGTGGCGTGAACTATCTTCTCGAACTGCGCTGGGACGGAGTCCCTTCTTTGCGCACCGCATTGTGGATGCTGCGGGAGCAGGCCAGCCGCACGCCGCAGGGCCAGTGGGTGCGGGTGGTGGGTGGATGGACCGGCGAGCAGTTCGCCGAGCGGCGCCTGCCCACGGTCTCGGAGCTGAATGCTGCCGCCCCGGACACCCCCGTCTTCGTGCTGCACCTGTACCAGTCGGCCATTCTCAATCGGGCCGCGCTCCGGGCGGTCGGCTACACCAAAGAGACCGTGGCGCCCCCGGGCGGCCAGATCGTCCGGGACCACTCGGGGGAGCCCACCGGCATGCTGCTGGCCGCCCCGGCCGCCGGATTGCTGTACGCGACCCTCGGCATGGGGCCGAAGCTGTCGGATGAGGAGCAGATCGGTTCGACCCGACACTTCCTGCTGGAGCTCAACCGTCTTGGTTTGACCAGTGCGATGGACGCCGGCGGCGGCTTCCAGAACTTTCCCGAGAACTACGCGGCGGTGATGAAGCTTGCTGAGCAGGGCCTGCTGACGATGCGCATCTCCTACAACCTGTTCCCGCAGACCCCGGGTCAGGAGTTGGAGGACCTGAGACGGTGGATCGGCATGGTGCGGCCGGGCGATGGTGACGAGTGGTTGAAGCTGAACGGCGCCGGGGAGAATCTGGCCTGGTCGCCTGCGGATTTCGAGAATTTCACCGAGCCCAGGCCGTTCCGGCCCGAAAAGGCGGACAGCGACCTCGAGGCGGCGGTGCGTCTGCTGCTGGACCACGGCTGGGGCTTCCGCCTGCACGCCACCTACGAGGAGACCATCCGCGCCAACCTTGATGTGTTCGACAAGGTGAGCGCGGACGGCGGCTTCCCGCGCGGGGTGACGTGGTGGTTCGACCACGCCGAGACGGTGTCCGAGGCCAGTCTCGACCGGATAGCGGCGATGGGCGGTGCGCTTTCTATCCAGAACCGGATGATGTTCCAGGGCAGTGCCTTCTGCGATCGCTACGGGGCCGCTCGCGCCGCCACTGCGCCGCCGATCCGCCAGATGCTGAACCGGGGCTTGTTGGTCGGTGCCGGCACCGATGCCACCCGGGTGTCCAGCTACAACCCCTGGCTGTCCCTGGAGTGGCTGGTCCGTGGCCGCACCATCGGTGGCCGTCTGCTGGCGTCGCCGGACAACCGGGTCGACCGGGAGACGGCGTTGCACATGTACACCGTGGCCGGCGCCGAGCTCAGCGGTGAGGGGGATGTCAAGGGGATCCTCAAGGAGGGCTACTACGCTGATCTGGCGGTGCTTTCGGAGGACTTCTTCTCGGTTCCCGAGGAGGACATCTCGCACATCGAGTCGGTGCTAACCGTCGTCGGCGGGCGAATCGTGTATTCCGCGGGCGAGTTCGAGGGTCTTGCCGCCCCTTTGCCTGCGCCGGACCCGTCCTGGAGTCCGGTCGCCTACTACGGCGGGTACCACCGGACGATCGCGCCCAGCACACCTTCGGGAGTCCGCCAGGCGCAGGCGCTCCTCGACGCTGCCGCCGAGTCCGAGGAGCACCGCCAGTGGCGGGTCACCCGAGGGTTTGCCGAGGACCGCGGCCCCGTCTCCGAGATCTTCGATTCCTGCTTCGTCCTGTGATCGGTGGTTTGGTCACCGACCCGAACCACTGACCCCGCAGGAATACGGAAATGGCGGCCCCGCGGCGGCGCCGCCGACATCATTCAAGATTCCGATCAGTGAAAGGTAAGGCATCATGGTGAACATCAATGACGTCCAGGCTCTCCCCGCCACGTCACTCCTCAGTCCGCAGGAGAGTGTGCTGGTATTGATCGACTACCAGCCGCAAATGTTCTTCGGCACCACCAACGCCGACCGGGGCGAGATCATCAACTCTGCCCTGGGCCTCGGCAAGGCCGCCAAGATCTTCAACGTGCCAGTCATATTGACCTCGGTCGCAGCCAAGACCTTCTCCGGCCCCATGCTGCGCCCGCTGCTCGATGTCTTCCCTGGTGACGAGGTCATCGACCGGACCACGATGAACGCCTGGGAGGACCCCAGAGTGGTCGATGCCGTCAAGGCGACCGGTCGCTCCAGGATCGTGATGGCCGGCCTCTGGACCGAGGTGTGCATCTCGACCGCCGCCCTGTCGGCCACGGACCAGGGTTACCAGGTGTATGTGCCTACTGATGCCTGCGGTGGTGTGTCGGCGGCTGCCCACGCGAACGCCATCCGGCGTATGACACAGCACGGTGTCGTGCCCTCGACGTGGCTGACCACGATGCTCGAGTGGCAGCGCGACTGGGCACGTGCTGAGACCTATGAGGGCGTGATGGATGTCGTCATGGCGCACGCGGGCGCCTACGGGCAGGGAGTGGCCTACGCCCATTCCATGATCAGCGAGGCTGCAGTTGGTTGACACCCATGGTCAGCGGTGCCCGATACGCAACCGCCACATCGGGCACCGCTGTACCCGGCTTGCCAAAGCCAGCACTCTGCAAGGTGAGAGCAGATGAACAGACTTGAAGGCGTCGGGACGACGGTGGCCGGATCGGCGTGGCAGCCGCTGCACCTGCGGGTGTTCCGGGCCCTGTGGCTGGCTCAGTTCGTGTCCAACATCGGCGGCTGGATGCAGACGGTCGGCGCCCAGTGGTTGATCACCGAGCAGATGGGATCGGTGGCCTTGATCGCGCTGGTCCAGACGGCGGCCAGCTTGCCGGTGCTGCTGCTCGGCATCCCCGCCGGGGTCTTGGCCGACATCGTCGACCGTCGTCGGCAACTCCTGTTCAGCCAATTCCTAATGTTCGGGGCCGCTGGGCTGCTGTTCGTCCTGACAGCGCTGGGACACATCGATGCCTACGCGGTCCTGCTTCTCACCTTCGTGCTCGGCTGCGGCAGCGCACTGATGAGCCCGGCTTGGCAAGCCATCCAGCCCGATCTGGTGCCGCGCGAGCAGATCCCGGCCGCCGCTGCTCTCGGCGCGGTGAGCATGAATCTCGCTCGGGCCGTCGGTCCGGCCCTCGGCGGCGTGGTGGTGGCGCTGGCGGGCTCTGCTGCGGTGTTCGCGATCAACGCCGTGTCCTTCCTGGCCACAGTGGCCGCGCTTGTTTCCTGGCACCGCGGCGTCGCGCCCGACCCCTTGGGGGCCGAGCGGGCACTCCCGGCACTCGGGGCCGGGTACCGCTACGTACGCAACGCGCCCCGGATCCGCCGGGTACTGGGCCGGGCATTGCTGTTCGTACCGGCCGCTGCCGCCCTGTGGGCCCTACTGCCTGTCGTCGCGCAACAACAGCTGGGACTGCACGCAGCCGGGTACGGCGTGCTCCTTGGGGCGGTGGGGATCGGAGCGGTCCTGGGAGCATTGCTGTTGCCGCGGCTACGCGCTCGCTTGTCGAGCAATGCCGCGCTGGCGATCGGAACCCTCATCTTTGCAGGGGCCATGGCCGTGCTCGCCGTTCTGCACATCCCATGGCTCGCCGGAGTGGTCCTCGTCCTCTCCGGGGTCGCCTGGCTCGCCGTGCTGTCCACGCTCAACTCTCAGATGCAGGTGACAGCGCCCGCATGGGTCCGGGCGCGAGCCTTGGCGATCTATCTGACGATCTTCCAAGGTGGTACGGCGATCGGTTCGGCCATCTGGGGTGTGATCACTAACGTGATCAGCCTGCAGAACACCCTCCTGATCGCCGCAGTGCTGCTGGCGATCGGTTCGCTGGTCGGAGGGCGACTCGCCGTCGCCGACACCGCGCTCGACCGGTCGCCTTCACCGCACTGGCCAGAACCCGTCATGCTGCTGGACACGTCGAAGACCGACGGGCCGGTGCTCGTCACCATCAGCTACCACGTCCCGGCCGATCGCACCGACGCCTTCATCCAGGCGATGGACGCGGTCCGACTCTCCCGGCTGCGCACCGGTGCGCTGCAGTGGGACCTCTACCAAGACGGGGCCAACCCAGAGGTCTATCTGGAGGTCTACATGACGGCGTCCTGGGATGAACACCTGCGACAGCACGGTGGACGGCTCACCGGCCACGACCGGGCCCTGGAGCAGCAAGCCCGGTCCCTGTTGAATCCCGAGTTCACCTTCGAGGTCACACACTATCTTCCGGCGCGGGGTGCGCGGTCATGACGAAGCACAGCCGCGGTGTCGATGCCGCTCCCGTGCCCCGTCCCTCCACGATCCTCTCGATCGAATGTGAGCGCCTGACATGGTCCGCAGTTCTGGGAATATCGGCGTGGCCAGCGTTTCACGCCTAGGTCCCCGGGTGGCATTCGTCGTCATCGCGGCAACCTTCGCGCTCCTAACGACGGGTGGCACCCTGCCGATCCCGCTGTACACCCTCTGGGGCGAAGACATCGGGTTCGGAACCGCGACCATCACCTGGGTTTTTGCGATCTACGTTTTCGGCACTCTGCTGGCGCTGGTCTTCTTCGGAGGTCTTTCCGACCAGGTCGGACGCAAGCCGTTGGCCCTCGCCGCACTGCTCGTAACCATCGCGTCCACTCTGCTCTTTGTCTTTGCCACCGACGTAGCCATGTTATTGGCCGCCCGGTTCCTGAGCGGCGTGGGCGTCGGCTTGATCACCTCGGCTGCCACGGCCGCCCTTGCCGAGGTCTACGAGGGCAACGACAAGGCAATTCCCTCGACGGTCTCCACGGCGGCGAACATGGGCGGCCTCGGCTTGGGCGCACTCGTCGCGGGCCTGTTCGCGCAGTACCTCGCGGCCCCGACGCGACTCGTCTTCGTCGTCTTCCTCATCATCGTCGTGGCCGTGACCCTGCTGACCCTGCTCCTGCCTGAGACCAACCAGCGCCAACCCGATCGCAAAATCATCTGGACCCCTCGGGTCGGAGTGCCACGCGAGGCGCGCGCGCTCTACTGGCGCTCGGCGGTTGCCGTTTTCCCCACCTTCACCCTCCTCGGACTGTTCTCCAGCCTCACCCCACGGTTCATCCGCGACTCCCTCGGAGTGACGAACCTTGTGGTCGCCGGACTAGCAACATTCATCCTCTTCGAGGTCGGCGTCGCGGCGCAGCTGGCTTTCCGCAGCAGGGCCCCACGGCGGTTGATTTTGTGGGGCCTGGCGCTGCTGATCGTCTCCCTCGGCCTGGTGCTCGCGGGGTTCCTGACCGAGGTCATTTCGATATTCGCAGTCGGTACGGTAATCGGTGGCCTCGGCGCCGGGCTCGGTTTCCTCGGAGGGCTCGGTCAGCTGAGCCGTGCCGTGCCGCACGAGAGCCACGCAGAATCCGTCGCGTCGTACTTTATTGCAGCCCAGGCCGGGCTGGCGGTACCCGTCCTCGCCATCGGTGCCCTGACCGGGCCGTTCGGCCTGACCGGAGCGACATCGATCGTAATCGGCGTGGTCGTACTGCTGGCGGTGGGTGCACTTGCCCTCAATGCCGTGAGAGCTCGTAAGCCAGGGTTAGCGGTGCCGCCGAACTGCCCAGCGACCTGCGAAGTCGCGATAATCGCGTCTAGGAGGGCGTCCAGATGAAGAAGGGGTATATGCAATGCAATGCCTGACTACATCAGCGAACGCACAGGCGTCAACGGGGTGACCTGCGCTACATCGTGGGCTGTGAAGGTCCTGTGGTATTCGGAATGCACGGCCGACCGCAGAACGCATCGTGAGTTCTTGCCGCTGATCGAGGAACTCGGAACCCGATACCGCTTCATCGTCCCCGATCTCAGGGGTTACGCGGGCAGTGACAAGCCCATCGCAGGTTACGAGCCGAGGACGATCGCCAATCGTTCAGGGAGGCGGCGAAGTGCCGGTCAGTCGCGGCAGCTGATCCACGAATAAGGCGAAGGTTGTTCTCGGTGATCGATGTAACTGCGCTGTGGTGGCCGACCGTCACTTCGATCAATTCGCTCCACCCACTTACATTGTCCTTCATCCGGACAAGAAGGACCGCGACATGGCCAAAACGCCAGAATCGACAGGAAGCCTCGAATCCCGGGCTCAGGCACCCGAGCCGGCAGAGATCGCTAGGCACAGCGCACTAGAGGGTCTCCTGACATGTGCGCTGCTCTTCGGCGTAACCACGTTTGTGCGTTGGGTCATAGGACCCTCCTTCGTCTCCGACGCGATCCCGCAGATCCACGTCCAGCTACTGATCGTCGGTGCATGCGTTGGGCTTTTCCTCGCGGTACTGATCCTCAGCAGGCCGGGCAAGATCTCAGGAGGGCATATCAACCCCGCAGTATCGCTCGCCATGTGGCGCTTCGGCGTCTTCCCCGGCGCAGCCGTCGTCCCCTACATCCTGGCGCAACTCGTCGGATCCTTTCTCGGGGTGCTCGCAGCCCGCGCCCTGTGGGGCCCGGTGGTGGAGGAGCCGCCGGTGGCCTACTGCGTGTTGCAGCCCGGCGCCGACTGGACGGCTGGGGAGCTGTTCGTGGCCGAGGCCATCAGCATGGGGGTCATCGTCTACGTCGTCGGGCTCTTCCTCCAAAGGCCGAAGCTGGCGCGCCTGGTCCCGTGGCTCGTCGGGTTCCTCATCGGTGCGGCGATCACGGTGTTGGGCACCACCACGGGAGGCTCGGTCAATCCGGCGCGTCAGTTCGGCCCTGCGGTGATTTCCGGGCAGCTCAGCTTCCTATGGGTCTACCTGATCGCGCCCATGGTGGGGGCGGCGGTCGCTGCCGCCGCCCTCAACTGGGTGCCCAGACACCGCGCCGTTCTCACCCACCGGCTGTGCGGCTCCCACCCGGACGGTTCCCCGCAGGAAGGGTGACGGTGGCGCGGCGAAAGCGTGTGCGCGGTGGCTGTCATCGGCCGCCGGGCCCCGGGACTCGGGGTCATCGATGCACGGCAGTAATGCCAGCAGCCGTTATGCTCGGCTGGCCCGCCCTGGCCGAGGCGAAAGTCGACGCGAACGCCCGGAAGGCCCCTGACTAGGGCCGACGACTTCATCAGGATCCGGTCCATCTACGGCTGCGGCCTGCGCGTGGTCGGGTCCCACGCCGGCGTCGAGGTCGGCGCCGACGACCCCTCCCAGATCGCCCTGAAAGACTGCCATGATCCGTACAGTGCACGGGTCAACAGTGCTCTACCCAGCGACGCCACAAATAGGCTGCCCTGCTGGAAACCATGGCGTCCACACCAGGAATCAGCTACCTGCGAGCCACACGGGGGCGGTCACCCCGTCCTCTACCCGCTATTGACGGTCGGATGGTGGTCGTGGTGGATCATCACCCCGAAGTTGATCCGCCATGCGCCGCCATCGACGCTCGCGCTGCCCCGCGCCCGCGCCTGTCAAAACGCTGGCCACGAGATCGGCGCTGACAAGAGATGTCAGCGGGCGGCCGGATCCGCTGGTGACCGGGTTGATTTCGATCATTCTGGTAGCACGACTGATCTCGTTGGGTTCGTGGTGGCCGTCATCGGCAGGGAGGTATGTAGGCCGGAAACGGTCGACACCGTCGTCCTTAACGTCCTGCGAAATCGTTCGGAGCCAGTAGAAGCTGGCCGTGAGATGCGCGGGGCGTTCCACGGGGATGGTCACGGAGGGCAGCTGATAGACGCTCGGGTCCGGGATCGGCGCTTCGCTGCGGACGAGCTTGGTGGCGTCGCTCGTACGCCGAGCGATCCGACCGGGGCCTTATCGAGCCCCGAGAACCGGTAGTAGAGATCACTTGCGTTGTGCTGGCCCGAGCCGCGGTGGCGGTACCCGTGATGCCGGTCGTAGCAGTGATGGCGATGGCAACGACGGTGCGGTCTGCAGTCTGGGGTCATGTCGCTGTTGTCCGCCCAGCCGGTTCGCGTTTGTAATCCCTGCGAGGCGGCGGTGCGCGTCAGAGGGTCAGCGTCAACCTTCCTTTTCCTTGTAACTACGACAAGGTCGCGTCGGCAAGGCCACCTTCGGCACTGGTTGGCCGAGCGCGTCGAGCGACAGGCGGTCGGCGTCGAAGTCGGCAAGGACCGCCGCCTCGCGGTCATGGATGGCGGCCACGACGGTCGCGTCGGGCAGTAGCGCTCGCAGCCCGGAGAGGACGTGCTGGGCGGTCGCGACGTCCAGGCCTTGGGTCGGCTCGTCGAGGAGCAGGACGTGTGGGCGGCGCGCTACTGCACGGGCCAGGCAAAGGCGCCGGTGTTCGCCACCGGAAACTGTGCGGCCGCCTCCCACGGGGGTGTCGGCGTCGATTCCGCGTTCCGTGAGGCACATGGTGTCGAGCAGCCGCCGAATCTGTTCGTCCGGCAGGTCGGGGTCGGCGAGTCGTAGGTTGGTCGCGACGGTCCCGCTGAAGATGTGGTCGTCGTGCGGTACCAAGAGGATCTCGCCCGGCCGGTAGTGCGCGGGTGGCCGCCGCCGATCTGCACGCCATCGGCGCAGAGCTCACCGGCCAGCGCGCGGAGCAGGGTGGTCTTGCCGGAGCCTGACCGACCGTGCGCCACCGTCATGCGTCCGGGTGCGAAGTGGGCCGTCAGACGCTCGGTCGATGCGCCGTCGGGCGCGAGCGTCAGGTCGCGCACCAGGAGCTCGACGGCGGCGACCGGCGCTCCTGGGCCGGGGACGGCGAGTTGGGTGGCGCGGTCAGCAGTGCGATGAGCGAGGCGTTGGCGAGCGGGACCGGGGCGGGACCCAGCAGCGCCGCAGCCAGCACCGCGACCGTCGTCGCGGCGACGGCGAGATCGGTCGCCAGGCGCGCGCGAGACTGTGCCCTGCTCGTGGCAGCCTCGGCGTCTGCCACGTCGGCGAAGGCAGCAGCGCCGGCAGCCCGCAGCGGCGAGCACGATCAGCGCGATCACGGTGAGCTGTGCACCGTCCCAGCGCGTGGGGAGGTGAGCCCGAACCCGGCGCCGATCGCCAGCCCGCTCAACATCGGCCGGAATCGTGTTGCGACGGTAAATGCTGCGATGTTGCTGTCCGAGGCCATCGTCGGTGCGTCCTGGGCGCAACTCATGATCCGCAGCTGCCGCGCGGGGACCGCCGCGAAGCCGGCGGCGCCCATGAGCACCATGATGATGATCGTCAGGACCCGGCCGTACCATCTTCGTCCGCCAAACAAGACACAACCGCATTTACCATTTACCGCGTCGGGTCCTGAGCACGGGTGGGGCTTGTAATCAGGGGGCGACTACCGAGTCCATCGCGGCCAGCTCAACCCCTACCACCGGCTCTTCGGACGAGTTACTTCCGAGCCCGCCTCGCCGACCCTACAACGCTAAGCATGATCTTCAATGTTGGGGTTGGTGCCGTCCGGTGATTTTGGCGGAGTGGATTTCCGCAACATAGCCACCGGGAAACTTGACCACGGCGCTGTCACGACCGGTCACCGACACGGGGCCCCACAATACAGCCGCACCGGCTGCTTTTGCTTTGTCAAGGGTAACCGCAAGGTCGTCAACGGCGTATCCGGTCATCTCGCGCCCAAACGGATAAGGAAGATGGCCGTCGGTGACTTGGATCAACGCAGACCCGAATCTGGACTGAATTTCGATTTTTCGGTACTTCTTACCGGGGATTCCGATCTCGGCAGCGTCCGCGTTCTTGTCATCGACTAAAACTTCGCCTCCTGTGAACCTTGTATAGGATTTCAGGAAGGCGTCAGCTGTGTCAGGCGAAACGTATATGCGATTCTCGGGAATTGTAGTCAGGCGGGCGTACGACGGTGGAGTGGTGTGCCAGTACAGCTGAGTAGTGATACCTCCCGGGAACTCGACAACGGCGTCCCGGCCTATGGGATCGGGGAACGGTGCTACAACCAACTGCGCGCCGCTATCCCGCGCGGCCTGCACACCCCGGTCGAAGTCTTTCATGAGGAAGCCCGTGCGTTCCGCCCCGAACGGATACGGAACTGGCGTCTGGAAATCAAATACTGACAGCGTGCCGACCGGGGAAAACACTAGCTCAGACTTGGTTTCGCTTGGTGTGGGTGTCACATCCACCACGGTTTGAGCTGTATGGGACCCACCGAATGTCGCAAGCCAACTGGCGATGAAGGAACTCATCGTGCCCGGCTCGACGTATACGTGCATTGTATCGTACTGCGGACCAACTGCGTATTGTGGCACGGTGTTGACGTCATGCTGCGATAGGGTTGCCAACGAGGGTGACGCCGAACCCGATGTAAGCAGAACAGAGGTTGTTGCGCATAACACTGTCAGTGCGATGCGCCCCATTGCTCCGTGCCTCATGCGGTAGGACCCCCATTGTCGATTCGCCGGTTAAAGTTCATGGCTCAGGCCGAGAAAGGTGACTCTGCTCGATGACGGTAGACCTCCGACGGACGTTGCGTCAATGGGTGACGGGGTATGCATAGATCTTATCTGGATAACCAATAAATTGGCTCGCTCATCCGATCGATCGCTGAGTCTGCACGGCGAGCGGAGCCTTCCACTGAATCTACCGAAAGCACCCGAACGTCGATGGCGACGGGTACCACGCCCACCAATGCGTCGGGAGGCAGATCTTCCGATAGTACGGAATTAAGACACATGAGCACACGACATTCCCGACTGTCGTGCGCCCATCGGTGCGGTGGACCCTGCCGTCCGCCTTTCTGCGACCCGGATCCCGACAGGCAGTAAACCTTTCTCAACTGGCGTGGGTCGAGCCGGGGCGGCTGCGCCGTGGCGCCTCTGATGAGTGAAGCTCCTGGTAGACGGGCGATTGACTAGATCAACTCGCTCGACCAGGAGCTTCGGGTGCCTTCCTACCCCGCGGGGATCACCGTGTCCAACACGCCCCATCAGGCTGTCCGACGCGCTGCGCTATTGTCGCGCCGCGGTCGGGACCAGGTGGCGTTGCCTCTCGGCTGGCGAGCAGGCCCTGCTCGTCGTGGCCCACCTGCACAAGGGCGAGACCTACGCCGATCTCGCCGCCGGGTTCGCGATCGGCACGACCACCGCGTTCCGCTAGGTCCGCGAGGCCCTCGCCGTCTCCTCGCAGCGCTGGCGCCATCGCTGCGGGACGCGGTCACGGTTGCGATCAGGAAAGCGTTCGTGATCCTCGACGGCACGCTGTTGCGGATCGACCGGGTCGGCACGGGCTCGGGCAATGACCGGCCGTACCCGGTTGTGAAGATCTTGGTGCGCTGCCGCGGAGATCGGATTGACCGCTATCTGGCTGGCCCTCGGTGCCCTGTATTTGATCTGTCGACCGGGTTCGCGGCGGTGCATGCCGCCGCTGAATCGGCAAGGGCGTGTCCCGATAGGGGCCCTGCAGTGCCGAGCACAGTCACAGTCCTGACCGCCCGACACCGGCCCTGACCGCGGCTCCATCGTCCTAGCGACCAGGAGCCTTCCAGGCAGCGCGGGCGAAGGTGATCGCCGACACCGGCTACCGCGGCGCGGGGTTCGCGGTCCCGCAACGACGACGCCCCTGCAACCCCGACACCGGCGAACGCCCGACGCCTGTCGCGCAACCAGCGCAAGGTCAACGCCGCTCACGCCTGTCGACGCGGACCTGGCGAGCGAGCCAACGCCCAGCCTGGAGAATCCTCCGCAAGATCCGCTGCTGAACCCCGCCGGGCCACTGACGTCGTCAAGGCCATCCTCGTCCTCATCCACGCCAGCTGACACCAAGTGGAAAGGTTCACTGTGTTGAGGAACTGGCCAGGGCGTCGGAATCGGCGCCACGGATCGCTGCTCGGTCCGTAGACGTGGCCGAGCAAATTGAGGTTGCCGTGGTAGGCATAGCACAAGGCGCGGCCCTGAGCGCGGAGTGCCAAGCGTTCTGTTGGTGCGGCGGCACTGCCGAGTGAGGCCGCTGCCGTCCTGGTCGCGCGGCGCGACGATGCTGCTGGCAACGTCGGCGTCGGTCGCGCGTTCGAACGCGGTCCGATGAGGTTGAACTCCTGTGGAACGATCCGCGAGTGGAGCCCCACCGGGTGGGCCGTCAGCATATCGATGCCAACCCAGAGCAACGGCACGCCGAGCGCCGCAAGAATCGACGCAACAGCGTTCGCGAGTGCGGCGGCACCGTCTGGGTCCCAGGGGTCTCGCGGCCGAGGAGTCAAGTACCGGGTAGCCGTCTGCGTGATGGCCCCGCCGCTCTTGAGGCGCCAAGCAGGTCACTTCTGTATCCCTCTTCGGTGCAACGCGTCGGAATCGCGCTGTGCAGGTGTTTTGGCAGCCCTGCAACGAGTTGCGGGGAGACCTCGTCCAGGGAGGGGACGACGGCACCGGCGAGCGCGAGAGCGTTGTCGTCCGGCGGAAAGGCCGCGCTGGGCACAGCGATGATGCCCAGGCCGGCCGCCGCGGCGGACCGAAGTCCGTTGTTCGAGTCCTCCACGGCCGCGGCGTGCGCCGCGGTCACGCCGAGCCGCCGAACTGCCTCTTGGTAGGCGGCAGGGGAGAGCTTGCCCGCCCCACCTCCTCCGTGGAGGCGGCGACCCGGAATGAGCTGATGAATTCCACCGGGCCCAGCACAGCAGGATCAATCGTCACGGAGAGGAAGACGCGAGCCCGAGCGGCCACCAGCTGGCCAGCCTCTGCACGGCTCACCTGCGCCTGGGCGGTCACGAGCCGTAACGAGCAGCCGTGCCGTCGATGACGGTCGCCGCGACCTCCTCGGGCCAGCCTGGGGGGCCTACCGTCTCGGTCAGCTATGCGCACCACTCTGCCGTGCCCATTCGCTGCATCGCACGGGTTAACATCCGTAGGCCACGGCGCCGGCCCTGTCGCCCACCGCGCGGCGCACCTCGTCCCACAGTTCCTCAGCGTCGACGACTGCACCATCGACGTGAAGATCACCGCCTGCACGATGCCGCTGACATCGGCCCTCCTGAGTCATCCTGTCAGATGGCCCTACCGCGCCGGACAGGGCCGCTTGGTCCGCATCCGACAAAGCTCCAACCACTATGGGCACGGACGCCAGCATCGCCGTCTGGTTGAAGCGAACGACTTACAGCAAAGAGTCAGGGGCCGGCGTAGGGCTACCTGTCATCCGAAGTTTGTCTGAAATCTTCTGCAGTTCGAACGACATGGACTAGTCCTCGCGCCTCATCGCTGTGATAAATACGGTAGGGGTGGCACGGACCGATCAGTCAATTCCTTCGCTGAGTAGGCGAACAAAAGCGTCTGTAGCTGCAGATCGGTCGCCTTTCTTGGTGTATGCACCGAGAGTGAGGGTCAGCTCGGGTCCATCCAGATATAGCACCTTGATATCCGGTCTGCCGGAACCGACCTGTGTTCTGACGAATGCGTGCGGCACGATCGCGACGCCTCCATGCTCTGCGATGTACTGCACAATTCCTCCTTCCAGGCCGAGCTCTAATTCAATGGTCCGATCGACCTTCACTCGATGGAACGCATTATCTACTCTTCTCCGAAGGACGCTGCCGGCTCGAGATTCAATGAACGATCCTGATTCGGCGAGTTCAGCCAGGCTCGCATGACCTTGGTCGGCCAGTGGATGGGACGCCGAGACCACTGCCACGAGCCTTGCTTTGGGTGCTAGCTCGTGAAAGGTGATTCCCTCGGGATACTGTGGCAGTTGCTCGCATATTCCAACATCGAGGCAGTTTGCAGCAACTGCACGGGTACTTTCGAACGCGGTTGCGCACCGCGCGGAGATGCGTATTCCAGGATAGGAGTCATGGAAGCAAGCTATGAACTGAACGCAGTCCAACATGCGAGTTGCGAAATAGCTCATCCCGATTCGTAGGCGGCCCCGGCGGAGTTCGGCCAAGGATTCGACGTCGTACTTGATAGCGGTTACCTGCTCGTTGATCATCCGTGCTCGCGCAAGGAGGATGAGCCCTCCTTCTGTGATCCTTACACTTCGGGTCGTTCGCTCGAACAGTCGCGTCCCGAGCTCCTCTTCTAGCCGGGCAATCTGATAACTCAGCACTGATTGAGTGACGTCACACCGCCGGGCTGCACTGGTGAAGCTTGAGGTTTCGGCGAGCGCAATCAAGTACTCCAGTTGCTTGAGCTGCAACTCATTCGCTCCGATTCGAAATACGAGTTCAATTAAGGCGTAGTCAATCGATGTGTGGACTGCAATGATCCCTCATCGAAGACGGGTCATTCGGTTCTCCTGGTGACACTTCAGCCCGCGCATCATTCCGGTTGTACTCCCGTTGACCCCGATATCGGGCTCGCGAGGGGTGTGCTTGCGAGCCCGGCGTCGATGATTCATGGCGTCGAACCGCAGGACCCGAGCGCGGCGTCCTGACCGACGCCGAAGTTTGCCATTAATACGGGGTCCGTTCCTGGTGGGTGTGACGCTCATGCCTGGACTGCCCATGTGCGCTCGCGAATCAGCTACTGCGGGGATTTTAACTCGGCTGGTTGTGAAGTCAAGAGTACGTGCTTTCTATCGTCCATCTGCAAGTAACTCATCGATCGTTGCGATTAATCGAGCGGGCGAGAGGGGTGCTTGCACTTGTGGCGCGGCGATCGGGACGGTCAGCTGTTCGGCGAAAAGTATTATGCCGTAAACGCCTGTATTGCTGCCGTTCGGGGCAGGTGAGTGGGCGAGTGCGTCCATTGCGGTCGCTGCGGTCGCCTCGAGAGCGGTACGTTCGGCGCCACCCTGCGCGGTGACGCGTTCGAGGTCGAGCTCGACCGTCCGGGCCGCCACGGGTCCCGCACACCCAGTTCGACCGTCGTGTTGACCGTCGAGCAGCCGAGGCTGCGCCCGTCCCGTCGGTTTTCGTGCTCGGCCTCGATGATCACGGTGACAAGGCATGGATGCGTTCCAGGCCGACAGCTGCTGATCGTTCAGGATGGCCTAGTGGGCGGCGGTCGTCGTCTCGTAGTGGCGGACGAGGGCCCGCTCGTAGAGTCATGTTTGCTGGCGAAGGTGTTGTAGATGCTATGCGGCCGAGACCGGTCGCTCGCACAGCTCCCGCCTGGTCGTGGCCTCGTATCCGTTGGCCCAGAACGTTCGCATCGCCGCGTTGACACTGCGGTCCTCGTTGAACCGCCTTTGACGAGCAAGTCCTAATGACGGGGTCGCCGTAGACGCCGACCGCGCTCGCAGAGTCGCCGCCGAAGTCGGCCACGATGTGGAGGGCGCGGACAACGCCGAGTGCGCCCGGCGCAGCGACATCGTGATCGTCGCCGTGCCGTGGGACGGCCACGCCGAGATCCTGCAGTCGCTGCGCACGGCCCTGGCCGGCAAGCTCGTGGTGGACTGCGTCAACCCGCTGGGCTGCGACAAGCAGGGCGCCTACGCGCTGACCATGCCGGAGGGCAGCGCCGCGCAGCAGGCCGCCGAGCTGCTGGCGGAGTCGCGGGTCACCGCGGCCTTCCACCACTTGTCCGCCGCGCTGCTGCAGAACCCGGAGATCGAGGAGATCGACACGGACGTGATGGTTCTCGGTGATTCCCGCGCGGACACCGACATCGTGCAGGCACTGGCCGCCCGTATCCCCGGCATGCGTGGGGTCTACGCGGGGCGGTTGCGCAACGCCCACCAGGTCGAGTCTCTCGTCGCCAACCTGATCTCGGCCAACCGCCGGTACAAGGCGCACACGGGACTGCGGGCCACCGACATCTGACCGGCGTGTGGGCGGGTGGCCCCTGGGCGGGGCACGGTGGGCAGCGTCATGGAGGACCGCCCTGAAGGCAGTGGGCGCCCCGCGGACCTGTTCAAGGCCACGAGGGCCGATCACGAACGGTGGCCCCCGGGGTGGAGCAGCACTTCGAGGAGGTGGAGGCCGTCACTTGGCAGGACAGTTGCGATTCACCGACCCCGAGCCGTTCATGCGGTTCTACGAGGTGGGCCACAACCACTGCTGTGGTCAACAGGAGCATGGTCCGGCTGGCTCTGTTCAGGCCTCAGAGCAGGATTTTCGACAGTGGTTCGGGAGGCAATGCCCGGGCCGCATGTCATCGGGCAGCAGCTCGGCGGTGACCGGGTCGCGGCTACGCCGGGCGCCAGTCGTTCGAAGTGAGGTCGGAACCCGCCGTGGGTCCCATCAGCAGCATTCCGCCGTCCACGGGCCACGAGGCACCGGTCACGTACGAGGCGCCGGGTGACGCGAGGAATGCGACGACCGCGGCGATCTCGCGAGCGTCGGCGGGACGGCCCAGCGGCACACCGGGGCGGTCGACCGTGTGTGGATCTGTCTCCTCCTGCCCGGTCATCCGGGTCGCGACCTCGCCCGGCGCTACCGCGTTCACCGTGATCCGATGCTCGGCGAGCTCCAGCGCGGCTACCTTCGTGAGCAGCCCGAGGCCGGCCTTCGCAGCACTGTAGGCGCCGGCGGCGACGCGGGGCTGGAACTCGTGGACGCTGGTGATGTTCACGATCCGGCCGCCGCGCCCCGCGGCGATCATCCGGCGGGCTGCGCGCTGCATGCAGAGGAACGCACCGTCGAGATCGGTTGCGAGCACCTCACGCCAGGTGTCGTAGTCGGTGTCCAGGAATGGCGTGCTGGTGCCCGTGCCCGCGCTGTTGACCAGCACGTCGAGGCCGCCGAGCGCGTCGGCGAGGTCGTCGATGACGTCAGCAGCACCTGGCAGCACGCCGAAGTCCAGCCGGCGGATCTCGGCCTTGCGCCCGTGGGCACGGACCTGCTCGGCGGTGCTCCGCGCCCCCGCGTCGTGCGAATGGAAGGTGATGCCGACGTCGCAGCCACCTGCGGCGAGCGCGACAGCCACGGCGCGGCCGATTCCGGAGTCGGAGCCGGTGACGATCGCGGTGGCCGGAAACCCCTCGGGGACACTCATGCTGCCGAGGTACCCGACGGCCTTCCCCAGCGAACCCGCGAGTCGCCCGCTTTTTCGTGCGCGACTTGCCAGGCGGGCCGGGCGGATCTGGCGACGATTGTGGGCGACGGGAGTGCGCCTCGGTGGCCGCAGACTCGTCGCGATCCTGCACCGACGGGCTGTCCTGACTCAGTCGCTGTCGGCTCGGCGGGGGTGATGAGCCGTAGTGGCCGTCGTAGCGGTGGTAGAGCAGCGCGCCACGGCCGCGCTCCCGGTCGAGATTGAACAGGAACGGCAGGTCGAGGGCGGCCATGGGTTCGATGGCTTCGTCGGTCGACAGGCCGGCCGCCGGTTGTTTGCTCACGGTGACCTCCAGCGCGTGGGGAGCCAATGACTTCGGGTGCAGCTCTACCTGAGCGATCCGGTAGCTGGTGGGGCCGCCGCGGTACAGGACGCTGTCCTGGCCGGTCCCCAGTTCGGTGAACAAGTGAAGTTGTAGTCCAGCGATTCCATGTCGAACGCGGCCTCGTCGATCTCCGACTCGGCGACGGAGAAGGACTTGTGTCGGATGATCTGCCGCTCGGTCGGCGGGCGCGGGTAGGAGGGCGCGCGGCGGGTCGGCAGGTCTCCATGGCGCTGGGAAGACCGCCGCGGGCGAACCGCACCCTGAATGGCCGGGCCGCAGCCCGGCGACGAGCGGACCGAATGGCGGGTCTCGGCGGTCCGGCTCGCGTGTTGCAGGCGGTTGCGCAGGCGCTCCTCGAGGCCGCGGACGCCGGCGCGCACGTGCCAACCACGCGTCGTGCGGAAGGCCAACAGCTCCTCTTCGCCGCCGCGCCGCGTACGGGGCTGCGGGTTGGTGGTCGAACACCCTGTGCGTCGGGATGACCACACAGTTGCGGCCTTGACTTACTCAAGTGCGCAACCGACTTCCTCGAAGAAGCCGAGACGGCCGCTACGATGGTATAGGCGAGCACCACTCCCAGGGATGTGGAGGTCGGCACGCCGATTTTCCAGTGTGGGATGGGATAACCATCGCTTTGTCATGTAGTTCGCTCCAGCGTTGATCGCTGCCATCCGGCGTGCTCTGCCGCGGCCTCGTAGGTGGTTTGCAGGAAATCGAGGAGCAGGTTCTCCGGGTTGGCGCTTTCTCGGATCGGTTCGTAGGGGAGGACGAACTCGCCGAGTTCCTCGCTGTAGTAGGCGCCGTCGGGTTCGACAGGAGCGTCGCGGAACCCGTCGGGTTCGGGGTAGATGTAGGAGTAGAAGAGGCCGTGGTCGCGGTCTGGCCAGTAGCCGCAGCTGCTTACTTCGTAGGAGTAGGCCTCCAGCATGACGTGTGGACCGAGGTTGGGTGCGCTACTGGGGTGCGGAGGTGCGGGGCGACCGGAGAAGCGGGAGGTCGCCAGGTCGAGCGCTCCCCACCACAGGTGGACCGGACTTGCCTTCCCCAGGAACCGGCTGCGGAACTTGTGCATGACCCGGTCGATCTGGACCAGTGTTCGCCAGTAGCGCTGCACGTGGTCGCGATCGTAGGAGGCGTGCGTGTCGTCGTTGTCGAACGGGATGGCGTTCTCGATCTCGACCGGCATCGGCCAGATTCGGGTGGTGAGGCCGAGGTCGTTCAGATGGTTCAGGACGCGGTTGTAGAAGTCGGCGACGGTTCGCGGCTCGAGGGACAGTGATCGCAGTTGGCCGTCGGAGGTCGTGATCTGCAACTGGTGGGCTTGGAAGTCGAAGTCGATTTGGAAGTTGCGGCCGCTGTTGTGCGGGATCAATGAGGTGGTCAGCCCGCGGGAGGTGACGTAGAGCGGAACGTTCCACCAGTGATTGACCAAAGGTGAGTTCGCGAGCCGGATCTTTCCGATGATCTGGGTCCAGAGGTGCAGGGTGTCTCGGGTCGGTTGCCATTGCGCCACCGGCAGTATGGTCCATTCGGCGGCGTCGTCCGGGCGTTCTGTAACCGGCTGAGCGCTCTCGGGAACTGGATCCTGCGGTGTCACGTAACCACCTCGATTCGCCATGTATGTCATCGATGCTCGAAGCTACCGGGCGCCCGCGCCCATGGATACCGGGGCGAAGGAACCGGCACGTAGGGATCTCACCGCCGCCGGGTTGGTGGGGGGAAGGCAACCTAGGTGAAGGCGCCGAACAAACCGCCGAAACCGAATATCGTCATCACGATCGAGGCCCACACCTGCGGACGGCGCAACGCCCGCAGCTCGCGGCGGAGGCTCGTGCCCTCGGAGGCCGGCGCGTCCTTCACCAGGAAGCGAACGGGGGCCAGGGCGATGACACCGATCACGGTGATCGCCCAGAACGTGGAGCGCCAGCCGAAGCCCTAACCCAGCAACGTGCCCCGCGGCACGCCCAGCACGTTGGCCAGAGTCAGCCCGGTGAAGATCGTGGCGATGGCGCCGGCCCGTCTGTTCTCGGCGACCATATCGGCTGCGACCACCGCGCCGACGCCGATGTAGGCGCCGTGGCAGAGAGCCGCGACGACCCGGCCGACGAGGAGCAGTCCGTAGGTCGGCGCGATCGCCGACAGTAGATTGCCCACGATAAAGGCACCAGGAGCCCGATCAGCACCCGCTTGCGGGTCGAACCGGGTGGCCGCCGCCGTGAGCGCGACACCCCCGATCGCCACGCTCAGCGCGTGCCCCGAGATGAGGAACCTGGCGACCGGCTCGCTAACCGAGAAGTCCGCCGCCACCTCGGGCAGCAGGCTCGAGGTCGCCGACAGGTAGTACGTCCGGAGGGTGCAGGTGGAACATCAGGAAGATGTGGGCGGTCCACGTGCCGATGCCCTTCACCGCCACGAGGTGTGTGACCACCGCATCGTCGGGCATCCCGTGCCGCACTAGCGGTGCCGGATCATGATCATGCGCACGTTGGTGTCCCCCGCACGACCTGTGGCAGCACCGACGCGTCGCGTCCACCACGTGTGGTCCCTCGACCCCGCGGAGAGGGTCCACCACCGCTCATCGCCGGCGCCCACGCAAATGTTTCCACCCGGCGGTTCATCGTCTGCATCCAGTGGCGGGCGTGCTCGGCCCAGGGACTCTCGCCGAGATCGAGGTCGAGGTCGACCGGAAGCAGTGGTTCGGTCAGGTACTCAGCCACCGGGTCCGTCTCCGTCATCGCGATCGCCATCTGCAGACCGTCGTTGAGGTCGTCGAGGTCGCGCCGGTCGTCATAGAACGCGAGGCCGACCTCCGGATGTGCCAATGAATCGGCCGAGCGGGCGCAGCCTCGGGCGGCGGCGACTGCGGGGTGCGAGCAGAGAGACCGTGGTCGTCAGCCCGGGCAGGCCGGACGGCGGGACGGTGTCCGCGAACAGCACTGTGCCGACGTGCACCTATCGCCGCTGCTGGACGAGGATGGCACACACTCGGCCGGGCTGATGGCGGTTGGGCCGCGCCGGCGGGAGGGCCAGAGCTCCTGCGTCTCCGGAGTTGCAGCGAACTCGGCGAGGTCCGGTGGCGACGTACTGTTAGCCGAGGCGCACAACCCAGGCAGGAGGTGCGAGCCATGCCCGAGGCTCCCGTGCTGGTGCTCGGCGCCACCGGCGGACAGGGTGGAGCCGTGGCCGAGGCGCTGCTCGCGCGGGCCGTGCCGGTACGAGCCCTGGTGCGCGATCCGGGCAGCGGATCCGCTCGGCGACTGGCTGGCCGCGGGGTCGAGGTCGAGGCCGGCTCCTTGACTGACCAGAAGTCGCTGACCACCGCGATGCGCGAGGTAGCGGGCGTGTTCGCGGTGACCACGCCGTTCGAGTCCGGTGTGGACGCCGAGGTCGAGCAAGGCCGCACGATCCTGGCCGCCGCCCGCGAGTCGCGGATGCCGCACCTCGTGTTCAGCTCGGTGGCCGGCGCGGACCAGCACAGCGGCGTCCCGCATTTCGACAGCAAGGCCGTCATCGAAGCCGACCTCGCCGCAGGGGGCCTGCCCTACACGATCCTGGGACCCACCTACTTCTTCGACAACGCCCTCGGCGGCGCCGATCGAATCCGCAGCGGGATCCTCGACCTCCCGCTGCCGGGGAATCGGCCGCTGCAGCAACTGGCCCGCTCAGACCTGGGGGCATTCGCCGCCGAGGTGCTGCGTTCCCCGCAGCGGTACGTGGGACGACGGATCGAGATTGCCAGTGACGCCCCGACCCCCTCCCAGATGGCCGCCACGCTCGGAGCGGCGCTGGGTCGTCCGGTGCGCCACGAGCAGGTGCCGCTGGACGCCATCACCAACCCCGACATGCATGCCATGTGGCGGTTCCTCAACGGCCCCGGATACCAGGTCGATCTCGACGCACTGCACGGCGCGCAACCGCAGATCGGCTGGACGACGTTCGCCGATTGGGCCAGCCGTACGTTCACGGCCACCCGCAGCACGTGACGGCCGCGACCCCGCGTCTTATGACGCAGCAGATGGCGCGGATCGTCGAGGCAGCCTGGGCGTCGTCAGCTGAGTGGGGCCTCTTCGTCTGGCTATCCGCGGTGCTCGGCGCCCGTCGGGCGAGGTGGTCGAGTTCCAGTGGGAGGACATCGACCCGGCCGGCGGGGTCGTGCGGCTGGACGAGAACTATGTCCGGACGAACGACGGGATGGTCCTCAAGGACATGAAATCGCACCAGATGCGGCGGGTGTCGATTGACGCGCCGACCATTGAGCTGCTCCGGCAGCACCGCGAGGAATGCGCGGGCCGCTTGCGCTGCTCGGCGTCGCCCTGACGGACCGCACGTGGGTCTTCTCCGCGCCGCCGGACATGAGCGGGGCCCGCGACCCGGCATCGCTCACGCGCGGTATGGGCGCCTGGTGGCCAAGCTCGGAATCGAAACCATGCTGAAGGAACTGCGGACGGCGTGGCCGGCCACTGCCTCCCAGTTCGACCCGATCTGCTCATGCACAGGAAGTACCTCATCACTTACCGTTTCGATGATGGCACCGCTGGTCCGGTGATCACTACCGCTGCGGGCGACCCCAAGGCTTGCGGTCGGGTGAGAGATGCGGTCCCGCCTCCCGAGCCCTTGCATACTGGTCTGTGCTTCTTCCGCGACCGGGTCGACCAGTAGCGTGCGGAGGGCAGCTGGGCAATGTGGGAGCAGCAGCACGCCGAGGCACGCGATTACGCTGCGGCGGGCGGACGTCGTCTCGGCAGGGGCAAGGATCAAGCTGCTCGTCCCAGAAGCCGTCACCGCTGGGCTCGAAAGCCGTCCTGCAGCCGTGGTTGTGCGAGGTGTTCGACACCGCCTACGTGCCCGATCGTGCGCAGCGTCGCCACCGGTTCGTGTCGCCGGCCTGGGGGGACAACGCCGACGGCATCGCGGGTATCGCGCCGGCACTGGTCGTCGCTGCGGAGTTCGACCGGCTTCGCGCTGAGGCGAAGCGATACGCCGACAAGCTCGAGGCGGTCGGCGCGCTCGCCGAGTACGTCGAGGTACGCGATGTCGACCACGGTTACGACATCATGACCGACGAGACAGAGTTGATTCGCGGGATGTACGAGGTGATCACGGCGCACGTCAGGCGTGCGATCAGCTGAAACCGTCCGCCTTGCCAGGGCCTGTCGGCTCTGGCGAGGCGCATGCTGTTTCGGGGCGGGCGTCAGCCGCCTTCGACGGTGAGTAGGCGTCGGATGTCGCCCTGGTCGAATCTGGGGTTCAGCTTGAGGAGGTCGTCGGACAGGCTCTTGGCCTCGCGCACGAGCCGGTCGACGATGTGCCAGCGGCGCATCTCGGTCATCCGCTGCTCGATCGAGGCGATGCTGGGCGGCAACGGCGGTGCCGTCGGCGCCGAGGACCGGTGCGCCCACGCCGACGACTTCCGGGATGATCAGTCCGGGGAAGACCGTGTAGCCCTGGGCCCGGGATTCGGTGACCAGCTGTCGTAAGACGATCGGGTCGGGGACCCGGTGGTCGCGGTCGTGGCTGTGCCGTTCGCGGGCCAGGGCTTCTTCGGTCTCGTCGTCCGCGGTCCAGGCCAGGAGGACGAGGCTCCGGCGCACGAGCCGAGCGGCATGCGATAACCCACCGCGGGGGTCGAGGATGCGGATGGGGAACGTGGCGACGGCCTGGTCCGCGCACAGGGCGGCCACCGGCGCGGACCGAGCGGAAGGTCCAGCAGCCCATGCCGGTCCGATGCGGTGATGCCGAAGCCGATGAGCCGCACGCCCAGGTAGTAGGTGCCGGTGTCCTCTTCCTGGTCCAGCCAGCCGACGTTGACCAAGGTGCTCAGGATCCGATGCGCGGTGGTCTTCGACAGCCCGGTTCGGCCGACGATGTCGACCAGCCGGCAGCCCGCGCGTCCGGCGTCGGATATCTCCTGGATGACCATCGCGGCGCGCTCCACGCTGCGGATCCCGCCCGCGGCGTCTTCGGCGTCGGTGGGCGAGGCGTGGTCTGTCGTCACGACAAAGGAGATCTTCAGCCGGTCCACGAGCGCTCGGTAGCGCTTGACGACGGCACCTCGACCGGGTGCGGAATAGCGGGCGAGCCTGTGAACGGCTCGCCCGCTGTTCGCATGACGCCCCCGGGTGCCGCGGCGCCGGCGCACGGTGCGTGGTCGATCGCGCGTTCAGCCGGTGACGGTGTACCGGCTGGTGATCGCGACGCGGTTGAAGGCGTTCATCACCGTGGCCAGCCAGGCGACCGCGGAGATCTGGTCGGCGCTGAGGGTGGCCGCGGCGGCGTGGTACTCCTCGTCGCTGACGTGCCCGTCGGCCACCCGTGTGATCGCCTCGGTCAGACGGAGGGCGGCGCGGTCGGTCTCGGAGAAGTAGCCGGTCTCTTCCCAACCGGGCAGCACTGCGATCCGGTCGGGGTTCTCGCCCTTCTCGAGGGCGTCCCGGCTGTGCATTCGCAGGCAGAACGAGCAGCCGTTGATCTGGGAGGTGCGGATCTTCAGCAGTTCGACCAGCAGCGGGTCGAGACCTGCCGCGGCGGCGCTCGACCCCACCTCCGTCGACAGTGCGATCAGCGTCCGGTAGGCGGCCGGGTGCTGCTTGCCGATGTTGACGCGCTGCGTGTTCGTCATGGTTCCGGTGTTCGTCATAATTCCTTCGATTCCTGGCTACGAGTGGGGGTCGTCGACCTTGAGCTCGTCGCCGGTGTTGGCGACGAAGACGACCAGGAGCTTGGCCCGGTCAGTCGGGCTGGCTGCGCACGCTTCCCTCGAGGACGTAGGCGTAGACGAGGGCCGCGCCCTGCCGGTGTGGCGTCGCGCGGGCGCCGGGCGGGAACTCGACGATCGCCGAGGTGAACGTCTTGTCCGCCACGTCGGGCATGGCCTGCTGGAGCAGGGGGTCAGGATTTCGGAGGGGGCCGCCGACGTTGCGGTCGGCGCCTGCGTCGGCGTCGGAGCGGCCGCGGACTGGTCGGCGGCGCAGGCGGTGGCCCCGGCCAGCGTAGTGACGGCCAGCAGGCCGGCGTCGATCCGCAAGCCGATCACGTCAGGTCCTCGGTGACGCGGATGATCGTCTTGCCGGGGGTGCGCCTGTCGGGGGCGAAGACGGGGGGTGCTTCGGCGAGCGGCCGGACGGCGCCCACGACCGGCGTAAGGCGTCCGTCCCGCAGCCGGGTGGCGAGGTCGGCGAGCCGGGACCGGTCCGGTTCGACGACGAAGAAGACGGCCCGCCCGTCCGCGGGTCGCACCTCGGGCGGGCCGGCGATGGTGACGAGCGTGCCGCCGGCGCGCACCAGGGTGGCCGAGCGGTCGAGGATGTCGCCGCCGATGACGTCGAACACGAGGTCGACCTCGCCGGCGTCCGCCAGGTCGTCGGCCTGCAGGTCGAGGAAGGTGTCGGCGCCGAGCGCGAGTGCCCGGTCCCGGTCGGGGGTCCGGCCGGTGCCGATGACGCGGGCCCCGACCTCGCGGCGAGCTGCACCGCGAGCGACCCGACGCCGCCCGTGGCGCCGTGGATCAGGACCGTCTGGTCGGCGGTGAGGTGGCCGTGGTCGAACGGGCCCTGCCACGCGGTCAGTCCGGAGATCGGCACCGCGGCGGCCACGGTGTGGTCGATGTCCGCGGGAAGCGGAGCCAGGTTGCGGGCCTCCAGAGCGGTGTACTCGGCGAGCGAGCCGTCGCGCGCCCAGTCAGTGGGTCCGAACACCCGCTGGCCGACGGTCAGGCCGGTGGTTCCGTAGCCGAGCTCGACGACGACACCGGACAGCTCGTGCCCGGGCACGCTCGGTGTCCGGTCCCGGCCGGCGCGGTCGGTCCAGGTGGCCGGCCAGTCCAGCTCTCCGGGGGTGAACCCCGCGGCGTGCACCCGCACGATGACGTTGTTCTCGGACGCCTGCGGTTGGGGCAGCTCCGTCAGGGACAGCCCGGCGACACCGGCGTGCCGGTCTCGAACAGTAATGGCTTGCATGAGGAGGTCCTTACGGGGGAGGGCATCGATCTCGGCAGGGAGACGAGGTTGGCCCTCCGGGTGTGACGGCTCAGACGTGGCCCAGCTTGTCGGGGTTCATGACTCGGCGGTACGCGGTGATCAACCCGTCGGTGATCTGCACCGTGTCGACGGAGAAGACGCGGCCCTGCTGGCAGAACGCGAGGGCGAGCTCGCCGCCGACCTCGACGAGGTCGATGCGGTCGGGCCGCCACTGGCGTCCCACGCGCACCATCACCTCGGCGATGCGCCCCCCGCCGTGGATGAGCTTGCGTGCCGCGAAGGCCTTGCCGCCGCCGTCGGTGACGTAGACGGCGTCCGGGTGCAGGAGCCTGACCAGGCCGGCCAGGTCACCGGCCTGGTAGGCGGCGCGGAAGGTCGCCAGCACCCGTTCGCGTTCCGCCTTCGATGCCGGTGGCGTGGACTGCTTCACCACGGCCACCCGGCGTCGCGCCCGCGAGGCGAGCTGCCGGGCGCTCGGCGCGGAGACGTCCAGCATCTCCGCGATCCGGCCGAACTCGAGCCCGAAGACGTCGTGCAGGACGAAGGCCACCCGCTCCGGCGGGCTCAGCTCGTCCATGATCAGGAGCATCGCCGAGCTGACGGACTCGTCTACGAGCAGCGGTTCCGCCGCGTCCGGCCCGGTCAGCAGCGGTTCGGGAAGCCACGGCCCGACGTAGGCCTCGCGGCGCACGCGCGCACTCTTGAGGATGTCGTAGGACCGGCGCGCGGCCACCGTCACCAGCCATGCGCGCAGGTCGTCGACTCCGCGGAGATCCGCTCCGGCGGCGCGCAGCCACACGTCCTGGGCCACGTCCTCGGCGTCCGCGACACTGCCCAGCAGCCGGTAGGCCACGCCGAAGACCGCAGGTCGATGGGTCGCCCACTCGGCACAGAGCGTGTCGGTCTCCTCAGACATGCCCGCCACCCGTGCAGATCGTGACCGCCTCCGTCCTCCGAGGTCAGCGTAGCCTCGGTCCATGGAGCTACGGCACCTCCGCTACTTCGTCGCGGTGGCCGAGGAGTGCCACTTCGGACGGGCCGCAGCGCGTCTGCACATCGCCCAGCCGCCGCTCTCCCAGCAGATCAAGCAGCTCGAGGACGACCTGGGGGTGACGCTTCTGACCCGCTCGACTCGGCGGGTCGAGCTCACCCCCGCCGGGCAGGTCTACCTCGAGCGGGCGCGAACCGTCCTGACCGCGGTCGCCGCCGCGGGCGTCGAGGCGGGCCGGGTGGCCGCCGGTGAGATCGGGCGGCTGGCCATCGGGTTCACCGGCTCGGCGACCTACGAGCTGCTACCGACCCTCACCCGGGTCCTTCGTGCTGACTTCCCCGGGATCGAGCTCGACCTCAAGGGGGAGATGCTGACCCCCAACCAGGTCGGCGCCCTGCAGGACCGGGCCCTGGACATCGGCTTCCTCCGTCCGCCGGTGCACGCCCGTGACCTCGTCGTGCGGCTGCTGCGTCGCGAGCCGCTGATCGCCGTCCTGCCCGCGACGCACCCGCTCGCCGCGAGCGACACCGTGCGCCTGTCCAAGCTCCGCGACGAGCCGTTCATCACCTACCCCTCGCACAACCGGTCCGTCGTGTACGACGCGGTGCTGGAGGCCTGCCAGCGCTCCGGGTTCAGCCCGGCGAAGGTGCAGGAGGTCGCCGAGACGTCGACGCTCGTCGCGTTCGTCGCGGCCGGGCTCGGCGTCGCGCTCGTGCCGGCCTCGGTGCAGCACCTGAAGATCACCGGTGCCACGTTCCACCCGCTGGCTGGCACCACCCAGGAGGTCGCGCTGGCGGTGGCGACGCGCGCGGACGACTCGTCCCCCCACGTGGCCAAGGTGCTCGCGCGCGTCGAGTCGCTGATCGGCGGCGCCCGGCCCGACGTCCCCAGCCTGCGCGGCGCACTCCGACGCGCCTGAGAGCAGTCCCGAGTCATATCTCGTGCATCTCAATCGACGCCATTTGTGTATTTCTCATTAAACAAAGTTGGCGCAACACTCGTCGCACCCGGCAAGCCCGCCATCGAGCCGACCGGACAGCGAGGAGGACGCCATGGCTGTCGTCACACCGAGACAGGTCGACCCAGCACCACATCCGGGCAGCGCCCGATGACGCCTTTCATGCTCGCGGTGCAGGCACTGCTGGACGGTGCGGACGTCCCGCAGCCCGAGACCGAGCCGAGCGTCCCCCGCACGGTCGCCGTCGCGACCGACCGGCAGGTCGTGATCCGCTCGCTGGCCGAGCAGCTGGTCTGCGAGGCCAATGCGATGCTGCGCAACCAGGGGTCTGTCATCGACCTCGTCGACGACAGCAGGCCCGGCGAGCTCGCCTTCACGCTCTCCTACGACGGGCGCGACGCCCGCGTGCAGACCGTCCTCTCGGGCCGGGTCGCGATCGGCACGCTCGTCGTCCCCGGTCTGCCGCAGGACCAGCCGCGGCAGCTCACCACCGAAGAGGAAGTGCAGGCCCTCCTGCTGAGCCTGCTCGCCCCGGCCTCGCACCGCTGAACGCGTCAGGAGACGAGAGTGCAGTACGAACTCCGCTACCAGGTCATCGAACCCAAGCGCCAGACCTACCAGAACATCATCGACCGGTTGGGCGACCAGCCCGCCAGCCGGTATCTCGAGGCGACACTCGACGTCGAGCCCCGTGAGAACTTCCACTACCGGCCGACCTGGGCTGCCGACCGCGAGCTCTACGACGAGCGGTACTCGGCACTGCGCCTGACCGACCCGTACGCCTACACCGACCCGCGGCAGTTCTACTACACGCCGTACGTGACCAACCGGGCCGCGATGCACGACGAGTTCGGCAAGACGCTTGGCTATCTCGAGCAGCGCGACCTGCTGGCGAAGCTACCCGCGGGCTGGCGGTCGGTCCTGGCGTCGGTCGTCGTTCCCCTGCGGCACTACGAGTCCGGGGCGCAGCTGGTCACCGTGGCCGGTGCCCGATTCGCCTACGGAACCTCGCTGGAGCAGTGCTGCACGTTCGCGGCGTTCGACCGGGTCGGCAACGCGCAGATGCTCTCGCGCGTCGGCATCGCGATGGGCAGCGGCGGGGGTGACCAGCTCAAGATCGCCAAGCAGGAATGGCTCGACGGCGAGCACCTGCAGCCGTTGCGCCGCCTGGTCGAGGAGATCATGGTGGTCGACGACTGGGCGGAGGGACTGCTGGCCGTCGACATGGTCGACTCGCTCGTATACCCGCTGGTCTACGGCGGTCTCGACGAGGCCGCGCTGCTGAGTGGAGCCGGTGCGTACAGCCTGTTCGCCCAGCACCTGACCGGATGGTTCATCGATCAGCGCAAGTGGCTCGACGCGCTGGTCACGGCGTGGGCCACCGATCCGGAGAAGGGCGAGGGCAACCGGGAGTCGCTGGCCCGCATCGTCACGATGTGGGCCCCGCGTGCCCAGGACGCGGTCAGCGCGCTGACCGCCGTGATCGACGACCAGCTGCCGGACGTCGGCCGCGCCGCGGCCCTCGCCGCGATCACCGAGATCCAGCAGGCTCGCTGGATCGCCGTCACCGGAGGAGTCGCATGAGTGCCACGCTGCGCCAGGTCGGAATCGACATCCAGGAGTCCGAGGAGAACCGGGGACTGATCGACGCTATCAAGGCCGACAACCCCGAGCTCACCATCCGCCACCTGCCCGGCCTGGTGAAGCTCCAGGCCGCGGGCCAGATCGTGATCAACCGGGAGACGGTCGAGGCCAAGCTCGGCCGCGAGTGGGAGACCGGCGAGTTCCAGCTGGCAATCGTCTCCTACGCCGGCAACTTCTCCGAGTGGGACGACGACCAGATCATCGTGAAGTGGGAGCACTGACATGACGTTGCAGAAGCCCGATGCCGCGCCACGAAAGAAGCTCCCGCTCAAGGAGCGCTACGCACTGCTGACCCGCGATCTGGACTGGGAGCCGAGCTACGTCTCACGTGACCAGCTGTTCCCGCACACCAGGTATGAAGGCATCAAGATCCACGACTGGGACGGCTGGCAGGACCCCTTCCGGCTCACTGTCGACGCCTACTACAAGTACCAGGCGGAGAAGGACAAGCGCCTCTACGCGGTGTTGGACAGCTTCGCCCAGGGTCAGGGTCACCTCGGGCTCTCCGACGCGAGCTACCTCAACGCGATCAAGCTGTTCATCCAGGGCGTGACGCCACTGGAGTACGCCGCCCACCGGCACTTCGCCTACCTGGCACGCCACCTCGAGGGACCTGCGCCGCGGTTCGCCGCGCTCTGCCAGAGCATCGACGAGCTGCGGCACTGCCAGACACAGATCCACACGATTAGTAACTACAACAAGTACTACGGCGGGTTCCACAGCTGGTCGAAGATGCACGACCGGGTGTGGTACCTCTCGGTCCCGAAGTCGCTGTTCGACGACGCGATGACCGCGGGCCCGTTCGAGTTCCTCATCTCGATCTCCTTCAGCTTCGAGTACCTGCTCACGAACCTGCTCTTCGTCCCGTTCATGAGCGGCGCGAGCTTCAACGGCGACATGCCCACCATGTCCTTCGGTTTCTCCGCGCAGAGCGACGAGAGCCGGCATATGACACTCGGTCTGGAAGCCATCAAATTCTTGCTCGAGCAGGACGAGGGCAACGTGCCGATCATCCAGGACTGGATCGACAAGTGGTTCTGGCGTGCGTACCGGATGTCCGCGCTGGTCGCTGGGATGATGGATTACATGCTGCCGAGGCAGGTCATGAGCTGGAAGGAGGCGTTCGAGCTCTACTTCGAGGATCAGATGCTCGGCGGCCTGTTCCCCGATTTGGAGTTCTACGGCATCAAACCGCCACGGCACGTCAAGGACGCCATCGCGGAGAAGGGCAAGCTGTCGCACGAGGTCTACAAGATTCTGCACAACTTCTCGTTCGCGGCATCCTTCACGACGAAGACGCCCGACGATGAGCACCTCGACTGGCTCTCCGAGCAGTACCCCGACACGTTCGACACGTACTACCGCCCGGTCTGGGAGAAGCACCAGCGCATCGAAGCCGAGGGTGGCCGCGTGTTCTTCCAGGGGCTCCCGCAGCTGTGCCAGATCTGCCAGGTCCCGATGGCCTTCACGGAGGCGGACGACCCGTCGAAGATCTCGTTCCGCACCAGCGAGTTCCGCGGCGAGACATTCCACACCTGCAGCAACGGCTGCCAGTGGATCTTCGAGCGCGAGCCGGAGAAGTACATCCAGGCATGGCTCCCCGTGCACCAGATCTACCAGGGTAACTGCGGCGGCCCGACTGTCCCGGACGTCCTTGCCTGGTACGGAATCCAGGAAGGCGACAACGGCGAATACCAGGGCTCGCTCGACCAGAAGTCGTGGGCCGAGTGGCACCAGAACGCCCCGAAGCAGGGAGCCTGAGATGAGCGTCAAGGCACTGTACGACTACGACTTCCCGTCGGCCGATCGCGCCGAGAACTTCGGCGACGACCAGCTCGTGTACGTCGCCTGGACCGGTAACCCGCTGTTCTGTTCCGCGGCGGCCTTCCGGGCGCCGAAGGCCATGCCCTTCGGCGAGTTCGTCACCGCGATGGTCGACGGCTGGGCGTCCTCGGACCCCGATTTCGACCCCACGGCCGCGCGTGACTGGCAGCTTTTCGGCCGGCCGCTCGACGTCGTGACGGAGAAGTCCCTCGCGGATCTCGGCATCGGCCACAAGGCATTGCTCACGTTCTCGACCTGAGCCGGCACGACCACCGAGGAGCAGGGCTGTGACGACATACACGGTTCGCGTGGAACCGCTCGGCACCGAAATCTTCTGCCGGAGCGACCAGACGGTTCTGGACGCCTGCCTGCGTGAGGGGATCTGGCTGCCGCACGCGTGCACGCACGGCACGTGCGGCACCTGCAAGGCGCAGGTGCTCGACGGTGACGTCGACCTCGGGGACGCCTCGCCCTACGCGCTGCTCGACAGCGAGCGGGACGAGGGCTGCGCACTGATCTGTGTCGCGAGGCCGCGCAGCGACGTGGTCATCGAAGGCGAGGTCGATGCTGACGAGGGGGTCGAGGTCCATCCGGTACGGGACCACTCGGGCGTCGTCGAGACGCTCGAGGAGGTCGCCCCGGACGTCCGCAGACTCGTCATCCGGCTGGACACGCCGCTGGGGTTCAACCCAGGCCAGTACGTGCTGCTCAACGTGCCGGGCGGTGTGCAGCGGCCCTACTCGGTCGCCAGCACTCCGGCTGATGCCACGCGTATCGAGCTGCACCTGAAGCGGTCTCCCAACGGGCTGGCGACCGACGGGTGGGCGTTCAAGGAGCTGGCAGTCGGTGATGCGGTCTCGCTGTCGGGGCCCTACGGACGGTTCTCGTTCCGTCCGATGCGGACCCAGCCGATCCTGTTGCTCGGCAGCGGTACCGGGCTCGCGCCGCTGAAGTCGATCGTCGCGCACATCGCGGCCACCGGTGCCGAACACGAGGTCGTGCTGTACCACGGCGTGGGCACCAAGGACGACCTCTACGACCGCGAGTGGTTCGAGGCACTGGCGGCAGAGCATGACTGGTTCAGCTACCGACCCGCCCTCTCGCGCGACGACTGGGAGGGCAGGACCGGGCGAGTGCCCGAACTGCTCGCCGAGGACTACCCGAGGGCCTCGGGCCACGTCGCCTACATCTGCGGCAGCCCCGACATGGTCACCGACACCATGAAAGCCCTGATGAAGGCACGGCTGTTCCCGCGCGACATCTACCGCGAGGACTTCTTCGACTCCGCCGACCGCGCAGCGGGCGCCCACGTCGTCCGCAGTCCACTCATCCGCCGCTGAGCGCGGATTCATCAGGCCGGGGGAGACCCTTTGAAGATCAGTAAGGTGGAGGCGATCCCGTTCGCCATCCCGTATCGCAAGCCGCTGCGGTTCGCCAGCGGTGAGGTGACGGCGGCCGAGCACGTACTCGTGCGGGTGCACACCGACTCCGGTCTCGTCGGCATCGCGGAGGCACCCCCGCGCCCGTTCACCTACGGCGAGACGCAGGCCTCGATTCGTGCCGTCGTCGACGGCATCTTCGCGCCGCAGATCATCGGCCTGTCCCCGCTGGAACGCGAGGTCATGCACACGAGGCTCAACCGCACCGTCGGGAACCCGACGGCGAAGTCGGCCCTCGACATGGCGGTCTGGGACCTGATCGGGCAGTCGCTCGGGGTCTCGGTGACCGACTTGATCGGCGGCTACACCGATCGGATGCGGGTCTCGCACATGGTGGGGTTCGCTCCGCCGGGGGAGATGGTGGCCGAGGCCGAGCGGATCCGCGGTCTGTACGGCATCACCACCTTCAAGGTGAAGGTCGGCAGGCGCCCGATCGAGCTGGACATCGAGGTGTGCAAGGCGCTGCGCGCCGGGCTCGGCGACGGCGTCGAGCTCTACATCGACGGCAACCGTGGCTGGACACCGTCGGAGTCGGCACGGGCGCTGCGCGCCATGGAAGACCTCGATCTCACCTTCGCCGAGGAGCTCTGCCCCGCCGACGACGTGCTCGGCAGGCGCTGGCTGGTGTCGCAGAGCCGGATCCCGATCTTCGCTGACGAGAGCGTCTCCCGGCCCGGCGAGGTCACGCGGGAGCTGCTCGCCGGCGCGGCCAACGGGGTGAGCATCAAGACCGCGCGCACCGGTTTCACCTACTCCCAGCGCGTACTGCACCTGTGCGAGGGGCTCGGCGTCGAGGTCGTGATGGGCAACCAGATCGACGGGCAGATCGGGTCGCTGTGCAGCGCGGCGTTCGGCGCGGCGTTCGAACTCACGTCCCGCCGGCCCGCCGAGCTCTCCAACTTCCTCGACATGTCCGACGACCTGCTCTCCGAGCCGTTGCAGATCACCGGCGGCACCCTCCACGTCCGTGAAGGCGCCGGTCTGGCCATCGAGATCGACGAGGACAAGCTCGCGCACTACCGCCAGGACGGCTAGCCGGCCGACTTGACGTGCGAAGGACCCACCCACCACGGAAATTGAGGCACACGATGACGCAGGCAACCGAGTTGGATGCCACCGCCGCCGAGACCGGCGCCAACGCCACGAAGGTCTTCCAGGAGAAGGCAAAGGCTCCGACGTCCGGAACCAACCAGGAGCGCGTCGCCGAACTGGCGACCGAAGTGCTCGCCGCGATCCACGACGTGATCCGCCGCCACGAGCTCACCTACTCCGAGTACGACGCCCTCAAGGCATGGCTGATCAAGGTCGGCCAGGACGGCGAGTGGCCGCTGTTCCTCGACGTGTTCATCGAGCACGCGGTCGAGGAGGTCGTCAACGCGGATCGGCCGGGCAGCAAGGGGACGATCGAGGGTCCCTTCTACGTCCCCGGTGCGCCGCGGGCCGACGGGGAGGTCACGCTGCCCATGCGCGCCGACGAGACGGGCACACCGCTGTTGTTCCGGGCGCAGGTGCGCAGCACGGACGGCGCGTCGCTGCCCGGAGCGCAGGTCGAGGTCTGGCAGGCCGACGACGCCGGCTTCTACGGCCAGTTCGCTCCCGGGATCCCGGAGTGGAACCTGCGCGGGACCGTGATCGCCGACGCCGACGGCACCGTCGCGATCCGCACCATCCAGCCCGCGCCGTACCAGATCCCGCACGACGGTGCGACCGGTCAGCTCATCGCCGCCGCCGGCTGGCACGCCTGGCGGCCGGCGCACCTGCACTTCAAGATCGTAGCCGCGGGACACCAGCTTCTCACCACCCAGCTTTATTTCGCGGGTGGTGAGTACATCTCCAACGACGTGGCCTCGGCGGTAAAGCCGGAGCTCATGCTCCACCCGAAGCCAGCCGCGGATGGCAACGGCAACGAGGTCTCCTACGACTTCGTCCTCGCCCGCGTCTGACACAGGAACGGACGAAACAAGGAGAAGCGGTGCTGTACGCCGTACGGATGGACGTTGCCATCCCGTCCGACCTCATCCCCGCCGATCGTGTTGACCTACTCGCCAGAGAAAGGGCCTACAGCCAGGAGCTGCAACGTTCCGGCAAGTGGCTCTACATCTGGCGCGTGGTCGGGATGTACTCGAATCTCAGTATCTTCGACGTGGTCGACAACGACGAACTGCATGAGATCCTCTGGGGACTCCCGTTGTTCCCGTACATGACGATCACTGTCACACCAATGGCGAAACATCCCTCCGATATCCACGCGGGCTGAATCTCAGAGCACCACAGCTCTCCGCTAGGCGGATTCGACGGCTTCGCCGGGTCAATGGGCTGGGTCGTGGCGACTCTGCATCCGAGTCGCCACGACTCACGAGTGAGGGTGTGAATCTGGACGTCTTGACCTTATTATCGGCGGAGATTTCGCGGGTGTGGGCCGCGGCCCGGCATCAAGAGGTTGGCCCGCACGTCTGGGCTCGAAGGGGCAGACCTGCAGGTCACGTTGATCGACTCACTCGACGACATCGTGATCCGGCCGAGGCTCTACGAATCGACCGGCTCGTGCTCGCGGCGGGTTCAGTCCTCGTCCGGATGTCCGCCGGCCTACGGCGCAAAACATCTGCCGGGAAATCACGTCGATGTTCTAATAGAGCCGGGTCGGCAGATCGTGATTGGCACCCCGATCAAGGCTGCGATCTCTTGTTGCCGACTGGTGAGCACGGGTGGTCTAGTCCCTCTGACCGGACTACGAACTCACTGGTCCATGATGTCTAGTGCGTTGACCACATACGTTCGCGGGCTTTGATCATGCGGCGGCTCGGGGGCGGCCCCCAGCGTTGCTGGCGTTCCCTGCGGACACGGGCGCGTTCTCTGCGTTGCGCGGCGAGGACATCGGCGCGGCGGGCATTGGCGTTGCGCCAGCGCAGGTAGGCCTGTAGCCGCCGAGCCAGGACCGGGTGGTTGGGGTGGTTCGAGGCCCCCACGACGAAGGTGCGCAGTGGCCCGAACTGGGCCTCGATCGGGTTGGCCCAGGAGGCGTAGGTCGGGGTGAAGCACAGCTCGACCTTGTTGCGGGCGACCCATGCCCGAACCTTCGGTGTCTTGCGCCGAGAGGAAGTCCATGATCACGTAGATGGGTGCGCCCTCCGGGCGGGCGGCCCGGATGGACGTGAGGGCGGCCAGGGTGTGATCGCCGCCTTTGCGACGGCGGGTCACACCCCAGAGTTGGTCATCGCCCAGGCTGTAGCAGCCGTGGAAGTAGCGGAGCCCGTGCGTGCGGGTATAGGTCGCGCGTAGCCGGCTCGGTTTCGACTCCGGTGCCCAAGTGGAGCCGTGACACGGGCGGATCGACAGCGGCCCGAACTGGTCGAACGCGAAGCACCGGTGGAGAAACCGGCTGGTCACCTCCTCGATCCGGTCCGGCTTCGTGTCCTTGTCCGGGTCCGTGGACTCCTTCCACGTGCGGGTCCGCTGGAACGACACCCCGGCCTCACGCAGGATGAGCCGCAGCCGTTCGCAGCTGAGCACGATCCGTCGTTCGTGGCAGCGGCTCAGGTGCGCGACCAACTTGCGGATGCTCCAGCGTGTGAAGGGGCAATCCAGCGCTCCGGGTCGGGTAGTGGCCGTCGTGACGATGAACGCGATGTCGTCGTCACTGAATAGGAGGTGACGGCCTCCCGCCCACTGAGGGTCCAGGGCGGCCAGCCCCCGCTCGTTGAACGCGTGGATCACGCCCCGCACGGGTGTCCTCGTCCGCCGCGACGAGGCGAGCGATCGCGGGCACCGGCGTCCCGGAGGACGAGGCCATGATGATCGTCGCCCGGCGGACTCGGATCGGGTTTCCGCGCCCGCGGCGCACGATCTGAGTCCGCCGACGACCTTCCTCGTCGGTCAACCGTCTCTCTGACCGGTTCTGCCATCCGAGCTCCACTCCCGCCACTGACTCGATGTCGGCCCCCAGAGTGGGATCAACCGCCCCGCCGGCCAGGGACGCTGCCCGACGTGTCGCCAACCCGGTGAACGTCCATGGTCAACGCACTAGCAGGCCCTCTACCAGGGCGAGGGTGGCTTGAGTCGGCAACTCATCCGCCGGTTGCGCACCGGGCGGCCACTGCGCAAGCGGCGTCGTCGGGCGGAGGGCGGCGTGCCCGGTTCCTCGCCCCATCCGTGTTGATCGACCACCGACCACCGACCACCGGCCGCCCGCCGCCCGCCGCCCGCCACCGGGACCGGGACCGCTGCGCGGACTGGGAGAGTGACCTGATTGTCGACGCCGGCAACCGATTCGCGATCAGCCCCTTGGTCGATCGGGCGAGCCGCTATCTGCTGTTGGTGCACCGCCGACCAACCGCAGCGCCGAAGTCGTGCGCGACGCCCTGGCCGCCGCGTTGAGCCAGCTACCCGAGCCGATGCGGCTCACGCTGACCTGTGATCAGGGTTCCGAACTGGCCTACCACCACCAGATCGCACCACTGCTGCGTGACGGGTGTCTTCTTCGCTCACCCGGGAAGCCCGTGGCAGCGCGGCAGCAACGAGAACAGCCTGCTGCGCCATACGTCCCCAAGCCCACCGACCTGTCGATCCACACCCTGAGCGATCTACGCGCCGTAGAACCGCCTCAACCACCGACCCCGCAAGTGCCTCGGCTGGCGCACAGCCGCCGACGTCTTCACGGAAGCAATGCCATCATGATCACGCAATCTGCGATGATCGTTTGAATCCGCCCTCAAACCCAGGATGCGCTCGGGGGTCAACTTCGTCATTCTTGGCTGTCGTGGTTCGGGTCGGTTCTTTCGGTGGGTTGTGGCTGGTATGTCCATCCGGCGATCACGTCGCGTCCATGGGCGATGGCGAGGTCGAGTAGGCCGGGGAAGCGAGCGTCGAGGTCGTCTCGGCGCAGCCGGTTCAGGCGTCGGGTTCCCTGGTCTCGCTGATGTATCACTCCGGCTTCTCGGAGGATCTTGAAATAGGCGCTCTGTGTGGACTTGCTCACCGGTGTGGTGATGGTTCCGCACGCCAGTTCGCCGTCGGGTTCGGCGTCTGCCAGGCGAGCGACGACACCCAGGCGCACCGGATCGCCGAGCGCTCCCAAGACGCGGGCGAGGACCAGTTCCCCTCGATCGGGATGCACGAGGTCGATTGCTGTTCGGCTTGCCACACGGTCATGGTAGCTCAGCATGTTCGTACCGTCCGAACATGTGCTATGTTCGGGACATACGAACATGTGCGAGCTAGGGAGTTGATGTTGCTCAGTCAATCGTCCCGGCCACCGAGCCGCCGATCATCCTCGACCAGCTGCGCAAGTACCTCGCAGACCAGGGCATCACCAAGTGGTACTTGCCGACCCGGCTCGAGCACGTCGACGCGTTGCCGCGCCACGGCAACGGCAAGGTGCGCAGGGAGAGCTTCGGTGCTGACTAGTGGGGAGGCTTCCCTCGCCGGGAGTCAGAGAAGGCCTACTAAGCAGCAAAATTGCCCTTCCAGTGGACCCACGTCAATTCGCGGTAGGCAAGATCGGTCAGGCAGACGCGAACCGGGCTGGGCGGACCGATCACCGGCGCGTCGACGCTTGATCCCTGGTCCGAGGGGGTGGGGCTGGGCTGCACGAGCGGCTCGGCCCCGCTTGTCACGGCGGTGGCACCTGGGTACAGCACGGTCAGGCTGCCGCGGAGACACCCTCCACATGCTGTCCGACGCTTCCGGAGAGAAGCATCATGACTGCTCAGGACGGCAATCGTGACGGCAATCAACGACACGAGGAGCGCTGATTCCCCATGGGCTGCATGATGGCGCTGCGGGCGCACACCGAGGGTGGTCCCGAGGTCCTGGCGTACGAACCCGCGCCACGGCCGACCGTGAGGGACGGCGAGGTGCTGGTCGAGGTTCACGCGGCGGCGATCACGTTCGACGAGCTGACCTGGCCCGAGACGTGGGCCTCCGACGGCGTCGACCGCACTCCCATCATCCCGTCCCACGAGTTCTCCGGGGTCGTGGCCGAGATCGGCGACGGCGTCACCGGATTGTCGGTCGGTGACGAGGTGTACGGGCTGGTCCCGTTCGACCGGGACGGCGCCGCGGCGGAGTACGTCAGCGTGCCGGCTACGAGCGTGAGCGCCCGGCTGTCCACGGTGTCGCACGTCGTCGCGGCGGCTGCCGTGCTCCCGGCGCTGACCGCATGGCAGGCCCTGGTCGACTATGCGGCAATGCAACCGGGCCAGCGTGTGCTGGTGCACGGCGGCGCCGGCGGTGTCGGCGCCGCCGTCACCCAGCTGGCGACCGCGCTGGGGGCCGACGTCACGTCCACCGCGCACGCCCCTGACGTGGAATACGTCCTCGCCCTCGGCGCCGAGCGCGTGATCAACACCGACCAGGAGTCGCTCGACGCGCTGACGGGCGTCTTCGATGTCGTGATCGACGCCGTGGGCCGGGACGTACCAGAAGCCCTGTTCGCGGCACTCCGCCGTGGCGGGCACCTGATCACCCTCCAGGAGCCTCCCTCGCAGGAGCTGGCCGACAAGTACGGCGTCACGGCGCTGTTCTTCATCGTGACGGCGGGGCGAAACGGCCTGGCCCGGGTCACCGACATGATCGACACCGGCACGCTGAAGGTCAGCGTCGCCGCGACGTTTCCCCTGTCCGAGGGCCGAGCCGCTTATGAGAGCGGCGCCTTCCGGAGGTCGCGCCCAGGCAAGACCGTGCTGGTCGTCCGGGACTGACCGGTGGGTGGTCGAACCTCTGGCGACCGTTTGACGGGTGTCCGGGCATGCTCGGCACCCTAGGAAGTGAACATAGTGATCTCGCCGACCTCCTTCGTATTGATGAACCACCGCTGCGATTGGTCGCTAACGGAGTTGGCGAACTCGATGAAAGCCTCGCCAAGGCGAGAAGCATCACAAAAGGAGAGTATAATGTCCACTTTTACCACCATGAGCCAGGAAGATCTGCTGGAAGTCGTGCCGCCGTTCATCACGCAGGGTTCTTCCGCGATGGTCCGGCTCCTCGAGCTGCCCCCGGGAGACCCGGGCCTGGGTCCGCACCGTCACTCCGGCCCCGTTTTCGGCTACATGCTCGAGGGGGAGATGCTGTTCGAGCTCGAGGGTGAGGCGCCGTATCCGATCAAGGCGGGCGAGGCGTTCTGGGAACCGGGTGGCGATGTCATCCACTACACCGTCGCAAACCTGCTTGCAGACAGGACGAGCCGCTTCGTCGTGGTCATGCTGTGCGCGCCCGAAGTCGAGATGATCACGATGGTCTCCGATGAGGAGCTCGCGACCAAAGCGAGCCAACGCATTCCTGCGCCGACGCATAGTCACCGGATCATCACAGGGGTCGCATGATCGACCATCCGCTCGTCACGCGCTACTGCGATCGGCCAGCGCGTACGGAGCTGACGGTGCTTCCGACGTTTCTTCTCGGTGTCCGTGTCAATTCACGCGATCATGCCGCGCCCTGATCAGACGACTGATCCAAGAGGACGTAGACGCTTGCCCATCGCCTGGCGTAGGTGATGCCTGCGTGCGTGACGTGATGCGCTGATCGGGACCATCTGCCAGCTTGTCAAGAAAATCAGATGTGGCTGCCACATCAACAATTGACGACCATATGAAAGGCTGACCATGTTTCCTGAGACTCCCGCCGCCGCGGCCGCCCTGTCCGTGGCCACTCGTTTCCACTCGCCGACGCTGCTCAACCACTCCATCCGCTCCTACCTCTGGGGGGCGATGTACGGCACAGCACACGGGATCGCCTTCGACGACGAGCTGTTCTACGTCTCGGCGCTGCTCCACGACATCGGGCTGACGGAGGCGTTCGACAACTACAAGCTTCCGTTCGAGGTCGCAGGAGGACATCTGGCCTGGACCTTCGGCACGGCTGCAGGCTGGCCCGAGGAGCGGGCCGCCAAGGTCGGGGAGATCATCGTGCTGCACATGCGCGAAGACGTATCCGCAGCCGCCGACCCCGAGTCCCACCTGCTGCAGGTCGCCACCAGCTGGGAGGTCGTCGGACGCCGCCCGGAGGAGTTCCCGCCGGACACGAGGGCGGAGATGCTCGCCCGCTATCCCTGGCTGGGATTCGGTGCGGAGATACTGGCGAACTTCGAGGACCAGGCGAGGCGCAAGCCGGACAGCGCCTGCGCCGTATCGGTCGGCAAGAGGGACATGGCCGGGCTGGTCGCTGCCAACCCCCTCGAAAGCGACCGACACGATTAATCCCCTCAACGACCGATTCCATCGGATGCCCGGATATGCTCGGCGAGCTGATGGATCGGACGACCATGGTCGTATTTTCGAACGGCTCATATTGCATGCGCACCGCCGAGAGTTTGCGAAGTCAACGGATGACGTGCCGCACAGCTACGTCCGGCGCAAAGAGATGAACCTCCTGCTGCTACACATGACCGAGAAGGATCTGCTGAAAGTTCTGCCGCCGTTCATCGAGAACGGGTTTCTCCACGATGGTCCGAGCCGCCGACCGGAAGGCGATTGCAGCCTCATGGTTGCACTAGAAAATCGTTCGTCCGTTCCGTCAGTACCTTCGACAGCGAGGATCTGCGCAACGGCCGACTACCCGACGAGGATGTCAAGACCCCTTCTCTCCGGCTCGGTGGAGTAGAAGTTACGTCGGGATACCAGCGCATCGTCATCGACGGGCTGCCGACATGGCATTCGTGCGTCGCCGCTACCACGTGGCGGCCGTGCCCCGCTGGGAACGCAAGATCCGAGTCTTCACGGTCTGGCTGACTACCGGCAGTCGCATCGGGTTGCGGTCGGCGAAGCGGCCCCGAAGGGTACAACTCGGTCGCGGCATTCGGGTTCATGTCTGCGATCACCAGTCCACCAGATTCTGGGTAGCGGCTACTGAGCCCGCGGCAGGTTTCTGACGTATTCTGGTCCCACCCCCACTAGTAACAGGATGTATGTCAATGAGTTTCTATGATTCGTCCCTGCCTCCGGTCCTGAGGGAGGATGCCGCGGCTCTCGGGGCGGCGGTGGCAGGTTCGGTTCTGCTGCCGGGCGATCCGGGATATGACGACGAGTGTGCGGTGTTCAACCTGAATCACGAGTTGGCGCCCGCGGTGATCGTGGTGGCGGAGAGCGTGGCCGACGTCCAGGCGGCCGTGGCTTTCGGGGCGGGGCAGCACCGGCCGGTCCTGGTGAAGACGACCGGCCACCAGATGGTCGGCACCGCGCACGGTGCCGTCGTGATCGCGACCCGTCGGATGAATGAGGTGGTTATCGACCCGGTCGCCCGCACGGCCCGGGTCGGCGCCGGAGTGATGTGGTCCGATGTCATCCCGGAGGCGGCCAAGGCCGGACTGGCCCCGCTGAACGGGTCCAATCCCACGGTGGGAGTCGCCGGCTACACCCTGGGCGGCGGACTCAGCCCGACCCTCGGTCGCTCCCAGGGCTACGCCGCCGACCATGTGCGATCGCTGGAGGTGGTGACCGCGGACGGCGAGCTGCGGCACGTCGACGGTCGGTCCGAACCCGATCTGTTCTGGGCGCTGCGCGGGGGCAAGGGCAACTTCGGTGTGGTCACCGCGCTGGAACTGGATTTGTTCCCGGTGCCCTACCTCTACGGGGGCGGCATCTACTTCCCCGGCGAGCGGATGGCCGACGTGCTTCGAGCGTGGACCGCGTGGTACCCGGGCACCCCGGAGACCATGGTCTCCTCGTTCGCCGTGCTACGCCAGCCACCGGTGCCCGAAGTACCGGAACCACTGCGCGGGACGTTCGTGGTGACATTGCGGTTCGCCTACAACGGCACCGCCGAGGACGGCGAGCGGCTGATCGCGCCGCTGCGCACGGTGGCTCCCGCAGTCCTGGACACCGTGCGGGACATGCCCTACACCGAGACCGCGTCCATCCACAACGAGCCGACCGAACCGGTGCCCTACTACGAACGCGGCATCATGCTGCGCGAGTTCCCCACCGAAGCGCAGGACAAGCTGGTCGAGCTCGTCGGCCCGGACTCCGACACCACCCTGGCGATCGCCGAACTGCGCGCCCTGGGCGGGGCATGGGACCGGGAGCCGACAGTGCCCAACGCCGTGGCCACCAGGGGCCTGCCCTACAGCCTCTTGGGCGTCGCGGCGGGTCCACTGCCGGAGGAGCCGCAGCTCAAGGAATCGGTCGCCGCACTGCTCGACGGCATGCAGCCCTGGCAGGGCGACCGGCGGCTGGTGAACAACCTCGCACCGGACGAGGCGACCGACGCCGCCGCGATCTACGGCGCGGAGCGCTACGAGCGCCTGGCAGCCATCAAGAAGACCTACGACCCGGCCAACATGTTCCGGATCAACCACAACGTGGCGCCGGCCGCCTGATCAGGCACTCGCCGACCGAGCGACGCCGGACGTGATCAATCCATCGATCATGTCCGGCACCAGCGCTCGCCAGTAGAGCCAGGCGTGGCCGGTGTCGCAGCCGATCCATCGCAGCCGCCTCGTCTGTTATGCGTTACGCGACGTTGTTGATCGAGTCGATGTGTATCACGGCTTACGTGGTGCTTCGGGCGTTTCGGCGCCGGGCGCGGCGTATCTCGCGGTTGAGCCGCTCGCCGCCCGCGTCGAGTCTCGTGAATCAATGAAACGTGAATGATGTTTGTGTTCCTGCCCCTGGGCCGGCCCAGGGGTGCCGTCCGCGCGTCCGTGTACGCGGCGCGCTTCGAAATCGAGGAGAAGCGATGCTTAGCTTGAGTGACAACGAGCAACTCACAAGGGTCGGGCCAGGGACGCCGATGGGGTCAATGATGCGCGAATACTGGATGCCCGCGCTGGTGTCCACCGAGTTGCCTGCGCCTGATTGTGACCCGGTGCGGGTTCTCCTTCTGGGCGAACGTTTCATCGCGTTCCGCGACAGCTCCGGGTCGGTGGGGATGCTGTCTGCGCAGTGTCCCCACCGTGGCGCTTCGTTGTTCTTCGGACGCAACGAGGACGGCGGTCTGAGATGCGTCTACCACGGTTGGAAGTTCGATGTCTCGGGGCGGTGCCTCGACATGCCGAACGAGCCAGCCGAGAGCAATTACAAGGACAAGATTCGAGCCAAGTCCGTGCCGGTTATCGAGCGGGGTGGGCTCGTGTGGGCATACCTCGGCTCCCAAGCTGAGCCGCCGCCGTTACCTGCGTTGGAGTTCTTCGACGAGGCGCCGAGCGAGACAAGGTCCGTGCACGTCTTCCAGCTCAATTGCAACTGGCTCCAGGCTCTTGAGGGCGACATCGACACAAGCCACTTCGGATTTCTGCATACCGGGCATCTGAAGAACGAAGTTGCGCCTGCGGGCACCTTCCTTCGCCACATGCTGGAGGACAGGGCTCCGAGGTATAAAGTGGTCGACACCGAATTCGGCGCGTCCTACGGCGCTTATCGACCCGCTGGCAACGATCAAGAGCTCTACTGGCGCATCGCCCACTACTTGTTCCCGTTCTACACGATGATCCCCACCGGGCTTCTCGGGACCACCAAAACTGTCACTGCACGTGTCCCCCTCGACGACGAGCATACATTGGTCTACCTGGCCTCCGCGGGGGAGGTGGCGAGCGATCTCGCGATCGGCGACAGCACTTACGATGGGCTCAAGCTCCTTCCAAACACAACCGATTGGTACGGCCGATTCCGCTCCAGTCGTTCGCTCGACAATGACTATGAAATCGACCGGGAAGCCCAACGCAACGGGCGCAGTTTCACAGGTCTCGAAGGTGTCCCCCTTGAGGACCGGGCGATCAATGAGAGCATGGGAGCCATCTTAGACCGCCGCCATGAACATCTTGGAAGCTCCGACGTCATGGTCATCCGCGTCCGGCGTAGGATCTTGCGAGCTCTGCGCGCATTTGTCGATAGCGGCGATCTCCCGCCGGGGGTCAATGAGCCCGATGTTTACCGGCAGCGCTCCGGCGGGGTTGTGCTGCCGGTAGGCGCCGACTGGCTTACCGCGACACAAGGGCTCCGTGACGGCACCGAGGCGCCGACGGCCGATCCCGCGCTGGCTGCCGGTGTCTGAGATCAGGCAAGACGCCGAATGCACCGCTGCAGGCGGTGCCCTCGAACGCGCATTGTCCATTCCTTACATGCTGGACGTGTCCACTCGCGAATCTGAAAGCGGCGAGTGGGTCGTCCGCCTCGAATACCCGGAACTGGCCGGCTGTGTCGCTGAGAGCGGGTACGCTCTCGACGCCCACGAAAAGCTCGAACGGCTGCGCGAGCAATGGTTGCAGCATCGAGTGGAGACTCACCAGGAGATCCCGACACCGCGTCCATCGCTGAGGTCGTGACAGGTCGACGGTTTCCCGCGTGGAAGCGGGAAGCAATGCTTCCGCGCTCGGCGCGAATTCCACCGCACCTAGGGGGCACGGTAATGATTGAAGCTTCGGCAGAGGCGAAAGATCCGACTTTGGCTCAGAAGAAGGTGAGCAGCGCGCGGGTACTTGCAGCCGCGACGCTCGGCCCGACGGTAGAATGGTACGACTTCTTCATCTATGGCACTGCCGCCGCACTGATCTTCTCGCACGTCTTCTTCCCGAACAGCGATCCGGCGACGGGCACGCTTATCGCATTCGCTGCCTTCGGTGCAGGATTCCTTATGCGCCCACTTGGTGCGCTGATCATTGGGCATTTCGGTGACAGGTACGGACGCCGGCCGATGCTTGTAGCGACGGTCCTACTCATGGGAGGCGCAACCGTCGCGATCGGGCTCCTGCCGTCCTACGCAGCGATCGGGATCTGGGCGCCTTCGCTCCTCGTGCTACTTCGGCTGCTCCAGGGCTTCGCCGTCGGGGGCGAGTGGGGAGGCGCTGCACTTCTGGCCGTTGAACACGCCCCGCCGCACCGCCGCACTTTCTACGGCTCCTTCCCTCAGGCAGCCGTCCCCGCCGCCTATCTCATCTCGGCGGCAGTATTCTTCGTACTCCAAGGCGCGCTGGATGGGCAGGCGCTTCTCGCATGGGGCTGGCGAGTCCCGTTCTTGCTCAGCATCGTGGTCGTGGCCATTGCCGTCTTTGTGCGTTCGGGCGTGACGGAAAGTCCGGAGTTCGCAGCCAAGAGTAAGAAGGCGGGGAAGGCGCCCCTTCTCCAGGTTTTGACCAAGTACCCTCGCACTGTCGCGCTGACCATCGGTGCGACGATTGTGACGAGCACGGACTTCTATATTGGCCAGGTGTTCCTGCTGTCCTATGCCACGGCGAAGGCCGGAGTGTCGGCACCGTCGATGCTCCTTATAACTGTCATCGGTTCGGCGGTTAACGCTGGAATGACATTCATTGCTGGCTATCTGGCCGACTGGATCGGCAACCGAACGGTTTTTTTCGTCGGGGTCGCCGGGTTGGCTCTACTTGCCTTCCCAACGTACCTGATCGTCAATACTGGATCCTTCGCGGCGATCCTCGCCGTGCGCCTTCTCGGCAATGCTTTCAACGCCGCGGCGTACGCGCCGTTCGCTGCGCTCCTTGCCGCCGCCTTCAGCGTCAAGGTGCGGTACACCGGGGTATCACTGAGCTACCAGGTCGCAGCGATTCTAGGCGGCGGGTTCGCGCCGTTCATCGCACAAGCCCTGCTAACCGCGACGGGCACGTGGATGGCCGTCGCCGGATACTCTGTCGCGGTGTGCGTGATCAGCTTCGTCTCCATGAGCCTGCTCGGTAAGGCATCAAAGGAGAACCGCGATCAGGCCGTACTGCCCGCGGTGGCCTGAGCCGATCGATCTGAGATCTAGCTGCTGGTCCCCATGGCGACCGTCACGTGACCCGTTGGGGGGCGAGCGGTGCTCCCGCTCGCCCGCCCCATCGTCCTTCCGAGTCGAACGGCGAGTTCGGTGGCCTCGCGACAAATGGTGGCCGTGGGGGAGTCAGGAACGGTCCCGGCCTGACTGCTGTGCACCGCGCTGAAGACTTCGGTAAGTTGTCTTCTCGCCGTGAAAGGATGCTTGTGCCGCTCACCTTGCCCGGCATTGAAACAGCTACTGCTGGCACCGGCGCCTTCCCGCTCGACTTCAGCGTGGTTCGCCGCCGACACGTAGCTGATCCGGTTATCACGCTCGTTCTCGCGGCACCGGCAGGGAATAGGTCATGATGGACTCACGCGAGGCGGACACGGAGGCTGGCGAAGCGGCGGTCGTCTCACGCCGTGGTCGGCAGCTGGATCCTGCGCTCGACGAAGCGATCGTCAAGGCCACGCGTCGGAGGCTGGTCCTCGACGGCTACTCGAAGATGACCATCGGGGACATCGCCGCCGATGCCGGCGTGTCTCGGCCGACGATCTACCGGCGCTGGCCGGGCAAGCTTGCGCTCACCATCAGGGCGATCGACTTCGGGTTCGGTGTCCAACGGGACACCGATACCGACCTGAGGCTCGAGGAGCTCTCGGCGCCCGAGGCGTTGATCGAGGCCGTCCGCCGGCTGAACCCATATCACTTCAACCCGGACGCGATGGTCCTCATGGGCAACCTCATGGGCGAGACGATTCGGACGCCGGAGCTGCTCGCGATCGTCTTCGAGCACGCCGTCGAGCCCAGGCTGGGCCTCCTCGAGGGCGTGCTCGCCGACCTGCAGAAGCGCGGCGAGGTGCGGGCCGACATCGATCGGCACACCATCGCCACCCTGTGCTTCGGCAGCTACTTCGGGGCGTTCCTCCGAGCCGAGCACGACAGCAACGGCCTTGCCGAGCAGGTTGTCGCCGTGCTGTGGCCGGGGATCGCCGTGCAGCAGTGACAGCTCCACACCGGCTCGGTGCGCCGTAGCAGATCCGCTGCCCGCAGCGAGGTGGGCAGGCGCTTCGCGCCGCCCGGGTCAGGTGGTGGGTGGACGAGCCGGAGTTCGGCTATGCCGAGCGGGGCCGGCGGGCCGAAGAGCTGCGCAGCAGAGCCATTGATGTTCGCCCCGTTGTGAGCGCGGCGCGGTTTCCGGGCGGACCAGGTCGGGTCGGACACGCGCCAACAGTTCTTCAGGGGCGTTGACGACCATGCGCTCGGGGGTCAACTTCGTCATTCTTGGCTGTCGTGGTTCGGGTCGGTTCTTTCGGTCGGGTGTGGCTGGTATGTCCATCCGGCGATCACGTCGCGTCCATGGGCGATGGCGAGGTCGAGTAGGCCGGGGAAGCGAGCGTCGAGGTCGTCTCGGCGCAGCCGGTTCAGGCGTCGGGTTCCCTGGTCTCGCTGATGTATCACTCCGGCTTCTCGGAGGATCTTGAAATAGGCGCTCTGTGTGGACTTACTCACCGGTGTGGTGATGGTTCCGCACGCCAGCTCGCCGTCGGGTTCGGCGTCTGCCAGGCGAGCGACGACACCCAGGCGCCCCGGATCGCCGAGCGCTCCCAAGACGCGGGCGAGGACCAGTTCCCCTCGATCGGGATGCACGAGGTCGATTGCTGTTCGGCTTGCCACACGGTCATGGTAGCTCAGCATGTTCGTACCGTCCGAACATGTGCTATGTTCGGGACATCCGAACATATGCGAGCTAAGGGAGCTGATGTTGCTCAGCCGCTTCCACGCCGCCACTGAGGGCCGCCTATCAGGTGGCGGCCGGGACGGTTTACCGATCTCCGATTTACCGCGTGCCAGGCAGGTGCACGACTCCACCGGACGGTGGCGGTTCTGGTTGATCGCATACAGCCTGGTGATCTTGAACACCGGCTCTAACCTGTCGACCCCGTTGTATCGGGACTACCAGGCAAGGTTCGGGTTCTCTCCGCTGGTGGTCACCCTGATCTTCGCCGCGTACGTGGCGGTGCTGATTCCTTCCTTGTTGATATTGGGGCCCTTGTCAGACGTGATCGGCCGTCGTCGGCTGCTGTTACCCGCGCTGGGAGTAGCGGCGGCGGGTTCCCTGGTATTCGCGTTCGCCAGTCAGACGTGGTGGCTCTTCGCCGGTCGGGTCCTGCAGGGCCTTGCGTTGGGGGCCGCCGTTGGCCCGATGACGGCGGTGTTGACTGAACTCGAGCCAAGCGGTAACCGGCGCAAGGCCACACTGGTATCGACCGTGGCATCGATGGGTGGGCTGGGGCTCGGGCCGCTGTTGGCCGGGGCGCTCGCTCAGTACGCTCCCGCTCCAGCTGTGCTGCCTTACATGGCCCACATCGTGCTGCTGGCACCGGTCGCTGCCGCTGTAGCCATCCTGCCGGCAGGGCGGCGGCCGAGCATTCGGTGGCGGCCCCGGCGCCCTCAGATACCTGAAGCGGCTCGGTCGGTGCTCGCGTCCAGTGGGACGTCCAGCTTCCTGGCCTTCACCGTAGTCGGCCTGTTCCTTACTTTCATTCCCGCCTACATCACGACACTATCGGGCAGTGCCAACCTGCTGATCGGTGGTGCCGCCGTGGGACTGTTCGTTATCTTCTCCGTCCTCGCGCAGTTTGCTGGGTACGGCAAACCGGTGCGCAACCTGCAACTCACCGGGCTGCCGCTCCTGGCGGTCGGGCTGGCATTAATCGCCGTCGCGGGTCAAGTATCGTCCCTGTTCGTGCTGGTCGTTGCGACCGCGCTCGTTGGTGGCGGCCATGGTCTGACCTTCCTGAGCGGACTCACCGCATTCAACGAGGCCGCGCCCGCGCGGCACCATGCTGAGGTCGTGTCCAGCTTTTGGGTGATCAATTATCTTGGTATCGGTCTGCCGGTGATCGGCGTGGGATTCTTCGCCACCGTGATCGGCCTGCTACCGGCCGTGCGGTACTTTGCCGGTCTCGTGGCCACGGTCTGCCTGGTCCTACCGGTCATCCTGATGCGTCGTGGGAAGTACACCGCCGCACAAATTGACGTCGAGGACGGATGAATTGCCCGTCGAGCTAGTTGTATCCGACTACGCAGGCTCTCCTGCGTCACGCGAATACGAAGGAACAAGACGTCTACCAGACGAACTCAACCAAGGAGGAGTAATGATGTCAGATAAAACTTGGGACGAAGATATCCTTGGGTATCTAAAGAACTTGTCGAACTGGGGACGCTGGGGCGACGATGACCGCCTTGGGACGCTGAACCTGATCACCAAAGATGTGCGGATTGCCGCGGCGCGCACCGTGCGGGACGGAACCGCGGTATCGTTGTCGTGCAACCTGGATCCGCAAAGCTCAGATCCGCGTGAACATGGAACGCTGATTCAACGCTACATGCAACTCAACGAGATCGAGGCCATTTTCGGCCAGTCCGGACGTTTTGACGCGGTGCGCGAGTATGTGGGAATAATCGCTCACGGAACGGTCACTCACCTGGATGGCCTGGGCCATTTCTCGTGGGACGGTAAGAGCTACAACGGCTTCGATGCCTCTGAAGTTCGCACCGTGGGCGGCTCTACCCGGCTGTCCGTCCACCACGCTTCTGGGGGAATCATTACCCGTGGTGTTCTGCTAGATATTCCCGCCCTGCTCGGTCTGCCATGGCTCGAGCCCGGGCACGCCGTTAGCCCTGACGAGCTCAAGGCCGCCGAGAGGCGCCAGGGCGTCATCGTGGGTGCAGGAGACGCCCTGTTCGTCTATACCGGGAATTACGCCCGAGAGGCGGCCGAGGGGCGGCATCCCGCGGGCCATGCCGCCGGGCTCAGTGCAGCGACGCTGCCGTTCCTCCGTGAACGAGACGTCGCACTGCTCGGCGTGGACGGTCAGCCGGAGGTCAGCCCAGCCGAGTCGCGTACCTTCGACTTCCGTATGCCCATCCATACCGTCAGCCTGGTGGCGATGGGGCTCTGGCTTCTCGACAACGCAGCCTTGGACGAGCTCGCGCAGACGTGCCAGGCGAAGAACAAATGGGAGTTCCTGCTCTCGCTGTTGCCGTGGCGGATGGTCGGCGCAACATCAGACGCCGTCAATCCAGTCGCCGTCTTCTGACCCGCGGGAGCGCCCCTGAATGAGGTCAAAGCGAACGCGTCGAGATCGGATAACGCACGCTGTCTCAAGGCGTCCGCTGGGGATTCCAGCGCGTTCCTGCTCGGTGTTGTCAACCGAGTTCACGAACAAGGTCCCACGAAGACGATGCCAGCCCGACCGCCGGCAAGAATTCGACGGTGAGGTCGATGACGCCACAAGTCGTGGCCGTGGCTGGCAACTAGCTGACGTAGATTTCCCCGGGCTGCGACCAGAACTGAACGGGCCCGCACGATGCTGAAGGAGAGCACGTGACCCAGACCGAGACACCGCCGCCTGTTGACATGACCAACCGCTCTGGGGTGATCACCGGGGCGGGAAGTGGGATCGGCCGCGCGCTGGCCGAACAGTTCGGCCGGCGCGGCGCCCGGTTGCTGTTGGTGGGGCGCCGTGAGCAGGCGTTGCGGGAGACCGCCTCGGCGGTGGCGCGGGCCGGCGGCGCAGCGGAAGTGCTGGACGTCGACATCACCGCCGTGGGCGCCGCGGAGAAGGTTGCCGACACAGCGCGCACGGTTCTGCACAGGGTCGATCTGTTGATCAACAATGCCGGGAACGTGAGCGCCGGCCGGCTCGAAGACTGCGATGTCGCGGACGTGCGTGCGATGGTGGATCTCAACTTGACCGCGCCGATCCTGCTCACTCGCGCCTTGCTGCCCGATCTACGCGCGGCCGCCCAACCCGAGCGCTCGGCCGGCATGGGCGGCCCCGGCCGGCGGCGCGGCAGCATCGTGCTGGGTATCTCCAGCGGCGCCGCACTGGTCCCCTTGCCCTTCTACGCCACCTACGCGGCGACCAAGACGGGCCTGGCCGCGTTTGGTCACGCGCTGCGCCGGGAGCTTTACGGCACCGGCGTGCACGTCGCCACCAGCTATCCCGGGGCCACGGCCACTGCGATGATGGACAGCTCGACCGCGGGCGAGGACCTCGGTTTCGGCCGCCGCCCGGTCGAAGAGGTGGTGACCGAGCTACTCGACGCGCTCGGCCGCGCCGAGCACGAAATCAACACCAGCCAGCCCACCCGGCGAGCGATGCAACGGCTACACGCCAGTGACCCACTCGCCGTCGACGCAGCGCTCGCGCCCCGGCTATCTGAGCTCGACGCCACCGTGCGCCACCACCGCAGCATCTGACCCACCACGTTCGACCGCCCAGAGGGACGCGGCCACTACCGTCGCCGCGTGAGCCGCTGCTCCTCGTAGTAGCGCGGTAGCCGAGGGTATACGCCGGTACGCTCCGCGAGCTCTCCGATTCTCATGTGCTCACGCCGCCACTTGACCTTCACATCAATGTGAGTGTTCAGACTCGCTGGAGTCGCTGCCGCAGTCGAAACCGGCACAAGTGCGGTCCAGCTCGCCTGCCGAAAAGCAATCCCAATGACGAAGGAGACGCTAATCATGTTTGAGGACTCTGGTCCGGTCTTGTCCGATGATCTGCTCAAGACGTTGCACTCGCGTGCGGGTGACTACGACCGGGAGAACGCGTTTTTCGCTGAGGACTTGGCGGATCTGCGCGAGGCTGGGTACCTGCGGGCTGCCATTCCCGTCGATCGCGGCGGGCTGGGGCTCGGTCTCGCGGAGCTCAGCCGGGAACAGCGGCGGCTGGGTTACTGGGCGCCGGCAACCGGGGTGGGCATCACCATGCATCTGTACTGGACCGGGGCGACTGCGGACCTCGCCCGGGCCGGGGACGCCGGGGTGGACTGGTTGGTTGAGGACATCGTGGCCGGCAAGGTGTTTGCCGCTGGCCACGGTGAACCCCGCAACGACGTGGGTCTGTTCGACTCGTTGACCGCGGCGGTCCCCGTGTCGGGCGGCTACCTGGTCAGCGGGCGCAAGGTGTTCACGTCCCTCTCCCCGGCCTGGGACTGGCTGGGCATCCACGCCCGCGACGACAGCGACCCGAGCCATCCCACGGTGGTCCACGGGTTCGTTGCGCGCGGCAGCGAGGGTGTGCGTACCGTGCCCACCTGGGACGCCCTCGGCTTGCGCGCCACGGCGAGTCACGACACGCGCCTGGACAACGTGTTCGTTCCGCACGAGCGGGTCATCGGGATCAGTGAGGTGGGCGCGCTGCCCGCCGGGTTCGTCTCCGCCATCCTGCCGTGGGTGCTGCCCATGTTGGGCAACGTCTACCTGGGCCTGGGCCGCCGGGCGGTGGACCTGGCACTGGACACCGCGCGGCGGCGCACGACCAGGAGCACCGGTGACGCCCCGGTGGCCACGAAACCCTTCGTCCAGTATCTGGCGGCCGAGGCCGAGCTGGTCCTGGAGGGGGCGACAGCGCAGCTGGACGAGCTGACCGCCGGCCTGACCGCTGGGGTGGACTACGGCGAGCGGACCTTGCCCCGGCTGTTCGCGGCGAAGGAGAACGCCACCCGCGCCGCGCGTCAGGCCACCGAACTGGCGATGGAGATCGTCGGTGCCAGCTCGCTGCACCGGCGTGGCGAGCTGGAGCGGCTCTACCGCGACGTGCGGGCCGGAGGGTTCCATCCGCCCAACAGCGAGGCGGTGCACAACTTCATCGGCCGCTCCGCGCTCGGGCTGCTGTAGCCGTGGCCGTCGCAGACGTCGCCGCGCCGGACGGGCACCGCGAGATCCGGCTGATGGGCCGCGCCGCTGACCGGATCAGCGGGGTACTCATGATTCCGGCCGGCGATGTGGAGTCCGAGCTGCTGAAGAATCCCGGCGCCGAGGACGTCGCCCTCATCGGTTATCCGGGCGAAAACTACAAAGACCTGGCGTGCGCGGTGATCCTCCCGGCCACCGAGCCGCCGATCACCCTCGACCAGCTGCGCAAGTTGAGGGAGTCCTAGGTTGCGTGCCGAATCGATTCGGTCGTCGAATGTTGCAGCGCTGAGGTTCCGCGCCGCAGGGCTTTGGCGCCAGTCGGGCGCCATACCCGACTTGTGCCGGTGGCGGGACCTGACACCGGACGCGCCGGCGATCATGGCTTACCGGGCCGATGAGGGGTCGACCCGGATCAGCTACGCCGAATACGCCCGTTATGTCGAGCGGTTCGCGGCCGCGTTGGACGAGCTGGGGGTGCGGCCGGGGCAGGTGGTGGCGTGTCAGCTGCCGAACTGGTGGCAGGCGCAGGTGCTGCTGCTGGCCGGCGCCCGGCTGCAGGCGGTGCTGGCGCCGATCATGACCACGATCCGCCCGCGGGAGCTGGAGCGGATGCTGCGCCGGCTCGGCGCGAGGGTCTGCGTCACGGTGGACGAGTGGGCCGGGTTCGCCCACGCGGCGGCGCTGGCTGAAATCGCTCCCCGACTGCCCGAGCTGCGTCACCGGGTGGTGATGGGAAGAGCGGCCGACGGTGAGATCGATTTTCGGTCGTTCTTCGAGGAGACGCCCTGGGAGCAGCGCCACCCGGTGGCTTTGGACGACGCACGGGAGGACCCGGATCGCGTCGCCATGGTCCTCTTCACGTCCGGCACCTCGGGCGAGCCGAAGGGCGCGCTGCACACCCAGAACACGTTGCACGCGTCTGCGTCCGGCGTCGGCGAGGCGGACGACACGGGGCCCGACGATGTGCTCTTCACCCCGCACGCGCTGATGCACGTCATGGGGCAGATTTCCGCCCGGGCCGCCTTGCTGGCCGGCGCGTCCACGGTCCAGCTCGACGCCTGGTCCGGCGCGCGGGGCCTACAGGTGCTGGCGGACAGCGGCACCACCGCGTTCGTGGCCGCGCCGAGCTTCGTCTACGACATGATCGCGTCCACCGGCGGGACGCGCCCGCATCTGCCGGCCCTCCGGACGGTGCGCTGCACCGGCACGACAGTCCCGCAGTCACTCGTCGCACAGGTGCCGGACGTCTTCGGCGCGCGTCTGCTGAGCGCATGGGGGATGACCGAGATCGGCATCGGAACGATGACTCGCGGCGATGACGCGCCGGACTGGGCCGCGCACAGCGACGGCCGCCCCGTCAGCGCCATCGAGCTCGACCTGCGCTCGGACACCGAGATCACGAAGGACCGGCCCGGCAGGCTGTACGTGCGCGGCGCCGGGGTGTGCCTGGCCACGGTCGGGCGGGACTCCGGCACGCTGACCGTCATCGCCGAGCACGACGAGGGCTGGTACGACACCGGCGACCTCGCCGTGCCGGACGGGCGCGGCGGGATCCGGCTGATGGGCCGCGCCGGTGACCGGATCGGCGGGGTGTTCATGATCCCGGTCAACGACGTCGAGTCCGAGCTGCTCAAGAACCCCGGCGTCGAGGACGTCGCCCTCGTCGGCTACCCGGACGGCAAGGGCGGGGAGCTGGCGTGCGCCGTGGTCGTCCCGGCCACCGAGCCGCCGGTCACCCTGGACGAGCTGCGCCAGTACCTCACCAACGAGGACATGACCGAGTGGTACCTGCCAACCCGAGTGGAGTACGTCGAAGCTCTGCCGCGCAACGACAACGGCAAGGTGCGCAAGGAGCTGCTCCGGCGCTGGCTGGTGGGGGGGCATCCCTCACCAGCGAGTGAGATAAGGCCACGCCGACGTGATCGATCCCCGGAGAACACGACAGTCGGCCCCCGCCGGGTGGCGTGAGCGCCCTGCTCGGAGTCAGGTCCGCGCAGTGTTCGGGCAGCGAGCCTTCGCCACCGCCGCCGTTGGATCTCCCACGAGTGGCACCATCGTCCACTTCACCGCGTGCTGCGCCGGTTCGGGGACGATGCGGTCTTCGCCCCGATGTTCGACAAGCTGGCCACCGATGCTGTCGGGCGTCGCGACCGGGGCACGACTCATCAAGAACGACTGATCCGCGACAGCTGTGCCCGTGCCAGCCACTACAAAGCCGAACCGGGATCCCATAACGCGGCGATCATGTCAGGAGGGGACAAGTGATGGCGATCCATCCGCGAGAGCTCCGGCAATGTCTGGGGCATTTCACCACCGGGGTGACGGTGGTCACCTGCCGTGGTGAGGACGGAGCACCCCACGGGGTGACGGTGAATGCGTTCACCGCGGTGTCCCTCGAGCCTCCTCTGGTGCTGGTGTCGCTGGACCGGCGGTCGCAGGTCTGTGGCCTGGTCGAGTCGCGACCGTTCACGGTCAACGTGCTCGAGGCAACGCAGAAGGACCTCGCGCTGCACTTCGCCGGCAAACCCAACCAAGACGTGGAGTGGGCGGCGGACAGCGATTGCGGCTCTCCGCGATTAGGTGGAACGCTGGCGCATATCTCGTGCGTGCCATGGCAGCACTACAACGGCGGTGATCACGTGCTATATCTGGGTGAGGTGCAGGAGTTCCGCATCTACGACGGACAACCCTTACTGTTTCACACCGGGAAATTTCACCACCTGGGCGGCAATTGCGAGCCAGTGCTCTGGGACGACTCGGCCGACGGACCCGGCGGCATTTCCTGGTTCTCCTCCGCTGGCTCTTGACGCCCTTCGACCCGAGTCGTCCGCATTAATCCAGCACCACATTGGGTCGCTTCCAGTGCCGAGCGACGGCGTCCGGCCGACTGTCGGCTGATACCTCAAATAACCATAGGATGAGAAGCAGATGACCCTCCGCAAGAAATCGGCAGCCACCCCCACTAGTGCCGAAGGCCGGGCCAACCGTCCGATGACCGGCGACGAGTACATCGAGAGCCTGCGTGACGGGCGCGAGGTGTACCTCTACGGTGAGAAGGTCGGCGACGTCACCACCCACCCGGCGTTTCGCAACGCGGTGCGGATGACCGCCCGGCTCTACGACTCGATGCACGACCCGGCCAAGGCCGATGTGCTCACCACACCCACCGACACCGGCAGCGCCGGGGTCACGCACCCGTTCTTCCGGACCCCGCACTCGGTGGAGGACCTCAAGGGCGACCGGGACGCGATTGCCGAGTGGGCCCGGATGACCTACGGGTTCATGGGCCGTTCCCCCGACTACAAGGCCGCGTTCCTGGGCACGCTGGGTGCGAACTCCGGGTACTACGACCCGTACGCCGGCAACGCACGGCGCTGGTACGAGGAGTCCCAGGAAAAGCTCTTGTACTGGAACCATGCGATCGTCAACCCGCCAGTCGACCGGCACCGCAACCCGGACGAGGTCTCCGACGTGTTCATGCACGTGGAGGAGGAGAACGACAAGGGTGTCGTCGTCTCAGGGGCGAAGGTCGTCGCCACCGGGTCGGCGATCACCCACTACAACTTCTTGGCCCATTACGGTCTGCCGATCAAGAAGCGGGAGTACGCGCTGGTCTGCACCGTGCCGATGGGTACGCCCGGCATGAAGCTGATCTGCCGGCCTTCGTATGCCCAGCAGGCCAACACCATGGGCAGCCCGTTCGACTACCCGCTGTCCTCGCGGATGGATGAGAACGACACGATCTTCGTGCTCGACAAGGTCCTGGTCCCGTGGGAGAACGTGTTCAGTTACGGGGACCCGGAGAAGGTCTCGACGTTCTTCCGCGGCTCGGGGTTCCTGCCGCGCTCCACCTTTCACGGCGTCACCCGTCTGGCGGTCAAGCTCGACTTCCTCGGCGGGCTGCTGATGAAGGGCGTGGAGGTCACCGGCAGCAAGGACTTCCGCGGGGTGCAGACCCGCGTCGGTGAGGTCATCGCCTGGCGGAACATGTTCTGGGGCCTGTCGGACGCGATGTGTGCCAGCCCGAGCGAGTGGGTCAACGGATCGAAGCTGCCCAACGCCGAGTACGGGATGGCCTATCGTTGGTTCATGACGCTCGGCTACCCACGCGTTCGCGAGATCATCATGCAGGATCTGGGCGCATCGCTGATATACCTGCCTTCGCACAGTGCCGACTTCCTGTCCCCGCAGGTGCGCCCCTATCTGGACAAGTATGTGCGCGGCTCGAACGGCTACAACGCCGTGGACCGGGTCAAGCTGATGAAGCTGATCTGGGACTCGATCGGTTCGGAATTCGGCGGTCGCCACGAGCTTTATGAGCGCAACTACTCGGGCAATCACGAGGGCGTGCGCGCGGAGCTGCTCTTCGCCGCCGAGCAGTCCGGAACCGCGAACGCGATGAAGGGCTTCGCCGAACAGTGCCTGTCCGAGTACGACCTCAACGGCTGGACCGTCCCCGACCTCATCAACCCCGGCGACAGTCAGGTCGTCGGCCTGCTCAATGGGCAGGGAAACCCCACGGGTTAGTGGCCCGTCGCCTGGCTCGCCTCGATCCCGAGCAGCGCGACATCCTGGAAGCGGCGCTGCCGGCGCTCAAGACGTTGCTGCTAGGCGACAAGGACTGACGGTGCCTGGGGGCACCCGGTCCCGACAGCAACAACAGCGTGTTGGCAGCCGACGCGGTCCGCCTGCTCAACGCCCGCGGTCGCACTGCCGAGCGGCTGACCGACGGCACGCTCGAACGGCGCCTGGCCGCCGTCCCCGTCGATCGACGCCGCGTGACCGACTGCCGGCGAGACGCTCGTCAGATCATGCCGTGGCCCTGCTCTCGGTGTTCGCTGATTTGACGCTGAGAGCTGTGTCGAGGTAGTCGGCGATTGCGTCTCTGTTGCGGGTCAGGCACTCGATGCGTTCGGACAGCCGAGCTTGTTCGCGTTGCAGTGTGGCGATCATTTCGGGTGTCACGTTGGGGACGTAGATCGTCTGCGGCTTGTCCAGGCACGGCAGGAGCTGCTGAATGATCCGGGTCGGCAGGCCGGCGTTGAGCAGTCCCTTGATCTGCAGCACGACGTCGACGTGTGACTCTCCGTACTCACGGTAACCATTGAGGGCGCGCCTGGGTGTGATCAGCCGCTGCTCCTCGTAGTAGCGCAGTAGCCGAGGGGATACGCCGGCTCGCTCCGCGAGCTCTCCGATCCTCATGTGCTCAAGCATACACTTGACCCTCACATCAATGTGAGTGTTCAGACTCGGTGGTGGATCGAGAACAGCCGAAACCTGCACTCTGCCTGGAAGGCAGGGGCATTGCTGAGGCTTGGCGCAGCTCCTGCGGCGGCCACGACAATCACGACTACATCGGAGGCTTCAATGAAACTCGGACTTCGTCTGCCCCAGAGATTGGGAGTCGACCTGCAACACGACGTGGTCGAAGCAGCCAGAACGGCCGAAGCGGCCGGATACGCCAGCCTGTGGACGTACGAACGGCTGCTCTTCCCGGAGACGCCCGCCGAACCATATGCCCCGCCGAACGTGCCGTGGCCGGAAACCTCGCGGCAGGCCGCCGACCCCTTGGCAATCCTGACGGCAGCGGCGGTGGCGACCGAACAGGTGCGCCTCGGTACTGCCGTTCTGATCGCTGCACTTCACACACCCGTCCAGCTGGCCAAGGCGCTGGCCACGATCGATCAGATCAGCGGCGGCCGCATCGTCGCAGGTATGAGCACCGGCTGGTCCACCGACGAACTCCAGGCCACTGGCGCCACCCGAGCGGACCGCGGTCGCTTCCTCGACGAGACGCTGGACGTCTTCGATGCCGTGTGGGGACCGGACCCGGTGACCTTCCGGGGTCCTCGCGTCGTCATCGACAACGCCTCGGTCCTGCCCAAACCCGCTTCGAAAATCCCCGTGATGCTGGGCGGCGGCGGCGCCAACCTGGGTCGCAGCACCAGTTCCAAGGCCGTGCAGCGCATCGCCAAGCGCGCAGACGGCTGGCTGCCGCTACTCACCACACCCGGGCCGGCCGGAGCCGCAGAACTGCGCGCTAGCTGGGCCCGTATCCGGGAAATGGCTTCTGAGTACGGCCGGGACACGAGCCGGATGGAGATGGTCGTGGTGGGAAACGTCACCTTCACCGGCCGTCCGGCAGGACCTGACCGATCGGCGTTCGTCGGCTCTCTCGACCAGATCATGGACGACATCCACACGGCTGCCGAGGCGGGTGCAGACGAGCTCATCGTGGATCTGAATCTGCAGGACTGGTTCACCAGCACTCGGCAGATGCTGGAAACAGCGGTGGAGATCCGCGAAAGGGCCGTAGCGTCATGACCGTTGTTGCCAACGTCGTAGACGGCGAGAACAATTCTGCCCCAGCGGGGGCGACGGCCGCCCCCAAGGACCCCTGGGCCCTGCCGGACGTGTCCCATCTCGTGGTGGGAGTACTGGGTGGGACGGGCAACCAGGGACGCGGCCTCGCCTACCGGTTGGCCAGGGCCGGCCAGCGGGTGATCCTCGGGTCCCGCGACGCCGACCGCGCTCGCAGAGTCGCCGCCGAAGTCGGCCACGATGTGGAGGGCGCGGACAACGCCGAGTGCGCCCGGCGCAGCGACATCGTGATCGTCGCCGTGCCGTGGGACGGCCACGCCGAGATCCTGCAGTCGCTGCGCACGGACCTGGCCGGCAAGCTCGTGGTGGACTGCGTCAACCCGCTGGGCTGCGACAAGCAGGGCGCCTACGCGCTGACCATGCCGGAGGGCAGCGCCGCGCAGCAGGCCGCCGAGCTGCTGGCGGAGTCGCGGGTCACCGCGGCCTTCCACCACTTGTCCGCCGCGCTGCTGCAGAACCCGGAGATCGAGGAGATCGACACGGACGTGATGGTTCTCGGTGATTCCCGCGCGGACACCGACACCGTGCAGGCACTAGCCGCCCGTATCCCCGGCATGCGCGGGGTCTACGCGGGGCGGCTGCGCAACGCCCACCAGGTCGAGTCTCTCGTCGCCAACCTGATCTCGGCCAACCGCCGGTACAAGGCGCACGCGGGTCTGCGGGCCACCGACATCTGACCGGCGTGTGGGCGGGTGGCCCCTGGGCGGGGCACGGTGGGCAGCGTCATGGAGGACCGCCCTGAAGGCAGTGGGCGCCCCGCGGACCTGTTCAAGGCCACCCCGAGGGCCGATCACGAACGGTGGCCCCCGGGGTGGAGCAGCACTTCGAGGAGGTGGAGGCCGTCACTTGGCAGGACAGTTGCGGTTCACCGACCCCGAGCCGTTCATGCGGTTCTACGGGGTGGGCCACAACCACTGCTGTGGCAACAGGAGCATGGTCCGGCTGGCTCTGTTCAGGCCTCAGAGCAAAATTTTCGACAGTGGTTCGGGAGGCAATGCCCGGGCCCCGGTCAGCAGCGGCGGACGGACGGCAACCCGCTGACCGAGGGCGTCGAACAGGTGCACCACGCGGACCGACGACGGGGGCGATCTCGCCGCGCACAAGCGCGACGTCGATCGTGTCCTGCCGCACGCACGCGAGCGGGCTGTGCTCGCCACGAGCGCCTTCGGACTCGAGGTCACCGCCGCGCCGCTGCTCGGGTCGCCGCGGTCGTCGACGACCTGGAGCGCGCAACCGTGGCGCTCGGGACCAGGGAGCCGACGACACAGTGCTGCGGCCTCGGGGGAGAAACTCGACCCGATCGCCGCGTTCGTCGCTCAGCGGCTGCTTCGAGCGCCCGTGTCACCCCTCCGACCCGGACGCCGGAAATACTACTACCCCTGGTCGTTGACCGGTTGCTACGCCGCTATCCAAGGCGGGTTGTTCTCCGGACAGCGACTTCCGCGCGACGATCGCCAGCCGAGCCGGCGTTGGATGCGTTCGGTGTTGTATCACCCGTCGATGTAGGCGAACAGGTCGTTCTCCGCCTCGTCCCGGGTCCGCCACGATTTTCGGTAGACCAGCTCGGCCTTTCGAGATCCGGGCGTCGGCTCGACGGCGGCCATGCGTTCGATTTCGGCGGCTTCCGCCCCTTCTTCGCAGTCGGCCGCGCCGCGGCTGTCGCGCTCGCCGCGGGCCGGGAGCAAGAGGTGAAGGGCGTGCCAAAGCCAGGGCGCCACGGTGATCTAGCCATCCCGTCTGACGACTACCTTCAGGGTGCCCGAAATCGACACGTCGCTATCCAGCGATCCGACGGGCGGTTGCCGATCGCGGGCGCCGGGGCTCGAGGCCACGCGCGAGCAGAGCGCCATGCTAGGCCCGACCAGCCGTCACGGCTCGGTGACCAACGAGCAGGTCACCTAACCCGACCCTCGCAGTCGCACGGCGGGAAATCGCACAACACAGGAAAGCTTGTCGACCACAGATCACCGGTGGGTGAAGCCTGCCGGATAGGGCCTGCGACCGATCACGCGCTGGGGAGCAACGTGAGCGGTCGCCCCACCGGCCGGTCACGCTGAACGCGGGGGCGTGACCGGCCGGATCCAAGCCCATGGCCGCATAGTGCTGCCGGAGCAACCTGGGCCCCGGAGCCCTGCCGCCCGGGACGAGGAGCGCTGCCAGTCGGTGATGGTCTTGGAGCCGGATTCGGCTCGAACTCACAACAAACCCCGCACAACGCAAGCTGGTCCCGGGCCGGCTCGGCTCTCCCTCGCCCGGTTGTGTGATGCCCACGCCACTCGAGACCTCGCATGTTGGTCTGTGCTCCTTCCGAGACCGGGTCGACAGGAGCGTGCGGAGGGCAGCTTGGCAAGGTGGGAACAGCAGCTCGCCGAGGCACGGGACGGCGTCGCGGCGGACGGACGTCGTCTCGGCAGAGGCAAGGATCAACCTGCTCGGGCTGAGATCGCGGGAGTGGTAGCCGAATCGGTAGCCGATGACGCGTGAATCAGCTGAGGACCGGTGGGCTTGGACGCAACGATTGAGACCGCCTCCGGGTATAGTCGCTGGTCAGCTGCGGTCTGTTGCGACTGTGCAAAAAGCAAGCGACGCGGTCTGGCTTGTTCACACCGAAGAGGTCACTGGTTCGATCCCAGTATCGCCCACAGCCGAACGGCCTGGTCAGAGGCTCTTTTCAGAGCTTCCGGCCAGGCCGTTTCGCATGATCGGCTCCATACTCGGAGCATTCCCGGAGCATCTGTTTCAGGCCGGAGCGGGGACAGGCTCCGTCGGGTCGTCCGGGTCCTCGTCGTCGGCCAGGTCGTCGAGCGGCTGGAGGATGCGGACGCTGTTGTCCGTGCGCCGGGTGTAGAGGTCCAGCGTCGTGGACGAGCGTTCGTGTCCCATCACCCGCTGGACCATGTTCGGCGGCACGCCGTCGTCGACGAGCCAGGTGGCGTAGGAGTGGCGGAGGTCGTGAAACCGGAGCCCGCCGGCCTGGTGTCGTGCGACGTGGTGCACGGCGGCGGACTCGGTGCGCAGGCGTTCGGTGTGTTTCCTGCCGTGCGCGTCGGTCCACACCGCATCGAATCCGCCGTCGACGCGGACGACGTCCCCGAGTAGCCCGGCGCGCACGAGTGCCGGCCGCCAGATCCGGGTGCGGAAGAGCGTGCGGCGCAGCGGGGCGCCGACCTCGTTGGCGAAGATCGGCGCGTTGTCCTCGGTAGGCCACAGCGCGAGATGTGTCCGGATGATCGGCACCAGCCAACTCGGCAGGGGGATGGTGCGCCGTCCGGCCGCCGACTTGGGGAACGGCTTGAACGAGGTGTGCCCGCCGACCTCGACCACCGTCCGGATCACCAGCAGCCGGGCGGCTTGGAGGTCGACCGCATCGAGCCGAAGCCCTGCCGCCTCACCCCATCGCAGCCCCGCACCCGCGGCGACGGCAACGATCCCGCGGTGCCGAGGTGGGACGGCGGGCAGCAGCCGGTGACGAAGGTCGGCGCGGCTGATGATCCGTTCGTCGGTGTCGCGGGTCCGGGTGCGCGGGGCCCGGATCTCGTCGGCGGGGTTGAAGGGGATCAAGCGGTTGCGCACCGCCGAGCGCAGGACCCCCGAGGTGAGCCGTAGCGCTTCGGCCACGGTGGCTCGGGAGCGGCGCTTGCCCAGCTCGGTCACCCACGCCTGCAAGCCCAGATCGTCGATCTTCCCGAGCGGTACCGGGCCCCACTGTGGCAGGACGTGGGTCCGCATGATCGACAGATCCCGCGCCGCGGTGGTGATCTCGGTGTTCCATGCCGCCATCCACTTCTCGGCGTGGTCCCCGAACAGGGTCCGTCCCGCGTGGGGGGAGACGTAGGCGCCGCGGGTCTTGGAGGTCTCCATCTCGGCGAGGAATGCCGTGGCGTCCTTCTTGATGCGGAACGTCTTGGAGCGTTGCTTGCCTGACGGGTCGCGGAAGTAGGCGCGGTAGCGGCCCTCGGGGGTCTTGTCGACGAACCCCATCACGCCACCTCCTGTCCGGGAGGTGTGGCCGGTTCGGCTCCGTCGAGCCAGGCGTGGAACCGGCGGCGGGATCAGCCAGCGTCGTCCGACGCGGGTGGCCGGGATCTCGCCGTTCCGCACGGACTCATACGCCACGCCGCGGGCGATGCCCAGCAGGGCCGCTACCTCGTCGACGCTGTAGGTGAGGGACTGGACGGTGTTCATGCTGCTCTCCTGGTGGTGGGCGTCGTGCTGCGTCGTTGTGCTCGGTGGCGTTCGGCGATCCCGGCGGCCAACTCGCGTTCGCCGTCGTCGTGGTGTCCGAAGTGGACGGGCAACCAGTCGTTGATGACGGTGACCGTCTCCAGGTCGACCGGGATGGCGTTCGGGTCGTCGGTGGCGCGGTCGAGGGCGTCGAGGTCGGCGCGGAGGCGCCATAGGCGGCGGTCGGCGCGGATGGCTCGGAAGGTGGTGCTGAACCGCTGCGTGTCTAGTCCCAGTTGATGCTTGGCGTTTCGGTCCCAGGTGATGCTTGTCAGTGGGTCTAGGAAACGTGGGTGGTGGTGCGGGGCCGGTAGGCCTTGATGCTGCGGACGGGTTGGGCGGTGGCGCGCCGGTAGGTGCGCTGTTGTCCGTCGGGGGTGTCGACGGTCAGGGTGGTGTCGGAGACGTGGACGGTGACCACGGCCCCGGCGTGGGCGCGTCCGAGGCTGATGGGTTGGCTGGCCACGGTGATCACGCCCGAGGCGGAGACGCGGCGTTGGACGGTGACCGGTTCGGTGCGGGGGCGTGGTGGCGGCCCGGCGGGGCGGACGCTCTGGACCCGCAGGGCCTGGGTCCAGGTCAGTGGGTTGGGTCGGGTGCGCAGGAGCTCGCGGGTCTGGGGGTCGAATACCAGCAGCACGGTGGGTTCGATCCGGACGCTGACCCGGCGCCCGGCGAGGATCTCGGCGATGAACACGCTGTGCTGGCCCAGGGTGATGTTGCCGTTGCGGTTGACGGTGCGGTCGACCTCGAGCGCGGTGGCGTTGGGGTCGAGCGGCGGCAGTGGAGAGGGGCCGCCGCGGCGGCCTCCGCGGGCGGCGAGCGTGGCCAGGTCCGCCGACGACAGGTGCGAGCGGACGGTCTTGATCCGGGTCCCGGCGGCGAGTAGGTGGATCAACTCGTGGTCGGCCCAGAAGGTGATCGTCTGCCCGACCCGGGCCGGCCCGAGCCAGAACTGTTTGCCGCGGACTCCGAGGTTGCCGGCGGTGGGCACGACGCGGTCGAACTCCACCGGCCCATCCCGATAAACCAGGCCGGCCGGCGGGGCGCTGGCGTCCTCGCGAACCACCCCGGCCTCGAGCGCACCTGCATCCTCTCGCTCGACTGCTGGCTCGACTGCTGGCTCGAGGGCTGGGGCCAGGATGGCTGGGACGCGCAGCGGCAGCACCGCGTCCGCCCCAGCCTCTCCCGCCGCCGTCTCTCCCGCGGCGGGATCGGTTTGGCGGGTGGCGAACCGGGTGGCGGGGTAGGCGTCGCCGATGCCCTGGTGGGGGCGGTCGCAGTTGTAGTCGGTGACCCAGGTGTCGATCGCGGCCTGGACCGCGAGGACGTTCTCGAACGGTGGGTGGTCGTTGAGCAGTTCTCGGCGCAGGCTCTGGTGGAACCGCTCGACCTTCCCCGTCGTGGTCGGTGAGGCGGGTTGGGTCAGGCGGTGGGTGATGCCGTTCTCCCGGCAGATCCGGTCGAACAACACCTCCCCACCGCGGCCGAACCGGTCGGTGAACTGCTTGCCGTTATCAGTCAGGATCTCCTCGGGCATCCCGTAACGGCGCAGCACCTCGACCAGGGCCAGACACACCGCCCGCCCGGTCGCCCGCGCCACGACCGCGGCGATCACGCAGAACCGGGAGTGGTCATCCACCCCGGTCACGACCTTCACCTCGGTGCCATCGACCAGCACGATCCCGCCGACGATGTCGATCTGCCACAACGCCATCGGCGCCGACCGTTCCCACCGCACATAGTCCGAACGCTTCCTGCGGCGTGCCTCCGGCTGGATCAGGCCGTGGCGGACCAGGATCCGGTGCACCGTCATCCGCGAGGGCACCGGATCCACCCGCCCACCACGGGTCAGCTCGTGGACCAGCCGTCGTGGCCCCCACCGCGGGTGCTCCCGGCGCAGCTCACACACCACCGCCTCCACCTCCGGCGGCGCCTGGTGCGGACACGACACCGGCCGCCGGGACCGGTCGGCCAACCCGCTCAGACCATCAGCGCGATACCGCGCCAACCAGGTGTGCACGCTCTGGCGCGACACCCGGTGATGCGCGGCGACATCCACGACGGCTTCTCCTGCCAGCACCGCCAACACCGCGCGATACCGCTGCTCAACGACCGACAACTCGACCAGGGCCAATCCCGGTCTCCCCGCACCCCGAACCCACACGACAGGGCACAGCGAAGCCGATCACGACCACTGTCAAGCATCAGGTGGGACCGGAGTGTCAAGCATGTCCCGGGACTACACACACATGGCGACAGCGTGCTGTGTTCAGACTTTCCCTACCTGTTCAAGGCGGCGCCTGCGGCGCCGCGCGGCGCTGTGTCCGATGCAACCGCAAGCGCTCGCGCGGGGCGTGCGGCCTCCGGCCGGTCCCCGCGCGGCGCGCGGCCTGCGTCCTACGGAAGCCTTAAGCGCGTCTAATCCATGGACTGCAGACGTGCCAAAAAGCTCAGCACTGCGTCAGTAGGCACACCATCGATCACAGCGTGCCAGCCAATGCCCAGCTTAGACAGCTCATTCGTTTCGAGGTAGTAATGCTCAGTGGCTTGGTACACGATTCCCAGTGCAATGAGCTTGCGCAGAAATCCTTTTCGTCCTTCACTGCTCTTAACTACTCGACGGTCGAGCAATTCTTTGAATACGCTGGGTCGGCTCCCTGCTTGTTGGCGAAAGGACTTAAGAATCGCACGAAGGTCAACGTAGCTACCGCTGCTGATGACGTCAAGCCCTGGGCGAGCACCACGCATGTATGGCCTCAATGCGGGCCAGTCGACATCGCCGAAAATGTGGAGACTGTTCGACGTGGGGACGTCAACCGAGAGATTTGCCAAGACTCGAATGACCTTTGCGGAGATCACGCAACTTCTCGGCGATGTATTGCCCGCGGCGTCTACTGAAAGGGAGCCAGCCGCGATGTCAAGTTCCGAACATCTAAGGGTTACTGCCGGTCCAAGGATGAATCTTTTTGAAGGTTCGCCAAGTGTGACGCCTCCGTCGGTCACGACGACTCCTCGGGAAAGAGTCGATTCGAAAACTGTAACGCCTGAGATGTCTGTCACCATGTACTCGGCGTGGTTCTTTGACTTGCCCTTAGCGGACACTTTTTCAAAGAAGAGAAAGCCATCCGTGTTGGTCTGGACGTAAAGAAACATTGCGGTGGCTGGGTCAATCTGGGCCCGGCGGTGTGATTCAAGCAGCGGGGCAAGGAGTCGCTCGGGAATTACGGCCACGGTAGAATCAATGGCGTCTTCAGTTCTAGGTGCGAAGCTTGCGACGAAGTTGTAAAAAAACGGACCCACTGAATCGGTGGTTACGGTGGGGCTCGGACTTACGGCTGCCTGGACCCCTTGGTCGGCAGCAGCCTTGGCCAGCAAGTAATCCGCGAAGACGACGTTCACAGCACTTGTGCCGGCAAGGAATGGATGGTCTGCAGTGAACTGTGCCGCATCCTGCTCGTACTGCTGTCGAAGTATGTCGGGAAGCATCGCAGGGAGGGAAACCTTTATATCGAGTCCTAGATTTCTGGCAACTAGCCTAACGCTCTGCTCATCCGCGGAGTACGAATCGAGAGCATTGGGCCACTCTTCCGTTGCTGGTAGCTGTGCGAGCAGCTTAGCGCACACCTGATTCTGAAACTTCAGCTGTTCGCGCTCCATGATCGCCTGAACAATTTGTACCAGGACTTCGTGTGAATTCGTGGATGTGCCAAGACGTCTCGATACTGCCCCATGTGGATTAGGCACCGCAAGATATTCGGCCAGCACCGATAGGACCGGGGCGTAACCAAGAAATTCGGCCACTTCCGCCCACTCTTTGTCCACGTCGGGAATAGGACGCGAGAGTAATGCTTGAGCAATCTCCCTTAGTCTGAGATCTCGAAGCTCGGCGTAGGCCTTAGGGTGCTGCTGGGCGATCCCGTAGTCCTTCTCCGGATGCTTCTGATGAAGCTCATTGAGGCGTGAATCGAGAAAGTCGCAGGCCTGCGAGTATGTGAAGAAGTCCAGCTGCATGACTGAGTGATTTGTATTAGACTCCTTCAGGAAAAGTTTAACTATCTCAGCAGTGTCAGGTCTCGAAAAGAGGATAATTGAAGAACTGGTGTGATTGCTACCCGCAAGCTTGCAAATATTCTCAAGAAACTCCTGGAAGTTGGACGTACCTGCCTTAAGATGTCCCTCGTCCAGGGCGTCAATGACGACCCCCGCTTTTCCAGTCGCAACATCCGACATGTAGCTTGATTCGAATCCGAGGGCGTCATGAAGAAGGCCGGAAAGCGAGTACGATCCAACCTGAGCTTTCGCGGCGTCAACCAGTGGCCAGTTCAGCTTTGCGGCGAGCGCTCGCGCGGCAGTAGATTTACCTACGGCGCCGGCGGCTATCACGAGAACAACATGTGCTATCTCGGAATCATTGAGGGAGCGGACGTTTGGCCAGACGTAGCCTGACGGAACCTCGCTCACTAATTCCAAAGCTTTCACCGACGAGTCGACAACGTGGAGCTTCTGCGATGAAGCCTTCAGGTTGCCCGCAATTTCTTTTAGATTGCTCATCTGTCCAATTCCGTGATGGCGGCGATCCATTGCAAGTCATCCTTCGGGTGTTGTACCGGGTTCGTTACAATAGGGGATGACCTGCAGGTCCCTACGTTCGCCAGCCTGGCGGGCCTGGGATGATGGCCGCGGCGTCGTCGTTGTGTGGCGATGTTGGACTCAGGGCTGATCCCCTGCAGACGCTCTTCGTGACTTGGGATGCGGCGGCACGGACTCCGGCTCACACAAGAGGTCTGGCACGGAGTGTGTCCGAAGCGGGAGTGTTAGCCCTCGCCAGGCGGGCAGACCTCCGGGATGGCGGGGTGCGTCATCCCGTCGGCCTCCCCGTGGGCTACCACCCGACAGCCCGGGGGCAGAGCTGCCCGACATCGGCCGGCAGTCGCGTCGAGGGCTGCCCCCGGGCCGCCGCGCGGTTGGGTTGCACCAGGCCGACGGGATGACGCACGAGCCCCAGCGTGGTTGGACGGAGCAAACCCGGAGCGAACGGGTTGTGAGGGCACGTCACGTCCCGAGACGCGCCAGCATGAACACCCAGCTGAGATGGCATGCGGCAGCACGGGACGTCAGTACGTGGGCGACCGCGTCCGCCTTCACACCGAAGAGGTCACCGGTTCGATCCCAGTATCGCGCACCATGCCAGAAGGCCCCTGACCTGCGAGGTCAGGGGCCTTCAGTGTTGTAAGGCTCGCGTTGATCGGGCTCAGGACCGGGACGTGTAAACGGATCGGTAAACGTCCATCCTCATTGTCCGTCAGGCCTCGGTCGGGGGCGGGAGGAAGAGTCCGGTGATCTGCTCTGCGGCTGCGCGGTCGAGTTCGGGTGTTCGCATCGTCGAGGCCGCGTCCCCCGTCGCCGTAGAGGTGGCACAGCGCGCGCACGGTGTCGAGGTCGCCTCCGGCCGGGAACCGCCAGTCGACGTGCCGCGGCGACGTCCATCCCACTCGCGAGGGAGGACGCGTTCCGGTGGGATCGCCGGGCACCTTCTGCGGATTGCGGTGGCGCTGCGGGTCGAGCGCTAGCGTCGCCGTGTGGACATGACAACGGCCATCCGCCACCCGGTGCGGCTGGTGGACCTCACCCATGCACTCGGCCCGAGCCCGTCAGAGCCTGCGTCGCCCCGGATCGAGCGCACCGACCACACCGACGGCGCGCAGCTGTGGGAGCACTGGTACGGCATCCCGGCCGACGCTCTGCCGCAACGTCTTGGGTTCGCCGGCGAGATCGTCACCGCGTCGACACACGCCGGCACCCATGTCGACGCGCCCTGGCACTACGGGCCGACGGCGGAGGGCGCGCCGGCGTGGACCGTCGACGATGTGCCGGCCTCGTGGTTCATCGGCCCGCTCGTCGTCCTGGACGTCTCCGACCTGGACGCTGGGGCGCTCGTCACGCCGGGGCTCGTTGCCGAGCGCCTCACGGCCATAGGGCATCGGCTCGTGCCCGGTGACATCGTCGCGGTGCGAACCGGTGCCGACCAGCTCTGGGGAACGCCGGAGTTCTGGGAGCACGGGGCAGGGCTGGGCCGTGAGGCTGTGCTCCATCTCGTCGACGCGGGGGTCCGGGTGATCGGCACCGACGCCTGGAGCCTGGACCGGCCCTACCCGCTGATCGGCGCGGAATGGGGCGAGCTCGGCGACCCGGCCCGGCTGTGGCCGGCCCACTTCGCCGGCATCGAACGGCGCTACTGCCAGGTGGAGAAGCTTGCACGGCTCGATGAGGTGCCGCCGACCGGCGCGACCATCATCTGCCCACCGATCAAGGTGGCCCGCGCCGGCGCAGGGTGGACCCGGGCGGTCGCGCTCGTCCCGTGATTCGGTCGCCGAGGAAGAGGTTGGCGGCACCGTGGTTCCGCCGACTCAACACGGTCGGCGACCAACCGCAAACAGAGTTACGACCCGCGACACCAGATCATCCTGCCCTGGGTTTCGATCCGTGGGACCCTGGGCGAGCAGATTCTTCCGCGTCTCCACTTGCCGAACGGCGAAGGAGTAGCGCGGCATGCTCTACTCGATCATCAAGTCGAACACGTATCAGGATTCGTTGAGGCTCATGCAGCTGAGCAACGCGCTCAACGGCACTGACGGCGTGAACCGAGTGTCGATCATGATGGGCACGCGGGCCAACGAGAAGATCCTGCGGAATGCCGGGCTGGACACCCCTGACGTGGATGGAGCCAAGCCGACGGCCCTCGTCATCGTGGCCGATGTCGAAGACGCTTCGGTCGGCGACTCACTGCTCGCGAGATAGACGAATTCCTCTGCTACGGGGTGTCAATGTCCGGCCGGTCGCGGTTGCGTTCGGCTCGCTCCCTCGAACGGGCAGTGGGCATCCTCGACCGGGTGGACCTCGCCATCGTCTCCATCCCCGGACAGTACGTGGCACCCGAGGTGCATCGGCTCCTGGACCGGAATATCAATACCTTCATCTTCAGTGACAACGTGAGTATTTCCGACGAAGCGGTGCTCAAGAGAAGGGTGCACGAACGCGGACTGCTCGTGATGGGGCCTGATTGTGGAACAGGGCGCATCCGCGGGTTTTCGCTGGGTTTCGCCTATGTTGTCCGCGAGGGGTCGGTCGGCCTCGTCGGGGCCTCCGGCACCGGACTGCAAGAGGTCATGGAGGAAGGCCGCACACGGGCGCTCCGCCGCCAAGGTCCACGGGCGCCCCCCACGCCCGGCCTCTGTTGATACAGCGGCTCGACGAACTTGAGGTTGTCCGGGCATGGGGCTGCTGATCCGGACATCTGGGCTGGCGATCATTGCTACCCTGGGGCCTTCGATGCCGATACATAAACTGCACTGATGCCCCTCCCGTCTCGAGTCAGCGATCTGACCAGCTTCGACCTGCTGCTGAGCGTGGCGAAGCTGGGCAGCATCGGGCGCGCGGCAGCGGCGCACCAGCTGTCCCAGCCGGCCGTGAGCGCGAGATTGCGGCAACTGGAGCATCAGGTCGGCGCACGCCTGCTGGAGCGGGGTGCACGCGGTGCGCGGTTGACGACCGTTGGTGAGCTGGTGGCCGGTTGGGCTCAGCCCGCGGTGGATCGCGCTGCCGATCTTGAAGAGGGTATTGCGGCCTTGAGGCGGGACCGACACACGCATCTGCGGGTCGCAGCCAGCCTGACCGTGGCTGAGTACTTGCTGCCCGCGTGGTTGATCGCGTTGCGGTCGGTCGATCCGGACACGATGACCGCGCTGAGTTCCGGGAATTCCGCCGAGGTTGCCGCTCAGATACTCGCAGGGGAAGCCGAGATCGGTTTCATCGAGGGACCGAAGGTGCCCGCAGGTGTGCAGGCTCGTGAAGTCGCGCGCGACGAGCTGGCTGTGGTGGTGGCGCCATCCCACAGGTGGGCGCGGCGGAGACGGGTGCGCGCCGCGGAGCTGGTCAGAACACCGCTGGTCAGCCGGGAACCGGGCTCCGGAACCCGGCAGGCATGGGAACAGGCGGTACCTGAACAGCTCAACACCGACCTGGCCGCTCCGATCCTCGAGGTGTCCTCGACGACGGCGATCAAGGCAGCGGTGATGGGAGGGATCGGTCCCGCGGTGCTCAGCGTGCGCGCAGTCACGGCCGAACTGGCCGCCGGAACGCTGGTGCGGCTGGCCGTACCCGGTCTGGATCTCACGCGGCGCATGCATGCGATCTGGCCGGCCGGGAACACCTTGCAGGGCCCGGCCAGTGACTTGTTGGCCATCGCACTGCGAAGCGCGGTCGCCTGATCTTCGTGGCCGGCCGAGTCCTTTCTGTCTGCGCCATCGCCGACACAGTGATGAAATCCCGTGGCTCATCGCTCCGCACAGCCCACCCGCGAGCGGACCCATAAGCGCCGGCTATGCATCCATCAGCAATTCCGCCAGCGCGACCTGAGCAACCACGCACACAGTGGAGCTATGACAGCTTCGAGGAGCGCCCAGACCACGACTGGGGCTACTTCTGCGATCGACCACGACGGGCGCGGCGTCGTCAAACCCACGCCACCTGAGGTGATGGAGGACGCCGGCAGTGGGCTGGACTACGGAGTCCGGCCGGACCGGATGCCGGGACTCCTCACCCCGACCGATCGCTTCTACATCCGCAGCCACGCACCAACGCCACGGGTGGATGCTGCGACGTGGACGCTGCGGGTGGAGGGCAGCGGCGTGCACGAACCGGCCACCTACAGCTACGACGATCTGTGGAACCGGTTCCCACACGTTTCGGTGGCCCGCACGATCGAGTGCGCAGGCAACCGCCGGGTGCTGTTCGGTGAGGAGGTCGGTCGGCCGTTCGCGGGCACGCAGTGGGCGCGGGGTGCGATCGGGACCGCGGAGTGGACCGGCGTCCGGCTCCGCGACCTGCTCGAACCGGCCGGAATCACACCGAAGGCGCGCGAGGTCATGCCGGAAGGGCTCGACGAGATCCGGGCCCGTCGGCCACTGCCGCTGGACAAGGCGTGGGCCGACGACACCGTGGTCGCGTTGGCCATGAACGGTGAGGTGCTCCCGCCCGATCACGGGTTCCCGGCCCGGCTGGTGGTGTCCGGGTGGCTCGGCGCGGCGAGCATCAAGTGGCTGGGCCGGATCGAGGTCTCCGAAGAGCCCCTGTACGTGCCCTGGAACACCGTGGACTACGTGCTGATCGGCCCGGGCTTCCCCGCGGAGGGACCAGCGCGGGGACCGGTGATCACCGGACTCCCGGTCGCGAGTCTGGTGGAGCTGCCCTGGCCCGCGCGGCTGCGGGCGGAACCGCAGGTGATCCGCGGGCGGGCGTTCGCGGGCGAGAACCGGGTGGCGCGGGTCGAGTACCGCATCGACGACGGCCCCTGGCAGGACGCCGCGATCGAATCGCCCACGACATCGGGGGTGTGGGTGCGCTGGCAGTTCCGCTGGGACCCGGAACCGGGCGAGCACGCGCTCCGGGTCCGCGCCACCGACGACCAGGGCAACACGCAACCGGAGTCCTCCACCTGGAACGAACTGGGGTATCTGCAGACATCGGTACTGGCGCACCCCGTGCGCGTCGAACTAGCCCGTTAGGAGAAGATCATGAGTGAGTACATCGCAGGTGTCGCCATCCCCGACTCTCGGATGGCCAATGAGACAACCGCCTTTATTCAGGATACCGAGTCGCCAGTGCTGTACCACCACTCCCGACGAACGTATCTGTTCGGGGCGCTGCACGGTCAGCGTCTTGGGATCACGGCCGATCCAGAGCTTCTTTACGTCGCAGCGATGTTCCATGACCTCGGGCTGGTGGAGGGGCACCGAAACCTGACCCAGCGGTTCGAGGTGGACGGTGCTGACGCGGCCCGTAACTTCTTGCTGTCGCACGACGTGCCCGCCGATGCTGTTCGTCGCGTCTGGTTGTCCATCGCCCTGCACAGTACGCACGGAATCCCGAGGTTCATGGAACCCGAGGTCGCGCTCCTGGCGGCCGGAGTGAGAGTCGACGTGGACGGCGCCGGCCTGGACCTGCTCGACCCGGCTGCGATCGAGGAGATCATCGCGGTGCATCCTCGGTACGACTTCAAGCGCCAGGGCCTGAAGGCCATCGCCGAAGGGGTCAAGGACCGGCCCGACACCCTGCTCGGAACGATCGCAGCGGATATGCTCGCGCACTACTCACCCGAGTTCAAGCGCGTCGACTTCGTCGATGTCGTCAGGAACAACGCCTGGCCCGAATAGGTCTAGAGCGTGTTCGAGAGTCTCGGCGTGTTCACGTGTCATGGCAGCGGAGTCGTCCATGGTGGACCGATGCCAGGACGCGCCAGCCGAGGCAGGACTGCCGTGCCAGGTACTCGTCGGATCTGACCGATCAGCGGTGGGAGTTGGTTGAGCCACTGCTACCTGCGCCGAAGACGGGTGGTCGCCCGGAGAAGTACCTGCGGCGCACGATCCACGGTTCGAGGGGTGCCGTGGACAAGGTCATGCGGGGCACGCGGATGCACCGTGACCAGCCGGACGACGATCACGGGGCCGTGAGCGTCTGCACGAACAGCTGGGGTCGGGGGTGTGCCGGCGCAACCGGTGCCGTCCATCGGAACGAAGAGCGACGCGGTGTCACCCGGGGATAGACCCGCAGCCCACGCACCGGCGTCGGCTTGCAGACCGCCTCGTCGAAGTTCGACGTCCGCCGGCGGCTCGCCGTCGAGCAGGCGGCGGGCGGTCTCGCGGCCTGCTGGCTCTGGCCTTGGGTGGCGGCGATTGCCCACAGCCGAACGGCCTGGTCAGAGGCTCTTCTCAGAGCTTCTGGCCAGGCCGTTTGCCGTTGTAGCGCCCTGAGAGGCATCAGAAAAGCATCACGCGGGCACGTGCGCGTCGGCTGCCCCGTCGTCCGGGTCCTCGTGGTCGAGTGCCTGCAGAATCCGGGTCGAGTCCTCGGTGCGTCGGGTGTAGCGGTCCAGCGTCGTGGACGAGCGTTCGCGTCCCATGACCCGCTGCACCATGTTGGGCGGGACGCCGTCGTCGACGAGCCAGGTGGGGTAGGAGTGGTGGGGGTCGGGGAACCGCAGCCCGCCGACCTGACTGCGTGCGACCTGGTGCACGGCGGCGGCGACGTGGTCCGGGATGGTCTCCGTGGCGTTCGTCCTCGATGCCTACTCGCCGCGGATCCTGGGCCGGCGTGCGGCGATTTCAACCACCGACGACTGTTCGAAGCCTGCGGCGACATCCCACCCGTCGAACTCGAACAGGCGCGCTACGGGGGGATTCGGGCATGGGGCTCGAGTGGGCGCTGCACCAGTTGTCTAGATGTTCATACAAGGTCACTCGCCCGCTACCACAGCACGGCCGAGGGGCCATGTCGGACACCTACTTTGCAGGTCACCGGGGGTCCGTCCCCTCCCCGATCCGCTCGCACACCTCGCGAAAGGCATCTCCGTGCTCTTGTCTCGCACTACGCGCATCGGAACCCTTGTGGCTGCCGCGCTGATCAGCCTCGGCGCGCTGACCGCCTGTGGCGGGAACGCCCCGTCGGGCTCGCAGGCCGATTCCGGGACCTGGGCCAAGTCCGCGGGCACGATCGTCTTCGGTGCCACGCCGGACCAGGCAGGCTCGGACTCGAACAACAAACCGCTCGAGGACTACATCGCCAAGACGACCGGCTACAAGGTCGAGTACTACCCGACCTCCGACTACACGGCCCTGATCGCCGCCGCGGTCGCGGGCAAGGTCGACATGATCACCTCCGGGGCCCTGCAGTACGTCATGGCCGTCAACAAGGGCGCGAAGCTCACGCCGGTCGCGGCGACGCTGACCTCGCCGAAGGTCCAGGATCCCGGCTACTACTCGGAGGCCATCGTGCCCGCGGGTTCGCCGATCACCACACTCGCCGACGCCAAGGGCAAGAAGGTCTGCTTCGTCGACCCCAACTCGACCTCCGGCTTCCTCTTCGGCCTGTACCAGCTGCACCAGGCCGGCCTCGACGTCAACAGCTCGGGCACCGACGCGAACGGCAACCCGACGTTCAACGACTTCACGGCCTACTTCGCGGGTGCCCACGACAAGTCCGAGCAGACCGTGGCCTCGAAGCAGTGCGACGTCGGCTTCGCCGAGGACACGGTTGTCGACCCAGCGGTCGCGAAGGGCGAGGTCACGGTCATCGGCAAGGAGTACGTCCCGGGCGGCCCGCTCGCGATCTCGACGACGCTGCCCGCCGATGCGCAGGCCAAGCTCACCGCGGCACTGCAGGGCGCGACGCTCGACGCGATCAAGGCCTCCGGCGTCCCCCTCACCGAGGGCTTCACACAGGGGTACTTCGGTGCGCAGAAGGAGGATGCGTCGTACTACAAGTCCATCTCCGATCTCTGCACGTCCATCCCCGCGGCCAAGTGCTCGAAGTAGCCGGCGTGCCCGATCGACGGAACGGACCGACGCGTTCATGAGCATCCCGACGCCCACCCCCATGATCTCGGTGTCCCGGGTCACGAAGGACTTCGGCTCCACGAGAGCCCTCCGCGACGTCGATCTGACAGTGGAGCAGGGCGAGGTCGTCGTGCTGCTCGGCCGTTCCGGGTCGGGCAAGTCGACGTTGCTCCGCCACCTCGACGGGCTGGAGCGCCCGTCCGCGGGTGTGGTCGAGGTACTCGGCGAGGACATCGCCACGCTGAGACCCGCGGCACTGCGCGCCCTGCGCGGCCGGGTCGGCATGATCTTCCAGCGGTTCGAGCTGGTGCCGTCGCTGACGGTCCTGGAGAACGTGCTGACCGGCGCACTGTCCCGCCTACGCGGACCGCGCCTGGGACTGTGGGCCTATCCCCGCTCTCTCAAGCTCGCCGCGATCACGCATCTGGACCGGGTCGGCCTGCTCGAGAAGACCTACCAGCGTGCCGATCAGCTCTCGGGTGGCGAGCAACAGCGGGTCGCGATCGCGCGAGCGCTGATGCAGGATCCGCGCATCCTGCTGGCCGACGAGCCTGTCGCGAGCCTCGACCCGGAGTCGAGCGACCAGGTCATGCGGCTCATCCGGGAGATCGCCGCCGACGACGGCCTGACCGTCGTGTGCAGCCTCCACCAGGTGGACCTGGCGCTCGGCTGGGGCGACCGGATCGTCGGTCTGCGCCACGGCGAGGTCGTGCTCGACACCACCACCGACGGTCTGGGCAGGGCGGAGGTGATGGAGATCTACGGGCGCGTCGCCGCGTCCACCGCCGAGCTGACGGCGATCGAGACCGAGCTGGGGGCCATCGACGTCGGCGACGGCGTCTCCGTCGGGACGGCGGCACGGGGCGGGCGGCGGTGACCGCGGCGAGAACGACGAGCCGCCCGGCCGAGGCCGACGCCGCGGCGAGCCTCCGGCGTCCTCGGATCCCCACGAGCAGGATCGCGGGCTGCAGCGCCGTCCTGCTCATGCTCGCCTTCGGGGTCTATTCGCTGACGACGCTGGACTTCTCCTGGTCGAACGTGGCGGCGAGCACGCAGAACGCGGTCAAGGTGTTCAGCCTGATGGACCCCGTCAGCCTCCCCGCGCCGCCCGATCTGGCGTACCTGATCGGGCTGACGCTCGGCATCGTCATCCTCGGCACCGTTGTCGCCGCACTCATCTCGATCCCGATCGCCTACGTCTCCGCAGCAAACACGACACCGGCAGGCTGGCTGCGCGTCCTCGGTCGGGCGATCGGGGTCATCACCCGCGCCGTGCCCGACGTGGTGCTGGCGCTGGCGTTCTCGCTGGCCTTCGCACTCGGCAGCTCGCTCCCCGGGATCCTGGCCATCGGGATCCACTCCATCGGGATGATCTCGAAGCTCTTCGCCGACGCCATCGAGCAGATCGACCACGGTCCGCAGCTCGCCGTACGTGCCGCGGGCGGCTCGAAGGCGCAGGAGTTCTGGTCGGCGGTGTTCCCACAGGTGCTGCCGTCGTGGATCGCCACGGTGCTGCACCGCTTCGACATCAACCTGCGCGGTTCGGCCATTCTCGGCTACGCCGGGGTCGGCGGCCTCGGCTACGCGATGAAGGTGGCCTTCGCGCAGTTCCCCGAGGGCTACGGGCGCGGCCTCGGCATCGCCGCTGTGATCTTCGTGCTCTGCGTGGTGCTCGAGATCATCTCCTCGATGATCCGCCGCAACCTGCTCGGCGTCGACGCCGTGGGCAACGGCCTCGGCGGTCGGATCCTGCGGGCGGCCGGGAAGCGCCGCCCCGTCCGCGGGCAGCCGCCCGGCGGCCGCATGGCCGCCATCGGCGTCGAAGCGGCTCTGCGTCGCCCCTGGACCCGGGCTCGCGTGCGCAACCTGAGCTGGGCGTGGACCGCCGTCGCGATCGTCGTCGCCGGTTACTGGATGGCAGACGTCGACTTCGGGCAGATCAGCTGGAACTACGTCGTGCCGACGTTGCAGAGCTTCTGGCCGCCGAACTTCGGCAGCCACAGCCTCGGCGAGTTCGCCCAGGCCCTGCTCGTGACGGTCGAGGTCGCTTTCGCATCCGCCGTGCTGTCCCTCGTCCTGTCACTGCTCGTCGGTTCGCTCGCCGCTCGCAACGTCGCGCCGAACAACGCCGTCCGCACCACCTTCCGCACCATCCTGGTGATCTTCCGGGGGGTACCGGAGCTCGTACTGGCGATTTTCCTGATCATGGTGACCGGCCTCGGCAACCAGGCCGGCGTGGTCGCACTCGCCTTCGGCGGCGTCGGCCTGCTCGGCAAGCTGGTCGCGGACTCGTTCGAGGAGCTTCCCCCGGGCCCGGAACGCGCGCTGAGCGCCGCGGGCGCCACGCGGAGCCAGCGCTATCTCGCCGCGACGTGGCCGCGGGGCCTGCCGTCGCTGATCGGCAACTCGCTCTACCTCGTCGACACGAACATCCGGGCGGCGACGGTCCTCGGCATCGTCGGCGGCAGCGGCATCGGCTTCTACCTCACCAACGCCTCGACCGTGCTGACGCTGCACGGCCAGGTGACCACGCTCGTGATCATGGTGTTCGGCACCGTGCTCGTCGTCGAGGGCATCGCGGCGTGGATGCGCCGGGTGTTCCGCTGACCGGTCGGTGGCGTCGCCGCACCCCGACGGGACGGTCGCCCGACCGCACCCCGAGATCGGCGGAGTTCGACGACGCCACGCGCTGCCGACCCGGTCAGTCCCCGTAGCGGTCGAGGAACTCCTCGGCGGTGAGCCTGCGGAAGTCCGCCAGGCGGGCCCGCAGCGTCCGGTGGTCCCAGTCCCACCACGCGAGGTCCCGCAGGCGCTCGGCGATCTCCGGCGGCTGCCGGTAGCGGAGCACCCTCGCGGGCACACCCGCCACGATCGCGTAGGCGGGGACGTCCGTGGTCACGATCGCCCCGGACGCGATCACCGCGCCGTCCCCGACCGTCACCGCCGGCTTGACCTGTGCCCCGTGGCCGATCCAGGTGTCGTGACCGATGACGGTCCGGCGCGCGCGGCGCCGCTGGAACCACTCGGCGTCGTCCTCGGCGTCGTCCCAGTACTTGGCGCTGCGGTACAGGAAGTGGTGCAGGCTCGCGCGGTCCAGGGGGTGGTCGGTCGCCCCGATCCGCACGAAGCTCGCGATGTTCGAGAATCTCCCGACGGTGGTGTTGGCGAAGTCGCAAAGCCGGTCGCAGTAGCTGTAGTCGCCGATGACGACGTTCGAGAGCCGGGTTCCCGCACCGATCTCGGTGTAGCGGCCGAGGACGCTGTCGCTCATGCTCACGTCCGGCCCGATCACGGGCTGCTCCGAGAGGCGTTGCGCGCTCACACCCGCTCTCCCGGTCGGCCGGTCGTGGCGAGCGCCCCCGTGACGATCGCGAGCAGCTGGGCGCTGCCTTCGGCCACGGTGGCGTCGTTGCGGATCTCGTGGTCGGCGACGCGCTCCGGCGCCGGGTCCACCCGGGCCAGCCGTCGCGCGATGGCGTCGACCGACTCCCGGCAGCGGGCCCGCAGTCGGGCGGCGCGTACGGCGTCGGACACCGTGACCCGGACGACCACGACGTGGTCATAACGTTCCTCGATCGCGCTGACGGCCCCGCGGGAGACGTTCGCGACGACGACCTCGCCTGCGCGGACCGGCTCGTCCACCCAGACCGGAATGCCGTACGCGAGACCGTGCGCCCGCCAGGACACCGCGAAGTCGCCGCGCTCCTCGGCGTCGAGGAAAGCGGCCTCGCTCAGGGAGTCGAAGTCCTCGCCGGGCCCGGGCGGCCGCGTGATCACGCGCCGCGGGAAGTGCGCAGCGCGCCCGCTGTGTGCGCGCGCCCCGCTGATCAGCGCGTCCTTGCCGACGCCGCTCGCGCCGACGACCGCCACGAAGGCGCCTGGTCCGATTCGCGCGGTCACGACACCCGCACCCCCTGCCGGTAGACGGCGCGCACGACCGGCACCACGTGCCCGCGCGGATGACGTGGTGTCGCCGGGAGCGCGTGGGGGTGCACCCGCACCAGGTCGGCGCGCTTGCCGACGGCGATCACGCCGCGCTCGTCGAGCCCGACGGCGCGGGCCGGATTGCCGCTGACCAGCCGAACCCCCTCCACCAGCGGACAACGGCCGTCGGCGTCGAGCTGCACGATCGCCTGCAGCGGGCTGGACGGCACGTAGTCCGACGACAGGATGTCGAGCAGGCCCAGGTCGAGCAGCGCGGCTGCGGCGACGTTGCCGGACTGGCTGCCGCCGCGGACGATGTTCGGTGCGCCCATGACGACGAGCTGGTCGCGCTCGCGGGCGGCGCGCGCCGCGACCTCGGTGGTGGGGAACTCGGAGATCCGCACGCCGAACGACGCGGCCTCCTCGACGTGCTCCACGGTGGCGTCGTCGTGGGTGGCGAGCGCGATCCCGCGGTCCGCGGCGAGCCCGGCGATCGCCTTCCGGTTCGGCACTGAGTGCTCGAGCGCGATCTCCTTGAGCTGGGCGATGAACTGCTCGATCGCGTCCGCCGGCAACCGGCCCTTGCCGAGCATGTAGCGCCGGTAGGCCTCGACGTCGGCGTACTGGCGCTGTCCGGGGGTGTGGTCCATGAGCGAGGCGAGGCGCAGGGACGAGACGTCGTCGAAGGCCTCGAACTCGGCGACGACGGAGGGGGCGGAGACCTCGCAGCGCAGGTGGATGAAGTGCTCGACGCGGGTGATCCCGGCCTGCTGGGCCTGCTCGATCCCGGCGGCGAGGGAGCGGGCGAACGTGGTCTCGTCGTCGCGGCCCTCCAGCGTGCCGATCCGGACGGCGTCGAACACGGTTGTCACGCCCGCGCCGCTGAGCTGCACGTCGTGGGCGAGCACGGCGGGCACCGCGTCCCACCGGGTGCCGGGGCGGGGCCGCGCGTGTGATTCGAGGTGGTCGGTGTGCAGCTCGACGAGGCCGGGGATCAGCAGATCACCGTCGAGGTCCTCGCCTGCGGCCGGGCCGGCCGTGATGTCGGCGATCTCGCCGTCGCGGATGTGGACGGACCCGTGCAGGATCTCGTCGTCCAGGACGATGCGGGCGTTGCCGAGGACGGTCTCGCGACTCATCGGGTTCCTTCGTGGGCGGCCGCGGCGCAGGCGCGGGGACGGTCGGCAGGGCGTCGAAGCGGGTGCACCGAGTGCAGCCGGAACGGCGCGCCCGGCGTGGGCTGGGAGCAGAGGGTGAGCGCGTCGACGGCGATCGTCCGGCCGAGGCAGTCGGCGAACCAGGCGGCCAGCGCGTCGTGCACCTGGCCGTGCCGGTCGGGCGGGATCCGGTCGGTGAGCGTCAGGTGGAAGCGGAACTCGTCGAGCACGTACGGATACCCCCAGGTCTCGAGCATCCGGCGCCGCCGCGGGGTCAGCGCGTCCGGGTTGCGGCGGGCGATCTCGGTCGCCGTGGCGGGCGCGCGGTAGGCGTCGAACCCGGTCACGAGTGCCGCGGCGAGCTCGTGCAGCTCCGGGGCGTCGGCGCCCGGCACCAGGGCGAAGAAGCCGTCCATGCGGTGCAGGCGCAGTTGCGGGAGTGCGACGGGGCGGCCCGTCCGGGCGAACCGTTCGAGATCCTGCTCCAGCTGCTCGACCGAGCGGCCTTCGGCCAGCCGGAACGGGGCCTTGAGGGTGCCGTGGAAACCGTAGCGCCGGGCGTTGACGGTGATCTCGTCGACGGCCGCGCGTGTCCAGCCGCTCGGCAGCCGGGGATCCGGGCGGGTCCCGTCCATGCGGCGGCCGAGCCAGGACTCCGCCTGCTCGCGCAGGCGGACCGCGGCGGCGTCGGCCGACCCGGTGCCGGGTGCGGCGTAGATCGCGAACCGGGCCGTCATGCTGCGGCCCCGGCGCCTGGCGCGAAGGCCTCGACATCGAGGACCCGATCGGCGACGGCGGTGCGGACCTGCACGTCGTGGAAGATGCCGAGCATGCCGACGCCCCGGCTGCGCTTCTCTCGGATCAGCTCGATCACGGCGTCCCGGTTGCGGGCGTCGAGCGACGCCGTGGGCTCGTCGAGGAGCAGCAGCGGTAGCTCGGGCAGGAAGCCGCGGGCGATGTTGACGCGCTGTTGCTCGCCGCCCGAGAACGTCGCCGGGGGCAGTGACCACAGGCGCGGCGGGATCGACAGGCGCGTCAGCATGTCCGCGGCGCGCTCGCGCGCCTCGTCGGGTGCGACGCCGCGCTCGACGAGCGGCTCGGCGACGACCTGCAGCGCGGGGACCCGGGGTACGCAACGCAAGAACTGGCTGACGTAGCCCATGGTGTGGCGCCGGGCGGCGAGCACGGACCGCGGGTCCGCGGCGGCGATGTCAACCGCGCCCGTGCCCGCGCCGAGCACGATCCGGCCACGGTCGGCGGCGTAGTTGCCGTAGACCAGCTTGAGGATCGTGCTCTTGCCGGCACCCGACGGGCCACCGAGGACGACGCATTCGCCGGGGAACACCTCGAACTCGAGGCGCTCGAGCACGGCGAGCCGCTGCCCGCCCTGCAGGTGCATGGTGAAGGTCTTGTCGATCGCGGAGACGGCCAGGATCGGCGTCTGTCGGTTCATGTGGCGGATCACCCTTGCAGGACCGAGGAGACGAGCAGCTGCGTGTACGCGGCGTGCGGATCGTCGAGCACGCGATCGGTGAGACCGGACTCGATGACGCGGCCGTCCTTCATGACGAGCGTGCGGTGCGAGATGAGCCGCGCGACGGCGAGGTCGTGGGTGACGACGACGACCGCGAGGCCGAGGTCGGAGACCAGGCTGCGGATCAGGTCGAGCAGGCGCGCCTGCACCGACACGTCCAGGCCGCTGGTCGGCTCGTCCATGAACACCAGCCGCGGTGAGACCACCAGGTTGCGGGCGATCTGCAGCCGCTGCCGCATGCCCCCGGAGAAGGTCGACGGGTGGTCGTCGATCCGGTCGGCGGGGATCTCGACGCGCTCGAGCCACTGGGCCGCGGTCTCGCGGATGCGGCCGTAGTGGCGCCAGCCGTTGGCCATCAGCGGCTCGCCGACGTTGCCGCCCGCGCTGACGTGCATACGCAGGCCGTCGGCCGGATCCTGGTGCACGAAGCCCCACTCGCTGCGCCACAACCGCCGCACGGAGCTCTCCGACAACCCCGCGAGCTCGACCGGCAGGCCGTCGGCCATGCGGTAGCGGATGCTCCCCTCGGTCAGCTCGAGCCGCTGCGACAGCGTGCCGAGCAGCGTCGACTTGCCCGATCCCGACTCGCCCACGACGGCGAGCACCTCGCCCGGCCAGAGATCGAAGTCCACGTCCCGGCATCCGTACCGCAGGCCGTAGCGGTGGCCGGCGCCACGCACCTCCAACAGAGGACGTTCGTCGGTCATGCGATCGCCTTCGTGTTCGGCGTGGCGGTGTTCGGCCTTGTGGCGGTCGACGTGGTGGAGGTCGACGTGGTGGCGTTCGGCGCAGCCGCGGTCCGCTCGCAGTGGTCGGTGTCGGAGCAGACGAACATCGAGCCCCCGGCGTCGTCGGTGATGACCTCGTCGAGGTAGCCGCCGGTCGAGCCGCAGATCGCGCAGGGATCGTCGAACCGCTGCGGCTCGAAGGGGAAGTCCTCGAAGCCGAGGCTCTCGACGCTCGTGAACGGGGGCACGGCGTAGATGCGCTTCTCGCGGCCGGCACCGAACAGCTGCAGCGCCGGGTTCATGTGCATCTTGGGGTTGTCGAAGCTCGGGATCGGTGACGGCGCCATCAGGTAGCGGCCGCCGACGAGCACCGGGTAGTCATAGGTCTTGGCGATGTGCCCGAAGCGGGCGATGTCCTCGTAGAGCTTGACGAACATGAGCCCGTACTCCTCGAGCGCGTGCAGGCGGCGGGTCTCCGTCTCGCGCGGCTCGAGGAACCGGAGCGGCTCGGGCACCGGCACCTGGTAGACGATCACCTGTCCCTCTGCCAGCGGGGTTTCGGGGATGCGATGGCGGGTCTGGACGATGGTCGCCTCGTCGGTTCGCGTCGTGGTCTCGACGTGGGCGACGGACCTGAAGAACTTCCGGATCGAGACGGCGTTCGTCGTGTCGTCCGCGCCCTGGTCGATGACCTTGAGGACGTCCTGCTCGCCGATGATGGCGGCCGTGACCTGCACGCCTCCGGTGCCCCAGCCGCGCGGCATCGGCACCTCGCGGCTGGCGAACGGCACCTGGAAGCCGGGGATCGCGACGGCCTTCAGCAGGGCCCTGCGGATCATCCGTTTGGTCTGCTCGTCGAGGTAGCCGATGTTGTAGCCGATCAGATCGGCGGTCATGCGCGCGACTCCTTGAACTCCTCGTTCAGACGGCGGACCAGCATCAGCTCGGCCTGGAAGTCGACGTAGTGCGGCAGCTTCAGGTGCTCCACGAATCCGGTGGCCTGCACGTTGTCGCTGTGGCTGATGACGAACTCCTCGTCCTGGACCGGGGAGACGACGCGCTCGTCGAACTCCGCACTGCGCAGCGCCCGGTCGACGATCGACATCGACATCGCCTTGCGCTCGCTGCGGCCGAAGGCGAGGCCGTAGCCGCGGGTGAACTGCGCGGGCGTCTCGGCGCTGCCGGTGAACTGGTTGACCATCTGGCACTCGGTGATCTCGATGCGCCCCAGTGGAACGCCGAAGCCCAACTCAGGAGCGTCGAACTCGACCTCCACCTCGCCCACCCGGATCTCCCCGGCGAAGGGGTGTGTGTTGCCGAAACCGCGCTGGCTCGAGTAGGCGAGGCCGAGCAGGAAGCCCTCGTCGCCGCGCGCCAGCGCCTGGAGCCGCTCCGCCCGGCTCATCGGGAAGACCGGCGGCTCGCGGGTGAGGTCGCCCGGCTGCGTCGCGTCCTGGTCGGGGTGGGCATCCGGTTCGATCAGCGCGCTGGAGCCCAGCAGATCGGCCACGCGGGGCATGGCCTGATCCTCGCCATCGACCCCGTCGGACGCGCGCCGATCGGGAGTGGCCGCACCGGCGGCGGAGAACAGCCGGTGCGTGTAGTCGAACGTCGCTCCGAGCTGCTGCCCGCCGGGAAGATCCTTGAAAGTGGCGGAGATGCGCCGCTGCGGCGGCAACCCGGACGTGTCGATGGCGCAGGTGTAACCGAAGCGCGGCAAGGTGGTGCGGTAGGAGCGCACCAGGGTGACGGCCTCGAGGACGTCACCCTGCGCCTGCAGCAGCGCGCGTGCCGCGAGTTCCGGATCGTAGAGCGAGCCCTCGGTCATGACCCGGGAGACGAGGACCCCGAACTGGCCCTCGACCTGCGCCGGGTCGACCACGGGCAGGTGTGGGTGACCGCGGCCCTGCTCGGCCAGGAGCGCGTGCGCGTTCGTGATGGCGCGCTCCCCGCCCTTCACGGCGACGTACATGTCATGCCTCCTGTGCGGGACGGGTTGACGCGGAAGGAGCTGACGCGGAACCGGTCGGTGCGGGGCCGACGGCGTGCAGTCGGGTGGTGCGGGGCAGTGCGGCGATGGCGTCCTCGTCGACCAGCAGGAGATCGACGCCGCGGGGGAAGGTTGCGGTGTTTGCGGTCCACTGCGGGAGGAACTCCGCGTCGGCCCACGGGGCGGCGAAACCGGTCGCGCCGTCGATGCCGGGGCCTGCCGCACGGAACAGGGCCGTGCCGGTGCATCCGCGGACGTCGAGCAGGACGGTGGCCGAGCGGTGCGGTGCCTCGTCGGTGCCGCACCGGAGCTGGGCCAGTGGGGGCAGCGAGCGTGGGTCGGCGAGGACGAACTGCGCGTCGGCCGGCTCCGCGACGAGCCGCGTCCCGGTGTGGAAGCCCAGCCAGGCGGCGCACTCCGCGTCGGCGCCGAGGCTGCCCCCGAGCCAGGTGGAGCAGTCCTCGTCGAGCAGGGTCAGCGCCACAGCGGCGAGGCCGCGGCCCAGCGCCGCCGGCGAGCGGGCGGGACCGCTCAGCGGGTAGGAGCGCGTGGGATGCGCGAGCGCGTCGAGCACGGCCCGGAACGCGCGCTGGGCGTCGTGGGTCGGGTCGGCGAACCCGGGGGCCGGAATGGCGGGCGCGCCCGCCGGGCCGGTCACGCGTGTTCCCGTGCGACGGTGAAGAAGTCCACACGGGTGCTGCGGGCGTCGCGGCGACGGCGCTCGTCGCGTTCGGCCTGGGTGCGCGCCAGCGGTGCGACGACCTCGGCCAGTACCCGGTCGTGCAGGTCGGGGTCGACCAGCAGGCCGTCGAAGACCGCCGCCAGCTCCGCGTGCTCGAGATCGGTCCCGAGCACGTAGGAGATGCCGAGCACGTCGGATCGAAGGGACTCGCCGTGCAGATGCACGGTGGCCCGGGCGACGGTGGCCTCGCCCAGGTTGAACCGCGCACCGCCCGCGTCGATCCGGCCTCGCACCATCACCAGCCCGATCTCCGGGCCACGGATCCGGCGCACCTCGGGTTTGGGCTGCCAGTCCTGCCAGGCCGCCGCGAGGTCGGCAGGTTCGGCGAGCGCGAGCGTCCGCATCCACTTCTGCCGGGCAGCGGTAGCCGGTGCGGCCGTGGTGGTCGCGCGCATCCGCAGCCTCCCTTCCGGGGAGTCAAGTTGTCTACTTATCTAGATAACTTGAACGGTAGCCCGCCCTGGCGCCGCACAGCCCGCGGCGAGGTGAACTCTCCGGGAACGGACCGAAACGGTCGGGCGGGGTCGGTAGGGTGCCCGAGTGGGTACGCGGAGATCGCCCAGCGGCTACTCGGCGTGGCGGTTGATCGCCGACGAGCTGCGCGGCGAGATCGTCGGCGGCTCACTGCCCCCCGGCTCGAAACTGGCGTCGGAGACGGAGCTCGCCCTCAGGTTCGACGTGCACCGCCACACGGTGCGGCAGGCCGTCGCCGCGCTCGCGGCCGATCACCTCGTCGTCGCCCGCCGGGGCAGCGGCACCTTCGTGGCGGAGCACGCCGTGCTGGTGCACCGCATCGGCCTGCGCACCCGCCTGACCGACAGCCTGGGGCCGCGCGGCGCGGCCGCCTCCGGGAAGCTGCTCGAGTCGGCGATCGAAACCGACCCGCCTCCCGACGTCGTCGAACGCCTCCGCCTCGCAGGCCGTCCTGCCCTCCGGCTCGAGGTGGTGAGGTGCGTGGACGGCCTGCCGATCGCGCGGGGGACCGCGTGGCTGGTCGCGGACCGCGTGCCCGGCCTCGTCGAGCACTACGGGCCCGACGGCTCGATCACCGCAGCGCTGCGTGCCGTCGGCATCCACGACTACGTGCGCACCTCCACCACGATCGCCGGGCGCGCGGCAACCACCGCCGAAGCGATCGAGCTCGAGCTTCCCGCCGGATCGATGGTGCTCGTCGTGCGGGCGCTCAACACGCTTCCCGACACCACGCCCTTGCTCTACAACATCACACGCTTTGCAGCCGATCGGGTCGAGCTCGACGTGCAGCACGGGGACCCGGCCGCCTATGCCCTGCCGCAGGCGGGGCCGGAGTCCGACTGACAACGTTGCGGTTCGGCCGACACCAGCCCGCCGGCCTGCTCGTGCGCGACGTGCTTGGTTGCTGCGGGGCTCTGTGGTGAACTGCCTCCCGTGCCGCTTGTCGGTGGTGTCGCTCCACCGGGTGAGGTAGGCGTTTCCGTCGGGCACCACCGCCCCGAGCATTCCGGCGCGGACGAGTGCGGGTCGCCAGATGCGCGAGCGGAACAACGTGCGGCGCAGCGCCCCGATCGCCTTCCAACCGGAGGTTCTCCGTCGGTCAATGAGCCCTGCGCTGCTGCCACCGGTCGTGGGTCGAGCCCGGCGGTGGCGTGATCACCGGCAGGTGATCAACGCGATCCTGTTGGCGCGAGGACAGTCCCCGTGGTCGTCTGGGGTGGGATCGCGCCCTGGGGCGTGGTCCCACCCGGTTATCGGTGGTGCCGAGACGTGCCGTTGTCAGGCTTGCTTGCCGATCTTCTCTGGCAGGTTGAACAGGCGCCTGGCGTTGAGGTAGCCGATCTTGGCCCGGTCGTTCTCGTTGATGGCGGCGTTGTCGAACCAGTCGGCGGCCTCACGCATGGACTCGTACGGGTAGTCGGCGGAGAACAGCACGCGGTCGGAGCCCAACTCGTCCATGGTGGCGTTGAGCGTCGGAGTGTGGAAGTTGCCGCTGGTCGTGACGTAGAAGTTGTTCTGCAAGTAGTGACGCAGCGGTTTCTGGGCCTTGACAAGTTTGCCCATTTTGGCCGCGCGATGCTCGATGCGCCACATATTGGCCGGCAGGGTCTCGCCCAGGTGTCCGAGAATGATCGTCAGTTTGGGGAACTTGTCGAACAGGCCGCTGGTCATCAGGCGTAGCGCGTGGGTGGCGCCTTCGACCGTGAAGGTCCATACGGCCCCAAACAGTTCCGGGTGCTCCTCGTAGGCGGCCGAGGCACCCGGCAGGGGGTCGCGCGGGTGAATGTAGACCGGCACGCCAAGTTCCTCGACACGCTTCCAGAACGGCAGGTAGCGCTCGTGGTCGTAGTACCAGCCCGTCTCGACGTCACCGATGTTGGTGAAGCCGTTGAGCATCACCGCCGGAAACCCGAGCTCGTTCACACAGCGCTCGAGCTCGGTTACGGCCGCGGCCGGGTCCTGCATGGGCAGGGCGGCCATGCCGCCGAAGCGGGTGGGATGGGCCGCCACGGCCGCGCAGGCTTTGTCGTTAGCCAGCCGGGCCAGGGTGACGGCACGCTTCGGGTCGGTGATCGCCTGGATGCCGGGCGCGGTCAGCGACAGCAGCAGGTAGTCGATGCCGGCGGCGTCCATCTCCGCCAGCCGTCCCGCGCCGAGGTCTGCCAGGCGCTGGGAGATATCAGGGCTGACGTAGTCCGGTTCGGTGCTCCCGGCGTCGAGGAAGTTTTCGGGGTTGACGTAGTCCGGGATTCCCTCACCCGCGCTGAAGGCCTCTTCGAATGCGATCTTGCCCATGTGGCCGCTCCAGGCTCTCGATCCACTGTTCAAGCCACCATCAAGATCGACGGCGCCTGCTGAATCAACTGTACGGTCGGCACTGCCAGGGGCGGGGCGGTCGATGGCGGCCTCGTGGGCGTCCAGGGCCGCGTCTACCTCGGCGACGTGACCCAGCGCCGGGGCGTAGCCGCGCCCGGCGCACGCCGGCGTCGAACCGGACGCGGGCCGCGGAGAGGTCGCGCTCGCCGAGCCACATCAGCCCGCCCCGGAAGTCGGACGCTGTTGTCGGTGGTGTGGGGTTTGATCCAAATCCGACTCGGCTCCCGTTCCGAAGCGGTCAGTGCACCAGACCGGTGCGGAACGCGAGCACCACGGCCTGCACCCGGTCGCGCGAGCCGGTCTTGGCCAGGATGTTGCCCACGTGCGTCTTCACGGTCGTCTCGGCGACGAAGTGCGCCGCGGCGATCTCGGCGTTGGTGGCGCCGTGGGCCATGAGGGTGAGCACCTCCCGCTCCCGCGGGGTGAGGGCGGCGATACGCGCGGCGTCGCCGCGGTCCGGCTGCGGCGACCCCGCGAGCAGCGGTGCCGCCTGGCGCAGCAGCCGCCGGGTGGAGACGGGATCGACGACGGCGTCGCCGCGGTGCACGCTGCGCACCGCGTCGACCATGAACTCCGGTGTGACGTCCTTGAGCAGGAAACCGCTCGCGCCGGCGGCGATCGCGGCGGTCACCGAGGAGTCCAGGTCGAACGTGGTCAGCACGATCACCTTGGTGTCGGGGTGGTGGGCGACGACGCGGCGGGTGGCCTCGACGCCGTCGACGCGGGGCATCCGGATGTCCATGAGGACGACGTCTGCGGGCAGGTCGGCGAGCACGGCGAGCACCTCGTCGCCGTCGGCGGCCTCGGCGACCACGGAGATGCCGGGCTGGGCGTCGAGCACCATCCGGAAGCCGGCGCGGACGAGGTCCTGGTCGTCGACCACCATGACGCGCAACGGCCCATCGCCCACGCCGGACGAGCCTAAGTGATCGCCCGCGGCACGATCAGAGGGCGTTCGGGGGAGGGCGTGGGCGGGGCGGCGTAGGGCAGCCGCAGGCGCACCGCGAAGCCGTCTCCCTCCGGGCCCGTATCGACGAAGCCCCCGTGCGCGCCGACGCGTTCGCGCATGCCCCGCAGCCCGTGTCCGCCCAGGCTGCCGGCAACGGGCGGACGGCCCGGCGGACGCGCCGAGCCCTCGTCGACCACCGCGATGGCGAGGTGATCGGCGTGCCAGGTCAGCTCGACCATCGCCCGCGCTCCGCGCCCGGCGTGCTTCAGGGTGTTGGTGAGGGCCTCCTGAACGGCGCGGTAGGCCGTCAACGCCGTTCCCGCGGGCAAGGGACGCGGTTCGCCCGTGACGACCAGGCGGACCTGCGTGCCGATGCGGCGCTGCTCCTCGACCAGGGCCGGTATCGCGTCGATGCCGGGTTGCGGGGCGCCGAGGCCGTCGTCGGTCTCCTCGCGGTCGTCCTCGTGCAACAGCCCGAGCAGGGCACGGATGTCGGCGAGCGCGCAGCGGCCGGTGTCGGCGATGTCCCCGAACATCGACGCGGGGCTCGTCCCCGGGCCGAACCCGTCGTTCGCCGCGGCGACCCGGCCGCCGTCGGCCTGCACGATGATCACCGAGAGCGAGTGGGCGACGATGTCGTGCATCTCCCGGGCGATCCGGGCCCGTTCGGCCATTCGGGCGAGCCGTTCCTGGGTCGCCTGCTCGGCCTCCAGCAGACGGGCGCGTTCGCGCAGATGCTCGACGTTGCGTCGGCCGGCCCGCCGCAGCGCCCCGCCCAGCCAGACGGTGACGGCCAGCACCGCCGCTGCGACGAGCACCGAGCGAACGGCGAGAGGCGCTGCCGGCCCGATCCGGAGGGTCGTGACCAGCAGCATAAGCCCGGCGCCCGCCACCGAGACGACCGCGGCGGCGACGCCCGACCACAGAGGCCCGTACGCCGCCAGCGAGTATCCCGTCACGAGCACCGCCACCACGACGATCCCGGGGGTCGAGTTGGTGAGGATCGCGGCGACGCCCACGCCGGCGACCACCAGGCCGACGGTCACCGGCCGGACCCTGCGGGCCACCAGCGCGGCGCAGGCCACGACGGCAAGCACAACGTCGAGGCCGGTGCGCGCCAGTTGCAGGCTCGGCAGAGCGGCAATCGCGGCGACCACGGCGTCCACCGCGATCCGGTGCGCCCGCAGCCAGGCCGCGACGCGGTCGACAGCGGGAACGGGCGCCACCGGGTGCGGAGGTGTCATCCCTGATCTCTACCCGAGCGGCCGGCGCGCGTCGACACGGTGTGCAGCACCCACTCCACCGGGCCGCGCCCGATCAACCGACGCCAGGCGAGGGCGAGGAGGATCGCGACGACGACGAAGAGCACCGTCGCGAGCCAGGGCTGCTGCTGTTGCCAGCTCGGCACTGCGGCGGTCAGCAGGGCCATCACCGCGATGTGACCGGCGTAGATGGTGGCAGCCATGGCACCGGCCGCGGCCAGGGGCCACTCGACCGCCGCCGTCACCCGGCCGCGCTCTGCGAGCATCAGGCACAGCGCGAGCACCGCGACGGCGACCCCGGTGGACCCGATGACCTCGAAGGTCGTACCGCTGTGCGGTGCGTCCACCAGCAGGAAGGCCGGTGTCAAGGTGCCCGATGTGCCCATGCTCGAGCTCGTCGTCAGCTCGACGAGCTGCTCCGGCGACAGATGTACCTGCGTCGCCAGCGGCGCCAACGCAGCGATCAACGCCTCCCGGCCGCCGAGGACGTCGACCGCGAGCCACGAGCCGCCGTACCCGATCACGGCGGCTGCCACCCCGGCAATCGCGAGCCGTGCCCGCACGGCCGCGCTCCGCAGGTCGAGTCGACCGATCGCCAGCCCGGCCAGCACGAACGGCATCCACGTCGCGACCGGGTAGGTCCCGGTCAGCAGCAGCCGCAGTACGGCGTCGCCCGCCGCGCCCCACGAGGTGAGGTCCACCGGCGCGACCGCGCCGCCCAGCTCGTCCGTGTGGATCTTGGTACGCAGCAGGAACGAAACCTGCGGGCCCACGAGCGCCCACCCCGCCGCCCACGCCAGCAGCGCACCTGGCCGCAGCCACAGCAGGGGCAGGGCCAGCGCGAACAGGACGGCGTAGTAGCTGAGGATGACGATCGGGCCGCTGCTGATCGCGGCGAGGGCCACGCCGAGCACGAACAGCAGCACCGCCCGCACGGCGATGCGTGTCCGGTCCCGCTGCTCGCGCGTCCCCGCCCGGTGTTCGGCCAGCCCTCGCCGGCCCCCACTGAGCAGGCCCAGCGAGACCCCGGCCAGCACCGCGAACAAGATCGCCGAGCGGCCCTCGGCGATGCCGAACACCGTCCCGCCGAGGCCTCCGCCGAGCGGCGCGCCCCCGGATACGTGGACCACGATCATCCCGATCACCGCGAGGCCGCGTGCCGCGTCGAGACCTCTGAGGCGCCTGTCCTGCCTCGCGTCCCGGCTCGTCGCGGCCGGCACCATTGTCTCCGTCACGGCGTCGAGCCTGATCCCCGCGCCGCCGCCGGACATCGCCCCACGGTCGGAGATCTTTTTCCTCCCGTGGTGGGAGGTGCAGCCGCGGCCGTCGCCACAGACTCCTCACGGTGAACGTGCGGATCTTGCCCGGAGTGGTCGCCATCGGCGTCGGCGCGGTGCTGGTCGTCGCTGCCTTCGTGCCTTTCGTGGCCCGCAGCTACCGCCGGCGCGGTGAGCTCGGCCCGGGGCACGCCCTGCTCGCCGCCACGACGCTGGTCTACGCGCTGGGTGTGGTCGCCTACACCCTGCTGCCCCTGCCGGACGTCGACCCCGGGTTCTGCACGAGCCGGATCGCCGCCGCCGGAGCCCAGCTGCACCCGCTGCAGTTCCTGACCGACATCCGCACCGACCAGGTGCGCACGGGCGTCCGCGGACTCCTGGGCAACCCGGCGGTGCAGCAGGTCGGGTTCAACGTGGCGCTGTTCGTGCCGCTCGGGGCGCTGCTGCGCCACCTGGGCCGCCGATCGGTGGTGGTTGCAACGCTCGTCGGGTTCGCAATCTCGTTGTTCATCGAGCTCACGCAGCTCACCGGCAACTGGTTCCTCTACCCGTGCCCCTACCGGCTGTTCGACGTCGACGACCTCATTGCGAACACCGCGGGCGCGCTCGTCGGTGCGCTCGTCGCCCCGGTGCTGCAGCGCGTGCCCGGACAGCGCGGCGTCGCGGCCGCCCCGGGCGCGCCCCGGCCGGTCACCACGGGCCGGAGACTGCTCGGGGTGCTGTGCGACCTGCTCGGGCTCTGGCTCGCGGCCCTGCTCGTCGCCGTGCTGGTCAACGCTCTGTCGCTCGCGGTGGGCGGGGATTTCGTTTCCGGCACCCGGAAGGCCGGCGACCCCGCCGCGGGCGTCGCCTGGCTCGGGTGGCTGGCACTGTTCGTCGCGCTGCCGATGCTGGGCCCCGGCGGGACGCTCGGGCAGCGGGCCGTGCTGCTGCAGCCGGTGCTCCTCGACGGCAGGCGCCCCGCACGGATTCGACTGCTGCTCCGCAGTCTGGCCGGGACGGGTGGCTTCCTGCTGCTGCAGAACGCAGGCGGGGGCCTGGCCGCGATCGCCGTGCTGTGGGGGCTGGTCAGTCTGGTGGGGATCGTGCACAGCCGGGAGCACCGCGGCCTCGGCGGCCGGTGGACCGGCACCGTGCTGGTGGACCGGCGGTCACTCGCGGGGCATGGCGTGCGCGCCGAGGGGGACCGCGTCCCCGGCCGCGTCCGCCGGTAGGGCGCCGGTGCTCCGGGGCTTCCGCAACCGCGCCCATATCTGTGCAAGAGGGGGCCGCACGGGTCACACCCCCACGCAGTGTGTTTTCGCGGGCGGCGCGCCGGGCATGTACTTCTGGGCGGACCGGCCCGGGACGATAGGAACGTCGAGGAGGTTGTGGTGCCGAATCCGAGTATCAAGGACGAGAAGCGGTATCAGAAGCTGCGCGACAAGGGAGCGTCCAAGGAGAAGGCGGCCCGGATAGCGAACGCCTCGGCTGCCGAGGGGCGCAAGACGGTGTCCAAACGGGGCGGGCGGTCCTCCAGCTACGACGACATGAGCAAGTCGGAGCTGTACGACCGCGCCAAGAAGGTCGGCATCGCCGGGCGGTCGAGCATGTCGAAGAAGGAGTTGGCTGCGGCTCTGCGGAACCACTGAGCTTCGTCAGGCCCGACGTTCGCCGGGAGCGCCGGCGCGTCCGTGGTGCCGATGATCGAGGAGTGGTGGGGTGGCGCGGGTTCGGATCGTGCCCGGTGCTGCCGTGCGCAACTACGTGCGTCCCGCGGTCGAGGAGCTGCGGGGCGAGATCTCGACGCCGAGCTGCTGGCCGCGCCGGGTGAGCCCGGTCAGCCGGCGCGTCTCGACGAGTACGCACGAGTGCTGGCCGGCCGGATCGCGGCCGAGGATCCGGTGGACCTGCTGATCGGTCTGTCGGTAGGAGCGCAGGTCGCGGCGGTTGCCGGCGGCGCGCGTCGACGGCCTCGCTGCGGCGGCAACCAGGTTCTGCCACGCCGCCCCCCGTCACCGTGCCGGCACCGCCGATCAGGAACCTGATGCTGGTCAGCCCGACCGTCGACCCGGAGGCCAGACCACGCCTGCGCTGCGTCCAGGTGATCTCGAACATCCGGTCGCGGCTACGACGGGCGCCAGTCGTTCGAAGTGAGGTCGGAACCCGCCGTGGGTCCCATCAGCAGCATTCCGCCGTCCACGGGCCACGAGGCACCGGTCACGTACGAGGCGCCGGGTGACGCGAGGAATGCGACGACCGCGGCGATCTCGCGCGCGTCGGCCGGACGGCCCAGCGGCACACCGGGGCGCTCGACAGTGTGTGGATCTGTCTCCTCCTGCCCGGTCATCCGGGTCGCGACCTCGCCCGGCGCTACCGCGTTCACCGTGATCCGATGCTCGGCAAGCTCCAGCGCGGCTACCTTCGTGAGCAGCCCGAGGCCGGCCTTCGCAGCACTGTAGGCGCCGGCGGCGACGCGGGGCTGGAACTCGTGGACGCTGGTGATGTTCACGATCCGGCCGCCGCGCCCCGCGGCGATCATCCGGCGGGCCGCGCGCTGCATGCAGAGGAACGCACCGTCGAGATCGGTTGCGAGCACCTCACGCCAGGTGTCGTAGTCGGTGTCCAGGAATGGCGTGCTGGTGCCCGTGCCCGCCCTGTTGACCAGCACGTCGAGGCCGCCGAGCGCGTCGGCGAGGTCGTCGATGACGTCAGCAGCACCTGGCAGCACGCCGAAGTCCAGCCGGCGGATCTCGGCCTTGCGCCCGTGGGTACGGACCTGCTCGGCGGTGCTCCGCGCCCCCGCGTCGTGCGAATGGAAGGTGATGCCGACGTCGCAGCCACCTGCGGCCAGCGCGACAGCCACGGCGCGGCCGATTCCGGAGTCGGAGCCGGTGACGATCGCGGTGGCCGGAAACCCCTCGGGGACACTCATGCTGCCGAGGTACCCGACGGCCTTGCCCGGCGAACCCGCCTGGCGTACCGACGCCCGAGGTTCCGGGTCTAGACCTGCGGCGTTGCCTGCGCCATCTGCCAGAGGTAGAGGCACGCCAGCGTCCGGTACGGGCGCCATGGCTCAGCGATCCGCTCCAGCTCGGCCGGGGCCGGTGGTCCTGACAGCCCGTACGCCTTCTCCACGGCGTGGCGAAGGCCGAGGTCGCCGACCGGCAGTACGTCCGGCCGGTTCAGGTGGAACATCAGGAACATGTCGGCGGTCCAGGTGCCGATGCCCTTCACCGCCGAGAGCTGCGCGATCACGTCTTCGTCGGGCAGTTCGTGCAGTCGTTCCAGATCGAGGTCGCCGGAGTCGATGTGCTCGGCGAGCGAGCGCAGGGACGCCGCCTTCGCTCTCGACAGACCTGCGGCCCGGCACAGCTCGTCGGGATCGTCGTCGAGGATCTCTCGCGGTGTCGGCGGGTGCCCGCTGAAGCGATCAGAGCCACCTGCCCACCTGGTTCGGGTCGATCCCGCGGCGCCTGGTCTGTCCCGCCGCAGGCAGGGGCCCGACTGGAGCTACTACGACGAGGCGAGCGAACCGATCAACGATCCCGCGGTCATCGCGCGGATCTCGGCACTGGTGATTCCTCCCGCCTGGCGCGACGTCTGGATCTCCCCCGATTCGAACGGGCGCATCCAGGCGGTGGGCACCGACGCCGCTGGCCGGCCCGTGAGCGGATGGTGACGTTGGCGATGTATCCGCAGGTCACAGCGTCACGAACCACTTCGTGGGTACCTTCGACGTATGTCCGGCCCCAGCCTTACGCCTGCCGCGGTGGCGAGCGCGCTGTTCGACTTCAGCTTGCGGCCCTCCCAGAACCAGGCGGTGGGTGGGGTCGTTGCGGGCCGTGACACGCTGGCCGTGCTGCCGACAGGCAGCGGCAAGAGCGCCATCTACCAGGTGGCAGGCCTCTCTCTCGGCGGTCTCACGCTGGTGATCTCGCCGCTGATCGCCTTGCAACGGGACCAGATCAGGTCGATCGCCGGCCGCCGCTACGGAGCGCCGCGGCCCATCGAAGCCGAGCTGCTGAACTCCTCTCAGAGGGCGCACGAGCGTCAGGACGCCCTTTCGCGTCTGGCCAGGGGCGATCTCGACTTTCTCTTCATCGGGCCTGAGCAACTCATGAACTCCGAGACGCGCGATGCGGTACGCGCCGGCGCACGCGACGTCAGGCTGTTCGTCGTCGACGAGGCGCACCTCGTCAGCGAGTGGGGTCAGGAGTTCAGGCCGGAGTACCTGAGGCTGGTCGACGCGATCGCGGATCTCGGCCGACCGACGATCCTCGCATTGACGGCGACAGCGTCCCCGCCCGTGCAGGCGGACATCACGCGCCGCCTGGGAATGCAGTCCCCGGACGTAGTGGTCGCCGATTTCGACCGGCCGAACATATCGCTCGCCATGCGGCAAACCCAGCCGAGCAAGCCGGAGGCACGCGCTGTCGACGATCGTTGCGTCGACGTGGTGATCCAGCATGAGACTCCTGCCCTGGTCTACGCGCTCACTCACGCACGATGCGAGTCGCTCGCCGACCGGCTGCGGCTCGACGACTTCCGGACCGCCCCCTACCACGCAGGTCTGGCCGCCGGTGCCCGGGCGGACGTACAGGACAAATTCTTCTCGGGGCGGCTGGATGTCGTGGTCGCCACCAGTGCGTTCGGCCTGGGAATCGACAAACCTGATATCCGGACCGTGGTGCATGCGGGCGTCTCTGCGAGCATCGACGACTACTACCAGGAGATCGGGCGGGCCGGCCGGGACGGAGAGCCGGCTGCTGCGGTCCTGGTGCACGACCCGCGGGCCATCCGGATACCTCGAAGCCTCGCAGCGCGCACGCACCTGGGCGAAGCGACCCTCCACCGGGTTGTCGATGCGATCGAGAACGCCGGCGGGTCAGTTGCAGTTGCGGAGCTGGTTGAGTCTTCCGAGGTGGCTGCACACGCTGTCGACCGTGTGGTCAACGAACTGAGCGAACTGGGATTCGTCAGCATTGCCGGGGCCGGTCACCACCGCGTTGTCGAGCCTGAGCAGGATCTACCACGTCCCGCCGATCTGACCGATCAACTGGTGACGCTGGATCAACGGCGACAAGCCGTGCTGGCCAGCCGTCTCAACGCAGCCCGGGAATACGCGGAGAGTACGCGATGCCGTCGGGCGGAACTCCTCGCATACTTCGGCGAGAGCTATACCCCACCCTGTGAGAACTGCGACAATGATCGGTTCTCACAACCGACCGCGCCTTCTCGCCCATCGGTCACCGGTGGGACTCCGGTGCGTCATCGTCTCTGGGGAGAGGGACAGATGCTGAGCCGAGATGACCACGAGCTTCTGGTCTACTTCGATAGTGTCGGATACAAACACCTGACCGCGTCAGCCCTGTCATCCGGGATCTTGCATCGGCGGTGAGCAGATCCGCTCTAGTGGAGTGCGCGCTCCTGCGATCACGTGCGCACCGGCGTCCGCCAGGGTCTGGGTGATCGCCAGGCCGATGCCCCTGCCGGCCCTGTCGCAACGGCAACCATCGCTTCGTCATGGAGTTCGCTCGAGCGTCGGTCGCTGCCATCCGGCGTACTCTGCTGCCGCCTCGTAGGTGGTTTGCAGGAAATCGAGGAGCAGCTTCTCCGGGTCGGCGCTTTCTCGGACCCGTTCGTAGGGGAGGACGAACTCGCCGAGTTCCTCGCTGTAGTAGGCGCCGACGGGTTCGACAGGAGCGTCGCGGAACCCGTCGGGTTCGGGGTAGACGTAGGAGTAGAAGAGGCCGTGGTCGCCGTCCGGCCAGTAGCCGCAGCTGCTTACTTCGTAGGAGTAGGCCTCCAGCATGACGTGTGGACCGATGTTGGGTGCGCCACCGGGGTGCGGAGGTGCGGGGCGACCGGAGAACCGGGAGGTCGCCAGGTCGAGCGCGCCCCACCACAGGTGGACCGGACTTGCCTTCCCCAGGAACCGGCCGCGGAACTCGTGCATGACCCGGTCGATCTGGACCAGTGTTCGCCAGTAGCGCTGCACGTGGTCGCGATCGTAGGAGGCGTGCGTGTCGTCGTTGTCGAACGGGATGGCGTTCTCGATCTCGACCGGCCTCGGCCAGATTCGGGTGGTGAGACCGAGGTCGTTCAGATGGTTCAGTACTCGGTTGTAGAAGTCGGCGACGTTCCGCGGCTCGAGGGCCAGTGATCGCAATTGGCCGTCGGACGTCGTGATCTGCAGCTGGTGGTCGTGGAAGTCGAAGTCGATCTGAAAGTTGCGGCCGCTGTTGTGCGGGATCAACGAGGTGGTCAGCCCGCGGGAGGTGACGTAGAGCGGAACGTTCCACCAGTGATTGACCAAAGGTGAGTTCGCGAGCCGGATCTTTCCGATGATCTGAGTCCAGAGGTGCAGGGTGTCTCGGGTCGGTTGCCACTGCGCCACCGGCAGTATGGGCCATTCGGCGGTGTCTTCCGGACGTTCTGTAGCCAGATGAGTGCACGCGGGCACCGGATCCTGCGGTGTCACGTAATCACCTCGATTCGCATGCATGTCATCGATGCTCGAAGCTACCGGAGTCCTTGATGACCGTTCCAGTGACGTTCGTGATCCGGTTCTAGCTCTTCTGAAGCACGAGAAGCGGAACGAGCTGTTCGTCTGGAGTGAGTGACCCGTGTTGTCCGATGAACCTGCTGAGCCGTGCCTCGGTTCGCGTACGAGTCATGGCGAGGGTTCCTTGTGCCGCAACGACGAGATCGCCTATGCGCGGACGAACGCGGTCGTCAACCTGGGGCCCGAACCATCCCGCGGCGATGGCGTCGTCCCTGCGCAGGATCCACGCTCGGTCACCGAGGAGACTCTGCCAACCGTCGAACACGTCGTCGGTTGCGCCCGATTCCGTGTAGACGTGTCGAGCGCGTGCCTCGCCGCCCAGCATCCGAACCCCATCTCGTAGGAGTGGTTCGTTGTCCAGGTCGACACGATCGTCAGCCGCGATTTCCACCATGCCGTGGTCGGCCGTGATGACGAGCATTGCCCCGCGGGGGAGTCCGTCGGCGATCCTTGCTGCGAGTTGATCCACATACGCCAGTTGGTGGCGCCACGGGTCGCTGCTCGGTCCGTAGACGTGCCCGAGCACATCAAGGTCGCCGTGGTAGGCGTAGCAGAACGCGCGGTCGTGAGCGCGGAGTGCCTCCAGCGTTCTGCTGGTGAGGTCGCCCAGTGTGTGTGCGCTGATGAACCGACCACCTCGCAGCACTGCGCGACTGAGGCCGCTGCCGTCCTGCTCTCGCGGAGCGACGATGCTGACGGCGACGCCGGCATCAGCCGCGCGTTCGAACGCGGTGCGATGAGGTTGGAACTCCTCAGGAACGATCCGCGAGCGCAGGTCCACCGGGCGGCCGTCACCATGACGATGCCACCCCAGAACATTGAGCATCACATTGTCGGCAGCGGCGAAGGAGTAGCCGACGAAGCCGTTCTCTCCCGGTGGCAGGCCGGTGCCGAGCGCGGCGATGCCGGTCGCGGTCGTCGCGGGAAAGCCCGCGGTGATGGGTTCACTCTCGAAGGCCAGCGACGACAGGAACGGCGCCTCGGCCTCGCGGGAGCGCAGCGACTTCCAGCCCAGCCCATCGACCAGAAGAAGACAGACCCTGCGCGCCCCGGGAAGCCCGAGGACCGCTGTCATGTCCGGCACGCCGAACCCCGCCAGGATCGACGGGACGACGTTCGCAAGTGTGGCGGCACCGTACAGCGGTACCAGGGGTTTCATCGTCCACGACCCTAGTGCCGGGCGGTCGTCTGCGTGACGACCAGCGCCTCCACGATGCCGCCTGACCTCGGACCTTCCTCGGTCATCCCTGTTCTGCCGGCCCTCACCATGTCGGACGAGGCCACCAGTCAGTACACCTGGACCTGTGGCGTGGTGTGCGCGATCTGCCAGAGGTACATGCATGCGAGCGTTCGGTAGGGGCGCCACGGCTCCGCGATTTCTTCCAGTTCAGCGGGGCGTGGCCGCTCCGGCAGCCGGTACTCGTGCTGGACGCAGCGGCGTATCTCGAGGTCGCCGACGGGTAGTACGTCCGGGCGGTGCAGGTGGAACATCATGAACATGTGGGCGGTCCATGTGCCGATGCCCTTCACCGCGACGAGCTGTGTGACCACCGCATCGTCGGGCAACTCGTGCAACTGCTCGAGGTCGAGCTCGCCGGAGACGATGTGCTCGGCGAGTGAGCGGAGGGATGTCGTCTTCGCTCTGGAGAGGCCGGCGGTCAGGCGCAGCTCGTCGGGGTCGTCGTCGAGGATTTCCTGCGGCGTCGGCGGTCGGCCGCCGAAGCGCTCGTTCAGTCTCCGGTAGATCGCGGTCGACGCGATGATGGAGATGTTCTGGCTGACCATCGCGCGGATGAGCATGCTGTAGTGGTCGGTCGGGATGTTCGGATCGCGCGGCGCCGTGGGGTCGGGCGGCAGCGTCAGCCGGGTGCCGCCGTTCTCTCGCACGACCCTGTCGATGATTGCGCCCAGTACGGGGTCGGCGCGGCGCAAGTGGATCTCGGGAGTCGTCGCGCTCCGCGTCATTCATCTGATGGTACGCCCGCTCCCATCGGAATCCGTTTCGCCTCAGTAGATCCATCAGAGTGGCGCAGATACATGCGAACGTTGCGATTCATCGAACAGGTGCAGAGCGCTTGGGTTTCGTCGAATATGGATGATCGTTGATTTCCTGTATTGCTGCCGTTCGGAGCAGTTCAGTGGGGGAGTACGTCCATCGCCGTCGACGGGGGGGCGATGTCGCCGCAGCGTCGCCCGGAGGTGATCACCGCTCGCATCGCCTCGAGGCGGCACTCCACGTCGAGCTCCAGCGTCCTGGCCGCCGCAGGGTCCCGCACAGTCGGCTCGAGAGCCGGCGAGGTTCGGGTGGCGACGTACTGTTGCCGGGGCGCACAACCCCGGCAGGAGGTGCAAGCCATGCCTGAGGCTCCCGTGCTGGTGCTCGGCGCCACCGGCGGACAGGGCGGAGCCGTGACCGAGGCGCTGCTCGCGCGGGCCGTGCCGGTACGAGCCCTGGTGCGCGACCCGGGCAGCGGATCCGCTCGGCGGCTGGCCGGCCGCGGCGTCGAGGTCGCGGCCGGCTCCTTGACCGACCAGAAGTCGCTGACCACCGCGATGCGCGAGGTTGCGGGCGTGTTCGCGGTGACCACGCCGTTCGACTCCGGTGTGGACGCCGAGGTCGAGCAAGGCCGCACGATCCTGGCCGCCGCCCGCGAGTCGCGGATGCCACACCTCGTGTTCAGCTCGGTGGCCGGGGCGGACCAGCACAGCGGCGTCCCGCATTTCGACAGCAAGGCCGTCATCGAAGCCGACCTCGCCGCAGGGAGCCTGCCCTACACGATCCTGGGACCCACGTACTTCTTCGACAACGCCCTCGGCGGCGCCGACCGGATCCGCAACGGGATCCTCGACCTCCCGTTGCCGGGGAATCGGCCGCTGCAGCAACTGGCCCGCTCGGACCTGGGGGCATTCGCCGCCGAGGTGCTGCGGTCCCCGCACCGGTACGTGGGACGACGGATCGAGATTGCCGGCGACGCCCCGACCCCCTCCCAGATGGCCGCCACGCTCGGAGCGGCGCTGGGTCGTCCGGTGCGCCACGAGCAGGTGCCGTTGGACTCCATCACCAACCCCGACATGCATGCCATGTGGCGGTTTCTCAACGGCCCCGGGTACCAGGTCGATCTCGACGCACTGCACGGCGCGCAACCGCAGATCGGCTGGACGACGTTCGCCGATTGGGCCAGCCGTACCTTCGCGGCCACCCGCAGCACGTGACGCCCGACGAGCACCTCAGACAGCGCTGCTCTTCTGCCACTGTTCCCACGTCCCCGACCCAGGCGTCGTGCACGTGCACCGTCTCGGTGCGGTCGGTCTCGCCGTAGGTGCCGTTGCCGAGGTCGACGCCGAACATGTCAGCCGTCAGCGTGATCGTCGATCCCGCGGTCCAGCAGGTCTTCGGGCGGTAGTGCATCTCGGTGCTCGAGAGCAGTACCACCTGCCGGTCTGAGCTGGGTCGACGTCACGCTGAGCGCGTTCTGCGCCGCCACCCGGTTGCGATGAGACTGGTCGACCGCTCGGTGGCACCGTGCTCCGTACGCTCCTTCTGCTCTGATGTGTGCGTTAACATCGCCTCTCGCAACGGCGCGAGCAGGGGGTACGAGCGATGAGGCTGCGGCAGCGGCTGCTTGTGGCGAGCGGATTGGTGCTGGCATGCGCGGTGGCCACCGCCTGTAGCGAGGGTGACCCGGTCAGCACCGACCGTGGCAGCGAGCCCGGCGCGGGCGTCAAGACCATCGGGCTGATGGTCCAGGATCTGTCCAACCCGTTCTTCCAGTCCATGGCCAACGGCGTACAGACCGGGGCGGAGAAGATCGGCGCCACCGTCAACGTGCAGGACGGCCGGCAGGACCTCGGTGCCCAGAACGAGCAGATCGACGCCTTCATCCAGCAGCAGGTCGACGTGCTGCTGATCAACGCCGTCGACTCCGACGGCATCGGGCCGGCGGTCGAGCGGGCCAAGGCGGCCGGGATCACGGTGGTCGCTGTCGACGTCGCCGCACGTGGTGCCGAGGCGCAGGTCACCCTGGACAACACCGCGGCCGGCAACCTCGCCTGCACCTACCTGGCCGACCAGATCGGCGGCGCAGGCAACATCCTGTTGATCAACGGCACGCCGATCTCGTCGGTGCAGGACCGGGTCACCGGCTGCAAGCAGGCGCTGCAGGGCTACCCGCAGATCACGATCGTCGCCGAGCAGAACGGCGACAACGGGCGCGCAGAGGCGTTGACGATCGCCACCGACATGCTCACCGCACACCCGGACGTGAAGGGCGTATTCGGGATCAACGACCCGACGGCGTTGGGTGCCACCCTCGCCGCGCAGCAGGCCGGCATCGGTGGGCTGGTGATCGTCGGCGTCGACGCATCGCCGGAGGCGGTTGCCGAGCTGCAGAAGCCCGACTCGATGTTCCGTGCCACGGCGGCTCAGGACCCCAACACCCAGGGCGCGATCGCGCTGGAGATGGCCCAGAAGCTGTTCGCGGGCGAGGCGCTGGAGGAGCAGTCCGTGCTCGTGCCCACCGAGATGATCACCAGGGAGAACCTGGCGCAGTACAAGGGCTGGCAGTAGGCCCGATGACCGCCCTGGTCGACATGGAGGGTGTCACCAAGTCCTTCGGTGGGGTTCCCGCCCTACGCGGCGTCGACTTCGATCTGCGCGCCGGTGAGGTCCACGCCCTCATGGGGGAGAACGGCGCCGGCAAGTCGACGCTGATGAAGGTGCTCGCCGGCGTCCACGCTCCGGACGCCGGCACCATCCGGATCGACGGGGAGCCGGTCACGGTGGCGTCCCCGATCGAGGCGGCCGCGCTGGGGATCGCGATCATCCACCAGGAGCTCAACACCGTTCCCGACATGACGGTGGCCGAGAACCTGGCGCTGGGCGCCGAACCGCGCACGCGCTGGGGCGGCCTCGACCGCAGGCGGGTGCTGCGCGACGCCACCGACAAGCTGGCCCGCGTCCGCGCTGACATCGACCCCCGGCTGCCGATGCGCCGGCTGTCCGTCGGCCGCCAGCAGATGGTCGAGATCGCCCGCGCCCTCGCCGAGGACGCTCGGATCCTCGTGCTCGACGAGCCCACCGCGGCGCTGTCGGATCGGGAGGCGCGGCAGCTCTTCAGCCTGATCGACGAGATGCGGGCCGCCGGGATGGGGCTGGTCTACATCAGCCACCGGATGGAGGAGGTCTGGCAGCTCGCCGACCGGGTCACCGTGTTCCGCGACGGCCGCTCGGTCGGCACCAGCGAGAAGGCCGACATCACTCCCGAGCGGGTGATCACCCAGATGATCGGGCGCAACGTCGAGGAGCTCTACGTCCACGACGACCGCACGGCAGGCGAGGTCGTGCTCCGCGTCCAGGGCCTGACCGACGGCGCCGGGATCGGGCCTGTCGACCTGCAGCTACGGGCCGGCGAGGTGGTCGGGATGGTCGGCCTGATCGGCGCGGGTCGCACCGAGATCGCCCGGATGATCTACGGCGCCGACCGCGCCCGGGGCGGCACCGTCGAGCTCGACGGCAAGCTCCTCGACAACCGATCCCCCGCCGCCAGCATCCGCGACGGCATCGGGCTGCTCCCCGAGAGCCGCAAGGAACAGGCGCTGTTCCCGCTGATGTCGATCCGCGACAACCTCGTGGCCGGCGCGCTCGGCAGGTTCTCCCGGCTCGGGGTGCTGCGCCGCCGCGCCATCGGGGACGCGGCCCGCCGCCAGATGGACGCCCTGGGCATCCGCACCGCGCCGTCGCAGGACGTGGGGCACCTGTCCGGCGGCAACCAGCAGAAGGTGGTGCTCGGCCGCTGGCTCACCGTCGGCCCGCGCGTGCTGATCCTCGACGAGCCCACCCGCGGCGTCGACATCGGCGCCAAGTACGAGATCTACCGGATCATCAACGAGCAGGTCGGGCGCGGCGTCGCCGTGCTCGTGGTCTCCTCCGACCTTCCCGAGGCGCTCGGCATCAGCGACCGGGTGCTGGTGGTGCGCGGCGGCCGGATCGTCGCCGAGCTCGACCGGCAGGAGGCCACCGAGGAGGCCGTGATGCTGCACGCCACCGGGGTGGCCGGGTCCGACACAGCGGCGAGCAGCTACCAGAACGGAGGCACCCCCGCATGACCCGGACCGTCCCGGCGGGCACGTCCGCGCTCGAGAGATCCGGGCGCACCCGGCCCGGCTTCGGCCAGATGTGGGACCGCTACGGCATCATCATCGTGCTGCTCGCAATGGTGGCCCTCATGGCGGTGATCGCGCCCAACTTCTGGAGCCTCAGCAACGGCTTCAACGTCGCCCGCGCCGTCTCGATCAATGCCGTGTTGGCCGCAGGAATGACGCTCGTGATCCTCACCGGCGGCATCGACCTGTCGGTCGGGTCGATCATCGGCGTTGCCGGGGTGACGTCCGTGCTGCTGTGGAACGGCGGCACGCCCGCCCTCGTCGCCGTGCTCGGCGGGATCCTGGTCGGTGCGGCCGCCGGGCTGCTCAACGGCCTGCTCGTGGCCTACCTTGCGCTGCCCGCGTTCATCGTGACGCTCGGGGCGCTCACCTACCTGCGCGGCACCGCCTACGCCCTCACCGACGGCCAGCCGTTGATCGCCGAGGGCCAGCTGGGCTTCCGCCTCCTCGGCAACGGCAACATCGCCGCGATCCCCTCGCCGGTGGTGGTCATGGTGATCACCTACCTGGCCGTGTGGTTCGTCCTCGAACGCACCACGTTCGGCCGACACGTCTACGCCGTGGGCGGCAACGTCGAGGCCGCTCGCCTCGCGGGCATCAAGGTCAAGCGCGTGCTGCTCAAGGTCTACCTGCTCGCCGGGCTCACGGCCGGTCTCGCCGGCGTCATGTTCGCCGCCCGCGTCGAGTCCGGCCAACCCCGCGCCGGTGAGGGCTACGAGCTCGACGCGATCGCCGCGGTCGTGCTCGGCGGCACCTCGCTCTTCGGCGGCCGCGGCCGGATCCACGGCACGTTCGTGGGCGCGCTCATCATCGGCGTCCTCAGCAACGGGCTCGTGTTGATGAACGTGCCGTTCTTCACCCAGCTCATCATCAAGGGCGTCGTGATCATCGTCGCCGTCGCCCTGGACAGCCTGAAGAACTGGCGCTCCTAGGACGCAGCGGAGCGGCGTCGCCCACGACGCGTTGTCGAGGGTTGTCCACCGGGTCGACCTGGACGCACAGCTGGTCGAGCTCTGCTGTCACCACCCAGGGCGCTGACCACGCGAACGTGCGGGTCAGCGGTGGTCTGGGCACCGCACCTACGAGTTCAGCCGGCGCTGCTGCTCACCGTTCCTGCCCTGGGACCAGCGGGTGGCGTGATCGACTCTTGCGCGCGGGCCCAGTGCAGCCACGCGAGGTAGGCGAACGCGGCGACCAACACGAAGTCCGCGACGTGCGCGACCAGCTCGATGCGCGGGATGCGGCTCGCCGGGAACGCCACGGCGCCGGCGGCGAGGAGCAGCGTCGCCCAGCGCGGCGTCCGCCGCGTGACCCACTGCAGACCGGCGAGCGCCAGCAGCGACAGCGGGAACGCGGGACCGGCCAGCCAGAGGATCACCTGCGCCTGCAGCGGGTACGCCGCGAACGCGTGCACCGAGTCGGCCTGCGAGACGTGGAAGGCGGCGTCGTAGAAGTCCCGCAGCCCGAACGAGACGCCTCCGAGCACGCCGTAGAGGAAGAACAGGAGCCACGCGGCCGACAGGCGCGGTGCCTGCCCGCGCAGCCGGTCGTACTCGCCCAGCAGGCCGAACGCCCACGGGACCAGCGACAACGCCGCCAGCGTCCCACCCGTGGCGCCGTGCTCCCCGTCCACCCAGAAGAACGTGGATGTCGCCATCATCACCGGTCCCAGCACCAGGCCCACCGCCTTGGCCCGCCGTACCACCATCACGTCCACGACCGCTCCTCTCGACGTCCGTCGGTCCGCTCCACGGTGGCGGCCGGAGCGGCCCGGTTCGTCAGCCCGAGGCGGTGTTCCGTCTACGCGAAAGGTGGACGTCAACCCGGACGTCCGGGGGCGACGTACCCCGACTCGTAGGCGCGGACGACGAGCTGCGCGCGGTCCCGGACGTCGAGCTTGGCGAGCACCCGACTCACGTGCGTCTTCGCGGTGGCCGGGCTGATCACCAGGTGTTCGGCGACCTCGTCGTTCGCGAGGCCCGTGACGAGCAGGTCGAGGACCTCGCGCTCGCGACCGGTCAGCCGGTGGACCGGCAGCGACGGCCGGCCGGTCGGCTGCGCCGCGGTGAAGCTCTCGATCAGCCGCCTGGTGACGACCGGGGAGAGCAACGCGTCACCGCGCACAACGGCGCGCAGGCCGGACACCAGCTCGGTCGGGTCGGTGTCCTTGAGCACGAAGCCGCTCGCGCCTGCCCGGAGCGCCCGGTACACGTACTCGTCCAGGTCGTAGGTCGTGAGGATCACGACGTGCACGTCGGTGAGGCGGAGCTCGCCGAGAATCCGCGCCGTGGCCGTCACGCCGTCGAGCACGGGCATGCGGATGTCCATGAGCACCAGGTCCGGGCGGTGCTCGACGGCGAGCCGGACGGCCTCCGCGCCGTCGGCGGCCTCCGCGACCACCTCGATGTCGTCCTCGTCGAGCATCGCGCGCAGGCCGGTGCGGATGAGCGGCTGGTCGTCCGCGAGCAGGACGCGGATCATGCCTGTCCCGTCATCGGCAGCCGGGCGCTGACCCGCACACCGCGCGGGCCGGCGGTGTCGACGTCCAGGTCCCCGCCGAGCGCCGCGGCGCGCTCCCGCATGGTGCGCAGGCCGTAGCCGTCGCGGGCGGCGTCGGCGGTGCCGCGGCCGTCGTCGCCGATCTCGACGATCAGACACGTCGGCTGCCGGCACAGCCGCACCCGGGCGGCGGTCGCGCCGGAGTGGCGCACGACGTTGGTCAGCGCCTCCTGCACGATTCGGTACGCGGCCGACTGCACGGTCGCGGGGAGATCGGTGAGTTCGCCGTCGACGGTGAGCTCGACCGCCGGCCCGGCGGCGCGCGTCCTGGCCAGCAGGTCCGCCAACCCGGCCAACGTCGGCGCCGGCTCCGCGCGCAGCACCCCGAGCGCGCTCCGGACCTCGGTGAGCGCCTCGCTCGCCGACGCGCGGATCGTGCGCAGCGCGTCGTCCACGACCTCGGGACGCTCGCGGCCCCGCACCGCGGCCGCCCCGGCCTGGATGCTGATCACCGACAGATGATGGGCCAGGACGTCGTGCAGCTCCCGCGCGATGCGCAGCCGCTCCTCGGCGACCTGGCGGGCCGCCTCCTGCTCCCGGGTGCGTTCCGCGGCGAGCGCCCGGTCCTCGAGCGCCTGCACGGATGCCCGCCGGGCCCTTGCCAACTCACCGCTGACGACGACGAGCGCGAGGACCGCCATGACCAGCGCCAGGTTCTCCCGTGGCTCGTTCCGGATGATCTCGACGGACCCGACGACCACCGGCACGAGCGCGACCGTCGTCCAGGAGACCTTGCGCGGCCCGTGCCCGGCAGCGGCGTACAGCGCGACGACGAACGGCAGCGGCTCCGGCCCCGGCGGATACCCGAGCAGGTAGTACGTGAGAGCGACCGCGGTAGTGCCCACCAGCACGAGCACCGGATGCGAGCGCCGCCACCACAGCACCCCGATGCCGGCGAGCAGGATCGCCCACCCACCGAGCAGCACCGGCGACCAGCCGGTGCCCCGCGGCCGGCTCAGCCAGCTCACGAGCACCACCAGCACGGCGAGCAGCCCGAGCCACACGATGTCGCCCCAGCGGCTTCGGCGGAAGGCCGCCAGCCGCTCGTAGACGTAGATCACACGGCGATCTTATGTAGGTGCACTTCGAGAAGGACCGGTGCGAACCCGACGGCGCTCAATGTCAGGCCTGCGGTGTCTCGTCCTGGGACCCGTGGCCCGGCTGTTTCTCCCCCTCACCGGCGCGCCATGGTGCCGGTGGGCCGCGCTCGACGTCGCACGGGGCGCGCGCCTGTGGGGCCCTGTTCCGCGGTTCACGCGTAGGCGGGCCCGCGCAGCGTCAGCCACGGCGGCTCCCGCCGCGAGCTGGTTGGTGTCGAGCTTGCGGGGCGGCCGGGTTGGTCGGCTTTGGCAACGGCGACTTCTCGGGTGTGGGTCGCACGCTCACCGTCGCCTGGTGACCGGCCCCGCGCCCCTGGCCCAATACTTCGTAGATAGCCTCGTTGCTTGCTGACGGGCACTGCTCGATGGTGGCTCGGCGGGTCCCGGCGCGAGTCAGCAAGCAGTCACGGCAACGGGCTCCAGGTACTTGTCCGGGCGGACGTCGGTGTAGGTACGGACCGGCACCGTGAGAGTCACCGATCCGGCGTCGCGGAACTCGAAGGTGACCGGGACGCGGAGGCCGCTCTGCAGAGTCTCTCGCAGCCCGGACAGCTCCAGGTGCGGTCCGGTCACCTCGCTGAGGACCGCGGTCGGACCGGGCGGCACGGGCACCTCCACGCGCGGATCCGGCGCGGCGTCGCCGTTCCGGAGAACGACCTGTGCAGCGACATCGGCGCCGGCCCCGATGAGCACGTCCTCGGTTTCGCCGTCGTTCGCGATGGTCAGGAGGAGCGCGGCGCTGTCTCCGGCGATGTGCATGCTGCCTCGCCCGCCGGGGGACGCGATGGCCACGCTGAGCAGCCGGAGCCGGCCCACCTGCCCGTCGACGGTGCCCAGCTCGGTCGTGGTCCGGTCGAGGTCTGGGCAGGCGGCCTGCCTCGAGCCGCATCCGGCGAGCAGCAGCAGGGTGAGCAGGATCGCCCCGACGACTCCGATGCGGTTCATGCCGACTCCCAACGATTGGGCTCGACTCGGTCTCGAGTCGGACACTGCGGGCTCGCGGAAACGGGGTCAGATGGTGATGAAGCCGGTCCACAGGCCGACGACGCCGGCGATACCGGCGGCCACGATGATTGCGCCTAGGGCCATCTCGGTGGCGGTGAACAGCCGGCGGCCCCGCTCGCTGCGCGCCTTGATGTACAGCAGCGTGGCCGGGGCGAGGATCACCGTGCACAGCAGCAGGTACTTCGGACCGGCGGCTTCGAAGAGGAACACCGTGTAGACGGTCGCGATCCCCGCGATGATCGTCTCCTTGCGGCGCGTCCGGACGTCTACGTTCTCGTAGGACTCGCCCGTGAGGCCGAGCTTCAGTGCGTATGCGGCGGCGAGGAAGTACGGGATCAGCGCCAGGCAGGTGGACAGGTCGAGCATGAAGTTCAGCGCGTCGGTGAGGACCAGCGTCGCGGCGAGGAGGCCCTGCACCGCCAGCGAGCTGACGACGAGAGCCGTGATCGGCGTCCCGTTCTCGTTCTCCTTGCTCAGGAAGGCCGGCAAGTCCTCATCGCGGGCCGGGATGTACATCACCTCGGCGGCCATCAGGGTCCAGGCAAGGTACGCGCCGAGAACGGAGACGATGACGGCCGCGCTGATGAACCAGGTGCCCCACGGGCCGACGACGGACTCGAACAGGCCGATCATCGAGGGCTGGCGGGTCGCGGCGATCGCCGGCTGTGGCAGCACCGAGTAGCTCGACAGCGTCACCAGCGCGAAGATCGACAGCACGCTCAGGAAGCCCACGACGGTGGCCTTGCCCACGTCCCTGCGCCTCTTGGCGTAGCGCGAATAGACGCTGGCGCCCTCGATACCGATGAAGACGAACGTCGTGATGATCATCGTGTTGCGTACCTGCTCGTTGAGTGAGCCGAGATCGCCGTAGCCGGTGGCGATCCAGTTGTCGGAGAAGACACCGGCGTCGAACGCCAGGAACAGCACAACGATGAAGACGATGATCGGAAGGATCTTGAGTACCGTCACGATCCGGTTGATCACGGCGGCGTCGCGGACCCCTCGCGCGATCAGATAGTGGAACAACCAGACACCGACAGTGGAGAGCGCCACCGCGAGGACGGTGCCGCCGTCGCCGAAGGCGGAGAAGAACCCGCCGAGGGTCGCGGTGATGAACACCCAGTAGAAGGTGTTGCCGGCGATCGTGCTCGCCCAGAAGCCGATTGCGGAGTTGAACCCGACGTAGTCACCGAAGCCGGCCTTGGCGTAGATGAAGACGCCGGAGTCCAGGTCGGGCCTGCGAATGGCGAGATTCTGGAACACGAAAGCGAGCATCAGCATGCCCGTCCCCGCAACCGCCCACGCGATCAGTGACCCGAGGATCCCGGTCGCCACGCCGAACCGCGCCGGTAGCGAGAACACGCCCGCGCCGACCATGCTGCCGACCACCATCGCGGTCAAGGTGGGCAGGCTCATCTTTCCCTGCGTGGCGACCGTGGTGTCGGCCCCTGGCTCGGCAACCGGGCGGTGCGTCTCGACCATCGTGGGTCACCTCCGCTGAACGAGCAGCTCAGAAGTCGACGGGGTCGCGGACGATCGGGCAGGTCATGCAGTGCCCCCCACCACGGCCGCGGCCCAGTTCCGCGCCGACGATCGTGACCACCTCGACGCCCGCCTTGCGCAGGACGGTGTTGGTGTGGGTGTTGCGGTCGTAGGCGAATACGACCCCGGGAGCCACGGCGACGACGTTGTTGCCGCTGTCCCACTGCTGGCGCTCGTTCGCGTAGCTGTTTCCACCGTTCTCCAGCACCCGCAGCTCGGACAGGCCCAGCGCGTCGGCAACGACCTCGGGAAAGGACCGCTTCTCCTCGGTGACCTCGACCGGCTCCTTGTCACCAGGCCGGAGGCTGAAGGTGTGGATGCCGTCGACGATGTCGCGGTAGGCCGTCGCCACGTCGCGGTCGGCGAAGGTGAACACCGTGTCCAGGTGCATCGCCGCCCGCAGCTTGGGCATGCCGGCGACGATCACACGGGTGGCGGCACCGTGCTCGAACAGCGCGGCAGCGAACTGCCCGATGGCCTGCCGGGACGTGCGCTCACTCATCCCGATGGCGACCGCACCATTGCCGATCGGCATGACGTCGCCACCCTCCATGGTGGCCAGGCCCCACGCGCGCTCGGGGTCGCCCCACCAGACTGCGGAGCCCACGAAGTCCGGGTGGAAGGTGTAGAGCGCCTTGTACAGCAAGGTCTCATCGTGTCGAGCGGGCCAGAACAGCGGGTTGAGGGTGACCCCTCCGTAGACCCAGCAGGTGGTGTCGCGGGTGAAGAGGGTGTTGGGCAGCGGCGGCATCAGATATTCGCGCACGCCGGTCGACTCCCGGGCGAGGGCGACGTAGCCGGGACGGAAGTCCTCGGGCAGGTCCGTCGTCGCCAACCCACCGATGAGGAACTCCGCCAGCCGCCGATCGGTCAGCCCCTCCAGAAACGCCCGGGTGGCGTCGACCAGACCCAGACCCACCTCGTTGGGGACGATCTTGCGGTCCAAGAGCCACGTCTTGGCCTCGGGAACGGCCATCGTCTCGGTCAACAGGTCGTGCAGCTCGACGACCTCGACCCCGCGGTCGCGCATCTTGTTGACGAAGTCGAAGTGGTCACGACGCGCGTTGTCGACCCACATGACGTCGTCGAAGAGCAGGTCGTCGCAGTTGCGAGGGGTCAGCCGGGAATGCGCCAGACCCGGGGCGCAGACCAGAACCTTGCGCAGCACGCCCACCTCGGAGTGCACCCCGTAGGAAGCCGAGGTGACGGGGGTGGCGGCGACGGTCGTGGTGCTCACGGTGATCCCCTCAGGAGGCGACAGGTGACCATTCGGCGCGGCGGCGCCGACCCGGACGCTGGATGCAGGCCTGAGATGCTGTGAATGCGGTCAGCGACGATGCGAGGACGGACTGTAGCGACCGGGCGAGCGATCGCATCACCCCGCAAGGATGAAGCGGGCGGCCGAGGCCCCCTCGCCGGGCGCGCAGGACTGCGGTACGCGCAGTCGGCGCAACCGCCCGGAGCCGCCCGGTCTGGCCGATCCGGCGAGACAACGGCATCGCGCTCGTATTCGCTGCGGTCGGCCGGTCGGCCGGTCGGCCGGTCAGCCGGTCAGTTCGGTACGGCGGGAGCGGGCCAGAACCAGCCCGCCGAGGACCGCGCCGACCAGCCCGAGCATCAGGGCCAGGGCGCCACCGGCTACTCCGTTGCCGGTGCCGAGACCACCGTCGGCGACGGCCAGGTTCACCGCGCCGTTGACCGCGCCGGTCAGCCCGGCCACCAGGGCCACGACGGCCCCTTTTCTCCCGCCGTTGCCGACACGGCGGCGGGAGCGGGCCAGCGCCGGCGCGCCGACGGCCACGCCGACCAGCGCCACCAGTGCAGCCACACTGGCCCAGATTCGCGCGGGTGTCCCGACGAAAGTGCCGACACCTTGGTTCGCGCATTCTGCCGGCGTTGTGCAAACGTGCTCGGCAGCGGTGGCGGCGAGCGCAAAAGAGACGGACATGATGTGCTCCTTCTTTTCCTGGCGATCGGACGTCGGGCTTGCACCATCGCCGGGTCAGCCCACCGGCGCACCTCTCGTCGCCATGAACGCCGGAACACCACCTCGTAGCGCCGACTCCCGTCCGTACAGGTGGACAGCCAGGATGGTCACCCAGATCCAGGGCGTCACGAGGAAGACCACTGCGATGGCATAGGGGTAGTTGCCAACGGCGGAGTTGACGGCGATCAGGGCTGCGAACGCGACCGGGACGGCGGCTCCGTAGAGGCCGTAGAACCAGGCCGATCCCCGGCGTCCGGTGGTGGCGAACTGCCTCGCGATCACCACGCTCGTTGCGATGAGGAGGAACGTGCTGGCCCCCCGCGAGGCGTTCTGGGCAGCCCCTTGCCAGGTGGTCTGCACCATCTCCGATGCGGCGCCGGGCGGGAAACCGGCCACCGGGTCCGCGGTGAGCGCGCCGCCGATCACGTACGCCACGCCGAACAGCCCGAGCAACCGCGGTCCCCACACCGCGCCTTGACCCGTCCGCAACACCCGTGCAGCCCCGACCGCGAACAGCACCGTGAGCATCCCGACCAGCAGCATGTTCGACTTGTGGACCCAGCCCAGGTCTCCGGCGGTCAGCGCCGTGAAACGGTGCCGGGTCAGGTCGAACCCGTCGCGGGTCAGCGCCTGGGCCATCGCCACGGTCACGTACACCGGGCCGGCCACGGCGCCGCACGCCAGCAGCGCCCGTGTCGGCAACGTCCGTCGCGCCATCATGTTCCCTCCGATCGGCGGCGTTTCACGGCACCGATCGTGGTCGCCGGGCCGGGTTCGTGCGTCGGACGGCGGATGTGTCTTCGCCCTGATCCACCGGATGTACGGTCGGCCGCCAGTGGTAGGCGTCCTCGCCCGTTTGCGGTAGCCCATGACCGAGTTGCACGACATTCGACCGAGAGGTCGTCCGCGCGAGGTCGAGCCGTAGTCGGTGGAAGGCCCGCGGCCGGCACCGAGATGCCGCCCTGCTGACACACCCCGCGGGCTGGGTCGATCTTGGCGAGGAGTTCGTACTCGGTCCCGAACCTGCCGCCCGTGGGTCCGGCTCTGGTGAAGATCCACGCGATTCGAGGACGGGACCTGTCAGGTTTAGGCGTCACGCTGTTGATGTGTACGAAACCGAACCGGAGCTCCAGGCCCTGCAAACCCTCATCGACACCTCGCGCGGACGCGCGACAGCGCACCTGCAGTCGATCATCACCGGCGAGCGAAGCCTGACCGCCGAGCAGCTGGTGGGTGTGCTCACCGGCATGTGCGTCCTCGTGCTCTCCACGGTCACCGCGAAGGGTGAGCCGCGCGTCAGTGCCGTCGACGGGCACCTGCTGCACGGCCGCTGGGTGTTCGGCACCAGCCCGGGAGCGGCGAAGGCGCGGCACCTGCGGGCGCGGCCCGCCGCGAGCGTCGCGCACCTACGTGGGGAGGATCTCGGTGTCTTCGTCCACGGTGTCGTCGAGAATCTCAACCCGGTGGACGGCCCCGGTCACCCCGACTGGCCGGCGACCCACGAGTACCTGCACGCGTTCTACGGCGGCGGGTCGTTCGACTGGTCCGACGTCGTCTACTACCGGCTCCGGCCGACGTGGATGACCGTCTACGCCGCCGACCCGGACCGGCTCCTCTCCGAGGCGGCTCGGGCGCCGGCTGATCGATGAGTTCCGGGTCATGCGGAGGTCACAGCCTGCAGGGCCGTCGGCGGCCTGGCGCGCCCGGACCCGAAGGAGACGCATGGCGAAGCTCATCTACTCGATGATCACCTCGCTCGACGGCTACGCCGAGGCGGCGGAGGGCGACCTCGGCACGGGCGCCGACGACCAGGAGGTGCACACCTTCGTCAACGACCTCTTCCGCCCCGTCGGCACGTACCTCTACGGCCGACGGATGTACGAGACGATGGTCTACTGGGAGACCGCGCACGCCGAGCCCGACCAGCCGCCGCACATCCTGCAGTACGCCCGCGACTGGCAGGCCGCGGAGAAGATCGTGTACTCCACGACGCTGGAGTCGGTGTCCAGCGCGAAGACCAGGATCGAGCGGACCTTCGACCCGGACGCGGTGCGCAAGCTCAAGGCCGAGGCTGATCACGACCTCACCGTCGACGGCCCGAACCTCGCGGCCCAGGCGATCGGGGCCGGCCTGGTGGACGAGTATCACCTGTTCATCACCACGAGCGTGGTCGGCGGCGGCAAGCGGTTCTTTCCTGACGGCGTGCGTCTCGATCTCGAGCTGGTGGAGGAGCGTGCCTTCGGCAGCGGGCTGATCTACGCGCGCTACCGGACCCGCTGAGCCGCGATCAGGAACACGAGGTCATGGGTCGTCGGGCCGGAGAAGCGACCGAGAAGAACTCGCGAACAATAGGCGCACTGCGGGGGCGAATCGCCCGGAGTGTGCTTGTCGACCGGCCAGGATTAACGACTGCCGGGACTGATCGTTGAGTGTGATCGAAGCCCTTCCATTGTGCCGTTTACCACTGGCGCCGCCCTGCCGGCTCTCGATCTCGTAGATTTGAGATCACATTTCTGGTCCGGCTGCTACACATCACAGGCAGATCACAGCTGGCAACGGGCCGATCATATTCTCGCGCGGGACGCCCAGAGGTTTCCGGCGTCGCCGCCCCCGCCAAGGAGACCCCATGCCAGCGTCGCGCTCCTCCGCGCCCCGACGTCTCGTCCGGCGTGCCGCCGCCACGACCCTCGTCCTGGCCGCGGCGGCCTTCGCCGGGCCGCTGACGCCGGGCCAGGCCCACGCCGGTGACAATCCCGCGAAAGCCACTGCGAAGGCCGCCACCTACTCGACCGGGACCGGCGGCGCGCTCGCGGTCGACGCCGCCCACGGCGTGCTGGCGGGAGACAGCGCGCAACTGCTGGTGCACTCCGATCCGCAGCACGGCTCGCTGCAGCTCAACCCCGACGGGTCGTTCAGATACGTCCCCGCCGCCGGGTTCACCGGCCACGACAGCTTCACCTACACGGTCAGCAATGCCGTCTCGCTCTACACCGACCACCTCCCGTCCCTGGGCAGCTACGGCAACGTGCAGCTGAACGCAGGCTCGTTCGGCTCCGCAGTGACGCCGGTGCCGGGCCACTCCGACGAGGTCTACGGACTCGAGGACCGCGGCCCCAACGCCGCCGCTGCGAACGGGGACGTCATCGAGCCGATCCCCGACTACGACCCGGCGATCGCCCTCTTCAAGCTCGATTCGGGCGGCCGGGCGACGCTGATCCGGGAGATCCCGCTCACCGACCACTCCGGTCATCCGTACTCGGGGCGGGTCAATACCGACAACCCGACGGGCGAGAAGACCGAGGACCTCAGCGGCCATGCCCTCGCGGCCGACCCGGACGGCTACGACCCCGAGGGTCTCGTCGCGCTGCCCGACGGCACGTTCTGGGTCTCGGACGAGTACGGCCCGTTCATCACGCACTTCGACGCCGGCGGCCGCACGCTCCAGCGCCTCTCGCCGAAGGACGGAACGCTTCCCGAGGAACTGCTCAACCGCGTGCCGAACCGCGGTATGGAGGGCCTGACCGTCACGCCGGACGGCAGGACCCTGGTCGGACTGATGCAGTCCGGGCTCCAGCAGCCCGACCTCGACGGACAGGACGCGACGGAGCTCGCGCCCACGCGGATCGTCACCTACGACCTGCAGACGCACGCCCTGCACGAGTACCTCTATCTGCTGCACGATCCGAAGTCGAACAAGACGGCCAACAGCGAGATCACCGCGCTGTCGAACACGACGTTCCTCGTCGACGAGCGCGACTCCAAGTTCCCGAAAGCGGACGGATACAAGCGGCTCTGGAAGATCGACCTGAGCGGTGCGACGGACGTCGGCCCGTCGGCGAACGTGCCCGGCGCGACCTACGACGCGTCGAAGGGCCTGCTCGTCGGCGGCAAGACGATCGAGGCCCTCTCGCTCACGGACGAGGCGAAGCCGCAGCCGACCGCGGACGCGCTGAAGACCTACCAGGGCGTCGGGATCAAGCCCGTCGCCGAGTCGCAGTACCTGGATCTGGACGGCCTGCTGGCGTCACTGGACCCGAACCCGGTCGACGGGTACAGCCGCTTCTTCTCCCACGACAAGGTCGAGGGCGTCGCCGCGCTGGACGGTGGCAAGACGCTGATCATCAGCAACGACAGCGACTTCGGCATCTCCGGTATCTCGGACGCGACGCCGAGGCCGCCGTACAACCTCGAGTCGAAGCTCAGCCCTGCGACCGACCAGCAGGACAACGGCGAGTACCTGCGCATCGACATGACCAAGCTGACCGGCAGCTCCGCGGCGACCAGCACGGCCACCGTGACGATCGACGTTGGCTGACGGTGGCCGACTGCGACGGGGATCGGTGGCACCGTGACGGGCCAGGGATCAGGTGGTGGACTGCCCCTGCGGCAGCAGGAGCTCCTGCCCCTCGGTGAGCCCGGAGACCACCTCGGTGTACTCGTCGCCGACGAGTCCCGCCTGGAACGGGGTCGGGACCGGCGCACCGTCCGGGCCCCGCACGTCGACGACCAGGCGGCCGGCGTCGGTGCGGGTGGCGGCGGACGGCGCCCGCAGCACGTTGTCCACGGACTGCACCATGACGTCGGCCAGTGCGGTCTGCCCGTCGCGCAGGCGGTCGTCGTTCTCGGTGAGCACGATCGTCGCGTAGTAGCGGACGACCCCCGTGGTGGAGTTCCCGGAGGGGGCGATGGCGAGCACCGTGGCCGGTGCCCGCAGGTCCGGGACCGCGTCGACGGTGATCTCGACCCGCTGGTTGGCGGCCACGCGCGCTGCGTCGGACTCCTCGAACGGCACGACGAGCTGGAACGAGTCGATGTTGTTCAGCACGATGAACGCGCCGCCGCCCGGAGCCGCCCCCGCGCCACCGCCGGCGCCTCCACCCGAGGTGGCGGCGATCTCCGGCAGGGCCGCGGAGCTGCCCGGCGCCAACGCCGTGGTCCCGGTCGCCGCCCCGACGTACTCGCCCTCCGCTCCGTTGACGGCCGAGACGACGGCCGCGACCGGAGCGCGAAGCACCGTGTTGTCGACGTCGCGCTGAGCGAGCGCCACCTGGGCCTCCGCGTCGCGGACCGCGGCCTCCTGAGCGGAGGTGTCGGCGGGCTTGTCGCTACCGGCGCTGTCGACCTCGTTCTTGGCCGTGACGACGCTCTGCCTGGCGTTCTCGATCGACAGCCGCCCCGCCGCCTCGTCGACGTTCTGCCGTTGCTCGGCGGTGTCCAGGGCCGTCTCCGAGGACAGGACCACGCGCTTGGCGTCCGTCACCGCCTGCTTGTCGGCCGGGATCCGGTCGCAGGCGGGGTTCGCCACGAGGCCGCCACTCTGGTTCGGTTGCGTGGTCGGCGCCGGAGATTCCGGTGTACTTCCCGTGCCGAGGAGTCCGGAGGATGCCTTGGTCGTAGTCTGGGTCGAGTTGGAGCTGGCGTCCTGCTGCTGCCCGCTGGGCTTAGAAGGCCCGGATCCGCAGGCCCTCTTGTCCGCCTCCAGCCGGTGCTCGGCCTGGTCGAGCACCTTCCGGTCGAACTCGAGCTGCTTCTCGGCCCGGTCCGTGGCGGAGTAGTTCGCGTTGTTCGTGGCCTCGGCCTGGTCCTCGGTGGCGTCGAGGATCTTCTCGGCCTGCTCCAGCGTCGCCTGGGCCGCCTCCACCGAGTTGCCGTTGCGGATCTTGGCCAGCTGCGCCTGCTGCTGGGCGAGCCCGGCGTGGCGCTGCTCGAGCGTCTGGCGCAGGGCGAAGTCGTCCAGGCGGGCCAGCACCTGGCCGGGTTCGACCCGGGTGCCGACGCCGACGAGGACCTCGGCGAGCTTCCCGGCCTGGGGAAAGCCGAGGTTCTGCTCGGTGATCGCCACCAGCGTGCCCGACGCCGACACGGACGTCGCGACCGTGCCCCGATCCACCCGCAGGGTGGGCGGAGGCGGTTGCTCTGCCGTGCACGCGGTTGCGCCGACCACCGCCAGCACGGCGACCGAGAGCGTCACCCGGGTGCGCCGCCGGGTCGTTCGGGACATGAGAGCTCCTGCCATGGTCACGTTCACTGGTAGCGGAGGGCCTCGATGGGGCGCAGCCGTGCCGCGCGGTTCGCCGGGTAGCCGCCGGCGACGAGGCCGATCAGCAAGCTGATCGAGAAGGAGAGGACCACCGAGCCGACGGACACCGACGGCGGTGGGAAGTCCGGGACGAGCTGGGGAAGCACCGCGGCGCCCGCGAGCGAGACGCCGACGCCGATCAGGATCCCGACCAGGCCGCCCAGCCCGCTCAGGAACATCGACTCGAGGAGGAACTGCTGGAGGATCGCCCGCCGACGGGCACCGATCGCCTTGCGGATGCCGATCTCCCGGGTCCGTTCGGTGACGGTGACCAGCATGATGTTCGCGACGCCGATGCTGCCGACGACGAGCGAGATGCCCGCGACGGCACCGGTGAACAGCGTCAGGAACGTGAGGAACTGCGAGGACTGGTCGAGCAGGCTCTGCAGCGCCTGCACGTTGAAGTCACGTTCGGCCGGCTCCCGGATGCCGTGCCGGGCGGAGAGGATGTTCGTGATCTGGTCGGTGGCTGCCGGCACCGTTGCCACGGAGTCGGCCCTGGCGATCATGCTGCTCAGGGTGTCGCCGCCGCCGAGGAGGTAGCTGCGTGCCGCCCCCAGCGGCATGATCGCCACGTCGTCCTGCTGGCCGCTGACTGCTGCGACCCCGATGACCCGGAAGATCGTGCGGCCGATCCGGATCTCCCGCCCCAGCGCGGCGGCCGCGTTGCCGTTGAAGAGCTCGGTGACCGGGTTCGGGCCGAGGATCACGACCTTGGCCTTCGTCCGGGCCTCCAACTCGGTGAAGTTCCGGCCGACCTGCAGGTCGCGGGCGTTGACCTCGAGATAGTCGGCGGTGGTGCCGGTGATCGACGTCCGGTACTGGCCGCCGCCCACGAGCTGGAGCAGCCCGGTGCCGCCGACGACCGGCGTGATCGACTCGACGTTCGGCGCCTTGGCCGAGTCCTGCAGTGCCTCGAGGTCGGCGTCGGTGAGGTCCCTGGCGCGTCCGCCGCTGGGCGCGCTGCCCTGGGTCGGGGTGACGGTGATCTGGGTGGCCAGCGATCCGAAGATGTCGTTGAAGCCGGACTGGATGCCGTTGCCGAGGGCGACGAGGATGATGACCGACGCCACGCCGATGACGATGCCGAGCGTGGTGAGTGCGGAGCGGAGCCGGTTCGCGCGGAGACCGCGCAGTGCGATTCGGGCCGTCTCGAGCAGGTTCACCGTTCGCCCCCGACTCCGCTGCCCACGCCGTTGCGGACGTCGCGCACGATCTTGCCGTCGCGCAGTTCGATCACCCGCTTGGCGAACCCGGCGACCTCGTTCTCGTGCGTGATCAGCACGACGGTGCGGCCCGTCTCGTTCAGCTCGACGAGCAGCCGCATGATCTCGACGGTGGATGCCGAGTCGAGGTTGCCCGTCGGCTCGTCGGCCAGGATCATCGCCGGATCGGTGACGAGGGCCCTCGCGATCGCGACGCGCTGCTGCTGGCCGCCGGAGAGCTCGTTGGGCATGTGGTTCTGGCGGTCGCCGAGCCCGACCCGCTCCAGCGCCGCGCGGGCGCGCGCCCGGCGACTGCGGCGGCCGACTCCGGCATAGATGAGCGGTAGCTCGACATTGCGTGCCGCGGACGTCCGCGCGATGAGGTTGAAGGACTGGAAGACGAACCCGATCTGCCGGTTGCGGATCTCGGCGAGCCGGTTCTCCCGGAGCTTGCTGACGTCGATCCCGTTCAGCATGTACGTGCCGGACGTCGGCACGTCCAGGCAGCCGAGGACGTTCATCATCGTGCTCTTGCCGGAACCGGACGGGCCCATGATCGCGACGAAGTCGCCTTCGTCGATGGTCAGGTCGACCGCGCTCAGCGCATGAACCTTGATCGGTCCTGTGCGGTAGAGCTTGGAGACGGCCTCGAGCTCGATCACGTTCCCCCCATCGTGGGAACGACCGAACCGTGGAAAGGCGTCCCGGTTACCCAAACGGCACAAAACCACCGGGGTTACTTGGTGATGTTCACCCGTCGGAGACGGCGTGGCGGACGTGCTGTGACGCTCAGTACGTCAGGTGGTCTGCGCGGCTGCCCCCTACCAGGTGAAACCCGTCGCCGCAGCGTGGGGGCGCCGGGATCGTGCCGCCGGCCGCACTCACAAGATCATGTGATGCAGAACACATCGATGCCGGCCATGGCCCTGCACCAGGTGTCAGCTCTCCCAGGCCGTCGAGTCGGGGCAGATGTTGAACTGGTCGACGGCGTCGATCGTGCGCTGGGCCTCCGGTCGCCCGAACCCGGCGTCGGCCATCGCCCGGGCCACCAGGTCGATCGCCTCCTCGCGCGTCATGTCCCGCGCCTTCCGCTCGCAGGCAGCGGTGGCGGCGGCGTGCGGCCCTCGGAAGAAGGGGATGCCCTCGACGGCGGTGAGGTAGCCGGAGTAGTCGGGGCCGTCCAGCGCGTGAGGTGCCAGTGGGCCGGCGGAGACACCACCGCCCCCGCACCCGGCCAGGAGAGCACCGAGGGCGAGGACGGGGAGCAGGCGCCGGAGATTCATCCGGAGATCTTCCCATTTGTCCGGTCCGGATGGCAGAAAAACAGGCGCTATCGTCGCGGGCATGCCGGACACGCAGTACGAGGACCTGCTCCGCCACGTGCTCGAGACGGGCGCGCGCAAGGCGGACCGCACCGGCACGGGCACGCGGTCGATCTTCGGTCACCAGCTGCGCTACCGGCTGTCCGACGGCTTCCCGCTGATCACGACGAAGAAGGTCCATTTCCGCTCGATCGCGTACGAGCTGCTGTGGTTCCTGCGTGGCGACGCCAATGTCACGTGGCTGCGGGACAACGGCGTCACGATCTGGGACGAATGGGCGGCGCCCGACGGTGATCTCGGCCCGATCTACGGCGTGCAGTGGCGGTCGTGGCCGACCCCGGACGGCGGGCACGTCGACCAGATCAGCGAGGTGCTGCGCACGCTGCGGGAGAACCCCGACTCCCGGCGGATGATCGTGTCCGCGTGGAACGTCGCCGACATCCCGCGGATGGCGCTGCCGCCGTGCCACGCGTTCTTCCAGTTCTACGTCGCCGACGGGTTGCTCTCCTGCCAGCTGTACCAGCGCAGCGCGGACCTGTTCCTCGGCGTGCCGTTCAACGTCGCGAGCTACGCGCTGCTGACGCACATGGTCGCCGAGCAGGTGGGCCTCGGCGTCGGGGACTTCATATGGACCGGAGGCGACTGCCACCTCTACGACAACCACGAGGACCAGGTCCGCACCCAGCTCGCACGCGAGGCGCGGCCGTTCCCCACGCTGAGCCTGAAGCCGGCGGAGAGCCTGTTCGACTACACCTACGAGCACATCGCGCTTGCCGGTTATGACCCGCACCCCGGCATCAAGGCCCCGGTGGCGGTGTGATCGGGCTCGTCTGGGCACAGTCGGCGAACGGCGTCATCGGCCGCGACGCCACGCTGCCGTGGCGCCTGCCCGAGGACCTGACGCACTTCCGTTCCCTCACCACGGGCGCGACCGTGCTCATGGGCCGCCGCACGTGGGAGTCGCTGCCGCCGCGGTTCCGGCCCCTGCCGGGCAGGCGCAATCTCGTGCTGTCGCGCACGCCGCAGGAGGGCGTGGAAACCTTCCCCGACCCGCAGCAGGCACTCGCCGCGGTATCCGGGGACGCGTGGGTGATCGGCGGCGCCGCGGTGTACCGGGCAGCGCTGCCGTTCGCGGACCGGATCGTGGTCACCGAGATCCGGGAGCTGTTCGACGGTGACACGCACGCACCGGACGTGGGGCGCCCGCCGGACTCCGTCGGGACGTGGCAGGAGTCGTCGACCGGGCTGCACTACCGGTTCCTGACCTGGGGCTGAGATCAGCGCCGGGGCGCTCACCGCAAAGGGCGGACCATGGCGACGCCGAGCGGACCGCGGCCCTTGCCCTCCACGACGAAGCCGGCCCGGGTGTAGAGCCGGACCGCGGGGTTGTGGATGTGGACGTTGAGGGCCAGCCGGTCGTAGCCGTGGTGGGCAGCGCGGGTGGCGAGTGCGTCGAGCAGGCAACGCCCGACGCCGTGGCCGCGGGCGGCGGGCGTCACGGCGACGACGAGCTCGGGTACCGGCGTGCCGTCGGGTGTCACGACCAGCAGGGGTTCCCGGAAGTGCCACCATGCCGCACCGACGGGATGACCGCCGTGGTCGAGCGCCAGGACACTGGTGTCCGGTGCCGGGGGTAGGCCTTGCGCCAGCGTCGGATCGTCGGCCGGGGGCAGCGGTCGGCCCTCGACCGCCGAGGCGAGTCGGGCCATCTCGACGATGAACGCCGCGTCGGACGGCTCGCCCGTTCGAACCCGCACGGCGAAGACCGTACAGCCGACTCACCACCGCTAGCGTCGGGAGAGAGGCAGCCGGACGGCCCGTGGAAGCGGCATCGGGACGGGTTGGGCCTGGAACGACTGGATCATCAGCGCGGCGAAGCGACGCGAAGCCGCCACCCTCGTCTCGGGTGACTCGGTGCGGATGCCGTCGTTCGCCATCAGCGCCAGGCTCATGTCCTCCAGTACGAAGTCGCTCCGCAGGGCGCCCGCTTCCTTCGCACGCCGGACCAGGTGGAGCAGCAGGCGCAGTGTGCGATCGCGGTCGGCGGCGAAGCCCGCGGCGTCGGGGAGCTGCGAGGCGAAGGCGCGGGCGAAGCCTCGGTCGAGGACGTGCACCTCCATCAGCTTCTCGAGTACCAGGCAGAACCCATCCCACGGGTCGGCCGCCGCGAGGCCCTCCTCCACGATCGTCGAGCACAGGGTCAGCTGCTCGGCGAAGGCTTCGGCCAGCAGTGCTTCCTTGGTCGGGAAATGCCGGTAGACGGTGGCGACGCCGACCTCGGCCCGCCGGGCGATCTCCCGGATCGGCACGTCGAGACCTTCGGCGGCGAAGGCTGCGCGAGCGACCACGAGGATGCGCAGGCGGTTGTCGCGGGCGTCCGAGCGGAGCGTCGCTACCACTTGGGTCGTCACCGCTCTCACTTTAGGTAAACGGACGGGGTGCTTCGCTTACGGTCCGGCGCATGAGAGCAATCCAGTTCGTCCGGTACGGACCGCCCGACGTCATGCACGTCGCCGAGGTGCAGGCACCGCAGGCGGGGCGGGGGGAGATCCGCATCGCGGTGCGGGCCTCCGGAGTCTCGCCTGGCGAGATCCGCGTCCGTTCCGGGGAGATGCGCGACGTGGTGCCCGTGACCTTCCCCTTCCGGACCGGGTTCGACGCCGCGGGCGTGGTGGACGAGGTCGGCGACGGCGTCTCGGGCGTGGACATCGGCGACGAGGTGTTCGGCATGACCACGTCGGCCGCCCGCGGCGCCAATGCCGACTTCGCGGTTCTGGCCGCGTGGGCGCCCAAGCCGGCCGCGTGGAGCTGGGAGGAGGCGGGCGGAGCCGCAGGCGCCGTCGAGACCGCTACCCGGGTCCTCGACCGGCTCGCGGTCGGCGCCGGGCACACCGTGCTCGTGCAGGGCGCGGCCGGCGGGGTGGGCACCGTCGCCGTCCAGCTCGCGGTCGCCCGCGGCGCCACCGTCATCGGTACGGCGAGCGAGCACAACCACGACTTCCTGCGTTCCCTCGGCGCGGAGCCGACGACGTACGGGGCGGGGCTCCCCGAACGGGTCCGTGCGCTCGCACCGTCCGGAGTGGACGCGGTGTTCGACTGTGCCGGAGGGGCGCTGCCGGACCTCATCGCCATCGCAGGCGACCCGGCCCGCGTGGTGACGATCGCCGACGTCACAGCGGCGGCCCACGGCGTGCACATGTCGCACGGAGCGCCCGCGGACGACACCGCCGCGGTCGTGGGAGCCGCCGCCGACCCGCTGGCGGTGCACGGCCTCGCGATCGCGGTCACGCTCGCCGGCGAGGGTCGGCTGCGGGTGCCGGTCGCGGCGGCGTTCCCGTTCTCCGACGTCGTGGCCGCGCACGAACTGAGCGAGAGCCGCCACGCCCGCGGAAAGATCGTGCTGGTGAACTGAGCGGACGCCCGCGAGATCGGGCGACTCGCGGTGAAGAAGGGGGCGACTCGCCCGGGCCGTGCCCGGCTATCCCTCCTTCAGGATCACCAACTCGCCGTTGCCGATCGGGGACAGCGAGCTCAGGTAACCCGCCGCTGCCCCGACGGCCTCGGTGAAGTCCACGAGCTGGTGGGCGTGGGAGATCGCGTTGTCCACCACGATCAGCCGCCCTGGGGCCACGATCCGCCGCAGGTCGCTCCACCAGCCGACGTACTGGTCGCGGTCGCTGTCGAGGAAGACGAAGTCGTAGCCGGCATCGCCTGCCGACCGGATGACGTCGCCGGCGTCGCCCTCGACCTGTCGGATCCGTGACTCCAGGCCGGCCCGGGCGAAGTTCTGCCGTGCCAGCGCGATCTTGGACGGCGCTTTCTCGACCGTCGTCACCGAGCCGTCGGCGCCCACGGCGTCGGCGAGCCACAGTGTCGAGTAGCCGTTCGACGTGCCGATCTCCAGGACGTTCCGGCTCCCCGTCGCCTTGATCAGCAGGGCGAGGAACACCCCGGTGTCGTGCGTGATGTTCAGCATCCTCCGGCTGCGGTCGTCGGTCGACGCGTCGTTCGCCGAACCGAACTCCTCCAGCTCACCCAGCAGTTCGCGCAGGGCAGGTTCCATGACACGTCCTCCCGTCGTGAAGCGTCACGGACACAGCGGGCGCGGATTCGTCGGTGGCGGCAGCCCGGCCAGCTCGGCGGGCTCGAGGACCCGTCCCGCCGTCACCCGGCACACGTGCCCGGCCCACATCTCCGGGTCGAGCTCGAGGGTGGCGGCGAGGTCGACGCCGTCCATCACGCCGATCCGTGAGCCGTCCGCCGTTGCGTCGAACATCTGCCAACCCGAAAGGTCGAAGGTCCGGACCGGCGCGGTCTCGCCCGCGTGCCACAGTTCGAGGCGGTCGAACGCGCCGACGAGTAGTTGTCCGGGTTCGTCGAGCGCCGCCAGGTCGTACCAGTCGAGGCGGTCCGTCGTCGGCCCCGCGACGATCCTCCGTTCGACCGCATCCCACATCTCCACGACTGCGCCGCCACCCTCGAGGTTGCGTCCCACGACCACGTGCTGGTCGTTCCACGGAGCAGAAGCAACCGTGACGCCCGGCCCGACATCCAGGCGGCGGCGCTCGTCTCCTGTTCGGATGTCCACCCACCGGATCACCGACGAGCCCTCGTCGACGACGGTCACCTCGTCCGGCCGGGTGGACGAGCCCATGAGGAGCGCGCGTCCGGCAGGCCCGTCTGCACCGTGCAGGTCGGTCTCGCAGGTAGCGGCTCCCGTCACCGGGTCCCAGCAGGTGACCCGGGATCCCACTCGCGTCAGCAACGAGCCGCCGGTGTCGAACCACATCTGCTCGAGCCGGGCCTCTCCTCCGATCGGGGCTGCGGTGATCTCGGAGACGACCCGCAGGTCGGGCACCGTGTACACGGTCACCTGGTACGCGGAGATCTGTTGCGCGACCAGCGCGCCTACATGGCCGAGCTCGGTCCAGGGGGTGAAGGCGGGCCCCGGCGCGGGGGACTGGTGCGCCTCGGACACGATCTCGCCGGTGCGCGCGTCGGCCACCCGCAGCACGCGGCCTGCCGACTGCGAGAGGATGTATCGGCCGTCCGAGGTCAGGTTCGTGCCACCGAGAGTCGGTCGCAAGGCGTCGGTGACCGCGTTCGGGCTCAGCCGCACGGCCCGGATCTCCTCGGGCCCGGAGACGAGCGCGAGAGTGTGCCCGGCCGTCTCCACCACGTCGTCGTCGATCGCGTTGGTCGAAACGGCGAACGTCAGGGTGCTCTCTGCGCCCTCCAGCACGGCGCCGGTCGGTCGCCCCAGGGTCAGGTCGACGATGCGCCGCGTACCACCCAGCCCGCTCATGACCGTGGTGCCCGGGCCGTCGGTCACGAAGTCCTGGCACAGGTCGCCCTCTGCGCGCCCGATCTCCCGGCCGTCGGCGACGAGCCGCGCCGCGTAACGTCCCGTGCCTTCGGCAATGCGACAGGTCACCAGCACGTTCTGCTTGCTGACGAACACCCGGTCGGCGGAGTCGTCGAGAACCCGGACCTCACCCGTGGTCGCATCCCACACCTCCACCCGGCGCGCGCCCCCGCCCGCCGGGCGCCCTCCGACGGCGTGGTCGACCACGACCGAGCGCGCGTCCGGGGCGAGCCTCGGCCCGCCGACCTGGTGCGTCCCGGCCTCGACGAGCCGCCCGCCGATGAGCCTGCCTGCCGCCAGATCCCACACCTCGACCCGCGACCGGCCGTCCGCGTTCAGGAGGACGGCGGCGACCGAACCATCAGGGGTGACGGCGAACGATCGAATCGCCTGCCGGGCCGGTCCATCGAGCGCCTGGCGCCGGCCGCTGGCCACGTCGATCCGCGACAGCCCGCGGTCGCCCCCCACGACGAGCGCCTGACCGTTCTCGACGACGACGACCTTCCTGGCGCCTCCGTCGGCCGACAGCTCCGACCTCGTGGCCCGTCCACCATGGGGATCGCGATGCCACAAGGTCAGGAAGCTGTAATCCCCCTCCGACGACAGTGCCACCACCACCGACCCGTCGTCGCTCGCGTCGACATCGGTCAGCCCCGAGCCTGCCCAGCCCGAGAAGACGGTGTCGGCGTTCAACGTGCGGACATAGCCGCCGAACAGCGCGCGATGGGCCTCGTCCGACGGCGACTCCCGGTAGGCGGCCAGGGCCAGCAGGAGCGAGCGTCCCGTGTCGCGCTCCGCCATGGCGGTCGCGGCGGCCGCGAAGGCCCGGGACGACGCCAGCGACTGTTCGATACGCGCCGCCCGGTCGCGCACGACGACCAGGACACTGGCGATCAGTGCCGCGACCGTCACGGTGACGAGGGTGATCACCTGCCGGCGCCGGCGCGACTTGTACGTCAGAGCTCCGCGCGCGGACCGCTCGACGTACTCCCGGCGGAGGGGGTCGACGTCGTCGGGTCGGCTGGTGAGCCAGGAGCGCGCTGCCCGGAGCGGCTCCCCGCGCAAGAGCAGCTCGGACGCCCGGTCGGCTCGTTGCCAACGGTCCCGGTCGGCGCCCACCTCCTCGAGCCAGAGCCGGAACTCGCGGTCGGCCTCGGCCCAGGTCCGCAGCCGTTGCCAGTGCTCGATGAGGGCGTCGTGGGCGAGCCGGACGGTGGGCCGGTTCTCTGCGTCGTGGCCTGCGACCAGCAGGCGGGCCGTCGCGAGGCGCTGTGCCAGTGGCCAGGCATCCTCGCCCAGCTGCTCCGCCGTGGCGGCTCGCCTGCTGAGCAGGGACCCGTTCGCGGTGACCTGCACCAGGGACAGGAACAGCCGGCGCGCCGTGTCCCGCTGCCCGGCAGAGATCTCGTTCCACGTCTGTTCCGCGTGCTGGGCCAGCGACCCGGACAGCCGGCCCATCTCGTCGTAGGCGCGGTGGGTGAGCATGCCGCGGTGCTGGCGCCGCCACAGCTCTGCCAGCGTGTTGCCGAGCAGCGGGAGGCTGCCGGGGTCGGTGCCGGCCTCGCGGACGATCACGTCGACCAGCCCCGGTTCGAACTGCACTCCCGGTATCCGCTCCACGGGCGCGGCGACGGCTTGGCGTACCTGGTGCTCGGTCATGCCCGCCAGGAGGAACGTGCCCCTGGTCAGCTGTTCGCCGAGTCGTGGGTGCTTCAGCGCGGCGTCGAGGAAGTCGGCCCGAAGAGCCATGAGAACCCTCAGCTGTTCGGCGCCCGGCCCGGTGAACAGCGCGTCGAACAGGGGATCGACCGATTCCGCGGCGAGGCCGAGCAGCTGCTCGGCCTGGTCCACGACGATCACCAGCGACCGGTGCTCCTGGGTGTCGAGCACCTGGGCCAGGACGTCGGCCAGCCCGCGCTCGGCGATGCGCGCCGTGAGCAGCGTCTGGGCGTCCAGCTGTTCGATGCGGGTCAGCTCCGGCTCGATGAGCGGCACCAGCGCGGCACCGAGAGCGCTCAGGGGCTCGCTCCCGTTGCCCGCCCGAAGCAGCGCCACGGCAGCACCGCGGCTCCGCATCCGGGGCATTGCTCCCGCCTGGACCAGCGACGACTTCCCGGACCCGGACGGGCCGACGATGGTGAGGACGGACGCCGCGTACAGGTCGTCGACCAGCTTCGCGGCTTCCTTCTCGCGGCCGAAGAACAGCTCCCGGTCCGCCTCGCGGAACGGGAGCAGGCCCCGGTACGGCGGCGGCGGGATCAGGGTGCGCCGCAGCTCCGGCCACGCCTCGACGAGCCACGCTGCCGGGATCACGTAGCCGGCGGGACCGGCAGTGGTGTCGGCGGCCACGACCATGCCGACGACGCCACCCAGCTCGTCGTCCCAGAGCGGCGCACCACTGAACCCGGGTTCGATCGGATAGCCCGCCGCTCCCGTCCGGTCGACCTGGATCCAGCCCGCTCCCTGCCGCCCGCGCAGCACCCCCTCGTGCCACACACCGTTGTCCCGACGCGCCGGGAAGCCGAACGTGCGTGCCGGGTGCCCCCACACGTCGGCGGCGTCGACCAGCCGGACCGCCGTACCGGCTCCCGCGCCGCCGGTCAGCCGGAGAACGGCGATGTCGCCGGTTCCGTCGGGCTCCGCAGGCAGCAGCCGCACGATCTCGGCCGGGTAGCGAGCGCGCCCGGCCGTGGGCACGGCATGGCGAAGCTCCACCACGTCGCCCTCGGCAACCGGAGTCGGATGAACCTGAGCGACGACATGAGCACAGGTGACGGCCAACCCGTCGGTGACGAGGAACGCCACCCCGGCAGGGGAGCCTTCGGTGTCGCACACGGCCAGGATCGAGGAATCGAGGCCCGCGGCGAACGACACGGTCAGTCCTCGCGGGTCCAGCTCAGCGACACGGTGAAGTTGGCCTCCGTGGAAGCGCTGGCGATCACCACATCCGCTTCCGCGGACAGCGTGACCCCGAACTCGACGTTGATCTCGGACGGGGGATGGACCATGGTCCGGAACCGGGTGACGAACCCCTCCGCGACCGGCCGGAGCCGATCGAGCATCTCGTCGAAGGACTCCGAGGCCTGTGCGATCACCCGACCCGGTCGAGCGGCACGGACCAGACCATCGTCCGGCTCACGGATCTCGACGAGTACGGACTCGTCACCTACCGGGACCCGCACCAGGTACGACACTCGTGTTCCTCACATCGGATGGCGGGAGCGATGCCGCAGCGTCTCGCGGTCACGGAGAGCGTAGCGGTGACAACCGACGGTGTGGCCGAATCCTCCCGTCCGGATGATCGAAGTTCTGTGTCCTGCCGTGCAGGTCCGGCGGTAGTTTCCGCTCCATGGCCGTGATCCACCGTGCGCAGTTGACCCCGACGAAGCGGGACCTGATCGCCGAATGGCTGCCGGCGCGGCCGTGGTCCGGGAGCCCCGCGGCAGGACAGGTCGAGGCAGTCGGCGCCTATCGGTTCGACGACCCGTCCGGTGTGGTGGGGATCGAGACGCTCCTGGTCCGGACCGCCGACGCGCGGATGTTCCAGGTGCCGCTGACCTACCGCGACGCGCCGTTGGTGGGGGCCGAGGACTTCCTCGTCGGTACCTCGGAGCACTCCGTGCTCGGGCGCAGGTGGATCTACGACGGGTGCGGCGACCCCGTGTACGCCGCCGCCCTCGCGACGGCGATCCTCGCCGGCGGGCGGGAGGCCGCCGAGTGGGTGGAGCAGGCGGACGGCCGCAGTGAGCGCCGGGAGCCCTCCGTCCGCGTGGCCGGCTCCGGTGCCGGGGGCGTCGAGGCTCTGCCGGTCGTCCCGGTGTCGGTCGTGGACGACGGCGCCACCACGACGGTCGGTGCGTCCGGGCTCGAGCTCGTGGTGCGGCGCGTCCTCGACGGGCCGACCCGCGCCGACGACGATGTCGAGACCCTCACCGGGACCTGGCCGGGGAGCGCCGAGCCGACCCTGCTGGCGTACGCACGTCGCGTGCCGTAGCCGGCTCGCGACGGGGAGAGGGCGCGCCGTCGCCCAGGTGTCCGGGCAACCGGAGCCGACGCGCTGGACCGAGCCGCGTGGCTGTACGCCGTTCAGGCGGAACCCTATGCTGAGCGAGGTGTCGGATGTTGAGCGGTGAGATAATCCGCCGCCGGGAGGAGACTCGATGGCTCGGCGTGACCCGGTCCGGCCGGACGCGGTCGACGCGATTCTGGAGCAGTGGCGGCGGGAACTGCCGGAGGTCGACTCCACGCCGCTGGCGGTCTTCGGCCGCATCCACCGGGTCTTCCTCCGCTACCACGCGTACGTCACGGACGTGTTCGCCGACTACGGCATCAACGCCGCGGCCTTCGACATCCTCGCCGTCCTGCGCCGGCACGGAGCCCCGTACCGGCAGACCGCAGGCGCGCTGGCGGACAGCTCGCTGATCACCTCGGGCGGCATCAGTCTGCGGGTGGACCGGCTGGAGAAGGCCGGGCTGGTGACCCGGGAGCGGGACGAGGTCGACAAGCGGGTCGTCTACGTCCAGCTCACGGACACGGGCCTGGAGCTGATCGAGAAGGTCGCGGCCGCGCACTTCGCCAACGAGCACACCCTGCTGGTCGGCCTGACGTCGTCCGAACGGCGCCAGCTCGCCCAGCTGCTCAGCAGGCTGGAGCGGTCGCTCGACGCGTACGAGACGATGTCGCGCACCGATGGCCGGGCTGCGGACCGTCTCGATGACGTGGGCTGATCTCTCAGCTCTCAGTGGCGTTCTGACCACTTCCGTCCGATGTGTCGATTTCGACAGGCTGCACCTCTGGTTGTCCTGAACTTATCTTGGCGCTAATATATTTAGCGAAGAGGTATTCCGCCCTGTGTCCAGGCTGGACCGGAGAAGGACGTACGCGATGCGCCTGCAGTCCCGTGGCGCCGGGTTGCTCACCCCGACGCAAGCCGCCCTGCCGCCGTTCGACCTGCTGCGGCCGACGAGCCTGGCCGATGCGCGTGCCGTGCTCGCCGACCGTCCGGAGGCGGTCATCGCTGCGGGCTGCACGGACCTGGTCGCGGCCATCCGCGAGGGTCTCGTGCCCTCCGCGCTGGTGTCGCTGCGCAACCTGGACGAGCTGCGGACGGTCGAGCACGACGGCGCCGCGCTCCGGATCGGTGCGCTCAACACCCACCACGACGGCTCCGCGCATCCCGTTCTCGGTGCCACCCTCCCGGAACTCGCTGATGCCTGGTCCGGCATCGCCACCGTGCGCATCCGGTTCCGGGCGACGGTCGGCGGCAACCTCATGGCGCGCCGGTACCGCTACGAGATGCCCGTCATCCTCGGCGCGCTGGACACCGCGATGGAGTTCAGCACCGCGGCGGGGGAGCGGCACTGCACCGTCGACGAGTTCGTCCGGCGCGACCCGGCCGTGCCGGAGGGCTGGGCGTTGCTGCACACCCTCTCCGTCGACACGGCATCGCTGATCGCCTTCCGCTACGACCGGTCCATGCGTCCGGTGACCACGGTGGCGCTGGCCATCCGCCGCTCCGGCGACGGGCTGCGCCTCACCGCGGCGGTCGGCTCGGAGTACCGCCCAGCCGTGCTGGTGCGCACCGACGTCCCGGTGACCGAGGTGACGGCGATCGATCATGCCGACGCCGCCCACGAGATGGCAGGTCAGCTGCCCGACCGGGTCGGCGACTACGCGGGATCGGCGCGCTACCGCCGCAGGATCGTCGAGGTGCTGCTGCGCCGCCAGCTCGAGGCGACCGCGGATCGGAGGGCCGTCGCATGAACCGGAACCCGGACGGCGAGGTCCCCGCCGGCGCGGCGGTGCCCGTCGACATGATCCTCAACGGGGCACGCCGGCACGCCGACGTGCCCACGAACACCGTGCTGCTCTCCCTGCTGCGCGACGAGTTCGGCCTCACCGGAGTGCGCGGTTCCTGCGAGCGCGGGGTGTGCGGGGTGTGCACCGTGCTGCTGGACGGGAAACCGGTCGCCTCGTGCTCGCTGTTCGCGTTCGACGTCGACGGCGCCACCGTCGAGACGATCGAGGGCCAGCGCGACGGCGACGCCCTGGGTCCGGTGCAACAGGCCTTCGCCGAGTGCGGCGGTTTCCAGTGCGGTTACTGCACTCCCGGCATGATCATGCTGACCACCGCGCTGCTGCGCAGCGAGGCCAAGCCGGACCGCGACGAGATCCGGCGCTGGATCGGCTCCAACATCTGCCGCTGCACCGGATACGAAATGATCATGGAATCGGTGGAGCGGGCCGCGGAGACGCTCGCAGCCGAGTCCCGTGAACCCGGTGAGGACCCCGACCCCGAGGGGGAGGAAGAGCGCTCGTGACCGAGGTCGTCGGACGCAACGCGCCGCGCCGGGACGCGCGGGCCAAGGTCACCGGCAGCGCCCGGTACGGCTACGACGTCGCGCTGCCCGGCATGCTGCACGCGAAGGTGCTGCGCAGCCCGCACGCCCACGCCAGGGTGGTGTCCATCGACACCAGCGCCGCTGACGCCCTCGCCGGCGTCGCGGCGGTCCTCACCCGTGACCGGCTGGGCGCGATGATGACCACGTTCGGCTCCCTGATCAAGGACCAGCCGGTCGTCGCGGTGGACACCGTCCGTTACGTCGGCGACGTGGTCGCCGCCGTCGCCGCCGTCGACGAGCGCACGGCGCTGGCCGCACTGGACCTCATCGACGTCACCTACGAGCTGCTGCCCACGGTCGCCGACATCGCCGAGGCTCTGGCCGAGAACGCGCCGGAGCTGTTCCCGGAGGCGCCCCCCGGCTTCACTCCGCACTACGGTCCCGGCGCCCATGCCACCCTCCGGCCCGCCCGCAACGTCAGCTTCGAGTACGGCCACACCACGGGCTCACCGGACGCCTGGGACGACTGCGACCACATCTTCACCGACACCTTCCACTTCCCCCGGATGCACCACATGCATCTGGAGCCGTACGTGAGCGTCTCGACCGCGGCCGCCGACCGGCTGGAGGTGTGGACCAGCAACCAGATGCCGTTCCAGCTGCGCCAGGAGCTGGCGAGGCTCTTCGGCGTGGCAGAAAGCGTGGTGCGGGTCCACGGCGAGTACATCGGCGGTGGTTTCGGCGGCAAGAGCAACTGCCGCACCGAGCACATCGGGTTGCGCCTCTCGCAGCTGGCCGGTGGCCGTCCGGTCCGGTTCTGCATGACGCTGGAAGAGGCGTTCCTGACCATCAGCCAGCACAAGGCGACGCTCACCCTGAGGACCGGCATCAAGGCGGACGGAACCTTCGTCGCCCGGCAGAGCACGGTGCTGCTGGACGCCGGCGCCTACTCCGAGTACAGCCCGTTCGTCGCCGAGAAGGCCGGGTACCGGATGCCCGGCGCCTACCGCTGGCAGCACATCGACACCATGTGCTGGACCGTGCACACGAACACCGTCCCCGCAGGCGCCTTCCGCGGGTTCGGCGGTACGCAGGCCACCTGGGCCAACGAACGGCAGCTCGACCTGATCGCGCAACGGCTCGGCATCGACCCGTTCGACCTGCGCTGCAGGAACATGCTCGACCTGGGCGAGCAGACCGTGCCCGGTGAGAGGCCGATCGACAGCGACCTCAAGCTCGGTCTCGACCTCGTCGCCGACGCGATCCGGTACCACGCCCGGCCCCACGTCCCGGGCCGTGGCATCGGCATCGCCATGGCGTGCAAGGACGGCGGCGGCATGAACAAGTTCGCGCAGGCCCGGGTGAAGATCGACGTCAACGGCAACGTCTACCTGTCCGCAGGCCTGACCGAGATGGGGCAGGGCGGCCACAGCGCGCTCAGCCAGATCGCAGCCGACGTGCTGGGCACCGAGCCGGCCAGGGTCCGTTTCACGGACGTGGACACCGACTACTCGCCGTTCGACTCCGGCACCAACTCCTCCTCCGGCATCGTGGTGACCGGCCGGGCCGTGGCCGACGCCGCCGAACGGGCGCGCCGGCAGGTGCTGGAGTTCGCGGCGGAGTCGCTGGATCTGCCCGTCGAGCAGCTCGACCTGCGGGACTGGCAGGTCATCGCCGACGGGGTGGGCCACCCGCTGCCCCGCATGATCCAGCAGGTGTACGGCGGCACCGGGTTCGAGTTCAGCGCCGAGGGGCAGTACAAGGCGGCCTTCTCGTCGGAGACACCGTTCGAGACCCAAGCCGCGTTCTGGGAGATCGGCTGGGCCGCGGCCGAGGTCAAGGTCGACGTCGAAACCGGCAAGGTCGACGTGCTGCAACTGGTGATCAGCGGCGACGCGGGCAAGGTCATCAACCACCTCGGCGCGCGCGGGCAGGACGAGGGCGCCGCCGTGATGGGACTCGGCCAGGCGTTGTTCGAGGAACTGCGCTACGAGGGCACGGATCTGCTCAACGGGGAGGCGCTGAACTACCGCGTGCCGATGGCCGACGATCTGCCCGCCTCGTTCGTGAGCATCACCCAGGAGCAGGGCCACGGCTCCGGGCCGTTCGGGTCCAAGGGGCTCGGCGAGGGCGGCATGCTGCCGGTTCCGCCCGCCATCGCCGCGGCGATCGCCGACGCGGTCGGCGTGCAGCTCACGGAGCTGCCGATGACTCCCGAGCGCGTGCTCGACGCCATCGACCGCCGCCAAGCCACGATCTGACGGCGGCGGGGCGAGTCCCGTGCCGCCGCCCTTCTCGAACAGCGGGACCGCGCGGGCGTTCGCCATCCTTGGCTGGCGAACATCCCGGGTGTCAGGCGGCGAGGAAGTTCCTCACCTGCGTGACGAACTCCTCGGCGTGCTGGAACAGGAACCCGTGGCCCGCGTCGCTGTAGAGCACGAGGACGGCCGAGTCGAGGTGCTGGGTCGCGACGTAGGACGCGAGGGCCGGGATCATCACGTCATGGGCGCCATTGGCGTACAGGACGGGCTGCGTGATGCTCTCCAGGTTCGCCCGGACCTCGTCGAACGGGATCGACTGGAGTTTGGCGACCGCGATGAGCTGGCCCTTCGCGGCGGCGTCGGAGATCTGGGGGCCGCCGGCGGCCAGGCGCGTGGACACCTTGGCGAGGTGCTCGCGCCCCGCTGCGCGGGCCCTGTCGGTCTCGGGGAAGAACAGGTACAGCAGGTCGTCCGGGGCGCCGCCGCCCGGCTTGGCCATGATCTCGCGGACCTTCTCGCTCATGGGCGGCGCGCCCGGCACGGGGGCGCCCGGGCTGCTGCCGGCCACGATCAGCTTGCGCACCAGTTCAGGGCGGCGCAGTACCACCTGCTGGGCCACGATGCCGCCCAGTGACCAGCCGAGCAGATCGATCTGCGTCAGGCCGAGCGCGTCGACGAACTCGATCGCGCCGTCGGCGAACCCCTCGACGGCCTCGCGTGGTTCGCCGGTGGTGTAGCCGATCCCGATGTTGTCGAACACGATGACGTCGTGATCGGCGGCCAGATGGTCGAGGAACTCCGGGTCCCACCAGTCGATGGTTCCGCGGAACCGGTTGAGCAGGACGAGGGGGACGCCGCCCCGCGGGCCCATACGCCGGTAGGTGAACCGGGCGGAGGGGCCCGCGACGGAGAGGTCTTCGGCCGCGTCGGCCAGGTAGGTGCTCATGGCGGGGGTTCACTTCCTTGCCGGATGTGGAGAGCGAGACGTACGGCGCCGGATGGGGTGAGTGGCGGACGACGCCATCACCTCACGCTTTGAAGTATGATCGTAATTCTATAGAGGCCGGGACGCACGGGGCAAGCGGTTGCTGCTGGGGAGTGGAGGTAGGCGGTCATGCGGTACGGGAAAGACCACAAGCAGGCCACGCGGCAGCGGATCGTCGAGGCGGCCGGGCGCCGGTTCAAGAGGGACGGCATCGACGGTTCCGGGGTCGCGAGCCTCATGGCGGATGCGGGGCTGACTAACGGTGCCTTCTACGCCCACTTCGCCTCGAAGGAGGACCTGGTCGCCACCGCGGTCGCCGACCAGCTACGGGCGCAGGGAGAGCAGTTCACGGAGTTGGCGTCCGGTGGGGGAGCGGAGCAGATCGTGCGGTCGTACCTCTCGGTCCGGCATCGGGACAACCCGGAGGAGGGTTGCCCGTCGGCTGCCCTGCTCGACGAGATCGGGCGCTGCAGCGACGGCACCAGGCGGGCATACACCGATGGCTTGCTCGCCACCATCGACGCCATCCTCGCCCGTTCCGCACCGGACGATCTGCAGGCGGCACGGGCGAGGACGCTCAGCGTCTTCGCCACGATGGTCGGGACGCTGCAACTGTCCCGCGCACTGGCCGACCGGGATCTCGCCGACGCGGTCCTGGAGCAAGGTCTCCGCAACGTCCTCGCGTTGTTGGGCCTCGAACAACCGGGCTGACGCCGCCGGCGGCTCACCCGGGACGACGTTGCGCGGTCGGACGTTCGCGGACGATCTGGTGATCGAGCGAGCTGAGGAAATCGGAGAACGCCCTGTTGGTACGGGTCCTGTCGGCAGTGGCGTCGAGGTCCATGAGGAGACCGCGGATGACCGTGAGGACGAGGGTGGCGAGCTCGGGCCGGTCGATGCTGCGCAGGCCGTCTTCGAGTGGCCCGAGCCAGTCGGTCGTCGCCACCCGGCGGAAGTCGGGCCACAGTTGCTGCGCCGCGCTCTCGCGCAACTGCCCGAACATCCGCAGATAGCGCTACGTCTACCGTCGATCGAACGGCACTCGTGGCGGACGTGGAGGTGGCGATGCGGGTCGTGTTCGTGCACGGGGCCTGTGTGCGGGACGGATGGTGGTGGTGGCACCGCATGACCGGGCTCCTGGAGGCGCGGGGGGTGCCGAGCGTGGCCCCGGCGCTCCCGAGCTGCGGCGAGGCCGGCATCCCCGGAGGTGCCGGCGGTCCGGGGTTGACCGAGGACGTCGCCGCGGTGCGGCAGGTGCTGCAGGACAGCGACGAGCCCACCGTCGTGGTCGCCCACAGCTACGGCGGCATCGTGACGGCAGAGGCGGCTGCGGGTGTGGCGTCGGTGCGCCACCTGCTGCTGATCTCCAGCTACCTGCCTGAGGTCGGGCAGAGCCTGTCCGAGTTCGGCGACGGCACCCCCGCGCCGTTCCTCGACGTCGACCTCGCCGCCGGGACGTTCGGGGTTCGCCCCGAGCTGCTGGTGGACACCTTCCTGCAGGACTGCGACGCCGACGTCCAGACCCAGGCGGCGGATCACCTCGCCGTCCAGAACGTGCAGGTGACCGGGCAGTCGGTCGGGGCGGCCGCCTGGCGCCACATCCCCTCGACCTACCTCGTGTGCGCCCGGGACGCGGGCACCCCTGCCCGGTTGCAGCGCGAGTTCGCCCGCGGGGCCGGCCGCGTCGTCGAGCTCGACGCGGGCCATCACCCGTTCCTGTCACAGCCCGCCGCGGTCCGCGACCTCCTGCTGAGCCTGGAGAACGAGACGGTGCCTGGTGCCGGGTTCCGCCGTTGACCTGAAGCCGAGTTGAGGGCCGACGATCTTTGCATGACCGCACCCCGTATCGAGGACACCTCGCTCGACCACACCGCAGACGTCGAGGCGATCCGCCAGGTGATCGCCGACGTCGAGAAGGGCTTCAACGACAACGACGCCGACCTGCTGGTCGAGCACTTCGCCGAGAACGGCTCGGCCGTCTCCGTTTACGGGCGGCAGCTCGACGGCCGCGACATGATGCTCGAGGTGAGCAGGGCTGCGCTCGCGGGACCGTTGCGCGACGAGCGCGCCCGCTACCGGCTCGCGGACGTGGTCTTCGTGCGGCCCGACGTCGCGGTGGCGCACAAGCACGCGTGGGCGACGGACGCGGCAGGTGAGCCGGTCGACGTGGGCCATGCGATGAGCGCCCTGTACGTGCTGACCAAGGAGGGTGAGCGGTGGTGGGTGGTGGCACGGCAGAACACCCTCGTGCCTGGTTCCTGATGCTAGGGGCCGACGGCGACCAGTGCCCGGTGGTGGCGGGGGGTGTCGATCGCGTCGAGCAGGGCGACGGCGAGATCGGCGTAGGAGAACGGGGTGCCGGTACCGGGCGGCGACAGCAGCTGCGTGCCGCCGGTCCGGTACCGGCCGGTGCGCGCGGCCGTCTCGTCCAGGAAGACCACGGGTGGGGCGAGCACGACCCAGTCGAGGTCGGGCGCGGCGGCCAGGACGTCGAGCTGGGCGACGTGGCCGAGGGCGAAGCCGCGGTGCGCGGCCGGGAAGCCGGGAGCATCCAGCAGCCGTTCGCCCGGCGCCACCTCGAGCACCGGCCCCATGCCCACCAGGACGAGCCGGGACACGCCCGCCTTCGCCAGCCCGGCCACGAGAGCCTCGGTCGCCGCCGTGTAGAAGTCGATGGCCGGGACGTCGAGCCGCGCGGCCGCGGTGACGGCGGCGTCGTGCCCGGCGGCGACGGCCGCGACGCTCGTGGGGTCGGTGACGTCGCCGGCCACGACGCTCACGCCGGCGCGACCCGGACCGCGGTGGGCGTCGGGGTCCCGCACGACCGCCGTGACCTCGTGGCCGCGGCCCACCGCCTCCTCGACCGCCCGCCGACCAGCGCGTCCACCTGCTCCGAAGATCACGATCCGGCTCATGCGCAGGACGCTAGGCGCCACGGGTGCGGTTCCCGCAACGGTAGTGGCGCCGACCTGTGCCGACGTAGGGTCGGACGGTGCGTGAGCCCCTGGATCCTGCGCTGTTCACGGCCTGCGCCGACCACGTGCCGTTCCCCGTCCGGGTCGGCGACAAGTGGACGGCGAAGATCCTCGTCTGTCTCCGCGACGGGCCGCGCCGGTTCTCGGAGCTGCAGGTGCCGCTCGCGCGCGTCACGCCGAAGGTGCTGACCGAGTCGCTGCGCGCCATGGAGCGCGACGGCATGATCACGCGAACCGTCTACGACGAGATGCCGCCGCGGGTCGAGTACGAGCTGACCCCGCTCGGGCACACGCTCTTCGAGCCGCTCGCCGCGAGCTGCGCGTGGAACGCCGAACACGGGGAAGCGGTGGCGCGTGCTCGCGAGGAGCACGCCCAGCGCGTCTGAACGCCTGGCTCGCGCCGTGGCGCCGGGTGCGCCGTGATCGCTGCGCGGAACGGTGATGCGACCCCGCCCGTTCCACACCTATGGACGAACGGGACGTCTCGGCGCGGCTCGCCGCGGAGCGGGCGGAGACGGCGGACCGGATCGCTGCGCTGGAGCGGCAGGTCGAGGGGATGGCCGAGCAGCAGGCGTTCGATACGCACGATGACGAGCACGACCCGGAGGGCGTGACGATCGCGGTCCAGCGTGCGCAGGTGCTGGGTCTGCTGGCGGGCGCCCGCCGGGACCTCACGGCTCTGGTCCGGGCGGCGGACCGCGTGGCGGCCGGTACCTACGGCCGGTGCGTGCCGTGCGGGCGCGACATCGGCGAGGCACGCCTGGAGGCGGTGCCCGCCGCCGAGACGTGCATCCGCTGCGCGGAGAGCCGGTCCCGCCGCCCGCGATGACGGACTCCCGCGGTGACTCGTCTCAGGTGTCGGCAGAGGTTCGGTAGCGGCCCGGGGTCGTCCCGATGATGGTGGTGAAGGCCGCGATGAAGCTGCTGGGGTTGGCCCATCCGCAGGCGGAGGCGGTTCGGATGGTGTCGTGGCCCTCGGCGAGGAGCACGAGTGCGTGGTGGACGCGTAGCTGGGTGCGCCACTCGTAGAAGGTCATGCCGAGCTCGTTGTTGAACAGCCGGCTGAGGGTGCGGCTGCTGGCTCCGACCGTCTTCCCGAGTTCGGTCAGCGTGGCGTTGTCGGCAGGCGACTCCTGCAGCATCCGGGCGATGGCCTGCAGCCGGTCGTCGCGTGGTTCGGGCAGGTGCAGTGGCTGTTCGGGTGCTTCGCGGAGCTCATCGACCAGGACTCGAAGGAGGCGGGAGCGCGCGGAGCGGCTGCGGCCGGGCGCGGTGCCGTCGTGGTTGTGGGGGCCGGTCAGGGCGAGCAGGACCTCGCGGGCGAGGCCGGAGGCCAGGAACACGGCGGGATGGTCCGGGACGAGCCGGGCAAGGGAGGGCGCGAGAAAGACGATCCGCATATCGGTGTCGCCGTGGGCGCGGTGGTGGTGCGTGAACCCGGCGGGGGTCCAGGCGACCCGGTTGGCGGGCACGATCGAGGTGCCGCGCTCGGTGTGAACCGCCAGGACACCGCTGGCCGCATAGACCAGGTGGCCCCGTTCGTGCGACTGCACCGCGCTCGTCCCGCCGGACTGCCAGAGGTGGCGCCCGCCCGACGGCCACACCTGTGACGTCACGGCGGCGCTCGGGCGAGGTTGGCGGCGAGCGGGCATCAGTTGGCATCGTAGCGGTAACACGCCACGCCATGATCCGGTCAAACTTCCTTCATGCCGTCGAGGCAGGTGCCTCGATGCCGCTGCTCGCGAGAGAAGGAGAAACGCATGGCGACGTTCGTCCTCGTGCCCGGCGCCTGGAAGGGGTCCTGGGCGTTCGAGGCGGTGGTTCCGCTGCTGGAGCGTGCCGGTCACACCGTTCACGCCCTGACCCTGACCGGTCTGCAGCGGGACGACGACAACGCGACGGTCGCGTCCGCCAACCTCGACACGCACGCCGACGACGTGGTGCGGCACCTCGATCGCCACCACATCACCAGCGCGACGCTGGTCGGCCACAGCTACGCCGGGATGGTGATCGCCGCCGCCGCCGACCGCGCCGGCGGTCGGATCTCACGACTGGTGCATCTCGACGCCTACGTGCCGCGCGACGGTGAGTCGTGCTGGTCGTCGACGAACGAGCACTTCCGGGCAGTGTTCGCCACCGGCGCGGCGGACACCGGATACGCCGTCCGACCGCCGGACGGCGGCGATCCCCGCCGCCGTTCCCATCCCCTCGCCGCGTTCCTGCAGACGATCCGGCTCACCGGCGCGTTCGCCCAGGTCCCCCGCCGGGAGTTCGTCTACTGCTCGGGATGGGAGGACCGGACGCCCTTCGCCGAACTCCGCGCCCGGCTCCACGCCGATCCCGAGTGGCGGATCCACGACCTCCCCACCGGGCACGACGCCATGCATGAGGCCCCGGAGGCGGTCGCTGCACTACTGCTCGGCGAATGACCCGCGTCCAGGGCGACCCCGATCTGCGCCGTGGTCATGATCGACGTCGGATCGCGTCCTGCCGGTCCGGGAGGGATCGCGTGGCGGGTCGTGCCCGGCGCCGGCTGCTAGCGTCACCTCCCGCGTGAAGGAGGACCGATGGCCGGCAAGCGGGTGACGATCCGCGACGTCGCCATTTCGGCGGGGGTGTCGTACCAGACCGTGTCGCGGGCGCTCAACGACAAGCCCGAGATCGACGCGACCACCAAGGAGCGGGTGCTCGACGCCGCGCGCGAGCTCGGCTTCCGGCCCAGCAGGTTCGCCCGCGCGTTGGTCCGGCAGGACACGACGTCCGTCGGGCTGGTCATCCCGGACCTGCTGAACCCGTTCTTCACCGAGGTCGCCTCGGCCGCGCTGGAGGCGGCCAGGAAGCGCGGCTGGCACGTGGTCGTCTACGACACCGCGGGCGAGGGTGAGCAGGAGCTCGGCGCGCTCGAGGTGATCGGCTCGCAGGTCGACGCGATCGTCGGGTACCTGAACGCTCCCGCCGACGTCGTCGCCCGGTACACGGGCGGCATCCCCGTGGTCTACATCGGACGCGAGAGCGCGGGTGCGAGCTTCGGTTCGATCCGGGTGGACGGTGAGGCCGGGATCCACGCCGCCATCGCACATCTCGTCGCAGGCGGCAGGCGCCGGATCGGCATGCTCGACCACGAGCACGCGGCGCCCAGCGTGCGCAGCCGCTGGTACCTCGACGCGCTGCGTTCGCACGGGTTGAGCGGCTGGGTGCTCGGCGCGGCGCAGTCGGTGGAGGGCGGGGAGATCGGCATCGCGGCGCTGCTCGACGCGCACCCCGATCTCGACGGCCTGCTCACCTACAACGACGTCATCGCGATCGGCGCCGTCCGCAGGGCCAGGATGCTCGGGCGCCGGGTGCCCCAGGACTGCGCGGTGATCGGGTTCGACGGCGTGCAGATCGGCAGCCTCGTCGAACCGCCGCTGTCCACGGTCCGCATCGACACGCGGCAGCTCGGGGCGCTGGCCGTCGAGCAGGTGGCCACGCTGCTGGCCGGCGCGACCCCCGAGGTCACGACGATCACGGGCACGCTCGTGCTGCGCGGGACGGCCTGAGCGCTCTTCTTGACAGTGGATGGACGCGGTCCCACACTCTCCGTGACCGGTCACGTGACCGGTCACGGCATCGTCGCCGGAGGTGTGATGACTGCACTGACCCGCCGCCGTTTCCTGGCGGCAGGCGCTCTCGCATTCGCGCTCGCCGGGTGCGCGAGCCCGAGGACAGCGAGCCCCGGGAAGCTCACCCTCTGGTACTGGACCCGCGGCCTCTCGCCCGCCGTGCTCGACGAGGCCGCCGTGCGCTTCGCCGGCGCCGGGTTCGACCCCGCGAACGTCAGCCACGACCTGCGCCACAAGCTGCTCGCGACGATGTCCGGTGGTGCCTACCTGCCGGACATGACGATGCTCAACGACGACATCGCCGGGTACTTCGGCGACGCCGACCAGTTCGTCGACCTCAACACGATGGGCGCGCAGCGGCTCCGCGGCGACTACCTGCCGTGGAAGTGGGAGGCCGGCACCACGCCGGACGGGCGGCTGCTCGGGTTCCCCGTCGACACCGGGCCCGCCGCGCTGTTCTACCGCCACGACCTGTTCGCGCAGGCCGGGATGCCGAGCGAGCCCGACGACGTCGCCCGTGCCGTGGCGACGTGGGAGGACTACTTCGCGTTCGGCGAGGAGCTGCAGAAGGCGCTGCCCGGCCGGTACCTGATCACCGACGCCAAGACCGTCTTCACGTACTCGATGGCGCAGGAGCCGCGCAAGTACATGGACCGCCAAGGGCGGTTCATCGGCGACGAGGAGCCCGTCAGGCGCGCGTGGGAACGGGCGCTGAGCGCCGTACGCAAGGGCCTGACGGCCGGCTACTTCGACAACGGCAGCACCACGGGCTCCGTCGACCGGCACGCCGCGTGGACCAACGGCACGGAGCTCAGCCTCGTCAACGCCTCGTGGATCACCGGCGAGATCAAGGAGTCGGCGCCGACCACCGCGGGAACGTGGCGCCTGTGCCGCAGCCCCGGTGGGCCGGGCAACCAGGGCGGCTCGTTCATCGCGATCACCCGGTACTGCCCGCAGCCGCAGGCGGCGTTCGAGATCGTCAGCTGGTTGCTCTCGCCCACCAACCAGGCGCGCCACTACGCCGACGTCGGGCTCTTCCCCTCGGCGCCGGCCGCGTTCACCGATGTCACCGCCCGGCAGCCCGACCCGTTCTTCGGCGGCCAGATCACGGCCGACGTGTTCGGCGAGTCGGCGAAGGGCGTGCAGCCTGCCTACTTCAGCCCGTGGGACATCGACATCAGCAACTGCTTCACCGACGAGCTGGTCAACGTGGAGTCGGCGGGCAAGGACCCGCAGCAGGCGTGGCGTGACGCCCGCTCCGCGATCGACCGGCTCCTGCAGCGATCGGGGGTGTTGTGATGACGGATCTGCTCCCGCGCAAAGCGCCGAGCGCGCCGGCTGTTGCGCAGGTTCCGCAGCGGCGGCGGTTCCGCCACCTTCCGCAGTACCTCGCCATCTCGCCGTTCTACATCCTGTTCCTCGTCTTCGGCGCGTACCCGGTGTTCTACTCGCTGTACCTCGCGCTGAACCGCTGGGACGGCATCGGGCCGATGCAATGGATCGGGCTCGACAACTTCGCATTGCTCGTCACCGACGCCGAGTTCTGGAACGCGATCGGCAACACATTCATCATCTGGGTCATGTCGACGGTGCCGATGACGGTGCTGGCACTGCTCATCGCGCTCGGGCTGAACTCCTCGATCCGTTTCAAGGGGCTGTACCGGATCGCGTACTTCATGCCCAACGTGACGTCGGTCGTCGCGATGGCGATCGTGTTCAGCTCGGTGTTCTCCACCGAGTTCGGCATCCTCAACGCGTTCCTCAGCGCGATCGGCCTCGACCCGATCGGCTGGCTGACCGATCCGTGGGGCATCAAGGTCGCCATCTCGGTGATGATCATCTGGCGGTGGGTCGGCTACAACGCGATCATCTTCCTGGCCGGGCTGCAGGCGATCCCGGCCGACGTCCACGAGGCCGCCCGCATCGACGGGGCCGGGCCGGTGCAGACGTTCTTCCGCGTCACGCTCCCGCTGCTGCGCCCGGTGGTGCTGTTCTCCGTGGTGATGTCGGCGATCAACGGGATGCAGGTCTTCACGGAGGCGCAGGTGCTGGTGGGCGACCGCGGCGGCGTGCAGGACGCCGGAACCACGATGGTCCTCTACTTCTACAACATGGCCTTCCTCGAGAACGACTTCGGCTACGGGGCCGCGATCGCCTGGGGGATCTTCGTCGTCGTCGTGATCTTCGCGATCATCAACTGGCGGCTGATCCAGCGCCCCGAACGCGCGGAGGTGTCCCGGTGACACCGTCGCTGCGGGTGAAGCTGCTGGGCGGCGGGCTGCTGGCCGTCGGGGCGGTGATCACGCTGTTCCCCTACTACTGGCTCGCCGTGATGGCGACCAACACGACGTCGGACATCTTCACGACACCACCCAAGCTGACGTTCGGCCCGCATCTGTTCGGCAACCTCGCCGAGGTCTTCGCCAGCATCGACTTCTTCGGGTCGCTGCTGAACACCGTGGTCGTCGCGGTGGCGACCACCGTGCTGGTGCTGTTCTTCGACTCGCTCGCCGCGTTCACGTTCGCGAAGTACCGCTTCCCCGGGCGGGACGTGCTGTTCGGGATCCTGCTCGCCACCTTCGTGGTGCCCACCCAGCTCGCGGCGATCCCGCAGTTCTCGATCATGGCGACGCTCGGGTGGGTCGGCGACCTCAAGGCGTTGATCATCCCGGCTGCCGCCAACGCGTTCGGCATCTTCTGGATGCGCCAGTACTGCGCGAGCGCGCTGCCCGACGAACTGCTGGAAGCAGCGCGGATGGACGGCTGCGGGTTCTTCCGGACGTACTGGAACGTGGCACTGCCCGTGCTGCGCCCGGCGCTCGCGTTCCTGGGGATCTTCACGTTCATCAGCGCGTGGAACGACTACCTGTGGCCGCTGATCATCATGGTCGACTCGCGCAACCTCACCCTGCAGGTCGCGCTCAGCCAGCTGAACGGGGTGTACGGCACGGACTACAGCCTGGTGATGGCGGGCACGCTGCTGGCGATCCTGCCCCTGCTCGTCGTGTTCCTGATCGGTTCCCGCCACTTCATCAAGAACATCGCCGCCGGCGCCGTGAAAGGCTGAGCTGCCCGCATGTCCTACATCGACGACCCGGCACCGGGCCACGGTGCCCGTCCGGCTCGTGCCTGGTTCGCCTCCGACGCGCCGTCGCTCGATCTGGGCGGGCAGTGGCGCTTCCACCTCTCGCCGAGCGCGGCGGCAGCGCCCGACGGCGTCGAGCGCGAGGACTTCGACGACTCCGGCTGGTCGCTGCTGCCGGTGCCGTCCCACTGGCAGCTGCACGGGCACGGCAGCCCCGCCTACACCAACGTCGCCTACCCGTTCCCGATCGACCCACCCTTCGTCCCGTCGGAGAACCCGACCGGCGACCACCGCCTCGTGTTCGACGTCCCGCAGGAGTGGGCCGGGCTCGCGGCACTGTTGCGGTTCGACGGGATCGACTCGTGCGGGCGGGTGTGGCTCAACGGCACCGAGCTGGGCGTCACGCGGGGGAGCAGGCTGGCGACCGAGTTCGACGTGAGCGCGGTGCTGCGGACCGGCCCCAACCTGCTCGTCGTGCGCGTGCACCAGTGGTCGTCGGGCAGCTACCTCGAGGACCAGGACATGTGGTGGCTCTCGGGGATCTTCCGCGACGTCACGCTCGTCGCGCGGCCGCGAGGCGGCATCGACGACTACTGGCTGCGCGCCGACTACGACCACACCACCGGCCACGGCCTGCTGCGCGTGGAGACCACGGCGCCTGCCCGGCTGTCGGTTCCTGAGCTGGGCATCGTCGACAGGGCCGTCGACGAGCCGATCGAGGCCGGCGTGGTGGAGCCGTGGAGCGCCGAGAGCCCGCGCCTCTACGACGGCACCCTCGCCACGGACACCGAGCGGGTGCCGGTGCGGATCGGGTTCCGCACCGTCGCGATCACCGACGGCCGGATCACGGTCAACGGCCTGCCGATCATGTTCCGGGGCGTGAACCGGCACGAGTTCCACCCCGAGCACGGGCGGGCCGTCCCGTACGAGACGGCGCGGGCCGACGTCCTGCTGATGAAGCAGCACAACATCAACGCCGTCCGGACCAGCCACTACCCGCCGCACCCGGCGTTCCTGGCCCTGTGCGACGAGCTGGGGCTCTGGGTGGTCGACGAGTGCGACCTGGAGACCCACGGGTTCAGCGCGGTCGGCTGGGAGCGCAACCCCACCGGCGACCCGCAGTGGCGCGACGCCTGCCTCGACCGGATGACCCGGACGGTCGAGCGCGACAAGAACCGGCCGAGCGTGATCATGTGGTCGCTCGGGAACGAGGCCCACACCGGCAAGAACCTCGCCGACATGGCGGAGTGGGTCCACCGGCGCGACCCCACCCGCCCGGTGCACTACGAGGGCGACCGCGCGTGCGAGTACGTCGACGTCCACAGCCGGATGTACGCGAGCCACGCCGAGGTCGAGCAGATCGGGCGCGCCGGCGGGATGCCGTTCGTCCAGTGCGAGTACGCCCACGCGATGGGCAACGGCCCGGGCGGCCTGCTGGAGTACCGCGAGCTGTTCGAGCGGTACCCGACCTGCCACGGCGGCTTCGTGTGGGAGTGGATCGACCACGGCATCGCCCGGCGTGACGCCCGGGGCCGCGAGTACTTCGCCTACGGCGGCGACTTCGGCGAGCCGATCCACGACGGCAGCTTCGTCATCGACGGCCTGCTCTTCCCCGACCGCACGCCGTCGCCCGGGCTGCTCGAGCTCGCGAAGGTCATCGAGCCGGTGCGGATCTCGCAGCGCTCGGAGGGCCTCACGATCGAGAACCACCACGACGTCATCGGGCTCGACCATCTGACGTTCACGTGGGTGCTGGAGGAGGAGGGGGAGCCGCGGGCGTCCGGCGTGCTGGACGTGCCCGAGGTCGCACCGGGCGCGTCGGTCTGCCTGCCGGTGCCGCAGCTGCCCGCCACGTTGCGCGAGTCGTGGCTCACTGTCACCGCGGCACTGGCCGATGACGCGCCGTGGGCCGCGGCGGGGCACGTCGTCGGGTGGGGGCAGGTGCCGGTGAGCGCGACCGCCTCCGGAGTCCCGGACGGCGGGATTGCGCAGTCCCGGTCGTTCGCCGCTCCCGTGTTCGACCCCGTCGACGGCACGCTGCGCGAGCTCGGCGGATACCCCGTCGCGGGGCCGCGGCTGGACCTGTGGCGCGCCCCTACGGAGAACGACGAGCCGGTGGAGGCGAAGGCGTGGCGGGCCGCCGGCCTGCACCGCCTCCAGCACCGCGTGATCAGCGTCGAGCACGCCGCGGACGAGGTCGTGGTGCGCAGCAGGGTCGCGCCGCCCGCGCAGGCGTTCGGGATGTTCGCCACCTACCGCTGGACGGTCGAGCCGGACGCGGTGCACCTGCACGTCGACGTGGAGCCGGAGGGGGAGTGGCCCTGCACCCTGCCCCGGCTCGGCCTGCGGATGGCCCTGCCCGCCGCGCTGGACCGCGTCACGTGGTTCGGGCTCGGGCCCGGCGAGGTGTACGCCGACAGCCGGCAGGCCGCGAGGGTGGGCCGGTTCAGCTCGACCGTGGACGAGATGCAGACCCCGTACGTCGTCCCGCAGGAGAACGGGAACCGCGCCTGCGTCCGGTGGGCGACGCTCACCGGTGCCGACGGGCGCGGCCTGCGGATCGAGGGCAGCCCGACGTTCGAGCTCACGGCCCGGCGCTGGACCAGCGAGGAGCTGGCGGAGGCCCGGCACGCGGCCGAGCTCGTGCCCGGCCCGCTGGTGCACCTGAACCTCGACATCGCGCAGAACGGGCTCGGCACCGAGTCGTGCGGCCCGGGCGTGCTGCCGCGATACCAGCTGCACGCACACCCGGCGACTTTCCAGCTCACCTTCCGCTGACATTACGGGCGTTTCGGAGCCGTACTGCTACCGGAAAGGGGCCATAACAGCACTACGGCTCCGAAAGCTTACGGCTTCGAAACGCGGGCGTGGTGGACACCACCGACCGTGACACAAAACATGGCGGTATACCTGTAGTACAGGCACCGGAGAGGTTCGAGCCCAGGGCAAACGTCCAGTACCTCCGTGTGCATCACGTCGGAACGGATTGGACGACGAACCGATGGCCCTTGTCCACACCGGGTCCAGCGCCGCGGACGAATCCGTGAGCGTCATGGACGCACCCGTGCTCGGCTCCGACCTCGCCGCCTACTTCCGCCGGATCGGCATGCCCGGTGCGGAGACCGATGCCCCGGCCCCCGATCTCGCGACCCTGCGGCGGATCGTCGCCGGGCACGCGCGGTCGATCTCGTACGAGAACCTCGACAAGTTCACCGGGCGGGAGGTGCGGCTCGACCCGGCCACCCTGACCGCCAAGCTCGTCCACCGGGCCCGTGGCGGTGGCTGCTTCGAACAGAACATGCTGCTCCGTGGGGTGCTCGACGCCCTCGGCTACACGACGACCGGCCTTGCCGCGCGGGTGCTGTGGAACCGGGACGCCGGCGCGCCGATGCCCCCGCGCAGCCACATGCTGCTGCAGGTCGACCTGCCGGAAGGCCCGCACATCGTCGACGTCGGTTTCGGTGTCCTCACGCTCACCGGAGTGCTGGCGCTCGAACCCGACGTGGAACAGGCCACGCCGCACGAGCCGTTCCGTCTCCGGCCGGACGGGCGAGCCCTCGTGATGGAGGCCCGGACGGGCAGTCAGTGGCGCACGCTGTACCGGTTCGACCTCGCCGAGCAGTATCTCGCGGACTACGAGGTCAGTAGCTGGTACAACGCGCACCACCCCGATTCCAAGTTCGTCAACGGGCTGTTGATCGGGCGTCCGGACTCCGATCGCCGTTTCACCCTCAAAGGCACCAAGTCCGGCGGCGCCAGCCTCGCCGTGCATCATCTCGGCGGCCCGTCGGAGCGACGCGACCTGGAGTCACCCGCTGCGGTCCGGACTGCGCTGGAGGAGCATTTCCTGCTCGATCTCTCCGAACTTCCCGACCTCGACACAGCCCTCACCCGCCTTTTCTGACCGATTGCCGCTACGGCGTCGCGCGGAGACGTCGGCGCGCGCGGTTCCGCAGGAGTCGAGGTCGTCCGGCCGGGTCTGCACGCAGTCGCGGACGGAGTGGGGGAACCGGGACGTGTCCCGCAGGGCCACCACGGGGATCCCGGCGGCGTCGAGTCGGCGCCACTGTTCGACGAACCCCGGCGGGGTCTGCTCGGTCAGCCCGGCGCGCACGTCCCGGCTGGCCAGCGTGATGACGGTGTCGGGATGCATGGCGAGGATCTCCTCCATCGCCGCGGCGTTCCAGGCCAGGCAGTCGGGTTCGCCGGGAACGACCTCAGACGCGGTGCAGAAGGGGCAGGCTCCGCGGACGATCGCGGTCAGCCGCCGGTTGCTCTCCCAGGCGATCGGCACGACCGCTCCGGAGAGTTGCTGCACGTGCGAGTCGCCGACGAGAACGACCCGTCGCGCGGGCGGCTCGATCGTCGGCAGGGTGCACCTGTCCATGGGGAAGGCCGCCATGGGCGTGCAGTCCCAGTTCTCGATCCGCACCCAGTCGTCGTAGATCGACACGGGTGGCGGGAGCAGGGGTGCCGGGTCCACGGCTCCGGTCCGGAGGGCCATCGCGCCGGGGTGGGTGGCGTCGCCCGGTTCCGCGCCGGTCTCCGGTGCCCGGACTCCGACGACCTGCCAGGTGACGGCCACGAGCAGCACGGCCGCCGTGCCGGCAGCGGCGATCCGGTAGCCGGCGCGCGTACCGGCCGGCTGGCGCGAGCCGGTGCAGCTGACCGCGACGACCGCGACCAGGAGCGGCCAGAGCAGGAAGACCTGGCCTGGATGGACAGCGACCAGAAGGGCTGCACCACGCTGGTCATGGTTGTGCGTGCGGCTCCGCTGCCGCCGACGTCGAGAGTGCCCGCTTCGGCCGCCCGCATCAGCCTTCCGGTGAGCAGGAACCCGGTGAGCAGGAAGAACACGTCGACGCAGCCGGAACCCTACTAGGCCGACGTTTGACTTGCCCGGAAGGAAAGTCGAGTGATAACTTTCCTGCCAGGCAAGTCAAACGTCGGAGGGGATCGGAATGAACCACATCGAGGACGCCCAGGCCGGCCTCGCGGAGGTCGCCAAGCGCCGCAGCCAGGTCATCGACGGCGCGTCCCGCGGCCGGCACCGCGGCTGGGACGCCACCGGCATGCTCGCGATGCTCGTCGCGTTCGCGGCACTGGACCTACCGGTGTCCTCGGTTCTGCGGCTGACTCTCTTCGGCGTCGGCATGGTCGCCGCGCTGGTCTGCTTCACCCGCGCCGGGCGGCGCAGCACGGTCGTCATGCACAAGTCCCAGATGACGGGCCGGTTCTGGGCCGCCCTCGGTGGCATGGCGCTCGCCGCAGGCGCCCTCCTCTTCGGTGTGATGTGGCTCGTCGACCAGGCCGACATCCCGCTGCGCAACACCCTCGTCGGCGCGCTGTTCGTCGCCTTCATGGCGATCACCGAGCCGCTGTACCGACTGCTCCTGCGCCGGGCGATGGCATGACCGTCCCAGCCGGCTTCGACGAGCTGATCCATCCGCCGACCCGGCTGGGCCTGATGGCACTCCTCGCGGCCACCGAGTGGGCGGAGTTCAGCTTCCTCAAGGAGAGCATGGAGCTCACCGACTCCGCACTCTCCAAGCAGGTCTCGACCCTCAGCGAGGCCGGGTACGCCGAGATCCGCAAGGAAGGCGCCGGCCGCCGACGGCACACCCTGGTCTCCCTGACCCCGCAAGGCCGCAAGGCCTTCGACGGTCACGTCGAGGCCCTGCGGCAACTGGTCAACCGCGCGCCCTCCGTGTCCGCAGCCGGCGCCGGCCCGCGGGAAACGCGCTGACCCGACCCGTTGACCCGACCCGGCGGGCGCGGTGGTCGAGGTCTTCGCAGACCGGGTGGGCTCGTCGCAGAGGCTGTGGGGTCTGCGAGGAGTGCAGCGGCTCTGCGAGGACGTGGCGGGGGGTGGGCGCGCGAACCGGGCGACTCGCGGGGTGGTGGGGCGTCTTCGCAGCCTGGGTGGGTTCGTCGCAGGGGCTGTGGGGTCTGCGAGGAGCACGCCCGCTCTGCGAGGACGCGGTCGGGGCGACTCGCGATCTCCCACGACCAGCCGCTGCTGGATGCCGTCGCCGACCGCACCCTCCACTGGGACGACATCATCCGCCTCGACGGAGCGTCCCCGGCCGGTGACGGGGTCAGAAGCCCAGGTCGCTCAGGCTCGGGTGATCGTCCGGACGGCGACCGAGCGGCCAGTGGTAGGCGCGTTCCGACTCGGTGATCGGCAGGTCGTTGATGGAGGCGTGCCGGACAGCCATGACGCCGTGCTCGTCGTACTCCAGTTCTCGTTGCCGTAGGAGCGGAACCAGTTCCCGTCCAGGTCGTGGCACTCGTAGGCGAAGCGAACGGCAATCCGATCGCCCTCGAAGGCCCAGAGCTCCTTGATCAGCCGGTACTCCAGCTCTCGCTCCCACTTCCGCGTCAGGAAGGCGATGATCTCGTCGCGCCCGTGCAGGAACTCGTGACGATTGCGCCACCGGGAGTCGATCGTGTACCCCTGCGCCACCTTCTCCGGGTCGCGGCTGTTCCAGGAGTCCTCGGCGAGGCGCGCTTTCTCCCGCGCCGTCTCCAGCGTGTAGGGGGGAATCGGGTAGCGGTCGGCCATGCCAGCTCCTCGATCATTCGTAGGAAACGGCGACGGTCCCGGAGGACCGGGCGCCGAGCCCCACGTTAAGAGCCGCGATACAGCAAGGCATCACGCGTCCGAGCGATGTGTACGACCGCGCCGGTCAGTGGGTCGGGACCACCGAGCTGAGCCAGTTGGGGTCCTGCTGCCAGTTGACGACCTTGCCGTTCGCCACCACGGTCGGCGTGCCGAAGGCGCCCTGCTGCTGGAGGGCGGGGTCGGCCTCCGCGGCGGTCAGGTTCGACTGGATCTTGGCGCCGTAGGTGTTGCCGTTGACCACGGAGTCGAAGGCGGGGCCGCTGACGCCGAGCCGCCCGGCCAGGTTGGACAGCTGGGCCTGTGTCCAGCCGGGTCCGTTCTCCTCGGGCTGCTTGCTGAACAGGCTGTCGTGGAAGTCGATGAACTTGTCCGGTGCCGCCGCGGCGACCGCGAGCGCGGTGTTCGCGGCCATCGTCGAGTAGCCCGACGGGGTCGAGCGGTCGTCGAGCAGGTTGAGCATGTGGTAGCGGACCTTGATGGTGCCCGCCTCGAGCTGCTTCTCCATGGCGGGGAAGTTGGCCGACTCGAACTCCCCGCAGATCGGGCAGAGGAAGTCCTCGTACGCGTCGATCGTGGTGGGTGCGGTCGGCTTTCCGGCCAGCACGGTGGCCGTCGCCGGGTCGAGCACCACCGGGTACTGGGCGGCACCGGCCACCGTCACCGCCGGGATGACCGACTGTGCCGCGGTCGTGGCCTTCTGCTTCTGGAGGAAGACCCCGCCGAAGACCGCCGCCGCGATCACCACGATCACGATGGCGGCGACGATGTTCTTGCGCTTGTTGTCGCGGTCGGCCCGGGCGGCGGCGACCGCCCGGCCCGACGAGGCCGACTTCCGCTTTGTGCCCTTGCTCTGCTGGGTGTTGCTCACGATGCGTTCTCCAGTGTCACGGGTTCCGGTTGCGAGCGGATGAGCCAGCCGTCGACGGAGGCGAACGTCCTCGGCCGGACGACGAGCCACACGGCGAGCAGCAGGAACCCGGTGTCGCGCAGGATCTCCTCGGGGTAGTGCGTCTGGCCCGCCGCGACCTGCCCGCCGCCGCCGAAGCAGCCGCAGTCGATGGTCAGGCCGCGGGCCCACGACTGCGCGATGCCGGCGATGTAGACGAGCAGCACGATCCCGGACAGCACCGCCACCAGGCGGACGCCGACGCCGAGCACCAGCAGCAGGCCGAGCGCCAGCTCCAGGAACGGCAGCACCCCTGCCACCACGCTCACCAGGCCGTCCGGGATCAGTTCGTAGGCCTTCACCGACGCCACGGTGCCCCCGGGGTCGGCCAGCTTGATCGCGCCCGACACGAGCCACACGGCAGCCAGCCCCAGCCGGGCGAGGGTGCCGACGGTGTCGAGCATTCGGGTCGAGGGACGCGCCACGCTCGCGAGGCTACCGCCGGAAAATGTGAGTCCCCGGGGGAGAAGCATCACGCGGTGCGGGGCGGATCAGCGGTCGGCCGCCTGCTCGACTCGCCCGTGCCGCTCATGACCCCGTGGCGCCCGGCCGCACCTGGAACCGCGCGGTACGGTCGACGCCCCGCCGCCCCCGTCCAATGGCAAGATCCAGAAGCACGTGGTCCGGGAGCTGCACGCCGGGCACTACCAGGGAGCCCGATGACCGTACTGAGGTCGCAGCTCGACGTGTCCTCCGAGACGTACGCGAGCCACCGCACGGCCCAGCTCGAGGTGCTGGCGCAGTTGGACGAGCAGCTGGAGTTGGTCGTCGCGGGCGGCGGCGAGCGCTACACCCAGCGGCACCGCGAGCGGGGGAAGCTCCCGGTCCGTGAGCGCCTGGAGCTGCTGCTCGACCCGGACAGCCCGTTCCTGGAGCTCTCGGCGCTGGCGGCGTGGGGCACGGGGTTCACCGTCGGCGCGTCCGTCCTCACCGGGATCGGCGTGGTCTGCGGTGTGGAGTGCATGGTCGTCGGCCACGACCCCACCGTGCGTGGCGGCGCGATGAACCCCTACTCGTTGCGCAAGGCGCTGCGCGCGCTGGAGATCGCCCGGGTCAACCGGCTGCCGGTGGTCAACCTCGTCGAGTCCGGTGGTGCCGACCTGCCCACGCAGGCCGATCTGTTCGTGCCGGCCGGGCGGATCTTCCACGAGCTCACCGAGCTGTCGTCGCTGGGCATCCCGACCGTGGCGATCGTCTTCGGGAACTCGACCGCGGGAGGTGCGTACGTGCCCGGCATGTGCGACTACGCCGTGCTGGTCGACCGCCAGGCGAAGGTGTTCCTCGGCGGCCCGCCGCTGGTCAAGATGGCTACCGGCGAGGAGTCCGACGACGAGTCGCTCGGTGGCGCCGAGATGCACTCCCGTGTCTCCGGGCTGTCGGACTACTTCGCCGTCGACGAGCACGACGCCATCCGGCTCGGCCGGCAGATCATCTCGCGGATCAACTGGCGCAAGCTCGGGCCGCCGCCGTCGGCGACCGCTGAACCGCCGCGCTACGACCCGGAGGAGATCCTCGGGATCATCCCCCCGGACCCGAAGGTGCCGTTCGACCCCCGCGAGGTGCTGGCGCGCACCGTCGACGGCTCGGACTTCGACGAGTACAAGCCGCTCTACGGCACCTCCCTCGTCACGGGTTGGGCGAGCATCCACGGCTATCCGGTGGGCGTGCTCGCCAACCACCGCGGCGTGCTGTTCAGCGAGGAGGCCAAGAAGGCCAGCGAGTTCATCCTGCTCGCGAACCAGACCGACACGCCGCTCGTGTTCCTGCAGAACACCACCGGATACATGGTCGGGGCCCGGTACGAGCAGGGCGGGATCATCAAGGACGGCGCGAAGATGATCAATGCGGTCACCAACAGCACCGTGCCGCACCTGACGATCACCATGGCGTCGTCGTTCGGGGCGGGCAACTACGGCATGTCCGGCCGCGGGTACGACCCGCGGCTGCTGTTCGCCTGGCCGGGCGCCAAGCTGGCCGTGATGGGCGCGGCGCAGCTCGCGGGCGTGATGTCGATCGTCGGACGCGCCTCGGCGGAGTCGCAGGGCAAGCCGTTCGACGAGGAGGCCGACCGGCGGCGGACCGCGGCGATCGAGGCCCAGATCGAGGCCGAGTCGCACGCCTTCCACATCACCGCCCGGCTCTACGACGACGGCATCGTCGACCCCCGCGACACCCGGACCGTGCTCGGCATGTCGCTGTCCGCCGTCCACTCGACCACCGTCGCCGGCCGCCGCGGCTTCGGCGTCTTCCGGATGTGAGCGCCCCCATGCCGTCCACCCGGATCTCGAAGCTCCTGGTCGCCAACCGCGGGGAGATCGCCGCGCGGATCATGCGCACCGCCCACGCGATGGGTGTCGCCACCGTGGCCGTGTACTCCGACCCGGACGCCGACGCCCCCTTCGTCCGGCTGGCCGACGAGGCGGTGCGGCTGCCCGGGTCCGCCCCGGCGCAGACCTACCTGCGCGGCGACCTGGTCGTCGCCGCGGCCAGGGCCACCGGCGCCGACGCCGTGCACCCCGGGTACGGCTTCCTGTCCGAGAACGCCGGCTTCGCCCGGGCCTGTGCGGAGGCGGGGCTGACCTTCGTCGGACCCTCGCCGGACGCGATCGCGTCGATGGGGTCGAAGCTCGAGGCCAAGGCTCTGATGGAGAAGGCCGGGGTGCCGGTGCTGCCCGGCGCCGTCGTCACCGGGGACACCGACCTGGCCGCGGTCGCCGCGGGCATCGGGTTCCCGGTGCTGGTCAAGGCCGCGTTCGGCGGTGGCGGACGTGGGATGCGGACCGTCGCGGAGCCCGCTGAGCTGGCGGCGGCCGTCGAGGGTGCACGGCGGGAGGCCGCGTCGGCGTTCGGCGACGGGACGGTGTTCCTGGAGCGGTTCGTGGTCGACCCCCGCCACGTCGAGGTGCAGATCCTGGGCGACGCCCACGGCGAGGTCGTGCACCTGTTCGAGCGGGAGTGCTCCATCCAGCGCCGCTACCAGAAGATCGTCGAGGAGAGCCCGTCGCCGGTCGTCGACCACGCGCTGCGTGCCGAGCTCGGCGCCGCGGCCGTGGCGGCCGGGAAGGCGATCGGCTACACCGGCGCCGGGACCGTGGAGTTCGTGCTGGACCGGGAGGGGCGCTTCTTCTTCCTCGAGGTCAACACCCGGTTGCAGGTGGAGCACCCGGTCACCGAGCTGGTCACCGGACTGGACCTGGTGGAGCTGCAGCTGCGGGTGGCCGAGGGGGAGCCGCTGCCGCCGGAGGTCACCGGCGCCGCGATCACCGGGCACGCGGTCGAGGTCCGGCTCTACGCCGAGGACGTCGCCGCGGGTTTCCTGCCCGCCACCGGGACGCTGCACCGTTTCCGCGTCCCGGCGCTGCCCGGCGTGCGCGTCGACTCGGGCGTGGCCGACGGCTCGGTCGTCGGCACCCACTACGACCCGATGCTGGCCAAGGTGATCGCCCACGGCCGCACCCGCGTCGAGGCGGTGCGGGTGCTGGCCCGGGCGCTGCAGCGGGCCGAGATCCACGGCGTGACGACCAACCGGGACCTGCTCGTCGGGATCCTCCGCGAGCCGGAGTTCCTCGCCGGGCGCACCGACACCGGCTACCTGGCCAGGCACGACCCTCGCGCGCTCGGTGCGGGGGCCGCCGGTGGGCCGGTGCACGCCGCGGCCGCCGCGCTCGCCGCCCAGGCCGCGAACCGGGCGTCGGCACGGGTGCTGGGCGGCTTCCCGTCCGGCTGGCGCAACGTCGGCGGGCCGCCGCAGCGCGCCGGCTACACCCTCGGCGAGCAGGCGTTCGAGGTCACCTACGCCTTCCGCCGGGCCGGGCTGGAGCTGGCGGTGAACGGCGAGCCGCTGCCCGTCCGGCTCCTGGGGGCGGCACCGGATGCCGTGGACCTGGAGGTGGGCGGCGTGCGGCGGACCTACGCCGTGCACCGCGTGCCCGGCTGGTCCTATGTGGACGGGCCGGACGGGTCCGCCGCACTGGCCGAGGTGCCGCGCTTCGCCGATCCGAACGCCGTCGCCCACCCCGGCTCGCTGCTGGCGCCCATGCCCGGCGGCGTGGTGCGGGTGCTCGCCGGCCCCGGCGATGCCGTCACCGCGGGGCAGCCGCTGGTGGTGCTGGAGGCGATGAAGATGGAGCACACCGTCGCAGCGCCGGTCGACGGGATCGTCGCCGAGATGGCGGTCGCGCCCGGCGCCCAGGTGGACACCGGGCAGGTGCTGGCCGTGGTGGAGGAGGCCGACGTGGACGGTCGACGATGACCAGCGCGGGAGGCAGCAGCCGATGCCGGTATCGATGACGGAGCTCGCCGACGACCTCGCGGCCGAGTCCGCCGTCCTGCGCGCGATGGTCGCCGGCCTGGAGGAGGCCGGGTGGCGGCGCGACACCCCCGCCGTGGGGTGGACGGTTGCGGACCAGGTCTCCCACCTGGCCTTCTTCGACGACCTGGCCGTGCAGTCTGCCGTTGATCCCGACGGCTTCCGCGCCGAGCGGCAGCGGGTGGAGGCCGCGGGCGGGGTGGACCCGGACGCCGTCGCCGCCCGGTACCGCGACCGGTCAGGGGCCGAGCTGCTGCACTGGTTCGACCGGTCGCGCGACCGGCTGGTCGAGACGTTCCGCGGGCTCGATCCGCGCCTGCGGGTGCCGTGGTTCGGGCCGGAGATGAGCGCGGGGTCGTCGCTGACGGCACGGATCATGGAGACCTGGGCGCACGGGCAGGACGTCGCCGACGCGCTCGGGGTCGTGCGGGAGCCGAGTGCGCGGCTGCGGCACGTCGCCCACATCGGCGTCGGAGCCCGGGCGTTCAGCTACGCGGTCCACGACCGTGCGCTGCCCGACGTCCCGGTCCGGGTCGAGCTGGACGCCCCCGACGGGTCGGTGTGGACGTGGGGTCCGGCGGACGCCGCGAACCGGATCGCCGGCCCGGCGCTGGACTTCGCCCTCCTCGTCACCCAGCGGCGCCACCGTGACGACCTCGCGCTGGAGGTCACGGGCCCGGCCGCCCGGGAGTGGGTCGAGATCGGGCAGGCGTTCGCCGGGACGGCGGGCACGGGTCGCGAGCCCGGGCAGTTCGCGGGAGGGCCGGCGTGAGCAGGCGCGTCGTGCGCATCGGCAACTGCTCGGGCTTCTACGGCGACCGGATCGAGGCCGCCCGCGAGATGGTCGAGGGCGGCCCGATCGACGTGCTGTGCGGCGACTACCTCGCCGAGCTGACCATGCTGATCCTGGCGAAGGCGCAGGCCAAGGACCCCTCCGCGGGATACGCGCGGACGTTCCTGACCCAGGTCGAGGCGGTGCTCGGGACGTGCCTGGAGCGGGGCATCCGCATCGTCGCCAACGCCGGCGGTCTCAACCCCGCCGGGCTGGCCGCGGCCGTCCGTGAGGTCGCCGCCGGGCTGGGGCTCACGGCGCGGGTGGCGCACGTGGAGGGCGACGACCTGCGTGGCTCGCTGGGGGCCGTCGTCCCGCCCGTCGAGGGCCGGCCGGTGTCGGCGAACGCCTACCTCGGCGGCTGGGGGATCACGCGGGCCCTCGCGGCCGGGGCCGACGTGGTGGTGACCGGGCGGGTCACCGACGCCTCGCTCGTCGTCGGGCCCGCGGCGTGGTGGCACGGCTGGGGCCGCGGGGACTGGGACGCGCTGGCCGGCGCGGTGGTCGCGGGGCACGTGATCGAGTGCGGACCGCAGGCGACCGGTGGCAACTACGCCTTCCTCGATGAGCTCACCGACCGCCGCTACCCCGGGTTCCCGATCGCCGAGGTCGCCGCGGACGGATCATCGGTGATCACCAAGCACCCCGGGACGGGCGGCCTGGTCTCGGTCGGCACGGTCACCGCCCAGCTGCTCTACGAGATCGCCGAGCCCGCCTACCTCGGCCCGGACTGCACCGCGCACTTCGACACGATCCGGCTGACCCAGGACGGCGAGCACCGGGTGGCGATCTCCGGCGTGCGCGGCAGCGCGCCGCCGCCGCTGCTCAAGGTCGCGCTCAACGAGGCGGGCGGCTTCCGCAACACCGTGACGCTGGTGCTCACCGGGCTGGACATCGAGGCCAAGGCCGCGCACGCCGAGGCTCTGCTGTTCGAGGTGCTCGGGGGCAAGGACCGGTTCGCCGAGGTCGATGTCCGGCTGTTGCGCTTCGACACCCCGGACGCGCCGTCGAACGAGCGCGCCACCGCGCACCTGCGGATCACGGTCAAGGACCCCGACCCGCGCACGGTCGGCCGCGCGTTCTCGGGCGCCGCCATGGAGCTCGCGCTGGGCGGGTACGCGGGTTTCCACACCACGTCCCCGCCCACCCCGGAGTCGGCCTTCGGGATCTACCGGCCCGCCGCCGTCCCGCGCTCGGCCGTGCGGCACACGGTGGTCCTGCCCGGCGGCGAGCGGCTGGTGATCGACGATCCGGAGGTCGCTGAGGTGCCTGCGCCGCCGCAGGCTCCCGCCCCCGCGCCGGTCCACGACGGGCCGAACAGGGCGGTCCCGCTCGGTGTCGTGTGCGGCGCGCGGTCCGGGGACAAGGGCGGCAACGCCAACATCGGGCTGTGGACCCGCACCGACGCCGAGTACGCGTGGCTGCGGCGCTTCCTGACCGCCGACAAGGCCCGCGAACTGCTCGGACCCGAGACGGCGGACCTCACGATCGACGTGTGGGCGCTCCCCAACCTGCTGGCGCTCAACGTCGTCGTGCACGGGATCCTCGGCGCGGGTGTCGCCTCCTCCACCCGCCCGGACCCGCAGGCGAAAGGGCTGGGGGAGTACCTGCGCAGCAGGGTTGTGGAGGTACCGGTGGAGCTGCTTTCGTGATTCGCAGCGTGGGATCCGCAATTCCGAATACCCGTGTGATCGGGCATGTTCGACGTAGGTCGGGAGGAGTCACAGCGTGAGGGCGAAAGAGCAACATCCGGGCAAAGAAAAGGTCGCGCCCAAGCGGCAGACGCCGCAGCGAGCCGACGTCGATCACGTCGGCGCCACGTCTCCGTTGCTCTCTCCGCACAACATCGTGCAACTCCAGCGTTCCAGCGGCAATCAGGCGGTCAACCAGCTGATCGCTCAAAGAATGGACGAGGACGGAGCTGAAAGCGCCCCCACCGTTCTCACGGGTGTCGAGGTCACCCAGGGCAATGGCAAGGGCAAGGTCATCAGCGCCACCGATACCTCGAAGACGCTGTCCACCACGGACATGGGGCCGTGTGTCGCTGTCTGCGGATACAACGGACAGATCGCCTTCATGATCCACAGCGACTCCACGGGGACCGGCGGAAAGGGCCGCATCGACCTGATCACCGGCTTGCGGGCGTTGGTCGGCGGCATCGGCCAGGGAGCCGGCTTCACGCTCACCCTGATCGGGGGCTCCGTGCAGGGCACGATGCAGTACCTCAAGAGGGAGGGGCACCTGCCCGACGCCCAGATCGTCGAGGGCGGGGAAGCCGATGGGGCCTACATCACCTGGAACGGGATGGTGGCCCCCAACAAGAGAAGGCTGGCCGGGAAGATGAACGTGCCTGAAGTAAAGGTCACATTCGAAGAGTAGTACGACGAGCGCCTGTCGATCCGGCGACCCCGAAAACTGCTTGCTCGCTCCGGCTACCGTCATGACTGTCCGTTCCGATGTGCCGCCGGCACACAAGAAGAGGCAGGATCGTGGCCACAGCCGTACTCACCTCGCAGGCGGAGAACTTCCCCGCCTGGTACCAGGATGTCGTTGCTCGCGCCGAGTTGGCCGACAACGGTCCGGTTCGAGGGACCATGGTCATCCGACCGTGGGGCTACGCGATCTGGGAACTCATGCAGGCCGACATGGATCGTCGGATCAAGGCGACCGGCGCCCAGAACGCCGCGTTCCCGCTGTTCATCCCCATGAGCTTCCTGGAGAAGGAGAAGCAGCACGTCGAGGGTTTCTCCCCCGAACTGGCCGTGGTCACCCACGGCGGCGGGGAGCAGCTCGCCGAGCCGCTGGTGGTGCGCCCCACCTCCGAGACGGTCATCAACCATTACTTCGCCAAATGGGTTCAGTCCCATCGCGACCTGCCGCTGATGATCAACCTCTGGAACAACGTGGTCCGCTGGGAGCTGCGGCCGCGGCTGTTCCTGCGTACCACCGAGTTTCTCTGGCAGGAGGGCCACACCGTCCACGCCACCTATGACGACGCGGTTGCGGAGACCCGGCGCATGCTGGAGGTCTACCAGCGGTTCATGGAGGAGACGCTGGCGATCTCGGTCGCGGTGGGAGAGAAGTCGCCTGATGAGCGCTTCGCCGGTGCCGACCACACCTTCACCTGCGAGGCGCTGATGCGCGACGGCAAGGCGCTCCAGATGGGCACCAGTCACAACCTCGGCCACAGCTTCGCGCGTGCCTTCGACATCCGGTACCTGGACGCGGGCGGCCACCGCCGGCACGCCGCCACCACCTCCTGGGGCACGTCCACCCGGATGATCGGCGGGGTGATCATGGTCCACGGCGACGACCACGGGCTGCGCCTGCCCCCGTCGATCGCGCCGCACCAGGTGGTGGTCATGCAGCTGGGAGAGGAGAACGAGGTCGCAGAGGCGACCGAGCGCATCGTCGCGGAGCTGCGCGCCGCCGGCGTCCGCGCGCACGCCGACACGCGTGCCCACACCTCGTTCGGCCGGCGCACTGTCGACTGGGAGCTGAAGGGCGTCCCCGTCCGGATCGAGGTGGGTGCGCGGGAGCTGGCCGCCGGGCAGGCCACCGTGGTCCGGCGCGACACCCGTACCAAGCGTCCGGTGCCGCTGGACGGGGCCGCACGGGCCGCCGAAGGCCTGCTCGAGGAGATTCAGCGGACGCTGTTCGAGGACTCCCGCACCTTCCGCGAACAGCACACCCATCCCGTCACCGACCTCGACGAGCTCACGCAGCGCGTCGGCGACGGAGGGCTGTACCTCGCCGCCTGGTCCGGCGCGGAGGGGTCGGAGCGCGCGCTCAGCGAGGGCACCGGTGCCACGATCCGATGCATCGTCGACGCGGACCCGCCCGCACCCACGTGCCTGATGACGGGAGAGCCCGCGAAGTACACGGTCCTGATCGGGCGGGCCTACTAGAGAGGGCAGTTCGGAGCCATAGTGTCTGACGGCTCGTTGAACAGCGCTATGGCTCCGGAGTGCTCCGGGCCAGCCGGGCCGCGAGGCCGTCCAGGTGGCGGGTCACGGCGTGGTCCAGCAGGGCGTCCAGGTCCTGCACCCCCTCGGGCGCGACGGCGGCCAGTCTCGGGTAGCGGCCGGAGGCCATGAGGGCGCGCACCTCGTCGTCGAGCGTGACCCACCACTGGTCGTTGGCCATCCCGGTCTCCCGCTCGGCCCGCATCTCCGCTGCCGCGGTGGCGGCGAGGCCGCGGACGATGGCGGGCAGGGTGAGCGCCTCCCGCGTCTTCTCGATGGAGGTCAGGGGCAGCCCGTCGAGCGCCCGCAACGTCCACTCGGTGTGGGCCATCGCCTCCGGCGCGAGCAGTGGCCTGGTCAGGGAGATCAGCTCGGGCAGCCACGGGTGCCTGCGGTACGCCGCCCATTCCACGCGGCTCACCAGCTCCAGCTTCGCGCGCCACCCGGGCGGCCCCGGCTCGGGCAGCCGATGCGCACGGAACACGGCCCGGACGAGCAGGTGCTCCAGCTCCTCGCGCCCGGACAGGTGCCGGTACAACGACATCGGGCCGACGCCGAGCTCGGCGGCGAGCCGGCGCATCGACACGGCGTCCAGGCCCTCCGCGTCGGCCACCGCGATGCCGGTGGCCACGATCCGCTCCGTCGTGAGCGCCCGGTCCGGTGCGCGCCCGGCGCGCCGCGACGGTTCCCGGGCGCGCACGACCGTGCCCGACCCCGGCCGGGTGACCACCAGCCCCTCGTCCCGCAGGACCGCGAGAGCCCTCGTGGCCGTGGCCATGGCGACGCCGAAGTCGCGAACCACCTGACGGGTGGACGGCACGCGGTCACCGGGACGGAGGGCGCCCGACGTGATGCGGTGGCGGATGGCCGCGGCTACCCGAAGGTATGGCCGCTCGCTCTCCTCGACTGGCGACACAGCCCAACTGTACTAGTACGAACGGGCCCGGAACGACGGCAAAGCGTGCTTTCCCCACCTCGACGGGTCGGGTCAACCGGTGCAATGCGAAAGTGCACTGCTGAGATCATGTCTTGGTTGGCGGCACTCATACGGTGTACGCATGACAACGACAACCGTCGGCCGCGATACCGCGGTCGGCGTTCTGGTCGTGGCGTTCGCCGACGATCCCGTGCTGCGCCGGCTCCTTCCCGGCAGCTTGCGATGCGCAGGAGCAGAGGTCGCATGAGCCTGTTGACGGACACGTCGTCCATTACTGCGCACGTGCGGTCGTGGCACCGCCCATTGATGATCATGGTGGCTGTGATGGCCGTGCTCGTCGTCGTCGCGAGCGTCGGTCTGGTCGCCGACGGTCGCGCGCTCATGGCGCAGTCGATCTGGTCGAAGCCGTTGAAGTTCGGGGTGTCGTTCGTCATCTACGGCGCAACACTCGCCTGGCTGTTGCCGAAACTCCGCAGGGCACGGCGCACGATGTGGACCCTCGGAACGGTCTTCGCTGTCATGGGAGTGGACGACGTCGGATTCATCGCGGTGCAGGCCGCTCGCGGCACCTACCGTCATTGGGCGACTCTGGCCATCGCAGCTGCTCGCCGCAGCGAGGTGGCACCCGCGGACGCGCGCTCACCGACCAGCGGGTGTTGATCTGTCCCTGCGCACGTATCGCCAGGAAAGTGTGCGCGCAGCCGTTTGGGCCGGCGGTCGGTGATGGCGGACGCTCGGAACGGATCCGCGGTGGACTCGACGAGGAGGACCCGGTGCTCTGGAGATCTCGTGCGTCGAGGATGTGCGCCGCGCTAGCGGCCGCGGTCGTCCTGGCTGCCTGTGGGGCGGTCGGCGCCAACCAGGGCGGTGAGGACGGTCGGCCTCCGCTGCAGGCCATGCGCCCCTACGGCGGCGACCCGGCCACCGAGGGGGAGCCCCGCCGCGGCGGCACCCTGGTCATCGGCAACGACCGCGAGGTCGTGAGCTTCGACCCGACCGTGCAGAACGGCAACGCGGTGGCGATGGCGGTGTACGACCTGCTGCTGCGGCTGACGCCCGAGGGCGAGGCCGAGCCGTACCTCGCCAAGTCGATGGAGACCACCGACGACGGACGCACCTGGGTGATGGGCCTGCGCGAGGGGGTGCTGTTCTCTGACGGGACGCCGCTGGACGCCAACGCGGTGATCGTCAACACCCAGCGGCACATCGACGCGCCCGCCTCGCCCGCGGCCGTGTACGCGAAGCAGATCACCGCGATAAGGGCTCTCGATCCGCTCACCGTCGAGTTCACACTGGCGGCGCCGCTCGGCGACTTCCCGGTGGTGTTCACCGGGTCGATCTTCGCGGGGACCCTGGGGATGATCATCTCGCCTGCCGCACTCGCGCAGTACGGCGACGACATCGGCAACAACCCGGTCGGGGCGGGCCCGTTCAAGGTCACGAGCTGGCAGCGGGACAACCGGATGGAGCTCACCCGCAACGAGCACTACTGGCAGCCGGGCCTGCCGCGCCTGGACGGGCTGGAGTTCCGGCCGCTGTCGGACACCGAGACCCGGTACGCCTCGATGGTCAACGGAGACGTGGACCTGATCTACGGCGGCTACAACACCGAGCTGGTCCGGGCCTACGTCGACCCGAAGTTCACCGTCTACTACGGGCCGGGAAGCGCAGGGTTCTTCTTCACCTTCAACTTCGCCCGCACGCCGTTCGACGACCGCCGCATGCGGGAAGCGGCCGTGCGCGCGATCGACCTGCGTGCCCTGGCCGCGAGCCAGTACGGCAACCAACTGGTCGGCTCGGACAGCCTGTTCGAGGCTCGGAGCCCGTACCACACCGAGGCCGCGTCGGACCTCTGGCCGGAGTACGACCCGGAGCAGGCCCGTCGGCTCGTGCAGGAGTACGTGGCGGACGGCGGCAGTCCGCATATCACCTTCACGACCAGCCGCAGTGAGGTCTCGCTCGGCGAGTTCGTGCAGGCGCAGCTGACTGCCGTCGGAATGCAGGTCGACGTGGAGTTCTTCGACCTGGCCGAGTTCACGTCCCGGGTGCTGCAGGGCGGTGACTTCCAGCTGATCAGCAACCTCGCCCCGGTGGACTATCCGTTCCCGGCCATCGCGCGCCTGCTGGGAACGAACGGCGCGATCAACTTCGGGAAGTACTCCAACCCGGAGGTGGACCGGCTGCTCGACGAGGCTTCGTCCACCCTGGACGCCGGCGTGAAGACGAAGGCGTACCAGGAGGTCGAGCGGCTGGTCAACGAGGACATCGCGCTGCTGTTCCTCAGCCGCAGCTACGCGTCGACGATCACGAAACCGGAGGTGAAGGGGATCGACCGGACTATCGGCCGTGACATCTTCTTCGCCACGACGTGGCTGGACCGGTGAGCAGGGGTGCCGGTCACGTGGGCTCAGCCCTGGCCTGCTCCCTGCTCAGGAGGCGCCGACGCACTCGCCCGCCTGCACGACATGGCGGATGCGCCGCGGGTCGGCCAGCAACCCGACGTCCTCCAGTGGATCGCCGTCGAGTACGAGCAGGTCGGCGTGCGCGCCCGGCGTGAGCGTGCCGATCTCGCCTGCCATGCCGACGAGTTCGGCCGCGTTCACCGTGGCCGCGCGGATCACCTCGATCGGCTTCTGCACCTCGCTGCGCAACCGGAACTCGTGGCTCTGGTGGCGCTGCATGCCGCCGAGGAGGTCGCTGCCGTAGACGAGCTTCACGCCGCCGCGGGCCGCCCGTTCCAGCGCCTGGAGGCCCGCACCGAGCACGTCGTCGACCTTATGCCAGCTGCGCTCCGGTAGGCCGTGGGACATGCCTTCCTCCTTGAGCGCCCAGTACGTCACCAGCGTCGGCACGAGGTAGGCCTTGTGCTCCACGAGCAGTTCCACGCTGCGGTCGTCGAGCAGGTTTCCGTGCTCGATCGACCGCACGCCTGCCTCCAGCGCCCTGTTGACCGCGCGTGCGGTGTAGGCGTGCGCAGCGACGTAGCGGTTGGCTGCCCCCGCCTCCTCGACGATCGCCCGCAGCTCGTCCATCGAGTACTGGGTGGAGTCGACGCGGTCGGTGAGGGAGCTGACCCCGCCCGAGGCCATCACCTTGATGTGATGGGCGCCCTTGCGGAGCTCGTCGCGCGCCGCCGCGCGGACGGCGTCCACGCCGTCGGCGACGCGGCCGAGGCCCGCGCAGCAGGAGTGGCTGTCATATGCGGTCATGCCGCGATTGCGCGCGTCGCCGTGACCGCCGGTCTGGCTCAACGCCTTGCCGCAGAACAGCAGGCGCGGCCCCCGGATCAGGCCCTCTGCCTGCGCGTCGGCCAGCCCGTAGTCGGCGCCTGAGGCGTCCCGGACGGTGGTGAAGCCGCGGTCGAGCATCTGTCCCATCGTGCGAGCGCTGTGCGCGGCGACGTAGGACGGTGACTGGGAGGACAGGGACCCGAGGTCGGCGGTGGACGCCGCGGTGACGTGGACGTGCGCGTCGACCAGGCCGGGTACGACCACGGCACCGCCCACGTCGAGCACGCGGGCGTCGCGGGCGGTCAGGCCGGGACCGGCCTCGACGACGCGGCCGTCCTCGCAACGCAGGTCACCCTCGGTGTAGTCGCCAGTGCTCGCGTCGAGGATCACGGCGTTGCGCACCAGCAGGCTCACGTGCGGCTTCCCTGGATGGACAGGCGGTCGACCAGCTCGCGCAGCGAGGATGCGGCGAGCGGGGCGAGGGAACTCGCCACGATGATCGACTCGTCGTCGTAGCTGCCCTCGGCGTCGAGGATGTTGAGCACGCCGAGAACCTCGTCGTCCTCGCCGAGGACGGGCACGTTGAGGACCGAGCCGCAGTGCAGGCTCTCGATCAGCTCGTGGTCGGCGAAGATCTCGCGAACCGCGGCGGGATTCGGGCCGAAGTAGGGTTCTTTGGCCTCGATACAGCGGTCGAGCCAGCCCGCAGCGACCTCGACGGTCTTCTCCCCGCCGACGGGATACTGCTCGGGGTGACTGCTGTGGGCGCGATGCAGCGCGCGCCGGTCCGGGATCCAGGCCAGCACGGTGAACAACCGCACACCGATTGACTCCCTGACTTTCTCCTCGAGCTCCTCGAGTGTGCACTTCTCGGTCACTTCTGCATCCTTTCTGCGGTGTCGGCGAGCGCGTTCTGCTCGGTGAGGTCCTCCAGGCTCCGGCCTGCGGTGGACAGCCCGAACACCATGACGCACACGACGCCGACGGTGAGGACGGCGGTGGTCATGCCGAACACGCCGGCGAATCCGAGGCTGGCGGCGGTCAGCCCGATGATCGTGGGTGCGAGGATGCTGCCGACGCGACCGAACGCGCTTGCCAGGCCGGTTCCGGTCGCGCGGATCCAGGTGGGGAACACCTCGGGGGTGTAGGAGTAGACGCCGGCGTAGGTGCCGTTGAGGAAGAACGACAGCACCGCGCCCGCGACCGTGATCGCCACCGGATCGTCCATCTGGGACAGCCAGAACGCGCTGACCGCCGAGCCGGCGAGGTAGATCGCGATCGTGTTCTTGCGGTCCAGCTTCTCCGACAACCAGGCAGCGGAGAAGTACCCGGGGATCTGCGCGAGATAGATGATGAGCGAGAACTCGAAGCTCTTGGTCACCGTGATCCCGCGCTGCACGAGCAGCGTGGGTATCCACGAGAAGAAGCCGTAGTAGGAGAACGTGATCACGAACCAGACCAGCCAGATGATCGCGGTGCGCCGGGCCATGGCCGGGGCCCAGAGGAACTTCATGGCGCTGACCAGGGTCACCTTCGGCGTGGCGACCACCGGACGTGCGGCGGCGGCATCCGCAACAGGCGGCAGCGGACGTCCGGTGGCCTTCTCGACCCGCCGTTCGAGATCGGCGACCACCGCCTCGGCCTCGGCGTGACGCCCGCTCTGAAGCAGGTAGCGGGGCGACTCCGGAAGCACGCGCCGCCACCACAGCAGCATCACGATCGGCAGCGCGGTGATCAGCTGGGCGATCCGCCAGCCGTCGTCGAACGTGGGCACCACGAAGCGGCCGATCAGCGCGGCCATGACGAACCCGAAGGAGAAGAACCCGGCCAGCGCTCCGACGAACCAGCCGCGCCGCGCCGCGGGGACGAACTCCGACAGGAACGGCGCGATGATCGCGCTCTCGGCGCCTGCTCCCGCCCCCGCCAGCACCCGGGCCGCCAGGAACACCTCGTAGTTGGGGGCGAATGCGCCGAGCACGGAGAACACGGCGTAGAAGCCCAGCGCGTACAGCATGACCTTCTTGCGGCCGATCCGGTCGCCGAGCAAGCCCGCGAGGGTCGCGCCGAAGAGGAACCCGAACGGGGTCGCCGACCCGATGAGCCCGAGGTGGGCGTTGTCGAGGTTCCAGACCTGCTGGGTGCTCGGCAGCAGGAAGGCGACGACAGCCGAGTCCATGCCGTCGAAGGTGTAGCCGAGCCCACCGATCACCAGCAGGCCGTAGTGCGGGCGGCTCAGCGGGAGCCTGTCCAGGCGGGCCAACAAGGCCATGCAGCACCTTCCCGATCGAGGGAACGACAGAACGAATCTCAGCAAACTATGCTGCAGGTCAAGCAAGATGCAACGACTGTTGCAGATCTTCCGCGTTACGACTGCGTAGCGTCTTCCCGCGGTCGAAGGAGAGGGGCAGGTTGACCGAGCACGTGCCGGATGACGGCTTCGAGGACTGGCTGCGCGACCGGGTGCCCGAGCGCGGGCTGCGTTCGAAGGCGGCGGCGGTGCTGGAGGTCCTGCTGTCCCAGCCGCGCAGAGCGTCGTTCGGCTCGACGGTCGAGCTGGCCCAGCTCGCGGGCGTCAACACCGCGACGGTGACCCGCACCGCGCAGGCACTCGGCTTCGCCGGGTGGCCTGCGCTCCAACAGGAACTGCGCGCCCGGTACCTGTCCTCGCTCAGCGCCCCCGAGGTTGCTGCCGAGCACCACGGCGTGAGGTCACCCGGCTCGGCGTCACTGCGCCGTGACCTCGACAGCATGGCGCTGCTCACCCGGCGGTTCGACGAGGCGGCCGTCCGGACCATCGCCGAGGCGGTGGCGGCCGCCCGCCGCACCATCGTGGTCGCCGATGGCAGCTTCGCGGCCGTCGGCGTCGCGTTCGCGCACAACGCGCGGCTCGCCGGCTACGACGTAGCTGCCGTGACGTCCGGGGACGCAGGACTGGCCAACGCGATCGCGGCGAGCCGCTCGGGGGACGTGCTGATCGCGATCAGCTTCTGGCGGCTGTACGAGAGCACCGTTCTCGCGGCGAGCGAGGCCCGGGCGCGCGGCGTCCGCGTGTTCGCGGTGACAGATGTGGCGAGCCCGGCACTGGCGGGAGCGGCGGAGGAAGTGGTGATGGTCCCGGCGGAGGGCGTCGCGTTCTTCCCGTCGCTGACGGCCGGCATCGCCGTGGTGCAGGCCATGGTCGCGCAGCTGGCCGCGGTCGATCCGGCGCGTACCAGCGCATCCATCGAAGCAGCCGAGGGCATGTGGTCGAAGTTCGGCCTGCTGCACCACCGTCCATCCCGCCCGGCTCCCTCGGGACGCGTCGAGGTCGACCGCGAGCCGAACCGAGAGCGCAGCCCCGGCAGTGAACCGGAGGGAGGAGAACCGTGTTCGACTGCTACGACGCCCTGAGCTTCGACTGCTACGGCACTCTGATCGACTGGGAGGCCGGCATCGCCGCGATCCTCGGCCCGTGGGCACGTCGTTTCGACACGGCGTCGTCCGACGAGCGGGTGCTCACCGCCTACGCCGACGAGGAGGCCAGGATCGTCCGGGAACGGCCGACGACGTTGTATCCCGACGTGCTGGCCGATGCATTCCGCGCCACCGGGGCGAAGCTCGGCTACCCGGTCGCCGACGCCGAGGCGGAGCGGCTCGGATCGTCGGTGCCGGAATGGCCCGCCTTCCCGGATTCCCATGACGCGCTCGTGTCACTGGCCGATCGGTTCGAGCTCATCATCCTGTCCAACGTGGACAACGCGAGCTTCGAGGGGAGCCGTCGGCGGCTCGACGTCGACTTCGACCACGTCATCACGGCACAGGACGTGGGAACCTACAAGCCGGCGCCGCGCAACTTCGACGTACTGACCCGGTACGCGCACAGCAGGGGACTGCGGTTGTTGCACGTCGCGCAGAGCCTCTTCCACGACCACGTGCCCGCGAAACGGGCGGGACTGCCCGGCGTCTGGATCAACCGGCGACACGATCGCCCGGGCTGGGGGGCAACCCCGGAGCCCGGGGAGAGTGTCGCTCCGGAATGGGAGTATCCGTCGATGGCTGCTTTCGCGCAGGTGGCGAGCGGCCACCGGCGTGACCGCGCTGCGCCGGCCGACTGAACACGGCTCCGTCTGCGAGCAACCCCGCCGGCCACCACCCGTTCCGTCGGCGTCGATGACGACGTCGATGCGAGGTTGATGGCGACGAACCGCAATGCGGGTAACCACGGCCCGACGGCGCCGCGCTACCAGGGTCACCGGGTGGGCCCGTAGGGGGTGTGGCGGGGGTCCGCAATGTCGACAAGGATGGCGGAACCGCCTGAAGGAAGGAGGCCGGCATGGTGGACATCAACTGCGACATGGGCGAGGCATTCAGCATCTATCGCTGCGGCGACGACGAGGGGCTGATGCCGTGGATCACGGTGGCCAACGTGGCCTGCGGGTTCCACGCCTCGGATCCGCGCGTGATGCAGCAGACCGTGGCGCTGGCCAAAGAGCACGGCGTCCGGGTCGGAGCGCATCCGTCGTTGCCCGACCGCGAGGGCTTCGGCCGTCGTGAGATGAAGCTGGACCACGACGAGCTCACCGCGGCGGTCGTCTACCAGGTCGGCGCCTTGTCGGGCTTCCTTCGTGGCCAGGGCATGGAGCTCAACCACATCAAGGCGCACGGCGCCCTGTACGGGATGGCGGCGCGCGACCCGGAGGTCGCCGAGGCTCTCGCCGACGCCGCCGACATCTTCGGCGTGCCGCTCATGGGCATGGCGGGCACGGTGCACGAGCAGGTCTGGGGTGCGCGGAGCGCGGGATTCATCTCCGAGTACTACGCCGACCTCGACTACCGCCCCGACGGCTCGCTCATCATCACGCGCGTCCACCAGCCGTTCGACCCGGCCGCCTCGGCGCGAGGAGCGGTGCGCGCGGTGACCGATGGGGTCGCCACGGCCGCCGACGGCACCGAGATCCCGGTGCGTGCCGACTGCGTCTGCGTGCACTCCGACACCCCGAACGCCGTGGACGTCGCCAAGGCCGTCCACGAAGCCCTACGCCCCCACATGTCAGCCTGAGAGGAGCCCCATGGCCCGGCACGAGGTCGTCTCGCCGATACCCGGCGTGTTCTACCGGAGGCCCGACCCCGACAGCGACCCGTTCGCCGCCGAGGGCCAGACCGTCGGCGCGGACGACACCGTCTGCCTGGTCGAGGTCATGAAGTCCTTCCACCAGGTGTCCGCGGGTGCGGCGGGCACGGTCGTGGAGTTCCTCGTGGAGAACGAGGACGTCGTCGATGCCGGCCAGCCGGTGGCGGTCATCGAGTCGTCCTCGGACGGGCAGGGGTGAAGCGTCTCCTCGTCGCCAACCGCGGCGAGATCGCGGTCCGCATCGTGCGCGCTGCTCGGGACCTGGGCATCTCCACGGTGGCGGTGCACAGCACCGCCGACACGAACGCGCTGCACGTCCGGCTGGCCGATGCCGCTGTCGAGATCGGGCCGCCGCCCGCGGGGAAGAGCTACCTGCTCGCCGACGCCATCCTCGACGCGGCCACGGAGACCGGTGCCGATGCCGTGCATCCCGGCTACGGCTTCCTCTCCGAGCGGGCGTCGTTCGCCGCGGCGGTCGCCGGCGCGGGCCTGGCCTTCGTCGGGCCGTCGGCTGCGGTGATCGAGCAGATGGGCGACAAGGTGCGTGCCCGCCAGGTGGCCGCAGCAGCCGGTGTCCCGACCGTGCCCGGCACCCCGGGCGGAGTCGCGGACGTCGACGCCGCGGTCGCCGCGGCCGCCGAGATCGGCTACCCGATCATGCTCAAGGCCGCGGCGGGCGGCGGCGGGCGTGGCATCCGGGTCGTCGCGGACGAGGCCGGCCTGCGCTCGGCGTTCCCCGCGGCGTCGAAGGAGGCCGCCAGCGCGTTCGGCGATGGCGCGATGTACCTGGAGCGCTTCCTCCGCCGCGCCCGGCACGTCGAGGTGCAGGTGCTCGGAGACGGGCACGACGTCGTGCACCTGTTCGAACGCGAGTGCTCGCTCCAGCGGCGCAGGCAGAAGGTCGTGGAGGAGGCCGTCGCCCCCGGCATCGACGACGGCGTTCGGCAGGCCATGACGGCGGCGGCCGTGCGGCTGGCCGGGGAGGTGGGCTACACGAGCGCGGGCACTGCCGAGTTCCTCGTCGACGACGACACCGGGGAGTTCTTCTTCATCGAGATGAACACCCGGATCCAGGTGGAACACCCGACCACCGAGCTGATTACCGGCGTCGACCTCGTGGCCGAGCAGCTCCGGATCGCCGCGGGGGAGCGGCTGCGGTTCGCGCAGGACGAGATCGTCGCGCGCGGGTCGGCGATCGAGTTCCGCGTGTGCGCCGAGGACCCCGAGAAGGACTTCCTGCCCTCGCCCGGCAAGGTCGAACGGCTGGTGCTGCCCGCCGGGCCGTGGGTGCGCGTCGACACGTGGCTGGAGCCCGGCGCCACGGTCCCGCCCTTCTACGACTCGCTACTGGCCAAGGTGGTCGTCTGGGGTGAGGACCGGGAGACCGCGATTCGCCGTGGGCGCCGTGCGTTGGGGGAGTTCGCCCTGGACGGCGTGCCGACCACCGCGGCGCTGGGCGCGGAGATCCTCGGCGAGGACTGGTTCGCCGCGGCGGACTTCCACACCGGCGCGCTGGAGCAGTGGTTGGCCGAGCGGAAAGAGGCAGCAACGTGAACGTGACGGTGACGGACGTGCAGGCCGCCCGCTACAGCTGGGGCGGCGACGAGTTCGTGTTCGTGGAGCTGGCCGAGGAGATGAGCCTGCAGGCCAACTTCCGGGTCATGGCCATCACGAAGGCGCTGCGCGAGATCCGCCCCGAGGGCGTGCTGGAGATCTGCCCGGCCAACGCGTCCTACCAGGTGCGCTACGACCCGGACGTGCTCGAGCCACGGAAGCTGCTGGGGCTGCTGCAGGACCTCGAGAAGCAGGTCGGCGACGCGCACGACCTCGCGCTGCCCACCCGGGTCGTCGAGATACCGGTGTTCTACCGCGACCCGTGGACCACCGAGACGCAGATGCGCTTCCGCGACCGCCACCAGGACCCGGACGCCACCGACATCGAGTACGCGGCACGGATCAACGGCTACTCGACGGTGGAGGAGTTCATCGACGCCCACGCCGGCTCGCCGTGGTTCGTCTCCATGGTCGGGTTCGTGGCCGGGCTGCCGTTCAAGTTCCAGATGGTGCCCCGGGAGCGGGCGATCATCGTGCCCAAGTACCTACGCCCGCGTACCGACACCCCGAAGCAGACCGTGGGCTACGGCGGCTGCTTCGCCTGCATCTACTCGGTGCGCGGCGCGGGCGGCTACCAGATGTTCGGCATCACCCCGGCGCCGATCTACGACCCCACCCAGCAGCTGCCCGACTTCACCGACTTCATGGTGTTCTTCCGACCCGGCGACATCGTGAAGTACACCCCGATCGACCGCGAGCAGTACGACGCGCACGTCGCCGAGGTCGAGGCGGGGACGTTCCGGATCCGGACGGCCCCGGCGGAGTTCGCGCTGCAGGAGTTCCTCGACGACCCCGACGGCTACAACGCCCGGCTGCTGGAGGTGCTGCGGTGATCGAGGTACGCAAGCCCGGCCTGTCCACGACCGTCCAGGACGCCGGCCGCACCGGGTACTACGACGTCGGCATCCCGCCATCAGGTGCCCTCGACCAGTACGCGCTGCGTGCAGCGAACCTGCTGGTCGGCAACCCGGCGGGTGCCGCGGCGCTGGAGATCGTCTACATGGGACCGGAGCTGGCGTTCGAGGCGCCCGCCGTCGTCGCGGTGGTGGGCGCGAGCATGACCCCGCGTATCAACGGCGAGGAGCGGCCGCTGTGGGAGTCGTTTCCCGTGGCAGCGGGCGACGTGCTCGACTTCGGCTACCTGACGGCGGGCGCGCGCGCCTACCTCGCCGTCTCGGGCGGGATCGACGTGCCCCAGGTTCTCGGCAGCCGCTCCACCTACGGCCTCGGCGCCCTCGGGGGCTTCGCGGGCCGCCCCCTGCAGACCGGCGACAAGCTCCCCGTCGGCGCATCGTCTGGCGCGACGCCGGGACGCAGCGTGCCACTCGACCTGCGGCGGTCCTACTCCAAGGACGTGGAGGTCCGCGTGATGATGGGCCTCTACGACCACCGACTCACCGCCGCGGGCCGGGAGAGCTTCCTCGGCGTCACGTGGACGCTCACGCCGGTGGCCGACCGCATCGGCTTTCGCTACAAGGGTGCCGAGCTGGAGACCGTCGAGCGGGAGGCCCCGTTCGGTGCGGGGCAGGACCCGTCCAACATCGTGGACGCGCCGTACCCGATCGGCTCCATCCAGGTGCCTGGCAGCGTCGAGCCGATCATCCTGCATCGCGACGCGGTGTCGGGCGGCGGCTACATGATGGTGGCCACCGTCCTGTCCGGCGACCTCGACATGGTTGCGCAGTCGGCTCCCAACACCCGCACCCGGTTCGTCGCGGTCGACCTGGACGGCGCCCTCGCCGCTCGGGCCGACTACCGAGCGCGCACCGGCCGGTTGACCGAGGCCCTTCAGGGGGACCGGTCGTGAGAGCGAGCCTGACCACCGTGGCGGCATGGTCCGTCGGGCACGGGTCCGCAACGCCGGCTCCCGCCGGGCCACGCGCAGGCCGTGCGCGTCGAGTCCACCTCCGATGAACGCGCTGCGGCTGCGGCGCGCTACCGGCGTTCACACCCGACGTCACTGCGTCAAGCCACGAGGCGGGGCTGGATCTTGCGGCCGGCCTGGCTGAGGCTGGCACGGCAGGCCGTCAACAGCCGGGCGGTGGCGGCGCTACTGCCCAGGTTGCACTGTGGGCATCGCATCGTCACCGTGCGTGCGAGTTCGTCCACCGCAACGGTCAGCTCCGCTGCGCAGTCACGACACCAGCGGTGTCGCGTGACCGGGTTGACGTGAACCGGTGAAGAGACGCACTGGTGGATCCACCGGCCGTGCACGTGGCATGTGAGCCGATCGTCGGGGTCGAGCCGGCCGGCGTCCTCCGCCTGGTCCTCCGCGGACAGCCAGTGTGCCAAGTCATGATCGGTCGAGCTGCGCACCTGACCACGGGGCTCCCGCTGGTTCATGCCGCCGACCTCCCCACCATCACCACCGATTCCGCCACCGACGAGGAGCGGGACCGGTTTCCGCTTCATACGAGCAGCATCGCGGTCACACCCACTCCTGCGCATCACCGCCAGCGGTCGTCATCGTCAGGTGCTGACGGGCGTCCTCGGGGTGATGCTGGCAGGTATCCGAGGTGGGGCAGGACCGGATCGGCTCGCGCGGGGCTCCCGAGTGGGGGAACCCGTGCCGGGCTGCCCGTCGCGTTCGGGTTCTCCTGAGGCGCGCTGCCGTCGACCACCGAAACGGGTTCCATGGCTTCGTCCTCACTCGTGATGTTGGGTGCTGCCACACCGGACGAACACGAGATGCCGGCGACCCGATCCGTGCGGCCGTGCTGCCGGGCCGTCCAGGTCACGAGACGACTCAACTGCACTAGTACGTATTGGTGATGGAACGGCGGCGAGCTCGCGTTTCCCACCCGGATCGATCGGGCTTACTGGTGCACTACGGGAAGTGCACTGCTCGTACTCGCGTCGTCATCGACGCTGCTCATACGGTGTACGCATGCCGACGACAACTCCCGACTGCGAGGCCGCGGTGCGCGCCCTGGTGGCGGCGTTCGCCGAGGATCCCGTGGCGCGGTGGCTCCTTCCCGGCGGCGCGGCCGAGCGGGTGTTCCGTCCGGTCGTGCAGCAGTCGGCGGCGCTCGGCGAGCTCGCCGTCTCCGCCGACGGAGCGGCCGTCGCCGTCTGGCTGCCGCGGGGAGCGGAGCCGCCCGTATCCGACGTGGAGTCGCTCCCGGACCACCTCGTGCGGCTGCGCACCTTCATGACCCTGACCGAGCGGCGGCACCCGAGCGGCCGCGCGCACCTCTACCTCGTGTTCCTCGGCGTCCGGCCCGACGCGCAGGGCCGCGGGCTCGGCGGGGCGCTGCTGCGTGACCGCCTCTCCCGGGCCGACGACGCCCGGGTGCCCGCCTACCTCGAGGCGAGCTCGCCCCGCAACCTGCCGCTCTACGAGCGCCACGGGTTCCGCGTCACCGGCGATCCGATCACCCTGCCCGACGGTCCGCCGCTGTGGCCCATGTGGCGCGACCCCCGTCCCTGAACCCCACCCGAACCGGAGGAACCATGCCCGTCACCACCGAGACCGTCGCCGGCAGCAGCACCGACTTCCTGGCCGTGCGGCACGTCACCGCGTCCGGCAGCCAGGTCGAGATCGGCCGCGCGCTCGCAGCTCAGGCCCGGCAGGCCTACGACTGGACGCCGGTCCCCGCCGACCGGGTCAAGGCCCGCGCCCGCCGCGCCTGGTTCGCCCGGCACTGGCCCCAGCACCTGGAGCGGATGCAGGGCGCGGCGGAGGCGCTCGGTCTCGACCTCGAGGCCGACGAGGTGTACCTGGACGGCCTCACCGGCATCCCGACCGGATCGGCCTGCTCGGCGAGCTACTACCCGCCGGCGAGCACGGTCGACGGGCGCGCGGTGCTCGGCCGGAACTACGACTTCTTCACCACGAGCGCGACGGCGCTGTTCGCGCTGCTCGCCGGCGCCCCGGCCCCGGACGGGAACGAGCCACCGATGTCCTCCCGGCCGCACGTGCTCACGAGCGTGCCGGACGGCGGACCGGCCACCACCGTGCTCAGCATGAACGAGCTGGACGGCTGCATGGAGGGCATCAACGAGCACGGGCTCGCGGTGGCCCTGCTGATCGCCGACGCCGAGTCCGCGTCCGGTCCGGTGGACGCCGGCCCGCAGGTCGGGGTCTCCAGCGTCCAGCTGCCGCGCTTCCTGCTCGACACCTGCGCGACGGCCGCCGAGGCGGTGGACGCGCTGCTCGGCGCCAAGCAGTACGACCTGGGCACCCCGCTGCACTACCTCGTGGCCGACCGCTCGGGGGACGCCTTCGTCTGGGAGCGTGGTCCGGGCGGTGACGAGCACGTCGTCCGGGCCGCCGGCGGCGCGCTCTGCGTGACCAACCACCTCCTGCACCGCCACCGCGACCCGGCTGACCTCCCAGTGGACAACGCGGAGACGATGCTGACCTACCAGCGCTACCGCACGATCTCCGAGCGCTCGGCGGGCGAGGGCCTGTCCGGGGACCGGATGCGCGAGGCTCTCGACGCGGTGCGCGTCGACGCCACAACCGACACGGGATACCCCGTCCGGACGGTCTGGCGCACCGTGTTCGACCTGGAGCTGGGCACGATGGCGACGCAGTTCTACCTGGGCGACGCGGCGGACGGCGCGCCGCGCTACAGCCCCGAGCTGGAGTTCGCGGTGGCCGTCCCGGCAGCCGTGCTGGGCGAGCGCTAGTCGTCGTGGGGCCCGAGCGACGTGATCGTCCGGCGTGGGGGCATCTCGGTGCGGAAGAGGTCGTCGAAGACCCGGGCGCGGTCGAAGGCCATGGCGTGCTCACGGCCGCGCCGCTCCAGGGAGCGGCGCTCGTGCTCCGACATCTCCAGCACCACGCGGTCCAGCGCCGCCGTCAGGGCCGGGACGTTGCCGGCTTCCACGATGACGGCGGCGTCGCCGACGGCCTCTCCGGAGCCGCCGGTCAGCGCGGTGATCACGGGCCCTCCGCCGGCCAGCAGCTTCTCCGCCAGCGCGATGCCGAACGTCTCGACGAAGTCCGGCTCCTCCTTGGTGGGCAGGGCGTAGGTGGCGCAGCCGTGCATCAGCAGTGGCTTCTCGTCGTCGTCGACGTCGGTGAGGAAGACGATGCGGTCGTCGTCGCCCGCCAGCTCCCGGACCTCGGCCAGTGCCGGGCCGGTGCCTGCGACGACGAGCTTGACCTGCTCCCGGGCCCGCGACGCTGCGTAGGCCGCCACCAGGTCGTGGATGCCCTTCGCCCTGGTCACCCGGGACAGGAACAGCACATAGCCGTCGCGGTGCAGGCCGCGCCGGGCGAGCGCGGCGTCCACCGCCTGCGGATCGAGGTCGAGGTAGGCCGAGGTGTCGATCGGCGGGTAGCTGACGGTCACCCTGGCGCGGCACTGCTGGGCGAACAGGGTGCCGCAGTGCCGGTCGACGTCCTCGGCGGAGGCGACGATCTGCTCGCGGGTGTACTCGGAGACCGCCACGACCTCGTCGTGGGCCAGGTAGGTGGTCAGCGTCGTGATGGCGGCGCCGAACCGCTGCTCGCGCAGGCTGGAGCGGATGACGTTGGTGATGTCCGATCCCACCGCCTTGGCGATCGTGTGGACGTCGGTGAGGACGCCGGCCGCGTCCGCCGCCGTCACGGCGTCCATGACGACGTTCGCGTGCGGCGCCAGGTACATCGACAGGCACGTGGTCGGTACCGGTTCGGCGAGCAGCTCGACGAGCCGCCCGGTGAGACCGGCCAGGTGCCGGCCGTCCGGCACCCGGTAGTCGCCGACGGGTTCCGGGCGCTCCACGGTGATCCCGGCGCTGTAGGGCTGCAGCCGGTCCAGCGGCTTGAGCGGCAGCCCGGCGGCCTGCAGCGTCGCGATCGGCCACGTCAACAGGCGCACGTCGTCGAACCCCCGGGTCAGTGCCACCTCGGCGAGGTTGCGGGCCTCGCCGGAGTGGCCGCAGATCACCGGGTCCGCGCGCACGACGATGACGAGCCGCCGCTCGGGACGCTCTACGCCCTCGTTGCCTCCGGTCGGCAGTCGGACAGCGAGGGAGGGCGGGCCGAGCGTCCCCATGGGGACGGCTCCGGGCCGAGCTCCACGTGCAGGACGCCGCCGCGGTACACGTCCGCCGCGCTGATGTGGGTTGTCTCGCATGGCCGTCCGTTCAGCGTCGCCGACTGCACGTACTGGGTGGGGGGTGTCGTCTCGGCGCCGTCGGCGCCGATCGGCGTATCTCGGTGCCCGGTGGTCTCGATGACGAACTCGCCGCCGGCAACCCTGAGCGCGGCCCGGGAGAAGGCCGGCGTGTTGACCAGGAACAGGCTCTGGCCCGCCACCGGGAACAGCCCCAGCGAGGCCCAGACGTACCACGAGCTGAGCCCACCGGAGTCGTCGTTGCCCGGCAGCCCACCGGCGCCGGTGCCGAACTGCCAGGTCAGGGCGGCGTTCACGAGCTCGGCGGTCCGGTCGGGGCGTCCCGCGTAGTGGTAGGCCCACGGCGCCTCCATGTCCGGTTCGTTGTTCAGCCCCTCGAACCGGTTGAGGGCGTAGCCCGCGGCCATCGTGGTGGGCGAGGGACGCCGGCCGGGCTGGGTGACGGGGCCTGCGCCGAAGCCGAAGAACGCGTCGAGCATGGCGACGAACGCGTCGTCGCCGCCTGCCATGGCGACCCGCGCCCGCATGTCGTGCAGCAGCCGGAACGAGTAGTTCCACTTGCCGCCCTCGTAGAACTCCGAGTCGCGCAGCAGGCCGGTGGAGGAGTCGAACGCGTTCACCCAGAGCCGGCTCCGCGCGTCCAGCTCGTCGGCCAGCCTCTTGTCGCCCAGTGCCCGGGCGATCCGGGCCGTGCACTGGTGTGCATAGGCGAGGTCGAGCGTGTGCGAGATGGGGTAGGCCACGCCGTGCTCGAAGAAGTCCTCGCCGTAGAGGCGTCGCAGGTCGGCCTCCATGTGCACGAGCGCCCAGCTCCAGTCCAGGTCGCCGATCCCGGCGGCGTGGCCGTCGGCCAGCGCGGTGTGGGCGAGCGCGCTGGCCTGCCGGAAGAACCGGTCCGCGCCGCGGGCCATCCGGTACCCGATGGGGAAGTTGCCCTCCTCCTCGCAGACCCGGATCAACGACTCCAGCAGGTCGGCGGCCCGGTCGGGCGTGATCGCCATCATCAGCGGGATCTGGGTCTTGTAGATGTCCCACATCGTGCAGACGTCGAACGCGAACGGGCCCGACGCCGGCCAGAACGGGCTCTCGTCGTCGCCGAAGCACGGCTTGATCAGCGAGTGGTAGAGCGCCGTGGTGAGCACCGTCCGCCGCGCGGGCGTGCCGCCGTCCACCCGGACGCGGTCGAGGTGGTCGGCCCACCGTGCGGTGGTCCGGGTCCTGACGTCGTCGAAGGACTGTTCCCCCTCGCCGCACTCGCGCCGCAGGTTCTCCCGGGCCTGGTCGCAGCCGCGCAGGGAGAAACCGAGCCGCACCTCGACCGCCTGGCCCGCGAGCGAGCGGCCCATGAACAGCAGCCCGAAGGGGCGCAGCGTGGTCTGCCGGATGCTGTCGAAGTCGAGCCGGGTGCCGCCCTCGACGAGCCGGCGGTCGTACCAGAGCATCTGCCGCCAGTTCGGGCTGTGGACCTCGACGTACACCGACAGGGGCACGCCCTCCATCACGACCGTGCCCTGCGCCCGGCCGTGCCCGAGGCTCTCCACGTGGGCGCGCAGGGGGACCGTCCGGCCGTGCTCGATGGCGAGGCCGCCGCACGACAGGTCGAGCACCAGACGGGCGCTGCTGCTCGCGGGGAACGTGTAGCGATGAACGGCGGTCTTCTCGCCCACCGTGAGCTCGCACCGGATGCCGGTGTCCAGGGTGGCGGCGTAGTACCCGGCCGCGGCCGTCTCGTCCTGCAGCGGCCACGCCTCCCCGAGGTCGTCCAGTGGCTGCACCATCGGCGTGACCCGCACGTAGTTGTAGTACTTGCGGATCGCGCCGGTGCCGGACTGCTGGAAGTGCGTGAAGCCCGACGCCTGGAGGGACTCGAGCATCTCCTCGGGCACGCCCTCGGTGCTCTTCGCGTAGCGCCCGTAACCGGTGGGGTACGCCCCCGAGTAGGCGCACGCCGACACCATGCCCAGCGGCGACGTGGCGCCGGGGTGGGTGTTGCCGACCTGCGGCTTGGGGGACCACCAGGTCGCTGCGAGACCGCTCGCGGGAGGCAGGCTCGTCGCGGCGGTCCCGATGAAGGGGTCGACGTCGTGAAGGATGGCCAGAGTATGGATGGCGGGTGCGACCTGGAGGTTGCGCCGGTGTGAACTCGCCGCCCGCCTCGAAGTGTCCGAAATGGACCGAATGTCACCAGTCGTGCACGGTCCCGTCCCGCAGCCGGTTCACCGGGAGGTAGGCGGGCCGGTACTCGAACCGCGCCGCGGCCGCGCGGTCCACGGTGACGCCGAGGCCGGGCGTCTCGCCGGGGTGCAGGTAGCCGTCCCGGAACGTGTAGGAGTGCGGGAACACCTCGTAGGTCTGCGCGCTGTGCGGCATGAACTCCTGGATGCCGAAGTTGTGGATCGCCAGGTCGAGGTGCAGCCCGGCGGCCATTCCGACGGGGGAGATGTCGGTGGGGCCGTGGATGCCGGACTTGATCTGGTACTGCGCGGCGAGGTCGAACAGCTTGCGCATGGCCGTGACGCCGCCGGCGTGCGTGACCGCCGAGCGGACGTAGTCGATCAGCTGCTCGCGGATCAGCGTCTGGTAGTCGACCACCGAGTTGAAGACCTCGCCGATCGCCAGCGGGGTGGTGGTGTGCCGGCGGACCAGCCGCAGGCCGTCCTGGTTCTCCGCCGGTGTGCAGTCCTCCAGCCAGAACAGGTCGTAGGGCTCGAGCGCCTTCCCCAGCTTCGCCGCCTGGATCGGCGTGAGCCGGTGGTGCACGTCGTGCAGCAGCGGCAGTTCGGGGCCGAACTCGTTGCGCACCGCCTCGAACACCGTCGGCAGGTGGCGCAGGTAGGCCTGGGTGTCCCAGATCTCCTCCGGCGGCTGCGGGTGGCGGCCGTCCCCGGACGTGCGGTCGGCGGCGTCGGAGATGCCGTAGATCGTCTCCAGCCCCGGCACGCCGGACTGCACCCGGATGGATCGGAAGCCCTGCTCCCGGCGGGCCCGGATCGAGTCGAGCAGCTCCGGCAGGTCGCGCCCGCTCGCGTGCCCGTAGGCGCGGATCCCGCTACGGCTCGCTCCGCCCAGCAGCTGGTACAGCGGCAGCCCCGCCACCTGCGCCTTCAGGTCCCACAGCGCCACGTCCACCGCGGCGATGGCGGCCATGGTCACCGGGCCGCGCCGCCAGTACGCGCCGCGGTAGAGGTACTGCCAGGTGTCCTCGATCCGGTGCGCGTCGCGGCCGATCAGCAGGGGGGCGACGTGGTCGGCGAGGTAGCTCGCCACCGCGAGCTCGCGGCCGTTGAGCGTCGCGTCGCCGTAGCCGGTCAGGCCGTCGTCGGTGGTGATCGCGAGCGTGACGAAGTTGCGTCCCGGGCTGGTGACGATGACGTCCGCTCCGGTGATCCGCATGGGGTTCCTTCCGTGGGGGAGCTGTCGGGGTTCGAGCGTTCAGCGTCCGTGGCCGACGATCAAGCCGCTTGACCGCATCCGGCGGGGCCAGATTGTTAACAATCTCGTTGCCACTGCCGGTGGCGGCCGTTATGGTTAGCAATGCACATTCGGACGCCATGGTGGGCGCCCGGACGGTGTCGCGGCGAGGAGGACGAATGCTGTCAGCCGAGGACAACGAGCTGTTGACCCGCGTGGGGCCCGGCACGCCGATGGGCGCGCTGCTGCGCCGCTACTGGACCCCGGCGCTCCTGGTCAGCGAGGCGCCCACCCCCGACGGCGATCCCGTGCGGGTGCGGCTGCTGGGTGAGGACCTGGTGGCGTTCCGCGACACGAACGGCCGGGTCGGGCTGATCCAGGAGAACTGCCCGCACCGCGGCGCGTCGCTCTACTTCGGACGCAACGAGGAGTGCGGGCTGCGCTGCCCGTACCACGGCTGGAAGTTCGACGCCGACGGCGCGTGCGTCGACATGCCCAGCGAGCCGTCCACCAGCGTTTTCAAGGGCAAGGTGAAGCTCACGGCCTACCCGACCCACGAGTCGGGGGGGATCGTGTGGACCTACATGGGCCCGCCGGAGGAGATGACCCCGTTCCGGGACTTCGGCACCGAGTCCCTCGCGCCCGAGCACGTCGCCGCCACGAAGATGCACACCACGTGCAACTGGGTGCAGGCGATGGAGGGCAACCTCGACACCTCCCACGTCTCGTGGCTGCACCAGTGGGACGGCATCGACGACATCCCCGACGACGGCAGCGACAAGCCCGGTTACCCGTCGAATGCGATGTCGTGGAAGTTCTGGCGCCACGACCGGGCGCCGCGACTGGAGATCGAGGACACCTGGTACGGCTTCAAGTACGCCGGCATCCGCACCACTCCCAACGGGTTCACCCACGTCCGGATGACCGCGTTCTGCTACCCGTACAACACGGCTGTCGCGACCATTCCGTTCGGTGTCCGGCAGAGCATGTTCGTGCCGATCGACGACGAGAACTGCTGGCGGTACAGCTTCACCACCCGCGTGATCGACAACTCCCGCGGCGTGGGCGGGGCGAACCTGTTCGCGGTGGCGCCGTTCCGGCTCGCCCGGGCCGAGGTGAACGGCAACGGGATCGTCCCCCGTGAGTACACGGCCGAGAACGACTACGGCATCGACCGTGACGAGCAGCGGTCGACGACCTACTCGGGCGTCGCCGAGTTCGCCAGCCAGGACCTCATGGTGACCGAGTCGATGGGTCCGATCTATGACCGCACCCAGGAGCGGCTGGGCACCTCCGACAAGGCGATCATCCGGATGCGCCGGCTGCTGATCGCCGCAGCCAAGCACGTCCGGGACGGCGGCGCGGCGCCTGCCACCTCCGCCGACCACGACTACCGCGAGGTCCGTTCGGCGGAGAAGATCCTGGAGCCGGGCGAGGAGTGGCGCATTCTCGGCACCAACGAGGATCCGTTGGTCAAGGAGATGGACATCGCCTGGGCATCCGACCGCGCTCCCGTCGCGGGGTCCTGACCGCTGCCCCGGGCCTGCCGCGAGGGTCGGTTCGAGTCGTCGACGCCATGGGCGTGGTTTCCGGACGGATAGCCGAGCACCGGAGCGTCGGCAGTCTTCTCTCGCTCCTCACCCCGTCGGATGCCGCGCCGGTCGTGCCGGATCCTTGTTCGTCCGATTGAACCGGAACGGCCCATCCGGGGCGATTGACAACAACCGACCGATTGCGCCGGCATCCGAATCCGGCGAAACCGCACCGGGAGTGCGGGAAGGTTGTTACAGCGGAAGTACCGACTCGAATCCGAGCTTGACATCAGCGAAACGGCGGTTGAACGTAGTCGGCGTGTACAAGACGACGACGTCGAGCATCAGCGGGATCGACCGACCCTTGCGGAGACGTCAGAGCGCCGGCGTGTGCGTCAGCGTGACGCCGCGCGAATTCCGCGATGGGGGTGAAATCGGTTGACCACGTCCAGAAGTACCAGACCTGACGACCGACCGGACGACCGTAGTGTGGACCTGGCCGCCGCAACCGCGTCACCAGGCCTTTTGGCGGTCCGGGATCGGCTGCTCGTGTGCTTGGCGTTCGCGTCAGGTATCTACGAGGCGGTCTGTTTCATTTCCTTCGGTAAAGTCTTCACGGCGTTCCAGACCGGAAACATCGTGTTTCTCGGTCTCGGTATCGCCGGCGTCCGGCCGCCCGATGGTCCGGACCAGGTACGCGTCCTCATATCCCTCGCCGCGTTCGCGATAGGCGCGATGGTGGCGGTGCGGATCCTGAAGGCGTTCGACGGCGACGAGGAACTGGAGGACGACGAAGTCTTCCAGGTCTGGCCGCGCCGCGTGTCGGCCGCACTCGGGGTCGCGCTCGTCGCACAGGTCGCCTTTCTCGCCCTGTGGGTCGCCTTCCCGCTGTCCAGCGATGTCGAGAACATCCTGGTCGCCCTGAGTGCGTTCGCCTTGGGCATGCAGATGAACGCCATCCGGTCGCTCCACGTGCCGGGCATCTCCACCACGGCCGCGACCGCCACCTTCATCACCTTGGCAACCGGTGCCGCAACCTGGTCGCACAAGGCGCCCGCGGCACGTCGCCTGACCGGGGTCGTCGTGGCCTTGATCCTGGGCGCGTTCGTGGGCACCTGGTTGCTCAAGCACGCGCACCCGTACGCCGCGGTCCTGCCGGTGATCGTGATCGGGATCGTGATCGTGATCGCTGCGGTTTCCCTGAAGGAGGACCACGCCCAACGGCGGTAGCCGACCGACAAGTCCACCAGGCGGCTCCCGTGCACCCGGTTCGCGTGCACGGGAGCCCCGTCATGTGCGCGGTCGCCACTCCTCCTTGCCGTTCGCGACGGGCAACGGTGTGGCGATCGGCGGGAGGTGCGCGGCGACGAGCCCCACGGCGTCGTCGAGGGACCTGCTGCCGTCGATCACCTGCTCGCCGGGAATGCCGAGCAGGTCGTGCGGGACGTACCACCCGCGCATGTCGTCGGGGGTGAACTCGCGTGCCTGCGGACGGCCGGTGTGGCGACGCAGGGTCTCGTCGAAGGGCACGTCGAGGTAAAAAACCGTCGTCGCGCCCCGGTGCGCGTGTGCGAGACGGGTGAGCATCGGGCCGTAGCGGCTTCCGTGCAGGATGCCTTCACAGATGACGTGGTAGCCGACGTCGAGGGCGAAACGGACGACGTGTTCGATGAGCGCGGCGGCGTTGCCGCCCGGCACGTCGCGTTCGCGCAGCACCGTCCGGCGCAGGTAGTCCTGCTCGACCAGCGCGCAGCCGCGGCCGTAGCGGTCGCGGACGGCGCGGGCGATGGTGGACTTCCCGGATCCGGAGTTGCCACGCAGGATGACCAGGCACGTGTCCGGGCTTCCGACCGGCGCATCCTCGGTCGTCCTCGGCCCCTCGTTCACCATCCGCTCATCGTGGCGGAGGCCTCGGCCGGGGAAAGCCGCGGGCGACGTGCCGGCGTGGCTCCCTGCCAGCAGGGGTGGTCCACCCCGGCCAGCACCAGACCGCGACGGTTGCTGGCGGTAATGCGCGCAGCAGGTGTGGCCGCGACGCTTGTGGTATGCCCAAACGGAGCGCCGGGTCAGGCCATCGCGCCCACGACGTGTACCTCATCTCGGTGATCGGAGTACGCGGCACTCCGTATGCCTGCCCCGACGTCTCGGCGGTCGACAACCACATCGCCTGGTTGTACCGGCGGATCGACGGCGCGGAATCGGCGAGCTCCATCCAGGACCTCTGGGCGGACATCGACCTGCTGCTCGAGCGGCGCATGTTCCTGCAACTGGACCTCCAGATCACCGACGCCGCATGACGGCAGCGGTGATCCGGTACCAGGGTGGTTCCCACCCGGAGGGGAGACGGCCATGAGGTTCCACGTCGTTGCGCAGTGGCTGTGCCGGACGTGCGATGTCGAAGGGCGTGACCCGGAGAACGAGCCGAGCTGCTGGAACTGCGGCGGTGAGGTCATCGTGACGGCCCGGCCGACCGTGGCGACGGAGCGGTGCCGCACCGAGCCGTAACGGTAGGGTTCGCCGCCGGGCCACGAGTGCGTGACACGGGAGGGGCCACCATGACCCTCGACCACGTCGCACTCACGCTGCCGTTCCGTGGCACATGGCTCACCCGCAACAGCCCGGCGCGGCGCGTCCCGAGCCACGGCACCCATCTCTTCGCCACGACGTACGCCGTGGACTTCATCGCCGTCAGGGGACGGCGCACGGCAATGACGCGGGACTGGCGAACGCTGGTGTCCACGGAGCCGGCGGACCGGTTCTTCGCCTTCGGCCAACCCATCCTCGCACCGGCGGCCGGCCGGGTGGTGGCGGTCCACGACGGGGAGACCGACCACGAGGCGCGGCGGTCGCAGCTCGCGTTGCTGCCCTACGCCCTGACCCAGGCGGCCCGGGTCCGCGGGGGTGCGGGCGCCATCGCAGGCAACCACGTGATTCTCGAGCTGGCCGGTCATGCCGGGTACGTCGTGCTCGCCCACCTGCGCGCCGGCTCGATCCGGGTGGGCGAGGGCGAGCCGGTCGCGCTCGGCCAGGAGCTGGGCGCCTGCGGAAACTCGGGCAACTCCACGCAGCCCCACCTGCACATCCAGGTCATGGACTCGGCCGACCCGTTCGCAGCGCGTGGCCTCCCCATGTCCTTCCGGGACTACCGGCTGTGGAGCCGGGCGGACGGGCCGCCGGTCGAGGTCGAGCAGGGCGTCCCCGGCGAGTCGGAGGTCGTCGAACCGCTGTGACGCGGCCGGCCTGCGTCGCGGAGAGACCCGGTCAGGACCGCCGCGTCCCGCACGGATCACGCGTTCATGTGATGTGCGCGGGAAGCGGCCGCGGGGAGGCTGCTGCCGGGCAGGCAGACGACCCGACCGGAGGAACGGCATGCACATGACGCGGCGATGGGCCTGGCTGGGGGTGCTGGTCGTCGGGCTGCTGCTGTTCGAGGCCGTCCGACACACCCTCATCGACACGGGGAACCCGAACCTCGTGCCGGCGCTCATCCTGCTCGGTGCGGCCGTCGTACCGGTCACGTTCGTCGCGTTCATCGCGGGCCGGAGGCTGCAGTACGGGGTCGGCAGCGCGACGATCGGGCTCACGGCCCTGTTCGGTGGCGTGGTCGGCGTGGTCACCGCGGGGACGCTCGAGTACGACACGCTGCGTGACCTCGACGTCGTGCCCATGATCGCCGTCGGGTTCATCGAGGAGGCCGCCAAGCTCGTCGTCCCCGTCGTGCTCCTGTTCGTCATCCGGCCCCGCCATCCCGCGGACGGGCTGGTGCTGGGTGTCGCGTCCGGCGCTGGTTTCGCCGTGCTGGAGACCATGGGCTACGCGTTCGTCGTGCTCGTCGAGTCCGGCGGCAACCTCGCCGCGGTCGACGGTGTGCTGCTGTTGCGAGGCCTGTTGAGCCCCGCGGCGCACATGGCATGGACGGGCCTCACGGCCGCAGCGCTGTGGCGCGCCGCCGGCCAGGGCTGGTCGGCCAGGACGATCGGCGGTTTCGTCCTCGTCTTCCTCGCCGCGGTGGCGTTGCACACCGCATGGGACAGCATCGGGAGCACGGTCGGGTTCGTCGTCCTCGCGGCGATCAGTCTCTGGCTGCTGACGTACGCGGCGCATCGGCTGGGCGAACACCAGTCCCGGCACCGGAGCCTGCGTCCGGCGCCCGGCGTCAGTCCGCGCTGACGGCTGGACGATGGTGCACACCGCAGTCGGAGGGAGATTCTCGTGAGTGATCGACGACTGGTTGCTGCCGCCCTGCTCGGCCTCGGCGGAGGTCTGCGGTCCTTCGCGCCACCCGTGGCACTGGCCCTGCACGGTCGTGGGCCCCTCGCCGGAGCTGCCCGGTTCATCGCCTTCGGTGCAGCTGTCGGCGAGGTCATCGCGGACAAGCAGCCGCAGATGGGCAGCCGGCTGGCCCCGCGGGGCCTGGGGCTACGGCTCGGTTTCTCGAGCACCGGGGGAGGTGATCTGGGCGGCTGGGAGGGCGCGGGGATCGCCGCGGTCGCGGCGCTGGCCACCGCGTTCGCCGGCTCGCGGCTGCGGACGACGGTGCAGGGCCGACCGGCTCAGCTGGCGGCGGCGGTCGCGGAGGACGCGCTCAGCTACGGGCTCGTCCTCGCCGCGGTCCGCATGCGGTGACCACTCACCACATGAGGTGAAGCGATCGGCCGTGGGTGGTGGGAGGCCCGTGGCCGGCCGCAGGCTGCGTAGCGGTCCGCCGATGAGCGGGTCGGTGACGGAGGAGAACCGGTGCAGTTCCAACACGTGGTGGAGCTGGTGGGCACGGCCGTCGATGCCGTGGGGGTGGCCACGATCGTCGTGGGAACGGTCGTGGCGAGCGTTCTCGCGGCTCTCGGGCTGGCCCACCGGCGGGCAGATGTGTACAGCGACTATCGCCGTCGCCTCGGCCGGTCGATCCTTCTCGGGCTGGAGTTCCTCGTTGCCGGTGACATCATCCGGACCGTCGCGGTCTCACCGACCTACGCGAGCGTCGGGGTGCTGGCTCTGATCGTGGCCATCCGCACCTTCCTCAGCTTCTCGCTGGAGCTGGAGATCACCGGCCGGTGGCCGTGGCAGAAGACTGTCGACGTGGCCGCCGCCGGCGCTCGACCAGCCCGGTAGCTCCCCGATCCGCCGGTTCAGCGGGTCCGGATGGCCGCGCCCGGTGGAGGTGGGCTATACCGGACCGGGGACGCTGGGCATGTGCCCTACGAGAGGTGGTGCCGTGGACGGGATAGCCGACATGGGGGGCACCGAGGGCTGGGGCCCCACCCACCCGCCCCGCAGAGGCGAGCGGGTCTTCGAGGAACCCTGGCAGGGCCGGGCGTTCGCAGTGACCCTGCTGTCCCAGCGGGTGGCCGGATACAACGTGGACGCCTTCCGCCACGCGCTGGAGAGCCTGGACCGGGCCGCGTACCTGGACGACGGCTACTACGGCCGCTGGCTCAACGCCGCCGAGCGGATGCTCACCCGGAGCGCCATCCTGGCCCCGGGAGCGATCGACGCCCGCGCCCGCAACCTGCGTGGCGAGCACGTCGAGGAACCGCCGGTCCCCGAGCCGGCCAGGCCCGACTACGCCCCTACCGCCCCGGGTTCGCTGCGCACCGTGGACGTCGAGCCGGCTTTCGCCACGGGCGAGCGGGTGCGTGCCACGGACATGTCGCCTGCGGGGCACACCAGACTGGCGCGCTACGTGCGCGGGCACATCGGAGTCGTCGAGCTCGTCCAGCCCGCCGCGGTGCTGCCGGACACCAATGCGCACTTCCTGGGAGAGAACCCGCAGTACGTCTACACGGTGAGGTTCGACTCGCAGGAGTTGTGGGGTCCCGACGCCGAGCCCTTCGCCGTGACCGTCGAGCTGTTCGAGAGTTATCTGGAGAAGACGGCATGACGAGCACCGGATCCGCCGACCGCATCCCCGCCCCGCTGCGCACCGAGGCTCTCGAGCAGCTGCTCACCGAACGGGGTCTGATCGACCCGAACGTGATGGACAAGCTCATCACCGAGTACGAGACGACCGTGGGTCCGCTCAACGGCGCCAAGGTCGTCGCCAAGGCGTGGACCGACCCGGAGTACCGGCAGTGGCTCCTCGCCGACGGCACCGCCGCCATCCGCGAACTGGGCTTCATCGGCAGGCAGGGCGAGCACATCGTGGTCGTGGAGAACACGGCGACCACGCACAACGTCGTGGTCTGCACGCTGTGCTCGTGCTACCCGTGGTCGGTTCTGGGCCTGCCACCGAGCTGGTACAAGGACCCCGCCTACCGGGCGCGGGTGGTCAGGGAACCGCGCACGGTGCTGTCCGAGATGGGCCTGGAGCTCGCCGACGACGTGCAGATCAGGGTGCACGACTCCAGCAGCGAGGTGCGCTGGCTGGTGCTGCCCGAACGTCCGGCCGGTACCGAGGGTCTCACCGAGGACGAGCTCGTGCCGCTGGTCAGCCGGGACGCAATGGTCGGTGTGGCGAAGGTCAGCGCGCCATGACCGCCCCGCTGGACCTCGACGGGCCGGCCGCGCCGCCGCGCTCCAACGGCGAGCTGGTGTTCGCCGAACCGTGGGAGAGCCGCGCCTTCGGCATGGCCGTGACGCTCCACGATGCGGACGTGTTCACCTGGCCGCAGTTCCGGTCCGCGCTCGTCGCCCGGATCGCGGCCTGGGAGGCCGCCGCCACCGGGGGCGAGAGCTGGAACTACTACGTGCACTGGCTGGGCGCGCTGGAGGATGTGCTGGCAAGCCGGGACCCGCGGTTCGCCGACGAGGTCACCGCGCGAGCCCGGACGTTGGCCCAGCGCCCCGCCGGTCACGACCACGACCACGACCACTGATCGGTAACTCTCAGGCGTCGTGGCCGACGGGGACGAGGTCGGTGCGGTAGACGTCGGCGGCCCGGAAGCTCGCGGGGACGCCCAGCTCGTGGGCAACGGCGGCGATCGCGGCGTCGCCGATCTCGAGGTCGACCTGGCCGTCCCGGGTGAAGTACGGGGTGACGAAGCGGTCGAGATGGGCCCGGATCTCCTCGTCGGTGTGGCGGCCCATGAAGCTGCGGACGTGCCCGACCACGGTGTCCGGTCGCTCGTGGATGGTGCGCAGGGCGCGTCGGTTGGCGCGGACCACCGCGTGCAGCGCAGGGCTGTCGAGGGGGACGTAGGTGGGGTCCACCATCACTCCCACCGTCGGGATCTGGAAGTGGTCGCCCACCCAGGCCAGCACGCGCCAGCCCTCCTGTTCGGCCACCTGTTCAGGCGCCATCGTGCTGCCCACCAGTGCGGCGTCGATCTCGCCTGCCCGGAGCCTGCGCAGGTGCATCCCGTAGTCACCGGGCGAGCGGTACTGGCACTCGAGGTCGTTGTCCGGATCGATGCCGTTGCGTCGCAGCACGATCCGGGCGAAGCATCCCGGCGCGGTCCCCGGGGCATGCACGGCGAGCCTGCTGCCCTTGAGATCCTGCAACGACTCCAGGGGGCCTCGGGCGAGGAACCAGAACAACGGCCGGTGGGTGCTGACGCTCAGCCCGGTCCACGGGATGCCGTCGGTGAGCCGGGACAGCATGGACCGGCCCAAGCCGATCGTCGCGCCACGACGCAGCCGTTCGATGTCCCAGGCGCCCCCGTCGCGCAGCGCGACGTGTACGCCTTCGTCCTGGAAGTAGCCTTCCTGGTCCGCGATGTAGGCGACCAGTTCCTCGTGGATGCCGCGCCCGACATATGCGAGATCGAGTGTCTCCATCGTCGTGGTGCCCTTCAGCTCGGTCGGTCCGTGACTCAGTCCATCGCCTGGCCGCCGTTGACGGGTGCGAAGCTGCCCGTCGTGAATGCGGCCTCGTCGCCTGCGAAGAACGCCACGGTGCGAGCGACGTCGATCGGGCGGGCGAGTCGTCCCAGTGGCGTGGCTGCCGCGATCTGTTCGATCAGCGCGGTGTCGAGCTTCTCGGTGGCCCAGGTCTGGTCGACGGTCGAGGGGGCCACGACGTTGGCCGTGATGCCGTGCTGCCCGAGTTCCTGGGCCACGAAGCGGACGAACTGGCCCAGGGCCGCCTTTGCCGTGCCGAGTGCGATCATCCCGGGACGGGGCTGCCGGGCGAGCCCGGTGCTCAGGTAGACCAGCCGCCCACGCCGCCGCTCGATCATGTCGGGAATCACCGCTTTGGTCACCAGGAACGCGGCATGCATCTCCTGGTCGAGCTTTCCGCCGAGCTGTTCCCACGTGATGTCCTGGAACGAGGTCATCGCGAACGGGGCCAGTGCGTTGTGCACGAGCACGTCGACCCCACCCCACCGATCACGGACGTCGCCGACCAGGCGATCCACGTCATCGGGAACCGTGACGTCGGCCTGCGCGGCGAACGCCTCTCCACCGGCCGTCCTGATCGCGGTGACGACCGCGTCGGCCTCGTCGCGGCTCCAGCGGTAGTTGACCACGACCCGCATCCCGCGCTCGGCGAGCAACGTGGCGCAGGCTTCCCCGATTCCGCGGCTCGCGCCCGTCACCACTGCGACATAGGACATTCGTGGCCTTCCTTCCCGCCGTTTCCGGTTGCCTGCGGCCCGCGGCCGCCGGTCGTGATACCGGTGCCTTTCGGACGCGGTGAAGAAGAGGTCGCCGCAGAAAAGATGGCTCCCGAATATCCCCTGTGTCCGGGCTGTCGGAATGGCCAAGATTCCGAATCCTGGTGGACGGAAATGACGATAGAGAGGGTGATTTCGATCCGCAACCAGGCTCCGCGGGCGCCGGCCTACCGGCCGAAGGCGGTCAGGAACCGGTCGCGGAAGGACTCCATGGGCCAGACCGGAGCCTGCGGGCCGGGCCGCAGCCCCTCCTGCCATCCCCACCCGGCGGTCCGGTCCAGGACGGCGCGGTCCCGGGTGACGATCGTGATCGGGACGTCCCGGCCGGTGTCGTCCCCGGCGACGAAGGCAGCGGGCTGGTGGTCGCCGAGGAAGACCAGCACCAGATCGTCGTCGCCGTGGGTCTGCACGTACGACACGAGGGTCGACAGCGAGTACTCGATGGAGCGGCGGTACCCGTCGCGCATGCGGTCGGGGTCGCTCTCGACGGCCTGCACGGGATCGTTCTGCCCGGCGCCCGGGCGGTCGTACACCGAACCGTCGCCGACGGCGTCCCAGTCGAGGAGGCGGGGGACCTTCGCCCACGGCCAGTGGCTGGAGACGAGGGGGATCTCGGCCATGAGCGGCCCGCGGTCCGGCTTGCTGCGCTCGGCCTTCTCGAAGGCCGACAGCGTGTACTGGTCGGGGGTCTGGAAGCCGGAGTAGGTCTCCGACCGGTTACCGAGGTTGGCGGAGTCGTAGCTCCGGTCGAAGCCGTAGAACTCCTTCTCCGGCCAGGGACCGGTGTTCGACGGCATGACCGAGACGGTCTGCCAGCCGCCGCGCTGGAACGCGCTCGTGAGGGTCAAGCGGTCGCTCGTGACGAGCTTGTCGAAGCTGTGCTGGTTGGTGACCCGCAGTCCGGAGAGCAGCGTGGCGTGCGCCAGCCAGCTGCCGCCGCCTGCCACCGAGGACGTGAGGTAGGCGCTGCGGGAGGCGAACCTGGCCGCGCTCAGCGTGCGGGTGCCGTCGTCGAGGACCGCACCGACCGTCGGCGCGAACTCGGGGCTCTCCAGCGCCGAGCGCCCGTAGCTCTCGACGTAGGCGAGGACGACGTCCTTGCCGCGCAGCGCGGTCAGCAGGTCAGCGTCCGGTGTGCCGCTGAAGGGGTCCGAGGCGGCCTGTTCGTCGAAGATCTGCTGGTCCCGCAGGCTCGTGGACACCTGCTCGGCCGTCTGGACGCCGAGTGCGACGGCGCTCCTGGCCGCCACGGGCACGGGCGCGACGATCTGGGCACCGAACACGACGCAGGCGAGCCAGGCGGCGGTGAGCACCGCGACGGTCCGGATCGAGGCGGTCCGGTGACGGGCCGCGAGGCTCGCCAGGCGCCGGACGGACAGGGCCATGAGCACGACCAGGGCGGCGGCCGCGACGAGCGCGCCGACCGCGGCGCTGATCGCGCCGGTCCGGCCCATCGAGTCCTCGACCAGCTTCACGCCACTGGCCAGCTGGGACCAGTCGAAGATCGGGTCGAACGGGCGGGACAGGATCGCGAGGAAGCCCATCTGCAGCACCCGCAGCAGTGTCAGCAGGCCGAGCGCCGCCCCGGCGACGAGGGCCACCACCCGACGGGCCCGCGGGGGCAGGACGATCAGGAGCGCGACGCCGAGCAGCCCTTCGATCGGGATGCGCAGGAGCGCAGGCAGGCTGACCTGTCCTACCTCCCGCGGCGCGACGAGGGCGACGAACACCAGTATCCCGGCCAGGCACGTGAGAACCGCCGGGATCGCGGCGCGTCGGGATCGCTTGTCGCTCCGGGCTGCCGTGGCACCCCCTGCCGGCTCGTTCCGAGCGTGCGGGCGGGGTGGGGTGCGAAGCGACAAGCTGGAGATCCTTCCTGTGCGGCGGTCCGGTGCCCGTGGTTCGGCGGGCGGAAGATGTCTCCCGCGCAGCACGGGGGGACCGGTCCACGTGATCGACGGACCGGATCAGAGTCGCTGGATGATGTTCGATCCACACTGTTCGCACGGATCCGGCGAACCGGAGGTTCACCTGATTCCGCCTCGGGATCACATCCGGGTTCTAGGGAGCGGCCGGAGGGTCGTCCTCGTCGAGCCCCGCGACGATCAACGTGAAGTCGACGTTCGTCTCGACGTGTTCCTGGTACTGGGCCAGCACGTCCTCCACGGGATCGCCCTCCGCGCGGGCGAGGTTCTCGAAGCCCGCAGCCGCTGCCCGGGCCAGGAAGAGCCCCGCGATCTCGACGGCGCGGTGCCCGTGTTCCTCGCCGAGGGCCTCGAGCAGCTCGACGACCGCGTTGCCGGAGCCTTCGAACCTGTTCTCGTGCTCGGCCACGACGAGCCGGATGGCGCCCATGGCCGTGTTGACGGCAGCGGTGATGCCTTCGTGTCTCACGCCTGGACGGTAGGGCAGGAGACGCCGTCCCACCCGTTATCCGGCCAGCTCGACGCGGAGGATGCGGTCGTCGCCGGGGCGCGGGTCGGTGCCGCCCCAGGTCGCCTCGTCGGTGTTGGACGTGACGATCCACAGCGCGCCGTCCGGCGCCGCCTCGACCGCGCGGATCCGCCCGTGCTCGCCGACGAAGTGGGAGACGGGAGGCCCGGCAGCCTGCCCGGCGCTCACCGGGAGCTGCCAGAGCCGCTGCCCGGACAGCGCCCCCATCCACAGCGAGTTGCCGGCGAAGGCGATGCCCGACGGCGAGGCCTCATCCGGATGCAGGGCGAAGATCGGCGGCTCGCCGGTCGACCCGTCGACGCCCTCGGCCCCGGGCCAGCCGTAGTCCAGGCCGGGACGCAGCACGTTGACCTCGTCCCAGGTGCGGTGGCCGAGCTCCGAGGCGTACACCGTGCCATCGGGGCCGAACGCGATCCCCTGCACGTTGCGATGGCCCAGCGAGTACACCGCGGTGCCGTCCGGGTTGCCCGGGGGCACCGAACCGTCGGGCCGGATCCGCAGCACCTTGCCGTTGAGTGACCCGGGGTCGGGGGAGCGGTTCTCCTCGAAGGCGTCGCCGGTGCCGATCCACAGGTTGCCGTCCCGGTCGACGGCCAGCTTGCCCCCGTGATGACGGTCCGCCGTGCCGATCCCGTCCAGCACGGTCCGCCCGGGGGTCATGGAGCGCAGGTCCGCACCCACGTGTACCGCGACGACCCGGTTGGCCGGGGTGGCGGAGACGTAGGCGTAGACGGTGCGGTCGACGGCGAAGCCGGGGGAGGCGGCGATGCCCAGCAGGCCCCCTTCGGCGCTCTCGGTCACGCCCGGGACCGTCCCGAGCTGCGTCACCGGCCCACCCTCGGCCGGGACGTGGCTGATCTCCCCGGAATCGCGGCTCGACACCAGGGCCGAGCCGTCCGGCAGGAACGTCAGCCCCCACGGCATGCGGAGCCCCGAGGCGATCTCGGTGACGCGCCCGGGCGTCGACGTGTCGACGGGCGCGACGGGTCCCCGTGGTGCGGCGGTCACCGGCGGGACGACCGGTGTGACGGCGGGAGCACTGTTGTCGTCGGCGTAGTTCCGGGCGGGAGGGGCGGCGCTGCCGGGGCGGCCGGAGTCGGACCCGCCCCCTCCGGCCGCACATCCCGCCGCCAGCGTGAGTACGGCCAGCGCCGGCAACGCGGTACGAAGACCTCTCGCGATCCCTCTCATGGCCAACTCTCCTGCTCGACGGCAGCGTGCTTCCGCCGGTAACTGAAACACGCTGCCGGCGTCAGCGCAGCGCTGCTAACATTTAGGTGTTACCGTTGGCAGCATGGAAGCGACGGTCACCCGGGAGCGCATCGTGGACGCAGCCGCGGCGTTGCTGGCCGAGGGTGGGCGGGAGGCGGTGTCCACCCGCGCGGTGAGCGCGGCCGCCGGCGTGCAGGCGCCGACCATCTACCGGATCTTCGGTGACAAGCAGGGCCTGCTCGACGCGGTCGCCAGCCGCGGTGTCGCCGACTACCTGCGCGCCAAGACCGCGCGTGAGCGCGACCCGGACCCGGTGCAGGACCTGCGGCGGGGCTTCGACCTGCACGTCGGCTTCGGCCTGGCTCATCCCGCGCTCTACGCGCTGATCTACGGCGAGCCGCGGCCGGACGTCGAGTCCGCCGCCGAGCGCGAGGCCACCGCCGTGCTCGCCGGCATGATCCGGCGCATCGCCGAGGCCGGTCGGCTGCGTGTGAGCGAGGAACGTGCAGTGCGCCTGGTGCACTCCGCGGGCTGCGGAATCACGTTCACGCTGATCGGGCTGCCTCCCGAGCAGCGCGACCCGGCCCTGTCCGAGCTCGCCCGGGAATCGGTGCTGGCCACCGTCACCACGGACCGGTCGGTCCACGCCGGGTTGGACGCCGGGCCCGTCGCCACGGCGGTCACCCTGCGTGCCGCACTGCCGCAGCTCTCGGCGCTGAGCCGCGCGGAGCGGAGGTTGCTGGGGGAATGGCTCGACCGCCTGGCGGCCGACCGGTAGCAGATCCGGGACCCGCCCGGTCAGAGGGTCAGCACGATCTTTCCCCTGGCGTGCCCGGACTCGCTCAGCTCGTGCGCTGCGGCGGCGTCCTTCAGTTCGAACACCGCGGCCAGGGGCACGGTGAAGCGGCCCTCGTCGGCGAGTGCCGCGGCCACGGCAAGGCTCTCGTAGTGGGGTGCCTCCGTCGCACCGGGCCCGCCGGTGCGGGAGATCTCGACACCGTGCTCGGCGGCGCGGAGGTCAGCGATCGTCACGACGCGCGTCGGACCGCCGGCGATGGCCACGAGGTCGGGCAGCGATCCGGAACCCGCGCAGTCGAGCACGGCATCGACGCCGTGGGGCGCCAGGGCGGCGACCCGGTCGGCCAGGCCGGGCCCGTAGGTGGTCGGGATCGCTCCGAGAGCGGCGAGGACGCCGTGGTTGGGTTCGCGCGCCGTGCCGAGGACGGTGGCTCCGCGGGCGACGGCGAGCTGGATCGCGACCGTGCCGACACCGCCGGCTGCGCCCTCGACCAGCAGCGTCGTGCCTGCCTCGACACCGAGCCGGTCGAGGGCTCTGGTGGCCGTCTCGACGTTGGCGGCCGCGCCCCCCGCCTGCTCCCAGCTGAAGGACTCCGGTTTCGGGGCCCAGGCCACGAGCACGGCGAACTCGGCCGCCGCACCGCCGAGCCGGGCGATGTCGACGAGGCCGAACACGGCATCGCCCAGCCGGACGCCCGTGCCGCCGGCGCCGACCTCGTCGACGATCCCGGCGGCATCCACGCCGGGGACGTGCGGGAGGGCGATCGGAACCATGTCCCGCATCCGGCCCGATCGCAGGTAGTGGTCGCCCGGCGTCACGCCGGCGGCCCGCACGGCGATGCGGATCTGACCGGGACCGGCGTGGGGCTCGTCGACCTCGGCGACGGTGAGGACATCAGGGGGCCCGTACGTCGAGAACTGCAGTGCTTCCATGGCTCGGACGGTAATGGAACACCGCGTCCACTTAGCTAAAGTGGGAACGGTGACGGAGCGATCGCCTCAGTTCCTGCGCTCGGACGCGCGGGACAACCGCGACCGGATCCTCGAGGTCGCCCGCGCGACGTTCGCCCGCGACGGGCTCGACGTGACGATGCGCGAGATCGCCCGCCGGGCCGAGGTCGGGGTGGCCACCCTGTACCGCCGGTTCCCGACGAAGGAAGCGCTCGTCGTCGAGGCGTTCGCGGAGCAGATGGCCACGTGCACGGCCGTCCTCGACGACGCACTCGCCGACCCGGACCCCTGGCACGGCTTCTGCACGGTCATCGAGAAGGTCTGCGTGATGCACGCACTGGACCGCGGCTTCACCGCGGCGTTCGTGTCCGCGTTCCCGAGCGCTGTCGACTTCGGTCAGGCCCGCGACCAGGCACTGCGGTCTCTCGCCGAACTCGCCGCGCGGGCCAAGGAGGCGGGAAAGCTCCGTCCCGACTTCGTCGTCGACGACCTGGTCATGGTGTTCATGGCCAACGGCGGGATCCGCGCCACCTCGTCCGCGTCCGCGGTGGCTGCCTCCCGCCGTTTCGCGGCGCTGCTGATCCAGTCGTTCGCCGCCCGCCCCGGCGCCCGCTCCCTGCCGCCGGCGGTCCGCCTCGCGCTGCTGGAGCCCCTCCAGGGCTGACTGCGCGCCGGTAGCTGCCGGCCGGACCGATCATGGTCGTCGCGGTCGGTAACGGGGCGCGGATCACGGCGATAGGCTGAACGTGTGCGTGACGGCCGTTGACGAGCGGCGATTCGACCAAGCTCGGGTGTCGAGCCGATCGCGCACCGTCGCACCCCGTGTCATGAGCGGCGCCCGTCCCGCTCCCGCAGGCGCCGGATCCGGCGGTCCGATGACCATGTCGCGGTCCGCTTCTGTTGACGTTGTACCGTCCAGGGCCGATGACGGGAACGCAGGCCCGTCCCACGTGGCCGACCGGGTCGGGCATCGCTGACGTGATGGGTTGCGCTGGGGGAGCTTCTGCCGGGTGGCGTCCCGTTCTGTCCGACAACTGCCGGGCGAGCAGGGTCACAGCAACTGCTCATGACGTGGCCCGTTGATGCTGTAGCGATCGGCGCGAAGCTCGCGCTGGAGGAGGAACGCGTGGAGAACACGCAGAGTCCCATCGGCCTAGCCGTCGTCGGGGCCGGTTACTGGGGTCCCAACCTCGTACGCAACGCCCAGGCCACTGCGGCCTTCCAACTGCAGTACCTGTGTGACGTCGACGTCGAGCGCGCCCACCGCGTGCTCGGGAAGTACTCCACCGTCCGCGCCTCCGCCTCCCTCGACGAGGTGCTGGCCGACCCGGCCGTGGACGCGGTCGCCGTCGCGACCCCCGCTGCCACCCACCACGCGGTGGTGATGGCGGCGATCGAGGCCGGCAAGCACGTCCTGGTCGAGAAGCCGCTCGCGGCGAGCTTCGTCGAGGGCCGCGAGCTCGTCGAGGCGGCCGAGGAGCGCGGGCTCGTCCTGATGCTCGACCACACCTACTGCTACACGCCCTCGGCCCAGTACCTGCGGGAGCTCGTGCGCGGGGGAGGGCTGGGGACCCTGCAGTACCTCGACTCCGTGCGCATCAACCTCGGTCTCGTGCAGCACGACGTCGACGTGCTGTGGGACCTCGCCCCCCACGACCTGTCGATCTTCCTGTCGATCCTCCCCGACGGCGTCACGCCGGTCTCGGTGTCGGCGCAGGGGTCGGACCCGGTCGGTGCTGGCCGGGCCTGCCTGGCCCATCTCAACGTGCAGATGAACACCGGCGCGATGGCCCACATCCACGTCAACTGGCTCTCGCCCACGAAGATCCGCACCATCGTGATCGGTGGTTCGGCTCGCACGGTGGTGTGGGACGACCTCAACCCGCTGCAGCGGCTGTCGGTGTACGACCGCGGCGTCGACCGGGCCGACCCGGCCGACCTGGGCCGCGACGACCGGGCCGCCACGATCGTCTCCTACCGCACCGGCGACATGGTCGCCCCCGCGCTCAAGGACAAGGAAGCGCTGCGCTCCGTGATGGAGGAGTTCGCCGACTCGATCACGCAGAAGCGCGCGCCGCTCACCGACGGCCGCTCCGGCCTCCAGGTACTCGCCCTGTTGGAAGCGGCCACGGCCAGCCTCCAGCAGGGTGGCGTCTTCATGCCCGTTCTGACCGACCACACGCGTTCCCCCCAGGAGATCTCCCAGTGACCACGAGCACCGGCCAGCCGCTGGCCGCGCAGCGCATCCTCGTCACCGGCGGTGCCGGCACGATCGGCTCCCATGTCGTCGACCTGCTCCTGGAGGCCGACGCCGCCGAGGTCGTCGTCCTCGACAACTTCGCGCGCGGCCGGATGGAGAACCTCGCCGACGCGGTGGCCACGGGCGGCCGCCGGCTCGACGTGGTCACCGGCGACATCAACGACCCCGAGCTCGTGCGCGACCTCATGGACGGCATCGACGTCGTCTTCCACCTGGCTGCGCTGCGGATCACGCAGTGCGCGGAACAGCCGCGGCTGGCGCTCGAGTCGCTCGTCGACGGCACGTTCACCGTGATCGAGGCGGCGGTGGCGGCCGGCGTGAAGAAGGTCGTCGCGTCCTCGTCCGCATCGGTGTACGGGCTCGCCGAGTCGTTCCCGACCACCGAGCGCCACCACCCCTACAACAACGACACCTTCTACGGGGCCGCCAAGGCCTTCAACGAGGGCATGCTGCGCAGCTTCCACGCCATGAACGGGCTCGACTACGTCGCGCTGCGGTACTTCAACGTCTACGGCCCCCGCATGGACACCCACGGGCTCTACACCGAGGTGCTGATCCGGTGGATGGAGCGCATCTCGCGCGGTGAGGCGCCGCTGATCTTCGGCGACGGCGCGGCCACGATGGACTTCGTGCACGTCCGCGACATCGCCCGGGCCAACCTGCTCGCCGCGCGCGCCGACGTCACCGACTCCGTCTACAACATCGCCACGAGCACGGAGACCAGCCTCAAGGGGCTGGCCGAGGCCCTGCTCAAGGTCATGGGCTCCGACATGACTCCCGAGCACGGGCCCGAGCGCGCGGTGAACGGGGTGACGCGGCGGCTCGCCGACATCTCCGCCGCTGCCGAGGACCTGGGGTGGACTCCCGAGATCGGTCTCGAGGACGGCCTGGACGACCTCGTCAAGTGGTGGCGCCACGCCGCCCAGCCGGCTGCAGGGTGAGCCCGGCACGTCCCACGAACACCGTCCGTCCGCAGAGAGGTGACCAATGATCCCGGTGATGCGCCCGCTGCTCGGTGAGGAGGAGGCCCAGGCCGTCGCCGACGTCGTCCGCTCCGGCTGGGTCGCCCAAGGACCGAGGGTGGCGGAGTTCGAGAAGGAGTTCGCCGCGTCCGTCGGCGCGGCCCACGGTGTCGCGACGTCGTCCTGCACCACGGCGCTGCACCTCGCCCTGCACGTACTCGGCATCGGACCGGGTGACGAGGTGATCGTCCCGTCGCTGTCGTTCATCGCCACGGCCAACGCCGTGCGGTACTGCGGCGCGGTGCCGGTCTTCGCCGATGTCGACCCGCTGACCGGGAACCTCACCCCCGACACGATCACCGCGGTCCGCACGCCGCAGACACGCGCCGTGCTGGTGGTGCACCAGGCCGGCGTGCCGGCCGACATCCCCGCCATCCGGGCCGCCTGCGGCGAGATCCCCGTGGTCGAGGATGCGGCCTGCGCGGCCGGCTCCACCCTCGGCGGCAAGCCGGTCGGCCACGGCGCACTGATGGCGGCCTGGTCCTTCCACCCCCGCAAGCTCCTGACCACCGGCGAGGGCGGGATGATCACCACCGACGACGCCGACCAGGCGGCGCGGCTGCGGCGGTTGCGCGAACACGGCATGAGCGTGTCCGCGGCCGACCGGCACGCGGGCGGGCGCAACGTCATGGAGGAGTACGGGGAGACGGCGTTCAACTACCGGCTCACCGACATGCAGGCGGCGATGGGCCTGGTCCAGCTGCGGCGCCTGCCGGCGATCGTGGCCCACCGCCGCGAGCGTGCCGACCGCTACCGCGCTCTGCTGGCTCCGCTCGGGCTGCGCGCGGTGCGTGACCCCGACAACGCGACGTCCAACGTCCAGTCCTTCTGGGTGGAGCTCCCCGAGGCGGCGCCGCCCGTCAGCGAGGTGCTCACCGCGCTGGCCGAGGCCGGGGTGTCGGCGCGGCGGGGGATCATGGCCGCCCACCTGGAGCCCGCGTACGCGGGGCACCCGCACGGGCCGCTTCCCGTCACCGAGCACCTCACCGCCCGCACGCTGATCCTCCCGCTCCACCACGAGCTGTCCGACGCCGACCAGGACCTCGTGGTATCGGCCCTCGCCGCGGCGATCGGCCTGCAGAGCGCCGCCCCGTCGTATCGATGAACCCCGGCTCGACGACCCCCGCTGCGATGACCACGACCCACTCGACGACGACCGAGGAACACCTGTGACCAGTACCCTCCCCACCACCGACCCGGTGCCGCTGCTGGACCTGGCGTCCGCCCACGCCGAGGTGGCCGACGAGATCGCCGCCGGATGGGCCGACATCCTGGCGCGCACCGCGTTCGTCGGAGGGCCACGCGTGGCCGCGTTCGAGACCGACTACGCCACGTGGTCCGGGATCCGGCACTGCGTCGGGGTCGGCAACGGCACCGACGCGCTGGAGCTGGCGCTGCGCGCACTGGGCGTGCGGGCGGGCGACGAGTGCATCATGCCGGCCAACACGTTCATCGCCACCGCCGAAGCGGTCGCCAGGGCGGGCGCCACCCCGGTGCTCGTCGACTGCGACGAGGACACCGCGCTCATCGACGTCGAGGCCGCGGCCGCCGCCGTCACCGAGCGCACGCGCGTCGTGCTGCCCGTGCACCTCTACGGGCAGACGGCTGCCGTCGAGGAGCTCCGCGCGGTGCTCCCGGAGGGTGTGGCGATCCTTGAGGACGCCGCGCAGTCGCAGGGCGCGCGCCGGCACGGGGTGGCCGCGGGCAAGCTCGGGGACATCGCGGGCACGAGCTTCTACCCGGGCAAGAACCTCGGCGCCTACGGCGACGCGGGCGCCGTGCTGACCGACCGCGACGACCTCGCCGAGGCCATCCGGCTGCTGCGCGACCACGGCTCCCCGCGCAAGTACGAGCACAGCGTGCTCGGGTTCAACAGCCGGCTCGACGCCCTGCAGGCCGTGGTCCTGTCGGCGAAGCTGCGCCGGCTCGACGACTGGAACGCCGCCCGCCGCGCCGCCGCCGCTCGCTACGACGAGCTCCTGTCCGATGTGGACGGTGTGGTCGGGCCGGTGGTGGCCGAGGGCAACGAGCCGGTCTGGCACCTGTACGTGGTGCGTGTCGCCGAGCGCGCGCGCGTGCTCCGGGAGCTGCACGAGTCCGGAATCGGCGCCGGGATCCACTACCCCGTGCCGGTGCACCGCACCGAGGCCTTCGCCCACCTCGGCCTCGGCTCCGGCGCCTTCCCGGTCACCGAGCGGCTCGCCGACGAGATCATCTCCCTGCCGATGTTCCCCGACATCACCCCGGCACAGCAGGAGCGCGTCGTGTCCGTCCTCGCCGCGGCGGTCCGCCGGTGACCCTCCCCGGGGTCCGGGTCCACCCGCAGGGCCTCTGCGAGAGCACGGACGTGGGTCCGGGCACCCGCGTCTGGGCTTTCGCCCATGTCCTCCCGGGGGCCCGCGTCGGCCGCGACTGCAACATCTGCGACGGCGCGTTCGTCGAGGACGGCGCCGTTCTCGGCGACCGGGTGACGGTCAAGAACGGCACCCTGGTCTTCTCCGGGGTGACGTGCGAGGACGAGGTGTTCCTCGGTCCGAACGTGCTGTTCACCAACGACATGCGGCCGCGCGCGGCGATCAAGCGGAGCGGCGACGAGCTGCTGCGCACCACCGTGCGCCGCGGCGCGTCGCTCGGCGCCGGTGTCGTGGTCGTCTGCGGCATCGAGATCGGGGAGAGCGCGTTCGCCGGCGCCGGAGCCGTGGTCACGCGGGACGTGCCAGCGCACGCGTTCGTGGCCGGGAACCCGGCCCGGGTCAAGGGCTGGGTCTGCGCCTGCGGGGAGCGGCTCGGGGACGACCTGGTCTGCCCCGACTGCGGCACGAAGCACGAGCGCGCAGGAGCGGGCCTGCGCGCCCTCTGACGCTCAGCGGACCGGCTCGGGGTCGAACCAGTCGGGCACCGGGTTGACGAACCCGGGCCGGATCCGCTCAGCGCTGTTGAAGACGTCCTCCTGGGCGGTGCCCCGGCGCCGGTTCACCGCGCGCTCGGCCACCCAGGTCCCTACCGCCTTGGCCGTGCGGGCGACCTCGCTCAGTGGCGGCGGCCGGTGGTCGGCGAGCACCTGGTCGTACCAGTCCAGCTGCACGTCGATGGCGTGTTCCAGGCTGTAGAACTGGCGCACGAGCGACAGCGCGAAGTCGGCGTTCTCCTTGCGGAGCCCCTCGTCGCCGAGCAGCCGGTCGAGGAGCTGCACGAGCGTGTCCTCGCCCGTGCCGCCGTCGCCGATGCCGTAGAAGCCGTGCCAGCGGAACTGGCGGGCCGACCCGGCGTCGAGGATGCGGAAGAACCCGTGCTCGCCCTGCACCACGCACGGCTTGCCGAAGGCCATCGCCCGCAGCAGCGAACCGCCCATGCCCAGCATGACGTCGGCGGCGGCGTAGGCCGAGCGTGGGTCCGGGCGCTGGCCGGTGAGCACGACCACCTCTCGGCCCGCCTGGGCGTTGGTCTTGTCGGCGAGCGCGCGCAGGTCGGGCATGGCCGGGCCGTCGCCCACGAGGACCAGGCGCATCCGGTGGCGCGGCGCGAGCCGGCCCGCGGCCCGGATGGCGGTCTCCAGGCCCTCCTGCTTGAGGACGCGGGCGAAGCGGCTCACGACCACGACCAGCAGCTCGTCGTCGGCGGCGCCGATCTCGGTGCGGAACCCGTCGCCGGGGAAGCCCGGGTTCTGGCCGACGCAGTCGGTGGGGATCTCCAGCACGCCGACCCGCCCGCTGCGCGGCCGGACGGCCGCGGCGATCACGGGGTTGCAGACCTGCAGGGGCACCGACCCCGGCATGAAGTCCGGCACCGACATGCTGTTGATCGTCATGGTCATCGGCACCCCGCTGTTGCGGTGCGGGCCGAAGAACGCGAGCAGCGACGGGGTGAGCTCGTAGGCGTGCAGGATGTCCGGCCGGAACATGCGGGTGAGCTCCGAGAGCCTGCGGTAGGACCCCGCTGCCCCGTCCATGCTGTCGAGCTGGATGTGCATGTGGCGGACGCCGCGCTCGCGCAGGACGTCGACGAGGGGTCCGTCCGGGCCGGCGACGAGGACGTCGTGGCCCCGGGCGGCGGCGCCGCACGCGAGGTCGACGGCGTTCATCTGGCTGCCACCGAGGTCGAGCTGGTGGACGGCGACCAGGATGCGCAGCGGACGAGCCACCCGCTTGTCGTGGATCGACGAGGTGGGGTTCACGTTCTACCTTCCGCTCTGACCCAGCCGATGGGCTCGGTCACCGGTTCGGATTCGGGTTCTCCCTGTTGCGCGCCGTCCTGGGCGGCGGCTGCGCGGAAGGCGCGGATCAGCGGGACGGCGGCGATCGCGCAGCCGATGGCCTCCGCGCAGAGGTACGCCACGCCGACCCCGGCCACCCCCAGCGGCCGGACGAGGACCAGGGCGAGGACGACGACGATCACGGCGCTCAGCGTCTGCAGGGCCACGACCCGGCCCATCTGCTGCTTCACCCGGGAGAACGCGATGTACATGCTGTGCACGATCGTGAAGGGCAGCGCCGCGGCCATGAGCCGGAGCAGCGTGGTGCCCTCCTCGGCGTAGGCGTCGCCCAGCAGGGAGAGCAACCACGGGGCGCCGACCAGCAGGAACGGCGTTCCGGTGACCCCGATGAGCCACGAGAGCCGCCACGCGCGGCGCATCAGCGCGGGCCCTTGCCGGACGTCGTTCGACGCCTCGGTGATGTAGGACGACGAGATGTTCCACAGCAGGACCGTGACGGCCTCGCTGATCAGCCACGGGAGCGCGTAGTAGGCGTTGGCCTCGGTGCCGAGCATCGTCACCACGATCAGCGGCATGAACAGCGGCACGATGACCGACGTGGCGCCGGTGGCGTACTCACCGACGAAGAGACCGACGAGCGTGCGCCTGCCCGGCAGCGCGACCGCGCCCTCCTTGGAACCGCGCCGGGGCAGCACGCGCAGCAGGAGCACCGGGGTGACGACGAGAACGGCCAGGGCGGCGGGCGCGACCCACGCGAGCACGATCCCGTTCCGCATCGCCGTGACGGCGAACAGCGCGACGAGCCCCAGCTTCAGGCCCGAGTACAGGAGCTGCTCGATCGGGACCCACCGCGCGGCCTGCATGCCGATCAGGACCCAGTCCTGTAGCGCGAAGAGGGCCAGTATCACGACGAGCAGGGGGAACGCGGCGCGTTCCGAACCGGAACCGAAGAGGGTGTCGTCGGTGAAGAAGAGGACGAAGGCGCCGCCGAGCACCACGGCGACGACGGCCGCCACCCCGTATCCCGCCAGCACCATCGCGCGCGCCCGGTGACCGGCCGACCCGAGGAACCGCGTGAAGAGGAGGCCGACCCCGAGGCTGGCCACGACGCTCATCATCATGGCCGTGGAGATCAGCGCGGAGGACCGGCCCACCTCCTCCGCCGGGTAGCTCGCGGCCACACCCCAGAAGACGAGGCCGAACAGCGCCGTCATCCCCGAGGTGGCCATGAGAGCGATCGCGTTCAGTTCGAGGCCGCCGCCGAGCAGCTTGCGCACGCCGCGCCGGCGATCCTCCGCCGCGGGCTCGGGCCCGTCGGCCGAGACCGCCATGAGGCGGACCGTGGCCTCCAGATCCGGGCGACCGAAGTGGGGAGCGTTGCTGGGCTGCGTCATCCCCGGTGGACCCTCTGGAGGCCTCCGTGCACTGTTTCGGCGTCGACGAGTTGTTTGTCGTCGACATGCACCGCGCGATCGTACAACCCCGGTCGGGTGACCCGATCACCGCGCTCCGAGGTCGTCAGGAGGTGGTGACCGGATGGTCGAGTGCCCACACGGCGCAGCCGTCGGACCCGCTGGACCGGACCTGGGTGGCGTTCGCGCCGAGCCACTGGGACAGCGCGCCACCGGCGGGCACGAGGTCGGAGTCGGGTGCCACGTAGAACCGGGCGCCCTCCTGCCGGTACTGCGCGAGGAGCGCGGGGTCCTGCTGGTCGGCCGCGAGGCTCCACCCCTTCCGGTCGGCCAGGTAGAAGATCACCGGCTCCTGGTAGTTGTTGGGCACCCCGTTCTCCACGCTCCGGCTCGTCGTGCCCACCACGACGAGCTGGCCGGGTGCGGAGACCTGGGTGAGGGCGTCGGCGCAGGTGCCGAAGGCTCCCGCGCTCGACCGGAGGGACTCGGCGAGGACGTTGACCGACTGCGCGCCGAGCGCGACCACCGCGAGCCCGGAGACGACGGCGAACACCGTTGCCGACAGCCTGGGGCGCAGCCACTCCGCCGCCGCGGCGAGGCCGGCACCGGTGCAGATCGCGGCGTAGGGCAACGAGTAGATGTGGTACTGGATCCCCAGGTCGGAGCTGCTGTAGCGGCCGACGGCGAAGTAGTAGACGACGAGCGCGACCACGCCGCCCACCACGAGCGGGAAGACCGAGCCGGTCGGCGTACCCGCCGAGCGGCGCCGCCACAGCCACACGACGCCGAGCACGGCCAGCGGAACGCCGACCAGCCCGTACACGAAGATCGTCTCGGTCTTGAGGTTCCCGAGGTAGAAGGCCGGGGAGAACCACAGCGCGAGGCTCCCCCACTTGCTGTCGCCGCCGGAGAGCACACCGAAGGTGTTGCCGTACTCGGCGTGCAACCGGGCGCCGTGCCACAGCCACAGCGCCGGCGCCACGAGTGCGGCGACCCCGGCCAGGTAGAGCGACGGGCGCCGCAGGCGCGACGGCGCCGCGAGGGCCAGCCAGATCCCCAGCACCACGCCGATGTGCAGGGACGTCGGCTTGACCAGCGCCGCGGCCGAGGTCGCGGCGGCGGCCGCCACCAGCCAGATCCGGCGGTCCTCCTGCAGCCAGCGGCAGAACGCGAGCAGCGCCAGCAGGTAGCAGGCCAGCACCGTCGCCTCCGGCATGAAGGCGGTGCCGTAGCGCATGAAGGCGGGGGAGACGGCGAAGGCGACCAGCGCCCACCGCGCGACGCGCACCGGCAGCAGCCGCCGGGCGAGTCCCCAGAAGGCGGCCGTCGCGACCAGCATGAACACCAGCGAGACCAGCCGGCCCAGCCAGGCGTGCTCTCCGAAGACCTCGTAGAGCGCCGCGCTCAGCCACGGCATCAGCGGGAACTCGGTCTCGACGTACCCGGGTCCGGCGCCGCCCCAGTTGATCTGCGGGTAGAACAGCTGCATCCCGCCCGTCGCGAAGTTCCGCGCGATCGTCGCCGTGTCGGACTGGCGCCAGATGTCCCCGGGGTAGGTCAGCGGACCGAAGGCTCGCACCACCGACAGCAGCGTGACGACGGCGACCACGGAGAGCGCCGCCCTGCCGATCGGCTCCCGCCCGGTCGTCGACGGCGGTGCAGGAGGGCGGGTCCGGGGTAGCTGGGCACTGAGCACAACTGAAGGATCTTCACTCGTCCCTGTGGGGACGCTGAGCGTGGGCTTTGTGTTCTCAGTGCACCTTCAGCTTCGTTGTGCATCGGTGACCGCGGGGCTGCGCCCCGGCCCGGTCCGGCCGGGCCCCGAACGGGCCATAGGCTGCGGCGCGCGGTGCCGGGGCTGATCCGAGCCGCTGAACGTCGGAAGCCATGGAGCGACGACCCGGAAATGGAGAGGTGGCTGCTACATGAGCACGGAGTCGACCGGTGAGGCGTCGACCGGCAAGGCAGGGATCAACGCGGCGTCGATCCGCAAGGCGGTGGTCGGTTCCCGCGCGGCGCAGGTCGCCTACGGCTGCGCGGTGACCGGGCGGCTCGGCGTCGAGCGCTGGGCCCTCGCCCGGCGGATGCTCGAATGGGCACCGTCGGCGCGGCGCGGCCGCATCCTCGCCTACCACTCGATCGGCACTCCCTCGTGGGGCGTGAACGACGTCCGCCCACGGGAGTTCGAGCGGCATCTCCAGCTCGCGGCCGACGACGGCTGGAGCTTCGCGACACCGGCCGAGGTGATGGCCGAACCGGAGAAGCAGCTTCTGGCGCTGACCTTCGACGACGGTGTCACGAGCGTCCTCACGAACGCCGCTCCGGTGCTGCGCCACCACGGCATCCCCGCGACGATGTTCGTCGTCTCGGGATGGGCCGACGGGAAGCACCCCGAGCAGTACCGGCACGTGCTCGACTGGAGGGGCGTGAGAGCGCTCCAGGACTACGGGATCAGCCTCGCGAGCCACTCGGCCACCCACCCCGACTTCGGCCGGATCGGGGCGGCCGAAGCGCGCGCGGAGCTCGAGGTGTCCCGGGAGCGGATGGAGCAGGTGCTCGGCCAGCCCGTCGAGGAGTTCGCGATCCCGTTCGGGCAGTCCCGCAACTGGTCGGACGCGGCACGGGCCGCAGCGGCAGACGTGGGCTACAAGATCGTGTACGCCCAGTCGGTCGACACCCGGCCGGCAGGCACCGTGCCCCGGACGTTCATCACCCGGCTCGACAGCCCCCGCTTGTTCCGCGCCGCGCTGGCGGGCTGCTACGACAACTGGGAAGAGTGGTACTGACGACCGCCCGGCCGGCTACCGGCCGCCAGGGCCCCAGACCTTCCTGAGCCGCCGCGCCCGCCGCACGCCCATCAGGTAGGTCGCGGGGCCCTGGAGCATGCCGAGCGCCTCCTGGATCCGCAGCGCACGGGGATAGGGCGCTGCCGCGACCGTGTCCTTCGCCCCGGTGCGGAACTCCGGGCCCAGGACGTGGCGGACGCCGGCCGCTGCCTTCTTGAGCAGGAGCGCGCGCTCCTGCGGCCGGGTCAGCAGCCGCTTGGCGAGCAGAGCGGTCAGCCCGCGGCCGTAACCGCGCATCTGCGCGCTCAGGCCGGCGCCGTCGGCGCGGTGGCGGTGGAAGGAGAACGCCGCAGGCTGGTACACGAGCGTGCCGCTCAGGGTGAGCACGTCCAGGAACAGGTCGAGGTCCTCGCCGCCCGCGGCCGGACTGCCTGCGCCGAGTGCCTCGTCGAAGGCCCATCCCGGCGGGAGCGCGCTCTTCCGCAGCGCCATGCTCGCACCGGTGCCGTAGCTGCCCAGCTCGTACGGGAAGAGCGGCGACGCGGCGGGTGAGGCGGTGAGGTGGTAGACGCGCCGCTCGGTGCCCCGGCCGAACCCGGCTGCGCACTCGAACCACCACTGCCACAACGACTCGAGCTCCACCGGTTCGACCAGACCGGTCACGCAGGTGACGGCCGGATCCGCGAACTCGGCGCTGATGCGGCTGAGCCACGACGGCTGGACCACGACGTCGTCGTCGGTGAACGCGATGATGTCGCCCTCGGCGGCGTTCAGGCCGCGGTTGCGCGCGTACGACAGGCCGGGCCGGGGCTCGGGGACGAGCTTGATGCGCGGGTCGTCCGCGTACTGCTCGTGGATGAGCGTGGCCGTGCGGAGGTCGTAGGGCGAGTTGTCCACCACCACGATCTCGAAGTCCGGGTGATCCGACCGCAGCAGGGCGTCGAGGGCGTGCGGGAGGGACGCCGGCCGTCCGCGGGTCGCGAGCACGACGCTGGCCCGGACGCCCGGGAGCGCCGACGGGACCGCGGCGCAGGTGCCGGGGAAGCCGAGCGCCAGCGCCTCGGGGTCGAACGCCGAGCGGGCCGTCTCCGGGTCGACTCCGTCGCGGATCAGGTGATCCATGAGGTGGTCGCCGAGCTCGGCGCAGATCGCCTCGGCGAGCGTCGGCGCCGAGAGCTTGTCGGAGTCGAAGCCGACCCAGACCACCCCGATCGGGATGTCGTGCAGCAGCACCAGCACCCGCACCCCGCAGTAGGGGACGCCGCTCGTCGACGGGAGCCGCTCGAGCGCCTCCAACGGCTCGGCCAGGTCGATGGTGACCACCTGGATCGGCTCGAAGGCGCCGGTGGCCGCTGGGGCGAGCGGTGCGCCGGGTTGCCTCCGGCGACCGTCCCCGAGGGAGCCTGCCGACATCAGCTCGGCGGGCTTCAGCGGCGCGGCAGCGGATTCGGGCGGGGTGTTCATGCAGATTCCTCGATGGCGGGCCGGACGGGGAGTGGGCCGGACAGGGAGCGAGCGACGGATTCGGGCGGGACGACGAGCGGGTGGAGCGGGAGCGGGCCGAACACCTCGCCGGGGTGGGAGCGAGCGGGACGACAATCTAGCCGGACGGGGAACGGGCGGGACGGACCGGAGCCGGGAAGCGCAGCGCCGCTCCGGACCCGGACGTCCACGGAGTGCTGGTCACGCCTCAGCCCCTTCCTCCGTGTTGTGCCTGAGCATCGTGCTGGTGCGTGTGTGCGGTTCCCGAGCAACCGGACGACCCGCCCACACTGAGCGAAACCCGGCATCCGGACTTTCGTAGATCGACTGCGTGGCGTTACCGCGCAGCTGAACCTCTCCCGGAACGGGCGTCGCCCCAGGTGCCCGTCGTACGACGCGGTGGCGACGGCCGACACTGCCGTCCGGGCAAAGCCGATCAGGTGGCCGTGCAGCAGCCCTTGCGTCACCCGGAAAGAGTAGACAACACCGTAACGCAGCGTCGAGGTGCTTCAGCCCCGCCTCCGGCGCCGGTCCTCGCCGGGAGGCGTCCCGGGGCGCCCGGCGCAGACTGCTGCTGCGCCGACCTGCCGGAGTGCTCACGCTTCGCGATCGCGGCCCTGCCGTGTGTTCACATTCATGCGGCTCGCCCGGTATTAGGGAACCAAACGACGTAGGAGCGCCGGGCATTCGGACCAACAATCCGCGGCACTGTGCGGGGTGGATACCCGGACCTGCTCCCGGTGTGGTCGGCAAACATTTTTTTACTTTTCCACCCGCTCTTGACACCTCGGCAGAACGGGTGACTAGTCTGCCTTGTCGGGATCGAGTCGACGATTCGTCGGCTCCGTAAATGTTGCCCGGACACGGACCGTTCACGACCTTTCACCCCCTGCTACCTCGTCCTGCGTGACATGAATGAAGTGCCCGGACCATGGCTCCACCGGATGGCCCAGTGGTCGTGCTGACCCATGTCTCGTGTGCATTCGGATTCGTGCGGAAATCTGGAGAAGTATTGATGGTTGATCTGGTTGACGCGGCGGTCGTAGAGGGGGAGTGCGCTGGCCCGACGACCTTTGTCGAGGAGATTTTTTCTGAGGTCCTGGCAGAACTCGTGGGCTGTTCGAAGGTGTCGGTGGAGGGTCATTTCTTCGACGACCTGGGTGCTGATTCGATGGTGATGGCACGCTTCTGTGCAAAGGTGCGGAAGCGAGCGGACATCCCGTCCGTCTCGATGGCCGATGTCTATCGACATCCGACGGTCAGAGCCCTTGCCGGGGCGCTCGTGGCGCCTCCGCCCACTTCCCTCGAGAAGGCCTTCGGACAGGTTCTGGCCGATCTCATGGATGTGCCGCAGGTGGCGGCGGACAGTCACTTCTTCGATGATCTGGGTGCGGACTCGATGGTGATGGCCCAGTTCTGCGCGAGAGTCCGGAAGCGGCCAGATCTCCCGTCCGTCTCGATGCAGGACGTCTACCGGAGCCCCACCATCCGGGGGCTCGCGACCGCGCTCGTGGAACCGGCTCCCGCTCCGGCCGAGGCGGTGGCAACGGCGCCCGTCCCGCAGGTGCAGCCGGTCGGCCGGATCCAGTACGTGCTGTGCGGAGTGCTCCAACTCCTGGTCTTCCTCGGATTTGCCTATCTCTCCGGACTCATCCTCGAGCGCGGCTTCGAGTGGATCTCCGCAGGTTCCGGCCTCGTCGACATCTATCTGCGGTCCGTGCTGTTCGGAGTCGTCGGCTTCGTGGCTCTGTGCCTACTTCCGATTCTGGCGAAGTGGGTGCTGATCGGTCGGTGGCGGCCCCGGCAGATCCGCATCTGGAGTCCGGGGTACGTGCGCTTCTGGCTCGTCAAGTCGCTGGTGCGGTCGAATCCGCTGCTGCTGGTCGCGGGTGGCCGGTCGCGCACGAGTTCGAGTTCGCCGCTTCACGTGCTCTACCTGAGGGCGCTCGGCGCACGTGTCGGACGAGGGGTGGCCATCTTCTCCCGAAACGTGCCGGTATGCACCGACCTGCTCACCATCGGGGACGGCACGGTGATCCGGAAGGACTCGTTCTTCAACTGCTATCGCGCCCAGGCCGGACTGATCCAGACCGGTACGGTGACTCTCGGTCAGAACGTATTCGTCGGCGAGGCGACGGTCGTCGACATCGACACCTCGATGGGTGACGAATCCCAGTTGGGTCATTCTTCGTCGCTGCACTCCGGTCAGGCCGTGCCCGACGGCGAGCACTGGCACGGCACGCCCGCGCGGCGGACGGACGTGGACTACGAGTCCGTCGAGCCCGCCGGCTGCGGCACCCTGAGGAGGGTCGTCTACCCCGCCCTGCAACTGCTGGGAGTGCTGGTCGTCGGTCTGCCGCTGCTCCTCGGTGGCGTCTCCATGCTGCTCCTGGAGTTTCCGAAGCTGGCCGCACTCCTGGATCCGCGGTCGTTGGGCATGGCGGACCCGATCTTCTACCTCGACGCGCTGATCGCCTCTGTCGTGCTCTTCTTCGGCTCGTCACTCGTAGCTCTCCTCGTCGTGGTCACCGTGCCCCGCGTCCTGAACCGCCTGATCGAGCCGGACCAGGTCTACCGTCTGTACGGCATTCACTACTGGGCCCATCACGCGATCTCGCGCATGACGAACCTGCGGTTCTTCACCATCCTCTTCGGCGACAGCTCCTATATCGTCAACTATCTGGGCCGCCTCGGGCACGACCTTTCACAGGTCGAGCAGACCGGGTCGAACTTCGGTCTGGAGGTGAAGCACGAGTCCCCGTACCTGAGCTCGGTCGGTAGCGGGACAATGGTTGCCGACGGGCTGTCGATCATGAATGCGGAGTTCTCGAGCACATCTTTTCGGGTGTCCCGTGCGTCGATCGGGGCGCACAACTTTCTCGGCAACAGGATTGCTTATCCGGCGCAGGGTCGGACGGGTGACAACTGTCTTCTCGCGACGAAGGTCATGGTTCCGCTGGACGGTCGGATCAGAGAGGGTGTCGGACTTCTGGGTTCGCCGAGCTTCGAGATTCCGAGATCGGTCCGGCGGGATGTCGGATTCGACCTCGAGAGCCGCGACGAGTTGCACCGCCGCCTCGCCGCGAAGAACCGGCACAACATCGTCACGATGGTCCTGTTCCTCCTGGCGGGCTGGGTCTTCTTTCTCGGTGTCACGCTCATCGCCATGGCCGGGGTGGACCTCTACAAGAGTTTCGGTGCGACCGCGATCGCCGCAGCCACGACGCTCATCGTTGTATTCACTGTTGCCTACTTCGTGCTGATTGCCCGGGCGGTCATGTCATTGCAGACCTTGCGGCCGGCGGGCTGCTCGATCTATGACGTCGACTTCTGGCGGCACGAGCGGTTCTGGAAACTCTCCGTGACGGCGAATTTCCCGATCTTCAACGGCACCCCGTTCAAGAGTGTGATCTGGCGGCTGCTGGGCATGCGGGTCGGGAAGCGGCTGTTCGATGACGGCTGCGAGATCGTGGAGAAGACGATGGTGACAATCGGTGACGACGTCATCCTCAATGCCGGTTCGGTCATCCAATGCCACTCCCAGGAGGACGGCGCCTTCAAGTCCGACCGCGTCACGATCGGTTCCGGGGTCACGCTCGGGGTCGGCGCCTTCGTCCACTACGGCACGACTGTCGGTGACGGTTCGGTGCTCGAGCCCGACTCCTTCCTCATGAAGGGCGAGGAAGTGCCACCACGCACCCGGTGGGCGGGCAATCCCGCGATGGAGGTCGGACCGGTCGGGGACTAGGAATCACCCTTCCGCGCTGTGGTGCGGGATCCGGTGCACGAGATGCCCGGCGAACTGGTAGGCCTCCTCGACGAGCGCGTGCAGATGGTCACTGGTGAGGCGGTAGACCATCCGGCGTCCCTCGCGGCGGGCCTGGACCAGGCCGGCCAGGCGTAGCCGCCCCAGATGCTGGGAGACCGACGAGCGGGACGCCGGGACCTGGGCGGTGAGGCCGGTGACGTCCTGCTCGCCGCCGGCGAGCAACCGCAGCAGGTGCAGGCGGGTGGGGTCGGCCAGATGTCCCAACACCTCCGCGGCCAGCACGAGCTGATCGCCCACCACGGGCGGCTGCAGGCGGTTGGCATCTGCCAGTTCATCGTGCGCGCGCATGGTTGCATAATGGCGGGAAGTCGGGGATCGTCACAACCGTGAGCGACAACCACCACTCGGGAGCCGTCGGACACGGGCACGGGCACGCGAATGGCCTGCGAGGGTGGGCCCGGTCCGTGTTCCGGCCCCACAGCCACGACGCGGCGGACTCCGTGGATGCGGCGCTGGAGGCGGACGAGGCAGGCATCCGCGCGGTGAAGATCAGCCTGGTCGCCCTGGGGATCACCGCCGCGGCTCAGGCGGCGGTGGTGGTGCTGACCGGGTCCGTGGCGTTGCTCGCCGACACCGTCCACAACTTCTCCGACGCGCTCACCGCGGTGCCGCTGTGGATCGCGTTCGTGCTCGGCAGGCGGGCGGCGTCCCGGCGCTACACCTACGGCTTCGGGCGCGCCGAGGACCTGGCCGGGGTGTTCATCGTGGCGATGATCGCGCTGTCCGCGGTGGTGGCCGGGTACGAGGCGGTCCACAGGCTGCTGGACCCCCAGCCGGTCACGCACATCGGCGTGCTGATCGCCGCCGGGCTCGTCGGGTTCGCCGGCAACGAGCTGGTGGCGGTCTACCGGATCCGCGTCGGGCGCCGGATCGGGTCGGCGGCCCTGGTGGCCGACGGCCTGCATGCCCGCACCGACGGGTTCACCTCCCTCGCCGTGGTCGCCGGTGCGCTCGGGGTGCTGGCCGGGTTCCCGCTGGCCGACCCGATCGTCGGGCTGCTGATCACGGCCGCGATCCTGGTGGTGCTCAAGGGGGCGGCGGTGCAGATCTACCGCCGCCTCATGGATGCCGTCGACCCCGAGCTCGTGGACACCGCGGAGGCGACCCTGCGGGCCGTGCCCGGCGTCGTGGACGTCCAGGAGCTGCGGCTGCGCTGGATCGGGCACCGCGTCCGCGCCGAGACCGGCATCGTGGTCGACCCGCGCCTGGGCATCGTGGAGGCCCACGACATCGCCACCACCGCCGAGCACAACCTCCTGCACGGGGTGCCCCGCCTGGTGGCGGCCACGGTCCACGTGAGCCCGCGCGACACCGGCGACCGCGACCACCACGCCGTGCTCGCCCACCATCCCGCCGCGCTGGAGGCAGGGGCGATCTCCGGATAGGGCCCGGAGGGGCTCGGCCTACCCGTGAGGGCGCCGTGCGGCTCGTGCCGTCACCGTCGAGGACAACCTCCACCCCAGCGGGTTCCTCCTCCGCTATCGGACGCCGTGGGCCCGGCAGCGGACCGGTCCGGCCGGCCGCCCGGCGATCTCGCCACCGGAACGGAGCGCCGGGCGGAGGCGGTGACACCGTCGGCCGGCACCCACAGGATGATGGGAGGAGTCGCCGGAGCGACCGAACCGAGCGGCCGGGTCCGACGCGGTGCCCAGGCAGAGAGGAGTCGCTCGTGCTGTTCCGCCAGCTGGAGTACTTCGTGGCAGTGGCCAGGGAGAGGCACTTCGCGCGGGCGGCGGAAGCCTGTTACGTCTCGCAGCCCGCGCTCTCGGCGGCGATCGCCAAGCTGGAGCGGGAGCTCAACGTCACGCTGATCAACCGCGGGCACAACTACGAGGGCCTCACCCCGGAGGGCGAACGCCTCGTCGTGTGGGCGAAGCGGATCCTCGCCGAGCAGGACGCGTTCAAGGCCGAGGTGGCCGCCGTCCAGTCCGGCATCACCGGGACGCTGCGGCTGGGGACGGAACCCACGGCATCCACCACCCTGGCGATCCCCGTGGCCGCGTTCTGCTCGGCGCACCCGCTGGCGAAGGTGCAGGTCAGCTCGCGACTGTCCACGGCGGACCTGCACCGCCAGCTGCGCGAGTACGAGCTGGACGCCGCGATCGCCCACTTTGCGCCAGACGACCGGGAGAGCCTGCAGGTGGTGCCGCTCTACGAGGAGCGGTACGTGGTGCTGGTGTCGGCCGACCAGCTGGTGTCCCAGACCGACACCATGACGTGGGCGGACGCGGCGCAGCTGCCGCTCGCGTTGCTGACGCCCGACATGAGGAACCGCCAGGTCATCGACAGCGCCTTCGCCGACATCGGGGTCGCGGTCACCCCGCAGGTGGAGACCGACTCGGTCGCGTCGCTGTATGCGCACGTGGGCGCGGGGGAATGGGCGAGCATCGTGCCGCACACGTGGTTGCGGGCCATGCCGGTGATCGGCAGGACGAGGGCCGTCCGCCTGGTCGACCCGGTCGTCAGGGCGCAGGTCTCCGTGGGGATCCACTCGGCCACCCCCGGGTCGGTGGCGGCCCGGGCGTTCGTGAAGGCGGCAACGGGCTTGTCGCTGGCCGAGCTGTTCGACCAGCCCCTGCCGACCGAGCACCGCGTCAGGTGAGACCGGGCCGGCCGGCCGGGTCAGTGCGCGTACAGGGCGTCCACCGCCCGCCGGTCCAGCCCGCCCTCGGCGGTATGCGGCAGGGCGGCGACGACCTCGAGCCGGTCGGGTACCTCGAAGGCGGACAGCCGCTGGCGGCAGTACTGCAGGATCTGCTCGGGCCCGACGCCCTCGCCCTCGCGCTCGACCACCACGGCGGCGCCGACCCGGTGCCCGTGGACGGCGTCGGGGATGGCGAACACGGCCGCCTCGGCGACACCGGGGCACCCGGCGAGGATGTCCTCGACGTACTCCGGCGAGATCTTCTCGCCGCCGCGGTTGATGAGGCTCGCGATGCGCCCGGTGAGGAACAGGTAGCCGTCCTCGTCCAGGAAGCCCAGATCGGCGGTGTGGAACCACCCGTCGGGGAAGCTCTGCGCCGTGCCGCCCGGGTCGGCGAGGTAGCCGCGGGTGACGGTGGGACCGTGCACCCACACCTCGCCCTGGGTGCCCGGTGGGCACGGGTGCCCGTGGTCGTCCACGACACGGAGATCCACGCCGGTCGACCGGCCGACCGACCCGTGCTTCAGCGGTCCCTGCTGCGGCAGCGGCTCGCTGGTCACCTGGTGCGCGGACTCGGTCATCCCGTACACGGACAGCAGCGGGGCGCCGAGCGTGCGCTCCAGCGCCCGCTGCGTGGCCGTGTTGAGAGGGGCGCCGCAGCTGCGCACGAACTTCACGGGCACGACCTGCGGGCCCGGGTACTCCACCGCCGATCGGTCCAGGAGGGTCTCGTGGACGGCCGGGACCGCGGTGAACCACGTGGCGGCCGCGGCCCGCATGTCGTCCCAGAACGTGTCGGCCGAGAATCGCCCCTGCCCGGGCAGCAGCACGCACCCGCCGCTCGCCAGGGAGGCCAGGAGCGCCGCGAACAAGCCGTGGCTGTGGAAGAACGGCATCACCGCGACCGTCGCGTCGTCGGGGCCGAGCTCGTAGGTGGCGCAGATGTCCCGGACGGAGGCCGCCACGTTGGCGTGGGTGAGCGGGACCATCTTGGCCTGGTCGGTGGTGCCCGCGGTGAACAGCACGAGCGCGTCGTCGGCCGAGAGGTCGTGACGTGCCCCACGGACGGGTGGCACCACGGGCCCACCGGTCTCGAACTCGACCGTCGCGGTCCCGGCCGGGGAGATGTCCAGCCGCAGGTTCCAGGACGGGACGTCGGCCTGTGCGACCGGTGCGTCGCCTGCCGCCGGGGGCCCCAGGAGGATCGCCCGTGCCCCCACCGCCCCGATGCGGGCGGACATCTGCGAGGCGGGGAGCGTGGGGTCGATCGGGGCGACCACCAGCCCCGCCCGCGCCGCGCCCAGGAGCGCGACGACGAACTCGGCGGTGTTGGCGCAGACGAGGCCGATCGCGTCGCCGCGGCGCAGCCCCGTGCCGCCGAGCCGGCCGGTCACGTCCTCGACCAGGGCCGCAAGGGCGTGGTAGGACAAGTGTGCCCTGGCCTCGGTGACGACGAGCGCCCGGGCGTGGGGGTGGTCGCGCACCTGCCGGTCGAGGAGGTCGGCGAGGCCCGTGACCGCCGGGGGCCGGTACCGGTTGGCGTCGCTCACCGACGCCGCCGTCGGAACCGCGATGATCACCACCTCCTCGCGCCAGTTCTGATCAAGCATGCCCCGGCGAGCCTGCGCGGGCGCGGAGCGTGCGTCCAATACGCACCGGCGACCAGCCGATAGCGAGCATCTATCAACCTGCCTCACGACCCGTGGGACATGCAACGATCACCATTTGATAGATGTTGTTTATCGGCTGGTCGTCTTTAGGTCTTGGACGCGAGGACGAACGCTGCGGAAAGTGATCAGGAGCATCCGAACAGGCACAGCCGCCCCAGGAGGACCTCGGACCATGACCGCCCCTTCAGCGCAGGAGACTGCGCCGACCCCCGACGTTCCGGCCGAGCAGACCGACGGGTACCACCTGGTCGTCGACGCGCTCAAGCTCAACGACGTCGAGACCATCTACGGGGTCGTCGGCATCCCGATCACCGACCTGGCCCGGCTCGCGCAGGCGGAGGGCATCCGCTACATCGGCTTCCGGCACGAGAGCAACGCGGGGCACGCCGCGGCGATCGCCGGCTACCTCACCAAGAAGCCGGGCGTATGCCTGACGGTATCCGCGCCGGGCTTCCTCAACGGGCTCGTCGCGCTCGCCAACGCCACCACGAACTGCTTCCCGATGGTGCAGATCTCCGGCTCGAGCGAGCGGCACGTCGTCGACCTCAAGCAGGGCGACTACGAGGAGATGGACCAGCTCGCCGCGGCGCAGCAGTTCTGCAAGGCCGCGTACCGGGTGAGCCGCGTCGAGGACATCGGCCGTGGCATCGCCCGCGCGCTGCGCACCGCGATCTCCGGTCGTCCGGGCGGGGTGTACCTCGACATCCCGGCCGCGGTGCTCGGCTCCATCATGGACGCGGAGGCCGGCGCCAAGACGCTGAGCCGTCTCGTCGATCCCGCGCCGCGCCAGCTGCCCGCGCCCGAGGCGGTGGACCGCGCGATCGAGGTGCTGGCGACCGCCGAGCGGCCGCTGGTGGTGCTGGGCAAGGGCGCCGCGTACGCGCAGGCGGACGACCAGATCCGCGAGTTCATCGAGTCCACCGGCATCCCGTACGTGCCGATGTCGATGGCGAAGGGCCTGCTGCCCGACGACCACCCGCAGTCGGCGGCCACCGCCCGGTCGCTGGCGCTGAAGAAGGCCGACGTCGTGATGCTCGTCGGTGCCCGGCTGAACTGGCTGCTCAACCACGGCCAGGCCCCGCAGTGGAACCCCGACGCGAAGTTCGTCCAGGTGGACATCGAGCCCACGGAGATGGACAGCAACCAGCCCATCGCCGCCCCGCTCGTCGGGGACATCGAGTCCGTGTTCGAGGCGCTCGCCGAGCGGACCAAGCCGGGCCAGATCGCGGCCCCCACCGCATGGCGTGAGGAGCTGGCGGCGCGCTCGGCCCAGAACGTCGCCAAGATGGCGGAGCGCCTCAAGGCCGACAAGCACCCGATGCAGTTCATGGGTGCCCTGAAGGCGATCCGGGACGTCGTTCACGAGCGCCCCGAGACCTACATCGTCAACGAGGGCGCCAACGCGCTGGACCTCGCCCGCAACGTGATCGACATGCACGTGCCGCGCCACCGCCTCGACAGCGGCACCTGGGGCGTCATGGGCATCGGCATGGGCTACGCGATCGCCGCCGCCGTGGAGACCGGCGACCCGGTCGTGGCCGTCGAGGGCGACAGCGCGTTCGGGTTCAGCGGCATGGAGCTGGAGACGATCTGCCGCTACAACCTGCCCGTCGTCACGGTCATCATGAACAACGGTGGTGTCTACCGTGGTGACGACGTCAACCCGCTCGGGGACGCCCCGGCGCCGACGGCCCTGATGATCGAGGCGCGCCACGACAAGATGATCGAGGCGTTCGGCGGCAAGGGCTACCGCGCCACCACGCCGGCCGAGGTCACCGCGGCCCTCACCGAGGCACTGGCCTCGGGTGGCCCGGCGCTCATCGACTGCGTGATCGACCCCTCCGCCGGCACCGAGAGCGGCAACATCGGGCACCTCAACCCGAAGGGCATCGGCCTGACGAAGAAGAAGTAGGCCACTCCCGCCCGGTAGTGCCTACCGGCCTGCAGCCCAGCTCCTCGCTCGTGGAGGAGCTGGGCTGCAGCTCGTCGTGGGTGTCCACCCTCTCGAAAGTGATTCATAAATCTGCATCGCTCCAAATCCCGGTAAAGGCAACCGAATCAACGTGGGGGCGCCTACCGTTTCGGAACGGCCGGGATTACGGTGCCGGTCATGGGGATCATGCAGATGGTGACAGAGACCGAGTCGGTACCGGACAGTTCGACCATTCTCGCCAGAGCGGCCGAGATCGGGCCGTTCTTGCGGGAGCATGCCGACGAGGTGGAATCCGCCCGCCGCCTGACCAAACCGGTCATCGACGCGCTCCGGTCGACGGGTGTCTTCCGAATGGCGATGCCCAAGATCTGGGGCGGACCCGAACTCGACATCTTCGAACAGATCGAGATCATCGAGACCCTGTCTCGAGCCGACGCCTCGGCCGGCTGGTGCGCGATGATCGGATCGGACAGCGGCTACTACAGCGGCTACGTCGACGAGGCCACCGCCCGGTCGCTCTACCCCGACCTCGACGCGGTGACCGCCGGCTGGATCTCCCCGGCCGGGACCCTCGAGGTCTGCGAGGGCGGCTACCGGCTGTCGGGTCGATGGTCGTTCGGCAGCGGGTCGACCCATGCCGACGTCATCACCGGTGGTGCCCAGGTGACCGAGAACGGGGTACCTCGAATCACGGCCGACGGTACGCCGGAGTTCCGGATAGCAATGCTCCCCGCGGCCCAGTGGCAGGTGCTCGACACCTGGAACACGACAGGGCTGGCCGGCAGCGGCAGTCATGACTACACGATCACCGACGCATTCGTCCCCGCTGAGAACACCTGGTTTCCCGGCGAGACTCATCGCTCCGGAACGCTCTACGCCTGGCGCGGAATGTTCGTGGCCAATGTTGTGGGAGTGCCTGTGGGGGTGGCCCTGGACGCCTGCGAGACGGCCGCCGACATCATCGCCGGAAAAATGCTGATGCCCCAGATGACTCCGGCCAGCGACGAACCTCGCATGCGATCCGGAATCGCCCGCGCCCGGGCGCTCGTCGGCTCGGCCCGCAGCTACGCGCACGACACCATCGGCTCCTTGTGGACCACCGTGGAGGCCGGCGACGAGCCGACGTTCCAACAGCGAGCCGACCTGGCCGGCTGCTACGTCCACACGGTGTCGACGTGTCGTGACGCGGTTCGGATCCTCGTGGACACCGTGGGCACCGCCGCCATCAGGAAGACGTGCCCGCTCGAGCGACAGCTGCGTGACCTGACCACGCTGGGCCAGCACATCGTGGGTCAGGAGCTGATGCGGGAATGGGCCGGGGGACTCTACTTCGGCCGGAGCCCGTCGATGCCCGTGCTCTGAGGAGCTGTGTGCATGCCGTTCCGGTAGGCCCACACCACCGTCTGCAGCCGGTCCCGGACGCCGATCTTGGTCATGGCCCGCCCGAGGTGGGACTTGACGGTGCTCGTCTCGATGACGAGCTCCTTCGCGATCTCGGCGTTCGACAGCCCCTGGGCGAGCAGCCGCACGATGTCGGTCTCCCGGGCGGTGAGCTGCTGCGCGGCGCCGGTGCCTGGGGGCTGCGCGGGACGCCGCCGGGCGAACTCGGCGATCACCCTCCGCGTCACGGCCTGGTCGACCAGCCCGTACCCGTTCGCGAGCCGCCGGACGGCGTCGACGAGGTCGTCGGGCTCGGTGTCCTTGAGGATGAACCCACTCGCACCGGCTTCGAGCGCACCGAAGACGTACTCGTCGAGGTCGAAGGTGGTCACGACGAGCACGGCAGGCGACGACTCCGGCGGCGCGCCGGTGACGACTCCCCGGGTGACGATCTCGCGGGTGGCCGCCAGCCCGTTGCCGCCGGGCATGCGCACGTCCATGCAGACGACGTCGGGGTTCAGGCGGCGGGCGAGTGCCACGGCGGTCGGGCCGTCGGACGCCTCGCCCACGACCTCGATGTCACCGGCGAGCTCGAGGATGACCCGGAACCCCGCCCGGACCACGAACTGGTCGTCGGCGAGAACCACCCTGATCATGACGTACCGCCGGTGCTGGTGCCCCAGGCGCGCAGTGCCGCCGCTTCCGGGGTCTCCCGGTCGACCGGAAGTGCCAGCGACACCCGCCACCCGCCGAACGGGGTGGGCCCGGCGTCGAAGGTCGCGCCGATCACCTGTGCCCTCTCCTTCATCCCGACCAGGCCGAACCCTCGATGGCCGCGCGGCGGGGTCGCGGTGTCGCGCGGCGGGCCGGCATCGGTGACGACGTCCAGCGAGACCTCCGACCCGAGGAAGCGGAGCAGGACCCGCGCCGGTGCACCCGGCGCATGGTCCCTGGCGTTCGCCAGTGCCTCCTGCGCGACCCGGTAGAACGTCACGTCGGCGATCGGCGGCAGCTCCCGCCGGTCGCCCTCCTGCACGAACTCGACCGGCGTCCCGAGCTCACGCGCCGTCCCCAGCAGGCGATCGAGGACCGCGAGGCCGGGCACCGGGGCTCCGCCGTCCTCCAGGACACCGGCGTCACCACGGGCGTCGCCCTGCCCGGGTTCGCGGAGGGTGCCGACGACGAGGCGCAGGTTGTGCAGTGTCTCCTTGCCCTGCGCCCGGATCCACGCTGCCGCGTCCTTCGCCGCCTGCGGGTCGCGGTCGATGAGCCGTTCGACCACCGCCGTCTGGACGACCATGCCGGAGAGGTGGTGAGCGGCGATGTCGTGCAGCTCCCGGGCCATCCGGGACCGCTCCAGCCCGATGGCGGCGTCCGCTCGCGCCCGCTGCGACTCGATCGCCTCCGCGGCCCGGACCCGCAGCAGCTCGACGTACTGCCGGCGCGTGGCGGCGTACGCCCCGACGGCCGCCGCCGCGGCGTAGGTGAGCACGCTCGAGACCAGCTGGCCGATCGCCAGCCACACCGCCGACGTCCACGACGCGTCCGGTGCCTGCCCGCCGAGCTGCGCTGCCATGGTCAGGCCGGGGACGAAGTGCGTCACCACGAACCCGGCGGTCTCGAACACCGCGACGCCGGTGACGACCCGGACCGCCCGGCGAACCGGCAGCAGGACACCACAGGTGTACGCGGCGACGAACGGTGCGAACCCGCGGACGGCGCCTTCGACCGGGAGCACGGCGATCAGCGCCACCTGCAGCACCGCCACCACGGCGAGGCAGAGCACGGGGTTCACGCGCCGGATGCACAGCAGGAGCGCCTGCGCGGTCATCACGACGAACACCGCGGCCATGTGGAACGGCCCGAAGCCCAGACTCTCCATCTCCCCGGAGTCGGCGAACAGCACCAGCAACAGGACGGTCGAGGCCAGGACCACCGCCACCGCCAGCGCGCAGTCCCGCTGGAAGCTGCTGGTCAGCCCCACCCGCGTGAGCCGGTCGTCGACCCATGCCGAGAACCGGTCCGGCCAGCCGTTCGCCATGTCGGACTCGACGAGAGCAGGGACATCCGGGCGGGGGCCGCCGCCGTGCGAGGTCATGCGATCACCGGATCTTCGTGAATCGGAGAGTGTGGACGATGCCAGACCGGGCCGTCAGTACGACACCGACGGTGAGAGCAGGCCGAAGACCAGCGCGAACCACGAGATCCCGACCAGGGCAGGCAACAGGAACACGCTGCCGAGGACGGTCGCCCGGCCTGCGCGCCGCCGGACGGCGACGACCAGGCCGACCGCGGCCGGGACCACGCCGGCCAGTGCCACCCACTGGGCGGCCTGCAGCGCGTGGATGAGGGGCGCCGGCAGGTCCTGCAGGCCCGAGATGGTGACGATGACGACCGCCCACCCGGCGAGGGCGAGCACGCCTGCGACCGCGGCGACCCGGGTCAGGATGCGCGCCGTGCGGCCCACCCGACCCAGGGACGCGGGTGCGGGCAGGGAGTGGCGACGGCGGACGATCGCGCCGATCGGCCAGGCCAGCAGGCTGATGAGCAGCACCGCGGCCGACGCCAGGAGCACCGGCACGGCGATCCCCGCGTCGCGGGCCGCCCCGGTGGGCAGGAGCGTGAACGCCGCGGCGACGTTGATCGCCTCGACCCGGTCGCCTGCCGCGCGCATCGTCACGATCCGCCGGCCGCCGACCTCCTGCCAGACCCAGGGCCGGATCTCCTCGTAGAGCGCCGGGTACAGGCTCAGCGGCCCCGGCTCGATGAGCACGGTCCCGTCCCCACGCGCCGTCACCCGGGTCTGACCGGTGACGGTCAGCGCGGAGAGGAAGGTGCTGAACGGTGCCCGTGCGTTCTCGTAGGTGCCGGCGGCCATCGCGGCGTGGCTCGTGGCCGTCGCCGTCCTGGGTGCGGCGGACGCCGCCGCTGCGGGGAAGTACCGGTCGGCGAACCCGTCGAGCAGGGACTGCCGCAGGTCGAGGGTGTCGGTCGCACCGCGGCCGGTGCTGTTGAGCGTGACGAAGACCCCGGTCCGGTCGTCCGGATAGATCTGCAGGTGGGAGTGGAAGTACTGGGTGTCGCCGCCGTGGCCGACGATGCGGTGACCGTTGCGGCTCTCGTCGAAGAGGCCCAGCGCCATCCGGGGGCCGTCGGCCAGGGTGCCGAGGGAGGTCGAGTCGAGCGCGGGCTGCCTCATCAGCGCCGCCGTGCCGGGGCGCAGCAGCGTCTGCTCCGGACCGGCCTCGCCGAGGTGCGCCAGCATGAACCGGCCCATGTCGGTGGCGGACGCCGTCAGCGCGCCGGCGGGAGCGGGCCCGACGGTCTCGAACGGAGCGGCGGGGCCGGAGTCGGTGGCGTAGCCGTGGGAGAGGCGGCTGCGCAGTTCCGGCGGCAACGGTTGCGCGAAGCTCGACGAGGTCATGCCGGCCCGGCCGAGCACGGTGCGCTCGACGTGGTCGTCGAACGGCGTGCCGCTCACGCGCTCGACGACGTAGCCGGCGAGCGCGTAGCCGTAGTTGGAGTACGCAGGCACGGCTCCGGGCTCGAACACCTGGTCCGGAGGCTCGACGGCAACGGTGTCCCGCAGGTTCACCGTGGTCTCGCCGAGCGTGATGATGTTCTCGAGCCGCTCCTCGAAGCCCGCCGTGTGCGAGAGCAGGTGGCGCATCGTGATGGCGCGGTCGAACGTGCGGGGCAGCGGGAAGTCGAGGTACCGGCCGACGTCGGCGTCGAGGTCGATCTTCCCCTGCTCGACCAGCTGCATCACCGCGGTCGCCACGAAGACCTTCGAGACCGACCCGACCCGGAAGAGCGTCCGGTCGGGATCGACCGGACGCGGCGGGGTGCCCTCGGAACCGGAGTCGGCGTAGCCGAACCCGCGGGCGCTGAGCACCTGCCCGTTGTGGACGACGGTCACCGCGGCACCGGCGATGCCGGACCGGTCGAGCGCGGCCGGCACCAGCCCGTCCAGCCAGGCGTCGACGTCCGGGGCGGTCAGCGTCGCGGTGCCGGGGGCCGGGATCGGGGGAGCGGGCGTCGTCGCGGGCGCCGCGGCACCGCAGCCGGCCAGCAGCGCGGCGACGGCACCGGCGGCCGCGAGCGCCGTGGCCCGGGTGCCGCGGGACGAGCGCCGGACCGGGGCATGTGTGGTCACCCGTCCAGCCTCTCGGTGCGGACTCGCTCTCACATCGGGCGCAGGTACCCGATGCGCTTGCGACCTTCGGAGGAGGCGGAGCCGACTCCCGACCACCCGATGGGTGCGCTACCCGTCGCTCAGCCTCGGGCTGCCCGGACCCCCGGCTCGTCCGCCGCTGCCGGCTTCCGGCCGAGCTCGCTCATGGGGGTCCGGTAGGTCTCCCGCGCTGTCGCGGCGGCGAGGGCGGACAGGACGCAGAGGGCCGCGGTGAACACCGCGACCGGAACCCAGCCCGCCGTGCTCCCTCCGGCGAGGCCCGCGGCCACGGTGGGCGCGAAGCCGCCGATCGCGAAGCCGATCTGCGTGCCGATGGCCGTGCCCGACAGGCGCACGTGCGCGGGGAACATCTCTCCGTAGAAGGCCGGCCAGACCCCGTTGGCCGCGCTGTAGACGATTCCGGACAGCAGCACCCCGGCGAGGAACACCAGCAGGTAGGAGCCGGTGGTGATCGACCAGAGGTAGATGGCGGTGAGCACGGCGCTGCCCAGGGCGCCTGCGATGAAGACGGGTTTGCGGCCGACCCGGTCGGCGAGCGAGGCGAGCAGCGGGATCGCGGCCAGTGCCACGACGTTGGCGAGGATCGCCACCCACAGCATCGCGGAGCGGTCCAGCCCGGCGGTGTCGACGGCGAACGACAGGGCGAAGACGCCGAAGATCGTGCTCACGGCGGCAACGGTGGCCGCCACGACGACGCGCACGACGTCGGCCCAGTGGTCACGCAGCAGCACCGCGAGCGGAAGTTCGGCGCGCGCGTTCTGCTCGACCTCGGCGTTGAAGACCGGGGTCTCCTCCAGCGTGCGCCGGATGATGTACGCGACGATGACGACGATCGCGGAGAGCCAGAACGGCACCCGCCAGCCCCAGGACAGGAGCATGTCCTCCGGCATGGCGGCGACGGGCAGGAACACCGCGGTGGCGAGGATCGAACCGGCCTGCGTCCCGCTGAGGGTGAAGCTGGTGAAGAACGCGCGCCGGTGCTCCGGTGCGTGTTCGAGGCTCATCGAGTTGGCCCCGGCCTGCTCGCCGCCTGCCGAGATCCCCTGCAACAGCCGCAGGACGACCAGCAGCACCGGGGCGAGGGTGCCGATCTGCCCGTGGTCGGGCAGGCATCCGACGAGGAACGTCGAGACGCCCATCAGCAGGATCGTGAACACCAGCACCCGCTTGCGCCCGAAACGGTCACCGACGTGGCCCAGCACGACCGCACCGACGGGCCGGGCGACGTACCCGACCCCGAACGTGGCCAGCGCCAGCAGCGTGCCGGTGGCAGGTGCCGACGACGGGAAGAAGATCTTCCCGAAGACCAGTGCCGCAGCCGTGCCGTAGATGAAGAAGTCGTAGTACTCGAGCGCGCTGCCGATCCAGGCAGCCAGGGCCGCCTTTCGGGGCTTGCCCGTGGCCGGTGCGGGGTCAGACGTCACGTTGGGCTCCCTGAGGGATGCGTCGCTGCAGGACAGGGGCGGGGGACCGCTATGGACCGAACGGTTATGTACCGTTCAGTGATGTACCGGATGGTGAGTTAGCGTCCCGTACCTGTCAAGGGCTGCGGCGGGAGGAGGCGGGCGTCAGCGCGCGGTGAGGTGGTCCAGCACCACGTCGGCCAGCAGCTTCCGGTAGTGCTCCCGGCGGGCGGGGTCGAGCATGTCCCGCCGGAAGATCGCGCTCCACGTGTGCCGGTTGGCCGTCCGGAAGACGCAGAACGAGCTGATCAGCATGTGCACGTCCAGCGCGTCGACGTCGTCGCGGAACACCCCGGCGGTGCGGCCCCGCTCGAGAATGCTGGTCAGGACGTCGAGCGCGGGGCCGGCCAACCCGTCGAGGGCCGGCGACTTCCTGAGGTGCTCGGCCCGGTGGATGTTCTCGATGCTGACGAGGCGGATGAAGTCCGGGTGGGACTCGTGGTGGTCGAAGGTCAGCTCCGTGAGCTGGCGCAGTGCAGCCTCCGGGGGGAGGTGCTCGACGTCGACCTCCTGCTCGAGCGCGCGGATGCCGGCGTAGGCCCGCTCGAGCACCGCGAGGTAGAGCCCTTCCTTGCTGCCGAAGTAGTAGTAGAGCATCCGCTTCGTCGTGCTGGTCTTGGCGGCGATCTCGTCGACGCGGGCGCCGGTGTAGCCGTGGTCGGCGAACTCGCGGGTGGCGACGTCGAGGATCTCCGCGCGGGTCCGGTCGGCGTCTCGCGTGCGCTCCTGCGACGGGACGGACGATGCCACCACCGAGAACCCTCCTGGCCGGCCGTTGACAGAGCCCTGACTCTAGGCGCAGTTGCCCCTTCCCCGGGACGCGCCCGGCGGGTACAACTAACGAACCAGTACGTTCAGAGAAGGGTCGCTGTGGACTACACGGTGGGACTGGTCGGAGCGGGAATCGGGCCCTCCCTGAGCCCTGCCCTGCACGAGTGCGAGGCGCGGCAGCTCGGCCTGCGCTACCGCTACGTGCGGATGGATCTCGACGTGTTCGGCGTCCCTCCCGAGCGTGTGGGTGACGTCCTCGCCCGCGCACGGGCCGAAGGCTTCCGCGGCGTGAACGTCACCCACCCCTGCAAGCAGCACGTACTGGCCCACCTCGACGACATCTCCCCGGACGCCGCCGCGATCGGCGCGGTGAACACCGTCGTGTTCACCGACGGGCGGGCGGTCGGGTTCAACACGGACCGGTCCGGCTTCGCCCGCGGGCTCACCACGGGGCTGCCGGGGGTCGGCCTCGGGCGGGTGGTCCTGCTCGGGGCGGGCGGCGCGGGAGCGGCAGCGGCCCACGCCCTGCGTGGTCTGGGCACGACGGACCTCGCCGTCGTCGACACCGATGCCGCCGCGGCCGCCCGGCTCGCCCGGAAGGTGGACGCCGAGCACGGGACGCCGGCCGACCTGCCCCGGCTGCTCGCGTGCGCCGACGGCCTGGTGCACGCCACGCCGACCGGCATGGCGGCCCATCCCGGCCTGCCGTTGCCGGAGACCCTGCTGGACCCACGGCTCTGGGTCGCCGAGATCGTCTACCGGCCGCTCGACACCGCGCTGCTGCGAGCGGCGAGGAGCCGGGGCTGCGCCACGCTCGACGGCGGCCGGATGGCCGTCTACCAGGCCGTCGAAGCGTTCGCCCTCTTCACCGGGGTCGCGCCCGACGCCGACCGCATGATCCGGCACTTCGCCGAGCTCGCCGGCGCCGAGGAGGACGACCGTGCGCCCAGCCGATGAGCCCGCCTCCCGCCTCGGGATCGCCACCGTCTGCCTCTCGGGGACGCTCGAGGACAAGCTCGCAGCCGCGGCGGCCGCGGGCTTCGACGGAGTGGAGATCTTCGAACCGGACCTCGTCGCCTCCCCGCTGTCGCCCACCGAGATCCGGCGCCGGTGCGCCGACTCCGGCCTCACGATCGACCTCTACCAGCCCTTCCGCGATCTCGACTCCACCGACGCCGAGCGCTTCACCGCGAACCTGCGGCGGGCGGAACGCAAGTTCTCCGTCATGCAGCAGCTCGGCGCCGACACGGTGCTGGTCTGCTCCGCCGTCGCCACCGACGCCGTCGCCGACCTGGACCTGCTGGCCGCCCAGCTGCACACCCTCGCCGAGCGCGCCGCCGGGCGCGGACTGCGGATCGCCTACGAGGCGCTGGCCTGGGGCACGCACGTCAACACCTACGAGCAGTCGTGGGACGTGGTGCGCCGGGCCGACCACCCCGCGCTCGGGCTCTGCCTGGACAGCTTCCACATCCTCTCCCGCGGCTCGGATCCGCGTGGGGTACGCGACATCCCGGGGGAGAAGCTGTTCTTCCTGCAGCTCGCCGACGCGCCCAGGCTGCGGATGGACGTCCTGCAGTGGAGCCGTCACCACCGGCTCTTCCCGGGCCAGGGCGCATTCGACCTGCCCGCCTTCCTGGAACCGGTGCTCGACGCCGGCTACACCGGCCCGCTCTCCCTCGAGGTGTTCAACGACGTCTACCGCCAGTCCGACCCCTGGCGGACCGCCGTGGACGCCGTCCGCTCGCTGCTCGCCCTGCGCGAGCAGGTCGCCCGCCGCGGCGCGGTTCCCGCCCTGACCACCGCGGCGGTCCCGCCCGCGCCGCCCGCACTCGCCGGCCACGCCTTCACCGAGCTCGCGGTCGACGACACGTCCGGCCCGCGGATCGCCGGGGCCCTGCGCGCTCTCGGGTTCGCCCGTACCGGGAGGCACCGCACCAAGCCCGTGGACCTGTGGGAACAGGGCGAGGCCCGGCTCCTGCTCAACGCCGGTGCGGCCCACTCCGGGCCGGGGAACGTCGCAGTGGCCGCGCTCGCCGTCGAGTCGACCGATCCGCCCCGGTCGGCCGCGCGCGCCGCTGCGCTCTGCGCCCCGATCCTGCCGCGCGACCGCGGCCCGGCGGAGGCCGACCTCGCCGCCGTCGCCGCACCGGACGGGACGTCGGTGTTCTTCTGCCGCACCGATGCCACCGGCGGCTGGCTCGCCGACTTCGACCGCCTGCGGGCACCGGCCAGCGGCATGATCACCGCCACCGACCACGTCGCACTCGCGCAGCCCTACGACCACTTCGACGAGGCGGCTCTCTTCTACCGCGCAGTGCTCGGGATGGACCCCGAGACCACGAACGAGATCGCGGCGCCGTTCGGGCTGGTCCGGGACCGGACCGTGACCGCAGGCGGCGTCCGGCTCGTCCTGACTGCGAGCCTGCTGCGGCGAGGCGAATGGGCGCCGGGGGTGGCCGATCCGCAGCACATCGCGTTCGCCACCCCCGACGCCCTGGCCGCGGCGCGAGCTGCGCGCGCGGCCGGTGCCCCGGTCCTCGACATCCCCGGCAACTACTACGAGGACCTGGACGCGCGCTACGACCTCGAGCCCGACCGGCTCCGCGAGATGCGCGAGCTCGGCGTGATGTACGACCGGACCCCGGACGGCGAGTTCCACCACTTCGCCACCGAGCTCCTGGGCGGTCGCGTGTTCCTGCAGGTCGTGCAGCGCTCGCCGCGCTACGAGGGGCACGGCGCGCCGGACTCACCGGTGCGGATGGCGGCACACCGCCGTCGCCGGCTGGCGCTGCCGGACACCGCCGCCGAACCCGCCGCGGCGGGGTGACCCCGGAATCGGTGACATCGGAATCGGTGCACCGAAGGGTGGCTGCTTCACGCGATGCGGTGAGGTCGCCGGCGGGAAAGCCTGTGGGCGGTACCCATCCCGCCCCGGGCCCTGTACTCGGGTGGTAGTCGGCCGAACCCGTCCGGACCGCTGACGGGCACCTCGTCCGACGACCGGCACGGCACATCCCGATCGGGAGGAACATCATGAAGACACTGACGCTCGCCGACGCACGCTCGGTCATCGCCGCCGCGGAGGCCAAGGCCGAGGAGATCGGTCAGCCGATGAACATCGCGGTGGTCGACGCCGGCGGCAACCTCATCGCCCACGTGCGGATGGACGGCGCCTGGATCGGTTCGGTCGACATCTCGATCAACAAGGCCTGGACCTCCCGCGCCTTCGACATCACGACGAAGCACCTCGGTGAGAACTCCCAGCCCGGCCAGGACTTCTACGGCATCCTCGCGTCCAACAACGGAAAGGTGATGATCTTCGCCGGCGGGATCCCGCTCACCCGTGACGGGCAGGTGGTGGGCGGAGTCGGCGTCAGCGGTGGGATCGGCGAGCAGGACCAGGCCGTCGCGGAGGCGGCTGCCGCCTCCCTCTGACCGCTGCTGTCAGGAGTCGGCGTCGACGCTGTTGTGGCTCAGGACGTCCCTCTCCACCGAGTCGTGAGAGTCGATGTCGGTCTGGGTGGCGAAGTCGTTGAAGGAGTCGTCGGCCACGTGGGTGGAGTCGTTGAACGAGCGGTCGAACTCGCTGGAGTTGTCGATCGTCGAGTCGAGCTCGTTGAACGAACCGGTCGGGTTGTAGTCGCCGGTGGCGGTGTCGCCGACCGAGAGCGCCCCGCCGCGGTCCACCCCGACGTCGCCGAATGAGGAGTTGTTGGCGTCGCCGAGGCCGAACGCGGCGGTGTTGTCATCTCCCTTGATGGCGGTGTTGTCGTCGCCGACGATGTTGCCGTCGCCGCTCGTGTTGCCCTGGCCGACCTGGTTGCGGTCGCCGCTGACGATGCTGGAGTTCTCGATGTCCTCGCCGGCCGCCACCGAGCCGTCGCCGGAGGCGACCGTGGAGTCGACGTCGATGTCCTGGTCGAAGTCGCCGCCGTGGGTGTCGACCTGCTGGTGGACGGAGTTGTCGACGACGGTGTCGCGCTCGTCGATGTGGTTGTTGGTGATGTAGGTGTTGAGGTAGCGGACGGTGGCGTCCCGGTCGCTCTCGCCGTGGTGCTTGTCCGGGACGTGCGGGGGCACATGGACGTTGTGGTTGCCGCCGCCGTTGCTCCCGTTTCCGCTGGTGTACTCGCGGTCGGAGTCGGCGTCCTGGCTGTCCTCGAGCAGGAGGAGGGCGTCGCGGAGATCCTCGGGCGTGATGTCGCCGCAGGTGGAGAGGTAGGTCTGCGGGTCCTCCCGGTAGGAGGCCATCGCCTCCGGGTCACGGAACAGGCGCAGCAGCAGGTCGAGCAACGAGGTCGAGGTGGTCATCTCGGGTCATCTCCCGGTCGGTGGTCGGTTCGCCGGTCGTCGGCGTGGGGCGAGAGAGCGGGGGCGTGCAGCGCGGACGGGGGGAGCGGCCCGCTCCTGCACCGCAGGAGCGGACCGCCCGGGAACGCGGACCGGGCTGAGCTCAGTCGTCGACGTCGAGGGCGTTGTGGCTCCGGTCGTCGGTGTGCACGGAGTCGTGCGAGTCGACGTCGGTGTCGGCGCGGAACTCGTTGAAGGAGTCCGACGCGTTGTCGGTCTCGTCGTTGAACGAGCCGTCGAACTCGGCGGAGTTCTTGATCGTCGAGTTGAGCTCGTTGAACGAGTCGTTCACGTCGTAGTCGCCGGTGGCGGTGTTGCCGACCGAGAGTGCGCCGCCGCGGCTGACGCTGACGTCGTCGAACGAGGACTTGTTGGCGTCGCCGATGCCGAAGGCGACCGTGTTGCCGTCGCCCTCGATGACGTCGTTGTTGGTCCCGATGACGTTCTCGTTGCCGCTGAAGTTGCCCCGGCCGACCTGGTTGTCGTCGCCGCTGACGATGGAGGAGCCGCTGATGTCGTCACCGGCCCCGACCGCGCCGTCACCGGAGGCGGTCGCCGAGTCGAGGTCGACGTCGCGGTCGAAGTTGCCGCGGAAGCGGAAGTCGTCGTCCCGGTAGTCGTCCCGGTAGTCGTCGTTGCGGAAGTCGCCGTTGCGGAAGTCGTCCTTGAAGTCGTCGCCGCCGGCGACGTAGGTGTTGGTGATGTAGCGGCTGAGGTAGTCGACCGCGGCGTCGTGCTCGCCGCCGTCGTGGTGGAGCGGAACCGGGGGCAGCGAGGCGAACTGCGTGTCGTTGTGGCCGGTGTTGTACCCCCGGTCGAAGTCGGCGGTCTGGTTGTCCTCGATCAGGACGAGGGCGTCGCGGACGTCCGCCGGGCTCAGGTTGTCGAGGCCGTAGTTCCGCAGGGCCGCGCCGGGGTCCTGTGCGTACAGGTCGCGCGACTGTTCGTTGGCGAGCAGGTCACGCAGGAACTCGAACAGGGTCATGGGCTCGGCCATTCAGATCATCTCCGATGTTCATGGTGGTCATGGCGTTGTCGTCCGGACCGACCGGCATTGACGCGACGCTATGAGTGGTCCACCACCGAGCCATCGGGGATCCGCCAGGGTTCGCCGGAGTCTGCATTCGGGGATCGGACACGAAAGGGTGTAGGGGATTCCGGGAATGCGTAGGGGATCTGCCTCGTCGGCCGTGTCACCCATTCGTGGGCGTGCTGATCACGGCATTTCAGGAGTGGTGGAAGAATCCGATCTTCGGGGCCCGGAAAATGGTCTTTCACCTGCGGGGAACGACCGCCGCCGGTGTGGGCCGCGCCCGACGGGACGATCATCGATCGGAGCCGCCGGGTGGTGCCCGCTCAGGAGGCCGGTCCGGGGCCGGCGACGGCGTCCACGCTCGCGTTCACCCCGACGGGGGGCGCCTCGTCGTCCCGGGCGGGGGGATCCAGGCGCTGCTCCAGGCCCCGGACATGCCACGAGCCCGGTCGCGGGAGGAGACCGGGCTCGGGACGGAGGGGAAGCTCAGGAACCGGCGCTCAGGTCTGCGCCGATCTCGCGCAGCCGGGGCTCGTGCTGGCGGGCGTGGTGCCCGCAGAAGAACAGCTCGTTGCCGGTCGGGAGCAGCGCGCGCATCTGGGCGGCGGCGCTGCAGCGGTCGCAGCGGTCGTGCCGGATGTGGCGGGTGTAGCGGGGGTGCGCGATGCGGTTGCGGAGGGCCATGTCGTCACGCCGCCGCGAGCAGTGCCTCGCCGGAGGCGGTGAGCCGCGCCGGTCCCGTGTGCGAGCCGGTGTCGATCAGCCCGGCTGCCGCGAGCCGGGGGCCCGCGAACTGGTCGCTGAGGAACCGGCCGTCCACGACCAGTGCCCTGTCGGCGGTGCCGGAGATCTCGCAGCGGCCCGCGGCGACGGCGCGGAGAACGGCGCGATCACGGTGGCTGAGGGGGTTGGCGGCGGTGTTCATCGTCGTTCTCCTTCCGGTCCGGTTCTTGCGGTGACCATTGAAGGGTCCGCCGCCGGCCCTACCACCGGCCAGCCCGCTGCCCCCCGCTCCACTGGTGCGAACCCGCCACTTCCGGCTGGGGGCTGGCCCCCACCCGACCGCGTTTCCGGAGCCGTCCGCACGAACGTGCACTGGTTCATGAGTGGTCATGAACCAGTGCACGTTGATCATGCGTGTGCTCGCGTCAGCGGGATCAGGGGCGCATGCGCTCCGCGGCAGCGAGTACGGCGGCCGCGTGCGCGCGGGCGTCCTCCGGGTGGTCCAGCGTGCGGCCCGGGACCACGAGGATGCGGCGGCCGAACAGGTGGACGCCTCCGGTCCAGGTCAGCTTGTGCGTGTCGCGCTCGGCCGGCCGGATCGGCTCGGGCAGATCCACGTTCGCGCGCCGGGTCGTCTCCTCGCCGGTGTCGGGCACGGGCCGGAGCGCGCGCACGCTGCGCAGCGGCGCCGGCTCGGGCCGGCTTCCCGGCAGCTCGATCGAGCACGGGCACAGTGACGAGCACGTGGGCGCGTTCGCGTCGTCAGCATCCGGCTCCGGCGCGTCGGCGGCACGGTCACTGCACGCCTTGCTGGTGGGGACGATCGTCGGCCGGAACCGCGACGGGTAGCGGACGCCCATCCACGTGCGGCGACGGTCTGCCGAGACCGTGGCCGCGGACTTGACGGCCTCGACGAGCCGGCGGACGACCTCGGTCCGGTTCGCGCTCGCGACCCCGGTGGACTCCCAGTCGACCGTCGAGACGATCCGGGCGATCTCGTGGTGATCGCCGGGATCGACAGGTCGGGGAGCAGGGGAGCGGACGATGCGGTAGCCGCGGGCCTCCAGCCACGCGGCCATGTGCGCGGGAGCGCGGGTGGCGGGGGCCTGGTTCGTGCCTGAGGCGAGGAGGTAGTCCGTCATCGCGTCGGCAATCACTGCGGCTGTGTCCACGACCCAAGCGTGCTGCTCCACCCACCCTCGTGTCGTCATGGCCTGCGGGCATCTCCTCTACCGGTTGGCAGGAACCCCTATTGGAGGCAAGCGCGGAACACGGGCTCTTTCGCGGCGTCCTGCTGCTCGTCGCCGTCGAACTCGGGTGTTCCGGCTAGCTGCAATGTGCGTCGCCGCATCCACTGCGATGCTGCACAAGTGCTGCGACGTTGCCTGATAGTCGATGACAACGAGCGCTTCCTCGAGATCGCCCGGATCAGTCTCGAACGTCAGGGGCTGGAGGTGGTGGGGACGGCGACGACGATCGCCGAGGCCCTGCTGGAGGCGAGCGTGGTGCGCCCGGACGTCGTGCTGGTGGACGTCGCCCTCGGGACCGAGAGCGGGTTCGAGCTCACCCGGCGGCTCGTCGAGGACTTCCCTGAGCTGCGGGCCCGCGTCGTGCTGATCTCGACGCGGGGTGAGGAGGATCTCGCTGACCTGATCGCGTCCAGCCCGGCGGCCGGGTTCCTCTCGAAGTCCCTCCTCTCGGCGGCCGCCGTTCGGGGTCTGGTGGACGCCGGGGGGTAGCTGAGCCGGCTGGGGCGGATGCACGAATGCCACGCGGGAAGCGGCGCATCGTGGGCCAGCATCCGAGTGAGCCTCGCGCGGTGGAGCGGACGGAGGGTCGTCAGGGATGCGCGCACCCGTTAGCGTCTCGCCGCAGGAGCCGTGAGATGGCAGATGCCCAGTTCCGACCGCCCATGTTCAGCTGGCTGAGCGGGCTGCTCACCGGGGCGGTGCTGGTGGCCGCGGTGAGCGGCCTGATCGCGCTGCTCGCCGAGCACGTCCCGGTGCTGAGCCTGCTGGTCCTCTACCTGCTGGCGGTTCTCCCGATCGCCCTCCTGTGGGGTTCGGCGCTAGCGGCGGTGGTGGCGGTGGCCAGCGTCGCGGCCTTCATCTTCCTGTTCCTGAACCCGGTCCAGGTCCGGATGACGGAGCAACAGACCCTCTTCCCGCTGGCGGTCTTCCTCCTCACGGCGGTCGCCGTCGGGCAGCTGGGAGCGCGGTCGCAGCAGCAGGCGCGGGAGTCCGCGAGGCTCAGCGACGAGCAGGCCGCGTTGCGGCGCGTCGCGACCCTCGTCGCGCACTCGACCCCGGCGCTCGAGGTCTTCGAGGCCGTCACCCGCGAGGTGGGTCTGCTCTGTGGCGCCGACCTCGCGCGCCTGGAGCGTTACGAGGACGACGGGTCCGTGACGGGTGTCGCAGCCTGGAGCCGGGTACCGGTCCGGCTGGCGGTGGGCACGCGGTTCGCCCTCGAGGGCTTGAGCGTCGCGGCCCAGGTGCGGTTGACCGGCGGTCCGGTTCGCGTGGACGGCTTCGAGGGTGCGAGTGGACCGATCGCCGAGGAGGCGCTGGACCTGAAGATCCGGTGGTCGGTCGGCTGCCCGATCGTCGTCGCCGGGCGCCTGTGGGGGGTGATCGCGGCCTCGTCGAGGAACGATGTCCCGTTCCCGGTGAACACCGAGGCGCAGCTCGCGGACTTCACTGAGCTCGTGGCCACGACGATCGAGAACGCCCAGGGCCGCGCCGAGATCAGCCAGCTCCTCGAGAACCAGGCTGCGCTGAGACGGCTGGCCACCCTCGTCGCCCGCAACACACCCGCCGCCGAGGTGGTCTCCGCGGTCGCCTCCGAGGTCGGCAGCGTGATCGGAGCCACCGCCACGGTCATCGTCCGTCTCGACGCGGACGGCCTCTTCACGGTGGCCGCCCGGGCCGGCGAGCGCCGGGACCTGATGGGTGCGGGGTCCCGGTGGACGATCGAGCCGCCCCACGTCGTCGCGACCGCAGTGGCCACGGGGCGCCCGGCCCTCTTCGAGGGCTACGGCCGGTTGTCGGGCCGGCTCGCCGACGAGCTACGGCAGCTCGACATCCATGCTGCGCTCGCCATCCCGATCATGGTCGGCGAGCGGACATGGGGCGCGCTGTGTATCGCGTCGCGTGACATCCGCTTTCCCACCGGCACCGAGCAGCGGATGGAGGCGTTCACCGAGCTCGTGTCCATCGCCATCGCGGACGCGGAGAGCGCGGCCGAGCTCGCCGCCTCCCGAGCCCGGATCGTCACCGCGTCGGACGAGGCACGGCGCCAGATCGAGCGGGACCTGCACGACGGCGCCCAGCAGCGGCTCGTCACGCTGGGGCTCGAGCTGAGCATCCTGCAGAGCTCGCTGCATCCGAGCCTGGGCGAGGTGCGTTCCGGGATCGTCCGGATCTCCGAGGAACTGTCCGAGGTGATCGACGAGCTGCGCGAGATGTCCCGCGGGATCCACCCGGCGATCCTCTCCGAGGGAGGGCTCAGTCCCGCCCTGCGGGCGCTCGCCCGGCGTTCGACGATCCCGGTGGAGCTCGACGTCAGGACGCAGGCCCGCTTCCGCGAGCCGGTCGAGGTGGCGGCGTACTACGTCGTCTCCGAGGCGCTGACCAACATGACGAAGTACGCCGACGCCTCGTACGCGACGGTGGTCATGGAGGAGCGGTACGGGACCATGCGGCTCTCGGTGCAGGACGATGGTGTCGGCGGTGCTGATCCCGCGCGCGGCTCCGGGCTGGTCGGCATCCGGGACCGGGTGGAGGCCCTGGGCGGGTCGTTCGAGGTCAACAGCCCCATCGAGGAGGGCACGCTGATCCAGGTCTGCCTCCCGATCCAGCCCGAGTGAGGGCCGCCGTCAGCGCGACTCCAGGAACGTCAGCACCGCGAGCACCCGGCGGTGGTTGTCGTCGGTCTCGGGCAGGCTCAGCTTCGTCAGGATGCTGCGCACGTGCTTCTCGACCGTCCCCTCGCTGATCCAGAGCCGCCGGGCGATGCCCGCGTTGGAGCGGCCCTCGGCCATCAGCGTCAGGACGTCGCGTTCGCGGGCGCTGACCACGGAGAGAGGGTCGTTCCGCTTGCGGGCGCCCACCAGTTCCTGCACGAGCGCCGGGTCGACGACGGATCCCCCTCGGGCGATCCGTTCGAGCGTGTCGATGAACTCCGCCACCTCGGTGACCCGGCTCTTGAGCAGGTACCCGATGCCCTGGCCGCTGGCCAGCAGCTCCACCGCGTGCTCGACCTCGACGTGCGCCGAGAGGACGCAGATCCCCGTGCCCGGGAACTCCCGCCGGATCTCCCTGGCCGCCTCCAGACCCTCGTTGGTCTGGGTCGGCGGCATCCTGATGTCGACCACCACCAGGTCGGGTGCCGCCTCGCGCACGAGCTCCAGGAGCCGGGCGGCATCGCCTGCCTGCCCGACCACCTGGAAGCCCGTGCGTTCGAGCAGGCTCGCGAGACCTTCGCGGAGCAGGACGTCGTCCTCGGCGATGACCACTCGCAGCGGGGTCATGGCTGCACGGGCGCGGGCTCTGCGCGGGCGGACGGGACCGACATATCTCCCATGGAGGGGATTATCCCGGCCTCAGGGGCCGGCAGCGAGTTCTCGGCGGCACGGGCCCCGGTGTGCCGGCCGCTCAGCGCGATGTGCTCTGCGCAGTCCGCTCGGCCCGCTTCACGGGTTCGAAGGCGCAGCCACCCGAATGGGCCTCTGGAAGGGCGCAGGTGCGGCCGGTGGGTAGGTGCACGCGTCCGCACAGGTGGGCTTTCGCCAGCTGTTCGTCGACGCTGCAGTTGTGGATCTCGAGCCGTTCACGTGCCTTGGTACTGTCGATCTCCTGCATGATGCATCCCGGATGTCGTCGAGCAGGACAGTGACGTGGGCCACTGTGCCGCGTCCCCTGTCGGTCGTCGACAACCGCGCCGGGTGGTTACGCAGCGCAGTGGTCTCAGTCGCCGGCGACCACCCGGAGCAGGCCCGTGGTGAGTGCGGCCGGGGTGAGGTGCCGGTAGCCGACCGTGTCGAAGACGACGAGGAGCTGGTGGGGGTCGGCCTCGAGGACGGTGCCGCCGCCCCACGTCGTGTGCTCCACCCGGCTGCCGGGGTCCACCGGCGCCCGGCCCTGGCCCGCTGCGGCTACGACGTTCGGGCGCGCCAGCCCGTGCAGCGTCCTCGGTGCGGGACGGCGGTCGTTGTCGCAGGTGCCGCACGGCGGGGTGTACTGCTCCCCGAAGTACGCCAGCAGCTCGGTGCGGCGGCAGTGCATCGTCTCCGCGTAGTAGCTGATCGCGTCGATCCGGCTCGCCGCGACCGCCTGGCGGATCTCCTCGGCGTCGTGCGTGCGCTCGGTCGTGCGATGGGCCTGCTCGCCCTCGGCGACGTGCGGCACGACGACGCCGTCGTGCAGGACCGCCGCTCCGGCGTCGGCGAGCCGCTCCACGACCCGCTCGGCGCGCCGGGTGCCCAGGCCGACGTGCTGGGCGAGGTCGGTGAGCGGGATCGGGCCGGTGGCCCGGGTCAGCGCGGAGAGAACGGCGTCCACGTCGCCGTCCCGGACCCGGGCGGCAGCCGCGAACATCCGGGGCAGGCGCAGGTCGGCGGGGTTGAACACCAGGACCGCCCGGGCCGGGCGCCCGTCCCGGCCCGCCCGGCCGATCTCCTGGTAGTACTCGTCCAGGCTTCCCGGCGGGCTGGCGTGCACGACGCTGCGCACGTCGGGCTTGTCGATGCCCAGCCCGAAGGCGCTGGTGGCGACGACGACGTCCAGCGAGCCCGACAGGAAGGCGTCCTGCGTCGCGGAGCGCTCGGCCGCCGGGAGCCCCGCGTGGTAGGGCGCGGCGGTGAAGACCAGGTGCCGGAAGCGTTCGGCCAGCTCCTCGCAGTGCCGCCGGCTGGCCGCGTAGACCAGGGCCGGGGTCGGGCCGGCGAGCACCTCGTCCACGACCACGTCGTCGCCCCGGACCTTGTCGTGGGTGGTGGTGCCGTGGACCGCACGCACGGCGAGGCCGATGTTCGGGCGGTCGAACCCGGCGACCACGACGGCGGGGTCGCGCATGCCGAGGCGTCGGGTGATCTCGGCCTGCACCGGCGGAGCAGCCGTTGCGGTGAGGGCGAGGACCTGGGGGTCCCCGAGGAGCCGCCGAGCGTCGGCGAGCTGCAGGTAGTCGGGCCGGAAGTCGAAGCCCCACTCGCTCACCAGGTGCGCTTCGTCGACGACGAGCAGCGCACACGGGCGTCCGGTCGTCGCCAGCAGCTCGCGGGTTTCAGGACGGGCGAGCTGTTCCGGCCCGAGCAGCAGGAAGTCCAGCTCGCCGGCCGCCACGGCGGCCCGGGCGGCGCGGGCCTCGGCGACGTGCACGGTGGCGTTGAGCTGTGCGGCCCGGATCGGACGCCCGTCGGGCATGCGGCGACCCTGCAGCCCGCGCAGCTGGTCGCGCTGCAGCGCGACCAGCGGTGACACGACCACCGTCAGGCCGCCAGCGGACAGCCCGGCCAGCTGGTAGACGGCGCTCTTGCCGCTCCCGGTCGCGAGAACGGCGAGGGTGTCGCGACCGGCGAGCACCGGTTCCAGCGCACGCCGCTGGACCTCGCGCAGCTCGGGGTAGCCGAACACGTCCCGGGCCAGCGCGGTGACGTCGGCGAGGCCCGCGCCTGGCCGCGGACCTCCGGACGCCGTCACGGCAGCCCTCTCCCGGAGCTCTCGTGACCGTCCGGCCGGCCTGATCCCATCCTCGGTCCCGCCTTCCCGTCCGCCGGCTGCTCCTCCATCATGCTGCGCGTTCCGCTCCGGTGCCGTCGTCACGGCGGTGGGCCGGTGATCTCGGATTCACCTGTATCGGGTGAGTCTCACCGGTGCCGCGCGGAGAAGTCTGGCCCGTTCGGAAGGCCGTTCGCTGATCGCGTGACCGGCTGTGCGGGAGCGGTCACGGACCGGCGGAACTGCGCGGACCGCTCCACCGACCAGCAGTGCGACGTGAGTGAGGAGAGTCCCATGCCCGAGGTCGTGTTCCCGCTCGACAACAGCAAGAAGTTCACCGACCAGCAGATCGTCGGACACAACCGGTGGCACCCGGACATCCCCGCGCAGGTCCAGGTCAAGCCGGGTGATGCGTTCCGGGTGGAGTGCCGGGAGTGGTTCGACGGCGCGATCCACAACGACGACTCCGCCGAGGACGTGCTGAACGCGCCGTTGCCGAGCGTCCACGTGCTCAGCGGCCCGCTCGAGGTGCAGGGAGCGGAGCCCGGCGACCTGCTGATGGTGGACATCCTCGACGTCGGCCCGGTCCCGCAGGAGGACTCCGGGCCGCTGGCCGGGCAGGGGTGGGGCTACACCGGGATCTTCGCCAAGGAGAACGGGGGCGGGTTCCTGACCGACCAGTTCCCCGACGCCTACAAGGTGATCTGGGACTTCCGTGGCGGCGTGGCGACCTCGCGGCACGTCCCCAGCGTGTCCTTCGTCGGCATCGTGCACCCCGGCCTGATGGGCACCGCGCCATCGGCCGACCTGCTCGCCACCTGGAACGCCCGCGAGCAGGAGCTCATCGACACCGACCCGGACCGGGTGCCACCGCTCGCGCTGCCGCCGCTGCCCGACTCGGCGGTCCTCGGCACGCTGTCCGGTGACGACTTCGACCGGGTGGCCCGCGAGGCCGCCCGCACCGCGCCCCCGCGGGAGAACGGTGGCAACCAGGACATCAAGAACTTCACCAAGGGGACCCGGGTCTTCTACCCGGTCTTCGTCCCCGGCGCGAAGCTGTCGATGGGAGATCTGCACTTCTCCCAGGGCGACGGTGAGATCACCTTCTGCGGGGCGATCGAGATGGGTGGGTTCATCGACCTCGGGGTCGACCTGATCAAGGGTGGGATGGAGACCTACGGCGTCTCCGAGAACGCGATCTTCATGCCCGGCAACGTGGCGCCGCAGTACAGCGAGTGGCTGGCCTTCTCCGGTACCTCGGTGACGCTCGACGGCAAGCAGCACTACCTGGATGCGCAGCTGTCCTATCAGCGGGCCTGCCTGCACGCGATCGACTACCTGACCAAGTTCGGCTACTCGCCGGAGCAGGCGTACATGATCCTGGGTGCGGCGCCGATCGAGGGCAGGCTCTCCGGTGTCGTCGACATCCCGAACTCGTGCTCCACGGTCTACATCCCGACCGCGATCTTCGACTTCGACGTCAGCCCGGGCAAGGGCGGCCCGCACCAGGTCGACCCCGGCCAGGGCGTGCCGAAGGCCAGCTTCTGAAGCCCGCGCGGCGTCGTGGTCAACAACCGGGGACGGGGGAGGGCCGGACCGCGACGACGTCGACCTCCACGAGGATGCCGGCCAGCCGGCTACCCACGGTGGTCCGCACCGGGTAGGGCGCGGCGAACCGGCGCGCGTAGACCTCGTTGAACGCGGAGAAGTCCTCGTCGAGGTTCTGGAGATGCACCGTGGCCTTGACGACGTGCGTCATGCCGAGGCCGACCTCACGCAACGCCTGCTCGACGTTGTCGAGGACCTGATCGGTCTGCTCGCTGATCCCCGCGGGCACCGTGCCGGTGCGCGGATCCTGCGGTCCGAACCCCGCCGTCCAGACGACGCCGTTGGCCTCCACGACGTGGCTGTAGGGGCCGGCGGGGGCCGGCAACGCCTCGCTGGTCACTCGGTTCTGCATCATTCGGCCTCCGGTCGGTTGATGATCATCGGGACAGGCCGGCGGCGGCGTCGTGGAACTCCCGGCGAACTCCGACGATGCCCGTGCCCGCCCGGGACGGGTGCACGCGGTTGGTCAGCAACACGTAGTAGCGGCCGAGTTGCGGGTCGACCCACAGGCTGGTGCCCGTGAACCCGGTGTGCCCGAACGATGTCGGCCCCGGACCGGTGCCCACGGGCGAACCGATCTCGTCGCGGCCCTGCCACGCCAGGCCGCGCCGCAGGTTCAGGCCGTCGGTGTGGCCCCTCGTCATGAGGGTGAACGTCTCCGGTTCGAGCACGCCGTGGGCACCGGCGACGAGCCGGCTGCCCAGCCGTTCCAGGTCGGCGAGTGGGGCGAACAACCCGGCGTGACCGCCCGGGGCGCCCAGCACCACCGCGTTCTCGTCGTGCACCTGCCCGGTCACCAGGTGCCCGCGCCACGCGCAGAGCTCGGTGGACACCGCACGGGCCGGGTCGGCCGCATAGGTCGTCTCCGGCATCCCCACCACAGCGGTGACGAGGTCCCGGACGAGGACGTCGAGCGGCCGGCGCCCGACGGTCTCGGCCACCAACCCGAGCAGGATGAATCCCTGCGACGAGTACTCGACCCGTGTTCCGGGCGCTGCGGGGAGGGGGGTGTCCCTGATCGCGGCCAGCAGCGCGGAGCGGGTGGAATGGGTCCGCCACAGTGGCGTGGCCCCGGGCAGGCCCGAGGTATGGGTCATCAGCTGCGCCACCGTGAGGTCGGCCTTGTCGCCTGTGGCGTAGCCGGGCAGCAGCCCGCCCAGGGTCTGCTCCAGGCTCAGGTCACCGCTCTCCACCAGCGCCATGACCACGAGGCCGACGACGGGTTTGGTCACCGAGGCCAGGTCCCACAGCGAGTGCTCGCCGACCGCGGGGCCACCCCACCGGCTGGTGCCCAGGAAACCGCGGGTGCGCGGCCCGTCGGCGCCGCCGACCGACCACGCGGCACCGGAGAACACCTGGCGCTCCAGGCCCCCGACCAGTACATCCCTCAGTTCCGCCGGTCCGGTCCGCTCACCGGACATGCTCGTCGTCCTCCACCGCTCGCACCGTGCCGCTGCCGAACGCGGCGGACAACGCCGCGGCCGCGTCGCGCACCAGCGGCCCGATCATGTGGGCGCTCTCCCGGTTCAGCACGAACGTCAACCCCGAGACACAGATCGCGCCGACCACCGCGCCGACGCCGTCGATGACGGGTGCCGCGACGGATCGCACGTCGACCTCGTTCTGCTCGTCCTCCACGAGGTAGCCGCGCTCGTCCACCTGGGCCAGCGCCGCCCGGATCTCGTCGGGGTCCGTCGTGGTGTACGGGGTGCGGGCGGACAGCGGTCCCGCGTCGAGAATCGCGGCGACCTCGGACGCGGGCAGGCCCGCGAGGATCGCCCGGCCGACGGCGCTGCAGTACAGCGGGACCTCGGTGCCCACGCGGGAGGCCATCCGGTAGGCCTGCCTCGGCTCCACGGTGTCGAGATAGACGGCCGAGTCCCCGGAGCGGGCGGCGTAGTGCACGGTGTGGCCGGCCTGCCGCTGCAGGTCCTCCAGGACAGGACGGACGAACCGGCCCTCCCTGCTGCTGGCGAGTGCTGCGGCCGCCATGCCCAGCAGGTGCGGTCCGACCTGGTACGTGCCGCCGCCCGTGCGGGCGAAACCGGACTCGACGAGGGTGCGCAGCATCCGGTGCGCGGTGGGCTTCGCCAGCTCCGCGGCGTGCGCCAGGTCGGCCAGCCGGTGTGGGCCGCCCGGGGCGGCGAGGGCGGTCAACAGGGCCAGCGCCTTCTCGAGCGCGCCCCGTCCTGACGGTTCGTTGACAGCCCTTTCCATGACGCCTAACTTACCATCACGTTCCGCCCCACGGAACGACATGAGCAGTTTATGGAACGGAGTGCTTCCGTGACCGGCCCGCCCCACCGCCTTTCCCGCCGTCAGGCCTTGCGCTTCGCCGGCCTGGCCGTGCCTGCCCTCACCGTGCCGGGCCTGCTGAGCGCGTGCGCAGGCTCGGCCGACACCGCCGCGAGCGCCGGGGTCCTGCGGCTCACGCAGCCGGCCGAGGTGAAGACCCTGGATCCGCACAAGCAGGGCGACATGGTCTCCATGAATGCGCTGATCAACATGTTCGACACGCTCACGACGCGCGACCAGGAAAATCGGCTTGCGCCGCGCCTCGCCCTGTCCTGGAGCAACCCCGACCCGCTCACCTGGCGCTTCCAGCTCCGGCCGGGCGTCAGGTTCCACAACGGCGAGCCCTGCGACGCGGCTGCCGTGAAATACAGCATCGAGCGCCTCCTCGACCCGGCAACCAAGTCGCCGATCGTCGAGCTGCGCTACGTCACCGGTGCCGTGGTCGTCGACCCGTTGGCCGTCGATCTGCACACGAACCAGCCCGACCCGATCCTGCCGGCCAAGGTGTCCTTGTTCGGCGGTGTCGTCGTGCCGCCGAAGTACATCGCCGATGTCGGCGACGCGGGGTTCGCCAGGGCACCCGTCGGCACCGGCCCGTTCACCTTCGTCAGCTGGCAACGTGACCAGGAGCTGCGCATGCGCGCCAATCGCGAGCACTGGAACGGGCCGCCCGACCTGAGGGAGCTCGTCTTCCACGCGATGGCGAACCCGGCGTCGGCGCTGGCCGCACTGCAGAGCGACGAGGTGGACCTCGTCACCGGCCTCACCCCGGACGCGGCACTTCAGCTGCAGGGCTTCCCGGGCGTGACCATCGACCGGTTCCCCGGCATCCGCGCCTACTACCTCTCGCTCGACACCGAGGACGCGGTGCTCGCGGACCGGCGCGTCCGGCAGGCACTCAACCACGCCGTGGACGTTCCGTTGCTGATCGACGCCGTGCTCGACGGGAAGGCGCGGGAGATGCCGACGATGATCCCGCGCGAGTCGTTCGGGTTCGATCCCACCGTCACTCCGTTCACGCGCGACCTCGACCTGGCCCGGCGCCTCCTCGCCGACGCCGGACACCCGGACGGCTTCGACACCGTGATCACCGCGTCGTCGGTGGACGCCGTGGTGGCCGAGGCGATCTCCGGGCTGCTCGCCAGGGTGAACGTCCGCTCCCGGGTCGAGACGCTCGACTCCGGCACCTACTCCACCCGTCTGACCTCGGACAACCGGCGCGCGCTCGGCCCGATCTACCTCGCGGCCAGCACCGGATGGACGCTCGACGGGCAGAGCAACGTCCAGTCCAACGTGCGCCGGGACCGCCGGCAGAGCCGATGGACCTCCGACGAGGCGGACCGGCTCATAGACGGCGAGGAGCTGTCGGTCGACCCGGCGGAGCGGCAGCGCGCCTTCAACGATCTCCAGCGGCTGCTGAAGGAGGAGGCGCCGTTCGTGTACCTCTACCAGCTCGACACGCTCATGGCCCGCAACGCCCGGCCGTCCTGGCGCCCTGCGGTCACCGGATCACTGGCCATGGGGACCGCGCAGGTGACGGCATGACCGAACAGATCACCGCAAGCGCAGAGATCGCCGGCGGGGAGGTCGTCCGGGCGCCGCGGCCAGGGGCGGGAGTTGCGCAGACGGCGGCCGTCCGGGTGCTCGGTGCGCTCGGGGTGCTGCTGGCGGCGGCCACGGTGGCGTTCTTCCTGGTCCGGCTGTCGGGCGACCCGGTCAAGCTGCTGCTCCCGCCGGACGCCACCGTGCAGCAGGAGGCGACGCTGCGGGCGAGCCTCGGCCTCGACCGGCCGTTGATCGTGCAGTATCTCGACTACCTGTGGGGCCTGCCGCGGCTGGACCTGGGCACGTCGTTGTTCTACGACCGGCCCGTCGCCGACGTGCTGTTCGAGCGCCTGCCGGCGACGCTGGAGCTCGCAGGCGCCGCGCTGGTCGTGTCGCTCGTGATCGCCGTCCCGGCCGGCATCCTCGCCGCGGTACGCCGCGGCCGACCGGCTGACGTCGGGGTGATGTCGGCCGTCCTCGTCGGCCAGTCCACCCCGGCGTTCTGGGCCGGGATCCTGCTGATGCTGCTGTTCGCCGTGACCTGGCAGCTGCTGCCCGCGTCCGGATACGGTTCTTTCCCGCACCTCGTGCTGCCTGCGGTCACGCTCGCCATCTACTCGGTGGCGGTGGTCGCGCGCCTGCTGCGCTCCTCGCTGGTCGACGTCCTGGCCTCCGACCACATCAGGACCGCGAAGGCGAAGGGGCTCAGCACGACGGAGATCGTGTTCTCCCACGCGCTGCGCAACGCGTCCCTGCCTGTGGTCACCGTGGTCGGGCTGGAGGTGGGCAGCCTGCTCGGCGGCGCCATCCTCACCGAGCAGGTCTTCTCCTGGCCGGGCATCGGCAGCCTCACCGTGGAGGCGATCACCAACCGGGACTTTCCGCTGGTGCAGGCGGCGGTACTGCTGTTCGCCGCCACTTTCGTCGTGGTGAACCTGCTGGTCGACCTCTCCTACACAGTTCTCGATCCGAGAGTCCGGGGGAGCCACCGATGACCACCATGACGACGACCGCGCCCACGATCAGCTCCAGGGTCGCGACAGCCCGCCGGCTGGCGCGCAGCAAGCTCGCCGTCGCCGCGCTCGTCGTGCTCGGGCTCGTCGTGCTGGCCGCGGTGTCCGCCCCGCTGATCGCCCCGTACGACCCGAACGCGCAGGACCTCCTGGTGCGGCTTCGGCCACCAGCCTGGACCGCGCGGGGCGACGCCTCGCACCTGCTCGGCACCGACCAGCTCGGCCGGGACGTGTTCAGCAGGCTGGTCTACGGCGCCCGGATCTCCCTGCTCGTCGGCGTGGCCGCGGCACTGCTCGCCGGGGTGATCGGGGCCGTGGTCGGTCTCGTGGCCGGTTACCTGGGCGGCTGGCCCGACCGGATCCTCATGCGCCTGGCCGACATCCAGCTCGCGTTCCCGTCGATCCTGCTGGCACTGGCCGTCGTGGGTTTCCTCGGCTCAGGGCTCTGGTACGTGATCATCGTGCTCGGGTTCACCGGCTGGGTGTCCTACGCACGGGTGGTGCGTTCCGAGGCGCTCTCGCTGCGCTCGCGCGACTACGTCACCGAAGCCAGGGCGATCGGGGTCTCCGATCCGACGATCATGCGGCGGCACCTGCTGCCGGGCGTGCTCGCCTCGCTGGCCACGATCGCCACCCTGCACGTGGCTGCGGCGATCGTCGCCGAGGCGTCGCTGAGTTATCTCGGGCTCGGCGTGCCGCGCTCGGTGGTGACGTGGGGCGGGATGCTCAGCGACGGTCAGCTGTACCTGGGGACGTCCTGGTGGCTCGCGGTCTTCCCCGGCCTCGCACTGATGCTGACCGTGCTGGCCATCAACCTCGCGGGTGACGTCCTTCGTGACCTCACCGACCCGAAGGCGTACCGCTCATGACCCTCCTGCGTGTCGAGGAACTCTCGATCGACTTCCGGCTGACGGCGGAGACGGTCGAAGCCGTCCGCGGCGTCAGCCTGCACGTCGACGAGGGCGAGATCCTTGCGGTCGTCGGTGAGTCCGGCAGTGGCAAGAGCGCTACGGCGCTGTCCGTGCTGCGGCTCAACCCCGAGCCGCCGTGCGTCTACACCGGGGGCCGGATCCTGTTCGACGGTGTGGACGTGCTCGCCATGGGGGAGCGAGAGCTGCGCGGGATCCGGGGCAGCGACGTCGCGATGATCTTCCAGGACCCGATGACCAGCTTGAACCCGCTGAAGCGGGTGGGTGTGCAGGTTGGGGAGGTGGTGCGCAAGCACCGCGGCGAGTCCCGCCGGGACACCCGCGACGCCGTGCTGGCCGCGCTGCGGGAGGCCGGCATCCCCGACGCCGAGCGGCGCGCCGATCAGTACCCGCACGAGCTGTCCGGCGGCCTGCGGCAACGCGTGATGATCGCGATGGCGCTGGTGGGGCAGCCCCGGTTGCTGATCGCCGACGAGCCGACCACGGCTCTCGACGTCACCGTCCAGGCCCAGATCCTCGACCTGCTCGTCGAGCTGTGCGAGCGCCGCGGCACGGCCGTCGTGCTGATCACCCACGACTTGGGCGTCGTGGCCGAGGTGGCCGACCGCGTCGTCGTGATGGACAAGGGGCAGGTCGTCGAGTCCGGCACGGTGCTCGACGTGTTCGACGCTCCCGCCGAGGAGTACACGCGACGCCTGCTGGGCGCGACCCCGCGATTGGAGCTGTGATGGACGCACGGCAGGACGTGGCGTTGCTGGAGCTGCGGGGGCTGCGGAAGGAGTTCGCCGGGCGGCGTGGCTCGCCGGCGGTGGTGGCCGTCGACGACGTGAGCCTGACCGTGCGGGAGGGCGAGACCACGGCGTTGGTGGGGGAGTCGGGTTCGGGCAAGACCACGCTGACCCGCCTCATGCTGCACCTGACCCCGCCGACAGCGGGCACGGTCCGGTTCGACGGCCACGACCTGGGCGAGCTGTCCCGCCGGGGGTTGCGCGCGGTGCGCCGCGAGATGCAGGTGGTGCTGCAGGACCCGTACTCGAGCATGAACCCGCGGATGCGGGTCCTCGACATCGTCGCCGAGCCGCTCGTCACCCACGAACCCGGGGCGGGGGCCCGGCGCGGACGCCCCGCGCTGCGGGACCGCGTGGCGGAGCTGCTGGAGGCGGTCGGCCTGCCCGGTGACGTGCAGGACCGATTCCCCCACGAGTTCTCCGGAGGACAACGCCAACGCATCTCGATCGCGCGTGCGCTCGCCCTGCGGCCGCGGCTGGTCGTGCTCGACGAACCCACGAGTGCGCTGGACGTCTCGGTGCAGGCTCAGATCCTCGACCTCCTGGCCGACCTGCAGCGAAGCCTCCGGCTGACGTACGTGTTCGTGTCGCACAACCTCGCCGTGGTGCAGCAGATCGCCGACCGGATCGCCGTTCTGCACCGGGGGAGGGTGGTGGAGGAGGGCACCACCGACGAGGTGCTGCGAACGCCCCGCAACTCCTACACCCGGGCGCTGCTGGACGCCGTCCCGAACCCCGATCCACGGCGGGCCCGCCGGCGGCAACCGGCGTGAAGCGGCGACCGGACCCGGGACCCGGCGGCCGCCGCTACTGCCTCGACAACACCAGCCCGGCCCCGCCGAACAGCGCGACGTCGTCGACCAGCGCGGTGCTGACCACCACGGTGGGGAGCTCGGCGGTGGGCGACCACGAGGAGTCCGCGCGTAGCCGCCGTTGCACGGCGTCCCGGAAGGCGTCACCACCCTCGCGCGCCTCGCCGTGCAGCACGAACAGCCCTGGCGCGAACATCTGCTGGACGTTCAGCAGCCCGAGGGCGAGGTTCTCCGCGTACTCGTCCACGACCGCCGCGGCCTCGGCGTCGTCCGCCGCCGCGAGCGCGGCCAGCGTGGCAGGCAGTCCGGTGCCGGCAACGCGTTCGCGCAGCCAGCGCGTGGAGGCGACGGTCTTCCAGCAGCCGCGAGCCCCGCACGTGCAGGTGCGGTCGCTGCCGGCGACGGTCATATGCGCGCCGCTGCGCCCACCCGGCGGGGCCAGCAGCTCGCCGTTGTGCAGCAGGCCGACACCGAGCACCTCGCCGGTGGACACCGAGGCGAAGCCCGTGCGCCCGCGCCCCGGACCGAACCATCGGTCGCCGAGCACCTGCAGGCGGGCGCGGTGCTCGACGTGCACCGGGACATCGAACGTGCGGCGCAGCTGCTCGGTGACCCGGAATCCGCGCAGTGCCGGAGCGTCGTTCAGCTCGATGATCACGCCTGCGTCCGGATCGACCAGCCCGGCGGCGGCGACCCCGATTCCCAGCGGAGTGTCCTCGGCGAAGCAGACCTCGGCGGCCTCGAGCAACGCGTCACGGACCTGCGTCGGGGCGGCCGTCACGGGGGAGAAGGACGCCTCGCCGCGGCGCAGCACCGCGCCCGACAGGTCCATCAGTGCGCAGCGGACGACACCGGGGAGCAGCTCGACGGCACCCACCGTCCGCGCCTGCCGCACTGTCGGCCGAGGTGCCGGCTGGGGCACCAGCCGCAACGAAGCGCGGCCGGGACTGCCGAGAGTCATGGCCGAACCCTAGACAGCCGACTGATGGAAGAAGGTGAAACTCTGTGTTACGACTCAGCCAGATGCCGTGGCGCGAGGTCAGGGCGGCCGGTGAGCGCGGCGCTGTGGCGGTACTGCCCATCGGGTCCCAGGAGCAGCACTCCGAGCACCTGCCCATGGGCACCGACACGCTGCTGGTGGAGGCGGCGCTGGACGCCGCGGAGCAGGTGCTCGACGCCGGGGGACCGGAGCTCGTACGACTCCCCGTCCTGCCCTTCGGGCACAGCCCGCACCACCTGTTCGCCGCGGCGGTGTCGCTCTCCGAGGAGGTACTGCTCGCCGTCCTCGCCGACGTTCTCGACTCGCTGGTCCGCAGCGGCTTCCGACGTGTCCTGGTGGTCAACGGCCACGGCGGCAACGAGGAGATCATGCGGCTGGCGGTCAAACGCGGGGCACTCCGTTCCGATGTCGCGTTGGCCGCGTGCTCGTACTGGGCGGTCGTCCGTCCCGACGGAGAGCCGGAGGATCCCGGCCGGACGCCCGGGCACGCCGGCTGGTTCGAGACGTCCCTGATGCTCGCCGCGCACCCGGATCTCGTCCGTGCGCCTGCGGAGTGGCAGGAGCAGGCCGAGCCGCCGCTGTTCGACCGGCCACCCGCCACCGGCCTGCTCGTCGAACGCCATGGTGAATGGGAACGGGTGCACGGCACCACCGACGACGCCGCAGCCGCCGACGCCGGGGTGGGCCACGAGCTGCTCGTCCGGCGCGCCCGCGGCCTGGCCGACGCGATCCGCGCGTTCGACCTCGCGACGCGCCACAGTCACGCACGTCAGACAGGGGAAGCATGAAGATCACCGCGGTGGACGTGCAGGTTGTGAACCTGCCGCTCCGCAACCCGTTCACCAGCTCCTTCGAGACCAAGACGGGGGAGACCCGCACCCTGGTGCGGATGCACACCGACTCCGGGATCGTCGGGTGGGGCGAGACGATGTGGGGCCGTCCCGTGGCCGAGCTGGTGCGCAGGCTCGTTCCCGACCTGATCGGCACCAGCCCGTTCGCACTGGAGGCGTTCCACCGCCGCCAGCACATGGTGCCGTTCTTCCACGGCTATCTCGGTTATGCGGCGATCGCCGCGCTCGATGTCGCCTGCTGGGACGTGATCGGCAAGGCGACCGGGCAGTCGCTGACCGACCTGCTCGGCGGCCCGGTACGCGACGAGGTACCGATCACCGCACTCATCACGCGAGCGGACGCGACCGGTGCGACCGATGCCGACCGCCCGAGGCGGCTGGCCGAGCACGCCGCGCAGGTCGTCGCCGACGGCGGGTTCACGGCGGTGAAGCTGAAGGGCACCAAGGACGTCCAGGGCGACGTCGCGATCCTGCGCGCGATCCGGGAGGCGCTGCCCGACGTCCAGCTCCGGGTGGATCCCAACGCGGCATGGTCGGTACCGGACTCCCTGCGCGCCGGCATGCAGCTGGAAGAGCTCGACCTGGAGTACCTCGAGGACCCGTGCCCGGGAATCGAGGGCATGAGCCAGGTGCGGGCCAGGGTGCGCATCCCGCTGTGCACCAACATGTGCCTGGTGCGGTTCGAGGACTTCGCACCCGCCGTCCGCCTGGGCGCGGTCGACGTCGTGCACGGCGACGTCTACAAGTGGGGCGGGATCGCCGCCACCAAGGCGCTGGCCGCCCACTGCGAGACGTTCGGCCTGGGCATGAACCTGCACTCGGGCGGGGAGCTCGGCATCGCGACCGCCGCGCACCTCGCCGTGGTGGCCAGCACGCCGGTGCTGAACCGCGCCATCGACAGCATGTACTACCTGCACGCCGACGACGTGGCCGAACCGCTGGAGCTGAGCGGCGGAAGCCTGCGCGTGCCCACCGGGCCGGGGCTCGGGGTGTCGGTCGACGAGGACAAGGTCGGCCACTACTCGGCGGTGAACGCCCGGGAGGGTGACCTCACGGGCTGAACCACGCGCCCGCCGACCGCGATCGTCGACTTCGACGTCAGCCCGGGCAAGGGCGGCCCGCACCAGGTCGACCCCGGCCAGGGCGTGCCGAAGGCCAGCTTCTGACAGCGCGTATCACCGGACTCCCGGCGCATGCAGCGGCGGCCGGCGCAGCGCGCCTGCCGCCGGGGACAGCCCGGCGACGAGTGCGATCAGCAGGCAGCCGGCGCAGGTCACTGCAACGGGACCCCAGGGGACGGACAGCACGAGCGGACCGGTGCCCGCGAGAACGGCGGCCGTCAGTGCCAGCACCACGGCCGTCGTCAGCCCCGCGAGTGCCACCGCGGCCAGCACGACGAGACCCACCTCGACGACGATCATGGTGGCCAGCTGCCGGGGCGTGGCGCCGGTGAGGCGGAGCGCGGTGAGCTCACGGCGCCGTGCGGCCGTCGACATGACGAAGGTCGTCGCGATCGAGATCGCCGTGTAGGTGATCGTCAACCCGATGACCGACAGCACGGCGAGCCGGTCGATCTCCTCGTCGCCCGCGGTGCGGTCGGCGAGGACGTCCGCGGTCGCGCCCGCCGTCGCGCCGTGCGCGGCGGCGAGCGCGCCGACGGCGCGCAGTGCCGCCGCCGGGTCGGCGCCGGGGGCGAGCGCGACGTAGGCGGTGTCGGGGGACGTGCGCCCGGCCGTGCCGCCCGCGGTCGGCCACGAGAGCAGCGCGGCGCTGCCGCCCATGGCGTGGTCGGCGACGACGGCGACCACGGTCGGCCGCACCGCGGTGCCGTCGGCCGGCCCGAGGTGGGCGGTGGCGCCGACCTGCCAGCCGTGGTCCCGCGCGGTCTCCTCGGAGACGGCGGCGCTGTCAGGACGGTCGAGACCGGCCAGCGAGCCGGCGGCGAGAGGGAGCCACATGGCGGCGCCGATGCCGCCGGAGGCGTAGGTCACCGCCACCTGCCGGACCCCCGATGAGCCCGCGTCGACGGATGCCGATGCCTCGGCGGTCGGCTCGACGGCGGCCACCCCCGCCACACCGGCCAGCCCGGCGAGGAGCTCGCGGTCGAGCCCGACCGGGCCCGACGCGCTGACGACGATCTCCGCCGTCACCCGGTCGCGTTCGGCCGCCGCGGCCGTGGCGGTGAGCGTGGCGGTGCTGGCCAGCGTCGCGGCGGCGAGCCCCACTGTGATGAGCACGGGAGCGGCGGTCGACGCCGTGCGCCGCAGCCCGGCACGCACGTTCGCGCTGCCGATCAGCCCGACCCCGCTGCTGGTGAGCACCGTGACCGGCGCGAGCAGCAGCGGGACGAGCACCGGTGTGAGCAGGGCCAGCGCGAGCAGCGTCGTGATCGTCACCAGCAGCACGTAGGCCGAGGCGACGCCCGTGGTCTCACCGAGGGCGAGGGGGACGACCCCGATCGCCGTGGCTCCCAGCAGCGCCGCCCCGACCCAGCGCCCCCGGCCCATGACCCGACGGTCGACCGCGGCGTCGCGCAGTGCCTCGAGCGGACGGACGGCGCCCGCCCGCCGGGCCGCGGCCGTCACCCCGAGCCAGGCGGTGCCGAGCCCGACGAGGCCGGCCGCCGCGATCGGTGCCCACTCGGTCCGGATGGTCAGGTCCGGGGGAGCGAAGCCGGCGTCGACGAGCCAGGCGGCCACCGGCGGTGCGCCGAGCCTGCCCAGCGCGGTCCCGAGGCAGGCGGCGACGAGACCGACGAGCATCGCCTCGGCCCGCACCATGCGACGGATCTGGCGCGGCGTGGCACCGGACATGCGCAGGAGTGCCAGCTCCCGGCGGCGCTGCGCGACGGAGTAGGAGAACGTGCCCGCGACGACGAACGTGGCAGCCAGCGTGGCGACCGCGGCGGCGTTGCCCAGCAGCGTCACCCCCAGCATCCGGCGCACGGCGTCCTTGTCCGGCTCGGCGTCGACCCGGTCCGGCCCGGTCAGCACCCGGGCGTCGGCGCCGAGACCGGCCGGCGCGGGGGCGCCGGGAGCCAGCCGGAGCGCGACCGCGTCGACGCGGGCGCCTGCCCATCCGGTGACGACGTCGTCGCGAACGTAGGCGACCGGCAGCGACCCCTCCAGCACCCCGCTGACGGTCAGCACCCGCGGCCCGTCGACGGTGTGCACGCGCAGCACCGAGCCGGGCGTGGCGCCCGCGGAGGCCGGCAGGACGATCTCGTCCCCCGAGTCCGGGGCCCCTCCGGAGACCAGCCCGCCGGTCTGGAACCGCGCGGTGCTCCACGGGCGCGCCGTCCAGGTCCGCCCCGCCGCCTCCACGGGCGCGCGCCGGTCCGGGACCGCCGAGAGCACGCCCTCGGCGCCGGCCAGCCGGGTGACCGCCGTGGTGGGAACGGCGGCCGTCGTCACCGAGCCGGGTGCGTCCGTCCCGATCACGACGGCGTCCGCCCCGGCGAACCACGCCGGTGGCCCGTCGCGCCGGTCGAGCGTGGCGAACAGGCAGAGCAGCGTCGTGGTCACGAGAGCGACCCCGAGGACCAGGGCGAGCGCGGTGCCGGTGAAACCGGCCCACCGGGCGGCCAGGGTGCGTGCGGCGATTCCGATCACGGCGCCGACTCCAGTGCGGACAGGCGCGCGGTGACGGTCTCGACCGTCGGGGCGGTGAGCTCGCCGGCGACCCCGCCGTCGTAGAGGAACACGACGCGGTCGCCCCAGGCGGCCGCCGCCGGGTCGTGGGTGACCATGACGACGGTCCGGCCCGCGGTGTCGACGAGATCGCGGAGCATCGCGAGCACCTCGCGGCCCGTGGTGGAGTCCAGCGCGCCGGTCGGCTCGTCGGCGAACACCACGGCGGGTGCCACCACCAGCGCCCTGGCGATCGCGACGCGTTGCTGCTGGCCACCCGACAGCTCGGCCGGCCTGCGCCCTCCGGTGCCGGCCAGCCCCACCGCCGCCAGCGCCGCGTCCACCTCGCTCGCCCGTGGCCTGCGCCCGCCCAGTACCAGTGGCAGCGCCACGTTCATCGCGACGGTGAGGCTCTCGACGAGGTTGAAGGACTGGAACACGAACCCGACGCGGTCGCGGCGCAGCAGTGTCCGTGCGGTCTCGTCCAGTCCCGCCAGGTCGGTGCCGCCCAGCCGCACGTCGCCGGCATCGGGGTCGTCGAGTCCGGCGGCGCAGTGCAGCAGCGTGCTCTTGCCCGACCCGGAGGGCCCCATGATGGCGGTGAAGGCGGTGGCGGCGAAGTCCACGTCCACGCCGTTCAGGGCCCGCACGGCGGCGTCGCCGCAGCCGTGGACCTTGCGCAGCCCGCGGACCCGGACGGCCGGTTCGGCGGGTTTCGTCGGTGCGGGTGATCTCATGGGCACAGCCTGGTGACAGCATCGGCGCTGGTCACCGGTGTGCGGGAGAGTCATGGAGGTAGTGCAGGCGTTACCCGGCGGGTGGTCGGAAGGGGGAGGGTGCGGGGCCGTGTGTCCCCGTACCTTGTCGGTCATGACCACCGCGTCGCCACGCAGCGCGTGGGAGGCGCTCGCGGCCGGGCCGGTGCGGTTCCTCCGCACGAGCTGGCCGTGGCGGGTCGTCGGGTGGGCGCTGAGCGGGTGCCTGGTGGCGGTCGTCTGGACGGTGGCGTTCCTCGGGCTGGTGGTGGTCCCGGTCGCGGCGCTGCTCGCCCTACTGACGGGGGTCGGGCTGGCCGACGTCGAGCGGCGGCGGTTGCGGCTGGTCGACCGGACCGCGGCCTCGTCACCGCACGCCCGCCCGCGCAGGCCGGGCTTCGTCGCGTGGTTCGCCACCCGGTTCCGGGAGGTCGCGACGTGGCGGGAGCTCGGCTACGCGGTGGTGTTCGCTCTCGTGCTGGCCTGGCTGGACGCCGCGATGGGCCTGGTGTTCTGCCTCGGCCTGGCGATCGTCCTCGCGCCGGTGCTGATCGCGCTCACCCCGCAGGTGCAGCCCGACGAGCTGGTCTGGTTCGGCCCGTACCCGCTGCTGGCGCAGCTGGGACTGAGCCTGGCCGGCCTGTTGCTGCTGCCCGTGCTCGCCTACCTGGTCACCGCCTACGTCGCCGCTCGCGTGGCGTTGACCAGGGTGCTGCTGGTCGGGCGCGGGGGCCCGGCGCCGCATGCCGAGGTCGCCGAGCTCACCCGGTCGCGGGTGCGGCTGGTGGAGGCGATGGACGCGCAGCGGCGCCGGATCGAGCGCGACCTGCACGACGGCGCCCAGCAGCGGCTGACCGGGGTGGCGATGACGCTGGGCCTGGCCCGCCTGGAGCTCGACGGGACCACCGGTCCCGCGCGGGAGCTGGTGGACCGGGCGTACGAGCAGTCCCGGCTCGCACTCGCCGAGCTGCGCGAGCTGGTGCACGGCATCCACCCGCAGGCGCTGGTCGACTCCGGCCTGCCTGCGGCGCTGGCCACGCTCGCGGACCGCTCGCCGGTGCCGGTGCAGCTCGACGTCACGCTGCCGGCCCGCCCACCCGCCGAGGTGGAGGCCGCGGCCTGGTTCATCGCCGGGGAGGCACTGGCCAACGTCGCGAAGCACAGCGGTGCAGCTCAGGCGTGGGTGCGCGCCAGGACGTCCGGCGGCGCGGTCGTCCTGGAGATCGGCGACGACGGCCGCGGCGGCGCCGACCCGGCGGGAGGCACCGGGCTCGTCGGGCTGGCCGACCGGGTGTCGGTCCTCGGCGGCCGCATCACGCTCAGCAGCCCGGACGGCGGCCCTACCCTGCTCACCGTGGAGCTGCCGTGCGGACCGTGATCGCCGAGGACTCGGTGCTCCTGCGCGAGGGGCTGGCCCACATCCTGCGGCGCTTCGGGCACGAGGTCACCGCAGTCGGTGACGCGCCGGGGCTGCTCGCCGCCGTGCGGCACGACCCACCGGACGTGGTGATCACCGACGTCCGGATGCCGCCGGGGTTCAGCAACGAGGGGCTCGTGGCGGCGCTGCAGCTACGCCGCGACCGGCCGGGGCTGCCGGTGCTGGTGCTGTCGCAGTACGTCGAGCACGGCTCCGCCGCGGAGCTCCTGGAGACCGGCGAGGGCGTCGGTTACCTGCTCAAGGACCGGGTCAGCGAGGTCGCCCACTTCATCTCCGCTGTCGAGGAGGTACGCGGCGGCGGCACCGTCCTCGATCCCGAGGTCGTCCGCAGGCTGCTCGCCCGCCGCCGCGTCCGGTCCCCGATCGACGCGCTCACCCCGCGGGAGCGCGAGGTCCTCGCCCTGATCGCCGAGGGCCGCTCCAACGCCGCGATCGCCCGCCGCCTCACGGTCACCGACGCGGCCGTGGCCAAGCACGTCAACGCGATCCTCACCAAGCTCGACCTGCCCCCGGCACCCGACGACCACCGCCGCGTGCTCGCCGTGCTCGCCTACCTCCGCGCCTGATCCTCCCTCCGCCCCGGGTCGTCGTCGCCCAGGGACTCGTCCACCGGCACCCGGGCGACCCCGGCCAGGTGGGGGTCCAGCTCACCGATCTCGAACCGGCACATCCCGACGACGTGCCAGAACTGGCTCGCGACCTCGCCCTCGACCTTGTAGCGGCCGTCGGGGGTGAAGGCCGCCCACCCCTCGGGGAGCCCGAGCAGCGTCATCCGGGCCGGCAGCGGGCCGGACGCGGACGACCACAGCCGCACCGTCCCGTCGGCGCTCCCGCTCGCCAGCTGGCCGCCCGCCGGGTGGAACGCCACCGACAGCACGCTGCCGGTGTGTCCGGTCAGCGTGTGCAGCAACGCCCCGGTCTGTGGCTGCCAGACCCGGATGGCGAGATCGTCGCCCGCGGTGGCCAGCAGGGCGCCCCCAGGGCCGAAAGCCACCGTCCACAACCGGCCCCCGTGCTGGTCCAGCACGTGCCGGGCCGTGCCGGTGGCGACGTCCCACACCCGGGCGGTGGCATCCCATGATCCGCTGGCCAGCAGGTCGCTGCCCGCGAAGTCGACCGCGTACACCCGGTCCCCGTGCCCGGCCAGCGTCCGCAGCAGCGTGCCGGACGCCGCGTCCCACAGGCGGACGAGCCCGTCGTCGCACCCGGTGGCGAGCAGGGTGCCGTCATCGTTGTAGGCGATCGAGCGCACCCGGCCGCCGTGCTCGCCGAGGGTGTGGACGAGCCGGCCGAGCGTGCGGTCCCACAACCGCACGGTGTCGTCGTCGTTGGCGGTGGCCAGGATGGCGCCCGACGGGCTGAAGGCGGTGGCCCAGACCGGGCCCGGTTCCACCTTGATGTGCCGCTCGAACCGGCCCTCCGGGAGGTTGAACAGGTTGAGCCTGCTGTCGTTGCTGACGATGGCGAGCCGGGCCGCCGTCGGGCTGAACACCGCCGTCTCCAGCTTGACGAACTGGTCGGCCGGGTCCTTCAGCCGCCGCAGCAGGCGTCCCGTTGCCGGGGCCCACAGCCGCACGGTGCCGTCGTTGCCGCTGGTGGCCAGGGTGGTGCCGGCCGAGTCGTAGTGCACCGACGTCACCTGGCGGTCATGGCCGGAGATCACGTGCCTGCGGTGCCCGGTGGCCGGGTCCCACAGCCGCGTCGTCATCTCGTCGTCGCTGACGGCGAGCTGTGTGCCGTCGGGACGGAACGCGAACGGCCAGATCGACCCGGTGTGGCCGGTGAGCGTGTGGCGGACCTGCCCGGTGGCGGTGTCCCAGAGGAGCATCGTGCCTGCGCTGTCGCCGGTGGCCAGCAGCCCGCCCGCCGGGTCGAACGCGACCCCGTGAACCGACTCGGTGTGACCGGCCAGCACGTGGCGCGGCCGTCCGGTGTCGACGTCCCAGATCCGGACGCCGCCACTGGCGTCACCGCAGGCGAGCAGGCGCTCGGTCGGGTGGAACGCCACGGCGTAGACCCCTCGGCTGTGCCCGGACAGCACGGTGACCGCCCGGCCGGTCGCGGGGTCCCAGGTGCGGACGTCGCCGTCGCGGCCCCCCGTGGCGAGCAGGTCGCCCGCCGGGCTGAACGCGACCCGGAAGACCCGCTCGCCCGCACCGGTGAGCTCGCCGAGCGACGCGCCGCTCGTCGTGTCCCACAGCCGGACGCTGCCGTCGCGGTAGACGGCGGCGACGAGGTGCCCGCGCCAGGCCAGGTCGGCGACGAAACCGCGCCCGCCCGGGAGCTCGTGGCGCAGCTGCCCGGTTGAGACGTCCCACAGTCGCAGCACCCCGGCGGCGTCGCCGGTGGCGAGCATCTCGGCGGTCGGGTCGAGCGCGACCGGCCAGGGCCAGCGGTCGTGCCCGGCGAGGACGTGGCGGCAGGCCCCGGTGGCCGCGTCCCACACCCGCACGGTGGCGTCGGCGGACCCGGTGACGAGCACGTCGCCCCCGTAGGAGACGGCGAAGACCCGGTCGCGGTGCCCCTGCAGGGTGCGCAGGGGCAGCCCGGTGACCGTGTCGCAGACCAGCACCCCGCCGTCCTCGCTGCCGATGGCGAGCATGCCGCCGTCGGGGCTGTAGGCGAGCACCTGCGGCAGCCGGCCGAGCTCGGAGTGGAAGCCGTGGCGGACACCGACGGCGGCGGGGGCCAGCTCGGCGGCGACCGGGTGCCCCGGTGCGACGGCGGCGCCACGCAACGCCTCGGTGTCCCGCACACCCGTGGTGTTGATGAGCGCGGCGCGTCGCCAGACGCTGCCGGTCAGCTGGGCACCGGTGAGGTCGGTGCCGGTCAGCCGGGCCCTGGTGAGGTCGGCGCCGCGCAGGTCGGCCCCGGCCATGCGGGCCTCGTCAAGGCGCGCGCCCACGAGCCGTGCGCCGTTCAGCCGGGCTCCGCGCAGATCGGCGGCCACCAGCCGGGCGCCGGTCAGGTCCGCGCCGGTCAGGTCGACCCCGTCGAGGCTCCGGTAGGACAGGTCCTCCCCGACGAGCGACGCGCCGCGCAGATCCGCGGTGGCGGGGATCCGGAGCCGCGAGCTGATCTTCATCGCGTTGGCTCTCGCGACGTCGCCGGAGCGGGCGTCGGCCAGCACGGTGTCCACCCAGGCCCGGCAGTGGCGCGGGTCGGCGAGCTCGCACAGGAAGTCGACGATCAGCTGTGACAGCTGGCTCCGGTGCAACAGCGCAGGTGCTCGCTCGCCCGCGCGCAGCTCGTCGGCGATCGCGTCGGCCACCAGCCATTCCATGACCGACCGGTGGATGAAGCCGAAGAGCCCGTCGTCGGTGCGCACCAGCAGGCTCCCGGAGGCGACGGCGTGCACCACCTGGGGCCCGGAGAGCTCGCCGTCCGCCAGGTCGGTGAGGGCGTCGACCACTTCGGCGAGGTCGGCGAGCCCCAGGTGCGCGGCGCCGGTCTCCCACAGCCGCAGGGCCAGCGCGGTGGCGGCCCGCCTGCGGTCGGCCACGGTGAGACCGGACCGTGCGGCCGTGCGGTCGGCGGCCCGGTCGGTCTCGAAGCTCAACCAGGAGTCGATGATCTCGCGGTAGAGCCCGGAGGCGCCGATGGCGTTGCCGCTGCGCGCCGCGGCCTGCAGCCGCTCGTCGGGCAGGTCGGCGATGAAGCTGAGCATCCGCGGGTTCTGGCCCAGGTCGGCCAGGCTCTGGACGGCCGTCACCAGGCGCAGCCGGGCGTCGGCCCGGCGCTCGTCGCCGTGGTAGCGGTTCAGCAGATACACGCGGATCTGGGCCGGGGTGAAGTCCTCGACCCCGATGATCCGGCGCTGTGACAGGGCCTCGACCTGCTCACCGAGAGCGGTGACGACCTGGCCGTGGGAGCGGAAGTGCTGGGTCCGGCTCGCGACGACGATCTTGGCGCGGCCCTGCGCCGCCTGCACGAGCGTGCCCAGGTGCTCCGCGGCACGGTCGTAGCTGACGCGCGTGACGAGCTCGTCGAACCCGTCGAACAGGAGCACGATGCGGCCTTCGCGCAGCATGTAGAGGAAGGCGTTGATGTCGATCCGCGTCTCGCCCTCGTTGGTCAGGTGGGCGGCTACGAGCGCGGCCACCGAGTTGGCCGTGTCGAGGGTGCGCAGCTCGATCAGGATCGGGATCACGGCCGGTGAGGTCTCGGCGAGCCGGCGCGCGACCTCGCGCATGACGAACGTCTTGCCGTGCCCGAACTCCCCGAGTACCAGCACGAACCGGCCGTGGTCGGTCGGTGCCAGCAGGTCCACGAGCTCCGTGGCCAGGTCGGCGCGCACCTCGCGGCCGGGTTGGTCGAGGTCCCGGAACCGTTGCGGGACGTAGAGCGACGGCGGGTAGCGCCGGTCGGCACGCAGCCGGGCCGTCTGCCGGGCGAGGAAGTCGGACAGGTCGATCAGGCCCTGGAACTCGGTGAAGCTGCGCAGCCGCACCCCGCGGCGCGCCGCCTCGTCCCGCAGCGTCTGCGGCGGGTTCGGGCCCTCGTACACGAGCTCGGCGCCGGGCTCGGTCGTGTGCGTGCAGAACGCGGTGAGGATGTCTCTCGTGATCTCTCCGACGTGGGCCCCGATCCGCCACTGCGGCGTGAAGCCCTCCTCCCGGCGGGTCACGAGCAGATGCGGCGGGTCGACGTCGACGAGGCGGACCCGGCACCGGTCGTCACGGGCCACGCACACCTCGCCGATGCGTTCCAGCAGCAGGCCCTGCGGGTCGGTCGCCCGGACCGGCTCCTGCTCCGGCACCTCGTCGAGGTCCGCCGCGTAGGACGGGCCGAACGCGGCGCCCGCCGCGCGCCACTCCCGCTCCACCAGCGGCGCCGACCGGCCCGCCGCAGGGTCGTCCACCGGGAAACGGCGGAAGCCGTTGGCGGTCAGCTGGACGAGCTCGGCATGGTCCGCCGAGGCCGTCCCGACCGTGACGAGGCCCGAGCCGAGGGTGTCCGTGCCGGTGCCGCCCAGTGCGGGGCCGTGGATCAGGAGATTGAGCCTGCCCCCGACGAGTCGGTCGAAGGTGTCCGCGTCGCGCAGGAGCAGGGGGTCGGTGCTTCCGGAGCGGCCCGCCGGGCTCGGGTCGTGGTGGACGACCCCGATCCGCAACCAGCCGGCCTGTTCGAACGGCCTCAGCTGCTCGGCGAACCAGGCGGACTGGCGCTGCCCGAGCAGGCCGTAGTCGTCGTCGGTCCGGTGGCTGATCGCCATCGTGGAGTTCAGTGCCGCGACCACGACCCGCAGCGGGGGGACGGGCACGAGGCCCCACGGCTGGGCGTCGTCGAACCCCGGCCCGTCGAGGCCGGGATGGAGCCCGTCGAGCAGCGTCGCGAACTGCCGGAGCTTCGCGAAGTAGGGCTCGACCGGCCTGCGCTCGTTCGCCTCGCAGTCGCTGAAGTAGGCCCGGCATGCCGCGTGCGACACGTCGCGGCGCCCCGGCACCACGATCACCCTGTCCGGATCGAGGTGCAGGAGCGCGCGCAGGCCCTGGAGGAACTCCAGCGCCTGCATGACCTGGCTCGGCCGGGCGGCCTCCGTGACGTCTCCCGTGACGACCACGAGATCCGGGGTCGGCACTCCGGCGTCGACGAGGCGGCTGACGTCGCCGAAGATCTGGTACTGCAGCTCCAGCGCGGTGCGGGCCTCGTCGTCGCGGGTGCTGCCGCGCCCGAACCGGGGGCCGGGAACGTGCAGGACGGACAGGCTCTCCCGCACGGAGTTCGACGGTGCGAGGGTCGGGGGGAACGCCGGAGGGGTTACCGGCACCCGCCGCCGCTGGTCCGGGTCGCGGGGGCCGGTCGGGCCGGGGAAGGGCGGCGGGGCCGGGGCGGCCGACCGCTCGTCCAGCATCCGCTCCAGGTCCCTGACCATCACGTTCGCCGCCGCGCGGTCGTCGCGTTGACCGACCAGGTCCAGGAACGTGATCGGGGCGAGCAGGCCGTCGAGCGGGCAGTCCTCGACCCGGATCATGACGAGCTTCCTGGGGTCGTGGCGCAGCGCCGCCTGCCACTCCGACCCGTGCCGCGAGCCCGAGTAGCTGCGGGACAGGACGGCGATGACCACCGAGGCGTTCCGCACGCCCGAGTCCGTGAACTCCGTGAAGTTCGTGCCCGGCATGAAGTCCCAGGCCTGGAGCCGGACGCGGAACCCGGCCTCGGTCAGCGTCCAGCCGATCCAGGTGGCCCAGCGATCGTCAGCGGGGGAGTAGCTGATGTAGAAGTCGACGGCGTCTGCCGTGTCCATGCAGTCACTCCCCGTGGCCCGACCTGAGCACGTCGAGTATCACGGATGCGCTGCCCGCCGAGAAGGCGCAAGGTCGACTCCGGTCCGACGACAGGCGGAGCGGGTCCGGCAGGATACGCAGGTGACGACTGCGCGAAGGGGAGCGGCGCTGCTGCGGCGGCTCCCGGCGTTGGACTGGATCCGGATCGGCCTGCTGGTCGCCGGCCTGCTCGCCGTCTTCACCGGGCTGCTGCCCGCCACCGAGGCGGAGGACAGCCTGCGCCGGATCGCACCGCTGCTGCTGTTCATCGCCGCGGTGATCGTGCTGGCCACCCTCACCAAGAAGGCGCAGGTCTTCGACACGATCGCGACGCGCCTGGCGATCGTCGGCCGGGGGAGCTACGTCGCGCTGTTCCTGCTCTGCGTGGCGTTCGCGTCGGCGACGACGATCTTCCTGAACCTCGACACCACCGCGGTGCTGCTGACGCCGGTGTTCCTCGCACTGGCCCAGCGGGCGGGTATCGCCGCGCTGCCGCTCGCGATGACCACCATCTGGCTGGCCAACACCGCCAGCATCGTGCTGCCGGTCTCGAACCTCACCAACCTGCTGGCCGCGGGCCGGGTGGCACTGACGGCGCCGGAGTTCGCCGCCCGGATGTGGGCCCCGCAGCTCGCCATCCTGGCCGCGACCATGGTCTTCCTGTGGGTCCTCTACTGGCGCCGTGGTCGACGCGGAGCGGACCGGTACGTGCCGGCCCCTCCGGTCCGGCTCGAGGACTCACGGCAGAGGGCGTTGTTCCGGGTGGCCGCGGCCTCCTGCCTGCTGTTCATCGGCGCGATCCCGTTCGTCGGCGAGCACATCGGCTACGCCGCGGCGGCCGCGGCTCTCGTGCTGGTGATCGCCTTCGCCGTGCTCGACCGCGGTGCGCTGCGGCTCGGCCTGGTCCCGTGGCGCCTGCTGATCTTCGTGACGGGCCTGTTCCTCGTCGTGCCGACTCTCTCGATCCACGGACTCACCGACGTCATGACCGCGGTGATCGGCACGGATCCGGGAACGGAGGGCGCGTTCCGGGCTGCGGCCGCCGGTGCCGGGCTGTCGAACCTCGTCAACAACCTGCCGGCGTACGCGGCGGGGGAGACCGCGGTTCCCCCCGGCAACCACGACCAGCTGCTCGCGTTGCTGATCGGCACGAACGCCGGTCCGATCATCACGCCGTGGGCGTCGCTGGCGACCCTGCTGTGCCTGGAGTCCTGCCGCGTCTACGGGCTGCCGATCAGCGTGCGCCGGTTCGCCCTGCACGGTTTCGGGCTGGCGGTCGTCGCCGTCGGCGTCGGTGTGCTCGCGCTGCTGCTCACCGCCTGAACCGACCCTGGCGCGCGCGCGGCAGCTTCGCGCGGCTGATGATGTCGGCGACGTTGTTGTCGGTCATCGAGACCGGGAGGTCGAGCCGCAACAGGCTGAAGAGCGTCCGCACCTCTTCCGGCGTCGGCTCGTCCGACAGGCGATGCTCCTCGATCCGGGAGAGGTTCAACCTGCGGGACTGCTCGAAGCTCATGGTGAGCTCGCGCAGGTAGGCCCGGTAATGCGACATCCCGCGGTCGAAGAACATCGCGGGCGCGTTGCGGTCCTCCTGGGTCATGAGCGCGAACGTCGGGGAGATGTCCCAGCGGAACGTGGTCATCACCTTCGAGAGCCCGATCTCCGGCTGCAGGAGCACGAAGCGCTGGCGGTACCAGCAGATCGCCAGAATGGTGGCGAAGGCGTTGCGCGAGGTGGTCTCGGGTGCGGGTTCGGGCTGGTCCCGGTCCGAGCCGGTACGCAGCGACGCCCGGTACTCGGCGTAGCGGCGGCACAGCTGTTCGTCGGTCGGGTCGATGATCTCGATCTGCATGCGGACCGGGCGGTTGGCCTCGCGGGCGGCCTCGACACACGCGCGGAGGGTGACGCTGCGCAAGCTGGAGCCGGTACCGCCCTTGAAGATCCACTGGCCCGCGTCGCGGTGGGCTTCGCTGTTCATGCGATCCACCTCGGCCCCGTGCACGAGCCGCACCGCGGCGGACTGGTTGAGGTTGTTGGTGGCGATCTTGCGGTCGCGCAGCAGGGTCGCCGCGAGCAGTGCCAGGGTCAGCAGGATCGCCGCGTTGATCTCCTCGCCGCCGAGGACGTCGAGCACCCCCAGCGCCCCGACGGTGATGGCGATCGTCAGCGCCAGCATCCCGTCGGCGTTGTCCACCAGCCACTGCCCGAACCGGCGCATCCACGCCCTCCCGATGCGGTCGATCCGGATGATCCTTCCGAGGGCGGATCGTACGCAGATCGGGCGATCTCGGTCAGCAGGTTGCGGGGAGGATGTGGCGGTCAGCCGTCCTTGCCGGCCTGCCGCCCGACGACCACCGGGCACGGGGCGTTCCGCATCACGTGGTTCGCCGTGCTCCCCAGCAGCACGTCACGCAGCGCGCTGTGCCCGTGCCGGCCGACCACGACCGCGGCGGCGTCGACCTCACCCGCCAGCCGCACGAGCGTGTCGCCCACGGTCATGACGTCGGCGACGGCCAGCCCGTCGGCCGGCATCCCGAGCGAGGTGGCGATCGCGGCCCCGCGCCGGGCCATCTCGCGGGCGTCGGCGGCCAGCGCCTCGTCCAGCTCCGCGGCCGGCCGCAGGTCGAACTGGGCGGGCGGGAGGTCGAGCGAGGCGCTCGGGATCGAGGCGAAGTCGTAGGCGACGCCCGCCTCCCAGACCACCACGACGAGACCGGGCCGCGGGGCAAGCAGCTCCGCGGCCTCCTGCAGGGCGCGCAACGCGGCGGGAGAGCCGTCGAAGGCGACCACGACCGGACCGGTAGGCATCCGGTCGGGTTCCCGTCCGCGTCGGGGCGAATCGCCCCGACGCCGACCATGACCCGATCGATGCGCTATCGGAACTCGAGGCCGTCGAACGTACCGGTCGTGCGCCACCGGTCGATGTACCGGAAGAAGGCGCTCGGACCGTGCGGGTAGCCGACATTGAACAGCGCCCGCGGCCCCGAGTCCTGGCCCTCGTTGTTGTAGTAGCCCGGCGTGCAGTCCGGCGACCGCCCCATCAGTCCCGGCTCCGTCAGCAGGAGCGCGACCCACGCGTCCTCCGCCTCCTGGCTGACCTCGATCTCGTCGAAGCCGTTGTCCAGGGCGTGCTTGATCGTCATCGCGATCGTCCGGCCCGACTCGGTGAGGTTGTGCGGGATGTTGGAGATCAGGTTCGCGCCCTGGGTCGGCTGGACGATGAACGCGTTCGGGAACCCGCGCACGTGGATGCCGTGCAGTGTGCGCATGCCATCGGCCCAGTACTCGGACAGCCTGACGCCGTCGCGCCCGGTCAGGTCGTAGCCGGCCCGGCGGGTGTACGCGGTGCCCACCTCGAAGCCGGAGGCGTAGATGATGCAGTCGACCGGATACTCGGTGCCGGCGACGACGACCCCGTTCTCGGTGACCCGCTCCACGCCCTTGCCGTCGGTGTCGACCAGGTGCGTGCCGGGCAGGTTGAAGGCCTGCAGGTACTCGTCGTGGAAGCACGGCCGCTTGCACAGCTGGCGGTACCAGGCCTTGAGGTTCTCGGCGGTGGCCCGGTCCGTCACGACCGCGTCGACGCGGGCGCGGATCTCCTCCATCTTCTCGTGGTCGGAGTCCTCGAAGGCGGCCAGCAGCGTCATCGGGGTGCGTTCCGCCTTGGGGATCGTCCTGGCCCTGGCCCGCACGCGCCGGGCGATCTCGGTCCAGCCGTCCATCACCAGGTCCTCGTCGGCCGTGCCGCCGCTCTGGTTGGCCGTGAAGTTCTCCAGCCAGCGCTGCTGCCAGCCCGGGGTGGCGATCCGCTCGAACCACTCGGGGTCGATCGGGTGGTTGCCGCGGGTGTCGACCGACGACGGGGTGCGCTGGAACACGAACAGCTCCCGGCAGGCGCGAGCCAGGTGGGGCACGCACTGGACGGCCGTCGCACCGGTCCCGATGATCGCGACGCGCTTGTCGGCCAGCTCGTCCATCGGCGCACCGGAGGGATCACCTCCGGTGTAGTCGTAGTCCCAGCGGCTGGTGTGGAACGAGTGCCCGGCGAACGAGTCGATGCCGGGGATCCCGGGCAGCTTCGGGACGTGCAGCGGTCCGGTGCCCATCGCGACGAACCGCGCGGTGAAGTGGTCGCCCCGGTCGGTGCGCACGACCCAGCGCGACCGCTGCCCGTCCCACCGCAGATCGGTGACCTCGGTGTGGAACAGCGCGTCCTCGTACAGCCCGAACTGCTTACCGATGCGCCGGCAGTGCTCGAGGATCTCCGGCCCGTGCGCGTACTTCTCGGTCGGCATGTGGCCGGTTTCTTCGAGCAGCGGCATGTACACCATCGACGCCGTGTCGCACTGCGCTCCGGGGTACCGGTTCCAGTACCAGGTGCCGCCGAAGTCGCCGCCCTTCTCGATGATCCGGACGTCCTCGACGCCGGCTTCCTTCAGCCGGGCCCCGGTGACAAGGCCGGCGAAGCCGCCGCCGATGAACACGACCGTGCAGTCGTCGGTCCTCGGCTCACGTTCGGTCCTCGGGGTGTGGGGATCCGCGAGGTAGTGGGCGAACCGCCCGGTGAGGCGCTGGTACTGGTCGTTGCCGTCGGGCCGCAGCCGCTTGTCGCGTTCCTCGAGGTACTTCCGGCGCAGCGCCGCCTTGTCGATGACGGTGCCGTCCGGCCGCATCGGCGGATCGGTGACGCTCACGCGCGCCCTCCGGGTACGTCAGGGAGGGGCCCGGCGTCCCTCGCTCGTGCCAGCTTGGCACTCCTGGCGGGCATGATCACCCCGACCGGTCGTCGTCACACGCAGGTAGGGATTGAGCAGCGGGTGGCGACCGGCCACCGACACGTCGCGCCAGAAGCGCTGCAACGAGGAGGACGTCCGTAAGCCGCTCGCGCCGTGCAGGTCGAGCATCCGGTCGAGCGCCGCGCGGCGGTCGCCCACCACCTCGGTCAGGTTCAGGTGCAGCCTGCTGCCGTCCCGCGCGGTCAGGTCGGTGCCGGCGTCGACCTCCGCGGCGACGGCCAGCATCGTGCGCTCGGCCCGCTGCGCCAGCGTGGTCGCCGCCGCCAGCCATTGGCGTGCACCCGCTGCCGGACGGCGCGCCGGCTCCGCAGAACAACGCGTGCGGGTCGGCGAAGAGCTCACGCCGGGTGGCCTCGTCGTAGTCGACGCCGGTGGCGGCCAGCACCTTGGCGGTGAGGCAGTGCCGGCGATCCATGAGGTGGACGGGCAGGCCCGGGCCATCTCGGTGAGCAGGCGCGCCGCGGCCGTGGCGCTCGCCCAGGAGCCGCCGTACGCCGCGGGTGTCCCGAGCGCGAACGCGCCGGCCTCGCGCGCGGCCTGCAGACTCTCCGCGGTGGGCCGTTCCTGATGTTCGGTTTTTCGGCGTTCGCAGCCAAGACGTCGATCACGGTTCGACCCAAGCATCGGGGCACCGTGGGCCGCCATGCACGTGCGGCCCGGCTGCGCACGTGTCCGGATAGCATGATTCGGGTGGACATGATCACCGCGGCGATCAGCAGCGTCCGGGTCGGGCGGGCCAACGGGCGCCGGATCGCCGAGGGGTCCGCACACGGGGTCCGCTTCCCGCGGACTCCCGTGCTGGGCTTCCACGTCATGCTGGCGGGCGAGGGCTGGCTCGTCACGGAGGACGCGGAGCCGGTCGCCGTGCGGCCGGGCGATGTCGTCTTCACCGCCGCCGGCGCTGCGCACGGGATCTCGCGCACCCCGTGCACGCTCGCCGAGCTGCCCGAGGTCGTGATGGCGGACGTGCCGCCCCCGCCCGTACCGGTCGACTTCGAGTTCCTCTGCGGCACCTATCCGCTCGAGCACGGAAAGGTGCCGGGCTTTCTCCGACACCTGCCGAGCGTCCTCGCGTTCACGCCGGACTACGAACGCCATCCGGAGCTGCGCGTGGTGGTGGAGATGCTGCGTGCGGACTACACCACGCCGGGCCCGGGCACCGACGCCAGCCGGGCCGCCCTGATCGACCTGATGATCGTGCACATCCTGCGCCACCTCCAGGAGCAGACCAGCCCGTCCGACTGGCCGCTGACCACCGAGCCGGGCATCGCCGATGCGCTGCGCGAGATCCACGGGCGCCCGGAGCGGCAGTGGAGCGTGCAACAGCTCAGTGACGTCGCCGGGATGTCCCGCACGGCGTTCACCCGGCGTTTCACCGCCGCGGTCGGCACTCCGCCGATGACCTATCTGATCGGCTGGCGGCTCAGCTCGGCCGCCCGGCTGCTGCGGCAGTCCGACGCGCCGCTCGCCGCGATCGCGAGGAAGGTCGGCTACTCGACGGAGTTCGCGTTCGCGGCCGCGTTCCGCCGCAGGTACAGCGTCGCGCCGGGCCGGTACCGCGCGGCGGACACCGCACCCGCCCATCCCTGACGGCCGCCTCGCCCGTCAGCGCAGCTGCGGGAGCAGCGCGGCGGTCTCGGCCAGGTCGGCGGCCTCGAACGGGGGAACCGGGCCGTCGGGGTCGACCCGGTGGCCCGGGCGGCGCAACCTGATCGTGCTGATGCCCGCGTCGAGGGCGCCGCGGACGTCGCGGGCCGAGGTCGCGACGTGCACATATCCGCGGCCGGCCCGCCGGGCCGCCTCGTGGTAGAGGGCGTGCGAGGGCTTGTAGCTGCGCAGCCTCTCCGAGGTGAGTACGGCGCCGTCGGCCACGAGGGGAGCCACCCGGGTGCGGGCGAAGATGTCGTCGTCGACGTTGGACAGCACGCCGACCCGGGAGCCGCTCGCCAGTACGGGCAGTCCCTCCGCGACGTCGGGCCACAGTGGCCAGTCGGCGACCGAGGCCAGCAGCCGCTCGGTGTCCTCCGCGGGATCACCCGGGAGGCCGAGGTCGCGGTAGGTGGCGGCGAGGGCCTGCTCGGACAGCTCCCGGAACGGGACCCACGTCCGGCACTGCCGCTGCAGCTCCTTGTTGGTGGAGTCCCACGCGGAGTAGACGGCCTCCCCCGTAACGCTCCAGCTCCGCTCGCGTGCCAGCTCGGACAAGGCGGTGCCGCCCCCGGTCCGGGAGTCGATCAGAGCGCTGAAGAGATCGAGCGTCACCAGCGGACGCACCACGCGGTCCGCGTCCTGTCGTCGGTGCTCATCGGCCTGTCCCACGTCTCCGACACGGTAGCCGTCACCCACCGCCTGCCGGGGGTGTGCTCGGCCACCCGGAGGCTGACCGTAGGGTGCGCGGCATGGTCCAGGAGGACGGGCAGCCCCCTTCTGAGGGGTGCCGGGAGCAGCCGGAGCTGCCGCACCGGCACCAGGCGCAGCAGGCCCCGCCGCGAGAGCAGCTGATGGCTGTCGCCGTGCGGGACCGGCCTGATGCGGTCATCCTGGCCGTGCGGGGCGATGTCGACGGCCTGACAGCGCCGCGTCTGCACGATGCGATCTCGGATGCGTTCGAGCGGCTGGACGGGCGGGTGCTTGTGGTGGACCTCAGCGAGGTCGGGTTCCTCGGGTCACCGGGGCTGCACACCCTGACCACGAGTGCCCGGGAGGCTGTCGAGCAGCGTGGTTACAAGCCGCTGCGGATCGTGGTCGACTCGAGCCGCCCCGTGGTCCGCCCGATCGAGCGCAGCGGGCTGGACGGGTTCCTGGAGCTCTACCACGACGTCGCCGACGCCCTGCGCGACCGCTGACGGGGCGTCGTGGGCAGCCTCACGCGTCACCCAGGTCGGCGCCGTCACCCAGGTCAGCGCCCATGATGGTGCCTCCGTGCGACCGAGACGAGTGGGCCCCACGCCCCCATGCGTTCCGCCGTGCCGCTGTCGGCGCGGTGCTCCGGGTGCGCCTCGGCGCGGAGTGGGTGGCGCCGTCGCTGGCGCGCGACCGGCTCACCACGTGGCTGACCGAGCACCGGTGGCCCAGCGACCAGCTCGACGACGTGGTGTTCGCCGTCAGCGAGGCGGTGAGCAACAGCGTCGAGCACGGTTACGGCATCGAGGCGCGCAGCACCGCGCGTCCCGACCACGCCCCCGTCGAGATCGACGCCGAGGTCGTCCCGGCCCCTGACGGCGGACGGCAGATCGTGCTGGCCGTCCGCGACCGCGGCACCTGGCGGCCACCGGTGCCGGGACCGTCCGACCGCGGCCGGGGGCTGCCGCTGATCCGGTCGTGCATGGCCGAGGTGGTCCTCCGGCCGACCGCCGCAGGCACCACACTCGTGATCCGCACGCCGTCGGTACCGCAGGCCGCACCCCTGAGCTGAGCCCGCCGCCGGCCCGCTGTTGATCTCCGGCCGGACCGGTCACCAGTTCTGTCGGACCCCCGGTGCACAATGCAGCCCACTCGAGGCAAGGGGGAGCTACTCACGATGGCCGCACCGAAATCGCTTTCGGAGCAGGACCTGGCGGCCGCGCGCACGGAGCTGTCGGGCGGCAAACCGTTCACGGTGTGGTTCACCTCGGCCGCGGTCGGTGTCCCCGCCGGTGGCTCGGCGAAGGTGATCTCGATCGACGACATGGCCGAGGGCGACTTCATCCAGGTCCGCCCGGCAGGCAAGCGCGACACGATGTTCTGCTCGCCGAGCGAGCTCACGCGCATCCGGCCGGCCCGAAAGCCGGCTCCGCAGCCCGCGGCGCGAGCTCCGGAGCGGACCGCACCGGAGAGCGAGCCGCCCTCCCCGCCGAGCAGGCCGCAGCAGCAGCCCGAGCCGGAGAGCATCCCGGCCGTGGCACAGCGGCAGAGCCCACCGGTGGTGCCCGATCGGCAGAGCACGCCCGCGCCCGCCGCGGAGAGGGCCCCGGATCGTCCCCGTCCCGCGGGGGGCCGGACCGCCGCCCGCCCGGTCGAGGTCACCGTCACCCTGAGCGCCACCGCCGAGGGGGAGTGGACCGTCGAGGTCATGGTCGGCAAGAAGCGCACCGTGCGGCCCACCTCGGTGCAGCCTGCCGACGTCGCCAGGGCGGCCCGGTCGCTGCCGCCGGTGGTGGCCGAGGCGATCGAGGCGTCACTCGAGGCGGCCCGGCAGCGCCAGCTCGACCGCGTGGAGCGGCTGCGCACCGAGCTCGAAGCCGCCCAGCGGGCGTTGCAGGAGCTCAGCAGCTGATCGTCGGCAGTCGCGTCGCGCGGACGGCACCGCACCCGTCCGCGCGGCCCGGCGACCGGCGCTTCCGCCTCCGCTTTTTTCCGCTTTCTTCCTTCCCTGTCACAGAAGCGGTGCCTGCCCGGTCCTACTGCGCAGGGTCCGATTCACGCTGCCCACCAGGCGAGTGATCGGAACTGCCCGGAAGGTCGACACGACACCAGGGGAAGGAAACCCACCGGATATGAGCATGCCAATTCTCGAGCCTGCGGCTCAGGAGATCGCCGACGCGACGTCCGAGCCGCCGTTCCTGTACGAGCTCGGCGCGGACGGCGCCCGGAAGGTTCTCGACGACATCCAGGCGGCGCCGGTCGACAAGCTCGACGTCGACGACACCTGGATCACGGTGCCGGCCGAGGTCGGCGACGTGCGGGTCCGCATCGTCAAGCCGGTCGGCGCGCCGGACGACCTGCCGACTGTCCTGTACGTCCACGGCGGCGGGTGGATCCTCGGCAATGCCGGCACCCACGACCGGCTCGTCCGTGAGCTCGCCGTCGGCGCGGACGCCGCGGTCGTGTTCGTGGAGTACGACCGGTCCCCGGAGGCTCAGTACCCGGTGGCGATCGAGCAGGCCTATGCCACCGCCCGGTGGATCACCGAGCACGGCCGGACCGAGGGGCTCGACGCGTCCCGGCTCGTCGTCGCGGGTGACTCGGTCGGCGGCAACATGACCGCGGTCCTCGCGATCCTCGCCAAGCAGCGCGGCGACGTGACCTTCCGGCACCAGTCGCTGTACTACCCGGTGACCGACGCCGCCCAGGACACCGGGAGCTACCGGCAGTTCGCCGACGGGCCGTACCTCACCGCGAAGGCGATGGCCTGGTTCTGGGACGCCTACCTGCCCGACCACGGCAGGCGCGGCGAGATCACCGCGTCACCACTGCGGGCGGACCTGGACGAGCTCGCCGGGTTGCCGCCCGCGTTCGTGATCGTCGACGAGAACGACGTGCTGCGCGACGAGGGCGAGGCCTACGCGCGCCGCCTGACGCAAGCGGGTGTGCCGACCACGAGCGTGCGCTACAACGCGATCATCCACGACTTCATGCTGCTCAACCCCGTCCGTGGGACCCACGCGGCCACCGCCGCCGTCGAGCAGGCGACAGCCGTCCTGCGGAAGGCTCTCGCCACTGGGTGATCGTCGTGCGCCCGCTGGGCGGTGCCGCCGCACGGCGGCACCGTCCGCGCGTCGCTACGGCGAGAAATGGTGATCACCCGAATCTGCCCGGGCGTGGTCCACTGTTTCGAGTTGATTTCCAGGGCTCCGCCGAATGGTGGCCCGGGCCGGGCTGTACGGCCCAATTACCGGCAATTCGAGCAGTATGCGCATCTAGTATCGAAGACGGCAGGAACAGGAGGCTGCGGAGGGCGAATCGCGATCATGAATTCGGGTTCTCGCGAGACGCCGTCGACACTCGACCAGGCCGCCTCCGTCTTCGTCGGGCTGCGCCCCCGGCTCTTCGGCGTCGCCTACCGCATGCTCGGCTGTTCGCTGGAAGCCGAGGACATCGTGCAGGAGGTCTGGTTGCGGTGGCAGACCACCGATCGCACGGCCGTGATGGATCCGCCGGGGTTCCTCATCACCGCGACCACCCGGATGGCGATCAACGTCCTCCGATCCGCGCGGCGCCGACGGGAGACCTACCTCGGCCCCGGGGTTCCCGAGCCGGTGGACACCGGCGCGGATCCTCAGATCGGCGCCGAACGGGGCGAGGCGCTGGAGCTGGGGGTCCTGTTGCTGCTGGCGAAGCTCACACCCACGGAACGGGCGGCCTACGTTCTCCGGGAAGCCTTCGACTACGGGTACCCGGGGATCGCGACCATCCTGGAGCTCAGCGAGGTCAACGCCCGCCAGCTCGTCAGCCGCGCCCGCAGACACCTCGCCTTCAGGCGGTGTGACCCCGTGGGCCGCTGCGAGCACCGGCATCTCCTGGAGGCGTTCCGCACCGCCGCGCAGACGGGCAACCTCCTCGTCCTCGAAGAGCTGCTCGCCTCCGGTCGAGCTCGCGGGGATCTCTGTCGCCCCGTGAGCCGGCGGGCGCCCCGAGCGCGGGGCGCCCGCCGTCGGACATGTCGGTGCCGGCGCGCCGGCCTACCGGTCGAGGAACTCCTGCAGCACGCCCAGCACATCCGCGTGCCGCGTCACCGCCATGTGCGTGCAGTCCGGCAGCACCACCAGGCGGGCGTCCGGCAGCAGGGCCTGGATGGCGTCGGCGTGTTCTCGGCGAACGAAGTCGGTGTCACCGATGACGAGCAGGGTGGGCGCGGTGATCGCCCGTAGCTGCTCGTCCGACCAGCCCCGGAAGTCGCTGACCAGCGGTTGGGCCTTCTCCAGGAAGGCCTCGAAGTGGCCCGGGTCGGGCGCGACGGCGGCGTACGCCTGCTGCATCTCGGCGAAGTCGGCCGCGGTGGGCAGGCGTGGGGAGTCCTGTCGCGGGTCGAGGATCTCCGGGTGGTAGCCGTCGGGGCGGAAGTGGGTGGCCGCCAGCACCAGCCGGTCGACCCGCTCCGGATGCCGCACCACCAGCTCGGTGGCGACCAGGCCGCCGAGGCTGAAGCCGCAGAGGTCGGCCCGTTCGAGGCCGAGGTGGTCCATCAGCGCGACCACGTCGTCGGCCAGGAGGTCCAGCTGCAGCGGCCGGTCGATGTCCCCGGTGTGCCCGTGCCCCTGCAGCTCGACGGCGATGGCCTGGTGCTGCTCGGCCAGAGCGGGCAACACCCGCCCGAACGAGAGGTCGATGGTGAGCATCCCGCCGTGCAGCAGGATCAGTGGCCGCCCGCTGCCGTGGATCTCGTAGTACATCCGCAGGCCGTTGACGGTGACGTAGGCACCTTCGGTGCCGGTCGTGGTGGCCATGGTCCGCCTTTCGCTGTGGTTGTGGGTGCGAAGGGCAGACCAGCCGACGCCCGGGAACTGATCGGTCGCGCTGGGTCGATCCGGAGCCGGCCGCCTGCCGGCGGCTCTCCGGGCCTCGGAAAATAAATGACGATGTCGTGACGGCGACTGCTGGATCAGTTCTGGAAACTGGACAGTCCGTATCCTGGATTCAGAGAACACGCTCCGTACCGGACCGCGTGTGTAAGCGATCTGAAAGCAGCGAGAAGAGAGTCCGTGGACGACGAAATCAACCCCATACCGCCACCTGGTGACCAATCGGACGCTGCATCGCCCGCCGGTCGGATGCCGCTGAACCGCCGCAGCGTTCTGCTCGGCCTGGCCGCCGTCGGCGGAGTCAGCGCGGTGAACGTCGGCGCCTTCCTCGGGGCCGGTGGCTGGTTCACGCCCGACACCCTGACGCCGTCCCGGTTCGTGGATCGTTTCGAGCAGGTGTTCGGCAAGCACGACGGGTTCCGCCGCAACCACGCCAAGGGGGTGAGCGCCGCCGGGGTCTTCACCAGCAACGGCGCGGGCACCGCACTGTCCCGGGCGGCCCTCTTCCAGCGCGGTACGACACCGGTCACCGCACGGTTCTCCATCTCCGGCGGGATGCCGACCGTCGCCGACGCCAACTCCACCGTCCGCGGTCTCGCCGTGCTGTTCCACCTGCCGGACGGCGCGCAGTGGCGCACCGCGATGGTGAACGTGCCGGTGTTCACCGACCGGGTGCCGCAGGGCTTCTACGAACGGCTGCTGGCCACCCAGCCGGTGCCGGGCACGGGCAAGCCCGACCCGGCGAAGGTCGCGGCGTTCCTGGCGAAGTACCCCGAGACCGCCCGCGCCATGGCGGTGATCAGCAAGACCCCGCCGTCGAGCGGGCTGTACAACAGCCCGTTCCACGGGCTGAACGCCTTCCGCTTCACCAACTCGGCAGGCGACACCGTGCCCGTGCGCTGGACGATGATGCCCGAAGAACCGTCCCAGCCGATGGGCGCGGGCGTGGCGCCGGGCAAGGACTACCTCTTCGACGCGCTCGTCGCCAAGGTGATGCAGGGCCCCGTGCGCTGGCGGTTCCTGATCACGGTCGGAGAGCCGGGCGACCCGACGAACGACGCCACGACGGCCTGGCCCGCCAACCGGCGCCAGGTCGAGGTGGGCACGCTCACCATCGACTCACTGCAGACCGAGGCCCCCGGCAACGCGCGGGACGTCAACTTCGACCCGACCGTGCTGCCCGATGGCATCGCCCTGTCGGACGACCCGCTGCTCGCCGCGCGGTCCGCCGTGTACGCGCAGTCCTACCAGCGCAGGACGCGCGAGCCCCATCGGCCCAGCGAGGTCCAGGTCGGACAGCAGCCGAGCGGGCCCCGGATCACCAAGGTGGATCATGAGCAGTGAACCGACGCCGACCACGACCCCGTCGGCGACGCCCGCTCCGGTCCGGTTCACCCGGGTCGCGCGGTTGTTGCACTGGACGATGGCGGTCATGGTGGTCGCGATCCTGTTCATCGGCGTGTTCATGGTGACCTCGGTCGGCGACTTCCGTTTCCTCGTCACTATTCACGAGCCGCTGGGCATCGCCATCCTCCTCTTCGTACTGGTACGGATCGGCTGGCGGCTGACCCACACCCCGCCACCCCTCCCACCGGGGATGGTGCGGCTGGACCGGCTCGCCGCGAAGTACTCGGAACGGCTGCTCTACGCGCTCCTGCTCGTCCAGCCGCTCATCGGCTGGGCCATGGTGTCCGCGTCCGGCGAGCCGATCGTCCTCTTCGGGTCGCTGTACCTGCCGCACATCGCGCCGCAGAACATCACCCTGTTCGCCGATCTCCTGCGCGCCCACATCGCCGCGGCCTACCTGCTCTACCTGACGTTCGCGGCGCACCTGGCCGGCGTGCTGGTGCACACCATCGTGATCAGGGACCGGGTGCTGGACCGGATGGCGTTCTGGCGCGCCCCGGGATACGGCAGCGAGGCACCACCGCGCTAGGCCGGCCTGGTCCTACGTCGGGATTGACCAGGTCAGGACGGTGCCGGTGGGCTTGCGGGGGCCGGCGTCGAAGGTGCCGCCGTGTCGTTGGGCGCGGCGGTGGAGGTTGGCCAGCCCGCTGGTGTGGGTGGTGGGTGTGATGCCGATGCCGTCGTCGCGGATGGTGAGGAGGAGCCGGTCGGGGCGGGCGGTGAGGTCGACCTCGGCGGTGTGGGCGTGGGCGTGGCGGGCCACGTTGGTGAGCGCTTCGCGCAGGACGGCGACGAGGTCCTCTCCGATGTCGGTGGGGAGGGTGTCCACCGCGCCGGTGAACCGGACGGCCGGTTCGAATCCCAGGGCTTTGGCGGCGTCGGTGGCGACGTGGAGCAGGCGGGCGCGCAGGCCGGCGGGGTCGGCTCGGGGCAGGTCGTGGAGTTGGAAGATGGTGGTGCGGATCTGGGTGATGGTGGCGTCGAGGTCGGCCACGGTGGTGAGTACGCGGTCGGTGGTGGGGCCGGGTCCGAGGGTCATGGCGACGCTTTGGAGGGACAGCCCGGCGGCGAAGAGTCGCTGGATGACGTGGTCGTGCAGGTCGGCGGCGATGCGGTCGCGCTCGTCGAGCATGGCGGCGCGTTGTTGTTCGGCGCGGGCCTGGGCGAGTTCGATGGCGATGGCGCCGTGGTTGGCGAAGCTGCCGGCCATGTCGAGGTCGGGGGCGCTGAACGCGGTGCGTCCGCGCAGGCGTGCGGCGCTGAGGACGCCCTGGACCCGGCGGGACCCGACGAGGGGCAGGACCAGGACGGGGCCGACGTCCAGGTCCTCCGGTGCCACCGATCCCAGTCGCGTCTCGTTGTCGGGGTGGGCCAGGCGCAGCGGTCGACCGGTGCGCAGCACGGTGCCTTCCAGGGAACCTGACAGCGGTACGCGTCTGCCGATCAGGCGCTCCGCCCCGGTGCCGACGGCGACCTCGACGCACAGCTCGTCCCCGGTGTCGCCGGTGGGCAGGGCGACGGTGACGAGGTCGGCGCCGGCGATCTCGCGGCTGTGCTCGGCGATCAGCTGCAGTGGGTGGGTGGCCCGCTCGGTGGTGGGTGAGGCCAGCAGTTCACTGGTGATCGCGGCCGAGGCCTGGAGCCATTCACCGTGGGTGCGGGCGGACTCGTAGAGGCGTGCGTTGTCGATGGCCACCGCGGCGGTGGCGGCGATGGCGCTGGTGAGCTCTTCGTCCTCTGCGCTGAAGGTGCCCTTGGTGCTCTCGGCGAGGTAGAGGTTGCCGAAGATCTCGTCGCGGATCCGGATGGGGACACCGAGGAAGCTGTTCATCGGCGGGTGGCCCGGGGGGAAGCCGGAGGAGCGGAGGTCGTCGGCGATGCGGTCCAGTCGGATGGGGTGGGGGTCCTCGATGAGCACACCGAGCAGTCCCTTGCCCTCGGGGAGGTGCCCGATCTGCTCCACGGCGTCGGGGGGCATTCCGGTGTGGACGAACTCGGAGAGCCCGCCGTCGGGGGAGATGACCCCGAGCGCGGCGTAGCGGGCGCCGACGAGGTCGCGGGCGGCGTCGACGATCCGTCGGAGCACGACGGGGAGCGTGAGGTCCGTGATGATCAGCTGGTTGGCGGTCAGCAGCCCGCGGAGACGGCCCTGGGTGGCCATGACCTCCTGGGCGCGGTCGACCAGCTGGCCCAGTAGCTGGTCGAGCTCCAGGCGGGGCAGGTCGGGGAAGGTCAGATGGCTCCCACCGAGATCGGCACCGCCCGCACCCTGCCCGGAGCCCTCGGAGGCGTCGTCGGGTGCGGCGTGGTCAGCAGACACGGATTCTCCCAGCTCGAACGCGCCCTTCGTACCATCGGCCGCCAGAGCGGGCAATGCAGCCGGCGGGCGGCGAGACTCGCATCACCCGGGTCGCAGGTCCCGTTGACCAGGGCCGTCGGCCGGTGCCGGGCCCTCCGGGCTCGGGACACACTCGAGACCAGGGACCGAGGAGGAACACCATGGACGCTCAGTACTCCGGCCGGACGGTGGTCGTCGGGACCGACGGCTCGGACAGCGCGCTCGATGCAGTGCGCTGGGCGGCGGCCGAGGCCGTGCGTCGGGGTGTGCCGTTGCGGGTGGTGACGGCCTTCGACTGGAACCAGGAGCATCCCCTCGGGCAGGTCGGGCTCGGCTCGGACTATCGGGAGATCATGCTGAAGGCGGCGCGGCGCCAGCTGGCGGAAGCGGTCGCCGTGGCCGGGGAGACGGCGGGGGCCGACGAGGTGGAGCAGCAGCTCGTCGTCGGGTTCCCGATCCCGGTGCTGGCGGCGGAGTCCCGGCGGGCCCAGCTGGTCGTCCTCGGCGACCGGGGGTACGGGGGAGTGAGCGGCCTGCTGGTGGGCTCGGTCTCCGTGGCGATGGTCTCGCGGGCGGAGTGCCCGGTGGTACTGGTGCGCCGCGAGGAGGACGACTCCGTCGAGGACCGTGAGCGTCCGGTGGTGGTGGGTGTCGACGGCTCGGAGCTCAGCGAGGCTGCGGTGGCCTTCGCGTTCGACGCGGCGAGCCGGCGGGGCGTGCCGCTGGTGGCCGTGCATGCCTGGTGGGACCAGGTCCTGGACCGGGTCGTGCCGCTTCTCGACTGGGACCTGATCGAGGCCGAGGAGCGGGAGGTGCTGGCCGAGCGGCTGGCCGGCTGGGGTGCGAAGTACCCCGACGTCGCGGTGGAGCGGCTGGTCACGCCCGACCGTCCGGCGCGCGCTCTGGTGGAGGAGTCCCGGCGCGCGCAGCTGGTGGTGGTGGGGTCCCGCGGCCGGGGTGCGGCGGCCGGGCTGCTGCTCGGCTCGGTCAGCCACGCCGTGCTGCACCGGGCGCACTGCTCGGTCGCGGTCGTCCGCCCTCCCGCTGAGAAGAAGGCGTGACCCCGGATCAGGCGGCGCGGGGTGCGCACCCGCCGGGCGAGGACCCCGGCGATCAGGAACGCGGCGAACGACGTGCATCGTGATGACAGTGTCACGTGGGGAAGCCGGACCGACCCGCTGCCTCCACCCGGTACCGCCCGGGTGTGGTGCCGAACTCCCTCTCGAAGGCGTGCGAGAGCGCGTACGGACTGCCGTAGCCGACCCGATCAGCGATGCTGGCCAGGGTGTTCGGGGTGTCCCGGAGGAGGCCGGCGGCGAGGATCAGGCGCCACCACGTCAGGTAGGCCATCGGCGGACGGCCGACCAACGCGGTGAACCGGCGCGACAGCGTGGCGCGCGAGGCGCCCGCGGCAGCAGCCAGGCGATCGATCGTCCACGGGGCCGCCGGGTCCGAGTGGACGGCCCGCAGCGCGGCGGCCGTGACCGGGTCAGCCAGTGCGCCGGGCCAGGATCCACTGGTGGCCTCGGCCATCCAGGAACGGATCATGTAGACGAGCAGGAGGTCGAGCAGGTTCGGGAGCGCGACGCACGAGCCGGGACGCACCTGGTCCAGCTCGCCGGACAGCAGGTCGATCGCCGCGCGGAGTTCGAGGTGACCGCCCACCCGGTTGGGTAGGTGGAGGACCTCGGGCAGCTCCGCCATGAGCGGGTGCAGGCGGCTGCAGTCGAGCCGGTACTTGCCGCAGAGCAGCTCCGTCTCGTCGCGCGGCCCGGTCTCCGCGAACCACCGCTCGAACGGCACGGCCTTTTCCGCCGCCACCGACGCGTCGATCGGGGAGTCGGCAATCACATGGCCGGTGCCGTGCGGGAGCAGCAGCGCGTCACCGACCCCGAGGGGCACCAGGGTGCCGCCGTCGGTCCGCAGCCAGCAGCTGCCCTTCAGGACGACGTAGAAGCCCGCGCCGGCGTACGGGTCCAGCCGCGCACACCAGCTCCCGCCCGTGCGCACGCGCTGGGACGACGGGTGCCCGAGGTGCACGGCCGAGATTGCGTCGCTGACCACATCCACGCGGTCACGATATCCGTGTGGATGGGCCGTGAGCGGATCACGTATCTTCCTGAGCAGATCACGCATCGAGATGCTCGCTCGAGGAACCTAGCGTCGAACGCATGCAGAGTGATCCAGAAATCCTGGTGCTGGGTGACGTCGAGGTCATCCGGATCGTCGAGTGGCACCAGCCGTTCCTGCCGGCATCCGACATGTTCCCGGGAGCACCTGCCCGGACGTGGGAGAAGAACGTGGGCCGGCTGGCACCGGACCACTGGGATCCCGACACCGGCCGGACGGTCATCGCGTTGCAGTCCTGGGTGCTGCGCAGCACCGGGCGAACCGTCCTGGTCGACACCGGGGCGGGCGACGGGCGCGAGCGGCCGGGCATGGCGCCGTACTTCCACCACCGCCAGGACGATCTCCTCGGTCGGCTGAGGGGTTCCGGTGTCCGCCCGGAGGACATCGACGTCGTCGTCAACACCCATCTCCACGTCGACCACGTCGGATGGAACACCTTCGGCGCCGACGGCACCTGGGCACCGACGTTCCCGAACGCCCAGTACCTCATCCCGGCAGCAGACGACTTCCACTTCGGCCCGCAGAACTCGTACGGAGGGGGCACGCAGGAGGTCGAGCGCCTGATCTACGAGGACAGTGTCGCGCCGGTCCACCAGGCCGGGCTGGTCGAGCTGTGGGACGGCGAGCACCGCATCGACGAGAACCTGACTCTGGAGTCGGCGCCGGGCCACACTCCCGGTTCCTCCGTCCTGCGGCTGGCGTCCGGCAGCGACCGGGCGGTCTTCGTCGGCGACCTGCTGCACAGCCCCCTGCAGATCCTCGACCCCTGCTGCAACAGCAACGCCTGCCTGGCACCGGAGCAGGCGGTGGCGAGCCGCCGCCGGGTCCTGCAGCGGGCGGTCGACGAACGGGAGCTGGTGGTCCCCGCGCACTTCGGTGGGGCCGGCGCCCTGGAGATCCGGCAGGAGAACGGCCGGTTCGTGCTCGGGCCGTGGGCTGCGTTCAGCCCCGTCCGTCCGTGAGTGACGCGCTGGTTCACAGCCGCGCGTCCGACCGGCACTCGGCCGGAGCACCACGGGCCCTCGGCCCGGCACTCGCCTTCGCGGGCGTCGTCGTCGCCGTGATGCAGACCCTGCCTGTCCCGGTGATCAAGGAGCTGCCGCAGCTGCTGGACACCGAGGCGAGCAACGCGACGTGGGTCGTCACCGCGACCCTGCTCTCCGGCGCCGTCGCCACACCGATCCTCGGTCGCCTCGGCGACCTCTACGGCAAGCGCTGCATGCTGGTCCTCGGCCTCGCGGTGATGGTCGTCGGCGCGCTGGTCAGCGCCCTCACCAGCGACCTGCCCACGATGGTCCCCGGCCGGGCCCTCCAGGGCGTCGCGATGGGCGCGGTGCCTCTCGGCATCGGCCTGATCCGGGACACACTGCCCCGTGAGCAGGCCGGCTCGGCGATGGCGCTGGTGAGCTCCTCGATGGGAATCGGCGGCAGCCTCGGTCTGCCCGCCGCCGCCCTGGTCGCCCAGCACGCCGACTGGCACGTCCTGTTCTACGGCTCCGCAGGCCTCGGCGTCCTCTGCGTCGCCCTCATTGTCCTCGTCGTCCCCGAGTCGCCGGCCCGCGCGCAGGGCAGCTTCGACATGCTCGGCGCGATCGGGCTGTCCACCGGTCTCGTCCTCGTCCTGCTGCCGATCGCCAAGGGCGGCGACTGGGGTTGGACCTCCGGTCCCGTCCTCGGGACGTTCGCCGCGGGGGCGGTCGTGTTGGTCCTGTGGGGCGTGCTGGAGTTGCGCCTGGGCGCACCGCTGGTGGACCTGCGCACCTCGGCCCGCCCCGCGGTGCTCCTCACCAACCTCGCCTCGATCATGGTCGGCGCGTCGTTCCTGGTCGTCACGCTGGTCCTTCCCCAGCTGCTCCAGCTGCCGGAGGCCACGGGCCACGGACTCGGCCGGTCGATGGTGGTCGCGGGCCTGCTCGTGGCACCGCTCGGCGTGACGATGCTGCTCACGACCCCCGTCCACGCCCGGCTGTCCGCGGCGTACGGATCCAAGGTCACCTTGATCCTCGGCATGGCGATCATCGCGATCGGCTACGTCGCCGGCCTCGGCCTGATGAGCGCGCCGTGGCAGAGCCTGGTCATCGTGCTGATCCTGGGCCCTGGCATCGGCCTCGCCTACTCCTCACCGCCTGCCCTGATCGTCGGTGCGGTCCGGGCATCGGAGACGGGCGCGGCCAACGGCCTCAACGCCCTGATGCGTTCGGTCGGCGCCACGATCGCCAGCGCCGCCGTCGGCACGGTCCTCGCCGGCACTGCGAACGACGTGAACGGGGTCGCGGTCCCGAGCATCGACGGCTTCCGCCTGTCGTTCCTGATCGCGGCCGGGGCGATGGTGGTCGGGCTGTTCATCGCGTTCTTCCTGCCCACAGCCCGGCCGGGCCGGCAGTGAGCCCCGGTCGCGGCTTCGTGGCTTCGACCTGGTCGTCCCCGCCGGGCACCGCCACCGGCGAGCGGTGGACGCCGAACCTCAGGTCCGTAGGGCGCGCAGGATCCGGGCGAGCGATGCCGGTCGGCGTCGTCGAGCTTGGCGAAGAACTCCTCGGCCTCGGCGTCCCGCGCGGCGCGGATCCCGGCGGCCACCTCGGCGCCGCTCGCGGTCACGGCGACGAGGGTGGCGCGCCGGTCGCAACACCACCAACGGCCCTGCCGTGCCCCTCCCCGTACGGGCACGGTGGGGCCATGCGCGCATGGGTCGTGGAGACTCCCGGGCCGGTCGAGAGCGGCCCGCTGCGGTCGGTGGAGCTGCCGGTGCCGGAGCCCGGCCCGGGGGAGGTCCGGGTCCGGGTGCTGGCGTGCGGGGTGTGTCGAACGGACCTGCATCTGGCCGAGGGAGACCTGCTCCCGCGCCGGCCGCGCACTGTGCCCGGCCACGAGGTGGTCGGTCTCGTCGAGGCGCGTGGCGCGGGAGCCGACCGCTTCGCTGTGGGTGAGCGGATCGGGATCGCCTGGCTGCGCGGCACCTGCGGGCGTTGCCGGTGGTGTCGCACCGGGCGGGAGAACCTGTGCCTCGCGGCGCGGTTCACCGGCTGGGACGCCGACGGCGGTTACGCCGAGCACGCCGTGGTGCCCGAGGCGTTCGCCTACCGGCTGCCCGCGGCGCTCGGCGACGCGCAGGCGGCTCCGCTGCTGTGCGCGGGGATCGTCGGCTACCGGGCTCTGCGACGGGCGGAGCTGCCGCCGGGAGGCCGGCTCGGGATCTACGGCTTCGGGGCGTCTGCGCACGTCGTCGCCCAGGTCGCGATCGCGCAGGGCGCCACGGTCCACGTGCTGACCCGCTCGGCGCAGGCGCGCGAGCTCGCCATCGAGCTCGGGGCCGCCTCGGCCGGGCCCGCGGAGGCGGAGCCGCCCGAGGCCCTGGACTCCGCTGTGCTCTTCGCCCCGGCCGGCGATCTCGTCCCGGTGGCGATGCGGGCTCTGGACCAGGGCGGCACCCTCGCGGTGGCGGGCATCCATCTCACCGACGTGCCGCGGATGGTCTACGCCGACGAGCTGTTCCGGGAGAAGCAGCTGCGCAGCGTCACGGCCAACACCCGGGCCGACGGCGAGGAGTTCCTCCGGCTCGCTGCCACGTTGCGGGTGCGGCCCGCGGTCACGCCGCACCCCCTCGCCGAGGCCGACCGGGTGCTCGCCGACCTCGCCGCGGACCGCGTCACCGGCGCGGCCGTCCTCGTCCCGTGACCCCGGATCAGGCGGAGCGGGTGCGCACCCGCCGGGCGAGGACCGCGGCACCGGCGGCGAGCAGCAGCATCACGGCGCCGAACCAGACCATGGAGGTCCGGGCGTCCACGAACCTGCTGGCGATGCCCAGCGCGAGCGTCGGCAGGATCAGCCCGACGTAGGAGACGAAGAACAGCGTGGCCAGCGCTTCTCCACGGACCGCCGGGGCGGCCATCGCGGCGACGGTGCCGACCGCGGACTTGAACAGGACGCCTGCGCCGGCACCGGCGACGGCACTGCCGATCAGGAACGCGGCGAACGAGGTGATCTCCATGCCCGTGACCAGCGCGATCATGCCGATCGCCACGCCGGCCAGACCCAGGGCGTTGCGTGTGCCGAGCGGCATCGACGTGGTGGTCGACTGGGCCAGCGCGGCTGCGCCGAAGACGACGAACGCCACCGCGCCCGCGAGCAGGCGCCCCGGCTGGTGCAGCGTGCCCGCGACGAAGCCGGGATCCAGCGAGGTGGCGAGTCCGAAGATCGTGAAGGAGAGGAAGGCGCCGGCGGCGGCCGCGACGAAACCGGCGCGGTCGCCGTGGTCGGCGGTGACCCGCTGCGGGTGGTAGCGGGGCCGCTCAGCCGGGCGCTGCACCGTCTCCGGGCTGAGCGAGACCGCCACGATGCTCAGCAGGAGCAGCACGGTGAAGACCGCGAACGGGGTGCGCAGCGGCGCGGCGACGAACTGTGCGAGGTAGCCGGAGACGAGAGGGCCGACGCCGAGGCCGCCGATGTTGGCCGCAGTGGACACCAGCTCGAATCGCCCCTGACCGCTGTCAGGACGCCCGGCCGCATGAAGTTCGTTGAGGAACGCGGTGGCGGTGGCGGTGACCATGCCGACGCCGAGCCCGCACAGCAGCCGTGCCACCAGCAGGGCGGGGAGCGCGTGCCAGATGAGGAAGATCAGCGCCGACACCGTCAGCACGGCCAGCGCCGCGATCAGGACACGCTTGCGGCCGAGCCAGTCGGAGACGTGGCCGGCCAGCAGCAGGCTGGTCACCACACCGATGGCGTATGCGCCGAACACGATGGTGACCGTGAGCGTCGAGAAGCCGTCCTGCTGCTGGTAGATCGCGTACAGCGGGGTCGGAACGGTGGAGAACGCCATGGCGGTCAGGAAGCTGAACGCGACCAGCCAGAAGCCGACATCGTGCCGTCGGGACGCGGGCGCGGCTGTCCGCGCCTGCTGGGGAATGGAGACCGACATCGTTCCTTCTTCGGATCATCGTGACGGCGGGTGGAACGACTCCAGGTTCCGTTCCGAGACCGATCGTGTCCAATGAATCGTGGTGCTCGTAACCATCAGAAACTACGATCGTTGCCCGTGGAGCTGCGCCACCTGCAGTACTTCGTGACCGTGGCCGAGGAGCGGAACTTCACCCGGGCCGCGGCCAGGCTGCACGTCGTCCAGTCCGGGGTGTCGGCGGCGATCAAGGCTCTGGAACGTGAGCTCGGCGCCGAGCTGTTGCACCGCACCTCCAAGCGGGTCGCGCTGACCGACGCCGGAGCTGCACTGCTGCCGGGTGCCCGGGCGACCCTGGACGCGGCCCGCGACGCTCGTGACGCCCTCGACCAGGTCCGCGGCGGACTGCGCGGCACCCTGCGGGTCGGCACCATGTCCTCGCTCGGCACGCTGGACCTGCCGGGGTTGCTCGGCCGCTACCACCGCCGCCACCCCGAGGTCGTCCTGCAGATCTCGGTAGCTCCGTCCGGTTCGCAGGGGTTGGTCGAGGCGCTGGCTGACGGACGCCTGGACCTGGCGTTCGTCTCCATGTCGGGCCGCGCTCCGGGCGGAGTCGACTGGTGTGAGCTCGCCTCGACGCCGCTCGACCTCGTCGTCCCGGCCGGCCATCGGCTCGCCGAGGAGGACGAGGTGCGCATCGAGATGTTCGCCGACGAGCCGTTCGTCGACTTCCCGATCGGCTACGGCAACCGCGGCGTCACCGACCGCGCCTTCGCGGCCGCGGGTCTGCACCGCCACGTCGCCATCGAGATCACCGACATCGTCGCCGCCGCCGACTTCGTCAGGGAGTGCATCGGCGTCGCCCTGCTGCCCCGAGTGGCGGTGCGGCCCGGCGACGACCTGCGGCAGGTCAGGGTGGTCGGTGCCGACCTGGACTGGCCGCTCTCGGTGGCGGCACCGACGGCGCGTGCGACCGGCGCAGCCGCGCGGGCCCTGCTCTCACTTCTGTCGGAGCAGTTCTCCGGCCGCATCCCCGTCGGATGGCCGGACGTGCCGCCGTCGAGTGGCGGACACTGAACCTCAGGTCCGTAGGGCGCGCAGGATCCGGGCGAGGGACTCCCGGTCGGCGTCGTCGAGCTTGGCGAAGAACTCCTCCGCCTCGGCGGCCCGCGCGGCGCGGATCCCGGTGGCCACCTCGGCGCCGCGCGCGGTCACGGCGACGAGGGTGGCGCGCCGGTCGCAGGGGTCGGCGTGCCGCTCGACCAGCCCGTCCTCCGCCAGCGCGTCCACCACCTCGGTGGCGGAGCGCGCGGCGATGCGCAGGTGTTCGGAGAGGGCGCCGAGGCGCATCGACCCGTGCCGGGTGAGGACGCCCAGCGCGCGGGCCTGGGACGGAGTGACGTTCCAGGGGGCGAGCGTGCGCTGGGTCTGGTGGCGTAGTTGGCGCGCGACCCCGCGGAACGTCTCGGCGAGCGTCTCCTCGGTCTCCTCGGGCGCCTCGCTCACCGGAATACCGTAGCAAGCGGTACCGTTGTTCCCTCATGTTGAGGTAACCTCAGCAAGTTCCAGCAGAGGGAGTACCGAACTTGGCGTCCGAAGTCTCGACCAACAAACTCCTACGATCAGGCCGCCGCACCGTCAGCAGTGCGGAGAAGGCGCAGGCCAAGGAGGTGTCCCTGCGCCGGATCGCGGGGCTGTTCATCCCGCACCGCTGGTCCATCGCCACGGTCACCGTCACCATCGTCGTGTCGTCCGTCGTCGCGTTGGCCTCGCCGTTCCTGCTGCGCGCCGTCATCGACGACGCCCTCCCGCACCAGAACCTGACCCTCCTGGTCTGGCTGGTCCTCGGCATGGTCGCCGTCGCCGCCGTGACCGCCGCGCTGGGCGTCGTGCAGACCTGGATCTCCACCAGCGTCGGCCAGAAGGTCATGCACGGGCTGCGCACCGACGTCTTCAGCCACCTGCAACGCCAGTCGATCGCCTTCTTCACCCGCACCCGCACGGGTGAGGTGCAGTCGCGGATCACCAACGACATCGGCGGCATGCAGAGCGTCGTCACCTCGACGGCCACCTCGCTCGCCTCGAACCTCACCACCGTCATCGGGACCCTGGTCGCCATGCTCGCCCTGAGCTGGCAGCTGACGCTGGTCTCGCTGGTGGTGCTGCCGCCGTCGATCTGGCTGACCCGGCGCGTGGCCCGGCTGCGGCGCGCCATCACCGCCGCCCAGCAGCGCGAGCTCGCCGACCTGAACGTCATCATCGACGAGGGGCTGTCGATCAGCGCGGTGCAGCTCACCAAGACGATGGGCACCGGTCCCGCGCTGGTGGAGCGGTTCACCAGCTCGTCGGAGCGGCTGGTCGACCTCGAACTGCGCTCCCAGCTCGCCGGGCGCTGGCGGATGGCCGCCACCACCGTCGTCTTCGCCGCGATCCCCGCCGTCATCTACCTCAGCGCCGGCCTGCCCTTCACCGCCGGGGCGATGACGATCGGCACGCTGGTCGCCTTCACCACGCTCCAGGCCGGGCTCTTCCGGCCGATCCTCGGCCTGCTGAACGTCGGCGTGTCGCTGGTCAGCTCGCTGGCGCTGTTCGCCCGCATCTTCGAGTACCTCGACCTGCTGGTGGAGGTCGACGACCCGGCCTCGCCCGTGGACATCGACCCTGCTCGGGTCGAGGGGCACGTCCGCGCCGAGGACGTCACCTTCACCTATCCCGGCAGCGACGTCGCCGCCGTCGCCGGGGTCTCGCTGGACGTCCCCGCCGGCTCCACGCTCGCGCTGGTGGGGGAGACCGGGTCGGGCAAGAGCACGCTGGCCTCCCTGGTCGCGCGCCTGCACGACCCCGACGCCGGCCGCATCACCATCGACGGCGTCGACCTGCGCGACATGCGCCTGGCCGACCTCGCGCGGATCGTCGGCGTGGTCAGCCAGGAGACCTACCTGCTGCACACCACCGTCCGGGAGAACCTGCGCTACGCCCGGCCCGACGCCACGGACGCCGAGATCGAGGCGGCGGCGCGGGCCGCGCAGATCCACGACCTGATCGCCGGCCTGCCCGAGGGCTACGACACCGTGGTCGGCTCCCGCGGCCACCGGTTCTCCGGCGGGGAGAAGCAGCGCATCGCCATCGCGCGCACCGTGCTGCGCAACCCGCGGGTGCTGGTACTCGACGAGGCGACCAGCGCGCTCGACACCGAGACCGAGCGGGCCGTGCAGCGCGCCCTCGACGAGCTCAGCCGCGGTCGGACGACGATCACCATCGCCCACCGGCTCTCCACGGTGCGCGACGCCGACCAGATCGTCGTGATCGACCACGGCCGCATCGTGGAGTCGGGCACCCACGACAGCCTGGTCGCCCGCCACGGCCGCTACGCCAGCCTGGCCGCCTGAGCCGACCACATCACTTCCGCGTGACCCTGGGCTCGGCGCAGTCCCGGCGCCGTGGCCGCCCGCGCAAGCTCCGCGAGTCGCCCGTTCCGGCCGCGCGAGTCGCCCGTTTCCCGTGCGCGAGTCGCCCGGTTTGCGCGGGCGAGTCCCCTGACCGGGGCCGCATGTGGCCGGGGCTCAGCGGGGGCGTTCACCGCCGGCCGGTTGCGAACGGGTGCCCGGACCTCCCCGGCCCCGCACGAGGGCGACCACCAGCGCCGCCGCCCAGGCCAGCAGCCACGTGACGAACCGGAACTCGGGCCGGACCGGGTGCAGCTCCCGGCTGTCCGGCCGGACGGTCGGTGCGTCCACATCGGCCGTGGGGGGCCGCGGCGGCGGGCCGGCCCCGCCGCCGCCGTCGTCGTCGGTGAGGTCGGCCCGGCTCACCCGGTTCCGGAACACGTAGAACGTCCAGCCCTGGTACACGAGGATGACGGGCAGCAGCACGCCGAGCACGACGGTCATCACCGCCAGCGCGTAGGGCGACGACGCGGTGGTCGCGATCGTGAGGTCGTTCGCCGCGTCGAGGCTGGAGACCATCACGCGGGGGTAGAGCTCGGAGAAGAGCGACACCACGATGCCCGCCGCCGTGGCGAGGGTGGCGGTGAACGCCGCCACCTCCCGTTCCGCGTGCACCAGCAGCGCAGCGGCGATCACGACGATCGCGGTGGCGAGCTCGATCACCGACAGCAGCGCGCCCCCCTGGTCGAAGCGGGTCAGGGCGACCCAGGCGATGACGAGGAGCGCCACGACGGGCCCGAGGACCTTCGCGATGCGAAGCGCACGCAGGCGCATGTCATCGGTGGTCCGCATCGCGAGGAACACGGCGCCGTGAAGCAGGCAGACCAGCGCGATCGTCACACCGGTCAGCACGGCGTAGGGCCGGAACAGGTCGCCGAACCCGCCGACGAACTCCTCCCGGGCGTCGATCGGGATCCCGCCGAGGAACCCGCCGAGCATGATCCCGAGGCCGAGCGGGGCGACCAGGCTCCCGACGGCCAGTGCCCACGACCAGAGGTTCCGGCTCCGCGCGGTCGCCGCGTGCGACCGGAACTCGAAGGACACCCCGCGCAGGATCAGCGCCACCAGCACGATGAGGATCAGCGGGTAGAAGGCCGAGAGCGCCGTCGCGTACCAGGCGGGGAACGCGGCGAAGGTCCCCGCGATGGCGACGATCAGCCAGACCTCGTTGCCGTCCCACACCGGGCCGATGGTCCGGATGGCGAGCGAGCGGCCCTCCTCGTCGCGGCCCACCAGCCGGTGCAGCATCCCGACCCCGAAGTCGAAGCCCTCCAGCAGCAGGAACCCCGTCCAGACCACGGTCAGGACGATGAACCAGACGATCGCGAGCGTCGTCATCAGGGCTCCCGCTCAGTAGCTCGGCGCGTGGGCCGGCTGCTCGACCTCGGCCGGGGGTGTCTCGGGCTCCAGCTCTCGACGGGCGTAGCGCGCCATCAGCAGCCAGTCGACGACGGCGAGCGCTCCGTAGAGCGCGATGAAGACCACCAGGCTGACGACGATCGTGGCCGTGCCCACCGAGGGTGAGACGCCGTCCCGCGTGAGCTGCAGCCCCTGCACGATCCAGGGCTGGCGGCCGTTCTCGGTGAGGACCCAGCCCGCGGTGTTGACCAGGAAGGGCAGCGGCAGGCTCCACAGCGCCGCCCGCAGGAACCACGGCGACGACCCCAGACGGTTCCACCGCCACAGGCCCCAGAGCGCCACCAGGACGATGAGGGTGGCGAGGTAGGCCATCACCCGCATCGCCCAGTACTGGATGAAGACGTTGGGCACGTAGTTCCCGGGTCCGTACTGCTGCTCGTACTGGGCCTGAAGATCGTTCATGCCCACCACCTGGCCGTCCCACGAGTTCGTGGCGAGCAGCGACAGCAGGTGGGGAACCGCGATGATCTTGTCCGGGGTCTGGTCGTTGTTGCCGCCGCCGATCTGGAACATCGAGAACGAGCACGGTTGGCAGGTCTCCCACTGCGCCTCGGCCGCGGCGATCTTCATCGGCTGGAACTCGCCCTCGGTGACCCCGAGCTCGCTGCCGACCAGCAGGTTGAGCACCGTAGCCGGCGCCAGCACCACGAGGGCGAGCCGCGCCGAGCTGCGGAAACCCTGGTCGTCGGGACGGCGGCGCAGGTGCCAGGCCGAGATGGCCAGCATGACGACCGCCGCGGTGACCAGCGACGCCAGCAGCACGTGCAGGTAGCTGCGCAGGAACACCGGGTTGGTCAGCACGGCCCCGATGTCGGTGAGCTGCGCGCGCCCGGTGTCGGGGTTGATCACGTACCCGACGGGGTTCTGCATCCACGAGTTCGCCGCCATGATGAACGCGGCCGAGAGGACGCCGCCCAGCGCGACCAGCCAGATCGTGGCGAGATGCACCCGCCGGGACAGCCGGTTCCAGCCGAAGATCCACAGTCCGAGGAACACCGACTCGAGGAAGAACGCCGCCAGGCCTTCCATGGCGAGCGGGGCGCCGAACACGTCGCCCACGAACCGCGAGTAGCCCGACCAGTTCATCCCGAACTGGAACTCCTGCACCAGCCCGGTGACCACGCCGACGGCCACGTTGATCACGAGCAGCACGCCGAAGAACCGGGTCAGGCGCAGGTGCTCCGGCCGGTCGGTCCGGTACCACTGCGTCTGCAGGAGCGCCACGAGCAGCGCCAGCCCGATCGTGAGCGGCACGAACAGGAAGTGGTAGATCGACGTGCTCGCGAACTGCAACCGGGCCAGGTCGACCGCGTCCACGTCAGTCGCCCGTCAGCGCCGGCCGGCCCCGGTCGAGCGCCTCGTCGAGGGTGATCGCGGCGTCGATCAGGGCGAGGTGGGTGAAGGCCTGCGGGAAGTTGCCGATCTGCTCGCCGGACAGGGCGATCTCCTCGGAGAAGAGCCCCACGTGGTTGGAGTAGGTGAGCATCTTCTCGAACGCGAGCCGGGCGTCGTCCAGTCTGCCGGCCCGCGCGAGCGCGTCGACGAACATGAACGAGCAGAGCGAGAACGTGCCTTCCGAGCCCTCCAGCCCGTCGGGGGACGCCTCGGGGTCGTAGCGGTAGACGAGGCTGTCGGTGACCAGCTCGTCCTCCATCGCCCGCAGCGTGGAGGCCCACATCGGGTCGTACGGGGAGACGAACCCGACGCTGGACATCCGCAGCAACGACGAGTCGAGCGTCTCGCTGCCGTAGTGCTGGACGAACGAGCCGGACTTCGGGCTCCAGCCCTTCTCCATGATCTGCTCGTAGATCGCGTCGCGCGCCTCGGTCCAGCGGATGAGCGGGGCCGGGCGTCCGTGCACGGACGCCATCCGGATTCCCCGGTCGAACGCCACCCAGCTCATCAGCCGCCCGTAGGTGAAGTCCTGACGCCCCCCGCGGGTCTCCCAGATGCCCTCCTCCGGCTGGTCCCAGTGGTCGGTGAGCCAGTTCAGCAGCTCGCGCACCGCCATCCAGCCGCGATGCCCGACCTCGAGCCCGCGCCGGTCGGCGAAGTAGATGCTGTCGAGGGCCTCCCCGTAGATGTCGAGCTGGAGCTGGTCGGACGCACCGTTGCCGATCCGGACCGGACGCGAGCCCCGGTAGCCCGACCAGTGCTCCAGGGACTCCTCCTTGAGGTCGGAGGACCCGTCGACGCGGTACATGATGTTGAGCGGCCCGCCCTCGCCGCCCACCCGCTCGTCGGCGCGGTCGCGTAGCCACTGGCTGAACTGCGCGGACTCCTCCTTGAACCCGAGCCGGAGCAGCGCGTAGACGGAGAAGGACGCGTCGCGCACCCAGGTGTAGCGGTAGTCCCAGTTGCGCTCGCCGCCGATCTGCTCGGGGAGCCCGGTCGTGGGTGCGGCCACCAGCCCCCCGGTCGGGGCGTAGGTCATGAGCTTGAGGGTGATCGCCGAGCGCTGCAGGGTCTCGCGCCAGCGCCCGGTGTAGGTGCAGCGGGAGAGCCAGGTGCGCCAGTACCGGACGGTGTCGTCGTGCATCTGCTGGAACTGGGCCACCCGGATCTCCCGGGGCGGGCCGACGGCGCCCGACTCCAGCACCACCCCCCGGACCTCACCGGCCTTCAGCGAGAGCTCGACGTGCATGTCGTTCTCGTCGACGCGGACGTGCGCCAGCCGCTCGTCGCCTGGCTCCCGCACGACGTGCAGCGTGAGCGTCATGGCGTCGGTGGTGAAGACGACCCCGTTCGGCGTCACGTCCGTGCGGTGGGCCCGGCGGCCGTAGTCGAAGCGTGGCGCGATGTCGATGTCGAACGTCATCTCGCCCCGGACGCAGCGGATCATCCGGACCAACTGGTGGTTCGCCGTGGGCACCGTGCCCGCCGGCGGCATGAAGTCGACCACCTCGCCCATCCCGGCAGCGGTGGTGAACCGGGTGATGAGAATGGCGGTGTCGGGGAAGTACAGCTGCCGCGAGTCGTAGTCGGCCTGTGGCCGGATCCGGAAATGCCCGCCCTTCTCGTCGTCGAGGAGGGCGCCGAACACGCTCGGCGAGTCGAACCGGGGACAGCAGAACCAGTCGACGGAGCCGTCCGTGCTGACCAGCGCGGCGGTCTGGAGATCGCCGATCAGGCCGTGGTCGGCGATCGCTGCCTCGGTCATGGCTGCCTCCTGCGGGTGGGCCTGGCAGCCCACCGTCGTCATGGCGAGGCGCTCGTGCATCACCCGATACGGAGGAGTGCCCCCGTCGCCCGGTCGTGCCGGCCCGGATTCCGTCGTCCGCACGCCGGTGAACCGGGGGCCGCGCGCACCGTCGGTGGTGTCCGGGTCACACAGGGAAGGTGATGCGCTGCCCCGGTGAGCCGCCGCACGGTGACCGCGACACGACAGCGCCACCCGAGGAGGCTCGGTGTCCGAGGACCGCCACTACGACGTCATCGTCATCGGGACGGGTGCGGGCGGCGGCACGTTCGCCCACCGGCTCGCCCCCTCGGGCAAGCGGGTCCTGATGCTCGAACGCGGTGGCTACCTGCCGCGGGAGCGGGCGAACTGGGACTCCACCGAGGTCTTCGTGAGAGCCCGGTACCGGGCTCCCGAGATGTGGCTCGACCGCAACGGCCACGAGTTCCCACCCGAGGTGAACTACTACGTCGGCGGCAACACGAAGTTCTACGGCGCGGCGCTGTTCCGGCTGCGCCCGCAGGACTTCGGCGAGCTGCGCCACTACTCCGGGATCTCACCGGCCTGGCCGATCGACTACGCCGACCTCGAGCCCTACTACACCGAGGCCGAACACCTCTACGAGGTGCACGGGCGCCACGGCGAGGACCCGACGGGCGGGCCGGCGAGCGCCGACTACCTCTTCCCTCCCGTCGCGCACGAGCCCCGGATCCAGCAGCTGTCCGACGACCTCGAGAAGCAGGGACTGCACCCGTTCCACCTCCCGATCGGGGTGCGGCTGACGCAGGATCCCCAGGGCGGTGCCGCCCACGGCAGCACGTGCATCCGCTGCGACCGCGTGGACGGGTTCCCGTGCCTGGTCAGGGGGAAGTCCGACGCCGAGGTCATCTGCGTCGATCCCGCGTTGCTCCACGCGGGTGTCGAGCTCCTCACCGGTGCCTACGTGACCCGGCTGGAGACGGACCCGAGCGGCCGCTCGGTCACGGCCGTGGTCACCGAGCTGGACGACGGGGAGAGCGTCCGCTTCAGCGCCGACGTCGTGGTGGTCGCGTGCGGTGCCGTGAACTCCGCAGCCCTGCTGCTGCGCTCGGCCACCGACCGGCATCCCGACGGGCTGGCCAACGGCTCGGGCGTGGTCGGGCGGCACTACATGCGGCACAACAACGTGGCGCTGATGGCGGTGTCGAAGGAGCCGAACCCGACCCGGTTCCAGAAGACCCTCGCCCTGCACGACTGGTACCTCGGCTCGGAGGACTTCGACCACCCGATGGGCGGCATCCAGATGCTCGGCAAGTCCGACGCCGAGCAGGTCCGGGCCAACGCCCCGCGCTGGGCGGGCCGGGTCGCCCCCGAGATGCCCTTCGACGAGCTCGCCCGCCACGCCGTCGACTTCTGGCTCTGCGGCGAGGACCTCCCCCTGCCCGAGAACCGGGTCACCCTCGACGGCGACGGGCGCATCAGGCTCGCAATCGACGAGAAGCACAACACGGAAGGGCTGAAACGGCTGCGCCACGAGCTGCAGGGACGGCTCGGCGACCTGGGGATGCACGAGAACCACCTGCTCGACCACAGCATCTACCTGCACAAGGGCATGCCGATCGGGGCCACGGCCCACCAGGCGGGCACCGTCCGGTTCGGCACCGACCCGGCCTCGTCCGCCCTCGACGTCCACTGCCGGGCGCACGAGGTCGACAACCTCTACGTGGTCGACACGAGCTTCTTCCCGAGCATCGGTGCGGTGAACCCGTCCCTGACGGCGATGGCGAACGCCCTGCGCGTCGGTGACCACGTGCTCGAACGTCTCGGCTGACCCGCAGCATCCACCCGACGGACAGGAGCAACGATGGCTACCGACCACGTGGGCGCGCTGGTCATCTTCGGGGCGACCGGTGACCTCGCCAAGCTGGAGACGTTCCCCGCGCTGGTGGGGCTGGTGGACAGGGGGGTGCTCACCGTCCCCGTCATCGGGGTGGCCCGCAGCGGATGGAACCTCGAGCGGTTCCGCGAGTACGCGGCGCAGTCCCTGCGCGACAACGGCATGGATCCGGAGTCGCCGTCGGCCAGGACGATGCTCGGCCTGCTCCGCTACGTCGACGGGGACCTGGACGACAGCGCCACCTACGACGCGATGTCGCGGGAGATGGGCGGCTGCGGGCAGGCCCTGTTCTACCTCGAGGTACCGCCGGTCCTGTTCGGGCGCATCGCCGAGGGCATCGCGGGGGCCGGGCGGGCCGACGGCGCCCGGGTGATGGTGGAGAAGCCGTTCGGCTCCGACCTGGCGAGCGCCATCGCCCTGGACAAGACGATGCACGACCACTTCCCCGAGGACGCGATCTACCGCGTCGACCACTGGCTGGGACTCGACCCCCTCAACGACGTGCTGGTGGCGCGGTTCGCCAACTCGATGATCGAGCCGCTGCTCAACCGTGACCACGTCGAGAGCATCCAGATCACGATGGCCGAGGCGTTCGACGTGGCCGACCGCGGGCGGTTCTACGACCGCACGGGCGCCATCCGCGACGTCGTGCAGAACCACATGCTGCAGGTGCTCGCCAGCGTCATCGCCGACCCGCCCGACGGGTCGGGCCCCGACTCGTGGCTCGACTCCAAGTCGCGGGTGATCTCGGCACTGCGCCCGCTGACGCCCGCGGACGCCGTCCGTGGCCAGTACGAGGGCTACCACGACGTGGAGGGCGTCGACCCGGCGTCGACGGTGGAGACCTACGTCGCGGTCCGGCTCACGCTCGACTCGTGGCGCTGGGCGGGGGTGCCGATCCTCATCCGCGCAGGCAAGACGATGCCCGTGACCGCGACGGAGGTCAGCATCCGGTTCCGGCCCGTGCCCTTCGACGTGTTCGGAGTCGGGCGGACTCGACTGAAGAACACGCTGAGGTTCCGGATCTGGCCCAACACGGAGATCGGGCTCGCCCTCGCGGGGAAGAAACCCGGCGCCGGGCGCGAGCCTCAGCTGCAGGATCTCGTGTTCGCCGAGGACAGCGCGTCGGACATGCGTCCCTACGACCGACTCATCGGAGCTGCCCTGAGCGGCAACCGCGTACTGTTCGCCCGCCAGGACACCGTGGAAGCAGCCTGGCGCGTCGTCGACCCCGTGCTGGGCGACATCGTCCCCGTGCACACTTACCAGCGCGGCACGTGGGGGCCGAAGGAGGCCGACGGCCTGCTGCCGAACGGCGACGACTGGCACGACCCGGCGGGGTGACCCACCGGGCAGGAAAGCGAGGACACCGTGGCAGATGATCTGGATCGGGGCACCGTCCACCGCGTCGTGATCGTCGGGGGCGGCTTCGGCGGGCTCTACGCCGCTCGTGCGCTGCGCCGCGAGGACATCGCCGTGACGATCGTCGACTCCGCACAGCACCACCTGTTCCAGCCGCTGCTCTACCAGGTCGCCACCGGGATCCTCTCCGAGGGCCAGATCGCCGCGCCCCTGCGGGAGGTCTTCAAGGGACGCGACGTCGAGTGCGTGCTGGCCGAGGTCGTCGACGTGGACCCGGCGGCCCGCCGCGTGTTCGCGCTGCGCCCCGGTGGCGAGCCCATGACGCTGCCCTACGACGACCTGATCGTCGCGGCCGGCGTGCAGCAGTCGTACTTCGGGCACGACGAGTTCGCGCAGTGGGCGCCCGGGATGAAGACCATCGCCGACGCGCTGGAGATCCGGCGGCGGGTGTTCGGTGCGTTCGAGCTCGCCGAGACCGCGTCGGACCCCGAGGAGCAGCGGCGCTGGCTCACCTTCGCCGTGGTCGGCGCCGGGCCCACCGGGGTGGAGCTGGCCGGACAGATCCGCGAGCTCGCCACCCGCACCCTGCGGTCGGAGTTCCGGCGCATCCGCCCGGAGGACGCCCGCGTCCTGCTGTTCGACGGTGGCAGCGCCCCGCTCGCGTCCTTCGGCAAGGCGTTGTCGGCCAAGGCCGCGGCGGCGCTGCAGGAGATGGGCGTGGAGCTGCACCTCGGCACCCACGTCACCTCCGTGGACGGCCTCGGCCTGGACGTCGAGGACAAGGCCGGGGCGACCACCCGGCACGACGCGGGCACCGTTCTCTGGGCCGCCGGGGTGGAGGCACCGCCACTGGCCGCGGCCATCGCGGCAGCCACCGGCGCCCAGCGCGACCGGGCCGGGCGCATCCAGGTGAACCCCGACCTCACGATCCCCGGCCACCCCGACATCTCCGTGATCGGGGACATGATGTCCCTCGGCGGGCTGCCCGGCGTGGCCGAGGTCGCGATGCAGGCGGGAACCCACGCCGGGCGCCGGATCCGGCACCGGATCGAGAACCCGGGGGCCCAGGAGGTCGGCCCGTTCCGCTACCACGACCTCGGCTCGGCCGCCTACCTGTCCCGCGGCAACGCGATCGTCTCGGCGGGCCCGGTGCACTTCGCGGGGCTTCCCGGCTGGCTGGCGTGGCTGTTCATCCACCTCGCCTTCCTCACCGGCTACCGCAACCGCTTCAGCGCGGTGATCACCTGGGCCAACGTCTTCATCCGGGACAACCGCCACCAGTGCACGTACACGACGCAGCAGATCGACGAGCTGCGCACCGTCTACGAGGCGCCGCCGGGCAAGGACCGGCCGGCCGTCGGGCCGTAACGACCGTGCCCCCCGTGCCTCCATGACCGCACCGACCAGGCGGCTGCTGCGGCACGCCCCGGCCGTCCGCCGGTTCGTCGGGGTAGGGGCGGCGATCGGGGTGGCCACCGCGCTCCTGGTGATCGCGCAGGCCGAGCTGCTCGCGACGACGGTCGCCAGCGGGTTCCTCGGTGGCGCCGGGCTCGCCGAGCTCGCGGCACCGCTCATGGCCCTGTCCGCCGTCGTGCTGGGCCGGGCCGCGCTGAGCTGGGGGGCGGAGGTCGCCGCCCAGCGGGCAGCGGCAGCGGCGGTCACGCAGGTGCGCGCCGCCGTGCTCGACCACGTGCTGCGGCTGGGCCCGCGCCACCCCGGACTCCCCGCCACGGGAGGGCTGGCGACCCTGGCGAGCCGTGGTGTCGACGGCCTCGACGGCTACGTCGGCCGCTACCTCCCCCAGCTGCTCGTCGGCGCCGTGGTGCCGCTCGTCGTCGCCGTCCGGATCCTCACGGCCGACTGGGTCTCGGCGCTGGTCGTGGGCGTCACCGTCCCGCTGATCCCGGTGTTCATGGTGCTCATCGGGCTGCACACGCGGGCAAGGACGGGCCGGCAGTGGCGAGCGCTGGCGGTGCTGGGCCACCACTTCGTCGACGTCGTCGCCGGGCTCGACGTGCTGACCGCGTACGGGCGCGCGCGCCGGCAGGGGCAGCAGATCGGGGCGATGTCCGAGCGGTACCGCGTGGAGACGATGCGGGGCCTGCGGGTGGCGTTCCTGTCGTCGCTCGTGCTGGAACTGCTGGCCACGCTGTCGGTGGCGCTGGTCGCGGTGTCGGTGGGGCTTCGCCTCGTCGGTGGGCAGCTCGACCTGGCGACCGGCCTGCTGGTGATCATCCTGGCGCCCGAGGTGTACCAGCCGTTGCGCGCCGTGGCCGCCCGGTTCCACGACAGCGCCGAGGGTGCGGTCGCGGCGGAGAGCATCCTCGCGGTGCTGGACACGCCCTGCGCGGAGCCGGCACCGGGGCGGGCGGAGCCCGCACCCGACCCCGCGGCCGGGGCGGTCCGGCTCGACGCGGTGGGGGTGGACGGGCGCTCCGGACCGGTGTTCGACGCGGTGTCGATCACGATCGCTCCCGGCGAGGTGCTCGGCCTCACCGGCCCCAGCGGTGCGGGCAAGTCCACGCTGCTCGACCTGCTGCTGGGCTGGCGGCGGCCGGACCGGGGTGCCGTGACGGTGGCCGGGACCGACCTCGCCGACGTGGACCGGGACGACTGGCTGCGCCGCGTCGCCTGGGTGCCGCAGCGCCCGGTGCTGGTCGACGGCACGGTGGGGGAGAACCTGCGGCTGGGCGCCCCCGACGCCAGCGACGCCCGGGTGGCCGCCGTCGCCGCGTCCGTCGCGCTGGGCCTGCCACTGGACACCGCGGTGCACGAGCGCGGGCAGGGGCTCTCCACCGGCCAGCAGCGGCGCGTCGCGCTCGCCAGGGCGCTGCTGGCCGACCGCCCACTGCTCCTGCTCGACGAGCCGACGGAGGGCATCGACGCCGAGTCCGAGGCCGCGCTGCTGGCCGCGCTGCCCGCGGCGCTCGCCGGCCGCACCACGGTGGTGGTGAGCCACCGGCGCGCGGTGCTCGGCCTGTGCGACCGGGTGGTCGCGCTGCCCGGAGCACCGGCTGCCCCGATCCCGGCTGCCCCGATCCCGGCAGGCACCGTCCCAGCAGGCACGGAGCCGGCACCCGCGCCCGGACCGGCGCCGGCCCGCCCGCCGGATCCGGAGCCCGCGGCCGCGGGGGTGCCCGACTCACGGGCTGCCGGTCTGCGGGGGCTGCTCGCCGTGGTCCGCCCGCACCGGGGCCGGCTCGCCGTCGCGGTGCTCGCGGGCAGCGGGGCGCTGGGGTCCGCGGTCGCGCTCGCGGCCACCTCGGCGTACCTGATCTCGGCCGCGGCACTGCAGCCGCCGGTGCTGACGCTCATCGTGGCGATCGTCGCGGTGCGGACGTTCGGGCTGGCCAAGGGCCTGCTCCGCTACGCCGAGCGGTTGGCGTCGCACGACGTCGCACTGCGGGTGCTCGCGGTGCTGCGGGTCCGGCTGTGGGATGCGCTCGTCCGGCTGGGACCGGCCGTGAGCGGGCGGCTGCGGTCGGGCGAGCTGCTGGCCCGGATGGTCGGCGACGTCGACGCCCAGCAGGACGTGCTGGTGCGGGCCCTGGTGCCGGCGGCGTCCGCCGCGGTGGTGGGAGCCGGCACCGTCACCCTGCTCGCCGTGCTGCTCCCGGAGGCGGGGGTCGTGCTCGCGGCGGGCCTGGTCCTTGCCGGCGTCGTCGCCCCGGCTCTCACCGTGTCGCTCGCCCGGCGGGCGGCCCGGCGCACCGCGGCGGCCCGGGGCGCGGTCGTCGGCGCGGTGGTCGAGCTGCTGGACGGGAGCCCCGACCTGCTCGCGTTCGGCGCCGCCGGCGACCGCCGCCGCACGCTGGCCACCCTCGACGGGCGGCTGCTCGCGCTGCACCGGCGGGCGGCCACGGCCACCGGCCTCGGCGTCGCGCTCACGGTGCTGGCCATCGGGGGTGCCACCGTGCTGTGCACGGCGCTCGGCGTGGCGGCGGTGCGGGCGGGCGTGCTCCCCGGCACGGCGCTGGCGGTGCTGGCGCTGACCCCGCTGGCCACCGCCGAGCTGGTCGCGGCGCTGCCGGACGCCGCGCAACGGCTCGCGACCGCGCTGCCGGCGGCACGTCGGCTCGCCGAGCTGGAGCGGGCACCCGCGGCCGTGTCCGAACCGGCCCGCCCACGTCCGGTGCCGCCGGGGCAGCGGCTGGACACCCGCGCGCTCTCCGTCCGGTGGCCGGGCTCCGACCGGGACGCGGTGGCCGGCCTGGACCTGCGCCTCCCCGCGGGCGAACGGCTCGTCCTCACCGGCCCGACGGGCAGCGGCAAGACCACGGTGCTGGCCGCGCTGCTGCGCACCCTCGAACCGTGGGCCGGCGCCGTGCACCTCGACGGGATCGACACCCGGGAGGTACTCGGGGACGACCTGCGCGCCCGGATCGCGTGGTGCGGCCCCGCCACGCACCTGTTCGACAGCACCCTGCGGCAGAACCTCCTGCTCGCCCGCCCGGAGGCAGGCGATGACGAGATCGTCCACGCGCTTCGCCGTGCGGGGCTCGGCGACTGGCTGGCCTGCCTGCCCGAGGGGATGGAGACCGCGGTCGGCAGGCACGGTGGTGCCGTCTCCGGCGGCGAGCGGCAACGCATCGGTCTCGCGCGGGCGCTGCTCGCCGACCGGCCGGTGCTGCTGCTGGACGAGCCGACGGCCCACCTCGACGCCGCGACCGCGGCGCACGTGTGCGCCGACCTGCTGCGGTCGACCACCGGACGTACGGCGCTCGTGGTCACCCACCGCCCCGAGGAGCTACCGGGGCTCCCGCGGGTGAGCCTCTCGGCCCCGGCGCCCCGCAGGGACGCACCTCCCGCGGTCAGCGAGCGGACGTGACCGGCCCGGGGCCTCGCCGCGCCGTGCTCGGATGTCAGCCGCGCTTCGATCGCGGGGAGTAGGACGAGCGCTCCGCGTCGCTCCAGGCGCCTGCCCCCGCCCCCACTGCCGCCTTCGCCTGCTGCCACTTCAGGTTCGCGAGCTCCTGGGGGGTCAGGTCGGCGCGGCGGTACCAGCGGCTGCTCGCGGTCAGCACCGCGACGCCACCCATCACGGCACCGGCCAGTCCGGCCAGGGCCGCGACGGCGAACGCCACCCCGGCGCCGATCACCAGCCTGCGGTCGAGGTCCTCGAGCGAAGGGTCGGTCCGACGGTCGGTCATCTCTTGCTCCCTGGCTCGGCACGGTCACGACGTGCGGCAGACCCGCCCCGCCGGCGGGAGCGTCGCAACATCTCCGGTAGGTCCACATCACCCGGTGGGGATGACCGGCACGGCTGACCGGGTGCCGGCGCCGCCCGGCGCCGGCACCGCATCCCACTTACGATCACGCCGGCCGGAGCGGTGCCGGCCGCTGACGACAGGGAGCCGGCGATGACGCAGGACGCGGCAGCGGACACGATCGACGACGGCTCCGGCAACCGGGTCGACCGGCGCAACCTGCGCACCGCGGCGTGGGGCGGGCTCATCGGGACCGCGCTGGAGCAGTACGACTTCGTCATCTACGGCACCGCCACCGCCCTCGTCTTCAACCGCATCTTCTTCCCCGACGCGGATCCGGCGGTCGGCGTCATCGCGGGGTTCGCCACCTACGCGGTCGGCTTCCTCGCCCGGCCACTGGGCGGACTGTTCTTCTCGCGCTACGGCGACCGGCTCGGCCGCAAGTTCGTGCTCGTCGCCACGCTGTTCCTGATGGGCATCTCGACGTTCCTCATCGGTGCTCTGCCGAGCTACGAGCAGGTCGGGGTGCTCGCGCCCGCGCTGCTGGTCCTGCTGCGGCTGCTCCAGGGGTTCGGAGCGGGGGCCGAGCAGGCGGGCGGTGTGGTGCTGCTCGCCGAGACCGCCCCCCGCGAGCGTCGCGGCCGGTACGCCTCGCTCGTGTTCGTTGGCGCCTCGGCGGGCACCGCGCTCGGTGCTGTGGTCTGGATCCTCGTGCAGCTGATGCCCGACGAGCAGCTACTCGCCTGGGGATGGCGGATCGTGTTCTTCTCGAGCGTGTTCGTGACCCTCGCCGCGTACGTCCTGCGCCGGAAGCTGCGCGACGCCCCCGTCTTCGAGCAGGCGAAACGGGAGCAGGAGCAGGAGCGCGACGTCCTCGACTCCCCGATCAGAAGCGTGTTCACCGTCGGGCGCCGCCCGTTCTTCCGCACCTTCGCACTGAACATCGGCGGCAACACGCAGTCGTACGTGTTCCAGGTCTTCATCGGCAGCTACCTGATCCAGACCGTCGGGGTGGACTCGCGGCTGGTGCCGCAGGCGCTGCTGGTGGGAGCGCTCTTCGGCTGCGTGTCGGCGTTCGTCACCGGCGTGCTCACCGACCGGTTCGGCCGCCGGCCGGTCATCATCGCGGTGGCCGCGTTCCTCGTGGTGTTCCCGGCGCCGGCGTTCCTGCTGCTGGACACCGGCAACCCCGCACTCGTCGTGCTCGTGATCGTGATCGGCTTCGTCTTCGCCGCGTACGGCACCGTGGGCTCGCAGGCTGCCGCCTTCGCCGAGCTCTCGGGCTCGCGCTACCGCTACGCGGGCGTCGCGCTCGGGCGCGAGTTCTCGGCGGTGCTCGGCGGCGGCATCGCGCCGCTGCTGTCGGGGGTGCTCGTGCAGCTGTTCGCGGGGTGGATCGGGGTCGTGGTCTACATGACGGCGATCATGCTGGTCACCCTCGTCACCGCGATCCGGATGCCGGAGACCCGCGGCCGCGACCTGCGGCTCGAAGCGGACGCCTGAGGGCCCACGGTCACGAGGTGCAGCGCTGCCCGGAGTTGAGGCAGTCCACCACCTTCGCCATGAGGGCGTCCGTCATGACGTTCACGTATCCGGCGTGGTCGCTGATGGGGCTGCGCAGCTCCTCGGGGAACGAGTCGACGGCGTACTGGGCGCCCGGCGGGATGGTGTAGGCCACCTCGATGTGCAGTTGCGGCACCGGGAACGTCCCGCCCTGACAGAGCCCGGACGGCCCGGGGTACAGCAGGTGGGAGTGGTGGTCGCGGCTGTCGAGGGTCTTGCCGTTCCAGCAGCTGGGGAAGTCGAAGATGCGCACCACCTGCTGGCCCGCCGGGCACAGCGGGTACTGCCGGGTGACGCGCGCCCGGTCCCCGGAACAGCTCCACTGCACGTGCTCCGTGTCGGCCCCGCCTGCGGTCAGCCCGTGCGGGTTGCCCTCGAGCACCCGCAGGAAGCGCGGCATCGGCACGACGTTGCTCACCGGGCTGCCGCGGAACTCCACGAGTACCGAGTCCGGGATCCGCACGCGCAGGTTGTCGCCGTTGGTGGCGGTTGCCGCCGAGCCGTCGGACACCAGCAGAACCGGCCAGAAGAACGTCGAGCGGTCGCCGTCGGCGCACGTCGTGGCCGCGGCCGCGAGGCTGTCGTCGGTGGAGAACGCGTTCGTGGAGACGTTGCCGACGTAGTCGTGGGCATGGTGAGCGCCCCCGGACTCGCCAGGGCTGGTGATCAGGTTGTCGGCGTTGCGGATGCCCTGCTGGTTGCGGCCGCAGTCCTCGCTGAACGTGCCGGCCGACCCCGTGCTCGCGGCCGCGGGTGGGGGTGGCGCGGGTGCCACGTCGGCGATCTGCACGAAGTCCGCGGCGACGGGCCCCTCGTGGTCGCCGTGGCCGCCGCCCCCGCCACCGCCACCGACGTCGCAGGAGACCAGGGCCGCCCAGAGGACCACGACGACCGCGACGACCACGTACCCGGTCCACTCGGAACGGACCGGCCTGCCCCCCGAACCGATCACCACGCCCCCTTCCCCTGTCTGCGGGCCCCGATGGTGCGGACCGCATGATCACTGGCTCCGAGGTTAGGCCTCTGCTGCGGGGGCCGTCGGCGCGGTCGTGATCATCACAGGGATCCGCAATGGCCAACCGGTCGCGGCCCGCCGGCTCCCCGGCGGGCCGGTGGACGGCGACAACCGCTCTAGCAGCAGGTGCAGCCCGGCGCGCGGCCGCAACCGCTCCCGTGCATCGCGCCGCGGGCGTCGCTCCCCTCGACGGCGTTGCTCTCGTCACTCAGCAGGACGGGCGGGCAGCACGTCTCACCACGCAACGCCTCGCGACCCTCCCGGACGGCGACGACGGCCAGGCCGAGCGCGACGGCCGGATCGGCCCACCACCAGCCGAGCACCGCGTTGAGCACGAGCCCGACGAGGACGCCGGCCGACAGGTAGGTGCACAGCAGTGTCTGCTTCGAGTCGGCCACCGCGCTGGCCGAGCCGAACTCACGCCCGGCGCGCCGCTGGGCCCACGACAGCACCGGCATGATCACCACGCTGACCGCGACCAGCACGATGCCGACGGTGGAGTGCCCCGGCCGGTCACCACCGATGAGCGTGCGCAGCGCCTCCACGGTCACGTAGGCGGCGAGCGCGAAGAACGAGCAGGCGATGACCCGCAGCGTGACCTGCTCCCGGCGCTCGGGGTCCGGCGCCGCGAACTGCCACGCCACCGCGGCCGCGGAGCCGACCTCGATGACCGAGTCCAGGCCGAAGCCGACGAGCGCGACCGACGAGGCGATGGTCCCCGCGGTGACCGCGACGACCGCCTCGACGACGTTGTAGGTGATCGTCGCGGCGACGAGCAGCCGGATCCGGCGGCGCAGGACGGCCCGGCGGTCCGGGGCGACGGCCGGGCGGCTCACGGCGCCACCTCGGCCGGGTCGCCGTAGACCGGGCAGAGCGCCACCGCGTCGCCGGTCTCGGTCAGCAGCCGCTCCGCGCTGCGCAGCAGGTCGATCAGCTCCGGGCGCGTCAGGGAGTAGAACGACTGCCGACCCTCGGTGCGGAAGTCCACCAGCCGGCAGTCCCGCAGGCACGCGATGTGCTTCGAGACGGTCGACTGGGCCAGGCCGAGGACGCGCGTCAGGTCGACGACCCGGGCCTCTCCCTCGGCGAGCCGCCGCACGATGGCCAGTCGCGCCGGATCGCCCAGCGACCGGAACAGCGCCACGGCCGGCGTCAGGTCGTTCCCGCAACAATCCATCGCCACGCGGCGATGCTAGCGCCGCGTGGCGATGATCGGAAGTCGGGCGGTCACGAAGTCAGGCCGCGACGAGGCCGACCCAGTAGGGCCAGAAGGCGTTCGCGATCATCGCGGCGATGACGAGGAACCAGGCGGCGAGAACCGTCGAGTGGTAGCGGGCCAGGCCGGCGGCGACCCCCCGGCACCGGTCCGGTACCGGCAGCCGCCCCGTCGTGAGGTTGTGCAGCGTGAGGTACCAGAAGGTGGCGATCGTGACGACCCACACCGCCATGCAGTAGGGACACAGTGCCCCGATGCGGTAGAGGCTCGCCGCGATCAGCCAGTGCACGAACACCACCCCGGCCGTGGCGCCGCCCTGCAGCGCCAGCCAGTACCAGCGCGGGAGCGCCGCGCCGGTGAGGACGACGACGCCGGTGGTGGCGACGACGGGGAACGCGACCAGCCCGATGAGCGGGTTGGGGAACCCGAGCAGCTCGGCCTGCGGTGACGCCATCACGGGCCCACAGGACAGCAGCGGGCTGATCGAGCAGCTCGGCACGTACGCCGGGTCCTTCAGCAGCGCGATCCGGTCGAGGATCAGGGCGAGCGCCGCGACCGCGCCCACCGCCCCGCCGACGGCGAGGACCCACCCGGTCGCCCGGCCGAGGAGCCGGACGTGCGGCTCGGCGGCCGTGGACAGCGCGCTCGGCCCGGGAGGACCCCCGCCGGCGGGAACCGCAGTCGGTGCCGCCATCGTCACGCCGCCTCGGTCAGGGCGCGGTCGATGGCTGCGCGCAGGTCGTCGGTCGTGCGGGGTTCGAGGCGGGTGCCGTTGACGAAGAACGTCGGGGTGCCCTCCACCCCGAGGGCGATGCCGTCCTTCTGGTCGGAGCGGACCCGCTCCAGGGTGGCGGGCTCGGCGACGGTCCGGTCGTACGCGGCCATGTCCAGGCCGAGGTCCTCGGCGAAGCCCCGGAAGACGCCGGCCTGCGACTCCCGCTGCTCGCCCCACTCGGGCTGGGTCTGGTACATCCGCTGGTACATCGCTTCCAGCCGGCCCTGCCGGGCAGCGGCCTCCACCGCGACGGCGGCGTTCTCGGCGTTGGCGTGGCTGGGGATCGGGAAGTAGCGCAGCACGAAGCTGACCCGGCCCGCGTACTCCTCCCGCAGCTGCTCGACGGCGGGGAACACGGCGCGGCAGGCCTCGCACTCGAAGTCGAGGAACTCCACGAAGGTGACCTTGCCGTCGGGGGCGGTGGACAGCAGGTGGCTGTCGGGACGGACCAGTAACTCGGCCGGGGCCACGGCCCCGGGCGCGGCCACCGGGGCCGCGTCGTCGGCGGGAGCGGCCGGTCCGGACAGCGTCAGCGCCACCACGAAACCGATCGTCGCGGCGACGACGAGCCCGACCGTCAGTACCACATTTCTGTTCATGAGCTGGGTCTTCCTCGGGGTTCGAAGGGAGTCGAGGACGTGGGCCGGCATTCGTCCGGCACGCGTCGGGAGGAGCCGGTCGACGGCTCCGGGGGAGTGGCGGCGTGGTCGCAGCGGCGACGCAGCGCTACTCCGACGGCCGATCAGACGCGGACGATGCCCAGCGACTGCAACAGGTGACGGCCGACCGGCGCGCGTCGGCGCGCCCACGGGGGACCGTCCGGACCGCGCCGGGACGACGGGACGACGAGGAGGCCGACGAGCAGCACGGCCACCGCGGCACCCACGGCGAGCACGCCGCGGTCGCGGGGTGCCAGGCGCTGCGCCGCCCCGACGACACCGTGTGCGGGCCCGCAGAGCACGTCGTGGGCCGGCGCGCCGTGCTGGCACGCGGCGGTCGGCGCCGCCGGGGCGGGGCCGGGGTCGGACGAGGACAGCGCCGCGCCGATACCGCCCTGGACGAGCAGCAGGAGTGCGAGCACGAGGCGGACGGTCCACCGGGCCGAGAGCGCGGGCCCTCGGCGGCTGGGTCTCACGTCGGCGGTGCTCACAGTGGCGGCGACGGTAGCAAGGCGCCTGCGCTCCCGATCGGGGGACCGGTGCAGGGGCCCGGGCCCGGTTGCAGCAAAGCCACGTTCATGCAACGAGGTGGCATGAACGTGGCTTTGCTGCAGTTCCGGAAAGCGGTGGAGCGGCTAGTTGCCGGCGTTGTTGCGGTCCAGCTCGGCTGCCTGCTCCTTGGCGTCGGGAACCGGCTGGTCCGGCGAGTCCGTGGCCGGGGCGCCCGGCGCGTGGATGACCGAGGGGTCGCGCCGGGCCTTGATCAGGCTCGCGATGGTGGTGATGACCAGCACGCCGATGATCACGCTGAGCGAGAGCTCGATGCCGACCGTGGGGACGGGAACCGGCTCGCCGCCGTTGATGAACGGCAGGTTGTTCTCGTGGAGTGCCTCGAGCACCAGCTTCACACCGATGAAGGCGAGGATCACCGACAGCCCGTAGGACAGGTAGACCAGCCGGCTGAGGAGCCCGCCGAGCAGGAAGAACAGCTGCCGCAGACCCATCAGCGCGAACGCGTTGGCGGTGAAGACGAGGTAGGGCTCCTGCGTGAGGCCGAAGATGGCGGGGATCGAGTCGAGCGCGAACAGCAGGTCGGTGAAGCCGATCGCCAGCATCACCATGAGCATCGGCGTGACCAGGCGCTTGCCGTTGATCCGGGTGAACAGCTTGGTGCCGTGGAAGTCGTCGCTGACCGGCAGGTACTTGCGCAGCAGCCGCACCGGTGCGGGCTCGCCGCCCTCGTGCTCGGTGCCCTGCCGAGCGAGGTTGACGGCCGTGACCACGAGGATGACCGCGAACAGGTAGAACACCCAGCTGAACGCCGCGATCGCGGCGGCCCCGATGGCGATGAAGATGCCGCGCATCACCAGCGCGATCACGATGCCCACGAGCAGCACGCGGTGCTGGTGCTCCGACGGCACGCTGAACGCGGCCATGATCACGACGAACACGAAGAGGTTGTCCACCGACAGCGAGTACTCGGTGATGTACCCGGCGAAGAACTCGCCGGCGTAGCCGCCTCCCGCGAAGAACCAGATCCCGACGCCGAATACCACCGCGAGCGCCACGTAGAAGAGCACCCAGCGGGTGGCCTCCCGGATCGTGACGGTGTGCGGTTTGTGGTCGACCAGGAAGAGGTCGGCGATGATGATCGCCAACAGGCCGCCGATGGTGGCGAACCACAGCCAGGTGGGCACGTTCACAGGTGGAACCTCCGGATGTCTCGGGCAACACGAAGCGGCCCGAGGTCTCTCCCACCAGCCCGAGGGGCGTATACAGGCTGATCGATGGCGCCGGGGACCGACAGGCGATCGGTTCCGTGCTGACGACGCCACCGCTGACGGGATACTCCCCTGCGGTGCGGTGCTATCGAACCATGTTACGGGCTCAGGACCGATTGGGAGTGACGGGGGACACGCGAAGATCGTCCGAAGTGTCCGTCTCGCACCTCGCGGAGCAGCTCGTCAGTCGCCGCAGTCCTTCCCCTCCAGCAGCGCCGTGGCGATCTCGACGTACTCGTGGATGAGCGGGCTCTCGCGGGTCTTGTCCCAGGCCAGGCAGACCTGGTTCGGCCCGATGTCGTCGATCGGCACCGAGGTGATGTCGGGGCGGGTGTAGAAGGTGGCGGTCGACAGCGGGAGGACCGACAGCCCGCGCCCGGCCGCGACGTGCTCGAGCTTCTCCTCCACCGTGTACGTGACCGACGGCGCCTCCACCGGCCGGCCGCTGCGCAGCTCCACGGCGATGTCACGCCATTCGGGCACCGCGTCGGGAGGCTGCAGCAGGTGCTCGGCGGCGAGGTCGGAGATGCTGATCCCGTCCTTGGCGGCCAGCGGATGGTCGAGCGGGAGCACGGCGACGCGCGGCTCGACGAGCAACGGCCGGATCCCCAGCCCCTGCTGGTCGACCGGCAGGCGCACATAGCTCACATCGACCCGCCCGTCGAGGACGACCTCGGTCTGGTCGGTCCAGCTCGTACGGAACACGTCGACGGTGAGGCCGGGGTGCCGCGCCGCGAGGACCCGGACGGCCGGCGTGACGATGAGCCCGGGCATGAAGCCCACCGTGAAGGTCTCGGACCCTCGCCCGGCTTGCCGCACCCTGTGCTGCAGCGCCGTGGCGCTCGCGAGCAGTGGCCGGGCGTCGGCGAGTAGCTGCTCGCCCGCCCTCGTGAGCTCGGTGGAGCGCTTGGTGCGGTCGAACAGCTGAGACTTCAGCTCCACCTCCAACGCCCGGATCTGGCGGGACAGCACGGGCTGGGCGATGTGGAGATGAGCGGCGGCGCGCCCGAAATGCAGGTGCTCGGCGACCGCGACGAAGTACCGGAGCTTGCGCAGGTCCACGTCCATGGTGTTCACCCCTCTCCCCGGGATACCCCCAGGGTATTGCCGACGCGGAAAGAGGTCTTGGACGTGATGGCGTGTCCCGTCACAACCTGGGGTTCGACGACCACGTCGATCGCGCTCGCCGGCCGCGTGCTCCCGGGGGGACCGCGACCCGGGCGGCCACGCGGCGCACCGCACGTCCAAGTTTCGAGGAGAACGCTGTGTCCCGCATCCTGATCACCGGCTCGTCCGACGGGCTGGGCCTCCAGGCGGCGCGCCTGCTCATGGCGGCAGGCCACGATGTCGTCCTGCACGCCCGCAACGCCGCCCGCGCCGCGGACACCGCTGCCGCGGCGCCGGGAGCAGGCGGCGTGCTCGTCGCCGACCTGTCGAGCATCGAGCAGACCACCGCGCTCGCGGCCGACGCGAACGCGTCGGGTCCGTTCGACGCCGTGATCCACAACGCCGCGGTGGGCTACCGCGAACCTCGGCGCATCGAGACGGTGGACGGGCTGGCCCACGTCTTCGCCGTCAACGTCCTGGCCCCCTACCTGCTCACCGCACTCGTGACGCCGCCCCGGCGACTGGTGTACCTGAGCTCGGGGATGGCGACAGGAGGCGACCCCGCCCTGGACGACCTGCAGTGGACCCGGCGCCGGTGGGACGGCTCGCAGGCCTACGCCGACTCGAAGCTGTTCGACGCGGTGCTCGCCTTCGCGATGGCCCGTCGCTGGCCCGGCGTGCTGTCCAACGCCGTCGAACCGGGCTGGGTGCCGACCAGGATGGGCGGCCCCGGCGCCCCGGACGACCTGGTGCAGGCTCCGGTCACCCAGGCGTGGCTCGCCGCGAGCGCCGATCCGGAAGCCAGGGTGAGCGGCCGGTACTTCTACCACCTGCGCCGGAAGGCGACCCACCCCGCCGCCCGGGACGAGACGGTGCAGGAGGGGCTGCTCGCCGCGTGCGCCGAGCTCACCGGCGTGAAGCTGGGGTCCGGTCCCACCGTGGCGGAGCGCCCGGCCTGAGGCTCCCGGGGACGGCACCGCCGCCCGGACCGCGACCGCTCAGCCGCGCCGGGCCTGGATCAGCCACGTCGCCGACCCGTACAGCACACCTCGCTCGGTCCGGTGCTCGGCCATGTCGGCCAGCAGGGCGTCGAGGGCGCGGGCCCGGGTGCCGGCGTCGAGATCGCGGAGCATCCCGGCCTGCTGTCCGGCGACGAACCGGCAGGCGTCCTCGGGGTCGGGGCCGAAGTACATCGGCCCGGTGAGGCTCTGCAGATGCACGTCCGTGAAGCCGCCCGCGGTCAGCACCCGGCGCACCCGCTCGGGATCGCTCAGCGAGAACGGGCCCGGTGCGTCCGGCTCTGCGGCGGGCAGCTCACGGCCGGCGGCCAGGATCGCGCCGAACCTGCTGATCCACTCGTTGTCCCGCGCCGGTTGCCAGGTCAGGAGCACGAGGCGCCCGCCGGGGCGCAGGGACCGCGCGATGTTGGCGAATGCGGCCGGGGCGTCGCCGAAGAACATCGACCCGTGGCGGCTGACCGCGACGTCGAAGTACCGTTCGGGAAACGGCTGGACCTGCACGTCGGCCTGCCGGAACGTCGCGTTCCCCACCCGCTCCCGCTCGGCCAGCCCGCGCGCGAGCGCGATCATCCGGGACGAGAGGTCCACTCCGAGCGCCGACCCGGCGGTGGCGCGCCGCGCAGCGTCGCGTGTCGTCCGGCCGGTGCCGCACCCGATGTCGAGCACGGTCTCGGACGTGCCGATCGCCGCCGCGGCGAGGAACCGCTCCTGGTAGCCCGCGACGCCCTCGTCGTAGCGCTCGGCGTGGGTGGCCCAGTGCGATCCCCTGTCGCCGTCCCAGGCGCGGAGCTGCTCGACGTTGGACGGGTCGGTATGCACGGCGATGGCGCCCACGGATTCATGTCCCACGCCCGCAGTCTCGGGCATCGCCGTCGCCGGAGCCCACCGATATCGGCCGGCGGCCCCGGCGTGCTCACGTCGCGGAGCTCCGCCCGGCCGGGCCGGACGCCCGGACCGCCTCGGCCTCGCCGCGAACCTCGGGGGCGGTGCCCCCGCCGAGATCCTGCAGGACGCCGTCGTGCAGGTCGACGGTCCGGGTGGCCAGCCGGATGAGGGCGGGCCGGTGGGTGGTCATGACCACCGTGCGCCCGGTGACGAGGCGGGTCAGCGCCTGGACCACGACCCGCTCGGCCTGGGAGTCGAAGCCCGCGGTGGGTTCGTCGAGCAGCACGACGGGGGCGTCGAGGAGCAGGGCCCGAGCGATGCCCACGCGTTGGCGCTGGCCACCCGAGAGCCCGACGCCGCCGTCCCCGAGCCGGGTGTCGAGCCCGTCGGGGAGATCGTCGGCGAAGTCCGAGACCAGTGCGGTCTGCGCTGCCCTGGCGACCTCCTCCGGCGTGGCGTCGGGGCGGGCGTAGCGGATGTTCTCCGCGAGGGTGCCGGAGAACAGGAACGTGTCCTGGAGCACCACGGCCACCTGCCGGTGGCGCCACGACTCCGGCAGGTGGGTCATGCGGTGGCCGTCGAGGTACAGATAGCCGTGGGTCGGCTGGTAGAGCCCGGCGATGAGGGCGAGCACGGTGGACTTGCCCGCCCCGTTCGGGCCGAGGAGGGCCACCCGCTCACCGGGGCGGATGGTGAGGTCCAGATGGTGCAGGACCGGGCCGCGGCCGTAGTCGAGGACGACGTCCTGGAGGTCGATCCGCCCGGCCGCCCGGGTGGGCAGCCGCCGCGCCCGGCCGTTCGGCGGTGGCGTGCGGGCCAGGATGTCGGCGACGCGTTCCGCCGAGGCCGCGCCCTGGGTGAAGGTGATCGAGAGCTTGGACAGCCCGCGCACGGGTTTGATCATGTCGCGCAGGTAGCTCGTGACGACGACGAGCAGGCCGACGCTCCACCAGCCGTCGAGTACGCCGATGCCGCCGACCCACAGCAGCACACCCGTGCCGACGGCGGTGATGCCCTCCAGGAGCGGCGTGAAACGGGCCCTCAGCTCGACGGCGCGCAGCCCCGCGCTCAGGGTGTTGTCGTTGTCCTCGGCGAAGCGGGCGTCGTGCAGGTCGTGGCTGCCGAAGGCGTGGATGGTGCGGATGCCCTGCAGCGACTCGGCGACGAAGCCGGCGAGCCGGCCCTCGGCGGCCCGTTGCCGGCGGGCGGACAGCCGGATGAGGCGGGAGTACCGCGCCGAGCTGAGGAACACCAGCGGGGCGCACCCCACGGCGATCAGTCCCAGGCGCCAGTCGACCGACAGCAGCACGACCGCGAACCCGACGATGGAGAGCAGCCCGGGGAACAGCGTGGAGAACACAGCGGTGAGGCTGGTCTCGATCCGGTCGGTGTCGGTGGAGACGCGGCTGGTCAGCTCCCCGACGGCGTGCCGGTCGTGGAAGGTCATCGGCAGCCGTTGCAGGTTCGCGAAGGCGTCCCTGCGGATGGCGGCGGTCATCTTCTCGCCCGCGCCGTTCATCACGCGGTCGCCGAGGTAGTCGAAGGCCCCCGAGGCCAGCGTGATGACCAGCACCGCCACGGCCGCAGCGAGCAGCAGGCTCCGCGTCGACCCGCCCACCCACGAGGCGAGCAGCGCCGGTGGTCCGTGCGACCCGGCGCCGGGGAACAGGCCGTTGACGACCAGCGCCAGCGGCCAGGGCTGGGCCAGGTCGGCGACCAGCTCGCACATGCGCAGCCCGACCCCGAAGGAGAGCGTGCGCAGGTGCGGACGGCCGTACGAGCGGAACTGCCAGAGCTGTCGGAGCAGGCCGCCGTCGGCTGCTTCCTGGATCATGCGTCCACCAGCCGGTCCTGTCCGGCTCGGGCGGCTCGGCTCAGGTCGGAGTTGCTGATGCCGAGGTGGATCCCGTGCTCCGCCATGGCCCCCAGCACCACGGGGCCGAGGTGCTGGTCGACCTGCACCATGGCGGCCACCAGCCGGGAGAAGTGGCGCCGCTCCCGCAACGCCTCCTCGGCGAGGCCCTTCCCGCCGTCGCGCCCGGCCAGTTCGAGGCCTCGCAGCAGCAGGGAGTCGAAGCGGCCCGGATCGAAGCCCGCCTCCGTCACCCGCTGCCGGGCGGTCCAGCACGCCGACGCCCACACGGTGCCGTCGGTGTGCGGGTCGCGGTCGCGCCCGCCCTGGAAATGCGCCATCGTCCAGCGCCGGTCGAGCTTGCGGCGCCGCTGCTCGCCCTCCGGAACGGCCTGGCGGTGCCAGCCGTAGATGTCGGGGGTGCCGAGCAGGACGGCGGTGAGGACGTCGGCGGTGCCCTCGTCCAGCGCCGTCTTCTTGTTCGTCTGCTGCTGGGGTGGGCGGAGCCGGTTGAGCCGGAAGTCCGCGGTGTGTCGACAGAGGTGGTGGCCGACCTCGTGGCTCACGATGGCCGGGTTGTGCGCCGGCGCGTGGAAGTACCGCTGCGTGTGGTGCGTGCTGACGAAACCGGCGCCACCACCGAGATGGACCTCCCCCGTGGGGCTCACCGCCTCGGGGTCGGACTGCGCACCCTGCCCGGGCAGCCGGTAGTGGCCGCCACCCCACCGCCGCGGCTGGTCGTGCATGCCGATCCGCACCACCAGGTGCGGGAGCGGGCGGCCGAGCACGGCAGCGACGAACCGAAGCGCCCGCTGCGTGTGGTAGGCCGCGTTGACCACGCCGAACGCCCTCGCCTGCCGGTCCAGCTCCGGGCTGACCAGCGGGCCACCACCCTGGGCGTGGTCGAACACGAGTGACCCGTCGCCGAACAGGTCGCCGCCGCGCTCGTCGCGGATCGTGGCCTCGGGCAGGACCAGCTCCGCCGCCCGGAGCTCCAGCACGTCCAGGTCGACCACCGTGTGGCGGCCCGGCCCCCTGCCTCCGTCCGGAAGGTGGACGGCGGCGCGCATCACGCCGGCACCGCCACGGCGCTCAGCAGATCAAGCGCCCCGCCGGTGACGAGCTCGGAAGGGGACAGCACGGGAATTCCGGTCGCCTCCACGGCTTCCCGCGACGCCAGCGGGCTGGCGGTCACCAGGCCGCTGATCGTGCGGACCGGGACGCCGAGCGCATGCATGATCTCGACACCGGCGACGGCGCTGAGCGCGTCGGCCACGGCCAGGACGGCTGCGTCGGCGAAACCGGGCAGGCAGGCCGTCAGTGCGCGCGTCTCGGACTGCAGCAGCCCGTCCGCGATCTCCAGCACGACGACGGACGCGCCCCGGCGCACCAGCTCGTCACGGATGCCGACCATCGTGGCGGTCAGCCGCTCCTGGGGGTAGCCGAAGGTGGACGGCATCCCGAAGTCGAGGAAGTCCACCATCGCCGCAGCTCCGGCGTCCTCGTACATCCAGCGGTCCTTGCCGCTGCCGGAACCGGTGACCTTGCCTGCTCCCACCCGCAGTCCGGCTCGCGCCCAGCCCTGCACCAACGCGGACGCCGTGGTGGTCTTGCCCGCGTTCATCGAGGAACCCACGACGACGAACGTGCCCAGCTCCGGTGCCGCGGGCGCCGGCAGCGGGACCGCGAAGTCGTCCAGCGACAGCGGCGCGCCGGTCGGCCCGGTCAGGAAGCCGAGCACCTCGAGGTCCGTGGGCTCGTTCCGGTGGGCGTGTGCGGAGGCGACCTGCCCGATGACTCCACCGGCGGTGAGCAGGTGCGCCGCGGTACCGGTCGGCAGGTAGCCCTCGTAGTAGTCGGTGGCGTACCGGTTGCCGTACGCTCCCACCACGACATCCCCCGGGTAGAGACGGACCCGTCGGCCGTGGGCGTTCTCCAGGCTGTCGTGCGCGTTCAGGCTGACCACGCGGGCAGCCACGAGGTCGCCCAGCCGGGCCTCACGACTCAGGCTCCCCAACCTGGTCGCTTCCCGATCGACGACGCCGCGGGTGACGAAGCTCCATTTGGCGTCCGAGAACTGTTGCATTACTTCCCCCTCGCAGAGGTGCTCCGCGAGATCTCGGGCACCTTGCTTTCCTTCCTGTCCGTGGTGGCTGTGAACCTGGCTCGGGAGGACCCCGGTGACCTCACGAGCGAATGCGGATACATGGTCGACGAGTGGTCACCAGCGACCGCGGCGGCGTTGTGTGCCGTCCGTCGGCCGGGCCGGGTGGGCGGCCGGCGTAATCCACCTCGGCAGGGTTGGGATCGGTGGAAATCAACACTGCTTCTCCTGTGGGCGGTTCGTGATCTCAGGGCTGGCATGCTGCCACGGCTCATTCCGTGGAACCGGCTCGAAGACCGCGCCGCCCCTGGTCATAGAACGCTGAGTTCCCGTCCGAAGACGGCCCACTCGAATCTACCTGACCCTCGGTCAGGCGCAGGCAAAGTCCGTATATTGTCGAGGCAATGTGGCGACACTTCATCACGCCGGGCGCAGTGCTGCGGCGCGCAGTTCGGACGGCCGAGCGAGGGGTGGGCAAACAGTAACCATGAATGAATGGGTGAACGTCCGGTCACACGTCGGAATAAACGTGGCCGACCCGTACGAGCATCTCGGCCGCGGGTACGCCGCGCACCGGCGTCCTGATCCGCGGATCGCGCGCGCGGTCGCCCAGGCGCTCGGCGATGCCCGCACGGTCGTCAACATCGGTGCCGGGGCCGGCTCGTACGAGCCCCCCGGCGCCACCGTGCTCGCCGTCGAGCCGTCCTGGACGATGCTGGCGCAGCGCCAGGTGGGCGCCGCCCCCGCCGTCCGGGCCTCGGCCGAGTCCCTGCCGCTGTCCGACCGGTCCGCCGACGCTGCGATGGCCGTGCTCACCGTCCACCACTGGCCCGACCCGGGCGCCGGCATCGCCGAGATGGTCCGGGTCTCGCGCCGCCAGGTCGTGCTGACGTGGGACCCCGGGTGGCTGGCTTCGTCCTTCTGGCTGATCACCGACTACCTGCCCGAGATCGCGCGGAATGAGGCGGGACTGGCCTGCGTTGAAACCGTCGTGGCCGAGTTTCGCCGTCGTCGTCGGCGGGTCGAAGTCGTCCCGGTGCCGATTCCTGCCGACTGCACCGACGGAGTCCTCGGCGCCTACTGGCGGCGTCCGTATGCCTACCTCGATGCGGCTGTTCGGCAGGCGATGTCAGGGCTGGCTCTGCTCTCCGCGGACGTTGTCGAACCAGCCCTGCAACGGCTGCGGGAGGATCTCGACAGTGGAGCGTGGCACACGCGCCACGCCGACCTGCTCCACCTCCCCGAGCTTGATCTCGGCTATCGCCTCGTGGTCGCCGCGCCCGTGTAGCGCGGCCCGGTCGCATTCCGTCGACGAGCTGTCGACGGCCTGTCCACTCCGCTCCGACATACGTCCGTCGATGCGGTCGGGCAATAGCGGCCGGCCGACGCGGACCGATTTGTCACAGGGCCGCGTGGACGGTGCGCAGACGGTTCCTCGCGGCATCCCCGAAGGAGCTCGCATGGCTCATCTCACGACCCGGCTTCCGGATGTACTCGCGACCGAGCACCCGCCCGCCGGGTGGGCTCCGCCGGTGCCTGGCGCAGCCGTTCTCCCCCGACGGATGGGGGCCACCGCTGTTCAGGGCGGTTCCGGGCATGGGATGGTCGGTACGTGCTGATGGAGCGGCAGGCCGAGTGGGCGGGAGCGGCGCGGTGAGCGCCGCCGCACCGGGCGGGACGATCAGATGCCCGCACTGCGGGAAGGCCAACCGGGTGCCCTCGGCCGCCCGGGGGTCCGTCCGCTGCGGCAACTGCCACCGTTCGCTGCCCTGGATCACCTCGGCGGGCGACGACGACTTCGCGGAGGTCGTCGAACGCGCGACGCTGCCGGTGCTGGTCGACCTGTGGGCCACCTGGTGCGGGCCGTGCCGCATGGTCAGCCCCGCACTGGAACAGCTCGCCACGGAACGAGCCGGCCACGTCAAGCTGGTCAAGGTCGACGTCGATGCCGCTCCGCGGTTGTCGCAGCGGTTCGAGGTGCAGGCGGTGCCCACCCTGATGGTGGTGCGTGACGGCCAGGTGATCGCACGCCAGGCCGGTGCGGCACCGCTCCCGGCGCTGCGCACGTGGCTCGACAACGCGATCGGGGCGCCAGGCACCCCGGACGACCGCGACTGAGCTCCTTCCGGCCTGGTGGGAGCGCCGGGCCGGCCGCGGTCGGCGGTCATCTCCCCGCGCCGTCGAGCGATCCGCAGCCGTCGTTCCGGTACTGCAGCCGCCGTTCCGGTACTGCAGCCGCCGTTCCGGTACTAAGGTGCCAGGCTCTGCCGTCGGACCCGGTTCGGGGGAAGGCCATGGGGCAGACCCGCGACGCCGATCTCCACCGGCTCTACGCGCGACACCTCGCGCCCGAAGGTCCGGCCGCGATCGGCGTGGACATCGATCCCGCGCTCCTCGCCGTCGTGCGTGGACATCGCCACCTGGCGGCCCGGCGGACCCCGGACGACCCGCTGGTCGTGGTCGGCACCGCCGGATCCCCGGACGCGGGAGCGATCGTCGACGTCATCACCGACGAGATGCCCTTCGTCGTGGAGTCCCTGCTCGCGGGCCTCGACAGGGTGGAGGCCAAGGTCCGCCGGGTGATCCATCCGACCGTGGTGGTGCGGCGCACGGCACGAGGTGAGCTCACCGAGGTGCTGACCGCCGCGCTGGCGGACCGGCTGCCGCCGGGCACCACGGCCGAGACGTGGATACGCATCGAGCTGGAGCCGTTCCCCGCCGACGAGGCCGACGAGCTGGCGGCGGAGCTGCGGTTGGTGCTGCGTGACGTGCGTGCCGTGGCACTGGACCGGTCCCGGCTCGTCGAGACGGCGCGGTCGGTGGCCGCCGGTCTGCCCGACCTCTCCCCGGCGTCGCCCCGCGCCGAGGTGCAGGACGCGGCCCGGCTGTTGCGGTGGCTGGCCGACGGCCGGTTCGCGGTCCTCGGCTACCTCCGTCACGAGAGCGACGCAACCGCGGACGGCCGGGCCGGGCCGCAGCCCGTGCCCGCGTCCGGGCTCGGGGTGCTGCGCAGGAGCGATGTCGCCGCCCGCGTCTTCCCCGAGGCGCTCGACACGGGCGGGCCCGCCGCCCGGCAGGTGCTGGTGCTCACGCGGGCGAGCGCGCCGAGCCGGGTGTACCGCCCGGAGCATCCGTCGTTGCTGGCCCTGCGGCTCGTCGACGGCGCCGGCCGGGTGGTGGAGCACCGGTTCCTCGGGGCGCTGACGGCGGCCGCGCTGCACGAGAGCGTGCTGGACATCCCGGGAATCGAGCGTAGCGTCCGGGCCGCGATCCGTGCGGCGGGGGCGCCACCGGAGTCCTACGCGGGGCAGCGGATGCTCGAGGTGATCTCGGAGTACCCGCGCGAGGAGCTGTTCTGGGCCGGTGAGCAGCTCCTGCGGGACATCGCCGTCGGAGTGCCTGCGCTCACCCAGCCCCGCAGGCTGCGGCTGTTCCTGGCCCGCGAACCCTACCGCCGGTACTTCTCCTGCCTGGTCTACCTGCCGCGGGACCGCTACTCCACGCGGACCCAGCTGGCCATGCAGAAGGTGCTGATGCACGAGCTGCACGGGTGGCGGGTGGAGCACACGGCCCGGGTCGGCCGATCGAACCTGGCGCTCGTCCATTTCACCGTGCACTGCGACCTGGCGGCCGCGCCGCCCGACCAGGCCCGGCTGCAGGGTCAGCTCGCCGCCGCGATCATGACGTGGGACGAGTGGGTGCTCGACGTCGCCGGGGCGGACGACGCCGAGATCGCGGACTACGTGGCCGGGGTCCCGGAGGGCTACAAGGACGACGTGGACCCGGTTCGGGCGCTCGGCGACCTCAGGGTCGTGCGCGACCTGGGTGCGGATCCGCAGCTGCAGCTGACGATCGACGCGGGCCCGGACGCGGGCGAGATGCGGTTCCGACTCTTCCTGCTCGGCGCGGGTGTCACGTTGTCCGCCGTGCTCCCGGTGCTGCAGAGCCTCGGTGTGGAGGTGCTCGACGAGCGGCCCCACGAGTTCACCCGACCCGACGGCAGCCGGTGCTGGATCTACGACTTCGGGCTGCGGCTCGACGGCGCGACCCGGGAGGCGGTGGCCGGGCGGGACCCCGAGGAGACGCAACGGTTGTTCTGCGCCGCCTTTCTCGCCGCGTGGCGGGGCGACGCCGAGGTCGACGGGTTCAACGCTCTGGTGCTGCGCGCCGGACTGCCGTGGCAGGAGGCGGCGCTGCTGCGCGCCTACGCCCGCTACACCGCCCAGCTCGGCGGCCCGTTCGGGCTGCAGTACGTCGTCGACACCCTGATCGCCCTCCCGGCGGTGACGGCGGCGCTCGTGTGCCTCTTCCGGGCCCGGTTCGACCCGGCACCCGGCCCGGCCCGGCGCGACCGGGCGTACCGCACGGCACTCGCGCAGGCATCCGCCCTGATCGACGAGGTGCCCGGGCTGGACGCGGACCGGATCCTGCGGGCCTACCTCAGCGTGATCACCGCGACGCTGCGCACCAACTACTACCGGGAGCGCCCGTTCCTGTCGTTCAAGCTGGACCCGGGTGCCGTGCCGGACATGCCGGTACCCCGGCCGATGTTCGAGATCTTCGTGTACTCACCGCGCGTGGAGGGCGTGCATCTGCGGTTCGGACCGGTCGCGCGGGGCGGCCTGCGGTGGTCGGACCGGCCGCAGGACTACCGGACCGAGATCCTCGGCCTGGTGAAGGCGCAGGCCGTGAAGAACGCGGTGATCGTCCCGGTGGGGGCGAAGGGCGGCTTCGTGGTGCGCCGCTCGGACGCCGGCCCCGACGAGGTGGCGGCCTGCTACCGGACCTTCGTCTGCGGGTTGCTGGACGTGACCGACGACCGGGCGATGGTCGACGGTCGGGAGGCGGCGGTGCCCCCGCAGGGCGTGGTGCGTCACGACGGTGACGACAGCTATCTGGTGGTGGCTGCGGACAAGGGCACGGCACGCTTCTCGGACCTGGCGAACGAGGTGGCTGCCTCCTACGGCTTCTGGCTCGGCGACGCGTTCGCCTCGGGCGGTTCGGTCGGCTACGACCACAAGGCGATGGGCATCACGGCCCGGGGCGCCTGGGAGAGCGTGAGACGGCACTTCCGCGAGCTGGCGGTGGACACCCAGCGGGAGCCGTTCAGCGTGGTGGGCGTGGGGGACATGTCCGGTGACGTGTTCGGCAACGGGATGCTGCTGTCACGCCACATCCGGCTGCTCGCCGCCTTCGACCACCGGCACGTGTTCGTCGATCCGGATCCGGACCCGGCACGCAGCCACCGGGAGCGGGAGCGGTTGTTCGGATTGCCCCGATCGTCGTGGGACGACTACGACCGGGCAGCCATCAGCGCGGGCGGCGGGGTGTGGCCGCGGACGGCCAAAGCGGTGCCGGTCGGCCCGGAGATGCGGGCCGCGCTGGGGATCGCCGATGCCGTCGAGCGGCTCAGCCCGCCCGAGCTGATCCGGGCGGTGCTGCGGGCGCCGGCGGACCTGTTGTGGAACGGCGGCATCGGCACGTACGTGAAGGCCGTGGGGGAGTCGCACGCCGACGTCGGCGACAAGGCGAACGACGCGGTGCGCGTGAACGGCGGGGAGCTGCGGGTGAAGGTGGTGGGGGAGGGCGGGAACCTCGGGCTGACCCAGCACGGCCGGATCGAGTTCGCCCGTACCGGCGGGAGGATCAACACCGACGCGATCGACAACTCGGCCGGGGTGGACTGCTCGGACCACGAGGTCAACATCAAGATTCTGCTCGACCGGCTGGTGGCGGCCGGACAGCTGGAGCGGGCGCAGCGCAACACGCTGCTGGCCGCCATGACCGACGAGGTCGCGGAGCTCGTACTGGCCCACAACCGGGCGCAGAACGCGGTGCTCGGGATCGCCCTCACCCAGGCTGCGGACACGGCGGCGGAGCACGCACGGATCGTCGCCGACCTCGCGCGCCGCGGTCTGCGTCCCGCGCTCGACGGCCTCCCGGAACCAGCGGAGTTCGCCGAGCTGGTGGACGAGCACCGCGGGCTCAGCTCGCCGCAGCTGGCCACCCTGCTCGCCCACGTGAAGCTCGATCTCAAGACGGACATCCTGCAGAGCGATCTCCCCGACCTGCCGGCCGCGGCGGACCGGCTCGTTGCCTACTTCCCGCCCGCCCTGACCCGCCACCATCCCGAGGCGGTCCGCACCCACCCGCTGCGGCGGGAGATCGTGGCCACCTCGCTCGCGAACGAGGTCGTCGACCGCGGGGGGATGACCTGGGTGTCCTCCCTGCGGGAGGAGGCGTCGGCGACCACGGCCGACGTCGTGGCCGCCTACCTGGTGACCGTCGCCGTGTTCGACCTTCCCGAGCTGTGGGCGCAGCTCGACGGTCTGCCGGGCACCGTTGCGACAACCGTGGCCGACGAGGTCGTGCGCGAGTCGCACCGGCTGATCAGGCGAGCGGCGCACTGGCTGCTCACCCGCCGGGACCGGCCACTTCCGGTGGACGCCGAGACCCGGCGCTTCGGACCGCCGGTCCGCGCGGTGGCGCCCCGGCTCCCGGCACTGCTGAGCGAGCACGAGGCCGCGACGGCCGGCTCGCGCGCCGCGGCGCTCACCGCACGGGGCGTGCCCGGCCCGCTGGCGCTGCGCACGGCGGCGTTGCCGCACGGTGTCGGGTTGCTCGACGTCGTCGAGGTCACGCAGTCGGCGGGAGACGGCGCGCCGCTACCGCTGGACGACGTGGCGCGGTTGTACTACACGCTCTCCGCCCGCCGATGAGTTCCGGTGGCCTGCACGGTCTGTCCGTCAGATCACCACGAGGAAGGCAGAGCCCGATGCGCAAGCTGGCCGTCACCACATTCGTTTCGCTCGACGGGGTCATGCAGGCCCCCGGAGGCCCGCAGGAGGACCCGACAGGGCAGTTCACGAAGGGCGGCTGGAACGTCACGTTCTGGGACGACGTGATGGCCCGGTCGATGGGGGAGGCCTTCGAGAAGCCGTACGACCTGCTGCTCGGGCGCCGGACGTACGAGATCTTCGCGGCGCACTGGCCCTTCGTCGGCGACGACCCGGTCGCGGACCGGCTCAACAGCATGACGAAGTACGTCGCGTCCCGGACACTCGACACGGTGTCCTGGAACGGCGCCCGCCTGCTCGAGGGTGAGGCCGGGGATGCGGTGGCCGCACTCAAACGCCAGGACGGGCCGGACCTGCAGGTGCAGGGCAGCAGCGTGCTGCTCCAGACGCTCCTGGAACGCGACCTGGTCGACGAGTTCACGGTGTGGACCTTCCCGGTGCTCCTCGGGAGCGGAAAACGACTGTTCGGGGCCGGGACCGTGCCCGGTGGGCTGCGGCTCGTCGGGAGCGATACGTCCACCACCGGCGTGGTGATCGCGACGTACGAGCGTGCCGGTGACGTGCCGGTCGGCTCGTTCCAGCTCGACGAGCCGACCGAGGCCGAGGTCCGGCGCCGCGCGAGCCTGGTGGGCTGAGCCGCCCGTGTCCGACCACGACATCGCCCGTCTCCGGGCGGTCACCACCCGGTCCATCAGCCCGGAGAACCCGACGGGTGCGCCCGGGCGGGGTGGCCGGGCCACGGCCGGCACCGGGGCGGAGCCGGGACGCGAGCTCGGCCAGGGCTGGAAGATCTCGCCGAGTGTGGTGGTGGGCGCCCACGAGACGATCGACCTGGCCGCGATCGAGGGATGCGGACGCATCACCCACGTGTGGATGACGACCCATCCCGACCACTGGCGGTCGCTGCTGCTGCGCGCCTACTGGGACGATGCGGACACGCCCGCCGTCGAGGTGCCGGTCGGCGACTTCTTCGGACAGGGCTGGGGACGGTTCGCGCAGCTCAGCTCCACGATGATCGCGGTGAACCCGCACGGGGGCCTCAACAGCTACTGGCCCATGCCCTTCCGGTCGGCGGCGCGGATCACCGTGGAGAACCTGGGCGAGACACCGGCCGTCGTCTACTACCAGATCACCTACGACCTCGGCGCCGAGGAGGCCGGCAGCGGGTACCTGCACGCGCAGTGGCGACGGTCCCACCCGCTGCAGGCCGGTGCGGTCCATCCGCTGCTGGAGGGCGTTCGCGGTGCCGGGCAGTACGTGGGCACGTACCTCGCGTGGGGTGTGAACTCGCGGGGGTGGTGGGGCGAGGGGGAGATCAAGTACTACCTCGACGAGGACCGTGACTTCCCCACGATCTGCGGCACGGGCACCGAGGACTACTTCGGCGGGGCGTGGAACTTCGACGTCCCGGGGCAGGGGTACACGAGCTACACGACGCCGTACCTGGGCCTGCACCAGATCATCCGTCCGGACGGGCTGTACGAGAGCCAGCAGCGCTTCGGGATGTACCGCTGGCACGTGCCGGACCCGATCCGGTTCGCCGCGGGGATCCGGGTCGACATCCAGGCCCTCGGCTGGCGAAGCGGCCACCGCTACCTGCCCCGGCACGACGACATCGCGTCGACGGCGCTGTTCTATCTCGACGCGCCGAGCAGCACGCCACCCGGGCCGCCGACCCTCGACGAGCTCGAGACGCTCTGAGCCACGCCTGCGTCACGCGTGGGCCCGGCCGACGGCGACGGGCGCGTTCACCGACGAGGAGGCGGCGAGCACCTTCAGGACGATCGCCGTGTAGCGGTCGACGACCTGGTCCAGGCTGAGCGGACCGCTCGGCCGGAACCACTCGCGCACACCGTTGAGCATGTCGAGCAGCGCCATCGTGGTGAGCTGCACGTCGTCGACCGCGAACTCACCGGTGGTGCAGCCCTGCTCGATCACGTCCTGCACGGCGTCGTGGTACTCGATCTGCAACCGGATGCCGTCGCCCTGCTGGCCCGGGGTGAGTGCGTAGCGGATGGGGTTGCCGATGAGCAGCTCGGGCCTGCGGTCCTGGCTGATCGTGAGGTGCAGCCGGACCGTCTCGCGGATCCGCTCGGTCGGCGTGCGGGACCGGTCGCGCAGCACGGCGCAGGTGGCGGACACGAAGTCGCTCATGAAGTTCTTGATGATCGCGTGCAGCACGTCCTGCTTGTTGGTGAAGTGGTGGTACATCGTCGAGGAGGAGATGCCGACGGCGTCGGCGATGTCGCGGATCGAGGTGGCGGCGTAGCCGCGCTGGTAGAACAGAACGCTGGCCCGGCACATGATCTTGCCGCGCAGGACGGGGCCCTCGTCGAGGCTGCGCTTTCGCGCCATGTCCGACTCCTTCCGGTTGATGCGCTTCACGAGGTCGGCGCTGTCCGACCTGGTTGACGACTCCCTGTGAACGCGCCTAGCGTACGTGTCGATCGACCGATCGACATGGGCGGCTCCGAATACGCGGATCGAGAACGACCGCGGCGGGGGAGCCCCGCGTCGCACTCCGGACCAAGACATCGGCGTCGTGGGGGGGCGGAGTGGTTCGTGCGCGATTCCGAATGACTGTGAGGAAGGTTGTGACCGGTGGATGGGTGGGGGACTCGGCGGCGCGCGGAGGTGCCGGGCGAGAGATGGATCCGAATGCTGACCGATGAGCACGGCAGGGCGATGCTCGCCTTCTCGGCCCGGCTCACCGGCGATCCTTCGGCCGCCGAGGACATCGTGCAGGAGACGCTGGTGCGGGCCTGGCGCCATCGCGACAAGGCGGTGGGGGGCCAGAGCGACGTGCGTGCCTGGTTGTTCACGGTGATCCGGAACCTGGTGATCGACCGGGCCCGCGCCCGCAACGTGCGCCCGATCGAGGTGGTCGAGACGGTGATGACCCATCCCGTCCAGAGAGACCACGCCGACCGGGTCGTCGACTCGATGCTGGTGTTCCAGGCGCTGAACACGCTGTCGCCCGAGCATCGGGCGGTTCTCGAGGACGTCTACATCCACGGGAACACGGTCCGGGAGACGGCGGAGAATCTCGGCATCTCGCCGGGTACGGTGAAATCGCGTACCTACTACGCCCTGCGCTCCCTGCACGCGCTGCTCCGCGAGCCCGACCGCGCCGCGGACTGCCTGGCCCCGGCCTGCTGAGCGGTCGTCCGTCCGGAACCGGTCATTTCTTCTCCCCGTCCTGCGCGCCGATCGCGCGGAGGAGCAGGTCGGCGAGCGCGTCGAGATACCCCGGTTCCGCCTCTGCGGCACGGACGGTCAGCCGCCAGTAGACGGGCGCCGCGAGCAGGTCCTGGACGAGTTCGAGGTCGGTGTCCTCGCGCAGTTCCCCGCGCTCGATCGCCCGCCGGAACATCACCGTGGCGCGCTCCCGCCTCGGGGTGCCGATCATCGCCGCGACGACGCCTGCCAGTTCCGGGTTACGGGCCGTCTCGGCCACGAGGTCGGGCAGGATCCGGGAGAACCGGGGGTGGGTCAGCCACTCCATCAGCGCGTCGAGGGTCTCGCGCAGGTCGGTCCGCAGTGCGCCGGTGTCGGGGACCACGGCCCGCACCACGCTGAACTCGGAGATCACCGCGATCGCCATCTCCTGCTTGGACGGCCAGCGGCGGTAGAGCGCACTCTTGCCGACGCCCGCCCGCTTGGCGACGGCCTCCATCGAGAGCCGTGCGTAGCCGTGGGCGGCCCACTCGTCGAGCACGGCCTCGGTGATGGCCCGGGTGATCGCCGGCTGGAGCACGGCTGCGCCTGTCGGCCGGCGACGCGTCATGGGGAGAGCATACCGAGTGGACGGTACGGGCCCGTCCCGCGTGCGTTTGGTCGGGACGGTTCCGTATCGTCCAGACCAGGAGAACGCCATGACCCCCCGTGAGCTCGTCGACCACGCCCTGCAGCTCCTGATCGCCCACGACATGACGGCCTTCGCCGGGCTGTGGGCGGAGACCGGCGTGCTCGAGCTCCCCTTCGCCCCGCCCGGCTACCCGCAGAAGGTGGAGGGCCGCGCCGCGGTCCACGAGTACCTGCGCGCCTACCCCGACATCGTCGACGTGCGGGCCGTCACCGAGCAGGTGATGCACCAGAGCACGCAACCGGACACCGTGATCGTGGAGTTCGAGGTCGCCGGGACCGTGGTCGCCACCGGTCGCCCGTACGACATGCGCTACATCGCGGTGATCGTCGTGCGCGACGGCGAGATCCAGGTCTACCGCGACTACTGGAACCCGCTCGCCGTGGCCGAGGCGATGGGCGGCGTCGACGCGCTGGTGGCCGCGTTCACCGGTGCCGAGAATGGGTGAGGTCCTCGTCGTCGGGGCCACCGGCACCACCGGCTCCCGGGTCTCGGCGTTCCTCCGGCAGCGGCGCGTCCCCGTGCGGTCGGCGACCCGCAGGCCCCGCGCCGCCGGGCACGTGCGGTTCGACTGGGCGAGCCGGGAGACCCACGCGCCGGCCCTGCGCGGAGTCTCGGCCGTCTATCTCGTCGCTCCCGTCGGGGTGGCCGATCCCGTCCCGCTCGTGGAGCCGTTCCTCGAGGAAGCCCGGCGCCAGGGCGTCCGGCGGGTCGTCCAGCTCAGCTCGTCGGCGGTGCCGGAGGGCATGCCGGGGCTCGGCGCGGTGCACGCTCTCGTCCGGGCCACCATGCCGGAGTGGGCGGTGCTGCGGCCGTCGTGGTTCATGCAGAACTTCGCCGGTGACCACGCGGTGGCGCACGGGGTGCGCAGCGGCGAGATCGTCACCGCGACGGGGGACGGCAAGGTGGCCTTCGTCGACGCGGCGGACATCGCCGCCGTCGCCGGGTTCGCGCTCACCGACGAGGCACCGCACAACACCGAGCACGTCCTGACCGGGCCCGAGGCGCTGAGCTACGCCGACGCCGCCGCGATCATCACGCGCCACACGGGCGCTCCGGTGCGCCACCGGACCGTCGCGCCCGAGGAGTTCGCGCGCCACATCGGCGCATACGGCGTGCCGGCCGACTTCGCTGCGGTGCTCGCCGCCCTCGACGACGGCATCCGGGGCGGAGCGGAGGACCGGGTGACCGGCACCGTCGAGCGGATCACGGGCCGATCACCCCGCAGCTTCCACGATTTCGTCGCCGCCGAGATCTCCTGACCGGATCGACGCGATCGGCCCCTTTCCGTGTCGGGTTCTGCCTGGTCGGCGAGGTACGCCACGCCTTGCGGCGAAATGCGCGGTCCGCGCTGTCCGGTTTCCCAGTCGAAACGGCGTGGCACAGCCCGGACACAAGACCTCCGTAGCGTCTGTGATCACAGATCACATGGGGAGGTGGCCGTGGACCGCGACACGATCAGTGTCTCGACGATCAACGAAGAGGTGTACGACCGCCTGCGCGTCGCCATCCGTACGGGAGATCTCGCGCCCGGGGTGAAGGTGTCGCTGCGGTCGCTGGCCGCCACGTTGGGCGTCAGCACGATGCCGGTGCGGGAGGCGATGCGGAAGCTGCAGGCGCAGGGTCTCGTCGAGTTCGAGCGCCGCAGCGTCACGGTGGTGCAGCTCGCTCCGGACGAGGTCGTCCAGGTGTTCCAGATCCGGCTGCGGCTCGAACACCTGGCTGCCGAGTGGGCGTTGCCGCGTCTCACCGACGGCGACGTGGCCGACCTGCGCGCCGTACTTGCGGAGATGACCGACCCGGGGCTCGACCCGGCGGTCTGGCGGCGGCTCAACCGCCGGTTCCACGAGCGGTTCTACGAGTGTGCCGGCAGCCCCCACCTGCTGGAGCTCATCCACAACATCTGGGACCGCGTCGAGTCCTCGATGGCCGTCTACGCCTCCACGGTCGACGACTTCGCCGAGGCCCACCGCCAGCACCTGCGGATGCTCGAGCTCATCGAGCGCCGCAACCTGCCCGGCCTGCTCGACGAGACGGCCTGGCATCTCGAACACACCAGCCGGACCGTCGCCGAGGCGCTGGCCGAAGCGCTCGGTGCCGAGCGTCCCGCACCGGTCGGGTCCGGCGACACCGCCACGTCCGGCGCCACCTGACGAGGGCAGCTCCCCCCGGCCACCACCACAACCCCACAACCCCACCGACCCGCGCGTCGCGGGTGCCCCTCGGAGGTTCCGCCTCCGGGGCGCTGCGGCGCGCCTGCCGAACGAGAGGAGACCTGAGGTGACCTACGAGGAGATCACCACCGCCGGCTTCCACGACCAGCTGCGAGCCGGCACCACGACCAGCGCCGACCTCGTGCGCTGGTACCTGCAGCGCATCGCCGACCTCGACGCCGCAGGCCCGCGCATCGGCGCCGTCGTCACGGTCAACCGGAACGCGCTCGCCGACGCCGAGGCCCTCGACGCCGAGTTCGCGGCCACGGGGAAGTTCCGCGGCCCGCTGCACGGGGTGCCCGTGCTTGTGAAGGACCAGGCCGAGACGGCCGGGATCCGCACGGCGTTCGGCTCGGCGCTGTTCGCCGACTACGTCCCGGAGCAGGACGCCACCGTGGTGTCGCGGCTGCGCGCGGCGGGGGCGGTCGTGCTCGCGAAGACGGCGATGTGCGACTTCGCCGCCGGCTGGTTCTCGTTCTCCTCGCGCACCGACCACACGAAGAACCCCTACGCCCTCGCCCACGAGATCGGGGGTTCCAGCTCCGGTACCGCCGCGGGCCTGGCCGCGAACCTCGGCCTGCTGGGCGTCGCGGAGGACACGGGCGGTTCGGTCCGCGTCCCCGGGTCCTTCGCCAACCTCTTCGGGCTGCGCCCCACCACCGGCCTGGTGAGCCGCACCGGGTTCTCGCCGCTCGTGCACTTCCAGGACACGCCGGGGCCCCTGTGCCGCACGGTCGGCGACGTCGCCGTGCTCCTCGACGCGATGGTCGGCTACGACCCCGCCGACCCCTTCACCGCGGTGGCGCCCCGCGCCACCGAGCCGGGGGGCTACGCCGCCGCGCTGGCCGGAGCCACCCTCTCCGGTGTCCGCGTCGGCGTACTGGCCGACGCGTTCGGGGTCCATCCCGAGTCGCGCCCGGTCAACGACCTCGTGCGGGCCGCCGTCGGTGAGCTGCGGGCCGCGGGTGCGGAGGTCGTCGACGGGCTGGAGGTGCCCGGCCTGCAGAACTGGATCCGCGGCACGTCGCTGTACTCGCTGCAGTCGAAGGAGGACATCACCGCCTTCCTCGCCGCCCGTCCCACGGCTCCGGTGCACAGCTTCGACGAGATCTACGCGAGCGGGATGTTCCACCCGCTGACCGACCTGATCGGGGACATCGCGAACGGTCCGCGGGTGGCGGCCGACGGCCCGGACTACCACCGGATGCGGCTGCGCCAGGAGGAGTTCCGCCGGGTGCTGCTCCACCTGATGGCCGGGGCAGGCGTCGACGTCCTCGTCTACCCGACGGTGCAGGTACCGCCTCCGAGCCGCCAGGAACTGGCCGATCTGCGCTGGACGGCGCTGACGTTCCCGACCAACACGGTGATCGCGTCGCAGAGCAGCCTGCCCGCGATGACCGTGCCCGTCGGGCTGACCGCCGCCGGCCTGCCGGTGGGGATGGACGTGCTCGGGCGCCCGTTCGCGGAGACACAGCTGCTGAGGTTCGCCAAGGCCTGGGAGGAGCACGCGCAGCCGCGGCGGGCACCGGTTCTTCCCGCGGTGGGCACACCCCGGCCCGGGGTGGTCGCCGGAGCGGCGCGATGAGCGTGGCGGTCGGTCCGGCGCCGGTGACGCCCCGGACGCTCGACCTGAACTGCGACCTCGGCGAGAGCTTCGGCGTCTACCGCTACGGCGCCGACGAGGCGGTGATGCCGCTGGTGACGTCGGCGAACGTGGCGTGCGGCGCCCACGCGGGCGACCCCGCCACGATGCGGACGAGCGTCGAGCTCGCCGCCCGGCACGGTGTCGCCGTCGGCGCCCACGTCGGCCTGCCCGACCGGGAGGGCTTCGGGCGCCGCATGATCGCCGTGACGGCGCAGCAGGTGTACGACCTCTGCCTGGCCCAGATGGGCACGCTCTCCGCGTTCACCCGGGCCGCCGGGGTCCCGCTCGCGCACCTCAAGCTCCACGGCGCGCTCTACATGATGGCGATGGACGACTCCGAACTGGCGGACGCGGTCTGCCGCGCCGTCCGCGCCTTCGACGCCGGCCTGCCGGTGTTCACCCTGCCCTCCTCCGCTCTCGCCGCCTCCGCGGCGGCGCACGGGTTGGAGGTCGTCGAGGAGTTCTTCGCCGACCGTCCCTACCGGGACGCGACGGTGATGATGTTCGGCTGGACGCCGGAGGACCTCGGTCCGCCGGCCGCCGCAGGCGACCGGGTCGAGGCCATGCTCGCCGCACCCGCGTTCGCGTCCGTCGGAACCGTCTGCGTCCACAGCGACACCCCGGACGCCCCCGCGCTCCTGCGCGCCGTCCGCGCCCGCCTGCGTCGCCTCGGCTGCGACCTGCGCTCGTCCCGCCGGCCCATGGCCGAGCCGGCCCACCCGATCGGAAGGACCACCCCGTGAGCACCACCAGTGAGAAGGACCAGCAGGTCCACGAGCACCATGCACTCGAGCTCGAGTCGGAGTTCGAGCACGAGCCCGTACCCCTGTCGCGCAGGAGGTCGCTCGGCTCCGTGTCGGCCGTCTGGTTCGGCTTCCCGATGATCATCACCAACGCCGTGTTCGGCGGCACCACCGTCTACGGCCTCGGCTTCTGGCGCGGGATCTCCGCCATCATCATCGGCAACATCATCCTGCTCGTCTACGTCGGCTCGCTGAGCTACATCGCCGGCCGGACCGGCAAGAACTTCGCGCTCACCGCCGCCGAGACGTTCGGCCGCCACGGCGCGACGATCGCGGCCGGCTTCCTGTCCACCGTGGTGATCGGCTGGTTCGCGTTCCAGACGGGGCTTACCGGGTCGACCCTGCACACCTCGCTCGGCCTGAACGAGACGTGGATGATCCTGATCGCCGGCGTGCTCTACATCGCGATCACCTTCATCGGCATCCGGGCGCTGACGGTCATCGGCCTCATCGCCGCCCCGATGTTCGTCGTGCTCGCCGTGGTCGCGCTCGTGCTCGCCGCCCGCAACGGCGGGCTTTCCGGCATCACCAGCTACCAGGGTGGTGGCCCGGGTGCCACGGTCTTCAGCCTCGGCGCCGCGGTCACGATCACCATCGCGGGCTTCGCCGACTCCGGCACCATGACCGCCGACTTCACGCGCTGGTCGCGCAGCGGGCGCGAGGCCGTGATGGCCGCCTTCACCGCCTTCCCGGTGGCCAACTTCATCTCGCTGCTCGTCGGCGGCCTCGTCGTCGCCGCAGGCAAGGCCGTGGACCCGGCCACCAACGGTGGCGACTTCCTGCCGATCCTCACCAGCCACGGCCCGGTGCTCTCGGTCATCGCGGTGGTCTTCGTCTTCGCCAACCTCGGCTCGGTCTGCTGCCACTGCCTCTACAACGGCGCCGTCGGGTGGAGCCAGCTGACCGGCGGCAAGATGCGCGTGCTCACGGTCGTCCTCGGGCTCGTGGGTCTCGTCGCGGCGCTCGCCGGCGTCTGGAGCTACTTCTCCGACTGGCTGAACCTGCTCGGCATCTTCGTCCCGCCGATCGGCGCGATCCTCATCGTCGACCAGGTGCTGCGCCGCCGCGGCGGCGTGCGGGCCGTGCGGGCCTGGCGCCCCGCCCCGTTCGTGGCCTGGGCGGTCGCGTCGATCGGCTCGTACGCCGTGCACGTGTTCGCCCCGCAGCTCAGCGAGGCCGTCGCCGGCCTCGTGCTGGGTGGCGTCGTGTACGCGGTGATCGACGCGCTCAGCCCGAGCACCGCCCCTGAGCCCGCATCGGTGCCGGCCGCCTGACCGGCGCAAAGCAGAGGAGGACACCCGTGGACGTCACCCAGCTGTGCTCGCTCCCGGCCACCGACCTGTCCCGGCTGGTCCGCGCCGGGGAGGTGTCACCGGTCGAGGTCGTCGACGCGGCGCTGCAGCGCGTCGAGCAGCTCGACCCGCAGCTGCACGCCTTCGTCGAGCTCACCGCCGACCGCGCGCGGAAGCGGGCGCGCGAGATCGCCGACGCCGTGGCCCGGGGGGAGGACGTGGGCCCGCTGGCGGGGGTGCCCGTCGCCGTCAAGGACCTGATCGCGACGGCCGGCATCCCGACCCGCTCGGGGTCGCCCGCGTACCGCGACTTCGTGCCCGACGAGGACGACGTGGTGGTCGAGCGGATCGTCGCGGCGGGCGCCGTGGTGCTGGGCAAGACGACGGTGCCCGAGTTCGGCTACAGCGCCGTGGGGCACAACCCGGTCTCGCCGACCGCCCGCAACCCCTGGAACCCGGCCCTCACCCCGGGTGGGTCCAGCGCCGGGTCCGGGATCGCGGTGGCCACGGGGATGTCCCCGGTGGCGCTGGGCAGTGACGGCGGCGGATCGGTGCGCATCCCCGCCGCGCACTGCGGCGTCTACGGGTTCAAGGGCTCGATGGGACGGGTCCCGCTCTACCCCGGCTGCCGCGACGAGCGGTACCCCGGGATGTCGGGCTGGGAGTCGCTCGAGTGCATCGGCCCGATGACCCGGACCGTCGACGACGCCGCGCTGATGATGTCGGTGCTCGCCGGTCCCGACCCGCGCGACCGGCACTCGATCCCGGCCGGTGACGTCGACTGGAGCACCGCCACGGCCGGGGACGTCCGCGGGATGCGCATCGCGTTCAGCACGGATCTGGGCTACGTCGCCGTCGACGCGGCGGTCCGCCAGGTCGTGACGCAGGCCGTGCAGGCGTTCCGCGAGCTCGGGTGCGTCGTCGAGGAGGTCGACCCCGGCTGGCCGGACCCGCAGGACACGTTCTGGCGCCTGGTGGTGGCCGACACCGACCTGACCGGGATGCGGGAGCTCGTCGAGCGGTACGGCAGTGAGATGTCGCCCCACCTCGTCGACCTGTGCTCTCGCCGGTGGACGGGGGAGCAGCTCACCGACGCCGTCATGGCGCGCAAGGCGGTGGCCAACCGGATGTGGCGGCTCATGGCCGGTTACGACCTGCTGGTCACGCCCACCCTCACGGTGCCGCCGTTCGCGCTCGGGATGCAGGGCCCGGAGGAGGTCGACGGCCGCATCGTCGGGTCGTCGGCGTGGCTGAGCTTCACCCAGCCGATCAACATGACCGGCCAGCCCGCCGCGAGCTGCCCTGCCGGGATGACGGCCGACGGACTGCCCGTCGGCCTGCACATCGTCGGGCGCCACCTCGACGACGCGGCGGTGCTGCGCGCCTCGGCGGCGTTCGAACGGGCCCGTCCGTGGGCCGATCGCTGGCCCGCAGTGGTTCAGGAACAGGCGGGGGTGCAGGAGCAGGCGGGCGAGCCCGCCGGGATCGGAGTGATGTCGTGAGTGGACTGGGTGGGCTGAACCCGTCACCGGGCGGGATGGTGCTGGGCCTCGTGCAGGCTCCCGTGCCGATCGTGACGGAGCCGCCGGACCTGGCGGCCGCGGTAGACCGGATCGCCGCCACGGTGACGGGTGCGCGACGTGCCCTTCCCGTGCCCGACCTGCTGGTGTTCCCCGAGTACAGCCTGCACGGCCTGGATCCCGCGTCGTGGCTCGACGACCGGCTGCTCTGCGACGTCGACGGCCCGGAGATCGCGAAGCTGCGTGCGGCGTGCGCGGAGGCGCGGATCTGGGCGTGCTTCTCGATCATGGAACGCAACCCGGGCGGTGCGCCGTTCAACACCGGGGTCATCGTGGACGACACCGGTGAGCTGCGGCTGCACTACCGCAAGCTGCACCCGTGGGTGCCTGCCGAACCGTGGCACCCCGGTGACCTCGGCATCCCCGTGTGCGACGGGCCGGCCGGCTCCCGGCTGGCGCTCATCATCTGCCACGACGGGATGCTGCCCGAGGCCGCGCGCGAGGCCGCCTACCGCGGGGCGAACGTCATCCTGCGCACCGCCGGCTACACCTACCCGATCCAGCAGGCCTGGCGGATCACCAACCAGGCCAACGCGTTCTGCAACCTCGCCTACACCGCGTCGGTCTGCCTCGCGGGCCCCGACGGGGCGGGGATCCACTCGCAGGGCGAGGCCATGGTCTGCGACGTGGACGGCACCGTGCTGGAGCAGGGCGACGGGACTCCCGGGCGCATCGTCACCGCCGAGGTGGTGCCGGCGCGGGCGGACGAGGCCCGGCGCGGCTGGGGTGTGGAGAACAACATCTACCAGCTGGGCCACCGCGGCTACAGCGCCGTCGAAGGTGGCGCCACCGACTGTCCCTACACCTTCATGCAGGACCTGGTGGCCGGTCGCTACCGGCTGCCGTGGGAGGAGCAGGTGCGCCACACCGACGGCACCGGGGCCGGCCTCGGCACCCCGGCCGACGTCCGCGCCGCCGCCCGGCCGGCGGGCGGCTGAGGCGCCCGGCGGGCCGGGACGGCTCCGACAAGGACGTACAAGAGACGTGGTCCGGTACCGGGCCACGATGGAGCGCATGACGACACCTCCACCCGTCAACGTGAACGCGGCGTTGGCGTCGTTCGACGATGTCTACAGCCCCCGGATCGTGGCCCGGGTGAACGACTACGACGTCCGGATCGCCCACACCCTGGGCGACCACGTATGGCATGTCCACGACCACACCGACGAGTTCTTCCTGGTGCTCGACGGCCGTTTCGACGTGACCGTGCGCACCGGCGGGGAGGAGCGGACCGTGGTGCTGCACGCGGGCGACACCTTCGTCGTGCCCGCAGGGGTCGAGCACAAGCCGTCCTCGCCCGGCGGATCCATTCTCATGTTCGAGCCGGGCGGCACCTCGACCACCGGCAACGTGCCCGAGGGCGACGTCCCCGGACACATCGACAGCACCACGGGACACGAGCTCCGGCCGTAGGCACCGGCCGGAGAGCCGCTTCCGCTACCCGACCTTGGCCGCGAGCTCGGCGATCCGGTCCAGGTGCTCCAGGGTCTCCGCCTCAGGTGCGGTCGGGATGTTCAGCGTCAGGCGTTCGACGCCGAGTTCCGCGTAGCCCGCGAGCTTCTCCGGCTCGTGACGGCCGATGTGCGTGGCCGCGACCACGACGTCGGCCCCGGCGACGTCCCGGAGCTTGGCCAGCTGTGGCGCGAGAGCGTCCGCCGACGTCGCGTTGGGCAGCCACCGGGCGCCGAACCGGGCGATCCGACCGAAGTTGGCCTCACCGCCGCCGATGTAGATCGGGGGATGGGGCTGCTGGACGGGCTTGGGCCAGGAGAAGATCGGGTCGAAGTTCACGAACTCGCCGTGGAACTCGGCCTGGTCCTCGGTCCAGATGCGGCGCATGGCCTCGAGGTACTCGTCCATGCGGCGGCCGCGGGTGGTGGGGTCGGTGCCGTGGTTCTCCATCTCCTCGCGGTTCCAGCCCACGCCCACACCGAAGGCGAACCGGCCGCCGGAGACCAGGTCGAGGGAGGCAACCTCCTTCGCCGTGCTGATCGGGTCGCGCTGGGCCAGCAGGGCGATTCCCGTGCCCACGACCAGCTGGGAGGTGGCCGCTGCTGCCGCGGTCAACGCGACGAAGGGGTCCAGGGCGCGGTAGTAGACCCTCGGCAGGTCGCCACCGGCCGGATAGGGAGTGCGCCGCGAGACCGGGATGTGGCTGTGCTCGGCCACGAGCAGCGAGGCGAAGCCGCGCTCCTCAACCGCTCGGCCCAGAGCGCCCGGTGCGATGCCCTCATCCGTGACGAAGCATCCGATACCGAACTTCATGGTGATCCTTCCGGTCGGGCGTCGGCGGGTGCGCGCTCGCCGACGCGTACCCCACATCTACCCCATCGGCCCGGGGCGGGGTCGTGGACGTGATCATGCGGTGGTCGCGGGCCGGGCGCCCGCACGGATCGGCACGGCATCGTGCACGCAGATGCTGGGTCCGGGCGCCTGCCGGGCTCAGCATTGTGATGCGGGCTACACCTCGAACTCCTCGGGCATCCGGGTGGGGGCCGCCCGTCGGCCGGTCGCCGACTCGATGAGGAGTGCACGATGCGGTTGCCCCTTCGCCCTGCCCGCACGAGCGTCGTGGGCGCCGCCGTGCTGCTGTGCGCGGTGCTGGTGGCGGCCTGCGGCCAGATGGTGGCCACCGGTCCCGGCGCCGCGCTGACGTTGCGAACCCTCGACCCCTACGGGGGAGACCGGACCGCGGAGGGCGCCCCGGAACGCGGCGGCACCCTCGTCATCGGCAACGACCGGGAGATCATCAGCTTCGACCCGACGCGGCAGAACACCAACCTCGCCGCGACGATGGTCTACGACTCGCTGCTCAAGCTGACGCCGGACGGCACGGCGGCGCCCTACCTCGCCGCGTCGATGACGAGCCCCGACGGCGGCGTGACGTGGCGGCTGGGTCTGCGCGACGGAGTGCGGTTCTCCGACGGCACGCCGCTCGACGGGAACGCGGTGATCGTCAACACCCGGCGCCACATCGACAAGGCCGCCTCGCCGGCCCACGCGTTCGCGCTGCGGATCAGCGCCATGCGGGCGCTCGACCCCCTCACGGTGGAGTTCGTCCTCGACGGCCCGATGGGTGACTTCCCGGTGGTCTTCGCCCAGCCCATGTCGCTGGGCACGCTCGGCATGATCGTCTCGCCCGCCGCGCTGGCGCAGTACGGCGACGACGTCGGGAGCCACCCCGTCGGAGCCGGTCCGTTCGTGCTGGCGAACTGGGTCCGGGACAACAAGATGGAGCTGGTACGCAACCCGGGCTACTGGCGGCAGGGGATGCCCTACCTCGACGGTGTGGAGATCCGGCCACTGCCCGACACCGAGAGCCGCTACGCCACCATGGCCAACGGGGATGTGGACGCGATCAACGGCGGCTTCAACACCGAGCTCGTGCGGGCGTCGGCCAACCCGAACCTGCGTGTCTACTTCGGACCGGGCAACGGCGGCGTCCTCAACTACTTCAACTTCACCAGGGCGCCCTTCGACGACAGGCGGATGCGCGAGGCCGCCGTGGCGGCGATGGATCCGAACGCGCTCGGCGCCGCCTTCTTCAGCAACCGGCTGATCAGGGCGCAGAGCCTGTTCGACGAGAACAGCCCGTACCACACGCAGCAGGCCACCGACGCCTGGCCGACGTACGACGTCGCCCGCGCGAGACAGCTGGTGGACACCTACCGGGCCGCGGGTGGCGACCCCGACTTCGTCTACACCACCGACCGCAGCTCCGTGCCGCTCGGGGAGTTCGTGCAGGCGTCGATGGCCGCGGTGGGGGTGAAGGTCGAGGTGCGCTACTTCGACCTCGCGGAGTACGCGGGCCGCGTCCTGCAGGGCGGCGACTTCGACATGGCGAGCCAGATCGCGGCGTTCGACCACCCCTTCCCCGGCATCAGCCGCGTGTACACGACGGGCGGCTCGTCCAACTTCGGCAAGTACCAGAACCCGCAGGTCGACCAGCTGGCACGCGATGCGAGCGCCACCGGCGACCCGGCGCGGCGCACGCAGGACTACCAGCAGATCGAGCTGCTGCTCAACCAGGACGTCGCCGTGCAGTGGCTGAGCCGCAGCTACCTCTCGACCATCACGAAGCCGGAGGTGAAGGGGATCGACCGCTACATCACCCGGGACCTCTTCGTGGCCGGCACGTGGATCGACCGGACGCAGTGACAGGCAGGAGACGGGAAATGACGCACGCGGTGGTGGCCGGGGGACTCCAGTTCCCGGAGGGGCCGGTCGCGCTCGACGACGGGTCGGTGCTGCTCGTCGAGATCAAGCGCGGCACGCTCACCCGGGTCGCCGCCGACGGGTCGACGTCGGTGGTCGCCACCACCGGTGGTGGCCCGAACGGCGCCGCGATCGGCCCGGACGGGGCGGTGTACGTGTGCAACAACGGGGGGTTCTCCTGGTCGGTCCGCAACGGGTTGACGGCGCCTGGTCCGCAGCCGGCCGACTACATCGGCGGCCGCATCCAGCGCGTCACCCTCGACGGGGAGGTGAGTGACCTCTACACCCACGTCGACGGCCGGGGGCTGCGCGGACCCAACGACCTCGTCTTCGACGGCCACGGCGGCTTCTGGTTCACCGACATGGGCAAGACCCGCGAGCGGGACACCGACCTCGGCGGGCTCTACTACGCCACGGCCGACGGCTCGCGCATCGTCGAGGTCGTCCACCCGCTCAACGCCCCCAACGGGGTCGGGCTGGCCCCGGACGGCTCGCGGGTCTACGTCGCCGAGACGTTCACCGGCCGGCTCTGGTGCTGGGAGCTGGACGGGCCGGGCCGCGTGCGGCCCGATCCTGGCTCCGCGGCGCGGCACGGTGGCACGCTGCTGCACGCGTTCCCGGGGATGCTGGGGCTGGACTCGCTGGCCGTGGACGCCGAGGGCAACGTCTGCGTCGCGACCCTCTACGCGAACTGCGTCAGTGTCGTCTCCCCCGAGGGGGCGCTGGTCGAGACCGTGCCGGTGCCCGAGGCCGACCTCTTCGTCACCAACATCTGCTTCGGTGGCCCGGACCTGCGCACGGCCTACATCACGTCATCGGGCCGGGGGATCCTCTACTCGACCCCGTGGCCCCGGCCCGGCCTCGCCCTGAGCTACACCGCCTGACCCGGTCCTCGCCTGCGCCGGCTCATCAGGTCGGAGGGCGCGGAGGGCGGCGGCGAGGTCGCGGCCGGACGGCGCGCGCTCCGGGTCGAGCAGTGTCTGCAGCACCAGCCCGTTGACCAGGGCGAGGGCGAGCGAGCCGAGCTGCAGCGCCGTCCGTTCGTCGACCTCGTCCTCCGCGACGTCGAGGATCAGTGCGGCGACCGAGCGGCGGCCGCGATCGTAGGCATCGGCGATCTGGTCCCGGAGCTCCGGTGTGTGCTCGGCGCGCGTGTAGGCCTGCACGCTCGCGACCGCCGTGGACCGGTCCCTGGTCAGCGCGGCCACGACTCCGTCGAGGAACGCCTCCAGGCGGTCGACGGGCGTGCTGGGCGTGGCGCACCGGAGGGCGTGCGCGATCTCGTCGTCCCAGTCGTCGAACGAGTCGATGATCGCCGCGTTGAGCAGGGCGTCCTTCGACCCGAAGTGGTAGCCGATCGACGCCAGGTTGGTGCCGGAGGCGGCCACGATGTCGCGCGCCGTGGTGGCGGCGAAGCCCTTCTCGGCGAGGCAGCGCTTCGCGCCGGCGAGCAGGTCCTCGCGGTGTCCCATGGCGCGATCGTAGGTCCTGGACGGACGTGCGTTCTATACAAGCGTCTTATACGTACGTATGATCGCCCGCATGAACGACGCCCGCCGGGCCTGGCTCGGGCTCGCCGTACTGGTGCTGCCCGCCCTGCTCGCCTCCATGGACCTGTCCGTGCTGTTCATGGCCGCGCCCTGGCTCAGCGCCGACCTCGCCCCCAGCGGCACCCAGCTGCTGTGGATCATGGATGTCTACGGGTTCCTCATCGCCGGGTTCCTGATCACGATGGGCTCGCTCGGCGACCGGATCGGGCGCCGTCGGCTGCTGCTGCTCGGCGCGGGGGCGTTCGGTGGGGCGTCCGTCCTCGCCGCGTACGCGTCCACGCCCGAGATGCTGATCGCGGCACGTGCGCTGCTCGGTGTCGGTGGCGCGGTGCTCGCCCCGTCCACCCTGGCGCTGATCCGGTCGATGTTCCCCGAGGACCGGGACCGTCGTGTCGCGATCGGCATCTGGACCGGGGCGTTCACCGGTGGGGTCGCGATCGGCCCCATCGTGGGCGGGCTGCTGCTCGAGCAGTTCTGGTGGGGCTCGGTGTTCCTGATCAACGTGCCCGTGATGCTGCTGCTCCTCGTGGTGGGGCCGGTGCTGGTGCCGGAGTCGCGGGACCCGCGTCCCGGCCGGTTCGACGTGCTGTCCGCGCTGCTCTCGCTGGCGGCCGTGCTCCCGGTGGTCTACGGGGTGAAGGAGGCGGCGGCGCACGCGCTCGGGACGGCCCCGGCGCTGGCCGTGCTGGTCGGCTGCGGGTTCGCCGTGCTGTTCGTCCGCAGACAGCTCCGGCTGGCCGATCCGATGATCGACATCCGGCTCCTGCGCAGCCGCGGGTTCGGCGCCGCTCTCGGTGCCCAGACGGTGATCGTGCTCGCCAGTGCCGGGATGGGCTACCTCGCCGTGCAGTTCCTGCAACTCGTGCTGGGGCTTCGCCCGTTCGTCGCCGCACTGTGGATGCTGCCGACCGTCGCGGGCACCGCGATCGGCATCGGGCTGGCCACCGTCCTCGTGCGCACGGTGCGCCCCGCGGTGGTCGTCGGCGCGGGAACCGCGGTGGCGGCCGCCGGGTTCGCGCTGGTCGGCATGGTCGGCACCGGGTCGTCGGTGCTCGCGGTGATGTCCGCGTACACGGTGCTCACCTTCGGCACCGGGATGGTCGCACCACTGGCCATCGACCTGATCGTGACGACCGCGCCGCCGGAGCGGGCCGGGGCGGCCGCCGCCGTCGGCGAGACGGGCGCGGAGTTCGGCGGAGCGGTCGGCATCGCCGTCCTCGGCACGGTCGCCACCGCCGTCTACCGCGACGAGATCAGCGGCGCCCTCCCCGCTGCGCTCCCGCCGGACGTGGCGGAGGCGGCGACCGGAACCCTCGGGGGCGCGGTGGCCGCGGCGAGGCAGTTGCCGGACCCCACCCCTGTGCTGACGATCGCGGGGGAGGCGTTCGTCTCCGGTTTCACCACCGCGGCGATGCTGGCCGCGACGCTGCTGGCCGTCGCGGCCGTCGTGGTCACGGCCCGGCTCTGGAGCGTGCGTCCGGCCGACGCGCCGGCGCCGGTCTGACGGGCAGCCGAGACGCGGTTACCGGTCGAGCCAGACCGAGGCGTAGAACATGTCCCTCGACGTGTAGCGGTCGATGCCCTTCACCTGCGGCTTCGCGATGGTCGCCAGGTAGCTGCGGCTGAGCCAGCAGGCCACCAGATCGCGGTTCACCTGCAGCTCGACCTGCTGGTATGCCCGGGTCCGCTCGGCCTCGTCGCTGGTGCTCGCCGCGGTGTCCAGCAGCGCGTCGACCTGGGGGTTCGAGTACTTCCCGTAGTTGGTGTTGCCGCCGGTGTGCACGAGCCGGGACGCGCCGGGGAAGGGCGCGTCGAACGCGCTCACCGTGGTGGTGAGGTCGAAGTCCCCGCTCTGCACGACCTGCGACGAGTACTGGGCCAGATCGTAGAACTGCAGCGTCACCGTGATGCCGACCGCGGCCATCTGCGCCTGCAGGAACTCCCCGAACTGGGTGCGCGCGGTGGTCGTCTTGAGCGTGAAGTCGGGGTTGCCGCCGCTCGCGCGATACTCCGCGATGAGCTGCCTGGCGCGTTCCGGGTCGTAGGCGGGCCACTCCTGCGACGCAGCCTCTGTGTGGTTGGGGCTGTCGGTGTCGAAGAGGCTCGTGGCGCTGACGATCTGGTTGTTGTAGAGGCTGGCGCTCAGCGCCTTCATGTCGAGCGCGCGGACCACCGCCTCCCGCATGCGCCGGTCGTCGAACGGCGCGCGGGCGAAGTTGAAGTAGAGGTACTCGCCGGCGTTCCCCGGTCCGTAGTAGACGGTGAGGCCCGGGTCTCCGGCGGCGCGCACGAGCTCCTGGTTGTAGGCGGCGAAGATCAGGTCGACGTCGCCGTTCTGGATCGACGCGTAGCGCGACTCGGTGTCCGGCAGCGGGCGGAACTCGAGCCGGTCCAGGTAGGGCTTGCCGGTCTGCCAGTAGTCCGGGTTGCGTTCCAGGACGAGACGCGAGTCCGGGATCCATTCGACGAACCGGAACGGGCCGGCCCCGACGGGGTGGCGGCCGATGTCGTCGCCGTACCGCTGCAGCGCGGCCGGGGAGATGATCACCCCGAGGCTGCCGTAGGTGATCGACTGGGCGAACACCACCGGGAACGAGCCCAGCGGGCTCTTCAGGGTGAACTCGACGGTCAGCGGGTCGACCGCCCGCATCGAGGCGATCTGCTCCGCGTATGGGTGCGCGGGGGAGGCCGCCTTGTCGATGTGGCGCTGCACGTTGACCAGCACGGCGTCGGCGTCGAGCGGGGTGCCGTCGCTGAACCGCACGCCGGGCCGCAGCCCCATCCGCCAGGTGAGCCCGCCGTCCGGGCTGTCCATCGACTGCGCGAGGTAGGGCTGCGCCGTGCCGTCCGGCGTCAGCTTCATCAGGGAGTCGTAGACCGCGAACTCGGCCATGTTCGAGTTCTGGACCGCGGGGTCGAAGCTGACGATCTCCCGGTCCATGCCCAGCCGGAGCGTGCCGCCGGGCTTCGGGAGGCCCTCGCTCGCGAGGTCACCGCCCCACGCGTTGACCGCGCGGATGTCGGCGCGGGCGCTCCCGCCGGCCGCCCCGCAACCGGCGGAGAGCGCCACCACGCCCAGTACCGCCACCACGGCGGCGACGAGACGCCCGCGCCGGGCCCACAACCGCACCATTCCGCCTCCTCGTCGAGCCGGGGTCGTGCCGGTTCAGGGCAGTGCGGCAGCCGGCGAGGAGACGCCGACACCCCCTCGTGTGCCGGCGCCGTACCTCGCCTTCTCCTTCTCCAGATCGAGTGGCACGCCGCGGCGGCGGCGCCCCTCGAACGCCGCGTCGTCGAGCAGCTCGGCGGGCACCAGCCAGGCGACCTCGAACTCCAGCCCGTCGGGATCACGGGCGTAGATGCTCTTGGTGGTGCCGTGGTCGGTGGCGCCGACGTACGCGTCGACGGCCATCAGCCGGTGGGCGAGGTCGTCGAGCTCGGCGAGCGTGCCGATCTCCCACCCGAGGTGGTAGAGCCCCACGGCCCCGCGTCCGGCCGGGTTGTCGGCCGCCTCGCCGATGGCGAACAGGCCGATGTCGTGGTCGTTGGTCGAGTCGGGTGCCTGCATGAAGGCGGCCTGGCCCGGCCGCTCCATCTGGACGCTGAAGCCCAGCACGTCCCGGTAGAACGCGACGCTGCGGTCGACGTCGCGTACGAACACCACGGCGTGGTTGAGCCGGTTGATCCCCATCCCGGCTCAGTCGCCCGCGGCGGGCTGGGGCGTCCGAGTCTGCGCGTCCCGCAGCGCCGCCTCGCCCTCCTGGACCGCGGGGTCGGCGTCGGTGCCCAGGTAGCGCCAGTCCTCACCGTCCTCGAGGATCTTGTCGGCGGCGCGGATCGTGCGGAAGTCGGTGTCCGGCCCGGCCAGCGCGAGCAGCGGCGCCTCACCGTTCTCGGCGAGGGCCTTCGCCGAGCGGATGAGCTGGTTGCGCATCCGGATGATCGCCTTGTCGATCGTGCCGAGACGCTCCTGGGAGCGGTCGTAGATCGGGCCCATCGACTCGGTGACCATGAGGTCCTGGCTCACGAAGTCCTTCACCCCGCTGAACGTGGTGGTGCGCTGCACCTCGCGGTCGATGTTGTAGTCGGCCTCGGCGAGGTAGTTCCGCGGCGTGATGCCGCCGACCCGGCGCGTGAACGGCGTCTCGAACGGGCCGTAGCTGAACAGCGGCGCACCGCCGTGGCCCTGCGGGTTGGACGGGACCGTGGCCTCGAAGTTGTAGCGCCAGCAGTTGTGGTCGTCGATCGGCACGACCATGAGGTGGCGGGTGCTGTAGGGGACCGCCGCGATGATCGTGCTGTAGGGGAAGACGTACTCGGTGATCCGGACGTTGGTGTGACCGTTGGGGGTCTCGCGCAGGCCGGCGTAACGGAAGCCGTACCAGGTGTCCTCGATCTCGAGCTGCGGGGCGCGGTCGTGGTGCCAAAACTTCCAGGTCATCTTGTTCGACGGGTATCCGGGCTTGTCGGTGCCGTCGTCCTCGATGTCGGCGGCGCCGTCCCACGAGTGCAGCCACGAGATGTGGGCGGTGTCGACGTTGCCCTCCATCGTCTGGATCCAGTTGCAGTACGACTGCAGCTTCGTGGCGAGCTGGTTCTGCGCGGGCAGGCTCTCGGTGCCGAAGTCGCGGAAGGGCGTGATCGTCTCCGGCGGGCCCATGTAGGTCCAGGCGATCCCGCCGGACTCGTGCACCGGGTAGGCCCTGGCCTTCACCTTGTCCTTGAACACGCTCTTCGGCGGCTCACTGGGCATGTCGACGCACGCGCCGTCCGCGTCGAACTTCCAGCCGTGGTACGGGCAGCGCAGCCCGCACTCCTCGTTGCGTCCGAAGTAGAGCGACGCGCCGCGGTGCGGGCAGTTCTCCTGGATCAGGCCGACCCGGCCGTTCGTGTCGCGGAAGGCGACGAGGTCCTCGCCGAGCAGCCGCACCCGGACCGGGTCGCAGTCCGGGGCGGGCAGCTCGCTCGACAGCAGCGCGGGCGTCCAGTACCGGCGCAGCACCTCGCCCACCGGGGTGCCCGGGCCAACCCGGGTGAGGATCTCGTTGTCCTGCTGGGACAGCATCGTCCGACCTCCCTTTCCGCGCCTTCCGGTGCACTGCGGGAACGCAGGGCCGGGTGCGCGGATGCTGTTTCCGCCGACCGCCCGCCCGACGCGGATGACCGGGATTTTCGGATCGGCCCGTTTCCGTGGATGGCGTCCCAGCGAGATTAGCCACGCGGCCCGACAGCGGGGAAACAATGATTGTTTCTGTCGCGGCATCAGCGGTGCTGATGGCGGGCCCGCCGGGCGCCCCGGCTCGCCGGGGGGCTGGTGATCGGCGCCCGGGTGTCCTTCGATGGTCACGTGAAGTCCGCGACGTCGCGTCTGGCCGGTCTGGACCTCAACCTTCTCATCGTCCTGCGCGAGCTACTGCGGGAGCGCAACGTCACGCGGGCCGCCGAGCGGGTCGGGGTGTCCCAGCCGGCGGTGAGCGCCGCGCTCGCGCGGCTGCGCCGGTACTTCGACGACGACCTGCTGATCCGGCGCAGCGGGAGGTACGAGCTGTCGGCGCTCGCCTTCCAGTTGGGCGAGCAGGTCGAGGCCGTGTGCGAGGGCGTGGAGCGGCTGCTGGCCACCGGGTCGCGCTTCGACGCCGCCACCTCGCGCCGCGAGTTCACGATCGTCATGTCCGACTACGCCGTCGCGGTGCTGGGGCAGCCCCTCGCCGCGGCGATGAACGCGGCTGCGCCGCACGCCCGGCTGAACGTCGTGCTCGCCCGGGAGTCTCTCGCCGCGAACATCACGCAGACGATCCGCGTGGTCGACTGCGTGGTCTCCCAGGCCACCAGCCGGTTCCGCATCCCCGAGATCCGGTCCGCACCTCTGCTCACCGACCGCTGGGTGTGCGTCGTGGCGGCCGGGAACCGGCGGTTCGGCGAGGAGTCCGCCGACCTCGGCGAGCTGGCGACGGCGACCTGGGTCGTGCCGTACCACGACGACGCCGAGTTCCCGTCCGTCGTGCCGGTGAGCCGGCAGCTCTCGCGGCTCGGGGTGCGGCCGCAGGTGGCGGTCCGGGTGGACAGCTTCCACGCGGTGCCCTACCTCCTGGCCTCGACCGACCACGTGGCCCTCATGCAGGAGCGGCTCGCCCGGGAGTGCGCCCGGCACCTGCCGCTGCGGATACTGGCCTGCCCGACGCCGCTGGACCCGCTCGAGGCCCGGCTGTGGTGGCACGAACGGCACGACGAGGAGGCCGGGCACCGGTGGTTCCGCCGCCTCGTCCTCGGTGCGGCGCAGGGCGGGACGCCCGTCCCGGTTCCGCCCGCCGACGGCTCCGGCGCGGAGAGCCGGCATCGACACGGTTGATGGTGTCCATGCCGATTTTCTGTTTCCTCCGGCCCGGTCCGGGTCCCTAACGTCGGATCCCGTGAAGATCGTGGTGTCGCGCCTCGACGAGTTCCCGCCGGGGGAGCGCCGGATCGTGCAGGCCGGCCGGCGGTCGATCGGCGTGTTCCGGGTGGGCGACCGCTTCTACGCCGTCAACAACCACTGCCCCCACCAGGGCGGACCGCTGTGTCTCGGCCGCACGAAGCCGTGGGTCCGGTCGGCGGGTCCCGGCGACTACGCGATGGCGGAGCACGACGCGCTCGTCGCCTGCCCGTGGCACGGCTGGGAGTACGACCTGGCCACCGGGCAGTCCTTCCTCGGCCCGGGCGAACCACCCGCCCGCACCTACGACGTGTCGGTCGAGGCGGGCGACGCCACGGCCGAGCCGGTGCACGGCCGCCTGCCCGGCCCCTTCGTCGCCGAGACGTTCCCGGTGCACGTCGAGGACGCCTACGTCGTGGTCGACACGAGCCCCCGCGCGCCGGCGGCGGGCGTATCCGGAGGTGCGCGATGACCAGCACGGCACTGCCCGCCCAGGCCGCCCCCACGGCGAGCCGGGCCCGGCACACGATCGTCGACGCGGACATCCATCCCCACGCGCCGGCCCCGCAGATCCGCGAACGGCTCGCGCACCGGCACCGGGAGCGGTGGGACATGTTCGCGGGACGCGTGCCGGGGCCGCCGGAGATCTACCCGCGGGTGCGCAACTCCGGCTTCCGGCTCGACTCGTGGCCTCCCGGCGGGTTCCCGGGCAGCGACCTGCAGATGGTGCGCGACCAGCTGCTCGACGAGTACGGGATCGACCACGGGATCCTGATCCCGCTGCAGGGACACAGCTGGGGCGTCGAGGAGCCCGAGTACGCGGCGGCCCTGTGCCACGCGCTCAACGACTGGCTGGCCGACGAGTGGCTCGGCGCCGAGCCGCGCCTGCGCAGCTCGATCGCCGTCCCGCACGAGGCGCCCGACCTCGCCGCCGAGGAGATCCGGCTGCGCGCAGGCGACCCGCGGTTCGTCCAGGTGCTGCTGTCGACGGGCGGCGAGCTCGGGTTCGGACGCAGGCGGTACTGGCCGATCTACGAAGCGGCGGCGGAGGCCGGGCTGCCGGTCGCGGCGCACACCGGAGGCCTGGAGCAGCACCGCGGAGCCGGCTGGCCGTCGTTCTACCTCGAGGAACACGTGTGGAACGGCAACACGATGGCCGCGCTGATCATGAGCATGCTGAGTGAAGGGGTCTTCGAGCGGTTCCCGTCGCTGCAGGTGGCGTGCGTCGAAGGGGGCATCGCGTGGGCGGGCCCGCTGATGTGGGCGCTCGACGACGCCTGGGAGCAGCTGCGCACCGACGTGCCGCACCTGCGCAGGCCGCCGTCGGAGTACGTCCGCGAGCACATCTGGTTCACCACCCAGCCCATCGAGGAGCCGGACGACCCCGCGCACCTGGAGATCGCCCTGGCGCACATCGGGATGGACGACCGGATCATGTTCGCCTCCGACTACCCGCACTGGGACTTCGACTCGCCGCGCCAGGCTCCACGGCTGTTCCCGGCGGCGCTGCGGTCCTCGATCATGGGATCGAACGCCTGCCGGCTCTACGGGCTGCCCGAGGTGGAGCCGGAGGAGTCGCGATGACCGCCGCACCCCCCACGACGGGCGTCGTCGACACCGACGTGCACTGCGCGCCCGCCACGATCGCCGCGCTCACGCCCTACCTCGAGCCGTACTGGCGCACCTACATCCAGGACGGCGGGGTGTCCCTCTCACCCACCCAGGGCGGGGCGTACCCGCCGCAGGCGCCGACCAGTGCCACGCCCGCGGCGCGAGCGGCCGGGGCCGTCCCGGCCACGACGGTCGACGAGCTGCGCACCGGGCTGCTCGACCCCGCCGGGCTGAGCACCGCCGTGCTGAACTGCACCACGTCGTTCCACTGCAACCGCAACCCGTACTACGAGGCCGCGCTCACCCGCGCGGTGAACGACTGGCTGGTCACCGAGTGGCTCGACCGGGACGACCGGCTGCGGGCGAGCATGGTGGTGCCCACCCTCGACACCGAGGCGGCCGTCGCGGAGATCGAGCGGATCGGCGGCCATCCCGGTTTCGTGCAGGTGCTGCTGCCCGTCCGCGCGGACGTCCCGTGGGGCAACAAGCGCCACCACCCGATGCTGCAGGCCGCCGCCGCCCACGACCTCGTGGTGGGCCTGCACGCGTGGGGTCGGATCGGCAACGCGGCCACCCCGACCGGGATCACCCACACCTATCTCGAGGACTACCTGGGCAACTCCCAGCTGATCGTGCAGGCGCAGGTGACGAGTCTGGTGACCGAGGGCGTCTTCACCCGGGTCCCGCAGCTGCGGGTGGTGCTGGCCGAGTGCGGGTTCTCCTGGCTGCCCACGCTGCTGTGGCGCTTCGACAAGGACTGGAAGGGCGTCTGGCGGGAGGTGCCGTGGCTCGACGGCCGCCCGTCGGAGGTGGTGCGCCGCCACATCCGGCTGACCACCTCGCCCGCGCACCTGCCGCGCGACCCGGCGCAGGTCCGGCAGGTGCTCGACCTGCTCGACGCCGCCGCGATGCTCCTGCACGCCAGCGACCACCCGCACGACCACGGCACCGGCGGGGACCGGCTGCTGGCCGCGCTCACCGGACCCGAGCGCGAGCGCGTGCAGAGCCGCAACGCGATCGACTGGTACCGGCTCGACCGGTGATCCTGGAGGGCCCGGTGATCTTCGACGGCTGGGCGACCATCGACGTGACCACCCCCGCCGGGGCCCGCATCCGCGTGCGCACGGCCGGGAGCGGTCCGCCGCTGCTGCTGCTGCACGGGTACCCGCAGACCTCGGCCATGTGGCACCTGGTGGCGCCGGAGCTCGCCCGCGAGCACACGGTGGTGGCCGCCGACCTGCGCGGGTACGGCGACAGCGTCCCGCCGCCCGGCACCGCCGACGACGTCGCCGCGTTCGGTAAGCGCGCCATGGCCGCCGACCAGGTGGCCGTGATGGCCGCGCTGGGGTTCGGGGAGTTCGCCGTGGCCGGGCACGACCGCGGCGCGCGCTGCGCCTACCGTCTCGCGCTGGACCACCCGGAGGTCGTGACGGCGCTCGCCGTGCTCGACATCCTGCCGACCGCCGACGTGTTCGCCGGCGTGGACGCGGCGTTCGCGCGCTCGGCGTGGCACTGGTTCTTCCTCGCCCAGCCCGGTGACCTGCCCGAACGCCTCATCGCAGCGGACCCGGACGCGTTCTTCCTCCGCGGCACCGACGGCGTCTTCGCACCGGAGGCGCTGGCGGCCTACCGGGCTGCCTACCGCCGGCCCGAGGTCGTCCACGCCATGTGCCAGGACTACCGCGCGGGCGCCACCGTGGACGTCGCCGACGACGAGGCCGACCGGGGCCGCAGGCAGATCGCGTGCCCGACACTCGTGCTGTGGGGGAGCCGCGGTCCGCTCGGCCGGGTGCCCGACGTGCTCGACGGGTGGCGGCAGTGGGCGCCCGCGGCGACGGGAAGATCGTTGGACTGCGGCCACTACCTCGCGGAGGAGCGCCCGGCCGAGACCCTCGCCGCGCTGCGCGACCTCCTCCGGTCGCCGCGCCGATAGGTCATCCGTCGCGTTGACCCGGCGCCCCCGCCCGCCGTTAATGAGGGCATGGGCAGGGAGGCCGGACGGTGAAGCGCGGACCGGTGTCCCTGGCCAACCTCGACCTGAACCTCCTGGTGTTCCTGCGTGAGCTGCTCCGCGAGCGGAACGTGACGCGGGCGGCGCAGCGGGTGGGGGTCACGCAGTCGGCGGCGAGCGCGGCGCTCTCGCGCCTGCGCCGGCACTTCGGCGACGAGCTGCTCGTCCGCTCCCGCGGCGGATACCTGCTCTCGCCGCTCGCGGTGCAGCTCGCCGACCAGGTCGAGCCGGTGTGCGCGAGCGTGGAGCGGCTGTTCGCCACGAGCCCGGACTTCTGCCCCGAGGAGTCCGACCGGGAGTTCACGCTGCTCGTGCCGGACTACGTGCTCGCGGCGTTCGGCGAACGGTTCTCCCGCGAGCTGCACGCGGCGGCGCCGCGGGCGCGGCTGCACGTCCAGGTCGTGAAACAGGCTCTTCCGCGTGACGTCCTCGACGCGCTGCGCGTGCTCGACGGGATCGTGTCCGCTCCCAGCGCCGCGCTGCGCGGTGCCGGCATCCGCAGCCTGGAGCTCTTCCGGGACCGCTGGGTGTGCGTGGTCGGCGCCGACAACCCGGTGCTCGACGGCGCCGGTTCGCACCTCGCGCTGGCCGATCTGCAGCGGCTCCCGTGGGTCGTCCCGCACCATCCCGACGGCGGGTACCCGGCGACCTTCCCGCTCGCCCCGCTGATCGCCCGGCTGGACGAGCGCCCGCGCGTGGCGGTCCGGGTGGACAGCTACCAGGCCACCCCGTACTTCGTGGCCGGTACCGACCGGGTGGCCGTCATGCAACGGCGCCTCGCCGCGCTGTTCGCCGACCGCCCCGACCTGCGCGTGCTTGAGTGCCCGGGCGACCCGCCGCCGATCGTCGAGTCGTTGTGGTGGCACGAGCGGCACGACGAGGACGACGCGCACCGCTGGTTCCGCGGGATCGCCGCGCGCGCCGCGCGCGATCCCGGCGCCGGGCTCCGCGCGGCCCGACCTGCCCATCCCATCCATGAGTCGCGCCCCGCGGCGTCGAAACGGAGGAGCTCGTGACCCAGGTGATCGAACCGACCGCCCATGTGCACACCGACCTGTACGTCGACGGCGCGCCGGTGCCCGCCGAGCGCACGCTGCGCGTGGCCGACCCGGCGGACCCGTCGGCGACGGTGGGGTACGCCGCGGCCGCCACCCGCAGCCAGGCGCTCGACGCCGTGGCCGCCGCGGACCGGGCCTTCCCCGCGTGGGCGGCCCGCAGCGCGGGGGAGCGGGCCGACCTGCTCCGCGCCGCGATCACCGGGCTGGCCGAGCACCGCGGCGCTGACGCGGAGATCCTGACCAGGGAGAACGGGAAGATCCTGCAGGAGTCCACGATCGACCTGATCGTGTTCGACCACCGCGTGGAGCTGGCCTGCGGCGGCGTCGACCAGGTGGGCGCGACGTCCACGCTCGCCGGGCCGCCCTACGACACGCAGGTCGGCTACGTCCCGCTCGGCGTGGTCACGATCATCGTGCCGTTCAACTGGCCGCTGGCCATCCTCGCCGCCTCGCTGCCGCAGGCCCTGCTGGCCGGCAACACGGTCGTCGTCAAGCCGCCGCCGTCCGCCCCGCTCGCCACGACGCGGGTGGTGCAGCGGGTGGCCGCGGCGCTTCCTCCCGGCGTGCTCAACGTCGTCACGGGCGAGGACGCGGAGATCGGGACGGCACTGGTGAGCGACGAGCGCGTCGCCAAGGTCTGCTTCACGGGCAGCCCCGCCGGTGGCAGGCGGATCATGGCGATGGCGGCGGAGACGCTCACCCGCGTCGCACTGGAGCTGGGCGGCAACGACCCGGCGCTGGTGCTCGACGACGCCGTACTGGACGACGCCGCGCTCGACCGGCTGGTGGCAGGCACCTTCGACTCGACCGGGCAGATCTGCATGGCGATCAAGCGGCTGTACGTGCACCGGTCGCGCTACGCCGAGGTGGTGGAGGGCATGTCGGCCCGGCTCGCCGGGCAGGTGCTCGGCCACGGCCTCGACGCGGCCACCACGATGGGACCGCTGCACACGGCGCGCCAGCGCGACTTCGTGGCCGACCTGGTGGCGCAGGCCCGCGCGGCGGGGGCCGAGGTGCGCGAGTTCGGCAGCGGCCCGGACGACCGTTTCACCGGCGGGCATTTCCTGCGCCCGAGCCTGGTGCTCGACCCGGCGCGGGACGCCCGGGTGGTGACCGAGGAGCAGTTCGGCCCGACCCTGCCGATCCTCCCGTTCGACACCGACGACGAGGCGGTCGCCGCCGCCAACGACACGTGGGCCGGGCTCTGCTCCTCGGTGTGGACGCCCGACCGGGACCGCGCCGCCCGGGTGGCCGCCCGCCTGCGCAGCGGCTACACGTTCGTCGACGCGCACGGGGCGCCGTGGCTGGATGAGCGGGCGCCGTTCGGCGGGCTCAAGGGCAGCGGCATGGGGCGGGAGATGGGCGTCGAAGGGCTGCGCGAGTTCATGGACACCCACTCCGTGGCGTTCCCCAGCGGGTGACGGTGCACGTTGCGGTATGGACGCTCGTGGTGTGGCCGGACGCTCCGATGGTTCGTCAGGCCGCCGCGGGGGGCCGCGCCCGCAGACGCGTGCCCCGGCGAGTCGCCCGTTTCGCGTGCGCGAGTCGCCCGTTTTCTGCTGCGGGCGGCCCGGGTGACAGCGATGTGGTCCCGTGTCGCTGTTCCCGGGCGGCCTGACGCCGCGACATGTGTTCATGTCGCGGCAGCGGCGTCAAGGTCAGGTCAGTTGCTCCCACCGGCGTTCCGTCCGAGGCGCAGCGCGGAGACGAGGAAGAAGATGCCGCCGAGCAGGGCGTAGCCGGCCAGGTTGCTCAGCGAGGCCCCAGGAACCAGGGCCTGCACGAAGAACGAGACACCGGCGAGCGTGGAGATGGTGCCGCTGGCGACCATCGCCCACTGGCCTCCGAGGTGGCGTCGCCGCAGAGCCACGACGAGCTGGACGAGCCCGGCAACGACGGCCCAGACCCCCCACACCTGCAGGACCGCCGCAATGCTGGAGGTGAGCGCGACGACCAGCCCGACGGCGGCGATCAGGCTGATCGCGATGTTGACGTAGAGCCCTGGCGCGGACCGGCTCGCTCGGGAGGAGCGGGCGTCGACGACGGCGGCGCCCACGTCGAACAGGGGGTAGATCACGAGCAGAGTTGCGCTCACCGGCCCGATGCTCGACCCGGTCACGAAGAGCGCGACAGCCCAGATCAAGGCGAACCCGAAGCGGACGAGGTAGAGCCGGCGTAGCGCCGGCGCGATGGTGGCTGCGGCAGGGGCAGTGGCCGTGGTCATGATGCCTCCAGGTAGAAAGACCGTTCTCTCTTGCGGGGCCGAGCCTGGCAGACGCTCCCGGTGGTTGCAAGACAGAAGGTTCTTTCTGTTAGTGTCGACTCATGGCGACAGCGACCCGCCCCGCGCCCGGCAGCCCGAGCGGCGCCTCGCGGGGGCACGAGCGGTCCGAGGCCCGGGAACGGCTGCTCTCCACCGCCAGCGCGCTGTTCTACCGGGAGGGGATCCGCGCGGTCGGGGTCGAGCGGATCCTCGCCGAGGCCCCGGTCACGCGGGCGACGTTCTACCGGCACTTCCCCTCGAAGGACGAGCTCGTACTCGCCTACCTGCGCGGCGTCGACGCCCACATCCGCGCCGGCACGCAGGCCGCCATCGACGCCGCGCCCTCGCCGGCCGACGCGCTGCGCGCGATCGGCACCGCCGTCGCCGACGACCTGGCGAGACCCGACTTCCGCGGGTGCGCCTTCCTCAAGGCCGCCGCCGAGTACCCCGACCCCGACGACCCGGTGCGCCAGGTGGTCCTCGACCACCGAGCCTGGTACGTGGCCACCCTCACCGGGCTCTTCGCGCAGGTCTTCGGGGACTCACCGCGGCGCGGCAAACCCGAGCACGCCGCCCTGCACTTCGTGATGATGCGCGACGGCGCCATGTCCGGCGCCCACCTCGACGGCGCCGACGCCGTCGGCGCCGCGTTCCACCGCGGTGTCGAGGGCCTGCTCACCCTCCTCCACTAGGCAGCCGCGACCGGCGCGACCGGCCCACCCCGCGACATGGACACATGACGCGGCTGATGAGCCGCTCCGGACAACGTCATGTGTCCATGTCGCGCACGCCCGCAGGGTATTTACACGGTGGCCACGTCCCGGACCGGCGTCCGGATGACCAGTGCCGCCACCAGGCTCGCCCCGCACAGCAGCGCGAGGTAGAGCGCGATCGGTGTCGAGGACCCGGTGGCCGCGAAGAGGCTGACGGCCACGAGCGGGGTGACGGCGCCACCGACCATGCCGCCGAGCTGGTAGGCGATCGAGGCCCCGCTGTAGCGCACGCGGGCGTCGAAGAGCTCGGTGAACAGGCCGCCCTGGGCTCCGGCCATGATCGCCTGCACCACGCCCGCCACCATGAACGCGATGAGCGCCGCGACCGCGCTGCCCGTGTTGACCAGCCAGAAGAGCGGGAACGCCCACACGACGGCCGAGCCGGCGCCGATCGCGTACACGCGCTTGCTGCCCCACCGGTCGGCGCAGCGCGCCGAGACGTAGATGCCTGCGATCCAGAGCACGGTGGAGAGCAGGATCAGCGTGAGCAGGGTGCTGCGGTCGAAGCCGACCACGCTCGTGCCGTAGTTCAGCATGTACACCATCACCGTGTAGCCGACGGCGGGCGGTGCGATGGCGGCCAGGCTGGCCAGTGCCACCGTGCCCGGCTGTTCGCGGAACAGCGTGACGACCGGCATCTTGGTGACCTGCTTGTTCTCCTGCACCCGCCGGAACTCCGGGCTCTCCGACAGCTTGCGGCGCACCACCATCCCGACGACCAGGAGCGCGATGCTCAGCAGGAACGGGATGCGCCAGCCCCACGCCGCGAAGTCCTCGTCGTCGAGGCCGGCGATGGCGAGGAACGCCAGGTTGGACGTGAGCAGGCCGATGGGGACGCCGAACTGGGCGAAGCTGCCGAAGAGCGCGCGCTGCCGCGGTGTGGCGTGCTCGGTGGCGACCAGCACCGCGCCGCCCCACTCCCCGCCCACGCCGAAGCCCTGCACCAGCCGCAGGAGGATCAGCAGGAGCGGGGCGGCCACCCCGATCGCCGCGTAGGTCGGCAGGACGCCGATGAGGAACGTGGAGAACCCGGTGAGCATCAGGGTGAGGACCAGCATGGCCTTGCGGCCGATGCGGTCACCGAAGTGGCCGATCACGGCGCCGCCGAGCGGCCGGGCGATGAACCCGACGGCGAACGTGCCGAACGCCGCGAGCGTGCCCGCCAGCGGCGAGAACGACGGGTAGAACAACGGCCCGAACACGAGGGCCGCCGCGGTCCCGAAGATGTAGTAGTCGTACCACTCGATCGAGGTTCCCACGCAGCTGGCGAGCAGCAGTGATCTCCTGCTGGGGGTCGGGTTGGCCACGTTGCACCTTCCGCGCTGAGGTCGAGGACGTCGCACAGGAGTAAATAGCTCATCGGCAGCAGACGTCGTCCGACGGTTGCCTCCGCACGAACGGGACGGATGTCGCACGGGCCGCCGAACGGGCAGGCGCCTGCCGCGACGGTTCCCTTCCGGGACGCGAAAGGGATATGGCCCCCGTCACTCGCGGCGGCGCATCGTGGGTGCCCGCAGCGGACCACCGTCTCCCTGCGATCACGACGTCCCTGCCGGTCCGGCCCGCCGCTTCGTGCGGTCCCGCGCAGACCCCTGGAGCCGATATGAGCATGACGACGTGCGCCGCGATCTGCCGTGAGGCGGGCAGGCCGTGGGAGATCGTCGACCTGGAGCTGGACGACCCGCGGGCGGGCGAGGTGCGGATCCGCATCGAGGTCGCCGGGCTGTGCCACTCCGACGACCACGTCCAGAAGGGCGACGCGCGGATGCGCTTCCCCGTGGTCGGCGGCCACGAGGGGGCGGGCGTCGTCGAGGCGGTGGGGGAGGGGGTCACGCGCGTCGCGGTCGGCGACCACGTCGTGTGCGCCTTCATCCCGGCCTGCGGCACGTGCCGCTACTGCTCCACGGGCCGCCAGAACCTCTGTGACGCCGGGAAGAACGCCTCCACCGGCGAGTTCCCCGACGGGACCTTCCGGTTCCACCTCGACGGCGAGGACCTCGGCGGGATGTGCGTGCTGGGCACGTTCTCCCAGCACCTGGTCGTCTCGGAGTTCTCCTGCATCCCGATCCCCGACGACATCCCCTTCGACATCGCGGCGCTGGTGGGCTGCGGCGTGCCGACCGGCTGGGGGTCCGCGGTGCACGCGGCGGGCGTCCGGGCGGGCGAGACCGTGGTCATCTACGGCGCGGGTGGCGTGGGCAGCAACGCCGTGCAGGGCGCCCGCTACGCCGGGGCGAAGAACGTGGTGGTCGTCGACCCGGTGGCGTTCAAGCGGGACATGGCGAAGGTCTTCGGCGCCACGCACACCTTCGCCGACGCCGCAGCGGCGCACGAGTTCGTCGTGGAGACCACCTGGGGCGAGCTCGCCGACCACGCGATCATCACCGTCGGCGTGCTGCACGACGAGGTGATCGACCACGCCATCCAGGTCGTCGGCAAGTGCGGCCAGGTGACGATCACCGCGGTCGGCAACGGCTCGATCGACCACCACCCCGGGCCGCTCATCGGCTACCAGCGGCGCGTGCAGGGCGCGATCTTCGGCGGCTGCAACCCGCTCTTCGACGTCCCGCGGCTGCTCGGGCTCTACCGCTCCGGCGACCTCAAGCTCGACGAGCTGATCACCCGCCGGTACCGGCTCGAGGAGGTCAACCAGGGCTACCAGGACATGCTGGACGGCAAGAACGTCCGCGGCGTGCTCCTCATCGAGCACTGAGCGCCGTGGCCGACCACGATGGCGTGCGGCTGCGCGTGCTGATGGAGCCGCGCCACGGCGCGCGCTACGAGGAGATCCTGGCGCTGGCCCTGGCCACCGAGCAGGCGGGTTTCGACGCGTTCTTCCGCTCCGACCACCTGCTCGGGGTCGACCCGGCCGATCCCACGTTCCGTCCCACCGACTGCTGGACGACCCTCGCCGGCCTGGCGCGGGAGACGTCGCGCGTGCGGCTCGGGGCGCTGGTGGGCGCGGCGACGTTCCGCGTGCCCGGCCTGCTCGCCACGATCGTCGCCTCGGTCGACGAGATGAGCGGCGGGCGGGTGGAGCTCGGGCTGGGCACCGGGTGGTTCGCCAGGGAGCACGCGGCGTTCGGCATCCCGTTCCCGCCGACGGGCGAGCGGTTCGACCGGCTGGAGGAGCAGCTGGCGGTGATCACGGGCCTGTGGCGCACCCCGACGGGCGACGACGCCGGCTTCTCGTTCGACGGCGCGCACTACCGCCTCGAGGCCAACCGCACCCCGCCACGACCGCTGCAGGACCCGCACCCGCCGATCATCATCGGCGGCGCCGGGCCGCGGCGCACCCCGGCCATCGCGGCCCGCTACGCCGACGAGTTCAACGGCGCGCTGACGTTCGGGGACCGCACCGGGGTGCAGCTCGCGGAGCGGTTCGCGGGGTTCGCGCGGGCGTGCGAGGCGGTCGGCCGCGACCCGGACGAGGCACGGCGCTCGGCCGTGCTGCCCGTCGCGTGCGGGTCGACGCCTGCCGAGGCGCAGCGCCGCGCGGAGGTGATGGGCTCGGAGCTGATGCGCTCGACGGCCGCGATCGGGTCGCCCACGGAGGTGACGGATCTGGTCGGGGCACTGGCCGAGGCCGGGGCGGACACGGTCTACCTGCACATCTACGACATCCACGACCTGGACCACATCGCCCTGATCGGCGCCGAGGTCCTCCCGCACGTCACGAGCACACCGGAGAGGACAGGCGCCCGATGACACCGAGCAACCAGGGCAGCATCACCACCCGCGCCGCGATCGCGCGGCAGCCCCACACCGGCTGGGAGCTCACCGAGCTGACCCTCGACGCCCCGAGGTCCCACGAGGTGCGGGTCCGCTTCCACGCCGCCGGGCTCTGCCACTCCGACGACCACATCACCCACGGCGACGCCCCGGTCCGGTTCCCGATCGTCGGCGGGCACGAGGGCGCCGGCGTGGTCGAGTCGGTGGGTCCGGACGTGCGCCGGGTGCAGCCGGGCGACCGGATCATCTGCTCCTACATCCCGGCCTGCGGCGGGTGCCGGCCGTGCTCCACCGGGCACCAGAACATGTGCGTGAAGGGCCTGAACGCCAGTACCGGGATGTTCCTGGACGGCACCTTCCGGTTCCACCACGGCGAGGAGGACCTGGGCGGGTTCTGCACGGTCGGCTCGTTCTCGCAGTACGCGGTGGTGTCGGAGTGGGCCTGCATCCCGCTGCCCGACGACATCCCGTTCGAGATCGGCGCGCTGGTCGGCTGCGGGGTGCCCACCGGCTGGGGCTCCGCCGTGTACGCCGCCGGCGTGCGCGCCGGGGACACCGTGGTGATCTACGGCGCGGGCGGCGTCGGCAGCAACGCCGTGCAGGGTGCGCGCTACGCGGGTGCGAAGAACGTGGTGGTCGTGGACCCAGTGGAGTTCAAGCGGGACATGGCGAAGGTCTTCGGCGCCACCCACACCTTCGCCGACGCCCGCGAGGCGCACGACTTCGTGGTCGAGACGACCTGGGGGCAGCTCGCCGACCACGCGATCTGCACGCCCGGTGTGCTGACCAGCGAGGTGGTCGACGCCGCGGTGCAGGTGGTCGGCAAGGCCGGGAAGGTGACGATCACCGCGGTCGGCAAGCTCGGGGAACGCGCCGTCAAGGTGCACGCCGGCTTCATGATCCTGTACCAGCGTCAGGTGCGCGGGGCGCTGTTCGGAGACTGCAACCCCCTCTACGACGTGCCGAAGCTGCTGGGGCTCTACCGCAGCGGTGATCTCAAGCTCGACGAGCTGATCACCCGCCGGTACCCGCTCGACGAGCTGAACGCGGCCTACCGCGACCTGGCCGACGGCAAGAACATCCGCGGCGTCCTGATCCACGAGCGCTGACGGTCGAGCGCCGAGGTCCACGAGCCCCGAGACCCGAGAGGAGCACCGTGGTCACACCGAGCTTCACCGCGCCCGAGGACCGCGAGACCGTCACCGAACTGCTGCGTGCCCAGCTCGAAGGGCTGCCCGCCCGGTCGCCGTTCTACGCCGACCTGTTCGGTACGCACGGGGTGTCGGCCGCGGCCTTCACGTCCCTGCACGACCTGGGCAAGTTCCCGTTCACCACCAAGCAGATGCTGCGCGACTCGCAGGCCGCCGCCCCGCCGCTGGGTCACCACGCCGGGGTGGACATGACCGAGGTCATCCGCGTGCACGCGTCCACCGGCACCACCGGGCGCCCCAGCTGGGTCGGGGTCACCCGGCGGGACGCGGCCGCGTGGACGGACATGGTGGCCCGCGCCTTCCGCACGATGGGCGCCACCCGCGAGGACGTGGTGCTGCACGCCGCGGGGCTCACCCTCTTCGTCGGTGGGCTGCCGATCCGCGACGCGCTGGAGCGGATCGGCGCCACCCTGGTGCCGATCGGCACCGGCGCCTCGGAGAAGGCGGTGCTCGCACTGGAGACCCTCGGGGTCACCGCGCTGCACTCCACGCCGTCCTACGCGCGCTACCTCGCCGAGCACCTGCGGGCCCACGGCCGCGACCCGAGGGAGTTCGGCCTGCGCAAGGTCTTCGTCGGCGGCGAGCCGGGCGGGGGAGAGCCCGCGTTCCGGGCGCACGTCGAGCAGGAGTGGGGCGCGCCGGTCACGGAGGGCCTCGGCAACGCCGACATGGCGCCGGTGCTGTTCGGCGAGGCGCCGGGCAGCGGCGGGATGCGGTTCACCGGCGGCCGGCACGTGCTGGTCGAGCTGGTCGACCCGGACAGCGGGGAACCCGTCGACGCCGAGCCGGGTGCCACCGGCGAGCTCGTCTACACGTCGGTCGACCGGGAGTGCTGCCCGCTGGTGCGCTTCCGCACCCGCGACCGCGTGGTCGTCACCGGGCTCTCCGGCAGCGGGGCGCCGCTGATCCGCTGCGTCGGGCGCACCGACGACATGCTGATCGTGCTCGGGGTGAACGTCTTCCCCTCCGCCGTGCGCGACCTCGTCCAGACGCTGCATCCCCGCACCACCGGCGCCGTGCAGATCGTGCTCCCGCGGCCGGGCCCCCGGGTCGAACCACCGCTTCTGGTGGAGGCCGAGTGGGGCGAGGACGCGAGCGACCACGAGCAGCTGGGCCGGGACATCGAGGCGCTGGTCCGGTCCCGGCTCTCGGTCCGCGCCGCGGTGACGCTGGTCCCGCCCGGGTCGATCGAGCGCTCCCAGATGAAGTCCCGCCTGACCCGCCCGGCGACCTGACGGCGACCTGACAGAAGGAGCTCACGAGTGCCGAACGCGATCCTCGACCCCACCGGCCGGGCACCCGCACCCGAGGCCACCCCGGCGGCGGCCCCGCGGGCGGCCCGGCGTCCCGACCTCACCGGAGCCCGGGTGGGCCTGCTGGAGAACACCAAGCAGAACGCCGCGCTGCTGCTGCAGGAGGTCGCGACGCTGCTCGTGGCCGAGCACGGTGCCGCCGGCGTCGTGCTGATGCGCACCAAGCAGGCCTTCGCGCTGCCCGCGCCCGCCGAGCTGGTGGCCGAGTACGCGGACGCCTGCGACGTCGTGGTCACCGGCGTCGGTGACTGCGGCTCGTGCAGCGCGTCGGCCGTCGCCGACGGCGTGCTCTTCGAGGCCGCCGGCGTGCCGGCCGCCGTGATCTGCAGCGACGCGTTCGTCGCCACCGCCGACGCGATGGCGGCGTTGCGCGGGGCGCCCGGCTACCGCTACGTCACCACCGAGCACCCGGTGGCGGTGCTGACGCCGCAGCAGGTGCAGGAGCGGGCCGAGCACGTGGTGGCCGGGGTGGTCGCACTGCTGACGGAGGCGCGCCCGTGACGGAACCGGATCCCGACGCCGCGCAGGCCGCCATCGAGCACTGCTACGACCGGGGCTGGTCCGACGGCCTGCCGCTGGTCCCGGCGTCCCGCCCGCTGGTGGACCGCTTCCTCGCCACCGTCGACCGGACGGCCGACGAGGTGATCGGCGTGCTCCCGCAGCTCGACCGCACGGTCACCGTGGAGCTGGCGGCGATCAACGCGGCCATGGCCGGCTGCCGCCCGGAGTACTTCCCGGTGGTGCTCGCCACCTGGGAGGCACTGGTGCGCGAGCGCTCCACCGGCGGCGGGGGCTGGCAGTCCACGAGCGGGCCCGCTCCGCTGATCGTGGTGAACGGCCCGGTGCGCGACGAGCTCGGCTTCAACCGCGCGGGCGGGGCGTTCGGTCCCGGGTTCCGGGCGAACGCGACGGTCGCGCGGGCTATCGGGCTGATCGTCCGCAACGTCTACGGGATCCACCCGCACGTGCTGGAGCAGGCCACCCAGGGGCTGCCCGGCCGATGGTCGATCTGCATCGCCGAGAACGAGGAGGAGAGCCCCTGGGAGCCGCTGTCGGCCGAGGGCGGGATCCCCGCAGGAACGTCCGCGGTGTCGGCGACCCTCCTGCGCACCTGCGAGTTCGTGGACAACCGGCACACCGGCAGCGCGGAGCAGCTGCTCACCGACTTCGCCGACACGATCTCCCGCACGGGCGCCTGGATCTTCCGGCACGCCTCGGCCGGCATCGTCTTCTGCCCGGAACACGCGCAGCTGCTCGCCGGCGCCGGTTTCGGCCGCGCGCAGGTGCGCACGTGGCTCGCCGAGCACTGCGGGCGCACCGTGAGCGACCTCGCCCGCGTGGGCAAGGACGGCCTCGGCGACAACGGGGTGCGGCACGCGAGCGGGGAGCGTCCGGAGGAGTTCGACCGGCTGCTGCGCTCGGCGGACCGGGAGAACCTGCTGATCGCCGTGGCCGGGGCGCGCAACGCCGGGATCTCGATGGTCGTGCGGCTGTTCTCGGGCTGGTCCGGAGCCGCGGTCCCGGTACCGGCGCGCGCTGCGGCGGCGCTGGAGGAGGTGCGCCCGTGACGGAGGATCCGCTCGCCGACCCCTTCGCCGACGCCGGACCGCTCCTGATGGCGGGCCGGACGGCACTCGTCACCGGGGCCGGGCAGAACGGCACGCTGCCCGGCGTCGGCTACGCGACCAGCCGGGTGCTCGCCGCGCAGGGGGCCCGGGTCGCGGTGCTCGACCGGGACGAGGCCGCGGCGGTCCGCACCGTCGAGCGGATCCGCGCCGCCGGCGGCACGGCACACGCGCTGGTGGCGGACGTCACCGACGACACCGCCTGCGCTAAGGCCGTCGCCGAGGTCGTGGAGCGCTTCGGGGTGCTCGACGCGCTGGTCAACAACGTCGCGGCCGGGGACAGGGCCGGCCTGTTCGAGGTGACCCCGCAGCGGTTCGACGAGCTGGTCGCGGTCAACCTGAAGTCGGCGTGGCAGGTCACCCGGCACGCCGTGCCCGTGCTGCCGCCGGGCAGCGCGATCGTCAACATCTCCTCGGTCGGCGTGCGGATGCGCGGGCCCGGCATGGTCTACAGCGTCGCCAAGGCCGGGCTGGAGAACCTCACCGACGGCGCGGCCAGCACGCTGGGGCCGCAGGGCATCCGGGTCAACTGCGTGCAGGTCGGCGCCATCTGGGGCGCCTTCGCCGCCGCCAACATGCCCGAGGAGATGCGCGAGCCGCGCCGGCAGGGCACGGCGCTGAAGACCGAGGGCACGGCATGGGACATCGCCCACGCCGCTGTCTTCCTGCTCAGCGACCGCGCCCGGTGGATCTCCGGGCACACGCTGACCGTCGAGGGCGGGCCGCCGCACCGGTTCCCGCCCGGCCCACCGATCACCGCCGTACCGGCCGCGGCGCCCGCCGGGGCGTCCGTGGGAAGGAGCAGTTGATGGCTGACACCGTCCGCGCGGCCGTGCAGGTCGCCCCCCGCACCATCGAGATCCGCGAGTTCCCGCGGCCGGTGATCGGCCCGGACGACGGGCTGCTGCGCGTGGAGGCCAACGGCATCTGCGGCAGCGACGTCGAGTCCTACCGTGGCCACCTGCGGATGGGCGGTGGCGGCCCGACCGTGCCGGGGCACGAGCCGCTCGGGGTCATCGAGGAGATCGGCGAGCGGGCCGCGCAGCGCTGGGCCGTGCAGCCGGGTGACCGGGTCGCGCTCGAGGTGATCGTGCCGTGCCGCTCCTGCCACGACTGCCTCACCGGGCGCTACCAGGCCTGCCGCAACCGCCGCTACGGCCACGGGGTCACCGGTGTGGACGTGGCGCCGAGCCTGTGGGGCGGGCTCGCCGAGCACCTGTACCTCACGCCGGGCGCCGTGCTGCACAAGGTCGACAAGACGCTGCCGGCCGAGCTCGCGGTGATGTTCAATCCCCTCGGCGCGGGCGTCCGCTGGGCGCTGCACCTCGGCGGGGTCGGGATCGGCGACACCGTGCTCGTGCTCGGTGCGGGACAGCGGGGGATCGCCTCGGTGATCGCCGCGCGCGCGGCGGGCGCGGGCACCGTCATCGTCACCGGCCTGGAGGCCGACGCCCACAAGCTCGCCCTCGCCCACGAGTTCGGGGCCGACCACACGATCGTCGTGGACGGGGACGCGGCGCAGGACGTCGTCGAGCGGGTCCGCGAGATCACCGACGGGGCGCTGGCCGACGTCGTGCTGGAGCTGACCCCGATGGCCACCGAGCCGGTGACGCACGCGCTGCAGGCGGTCAAGCACGGCGGGCAGGTCGTGCTCGCCGGGCTCAAGGGCGGGCGCGAGGTTCCGCTGCGCACCGACCTGATCATCAACAAGGCGATCAAGGTGGTCGGGGCCTACGGCGTCGACGCCCGTGGCTACGCGGAGGCGATCGCGATCATCGAGTCCCGCCGCTTCCCGCTGGAGAAGATGCACACCCACACGTTCGGGCTCGACGACACCGCGCTGGCCATGGAGACCCTCGCCGGTGAGGTGCCGGGCGAGGCGGCGGTGCACGTCTCGGTCCACCCCAACGGTTAGGCGCGAACATGCTGGTCGACGCCCACGCCCACCTGCTGCCCCGCGACTACCCGGCCGACGCCCCGGAGTGCTTCCCGCGGATGGAGCCGATCGACGGCGACACGGCGCGCACACTGCTGTTCGGGGCGATGCGCTACCGCGCCCGTGACGTGTTCTTCGACGCGGAACGCCGCGTCGCGGCGCAGGACGCGTCCGGCGTCGACATGGAGGTGGTCTCGCCGATGCCGCCGCTGCTGCGCTACGACCTGCCCGCCACCGACGGGCTCTCGCTCGCCCGGCACGTCAACGAGTTCACCGCCACGCTGAGCGGCGCGGCCCCGGACCGGCTGGTCGGGCTCGGCATGGTGCCCCTGCAGGACCCGGACACCGCCACGGCCGAGCTGGCGGCGATCCGGGACCAGGGCCTGCGGGGCGTGGAGATCGCCTCGAACGTGCTCGGCGCCTCGATCGGCGACGAGCGGTTCGTGCCGTTCTTCGCCGAGGCGCAGCGCCTGGACCTCGCGGTGTTCGTGCACGCCATGCCCGCCCTGACCGACCGGCTCCCGGCGTCGGCGATGGGGACCTACGTCGTCGGCGTCGAGGGTGCGCTGGCCGCCGCGTCGATGATCGCGGGCGGCACCGCGGGCAAGTGCCCCGACCTGCGCATCTCCTTCAGCCACGCGGCCGGGGGGTTCCCGCTGATGCTGCCGCGCGCCCAGTACTTCTGGGGTGGGACGTGGAACGAGGAGCCGGCCGTCCCCGAACGCGCCATCGCGCACGACGACGGCCCGTCCCCGATCGAGTACGCGCGCCGCTTCTACTACGACTCGCTGGTCTTCGACCGGCGCGCGATCCGCTACCTGATCGACCTGCTCGGGCCCGACCGGCTGCTGGTCGGCTCCGACTTCCCGGCTATGCCGCGCGAGGAACCCGCGGGCGCCACGCTGCGCGGGATGGACCTGCCGGCCGACGTCCTGGCCGCGATCACCGGGGAGAACGCCCTGCGCTGGCTCGGCCTCCCCACCCCGAGGGCTTAGGCCCCTCCCGGGTTGCAGCAAAGCCACTTTCATGCAACCTCGTTGCGTCAAAGTGGCTTTGCTGCAATCCCCGGGGGCGGTTCAGCCGGCCAGCGACGCCGAGATCGAGCGGGACGCCTCCGCCAGCACCGCGGCCAGCTCGCGCGGGCGCGCGTCGTCGGCCTCGACGACCACGGAGATGGCGGCGGCGACCTCACCGCGGCGGCCCAGGACCGGGACCGCGACCACGATGTCGGGCACGGTGATCTGGCCGCGGGCCACGGCCACCCCGGTCCGGCGGACCTGGGCGAGGCGCCTGCGCAGCTCCGCGGGATCGACCACGGTCAGGGGGCTGAACCGGGCGAGCGGCGAGCGCAGCACCTGTTCCTGCAGCTCGCGGTGGGCGTGGGCGAGCAGCACGAGGCCGGTGCCGGTGGCGTGCATCGGCCAGCGGTCCCCGACGTGGCTGTCCACCGGCTTGCGCACCCGCGCCCGGATCGCCTCGACGTAGACGACCTCCAGCCCGTCGCGCACGCCGAGGTGCACGTTGCCGTGGGTGGTCTGGTGCAGGTCCTCGAGGTACGGGAAGGCGGCGTCGCGCAGCCCGAGTCCGCGGGGGGCGAGCGCGGAGAGCTCCAGCAGTCGCAGCCCCACGGAGTAGCGGCCGGAGTCGTCGCGCTCCAGCGCTCCCCAGGCCACCAGCTCGCGGACGAGCCGGTGGGTGGTCGGCAGGGTGAGTCCGGCGCGGCGGGAGATCGCGCTGAGCGTGAGCGTCCGGTGGGCGGGCCCGAACGCGTCGAGCACGGCGAGCACGCGTCCCGCGGCGGTCACCCGGCCGCCGCCGTCCCCGGCCCCGGGGGAGCGGGTGGGTCGAGGTCCCTCCGTCACGGTCATGTCGCACCTTCCCCAGGTCGCCACTGCAGGTCGCCACTGTGGACAGACGGAGCCGCGGGGCCGCGCTACCCGCTCGGTGGCGGGATGAGCCCTTCCCGGATGGCCACCAGCGCCGCCTGCGTGCGCGAGGAGAGCTGCAGCTTGGTGAGCACGTGGCTCACGTGGGTGCGGGCGGTGCGGTCGCTGATGAACAGCTCCGCGGCGATCTGGCGGTTGGACATCCCGCGGGCCACCAGGGTGAGCACCGTGCGCTCGCGCGCGGTGAGGGAGGCCAGCCCGGACGACGGGGAGACCAGCTGCCGGGTGAGCCGGCCGGCGACGGCGGGGTCGAGGTGCACCTCGCCGCGGGCGGCCGCGCGGATCGCGGCGGCCACCTCGTCGGGGTCGGCGTCCTTGAGCAGGTACCCCGCCGCGCCCGCCTGCAGCGCGGCGTAGACCCGCTCGACCTCACCGAAGCTCGTCAGCATCACGACCCGGACGTCCGGATAGGAGTCGAGGATCGCACCGATCGCGCTGATCCCGTCCATCTCGGGCATCAGCACGTCCATGAGCACCACCTGCGGGAGCCGGTTCTCCGCGGCGAGGCGCCGGAGCTGGACCAGCGCGTCCCGGCCGTTGACCGCCTCCGCGACGGCCTCGATGCCGTCGGCGCTCTCCAGGTAGGCGGCGAGCCCGCGACGCACGACCGCGTGGTCGTCGACGACGAGCACCCCGATCACGCCCGCCACGGACGTCATCACCGGGCACCTCCCGGCAGCGCGACGGGGATCATGACCTCGACCCGGCAACCGGGCGTGGTGTCCCGGATCTCCATGCGCCCTCCCCACCCGCGGGCCCTGGCCTGCATCGAGACGAGGCCGAGCGCCCCCTCTCGCGGGGGACGGCCGTCGAGGCCGGTGCCGTTGTCGGTGATCTCCACGAGCAGCTGGTCGCGGACCGCGTCACCGGCGCCGCCGATCCGGATGGCCACCTGTGTCGCGTGCGCGTGCTTCACCACGTTGTGCAGCGCCTCCTGGACGATCCGGTACAGGTCCTCCTGCAGCTCGGCGGGCAGCAGGTCGAGCCGGTCGGCCACCTCGACGTCGATGCACAGTCCCGACATCGACCGCACCGAGTCGGCGTGCGCCCGCACGGCGTCGGCGAGGCCGCGCTCCACCAGCTCGACGGGGTGCAGCTGGTGGACGAGGCTGCGCAGGTCGGCCAGCGCGTTCTGGGCGAGGCCGAGCAGCTCGTCGGCGACCGCCTGCACCCGCTCGGGGCTGCTCGTGCGGCCCGAGGCCACCTGGGAGCGCAGGGCCTTGGCCTGCATCCGCATCGAGAACACCTGCTGCACCACCGAGTCGTGCAGCTCGCGGGCGAGCCGGGCACGCTCGGCGAGCTGGGCGTCGTGCCGCGACCGGGCGAGCAGGTCGGCGGAGTCAACGGCCATCGCGGCCTGGTCCGCCATCGCGTCGAGGAACTCCAGCGCGGCACCGCCGGGGTTCTCCCCGGGCTCGTAGAAGGCGTTCAGCACCCCGACGGCCCGGCCGCGGACGACGAGCGGGACGGCCACGAAGCAGTCCCACCGCGGAGCGCCCATGATCGCGTGCAGCGGTGCCCAGCTCGGGTCGCTGAGCACCGCGGCCTTGCGGTGGGCCACCACGATGCGCCGCCTGCTGCGGAAGGCCTCCACGAACATCAGGCGGGCGCCGAGGCGGCGGCACTCCTCCAGCCGGTCGGTGAAGTCCTCGGCGTCGGTGAACCCGGCCTTGCCCACCACGCGCATGGTGCCGCCCTCGACCCGCAGGATCTGCACGGCGGCGATGTGCTCGGCCTGGACGACCTCGCGGGCGACGACGTCGAGGGTGACGCTCAGCGAGCCGGCGTCCGCCACGCTGGACGCGGCACGGGCGATGGCCGCCAGCCGGCGTTGCCCCCGCCGGTCGTCCTCCGACCGCCCGGGGTGCAGTGGCTCGCCGCACATCGGACAGCCCGCGGGTTCGAGCCCACGGTCCGCTCCGTCCGCGACTGCCTGCTGCATCACGCCGACCCCTTCGTCGAAGCGCTCGCCCGCCACTCTGATCCAGTCTCACCAGCCGGGTCGGACGTCACAAGACTCCCGGCCCGGTTCGCCCAGGTCGGCCGGGAACGGCAGGGCGACCCGCGACGGATGTCGTAGGCGGATCACGTCCCGCGTTGCGGTGTGCCGCCGGGAGGACGACATCGTCGTCACCTGCTCGAACTTTGTCTTTCGCCGAGTGAAAGCCGTCTGCACGAGATCCGGTCCTCACCGGACGCTGTGTCGGATGCAGTGAGCCGCATCACTCCGATCCGGCACCTCGACGCACCCACCTCGGCGCACCCCGACCGGCGGTGGCGGCCGCCCTGCCCCGACGACGACCGGGCAGGCGCGGCCCCGAAGGACGCAACGAAGCGGGAGGTCCACGTGAGACCCAATGCGCAGCGCCTGTCCCTCCTCCTGGCCGCACTGCTGGTGCTCGCCGCCTGCGGGGGCGGGGGCGGCACGGCAGGGGGCACCGCACAGCCGGCCGGCCCGCCCCAGCGCGGCGGGGAGCTGACCGTGCTCGAGAGCTCGTCCTTCGCCGGCGGCTGGCCCTCCGGCCTCGACCCGGCGACCAACACGACGGGCGGCGCCAACATCTCGCAGATGAGCGCGATCTACGGCGGCCTGTTCCTCCTCACGGCCAACGACGACGGCTCCGATCCGCGGGTCGTGCCGAACCAGGCGGAGGGCTACGAGCTGCTCGACGGGGGGCGCACCGTCAAGATCACGCTCCGCGACGGCATCCGCTTCAGCGACGGCACGCCGTTCGACGCCCAGGCCGTGGTCTTCAACCTGCAGCGGGCATTGGCCTCGCCGTGCTCGTGCAAGCCGACCTGGCCGCTCGCCGACGGCGGCATCACCGCGCAGGACGCGCGGACCGTCGTGCTGACGTTCACCCGCCCCTACGCCGCCGTGATCAACTCGTTCCCGGTGGCGAACACCAACTGGATCGCCTCCCCCACCGCACTGCAGAAGATGGGCGAGGAGCAGTTCCGGATCAACCCGGTGGGCGCCGGCCCGTTCACGGTGGTGTCGAACCAGCTCAGCTCGCTGCTGGTGCTGCAGCGCAACCCCACCTACTTCAAGCCCGACCGCCCCTACCTGGACAAGCTCACCTTCCAGTCCATCGGCGGCGACCAGCCCGCGTACCAGGCGCTGCTGGCCGGGCAGGCGCAGGCCTACGAGGGGCTGAGCACCACACCGCTGCTGGAGCAGGCGCAGTCCAGCGGCCGGCTGACCGTGACGGTGCAGCCCCCGACCTCGCCGTACGTGATCCAGCTCAACACGAAGACCGCCCCGTTCGACGACAAGCGGGCGCGCGAGGCGATCTACCGGGCCACGGACTTCGACTCGATATCCAAGGGGCTGTTCCGCGGGCTCTACCCCGTGAGCCAGTCGTTCACGGGCCCCGGCGGTCTCTTCCACGAGCAGGCCGTGCCCGGCTACCCGACCTACGACCCCGAGCAGGCCAAGCAGCTCGTGAGCCAGCTCGGTGGCCTGACCGTGGAGCTCGGGACGCTGAACGGCTACGTGGCCCAGCAGGTGATGACGGCGCTGCAGACCCAGTGGCAGGCCGCGGGCATCACCGTCACCACCAAGAACTACGAGCTGTCGACGCTGGTCCAGCAGTTCAACTCGGGCCAGTGGCAGTCGATGCTGCAGACGGCGGGGGCGTGGGACCCCGCGTCGGGCGTCGGTGTCGGCTTCCGGTTCGGCTCGACCTCGCCGTTCAGCGGCGTGGCCGACCCGCAGCTCGACCAACTGCTCGACGGGGCCGCCGCCACCGTCGACCCGGCGGGACGCCAGCAGCTCTACGACGAGGCCGGGAAGTACATCAGCGACAACGCCTACGCCCCGTTCGGGCTGGCGTTCGCCGCCGCGAACATCGCGACACCGGGGGTGTACGGACCGGGCCTCACCACGAAGATCCCGCCGATCGTCGTGAACGCCGGCGTCATCTGGGACGAGGTCTGGCGGGTGCAGCAGCAGTGACGGCGTCGGTGGGCGCCGGGCGGCACCGGGCAGGGCCGGCGTTCCTCACCTCGCCCGGGATGCGGCTGGTGGGCAAGCGGCTCCTGCTGGCGGTGCCGATCGTGCTCGGGGTCAGCATCCTGACCTTCTGGGTGCTCAACCTCATCCCCGGCAGCGCGGCCCAGCAGCTGCTGGGGCCCGAAGCCACCCCGGCGCAGGTGCGGGCCCTGGAGCTGGAGCTGGGCCTCGACCGGCCCGCGGTGCTGCGGTACCTGGACTGGCTCGGCGGGGCGGTCACGGGTGACCTCGGGCAGTCCCTGGTGAGCCGCCAGCCGGTGACCGACCTGCTGGGAGAGCGGCTGGCCGTCAGCGGCGAGCTGGTGGTGCTGGCGTTCGTCATCTCGCTGGGGCTCGCCGTCCCCACCGCGCTGCTGGCCGCGCACCGGCCCAACCGGCTGTTCGACCGGATCAGCATGGTCGTGAGCATCACCGGGCTGTCGGTGGCCAACTACGTGCTCGCCCTGCTGCTGGTGCTGGTGTTCGCGGTGCAGATGGCGGTGCTGCCGGCGATCGGGTTCGTCCCGTTGTCGCAGGGGCTGGGGGAGAACCTGCGGTCGATGGCGCTGCCTGCGGCGGCGATCGCGTTCCCGCTCTACTGCTTCTACACGCGGTTCCTGCGCGGCGACCTAGTCGACCAGCTGCAGGGGGAGGACTACGTCACCACGGCGCGGGCCAAGGGCATCGGGCCGTGGCAGGTGCTGGTGCGTCACGCGTTCCGCAACTCCGCGTTCGGGCTGATCACCGTGGTCGGCCTGAACCTCGGAAGCCTCATCGGGGGCACCGTGATCGTCGAACAGATCTTCGCCCTCCCGGGGATCGGGCAGCTGATGCTGCAGGCGATCAACACGCGCGACTTCGTGGTGGTGCAGGCCTGCGTGGTGGTGTTCGCGGTGGTCGCGGTGCTGGCCAACCTGCTCGCCGACCTGCTCTACGCCGTACTCGACCCGAGGATCCGCTATGGCAGTCGTTGACGCCGGGCCGGCGCTCGTGGAGCCCGCCACCGCACCGGCGAGGTCACGGGGCTGGGTGGGCTCCCTCGCCGTGGCGGTGCCCGCCGGGGCGGTCGCACTGATCGCGCTGGCCTGCTTCGTGGGCCCGCTCGTCCTGCCCGTGCCGCCGCCGATCGGGGGCAGCGTGCTGGAGTCCTACCTCCCGGCGTTCTCCCCGGGGCACCTGCTCGGCACCGACCCGAACGGCAACGACATCCTCGCGCGGATCCTGTACGGCGGCCGGTCCTCGCTGATCGTGGCGGTGACGGTGAACCTGATCGGCCTGCTGGTCGGGGGCACGCTCGGGGCGCTGTCGGGCTTCCTCGGCGGCGTGGTGGACACCGTGATCATGCGGGTGCTGGACGTGCTGATCGCGTTCCCGTCGCTGGTGCTCACCCTCGCGGTGGCGCAGAGTCTCGGCCCGAGCCAGACCAACACGATCCTGGCGCTGGCGTTCTTCAGCATCCCGGCGTTCGCGCGGATCTCCCGCGCCGCCACGCTGCGGCTGCGGGAGCTGCCGTTCATGGCGGCCGCGGGGCTCTGCGGCACGCCGGGATGGCGGATCCTGCTGCGCCACGTGGCGCCGAACATCGCGCCGCAGCTCATCACGTTCGGGATGCTCGGGATGGGCATCGTGATCGTGATCGAGGGGGCGCTGAGCTTCCTCGGCCTGGGCATCCCACCACCCGCCCCGAGCTGGGGGAACATGATCGCCCAGGGCCAGCAGAGCATCTCCGCCACGCCGATGCTGGTCGTCTGGCCCTCGGCGGTCCTGTTCGTCACGGTGCTCGCCTTCAACCTGCTCGGCGAGAGCCTCCGCGCGCGATGGAGCGGCCGATGAGAGCGCACGCGGGAGCCCCGGGATTGCAGCAAAGCCACGTTGACGCAACGGGGTTGCAGCAGAGTGGCTTTGCTGCAACAAGCCCGGACGGCGAGACGCTCCTCGAGGTGCGTGACCTGCGGGTGCGGTTCTCCCGCCGCGGGCGCCACGTGCACGCCGTGAACGGGCTGTCCTACCGGCTCGAGGCGGGGCGGATGCTCGCGATCATCGGCGAGTCCGGGTCCGGGAAGAGCGTCAGCTCGCGGGCGTTGATGGGCCTGCTGCCGTCCACCGCCGCGGTCACGGGGTCGGCCCGCTTCGCCGGCACGGAGCTGGTGGGGATGGCGGAGGCGCAGATGCGCCGCCGCCGGGGCGCCGACATCGCGATGGTGTTCCAGGACCCGACCCGCTCGCTCAACCCGACGATGCGGATCGGCACGCAGGTGGTCGAGGCGGTGCGGGCGCACGCCGACCTGGACCGGCGCGCCGCGCGGCGCCGCGCCGTCGAGCTGCTGTCACTGGTGCGGCTGCCGGTGCCGGAGCAGCGGTTCGGGGAGTACCCGCACCAGCTCTCCGGCGGCATGCGGCAGCGTGTGATGATCGCGATCGCGCTCGCGGGGGAACCACGCCTGCTGATCGCCGACGAGGCCACCACCGCGCTGGACGTGACCACACAGGCGCAGATCATGGAGCTGCTCGTCGAGCTGCAGCACCGCCTCGGCATGGCCGTGATCCTGATCAGCCACGATCTCGGGCTGGCCGCCAGCTACGCCCAGGACGTCCTCGTCATGTACGCCGGGCGGGGGGTGGAGCACGCGGCGGCGGAGACGTTGTTCGCGCACGTCCGGATGCCTTACACCCGCGCGCTGCTGGGGGCCATCCCGCTGCTGGAGCGCGAGCCCCACACGCTGCTGCCGGTGGTGCCCGGCCAGCCGCCCGACCTGTCCGCGCTGCCCGCGGGCTGCCCCTTCGCCCCGCGTTGCGCCTCCGCCGACGAGCAGTGCGCGGTGGACCCCCCGCTCACCGAGCACGAGCCGGGCCACCGGTGGGCGTGCTGGCACCCCGTTCCCGATGCGCCCGCGCCCGACGCAGTGAGCGGAGACCGGTCATGACGGCACTCGACGAGCGCCCAGTGCCGGGCGAGACCCTGCTGCAGGCCCGCGGCATCGTGCAGGAGTTCCCGGTCCGCGGCGCGGGAGGCATCAAGGGCGGGGTCGTGCACGCCGTCTCGGACGTCTCGTTCGACGTGCGGGCGGGGGAGACGCTCGGCGTGGTGGGGGAGACCGGGTCGGGCAAGTCGACCCTCGCCCGCTCGGTGATCCAGGCGCCCCGGCCGCAGGCGGGCGAGGTGCTCTTCCGCGGGACCGACCTGATGCGGCTGGGCCGCCGGGAGCTGGTGGCGGCCCGCAGGCACATGCAGATGGTGTTCCAGGACCCCTACGGCTCGCTGAACCCGCGGTGGCGGGTCGCGGAGCTGGTCGAGGAACCCCTCGTGGGCTACGGCGTGCGCGGGTCCGCGCAGCGGGAGGCGCGCGTGCGCGACCTGCTCGACCTGGTGGGGCTCGACCCGTCGGTGTACGGCAGGCGCAGGCCGCACGAGCTGTCGGGCGGCCAGTGCCAGCGGGTGGCGATCGCCCGCGCCATCGCGCTGCACCCGGCACTGGTGATCTGCGACGAGGCGGTGTCCTCGCTCGACGTGCTGATCCAGGCGCAGGTGCTCAACCTGTTCGAACGGCTGCGCACCGAGCTGGGCCTGTCCTACCTGTTCATCTCCCACGACCTCGCGCTGGTCAAGCAGGTGAGCGACCGCGTGGCGGTGATGCACCTCGGGCAGCTCGCCGAGCTGGGGCCCGCGGAGGCGCTGTACCGGCGGCCGTTGCACCCCTACACGGCGGCGCTGCTCGACTCGATCCCCGGGCTCGACCCCCGGACGGGACGCGCGCGCCGCCCCCGTCCGCTCGCGGGTGAGCCGCCGTCGCCGCTCGCCCCGCCCAGCGGGTGCCGGTTCCGCACCCGCTGCCCGCTCGCCGTGCAGCGGTGCGCGGAGGAGGAGCCGGTGTTGCGCGAGCACGTCCCCGACCACCAGGTCGCCTGCCACTTCCCGCTCGACGCCGCCACGCGGGTCTCCTGATCGCAGAGGAGCACTGATGTCCGGTACCACCGCTCCCACCCCGCCGTCCGGCGTCGACCCGACGGCGGCGTCGCTGATCCAGCGCGTCGTCGAGCTGCGTCCAGCCCTGGTCGCCGCACAGGCCGAGGTCGAGGAGCGCACGTACTACTCGCAGGAGATGCACGAGGCCTTCCGGGTGGCGTCGCTCTACCGCGTGATGCAGCCACGGCGCTACGGCGGCCTGGAATGCGACTACATCACCTTCACCCGGCTGCAGATCGAGATGGCCCGCGGATGCGTCTCCACGGCCTGGTGCTGGGCGCTGGCCTCCAGCCACGCCGTGCAGATCGCCTCGTACTTCCCGGAGGCGGCGCAGGAGGCAGTCTTCGGTGACGGTGACTTCCGGTGTGCGTCGGTGGCGGCGCCCGATGCCACAGCCGTGCGGCTGGAGTCGGGGTGGCGGCTGGACGGAACCGTCCGCTACTGCTCGGGGATCCCGTATTCCACGGACTTCATGGCCCAGGCACTCATCGCGGGACTGCCGCCTGCGGAGGCGGCCGAGCGGATGCTGCTCTACGTCGTGCCGCGCAGCGAGTGGACCATGCTCGACGACTGGGGCTCCAGCATGGGGCTGCGCGGCAGTGGGTCGCACAGCATCCGGCTGGACGACGCGCGGATCCCGGCGGAGTTCGTGCTCGAGAACACGAACATGATCAGCGTCGACGTCTCCGGCGGGACCCCGGGCCTCGCCCTGCACGGCAACCCGATGTACACCGGGCGGGCGCTCGGGCCGTTCACGATGTCGGTGGCCGCACACGGGCTACAACACGCTGGACGAGTTCGAGCACCAGATGCGCACCCGCAAGACCAGCATGCCCCCGATGGTGCCCCGGCGTGACCGTCCCCGACCACCAGCGCTGGTACGGCGGCGCGCTGGGGAAGCTCGCGACGGCCGAGGCGGCGGTGCTGAGCTGCGCTGCGGAGCACATGGAGCTGTGCGTGCGCACCGCGGCGGGCGGCAAGCCCTACGGCGAGGAGGAGGAGCAGCGGCTCGGGGTCATCGCGCGCGAGGCGATCGTGCAGGTGTGGGAGGCGCTCGACCAGCAGCTGTTCCGCAACGTCGGATCGAGCGCGATGAACGCCGGCCAGCGCTTCGAGGGGCTCTACCGGGACATGGCGATGAACGCGAGCCACCCGCAACACCGGCTTCCGCGACCTGATGTTCCGCCGACTCGCCCAGCTGCACCTCGGTCTCGATGCCACCTGAGGGGGAGCGGGCGGTGAGCGAGCTTGCGAGCGAATCAATGTCACAGCGCCAGCGCGAAGCGTCGGCCGAGCCCAGTGAGGCTCGCGGTGCTCGTGCGGTGGCTGGACCAGCTGATCACCGAGCAGCGATGATCGTCCTCGTCGCGCCTGGACCGGGACATCCGACGTAGGCCGTCCGGGACCGCCGGCCGGACGGATGAGGTCATCGGCACGGTTCGGCGCGGCTGCGTCCGCCCTAGCGTGAGTTCCGCGACCCTGCGGCCGACGTTCCCCGAGGAGTTCCTGTGAGGCACGTGCAGATCGGCCGAGGAGCGTGATGGAGTTCCTCGTTCACGCCCGCAACAAGCTGCCGCGGGACTTCCCCGCCGAGCGCCGCGCCGAGATGCGCACGCTCGAGCGTGCCGTCGCGGGCCGGTGGCGCACCGAGGGCATGCTGCAGCGGCTGTGGCGGGTGCCCGGACGGACCGACTGGGTCGGCCTCTTCACCGCCGCCGACGCCACCGTGCTGCACGACGCGCTCACGACGCTCCCGATGTGGCCATGGCTCGAGATCACCGTGCAGCCGCTGGCGACCCACCCACAGGAACGGTGATCACGCCGCCCGGGCCTGCCGCGGCGACGGTCTCGGGCAACGACATCTGATCCGGCCGACGAGCTCGACGAGGAGATCGTGTGACCACCACGGAGACCCGCCGACCCCGCACCCGTCTGCTGGCGGCGCTCGCGGCGGCGCTGTCCGCACTGGTACTCGCTGCGTGCGGCGCCGCGCCGGGAGTTGACACAACGGCTGCCGCAGGCGGGATCCGCACCGTCAACCCGTACGGGGGTGACCCCGCCACGGAGGGGACCCCGAAGCGTGGCGGTGTGCTGATCATGGGCACCGACCGCGAGGTCGTCGGGTTCGACCCGACGGTGCAGAACACCAACCAGGCCGCGCTCGCCGTCTACGACTCGCTGATGAAGCTCAAGCCGGACGGCTCGGCCGAGCCGTACATGGCGAAGTCGATGGAGAGCTCGGACGGCGGGCAGACCTGGCGGATGGGCCTGCGGGAGGGCGTGACCTTCTCCGACGGCACGCCGCTGGACGCGCAGGCCGTGATCGTCAACGTGCAGCGGCACATCGACAAGGCGTCCTCCCCGGGACACCGGTTCACGGAATCGATCGAGTCGATGACCGCCGTCGATCCGCTCACCGTGGAGTTCCGGCTGAAGTCACCGTTCGGGCTGTTCCCGGCGGCCTTCGCGGGCAGCTTCACCACCGGCAGCCTCGGCCAGATCATCTCGCCTGCCGCGCTGCAGAAGTACGGCGACCAGATCGCGAACAACCCCGTCGGCGCGGGCCCGTTCGTCCTCGGCAGCTGGACGCGCGACTCCCGGATGGAGCTGACGCGCAACCCGAACTACTGGCAGGAGGGCATGCCCTACCTGGACGGGCTGCAGTTCCGGCCGCTGCCCGACACCGAGAGCCGGTACGCGTCACTGGAGAACGGGGACGTCGACCTGATCTTCGGCGGCTACCACACCGAGCTGCTGCGCGGGTCGGAGAACCCGAACCTGACCGTCTACTACGGATCCGGACACGGCGCCGAGTGGCTCTACTTCAACCACGAGAAGCCGCCGTTCAACGACCACCGCATGCGTGAGGCCCTGGTGCGCGGCATCGACACCCGGGCGCTCGCGGCCACCCAGTACCGCGGGCGGATGGAACCGGCGCACGGGTACTTCGGCGACAACAGCGAATACCAGACGCCGGAAGCGGCCGCCGCATACCCGTCCTACGACCCCGAGCGTGCGAAGCAGCTCGTGGCCGAGTACGTGGCCGAGGGCGGGAGCACGACGGTGGTCTACAAGACGACCAACGCCCCGAACCGGATGGCGTTCGCCGAGTTCCTCCAGGCGCAGATGGCTGCCATCGGCATCACCGTGCAGCCGCAGTTCTTCGACCTGGCCCAGTACTCCTCGAGCGTCGTGCAGAGCCGGGACTTCCAGCTGGCCGGCACCGTCGGCGGGCCGGTGGACTCGCCGTACCCGGCGGCGCAGAACGTCCTGCGGACCGGCGGCAACCAGAACTACGGCGGCTACACCAACCCGGAGGTGGACGCACTGCTCGACAGGGCCGCCGCCACCACCGACGACGCCGAGCGCACGCGCCTCTACCAGCAGGTGCAGCTGGTGACCAACCAGGACATCTCGATGGCCTACACCAGCCGCGGCTATCTCTCGACGATCGCGAAGCCCGAGGTGAAGGGTGTCGTGCGGTACCTGACCCGTGACATGTTCTTCGGCACCACCTGGCTGGACCGCTGAGAGGGACAGCCGCCCGGAGGGCGCAATATCCGCAGAAGTCGGACAGGTTCCCGAATAGCGCGAATCGGAGCACAAGAACAGCGAAAATCGAGACAGTCCTCGACCGGGTGTCGTGCGTTATCCTGCTGCTCCGGGCTCAGGCTCGGGGCAGTGCTCTCGTGCGAAGGACATGATGCCCAGGACGGTTCGGACAAGCCTCCGCGATACACGCGATTTCATTCCCCGGCTGAATGCAGGACCGATGACCCGGCGCAATCTGCTCAAGCTGTTCGGTGTCTCGGCCGGGGCGTTCGGCATCGGTTCTCACATTCATGGTGGTTCGAGCCGCCCGCTCGCGTACGACTACGTCATCGTCGGGGCGGGCTCGGCGGGCTGCACCCTGGCCGCGCGGCTTCTCGCCGACTCGCGGGCCAGCGTCCTGCTGATCGAGGCGGGCGGCTCCAACAACCGGCCCGACGTGCGGGACTTCACGAGGTCGGCGAGTCTGACGGCGCCGGGTTCCACGGCCGACTGGCCGTTCGAGTCGGAGCCGCAGCCGGCGCTGCTGGGCAAACGGCAGTCGTTCGCGTGCGGCAGGCTGGAGGGCGGCAGCAGCTCGGTCAACGGGATGGTCTGGGTCCGCGGCAACCCCGCCGACTACGAGGGCTGGGCCGCAGGCGGCTGCCCGGGCTGGGAGTACGGCAGTGTGCTCCCGTCGCTTGCGGCACTGACCGGGCCGATCCGCCCGTCGAGTGAGCTGGCGAGGCGGAACGCGCTGTCCCACGCTGCCGTGGAAGCGGCCGTCGGCGCCGGTTATCCGTTCAATGCGGACTACAACGGCGATAGCCAGTTCGGGGTCGCCTACACGCAGCTCAACGTGGTGAACGGGATCCGGCAGGACGCGTTCACCACGTTCCTGGCGCCGTACCTGACCGATCCGCGGCTGACGGTGATGACGGACGCACTCGTCACGCGCCTCGCGTTCGACCGCGGGAAGACGATCGACCGGGTGCTCATCGACGCGGGTGGCCACGAGATCGCGGTGACGGCGAACCGTGAGGTGATCGTCAGCGCGGGGGCGATAAACACTGCGCACCTGCTGCAGCTCTCCGGCATCGGCGCGGCCACCGATCTGGAGCCGCTGGGCATCGCGGTCGTCGAGGATCTGCCGGGCGTCGGACAGAACCTGCACGATCACCTGATCTCCGTGGTCTCGAAGAGGCTCCGCACCCCAGAGCCACCCAGCCACGTCACGGCGATGGACGTCAACGTGTTCACCGGCGAGGGCAGGGTGCCGGGCGCGCCCCGGTTCCAGTTCCAGGTCTACTACACGCGTTCGGCGCGGGTCCCGTATCCGCCCGAGTCGCTGCCGATCGGGGTGATGAACCTGCATCCCACGAGCCGCGGCTACGTCCGGCTGCGATCGGCTGATCCGCGGACGCCGCCGATCATCCAGCCCCGCTTCCTGCAGACGTCCGAGGATCTGGAGACGGCGCTGGAGGGCTACGAACTGGCGCGTGAGCTGATCAACGCGAAGGAACTGCGCGACTGGGTGGTTGACGACGGTGCAGTGCCCCCAGCGGACCTCAGGACGAAGCAGCAGGTGCTCGCGGCGATGCGGACGTACGCCCAGTCCAACTACCACGCGGTCGGCACCTGCCGGATGGGCATGGACGCCCTCGCGGTGGTCGATCCGCAGCTGCGCGTGCGCGGTGTGACGGGCCTTCGCCTGGCGAGCGCGGCGGTCATGCCGGCCATCACGTCGGGCAACACGAACGCGCCGTCGATGATGATCGGCGACCGCTGCGGACGCCTGATCCTGCGCCACGGCTGACGCCGGCTCACGGCTCGGTCGGCGCCGCCGTGACCACGGGCAGCGCGGTGGCGAGCCCGGTGAGCTCCAGCACCCGGGCGGGCGCCGACCCGGGAGCCACGACGATCGAGAGCGCTTCACCGGCGATCGCGCTCGCCTCCGCGAGCAGCGCGACGCCCGCGCTGCTGAGGTAGCCGACGCCGGTGAGATCGACGACGAGCGGACCGCCGATCCCGGCGGAGGTGAGCAGGGCGGGGCCGACGATGTCGCGGCCCGCCAGGTCCAGGTCGCCGTGGAGGGCGAGCACCCGCTTCCCGGCGGCCGCCTGTCGATGCTCGACGCTCGCTTCGACGGGGGCGCGGGTCCCGGAGCGGCGCTGCGCCGTGGTGCCGTCGGGCGCAGGCGCGGCAGCAGGGAGCCGGAACCGCGCCTCGGTGCCGTCGGGACCGCGGTCGATCACGAACCCCTCGACGAGCTCGCCGATGACCCGCAGCCCGTGCCCACGGTGCCCGTTGTCGGTCGGGACGGGGCGCCAGCGGCCGTGGTCGCGCACCCGCACGTCGACGGCACCGTCGTCGGTGCGGGCGAGTGAGTAGTCGAACTCACCGCCGCCGTCCGGGTAGGCGTGCTCGGCGGCGTTGGCGGCGGCCTCACCGACGGCCAGTTCGAGGTCCTCGGTGCTCTCCTCGGGCAGTCCGGCGGCGGCCGCCCAGTCGCTCACCTCTCTCCGGAGCGGGCTCATGCTGGTGGCGGCCGCGGGCAGCCGTCCGCGCAGCGGGGCGGGGACGGCGCGCACGACGAGCAGTGCCACGTCGTCGGCGGGCCCCGCCTCGTCGAGCACGGTCTCGACCAGCCCCGCGGCCAGGCCGCCCGGGCCGAGGTGACCGAGCTGCGCGGCGACGTGCAGGAGGCGGTCGAGCCCCTTGTCCACCACCTCGTGGCGGCGCTCGACGAGCCCGTCGGTGTAGAGGATCACCGACGATCCGGGCGCGACGGTGGTGGCGGCTTCCTGGTAGGGCGGGCGTCCGCGCAGACCCAGCACCGCACCGGCGCCGCCGTCGAGGAACCTCGCGTCGTCGCCGTCGACGAGCAGTACCGGCGGGTGCCCGGCCATGGCCCAGCGCAGCTCGCCGGTGGACCAGTCGAACGTGAGGCAGGCGCACGTGCTGCCGGTCGCCCCGCGGAGCCTGGCGGCGAACCGGTCGAGCCGTTCGAGGGCGGCGGCGGGGGAGCACCCGTCGAGCAGGTGGGTGGCCAGTGCGCTGCGCAGCTGTCCCATGACGGCGGCCGCACCCGGGCCGTGCCCCACGACGTCCCCGACGACCAGCGCGACGCGCGTGCCACCGAGGGGGAGCAGGTCGTACCAGTCCCCGCCGGACAGTGCGTGTTCGGCCGCGGGTGTGTAGTGCGCCGCGGCGGCGAGCCGGGCCAGCGCGGGCAGCTCGCGGGGGAGCAGGCTGCGCTGCAGGACGTCGGCCACCTCGTGCTCGGCCTGGTGCAGGCGGGCGCGGTCGAGCGCCTGCGCGCACTGCCCGGCCACGGTGAGCACGGGGCCACGCTGGTCCGCGCCCAGTTCCGGGGTGGCGCCCTCCTCCGCGGCGAGCCACATGCCGACCACACCGACCACCCGGTTCGACAGCAGCAGCGGCACCGCGACCGGGGAGCCGCTCCACACCGCCCGGGCGCTGCGGACGGCCGCGGCCAGTGGATCGGCGGCGTCCAGGGTGACCGGCCGCAACGCGACCGCGGCAGGCCCCCGCGCGGCGATCGGCTCCAGGCGCGGCCCTTCCCGCAGCATCAGGACCGCGGACTCCGCTCCGAGCCCGGCGGCGTGGTCGAGCACCACATCGGCGACCTCGGCGGGGGTGGTGGCCCCCGACAGGGCGGCGACGATGTCGCTGAGCTCCTCGGCGGCTCTGCGGGCCACCCGCTCGGCCTGCAGCAGGCCGGCGCGGTGCAGGGCCTGGGCGCACTGCTCGACGAGGGACTCGGCGCTGGCCCGCTCCGTGGCACCGAGCGGGTGCTGCGCGGGCAGCGCCATGGCCACCACACCCAGGGACCGTCCGGCGGCGAGCAGCGGTAGGCACACCAGCCCGTCGATGCCGTGGCGCGCCAGTTCCTCACGCAGGTGCGGGTCGTGGCCTGCCCAGGAGTCGTCCGTGTCCAGCCAGACCGAGCGGCCGGCGGCGGCTCCGGTGACCGGATCCGCGGCGTCGGGAGGCAGCTCGCTCCAGGTCCGGACGATCTCGGTGGGCCAGCCCTCCACGGCGAGGGCCTGCAGGTCGCCCGCTTCGCTCCGCCTCCACACCGCCACCGAGCGGGCGCCCAGCAACCGTCGGAGCTGGTCGACGGTGGCCACGCCGACCTGCGCGGGGGTCGCGGCGGCGGACAGGGCGGCGGTGGCCTGCTGGAGCAGCTGCAGCTGCCGGTTGGCTTCCTGCTCGCGCCGCAACAGCCGCTCCCGTTCGGCCTCGGCGCGCCGTCGCTGCGTGATGTCGCGGCCGATGGCCTGCACACGGCCGTGCCCGGCGGAGCGCATGCTCAGCTCGACCGGCACGGTGCTGCCGTCACGACGGCGCAGCTCCCACACCTCGGTGACGGACGCACCGTCGGCCAGGGCCGTGAGCAGCCGGTTCAGCCGGGGGACGTCCTCGGGCCGCACGATGTCCTCGGCCCCCAGCATCAGGTGCTCCTCGCGGGAGTAGCCCAGCAGCGCGCAGGCCGCCGGGTTGACGTCGAGGTAGCGGCGGTCGCCGTCGGCGAGCCAGATCGCGTCGGTGGCCCGCTCGACGAGGAGCCGGAACTGTTCCTCGCTCTCCCGCACCGCCGCGATGGCGTGTGCGCGCTGCAACGACTCCCAGCACCGCCCGGCGACCGTGGTGACCAGGTCGATCTCGGCTGCCGTCCACACCCGGGGGGTCCGCTGGTGCACCGCCATCGCGGCGACGAACCGGCCTGCCTTGTGCAGCGGGACGCAGATCACCGCCACGATGCCCGTGCGGTGATAGATGCCGCGCTGCTCGGGCAGCACGCGCGGATCGGTCTCCGCGTCGGCCAGGACGTACGGGACACCCTCGCGCATGCAACGGAGCGTGTCGGCGCTGAAGTCCGACATCGCCATCCGGCCGGTCAGCTCGGGCAGCCCGCGGGCGTAGCTGCCGGTCATCGTGAAGTGGTCCTCGTCGGCCTCGGCCTCCGCGTAGGCGCTGCGGTCGACCTGCATGTGCTCGCCGAGGAGCCGCGCGACCGTCGCCATGACCTCGTCGGGGTCCTGCAGCGGCTGCAGAGCCCGCTCCAGCTCGGCGAGGAAGCGGTCGCGCGACGCGAGCGGCCGCCCCACCTGGTCCACCGGCGGGATCGTACCGGCCGGGCGCCATCGCGCTCTGTGAAGCGAGGCCCCCCACCCCCGTCACCGCCACGTCACCGCCGCGGCTCATGCCGTGCGGGGGATGCGAGGGCCGTACCGGAATCGCCACGGTTACCGGAATCGCCACCAGGGAGTGCCGGAGCGAGGGAGGTGGCGCGGTGTCGGACGATCACGACGACCTGCGGGCGCACGCGCCCTCCGCCGCGTGGATCGTGCGGGCCGCCGAGCTGCACCGTGACCGGTGGGAGGACGAGCAGGAGCTCGCGAACGCCATCCACGGCACGGTGGTCGGCGCCGCCGTGATGGTGGCGGCGAGCCTGCACGGGTCGCTGGGCGAGATCCTCGTGACGGTCCTGGTCACCCTGCTCGTGTACTGGGTGGCCGAGCGGTACGCCCACCTGCTCGCCGCCGGCGTCCGGGGCCGGCGGACGGGGTGGAAGGAGACCCGGGCCGCGATCGCCCGCGTGGTGCGTGAGGGCTGGCCGATGGTCGAGGCGGCCTACCTGCCCCTCGTGGTCCTCGTCGTGACCTATCTGATCACCGCGCGGCTGACGGTGGCGGTGGTCGCGTCGCTCGGCATGTCGACCCTGCTGCTCGTCGCACTCGGGTACCTCGCGGCCCGGCGGGCGGGTGCCACCGGCGGCGGGGCACTGGGGTGGGCAGCCCTGAGCGGGGTGCTCGGCCTCGCCACCGTGAGCCTGAAGCTGTTCCTGCACTGACATCCGCTGTGGGCCCTGACCGAGCGGCCGGCGGACGGATGGCGGGGGTCAGCTCAGTGCACCGACCCGCTGCGCCGACGCAGAGCACCGAACCCGGCAGTGGCCACGAAAAGGACGATTCCCACGATGGCGAGCCAGAACAGCGACTTCACGATGAATCCGACAATGACGACGATCACCCAGAGGATGAGAAGTCCGATGACGAGGCCCATGAGGAACTCCTTTGTGCGGCCGAGGTGCCCGTTACTGGGCGCCTGCATGACAAGAGCCGTACCCGGCCGCCCAGTGCGCGAATCCCGAGAAAAGCGGGACTGTGCAGTGATTGTGCTAACGCAATGATTGCGCAACCGCCGGGGTGATGGCTCCATGGGTCCATGGAGCACGGCGTCGGAGCGGGGCAGCACGGCACTGCGGGCACGCGGGGGAGACCGGCGCATCTCGGTGACTTCACCCTGACCCGGCGGGTGCTGGTGACGGTCGCCTGGGCGGTGCCCGTCGGCGCGCTCGGCGCGGTCGCGGCGTGGCTGCTCCTGCGGCTGATCGGGCTGATCACGAACCTCGTCTTCTACGGACGCGTCGAGACGGACCTGGTGGCGCCGGGAGCCGTGCCGCATCCGGCGTGGCTGATCCTCGCCGCTCCGGTGGCCGGCGGCCTGGTGATCGGCCTGATGGCCCGGTTCGGGTCGGAGAAGATCCGCGGGCACGGCATGCCTGAGGCGATCGAGGCCATCGTGCTGCGCCGCAGCCGGGTGGCGCCGCGCGTCGCGGTGCTGAAGCCCGTGTCCGCCGCTGTGAGCATCGGCAGCGGCGGCCCGTTCGGCGCCGAGGGCCCGATCATCATGACCGGCGGGGCCATCGGCTCGATCGTCGCCCAGCACCTGCACCTGTCCGCCGACGAGCGCAAGGCCCTGATGGTCTCGGGTGCGGCCGCAGGAATGGCCGCGACGTTCAACGCGCCGCTGGCGTCGGTGCTCCTGGCCGTGGAGCTGCTGCTGTTCGAGTGGCGGCCCCGCAGCTTCGTGCCCGTCGTGACCGCCGTCGCGGTGGCGACGATCGTCAGGGCCCCGCTGCTGGGGGCCGGTCCGATCTTCCCGGTCGCCGCCTCCGGCATGGTGGCGACGCCCGTCGTCGACCTGCTGTCCGTCGCGGCCGGGGTGATCGGCGGCCTGCTGGCGGTGGTGCTGACGGCGCTGGTCTACCTGTCCGAGGACGCGTTCGGGCGGCTGCCGATCCACTGGATGTGGTGGCCGGCGATCGGTGGCCTCGTGATCGGGATCGGCGGCCTGATCCAGCCCCGGGCGCTCGGTGTCGGCTACGACGTGATCGACGAGCTGCTCACGGGCCGGGCGACGCTGACGCTCATCATCGGCGTGCTCACGGTGAAGGCCCTGATCTGGGGGCTGTCACTGGGCTCGGGCACGTCGGGCGGCGTGCTGGCCCCGATCTTCATGATCGGGGCGGCGATCGGCGCGCTGGAGGGCCACGTCTTCCCCACCTCGGCACCCGGGCTGTGGGCGGTGATCGGGCTGGCCGCTGTCGTGGGTGGCGTGATGCGCAGCCCCTTGACCGGTGTGGTGTTCGCCCTCGAGCTCACCCGGGTCTGGCCCGCGCTGCTGCCGCTGCTGATCGCGTCCGCGTCCGCGTACCTCGTGTCGGCGCTGGTCCTGCGCCGCTCGGTGCTGACCGAGCGGATCGCCCGCCGCGGCTACCACGTGTCCCGCGAGTACGACGTCGATCCGCTGGAGGTCCTGTTCACCGACGAGGTGATGCACCTGCGGCCGGTCACGCTGCACCGGTCCGACCCGCTGCCGGTCACCGCTGCGGTGCTGGACGCCGTGGTCCCGCGCCGCACGCCGCTCGACCAGCCGGCGGCCCGGCGGTTCCCGCTGCAGCGGCTGTTCCCCGTGCTCGACGACGAGGGCAGGCTCGTGGGCGTCGCGCCCCGGCAGGCGCTGGTCGCACCGGAGCCGGGCGCGTGCACGGTGGGCGAGGTGACCATCGGTGACCCGGTGATCGTGCGCGCCGACGACACCCTCCGCACGGTCGCCTCCCGGTTCGCCGCCGCGGCCGTGAGCGCCGCACCCGTCGTCGCCCGTGACGACCCGGACCGGCTACTCGGCCTGGTCACCGTCGAGCAACTCCTCGACGGCAGGCTGCGCGACTTCGCCGAGGAGCACCACCGGGAGCGCCCGTTGCGCCTGCGGGGACGCCGGGCCCGGGACGTCGTGGTCTGACCCGACCCTGACGCCACCCTGGCGCCCCCGCCGCGTCATGGACACATGTCGCGGCATGAGCCCGCCCTGGAGCAACGACATGTGACCGCGACGCTGTCACCCTGGCCACCCAGCAGGAAACGGGCGAGTCGCGCGTGGAACGGGCGACTCGCGCGCGCGGAACGGGCGACTCGCGCGCCTAGAACGGGCGACTCGCGCGCGCGGAACGGGCGACTCGCGGGCGTGGAACGGGCGACTCGCGGGGCCTCGCGGCTGCGAGCGGCGCGGTCACTCCTCCGGCGCGTCGGCCGAGGTCGTCCAGCCCAGCGCCCACACGTCGGCCGCGGGCACCTCGCCGCCCGCGGCGGCGAACGACGCCAGCACGGGGGCGAGCGCCCGCCGCTGCTCTCCCGGCATCCGCCCGAGGATCTCGGCGATCGCGGCCCGCCGGTCGTCCATCACCCGGTCGACGAGCTCGCGGCCGGCGTCGGTGAGCTCGAGCGCGAGGTTGCGCCGGTCGTCCGGGTCGTCGCGGCGGTCGAGCAGCCCGGCGGTGACCAGGCGGTCACAGGCGCGCGTGGCGTTCGAGGGGTGCACGCCGAGCGCCCGCGCCACCGCACCGAGGTTCACCGGCCCGGTGCTGGCCACCATCACCAGCACCCGGAACTGCGGGAGCGTGATCCGGCCGTCGAGGCCGGCGATCGACCGCGCGCTCAACGCGACCAGGACGCGGGTCGCGGCCATCGCGGCCTCGACCTCGTCGGCCTGCACACCCGGTCCCTTCGTCGTCCCTCGCGCCATGCACGTCAGTGTGCCCCGGCAGCCCGGGGCCGCCGGATCCTCGTGGTCACCCCGCCGCGCGCCAGGCGCCGAGCGCCGCGTGGATCTCGGCGAGCGCCCGGTGGGAGGCCGTGTAGACCTCGTACAGCGGGCCCAGCCGCTGCGAGCTCGCCGGGACCGGCTCGACGACCCGGTCGGTCCCGGCCACGGCGTCGGCCGCGGTCTCGATGTCGGGGTGGATCCCGGCGCCCACCGCGCCGAGCAGGGCGGCGCCCAGAACCGCGGTGTCGTGCACGCGCAGCCGCCGGACGGGGCGGCCGAGCACGTCGGCGTGGATCTGGACCCACAGGTCGCTGCGCGCTCCGCCCCCGGCGAGCACGACCTGCTCCAGGGGCATGTCGCACGCCTCCTCCACCCCGGTCAGCACCTGGCGTGCCGACATCGCGACGCCTTCGAGGACGGCGCGCGACATCTCCTCGCGGGTCGTGGCCGAGCTCAGCCCGAGGAAGCTGCCCCGCACCTCGGCATCCCACAGCGGGGCCCGCTCGCCCATCAGGTGCGGGGTGAAGACCACCCCGGACGACCCGGCCGACGCCGCCGCGGCCTGTGCCGCCACCGCGTCGACGGGGAGGCCGCAGGCCTCGCTCCACCAGCGCAACGCATCGCCTGCCGCCTGGGTCGGCCCGGCGTGGACGAAGATCCCGCCCCGGGGTGGGAATGTGGCGATCCCCCGGGTGGGGACGGCCCGCGTCGACGCACCTGCGGCGACCAGCGACGTGCCCACCGTGATCATGGCCCGGCCGGGCCGGGTGGTCCCGGTGCCGTAGACGTCGCCGAAGGTGTCGCTCGTCCCGACGACGACGACCGCGGGCCCGACCCCCGGTCCGGGATCGGTCACCTCACCCAGCGGGGCGGTGGGATCGGCGATGGGTGGGAGGCGCTGCTCCAGTCCGTCGACGAGGCCGACCGCCTCGGGCAGGTAGCGGGTTCCGGTGCGGTCGGCGAGCCGCACCGCGGCCCGGCCGTCGGTGCGGACCTGTCCGGTGAGCCTCGCCGCGACGAAGTCCTTCGGGCTGACGATCCACCGGGTCCGGGCCCACTCCCGGGGAGCCTCCCGGGCGAACCAGAGGGCCCGGGCCGCGGTGAACGACGCGTCGAGCGTGATGGGCGCGCCCCAGAGCCGGACCTTCTCCTCGGGGGTGAACCGCGCGTCGAGCCCGGCGGCGATCGCGCTGCAGCGCTGGTCCTGCCAGATGATGGCGGGCGCGAGTGGTTGCAGGTTCTCGTCGACGACGACGTGGGTGTTGACCTGGCTCACGATCCCGATCGAGCGGACCGCATGCTCCGCCGGCAGCCCGGCCACCACGGCGGCGATCCCGCGGATGCAGTGGTTCCACCAGTCCACGGGGTCCTGCTCGGCCCATCCCGGCCGGGGCCGGGAGATCGTGCTGCCGACCCGGTGCTGCCCGAGCACCGTGCCGGTGGGGGTGAACGCGGCGACCTTGACCGAGGTGGTGCCGATGTCGATACCGAGGATCACGTCCCCGGCACCGGTGCCCGGTGAGAGCAGGTCAGCCGGCCGCACTGATGAACTCGCCGACGGCGGAGCGCGGGTCGCCCGAGCGCACCAGCGCCTCGCCGACCAGCACGACGTCGGCTCCCCAGCTGCGGTACTCCGCGACGTGGGCCGCCTCGGCGACGCCCGACTCGGCCACGCGCACCGCTCCATCGGGCACCAGTGGCGCCAGCTTGGCGAACACCCCACGGTCCACCGCCAGCGTGGTGAGGTCGCGGGCGTTGATCCCGATGACCTCGGCGCCGACCTGCGCGGCCCGTGCGAGCTCCTCCTCGGTGTGCACCTCGACCAGTGGGGTGAGCCCCAGCTCGAGAGCCACCCCCAGCAGGTCCTCGAGCAGGCCGCCCGGGAGCGAGACCACCATGAGCAGGGCGAGGTCGGCGCCCCAGGCCCGCGCCTCCCACAGTTGGTAGGGGGTGACGATGAAGTCCTTCCGCAGCACCGGGATGTCGACCGCCGCCCGTACGCCTGCCAGGTCGTCGAGCGAGCCGCCGAACCGCCGTCGTTCGGTGAGCACGCTGATCGCCGACGCGCCACCGGCGGCGTACTCGGCGGCGAGGGACGCCGGGTCCGGAATGTCGGCGAGCGCGCCCTTGCTCGGGCTGCTGCGCTTCACCTCGGCGATGATGGAAACGGCCGGCGAACGGAACGAGGGCACGGGATCCAGGGCAGGTGCCACATCCGAGACGCGTGCTTTCAGGTCGGCCAGCGACACCTGCTGCTGGCGCTGTCCGAGATCTTCCAGGACACCGTCGACAATCCCGTCAAGAACGCTCACCATTCACCTCTCCCGCGCGGATTCTCCACGACGTGTCAATCCAGAGTAGTGATCCCGTGAGCGGGCAGTGAGCGGGTTTCGTCACAGCGTGGAATTGCCGGAACGCGCGGTTTACCGGCTTGGCTCGAAGGCGGTGGAGAGTGCGACCTCGCGCCAGGTGTCGAGCTCGGTACGGATCGCGTCGAGCCGCGCCTCCACCCGCTCCACGCAGTCGGCGCCGAGCTGGAGCCGGACGGGTTGCTCGGGCGCCTCTGCGACGTCCACGATCACCGTGGCGGCCTTGGCCGGGTCGCCCACCTGCTGGTGGTTGCGGGAGTCCGTCGACTCGCGGACCTGCCCCGCGGTGTCGGCGTAGTCGTCGATCACGGTCCGGGCGATGTGCAGGCTGCTGCCGTCGAGGAAGTCGGTGCGGAACGTCCCCGGCTCGACGATCGTGACCTGCACCCCGAGCGGAGCCAGCTCCCGGCGCATCGCCTCGGAGATGCCCTCGACCGCGTACTTGGTGCCCCCGTAGATGCCCCAGCCCTGGCCGACGGCGATGCCGCCGACGGAGCTGAGGTTGAACACCCGCCCGGAGCGCTGCCGCCGCATGATCGGCAGTACCGCACGCGTGACGGCGAGCAGCCCGAACACGTTGGTGTCGAAGACGGCCCGGACCTCCTCGTCGCCGGCCTCCTCGACGGCGCCGAGCAGCCCCCGGCCGGCGTTGTTGACCAGCACGTCGATGCGACCGAACCGCTCCACCGCGGCCTCTGCCGCCGACCGGGCCTGCTCCTGGTCGGTGACGTCCAGGGGTGCGACCAGCAGCGCGTCACCGGCGTCGGGGAAGGCGTCGTGCACCGTCTGCGGGTTGCGGGCGGTCGCGACGGCCTGGTGCCCGCGGGCCAGCGCCTCGCGGACGATGTGGGCGCCGAAGCCCTTGGAGGCTCCGGTCACGAACCACACACTCATCGGTCCTCCTCAGGGCCATCGATAATGAACTGAACGATCAGTTCAGTTTAGCGAGACGGTCGGGACCCGGCAAGGGGCGTGGGCGCGGTGCGCCGGTCAGGAGACGGGGCGTTCCCGGCCCGGACGGTGGCAAGGAGTCGACGAACTCGGCGCTGCGGGGAACCTTGTAGCCGGCGAGGCGCTCCCAGTAGCCCAGCATCTGGCTGCCCCCCGCGGGCGACGATCTGACCGGAGACGCCGCGCGGGACCTACAGCACGCGGCGCAGGCTCGACATGTCCGCTCGTGCGGCCTCGGGGGAGTCGACGGGCATCTGGAGCATCGTGGGCACGAGCACCACATCGGTGACGCGGTGCCGCTCGACCGCCCGGGCCATCGCCGCGGCGTCGAAGCGGGACGGGAACACATGGGTGCCGCCGGAAACGGCCCATCGGGTGTTGACGGGAACGACGACGGCGCCCGCCCAGCAGGCGGCGAGCATGAGCTCGTGGTGGGTGTCCGAATTGGCGGAGAGGATGGCGACGCGGTCGTCGGGCTGAACGCCGAGCCCGCACAGGACGGCGGCCAGTCGGGCCACTCGATCGGCCGACTCGGCCCATGTCCGGGTGCGTTCGCCGTGGACGGTGGCCGGTCTGCTGTCCGACGACGCTACCAGGGGGTTGGCGAGAAAAGGTTCAAACAGGCCTTGTCTCGATAATGCGCACTGCTGCGGACGGGGTGCGTGCCCGCTGTTATCTATCAGCTCCGGTCGGTTCCGGCGGCAGAAGGCATGAAAATAGCGGAACAGCTATATGATCTTCGTCATGTTCGGCCTGTGAACCGGCCTCGAGAAAGGCTCGTGTTGTCAGTACATCGCCCCAACCGGAACGCGGTGGATCCACCGGAGTAAATGAGAGGGAATGATATGCATCGTTTCTCGGTTCGACGGGTTCTGGGTGCCGGAGTCGCCGGTTCCGCAGTTGCGCTGGCGCTGACGCTCGGCGGGGCCGTCCCCGGCACAGCGTCGGCCGCGCCCGCTGCGCCCGCTGCCGCCGCTCACCCGGATGCCGCTTCCGCGGCGCTGGCCGGCCCGTTCAGTCTTGCTCCCGGGGAAACACAGACGCAGATTCCCACGTTCATTCTCGGCAAGAAGACCCACGTGGTTGTCAACTGCACGGTCGCGGGGAACATCGAGCTGCATGCCGGCGGCTCGCTGGCCGAGACCGACCAGTGCAACGTGGGGAACAACGACTTCGACCGCAACTTCGCGGGTGTCTTCCTGGCCGTGAAGAACGACACCTCCGGGAACATCACCGTGACGACGCACTAGGCGCGCCCGTCCCCTCTCGTGGTCGATGGCGAGAGGGGACGAAGCGTTCGAGGCGGGGCACCGCCCTCGAACCCGACCGCGGCGCGGACATCGAGAATCTCGCGGCGGAGTCCGATACTTCGACGGTGGACGAGTCGCGCATCAGCGAGATCACCTTCGCGGATCTGGAGATGTTCCTGAGCTTCGCCGAACGGGAGCACTTCGGACGTACGGCCGCGGACCTGGGCGTCAGCGTCGCCACCGTCCAACGTGGCGTCCGCGGCCTCGAGCAGAAGCTCGGCGTCGCGCTGATCGAGCAGGCGGGCCGTCAGGTCCGGATGCTGAACGCGGGCCACGTGCTCGTCCGGGAGGCGCACGCGGTGCTGCGGGCCCGTCTGGAGGCCGTGGACACCACGCGGGCCGAGTCCGGGCAACCGCAGCGGCTCCTGCGGATCGCGCACACCTACTCCCTCGGGCTCGGCTTCGTCCCCCGGGTGCTGGCCGAGCTCCTGCAGCAACAGGCCGGCCTGCGGTTCCTCTGCCGGCAGAGCTCGGCGACGGACGTGGTGTCGGCGTTGCTGCGGGGCGAGGCCGACGTCGGGTTCACCTCGATCTCACCGACGGAGACCGACATCGTGGTGGAGCCGCTCTTCACCGAGGCGCTTCTCCTGGCGGTCCCGGTCGGCGATCCGCTCGCCGAGCGGACCGAGGTGTCGTTGCACGAGGTGCGCGACCGGCAGTTCATCGCGATGGAGATCGGGGCCAGCAGCCGCACCCACATGATCAACGCGTGTGCCCGGGCGGGGTTCGTGCCCCGGATCACGATCCAGGGCAGCGACCTGTTCGTCGTCGAGTCGATGGTGGGGGCCGGGATCGGCGTCTCGGTGGTGCCCGCGGGGATGAACGACCACCACCACCCCCAGGTCGCCCGGCTCCGGATCAACGATCCCGCCTCGGTCGAACGCACCGTCTTCCTCGCCTACCAGCGGGCGACGGCGCTGCACACGAGCGTCGGCGCGCTCGCCCGCATCGCGCGGGAGCACGGTCGCCGGCCTCCCGGGCCACTGCGCTGACTGTGAGGAGGCAGTACCCGGGCTGTCCCTGACCGTCCATTGCGCTGAGTGCAACGGTTCCGGCCGGGGATGGCGTTGTTCCCCGGTCCCACCGTTCCTAGCGTCGGCCGCATGTCTCCCGCAGTGACCGTCGGTACGCCGACATCGGAGTTCTGTGCACAACTCCTGACCGCGGGTGCGACGCCGTTGCCGCCTCAGGTCGCCCGGGCGGCCCGACGCAGCTTGCTGAACGTTCTCGGCACCGCCGTCGGCGCGGCCCGGACCCCGGCGATCGACGTGCTGCTGGCCACGGCCCGGGAGCAGGACGGCGCGGGGGCGGCGGCGGTCGCCGGCCGGGCCGAGACCGTGGACTGGTACTGGGGTGCGCTGCTCGCGGGCACCGCGGCCCATCTCGACGACTTCGACGACACCCACCTCGCCACGGTGATCCACCCCGGCGCCGCGGTCCTCGCGACGCTGCTGTCGCTGGCACCGGAGCTCGAGGTGGACGGGGAGCGCTACCTCACCGCGTTCGCGCTGGGCTGCGAGTCGCAGCTGCGCATCGGGAACGCCGTGTCCCCCAGCCACTACGACCGGGGCTGGCACATCACCGGCACCTGTGGCGTCTTCGGCGCTGCCGTGGCCGCGTCGCTGCTGCTGGGGCTGACCGCCGAGCAGATGGAGCACGCGCTCGCGATCGTGTCGACGATGGTTCTCGGGCACCGGGAGGGGTTCGGCTCCATGACCAAGCCCTTCCACCCGGGCAAGGCGGCCGTCAACGGCGTGCTGGCCGCCCGGCTGGCCGCCGCCGGCGTGCGCGGGATCGACGACCCCCTCGGCGACGGGGGAGTGCTCCCGGTGTTCGCCGACGTCGTCGACCGCCGCGAGCTCGGCGGCAGCTTCGAACGGGACTGGGAGCTGGAGCGCAACGCCTTCAAGCCCTACCCGTGCGGGATCGTGGCGCACCCGACGATCGACGCGGCCGTGGCGGCGTCCGGCCAGATGGACGACCCCGCCGCGATCGAGTCGGTGGAGATCACCTGCCACCCGCTGGTGCCGGAGCTGATGGGGCACCGGCAGCCACGCGACGGGTTGCAGGCCCGCTTCAGCGCCTACCACGCCGCCGCCGTCGGCCTGCTCGACGGCCAGGTCGGACTGGTGCAGTTCGGCGACGACCGTGCCGTGGCTCCCGACGTGGAGCGGCTACGCGGCCTCATCACCCTGCTCCCCACCGCCGACTGCGCGCGCGACGAAGCGACGATCCGGATCGAGCGTGCCGGTCGCGATGCGGTCACCGTCCACATCCCCCATGCCCGGGGAAGCCTCGACCGGCCACTGACCGACGAGGAGCTCTTCGACAAGGTCGACCGGCTCGCCGGACCGGTTCTCGGGCCGGGAGCAGCACGCCGGATCAGCGCTGCCGTCGAGGCGCTGGCCGACGCCACGGGGTTCGACGAGCTGGTGGCCGCGATCCGGCCGACCAGCACCACTGAACGAGAGGCGAACCGTTGATCACCACCTCCGAGGTCGTGGACTTCGTCCGGGACACCACCCCGCCGCCCACGGCGCTCGACCGGGCCCTCGTGGAGCTCGGCCGGTTCCGCCGCGCTGCCCGCCGCGGCGCCGACACCCCGCTGGTCGCAACACTGAAGCAGGTCGCGGTGCGTCCGGGCAGCCTGCTCTGGAGCGCGTGGATCGACGGCACCGCCGCGGCGGCCGTCGACGGGCGACCGGCGTGGGTCGCGGTGTGTGCCGCGGCCAACGCGCTGGCCGTCGACGACGGCGGGGCCATCGAGGCCGTCGCCATCGGCTACGAGGTGGCCGACCGGGTCCGCGCGGATCTCGGCGTCGCGCACACCGAGGCCGGCTGGTCCGTGCAGTGCACGGCAGGGGCCATCGGCGCCGCGGCCGCGGCGGGCCGGGCACTCGGGCTGGACGTGGGACACGTCCACCACCTGATCGGTCTCTGTGCGACGCAGGCAGCGGGCCTCGCCGCCGCAGCCGACACCGGTCCGCTGCAGATCGGGAAGGCCGCGAGCAACGCGGTGGAGGCCGCGTTGCTGAGCCGCAACGGGTTCACCTCCGCCGCCCAGCCGCTCGAGGGCCGCCGCGGCCTCTTCGCGCTGATGTCCGTCCCGCCCGCTGCGGCGGAACGCAACGGAACGGCGGCGGACGCCCGGCTGGGTGCGGCGTGGAGCAGCCCGGGCTGAGCCCCGCCTGCCGGGGACGACGAGGTTCCACACGATGACGGAGGGACGGCGGGTGAGCGTCGACGGGGTCGCACAGCGACGGCGAAACGTCCTCGGCCTCTGCACCAAGGAGCTGTGCTCGGCGATGTTCGTGTCAGGACGCGCCGCTCCTGACGTCCTCGACCACGACCTGACCGTGCTGTGCACCACGTTCGCCGGGGGTGTCCTCGACCCGGCCGAGATCTCGTTCGACGTCGACCACCGGCGGGGGGCGGTGGTCGGCACGCTCCCGGACGGCAGCAGCAGGCGTGCGGTCGCCTCCGGGGACAAGGGAGCGGCGCTCGTCGAGGGCCGCAGGCACGACCTTCCCGGCCGCCCGCTGTGGGCCGGTGACCTGAGCCCGCGGGAGTGGCCGCACGGCGACGGCTTCCGCCCGGACCCGCGCCACGCCCCGCTCCACGACGGGGTGCGGGCCCATCTCGCGACCACCGGCGCCCGTGGTGTCGCCGTGGTGCACCGGGGCATCCTCGTCGCGCAGGACTTCGCCCCCGGCTTCGGCCCGGACGTCCCCACCCGGGGCTGGTCGACGGCCAAGACCCTGACCGCCCTGATCGTCGGGTGGCTGGCCGGGCGGGAGGTGCTCGACCCGCGTGCCGCGCGTGCTCCGGTCTCGGCGTGGCGAGGCGAGCACGACTCCCGGGCGGACATCCGCCTGCTCGACCTGCTGGGGCTGCAGAGCGGTCTGTCGACGGGGCGCCGGGAGGACGGGTCGGACGAGATGCTCACCGACGCCGACGACTACTTCGCGCCGTACTTCCGGCCGGTCTCCGTGGCCGCGATGGTGTCCGGCGTGGGCAGCGCGTGGCCGGCGGGGAAGACGTTCTCCTACAAGAGCATCGACCACCTCGCGGTGTCGCTCGCCCTGCGCGAGACCGTCGGTGCCGACGTGCACGCCGTCCTCAGCGCCACCGTGCTGCCCGCGCTCGGGCTGCGGCACTCCGTGCTGGAGACCGACGCCGAGGGGGTCCCGCTGCTGTGCGGGGCCTGGTACACGACGCCAGGCGACCTGGCGCGGATCGGCGCGCTGCTGCTCGGCCGTGGAGAGCTCGGCGGGAGACGGGTGCTGCCCGAGGCGTGGATCGACACGATGCTCACCGAGTCGGACGCCTCCTGCGCAGGACGCACCGAAGGGCCGTCGGCCCTGCGTCACCCCTACGGCGCCTCGGTGTGGCTCAACCGCGACGGGCACGTCCCCGCCGCGCCCCGCGAGATGTCCTACGCGCTCGGCAGCCTCGGACAGGCGGTGTTCGTCCTGCCGGAGCACGACCTCGTGATCGCCCGGACCGGTCTCGAACCCACCCCGGACCACGGCTCCCTGATCACCGCGGTGCTCACCGCGCTGCCCCTCTGCGAGGTGTCCCGATGACCGTGACAGCGAGGCTCGACCGGCTTCCGTGGTCGGGCTACCAGCGCCGGGTGGCCGGCGTGCTGGCCCTCTGCTTCGCCTTCGAGCTCGCCGACATCAACACCTTCGCCTACGCCGCGCCCGCTCTGCGTAGCTCCCTCGGCATCAGCGTCCGCGAGGTCTCGGTCATCACCTCCGCCGGGTTCTTCGGGATGTTCCTCGGCGCCGCGGTCGGGGGACGGCTGGCCGAACGGTTCGGCCGCCGCCGGTCGCTGCAGGTCTCCGTGGCGTGGTTCTCGGTCTTCTCGCTGCTGAACGCGGCCGCGTTCGACGCTGCCACGCTGTTCCTGACGCGGATCGCCACCGGCATCGGGCTGGGGGCGATGACGGTCATCGCGATCACCTACCTGGCCGAGCTGACACCGGCCGCGCAGCGCGGCAGGCTCCAGTCGATCACGCTCGCCGTCGGCCTGCTGGGCATCCCGGCGATGTCGTTCTTCGCCCGCGGGGTCATCGGCCTCGGCCCGGACGCCTGGCGGCTGGTGTTCGTCTTCGGCGGGCTCGGGCTGCTGCCGTTCCTGCTGATCACGCGGCTGCCGGAGTCGCCTCCGTGGTTGCTCGCGCACGGGCGCGCCGCCGAGGCGGAGCGGGTGGTCGAGGCGATCGAGACCGAGGTGGGGCGGCGGCACACCCTGGCCCCGGTCGTCGAACCGGAGCCGGCCGGACCCACCGGCCGGGCGAGCGTGCGCGCCCTGTTCCGGGGAGCGCTCGCCAGGCGGACGATCATGCTGATGCTGGTGTGGACGTTCCTCACCACCAGCTACTACGGGTTCGCCTCCTTCGCGCCGACCCTCCTGCACGACCACGGGTTCACCGTCACCGCCAGCGTCGGGTACTCGGCGCTCACCACACTCGGCGCGGTGCCCGGCGCGCTGCTGGCCTGGCCGATCGCCGACCGCTTCGGCCTGCGCGGCCCGGTGGCCCTGTTCGGCCTCGTGTTCGCGGCCTGCGGCCTCGCCTACGGCCTGACCTTCCAGCCCGCGGCGATCATCGTGTTCGGCATCCTCGTCGCGGCGCTGAACCAGACGCTGGTGGCGCTGATGTACTCCTACACGCCCCGGCTGTTCCCGATCGACGTCCGCGCCACGGGCACCGGGTTCTGCTACGGCGTCGGCCGGGTGCTGAACGCGCTGGGGCCCCTGGTCGTGGGGCAGATCTATCTCTCGTTCGGTTACGTGCCGGTCTTCGTCTTCATCGGGGCCTGCGGCGCGATGATCACGGTCTCGGTCCTGCTGCTGGCGCCCACGAAGCGCCGCATCGAGGCCTACGGCGACACCGACGCCCGGCTGTCTGCCGGGCCCGCCCACCCGGCCGCGGCGACCTGAGCCCGGCGCTACTCGGACAGGCCCGGCAGGTCGAGCACGTGCCCGCGGGTCCAGGTCGACCCGCAGCGCGGGCACCGGTAGTCGCCGTGGAGCCGCCCCTCGGCCACCACGGCAGCGTGCGGCGCGGGCGTCGGAAGCTGTCCGCAGCACTCCACACAGGCGTCGGCGTAGGGCAGAGCAGCAGCCATCGCACCCACCAGGTCGAGCCACCGCTCCTGCCCCAGTGCGCCGTCCTCACGGCGGATCGCCCGCTCCAGCGCGTCGAGTGCCCTGCTCGCCTCGATGTACTCGGGGAGCTGGGCGATCGACGCGTGGTCGAAACAGGTGACGCCCGTGGGGTTGTCGGCGGTGATGCGCGGGGTCATGAAGCTGGGCCTCCAGGCAGGAACGACGGGTGCATCTGGTCTTTCCGTTGCTGTGCCCGCCGCGTTACTGTCTGTCGCCGACTGGTTCATCCAGAGCAGCCGCCTGCGCCGGATGCCTGTGCCCCCGGGTGCGCTCCCGGCCGTCCCTGGCCAGCCATTCCCGGCCCAGCAGGACGAAGAGACCGATCTCGATCGGAGCCCCCGCGTAGTACATGACCTGGGCCGCGGTCATCGCCTGATCAGCAGCGACACCCGCGGGAGGGTCGGCGTACACGAGCTTGGCGAGCACGTTGTGCGCCGCGACGGCGAGCACGAGCACCGCGGCCCGGACGGCGAGCCCGGCCCGGTGGGGAGCAGGGTCCGGGCCGACGAGCGAGAAGGTGACCAGGAGGCCGGCGAGCAGCACGTGTGCGTGCACGACGAGGTGCAGGAGCGGCTGCCGCATGCTCGCCTCGTACAGACCGGTCCGGTAGAGCACGTACAGGCCCCCGACCGAGAGCGTCGCCGCGACGACGGGGTGGGTCAGCACCACGAACGGGCGGGACCGGAGCAGCCGCGTGAGCGTGCGCGCCCACTCTGCCGGGAGGGCCCGCAACGCCAGCGTCACCGGCGCGGCCGACACGATCAGCAGCGGGGCCGCCATACCCGACAGCACGTGCCCGACCATGTGGAAACGGAAGTCGGTGGCCGCCCGGTCCGCGAGCGGGCCGGCCAGTGGGGCCGTCGCGACGGCCACCCCGATCAGGAACAGCGCGGTCCGGCCGACCGGCCACTGCCGGCCGCGCCGCCCGGCCCGCCACCCGGCCCCGACGTAGAGCGCCGCCCCGGCGGTGAGCGCGACGACGAGGACCGACGCGCCGCCGAGCCCGACGGCCGTGTGGCCGTGGTGGCCCGTCATGCGCCGGCCGCCGCGCCGCGCGCCGTCCGCTGTGTCGTGACGATCAGGACGAGGCCGACGACGAGCAGGATCGCGGCGACGACGTTCCAGGTCAGGTCGTAGGGGACGAGGTCGACCGCGTAGCGGATCTGGTGCAGTCCGAGGACCTTGTGCTGGACGAGACCGTCGTAGAGCTGGAAGAACCCGGCGCCTGTCAGCAGCCCGGCCCAGAAGCGCCGTGACCAGAACGCCCGGTCACGGCGCAACGAGCTGACGAGCACGAGACCGGCGACGGTGGCGAACCAACTGAACGCGTGGAACAGGCCGTCCGACACGAGCCCGACCTCGGGGGTCGCCCGGTCGTAGAAGTGGTGCCAGTGCAGGATCTGGTGGAACACCACCTCGTCGACGAACGCGACCAGCCCGAGGCCGAGCAGGAGCCCGGCGGCGAGGTTTCGGCCCGGCCGGGCCACCCTGATCACTCCTTGTTGAGCTTGTCCTGCACCATGCCCGCGGTCTTCTCGATGCTGTTGGGCAGTTCGGTCGTGCCGTAGAACCGCGAGTCGGCGTGGGTGGGCGGCGGCATCGGGGCCGTGGTGGTCGGCCCGTCGTGGTAGGTGAACTCGCCCTTGCCGTCGGGGCTCGGTCCGCTGGCCCAGCTGCCCTCGGCGGCGGTCTTGCCGTCGCTGAAGTTGAGGTACTGGTAGGAGACCTGCTGGTACTCCTTGCTCTGCGGGAAGTTGCTCGGTGTGGGCATGAGCTCGTAGCCCTCCTCCTGCAGTTCCCGCGCGGCCGCCGCCCACTGGTTCTGGTGCATCGTGTCGCGCGCGATGAGGAAGGACAGCAGGTCGCGCACGCCGTGGTCGTCGGTCATGTGGTACATCCGGGCGGCCTGGGTGCGGCCCTGCATCTCGGCGTTGGCGTTGGCGGTGAAGTCGGCCAGGAGGTTGCCGCTGGCCGTGATGTAGGAGCCCTGCCACGGGTTGCCGTTGCTGTCGACCGGCCGCGCGCCCGCGCCCGCCACGATCGCGTGCTGGACGTCCATGCCGCCCACGATGGCCGCCACGGTCGGGTCGTCCTGCAGTGCCTTGCCGGTGACTCCGACCGGGGCCTTCTCGAGCAGCTGCGCGATCATCGTCGCGAGCATCTCCACGTGCCCGATCTCCTCGGCCGCAATACCGAACACGAGGTCGCGGTACTTTCCGGGGATGTGCATGTTCCAGCCCTGGAACATGTACTGCAACGCGACGGTGATCTCCCCGTACTGGCCGCCGAGAAGCTCCTGCAGCTTGCGGGCGAACACGGCGTCGGGCTGGTCAGGGGTGGCTTTGAACTGCAGTTCCTGGCGATGGAAGAACATCTGGCTCCCTCTGGGGATGGCTCGGACCACGCTTGTACGGGCCGTGGGTGCCCGGCCATGGCGCGGCAAAACAGGCATCCGGGAACAGATCTGGGATCCCTCGGTCGGGTGGTGCGACGGCTGCCGGACCAGGCGAGGTCGTACCGGTCGAGGTTCATGACCTCGTCTGCGACCGCCGGGCACGCCCTGCTCGAATACTGGTGCCTGCCCGGCGGCCGCTCAGCCCCGCTGTGGGCCCTCGCCCGTGATCAGGATGCGGCCGAGGTGGCCGGTGTGGGGGTCGGTTCCTTGGCCGACGAGGGCCGCGCCACCAGGAACGACAGGCCGACCACGACGATCGAGATGACCGCTGCGACAAGGAACGCCGTGTGGGTGCCGACGGCGTCGATCGCTCCGGTCGGATCCGCGGACCCGAGCGTCATCACGGTGATGAACAAGGCCGTGCCGGCTGCGCCGGCCACCTGCTGCAGGGTGGTGACGATCGCGCTGCCGTGGGAGTAGAGCTCGCCGGGCAGCGATCCCAACGCGTCGGTCATGAGCGGGGTGAACATCAGCGAGAGTCCGACCGTGAGCACCACGTGGATGGCGATGATCATCCACAGCTGCGATTCCGCGCCGAGCGTGGTGAACAGCCACAGGGCGACGCACAGCACCATCGCGCCCGGTACGACGAGCGGGCGTGCGCCGAACCGGTCGAAGAGCCGCCCGACCACCGGTCCCAGCAGCCCCATGACCAGGCCGCCCGGAAGCAGCGCCAGACCGGTGGCGAGAGTGGTGGCCCCGAGCACGCCCTGCAGGTAGAGCGGCAGCAGGATGAGCGCGCCGAACAGCGCCATCATGCTGATCATGACGAGGATGATCGCCACGACGAACGGGCGGTGGGAGAAGGGGCGCAGGTCGAGCAGGGCCCGGTTGTCAGCTTGCAGCCGGAGCTGGCGCGCCACGAAGACGACCAGCGCGATCGCCCCGATCACGATCGGGATCGCCGGCGTGAGCCTCGCTTCGCCGCGCATGGCGTCGCCGATGCTGCTGAACCCGTAGAGCAGGCCGCTGAACGCCACGGCCGAGATCAGGGCCGAAGCCACGTCGAGGGGCACCCGGCGGGTGTCGGCCGGAATCCGCAAGAGGGCGGCGCCGATGGCAAGGGCGATCGCCGCGATGGGGAGCACGATCCAGAACATCCAGCGCCACCCGAGCGCGCCCAGGATCAACCCGGACACGGTGGGACCGATCGCCGGGGCGACCGCGATGACGATCGTGATGGTGCCCATCGTGCGGCCTCGCCGATCGGCCGGCACCAGTCTCATCACCGTGGTGATCAGCAACGGCACCATGACGGCGGTGCCCGTGGCCTGCACGACCCGGCCGATCAGGAGCACCGGGAAACCTGGGGCGAGCGCTGCGATCAGGATGCCCGTGGTGAACAGCGACATCGCCGCGAGGTAGATCGACCGCGGCGGGAATCGCTGCAGCAGGTATCCGGTGGTCGGGATGACCACGGCCATCGTGAGAAGGAAGCCGCTGGTGAGCCATTGCGCGGTGCTCGCGCCGATCTCGAGGTCGGCCATGAGCGCCGGCAGCGCCACGCTCATGATCGTCTCGTTGAGGATCATGGCGAACGCCGATCCCACCAGCAGTGCGATCACGACCATGGCGCCCGGCGGTGGATCGGCGGACTCCGCTGTCGACAGCGCCGTCGCGTCCGTGGACCCGGCCGCTCCGCCCCCCGTCGAGCCATGTTCTTCGGCAGTCACACTTTCTCCGTTCACGTCGGTTCCCCCCGGCCGCCCGCATCCCCTGGTGGCGGTACCGCTGAGAATAGAACTGTCAGCGATCGGACCGTCGCGGTGTGTATCTGGTTCGGGGAGTCGGCGCGCCAGGCCCTGCAGCAGCACAACGTAGAGTTCGCGGCACACTCGGTCATCTCGATTACGTGCCCGAAGCTGCAGGAACACCTGCCCAGTGGCGGACACCGGCGCCACCACGCGCGGGTCGCGGCGTGAGACCGTGTCCAGGAAGCGTATTTCCGCTGCCGGACGGGAGGTCGCGGCATGACGTCCTCAGACGTGCACCTTCGCGAGATCACCGACGACAACCGCGACACCGTCTGCGCGCTGCGGGTCCGAGGTGACCAGGAGCAGTTCGTCGCCTCGGTGGCCACCTCGCTCGACGACGCGGCCGACGAGCCCGAGGAGAATCCCTGGTACCGGGCCGTGTATTGCGATGGCGAGCCGGTCGGCTTCGTGATGCTCTCGTGGAACGTTCCGGACGATCGTTCCGGAGTCGGGAAGTACTACCTGTGGCGGCTGCTCATCGACGAGCGCCACCAGGGGCGCGGGATCGGCCGGGAGGTGCTGACGCAGATCGTCGACCTGGTTCGAGCCGACGGCGCCACCGAGCTGTACACCAGCTACGAGCCGGGCGAGGGCGAACCGTGGCCCTTCTACCAGCGGTTCGGTTTCGAGCCCACGGGCGAGGTCGACGACGGCGAGATCGTCCTGCGGCTCACGCTGTCCGCTCGGTGAGCACGGGGGTGGATCAGGTGAGGTCGTACCGGTCGAGGTTCATGACCTTGTCCCATGCGGCCACGAAGTCCGTGACGAACTTCTCCCGCGCGTCGTCGCACGCGTAGACCTCCGCGACGGCCCGCAGCTCGGAGTTCGAGCCGAAGACGAGGTCGACGCGACTGCCGGTCCACCTGATCTCGCCGGTGGCGCGGTCGCGGCCCTCGAAGGTCTCCGCGGCCTTGGACGTCGGCGTCCATTCCGTGCCCATGTCGAGCAGGTTCACGAAGAAGTCGTTGGTCAGCGTCCCGGGAGCCGCGGTGAAGACGCCCAGCGGGGACCGCGCGGAGTTCGCGCCCAGCACCCGCAGGCCACCCACGAGGACGGTCATCTCGGGCGCGCTCAGGGTCAGCAGGTTCGCGCGGTCGACCAGCAGGTACTCCGCGGGTAGCCGGTTGCCCTTTCCGCGGTGGTTGCGGAACCCGTCCGCGTCCGGCTCGAGCGCGGAGAAGGACTCCACGTCGGTCTGCTCCTGCGAGCAGTCCATGCGTCCCGGGGTGAACGGGACCCGGACGTTGTGGCCTGCGGCCTCGGCCGCCTGCTCGACGGCGGCGCACCCGCCGAGCACGATCAGGTCGGCGAGCGAGATCTTCGGGCCCCCGGTCCGGGCGCCGTTGAACTCCTCCTGGATCCCTTCCAGGGTGCGCAGCACCTGCGCCAGCTCGTCGGGGTCGTTGACCTGCCAGCCCCGCTGCGGCTCGAGGCGGATGCGTGCCCCGTTCGCCCCACCGCGCTTGTCGCTGCCGCGGAACGTCGAGGCCGACGCCCACGCGGTGGAGACGAGCTGGGCGACCGTCAGCCCGGAGCCGAGGATCCGGCTCTTGAGCACGGCGATGTCCTCGTCCCCGACCAGCTCGTGGTCCACGGCGGGGATCGGGTCCTGCCAGATCAGCCGCTCCCGGGGGACCAGCGGGCCGAGGTAGCGCTGGATCGGGCCCATGTCGAGGTGCGTCAGCTTGAACCACACCCGGGCGAACGCGTCCGCCAGCTGGTCCGGGTTCTCCAGGAAGCGCCGCGCGATCGGCTCGTAGACCGGGTCGAACCGCAGCGCGAGGTCCGTGGTCAGGACCGTCGGGGCGTGTGTCGTCGACGGGTCGTGTGCGTCGGGCACGGTGCCGGCCCCGCCGCCGTCCCTCGGAATCCACTGCCACAGACCGGCGGGGCTCAGCTCCACGTCCCACTCGAAGCCGAAGAGGGTCTCGAGGAAGCTGTTGTCCCACGTCGTCGGGGTGGGTGTCCACGTGCCGTCGAGCCCGCTGGTGATGGTGGCGGCGCCCGTCCCGGTGCCGTACGTGCACTTCCACCCCAGGCCCTGCTCCTCGATGCCGGCGCCCTCGGGTTCGGGGCCGAGGTAGCGCTCCGGGTCGGCCGCGCCGTGGGTCTTGCCGAACGTGTGGCCGCCCGCGATCAGCGCGACGGTCTCCTCGTCGTTCATCCCCATGCGCCGGAACGTCTGGCGGATGTCCCGGGCCGACGTGTAGGGGTCGGGGACCGTGTTCGGGCCTTCCGGGTTGACGTAGATGAGGCCCATCTGGGCGGCGGCCAGCGGCTTCGCCAGGTCCCGGACGCCGGTGTGGCGCTCGTCGCCGAGCCAGGCGCGCTCGGGGCCCCAGTAGACGTCCTCGTCGGGCTCCCAGACGTCCGCCCGGCCGCCGGCGAAGCCGAAGGTCGTGAAGCCCATCGACTCCAGGGCGCGGTTGCCCGCGAAGACCATCAGGTCGGCCCACGAGATCTTGCGGCCGTACTTCTGCTTCACCGGCCAGAGCAACCGCCGCGCCTTGTCGAGGTTGCGGTTGTCCGGCCAGCTGTTCAGCGGAGCGAAGCGCTGCATGCCGGCACCCGCGCCGCCCCGCCCGTCGTGGCTGCGGTACGTCCCGGCGCAGTGCCACACCATCCGGACCACGAGCGGCCCGTAGTGGCCGAAGTCGGCGGGCCACCACTCCTGCGAGGTCGTCAGCACCTCGTCGATGTCGCCGGCGAGGGCATCGAGGTCGAGGGTCCGGAACTCTGCGGCGTAGTCGAAGTCCTCGCCCATGGGGTTGGCCGCGGCCGGGTGCTTCCGGAGGATCCTCAGATCGAGCTGGTCGGGCCACCAGCCACGGTTGCTCCCGCTCCCGGGCGGCCGACCGTCAGCAGCGGCCGAGGCGTGGATGCCGAGGCCCACGCTCTTGTCGTATGTCTTGTACACGTCTGCCATGGTGGAGAACCGCCCTTGGTCCATCCCTGACACCGACGGCATGCGCGCGGCCGCTGCGTCGGTCGTCCTGTCTCGTCAGTCGTTCCCCGGTGGGTCACGACCGGCATTCACCACCCTAAATACCCTGCGGCGCCGCGTCATGTCGTTCACGGTCTCCTCCACGAACCCCGTGCGGGCGCGGGACCAGCGGAAGGTCCCCGGCCCGCGAGTCCGCGTTGGCGGCCTCGACGGCCCGGGCGACCAGGTCGTGGTCGGGCGAGAGGTGGCAGACCGGGTCGGTACGGGCGGCGTCGCCGGTGAGCTGGAAGGCCTGGCAGCGGCACCCGCCGAAGTCCAGCTCCCGCCGGTCGCAGCTGCGGCAGGGATCCGGCATCCAGTCCGTTCCCCGGAAGGCGGTCATCACCGGCGACTCGGCCCAGATCCGCTCCAGCGGGTCCTCGCGCACGTTGGCCCGCGGCAACGGCAGGGACTGGGCAGCAGGACAGGGCAGCACGTCGCCGTTCGGCGTCACGGTCAGCTGCCGGGAGGCCCAGCCGCCCATGCAGGGCTTCGGGTAGCGGCTGTAGTAGTCGGGGATGACGTAGATGACGTCCATGCGGTCGCGCAACCGGTCGCGGGCGGCCCGCACGACGAGCTCGGCCGCTTCGAGCTGCTCCCGGCTCGGCAGCAGCGCGTCGCGGTTGCGCCAGGCCCAGCCGTAGTACTGGGTGTTGGCCAGCTCCACCCGGTCGGCGCCCATCTCCTCGGCCAGCCGCAGCACGTCGGCGACGCGGTCGATGTTCTGCCGGTGCAGCACCACGTTCATGGTGAGCGGCCAGCCCAGCTCCTTGACCACGCCCATGGCCTCGATCTTGCGCCGGAAGGAGGGGGTGCCGGCGATCCGGTCGGACACCGCCGGCTCGTCGGCCTGGATGCTGACCTGCACGTGGTCCAGGCCGGCGGCCAGCAGCTGCTCGGCCTTCTGCCTCGAGAGACCGAGTGCGCTGGTCACGAGGTTGGAGTAGAGGCCCAGATCATGGGCGGTCGCCACGATCTCCACCAGGTCGCGCCGCAGCAGCGGTTCGCCGCCGGACAGGTGGCACTGCAGGACCCCCAGGTCACGGGCCTCCACCAGCACCCGTCGCCACTCGTCCGTGGTCAGCTCGTCGGAGTAGTCGGCCATGTTCAGCGGGTTGGAGCAGTACGCGCAGGCCAGCGGGCAGCGGTAGGTGAGCTCGGCCAGCAACCCGAAGGGGCTATCCATCGGTGTTCTCCCCACTCCGGGGAAGCTCCACGCAGCGCCGGGCGACGAGCTGGGTCAGGTACCGCCGCACCTCCTCGTCGGGGACGGTCCGGTACCGCGCGCCCAGCTCGGCCACGATCTCGGCCACGGTGCGCCGCCCGTCGCACAGCTCGAGGATGCCGGCGCCGGTGGCGTTGAGCACCACCACCGTCTCGGGGAGCAGCAGGATGGGCTTCTGCCGGGTCGGGCAGAAGCCGAGCCGGACGTGGCGCGCCAACCGCGGCCGGTCCGAGCCGGACACCCCGACGCGGGGTCGGGCCGTGGTTCCGGCTCGGGTCGGCTCCATGGCGATCACTCCGGGTAGGCCTGGTCGATGGCGTCCATCAGGCTCCACAGGACGTCGCACTTGAACGACAGCGCGTCGACGGCACGCGCCTGGGACTCGGCGGACAGACAGTGCTCGGTGACCACCTCCATGGCGTGCTCGCAGTCGCGTGGGGCCTGCTCGAGGCGGGCGCGGAAGTAGGCGAGACCCTCGGGGTCGATCCACGGGTACCACCGCTCGAACGCGGCCAGCCGCTCCGCCATCAGGTCGGGGGCGAACAGCTCGGTGAGCGACGACGCCACCGCCTCCACCCACGGGCGGGTCCGGGTGAAGTTCACGTAGGCGTCGACCGCGAACCGCACCCCGGGGACCAGGTGGCGGTGGTCGCGGATCTCCTCGCGGGTCAGCCCGGCGGCCTCGCCGAGGCGTAGCCACGCCTCGATGCCACCTTCGCCTGCCGCGGTGCCGTCGTGGTCGACGATCCGGCGGATCCAGCGGCGGCGGACGTCGACGTCGGGGCAGTTGGAGAGGATCGCCGCGTCCTTGCGGGGGATGTTCTCCTGGTAGTAGAAGCGGTTGGCCACCCAGCCCTGGAGCTGCCGGGGGCTCAGCAGGCCGGCGTTCATCCGGACGTGGAACGGGTGCTGGTCGTGGTAGCGCCGCGAGTGCGCCCGCAGCGTCTCGACGAAGTCGTCGGCGCCGGCTCTCGTGGTTCCGGTCGTTGTCGTCACGGGCCCTGTACCTCGATCTCGAGGCCGTCCATGGCCACCTGCATACCGCTGTCCTCCACAATGCGCCGCTCGGGCGCGTCCTCCAGCAGGATCGGGTTGGTGTTGTTCATGTGCACGAAGATCGTCCGCCGCACGCCGAGCGACGGGAGCTGCGCCAGGCTGCCGTCCGGGCCGTCGATGGGCAGGTGGCCCATCTCCCGGGACGTCTTGCCGGCCAGGCCGAGCCGCACCAGCTCGTCGTCGCGCCAGCAGGTGCCGTCGATCAGCAGGCAGTCGCAGCCCGCGATCTCCGCTCGGAGCGCGGGCGTCAGGGACTGCACCCCCGGCAGGTACACCAGCGTGCCCCCGCTGCGGTCGTCGGTGAGCCGGTAGCCCACGACGCGGCCGTGGTCCACCCCGGACCCGAAGCGGACCCGCTTGGTGGTGGGCACGTCGAACGCCCGGCAGGACAGCCCGTCGGCCAGAACGAAGCCGGCGCCGGGGACCACCGTCCGCCACTCGACCGGGCAGTAGCGCTCGAGCGTGCGCAGGATCCCCGAGCCGTCCGACAGTGTCTTGTGCACAGCGGGGGTGGCGTACAGCCGCACGGCGCCGGCCTCGCGCAGCAGCAGCAGGCCCAGCGTGTGGTCCAGCTCGGCGTCGGTGAGCAGCACCCCCTCCAGCGGCGTCTCCCGCCGGCCGTGCGGGTGCAGGCCGGGGAAGGCCTCGATCTGGGCGCGGATGTCCGGCGAGGCGTTGACGACGAACCACCGGTTGCCGTCGGTGCTCACCGCGACCGACGACTGCGTGCGCGGTGGGGCGGCCCCGGAGCGGACGGCGGCACACACCGGGCAGCCGCAGTTCCACTGCGGAGAGCCACCCCCCGCCGCCGAGCCCAGCACCCGCAGCAACACCCTCGGCACTCCATCTGTGGTCGGTCCGAGCCGGTGGAGGGGCGCCGCACCGAGGTCCGGCGCCGCCCCACGTCCCGCCCAGGAGTGCGCTGAACGACCGGAGTCGTTCAGCACCCTCCTAGTCCTCCATCTGAGCGATGTACATGGTCACCTCGGGTGCGACGCCGATCTCCTCGAACTCCGGCGTCTCCCACACAGCGAGCTGAGACTCCACGGATTCACCTCCTCTCGGCTGATTCCGGCAGGTTCCCGTCATAACGCTATGACGATTCCTCCGGCAGCGCGAAGGCGATCAAGGCGCTTCCGTGACCCGCACCGAGCATTCCGGGGAGGAATCCCTCGGCCCAGCCGCCCCAACCGACCGGCACGGCGACGTACTGCTTGCCGTCGACGCTGAAGGTGGTCGGACTGCTGTGGTGGCCGCTGCCGCACTGGAACTGCCACAACTGCTCCCCGGTGCTGGCGTCGAGCGCGACGAACTCACCGGAGGGCTTCCCGGCGAACACCAGGTCGCCGCCCGTGGCCAGCACGGACGCGCACATCGGAAGATCGTTGCGGTAGCGCCACTTCTCCTCGCCGTCGGCATCGAACGCGCTGATGGACCCCGCCATGTCATCGATGTCCACCTGAACGCCCGCGCCCCAGTACGGGATGCTTTCCTTGAACTCCCGGCGGCGGCGGGTGGCCGTTGCGCCGGTGTCCTGGACCGGGACGTAGAAGAGCTCGGTCTTCGGGCTGTAGGCCGCGTGCGTCCATTCCTTGGCGCCGGCCGGGCCCGGGTAGAAGTGGACCGGGTCCCCCTCCTTCTCGGGGTACACCTTCGCCGTCACCTGGCCGTCCCGCGTGATCGCTCCCCAGGTGATGCGGTCCACGAAGGGGGTGATCTGGACCAGTTCGCCGTTCGTGCGATCGACGACGAAGAAGTAGCCGTTCTTGTCGAAGTGGCCGAGCAGCTTGCGCCCCTTCGACTCGAACAGGATGCACTCCGCGATGCTGTCGTAGTCCCACAGGTCGTGCGGGGTGCACTGGTAGTGCCACTGGATCTGGCCACTGTCCGCGTCGACGGCGACGATGCTGTCGGTGTAGAGGTTGTCGCCCTCGCGGACCTCGCCGTCGAAGTCGGGCGCCGGGTTGCCGGTGCCCCAGTACAGCAGGTTGGTCTCCGGGTCGAAGGTGCCGGTGAGCCAGCAGTTCGCACCACCACGCGCCCAGGCCTCACCGTCGGCGGGCCAGGTCTCCGAGCCGGGCTCCCCGGGCTTGGGAACCATGTAGCAGCGCCAGCGGTGCTCCCCGCTCTCGACGTCGAAGGCGTCGAGGTGACCGCGTACGCCGAACTCCCCGCCCGAACTCCCGACGATGACCATGTCCTTCACGACCAGCGGCGCGCACGTGGCGCTCTCCCCGGCTCGCACGTCCCCGTAGGTCTTGTCCCAGACCCGCTTGCCGTTGGTGGCGTCGAGCGCGATCACGTGCGCGTTCGCCGTGACGAAGAAGACCTTGCCCTGTGCCACCGCGACGCCACGGTTCACGTTCCCGCAGCACAGTGAGACGTCGTAGGGGATCGCGTGCTTGTACCGCCAGATCTCCACGCCCGTCTTGGCGTCGAGGGCCCATACCCAGCCGTCCCAGCCGGCGACGAACATGACTCCGTCGACGACGATCGGGGCGGCCTCGAACGAGTAGGTCGACGCACCCGCGATCATGCCGGTCGTGCCCGCCTGGAAGATCCACGCGGGACGGAGATGCTTGACGTTCTCCGTGTTGATCTGGTCCAGCGGGCTGAACCGCTGCCCGTTGTAGCTGCCGTAGTAGGTGAGCCAGTTGTGCGGCTCCGAGCCGGCGTTGCGGATGCGCTCGTAGGTGACGTCGGCGACCACCGGCGGCGCGACGTCCGCCCCTGGGGTCTTGTAGTTCAGCGTTGCCTGGTTGACTGCCTCACCCGCGTCGACGTATTCGACGGTCATGTCCTGCTCCTTTTTACGGTCGCGGCTGTTCGGGGCGGTCGAGGCGGGCTTCCGGCGGAACTTCCCCCAGCACGACGATCGCGCCGGTCAGTCCCCGTCCCTCGTCGTTGCCCGTGGGTGAGCTGAACCAGTAGTAGCCCGGGCCGTCAAGGTTGAGGGTCGCCCGTCCGCGTGAATGGTTCACCAACCAGATGAATTTCCTGTCGCCATTGTTCGGCAACAGCGCGCAGTGCGTGTTCAGGTCGTCGTTGATGAGCTCGAGTTCGAGATCACCTCCGTGTGGCAGGACCAGAACCGACGGATCCCAGCACAGTTCGTCAGGGTTGATCCGAATTGTGGCCTGCATGCTGCCATTGGCTCGCTCGGTTGCCTGGCCGACGTTTCCGGTGGCCAACAATCGACCGATGGTCGCCCTGTTCTGTTCTTTCAATCCGAGCTTGTCGAGCAGATCGGATCGATCCCCAGCAGTGGTTGTCATACCTCTCACCTTCCGGAGCGCCCTAATTCAAATTGTGAACGCTATCACAGCGGTATATAGCGGTCAAGCCCCCGAAGGTCCTTCAATTTGATTAACCGCGCGGCGTTTCCGCGCCCTGTGGGCGGGGTACGCGCGGCGCAATGATCAAATAGCGATCTGGCGGTTTGATCAATTACCTGCGGAGCGATTCGATCAATTTCCAGGGCCGTGATCTGATCCATTTCGCCCACTGCGCCGGGCGAGGGTGTGGCAGGTGGAGGACGGTCGCTGTCGGCCGTACGCCGAGCCGCTCGACGAGGCGGAGGATGCCGCGCACGTGCTGCTCGGCCGGGTTCGCTCCGGGCGGGTGGGTGGCGGTCCGAGCCGGCGACCGGGCACGCCCACCCGGCGCCGGGTCCCGTGTCCGCAGGTTCGTCGGAGCGACTTCCGGTGCCCGGGTCGGGAAAGATCGCAGGAATTCCCCCGGCGCGCCCAGCCGTCGGGCGAGCCGCTCGACCGAGCCTCCTCCAATAGTGGGCAGAATAGTACGGCGACCCAGCTGTGCGTGACTCTCGACACTGGTCGCCAACGGTCTCCGGACGGCCCGGCGTCGCCTCCCGCGAAGGACTACTCTCGATAGTGCGGCTCTTTCCGGCCCACTCGAACGGATCCTTTTTCTCGCCCCGCAGGAGTTCCATTGTCCGTACGCGATCGCGGCCGTCTCGTCGTGCCGCCCCAGCCCCAGGACTTCCCCGGAAGTCCACTCAGCCGGGCGTGGCGGCAGCCGCTGATGCTGGGCCTGTTCCTCCCGCTGCAGACCGGCGGATGGTCGCAGTCGACGCTGCCGCGCGGCACCGACTGGACCTTCGCCTACAACCTGGAGCTCACGCGCCGGGCGGAGGAGTGGGGGTTCGACATCGCGTTCGGCCTCTCGCAGTGGCTGCCCAAGGGCGGTTTCGGGGGAGAGACCGGGTACCGGGAGAACTTCCTCGACCCCTTCGTCTCCGCGGTCGCGCTGGCCTCGGCCACCCGGTCGATCCTGCTCCTGGGCACCGTGCACGTCCTCTACGGCCCGTGGCACCCGCTGCATCTGGCCAAGTTCCTCGCCACCGCCGACCACATCTCCGGCGGCCGCTTCGGGGCCAACATCGTCACCGGGTACGCGGGCAACGAACCGGCCATGTTCGGCATGACCCGTCCCGAGCACGACAAGCGTTACGCCATGGCCGACGAGTTCGCCGCCATCTGCGAGGACCTGTGGGCCGGTGCCGACAACCTGACCTTCCACGGTGAGCACTGGTCACTGGAGGAGGCCTACGTGTCTCCGCGGCCCGCGTTCGGCCGGCCGATCCTGGTGTCGGCGAGTGGCTCGCCCGCCGGGTTCTCCTACGCGGCAAAGCACTCCGACATCGTCTTCGTCTCGAGCCCGGCCGGTGAGGACTTCGACACGGCGATCGCCGCGATGCCCGCCCATGTCCGGAGCGTGAAGGACGCGGCACGGGCCGAGGGCCGTGAGGTCCGGGTCGTGATCAACCCGACCATCGTCACCGCACCCACCCGGGACGCCGCCGAGGCCCGGTACCGGGCCATCTCCGACCACGCGGATCTCGAGTCGATCCGGAACTTCACCGGGCGCCATGCCGAGGGCGACAGCCGGTCCTGGCTGGAGCACAGCGCGCGGGGCCGCGCGGTCGGGGGCCACCTGCACGTGGTGGGCTCGCCAGCGGATGTCGCCGACAAGCTGGCCCGGCTGCACGAGTCGGGGATCGACGGGGTCCAGATCACCTTCTACGACTACCTGCCCGAGCTGGAGTTCTTCGGCCAGGAGGTGCTCCCTCTGCTGGAGAAGGCCGGGCTGCGGGTGCCCCGAGAGGCACCCTGACCCGGTCAGCCGGTGGCCTCCGCCAGCCGCGGCCCGATGATCTTGGCGAACGCCTCGACGTCGGTCTGCGGCAGGTCGTAGCCGCTCTCGGCGGTGTGCGACGGGAAGAAGAACACCCTGCGCACGCCGGACTCCTCGTGTGCGCGCAGCAGCCGGTCCGCGCAGTACTCCGGCGGCCCGAACAGCCCGAACGCCTCGGACACCCGCTCGGCGAGCTGCGGGGAGAGCGAGCCGGGCTCGTGGTCCTCGGGGATGTCGATCCCCGCCGCGCGCAACCAGCGCAGGTTCGCCACGCTCGGGTAGTTCAGGAACGGCTGCCCGGGCCGGAAGTACCGGCGCGGCCACTCCCGGGCGGTCTCGAAGTCCTCGATCGCCGTGGGCACGATGAAGATCTCCTCCACCGACTCGACCGGACGTCCGGCCCGGGCCGCGCCCGCGCGCACGTGCTGCCGGGCCGCCTCGATCCCGTCGGGGTGCAGGCCGACCATCATCACCACCCCGTCGGCCACCTCCCCGGCGAGCTCCAGCATCTTCGGGCCGGCGGCCAGGATGAAGATCTTCGGCGCGGGCGCCGCCACGTTGTTCATGCGCAGCTCCTGGCCGTCCACCACGGCGGGGCGCCCGGCCAGCAGCTGCCGCAGAGCGGTCACCACCTCGCCGAGCTGCTGGCGCCGGGCCTGCGGCTTGCCCGCCTTCTCGACGGACAGGAACCCGGGCGCGAGGGTCAGCAGGATCCGGCCCGGCGCGATCTCCGCGAGCGAGTTGGCGGTCGCGGCCAGTACGAGCGGGTGCCGGGTGACCGGGTTGGTGGTGGCCGGGTACAGCGTCAGCCGGTGGGTGGCGGCGGCAGCCAGCGTGAGCGCCACGTAGACGTCGCGGCCCGAGTGGTGGTGGTCGTGCACACCGACGCCGTGGAAGCCGGCGTCCTCGCAGGACCGGATGAAGTCCATCAGCTCCGGCAGCGGACGGCCGACCGGAACGCGGATGTCGACCTCGATTGCCATCGTTCTCCTACTCGTACTGCTGGCTCGAACTGGTGGGTGGGCGGGACGGGCTGCGGTCAGCCGGGCAGTGGATCACCCTTGGTCTCGGGGAGGAAGAACACCGCGATCATGCCGATCAGGTAGATCGGCGCGAAGATCGCCGCGGCACGGCCGAAGCCGCCGAGCGCCGTGGCGAGGGTGCCGGTCAGCACCGCACCCACCATCGCGATGTAGCGCGAGCCGCTGAACACCATGCTGATCGCCGTCGCGCGGTGCGCGGTGGAGAACAGCTCGGGGGTGTGCACGGTGTACCAGCTGTAGACGCCGCCGGTGAGGAAGCCCGCCACCAGCTGCAGCCACGTCGCGGCCACGGCGCCGTGCACGGCGAGGAACACGATCGGCACGATCACCAGGCAGCCCACGAAGTAGGCCTGGATCGTGGCCTTGCGGCCCCAGGACTCCGCGAGGAAGCCGAAGGCGATGCAGCCGGCGATCTCGCCCGCGTTGTAGAGCGCCGCCGCCCAGCCGGTGAAGAACGCCACCCGGCCCGGGTCGTGCACGAGGCCTCCCACGAAGCTAGGGAGGTACGAGCTCACGGCCCACCAGCCGCCGGTGATCGCGATCGACACCACGAGCGCGCCCAGGAAGTTGCGCCGCACGCCGGGCCGGAGCAGGTCGGCGATCGAGGTGGCCGAACGCCGGGTGGCCGACCAGAGCGCCGACTCCGGGATGTGCTTGCGGACCAGCAGCACGAGCAGCAGCGGCAGGATGCCGAAGAGGTACATCCAGCGCCACGACAGCTGCAGCGTCGAGCCGAGCAGCACCCACAGCGCCGACACCAGCAACCCGCCGAGCGAGAACCCGCTTTGCAGGAGGCCCGCACCCTTGGCGCGCCACCGCTGCGGCCACACCTCCTGCAGCAGCGAGGTGCCCACGCCCCATTCGGCCCCGATGCCGACGCCGGTGAGGAACCGGGCGATGCCGAAGATCCACCAGTTGCCGGCCAGCGCGGACAGCGCGGTGAACACGCTGTAGACCACCACCGCGACGATCATGGTGCGGCGGCGGCCGAGGCGGTCGCCGACCATCCCGCCGAGGATCCCGCCGGTGGCCCACCCCGCGAGCGTGATCGCCACCAGGTAGCCCTGGTAGGCGGGGAGGTTGTGCTGCTGGTCGACCGGCAGCAGCTCGGTGAGTGTGGGCCGGGCGGTGACCAGCAGGACGAACGTGTCGTAGCCGTCGGCCACCCAGAACACCAGGGTGAGCGCGAGGATGCCCCAGGCGCGGCGGTCGAGCCTGGTCGCGGGCTCCGCGAGCAACGGTGCGGTCATGTCAGATCCGTGAGTCGGCGCGGGTGGCGGGGGCGAACAGCTCGGTCATGTCCGGTGGCGCGGCGACGAGGCCCTGCTCCGCGAGGTACCCGGCGAAGGTGTCGAGTGCCGTCCGGTTCGCGTCGAGCCCGTAGGGCCACGGGTCGGCGCCGAACACCTCCTGCTGACGCTCCAGGGCGTCGAGCAGGAACGGCATGGTGTAGCGCAGCGCGGGCTTGTCCGCCGCGCCGGAGAGGGCGAAGCGTTTGGCCTCGGTGAACGCCTTGTACAGGCTGCGGGCCACCCAGGGGTGCGCCCGGTCCACGTCCGCCCTGACCACGAGCATGTGCATGATCGGGAAGATCCCGGTTCGGGTGTAGTACTCCACCTCGCGGGCCGCGTAGTCGGGCCACAGCCGCCGCACCTGGTCCCCGCTGCGGAACACCGAGGGCACGCGGGGGGCCATCAGCGCGTCGATCGAGCCGTCGAGCAGGGCCTGCGACAGCGTGTTCCCGACGTGCTCGATGCGCACCCAGTCGGGCAGCTCCAGCGCCTGGCGCTCGACGCGTCCCGGCTCCTCCAGCCCGCCGGTGCACCAGACGATGCCGGTGGTGTCCACGTCGAAGTCGTGGTGCAGCAGCGCCCTGGCCCACACCGCGGCCGTCATCTGGTACTCGGGCACGCCGATCCGCTTCCCGGCCAGGTCGCGGGCGTCGGTGATGTCGGAGTCCTTGCGGACGTACAGCGTGGAGTGCCGGAAGCTGCGGGACAGGAACACCGGCACACCGACGAAACGGTCGTCACCGCGCGCGTGGGCGATGGCGTAGCTGGACAGCGACATCTCGGCGGCGTCGAACTCGGCGTTGCCGAGCATCCGCCAGAAACACTCCTCGGGCTCCAGCGTGATGAGGTTCAGGTCGATGCCCTCGGGCCGGACCCGGCCGTCGGCCAGCGGCCAGGTCCGGTCGTAGTCGCCACAGGCGAGCGTCAGGGGAACGCGCGTCATGGTCTTCCTCATTCGTCCAGGTAGGTGCGGATCACCGAGAACCGGAGGTACTCGTCGTTGATGTGCGCCACGGTCACGGCGACGGGCTGCTCGTCGTCGCGGATGTGGGTGTGCCGCAGCCGCAGCAGCGGCTGGGTGGCGGGGATGTGCAGGGTCTGCGCCAGCGCGGGGGAGGGCAGCACCGGCCGCACCTCGGCCACGGAGTAGCAGACCGGTGGCCCGAGGTGGGTCTCCACGAACTCGAAGGTGGACCGCCCGGCGTCGCGCTGTTCCGGGTTCTCGCCGAGCAGCGCGGCCGGGACGAGATCCACGCTGTGCACGGCCGGCTCGCCGCCCGCGTCGAAGACCCGTTCGATCTGCAGAGCCGGCGTTCCGGCGGTGAGCTCCAGAGCGGTGGCGTCGTCCGCGCCCAGCTCGACGACGCGCTGGTCCACGATCCGCACCGACGGTTCGTGGCCTGCCCGGCCGAGCAGGTCGACGAAGGCGCCCGCCTCGGCGAGGTTGGCCCCGACGCCGAGCGCGTAGCGGTTGATGAAGGTGCCCCGCCCGTGCAGGCGGCGGATGCGGCCCTCCTGCTGCAGCGCCTGCAGCGCCGACCGCAGGGTCGCCCTGCTCACGCCGAGCGCGGTGGAGAGCTCGGCCTCGGACGGCAGCCGCAGCGTCCCCTTCGCGCCGAGGCGGATCACCACCTCGCGCAGCTGGTCCCGCACCTGGCGGTAGCAGTCGGTGGTGACGGTCTCGAGCTGCAGCACGTCGGCCAGAGCGCTGTCCGTGGTCTTCCTGATGGCCATCAGGTCACCCGTCCGACCGCTCGCCGATCGGTCCGTGGTAGCCGCGCAGCCACTCCACCAGCTCGGCGAGCCTGCCGACGATGTGGTCGTGGTAACGCTTGCCCTTCTCGTCGGACAGGCCGAGCGAGGAGCTGAAGCTGCCGGACGGGGTGAAGACGCGCTGCTCGTCGCCCGACCAGATGATCTCGACGCCGTCCGGGGCGGGGCCGAACAGGTCGTTGCCGACGAACCCGCCGAAGACCTCCTCGAAGTCCACGGAGGCATCCGTCAGCCGGTCGGTGCGGATCTTGCCGGGATAGCGGTAGTGCACGTGCGAGAGCTCCAGCTCACCGGCGTGGTGCTCGTTGGTCTCCTTGATCGTCGGAGCGCTGGAGCGGGCCAGGTGCAGCGGGTCGGCGACGGCGAAGAGGACCTGCGGCAGCTCCTCGTCGTGCAGCACGCGCACCGCGCTGTTCAGGGCCGGAAGGTTCGAGCCCTTGTGCCCGTTGAGCAGGATGATCCGGTCGAACCCGTGGCGCGCCAGGCTGCGGGCCACGTCGCGGATCAGCAGGGTCAGCGTGTCGGGGCGGATGGTGATGGTCCCGGGGAACGCGCCGTGGTGCGACGAGTCGCCGTACCAGATCGGGGGTGCCACCAGCACGCCCGTGCGCTCGGCCACATCCTCGGCAAGCGTCATCGCCACGTAGGAGTCGACGCCGAGCACGCCGGCGGGGCCGTGCTGCTCGGTGCTCCCGACGGGCACGATGACGATGCGCTCGTGCTGGAGGTAGGAGTCAACTTCTTCCCAGGTCAGGTCCTGGATCCAGACCGAGGGTCGGTCGGCGGTCATGGCGACTCTCACTTTCGAAGGGTAGACGTCTGACGTCTAACCTAGACTCGCTCGAGGCCGAGAGCGAGGAGTGTGATGGACGGCGCGACCAGCACGGATGAGTCCACCGACGGGGAACGCCGGGCGGTGCGGCTCCGGGTGCCTCCGCTCCTGGGGGCCGCCGTCCTGATGGCGATGAGCGCGGCCGGTCCCGGCTTCATCACCCAGACCGCCTCGTTCACCGTTCTCTACGGTGCCTCGTTCGCCTGTGCGGTGGTGGTGTCGATGCTCATCGACATCGCGGTGCAGATGAACGTGTGGCGGATCCTCGGGATCTCCGGCCAACGGGCCCAGGACCTGGCCAGCAAGGTCTTCCCCGGCGCGGGCCAGGTGCTCACCGTGTTCGTGGTGCTGGGCGCGATCGTGTTCAACATCGGCAACATCGCGGGCGCGGGCCTCGGGCTGCACGACCTGCTGGGCATCGACAGCCGGATCGGGGCCGCGATCAGCGGCTGCCTCGCCATCGCGATCTTCCTCGGCAAGGCGGTCTTCACCGCCGTCGACCGGGTGATGGTGGTGCTCGGCCTCGTCAAGATCTGCCTGATCATCGCCCTGGTGGTGGTCACGGCTCCGCCGGTGGGGCAGGCCGTGGTCGGCGTCGTGGCCCCGCACGGGCTGCCGTTCCTGCCGATCCTCACCCTGATCGGCGGCACGGTCGGCGGCTTCATCACCTACTCCGGGGCCCACCGGCTGATCGACTCCGGCATCACAGGGGCCGACAACGTCTCGCGGATCAACCGCGGGGCACTCACCGGCATCCTCGTGGCGTGCGTGCTGCGGATCGTGCTGTTCCTCGGGTTCTTCGGGGTGGTGGCCACCGGGGTGCACCTCGCCAACGCCAACGACGCGGCGGGCTCGAGCTTCCTGGCCGCGTTCGGCCCGGTGGGTCTGCACCTGTTCGGTCTGGTGTTCTGGGCAGCGGGGATGACCAGCACCATCGGCAACTCCTACACCACCGCGACGTTCCTGCGGTCCTACGCGGCTCCGATCCGGCGGCACATGAACCGCACGGTGATCGTCCTCGTCGCGCTGGCCACCGTCGTGTTCGTCGCCGCCGGGCAGACGCCGCAGTCCATGCTGGTGTTCGCGGGTGCGATCAACGGCCTGGTCCTGCCGATCGGCCTGGCCATCATCCTGTGGGTCGCGCTGCGCCGCCGAGACCTCATCGCCCACCACACGTATCCGAAGGTCCTGCTCGGCGCAGGTGTCGCGGCCTGGCTGTTCACCGCCTACGCCGCGGTGGTGTCGCTGACGTCGATCGGATCGATCTTCCACTGAGGAGCACCATGACGATCCAGGCCCCCACCGGCGCCGCTGACGCCGCCCCCGCCACGATCAGCCCCGCGCAGGCGCGCAGCCGGTTCCGCGCCGGAGCGCGGGTGCCCACCGCGGGCTGGGCTCCCGGCTACGCCCAGGCCAACATGATCATCGTCCCGCGGGAGTACGCCTACGAGACGCTGCTTTTCGGGCAGCGCAACCCCAAGCCGTGCCCGATCATCGACGTGACGGAGCCCGGCAGCCCGTACACGGCGCTCGCCGAGGGTGCCGACCTGCGCACCGACCTGCCCGCCTACCGCGTCTGGCGCGACGGGGAGCTGGTCGACGAGCCCGACGAGATCACCCGCTACTGGTCCGACGACCTGGTGGCGTTCCTCATCGGGTGCAGCTTCACCTTCGAGACGCCGATGCTGGCCGCCGGCATCGAGGTGCGCCACATCAGCGCCGGGAGCAACGTGTCGATGTACAGCACCAACCGCCCCTGCCGCCCCGCCGGGCGGCTGCGCGGGCCGCTGGTCGTGTCGATGCGGCCCATCGCCGCCGACCGCGTGGCCGAGGCCGTGCGGATCAGCGGCCGGTTCCCGGCCGTGCACGGCGCGCCGGTGCACATCGGCGCGCCGGAGGCACTGGGCATCGCCGACCTGTCGAAGCCCGACTTCGGCGACCCCGTGGAGATCCGGGAGGGCGAGGTGCCGGTCTTCTGGGCCTGCGGGGTCACGCCGCAGGCGGCGATCATGACGTCCCGGCCGCCGTTCGCCATCACCCATGCGCCGGGGCACATGTTCATCACCGACGTGCCCGACCACACCTACGCCGTCTGACCGCGGAGTCTCATTCCGGCCAGTCGGAGCCCAGGATCACCTCGACGAAGTCACCACGGCGGAAGCCGGGCACGAAGTGGGCGAGCACGTCGGCGTTCACGGTGCCGAACGTGGTGGCCGGCCGGTCCTTCATGCCGTCGGTGAACGCTGCGAGGATCTCGTTCTTGAAGTTCGGGCGCGGGTGCGCCGCGACGACCGCGGCGCGCTGCTCGTCGGTGATCGCGTCGTAGCCGATCCCGAGCACGTCCAGCTCGACCCCGCGGGTGACCAGCGCGATCTCCGGCGCCATGTGCAGCGGGGTCTCCGGGGTGGTGTGCAGCGCGATGGCGGTCCAGACGAGCTCGGCGTGCGAGGCGTCGAGCCCGTGCTCGAGCAGGAACCGGCGCGCCTCGTCGGCCCCGTCGATCTCGAAGCGCTGGTCGGTGCGCCGGTACGTCGTGGTCAGCCCGAGGTCGTGGAACATGGCGCCCACGTAGAGCAGCTCGGGGTCGAACTGCAGTTTCTGCTCCCGGCCACGGAGGCTGGCGAACAGGTAGACCCGCCGGGAATGGTGGTAGATCAGCGGAGGTGCCGCCTCGCGCACCAGCTCGGTGGCCTCGGCGACCAGTCGGGTGTCCGGGATCTCGATGTCGGAAATCGTCTCTGTCATGCGGTCCAGCATGCGCGGCGGTGGCATCAGGCACCATGTCGTCAGGGACGGGACAACCACAGATCCGGACACGGGCGGGGGACGGGCGTGGCACCACATCGGGTCGGGATCCTCGTGTTCGACGGGGTGACCATGCTCGACGTCAGCGGTCCTGCCGAGGTGCTGGGAAAGGCATGCCAGTTCGGCTCGGCCTACGAGGTCGTCCTGCTCTCCCCGCGCGGGGGCGACGTGCAGACCTCGGCCGGGCTGCGGCTCGGACCCACGACGGCCGCCCACGAGGTGGGCGTGCTGGACACGGCGATCATCGCCGGCGGCGACCGCCTGCCGGTGCAGGTCATCGAGGAGGAACTGCTCGCCGCGGCCCGGCTGGTCGTCTCGGTGGCGGGCCGGGTGGCGTCGGTCTGTACGGGGGCGTTCGTGCTGGCCGCGCTCGGGGAGCTGGACGGGCGCCGCGCCACCACGCACTGGCGCCACGCCGAGCGGCTGGAGCGGCGGTACCCGAAGGTGCTCGTCGAACCCGACGCGATCTTCGTGGCGGACGGGCAGGTGGTGACCTCGGCCGGGGTGAGCGCCGGCATCGACCTCGCGCTGGCACTGGTGGAGCACGACGAGGGCGCGGAGGTGGCGCGGCAGGTCGCGCAGGAGCTCGTGGTCTTCCTGCAGCGACCGGGGGGCCAGTCCCAGTTCTCCGTGGCCACCACCACGCCCGTGCCCCGGAGTGCGCCGATCCGGGCACTGCTCGCCACCGTGGTCGCCGCCCCGGACGGCGACCACTCGCTCACGGCGATGGCCGCCGCCATCCCGACGAGCACCCGCCACCTGGCGCGCCTGTTCCAGGACGAGGTGGGCACCACCCCGGCGCGCTGGGTGGAGCGCACCCGGTTGGAAGCGGCTCAGCGGCTCCTGCTCGAAGGTCACAGCATCACCGCTGCGGCCCGGCGGAGCGGTCTGGGCAGCGACGAGTCCCTGCGCCGGGCCTTCGGCAGGCACCTCGGCATCACCCCGACCGAGTACCGGCAGCGGTTCGCCAGCACACAGCGGCAGCCGAGCCGGCCGTGAGCGATCGCGACGGCCGATAGCCGCCAGCGGGGCACCGGTCCGGCCGGACAACATCAGCGAGTGACCACGACGACGACCGCGTTCCGGATCCACACCCTTCCCGACGAGGTCCTGCACAGCGCGCGGACCAGCGGGGCCGATGCCTTCGGCACTCCCGTCGAGCATGTCACCGCGGACGGCGACGAACCTCTGCGATGCTGCCTGCGCGACGCCCGGCCCGGCGAGGAAATGATCCTCCTCGGCTACGAGCCGCCGATCCCGTCCAGCCCCTACCGCGAGATCGGGGCGGTCCTCGCCCACGCCGAGCCCTGCGCCGGACCCGGCAGCCTCGAGCGCTACCCGCCGGACTGGTACGGCCGCCCCCAGGTCCTGCGCGCGTACGACCACCGCGGCTGGATCCACGCCGCCACGACGGACCACGACGGCCGGAACCCCGAGGCGCTGATCGCCGCCCTGCTCGCCGACCCCGGGGTGGCGCAGATCCACAGCCGCAACAGGAACTGGGGCTGCTGGATGTTCGCCATCACCCGGGCGGAGTGACCCCTGAGGCGGGGGGTCCCTCGCGGTGACGCCCAGGTGGGGTATCCACCGGTTCCTTCACGAGACGATGCCGGTGAGCTCGCTGCTCGTCGGGCACGCTCTCGCCCGGGTGGTCGGCTAGCCGGATGGCGCGCTCGCTGAGCGCCGGCGCGGTACGTTCGGCGGCGTCGGTGCCGACGGCGCGTCCCGCCATCTCGCCTGCCTCGGCGAGCTCCACATGGCCCACCACGCAGGCGCTGCAGCCGTTGATCTGACTGGCTCGCGGGGCGACCAGTTCGAGGGCCCGGGCGCTCGACAGACCATGATCGTTGCGAGATTCGCCTGTACGCCCTGACGAGGACGATCAGGCGGATCTCGCGGCGCTGTCGTCGATTCTGTCGGGGGACGCGGATAGAATCGAACGTATGTTCGAGATCGACACTCACCGGCTGGTGCCGCGGTCCGCGCCACTGGCGTGGACCGATGTCGCTCCCGACGGCATGGCGGTGCTGGTCCTCGATCAGGCCGGACCGGCCGTGGACGGGTTCGAGGCGCTGGAGCGGATCGGGGCCTGGGAGAAGGTCATCGCCTGGGCGCAGGCCCGCCAGTACGCGGAGATCGCCCAGTTCGTCGCTGCGGCCGAGACCGGTCCCGCTGCGGGACTCACGGCGGTGCAGGCGGTGGAGTCCGCGCAGGCCGAGGTCGGGATGATGCTGCGCCTCTCGCCCGGTGGTACCGCGTGGCGGGTCGGGGAAGCCCGGCAGTTGGTGGCGGAGTTCCCAGCCACCTTCGCCGCCCTGGAAACCGGCGCGATCACCCTGCCCAAGGCCAGGATCATCGCCGACGGCTGCGCTGATCTGGACCCGGAGGCCTCGGCCGCGGTGGAGCGGAAGGTCTTGCCGCGGGCACCGGAGCAGACCACCGGCCAAATCCGCGCCGCTGTCCGTCGCGCGGTGCTGCGCTCCGACAGTGAAGCCGCCGCCCGGCGTCGCGAGCGCAAGCGGCGCGAGCGTGCTGTGGTGTTGTATCCCGAGCGCGATGGGATGGCCACGCTGTCTGCGACGTTGCCGGCGGCGGAGGCGGTCGGGGTGTTCGCGGTGCTCGATCAGCACGCCCGCGGCTGCGGCAGCGCGGATGAACGCCCGATGGCAGCGCGGCGGGCGGATGCGCTGGTCGACCTGGTGCTACGCGAGACCGGGTTCTGCAGCACCGCGGGACAGCAGGCCGCCACCACTCCGGCGGCCACCGCGGCGGACTGCACTCCGACCGGCCCAGGGGCCGGCAGCCCCGCCGCTGCCCGGTCCGCAGCCCCTCGGTCGACGCCGGGCACCGACATCGACACTGACACCGCGAGCACCAACACCAACGCCCTCGTGATCGGCACGGACACCGTCCCCCCGGCCACCGGCTCCGCCGGCAGGCACGCGACCGAGCCGGAATCCATCGGAACCAGCACCAGCAGCCCGGCCACAGGGATCGGGCCGGTCGTACCGGGGTCCGAGCGGCTGCCTGGGCTGGCGCCCGAGGGTGGGGTCCCCACCGTCACCAACAAGGTGTCGATACAGATCCGGGTCACCGTCCCCCTCGACACCCTCCGCGGCGTGAGCGAGGAACCCGGTGAGCTCGCCGGGTACGGCCCCATCCCGGCTGAGTACGCCCGGGAGTTGGCCGCCGATCCCGACAGCGTGTGGCACCGCCTGGTCATCGACCCGGTCAGCGGCGCGTTGCTCGACTACGGCACCACCCGGTATCGCCCACCCCCGCACCTGACCGAACATGTCATCGCGCGGCACCAGTACTGCCAAGGGCCGGGCTGCCGGGTGCCCGCGGACCGGTGCGACCTCGACCACAACGTGCCCTTCGACCCCGTCGCCGGGGAGGGTCCGACGTCGGCGGCCAATCTGGGCCCGAAGTGCCGGCCGCATCACCGGTTGAAGGGCATGCCGGGCTGGGGCGTGAGCCAGTACCCCGACGGGTCGATCCTCTGGACCACACCGAGTGGCCACACCTACCGGGTCGACCCACCACCACTCACCGAACCCCGCGCCCCGAAGGAGACCACGAGCACCGGCGCGGACGAACCGCCACCCTTCTAGCGCATGTCCTGATCCCGGTATGAGCTACTTCGTTCCCTCGGGAAGAATCTCGGTCGGCGGAGTACCCTTCGCCTTAACGTAGAAGACGGCCAGTTTTGCGGGTTGCGTCGCACTGGCATTGCGGCTCACGAGGTGAATATCTGTAGGAGGCTCGTAGTAGGCGCCGCCGGTGTTGATCGTCCGGGGGTTGCCGCCCTTCAGTTGTGTCACGACGCTTCCTTCGAGCACGTAGACGAAAAGATCGCAGTTGTGTCGATGCACCTGGGAGGCTTCACCCGGAGCGAAATCGACGATTTCGATCATGCCCTCCTTTCCGGGCACATCGGGGAGGTCCTGGGTCATCACACGGGTCACCGACCCCGCGCCGATGCGATGGACGCCGCCCTGGTCATGGGTGCTGTCGGCCGCTGGGGCGCTGCCGGCCGCTGGGGGACTGGGAGGCGCTTGGCCCGTGCCCGTGCCCGTGCCGCACGCCATCACGCTGCCGAACGCCAGCACGGAAACCAATCCCATCTTGACTACGTTGTTCATGTCTTGCACTCCTTCGTCGGATCGTTGTCGTGTTGCCGGAAATCGTGACCTCGTACGCCTCGGCAGCGAGCTTCATCCAGGCCGCGCTCGATGCGTGGTCCGGGAGGAACTTCGTGTCTTCCGGGCCGCTGCTCGTTGTCACATCTGCGACGCTACGGGCCCGATAGTGCTGGGATCTGGGTCATTTCCTCGGCAGATTGCTGGGCCAATTCAGTGGCCGACCCATCCGCGTTCGCTACCGGTAGCCGGCCTGGGGGCGATTCCGCCGATGGCGAAATGAGGTCGCAGGACCCGTTCAGCTGTCTACGGTGGCGAGCCTCGGACCGAGGGGGAGGCATGGAGACGATCACGGGTACTGCGGCAGGCGTGCCGTTCACGGCGCTGCCACCGGCCGGAGCCGTCGACGGCCCAGCGCCGTTGATCGTGACGTGGCACATGCTGGACGCGCCGCGTACGGACGCGGCATTCGCGGCCGCCCTGCCGATGACCGGGGTGCCTGCTTGGCGGGTGCACCTGGGCATGCCGATGTGTGGGGCGCGGATGGTCGACGGCCGCGTCGACGCCGTCATCGAACTCGCCCGCGAGGACGCGCTGATGGCTTTTCTGGCCCCGTTCACCCATCAGGCCGCCGCCGAGTTCCCGGCCGCGCTCACGGCGGTGCGCGATCAGCTTCCGGTCGACGACGAGCCGGTCAGCGTTCTCGGCGCCTCGCTCGGCGGAGCCGTGGCGCTGCAGGTGCTGACCGCGGGCGAGATTCCGATCAAGGCGGTCGCGCTGGTCAACCCGGCTGTGCGGATACGGTCGGCCGTCAGGCTCCTCGATGACCTCGCCGGGCAGGCGTACCGGTGGACCGCGGAGTCCCACAAGGCTGCCGACGAACTCGACTTCGTCGCCCGTGCCGGGGACCTCACGGCACAACCGCCACTGCTGCTGGTCAGCGGGGAGAGGGACCACCCGGACCTGCGCACGGACGCGGCTGCCCTCGTCGATGCACTGCGCGAGCGCTATGCGCACCCGGACGAGGTCGAGCTGGTCACCGTGGCGGACCTGGCGCATCCGTTGGCCGATGAACCTGGCCTGGAACCGGCTCCCCAGCTGCCCACGGCGAGGGCGGTCGACGAGGTCGTGACGCGGTGGTTCCGCCGGCAGCTCGCGAGCTGACGTGACGGCGGTGCCGATCCTCAGCCTGCTCCACGGCCGGCCAGTTGCCCGGAGAGCCAGCCGAACATCCGGTGTGCGGTCTGGCGGGGTGCGAGGGGCTGGCAGTGGAAGTTCGCCCCGTCGGCCACGCCGAACGACGCGATCTCGTGGGGGGCTGTGAGCAGGGCCGCGAGCTGCTCGGACTGGCCGGGCCAGAACTGCTCGTCCTCGGGGTCGGTGATCAACAGGGGAGTGCGGATCTGCGCGGCGACGTCGCGGAGCTGGTAGGTGCGCAGGGTCGTGAACAGGTCGAAGGGGTCGTCGATGCCGTACGGGCGGGCGCGGAACGCGAACGTCCGGTCCATGTCGGGGTCGCTGCCGGCGAACTCGGCCATGTACCCGTTGAACGTGTCCTTCCGACCGCCGTCGAGCAGGGCGATCATCTCGGGCGGCATGTGGTCCAGCCACGAGGTCGAGACGTCGACGACCCCCGGATCGGCGACGGCGGCGACGAACCGGTGCTCGAACGCCAGTGCCCGGGGGAGCCAGTAGCCGGCCTGGCTGATCCCGTACGCGGTCAGAGCGGAAGGGTCGACGTCGGCCCGGGCGACCAGCGTGTCGACCACGGGGGTGAGCACGGCCTCCCAGTCCGGCCGGAACGGCACGCCGCGCTCGAACAGCAGGGACTGCTGGCCCGGCCCGTCGTAGACGAAGGCGTTCCAGCCGCGCGCGAGGGCCTCCGCCGCCCCGCTCGACCACAGACTGCTCAGTGGGCCGTCGCTGCCGTTGGTCATGACGAAGGTGGGGCGCGCTGCTCCGCCGGCGTCAGGGCGCAGCAGGTAGCCCGGCAGGGTGTCGCCGTCGTAGGGGATCGCGACCCGGACGAACCTGCCGCCCGATGCGTCGATCATCGCGTCCCACGCCCGGCGGGAGCTGCGGAACGTCGGGAGCATGACCGCGCCGGTCCGGTCCCGCGGCAGGCCGTCCACCGCCCCGAGTGCCTGGGAGTAGGCCGCGGAGGCCGCGAGGTACGCCCACATCGCCCCGGGTGCGTCGCCGTCGCCGTCGGCGGCCGCACCGAGCGCGGAGAACCGGTCGCCTCGCTGCGACCACGCCGTGAACCAGCCGGGCCGGTCGCCGTCGGCGATGGCGGCGACGGTGGCGAGCACGCTGCCCGGGTCGCCGACGCCGTAGGTCGTGGCGCCGAGCGCCAGCCGGGTCTCGAAGTCGAAGTCGGGGTCGCCGAAGAACCCGGTCGTCAGGGCGCGGGAGGCTGCGGGACGGACGGACGGCGAGGTCGTCATGGTCGGTCCTTCCGCCGGGGCCGCGCCGGTCATGCCGTCCGGCCGGACGGCCGCTCCGCCGGGTGGCCCGGGCCCGGCCGGGTGGTGTCGTCCGGGCGCTTGCTGAGCCGGTTGGTGTAGCGCACCGCCCACCAGATCAGCGCTATCGGGAGAACCCAGTTGAACACGAGGTCGAGCGGCCGGGACGGCACCGTGGTGCCCGGTTCCGCGCTGCGCAGCAGCGAGGCCACCAGGTGGCCCACCCCCGTCGAGGCGATCGCGACGCCCCAGGCCGCGCTGATGCGCCGGTTGACCGACCGGAACCGCTCGGTGTGCCAGAACTCCTTCGGCACGCTCTCCCTGGCGTACTGCTCGGTGAACGGCATGATCGGCAGCATCGCGAAGATCACGACGGCCAGCGTCCACGTGGCGATCGAGCGGCCGTAGGCGGCCAGGAACGCGTCCGCTCGCGGGTCGACCAGGGACGCGACGGCGATCCCGGCGAAGGCGACGGCCCCCGTCACCTCGAGCACCTTCGGTGACTCGCCGCGGAGGACGGACCGGAGGATGAAAGCCGCCGCGACGAGGAACGCCAGGAACCCGGCCGTGGCGACCGCTCCCGTCCCCGTCCGGGTCGCGACGAGGCTGAAGACGATCCAGGGTACGAATCCGGCGAACACCTTGAGCATCGACATGCGGCAACTCTTCCGCCGCGCAGGCGCCGGGGCAGCCGCCGAACCGCTTCTTTCCGGGGGCGATCTGCCGCCATTCCAGCGAAGCGGGATGTGCAATCGGTCCATTCCTCGGCAGAGCTGGACCGGACGGTGCCCCGGCCCGCCGCGGCGAACCGGGGCCTGCAGCGGACTACATGTCCATTCCGCCGTTGACCGAGACCACGGAACCGGTGATGTAGCCGGCCTCGTCCTCGATGAGGAACTGCACCGCGCGCGCGATCTCGTGCGCCTGCCCGAGCCGACCCACCGGGATTCCCGTGATGATCTTCTCGAGCGCTTTCTCGGGTACCGCGGCCACCATCTCCGTCTCGATGTAACCGGGCGCCACGCAGTTCACGGTGATTCCCTTGCGGGCCACCTCACGGGCGAGGCTCTGAGTCATCCCGAAGAGGCCGGATTTCGACGCCGCGTAGTTGACCTGGCCGATGTTGCCCGTCTGCCCGATCACCGAGCTGATGTTGACGATGCGTCCCGACCCGCGTTCGAGCATGTGGTCGAGCACGGCTTTGGACATGTAGAAAGCGCCTGACAGGTTGATCCGGAGCACGGCGTGCCAGTCGTCCACCGACATCTTCCGCATCGTCTTGTCGACGGTGATACCGGCGTTGTTGACCAGGTGGTCGACGCGGCCGCGCTCGGCCAGCACCTCGTCGACCACCCGCTGGCAGTCCTCGGGCTCGCCGACGTTGCCCTGGTGCACCGACACGGAGCAGCCGTCGGCCTTGAGCTTCTCGGCCAACTCCTCGGCCGCCTGGTTGTTGCTGCTGTACCCGGCTGCGACGTGCACACCCGAGCGGGCGAGTGATGTGGTGATCGCCGCGCCGATTCCGCGCGCGCCCCCGGTAACGATGGCCACCTTCTGGTCGGTCATGTCGCGTACCTCCTCGTCGACGTGCACCCGCCCCGTGGCCTGCCGGCTCCGGGCCGTCCTCCAGTCGTCCTCGCCGGGGCCGTGCCGTGGCCCCGACGCCGTGCCGTGCTCACCTGCCGCGCCGTGCTGAGCTGCTGTGACGTGAGCTGCCGTGACGTGCTGAGCTGCCGTGACGTGCCGTGCTGCCGTGACGTGCCGTGCTGTTTCTCAGACGCCGTGCCGTTCCGGACGCCGTACCGTTCTCATTCGCCGAAGGCGACGCGGACGTCCTCGCTCGTGGTGGAGACCGACGTGCGCATCGCGGACGCCGTCCCGTTCCCGTCGGGGCCGGCCTCCGGCGCGATGATCGCCGGATCCATCGTGAGCACCGCGTAGCCGCCGACGGCGCCGGCGCCGAAGCCGGGCGCGAACACGCGGGTCGGACCGGTGATCACCCCGTCGGTGACGGCGTCGTGCAGCGCGATGGGGATGCTCGCCGCCGAGACGTTGCCCATGGTGGCGATGTTGAAGTAGAGCTGTTCCTCCTTGAGCCCGGCCTTGCCGGCGAGGTCGACGATCATCGTCTTGTTGGCCTGGTGGGGCACGATCAGCTCGATGCTGTCGAGCAGCGACCTGTCGGAGGCGTCCGGGTCGCTCTGTTCCTCGAGCTCGGAGATCATCTGGGCGAGGTAGCGCCGCACCAGTGACTTCACCTCCGGCCCGTAGACCGTGATGTCGTTGTCGAACTCCGGGTTGGGCCAGACGATGGAGTTCACCTCGGTGCCCGGGCCGCTGGCGTAGGTCTGGAGCACCTGAACGTCGCCGGTATCGCCTGGTTCAGCAGGTGCGACGACGATGGCCGCGGCGCCGTCGCCGAAGATCATGCGGGAGGTCCGGACGCTGCCGATCTTGTCGGAGAACTTCTCGACGCACACGAGCAGGACCGGACGGCGTACCTCCTGCAGCAGCCGCACCGCCTCCGAGAGCCCGTAGGGCAACCCGGCGCACGCCGCGACCAGGTCGACCGACGCATGGGTCTGCAACATCCCGAGCTCGCCCGAGAGCCAGCAGGCCGTGGACGGGATCAGGCGGTCGCTGGTGCAGGTGGCCACGAGCACCGCGCCGATCTCCTCCGGTGCCCGCCCGGCGTGGGTGAGCGCCGCCAGCGACGCGTCGAGCGCGAGCTGCCCGATCGGGCGGGCGGAGTAGCGGCGCTGGTCGATGCCGGTCTTCGCGCTGATCTCCGCGGCACTCATCGGCGACCAGGAGAAGCTGGAGTTGCGGATGACGTCGTCGTTGCTGCAGATGTGCTCGCCACGGATGACGGAGAGCGCCTCCAGCTTCGGCATCACGGTGAACGTCTCCCGCACGCGGACGGGCGGGTACGGCCGCACCGGAGGGCGGGCGTCGAACCCCGGGACGGTCGCCTGCCGGGTCACGGCCGGTGCGGCGTCGGACTCGGCCGCCCGCACCCTGTCGATGAACGCCAGCACCTCGCGGTCCCGCGGGTGGTAGAGGATCACGAAGTCGTCGTCACCGATCGTGCTCACCGGGCGCAGCTCCCCGTCCGAGCGTTCCCACGGGTACTGGTTGTGCAGCACCATCGACCACCGCAGGAGCGCCTCGAGCTCGGGCACCTCCTCGTTCGCGTCGAGGATCTCGTCGGGGGTGAACACCCGGTAGTCCGGGTCGTGGCGGGGCAGGACGAGGGTCAGTGCCTCCGGCCGGGCGAGCGCCTCGGCCACGGTCGGCGGGATCGGCGGCAGTTCGGTGGCGTGGTGGCGCTTGTGCCGGAAGACGTCGAAGAGCAGCGCGAAGACACGGTCCTCGGCCTCGGCGTCCCACCGTGCCGGCAGCGCGTCGTAGGCGCTCTCGACGGCCGAGATCTTCCGGTCGGCGTCCTCCCAGGGGGTGAGCAGGGGCAGGAAGAGATCAGTGCGGTGGCGCGGTACGTCACGCCAGCGGGTCGGCTGCTTCTCGAACATGGGCAGCGTGTAGCGGTTGACCCAGTACAGGTTCTGGCCCAGCTCTCGTAGCAGGGCAAAGCGGTTCCGGTACTCGCCGGACGCGACGTGGGTCAGGATGTCGGTGCCGGTCGGGGCCTTGGCCTCGAAGTCGCGTCCGATCACCGCCCGGAACTGGTCGATGGTGTCGATCACTGAGAAGTCGAGTGCCCCGAGCACGTTTGCCGGGAAAACCATCCGCCCATGTCGGTTCACGACGAACGGCTTCATCGCAACCACCCCCTCCTGCGATGAGGCTTACCCAACTCGCCGGAGCCACGGACGCGCAACCGACGAGTGGGGGAACTCCGTCGGCGGATCGCGCCGCCCCCGGCGGCCGGGCGCTCCGGGTGGCCGCCGGATGATCGGCGTATACGGTCTACACCTGCAGTGACTGTGCTGACGCCGAGAGAGTCGTGCCTCGATCGTGTCGTCTCGGTGTCGCTTCAGCGTCCGATCCTTAGTATGAGTTCATGTCTCGGTCATCATTATTTATCTTTGGTGGTTCGCCCCGCCTCCTGGTTATTGACGGTAGCTTCACAACAACTGGAGAACATCCCCTTCGCGGTGATTCCTCATGATGGTGCGGAATACGGGTCTGGAGGGCGTTTTGGTCCTCGAACCGACCCCGCACCGGGATTCTCGTGGTTTCTTCACCCGTACGTTCGACGTCGCTGTCGCCCATGCTGCGGGGCTGCGGCCGGAAGCGTTCGTGCAGGACTCCCAGTCCCGTTCGTACCGGGGAGTCGTGCGCGGTCTGCACGGGAGGGGCGGGGACGGCGAGGCGAAACTGGTGCGCTGCTCGTTCGGCGCGGTCCACGACATCGTCGTGGACGCCAGGCCGGAGTCGGCCACCTTCGGACGCTGGATGGCCACGCGGCTCGACGACCAGGACCTGGTGCACCTCTACATCCCGCCCGGGTTCCTGCACGGCTTCCAGGCGCTGACCGAGGTGGCCGACGTCTGCTACCGGATCGACCGCGAGCACGAACCCGCGGAGGACCTGGCCGTCCACTTCGAGGACGCGGACCTCGGCATCCACTGGCCTGCCGCGGTCGGGTGCGTCAGTGAGCGGGACAGGAACGCGGGTAGCTGGTCGGAACTGTGCCGGCTGCTGGCGAGCCGCGTCGCATGATCTGGACGGAACGTATTTACGGAACCAAACAGACATCAGGGACATCGAGTTCTCGCCCTGAGAGGAATGGCGCTTGTTGACTACTTCCGACCAGGTCGACGTCGTGGTCATCGGGTCCGGCTCGGCCGGTTCCGTGCTGGCCAACCGGCTCAGCGCCGACCCGGCCAACCGGGTTCTGCTGCTGGAGGCCGGGCGACCCGATCACCTGTGGGACCTCGTCGTGCACATGCCGGGGGCGCTGGGGTTCCCGGTGGGCAGCCGGTTCCACGACTGGTGCTACGAGTCCGAGCCCGAGCCGCACATGCACGGCAGGCGGCTGCAGCATCCGCGCGGCAAGTTGATCGGTGGTTCCAGCAGCATCAACGCGATGGTCTTCCAGCGTGGCCACCCGCTGGACTACGACCGGTGGGGCGCCGACCCCGGCATGGACGGCTGGGACTACGCCCACTGCCTGCCGTACTTCAAGCGGCTCGAGAGCAGCGCGATCGGTTCGGCCGGCTCGGTCCGTGGCTACGGCGGGCCGCTGCGGCTCGAGCGGGGCCCCGTCACCAACCCCCTCTTCGACGCGCTGTTCGCCGCTGCCGAGCAGGCCGGTCATCGGCTCGCCGCGGACCTCAACGGCGTCGACCCCGAGGGTTTCGGTGCCTGGGAGCGCACGATCCGGCGGGGCCGGAGGCTGTCGGCGGCGCGCGCGTTCCTCCACCCGGTGACCGATCGGCCCAATCTGCAGGTGCGCTCGAACGCACTGGTCACGCAGGTGCGGACGGCGGGCACGAGGGCGGTCGGTGTGCGGTACGAGCACCGCTCGGGCCGGGTCGTCGACGTCACGGCAGGCGAGGTCGTGCTGGCCGGCGGGGCCTTCAACTCCCCGCATCTCCTGCAGCTGTCGGGGATCGGCGACGCCCGCGCGCTCGCGGCGGCCGGGGTCCGCGTGGTGCACGACCTGCCGGGTGTCGGGGCCAACCTGCAGGACCACCTGGTGGCCAAGGTCCAGCACGCCTGCACGGAGCCGATCTCGATGGGCGCGATGCGGCACAAGCGCAACTGGCCGGGGATCGGGCTGCAGTGGCTGGCCGGCCGGGGACCGGCGGCCACCAACCTCTTCGAGGCGGGCGGGTTCGTCCGCAGCCACCCGGAGGCGCACTACCCGGACCTCATGCTCGGCTTCGCGCCCGTCGCCATGAACTTCCACGACGGCGCCCCGGAGCACGGCTACCAGCTGATCATGGCCGGCATGCGGGCCGAGGCCACGGGCGCCGTCCGGATCGCCTCGGCCGACCCGCACCGGCCGCCCGTCCTGCAGTTCAACTACCTGTCCACCGAGCCCGACCGGCGCTTCTGGGTCGACGCGTTGCGGATCACCCGGGAGGTCCTGGGGCAGGACGCGTTCCGCCGCCTCGACGCGGGCGAGACCTGGCCCGGGCCGGCCGTGACGGCCGACGAGGACGTCGTCGACTGGGTCCGGAGGACGGGTGAGACGGACATGCACCCGACGAGCACCTGCCGGCTGGGCGTCGGAGACGACGCCGTCCTCGACCCGTCGACGATGCGGGTGCACGGCCTCGACGGCCTGCGGGTGGTGGACGCCTCGGTGATGCCCTACTGCCCGAACAGCGCCACCCACGCGGCCACCATGATGGTCGCGGAGAAGGCGGCGGACCTCATCCTCGGCAACACCCCTCTACCGCCGGAGCGGCCACCACGGCCCCCGGCGAGCGAGGAGCCGGGACGACGGGTCCCGCTGTAGCAGTGTGCGCGGGCCTGCCGCGGAGAGCGGCGTGGACGTCGTACCCGTGGATCCAGGCGAGGTCCTGAGGGAGGCGGGCCAGCGCGCGGTCGCGTTCGTCGGCCGCGGGGCCGTCCGGCAGGTGCAGCAGGGCGTTGGTCGTCCAGGAGCTGCGCTGGATGCGACGGGTCCGGGCGCGCCGCAGGGTCTGGTAGGCCGCGAGGGCCCCGGGTAGGCCGGTGGCCGTGCTCTCCCGCGCGATGAGCGCGGCGAGCGCGACGGCGTCCTCCACGGTCGTGTTCGCGCCCTGGCCCTGGTGGGGGAGCATCGCGTGCGCGGCGTCGCCGAGCAGGACGGCCCGGCCCCGGTGCCACCGCCGCAGCGGTGCCACGGCGAACAACCCCCACCGGACGGTGTGCGTGACCGCTGCGATCATCGACGTGACGGCCGGGTGCCAGCCCTCGAACGCCCGCAGCGGGACGTCCCCGGCCACCTCGGCCGTCCAGCCGTCCGATCCGGTCCACGTCGGCGGTCCCTCGACGACCGCGAGGAAGTTCACGAGCTCGCCCGACGAGCCGATCGCGTAGTGGAGCAGGTGGGCGCCGGGACCCATCCAGAACTGGATGGCGCCCGGGTCCGGGAGGTCCGGGAGCCGGTCGACCGGCACGATCCCGCGAAAGCCGCTGGTGCCGGAGTAGATCTCGTGGGCGCCGCCTGCGACCCACCGCCGGACGGTCGAGCGGATCCCGTCGGCACCGACCACGAGGTCCGCGTGCTCGGCGCGCCCGTCGGCGAACCGGAGCACCATCCCGTCGGAGCGCTCGCCGAGCTCGACGAGACGGCAGCCCAGGTGCACCGTCCCCGGACCGAGAGCGGCGGCCAGTACCGCCTGCAGATGGGCCCGATGGATGCCGTGGAAGGGAGCGTGGAAGCGGTCCCGGTACCAGGACCCGGTGCCCACGGGGTGCGCGGCGACCTTCCTGCCGTCCCGCCAGCGCCGGTGGATCAGCTCCGTTGGCGTGGTCGACGCCGCGGCGAGGCCGGCACCCAGCCCGATCCGCTCGAGCTCGCGCGTCGCGTTCGCCGACAGCGCCACGGCCGCGCCGATCTCGGCGAGCCGGGGTGCCTGCTCGTACACGTCCGCGGTCAGTCCTCGTTCCCGCAGCGCGAGAGCGAGGGTCAACCCGCCGATCCCGCCGCCGATGATCGCCACTCTCGGTGTCGCAGCCATGACGGAAACCGTAAGTGGAAAGGACGGACTCCACGTATGGGTCGAACGCATCCCCCGGTCCGGGCCTGCCACAACAGGCGCGAATCGGCCATCCTGCACGGCATGCGCCCGAGAACACTCGTCATCGCCTGCCTGCTGTGCGTGCCGATCGCCGGGTGCGTGAGCGGCACAAACCCCGCCCCGTCAGCGGCTCCGGCCCCCAATGAGCCCGCGGGTGTCGGACAGGCGAGCGGGACGTTCTCCGCTCCTCCCGGGCTCGCGGTGACCTATGACCAGGCGCTCGTCCCGGTCGGGGCGACCGCTGCCGTGAACACGACAGAGGACGACGGCAAGACCTCGGTCAGCCTGGACGTCACCGGGCTCCAGCCGAACCGGCTGTACGGCGTGCACGCGCACACGATGGCGTGCGGTGCCACGGGAGCGGACGCCGGACCGCACTTCCAGCTCAGGCCCGATCCGGTCACGCCCAGCGTCGACCCGGCCTACGCCAACCCCCAGAACGAGATCTGGCTCGACCTGACCACCGACGCCCAGGGCGCCGGCGAGTCCACCTCGACCGTCGACTGGGAGTTCCCGGCCGAGCGCCGCCCCGCGTCCGTGGTCATCCACTCGCTGCCGACCTCCACGGAGCCCGGCAAGGCGGGGATGGCGGGGGACCGCGCCGCCTGCATCACGGTGCCCTTCTAGAGACCCCGTGGCCAGGAGGCCCCGCGGCGCCCGTCAGTAGTGGATGCTGCCGCGGCTGCCGCCTCCGACGGCGATCGCGTCGCCGCTGATCGCGACGCTGCGGGGCGAGGCGAGGAACGTCACGACGTCGGCCACCTCCTCGGCGGTGATCAGCCGCCCGATGCTCGTGGCGGCGGTGAAGCGTGCGGCGACGTCCTGCTCGGTGACGCCGTCGCGCGCGGCCAGACCCGTCAAGAGCTGCGGAAGACGCTCGGTCACGGTCATCCCCGGATGGACCGCGGTGACCGTGATCCCGCTCGGCCCGAGCTCGTCGGCGAGGTTCTTCGTCATCGCGGCCACGGCCACGTTCCGGATGGACCCCACGATCGAGCCGGTCTGGCGGGCGTTGAGCCCGCTGACGTTGATGATGCGGCCGAAGCCCTGGGCGACCATGTGCGGCGCCACCGCGCGGGCGCAGCGCAGGTAGCCGAGCACCTTCGTCTCCATCTCCGACCGGAGCGCGTCGTCGGACAGCTCGGCCAGCGGCGGCACGGGGCCGCCGGCCGGCTCCGCCGCGGCGTTCACCAGGATGTCGACCCCGCCCAGCGTGCCCACGACCTCCGCCACCATGGCCCGGACCGCTGCGTCGTCGCGCGTGTCGGTGGGGCGCGCCAGCACGGTGGTGCCGTGCCGCCCCACCCGCGCCGCAGCCTGTTCGAGCACGTCCTTGTCCCGGGCCACCAGCGTGACAGCTGCCCCTTCCGCGGCGAGCTGATCGGCCACCGCCAGTCCGATGCCGCGACTGCCGCCCGTCACCACGGCGCGCTTTCCGGTGAGTTCCAGGTCCACGCGCTCATCTCTACCACTCGCCGCGCCGGGGTCCCGGGGCGGCGTCCGGTGGGGGGCGGTCACCGCAGGCAGCGGTATGTCGCATCTGTGCCATACCACACTGTGGATCATCGGTGTCCGCCGGGTTCATCACTCTTGCCGCGGCGGTCTGTTCGGGTGATGATCTCTTCGCACCGTGAGGAGCACCTCCATCACGGAGAGTGATAAGCGGTGGGTGCGGCGGCAAGGGAGACGACGATGTCGGGCGATCACGAGTACTCCGGTGATTACGGCTACGACCTGCTCCACGAGGTGCGGACCGCGGTCCACATCCCCGCCGCCCGCACGGCTCTGCCGATCCGCGGCCTCCGCGCCCCTGGTGGAGAGCTCGACCCCGACGGCGACCTCGGCTACGACCAGGCGCACGAGCGCTAGCAGCGCTCGTCCGGACGGTCGGGCCCGGCGGCACTGCGGGCCGACGGTCAGATCGCGCCACCGTTGGCGTAGAGCACCTGGCCGTTGATCCATCGGCCGGGACCGGCCAGGAACGCGACGATCTCGGCGAGGTCGGCGGGCTGACCCAGCCGTCCCAGCGGCGACTCGCCCGCGATCCTGCTGATCAGCTCGTCGCTCTTGCCGTCGAGGAACAGCGCCGTCGCCGTCGGACCCGGCGCCACGGTGTTCACCGTGATGTCGCGTCCTCGCAGCTCCCTGGCCAGGATGAGGGTGATGGCCTCGACCGCGCCCTTGCTCGCGCCGTACGCCGTGTACCCGGGCCGGGAGAACCGGGTGAGCGAGCTCGAGAAGTTGATGATCGCGCCGCCGGGCCGCAGCCGCCGGGCCGCCTGCTGGTCCACCACGAACGTCCCACGGACGTTGGTTCGCAGCACCTGGTCCAGCACGTCCAGGTCCAGGTCCACCAGTGGGGCCAGCGGCATGATGCCAGCGGCGTGCACCACGACGTCGACCCCTCCGAAGGTCGACTCCGCCTGGTCGAACATGCTCGCCACGGCCACCTCGTCGGCCACGTCGGCCTGGAATGCGATGGCTCGGGCGCCTGCCCGCTCGAGGTCCTCGACGGCCGCGTCGGCCTCGACCTTGTTCGAGGCGTAGTTCACGACCACGGCGAACCCGTCGTCGGCCAGGCGCGCCGCAGTCTGCCTGCCGATGCCACGTGACCCACCCGTCACGATCGCCACCCTGTCAGCCGTCCTCGGTGCGGTCATGGTGCTTCCTTCCTCTCGAGGGTCTGTGACTCGTCGTCGGTGGTGCCGAACGGCCAGCGCCGCGCGATCCCGACGTGCAGCACCACGGAGATGCCGATGCTGGTGAGGACGACGTGTCCGACCCATTGCTCGGGGGTCGCCATGGTCCAGGCCAGGTTGTCGGCCAGAATCGTGAACAGCGCGTAGAGGGCCACGGCGAGGAGCAGGATCGCCAGGAACAAGCCGGTTCTCGACCGGATCCAGCCCTCGAACAGCATGCCGATCACGAGTCCGGCGGCGATGAACGAGCCGGCCACCGCGGTGATCGTGGACATGGGCAGGCCGGCGAGCCCGTAGCCGACCCCGAAGGTCAGCACGCCCCCGCCGAGCACGGCGACGTTGCCCGCCACGATCCGCTGCCAGCGATGATGCCACTCCGCGAACGGCCAGCCCCGCCAGGCGACGAAGAGCAGCACCTGCCAGGCCCCGATCACGACGAGCACGGCCCCGACCTCGGCGCCGGAGAGCGGGCCGCTGTGGGCGGTCACGCCCGAGCCCGGCGGAGCCTCGACGCGGACGACCACGACGTACAGGGCCAGCGCGACGGCCCACGACACCGCCAGAGCGGCAACCCCGGCGGTGAACCGTCCCAGCCGTCGCAGTGGCCAGCCCTCGCAGACGAGCGTCAGCTGGAGCATCGCGGCGAAGGCTGCACCGGCCAGCGGCAGCGTGGCCGGGTACGTCGGGAGGTGCCCCGGTCCCGGCGTGGGATCGAAGAGTCCGCGCAGGTCCACGTGTCCCACGACGAGCTGGCCGAGCATGGCCAGCAGGATCGCGGCGATGATGACGAGGCCGGTGTCGAGCAGCCCCGACCAGCCGGGGCGCAGGCTCGAGCCCGGCCAGTCCTCCCACCAGAAGGCGATCATCGTCGCCGCCGGGAGCGCGAACGTGACCAGTGGCCCGAGCACCAGCGCCGAGGGTTCGGGCCCGCCCGCGCCCACCGCGACGAGGACGGCCACCGGGACGACGAGCACCAGGCCGGCCAGCCCGAGGCCCGGCTGCTGTGCGAAGAGCCCGCGCCCGCGGTGGGCGGACGGCTTCCGCGCCCGCGCGGGCGCGCTGATCGTCGGGCGGTCCGGGAGGTGCCGCCGGCGCGTCCTGACGAGATCCATCGCTGCTCCTCGGAACGAGTCGGTCGGACCCGGACGTCCACCGGCGGGAGCCGCTGCGCTCAGCGTCCCGGCGGGAGCCGGCCCGCAGCGCCGCCGGAGGTCTCCCTGCCGGGGCGGACGGTCCGGACGATCGTGGCGGTGCCCGCCATGAACAGCCACAGGATGGCCGGGTACGCGGCGACCCGGTCCATGCCGCCCGGGCCGAGGCCGAGGTAGAAGCCGGGACCGGCGTACTCGCCGACCGTCGAGAGGACGGTGCCCGCCAGCCCCAGGAGTCCCAGCACCAACCCGGCCACGCCGAGCCACCGGTCGGTCCGGCTGATCATCAAGAGGATGGCGACGCTGCCGAGCGGGACGTTCAGCGAGCCCATCAGGTGCAGGCCGATGTTCGTGTTCTCCGGGGCGAAGCCGATGAGGATCTTGCCGAAGCCCAGGAGGATCCAGAGGACCATGGCCGCGTCGGTGAGCCATCCCGTCGGCCAGAACCTCCGGAGCAGGAGTGCCCCGAGGATCACCAGTACGCCCGTGAGCACGAACGACGCGTTCACCACGTCGTGCAGCGGGGAGCACACGTAGGTGGGGGAGGCGTTCGGCGCCGCGAACAACCCGCACTGCGTGTTCGCGAGGTTGCTCGTGCCGTTGTGCAGCCAGTCGTACCGCGGGACGGTCCACGCGTTCGCCGCGACGACGTGCGTCACCGCGTACTGGAGAGCCGCGAGGGCCCACAGGGACCCACCCGTCACGACGGCCGCGCGGGAGACCCCGCAGGCTTCGCCGCCGGTCCTCGCGCGGTAGATGATCTCGTCACTTGCCGTGGTCACTGCCTTGCTCGCCTGTCTCTCGTCGGTGCTTCTCGGGGCCGCCTCACGGCGATGTGGCGGGCGGCAGTCGGGGCCGAGTCTTCCGGCATGCCCCCGATCCGGACATCAGTCATGTGACTACATGAATGGGCACAATGTGGTCGGCGGACGCCGGTCCCGCTCGTTCCTCGCGAACCGGGGGTCTCACGCAGCCAGGCCGAGGCGGCGCTTGCTGCTGTGGTAACGGGCGATCAGGAGCGGCCGCAGCGCGCGGGTGCGGAACGGGATGCTGCTGAACATCGCCGCGTAGCCGACGGTCGGGGTCGGGTCGCCCATGAGCCCGAGGACCAGGTCGGGACGCGTGCCGGGGGCGTTGCTCACCGCGGCGGCGCGCAGGGTGCGGATGACCGGTTCCTCCAGCAACGGGAACAGCGCCTTCAGCAGCGCCTCCTCCTCGTCGAGATGGTCGACGAGGGTCCGGCTCGCGGCGTCCAGAGCGGCCGATGCGGCGACGACGGCTTCCCGGTCGGGCCGGCCCGGCGTCGTGCAGCGCTCCGTGAGGCGCTCGAGGCGCCGGGCGAGCCGGTCCAGCTCCCGGTCGATCTGGATGTGCTGAAGCGTCAGGTCGTGGAGCTCGCACTCGTCGGCAGGGGAGGCCGCGGCCAGCGGCTGCCACAGGATGTCGGCCTCGTTGCGTTGATGCTGGTGGATGTAGCCGACCAGCCACCGCCCGAGCCCCACGCAGGTGTCGACCTCGACGGCGGTGGCCGGGGGCAGGTCCAGGGCGGCCTTCAGCATGGCTGCTCCTCGGCGCACGACCGTGTGCACGGCGATCATCTCGTCGTAGAGCCGCTGGCTCTCGGACTGCGCGGTCGTCATCGCGGGTCTCCTCCGCAGGGACGCACTGAGGGGTGGAGGTCCGAGTGTGGGTGGGTGTCCGCACCTGAACATCCGTCAAATGACTTCGGGATCGGACCCGCATGACCTGCGTCGACGGCTCGCTCACGGTGAGCGACCGGGCCGCTGCGCTCCGGTGGTGGCGCACGGCTTGTGAGGGCGAATCCTCTCGCGCATGATGCACTCCCCGGTGCGCGGCGATCATCATCATCGTCGGCCGGGCCGCAGCCTGACCGCCGCAGTGGCGCGCTCGGGAAGGAACGAGAGGACTGCTGCCCATGACCGCCGACCCGGTCCCGTCCGAGCCGGTCCGTGTCCCGATGAGCACGGCACTGCTGGCCACCCGGGTGGTGGCCATCCTCCGTGCAGGGGACTCCGCACGGGCCGAGGCGGTCGTCGACGTCCTGGTGGACGGCGGCATCCGCTGCATCGAGCTGACGATGACCACTCCTGGCGCCCTCGACGTCGTCGAGCGGCTCGCGGCGCGGGTTGCCGACGTCGTCGATCTCGGGGTCGGCACGGTGCTCACCGCCGCGGAGGTCGACCGCGCCGTCGACGCCGGCGCGTGCTTCGTGGTGTCGCCGTCGGTCGTGCCCGCGGTGATCGGGGCGGCCGCGCGCCACGGCATCGCGAGCTACCCCGGAGCGCTGACGCCCACCGAGATCCACGGTGCGTGGTCGCTCGGCGCGAGTGCGGTGAAGCTGTTCCCCGCCGGCTCGTTCGGTCCCGGCTATCTGGCGGCGCTGCGTGCGCCGCTGCCCGACATCCCGATCGTGCCCACGGGAGGGATCGGGGCCGGGGAGGCGGCGGCCTGGCTGGACGCGGGCGCCGCGGCCCTCGGCATGGGCGGGCCGCTGATCGGGGACGCCATGACGGCGACCGGTGATCTCGGGTCGCTGGCCGAGCGGGTCCGCGCGGTGTGCGCCGCCGTGGCGGGAGCGGGGCGGTGACCGGCGCCGGGGATGCGCAGTGGACCGGGCTGGTCACGGTGGGCGAGACGCTCGGGCTGCTCGTCGCCGAGGATGTCGGGCCGCTCTCGCTCGCCCGCGGGATGCGGCTGAGCATGGGAGGCGCGGAGTCCAACGTCGCCATCGGGGTGGCCCGGCTCGGGGTGCCGGCCACCTGGATCGGGCGGCTCGGCCGCGACCCGGTCGGCGACCTGGTGGAGCGCCACCTGCTGGCCGAACGCGTGCGGGCGCTGGTGCGCCGCGACGATGCGCCCACCGCTCTGATGCTGCGCGAGCGCCGTACGGGCGGCTCGTCGCACGTGTCCTACTACCGCCACGGCAGCGCCGGGTCGCACCTGTGTCCTGACGACCTCCCGGAGGGTGTGATCGAGGGCGCCGGCGTCCTGCACCTGACCGGGATCACGCCCGCGCTCGGACCCGGGCCCGCCGCGACCGTCCGCGAGGCGGTGCGCCGCGCCCGGGCCGCGGGTGTCCCGGTCTCGGTCGACCTGAACTTCCGCTCCCGGCTCTGGGACGCCGCCACCGCGGGCGTGGTGTTCCGGGAGCTCGCCGCGGGCGCGGACATGCTGTTCGCCGGTGACGACGAGGCGCGGATCGCGCTCGGGATCGACGACCCGGACGCGGCGACGCCCGCGGAGCTCGCCACCGCTCTCGCTGAGCTCGGCCCGTCCGAGGTGGTGGTGAAGCGGGGCCGCCACGGCGCCACGGCGCGGATCGAGGGCGCGGTCATCGACGTGCCCGCCGTGCCGGTGACCGCCGTCGACGCCGTCGGGGCGGGTGACGCGTTCGTCGCGGGCTACCTCGCCTCCCGGCTGACCGGGCGCGACATCCACGAGCGGCTGTCCACCGCCGCGGTCACCGGGGCGTTCGCGGTGACGGTGCCCGGTGACTGGGAGGCGTGTCCGCGGCCCCACGAGTTGACTCTGCTCACGTCGGGGGAGACGGTTCACCGCTGAGGATCACGTTCGCCGGAATCGTCCCGCCGCAAGGAGGCTCATCGATGGCCACGACGGATCGCAACGACGCGGTCAGCACCGACCCGTCGCAGCTGTTCCCGACCAGGTACCTGCCCCGTCCCGAGGTCCGGGACCTGCCCGCCCCGCCCGCCAAGCAGTGGCGCTACGTCGGGCCCGGCATCGTCGCCGCCGGAGTGGGGCTGGCGAGCGGGGAGTTCATCCTCTTCCCCTACATCGCCTCCCAGGTCGGCCTGGTCTTCGTCTGGGCCGCCCTGCTGGGGCTCATCACCCAGTACTTCCTGAACATGGAGATCGAGCGGTACACGCTCGCCACCGGCGAGACGGCGATCACCGGCTTCAGCAGGCTGTGGAAGCACTGGGGCCTGGTGTTCGCGATCCTCGCCTACTTCGCGAACGTCTGGCCGGCGTGGGCCACCAGCTCCGCCACGTTGATCTCCTACGCGTTCGGCGGGAGCGCCGCCGTCATCGCCGTGGTGATCCTCGTGGTCGTCGGGCTCATCCTCACCCTGGCGCCGGTCGTCTACAACGCTCTCGAACGCGCTCAGATGATCAAGGTCGCCGCGGTGCTGGTGCTGATCCTCGTCGGCGCGCTCGTGGCGATCGGGCCGGCCTGGGCGGATGCGCCGCAGATCGTCACCCGGCCCGGGTTCCCCGCCGCCGAACTCGGCTTCGCGGTGCTGATGGGCGCGCTGGCGTTCGCCGGGGCGGGCGGCGGCCAGAACCTGGTGCAGAGCAACTGGATCCGGGACAAGGGCTTCGGCATGGGCCACTACGTCCCGAAGATCGTGTCGCCTCTGACCAAGGAGGTGGAGGCCAGAGGACGCGTGGGCTACGTGTTCCTGCCGACCGAGCAGAACATGACGCACTGGCGGGGGTGGTGGCGCTTCGCCAACCGCGAGCAGCTGTACACGTTCGTCCTGATCTCGTTCGTGTCGATCGTGTTCATGTCGCTGCTCGCCTACGCCACGGTCTTCGGCAACGACGCGGTGCAGAACAACATCTCGTTCCTCCAGGTGGAGGGGCGGGTGCTGATGGAGCGCGTCGGCACCTGGTTCGGCTACTTCTTCTGGATCGTCGGTGCGGTCGCGCTGTTCTCCGCGGCACTGGGCATCGTCGACTACACCAGCAGGCTGGCCGCCGACGTGCTGAAGACCATGTACTTCCCCGACGCCTCGGAGAGCAAGATCTACGCCGGTCTCGTGTGGGGCCTGGTGGTCGTCGGGATCATCGTCATCTCCCTGGGCTTCTCCCAGCCCATCACGCTGGCCGTCATCTCGGCCTGCACGGGCGGCACGATGATGTTCATCTACTCCGCGCTGCTGATCGTGGTCAACCGCAAGATGCTGCCGAAGGAGATCCGCATCAGCGGTCCCCGGATCGCTGCCCTGGTCTGGTCGTTCCTGCTCTTCGGCGTACTGGCCGTGCTCACCGTGTACCAGCAGATCGGCAACCTGATCGGCGGTTGATACCGCCGGATTCCGCCGTTCGGGGCCCGGGCGTCGCGGTCCTGTGGGCATTCCCACACCGTGGGCCCGGGCCTCGGTCGCGGGGGTGGACCGGGCGCCCGATAATGGTGTTCCTGTCCGGCCATTACGTGCTCGTCCGATTACTCGCGGCGGTCCGCGACGTCGTGGCCGTGCAAAGATCAGGTCGATCAAGAAAGCGTACGGCCGGGCCACCGGAACACCCCCGTCCGCATCCTTGCTGAGACCGATTGACGCAGGTTAGGGTTTTTTTCCTGCCGAGGAGTTCGTGCTGACCCGGTGCCGTGGAGCACCGGGTCCCGGACGGTGAAGTGCCGGGGTCACAGAGTTGTGACCGGCACGCCGGCCCTCGGTGTCGAGCGTGGTCCCGCACCGCCTGCCGGTGCGGCGACCGGATGCGGTCGATCGTCCAGAGCTGCTGGCTACTGGCGTGAGTAGTGCCATCTTCTGGAGGCTGTACGTGTTGAGCGATCCCGACTCTGGTCGACGGGGCATCGCCGCCGCCCTCGTCGGGCGCGACGACGATGTCGAGCGGGTCCGGTCGTTCCTGGACGTGGCGGCGCTGCGGGGGGACGCCCTGCTCCTGGTCGGGGAAGCGGGCGTGGGCAAGTCGGTGCTGATGGACGCCGCGGTCGAGGCGGCGTCGGAGATGGGCACGCTGGTCCTGCGTGCGGGTGGCGCGGAGTTCGAGGCGGATGTCAGCTTCTCGGGCCTGAACCAGGTGCTGCTCCCGTTGCTGGGTGAGTTCCCCCGGCTCCCGGAGGCGCACCGGGTGGCGTTGTCGGTGGCGCTGGGGATGGGGGAGGGGCTGCCCTCGGACCGGCTGGTGGTGTCCAGCGCGACGCTCGGCCTGCTGCGCACGGTCGCGGCCGACCGGTCGGTACTGGTGGCCGTCGACGACGTGCACTGGATGGACCGGGCCAGCGCGGCGGTACTGGCGTTCGTCGCACGCCGGCTCGCCGGCAGCCGGGTGGGCTTCCTGGCCTCGTCGCGGACGGGGATGGAGAGCTTCTTCGAGGGGGTGGGCCTCCCGGAGCACGAGCTGCAGCCGCTGGACGACGACGCGGCGCTCGCGCTGGTGGCTGTCCGGTTCCCCGCGCTGGGGACGAAGCTGCGCCGTCGGGTGCTGACCGAGGCCCGCGGCAACCCCCTCGCGCTGCTGGAGCTCCCCGTCGCGCTGACCGGCCCCCAACGACCAGCGCTGAGCGCGTTGCCGCTGGTGCTGCCGCTGAGCCGGCGGCTGCAGGCCCTGTTCATCTCCCGGATCTCGGAGCTCCCCGCCGCGTCGAGGCAGCTGCTGCTGCTCGGTGCGCTGGACGGCTCCGCCGACCTGAGGGTCCTGAAGGCGGCCACCACGGAGCCCGGTGACTCCGACCCGCTCGCGCCCGCGGAACACGCCCAGCTGCTGCAGGTGGAGGAGAGCACGGGCCGGCTGACCTTCCGCCACCCCCTGACCCGCTCGGCGGTGGTGGAACTGTCCACCGCCGACCAGCGCAGGCAGGCCCACCTGACACTGGCCCAGATGGCGCAGCGACCCGAGCACCGCGCATGGCACCTCGGGGAGGCGACGATCGAGCCCGACGAGAGGGTGGCCGGCCTCCTCGACGACGCCGCCGACCGCATACTCGGGCGGGGCGACCCGGCGGGCGCCGTCGCCGCGCTGACCCGGGCGGCCCACCTCAGCCCGCTGCGATCGGACCGGAGCAGGCGGCTGGCCGAGGCCGCCTTCATCGCTCTGGAGACGGGTGACATGGAGGGCGCGTCGCAGCTGCTCGGGGACGCCCGGCGGGCCGACCCGGCGCACGGGGGCGGCTCCCTCTACGCCGCCGCCACCGCCGCCTACCTCCTGAGCAACGGTGACAACGACATCGAGACGGCGCACCGGCTGCTGACCAGGGCGATCGAGACCCGCACCGACCCCGACAGCGGCGCGCTCATCGAAGCGATCTGGACCCTGGGGCTGCTGTGCTGGTTCGGCGGTGACGCGGCGATGTGGGAGCCCTTCCACGCCGCCGTCGCCGAGCTGGGCCCGCGAGTGCCGCCGGACCTGGCGCTGACCAACGCGGCATACGTCGACCCGGTGCGCACGGCGGCTCCGGTCCTCCCGAAGCTCACCGCCGCGATCAGCGGCCTGCGCAACGAGGTCGACCCGGTCCGGATCCTGCGGATCAGCTACGGCGCGGTCTACCTGGACAGGCTGGGGGGCTGCCGGGACGCGCTGTGGCGGGTGGTGTCCCGGTCGTCGGAGGGCGGGTCGGTCCCGCTGGCGGTCGCTGCGCTGGTGCACCTGTGCCTCGACGACTTCTTCACGGGCCGGTGGGACGAGATCGGCCAGCTGTCCGCCGAGGGACTGGAGACCGGCGAGCAGCACGGGTACTGGCACTACGCCTGGCAGTACCACTACTACCTGGCGCTCGTGGCCGCGGCGCGCGGCGACCAGGAGGCCTGCCGGGCGCGGGTCGACGAGCTCTTGCGGTGGGCCACCCCGCGGGGGGCGAAGGGCGTGGAGCATTACGCCCGCCACGCCCAAGGCCTGGCGGCCCTCGCACGCGGTGACTACGAGGAGGCCTACCGGCACGCGGTCGCGATCAGCCCGGCGGGCGAGTTCGCCTCGCACGTGCCGGTCGCTCTGCGGGTGATGATGGACCTGGTCGAGGCGGCGGTCCGCACCGATCGGCGGGCCGAGGCGGCCGCGCACGTGGCGGCGATGCGGGACGCGGGGATCGCGGAGCTGTCGCCCCGGCTGGCGCTGCTGGTCGCCGGGTCGGAGGCACTCGCCGCAGCCGAGGACGGTGCCGCCGCGTTGTTCGAGCAGGCCCTCGCCGTGCCCGGTGTCGAGCGGTGGCCGTTCGACGTGGCCAGGGTGCGCCTCGCGTTCGGGGAGCACCTGCGCCGGGCGCGGGCTCCGGTCCGGGCCCGCGCGCAGCTCACCGCGGCGATGGAGACGTTCGAGCGGCTGGGTGCCAGGCCATGGGCGGAGCGGGCGAGCAACGAGCTCCGGGCCACCGGCTCGGGCACCACGCACTCCGCCGGTCCCGGCGTCCTCACGCCGCAGGAACGGGAGATCGCCGTGCTGGCGGCCGCCGGTCTGTCCAACAAGGAGATCGGGCAGCAGTTGTTTCTCTCCCATCGCACGGTGGGAGCCCACCTGTACCGCGCTTTCCCGAAGCTCGGTATCAGCTCCCGTGCCGCGCTCCGGGACGCGCTCGCCGCCCTGCCCGCCGGGTCGCCGGAAACGGAATGACAGCGGGATTCGGAACTCTGTTCCCGGTGTCCGATATCCGGATCGGATGTGGGCTGCTCTGCGCGGCCTGCCTATGATGATCAGGTGCCCTCGCAGACAGCCGATTCCGCGCTGCTCGAGAAGATCGAAGCGGAATGCATGTATCGCCTCGAGTCCGGGGCCCCGCGGCGCACTCTCGACGACATGGGAATCGCGACGGCGCGATGCGGTGGCGGGAGCGCGATGGCAATGCGTCGGGACGTCACCCGGTACTGGAACAAAGTGCTCGGGTTCGGGTTCGACGAGCCGGTCACCGGGGATCTGGTCGCGCAGGTGTGCGCGTTCTTCCGGGAGCACGACGCGCCCGTGGCCGTCCTGCAGCCGGCGTCCTCCGTGCTGCCCCGCCGACCGGGACGACATCGGCCGGGACAACGGCCTGGTGCGGGGAAGCTCGTGGGTGAAGCTCGGGCGCGACCTCGGGAGGGAGCCGAGGGCCCCGGTGAGCACAACCAGTCGTTGCACAACATGCGCAGGGCAGGTTTCAGCGTGCGTTACGAGCGGGCCAACTGGGTGTGGCGGCCGTAAGCCGGCGCTGGTTGACCTGCTGGGTTTCTCCCCAGGACCGTAGGATTCGCCTATGAGGCGCACATCGTTCGCGCAGTGGCCGTGCTCGGTCGCGCGCACCATGGACCTGCTGGGCGACTGGTGGACCCCTCTCGTGCTGCGCGAGGCCTTCTACGGCATCCAGCGGTTCGACGAGTTCCAGAAGGGGCTGGGCATCGCCCGCAACACGCTGGCGGACCGGCTGCGCAGGCTCGTCGACGAGGGGCTGCTGGAGAAGCGGCCCTACCAGATCGACCCCGTCCGTCACGACTACGTGCTCACCGAGAAGGGACGTGACTTCTTCGGGGTGCTCGCGGCGATGAGCCGCTGGGGCGACCGCTGGCTGGCCGGGGACGACGGGCCACCGATCGCGTTCCACCACGAGCGCTGTGGCGCCGACACCCACGGTGAGGTCGTCTGTGCCCACTGCCGGGAGCCGTTGACGGCCGAGGACACGTCCATGCGGATGGGTCCCGGCTACCCGCCCCGGCTCGCCCTACATCCGGAGGTGCAGCGCCGGTTCGGTGTCCACCCCACCGAGGAGCCGGACGCGACCGGAACGGGCTGAGCCCGCGACGTTTGACAGGTCAGTCCATCTACGCAACTCTACTGGTAGCAGGGGGCCAGGATGAGGGAGTGCGCGCGTCATGGAGTGGACCGGGGCCCGGTACGCCGACAAGCCGACGGCTGAGGCCGAGACCTGGATCGACGCGCCACCGGAACGGGTGTGGTCGCTGGTCGCCGACGTCGGGCAGATGCCGGAGATGAGCACCGAGCTCCGCTCGGTCGAGTGGTGTGACGGCGCCACCGCCCCGGCCGTGGGCAACCGGTTCGTCGGCCGCAGCAAGCACCCCGCATTCGGGGAGTGGGCCACCACCTCCCACGTCATCGAGTGCGAGGAACCGCGGGTCTTCGCGTGGGCGGTGGAGGATCCGGAGTTCCCGACGGCGGTCTGGCGGTTCACCCTCGAGCCCGCCGACGGCGGTACCCGGCTGCGCCAGTGGATGCAGATGGGACCGGGCCGCTCCGGGTTGAGCGTCGCGATCGACGAGATGCCCGACAAGGAGCAGAAGATCGTCTTCGTCCGCATGCGCGAGTTCGAGAACTCGATCATCGGGACGCTCGCCGCGATCAAGCAGCGGGTCGAGGGCTGATGCGTACCGCCACCACCATCGAGGCAAGCCAGGAGCACGGCTGGCGGCAGACGCTCGACTTCGCGCTCGAGGCCGAGTCGCTCGGTCTGGACATCTGTTGGGTCGCCGAGGCGTGGGGATCCGACGCGCCGTCCGCGCTGGGCTACCTCGCCGCGCGGACGGACCGGATGCTGCTCGGCTCGGGCGTCGTCCAGCTCGGCACCCGCACGCCGGTCGCGATCGCGCAGGCGGCGCTGACGCTGGCCGAGATGTCGGAGGGGCGGTTCCTGCTCGGCCTCGGTCCGTCCGGTCCCCAGGTGATCGAGGGCCTGCACGGAGTGCCCTTCGCCGCTGCCCACGCCCGGATGCGTGAGACCGTCGAGATCATCCGGCTGGCGTTCGCAGGCGAGAAGATCTCCTACTCGGGCACGCGGTTCCAGATCCCGCTGCCCGGTGGCGAGGGCCGGCCGATGCGGCTCTCGATCGGCCCCGACCCCGACATCCCGATCTACGTGGCAGCGATGTCGCCGAAACTGCTGCAGCTGACCGGAGAGGTCGCCGACGGCTGGCTCGGCACCAGCTTCGTCCCCGAGGGCTCGGCCGCCTACTTCACCCACCTCGACGCCGGCCTGGCCGCGTCCGGGCGGTCCCGCGCGGACCTCGACGTGTGCCAGGGTGCCGAGGTCGCCTTCGCCGAGGACGAGGACGAGCTGCGGCGGATGGTCGTCCCGCGGAAGAAGAAGCTCGCGTTCAGCCTCGGCGGCATGGGCTCGGCGAGCACCAACTTCTACAACAACGCCTACAGCCGGCAGGGCTGGGCCGAGGTCGCCGCCGCGGTGCGGGAGCGCTGGCAGGCAGGCGACCGGGACGGCGCCGCGGCGCTCGTCACCGACGAGATGGTGCTGGGCACCACGTTGATCGGCACCGGGCCCATGGTCGCCACCCGGCTGCGCGTCTGGCGCGACGCAGGCGTCGACACCGTCCGGCTCTACCCCGCAGGCGACACCCTCGATGCCCGGCTCACCACGCTCGGCCGGGCCCTCGACCTGGTCCAGGCCCTCGACCGGGCCTGACCGACCTCAGGAGAAGACATGGCCGCCGAGTGGCACAAGACCGCATGCAGCCTCTGCTACGTCAACTGCGGGCTGGAGGTGCAGATCGAGGGCAGGTCGATCACCCGCGTGCGCGGCGACAAGGCGAACCCCCGGTCGGAGGGGTACCTGTGCCAGAAGGCGCAGCGACTGACCTTCCTCGGCAACCACAACGACCGGTTGACCACGCCGCTGCGACGCCGGCCCGACGGCACCCACGAGCCGATCGACTGGGACACCGCGCTGCGGGAGATCGCCGAGCGGCTCACCGCGGTGCGCGACGCCGACCGCGCGGCGGGCCGGCCCGGGTCGTTCGCGTACGTCGGCGGGGGCGGCCAGGGCAACCACTCCGGCGGCGGCTACGGCAAGTCGCTGCTGAGCTGGATGGGCGGCACCCGGTACTTCAACGCGCTGTCGCAGGAGAAGACCGGGGACTTCTGGGTCAACGGCCGGATGTTCGGCGACCAGACCTGCCACACGGCCGAGGGCGTCGAGGAGTGCGACCTGCTGCTCGTGATCGGCTGCAACCCCTGGCTCGCTCACGGGTTCACCAACGCCCGCAGCACGATCAACACGATCAAGAACGACCCGGACCGGAAGATGATCGTGATCGACCCGCGCCGCACCGAGACCGCGGAGGCGGCGGAGCTGCACCTGGCGGTGCGGCCGGGCACCGACGCCTACCTGCTGTCGGCGATCCTCGCGATGATCATCGAGCGGGGCGGCCAGGACGCGGAGTTCCTCGCCACCCGCACCGAGGGCTTCCCCGACGTGGCGGCCGTGCTCGGCCGGGTCCCGGTGGACGAGTGGATCGCCCACGCCGAGGTGGAGCGGGCCGACGTCGAGCGAGCCGTCGACATGATCCTCGCTGCGCGGGCGATGACCGTCCGGGTGGAGCTCGGCATCCAGCAGGGGCGCCACTCCACGCTCAACAGCTATCTCGAGAAGCTGCTGTACCTCGTCACCGGGAACTTCGGCCGGGAGGGCACGAACAACCTGCACACGTGGCTGTTGCCGCTGTGGGGCAACTCGCCCGGGCAGTACTCGGAGATCACCGGCTTCGAGTACATCGGCGGCCTGCTGCCGACGAACTCGATGGCGGAGGAGGTGCTCACCGACCATCCGAACCGGGTGCGGGCGCTGTGGGTGGAGTCGTCGAACCCGGCCAACACCTACGCCGACACGCGGCTCGTCGAGGAGGCTGTCGAGGCCTGCGAGCTGTCGGTGGTGGTCGACGTGGCCTACACCGAGACCGCCGCACTGGCCGACTACGTCCTGCCGGCGGCGGCGCAGCACGAGAAGTGGGAGTTCACCCTCTTCGACTTCGAATGGCCCACCAACTACTTCCAGATCCGCCGGCCGCTGTTCGAGCCGCTGCCGGGCACGCTGGTCGAGGCCGAGATGTACGCGCGGCTGTTCGACGAGCTGGGGGTGCTGCCGGACGCCGCGACGCTGGCCGAGCTCGTCGAGACCGCCCGCAGCGACCGGGCGAAGCTGCTGCGGCGCGCCGGTGAGGTGATGGCGACCCATCCGGGGCTGGCGGAGATCGCCCCGGTGCTGCTCTACCGCACGCTCGGCGAGACCCTGCCCGACGGTGCCGCGGCGCTGGCCCCGCTCTGGGCGGGCTGCCACCGGACGGCGAAGCTGTTGACCACCGCGGTGCAGCGGGCGCTCGGCTCGGACTCGACCGCGCCCGAACTGGGTGAGCAGCTGTTCGACCGCATCCTCTCCTCGCCCAGCGGCACTCCCTTCAGCACGCACGAGTACGACGAGGTCTGGGAGCTGGTGAGGAACGACCGGGTGCAGCTGGCCGTGCCGGAGATGCTGGAGTGGCTCGACCGCCTCGACCCGGCCACCGAACGCCCGGACCCGCAGTACCCGTTCTCCCTGATCAGTGGCCAGCGCCGGTCGCACAACGCCAACCAGATCCTGCGCCCGCCCGCGTGGCGCAAGACCGACATGGACGGCGCCCTGCGGGTGCGCTCGGCCGATCTGGCCTCGATCGGCGCGGACGCGGGCGACTGGGTGGCGGTGGTCACCCGCACCGGGCGGATCGTGGTGCGTGCCGAGGTGGACGAGAGCATGCGTCCGATGCAGGTGGCGCTGCCGCACGGGTTCGGCATGTCCGTGCCCGACATCCACGGCGGCCGGGTGGTGAACGGCCCGAGGATCAACCTGATCACCGACGCCACCGACCGGGACCCCATCGCCGGCACCCCGCACCACAAGGACGTCCCGGTGCGGCTGGAACCGGCCACCACCGCCGAGAGCGAGGCGGCCGAGCGTGACAGCGAGCGGGTCCGCGAGGTCGTCGCGGCGGCTCGGGCCTGAGCGTCCGTTCCCCGGCTCGGCCCGCCGGCCGGCCTACAGCAGTAGGCCGGCCAGCGCGGCGCGCCGCATCGCCGGGGAGCCGAGCAAGATCTACGCAGGTGCAGCGGGGCACGTGGGCGAGCTGCTGCTGGGCCTTCCGGTCAGAGGTCGGCGAGTGCGGTGTCGACGTCCGGGAGCAGCGGCAGGATCTGCTGCAGGTTCATCGTCTCCCACGGACGGATCACGGCGAGGTTGTCGGGAGGTGCCACGAGGCGCAGGGCCGGCCGGGGGGTCGGGGCCTGCGTGGAGTACCCGGGCCCGGGGGTCGTGGTCGTGCGGCTGGCGATCTCGGCGAGCGTGCCGAGCCCGGAGGAGCCGAGGAAGCCCACCCCGGTCAGGTCGATCACCAGCGCGGTCAGGTCCGGCCACTGCAGGGTGTCGTCGACCACGGCCATCAGCTCGCGCGCGGTCTGCAGGTCCAGCTCGCCCACCACCGTCACCACGGCCGCCGATCCCCTGCGGGAGGCGTGCAGCGTCAGCAGGTCGCCCGGCGCCGGCGATCCGGGCGCCGACGGTTCGGAAGCAGTGTGGTCACTGTCGGTCACGCAAGCACCGTAGCGGCTCGCCGTACCCCGGCGCGTTCGGCAGGGTCCGGGGCTCGCGTGCCGACCAGTGGCACAGCCGGACGAGGCGGTGGCCACAGCGCGGGCAGGCGCCGTCACGGAGACGGGGCGGCGGGGTGTCGGTGGCGACGGTGCGCCAGAAGATCCACTCCGGTGCTGCGGACCACGGTGTGCTGGTCGGGGCGGTGGCGGTGCCCGCCGCATCGAGCGCCGATGACCGCGAGCCTGCCGAGCTCGCCGCCACGACTCTCACTGATCATCCTGCCGACGGCGGTTAGCTTGAAAGTGTGAACGAGCGACAGCGGTGTGGCGCGCCCCTCGTCCCCCGACCGTCGGACGTCGAGTGGTCAGGGGACCGCAACGCTCGCGGACTCTCCGACCGGTCCGGTGGGGTGACCCGGTCGGAGATCCGGCGGCTATCCGCACCTCGTGATCGCGGCGTCGCGCCGCTGCAGCCCGGCGGGCTCGGTGGGGAGTGGTGACGCGGAGCGGCCCGGCCACGCCGGCCGACGCCGTCCGGCAGCGTGCTCCGGAGAGCGGCGGCTCGGAGCAGCGGCGTGGACGGTGAGACCCACCGGCGCCGGGAACTGGGTGAGTTCCTGAGGGCCCGGCGTCGGCAGCTCGTGCGCGCCGACGTGGGCCTGCCCGTGGTGAAGGGGCGGATCGCGCATGGCCTGCGCCGCGAGGAGATCTCCTACCTGTCCGGTGTGAGCGCCACCTGGTACACGTGGCTCGAACAGGGCCGCGAGATCCGGCCGTCCCGGCAGGTGCTGGACGCGCTGGCGCGGGCCCTGCGCCTGTCTGCCACCGAGCACAGCTACATCCTGTCGCTGGCCGGGTACTCCGCCCCGCGCCCGGCCCGGGCGAGCCCCGGGACGGCCCCCGCAGGCGTGCAGCAGCTGCTCCAGGCGCTCGCGGACTATCCGGCGTACGTCCTCGCCCCGGACTGGGCGCTCACCGGTTGGACCCCGGCCTACACGGCGCTCTACCGGGATCTGGGCGCCCTGCCGGCCGCCGACCGGAACCTGTTGTGGCTGGTGTTCACCGACCCGTACCTGCGTGAGCTGATGCCGGACTGGGAGTTCTCCAGCAGGCGGCTGCTCGCGCAGTTCCGGGCCGGGGCCGGTCTGCGGCTGGGCGAGGCGTCCTTCTCCGCGCTGGTGACGCGACTGCGCGAGGTGAGCGAACCGTTCCGGGTGGGCTGGGAGAGCCACGACATCGAAGGGTTCATCTCGCGGGAGCGGCTGTTCCGCCACCCCCTCGTCGGCGACCTGCATCTCGAACAGCACCGCCTGACGCCGTCCGACCATCCCGATCTGAACCTGGTGGTCTACACGCCGGTGGTGACCACGGAGGCTCCCGCCAGGCTGCGCAAGCTGCTGGAGATCGTCTCCGAGTCCGCCGCGGGAAGCCCGGACCGCGAGGAGTAGCGCCCCGGCAGCGACGACCACCGCGCGTCAGGACGCGAGCTCTCGAGAACTGCCGGCAGCAGGGCGCTGGGTGGGGTCCATCGGTTTCGCCATGCCCCGCTCGCCCGGCACCGGTTGGACCGCTCCGAGGTGCAGGCCGGCTCTTGACCACGCGGACGATCCAACTCACTATGGGTACCTAACTGTTAGGGACCCTTAGACAGGAGATCGGATGAGCCGAGGACCGAACGGTGAACGCAACGACGAGGACCTCGGCGTGCTTCTCGTCTCGGTGTCGGCTCGTCTCACCCGGCTCTACGGCCGGGTGCTCGGCCAGCTCGACACGCCGCTGACCTTCCGGCAGCACCGCATGCTCCGGAGGGTCTCGGAGGGGCACACCTCGATGGCGGCGCTGGCCGCCTTCGGGAACCTCACCGTCCCGACGGTGTCGGAGAGCGTCGAGGTGCTCGTCCGGCGCGGCTTGATGAAGCGGCAGGAGAACCCGCAGAACAGGCGGTCGCTGCTGCTGAGCCTCACGCCGGACGGGCTCGCCGCCAAGGAGGCGGCGGACACGGCGCTGGCCGCGGTGGGGGACCGGCTGCTCCATGCCGTTCCCGACGACCGCCACGAGCTCCTGCACGAGTCGCTGGCGGCGGTCTTCGACGCCGCCACGGACATCTTCCAGGAACCGATCGGGACCGGTGCGCAGGCGGCCCCGGCCGTCCGAGGGCCGGAGCTCTGACCTACCAGGCACCGCAATGACAGGCGCGAGAGGAGATCACAATGACGTGTTCGTGGCGGTGGCGCTGGCAGGTGGTACTGCTCGGTGTCGCGAGTCTCGCCCTGGCCGCCTGTGGCGGCGGCGGTGGTGACGCCGAGTCGGCGGAGGCGGCGAGCTGCGCTCCGCTGGGCACGAAGCAACCGCTGACGCTGGGGGTCAACCCGGGCGCGCAGGACCTCGTCACCTTCGTGATGCAGGAGCAGGGCTTCGCCGAGAAGCACAACCTCGACCTGACCGTGAACTCGTTCCAGAACCCGTCCGCCCTGCACGCCGCGATCGGTCAGCACACGGTCGACGTCGGGTTCGGCGGTCTCACCGCGATGGCGGTGGCCCGCCAGCAGGGGCGCGGCGCGATGATCTTCGACGTTCTGACCAGCCCGTCGAACGTCGTGGTCACGCGCAACGACTCCGACGTGCAGAACTTCTCCGACCTGCGCGGACGCAAGCTCGGGGCGTTCGGAGGCCGGTCCAGCGCCACGTTCGCGATCACGTCGATCGTGGCGAAGGAGAAATACGGGATCGACGACCTCGGCAAGGACGTCGACATCATCGAGGCCCCCGACGCCGCGATGCTCGGCCTGCTCGACGCCGGCAACATCGACGCCGCCCTGATCGGCACCACCGCAACGGTGCAGGCACTGCTCTCGGGCAAGTACCGCACGCTGAGCGACATCTCGCAGGACTACCAGGCCGCGTTCGGTGCGCTCCCCGGCCACGTCCTCGCGGCCACCACCGACGACTACGCCGAGTCGCACTGCGGCGTGCTGAACGCGTTCAGCGCGGCCCTCGACGACACGGTCGCGTTCATCCAGACCGATCCGGACGTCTGGAGCGACTACGCGAAGAAGATCGAGCTCACCGACCCGCGGGCCCCGGAGATGCTGCACGAGCGCGTGGCGTCGCGCTACATCGCCGACTGGAACCAGGAGCAGGCCGACGCCGAGGCGAAGCTCATCGAGCAGCTCATCCCGGTGCTCGGTGCGGATGACTTCGTGCCGGCTGTGCCCGCCGGGCTGTTCCGGACCGACCTGCGGACGGCGACCTCATGAGCACCGTGGAGAGCAACCGTGACGTCCCGCTCGCGGGCGGGCCGGGCACGGTCCCGGTCGTGCCGGTGGCGAGCGAGACCGACCTCGTCCCGACGCCACGCCGCTCGTGGCGCGGAGTCTGGCTGCGGGCACTCTCCCTGGTCTCGCTCGTGGCGGTCTGGTTCATCGCGTCCCTGTTCTTCGACGAGAGCGTGCTGCCCGGGCCGATCAGGGTGTTCGGCACGCTGGTGTCGAACCTGGGCGACTCCGAGACCTACTTCCATCTCTGGACCACCGTCTACCGGGTGGTCGCCGGCATGCTCATCGCCGTCGTGCTCGGGCTGGTCATCGGCCTGGTGATGGGCCTGTCGAAGTTCGGCGAGGAGTTCCTCGACTCCTGGGTGCTCGTCGCGTTCACCGTGCCGTCGGTCGTGTACGGCATCCTCGCGATCCTCTGGTTCGGGCTGAACGACGCCGCGGCGATCGTCGCGATCGGGGTCACGGCGGTCCCGGCGGTGGCGATCAACATGTGGCAGGGCGTGAAGGCCATCGACCTGTCACTGGTGCGCATGGGGCAGGCCTTCCACTTCTCGCGCTCGGCGATCCTGCGCAAGCTGGTGGTACCGCAGGTGATCCCCTACCTGCTCGCCGCTCTGCGCTACGCGCTCGGCCTGTCCTGGAAGATCGCCACCGTCGTCGAGCTGATCGGCCTGTCCAGCGGCGTCGGCTACCAGCTCAGCTACTGGTTCGGCCTGTTCAACATGACCCAGGTCCTCGCCTGGACGATCTTGTTCACGATCGTCCTGCTGCTCATCGAGTTCGTGATCCTCAAGCCGACGGAGTACTGGCTCACGCGCTGGCGCCCGTCGATGCAGAACTGACCAGGGAGCCACGGTGTCCGAGAAGGTGTCCCAGAGCGACGGCGACCAGCCCTACCTCGTGATCGACAACGTCCGCAAGCAGTTCCCGCGCCGCGGGGAGCCGCCCCTCACCGTCATCGACGGGCTGAACGTGGCGGTGGAGCACGGGTCGCTGCTGTCCATCCTCGGCCCGTCGGGCTGTGGGAAGTCCACGCTGCTCAACATGATCAACGGCCTCGACGACGTGACGTCCGGCCGGATCGTCATCAACAACCACGTGGTGAGCGCCCGATCGCGCTCGGCGGTCCGCATCGGCGTCGTGTTCCAGGAGCCGCGGCTGCTGCCGTGGCGCACGGTCCGCGACAACGTCCGCCTCCCGCTCGACGAGCTGAACGTGCCGCGGGACGAGGCCGACGAGCGGGTGCAGCGCTACCTCGATCTCGTCGGCCTCGGCGAGTTCGGCGACTACTTCCCGCTGCGCCTGTCCGGTGGCATGCAGCAGCGGGTGGCGCTCGCGCGGGGCCTGGCGATCGAACCCGACCTGCTGCTGGCCGACGAGCCGTTCTCCGCGCTCGACGAGATCACCGCCCGCAAGCTGCGCCGGGAGTTCACCGAGATCTGGCGCGCCACCGGGCGCACGGTCCTGTTCGTCACCCACAACATCCGGGAGGCGGTTTTCCTGTCCACGCGGATGCTGGTCGTCACCGCGCGTCCGTGCACCACGCACATGGACATCGCGATCGACGTCCCGTACCCGCGGGTGCCGGAGGACGACCGCCTCTTCGAGATCGAGAAGCAGGTCACCAAGGACTTCATCCAGATGGAGGAAGCGGCGGCCGGATGATGCTGAAAGGAAACGACGTGAACGGAGCAGACGACGCAGAGCAGGAGCTGCGCTATTCGAGAGTGCGCGCGGCGATGGCCGAGAACGGCCTTGACCTGCTGCTCGCGTACGGCCCGGGGTGGCGCCGGGAGAACATCCGCTACCTGACCGACGCCCGGGTCACCGGCAGCGCCGCACTGGTGCTGGTGCCGGCGACGGGGGAGCCGTCGGCGTTCTCCGTGCGCCCGGCCGACCTGGGCGTGATCGCGCAGCGCGGCTGGGTCACCGACGTGGTGCGCCTGGACTTCCCCGCGTCCACGGTGCTGGTCGAGCGCCTGCGCGACCTCGCCCCCTCCCGGATCGGGGTGGCCCACCTGGAGCTGTTGCCGCAGGCGATCGCCGACGCGATCGCCGCGGGAGCCCCCGGCGCGGAGGTCGTGTCGGCCACCGGCCTGCTCGACGACGCGCGGATGGTCAAGAGCGACTGGGAGCTCGCGCAGATGCGCCGCTCGGCCGCCGTCTGCGCGGCGGGCTGGCAGAAGTTCGTCGACGTGCTGGAGCCGGGCCTGCCCGAGTACCGCATCGTCGCGGAGGTCGAGGCGGAGCTGAAGCGCCTCGGGGCCGAGGACAACTTCATGCTGATCGCCTCGGGTGGCGACGAGGTGATGGGGATGACGCCGCCGGGCCCGCGCCTGCTCGAAGAGGGCGACATGGTGCGCACCGAGCTCACCCCGCAGATGAACGGCTACTGGCTGCAGATCTGCCGCTCGGCGGTGGTCGGCCGGGCGAGCGACGCCCAGCGCCGCTCGTTCGACCTGTTCAACGAGGCCGTCGAGGCCGGGCTGTCGGTCGTGCGGCCGGGGATCACCGCGCACGAGGTGGCGGTGGCGGAGAACGACGTCTTCCGCAAGTACGGCTACGGCGAGTACTGCACGGCCAGGTACACGCGCGTGCGGGGCCACGGGCACGGGCTGCACCTGGACGAGACGCCGATCATCGAGGGCAACCACACGGTGCTGCCGGAGCGCGCCGTGTTCATCGTCCACCCGAACACCTACACACCGATTGCCGGCTACCACGTGCTGGGCGACCCGGTGGTGGTCACCGCCACCGGCTACGAGGTGCTGATCGAGACGGAGCGGGTGCTCTTCGAGACCCCGCAGGGGGTGGCGGCATGAAACGTGGACTCGTCGTACTGGATTCGGCGGAGGTGCCGGAGCAGGAGCGTCCCGGGCGCGTGGCGCGGCTCCAGCAACGGCTGACCGACGAGGGGGTGACGCTCGGGCTCGTCTACGCCGACGTCCACCGCTCCGACGATCTCGGCTACCTCACCAACCTGTGCATCTACTGGAACGAGGGCATTCTCGCGGTGCCCGCCGACGGCGAGCCCGCGTTCCTGATGAAGCTGTCGCCGCGGGTGCACGGGTGGATGCGGCGCTCGTCGACGCTGACCGACCTGCGCAGCGGCAAGGGGTTCACCGCACTCGTGCAGGGCCTGGTGGAGAACCGGGAACAGGGCGTGATCGGGCTCGTCGACGCCGCGCTGTGGCCGGCCACCGCCGTCGAAGAGGTGCGGGCCGCCGCTCCCGGTTGGGAGGTGCGCCCGCTGGGCGGGCTCGTGCGTGAGCAGCGGCTCGTCCCGTCGACGGCGGAGCTCGACCTGCTCGGCCGCGCCGCCGCCGCGCTGCGGACCGCCCTGGACGCGGGGACCGCGCCCGACCTGCCGGACGGCGAGCGCATCGCGATCCTCGAGCAGGCCCTGCGCGGCGCCGGCTACACCGACCTGATGGTCGAGGTGGTGCACGGCCCGGACGGGGTGTCGGCCGTGGAGGTGACCGGGCAGTACCGGTTCGGCTGGCTGCGCGTCGCGCGCCTCGTCGCCCCGCATGCGGGACTGGCGCTGCCGTCGTGGGCGGCCGCGGTGCAGAACGCGCTGGCCGCCGCCCGCGGTGCCGTCGCGCCCGGGGTGCGGGCCGCCGCGCCCGCCGCAGCCGCAGAGAACGCGTTCACCACCGGCCTCCCCTCCGGCGCCGTCCTGCACGCCACGGTCGTGCACCAGGCCGACCTGTCCACCGGCGGCGACTACGCGAGCCCCGAGGAGGAGCTGGCGCCGGGTGCCGTGGTGGTGGCCGGGGTGGAGGTCCTCTTCCCCGACGGCGGCCGCGTGGCCGTCGCCGACACCGTCCGCGTGGGTGTGACCGGCGCGGAAGACCTCGATGCCGAGGAGCAGCACGCATGAGGATTCTGTCGAACGCCGACATCGAGCAGGTGCTCACGCCCGGGGAGTGCCTCTCCGCGCTGGAGTCCGCCTACGTCGAGCTGGCGCAGGGCAAGGGCGCGAACCGCCCGCGCAACCACACCTACTTCCCGGTGGAGGACCCGCGCCATCCCGGGTTCCGGTTCCGGTTCAAGTCGCAGGAGGGCGGCACGGTCGGCAGCGGCGTGTGGGCCCTGCGGATCACCTCCGACATCGCGGGCGTCGAGACGCTCGCCAACGGGGTGCAGCGCCGCCGCCTGATCCCGGCCGCGCCGGGCGGGCGCTACGTCGGGCTCGTGACGCTCTACAGCATGACCACGCTGGAGCCGCTGGCGATCCTGCACGACAGCGTGGTGCAGAAGATGCGGGTGGGGGCCACCTCGGCGCTCGGCATCCGCGAGCTGGCGAGCGAGGACGTCACCGTCGCGGGGATGTTCGGGTCCGGCTGGCAGGCCGAGTCGCACCTGGAGTGCCTGCTGATGGTGCGCCCGGAGATCGAGGAGGTGCGGGTCTACAGCCCCACCCCCGGCAACCGGGAGAAGTTCGCGGCCACCTGGAGCGAGCGCACCGGGCGGCGGATCGTGGCGGTGGACGAGCCGCGTGGCGCCGTCGAGGGCTGCCGGATCGTCACGTGCGCGACCGCGGCCATGGACCCCTGCTTCGAGGGGGCCTGGCTGGAGCCGGGCAGCCACGTCACGGCGATCACCTCGCCGGACGGCACCGCCACCCGCCGCGAGCTGGACGACGCCACGTTCGACCGCGCCGACCGCATCGTCGTGCTCTCCCGCGAGCAGGTGCACCACGACAAGCAGTACGACATCCTCGGCCCGGTCGACCGCGGCCGGATGAGCTGGGACGACATCCACGAGCTGGGCGACCTGCTGGCCGGCACCGCACCGGGTCGCACCCGGCCCGACGAGACCACGATCTTCGCCAACAACACCGGCATGGGCCTGCAGTTCGCCGCGGTCTGCGCCAGGGCGCTCGCGCTGGCCGAGGAGCGCGGCCTCGGCCACGAGGTGCCCACCGACTGGTTCCTCGAGGAGACGTCGCCGTGAGTGAGCTCGCGAACGAACCATCAGCACGGAGTGAGCATGCCAAGGGAGTCGTCGGCGGGACGGCGATCGTCTTCGGCGACGACGTCAACACCGACGTGATCATCCCGGGCCGCTACCTGGTCAGCATCGACCCGGCGGAGCTCGCCGAGCACGCCTTCGAGCCGCTCGGGCCGGAGCTGCAGCAGCGGCTGCGGGCGAGCGACGTGGTGGTGGCCGGGCGCAACTTCGGCTGCGGCAGCGCCCGCGAGCAGGCCTCGACGTGCCTCATCGGGGCCGGGATCAGCGCGGTCGTCGCGCGGTCGTTCTCGCGGGTGTTCTTCCGCAACGCGATCAACACCGGGCTGGTGGCCGTGGAGTGCCCCGACGCCGTGGACGCCGTCGAGGACGGTGCCGAGGTGCTGGTCGACTACGGCGCGGGCACGGTCACGGTGGGCGGGCAGAGCTTCGGCTTCGCCCCGTACCCGCCGGGCCTGCGCGTGATCCTCGAGGCGGGCGGGCTCATCCCGCACCTCATGCAGCAGGCGAAAGCAGGACAACGTGGGTAAGTCGTTCGCACAGAAGGCCCTGGAACGGGCGTCGGGGGAGAAGGACCTGGTTCCCGGCCAGATCGTCGACGCCTTCCCCGACCTGTACATGAGCCACACGGCCAGCTGGCGCTGCATCCGCACGCTGGAGCGGATGGGCGTCGACGAGCTGTACGACGTCGACCGGATCGCCATGGTGATGGACCACATCTCCCCGGCGGACAACGCGAAGACGGCGGGCTACCACGCGCTGTGCCGGGAGTTCGCCGACCGGATGGGCGTGCGCAAGTTCTTCGACGTCAACGCGGGCATCGCGCACGTCGTGCTGATGGAGCGCGGGCTGATCAAGCCGGGTGAGCTGATCATCGGCACCGACTCGCACTCCACGATCTACGGTGCGCTGGGCGCGCTCGGCACCGGCGTGGGCTTCAGCGAGATCACCGCCACCTGGGTCACCGGCAAGCTCTGGATGAAGGTGCCGGAGTCGATCAAGGTGGAGGTCGACGGGCCGCTCGCACGCGGCACGTACCCCAAGGACGTGATGCTGCGCCTGATCGGTGATGTCGGGGCCGACGGCGCCACGTACTGCTCGGTGGAGTTCCACGGCAGCTACGTCGAGCAGATGTCGGTGTCGGAGCGGATGACGCTGTGCAACCTCGCGATGGAGATGGGGGCGAAGAACGCCTTCGTCCCCCCGGACGACACCGCGCTCGCCTACCTCGACGAGGCAGGAGCCGACCGCGGCTCGTACGAGGTGCTGCTGCCCGACCCCGATGCGCAGTACCGGCAGGTCGAGCGGGTGGACGGCCGGTCGCTCGTGCCGCAGGTGGCGGTGCCGCACACCGTGGACAATGTGGTGGGGGTGGACGAGGTCGCGGGCACGAAGGTGGACCAGGTGTTCATCGGCTCGTGCGCCAACGCCAAGTACGACGACCTCGCGATCGCGGCGGAGGTGCTCGCCGGCAACACGGTGGCGCCCGGCGTGCGGCTGATCGTCACGCCGGCGTCGAGCATGATCATGGCGAAGGCCGCGTCCGACGGGATCGTCTCGACGTTGCTCCAGGCCGGTGCGCTCATCACGAACCCCGGCTGCGGGGCGTGCGCCGGCAGTGGCGGCGCGATGGCCGACGGGGAGGTCACCTTCTCCACGGCGAACCGCAACTTCCAGGGCCGGATGGGCAGCTACCAGAGCAGCATCTACCTGGGCAGCCCGGCCACCGCGGCGGCGTCGGCGATCCGTGGGGTCATCAGCAACCCGCAGGAGCTGCTGGCATGAACATGGTGGAGAAGATCCTCGCCCGGGCGAGCGGACGGCAGTCGGTCGAGCCGGGCGACGTGGTGGTGGCCGAGGTCGACCTGCTGATCATGCACGACCTGAGCGGCTGGCTCACCAGCCGCGTGTTCGACAAGCAGGTGGGCGGCCCCGTGCGCCATCCCGAGCGGGTGGCGATGGTGTTCGACCACCACTACTCCCCGCCCACCGAGGACGCCGCGGACATGCTCAAGGCGAACCGCGAGTGGGCGCGGCGCAACGGCATCCAGCTGTTCGACTGCGGCAACGGCAACATCCACCACACCGTGGTGCGCCGCGGGCTGGTCCGGCCGGGCGCGATCGTCGTCGGGTCGGACAGCCACACGCCGGTGCACGGCGCCCTCGGCGCGTTCGCCGCGGCGCTGGGCAACGACTCCCACGCCGGCACCGTGCTGCCCTACGGCAAGGCCTGGTTCCGGGTGCCCGAGACGGTGCGGGTGGAGCTCGTCGGCACCCCGCCGCCGGGCACCACCGCGCGGGACGTCGCGCTGTGGCTCGTCGGGCAGATCGGCGAGGGCGGGCTGATCTACGCGGCCGTCGAGTTCGCCGGCCCGTACGTCAAGGAGCTGCCGTTCTGGGACCGGTGGCTCTTCCCGCTGCTGTGTGTCGACCTCGGCGCCAAGTGCAGCTTCGTGGAGCCCGACGAGGTGACCGAGGAGTTCGTCCGCTCCCTCCCACCCGGGGCCGCCGACCGGCCGGCGCACAGCGACGGCGGCGAGGCCGCCCGCGTGCTGCGGTTCGACGTCGGCGGGGTGGCACCCCAGGTGGCGTGCCCGCCCACGGTCGGCAACCTCGCCGACGTCTCGGCGCTGGCCGGCACGCCGGTGCAGTACGCCGAGCTGGGCGGGCACGCGGGCGGGCGCCTGGAGGACTTCCGGGCCGCCGCGGCGGTGCTCCAGGGTCGCCGGGTGCACCCGGACGTCCGGTTCAACGTGGTGCCGTCGAGCCGGGAGGTCTTCACCGAGGCCGTCCGGGAAGGGCTGGTGCTCGCGCTGCACGAGGCGGGGGCCACGTGGTTCCCGCCGAGCACGGGCTCCAACCAGGCCTACAACATGGGGGCGATGGCCGCGGGCGAGTCGATGATCTCGACCCACGCCCGCAACTTCCCCGGCCGCAACGGCAGCGCCGAGGCGAACATGTACCTGGCAGCGGCCCGGACCGTGGCGGCATCGGCCGTCACCGGCACGATCACCGACGCAGGGGAGCTCGCATGACCACCGTCGAGGGGCCCGTGCTGCAGGCCCGCGGCCGGTGCTGGACGTTCGGGGACAACATCCCGACCGACCGGCTGGTGAAGACGAAGTACGTCGTCGAGCCGATGTCGGTGATCGTGGCGCACGTGCTCGAGGACCTGAACCCCCGCTTCCCGCTGGAGGTTCAGCCGGGCGACATCGTGGTGGCCGGCAAGCACTTCGGGCAGTCGTCCGGGCGGGCGATCGCGGTGAAGGCGCTCAAGGCCACCGGCATCGGCTGCGTCGTCGCCGACACGTTCGCGCGCACCTTCTACCGCAACGCGTTCGAGGTCGGGCTGCCGGTGCTCGAGCTGCCCGGCGTCTCGGAACTGGTCTCCGACGGCGACGTCCTCGCGGTCGACGTGGCCGCGGGCACGTTCCGCAACGAGGCGACCGGCCAGGAGCGCACCGTCGCGCCACCGGACGCGTTCCTGCTGGAGATGCTGCGGGCGGGTGGCCTCATCCCGCTGGCCAAGAAGCGCACCGACCTCTTCGACCCCGCCACCTGATCGCCGCGAGATCCGGCTGTTCGTCCCGTTCAGGGCCGGCAGCCGGGTCTCGCCCGTTTTGTCACCAGGATCGTTAACAATCTGGTTGCCAATGGATCATCGTGGTGCCTATGCTCCAGACGCCCCCGGTGACCGGCCTGCAGAGCCGCGCCCCCCTCCCGTGGAGCGTGAGGTCGCAGTGCGACGTCCCGTCGATCGGTGGCGGAAACTCGATGAGGAGTTGACGAGCCATGCGGTTGCGATCCCGTTCTTCCCGGACATTCGCGGCGATAGCCGTAGCACTTTCCGTCGCCCTGGTGGCGGCAGCATGCGGTGAGGTCAAGCAGGGTGCTCCCGGCACCACGATCCAGGCGGTCAACGCCTACGGCGGGAACTTCGCCACGGAGGGCACGCCCAAGAAGGGCGGCACGCTGCTGGTCGGCGAGGACCGCGAGATCATCGGCTTCGATCCCACGGTCCAGAACCAGAACCCGGCTGCCTCGGCGATCTACGACTCGCTGCTGAAGGCCAAGCCCGACGGCACGGTCGAGCCGTTCCTGGCCAAGTCGATGGACACCTCCGACAACGGCCGGACCTGGACGATGGGCCTGCGCTCGGGCGTGAAGTTCTCCGACGGCACGCCTTTCGACGCCCAGGCCGTGATCATCAACGTCCAGCGGCACATCGACAAGGCCAGCTCGCCCGCGCACCCGGCGGCGGCACTGATCGCCTCGATGACCGCGCCGGACCCGCTGACCGTGGTCTTCACGCTGAAGCAGCCGATGGGCGACTTCGCCCTCAACTTCGGGGGAGCGTTCTTCGGCGGCACGCTCGGGATGATCATCTCCCCGGCGGCGCTGCAGAAGTACGGCGACCAGATCGCGAGCCACCCGGTCGGCGCCGGTCCGTTCACCTTCGTCAGCTGGACGCGTGACTCCAAGCTGGTGCTGGCCCGCAACCCGGGCTACTGGCAGCCCGGCCTGCCCTACCTGGACGGCATCGAGTTCCGCCCGCTCCCCGACACGGAGACGCGCTACTCCTCGATCCAGAACGGGGACGTCGACATGATCTTCGGCGGGTACAACCAGGAGCTCGTGCGTGGCCTGGCCAACCCGAACCTCAACGTCTACTACGGGCCGGGCAGCGCGGGCGAGTACATGTACTTCAACCTGACCAAGGCGCCCTTCAACGACCGGAACATGCGCGAGGCGATCATCCGGGCGATCGATCTCCGGGCGCTGTCCGCCAGCCAGTACAACAACCAGATGATCCCGGCGAAGAGCCTGTTCATCGAGGACAGCCCCTTCCACACCCAAGCCGCCTCCGACGAGTGGCCGACGTTCGACCAGGCCAAGGCCAAGCAGCTCGTCGACGCCTACCGCGCCTCCGGCGGGAACCCGGACTTCACGTTCAAGACGACCACCGCGCGGCAGGCCTTCGCCGAGTTCATCCAGGCCCAGATGGCGGCGATCGGGATCAAGGTCGACGTCAAGACCTACGACCTCGCGCAGTTCTCCTCGTCGGTGCTGCAGGGCAACGACTTCCAGCTCACGAGCTGGGTCGGCCCCTTCGACTACCCGGACCCCGCCGTGGCGCGGATCCTGTCCACCAGCGGCACCGGCAACTACGGCAAGTACTCCAACCCGCAGGTCGACCAGTGGCTGACCGACGCGGCCGAGACCAGCGACCCGGCCCAGCGGACGAAGGACTACCAGCAGGTCGAGCTCCAGGTCGGCAAGGACCTGCCGCTCGCCTTCTTCACCCGCAGCTACCTGTCCACGATCACGAAGAAGGACGTGAAGGGCATCGACCGGTTCATCCTGCGGGACATGTGGTGGGCGACGACCTGGCTGGACCGGACGGCACCGTGAGGCGGGGTGTCACGGCGCTGAGAGAAGTCTGAGGTCGGTCGGCGACCGACGGTGGCGCCGGGTGGGTCGGGTCGGGTACCGAGAGGGCACGAGCCGACGCCGCCCGGCGCCGCGCCGATCGAAGGGACCCCGCCATGACGCAGGCGCGTCCGATGCCGATCCACATGCGGCGTGACGGTTTCGACCCGCCGGCGGAGCTCGCGCAGGTGCAGGCCACCGCGGGTCTCACCCGGGTCGAGACGTTGTTCGGGTTCTCGGCGTGGGTCGTCACCCGCTACGCCGACGTCCGCGAGGTGCTGGCCGACGCGGTGCGCTTCAGCAACGGCAGGCGCCCGCCCGGGTTCCCCGGGCTCGCCGGGGCCGACACCGAGGGATCGCTGCTGCTCAGCGACCCGCCCGAGCACACCCGGCTGCGGAAGCTCCTGAGCCCGGAGTTCACCGTGCGGCGGATCCGGCGGCTGGAGCCGAGGATCACCGAGATCGTCGAGGACCATCTGGCGGCGATGGAGGCGGCCGGGCCTCCCGCCGACCTGGTGGAGTCGTTCGCGCTGCCCGTGCCGTCGCTGGTGATCTGTGAGCTGCTCGGCGTCCCCTACGCCGACCGTGCGGAGTTCCAGGGGCGGGCGCGCCGGCAGCTCGACGTGTCGCTCGACCTGGAGGTGCGCGCGCAGGCCCGGGTGGAGTCGCGGGCGTTCATGGCCGAGCTGGTGGCGCGGGCGCGCGTCGAGCCGGGGGACGACCTGCTCGGCATGCTCGTGCGCGAGCACGGTGACGCGCTCACCCCCGGCGAGCTCACCGGCATCGCGAGCCTGCTCCTCATCGCCGGCCACGAGACCACCGCCAACACCATCGGCCTCGGTGTCCTCGCCCTCCTGCGCGACCCCGAGCAGCTCCGGCTGGTGCGCGACCGGCCCGAGGGCGTCGAGGCGGCGGTGGAGGAGCTGCTGCGCTTCCTCTCGGTGGTGCACAGCGGCGTGCCGCGGTTCGCGAACGAGGACGTCGAGCTCGCCGGTGAGCGGATCGCGGCGGGCGACCTGCTGGTGCTGTCGCTGCCGGTCGCCAACCGCGACCCCGCGCTCGGCCAGGACCTGGACCGCCTCGACGTCACCCGCGCCGTCACCCGCCACGTGGCGTTCGGGCACGGGGTCCACCACTGCCTGGGGGCGCCGCTGGCCCGCGCCGAGCTGCGGATCGCCCTCCCCGCGCTCCTGCAGCGCTTCCCGGCGCTCGCCCTCGCCGATCCCACCGCCGAGGTCGAGTTCCGCTCCTACAACGTCGTCTACGGGGTGAGGTCGCTGCCCGTCACCTGGTGAGGCTCACGCCCTCGTCACCACGACGACCGGGATGACCCGGTCGGTGGCGGCCTCGTGGTCGGCGAAGAAGGGATAGGCCTCCTTCAGCGTGGACCAGAGGCGTTCGCGCTCGTCACCCGTGGCGGGGACGGCCGTGGCCTCGTAGGTCTCGGCGCCGACCTCCACGGTGACGTGGGGATCGGCCTCGAGGTTGAGGTACCACTCGGGATGGCGCGGTGCCCCCATGTTGGACGCGATGAGGAGCAGCCGGTCGCCGTCGGGATGGAACATCATCGGCGTGGTGCGCCGCTGCCCGGTGCGCCGTCCCGTGGTGGTGACCAGGACGAGGCGCTCCCGCTGCATGCCGGGGATCTCGCCACCCGCCCGGAACTGCTCGATCGTCCGGCGGTTGATCTCCGCCATGTCGCTGATGTCCGGTCTGCTCATCCGTCCTCCATGTCACGATCCGCCCGATCAGGGACATGATGGCCTGTTCATCCGACATGCGAGGACGCGTCGCGTTAGCGTGACCCGCGGCGCGGCCGCGCCCGTGCTGACCGGGGGTGCTGCTGATGAACCTCGAGAAGGTGGTCTTCGGCTTCTTCGTGCTGCTGGCCGCCACCCTGAACTTCGGTTTCTTCATCGGCGACATCGCCAACCCCGCGCTGCACAACATCTACGAGCTGTTCGCGGCGGTCGTCGTCAGCCTGATCGCCACGGTCCTGAAGTTCGGTGACCGCACACAGATCGGCGCCGTGCACCTGGCCACGAGCCTGGTGGCCGACCTGCAGCTCATCGCCGCGGCGCTGGCCTGGACCTACGCGGCCCACATCTCGACCGACGGGCTCACCCCCTCCGCCATGGCCAGCGTCGTGTCGCTGTCGGGCGGCGCGCTGTTCGCGAACGTCGTGTCGGTGGTGCTGCTCGTCGTCGAGACCGTCTCGTACCACCGCCGGTAGGGGGTGCTCCGGTGGGCAACCCCCTGCTCTCGTTCTGGTGGCGCCTCTTCGGCCAGGACGAGCAGCGGACGGGCCGGTTGCGCAGGCGCATCCCGATGGCGTCGGCGGTTCAGGCCTCGGCCACGATCTTCCTGATCCTGCGCCGGATGCGCGTGCCGCTCATCATCCTGATCACGATCTTCGCGGTGAGCGTGCTCGGCCTGACCCTCGTGCCCGGCCGCACGGCCGAGGGACTGGCGTACCGGATGTCGTTCTTCGACGCCTTCTACTTCATGAGCTACACCGCATCGACGATCGGTTTCGGCGAGCTGCCCTACACGTTCACCGATGCCCAGCGGCTGTGGGTGACCGCCACGATCTACCTGACCGTCATCGGATGGGCGTACGCGATCGGCTCGCTGCTCGCGCTCGTGCAGGACCGCGCGTTCCGCCAGGCGCTGGCCCTGCAGCACTTCACGCGGAAGGTGGCGCGGCTGCGCGAGCCGTTCCTGCTGATCGTGGGGTACGGGCGCACCGGTGAGCTGCTCGGACGCTCGTTCGACGCGCTCGGCAGGCGGTTCGTCGTGATCGACTCCGAGAACGAACGCATCGACGGTCTCGACCTCGACCCGTACCACGCCGACGTGCCGGGTCTCGTGGCCGACGCCCGCGATCCGGGTCATCTCGGCGTGGCGGGGCTCGGCAACCCGCACTGCGAGGCGGTGCTGGCCCTCACCAACGACGACGAGGCGAACCTGGCCGTCACCATGACCGCGGCCCTGCTGCGGCCGGACCTGCCGGTCATCGCGCGCACGGTCTCCACCGTGATCGCCGAGCGGATGCATGCCTTCGGCACGCCGACGGTCGTCAACCCCTTCGACCGGTTCGGCGACCACCTGCGGATCGCGCTGCGCGCGCCCGCCACCTACCAGCTGATCACGTGGCTGGAGAGCGGGCCGGGGGCCGAGCTGCCGCCCCGGGCCAGGCCGCCGGCAGAGGGCCGCTGGGTGGTGTGCGGGTACGGCAGGCTGGGCCGCGAGATCGTCGAGGACCTGCAGGCGGAGGGCCTGGACGTGACCATCATCGATCCCGTCGCCGACCGGCCGGCGGCCGCGGAGGAGGAGGCCACCCTCGTCTCCGGCCACGGGTTCGAGCCCGCGGTGCTGGAAGGGGCAGGCGTGGCGGAGGCGGTCGGTTTCGTCGCGGGCACGGACAACGACACGAGCAACCTGTCGCTCATCGCCGCCGCCCGGCGGGTCAACCCGGCCCTGTTCGTGGCGGCGCGGCAGAACCGCCCGTCCAGCGGGCCGTTGTTCGCCGTGATGGATGTCGACTCGCTCCTCGTGCCGACCGAGGTGGTGGCCCACGAGGTGTTCGCGCAGCTCAGCACGCCGTTGCTGTGGCGCTTCCTGAAGGAGGTGCCGCATCGGGGCGACCCCTGGGCGGCCGAGCTCGTCGACCGGATGACCGAGCTGTGCAGCCGGCACCTGGAGTCGCTGTGGAAGATCCGGCTCACCCACGACGAGGCGCCCGCCCTCACCGCGTGGCTGGCGGGTGGCGATGCGCGGCTGGGTGATCTCCTGCGCGATCCCGACGTCCGCGAGGTGCGGCTGGACGTGGTGGTCCTGATGATCCTCCGGGACGACGAGTGCCTGGTGACGCCGGACGACGACACGGTGCTCGCCACGCGCGACGAGCTGCTGCTGGCCGGGCGGCCCGCGGCGCGCCGCGCGCTCGACACGACCCTGGTCGTCGACGGGGCGCTGCAGTACGTCGTGACCGGCCGGCATGTTCCGGCCAGCTGGATCTGGCGCCGCCTCTCCCGCGAACAGGGGTAAGCATGGACAGCATGCGCGACTACCCGCAGTCGATGACCCCGCCCGAGGGCGTCGAGCCCGTGCCTCGGAGGGTGCGCGCCGTGCTCGCCGGCCGGGTCGTGCTCGACACGGTGCACGCTCTCTACGTCTGGGAGTGGCCGTTCTACCCCCAGTACTACATCCCGCTGTCCGACGTGGACCCGGACGTGCTCGTCGACGAGCAGCACGTCCAGCGCGTGAGCCGCGGCGTCACGCGGCTGCACGGGCTCCGGGTCGGCGACACCGAGCGGCCGGGCTCGGCCCGGGTGTACACCGATGAGGCCGTGGAGGGGCTCGCCGGGACGGTGCGGTTCGACTGGGCCGCGATGGACTCCTGGTTCGAGGAGGACGAGCAGGTCTTCGTCCACCCCCGCAACCCCTACACCAGGGTGGACGCGCTGCGCTCCGCCCGCACCGTGCGGGTGGAGCTCGACGGTGTGGTGCTGGCCGAGTCGGCGGCGCCGGTGATGGTGTTCGAGACCGGCCTGCCCACCCGCTACTACCTCGACCGCACCGCCGTGCACTTCGAGCACCTGGAGCCGAGCGACACGGTCACCCCGTGCCCGTACAAGGGCCGGACCAGCGAGTACTGGTCGGTGCGCGTCGGCGACCAGCTGCACCCGGACCTGGCGTGGGCCTACGACTTCCCGACCGCGGCGCTGCTGCCCATCGCGGGCCTGGTGGCGTTCTACAACGAGAAGGTCGACGTCGTACTGGACGGTGAGCCGCAGCCCCGGCCGACGACGCACTTCTTCCGCTGACGGCACCGACGTCCCCTTGGACCACCGGCGCGCCCACCTGGTCCTGATACTGGCGCTCACCTTCTCGACCGGTGTCGTCGACGCCGTCGGTTACCTGGACCTCGACCGCGTGTTCACCGCCAACATGACGGGGAACGTCGTGATGCTCGGGATGGCCCTGCTGGGCAGCGAGGACCTGCCGGTCGCCCGGCTCGCGCTGGCGCCCGCCGGATACCTCGTGGGTGCCGCGTTGGCCGCGTGGGTGCTGCGCGCGGCACGTGGGGGCTGGTCGACGCGCACGTCCGCGCTCCTCGGGACCGTCGCAGGCGTCGTGCTGGTGCTGGCGCTGGTGCTGCCCCGGCTCGGGGCGCACCCCGCCGACCCCGTCGGGTCGGTCGTCACCTCGGTACTGGCCATGGCCATGGGCATGCAAGGAGCCACCGCCGGGTGCGTGGCGGTCGAGGACGTCACCTCGGTCGTGGTGGTCTCGACGATCACCGCACTGGCCGCGGACTTCCTGCCCGGCAGGAAGGCGCTCTGGCGTCCCCACCTCGTCGTGGTTGCGCTGATCCTGCTGGGGGCCGCCGCCGGTGCCGGCCTGCTGCAGTGGAACGTCGCACCCGCGCTGATGCTGTCGTCGGTGATCACCGGGGGCGTCGCGATCGCGGGTCACCGGGCGGCCCGGGAGACCTGATCGCGCCAGCCGTCCGCCGTTCGTCCGCACCGATGGTGGGCATTCGTCCCCCACGCACCATGTTTTCCGGCGTAGGTGGGTAGACCGTCGGCAGCACTCGCCACAGCCGAACGGGGAGCTCAGCCGATGACGTCCGGGAACGAGCTGCGTGACCTGGTCGGATCGACGGCGTACGACCGGGCAGGGGAGAGGATCGGGACGGTCGGTCAGGTCTACGTCGACGACGACACCGGCCGGCCCACCTGGGTCACCGTCCAGACCGGGCTCTTCGGGACCTGCGAGAGCTTCGTCCCGGTGGAGGACGCCGAGTTCGGCGACGAGCGGATCACCGTGGCCTACGACAAGGCGACGGTGAAGGACGCGCCCTACATCTGCGAGGACAGCCACCTGTCTCCGCAGGAGGAGGAGCTGCTCTACCGCCACTACGGCATCGAGTACGAACGCGTGGCCTCGGCGGCGGGCCCGACAGCCGATCCCGACCCCGACGGCATGGACGCCGACGAGGCCGACACCGCACTCGGCTGTGACACGGTCGGGGAGAGCCTGCGTGATCAGCCACTTCCCGGGTATGCCCTCGCCTGCGACGCCGACGCGCGGCGTCGGCAGTGGAAGGGGCACCCTGACATGTCACAGCGCAACACCGTGGTCCGAAGCCTGCACGACCTCGGGCTGGCCGCCTGGTTCGGTGGCTCACTGGCCGGTGCGGTCGCCATCAACGGGGCTGCCGCCGACGTCCCCGACGAGAAGCAGCGCCTCCGGGTGGCCAACGCCGGATGGGCGCGCTGGACCCCGGTCAACCTCGTCGCGATCATCCTCCATCTCGTGGGAGCGACCGGGCTCCTCCTGGGCAACAAGGGCCGGGTGGCCGCGCAGCAGGGCGTCGGCGCCTCCACGACCGCCAAGTCCGCCGTGACCGGTGCCGCGCTCGCGGTGACCGCCTACAGCCGGCTGCTGGGCAGGAAGCTCGAGCGGGCGGAGGGCACGCCGATCGAGGGCGGCACGGACCCCGCCACCGACACCCCGCCCGACATCGCGAGGACCCAGCAGCAGCTGGCGGTGTGCCAGTGGGTCGTCCCCGCGTTGACCGGCGCCCTCGTCGTGCTCAACGCCGTGCACGGCGAGCAGCAGCGCCCGAAGCAGGTGGCGTTCGGGATCCTCGCGAAGCTCGCCCGCGTGTTCCCCGTTCGAGAGTGATTGAGCGCTCATGCAGTAGTACCGAACCGTAACGACAGTAGGCGCGTACTAACCAACGAGGGGGAGTTCCACCCCGCACCACGCGGGGAGGCCCCATGGTGACGATGCGCCGCTCCGATGGACTCTCGTCGGTGCGACCACGCGGGCAGCTGGCCCGCCGTGCGGAGACGAGGTGAACGATGTTCGGTGAACGTGCAGGGACCCGGCTTTCCGAGCTGGACGGCCACGACCGGCGCCGTACCTGGGAGAACGTCTACGACGACGGATCGCGGGCCGAGCTGCTGCCCTACCGGAGCGAGCTTCTGCGGCTCGACGAGTGTGGGCCGGCATCAGGGCAGGATCCTCATGTGCTCTGAGAACGCACCCGACCGCCGGACGGGGGACGACACCCGGCGGCCGGGGGAGCACACCATCGATCTGCTGGTCTCGCACCAGCAGGCTCCTCCTCGGACACAGCACGGCCACGTTCCCGCACGGGGTGGGGACACGGCATGACCAGGGGAGGACGTTCGGATGAGCACGCGCAACGCGATTGAGGTGGCCATCGAGGGGGGCCGGCGGGCAACCGCCGCGCCGGCGGCACCGCTCGTGTGGAAGTTCGGTGGGACCTCCGTCGCAGACCACGACCGCCTGCGCGCGGTGGCCGAACGCATGGTCGCCGCACAGCGCTCCGGCCGCGGGGTCGTGGCGGTCCTATCGGCGATGGGGAAGTCCACCGACCAGCTCGTCGACCAGGCGTACGCGATGTCGTCGAGGCCGCCTCTGCGGGAGCTCGACGCCCTGCTGTCGGTCGGCGAGTCGATCTCCTGCGCGCTGGCGTCGATGGCGGTGGCCGAGCTCGGCTCCCACGCGGTGTCGCTGACGGGACCGCAGGCCGGGATCAGCACCGACGCCCGCCACGGCAACGCCCGGCTGGTCGGCATCGAGCCGCACCGCATCCGCGAAGCACTCGCCGACGGGGCGATCGTGCTGGTCACGGGCTTTCAGGGGATCGCGCCCGACGGAGACGTGACGACGCTGGGCCGAGGGGGCTCGGACGCATCGGCGGTCGCCGTCGCGGCGGCGCTCGGCGCCGGCGAGTGCGAGATCTTCACCGACGTCCCGGCCGTGTTCACCGCCGACCCCCGGGTGGTCCCCGACGCCCGCAGGCTGTCGTCGATCCGGCACGAGGAGATGCTCGAGATGGCCGAGGCAGGCGCCGCGGTGCTCCAGCCGCGGTCGGTGGAGCTGGCGCTGGCCCACGGCGTGGACATCCACCTGCGGTCGAGCTTCAGCACCGAGGAAGGCACCTGGATCCGGCGCGAGGCGGCCGGTTTCGAGGGAACGGCCGAGGTCGCCGGGATCGCGCACCGGCGGGAGGAGAGCCTCTTCGCCGTCGACGGGGCAGGTGCCGGGGTGGTCGCGGCGGCTCTCGCCGAGCGGGCCATCACGGTGGGCGCCATCGTGCCGACCACCTCCGGGGTCCAGTTCACCGCTCCGGGTGCCGACCCCGTCGAGGTCACCGCCGCGCTCGACGCCGTCGATCTGGCTGCGAAGGTCGACGAGGATCTCGGTTCGGTCTCGGTGGTGAGCCTCGGCATGGCCCGCAAGCCCGACATCCCCGTTCGCGCACTTGCCGCCCTCGAGGCGGGAGGCATCACCCCACGGCTGGTCACCACGACCCCCGGCCGGATCACGGTTGCTGTGTCGTCGTCGCGGGTCGACGACGCGGTGCGGCTGCTGCACCAGACCTTCATCCCCGCCGCCGGCAGCGCCACCGTCTCCGACCTGCACTCGCCGGCCGACGCAGCCTGACGGCGGTGCCCCCGGCGTCGGTCGCCACCGCCTCCCGCGACCGGGCGCACGCCCTGCGCCCGGTCCGGCGATGAGCCCGCCGGAAGTACGCGGGAGAAGCAGCCACCGGTAGGCCCGCCGACCGTGCGATTTATCGGACTCCCCGCACGGGGAGAACGGCGCCGGCGCCGAGCCCGGGAATATCGCGGCCGACGAATACGGAAATGTGTCGAACCCGTCACTGAGTGTCAATAGTGCGCGAGCCATGACCGGTCCCACCACGCCGAGCGTGTTCATGCTGCCTGATCGGTGGCCTCTGCTGAGTGGCCCAGGGGAATTCGTGCGGAGGGCGGTACCGGTTCCCGTCAATGCGCGGTATGGGATTCGCCGCGAATCCAGAGTGGTCGGGCGTCGGACTGTGAGTAGTATCAGGCATATCTGCCAATCTTCCCATGGCTCCTGTTCTGCGCAGTGGGGGCGACATGTCACGTGATCGCTTCTCGCACCCGCGGGGTGTGGCGGGCGGGCTTGCCGGGCGCGGCCAGGAGCTCCGGCTCATCCGGTCCGTCCTCGCGTCGGCGGCCGTCGAGGGCGCCGCGCTGCTGATCGTCGGCGAGCCGGGCGTGGGCAAGACGATGCTGCTCGACGTCGCGGAAGACGAGGCGTCGGCGGCGGGCAGCCTGGTGCTCCGTTCCGCCGGTGTGGAGTTCGAGGCCGACCTCGGGTTCTCCGGCCTGAACCAGACGGTGCTCCCGCTCCTGGGCGAGACCGACCGGCTGAGCGCGCCGCATCGCGAGGCGCTGTCGGTGGCGTTGGGCCTCGGGAGCGGACCGGCCCCGGACCGGTTGGTGGTGTCGGCCGCGACGCTCGCGCTCCTGTGCCGGGTCGCTGCTGACCGCCCGGTCCTCATCGTGATCGACGACGTGCACTGGCTCGACCGGACCAGCTCCGCGGTGCTCGGCTTCGTGGCACGGCGGCTGGCCGGACACCGCATCGGGTTCCTGGCGGCGTCCCGTCCGGGCACCGACAGCTTCTTCGAACGCTCGGGCCTCCCCGAGCTCGAGCTGCAGCCGCTGGACGACGACGCGGCGCTCGGGCTGGTCAGCGAACGGTTCCCGGCGCTGGACCGGGGCGTCCGGGGGCGCCTGCTGGCGGAGTCGCAGGGCAACCCGCTCGCGCTCCTGGAGCTGCCCGCGGCACTGAGCCACCCGCAACGCTCGGCCCTGCGCGCGCTGCCCGAGGTGCTGCCGCTGAGCCGGCGCCTCCAGTCGCTGTACGCGTCGCGGATCTCCGAGCTCCCCGAGCCGACCCGGCAGCTGCTGCTGCTCGCGACGTTGGACGGCACCGGCGACCTGCGTGTCGTGCAGGCGGCGGCCACCTCCGCGCGCGGAGTGCCCGGGGATCTCGCACCGGCGGAACGGGTGGGCCTGGTGCAGGTGGGCGGGAGCGGCGCCGCTCTCACCTTCCGCCATCCGCTCACCCGCTCCGCGGTCATGGAGCTCTCCACCACCGACGAGCGGCGCCGGGCTCACCTGGCGCTCGCCCAGGTGCTGGCGGGCCAGCCCGAACGGCGCGCGTGGCATCTGGGCGAGGCGACCGTCGAGCCCGACGAGGAGGTGGCCGGTCTGCTGGAGGAGGCCGCGCACCGGCTCTTCGGGCGAGGGGATCCGGGCGGCGCCGTCGCCAGGCTGACCCGTGCCGCCGACCTCAGCCCGCTGCGCTCCGAACGGAGCAGGCGGCTGGCCGAGGCCGCCTACCTCAGCGCGCTGACCGTCGGGGGAGTGGACGGCGCGTCGGAGCTGCTCACCAACGCACTCCCGGAGCACAGCGCGTCGCTGTACGCCGTGGCCACCGCAGCCGGGTACCTGCTGATGGACCGGGGCAGCGACATCGACACCGCCCACGGCCTGCTGGAAGCGGCCATCGCCTGCCACCCCGAGCGGACCGACGCCACCGACGAGGAGCTCATCGAAGCGATCTGGTCGCTGTCGTTCCTGTCGTGGCTGAGCGGGAGCCCGGAGAAGTGGCAACCCGTCCACGACGCCGTGGCCCGGCTCCGGCCGCGCGCCCCCACGGTCCTCGCCCTGTACGAGAAGACCGTCCCGGACCCGGTGCGCACGGCACTGCCCGTGCTCGACGAGATCGTCGCCGTCTGCGGTGACCTGGGCGGCGAGGTCGACCCCGTCAAGATCGTCCGCACGGGGCTCTCCGCCCTCTACGTGGACGGGCTGGCGGTCTGCCGGGAGAGCGCGTGGCGGGTGCTCGGCGACGGCCGGGACGGCGGAGCGGTCACCCAGGCGATCCTCGCCATCGTGCAGCTGTGCCACGACGACTTCGGCGCGGGCCGCTGGAGGGAGATGGCGGAGCTGGCCGACGAGGCCCTCGAGCTGTGTGACGCCCATCGGTTCCGCTACTTCCGCTGGCAGCTGCAGTACTTCATCGCGCTGGCCGCTGCCGTCCGCGGCGACCAGGACGCCAGCCGGGCCGCGTCCGACGAGATCGTCGGCTGGGCGACGCCGCGGGGGGCCGCGGGTGCCCTGGCGTTCGCCCACCACGCCCGCGCGCTGGCCGCGGTCGCGCGCAACGACTTCGAGGAGGCCTACCAGCAGGCGGCCGCGATCAGCGCGCCGGGAACGTTCGCCTCGCACGCGCCGAACGCTCTGTGGGTCATGCTGGACCTCGTCGAAGCCGCGGCGCGCACCGATCGACGGGCCGAGGCGACTGCGCACGTCACGGCGATGCGGGAAGCCCGCATCGGGGCGCTCTCACCGCGACTGGCACTGGTGACGGCCGGATCGGCGGCCGTCGCCGCCGACGACGACCGCGCCGCCGAGCTGTTCGAGCAGGCGCTCGCCCTCCCCGAGGCTGAGCGGTGGCCGTTCGAGCTGGCCCGGGTCCGGCTCGCCTACGGCGAGCACCTCCGGCGGTCCCGGGCCGCGGCGGCGTCGCGGGTCCAGCTCTCCGCGGCCCGGGAGGCGTTCGAGCGCCTGGGGGCCCGGCCGTGGGCCGTCCGAGCGGCCCACGAACTGCGGGCCACGGGCCACAACCGGACCCCCACCCCCGACTTCGGCATGCTCACGCCGCAGGAACGCGAGATCGCGGTGCTGGCCGCCTCCGGCCTGACCAACAAGGAGATCGGGCAGCGCCTGTACCTCTCGCACCGCACCGTGGGAGCGCACCTCTACCGGGTCTTTCCGAAGCTCGGCATCACCTCCCGCGCGGCGCTGCGGGATGCGCTCGCCTCGGTGGGCTCGTCGTCCGGCCCGGACGCGCGCTAGCCCCTCCGCGCCACTCACCTGGGGTGAACCCGACCTCGGTCCGGGGGAGCCCACGAGTGCCTCGGGGGCGCACACCATCGATCACCACCACGAGCGCTGACAGGCTCCTGACCAGCACGTACATCAGCTGGATCCGAGGAGTCACCGTGACCACGCTGCAGGAGCCCGCACACCTTCCCCCGTCGCACCAGGACGGTCCGGCCGTGCTCGTGGCCTCCGACCACGCCCAGGGCTCGCGAGCCCGCCGCGGCGAGCGACTGGACCACGTGTTCGAGGAGCGGTGCGACTGGATGCGCACCTACGGCCGCGCCGGCCACCTGGCCGTCGACGCCGGTGAGACCACCCTGACCTTCACCGAGCTCGACGAGCGGGCCAACCGCCTCGCCCGGTACCTGCTGGCGAACGGGGCGCGGCCGGGTGACCGGATCGGGTTGTTGTTCGACCAGGCGGTGCATTCCTATATCGGGATGCTGGCGGTGTTGAAGATCAATGCTGCGTACGTGCCTCTGGATGTGGCGTTCCCGCCCGACCGCATCGCCTACATCCTTTCCGATGCCGGTGTGCGGATGGTGCTGTCGTTGTCGCACGTTCGCGACCGGGTCGAGAATCTCGAGGACTTCGCGCCCGGCCTGGTCTACCTCGACGAGGCGGCCGGCGACATCGCCCGCCTGCACCCGGCCCGGCTGTCCGACGCCGAGCGCGGCGACGCCGTGGAGGATCTGGCCTACCTGATCTACACCTCGGGTACCACGGGGCGGCCCAAGGGGGTGGCGATCGAGCACGCGAGCATCTGCAACTTCGTGCGGGTGGCCGCGGAGGTCTACGGCATCACCGCGCAGGACCGCGTGTACCAGGGGATGACGATCGCGTTCGACTTCTCGGTGGAGGAGATCTGGGTGCCGTGGGTGGCGGGCGCGACGTTGGTGCCCAAGCCGGCGGGTTCGAGCCTGCTGGGGCTGGATCTGCACGAGTTCCTGACCGAGCGGCGGGTCACGGCGATGTGTGTGGTGCCGACGCTGCTGGCGACGCTGGAGGAGGACCTGCCGCTGCTGCGGTTCCTGCTGGTGTCGGGGGAGGCGTGCCCGCAGGACCTGATCGCGCGCTGGCACAAGCCGGGGCGGCGGTTCCTGAACGTCTACGGCCCGACCGAGGCGACCGTGACCGCGACCTGGACGACCCTGCACCCCGACCGGCCGGTCACGATCGGGCAGCCCCTGCCCACCTACACCACCGTCATCCTCGACCCCGACAACCCGCACCGCGCCCTGCCCCACGGCGAGACCGGCGAGATCGGCATCGCGGGCATCGGCCTGGCCACCGGCTACCTCAACCGCGACGACCTGACGGCGAAGGCGTTCATCCCCGACTTCCTCGACATCGCCGGCAACCCTTCGGGGCGCATCTACCGCACCGGTGACCTGGGCCGGGTCAACGCCGAGCGCGAGATCGAGTACATGGGCCGGATCGACCTGCAGGTCAAGATCCGCGGTTACCGCATCGAGCTCACCGAGATCGAGTCGGTGCTGCTGCAGGTGCCGGGCATCGCCGCCGCCGTCGTCGACACGTTCGAGCCGGCGCCCGGCACCGTCGAGCTGGTGGGTTACTACAGCCTGCGCACCGGCGTCACCGCCCTCGACGCCGAGACGATCACCGCGCACCTGCGCGAGCGGCTGCCGTCCTACATGGTGCCCGCCTACCTCGAGCACCTGCCCGTCATCCCGATGACGCCGCAGGACAAGGTCGACCGCCGCGCCCTGCCCGCCCCCACCGCCGGCCGGGCCGGCGCCTCGGCGGGCGAGCACGTCGCCGCGGCCACCGACACCGAGCAGGTCCTCGTCGACGCCCTCGCCGCGACCCTCGGGGTCGAGCAGGTGTCCGTCGACAGCCACTTCTTCGACGATCTCGGCGCCAACTCCCTGCTGATGGCCCAGTTCTCCGCTCGGGTCCGGAAGCAGACCGCGCTGCCGTCACTGTCGATGCGCGAGATCTACCAGTGCCCTACGGTCCGGCAGCTGGCCGCGGCGTTCGGCGGGTCCGCCCCGTTGCAGCCCGCCGCGCCGGTGGAGCCCGTCGACGTCCCACGGTTCGGCCGGCCCCGCCTCGTGGCGGTCGGGGCGGCCCAGCTGCTGCTGTTCCTCGCGTCCGCCTACCTCACCGCCGTGGTGGTCGAGCAGGGCTTCTCGTGGGTCACCGCCGGCGCCGGGTGGCTCGAGACCTACACGCGCGCAGTCGTCTTCGGCGGCGCGACCTTCCTCGGGTTCAGCCTGCTGCCGATCGTGGCGAAGTGGCTGCTCATCGGGCGGTGGACGGCCCAGGAGTTCCCTGTGTGGAGCCTGCGCCACCTGCGCTTCTGGTTCGTCAGGACGCTGATCCGGGCCAACCCGATGGTGCTGTTCGCGGGGTCCCCGCTCTACCTGCTCTACCTGCGTGCGCTCGGCGCGAAGATCGGCCGCGGTGTGGTGGTGTTCTCCCGCAGCGTCCCCGTCTGCACCGACCTGCTGACCATCGGCGACGGCACCGTCATCCGCAAGGACTCGACGTGGAGCGGCTACCGGGCGGTCGCCGGCCGCATCGAGACCGGACCGGTCACCCTGGGCGCCGGCGTGCTCGTCGGTGAGCAGACCGTCCTCGACATCGGCACCTCGATCGGCGACGGTGGCCGGCTCGGCCACGCCTCGTCACTGCAGACCGGCCAGCACGTCCCCGCGGGCGAGCGCTGGCACGGTTCCCCCGCCGAGCCGGCCGGCACCGCCCACGCCTCCGTCCCGCCGGCCCGCTGCGCCGCCGTCCGCCGGTTCGTCTACTCGGCGTGGCAGCTGGTCAACCTGCTGCTGCTCGTCCCGCTCGGGTTCACCATCGGCAGCGTCGCGGTGCAGAAGATGATGGAGTGGGACGCCGTACCGACGGGCACCGGATCGTTCTGGCTCACCCACGCGGCCTTGTCGGCAGCAGCCTTCTTCGGGCTCATCCTCGGCGGGCTGCTGTTCGTGACCACCGTGCCGCGGGTGCTGAGCCTGGCGCTGCGCGCCGACACCGTCTACCCGCTCTACGGGTTGCGCTACGGGATCCTCCGCACGATCACGCGCACCACCAACGCCGCGTACTTCATGAACCTCTTCGGTGACAGCTCCTACATCATCGGGTTCCTGCGCGCGCTCGGCTACCGGATGCGCGACGTCCAGCAGACCGGCTCGAACTTCGGCGTGGCCCAGAAGCACGACACGCCCTACCTCGTGACCATCGGCTCCGGCACCCTCGTCTCCGACGGCATCTCGATCATCAACGCCGACGTATCCAGCACGTCGTTCCGGCTGTCCGAGGCATCGCTGGGCTCGCGCAGCTTCCTCGGCAACGCCATCGCCTACCCGGCGGGCGCCCGGATCGGCGACAACGTCCTCATCGGGACGAAGGCCATGGTCCCGATCGACGGCCCGATCCGCTCCGACGTCGGACTGCTCGGCTCGCCGAGCTTCGAGATCCCGCGCTCCGTGGACCGGGACAGCCGCTTCGACCACCTGAAGAGCGGCGACGAGTTCCGGCGCCGCCTGGCCGCGAAGAACCGGCACAACCTCGCCACCATCGCGATCTTCCTGGTGGTCGGCTGGTTCCAGTTCTTCGCGACGACCCTCATCGGGCGGGCCGCGGTCGACCTCTTCCCCCGCTTCGGCGAGCTCGTGATCGTCGGGTCCCTGGTCGCCACCCTGCTCTTCAGCCTCGTCTACACGGCACTGGTCGAGCACGCCGCCACGGGCTTCCGCAAGCTGCAGCCGCGGTTCTGCTCGATCTACGAGCCGTACTTCTGGTGGCACGAGCGGGTCTGGAAGCTCATGGGCTCTCTCGTGGCGATCTTCAACGGCACCCCGTTCAAGCCCGTGATGTGGAAGCTGATGGGGGTCCGCATCGGCCGCGGCGTCTTCGACGACGGCTGCGCCATGCCCGAGAAGTCACTCGTCACCGTCGGCGACGGCGTCACCCTCAACGCCGGGAGCGTCATCCAGTGCCACTCGCTCGAGGACGGCACGTTCAAGTCCGACCACACCGTGATCGGCGCAGGCGCCACCGTCGGGGTCGGTGCGTTCGTCCACTACGGAGTCACGATGGGGCCGGGCTCCGTGCTCGACGCCGACGCCTTCCTGATGAAGGGCACCGAGACGGCCCCCCACTCCCACTGGCAGGGCAACCCGGCCACCGAGGGGCGTGCTGTGAACTCGGCTCCTGCTCCTGCTCCTGCTCCTGCTTCGGCTTCGGCTCCTGCTTCGGCGCCCGTTCCGGTCGCCGAGCCCGTGCCGGCTGTTGCGTCGGTTCCGGCCACGCCGATTGCGGTGGCCGCCCCCGCCAGGGCCGCCGGGCCCGTCGTCACCCGCCTCTACTCACTGCCCAGCCCGCCGGCGCCCACCGCGCGCCCCCTTCCCGCGCCTGTCCGGGCGCCGCTCACCGCACAGGAGAACGCCATGCCCGCCACTCCCACCTCCCGGCTGTCCGTCGTCGCACCCGCCGAGCAGGCGGCCGGCGGCTTCGCGGCCCGGCCGCGCGTGACGACCGCCCTGCCGGGCCCACGCTCGTCCGAGCTGCTGGCCCGCCAGGAGCAGCGTGAGTCGAACGCCCGCGTCTACCCGCGGCACTTCCCGTTCGCTGTCGCCGAGGCGGCCGGCAGCCACATCCGCGACCTCGACGGCAACGTCTTCATCGACTTCCTCTCCGGCGCCGGTGTGCTCTCGCTGGGGCACAACCACCCCGAGCTGGTCGCCGCGGCCACCGAGCAGATGGGCATCTTCACCCACGGCCTCGACATGCCCTCGCCGGCGAAGGACGCGTTCACCGAGGCGCAGCTGTCGATGCTCCCCGCAGGCATGCGGGTCCGGATGAAGATCCAGTTCTGCGGGCCGACCGGCGCCAACGCCGTCGACGCCGCGCTGAAGCTCTGCAAGACCGCAACCGGCCGCGGCGGGGTCGTCTCCTTCCAGGGCGGCTTCCACGGCAGCAGCCACGCCGCGATGGCGATGACCGGCAACGTGTCCCAGAAGCGCCCCATCACCAACGGCATGCCGGGCGTGAGCTTCTTCCCGTTCTCCTCGTGCAGCCGCTGCCCGCTGGCGCTCGACCCGGAGACCTGCCAGACCAACTGCGTCAGCTTCCTCGAGCGCGCGCTGCGTGACCCCAACGGCGGCCTCGAGCTGCCCGCCGCGGTGATCATGGAGATGGTGCAGGGTGAGGGTGGCGTGATCCCGGCCCGCAAGGAGTTCGTCCAGCGCGTCCGTCAGCTCACCCGCGAGCTCGGCATCCCGCTGATCGTCGACGAGGTGCAGACCGGCTGCGGCCGCACCGGCACCTGGTTCGCGTTCGAGCAGTACGACATCGAGCCCGACGTGATCGTCGCGTCCAAGGCGCTCTCCGGGATGGGCCTGCCGGTCGCGATCGTGCTGTACGCCGAGGAGCTCGACACCTGGGCACCGGGCGCGCACAGCGGCACGTTCCGCGGCAACCAGCTGGCCTTCGCCGCGGGGACCCGGACCGTCGAGATCGTCCGGCGCGACGACATCCTCGGGAACGTGCAGGCCCGCGGCGAGCAGATCGCCGCCCGGCTGTCCGGGCTCGCCTCGCACCCGGGTGTGCTGGAGGTGCGCGGCAAGGGCCTGATGTGGGGCATCGAGCTCACCGCGCCCGGCGACGGCCGAACCGTCGCCGAGCTGGCCGAGGACGTCCAGGCCCGGGCCCTGCGCAGCGGCCTGATCGTGGAGCTGGGGGGCCGTGACCACTGCGTGGTCCGGATGCTGCCGCCGCTCAACGTCACCGCCGAGGTCGTCGACATCGCCCTCTCGATCCTGCTGCACGCCATCGAGGGCGCCTACGTCGACGCCACCCGGGCCGCCTGAGACCCACCCAGCCCCAGTCGAACGCCGGCGCCGCACCCGCGGCGCCGGCGTCGGCACGCGCCCACCCCACCCCGCGAGTCGCCCGAGTCGGACCCGCGAGTCGCCCGGTTCTGATGTGCGAGTCGCCGGGTCCGGACGTGCGCCGCTCTGCCGTACGGGCGAGGTCGACGTGAGCGGGGCGGCGTTCGCGTCTCACCCCCATCAGGTCGATCTCGCCGGGGCCGGGCAGCTCGGAGGGTGATAACCCGTGGTCGACGGAGGTGGTGTTCTCCTACGGTCGCGCGGTGACTCGGCGCGTGTTGTTCGTCGGCCTGGCGGGCCACGGGCACGTCACTCCCACACTGCCGTTGGTGGCCAAGCTCGTACGGCGAGGGCATCGGGTGCACTACGCCTGCGGACCCGAGTTCCGCGAGGCCGTCACGGCTGCGGGGGCCGAGTGGGTGCGGTTGCCCGGCCTGCCCCCGTTCTCCCCGCCTGCGCAGGTCGGACCGCAGATCGTGGCGCTGTGGTTCCGCCACTTCTTCGCCGCACTGGCCGCGACCTATCCCGTTCTCCTCGAGCACTGCCGCGAGCACCGCCCGGACGGCGTGGTGTACGACGCCACCAACTGGCCGGTCCGGCTGGTGGCCCGCCGGCTGGGCATCCCGGCGGTGCGGACCGTGCCCAACCTCGCCGAGAACGAGAGCTGGACCGGCGTCGGCGACGCCCTCACCTCCGGCACCGCGAGTCAGCCGGAGATGGCCGCGCTCGCCGAGGATGTGGCCGCCTTCGCCGCCGAGCACGGCGTCGCCCTCGACGTCGCCGCGATGATGGACGTCACCGAGGCACTCAACCTGGTGTTCGTCCCGCGTGCGTTCCAGCCGGCCGGGGAGACGTTCGACGCGCGCTTCCGGTTCCTGGGGCCCGTGCTGGGCGACCGGGAGAACGCCGAACCGTGGTCGCCGCCTCACCCGGACCTGCCGGTGCTGTTCATCTCGCTCGGATCGATCTTCACCGACCATCCCGCGTTCTACCGGGCCTGCCGGGACGCCTTCGACGACGGCCGATACCAGGTCGCGATGACCATCGGCGGTCTCGACCCCGCCGACCTCGGCCCCTTGCCCGCGACGATGCAGGTGCGGCCCTGGTTCCCGCAGCCGGCGGTACTGCGGGACGCCGCGGGGTTCGTGACCCATGCCGGGATGAACTCGACGATGGAGGCGATCTACTACGGCGTCCCGATGGTCGCCTTCCCGCGGATGCCGGAGCAGGTCGTCAACGCCGCCCGTATCGTCGAGCTCGGACTCGGGCGACGGCTCGATCCCGAGGATCTGACCGCTGACACCCTGCGCCGCGCCGTCGACGAGGTCGTGCGGAGCCCGGACGTCGCAGCCGGCCTCGCGGAGATGCGTGCGGAGGCTCGTCGCGGAGGTGGTGCCGCAGGCGGCGCCGACGCGATCGAGGAGTACCTGCCGTAGCGCGTATCAGAGGGCGGGGCGGGTCAGGAGGGTCAGTGCACGGCGGCGCAGTGCGGCGAGCTCGGCCTGCGCGGTGGTGGGGGGCCGGGTGGGCCGGCCGGACCGGGCCGGGGGGAGGGCGCGCTGCCTCTCGGCGGTGCGAGCCGCGCACTCGTCACGCAGTTGCTGCTGAGCCGCGCGGATCGTGTCGCGCGTGTACTTGCCCGCCCCGAGCAGGAAGCCGTCGGCGCAGTGCCGCACGAGCGCCTTCGCCCTGGCGCGGCGGGCGTCGAGCTGTCGCTTGCGCTCACCGCTGAGGGCCGCTCCGCCCATCAGGACCGCCGCGAGCAGCGCGCCGCCCACGACGATCCAGACCGGGAGGTCGATGCCGGCGAAGCGGGGCAGGACCAGCGCCATCATCAGCCCGCCGTACCCGGACATCACCAGGCTGCGGCCGCGCGCTGCCAGCGGCCTGCGCCTGCCTGTCGGGGGTTCACGGGGCGGGAGGTGGTCGAAGAGGTCGGGAACCTCGGGTGGATGGACGGGGCGCAGCGGGGCGCCGCCCAGGTCGGCGGCGAGTGCGGAGGCGACCTCGGCGGTGCGCGCGGTCAGCAGCGCCCGGGTCCGGCGGCCCTCGTAGTCGAGCCGTTCGCGCAGCCAGGCCTCCACCGCGTCCCAGCTGGTCGCCGGGTCGTTCTCGTCGACGACGCGCTCGGCCTCGGCCACCGTGAGGCGCACGCGGGTGCGCAGATCGAAGTCCACGTCGGAGGAGACGGCGGCGAAGCCGTCGGAGAGCACCTGCTGCCAGCGGCCCCGGTCGGGAGCGGCGGGAGCGGGCTCGGTGGCGCGCGGACGCCGGGCGACCGGCCCGGGCGGTGCTGTTCCCGGGTCCTCCAGCTCACCGACGGCGCCGAGTACCTCCTGGGCGACGGCGCGGGCGGCGCTCAGCTCGGTCTGCCCGGCGAGGTCGCGGAGCCGTTCGGCGAGTGCGGGGATCCCGGACGCGGTGGCGAGGGCGGGCCGGGCGGTGGCGACGGCCTCGGTGTGCAGCGCGACCGACACCGCGAACGGGGCGGCGGGCACCCCGGCCGAGCCCAGCAGGTCGAGATCGGCTTCGAACACGTCGCGCCAGTGCGGGTGCCGGTCGATCCCGGTCAGGACGAACACGACAGCGGGGCAGCGGTGGTGCAGTGCGCGCAGCTGGTCCAGCTCTGCGGTGGTGAGGATCTGCGCGGAGTCGGCGACGAACATCACGATGTCCGCCGCCTCATCGGGACCGGCGACACCGGCCTGGGTGAGGGTGATGCCCGGCGAGCCGGGAACGGCGCGCAGCAGGGCGGTGACCATGTCGGTCCTGCCCTGCGGCGCGCCGCCGGCCACCTGCACCGTGACCGAGGGAGCGCGCAGCAGGCTCCGTGCTGCGGAGAGCCGGTCGACGAGGTCGAGCCGGCCTCCCGCCCGCGCCGTGCCGATCGCCGTGTCCAGGACGTCCTGCGGCCTCGTGGCCGCGCTGTCCGGCACCGGCGGGGCGCTCATCGGGTCCTCCTCGGATCATTGCGGCGGAACTGGTCAGGCGTGCTCGTACTCGTCGGAGTCCTCGTCCTCGTCCTCCCAGTCCGACTCCTCGTACTCGTCCTCCCACTCGTCGAAGTCCTCGTCCTCCCAGTCGACCTCGTCGTAGTCGCTGTCGTAGTCCTCGCAGTAGTCCGACATTCTCGGCACCTTTCGGTAATCGGGCCGCGGGGTGTTTTCCCGCTGTTCCGGACCCGGGTAAAGAATTGCCGGAAAGCGCCGGTGCCGACATCGAGGAGACCCCACTGTCGCCGGAGTCGTCCCCCGTCTCCGGCGGGGGTGGACCCTTCCTGCTCGCGACACAGGTCTGGACATGCCAGCGAGCCCGGTCGCGGGGACGCGACCGGGCTCGGGACGAGGAGGGGTGGGGTGGTCAGGGGCCGGAGCTGAGGGCGGCACCGATCTGGCGCAGCCGGGCCGTGTGCCTGCGCGCGTGATGACCGCAGAACAGCAGCTCACCGCCGCTGGGCAGGAGAGCCCTGAGCTGGGCAGCCGCGCTGCAGCGGTCGCAGCGGTCGAGCCGGGTGAGGGTTGCGGTGGCGGTCATGTCGTCACGCTGCCGCGAGCACGGCGTGGCCGGACGGGGTGAGCCGGGCGGGCCCCGTCTGCGCAGCCGTGGCGATCAGGCCGGCGGCGGTGAGCCGGGGACCGGCGAACTGGTCACTGAAGCAGAGGCCGTCGACGACGAGCACGCCGCCCGTCCTGGAGATCTCGCAGCGGCCCGCGGCGACGGCCCGGAGAACGGCGCGGTCGCGGTGGGTGAGGGCGGCGGTGGTGGTGTTCATCGTCGGTCTCCTTCCGGCTTCGGGAACTATTGCGACTGAGGAAAGAGTGCGCCGCACCTGCTCCGCGATACATCTCGTTCTCCCTAGGGACGGCTGGGCGCACCCGCCGGTTCAGGTAGGGACTGCCCCCCGTCGGGCCGCCCGGGGCACACCGGGCGGCCACGTTCCGGGCGACTCGCGCACGGGATTCGGGCGACTCGCGGGGGTGGGGCCGGGGTCAGCCGGCGACGTTCAGGGTGGTGAGCGTGCCGTCCTTGAGGTTCGAGACGTAGGCGGTGGTGCCGTCCGGCAGGACGGCGACCGAGGTCGGTGACGAGCCGGTCGGGATGGTCGCGGTCACCCTCATCGTGTCGGGGTTGATCACGGAGACGGTGTTGTCGGTGACGTTCACGACGTAGGCGAAGCGGCCGTCGGCGGACCACGTGATGTCCTGCGGGTTGCGGCCCACCGCGATCGCCGTGACGACCTTGTCCGTGCCGGTGTCGATCATCGTGACGGACGCGGCGTCGTAGTTCACGTTGGCGACCAGCGGCCGGGTCGGGTGAACCGCCACGCTGTGGGGGCTCGTCTGGACGGGTATCTCGGCGAGGATCGCGTGGTTCGACGTGTCGATGGCCGAGACGAGGTTCGACTCGTGGTTGGCCGTGTAGGCCTTCGTGCCGTCGGGCGAGAACTCGACCCAGTGCGGGTTGGGCGCAACCTTGATCTCGCTGGTGACGGTGTTGGTGCCCGTGTCGATCACCGAGACGGTGCCGGAGTCGTGGTTGGGCACGTAGAGCTCGCTCCCGTCGGGGGTGACGGCGGCGAGGAAGGGCCGGGTGCGCACCGGGATCGTGGCGGTGATCGTGTTCGTGGTGGTGTCGAGGACGCCCACCGCGGCGATGGTCCTGGCCTCGTTCCAGATGCTGACGTAGACGGTGCGCCCGTCGGGGGAGAAGGCCAGGTACTGCGGGGGGCCGGCCGCGACGGGGATGGTGGCCGTCACCGCGTCGACCGCCGTGTCGACGACGGTGACGACGCCGGCGGCGCGGTTGGCGATGTAGGCCTGCCGTCCGCTGGGGGCGACGACGACGAAGCCCGGGGTGGCGCCGGCGGGGATCGTGGGTCCGATGGACGGGATCGGCACGGCGGCCGCGACGGACGGCGGGCCGGCCGGGGCCGCCGGGGCGGGGGCTCCCGCGGCGGGAGGTGCCGACGCCACGGGCGGGGTGGCGGTCGAGGCCGGGGCGGCCCCGAACTGGTTCGTGACGAGGTAGACGAGGGTGCCGAGCAGGCCGAGCGCGACGACGGCGACGGCTGCCACGAGCGCGGCGCCGCGGGGGCTGCGCCCGGTGGGGCTCGACGGTGGCGCGGGGGGCGGGCCGGGCGGTTCGCCGCCGGGACGGTCGCCGGGACCTCCGGTGGCCGGCGGACCGGCGGGACCGCCCGGTCCCCCGTGGGCCACGGGCTGCGGCGGCTGTTCCGGGACGAGAGGCGGCGGTGCGCTGCGCTGCGCCGGCACGCCGACCGGCGGTGGTGGGCCGGTGGAGCTGCGGGCGCCCGTCGGCCCGGCGTCGACGGCGACGGATCCACCCCCGGCGGGCTCGCCGCCGCGTCCGCCTCGGGGGCCGGGAACGGTGGCCGGTCCGGCGGGCGGCGCGCCGCCCGCGGCGGTGACCGCGCCCGCTCTGGCGAGGGTGGCGGCACCGAGCGCCACGGCGTACTTCGGGTGGGCGTCGACCACGGTGGGGCGGCCCAGCTCCTCGGAGATCATCCGCGAGACCAGCGGGATCCGGGAGGAGCCGCCGACGAGCAGTACCGCCGACAGCCCGTTCTGGTCGATCTGGGCCGAGCGCAGCGTGCGGATCAGCGTGCCGATGGTCGACTCGATCGGAGCGCGGATCATGTCCTCGAAGTCGTCGCGGCTGAGGCGGACGTCGAAGTGGCGGTGGGGCAGGAAGACCGGGATGGTCGTCTCGGTGTCGACCGAGAGGGCCTCCTTGGCCAGCACGCAGTCCTGACGGAGCCGGGCGAGCGCGATGGCGGTCTGGGAGTCGCTCATGTCGAGCTCGGACAGCGCGCCGTTGGAGGCGTAGTTGACGTAGGACAGGATCGCCTCGTCAAAGTCGACGCCCCCGAGGCGCTCGATGCCCTCCGGGATGCCCAGGATCTCGATGCCGCTGGGATGTTTGCGCAGCACCGTGGCGTCGAACGTGCCGCCGCCCAGGTCGTACACCGCGATGATCTCGCCGTCGGTGAGGTGCCGCGAGGCGGCGTAGTGCGCGGCGGCGGCCTCGGGCTCGGTGACCGTGCGCGGTGCGGTCAGCCCCGCGACCTGCGGCACCTCGTCGAACAGCTCCCGGCGGAACGGGCCCCAGTTCGCCGGGTGGGTGAGCACGACGCTGTCGGGCTTGGTGCCCTCGGTCTCGGTGACCCGGGTGACGACGTCGTGCAGCAGGGTCCCGAGCAGGGTGGTGACCGGGTACGGGGTGCCGCCGAGGACCACGGGGGTGGGGTCGCCGAGGCGGCGCTTGAACTCGCGGCCGATCCGGTCGGGGCTGCTGACGGCGCGGCGGCCCGCGGCGTCGCCGGAGACGAGGGTGCCGTCCTCACGCAGGTACACCACCGCCGGGGTGACCACGGTGCGGTCCCCCAGCGTGAACATCTCGACTCGGGACTCGTTGGCGATCGCGGCAGCGACGAACGTCGTGCCGAGGTCCACTCCGAGGTTGTAACCCACGTCGCCTCCTGGGAGTCGGAACCGTACCCGCGGCAGGGCCTGTGTGGTACGGCGACTCACGATCGGACGAGGACTGGGTCGGCATTCGCTCGCGGGGTGTTACCCGTTTGCCGCAACTGGCGCGTGGTGCCGGAACCGCAGAGCGGGGGAGAACCCTACCCGGGGTGGGGCGCACCCCATTCCCGGCGACCCGCGGGCGCCGCACGATACGACGATGATGCTCGAGCCGGCGCAGTGCGCAGGCAACGCTCCCCGCACCGCCCCCGAGCGGGGCACGCCCGAGAAGCCGTCTCCCACCCCGCCGCCGCCCGCCGAGCCTCCGCACGCCACCCGGCTCCCGGCTCCCGCCCGCGATGCCCGCCGCCGCGCGGAGCGTGAGCAGTGGATGCGGCGCCGCCGCCTGGAACGTCAGCTGCACGACGGTGCCGCGCTGCGGATCTCCGCGCTAACGCTGCAGCTCGGCCTGTTCCGGCACAAGGTGCCCGACGCCGAACCCGACCTGCACGCCTCCATCGAGAGCCTCCAGGACGAGCTGCACGCCGTGCTGCAGGAGCTGCGCGACGTGGCCGCCAAGATCTACCCGCCGCTGCTCGACGAGGCCGGGCTCGGCCCGGCCCTGCGCGAGGTGGCCGATCGGATGGAGACCCCGGTGCGGGTCGACGCACCCGCGGACCGGTTCGGCCCGGCCGCGGAGGGTGCCGCGTACTTCGCCGTGGTCGACTGCCTCGCCGCCGTCGACGCTGCCGCCGCCGAAACCGGCGCCGCAGCGCCTCCCGTCGCGGTGCTGGTGCGGCGCTCGGCCGACGAGCCCGATGGGGCCGTGCTGACCGTGCACCTGACCGGGGCGGACGTCCGGCACGCCGAGTCGATGCTCGACCAGGTGCGCCGCCTCGGCGGGACCATCGATGTCGCCGGCGGCCCGGGCCCCGGCACGATTACAGCGAGGATTCCATGCGAGTAGCGCTGGCCGAGGACGGTGCCCTGTTCCGCGAGGGTCTGCTGATGCTGCTCCAGGCGGCGGGGCACGAGGTGGTCGGGTCCACGGCCGACGGTGACTCGCTGGTGGAACTGCTGTCGTCGCAGCCGGCCGACGTCGCGATCCTGGACATCCGGATGCCACCCGAGCCCGACGGCGGGCTGGTGACGGCCGAGCGGTTGCGTGCCCTGCACCCGGACATGGGGCTGCTGTTCCTGTCGCACTACGCCGAGTCGCACTACCTGATGCGCATCCTGCAGATCGGCACCGACTCCATCGGCTACCGGCTGAAGGAGAAGGTCGGCAGCGTCGACGTCCTGAGCGACACGCTCACCCGGATCGAGGCCGGTGAGATCGTCATCGAGCCGGTGCTGGCGAAGCGGCTGGTCGAACGGCCTCGTGGCGACAAGAAGGGGGTCATCGCCACCCTGTCGGAGCGTGAGCTCGACGTGCTGCGGCTGATGGCCGAGGGCCGGTCCAACAACGGCATCGCCGCGCAGCTGTTCGTCACGCCCAAGGCCGTGGAGAAGCACATCGCGAACATCTTCGGGAAGCTCAACCTGCACGCCGACACGGCCGAGCACCACCGCCGGGTGCTCGCCGTCCTGACGTACCTCCGATCGCAGCGCGACGGGGAATGAGGGTTGGCCGCTGTCCCCCAGCCGCATAGCGTGACCTGCGAGTACCCGGATCCGATCCGGGTGGGACCGATGGTGCGCGATGAACCGGACGATCGTGGCGAGAGCGTTGCGGGCACTGCTGGTGGCCTGCGGCGTCGCAGTCCTGCTCCTGGTTCTGGTCGACGTCGTCGCGCCGGTGCTCGGGTTGGGCGGCGTCGGTTCGGGCCCCGCGGTGCTGCTGCCGTTCCTGGCCGTGGCCGGCTGCGCCGTCTGCCTCGGGGTCGTGCTGCCCGTCGTCGACACCGCCGTGGGACGGCTCACCCACCACCGCGAGGTGACGCCGTACTCGGCGCTCGCGGCGGCTGCCGCCCGCATCCGGGCAGGCTCGCTCGAGGAGGCGCTGCCGGGGCTGGCCCAGGTGCTGGCCGACGGCACCGGCGCGGCCCGGGCCGTGGTGTGGCTCGCGGTCGGTGACCGCCTCGTCGTCGCGGCGGAGCACCCCGCCGGCGCACCGGCGGAGACGGCCCGGACGGTGCCGAACCTGGCGGTCCTGCTCGCCCGGCCGGACACCGACCACGTCGTCCCGGTGCTCGACGGGACCACGCTGCGGGCGGCGCTGGCGATCGGGAAGCCCGGGGCGCCGATCACCCCGGCCGACCAGCTGCTCGTGCAGGACGTGGCGAACGGTGCGGCGCTGCTGCTGCGCGGCGTCGCGCAGAACGCCGAGCTGGCCGAGCGGGTCCGCCGCGCCGACGATCTCGCCGCGCAGCTGCAGGCCTCACGGCAGCGGCTCGCCCGGGCCCGCGAGGTCGAGCGCAGGCGGCTGGTGCTGGAGCTCGCGCACGTCACGGGAGACCGGGTGGCTGCGCTGCGCGCCGAGGTCGCCGCCGCCAGAGCCGGTCTCGTCGAGGTCTGGCCGGAGGACGCCCGGTCGGCCAAGGAGGCGCTGGCGCGGGCCAGGGTGGGGCTCGACGAGCTGCTGGACCGCTTCCGGGTGATCGCCCGCGGGGTCTACCCGGCGGTGCTGCGTGACCAGGGCCCCGCCGCTGCGCTCGAGGAGGTCGCCGCCGACCTGCCGCGACCCGTGCGGCTCACCGGGAGCCTCGGTGGGCGCCTGGACTGGGAGATCGAGTCCGGGCTGTACTACGTGGCTGCCTCGGCCATGCAGGCGCTGGCCGCCGGCCCGGCGGAGCGGGAGCTCGTGGTCGGCCTGGGCCGGGCCGACGGACGCGCGACGGTGCACATCGACGACCCGGCGCCCGCGGTCACCGCGCAGGACGTCCGCACCGCCCTCGCGGACGACGTCGAGCGGCTCGTCGCGCTGGGCGGCGAACTGGACCTGGTGGGCCCGGACGACGGTGCCGCGGGCCTGCTCGGCCTGCGCGCGTGGCTGCCCGACCGGATCGAGCCGGCCGTCGACGCCGGAGCAGGCGCGGAGCGAAGGACGTTGTGAGCAGCCCCGCCGTGCTCGACCAGGCCGCCGTCCGCGACGACACGGCCGCCGGGGCGCGGCGCGGCGGTCTGTTCGTGGTCGCGGGGTACGCCGTGCTGCTCGTGGTGGTCACGGTGCTGTCGCTCGGGTGGCTCGTGGTGGGTGCGGTGGTCGGTGCGGCGGCCCACCTCCCGTCCGTCGCCGCCGGGCTGGGCGCCGCCGCTGCCGGCGGCAGCCGGTGGGCGCGGGGGGTGCTGGAGGCGATCCCGCGCAGCGAGCCGTTCGGCCAGGCCGTCCTCGACTACGCCTTCAGCCTGCTCAGCATCGGGGTCGCGGTCGGCCTGCTGGTCCGCCGCCGCGGCAGCCGGCCCGCCCGGCTGCTGGTGCTCGCCCTGGTGGGCTCGGCGGGGGCGTTCAACCTGCAGGCCCACGCCGCGGACACCGCGGTCCAGGTGGCGAGCGGGCTGGCCGTCGGCGGGCTGCACCAGGTGGTGCTGCACGGCATCGCCTGCGCGGCCTACATTCTCGCCCTGCTGATGTTCCCCCCGGACCAGCGCGCGGCCGGACCGGGCGGGCTCGCCCGCGCGGTGCTGGTCGCTGCGGGGGTGGGCACGCTGGTGCTCGTCGGGTTCGGCACCGCGCTGCTCCCGCACACCACGAGCTGCGTGCTGTTCTTCGGCTTCCTCGTGCCGCTCGCCGGGCTGGTGACGCTGCCCCGCCGGATCCGCCACGGCACCACCGCCGCGGCCCGTGCCCAGGCCCGCATGCTGTTCAGCGTGCTCGCGGCGGCCATGGCCGTGGCGGTCGTGCTGGCGATCATCACCGTGGTGCTGTGGTCGATCGGGTTCGCCGGGCTCGGCATCGTCGATCCGACGGCGCACGCGGGACCGCCGGAGGCGGACGAGCCGACGGCCCTGCTGTTCTGGTTCGCCCGGCTGGCGAGCATCGCGATCGCCGCCGCGGTCTTCCTCGCGCCCGGGGGCGCCCGGGGGTGGACCGCCGAAGGGCTGTTCAGCAGGGGTCTCGTCGCGGCGCTCGTCGCCGCCCTGGTCGGTGGCGGGTACATCGTGGTGCGCACGGTCCTCGAGCAGCTGGTCGACGACGGGGACCCGGCCGGGGCGTTCAGCGCGGCCACCCTCGCGGTCGTTCCTGCGGCACTGGCCTTCCTGCCGGTCTACGTGCGTGTCGAGCGGTTCGTCGACCGGCTGCTGTACGGCGCCCGGCCCACGCCGTACAGCGTGCTCGCCGGGATCGCCGCCCTGTCCCGCGCCACCACCGGTGACGCGCCGGACCTGGCGCGGGTCGCGGAGGCCGTCGGGCGTGGGCTCGGAGCCACCACGTGCCGGCTGACGGTGGTACGGCCGGAGCTGCACGACCGCGCCTACACCTGGGTCGAGCCCGGGGCGCAGGCGTCGGACGCGCTCGCCGAGGTCGCGGTCCGGCACGGGAGCGAACGCATCGGCACGATCGCGGTCGACCATGCGGCGGTCGCCGGTCTGCAGGGGCAACGCCGGCACCTGCTGGAGGACATCGCCGACAGCCTCGGTGCGGTCTTCCAGGCGAGCCGCTCGGGGATCGAGCTCGAACGGCAGCTGCGGGCCGCGCTGGCGCACGCCGGGGAGATCGCCGCGTCCCGGCGGGCCGTCGTCGCCGAGATGGACGGGGAGCGCAGGCGGATCGAGCGCGACCTGCACGACGGCGCTCAGCACCACCTGGTCTCGTTGCGGCTGACCCTCGGCCTGGTGGAGCACCAGGTGTCCACGGGGCAGTTCGACCAGGCGCGGGGCCGGCTGGAGCAGGTCGCGGAGCAGATCGACACGGCCGAGTCGATCCTGGCAGAGACGGCGACCGGGGTGTCGTCACCGCTGCTGGCGGAGCAGGGACTGGTCGGGGCCCTGCGCACGGAGCTGCGCGGCGGGCACCCGCCGGTCACCCTCGACTGCGACGGCGTAGCCGCCGATGCCGCCATCCCGGCCGACGTCCAGGCGGCCGTCTTCTTCTGCTGCCTGGAGGCGGTGAACAACGCGCGCAAGCACGCGGGCGGCGCCGCGATCGGGGTGTGGCTCGCCACGGAGGACGGCCGGGTGCGGTTCGCCGTGCACGACGAGGGCCCCGGCTGGGACCTGTCCGCCGGTGCGGGCTCACCCGGCCGCGGCATGCGCAACCTGACGGCCCGCATCGCCGCGGTGGGCGGCCGGATCGAGGTCCGCTCGGAGCCGGGCGAGGGGACGGTCGTGGCGGGCTCGGCCCCGCTGCCGCGCCCGGCGGAGGAACCGGAGGCCGACGGGGCGGCGCCGGGCCGGCCCGGCCCCGCCGTCGCTGCCGCGGCGCCCGGCCTCTCGCTGATCGACCAGGTGCGCGACGCGCTGCGCACCGCGCGGGAGCTCTACCACGGCACCTGCTGGGCCGACCCGTTGCGCGCCCTCGCGCAGCGGCTCGACGAGCCGCTGCGGGTGGGAGTGGCGGGACCGGCGGGCGCCGACGTGCCGGCGCTGGTCGAGGCCCTGCGGTCGGCGGCGGGCCGCGCCGGCGCCCCGGCGCTCGACGTGACGCTCGTCGACATGTCGGTCCCGCACTCCGGGCCCGACGATGCGCTCGTCCCGGTCGCCGAGGCGTTCGTCCTGCTGCTGGGGCCGCCCGGGAACCCGGAACCCGTGGCCGGCCTGCCGGCCCCGCTCCGTCCCGCGCTCGCGATCGGGGTACCGGTGGACGCGGCGGCCGGCCTGGCGCACCGGCCCGACACCGGCACGCCCTGCCACGTGGTGACACCGGTGGCTCCGTGCCCCGACGTGCCGCACCTGCTCGGGTTGATCGCCGCGAGGTTCGCCCTCCGTGCCGAGTCCCTCAAGGCCCGCGCCGCGCTGCTCGCGCTGGAGAGCATGGTGCGTGCCGACCCGCGGCCCGTCGACGGCCGGGCTCTCGTCTACCGGCTCGACCGCATCCGGTCCGGGGCGCACGAGCTCACCGAGATCGATCTGGTCGACGCTCTGCGCTCCGGCGAGCTCGACCTGCCCGACGGGGAGCGTGAGATGGCCGAGCGACTGCTCGGCGCGCAGGGCGCCGACCCCCGCGCCCGGCTCGCGATCGCCTCGGCCGCCGGGCCGCGGGAGGTCGCCCGGGCGGCGGGGGCGCAGCTCGTCCGCTGGCAGGGAGTGGCCGCGCACCCGATGTCGGGCAAGGACCTCCGGGACGTGGCGGCCGTGCTCGTGCAGACCTGTGAGCAGCTGCTCGCCCGGGCCGGGCTCCACGGCGGCCGGGCCGGGGCACCGCACTGACCAGCTGTGCCGTCCCTACCTCCGACGTCATTGATCGGCCAGGCTCGGGCCGTAAGTGTCTCCCGGTGTGGAGATCGCCATCGTCGTCATCCTGCTCGGCACCGGCCTGGTCAACGGGCTCCCGGTCGTGGGTGTCGCCGGGGCCGGGTGGCTGCGCCGGCTGTACGGCGTGCCGATCGCGGACCCCGACCTGCTGGTGCTGATGCGGCACCGTGCTGTGCTGCTCGGGCTGCTGGGGGCCGCACTCGTGGCCGCGGTGTTCGTGCCGGCGCTGCGGGTGCCCGCCATGATCGCCGGGCTGGTGAGCATGCTCGCGTTCGTCGGCCTCGCCAGGGGAGCGGCCGGGCGGAAGGTGCGGACCACGGCGCTCGTGGACGTCGGGCTGTCCGGCGTGCTGGCCGTGGCGCTGGTCCTGCAGCTGCTGGCGCCGTCGCCGCTCGGGTGAGCCCGCCGCCTGTCACGTTCGGGCTCCCCACCTCGTCCGATGACGAGCCGCCACGCGGCGGGGGGAGGGGGAGGGATGACCGAGACACGGCAACAGCCCGCCGGGCCGGAGGCCGGAGCGGGGGCGCGGCGCTTCGTGGCCGGCGTGGTCCTGTTCGTGGCGGTGGGGATGTTCGGGGCGGGGGTCTGGTGCTGGGTGGACCCGGCGTCGTTCGCCGCGTTCACCAACTGGCCCAACCACGAGCACTTCCTGCACGACGCCGGGGTGTTCCAGATGGGGATCGGGGTGATGCTGGTGGGGGCGCTGTGGTGGCGGGACGTGATCGCCGTCGTGCTGGTGGGGGCGGTGTTCACCAACGCGCTCCACGCGCTCAACCACGCGCTCGACCTCGACATGGGCGGCCGCGGGACCGACCCCTGGTTCATCGGGGCCGTCGCGCTGCTCGCCCTCGCCGCGCTCGTCGTGCGGCTGCGCATGCGGGCGCGGTGACGGTGTGCGGTGATCCTCAGGCCGGGTCGGCGTCCAGCTGCTCGATCGCCCACAGGGCCCACTCGTGCACGGCCTGGTACTGGCGCAGCCCGAACTCGGCGGCCAGCTGCCCGAAACCCTCGGGACCGGCGAAGGAGCCTCCCGCGTGCGCGGCCCGGACCTCGCGCAGCTCGGCGGCGCCCGCGGCGGTGTTCTCCGCGATGTGCGCGAGCACGACGCGGGCGTCGCCGGGTTCGAGCGCCGAGAGGAGGAACATCCGGAGCACCTCCTCGTTGCGCACCTTTCCGCTCTGCTGCGGCGGACGGAGCAGCCAGGAGCGCAGCTCCTCGCGCCCGGCGGCCGTGACCGCGTAGGTGCGGCTGCCACGGGCGCCCTCGGCGGTCACCTCCACCAGGCCGCGCTCGGCCAGGCGGTTCAGCTCCGGGTAGATGCTCGTGTGGCCCGCGTGCCAGGCCCACCGGCCGAGGGACGCCTCGAACGACTTCGTGAGCGCGTAGCCGCTGGCCGGCTCGACGGCGAGCAGTCCGAGGAGCGCGTGGGACAGGGACATGCGGCTCACCCTACCTTCCGCTACTGACATGTCGTTCTTGACATGTCGGAGCGCTGGGTGCAGAGTCGGAACCGTCCACGACGTGAGGGGAAACCACGATGACCACCGGAACCGCACCGCTGTACCTGACCGGGCACATGGCCCCGGTCCCCGACGAGATCGAGTCCTACGAGCTGCCGATGACGGGCGCCCTGCCGCCGGAGCTCACCGGCCGCTACCTGCGCAACGGCCCCAACCCGCTACCGGGGCAGGACCCGGGGCACTGGTTCGCCGGCCACGGGATGCTGCACGGCGTGCGGCTGCGCGAGGGGCGCGCCGAGTGGTACCGCAACCGCTGGGTCCGCACGAGCGCGCTGGCCGGCAAGCCCTTCATCGCCGAGGACGGCACCATCGACCGCGCGGCCGTCGTCGCCAACACGCACGTCATCGAGCACGCGGGCCGGCTTCTGGCCCTGGTCGAGAGCGGGTTCCCGCACGAGGTCACGGGGGAGCTCGAGACCGTGGGCCCCGTCGACTTCGACGGAAAGCTCACCACCGCGATGACCGCGCACCCGAAGGCCGACCCGGCCACCGGCGAGCTGCACTTCTTCGGCTACGGCTTCACGCCGCCGTATGTCACCTACCACCGGCTCTCGGCCGACGGGCAGCTCGTGGCGAGCGCGCCGATCGACGTGCCCGGGCCGACGATGATGCACGACTTCGCGATCACCGAGCACCACGCGGTGTTCCTCGACCTGCCCATGACGTTCCAGCTGCGTCCGCGGATGCCCTACGCCTGGAGCGACGAGTACGGCGCCCGGCTGGGTGTCATGCCGCTCGACCGGCCCGGCGAGGTGCGCTGGTTCGAGATCGACCCCTGCTACGTCTTCCACGTCGGCAACGCCCACGAGGACGCGGCCGGCCGGATCGTCCTGGACCTGGCCCGCTACAGCCGGGACGGGATCCACACCATCTGGGAGAGCATCGGCAGTCCGGCCCACCCCGCGGGACCGGGTGCCGCGGCCGCCGTCACCGGCCTCGCGCGGATGCACCGGTTCACCCTGGACCCCGCCACCGGCACGGCGAGCGCGGTGGAGCTCGACGACCGGGGCATCGAGTTCCCCACGGTCGACGACGACCGCGTCGGGCGCAGCTCCCGCTACCTCTACGCCGTGGCCGACACCGGGCGGAGCAGCGCCATCGTGCGGTTCGACGGGCAGCTGGGCGCGACGGCGGCGCACGAGCTCGGACCGGACATGGTCGCGGGCGAGGCCGTGTTCGTGCCCGCCGCCGGCCTGGACCGCGCGGAGGACGACGGCTGGCTGCTCTCGATCACCACCCGCCGCGACGGGGGTGCCTCACAGCTGCTCGTCCTCGACGCGACGGACGTGGCGGGCGAGCCCGTCGCGGCCGTCACCCTGCCGCGCGGGGTGCCCGCAGGCTTCCACGGGTCGTGGATCGCCGACTGACCACGTGGTGATGGAGAACAAGCCACCGTACTTCCGCAGGTGACCGTGCCCGTCCGGGCTCAGGTGAAGGCGGCGACGTGGTCGGCGATGAAGGTGCGCAGGCTACGCGGCGGGTGACCGGTGATCGAGGCCGCGTCGTCGGACAGCCAGGCCGCGTCGCCGTGGGCGATCAGGTCGAACACCTGGGCGTTGGAGGTCGCGACGGGCTCGGGGACCCCTGCTCCGATCATGGTCCTCCGGTGCTCGTCAGGGGTGACCTTTCGGTACTCGATCGCGTGTCCCAGCGCGTCGGTCAGATCCTTCGCCACATCGGTGTAGGTGATCAGCGCGGGTCCGGTCAGGAGAGAGGTGGCCCCCGCGCATGGCCGAGGCGAGCGTTTCCGGCTGGTCGAAGTCGCCGCCGGCAATGTCGACGCCGGTCCGAGCCGGGCCGTGCGGTGCGCGGGAGGGGTCACGCACCAGCGCCCTCGTGCGACTGCTCTGCTCGGCGAGCAGTCGGACGGCTTCCGACCCGATCCTGCCGGTCGCCCCGGTTACCAAGATCATGAAGTTCTCCTTCGGGAGCAGCCGCACCGTCTGCCCGAGCATCCCCCCGCGCGTCGAGTACCGCCTCACCGATCTCGGCCGTCACCCTGCGCGCGGGGTGCCAGCGGGTTTCCACGGCTCGTGGATCACGGACCGAGGTCGCGGACCTGAGTCTCAGTCCTGGGTCACCATGACCTTGACCGAGACCTCGGCGTCGGCCTGGGTGCGGAACGCCTGCTCGACCTCTTCGAGCGGCAGCCGGTGGGTGATCAGCGGCTGCATCCGCACCCGGCCCTGAGCGAGCAGCGAGATCGCGTCGCGGAAGTCCTCCGAGGTGACGTTCGCGCTGCCCCGCAACGTGATCTCCCGCTGCACCGCCGCCATCGCGTCGAACTCGGTGAGGCGGTGGTACAGCGCCACGAGCACGATGGTGCCGCGGGGCCGGACGAGCTCCACCGCGGTGGCCACCAGCGGTGCCGCCCCGCTCGCCTCCACCACGAGCGGCACCTCGCGCTCACCGAGGTGGTGGTGCAGTGCGGCGCGGAGCGCATCGGTGCCGCCGGCCCCGTCCACCGTGGTGATGCCGAGCCGGGCGCCGATCTCGCGGCGCAGCGGGGAGAGGTCCACCCCGATGACGGGGGCGGCTCCTGCCGCCAGCAGGATCTGCGCGACCTGGAGCCCGATCGTGCCGAGCCCCAGCACCACCGCGGGCTCGCCGGGCCGGGCCTGAGCCTGGCGGACCGCGTGCGCCGCCACCGCAGTCGGCTCGATCAGCGCGCCGTCGGTGAACTCGGCGTCGTCCGGGAGCCGGTGCACGTTCCCGCCGAGCACGGCGTCGGGGATGCGCAGCCGCTCCGCGAACGCGCCGGGCAGGCCGAAGGCGATGCTGCGGGTGGTCCACACCTCGCACAGGTGCGGGGCGCCGCCGAGGCAGCGCCGGCAGCGTCGGCACGGCTGGATGGGCAGGCTGGTGAGCCGGTCGCCCACCGCGATGCCGTCGACCTCACGCCCGACATCGAGCACGGCTCCGGCGAACTCGTGGCCCATGATCTGCCCGTCGCGGGCGTGCGCGCCGGACCGGAAGCTGTGCAGGTCCGACCCGCAGACCCCGCACGCGCGCACGTCGAGCACGACGTCACGGGGGCCGGCGACCGGGTCGGGCACCTCCTCGACCGGCATCCGCCCAGCACCCCTGAACACCCCGGCGAGCATGTCGGCCCCCTTGTGGTCGCTTCCGCCCGGGATGCTAGGCCGCGGGCCGGACGCCGGGCGCCCCGTGCGCGAATCGGCAGGAAGCGGTGCACGCAGAGCCAGGGGAGAGGCGTGTTCGGGATCAGCCGGGGCGGCGGGTGAACTCGTTGCGCAGGTCGACGATCAACCCGTTCTCGTCGACCTGGGCGTGCTCCACCCCCGCTGCCGTGATGACGGCACCGTCGGCCATCCGCGCCGCGACCACCCAGGTCGCGCGCTGCGTGCCGTCGGGGAGCACCGTGGTGTTCCAGAAGTGCCGGGACTCGACGAAGGTCGCGACGAACCCGCGGTAGAACTCCAGGATCGCGTCGCCACCCCGAACCGGGGTCCCGTCGATCTGCACCACGGCGTCAGGCGCGAAGATGCGGGCGAGCTCGTCCAGCTCGCGGGGGTCGGCGACCGCCTTGTCGGCGAGTCCGATGTAGCGGTCGAGTGCGGTGACGGGCGGTGTGGTCACACCGAACCCTAAGCGCGCGCGCTCCGCCGTGACGATCACCCTCCGAGGGCTGCCCTCACGAGGGGACGTACAGGCAGAACGGGTGCCCGGCGGGATCGAGGCACACCCGCACGTCGTCCTGGGGCTGGTGCTCGGCGACCACGGCCCCTGCCGCCACGGCGTGGGCACACGCCGCGTCCAGGTCGTCGACCGCGATGTCGAGGTGCGCCAGCATCAGCTGCTCGCCCGGGCGGGCCGGCCACACCGGCCGCACGTAGGCGGACTCGGTCTGGAACGAGAGGCCCGCGCCTGCGCCGGGTGCGTGCAGCGTCACCCAGTGCTGCTCGTCGGTCCCCACCTCCCACCCGAGTAGTCGCTGGTAGAACGCGGCGAGCGCCCGGGCGTCGGGGGCGTCGAGCACGGTGGCGGTCAGGGTCATCCGTGGCGGTGTACCGGGCATGGCGGACATCATCGTTGCCCTGGGGGTGTTGAACACGCCCCTGTGGTGGGTCAGTCTGGCGGGAGCCGGTGATCGGGCGCATCGCCGGCCCACGCAACGATGCGAGGAGAGGGGCCGGGTTATGGCTGCCTTGTCGGACGAGTCGATGCCGGACGGGTCCGGGCCGGCCGGGCCGCTCGGGACCGAGCGCTGGCGGGTGGGTGGCGGACACCGGAGCAGCGCGCAGTGGCAGGCCGAGTGGGAGGACGTCCTCGCGGCCACGCACGTCGCGTTCGACGTGCGGTTCCCCGACGACAGGGACGGCGCGGGGTTCGCCGGCAGCGTCGAGCGGCACCGGCTGGGGCAGCTGCACCTGGTCGACTGCGTGTGCACGCCCTTCGCCGGGCGGCGCAGCACAGCGGTGATGGGTGACCCGGCCGAGGGATGGATCGGGCTGCAGCTGGTGCTGCGCGGCGCGGAGCGGGTGACGAGGTCGCGGACGCAGCAGCACGTGCTGGCCGCCGGCGCCGTCGGCATGTGGGATGGGGCGCGCGCCGTGGGGGTGGAGGTCGTCGAACCGCTCACGAAGCGCACGCTGATCTTCCCACGGGAGTTGGTGCACGCGGTCAGCCCGCGCTTCGCCGACGTCGAGGCGCTGCCGTGGCTCGCCGACCGGCCGGGCACCCGGCTGCTCGTGCGCTACGTCAACGCGCTGGCCGACGAGCTGCCCGAGCTCGACGAGCGTACCGCCGCCGCGGCCGGGGACGTGGTGCTGGAACTGCTGCGCGCGGTGGTGGAGCCGGAGCTCCCGCAGGCCCGCGCGGCCCGCCGCGAGGCGCTGCGCGCCCGGGCCCGCCGGTACGTGCGGGCGCACCTCACCGACCCCGCGCTCGGCCCCGAGACGATCGCCAGGGCCCTGTCGGTGTCGCTGCGCACCCTGCACGCCGTGTTCGAGGACACCGAGGAGTCGGTGGCGGCGCTGGTGCGGCGCGCCCGCCTGGCCCGCTGCCGCGAGGACCTCGCCGAACCGTCCGCGGGCTCCGTCACCGAGATCGCGTTCCGCTGGGGCTTTTCCGACGCCACCCACTTCTCGCACGCGTTCAAGCGCGAGTACGGGATGGCGCCGCGTGACGTCCGGCGGGCGGCGACCGGCGCGACCCGCCCCCCTGCGCGCATCGGCAAGTAATCCGGCGCGCAGCCGATGGCCTGACCCGGTGCCCGGGACCCAGGCTTCCTCCTCGTAACCGCGGAGTCGGGAACCGCCGGAACTCGACGAGGAGTGTGCGCGATGCGTTGGCGATCACGGCCGTCCCGGGGCGGCACAGCGGTGTGCGCCGTTCTCTGCGCGGTACTGCTGGCGGCGTGTGGGGCGGTGGGGGCGAACACGCGGGGAGCGACCGACGCGGCCACGAGCGTCCGCGTGCTGGACCCCTACGGCGGTGACCTGGCGGCGGAGGGCACACCCAAGACCGGCGGAAACCTGATCATCGGCAACGACCGGGAGATCGTCAGCTTCGACCCGGCCCGGCAGAACGGCAACGTCGTCGCCCAGGCGATCTACGACCTGCTGTTCCGGATCGGTCCGGACGGCACGGTGCAGCCGTGGATGGCGTCGTCGATCAACAGCGCCGACAACGGCCTGACCTGGCGGCTCGGCCTCCGCGACGGCGTCACGTTCTCCGACGGGACGCCGCTCGATGCGAACGCGGTGATCGTCAACACCCAGCGGCACATCGACAAGCCGACGTCGCCGGCCCACGCGTACGCCGACACGATCGCCTCGATGCGGGCCGTCGACCCGCTGACCGTCGAGTTCACGCTCAAGCAGCCGCTCGGCGACTTCCCCGTGTTCTTCGCGCAGGCGTTCAACGCGGGCTCACTCGGCATGATCGTCTCGCCTGCCGCGCTGGCGCAGTACGGCGACGACATCGCGAACCACCCGGTCGGCGCCGGACCGTTCGTGATGGACAGCTGGGTCCGCGACAACAAGATGATCCTGAAGAAGAACCCGAACTACTGGAAGGCCGGGCAGCCCTACCTGGACTCGATCGAGTTCCGGCCGCTGCCCGACACCGAGACCCGCTACTCGACGATGCAGAACGGCGACGTCGACATGATCTACGGCGGGTACAACAACGAGCTGGTGCGCGCGTTCGGCAACCCGAACCTGAAGGTCTACTACGGCCCCGGCAACGGCGGGTTCTTCTTCTACTTCAACTTCCAGCAGAAGCCGTTCGACGACCGCCGCATGCGGGAGGCCGTGGTCCGGGCGATCGACCTGAACGCGCTCGGCGCGAGCCAGTACATGGGCCAGCTGATCGGCGCCGACGGGCTCTTCCAGGACGACAGCCCGTACCACAACCCGGAGTCCTCGGCCGCCTGGCCGAAGTACGACCCGGAGAAGGCCAAGCAGCTCGTGCAGGAGTACGTCGCCTCCGGCGGCACGGCGTCCTTCTCCTTCAGCACCAGCCGCAGCGAGGTCTCGCTCGGCGAGTTCGTACAGGCCCAGATGGCCGCGGTCGGCATCACCGTGGACCTGAAGTTCTACGACCTGGCCGAGTTCACCTCGCGGGTGATCCAGAGCGGTGACTTCAACCTGATCAGCTGGGTCAACACGTTCGACTACCCGTACCCCGGTGCCGCCCGCCTGCTCCGCTCGGACGGCAACGTCAACTACGGGAAGTACGCGAACCCCGAGGTCGACCGCTTGCTCGACGAAGCTGGCGCCACCACCGACGCCGCGCAGCGGGCGAAGGACTACCAGCAGGTGGAGCTGCTCTCCAACCAGGACATCGCGGTGGCGTGGCTCAGCCGCAGCTACCTCTCGACGATCACGAAACCCGACGTCAAGGGCATCGACCGGTACCTGTCGCGCGACCTGTTCTACGGGTCGCTGTGGCTGGACCGGTGACGCCCGGCCGCGGGCCCGCAGGGGAGAGGACCGGATGGTGAACACGCGTGGGTGACTCCGACGGCGTGCTCGACGTGCGCATGCCGAGGCTGTCGGAGTCGATGTCCGAGGGCACGATCGTCCGCTGGCTGCACGCCTCGGGTGCGGCGGTCGAGCGCGGCGACGAGCTCGCGGAGATCGAGACCGACAAGGCGACGGTGAGCTTCGAGGCCGATGCCGGTGGGGTGCTCGAGATCCTGGCCGAGGAGGGCGCGACCCTTCCGGTCGGTGCGGTCATCGCCCGGGTCGGTGGGTCGCCCGCAGCGGATGCCGGGCCCCCGGTCGCCGCTGGCCCGGTTGCCGATCCGCCTCCCGCGGCCTCGACGGCCGCGCCTTCGGCCCCCGCGTCTCCGGTCTCCGTGGACCCGCCCGCTGCGGCCACCGCCCCGGCGCGCCGGGCGAACCGGGTGCCGACCTCGCCGCTGGCGCGTCGCCGGGCGAAGGAGCTCGGCGTCGACCTCGCCGGGGTGCGGGGGACCGGTCCCGGCGGCCGGATCGTGCGCGCGGACATCGAGGCGGCGGCCGCGGCCACCGCGGCCCCGGCGTCCGCACTCAACGGTTCCGCGCCTGCCGGCGGGAGCGTCCCCGACCTGCGCGGAAGGGTCACGCTCGTCGAGCTGTCGCGGGCCCGGCGGCTGACGGCCGACCGGATGGCCGAGTCGGCCGCCACGGTGCCCTCGTTCCCGCTCACCGCAGAGGTGGACATGACCCGGGCGCTGGAGCTGCGCTCCGGGATCGCCGACCTCGGGGACGTCACCGCCGTCCCGACCGTCACCGACCTCGTGGTGGCGGCCAGCGGCCGGGCGCTGTGGGAGCACCCGCGGGTCAACGCGTCCTACCGCGAGGGCACTGTCGCGATGTTCGAGCGCGTGAACATCGGCGTCGCCGTGGACACGCCCGAGGCGCTGCTGGTGCCCACGGTCACCGACGCCGACCGCCGGTCGCTCACCTCGATCGCGGTCCGCACGCGCGAGCTGGCCGAGCTGGCTCGCAGCGGCCGGATCGGCCCCGCCGACCTGGAGGGCGCCACGTTCACGGTGTCCAACCTCGGCATGTTCGGGGTCACCGTCTTCGAGGCCGTGATCAACCCGCCGCAGGCGGCGATCCTCGCCGTCGGGGCGCTGCGCAGGCTGCCCCGCGAGATCGACGGCGAGGTGCAGGTCCGTCCGGTCCTCACCCTCACCCTGACCAGCGACCACCGCGTGCTCGACGGGGCGGAGTCGGCGCGGTTCCTGCGCCGCCTCGTCGAGCTGCTGGAACGGCCGCTCGCCCTGCTGCTCGACCACCCGACGACGAGTGAGGAGCGTGCATGAGCGTCGACATCCTGGGCGCCTACTGGACCACGGCAGGACCGGTCGAGATCCGGACCGGCCGCGAGTGGAGCCTGTTCGACTGGCCGGACCGGTGCGCCGAGGCGAAGCGCGTCGGCATGAGCGGTCTCGGCCTCTGGCACACCGACCTCGAGCACCTGCTGGAGCGCTACACCCTGGCCGAGATCAAGCAGATCTTCGACGACAACGGGTTGGTGCATCTGGAGCTGGAGTTCCTCAACGACTGGTTCGTCCCGCGGGGCGACGAGAAGCGCGCGGCGTCCGACGGCCAGCGCGACCTGCTGTTCGACGCCGCCGCCGCGCTCGACGCCCATCACATCAAGATCGGCAACCTGCAGCGGACGCCGGCGACGATCGACCGGCTCACCGAGGCGTTCGGCGAGCTGTGCGCCGACGCGGCGGACCGCCACGCCGCTCCGCTGACCTACGAGCTGATGCCCTTCGACGTCAACGCGGCCTCGCTGGAGGCGGTGCTGCAGATCGTGGGTGGGGCCGAGGCGCCCAACGGCGGCATCGCGATCGACACGTGGCACCTGGGCAAGATGGCGATCTCCCCGGACGACCTGCGGGCGATCCCGCGCCACCTGCTCACCTACGTGGAGCTCAGCGACGGCATGCAGGAGAACATGCCCGACCACACGCACGAGACCACGCGTTTCCGCCGGCTGCCCGGCGAGGGCGAGTTCGACATCCCCGGCTACGTCCGGGCGCTGGCCGACCTCGGCTACGCCGGCCCATGGGGTGTCGAGGTGCTGTCCGACGCACTGCGCGCCCTGCCGCTGCCGGAGATGTTCCGGCGGACGGTCGAGACCTCCACTGCCCAGATCGAGAAGGGACTGAAGGCATGAGCGGTGCGAACGGCATCCCGGCGGAACGGCTCGTCGAGCTGTACTCGCAGATGGTGCGCATTCGGGAGTTCGAGGAGCGGGTGAAGCGGACGTTCGCCGAGCACCCCGGGGTGATCCGCGGGCACACGCACCTCGCCGACGGCGCCGAGGCGTCCATCGTGGGTTCCGTGGGCGCGATCCGCGACGGTGACCAGGTGTTCGCCACCTACCGCTGCCACGGCTACCCGATCGCCCTGGGCAGCGACACCGCCGCGATGATGGCCGAGATCTACGGGCGCGCGGGTGGCATCTGCAAGGGCTACGGGGGGTCGATGCACCTCGCCGACCCCGCGCGCGGCTTCCTGGGCACGTCCGGGATCGTCGGCCAGAACATCCCCCAGGGCACCGGCGCCGCCTACGCGGCCCAGCTGCGCGGCCGCGGCGAGGTGGTGCTCACGTTCTTCGGCGACGGGGCGTCCAAGCAGGGGGCGTTCCACGAGTCGCTGAACATCGCCGCGGTGTGGAAGCTGCCGGTGGTCTTCATCATGGAGAACAACAGCTTCTCCGCGACGGTGCGCACCGAGCAGGAGGACGCCAACGCCGCGGCGGGCGAACCGCTGTCGATGAAGGCGAAGGCCTACAGCATCCCCGGCGTGACGGTGGACGGCTCCGACCCGCTGGCTGTGCACGAGGCCGTCGCGACCGCGGTGGACCGGGCCCGCGCCGGGGAGGGCCCCACGCTGATCGAGTCGCTCGTCTACCGCCTGTCCGCGCACGGCAACTCGATCGCTCCGCCCGGGGTGCCGCTGCACTACCCGGAGCACGAGGCCATCTCCAAGTACGGCGCGGTGGAGGAGTACGAGGCCGCCAAGCGCGGCGACCCGATCCCGCGGTTCCGGGCGCACCTCGTCGAGACCGGTGCGATCACCGCCGAGCGGGCGGCCGAGATCGCCCAGGCGGCTCAGGCGGAGATGCAGCACGCCGTCGACTTCGGGCTGGAGAGCCCGTTCCCCGAGCCCCACGAGGCGCTCACCTACGTCTACGCCTGAGGGAGCCCGACATGACGAACGAGACGACCCGCGAGATTCCCTACATCGCCGCGATCAACGAGGCGATCCACCAGGAGATGGCCCGCGACGAGGACGTCGTGTTCTTCGGCCAGAGCGTCGGCAACAACCCCGAGGACCCGTTCGTGAAGGCCTTCGGGGACGGCCGCGTGCGCGTCACCCCGATCTCCGAGACCGCCGAGATCGGCATGGCGGCGGGCGCCGCGCTCGCCGGCAAGCGGCCGGTCGTCGACTGCACGATGGCCGAGTTCCTGCTCGTGGCCATGGACCAGGTCGTCAACGAGGCGAACCGGTTCCACTACATGTCCGGGGGTCAGGTGAAGGCGCCGCTGGTGCTGAAGGCGGGCTACGGCTTCACCGCCGGGTGGGCCGGGCAGCACACCGGCTCCATCTACGGGATGTTCATGGGCATCCCCGGTCTCAAGGTGGCCCTGCCGTCCACGCCTGCCGACGCCAAGGGGCTGATGGCCACGGCGATCCGCGACGACAACCCCGTGCTGTTCCTGCACCACTACCTGCTGACCCTGGAGAAGGGCCCGGTGCCAGAGGGCGAGCACCTGGTGCCGTTCGGGCAGGCGGTCGTCCGTCGCGAGGGCGCCGACGTCACGCTCGTGGCCACCGGGTGGACCGTCGGCCACGCCCTGGGTGCGGCCGAGCAGCTTGCCGCCGAGGGGGTGAGCGCCGAGGTCATCGACCCTCGCACGATCGCTCCGCTGGACACCGCCACGGTGCTGACGTCGGTGGCGAAGACCGGCCGGCTCGTGCTCGTCGACCAGGCCACCCGGCACTCGTCGGTGTCGGCAGTGATCGCCGCCGAGGTGGCCGAGCACGGGTTCTCGTCGCTGCGGGCGCCGATCGTGCAGGTCACGGCACTGGACGCGTCGATCCCGTACTCGAAGCCGATGGAGGACTTCATCCTGCCGGACACCGGCAAGATCGTCGCCGCCGTCCGGCAGGTGCTCGGCGCGGGAGTCGTGGCCTGACGTGAGTGGAACGACCGGTCCCGATCAGCCCAGCCCGGATCAGCTCAGGGACGCCCTGCGCCTCATGTGGCGGATCCGGGCCATGGAGGAACGCGTCGGGCAGCTCAAGCGGGCCGGGGAGGTGCACGGCCTGATCCACCTGTCCGTCGGGCAGGAGGGCGTGGCCGCCGCCGTCTGTGGGCAGCTGCGCGACGACGACGCCGTCTACAGCGGGCACCGCGCCCACGGGCACACCCTCGCCAAGGGTGCCCCGCTGCCGGCCCTGCTCGCGGAGCTGATGGGACGGGTCGGCGGACTGTGCAAGGGGCTCGGCGGCTCGATGCACCTCGTGGACGTCGAGCACGGGATGCTCGGGGCCACCGGCGTGGTCGGGGGCAACATCCCGATGGCGCTGGGCAGCGCGCTCGCCGCCCGGATGCGGGGCGGCGACGCCGTCGCCGTGGTGTTCTTCGGCGACGGTGCGGTGCAGGCAGGCCAGTTCAACGAGTCGATCAACATCGCGACGCTGTGGAAGCTGCCGGTGGTGTTCGTGTGCGAGAACAACGGATTCGCCGAGTTCAGCCCGCGCTCGGCACACACGAACGTCGAGCGGGTGAGCGACGTCGTCGCCCCGTACGACCTGCCGCGCGAGACCGTGGACGGCAACGAGTTCGCCGCCGTCCGGTCGGTGTTCGGGCGGATGCTCGCCGGCGTCCGGGCGGGGGAGGGGCCGGCGCTGCTGGAGTGCCTCACCCACCGGCTGCGCGGGCACTACGAGGGCGACCCCGACCGCTACCGCGAGGCCGTCTCGAAGGCGGAGTGGCAGGAGAAGGACCCGATCCTGCGGCTGCAGCGCCAGGGCGCCGCGGACGGCTGGCTGGCCGATGGCGACCCTGCGGAGTTCGAAGCGGCGGCGCGGGCCGAGGTGGACGAGGCCGTGGAGGCGGCGCGGCGCAGCCCGTTCCCCGACGAGGTGCTGGCGGCGTCGCTGGTGCGGGCCGGAGGAAAGTCATGAGTGAGACGCACGAGACGACCTACGCGGCGGCCGTCGCCGGCGCGATCGGCGACGCCATGCGCGTCGACCCCACCGTGTTCGTGATCGGGGAGGACGTCACGGCGGGCGGGCCGTTCACGACGACGGCCGGGCTCGTCGACGAGTTCGGCACCGAGCGCGTGCTCGACACCCCCATCAGCGAGGCCGCGATCTGCGGGATCGCCGTCGGGGCGGCGCAGTCGGGCCTGCGGCCGGTGCTGGAGATCATGTACATCGACTTCATCACCCTCGCGCTGGACCAACTGGTCAACCAGGCGGCGAAGGCGCACTTCATGTCGGGCGGCCAGCTGACCGTCCCGATGGTGCTGCGCACGCAGGGCGGCGCGGGGCACCGGTCGGGGGCGCAGCACTCGCAGAGCATGGAGAGCTGGCTGACCCACGTGCCGGGCCTGACGGTCGTGATGCCCAGCCGGGCCGTCGACGCGGCCGGGCTCCTGGCCAGCGCGATCGCCGACCCCGGGCCCGTCGTGGTGGTCGAGAACAAGACGCTGTACTTCCGCAAGGAGACCGTGCCCGTCCGCATCGAACCGGTCCCGATCGGCAAGGCGGCGGTCCTGCGTCCCGGCCGCGACGTCACCGTCGTCGCGCTGTCGCGGCTGGTGCACGAGGCACTCGCGGCGGCCGAGGCCCTCGCCGCCGAGGGCATCGAGGTGGAGGTGATCGACCCGCGCACGCTCGTCCCGCTCGACCTGGAGACGATCCTGGAGTCGGTCCGGCGCACCAACCGGCTGGTCGTGGCGCACGAGGCGGTGCAGCACGGGGGCTTCGGTGCCGAGATCGCCGCGGCCGTCCAGCATGCGGGCTTCGACGACCTCGACGCGCCGATCGAGCGCGTCGGGGCGCCGTTCCAGCCGATCCCGGTCAGCCCGCCCCTGGAGGACGCGTACCTGCCGGGTGCGGCCGAGGTGCGAGCCGCCGTGCTCGCGACGCTCGGCCGTAGTGACCCCGGTGTGGACCTCACGTCGCGCTGATCACCTGACCCGTCCATTTCTTGCTGATCGCCGCGTACGTGCCGTCGTTCTGCGCGATGTTCAGCCACTCGTCGACCCATTGCTGCATGACCGGATCGCTCTGCGGGATCAGATAGGCCTTCTGCTCGAACGTGAAGGGATGGTCAAGGCTCTCCCCGCAGAGCTGTGGGTTCGCCTTCGTCTGCCACCGCACCTCACTGGCGTCCGTGATCATCACGTCTGCCTTGTTGTCGAGGAGCTGGCCGAAGATGGTGTTGTTGTCCGGGAAGTTCACGACCGTGGCGTGATGGATGTTCGCCTTGTCGAAATCGGCGTTGGTGCCATCCGGGTTCACGACGACGCGCACTCCGGGCTGATCGATCCTGGCCAATGTCGGATACTTCGAGCGGTCGGCGCAGCGGACGATGGCCGCCTTGCCGTCGCGCAGGTAGGGGGCGCTGTAGAGCGCGTGCTGCGCGCGATCGAGGGTGACGCTGATGCCCCCCATCGCCATGTCGCACTTCGTGCCGAGGTCGCTCAGCATGGTGCCCCACGTCGTCTGGACGAGCTCCAGCTTGACGCCCAGGCGCTGGGCCATGTTCTGGGCCATCTCGATGTCGATTCCGCTCCACTGCCCTTGCGGATCGCGATAGGTGAACGGGCGGTAGTCCCCGGTGCTGCAGACCCGGACGGTGCCCTGCTTGACGATGTCATTGAGGTTCGGTGCCTGTGCGGGCCCCACGGCCGACGCCGTCGAACCACACGCAGCGGCCAGCGTCGTAACGACTGCGGCCGTCACGGCAAAGGCGCACCTACGCCACGGACTTTTCATGAGATCGATACCTAGCAGTCCGTGCGCCGGTGGCTGGAACAAACAACTGCGCAATTCGGGCCGCCCGGCGGCATCGACGCCCTCAACTGCGGGATCGGCCCGGCTATGACGCCGCTCACTGTTCCACTCAGTGGCCCAACGAGGTGCTCGGTGCCGTGCTGCGGACCGGAACGCCCTGGATGTGCCGTGGAGCGCCGTCGGGGTGTGTCGCGCCACTCCGGACCGGAGGGAACGCGACCGGACCGTAAAATAACTAGCATTGCGAACTAGAAGCGGGCGTTCTCAGCTTCCTGCTCTCCGACGTCCTCCAAGGAGTTCCAGCAGTGACCAGTGTGGTCCCCTCCGGCACGAAGGGGATCGGCTTCCGCTCGGAGCGCGGGCCGGTCCTCCTCGCGGTGATGCTCGGCACCGGTCTCGTGGCGCTGGACAGCACGATCATCGCCACGGCCGTCCCGTCCATCGTGACCGACCTCGGGGGCTTCGAACAGTTCCCCTGGCTGTTCTCGATCTACCTCCTCACCCAGGCGGTGACCGTCCCGCTCTACGGCAAGTTCGCGGACGTCCTGGGCCGCAAGCCGGTGATGCTCTGGGGCATCGCGGTGTTCCTGCTCGGCTCGGTGCTCTGTGGCGCGGCGTGGAGCATGCCCGTCCTGATCATCTCCCGGGCCATCCAGGGGATCGGGGCGGGAGCCGTCCAGCCGATCAGCATGACGATCGTCGGCGACCAGTACACGGTGGAGGAACGCGGCAAGGTCCAGGGCTACCTCGCCACCGTGTGGGCCATGGCGTCGGTGATCGGGCCGACCCTCGGCGGGGTCTTCGCCGAGTACCTGTCGTGGCGGTGGATCTTCTACGTCAACGTCCCCGTCGGTGCGATCGCCGTGGTGGTGCTGGTCCTCAAGTTCACCGAGACGGTCGAGCGGCGCAAGCGCCGCATCGACTACCTGGGCGCCGCGTTGCTCACCCTCGGCTGCTCGCTGCTGATCCTCGGACTGCTCGAAGGTGGTGTGGCCTGGGGTTGGGGCTCGGTGCAGGGCGTCCTGATCTTCGCCATCAGCGCGGCGATGCTGATCGCCTTCGTGTTCGTCGAGCGGCGGGCCGTCGAGCCCGTGGTGCCGCTGTGGGTGTTCAGCAAGCGCACGCTGGTGGGCGGGAACCTGGCGTCGCTCATCATCGGGGCTCTGCTGATCGGTATGAGCTCCTACCTCCCCACCTTCGCCGAAGGCGTACTGGGAACCGGTGCGCTCGTCGCCGGCCTGACGCTGGGGGCGATGACCGTCGGGTGGCCCCTCTCGGCGTCCCAGGCCGGGCGCATCTACATGCGGCTCGGCTTCCGGGACACCGCGCTCATCGGAAGCGTCTTCGTCGTCATCGGGGCGCTGCTGATCGCCCTGCTGCCGATCGGCGCGACGGTGTGGGAGACCGCGGGTGCGGCCTTCGTGCTCGGGGTCGGTCTGGGCCTCGCGTCGGTCCCCACCCTGGTCGCCGTGCAGTCGACGGTCGGCTGGAACCGGCGCGGAGTGGTGACCGGCACCAACATGTTCAACCGCTCGATGGGCAGCGCCATCGGCGTGGCTGTCCTCGGGGCGATCGCGAACGCCACGCTCGCGGACCGCTTCGCGCATCCGCCGGCCGCGGTGGCCGGGCACCTGCCACCGAGCGCCGACGCCACCAGCCTCGTGCTGGGCGGCCACCTCGACCCGGCCTCGCCGGTCGACGCGTTCGTCCGCAGCGCCCTCTACGACGCCACGCACAACGTGTTCCTGGTGATGTTCGTGATCAGCGTCGTCATCGTGGGGGCCGTGCTGCTGATGCCGCGCAAGACCACGGAGCTGACCTTCCCCGAGGACGCTCAGGCGCGGGCGGCGTCGCCCAGCATCCCGACGGCCTGACGACACAGCCACCGCTCGGCCTCGTCGTAGGTCCACCCGCAGTCCGCGACGAGGGTGCGCCAGGCGGTGATCCCGAAGCAGAACCAGAGGCGGTCTGCTGCCGCGTCCACGTCCAGGCCGGGAGTGAGCAGCCCCCGGGTGTGGAGGTGCTCGGCGACGCGGCGGAGGGTGTCCCGGTAGTAGTCCGTGGACCGGTGCCAGATCTCCTCGGCGATGTCGCTGCCCGCCATCGACGAGAACATGATCTGGATGGTCTCGTGGTGCGTCTCGTTGCCGGCGCGCGTGCCGCGGGCCAGCGCGCGCATGGCTGCGCCGAGATCCTCGCTCCGCAGCACCTCGGCGAGGGTCTCCTGCGCGCCCGCGTTCTGGGCGGCGTCGGTCAGCAGCTCCGTGAGGATGTCGGCCTTCGTGCCCGCGCTCGCGTACACCGTCTTGACAGCGATGCCGGCCTGCCTGGCGATGTCCGCCACGGTGACGCGGGCGTAGCCCTGTGCCGCGAAGAGATCGCGGGCGCCGCGCAGGATGTCGCGGCGCGTGTCGGCCGCGTCGCTCTCCCGGCGCGGCGAGCGGTAGGAGCGCGTCGAAGCCATACCCGGAGTCTAGGGGTCGATGCAGGCGTAGGGTATTGATTGCATTACCGTTCACCTGAAACTGTCTCGCCGCTGCCCGTCCTGATCCGAGGTGCTCCATGACCGCTCTGCAGCCCGACCCTGCCGAGGGCCTGCGCATGTACGACGAACTGCTGGCCGTGCACACGATCCTGCGGCGCGGGTCGGAGCTGATCGCGCAGTCGCTGAAGGTGCTGGCGGACGACGGTCCCGTGGACGTCCGGGCGCTCGTCTCCGTGGCGCGGTGGCACAACGGCTTCCTGCACCATCACCACCGGAGCGAGGACGCGCAGTTCTGGCCGCTGCTGCGCCGGCTCTTCCCCGGCTCCGCCGACGACCTGACCCGGCTCACGCAGGAGCACGAGGAGCTCGACGCGAACCTGACCGCGCTGTCGGAGGCCATCGGCGCGCTCGGCGCGGCCCGCACTCCGGCGGAGCGCCGGGCGGCGGTGCAGGTCGCCGCGACCACGGGATACCCGAAGGCCGTCGTCTGCCGCGACGCCCTCGGCGGGCACCTGGACGACGAGGAGCCCGTGCTGCGCGCACTGTTCCCCCAGGTGTCCGCGGCCGAGATCCGCACGCTGCGGGCGGCGATCGTGGCGGCGGCCCCCAAGTCCGGACCGGACCTGGTACTCGGGCTGCTCTCCGATCCCACGCCCGCCCCGGGCTATGACGCCATCGTGGCGAACTTCCCGCCGCCGGTGCGCTGGCTGCGCCCGGTGCTGCTGCGCCGCTACCACGCACGCCGCAAGGCGCTCGGGGTGGCGTAGAGCGGGGCGCGCCGCCGGATCCGCGCCGCGTTGGCGCGCGACTGATCTTCGGCGCTATGGTGGGCTCGTGTCCGATCCTGGGTGTTCGTCCGAACGGCCCGAACCGGATATCCGCTCCCTGTATGACGATCATGCCGTACGCTGAGCCGGTGAGCGAAGCCGGGAGCGAGCAGGTGACGAGTCTCGCCGCGCAGATCGGCCGGGTGGCCGCCCCCCTCCGCAGCCAGGTGCTCGACGTGCTGCGCGAGGCCATCCTCAGCTTCCGCTTCGCCCCCGGCCAACGCCTCATCGAGCGCGAGCTGATCGACATGACCGGGGTCTCCCGTACGACGATCCGCGAGGTGCTGCGCGAGCTCGCCGCCGAGGGGCTGGTCAAGACCATCCCCCAGAAGGGTGCTGTCGTCGTCGCCCTGTCGCCCGAGGAGGCGGAGGAGCTCTACGAGCTGCGCGAGGTCCTCGAGGGGCACCTCGTGAAGAAGTTCGTCGAGCGGGCGTCCGACGCCCAGGTGGTCGCACTGCGCCGGGCGTTCACCCAGCTCGAGAGCGTGGTCGAGCGGCGGGAGGGCACGGTGGCCGTGCTCAAGGCCAAGGACGTGCTGTACGAGGTGCTGCTCACCGGCGCGGGCAACTCGGCGTTGCGGGCGAGCCTGTCCCAGCTGCACGCCCGGGTGAGCCTGCTGCGGGCGAGCTCGCTGTCGTCCGGTCCCGCCCGCCCGCCGGAGGCCGTGGCCGAGCTACGGGTTCTCGTCGAAGCCGTCGAGGCCAGGGAAGCGGGCGCCGCGGCCGACGCCATGGTCACGCACGTCCGGGCCGCTGCCCGCACCGGTATCGAGGCGATCCGCCACTCCTCGCACGCGCTCGTGGCCGCCACCAGCTGACGTTCCGCCCCGCCGGGCGCTGGGTCCGTCCCGCGGGGCCGACCCCACTCGGACGACCCCCACTGGGCCGGCCGGTCGTGGGTCGCCGACATCCGGTCCACCCCGGTCTGCCGGTCGGACGATCTCGGTTGGCAGTGCTCGTCCGATTGTCATACAGTCAGGCGAGCGTTGCGAACTGAGGAGTGGGTATGCCGGTCGGATCTCTCACAGGTCGAGTCGCGGTCGTCACCGGTGCCGCCGGCGGGATCGGTGGTGCCACGGCGGCGCGGCTCTCGCGTGAGGGAGCATCCGTCGTGCTGGTCGACCTCGACGGCGACGCCGCGTCGGCGCTGGCCGCCCGTCTCGAGGGCGAGGCCATCGGCGTCGCGGCCGACGTCTCCCGCGAGGAGGACGTCGAGCGGTACATGGATGCCGCGGTGGACCGGTTCGGGCGGGTCGACCTGCACCACCTCAACGCCGGGATCCCCGGCACCCCGACGGCCCTGCCCGATCTGGGCGTCGAGGAGTTCGACCGGGTGATCGCGGTGAACATGCGGGGGACGTTCCTCGGGCTCCGCGCCGCGTTCCGGCAGTACTTCCTGCAGAGCAGCGCGGGCGCGATCGTCATCACGGCGTCCATCGCGAGCCTGCGCGGCAGCTCTGACCTGCTGCCCTATCACGCCTCGAAGCACGGCGTGCTGGGGCTGATGCGCAACGCCGCGGTGTACGGCGGCCCGCTGGGCGTGCGGGTCAACGCCGTGGCGCCCGGCATCGTCCCCACCGCACTCTTCGGCTCGGGGGATGGTCCGGGCGGCAGCGCCGACATGGTGCAGCGCGCCTCGACCACCCCGCTGCGCCGGGCGGGCAGCCCGGAGGAGATCGCGTCCGTCGTGGCCTTCCTGCTCAGCGACGACGCCGCCTACATGACCGGCGAGGCCGTCTCGGTCGACGGCGGCGCGTCGATCGTCAACAGCGTGCGTCCCTCCGGCGGTGCCGGTGCGTGGGACACGGCCGCGCTCGACGCCCGCACCGCTCCCACGGCGGGCCGCGTCTAGCTGCCGACGCTCGACCGCGTCACCCGGGCGCTGTGCGCGCGCTCGGATTGTCTGACAGTATGTCAATCGACCACGACGATCGACTGCTCACCGAGGAGAGTGCGATGGCGCAGGGTGTCCAGGACCCGGAGGCGGATCTCGGGAAGGCCCGCCGCGTCGTCGCTCTGGCCACGGCCGTCGGCAACTTCACGGAGTGGTTCGACTTCGCCATCTACGGCTTCCTCGCCGCCACACTCGGGCGCCTCTTCTTCCCCGGCGTGAGCCCGGCCGCCTCGCTGCTGGCCTCCCTGGCCGTCTTCGGCGTGGCGTTCTTCATGCGGCCACTCGGCGGCCTCGTGCTCGGAGCGATGGGTGACCGCCGCGGGCGCCGGGCGCTGCTCACGCTGTCGATCGGCCTGATGGGCCTGTCCACCACCCTGATCGGGGTGCTGCCCACCTACGCGGAGGCGGGGGTCCTCGCGCCGATCCTGCTGGTGCTGCTGCGCTGCCTGCAGGGTTTCTCCGCGGGGGCGGAGTGGACCGGGTCGGCGGCGTTCCTCGTCGAGCACACGCCGACGAACCGCCGGGGTCGCTTCGCGAGCGTGGTCTCCGCGACCGCCGCCCTCGCCACCGCCTTCGGCGGCCTGCTGGTCCTCGCGCTCGAACTGAGCCTCACCCCGGAGCAGATGCTGTCGTGGGGATGGCGGGTCCCGTTCCTCGTCGCGGTGCCGCTCACGCTGGTCGGCACCTGGATCCGGTTGCGGATCGACGAGACGCCGGTGTTCCAGCGGCTGGTGCAGGCGGGAGCGGTCAGCACCGCCCCGGTGCGGCGCGCCGGACGCGACGTGCGGGCGATCGCGCTCACCTTCGCGTTCTCCAGCGTGCAGGGCCTCGGCTTCTACTATCTCGCCACCTACGTGATCAGCTTCCTGACCGCCACCGTCAAGCTGCCGCAGTCCCGCGCCCTGGTGCTCGTCGCCATCGGGCTCCTGGTCTACGCGGCGCTGTGCCCGGTGGCGGGGGCGCTGAGCGACCGGGTGGGCAGGCGCCGGGTGAACCTCGCGGGCGGTGCCGGGCTGGCGATCGTGAGCGTGCCGGCGTTCGCGCTGATGGGCACCGGCACCGCCGCGGGCGTGGTCGGTGGCATGGTGCTGTTCTCGGTGTTCCAGTCGATGGTCAGCGTCACCACCGTGTGCATGCTCGTGGAGCTGTTCCCGGCCCAGACCCGCTCCACGTCCAGCGCGATCGGGTTCAACCTGGGGCTCGCCCTCATCGGCGGCCCGGGCCCCCTGATCGCGGCCGCCATCGCCGCGGGCACCGGGAGCAGCACCCTGCCCGCGCTGTACATGGTCGTCGTCGCCGTTCTCGGCACCGTCGCACTGGCCCGGTGGCTCCCCGAGACCGTCGGCCGTGGGTTGGACGCCGATGCGGCCGTCGCCGCAGGATCGACCCGATGAACGAACGCAGGAGATTCTGATGAGTGGGTACGAGGTGCTGGCGGTCCGCTACGGGACCAGGCTCGCGCGCAAGGCGGAGAACTACCTGAACTTCCACGTCTACGGCGAGCCCGACGAGGACCTGCCGATGGACTACTTCTTCTGGGTCGTCCGCGACGGAGATCGCACGATCGTGGTCGACTGCGGGTTCAGCGCCGAGGCCGGGCGGCGGCGGGGCCGCACCCAGCTCGCCGACCCGGGTGACGCGCTCATGGCGCTCGGCATCGACCCGGGCTCGGTCAGCCAGCTCGTCGTCACGCACGCGCACTACGACCACATCGGGAACCTGGAGCGCTTCCCGGCCGCGGAGATCGTCATCGCCCGCCGGGAGTACGAGTTCTGGACCGGCCCGTACGCCGCTCGCCCCCAGTTCGCCCACTCCACGGAGGCGATCGAGCTCGACCGGCTCGCCGCCGCGGGGGAGCAGGGCAGGCTGCGGCTGGTCGAGAAGACCCTCGACCTCGCGCCCGGGTTCGAGCTGGTCGTCGTCGGAGGGCACACCCCGGGCCAGCTCGTGGCCCAGGTCGCCGTCGACGGCGAGGACGGCGGACCGGGCGCGGTGATCCTGGCTGCCGACGCGCTGCACTTCTACGAGGAGCTCGAACGCGACCGTCCGTTCTTCGTGGTGGCGGACCTGGTCGACATGTACCGCGGCTTCGACCTGTTGCGCGAGATGTCCGCCGACCCGGGCCGGCTGCTCCTGGCGGGCCACGACGCCGCGGTGCCCGACCGGTTCCCGGGCCGGCTGCCCGACATGCCCGGTGATCTCACCGACCTCGTCGTGCGGGTCGCCGGCAGGACGAGGACGCAAGCAGAGGAAGTGGTGGTGTCATGAGCGCTCCGACGGTGGGAGTGGTCGGGCTGGGCAACATGGGTGGCCGGATGGCGCGCCGCCTGGTCGACGCCGGGATCCCGGTGGTGGGGTTCGACGCGCAGGCCGGCCGGGTCGAGGCGGTGGGCGCGACGCTGCTCGGTGACCCGGCCGAGGTGGCCAGGGCGTCCGAGGTGGTCCTGATGTCGCTGCCCGACAGCCACGTCGTCGAGGCGGTCGTCCGCGGCCCGAGCGGGGTGCTCGCCGGCGCCGCGGCGGGGACCACGATCGTCGACCTGTCCACGGCGGCGCCGTCCTCGACGGTCGCGCTGCACGCCGAGGCGGCGGCGGTGGGGGTCCGCTATCTCGACGCCGGCATCTCCGGGGGAGCTGCCGCCGCCGACAAGGGCATTTTGACGATCATGGCGGGCGGCGACGCCGATGCGCTTGCCGAGATCGGATGGGTGTTCGAGCCGATCGCCGCGCACGTGCACCACATGGGCGCCTCGGGGGCCGGGCACACCGCGAAGCTGCTCAACAACTTCCTCAATGCGGTGAGCCTCGCGGCCTCGGCCGAGGTGATGGTCGCGGGCCGGCGTGCCGGGCTCGACCTGAGCCAGCTGCTCGAGGTGATCAACAGCAGCAGCGGGGTCAACTTCGCGACGCTCAACCGGTTCCCGCGGATCGTGCAGGGCGACTACCTCGAAGGTGGGCTGACCGGGCGGCTGATGACCAAGGACGTGGCGCTCTACGTCGACCTCATCGGCAAGCTCGGGGTGCCCAGCCTCAACGCGGCGGGCCCGCTGGCGAGCTTCGGGCTGGCCGAGAGCCTCGGCTACGGCGACCAGATCAGCAACCGGGTGGTGGACGCGATCGGTGACGTCGCCGGGGGGACCCGCGTCCACGACAAGACGGAGGAATGACCCATGCAGATCGTCCGGGGCCGCGCCCCCGACTCCACCCCCACCCAGTCCCGCACGGAGACCTTCACCGGCACCGTCTGGGGTGACCCGGTGCTGCCCACCACCGCTGAGGGCAACACGATCAACTCGGTGACCTTCACCCCCGGCGCGCGCACCTACTGGCACCACCACACCGGCGGCCAGATCCTCGTGGTGACGGCCGGCCGGGGATGGGTCTGCACGCACGGCGAACAGCCGGAGGTGATCCGGGCCGGGGACGTGGTCTGGGTGCCCCCGGGCGAGCGGCACTGGCACGGCGGCACGGTGGACACCGTGATGACCCACCTGGCCGTGTCGCTCGGCCCGACCGTGTGGCTGGACGAGGTGGACGAGAACGAGTACCGCGCCCTGGTGGCGCTGGAAGGGCAGCGATGACCGGGGATGCGATGACCAGCGATGCGATGACCAGCGGAGCGACGACCGACGGGCGCTACGAGCAGGGGCTGGCGATCCGGCGGGAGGTGCTGGGCGACGCCCACGTCGACCGGTCGCTGGCCGGGGTGAGCGACTTCGCCCGTCCCGTGCAGGAGTACGTCACCCGCACGGCCTGGGGCGAGATCTGGAGCCGGCCCGGCCTGGACCGGCGCACCCGCAGCCTGCTCAACCTCGTGATGCTCACGGCGCTGAACCGCAACCACGAGCTGGGCGTCCACGTCCGGGGCGCGGTCACCAACGGGTGCACCGAGGTGGAGATCCAGGAGGCGCTCCTGCAGGCCGCGGCCTACTGCGGCGCGCCCGCCGCGCTGGAGTCCTTCCGGGTGGCCGAGCGCGTGCTCGGCGAGCTCGCGGCGGAGCGGAACGGGACCGGTCGTGTCTGAGCCGCCGGTGGGGCCCGTCGGGTTCGTGGGATTGGGCCGGATGGGCGACCCCATGGTGCGGCGGCTCGTCGCTGCCGGCGTGGCGGTGCGCGCCCACGACGCGGCCCCGGGCCCCCGGGAGGCGCTCGCCGACGTCGTCACGGTCGTCGACAAGCCGGCTGAGGTCGTGGCGGTCGGGCCGTCGGTCGTGGTGCTGATGCTGCCGAACTCGGACATCGTCGAGGCCGTGCTGGCCGACGGGCTGCTCGACGCGCTCACCCCCGACACGGTGCTGGTGGACATGGGCTCCTCGGAGCCGATGCGCACCCGGGCGCTCGCCGAGCAGGTGGCCGCCCGGGGCGCCACCATGATCGACGCGCCGGTGTCCGGTGGGGTCTCCGGCGCCACCAAGGGCACCTTGACGATCATGGTCGGCGGCCCGGACGACGCGGTCGCGGGTGTCGAGCCGCTGCTGGCGCTCCTCGGCCGGGTCCGCCACGTCGGCCCCGTCGGCGCGGGCCACGCGCTGAAGGCGCTCAACAACCTGATGTCCGCGGCCCACCTGCTCGCGAGCTCCGAGGCGTTGCTGGCCGGGGAACGCTTCGGCCTCGACCCCTCCGTGATGCTCGACGCGGTGAACTCCTCGAGCGGGCGCAGCGGCTCCACCGAGAACAAGTGGCCCAACTTCGTGGTGCCCGAGACCTACGACTCCGGCTTCGCGCTCGCGCTGATGGTCAAGGACATCCGCATCGCGCTGGGCCTGGCCGAGGCGACGGGCGCGCCGTCCGCGCTCATCGGCCGCACCGTCGAGCTCTGGGGCGAGGCGGCCACGGCACTCCCCCCTGATGCCGACCACACCGAGATCGTGCGCTGGCTGCGGGCCGGCGAGGTGACGGATCCCGATCCGAGGAGCACCCCATGACGCTGACCGCAGAGCAGCAGGAGATCAAGGACGAGTTCATCAAGGTGCGCGGCACCTGGGGTGACGCGTGGGAGCGGATGCTGGAGCTCGACCCGCCGTTCGTCCGGGCCTACCTGCACTTCTCCGCCGTGCCCTGGACCGGGGAGTCCCACCTCGAGCCCAAGGTCAAGGAGTTCGTCTACATCGCCGCCGACGCCGCGGCGACGCACCTCTACGTGCCCGGGATCCGCCAGCACGTGGCCGCCGCGCTGGAGCACGGCGCCACGCCGCAGGAGATCATGGAGGTCATCGAGCTCACCAGCACGCTCGGCATCCACGCCAGCAACATCGGCGTGCCACTGCTGCTGGAGGTGCTGGAGGAGGAGGGGCTGCGGGACGGCCCCGCCCCGCTCGACGAGCGCCGCGAGCGGCTCAAGGCCGAGTTCACGGCCAACCGCGGCTACTGGCACACCTTCTGGGACGGCCTGCTCGAGCTCGACCCCGACCTGTTCGAGGCCTACATCGAGTTCTCCTCGGTGCCCTGGAAGACCGGGACCCTGCCGCCGAAGATCAAGGAGCTCATCTACATCGCGTTCGACGCCTCGGCCACCCACCTCTACGTGCCGGGGCTGAAGCTGCACATGCAGAACGCGGTCCGGCTCGGAGCGACGGCCGGGGAGATCATGGAGGTGCTCGCGATCGTCAGCGTGATCGGTATCCATGCCGCGACGACCGCAGCCCCCATCCTCGCCGAGCTGACCCAGGCCGCTCCCCGGTGACTGCCGGCCGGCTCGGCACCGGGGGACGGTCGAGCCGGTCGGCGCCCCACGCTCCTGTGGTCGTCGGCAAGTCGCCCGTTTCGGGTGCGTGAGTCGCCCGTTTCGGGTGCGTGAGTCGCCCGTTTCGGGTGCGGGCGGCCACGGTGGCAGCGGGTCGGAGTCGAGAGGATCGGGCAAGACCTCGCGCGTATCGGTCTACCGCAGACCAGGTCGCTCGCGCTTGCATGGTCTCACCATTCCGACACCCGCTGGAGCCGTGCGCATGCCTCTCGACCACTACGTCACCCTCGGCCGTTCCGGGCTGCGGGTCAGCCCGCTCGCGCTCGGCGCGATGACCTTCGGGGAGGATCCCGGCGGTGCCGGTACCGGCGTCGAGGAGTCGGAGAAGATCCTCGCGACCTACCTGGACCTCGGCGGGAACTTCGTCGACACGGCGAACTTCTACACCAACGGCCACTCGGAGAAGATCCTCGGCGACTTCTTCGCCGCCCGTCCCGGCCGGCGCGAGCACGTGGTGCTGGCGTCGAAGTTCTTCGGCAACCTCTTCCCCGGTGACCCCAACGGCGGGGGAGCGGGGCGTGGGTCGATCGTCGCCCAGCTCGACGAGACCCTGCGCCGCCTGCGCACCGACCATCTCGACCTGTACTGGCTGCACAACTGGGACCGCCACAGCCCGGTCGAGGAGACCCTGCGCACCCTCGACGACCTGGTACGGGCGGGGAAGATCCGCTACATCGGGTTCTCCAACACGCCGGGGTGGTTCACCGCCCAGGCCCAGACCACGGCGCTGCTGAAGGGCTGGACGCCGCTGATCGCGCTCCAGGTGGAGTACTCGCTGCTGGCCCGCACCGTCGAGGGCGAACTCGCACCGCTCGCGCTCGACCAGGGCATGGCGCTGGTTCCGTGGAGCCCGCTGAGGAACGGCTTCCTGTCGGGCAAGTACCGCCGCGGCACGCAGGTCAGCGACTCCGCGCGCACGGCCTTCGTCGGCGGCCCCGGCGAGGACGAGTTCACGGTCATCGATGCGGTCGCCGCGGTCGCCGACGAGCTCGGGACCACGTCCGCGGCGGTGTCGCTGGCCTGGCTGCTGGCCCGCGAAGGCACCGTCGTGCCCATCCTCGGTGCCCGGCGGGTGGAGCACCTCGAGAACAACCTCGCCGCCCTGGAGGTGACTCTCACCCCTGAACACCTCCGCGTGCTGGACGAGGTCTCGGCCCCGGCCTTGAACTACCCGGCACCGATGCACGGCGCGCAGCGCGCGATGCTGCAGTTCGCGGGAGCCACTGTGGACGGTGTGGCCTCCACCGTGTACCCGCCGCTGCTGCAGAGCGACGTGCGCTACTGAGGTTCCGCGACCGAGGAGCCCCTACTCGTCGCCGTGCCACCAGCGCCGCTTCGGTGAGCGGATCTCCACCGAGCCGGCGCGCACGGAGCCGGTGAGCCGGAAGGTCGGGCCGGGGGTGCCGTCCGAGCCGGCGCGCCTCTTGTCCTCGATGCTGCTGAGCACCGACTGCACCTCGTGGTGCTCGACCCGGGCGCCGTGCGGCATCCGCATCTCGACCGAGCCGGCCACCACGTCCAGCTCGATCTCGACGACGTCGTGCGGGATCCGGGCCTTCGTGAAGTCGAGCTCGGTCGACCCGACCTTCGTCCGCACCACCAGCCGGGCAGGCACGTCCCAGTCGCCGCGCCGGGTGAGGGAGCCGAGGACGCTGCGCAGCTCGGTGGAGCCCGAGGTGATCACCGCATCGGACGTCGACTGCGGCCGCACCGGGGAACGGTGCGGTGTGCCGGTGGCGCCGGGTTGTTCCGGGTGCGCCATGCCCGGCAGGTCGAGCAGGACCACGTTCAGCTCTCCCCGGGTGCGCGCGGCCAGCGCCGCGTCCACCCGCCGGGTGAACTCGTCGAGATCGAGCAGGCCGGCACCCGTGGCGCGCTGCAGCAGTTCGACGACGTGTTCGCGCTCCGCGTCGGACACGCGCAGGGATCGTGGGTCGGGGACATGATCGGGCACGCGCAGACCGTAGCGAGCAACCCGGCAATGGTCATCAACCGATCAGCGGGCCGGTCGGCCGCCGATGCCTACGCGGGCAGCTCCGCCTCGCCGCGCAGCATGGACGACTGGCAGCCCGCCGGAGACCACCCCACCCAGATGGAGCCCGGAACCTCTCGATGTCCGAATCGGAGGGGCGCAGTTCCAACGCGGCGGCGAAGCTGATTTTTCCGGCCGTCATCGAATCAGAATAGTGAAGCCGGGTCCGATGGCGCCATCAGATAACAGAGGAAAGCATGGATGGCGTCGATGACGGCGTATTTCCTGGATTGTGAATGGTGTCGCGTTACGACCTGAGGCGTTCCACCACCGGCTCGAACGCCTCCCGGTACGGCTCGTGCACGGTGACGTAGGAGAACCCCCAACGCTCCCGGGCCGCCACCAGCTGTTCGGCCATCTGCTCGGGCGTGCCGATCAGCAGGTACGGCATCTCCAACGCCTCGTCGGCGGTCGTCTCCGTGCCGAACCTGCTGATGATGTCCTCGGCCGTGGATCGCCGGTCGGTCGTGGGCACCACCATCTGCACCAGCAGGTGCCACTCGATGTGCCGGCTGCGCTCCCCGGCCAGCCCCCGCACGAACCGCATCCGCTCGTCGGTCTCCGCCGCGGTGGCCAGCCGGAACGTCCCCGGCGGGCGGCCGGCCACCTGGTAGGCGCCGGCGACGCCGATGATGTCGGCGTGGCGTGCGGCGATCGTCAGCACGCGGTCGCCCGTGCCGCCGACGATCAGCGGCGGCCCGGACCCGCCGAAGCCGCTGCGCTGCACCGGTTGCGGCGCGGTGCCGCCCGGGAGCGCGGCCAGGTCGCCGGAGAAGAACCGCTCCAGCTCGGTGACCGTCTTCTCCAGGGACCGAGCGCGTGAGCCGAAGGACGTCCAGGGGATGCCGGCGGCGTCGAACTCCCACTTCATGTGCCCCGCGCCGAGCCCGAGCTCCAGCCGGCCGTCGGTGAGGATGTCGGTGCTGGCCACCTCGCGGGCCAGCAGTGCCGGGTTCCAGAACGGGGCGTTCAGCACGAGGGTGCCCACCCGCAGGCGCTCGGTGGCGTCGGCCGCCGCCACCAGCACCGGGAACGGCGCCGGTGCCCCGAGGTGGTCGGCGGCGAAGACCGTGTGGAACCCCGCGCTCTCCCCGCGCCGGCAGAGTTCCTGCAGATCCTGACGGGACGGGATGCCGAAGACGTTGAAGGAGAACCGGAAGTCACGCAGCATTCGGACACCCTGCCCGGTGGGGCGGCGCCCCACAACGTCGTTCCCGCGGAGCGGACTCAGCGTCATGGACACATATGGCTGCCCGATGCGGCGAGAATGCGCGATATCTGGCCATGACGCGGTGCGCCCGTCCCGGCGGTGACCGGCGCCACCGATCGCTATTACCGCCAGCGGCCCGGTGGCACTGTGAATTCGTTGCCGGGCCGAAGCGCATCGGTGGTGAGGGGGAACGTGTGGAATACGACTACGTCGTGGTCGGTGGTGGCACGGCCGGGTGCGTGCTCGCGTCGCGGTTGTCCCAGGACCCCGGAGTGCGGGTGCTGCTCCTCGAGGCGGGCGGAGCCGGCAGGCCGGCGGCCATGGCCGATCCGTTGGGCTGGCCGCTCCTGTTCGGGACGGAGGTCGACTGGGCGTTCGAGACCACTCCACAGCCGGGTACCGGTGGTTCGGTCCATTCGTGGCCGCGCGGGAAGGTTCTCGGCGGGTCGAGCTCGATCAACGCGATGATGCACTCGCGGGGTCATCGCGACAGCTACGACGCCTGGGTGGCCGACGGCGCCACCGGCTGGGACTACGCGTCGATGCTGCCGTTCCTGAAGCGCACCGAGCGTGCGGTGGACGACCGCGACCCGCGCTACCGGGGGATGGACGGCCCGATGACCGTCGCGGAGGGCGAGACGGACCACGTCCTGTGGGAGGCGGCGTTCGAGGCCGCGCTCGAGGTGGGCCACCCAGCCGTGCACGACCTCAACAACGGCATCGACGACGGCGTGGGCTGGAACGAGTACAACGTCGTGGCCGGGGCCCGGCAGAGCGCTGCCGACGCCTACCTGACCCCGGTGCTGGGCCGACCCAACCTCGACGTGGTCACGGGCGCGCAGGCGCGGCGGCTCGTCCTCGACGGCGGGCGTTGCCGCGGCGTCGAGTACACGGTGGACGGCAAGCTGCGCGCCGCCGCCGCGGAGCGGGAGGTCGTGCTGGCGGCGGGCGCGATCGGCTCGCCGCAGCTGCTCCTGCTCTCCGGGATCGGACCGGCGGCCCAGCTGCGCGACGCCGGCATCGACGTCGTCTCCGACCTGGTGGCGGTGGGGGAGAACCTGCACGACCACCCGATGTCCACGGTGGGCTACGGCGCGACGCGCCCCGTCCGCGCGGCGAGCTTCGTCCGCAAGCCCCACGTCCGGCTCCGCAGCGATCCCGCCGGCCCGGTCGACCTGTACCTGCTGTTCGTGGACACGCCGTCCGGTCCGCCGGGGACACTCGGCACGGGGGACGGGTTCGGAATGAGGTTCGCGCTGATGACGCCGTTCAGCCGCGGGTCGATGCGGTTGAACAGCGCGAACCCCGAGGGCGCTCCCCTCATCGACCCGAACTACCTCGCCGACGACCGGGACGTCGAGCGCATGGTCGTCGGTCTGCGGCGGGCGCGGGAGGTGGGGGAGGCGAAGGCGTTCTCGCCGTGGCGCGACCAGGAGCTGTTCCCCGGCCCCGACGTGCGCGACGACGAGGCGTGCGCCGACTTCGTCCGGCGGAGCCTGACGACGTTCTTCCATCCGGTGGGGACCTGCCGCATCGGTGTCGGCGAGGCCGCGGTCGTCGACCCGGAACTGCGGGTGCACGGCGTCGAGGGTCTCCGGGTGGCCGACGCCTCGGTGATGCCGTCGATCGTCTCGGCGAACACGAACGCCACGACCCTCGCCATCGCCGAACGGGCGGCTGCCCTGATGACCGGGGAAGCCTGACCCCGCCCCGTCTCCGACGCGCGAGTCGCCCGTTCCGGGTGCGCGAGTCGCCCGGATTCCGCGGGTGACTCGCGCTCAGGCCAGCGTCCCGGCGCGGCGGCCGAACACCGCTCCCGAGGTCAGGCCGGTGCCGCCGGGGTAGTTGCCGCTGAACAGGCCACCGAGCATCTCGCCGCAGACGAACAGGCCGGGCACGGGCACCCCGGCATCGTCCAGGACGCGGCCACAGGTGTCGGCGCGCAGGCCGCCGAAGGTGAACGTGATGCCGCACGTCACCGGGAACGCGTAGTACGGCGGCGTCTCCAGCGGGCTCGCCCAGTTGGACTTGGGGGGCTCGACCCGGGCCGCCCGCCCGTCCTTGACGGCGAGGTCGAGCGGGACGCCGCGGTCGATCCCGGCGTTGAACCCGTCCACCGTGCGGCGCAGTGCGGCCGGGTCCACGTCGATCCCGGCGGCCAGCTCCTCGACCGTCTGCCCGACGACGACCGACACCCCGGGCATGTCGTACTCCTCGGTCCGCAGCCGGGACCGCGTGGTGGCGTCGAAGAGCTGGAAGGCGAGCCCGCCGGGCTGGGCGAGGATCCGGGCGCCGTACTCGGCGTAGGTGTAGTTGCGGAAGTCGGCGCCCTCGTCGAGGAAGCGCTCCCCGTTGCCGTTCACGACGATGCCGAGCGGGTAGCCGCCCCGGGTCAGCTGGTTGGTCAGCTCCCGGTTGCTCTCGTTGCCGGGGAACCACGCGTCCCACGCCACGCTGTGGCAGGTGGTCCAGTCGCCGTGGGTGGCGGCGCCCGCGGCGATCGCGGCGGTGAGCATGTCACCGGTGTTGAGCGGGGTGCCCCGCACCTTGGCCCGTTCCCAGCCCGCGCCGAGGTGTTCCCGGCGCAGCCGGGGGTCGGCCTCGAACCCGCCGGCGGCCAGGACGACCGACCCGGCACGCACCGTGCCGCTCGCGCCCGCCGTGTCGGTCCACGTGACGCCGCGGACCGCCCCGGCGTCGCGCACCAGGTCCCCGGCGCGCACGCCGTACCGGATCTCGACGCCGGCCTTCTCCGCCGCCTGCGTGTGCTGCTCGACGAGGCCCTTGCCCCCGCCCGTGCTCCCCAGCGCCAGCCCGCCCCAGAAGACCTGGCGGCCCTGCGCGTCGGGGTAGGCCTGGCGCTCGTACATCAGCCGGAAGCGCAGTCCCTTCCCGTGCAGCCACCGCACGGTGTCCTGGCTCTCGGTGATCAGCACCGCGGTGAGGGCGGGGTCGTTGCGGCCGCGGGTGACCGTGGACATGTCGGCGGCGAACGCCTCGGGCGGGTAGGGCGGGAGCACCGTGACCGCGTGCCGGTCGTCGTCGTCGAGCAGGTCGGCGACCTCGGCGAGCCCGTGGTGCGCGATCCGCACCGCGCCTGCCGTGTAGTAGCTGTTGCCGCCCGCCGTGGCGGGGTCGCCCTTCTCCAGCAGCAGCACCCGCCTGCCCCGCTCGGCGGCGGCGTGTGCCGCGCTGAACCCGGCGTTCCCCCCGCCCACGACGACGACGTCGACGGACTCGTCGGTTTCCGACACCGCTGTCCCACCCCCGTGTTCGCCCACCACCACTTGTCCCCGGGTCGCCATCACTGTATGCAACTGTCGACCATGCGTGACGAATGCGGCACCCGACCCGGTGTCGGACATTCGGGCGCCGGTGCCAGGCACGAGTGAGGAACGGTGGATGGAGCGACGACGCTCGACGGCCGCGGCCGACGACCAGGGTGAGCCGGGTGCGGGCCGCGCCGGTCCGCGCCGCCGCTGGTACCGCTTCGCCCCGCTCGCGGTGGCCGCCGTGGTGACGGGCGCGGTGGTGGTCACCGCTCCGGTGGACACCGCGGGCTCGGGAGGCTCCGCACTGCGGGACGTGATCGGCGAGCGCCAGCTGCGGATCATGGCTCCGGCCGCTCCCGGTGGGGGCTGGGACCAGACCTCGCGCGAGATGCAGGGTGCGTTGCGGGAGCTCGTCGGGCGCACCGAGGTCTACAACGTGGCCGGGGCGGGCGGCACGATCGGGCTGAGCCAGTTCGTGCGGCGCACCGCTGACCCGACCGAGCTGATGACCACCGGGCTGATCATGGTCGGGGCGGTGGAGGCCAACGGCTCCCCGCACTCGCTCGCCGACACCACGCCGCTGGTCCGGCTCACCACCGACTACCAGGTGGTGGTGGTCGCGGCGGGCTCGCCGCTCACCGACGTGGCCGGCCTGGTGAGTGCGATGCGCGCCGACATCGCGGCCGTGTCGATCTCGGGCGGGTCGGCGGGAGGCGCCGAGCAGATCCTCGCCGGCCTGCTGGCGAAGGCCGTCGGAGCCGACCCGGCGAAGGTCAGCTACGTGGCGCACTCGGGTGGTGGGGAGGCCCTCACGACCCTGTTGTCCGGTCGCTCGACGATCGGCGTCTCCGGGGTCTCCGAGCTGCAGTCCCAGATCGAGGCGGGCACGGTGCGCGCCCTCGCGGTGTCGAGCCCGGAGCGGCTGCCCGGGTTGCCCGACGTGCCGACGCTGCGCGAGAGCGGCGTGGACGTGGAGCTGCAGAACTGGCGCGGCGTCGTCGCGCCCGCCGGCATCAGCCCGGAGCAGGAGCAGGCGCTGGAGGGACTGCTGGTGGACATGACCCGCACCGACGCCTGGCGGGAGGCGCTCGACCGCCGCGGCTGGGGGGACGCGACGCTCGCCGGCCCGGAGTTCGAGGAGTTCGTCCGGACCGAACAGGACCGGGTGTCACGGGTGCTCGACGAGATCGGACTGGGATGAGCGACGCAACGACCAGCCGGGAGACCGCGCAGCCGGCTCCCGACCCGACGCCCCCCGCGCCGGGGAGCGTGGACCGCGGCACCGTGCTCGCGTCCGCGGCCTTCGGCGCGCTCATGCTGGTGGCCGCCGTGCTCGTGATCGTGGACGCGGTGCGGCTGCCGGACACCACGGCCGTGGTGGGACCGGCCGCGGTGCCACTGCCGGTCGGGGTGCTCCTCGGCGCCGTCGGCGCCGGCCTGCTGGTGGACTCCCGCCTCAAGCTCCGGGTGGCGGTGAGCGGTCCCCCGTGGCAGTCCCGGGCGGGGCTGCGCGTGCTCGCGCTGGTCGCGGCGCTGGTGGCGTTCGCCCTGCTGCTCCCGCTGCTGGGCTACGTCGTGACGGCGACGGCGTTGTTCGTGGCGGCGGCCCTGCTGCTGGGGGCTCCCCACGGCTGGCAGGTCGTGGCGTACGGGTGGGCGCTGGCCGCCACCGTCTTCCTGGTCTTCGACCGGCTGATCGGGCTCACCCTGCCCGCCGGTCCGTGGGGGTTCTGAGGTGGACCAGCTCGGGCTCCTCCTCGAGGGATTCGCCGGCGCGCTGACGCCGGAGCACCTGATGTGGGCGCTGATCGGCGTGACCATCGGGACCGCGGTCGGGGTGCTTCCCGGCATCGGCCCGGCACTGACGGTCGCGTTGCTGCTGCCCATCACGTTCCGGCTCGAGCCCTCCAGCGCGCTCATCCTGTTCGCCGGCATCTACTACGGCGGGATGTACGGCGGCTCGACCACGTCGATCCTGCTCAACACCCCGGGTGAGAGCGCGTCGATGATCTCCGCGCTGGAGGGCAACAAGATGGCGCGGGCCGGGCGGGCGGCGGCCGCCCTGTCCACCGCGGCGCTCGGCAGCTTCGTCGCCGGCACCATCGGCACGGTGGCGCTGACGTTCCTGGCGCCGGTCGTGGCCGACTTCGCGACGGGCTTCGGGCCACCGGAGTACGTGGCGCTGATGGCCGTGGCGTTCGTGACGGTGAGCGCGCTGCTCGGGCCCAACCTGCTCAAGGGCGTGGCCAGCCTGCTGGTCGGCGTGACGATCGGGCTGATCGGGATCGACTCGCAGACCGGCCAGCCCCGGCTGACCTTCGGCGTCGACGCGCTGCTGGACGGCATCGACGTCGTCATCGTCGTGGTCGCGCTCTTCGCGCTCAGCGAGGCCTTCGGACACCTGCTCACCGGCACCGGGCACTCCACCGTGCAGCCGCTGCGGGAGCGCCTGATGCTGTCCCGGTCGGACTTCCGCCGGTCCTGGCCCGCCTGGCTGCGCGGCACGGCGCTCGGGTTCCCCATCGGCAGCCTCCCCGCGGGCGGCGCCGAGGTGCCGACGTTCCTCAGCTACAGCGTCGAGAAGAAGCTGACCCGCCACCCCGAGGAGTTCGGCCACGGTGCCATCGAGGGCGTCGCCGGGCCGGAGTCGGCGAACAACGCCGCCGCGGCAGGCGTGCTCGTGCCGCTGCTGACGATCGGGCTGCCCACGTCGGCCACGGCCGCGGTGATCCTCACCGCGTTCCAGTCCTACGGGCTGCAGCCGGGCCCGCAGCTGTTCACCGAGTCCGGGCCGCTGGTCTGGACGCTGATCGCGAGCCTGTACGTCGGCAACGTCATGCTGCTGGTGCTCAACCTGCCGCTGGCCCGGGTGTGGGCGAGGCTGCTGCAGATCCCGGCGTACGGGATCTACGCCGGTGTGCTGGTGTTCGCCACCCTCGGGGCCTTCGCCGCGGGCGGCACCACCGTCGACCTGCTGGTGCTGTGCGGGCTGGGCCTGCTCGGGCTGCTGATGCGCCAGGCGGGAGTGCCGGTGGCACCCGCCGTGGTCGGGCTCATCCTCGGACCGATCGCCGAGCAGCAGCTGCGCCGGGCACTCACGCTGTCGGAGGGCGACCCGTCGATCCTCGTGTCGTCGCCGATCACGGTGTTCCTGTGGGTGGTGGTGGCACTGGCGCTGCTCATCCCGGTCGTGCTGCCGGTGGCCAGGAAGCGCCGCCGCGCGCTCGTCAACGTGGGTGACGGCGAGGAGAGCTGACGCGCAACGCCCGCGAGTCGCTAGGAGCGCGCTGAACAACTCGGATGGATCACCGCTCGCTACGAGCGGAGTTGTTCAGCACCCTCCTAGAACCGGTAGCGCAGGATCCGGCCGACGTCGCGGAAGCCCGGGAGCCGGGCGAGCACCCACATGCTCGCCCGGCCGGAGCGGGGGAGCTCCTCCACACCCGGCATGTCGACGCTGCGCAGCGCGTCGAGGCACTCCAGCCCGTCGTGCCAGCTCTCGAGCTCCCGCGGGTCGTCGATCGCCCAGTGCAGGGTGGCGCCCGAGTTGCGCACCGCAGGCACGAACCGCTGCAGCCGGATGCCCAGGGAGCCGTAGCAGTCGAAGAGCAACTGCCCCGTGGGGAACCGCCCGGTGATGCGCTCGACGAGCCGCCTGCCGTCCTGCTTGCGCAGGTACATGGTCAGACCCTCGAAGACCGCGACGGTGGGGCGGTCGGCGGGTACGTCGTCGAGCCACCCGTCGTCGGTCACGGACGCGCCGACCGTGCGGTAGTCACCCGCGGGTGCCGGCAGCAGGCGGTCGCGCACGGCGATCACCTCCGGGTGGTCGACGTCGACCCAGCGGACCGACGGCGGCAGGTCCAGCCGCTGCACCCGGGTGTCGAGCCCGCAGGCGAGGTGCAGCACCGTGGCGTGCGGGTGGGCGGCCAGGAACTGCGCGGTCCACCGGTCGAGCTGCCGGGCCCGCAGCGCGACGCCGGCCCCGGAGGTGGCGGTCATCCCGGTCCTGGCGAAGTCGTAGTCGATGCGCCGCACCGCGTCGTCGGCTGCCCGGTCGTGCAGGATCGGGTGCGGCGAGCGGCTGTCGAGGGCCCGGCCGTAGAGGGTGGCGAGCATCGTCTCCGGTGCGCCGGTGAGGATGATCTTCTCGCGGTCCGCCCCGGGCTCGATCATGCCGTGACGGTAGCCCAGATCCGGCTAATTCGACATACAGGAACTTCTGGGCCCGGATATAGCCCTCTGCGGGTTCCGCATATACCTTTCGCCCCGGATGGGTGGCTCCGGCCACACTGCGATGCGGCCCCGTGTTCTGCCGCCCGAGGGAGGACGCCAGGTGCAGCTGTCGACGACCGGCACCGCTGCGCCGGGGGAGCCAGCGGTGGCCCCGCCCCCGGCACGGCGTGGCGTCGCGCGGGAAGGTTCCCGGCTGCGCACCGCGGATCTGGGGCTGCGTCGCCTGGGTCTGGGCCTCGCCGGAGTGGTCGCGGTGGTCCTCCTGCTCGAGATCGTGGTCCGCGCCGGACTGCTGCCGCAGGCCTGGTTCCCGCCGCCGTCGGAGATCTTCCCCGACTTCGCCGGGCTCGTCACCACCGGTGAGCTGTTCGTCCCGCTCGGCCAGACGCTGCAGGGCTGGGTGCTCGGCATCCTCGCCGCCACCGTCGTCGCCGTCCCGCTGGGCGTGCTGATCGGGTCGCTGGAGCTCGCCCACCGGCTGACGCGCTTCATGCTCGAGTTCCTCCGGCCGATCCCGCCCGTCGCGCTCATCCCCGCCGCCGTGCTGATCTTCGGGTCGAACCTCGACATGAAGGTCTTCCTGATCGCCTTCGGCACCTTCTGGCCGGTGCTGCTGCAGACGGTCTACGGCGTCCACGACGTCGACCCGACCGCGCGCGACACCGCCCGGTCCTACGGGCTCGCGCCGCGGGCGGTGCTGCTGCGGGTCACGCTGCCCAGCGCGCTGCCCTACATCGCCACCGGCCTGCGGATCGCGTCCGCGATCGGGCTCATCCTCGCCGTCACGAGCGAGATCGTGGTCGGCGTGCCGGGCATCGGCGTCCGGATCACCGACGCCCAGTCCGCGGGCGGCGCCGAGGCCCTCATGTACGCCTGGATCCTCGCCGCCGGCCTGCTCGGGTGGGTGCTCAACGGCGCTCTCCAGATGGCCGAGCGGCGGCTCCTGCACTGGCACCCGTCCTTCCGCCCCGGAGGTGGCCGGTGATCCGCAACCGCATCACGGACTGGGCGCTCGCGCTCGTCCTGCCCGTCCTGCTGCTCGTGGCCTACGACGGCTGGGCGCGCACGGCCGACGACTTCTTCTTCCCGCCGCTGTCGGAGATCGGCGGCACCTTCGCCGACGAGTGGCTCTTCACCCGCATCCCCACCGACCTGCTCCCCAGCCTCGTCAGGATGCTCGCGGGCTTCGCGCTCGCCGTCCTCATCGGTGTCGCACTCGGCACGCTGCTCGGGTTCTCCCGGACGCTGTCGACGGCGCTGGACCCGGTGCTGCAGTTCCTCAGGGCGCTCCCGCCGCCCGCGCTGATCCCGGTCTCGCTGCTGGTGTTCGGCGCGGGCGACAGCGCCAAGGTCTTCCTGATCGCGCTCGGCGCGGTGTGGCCGGTGCTGCTCAACACCGTGGACGGGGTGCGTGGGGTCGACCGCACCGCGCTGGACATGGCCCGCTCGTACCGGGTGCCTGCGCACGCGCGGCTCACCCGGCTGGTCCTGCCGGCCGCGCTGCCGCGGATCTTCGCGGGCGCGCGCACCGCGCTGGGCATCGCGATCATCCTCATGGTGGTCAGCGAGCTGATCGGGGCCGACAACGGCGTCGGGTACGTCGTGCAGCTCGCGCAGCGCGGGTTCGACATCCCGGAGATGTGGGCGGGCACCGTGCTGCTCGGCCTGCTCGGGTTCAGTGCCAACGCGCTGTTCGTCGCGGTCGAGAGACGCGTCCTGCACTGGCACCTCGCCATCTCCGGAAGGGCGACCACCGGCCGGGCGAGCAGCGCACCGCGCCGTCGCTCCCGACGCACCACCCCGAACCCGACGGAGGCAGCCGGTGCTCGACGTCCGTGACCTGACCAAGACCTACGACCCGGCGGGCACGCCGGCGATGGTCGACCTGACGTTCACCGTGGGCGAGCGCGAGTTCGTCTGCATCGTCGGGTCGTCGGGCTGCGGCAAGACGACGATGCTGCGCTGCCTGTCCGGCCTGGTCGCCCCGACGTCCGGCACCGTGACGCTCGACGGCGTGCCGGTCGACGGGCCGCCGAAGGACATGGCGTTCGTCTTCCAGGACTACAGCCGCTCCCTGCTGCCGTGGATGACCGTCGCCGGGAACGTGGGCTTCCCGCTGCCCTACAAGGGCCTGTCGAAGGCGCAGGTCGCCGCGGCCACGGCCGAGGCGCTGGCCGCCGTCGGTCTCGCCGACCGCGGCGACAGCTACCCGTGGCAGCTCTCCGGCGGGATGCAGCAGCGCGTCGCCATCGCCAGGGCGCTGGCCTACCAGCCCCGCATCCTGCTGATGGACGAGCCGTTCGCCTCCGTCGACGCGCAGACCCGCGCCGACCTGGAGGACCTGCTGCTCGACATCTGGCGCCGCTACGACATCACGGTCCTGTTCGTCACCCACGACATCGACGAGGCCGTGTACCTCGCGCAGCGGGTGCTGGTGCTGCGCAGGCCCGCCCACGTGCACGAGGTCGTCGAGATCGACCTGCCGGCGGAGCGCGACCAGCTGGCCACCAAGCAGCTGCCGCGGTTCGGCGAGCTGCGCTCGCACGTCCTGTCGAGCCTCCGCGCGCCCGACCCGGCCGTCCTCCCCGGCTGATCCCTCCCTCCCGATCTCCCCGAAAGGCACCGATGAAGACCTGGTCACGCCTCGGCGTCGCCGTCGCCGCCGCGGCACTGCTCACCACCGCCTGTGGCGGCGGTTCCGGCTCGGCCCCGCAGGCGGGCGCGGACGGACTGACGACGCTGCGCATCGCGGAGACGGCGGGGGCACCGCTGAACTTCCTCACCTACGGCGACGAGCAGGGCCACTTCGCCAAGGCCGGGATCGACCTCGAGATCTCCTCGTCCAGCGGCGGGGCCACCGTGATCCCGCAGCTGGTGAGCGGCGACCTCGACGTCGCGGGCTCCAACGTCGTGTCCGGGATCATCGCGATCAGCCAGGGCCTGCCGATCCGGATGGTGGCCGCAGGCACCAGCACCGCCGACGACCCGGCCCAGGACTTCTCGGCGCTCATGGTCGCGCCGAGCAGCTCCGTGACGGGGATCGGCCAGCTCGCGGGGCAGAAGATCGCGGTCAACAGCCTGCGCAACATCAACGACATCGTGCTCGGGCACCAGCTGCAGCAAGCCGGGCTGAGCTACGACAGCGTGCAGTTCGTCGAGATCCCGTTCCCGGACATGGCGCCGGCGATCCAGCGCGGGGACGTGGCCGCCGGCATGCTCATCGAGCCGTTCATCACGGTGGCGGAGGGGCAGGGCCTGAAGATCATCGGCCGCCCGTACACCGACCTTCGGCCCGGCCTGCAGATCGGCACCTACCTCATGAGCGAGAAGCTGGTGGGCTCCGACCCCGAGCTGGTGACGAAGTTCCAGCAGGCCGTCAAGGCCACCGCCGACTCCATCGCCGCGGACCCGCAGTCGTTTCGCGCCGCACTTCCCAGGATCAGCCAGACCGATCCGGCACTGGCCGAGAAGGTGCGGATCAACCAGTGGCGGGGGACGACCGACCGGGAGTCGCTGGAGCTGGTGATGGGGCTGATGGTGGACTACAAGCTGGTCGACGCCCCGGTCGACCTCGACCAGGCGGTGGTGGGCTAGGTCAGTGGGGTGAGCGGAGCCGTTCGTGCACCAGCTCGGCCCCGCGCAGCACGGCCGGGGCGAGCGCCCGGATCGCCTCGGCGCTGCCCATCCGGCTGCTCGGGGCCGCGACGCCGAGCCCGGCCAGCGGCTGCCCGACGGTGTCGCGCAGTGCCACGGCCACCGCGCACACCCCGTCGGCGCTCTCCTCCCAGTTCAGGGCGTAGCCCTGGCCGCGGATGCGGGACAGCTCGGCCTGCAGGACCGCGCGGCTGGTGAGCGCCGCCCCGGTGGTGGCGGGCGGCAGCTCCTCGTGGGGGTAGCGGCGGTCCAGCTCGGCGGCCGACAGCCCGGCGAGGATCGCCTTGCCGACGGCCGAGGCGTGCGCGGGCCGGACCACGCCGGTGCGGTTGCCCACCCGGACCGACCGCGGGCTCTCCACGCAGTCGACGAACCGGATCGACGTACCCTCCAGCACGGCCAGGCTCACCGTCTCCTGGGTCTGTTCCCGCACGTCCTCCAGCACGGGCCGGGCGACGCGGCGGATGTCGATGCGGCTGACCGCGGCCAGGCCGATCTCCACCAGCGCGGGCCCGGGCCGGTAGGCGCCGTTGGGCCGGTCCTGCATCACGAACCCGCGCCGGCGCAGGGCGGTGAGCAGCCGGTGCGCGGTGGAGCGGGCGACGCCCAGCAGGTCGGCCGCCTCGGCCACCCGCAACGCCTGGCGCTCACCGATCAGCTCGAGAAGCCACAAGGCGTTGTCCACCGAGGTGGTCGGCGTCCCATGGTCGGCCGGCCTGTTGTTCGACATGCAGGAACAATAGCCAACCGCCTTCTCTCAGAACGGAATGGATGTCTAGCCTCAGGGCCATGATCTGGGATCCCGCCACTGCCGCGCCGGTGAGCCCCGAGCGTCCGGTCGTCGTCGTCGGCGGCGGTCCGGTGGGAATGACCGCCGCCGCCGCGCTGGCCGCCGAGGGTCTGCCCGTCGCACTGGTGGAGCTCTCGCCCGAGCCGCGTCCGGACTGGCGGGCCAGCACGTTCCACGCCGCCACCCTGGAGCTCCTCGAGACGATCGGGATCACCGACCGGATGCACGCCGAGGGGCTGGTCGTCCCCACCTACCAGTTCCGGGACCGCCGCGACGGGCTGATCGCCCAGTTCGACTTCCGCCTGCTGGCCGACGAGACCCGGTTCCCCTACCGGCTGCAGCTCAACCAGCAGCATCTCGTCCGGATGCTCGCCGAGCGGCTCCAGCGCGACGAGCGCGTCCGGCTGCTCTTCGGCACCCGGTTGACGGGCCTGGACATCACCGCGGACGGGGCGCGGCTGCGGCTGTCCTCCCCGGCGGGGGAGCGTGAGCTCCTGGCCTCGTACGTGATCGGCGCGGACGGGCCACGCAGCACCGTCCGTGGCGAGCTGGGCGTCGGCTTCGAGGGCTTCACCTACCCCGAGCGCTTCGCGATCACGAGCACGTCGGTCGACCTGCAGGAGCTGCTGCCCGACCTGGGTCACGTCAACTACGTCGCCGACCCGCAGGAGTGGCTGTTCATCCTGCGGACGCCGGAGTCGTGGCGCGTGGTGTGGCCGGTGCCGGAGGACCTCTCCGCCGACGAGGCGAGCGCACCGGAGCGGCTGCAGAGCCAGCTGCAGCGGGTGGCGCCCTACGAGCCCGGCTACCCCGTGATCGACCACCAGCTCTACAACGTCCACCAGCGGGTTGCCGCGGCCTTCCGCGTGGGTCCGGTGCTGCTGGCCGGGGACGCGGCCCACATCAACTCGCCCGTCGGCGGGGTCGGGCTCAACTCGGGGATCCACGACGCGATGGACGCCGCGCGCCGGCTCGGCCGGATCGCCGCGGCCGCCGGGCACGGCCTGCCGGACCGCGGTGTCGACATCGAGGCCGAGCTGGCCACCTACGACCGCGTCCGGCGCACGGTGGCGGTGGAGTACGTCCAGGCCGACACCCAGCGCAACACCGACCGCCTGCGCGAAACGGACGAGGCCGTCCGGCGCAGCCACCAGGACGACATGCGGGCAATTGCCGCCGACCCCGAGCGGGCACGGGCCTACATTCGGCGGGTGTCCCTCCTCGAGAGCGTGCAGCGCTTCGGGGTCGGCACGCCACCTGCAGAGCTGGAACTGGAGGAAGCCAGATGACCGTCAACCCGGTCGAGACGGACGCGGCACTCGAGGAGTTCTACAGCGACCTGTCCGCGGTCGACCTCGCCCCGTTGTGGACCATCACCGAACAGCTGCTCACCCCGACCCCCCGGCCGAGGGCCGTTCCCTGGCTGTGGTCGGCGGCGACGATGAAGCCGCTGGCCCGCCGCGCCATCCAGCTCGTGCCCGTGGAGCGCGGCGGCGAGCGGCGGGTGCTCAGCCTGCAGAACCCCGGTCTCTCCGGCCTGCCCTACGCCGCCGGCACGCTCTGGGGCGCGCTGCAGTGCCTCGGCCCGCGGGAGGTCGCGCCCGCGCACCGCCACTCGCCCGGGGCGATCCGGTTCGTGCTGGAGGGCGAGGGCGTCTTCACCACTGTCAACGGCGACGCCTGCGACATGCACCCCGGCGACCTGGTGCTCACCCCGTCGATGAACTGGCACGACCACGTCAACGCAGGCGACGGGGAGATGTTCTGGTTCGACGGCCTGGACCTGCCGATGGTGTCGGCCCTCGACAGCATCTTCTTCGAGTCCTACCCCGGGCCCGGGGAGAGCCAGCCGGAGCCCGCCGAGCACAACGTGTCGGAACGGGTGCACGCCGGCGGCGTCCGCTACACCGACGGTGCCGTCTCCGACGTGCTGAGCCCGCAGCACTCGAAGCTCATGATCTACCGCTGGGCCGACACCGTCGCCGAGCTCGACCGCCTGACCGCGGCGTCGGAGGACCCGCTGCTGTCGGTGGAGTACACCGACCCGGAGTCCGGGGCGAGCGTCATGCCCACGATGTCGTGTGCGGCCTACCGGGTGCGGGCCCGCGCCCACAGCCTTCCGGTGCGCCGCACCGGCAACTCGGTGCACGTCGTGTTCAGCGGCCACGGTTCCAGCGTGATCGACGGCCGGCGCTTCGACTGGGGGCCCGGCGACATGTTCGTGGTGCCGTCCTGGTCGGCCGTCGAGCACTTCGTCGACACCGAGCACTTCGCCGAGGGGACCGAGGAACACGCCGAGGTGTTCGTCGTCTCCGACGCACCGGTGCTTCGCGCGCTGGGCCTGTACCGCGAGCAGACGCTGACTGCTCCCCAACCGGTGACCGACCTCTTCTCCCCCCGCTGACTCCTGGAGCGTTCGTGAAGCTCGCGCTGTTCGACGACTACCGGCTCGGTGTCGTCCGGTCCTCCCCGGACGGTGACGTGATCGTCGACGTCACCGCCGCACTGCCCGGCCCGCACGACCCCGACCCGGTGACGGCCGGCTGGTGGCGGGGCCTCGCCCGCGACTTCGACGAGCTCTCCGGGGCGTTGCGCGCCGCGGCGGAGGACGGCCGGGCCCGGCCCGTCTCCGAGGTGGTGCTGCACGCGCCCGTGCTCGGCCCGTCCAAGGTGATCGCCGCGGCGAGCAACTACGGCGAGCACGTCGCCGAGATGCACGTCGTGCAGGAGCGCACCCTCGGTCGCGTCGAGGCCTGGATGATGGACTTCGACGTCTTCCTCAAGGCGCCGTCGTCGATCGTCGGGCCGGGCGGGCGGATCGTGCTCCCGCGCGACGTCGTGGCCGCCGGCCACGAGGTGCACCACGAGTCGGAGCTGGTCGTGGTGATCGGCCGGGGTGGCAAGGACATCCCGGTCGAGAAGGCGATGGACGCGGTCCTCGGGTTCACCGCGGGCCTGGACATCACGGTCCGCAGCGCCGCGGACCGCTCCCGCCGCAAGAGCTACGACGGGTTCAGCCCGCTCGGCCCGTACCTCGTCACCACCGACGAGCTCGGCGACGGTTCGGACCTCGACATCCGCCTCACGTCCGGCGGCACGGTCCGCCAGTCGGTGAACACCCGGGACATGCTCACCCCGGTGCCGGCGATCGTCGCCTACGCCTCCTCGGTGATGACCCTGCTGCCGGGCGACGTGCTCTTCACCGGAGCCCCGCCCGGGGTCGGCCCCATCACCGCCGGCGAGCAGCTGGAGATGTCGATCAGCGGGATCGGGGCGATGACGGTGACGGTGGCCTGAGGGTCCGCCGCCTCACCTCCGCCCGGGTGCATCCGGGCCGAGCCACATGTCGGCCTGGTGGCGGGTTCCGTAGTCCGGGTGCGGGAACACGTCGTGGACGTAGGGCGCGAGGATCGACTGACCGTCGTAGACGTAGAGCGGCACCGGGTTCGACACGTTCTCGACGATGTAGCGCTGGATGTCGAGCAGCGCCTGCAGGCGGGCGGCGGGATCGAGGATCCCGCGCTGCTCGGTGATCATCCGGTCGAGCCCGGGGTCGGTGATCCCGTACCAGTTGCGGGCACCGGTGGAGAGCCACTCGCTGCTGAGGTACTCGTCGGCCGCGAGCATCGGTGTCTGCAGGCCGAAGCCCATCGCGTAGTTCTTCCCGGCGAAGCTCTCCGTGAAGTACGTGGCGTAGTCCTGGACGTCGAGCTCGACCTGGATGCCGACCTCCGCGAGATCCTGCTGGGCCCACTGCGCCTCGCGGACGATGGTCTCGCCGTAGCCGTCGGTGAGGATCATGCGCGTGCTGAACCCGGTGGGGAACCCGGCCTCGGCGAGCAGTTGTCGCGCCCGCTGCGGGTCGTGCGGCTGCAGCTGAGCGCTCTCCGCCGAGGGCAGTCCGCCAAACAAGGTGGGGGTAACCGGCCCGGTGAGGTCGCCGCCGGATCGGATCGCCGAGAGCATCCCCTCCCGGTCGATCGCGAGCGCGACGGCCCGCCGCACCCGGGGGTCGTCGAACGGCTCGGTCTCCTGGTTCATGAAGATCCGCACCTGGGACAGGCCCTTCTCCTCGCGGAGCACGAGCTCGGGGTCCTGCTGCAGCAGCCGGTCGATCTGGGCCTTGTCCGACGACAGAGCGCTGAGGAAGTCGATCTGGCCGGTGCGCAGCGCGGCGATGGCTGAGGCCTGGTCCGGCACGATCGAGACGTGCACGCCCGCCATGTGCGGCGTGCCCTCCCGGTAGTAGTGCGGGTTCGCCGTCAGCACGCGTTCCCGGTCGCGCACCCACCGCTCCAGCACGAACGGACCGGTGCCGATCGCCGTGGTGGAGACGTCGAACTCCCCGCGGGTGGCCTCGCACGGCAGGATCCACATGAAGTGGTTGGCCATGTTGGTGTCGAACTCCGCATACGGCCCGTCCAGCCGGAAGACGACGGTGTAGGGGTCGGGCGCGCTGATGTCCTGCACCATGCTGATGAGATTGACCTGGTGGCCCGGCAGCTGCCGGATCCGCTGCATCGTGCAGAGCACGTCGTCCGCGGTGAGCTCGCGGCCGTTCACCGGGGGCTTGTCGTGGAAGCGCACGCCGTGGCGCAGGTGGAACGTCCACGTGCGGCCGTCGTCCGTGGGTTCCCAGCTCTCGGCGAGGTCGCCCTCCAGCTGCGGCGAGCCGTAGGGAATGTCCGGTCCGGTGTCGAAGTCGACGAGCTTGCTGTAGGTGGAGCCGATGGCGATGTGGGTGTTGTAGGACGACTGGGCGTGCGGGTCGAGCGAGCGGGCGTCCGAGGGCAGCGCGTAGCGGAAGATGCCGCCCTGCTGCGGCGGCCCCGCGTCCTGCTCGGCCGATCCGCCCGCCGGGGCGCGGCCCCCGGGTGCGGAGAAGCAGCCGGTGCCGAGCAGGGCCACGGCGACGAGCGTGACGATCAGCTGCAGTCGGGTCCTGCGCCGGACGCGTCGCATGGTGCGCTCCCTGCTGGTCAACGGATCTGCTTCGGGTCGAAGAAGTCACGCAACGCGTCGCCGAGGAGGTTGAAGGCGAGCACGGCGACGGTCAGGATCCCGCCGGGGAACACGACCATCCACGGGGCGATCTCCATGTACCGCGAACCCTCGCTGAGCATCGCGCCCCAGGACGGCGTCGGGGGTGGTGTTCCGATTCCCAGGAAGCTCAGCGCGGACTCGGCGATGATCACGATGGCGAACAGCAGGCTCGTCACCACCAGGAGCGGGGCGACCAGGTTGGGCAGCCCGTGCCGACGCAGGATCCGCCAGGTGCTGCACCCGCTGGCCCGCGCCGACTCGATGTAGAGCTCCTCACGGATGCGCAGCATCTCGCCGCGGGCCACGCGGTTGAACGAGGGGATCACGAGCAGGCTCAACGCGATCACCGTGTTGCGCACGCTCGGGCCGAGCAGGGCGGCGATGAACAGCAGCAGCACGATCCCGGGGATCGCCATGAGGGTGTCCATCACGCGCTGCAGCGCCGTGTCGAGCGGGCTGCCGCCGAAGTAGCCCGACGCCACCCCGATCGCGATACCGAGGGTGCCGCCCGCGGCGAGCGTGGCCACCGAGACCAGCAGCGAGGTGCGAGCCCCGTAGAGCACCCGGCTGAAGATGTCGCGGCCGAGGTCGTCGGTGCCCATGAGGAACTGCGCGCTCGGGGGCTGCTGGAAGAACTCCCGCTGCTGCGCCACCGGGTCGAAGGGCGCGAGCACCGGGGCCAGCATCGCGGCGAGCACGAACAGCGCGATGAGCACCATCGCGACCGCGCCCAGCGGCTGCGTGCGGACCAGGTGGCCCAGCCCTCGCCGCGCGGTTCGGCGCGCCACCGGCACCCGGCCCGCGACGATCTCGGTCATCCGACTCGCCTCCCGTTCCTACGCGTAGCGGATGCGCGGGTCGATCACGCCGTAGAGCAGGTCGACCACGAGGTTCACCAGCACGAACACGGCGCCGTAGACCACGACGCACCCCAGCACGACGGGGTAGTCCCGCAGCTGCACCGACTCGAAGATCAGCATGCCCATGCCGGGGATCCCGAAGATCGACTCCAGGATCACGGTGCCGCCGAGAATCGCCCCCACCTGGAGGCCGACCAGCGTGAACACCGGTACCAGCGAGTTGCGCACGGCGTGGGTGAACACCCGGGCCTCGGACGCGCCCTTGGCCCGGACCGTGCGGACGAAGGGGGAGCGCAGCACCTCCAGCAACGACGAGCGCAGCATCCGCGCGATCGCGGCCATGCCCGCCACCCCGAGCGCGATCGCGGGCAGTGCCATGTGGACGAGGTTGCTCCCGAGGTCCTCGGCCGGCGTCCGGTAGACCAGCGGGGGTGACCAGCCGAACCACAGCGCCAGGTAGGTCACCAGCAGCAGGCCGAGCCAGAAGTTCGGGATCGAGATCCCCGCCACCGAGACGACCCGCAGGCCCTGGTCCAGCCAGCTGTTCTGCCGCACGGCCGAGAGCAGCCCCAGTGGAATGCCGGCGAGGACGCTCACCAGTATCGCCATCACGCCCAGCTGCAGGGTGATCGGCAGCCGTTCCGCGATCAGGGCGGTGACCGGTTCCTGGCTCTGGAACGAGGTGCCGAAGTCGCCGCGGGCCGCGTCGGTGACGAACGTGCCCAGCTGCGTCAGCAGTGGCTGGTCCAGGCCGAGCTGCGCGGCCAGCGCCGCCACCTGTTCCTCGCTGACGCCCGGGGCGTCGGCCAGCTGCAGCCGCACCGCGTCGCCGGGGATGAGCCGCAGCGTCAGGAACACGAAGACGGTGACGAGCGCGACCACGAGCACGCCGTAGAGCGCACGCCGGAGCACGTACTCAGCCACGGGGCGCCTCCCCACCGAGCAGGTGGCACGCCGCAAGGCGTCCTGGTCCCGCGGCGACCGGTTCCGGCGCGGTGGTGCGGCAGGTGTCGAACGCCGACGGGCAGCGGGTGTGGAAGCGGCACCCGGGCGGGGGCGCGCTCGGGCTCGGTATCTCCCCGCGCACGACCTGCCGCCCCCGCGTGCGGGCCACCGTGGGGTTGGCGCTGGCGATGGCGGCCGCGAGCGAGCGGGTGTAGGGGTGGCGCGGGTCGGTCAGCAGCTCGTCGGCGGGTCCCTGCTCCACGATCTCGCCCAGGTACATCACGCAGATCCGGTCCGAGACGTAACGGACGACGTTGAGGTCGTGGGCGATGAACAGGTAGGACAGGCCGAGCTCGCGCTGTAGCGAGCGCAGCAGGTTGAGCACCTGGGCCTGCACCGACACGTCGAGCGCGCTCACCGCCTCGTCGCAGACCAGCAACCGGGGGTCGGTGGCCAGCGCCCGTGCGATGCCGATGCGCTGCGCCTGGCCTCCCGAGAACTGGTGGGGGTACTTGTCCAGGTCGCTCGCCGAGAGCCCGACCAGCTCGAGCAGTTCGGCCGCGCGCCGGCGGTTCGCCCGCCGGTCCGTCATGCCCTGGGCCTCCAGCGGCTCGCAGACCACCGCGAGGACCGTCATCCGCGGGTCGAACGAGCTCACCGGGTCCTGGAAGACGATCTGCATGCGGCGCCGCAGCGGCATGAGCTCGCGGGCGCGCAGCCCGGTGAGTTCGCGGCCCTCGAACCGGATGCTCCCGCTCGTCGGGTCGAGCAGCCGCAGCACCAGCCGGGCCACCGTCGACTTCCCGGACCCGGACTCCCCGACGAGGCCGACGGTCTCGCCCGCCCGCACCGTGAACGACACGCCGTCGACCGCGCGGACGTGGCCCACGGTGCGGCGCAGCAGCCCGCGGGTGATCGGGAAATGCTTCACCAGGTCGCGCACCGCGAGCACGTCCTGGTCGGTGGCGGGCCCGGGTACCGGCGCTCGTTCGGCGGTGGAGGACATCAGGCGCTCTCGCGTCCGACCGCCACCACCGCGGCCGCACCCCGGGCGTCGCGCTGGAGCAGGCACCGGCTCGTCCGGCCCCCGCTCAGCTCGTACAGCTCGGGCACGGTGCTCGCGCACTCGTCCCATGCGTGGGGGCAGCGCGGGTGGAACCGGCATCCGGTCGGTGTCTCGTGCAGGCTCGGGACGGCGCCGGGGATGGCGGCGAGGGGAAGCGACTTGTCAGTGGTGGGCGTGGGGACGGCCGCGAGCAGCGCCGCGCTGTAGGGGTGGCGCGGATCGCCGAGCACCTGCGCGGTGGGGCCCTGCTCGACCACCTGACCGGCGTAGAAGACCACCACCCAGTCCGCCGTCTCGGCCACGACGCCCATGTCGTGGGTGACGAGCAGCAGCGCAGTGCTGTACTCCCGCTGCACGGTACGCAGCACCTCGAGGACCTGCGCCTCGATGGTGACGTCCAGTGCGGTGGTGGGCTCGTCGGCGATGAGGAGGCGCGGCGAGCAGGCGAGCGCCATCGCGATCATGACCCGCTGACGCTGTCCGCCGGACAGCTGGTGCGGGTAGGCGTCGATGCGGCTGCGTGCGTCGGGGATGCCCACCTGGTCGAGCAGCTCGACCGCGCGCTCCCGGGCGGCCCGCTTCGAGATCCGCCGGTGCAGGCGGATGGCCTCGACGACCTGATGGCCCACCGAGTACAGCGGGTCCAGCGAGGTCATCGGATCCTGGAAGATCATGGCGATCTCGTCGCCGCGGATCCTGCGCATTCCCCGCCCGTCCAGCTCGGCGAGGTCGCGGCCGTCCCACAGCACGCGCCCCCCGCTGATCCGGCCGCCGTCGAGCAGCCGCAGCACGGCCAGCGCGGTGACGCTCTTGCCCGACCCGGACTCGCCGACCACGGCGACCGTCTGGTTGGCGGCCACGGCGAAGCTGACGCCGCTGACCGCCTCGACGGTGCCGGACGCGGTGGGGAACTCGACCCGGAGTTCCTCGATCTGCAGCAGGGGTTCGGGGTTCACGTCGGAGTCCACACAGCCTCCTCGTTGGGGCTCGGTGCGCTCGTCGGCCATCGGATCGTGGTTAGAACCAGGCTCTAGAACTTCATCAGAGCGTGATACGTGCCCATGTCCGTGTCAAGGTCCGTTACGTCTGGATCGAGGGCTTGACAGGTCCGGTGGCGCTCGACGACCCTCTGGTCTAGAACTGGATTCCAGAATGAGCCTCGGAGGGTGAGATGATCGACTTCTCGCTTGGCGACGAGGAGCGGCAGATCCGCGACACGATCCGAACCTTCGTGGAGCGTGAGGTGATGCCGCTCGAGGACGAGGTGCTGCGCAACGAGCGTGCCGGCCTGCCGGGGCTGGAGCCGGGGGTGCTGCGCGAGCTGCAGGAGAAGGCGAAGCGGGCCGGCTTCTGGGGGATCAACACCCCCGAGGAGTACGGCGGCATCGCACTCGGGGCGGTGATGAGCGCGATCCTTGCGATGGAGGTGGGCCGCACCTTCGTGCCGTTCAGCTTCGGGGGCTCCGCGGACAACATCCTCTACGGCGCCGACGAGGAGCAGAAGAAGATCTATCTGCTCCCGACGATCGCGGGGGAGCGGCGCTCCTGCTTCGCGATCACGGAGCCGGGGGCGGGCTCGGACGCCCGCAACATCCGCACCCGGGCCACCCGCAGCGGTGCGGACTGGGTGATCAACGGCGAGAAGACGTTCATCACCGGCGGCAACGAGGCCGACTTCTGCATGGTGTTCGCGGTGACCGACCGGGAGAAGGGTGCCGACGGCGGAATCACCTGCTTCCTCGTCGACCGGGACATGGGCTGGAAGTCCTCCCCGATCCCGACGATGGGGCAGTGGGGCCCGGCTGCGCTGAGCTTCCAGGACGTGCGGGTGCCGGCGGCCAACGTGCTCGGCGAGGTCGGCAGGGGCTTCGACCTTGCCATGCGCTGGATCGGGCAGGGCCGCTTCATGATCCCGGCGCGCGCAGTGGGTGCCGCGGAGCGGCTGCTCGGGATGGCGATCGACTACGCCAACATCCGGGAGTCGATGGGCCACAAGATCGCCGACTACCAGGCGATCCAGTGGCAGATCGCCGACTCGCAGGTGGAGATCGAGGCCACCAAGTGGCTCACGCTGTACGCGGCGTGGCGGGTGAGCCGCGGGCTCGACCCCCGACACGCCTCGTCGATCGCGAAGCTGCACGGCGCCACGACGGCCAACAACGTGGTCGACCGGGTGCTGCAGATCCACGGCGGCATGGGCTACACGAAGGAACTGCCCATCGAGCGGTGGTACCGCGAGCTGCGGCTGCTGCGGATCTTCGAGGGCACCGACGAGATACAGCGCCGCACCATCGCCCGCAACCTGCTGAAGGGCCACGTGCGGCTCGGCGGCATCGGGGACTGAGCGCCGGTCGCCGAGGCGCTTCGGTCAGACGGGCGTCTCGGAGAACAGGTCGGCCTCGATGACCGTGCGCATCCGGGCGAGTACGTCCATCATCGCCTCGACCATCTGCTTGGCCTCCTTGGCCGAGCGGGCCGAGGCGATCTCCCGGCGCGCCTCACCGGTGAAGCTCGTGAGCAGGGCGACGAGCACGCGGTTGACCGGCCGGTTGTCGACCCGCAACAGGCGGAAGTTCGACTTCACCCATTCCTTGCCGCTCTGTCGCAGCAGTCGCTGGAAACCGGGCGGGGTGTCGCCGTCGTGGATGAGCTTCACCAGGTCACGGTTGGGCCAGGTGGCGTGCAGGTACGCCCGCGCCCCCGCCTCGAAGAGCTCGAACGGGTCGGTGGTGCCGGCCTCCTTCGCGGCCGCGACGGCGCTGGCGGCGACGGCGTGCTGCTCGTCCCGGTACCGCTCCCACAGCGCGGTGAACAGCTCGCTCTTGCCCCCGAAGTGGTGGTACAGGCTGCCGACGCTCGACCCCGCCCTCTCGACGACGTCGGAGACGCTCGCCTCGGCGAACCCGCGCTGCGCGAACACGAACCGCGCGGCGTCCAGAAGCTGGATGCGCGTCTGCTCGGTGCTGCCCCACTGCCGACCGGCGCTGCGACCACGGCCGACGTTCTGCGTTGTCACGGCGCCTCCTCAGTCTTCCCCGGCCGTCCGGGTGCTGTCGCGGAAGACTGATCGTGCCAGCATGCCGGGCACACGCGGGTCCGACCCGTCCTACCCGGCCGGCCGGAAGATCGGTACGGAGGTGTGGTCGTGGTCCTCCCAGTGGAGTTCCACCCGCTGCCCCACGTGCACGGTACCGGGTTCGGCATCGATCTCGGTGAGGATGCGGAAGCCCTCGTCGAGATCGACGTAGGCCACCGTGTAGGGCGTGTGGGCACGGAAGAACGGATGGCCGTGCTGGCGCACCACGGTGAACGTGTAGACGGTGCCGAGCCCGGCCGAGTCCAGGGTCACCAGGTCGGGGTCGTCGTGACCGCGGGGGTAGAACACGACCTCGCCGGTGTCGCTTCGGCGCTGGTAGGTGAGCCGGTGCTCGGCGCACGCCCGCCAGAACGGGCCCGTGTCGGCCTCGTCCGGCACCGGCAGCGGGCGTGCGGGTGCGGTGTCGGCGGTGGCGACCACGATGATCAGTCCCTTCCGAGGACGACGGTGGCGGCGGAGTGGCGCGTGCCGAGCTGCCCCCCGTTGCCGTGGGCGACGGCCAGCCGGGCGCCGTCCACCTGGGAGGTCGACTCGCCGCGCAGCTGCCGGGTGGCCTCGATCAGCAGGAAGATCCCGCGCATCCCCGGGTGGTTGGACGACAGCCCGCCGCCGTCCGTGTTGAGCGCCGGTGCGCCCGGCCGGTCCCACCGCAGCCTGCCGCCCTCGACGTAGGAGCCACCCTCGCCCTTCTTGGCGAACCCGAGGTCCTCCAGCAGCGTCAGCACGGTGATGGTGAACGAGTCGTAGATCATCGCGATGTCGACGTCGTCCGGCCGGACGCCCGCCTGGGCGAAGGCGGGTGGGCCGGAGAGCGCTCCTGCGCTCGTGGTGAGGTCGCGCGCGTTGCCCGGGTAGCCCACCGCCTCACCGCTGCCGAGGATCCAGACGGGAGGCTTGCGGATCCCGGCAGCGACGTCCTCGCCCACGATCACGACGGCGCCGCCGCCGTCGGAGACGATGCAGCACTCCAGCAGGCGCAACGGGTCGGCCACCAGCCGCGAGCCCAGAACGTCGTCGACGGTGAGCTCCCCGACGTTCTTGATCCCGATGTCCCGCAGCCCGGCGACGGCCTCCGGGTTGCGCAGGGCGTGTGCCCTGGTGGTCACGGCGATCTCGGCCAGCTGCTCGGGTGTGGTGCCGTACTCGTGCATGTGCCGCTGGGCCACCAGGGCGTAGTTCCCGATGAGCGGGAGCCCGTAGGGGATTTCCATGTTCGTGCCGGGCACCGGGTCCGGCGTGGCGCGCCCCCCGGTACCGATCGCCCTGGCCTCGCTCTTGGCGGTGGAACCGTAGGTCAGCAACGCCACGTTCGCGCGGCCTGCGGCGATGTCACGGGCCGCATGGGCGGCGTGGAACTCGTAGGAGCTGCCGCCCAGCGACGTCGTGTCGATCACCCTCGGCTCGATGCCGAGGTGCTCGGCCACCGTGATGCCCGACATCGGGCCGGTCTCGCCGGCGTCGTAGAGCGCGTCGACGTCCGCGAACCCCAGCCCGGCGTCCTCCAGTGCCCGCGCGGCGGAGTCGGCCTTGAGCTGCAGCTTGCTGCGGCCGGGGGCCCGGCGCAGCGGGTGCTCGTGAACTCCGGCGATCGCCGCTCGTCGCGGTGCCATGGCTGTCTCCTTCGCCGTCTGCCGGCCTGGGTCCCGTCAGCGCAGCCGGAACCGGCCGCGGTCGATGACGACGGTGCCGTCGGTGGTGCTCGTGCGGAACAGCGCGTCGTCCGGCCCGCCGTCCCCCGTCCAGATCGAGACGACGAGCTCCTGCCCGGGCAGCACCGGTCTGCTGAAACGCGCCGACATGCCACCGAACCGCTTCGGGTCGCCACTGCACACGGCGTGCAGCAGCGCCCGGCCGGTGAAGCCATACGTGCAGAGCCCGTGCAGGATCGGCCGGTCGAAGCCGCCGCGTGCGGCGAACGCGGGGTCGGAGTGCAGGGGGTTGCGGTCGCCGGAGAGCCGGTAGAGCAACGCCTGGTCCGGCCGCGTGCGGTACCGCACCTGCGCGTCGGGCTCGCGGTCGGGAAGGGTCCACGGGTCGCTGCGCCCCGGCTCCCGGCCGAAGCCGCCCTCGCCGCGGATGAACAGGCCGCCGCGCGTGGTGACCAGCGGTCGCCCGTCGAGTACCGCGGTGTTCTCGGTGGTCACGAGCGCGCCGCTGCCCTTGTCCTGGATCCCGGTGACCCGCGAGGTGACCTGGACCGCCGCGGCGACGGGCAGCGGTGCGTGCAGCTCGAACGACTGCTCGGCGTGCACCAGCTTCGCCGGGTCGAAGTCACCGAGCCGGCGACCGGTGCGGGCCGCGGCCACGAGCACACCGAAGGTCGGGAGCACCTGCTGCTGGATCCCGGCGGTGTTCTCCGTGGTGAACTGGAGCTCGGTGGTCGGATCGCCTGCGCCGGCCCCGACGCCCAGCGCATAGAGGAGCGCGTCCGTGGCGTCCCATGACCGGTCGGCCGGCTCGGACGCGACCCCGACGAGGCTGTGGTCCAGTGCCATCGCACCTCCCGCGGGCGAAGTTGGAACACGATTCTAGGACAAGCCTCAGTGTCGCCGCGGGCCCTTGTCAAGACCGTTGACAGCCATCGAACGGTGGGCTCTCATAGAAGAATCCAATTCTAGGATGAAGGTTCACGACTGGCCTCCAGGTGAGACGGGCGGGGGAACCGGTATGGCACAGGCCGATCACGTCGCGGTGCTCGACGAAGGGCCCGACGGCGAGCAGCACGACCGGGCACGCAGGATGCTGGCAGCGCCTGAGCGCCTCCGGTCCTTCTTCGCTCCACGCAGCATCGCCCTCGTCGGAGCGTCGGACGGATCCGGCTGGGCGCGGTTCATCATGGAGAGCCTGCAGACGGCGGGTTTCGCCGGGCCGTTGCGGCTCGTCCACCCCGTCCGCGCCGAGGTGTTCGGGCGCCCCACCGTGCCGAGCCTGCGTGCCCTTGACGAGAACGTCGACCTCGCGTTCGTGCTGGCGCCGACCCACGCCGTCGAGGGCGTGCTGGAGGATGCCGCCACTGCCGGGATCCACAACCTCGTGGTGCTGGCCTCCGGGTACGGCGACGGCGGTGGCGAGGAGGGTCGCGAGCGCGAACGGCGGCTCGTCGAGCGCGCCGTGGAGCTCGACCTCACCCTGCTCGGTCCCAACTGCCTGGGTTTCGTGAACGCGTCGGCCGCCGTCGCGCCCTTCGGCCTGCACATCGCGCCACCCCTGCGCAGGGGCCACGTGGGCGTCGTCCTGCAGAGCGGTGCGCTCACCAGCAACGTCCTGGCGTTCGCCAGGGCACACGGGATCGGGATCAGCCTGCTCACCTCGATGGGCAACGAAGCGGTGATCACGGCGGCCGACGTGCTGGAGCACCTCATCACCGACGAGGACACCCGTGTGATCGGCCTGTTCCTCGAGACGATCCGCGACCCGCAGCGGTTCGCGGCGCTGGCCCTGCGGGCGCTTCAGGTCGGCAAGCCGATCGTCGCGCTCAAGGTCGGACGCAGCCCGGCTGGGCAGCTCGCGGCGCTGGCCCACACCGGCGCCGTGGCCGGTGACGATGCCGTGGTCGCGGCGGCGTTGCGCCAGTTCGGCGTGATCCGGGTGGACAGTCTGGAGGAACTGCTGATCACCGCGGGCCTGCTCGGCTCGGGCCAGGTGCCGGCGGGACGCCGGATGGGCGTGGTCACCGCATCAGGAGGGGCCTGCGACATCATCGCCGACCGCTCCGCGGACGAGGGCGTGGAGATCGTCGAGTTCAGCGAGCCAACCACCGCGCGGCTGCGCGAGGTGCTGCCGTCGTTCGCCGCCGCGCGCAACCCGCTGGACGTCACCGGGATCATCCTGGCCGACCGCACCTCGGCCGAGGCCAACCTCGGCGACGCCGCACTCACCGCCGTGACCGCCGACCCCCACCTCGACTTCGTGCTCAACCTGGTCAGCCTGCCCGCGGCCATGCCTCCCGACCCGTCGATTCCCGAGCGCCGGATCGCCGACATCGCCGCGACGATCGAGCGCTCACCGATCCCGGTGGTGAACTTCTCGGCCACCTGCAGCGACCTCTCCGAGTTCGGCGGCTCCCTGCTCGACCGCCACGACCTGCACGTCGTCGGGGGGATCGAGTTCGGGCTCACCGCCGTGGGGCACGCGATCCGGTGGAACGAGGTACGGCAGGACCGCGCCTCCCGCCCGGCGGCCGCACCGGCGCCCGCTCCGCGCGTCGCATCGGACGACCTGCCCGGCGGGGCGTGGTCCGAGGCACGGGCCCGCGACCTCCTGGCCGCGGCAGGCGTGCCGGTGGTGCCCGCCGAGCTCGTGGCCGACGCGGACGCCGCCGTCGCTGCCGCCGAGCTCCTGGGCTACCCGGTGGTGCTGAAGGTCTGCTCCGCCGCCATCGCCCACAAGTCCGACGTCGGGGGCGTAGCGCTGGGTCTCGGTGATGCCGACGCCGTCCGGGCCGCCTTCGCCCGGGTGATCGCGGCCGGGCGCACCGTCACCGATGACGTCGAGGGCGTGCTGGTGAGCCCGATGCGCACCGGCGGTACGGAGCTCTTCGTCGGAGTCACGGTGGACGCGTCCTTCGGGCCGGTCCTCGCCGTCGGCCTCGGCGGGGTGTTCATCGAGGTGCTGCGCGACGTCAGCCTGCGGGTTCTGCCCGTCGACCCCACAGAGGTGGTGCGCATGCTCGGTGAGCTGCGCGGTGCGCCGGTGCTGGCCGGCGCGCGCGGGACGGTTCCCGTGGACCTGCAGGCCGTGGCCGAGGTGGCGACCAGGGTCGCCGAGTGTGCCCGGTCGCTGGGCCCGGCCCTGCAGGTGCTGGAGATCAACCCGCTCCGGGTGGACGGGTCGGACGTCGAGGCCCTCGACGTGCTCGTGGTGACCGGGCCCAGCTGATCGACCCGCTTGATCGACACAGCTGTCGACACCGCCCGAGGAGGCGACGACGTGGAACTCGACCTGGGACCGGAGGCGTCCACGTTCCGGCAGGAGACCCGGGACTGGATCGCCGCCAACGCGCCCGACGGCCTGGCCGACCTGATCGACTGGAACACCCCGCCGATGACGGCCGGGGACCACTCCGGCCACGCGCGGGCCCAGGACAGCCCGCAGCACGCGGAGTGGGAGCGCAGGCTGCTGGCCGAGCGCATGATCTGCCCGCAGTGGCCGGAGCGGTTCGGCGGCCGCGGCTGGGGCGCCGTGGAGAACGCGATCTTCAGCGAGGAGTGCGCCCGGGCCGGCGTGCCGCGGATCCGGCGGGGGTTCGGCGAGGGGATGGTCGGCCCCTCGGTGATGGTGCACGGCACCCCCGAGCAGCAGGAGCACTTCCTGCCCCGGATCATCAGTGCCGAGGACGTGTACTGCCAGGGTTTCTCCGAGCCCGACCACGGCTCCGACCTGGGGGCGGTCCAGACCCGCGGCGTGGTGGACGGCGACGAGATCGTGATCAGCGGGCAGAAGGTGTGGACCTCGGGGTTCGCCCGGGCGAACATGATCTTCGTCCTGTGCCGCACCGATGCCGCGGCGCCCAAGCACCGGGGCATCTCCTACGTGCTGCTCCCGATGCGGGACAACAACATCGACGCCCGCCCGCTGCGCCAGCTCACCGGCAACGCCGAGTTCGGTGAGGAGTTCTTCGACGGCGCCAGGGCACCGCTGTTCAACGTGATCGGCGGCCTGAACAACGGCTGGCGCGTCGCGATGACGACGCTGGGCCACGAGCGGGGCGGCAGCGCCACGATCGGCCACCTGAAGTACCAGCGGCAGCTCGCCGCGCTGGTCGAGCTGGCCCGCGAGGTGGGCCGGGACAAGGACCCGCTGGTGCGCCAGCAGCTCGCGTGGGCGCACACCCACGTCGAGATCATGCGGTACCAGGGCCTGCGGCTGCTCGCCCAGCTGGCCGAGGGGCGCGAGCCGGGCCCGGAGGCGTCCATCACGAAGCTCTTCTGGAGCGAGTACGAGCGCCGGGCCGGGGAGATCGCGATGGAGCTGCTGGGGCCCGCCGCGCTCGTGCGCCCCGACGGAGAGGGCTACCGGCTCTCCCGCTGGCAGCAGGTCTTCCTCGCGAGCCGGGCCGGAACGATCTACTCCGGCACGAGCGAGATCCAGCGCAACATCATCGCCGAACGCGCACTCGGGCTCCCGAGGGAGCCGCGCCCGGCTGAGCCGAAGGGGGCGAGGGCATGACGACATTGGACGGACGGGTCGCGGTCGTCACCGGAGCGGGACGTGGCATCGGCGCCGGGATCGCCCGGTTGCTGGCCGCGCACGGCGCGTCGGTGGTGGTGAACGACCTCGGAGTGGAGCTGGACGGCTCCGGTGCGGACAAGGGCCCCGCCGCAGAGGTCGTCCGGGAGATCACGGAGGCCGGTGGCTCCGCGATCGCCGACGGCGGTGACGTCTCCGACCCGGACCAGGCCGACGGGCTCGTCCGTACGGCGATCGAGGAGTTCGGGAAGCTCGACGTGCTGGTGAACGTGGCCGGCATCCTGCGTGACCGGATGATCTTCAACCTCAGCGAGAAGGAGTGGGACGACGTCATCCGCGTCCACCTCAAGGGCCACTACAACACCACGAAGCCCGCGGCCGCGTACTGGCGCGACCAGCGCAACCCCGACGGCCACTACCGGCTGATCAACTTCACGTCGGTCTCCGGGCTGCACGGCGCCCCGGGACAGCCGAACTACGCCGCGGCGAAGATGGGCATCGTCGGGCTCACCTACTCCTGCGCCAACGCGCTGGGTCGCTACGGGGTCACCGCCAACGCGATCTCGCCGGGCGCCGCCACCAGGATGACCGCGTCGATCCCCGGCGAGCGGAAGTCCGGCGCTCCCCGCGACGACGACGAGCGTTCGCCCGACAACATCGCTCCGATCGTCGCGTACATCGCGAGCGAGGCGTCGGACTGGCTCACCGGGCAGATCGTCGGCGCGCGCGGCTACGAGGTGCACCTGTACAACAAGCCGGCTCCCGTCCGGCACATCGTCTCGGACGGCCCGTGGGAGCCCGAACGGCTGGCCGAGCTCGTCGAGCGCACGTTCAAGCCCGCCGTGACCGGGAACGGGCGGTAGCGGCGATGGACCTGGTGTTCAGCCCCGAGCAGGAGCAGCTGCGCGCGTCCGTGCGGCGGTTCCTCGCCGACAAGTCCCCGATGCCGGCGGTCCGCGCGGTGATGGAGGACCCGGCCGGGTACGACCCCGCGGTCTGGCGGCAGATGGCCGAGCAGCTCGGCCTGCAGGGCCTGGCCATCCCCGAGAAGTTCGGCGGCAGCGGCTACGGGTTCGTGGAGCTCGCCGTAGTGCAGGAGGAGGTGGGACGGGCGCTGTTGCCCGGGCCGTTCGCCAGCACGGTCGTGCTCGCGGCGCACGCCGTCCTGGACGCCGCCGACCCGTCGGCAGCGGAGGAGCTGCTCCCCGGCATCGCGGACGGGTCGACGATCGCCACGCTCGCCGCCTCCGGGGACGACGGCCGGTGGGATCCCGAGGTGCCGGCGTTGTCGAGCGAGCCGGCGGGAGATGGGTGGGTGCTGCGCGGCAGCGTCGACCAGGTGCCGGACGGACACCTCGCGGGCCTGGTGCTGGCGTCGGCGCGGACCGCCGCCGGGGCGTCGCTGTTCGCCGTCGACGGTTCGGCGCCCGGCCTGGTCCGGACGATGCTGCCCACCCTCGACCAGACCTCACGGCTGGCCCGGCTGGAGTTCGACGGCGTGCCGGCGCGGCTGGTCGGCACGGACGGCGCTGCCGGCTCCACGCTGCGGCGCACGCTGGACCGGGCCGCGGTCGCGCTCGCACTGGAGCAGGTCGGCGGCGCGCAGCGCGCGCTGGAGATGGCCGTGGAGTACGCGAAGGTCCGCAAGCAGTTCGATCGCCCGATCGGCAGCTTCCAGGCGCTCAAGCACAAGGCGGCCGATGTGCTCCTGCAGGTGGAGTCGGCGCGGGCCGCCGCCTACTACGCCACGTGGGCGGTGGCGCGGGACTCCGACGAGGTGCCCGCGGTGTCGAGCCTCGCCAAGGCCTACTGCTCCGACGCGTTCTTCGCCGCGGCAGCCGAGAACATCCAGATCCACGGCGGCATCGGGTTCACCTGGGAGCACGACGCCCACCTGTACCTCAAGCGGGCGGCGGCCACGAAGCTGTTCCTCGGCGACCCGGCGTTCCACCGGGAACGGCTGGCGGTGTCGATCGGCCTGTGAACGGTTCCAGGGGGATCAGCGTCGACACCCCCGGCGATACGGAGGAGACCGCCGAGGAGCGGGAGCGCACCCGCTACGCCTGGCGCGTGCTGTCGGTGGTCTGCCTCGCGTCGCTGATGAGCGGCCTCAACAACAGCTCGCTCACGATCGCGCTCCCGGCGATCGTCGGGAGCTTCGACGCCACCGTGTTCGAGGCCACCTGGATCCTGCTGGCCTACCAGCTCACGAACGTCTCGCTGATGGTCTTCTTCGGCCGGCTGGCCGACCTGCTGGGCAGGCGTCCGATGTACCTCACCGGCGTCGCCCTGTTCACCGCGTCGAGTCTGGCCGCCGGGTTCGCCCCGACCGTCGGCCTGCTGATCACCTGCCGGGTGGCCCAGGCGGTCGGCAGCGCCATGCTCATCACGAACAGCGCTGCGCTGGTCACCGCGGCGTTCCCGCGCCGGCTGCTGGGGCAGGGCCTGGGCATCTACATGGCGTCGTTCTCGCTGGCCCAGCTGCTCGGACCGACGCTCGGCGGCCTCCTGGCCACCGAGTTCGGCTGGCAGTGGACGTTCTGGTCGAACGTGCCGGTCGGTGTGGTGTGCCTGCTCTGGGGGCTGCGGGTGATGGAGCGCGTCCCGCGCCGTCGCCAACGGTTGCGGATCGACCCCGTGGGCAACCTGCTCGTCCTGTTCGGACTCGGCGGGCTGCTGCTCGCGCTGTCCCAGGTCGGGACGTCCGGCTGGGACGACCCGCTCGTCCTCGGTGGCCTCGGGGTCTTCGTGCTCGCCGTGCCGGCGTTCCTGCTCGTCGAGCGCAGGGTCGCCGAACCCGTGGTGGACCTGCGGACGTTTCGCGACCCGGTGGTCGGCATCGGCACGCTCGCGGGGTTCCTCGCAACGGTGCCGCGGTTCGCCGTCGTGCTGCTGATGGGGCTGTACTTCCAGGCCGTCTCCGGCGACACCCCGGCCGAGGCGGGGCTGAAGGTGCTGCCGATCGCCATCGCGTCGATCATCGCCGCGCCGCTGGCCGGGGCGCTGCTGCGCCGCATCGCCCCGCGCACGGTGGCCGTGGCCGCGTGCGCGATCTCGCTGGTCGGCGTCACCCTGCTGCTGTTCACGATCTCCGTCGACACCCCGTATCCCGTGTTGATCGGCGCCGTCGTGGTGCTCGGGATCGGATCGGGCGCATTCATCCCCGCGAACAGCACGGCGATGCTGCAGGACCTGCCGCCCGACCGGCTCGGGATCACCAACGCGGTGCGGCTGATGGCGCAGAGCTCCGGGGTGGTGATCAGCACGGCCGTGGCGCTCACGCTGGTGGCTGCGCCGTTGCCGGTCGCCCTGCGCCCGCAGCTCTTCGACGGATCGCTGTCGCAGGTTTCTCCGGAAGCACTGGAGGACCTGGTCACCGGCTACCGGTGGGCCTTCGGGCTGATGGCGGTGATGTCGGTGCTCTGCCTGGTCGCCTCCACGGTCGGGCGTCAGGTGCACGCCATCAGCCGGAGGGCCGCGACGACGACCCCGACCAGATGAGGAGTGGGTGGACATGGGTGTGCTCGACGGCAGGATCGCGCTCGTCACGGGGGCGAGCCGGGGGATAGGCACGGAGATCGCCAGGCGGTTCGCGGCCGAGGGCGCCACGGTGATCGCGACGGCCCGCACGCTCGACCCCGGCAGCTCGCCGCTGGCCGGGTCGCTCACCGACACGGTCGCCTCCATCGAGGCGGCCGGCGGCACGGCACAGGCCGTCGCGGCCGACGTGTCCCGCGCGGAGGACCGCGTGACGCTCGTCGAGCGGGTCACCGCCGCGCACGGGCCGGTGGACATCCTGGTGAGCAACGCGGCCGTCACCTGGTTCACACCGGTCGCCGAGTTCACCGCCAAGCGCGTCGATCTCATGTTCGAGGTGCAGGTCAAGGCGCCGATGCACCTCGCGCAGCTGGTGCTGCCCGGCATGCGGGAGCGCGGCGCCGGGACGATCCTCAACATCTCCTCGCGCGCCGCCATCCACCCGCAGCTCCCGCCGACCGGCCGGGCGTCCCGTGGCGGCACGGTGTACGGGATGTGCAAGGCCGCCCTGGAGCGGTTCTCCACCGGTCTCGCGGCTGAGCTCTACGCCGACGGGATCGCCGTGAACGCGCTGTCGCCGAACCGGGTGGTGCCCACACCCGGCACCGTCTTCCACCACCTGACCACCGAGGACGCGCCCGACGCCGAAGCGCCGGCCGTGATGGCGGAGGCCGCGCTCGCGCTGTGCCACCCGCCCGCCGACGGCGGCCGTGCCCTCACCGGCCGGATCGCCTACTCCCAGGACCTCCTGAACGAGCTCGGCATCGCCATCCCGAGCAGATGACGGCGGCGGGCTGGATCCGCGTGGACTGCCACGTGCACACCGTCGCCTCTGGGGACGCGGTGCTGCGGGTCGAGCAGCTCGCGTGCCGGGCGGTCGAGCTGGGTCTCGATGTCGTGTTCGTGACCGACCACAACGAGACCTCGGCCGCGCTCGCCGCGCAGGGCCGCGACCTGGGCGTCCGGATCGAGGTGGGGGAGGAGGTGCGCACCGCCGACGGGGAGGTGCTGGGGCTGTTCCTCACCGAGCGGATCCCCTATGTCCTCCCGATCCGGGAGGTGGTGCGCCGGATCCGAGCCCAGGGCGGGCTGGTCGGCCTTCCGCATCCCTTCGACCCGCTGCGTGCAGGCGCCGGGGCCGTCGCCGACGCGCTCTGCGCCGAAGGCGCCGTCGACCTGGTCGAGGTGTTCAACGCCAAGGTGCACGACCCCGCCCACAACGACGCTGCGGCGGCGTTCGCGTCCCGGCACGGCCTGCCGGTCACCGCCGGGTCGGACGCCCATGACGTCACGGGCCTCGGCGCCGCCTACGTCGAGATGCCGGACTTCGACGGCCCGCGCGAGTTCCTCGCCGCCCTCGCGCAAGCGCGACCGGTGGGCGAGCTACGCCCCCACGCCCCACGGTTCCCCGTCGCCCGGAACGCTCCGGCGCAGCCGAACCGAGGGGCGAGCGCCGTGAGATGAACGTGGGCGTCGTTCTCGCCCGATTCGAACGACGCTCCTGTCCATCTCGCGCGCACGTCGGTTCCGGTCCGGCCGCCGTGGACGGGCGGCGGCCGGACCGGTCAGGGGAGCGGCGGCGGGGTAGGAACCGTCATCGGTCGGCACATCAGAACAGCCGAACCCGAAAACCCTCGGAAACCGCAGCGAAGACGGACCGAAAGAACACGTGGGAGGAGCGCGGCATTCTCGCTACCGTCGGGCCATGCGCTTGCTGCTGGTGGAGGACGACGCCGACCTCGCGAGCGCGCTGCGCGTCGGTCTCGGGCGGGCGGGCTACGCGGTCGACATCGCGCTGACCGGCGGCGACGCGGCCGCCAAGCTCGCCGTGAACACCTACGACCTGCTGGTGCTCGACCTCAACCTGCCCGACGTCGACGGCTTCACGCTGTGCCGTCACGTCCGCGACGGCAGCATCGCCGGCCCCGGCGGCACCGAGCTGCGGATCCTCATGCTCACCGCCCGGGGCGAGCTGACCGACCGCGTCCGGGGCCTCGACGAGGGCGCTGACGACTACCTCGTGAAGCCCTTCGCGCTGCCCGAGCTGCTGGCCAGGGTGCGGGCGCTGCTGCGCCGCGACACCAGCGGCGGAACGTCCGTGCTGACCGTCGGCGAGCTGTCGCTCGACGACGGCCGCAACATCGCCAGCCGGGGGAGCCGTGAGCTGACGCTGACCCGCAAGGAGTTCGCCGTGCTGCGCTACCTGATGAACCGGCCGGGTCACGTCGTGTCGGCCGAGGAGCTGCTCGACCACGTGTGGGACGAGAACGCCGACCCGTTCACCCAGACCGTGCGGGTGACGGTCGGGACGTTGCGTCGCAAGCTCACCCGGGACGGCGAGCAGCCGGTGATCGAGACCGTGATCGGGCGCGGGTACCGGCTGCGGGAGCCGGCGTGACCACCGCCGCCCGGGGGTGGGCGGGACACCTGCGGCCCCCGTGGACCCGCACGATCCGCTTCCGGCTGGCCGTCACCTACTCACTGGTGCAGTTCGGTGTGGTCGCACTGGTCCTGGTCGCGGTCTACGTGGTGATGTACCGCAGCGTCGACGCCGCGCCGCTCGACCCGATCACGGTGGAGAAGGTGACGGAGGTCGGTGGACAGCTCCAGCTGCGCGAGGGCCAGGCGTTCCAGGCCGCCGACCTCGCCGGCGTCCAGCGGGCGGTCAACTTCCAGACTCTGGAGAAGCTGCGAGGCGCACTGGTCCTGGTGCTCGGCGTCATGCTGGTCGCGAGCTTCGGCGTGGGCTGGTGGCTGGCCGGCCGGGTGCTGCGTCCGGTGCGGCGGGTCACGGCCACGGCGCGGGAGATCACGGCCACGGACCTGTCGCGTCGCATCGCACTCGACGGTCCGCAGGACGAGCTGCACGACCTCGCCGACACCGTCGACGACATGCTCGGCCGGCTCGACCGGGCCTTCTCCGCCCAGCGGCGGATGATCGACGACGCCTCCCACGAGCTGCGCACCCCCCTCGCCGTCATCCAGGTCAACCTCGACGCCGTGCTCTCGCGCGACGACGTCGGGGCGGCCGAGCGGCAGCGCGCGAGCACCGTGGCCGGCCGGGCCGTCCAGCGGATGGGCACTCTCATCGAGGACCTGCTCGCCGCGGCGCGCCGGACCGCGCCCGCCTTCAGCGAGACCGACGTTGACCTCACGCTCGTCGCCGCCGAGGCTGCGGACGGGTTCGCGCTGCTGGCCGACAGCGGTGGCCACGAGCTGGTACGCCGCCTGGAGCCGGGGCTGGTGCTGATCGGCGACGCCGAGTCGCTGCGCCGCGCCGCGGACAACCTGCTGTCCAACGCGCTGCGCGCGTCGCCGCCGGGCCGGGAGCTCCTGATCGCCACGGGGCGGCGTGCAGGCTGGGCGTGGCTGGCCGTCCGCGACCGCGGCCCGGGGATCACCGCCGAGCACCAGGAGCGGGTGTTCGACCGCTTCTGGAGAGGCCCCGAGGGGAGCGGGCGCCGCGACCGTGGAACCGGCCTCGGGCTGGCGATCGTCCGTCAGGTGGTGGAGAGCCACGGCGGCACCATCGCGGTGCACAGCGTTCCCGGTGCGGGCGCGACCTTCGTGCTGTGGTTTCCGCTGCGGGCGGCAGGTGCGTCAGCCCGGCCGCCGCGGCCGCCGGAGCTCAATCCGGTGGAGTCGGATCCGAGCCTGCCCGCCGCACCGTCCTGACCCGGGGGTGTCGCTACGCCGGCTCGGTGGTCGCACCGGCCTGCGGGTGTCGCGGCGGGACGGGCGTCGACACCACGAAGGAGCTCGTGGTCTGCCCGTGCAGCAGGAACCGGTCGAGGACGGCCTCGAGGGCGTCGATGGCTGGAATGTGCACCTTGAGGAGGAAGCAGTCCTCGCCCGAGATGCGGTGGCACTCACTGACCTCGGGCACGCGCCGGGCGAGCTCGCTGATCTTCTGGAGCTGACCGGGACCGGGCCGCACCCGCACCCACGCCGTGACCGGCAGCCCGATCGCAGCAGGGTCGATGTCGAGGCGGTAACCGCGGATCACACCGGTCTGCTCGAGCCGTGCCACGCGCTCCCGTACCGCGGGAGCCGACATCCCGACCCGGCGCGCGAGCTCGGCGCTGCTCTGCCGAGGGTCCTCCGTCAACAGGGCGAGGATGCGCCGGTTGACCTCGTCGAGCAGTGACTTTCCATCCGGAAGGCCATTAGGGGGGCGTGGCGTGCCGGTCGTGGTCATAACGCCTACTCCACCTTTCGATGCCCATGGCCCACCCGATCGCAGCCTTCGACGATAGGACCATGGACGAAACCCGGGTCCCGCCGCACGTGTATTTCCTCGTCAGCGCGGTGTTCCACTACCTCGGACCCGCGTTCGCGGTGCTGCTCTTCGCACGGGTCGACGTGCTCGGTGTGGCCTGGCTGCGGATCGCGGCGGCGGCGCTCGTCTTCGCGCTGTGGCGCAGGCCATGGCGTGTGTGGCTGAGGCTCGACCGTGCCACCCGGTGGCTCCTCGTCGGCTGGGGAGCGGTGCTGGCCGTGATGAACAGCGTCTTCTACCTCGCGATCGACCGATTGCCACTCGGAACGGTCGCGGCGATCGAGTTCGTGCCCGTGATCGCGCTGGCCGCGCTGGCCGCCCGCACCGGGCGCAACGCGGTCGCGCTGCTGCTGGCCGTGGTGGGGGTCTGGCTGCTGACCGACGTACGGTTCGTCGCCGAGCCGTGGGGGTTCGTGTTCGCCGCCGCCAACGCGGTGCTGTTCGCGTTCTACATCGTGCTCGGGCACCGGGTGGCGCAGAGCCCGCAGGTGCGAGGCATCGACGGCCTCGCCCTGTCCATGCTGGTGGCCGCCGTCGTCGCGCTGCCGACGGGCGTGGTGGACGCCGCACCCGCGTTCGCCGACCCGGTCGCGCTCGCCGCGGGGATCGGGGTCGGAGTGTCGTCATCGGTGATCCCCTACGTCTGCGACCAGCTCGCAATGGCGCGTCTGCGCCGCGCGACCTACGCCCTGATGGTGTCGCTGCTGCCGGCGACCGCGACGGTGATCGGGATCGTCGTGCTGGTCCAGGTACCGAGCGCCGTCGAGATCCTCGGAGTCGTGCTGGTGGTGGCGGGGGTGGCCGTCCACCGGGAGCGGCGGGCGACGGCGCAGCCGACGTGAGGGCTGGACGTCACAGGCGGCCGGCTGCCCGGCGGCGGGCCCGGTGGTTGGCCACGTTGATCCGGTTGCCGCAGACCTCCGGGACGCAGTAGCGCCTGCGTCCGGCCCGGCTGGTGTCGACGAACATCCCGGTGCAGATCGGTGAGGCGCAGTGGCGGAACCTGTCGAACCCGAGGGTGCGCAGCACGGAGAGCAGGGCGGTGGCCGTCAGGAGCGCGAGCTCGTCACCCACGCCGGCGCCGTCGCGGGAGCCGACCTCCCAGCGCCATCGCCCCTCGGCGTCGCGCCGCAGCGCGGGTCCCGTTCCGGCGGCCGCGCTGAGGACGCCCGCGCGGGCGGCTGCCTCCCCGGCGTCCGGGGCGTCGAGCAGGTCGCGCAGTGTCCGGCGCAGGGCGTGCACCGAGGCGACGTCGGCGGGGGAGAGCGGGACGGTGCCGCCGTCCAGCGCGTCCAGGCGCAGGTCGTGCGCGGTGAGGAAGGCCAGCAACGCGTCGGGGTCGGCGAGGGTGTCGCCCGTGTTCACCATCACCTCGGGGGCGGTGTTGACGAGGTCCGTGGCCACGGCCGCTCCCAGCACGTAATCGTCCAACAGGACTTGCACCTCTTACACGCCCTTCGTAAGGTAATGGATGAAGAGACCTTACATCCCTTTCGAGAGGTGATGGCCGTGCCGGGCTCGACATCCGTCGCATCCCGGGTCCGCCCGGGGTCGGTGCTGCTGGGCGTGCTGGCCGTCGCCCTCAACCTGAGGGCCGCGCTGGCCGGCTACCCGCCGCTGCTGGAGGGCGTCCGCTCCGACCTCGGGATCTCTGCGGCCGAGGCGGGCTTCGTGCAGACCGCGGCGGTCCTGATGATGGCGGCCGGGTCGTTCGCCGGTCCCGCGCTGGGAGTCCGGCTGGGTTCCGAGCGCGCGCTCGGTGCCGCGGTGGGCCTCGTCGCGGCGGGCAGTCTTGCCCGCGGCGTCCCCGCGATCGTCGCGCTGATCGGAGGCAGCCTGCTGGTCGGGTTCGGCATCGGGCTCGCCGGCGTGCTCCTGACCGGCGTGGTGAAGGAGTACCTCCCCGCGCGAGCGGGCGCCGTGACCGGCGGCTACGTGGTGGCGATGATGGTGGGGGCCACCGTGGCCAGCGCGGTGGCGGTGCCGCTCGCCGTGGTCGTCGGCGGCTGGTCGCTCGCGCTGGCCGGGTGGGCCGTACCGGCGGTGCTGGCGCTGGCCGGCTGGCGCGCGGTCACGCGCGGCGTACCCGCCGCTGCGGCCGCACCGGCGCGCCCGCGCCTGCCGTGGCGCGACGGGTTCTCCCGCCTGGTGGCCTGTCACCAGGCCGGCGCGTCGCTGATCGTGTACGGCTGGATGACCTGGCTCGCGCCCTACGTCTCGAGCCTGGGGTGGAGCGGGGAGCGGGCCGGCCTGCTGCTCGCGGTGTGGGCGATGGCGCAGATCCCGGGGGCGTTGTTCCTCCCGGCACTGGCCGAGCGGCACCGCCGCTGGGGGTTCTGGTCGGCGGTGGCGCTGGCCTGCACCGCCGTCGGCACGGCGGGGCTGCTGCTGGCTCCCGCGAACCCGCCGGCCGGGCCGTGGCCGTGGGTGGTGCTCGTCGGGATCGGGTCCGGTGCCGGTTTCCCGCTCGGGCTCGCCGTGGTCGCGTGGCGGACGCCGGACGCCGCTGCCAGCGCGGCGACCAGCGGTATGGCACTGGGCGTCGGGTACACCGTCGCCGGGCTCGGACCGCTCCTGATGGGGCTGCTCGTCGACCTGGCGGGCGGCTACCCGCCTGCCATCGCCGTCTTGCTCGCCGCCGCGGCGGTGCAGGCTTTCGCGGTCGTGCGGATCAGCCGGTCCGGTCACCGCTGACAACCGTGCCGTCTGTGCCGCCGCAGGTCACCGGAACGCCACGCCGCGACCCGTTTGCCGCCCGATCGGGGAGGTATCGTTTCGGCGAACCACGGCTGAACGGATGCGGGTGACGACAACGGGTAGTGACGGTTCCCGACGCTTGCCGGAGAGTGGCGGCGAGCGGATCCGCCGTGCCGCCTATGAGCTGTTCAGCCGCAACGGCGTGCGGGACGTCGGTGTGGATGCCGTGATCGCTCGCGCCGGCACCGCCAAGATGACGTTGTACCGCAACTTCCCGTCGAAGGACGACCTGATCCTCGATTTCCTCCGGCGCCGTGAGCGGCTGTGGACCGAGGAATGGCTCCAGCACGAGAGCCAATTGCGTGGCACGCGCCCCCAGGATCAGCTGCTGGCCATCTTCGACCTGTTCTCGGAATGGTTCGAGCGGCCCGATTTCGAGGGCTGCGCCTTCCTCACCACCATGATGGCGGTCAACGACAAGGGCAGCCCCGTGTTCCAGGCGAGCGTGGCGCACCTCGCGCGCATCCGGGGCTACCTCCGGGAGCTCGCCGAGGCCGCGGGCGTGGCCGACCCGGACCAGGTGGCCCGGCAGTGGCACGTGCTGATGAAGGGCTCCATCATGGCGGCCCACGAGGGCGATGCCGGCGCGGCGTCGGCCGCCCGTGAGCTGGGCGTGCTGCTGCTCCGGGCCCACGGCGTCCCGGACTGACCGGGCGTCGCGCACCCCCTCAGAGGCCCAGCTTCTCGGCGGCCAGGCGGGCACCCTCCACGCGGGAGGTGATCTTCTGGAAGGCCACGTCCCTGGCGTAGTCGGGTGAGCCGTGGTTGGGCTTCTCGTCGATGGAGAACGGGGAGAACCCACAGTCGTCGGTGGAGCCGAGCTGTTCCTTCGGGATGAAGTTGGCCGCCCGGATGAGCTGGTCGGCGATCTCCTGCGGGCTCTCGACCCGCGGGTTCTGCGGGTTGGTGACGCCGATGTAGGCCATCTGCGCGACACCGCCGGCGTCGGAGCGCAGGTTCTTGCCGATGGTCGCGTAGACGGGGTCCTTCTCCCGCTCCGACGCGAGCTGGATCAGGAAGTACCCGGCGTTGATGTCGAACATCGTGCCGAGGAGGTTGTTGTAGGGCACATCGGCCGAGTGCACCGAGTCGCGGTCGCCGCCGGGGCAGGTGTGGATGCCGATGGTGCGGCGCTCCTCGGCGGAGAACCGGGCCATCACTCGGTTGTTGAGCTCGATGAAGTGCGGCAGGAGACCGGCTCCGGTCCACGGGTTGCGGGGATCCTCGCGGGTGGCCAGCCGGCCTTCGGTGAAGTCGACCGACACCCGTTCGGCCCCGGCGGCGAAGGCCTCCCGGATGTCCTTCTCGCACTCGTCGACCAGTGCCGCCTCGAACTCCTCGCGGCTGTAGCCCTCCACCGGGTCCTTCAACGGGTGGAGCAGCGCCAGCATCGACGGCGCGATCACGGCCTGCTTCATCGGCCTGCTCGCGTACGGGATCGACTTGCGCAGCGTGTCGGCCGCATGCTGGTTGTAGCGGAACGGTCCGTGTTCCAGCTTCGGCAGCTGACGTCCGTGGCCGTCGGCGAAGATCGCGAAGAACTGGCCGCCCGGGGCCAGTCCCGGTGCCAGTCCGGTGCCGGCCAACGTGTCGGCGATCGGATAGGTGGCGAACGACGACCACCGTTGCTCGCCGTCGGAGATGATCGGTGAGCCGGTGGCCTCGAACCGTTCGATCGAGTCCTTCACCGAGGCGTCCTGCAGCTTCTCGAGGTCATCTTTGTTGATCTCGCCTGCGTCGTACTTCGCGTAGGCCTCCTGCAGTTTCGCGGGCCGGGGCAGTGAGCCCACCGGCTCGGTGGGGACTCCGGTGGCCGTGCGCGGGTCGTAGGCCATTGTGGATCTCCTCCTCGAGAATCCTGGACACGCGGACGCCGGGCTCGGCGTGATCGACGGACGCGGTACTCGGTGCCGGCGGCGAAGACATGTGAATAGGCAGGACGGCAGAAGGAGACAGGTCTGTCTCACGCGTGCGAGGAAAGGGTAGTCGGGCCAGCAGGAACGGTCAACGAGAGGCGCGCGATTACCAGGAACGTTCGCGATCCGGGGCCGATTATCCCGTTCTCGACGGGTTATCGCCCGATGTGATAGCCGCTACACCCGGTCGGGGGGGCCGATGTCGTCCACCCGTGAGACCGACCTGTCTTGTGGTTCGCGTCACACAGTGGGAACATCGGCCAGGTCAGGCGCCCACCACCGCCGACCCGGAGGGCAACGCCCACCATGGCCGAGCTCGAACCGCGAAACTTCCTGCAGCCTTGCCTGCTGCTGCTCCTGCGGGAGCAGCCCGACCACGGCTATGAGCTCGCCGCGCGGCTCCGTCCCATGCACGACGGGGACGGCGACGCCGGCGGGGTCTACCGCGCGCTGCGCAGCCTGGAGCGGCAAGGACTGGTCCGCTCGGAGTGGCACACCTCCGAGGTCGGCCCGGCCCGGCGCACCTACTACGTCACCCAGGACGGGGTGACCTGCCTCGACTCGCTCGCCGACAGCCTCGAGCAGACGCACGAGGCCCTGCACATCTTCCTCGATCGCTACGCCCGGGTGGTCGCCGCCGCCAAGCGGGGATGCCCCGAGGGGAGCCGAATTGACCGTCGAGCTGACAGCTGCGGATACACGAACGGTGTTCACGCGGCGCGACGGGCCGATCGGCCTGCTGGCCACTGACGCGCCCGCGCTCGCCGCCGCCTGCCACGCCATGGCGCGGCGCTTCCACCGCGGGGGCCGCCTGCTCGCGTTCGGCACCGGCTGCTCCGCGGCCGACGCCGCGCACGTGGTGGTGGAGTTCGTGCATCCGGTGATCATCGGCAAACGTGCGCTGCCCGCGCTGTCGCTGCCCGGGGGATCCACCGGGTTCCGGGCCGAGCTCGGTCTGTTCGGCGAGCCCGAGGACATCGCACTGGGCATCGCGCCCGACGGCGGCGACGCCGCTCTCGCCGACGGCCTGGCGGCGGCGCGGGACCGCGGCCTCCTGACCGTCGCGCTGCTGGGCGGGGAAGGCGGCCTCGTCGCGTCGCTCGGGGGCCTCGACCACGTCATCGCGGTGCGCTCCGACGACACCCGCATCGTGCGCGAGGGCCAGGTGACCGTCTACCACGTGCTGTGGGAGCTCGTGCACGTCTTCCTGGACGCTCCGGAGGTGCTGGCATGAACCCGGCTCCCGACCCGCACCCGGGCGAGGTGTGCATCACCTGCTCCGACACGGCGGTGGCGGTCACGGTCACCGCCCTGCTCGGCGACGGGCTCGCCATGGTGGACACCGGCGCGGGGCCGGGCACCGAGGAGGAGGTCAGCGTCGCGCTCGTGGACGCCGTGGTCGGTGACACCGTCCTCGTGCACGCCGGCGAGGCCATCGCCAGGGTGGACCCTTCCGGACCGGCCCGGCACGGAGGCCGATGGTCATGAGCATCGAGTCGCTCTACCCGTTCCTGCACTCCGGGTCCGCCGACCTGGACTCCCTGCTGGCCGACGTCGCGCGGTCCACGGCGGAGAAGGTCGACGAGATCGGACGGCTGCGCCGGGAGGTGGTGGCCGCCGACGACGCCCGGATGGCGGCCTGCGCCACCGCGATGGCGGAGCGCTTCGAGCGCGGCGGGAGGCTGCTGGCCTTCGGCAACGGGGGGTCGAGCACGGACGCGGCAGCCGTGGCCGCGCTCTGTGTCGACCCCGGGCCGGCATGGCGACCACTGCCCGCCCTCGCGCTCGCGGCCGACGTCGCGACCCTCACGGCGCTGGCCAACGACGTCGGCTTCGAGAACGTCTTCGCCCGGCCGGTGGCCGCGGCGGGCCGCCCGGACGACATCGCGCTGGCCCTGTCCACGAGCGGAGGTTCGGCCAACGTGCTGCGCGGCCTGGCCGTCGCGCACGAGCGGGGCCTGCTCACCGTGGGGCTCGCCGGGTACTCGGGTGGGTCGATGGCCGAGGCGGCCGCGCGCGGGGAGATCGACCACCTCTTCGTGATGCCCTCGGCGTCGGTGCACCGCATCCAGGAGGCGCAGACCACCACCTACCACGTGCTGTGGGAGCTGGTGCAGCGCGCGCTGGGCCGCCCGTGACCGAACCGCCCGCGCAGGTCGAACCGCGGGCCGGGGAGCGGGTGCGGGCCCGGATCCGGGTCAGCGGCATCGTGCAGGGAGTGGGGTTCCGTCCGTTCGTGCACGGCCTCGCCGGGCAGCTGGGGCTGGCCGGGTTCGTGGGCAACGACGAGTCCGGCGTGGTCATCGAGGCGGAGGGCGCCGCGCCTGCCCTGGACGCGCTGCTCGCCGCCCTGCAGGACCGGCCGCCCGCGCTGGCGCTGGTCACCGGCGTCGCCGCCACGGACATGCCGGTGCGCGGGGACACCGCCTTCGCCATCGCCGCCAGCTCCGCCCGCGGCCGCCGGGCCACCCTCGTCCCAGCCGACACCGCCACCTGCGCCGAGTGCGTCGCCGAGCTGCGCGACCCGGCCGACCGGCGCTACCGCCACCCGTTCATCACCTGCACGAACTGCGGGCCCCGGTTCACGATCGTCACCGGGGTGCCCTACGACCGGGCCGCCACCACGATGGCCGGCTTCCCGATGTGCGCGGCCTGCGCCGCCGAGTACCACGACCCGGCCGACCGGCGGTTCCACGCGCAGCCCGTGTGCTGCCCCGGCTGCGGGCCCACCCTGCGGCTGGTCGACGCCACCGGTCGCGAGCTCTCCGGTGAACCGGTCACCGCCGCGGCGCGGCTGCTGGCCGAGGGCGGGGTGCTGGCCGTGAAAGGGCTCGGCGGCTACCACCTGGCGGCCGCGGCCGGGCACGAGCGCGCCGTCGCCGAGCTCCGGGCGCGCAAGCACCGGGAGGACAAGCCGTTCGCGGTGCTGGCCCCGGACCTGGACGCCGCCGGAACGCTCGGCGAGGTCGGGCCGGCCGAGGCGGCGCAGCTGTCGTCCCGGCGCGCGCCCATCGTGCTGCTGCGCAGACGCCCGGGCGCGCCGCTGGCCACCGCCGTCGCCCCCGGCAACGACCACGTCGGCGTGCTGCTGCCCTACACGCCCGTGCACCATCTGCTGCTCGACGACCTCGCCGCCCCGATCGTGCTGACCAGCGGGAACGTCTCCGACGAGCCGATCGCCCACCTCGATGACGACGCGGTCACCCGGCTCGCCGGCATCGCCGACGCCTTCCTCACCCACGACCGGCCGATCCGCACCCGGGCCGACGACTCGGTGCTGCGGGTGGTGGCCGGGCGCGCCTACCCGATCCGCCGTTCGCGCGGCTACACCCCGGAGCCCCTGCGGATCGGCGTCGTCGCCGGGGAGCCGGTGCTCGGCTGCGGCGCGGAGCTCAAGAACACGTTCTGCGTGCTGCGGGGCGCGGAGGCGTTCCCGTCGCACCACGTCGGCGACCTGGAGAACGCCGAGACGCTGCGGGCGTACCTCGACGGCATCGAGCACCTCGGACGGCTGCTGGACGTCACGCCCGCGGTGCTCGCCCACGACCTGCACCCGGAGTACCTGTCCACGAAGTACGCCCTCGCCAGGGCCGAGGCGGAGCCGGGCCTGCGGCTGGTCGGGGTGCAGCACCACCACGCCCACCTGGCCGCGTGCCTGGCGGAGAACGGCGAGGCGGGGCCGGCGATCGGCATCGCGTGCGACGGCCTCGGCTACGGCCCGGACGGTGTGCTGTGGGGCGGGGAGGTGTTCGCGGTCTCGCTCACCGGGTTCCGGCGGCTGGCGCACCTGGAGCCGGTGCCGCTGCCGGGCGGAGCCACGGCGATCCGGCAGCCGTGGCGGATGGCCGCGGCCTGGCTGCACGCCACCGGCACCGACCCGGCGGGCCTCGCCGTCGTGGCCCGCAACGGTCCGCTGTGGACACAGGTGGAGCGGCTCCTGGGATCCGGTGTGGACGTCCCGGTCACCACGAGCGCCGGTCGCCTGTTCGACGCCGTCGCGGCTCTCGTCGGGGTCCGGGACCGGGTGAACTACGAGGGCCAGGCGGCCGTCGAGCTGGAGCAGGCCGCGTCGGCGGTGGGGGAGTGCGACGGTTACGCCGTGCGGCTCGACGGAGAGCTGATCCGTGTGGGCGACCTCGTGCGCGCCGTCGTGGCCGACCTCCGGGCAGACACCCCGGCGCCGGTGATCGCCGCCCGTTTCCACGCCGGCCTGCACGACGCGCTCGCGGCCGCGGCCGTGTCGGCCGCCGCGGACACCGGTCTCGACGTGGTGGCCCTGTCCGGCGGGGTGTTCCAGAACATCCGGCTCCTGCAGGGGGTGTCCCGGCGGCTGACCGAGGCCGGGCTGCGGGTGCTCGTGCACTCCCGGGTGCCGTGCAACGACGGCGGGATCAGCCTCGGCCAGGTGGCGGTGGCCGCCGCGACGATCTCCTGACGCGACACGGACACATATCGCTGCTCGGTGGCGGGTTCTGATCGCGTTATGTGGCCATGTCGTGCAGAAACAACGCACGGCGGCGTCCGATGGTTCAGGCCGCCGGTTATGAGGTATGCCATGCGGCCGGCGTGAACAGATGCCCGCGTTCGGCCGTGTCTGGATATGTCGGCCGGTGCAGGATGCGGCGGCTCATGACAGGAGGCCCGTAATGTCCCGAAACTCGGTTCGCCGGGTCCTGGTCGCCGCGATCGCCGGGGCCGCAGCGGTCGCCGCGATGACCCTCGTCGGTACCGGTACGGCGTCCGCCGCGGAGCCGACGGCGGCCGTGTTCACCAGCGCCGCCGCCCAGCCCGGCTCCGCTGCGGTGGTGGCGTCGGGCGTTCCCGGCGAGTTCGACGTCTTCGACGCCTCCGGATTCGACGGTGGGTTCGCCGATCTGTCCAACTCGACGATTCCCGATCTCACCCCGCTGAACCTCAACGACAAGATCTCCTCGGCCGTGAACAACTCGAACACCACGATGTGCCTGTTCACCGACGCGAACTTCAAGGGGCAGCGGATCGAGTTCCCCCCGCACACCCAGATCCAGCAGTTCCCGGTGAACCTCGACAACGCGGTCTCGTCGGTGAAGCCCTGCTGACCGGGTGGCGCGGGTCACCTCGCGCCGGTCACGGCGAGAGATGCTCCAGGAACCAGTCGCGGGCCGCCTGGGACGCCACGAGGAAACCGGCACCGGTGTATGCGGCGAAATGTCCGCCGGGCAGGAACACGATCCTCTTCGGCTCGGCCGCCGTCCGGTAGGCCGAGGCGGCCAGGTTCCCCCCGGTCAGCCCGTCCTCGCGGCCGACGATCATCAGCAGCGGCGTCGGGGTGATGTCCGGCAGGTACCGCGCCGGCTCGTAGCCGTAGAAGTTGTCCAGGCTGCGCAGCGTCACCTCGTTCGGCCAGCTGGGGTCGAGCTCCGCCCGTGCGTGGGTGAACCACTCGTAGGAGTCCTGCGTCGGTAGCCCGACCAGCTCGCCGGGATCGTTGCCGATGACCGGCACGGTGGCCGCCGGCTCGCCCATGGCGCGGGCCCGCCGGTCGGCGGTGAACACCTCCGGGCCGACGACGTGGTTGTCGACCCGGGCGAGGTTCGCGTAGGTCGCCCGGCCGCTGATGAACGGTGCCTGCCCGCTCACCGCCTTGACCCGGCGGTCCACGGCGGCGACCACGAAGGCGTGCGCGGCCGAGAAGCTCGTGCCCCACACGCCGATCCGGTCCGGATCGACCTCGGAGCGGTTCTGTGCGCAGGTGATGGCGTGCTGGTAGTCCCGAACCTGTTCCCACGGGTCGACCTCGTGCCGTGGCTTCCCCGGTGCCGCATCGGAGTCACCCCAGCCGCGGTTGTCGAAAACCAGCACGGACAGGCCGGAAGCAGCGAACACCTCCGCGAACCGGTCGAGGTACATGCGCTTCGTCGACGTCCAGCCATGGGCCATGACCACGCAGGGCGCGGGACCGGTCGCCCCCTCGGCCTCGTAGAACCATCCGCGCAGCAGAGCGCCTTCGGCGTCGAACTCGATGTCATGACGCATGGGGGTCTCCTGACCTGGAGGCGGAGTAGATCTGGTCGGCGACGAACGCCGCCACGTCGTCGATCTCTCGTCCGGCGACGTCGTGTCCCAAGCCGGGGTAGACGTGGGTGTCGGCGGTGGCGTGCTCCTCGAGCCATCGTTCGGTGCGCTCGATGGCGTCGTCCGGGATGACCCGGTCGTGCCCGCCGCGGCCCCAGTAGACAGGGGGGCGCAGGGTGGCCAGGGTCGTGTCGCCGGGTTGGTGATCGCGCACGACGAACCCCGCGAGGTTGACGCCGTAGGCGAAGCGTTCCGGGGCGTGCCGCATCAGCTGGTGCACCATGGCGCCACCCTGGGAGAACCCGAGCAGGCCGATCGACGGCGCGTCGAGAGTGCGCACCCAGTCCAGAACGTCGTCGGTCGCGGCGTTCGCCACCGGGGGCGCAGGATCGCCGATCGGGTTTCCTGCGCTGGGGAACCAGGCGTACCCACCCGCTTCCGGGATGCGCGCCCTGACCGAGGCGACCACGAGCTCGTCCGGTAGCCGGGACGCGAGCCGCCGGTACAGGTGGGTCTCGTCGTAGCTCCAGCCGTGCAGCATCACCAGCACGGGTCGCTCACTGCGCCTGTGCTCGGACTCCGACCACAGCACCGCGTCGCGGTTGATCCCGGGTTTCATTGCTCCGACTGTGCCCGCGCCCTGCACGTCGCGTCCAAGACCTGATCGGGCTCCTGTGATGCCCTGCATGCACCACCACGGAGACTCCGCGCAGCGGCTACTCCTGGACGACGACCATGTTCTGCAGGCGTGCCACGTCCTGGCCCGGGGGCGCCCCGAACATCCGCCGGTACTCGCGGCTGAACTGCGAGGGGTTGTCGTACCCGACGGCGTACCCGATCGCGGCCACGTCGTGTGGTGCCGCGATGAGCTGGATGCGGGCCTTCTGCAGCCGGATCTGTTTCTGGTACTGCAGCGGGCTCATCGCGGTCACGGCGCGGAAATGGCGGTTGAGGGACGAGACGCTGATGCCGACCTCCGCGGCGAGGTCGTCGATGCGGATCACGCGGTCGTACCGGGACCTGATCCAACCGATCGCGCGGGCGACGAGGGCCAGGCGGCTGTCAGCCATCCCGGCCTGTCTGATCAAGCCCGCTTGCGGGCCGTTCAGCAGCCACCAGTGGATCTCGCGCCGCACCCCGGCCGCCAGCACCCGGAGGTTGCGTGGCTCGTCCAGCAGCCGCATCAGCCGGACGATGGCGTCGAGCAGGTTGTCGTCCGCGTCGTCGACGGCCATGCCGGGGCCGTCGTGCGGGCGGGTCGTGGTGGGACCGGCGTCGACCAGCAGCTGCGCGATGGTCGCGGGTTCGAGCCGCAGCCCGAGCGCGAGGAACGGCTCGTCAGGGCTGGCCCGGATGATCTGCGAGATCAGCGGAAGGTGAACGGTCACCACTCCGGCCTGGCCGGGGTGGTGCTCGAAGACATGGTCACCGAGGATCGAGCGCTTCGCTCCCTGCACGACCAGGGCGAGCATCGGTTCGGTGACCGAGCCCATCGGCTCGGTCACGTGCTCGGCGGCGAACACCATCACGCCCTCGATCCATGACGGGCGTGGGTTGCGCCCGGCGAGCCGCGTGATCCGGCGACCGAGCTCGTCGAGCGGGCTCATCGTCCGAGTGAACCACGCGGGCGCAGGTCCGCCACCACGATCCGGGCAAAGTTGAGCGGATCGTGCAATGGATCGCCCGCATCGGTCTAGGTGATCACGCCGCCGCCGACTTCACTGGAGTCGTACCGGGAGACCGCTTCAGCGGCGTCTCGTCGTCATATCGGCCTGGAGGTCCACGATGTCCCTCGATTCCTATGTCACCCTCGGCCGGTCGGGCCTGCGGGTCAGCCCGTTCACCCTGGGCACCATGACCTTCGGTGAGGATTGGGGCTGGGGTAGCAGCTCAGAGGAGTCCACGAACATCCTCGCGGCCTATCTGGACCGCGGCGGGAACTCGATCGACACCGCCAACCTCTACACCAACGGCCACTCCGAGAAGATCATCGGCGACTACTTCGCCGACCGGCCGTCGCTGCGTGAGCGCGTTGTGCTCGGCACGAAGTTCTTCGGCAATCTGCACGAAAAGGATCCGAACGGCGGCGGACCCAGCCGCAAGGCGATCGTGCAACAGCTGGAGAACTCGCTGCGGCGCCTGCAGACCGACTACGTCGACATCTACTGGCTGCACAACTTCGACCCGGTCACGCCGGTCGAGGAGACGCTGCGCGCGCTGGACGACCAGGTCAGCGCGGGCAAGATCCGCTACGTCGGCTTCTCCGACGTGCCGGCGTGGGCGACCGCCGAGGCGGCCACGCTCGCACGGTTTCGCGGATGGACGCCGATCATCGCGCTGCAGCTGGAGTACTCCCTGCTCGAGCGGACCTCGGAAGGGGAGCTGATCCCGATGTCCCGGGCGATGGGCATGGGCGTGATGCCGTGGTCGCCGCTGAAGGGCGGGTTCCTGTCGGGCAAGTACTCCAGCGCCACCACCACCTCGGTCGACACCGCCCGCGGGCGGATGCCGAGCGCGGCCGACCTGGTCGTGATCGACGCCCTCAACGCCATCGCCCACGAGATGGGCGTGCCGTCGGCCCAGGTCGCCCTGGCCTGGCTGAAGGGGCGCCCCGGCGTCACCTCGATCGTGATCGGTGCCCGCCGGATGGACCAGTTCGAGACCAACCTCGGCGCCGCGGACGTGACGCTCAGCGATGCCCAGCGCGCCGCGCTGGATGACGTGTCGGCTCCCACTCTGAACTTCCCCGCCCGGAACAACAGGGAACTGGCACCGACACTGCAGTACGCCGGCGCCACCGTGGACGGTCATTCCTCGCCGGTGTCCCCGCTGCTGCGCGCCTCCGCCACCCGCTACTGACCGTCGTGTCGGCGGGCGGCGATGCCGAGCGGGCATCGCAGACCGCGGAACAGGTCTTGGACGGGGACCGGGGTCACGGAGCACGTTGGGTGCACGTGATGCGAGAAGAGGGAGTTGTCATGAGGGTCTTTCTGACCGGAGGTTCCGGCTACATCGGCCGGGCCACGATCGCCGAACTGATCAACCAGGGCCACACGGTGGAGGCACTTGCCCGCAGCGAGCGCGCCGAACAGGCCGTCGTGGCGGCCGGCGCGACCGCGGTCCGCGGCGCACTGACCGACCTGGACGTCCTGGCGGACGCCGCCGCCCGCTCCGACGGGGTGATCCACCTCGCCCAGGCGACCTCGGGGGAGGAGGACCTCGACGCGGCCACCGCGATGCAGGACGGTGTGGGCGGCGGCACCTACGTGCACACCGGCGGGAGCTGGGTCTACGGCGACACCGACGGGGTCCAGGACGAGACCGCGCCGTGGAACCCGCCGGGCGCGGTGGCCTGGCGCAAGCCCGTGGAGGACGCCGTGCTGGCGCGGGCGGCCAGTGGCGGGCGCCCCGTCATCGTGCAACCCGGACTGCTCTACGGCGGCGACAACCGCCTGATCGACGACTTCTTCGTCCAGCCCGGCAGGAAGAACGGCGCCATCCCCTACATCGGCGACGGCGCCAACCACTGGGCACTGGTGCACATCGACGACCTCGCCCCGCTCTACGTGGCCGCCCTGTCGGCGCCGGCGGGTTCGGTCTACCTGGGGGTGGGCGGGGTGAACCCGACCGCGAGGCAGGTCGCCGAGGCGTGTGCGCAGGCCGTGGGCCTGGACGGGAAGACCACGTCCATCACGCTCGAGCAGGCTCGGGCCGAGATGGGGCCGATCGCGGACGCGTTCGCTCTCGACCAGCAGTTCACCCCGGCCAAGGCGAAGCGTGAGCTGGGCTGGGAGCCCAAGCACACCGACCCCCTGAGCGTGTTCGCCCAGGGTTGAGCGGCGGGCGTGAGATGACCACCAGCGCTGCCGCTGCGGGGTTCCGCAGCTCTGGTGCACATTTCACGCCGTGAGCGCCCCCGCACGCCGGCGCAGCCAGTCGTACCAGGGCTCCAGGCCGTCCCCTCTGGTGGCGGAGATCTCCAGCACCTCCACCGCGGGGTTGGCCCGGCGGGCCGCCTCGACGCAGTACTCCACGTCGAAGTCGACGTAGGGGAGCAGGTCGACCTTGTTCACCAACATCAGGTCGGCCGTGCGGAACATGTGGGGGTACTTGAGCGGCTTGTCGGCTCCCTCGGTCACCGACATGATCACGACCCGGCCCGCCTCGCCGAGGTCGAACAGCGCGGGGCAGACCAGGTTGCCGACGTTCTCGACGAACAGCAGGGAGCCCCGCGCGGGAGCCAGCGCACGCAGTCCCGCCGCGACCATGTCGGCGTCGAGGTGGCAGCCCGCACCGGTGTTGATCTGGATGACGCGCGCCCCCGTCGCCCCGATGCGCTCGGCGTCCAGCAGCGTCTCCTGGTCGCCCTCCAGGACCGCACAGGGCAGCTCGTCACCGAGGTCGGTGATCGTGCGGGTCAACAGCGTGGTCTTGCCCGAGCCCGGTGAGCTCATGAGGTTCAGGGCGACGACGTCGCGCTCCGCGAGCCACCGGCGGTTGTCCCCGGCCAGGTCGTCGTTCTTGGCCAGCAGGTCGACCTCGAGGGCGACGGTCCGCGAGTCCGGCTCGCGGTGCCCGTGGCCGTGCCCGTGGCCGTCGCCGTGGTCGTGCGGGTGGTCGTGGCCGGCCGCCGCCGGGTCCGTCACCCGCACGCCGGCGTCGTCGGCGCAGCCGCATGTCGCGCACACCTCACACCACCTCCACCTCTCGGATCCGCAGCTCGCGCCCCCCGTGGACCTCGATGTCCGCGCTGCCGCAGTCGCACAGCGGCAGCACCTCGCCGGTCTCGAACGCCGCGCCGCAGGTGCGGCACACCGCCCGTCCCGGCGGCTCGTCGATCTCCAGCACGGCGCCCTCGCACGTGGTGCCGGCCGCCACCATCTCGAAGCAGAACCGCACGGCGTCCGGCACGAGACCGGACAGCCTGCCGACCTCCAGCCGGATGCGGCAGACGCGGGCGTCCTGCATCCGCTGGGTCACGGTGCTGACGACGGTCTGGGTGATCGACAGTTCGTGCACGTCAGCGCGCTAACAGATCCGGGGCAGGGGGTCGCCCACCAGGAGGTCGACGATCCGCGTGCCGCCGAACGCCGTGCGCAGCAGCACCAGCCCCGGCGGGTCGTCCTTGATCGTCCCGATCGCGGCGGCGCCGTCGCCGAGCGGGTGCGCGTGCAGCGCGGCGAGCGCCGCATCGGCCTGCTCCGGCGCGACGACGGCGACGAGCCTGCCCTCGCAGGCGACGTAGAGCGGGTCGATACCGAGCAGCTCGGACGCGCCGTTGACGACCGGGCGCACCGGCAGCGCAGCCTCGTCGAGCACGACGGCCACCTGCGCGGCCACCGCCACCTCGTTGCAGATCGTGGCGACGCCACCGCGGGTCGCGTCCCGGAGCAGCCGCACGCCCTCGCCCGCGGCGTCGAGCAGCCCCGCGGTGATCTCGTGCAGCGGGGCGGTGTCGGAGACGATGTCGGCGGAGATGTCGAGCTCGCCGCGCGCCAGCATCACGGTGATGCCGTGGTCCCCGATCGGGCCCGAGACGAGCACGACGTCGCCGGGCTTCGCCGCCGCGGCCGACAGCACGACCGGGCGTTCCAGCACGCCGACGCCCGCGGTGGTGATGTAGCAGCCGTCGGCCTTGCCGCGCTCGACCACCTTCGTGTCGCCGGTGACGATCTGCACCCCGGCCGCCGCGGCCGCGGCGGCCATGGAGGCCACGATGCGCTGCAGGTCGGCGACCGGGAAGCCCTCCTCCAGAATGAACCCGCAGGACAGGTACAGCGGCCGCGCCCCGCACATCGCCAGGTCGTTGACGGTGCCGTTGACCGCGAGGTCACCGATGTCGCCACCGGGGAAGAACAGCGGGGACACCACGTAGGAGTCGGTGGTGAACGCGAGCCGTCCGGTCCCGCCGTCCGCCCAGGCCATGGCGAGCTGGGCGCCGTCCTCCAACTGCTCCAGCACCGGGTTGCGGAAGGCGTCGAGGAACACCGCCTCGATGAGCGTCTGCGTGGCCTTCCCGCCCGCCCCGTGGGAGAGCGTGACCCGCTCCTCCTTGATCTTCGCCTTGCGGGAGCGGGCCTTCGCGATCCGGGCCAGCACCTGCTCCTCGCGGGTGAGGTGCTCGGCGCCGGCATGGGGGTTCTGTGCCTCTTCGGCGGCGGCCGTGGTGACCGCCTCCTCCGCCCAGTTCGCCCGCGTCGGGATGGTCGAGCCGAGATCCTGGGTCATGTCCGGGTCGCCTCCTTCACGCGGTCCCGGCTGAAGCGGCCGAAGTTGTAGTACGCGGCGCACGCGCCCTCCGACGACACCATGCACGTGCCGATCGGGGTCTCCGGCGTGCACGCGGTGCCGAAGACCTTGCACTCCCACGGCTTGAGCACGCCCTTGAGCACCTCGCCGCACTGGCAGGCCTTCGGGTCGGCGACCCGGACGCCGGGCACGGAGAAGATGCGCTCGGCGTCGAACCGGGCGTAGCGCTCCCGCACCTGCAGCGCCGAGTGGGAGATGAAGCCCAGCCCGCGCCACTCGAAGTGCGGCCGCAGCTCCATCACCTCACCGATCACCTGCAACGCCTTGGGGTTGCCGTCCCACGGCACTACCCGCGCGTACTGGTTCTCGATCTCGCAGCGGCCCTCCTTCAGCTGCACCAGCAGCTGGTACACCGACTGCAGGATGTCGAGCGGTTCGAAGCCCGCGCAGACCAGCGGCTTGTGCGCGTCGCGCGCGATCCACTCGTAGGGCCGGCACCCGATCACCGTGGAGACGTGGCCCGGGCCGAGGAAGCCGTCCAGGCGCAGGTCGGGGGAGTCGAGGATCGCCTTGATCGCCGGAATGATCGTGACGTGGTTGCAGAAGATCGAGAAGTTGTCGAGACCCTCGGCGGCCGCGCGCAGCACGGTCATGGCCGTGGACGGCGCCGTGGTCTCGAACCCGATGGCCATGAAGACCACGCGCTTGTCCGGGTTCTTCCGCGCGATCTTCAACGCGTCGAGCGGCGAGTAGACCATCCGGATGTCGGCGCCCGCCGCCTTCGAGTCGAAGAACGAGCCGCGGCCGCCGGGCACCCGCAGCATGTCGCCGAACGTCGTGAGGATGACGTCGTCGTGCTCGGCGATGGCGATGGCGTCGTCGACGCGGCCCATCGGGATCACGCAGACCGGGCAGCCGGGGCCGTGCACCAGCGAGACGGTCTCCGGCAGGTAGTCCTCGAGGCCGTGTTTGTAGATGGTGTGGGTGTGGCCGCCGCAGACCTCCATGAACTTGTAGTGCCTGCCGGGCTCGCACAGCGCGGCGATCTGCGTCGCCAGCGTGCGGGCCATGCCCGCATCGCGGAACTCGTCGACGAACTTCATCGCCGTCCCCTTACCTCTGGCCGAGAGTCGGTACTCGCTAGGTGATGTCGCTGGCGGCGAGCGCTTCGAGCTCGTCGGTGTAGGCGTCGCCGAGCCCGGTGAGGAAGTCCAGTGACGCCTTCGCCTCGGCCTCGTCGATCTTCGACAGTGCGAAGCCGACGTGGATGAGGATCCAGTCGCCCGGTTTCAGGTCCTCGTCGTGCAGCAGCCCGATGTTCACCGCGCGCTTGACGCCCTCGACGCTGACCATCGCCAGGTCCTCGTGCTCGGTCATCAGCTCGATCACTTCGCCGGGAATGCCCAGGCACATGGGGATCTCCTCCTACATCCGGCGCAGGTCGCGGTACCGGGCGATCTCGGCGCGGGACTGCAGGGTCAGGACCGTGGCCGTGGCCATCCCGGCCACCAGCACGAACAGCAGCATCTTGCGGATCATCTCGGAGCTCCTTCGTCGATCATGAGAACGGTGACCAGCGCCGTGACGGCCAGCGCGGCGGGTTCCACCGCGGCGGCCACCGGCGGGCTGAGGCCGATGCCTTCGGCGAGCACGGCGGGCTCGCAGCCGACCACGAACACGCGCTCGACCGGCCGCGCGAGGCCCAGCGACCCGGCCAGCCCGTCGAGCAGCGCGAGCACGGCGTCGGGGTCCATGCCGTGGCCGTCGAGTGCGGCATCGGTCGTGCGGGAGCGGGGGGCGTCGAGGTCGTGTTCCAGCGTGTGGAGGGTGCCGGGCGCGCTGCCGCGCTGGATCGCGTCGACGATCACCAGCGCGCGGTAGCCGTCGAGGAGCTGGTAGGCCAGATGCATACCCCGGATGCCGGTGTCGACGAGCTCGACGCCCGCCGGCAGCGTGCCCTCCCGTTGCAGGTGGTCGATCACCGCCACGCCGAAGCCGTCGTCGGAGAGGAAGACGTTGCCCACCCCGGCGACGAGCACCCGACCGGCCGACCCCGGGCCGGTCACGACAGCGCCTCGAGCTCGTCGGGATGGAAGTAGCGGAAACGGCCGTGGGCGAGCTGCATCTCCGCGGCCGGGTCGCCGTCCACCGACACCGCGACGTGCACCCCGCCGTCGACGTCGTGGACGACGGCGTGCACGGTGGCGCGCATCCCCTCGAGGAAACGGTCCTGGATGTCACCCCTGCGGCCGGGGCGCAGCACGACCTGGCTGCCCTTGGCCACCGGGATGTCGCCCACCATCACCGCGTCGGTGTCGGGGTCGACGGCCGCGTCCTGCCCCGGGTCCCACCAGGGCAGCTGCTCCGGCGGCTGGGCCGCGGGGCTGTCGGCGCCGAAGGCCGCGCTGCTCGTGTCGAAGACCGGGATGTCGACCGACGTCGCTCCCGCCGGCCGCATCGAGCGGATCGCCCCGTGCAGCCGTTCGAGGATCTCCGGCGGCATGGCGTCGACCGCGTCGATGATCCCCGCGGCGCGCGGGTCGGTGGCGCGGGCCTCGGCCTTCTCCTCGTCGGTGAGCACGAGGGTCCGCAGGGTGAGGATCTCGTCGTTCTCCAGCCCGTCGAAGAGGTTGATCGTGCTCTCCGGGGCGAGCTGGGGGTGGTCGGCGAGGATGATCGGCGAGGACAGCAGGAGGTCGGTGCGGTCCTCCGGGCCGGCGAGCACCGGCCAGGTGTGCTCGTTGACGCACTCCTTCGTCGCGGGCTCGGCCCACCGCGGCGGGTCGGTGAGCGAGAGGAACGTGCCGGGACGGGCCGCGATCAGCGTGTGCGCCGCGATGAGCGACGTGCGCAGCACCTCCTCGCGCGGAGCGCCGGGCGCGCACGAGCTGTCGTTGACGATGTCGAGCCGCAGCCGGTGCACCAGGTAGGGCCCCGGCAGGTCGGTGGCCGAGACCACGAGCCGCGCGGCCACCGGCCAGCACTCGCGCACGAGCCGGCCGGCCACGGCGCCACTCGCGTCGCGGAGCTCCTCGACGTCTCGCGACCCCGGCAGCAGGACCCACACGGTCACCTCGTCGCGCAGGAGGCGGTCGAGGCTCAGCTCGGCGTCGACGTAGCGGGGCACGCCCTCCTCGAACCGCAGGTGGCGCTGCCCGTCGACCACCAGCTCCTCGACGGGCGTGCCGTCCGGGGTGCGCGGGGACCGGGCCTGCAGCTGCAGGCAGCGCAGCCGGATGTGCAGCTCGCCCCCGCCGCCGGGAACCGGTTCGAGCAGGCACTCCATGCGGTTGCGGGTGGGCTCGGTGTCGTCGCTCGCCGGGGTGAGCACGCCGAACTGCCAGCGCAGCCGGTTCTTCTGCGCCGAGGCCCGGTAGGGGTAGAGCAGGTAGCCCTCGAACAGCACCGCGTCGGCGACGGCGGCCACCTGGTCGAGCACGGGGTCGGCGGAGTCACGCGTGCTCACGGCCCGGCCTCCTTCAGCAGCCGCTCGAAGGTGTCGTCCCAGTTCGGGATCACCCGCTCCGAGCGGTAGGCCGAGAGGGCGTCGAGGGTCCTCGTGCTGACCCGCACCCACGCCGCTCCCGGGTAGTGCTCGTCCATCGCGGCGCGCCAGGTGGCCACCGGGAGCCGGAACGCCGCCTCCTCGTGCCAGGACACGAGCCCGATCTGGACGCCGGCGGGCGTCGCGTAGTACACGGTGCCGGAGAAGAGCATCAGCAGGGGGATCTCGCCCTGGGTGAGACCGTGGAAGTACTTCGTGGCGGCGATGTCGAGGTCGTAGGTCAGCGGCACCGCGATCGGCACCGTGGTCTCGCCCGTGAAGCCCGTGACGGTGGAGCCGATCTGGGCGAACTGCAGGGCGTTGAGCGTCTCCCCCCACCGCGACGGCTCACCGAACAGGTCGACGAGCTTCGCGGACTCCTCGGCGGTGTAGGTCCGCCCGCGTGGCTCGATCCGGATCTGGGTCTTGAGCGCCACCGAGTGCACGCGCCTGCCGCTGTCCTCGCTGATGCGCAGGTCGAACAGGAGCGACGGGCCGGCCGCGTAGGGCTCGGGCCGGGCTCCGGTACAGGCGAACTGCAGCACGTCAGGCCTCCGGTTCGGGCGGGGCCGCGGGTGGGAGCGGCCGGGCCTCGGCGCGCAGGGCCTCGAAGAACCCGTCGATCTCCCGCCACGCCTCGGCGCCGCCGTCGAAACCGCGCCAGTGCAGGCGCACCAGCCCGACGAGCCGGTAGCAGGCGTCGATGGGGACGAGCAGGCACTCGGCCGCCCGGCCCTGGGCCCCGCCGGACCCCGCCTTGTCCCGGCGGACCAGCAGGGCCTCGACGTCGGGCTCCAGCTCGGCGGCCAGCCGCCCGCCGCCGACCCCGGCCGTCCACGCCTCGAGACCCAGCTCGCTCTCCGTGGCCCCGGCCGGGCTCGGGTAGCAGGCGATCAGCTTCTGCTGGGCGGAGTTGCGCAGGAAGAAGGCCATGCCGACGGGGATCTGCAGCGCGTCCCACTGCGCGTCGGAGAGCCGGAAGTCCGGGTCGGACAGGTACCGGTCAGGGACGCGGCGGTAGCCGCCACCCCCCGCGCCGGGGTTGTCGAACAGGAAGCCGCACGGGCCGCACGCGCAGATCATCCGGCGCTCGGCGACCTGCACCAGGTGCGGGTGCCGGGCGGGTACCGGCGTCGCGCACAGCTCGCAGACCTCCTGCGCCGGTGCCTGGTCAGGAGGATCGGCCAGGAACCGGCGCAGGGAGGACAGTGACGCCACTCAGCCCACCTTCTCCTGCGACGGGGGGCGTACGCCGATCTGCAGCAGCGCCGGGCCCGCGGGTGCGGCGTCGAACACCACGCCCGCCACCTCCGGGGCCAGCTCGCTGATCGACGCGGCCACCACGTCCTTGATGGTGTCCGTCCCGCAGCCGCCACCCGCGATCTGGACGTGCACCCGGCCCTCGTCGTCGATGCCGGCGAGGCTCAGGCCCGTGCCGTGCGAACCGAGCTTGCGCCGGGACGTGTCCAGGGCGTGCCCCAGCCGCTGCTCGACCGGCACGGGATGCAGGTCGTGCAGGGCGAGCAGGCCGGCGACCAGCGGATCCGCCGCCATGCGGTGCACGATGGTGTCCCCGGCACCGGCCGCGGCGATGGAGACCATCTGCTCCAGACCGGCGCCGTAGAACTTCATCAGCACCCGCACCAGCTCTTCCGCGGCATGCCCCACCGCGGGACCGCCGTCGGTCGTGATGCCCTCCAGGAGCTCCTCGATGCGTCCGGCGAGTCCTTGCGGGTCGAGGTCGGTCGATGCCACCGCTGCCGCTCAGATCGTGTTGAGCATCGACGGCGACGTCATGCGGTGCAGCGGTTTCCCGTCGCCCTTGTACATGTGCACGCCGCACGGCAGGCACGGGTCGAAGCTGCGGACCGCGCGCATGATGTCGATGCCCTTGAAGTCCTCGTTGCGGCTCTCCTCGAAGATCGGGGTGTTCTGCACCGCGTCCTCGTACGGGCCCGGCGTGCCGAACGAGTCGCGCACGCTGCCGTTCCACGGTGTCGGCGGGTACGGGTGGTAGTTCGCGATCTTGCCGCCCCGGATCACCATGTGGTGCGACAGCACCCCGCGGACCGCCTCGGTGAAACCGACGCTGATGGCCTCGTCCGGGACCACGAACTTCTGCCAGGTCTTCGTGTTGCCGCCGCGGACCTCGGCGAGCGCCTTCTCGATGAAGTGCAGCGCGCACCCGGCCGCGTAGGCCTGGAAGTAGGTGCGGGCCCGGTTGCGCTCGATGGCGTTGGACAGCGGCCGACCCTGCTTGTCGTGGGGGATCTTCCACTCGAAGCTGACCTCGGGCTTGAGCACGGTGCGCGGCAGGTTGATCTGCACGCTGTGCCCGGTGGCCTTGATCTCGTCGATGTTCACCAGCCCGCCGAGCGCCGTGGCCCACAGCCGGGCCAGCGGGCCACCGCCGGTGTCGAGCGCGAGGTGGTCCGTGCCGTCGTACCAGCGCGGCGACATCGTCCAGCTGTACTTGTCGTCGAAGTCGCGCTTCTGCGGCGCCGGGATCGTGTGCTGGTTCCACGGGTGCCTGCGGTCGACCGGGTTGCCGAGCGGGTCGTGCGTCGCGAAGGTCTCCTGGTCCTCCCAGTCCCGGTAGAAGGAGCTGCCCAGCAGGATCCGGATGCCGAGGTTGATGTCCACGAGGTCGTTGGTGACCAGCTCGCCGTCCACCACGATGCCGGGGGTGACGAACATCTTCCGGCCCCAGCCGGTCATCGTCCGGTACTGGAAGTCGCAGTGGTCGGGGTCGTTGAACGCGCCCCAGCAGCCGAGCAGCACCCGCCTGCGACCGACCTCCTCGTAGCCGGGCAGCGCCTCGTACATGAAGTCGAACAGGTCGTCGTGCATCGGCACGACGCGCTTCATGAACTCCACGTAGCGCATGAGCCGGGTGTAGTAGTCGGTGAACAGCTGGATCGTGGCCACCGTGCCGACGCCGCCCGGGTACAGCGTGGAGGGGTGCACGTGGCGCCCCTCCATCAGGCAGAACATCTCGCGGGTGTACCGGCTGACCTGCAGCGCCTCGCGGTAGAAGTCACCGGTGAACGGGTTGAGCGCCCGCATGATGTCGCCGATGGTCTTGTAGCCGTGGTCGCCGCCGTGCGGCGACTCGGTGCGGTTGGCGAGCTCGAGCACGCCGGGATTGGTCTCCGCGATCATCCGCTCGCAGTAGTCCACCCCGACCAGGTTCTCCTGGAAGATGTTGTGGTCGAACATGTACTCGGCGGCCTCGCCGAGGTTGATGATCCATTCGCCGAGATGCGGCGGGCGGACACCGTAGGCCATGTTCTGGTTGTAGACCGAGCAGGTCGCGTGGTTGTCGCCGCAGATGCCGCAGATACGGCTGGTGATGAAATGGGCGTCGCGCGGGTCCTTGCCCTTCATGAAGATCGAGTAACCGCGGAACACCGACGACGTGGAGTGGCACTCCGCGACGCGCTTCTGCGAGAAATCGATCTTGGTGTAGATCCCGAGGCTGCCGACGATCCGGGTGATCGGGTCCCAGGCCATCTCGGTGAGGCCGGTCTTGTCGGTGCCCGTGCTGCTCGGCTTTGCCTGTGTGGTGGTCATCGACGCGTTCCCCTTACCAGGACTTCGTGAAGCCGGTGGTCAGCTCGCGCCCGTTCTTGCGCCAGCTCGGTTCCTTGTCGAGCTTCCGCTCGGTGATACCGCGCAGCCGGCGGATGATTCCCCCGTACATGCCGCTTGCGGCGCCGGAGATCCGGCTGCCCGGAGGGGCGTCCATGAAGGGCATGAACTTGTCCGGGAAGCCGGGCATCGTGCAGCCGATGCAGATCCCGCCCACGTTCGGGCAGCCGCCCACGCCGTTGATCCAGCCCCGCTTGGGGACGTTGCACTTGACGACGGGGCCCCAGCAGCCGAGCTTCACCAGGCACTTCGGCGACCCGTACTCGGTGGCGAACTGGCCCTGCTCGTAGTAGCCGCCCCGGTCGCAGCCCTCGTGCACCGTCTGGCCGAACAGCCAGGTCGGACGGCCCGCGTCGTCCAGCGGGATCATCGGTGCCGCGCCGGTGGCCTGGTAGAGCAGGTACAGGATCGTCTCGGAGAGGTTGTCCGGGTGCACCGGGCAGCCGGGCACGTTGACGATCGGGATGCCGGCGGGGGTGGTGAAGTTCCAGCCGAGGTAGTCGCGCACGCCCATCGCGCCGGTGGGGTTCCCGGCCATCGCGTGGATGCCGCCGTACGTGGCGCAGGTGCCCACGGCGAGCACGACGAGGGCCTTGGGTGCCAGCCGGTCGAGCCATTCACTGGTGGTCATCGGCTGGCCCGTCTCCGGGTTGTTGCCGAACCCGCACCAGTAACCCTCGGGCTTGATCTTCTCGTTGGGGATCGAGCCCTCGACCACCAGGACGAACGGGTCGAGCTCGCCGCGTTCGGCCTTGAAGAACCACTCGATGAAGTCGTTGTTGCCACCGACGGGCCCGTTGTCGAAGTCGATCAACGGCCAGTGCACCGCGATCTTCGGCAGGCCCGGAAGGGCGCCGAGGGCGATCTCCTCGATGCTGGGCTGGGTGGCCGCGGTGAGGGCGACGGAGTCGCCGTCGCAGCTCAGTCCCGCGTTGATCCACAGGATATGGACGGTCGGCGCGTCGGCCTCCGTGGCTTCCGTGCTGGACGCTTCGGTGGTGGACATAGCCGTCCCCTCGATGGCGCCGCCCCGGAGGAAAGCGCCTGTCCGACGTGGTGGATGTGTCCGTTCTAACGGCCGCGGCCGAGCGCAGTAAGTGATCGCTGTCACTAGGTGTCGTGTGCAGTGACCGGATCGGGTGGTTCTTGATCGCCGGAACGCCGCCCGTGATATCGGCCACGGCCCGGTTGGAGTACGTCCGGACGGCGGAAACGGAACCCCCCGCTTATTGTCCGAACACGAGGGTCGGCCCGGCTTTTCGCCGGCCGAGTTCGGTCGTGGGACCCGGGGGGGTCAGGAGTACGGGGTGGCGCTGACACGGAGATCGTTCATGAAGGGCCTCGGGGTCACCGGGGGAGCGGGGATGATGTACGGGGCGATGTCCGCGGTCGGGCTGGCCCCGGCCGCGACGGCGGAGCCGTTCCGGGCGCCGTCGCTCGGTGACCTCGTCGGGCGGGCCCCCGGGCACCACTCGGTCACCGTGCTCGGTGCCGGGCCCGCCGGTCTCTGCACGGCGTACGAGCTCCGCAAGGCGGGTTACGACGTGACCGTGCTGGAGGCACGGTTACGACCCGGCGGGCGGGTGTGGTCGATCCGGGACGGGACGCGGGAGACCGACCTGGACGGCGAGACGCAGCGCTGCACGTTCGCCGGCGGCCAGCACCTCAACATGGGTGCCACCCGGATCCCGCAGGGCCACGTCACGCTCGACTACTGCCGCGAGCTCGGCGTCGAGATCCAGGCGTTCCCCAACCACAACGCGAACGCGCTGGTCAACTACACGAGCGACACCCCGTTGACCAAGACCTCGATCACCCAGCGGGCGGCCAAGGCCGACACCTTCGGGTACGTCGCGGAGCTGCTGCAGAAGGCGGCGTCGAGCGGCTCGCTCGACGACGTGCTGAGTGCCGACGACAAGCTGGCGCTCGCCGAGTTCCTCAAGGACTTCGGCGACCTCGGTAGCGACGGGCGCTACGTCGGCTCCAGCCGGCGCGGCTACCTCTCCGAACCGGGCGCTGGCACCGACTACGGCACCCGGCTTCCGCCGCCGCCGAGCCTCTCCGACGTGGTGCGCAGCGGGATCGGGCGCAACTTCGGGTTCGACCTCGAGAACGACCAGGCGATGATGATGTACACGGCCGTCGGCGGGATGGACCGCATCTACTACGCGTTCGGGCGCACGCTCGGTAGCCGCGTCAACTTCGGCACGGTCGTGACGGCGATGCGCAACGTCCCCGACGGGGTCACCGTCGACTACACCTCCGGAGGCGTCGCCCGGTCGATCACCAGCGACTTCGTGGTGTGCACCCTGCCGCCGCACCTGGTCGAACGGCTGCGCACCAACCTTCCCCCCGCGGTGCTCGCCGCGTTGAAGGCGCCCAGGCCGGTCGCGTCGGGCAAGCTCGGCATCGAGTACTCGACACGCTGGTGGGAGGCCGAACAGCGGATCTACGGCGGCATCAGCAACACCGACAAGGACATCAGGGAGATCATGTTTCCCTACGACAACTTCCACGGCGCACGGGGCGTCGTGGTCGGCTACTACAACACCGGGAGGCGCCAGGAGATCTTCGAGCCGCTGCGCCACCGCGAACGGCTGGCCAAGGCGCTGGCGGAGGGGTCGGAGATCCACGGGGACAGCTACACGAAGAACATCGCCTCGTCGTTCTCGGGCAGCTGGCGGCGCATCCAGTACTCCGAGTCGGCGTGGGCGTCGTGGAGCTCCAGGAGCCCGGAGTACAAGCTGCTCCTGCAGCCCGTGGACCGGATCTACTTCGCGGGCGACCACCTCTCGAACGCGATGTCCTGGCAGCACGGGGCGTTGACCTCGGCCCGCGCCGCCGTCTCCGCCGTGCACGCCCGCGCCGCCGGTCAGCACTGACGGGCTGCTAGCGAGCCCACCGGCTACAAGTGCCTGTCACCGGCCAGGATCGCAGCGCGGGCACATGTGTCCCCCAGTGATCACAGGCTCTGCCGACTGCGCCCATCTGTGCGCCCCTCTTATGCGGCGACGTGAAGCAGCGGTTGTCGGCGTGGTCTTCGCTGCGGGTCGATCCAGGCGGGTGGGATGAGTTCGGGCAATCCGTCGCGGATGCGGACTTCCCATTCGGAGTGGTGCTGCAGCCGGTGACACGCCCGGCAGAGCATCACGCAGTTGTGCAGGGCCGTGTCACCACCGTCCTGCCAGGCCGTGATGTGGTGGACCTCGCACCACGACGGCGGCCGCCCACAGCCGACACACCCGCGGTCGCGGGCGGCGATGGCGCGGCGCAGGCCGTCGGGGATGGTGCGGGTGGCCCGCCCGACGTCGAGCGGCTGACCTTTCCCGTTCAACACGACCGGGACGACCGCGGCGTCACAGGCCATCATCCGCAGTGACTCCGGGCTCAGGGTGCCGCCGAAGTCCAGGCAGGCGGCGCGGGCCCGGTTCTCCAGGTCCTCCAGCCGGACCAGCACGCTCAGGTGCGCGCGGCGCCCGCCGCACTCGGGGACGTCGCCGTGGTCGAGCACATACCCACACACATCGGCCAGGGCCTCGGCCTGGCGTTGCGCGGTGCTGCGGTGCTCATCGCCGCTGGTGGGCCGGGCGTGGGCGTCGATCACCGTGGCGATGGCGTCGAACATGGCCGCGTCATCGAACCGGCCCTTCACGGTGCCGCCCGCCTTGCCGCCGCGATGCCGGACCAGGTGCAGCTCGTTCACGGGGGCGGGTGGGCGGTCATCAGGCTCCGCGCCGTCGGCGTCGAGGGCCTCCACGAGCGCGGTGCCCCAGGTCTGCAGCTCCGACGGCGTATAGATCGCGGCTTTCTCGGCGAGTTGGGCTTCGGCACCGGCCCACACGTCTGGCGTGAGTCGCTCCGCGGCTGGACTCGCGAGCACGCGGGCGATCACCGCGACGTGCCGCAGCCCGGTCTGCCCGGCGGCGAACACCGCGGCCGTAGCCGCCAACCGCGCGGGCAGCGCGGTGCCGTCGAGGCTCACCCGCGGGCAGACCTGTTCGGCGGCGACCACCCGCTGGCGGGCCTCGAACCGTTCCCATCCGAGCAGATCCCCCAACGCCGCCGGGGTGGACGTGTAGCCGCGCTCGGCGAACGTGCCCCGCCGCTCCAAAGTCGACACGGTGGCCACGACGACCCGGTCCAGCCGCCGGCTGGTGCCTTCGCACAGGGTGAGCACGGAGAGCAGGTCGTCGTCGGTGGCGGAGTCGGTGGCGGCGGACAGGGCGTCGATCGCCTCGACCAGGAGGCGATGCGCGGTGGTGAGCGGGCTGTCCGACACCCCTCCATCATACTCGAACACATGTTCGATTCGATGTTCGTCGTCGCAGGTCAACGGCCGTTCACCGCTCGGACTCACCGACCGCTCCGGTCGGTGCACGCCACCTCTCCTACCGTGCGCCGCCCGCGGCGGCGCGGCAGATCGTGACGGTGCGAGTGGAGCGCAAACACGCCCGGCCCGCGGGCCGGGTCAACTCCGTCCACGCCGCCATCGACGACCACACCCGCCCGGCCTACGCCGAGATCCACCCCGACGAGAAAGCCCACCACGGCCAACCACCCATCAGCCGCGTCGACAACCCGGCTGGGCATCACAGCTGGGCCGTGCTGAGGAAGCACTGATCGATGGGCTTCGTGACCTGGGCGCGAAGACCGCGATCAGGGGCTTTCTCAACACGGCCTAGGCCATGATCTCCGCGACGATGCGCTCGGCGTAGGTGCGCAGGAGCCCGGCGAGCTCCTCGTCGTCGCTGTTGACGCGCCCGGTCCGCCCGATCGCGGCGATGCACCCGATCACCGTCATCCGGCTGTCGCGCAGCGGCACCGCCAGCGCCGAGCGGCCCACCCGGATCTCGTCCACCTCGTGGGCGATGCCGGACTCCCGGATCCTGCTCAGCTCGACGGCGAGGGCGTCCGGCTCCACGATGGTGCGCCCGGTCAGCGGGCGCAGCGGTCCGCGGGGCTCCAGCCCGGGCCGGTGCGACAGCAGCAGCTTGCCGATCGCCGAGGCGTGCAGATGCGTGCGGATGACGCTCTCGCCCGCCAGTTCGTGGTCGGGGTCCCGGTCCACCAGCCGGACGCGGTCGTCCGCGTAGGACGCGACGAAGATGCCGAAGCGCACCCGCGCCCGCAGCTGTTCCACCACGGCGTGGGCGGTCGAGAAGTCCTCGGCGACAGGGGCGCCCACCTCACCTGCCAGCTCGCGGGTCCGGCGCCCGAGCGCGAACCCCGACAGGTCGGAGACCCGCACGAGGAACCCGTCGGCGACGAGGAGGTTCAGCAGCCGGTACGCCGTGGCCGGGGGGATCCCGCTGAGGCTCGAGATGTCCCTCGCCGTGGCGCCCGACCCGAGCTGGGCGACGGCCTCCAGGAGCATCAACGCCTTCTGCGCCGCCCGCGTCTCATGGCCGCCGGGCTCGTGTGGCCGCGACGTGACCGCGCCCATCAGGCCGCGTCGGGGTCGGGAGGTGGGGCCTCGCGCTGTGGATGCCGGCGCCGGGGCGGGGCCCGGCCGGCGACGAGGACCGGGTTGCCGTGGGCGTCGGGGGCGAACACGCCGGCGCCGGGCAGGACGTCGGCGGACTCCGCGCAGTCGAACGCGCCCACCCTGGTGAGGTCGCCGGGGCGGCGTCGGCGCAGGTGACGGTGCCAGACAGCGCCCGCCGACAGCAGCGCGACGATCACGGCCGGGGCCCCGACGTCGGCGTCGACGACGCGCGCGACCAGCAGGTAGGCGAGCAGTGCGGTTCCGGCGAGGCTCGCCACCAGCGCCCAGCCGACGGCGCCGGGCGTCTGCTCGCGGATCCGGCGCAGGAACCGGATCGACGCCACCGCCACGAGGACGTAGGCCGCCACGACCATCGCCCTGACGACGGTGCGCAGCGTGTCGGCCACGGGGACGGCCGTGCTGAGTGCGCTCGCCACGGTGACGAGCAGCACGATGCAGAGCAGGGCCGCATACGGGGTGCGGAACCGGTGGTGCACCGCGGTGAGGAACGGCGGCAGCAGCCGCTCCACCCCCATCGAGTACACGAGCCGGGACGCCGCGTGTGACGACGCCGTGGCCGACGCGAGCCACGAGCAGGTCAGCCCGAGGTTGAGGGCGATCACGAGCGGGGCGGACGCGCCCGAGGCCGTGCCGTGCAGGTAGGCCTCGACGAGGGTGGTGGCGCGGCCGGTCCAGGCGGCCCACGCCGCGAACACGAACAGGCCGCCGCAGATCAACGGCGTCAGCAGGACCGTCCGGGTGATGGTGACCAGCGGGCGCTTGGCCTCGGGGCCGAAGAACGTGGCGCTCTCGAACCCGGCCAGCGCGAAGACGGCGGCGAGTGCGACGTACAGCAACCCGTGCGGAGCCCCGGTGGGCGCCGGGGGCGCAGGCCCCGCGGGCGGCAGCAGGGTCAGGGCGACGATGAAGAGCAGGGACCCCGCCTCGACGGCGAGGAGCGCGAGCGCGGCGAACCGGGCGCCGCGCACCAGCACGGCCAGCGCCACGGCGGCGACGGCGGCGTGCACCGCGACCGTGGCCGCGTGCCCCGTGACGTCGACCCCGAGCTCGCCCAGCACGGCGGAGAGCGCAGCGGTGCCGCTGTAGAGCGTGAGCGTCGCGCTTCCCACGTACTTGGCGAGGATCGCGACCCCGGTGGTGAGCGCGGCCCGCGTGCCCAGTCCCTGGAACACGAAGCTGTAGAGCCCCCCGGCCGCGGCCTGCCGCCGGGTGAACCGGGTGACGCACAGGGCGATCAGGAAGATCAGGATCGTCGCGCCGAGGATCGTCAGTACCCCGGTCAGGGGCGTCGCGTACCGCAGCACGGTCATCGGCAGCACCACCATGGACGCCGCGGGCGCGGTGGTGGCCACCGACTGGGCGAGCACCTCGATGCCGGAGAGCCTGCGGCGCCCGAGTGCACGCAACGGCGAGACCGCCGGACGCTCGGGCTCTCCGGCGGAGAACGACCGGCTGATGGCGTCCGAGAGCGCCGACATCGTTGCCTCCGGGGTCGCCTGGGTCACGGCTCTTGATCAACCGGAAGCTAGGACCGCCATGTTGCGGTGAGGTTGCCCGCCGGGGTCGAACCGCCGTCCCGCGAGTGGGAACCGGGCCGCGCTCTCCCACTCGGTGAGCGCCGAATCGTTCGCGGCGCTTCCTTTGCCCGAATTCTTGGTCTTCGAGCATGGGTGTCCGTTGGTCGTCCGGGCTGGGGAGCAGGAGCGCGAGTTGCCGGTAACGCGGAGATCGTTCATGAAGGGGCTGGGAGCCACCGGGGGAGCGGGGGTGATGTACGGCGCGATGTCGGCGATCGGGCTGGCCCCGGCCGCCGCGGAGGTGCCGTTCCGGTCGCCCACGATCCGTGACCTCGTCGGGCAGGCGCCGGGACACCACTCGGTCACCGTCCTCGGTGCCGGGCCCGCCGGCCTGTGTACGGCCTACGAGCTCGGCAAGGCCGGCTACGACGTCACGGTCCTGGAGGCCCGGACCCGCCCGGGCGGGCGGGTGTGGTCGATCCGGGCAGGCACCGAGGAGACCGACCTGAACGGGGAGACGCAGCGCTCCACGTTCTCCGACGGCCACTTCTTCAACATGGGCGCGACGCGGATCCCGCAGAGCCACGTGACGCTCGACTACTGCAGGGAGCTCGGCGTCGAGATCCAGCCGTTCGGCAACCAGAACGCGAACACGCTGGTGAACTACGCCAGCGACACCCCCCTGTCGAAGACGTCGATGACCTACCGGGCGGCGAAGGCCGACACCTACGGCTACGTGGCGGAGCTGCTGCAGAAGGCCGCGTCGCGGGGCGCGCTCGACGACGTGCTGTCCGTCGACGACAAGCACGCCCTCGCGGAGTTCCTCACCGACTTCGGCGACCTCGGCAGCGACGGGCGCTACGTCGGCTCCACCCGGCGCGGGTACACGTCCGAGCCGGGGGCCGGCACCGACTACGGCACCCGGCTGGCCCCTCCGCACAGCATGTCGGACGTCATCCGCAGCGGCATCGGGCGCAACTTCGCGTTCGACTTCGAGTACGACCAGGCCACGATGATGTTCACCCCGGTAGGCGGGATGGACCGCATCTACTACGCGTTCCAGGACCGGCTCGGCGACCGTGTCAAGTTCGGCTCCGTCGTCACGGCGATGCGCAACGTGCCCGACGGCGTCACCGTCGAGTACACGGCGGGCGGGCGGGCGCAGTCGGTCACCAGCGACTACGTCGTCTGCACGATCCCGCCGCACCTGATCGGCCGGCTGGGCAACAACCTCCCCGCGGACGTGCTGGCGGCGCTCAAGGCAGCCAGGGTGACCTCGTCGGGAAAGCTCGGCATCGAGTACTCGAGGCGCTGGTGGGAGACCGACGAGCGCATCTACGGGGGTGCGAGCAACACCGACAAGGACATCGCGCAGATCATGTTCCCCTACGACCACTTCCACTCCGACCGGGGCGTGGTCGTCGGCTACTACAACACCGGCAAACGCCACCAGGCCTTCGAGTCGCTCACCCACCGCCAGCGGCTGGCCAAGGCGCTGGCGGAAGGCGCCGAGATCCACGGCGACAAGTACAAGAAGGACGTCACCTCGTCGTTCTCCGGAAGCTGGCGGCGCACCCGGTTCTCGGAGTCGGCGTGGGCGTCGTGGGACTCCACGAGCCCGGAGTACAAGCTGCTCCTCCAGCCCGTCGACAAGATCTACTTCGCGGGCGACCACCTCTCGAACGCGATCGCGTGGCAGCACGGCGCGTTCACCTCGGCCCGGGCCGTCGTCGCCGCCCTGCACAGCCGGGTCGGAGGCCCGAACTGATGGGCCCGACCCCGACGAGCCGGCCCGCCCAGCACCCCCAGCACCCCCAGCCCCGACAGGAGCACCCGATGCCGCACCGACCGACCCTGCCGCGCCAGAAGACATCTCCGCTCGCCCGCAGGCGGGCGGTCGCGGCGGGAGCGGCCGTGCTCGTGCTCGCCGCCGGATGTTCGACCGGCGGTGCCGCCGCGGCCGCCCCGGCCCCGCCGGAGGTCGTGTCGCAGGCGGTGCTGGAGCCCGGGCAGGACAACCCCATGATCGCCCAGGGTGTGGCGCTCGGCGCGGGTGCCGCCCTCTACAAGACCAGCGGGCTGGGGCCGACGCAGCTCAACGCCGCCGCCGCGGACGGGACCCCGGAGTCGTTCATCGACACCGACCAGTTCACCGGCGGCACGCTTCCCGCCGGGGTCACGATCACCGAGGCGCAGGGCATGAACGTGCTGCGCAACATCCGGGAGAACCTGGAGGCGCAGGGGCTGACGCTCGAGAACGTGACGACGATGCGCGTCTTCCTCGACAACGCCCCCGGCTCCGACCGCGCCGACTACGCCGGCTGGAACCGCGCCTACCGCCAGTTCTTCGCCAACACCAACCTCGCCAGCGGCGACACGGAGCTCGTGCCGCTGGGCACCGCGGCCCCCGCCGCGCCGCTCGTGCGCAACCCCGCCCGGCCGAGCCGCTTCGCGCTCGAGGTGCAGAGCCTGCCCGTGGCGGGCTGGCTGGTGGAGGTGGAGGTGGACGCCGTGTTCCCCGCCGGCAGCGGCCCCCGCTGAGGGCCGGGGCCGCCGGGGCGCCCCTGCAGGTGGCTCACAGGAAGTTGTTGGGCCAGATCATCGTGCGCCACATGTGCGCCACCGGCGACCCGTCGAACCCGAGCCCTTCCGCGGGCTGGCGGAAGTTGCGCCCGACGATGTCCTCGAACTCCTCGAACCGGACCTCCGCGGCCGGGTCGAACGAGTAGACGTCGTTGATCGTGACCAGCCGGGACGTCATGTACCAGCGGTGCTTGCGCGCTGCCTCGTGCTCGCGGTGGATGTACTCGGGCGGGTCGTAGTCCTCGCCGAAGTACCTGATGTACGCCTCCGGGTAGGAGTAGCCGACCGACTCGTCGGCGAAGTACCGCAGGGCCTCGTGCTTCTCGACGGCCCAGGCCACCTCCTCGTCGACGTAGGGCGCCAGCAGCTGGGCGCCCCAGTACCCGTGGTCGCTGGAGATCAGTCCGGCCACGGCGATGTCGTGGAGCAGGCAGGCCATGACGACGTTCTCGTCCAGGCCGCGATCCTTGGCGATCTTCGCGCTCTGCAGCATGTGCGAGGTGGAGAAGGCGTCGAACCGCAGGCGGAAGAAGTCGCCGAGCGTCGGGCGCTCGGGCATCTTCGGCAGCGCGGGGTTGTCCCCCATCATGAAGACGGTGTTCGGCTGGTCGAGCTCGGCCTTCAGTGCCGCCTTGGCGCCGTGCGCGGGGGTGCCGATCGTCGCGGTCGAGGGGGGAGCGATCACCCGCCTGCGGCCCCGCACCGCGTCGTCCAGCGGCTCGCGCACCCAGGCCATGGAGCCGATGTAGCGCACGGTGCTCGGAAGTTCCTCTGCCGGGACCTCGGTGGAGGGGACGGGCTCGCCGAGCGTTTCATCGACGGACATGCAGGCTCCTCGGGGTGGTGGGGTGTGCGGTGGTGTCCCGACGTGACCGGCCCGTCATCCGGGAGGGCACTGGTCGAGCGCGGTGCCGTCCCGCAACCACCGCCGGAGCCGGTCCTTCTCGACCTTGCCCATGGTGTTGCGCGGCAGCGCAGGCAGGATCTCGAGGCGACTGGGCCGGTACCACTCGGTCATCTGCAGGGTCGCGAGATGGTGGCGCAGGTCGGCCAGGGTGACCGGCGCGTCGGGCACGACCACTGCGCATGCCAGCTCTCCGCCGTGCGGATCGGGATAACCCACCAGGGCCACCTCTCGTACTGCCGGATGACGACGCAGCGCCTGCTCCACGTCGAGCACCGGAATCATGGCCAGTCCGCCGATGCGGTCGCCCGTCCGGCCGACCAGCCGGATGCCGTCGCGGCCGTCCGGGACAACGATGTCCCCCGTGTCGTACCACCCGTGGTCGTGCTCGGCCAGCACGACGGTCGCTCCCGTGTCGCGGTTCACGGTGGCGAGGCAGACGCTGGCGCCCCGCACGTAGAGCCGGGCCGGCCGTTCCGGGGTGATCTCCCCGTCACCGCGCAGGTCGATCTCCAGGTCGGCGCGCGGGCAGCCGTCGCTGCGGGTCGGCCAGTCGACCGGGTCGGTGATCCGGGTCCGGGTGCCGCCGATGACCTCGGACATCCCCCACGCCGTCTGCGGAACCACGCGGAACCACTCGCCGACCTCGGTGATCACCTCGGGCGGGACGGGGACGGCGCCGGTCACGATCCGGCGCACGGTCGGCAGCCGCTCGCACCGCTGCCGGGCCACTGCCGTCAGTTCGGACAGGAACGCCGGGGTGGCGATGACGGCCGTCGCGCCGCTGCTGACGAGCAGGCGCAGCGCCGTATCCGGCTCCCAGGTGTCCATGACCACGGAACGGGCGCCCGTCAGCAGGGGGAGGAGGACCCCGAACTTCACCCCCCACCCGTGCGTGAGGGGGTGCGGGGTGAACAGCCGGTCGTCCGGTCCGAGCTCGTCCTCGATCGCGATGGGGGAACAGCCGGCATGGAATGTGTTGAACGTGTGGAGCACGGCCTTCGGTGACCCGGTGGTGCCGGAGGTGAAGGTGACCAGGGAGACCTGGTCCGGGTCCTCGCCCGGGTCGTCGAGGCTGATGCCGTGCCACTGTTCCCACGGCACGTCCTCGAAGTGCCGGACGAAGTCCACCTCGCCGTCCTGCACGTGATCACCGAGCACCACCCGGTGCCGCAGGTGCGGCAGCCGCGGGGCGATCTCGGCCAATGCCGCGGAATGGTCGAATCCGAGCCAGCGGTCAACGGTCACACAGACCGCCGCCCCGAGCATCGCGAGCATGCGTTCCAGCTCGCGGGGACGAATGCTGGTGGTGATCGGAACCGTCACGGCACCGATCCGGGCGCACGCCAGAACCAGCGTACTGACCTGCCACCAGTTGGGTAGCTGGATCGCGACCACGTCCCCGCGGCGCACGCCCAGCTCGTGCAGCGCGCCGGCGAACCGTTCGACGTAGGCGGCGTACTCACGGTAGGTGAGGTGCCGGACCCCGTGCTCGGCGCGGTGGGCGGTGATCGCCACGGCGTCCGGGGTCTTCCGGCGCCATCGCCGCAGGTCGGAAACGGGTGTCTGGTCGCGCCAGACTCCGCGTGAGCGGTAGATCCGGGCCCATCGCGGGGTCGGTCGCAACCCCAGCGGCGCCGTGACCCCGCGCCGCACGACCTCTTCGGTCAGGTTGGCCATCGCATCTCCTCCCAGGACGGAGTCGCACCTTTCGAGGCACTTATGAATTACACGTGAAGGCCGGTGGTATGGATCAGATCATCGGAGGACTGTGATCTTTATCCCACCTGATCAGGCCTGCCCATTGCGATGAGCAGCGGGGAAGAGAAATGCCGTTCTCGTCCCGTTCGGAATGGGTATTCGGTCGGACCGGACAAGGCGTCGCACGCTGAGAAAAGCGTTGATAGATTATGATCAAGCTATATTGACGGGGGTGGGTCAGGGGATCCGCATCGACCAGCTATCGGGAGGGATCTGATGACGTCCTTCGACCTCGACCAGATCGACCACGTGCTCAGCACCACGAGGGCGGTGCGGAAGCGCCTGGACCTCGACCGGCCGGTGCCCGACGAGGTGGTGCTGCGGTTGATCGACCTGGCCGAGCAGGCGCCGTCCGGCTCCGACCAGGCCAGCCGGCGGTGGGTCGTCGTGCGCGATCCGGCCACCAAGGGACGCATCGCCGAGCTGTACCGGGAGGCCGGGGCGAACCTGTTCGACGGGCTGAGGGCCGCGGCCGGCCACGTGGACGGGAACAGGCGGCGGGTGGCCGACTCGGGGGCCTACCTCGCCGAGAACCTGGAGCGGGTGCCGGCCCTGGTCATCGTCACGATCTACGGCGTGCACGACGGCAGCGGCAGGCCCGGTCTGTTCGACTCGGTCATCCAGTCGGCATGGAGCTTCTGCCTCGCCGCCCGGGCTCGTGGCATCGGGACCGCGTGGACGACGCTGCACCTGCGCCGCGCGCAGGAGGTGGCCGAGCTGCTGGGCATCCCGGACGGCGTCACGCAGATCGTGTTGTTCCCGGTGGCCTACACGACCGGCGGCGACTTCCGGCCCGCTCCCCGGCGCCCGGCCGGTGAGATCACCTTCGTCGACCAGTGGGGATTCACCCCCAGCGTGGTGCCCGAGCAGCAGCGGGCTCATCCCGGCGAGGGGCGGGGGGTGAGCCTCGATCTGGACGTGCAGGCTCCGGCCGAGCGGGTGTGGGAGCTGGTCACCGACATCACGCTGCCGTCGCGGTTCACCTCCGAGGCCACGGGCGCCACCTGGGACGAGGACCAGCAGCTCGGTCCGGGTGCGCGCTTCCACGGCTCGAACGCCACCAGGGACGCCGGGCATCCGGCGATCGACCGGCTGGCGGAGGACGGGCTGTCCTGGACCACGTCCTGCCAGGTCGAGCGGTGCGAGCCGCCGCACGAGTTCGGCTACCTCGTCGGCGACCGCGACAGCCCGTCGGCCCGCTGGGCGTTCCGCCTGCACCCGATGCTCGGCGGCGGCACCCGGGTCACCCACTCGATGCTGGTCGGGCCCGGGACCTCTGCCACGTCGGCCGTCGCCCAGCAGAATCCCGAGCAGGCCGAGGCGATCTGGACCGGACGGTTCCGTGTCATCCGGGCGAACATCGCCGCCACCCTCGCCGGCGTCAAGGCGCTCGCCGAGAGCTGAGGGCGCGGGCCCAGGCCGGCTGAGTGGAAGTGGGCGCGCGCTGGAGATCCTGCTCGGAGCCGATGACTTTCCCGGGCAGCTCGCCGAGCGGTACGGGTCGGGCGGCCCGACACATCCGCTACCGCCTGAGGATCTCCCGCCGTCACCCGGCTTCGCGTCAGGCGGGTCGGGACACCTCCGGAGTGGCGGCCAGGAACGTCAGGTCATCGAGGGGAACCTCCGTGCCGGTCTCGTCGACGAGGGCGACCCGCAGGGGTCGGCCGGTGGTGCGGGAGCGCCGGAGGGAGGACGGTCCGGCGGGCCGGGGCCGCTCCTCGTCCCCCCACTGCTGCAGGGCCGCCAGGATGAGGCGCAGCCGCATGGCGGACGGGGTGGGGTGATAGCCGACGCGGGCGCGGCTGCCGGGTTCCTGGTACCCGCGTGTCTCGAGGAGGCCGGCGTCGACGAGCGTCCTCAGCCGGGTGCTGAGGAGGTTCGGGGCGATCCCGAGGCTGCGCCGGAAGTCGGCGAACCGGTGCAGCCCGCGGAACGCGTCGCGCAGGATGAGCAGCGTCCATCGCTCACCGAGGATCTGCAGGCTCCGCTCGATCGAGCACGTCGGCTCGTTCCCGTCCACGTCCATGCCGTCAAGACTAGGACGATCTGCCCGATCGGCGGCAGCTGGCTTTGGGTCCGCAATGCAGGAGGCGCACCGGCCGGTCGCCTCACCCCGGGCGCTACACCACCTGCCACACGAGAACGGCCATGGCGAAGCCGACCACGGACAGGATCGTCTCCAGGACCGTCCAGGTCTTGAGGGTGTCCTTGACCGACATGTTGAAGTACTTGGCGACGATCCAGAAGCCACCGTCGTTGACGTGGCTCGCGATGATCGAGCCGGCCGACACCGAGATGACGATCAGCGCGATCTGTGCGTGCGAGTAGCCGCCCGCCGTCACGATGGGTTCGATGATGCCCGCGGTGGTGACGATGGCGACGGTGGCCGAGCCCTGGGCCAGCCGCAGGGCCGAGCTGATCAGGTAGGCCGAGACGATCACCGGGAGCCCGCCTGCCGTCATCGAGCCGGCCAGTGCCTCACCGACGCCGGTGGCCCGCAGCACCGCACCGAAGAACGATCCGGCGCCCACGACGAGCAGGATCATCCCGATCGGCTTGAGCGACTCGCCGGTGAGGCGGCCGAGCTCGGTGACCCCGATGCCGCGCCGCACGCCGAGCAGGTACATGGCCACGAGCACCGCGACGGTCAGCGCGATCGTCGGCGTCCCGAGGAAGACGAGCACCGACTGCGCGGGGCCCGCGGGGAGCGCGACGGTGCCCACGGTGGCCCCGAGGATCAGCACCATCGGCAGCAGGATGACCGAGCTGATCAGCGCGACCGACGGCGGCCGGGTGCGCACCGCGGTGGCGACGCCGCCCGCCGTCGCGACGCCGCCCGCCGTCGCGACGCCGCCCGCCGGAGTGTCGTCGGGGCCGTCCTTCTCGGGGTTGTCGGGCCCGACGCTGTCGGGCTCGGCGGGGACGAACTCGTCGGGCACGTCCACGAGCACCCGCCTGCCGATGTAGGAGCCCCACCACACGCCGCTGACCAGCCAGGCCGGGATGCCGCAGACGAGACCCATGATGATGAGCCACCCCAGGTCGACGCCCAGCAGGCCGGCGGCGGCGACGGGCCCCGGGTGCGGCGGCAGGAACGCGTGCGTCATCGACAGGCCGGCCAGCATCGGCATCGCGTACAGCACCAGCGACCGGCCCCCGCGCTTGGCCGCCACGTAGACCAGCGGCGCCAGCACGAAGATGCCGATGTCGAAGAACACCGGGATGCCCAGGATCACGCCGGTGAGGCCCATCGCCAGGGGAGCGCCCTTTGGGCCGAACAGCTTCAGCAGCCGGGTGGTCAGCACATCGGCCCCGCCCGAGCGCTCCATGATCGCGCCGAGCACCGTGCCCAGGCCGATGATCGGGGCGATGTGGCCGAGGATCGAGCCGAACCCCGTCTCGAGCAGCGAGTCGGAGGACTTGATCGGGGTGCCCACCAGCTTGGCGATCGGCACGCCCGCGGCCAGCGCGACGAGCACCCCCACCACGATCAGCGCGATGAAGGGTTCGAGCTTGACCTTGATGATCAGCAGCAGCAGGACGGCGACGCTCAGGACGGCGAGCGTGAGCAGACCGGCCGTGTCGTGCTGCAGCCAGTGCACGAAGGCATTCATCAGCGGCTCCGAGGGGGAGGGGGAGGGGAGGGGAGGGGGTCCGGACGGTCAGGTCACGTCGCCGCCGGGGCGGCGGCGCAGCGCCCGGCCCGCCATGGCGTCGGTGCGTGCGCCATCGGCCACGGCGGCCTCACCGTTGACGAAGACGTAGGGGATGCCGGCTGCCTGCTGCTTGGGGTGTTCGAAGGTGGTGGTGGCGGCGACCGTCGCGGGGTCGAACAGCACGAGGTCGGCGGTGTACCCGGGGCGGACCAGGCCCCGGTCGCGCAGCCGCAGCCGGGCCGCCGCGCGGCCGGTGAGGTGCCCGACGCACTCCTCGAGCGTGAGCAGGCCCAGGTCGCGCGCGTAGTGGCCGAGGTAGCGGGGGAACGTGCCCCAGGCCCGCGGATGCGGCTTCGCGCCCACCAGGATGCCGTCGCTCCCCGCGGTGTGGCGCGGGTGGCGCATGATCGCCCGGACGTTCTCCTCGTGGCCGACGTGCTGCAGGATCCCGGTGCCCAGGTCGTCGCGGAGCAGGATGTCGACGAACACGTCGAACGGGGCACGCCGCTGCGCACGGGCGAGCTGCGCGATCGTCCGGCCGACGGTGTCGTCGAGCTCGGGGCGGGTCACCCCGCTGATCTCGATGGTGTCCCACTCGGCGACCACGCCGTGGCAGCCGTCGGAGCCGTGCACCTCCAGGTCCTCGCGGATCCGGGCCAGGTCGTCAGGGTTGCGCAGCCGGGCCAGCGTGGCGTCCTGGCCGCCGGCCGACGACCAGCTGGGCAGCACCGCCGACAGCGTGGTGGCCCCGGGCAGGTAGGGGTAGGTGTCCAGGCTGATGTCGGTGCCGGCATCGACGGCCCGGTCGAGCAGGGCGAGCAGCTCGCCCGCGCGGCCCTTGTTCGGGCCGAAGTTCATCGTGGCGTGCGACAGGTGCAGGGCACACCCCGACCGCGTGCTGAGGTCGATCATCTCCGCGTAGGCCTCGAGGGCTCCCTTGCCGTAGGAGCGGTGGTGCGGGGCGAAGAAGCCACCGAGCTCGGCGACCGTCCGGCACAGGGCGAGCAGCTCGGCCGAGTCGGCGTACATGCCGGGGGTGTAGGTCAGCCCGGCGGAGAGCCCCACGGCGCCCTCGGTCATGCCGCTGCGGACGATCCGCTGCATGGCCGTGATGTCGGCCGCGGTGGCCGGGACGTCGTCCCAGCCCAGGACGAGGGCCCGGACCACCCCGTGCGGCACCAGGTACGCGGCGTTGCCCGCGATGCCCTCGTCGAGCCGGTCGAGGTACTCCCCGACGCTGCGCCAGGAGAAGTCGAAGCCGGCGGGGTCGCCGTTCCAGCCGGCGATCTTCTTCCGGAGCATGGCCAGCGCGGCGTCGTCGACCGGCGCGTAGGACAGCCCGTCCTGGCCGAGCAGCTCGGTGGTGACGCCCTGGGTGATCTTGGGCAGGTGCTCCGGTGCCGTCAGGATCTGCAGGTCGGAGTGGGCGTGCATGTCGATGAAGCCGGGCGCGAGCACCAGCCCGTCGGCATCGATGACCCGGTCGGCGCCGGGCGGCGTGCCCCCGTCGCGGGAGATCTCGGCGATCCGGGCGCCGTCGAGGAGCACGTGCGCGCCGTAGCGGGGCTGCTCGGTCCCGTCGACGACGGTCGCGGACCGGATGAGGGTGCGCACGCGGGTCCCCCTGCTCAGAAGTAGGTCCGGAGGAGATCGACCACGACCGGGTCGGTGTCGGCGTCGTCGGCGATCACGGGGATCCACTGCCACTTGTCGAACGCGGTGCACGGGTGCGAGAGGCCCAGGCGCACGACCTGCCCCACCCGCAGCGTCGAGGCCGGGTCGATGCGGAGGAAGCAGTGCTGGTCGTTCACGGCGGTGATCTCCGCGCCGGACAGCGGCGTGACCGGGCCGCCCAGCTGGTCGGCCACCAGCTGCGGCTCGGGCAGCCCCTCGTCGAACGGGACGTCACGCTTCCCGGCGTCGAGCAGGGCCAGTGCCGGCTCGGGGCGGGAGACGACCCGCGCCCAGGCGTGCATGGCCGAGCGCAGCGGCTCGCCGTGGTCCCGGGAGAACGGGGAGATGCCCCGGTAGAAGCCGTCGTCGTGGATCACGTAGGCGCCCGGGCGCAGCAGCACGCGGGTGGGCACGCCCGCCGCGCCCGCGGGATCGGCCAGCGGCCCGAGCACGTCGGCGACGTCGTCGAAGTAGGCGCTGCCACCCGCGGTGACGACCACCTCGGACGTTCCGGCGTAGGCGCCGGCGCCGACCAGCGCCCGGTGCAGCGCCGCGAGGTCGCCCAGGTAGCCGCGGACGGCGTCGAGCGCGCCGGGGGAGGCGTCGTGGGCGAGCGCGCCCTCGTAGCCGCTCACCCCGCCCAGGACGAGGGCCGGGCTCGCGGCCACGGCCGCGGCAACCGCCTGCGCGGTCGGCAGGTCGCGGGCACCTGTCCGGCCACTCGGCGCGCCCAACTCGACCAGCACGGTGAGCGGGCGGCGTGGACGGACGCCGGCGAGCACGGTGCTCATCGCCTCGACGGCGTCGACCGAGTCGACCCAGCTGAGCACCTGCAGCCCCGCGTCGGCGTCCAGGGCGGCGCTGACCCGGGTCAGCCCGACCGGGTCGACCAGCGCGTTCGCGAGCTGGATGCGGCGCACGCCCGACGCCACCGCCACCCGCAGCTGGCTCGGCGTCGCCACCGTGATGCCCCAGGCTCCGGCCCGGAGCTGGCGCTGCCAGATGGCGGGCGCCATCGTCGTCTTGCCGTGCGGCGCCAGGTCCACCCCGCGCGCGGCGCACCACCGGGCCATCCGGGACACGTTGGCGTCGATCACCGACGACGTCAGTACCAGGAGCGGGGTGCTGAAGGCCGAGAGCCGCGGGCGGCGGGCGAGGAACTCGGCGACCGTCGCCCCGTCCGCGGCAACGGGCAGCGACTTGTCCAGCGCGTCCGGTCGGCGGGCGTCGACGATCGTGGCCACGGTGTGTCCCTTCACGCTGCGTGGTTGCGTCACACGCAACGTCCGGTGCAGGGTGTGATCCACGGGTTGTAGCATTGCTAACCGAATGCGTCAAATGATCACATGTGAAGGGGAGCCGGGGCCACGGTCGGTGAGCAGGGCTGGGCCGGCGACCGACACCCGGTCCCCGACCGAGACGGAAGGCCACGCATGACCGGCAAGACCATCGTGAGCACGACGGACGCGCCCGCCCCGGCGCACACCTACAGCCAGGGGGTGCGCAAGGGCGGCATCCTCCAAGTCTCCGGGCAGACCCCGATGGACCCCGGGACCGGCGAGTACGTCGGGGCGGGGGACGTCAGGGCGCAGACCCGGCGCACCCTCGAGAACGTCCGCGCGATCCTGGAGGCCGGCGGCGCGGGCGTCGAGGACGTCGTGATGTTCCGGGTCTACCTCACCAGCCGCGGTGACTTCGCCGCCATGAACGAGGTGTACGCGCAGTTCCTGGCCGAGCACGTGCCGAGCGGCGAGCTGCCCGGCCGCACCACGCTGATCGTCGGCCTGCCTCACGAGGCCATGCTGGTGGAGATCGACGCGCTCGCCGTGGTGGGCTGAGCAGCCCGCGCTGATCAGGCGAAGGCGGGCACCGGCGACGGGGAGCTCCGCCCCGGGGTGGGCGGGTCCTCCTCGTCGGGCCGGCGGCCGGGCCCGTGTCCCACGGGGTGGGCCAGCAGCCAGTTCCACACCTCGACCGGCCCGTCGGCCACGTGCACGGCGCCGCAGTGGCAGGTGCCCTGCAACTGGTCGCTCCCCGGCAGCCACACCACCCGCAGCACCCCCGGCCCGGTGAGCATGCGGATGGGCTCGATGTCCATGCCCGGGCTCACCTCGCCGCCGCCGTGGCCGGCTCCTGCAGCATCGCCGTGAGCATCCGCCGGGCGGCGAGGCCGCCGGTGTCGATGTTGATGGACAGCTCCTGGTAGCCCGCCGGTTCGGTGGCGATCACACGCTCCAGCACGTCGAGCGCCGCGACGTCCTGCAGCACGACGGTGCGGTTCTGCTCGGCGATGAAGTCCGAGACCGAGGTGTCGTCGAGCGCGAAGTCACGGGCGACCGCCCAGAAGTCGTGGGTGCGGTTCTCGGTCTCCGGGGTGATCGCGTAGACGACCTCGACGTGGAACGCGTCGGGGTCGCTGCCGTCCGGGTTCGGCAGGGAGCCCACCGGCGCGATCCGGCTGTGCAGCTTGTACAGGCACGGCGGTGCGTACTCGATGTCCTGCCAGCGTGCGATCCGCCCGGTGAGGCCGGTCGAGTTCGCGTAGAAGGGCGGGCACTCGGCGTCGTCCATGTGGCGGCTGACGTAGACGATGCCGGCGGCGTCGTCGACCTCGGTGGTGATCGGCGTGCCGGCCACCTCGGGCGTGCCGATGTAGCCGCCGTGCAGGTAGGTCTCGTGCGAGAGGTCCATGAGGTTGTCCACCAGCAGGCCGAAGCGGGCCGCGAGCGGCTCCATGCCCGACACCGTCGCGTAGTCGGGGGAGTCGAGCCACGGCGCGCGCGGGATGCGTGTGGCGTCGGCCCGCGCCGCGTCACCGATCCACACCCAGACGAACGAGTCCTGCTCGACGACGGGGTAGCTGCGCAGCCGGGCGGTGCGGGGCACCCGGGTCTGGCCGGGCACCGCGACGCACGCGCCGTCGGCCCCGTAGGTGAAGCCGTGGTAGCCGCAGACCACCGCGTCGCCGACGAGCCGGCTCGGCGCCTGGGACAGGGGGAAGCGGCGGTGCACGCACCGGTCCGACATCGCCGTGACCTCGCCGGCCTCCGTGCGCCAGAACAGGATGGACTCCCCGCAGACGGTGCGGGAGAACAGGTCGTGCCCGATCTCGCGGCCGTAGGCCGCGACGTACCACTGGTCGCGCGGGATCGTTGTCATACCTATGCATGCTCCGGCGGGGAGGCGGGCGACCGAACCCCCTTGCCACATGGCGGAAAGGTAATCCGGGGTTACCGAGCGGATCAACCGGTTGGTGCAGTCCGCCCCGGCGGAGGCGTGGTGTAGACGTTCGTGACGATCGGCGGAAATGCCTTTTCAGCATGCGGAAGTGTGATAGCGCACTGATCGTCCCCGGTGCAGGGTGCTGCCAACCGTCGCCGCGGCCGGGCGACGTGGGCCCCCGGCGTTCCACAGAGGAGTGCAGATGTCTTCGTCCACCGAGTACCCGCCGGATGCACCGGCCCCGGCGGCGACGCCGGCCGAGGTGCGCAGGGTGGCGGTGGCCAGCCTCGTCGGCACGTCCATCGAGTGGTACGACTTCTTCATCTACGGCCTCGCCGCCGTGATCGTGTTCCGCGGCCAGTTCTTCCCCGGCGCCTCCCCGCTGGCCGGCACCCTGGCTGCTCTCGGCACGTTCGCCGTCGGGTTCCTGGCACGGCCCATCGGCGGGGTGGTCTTCGGTCACCTCGGCGACCGGATCGGGCGGAAGCGGACCCTCGTTACCACGCTCGTGTCGATGGGCGTCGCGACCGCGCTCATCGGGGTGCTGCCCAACTTCGCCCAGATCGGGGTGGCCGCCCCGATCCTGCTCGTGCTGCTGCGGGTGGTGCAGGGCCTCGCCGTCGGCGGTGAGTGGGGTGGGGCCGTGCTGATCTCGGTGGAGCACGCCCCGGAGAACCGGCGCGGCCTCTACGGCAGCTTCCCCCAGCTCGGCGTGCCGATCGGGCTCATCACCTCGAACCTCGTGTTCCTGGTGCTGGCCGCCACGTTGAGCGACGAGCAGTTCACGTCGTGGGGCTGGCGCATCCCGTTCCTCGTCAGCGCCGCGCTGGTGGCCGTGGGGCTCTACGTCCGGCTCAAGGTCACCGAGAGCCCCGAGTTCGTGGCCGCTGCCGCCGCCGCGAAGGCCGCCCCGTCGATGCGGCTGCCGATCATCACGGTCGCGCGCGACCACTGGCCGCAGGTGCTCTGCGGCATCGGGATCTTCGCCGGCATCACCACGATGGGCTACATGGCGGCGACGTTCGCCATCCAGTACGGCACCGCCACCCTGGGGCTCCCCAATACCTTCATGATCTCCGCCGTGCTCGTGGCCGCGCTGCTGGAGATCCCGCTGTCGCTGTACTTCTCCTCGCTGTCGGACCGCATCGGCCGGCACCGGATGATCCTGTTCGGTGCCGTCTCCACCGGGCTCGTCGCGATCGTCTTCCTCCCGCTGCTCGCCACCGCGGTCCCGGTGGTCGTCTTCATCGCCGTGGTGCTCGGGCGCACGGGCGCCGCGCCGATGTACGGGCCGTCGGCCGCGGTGGCCGCCGAGGCGTTCCCGGTGGAGGTCCGCTACAGCGGCGCCTCGATCGGCTACCAGCTCGGCTCGGTGCTCGGCGGCGCACTGGCGCCGATCATCGCCACCCTGCTGCTGGCCTCGTCCGCCGGTGTCTGGGGCGTGTCGGTCTACCTCACGTTCATGGTGGTCCTCGCCGGGATCGGCACGGTCGTGGCCGGCCGGCTGCAGGCGAGGACGGCAGCCGTGCCGGCGGCGTGAGAGCCGGGGACGGAATGCGCGTCGCACCCCCGCAGGCGCACCGGTGACCGAAGCCGCGGCGAAGCGCCCCCGGCCCTCGCGGCCGGCTGCGGGCAAGTTCGCGGAGCGTCGCAAGGAACTGGCCCAGGCGGCGATCCAGACGCTGTCCGAGCTCGGCTACGCCCGCACGAGCCTGCGTGAGATCGCGCAGAACTCCGCGTTCTCCCACGGTGTCCTGCACTACTACTTCACCGACAAGGTCGACCTGATCACGTGCTGCGTCCGGGAGTACAAGGCGCAGTGCGTGCTCCGCTACGACCGGCTCGTGGTGGAGGCCGACTCACCCGAGGGGCTCGCCGTCCGGTTCGCCGACGGCCTCGTCGAGTCGGTGCGCGAGGAGAGCAAGCTGCACCGCCTCTGGTACGACCTGCGGGCGCAGGCACTGTTCGAGGAGTCCTTCCGCGCCGACGTCCTCGAGATCGACGCCAGCATCGAGCGGATGATCTGGCGGGTCGTCAGCCGTCATGCCGAGCTGCTGGGCGTGCGGCCGGGGCTCACGTCGTCGTCGGTCTACACGATGTTCGACGGCGCCTTCCAGATGGCGCTGCTGCGGCATCTGTCGGGCCGGCCGGACGCCCTGACCGACCTGCACGCATCCGCCCTGGTGATGCTCCGCCACGCCACCTGCTCCGCGCCGCCGCCCACCGGGCCCGTCAGCTGATCGTCGCGAGCGCCCGGGGGGCCACCTCGACGCAGACGGGAGTGCCGGGGTCGAGTGCGATGACCTCGCCGTCGAGCTGCATCGGGGTGGGCTTGAGCGTGGTGAAGCCGTAGCGCGTGGCGGTGGGCTGCGGCCCCAGGCCACGCGTCGCCGCCCTGATGGCGACACCGAGGATCCGCCACTTCGCCGTGTGCGGCACCGTGATCACCTCGAACCGGCCGTCGTCGGGCCGTCCCCCGTCGCTGAGGGTGGCGAACTTGGCCATCTCGGAGATGTTGGCGAAGAGCAGGCTGTCGACGCTGCGGCGGCTCCCGTCCTCCAGCTCGATCGTGAAGGGACGGAAGCGGGCGAAGGTCCGCACCACCGACACGATCTCCCGGAAGGAACCCTTGCCGCCCTTCTCCAGGTCGACCGCGACGACCGGCGTCAGCCCGAGCCCGATGTAGGAGTGGGCGTAGTGCGTGCGCGCATCGGGGCCGGTGCCGATGGTCATGCGGAGCAGGTCGATGCGGTACACCTCGCCGGCGACCACGGCGTCGGCCAGCGGCCGCTCCCGGATGGTGCGCCGATGGTCGTTGGCGTTGCCCGCCGCCATCACCGCGCAGACGACGTCGGGGTTGCCGGCCAACATGGCGCCGTCGACGACCTCGTTGTACCCGCCGTCCCCGCTGACGGAGACGATCAGCGGGCGGCCACCCGCCGCTGCCGCCTCGCGGGCCAGGTCGCGGCCGTGCCCGGCGTGCTGGGTGGGGCTCATCGTCACCGGCAGGTCCGGCAACCGGTCCGCCAGCTCGGCGCGCAGCTCCTCCGCGAGCTCGGGTGCCCGTCCCGTGCTGTTCGGGTTGAAGATCACGACCACCCGGTCGAACGCCTCGGTGCCGGTCATCGCAGCCGCCGCCAGACCGTGCGCAGCAGTCCGAACGCACCGGCCGCGACCAGGAGCGGGATGGGCAGGCAGCAGCCGCAGCCCCCGACCGAGACCTCCGACCCCTGCCGGGTCCGGGTCGAGTAGTAGGGAACGGGGCCCCAGAAGCCGAACCGGCCGCGCCTGCGCCTGCCGGGCACCGCGGGGTCCCCCTGGACGTACGGCCGGGGCACCACGCGGCCATCGGGCGCCCGGTCGCGGGAGGAGCGCCGGGCGAAAGGACCGAATCGATTCACACGGGCGTTGTACCCGCAGGTGGGCCAATCCATCCGGGCAGGGCGTGTCCCGGTATCAGGCCTCCGCAGGTGGGTCCCGAGGGGTGCCGGGACCGCCGGGGAGCCGGTGTCAGGCGTCCGCCGGCGGGTTGAGCCTGCCGATCCGGATGGCGTTGCCGAACGGGTCGCGGATCCCGAAGTCCGTGCCGTAGGGCTTCTCGGAGGGCTCGTCGGTGATCTCGACGCCGCGGGCCTTGAGCGTCTCGAAGGACTTCTGCGGGTCGTCGGTGCTGATGCACAGCCAGCCGCCCATCGCGCCCTTCGTGACCAGCTCGCGCACCTGTGCCGCGGTGGCCTCGTCCATCGCGGGCGGACCGGGCTTCTCCAGCAGGATCTGCCGCTCGGGGTCGCCGGGGACGTGGACGGTCAGCCAGCGCATGAAGCCCAGGTCCTGGTCGGCGTGGAGCTCGAGCCCGAGCTTGTTGACGTAGAAGTCGAGCGCCTCGTCCTGGTCGAGCACGACGATCGAGGACTGCGTGATGTTCTTCAGCATGCGGAGAAACCTAGGGGGCCGGCCGCGCGCGCTGCTTATCCGAAACTGCTCCGGTCCTCAGCGCGGGCCGGCGGGGCGCAGCCACGCCCTCGCGAAGCAGGTCGGCACCGCGTCGGCCGGGTGGTCGCCGCCGCGCTTGCGGTAGGCCGAGGGCGACTCGCCGACGATGTCGCGGAACGTCCGGCTGAACGTGCCCAGGCTCGTGAAACCGACGTCCACACAGATCTCGGTGACGCTGCGCGCGGACGTCCGCAGCAGGAACATCGCCCGCTCCACGCGGCGCCGCTGCAGGTAGCGGTGCGGCGTCTCGCCGAACGTGGCCCGGAACGTCCGGCTGAAGTGGTCGGGGGAGACGAACGCGATCCGGGCGAGGGCCGGCACGTCGAGCGGCTCGGCGTAGGTGCGGTCCATCGCGTCCCGCGCGCGGAGCATGCGGCGGTTGCTGTCCTCGACCGCGCTGCGGGCGCCGGGCCGTGGCCCGCCGTCGGAGCGCGTCACGGGGGCAGGTTAGCCGCCGCCACTCACGAGAAGCGCTCCAGCGGGAGCTCACGCTCCTGACCGGGTGCGAGCTCGACGGCCTGACCGTGCACGAGGAGGTGGACGGGGGTGGTGCCACCCGGCCGGGCGCTGAGCCGGATGCGGTCCTCGGCCAGGTCGACCTCCACGCGCTGGCCGCGGTAGTGGACGCTGAACCGCAGCTCCTTCACCTCCGGCGGCAGCGCGGGCTCGAAGCGGAGCACCGAGCCGAGTGCGCGCATGCCGGTGAGGCAGCGCAGCACGATGTCCACCGTCCCTGCCATCGCCCCGAGGTGGATGCCCTCGGCCGTCGTGCCGCCCTGGACGTCGCTGACGTCGCTCTCCAGCGCCTGCTGCAGGAACCGCCAGGCCTCCTCGGGGTGGTAGCGGGCCATCACCCAGGCGCTCACCACGCCACTGAGCGTGGAGCCGTGTGAGGTCCGGTCGAGGTGGTACTCGACGGTCCGGGCCAGCTGTTCCGCGCTCACCTCGTAGCCGAGGTTGTGCAGCAGCCCGCGCAGCTCGTCGCGGGAGAGCAGGAACAGCAGCATGAGGACGTCGGCCTGCTTGGCGAGCTTGTACCGGTTGGTGCTGTCGCCCTCGGCCTCCAGCAGCCGGTCCAGCCGTTGGATGTTGCCGTAGCGCTCCCGGTAGCCCACCCAGTCGAACTCGGGCAGGTCCTCGTAGCCCTCGAACTGGGTGAGCACCCCGTCGGCGTGGAAGACGACCTTCATCTTCCTGGTGATGTCCCGCCACCGGTCCGGCTCGTCGTCGCGGATGCCGAGCTCCGCGACGAGCTCCTCGCGGTAGTGCGGCGGCAGGACGTCGAGCGTCTCCAGAGCCCGCTGGAGCACCCACACCGCCATGACGTTGGTGTAGGTGTTGTTGCGCAGCCCCGGCTCGTCGGAGTCCGGGTAGCCCTCGTGGTACTCGTCCGGCCCCACCACGCCGTGGATCTCGTACCGGTCCTCGCCGGCGTCGTAGGTGGTGGCGCTGGCCCAGAACCGGGCGATCTCGATCAGCAGCTCGGCACCGGTGAAGCGCAGGAACCCGATGCTCCCGGTGACCATGTAGTGCTGCCAGACGTTGTAGGCGATGGCGATGTTGACGTGGCGCTGGTTGTGCGAGTGGTCCGGCAGCCAGCGGCCCGACTTCGGGTTGAGGTGGACCTCCTGGGTCTCCTCGCGACCGGTGGCCCCGCTCTGCCACGGGAACATGGCGCCCTCGTACCCCGCGGCGCGGGCCGCGGCCCGGGCCGTGCCGAGCCGCTCGTAGCGGTACTGCAGCAGCGCGGCGGCCAGGCTCGGGCGTTCGAAGTTGAAGAACGGGAAGATGAACATCTCGTCCCAGAAGACGTGGCCCCGGTAGGCCTCCCCGTGCCAGCCGCGGGCCGGTACGCCGACGTCCAGGTGCTGCGTGTGCGGCGAGATGGTCTGCAGCAGATGGAAGATGTGCAGGTGCAGGACCGTCTCGGTCCACTCGTTGGCGCTGTCGAGCTGGATGTCGAAGCGGTTCCAGAGGCTGTTCCACGCGCCCTCGTGCCGTGCCAGCAGCCCGGCGAAGTCCTCCGCCGTCGCCGCGGCCAGGCGGGCGTCGTCGCGGCTCTCGGAGATCCCGCGGTCCCGCGAGGTGTACAGCGCGACGATCTTCTCCACGGTCGCCGGGCGCCCCTCCTCGAGGTCGATGCCCAGTCCGTGGGCGACGTACCCGGGCTCCTCGACCAGCCGCCGGTCGACGTCGAGCCGCTCCCCGTCGCGCAGCACCCGCGTCCGGGCGGCCACCGCGACGCGCACGTGCGACTGCAGCGTCTCGACCTGCAGGTCGACGGTCTCCCCGTCGACCTCACCGTGTCCCAGCACCTGCAGGTGCCGCCCGTTCAGGTCGCGGTAGCGCTTCACGCCCGAGTTCACGACCCGGCCGTCCAGCCCGGAGGACACCTCGAGCCGGCCCGACCAGTTCTCCGCGGTGAACGTGGTCTCCAGCCCGGCGAAGTGCTCGTCCTTCATGCTCACGAACCGGCGCTGGGTCATGCTGGTCCGCCGTCCCTCGGCGTCCTGCCAGGTCATGTCCCGTGTCAGCACGCCCCGGTGGATGTCGAGCTCGAAGCGGTGCTCGGCGACGTCGGCGCGGCGGGCGTCGAACCACTCCCCGCCCTCGATCCGGAACCGCAGCGGCAGCCAGTTCGGGACGTTGACCAGGTCCTCGTTCTCGACCATCCGCCCGGCGACCTCGGTCTCGGCCCGGTCGTAGAGGCCCGCGACGTACGTGCCGGGGTAGTGCACGTCGTCGGCGACCGACTCGGGCAGGGCGCCTCGCGTGACCAGGTAGCCGTTGCCCAGCGCGAGCAGCGCCTCCCGCAAGCCCTGCCGGGCGGGGTCGAAGCTGTCGTACCGCAGGCACCACACGCTCGACGGCTGCTGCGTGCGCCGCTGCCGGATCTCGGCGGCCGCGCGCCGCTCCTCGAGGTACCCGTGGCGCACGGCCCGTCTCGAGACGTCGTCCAGCGTGGTCACGACGAGGTCGGCGCCGGCCTCCAGCAGCATGTCGCGGTCGTCCAGCCGGGCCACCCCGAGCGCGGCCATGCCCGCCGCCTTGGCGGCCTGGATGCCGCTGGTCGCGTCCTCGGTGACGACGCAGTCGGCCGGGTGGACACCGAGCTCCTCCGCGGCGGTGAGGAAGATCGTCGGGTCCGGTTTCCCCTTCGCGAAGTCCCGCCCGGAGATGTCGGCGTCGAAGAGCTGGGACAGTGTCATGCCCGGGTGGATGAAGTCGTGGTCGATCCGCTGCTCGGCAGCGAACAGGTCGAGGCGGATCCGGTCGAGGAACAGCTTGGCGTTCTTCGACGACGACGCGGCCGCCACCGGGACGCCCATGGCCTTCACGTCGAGGATGAACCGCAGCGCGTCCGGGAACGCCATGAAACGGCCCTGGTCGATCAGGATGAGCACGTGCTCCTGCTTCGCATCCGCGTACTGCTGGATCCGCGCGTCGATGTCGGGCACCCCGAAGTGCTCCATCGCCGCCCGGGCGCCCGCCATCCGCGGCATCCCGGCCATCACCTGCTGGTAGACCGCGGGGGTGAAGCGTTCCGGGGTCCAGCTCGTCCGGTCCCGGATGTCGCTCCACGCGCCCTCCATCAGTGCCGCGAAGGCTTCCCGCCAGGCCAGCTCGTGCGGGGAGTCGACGAGCACGCCGTCGACGTCGAAGATCGCGCCGCGGAAGCCCCCGGCCCCGTTCATCCGGTTCATCGCTGTCTCCCTTGCTCGAGCTCGGGACCGGGTGGGGCGATCCCTCGTGAGCCGCCGAGCGGCGCCGTGGCGGTCGTGGACGATCGCGCGGTGTCGGCGGCGGCATCGACCTCGGTGCGCGTCGGCGGATCGGCACCCGGCCGGGAGCAGGTGATCGCCGCGACGAGGGCCGCCGCATCCACCACGCTGGCGAGCGTGGACTCGTCGACCGCCGCGAGGGCAGCGCGCCGCGAGCCGCCGATCAGATCGGCTCGGCGAAGGCCGTCGAGCAGGCCGGAGGTGAAGGAGTCACCCGCCCCGACCGTGTCCACCAGGTCGATCGGCTGGGCCGGTCGCCGCAGCTCCACGTTCGCCGTGACGGCGTGGACGCCCCGGCCGCCACGGGTCACGACGACGAGCGCGGGCCCCCGTCCCAGCCACTCCCTGGCCACGTCCTCGTCCCGGCGGTCGGGGTAGAGCCACAGCAGGTCCTCGTCGCTGACCTTCACCACGTCGGACAGGCCGACCAGACGCTCGATGCCGGGGCGCGCGTGGTGGGGTGAGCCGAGCAGGGCGGGCCGCACGTTGGGGTCGTAGGAGATCGTCACCCGGCCCCGCCGCTGCTCCCGCTCCATGAGGTCCTCGACGTTCCTGCTGCCCGGTGTCAGCGCGGTCGCCAGCGAGCCGGTGTGCAGGCAGCGCGTCTCGATCGGGAGGGGCTCGAGCGCGTCGATGTCCCACTCGATGCGGAAGTCGTAGGTCGCGATCCCCGCGGCGAGAGTGGCGATCGCGAGGCTGGTGGAGGTGGACCGGTCGGTGCCGCTCTCGACATGGACACCGCCGGCCCGCAGATGCGCGGCGACCATCTCGCCCAGCGCGTCGCGGCCCAGCCGCGTCATGAGCGTCACCTCATCACCCAGGCGGGCCAGCCCGAGTGCCACGTTGGCCGGGCTCCCGCCGGGATGTGCGACGAGGGTGCGGCTGCCACGCTGCCCGACCAGGTCCACGAGCGCTTCCCCGACGACGACGAACATCCGTTCCACTCCTCTCGACGACAACTCGATGACAAGCGGTGTCCGGGTGCCGGGGACGCGTCACCTGCTCACTGCGCGACGCCCTCGTCCACGGCCAGGTCCGGATGCCGGCTGCTGCGGAGGTCGAACAGCGCGTAGCACGCCACCAGGGCCAGGCAGATCGCCGGGACGATGAAGGCCTGCGCGGTACCGGACGCGTCCATGATCCAGCCCTGGACCAGCGGGAGGAGCGCGCCGCCGAGGATGGCCATCACGAGGCCCGCCGCGCCGAACTTGGTGTCCGGGCCCAGGCCGCGCAGGGCCACGCCGTAGATCGTCGGGAACATCAGGGACAGCGAGAGCGAGATCCCGACCACGGCGAGCAGGCCCACGATGTTGGGCGAGAACACGGCGACCAGGGCGAAGACCACCCCGAGCGCGCCCATGGCGAAGAGCAGCTTGGTGGGCCGGAAGATGCCGAGCAGATAGGTCATCACGAATCGCGAGATGAGGAACAGGATGAGGCTGGCCTGCAGGTACCAGCCCGAGTTCGCGGTGCTGACGCCCACGACGTCCTGTGCGTACTGGATCGTGAACGTCCAGGTGCAGACCTGGGCTCCGACGTTGAGGAACTGGGCGGCCACGCCGTAGCGGTAGTGCCGGTTGTGCCAGAGCCGGCCGAGCACTCCGGTCCGTTCCGTGTCCAGCCCGAACTCGGCGTGTTCCTCGGGAACGGAGATCTTGCGGAAGGCGATGAGAATCCAGATCAACAGCAGTACGCAGGCGATTCCGGTGTAGGGGCCCAGCACCAGCGACAGGTCCTGTTCCTGGGTCTGGCGCAGCTGCTCGGGCGTCATCGACGTCTTCGCCGATTCCGGCGTGATCTGCGGGAGGATCAGTACCGCGCCGAGGAGCACCCCGATGTTCGCGCCGACCGGGTTGAACGACTGGGCGAGGTTCAGCCGCTGGGTCGCACTCTGTTCCGGGCCCATCGCGATCACGAACGGGTTGGCCGAGGTCTCCAGGATCGACAGTCCGGCGGCCAGCACGAACAGGGCGACCAGGAAGAACCCGTACGTGAGCAGAATGCTCGCCGGGATGAACATCAGGCCGCCGAGCGTCGCGCAGGCCAGACCGGTGAGCACGCCTGCCTTGTATCCGTAGCGCCTGTTGATCAATGCGGCCGGGATGGCGAGTGAGAAGTAGGCGCCGTAGTACGCGAACTGCACGAGCGCCGACTCGAAGTTCGACATCGCGAAGATGTGGCGGAACACGCCGACGAGGACATCGGTGAGGTTGGCCGCCGACCCCCACGCCGCGAAGCAGAGGATGACCAGGACGAACGGAACGGTGAGGCCCGGATAGACGAGCCTAGGCTTCCGTGCCTCCTCCTGCGGCTGTACCCGGGTGACCGAATCACGGGACATGAGATCACCCCTCGCAGGCGCTGGACCGGTACCCACCTCGGTGTGATGTGGGACACAGCTGAGCGAACCCTAGTCCGCACCTGTGCGGGATTCCACCGGAAGCACCACAAACTACGTTCCGTGTTCGCACTCACGAATCGGGTAGCAGTTCCGGCGGCTACTTCTCGTCGAACAGCCGGAGGTCCGAGGGTGCGCGGAGCAGATCCTGCAGAATGATGTTGCCCTCGGTGTTGTAGGGCTGCCGCATGTGTTCGTCCCAGGCCGCGCGGGAGCGGAACATCTCCAGCATCACCCAGGTTTCCGGATCGTCCTGGGGCTGCACCAGATGCATGAAGACACACCCGGGCTCGGTGAGCGTGTTCCGTCGCATGGACTGCAGCTGGGCTTCCGCTTCCGCCATCCGATCCAGCCGCGGCTTGATCGTCACCACCAGGAACAGCGGCCGGTCCGATGCGTTCATGCGTGCATTCCTACACCCGTTCGGCCCCACCCGAACCATTCTCCCGCCGGGCGCGCAGCGGTACTGTTCGCGCGCCGAATGTGGCGCCGTTCCACGATGTCGTCGGCGCCGGCGGCACAGGCCCGACACCTTCGGGAGGCGTCATGCACCGTTATCTCGTCGTCGCGAACCAGACGCTGGGCAGTCCCGAGCTCGCGGACCTCGTCCGGGAGCGGGTGGCCGCAGGCCCCGCCGAGTTCTGGCTCGTCGTGCCGGCGACCCGCGTGAAGGACCTCTCGGCGAGCGCGATGGCCGTCCCGATGCCGGTCATGGGTGGGGTCCCCGCGATCCCGGCGCCGCCCGAGGAGGCCCGTCGGCTGGCGCAGGTGAAGCTCGACGCGGCGCTGAAGGAACTGGCCGCCGCCGGTGCCACCGCGGGAGGTGAGGTGTGCGACCCCGACCCCGTGCGCGCGGTCGAGGCGGCCGTGTCCGGCCGGGAGTTCGACGAGATCATCGTCTCGACGCTCCCGGCGCGGATGTCGCGCTGGCTGCACCAGGACCTGCCCGGGCGCCTGGCCCGCAAGTTCGGCCTGCCGGTCACGCACGTCGCCACCCGGGACGTCTGAAAGATCGAGGTCGACTCCGCCCTGGATAGTGTCTTCCCATGGCCAGCACCAGGGAGTGGTTCGAGTCGGTCGCCGAGGCGCAGCGCCGGGCGAGGAAGCGGCTCCCGAAGTCGGTCTACCTGGCACTCGTGGCGGGGTCGGAGCAGGGCGTCACGCTCGAGGACAACGTGCAGGCGTTCCGCGAGATCGGCTTCCGGCCGCACATCGCCGACCTGCCCCGGCATCGCGAACAGGCCACCTCCGTGCTCGGCCAGGAGATCGCGTTCCCGGTCGTCATCTCCCCGACCGGCGTGCAGGCGGTGAGCCCGGAGGGCGAGGTGGCCGTGGCCCGCGCCGCCGCCGCGGCGGGCACGGCCATGTGCCTGAGCTCGTTCGCGAGCCGGTCCGTCGAGGACGTGGTGGCCGCCAACCCGGTGACGTTCTTCCAGACCTACTGGGTGGGCGGGCGCGACCGCATCCTGCAGCGCGCGGAACGCGCGCGGGCGGCCGGCGCGAAGGCGCTGATCGTCACCCTGGACTGGACGTTCGCCACGCGCCGGGACTGGGGCAGCCCGCCCATCCCCGAGCGGCTCGACGTCCGTGCGTTGCTCCGGTTCGCCCCGGAGGGCCTCGTGCGGCCCCGGTACCTGCTCGAATGGGCGCGCCACCGCGCCCTGCCCGACCTCACCACGCCCAACATGGCGGCGCCGGGCGAGGACGCGCCCACGTTCTTCGGTGCCTACGGAGAGTGGATGCAGACCCCGCTGCCGACCTGGGACGACATCGCGTGGCTGCGCGAGCAGTGGGGCGGCCCGTTCGCGGTGAAGGGGATCATGCACCCCGACGACGCCCGGCGCGCCGTCGACGCCGGTGCCACCGCGGTCAGTGTGTCCAACCACGGTGGCAACAACCTCGACGGCACCCCGGCGTCGATCCGTGCCCTCCCCGCTGTGGTCGACGCCGTCGGCGAGCAGGTGGAGGTCCTGCTCGACGGCGGCGTCCGGCGGGGAAGCGACGTGGTGAAGGCCCTCGCCCTCGGGGCCCGCGCCGTGCTGATCGGGCGCGCCTACCTGTGGGGGATGGCGGCTAACGGCGAGGCGGGGGTGGCCAACGTCCTGCAGATCCTGCGCAGCGGGATCGACGAGACGCTGCTCGGGCTCGGCCGGGCGTCGGTGCACGACCTGCGGCCCGAGGACCTCATCGTGCCGCCGGACTTCACGCGGTCGCCCCAGAAGTAGCAGCGGCGCCCCGGTGGGAGCCGGGCACGAGGCGCAGGGTCACGCCGATGCGGTTCCAGGCGTTGATCGTGGCGATCGCCGTGACGAGCGCGGCGAGGGTGGGCGGGTCGTAGTGTGCGGCCGCCTCGTTCCAGACCTCCTCGCTCACCCCGTGCGCGTCGAGCCGGGTGGCCTCCTCGGTGAGGGCGAGGGCGGCGCGCTCGGCGGGGGTGAAGAACGGCGCCTCGCGCCAGGTGACCACCGAGAAGAGGCGCTCGTCCGGCTCGCCGTCCGCCTTCAGGTCGTGGCTGTGCATGTCGACGCAGAAGGCGCAGCCGTTCATCTGGCTGGCGCGCAGCTTCACCAGGTGCAGCGTCGTCGGCGGCAGGGGGCTCGCCGCCAGGAACTTCTCGAGCCCGAACATCGCCTGGTAGGCCTCGGGCTGGATCTCGCTGATGTCCATGCGCGGGTGCATCGTCGTGCTCTCCTCGTCCTCGTCCGGTTGTCCTCGCACCGGATCCACCACCAGGACGGTGGGGCGGCCGCGGATGTGACAGACGGCCGCCGGGATCCGTGTGGATCTGCCGAGCGTCGTGCCGCTGCCGGGCCGGGGTCGGCGGCTAAGCTCGGTCAACTCGCTGGGAAGGAACGACGAGAGTGATGCAGATCGGCGAGGTCGCCACGCGAGTGGGCTTGTCGCTGCGGACGATCCGGCACTGGGACGAGGTCGGGCTCGTCGTGCCATCGAAGCGTTCGGCAGGCGGCTTCCGCCTCTACACGGAGGCCGACATCGATCGGCTGGTGCTGGTCAAGACGCTCCGGCCGCTCGACTTCAGCCTGGAGCAACTGCGTGAGCTGCTCGCCACCATGGACGCGCTGGAGGACGACCTCGGCGACGACGCCCGGGTCACCGCCGAGCTGGCCGGACGGCTCGGCGTGTTCCGCGCCGCGGTCGACAGCCGGGTGGAGGCACTGCGCGCCCAGGTGCAGGGCCTGGAGATGCTGTCACGGGAGCTCCGCAGGCTGGCGGGGGAGAGCAGGCGCCAGATCTCCGACACGGGCTGACCCACCCCTCGGGGACGAGGTCGGTCCGTGCCGGAGCCCGTCGTCGTGGCGGGGGTCAGCGGCCCATCGCCCTGGTCAGGAACCGGAACGCGGGTGTCGGCACCTCCGGGGCGAGCTCCACGGAGCAGGTGCGGGAGAGGATCTCCAGCGTGGCCGGGCAGGCGTCCGGGCCGTAGTCCACCTCGCGGCCCGCCCAGCCGTGCGGGTCGAACAGCGGGTGGTAGGAGCGCTTGGCCTGGACCGACTGCCAGTTGGTGTAGACGTGTCGGCCGCTGTCGATCAGCCGGCGAGCTCCCCGCAGCGCGCCGAACGTGCGGGCCCGTTCCGGGTCGTCGAAGGTCAGGGCGAGCCCGACGGCGTCCGGCTCGTCGTGGTGCGGTGCCGTGGCCACCCCCCGCCAGGGGCCGGACGCGATCCGGTCGAGCACCATCTGCCGGCGCCGTCGCCTGCGGTCCAGCTGGGCGTCGAGCGCGGCGAGCTGGGGGCGCAGGACGGCGGCCGAGAGCTCCGGCATGCGGTGGTTGACGCCGGGGAACAAGGCCTCGGTCTCGATCCAGCCGGGCCGCTCGTAGCTGCCGACGTCGTGGTGCATCGCGGCCCGCGCGTGGATGCGCCGGTCGTTGGTGACGACCGCGCCACCCTCACCGCAGGTGATGTTCTTGTGCTGGTTGAAGCTGAACGCCGCGACGTGCCCGATCGACCCGACCCGGCGGCCGTGGTGGCGCACGCCGATCGCCTGGCACGTGTCCTCGATCACCACGATGTCGTGCTCCGCGGCGACCTTCATGATCGCGTCCATGTCGCACACGAGGTTGAGCATGTGCACCGGGATCACCGCGCGGGTGTTCGGCGTGATCTTGCGGGCGAGGTCGGCCGGATCCATGGTCAGGCTCGCGTCGATCTCGACCAGCACCGGCACGGCGCCGACCGCCAGCGGTGCCGCGGCTGTGGCGACCCACGTGAAAGCCGGCACGAGCACCTCGTCGCCCGGCCCGACCCCGGCGCCGACCAGCGCACCGATGAGCGCGCTCGTGCCGCTGTTCACCGCCAGCGCGTGCTCGACCCCGAGCATCCGGCCCAGCTCGGCCTCGAAGCGGGACGTCTCGGACGTGCCGCCGCCGCTGTAGCGGGCCAGGTCGTTGCGGGCCAGCACCCGCACGGCCGCACCCATCTCCCGAAATCGCATCTACGTACCTCCGGGGCCCGAGTCTCCACGGAACCGGAAGGGGGGACGAAACCGGCCTTGCTCTACCCTCGGTGCACGTGTTGACCGATGCTCGCGGGATCACGCCCGGAGGCCGCGTGTCGGCCGATGTCTGTGTCATCGGCACCGGGCCGGCCGGGGCGGTGGTGGCCGCAGAGCTCGCCCACCGTGGCGTCGACGTGGTGGTCGTCGAGGGTGGCAGCCAGCGGTTCGGTCCGCGGCAGGCCGACACCTACCGGGGCGAGACGGTCGACCCGCACGATCCCCTCGAGGCCGTCCGGCAGAAGCGCCTCGGCGGCACGAGCGTCGTATGGGGCGGGCGTTGCTCCCCCCTGGACGACCTCGACCTCGGGCCGCGCGAGTGGCTGGACAGCGCGGGATGGCCGGTCTCCGGACCGGAGCTGGAACCGTTCTACCGGCGCGCGCAGCGCCATCTGCAGGCGGGGGAGTACGAGTACTCCGCGGCCCGCTCGGGCTTCCCGCTCTTCGCCCCCCTGCCGTCCGAGACACTGGACGTCGACTCGACCTGGCGGTGGAGCCCGCCCACCAGCTTCGCCGGCCGGATGCGGGCGCTGGCCGGGGCCGCCAACGTCCGGCTGCTGGTGGAGGCCACCGTCGTGCGCCTGGAGCGCGACCCGGTGAGCGGGGCGATCACCGAGGCGGTCGTCGCGCCGCGCCCCGGCGTCGAAATCACGGTGGTGGCGCGCACCTACGTCCTCGCCGCGGGTGGCCTGGAGTCGGCCCGGATCCTGCTGGCGTCCGACCGGCAGTCGCCCGCGGGCATCGGCAACGAGTACGACCAGGTCGGACGGCACTACATGACCCATCCGGTCGGCGAGGTCGGCACGGTCGTGCTGAGCGAGCTGGGGCGCAACCTCGCGCTCGGCTACGTGCCCACCCGCGACGGTGTGTACGCCCGGCGCAAGCTCGCGCTCACCGCCGCGGCGCAGGCCCGCCACGAGCTGGGCAACCTCAAGGCGGCGCTGTGGTTCCCCGACCCGATGGACCCCAGCCACGGGGACGGGCTGCTGTCCACGTTCTCCCTCACCTACTACGCGCTGAACCGGGCCCGGCTCGGCTTCAAGTCCGCCGGCACCCACGCGCGCTACGCGAGCACGTCCGGCCTGGGGCAGCACATCGGCAACGTCGCGCACGACTGGCGGCGGGTGGGCAGGTTCGCCGTGTCCTGGGCCGCTCCCCGGATCACGGGCGGTCGCATCCTGCCCTCGTTCATGCCGCTGGACGGCGCCACCTGCCGCCTGCGGTTCGACGCCGAGCAGTCGTCCGACCCGGCCAACCGCGTCACGCTCTCGCGTGATCGCGACCAGCTCGGCCAGCGGCGCCTGCAGGTGCACTACGGCGTGTCCACCGACGACCGGGCCCGGATCCGCCGCAGCATGGAGCTGATCGGTGAGGAGTTCGCCCGCCTCGGCTACGGCACGGTCGACATGGCCGACGCGGCGCGCATCGACGACATGCCCTTCACCGACGGCACTCACCAGATGGGTCTGCTGCGGATGGCAACCTCCCCGCGCCAGGGCGTGGTCGACGCCGACTGCCGTGTGCACGGCAGCGCCAACCTCTACGTCGCGGGCAGCGCCGTCTTCCCGACCGCGGGCGCCGTCGGGCCGACGCTCACCATCGCCGCGCTGGCCTGCCGGGTCGCCGACCACATCGCCGCCGAGCGTTCGGTGCGGGAGCCGCTCGCGGCGAGCTGACCGGATGGGGGCGGGCGACGGTCCGCCGTGATCGACAGCACGTCGCCGGCCCGTCTCCCGCCCTCCCCGCGACGTACCGTCGTGATCGGTCGTCCTCGGGGAGCGTTGGTATGCGGTTCGGGATGTTCGTGCCACAGGGGTGGAGCCACGACCTGGTGGGCATCCACCCGGCAGCGCACTGGGACGTGATGAAGGGCCTGGCGCAGCACGCCGACGCCGGTCCCTGGGAGTCGATCTGGGTCAACGACCACTTCCACGCCCTCCCCACGCCCCCTCCCGACGAGACGGGGACGCACGAGGCGTGGAGCCTCATGGCGGCCTTCGGCGCCGTGACCGGACGGGTGCGGCTGGGCCAGGTCTGCACGTGCATCGGCTTCCGTAACCCGGCCTACCTGGCGAAGGTGGCGGCCACCTGCGACATCATCTCCGGTGGGCGCGTCGAGATGTGTGTGGGCGCCGGGTGGGACGAGGCCGAGTGGACCGCGTACGGCTACGGCTTCCCGCCCGCCCGGGACCGGCTCGGGATGCTCGAGGAGGGCGTCGCGATCATGCGGCAGGCCTGGACCACGGGCCGGGCGACGCTCCGCGGCAAGCATTACCAGGTCGAGGACGCGATCGTGCGTCCGCTGCCCCTGCAGGACGGCGGCATCCCGCTGTGGATCGCGGGCCAGGGCGAGAAGGTCACCCTCAGGATCGCCGCCCGGTACGCGCGGTACACGAACTTCGACGGCTCGCCCGAGGGCTTCGCGCGCAAGTCGGCGGTGCTGGCCCGGCACTGCCGCGACGTCGGCACCGACTTCGACGCGATCGTGCGCTCCAGCGTGTACTACGTGATGGCCGGGTCCACCGAGTCCGAGGTCGAGGAGCGGATCGCGGCGCACCGGGCGCGGCTCGCGCCGGTACTGGGCGAGGACGGCGCCGAGGCGTTCGTCCAGCGGTTCCTGCGCAACGGTTCGGTCGCCTCCTGCGGGACGCCGGAGCAGATCGTGGAGCGGCTCGAGGACATGCAGCGGCGAGGTCTGGCGTACGGGATCTTCGTGTTCCCGGGCGCGGCCCACGACCGGTCGAGCCTGGAGCTGTTCGAGCGCGAGGTCATCCCGGCACTGTCGTGACGATCGCCCGGTCAGGGCCGCCGTGGTCGACCACGGACGTCGGGGGGCAACAGGCCGCCGCGTAGGATCGGCGGTCTGATGTCTGGAGCTGTGGTGGAGAAGTCGGCGGGGGAGTCGGCCCGGGTATCGGGCGACGCTCGTATTGCGGTCGAAGCGGGACGGCGACGGACGTTCGCGGTGATCAGCCATCCCGACGCGGGCAAGTCCACGCTCACCGAGGCGCTGGCGCTCTACGCCGAGGTGATCGACGAGGCCGGTGCCGTGCACGGCAAGTCCGGGCGGCGCGGGGTCACGTCGGACTGGATGGAGATGGAGCGCAAGCGGGGGATCTCGGTCACCTCCGCGGTGCTCCAGTTCGCCTACCGCGACTGCGTGATCAACCTGCTCGACACTCCCGGCCACGGCGACTTCTCCGAGGACACCTACCGCGTGCTCGCCGCCGTAGACGCCGCGGTGATGCTGCTCGACGCGGCCAAGGGTTTGGAACCGCAGACCCTCAAGCTGTTCGACGTCTGCCGCACCCGCGGCATCCCGGTGCTCACCTTCGTCAACAAGTGGGACCGGCCGGGGCGCGAGGCCCTCGAGCTGCTCGACGAGGTGGAGCAGACGATCGGGCTGCGCCCGATGCCGGTCACCTGGCCGGTCGGGGTGGCCGGGGAGCTGCGCGGGCTGGTCGAGGTCGCCACGGGGGAGTTCCGCCGCTACTCGCGTACCGCGGGCGGGGCCACCCGCGCCACCACCGAGCTGGTGCCCGCCGAGGTCATCGCCGCGGAGGAGCCGCAGTACTGGGCCGCCGCGCAGGACGAGCTCGCGCTGCTGGAGGAGATCGGCGCCGGGTTCGACGAGAAGGACTTCCTCACCGGCACGGCCACGCCGGTGCTCTTCGGAGCCGCGTTGAACGGCGTCGGCGTCGCCCGGCTGCTCGATGCGCTGGTCGAGCTCGCCCCCGCACCCGAGGCTCGCGACGACGCCGAGGGCAACCCGCGCCCGCTGGAGGCGTCCACGTCCGGGCTGGTGTTCAAGGTGCAGGCGGGCATGGACCGCGCCCACCGCGACCGGATGGCGTTCGTCCGGATCTGTTCTGGCCGGTTCGAGCGCGGCATGGTGCTCACCCACGCCGCCACCGGGCGCCCGTTCGCCACGAAGTACGCCCAGGCCGTGTTCGGCCAGCAGCGCACCACCGTGGAGGAGGCCTTTCCCGGCGACATCGTCGGGTTGGTCAACGCCGGTGCACTGCGGCCCGGTGACACGCTCTACTCCACGGAGCCGGTGCAGTTCCCGGCCATCCCGAGCTTCGCGCCCGAGCACTTCGCCGTGGTGCGCGGCGCCGACGCCGGCACCTACAAGCAGTTCCGGCGGGGGATCGAGCAGCTCGACAGCGAGGGCGTCATCCAGGTACTGAGCTCCGACCTGCGCGGCGACCAGGCACCGGTGCTCGCGGCGGTGGGCCCGCTGCAGTTCGAGGTGGTCACCGCCCGGCTGGAGTCGGAGTTCCGGGCCCCGGTCACCCTCGAAACGCTGAGCTACTCCGTCACCCGCCGCACCGACGCGGCGGGAGCGGAGCTGCTCAAGGGCCAGAGCGAGGTGGAGGTCCTCACCCGCCGGGCCGACGGCGCGGTGCTGGCGCTGTTCAGCAACAAGTGGCGGCTGGAGACGATCCGGCGGAAGTTCGACGGTCTGGTGCTCGACGCTCTGCCCGCGGGGTCGTCCGAGCGCTGAACCTCGTGCGCTCCGCGTACGTGGATACGGTGGGCGGGCGAGACGATCCGGCGGCGGCCGCCCGGTGGAGCCTCGCCTCGCACGGAAGGACCCGCGTGGACCTGCACACGTTCAACGCGCTGCCGCTGCCCGAGGCTGAACGGACGCTGCTGACCTGCTGTTCGGCGCCGCGCTGGGCGCGCGCGGTGGCGACGGGCCGGCCGTACGCCTCGACCACCGCCCTGCACACGGCCGCAGCCGCGGCGCTGGACGACGCCGACCTCGACGCCGCGCTGGCGGGCCACCCCCGGATCGGTGACCGGCAGGCCGGCGGGCAGTCCCGCCGCGAACAGAGCGGTGTGGGCGGCGCCGCCGCCGACGTGCTGGCCGCGCTGGACGAGGGCAACCGGGCCTACGAGGAACGGTTCGGCCACGTGTACCTGGTCTGTGCCACCGGCCGCAGCGCCGAGGACCTGCTGGCCACCCTGCACGCCCGGCTGTCCCACGACCCCGCCACCGAGCGGGCCGTGGCGCTCACCGAACTGGCTGCCATCAACCGGATCCGGCTCGACCGGCTCCTGGCTCCGGCCGAGGCCGTGCGATGAGCGAGCTTGCGAGCGAATCATCGGTGCAGTGCCTGCGCGCAGCGCCGGCCGAGCGCAGCGAGGCCGTGCGATGAGCATCTCGACGCACGTGCTCGACGCGGCGCTCGGCCGCCCCGCCACGGACGTGGGGGTCCGGCTCGACGCGCTGCCCGGCGGTGAGCTGCTGGCACAGGCCCGCACCGACGCCGACGGCCGCGTCCGCGACCTCGCCGCCGACCTGCCCGTGGGCACCTACCGGATCACCTTCGACACCGGCGGCTACTTCGCCGCCACGGGCCGGCAGGGGTTCTACCCCGAGGTGGCCGTCACGTTCGCCGTCATCGACGCGGGGGAGCACCACCACGTACCGCTGTTGCTGTCCCCGTTCGCCTACTCGACCTATCGCGGGAGCTGACACATGGGAATCGTGCTCGGAGGCCACCAGTACGGGAAGGCGGAGAACCGCCTGGTCCGCATCTACCGGGAGACCTCCCGCCACGAGATCCGCGACGTCACGGTCACCACGACGCTGCGCGGCGCGTTCGATGACGCGTACCTGCACGGTGACCAGCACGCCGTCCTGCCCACCGACTCGCAGAAGAACACGGCCTACGCCTTCGCGAAGGAGAAGGGTCTGGGCGAGATCGAGGACTACGCCCTCACCCTCGCCCGCCACTTCGTGTCGACGGTGGAACCGGTGAGCAGCGCCCGGATCGCCGTGGACGAGTTCGCCTGGGACCGCGTGCAGGTGGGCGGCACCGGCCACGACCACACGTGGGTGCGCCGGGGCCAGGAGGTGCGCACCGCCGTCGCCGAGGTGGAGGACGGGCACGCCCAGGTGGTCTCGGGCCTGCGCGACCTCGTCCTGCTCAAGTCCACGGGCTCGGAGTTCGCGGGCTTCCTCAAGGACCGCTACACCACCCTCCCCGAGACGCACGACCGGATCATGGCCACCGCACTCGTGGCCCAGTGGCGCCACGACCCCGCCCCCGACGGCGGCTGGGACGGCTTCCGGGACGTGGACTGGGCCAAGAGCTACACCGACGTCCGGCGGATCATGCTCGAGCAGTACGCCACCGTGCACTCCCTGGCACTGCAGCAGACCTTGTGGGAGATGGGCCGGGCCGTGCTGGAGGCGCACCCGCGGATCGCGGAGATCACCCTGCAGGCGCCGAACAAGCACCACTTCGCCGTCGACCTGTCCCCGTTCGACGTCGAGAACAACAACGAGGTGTTCTACGCGGCGGACCGTCCCTACGGCCTGATCGAGGCCACGGTCACCCGCAGCTGACCGACCAGCTCGGCGGATCAGCGGCTCACCAGGTCGGCCAGGACGTCCTCGTCGGTCACCGTCCACGCCGCGGCGCCGAGGGGGACGGCGAGCTGGATCACGTCGCCGTCGAAGTGTCGCGTGGCCGGCGGAAAGACCGACCGCGCCAGGCCGAGCATCGCGACGTTCTCCGGCAGTACCCCACCCCGCAGCGCCGTGTAGCCGAGCTCCTCGGCGAGCGTGGCGACGGCGGAGACGAGGAGGCGTCCGATGCCCTGACGCTGCCAGTCGTCCACCACGGCGACGGCGATCTCGGCCGTCCCGGGGTCCGTGCGGGCGATGCGGGCGATGCCCACCGGCGCAGGGCCGCCCGGCCCGCAGGTCTCGGCCACGACGGCCGCGCGGGACCGGCCGTCGAGGTCGACGAGTGCGGCCCGGACCGGACCCGGCAGGCGCGGGACGGCACTGTGGAAGCGCAGGTAGCGGCTGCGCGGCGAGAGCTGGGCGAAGACCGTGTCGACCGCGTGACCGGCGGTCCACCGGTCCAGCGGGCGGACGTGGACCGCAGCGGGGCTCACGGGACCCTCAGAATAGTACGAACGATCGTTCGTCGGCGGGTGTACGTCATCGGGGGCTCCTGGTCGCACAGAGGGTCAGGGGGCGGCCGGCGCCGCGGCGGCGGCCAGCAGGGCGTCGAGCCCGCGGTGGGCCCTCGCGGCGGCGTCCGGATCGGACAGGAGGCGGCTGGCCACGTGGAAGGCCAGCATGATCCCCTCGATGTCCTGGGCGAACTGCCGCGGGTCGGTGTCGGGCCGGAAGTGCCCCTCGGCGACTCCGGTGGAGGCGATGGTGGCGAGGGTGTCGAACCAGTCGCGCTGGTTGTGGAGCAGGCGGTCGCGCACCGGGCCGGGCTGGTCGTCCAGCTCGAACGCGGCGGCGACGAGCGGGCAGCCGCCGTCGGCGGAGTCCCACGCCAGCCACCCTTCGAACAGTGCGCGGACCCGTGGCTCACCCCGCGGCGCCGAGAGCGCAGGGCGCACCACCTCGGAGGTGAACCGGTCCGTCTCGTGGTCGAGCACCTGCAGCTGCATGGACTCCTTCGAGCCGAAGTGCGCGAACAGGCCGCTCTTCGACATGCCGGTGCGGGTGGCGAGGGACCCGATCGTCAGCCCGCCCAGGCCGACCTGACGCGCGAGGCCGGCCGCCTCGTCGAGGATGATCTCGCGCGTCGCGTCCCCCTTGCCCATGCGGTCCTTTTTAGCACGATCGTTCGTCAGAAGCCACGGCCCCCGGAGTTGCAGCAAAGCCACGTTGAGGCAACGAGGTTGCAGGAAAGTGGCTTTGCTGCAACGGGGGGAGGGTCACCCCGCGTGGCCCCGCAGCGACTGCAGGGCCAGGAAGACGTCCACGCGGTCCGAGGGCTTCCCGAGGTCGCGGCCGGTGAGCTCCTCCACCCGGCGGATGCGGTAGCGCACGGTGTTGACGTGCAGGTGGAGCCGGTCGGCGGCCCGGGTCCACGAACCGGAGCAGTCGAGGAACGCCTGCAGCGTCTCCTGCAGGCCGGCGCCGGTCCGGGCGTCGTGGTCGAGGACGCTGCCGAGCACCCGCGCGGCGAAGGCGCGGCGCACGTCGTCGGGCACGGCGGCGAGCAGCGACACGTGCGAGGTGGTCTCCTCGCCGGTGACGACGTGCAGCACTCCGGGGCGCAGCGCGGCGACGTCACGGGCGTGGCGGGCCTCCTGCAGCGCACCCGACAGGGCATCGGGACGCGCCGGGCGGCTGACGCCGACGGCCAGCGGTTCGCCCGCCAGCCCGGGGACGAGCCGGCCCAGCGCCCGGCTCAGCGCGGACCCGGCCGCGTCATCCCCGCCGGTGGCCGGCAGCAGCGCAACGGCCAGACCGTCGTAGACCCCCACCACGGGCGGTCCCCGGTGCGCCGCGGCGTCGAGCAGCACCGCGCGAGCGGTCTCCACCCGTTCGGGCCGCCCGGCGAACCCCGCCACCGCCACGACCAGCGGCCCGGCCGGGTCGAGGCCGGCGTGCCGCAGCCGCACCGACGTCTCCGCCACGGTCGCGGTGCCGCCCGCGACGAGCGCGACCGCGTCGTCGGCGATCGCCCGGGCCACGCGCAGCCCCTCGCTGCGCCGGGCGCGGTCCAGCGAGGCGACCGCGACCAGCTCACCCACGGTGTCGGTGGTCTCGGTGTCCCAGCAGGCCGCGTCGCCCTCCGCCACGACGAACCAGGACGTCAGCCGCTGCTCGGAGGCGGGGCCGACGGGGAACACGGTGACGTCGCCGCCGCTCAGGGTGGCGGGTAGCTGGTCGGCCGTCAGGAACGCCGCCACCACCCGGTCGACCACGTGGTCGGGCAGGGGCTGCGGCCCGGCGGCGATCTCGCGGCCGGTGGTGCTGAGCACCCGGCAGGTCGTCCCGGTGGCCGCCGACACCTGCGTGGCCAGCTGGTCGAGGCCCAGCCCGGCCGCGACGGCCGAGAGCAGCCTGCGCTGGCGGCCCACCGTGACCGCGAGCCGGTCGCCGCGCGCCGCGGTCAGCGAGGTGATCACCAGCTCGGTGACCGTGGCGAACGACAGCTCCTCCGGCACGGCGACCAAGGGCAGGTCGTGGCGCCGGCAGGCCTCGACGACGTCGTCGGGGACGCCGTGGAACACCGCTTCCCCCGCGGCGAGTGCGGCAGCCCCCGAGCGGGCCACTGCCGCGACGAAGCGCTCGCTGTCGCCGGGCTCGCGGCGCCACACGAGCCCGCTCAGCACCAGTTCGCCGCCGGACAGGTAGCGGGCCGGGTCGATCAGGTCGGTCGTGTAGACCCACCGCAGCGGCCGGTCCAGCGCGGCCGGGCTGCCATGCAGCAACCGCAGGCCGAGCCCGGGACGGGTGACCAGGTCCCGCAGGTGCATTGGAGGAACCTACAAGCGCCGACGGCCGATTGGTGCACGTTTCATCTCGGCGGTGACTTCTGTACGGGTCCGGGCGGGGGCTGTACTTCCGTCATGGAGTTCCTCGCGCCGACGACGTGGGCCGACGCCCTCGCGGCCAAGGCGGCGTGTCCCGGCGCGCTCCCCGTGACGGGCGGCACCGACGTCCTGGTCGAGATCAACTTCGACCGGCGCCGTCCACCCGCGCTGCTCGACCTGACCAGGGTGGCGGAGCTGCGCGACTGGGCCCCGGACCGGGGCCGGATCCGGCTCGGCGCCGCCGTCACCTACTCCCGCGTGATCGACGAGCTCGCCACCGCTCTCCCCGGCCTCGCGATGGCCGCACGCACGATCGGGTCACCGCAGATCCGCAACCGTGGCACGGTGGGCGGCAACCTCGGCGCCGCGTCGCCTGCTGGCGACAGCCACCCGCCACTGCTGGCGGCCGACGCCGTGGTCGAGGTGGCCTCGGCCGCCCGGGGGGTGCGGGAGGTGCCGGTGGCGCAGTTCTATACGGGGGTGAAAACCAACGCCCTCGCGCCCGACGAGCTCATCGCCGCGGTGCTGGTCGCGCCGCCGCGCGGGCCGCAGCAGTTCTGCAAGATCGGTACCCGCAACGCGATGGTGATCGCCGTGTCGGCCTTCGGGTTCGCGCTGCATCCGGACCGGCGCGCCGTGGGCACCGGGATCGGTTCCGCGGCACCCACCCCGCGCCGGGCCGAGGCGGCCGCCGAGTTCCTTGCGGGCGAGCTCGACGCGGCCGGGCTGTGGGAGTCGCGGGGGGAGCTGCCCGACGGGCTGGCCCGCGAGTTCGGCCACCGCGTGCGCGCCGCCGCCGCCCCGATCGACGACGTCCGGGGCAGCGCCGCCTACCGCCTGCACTCGCTCTCGGTGATGGCGCGCCGCGCCGCCACGTGGGCCTGGAACGACTACCGGAGAGCAGCCTGACATGCGGATCACGCTGACCGTGAACGGCACGCGGCACGAGGTGGACGGCGTGTGGGAAGGCGAGAGCCTGCTGTACGCGCTGCGCGAACGGATGGGGCTGCCCGGCTCCAAGAACGCCTGCGAGCAGGGGGAGTGCGGGTCGTGCACCGTCTACCTGGACGGCCTGCCGGTGTGCTCCTGCCTCGTCGCCGCCGGCCAGGCGGACGGGCGTGAGGTGACCACCGTGGAGGGCCTCTCGGCCGACGGCGAGCTGCACCCCGTGCAGCAGGCGTTCCTCGCGTGCGGCGCCGTGCAGTGCGGCTTCTGCACGCCCGGGCTGATCGTCTCCACCCACGACCTGCTGGAGCGCAACCCACAGCCGTCCGACCCGGAGATCCGCGAGGCGCTCGCCGGGAACCTGTGCCGGTGCACCGGCTACGAGAAGATCATGGACGCGGTGCGGCTCGCCGCCCGTGCGCAGGAGCGGGCGTCATGACGACGACGGTCATCGAGGGCGCCCACGTCGTCACCGTCTCCGGCGCCGAGTACCCCGGCGGCCACGTCGTGGTGGAGGGCAACCGGATCACCGCGGTCGGCGCCGGGCCCGCGCCGGCGGTCGAGGGCGCCGCGGTCGTCGACGGGCGGGGCTGCCTGCTCACGCCCGGGTTCGTCAACACCCACAACCACCTCTACCAGTGGGTCACCCGCGGGCTCGCCGTGGACTCCACGCTGTTCGAGTGGCTCACCACGCTCTACCCCGTGTGGGCCGGCATCGACGAGCACGCCGTGCACACCTCCGCGAGCGCTGCGCTGGCCCAGCTCGCGCTCACCGGCTGCACCACCACCACCGACCACCACTACGTCTTCCCCTCCGACGGCGGGGACGTGTTCGCCGCGGAGATCCGGGCCGCGCAGGACGTCGGGCTGCGGTTCCACCCGTGCCGCGGCTCGATGGACCTCGGCCGGAGCGACGGCGGCCTGCCCCCCGACGGCGTCGTGGAGGACCGCGACACCATCCTCGCCGCCTCCGAGGCCGCGATCGACCGGTGGCACGACCCCGCGCCGGGCTCGATGCTGCGGGTCGCGCTCGCGCCGTGCTCGCCGTTCAGCGTCACCGGGGAGCTCATGCGCGAGTCGGCGGAGCTCGCGCGGCGGCGCGGGGTCATGCTGCACACCCACCTCGCCGAGACCGTCGACGAGGAGGCGTTCTGCCGCGAGCGGTTCGGCTGCTCACCCCTGGAGTACGTCGAGCGGTTCGGCTGGACCGGCGAGGACGTCTGGTTCGCCCACGCCGTGCACCTCGACGACACCGCGGTGAAGAAGATCGGGGAGACCGGCACCGGCGTGGCCCACTGCCCGTCGTCCAACGCGCGGCTGGGGGCCGGGATCGCCCGCACCCGGGACCTGCGCGCCGCGGGCGCCCGCGTGTCACTCGGCGTCGACGGAGCCGCGAGCAACGAGGCCGGGAGCCTGCTGGAGGAGGTGCGGCACGCGCTCCTGTTCGCCCGCGCGGTCGGCGGGCCGCAGGCACTGACCGTCCGCGACGTCCTGGAGCTGGCGACACTCGGCGGTGCCGCCGTGGTCGGGCGGACCGACGAGATCGGCTCCCTGGAGGCCGGCAAGCTCGCCGACCTCGCGCTGTGGCGCATCGACGGCCTGCAGCACGCCGACGTCGCCGACCCGGTGGCCGCGCTCGTGCTCGGGGCGCCGCCGCCCATGGAGCTCCTGCTCGTGAACGGCCGCACGGTGGTCGAACGAGGCCACGTCCGCACCGTGGACGTCGAGGCACTGGCGCGCGAGTGCGTCGCCGTCCACCGGACCCTGATCGAGAAAGCCGGCTGACCATGACGTCCGCGGTACCGAACTCTGCAGGAGCGAGCGAGACGACCGCCAGCCGCGGCCGCGTCGGCGACAGCCCGCTGCGGCCGGACGGGCTGCTCAAGGTCACGGGCGCGTTCGCCTACGCCAGCGACCTCTCGCGCGACGACATGCTGTGGGGCGCGACGCTGCGCAGCCCGCACCCGCACGCGCGGATCGTCGCGATCGACACCGCACCGGCGCTGGCCGTGCCCGGCGTGCACGCGGTGCTCACGGCGGCCGACGTGCCCGGGGAGAACGCCGTCGGGCTGGAGCACCTCGACCAGCCGGCGCTCGCCGAGGGTGTGGTGCGCTACCAGGGTGAGGCCGTGGCGCTGGTGGCGGCCGAGCACCCGGAGACGGCGCGGCGCGCCGCGGCCCGGATCGTCGTCGAGTACGAGGAGCTGCCCGCGGTCACCGACCCACGGCGGGCGCTGGAGCCCGGCACGGCGCTGGTGCACCCGGCGCGGCGGGATGCGGGCGGCAACCTCGTGCGGGAGGTGCGGATGCGCCGCGGTGACCCCGCGCCCACCGCGCCCGTGGTCGTCGCGCTGGACTTCGAGGTCGGCATGCAGGACCAGGCCTTCCTCGGCCCCGAGTCCGGCCTGGCCGTGCCCGGCGCGGACGGCGGCGTGGACCTCCACGTGGCCACGCAGTGGCTGCACGTCGACCAGCGGCAGGTCTGCCACGTGCTCGGCCTGCCGCCGGAGAAGGTGCGGCTGCACCTGGCCGGGGTCGGTGGGGCGTTCGGCGGGCGCGAGGACCTCTCGATGCACGCCCACGCCTGCCTGCTCGCCCTGCGCACCGGCCGGCCCGTCAAGATGAGCTACTCCCGGGAGGAGTCGTTCTTCGGGCACGTGCACCGGCATCCGGCCTGGCTGCGCTACGAGTTCGGGGCCGAGCGCGACGGCACCTTGGTCTACGCCCGTGCCGACATCCTCTTCGACGGCGGCGCCTACGCGTCCTCCACGGGTGCGGTGGTCGGCAACGGCGGCTCGCTCGGGCTGGGGCCGTACCGGATCCCCAACGTCCACGTCGACGCGCGCGGGGTGTACACGAACAACCCGCCGTGCGGTGCGATGCGCGGCTTCGGCTGCGTCCAGGCGGCGTTCGCCCACGAGGCACTCATGGACGAGCTCGCCGACGCCGTGGGTGTCGATCCCGTGGAGATCCGCGCGCGGAACGGGATGCGCGAGGGCGACACGAACATCACCGGCCAGGTGATCGACTCGGCCGCCCCGGTGGCCGAGCTGATCCGGATCGTGCGGGACATGCCGCTCCCGCTCGGGTCCCCTCCCGAGCCGGACCTGCGCGAGCTGCCCGGCGGGGTCGGCAACACCACCCACGGCGAGGGCGTGGTGCGGGGGATCGGGTACGCCGTCACGTACAAGAACGTCGGGTTCTCCGAGGGCTACGACGACTACTCGACCGCGCGGGTGCGCCTCGAGGTCAGCGCCGGTGAGCCCGTGGCCACGGTCCACACCGCCGCCGCGGAGGTGGGCCAGGGGCTGATCACCGTGGAGCAGCAGATCGCCCGCACCGAGCTCGGCGTGGAGCGGGTGGTGGTGCACCCGGCGGACACCACGGTCGGCTCCGCCGGGTCGACGTCGGCGTCCCGGCAGACCTACGTCACCGGCGGTGCGGTCAAGGCGGCCTGCGAGGCCGTCCGGGACACCGTGCTGGCGCGGGCGGCCGGGATGCTGCAGCGCGCCGCCGCCGACCTGCGGCTCGACGGCGACAAGATCGTCGACGTCAGTGGCGAGGTGCTCACGGGAGTCGCGGACGTGCTCGGCGACGAGGCCGTGGAGGAGACCCTCGAATGGCGCCACCGCCCGACGGCACCGCTCGACGAGGAGACCGGGGCGGGCGACGCCCACGTGCAGTTCGCGTTCTCCGCCCACCGTGCGGTGGTGGACGTCGACGTCGAGCTGGGGCTGGTGAAGGTGGTGGCCCTGGACACCGCGCAGGACGTCGGCAGGGCGGTCAACCCGGACGCGGTGCTCGGCCAGATCCAGGGCGGCAGTGCGCAGGGCATGGGACTGGCCCTGATGGAGGAGGTCGTCGTGACCGACGGGAGGGTGCGCAACCCCTCGTTCACCGACTACCTCATCCCGACGATCCTCGACACGCCGCCGATGCGGATCGAGGTTCTGGAGTACGCCGACCCGCACGCGCCCTACGGTGTCCGTGGGGTCGGTGAACCCCCGACGATCTCGAGCGGTCCCGCCGTCGCGGCCGCGATCCGGGCGGCCACGGGCAAGGCGCTGCGGCGCGTTCCCGTGCGGCCCGAGCACATCACCGGCGCCTGACGGGGGCGTGTGCGCCGGCACGAGTGATGGGTCACTCGCCGGCGCATGCGCACGACGAAGGAGTGCACGATGCCCTTGATGTTCCTCAACGGCACCGCCATGTCCGGCGGCGCCGACCACCATCTCGTCGGCGACGCGACGCTGGTCGGGCGCACCACCACGGCGCCGCGCTACCGCTTCCACGCCGTCGGCGGGCGCTATCCGGCGCTGGAGGACGTCGGGGACGGGGGTGCCGCGGTGGAGGGCGAGGTCTACGACCTGTCCTACGAGCAGCTGCGCGAGGTGCTGCTGCCCGGGGAGCCCGACGGGCTGGAGCTCGGCGTGATCGAGCTCGCCGACGGCAGCGGGTCGCTGGCCATGGTGCTGCGCCGCGAGTACGCCACGCTGCCGCCGCTCACCGACATCTCGGACCTGGCGAGCTGGCGCGCCTACCAGGAGCAGGCGTGATCGTCGTCCGGGCGCGGCGCGCCGTGGTCGAGGGCACCGAGCGGCCCGCCGCGGTGCTGGTGGAGGGCGAGCGGATCGAGGCCGTGCTGCCGTTCGACGCCGTGGTCGACGCCCCCGAGGTGGTGCTCGCCGCCGACGAGGTGCTGCTCCCCGGCCTGGTCGACACCCACGTGCACGTCAACGAGCCGGGGCGCACCGAGTGGGAGGGCTTCGCCACGGCCACCCGGGCCGCGGCCGCCGGTGGCGTCACCACGATCGTCGACATGCCGCTCAACGCGCTGCCGCCCACCGTCGACGTGGCGGCGCTGGAGATCAAGCGCAAGGCGGCCGACGGCCAGTGCGCGGTGGACGTCGGGTTCTGGGGCGGGGCCGTGCCGGGCAACGCGGGCGAGCTGCGGGCGCTGCACGAGGCCGGCGTGTTCGGCGTGAAGTGCTTCCTGCTCGACAGCGGCGTGGCGGAGTTCCCGCCGCTGCTGGGGCGGGATCTCACCACGGCCCTGCGTGCCGTCGCGGAGTTCGACGGGCTGATGATCGTGCACGCCGAGGACGGCGACCTGGTCCGGGAGGCGGCGGGGCGGCGCTACCTCGACTTCGTCGCGTCGCGGCCGCCGGCTGCCGAGGACAGCGCCATCGCGGGCCTGCTGGCGGCCGCGCGCGAGACGGGGGCGCGCGTGCACGTGGTGCACCTGTCGTCGGCCGACGCGCTGCCGCAGCTCGCGGCCGCCCGCGCCGAGGGCGTCCGCGTCACGGTCGAGACCTGCCCCCACTACCTCGCGCTCACCGCCGAGGAGGTGCCCGACGGCGACACCCGCTTCAAGTGCTGCCCGCCCGTCCGCGAGGCCGGCAACCGGGACGCGCTGTGGCAGGGCCTCGCCGACGGGACGATCGACATGGTCGTCTCCGACCACTCGCCCTGCACCGCCGACCTCAAGCGCCTGGAGTCGGGCGACTTCGGCCAGGCGTGGGGCGGGATCGCCTCGCTGCAGGTCGGGCTGCCGGTGGTGTGGACCGAGGCGCGCCGCCGGGGTCACGGTCTCGCCGAGGTCGTCACGTGGATGGCGGAGCGGCCCACTGCGCTGGTCGGGCTCTCCCTCAAGGGCCGGATCGCCGCGGGACAGGACGCCGACCTCACCGTGTTCGCCCCCGACGCGACGTTCGTGGTGGGCCGCCTGCACCACCGCAACCCGATCACCCCGTACGCCGGGCGGGAGCTGTACGGCCAGGTGCGCCGTACCTGGCTCCGGGGTGCACCCGTGGAGGAGCACGAGCCGCCCCGCGGGCGGCTTCTGCGCCGAGAGGACCTGCGATGAGCGACCAGCGTGACTTCCAGCAGCTGCCCGACCTGGCCCTGCGCACCCTCGGTGGGGGCGTGGTGTGGGCCAACGACGAGTCCTTCGCCGCGCGCGAGAACCTCATCTCGCCCGGCCCCTCGGTGTTCGACGCCGGCTCGTTCGGGCACAAGGGCAAGGTCTACGACGGCTGGGAGACCCGCCGTCGCCGCGAGCCGGGGTACGACGAGGCGATCGTCCGGCTGGGCGCCCCGGGGATCGTCCGCGGCGTGGTTGTCGACACGTCCTGGTTCACCGGCAACTACCCGCCGGAGGTGGCGGTCGACGGGCTGGCGGTCGAGGGGCACCCCACGGTCGCCGACCTCCTCGCCGCCGACGACTGGACCCCGCTGCTGATGCGCACCGGGGTCGCCGGCGACACCGAGAACGAGTTCGACGTGACGAGCCACCGGCGCGTCACGCACGTGCGCCTGCGGATCTTCCCGGACGGCGGCGTGGCCCGGCTACGGGTGCACGGGGAGGCGCTGCCCGACCCCCGGCTGCTCGACGCGCTCGGCACCGTCGACCTCGCGGCGATCGAGCACGGCGCCCGGGTGGTGGGCTGCTCCAACATCTTCTACAGCTCGCCGAACAACCTGCTCGTGCCCGGCCCGCCCCGGTCCATGGGCGAGGGCTGGGAGACCGCGCGGCGCCGCGACGACGACAACGACTGGGTGGAGGTGGCGCTCGCCGCGGAGTCGGTGGTCGCGGTGGCGGAGGTCGACACGAGCTACTTCCTGCACAACGCGCCCGGCTGGGCCACCCTGCGCGGCCGGGCCGGGGACGGCGGGTGGTTCGACCTCGTGCCCCGCACGCCGCTGCAGCCCGACACCCGCCACCGCTTCGTGCTCGACGCCGCCCCCGCGGCCACCCACGTCCGCCTGGACATCTTCCCCGACGGCGGGATGGCCCGGCTGCGGCTGCACGGCCACCTCACACCGGACGGCCGAACCGCCCTCGACCGCCGCTGGACCGACGCGCGAGTTGCAGCAAAGCCACTTTCACGCAACGAGATTGCATGAAAGTGGCTTTGCTGCAATCGGGCCGCCCGCTCGCGGCGCCACCCCTACGACAGTCAGGATCTGGGTATGACCACCCGCTATGCCGTCAACTGCTCCATCATCTTCACCGAGCTGCCGCTCCTGGAGCGGCCGGCCGCCGCCCGGGCCGCCGGGTTCGACGCCGTCGAGTTCTGGTGGCCGTTCCCCACCGCCACTCCCTCCCCCGCCGAGGTGGACGAGTTCGTGCGGGCGATCGAGGACGCCGGTGTGCAGCTGACCGGGCTCAACCTGCCGGCGGGAGACATGGGCGGTGGTGATCGCGGGCTCGTCTCGTGGACCGGCCGCACGGAGGAGTTCCGCACCGGGGTGGAGGTGACGGCGGGGATCGCGCAGCGGCTGGGCACCGCCGTGTTCAACGCGCTGTACGGCAACCGGCTCGACGGCGTCGACCCGGCGGAGCAGGACGACCTGGCCACCGAGAACCTCACGTTCGCCGCCGAGCGCCTCGACGGCGCGGTGGTCCTCGAACCGCTGAGCGGCGCCGAGCGCTACCCGTTGCGCACCGCGGCCGACGCGCTCGCGGTGGCCGACCGGGTGGGCGCGCCGAACGTCCTGCTGCTCGCCGACGTCTACCACCTGACCGTCAACGGCGACGACGTCGACAGGGTGATCGCCGAGAACGGCAGGCGGATCGGCCACGTCCAGTTCGCCGACGCGCCGGGCCGCCACGAGCCGGGCACCGGCAAGATCCCGTTCGACCAGCACCTCGACGCCCTTACCCGCGCCGGGTACACGGGCCTGGTCGGCCTGGAGTACGTGCCGTCGTCGTCGAGCGACCGGGCGTTCGACTGGCTGACCCGATGAGGTCGGCGGAGAAGCCGACGGTCGCGGTGATCGGCCTCGGCATCATGGGCGGCCCGATGGCCGCCAACCTGGTGGCCGCCGGTCACGACGTGGTCGGGTACAACCGGTCGCGTCCCGCCGTGGACCGGCTGGTCGAGGCCGGGGGCCGGGCCGCCGACAGCGCCGCCGAGGCCGTCCGCGGCGCCGGCGTGGTGATCACGATGGTCCCCGACAGCCCCGACGTCGAGGCGCTGGCCCTGGGCGAGGACGGGATCTACGCCACCGCCGGACGGGGCATGCTGCACATCGACTGCTCCACGATCCGTCCCGACGTGGCCCGCCGGCTCGCCGCCGCGGGTGCCGAGCACGGGGTCCGGGTGGTGGACGCCCCGGTCAGCGGGGGCGAGGCGGGCGCCGTCGAGGGCACCCTGTCGATCATGGTGGGTGGCGAGGAGGCCGACGTCGAGGCCGCCCGGCCCTACCTGGACGTCGTGGGGAGCACCGTCGTGCACGTCGGTCCCGCCGGGGCCGGTCAGACCGTGAAGGCCGCGAACCAGCTCATCGTCGCCGGGAACATCCAGCTCGTCGCCGAGGCGCTGGTGTTCCTGGAGGCCCACGGCGTGGACACCGAGTCCGCCACCGCGGTGCTGGCAGGCGGCCTCGCGGGCAGCGCCGTGCTGGATCGCAAGGCGCCCGGGATGCGGGCCCGCGAGTTCGCCCCGGGCTTCCGGATCGACCTGCACCACAAGGACCTCGGGATCGTCACGGCGGCCGCACGGGAGGCGGGTGTCGCGATCCCGCTCGGCGCGCACGTGGCCCAGATGGTCGGGGCCCTGCGCGCGCAGGGCCACGGCGGGCTCGACCACAGCGCGCTGCTGGTGCTGGTGGAGCAGCTGTCGGGGCGGGCCGGAACCGGCGACTGACCACCGGTCGCGCAGTCAGGGGGCCGGAAGCTCCGCCAGCGCCTCGTGCAGGGCGGCGAGGCCGCGTTCCAGGCCGCGCAGCGCGTCGAGGTCGATGCGGGCGAGCAGCCGGGCGCGCACTTCCTGCCCGGCGCTCTCGATCCGGTCCAGCAGCGCCGTGCCGTCGGCCGAGAGCGCGGCGTGGCGCACGCGACGGTCCCGGGGGTCCTCGGTGCGCTCGACCAGGCCCCGCGCCACCAGCCGGTCGACGAGGCCGGTGACGGTGGCGAGCCCGACGCCCAGCGCGTGCGCGAGGTCGCCCTGGGGGAGGGGGCCGTCCGCGCCGAGCACCACGAGCACGCGCAGCTGCTGCATCGTCAGCCCGCTGTCGAACAGCGGGTTCGGCCTGCGTGCGGCGCTGCGCCGCAGCACGGCCTCGTGCGCCGCGATCGCCGCGACGAGGGCGGCGCGCTCGTCGTCGGCGCTGTCGTCGGCGCTGTCGTCGGCACGGTCGTCGGCACGGTCGTCTCCGGCGTTCCCGCTCATCGCAGCCACCTCCTTTTCGCTACACCCGTCCCGGTGTAAGTGCTCAGCGAAGTCTCAGCCGCCGAAAGATGGTTTGTCCGAGACGTAGTATTCACTGGTTTCCATGACCTGGCTCGCCCGCCTCAGCGTGGCCAACCGCGCCATCGTCGGACTGGTGACGGTTCTCGTCATCGCGTTCGGGGTGGTCAGCACCACCTCCCTGCGGCAGGAGCTGCTGCCGTCGCTGGACCTGCCGATCGTCAGCGTCGTGACGCCCTACCCCGGGGCCTCGCCCGACGTGGTGGAGCAGCAGGTCACCACGCCCGTCGAGGATGCGGTGGCGAGCCTGCGCGGGGTCACCGGCACGAGCTCCACCAGCACCGGCAACAGCTCGGTGGTGCGCCTGGACCTCGCCTACGGCACCGACCTGACGGAGTTCGCCACGCAGGCCGAGCGCGCGGTGCAGGGGGTGCGCCTGCCGGCCGACCTCACGCCGACCGTGGTGAGCGGCAGCACCGACAGCCTCCCCGTGGTGCAGCTCGCGGTCTCCTCGGACCTGCCGCCCGACCAGGTCGCCTCGGTGCTGCGCGACCAGGTGCAGCCCCTGCTGGCCGGGCTGCCCGGGGTGGCGGACGTGTCGCTCTCGGGCATCGTCGACCCCCGGATCACCATCGACCTCGACCCGGCCGCAGCGGCGTCGCGTGGGGTCGCGCCCACCGCGATCACGAGCCTCCTGCAGCAGAACGGCGTGCGCGTGCCGGCCGGGCAGCTCACCCCGGACACCTCCCCGCTGACCGTCGAGGTCGGCAGCCCGATCACGTCGGTGGCGCAGCTCGGGGACCTCTACGTGACGTCCACCCGTGGTGCGCCGGTGCGCCTCGGCGACATCGCGACGATCACCGAGGCGCCCGCGCCCGCCACCGGCTACACCCGCACCGACGGCGCGCCGAGCATCGGCATCGGCGTCACCAAGCAGGAGGACGCCAACACCGTCGCGGTCTCGCATGCGGTGAGCGACGCCCTCCCGCAGGTGGTCGACGCGCTGGGCGGCAGCGCGCGCAGCGCCGCCGCCACCGTGGTGTTCGACCAGGCCCCGTTCATCGAGCAGTCGGTGGAGGACCTCACCACCGAAGGCCTGCTCGGCCTGCTGTTCGCGGTGCTGGTGATCCTCGGGTTCCTGCTCTCGGTGCGCGCCACGCTGGTGACGGCCGTGTCGATCCCGCTGTCCGTGCTGATCGCGATGATCGTGCTGTACGTCGGGGACTACACGCTCAACATCCTCACCCTCGGCGCCCTCACCGTGGCGATCGGCCGGGTCGTCGACGACTCGATCGTCGTCATCGAGAACATCAAGCGCCATCTCGGCTACGGCGGCCCGCGGCGCGCCGCGATCCTCACCGCCGTGCGGGAGGTGGCCGGGGCGATCACCGCGTCGACGATCACGACGGTGGCGGTGTTCGCGCCGATCGGGCTGGTCGGCGGCCAGGTCGGGGAGCTGTTCCGGCCCTTCGCGGTGACGGTCACGGCCGCGCTGCTGGCGTCGCTGCTCGTGTCGCTCACCGTGGTGCCGGTGCTGGCGTCACTGCTGCTGCGCAGCCCGGCCACGCCGGAGCCCGAACCGGCGGCGGACGCCGAGCCCGTCCGCACGCGGCTGCAGCGCGGCTACCTGCCCGTGCTGCACGCGGCGATCCGGCGGCCGGTGATCGCGCTCGGCGTCGCCGTCGCGATCCTCGCCGGCACGGTGGCACTGGTCCCGCTGCTGCAGACCAACTTCCTCGGTGACGCGGGCGGCGACACCCTGTCGGTGAGCCAGGAGCTGGCGCCCGGCACGGGCCTCCCCGAGGCCGACGCCGCGGCCAAGCGGGTGGAGCAGGTGCTCGGCGACACCGCGGGCGTGGCGAGCTACCAGGTCACCGTCGGCTCGCCCGACGGCGCGTCGGGCCGGTTCGGGTTCCCCGGTGGCTCGGGCGGCACGGCCACCCGGTTCTCCGTGACCCTCGCCGACGATGCCGACGCCACCGCGGTCGCGGACTCCCTGCGGGACCGGCTCGCGAGCCTCGGGACGTCGGATCAGGTCGGGACGCTCACCGTGCAGGCCGGGCAGGGCGCCTCCGGCGGCGACCAGCTCGCCGTGGACGTGCGCGCCGAGGATCCGGCCGTGCTCGCGCAGGCCGCCGACCAGGTGCAGCGGGCCGTCGCGGCCATCCCGGGAGCCAGCGACGTGCGCAACGACCTCGCCGCGGCCCAGCCCGTGGTCGACGTGGCGGTCGACCGGCAGCGGGCCGCGGCGGCCGGCCTCACGGAGGCCCAGATCGGGCAGGTGGTCGCCACCGCGCTGCGGGGGTCCACCGTCGGCACCCTGACGATCGACGGCGTCGACCAGGACGTGCTGCTGCGCACGGGGGACGCACCGGCCGACGTCGACGGGCTGCGGGCGCTGCCGCTGGCCGGCCGCGGCGCGCCGATCACGCTGGGCGACGTCGCCACCGTCACGCAGAACAGCACCGCCCCGAGCATCACCCACACCGACGGCTCCCGCAGCGCACAGATCACCGCGCGGCCCGCCGCCGACGACCTGGGCGCGGTCACCGCCGACCTGCGCACCACCCTCGACGGGCTCACGCTCCCGCCCGGCGCGACCGCCGAGATCGGCGGCGTCAGCCAGCAGCAGAGCGACGCCTTCGCACAGCTCGGCCTCGCCCTGCTGGTGGCCATCGCGGTGGTCTACCTGGTCATGGTCATCACCTTCCGGAGCCTGCTGCAGCCGTTGCTGCTGCTCGTGGCGATCCCGTTCGCCGCCACCGGGGCGCTCGGGCTGCTGCTGCTCACCGGCACCCCGCTGGGTGTCCCGGCGCTGATCGGCATGCTGATGCTGATCGGCATCGTGGTGACGAACGCGATCGTGCTCATCGACCTGGTGAACCAGTACCGGCGCAGTGGCCGGAGCCTGGCCGATGCGGTCACCGAGGGCGCCGCACAACGCCTGCGCCCGATCCTCATGACCGCGGTCGCCACGATCTTCGCCCTGCTCCCGATGGCCTTCGGGCTCACCGGCGGCGGCGGGTTCATCTCCCAGCCGCTCGCCGTGGTGGTGATCGGCGGCCTGGTCTCGTCGACCCTGCTGACCTTGGTGCTCGTGCCGGTGCTGTACGTGCTGGTGGAGCGCGTGCGGGGCCGGCGGCGACCCGACGACGAGCAGGCAGCCGTCCCCGGTGCGGGGCCCGACGGGGGACCGGGCGGCGGGTCCGCCACCCCGACGGTGCCGCCCGCCGCCCCGGCCGCCGTGCCGTCCCGGGAGCCGGTGCTCACCGGACCGGGCGTGCGCGGGGTCATCGCCGACCGCGACGGGATCGCCCTGGCGGGTGCCGCGATCACCGTGTTCGACGGCCGGGGCACCCGGATCGCCGCCACCGTCTCCGCCGAGGGCGGCCGGTACGCGGTGCCGCTGCCCGGTCCGGGGGAGTACGTGCTGGTGGGGCAGCACGAGGGCCGCGAGCCCACCGCCGACTGGGTGCGGATCGGCGCCGAACCGGCAGGCCACGACCTGCGGGTGGAGGGCCCGGCCTCCATCGCGGGCCAGGTCCGCCACGCGGCGGGCGCGGGCGTCCCGGCGATCGTCACGGTGGTGGACCAGACGGGGGAGCTGCTGTCGGGCACCCGCGGCGACGACACGGGCCACTACCTGATGATCCACATCCCGCCGGGCGAGCACCACCTGCTGGTCTCCCCGCCGAACGGCGCGTCGACCTCGCAGCGGGTGAGCGTCCCGCTCTCCGGAACGCTGCGGCACGACGTCGTCCTCCCGCCCACCGGGATGCTCGCCGGCACGGTCCGCTCCCGGCGGGGGCATGCCGTGAGCGACGCGATCGCCACCGTGACCGACGGGGCCGGCGCGGTGGTGGCCACCGGCCGTACCGCGGCGGACGGCTCGTTCCGCCTGTCCGGGCTGCCCGAGGGCATCTACACGGTGACGGCCACGGTGGGCGCCCCGGCCGTCACCGCCGTCCGGGTGCGGGACGGGTCGGTCACCTCCGCCGACCTCGAGCTCGGCGAGCAGCCCCCGGGCGAACACACGGGCAACGGCCACGGGTAACCGGACACCCCCCGCCCGCGGCCCCCGCCCGGGCGGGGGCCCGGCGAGTCGCCCGTCCCCCACCCGCGAGTCGCCCGTTCCCACTCCGCGAGTCGCCCGTTCTCGGCCCGCGAGTCGCCCGTTTTCGGCCGGTGAGTCGCCCATCCCTGCTCACCGCCCGCTGGTCAGCACGCCGATCTGTTCGGCCGAGAGCACGCGCTCGATCCCGAGCACGGCGGCCCCGGCCAGCCCGGCGTACTCGCCCAGCACGCTGTTGGTGAGCACGAGGTTGCGGGTGGCCAGCGGCAGCGCCCGCTGGTAGACGACGCTGCGCACGCCGGCGAGCAGCTCGTCGCTGGCCGCCGTGAGGGATCCGCCGATCGTCACCCGGGCCGGGTTGTAGAAGTGCACGAGGGTGGCCACGAGCTCGCCGATGAGCCCGGCGGCCTCACGGACGGCGCCGACTGCGGTGGGGTCGCCGCGGCTCACCAGTGCGCGGACGTCGGCGATCGACACGGCCTCGTCCCCGTGCGCGAGGCCGAGCCTGCGTGCGATGGCCCCGGCCGAGGCCACCGCCTCGATGCAGCCGACGTTGCCGCAGACGCAGGCGTCGTCGGGCGCGCCGCGCACGCGCACGTGCCCGATGTCGCCCGCCGCGCCGTCGGCGCCGTGGTGCAGCACGCCCTCCCCGGTGACGAGGCCGCCGCCGATGCCGGTGCCCACCTTGACGAACAGCAGCGGCACCTGGTCGGCGGGCAACGCCCGCGCCTCACCGAGGGCGCGCAGGTTGACGTCGTTCTCGAGGACCGCGGGGCAGCGGTAGGTGTGCTGCAGGCGCGCCGAGACGGGGTAGGCGTGCCAGCCGGGCATGATCGGCGGGCGCACCGGGACGCCGAGCTGGCCGTCGACGGGGCCGGGCAACCCGATCACGACGGCGCGCACCGGGACGTCCTTCGGTGCCTGGGTCAGCAGCGCCGTGAGGTGCGACTCGACGGTCCGCAGGACGGGCTCGGGCCCGTCGGTGACGTCCACTGCGACCTGGATGTGGCCGAGCACGCGCTGGCTGAGGTCGACGACGGCGAGGTGGGCGGCGCTCGCGCCGACGTCGGCCAGCAGGACGTGGCCGCCGCGGGGCGACAGCGCCAGCCGGTCGGCCGGTCGGCCGCGCCCCGACGTGGGCCTGGTCCCGTCCAGGCGGAGCACGCCGCGGGCCAGCAGCTCGTCGACGGCGGTGCTCACGGTGGTGCGCGCGAGGCCCGCGGCGGGGACGAGGTCGGCCTTGCTGACGGCGGTCCCGGAGGCGACCAGCCGGGCCACGGTGCTGAGGGTGACGGCGGACTCGATCCGGCCCGAGAGCGTGGGCGTGCTCAGGCGCAGCGGCGGCAGCAAGGGCAGTGGTGGGGGCGGGAGCATCACGGTCCGATTTCGTCGGAAAAACAGCGCAAAGAAGCATTATTCGGTCGTTGTACGGCACTGGTCAATGCTCCTACGGTTCGGTCCGCCGGCCGGACCACACCGAGGTGGAGGATGACAGCCACGATGGCGGAGGAACCGCTGCTCACGATGCGCGGGATCGTGAAGCAGTTCCCGGGCGTACGCGCCCTGGACGGGGTGGACCTCGACGTGGCCGCGGGGGAGGTGCACTGCCTGCTCGGGCAGAACGGGGCCGGCAAGTCGACGCTGATCAAGGTGCTGGCGGGCGCGCACCGGCCGGACTCGGGGGAGATCGTCTGGGCGGGCGAGCCCGCGTCCTTCGGGTCGCCGCACGCCGCCGACGCCGCCGGGATCGCCACGATCTACCAGGAGCTCGACCTGGTGCCCGGGCTCAGCGTCGCCGAGAACGTGGTGCTGGGCCACGAGCCCGCGCGCCTGGGCTTCACCCGCCCGCGCGACGCCGAGAACGTGGCGAGGGCGCTGCTGCGCCGCCTCGGCCACCCCGAGATCCCGCCCGGTCGTGAGCTGGGGCGGCTGTCGGCCGCCGGCCAGCAGATGGTGAGCATGGCCCGCGCCCTCGCCAGGGACGCGCGGTTGATCGTCATGGACGAGCCGTCGGCGGTGCTCGACCCGGAGGAGGTGCGCAACCTGTTCCGGGTGATCCGGGAGCTCACCGCCGACGGGGTGGCCGTGGTCTACATCTCCCACCGGCTCGAGGAGATCCGCGAGATCGGCGACCGGGTCACCGTCCTCAAGGACGGCCGCACCGTGGCCCGGAACCTGCCCGCCCGCACCACGCCGACCGCCGACGTCATCCGGCTGATGACCGGCCGGACCATCGAGTACGTCTTCCCGGAGCGCCCCGCCACGCCGCCGGGCGAGGTCGTGCTGGAGGTCGACGGGCTCGCCCGCAGCGGGGAGTTCGCCGACGTCTCGTTCACCGTCCGCGCCGGGGAGGTCGTCGGCCTCGCCGGCCTGGTGGGGTCCGGCCGCTCGGAGATCATCGAGACCGTCTACGGCGCGCGCAAGGCGACCGCGGGCTCGGTGCGCGTGCGGGGCAAGGCGCTGCGCGCCGGCTCGGTGCCCGCGGCCGTCCGCGCGGGGATGGGCCTGGCCCCCGAGGAGCGCAAGAGCCAGGGCCTGCTGATGGCCGAGCCGGTGTACCGCAACGTCTCGCTGCCCGCACTCGCCCGCTTCGCCCGGTTCGGTTTCCTCGGCCGCGACGCCGAGCTCGGCGCCGCCGGGGCGATCACCGCCCAGCTCGACGTCCGGCCGCCCGACGCCACGCGCCCGGTCCGGACGCTCTCGGGCGGCAACCAGCAGAAGGTCGTGCTGGCCCGGTGGCTGCTGCAGGGGTGCTCGGTCCTGCTGCTCGACGAGCCCACCCGCGGCGTCGACGTCGGTGCGCGCAGCGAGATCTACGCGCTGATCCGCAGGCTCTCCGCAGAGGGCGCGGCGATCGTGCTGGTGTCCAGCGAGGTGCCCGAGGTGCTCGGCCTCGCCGACCGGGTGCTGGTGGTCCGCGAGGGCCGGGTCGTCCACGAGGCCCCGAGCGCCGAGCTCGACGAGGGCCGAGTCCTCGACCTGGTCATGGAAGCGCTCGTGCAGTCAGAGAAGGAGAGTGCCGGCCATGAGTGACGAAGGCGCGCGGACGGGCACAGCACCCGCCGCAGCACCGGTGACGCCCGAGAGGCAGCCACCGGCCGCCGACGAGCGCAGCCGCGTGGAGCAGGCCGCGCGGACGGCCGAGCCCGCACGGTCGCCGCTGGGCCGGCTGCTCGACAGCGGCGCGGGCCGCAACCTCGGGCTCGTGGCGGTGCTCGCACTGCTGTGCGTGGTCGGCATCGTCACCGCCGACACGTTCCTCACCACCTCGAACCTCCTGACGATCCTCACCTCGGCCTCGATCATCGGGGTGCTGACCGTCGGGGTCACGTTCGTGATCATCGGCGGCGGCATCGACCTGTCGGTCGGCAAGGTGATGGCACTGGCCTCGGTGTGGGCCACGACCGTCGCCACCCAGTCCTACGGGCCGCTGGTCATGGTGTTCTGCGCGCTGGCCGTCGGGACCGGCGCCGGGCTGGTCAACGGGCTGCTCATCGCCTACGGCCGGATCGTGCCGTTCATCGTCACCCTGGCGATGCTGATCACCGCGCAGGGGCTGGCCGAGCGCATCTCCGGGCGGCGCAGCCAGATCGTCACCGACCCGGTGATCGCCGGCATCGCGAACACCCGCGTGCTCGGGATCCCCCTGCTCGTCTACATCTTCGCGGCGGTGGTGGCCGTGGGCTGGGTGGTGCTCAACCGCACCACGTTCGGCCGCCGGACGTTCGCCATCGGCGGCAACTCCGAGGCGGCCCGCCTGGCCGGTGTCGACGTGCGGCGCCACACCGTGCTGCTCTACGCGGTGTCCGGGCTGTGTGCCGGCATCGCGGCGATCATGATCGCGTCGCTCACCACCACGGGGTCGAGCACACACGGCACGCTCTACGAGCTCGACGCGATCGCCGCGGTGATCATCGGCGGCACGCTGCTCTCCGGGGGCCGCGGCACGCTGATCGGTTCGATCCTCGGGGTGCTCGTCTTCACGACGATCACCAACCTGTTCGTGCTCAACAACCTGGCGACAGAGGTCCAGAACATCGCCAAGGGCGTGATCATCGTCGTCGCCGTGCTGATCCAGGCCCGTGCGCAGCGCTCGTCGGCTGCTGGTTGACCCCGCCGAACGACCGACCCCAATGAAGGAGTCCACCATGCCCGACCCCCGCAACCTCCCCGGTGCCCTGCGGCGGCGCGGCTTCCTCGCCGGCGCCCTCGGCGTCGGTGCCGGTGCCGCGCTCACCGCCTGCACGAGCAACGCCGCCCCGTCGGCGCCCGCCAACGCGCCTGCCGCCGCGGCAGGGGGCGACAACGCCACGCCCGGCACGCCGGTGACCATCGGCTTCTCCGCGCCCGCCGCCGACCACGGCTGGATCGCGGCCATCGCCAACAACGCGCAGGCGCAGGCGCAGGCCTACTCCGACGTGACGTTCGAGGCCGTGAACCCGACCAACGACATCACCCAGCAGATCGCCGCCGTCCAGACCCTGATCAACCGGAACGTCGACGCACTGGTGATCCTGCCCAACGACGGCAGCCAGCTGACGTCCGTGGGACGCGCGGCGATGCAGGCCGGGATCCCGGTGATCAACCTCGACCGGATCTTCGACTCGCCGCTGGCCTACCGCACCTGGATCGGCGGCGACAACTACGGCATGGGTGTGAGCGCGGGCAACTACATCGGGGAGCGGCTGAAGGCCGCAGGCGTGGCCAACCCGGTGATCGGCGAGATCGCGGGCATCGACAACCTCCCGCTGACCCAGTCCCGCAGCCAGGGCTTCGCCGATGCACTGGGCACCTACGGCTTCCGGGTCGGCCCGCGGCAGGCGGCCGACTTCACCGCGCAGGGCGGCCAGCGGGTCACCGCCAACCTCCTGCAGGCCGCACCCCGCCTCGACGCCGTCTGGAACCACGACGACGACCAGGGCATCGGCGTGCTCGCCGCGATCAACCAAGCCGGCCGCAACGAGTTCTTCATGGTGGGCGGCGCCGGCTCGGCCAACGCGATGCGCGACATCCAGGCCGACAACACGGTTCTCAAGGCGACGGTCACCTACAGCCCGTCGATGGCATCATCCGCCGTTGCGCTCGCGCGTCTCGTGGCGCAGGGTCGGGGGATGGGCGATCTTGCGGAGCAGGAGGTGCCGGCCTCGATCACGCTGGCGTCGGCGACGATCACACGGGAGAACGTCGCCACCTACATGCCGCTCGGCTTCGAGTCCTGAGCGCCATGGGCAGCGATCAGGTTCTCGGGGTCGGGATGGTGGGCTACGCCTTCATGGGCGCGGCCCACTCACAGGCGTGGCGGACGGCAGGGAGGTTCTTCGACCTTCCGCTGCAGCCGGACATGGCGGTGCTGTGCGGCCGCAATGCCGAGGCCACAGCGGCGGCGGCGCAGCGGATGGGGTGGCGCACCACCGAGACGGACTGGAAGGCGTTGCTGGGGCGCGACGACGTGCAGCTCGTGGACGTCTGCACGCCGGGGGACACGCACGCGGAGATCGCGATCGCCGCGCTGGAGGCCGGCAAGCACGTGCTGTGCGAGAAGCCGCTGGCCAACACCGTCGACGAGGCGCGGGCGATGGTGGCCGCCGCGGAGCGGGCACAGGCCAAGGGCGTGCGCAGCATGGTGGGCTTCAACTACCGGCGGGTGCCGGCCATCGCGCTGGCCCGCAAGCTGGTGGAGGAGGGACGGATCGGGCAGGTGCGCCACGTCCGCGCCCAGTACCTGCAGGACTGGATCGTCGACCCCGAGTTCCCGCTGGTCTGGCGGCTGCAGGCCGAACGGGCGGGGTCCGGGGCGCTGGGCGACATCGGCGCCCACATCGTCGACATGGCGCAGTTCGTCACCGGTGACCTGCTCACGAACGTCACGGCCATGACGGAGACGTTCATCACGGAGCGGCCGCTGCCCGGGGCGTCGAGCGGGCTCACCGCGTCGGGCTCCGACGAGCGGGGCCCCGTCACCGTCGACGACGCCGCCCTGTTCATCGGCCGGTTCGCGAGCGGGGCGGTGGCGAGCTTCGAGGCCACGCGGTTCGCCACCGGGCGCAAGAACGCGATCCGGTTGGAGATCAACGGCAGCGCCGGCTCGCTGGCCTTCGACTTCGAGGCGATGAACGAGCTGTCCTTCTACGACGGCACGGAGGACCCGGAGACGGCAGGCTTCCGCCGGATCCTCGTCACCGAGCCCACCCACCCGTACGCGGGGGCGTGGTGGCCGCCCGGCCACCTGCTCGGCTACGAGCACTCGTTCACCCACGAGGTCGTCGACCTGCTGCGCGACCTCGCGGCGGGCACCGATCCCACGCCGTCGTTCGCCGACGGCCTGCAGGTGCAGCTCGTGCTCGACGCCGTCGTCCGCTCCGCGCAGAGCGGCAGCTGGCACCCGATCCCATCCTGACCACGCTCGCGAAAGGGGCACCGCGCGATGGCGCGACCGATCACGCTGTTCACCGGCCAGTGGGCCGACCTGCCGTTCGAGGAGGTCGCCCGGCTGGCCGGGGAGTGGGGCTACGACGGGCTGGAGATCGCCTGCTGGGGCGATCACTTCGACCCGTGGGCCGCGGTCGAGGACGACAGTTACGTGCAGGGCCGCCGCGACATCCTGGCCAAGCACGGGCTGGAGGTCTACGCGATCTCCAACCACCTCACGGGCCAGGCCGTCTGTGACGACCCGATCGACCAGCGCCACCACGACATCCTGCCCTCGCGGGTGTGGGGCGACGGCGAGCCGGAGGGGGTGCGGCAGCGCGCGGCCGAGGCCATGAAGACCACGGCCCGCGCTGCCGCGAAGCTCGGCGTGGACACCGTCATCGGGTTCACCGGATCGAAGATCTGGAAGACCGTGGCGATGTTCCCGCCGGTGCCCCAGTCCATGGTGGACGACGGCTACCGCGACTTCGCCGACCGCTGGAACCCGATCCTCGACGTCTTCGACGAGGTCGGCGTCCGGTTCGCCCACGAGGTGCACCCGTCGGAGATCGCCTACGACTACTGGACCACCGTGGCGGCGCTCGAGGCCGTCGGGCACCGGCCGGCGTTCGGCCTGAACTGGGATCCGAGCCACTTCGTCTGGCAGGACCTCGACCCCGTCGGGTTCCTGTGGGACTTCAAGGACCGGATCTACCACGTCGACTGCAAGGACGCGAAGCGTCAGGTCGGCAACGGGCGCAACGGCCGGATGGGCTCGCACCTGGCGTGGGCCGACCCGCGGCGCGGCTGGGACTTCGTCTCCACCGGCCACGGCGACGTCCCGTGGGAGGCCTGCTTCCGGATGCTCAACACCATCGGCTACACCGGCCCGATCTCCGTCGAGTGGGAGGACGCGGGGATGGACCGGCTCGTCGGGGCGCCGGAGGCACTGGAGTTCGTGCGCAGGCTGGCGTTCGACCCCCCGTCGGCCGCCTTCGACGCCGCCTTCAGCAGCAGCACCTGACCCGCGGCTGGTTCCGGAAGCCGATCGTGACCTACGGTCGCGCTGTCGCGCGGACGGAGGCTGCATGGTGGAGGTCGATGCGGTGCTTGCTCCCGGTGGTGGCCGGCCTCGCCGCTGGCGCGGTCCCCGCCGGGGTGCACAGGCGATGGACGCGCTGTCCGCAGGTCGGCGCATCGCGGCCGACCTCCGCGGCGGCATCACCGGCTCCGGCGCAGGTTCGGCCGCCCGGGGGCTGCGCCGGTTGCTCGACGCCGACGCCGTGGCGATCGGGGGCCTGCACGGCGAGCTGACCTGGGCCGGTCGCCCCACCGACCTCACGGCTGCCGCGCAGCTCGCCGACAGCGCGCTGCGCGGCGACGCCCGCGCGACGGGCGGGGGCGCGGTCGCGCTGCCCGTCCACGCCAGCGACGAGCTGGCCGGCGTGCTGGTGGTGGTGGGGCCGGTCCCCCCGTCCGCCGTGCGAGAGGCGGCGCTGTGGGTGGGGGAGGCGCTGGAGCGGGCCCTGCTGGAACAGTCCGCCCACGTCGCCCGCCAGGCCGAGCTGCGGGCGCTGCGGGCGGAGATCTCGCCGCACTTCGTCTACAACAGCCTCACGACGATCGCGTCGTTCGTCCGGTCCGACCCCGAGCGGTCGCGGGACCTGATGCTCGACTTCGCGGAGTACACGCGGCACAGCCTCGCCCGCCACGGCGAGTACACGACGATCGCGGGGGAGTTCCGGGCCATCGAGGCCTACCTCGCGCTCGCCCGCGCCGTGCTCGGCGACCGGCTGCGGGTGCAGGTGCGGATCGCGCCGGAGATCCTTCCCGTCGCACTCCCGTACCTGGTGCTCCAGCCACTCGTGGAGAACGCGGTGCGGCACGGGGTGGAACTGCCCGGCTCCAGCGGGCTCGTGCAGGTCAGCGGGGAGGCCGACGGCACCGACTGCGTGATCATCGTGGAGGACGACGGGCCCGGGATGGACCCGGAGTACGCTGCCGCCGTTCTGGCGGGGTGCGGTACGCCAGGGAGCCTCGGGTTGGTGAACGCCGACCGCAGACTGCGCACGGTGTTCGGAGCCGGCTACGGCCTGGTGATCGAGACGGCCGTGGGTGAGGGCACCCGGGTGCTGCTGCGCCTGCCACGTTTCCAGCCGGGGGTGGTGGTGTCGTGACCGGGGGACCGGGTCTGCGGGTGCTCGCGGTGGACGACGTCGCACCTGCGCTGGAGGAGCTGCGCAGGATGTTGACGGAGTCCCCGGGGGTGGCCGCCGTCGCGGTGGCGGGCGAGCCGATCACGGCGCTGCGGCTGCTCCAGGCCGGCCCGATCGACGCGGTGTTCCTCGACATCTCCATGCCCGCGATGAACGGGATGGAGCTGGCGTCGCTGCTGGCCCGCATGACCGACCCGCCCGCGGTCGTGTTCGTCACCGCCTACGAGGAGCACGCGGCGGCGGCCTACGGCATCGGCGCCGTCGACTACCTGCTCAAACCGGTGCGTCCGGAGCGGCTCGCCGCGGCGCTGACCAGGGTGCGGCGCTTCAGCGCCGCAGCCGCTGCCGGTCCCGACGCAGCGCCGGCACCGCCGATCGACGCGCTCGCCGCGCTACCGGTGGAGCTGGCGGGGTCCACGCGTTTCGTCCGCCGCGACGATGTGCGGTTCGTCGAGGCCCAGGGTGACTACGTCCGGCTGCACACCCCGACGGGAGCGCACCTGGTGCGCATCCCGATCTCCCGCCTCGAACAGCACTGGCAGGCCGCGGGGTACGTCCGCGTGCACCGCAGCTACCTGCTCGCCGTCCATGCCGTCCGGGAGCTGCGCAGCGACCTCGGAGGCGGCCTGCTGGCCCACACCGATCTCGGTGACGTGCCCGTCAGCCGCCGCCACGCGCGCGACCTGCGGGAGCACCTCCTGGAGGCGGCCCGGCGCGGGGCCTTCGACCAGCCGAACCGGCAGCTGCGTTGATCGGGCGGCCCCGATGACCCGCCAGCGTCGGATCGCCGTCACCAGCCCCCAGACGAGGCTCGCACTCGCGGGGCGGCGAACAGGCGTTCCGGCCGTCCCGCCGCACCTCGCCCCGGCCGACGCCGAGCGGGCGCGGCGCATCCACCGCCGGCAGCTGCGGCACGCGCTGACCGTGCTCGGGTTGCTGGCCGCGCTGCTGCTGGGCCTGCCCCTGCTGCTCGTGGCCGCCCCCGGGCTGGACGAGGTGCGGCTCGGGGGCATCCCGGTGTCCTGGCTCGCGGTGGCCGTGCTGCCCTACCCGGTGCTCGCGTTGCTGGCCCGATGGCAGCTGCGGCGGGCCGAGCGCACCGAACGGCCGGACCGGCCACCGGGAGTCCGCGAGTGATCCTCGCCATCGTCCCCGTGCTGCTGATCACGTTGCTGATCGGAGCGCGCGGGGTGGCGGCGATGCGCACCACCTCGGACTTCCTGGTGGCGTCGCGCCGGATCTCCCCCACCGTCAACGCGGCCGCCGTCTCGGGGGAGTACCTCTCCGCGGCGTCGTTCCTCGGCGTCGCCGGTCTCGTCGTCAAGGACGGGGTGGGCTCGCTCTGGTACCCCGTCGGGTTCGCCGCGGGGTACATCGTGATGCTCGCGCTCGTGGCCGCGCCGCTGCGCCGCACCGGTGCGCTCACCGTGCCGGACTTCGCCGAGGCCCGGCTGGGGTCCCGCAGGCTGCGCAGGCTCTCTGCCGTGGTGGTGCTGGTGATCGCGTTCCTCTACCTGGTGCCGCAGTTCACCGCCGCCGGGCAGGTGCTCGCCGTGGTCAGCGGCAGCCCGTACTGGGTGGGCGTGGTGATCGCCGGCGCCGCCGTCAGCATCACGCTGTCGCTCGGCGGGATGCGCGCGGCCACCTACGTCCAGGCGTTCCAGTTCGCGCTCAAGCTCGTGCTGTTCATCGTCCCGGCGATCTGGCTGGTGCTGCAGGTCGGCCCGGTCGTCCGCGCCGACGCCCTCGAACCGGTCGAGTTCACCCGGTTTCCCGTCGCCACCCCGGTGGAGTTCCGGCTCGACACGGAGCTGACGATCACCGCGCCCACCCACGCGGCCATCGCGGGCCACCCCCAGCAGCTGCTCACCCCGGGGCGGTACGCGGCCGAGGGCGGAACCACCTGGGTGTTCGACGCCGGAGCGCCCGTTCCGCAGGTGGGAACCGGACGGCCACCGGGAGGTGAGGAGTGGGCGCGGCCGCTGCTCGACCCCGGCGGCTACCCGGTGCTCGCGACCTGGTCGATGCTCGTGGCCACCGTGCTCGGCACGATGGGCCTGCCGCACATCCTCGTCCGGTTCCACACGAGCGCCGACGGCCGCGGCGCCCGGCGGACCGCGGCGATCACGGTCGGGCTGCTGGGGGTGTTCTACCTCTTCCCCGCGATCTACGGGCTGCTCGGGGCGGTACTGCTCCCCGAGCTGTACCTGTCGGGCGGGACGGACACGGTGGTGGTGGCGCTCCCGGCCACCGTCGACCAGAGCTGGGTCGGGACGATGTTCACCGCGCTGCTCACCGCGGGCGCCTTCGCCGCGTTCCTCGCCACGTCGCTCGGACTGCTGCTCGTCGTGTCGGGGGCGCTCGCACACGACCTGGTGCCGGGCACGCTGCGCCGGCTGCGCTTCACCCCGATCGCCGCGGCGCTGGTGGTGGTGCTGCTCGCGCTGCGGGCGGAGCGGATCGACGTCGGTGTGCTGGTGACGTCGGCGTTCGCGGTGGCGGCGTCCACCTTCTGCCCGCTGCTCGTGCTCGGGATCTGGTGGCCGCGGCTGACGGCCCGCGGCGCCATCGTGGGCATGGTGGTCGGGTTGATCTCCTCGGCCGGTGTGATCGGCGTCGACCTGATCCTCGGGGCCCCACCCGGCCTCCCGGCGATCGTGCTGGGGCAGCCCGCCCTGTGGTCGGTGCCGCTGGCGTTCGCCACCATGGTGCTCGTGTCGTTGCGCGGCACCCCACCTGCCTGGGCAGCGGCGGCGATGCTGCGGCTGCACCTCGACGAGAACCGGTCCGGATCCGCCGCGACCGATGACTTCTGCCCACCCCGGCCGTCATAACGGCAGTGGGCTCGGACGGTCCACCCGATGCTGGGAGGGCCGGTGAACGCTGAGTCGCCCGAGTCGCCCGAGTCGGACGACGGCGCCGAGGGGGCGCCGTCGCCCGGCGAGCCCGCGCGCGGCCGGGTGCTGGCCCCCCTGGACAGCGAACCGCTCTCGTTTCTCGCCCGGCCGCCGGGCCCCGGGTTCCGGACCACCGTCGTCACCCTCGAAAGCGGCACCACCCGGGCCTTCGACGAGGCGGAATGGAGCGACGCGCTGGTCGTCGTCGAGTCCGGGGAGGTCGACCTGGAGTGCGGGGCGGGCGGCCGCCGCCGCTTCCGTTCCGGCGCCGTCCTGTGCCTGACGGGGCTCGGCCTGCGCGCCCTGCACAGCGTGGGCGCCGAGCCCGCGGTGCTGGTGGCGGTCGCCCGGAGACACCCCGCCGCAGACCCCGGCCCGGCCACCTGACCACACGTTCCGCGCGCTGGCTGGGGTCTGCGAGGACCAGGTCGGGCGCGCGGAACCCCGGCCCGGCGGGGGCTGCGGCCGGTGCTCGTCACTCTCGCGGTGGACCCCGGCCCGGGCACCTGACCACGCGTTCCGCGCGTTGGGTGGGGTCCTCGCAGCGCCCGTGGGGTCTGCGAGGAACAGGTCGGGCGCGCGTAACCCCTCTGCCGGCGCGGCGGGGTGGGGCTACAGGCTCTCGACGCTCGTGGAGACGAGGTCGGTCACCGTCGACAGCAGGGATCCACCGCCGGAGTCGGAGCCGCCGTCGTTGTCGGACGCGCCGTTGTCCGAGGACCCGTTGTCCGAGCCGCGGCCGTTGTCGGAGCCGCTGTTGTCGGACCCGTCGTTGTCGCGGCGGCCGCCGTCGTTGTCGGAGCTGCCGTTGTCCGAGCCGCCGTTGTCGTCGGAGCTCACGGAGCTGCCCGCGTCGTCGGACCCGCTGTTGTCCGAGCCGCCGTTGTCGTCGGAGCTCACGGAGCTGCCCGCGTCGTCGGACCCGCTGTTGTCCGAGTCGCCGTTGTCCGAGTCGCCGTTGTCGCCGCGGCCGCCGCCGTTGTTCTCGGAGCTGTTGTTCTCGGGGCCGCTGTTGTCCGACCCGCTGTTGTCGGAGCCCGCGTTGTCGGAGCCGCCGTTGTTGTCGGACCCGCTGTTGTTGCCGGATCCGGTGTTGTCCGAGCCGCTGTTGTCGGAGCCGCTGTTGTCGGGGGTCCCGCCATTCTCCGAGTCGGGGTTGCCCGCGCTGCCGTTGTCGGCATTGCCGTTCTCGGATCCGCCCTCGTCAGATCCGCCGACCGCGCCGCTGTTGTCGGGGCCGCTGTTGTCCGGGCCGCTGTTGTCCGAACTGCTGTCGTCAGCGGTGGTGTCGTTGTTGTCGCCGGGCTCGCCCGCCGCGGGCGGGCCGGACTGATCCTGTCCGGAGCCGTCGTCGGGGGAGGTGTCGTCGGCGGGGGACTCTCCGGGGTTGCCGCCGTTCCCGTCGGCGGACGCGGGGCCCTCACCCGGCTGCTCACCCTCCGGGTTTCCGCCGTCGGTGGCAGCAGGCTCGTCCTGACCCGCGGGGGCCTCCGACTCCGGCTCCGGCTGCGGCTGGGACTGCGATTCCGGCTGCGGCTCGGACTCGGGCTGCGACTCGGGCTGGGACTCCGGCTGGGAGGGGGGCTGCTCTGCGGACTGGGGCGGGGGACCCGGGGCGACCTGAGGCTGCGATTCCGGCTGGGACTCCGGCTGTGCCGATTCCGGCTGGGGCGATTCCGGCTGGGGCGACTCGGGCTGGGGCGACTCGGGCTGGGGCGACTCGGCCTGGGGCGACTCGGCCTGGGGCGACTCCGACTCGGGCTGCGACTCCGGCTCGGTTGACTCCGACTGCGGCTGGGTCTCGGGGGCGGAGGAGGGGGTCCCCGTGTCCGGGGCCTCGCTGCCGGACGGCGGCACGACCGGGACCGCGCCGGGCCTCGTGGGCCCGCTCGGGGAGCTGGGTCCGGTGGGGGAGCTGGGTCTGCCGGACGAGGTGGGTCCGCTCGGGGAGGTGGAGCCCGACGAGCTGCCCGGCGCGCCGGGCGGCAGGACACCGCGCGGGACGGACGTGCCGCCGGGCGGAGGTGGGGAGGCCAACGCGGAGCTGTCGGACGGGGTGGGGGTGGGGGTGGGGGTCGCCGTGCCCAGGCTGGGCCCCTCGGTCCGGTCCGCGGACGGGGCGAGTGGCGTGCGCGTGGCGGGCGAGGCGGACGGGGCCCCGCTGAGGGCGGCCAGCAGGTTCTCCTGCTCCTGGGCGAGCTTGGCGCGGCCCTCGGCGGGGCGCACCTCGTCGAGACGGGCGGTGGCGGTGGCGATCGCGCGCGCGGCCTCGGACCGACGCCCCTGCCGAAGGGCGGTACGTGCTGCCTCGAGCCCGGAGTTGACCTCCGCCGCGGCCTCGACGGACCGGGCGCGCTCGGCGTAGAAGACCTTCGAGACGGGCCACAGCGCCTCGCCCGGTGACGCCTCGGACGCCCCGATCGCCACCCCCGACGTGCCCAGCATCAGCAGTGCGGCGGCGGCGGCCAGGCGGCGGGCGTACGGCACGACGGCCCGGTGCTTCCCGCGACCCGACGGGGGACGCAGCGCGGACACGGTGTTCGAGGAGCCGGCATTCTCGTCGGCCGATCCGGCCGCGGCCGTGACGGCGGTGACCGCTGCCGCCTGGGACTCGGCGTCGGGCCGGACCTCGGCCACCCAGGCGGCGAGCATGGCCACCAGCTCGTCGTCGGTACCGTGGGACTCGCGCGGCAGCTCGCCGAGAGCCACGAGTCCCGCAGCCAGCTCCTCGACCAGCGCGTCGTCCTCCCGGAGGGCGGCGAGATCGATCGGGTGGCCCTCGGCGTCGCTGTCGTGGCCGTTGCTGTCCATGGGGTCGCGGTCCTCGGGATCAGGTCCCTTGCGGAGATCGTCCTCGTCGCCGAGCCGCACCCCGACCTCCGTTCCTGAGGCTACTGCCGGCCGGTGAGCCACCGGCGGCAAGACTACCCCGGCCGCTCACACGACCGGGGTGTCCCAGGGGGAGTCGTCTCAACTCGGCAAGGCGTTTCCCCGAATCACGTCGGCGTAGAAGAGGGCGCTGTCCTTGGGTGTCCGGACCTGCGTGTCGTAGTCCACGTGGACGATCCCGAAGCGCTTTGCGTACCCCCAGGCCCACTCGAAGTTGTCGAGCAGGGACCAGAGGTAGTAGCCCGTCACCGGGGCGCCGCCCTCGATCGCCTCGTGCACCGCCGCGAGGTGGCTCTTGAGGTAGTCGATGCGGTCGGTGTCGACGACGCGGCCCTCCTCGTTCACCACGTCGGGGAAGGCTGCCCCGTTCTCGGTGACCATGATCTCCAGGCCCGGCGCCTCGCGGGCGATGCGCAGGAGCAGCTCGGTCATGCCGCGCGGGTCGATGCTCCAGCCCATGTCCGTCTTGCGGTCGTGCTGGAACGGGAACTCCACGTCCTCGCACGCGATCCACGGGCTGGCGTGGCCCTCACCGTGGCCGTCGGCGTGCTCCTTGGGGCGCTCGCGCGTCCAGTGCCGCACCCGCGTGGGGGAGTAGTAGTTGACGCCCAGCACGTCCAGTGGCGCGGAGATGATCTCCAGGTCACCGGGCTGGACGAACGACCAGTCGGTGACCGCCGCGGTGTCGGCCTGCACGTCGGCGGGGTAGCTGCCGCGCAGGACGGGGTCGAGGAACACCCTGTTCTGCAGGCCGTCCACCCGCCGTGCCGCCTCGGCGTCCTGCCGCGAGTCGGTTTCCGGGCAGACCCACGCGAGGTTGAGCGTGAGCGCCACCCGCGACGAGGGCGAGGCACGCCGGATCGACGCGGCGGCCAGCCCGTGGGCCAGGTTCAGGTGGTGCACGGCGGAGAGCGCCGCGGCGTCGTCGGTGCGGCCGGGGGCGTGCACGCCGCTCGCGTAGCCGAGGTAGGCGCTGCACCACGGCTCGTTGAGCGTGATGAACAGCGGCACCCGGTCACCCAGTGCGGCCGCGACGACCTCCGCGTACTCGCCGAACCGTTCGGCGGTGGTGCGCGACGTCCAGCCGCCCGCGTCCTCGAGGGCCTGGGGCAGGTCCCAGTGGTAGAGCGTGATCGACGGCGAGATGCCCGCGGCGAGCAGCTCGTCGACGAGGTCGGAGTAGAACCCGATGCCCTCGGGGTTGACCGGCCCGAGCGAGTCGGCGGTGACCTGCGGGGTGATCCGCGGCCACGCGACGGAGAACCGGTAGGTGGTGAGCCCCAGCCGCTTCATCATCGCGACGTCCTCGCGGAAGCGGTGGTAGTGGTCGTCGGCCACGTCACCGGTGTCGCCGCGCTCCACGCGCCCCGGGGTGTGGGAGAACGTGTCCCAGATCGACGGGGTGCGCCCGCCCTCGTTGACAGCCCCCTCGATCTGGTACGAGGCGGTGGCGGAGCCCCACAGGAACCCCGCGGGGAACTGCAGTGCGTCGGTTGACGAGGCGGTCTGCGTGGTGGTCAATTGGTCCTCTCACATCGGGTTGCGGCCCTGGTCGAAATGGCACTGATCGAGATGATAGTGATCGAGATCTCGCCCATCAGCCCTTGACCGCCCCGGCCATGATGCCGCCGACGATCTGGCGTCCCAGCAGCACGAACACCACGAGCACCGGCAGCGTGCCGATGAGCGTGCCGGCCATGATCACGGCCGTGTCCGGGACGTAGCCGCTGCCGAGGTTGTTGAGCGCCACCTGGACGGTGGGGTTCGAGGAGTTCAGCGTGATGATCGGCCAGAAGAAGTCGTTCCAGGCCGTCATGAAGGTGAGCATGCCGAGCACGGCCGCACCGGGCCGCGCGATCGGAAGGACGATGCTCCAGAAGGTGCGCAGCGTCGTCGCGCCGTCGACCCTGGCCGCCTCGAGCAGCTCGTCGGGCAGCGCCTGGATCAGGTACTGCCGCATGAAGAACACGCCGAACGCCGCGCACAGCGACGGCAGGATCACCGAGCTCAGCGTGCCGGCCAGCCCGAGCTCGGCCATGACCGAGTAGAGCGGGACGACCGAGAGGCTCGGCGGGATCATCATCGTGCCGAGCGTGATCGCGAACAGCAGGTTGCGTCCCCGGAAGCGGAGCTTCCCGAACGCGAAGCCGGCGAGGGTGCAGAACAGCACGGTGGAGACGGTGACGACCGTCGAGACCACCAGCGAGTTCCACAGCGCCAGCCCGATGTTCTGCTGGTGGATGGCCGTCCCGATGTTGCTGAACAGGTCCCCGCCGGGCACCAGCGGCGGCGGGAAGGTGTTCATCTCCGACATCGGACGGCTCGCGGCCACGATCATGTAGTAGAACGGCGCCACGAACAGCAGGGTCGTGACCGTCAGGATCCCGTAGGTCAGCCATCCCGCGGCGTCCTGCGGGCGACCCCGGCCCCGCTTGGGCGACGGCGGCGCGAGCGACGCCGAGATGTGGTGCACGTCCACGGTGGTCACGAGAGAGTCCCCTCGGTAGCGGGGCGGCGCCTGCGGGCCAACCAGGAGTTGAGCAACACCAGCCCGATGATCAGGATGAACATGACCCAGGCGACGGTCGCCGCCCGGCCGAGCTGGCTGTACTGCCAGCCCTGCTGGTACATGAACAGCCCCACGGTCTGGTACTGGTTCACCGAGCCGCCGTTGGGCTGCCCGCCGCCGAACAGCAGCGGCTCGCCGAACAGCTGGCTCGCCCCGATCGTGGACACGATGATCGTGAACATGATCGTGGGGCGCAGCCCGGGGATCGTGACGTGCAGGAACTGCTCCCAGCGATTCGCGCCGTCGATGGCTGCGGCCTCGTAGAGGTCCTTCGAGATCGACTGCATGCCGGCGAGGTAGATCAGGGCGTTGTAGCCGGTCCAGTGCCAGATCACGATCACGGAGATGGCGATCTGCGCCGTCCAGTTGCCGTTGCGCCAGTCCACCGGCTCGATGCCGACGACGCCGAGCAGCCCGTTCACGATGCCGCCGTCGCGGCCGAAGATCAGGGCGAACACGAGCGTCGCCGCCGCGACCGAGGTGGCGTAGGGCATGAGCATCGCGACGCGCAGGAAGGTGCGGCCGCGCAGCCGGTAGTTGAGCAGGTGGGCCAGGCCCAGCGCCAGCAGCAGCTGCGGCACGGTCGACAGGATGCCGATCGTGATCGTCTTCCACAGCGAGTTGTAGAAGCTGGGGTTGGAGAACAGCCAGACGTAGTTGTCGAAGCCGATCCACCGCATCCGGCCGCCGAGGCGGTAGGAGTGCAGGCTGATCCAGGCGGTGTAGACCAGCGGGAAGAGCCCGAACGCGAAGAACACCAGGAAGAACGGCGCGATGAAGGCATACGGCGCCGAGCGGCCCTCGAACGCGTAGAGACGCGAGCGCCAGGAGGGCCGGCTCGGTGTCCCGGCCGCCGGGGGCGTCCCGCGCTCCCCGGCGACCGGACGATCTACCTGCATGGTCATGACGTCAGCCGACCTGGTTCTTGACGTTGCCGACAGCGGTGTTCCATGCGGTGTCGGGCGCGGCGCCCGTGGTCTCGACGGACAGGAGGGCCTGCACCATCGCGTTCTTGATCACGCCGTCCTGCGGGCCGAGGATCTGCACCGGGGCGTTCTGCGCCGAGTCGGAGAAGATCTTGCCGATGGGGGCGTTGTTGAAGTACGGGTCGGTGGTGTCGGTGACCGACGCGATGGCCTGCGTGGTGGACGGGAAGTTGCCGACCTCGCGGAAGACCCGGGCCTGCTGCTCGGGAGCGGTGAGCCAGGCGATCAGCTTGGCGGCCTCGTCCTTGTGCTGGCTGGCCTGCGGGATGCCCAGGTAGGCCCCGCCCCAGTTGCCGCCCGCGCCGCCGGGCAGCGAGGTCACGTTCCACTTACCGGAGCCGCCGTCACCGGCCTTGCCCTTGATGTAGCCGATCATCCAGGACGGGCAGGCGATCGTGGCGAAGCTGCCGGAGGAGAAGCCCTGGTCCCAGCCGGGGTCGACGAACTGCTCGAGCTTGGCGGTGAGCCCGGACTGGCCGGCGCGCGCCGCGGTGTCGAAGGCCGACCGGACCGCGGGGTTGCTGTCGAAGACCAGGTCGCCGGACTGGCCGTAGTAGATCTGCTTCTGCTGGGAGACGATCGCGTTGTAGAGGCCACCGGCGGAGTCGTGCCACGACGTGCCGGCCGGCGCGGATGCCTTGAAGCGCTCGCCGAGGGCGAGGAAGGCGTTCCAGTCCGGCATCTCGGCCGACAGCGCCGCGGGGTCGGTCGGCAGCCCGGCCTGCTGGAGCAGGTCGCTGCGGTAGCAGATGCCCATCGGGCCGATGTCGGTGCCGAGGCCGAGCACCGCGCCGTCGGGTGTGGTGGCGGCCGGTTCCTTCCAGCCGATGTAGCGGCTGATCGCGTCGGCTGCGGGGGTGTCGCGCAGGTCGGTCCACTGGTCGGGCTGGTTGGTGACGACGTCGGAGATGCGGGCGACCTCGATGCCCTGGACGTCGGCCACGCCGCTGCCGGAGGCGAGCCGCGTCTGCAGGGCGGGCCAGTACTTGTCCTCACCCTGGGTGGACTCGTACTTGATGGTGACGCCCGGGTTCTGGGACTCGTACTCCTTGAAGAGCCCGACCTCGTCGTAGCCGAACGTGCCGAACAGGCCCACCGTGAGCTCGACGGGGCCACCGGAGGCGGCGGTGTCGGTGCTCGAGCCACCCGAGCCACCGCAGGCGCTGAGCACCAGCACTCCGCTCATGACGGCGGCTGCCAGTACGACCGCCGTTCTCCGTGGGGTCTGCATTGATCCTCCAGATTGATCGGATGAGAGCGCTCTCACGATCCTGTGTGAGCGTCTTCGTCAAGAGATGGTTCTGTCAAGAGAGCGCTCTCTCGCTTCGACCGGCCGCGTCGGGATCCCTGTGGTCGTACGGGTTCCTGACGGCATGCAGCGCGGTCGCCGGCGGGCGCGGGTCGAGGCGGACCTGGCCGTCGCCCCGGCCGGCGGGACGACTCCGGCGTCCGCCGGGAGGGGCCGCCTGTGCTGTGGCACCGGGGCAGGCGGCCGTCCGGTCCGGTCGCTGGGGGCTACCCACGGACCGGACGGCCGCGATGTCAGGGCCGTCCGTCAGCCGGCCTGGTTCTTCACGTTGTTGACGGCCGTGGCCCATGCGGCGTCGGGGGTGACCCCGGCCGTCTCGACCGACAGCAGCGCCTGCGACACCTCGTTCTTGATCACGCCGTCCTGTGCACCGAGGATCTGGACGGGTGCGGCGTTCGCCGAGTCCGAGAAGATCTTGCCGATGGGGGCGTTGTTGAAGTACGGGTCCGTGGTGCCGGAGACCTTGGCGATCCCGTCCTTGGTGGAGGGGAAGTTGCCGACCTTCTCGAAGAGCCTGGCCTGCTGCTCGGGCGCGGTGAGCCACGAGATCAGCTCGGCGGCTTCGGTCTTGTGCTGGCTGGACTCGGGGATGGCCAGGTAGGAGCCACCCCAGTTGCCGCCGGCACCGCCCGGCAGGGAGGTGATGTTCCACTTCCCGGAGCCGCCGTCGCCCGCCTTGCCCTTGATGTAGCCGATCATCCAGGACGGGCAGGCGATCGTGGCGTAGCTGCCGGAGGAGAAGCCCTGGTCCCAGCCCGGGTCGGCGAACTGCTCGAGCTTCGCGGTGAGGCCGGCCTGGGCCGCCTTCGCCGCCGTGTCGAACCGCGACCGCAGGTCGGGGTTCGAGTCGAAGATCAGCTTGCCGTCCTTGTCGTAGTTCTTCACCGCCAGCTGCGAGGTCATGGCGTCGTAGATCCCGCCGGCGGCGTCCGCCCATGCGGTGCCGGCCGGGGCCTTGGCCTTGAAGGTCTCACCGAGGGCCAGGTAGGCGTCCCAGGTGGACATCTGCGCCGCGAGCTGGGTGGGGTCGGTGGGGAGCCCGGCCTGCTGCAGCAGGTCGGAGCGGTAGCACATGCCCATCGGGCCGATGTCGGTGCCGAGACCGAGCACCGCGCCGTCGGGCGTGGTGGCGGCCGGCTCCTTCCAGTCGATGTAGCGGCCGATCGCGTCGGCGGCGGGGGTGTCGCGCAGGTCGGTCCACTGGTCGGGCTGGTTGGCCACGACGTCGGCGATGCGCGAGACCTCGATGCCCTGGACGTCGGCCACGCCGGCGCCGGAGGCCATGCGGGTCTGCAGCGCGGGCCAGTACTTGTCCTCGTCCTGCGTGGACTCGTAGCTGATCGTGACGCCGGGGTGCGCCTTCTCGTACTCCTCGAACAGGCCCAGCTCCTGGTAGCCGAAGGTGCCGAAGAGGTTGACCTTCAGGTCCACCGGCCCTCCGGCGGCAGGGGTGGCCGTGTCGCCCGAGCCACCGCAGGCGCTGAGCACCAGCACGCTGCACGCCGCCAGGGCCGCGATCGCGACCGGCGTCCTCCGTGGGGTCTGCATTGATCCTCCAGATCGTGTGAGAGCGCTCTCACACCGTGCACAGGAGGGTCTCGGTCGGGTGACGAGATGTCAATGGAGTGTCGTGCTGCGTGACCGAACTGTGCCGTGACGCCCCGCGGAGCACCCGTACGGGCGTGTCTAGGAGGGTGCTGAACAACTCCGCTCGTAGCGAGCGGTGATCCAGGTGGTGGCATCGCCAGGCGGAGGAGGGGCCGATACCGCTGTTGTATCGGGCTCGACGACAACGCCGCGAGGGCGCCGCCTGGGTGCCGCGCAGTAGGGCCGAGTTGTTCAGCGCGCTCCTAGGCCGTTTCGCGGAGCACGAGCTCGGTGCCCATCACCATCGGTTCCAGCGGCTCGCCCCGCTCGATCAGCATGAGCAGCCGGGTGGCCAGCGCTTCGCCCATCGCGATGATGGGCTGGCGCACCGTGGTGATGGCGGGATGGGTCGCCGACGCCGTGGGGGAGTCGTCGAAGCCGACGATCGCGATGTCGCCCGGAACGCTGCGGCCGGTCTCGGCCACGGCCTGCAGCGCCCCGAAGGCCATCAGGTCGTTGGCCGCGAACACCCCGTCCAGGCGGGGCTCGGCGGCCAGGAGGTCCAGCATCGCGCGCCGTCCCCCCGCCACCGACCAGTCGCCGTCCCGGACGCCGTGACTGCACAGGCCGCTGGCCGCGACCTCGGCGTCGAACCCTGCGCGCCGGTCGATGGCCGCCGTCATGTCGAGCGGTCCGGTGATCGTCGCCAGCCGCCGCCGTCCGCGGTCGACCAGCAGGCGCACGGCGGCCCGGGCGCCACCCACGTTGTCGGCGTCCACATAGGACAACCCGTCGATCTCGGTGTACGGGCGGCCCGACAGGATCACCGGAACCCCGGCCTCCTGCAGCCTCCGGGGCAGCGGGTCGTCGCCGTGCAGGGACACGATGATGACGCCGTCGAGGTGCCCGCCCCTGGCGAAGCGCTGGAAGCGGTCCCGGTCGGCCTCCGTGCTCAGGATGCTGAACACGAGCTGGACGTCGTGCGCCGCGAGCACGGCGTGGGCGCCCCGCAGGACGAGGGCGAAGTGCGGGTCGCCGAAGAACCGTTCCTCCGACTCGGCCACCACGAAGGCGATCGAGTCGCTGCGGCGGGTCATCAGCGAGCGCGCGGCGCGGTTGGTCACATACGACAGCTCGGCGGCGGCCCGCAGCACTGCTTCGCGCGCATCGTGGCCGACCGTGGTGGAGCCTGCGAGCACCCGCCCCGCGGTGGCCCGGGACACGCCCGCCCGTGCCGCCACCGACTCCAGGGTCGGTGCTGCTCGTCCCACAGGTCTCGCCGTCATGCCGAAGAGAATGGCAGGTGGGGACGGTTCTGCGAATCTGCTTCCCCGGAAGTGCCGGCGCAGGCCGGTCGCCGCGGATTTCGTGGCCCGCCGGGGCAGCGGGGGGAGCCGCTCGGGCCGGCGCGCGGGGAAACGGGGCCTGACCGGCCACGATGATCACGGGGGAGCCGCCATGGCGGGCGTCCCGGCGGTCTCCGCGTCCTTGACCGGTGCGGGGTCCGATGGTTGGGTTCGAGGCCCTGTTCGCGGTTCACCTCGACCGTTCCACAGGAGTAGCGGAGGTCGCCGGATGAGCGACGCGACCGGTCGACCGGATGGGCCGGGCGCCGGTCTGGTCGGACGAGACGCGGAGCTGGACGGCATTCGCTCGTTCCTGTCCACTGTGGAGGTCGACGGGGGCGCCCTGCTCCTCCTCGGGGAGCCGGGCCTGGGCAAGACGACCTTGCTCGACGCGGCCGCGGAGATGGCGACGGCAGCGGGGATGCGCGTGCTGCGGGCCGCCGGCGTGCAGTTCGAGGCCGATGTGAGCTTCGCCGGCCTGCACCAGGCCCTCCTCCCGCTGCTGGACCGGCTGGACGGGCTCGCCCCGCCGCACCGTGCCGCGCTCTCCGTGGCGATGGGGTCCGGTGAGGGTCCGTCCCCGCAGCGGCCGGTGGTCGTCGAGGCCACGCTCGCGCTGCTGCGCCAGGTGGCCCGGGCCGATCCGGTCGTCGTGATCCTGGACGACCTGCAGTGGGTCGACCGGGTGAGCGCCTCGGTGCTGGGGTCCGTGGCCCGCCGGGCCGCGGGGACCAGGGTCGGTTTCCTGGCTGCCGTGCGGCCGGATGCCGGTGGCTTCTTCGAGCTGGGGGGACTGCCCGGGTACGAGCTGGAGCCGCTCGCGGAGGAGGCCGCCGCCGACCTCATGGCGCGCCGCTTCCCGGGGCTGGAGGAACGGGTCCGGCATCGGGTGCTGAGCGAGGCGCAGGGCAACCCGCTGGCTCTGCTGGAGCTACCGACGGCGCTGAGCAGGCATCGTCACCCCGCGGTGAGCGCGCTGCCGGCGTTCCTGCCGCTGAGCCGGCGCCTGCAGACACTGTTCGGATCACGGGTGGCGGACCTTCCGGCGCGCCCCCGCGAGGCGCTTCTGCTGGCGGCGCTGGACGGCACCGGCGATCTCGGGATCCTGCGGGTGGCCGTCCGGGCGCACGTGGGTGACGACGAGCTGAGCGAGGTCAACCGGTCCCGGCTGCTGCTGGTCGACGAGGAAGCCGGGCGGGTGAGCTTCCGCCACCCCCTGATCCGGTCGGCCGTGGTCGAGCTCTCGTCCGACGAGGAGCGGCGCCGGGCGCACCGGACGCTGGCCGACACGCTGACGGGTCATCCCGACCGGCAGGCCTGGCACCTGGCCCAGGCCACCGTCGAGCCGGACGAGGAGGTGGCCGCGTCGCTGGAGCAGGTGGCCCACCGGGTGCTGCGCCGGGGGGACGGGGCCGGTGCGGTCACGGCGCTGACGCGGTCGGCGGACCTCAGCCCGATCCCGGCGGACCGGGCGCGCCGGCTCGCGGAGGCGGCATTCGTCGGCGCCGACCTGCGTGGGGAGTCGGGCAACGCGTCGCGGTGGCTCCTCGACGCGCGCCAGGCCGACCCGGACGCCGGCAACTCGCTGCACGCGGCGTCGGCAGCCGCGTTCCTGCTCACCATCGGGGAGAGCGACGTCGACACCGCGCACCGGGTGCTCGTCGGCGCCATCGAGACCGGGTCCCACCACTACGACGCCCGGGACCCCGCGCTCATCGCGGCACTGCACACGCTCGTGCTCCTGAGCTGGCACGGCGGCCGGCCCGAGCTGTGGCGTCCCCTGCACGCCGCCCTCGACCGGCTCACGCCGGGCGTCCCCGAGATCCTCGCCGTGCAGAGCCGGACCGCCGCTGATCCGACCCGGGTCGACGCCTGCGTGCTGGCCACGCTCGACGCCCTCATCGCCGGCCTCGCCGAGGAGTCCGACCCGGTGACGATCGCGCGCGTCGGGATGGCGGCGATCTCCCCCGACCGCCTGTCGGGGTGCCGCGACGCGCTCTGGCGCGTGGTGCGCGTCGGGCGGGAGGGCGGCTTCTCCCGGCGCTACGCCGGGAGCCTGTCGATGATGTGCTTCGACTACTTCGCCGCGGGCGAGTGGGACCAGGTCGACGAGCTGGCCGAGGAAGGGCTGGAGGTGTGCACCGGCCCCGAGGCCGAGTTCTTCCAGTGGTGCTTCCTCTACAGCAGGGCGATGCTCGCCGCGGCGCGTGGCGACGCCGACATGGCCCGGAAGCTGGCGGTGGAGGTCACGCGGGCGGCGCCGCGCGGTGTCCGGACGGCCCAGATGTTCGCCGAGCAGGTGCGCCTGCTGGCCGCGCTCGGCAGCGGCGACATCGAGGAGGCCTACGCGCACGCCACCGCGGTGAGCCCGGCCGGCACCCTCCCGTCCCACGTCCCGAACGCGCTGTGGGTCGCCATGGACCTCGTGGAGTCGGCGGTGCGTACGGGCCGCCACGACGCGGCGGCTGCCCACGCCGCCGCGCTGCAGGACGCCGGGCTCGCCGCGATCTCCCCCCGGCTGGCCATGCTCACCGCCGCGTCGGCGGCCGTCGTCGCTGATGGCGACGGTGCGACGGCACCGTTCGAGCAGGCGCTCGCGGTGCCCGGCAGCGGCCGGTGGCCGTTCGAGAAGGCCCGGGTGGCGCTCCTGTACGGCGAGAACCGCCGCCGCGCCCGGGCCACCGTGGAGGCGCAGGCCCTCCTGACGTCCGCGGCGAGCACCTTCGAACGGCTCGGCGCGCAGCCGTGGGCGGCGCGGGCCAACCGGGAGCTGCGCGCCAGCGGCTACGGGGTACGCCAGGCGGACATCGGGGGGTCCACGCTCACCTCGCAGGAGCGCGCGATCGCGGACCTGGCGGCGTCGGGGCTGAGCAACAAGCAGATCGCGGAGCGGCTCTACCTGTCCCATCGGACGGTGGGTGCGCACCTCTACCGGATCTACCCCAAGCTCGGTATCAGCTCGCGTGCCGCGCTGCGCGACGCGCTGGACGCCGCGAACGACTCACCCGAGGACTGACCGTCCCATATGCGGTGATCACCGCGAGAGCTGGGCGTACGACCCGTGTGACCGACCGGACCTGCCGACGGAAGCGGGCGACTCGCGCGGACGAGACGGGCGACTCGCGCGCACGGGACGGGCGACTCGCGGAGCCAGACCCGAATCACGCGGCCGGGGGCGGCACCGGTGCGGCCCACGCGGCGTAGGACGTGAAGGACGTCAACGTGAGCCCGGTGCGGAACCGGCGTTCCCTCCCGCTGACGGGGTCGGTGAACTCCAGCGTGGAGGCGAGCAGCTGCAGGGGGCGGCTGAAGTCGTCGAGGGGCTTCTCGGTGAGCACGGGGTAGAAGTCGTCGCCGAGGATCGGCACCCCCAGCCCGCTCATGTGCAGGCGCAGCTGGTGGGTGCGGCCGGTGTGCGGGGTGAGCCGGTAGCGGCCCAGCCGCACCCCGTCCGGCCCATCGCGCTGATCCAGCAGCTCGACCACCGTCTCGGCGTTGACCGGGCCGGGCTCCTCACGGGCGCAGATGATCCCGCGCTCCTTGACGATGCGGCTGCGCACGGTGCGGGGGAGCGTCAGCTGCGGGTCGTACGGCGCGATCGCCTCGTAGGTCTTGCGGACCAGCCGGTCCCGGAACAGTGTCTGGTACGCCCCGCGCCGTTCGGGCCGCACCACGAACATGAGCAGGCCTGCCGTCACCCGATCCAGCCGGTGGGCCGGGCTGAGCGTGGGCAGGTCGAGCTCACGGCGCAGCCGGACGAGCGCGGTCTCCACGATGTGCTGCCCGCGCGGGATCGTGGCCAGGAAGTGCGGCTTGTCCACCACGACGAGGTCCTCGTCGCGGTACACGGGGGTGATCGCGAAGGGGACGGGCACCTCGGTGGGGAGGTCCCGGTGGAACCAGAGGAACGACTCGGGGACGTACGGGGCGTCGGGGGCGATCGGCCCGTCCCGGTCGACGATCCGCTGCTCGCGCAGCATCGCGTCGATGCGGGCGGGGGCGACGCGCGGCAGCCGCTCCACGAGGTGGTCGCGCATCGTCGCCCACGACGCCTCGACCGGCGTCCGCAGCCGCACGGCGTCGAGCCCGTGCCGCTGCGGGAGTGGGGACCGGAGCTTGCGCCGCATCGCCCGAGCCTACGGCGGCCTGCTGGTCGCCGGTGTCGTCCCGGTGCTCAGAGCTCTGCGCGGATCCGGGAGATGATGCCGACCGTGCGGTCGGGCGGGTCGATCTGCGCGCAGAGCCGGTCCATGACCGCGGCGTAGTGGTCGACGTCCCCGCGCTTGTCCAGGTAGAGCGCGCTGGTGAGCTGCTCGAGGTAGACGATGTCGGGCAGGTCGGGTTCGGCGAACCGCAGGATGGAGAACGCCCCGCCCGCCGCGGCGTGGCCGCCGTGGCGCAGCGCCGCGATCTGCAGGGAGACGTTCGGCAGCTCGTTCATCTCGATCAGATGCGTGAGCTGGGCGCGGGAGAGCTCGGGACCGGCCAGCGACCGCCGCAGTGCCGCCTCGTCGATCACCGCCCAGAGCGTCGGGGCGCCGTCCGCGGTGAGCAGCTCCTGGCGCCGCATCCGCAGCTCGACGCGCCGCTCCACCTCGTCGGGGTCGGTGTGGCCGAGCCGGGTGACGGCGCGCGCGTAGTCCGCGGTCTGCAGGAGCCCCGGCACGAACTGCAGCTCGTAGGTCCTGATGAGCGAGGACGCCTGTTCCAGCCCGATGTAGGTCTCGAACCAGCCGGGCAGCAGGTCGGCGTAGCGGTGCCACCACCCCGGTGCGTTGGCCTGGCGCGCCAGCGCCAGGAACTGGGTGCGCTCGGCACCCTCGCCCACCCCGTAGAGGGTGAGCAGGTCGGCGACGTCGCGCTCCTTGAAACCGACCCGGCCGAGCTCGAGCCTGCTGATCTTCGCGGGGGAGGCGCGGATCGCATCGCCCGCCATCTCGCGGGTGACGCCGGCGGCCTCCCGCCTGCGGCGCAGCTCGCCGCCGAGCCCCAGGCGCAGGACGGTCGGCCCGCCGCCGCCGGCCCGGTTGATGCTGCGTGCCGGGGCGTCCCCGCCGGTGCCGGCGCCGCCCTCACCGGACCTGGCGCCCTCCGGTCCGATGCCGTCGCGCATCGCGCTCACGGCGCACCCACGTGGGTCGCCGCACCTGCCAGTGCACCGTTCATCGCACGCGCGCTCCCCCCAGGAGTACCGCCTACTCGCCTCCGCGCAGGTGTGAAGGAAACAACTGTGCCGAGCCTGCGCCCTCAGGGCAACCGGACGCTCTACGCTCACCCTGCGAGATCGTCGAACTCTCCACGGCGCACGCCGTGGATGAATGCGGCGATCTCGGCTCGTGTGTAGATGAGTACGGGGCCGGTCGGCTGCCGCGAGTTGCGCACCGCGACCATCCCCCCGGAGAGTTCGGCCAGCTCAACGCAGTTGCCGCTGGGATTGCTCACCGTGCTCTTGCGCCAATGGGTGGGGTCGGGACCTGGATGCACGTGCAGATGGTTGTGCAGAGGCACTTGCGGATGCAAGGCCGAAAAGCCACGATCGTCAGGGGACGCCACCCGGCCGGGTGACGTCGCGAGGTCGGTGAGGCGGGGGAGCGCGATGAGTTACTCCTGGGGTGCGAGCGCGGCCCGAGCCGACGGTCGCCACGGCCGTGCCGCGCTCGAGGCCGTGCCGGACACCGTTCCGGTCCTCGCCCGCGACACCCGGAGCATCCCGTCGCCGGACGCCCAGGGCACCACCGCAGCTGCGGAGCGCCAGCGGGTGGCCGTCGAGCTCGCACCCATGGTGGAGGTCTGGCAGCGCCTGCTCGCCGACCACGTACCCGACGGCGCCGGCCGGTGCCGCACCTGCACGAAGGGCGGCACCGGCCTGCCGTCCTCCCCGTGGCCCTGTTCGATCCACGGGATCGCCGACATGGCCCGGCGGCGCCACGACGCCGACCTCGACGGCTCGGGCCGCCCGGACCGTCTCTCGTCGTAGCTGGAGCACTCGCCTACACCCCGCCCCCGGGGCGCCAGCGCAGATGCCGCGTGCTCGGCGCCGTCCTGCGGATGAGCTCGAGCCGCGGCCGTGGCCCGTCGGTGCGACCGGTCCGGGGCATGCGGCTGCCGGCCGCGAACGGTTTCGGCCACGGGGCCGCGGTTCCCGTGTAGCCCTGCTCCGCCGCGGCGTGCAACGTCCACTGCGGGTCGTAGAGGTGCGGCCTGCCGAGCGCGCACAGGTCGGCCCGCCCGGCCAGCAGGATCGAGTTGACGTCGTCCCACGAGGAGATGGCGCCCACCGCGATCACCGCCACGCCGAGCTCGCGGCCCACCTCGTTGCGGATCCGGTCGGCGAAGGGCGTCTGGTAGCTGCGCCCGAACGCGGGCCGCTCCGCGGCCAGCACCTGCCCGGTCGACACGTCGATCCCGGCGGCGCCGTGTTCGGCGAACGCCCGCGCGATCGCCACCGCCTCGTCGACGTCCACCCCGCCCTCGTGCCAGTCCGTCGCGGAGATCCGCACCGTCATCGGGCGTTCCGCAGGCCACGCCGCGCGCACGGCGTCGAACACCTCCAGCGGGAAGCGCAGGCGCCCCTCGAGGTCCCCGCCGTAGCGGTCGGTGCGGGCGTTGGCCAGCGGGGACAGGAACGACGACAGCAGGTAGCCGTGTGCGCAGTGCAGCTCCAGCACGTCGAACCCGCTGCGGCCGGCGGCGCGCGCGGCGGCGGCGAACTGCTCCCGGATCTCGTCCAGCTCCGCTGTGCTGAGCTCGCGCGGCACCGCGTTGGCGGGGGAGTACGGGATGGGGGACGGGCCGACGACGTCCCAGCCGCCCTCGGGCAGCGGCACGTCGATGCCCTCCCACATGAGCTTGGTGGAGCCCTTGCGCCCGGAGTGGCCGATCTGCACGCCGATCATCGCGTCGGTCTCGGTGTGCACGAAGTCGACCACCCGGGCCCAGGCGGCCTCCTGCTCGGGGGTGTAGATCCCGCTGCAGCCCGGCGTGATCCGGCCCTCGGGGGACACGCAGAGCATCTCGGTCATCACCAGTCCGGCTCCGCCGAGTGCCTTGCTGCCCAGGTGGACGAGGTGGAAGTCGTTGGGGAGCCCGTCCTCGGCGCGGTACATGTCCATCGCGGAGACGATCACCCGGTTGCGCAGCTGCAGGTTGCCCAGGCGGAACGGCTGGAACATCGGGGGAGCGTGGCGGCCGTCTCCCGCGAACCAGCGCTCGGTGTCGGCCACGAAGTCGGGGTCGCGTACCCGCAGGTTGTCGTGCGTGACCCGGCGGCTGCGGGTGACGATGTTGAACGCGAACTGCGCCGGGTGCTGGTGCACGTAGTGGCCGATGTCCTCGAACCACTCCCGGCTGGCCTGCGCCGCGCGCTGGGTGGACAGCACCACCGGACGGCGCTCCTCCTCGTAGGCCGCGAGCGCCGCGTCGAGGTCGTCGTGCTCGTGCAGGCACGCCACCAGCGCCAGCGCGTCCTCCATGGCGAGCTTCGTGCCCGACCCGATGGAGAAGTGTGCGGTGTGCGCCGCGTCGCCGAGCAGCACGACGTTGCCGCTGCGCCAGGTCGCGGTCGCCACGGTGGGAAAGGCAAGCCAGCGCGAGTTGTTGCCCGTGAGCTTCGCGCCGCCGAGCAGGTCGTCGAACATCTCGGCGACGGCGGCGATGGACGCGGTGTCGTTCTCTCCCGGAGCCAGGTCGAGCGCCGCGATGCCGGCGAACGCCCGCTGCCAGACGTCCTCGTGCATCTCGACGATCACCGTGCTGGCGTCGGCGCTGTAGGGGTAGCCGTGCAGCTGCACCACGCCGTGCGGGGTCTCGCGGATGTCGAACGTGAACGCCTCGAGCACGCGGTCGGTGCCGAGCCACATGTACCGGCTGCGCCCGCTGCTCACCGTGGCACCGAAGTCGCCTGCCGCGCGGACGGCGGAGTTGGCCCCGTCGCTGGCGATCACCAGGTCGTGGGAGGCGCGCAGGACGTCGAGGTCGGGAGCGGGGGTGCGGAAGTGCACCGTGACACCCACCTCGACGCAGCGGCGCTGCAGGATGGCGAGCAGCTCCCGGCGGCTCATCGCGGAGAACCCGTGGCCGCCCGACGTCGTGACCGTGCCCCGGAAGTGCACGTCGATGTCGTCCCACCGCGCGGTGTGGCGCGCCATGGCGGCGAACACCGCCGGGTCGGCGTGCTCGATGCCGCCCAGCGTCTCGTCGGAGAACACCACGCCGAAGCCGAAGGTGTCCTCCGCGGCGTTGCGTTCCCACACCGTCACCTCGTGGGACGGGTCGAGCTGCTTGGCCAGTGCGGCGCAGTACAGCCCGCCCGGTCCGCCGCCCACCACCGCGATCCGCATGGCCCTACCGCCCTTCGCCGTCGTCGTGCCAGGCGCGTTCACGGAGCACGAAGCGCTGCAGTTTGCCGGTGCTGGTCCGCGGCAGTACCGGCACGAACTCGACGAGCCGCGGGTACTTGTAGGGCGCGATCACCTGCTTGGCGAAGTCCTGCAGCGCTCCGGCGTCCGCGGTGGCGCCGTCACGCAGCACCACGTAGGCCGTGACGACCGCACCGCGCTGGGGGTCCGGCGTGCCGATCACGGCGCAGTCGACGACGTCCGGGTGGCCGAGCAGCGCCTGCTCGACCTCCGGACCGGAGATGTTGTACCCGGCGGAGACGATCATGTCGTCACTGCGGGCGAGGTAGGTGAAGTAGCCGTCCGCGTCTCGGACGAACGTGTCGCCGGTGTGGTTCCAGCCGTGCCGCACGTAGTTCTCCTGGCGGTCACCGCCGAGGTAGCGGCAGCCGGTGGGGCCCTGCACGGCGAGGTGGCCCGGCGTGCCGTCGGGCACGGGGTTGCCGTCGTCGTCGAGCACGGCGGCCCGGTACCCGGGCACGGCGCGGCCGGTGCGGCCGGGGCGGATGTCGTCGTCGGCGGCGGAGATGAAGACGTGCAGCATCTCGGTGGAGCCGATCCCGTCGATGATCCGGAGCCCGGTGGCGTCGTGGACCGCGTGCCACACGGTCGCCGGGAGCGCCTCACCGGCGGAGACGGCCCGGCGCAGGCCGGCGAGCCGGTGGATCCCGCCGGAGGCGAGCACCGCCCGGTACGCCGTGGGCGCGGTGAACAGCACCGTGGCGCCCTCCGCGGCCACGGCCGCCGCGAGCTGCTCGGGGGTGGTGCGGTCGAGCAGCACGGTGCTGGCCCCGGCGTGCAGCGGGAACACCACCAGGCCGCCCAGGCCGAACGTGAACGCGATCGGCGGCGTGCCGATGACGACGTCCCCGGGATGCATCCGGATGACGTGGCGGGAGAACGTGTCGGCGATGGCGAGGATGTCGCGGTGGAAGTGCATGGTGGCCTTCGGCCGGCCGGTGGTGCCCGAGGTGAAGGCGAGCAGGGCCACGTCGTCGGCGGCCGTGTCGAGGGGGGTGAACCGGCCGTCCTTCGTGGCGCTGCGGGCGGTCAGCTCGGCGTCGCCCGCGTAGCAGACCACGGGCAGGCCGGGCGGCAGGGCGTCGGCGTAGGCGTGGTGGCACAGCGCCAGCGCGGGGCGGGCCATGTCGGAGATCGTCGCGAGCTCCCCCGCGCGCAGCATCGGCATCGTGGTGACCACGACGCCGCCGGCGAGCAGCACCCCGAGCCAGCAGGCCACGATCCACGGTTCGTTCGGCCCGCGCAGCAGCACCCGGTTGCCCGGGACGAGGCCCAGGTCGTCGGTGAGCACGGCGGCGATCCGGGTGGCGTGGCGGCGCAGGTCGCCGTAGCTCCACTCCTCGCCGGAGCCGCGGACACACGGCCGCTCGTCGGGTGGACCGGTGAGCAGTGCCCTGGCGGCGTTGAGACGGCGGGGGTACTGCAGCTCCGGCAGGTCGAACCACAGCTGCGGCCACTGCTCACGGGGCGGCAGGTGCTCCCGGCAGAACGGGTCCGTGGGTGCACTGCGGGCCCTCGTCATGGCGGCACCTCCTCCCCCTGATCGAGTATGGCGCTGTGGTGACGAGAGTCAAGCAAGCAGCAGGAGCGATGGGGTCGATATCGTGTCCGCGTGACCGCCGTCGACCACGCGCCCCTGGCCGGCGCCGTGCAGCCGCGGCAGCTGATCGTCACGCTGTACGGCCTCTATGCCCGCGACGACGGCGGGCGGCTCTCGGTGGCGGCGCTCGTGCGGCTGCTGGCCGGGCTCGGGGTGGAGGAGGCCGCGGTGCGCTCGTCCATCTCGCGGCTCAAGCGTCGGGGCCTGCTCGCCCCCGACCGCCGCGACGGCAGCGCCGGCTACGTCCTCACGCCCGCGGCGCGCCAGATCCTCGACGACGGTGACGCGCGGATCTTCGGGCGGCGCCGGGCCACCGCGGCCGACGGCTGGGTGCTCGTGGTGTTCTCGGTGCCGGAGTCGGAGCGGGAGAAGCGCCACGCCCTGCGCTCGCAGCTCTCCCGGCTCGGGTTCGGCACCGCGGCCCCCGGCGTGTGGATCGCCCCCGGCCACCTCGCCGACGAGGTGATCGACGTGCTGCGCCGGCTCGGCCTCGACGGGTACGTCCAGGTGTTCCGCGGCGAGCACCTCGCGTTCGAGGCCCTGTCGGCCACCGTGGGCGAGTGGTGGGACCTCGACGGGCTGCGTGACCTCTACGCGGCGTTCCTCGACCGGCACCGCCCGGTTCGGGCGCGCTGGTCACGGCGGCGTACCCCGGACGGGGCGGCCGCGTTCGCCGACTACGTGCGGCTGGTGACCGACTGGCGGCGGCTGCCCTACGCCGACCCCGGTCTGCCGCCGCACCTGTTGCCCGCGCGCTGGAACGGCGTGCGTGCGGCCGAGCTGTTCACGGAGCTCGCGGATCTCCTGGCCGAACCGGCACGGGTGTACGCCCGGGAGCTCATCGCGGGTGGTGACACTGCCACCGCAGGACGGTGAATGCTCAGGTCCGGGCCGGCGACTCGGCGGCGAGCAGCGCCTGCCGAACGGCTCCCACCAGCCAGATCATCGTGAACGGGATGACCGTGACGTTCTTGACCGCGAGCAGGACCGCCCAGTAGTGGGGGCCGACCGGCGTCAGTGCCGGGACGAGCTGCTCCGGCACGAGGTCGGCCAGCGCGAACAGCACGGCGATCAGCACGACCTGCAGCACCAGGCTCCGGGGATGGTGCGCCGCGAACGCCCGCAGCCTGCGCCCGACCTCGGCCGCGCCGAGCGCGCTGATGGCGGGCTCGCGGGTGACGGCGAGCCGGACGACCAGTGCGGCGAACACGATCCGCACGGCCAGAGTGGTCACCTCCAGGGTGGCGCCCAGGAGCGGGTCGCGCGCTCCCAGTTGGCCCGTGAAGCGCTCGATGGCGGGAATCGCGCCGAGGCCCACGACCATGACCACGTGGCGGCCGAAGAAGCCGAGTGCCCAGCGGGGCACCGCCAGTGCCGTCCGAATGTCTTTCAGCATGCCAAAAGGTTTAGCATGCTGAAAGACTTCCGTCCATCCCGTCGGCGTCGCGGAGGATGAAGCCATGAGCGAGATCTCCGACCCCGCGCAGTGGGGTCGACGGCTGAGCACCGCCGTCGTGATGTTCCACGAGGCCGTCGGTGCCCGCCTCGGGCTGAGCGCCGTCGACCAGCGGGCCCTCGCCCTGGTGCGGCAGGAGGCGCCGCTCACCGCGGGCAGGCTCGCGCAGCTGACCGGGCTGAGCCCCGGGGCCGTCACCGGGCTCGTCGACCGGCTGGAACGGGCCGGGCACGTCCGGCGCGGCGCCGACCCGAGCGATCGGCGCCGGGTCCTCATCTCGCCGGTGCCGGGCAGCCGGCTCGAGCCCGGCGACGCGTTCGCCGAGCTGGGCCGGGACATGGCAAGTGTCATGGCGAAGTACGACGAGCGCGAGCTGGCGGTGATCGCCGACTACGTCAAGAACACGATCGACGTGCTGGAACGCCAGACCCGGCGGCTCGGGGACGGCGGCGGTCCCTGAGTGCTCAGCTCTCGTCGGGCAGCACCGCGACGCCCTGCAGCTCCACCAGCGCCTCGGCGTCCCACAACCGCGTGACGCCCACGCCCGCCGACGCCGGGTACGCGCTGCCGACCAGCCTCCGCCACACCTCGCCGATCTCGCGGGCCCGGGCGCGGTAGGCGTCGATGTCGACGATGTAGATCGTCAGCTGGGCCAGGTGTTCCGGGCCGCCGCCCGTGGCCCGCAGCGCGACGAGCAGGTTCGTCAGTGCCTGCTCGAACTGCGCCACCAGGCCGCCGGGGACGATGGTGCCGTCGGCGGCGAGACCGGTCTGGCCGGCCAGGAACACCGTGCGGCCGGTGGCCACCACGGCGTGGGCGAATCCGGAGGGCCGGGCCAGCTCCGGCGGGTTGACGCGTTCGATCATGACCGCCCTGCTCTCACGTGCCTGCTGTTCACGACTGGATGGCTCCACCGTCGACGTTGATGCCCTGGCCCGTGATCGCCCCGCTCGCCACGCAGAGGAGCACGGCGTCGGCGACCTCGTCCGGGGTGATGAGCCTGCCGATGGGCTGCCGTCGTTCCAGCGCCGCGCGGGCCTGTTCGGGAGTGCGGCCGGTGAGCGCGCTGATCGACGCCACCGTGCCGTCGGTCATCGGCGTGTCCACGTAGCCCGGGCAGACGGCGTTGACCGTGACGCCGGTGGTGGCGAGCTCCGCCGCGGCCGAGCGGACGAGCCCGAGCAGCCCGTGCTTGCTCGCCGTGTACGCCGAGATGTACGGGTCGCCGCGCTTGGCCGCCATCGACGCGACGGCCACCACGCGGCCGAACCCGTGCTCGACCATGGCGGGCACGGCCCGGCGCAGCAGCCGGAACGGTGCGGTGAGGTTGAGGTCGAGAGCGTGCTGCCAGTCGGCGTCGGTGGTGCGGTGCAGCGGGGCGGACGTGCCGGCGCCGGCGTTGAGCACGAGCACCTCCACCGGCCCCCAGACGTTCTCCACCTCGGCGAAAACGCGCTCGGCGGCGTCGGGGGCGGTGACGTCGGCCGGCACGGCGAGCGCGGGCCCCGGCAGCTCCGCGGCGAGCGCGTCGAGCTCACCGGCGCTGCGGGCGGTGAGCGCCACGCGGTGCCCGGCCGCCGAGAGCCGCCTGGCGACCGCCGCCCCGATCCCGCGGCCGGCTCCGGTGACCAGGCAGCATCGGGGGTCGTCCACCGGGCGAGCTTGTCAAGCGGCGGTGACGGCCGTCAACATCGCAGCATGCGGATCGACGAGTTCACCGACATCGGCTACGTGGTCGAGGACGACAACCACGCCGTGATCACGATCGACCGGCAGGAGCGGATGAACTCCTTCCGCGGGCGCACCGTGGACGAGCTGATCTCCGCGTTCAAGCATGCCTGGGCGGACCGGCGGGTGGCTGCCGTGATCCTCACCGCCGCAGGCGACCGGGCGTTCTGCACGGGCGGCGACGTCAAGGAGCGTGCGGAGACCGGCGGCTACGGCGAGACCGAGTGGGGAACGTTCGAGATCGAGCGGCTGCACCGGATCATCCGGGACATCCCGAAGCCGGTGATCGCGGCGGTCAACGGCATCGCGATCGGCGGCGGCCACGTGCTGCACGTGCTGTGCGACCTCACCGTGGCGGCCGAGCACGCGACGTTCGCGCAGGCGGGGCCGCGGGTCGGCTCCTTCGACGCGGGCTTCGGGTCGGCGTATCTCGCCCGGGTGGTGGGGGAGAAGCGGGCGCGGCAGATCTGGTTCCTGCTCGACCGCTACGACGCCGCCACCGCCGAGCGCTGGGGCCTGGTCAACGAGGTGGTGCCGGCCGCCGAACTGCTCGACACGGCACGGGCCTGGGCCCGCAAGATCGGCTCGTACTCACCGACGGCGCTCAAGTTCCTCAAGCACTCGTTCAACGCCGACAGCGACCACATCAGCGGCATCTCCCACCTGGCCTTCGACGGGCTCGAGGAGTACGCCCACGGCGAGGAGGGTATGGAGGGCGCGCGAGCGTTCGCCGAGAAACGGCCGCCGGACTTCTCCCGCTTCCGCTGAGAGGAGCGCCGCCGCACCGGGGGCCCCGGGAGCCGGGCTGCTGTCCCTGATGGGATGACGCGGACGTTGATGGGCGCAGCCGCGCTGCGCGACATGGGGGAGAACGCATGGGAACGGCCGAGGCCGCCGTGAGGCGTACCGGGGTGGACACGTGGTGGCGTGACGCCGTGGTCTACCAGCTCTACATCCGCAGCTTCGCCGACGGCAACGGCGACGGGATCGGCGACATCGCCGGGATCCGCGCCCGGCTCGGGCACCTGCGCGACCTCGGGGTCGACGCCGTGTGGATCAACCCGTGGTACCCGTCGCCGATGGCCGACGGCGGTTACGACGTGGCCGACTACCGCGCCGTCGAGCCGGTGTTCGGCACCGAGGAGGAAGCGGCGGCGCTGGTGGAGGAGGCGCACGCGCTGGGGCTGCGGGTGATCCTCGACATCGTTCCCAACCACAGCTCGGACCGGCACGTCTGGTTCCAGGAGGCACTCGCCGCAGGCCCCGGTTCCCCCGAGCGCGCCCGGTACCACTTCCGGCCCGGCCGCGGACCCGGCGGCGACGAGCCGCCCAACGACTGGCGCAGCGTCTTCGGCGGCACGGCCTGGACCCGCGTGACGGACGGCGGCGAACCGGGGGAGTGGTACCTGCACCTGTTCGACGCGGCGCAGCCCGATCTCAACTGGGCCGACCCGCGGGTGCGCGAGGAGTTCGAGTCGATCCTGCGGTTCTGGTTCGACCGTGGCGTCGACGGGTTCCGGATCGACGTGGCGCACGGCCTGGTCAAGTCCGACGGCCTGCCCGACCTGGGCGGGGACGACGAGAACATGCTGGCCCCCGTCGAGCGCACCGACCATCCGCACTGGGACCGCGACGGGGTGCACGAGATCTACCGCGGCTGGCGCCGGGTCGCGGACTCCTACCCGGGCGGGCGCGTGTTCGTCGCGGAGGCGTGGGTGGACTCGCCCGAACGGCTCGCGCGCTACCTGCGGCCCGACGAACTGCACACCGCGTTCAACTTCGACTTCCTGCGCACGCCGTGGGACGCCCCGGCGCTGCGGAAGTCGATCGACCACTCGCTCGCGACCGTCGCCGAGGTCGGTGCGCCACCGACCTGGGTGCTGTCCAACCACGACGTGGTCCGGCACGTCTCGCGGCTGGGCAGGCCGGCCACCAACGGGGCCGGCCACTCCCTGTCGCACCTGGCCCCGGCCACCACCCTGGACCTCGAGCTGGGGCGGCGGCGCGCCCGCGCGGCCGCCCTGCTGATGCTCGCCCTGCCCGGCGGCGCGTACGTCTACCAGGGCGACGAGCTCGGGCTGTGGGAGGTCGAGGACCTGCCCGAGGAGGTGCTGCAGGACCCCACCTGGGAGCGGTCCGGGCACACCGACCGCGGGCGTGACGGCTGCCGGGTGCCGCTGCCGTGGTCCGGGTCCGCCCCGCCGTTCGGGTTCAGCCCGGCGGGGGCGCGGTCCGCGCCGTGGCTGCCGCAGCCCGCCGGTTTCGCCTCCGTCACGGTCGAGGCGCAGGTGAGCGATCCCAGGTCGATGCTCAGCCTCTACCGGGCGGCGCTGGCACTGCGGCACGCGCACCCGGCCCTCGGCGAGGGGGAGTTCACGTGGATGCCGAGCGGGCCGGACGTGCTCACGTTCTCCCGCGGCGCCGGCTTCGTGTGCGTGGTGAACCTGTCGGACGCCCCCGCGCCGCTCCCGGCCGGGGCGAGCGTGCTGCTCGCGAGCGACCCGGACCTCACCGACGGTGAGCTCGCGCCGGACGCGGCGGCCTGGCTCAGCGTCTGACGTGCGGCGCCCGGCGACCGGCGCACCGGTCGCCGGGCACTGTCGCGGTGTCCCTGGCGGGCTACCGGGACACCGAGATGGTGATCGTCTCCTCGGCGGCGCCGGCGTCCATCTCGGCGATCTTGGCCTGCAGCGGGTCGCGCTCTCCCGAGCCCGGGTCCTCCCACACCATCCAGGGCCGGATGCCGCCCTGGTAGGCGGCCTCCAGGGCGGTGCGCTCCTTGACCGTGTCGGCCGGCTGCCAGAACCCCCGATGCCGGAACGCCATCATCCGGCCCTCCTTCGCCAGCACCGCACACCCGTCCTCGATCAGATCCCCGTTCTCCGGGATGTAGTCGAAGATCTCCGGCCGCAACACGAAGTACCCCCCGTTCTCCCACAACGGCAGCTGCTGCAACGTCGTGATCGACGAGATCCGATCATCAGCCGCCACATCCACACAGTGGAACGCCGACTGCGGCGGCACCGCCAGCAACGCCCCCACCGCATCCGAGGCCGCGAACTTGCCCACCATGTCGTCCAACGGCAGGTCGGTCAGCACATCGGCATAGTTGGCCAGGAACATCTCCTCGCCCTCCACCAACGCCCGCACCCGCCGCAACCGCTCCCCGATCGGCGAGTCCAACCCCGTGTGCACGAACGTGATCGTCCAGTCCTGAATGTCCGAACCCAGCAGCTCCACACTCCCCCCGCGGAGCACGAAGTCGTTGGACGCGGTCTCGGAGTAGTTCAGGAAGAAGTCCTTGATGTGATGCGCCCCGTACCCCAGACACAACACGAAATCCTTGTGCCCGAAGTGCGCGTAGTACCGCATCACGTGCCAGATCAGCGGCCGCGGCCCCACCGGATGCATCGGCTTCGGCAGATCCGAGACCCCGTCCCGCATCCGCATCCCGTAACCACCGCAAAACAGCACAACCTTCACGAAACGTCCCCCATGGCGTCTAGCCGTCACGCTCGACAGGGGCCCCCAAGCCCCCTCTGCCTACCCATCGTGACGGTTCGGACCGGTGTTAGCGATCCCTTTCGGCGTAATTCCGACGCCGATGACGAGCCCGACTGCCACCAGCGCGGTCCCGGCCCACACCGCCGGACCGGGAAGCGGGGAGCCGAGCAGCACGCCGCCCACGGCGGCCGCGACGGGGGCCACGCCGGTGAGCAGGCCGGCGCGCGCGGAGCCGAGCCGGCCCACCGCGGAGTACCAGAGCACGAACGCCAGGGCCGTCACGAACACCGCGAGACAGGCGACGGCGAGCACGTGCGAGGCGTGCAGCGTGGTCACCGCCGCGGGTCCCTCCGCGCCGAGGCCGAGCACGGCGAGCAGTACGGCGGCGAGCCAACAGGTGTGCACCGAGACGCTCCACGGGCCGAGCCGGCGCAGGACGGGGACCGCGAGGAGCGTGAACCCGACCTCGCACAGCAGCACCACGACCGACCAGCCGAGCCCCACGAGATCACTGCGTCCATGGCCCTGTACGAGCACCGCGCCCGCGGTGACCACGGCGGCCGCCGCCACAGCCGCCGGTGCCGGGCGTCTCCCGTCGAGCAGCGGGCCCACCAGCGCGAGCACGACCGGCACGGACGCCACCGCCACGCCGACCACTGCGGGCTCGGCGTGCACCGACCCGCGGACCAGCGCGACGTTGAACAGCACCAGTCCCGCCACCGCGACGCCGAGCAGCCACAGCCACTCGGTGCCGCGGGGCGGGGTGATCCGCCGGCCGGTGAGCCGGGCCGCTCCGAGCAGCAGCAGGCAGGCCACGGTGTAGCGAACGGCCTGGGTGGTGAACAGCGGGGCGTCGGCCAGCACGCCGGACACGGCGACACTCCCGCCGACGCAGACCATCCCCGCAGCGCCCATCCCCAGGCCCGCGGCGGTGGCGGCGGTGCCCCGCCCGATCCTCCGGGACCCGGCATGCCGGATCCCGATCTTCGACAACGTCATGCCGCCAGGCTCGTTGCCGTACGGTCCGACCGACAGGGCCAAGAACAGCACGGGTGAGAGGACCATCGTGTCCGGCGCGGACTTCCTCCAGCTCGACCCCGGCGCGGTGCCCCGGGGGCAGCTCACCGGGTGGCTGGTTGACGCGCTGCGGGCCGCGATCACCGACGGCAGGCTGGCGGTCGGCGCGCGCCTGCCGGCGTCCCGCGTGCTGGCCGTCGACCTCGAGGTCTCCCGCGGCGTCGTCGTCGCGGCGTACCAGCGGCTCTACGACGAAGGCCTGCTCCGCACCGACGGCCCCCGCGGCACGGCGGTCGCCTCCGCACCGCCCGCGGTGGCGGTGCCGCCGGTGCGCGATGCCCGCCCGGCACCCGGCGTCGACCTCTCGCCCGGCGTGCCGGACCTGTCGGCGTTCCCCCGCGCGGCGTGGCTGCGCGCCGAGCGCGCGGTGCTGGGCAGCGCCGCCGCGGCCGACCTGGGCTACGGCGACCCTCGGGGCAACCCGGTGCTGCGCCGCGAGCTCGCCGGCTGGCTGGGGCGCACCCGCGGGGTCCGCGCGGACGCCGAGGACATCATCGTGGTGGCCGGGGTCGCCCAGGCTCTCGGCCTGCTCGCGCAGGTGCTCGCGGGGGAGCGGGCCGGGATCGAGGACCCGGGGTCGCGGGGGACGAGGGAACAGCTGGCCCACTGGGGGGTGGAGCCCGTGCCCGTCCCGGTCGACGCCGACGGCCTGGACGTCACGGCACTCGCGCGCAGCGGCGTGCGGGTGGTGCTCGTGACACCGGCGCACCACTTCCCGACCGGTGTGGTGCTCGCGCCGGGACGGCGCCGCGAGCTGCTGGACTGGGCCGCGGCGGGCCGGCTGGTCATCGAGGACGACTACGACGCCGAGCACCGCTACGACCGCGCCCCGGTGCCCGCGTTGCAGGGCATGGCCCCCGATCGGGTCGCACACACCGGCAGCGTGTCCAAGACGCTGGCGCCGGGGCTCCGGCTCGGATGGGTCGTCGCCCCTCGGGCGCTGCAGCCCGAGCTCGTGGCGCGCAAGCGGATGACCGATCTCGGCAACGCCGCGCTGCCCCAGCTCGTGCTCGCGCAGCTGATCGCCTCGGGCGAGCTGGAGCGGCACCTGCGGCGCGTGCGCACGCGCCAGCGGGCCCGGCGGGACGCGATGCTCGCCGCGCTGCGCCACCACCTGCCGGAGGCCAGGATCCACGGGGTGGCGGCCGGGCTGCACCTGCTCGTGACGTTCCCGCCGGGCCTGGACGACCGGGTGCTCGCCGAGCGCGCCCGGGACTCCGGGGTACTGGTGCAGCCGCTGTCCTGGCACCGGGTCGCCGACGGTCCGCCCGGTCTCGTCCTGGGCTACGCGGCCCACCCACCCGGCCGGATCCACGACGCGATCGCCCGGCTCGGAGCGTCCTGGGACCACGCGCCCGCTCGCGGCCCACGGCCCTGAGCCGCCCGGCCGCTACCCGGTCGTGCCGAAGCGCAGCGCGGACCGGGAGCGGTAGACCTCGCCGGGCCGCAGCACCGTCGAGGGGAAGTCCGGCCGGTTCGGGGAGTCGGGGAAGGCCTGCGGCTCCAGGCAGAACGCGTCGCCCTGACGGGCCGCGCTGCCGTCCCTGAGCACGAGCGAGCCATCCAGCATGTTGCCGGTGTAGAACTGCACGCCGGGCTGGTCGGTGCGCAGCTCCAGGGTGCGCCCGCTGCGGGGTTCGACGACTCGCACGGCGTGGCGCAGGCCGTCGGCGTCCGGGTCGCCGTCGATCACGTAGGTGTGGTCGTAGCCGCGGGTGGCCCGCAGCTGGGGGTGGCCCTCGCGCAGCCGGGCGCCGATCCGCTGGGAGCTGCGCAGGTCGAACGGGGTGTCCGCCACGGGCGCAGGCGGCCCGGACGGGACGAGGTGCTCGTCGACCGGCAGGAAGTGCGAGGCCGCGAGCGTCACCTCGTGATCCTCCACGCTGCCCGCTCCGGCGAGGTTCCAGTAGGCGTGGTTGGTCAGGTTGACCACGGTGGGCGCGTCGGTGCGGGCCTCGTGCTCGATGCGCAGCAGCGGGCCCTCGACCGTGTAGGTGACCGTCACCTGCAGCGTGCCGGGGAAGCCGTTCTCCCCGTCGGGACTGGTGCGCCGCAGCGTCACCGACCCGTCGCGGGGCTCGGCACGCTCCCACGGGACGGACTCGAACCCGCCGGTGCCGCCGTGCAGCGCGGTGGCGGGCTCGTTGAGCGGGATCCGGTACTCCGTGCCGTCGAGGGTGAACCTCCCACCGGCGATCCGGTTGGCGAACCGCCCCACACACGCCCCGAGGTAGTCGCGGTCGCGCCGGTAGGCGTCCTCGTCGGCCAGCCCGAGTGCGATGTCCCCCCATTGCCCGTGCCGGTCGGGCGCGCGGACCGCCACGATCCGGGCGCCGTGGGCGATCACGCCCACCTCCAGGGTGTCGCTGCGCAACCAGGTGACGTTCATGAACCGTGATGCTGCCGCAGCGGCACCGCGTCGAGCGCCCCGGGCCGGGGGATGCCACTGTGTGGACCTATGAGCGAAGCGCAATGGTTCTACTGCCTGAAGCACGGCACCGTCGAGCCGGCCGAGGGCTGTCGCGCCGCCGATCGGCTCGGCCCGTACCCCGACCGGGAGACGGCGTCGCGGGCGCTCGAGATCGCGCACGAGCGGACCGAGGCCGCCGACCGCGCCGACCGCGAGTGGGCCGAGCGCGGGTCGGACCGCGACGAGCGCGACTAGTGCGGCCGCCGCACTAGGTCCGGGCCACCTGCCGGCGGCGACGCCGCTCCCGCAGCGCGAACCCCGTCCACGAGACCAGCACGATGGTTGCCACCAGCAGCTGCGCCTCGACCAGGCGGTCGGCGGGATACACCACGCCGGTGAGGTAGGTGTCGACGAAGCCGCGGGGCAGGCCCTGCTCGCCTGCCCGGCGGCGGGCCGCGTCCTCCCACGCGGTGAGGGGGCAGGCGATCCCGACCGTGGCGCTGACCAGGCCCCAGCTCGCCGCCGCGACGTGCGGGACGATCAGCCACCGCCGGCGCCAGGCGAGGAACCCGCCCAGCGCGACGTAGAGCAGGAACCCGAGATGGACCAGCATCACCAGCTCGGCGACCACAGCGGCGTCCATCCGTCGAGGATGCCAGCGGAACGGGGTCAGCAGGCCGGACGGCACCCACGCTGGAAGATCGCCTCCAGCAGGACGGCGCGGATGTCCTGCGGGTTCTCGGCCTCGTAGGCACGGCCGCCCGTGGCCTCGGCGATCTGGCGCAGCGCCTCGTCGTCGGCATCGGGTCCCAGCCCGATCGCGATCACGGGGACGGGCTCGGCCGGGGCCGCCTCGGTCTGCAGCGCATGCAACGTGGCGGGCAGGTCGGCCCCGGCCCCGGACTCGTCGTGCCCGTCCGTGACGAGCAGGACCGCGTTCGAGTGCCCCGGGTCGTAGCCGGCCCGCACGGCCCTGGTGGCGGCCAGCGTGGTGGCGTAGAGGGTGCCGGCGCCACCGACCCGGTCGGGCAGCGTCCCGGCCGCGGAGGTGAGCGCGTCACGCCGCGACGGCGCGTCCGGGACCGGCTCGCTCAACGGACCGAGCGGGACGATCTCCTGCCACTGCGTCCGCGGCTGTGGCCGCGAGGGGAACGCCCACAGCCCGACCGACGCGACGTCCGGGAAGAGCTTGAGCCCGGACTGGACCGCCGCGGCGGCGAGCGTGATCCGGGTGCCCTTCCCGGCGGGCTCGGCCATCGACTCGGACACGTCGATCACCGTCAGCACCTGGCTGCGCTCGGTGAGCGACCCCCACAGCCGCAGCGTCTCGCGGGCCAACGGCCGCGGCTGCGGAGCGGCGGTGGTCACCTGCGCGGGCAGCGAGCCGGACCGGGGGCCGGGGTCGCCGGGCAGCCGGGTGCCGTCGGGCGAGCGCAGCCCGGCGGCGCCGAACGCCTGGCGCCCCGCCGGGCCGCGCAACTGGGCCTCGATGGCGTCGACCGCGGCGTCGAGCGCCGGATCGCGCCCTGCCGGCTGCCCGGCTCGGACGCGGACGAACGGGAAGTCGAGCGCGGCCGCCGCCTCCCGGAGGGCGACGGGCGTGACGGGCGCGCCCGAACCGCCCGCGAGCCGAGCCCGGTCGTGGCGCACCACCGACTGTTCGGTCGCGAGGAACCCGCGGGCGGTGGCGCCGTCCCGCTGCATCGCGTCGTAGCCGGCCGCCGCTGAGGGTGGTGCGCCGCGGGACAGGGAGAGCACGGCGGCGACGAACGCGGGGCGGGGAGAGCCGCGCTCGTCGCCGATCGCGGTGTGCAGGGCCGTGAGCGCCGCGAGCCCGGCCCGGTCGGTGGCGGGGTCGGGCAGGGCGGGGGGCCGGGGATGGGTGAGCAGCGTGTTCCACGACACCGGCCGCGTGGGGTTGCCGTACCGCCCGGCGTCGGCCTCCGGCAGGACCAGCACCACCGGCGACGAGGCCAGTGACGACCGCTGGTCGACCACCGAGCCCGACGCGGTGTCCAGGGTGTCGAGGGCGAGCGAGGAGTCCGGGATCCAGATGGCGGGCAGTCCGGGTGCGTTCTCGCGGATCTCGTCCACCTGCGTGGCGGGTGCGTCGACCACCCGGATGTCGGCGCACTGCGCCGCGCCGCTGCGCTCGCCCGCGAGTGCCTGGCGAACGCTCTCGGCCACCACGGGGTCGGCTGCGATGGTCACGGTCGCGGGGCGGCACAGGGTGAACGTCCGCATCCCGATCACGACGCCGGCGCCGACCACGACCAGCACGGTGACGGTCACCACGGGCCAGCGCCGTCGTTGTCCGCCCTTCCGGTGCCGGCCGCCCACTCCACCCCTCCCCGCAGTTACCCGCTGTAGCTAACCGGACGTGGAGGCGGAACACCACAGGCCATTCGGTGCGGAACGTGATCACTGAGCGTCCTCATGGTGGGTCTCCGGAGGGCAGGATCACCGGATCGGTGACAGGGTGACTCGGTGCTCTCGGCGAAACGCGGCGCACGGCTGGTGCCGGTCGCACTCGTGCTCGGCGTGGTACCGCTCACGGCCGTGGGCGCGGCCGGATCTGCACCGCAGCCCGGCCCCGGCCCGGTCGTCGCCGCCGGCCCGGAACCGCTCGCGGACCGGGCCGGGCCCGTCCCCACCATGGCGACGCCGGCCGGTCCCGACGTCATCGCCGGCGTCGTCGTCCGCCTGGTCCCGCAGGCCGGGACGGGCACGTTCAGCGTGGTCCCGGGTTCGGAGCCGGCGCCGGGTGCGGGGCCGTGGCGGACGGTCCGGGTGGAGGTCGAGAACGGGCTCCCCGTCGAGGTCACCGCCTTCGCCCGGTTCGTGATGCGCACGCTCAACGACGCGCGCGGCTGGGGCCACGACGGCGCGATGACCTTCGCACGCACCGCGGGCGACGCGGAGATCGTCGTGCGGCTCGCCAGCCCGGAGACCACCGGCCGGTTGTGCGAACCGCTCGACACCGCGGGCCCGCTGTCGTGCCGGGTCGGAGCGCACGCGGTGGTCAACCACTACCGCTGGGTGGAAGGCTCCCCGGACTATCACGGTGACCTCACCGCCTACCGGAGCTACGTGGTCAACCACGAGGTCGGGCACGTCCTCGGCCACGATCACGTGAACTGCCCTGCCCCCGCGGCGCCCGCTCCCGTGATGCAGCAGCAGTCCCTGGGGCTGAACGGCTGCAACCCCAACCCGTGGCCCTATCCGGGCTGATGGGGGGAGAGGGCGCTCCGACGGCGGTCTCGGCAGGATGGTGGGATGGCAGACCGGGACCGACGTGACCTCGGTCGGGTGTTCGACGAAGTGCCGGAGCTCTACGACCGGGTCCGTCCGGGATACCCCGACGAGCTGTTCTCGGACCTCGCCGCCATCACCGGCGCCGACGAGAAGGCGTCGGTGCTCGAGGTGGGGTGCGGTACCGGCCAGGCGACCCGGTCGCTGGCAGCACTCGGGTGCTCGGTCACCGCCGTCGAGCCCGGCGCGGGAATGGCCGCACTCGCCCGTCGACGGACCGCCCCCTTCCCCAACGTCGATGTCGAGCAGTCGACGTTCGAGGAGTGGGCCGACCGCGGTCGGCGCTTCGATGTCCTCGTCGCCGCGTCGGCGTGGCACTGGGTCGATCCGGCGGTCGGCTGGCAGCGGGCGCACGATGTGCTCTCCCCCGGAGGTTGGCTGGCGTTGCTCGCCCACGTCGTCGTCCGCCGTCCGGGAGAGCCGGAGGTGTACGCCGAGTCCGCCGATCTGCACGAGCTGTTCGCCCCCGGGAACCCCGCCTGGGGTCATCCGCCGCTCGAGGACGACGTGCGCACGACCGACGGGGGTTGGGGACCGGACGACGATCCCGGCGGCTTGTTCCGCCGGCCGATCGTGCGCTGGTACCCGACGGTCCAGTGGTTCGACGGGGACGGCTTCGCCGATCTCCTCCGCTCGACGTCGCTGTACCGCAGGCTCGACCACGACGTCCGCGAGCCCCTGCTCGACGCGGTCGCCGACCGCATTCGCACGCGGATGGACGACCGGGCGTCCCGGCGCTACCTGAGCGTCCTCCGGGTCGGACAGCGCGCCGCCGGCCGACATGAGATGCCTCGGTCGGAGGACCAGGCCGGGTGAGCTCACCAACGCGACCCGCGCGGTGGCCAACCACGAGGCCCTATCCGGGCTGATCGCCTGGTCGACGCGGAATGAGAACCGTTCCTCGCCGAGGGCTGCGGCTCCACTCCTCGCGGGTGAGCGCGTACTCAACCTCGCCGTGTTCGGACCCGTCGAGAGGATGGGGCCAGTCGACATGGAACGTGCGGACGTACCGGAGCCCGGATTTCTCCAGTACCCGGCGCGAGCCCCGGTTCACGGCCATCGTCGTAGCGACAACCCGTTGCACGCCCAGCTCGGTGAACCCCATCTCGACCAGCGCAATCGACCCCTCAGTGGCGAATCCGCGCCCCCACGCGGCCTTGTGGAGGCGGTATCCGAGCTCGATCTCGCCGGGAGTGGGCTGGTTCACCAGTTGTGGGCGGAAAAGAAACCAGCCCAGAAAAGTGCCGGTCTGCTTCTCGAGCGCGGCGAAGTACCCGAACCGGGGGTGCCGCTCGTGGAGGGCGAACCACTGAGGCAGGGTGGTGTCTCGCACGTGCTCGCGCGTGGCCGGCCGGTCCAGGTACCGCATCACGGCGGGGTCGGAGTGTAGGGCGTGGACATCGTCCAGGTCTGCGGCCGTGAACCGCCGTAGCCGGAGGCGGTCGGTCTCCAGGTGCGTCGTCACCGGGCGATTCTCGGCGCAGACCGCGCCGCTCACCACGGGTTTTCCCAGGTGATCCGTTCGACCGTGCGCTGGTGCGCGGAGGCTACCGGTACGGCTCGGTCTCCCGGAGACTCAGCGCCGAGGCCGGGACGAGCGAGTCACGGTGTTCGGCCACGACCGCGCCGTACGAGTCGCACACTGCGAACCGCACGATCCCGAACCAGCGGCCGTCCACGGCCCGTTCCCACCGTGCGAGTACGCCGGGGACCCGACCCGTGGGCACCAGGACCCGGCCAGGTGGCGGGTCGTCCTCGGGGCCGGCCGTCGGGTGGTCCGGTGGCCCGTAGAAGACCTCGAGATCCACCCAGACCGGGCGGTCCAACGGGCGTGGTGGCTGGCTGGTGGTCGATGACCACGACTCGTACACGGCTACCCCTCCATCGATGGTGATTGACGGCCGGGGGAAGCGGCCAGCGGTTACGCGCTCAGGATTGCATGGTGGTCGGTAGGCGTGGCGGCCTAGTCATCGTCTCGCCGCGCCATCTCGCGGAGCTGCTGTCTCACCCGCTCGACGTCCCACCGTGCGTGACCGCCCGGCGAGACCACATCCGGCACCAGGACCCCGAGCTGCCGGTACCGCTGGATCGTCCGGGCGGACAACCCGAGGGCGCGCGCCAGCTCCGTTGACGGCACCAGTCGTTCCTCGGACACCGCCCGACCGTATGTCGAGGCCGGGCGCGGTTGTGGCCTGCTGGCGGAGCTGTCACGACTGGCGGATTCGACGCTTGTGGCGTTTCTGGCGGAGTTTGCGGGATACTGATCCGCGTGGCGTTGGGGATGGCGGATCTGCCGGACGGTCGTCGGGTGATCGGCGAGGCGGCGGATCAGGGGGAGGCGCGGCGGATGATCGAGCGGGAGCAGGGCCGGGAGTCGGTGTCGTGGGACCCGCGGCGGCAGGCGTGGCGGTGGACGCTCGTCCAGGATGACGGGAAGACCCATCACGGGTGGGCGGAGACGGCCCCGGAGGCGCGTCTGGCCATCGCGCTCGCGAAGCACCCCGACCCGGTTCCGCACCGGATGACCGGGGGTCGGCTCCCCTGGCATCTGCCGGCAGAGGAGTGACCACAACAGTCCGGCAGGCGGAGCGCGCTTCGGAGCCGTAGTGCTGTCGCATGGCCGCTCCAACAGCAGTACGGCTCCGTGTTGCGGTGGTCGTGCTCTCAGTCGTCCAGGGCGGACAGTTGGGTGGAGAGGTCGTCGACCAGTCGGCCGAGCAGGCGCCCAAGATCCTGGCGGTCTTGTTCCGGCCAGTCGGCCAGGGCGTCGGTGAACCATCCGAGCACGGTGTGCAGGTAGCGCTCGATGACCGCGGTCCCGTCCGGGGTCAGGGCGATCAGCCGGGCTCGCTGGTCGAGGGGGTCGGTGACGCGCTGGACCAGGCCGCGTCGCTCGAGGCCGTTCACCTGGCGGGTCACGTGGGGGCCGACGACCTGCTGCCGGTCGGCGATCTCGCCGATCCGCAGTGGACGGTCGGCCGTGTGCAGCACGGCGAGCACCGACATCGCCGGCCTCTCCAGCGTGATCCCGGCGCTCTCCAGTGCCCGCTCGTACACCCGGCCACGGTTCAGCACGTTGCTGAGCTGGGTGAGGCGGGGGAGCAGGGCCGACAGGGGACCGTCGGTGTGCGGGACGTCCATCGCGATCCTTCTAGATAGCTAAGTTAGGTATATAGTCCGGTGATGGCGGTGTCGAGAAGAGTCGTGCTTGCCGCCGCAAAGGATACCTAAGGTACACATCAAAAGGAGAGATCGATGAGCGCATCAACGAAGGGGACGGTCCTGGTCTCCGGCGCGAGCATTGCCGGACCTGCGCTGGCGTACTGGCTGCACCGGTTCGGCTTCGAGGTCACGGTCGTGGAGCGGGCGGCTGCCCTGCGCGGCGGCGGTTACCCGATCGACATCCGCGGCACCGCGATCGAGGTCGTCGACCGCATGGGACTGCTTCCGCAGGTCCGCGCCGCCCACGTCGACGTCCGCCGCATCACCTACCTCGACGCCGACGGCAGCCCGCTGGGCTCGCTGCGGCCCGAGGCCATCACGGGCGGGACGGAGGGCCGCGACGTCGAGGTGCCCCGCGGCGACCTGGCCGACGCCCTGTACGGCGCCGTCGGCGACGACGTCGGGTTCCGCTTCGACGACTCGATCCTCGCCCTGCACGACGACGGGGCCGGCGTGGACGTGACGTTCCGCAACGGCGACCGGTGCAGGTTCGACCTGGTCGTGGGGGCCGACGGCCTGCACTCGAACACCAGGAGCCTGGTGTTCGGGCCGGAGGAGCAGTTCCATCACTACCTCGGCCGGTGCTTCGCCGGGTTCACGATGCCCAACGACCTCGGGTTGGCGCACGAGGGCGTCACGTGGAACACCCCGGGCAGGGGCGCGGTCCTGTACGCGCCGCGGGAGGACGGCGTGCTGCACGCCTTCCTCAACTTCGCCCGGCCCGAGCCGCCCTTCGACGCCTTCCGGACTCCCGAAGCCCAGCGTGACCTCGTCGCGTCCGTGTTCGACGGCGCAGGCTGGGAGGTTCCGCGCATGGTGGCCGCCATGCGCACGGCCGACGACCTCTTCTTCGACGTCGTCAGCCAGATCCGCATGTCCGCCTGGTCGCGCGGGCGGGTCGCCCTCGTCGGTGACGCCGCGTACGCCCCGTCGTTCCTGTCCGGGCAGGGGTCGAGCGTGGCACTGGTCGGCGCGTACGTGCTCGCGGGTGAGCTCGCGAGCACTGCCGACCACGCGGCCGCGTTCGCGGCGTACGAGCACCGGATGCGGGAGTTCGTCCGGATGAACCAGGGGCTCGCCGCCGCGGGCGGCGCCTTCGTCGCTCCCCGCACCGCCGAGGAGCTGGCGCTGCGGAACCAGGCGCTGCGTGATCCCGCCGGGCTCCCGGGCGACGACGGCCGCACCGCCAACTCGGCATTGGCCCTGCCCGCCTACGCACACGCCGGATGACGGACGGGCCGCCCCCCGCCCCGACCGCCCTATCGGAGCTGATCGTGTGACAGGGCCCGGAGCAGCGGGATCGCGGCGATCTTCTCCTCGGTGAGCGCGAACCATCATTGCGCACTCCTGCGGAGTGAGTTCGCGAGGCGGCCCGGACCGGTGCTGGAACACCGGCTACCCGGGCCTTGATCGCATCGGAGCTGCGACCCAATGAGCATTCTCTCCCACCTCCCTGCCGCTGTGGCTCACCCGTCCTGGTGCAGCCCGCTGTCGTGCGACGCGAGTGTCCCGTCTGACGTCCGGCACGCTTCCGCCCCGGAGGTGCTGGAGGCCTCGGTGGACGACGCGATCGTCACCGTGACGCAGACGCGCGACGACGAGCACGACCGCACCGGCCGGCTCGTCAGCCGCCACAACGGCGTCCACCTCACGGTGGAGAACACCATGTCGCTCCGGCCCGACGGCTCGCTGCTCAAGGCGGACCTGCACCTCACCGCTGACGACGCCGAGTGGCTCTCGTTGGTGCTGGCCGAGTTCGCTGCCCGTGCTCGCCGGGCCGCGGTTGGTGCGCACCGCCATGAGGTGCAGGTGCCGGAGGCCCGTAAGGCGGACCAGGTGGGCGGCGTTGTCCGTCCCGCCGTCGAGTTCGGCACTGCACAGGTCGGCCGGTGATGGCCAGCCTGCAGAACGAGCGCCCCGCCGCCGGTCTGGCCCTGGGCATCTCGACGTTCGTGGCCGCGATCGCCGTGATCGTGGGCCTGGACCTCAGCCAGAACGCGTCCATCGCGGTGCTGATCGCGGTGTGCGGCGTGTTCGTGGTCATCGACCGCAAGGTCGTCCGGCGCCGCTGATCGACCTCGCTCGGCCGGCACTCGGCAGCACCCGGGCCCGGCGGATGAGGGGCCGATACGCGACCCCCGACGGAAGGACCCCGACATGCCTCGCCGGGGGCAGCACCGGCGGCCAGGGGTGCTGTTGGTCCGCGGCGCGGAGCAGGGCCCCGAGGACGGCCCTGGTATCGCGTGGGAGCAGCCCGGTGCGCCCGGCCACCCGCAGTCGACCGGCGTCGTCACGGCGGCCGAGGACCAGCGCCACCGGGGAGTTCACCGGGCCCAGCACGCCGCCTACGACCGCCTCCGCGCTGGTTTGACCTTCCGCCAGGCGCGCCGGGCCGGGAGGTAGCCGTGGTCGAGGCGCTTCGCGACGACGCCCTCGATGCCGGCGTCGAGGTGCCCTGTAAGCCATGCGCGGGCAGCCTCCCCGTCGGTGGTCATCGGGACGACCGCGAGAGATGGGCCGGCGCCCTCGAGCAGTTGTAGGAGCAGGGCGCGGCGGATCCGGTACGGGTGGCCGCGTAGGTCGGTTCCCCCTGCGGCGAGCACGTCGAACACGACGAACGTCGCGGGCGCTTCCGCGGGGGCGCGCCGTGCGGCGGTGCTGTAGCGCCATGAAGTCCAGGCCACCGCCCCGACAGACGACGAGTTCGCCGTCGAGGACGACGTGGCCGGCGAACTGGTCGGCGATGGCGTTGACGATCTCGGGGAAGTAGCGGGTGAGAGGGCGGTGCTGGCGGGAGTGGAGTCGCACCCGCCGCTGGTCCGCGGTCGCGATCGCCCGGAACCCGTCGAACTTGGGCTCGAACGCCCATGGCCCTGCTGTGGGCAGGGCCGGTGCTGGTCGGGCGACCATCGGCTGCACGAGCGGGCGGAGCACTTGGGGACGGTATGCCGGTCACAGAGCGCTGACCTGCGGCGGGCTCTCCGCAGCCTTCGTCGTGTGCGGGGTCTAGCGGCGCTTGCTGCGCAGCAGCCGCATCCACTTCGGCTGTGGCATCGCAGGATCACGATCTACCCAGTGCATCGAGTACCCGCCGGATACCAGGGTCTCGTAGGACTCGACGATGTCCCCATCAGCCCAGGTCGTCGGTGAGCGCCAGAACCCGAGCAGCGCATTCACCGGCTCTGGTAGCGCCCCGCGATCGTGCTGGCGGGTCTCACCCCACTCCGCTTGAACGGTCTGCAATCCACCGACGACCGGGCCGGGGTGCATCCGCATCGGATGCCACCGAACCGAGTGCCCAGTACGGGTGGCGTCGAGCACGACCACCCCCGACGGTGCAGCGTGAGCGTCGGGCTGCTCAAGCGCGACAGCGAGATCGCGGTACTCCCAAGACACGATCAGGCGCGACGCACCGAACATCGACCCGAACGCCCCAAGGCCTGCGACTGCTCGAGCGGCGTCCTCGCCCCGGTGGAACTGCCGGCACGTCACATAGCCCAGGTACGGGGGATCGACCTCGTCGAGCAGCAGGTGTGCTATCGGTGCCTGCACGAACCCCATCTCCTGAAGCGTCTGACTGGTCGCTTCGACGGCGAGGCGGTCGAGGTGGTCAACCCACTCCTGCGCTTCGTGCTCGATCACTGGGCGGATCCCTTCGGCTGGGCCTGTCGTGTGACGCGGGCGAGGTGCGCGAAGCGGAGCTGCAGTTCTGCGAGGAGCTCCGGGACGGTGGCTTCCTTGAGGCGCGGTCCGGCGACCATCTCTTCGTGGGGGATTTGGTCTGCGAACAGCTCGTTGAGCTTGGCGTTGTAATTGGGGTGGGGTGTTGCGTCGCCTGCTTCCCACGAGGTGACGGAGCGGGTAGCGGCTCCGACCTTGCGGGCAAGGTCGGCTTGGGTCATGGGTCGGCCGTCGGAGCGGGTGAGGCGGGTGCGGGCGTTCGTAGTCGTTGCCGGTCCAGGTGATCTCGTGGGACATGCTCAGCCTCTTCCCATCCCCATGACGAGGATGGCGGCGATGATCCCGAGTCCTGCGATCTCCCAGGCGCCGGCGTTGCGCCAGTAGCGCTCCTTCACGCCGTCCTTGCGGGTCTGCCAGCGGTAGAAGAGACGACCGGATGTGAGGCCCGCGGCGACCAGAGCAGCGAGGAGAAGCACGTCTGGATCATCACCTATGACCGGTTCAGGTCACATCCTCAAGGGTGAGGTGGCGTCGCAGCGCTGAGTGCGGTAGCTCGGGGTACTCGCATCTTGTACCGGGCGCCACCACCGTGACGAGCCGGGGCCGGGACGCGTGCACGTCCCGGCCCCACCCCTCGCGGGCCAGGAATCAAGCATCGACGCGGTCGGTGTCGGACCCCCCAGCCCGGGTTCGCGTCTGCCTGACTCCCTCGTTGGCTGTGCAGACAGTCGACCAGCCCAGTGCCCTCAACGTCCTAGCGATTTCTGCTTTGCACCATGCGTTTCCTGCAGCAGGGTCACGGGAGCAGTCCGGAGCGACGGTGTTCACGCCGCCAACCGGCCGGCGTCGTCCCGTACAACCGCCGGAACGCCCGTTCGAATGTAGTGAGGTCGCGGAACCCGACGGCAGCCGCGATGCTCGATATCGCGAGACGGTCGTACCTCGGGTCGGACAGCATCGCCTGTGCCGCGAGCAGGCGCTGCTCGCGAAGGTAGGCGCCCGGTGTGGTCCCGATCCGTTCGAACAGGGTGTACGCATGGCGGACCGACACGTGGTGCCGCCGCGCCAGCTCCTCGACCCGCAGCTCCGGGTCGGCCACGTGTTCACGGACGTGCGTCCGCATCATCTCGAGCAACACGCTCGCGGAGCCGTCCGCGCCCGGCACCGAAGGTGTGACGTGCCGCAGCGCCATCGCGATCAGATCGACCGCGGAGCGTCCGGCGTCCTGCCGCTGCTGGGCGGTGAGGCCGTCGGCTACCTCGAACAGCCGCCCGAGGTAGCCGGAGAGCATCTGCATGGCCGGCGCCGCCGGGTCAATGCTGCGTGCACAGGCCTCGGTGATCTCGGCGGTGCGAAGCGGAAGCAGCTCGCGGGAGAAACGCAAGCTCATGCGCCGAGTATTGGTCGCCGAGACCCGCTCGTAGCGGCTACGCGCCTCGGCCAGAACTCCCGCACCGACCGTCAGCTCGGCGAAGCGGTCGTGCTGGTGGATTCTGCCCCGCCCGGCCAGATGTACGCAGAAGAGCATCAAGTTGTCGGCCGCCGCGCTCGCTGCCATCCGTTCCGACCGGAGCGTCCGCAGGGGCCCGCCCCAGTGCGACCGAGAGAGCGTGACGGTCTGGCCCAGGTCCTGGGATGCCACCCGCCCGCGATGGTCGGGGCGTGTCCGGGCGATCGCGGGTATGAAGCGCTCACGGGCGACGTGTTCCAGCTCCTCGCCGGAGAGCTCCTGGATCTGCACAGTCCCGAGGTTAGCTCCGGGTCCTCGCCCAGGTAGGAGCACTACGAGTGCTCTTAGTGGTACCTGGACGGTTGTTGTCGTGACGAGCACGGGTCGGGCCTGCGCTCTGCCAGCGGTAGAAGAGGCAGCCGAACGTGAGTCCTGCGGCGATCAGGGCGGCGAGGAGAAGAATGAGAGATCATCACTGATGACGGGTTTGGGCGGCATCTCCAAGACGCCGCAGGTTGCCGCTGACCCGGCCTCGGCCCACCGGATCCCGTCGGCGGGGCGGGCGCCGCGGCTGGCGCGGCAGTCCAGCACGCGTTCCGGGGTCACCACGAGGTCGACCGGTGCGTCGTGCGCCGCTGTCGGGATCACGCCGGCGGGGCGCACCTGCAGCTCGTGCACGGTGGTGACGACGAGTGTGTCGGGGCCGATCAAGCCGGCGGCGGTGGCGAGGGCGAACTCCAGGTCGGCGAAGCCGCCGCCCTTACCGAGCCGCGCCCCGTCCTCCCCGACGGCGACGCAGCCGCTGACCACCAGGTCCACCGGCGACAGCTGGGCCACCGCGACGCGGCGGGCCGAGCGGGTGGCGCCGGCGATCGAGGCCGCCTTGCGCGGCGGATCCTCGAGGTGGTCGGGGTCGAGCAGGAAGAACGGCTCTTGCTCCGCCAGCCGCGGCACGGCCATGTAGACGGTCTTGCCGTCCTGCAGTGCCCGCTGGCGCACCGGGAGCTGCGCCGAGTCGGGGTTCGACTTGACGGTCCGTGCGGCCCGCCAGACGTCGGTGGCGCGGAGCCGTTCCGCCGCGGCCTCCGCCCCGGTGAAGTTCGAGATGCGGTTGCGTGCGCCGGGGAAGCGCGCCACCCGGGCCTCGGTGAGGGCGGTCCACACCTCGTCGCGCAGGGCGGCCTTGGCCGCCAGCAGTTCCGGGTCGCCGCCGGCGTCGTGGTCGTGACGCCGGCGGCGGCCCGATCCGTTCACGGTCACGTGCTCGTCCGGCGCCGGTCGCCCTGGGCCCGCAGCAACGACAGCACGGGCAGGGCCACCCGGGGGACCAGCGAGCCGAACCGCATGAGCCCCGCCCGGTGGGTGGGCAGGGAACGCACCACGCGCCGCCCGTCGAGCAGCGCGACGGCCGCATCCGCGACCGCAGCGGGGGTGAGCAGGCTCCGCTGCGAGAACAGGAGCGCGACGTCCGGGCTCGCCTGCTCGTCCCGCACGAGGGCGGTGTCGGCGGCGTCGGGGCACAGCGCATGGACCCGGACGGGTACGCGCGCGAGGTCGAGATCGCCCTGCAGGCTCGTGCTGAAGCTCAGGACCGCCGCCTTCGTCGCCGCGTACACGGCGAGCCCGGGCACCGGCCCGTGCGCCGACATCGACGCGATGTTGAGCACGTGCCCGCCCCGCTCCCGCATCAGCTCCACGGCGGCCCGGGAGCCGTGGACGACGCCCATGACGTTGACGTCCACCATCAGCGCCTGGTGCTCCTCCGGCTGCTCCCACGCCCGTCCGGAGCGCAGCACACCGGCGTTGTTCACCCACACCGTCACCGGGCCCAGCTGCGCGGCCGCGGCCGCGACGCGGCGGTGCTCGGCCGCGTCGCGCGCATCGGCGACGATGCCGGTGACCTCCGCACCGGAGGCCGCCAGCTCCGCCGCGGTGGCGGAGACGGCGGCGGCGTCCAGGTCGGTGATGACCACCCGGTGCCCGCGGGCCAGGAGGCCACGAGCGATCTCCCGACCCAGCCCGCGGGCTGCTCCGGTGACGACAGCGACACTGCCGGCGCGACTCACGGCCGACACTGTGTCACTGTTCCGCGCAGCGCAGCCACCGGCACCCGTAGGGCGGCAACGTCACCGCGATCGTGCCGTCGTCCCCGACCTTGACCGGGCCCCGGCGGGGATCGAGGACGTCGACCAGCTCCATTCCGGCGAGCGCCGGCACCACCGGGGCGGCGTCGATCTCGGCGTCGGCGAAGTTGTGCAGCGCCACCACCGTGGTGCCGTCGGTGCCGCAGCTGTGCGCGAACACCGGCCGGGCGTCCGAACCGGGGTCGAGCACCGTGCAGGCGCCCCACGCCAGCTCCGGGCACGCCCGGTAGCTGTCGACGAGCAGCCGCATCCAGGACAGCAGCGAGTCGGGGTCGGGCTGCTGTTCCTGCACCGCCGCCCAGTCCATGTCCGAGCGCACCGCGAACCGGCCGGGCAGGCTCAGGTCCTCGCCCATGCCGATTTCCTCGCCGTAGTAGAGCACCGGCGTGCCCGGCAGGGAGAACAGCAGGCTGTAGACCATCCGGATCCGGCGCTGGTCTCCGCCGAGCATCGGCGGGAGGCGCCGGCGCAGGCCGCGGCCGTAGAGCTGCATGTCCTCGTCGGGCCCGAAGGCGTCGAAGACCTCCTTGCGCTGGGCGTCGGTGAGCTTGTCGAGCGTCAGCTCGTCGTGGTTGCGCACGAACGTGGCCCAGTGGCCGTCCTCGGGCGGGTCGGGCCGGTGCCGCAGCGCCTCGGCGAGCGGCTCGGCGTCGGCCCGCGCCAGCGCGAGGTACATCTGCTGCATGCCGATGAAGTCGAAGCACATCGTCAGCTCGTCGGTGAAGCCGCCGCCGTCGTTCGCCCCGAAGAACGGCATCGTGTCCGGGTACGGCAGGTTGACCTCGCCGAGCAGCACGGCCTCCCCGTTGCGCCTGCGCAGGAACGCGCTGAGGTCGGCGAGGTAGTCGTGCGGGTCCGGGAGCGCGTCCGCGTCGGCCAGGCCGTCGGTCTCCAGCAGGAACGGGACGGCGTCGACGCGGAAACCGGAGAGCCCGAGCTCCATCCAGAAGCCCATGATCCGCGCGATCTCGTCACGGACCTCGGGGTTGGCCACGTCGAGGTCGGGCTGGTGCTTGTAGAACCGGTGCAGGTAGTACTGCTTCGCCTTCCGGTCGTACTCCCACAGGCTCGTCTCCTGGTCCGGGAACACGACGCCCTGCGGGCCGTCGGCCGGCGGCTTGTCCTGCCAGACGTACCAGTCGCGGTAGGGCGAGTCGGGGCTGCTGCGGGCGCTCTGGAACCAGGGGTGCTGAGCCGAGGTGTGGTTGACGACGAGGTCGGCGATCACCCGCATGCCGCGGTCGCGGGCGGTGCGGATCAGCTCCACCATGTCGCCGAGGGAGCCGAGGCGCTCGTCGACCCCGTAGAAGTCGGTGATGTCGTAGCCGTCGTCACGGTCGGGCGTGGGGAAGAACGGCATGAGCCACAGGCAGGTGACGCCGAGACGGTCGAGGTGGTCGATCTTCTGGATCAGGCCGCGGATGTCACCGCAGCCGTCACCGTTGCCGTCGGCGTAGGTCTCGATGTCGAGGCAGTAGATGACGGCGTTCTTCCACCACAGGTCCGAGGTGCGCGTGAGTTTCACACGGCCTCCCGGAGCTGGGGGAGGACCTTGGCGCCGAACGCGTCCAGGAACGCGTCCTGCTCCTGGCCGACGTGGTGCAGCGCGATCTCGTCGAAGCCCAGCGCCGCGTACTCCGCGAGCTGCGCGGTGTGCCGGCCGAGGTCACTGGAGATGTGCACCGACTTGCGCACCAGCTCCAGCGGGACGTGCTCGGAGACGGCGTCGAACACCTCGGCCGAGTCGATGTCCCAGCAGGCCGGCGGCGGGAAGACGTTGCTGCGCCACTGGTCCATGGCGACCGCCTCGGCCGTCCGTTCGTCGGGGTCCCACGAGAGGTGGACCTGCAGGTGCAGCCGGCCGCGCCCGCCCGCGTCCCGGTAGGCGCCGACGATCTCGCGCAGCGTCTCGACCGGCTGGTTGATCGTGATCAGGCCGTCGGCCCACTCCGCGCACCAGCGTGCGGTGGCGACGCTCACCGCGGCCCCGACCAGGGGCGGCGGCTCCTCGGGCAGGGTCCAGATACGCGCCCGGTCGACGGTGACGAGCCCGTCGTGGCTCACCTCCTCGCCGTTCAGCAGCGCGCGGATCACGTCGACGCACTCGCGCAGGCGGGCGTTGCGCACGTCCTTGCGGGGCCAGTCGTCCCCGGTGATGTGCTCGTTGCTCGCCTCGCCGGTGCCCAGCGCAGCCCAGAACCGGCCCGGGTACATCGCGCCGAGCGTGCCGATGGCCTGCGCGATGATCGCCGGGTGGTAGCGCTGCCCCGGCGCGTTGACCACGCCGAACGGCAGTGAGGTGGCCTGCAGCGCGGCTCCGAGCCAGGACCAGGCGAACGCGGACTGTCCTTGGCGGGCGCTCCACGGAGAGATGTGGTCCGACGACATCGCGGCGTCGAACCCGGCTTCCTCGGCGCGGCGCACCGCGGCCAACAGGACACTCGGATGTATCTGCTCGTGTGAAGCATGGAAGCCGAAAAGCGTCATGATGTTCTCTACCCGCCGCACCCGCCTGCGGAATCGCCCAGTTCGTCCGATTCCGTCACGATGTTGATCGCTGCAGGTCAGCGGCGGTGTGATCGCCCGAACGGTCAGGCGGGCGGGCTCGGCTGCGGCGCGACCTCGTCCACGCGGACCCGGCCACCCGCCTCCCGTCCATCTCGGTCACCGTGAACCGGTGGGGCCCGAGACGCACCGCGTCGCCCGCCTGTGGCACCCGGCCCAGCCGCGTCTGCACGAACCCGCCGAGCGTCTCGTAGGGGCCGTCCGGCAGCTGGACGCCGGCCTGGTCGGCCACCTCCTCGCGGTGCAGCAGCCCGTCGAGCTCCGACTCGTCCGCGCCGGGGCTGCGCTGCGGGTCGTACTCGTCCTCGATCTCGCCCACCAGCTGCTCGAGGATGTCCTCCAGCGTGACGATCCCGGCCGTGCCGCCGTACTCGTCCACGACGACGGCCAGGTGCGCGCGCTGGGCGCGAAGCTCCGGGAGCGCCTGGAACAGCCGCTTCCCGTTCGGGAGCAGGGGCACGGGGCGCGCGAGCCTGCGCAGCGTCCGGTGCTCCGCCCCGGGCTCGGTGTGCAGCACCGTGAGCAGGTCGCGGACGTGGACGACGCCCACCACCTCGTCCGCGTCCGCGCCGATGACGGGATAGCGGGAGTGGGTGCCGCGCAGCACGACGCCTGCCGCGTCGGCCACGGTCGAGTCGGCCTCGAGGAAGTCGACCTCCGTGCGGGGCACCATCACGGTCCCGACCGAGCGGTCGGCCGCGGCGAAGACATCACCGAGGACGCGTCGCTCCTCCTGGCCCAGGCTGCGGTGCGTGCTGACCATGTCGCGCAGCTCCTCGGCGCTCACGTCGTCGTCGCTCGCCTTCGGATCGAGGCCGAGCAGGCGGACGACGGCGTCGGTGGAGACGCCGAGGACCCAGATCAGCGGCCGGCTCAGCCTGGCCACGCGGTCGAGGACGGGGGCGACGCCGCGGGCGATGGCCTCCGGCCGCTGCAGCGCCAGGCGCTTCGGGGCCAGCTCGCCGAGGACGAGTGAGAGGTAGGAGATCGCGATGGTGACGACGATGAACGCGATCGAGCCCGCGAGAGCCGGATGCAGCCCCCAGCCACTCAGCACGGCCCCGAGCGGCTCGGACAGCGTCGAGCCGCCGTACGCCGCGGAGAAGAACCCGGCGAGCGTCACGCCGATCTGCACGGCGGACAGGAACCGGTTGGAGTCCTCGCGCAGGTGCGCGACCCGCGCACCGCGCCGGTCCTGCTCCGCCATGCGACGGACCTGGGAGTCGCGCAGCGTGACCAGCGCCATCTCCGACGCCGAGAAGAACCCGCCGATCAGCACGAACAGCAGGACGAGGCCCAGGCTGAACAGGATGTCGTTCACACTCGCGATTTTCCAGGAGATCACCGGAGGGAACTCGACCCGGGCGTCAGGAGGGGCGACTCGCGGGGCGGAAACGGGCGACTCGCGGGGTGGAAACGGGCGACTCGCGGGGCGGGGCGGGGCGGGGTGGGCGTCAGCGGCGGCGGTTCGCCGCGGCCGCGGCCGGGCTCGCCATCAGCTTCTCCAGCAGCGAGGTGAGCTGGGTGGCCTCCTCGTCGGACAGGGCCGAGGCCCACGTCTGCTCCCGGTCGTTGTGTGCGGTGAAGGCGGCGACGAACACCTCCTCGCCGGTGGCGGTGAGCGACAGCTCCACCGCCCGCCGGTCGTGTCCCGCCTTGCGGCGCACCACCAGGCCGTCGCGTTCGAGGGTGTTGACCAGCGCCGACACCGCCGCCCGGCTCATTCCCGCCAGCTGGGCGGCGCGCTTGGACTCCAGCGGGCCGGCCACCCACAGCACGAACAGCACCCGGAACCCCGCCCATGACCAGCCGTGGGGACGGTGCACCGCCGACTCGAGGTCGTAGACCATCGCGTTCGACGCGCGATAGAGGCTCAGGACCAGCCGCATCGCCTGCGCGTCCACCGTGGGCAGGGCGCGCACGGTGCGCTCCACCGCGACGTTGACGAACGACCAGTAGTCCACGTCGGAGGAAGGGTCGGGCACACGGGCAGCGTAGGCGGCCGTCCCCCACCGTTCGGGCATCGCGCTCAACGTCGTTCGCGGCCGAGAATCGTGTCGTGGACGAACGCGAAACGATCGCGCGGCGATACGGCGAGCATCTCACCGATCGTGATCTGCTCACCCTCGCCCGGGGCCGCGCCGACCAGGTCCCGGCGCTGCGGCGGGCACCCGCCCTCGTTCTCGACCTGCTCGACCGGCCCGGCGTGGCCGACGCGGTCCTCGCCGCACAGGGCGAGAAGGAGGGACGGTTCAGCTACGTGTCGCCGTTCCTGGTGTTCGCCGCCGCCGTGCACCGGGTGGGCAACTCGATCGTCGGCAGCGTCCACGTCACGGATCGCGCCGGACCCCGCTCGCGGGTGCCCGTCTTCGACGGGCCCGTCCTCGCGGCGTTCGCCACCGAGCCGCGCCATCGGCTGTTCCTCGCCGAGCTCCTGGCGTCCTACGCGCGGGTGGCGTCCGGGGTCGTGTGGCGGCGCGGGGAGCAGGGCTGGCGCCGGCAACGCTGGGACGAGCTCGACCTGCCACGCCTGGCCGCCCTGCTCGATGCGGTGCCGGCGGGTCAGCAACCGGGTGTCTGGCGGCGCATCGGCGACGGCGCACTGTTCCTCGCCGGCGTCTTCCCCGAGTATGCGGAGAGGTCGCTCGGCCTGGTCGAGGTCGCACGGCTGCAACGGGCAACCGGCCTGCAGCTCAGCTCCGCCGAGGGCGACGTCGGCGAGCTGCTGGAGGAACTGGCGAGCCGTGCGTACGAGCGGGTGGGCGCAGGCGTTCCGCGCGCGGTCGTCGGGACCCCGCGCCTGGCGCGCCGGGTGCTCACCCTGGTCGCCGACCGCTACCTGTTCCCGATGACCGACGAGGGGTTCCTCCCGCCCGGCCGCTGATGCGGGCGCCGCCCCGTCGCCACATGGACACATGTGGTTGTTCTCCGGCCGTGCGGACAGCGACAGGTGTCCATGTCGCGGCTCGCGGTCGGTCTCCTACTCGACGGCGACGATGGTGCGTCCGGTGCGGTCGGGCACGGCCAGCGCGAAGAGCGCGCCGAGGACCGGCCCGACCACGCCGAGCGCGAGGGCCACCGGGACGGAGCCACCGATGCTGAGCGCCGCCAGCGGGAACAGGCCCGCCCCGACGCCCCGTCCCGCGTAGTAGCTGGTGTTGGAGCCGGCCGACCGGATGCGGGTGGGGAAGAACTCGGCCATCCACACCCCGAGCACGCCGAAGCCGCCGCTGCCCGCCGCGCACAGCATGACGGCCCAGAAGGTCTGGTCGGTCCAGAAGTGGACGGTCACGTGCGCCGAGCCGGTGGCCACCAGCAGCAGCAGCCAGCCGAAGCCGACCACACCGACGAGCGCGGACACGAAGAACGCGGACCGGCGGCTGATGGCGTCCGACAGCGCCCCGGTGAGCGGGTAGGTGATGGCCGTGATCACCAGTCCGAACAGCACGATCAGGCTGGCCGTGCCGAGCGGCACCTTCTCCACCTGCACCAGGAACGTGGTGAGGTAGGAGATGAGCGAGTTGGTGCTGATGAACATCGCGCTGGCCAGCACGATGAACAGCACGGTGCCGCGGGCGTGCTCGCGACGGAACAGGTCGCTCAGCGGGACCTTGGCCGGGCGCATCCGCTCGGGCACGCGCCCGGCCGCGAGCTCGCTGCGGTAGTGGCGCCACTGCTCGGACTCGGGCAGGGTCACGGCGGCCAGCAGCCCGATCACCAGCGTGATGACACCGATGACGATGTAGCCGCCGCGCCAGCCCTCGGCCTCGCCGAAACGGACCGTGCAGAAGTAGACGATGCCCTCGGTGACGATCTGACCGGCGAAGTACATGGACTGGATGGAGCCGCCCATGGCGCCGCGCCTGCTGGTCTTCCAGCTCTCCGTGAACATCGAGTAGGCCAGCCCGAACAACCCGCCCATGCCCACGCCGGCGATCAGCCGGGTGACCAGGAAGAGCCCGTAGGTGGGGGCGAGGCCGCCGAGCACCGCCGCCACGCCGAAGATCAGCACCGAGCCGGTGTAGGTCCAGCGCCTGCCGAACCGGTCGCCCAGCCAGCCGCACACGAGGCCGCCGAGGATGGACGCGAACCCCTGCAGTGTCGTGACCTGCACGATCTGGATGGTGCTGACGTGGAGGCTGCCGGCGATGTAGGCCATCGGGTAGCCCACGAGGTTCAGCTCGGCGCCGTCGAACAAGGTGCCCAGGAACGCGAACACGAGAACGCGTCCGGCGCCCTGGCGGACCGAGCGGGTCCGTGCCTCGGCGGGGGTCGCAGACCTGCTGACTGTCGACATCGACTTCCTCTGCGCGGATGTGGTGGGCGTGCGGCTGGGCCGGGGAGTGCTCACTCCGGCAGCGGGCGTCCCCGGGTCTCGGGGCAGAACGGGGCGGTGACCAGCCCGACGATGTAGATCAGGCCGACCACCGTGGCGGCGATGCCGTAGCCGCCGAGCTTCGAGATGATCGCGCCGGAGAGCAGCGGTCCCAGGAACGCGACGAACCGGGCGGCGTTGAAGACGAACGCCGAGCCCGTCGCGCGCAGGTGGGTGGGGTAGAACTCCGGGAGCCAGACGGGCATCCAGGTGTACTGGCCCAGGGTGAAGAACCCGTTGACGACGAGGACGACGACGATCAGCCGCAGGTCGTGGGTCCAGAGGAACAGCACCGGGGTGAGCACCAGCGACGCCGCGAAGTACAGCAGGACCGTCGGCTTGCGGCCGTAGCGGTCGGCGAGGAAGCCGAACGACACGTACCCGGCGATCGCGCCGATGTTGTAGATCATGCCGGCGAGGCTGGCCCAGCTGGACGCGCTGTGCCCGGCCTTCACCGCCACGTCGGAGACGTAGAGCGGCACCCAGGTGGAGATACCCCACCAGCCCAGCGTGGTCACCAGCGACATGATCGAGCCGAGGATCGTCAGCCGCCGCAGCTTCGGGTCGTGGAAGATCTGGCGCAGGGTCAGCCGGGTGTAGGCCTGCTCGCTGTCGGTCAGCTGTTGCGGGCCCCGCTCGCGCAGTTCCGCCCGGTGGCGATGGGCCTTGGTCCACTGCTCCGACTCCGGCACCGACCGGCGCAGCCAGAGCGCGAACAGCGCGGGCAGCACGCCCACCAGGTACATCAGGCGCCAGGAGTCGGGCCCCAGCGGGGCGATGAAGAACCAGCAGGCCGAGGCGATGAAGAAGCCGAGCCCGAGGCCGCACTGCATCAGCCCGGCCGCCTTCGCCCTGGCGTTGCTCGGCCACATCTCGGCCACCAGCGACGTCCCGGTGCCCCACTCCGAGCCGAGGGCGAACCCGGTGATGAACCGCAGCACCAGGAACGACTCCCACGACCACGACAGCGCGCTGAGCCCGGTGAACGCCGCGTAGAGCACGATCGCGGTGATCAGCGTGCGCCGCCTGCCGAAGTAGTCGGCGAAGACGCCGCCGAGGATGCCGCCCATGCCCCAGCCCAGCAGCGTCACCGCGATGGTCGCCCCGGTGAGGAACGCCAGCGAGCCGGCCGGCACCCCGGGTGCGAGCCGGTGCAGCACCGTGCTGGCGGTGAGGATGAGCGCGTAGGTCTCGAACCCGTCGAACAACCAGCCGAGGTTCGCCGCGATCAGCGATCGCCACTGGGAGCGGTCGAGGCCGCTGCGCCAGGAATTCCGTGCGACAGCGATGTCGTGCACCGAGGTCCTCCTCCGTCGTCCGGCGGCGATGAGCCTGCCCGCTGGACGAGTTGTCCTATATGTAGGACATCTGATCCGCTGCCGGACGCTATGGCAGAGCGCGATGTGCCGTCAAGGCGCCGCGCGTGACCGGTGTGGGGGTGGCCCCGAAGTTCAGGAAAGCCACTTTCCTGCCCTCTGCGGGCCTGAAAGTGGCTTTCCTGAACTTTGCGGGGGGCGGGGCCGGGCCGGGGGTCAGGGGGGTGGGAGGGTGCCGCCCGTTCGTTCCGTGATGCGCTGGCCGCACTCGCGGATCAGTTCACCGGCCTTCGTGACCGCCGGCTCGTCGAGCTCGGAGGAGAACGCCAGCGAGCACAGCACCATGCTCACCCGGCCCCGCTCGTCGAACACGGGGGCGGAGACGCCGGACTGTCCGAGGTCGTACTCGCGGACGCTGACGCCGTAGCCGCGCTCCCGGGTCTCGGCGAGCACGCCGCGCAGCGCGTCGCGGTCGACGACGGTCTCCGGGGTGAAGGCGGTGAGCCCGTTCCTGTCGATCAGCCGGTCCACCTCGGTGGGGTCGGACCAGGCGACGAAGGCGCGCATGATCGCGGGCGCGGAGAACGGGAAGGTGTCGCCCAGGCCGACGGTGATCCGCACGCCCTGCGCCCGGTCGGCCTTGGCCAGCACGGCGTACTCGGACGAGCCGTGGCGGCGCACCGCGAAGGTGAGGTAGCCCAGCCGCTTGCTGAGGTCGTCGAGCTCCTGCTGGACGACCTCGCGCGTCCAGTCCTGCGAGGTGTCGACCATGGCCAGCAGGCGCGGGCCGAGCCACCAGCCTGCTCGGTCGCCCCGGGTGGCGGCCCAGCCGGCCCGCTGCAGGGTGCCGAGGATGTTGTAGCAGGTGCTGCGGTTGAGCTCGAGATCCTCGATCAGCACGCCCGAGGGGACGGGTTCGGGCCAGTCGCGGGCGATCCGCTCCAGCAGTCGCACGGCGTTCATGACCGCGGGCACATCGCTCGCCATGACGCTCCCCTGCCTCTCCGTACACGCTGCGCGACCAGACGGTAGCCGAGGTGTTCCGGCCGGGCGGCGATCGGGTTGACGGCCGCCCCGAGCCCTGCCTAGTGTCCTGCATACGAGATAACTAGTCCAGTATGGTGGTCATGCTATGAAGCTGAGTTCCTCGTTCCGGGTGCCCGCTGCCCCGGAGCGTGTGTTCACGCACTTCCTGGATCCGGACTCGATGCAGGCCTGCGTCCCGGGCTGCCAGGAGCTGGTGAAGGTCGACGACACGCACTACCGGGGCCGGCTGGTGAACGAGGTCGCGCACGTCCGGTTCAGTGCCGGCTTCACGGCCGAGATCACGGAGCTGGCCGGTCCTGGGCAGGTGCGGGCCACTCTGCGCGGCGAGGACCGCAGGCTGGGCAGCACGATCAAGATCGAGGCGGACCTGTCGGTCCGCGAGGACGGCGCGGCCGACCGGTCGTGCGTGGAGTTCGGTCTCGACGTCGCGCTCTGGGGCAAGATCGGCCGGCTCGGCGAGTCGATCGTGCGCCGGCGCACCGAGGAGGTGGAGCGCCAGTTCGCCGCGGACTTCTCCCGCGTGTGCGCCGCCGGGCCGCCCGGGCCGGAGAACAGCGCGGTGCGCGAGCTGCTCGCCACCGGGGGAGCGGGCCGCCGAGCGGAGCAAGCGCCGCAGGCCGTACCGCAGACCGCGTCGCCGGCGCAGCCCGCGCAGGCGGACGGACCCCAGGTCGTGCCACCCCGTCGCATGCCATGGTGGCGGCGCCTGGTGGCGCTGCTCACCGGCCGGATCGCGGCGGCCCGGCGATGACGGCGGAGATGGCGGCGCCTCTCGGCGCGCCCACGCTGCACCGCCCCCAGACTCTCGACGAGGTCTGCGCGCTGCTGGGGAGCCTGGACCAGGCGATGGTCTACGGCGGCGGCACCGCGGTGCAGATCCTCATCAAGCAGGGCGTCCTGTTCGCCTCCGACCTCGTCGACCTCTCCCTGGTGCCCGACCTGGACGGGATCGAGCGCACCGACACCGGCCTGCGCGTGGGCGCCATGGTCAGCCTGCGCCGGATGGAGACCGACCCGGTGGTGCGCCGGGTGGTTCCGCTGGCGGCCCAGGTCTACGGCCACGTGGCCAACCCGAGGGTGCGCAACACCGCGAGCGTCGGCGGGAACCTGGCGCACGGCGACTACCGGCTCGACCCGCCCACCGCCCTGATGGTGCTGGGCGCCCGCGTGGAGCTGCGCAGCAGTGCGGGCGTGCGGCACGTCCCGGTGCGCGACTTCTTCGTCGGCTTCCAGGAGACCGCGGTGGCGCCCGGCGAGCTGGTGACCGCGGTGGAGATCCCCGCCCAGACCGGGTCGTCGTCCGGCTTCGCGAAGCTGAGCAGCCAGTCGGTCAACGACTGGCCGTGCGCCTCGGCGGCCGCGCTGGTGACGTCACCGGTGCAAGGGCAACGGGAGCTCCGCCTCGGACTCGGCGCGCTGGCCGAGGTGCCGAAGTACGTCAGCGTCGACGTGCCGAGTGACGCCGGGGTGGCCGATGCCGTGCGGCTGGGCCAGGAGGCCGCGGGTCCGGTGATCGATCCCATCCCCGACATCCGCGGGGGAGCGGACTTCAAGAGACGCCTCGGCCTCGTCGCGGTCGAGGACGCGATTCGAGCGGCCTGGGGTTCGACGGGCGGCACCGATACCGGTGCGGCCGGCAGGTCCACAGGAAAGGAGGGTTCGGATGCTCGGCGAAACTCGCGTCGCCGCTGGTGGCGCAGTCGGTGAACGGTGGGCGCGCACCGATGCGCGGGCGAAGGTGCGGGGGGAGCTGCTCTACGCGGCCGACCAGCCGCTGCGCCCGTGCCTCGACGTCGTGGTGCACCGCAGCACCCGTCCCCACGCCCTGATCGGGTCGGTGGACACCGAGCGGGCCATGGCGGTGGACGGCGTGGTCGCGGTGGTGACCGGCGCGCAGCTCTACAAGCTCTTCGGGAACGCGCTGATGACGGGCCCGGCGTTCTCCGACCAGCCCTGCCTCGCGGTGGACCGCGTGCGCTACATCGGTGAGCCCGTGGCCGCGGTGCTCGCCCGGGGCCTCGCCCCGGCGCGGATGGCCGCCGACGAGATCGAGGTCGACTACACCGAGCTGGAGCCGGTGCACGACGTGGATCTCGCCGTCGCCGGTGGTCCCTACGTGCACGATGTCCTGCGCCCCTCGGTCGTCTTCGGCGACCTGAAGCACCTGCGCGGCAAGCGCGACACCAACGTCAACTACGAGTACACCCTGCGCCGGGGCGACGTGGCGGAGGCGGCCGCGGCCGAGGGCGGGCGCACGGTGCACGAGGACTTCTGGTGCCCGCCGACGCACCACGTGCCGATCGAGCTGCCGTTCACCGCCGCGTGGCGGGACGGGGACCGGCTCGAGATCCTCTCCGCGACGCAGACCCCGTCCTACGTCCGGCAGTCGGTGGCCGACCTGCTCGGGATCCCGCTGAACGCGGTCCGGGTGCGCAGCGCGCCGCTGGGCGGCAGCTTCGGCGCGAAGATGTACGACCGCCTCGAGCCGCTGGCCGCCGTGCTCGCCTGGACGCAGCGCACCGCCGTGCGGATCACGGCCTCCCGAGAGGAGGCGTTCCTGCTCACCACCCGCCACGGTGCCGCGGTGACCGGCAGCATGACCGCCGACAAGGACGGGCGCATCGTCGCGGCCACCGCCGACGTGCGCTACGACACCGGGGCGTACGCCGACGTGGGCCCGCGCATCACCGCCAAGTCCGGGATGGTGGCCACCGGGCCGTACCGTGTGGAGAACGTGGACGTCCGCTCGCGCTGCGTCTACACGAACAAGCCGTCGGCCGGCCCGTTCCGCGGCTTCGGCGTACCCCAGGTGACCTGGTCGCACGAGTCGCTCGTGGACGAGCTCGCCCGGGAGTGCGGCGTCGATCCGGCCGAGTTCCGGCGGCGCAACCTGCTGCGTGAGGGCGACGTCGCACCGGTCGGCACCCCGATGCACAGTGCCGACTTCGCGGGCTGCCTGGACGCCGTGACCGAGGCCGTCGGCTGGGACACCCCGCTCCAGCGCGAGGAGGGCAGGCTGCGCCGTGGCCGCGGCGTCGCGGTCGGCGTCAAGGCCGTGCTCACCCCGACGATCGCCAACGCGGTGCTGCAGCTCAACCAGGACGCCTCGGCCACCCTGCTGATCAGCACGGTGGACATGGGCCAGGGCAGTGACACGATCATGGCCCAGATCGCCGCCGAGGCGCTGTGCCTGGGCGAGGGGCAGGTCCGGGTGGTGGCGGCGGACACCGACGTCACCCCCTACGACACGATCACCGCGGGGAGCCGGTCGACCTACCACACCGGCAACGCGGTGCGCCGGGCCGCCGACGCCATGCGCGACAAGCTGCTCGACCTGGCCGCCGAGCGCTTCGGGGTGGCCGTCACCGACGTCAAGCTGACCGGGGACGGCCTGGTCAGCGCCGAGAACCAGCAGAAGGTCTCGATCCCCGAGCTGCTCCACGGGCACTTCGGTGCGCGGGGCACCACGCTGACCACCGAGGCCAACTTCACCACCTCGTGGGTGCCCTACGACCACGAGACCGGCCAGTCCGAGCGGGTCACCGAGCACTGGTTCGCCGGTGCGGTGGCGGTGCAGCTCACCGTCGACACCGCGACCGGCCGGGTGCACGTCGAGCACCTCGCGGTGGCGGGCGACGTGGGCCGGGCGATCAACCCGAAGCTGGTGGAGCAGCAGCTCACCGGGGCGGCGATCATGGGCGTCGGCCACGCCCTGTTCGACCAGATGGTGTTCGACGAGGGCCAGATCGTGAACGGCACCCTGCTCGACTACCAGCTGCCCTCCGTGCTCGACGTTCCCGACAAGATCACGCCGATCATCGTGGAGAGCCCGCACCGCAGCGGGCCCTACGGCGCCAAGGGCGTCGGCGAGACCACGATCATCCCGCTCGCCCCCGCGATCGCGAACGCGGTGCGCGACGCCATCGGTATCCGTTTCCCCCGGCTGCCGCTCACGCCGGAACGGATCCTCACCGCACTCGCCGAGCAGGAGGCCGGGGCATGACCACGGATGTACAGATGACCGTGAACGGGGCGCGCCACCGCGTCGCGGTCGCCGATGACGACCTGCTGCTGGACGTGCTGCGCCGCCTCGGCATCACCAGCGTCCGGGAGGGCTGCGGCGTCGGGGCCTGCGGGGCGTGCACCGTGCTGGCGGAGGACCACAGCGTGAGCAGCTGCCTGGCCCGCGCGGTGCGCTACGACGGGGTGCCGCTCACCACCGCCGACGGGCTGGCGGAGGACGACGACGTCGTCGAGGAGTTCGTCGCGGCGGGTGCGATGCAGTGCGGCTACTGCATTCCCGGCTTCGTGCTGATGGGCCACGAACTGCTGGCGCAGAATCCGGCCCCGACCCGCGAGGAGATCGCGGCGCACCTGGAGGGCAACATCTGCCGCTGCGGCACCTACCAGGAGATCTGCAGCGCGATCGAGGCCACCGCACGCCGTCGGCAGGCCGAGAACGAGCGGCGGTCGGCATGAGGGTCGACACGGCGCGGGGCACGTTCGAGGTCGCCGCCACCGGGGAGGGTGGTGCTCGTCCCCTCGTGGCGCTGCACGCGCTCGCGCTGTCGGGACGGGTGTGGGATCCGATGGCCGCGGCGATGGCCGGGAACCGGCGGGTGCTCGCCCCGGACGCCCGCGGGCACGGCGGCTCCGACTGGGACGGCGGGCCGTTCGGCATCGCCGACCTCGCCGACGACGTGGCCGCGATCATCGAGGTGGTGGCCGACGGGCCGGTCGACGTGGTGGGCCTGTCCATGGGCGGCAGCACCGCGATCCTCCTCGCCCAGCGCCGTCCCGACCTCGTCGCGCGGCTGGTGCTGGCCGACACCACCGCCGACTACGGCCCGGACCGGGTGGCGCAGTGGATCGACCGCGCCGAGAAGGCCGTCGGTGTACCGCGGGAGAAGCAGGTGGCCTTCCAGGTCGACCGCTGGTTCTCGCCGTCCTTCGTGGAGGCGCACCCGGACGAGGTGCGCCGGGTGTCCGACATCTTCGTGGCCACCGACTCGCGTGCCCACGCTGCGGCGTGCCACGCGTTCGCCGGTCTGAACGCCGAGGCCGGGCTGGGCGACATCCAGGCCCCGACCCTGGTGCTGGTCGGGCGCGACGACTATGCGACGCCGCCTGCGATGGCGCAGGTGCTGGCGTCCGGCATTCCGGACGCCCGTCTCGAGGTGCTGGACGACACGCGGCACCTCAGCCTGATCGAGCGACCGGACCTCTGGCCGCTCGTCGAGAAGCACCTGGACACCTGAGGAGCGCCCCGGCATGACGACATCCACCCCGCCCGGTGACGAACCGCTGCTGAGCCTGCGCAGCCACATCGACGCCGTGGAGAAGATGGGCGAGCTGCGGCACGTCCGCGGCGCCCACTGGGACCTCGAGCTGGGCGGGATCGCCGAGGTCAGCTACCACCTGCCGCAGCCGCCAGCCGTGCTGTTCGACGAGATCACCGGCTACCCCGCCGGCATGCGGGTGCTGACCGGGAGCACCGGGTCGTCCCACCGCTTCGGCCGCACTCTGCGCCTGGGCGACGACCTCGACGACGCCGCGCTGGTGGACGCGCTGCGCGGCAAGCCGTCGCGCTGGGCGGCGAGCGCCCCGGACTTCCCGGTCGAGCCGGTCGACACTGCGCCGCTGCTCGCGAACGAGGTGCCGGGCGACCAGGTCGACCTGCTGAAGTTCCCCGTGCCGCGCTGGCACGAGCACGACGGCGGCCGGTTCATCGGCACCGGCTGCTTCGTGGTCACGAGCAACCCGGAGACCGGCGTGCACAACGGCGGCTGCTACCGGATGGAGGTGCAGGACGACGGCCGCGGCACCACGATCGCCGCCGTCCCGGGCAAGCACGGTGCGCAGAACATCGAGCGCTGGCTCGCCAGGGAGGGCCGGGCCCCGGTGACCGTCTCGTTCGGGCACGACCCGCTGCTGCTGGCGCTCGGCGGCACCGAGGTGCCGGGCGGGGTGTCCGAGCTGGAGTACGCGGGCGCGGTGCTCGGGCAGCGGGTCCCGGTGGTGATCGCCCCCGACACCGGCCTGCCGATCCCGGCAGGCAGCGAGATCGCCGTCGAGGGCTGGCTCACGCCGGACAACATGCGCGACGAGGGCCCGTTCGGGGAGTGGACCGGCTACTACTCGGGACGGCGCCGCCCCTGCCTGAACCTGTCGATCACCCGGCTCTACCACCGCGACGACCCGATCCTGCTCGGAGCGCCCCCCGGCCGCCCGCCGCACGACTACTCGTACATGCGCACCGTCATGAAGTCGGCGATGATCCACGACGAGCTGGTGTCGATGGGCGTGCCGGGCGTCACCGCCGCGTGGGCGCACGAGTCCGGAGGCGGGCGGCTGTTCGTCGCGGTGTCGCTGGAGCAGCGCTACCCGGGACACGCCCGGCAGGTCGCGCACCTCGCCGCCCAGTGCCCCGCGGCCGCCTACATGAACCGGTACGTCGTCGTGGTCGACGACGACATCGACCCCTCCGACCTGGAACAGGTCATCTGGGCGATGTCCACCCGCAGCGACCCGGAACGCGACATCGAGACGATGCGCCACGGCTGGGGCAGCAAGCTCGACCCGATGCTCCCCGAGGGCGCCCCCGCCTACAACAGCCGGGCGATCATCGACGCCTGCCGCCCGTTCGAACGCCGCGCCGACTTCCCCCGCGTCGCGCAGAGCAGCCCGGAGTACCTGCGCGGCGTCCGCCAGAAATGGGGCCACCTCCTGACCACCCCCACCCCCTGACCCCACCCCCCGCGAGTCGCCCGTTCCCGACCCGCGAGTCGCCCGCGCGGGTTCTTGATCGGCGCGAGATCCGGGTTTCGGCCCTTCCGGGGGCGAAGAGGTGGGTCTCGGAATGATCAGATCCGCGAGTCCGGATGGCGGGTCAGGTGCCCTGAGCGAGCAGGTCCCGCAGCACAGCGAGGCCGGCGTGGAGCTCGGCGAAGCTCGTGCTGAGGGGGGCGAGGCCCAGGCGGATGCCGTCCGGCTCGCGGAAGTCGGGGATGACGCCGCGCTCCCAGAGGTGGGGGAGCAGGTCGCGGAACCCGGCCCGGCGGATCGTGACGTGGCCGCCGCGGCGGGCAGGGTCGCGGGGGGAGGCCACCTCGACGCCGTACGGCGCGAGCCAGGCGTCCACCAGCTCCAGCGCGAACTCGGTGAGGGCCACCGACTTGGCGCGCACGGCGGCGATCCCGGCCACCTCCAGCTGGTCCAGCGCTGAGAGCAGCGGCACCATCGCCAGGATCGGCGGTGTTCCGCTGACCACGCCGCGGACGCCGTCGGCCGGCGCGTAGCCGGGGCCCATCAGGAACGGGTCGCGGCGCCCCATCCAGCCCTGGATCGGCTGGCGGAGGGTGTCCTGCAGGTCGCGGCGGACGTAGCCGAACGCGGGTGAGCCGGGGCCGCCGCCCAGGTACTTGTAGGTGCAGCCGACGGCGAGGTCCACACCCCAGGCGTCGAGCTCCAGCTCCACCGAGCCCGCGGAGTGGCAGAGGTCCCAGAGCACCAGCCCGCCGGCGTCGTGCACGATCCGGGTGATCGCCGGGGCGTCGGCGAGCCACCCCGACCGGTAGGCGATGTGGCTGAACAGCACCAGCCCGGTGGCCGGCCCGACGACGGCCGCGACCTGCTCGGGCGTGACGCCCTCGGCGGGGTCGGGCTCGATCCAGCGCAGGACGCACCCGCGTTCCGCGGCGATGCCCTCCAGCACGTAGCGGTCGGTGGGGAAGTTGTCGGTGTCGAGGACGATCTCGCGGCGGCCGTCGCGGGCCTGCGCATCGACGGCGGCGCGCGCCAGCTTGTAGAGCAGGACGGTGGTCGAGTCGGCGACGACGGTCTGGCCAGGGGCCGCGCCGAGCGCGGCGGCGGCGATCCGGTCGCCGACCAGGCCGGGCCAGTCCATCCACGGCCGGGCCGAGCTCGCCCCGGCGGGCCCGTCGCCGGTCCATCCCCGGATGAGGCCGCCGCCCCACTCCTCGCGGACGAACCGCGCGAGCCGTTCGGCGGTGTCGGCCAGCGGGCGGCCGAGGGAGTTGCCGTCGAGGTAGGCGACCACACCGGGGCTGGGGACGAAGCGGTCGCGGTGGGCGGCGAGTGGGTCGGCGGCGTCCAGGTCGGCGGCGCGCGAGGCGAGGTCGAGGGTGTCCGCGGTCATGCGCCGATCTCCGTGCGTACCGCGTACAGCTCCGGGAAGAACGTCAGCTCCAACGCCGCCCGCAGGAACGTCACCCCGCTGGAGCCGCCGGTGCCGCGCTTCACCCCGATCGTGCGCTCCACGGTCTTGAGGTGCCGGAACCGCCAGAGCTGGAAGTTCTCCTCCAGGTCCACCAGCTCCTCGCAGGCCTCGTAGGCCTCCCAGTACTCGTGGGAGTGCTCGTAGATCCGACGGAAGACGGGCACGAGCTCGGGGCAGAACGTGTGCGGCTGCGTCACGTCGCGTTCCAGCAGCGTGCGCGGCACGTCGTGGCCGTGGCGGGCCAGGTAGCGCAGGAACTCGTCGTAGACGCTGGGGCGGGCCAGCAGCTCCGCGAGCTGGGCGCGGGCCCGCTCGTCGTGACCGAACAGCTGGAGCATCTCGGCGTTCTTGTTGCCGAGCACGAACTCGACGGCGCGGTACTGGTCGGACTGGAACCCCGACGACGTGCCGAGGAAGCTGCGGAACTCCGCGTACTCGGACGGGGTGAGCGTGGCGAGCACCGACCACTGGTCGGTGAGGGTGCGCTGGATGTGCTTCACCCGCGCCAGCCCCTTGAGCGCGGGCCGCAGGTCGTCGGCGGCCAGCTGGGCCTGCACGGCGCGCAGCTCGTGGAGCACCAGCTTGAGCCACAGCTCCGACGTCTGGTGCTGCACGATGAACAGCAGCTCGTCGTGGTGCGCCGGCCTGCTCACCGGGTGCTGGGCCGACAGCAGCTCGTCCAGGTGCAGGTAGGCACCGTAGGAGAGGTTGACCCGACCCTCGCGCGAGCTGTCGACGCCGAACTCGCGGACGATGCCGTCCTCGAGCGGGCGGCTGCCGCCGGTGTCGCTCATGGGGGAGACCTTAGGACCTGTCCGGCCCGCCCACTGTGTGGCGATTGTCGCGCGCGGCCGCCCTCAGAACTCCGTGCCGTGCTGGGGGAGGCGGTCGGCCAGGAACGCGGCGTCGACGCGGCGCAGCGCGACCGGGTCGTCGCTCTCCAGCAGCCCACCGCGGGCGAGGGTCGCGGCGCGCTCTCCGCCGAACAGCAGCGGGCCCAGCCCCGCGATGTCCACCGCGACGGAGGGGCCGCCCGCGGCCACGCGTTCGCACTCGGCCCCGTCCGGGCCGCCGCGCAGCCGGAACCGGCCGCCGAGGTCGAGGAACGGGTCGTGCACGTCGAGGACGACGTCGAGCTCGGTGCGGTAGCGGCGGGCCGACAGCGCGGCCGGTACGTCCAGGACGCGGGCCCACATGCCGTCGCGCAGGCGGGTGGTGCGCACCTGCCGGGGGTCGGCGAGCAGGTAGCCCAGCGGGTCGTCGAGCGGGTGGGACCACACCGCCACCGTCTCCACGAGGTCGAGGGCGAGCAGCACCCGCCACAGCGCGGCGTGCGCCTCCGCGGTGACGCTCACCAGCTCCACCACGCGGCACGTCCGCTCGCCGTGCTCGATGCGGTAGGAGGCGTAACCGTCGGCGTGGGCCAGGTGGAACAGCGCCGTGCCGCCCCCGCGCCGCGACTCGCGGTCGAGCATGTGGTTGTCCCACCACGCCTCGCTGCGGCTGAGTGCACCCGGTACGAGGGCGGTCCAGCGACGGTGGATGTCGGGGAAGAGCAGCCGTGCCTCGTTGCCGTCGATCTCCCGGACGCCGCCCGGGTCGGGCGCGCCGGGCCGGAACGTGGCGCGGCGGCGCGTGATCTCCACGGCCCGGTGCTGGGTGGTGATGCCGTAGCCGAAGCGGCCGTAGATCGCGCCCTCGCTCGCGGTGAGGAGGGAGACCGCGCTGCCGTCGGCCACGAAACCGCGGTGCTGCTCGGTCATCAGTGCGCGCAGGATGCCGCGCCGCCGGTGGGTGACGGCCACGGAGACCCAGGTGACGCCCGGCGCGGGCAGCGTGGCTCCGCCGGGCAGCGTGACGTCGAACCGGAACGAGCCGGTGACCCCGAGGATCGGGCCGTCCTGCTTCGCGCCGTCCTCGGGGTCCTGGGCCAGCAGGTAGCGGTCGGGGTCGAACAGCGGCCGGAAGTCCTCGATGTCGGTGTCGCTGTAGTGCACCCCGAACCCACGCCCGTCCGTGGTGGTGATGGCGCGCAGGTCGTCGGCGGTGGCTCGGCGCAGGACGGGGGAGGCAGGAGCATGCGGCACGGTCAGTGATTGTGACGGCCGCACGGTGCATCGTCGACCGGTTTGCCGGGATCAGGACGGCTGGGGCTCGCCCAGGTCGGCCCGGCCGGGGGTCAGGACCTCCTGGTAGAGCTCGTGCAGCCGCCGAGCCCACCCGATCGCCTCGTACTCGGCGAGGAACCGCTCCCGCGCCGCCGTCCCGAGCCGCTCCCGCCGGGCCCCGTCCTCGGTGAGGGCGACGAGCGCGTCGGCGATCGCGGTGGGGTGCAGGGCCACGAGCACGCCGGTGTCGGCCGTGACGATCTCCGGGACGCCCCCGACCCGGGTGGCGACGGCCGGGACACCGGCTGCCATCGCCCGCAGCAGCGCCGTGGGCGCCGCACCGGAGCGGGCGGTGTGCAGCACCAGGTCCGCCGCCCCGAGCAGGGCCGCGGGCTCCTGGTGGCGGTGCACGAACCGGACGCGCTCGGTCAGGTCGTCGCTCGCGTCCACCCGTGACTCCAGCCACGGCCGCAGCGGGCCGTCCCCGGCCAGCGCGACCACCAGGCGGAGCCCGTCCGGAAGCGACTCGAGTGCTTCGAGCAGGAGCTCGTGACCCTGGTCGCGGCGCATCGGTGCCGTGCTCACCGCGAGCACCTCCCCGTCGCCGACCCCCAGGGCGCTGCGCCGGCGCTGCCGCTCGGCGGGGTCAAGCGGGCCCGGGTCGGTGACGCCGTTCGGGACCACGACGAGGTTCTGCGCGGACCCCGCTCCCGACAGGCCGCGGTACCACTCCCGCTGCACCTGCGAGATCGCGATCGTGCGGGCCATGAACCGCTGCCGGGCGAGGATCTTCGCCGTGCGCTTGAACCGGTCGATCCGGTCGGCCGGCAGGTTCTCGATGCGGTGCAGCGTGGAGACGGCAGGCAGCCGGTTGCGCAGCGCCGCCGCCGCGCCGACCACGTCGGCAGGTGGCAGGTGGGTGTGGACGAGCTGGACCCGCTGGTCCCGGATGAGCTGCGCGGTGCGGCCGACGGCGCGGGGGTCCCACGGGCCGAGCCCCAGCTCCGACACCGGCACCCCGAGCCGCTGCAGTGCGCTCACCTGGCTGGTCTCGGACGTGGACGCCAGCGCGATCACCACGAGCTCCATCCCGGTGTCCTGCGCCGCCCCGGCGAGGTCGACAAGGCCGATCTCCGGCGCGGCGGGGTGCAGCGTCGGGACCAGGTGCGCGATCTTCACGGGCCCTCAGGGTACTGACGCCCGCCCGTAGCGTCGCGATGACACGACGTTGGTTCCCCGGGCGTCGGAAGAGGCACATGTGGCCACGTGACGCCGGGAGCCGGGCAGGATGGGACGCCGACGGAAAGGTGGGCACATGGACGTGCGTCGACCGGTGGGCCCGCAGCACGACGAGGCCGGCCCGGACGCCCCGCTGATCCTGCTGTCGGACGCCTCGACCGCGGTGGAGCGAGGGCTCGTCGAGGACTGGATGCGGCAGGAGGAGCTGCGCCCGGTCGCGGTCCTGCCGGTGGGGGGAGCCGCGCTGGCGTCGACGCTGGCGGAGTCCGGCGAGGACGCCGTCGTCGCCGCGGTACGGGTGGCCTGGCTGCCCCGCGAGCGCGGCGGCCAGCGCCGGGTGCGCTGGGCGGACGTCCTCGCGCTGCGCAACCCGCGCCATCCCCCGTCGAGCCAGCAGGCCCGCATCGTGCGGCGGGAGCCGGACCGGGTGGCGGTCGTGGTGGCCGAGCCCGCCACCGTCGGGTCCCTGCGGGCCCGCTTCACGGCCCGCCGCCCCGGCGCGGCGGCGGGGTTCGACGACTTCGTGGCCCGGCAGGCGGCACTGGCTCTCGACCGGGCCGAACGCGCGCTGGTCGGCGACCGGTACAAGGTGCCGCGGCAGATCGTCGAGGCGATCGATGCCAGCCCGGAGTTCCGCCGCGAGGTCGGTGAGCTCGCGGCCCGGCTCGGGCGTCCCGAGGCGGACGTGGCGGCGAAGGCGCGGGCCGACCTGCACGGGCTCGTCGCGTCGATGAGCCCGCTGGCCGTCGACCTGCTGACGGCGGCGGTGCGGCCGCTGCACGCCAGGGCGTGGGACGTCCAGGTGGACAGCGCCGGTCTGGAGAAGCTGCGCGAGCGCAACCGGCGCCACCCGCTGGTGTTCCTGCCGAGCCACCGCTCCTACGCCGACCCGTTGCTCCTGGCCGAGGTGCTCGCCGAGCACAACTTCCCCCGCAACCACGTGCTCGGTGGTGACAACCTGCGGTTCTGGCCGGTGGGTCCGCTGGCCAAGCGCGCGGGCATCGTCTTCATCCGGCGCAGCTTCGGCGACGACGAGATCTACAAGCTCGCCGTCCGCGAGTACTTCGCGTTCCTGCTGGCCAAGCGCTTCAACCTGGAGTGGTACATGGAGGGCGGCCGGTCCCGCACCGGGAAGCTGCGGCCGCCGCGCTACGGGCTGCTGGCGAACGTGGCCGAGGCCGTCGAGCGGGGGCGCACCGAGGACGTCCACCTCGTGCCGGTCTCGATCACCTACGACCAGCTGCGTGAGGTGTCGGCGATGGCGGCCGAGCAGGCCGGGGCGCCGAAGAAGGGGGAGGGGCTGGCCTGGCTCGCGCGGTACGCGAAGGCGCAGCTGCGCCCCATCGGTGCCGCACACGTGCGGTTCGCCGAGCCGATCTCGCTGCGCGCGGCACTCGGTCCGGCGTCGGCCACGGCGGACCCGGACGCGCGCCGCCTGGCTCTGCAGAAGGTGGCGTTCGAGGTCGCGGTGGGGATCAACCAGGTCACGCCGGTGGTGGCGACCGCGCTGGTCACCCTCGCGTTGCTGGGCGTCCGCGACCGGGCGCTCACGCTGGGGCAGGTGCAGCGTGTGCTGGAGCCCGTGCGCTCCTACGTCCGGAGCCGGGGCTGCGCGATCGACGTGAACCGACCCGACCCGCTGGAGACCGCGGCGGGAGTCCGCCGCGTGCTGGCGGCCCTGGCCGAGTCGAAGGTCGTCACCGTCTACACGGGCGGGGAGGAGCCGGTGTACGCGATCGAGCGCGGCCAGCACCTGATCGCCGCGTTCTACCGCAACAGCGCCATTCATCATTTCGTGGACCGGGCGATCGCTGAGCTCGTGCTGCTCAGCCCCGCCGACGACCGCTGGGAGGAGGCGATGCGGCTGCGTGACCTGCTGAAGTTCGAGTTCTTCTTCCCGGAACGGGAGAGCTACCGGGCCCAGCTGTCGGAAGAGCTGCGGCAGCTGCACCCGGCGTGGGAGACCGAGCCGGGGGAGCATGTCCTCGCGGGCGCCGACTTCCTCATCGCCCACCGCGTGCTCCGGTCGTTCCTCGACGCGCAGCTCGTGGTGGCCGAGCGGCTGGCGGCCCGTGCGGCAGCGCGGCCGGTGGTGGAGAAGACCTTCCTCGACGAGTGCAGCGGCGTCGGCCAGCAGATGCTGTTGCAGGGGCGGCTGCACGGCCCGGAGTCGCTCTCCCGCGAGCTGTTCGGCAGCGCACTGAAGCTGGCGGGCAACCGGGACCTGCTGGGTTCGGCGGACGACCCGGCGGGCCACGATGAGCTGGCGCGCCGGCGGGAGGCCTTCGCCGCCCAGCTACGTGCTGCCGTCGCCCGGGTGATCCGGATCGACGAGATCGACGCCGCGTCGCGGCGGGAGGCGGTGGGAGTCGAACCGTGAGTACCGCTACCAGTGGCTCGGCCGGCCAGGCCTGGAGCGAGGAGCAGTTGCTCGCCGACGTCGAGGCCGGTCCGCAGGGCCCGCGCGTCGGCGCGTTCTTCGACTTCGACGGCACCCTGATCGACGGGTACTCGCTCGGTGCGTTCGCGCGTCACCACATGCGTTCCGGGCACGTCACCCCGGGTGACATCGGACGGATGCTGCTGCTCGGCATGCGCGGGCTCACCACGGAGGAGGACTTCGAGGACTTCTTCGTGCTCGGCATGCGCGCCTGGGCGGGCCGCCACGAGGACGAGCTGACGGAGCTGGGGGAGCGGCTGTGGACCCAGGCCGTGGCCGGCTCGCTGTACCCGGAGGCGTGGCGGCTGGTGGAGGCGCACCGCCGGGCCGGGCACACGGTGGTGCTGGCGTCGTCGGCCACGAGGTTCCAGGTGGAGCCGGCGGCACGCGCGATGGGGGTCGACCACGTGCTGGTGACGCCCGTGGAGATCGAGAACGGGCTGTGCACCGGCCGTCCGGGCGGCCCACCGCTGTGGCGGGCGGGCAAGGCCGCCGCGGTGCGGACGTTCGCCCAGCAGCACGGCATCGACCTCGCCGAGAGCTACGCCTACTCCAACGGCGACGAGGACGTGCCGTTCCTGTCCACCGCGGGACGCGCGCGGGCGCTGAACCCCGGCCCGGGGCTGGCCGCCGAGGCGGCGCGGAGGGACTGGCCGATCGCGCGGTTCCGGTCGCGGGGCCGCCCGGGCGCCCGGGAGCTCGCCCGCACGGTGGGGGCCGTGGGCGGCACGCTCGGGGGGTTCGCCGCGGGCCTCGCGCTCGGTGCGCTCAACAGCGTGGCGGGGGAGGGCACCAGACGCGAGGCCGTCGACCTCGGGCTCACCCTGGCCGGCGAGCTGGGCACCGCGCTGGGCGGGGTGCGCCTCGACGTCCGCGGCGCGGAGCACCTGATGGCCGCCCGCCCCGCGGTGTTCCTGTTCAACCACCAGAGCCAGCTCGACGTGCTGATCCTGGCGAAGCTGCTGCGCAGCAACTTCACCGCGGTCGCCAAGAAGGAGGCCGCGACCGTGCCCGGGTTCGGGCTGGCGTTCCGGCTCGCCGACGTCGCGTTCGTCGACCGCACCGACCCGACGGCCGCCCGGGCGGCGCTCGAACCGGCGGTGCAGCGGCTGCGGGAAGGGATCTCGCTGGTCATCGCGCCCGAGGGCACCCGGTCGATCACCCCGGCGCTGGGCCGGTTCAAGAAGGGCGCGTTCCACGTCGCGATGCAGGCCGGGGTGCCCATCGTGCCGATCGTCATCCGCAACGCGGGCGAGCTGATGTGGCGCGGGGCGTCGACGCTGCGGGAGGGCACGGTGCAGGTGGCCGTGCTGCCGCCGATCCCGACCGACGGGTGGACGGTGGAGGAGCTGGACCGCCACATCGAGGACGTCCGCGGCCGCTACGTCGAGGCGTTGGCGCACTGGGGTGGTCCCGCGGCCGGTGCCGCCCCCAGCGGGAAGGTCGCCGTGACCGACGGCCCGGCCGGACCCGTCGGTGCTCCGCTCGACGCGCGACCCCTGCGGTGGGGCACCGCGCCGGAGATGAACGCGCTGGAGACGGCGATGTGGCGGGGCGAGGCCGCAGACCCGCGGCTGCGCTCGAACGTGACGTTGCTGGAGCTGCTCGACCCGGCACCGGACTGGGAACGGCTCGTCGCCTCGCACGAGTGGGCGTCCCGGATGGTGCCGCGGATGCGGCAGCGGGTGGTGGAACCGGCGCTGGGGATCGGGGCGCCGACCTGGGCGACCGTCGACCACCTCGACCTCGTCCACCACCTGTCGCGGGTGCGCCTGCGCTCCCCCGGGACGATGGCGCAGGCGCTGGAGGTCGTGCAGGAGTTCGCGGCGGCACCGTTCGACCGCAGCCGGCCGCTGTGGCGGGCGCTGCTGGTGGAGGGACTGGAGGGTGGCCGCGCCGCGTACGTCGTGACCACGCATCACAGCGCCACCGACGGGCTCGGCGCCGTGCAGCTCATGGGCATGCTGCACAGCCGCTCACCCGAGCACGACCCGCACCGGCCCGAGCCGCCGGAACCGCATCCGGAACGGCCGGTGTCACCGTTCGGGCTGCTCACGGACCAGGTACGGCGCACGGCCCGCGGGGTGCCGGGAGAGGTGCTCCGGCTTGGCGCTGACGTCCTCGGCGCATTGTCGAGGCCGGAGGCGGCAGCCCAGCACGCCGTCGACGCGGTGCGCTCGCTCAACCGGGCGGTGGCGCCGCCGTCGGCGGGCGGGTCGCCCCTGCTCGCGCAGCGCAGCGGCCACTGGCACTTCGAGGTGCTCGACGTCCCGTTCGACGAGCTGAGAGCCGGCGCGAAGGCGGCCGGTGGGTCGCTGAACGACGGCTACCTGGCCGCGGTGCTGGGCGGCTTCCGGCGCTACCACCAGCACTTCGGGGCCGACCTGGGCACCATCCCGATCGGCATCCCGATCAGCCTCCGCACCCAGGACGACCCGCAGGGCGGCAACAGGTTCACCGGAGCCCGGCTCCCCGGCTCGCTCGCCGAGCCCGACCCGGCTGCCCGGATCCAGGCCGTGCGGGAGTTCGTGCTCACCGCCAGGGCCGGCACGGGTGTGGACGTGGTGGGGCTGCTCGCACCGGCACTGACGTGGCTGCCGGGGTCGGTGCTCGGCCCGGCGTCGGCCCGGCTGACCTCGGCCAACGACGTGCAGGTCTCCAACCTGCCCGGGGTGGGCCACCCCGTGTACATCGCAGGGTCGCGGATCACGCACATGTACCCGTTCGGTCCGCTGCCGGGAGTCGCGGCGACGATCACCCTGCTCTCCCACGACGGCACGTGCTGCATCGGCGTCAACCTCGACCCGGCGGCGATCACCGAGCCCTCGGTGCTGGTGGCCGGGCTGCGCGCCGGCCTCGACGAGGTGGTGGCGCTGGCCGGCTCGAAGGGGCGGGGCCACCGGTCGCGGCGGTGACTCCGTGAACGTGGTGGCGACGGGCTGATGGTCCGACGCCTCGGTGTCTGAGGGGGCGACTCGCGGGCGGGGAACGGGCGACTCGCGGGCAGGAATCGGGCGACTCGCGGGCGTGGAACGGGCGACTCGCGGGCGGGGAACGGGCGGCTCGCGGGGGATGATGTCCTCGTGATGCCCCTTCCCCTGGACGGGATCGTCGTCGTCTCCTGCGAACAGGCCGTGGCCGCGCCGTTCGCCACCCGCCAGCTCGCCGAGCTGGGCGCCCGGGTGATCAAGGTGGAGCGCCCGGGTGACGGCGACTTCGCGCGGGCCTACGACACCGCCGTGAGCGGGCTGTCCAGCCACTTCGTCTGGCTCAACCGGTCGAAGGAGAGCCTGGCGCTCGATCTGAAGGCCGACGCGGGGGCGGGGGCGGACGCGGTGATGCCCCGGCTGCTGGCCCGCGCCGACGTCTTCGTGCAGAACTTCGCGCCCGGTGCGGCGGAGCGGCTCGGGCTGGGGCACGAGGCCCTGCGCGAGCGGTATCCCCGGCTGGTCACCTGCTCGATCTCCGGGTACGGGCCGTCCGGGCCGTACCGGGACGCGAAGGCCTACGACCTGCTGATCCAGTCCGAGGCGGGGCTGGTCTCGGTCACCGGGACGCCGGAGGAGCCGGCGAAGAGCGGCATCCCGGCCGCCGACATCGGCGCGGGCATGTACGCGTTCTCCGGGATCCTCGCCGCTCTCTACGACCGCGAGCGCACGGGTGTGGGCACGCACCTGGAGATCAGCCTCTTCGACGCGCTGGTGGAGTGGATGGGGTTCCCGCTGCAGTACACAGCGGGGAGCGGCGCCCCGCCGCCGCGCGCCGGCACCAGCCATCCCGCGATCGCGCCCTACGGCACGTTCGCGGCGGGTGACGGCACCGAGGTCGTGATCGGGATCCAGAACGAGCGGGAGTGGGCGGCGTTCTGCGGGGTCGTCCTGCAGCGCCCGGACCTGGCCGGCGACGAGCGGTTCCGGACGGGGGCGCTGCGGGTGCGGCACCGCCCGGCCCTGCACGCCGAGATCGACGCCGTGTTCGCCCGCCTCACCGGTGACGAGGTGACGGCGCGGCTCGCCGCGGCCCGGATCGCCCACGCCCGCCGCCGGGAGGTGGCCGACGTGCTCGAACACCCCCAGCTCGCCGCGCGGGAGCGCTGGACCGAGGTCGGCTCGCCCGCCGGCCCGCTGCGCACGGTGCTGCCGCCGATCACGCTGCCCGGACGGCCGCCCCGCCTGGACCCGATCCCGGAGGTCGGCGAGCACACGCGGGCGATCCTCGACTGGCTCGACGACTGACATCGAATCCGGCAAAAATCCGAAACGGGATCTCGAATAACTGTCGGGATCTGTCACCTGCTCAGCCTCCGGCGTTCATTTCGTCGTCGTCGACCGATCCGCGGACGGCACTACCTTTTGCCCGATCATCATGACGGCGGAGGTAATGTGCAGTTCAGTGGTATGAGTCGGCGTGACGTGCTCCGCGTGGGAGGCGCCCTGGCCGGCGGCGCAGCGGTCAAGCTGCTCCCTTCGGTTGCGTTCTCGCCACCGGCCCCGGGGGCGCCGGATCAGACGAAAACGGTGCAGGGCACCTTTCCGCCGAGCATCTCGGACTGGTACTACCTGCCGGTGGAGGTCCCCAAGGGGGTCAACCAGATCGATGTCGTGTACTCCTACGACAAGCCGACGGTGCCCAGCGGAACGCGCGGAAACGCCTGTGACATCGGGATGTTCGGCCCGGAGGGTCACGACCTGGGCAACCAGCGCGGTTTCCGCGGGTGGTCCGGCGGCTTCCGGGACCGGTTCTCGATCAGCGCGTCGGAGGCGACCCCGGGATACGTGCCGGGCCCCATCAAGCCCGGCACGTGGCACGTGATCCTCGGCCCGTACACGGTGGCGCCGCAGGGCATGAACTACCACGTCGACATCACGCTGCACTTCGGACCGGAAGGCGCGCCCTTCGTCCCGCATCCGGCACCCACCACGGCGCCCGCGAAGCAGCGGGGCAAGGCCTGGTACCGGGGCGACTGCCATCTGCACACCGTGCATTCCGACGGAAAGCGGACCCCGGACGAGCTGGTCGCCGACGCCAGGGCGGCCGGCCTGGACTTCATCGTGTCCACCGACCACAACACGCTCAGCTCGCAGCTCCAGTGGGGCGACCACGCCACGGACGACCTGCTGATCCTCAACGGCGAGGAGGTCACGACGCGATCCGGGCACTGGCCGGCGATCGGTCTGCCCGCCGGCACCTGGATCGACTGGCGCTACCGCGCCGCGGACCGGAACGACTACAAGAAGTTCGTCGATCAGGTGCACAAGGCCGGGGGGCTGGTCACGGCCGCGCACCCGTTCGCGAACTGTTTCGGCTGCACGTTCGAGTTCGCCTACGAGCTCTCCGACCTCGTGGAGGTCTGGAACGGCCCGTGGACCGACGAGGACCAGCAGTCGGTCAACCACTGGGACGGCCTGCTGCGATCCGGGCAGTTCATCCCCGCGGTCGGTGACTCCGACGCCCACAACCCCGACCAGACCGTCGCCCTGCCGCACACGGTGGTTCTGGCCGACAGCCTCGCGCAGAAGGACCTGCTCGCCGGGATGAAGGCCGGCCGGTCCTGGCTCGCGGAGTCCTCGGCGGTCACCCTGTCGTTCGCCGCGTCGTCGGGCGGGCGCTCCGCCGGCATCGGCGACCGGCTCCCCGCCGACATCGGCGTGCCCGTGACCGTGGAGGTCGAGGTGGGCGGGGTGCCCGGCACGTCGGTGGTGATCCTCGACCAGCTCGGCGTCGAGCACACCGAGACCGTGCCGTCGTCCGGCACGGCGAAGGTCGGCTGGACCACCGACGCGCGGTACAGCAGGTGGGTCCGGGCCGAGGTGCGCCGCGCCTCCGGCAGCCCCAAGACCACGGTGGCCAACGCGATGGTGGCGATGACCAACCCGATCTTCATCGGGAAGCCCTGAGTCCCTGCCGTCCAGGCACGCTCACGCCACCCCGGCGGCCTCCCGGAGGTCTGCGAGCCGCGGTTCCATCTCCTCGGCGGGCACGTCCGCCATGATCTCGGCGGCGATCGGCACGGACGTGGTGAGCAGGTCGCCGGGGAACAGGTCGATCCGGCTCACCGACGGAGCTCCGAGCGTGCGCAGCGACGCTCCCGGGGCGAGAGCGTCCACGGTCGTGGCGAGCGGGCCGCCGGTCCAGACGGGGATGCCGGCGAGGGTGCCGGCGCTCGCGACGTGCGTGTGCCCGGCCAGCACCAGCCGGACGTCCGTGCCCGTGAGCTCGGCGCCGAGCTCGTCGCGGTGCAGCAGCGGGATGGCTGTCGCGAGCGGCGATGCGCTGGGCAGTGGCGGGTGGTGCAGCACGAGCACGGTGCCGGCGGGTGCGGGCTCGGCCAGCAGGGCGCGCAGCCACGCGAGCTGTCCCGGCCGGAGCGCGCCGTGGGCCTGGCCGGGCACGGTGCTGTCCAGGACGACGATGCGCAGCGCACCGACGTGCACGACGTGGTCGAACGGTGCGGTCGACGGCGCCTCGCCCAGCAGGTGCTCCCGCAGTGCGCCGCGGTCGTCGTGGTTGCCTGCGGCGAGGACGACCGGCACCCCGAGGCGCTGCGCCGCCGGCTCCACGATCGCCCGCAGCCGCCGGTACTCCTCGGGCCGCCCGTGCTCGGTCAGGTCGCCGCTGAGCACGAGTGCGCCCAGGCCCTGTCCGTCCGGCCCCGGGCCCATGCCGGTGACGGTCTGCAGGGCGCGGTCGAGGAGGGCGGCGGTGTCGACGCCGCCCGGGAGGGGGTCGCCCTCGGCGACGAGGTGGAGGTCGGTGAGCTGGACCAGGGTGTGCGTGGGGCCGGAGATCGTCACGCCCCCATCGTGGGCCGGGGTTAGTGTCGGCGCCATGGAGTCCGACCGGCTGGGTCGTCGGGTATGGGGGCTCTTCACCCCGTACCGCACGAGCCTGGTGATCATCGGCGTCGCGGTGCTGCTCAGCAGCGGGCTGGGCATCATCACCCCGTTCCTCACCCAGGCCGTGTTCGACCATGCGCTGTTCCCGGTGGGCGGCGGCGGCGTGCGCATCCCGTTGCTGGCCTGGCTGGTGGGCGGGATGGTGGCGGTGCCCGTCGTCACCGCCCTGATCGGGGTCTACCAGACCTACCAGACCACGCTGCTCGGCAACCGCGTGATGGCCGACCTGCGCAGCAGGCTGTTCGAGCACCTGCAGCGGATGGACCTGGCGTTCTTCACCGCCACCCGCACCGGCGCCATCCAGTCGCGGCTGGCCAACGACGTCGGTGGCGTGCAATCGGTGCTGTCGGAGACGGCCAGCTCGATCCTGGGCAACGTCGTGACGGTGGTGGCGGCGCTGATCGCGATGCTGCTGCTCAGCTGGGAGCTGACGCTCGTCGCCGTGGCGCTGACCCCGCTGTTCGTGCTGCTGCAGGTGCGGGTGGGCCGGGTGCGGCGCAAGCTCGCCGGGCGCACCCAGGAGTCGCTGTCGGACATGACGGCGATCACCCAGGAGTCGCTGTCGGTGTCCGGTGTGCTCCTGACGAAGGTGTTCAACCGGCAGGCCTACGAGGTGGGGCGCTACCGCGACGAGAACGCCCGCCAGGTCGACCTGCAGGTTCGCCAGGCGATGTCGGGCCAGTCGTTCTTCGCGGTGGTGCAGACGTTCATGGGCATCACCCCGGCGCTGGTCTACCTCGTGGCCGGGTTCCTCATCGCCGCGGGCGTCGGGGTCAGTGCCGGCACGATCGTCGCTTTCACCACGCTGCAGACGAGACTGCTCTTCCCGACGGTCAACCTGCTGCGCGTCTCACTGGACGTACAGACCTCGCTGGCCCTCTTCGGGCGGATCTTCGACTACCTGGACCTGCGGCCGCGCATCGTCGACGCGCCGGACGCACGCACGCTCGACCCGGCCACCGTCACCGGGCGCGTCGACCTGGAGAGCGTGTGGTTCGCCTATCCGCCCGCGCCACCGCTGGGGGTGGTCGCCGCCCCCGTCGTCGAGCAGGCGGCCGACGGGCGGGGGACGGACGGGGGCGGCGCCGACGGGACGGTGACGTGGGCCGTCCGCGACGTCTCCTTCACCGTGGAGCCGGGGCAGCTGGCGGCGATCGTCGGGCCGAGCGGGTCGGGCAAGACGACGCTCTCCTACCTCGTGCCGCGGCTCTACGACGTCAACCGCGGCCGGGTGCTGATCGACGGCCGCGACGTCCGCGGGCTCACCCAGGCCTCGGTGGCCGACGCCGTCGGGATGGTCACCCAGGACACCTACCTCCTGCACGCCACGGTTCGCGACAACCTCCGCTACGCGAAGCCCGACGCCACCCGGGCCGAGATCGAGGAAGCCGCGAGGGCGGCCAACATCCACGACCGCATCCTGTCCTTCGCCGAGGGCTACGACACGGTCGTGGGCGAACGGGGCTACCGGCTCTCGGGCGGGGAGAAGCAGCGCCTCGCGATCGCTCGGGTGCTGCTGAAGGACCCGCGCATCCTGATCCTCGACGAGGCCACCAGCGCGCTGGACACCACGAGCGAACGGCTCGTGCAGCAGGCGCTGGAGACCGCGACGAGGCGGCGCACCACGATCGCGATCGCGCACCGGCTCTCCACGATCCTCGGCGCCGACGTGATCCTCGCCGTGGACGGCGGCCGGGTGGTGGAGCGCGGCACGCACGCCGAACTGCTCGCGAAGGGCGGGCTCTACGCGCGCCTCTACACCGAGCAGTTCGCCGGCGGGAAGGTCGAGGCGCGCTGCGCCGACGGCGTGCTCTTCACCGACGGGGCGACCCTGGTCGGGCGACGTACGGGTGAGCCCGCCGTCCCGGTTGCCGGGGACGGCGGGCTCACCGCTTAGCTCGGACCTGCCTGTCAGACCATGTTGCTGCGGTGGATCACCGGGCCACGAGGTAGATGCCGTAGGCCGCGATCGCCGCCGCCGCGAGCAGGCACACGTAGGACAAGGTCGTGGCGACGGCGGGGCTGGCCACGCTCGCGCCGGCCCCGCCCCGGGGGGCATCGGGGCGGGCAGCGGACAGCCCGACCAGTGCCAGTGCCACGAGCACGACCACAGCGACGGCAGCCGCCAGCGACACGAGCGCCACGAGCAGCAGCGATCCCCAGTCGATGTTCACGTCCGGTTCCTTCCCTCGGGTTGTGCGGCGGTCAGGCGCCGGCCGGAACGGGCTCGGCCCGGCCGGGCACGTCGTTGACGTTGTCGGCGTTGATCGGCCGGCGGCGCGAGCTGACGAAGATCCCTGCGGCCACGCCGACTCCCACCACCGCGACGACCACGGTGCCGAAGGTGCCGCCGTCGCTGACCGCCAGCGCCGCCGCCCCGCCGACCACCGCGGCGGCCGGGAGCGTCACCACCCAGGCGAGTGCCATCTGCCCGGCCACACCCCACTGGACCGACGCGAGACGGCGACCGGCGCCCGCCCCGAAGATCGAGCCGGTGCAGACGTGGGTGGTGGACAGCGCGAAGCCCATGTGCGACGAGGTGAGGATGACCGCGGCGCTGCTGGTCTCGGCGGCGAACCCCTGGGGGGTCTGGATGTCGCTCACGCGCTTTCCCAGCGTGCGGATGATCCGCCAGCCGCCGAAGTAGGTCCCGAGGCCGATGGCCAGGCCGCACGTGAGAATGACCCAGATCGGCGGACCGGAGGCCGCGGGCAATGCCCCGGCGGTGATCAGGGTGAGGGTGATGACCCCCATGGTCTTCTGCGCGTCGCTCGTGCCGTGCGCGAGCGACACCATCGATGCCGAGACGATCTGGCCGACCCGGAATCCGCGACGCGTGGTGCCGTCGTCCGCCTTGGCGGTGATCCGGTAGGCGAGATACGTGGCCACAAGGGCGATCACGCCGGCGACGATCGGAGAGACCACGGCGGGGAGCACCACTTTGCTGATCAGTGCACCGAAATGGATCGCGCCGGTTCCGGCGGCCACCCAGGTCGCTCCGATCAGCCCGCCGAACAGGGCGTGCGAGGAACTCGACGGGATGCCGATCAACCAGGTGACCAGGTTCCACAGGATGGCACCGACGAGGCCGGCGAAGATCACGACAGGCGTGATGCGGGCCTCGTCGACCAATCCGCTGGAGATCGTCTTCGCGACCTCGACGGAGAGGAAAGCACCGACGACGTTGAGCACGCCCGAGATCAGGACCGCGACTCTGGGGGGTAAAGCACCCGTGGCGATGGATGTTGCCATGGCATTGGCGGTGTCGTGGAAACCGTTGGTAAAGTCGAATGCGAGCGCAGTGACGACCACCACCACAACGATGACCGAAAAATTCATCTGGGCACGTACCTCCGCGTCATGGTCACGCCATAACGCTACGGGCCGACGGGTGAACTAAACATGAATGAGTGACCAAAAATATGTTCAGGCACTCACCGTAAAACGGCCGAACAGGACGATCTGCCGGTCATTGCGGTCCTCGTCTACCAATGCGTTGGAGAGTAGTCCTTCAGGAAGCAACCGTGCAGATCCTCGCCTGCCTCGCCGCGCACGATCGGGTCGTACACCCGCGCCGCCCCGTCGACGAGGTCGAGCGGAGCGTGGAACCCCTCGTCGGCCAGCCGCAGCTTCGTGGGGTGCGGGCGTTCGTCGGTGATCCAGCCGGTGTCGACGGCCGTCATGAGGATGCCGTCGGTCTCGAGCAGTTCGCCCGCGCTGGTGCGGGTGAGCATGTTGAGCGCTGCCTTGGCCATGTTGGTGTGGGGGTGGCCCGGTCCCTTGTAGGCGCGGGTGAACTGCCCCTCCATCGCGCTGACGTTCACCACGTACTTGCGCCGTGCCGGTGATGCGGCCAGTGCCCCCCGCAGGCGGCTGATCAGGATGAAGGGGGCCGTCTGGTTGCACAGCTGCACCTCGAGCAGCTCCAGCGGGTCGATCTCCTCCACCCGCTGGGTCCAGCTGTTCACCGGGGCGGTGTCCGGCAGCAGGCCGCCCGCGTCGATCGCGGTGCCCGCGGCGATCCGTTCGGGCGATGCGCTGCCCGCGGTGAGAGCGAGCTCGGCGAGTGCGGTGGGGGTGCGCTGCGGACCGGCCGCGATGGCGGCCGGGCGCTCGTTGCGCACGTGGTCGAAGGTGACGACCTCGACCAGCTCGGCGGCCGGCCCGGGACCCGCGCTCTCCGCCTCGAGCAGCGCCGCGTAGGAACCGGGGGAGCGACGGACGGTCTGTGCCGCGTTGTTGACCAGGATGTCCAGTGGGCCCTGGGCCGCCACCGAGTCGGCGAAGCCGACGACCTGGGCCGGGTCCCGCAGGTCGATGCCCACGACGCGCAGCCGGTGCAGCCAGTCGGCGCTGTCGGGCATGGCGGCGAACCGGTGTACGGCGTCGTTCGGGAAGCGCGTGGTGATCGTCGTGTGGGCGCCGTCGCGCAGCAGCCGCAGCGCGATGTACATGCCGATCTTCGCCCGGCCGCCGGTGAGGAGGGCCCGGCGACCCCGCAGGTCGGTGCGGGCATCGCGCCTGCTCCGGTTCAGAGCCGCGCAGGGCGGGCAGAGCTGGTGGTAGAACGCGTCGACCACGTGGTAGCGGTTCTTGCACGTGTAGCAGGCCCGGGAGCGCAGCAGCGTGCCCGCCGTGGCGCCGGCGGCGGTGGAGACGAGGGGCAGGCCCTGGGTCTCGTCGTCGATCCGGCCGGGGGCGCCCGTGGCGGTGGAGGCGGTGACCGCGTGGTCGTTGGCCGCGATCGCCTCCCGCTTCTCCGCCCTGCGGCGGAGCTTCACCGACTTGTAGATCCCGGCGGTGGCGCGCCGGATGCGCACCGCGTCCGGATGCTCGGGGGGAAGGTCATCGACCTCGGCGAGCACCCGGAGGCAGGTCTGCAGGTCAGCGGGGTCGATACCGAACACCCCAGAAGGGTACGGGTGGGTCAGTCCTCGATCTCGGCCAGCGCCTTGCGCGCCTGCTCGAGCTCGGCCTCGAGCGCGGCGACGCGGGCGGCGCGCTGCTCCCGGGCCGCGCCGATCACGGCCTCGATGGGGCCGGCCAGCTCGGCATGCAGCTCCTGTGCCGCCCGGGCAACGGCGGTGGCCGTGACGGGCAGGCCCCGGCTCAGCCAGGTGGTGCCCTGCTTGAGCTCGGCCTGCCAGTCGCCGTCGGCCGTGCCGCTCACGGTGAGGGTGAGCTCGATCGTGCGGGTGGTACGGGCGGTGGAGGTGCCCTTGGGGCGGCCGCGGCGGGGCTTCTCGGGCTCGGCTCCCGGCTCGCCGGTGACCGCGGCGGGCTCCGGGGTCGCGGTGGTGGCCACGACGGTGGGCTCCGGCGCGGGCTCGGGCGTGGCTGCTTCGGGCGTGGCTGCTTCCGGCGTCGCCGCGGCGGCGGGGGCCGATCCCGCGGTGGTGGCGCCGGTGGCTCGCCGGGTCGGGGACGTTTCCTGGGGGGTGCTCATCGGTGCGGCGTGCTCCCTCTCGTGACAGTGCGGCGAACCAGGTTGATGGTAGAACACATGTTCGACCAGGTCGGGGTCGGGGCGTAGGACACAGAGCGGTAAAAACGCTTAGCAAAGCTATAAACTGTCGGTGTGCGCGCCCTGACCAGTTCGTCCCCCCGTCCGGGCTCCGTCCCGGTACGGTCCGCCACCGTGGCCTCCGGTGCGGCGACCTCCGCTGCAGCGACCTCCCGGGGGCCCCGACGGGTGGTGGGACGATGACGCGCTTCGAGCTGGGCTGCGACGGCCCGATGACCCTGGTCGTGGGCGTGGACGGCTCCGACACCGGATGGCGCGCCTTCCACTACGCGCTGGGGCAGGCCCGCCGTCAGGGCGCTCAGGTGGTGGCCGTGTTCGCCGAGAGCTTCCCCGCGGCGACGTTCGCGGGTACCGGCGCGCTCGCCCTCCCGATGGCCGAGAGCTCGGCCGACGAGCTGCGCGACGAGCTGCGGGGCGCCGTCGAGGCACTGGCGGCCGAACACGGGGTGCAGGTCCGCTTCGTCGTCGCCGCGGCCGACCCGGTGCTGGCGCTGACGCAGGTCGCGGAGGAGGTGCGGGCCGACGCGATACTGGTGGGCGCGAGCACCCAGGCGGCGCATCGGCTGTTCGGGTCGGTCGCCGTCCGGGCGGTGCGGGCCGGGCGGTGGCCGGTCACCGTCGTGCCCTAGCCGAGCAGGCTCGCGCGCGAGCGGACCACGATGATCATTGCGAGATCCGGCGATCACGGGGGCCCCGTCCGGGCGACTCGCGCACGGGAAGCGGGCGACTCGCGGGAGGGGGATCAGCCGGCTCCCGAGACGGCGGACGACTTCTTGTCCTCCTCCTCGCCGATGATCGACCCGATCCGCTGCGCCGCCTCGGGGCGGCTGACGCGCAGGAGGCCCAGTGCGAGGACGCCGAGGACGACCGCGGCCAGGGTGACGTAGGGCGTCATGTCCAGCGGCTCGGGCGGGGTGGGATAGATCGAGCCGTACAGCGCGGCCCCGAAGATGATGACCCCCGCCGCAGGCACCAGCAGGTGGGTCACGATGCGGTAGCGCCCGACCTCGCACCGGAAGAACACCGCGCCGCCGACACACAGTCCGATGTAGACGAGGATGACGCAGAGGGTGCCCAGCGTCGCGAAGAAGTAGTAGACGGTGGTGGGCTCGCCCCCGAGATCGTCGGTGCCCAGTCCGAACCCGACCAGCGCTGCCCACACCGTGGCCAGTGCGGCCACCGCGAGCGCGGCGTTGGCGGGGGTCCGGAAGCGGGAGTGGGTGCGGCCCAGCCAGGGGGGCAGTGCCCCCTCGCGTCCCATCGCGAACAGCGTGCGGGTGGCGGCCGTGGCGCACCCGACGCACACGAAGAACGCCGACAGGAGCGCGCCGATCTCCACCAGGGACCCCAGCGGGGCGCCCACGAAGCGGGCCGCGATCGTCTTGAGCGCGAACGGGTCGCTGCCCAGCGCCGCCCCGTTGTCGACACCGAAGCCGATGGACAGGGCATAGGTGGTCAGGAGGTAGAAGACGGTGGCGATCCCGACCGCGGTGATGACGGCGACCGGGATGGAGCGGCGCGGGTTCGCGGTCTCCTCGCCGAAGTCGGCGGCGGACTCGAAGCCGATGTAGGACGTGATGCCGAGGATGATCCCGTAGAAGACCCCGGAGAGTCCGCCCTTCTGGGTGTGGGCGAACGTGAACGGCGCCAGCGTGTTGCCGTGCGCGCCACCCTTCGCGGTGACGGCGACGTCGACGACGAGGATCACGATGATCGTCGCGGCCGCCACCGCCAGCTGCAGCTTGCTGGTCACGGAGATCCGGACCACCGACAACGCCACCAGCACGGCCATCCCCACGAGGAAGAGCGGGAACCACCAGCGCTGGCCGAGCCCCAGCAGGTCCGACGCGAGGTAGGCGACGGCGGCCATCGTCATCGGCACGAAGCAGATCAGTCCGAAGGTGTACATCCACCCGGCGAGGAAGCCCGCCGTCGGGCCCAGGCTGCGGCTCACGTAGGTGTAGGCGTACCCGGCCGCGGCCATCCGCCGGGTGAACCCGATGACGACGACGGCGAGGGCCAGGCAGGCGATGCCGCCCAGCAGGAAGGCCAGTGGCGTGGAGGTGCCGGCGATCACCGCGACGCCGGGGACGTTGAGCAGCATCGCCATCCCCGGCGCGAGGATCGTCACCGAGATGGCGATGACGTCCCTCGTCGACAGTGAGTTCGTGGCGAGCGTGTCGGGACGGATGGACTCGCTGCGGTCCGGAGTGCCCATCAGTAGAACTCGAAGTACTCGCGCAGCTGCCAATCGGCGGCGGCGGTGTCCGGATCCTCGGCGCCACCCCGCGCCGCTTCGAAGCGCGCGTACTCGGCGCGCTTCATCATCTGGTACGAGTCCAGGAACTCCGGGCCGAACTCGTCGCGGTAGAGGGGGTCCTTGTCCAGCTCGGCCACGGCGTCGAGCAGCGTGGCGGGCAGTGCGACGGCGTCGGCGGTGTACGGGTCGCCCGCGACGGACGGCGGAGGGGTCAGGCCGCGGGTGATGCCGTCGCGCCCGGCGGCGAGATCCGCGGCGAGGAAGAGGTAGGGGTTCGCGGCCGGTTCGCCGATGCGGTTCTCCAGATGGGTTCCGGGATCTCCCGGTCCACCCTGGACCCGGACGAGCGACCCCCGGTTCTCCACGGCCCAGGAGATCCGGTCGGGGGCGAAGGAGTACGGCGCCAGCCGCGAATAGCCGTTCACGGTGGGGTTGGCGAAAGCGGCCATGGCCGGCGCGTGTGCGAGCTGCCCGGCGAGATAGCCGAGCCCGGTCTCCGACAGGACGTTCTCCTCGGACCGGAACACGTTGGTCCCCGACGCATCGGCCAGCGATGCGTGCAGGTGCCAGCCGCTCGCGAAGAAGTTCGGCAGCGGCGGCTTGCACATGAACGTGGCGTGCAGTCCCTGCCGCGCGCAGATCTGTTTCACCGCACTACGGAACAGCAGCATTGCGTCCGCGGAGTCGAGGCCGACCATCGGGCTGAAGCTGATCTCGAGCTGTCCCGGGCCCCATTCGTCCTCTATCGACCGGGGTGGGAGTCCGATGCCGATGAGTCCGTCGCGTAAGGCCGTGACCGTTTCGTTCACGGAGTCCAGTCGGACCTCCGAGAGGTACTGGTAACCGAACTGGAATGGTTCCACCGCGAGTGGCACCGGGGGCTGGGTGGTGTCGTGCAGGCCGATCGCGGGCGTCACTCTGCGAGTGATGTAGAACTCGACCTCGAGACCTGTCACATAGGTGAGGTTCTCTTCGGCCAACCGCTGCACCTGGGTGCGCAGGATGTGCCGGGGATCGAGGGGAACCGGGCGCCCGTTGGAGAAGTAGGCGTCGCACAGGATCCAGGCCGTGCTGTCGGCCCACGGCAGAGCACGGAAGGTCGTCGGATCGGGCACGATGACGACGTCCGGGAAGCCCGTGAACTCCTCGATGCCCAATCCGCCCCCTGGTGCGAAGGCTGGGGGAAAGAGGAAGTTCGCCGAGTCCATGCTGTAGATGGCTCCGGAGAAGTCGATGCCGTTGCTCAGGCCGGCGATCGCAGCGTGCGGCGACAGGAACTTCGCACGTGGGGTGCCGTGCTGGTCGACCACCACCATGCGGACGGTTCTGATTCCCAGCCGGTCGATCTGCTCGGCCACCTCGACGGCCGCGGATTGCTGGTCGGCGGTGTGCAGCCCGTGCTCGGCGACGAATCCGTGTCGGCCGATACCAGAGATCGCCGGCGAGAAATTCGCGGCAGTCATTCGGTTGGTCCACCTTCCCTAATGCTTTTCCGCCCGGCTCCGTGGTCGGTCATTGTTCCGGGCTCGTGTGAAGTCTACGTGTGGTGGCAAGAGGGAAAAGCGACCGAGTAATGAAAGAGGAAACGAAAGGTAATTGCTGTCGATGCGGGATCAACGGCGGCGCGGACGCCGGCTCGGTGAGGCGGTCGACGGGTCCTGTGGCCAGTCGTGTTTCGGGTACCGGCCGCGGAGCTCGGAGCGGACCTGCGGGTAGCCGGTCGCCCAGAACGAGGCCAGGTCAGCGGTGACGGCCGCAGGTCGTCCGGCGGGGGAGAGCAGGTGCAGCACCACCGGGAGCCTGCCGCTGCCGACCGTCGGGGTGGCGGTCCACCCGAAGACCTCCTGCACCGCGACCGCGAGCACCGGCTGGTCCCCGGAGTAGTCGAGGGCGATCCGGGAGCCCGACGGCACGGTGATCCGTTCGGGGGCGAGCTCGTCGATGGCGGCGGCGTGCCGCCAGTCCAGCACCGCGCGCAGGACTGTGGCCGCGTCGATCCTGGCGAGGTCAGCGCGGTTGCGCGCGGTGGTGAACGGGCCCGTCCACCACCGGTCGGGAGCGGCCAGGAGCGCGGCGTCCGAGACGTCGGGCCAGTCCTCTCCGAGGGTGCGGTGCAGCGCGGCGAGCCGCTCGCGCAGCCTCCTGGCGCTGTCGGTCCAGCGCAGCAGGGCGGTGCCCTCGAGCCGCAGGCCGTCGAGCAGCGCTTCGCGGACGACCGCGCGGTCGGGGTGGGACACCCGGCGCTCCTCGAGCACGATCGCGCCCAGCCGCCGGACGTGCCGGGCGACGACGTCGCCGGTCCCGCGACCGGAGGTCTGCCAGCCCACCTCGTCGGCCTCGGCGAGCAGCGCAGGCGCAGCCAGCTCGGCGAGCTCCTGGTCGGCGACGGCAGCCAGCCGCACGCGGCCGTTCTGGGCGCCGGGAGTGCGTTCGGCGACGGCGACCGCGAGCCACTCCTGCCCGTCGAGACCGCCGCCGGGGGGCACCTCGACCGCCGTGCCGCCCGCCATCAGATACAGCGGCGAGCCCGCCGCCCGCCTGCGGGCCAGCCGCTCGGGGTGGGCGAGCGCCACGACCAGTGCGGCGGACCGGCCGGGCCCGTGGTCGTCCGGGGCCGGGTGCGGTGCCGGACGGTTCCCGGTCCCGCGGGGGTTGGTGGACGACGGCAGCAGGCGGGTCAGCCTGCTCACCTCGCCGCGCCAGCGGCCCGAGCCCGGCGCGGCGCCCGAGCGCAGGCGGCGCAGCTCGCCGTCCACCTCGGGGCCGGTGGTCAGGGTGTCGTCGTCGAGCAGGGCCACCACCTCCGCCGCGGTCCGCGCGCCGACGAGCGCGGCCCCGTCGAGCAGGGCACGGGCCAGCCGGGGGTGCAGCCCCAGCTCCGCCATCCGCCTGCCGCGGTCGGTGGCGCCCGTGCCGTCGAGTGCCCCGAGCGCGCGCAGTACCTCCTGGCCGGCGCGCAGCGGTCCGTCCGGCGGTGCGTCCCACCAGCGCAGCGCGCTGCCGTCCGGGGTGCCCCAGCAGGCCAGGTCCAGTGCGAGGCGGGTGAGGTCGGCGGTGCGGATCTCGGGTTCGGGGTAGCGCGCCAGCAGCTCACCTTCCGGCCAGCAGCGGTACACGAGCCCGGGTGCCTCGCGGCCCGCGCGTCCGGCCCGTTGCTCGGCCACGGCGGCCGACACCCGCACCGTGACGAGCCCGGCGAGCCCGCGGCGGTGGTCGACGCGCGGCACCCTGGCCAGTCCGGCGTCCACGACGACCCGGACCCCGGGCACGGTCAAACTGGACTCGGCCACGGCGCTGGCGAGCACCACGCGGCGCCGGGGGCCGGGCCGCAGCGCCGCGTCCTGCTCGCCGGCGGGCATCCGCCCGTGCAGCGGCAGCACATCGGAGTCCACACCGGACAGAGCAGCCGCGGTGCGCCGGATCTCGGCGACACCGGGCAGGAACGCGAGGACGTCGCCGTCGTCGCGGTCGAGGGCGGCGCGCACCGCGCGGGCCACGCACGCCTCGATCCGTTCCCCGCGGGCAGGGGGCGTGTGCCGGACCGTGACGGGGAACGTCCTCGCCTCCACCCGCAGCACGGGGGCGTCGGCGCCGGGGGCTCCCAGCAGTTCCGCCAGCCGGCCCGTGGCGACCGTGGCCGACGTGGCGAGCAGCTTCAGGTCCGGCCGGAGCCCGTCCCGGGCGTCCAGCAGCAGGGCCAGCAGCAGGTCGGCGTCGAGGTGGCGTTCGTGGCACTCGTCGAGGAGCACCACACCCACCCCGGCCAGCTCCGGATCGGCGAGGAGCCGGCGCAGCAGCAGCCCGGACGTCACGACCTCGATGCGGGTGGCGGCCGACCGGCGCGCGTCCCCGCGCACCGCGTACCCGACGGTCTCCCCGACCGGCTCCCCCAGCAGCGACGCCATCCGGGCGGCCGCGGCGCGGGCCGCGAGCCGGCGCGGCTCCGCGACCAGCACCTTCGTGCCCGCCGTCCCGGCCGCCAGCGCGAGCGGTACCAGCGTGGTCTTCCCCGTGCCGGGCGGCGCGACGAGCACGGCGCTGCCGTGCGTGTCCAGTGTGGTCGTGACCTCGTCGAGCGCGCCGCGGACCGGGAGGTCGGGCAGGTCGGTCGGCAGGGTCATCCCGGCCAGTGTGCTCCCCGGGCGCGGTGTCAGCGCCGGCCCACCGGCCCGCCGCCCGCGGTGTCCCCGTCCATCGCGTCGTCGTGCTGGTGGAACCGGCGGGCGGCGCGGCGGGTGAGCGTGGTGACGGCGTCGAACCAGCGCGCCGGACGCGCGACGGCGTGTCCCGGCTGCACCGGGCGGCGCGTCTCGTCCGCCGGCAGCAGCCGGGCGGCCCCGGCGAGCAGCCGCAGCGTGGTCGCGGGGGCGAGCCCGTGCAGCCGGACACCGATCTTCGCGGCGGGGGTCAGTATCACCTCGGGACGGCCGCGCAGGGCGGCTCGGACGAGCTTCGCCGCGGCCCGCTCCGCGTCCATGGACAGCAGGGGGAGGCTGTCGGCGACGGTGAACCACCGGTTCTCGGCGGTCCGATCGCCGGTGAAGAGGGCGTTGCGCGGGGAGCCCGTGCGCATCAGTCCCGGCACCGCCGTCGTGACGGTGACGCCGTGCCGCCCGGCCTCGACCCGCAGCCCTTCGGCGAACCCCACGGCCGCGTGCTTGGCGGCGGTGTAGGGCAGCAGGTGCGGCGCCGGCAGCTTCCCGCCGACGGACGTGATCGCGAGGATGCGGCCGCCTCCACGCTCGCTCATCACCGGCAGCGCGGCCAGCACGGGGTGGAGCGTGCCCCAGAACATGACGTCCATGGCGTCGGCGAAGTCCTGGGCGCGCATCGCGGCCGCCGGACCCACCTGGATGATCCCGGCGTTGGTCACGAGCACGTCGAGGCGCCCGAAGCGCTCGACGGCGCTCGCCACGACGCCTCGGGCGTCGGCCTCGACCGACATGTCGCCCGCCACGGTGACGACCTCGGCCCCGCGCCCCTGCAGCTGTGCCGCGGCGGTGGCGAGCCCGTCCTCGGAGCGCGCGTTCACCACGATGTCGTGGCCGCGGTCGGCCAGCTCCCTGGCCAGCAGGAACCCCAGCCCGCGGCTGGCGCCGGTGACGACGGCGACGGGTCGGTCGGTCACGACGCCGCTCGGTGCTCGGGAGCGTCCGGGAGCGGGTGGCACAGGGCCGAGCGATCCTCGGCCCAGCGCTCCAGCAGCAGGTCCCCGAACCGGTCGGCGAGCAGCCCGCTCGCGCGGATGCCGAACACGACGTCCGCGGCGAGTGCCGGTTCGGCGGCCAGCAGCGGCGCGATCACCCCGCGCCGCACGACCTGCTCGTGCACGGCGTCGGCCTCGACGTGCTCGGCGTAGAACTCGACCGCCGCGTCGGGCAGGTCGAGCCGGCGCATGGCGCGGACGAGCCGGTCGGAGCCGGGGGAGGAGGTCAGCTCGACCGCGGCGAACTGCCCGACCAGCGCGCCGCGCAGGGATCGGTGCAGCCCGCACATCGACATGAGGTTCACCTCGGCCAACGTCGCTGCGGGCGCCGCGTCGAGGTAGGCGCCGTAGGTGGCGTCGAGCTCCAGCGCGCGCATCATCTCGGCGAACAGGTGCGCGTGCATGCGGTCGGGGTCGCCCGCGCCGTACTCGTCGTGCTCGACGGTCACGAGCGCCGCCTTCGCCGGGCCGTCCAGCCGGGCGATCACCCAGGCCTGCGGGTCGGCCTCCTTGAGGTGGTAGAGCGACCGGTGGGCCACGTACTCGCGCACCTGCCAGCGCTCGCCATCGCGGCGCAGGTGGTGGGAGACGCCGCGGGCGTCCACCGGTTCGACGAGGAGCGACTCCAGCTCGGCGTCGACGGCGTCGGGCGTGCCGTCGGAGGGCACGACCTCGTCGCGCAGGGCGCCGAGGAACACCTGCTCCATCGCCCGCCGGACCGTGAGCAGCGCCGGGTCCCACTCGAGGTCCTCGTCGACGCCGGCGAAGCCCCGGTAGTGCAGCTCGTAGAGGCAGTACAGCGCGAGCTGCAGGTCCTCGCCGTAGGGATCGGTGACCTCGACGGGCGGGAGGATCTCCGGGCCCCGGCGCAGCGAGCCGATCACGGCCGCCGACAGCGGACCGCGCGGCTCGGGTAGTGCGGGCGGCTCAACCAGCACAGGTCGGCTCCTGCTGAGCACGGTCCTCCCCTTCGTCCTGGCGCACCTTGCGCCGGTGGCTGGTGTCGCAGAACGGCTGGCGGCGGCTGCGCCGGCAGGTGCACAGGGCGCTGACCGCACGGTCGGAGCGCACGCGTCGCCCGTCGGGAAGCACGACCTCGATGGGCCCCGACACCAGGATCGGGCCCTCGTCGGTGAGCACGATCTCGCGTGCGCGCTCAGGCACGGCGGGCCCCGACCACGACCAGTTCCTCGAAGCGCTGGCCGGGCCGGATCAGGCCGCGGGACTCCAGCAGTGCCGCCCGCCCGCGCATGACCGGGCCGAACGGCACCGTCGCGCGGTCGAGGACCTGCGCCGTCAACCCCACCCGCGTCAGCGCGTCGAGGGTCAGGGCGGTGTCGCAGACCGCCGAGTGCACGAGCAGGACGTCGCCGTCGGGCGCGAGGACGTCGGACACCCCCGCGCAGATCCGGTCGAGCAGCGCCCGGCCGTCGGGTCCCGCGTCCCAGCAGCGCGCCTTGCGGTGGCGGGGCAGAGCCTCGGTCGGGGCGGGAACGTAGGGCGGGTTGGCCACGACGAGCCCGAAGCGCCGCCCGGCCACCGGGGTGAACAGGTCACCGCGGTGGACCGTGACGGGCGCCCCGTGCAGCCGGCTGTTCAGCCAGGTGGCCACCACCGACCGCAACGACAGGTCGACCGCGGTGACCGAGGCGGCACCGGAGCGGGCCGCGGCCACTGCCAGCGCCCCGCTCCCGGTGCCGATGTCGAGCACGTCACGGCCGGCGGCGAAACGGCCGCGGCGCATGATGTCGATCAGCATCTGGCTGTCACTCTCGGCCCGGTACACCCCGGGTGGCCGCAGCAGCATCACCTTCGCTCTGTGCCCGCTGACCGGAACCCCAAACGCGCATCAGTCCACATCGGCCACGTTCTTCGCGATCGCTGCGTACCGCGTCTGCGCTGCCGAGATGACTCCCGAGCGGTTCTTGTGGTTCTGCTCGAAGGCGATCATGGTGGTCAGATCGGCGGGGGTGGTCAGCTCGCGCAGTGCGGCGATGGCGTTCTGCGCCGTCATCTCCTCGTAGTGCTTGATCGGCAGCTCGGACGCCTTGAGGCTGCCGAGGTCGGCCCGCGCCTCCCGCACCACGTCGGCCACGCCGTCGGCGCCCTCGCGCGCGGCGACCCGCTCGGCCTGCTGCAGCGCCGCGTCGCGACCGGCGGTGGCCACCTCGCGGGTGCCGCTGCCGAGCTGTACGACCTTGCCCGCCACGTCGCTGACGGCGTCCCGGGCCTGCTCGCCGGTGCGGTAGGCGATGTGGACCGCGTGGTTGACCCGCCCGACCGCGAAACGCGTCGGCAGGCCCACGGCGTGGACCACCCCACCTGCCACCCGCTGCAGCGGGGTGGGGGTCAGCGCGGCCGGCCCGCCCAGCGCCTCCTCGGCGAGCACGGTGGTGAGCCACTCGACGGTGGCGGTGTGGGCGGTGACGAGGTCGTCGGCGAGCTTCTCGACGGCCGGAAGGTCGGCCCGCTCGGCGAGTACCCGCAGGTAGCGGGCCCGGTCGAGCAGCTGGTGCTCGAGGCTGAGGTCGCCGAGCAGCGCCTCGTCGATCGGCTGGGCCTGCTCCAGGGTGCTCTTGACGAGGGCGAGCATGCGGCCCAGCGCGGGCGTCACGACGTCCGGTACGGCGTGCAGGGTGTGCAGCTGGTCGGCGATCCGGCGGGCGCGCCGCACGGCGTTGTCGCCGTTCTGCCGCAGCTCGCGGCGCACGGCATCGGTGCGGGCCTGGGCGACGCGGAACCTGGCGACCTGCGCCTCGGTGTGCGTGAGCTGCTCGAGCGCGCGCAACTGCGTGACGACCGTGTCGGTCGCGACGGTCTTCGTGGCCATCTGCCTGGTCGCGGTCTGCCTGGTCGCGGTGCTGGTGTTCGCCATGGTGGCGCTCAGTCCTCTCGTGGTCGGGGCCGGGTATGTCCGGGGTGCCCGCCTGCGGGGCGGCTCACGCGCCGCGACCGTGTGAGCACGCTCTCGGGTGGTTGCGGTGACCGGGCGGCGCGCGGTCCTTCGGCCGGTCAGGCCTGCGCGGGACCAGCCCGGCGCGGCATCGGAACGGCCGGCGTTCAGTCCTCGTCGAGGCGGGCCCGGGCCCTGGTGGTGCGCGCGGCGGCGGCCCCTGCGGCCCGGGCCGCGGCCTTCGCGGTGGCCTCCGCCTCCCGGGCCGCCGCGGCGGCGGCCCGGTCCTGGTCGCGGGCGGCCTCCAGCTCCGCGGTGAGTTCGGCCACCCGGTCGCGGGCGGCGTCGCGCTCCTCCAGGGCCGCGTCACGCGCATCCTCGGCGGCCTGTTGCTGCTCGCGCGCCGCCTCCTCCTCGGCCTCCGCCTCGGCGAGGGCTCGTTCCCGCCGCTCCCGTTCGGCCCGCTCCCGCTGTGCCGTCTCCTGTTGGGCCCGCTCCTGTTGGGCCCGTTCCCGGTCGGCGTGCTCGGCGCCGGCCGGTTCCGCGTCGACGCGGACGGCCCGCAGGGGTGGGGCGTCCGCGCGGGGCGCCGGTACCGGCCGGGCATCGGGGTCGGCATCAGGCCCGAACCCCGTGTAGCTGACGGTGCGGGTCAGCCGGCCCGACCGCACCTGTGCCGCGATGTCGGGCCGGGCGAGCGCGGCCTCGAGGATGCCCTGCAGGTCCCGCAGCACGCTCTCGGCAGCCGGGTCACCTGCCTCCATCGCGAGGCGGCCCGCCTCCCGTGCCATGGCCGCGACGAGCTGGTGGCGCGTGCTCGACAGCCGACGCAACGCCGCGCCGTCCAGGGTGCGCTGGGCGTCGGCAAGGCCGGTGGCGAGCCCGAGGAGCCCGTCGAGCTGCTCGCGGCGATGCCGGGCGAGCAGGTTGGCCAGCCAGGCGGCCCGGGTGGGACGGCGCAGCCGGCCGATCGCCTTGGCGAGCTCGCGGTCCCCGCTCTCGCGGGCGCGGGCCGCGGCGGCGTCCCGCTCGGCGACGAACTCGTCGGGCAGCACCCCGTAGAGCTCCTCGGCGACGGCGTCCAGCGCCGTCCCGCCGCTGCCGGCAGTACCGGCGCTGACGTCGGCGGGCTCGCTGTCCACGGTCAACCCCGGCTCGTCCGGCACGGGGCGACCCTAGTGCGATGGCCAGAAACGGCAACGTTCCTGGCCATGCAGGGACATGTGGGGGAACAGCACTCCCCGATTGCGCACGCAACGGTTACCGTGAGGCAGCGCGGAGCCTGCGGAACCCCCGATCCGCTCTCCGTGCCCGGCGGCCGCTTCCCCACCCCTCGAGAAGCGGCCGCCGGACCAGCGCAAACGCGCTACCGTCGGCGGATGACCGGGTCGGTACCTGAGCTCGCGCTGCCGGAGCCCGTCGCCCCGATGCTGGCCACCCCGGGCCGACCGCCCGCAGGCCCGGGATGGGCGTTCGAGTTCAAATGGGACGGCGTGCGGGCGGTCACGGGCGTGGCGGGCGAGCGCTTCCGGGCACACAGCCGCCGCGGCAACGAGGTCACCGGCGCCTATCCCGAGCTCGCCGACCTCCCCGGCCTCCTCGACGGGCGCCCCGCGCTGCTCGACGGCGAGGTCGTGGCGCTCGACGCCGGCGGCCGGCCCGACTTCGGCCTGCTCCAGCACCGGATGCACGTCCGCGCGCCCGCGCCGGAGCTCATGGACCGCATCCCCGTGTCGTACGTGGTGTTCGACGTCCTGCACCTCGACGGCGTGCCCCTGGTCGGTGAGCCCTACGACCGGCGGCGCGCGGTACTGGAGGAACTGGGGCTGGCCGGGCAGCGGGTGCGGGTGCCGCCTGCCACCGCGGGCATCGGTGGCGAGCAGCTGTTGCAGGTGGCCCGCGACCACGGGCTGGAAGGGGTGGTCGGCAAGCGCCGCACCGCGCAGTACGAGCCGGGCCGCCGGTCGTCGGCGTGGGTCAAGACCGCGCTGCTGCACACCCAGGAGGTCGTGATCGGCGGTTTCACCGCGGGGGAGGGGCGCCGCAGCGCCAGCCTCGGCGCGCTGCTGCTCGGCGCCTACGACGAGGACGAGCGCCTGCGCTACCTCGGCCACGTCGGCACCGGGTTCACCGAGACAGCGCTGCGCCACCTGCTCGGTGAGCTGGGCCCCCGGCAACAGCCCGCGAGCCCGTTCGACGAGGAGGTGCCGCGGGAGGAGGCGCGCAAGGCCCGGTGGGTGCGTCCCGAGCTCGTCGGCGAGGTGGTCTACCGCGTCCTCACCGCGGAGGGGAGGCTGCGCCACGCGGCCTGGCGCGGGCTGCGCCCGGACAAGGCCCCGGAGGAGGCGCGCCTCCCCGCCCCCGCGTGACGTGTCCTGCGGGTCGGGGTGCGTCAGGGGGTCAGGGGGTCAGGGGGTCAGGACGACCTTGATGCACTCGTCCTGCTTGTTCTTGAACATCTCGTACCCCTGCGGGGCCTCGTCCAGTGCCATGCGGTGGGTGATCACGAAGCTCGGGTCGAGGTCGCCCTGCTCGATGCGCTCCAGCAGCGGCTCCATGTAGCGGTGCACGTGGGCCTGGCCGGTGCGCAGTACGAGCGACCGGTTCATGAACGCCCCGATCGGGAACTTGTCCATCAGCCCGCCGTACACCCCGATCACAGACACGACCCCGCCGCTGCGGCAGGCGAGGATCGCCTCGCGCAGCGCCGTGGGTCGTTCGGTCTCCAGGCGCGCGGCCTGCTTGACGCGGTCGTACGCGTACAGCGCCGAGGCGGCGTGGCCCTCGAGGCCGACGGCGTCGATGCAGGCGTCCGGCCCGCGGCCCCCGGTGAGCTCCTGCAGTGCCTCGAGGACCGGCGTCTCGGCGTAGTTGACGACGTCGGTGGCCCCGGCCTTCGAGGCCGCCATGTCGAGGCGTTCGGGGAAGCGGTCGATCGCGATCACCCGCTCGGCTCCCAGCAGCCTCGCGCCGGCGATCGCGAACTGCCCGACCGGTCCCGCTCCCCACACCGCGACGACGTCACCGGGCGAGATGTCGCACATCTCCGCGCCCATGTACCCGGTGGGCAGGATGTCGGAGAGGAAGAGCACCTTCTCGTCGGGGATGTCGCTGGTGATCTTCAACGGCCCGATGTCGGCGAACGGGACGCGGACGTACTCGGCCTGCCCACCGGCGTAGCCGCCCAGCATGTGCGAGTAGCCGAAGATCCCGCAGGGGGAGTGGCCCATGAACTTCTCGGCGATCCCGGCGTTGGGGTTGGAGTTCTCGCACACCGAGGTGAGCCCGCGCTCGCAGGCGTTGCACGCGCCGCACGCGATCGGGAAGGGGACGACGACCCGGTCACCCACGCTCAGGTTCGGCACTCCGCTCCCGGTCTCCACGACCTCGCCCATGAACTCGTGGCCGAGGATGTCGCCCTTGCGCATCGTCGGGACGTAGCCGTCGTAGAGGTGCAGGTCGGAGCCGCAGATCGCGGTCGAGGTGACCTTCACGATCGCATCGCGGGAGTTGAGGATCCTCGGGTCGGGGACGTCCAGGACCTCGACGCTGTTGCGGCCGGTCCAGCAGTTCGCACGCACGGATGGGTCCTCTCGCTCTGGTCAGCTCGACGGGGACAGCGGCTGCGCGGGGCGCTGGCGGAGCTGCCGGGACGCCGTGGTGCCCTCGGGGCTGCCGTCGCTGAGCACGACCTCGCCGGTCTCCAGCACCTGCTTGAAGCGGCGCAGGTCGTCGTGGATCTGCTGGTCGGGGCTCTCGCCGAAGAGCTTCGCGACCGTCGAGCCGAGCCGGCCTGCAGGCGGGCGGTACTCGATGGCGACGTGCACCTCGGTGCCGCGGTCCCCGGGGGCGGGCTGGAACCGGACCCGGCCCGTGGTGGCCACGGCCGAGCCTTCCACCGAGCGCCACGCGATCAGCTCCTCGGCGGTGTGGGCGGTGATCTCCGCCTCCCAGGTCACCTCGATGCCGGCAGGCGCCTTCGCCGTCCACCGCGACCGGTCCGAGCCCAGCAGGGTCACGTCCTCGAGATGGGCCATGAAGCGCGGCAGGTTCGTGAGGTCGTGCCAGAAGTCGAAGACCTCTGCGACCGGCCGGTTCACGGTGATCGCCGCCTGCACGGAGAGCTCGTCGGAGCGCAGGCCACCCCGGGTGGCGCGGCGTGCGGTCGCCACGTCGGCCGCGGCCACCCCGAGCACGGCTGCCGCGGCGGCGAGCGTGCGCGTGCGGCGGGCGGGATGGCGGGCCGCAACCGTGCCGAGCAGGGCGAGGTCCACGACGTCCCCGGCCACGCGGGCCCACAGCCAGGGGCCCGGCGCCGAGCTCGAACCGACGCCGAGGCCCGCCGCCAGCTCCCGGACCCCGCAGGCCCAGCGGGTGACCAGGCGGCTCGTCGGGCTGTCGTCGGCGCCGACGAGCCGCGCGACGGCGCCCGGTGCCCCTACCTGTGCGCTGCCGAGTCCGAGGCTGAACAGGGCGAGCCCCGTCGCCCCCCGCCGGGTCCTGCCGTCGCTCGTCCTGCGGTCCACCGCGGTCCTCCTCGCGCAGCGCGGTCCGTCCGGCTGCCGTGTCCGGGGGTACCCCGCTGCCGGTCGGTGACACCGCACGAGCGGGTGGGACTCCGCCCGGTGGACGGGAGTCGGCTCAGATGTCGTTCTCGCCGGGGTTCCAGTCGTTGGCGACCGCCATGTCGTGCTGCGCCCGGCTCATCTCGTCCCCACTCATCTCGTCAGGGCCCGGGTCCGCATCGCTCCCGGCCCCCGCGGTGGGGAGGTCGGTGCGGGTGGGCGGGTCGTCGTCGGCCGGGGGCTCCGGGTCGGCCCACTCCTCGCGGTTGGACCCGCCGGGGCCGAGCTGTCCGGCCAGCTCATCGGCCAGTGCGTCGTCCTCGCGAGGGCTGTGCTTCGAGCTACCGCGTTCCATTGCCGTCCTTTCCGACGTCTGCGAGGGTCGCTGCGATACCTGCGGCCTTGAGCCGCCGCCGAGCCTTGCGCCGCCGCAGCCGGCTGACCAGCAGGTAGCTCAGCACGAGCGCGATCCCGGCCACGAGCCCCGGCCGGTCGCGGAGTGCGGCCTCCACGGTGGGCGCCTTCTCGGCGATTACCTCCCGCGCCTGGGTGACCTGCTCCTGCACCCGCGCCGTCGTCTCCTCGCGCTTCGCCCGTACGCGGGCGGGCACGTCGACGCGGTGGGCGAGCTCCTCGACCGTCTCACCGAGCTCGGCGCGCAGGGTGTCGAGCTCGTCGCGCAGCTCCTCCGGGCTGCGCTCGGCGCCAGAGGCCGCGGGTGTGCTGCGGGGCGCGGGGTCGGCCGGGTGGGAGCCGGTCATCGCTGCACCGCCTCCTTCACCGTGCGGACGTCGCGCTGGACGCTGTCCACGGCCTGCTCGGGGACGGGTGGGGTGGCGCCGCGCAGCTGGTTGCGGCCGAGCAGCGCGAGCACCCCGGCCACGATCAGCAGCACGACGCCGATCAGCAGAGCCGACAACCACAGCGGGAGCACGAGGGCCAACCCGGCGATCGCGGCCGCGATGAGGGCCGCGACGCCGTACAACGCGACGATCCCGCCTGCTCCGGCGAGCCCGGCACCCGCTCCGGCGCGCTTGCCCTTGGCGGTGAGCTCGGTGCGCGCCAGCTCGAGCTCGCCGCGGATCAGCTCGGAGAGCTGTGTCGACAACCGCTTGACGAGCTCGCCGGTCGACACGTCGGCGGGGTCGACGGGGAGGGGCGTGCTCCGGGGATCGGCAAGTCCGCCGGATTCGGCATCGCCGCTCTGCCCAACTGTCTGCGGGGTCATGCCGAGGGCTACCCGCAGACGCAGCGGCCCTAACGCTGCGCGCCCCCCGCGTCACCCGGGCGGCGCCGCGTTTCGGCATGCGGGTGAGGGGTATCTGCCCCCCTGTCCGCATACCGCGGATGTTCCTTTTCGCACAGATCGGAGGAGCCGATGTCCGGCTCAGCCACCACCCCACGGACCCGTCATCCGGTCCAGCTCGCCGCCACGGTCATCAGCGTCGTCTTCCTGCTGGTCGGAGTGCTCGGCTTCATTCCCGGCGTGACCACGAACTACGACCAGCTCGCCTTCGCCGGGCACCAGTCCACCGCCCTGCTGCTCGGTCTGTTCATGGTCTCGGTGCTGCACAACCTCGTGCACCTGGCGTTCGGAGTCGTCGGGCTGGGGATGGCCCGCACCGCGGCCGGCGCGCGGAACTACCTGGTCGGCGGCGGCATCGTCTATGCCGTCCTGTGGCTCTACGGCCTGCTGATCGACCACGGCAGCAGCGCGAACTTCGTGCCCGTGAACAACGCGGACAACTGGCTGCACCTCGTGCTCGCCGTCGCCATGATCGGGCTGGGCGTCCTGCTCGGGCGCGACCTCAGGGCCACCGCCAGGCGGTGACGGCGACGGCCGGGCCAGCGGCGACACGCCACGATCGTGCCCAGCACTGATCGGGTACACCGGGACAGGACGGCCGAAAACGGTTCGCCCTGGTGAGGCGGGGGGTTCCCGGGTCCGAGGCCGGACGGACGGCGGCAGAGGGTACGGGTGCGTCGTCCGCGGACCCCGCGACGACGATACGGTCCACGGGTTACCCGCCTCCGGTCGTCGGGTCGCGAGCCCTGACCTGGAGGCGGAACGAGGTCGGGGCCGAGCGTGGAGAGCGAGGATCATGGATCAGGACGCCCCTGGGCACGTCGAGTTCGTGCACCGGAGCTGGCCTGCCGACCCGGAACAGCTGGTCATGATCCGACGTGAGCTGAGCAGCTGGCTCGCTCCGCTCGCGTTGACCGAGAACGAGGTCGCGGACGTCGTGCTCGCGGTGGACGAGGCGGCCGCCAACGCGGTGCGGCACGCCTACGGCCCCGACGAGTCCGGGGCGGTCGAGCTCACGCTGTGGACCGAGCCGGGCACGCTCAGCATCGAGGTGGTCGACCACGGGAGCTGGCGCCCGCCCGCCGGGGAGTCGGAGCAGGGGGGCCACGGCATTCCGCTGATGAACCGGATGTCGGAGTCGGTGCTCATCCACTTCGACGGCCGGGGGAGCCGGGTGCTGCTGCGCCACCGCATCCCCCAGGCCGAGGTGTCGGTGTCCCGGCCTCCCGAGCTGCGGGTCGCCGAGCCCGACGGCTCGGGGACCGCCGGATCGGCGAGGCATCGGCTCCCGGACGAATCGACCCCCTGAACCGGTGACGTGCCCGGCCGGGCGGGGTACTCCCGGCTCATGGCCGCCGATGAGCCCCGTCGTGATCGTTCCGACTACGAACGAGGTCTGCCGGGGTACCACGACCCCACCTCCGGGATGGGCGGTGCGGCGCCCGCCCGGAGCGCGCTGACGCTGCGGGCCGTGCTCGCGGTGTTCGGGCTCGTCTTCGCCGGAGGGGCGGCGTGGCTGGGTTTCGCCGCCGGGCTGCCGGTGCTGGGGTGGGTGATGGTCGTGGTGGCCGTCATCGCCCTCGGTGACCTCGCGGTGGTCCTGTACCGCAAGCGCCGGGGGGAGCCCGGTTGACGCCGGCCCTACCGGCGCCCGGCGAGCAGCGTGTCGTCGAGGCGGTGCAACAGCTCCTCGGGGGAGTCGAAGACGTCCTTCGCCCCGGCCTCGCGCAGCTCGGCGGCGGAGAATCCGCCGCTGCGCACGGCGTACCCCGGCGCGCCGAGCGCCTCGGCGGCGCGGAAGTCCCACACCGAGTCCCCGACCAGCACTCCGGCGGTCCCGTCCACGGCTCGCAGCGCTGCCTCCAGGAGGTCGGGCGCGGGCTTCGTGTGCTGCACGTCGGCCGAGCTGGTCCAGCCGTCGGCCAGCGACTTCCCGTCGAACAGGCCGAGGTAGTGCTCGACCTGATCCGGTTTGCCCGAGCTCGCCAGCACGATCCGGAAGCCACGTTCGCGGACCGCGCCCAGGAGCTCCGCCACCCCCGCGAAGGGCTGCACCTCGTCCAGCATCGGCGCGAACTCCTCGGCCCACGCGTCGCGCAGCTCGTCGCCGAGCCGGGCCTCCACGTCGTCGGACGTGACGGCGCCGACGAGCTGGTCGCCGCCCATGCCGATCGCCCGGTGCAGCTGCCAGACCGGCACGGTGATCCCGTGCCGGCGGAAGGCCCGGAACCAGGCGAGCGCGTGCTGGTAGTTGGTGTCGACGAGCGTGCCGTCGACGTCGAACACGGCGGTATCGAGATCCACGGGTGGCGGGTACCCGATGGCCCGGCGGCGGAAGCGCCGACGAGTGGGCGGGGTTGTCCGGTCAGCCCAGCGATGAGCTCGCGGCGCGCAGCTCGTCGAGGGCCTTCAGGAGGTAGGTGGCGAAGCCGTCCCCGGGCGCACGGTCGCCGTCGGACCATTCGGCGTACCCCCGCTTGAAGGCGAGGACGCCGAGCTCACTGGCGAGGGCGGCGGTCGGGTCGGGCACGCCGCGGGCGAGGAGGGCAGCGGTCATCGCGGCCGCGAGGCTGACGCTCTTGAGGGCGTCGCGCTCCTGAAGTTCGGCGCTGGCGGCGACGGCCGCCTTCAGCCGGGGGGCGATCTCCCGGCTCATCGGGCCCATCGCGGTCGATGCGCGCTCGAGACCGGCGGCGACCGCCTCGAGGGGGCCGGCGTCGGCGGGCGCCTCGGCGATGCCCTCGGCCAGCAGCCGGCTCAGGGTCTCCTGTCCGGCGACCAGCAGCTCGCGTTTGTCGGGGAAGTGCCGGAAGAAGGTGCTCTTGGTGACCCCGGCACGCTCGGCGATCTGTGCGACCGTGGTGGCGTCGTAGCCCTGCTCGGTGAACAGGTCGACCGCCGCCATGACGAGGCGTTCGCGTGCCCCCGGTTCCCACCGACCCATGGAGGCAGCATAGGTGATGGGACTGTGGTCCCATCATCCTGCTACGGTGATGGGACAAGTGTCCCATCACTTCGCGGGAGAGTCCATGAACGTCTTCATCACCGGCGGCACCGGTCTGATCGGATCCGCCGTCGTCGCCGAGCTTCTCGGCCACGGCCACACCGTCCTCGCACTCGCCCGCTCCGACGCCTCCGCGCAGGCCGCCTCGGCCGCCGGCGCCGAGGCGATTCGGGGAGGGCTGGCCGATCTCGACGTCCTGCGCGCCGGCGTCGCCCAGGCCGACGGCGTGATCCACCTGGCTTTCGCGAACGACTTCAGCAGCTCCCGAGCCCTCGCGAACGCCGTCGCCGAGGAAAGCGCCGCCCTCGCCACCCTCGGCGAGGCACTCGTCGGCAGCGGCCGTCCCTTCGTCGCCTGCTCGGGCACGCCCGCCGTGCCGGGCCGCGCCTCCACCGAGGCCGACCCGATTCCGACCGAGGGCCCGGTCGGTGGTCGCGGTCGTGCGGTCAGGGGAGTCCTGGGCCTGGCCGCGCGCGGGGTCCGGAGCTCAGCCGTCCGCCTGCCACGGACCGTCCACAACGAGGGCGCGGGCGGGTTTGCCGGTCTGTTGACCGGGATCGCGCGTCAGAACGGAGTGTCCGGCTACCCGGGCGACGGCGCCCAGCGCTGGCCGGCCGTGCACGCCCACGACGCCGCAGTCCTCTTCCGGCTCGCCCTGGAGCAGGCGGAAGCCGGCACCTCCTGGCATGCCGTGGGCGACGAGGGCGACCAGGTGCGTGACATCGCTGCCGTCATCGGCCGCCGGCTGGGCCTGCCCGTGGAGTCCGTGCCGGTGGAGACCTACGGCCCCCTCGGCGTCATCTTCGCGGCCGACCAGCCCTCGTCCAGCGCCCACACCCGGCAGGCGCTCGGCTGGGAGCCGAAGCACCCGAGCCTGCTGGAGGACCTGGAGAACATCCAGCCCTGACCGGCGGTCCGGGACACGGGTCCCCGACCCTGACCGCACTCACGTTCACGGGCGACTCGCGGACGGAAAGCGGGCGACTCGCGGGGTGGCGGGGTGTCAGGGGGCGGGGTGCGAGGTGAGGTAGCCGCCCATCCGCGTGAAGTACTCGGTGGCCGCGAGGTCCTGGCCGTCGTCGGTGCGGACCCGGTGGATCACCAGGCCCGGGTTGCGTCCGCGCCGCGCGTCGGCGCCCGACACCACCACGACCCCACCGGCACCGTCGCGGACGAAGATGCGTCCGGGCGTTCCGCCGTAGGGAGCGTCGGTGACGCCCGCGGCGAGCACCCGCAGCCGGGTGCTCCCGTGGAAGCAGTAGGCGTTGGGGTAGGGGTCCACCTGCGCGCGCACCAGGTTGGCGATGTCCCTCGCGGGCCAGCTCCAGTCGATCCGGTTGTCCTCGTCGCTGCGGCGGTGGAAGTAGCTCGCCCGGCTGCGGTCCTGCGGCTGCCAGTCGGTGCGCCCGGTGGCCAGCCGCTCCAGCCCGGCCACGGTGATCGGCCCGAACATGGCCAGGGTGCGTTCGAACAGGTCCACCACGGTGTCCTCGGCGCCGACCGGGGTGGCCCACTGCACGACGATGTCCCCGGCGTCGAAGTCGCCGTTCATCATGTGTGCGGTGACCCCGACCTCCGGCTCACCGTTGATCAGCGCCCAGTTCAGCGGCGCGAAGCCCGCGTAGGCGGGCAGCAACGCGTCGTGCACGTTGAGCGTGCCGAGCCGGGGGAGGGAGAACACGGCGGGCGAGAGCCACGTGCGCCAGTTGGCCACCACCATCGCGTCGGCGTGCGCGGCCCGCACCCGCTCGACGACCTCCTCGTCGTCGGCGCGGTTGCGCACCAGTACCGGGATGGCGTGCTTGGCGGCCAGCTCGGCCACGGAGTCGTTGAAGATCGTCTCGTACGGGTTGTCGCTCTCCGGGTGCGTGACGACCAGCGGGACGTCGTGCCCGGCCGCAAGCACCGCGTCCAACGTCCGGTGGCCCCACGTCATGTAGCCGAACACGACGACGCGCATCCAGCGCTCCCTCCCCGCGACAGGTGATCGGGAGGAGGATAACGGAAGGTTAGGTATGCCTGTCCAATGTTGCCGGTGGGCGACGGCCCGGCCTCACTCGGAGCTGCAGGCGGAGGCGCCCGTGCCGAGCACCAGGGTGCCGATGACGCCGAGCGGGTCGTGCTCGCGCGGGTCCGGGGTGGGCACCCACCGGCCGTCGACCACGCCGTAGGTCCAGCGGGCGCCCCGCGTCGTGAGCTGCGCCACCGCCGCCACCAGCCGGTCCACGTGCTCCTCCGTGGTGCTGATCCCGATGCTCGCGCGCAGCGCCTCACCGCTCTCCCCGCAGAGCTTGAGCAGCAGGGGGTGGGCGCAGAAGCGCCCGTCGCGGACGCCGATCCCGTGCTCGGCGGACAGGTAGGCGGCCACCAGCCCGGCGGGCCGGTCCGGGAGGGTGAAGCTGTGGACGGCGACCCGGTCGGTGCTGTCGGGCCAGATCCGCAGCGTCCGCAGGCCGGGCACCGTGGCCAGCCCTGCCTCGAGGCGGTCCGACAGGGCCTTCTCGTGCGCGTGGGCGGCCCCGTCGAGCAGCGGTGCGAGCTCGCGGCAGGCCTGCGCGAGCGCCGCCGCCCCGACCACGTTGGGAGTGCCGCCCTCGTGGCGGTGGGGCGCGGCCGCCCAGACCGTGCGGTCGATCCGTACCTCCCGCACCGCGCCGCCTCCCGCGAGGTACGGGGTGCCCTCGTCGAGCCAGTCGCGCCTGCCGACGATCGCGCCCGCGCCGTAGGGCGCGTAGAGCTTGTGGCCCGACAGCGCCACGTAGTCGATGCCGGTGGCCGCGAGGTCGACGCGCCGGTGCGGTGCGAGCTGGGCCGCGTCCACCACGACCCGGGCGCCCGCCCGGTGCGCGATGTCGACGAGCCGCTCCAGCGGCAGCGTCTCACCGGTCACGTTGGAGGCTCCGGTGACGGCCAGCAGCGCCACCGGTGCCGACGCCAGTGCGGCCTCGAGGTCGGCGAGGGTCTGCTCCACCGTCTCGGCGACCCGCAGCACGCGGTGGGCACCCGCCTGCCACGGCAGCTGGTTCGCGTGGTGCTCCACGTCCAGGCAGAGGACCGGGCCCGGGACGCAGCCGGCGAGCAGGTTCAGCGCGTCGGTGGTGTTGCGTGTGAACACCACCACGTCGTCGCTGCGCGCCCCGACGAACTCGCCGACGGTGACGCGCGCCGACTCCAGCAGCGCGGTGCTCACCTGGGACGCGTAACCGGCGCCGCGGTGCACCGACGCGTAGTACGGCAACAGCTCGGCGACGTGGGCGGCCACGGACTGCAGTGCCGGCGCGCTGGCGGCGAGGTCGAGGTTCGCGTAGGCGATGCTCCCCCCGGTGACCAGCGGCACCTCGAGGTCGGCGCCCACCACGCCGGGCAGGTCGGCGGCGCGGGCGGCAGCGGAACGGGCGAGTACGAGCGTCACAGCGGTCTCCTGGGAAGGGGACCCGCACCGGATGCGGATCCGCGCTTGCCACCGGGCACCCCGCCCGACGGCCTGGTCGTCACCCGGAGCACCCCGCCGCGGAGGAGGGTTGCCGGCCAGCGAGCCGGGGCTTGACGCTGGCGCTCATGACCTGGTGTGGACGTTACGACGGCCGCCGAGCGATCGTCAAGTTGCCCCTCCCGGCAGCCCGCCGCCGCCGTCGGCGCCACCGATCGAGGGCGGCAACGCGGTCACCCAGAGGTCGCCGGATCGACACGGTCGTCCGAGCTCTTCGCGAGACAACCTGCAGCTTCCGTCCGGAGCCGCTTCCACAAGGCTCTGACGTGCGAGGACTCCGTGGTGACCGATCCGATCGCCACCCGGATGGCGTAGCGTCCGTCGACGACGATGTGGGTGAGAAAGGCGGTGCCCGAGGCGTTGACGCGCTCGAGCACCGTGCGGGTCGCGTTGTCGTCGGCCTCCGGTCCGGCGCCGGTGACGACCCGCAGGCACACCAGGGAGAGCGATGGTTCCGCGGCGAGGGTGAAACCGGGGTCGGCGCGCACCAGACCGGCCAGCTCGTCGGCGAGCGCCACATGGGAGCGGATGTGCTCACGCAGCCCCGAGAGCCCGTGGCCGTGCACGACGGCCCACAGCTTAAGCGCACGGAACCGGCGCCCGAGCGGCACCTGCCAGTCCCGGTAGTCCACGACCGCGCCGGACTGGGTCGCCGCGTTGCGCAGGTACTCCGGGGTGATCGAGAGTGCGGCCGGGAGAACAGCGGCGTCACGCACCCACAGCAGCGAGGCGTCGAACGCCGTGAGCAGCCACTTGTGGGCGTCGGTGCAGAACGAGTCGACGAGCTCGACGCCGTCGAGCAGGTGGCGGTGCTCGGGACACAGCGCCGCCACGCCCGCCCATGCGCCGTCGACGTGCACCCAGGCCCCGTGCTCGGCGGCGGCACGCGCGATCTCCCGCACGGGGTCGACCGCGCCCGTGCCCGTGGTGCCGACCGTGGCGCAGACCAGCACCGGTCGGAGCCCGGCGTCGGCGTCGGCGCGCAACGCGTCGGCCAGCGCGGTGGGCGACATCGCGAGCGAGCGGGGGGAGGGCTCGACGATCCGCAGCGCCCGCGCCCCGAGCCCGGCCACACGCACGGCCTTGGCGAGCGAGGAGTGCGTCTCAGCGGTGACGTACACCCGCTCGGTGCCGTCGACGCCCCGCTCCTGCCACTCGGGGGAGCTGCGGTTCAGGGCGGCCAGCAGCGCCACCAGCGCGGCGGAGGACGCCGAGTCCTGGATCGAGCCGCCTCCGCCTCCCGTGAAGGCGAACGCCGGGCCCAACCCGAGCGCAGCGGCCAGCCCGTCCAGCAGTACCTGCTCGACCTCGGTGGCCGCCGGCGACGTCGTCCACAGCATCCCCTGTGCGCCGAGGCCACCCGAGAGCATGTCGCCGAGCAGCGAGTGCAGCGACGCGTTGGCCGGGAAGTAGCCGAAGAAGCCGGGATGCTGCCAGTGCGTGCTCGCCGGCACCACCACCCGGTCGACCTCGTCCAGAAGGGCCGTCAGCGGCCGCGGCTCCTCCGGCAGCCCGGGCGACAGCAGCGTTGCCGACAGCTGCTCGCGCACCCACCCGGGCTCGACGTCGGGTCGCACGGGCAGGTCTGCGAGGCCTGCCCGGTACTGCGCGATCCAGTCGACGACCGCGTAGCCGAGCCTGCGGAACTCCTCGGGATCGAGGTCGGACATCAGAAGCGCTCCCGCATCCATCCGGAGACGAGGTCGAGCACCTCCGGTGAGACCGTCGTCTCGATCGTCGAGTACTCGGTGATCGCGCCGGTGGCGGCGGGCTGCATGAGGTGGTTCAGCGCCGGGAACGTGCGGATCGTCGTGTCGGGGTCGCCGGCGAGCAGCGTCCGCAGTGCCGGCTCGCTCTGTGTGGGCGGCACCTGGAGGTCCTTGCCGCCGTAGAACGCGAGCACCGGAACCCGCAGCGCCCGCAGCGCGGGGGCCGGGTCGTAGGTGAGGACGGCGCGGTACGCCGGGGTGGCCGGCAGCTGCGCCTCGGTCTCCTCCGCCGTCGGGCGCTGGTCCTCCGGCAGAGCGGCGGTCTGCGCGGTGACCCGGTCCCGGGCGAGCTGCCGGGCCCCGTCGTAGTTCCCGGCCCGCAGCATCCCGCTGAGCTTGCGCACGTAGTCGATCTGGGCCTGGACCTGCTCCGGCGGAGCGCCCGCCTGCTGGAAGAGCAGGCGGTTCTGCAGGACGAGCACCTCCTCGCCCGAGACGGCGGGGGCCGCCATCAGCATGACGAACGCCACACCGGCGCCCGGCTGCTGTGCCACCAGCGGGGCGAGGTAGCCGCCCTCGCTGTGCCCGAACAGCCCGATCCGCGTGGGATCGATCTCGGGGCGGCTGCGCAGGAACGCGAGCCCGGCGAGCGCGTCGCCGGTCAGGTCGTCGTAGCTCGCCTGCTGCAGATCGCCGGTCGAGCCCCCCACGCCGCGGTCGTCCACCCGCAGCACGGCGTACCCGGCGCGCGTGAGCGTGTCGGCGAGCAGCAGGAACGGCTTGTGTCCCGCGATGGTCTCGTCGCGGTCCTGCGCGCCGCTCCCGGTGATCATCAGGACGGCGGTGAAGGGTCCGCGGGTCGACGGGAGGGTGAGCGTCCCGGCCATGGTCAGGTTGCCGCTCGGGTACGTCACCTCCTCGCTGCGGTAGGGGAACGGCGGCTTCGGCTCCTGCGGCCGCCCCGGCGTGGGCAGCGCGCCGCGGGACAGCGTGAACGGGACGGTCTGGCCGCCCTGGCTGTAGCTGCCGGTGATCGTCCCCGCGTCGCTCAGGGTGCCGTCGAACGTGGCCCCGCCCGGGACGTCGGGCAGCCGGAACGTGACCGCCTGGCCGTCGAGCCGCACGTCGTGCAGCGCCAGCGCGCGCAGGCCCTGGGCGGGGAGGTCGAAGGTGCCACCGTCGCCTGCCAGGCTCACCCCGAAGTCCAGCGGCGTCCCCGGGGTCTGGATGCTGCCGTGCCAGTCGCCGCTGATGTCCGGCGGTGCCTCCGCCGCAGGCGCGGAACATGCGGCGAGGAACAGCACCGCGATGAGCCCGAAGATCGTCCGTCGCATCCGCACACCGTAGTGACGGCCCGGACCACCGGATTCATCGGCGCGGGAGGCGCCGACGGGACGGCCGGGAGCGACCCGGCGAAACACCTGGAGTGACCGTTCTCACCGCGATTCGTGCAGCGCGAGCGCGCGTGACGGACCATGGTCTGTCGGTGAGCACGGAGACGCGCCCCGGCGTGGGGGAGCGGAGCCGGCTGCGGTTGCTGCAGCTGGCCGCCTTGACCAGCACCGTCGACCGTTTCGCCATCGCCCCCCTCCTCGTGGTGATCGGTCTCGACCTGAAAGCGCCGCTGTCGGCCGTCGCCGCGGTCGCGAGTGCGTACTTCCTGGCCTACGGCCTCATGCAGCCCGTGTGGGGGATGATCAGCGACCGCGTCGGGCGGGTGCGGGTGATGCGCCTGTCGCTGCTCGGTGCGGCACTCGCGGGCGTCGGCTCGATGCTCGCCCCCAACCTCCTGGTCCTCGGTCTGACGCGCACGCTCGCCGGTGGCTGCTTCGCCGCGCTCATCCCGGCCACCCTCGTGTACGTCGGTGACATGTGGCCGGCCGCCGTGCGCCAGCGCCCCCTGTCGGACGTCCTGGCCGCGTCCTCGCTGGGCATCGCCGTCGCAACCGCGGGCGCGGGACTGCTCGCCGACCTGCTCCACTGGCGGGCGGTGCCGGCCGTGACGGGCGTGGCCGCCGCCCTGCTCTGGGTCGCGCTGGCCCGGCTCCCGGAGCCCGACCGCGAACCCTCCACCGGCAACCCGCTGCGCTCGGTGGCCAGGGTGCTGCGCAACCGGTGGGCGCTGGTGGTCTTCGCACTGGTGTTCGTCGAGGGCATCGTGGTTCTCGGCGTCCTCACCTACCTGGCGCCCGCCGTGCAGGCCCTCGGGTCCTCGGCCGCGCTGGCCGGCCTGGTGGCGGCGTCGTTCGGGGTCGGGGCGCTCGCGTGGTCGCGCCTGGTGCGCTCGCTCGTCGGACGCTCGTCGGCGGGCGGGCTCGCCACCATCGGTGGCGCCCTGCTGGTGGCCGGCTGGGCCGTCCCCGCCGTCGCGGTCAACATCGCGACGGTGACGGTCGCCGGGCTGCTGCTGGGTGGGTCGTGGGCGTTCCTGCACACCACGCTGCAGAGCTGGGCCACCGAGGTGGTGCCCACGGAACGGGCCACGGCCGTGGCCCTCTTCGCCGCACTCCTGTTCCTCGGGAGCTCGGCCGGCACCGCCGCCGTCGGTCCGCTGGCCGACTCGGGGGCGTTCGGGACGGCGTTCCGGCTGGCACTGGTGGTGGCGGTGCCGCTCGCGCTGGCGGCCGCGCTCGCCCGCACCCGCTACGGCACCCGGACCGGGTCCGGCGACCCGGCCACCCCACCCCCACCCCCCGCCGCCGAGTAACCCACCCCGCCCCCACCCCCGCGAGTCGCCCGTTTCGCGCCCGCGAGTCGCCCGCCCTGACCCCGCGAGTCGCCCGATCTGCGCGCGCGAGTCGCCCGTTTCGGGTGCGCGAGTCGCCCGGGCCAGGGGTGGGAGCCTCACCGACCGGTCCTTACCGGCTGCGAACGGGTGGCGTCACAGCGCGGTCCGGGCGGGGTGGGTCCGGCATCCTGTCCCCGTGACGCGCATGCTCCCGGACACGCGGATCCGGCGAGCCGGGCTGACGTTCGACCTGGCCGCGGTGGGGGCGGGTGCGGCGCTCGTCGTGGCCGCCGCGCTCGTGGGCTGGCAGCTCCTCCGGGACGGGGTCGACATCTTCCTCGGCTTCCCGCCGCTGCTCGCGAGCTGGGCACCGCACGTCGGCCCGGGCACACCGGTCGCGATCGTCGTCGGCGTGCTCGTGGCGGCGCGCGGCCCGGCTCTCGCCCAGCGCCTGGCCTGGCGCCCCCTGCTGCTGCTCGCGTGGGCCGCGTCCGTGGTCTGGACGCTCGGACTGGCGCTCGTCGACGGATGGGCGGTCGGTGTGGCGGGACGGCTCGCCACCGACCAGGAGTACCTGTACGACGTCCCGCGGGTCACCGACATCCCGGCGATGCTGCGGACCTTCACCGACTTCATCCTCACCGACCAGCCCGTGCACTGGACCACGCACGTCGGGGCGCACCCGCCCGGTGTGTTCCTGCTGTTCGTGTGGCTGGACCGGATCGGGCTGAGCGGTGGCGGACCGGCGGGGATCGCCGTGATCCTGGTCGGGGCGTCGGCCTGCGCGGCGGTCGCCGTGACCCTGCGGGCGCTGGGATCGGAGGACGTCGCCCGGTCGGCGCTGCCGTTCGGCGTGCTGTTCCCCGGGGCCGTGTGGGTGGGGGTGTCGGCGGACGGGATGTTCGCGGGCGTGCTGGCCTGGGGCGTCGCCCTGCTGGCGGTCGGCGCGACCCGGCGGGGTCTGCGGGCCGACGTCACGGCCGTGGCCGGGGGCCTGCTGCTGGGGTTCGTGCTCTACCTCTCCTACGGGCTCGTGCTGGGCGGGCTGCTCGCGCTGGCCGTGCTGGTGGTGACCCGGAGGTGGCGGGCCGGCGCGCTGGCCACGGCGGGCGTGCTGGCCGTGGTCGCCGCGTTCACCGCCGCAGGCTTCTGGTGGTTCACCGGCCTGCATCTGCTGCGGATCATCTACGCGGCGAGCGCCGCCGCAGGCCGGCCCTACGAGTACTTCGTGTGGGCGAACCTCGCCGCGCTGGTACTGGCCACCGGCCCCGCGGTCCTCGCCGGGCTCCGCAGGCTTGCCGCCGCGCCCCGGTCGCTGCCGCTCGCACCGGCCCTGCTGGTCGCCGCCGCGGTCGTCGCGGTGCTCGCGGCGGACGTGTCCGGGCTCAGCAAGGCGGAGGTCGAGCGGATCTGGCTGCCGTTCGGGGTCTGGATGGTGGTGGGGTGCGCGCTGCTGCCGCCCCGGCACGTGCGCTGGTGGCTGGTGGCCCAGGCGGTGCTGGCGTTGCTGGTCAACCACCTGCTGCTCACGGTGTGGTGACACCGGCAGAATCGAGGTGTGCTGACCGCGGCGGACGAGCTCACCTCGGGTCCGCTCGTGCTGCGGCGGTGGCGACGCGCCGACGCAGAGGTCCTGTACCGCGTGGTGAGCGAGTCGCTGGAGCACCTCTCCCCGTGGATGGCCTGGGCCGCGCGCGGCTACTCGACGGCTGACGCGGTGGCCTACCTCTCCCGGACCGAGGAGCAGTGGGGCATCGACTACGACTACGCCATCATCGCTCCCGGGCCGGCGGTCGCCGGGAGTTGCTCGATGATGAGCCGGATCGGTCAGGGTGGCTTCGAGATCGGCTACTGGGTCCACCCCGCGCACCTCGGGCGGGGCTACGCCACAGCCGCTGCCGCCGCGCTGACGGCCGAGGCGTTCCGCATCGGCGCCGACCGGGTCGAGATCGTCCACGACCTCGCCAACGTCGCCAGTGGCGCGATACCGCGGCGGCTGGGCTTCGACGAGGTCGACCGGCGACCATCGCAGGACGAGCGCAGCGCCGCGGAGGCGGGTGTCGAGGTGGTGTGGCGGCTCCTGGCCCCCGGCGCCGCGGTGGTATGACAGCACCACCAGCAGATCAACAGTCAGTTGTGACGGTTGGACGGAGGCAGGATCTGTGGAGATCACCGACGGCGTCGCCGTGGTCACCGGTGGCGCGTCCGGGCTCGGGCTCGCCACCGCGGAGGTGCTCGTGGCAGCAGGTGCGAAGGTCGTGCTTCTCGACCTGCCGGGCTCGCCGGGGGAGGAGCGGGCCGCGGAGCTCGGCGATGCGGTGCGGTTCGCGGCGGGCGACGTCCGCAGCGAGAGCGACGTGGCGGCCGCGCTCGACGTCGCCGACCAGCTGGGCCCGCTGCGGGTGGCGGTCAACTGCGCCGGCACCGGCAACGCGATCCGGGTGATCGGCCGCAAGGGCGTGTTCCCCCTCGCCGACTTCACCCGCATCATCGAGATCAACCTGATCGGCACGTTCAACGTGCTGCGGCTCGCGGCCGAACGGATGGTGGCACACGAGCCGGTGGGTGAGGAGCGCGGTGTCATCATCAACACCGCCTCGGCCGCTGCCTTCGACGGCCAGATCGGCCAGGCCGCCTACTCCGCCTCGAAGGGCGGAGTCGTGGGCATGACGCTCCCGATCGCCCGTGATCTCGCCTCGAGCTACATCCGGGTGGTGACCATCGCTCCGGGTCTGTTCGACACGCCGCTCCTGGCCGGCCTGCCGGAGGAGGCCAGGGCGTCGCTCGGCGGGCAGGTGCCGCACCCGGCCCGGCTGGGCCGACCGGCCGAGTTCGGGGCGCTCGCCGCGCACATCGTGGCCAACCCCATGCTCAACGGCGAGGTGATCCGGCTCGACGGCGCGATCCGGATGGGCCCGCGCTGACGGCCCCTCCGGATCGCGCACGCTCGTTCCGGTCAGAGGGTGGCCGGGACCCGGTCCAGGAAGCCGTGCACGGTGGCGATCCGACCGTCGGGGGCGACGGCCACCACGTCGAAGCCGATCACCAGCGACTCGGCGCCTGCCGGGCCGAGGCACCAGCGGAACCGGCACACGTCGTGGTGCCGGTCGACGTCGCCGACCGCGCGGAACTCCATGCCCGGGAACTGCTGCTGCGCACCGGCGATCAGTGCGTCCAGCCCGTCCGTGCCGGTGACGTCGGCCAGGGGGTCGACGTAGCGCACGTCGGGCGTGAAGGCGGCCTCGACGGCGGCGCGGCGGGCGGCCGGATCGGTCTCGTTCCAGGCCGCCAGGTAGTTCCGGACGAGCGTGTCAGGTGTGGGGGTGGTGGACATCGGGGCCTCCGCGGATCACGGGTGGACGGTGACAGGACGACCTTCGCCCGGGCCGCGGTGGCCGGTCGATCACCTCGGAGGTAAGACCGGAGGTCACAGCACCTGGATGCGCCGGCCGCCACTCTGCAGGACGATGTCGCGGAACGTGGCCCGGCCGGTGCCGTGGCCGAAGTGGCTCACCGCCACCAGCTGCAGCGATCGGATGCGCGCCGGTGCCGGGCCGACGAACCGCTCGTGGTCGGCCCGCACGGCGCGGCACTCGCGACGCCACCGGCCGAGCCCGGCCGGGCCTCTGCGCACCGGGATGTGTGTCTCGCGGCCGGCCCGGCCGGGGACGGGGCAGCCGAAGGTGTCGTCCTCGGGCTCGAGGGCGGTACTCCAGAACCAGTTGAGCCGCGGCGCCGCGGGCGTGAACACCGCGGTGATCCCGAGCAGGTCGTGCGTCCAGGTCGTGTTCTCCGGCGCGGCCCCGGGCAGCGCCTCGACCCGCCAGCTCCATTCGATGGTGGTGTCGCCGTGCAGGGCCACGTCGACGTCCTTCGCGAGGACGCCCGCCGCGTTGTCGCAGACGACGTCGATCGCCGGCCTGCCGTCGGTGACGGCGTGTCGGTAGATGTCCCCCGGTCCGGGGGCCAGCAGGTAGGACCAGCCGGCGGGCGGCACGACGGGGTCGAGCAGCCTGCGACGCTCGGCGGCGACGAGCTGCGGGTCGGCCGTGGTGGGCCGCAGCGCCGCCAGGCCGTCGACCGGGTCGGCGCCCCGCGGCCAGTGCAGCACCGTGACCGCCAGCGACCCGCGGTGCTGCCCCGAGAATTCGTCGGCACACGCGCTCGTGACGAGTGTGCCCGACCGGTCGGCCCAGGTGCCCAGGTGGACGCAGAGCTCCAGGGGGCCTGAGCTGTCGACGACCACGGTGGTGGTGTCCTGGGTGCAGCCGAAGATCTCTCCGCCGGGAACGCGGCCCCACAGGTGGTACTTCGGGCCGCCCCAGTGGGTCGGTGACCAGCTGATGCGGCCCGAACCGAGCAGCGTGACGCGGTCGCCGCGGCGTACCTCGATGCCGGTGCCGGTCCACGAGGGGGCGTCGCCCGGCAGCACCAGGTGCACCGCCGCCGGTTCGATCATCGCCCTACTGTGGCAGATCGCCCGGCGCGGCGGGCCCCATCAGCTGTTCCGTGAGCGCGTCAGTGGCTCTGGTGGTACGCCTCGAGCACGTTGGACGGGATGCGGCCCCGCTCCGAGATCTTCATCCCCTGCGCCTGCGCCCATTCCCGAATGGCCTGGTTCTGCTCGCGGTCGGTGCTGGGACGAGCGGCCGCGACGGCGGTGGCGCCCGAACGACGACGGCCGCCGGTGCGCCGGGCAGCGGAAATGAAGGGCTCGAGGGCCGTGCGCAATCTGGCGCTATTGGCCGCCGAGAGGTCGATCTCGTAGGCCTTGCCGTCCATCGCGAACTCGATCTGCTCCTCGGCCTCGCTGCCATCGAGGTCGTCGACGAGGGTGACCGTTGTCTGCTTCGCCATGTGCGCTGCCTTTCAGGGGCTCCGGGTACGCCGGGGCACCCTCGCTGTGGTACGAGGGTTCCGCGGTTCCGAACAGGGGTGGGTGGCAATTGCGAGACGATAATAAAGGAGTGAGGTGCCCATTGTCGATCGGGGTGGGACGGATCCGTGCCGCCCGGGCCCACCCGCTGCCCCCGGCGGCCCGGGCCATTCCGACCGAATGGGATCGCCGATGCCGGAAAAGAGCCGGTCAGGCCACTAGTTGCCGCTGCGCGGCCCCGGCCGACTAGGCTCGAACCGTGGGTGTGACGGTCGAACGGCGAGGGCGAATCCTGCTGGTCCGGATGGAGCGCCCGGCCAAGCGCAACGCGATCGACCAGGGTATGACGGCTGCTCTGGACGCTGCCTTGAACGAGTTGGACGATGATCCGGACCTGTGGGCAGGCGTGCTCGCCGGAACCCCGTTGGCATTCTCGGCGGGCACCGACCTCACCGATGGCGCGGGTCCCCCCACCGAAAGAGGGGGCAACTACGGCGTGGTCCGGCGCGACCGGCGCACCCCGTTGGTGGCAGCCGTCGAGGGAATCGCCTACGGAGGTGGGTTCGAGCTCGTACTGGCCTGCGATCTCGTGGTGGCTGCACGGACCGCGCGGTTCGCGCTTCCGGAGACCGCACGTGGGCTGATCGCGAACTGCGGTGCCCTTTTCCGGGCGCAGCGGGCGCTGCCGCGCAACGTCGCCACCGAGATGTTGCTGACCGGCGAGCCGTTGGGCGCCGAGCGCGCATGGACGCTCGGCCTGGTCAACGCGCTGGTAGAGCCCGGGGAAGCAGAGGAAGCCGCGCTGGTTCTCGCGGAGCGCGTCTGTGCCAATGCGCCGGTGGCGCAGAGTGCCACGCTGGGTGCCATGGCCGCGGTGGTGGCCGCCGAGGACGCTCTCGGATGGGCCGCTACGGAACGGGCCCAGATTGCGGTGAACGAGTCGCAGGATGCCGCCGAAGGGGTGGCGGCCTTCCGTGAGAAGCGTCCGCCGCGGTGGAACGGCCGATGACTCCGCCGCAAATAATCCGCTCGCCATCGGGCGGTGTCCCCAGGAAGATGACGGTCTCGACTCGACCGTCCCGAGTTGACGGTCGGGCGGTCCCACGTCGGTGCCGGGCCCGTTGTGCCGAGCCTTGTGATCCGTCCTTGTGGCCGTGATCTATCCGGACGTGACCCCGAGATGTGGCCTCCGGATGTGACGCGTCCGTTGTGGTGTCCGGGCGGTGCGGCAACCGCGGTGCGCCGGCCGTCCCGGACGACCATTGAGTCGCGCCCGTCCGGGCCGCGAACCGTTGTCGGTGCGCCTTAATCGAAACGGCGCGTTTCGATGAAGCTCGGCGCGTGGTTTGCCACAGCGGATTCACAACTTCACCGATGGATGCACCGATCGATGAGACAGAACGGTCTCGCCGGTGGCGGCCCATCGGTGCCACCGGTTACGGGCCCGATCGGCTCGCCACGGGCGATGTGGCGCCGAGCGGCTGCGCGCTACGCGAGGGCTGGAATGGCGGCTGTCGGCGCCTGATAGAGGACGTCCGTTTGGGTACGCGGAATGGCGCTGCGGATCGGGCGCCGGAAGGGTGACTGCCGGAAGTCGCGGCGCCCTCCCGTTCGCCGCCACGGGCTACTGCAACGGAGCGGGCGGATTCAGGCCGGTCCGGTGCCGCCGGAGCCGCAGTGCCGGGCGCCACGCCGCCCGGCGGGACGGCGTCGCCGCGGCGCGGGGGCGCGCGGGAGCAGGAGGGAGCGTCACCGCGATCTCCCCGCCCAGCTGGAAACCGGGCACCAGGTCCAGTTCGTCACCGCTCCAGAAGCGCCCCGGGTCGTACCAGCTGGGGCTGCGGTGCCCGGCCAGCAGACCCATCTCCTCGTAGGTGACCGCCACGACCTCGGCGCAGTAGGCCGTCTCCGGGCCCGGCGCCGGCTCCGCCCGGCCGTCGCCGTCTCCGCCGGGGCGCCGCAGCGCGGGCAGCCGGCCCCGGAGCCAGCGACCGGCCAGGCGGGCGGTGGAGGGGAACGGGGTGCCGTCGAGCCGCGCCACCGTGCGCAGGGCCGCGTCCTCCATGTCCCGGCTGAGCGGGCCGTCCAGCTGCCGCAACCAGGCCCGCTGGTCGTAGCGGTGCCCCCACTGCAGCACCGCGTCGCGCAGGTCGTGCAGCTGGACGCCGCGCTGGTGCGTGCCCGACCACAGGTCGGGAAGCGACCGGCCCAGCTCGGCGTGCCACATCAGGGGCGGGAGGTCGTCGACGACCAGTGCCATGCCCACGTGGTTGACCGGGGCGTTGGTGATCCCGCGGATGGCCCGGTCGGCCGGGCTGCGGCCACGGAAGATCCAGACGTCGCCGGTGCGGGCCAGCTCGCACGCCCGGTCGAGGGTGATCACGCTGGCCGGCACGGCCGGTAGGTTAACCACCATGCGCTGGTGGAAGTGGCTGGGGCTCGCCGGCCTCGCGGGGGTCGCGGCGACCGGGGCCGTCACGGTCCGCGCCGAGCGGCGCAGGCGGGCCTACACGCCGGAGGAGATCCGGGGCCGGCTCCATGAACGGGTCGCCGAGGCCGCCGGCCGCCGCGAGCCCGGCTGACCCCGCGCCGTCAGGGCCGGACCAGCCGGCCGAGCTCGCGCCCGTCCACGTCGAACAGCACGAGGGTCGCGCCGTCGAACCCGGCCCGCGCGGATCTCGCCAGCCAGCCGGGAACGCCGACCATGCCGTCGCAGCCCCTCAGCGTCATCGGGCCGCAGGTGGCCAGGAGAACGCCGCCCGGACCGCTCACCCACCGGCCGGCGCCGCCGTTGCAGCCGTCCGAGCCGGTCCAGGAGCCCGCCGCCGCCAGGTCGGCATGCGGTGGCTCCGGCGCCCGAGCCGCTCGTGCGCGGTCGGTGATCTCCCAGCGCCCGAGCAGCCGGGACCGCTCCACCGGCTCCACACCGGGCGGCAACGGCGCCGCCGGGCCGACGTGTCCGGCGGGCCCCCCGGGGGGAGGCGGTGGGCCGGGCCGCGGGGACAGCCGCGCCGTCGGCTCGCCGGCAGCGTCGAGCAGCACGAGATCGGAGCCCGCGCGCGTGACGGCGGTGGCCGCCTCCAACCACGGCGGCGTGGACAGGTCGGGCGGCGGCTCACCGCCGGCGGCCGACACGTGCGCCACGAACAGCCCCGAGGAGTCCGCGCGCCAGCCGCCGTACCGGACGTCGCGGCCCGCGCGCACCTCGAACCGGTGGCTGTCGAGGACGAGCACCGCGTCCTCGATCCCGGTGCCGCTCACCGACCAGCTGCCGACCAGCTCCGCGACGTCCACCGGTCCACCTCCTCCCGCCGGGACCACCGGCTGCCCGCAGGCGGTCACCGCCACGAGCGCCAGCCCGATCACGATCCGCACGGGGCGCATGCCGTGAGGACGGAGCCGAGGGGGTGCCCGGTTGCACGGAGCCTAGGCTCAGTGGGTGGAGAAGCGAATGGCGAAGCGGCTGGGACGTGAGGTCGGTGTCGTCGGGCTGGGGTGTTGGCAGCTCGGCTCGGACTGGGGTCAGGTGGACGAGTCCGACGCCCTCGCGGTGCTGCACGGCGCCGTCGACACGGGCGTCACCTTCCTCGACACGGCCGACGTCTACGGCGACGGCCGCAGCGAGACACTTGTCGGCCGGTTCCTGCGTGAGCGGGGCGACGCGCAGCTGACGGTGGCCACGAAGATGGGCAGGCGCCTCGACCAGGTGCCGGAGAACTACACGCGGGAGAACTTCCGGGCCTGGAACGACCGCTCCCGGGCCAACCTCGGCGTCGACACGCTGGACCTCGTGCAGCTGCACTGCCCGCCCACTGCCGTCTACTCCCGCGACGAGGTCTACGACGCGCTCGACGAGCTGGTCGCCGACAAGCGGATCGCGGCGTACGGCGTGAGCGTCGAGCGGGTGGACGAGGCGCTCACCGCGATCGCCCGGCCCGGCGTGGCGAGCGTGCAGATCATCCTCAACGCCCTGCGGCAGAAGCCGCTCGAGCAGGTGCTGCCCGCGGCCGCGGAGGCCGGGGTCGCGATCATCGCCAGGGTGCCGCTCGCGTCCGGTCTGCTGTCGGGGCGCTACACCGCGGCCACCACCTTCGGCGCCGACGACCACCGCACCTACAACCGGCACGGCGAGGCCTTCGACGTGGGCGAGACGTTCGCCGGCGTGCCGTTCGAGGTCGGCCTGGAGGCCGTCGAACGGCTGCGGGCGCTGGTGCCGGCCGGGGCGACGATGGCGCAGTTCGCGCTGCGCTGGATCGTCGACCTGCCACAGGTCACCGTGGTGATCCCGGGCGCCCGCAACGACGAGCAGGCCCGGGGGAACGCCGCCGCCGCCGACCTCGCGCCGCTGGGGGAGCAGGTGCACGCCGCGGTCCGCGAGGTCTACGACGAGCTGGTCCGCCCGCACGTGCACGACCGCTGGTAGGCCGGTAGGCCGCAGCGCGCTCGGGCATCGGGTTCCCCCGACGCCCGAGCAGCGCCGGTACCGGGCGACTCGCCGGGCGTAATCGGGCGACTCGCGCACGCAGAACGGGCGACTCGCGGGGCGAAATCGGGCGACTCGCGGGTCAGAGGTTCGCGGTGGCGCCCTCCAGGTACTCCGCGAACTTCGTCCGGGCCGCCTCGGCGCGGGTGGGGATGTGCTCGGTGGGGACGTCGACCGGGGTGTAGCCGCGCAGGATCCGGCGGGCCACGGTGGTCTTGTGCACCTCGTCGGGGCCGTCGTAGATCCGGGCCGCGCGGGCGGCCCGGTACATCGACTCGAGCGGCAGGTCGCCCGAGAACCCGAGCGACCCGTGCACCTGGATCGCCCGGTCGATCACGTCGTGGAGCACCTTCGCGCCCCAGTACTTGATCATGGCGATCTCGACGCGAGCGTTGGCCGCCCCCACCTGGTCCATCGTCCAGGCGGCGTGCAGCGTCATGAGCCGGGCCGCCTGCATCTCGGCGGCCGAGGTGGCCACCCAGTCCTGCACCATCTGCTTCTCGGCCAGCACCGACCCGTGGGTGTAGCGGCTGACGGCACGCTCGCACAGCATGTCGAACGCCCGCTTCGACTGTCCGAGCCAGCGCATCGCGTGGTGGATCCGGCCCGGACCGAGCCGCTGCTGCGCGAGCCGGAAACCGTCACCGGGGCTGCCGACGAGGTTCTCCTTCGGCACGCGCACGTCGGTGTAGAGGATCTCGGCGTGGCCGCCGTAGAGCTCCCCGCCGATCGTGGGGTGGTCCATCACCGGGATGTCCCGCAGGATCTGCACCCCGGGCGTGTCGACGGGCACGACGAACATCGACGACCCCTGGTAGGCCGACACGTCCGGATCGGTCACGGCCATGACGATGAGGAAGTCGGCGTGGGAGGCGTTCGACGAGAACCACTTGTGGCCGTTGATCACGTACTCGTCCCCGTCGAGCACGGCCCGCGTGGACAGCAGGGTCGGGTCCGCTCCCGCGCCCGGCTCGGTCATCGAGAAGCAGCTGCGCAGCTCCCCGCGCAGCAGCGGGTACATGAAGCGTTCCTTCTGCTCCGGGGTGCCGCCGATGGCGAGCAGCTCCGCGTTGCCGGAGTCGGGCGCCTGGTTGCCGAAGATGCCCGGCGCGTAGCGGCACTGTCCGAGGACCTCGTGCATCAACCCCAGCCTGACCTGACCGAACCCGCCGCCGCCGAGCTCGGGGGGCAGGTGCGCCGCCCACAGCCCGCGCTCCTTCACCTGCTCCTTGAGCGGGGCGGTGATCCGGGCGAACGTCGCGCGGTCCAGGTCGAGGGTCTCCAACGGGATGATCTCCGTGCGGACGAACTCGCGCATCCACTCGAGCTGTGTCTCGAACTCGGGTTCCGTCGAGAAGTCCCACGCCATGGTCCGTGCCTCCGCATCGTCGCCGGGACCGCTCGATCCCTCCGGGCCATCGTGCCCCGGAGATCGGCTCGAGGACAGTGACCCTGCCGGGCCAGGGAGTGCGGCCGGCGGGCCGGCCAGGAGATGCTGACGGCGTGGACCTCTCGTTCGAGCCGCTGACACCGGTGTCGTACCTCGATCGGGCCGCAGCCGCGCACGGCGACCGCACCGCGGTGGTCGACGGCGCCCAGCGGTGGACGTACGAGGAGCTGCACCGGCGCTGCCGGCAGCTCGCGGGTGCGCTGGCCCCGCTCGCCGCGGGCCGCCCGGTGGCGGTGCTGGCACCGAACACGCACGTGCTGCTCGAGGCGCACTTCGGGGTGCCGTGGGCGGGGGTGCCGCTGGTCGCGCTGAACACCCGGCTGGCGGCGGCGGAGGTGGCCTACATCCTGGAGCACTCCGGGGCGGGGGTCCTCGTCCACGACCCGATGTTCGACGACCTGGTCGCCGACGTGGTGGGCAGGCTTGACCGGGCCGCAACCACTCCGCCGGTGCGGGTCCGGACGGGGGAGCGGTACGAGGAGCTACTGGCCGCGGCCGTCCCGCAGGCGGTGACGCCCACCGACGAGCGCTCGCTGCTCTCGATCAACTACACCTCGGGGACGACCGGGCGGCCCAAGGGCGTGATGTACCACCACCGCGGGGCCTACCTGCAGGCGCTGGCGATGGCCGGGCACACCGGGCTCTCCCCGTCGGCGGTGCACCTGTGGACGCTGCCGATGTTCCACTGCAACGGCTGGTGCTTCCCGTGGGCGGTCACCGCGGCGGGCGCCACGCACGTCTGCCTGCCGAAGGTGGAGCCCGCGCAGGTGTGGCGGCTCATCCGGGAGGAAGGGGTCACCCATCTCAACGGGGCGCCCACCGTGCTCTCGATGCTCGCGTACGCACCGGAGGCGGCCCCGCTCGACGGCCCGCCGGTGCGGGTGGCCACCGGTGGTGCCCCGCCGAGCCCGGCGATCCTGCGGCGGATGGGGGAGCTGGGCTTCGACGTCACCCACCTCTACGGACTGACCGAGACGTTCGGGCCGGTGATGATCTGCGACTGGCGCCCGGAGTGGAACGACCTCGACGCCACGGAGCAGGCCCGGCTGAAGGCGCGCCAGGGCGTGGCGAACATGATCTCGTGCCGGGCGCGGGTGGTGGATGCGGACGGCGCCGACGTCCCGGCGGACGCCACGACGGTGGGCGAGATCGCCCTGCGCGGCAACAACGTGATGCTCGGCTATCTGCACGACCCGCAGGCCACGGCCGCGGCGGCGCCGGACGGCTGGTTCCGCACCGGGGACCTCGGCGTGCTGCACCCCGACGGGTACGTGGAGCTGCGCGACCGGAGCAAGGACGTGATCATCTCCGGCGGGGAGAACATCGCGTCCGTCGAGGTGGAGCAGGCGATCGCGGAGCACGCGGCGGTGCGGGAGGTCGCAGTGGTCGCGGCGCCGGACGAGCGGTGGGGCGAGGTGCCGGTCGCCTACGTCACGCTGCAGGAGGGCGCGAGCGCCACCGAGGCAGAGATCATCGACCACGTGAAGGAGCGCCTGGCACGGTTCAAGGCCCCGAAGCTCGTGATCTTCGGGGAGCTGCCCAAGACCTCCACCGGCAAGATCCAGAAGTTCGTGCTGCGGGACCGGGCTCGCTGACCTCAGACGCCCCAGGGCGCTCAGCGAGAGCTGGCGCGCCAGGCCTGCACGCGGTCCTCGGCCCGCCGGGATTTCATCGCGGCCGCAACGCCGTCGGCCTGTGCCGGCGACGCCGCGTGCTGGGCGACGGCCCGCTCGGCCTCGGCGAGCTCCCGTGCCGCGATCACGTCCTCCGCGTCGCGGAAGACGGTCGGCAGCGGGATGTCCTCGGAGTCGTGGGCGCCGTGACGTTCGGCCCGGTACTGGTTGTCCTCGGGCAGGCCGCCGGTGAACCTCCCGTAGGCGCCGAGGAACAGCAGGAGGGCACCCGCGACCAGGCTGAAGATCACGTTGGACATGCGGAACGCGAGCAGGTTGTACGGGGTGCCGAGCACGAGCACGTTGAGCAGCCCGGACAGGACGAACAGGGTGCCCACCGTGACGGTCACGGTGGACGCGGTGCGCCCGCCGCGCACGGCCGCCACGATCAGCACCCCGCCCACGACCAGCGAGATCACCGACAGCAGGCCGTTGGACGAGAGGCCGAGCACGGGGGCACCGTCGAGGGAGAACGGGTCGAGCCGGTTCACCAGGCCGAGGATGCCGAAGACCCACAGGCCCAGGCCGAACAGGACCGCGCCCACGCGGTGCACGGTGTCGAGACGACTGTGGGAATCGCGCCACACCTTGTCCATGGGGACATGGTGACCCCGGGGGGCGGCAAGCGCGAGTCGATCTGGACCCGAACGGCTCAGTGGCGGGCGCGGGTGCGCACCGTGCGGGAGAGCAGCGCGATGCCGCCGATCAGCAGGACCAGCCCGATCACGAGCCACAGCCGTGACCCGGTCATGAAGCTGCCGAGGAGCAGGTTGGCCCCCTGCAGCGTCCACACCGCCCCGAAGAAGATCATGAGCACGCCGAGCACAGCCGGGATCCATCGGGTCATGAGCCCGATCGTCCTCCTGATCAGCCGGTTCGGGTGACCGGAGCGGTGTTGCCCGGCTCACGGTCACCGCACCACGGCCGCGCCGGCACCGCTGTCCTCGTCGGGGCGGCCGCCGGTGTCGGGCTACTCCTTCTCCTCGCCCGCGGCGGGCCGTCCGGGCTCGGGGTCGGTGGCCGGGGTGGTGCCGGCCCGCAGTTCGGCCTGGAGGATCCGCGCCGACCGGCCCAGTCCGCGCGCCGCCTCGGGCAGCTTCTTGGCTCCGAACAGAAGAACCAACACGCCGATCACGATGAGCCAGTGCCAGGGGCTGAGCTCGCCCATTTCTCCACCTTTCGCTGTGCCGTCTTCCCGGCACTGTTCTTGCGCCGTCTTCCGCAGTGTCGTCCTCTGCTCCAGCAGGGACCTCTCGAGTGTGCCCCCATCGGGAAGTCCAGGAATATCCCGGAGTGCCTGTCGGTGAATTGTCCGCAACGGGTGGGTGATCCATTTTCGGAGGTCCGTGCCGCGCTGTCCCGGCTCTGCAAGGGCAGCATCGCCCCTGGTAGATGTAGTGCGTGAGTGTTACCCGCAAGAGCGCGCGTTTGGCAGTGTTGGGCGTGGTGGCGGCCGTGGTACTGGCCGTGATGTCCTTTCCCGTGGTCGGTGGCATCGGCCTGCTGGCCGCGCAGGTCAGTAGCGGATCGGTCAATGTCGCGCCGGCGGCGCTGCTCGCCGGGAACACTCCCGATGTCACCACGGTGACCGATTCGACCGGAAAACCCATCGCGTACCTCTACGACCAGTTCCGGCTCCCCGCCACGAGCGCGCAGATCTCACCCGCGATGAAGGCGGCGATCGTCGCGATCGAGGACCGGCGGTTCTTCGAGCACGGCGGCGTGGACCCGGTCGGCACCGTCCGCGCCCTGGTCAACGACGCCGGCGGCGGAGCCCAGCAGGGCGGTTCGACCCTCACGCAGCAGTACGTGAAGAACTACGAGCTGTACGTCGCGGCCACCACCGACGCCCAGCGCCAGGCGGCCATCGCGCCCAGCCTCGCGCGCAAGATCCACGAGGCCGAGCTCGCGGTGCAGCTCGACAACGAGCTGAGCAAGGACGAGATCCTCACCCGCTACCTCGACATCGTCTACTTCGGGCACGGTGCCTACGGCGTCGCGGCCGCGGCGCAGGTGTACTTCGGCACGACCGCAGCACAGCTGACGATCCCCGAGGCGGCCCTGCTCGCCGGGATGGTGCAGAGCCCCACCCAGTACGACCCGGTCCAGCACCCCGACGCCGCCACGGCGCGGCGCAACGTGGTGATCCAGCAGATGCACCAGCTCGGCTCGATCAACGACGCCGACGCGGCCGCGGCCACCGCGTCCCCGCTCGGCGTCTCCCCCACTGCGGACGTGCCGGACGAGGGCTGCACCGCCGCCGGTGACGCGGGCTACTTCTGCGCCTACGTGGTGCGCTACCTGAAGCAGGCCGGGTTCACGTCCGAGCAGCTCGCCTCCGGCGGCTACACGGTGCGCACCACGCTCGACCCCGACGCGCTCGCCAAGGCCAAGGCCGCCGTGGACAGCCAGGTGCCGCCGACGACACCGCACGTGGCCGACGTGCTCTCGTTCGTGCAGCCGGGCCAGACCCAGCACCGGATCACGGCGATGGTGGCGAACCGCACCTACGGCAACGGTCCCGGCCAGTCCAGCTACGGGTTGCCCTTCCAGCCCGAGAACCTCGGTGCCGGGTCGGTGTACAAGATCTTCACCGCCGCCACGGCGATGGAGCAGGGCCTCATCGGGATCGACTCGGTGATCGACGTCCCGCCGAGCGGCTACGTCTCCCCGATCTACAAGGACGGGTCGGGCCACGCCATCCCGGTGCACAACGCCGAGGAGACCCTCGCCCCGCAGCTGACGCTCACCAAGGCGCTCGCCGAGTCGCCGAACACCGCCTTCGTCAAGCTGGAGGAGAGCACCGGCATCGCGCCCATCGTCGACATGGCGCTGCGGCTCGGCATGACCTCGCTCAACGACCCGGTGAGCGACCAGCCGGGCGCGCTGTCGATCGCCGACACCGTGAAGGCGGAGAAGCAGGCGTCCTTCACGCTCGGCGTGACCCCGACCAGTGACCTGGAGCTGGCCAACGTCGACGCGACGCTGCAGAGCCACGGCATGTGGTGCCCGCCCACGCCGATCGACTCCGTGACCGACGAGAACGGCAACCCGGTGCCCATCAAGGAGCAGGCGTGCAACCAGGCCGTGGCTCCCGCACTGGCCGACACCCTCGCCAACGGTCTCAGCCAGGACGACGGGCCCGGCGGCACGTCGGCCGCTGCCGCCTCGGCGGAGGACTGGCACCGGCCGACCTCGGCGAAGACGGGGACCACGCAGATCTTCCAGTCCGCGGCGTTCGTCGGCGCCACGCCCCAGCTCGCGGGCGCGGCCATCGTGTTCGACGACTCCAGGAACCCGCGGCCGATCTGTGACGGGTCGCCGCCCAGCACCTGCTCCAGCGGCACGCTCTTCGGCGGTGGCGCTCCGGCCCGCACGTTCTACAAGGCGGCGAACGACATCCTCGCCGGCACTCCTGTCGTGCCGCTGGCGGCACCGGCACCGGAGTACCTGAGGGGCCGGGACTCGTAGGCCGGGTTACCTTCGACACCCGGTAGAAGCAGTGGGCAGGACGTCGGGCAGAGTGAAGGCATGGCAGCCTTCTCCTCCCCGACCACGGGCGCCCTCGTCTTCCGCGCCATCGCGATCGCCGAGGCCTGCTCCTGGGCCGGGTTGCTGATCGGGATGTTCTTCAAGTACGTCGTGGTGCGCGACGACATCGGGGTCACCGTGTTCGGGCCGATCCACGGGGTGCTCTTCCTGGCCTACGTCGTGATCACCCTGATGGTGGCGCGCGAGTTCCGGTGGAGCGCATCAACCACCGCACTGGCGCTGGTGGCGAGCATCCCGCCGCTCGCCACCCTGTGGTTCGAGCGGCGCGCCCGGCGCAACGGGCAGCTGTCCGTCCCCCTCGCGGCCGAATAGTCAGCCGGGCCGGGCGCTCAGGAGCTGAGCTCGGCCTCCAGGCCGCCGAGCTCGGCGCTGAACTGGTCGAGGAACCCGCGCCACGACGCGATCGGCACCGCGGGGCGGATCACGAACTTCGTCAGCCCGACCTCGACGAACCGGCGCACCTGCTCGCGGGTCTCGTCCCAGCCGCGGGGCACCAGCAGCGCCGGGTCGATGTCCGAGCGCCGCCGCGTCACGCGGGCGAGTGCCGCGTCGACGTCGGAGTCGGCGGCGCCGGGCGGGACGACGGCGATGTTCGTGCCGTAGTGGTCCTGCTCGATCTCCCGGCCCGCTTCCTCGGCGGCCCGCTCGATCTCGGCCCGCGCGTCCCCGGCCTCCGCCGGAGTGACGACGCTGCCGAGCCAGCCGTCGGCGAGCCGTCCGATCCGGCGCAGCCCGGCGGGGGCGCGGCCGCCCAGCCACAGGTCGAGCGGACGGGAGGGCAACGGGGCCACGGACGCGTCGTCGAGATGGAAGAAGCGCCCGTGGTGGGTGACGCGGGGCTCGCTGAGCAGCCGGCGAACGACCGTGAGCGCCTCGTCGAACAGCGCGGCCCGGGCACCGTCGGGCACCGGGTAGAGGCCACGGTCGGCCGGGGTGGCCGACCGCACCCCGAACGCCGGCAGGATCCGCCGGGGGGCGAGCGCGGCCAGTGACGCCAGCTGGGCGGCGACGAGGGCGGGGTTGCGCCCGGGGAGCACCAGTACGCCGGTGCCCAGCTTGAGGTTGCGGGTGCGGCCCGCGGCGAACGCCATGCCGACGACGGGATCGATCGTCGGGGCGGACGCCGTGTCGGCGAGCCAGAGCGAGTCGATGTCGCGGGTCTCCAGCTCGTCGATCAGCTCGGCGAGCTCGGGACCGGGACCCGGCCCGGATGCGAGTGGCAGTGACCCGATCCCGATGCGCACCTTCACGGCAGTGACGCTACGCGCGCCTGCATCATGATCAGCCGCGACATGGTCACCTGACGCTGTCCGAAGCCCCTGCCGAACAGCGACATGTGTCCATGTCGCGGGTCAGGTCGCCGCCCTGGCGACGGTGGCGAGTGCCTGGTCCAGGTCGGCCGTCAGGTCGCGGGGGTCCTCCAGGCCCACCGAGAGGCGCAGGTGGCCGTAGCGGCGGAACTCCTCGGGGTAGTGACGCGCCCGCTCGTCGTCGCCGGAGACGTGCACGATCAGGGACTCGTCGTGCCCGAGCGAGACCGCCGAGGTGATCAGCCGCAGCGCCGCGACGAACCTGTTCTGCGCCGCGCCGTCGCCACGCACCGCGAACGCCAGCATCCCGCCGAACCCGCCGTCCAGCGTCCGGGCGGCCAGCGCGTGCTGCGGGTGGGACGGCAGGCCCGGGTAGGCCACGTAGGCCACCCGCGGGTCGTCGGCGAGGAACCGGGCCACCGCCATCGCCCCCGCGCAGTGGGCCCGCATCCGCATCGGCAGGGTCACCGAGCCGCGCATGATCAGCCAGGCGTTGAACGGGCTGATCACCCCGCCCACGTTGACCATGGCCTCGCGGCGGACGTCCTCGACGAGCGCGGTGCCGGCCTCGCCGCCGCCGATGACCGCGCCCCCCATCGCGTCGCCGTGGCCGTTGACGTACTTCGTGAGGGAGTGCACGACGACGTCGGCGCCCAGCGCGAGCGGGCGCTGCAGCACCGGCGTGGCGAACGTCGCGTCCACCGACAGCAGCGCCCCGGCGGCGTGCGCGACCTCGGCGACCGCGGCCACGTCGGTGATCCGGGTGGTCGGGTTGGCCGGGGTCTCGATGTGCACCAGGCGCGTCTCCGGCCGGATCGCCGCCGCCACTGCGGCGGGGTCGGAGGAGTCGACGAGCGTGGCCGTGATCCCGTACTTCGCCGGGAGCAGCTCGGTGAGCAGCCGGTAGGTGCCCACGTAGGTGGTGTCGGAGCTGACCACGTGGTCGCCCGAGCGCAGCGCGGCGAACAACACCGCATGCTGCGCGGCCATCCCGCTGGCGAGCGCCACCGCGGTCGTGCCGCCGTCGAGCGCGGCGAGCTTCTCCTCCAGCCAGCCCTGGTTGGCGCCGCCGTTGCGGGTGTAGAGCGGCGTGCCCGTGCCGGACCAGCTCAGCTCGGACGGGTCCTCGGGCAGGGCATAGGAGTTGGCCATGACGAGCGGACGGCGGATGGCTCCGGTGCCGGCGTCGACGGCGTTCCCGGCGTGGACGGCGAGCGTGGCGAGATGCGGGGTGTCGGACACCCTGCCTTCGTACCGCGCCTGGTCGGGAGTGGCGCGGACCGGCGAGACATGATCATGAGGATTGTCGAACCGGGCGCATGCCGCCCACGTACGTCAGTTCATGGTGGGTACTGCTGTCGAGGTGGCCCGTGCGGTGCGGGCGGGGTCGCTCGACCCCGTGCGGGTCACCGAGGACGCGTTGGGCCGGATCGCCGCGGGCGACGCGGCGGTCGGCGCGTTCCGGCGCGTCCGGACGGCAGAGGCAGCGGCCGAGGCGCGGGCGGTGGGGGAGCGGCCCGACCTCGCGGACCTCCCGCTGGCCGGGGTGCCGATCGCGGTGAAGGACGTCACGGCCGTCGCCGGTGAGTACGTGGGCTGGGGCTCGCAGGCGGGCTCGCGGCAGGTCGCGGCGGCCGATGGGGAGATCGCCGCCCGGCTGCGCGCCGCCGGTGCCGTGATGGTCGGGCTGACCCATGTCCCCGAGCTGTGTCACTGGCCGATGACCGACACTCCCGACGCGATCACGCGCAATCCGGTGGTACCGGCGTACACGGCCGGCGGATCGTCGGGAGGCGCCGCCGCAGCCGTCGCGGCCGGCATGGTGCCGGTGGCGCACGGATCCGACGCGCTCGGCTCGATCCGCGGGCCCGCCGCGATCTGCGGGCTGGTCGGGATCATGCCCGGCGCGGGTGTCGTCGCCGCCTCCGACGCCCACCTCTTCTGCGGCCTCTACACCCACGGGGTGCTCGCGACCACCGCGGCGGACGCGGCCTTGGTGCTCTCCGTGCTCGCCCAACGGCCCGCGCTGGCGCAGCTCACGGAGCCGGGCACGCTGCGGGTGGCCGTCTCCACCGAGGTCCCGGGTGGGGGCGCGGCGCCGGACGAGCTGACCGCCGTCGCAACGCAGGTGGCGCAGCTGCTCGGTACGGCAGGCCACCTGGTCAGCGAAGCCACCCCGTCGTACGGGTCGGGGCAGCTGCCGGCCACCGCCGCCCGATGGTTCGCGGGTCCGTCCGAGCACGCGGAGGAGTTCGACCGCAACCGGCTCCAGCGCCGCACCCGCGCCCACGCGCGGATCGGGCGCGTCGTGCGCAGGGCGGGGCTGGTCCGCGAGCGCGGCCGGCAGGAGTGGACGGCCCGCGCGCGGGAGTTCTTCACGGAGCACGACGTGCTGGTCACGCCCATGCTGCAGGCGTTGCCCGCGAAGGCGGAGCCGTGGCACCGCAAGTCGTGGCTCGCGAACTTCCCGCAGGCCCTGCACAGCGCGTTCGTCACCCCCTGGAACCTCGCGGGCTTCCCGGCGATGTCCGTGCCCGCCGGGGTCCATCCCACCGGCCTGCCGATCGGCGTGCAGTTGGTGGCCCCGCCCGGGGGTGAGTCGCGGTTGCTCGCCCTCGCCGCGCAGCTGGAGTCGCTCCGCTGACGCCCGCGAGTCGCCCGCTTTCGTCGCGCGAGTCGCCCGCCTTCCGCCCGCGAGTCGCCCATTTTTGGCGCGCGAGTCGCCCGCTTTCCGCGCTCCGGCGGCGCTTGATCGCCGCGAGATCCGTGCGTCAGCCCTCCGGAGGGCGAACAGCCGCATCTCGCGGCGATCACGGGTCCCGCGGGCTCGTCAGGGTGCAGTGGGGGGTGTGCTGTCGTACCCGGCGAGGGCGCGGTAGGCCGGGCGCAGCAGGTCGGCGACCCGCTGGCCGCGCACGTCGACGGTGAACTCGGGCACCTGGTCGAGCAGCGCGTCGGGTGGGGTGCGGGGGCCGGTCAGCCGCTCCGGGAGCCCGGGCCCCGCGCTCCAGTACTCGTGCATGACGTCGGCGAGCGCGGGCACCCCGTCGGACGTCGCGGGCGGGCTTGCGGCGGTGCGGCGGGCGCGGAGGTCCTCCAGGAGCGTCTCGCGGTCGCGGCCGCGCAGCGCCAGGATCTGGAAGGGATCGGTGTCGAACCGGTCGGCGAGCACGTAGAACACCGCGGCGAGATGCTTGCAGGGGACGGCGTGGTCGGGGCAGCTGCAGTCCATCGCGAGGTCGCGGTTGCCGGCGGGGAAGAGCGAGATCCCGACGGCCTCGAACACCGTCTCGATCTCGCGGGGCATCTCGCCGGCCAGCAGCGTGGCGGCGTACGACGCGTCGTCGGCGAGCGCCTGCGCCACCGCTGCCCACTCCGCCTTGCCGAAGGCCGGGATACCGACCCGCACCTTGTACGGCTGGGGCCGGGAGCCCTGCACCTGGGCGACGGCCCCGCCCGCGTCGACGTCGAGGGAGATGATCTGGCCGGCCCGGGCGTAGCTGCGGCCCCGCGAGAGCCGGCCGCCGACACCGAGCGACTCCAGCACGCCGAGGAACCGCTGCGACCACCAGGTGCGCGCCACCGGGCCGCGGGTGCTGTTGATCTGGATGCCGCCCTCGACCCGGCGCGGGCGGGTGGGTTCGGCGTCGCGCCACCAGAACGGATCGGGATCAGGCATCGTCGGTGTCCTCGACGGTCTCCTCGAGCGCTTCCGAGCCCAGGGTGAACAGCTCGCGCAGCGAGTCGGTGGACAGCTCGGTGAGCCAGCCCTCCCCGTCGCCGACCACCATCTCCGACAGCGCCTTCTTCTTGGTGATCATGTCGTCGATGCGCTCCTCGACCGTGCCGGGGCACACGAACTTGCGCACCTGGACGTTGCGGCGCTGGCCGATGCGGAACGCGCGGTCGGTGGCCTGGTTCTCCACGGCGGGGTTCCACCAGCGGTCGAGGTGCACGACGTGGTTGGCGGCGGTGAGGGTGAGGCCGGTGCCGCCCGCCTTGAGCGAGAGCAGCATGACCGGCGGCCCCTCACCGGCCTGGAAGCGCATGACCATCTCGTCACGGCGCTTCTTCGGCGTGCCCCCGTGCAGGAACGCGACGTCGGTGTCGAAGCGGGCCGCCAGGTGCGGCACGAGCATGTGGCCGAACTCGGTGAACTGCGTGAAGCACAGCACGCGGTCGCCCTCGTCGAGGATCTCGGCGAGGATCTCCTCCAACCGAATGATCTTGCCGGAGCGCCTGCCGACCGGCGAACCGTCGTGGAGCAGCTGGGCCGGGTGGTTGCAGACCTGCTTGAGCTTCGCCATCGCGGCCAGCACGTTGCCGCGGCGCTCGATGCCGCGGGAGTCGGCGATCTTCTCCATCATGTCGTCGACGACCGTGCGGTAGAGCGAGGCCTGCTCGCGGGTGAGCCGGTAGTGCTGGGTGACCTCGATCTTGTCGGGCAGGTCGTCGATGATCCTCGGGTCGGTCTTCAGCCGCCGCAGCAGGTATGGCCGGGTGACGCGGCGCAGCAACGCGGCGGCCTCGGTGTCGCCGTGGCGTTCCACGGGGATGGCGTAGCGGGCGCGGAACTTCTCGGCCGAGCCCAGCAGGCCGGGGTTGAGCACGTCCATGATCGACCACAGCTCGGCCAGCCGGTTCTCCACGGGCGTGCCGGTGAGCGCCACGCGGTGCTCGGCGTCGAACCGCCGCACGGCGCGCGCGTGCGACGCCCTGCTGTTCTTCACGGCCTGGGCCTCGTCGAGCACGAGGCGGCGCCAGGCGAGCGCGGCGAGCTCGTCGCCGTCGCGGGTGGCGGTGGCGTAGGTGGTGACCACGAGGTCGGCCTCGCGGATCTGCGCCTCGAGCTCCGCGCCGTGGCGGCGGCCGGGCCCGTGGTGGGCGAGCACCCGCAGGTCGGGGGCGAACCGGGCGGCCTCGCGCTGCCACGTGCCGACGAGCGACATCGGGCAGACGAGCAGGGTGGGGCCGCGCTCCTGCTGGGAGCGTTCGAGCGCCTCCAGGGCCAGCAGCTGCACCGTCTTGCCCAGGCCCATGTCGTCGGCGAGGCACGCCCCGAGCCCGAGGGTGGAGAGGAACGCGAGCCACGAGACGCCGCGCTGCTGGTAGGGGCGCAGCTGCGCCCGGAAGCCTGCGGGCGGCTCGACCGGGGTGATCGTGCGTTCGACCTCACCCGCCAGCAGCGCCCCGATCCAGCCGTCGGCGTGGATGGCGGTGACGGGCAGCGGCGCGCCGTGGTCCGCGTCGCTCTCCCAGTCGTCGGGGTGGCGCTGGGCGAGCGCGAGCACCTCGGCGGCGGTGGGCGCGCCGTCGGCGCGCCGCATGCGGGCCCGGCGCAGGAACTCCAGGCCGGCGCGCAGCCGCTCGGCGTCGACGCTCACCCACCTGCCCCGCAGCCGGACCAGCGGCGCCTTGGTGGCCACCAGCTCGGTGATCTCCTCCTCGGACAGCTCGTCGTCGCCCACCGCGATCGACCAGCGGAAGTCGGCCAGCTCCTCGCGGCCCAGCCCGCTGCGGGTGAGCACGCGGTCGGCCGGGGTGCTGCGCGCGCTCAGCGCGAGCCCGACCCGGCGCGAGCCGTCCCAGCCGGCCGGGAGCTGGACCCCGAACCCGGCCTCGACGAGCAGCGCGGCCCCCGCCGTGAGGAAGTGGTGGGCGCCCTCGACGTCGAGGTCGAGCCCGGACGGGCGGGCCTGCCGCAGCGCGGTGGCCAGCGCCGGGAGCACCAGCGAAGCGCGGCCGAGCTCGGCGAGCAGCAGCTCCTGCGGCTGCGCGATCAGCCGGTCGGCACCGCCGGACCAGACCTGCTCGGCCGGGACGAGCAGGCTGGGGTCGGCGGTGGACTGCAGGAGGAAGTCGAGCACCCAGCGCGTGCCGTCGCCGGTCTGGTCGAGCGCGTCGGGTGCCGGGTCGGCAGGGTCGTGCAGGGTGCTGATCTCGGTGAGCCGGAAGCACGCGCGGCCCTCGCCGCCGGCCGTGGCGCCGAACTCGTCCCATTCCGCGACGGCGCCGGCGAGGGCGGTGAGCTCCGTGGCCGGCAGAGCGCGGTCGCCACCGACCCGCCCGTCGGGCGTGAGCAGGGCGGCGAGCCAGGACTCCGCCGCCAGGAGCTCCCGGGGCGCCCGCCCGAGCCGCGGTGGGAGCACCGTGAGCGGCTCGGGTGCGCGGGCCAGCCGGTCGCGGACGGCGGCGTCGGTGAGGGCGTGCAGCGCGTCGCTGACGAGCGCGCGCGGATCGGCCCCGGCCTGCTGGCCGCGGGCCGAGCCGACCGCCTCCGCGCGCCCCACCGGCGGGAGCGCGGCCACCAGCGCGTCGAACGTGACGGCGTCGAGGCCCTGCACGAGCGGGCGCCACCGCGCGAACGCGTGCGGACCGTGCCGGACGAGGGTGGGCAGCACGCGGCCGCGCGCGGCGAGATCGGCCGCCAGCTCCGCCACGGCGCGCAGGTGGGTCACCGATGCGCCGTAGCGCACCTCGTCGGCGGGGTCGTCCAGCTCCGCGACGTCGATGGCAAGCGCGGGCACCGACCAGGCGCGCAGCACCGGGCCGCCCCGCGGCGGGGTGCCACGCCCGCCGCTGCGCACCAGCTCGGGCGACGCGAGCGGGCCGCCGGGCCGGGAGGGCAGCAGCAGCGTGACGGTGGCGGGCTTGCCCGGGTGGAGCGCGGTGAGCGCCGACGACGGCGCCGCGAACGGGTGGGGGCGTGCCGACCGCAGCGAGCGGCTCGACGAGGTGGTGGGACGCGCGCCGTCCTCGGCCCAGAGCAGGACCCCGCGGCCGGGTGACCAGAGGGCGTGGACGGCGAGCACGCGTCAAGGTTACGGAGGCCCCCCGACGAACCGACGATCCGTGGCGCGGGGAATCACGCCGGCCGGGGCTCGGTCATGCGTTGCCGCCCGCGGCACCGTGCGGGACGTACGTGGCGGGAACGACGCCCAGCTTGCCCTTCTGGTAGTCCTCGAAGGTCTGGAGCACCTCGGCCCGGGTGTTCATGACGAACGGGCCGGCCCAGGCGATCGGCTCCCGGATCGGCTGCCCGCCGAGGAAGATCACGTCCAGGCCGGCGAGACGGGACTCCTGCTTCTCGTTGCCCGACACGGTGATCGTGTCGCCGGGACCGAAGAGTGCGGCCTGCCCGGTGCGCACGGGCTGCTTCTCCGGGCCTACCGCACCGGCCCCGGACAGCACGTAGACGAGTGCGTTGAAGTCGCGCCGCCAGGGCAGCCGCACGGTGGCGCCGGGCGCGACGGTGGCGTGCATCATCGCCACGGGGGTGTGGGTGGACCCCGGCCCGGCGTGCCCGGCAAGCTCGCCGGCGATCACGCGGATCAGGGCTCCGCCGTCGGACGTGGTGAGCAGGGCCGACTCGCGGGCGCGGAGGTCCTGGTACCGGGGCTCCAGCCACTTGTCGGCCTTCGGCAGGTTCACCCACAGCTGCAGTCCGTGGAACAGGCCGCCGCTCATGACGAGGGACTCCGGCGGCCGCTCGATGTGCAGCAGGCCACCCCCCGCCGTCATCCACTGCGTGTCGCCGTTGGTGATCAGCCCGCCGCCGCCGTGGGAGTCGGCGTGCTCGAAGGTGCCGTCGATGATGTAGGTGACGGTCTCGAACCCGCGGTGGGGGTGCCAGGAGGTGCCCTTCGGCTCGCCGGGGGCGTACTCGACCTCGCCCATCTGGTCCATCATCAGGAACGGGTCGAGGTCGCGTAGGTCGATACCGGCGAAGGCCCGTCGGACCGGGAACCCCTCGCCCTCGAACCCGGACGGGGCGGTGGTGACGGAGCGCACCCGCCGGTCGACGGCGGCGGCGCCGGGTTCGGGTACGCGCGGCAGGGCGGTGACGTCGGCGACGGTGACGGCGGGCATGAGGTCCTCCGAAGAAGTTGTGTCTGCAACTACTGGAGGACAACCGTACCGCCGTCGCGTCTGTTCCGTCCCCGAGTGAGGTGGCAGCCGACCCCGCCGGGCGCCGGGTGCCGCGGCGGGTGCCACCTCGGTGCAGCGTCCGACCGCTCAGTGTCCCCGGCGGATCTTCACGGACATCTCGAACGTGAACAGCTCGTCCCCGGTGTCGTCGCGCCTGCGAGGACGACCCTGGTGCCGCGAGTCGCCCGGTTTGGGCCCGCGAGTTGCCCGTTCTCGTCGTGGGGTCCCTGGGTGGGTGCGCGCGGATCGGGCGACTCGCGGGCGAGGAACGGGCGACTCGCGGGCGGGGCGGAGTGATCGTCGCGAGATGCGGCTGTTGGTCCCGCGCGGGGCCGACACGTGGATCTCGGAGCGATCAGCCGCGCCGCGCCCCCGTCCCCTGACGTCCTCGCAGGGGCTCTGGGTTCTTCGCAGATGCCGGGGGGTCTGCGAGGAGCACGCTCGCTCTGCGAGGACGACCCGGTGCTGGTCGGTATCAGAGACCGAAGCGCGGGCGCTCGCCCTCCGGCACCAGGTCCAGGTAGTCCTCGTGCTTCTGGAGCCAGCCGCGGACGAACGGGCACTGGGGCAGCACCGCCAGGCCGCGGGCCCGCGCCGCGTCGAGCGCGCCCCGCACCAGCGTGCTGCCCAGGCCCCGCCCTTCGAAGGCGCTGTCGATCTCGGTGTGGGTGAAGGTGATCGTTCCCCGGCTGGTGCGGTACGCCACGAACCCGGCGAGCCTGCCGTCGAGGTGGATCTCGAACCGGGACCACTCGGCGACGTCGAGCACCTGCGGTTCGGTCATGTGCTGCCTCCTGTGGAGCCGTGCGGACGGACGCCGGCGAACGGCGCCCAGCTTGCCCTCCGGGACGGTCCGAGCGCCCCTCAGCCCTCTCCGACCGGGACCGGTTGCTGCTGCCGCACGTCGGGGCCGCTGCCGTCGTCAGCCACCAGGTGGCAGGCCACCTGACCGAGCGCGGTGGTGCGCAGCAGCGGCACCTCGGTGCGGCACCGCTCGACGGCCACCGGGCACCGCGTGTGGAACCGGCAGCCCGGGGGAGGGGCGGTGGGCGAGGGGATCTCGCCGGAGAGCAGCACCCGGCGGCGCGCCCGTTGCTCGCGGGGGTTCGCCAGCGGCGCGGCCGAGAGCAGCGCCTGCGTGTACGGGTGGGACGGGGAGTCGAACACCGCCTCGCGCGAACCCTGCTCCACCAGCGTGCCCAGGTACATCACGGCCACCTCGTCGGCCAGGTACTCCACCGCCGACAGGTCGTGGGTGATGAACAGGCACGCGAACCCGAGGTCGCGCTGCAGGTCCGCGAGCAGGTTCAGCACCGAGGCCTGTACCGAGACGTCGAGCGCGCTGGTGGGCTCGTCGGCCACCAGGAGTCGCGGTGACGAGACCAGGGCGCGGGCGATGCTCACCCGCTGGCGCTGCCCCCCGGACATCTCGTGGGGGTAGCGCTGCGCGACCTGCCGCCGCAGCCCCACCTGCTCCAGCGCGTCGCCCACGCGGGTCTCCCGTTCGCGCCGCGAGCTCGCCAGCCCGAGCAGCCGCAGTGGCTCACCCACGATGTCGCCGACCGACAGCCGCGGGTCGAGCGAGCTGGCCGGGTCCTGGAACACGATGGAGACCTCACGCCGGTGCGGACGCAGCGCGCGCCGGCTGAGGTGGGTGACGTCGGTGCCCGCCAGCCGCACGGTGCCGGACGTCGGCGCCAGCAGCCGCACGACGCACCGGCCGACGGTCGACTTGCCCGACCCGCTCTCGCCGACGAGTGCCAGCACCCGCCCGCGTTCGATCCGCAGGCTCACGCCGTCCACGGCCCGCACGGGGCCGAAGTGCATCACGAGGTCGTCGAGCTCCAGGGCGGCAGGCTCCTGGCCCTGTTCCCGGGCCGGGTGCTCCTCGAGGTCAGTGATCGTCCTACCGTCCCTTCGTGAGGAGGGCGTCTGCCGGATGCCAGCAGGCGGCCCGGTGGGTGGTCGGGTCGGTGTCGCGCGGCTCCAGGGCGGGCGCGCCCGCGCGGCACTGCTCGTCGGCGGCCGGGCACCGCTCGGCGAACGTGCAGGCGTCGGGCTGCTCGTGCAGCACCGGCACCAGCCCGGGGATCTCCTGGAGCCGTCCCCCCGCGGCGCGACGGCCCGCGGTCGGCACCGCGCCGAGCAGGCCCAGCGTGTAGTGGTGGCGGGGGGCGTCGAACAGCTCCTGGGTCGGGCCGGTCTCGACCACGCGCCCCGCGTACATCACCAGCACGCGGTCGGCGATGTCGGCCACCACGCCGAGGTCGTGCGTGATGAGCACGATCGCCGTGCCGAGCCGGGCGCCGAGGTCGCGCAGCAGGTCGAGGACGGCGGCCTGCACGGTGACGTCGAGCGCCGTGGTCGGCTCGTCGGCCACCAGCACCGCGGGGTCGCAGGCCAGCGCCATCGCGATCATCACCCGCTGCCGCATCCCGCCCGAGAACTGGTGCGGGTAGGCCCCCACGCGCGAGGCGGGGGACGGGATCCCGACCAGCGCGAGCAGCTCCACGGCCCGCGCCAGCGCCTGCTTCCGCGAGAGCTTCTGGTGGATCCGCAGGGTCTCGGTGATCTGGCTGCCCACGGTGAACACGGGGTTCAGCGAGGTCATCGGCTCCTGGAACACGTAGGCCACCTCGGCGCCGCGCACCGTACGCAGCGTCGGCTCGGGGGCCCCGACGAGCTCCTGGTCGCGCAGCCGTACGGAGCCGGTGACGGTCGCCGACGGGGGGAGCAGCCCCGCGATGCTCATCGCGGTGACGCTCTTGCCGCACCCCGACTCGCCGACCACCGCGAGCACCTCGCCCGGCCGGACGTCAAACGACACGGAGTCGACGGCGGACACCGGCCCGTCGTCGGTCCGGAACGTGACCCGCAGGTCGCGCACCGTGAGAACGGGCTCGCCCTGTGCCGTCACCGGGAGCTCCTCGGGTCGAGAGCGTCGCGCAGGGCGTCGCCGAACAGGTTGAACGCGAGCGCCACCAGCATGATCGCCAGGCCGGGCACGACGGCGGTCCACGGCGCCTGGGCGGCGTACTGCTGGGCGTCGGCGAGCATCGTCCCGAGGCTCGGGTCGGGCGGTTGGATGCCCAGCCCGAGGAACGACAGCACCGACTCCCCGATGATCGCCTGCGGGATGGCCACGGTGGCCTGCACGATCACCGCGGACAGCGCGTTGGGCAGCACGTGCCGGCCGAGCACCCAGACGTCGCTCGCCCCGTCCACCAGCGACGCCGCGACGAAGTCGAGGTTCTTCAGGCGGAACGTCTCGGAGCGGACGACGCGGATCATGCCCGGGATCTGGGAGATGCCCAGTGCCAGCGCCGCGTTGCCGAGGCTCGGGCCGCGGATGGCGGCGAGGCCGACGGCCAGCAGGAGGAACGGGAAGGCGAGCATGAGGTCGGTGAAGCGGGAGATCACCGCGTCGAGGGCCCGGAAGTAGCCCGCCGCGAGGCCCAGCGGGACTCCGACGACCAGCGCGAGCGCCACGGCCAGCACTCCCACCTCCAGCGACGCCCGCAGCCCGAAGAGGATGCGGGACAGCACGTCGCGGCCCAGGTCGTCGGTGCCGAGGGCGAAGCCGACGGTGCCCGGGATCTGGAACGGCGCGTCGAAGTGCACCTGGGCGGGCGAGTAGGGCGCGAGCACCGGGGCGAGCACCGAGGCCAGCACGGCCACGGCGAGCACCGCGAACCCGGCGATCCCCAGCGGGCTGCGCCGCAGCCTGCGCAGGGCGGCGCGGCGCCGCGGGGGTGTGGCACCCGGGTCCGGTGCCGGCGGGGTGACGATCTCGGTCGCGGTCATGACTGTCCTCCCGCCACGCGGATCCGCGGGTCGATCAGCGAGTACGCGACGTCGACCAGGAAGTTGATCAGGATGTAGGCGGCCGCCGTCACGAGGACGACGCCCTGGATGACCGGGTAGTCGCGCTGGAACACCGCGTCGATCGTCATCTTCCCGAACCCGGGCAGCCCGAAGATCCGTTCGGTGACGACGGCCCCGGAGATCAGGATGCCCAGCTGCAGCCCGACGACCGTCACCACCACGACGAGGCTGTTGCGCAGGGCGTGCCGGCCGATCACCGCGCGGGGCGATGCGCCCTTGGCCCGCGCCGTGCGGATGTAGTCGGCACCGAGCGACTCGAGCATCGCCGACCGGGTCTGGCGCATCACGATCGCCGCGATCCCGGTGCCGAGCACGAGGGCGGGCAGCACGAGGTGGTGCAGGTTGGCGACCGGATCCTCCCCGAACGGGACGAAGCCCGACGCCGGGAACAGGCCGAGGCCCACCGCCAGGTAGAGGATCGCGATCAGGCCGAGCCAGAAGTTCGGCACCGACAGCCCGAGCAGCGCCAGCGCGTTGGCGAACCACTCCGCGGGGCGCCCGCGCCGGACGGCGGCCACCACACCGGTGGTGACGCCCAGCACGATCGCCACCAGCAGCGCCAGCAGCGACAGCTCGATCGTGACGGGCAGGCCGGTGCCGATCATCGTGGAGACCGGGATCCCGGTCCGGGTGGAGGTGCCGAGGTCGCCGCGCAGCGCTCCGAGCACGAACTTCCCGTACTGCACGACCAACGAGTCGTTGAGGCCGAGCCGCTCGCGGATCGCCGCGAGCGACGCCGGGTCACGTTCCTCCCCGGCGAACGCGAGCGCCGGGTCGCCCGGCAGCGCGCGCACGCCGAGGAACACCACGATCGTGGCGAGCACCAGCGTCACCGCCGACTGCCACAGCCGGTGGAGCAGGTAGGACCGCATTCCGGACCGGCTCCCGTCAGCGGGTCAGGCCGGCGAAGGCGAGCCGCACCACGCCGTCCGGGAAGACCTGCACCCCCGACACCTTGGCGGTGACGCCGGTGAAGTTGCGGATGCGGTACAGGTAGACGATCGGGTCGGCGGCGTGGATGGCCGTCACCGCCTCGCCGTAGAGCCGCACCCGTTCGGCCTGGTCGGTGCTGGTACGCGCCCTGGTGAGCAGCGCGTCGAGCGCCGCGTCGCTGTAGCCGGCCACGTTCTGCCCGCCGTCGGTGCTGAGGTAGTTGGTGATGTTGTTGTCCGGGTCGATCCGCCCCGACCACCCCAGCTGGAGCATCTCGAAGTCCCCGCGGTCCTGCTGGTCGAGCAGCGCCGAGTACTCCACCGGCTGGATCTGCAGGTCGAACCCACCGTCGGCCACGGTGGCCTGCAGGGCCTGGGCCAGCCGCAGGACGTCGGGGGTGTTCGTCGCAATCATCGTGATCTTGTAGGGAACGGGGACACCCGCCTCCTGCAGCAGGGCGCGCGCGGCGGCCGGGTCGTGCGGTGGGCAGGCCTGGGCGGCGTCGCTGGTGAACTCGGTGTCCGGGCTGATCGGCGAGCACGTCGGCGTGTAGAGGCCGCCGAACACGGCCTGCACGAGGCCCTGACGGTCCACCGCGAGCTCGAACGCCCGGCGGACGCGGGGGTCCCGGGAGAGGGGCGTGCCGACGTCGCCCACCGGGTTGCCGAGCCCCGAGACGTTGCCGACGTTGAACGTGATGCCCTGGTAGCCCAGCGAGTTGGACTGCAGCACCTGGATGCCCGCGGCGGTGCGCAGGGCGGGGACGTCCTGGGTGGAGAGCGTGTCGGCCACCTGGGCGTCACCGGACTGCAGGTTGGCCGCCCGGATGCTGGCGTCGGTGATGATCCGGTAGGTGATGCGGTCGAGGTGCACCTTGGCCGCGTCGTAGTAGTTCGGGTCGCGCACCACGTCGATCGAGTTCTGGGCCACCCGCTTCTCGAACTTGAACGGCCCGACGCACACAGGCGCGGTGCCGAACTTGTCGCCGAGCTGCTGCAGGGCCGCCGGACTCATGATCATGCCGGCCCGGTCGGCGAGCGCCGAGGTCAGCGGGGCGAACGGCGCCGAGAGATGGAGCACCACCGAGCTCGCGCCCTGCGCCTCCACCGACGTGATGGGCCCGAGCTCGCTCTTGCGACCGGACCCGGCCATCGTCAGGTTGCGCTGGAACGTGGTGACCACCGACTGCGCGTCCATCGGCGTTCCGTCGGCGAAGCGCACCCCCTCGCGCAGCGGGATGGTGACGGTGAGCCCGTCGGGGGAGATCGTGGGCAGCGCGGTGGCCAGCTGAGGGACGATCCGCGTGTTCTGGTCGAGGTCGTAGAGCTTCTCGCACATCGTCTGGAAGACGTAGCGGGAGTAGAGCGAGCGGGACTGCGTCGGGTCGAGCATGTCCGGCTCGGCCGACAGGGCCATGACGAGCGTGCCGCCCTGCTGCACGGCGGCAGGATCGGCGGGGGTGCCGAAGGAGTCGGTGGCCGGCGCCGCGGCCGGCCCGGCGGCCTGCTGCACCGGCGCGCAACCGACGGCGACGGCCGCTGCCAGCGCGATCGCGAGTGCCGCCGCCCCCCGTCCCCGGATCCTTCGTGCTATCAGGCTGAGCCCCATCGTTCTACCTCCGGCCGTTCATTCGGTCGGGTGAACGTAGTATGTATACAGACGGTGTGACCATGGTGCACAAGGACTCTTGATCTAGCTGAAACACGACAGCTGCCGCGCCGTCCGGGCCGTCGCCAGCGACACTGGAGCGATGACCCACCGTTGCGCGGCGGCCTGAGTGCCCGCCCTCGACGCGGCGCAGCAGCGCGCGAGACTCGCGGGTGCTCCTGTCGGTCGGCTGGCCACACTGCGGGCCGACGGCACCCCGCGGCTGGTGCCGATCACCTTCGCGCTCGTGGACGGGCTCGTCTGCTCGGTGGTGGACGAGGTCAAGCCCAAACGCAGCAGCCGGCTCGCGCGCCTCGACGACGTGCGCCGCGACCCCCGCGTCGGGCTCGTCGTCGACCACTACGACGACGACTGGTCGACGCTGTGGTGGGTCCGGGTGGACGGCACGGCCGAGATCCACGAGACCGGGCCGCTGCGGGAGCGCGCGCTCGCCGCGCTGCGGGCCAAGTACCGCCCTTACGCCGCCGTGCCGCCCGCCGGCTCGCTGCTGGTGATCACCCCGGTCCGATGGAGCGGGTGGACGGCGACCTGACCGGCGCGGATCGCAGGGTCTCCCCTCCGCGCCACGGCATCACAATGTATAACACTGATATGTTTTGGGGGCCTGCTGAAGCCCCGATGTCGAGGAGTGCACATGGCCGTCACGCTGATCAACCCCGACGGGTTGCCGAAACCCGATGTCTACCGCCAGCTGTCGGTCGCCACCGGCTCGAAGCTGGTGTTCGTGGCCGGTCAGGTGGCCCGCGACGGCGAGGGGCGACGGGTCGGCGAGGGAGACCTGGCCGCCCAGGTCGAGCAGGCCTACCTCAACATCGGCACCGCACTGGCCGGGGTCGGCGGGTCCTTCGACGACGTGGCGAAGCTGACCGTCTACGTCGTCGACTGGACGCCCGACAAGATGCCGCTGCTGGGAGAGGGTGTCAGCCGGGCGGCCGCGAAGCTGGGCGTCGACCCGGTCAAGCCGATCACGCTGCTGGGCGTGGCGGCGCTCGGGGAGCCGGACCTGTTGGTCGAGGTCGAGGCCACCGCGGTCATCGACTGACCCGCGGGCCGCCCGTCACGCGCTCACCTGGACCACGGCCTCGATCTCCACCGCGATGTCGAACGGCAGCTCCGCCATCCCCACCGCGGAGCGTGCGCTGCGGCCTGCGTCGCCCAGCACCTCGACCAGCAGGTCGGAGCAGCCGTCGATCACCGCGGGCGTGCGGTTGAAGCCGGGGGCGCAGTTGACCATGCCGAAGATCCGCGCCACCCGCCGGACCCGGTCCAGGTCGCCGATCTCGGCCCGGAGCGCCGCCAGGAGCTGCAGGCCGGTGAGGCGGGCGGCCTCGCGCCCGGCGTCCAGGTCCAGGCCGCCGTTGCCGACCTTGCCCACGACGAAACTCCCGTCCGGGCGCACGGGGCCCATCCCGGAGAGGTACACCAGGTCGCCCACCTGGGCGGCCGGCACGTAGTTCCCGGCCGGGCCCAGGGGGGTGGGGAGCTCGATGCCCAGTTCGCGCAGGCGCAGCTCGACGTTCATGGTCCGACCGTACGTGGCGCCGGTGGGGTGATCGTTCGGTCGGCTCGTGGCCGCGGACCAGTCGCCTCGGCCGGCAGGACGCTGTCGAGGTACTGGTCGAGTGCGGCCAGTGCGGCGTCGGGGGAGTAGTGGCCGCCGAGGACGTGCACGCCCAGCCCGTCGACGAGCGCGAGCAGGGCGGTGGCGGCGAGCTCCGGATCGACCCCGCGCTCGGCCGGGCTCGTCGCCCGGATCTGGTCGGCGAAGAAGGCCCGCATCTGCGCGGTGTTCTCCCGCAGCTCCGCGGCCACGTGCGGGCGGACCGCGGCGTAGGAGAGGAAGGCCAGCGCCACCTTGCCCTCGGTGGCGCGCTGCTCGTCCAGGGGCAGCATCTGGAGCAGGAGCCCGCGCACCAGGTCCCGGGGCGTCGGGGCGACGTCCTGGTCGCCCGTCTCGGCGGCGAGCCGGGCCTGGACGCCGGCGCTGACCATGTCCAGCGCGAAGATCATCATCTGGTCCTTGGTGCGGAAGTAGTGCTGCACCATGCCGGTGGACACGCCGGCCTCGGTCGCCACATGTCGCAGGCTCACGGCTTCGAGGCCCCGGGTGGCGGCCACCCGCATCAGGGCATCCGCGATCAGGGCCCGCTGGGCCTGGTGGTCGACCTTCTTCGGCACCGCGACAGTCTTTCACAGTGCAGTCGTATTGACTCCGAGCCTCTCGCGCTTTACGTTGCAGGTGTATTGCAAAACCTTTCCAGGGGAGCTCGATGACGACCACCATCCGACACCTGCCGCTCGACCGCCCCGACCTCCTGCGACCACCCCCGGCCTACGCGGTGCTGCGCGAGAGCGAGCCGGTCACCCGCGTGACCACCCCGGACGGGACGCCGGCGTGGCTGGTCACCTCGTACGACGCTGCGGTCACCGTCCTGTCCGACCCGCGGTTCGGGGTGGCCCCGCCCGGCGGCGGCCACCCCGGCAACCACACCCTGTTCCAGGACGGCGCCCCGCACACCCGGCTGCGCCGCCTGGTGTCCGCGGCCTTCACGCCGCGGCGGGTGGAGGCGATGCGCCCGCGCATCGAGGCCCTCGCCGACCGGTACGTGGGCGCCATGGCCGCGGCGGGCCCGCCCGCCGACCTCGTCGACGCCGTCGCGGCCCCGCTGTCGATCAGCACGATCGGTGAGCTGGTCGGCATCCCCGTGTCCGAGCGCGCCCAGCTGCGGCAGTGGGCCGACGCGGTCCTCACCGTGGACGTGGCCGCCGCCTCCGCGGGCGAGCTGGACGCGGCGGGCATCGAGCAGGCGTGGACGGCCCTCACCGACTACGCCGCCGCGCTCGTCGCCGCCCGGCGGGCCGACCGGGGTGACGACCTCATCAGCGCGCTGGTCGGCGTGCACGAGGACGGCGCCCGGCCCGGGCACGACGAGCTGCTGAGTGAGGACGAGCTCGTCGCCATGGTCACCACACTGGTGAGCGCCGGGTACCTCAGCGCCTGCAACGGGATGTCCGTGGCCACCATCCACCTCGTCACGGGCGGGCAGCTCCCGGTCCTCGCCGCCCACCCGGACCGGCTGGACGCCGTGGTGGAGGAGGTGCTGCGGCAGCAGTCCGGTGTCACCGGCGAGGCGCTCCCGCGGTGGGCCCACCAGGACGTCGAGCTGGCTGGCGTGTCCGTCGCGGCCGGGGACATGGTCCTGGCCCGGCTCGAGGCCGCCAACCGCGACCCGGCCCGCTTCCCCGACCCCGACCGGTTCGTCCCCGACCGCCCCAACCCCCACATCGCCTTCGGCCGCGGCCCGCACCACTGCCTCGGCGCCGCACTGGCCCGCGTGGAGATCCGGGCCGCGCTGCGCGTCCTCGCCGCGCAGCTGCCCGGGCTGCGCCTGCACGGACCGGTGGAGGAGATCCCGTGGATCCACGGCTTCGTCGACTCCGGACCGGCCGCCCTGCCCGTCACCTGGTGACCCGCCCCGTGAACAGCGAGCCGACCACGGCGTCGACCGGTGACCCGCGCGGCCGTACGGCGGTGACGGCTCTCGCCCGACGCGCTGTGCGGTTCGAGGCGGGGAGCTGGCGCAGCCTCGCCCGCTGGCTGCTGCGCCGCCCGGATCTCGCGCCGGGGGACACGCCCTTCCCCTACCGCGGCCCGCTGCTGGCGCCGATGCTGGTGATGACCGGCCTCTCGGTTCTGGAGGTCGTCGCACTGGACCTGCTGCTCCCGTGGCCCGGGCTGCGGCTCGTGCTGCTCGTCGTCGGAGTCTGGGGAACGATCATGATGCTGGGGATGCTGGCCGCCGTCACCGTCCACCCCCATGCTGCCGGACCGTCAGCCCTCCGGATCCGGCACGGGACGAGCCTCGACGTGCACATCGGTTGGGACGCGGTCGCCGGCGTCCGGCACGTCCGCCGCAGCCGTCCCGGGTCCCGGTCCGTGCAGACCGACGGCGGCCGGCTGTTCGTCCTGGTCGGCGGGCAGACCACCGTCGAGATCGAGCTGGCCCGGCCCGTCGCCGTCGCCCTGCCGGGGGACCGTTCCGCGGAGGTCACGACGGTGTGCCTCTACGCGGACGACTCCCGGGGCCTGGTCTCCGCCGTGCGTGCGTCCCTCCGATCTTCGGAGCCGTAAGGCTGCCGGGACGGGCCGCACGCAGCACTACGGCTCCGAACTGCGGCGGCGGGTCACGATCTGCAGGAACGCCGCTATCGCCGGGTGGGTGCCCGAGCCCCGGCGGCAGGCGCCCAGCGTGCTGCGCTTGATCGGAACCGGGGTGAGCACCACGCCCGGAGCGGGCTCCGAGGCCGCCAGCTGCGGGACGAGCGCCACTCCGCATCCGACCCCGACCAGGGCCAGCACTGTCGAGAAGTCGTCGACGACGTGGCGCACGTGCGGGCGGAACCCGGCGCCCTCGCAGGCCCGGAGGGTCATCGTGCCGCAGCGGGTGGCGGTGGGTGCCACGATCCACGGGGCGTCACGCCATCGGCCGAGCGGGTCGTCCTCTCCGGGCAGCGACCCGAGCGCTCCAGCAGCCGGACACCGGCTTCCCGCTCCAGGCTGCTGAGCTGCTGCGACACCGCGGAGGGCGTGTAGGAAAGAGCGGCCGCGACGGCGGCGATCGTGTGGCGATGGGCCAGCTCGCGCAGGAGCCGGAGCCGGCGGACGTCGAGCATCAGCTGAGCTTAGGGTTTGCGCCGGAAACGCGAACACGACGTGACGGGTTCTGCTCGCGAGGATGGGCCCATGGATCTCCGCGGCCTGTTCGTCCCGCTGGTCACCCCGTTCACCTCCGACGACGACGTCGCCACCGCAGCGCTGGAACGCCTGGCCCTCGACGTCCTGCAGTGCGGGGCGGACGGGATCGTTGCGCTCGGCACCACGGGAGAGGCTGCCTCCCCGGACGACGCCGAGCGCCGCACGGTGGTGGAGGTCTGTGCGGCGGTGTGCCGCGGTGCCGGGGCGCCGTTGATCGTCGGGGCGGGCACGACCGACACCCGTGGCAGTGCCGCCGCACTCGGCAAGCTGGTGGAGTGGCCCGAGGTCGCTGCGGCGCTCGTACCCGTCCCGCCGTTCACCCGGCCCACCGAAGCGGGTGTCGTCGCGCACTTCGCGGAGCTCGTCCGGACCAGCCCGGTGCCGCTCGTCGTCTACAACGTCCCCTGTCGCACCGGCCGGCCGCTGTCGGCCGCCACGCTGCGCGAACTGGCCTCCCTGCCGGGGGTCACCGGGGTCAAGCAGGCGGTCGGCTCGGTGGACGCCGACACGGTGGCACTGCTCGCCGACCCGCCGCCGGGGTTCGCCGTGCTGGCAGGTGACGACGTGGTGGTGGCCCCGCTGCTGGCGATGGGAGCGGCCGGTGGGGTGCTCGCGTCGGCACACCTGTGCACCACGCGGTTCGTGGACATGGTCGCGGCGTGGAGGGCGGGGGATGCGGTCGCCGGGCGCAAGGGTGCAGCGCTGGCCGACCTGTCCGCGGCGCTGTTCGCGGAGCCCAACCCGACCGTGCTCAAGGCCGTGCTCCACGACACCGGGCGGATTCCCACCCCCGCGGTCCGGTTGCCGCTCCTGCCTGCCCACCCGGACGCCGTGGCCGCCGCGCTCGCCCGGCTGGCGCGGCTGACGGGCTGAGCGTGGGGGCCTACGTCGCCACGGTGCCGAGGAACGTCACCACGGCCTGCTCCGTGACGTCGGGTCGTTCCAGGTGGGGGGCGTGGCCGCAGTCGAGCACCAGCAGCTCGACCGGCCCGCCTACCGCGTCCCGCACCGCCTCGACGTGGGCGACGGTGCCGTACGGGTCGGCCGTGCCCTGGACCGCGAGCACGGGGCAGATGATCGCGGACAGCTCGGGCCGGATGTCCCAGTCGCGGAACGCGTCGCCCCGCCACACGTCGTTCCAGTTCCAGAACGTGGCGTCGGGGTCGCGGTGGTGGCGGGCCATGCGGGTGCGCAGGTCGCCCTGGGTGTAGGCGCGCCGGGCCTGCTCGACCCCGTCGAGGCCGGAGTCCTCCACGAACGCATGCGGCGCCAGCACGACCAGCCCGGCGACGTCACCCGGGGCCGCGGCGGCCCGCAGCAGCGCGATCGACGCGCCGTCGCTGTGCCCGACCAGCACCGGGCGCTCGAGCCCGAGCGCGGAGCACAGCGCCGGGACGACGGTGGCGGCCTCGTCGTGCATGAACCGCGGCGTCCGCTTCTCCCGGGGCAGGTCGGAGTACCCGTGACCGAAGCGGGAGTAGGCCACCGCCCGGCGTCCGGTGGCGGCCGCGACGCGCTGGTGGAAGCCGCGCCACAGCCCCACGGACCCGAGACCTTCGTGGAGGAACAGCAGGGGTGCGAGCTCGCCGCGGGCGGAGCCGGCCGGCACGTCGTCGTACTCGATCCGTCCACCGGGAAGCTCGACGGTCGGGAGATCCGGCACCCGCCGACCCTAGAGCAGCGCCGTGAGCTTCTTCGGGGCGACGGCCCGGTAGGCGTCGAGGACGATCTCGCCGATCTCGGGCCAGTCCACGTCGTCGACGTCGAGGTAGACCCCCAGCCAGCCCCGGCCACCCACGTAGGGCGGCCGGAAGAAGCGGGTGGGGGCCGTGGCGACGAACGCCTCCTGCGCGCCCGGTGGTGCCGCGCACCAGAACGCGACCCGGTCGTCGTGGTGCCGGTCGGCGTACATCACGAACGTCTTGCGGACGAACCACGTCGGCTCGCCGTGGCTGACCTTCTCGGTCACCTCGGGCAGCGCCAGGCACAGCGCTCGCAGGCGCGCGAGCGGATCGGTCACCCCTGGTCCGCGGGCTTGACCACCGGCCGGTAGCTGCCCACCGTCCAGATGTTCCCCTCGGGGTCGAGCACCGCGAACTCGCGGGAGCCGTAGGGCTGGTCGACGAGCTCCTGCACCACCTCGGCTCCCGCGGCGACGGCCCGCTCGTGCTGCGCGTCGACGACGTCGGCCCCATCGGCCACGAGGTAGAGCACCGCGCGGCCGGTGTCGAACGGATCACTCCGGCCGGCCCGCGTGCCGAGCAGGACGACGCCGTCGCCGAAGCTCAGCTCCGCGTGGGCGACGGTGCCGTCGTCGGTGGTGTACATCTGCTGCTGCACGAGGCCCAGTGCGCTCGTCAGGAACGCGATCGCGGCACGCGGGTCGTCGTAACGAAGAGTGGGATGAATGCTCATGAAGTGGACAGTAGGGCCGGTCCGGGCCGCGTGGCTTGAACGAATGGGAACCGTTCGTCCCGGTCACGGGCGTGGAACGGGGCCAGAGCGGCACCTACCCTGAGAGCCGTGCCCGTCGACCTCTTCGCCGAGCTGGTCGGACTACTTCCCGTCGGCGTCTTCGCCCTCGACGACGACGGCCGCGTCGTGCTCTGGAACGCCGCCGCCGAGCGGCTCACCGGCCGCCCGAGCAACGACACGGTGGGGCGCCACGTCCTCGGCGACGGCGCATCCGGGCCGGCGGAGCCCGAACCCGCGGCGGCCGTGTTCGGCTCCTCCACCGTCGCCGGGATCCTCGAGGACCTCCGCGCCGGGCGCCCGTTCAGCCGTCGGCTCCCGGCCACGGCCAACCGCCCCTGGCCGCTGTACGTCCGCGTCGTCCCCGGGCCCCGCGACACCGTGCTGGGCGTACTGCAGGACGTCGGCGACAAGGACGCGGCGGACGAGGCGTTCGGGTTGCTCGACGCCCTGTGGGAGACCGCCCCCGTCGGGCTCGCGTACTTCGACGCCGAGCTGCGGTACCGGCGGGTCAACAGGGCCGTCTCCGACATGGACGGCGGCAGCCCCGACGAGCGGCTGGGCCGGACGCTGGAGGAGGTGCACGGGGCCGTCGGCGCCGCGATCGCCGAGGAACTGCGGGCGGTGCTCAGCGACGGGAGGTCCCGCACCGACGTCCTGGTTCAAGGACGGCTGTGGCACGGGCGGGGCCCGTTTCAGGAGTGGCGGACGCACTACCACCCGGTGCGCGGGCCCGACGGCGCGGTCGTCGGGGCCGGTGTGGTGCTCGTGGAGGTCACCGGGGCCGAACAGACCCGTAAGGCGCTGGCCCAGGCCGCGGCGCAGCGCGAGCATGCGCTCAACCGGTACCAGAGCCTGGTGGAGGCCACGAGCGCCGCGGTGTGGATCCGGGAGGCCGACGGCCGGGCCGTACGCGACGCCCCCGGCCTTCGCGCGATCACCGGGCAGAGTGCCGTGGAGCATCGCGGGTGGGGCTTCCTCGACGCCGTCCATCCGGTGCACCGGGCCGAGTTCGCGGCGTCCTGGCGGGCCGCTACCACCGCCGACCCCGCGGCCGTGTTCGTCCGCTCCTACCGGCTGCGCACCGCCGAAGGGGGCTACCGCTGGTTCCGCACGCGAGCCGTCCCCGTCCACTCCGGCGGCCGGGTGGTGGAGTGGGTGGGCACCGAGACCGACATCGACGTCACCATGCGCGCCCGCGAGCGGCTGGCCGTGCTGGCCGAGGCCACGCACGCGATGAACGCCGCGCTCGACCCGGAGGGCGAGCTGGTGGCGCTGGCCGAGTCGGTCGTCCCGCAGTTCGCCGACCTGTGCCGGGTGTTCCTCCTCGACCCGGACCCGCTGTCCCGGGTGTGGAGCTCGCCCGCCGCGTCCGGCTCGCCCGGCGAACGCCGGCTCACGGGACGGCGGTCGGTCACACGGAGGGCGCCGGGGATCCCCACGATGCCCGGGAGCCACGAGAGGTTCGTGTTCTCCGGCGACCACCCCGTGGCCCGCAGCGCCCGCGGCACCGCACCCCTGCTGATCCACGTGCCCGACACGACGGCGTCGGCATGGCAACCCCCGCCGGACCAGGCCGGGTGGGCGGCCGAGACCGGGGCCCACTCGATGCTGGTGGCGCCGGTGCTGTCGGGCGGTGCCGTCGTGGCGGCCCTGCTGCTCATCGCGTGCGCCGACCGGGCGCCCTACACCGAGGACGACCTCGCTCTCGTCCGCGAGCTCGCCACCCGGGCGTCGGTGGCCGTGGAGAACGCGGTGGCCTTCCAGCAGAGCCGTGAGGTGTCACTGGCGCTGCAGAACGCGATGCTCACCGAACCCCCGTGTTTTCCGGGCGTGGAGATCGAGGCCCGCTACCGGCCGGCCGCGGCGCAGCTCCACGTGGGCGGCGACTGGTACGACGCCTTCGCGCTGCCCTCGGGGGACCTGGCCGTGGGGGTCGGCGACGTCGAGGGCCACGACCTGCCCGCGGCGGCCACCATGGGCCAGCTGCGCAGCATGCTCCGAGGGCTTGCGCACGACAGCGAGGCCGCGCCGTCGGTGGTGCTGGGCAAGCTCGACCGGGTGCTGTCCGGACTCGACGTCACGCGGTTCACCACGCTCGTCTACGGCAGACTCACCCCGATCGAAGGCGGCGCGGTGTTCCGCTGGTCCAACGCGGGGCACCCCGCGCCGATCCTGGTGGGCCCGGACGGGGAGCCGCAGCTGCTCACCGGCCGCGTCGACGTCGTACTGGGGGTCGAGCCGGCCGCACCCAGGCACGACCGGGAGGTCCGGATCCCGCCGGGCTCGACGCTGCTGCTCTACACCGACGGGCTGTTCGAACGCCGCCGCGACCACGGCGACACGGCGGGAGCGGCGCTCCTGGAACTCGTACGCCAGGCCGTCCCCCTGCCGCTCCCCGCGTTCTGCGACCGCCTCGTGCAGGCCGGCATCGCCGACACGGGCGACGACATCGTGGTGCTGGCGCTGCGTGTCGCGGCGGCACCCGGATGACCCTCGACGATCTCGTCCGGCGGGCCGCCGCACTGGCTGCCGGGCCGCAGCGCGCGATCCTGGGCATCACCGGCAGCCCCGGTGCGGGCAAGTCCACACTGGTGGCGGCGCTGCTGGCGCACCTGGGTGACCACGCCGTCGCACACGTCCCGATGGACGGGTTCCACCTCGCCGACGTGGCGCTGGAGGCCCTCGGCCGCCGCAACGCCAAGGGCGCCCCGGACACCTTCGACGTCGGCGGCTACGTCGCGCTGCTGCGCCGGTTGCGGGCCGCGGACGACGACCCGGCCGAGGACGTGGTCTACGCACCCGCGTTCGAGCGCGATCTCGAGCAGCCACTGGCCGGAGCCATCGCCGTGCCCAGGAGCGCCCGGCTGGTGCTCACCGAGGGCAACTACCTCCTGCTCGACCGCGGTCGATGGGCGCAGGTGCGCCCCGAGCTCGACGAGGTGTGGTTCTGCGACCCGCGTCCCGACGTCCGGCTGGCGCAGCTGACCGCCCGCCACGTCGCGTTCGGGAAGCCGCCGGCCCATGCCAGGGCCTGGGTGGCGGCGGTCGACGAGCCCAACGCTGCGCTCGTGGAGGCGACCAGGGCCCGGGCCGACGTGGTCGTCCCCGCCACGCTGCTGGAGTCGCTCCCGGCCGTCGGCTGACCGCGGCGACCCCGGCCCCAGTTGCAGCAAAGCCACGTTGCGGCAACGAGGTTGCGTGAAAATGGCTTTGCTGCAACTCGCGGGGGGGTCAGCGGTGGTGCGTCGCCCGGTGCGCAGCGAGCACGTCGAGCCCGAAGTCGGCCTCCGGGTCGCGCCACACCGCGTGCGCGTGGTTGACGTTGCGCTGCGTGTTGTCCCATTCGGCCAGCAGCCGGGGGCCCTGCAGCCGGTAGTAGTGCGGCTCACCGGCCACCGTGGAGCCCGCCCAGGCGAGGTGGACGGCGTCGAGCGCCGCCGGGTCGCGGTAGCGCTCGAACGGCGAGACCTCGTCGGGGACGCGGCCGAGGTAGGTGCTCAGCAGGCGCAGCAGCAGCTCGCGCTGCGCGGCGTCGAGCTCCGAGGCGGGTACGCCCTTCGGGGTGCAGGTGAGCGCCAGCGTGCGGTGGTCGGCCCGGTCGAGGCCGGTGGCGGCGGCGGCCCGGTCGCTCTGCGCCTGCAGCCTCTGCTGCTCCCCGGGGTCGGGGAGCGGGTTGCCGAAGACGCCAGCCAGCGGGATGACCTCGTCGCCGTCGGCGATCCGGGACCGGTTGCCCCCGACGATGTCGGACGGCGCCCGGGGCAGCAGGACGGCCCGTTCGGCGAGCTCGGGCCGCAGCGAGCGGACGATCTCGCGCGCCAGGTCCTCCGCGGCTCCGAGCGGGCGCAGCTGGGCGTCGCCGAGCAGCGGGGAGGTGGCCGGGTCGGCGCCGAGGAAGCACGGTGTGGTCGCGGCGACGCGGCCGTCGACGACGAGGTTGTTGAGCGAGACGTGGTGGCCCCCGAAGCGCCACCCCCAGGGAGCTGCTCCGCCCGGTTCCCCGAACACCCGCAGGTAGTACAGGCCCGGGTCACGCCCGCGCTCGCGCCCGAACGACACGGTGAAGTCCTCGGTGTGGTCGAGCACGTTCTCCATGCCCATCACGGTGGCCACCGTGACGTAGCCCGGCGTGGACAGCCCCGTGCCGACCAGCCGCATGGCCAGCCGCTGCTGGGCGGGGCGCTGCTGGTGGATGGTGAGTCCGCCGTGGTCGGTCGGCGTGTAGAACCAGCGGAGCCGGTCTTCCTCGGACGGGTCGTCCCCGCCCGGCGCGGGTCCCGTGCCCACCCCGCGCTGCTGCGCGTCCAGGGAGTCCAGCCACGCGTTCGCCGCCTCGGCCATCCGGTCCGCGACCTGCCGGGTCGCCTCGCTCGCTGCCAGCACCATCTCGCGACGGTACGACGCCAGGGCCCCGGCCGCCGGGCCCGTGTGATCATCGCGGCGGCCGGGAATCAGACGAACGGTGAGGGGCCGCCGAAACCCCGGGGCCGTCCGGGCCGGATGTCGCACCGGACGCCGGCCGGGTCGAGCCCGGTGAGGTCGGCGATGAGCGATCGCACCGCCGCGTCGGCGTCGGGCATCGCCGACACCGTGGTGGATGCCTCGATCTCCGGCACGTACAGCACGACACCACGCTCGGAGAGCCAGGTCAGCACCTGGAACGTGCGCTCGCCCACCCCCGCGGCCACACATGACAGCCTAGAGCCGACGGCGCGTCAGCCACAGTCGGTGACCGAGCAGTCCGGCGTGGGGGTGGGCGTGTCGGGTTCGGCCTGCCGGAACATCGGGGCCCTGGTGGTCGGGCTCGCCCCGTCGGGCGAGGCGGCGCGCTGGTCCTGGTCCTCGGGCTCCGGATCGCCACCGCCGAGTACGCCGCGGCGTGGCGTGGTCGCCCGGTCGTCCTCGGCCGGGTCGGGGGCACCGGAGGGCGCCGCGGGATCGCCCGCCGCAGGCCCGGTGGTGGGTGTGGGGGTGGCGGTGGCCGTCGAGGTCGGGGTGGCCGAGACCCGGGCACCGGACCCGGCATCGGAGGGCGCCTCGCCGATGGGGCGGAACGGGGCGAACTGCTCGACCGGCTCGTCGTCCACCGCCTGGGCCATGAACTGGTGCCACACCTCGCCCGGCAGGCCGGCCCCGTCGATCGGGGTGCCCCGCGCGGTCCGGATGGGCGAGTTCATGTCCGTCCCCATCCAGACCACCGAGGCGAGCGACGGGGTGAAGCCGGCCATCCACGCGTCGTTGTTCTGGCCCTCGAACCGCGACTGCACCGTGCCGGTCTTCGCGGCCACCGGGCGCCCGCCCGGAAGGGCGAGGTCGTCGTGGGAGGCGACGTCCAGCATCGACTCGGTGACGTTGCGCGCCACCCGCTCCGGGAACCGCCGCTCTCCTTCGGTGTCGGCCTGGTAGAGCACCCGGTCGTCGGCGGTGACGACGGACGTGACGAGGTGCGGCTGGTGCCAGACCCCACCGGCCGCGATCGTCGCGTACGCCGAGGCCAGCTCGAGCGGGCTGACCTCCTTGTTCCCCAGCGCGATGCCCTCGTTCGGGTCGTCGAGGGGCGCGGTGATGCCGGCCGACCGGGCGGCGGCCGCGACGGCTTCGGGACCGACCTGCTTGGCCAGGGTGTTGAACACGACGTTGTTCGAGACCGTCATCGCCTGCTTGAGATCGCACTGTTCGCAGTCGGCGCCCTCGGCGTTGCGCAGCCCCGGCACCTCGGCCCCGTCGAAGGTCTCGCCCAGTCCGACCGGCGGGTCCTCCTGCAGGCCCGCGAGCACCACGAACGGCTTGAACGTCGAGCCGGCGAGCCGCCGTACCCGCGTGTAGTCCAGGCCGAGGCCGTTGTCGCCGCCGTAGTAGGCGAGGACCCCGCCGGTCTCCGGGTCGATGGCCACCATGGCGCTGCGCAGGTTGACCGGCTGGCCCTCGAGCGCGTCGTGGGCGGCCGCGACCGCCTGCTTCTGGCGCCGGGAGTCGATCGTCGTCGTGATCCGCAGGCCTTCCTGGGCGAGGTCCTCCTCGGAGATCCCCAGCTCCTGGAGCTCGGCGGTGACGGCGGCGACGATGTGCCCGCTGCTGTTGGCTGGGCGCCCGCCCGATGACGTCTTCCGGGGCGCGGTGTGCGGGAACTGTGCGGCCTGGCGCGTGGCCTGGTCGAGCCAGCCTTGGGCGACCATGCCGTCGAGCACGAAGTTCCAGCGCTCCACGGAGTGGCCCGGGTTGATGGCGGGGTCCCAGCGTGACGGCGACTGGATCACCGCGGCCAGCAGCGCCCCTTCGGCGGGCGTCAGGTCCTGCACGTTCTTGCCGAAGTAGGACTGCGCCGCCGACTGGATGCCGTACGCCCCGCGTCCGAAGTAGATCGTGTTGAGGTAGTCGGAGAGGATCTGGTCCTTGCTGCGCTCCTGGGAGATCTTGAGCGCCAGGATGATCTCCTTGTACTTGCGCCAGAGCGTCTGCTCGTCTCCCACCAGCGCTTTCTTGACGAACTGCTGGGTGATCGTGGAGCCACCCCCGGAGCCGCCCCGCAGCTGGTTGCGGACGGCACGCAGGATCCCCATGACGTCGAAGCCCGGGTTGGAGTAGAAGCTCCGGTCCTCCGCGGCCAGCACCGCGTGGCGGACGTGCAGCGGGACCTGGTCGATCGGCACCTTGGTCCGGTTGCCCTCCTCGGGCACGAGGCGGGTGAGCTGGTCGCCGTCGGCGAACGACACCGTGGCCACCTGGTTGTTCACCGCGTCGTCCGGGTTCGGCACCGTGAAGACCAGGTATCCGACCGCGAACGCGAGCACCGGGACGAGCACCGCGGCGGCGGCCGTGCCGACCAGCGCGAACATGACCCGGCGTCGCCGGAGCGCCTTCTTCTTCTGCTGCTCGTCCGGGTTGCCGGCACCGGGGGCGCGTCGCTCCTCGCCCTGTCCGTCGACGGCGGGCAGGACGTCGGTGGGCCCGGGGACGTCCTGCGCATCGACGACGCGGCGGCGGCCGAGCTCCTCCGGGGCCGCGACCCGGCCCCGTGGCGGCTGCGGCCGGCCAGGGCCCGTGGGTGCGGCGGTACGGGAGCGTTGGACGGGCGGGCCGGGCCGGCGTTCGATCGGGCCGGGGGAGCGGTGGGGCCGTGACGTACCTGGTCCGCCCACCAACCGTCCGAGGTCCTTCCACTTGCTGCCGTCGCGCTCGTCTGCGGCGGCCGTGGGGTTCAACGGAGCACCCGACGCGACGGTGCGGCACCGTCACCGGTGTCACCCGAGTGGGTGACCCCGACAGGACGGCGACGCCGCGGACCGGCACCCGGGGTGACGGTGCCCGGCCTCGGTGATCATCGGACGCGGGCGGACTCAGACCCGGGCGGCCGCCACCGCCGCCGCGAGCAGCTCGTACGAGCGGAGGCGGTCGGCACCGTCGTGGGTGCTGGTGACGACCATCAGCTCGTCCACGCCGGTGCGCTCGACGAGCTCGTGGACGCCGTCGCGCACCGTGTCGGGGGACCCGATGATCTGGCCGGCCAGCCGGTCGTCGACGAACGCCCGCTCCTCCTCGGTGTAGGGGTACTCGCTCGCCTCCTCCGGGGTCGGGACCGCGCTCGGGTGCCCGAGGCGCAGCCGCAGGAACTGCAGCGCGCTCGGCAGGGCGAGGCGCCGGGCCTCCGCGTCCGTCCCGGCGGCCAGCACCGAGGCGGCGATCATGGAGTACGGCTGCTCCAGGGCGGGGGAGGGCCGGAACGTCTCGCGGTACAGCGCCAGCGCCGGGAGCGTGTTCGCCGCGCTGAAGTGGTGGGCGAACGCGAACGGCAGCCCCAGCAGCCCGGCCAGCTGGGCGCTGTAGCCGCTGGAGCCGAGCAGCCATATCGCCGGCTGCTGACCGTGGGCCGGCACGGCCACGACCGGGCCCTCGCCGCGGAAGTACGACGCCAGCTCCGTGAGCTCCTGGGGGAAGTCGTCGGCGCCGAGCTGGGCGGCTCCCCGGCGCAGTGCGCGTGCGGTGCGCTGGTCGGTGCCGGGTGCCCGCCCGATGCCGAGGTCGATGCGTCCGGGATGCAGGGCGTCGAGCGTGCCGAACTGCTCGGCGATGACGAGCGGCTGGTGGTTGGGCAGCATCACCCCGCCGGACCCGACGCGGATCCGCGAGGTGGCCCCGGCGAGGTGGGCGATCAGCACTGCGGGCGAGGAGCTCGCGATCCCCGGCATCCCGTGGTGCTCCGCCACCCAGTAGCGGTGGAAGCCCAGCTCCTCGACGCGGCGGATCAGCGCGGTGCTGTGCCTCAGCGCGACGGTGGCCGTCGAACCGGAGCCGATGGGTACGAGGTCGAGTACGGAGAGAGGCACCACCCGCAATGTAACCGCGGCGCGCGTGCCGTTCTTCCCCGTCGCCGCACCGCCATCCGGCGCAACGCGGGCAGGGCCAGGTGGGTGGACCGACGCTGCTCCGCCCCGCCGGGGCAGGGTGAGGTATGCGCGCGGCCTCCGACTCGGACGACACCGGCCCACTCGAGATCGACCCGCTCGGTTCCGTGCTCGCAGGTCTGCTGCGCATGCCGGGGATGCGGGTGGCGCACGTGGTGGACGCCCGGCGCGGGGTGGTCGTGGCCGCGGTCGGCGCCGCCACACCGGACGACGGCACCGCACTCGTGCAGCTCGCCCGGGCGGTGCTGCCCTTCGCGGCGGGGCCGGACGCCCTCGACGACGTGGTCCTCTTCAGCCGGGACTCGGTGCACGTGCTGCGGGAGAGCGAGGAGCCGGGGACCGTCCTGCACGTGTGCCTCGACCGCCGGCACGGGGACCTCGACGCCGCCCGCCGGGCCCTGCGCGTGGCGGGGCTGCAGCAGGCCGTGCCGGCGAGCCAGGACGCCGTGCCGGTCGCGCAGTCCCCTCCGCCGCCCCCGTCCCGGCCGGCCCCCGTCCCGTCGCTCCCCCCGGCGGCGGTGTCGGCGGTCCCGCCGGTGCCCGTCCCCCGGCCCCGGCCCCGGCCGGCGCCGGTCGCACCACCGCCGCCGGTGCCCCACCCGCGGCGCTCGTCCGCACCGGGCCCGGCCGGCCAGCAGCCCGCGCTGGTCACCCTCACCGGGCTGCGCCCGCCCGCCCGGGCCGGAGCGCTGGCGGTGCTGGCGCTGCAGCACGTCGAGCCCCGGGTGGACGTGGAGGTGCCGCTTCCGCGGCGCCGTCCGTCGCCTCGGCCGGTGCCCCTGGTCCCGGCCGGTGAGGCCGTCCTGCCCCAGGCGTGGGCCCGGGACGTCGGCGCGTTGCAGCGGGTACTCGCCGGGTTGCGGAAGCTGGCCTGAGGGATCGGGCGCCGTGGGGCCGCCCGCCACGCTGCCGGAAACCACGTCGCGCGACACCTCTACCATCGACAGGTACATCGTCTGCACTGCTGGAGGCCTCCCGTGTCCGCGCCCGTATCTCCCGTCGCGTCCGCCCCCGTCCGGGTGCCGGCCGGGACGACGGCGGGCTCCGCCGTGCGTGAGGCGGGTCTGCCCACCAGCGGCCCGAGCACCGTCGTCGTCGTCCGTGATCCCGAGGGGCGGCTGCGCGACCTCGCGTGGATGCCCGAGGGCGACGTCGAGGTGCAGCCCGTCGGCGCCGACACCGAGGACGGCCGCAGCGTCATCCGGCACTCGGCGGCGCACGTGCTCGCCCAGGCCGTGCAGCAGCTGTACCCCGAGGCGAAGCTCGGGATCGGGCCGCCGATCACCGACGGCTTCTACTACGACTTCGACGTGGACAAGCCCTTCACGCCCGACGATCTCACCAAGATCGAGTCGGCGATGAAGAAGATCATCAAGGCCGGGCAGCGGTTCTCGCGGCGCCGCTTCGACTCGCTCGAGGACGCCCGCGAGGAGCTCGCCGACGAGCCGTACAAGCTCGAGCTGATCGAGCTCAAGGGCGGCCCGGAGTCCGAGGCGGCCGAGGACGGCGAGGTCATGGAGGTCGACGCCTCCGGCGAGCTGACCATCTACGACAACGTGCACGCCCACACCGGCGCGACCGTGTGGTCCGACCTGTGCCGTGGGCCGCACATTCCCACCACCCGCTTCATCCCCGCCTTCACACTCACCCGAACCGCCGCGGCGTACTGGCGGGGGAGTGAGAAGAACCCGCAGCTGCAGCGCATCTACGGCACCGCGTGGGAGAGCCAGGAGGCCCTCGACGCGCACCTGGAGCGGCTGGCCGAGGCCGAGCGCCGCGACCACCGCCGCCTCGGTGCGGAGCTCGACCTGTTCTCGTTCCCCGAGGAGCTGGGCTCGGGCCTGCCGGTCTTCCATCCCAAGGGCGGGATCATCCGCAGGGAGCTGGAGAAGTACTCGCGCGACCGGCACGAGGCGGCGGGGTACGAGTTCGTCAACACCCCGCACATCACCAAGTCCGAGCTGTTCCACACCTCGGGCCACCTGCCGTACTACGCCGACACGATGTTCCCGCCGATGGATCTCGAAGGCGCCGAGTACCGCCTCAAGGCCATGAACTGCCCGATGCACAACCTGATCTACCGGTCCCGCGGGCGGTCGTACCGGGAGCTGCCGTTGCGGCTGTTCGAGTTCGGCACCGTGTACCGGTACGAGAAGTCGGGTGTGGTGCACGGCCTCACCCGCGTGCGCGGGCTGACCATGGACGACTCGCACATCTACTGCACTCCCGAGCAGATGCCGGGCGAGCTGCGCAGCCTGCTGGCGTTCGTGCTGGAGCTGCTGAGCGACTACGGCCTGAGCGACTTCTACCTGGAGCTGTCCACCAGGGGCGACTCGGACAAGTTCATCGGCGATCCCGAGGAGTGGGAGCAGGCCACCGAAGTGCTGCGCCAGGCGGCGGTCGACTCCGGGCTGGAGCTCGTGCCCGACCCGGGTGGCGCGGCGTTCTACGGCCCGAAGATCTCGGTGCAGGCCAAGGACGCCATCGGCCGGTCGTGGCAGATGTCCACCATCCAGCTCGACTTCAACCAGAACAAGCGGTTCGGGCTCGAGTACACGGCGGCCGACGGCTCGCGCCAGACGCCGGTGATGATCCACCGCGCCCTGTTCGGCTCCATCGAGCGGTTCTTCGGCGTGCTCACCGAGCACTACGCCGGCGCGTTCCCCGCGTGGCTCGCTCCCGTGCAGGTCGTCGCGATCCCGGTCACCGACGACCAGGTCGGCTACGTGGAGGACGTCGCCGTGCAGCTGCGCCGCCACGGCGTGCGGGTCGAGGTCGACGCGAGCGACGACCGGATGCAGAAGAAGATCCGCACCCACACGCTGCAGAAGGTGCCGTTCCTGATGCTGGTGGGCGGTCGCGACGTCGAGGCGGGCGCGGTCAGCTTCCGGTTCCGCGACGGGTCCCAGCTCAACGGGATCCCGGTGGCCGACGCCGTGGCCACGGTCGTCGACTGGATCGCGAGCCGGAACAACACCTCGCCGACGGGCGACGTCTTCGCGGCGGCCCCGTAGCGGGCCTGTACCGGCTTCCGGTCCAGCTCAGGACTGCGGGGCCAGGATGCAGAACTCGTTGCCGGAGGGATCGGCGCACACGAGCCACGGATGGTCGGACGGGTCGGTGAGCGGGGTGGCTCCCCACGTCGCGATGCGTTCGACGATGTCGTGGTCACGGGCGTCGGGGCGCACGTCGAGGTGCAGCCGGTTCTTCCCGCGTTTGGGCTCGGGCTCGGGACAGAGCTCGAGCAGGGGGCCGACGCCCGAGGGGTGACGCAGTGTCATCGCCCCGGACGTCCCGGCTCGGGGCACCCAGCCGGTGATCTCCGCCCAGAACGCGGCGTCCCGGTCCGGATCAGCGCTGTCGAGCGGCAGCGCTGCGATGGGTCCGGTGTCGCGGTGGACCTCGCGGTCCTCCATCACGCAGAAGGCGTTGCCTTCGGGGTCGGTGAGGACCACCCAGGGCACCGCCCCCTGGCCGATGTCGGCGTGCTCGGCGCCGAGGTCGAGCAGCCGCTGCACGATCTCCTGCTGCCGCGCTCCGCCGGAGAGGTCGGGATGCAGGCGGGCCGGTGAGGCAGAGGGCGAGGCCACTCGCTGGAAGCACAGATCGAGGAAGGCGTCGTCGGCGAGGCGCAGCCGAGCTTCGACGAGGTCCGGCTCGTTCGTGATCGGCTCCGCGCCGAGGGCGGCTGCCCAGAACCGGCCGAGCCGGTGGGGATCACGGGCGTCCCAGATGATGTTCTCGAGTCTCACCGGCGCCACTGTGCAGCGGGTGCGGCGCCGGTGCAATCACCCGGCCCGAGGGGCGACCGGCGCCGAGATCAGCGCGGTGGACGCGACGTCCCCGGGTCCTCGGTGATCACTCCGCCGACGTTCCCGGCGGTGACATTAGGATCGGAGCATGAGCGACGCGGCCCAGCCGGGCGAGACCGACGGCCCGGCCGAGCCGGTGGTCGAGCTGCGGGACGGCGTCGGAACGCCCGACGGCTTCCGCAGGCTGTGGACGCCGCACCGCATGGCCTACATCAAGGACGCCGGGGGCGACGGCTGCCCGTTCTGCCGCATCCCCAGCCTGTCCGACGAGGAGGGCCTCGTCGTCGCCCGCGGGCGCACGGTGTACGCGGTGCTGAACCTGCACCCGTACAACCCGGGCCACCTCATGGTGCTGCCCTACCGGCACGTGGCCGAGCTGGAGGATCTCACCCCCGAGGAGGGGGTCGAGCTCATGACGTTCACACAGGCGGCCGTGCGGGCGTTGAAGCAGGTCGCGGCGCCGCACGCGTTCAACGTCGGGATCAACCTCGGCACCGTTGCGGGCGGCTCGCTGGCCGAGCACCTGCACCAGCACGTCGTGCCGCGCTGGGGAGGCGACGCCAACTTCATCGCGGTCGTCGGGCAGACGAAGGTGATCCCGCAGCTGTTGTCGGAGACCCGGGCGCTGCTCGCGCAGGCCTGGGCGCCGGTCGGAGAGCCGCAGGGAGGGGCGTCGACCGACCCGGGCTAGGCTGCAGACGGTCCAGGCGGGTGCCGGCGCGCTGCGGCCGGCCGGTGCAGGGCCCCGGTCGACAAGCAGGAGTCCATGCTCAACGTCCTTGCCCGCGTGCGCATCAACCGCGTGACCGACCCGATCGGCCGGTGGCTCGTCGGGCACGGCGTCGCACCCGACGTGGTCACCGTCGTCGGGACTGTCGGCACCGTCGCCGCGGCGCTCTGGTTCCTGCCGCGGGACCAGCTGTTCGTCGGCACGGTGGTGGTCACCGTCTTCGTGCTGTTCGACCTCATCGACGGCGCCATGGCCCGGGCCAGGGGCCACGGCACGCCGTTCGGCGCGGTGCTCGACTCCACGTGCGACCGGGTGGCCGACGGCGCGGTGTTCGCCGCGATCACCTGGTGGTGCCTCGGCGTGGGGGACCAGCGCCTCCTGGGCGTCGCGGCGCTGGTCTGCCTGGTCGCCGGCCAGCTCGTCTCCTACATCAAGGCGCGGGCCGAGGGCGCCGGGCTGTCCGCCGACGGCGGCCTCGTCGAGCGGGCCGAGCGGCTGATCGTCGCGCTGGTCGGCACCGGGCTGCACGGCCTCGGGGTGCCCTACGCCCTGCCCGTCGCGCTGTGCGTGCTGGCCGTGGCGTCGGTGTGGACCGTCGGGCAGCGGATCCTCGCCGTGTACCGGAGCGCGCAGGCCGTGGCGAGCGACTCCGCCGACCCCGCGCCGGGCCCGTGACCGCCCGGCTCGATCCGCCCCACGCCGGGCCGCCGCCGCAGGCCGGGACGCCGTCGCGCGGCGGGCGAGCGCAGGTCGATCCGGTCCCCGGGACGGCGGCTGGGCCCCCCTTCGCGGAGCGCGTGGCCGATGCCGAGTTCGCGGCGGCCTGGCGGCTCGTGCGCGCGCTCCCGGCCGGGGCGGCGTCCGGGCTCTTCCGGTTCGGTGCCGACCTCGCCACCCGCCGCGGCGGGGCCGGGGTCGCGCAGCTGCGGGCCAACCTGGCGCGGGTGGTCCCGGCCGCGACCCCGGCCGAGGTCGACGCGCTGGTGCGCGAGGCCATGCGCAGCTACGCGCGCTACTGGTGCGAGGCCTTCCGGCTGCCGTCGATGGACCCGGCGGACGTCCACGCCCGGATGGACCCGTTCTTCACGGGCACCGGCCCGTTCTTCGAGGCGCTGGACGCCGGGCGCGGGGTGGTCTTCGCGGTGCCGCACAGCGGCAACTGGGACGCTGCCGGTGTGTGGCTGGTGGAGGAGCTGCGCCGGCGGGGCCTGCCCGCCGGGTTCACGACCGTGGCGCAGCGGTTGCGTCCGGAGTCGCTCTACCGGCGGTTCGTCGCCTACCGGGAGCTGCTCGGGTTCGAGGTCGTGGCCGCCGAGGACGCCGTCGCCGCCCACCGTGCCCTCACCCGGCGGCTGCGCGCCGGGGGCGTCGTCTGCCTGGTGGCGGAACGGGACATCACCGGCACCGGCGTGGAGGTGCAGTTCCTCGGCGAACCGGCGCGCTTCCCCACCGGCCCGGCCCGGCTCGCGGCCCTCACCGGCGCCGTCCTGATGCCGGCCTACCCGCACTTCCGGCCGGGGGGCTGGGTGGTGCCGATCGGGGAGCCGGTGCCGGTCGGCGACGGCTCACCCCTGCGCGGCACGGGCGGGACGCGGGCCGCGGTCGCCGAGGCGACGCAGGCGCTCGCCGACGCGTTCGGCAGGCTGATCGCGCAGGCCCCGGCGGACTGGCACGCGCTGCAGCCGATCTGGACGGCCGACCACGTCGCCCGGGTGGAGGCGGGATGACCGAGATCGTGCACCCGGCGTCGTCACGCCGAGGACCCCCGCTGCGGATCGGCATCGTCTGCCCGTACTCGCTCGACGTCCCGGGCGGGGTGCAGGCCCATGTGGTCGGCCTCGCGGGCGCGCTGGAGGACCTCGGCCACAGCGTGAGCGTGCTCGCTCCCGCGGGCGACGACACGCCCGTGCCCACGTTCGTCACCCCGACCGGGCGGGCGATGGGGGTGCCCTACAACGGCTCGGTGGCGCGGGTCTCGTTCGGGCCCGTCACCTACGCGCGGGCCCGGCGCTGGCTCGCCGGCAACTCCTTCGACGTGCTGCACCTGCACGAGCCCACGACGTTCAGCCTGTCGGTGCTGACCCTCTTCGCCGCCGAGGGCCCGATCGTGGCCACGTTCCACACCTCCACCGACCGGTCGCGCGCGCTGAGCGCGTTCGGGGGGATGCTGCGACCGCTGATGGAGAAGGTCACGGCCCGCATCGCGGTGTCGCCACTGGCCCGCCGGGTGCAGGTCCAGCACCTGGGTGGCGACGCCGTGGAGATCCCCAACGGCGTCGACATCCCCGCCTTCGCCGACGGGCCACTCCTGCCCGGCCATCCCCGGCCGGGCACCGTCGGTTTCCTCGGCCGGTTCGACGAGTCGCGCAAGGGGATGCCCGTGCTGCTCGACGCGCTGCGGGCACTGGCGCCCGCGCGGCCCGACCTGCGCGTGCTGGTCGTGGGCCGGGGCGACGTCGGTGCGCTGCGGCGCGCGGCCGGCCCGGTGGCCGACCGGCTCGACGTCCTCGGAGCCGTCGACGACGCCACCAAGGCCGCGGCACTGCGGTCGGTCGACGTGTTCTGCGCGCCGAACCTCGGCGGTGAGAGCTTCGGCATCGTGCTGGCGGAGGCGATGGCCGCCGGAGCGCCGGTGCTGGCGAGCGACCTCGACGCCTTCCGGGCCGTGCTGGGCGACTCGCAGGCAGGAGCCCTGTTCCCGACGGGGGACGCCGCCGCGCTCGCGGCGGCGCTCCCGATCCTGCTGGACGACCCACCGCTGCGGGCCGCGATGTCCGCGGCCGGCCGGCTGCGGGCCGCCGACTTCGGCTGGCCCGCCGTCGCCGCATCCGTGGTGCGGGTCTACCGCGCAGCGGTGGCGGCCGATCCCCGCGGGGTCGCCGTCGGTCGGGGGGCGTCGTGACCGGTGTGCTCTGGACGGCGGCCGTCGTCGCCGCTCTCGTGCTGGCCTGGGTGGTCCTGCTGACCATCGTCAGGGTGCGGCGGCTGGACCGCCTGCATGCGCGCACCGACGCCGCCCGGGCGGGCTTGGAGTCCGCGCTGGAGCGGCGGGCCGCGGCGGCGCTGGCGGCCGCGGCGGCCACCCCCGGGAACCAGACCGACCGGCTGCGGGCGGCGGTGGCGGCGGCCCGTGCGCCCACCGGCGACCGGGAGGCCGCGGAGAACGTGCTCGGCCGAGCGCTCGCGGCCGTCGACCGGGCGGTGCTGCCCCCGGCGGTGCTGGAGGAGCTCGTCGACGCCGAACAGCTGCTCATCCTGGCGCGGCGGGTGTACAACGATGCCGTGCGCGACACCCTCGGTCTGCGGTCGCGCCGGCTGGTGCGCTGGCTGCATCTCGCCGGCACCGCGCCGCTGCCGGCGTACTTCGAGATCGCCGACGCCGAGGCCGGAGTGACGACTGTCGCGCCGGCCACCAATCCGGACTTGCAGATCGTTGCTCTGAAGTACGATCGGGTGTCCGCAGATCGTAGAACCGAGGGGTAGAACCGTGTCGTCGGAAACGTCCAAGACCACCGCCGGCCCAGCGCTGGGCACCGCACGCGTCAAGCGCGGGATGGCGGAGATGCTCAAGGGCGGCGTGATCATGGACGTGGTCGACGCCGACCAGGCCAAGATCGCCGAGGACGCGGGCGCCGTCGCGGTGATGGCGCTCGAGCGGGTGCCGGCCGACATCCGCGCCCAGGGCGGGGTGGCGCGGATGAGCGACCCCGACATGATCCACGGCATCATCGACGCCGTCTCGATCCCGGTGATGGCCAAGGCGCGGATCGGCCACTTCGTCGAGGCGCAGGTGCTGCAGTCGCTCGGCGTCGACTACGTCGACGAGTCCGAGGTGCTCACCCCGGCCGACGAGGCGCACCACATCGACAAGTGGGCGTTCACCGTCCCCTTCGTCTGTGGTGCCACCAACCTCGGGGAGGCCCTGCGCCGCATCTCCGAGGGCGCGGCCATGATCCGCTCGAAGGGCGAGGCGGGCACGGGCAACGTCGTCGAGGCCACGCGCCACATGCGGTCCATCCGGTCGGAGATCCGCCGGTTGACCACGCTCGACGAGGCCGAGCTCTACGTCGCCGCGAAGGAGCTGCAGGCTCCGGTGGAGCTGGTGGCGGAGGTCGCCCGCGCGGGCAAGCTGCCGGTGGTGCTCTTCACCGCGGGCGGCATCGCCACCCCGGCCGACGCGGCCATGATGCGGCAGCTCGGGGCCGAGGGTGTGTTCGTGGGCTCGGGCATCTTCAAGTCGGGCGACCCCGCGCAGCGTGCCGAGGCCATCGTCAAGGCCACCACGTTCTTCGACGACCCCGACGTCGTCGCGAAGGTCTCCCGCGGTCTGGGTGAGGCCATGGTCGGCATCAACGTCGCCGAGCTGCCCGCCGACCAGCGCTACGCCACCCGCGGCTGGTAGGCCCCTCACCCGCTCGGGGTTCACGCGCCACCCCGTAGCGCGGATTGGTCCGTTCGTCGCCGCCGTGTCACCGGTCACCGTAACCGGGACACGGCGGCGACTTCGTTCTGTGCCGCCCGCTGCTCCCCGAAGCGGTTGTCCGCCCCACACGGTCCGGTGAATGGGGCCGACTGAGTAATCGCCCGCGCCTAGGGTCCCTCGTGTCCGATCTGTGACGTGAGGGGTAGGTGAGGTAGATGAGGCGATACGCGACCATCGGGTGCATCGTCATCACCACGATGCTCAGCGGCTCGATGGCGGCGATCGCGCAACCCACTCCGCCTCCGCCGCCGGGCTGCGTGCCGGCCGGGCCCGGCCCGACGGCGGCGCCCAACCCGCCGGGGCCCACCGCTGCGCCACCCGGGGTGCTGGCCGCTCCCCGGCCGGCACCGAGCGGAGCGGTGACGGGCTCCGTCGGCGTGCCGTTGCTGGGCCGCACGGAGCAGGACCGACCGCAGCAGGCGGATGCCCGCAGGCTCGCGCAGATCCCGGTGACCCCGACCCCGGCGCCGGTCCTGCCGCCGCCCTCGATCCTGCCGCTGCCGCCGGGCCCGGTACTGCCCACGACGGTGCTCCCCGCTCCTGCGCCGGCCCCTGTGTCACCCCCGCAGGTGCTGCCGACCTCCGCGCTCCCCGTGCCCGTCCCGGGCCCGGTGTCACCGCCGGTCCCGCCGACCTCGGTGGTGCCGCTCCCTGCACTGCCCCGTCCCGTGACACCGACATCGGCGCTGCCGCTCCCCGCGCTGCCAGGTCCGGTGGCGCCCGTGTCACCGACCTCGGTGGTGCCGCGCCCCGTGGTGCCGAACCCGGTGCCGCCCGCGGTGCCGACGCCGGTCCTGCCGGCGCCGCTGCAGCCCGGCCCGCTGCCCGCGCCGCAGCTGCCGGCACCGGTCCAGCAGCCGCCAGCGGCGCTCCCGACAGTGGCCCCGGCTCCGCTGTCGGCGGCGAATGTGGTGATGGTGCCGTATCCGGTGCCCTACCCCATGCCGGTGCCCTTCCCGGTCCCGTTCCCCGTGCCGATGGTGCTGACGCCGCTGGCTCCGGGGCAGGTTCCGGTGGTCCCCACCGTGCCGCCGGTGCCGCCGGTGCCGCCGGTTCCGACAGTGCCCCCCGTGCCGCCGCTGCCGACCGTCCCGCCGGTGCCGCCTGTCCCGCCGGTGCCGACTGTGCCGACTGTGCCGTTACCACCGTTGCCGGCCCCACCCCCTGCGCTGGCGCCGGCCCCACCGGTGCCGCCACCGGGTGTCGACTGTGACCCGGTCGGCACCACCGCCGCCGCGGTGCGGGGGTGGGGTACGCCGAACCGGGTGGACGAGTTCACCTCGGGTCTCGGCCCCAACTGGGAGCTCTACGACGGCCCGGGCCACGGGGGCAACGGGCGGCGCACCCCATCGGCGGTGACCGTCCGGAACGGGGTGCTGACCATCACCGGCGACTCCCAGGGCAACACCGAGGGCATGGCGTGGAACCCGGGCCAGATGTACGGCCGCTGGGAGGGCAGGGTGCGCGCCCCGGCCTCGGACGAGACGTACAACGCGCTGATGCTGCTCTGGCCGGACGCGGAGAACTTCCCGGTGGGCGGGGAGATCGACTTCATGGAGATGATGGACCCGAGCCGCCAGACCACGGACTTCTTCCTGCACTACGGCCCGAACAACAACCAGGTGCACGGCGAGGTGCGGATCGACGGGACCCAGTGGCACAACTGGGCCGTGGAGTGGACACCCACCCACGTCGCCGCCTTCGTCGACGGCCGGGAGTGGTACCGGACCACGGACAGGAGCATCCTCCCCCCGGGGCCCATGCACCTGTGCATCCAGCTCGACTGGTTCCCGGACAGCGGTTCCGGCCCCGTCCAGGAGTCCTCCATGGAGGTGGACTGGGTGAAGCAGTACCCGCTGCCCCCCGGTGAGCTCGCGAACGGCCTCGTCCCCGACCCCAAGCGGACACCCGGGAAGGTGGGCGGTCCGGGCCAGGCGAAGGACGTGCCCCCGGGTGTCGGCCTGACGACGGGCCGGTTGACCAGCTCGACCAGGGACCAGTCCGGGAGGCCGGGTCTCGTCCGGGACCCGGTCCGCATGCTCACCGAGGGCGCCCCGGACGCGCCCCCGGCCCGTCGTGACCCGGCCGGGAACACCGGGGGCGGCTGACCGGAGGGCGGAGGGCCGGCCGCGGTGCGCGGTGGGGGAGTGCTACACATACTCCATCACCAGCACCGCGGCGCACCCGGGCTCGAGGGCCTGGTAGAGGTGCGGGCGGTCGCCCGGGAAGCGGGCGTAGTCACCCGGAGCGAGCTCGACCTGCGCCTCGACCGGCCCGGCCCGCCAGCGCCCGGCCGTGACGAGCAGGTGCTCGGTGGTGCCGGGGATGTGCGCCCGGGCCTCGCGGGCCGGACCGGGCTCGGCCGCGATGACGTGCAGGTCGCGCCGTGCCCCCGGTGGGCAGGCGGCGAGCAGGGTGCCCGTGAAGGGGGAGTGCTCGGACGGGATGGCCAGGCCCTCACCCGCCCGCAACACGTGGACGGGGGCCGCCGGTGGGTCCACCAGGCGGCTGAACGGGACCTCGAGCACCACGGCGAGCGCCCAGAGGGTCTCGACGCTGGGGTTGCCGGCGCCCGCCTCGAGCTGGGAGACCGTCGACTTCGCGATGCCGGCCCTGCGGGCGAGCTCGGCCGAGGAGAGGCCGTGCCGCTCCCGCTCCCGGCGGAGCGCGGCGGCGATCGTCGCCAGCGGTGCCGTTCGATCCATCAGTATCCTCGTTCGGCTTGACGAACGGTTTGGTAACCGTTCACTCTATCGGTCATGCGTTCGCTACGCCGAACAATAGACCGCGATGACCTCAAGGACGCCCTGGCCCTGGCGGCCGCCGTCGGGGTGGTGGGGGCCTCGTTCGGTGCTCTCGCTGCCGCGGCGGGGGTGCCGGTCCTGCTCGCCATGTCCCTGTCGCTGCTGGTGTTCGCGGGCGGTGCCCAGTTCCTCGTCGTCGCCGTGGTGGCTGCGGGGGGCGGCGCGATCGCCGCACTGGCCGCCGGGCTGCTGCTCAACGTGCGGCACGTGCCGTTCGGGCTGGCGGTGGGGGGCAACATCGCCGATCGCTGGCCGTTGCGGCTGCTCGGAACGCACCTCATGGTCGACGAGAGCGTGGCGTTCTCCCGAGCCCGGGGTAGTGGCCGGCGGGCCCGCACCGCGTACTGGCTCTGCGGCTCGCTGCTGTTCGTCTTCTGGAACGTGGGGACGGTGGTCGGGGTGCTCGCGGGTGGCGCCGTCCCCGACCCGGACACCTTCGGGGTGGACGCCGCCTTCCCCGCGGCGCTGCTGGCTCTGCTGCTGCCGTCACTGCGCCGGGCCGACGCGCGCCGGGTGGGGCTGGCCGCGGCCGCGCTGGCGCTGCTGGCGACGCCGCTGCTGCCGCCGGGGGTGCCGGTGCTGGTCGGCCTGCTCGGCCTGGTCGTCGCGCGGCTGCCCGGTGACCGCCGGGAGGCGGCGTGAACTGGCCGGTCGTCGTGGCCCTCGCCGCGGGCACCTACGCGCTGCGGCTGGCCGGGGTCGTCCTGCGCGACCGGGTGCGCGTTCCCGCGCGGGTGGAGCGTTACGTCGACCTCGGGGCCACCGCGCTGCTCGTGGCGCTGGTGGCCACGGCCGCGTTCACCGACGGCAGCGGGTTCGCCGGCTGGGCCCGGCCCGCCGGCGTCGCCGTGGGTGCGCTCGCCGCCTGGCGCAAGGTGCCGTTCGTGCTGGTCGTCGTCCTGGCCGCGGCCACCACCGCGGGGCTGCGGTATCTCGGAGTGCCCTGACACGTCATCGGACGGCATGTCGGAGCCGTACCGTGGCGGTCGTGGCGAACACCGGGGGAGAACGACGGCCTGCGGACGTCAACGGCGTCCGGCTGCGGGTCCTGGACGAGGGCGAGGGTCCGCTCCTCCTGCTGCTGCACGGGTTTCCCGAGAGCGCGTACTCGTGGCGGCACCAGATCGCACCGCTGGTGGCGGCCGGGTACCGGGTCGTCGCGCCGGAGCAGCGCGGGTACGGGGAGAGCTCCCATCCGGACTCACCGGACGCCTACACGATCATGCACCTGGTCGGCGACGCCGTGGGGCTCATCGCCGACGCCGGGGCGCAGGAGGCCGTTGTGGTCGGCCACGACTGGGGCGCGACGGTCGCCTGGAACCTCGCCCTCATGCGTCCCGACCTCGTGCGGGGCGTCGTCGGCCTCAGCGTGCCGCCGCGGCCGCGCGGCTCGGCCCCTCCCGTCCGCCGGATGCAGGAGGTGTACGAGGGCCGGTTCTACACCGGCTACTTCGAGCAGCCGGATGTCGCCGACCGTGAGTTCGGCCGCGACGTGCGGGCGGCCCTGCGCCGGTTCTTCCATGCGCTCAGCGGCGACAACCCCGAGAACCCGCAGCCGCTGCTCGTACCGCACGGGGGCGGCCTCCTGGACGGCATGCCTGACCCCCGCGAGAGCCCGGAGTGGCTGAGCGAGGCGGACCTCGACGTCTTCGCCGGGCAGTTCGACGACCTCGGGTTCACCGGCGCCCTCGACTGGTACCGCAACCTCGACCGCAACTGGGAGCTGACCGCGCCCTTCGAGGGCGCGGCGCTCCGCATGCCCGCCCTGTACGTCGTCGGGGACCGCGATCCCGTTCTGGCGTTCGCCCACACGATCGAGGCGCTCGACGCACTCGGTCGCGTGCATCCCGGCCTCCGCGAGCCGGTGATCCTTCCCGGCTGCGGCCACTGGACACAGCAGGAGCGCCCCGACGAGGTCACTGCTGAGCTACTGGGCTTCTTGCAGTCCCTGCCGGCGCCGGGTCAGCCCGGGGCCACGTCGTAACGGGCGGACCGCCGGGTGAACGTCGCCGCGCCGCTTGTCATCGCACGCAGGTCGACGGCGTAGCGGCACAGCTCCGTGCAGGGCACCTCGGCCCGCACCAGTGACCGGCCCGGACCGGCGAGGTCGGTGCCGAGCACCCGCCCGCGCCGCCCGGAGAGATCCCCGAGCACGGCTCCGAGGTGCTCGTCCGGTACCCGCACCGTCACCTCGTCATACGGCTCGAGGACCTGCACGCCGCACGCCTCCGCCGCCTCCCGCAGGGCGATCGCGCCCGCGGTCTGGAACGCGGCGTCCGAGGAGTCGACGCTGTGGGCCTTGCCGTCCACGAGGGTGGCGCGGAAGTCGACGACCGGGTGGTGGTCCTCGGTCAGCCCGCGCGCGGCCTGGGCCCGCACGCCCTTCTCGACGCTCGGGATGAACTGGTGGGGGACCGACCCGCCGAAGATCTTGTCGACGAACTCGATGCCCGCCCCACGCGGCAGCGGCTCGAACTCGATGTGGCAGACGGCGTACTGGCCGTGCCCACCGGACTGCTTGACGTGGCGTCCGGTCACCCGCGCAGGCGCGGCAAGGGTGGTCCGCAGCGGGATGCGCACCGGTTCGGTGTCGACGTCGGCCCCGCCGGCGCGCAGCCGCGACAGCACGACGTCGGCGTGGGCCTCCCCCATGCACCACAGCACGGTCTGGTGGGTCTCCTGGTTGCGTTCCAGGTGCAGCGTCGGGTCGGCCGCGACGATCTTCCCGAGTGTCTTGACCAGCGCGTCCTCGTCCCCCCGCGTCCGGGCCGCCACCGCGACGGGCAGCAGCGGGCGGGGCAGGTCCCAGCAGGAGAGCAGCAGCGGGTGCTCGGCGGCCGACACCGTGTCCCCGGTCTCGGCGGTCCCGAGCTTGGTGAGGGCGCAGATGTCGCCCGCCACGCACGCCTCCACCTCGCGCAGCGTTGCGCCGAGCGGGGCGTAGACGTGCGCGAGGCGCTCGTCGGCGTCGTGCCCGTCGTGCCCGTCGTGGCCGCCGGAGCCTGCGCCGTTCGACTCCCCGTCGCGCTGGGTCGGGATGCTCACGTGGTGCCCGCTCACGTGCACCGTCGACTCCGGGCGCAGCGTCCCGGAGAAGACCCGCACCAGGGAGACGCGCCCCACGTAGGGGTCGGCGGAGGTCCGCACGATCTCGGCGGCCAGCGGTCCGTCGGGATCGGCCGTGAGCGGCGGGTGAGCCGCGCCCTCGACGCCGCTGACCGGCGGGAGCGGGCGCTCCAGCGGTGAGGGGAAGCCGCCGGTGAGCACCTCGAGGAGCGCGTCGAGCCCGGTCCCGCTGCTCGCGCAGACCGGGATCACCGGGTGGAACGACCCGCGGGAGACGGCGGTCTCGAGGTCGTCGACGAGGGTGGTGACGTCCAGTTCCTCGCCGCCGAGGTAGCGCTCCATGAGCGACTCGTCCTCGGACTGCTCGATGATGCCCTCGACCAGTTCGCTGCGGGCGTCCTCGGCGCCGGGTGGGGCCTGTCCCGGCGGAGTCTGCGAGAGCAGGCCGTAGAGGCCGGTGAGCCGGTCCCCGTCGCGGATGGGCAGGTAGAGGGGGGCGACGCCGCTGCCGAACGCCTCCTGGCAGGCGGCGATCGTGGCTTCGAGGTCGGCGCGGGCGTGGTCGCAGCGGGCAACCACCACGGCACGGGGCATGCCGACGGCGGCACATTCCTCCCACTGCGCGACGGCGGCAGGGTCGATCGCGCCCTCGCGTCCCTCGTTGGCCGGCACGACGAACAGCGCGGCGTCGGCGGCGCGCAACCCCGCGCGCAGCTCACCGACGAAGTCCCCGTAGCCGGGGGTGTCGATCAGGTTGATCTTGGTGTCCTCGTGCAGCAGGGGAGCCACGGAGAGCGCGACGGACCGCTGCTGCCGGACCGCCGCCGGGTCGTGGTCGCAGACCGTTGTGCCTTCCACCACTGCGCCGGGCCGCGGTATCGCGGCGGTGTGGGCGAGCAGCGCCTCCACCAGCGTCGTCTTCCCCGACCCCGACGGTCCGACGAGGACCACGTTCCGTACCCGGGACGGGTCGCTGACGGTGGGAACCGGTGTCCGGTTTCCGCTCCGCTGCCCGGCTTCTGCTCTGACGGCCATGGGGGACCACCTCCGCGGCACTGCGTCGACGTCCGAAGCTGACGTGTGCGCCATCTCACACCCGACCCCGGGCGGTCACAACCCCTCGCGGCGCATCGGGCGGGGATCGTCGCGACGGGACCCCGGCCCGGACCGGCCCCGAGTGCACCGGCGGTAGTGTTCTGGGGTGCCAGTTCCCGGTCCCGGATACGCCATCACCGCGCGCGTCGAGGCGCCTGCCTCCGCCAGTGCCGCAGGCGACATCACGATGGCGGTCGGCCGCGTCGGCGGCGTCGTCACCGCATTCGACGTGGTCGAGTCGCACACCCGGACGCTCATCGTCGACATCAGCTGCAACGCCCTCAACGAGGCCCACGCCAGCGAGATCACCGCGGCGCTCGAGGCGCTGCCGGGCGTGCGGGTGCGCAAGGTCTCCGACCGCACGTTCCTGCTGCACCTCGGGGGCAAGCTGAGCGTCGAGTCCAAGGTCAGCCTGCGCAACCGCGACGACCTCTCGCGGGCCTACACGCCCGGCGTCGCCCGCGTCTGCCAGGCCATCGCGGCCAACCCCGCCGACGCGAGGCGCCTGACGATCAAGCGCAACACGGTCGCGGTCGTCACCGACGGCTCCGCGGTCCTCGGGCTCGGCAACCTCGGTGCCGCGGCCGCGATGCCGGTGATGGAGGGCAAGGCGGCGCTGTTCAAGCGGTTCGCCGGCGTGGACGCCTGGCCGGTGTGCCTGGACACCCAGGACACCGAGGAGATCATCCGCACCGTCCAGATCCTCGCCCCGGCCTACGGCGGCATCAACCTCGAGGACATCGCCGCGCCGCGCTGCTTCGAGATCGAGGCGCGCCTGCGCGAGCTGCTCGACATCCCGGTCTTCCACGACGACCAGCACGGCACGGCCGTGGTCGTGCTCGGCGCGCTGCGCAACGCCCTGCGCGTGGTGGGCAAGAAGATCGCCGACTGCAAGATCGTGGTGTGCGGGGTCGGTGCCGCCGGGTCGGCCGTGATCCGGTTGCTGCGTTCGAGCGCGCCCGGCGACGTGCTGGCCGTCGACATCGACGGCATCGTCCACCCGGGGCGCGACGGTCTCGACGACAACCTGCGCTGGATCGCCGAGCACACCAACGAGGCGCGGGTGTCCGGCACGCTGGCCGACGCCCTCGTCGACGCCGACGTGTTCATCGGGGTGTCCGCGCCCAACCTGTTCGGCGCCGAGGAGCTCGCCACCATGGCTCCCGACTCGATCGTGTTCGCGCTGGCCAACCCCGACCCCGAGATCGACCCGGCGATCGCCACGGCCCACGCCGCCGTGGTGGCCACCGGCCGCTCGGACTACCCCAACCAGATCAACAACGTGCTCGCGTTCCCCGGGGTGTTCCGCGGCCTGCTGGACGCCCAGGCCCGCGACATCACCGATGCCATGCTGCTCGCCGCCGCGGCCGCCATCGCCGACGTCGTCGCCGAGCCGAACCCGTCGTTCATCGTGCCGAGTGTCTTCGACGCCGCGGTCGCCCCCGCGGTGGCCGAGGCCGTCCGTTCCGCCACGGGGAAACACGACGTGGCCCCGGTCTGACGCCGCCCCGCCCCCGCGAGTCGCCCGTTTCGCGCGGGCGAGTCGCCCGGATTCGGTGGGCCGGGGTGGCTGATCGCGGCGAGCCGCACGTGATCGCCCGTGCAGGGGCCGTGGGGTGCGGTTCGTGGCGATCACCACCCCGCGGTGGTGTGCGGGCCGGGGGAGGGGGCGGCGACTACGCTGGTCACCGTGGTTCCCGTGATCGGTGTGCTCGCCCTGCAGGGTGACGTCCGCGAGCATCTGGCCGCCGTGACGGCCTGTGGTGACGTCCGTGGTGTCGCGGTGCGCCGCCCGTCGGAGCTCGACGCGGTCGACGCGCTCGTGATCCCCGGCGGGGAGTCCACCACGATGAGCAGGCTGCTGGAGGTCTTCGACCTGCTCGGCCCGCTGCGCGACCGGATCGGCGCCGGGATGCCGGCGTACGGGTCGTGTGCCGGGATGATCCTGCTCGCCCGCGAGGTGCTGGACGGGCGTCCCGACCAGCAGCAGCTCGGCGGCCTGGACGTCGTGGTGCGGCGCAACGCGTTCGGCCGCCAGGTCGACTCCTTCGAGACCGACCTGCGCTTCCGCGGTCTCCTGGGCGACCCGATGCGCGCGGTGTTCATCCGCGCGCCGTGGGTGGAGTCCACGGGGCCCGGGGTGGAGGTGCTCGCCACCGTGCCGCGGTTGACGGTCACGGGCGCCGACGCGGGCGCGGCGGCCGGGCGGGTGGTCGCCGTACGGCAGGGATCGGTGATCGCCACGGCCTTCCACCCGGAGCTCACCGGTGATCTGCGGGTGCACGGGCTGTTCTGCGACCTCGTGAAGGAGAGCGCGCGGGCGGCGTGAGGTGGCGGTGCCGCCCGTTGTCGGAGCGGGTCGGTAGAATCGCCACGATCAGGCAGAGGTCGGTGTCATCCGGTCCGCGCGGCAGGAGGCCGGCGACGGACGTCCGGGTCCCGGCAGGTGAGCATGAGCTGGGAAAGGACGGCGAAACTCGATGAGCGGCCACTCCAAGTGGGCGACGACCAAGCACAAGAAGGCCGTCATCGACGCCCGGCGCGGCAAGATGTTCGCCAAGCTGATCAAGAACATCGAGGTCGCCGCGCGCACGGGCGGCGGTGACCCCGACGGCAACCCCACGCTCTTCGACGCCATCCAGAAGGCGAAGAAGAGCTCGGTGCCCAACGACAACATCGACCGTGCGGTCAAGCGCGGCTCGGGCGCCGACGCCGGTGGCGCCGACTACCAGACGATCACCTACGAGGGCTACGGCCCCAACGGCGTCGCGGTGCTCATCGAGTGCCTCACCGACAACCGCAACCGCGCCGCCACCGAGGTGCGCACGGCGATGACGCGCAACGGTGGCGCGATGGCCGACCCCGGCTCCGTGGCGTACCTCTTCACGCGCAAGGGCGTGGTGATCGTCCCGAAGGCCGGCGAGCTCACCGAGGACGACCTGCTGCTCGCCGTGCTCGACGCCGGCGCCGAGGAGGTCAACGACCTCGGGGAGAGCTTCGAGGTCGTGTCCGAGGCGGGCGACCTGATCCCGGTGCGCACGGCGCTGCAGGAGGCCGGCATCGACTACGACTCGGCCGACCCCACCTTCCTGCCGTCGATGTCCGTGCCGCTCGACGCCGAGGCGGCCAAGAAGGTGTTCCGGCTGATCGACGCGCTGGAGGACAGCGACGAGGTGCAGAACGTCTACGCGAACTTCGACGTCTCCGACGAGGTTCTCGAAGAGGTCAACGCCTAGGAGTTGTTCAGCGCGCTCCTAGAGCGGCTGATCGTCCGAACGGCACCTTCGCCCGGCCATCCGGGGCGAGGGTGCCGTTTCGTTTCGGCGGCACCGGCGCCGCCCCCGCTACCCCGATTTCGGGCACTATGGACGAATCACCCCGATCGGACGCGCGCTGTGTCACGGCGTCCGGTCGCTCCCCGTGTGCCGATGAACGGAGTACGTGTGTCGATCAACCTGACCAAGGGTCAGAAGGTTTCGCTCGCCAAACGCGACGGTGGCAGCCTGAGCGTGGTCCGGATGGGGCTGGGCTGGGACGCGGTCAAGAAGCGCGGCCTGTTCGGCTCCAAGTCGCAGCAGATCGACCTGGACGCCTCCGCGCTGCTCTTCGACGCGCGCGGCGACCTGGTCGACGCGGTGTGGTTCCGGCAGCTGCGCAGCCAGGACGGCTCGGTGCAGCACACGGGCGACAACCAGACCGGCGCCGGGGACGGCGACGACGAGACGATCCTGGTGGATCTCGCGCGGCTTCCGGCCGGAATTACGCAGATCGCGTTCGTGGTGAGCTCGTTCACCGGGCAGGACTTCTCGCAGATCGAGAACGCCTTCTGCCGGCTCGTCGACCAGACCACGGGCGACGAGCTGGCCCGTTTCGTGCTCTCGGGCTCCGGGCAGCACAACGCGCAGATCATGGCCAAGGTGGGCCGGGGCGACGGCGGTGGCTGGACGATGACGGCGATCGGGGCCGTGGCCACCGGGCGCACGTTCCAGGAGCTCCTGCCGGCCACGGCCGCCCACATCTGACGGTCGGGCTGTGCACGACGGGCTCCCCGGCGGATCACGCCGGGGAGCCCTGCTGCGCTACAGGTCGAACTCCGAGGGCGCCACGCCGACGGCGTTGCACGACTCGCGGACGGCCTGCATCTCGTTCTTGTCGAATTCGCCGTCCGCCCCGCCGATGATGATGCCGACCTGGATCACGGCGCGGGCGGCGTCCGGCTTCCCCTTCAGCTTCGACAGGGCCTGGACCGCCTCGACCTTGCCGAAGTCGTAGTCGCTCTCGAGCTTGCCGGCGAAGTGGTTGAACCTCTCCAGCAGCTCGGTGGCCGGGAAGATCGACAGGGCGTCGTTGCTCGTGATGAAGCCTGCCGTCTTCTGGCGCTCCTCCGCGCTGATGGTGCCGTCGGCTGCGGCGATCAGCGCGCACACGGCCATGCTCGCGTCCGCGAACTCCTTGTTCTTGTGCTTGCTAGCCTGCGTCTTCGCCTGCGAGGTCATGTCGAGCGCACGTTCCTTGAGCTTGTCCCACAGCGCCATGAAGCGTTCCTCCTGGTGATCTTCGGTGTGATCAGGGCTTGCCGGAGCCGGTCAGGACGAACGCTCCGGCCCGTTCGGACAGCCAGGCCAGCAGCTCGGCGCCTGCCGCGGCTCCGGTTGCGGTGGTGACGGCCAGGTGCGGCCGGGTGAAGCCGGTGGTGGCGAGCTCGCCGTGGGCCGGGCGGATCGCGAGGTCGGCTGCGTCGAGCAGGTCGGCGTCGAGCAGGGAGTCGCCAGCGGCGAGCAGGTGCGTGCCGCCGGACCGGGCGAGCACCTCGGCCGCTGCCGCCGACTTCGTGAGGCCGGCGGGCACGGCGTAGACCTTGCGGCCCTGCAGCGACACCGTCCAGCCGCGCGGCGCGCACCAGCCGGCGAGCGCCTCCACCCAGCCGGCCGGCAGGGCGGCCCGGTCCACCACGGCGTAGCAGAACAGCTCACTCGCGGTGCGCAACCGCAGCATGAACGGGCCGCCGCGGGCCCGCATGTGGGCCTCGACCTCGGCGGGCGGCGCGCACCCCGCGAGCCGCGCGCGCACGGCGGCGCTCCAGCCGGGGTCGATCTCGCCGTCGACGAGCAGGTGGCCGCCGTTGCTCGCGATCGCGAACCGGGCAGCCGGCCCCGGCAGGTGGACGCGGGCGAGCTGCTCGGGTGTGCGCGTGGTGGTCGGGACGACGACGGCGGCGCCCTGCAGCGAGCGGAAGGCGTGGACGGCCTCCTCGGTCATGAACGACTGCGGGACGCCGGCCAGGACCTCGACGCACAGCAGCCGCGGGGCGTGCTGGTCGGGCACGCGCAGGTCGAGGGCGGCAGCGGAGTAGATGGCGGTGCGGTCGAGGTCGAGGCAGACGACCGGACGGCCGTCCGTGGTCGCGCCGGCCGTCACGGCGCCGCCGTCCGTGCGCCGGTGGTGGGGCGGAGGACGGGACGGCGGGCGTGCCGGGGGCGGATCAACCCCACACAGCTGTAGGGCAGGTCGGCCACCTCCTCGACCGGAACGCCGCGGCGCTGCGCCAGCAACCGGATGTGGGCGAGGTCGGCGGCCGGCGCCCCGGCGCGCACCAGCACCCGCCACGGCACCCGGCGCAGCAGCACCCGGGTGGTCTCGCCGACCCCGGGCTTCACGAGGTTGACGTCGCCGACGTCGTAGGCCTGGGTGATGCGCTCGACGGCGCGCCTGCCCGCGCCGTCGGCGACCCGGTCGGACGGCGGCGTGGTGTCGTGGACCCCGGCGAACTTCGTGGTGACCGCGCTGACGAAGCCGTGCGAGACGTCGGACCGCGCGAGGTGCTTGTAGAACTTGGCCCCGTGGTACTGGTGGGGCCCGAGCAGGCGCGGGTTCAGCACGGTGCGGGAGACCAGCCCCGACACCGTCGAGTTCAGGCAGGCGGACGCGATCAGCCAGTCCTCCCGCGTGCCGAACGTGGTGGTGCAGCGTCCGGGGTCGGCGAGCACTGCGAGGTCGGGATCGAACCGCACCCCGGTGTCGCGCTCGTGCTCGGCCACGGCCGTCGCGAGCTCCCGGGTGATCGCACCCTTGCCCGTCCAGCCGTCCACGAACACCACGCGGGACGGGTCGTGGTGCTCGGCGAGGTGGCGCAGCGCGAGCCGGTCGATGCCGCGCCCGCGCACGATGGAGACGGCGTAGTGCGGTAGATCCAGCCCGTGGGCCCACGCCGCCCAGCGCCGCATCAGCACGCCGACCGGGGTGCCTCCGCGGGCGAGGGAGGCGAGCACCACGTCGGGCCCGCGTTCCCGGAGCACCAGCTCGGTGACCGTGCCGACGGCGTGCGCCAACCGGGGAGCGGTGGCGGCGAGCGCCGCGCGGTACAGCGCGAGGTAGCTCGCATCCGGGAGGTACTCGTGCGGGAGCGACTCGGCGTAGTGGCCCTCGCCGCTCTGGACGGCCTCCTCGCGCTCCTCCGTGGGAGCCTCCAGCGCGACACCGGACAGGTCGGTGAGCAGCCACCCCACGTCGTCGGGGGCGTAGCTGCCGAACTGCGGACCGCGCAGCGGGGCGGGGGTCACGGCGTGACCACCAGGCTCGTGCGGCGGGCGTGCTGCGCGAGCGCCGGGAGGAGGCCGGACCGCAGCGCGGCCGTGTCCGCCGGCGGGTCGACGACGACGAGGACGTGGTCCCACGCCGGGCCGTCCCCGCCGCCGACGTTGTAGGCGAAGCGGGGCCCCGGGCCGTCGGCGGGATCGTCGTGGGCCGGGAACGTGATCCCGCTGGTGAGGGCGTACCCCTGCGCCGCGACGACGACGGCGGGGGAGCGCGTGGTGCTGGAGAACACCACGTGGTGGCCGGCGTCGGCGAGGGCCTGGGCGAGCCGCAGGGGCAGGTGCATCAGTTCCTCGGTGCCGAGCACCAGCGTCCGCTCCCCGGGCACCAGGCCGGCCGCGCGGGCGAGACCGGCGCCGAGGCGGGGCAGCGCGTCCGCGAGCCGTCGGTGGTCGTGGGGCGTGAACCCGTGCCGGGCGCCGGCCGGCACCCCGGCAGGCCAGCCGAGGTCGGCGAGCGCAACAGTCGGCACGCGCGGTTCTCGGCCGTGCGGGGGCGGGACCGGTGGCGGCGGGAGCGCGTCACCGAACTCGGCGCGGAGTGCGGCCGCGCGGTCGGCGAGGTCGGCGGGCAGCTCGATCGCGGCTCGGGCGAGCGCGAGGACGTCCAGCCGGGCGCCCAGCGCCGCGACCCCGTCGACCAGCTCGTTCCCGGCGGGCCGGACGTCCACCAGCGCCGCCACGACGTAGTGCTCGCGCGGGGCCGTGCGGTGCAGTGCGGTGATCGTGTTCAGCGCGGTGCGGCCGGTGCTCAGCTCGTCGTCCACGAGCACGAGCGGCGCTGCGCTGTGGAGCAGTGCGGGGTCGGCGGGCAGCAGCAGGTGGTGGGTGGCGTGCGAGTGCTCCTCGGCGAAGCCGCCCGCGACGGCGTACCCGGGTACCGGCCTGCGCGTGGAGTGCAGGCAGGCCGCCCCGCCCAGCCCTTCGGCGACGCAGTGGGCCAGCGCGGTGGCCGTCTCGGCGAAGCCGAGGACGAGCGCGCCGGGCTCCCTCCCGATCGCCTGCTCGGCCTCGGCGTGCAGCTGCGCCGCAGCCTCGCGGTCGCCCCGGACGGCGGCGTGCAGCCCCGCCACGGGCAGCGGCCGCAGCGGCGTCCCGGCCAGCGTGTCGGCCACCAGGCCGCCCAGCAGCAGCCCGGCGGCGCGGACCAGGCGCGGGTCGGTGGGGACGTGCTTGCCGAGCACCTGCGACACGAGCAGCTGCGCCCGGCGCGGGTTGCGCCGCAGCGCCAGACCCAGCAGCACGGCGGGATCGGCTCCCGCGCCGACGTCGCGGAGCCGGATGCCGAGCCGCTCGGCGAGGGGAACGCGCCGCTCGCTCGTGATGCCGGTCATCGGGGCAGGCTCGCAGCCAGCAGGTCGACGAACGAGACGTCCTCGGCGGCCACCCCGAACGCGCGGGCCCGCAGCATCGTCCGGCGGGCCCACGCGGTGTGCGGGCCGATCTCGTTCATCTTGTTGCGATGACCGGACGCCAGCACGCCGCCCGCCCGGTCCGCCCGCAGCACGTCGGAGGCGTCCCGGTGCTCCTCGCTCGTCACCACCGACAGCGCGTGGACGACGGCGACGTGGCTCGGGTGGATCGCGGTCTTGCCGGTGAGGCCGTTGGCCCGGTCGAGCGACACCTCGCGGATGAGCCCGTCGATCGCCCGGCCCACGAGCCGGCCGCGCAGCTCCCGCTCGTTGTGCTCGGCGAACGGGGAGGCGCGCAGCTGCGGTTTGAAGATCCGCTCGACGCCGTAGTACTCCCACACCGGCCCGGTGACGGTGAAGCCGCTGCCGTCGGCCCGGCCCAGGACGTTGACGACGTCGGAGATGAGGCTGCTCACCACCTTGACGTCGTAGATCGACAGGTCCGGCGAGCGGCGCAGCCCGTACAGCGCGCACAGGTCGGTGGCGCCCAGGCGCACCGCCAGGATCCGGCGCCGGTCGCGGTGCAGCAGCGCGCGCAGCCGCGTCAGCTCGTCGACGCGGGTCTCGGCGTAGAGCACTGCCCCCGACTCGATCACCGGCATCGCCAGCAGCGTGGTGCCGGCCAGGCGGTCGGCCTCGTCGATGGCGTGCAGGTACTCGGTGCCGCTGGCCGCGGTGAACTTCGGCATCACGAACCCGTCGAGCACCGTGGCGGCCGGCCCGAGCCGGGCCACCAGCGCGGGGATCTGCGCTGCGCGCCGGACCCGGACGAACAGCAGCGGCGGTTCGGTCTGCGGCTGCTCGTGCAGGTCGCGGAGCGTCGCGACCAGGTTGGCCTCGCCTTCGGCCACCTCGTCGTCGGCGATGGAGTCCTCCAGGCAGACGACCACCGACGTGACACCGGCGGCCGCCTGCTTGGTGATGTCGGCGGTGAGGGACGGCCGGGTGGCCGGCATGTAGAGCGTGGCGCCGAGCGCCACCGAGAGCAGGTCCCGGCCGCTGTCGCGGTGGAACGGCTCCGGTGGCGTCTCGAACAGCGCGTCCGTCTCCGGCGCGCTCAGGTAGGCGAAGTGCCGCACGGTGCGATCCCTTTCCGAAGTCGCCCGGTGTGGCACCTACCGGGAGCGCGGTCGTCGGCGCAGGTCACTTACGCCCGCGCGCCCACTCCATTCCCCAGCCGTACGCCCGGTCGACGTCGGCCTGCCCGCCGCTGACGTAGCGCACCTCGCGGCGCACCAGCATCTCCCCGCCCTGGTTCTCGAGCATCGCGATCACGCAGGTCGGAGACCCGGTGTCGTGCTCGTCGAGGCGCACCTCGATCTCGGGCCCCGACGCGGGATGCAGCGTCACGACGCCGTCGGCGCCCGCCCAGTTGGGCGTGCCCTCGTAGATGAACGCGAACACGAGGATGCGGCGGATCTCGTCGACCCGGGACAGGTCGATCATCATGTTCTCGCCGCCGGCGGCGGAGCCCGAGCGGTCGTCGCCGTCGAGCCGGATGATCGGCGCGCCCTGGTACGGCGCCTGGAACGCGTTGCCCAGCGCCTGCACGACGCCCTTGCTGCCGTCGCTGAACTCCCACAGGCAGGCCAGGTCCAGGTCGATCGACCGGCCGCGCCGCTTGCCGAACAGGCCGCCGCGGGCCACCTCACCCGACGTCCACTGCAGGTTGACCCGCAGCTCACCGCCGGTGGCGCCGCGTTTGGTGAGCGAGACGCTCGGCGCGGCCTTCGTGAGCGTGACCTTCGACAGCGACACCCCGTCGCCGCTCGCGCTGCCCGCCGCCGGTGTGGCCGGTCGCCGTTTCGTGTAGTCGATGGCCACCGGCCGGGTCAGACGTTGACGCCGTAGTCGCGGGCGATCCCCGTGAGGCCCGACGCGTAGCCCTGGCCGACCGCGCGGAACTTCCACTCGGCACCGTTGCGGTACAGCTCCCCGAAGACCATTGCGGTCTCCGTGGAGGCGTCCTCGCTGAGGTCGTAGCGGGCGATCTCGGCCCCGCCCGCCTGGTTGACGACCCGGATGAAGGCGTTGCGGACCTGGCCGAAGCTCTGCGAGCGCGCGTCGGCGTCGTAGATGCTCACGGCGAACACGATCTTGTCGACCTCGGCGGCCATGCCGGCCAGGTTGACCTTGACCTGCTCGTCGTCGCCCGAGCCCTCGCCGGTGGTGTTGTCGCCGGTGTGCTCGACGGTGCCGTCGGGGGTGGTGAGGTTGTTGAAGAACACGAAGTGCTTGTCGGACACGGCCTTGCCGTCGGCCTTGGCCACGATCGCCGAGGAGTCGAGGTCGAAGTCGGTGCCGGTGGTGGATCGGACGTCCCAGCCGAGGCCGATGACCACGGCCGTGAGGCCGGGGGCCTCCTTGGTGAGGCTGACGTTTCCACCCTTGGAGAGGCTGACGCTCACGTACTGCTCCGCATCTGTTGTCGGTCCCGCAGATCCACCCTATCGGGATGAACCGGACGGACGATCACATGTCACCACGGGAACGGCGGAACGGGCCCTGTGGTTCCCGGCCCCTCGCGAACGGAGCCTGTCCGTGTGCGGAACTGTCGGGGCACGGTCCTAGACTCGCCGTCGATGAGCCCCGCCACCCGCACCCCTCGCAAGCCGGCCGCGCCGGCGCCCGCCGCGCCGTCGTCCACGGGAAAGCGGCTGCTGCTGCTCGACGGGCACTCGCTCGCCTACCGCGCGTTCTTCGCGCTGCCTGCCGAGAACTTCCGCACCGGCACGGGGCAGACCACCAATGCGGTCTACGGCTTCACCTCGATGCTCATCAACCTGCTGCGCGACGAGCAGCCCACCCATCTCGCGGTGTGCTTCGACGTCTCGCGCTCCACGTTCCGCTCCGAGCGCTACACCGAGTACAAGGCCAACCGCTCGGCCACTCCCGACGACTTCCGCGGCCAGGTCGATCTCATCAAGGAGGTGCTGCGGGCGCTCGCCATCCCGGAGTTCGGCGTCGAGGGCTACGAGGCCGACGACCTGATCGCCACCCTCGCCACGCAGGCGGAGGCCGATGGCTTCCAGGTGCTGATCACCACCGGCGACCGCGACGCGTTCCAGCTGGTCAGCGACGACGTCATGGTGCTGTACCCGAAGCGCGGGGTGTCCGACCTGGGCCGGATCGACCCGGCCGAGGTGATGAACCGCTACGGACTCACCCCGGCCCAGTACCCCGATTTCGCCGCGCTGCGGGGCGACCCCAGCGACAACCTGCCCAGCATCCCGGGCGTCGGGGAGAAGACCGCCGCGAAGTGGGTCCGCGAGTTCGGCTCGCTGGCCGAGCTCACCGACCGCGTCGACGAGGTCAAGGGCAAGGCGGGCGACGCGCTGCGCGCCCACCTGGCCGGAGTGCTGCTCAACCGCCAGCTCACCGAGCTGATCCGCGACGTCCCGCTCGAGGCGGCACCCGCCGATCTCGAGCTGCGGCCGTGGGACCGCGACGCCGTCCACCGGCTGTTCGACGAGCTGGAGTTCCGGGTGCTGCGCGAGCGGCTGTTCGCCACGCTGCAGAGCGCGGAGCCGGAGGCCGAGGGCGGCATCGAGGTGCAGGGCGGGGCCATCGAGCCGGGCGGTGTGCGGGCCTGGCTCGACGCGCATGCCCGCGACGGTCGCCGCGTCGGCCTGGCCTTCCACGGCCTCACCGGCGGCCCCACGGCGGCCGACCTGGCCGGCATCGGGCTCGCCGCGGGCGAGCCCACGGTCGAGGCCCGGGCCGCCGGAGCCACCGCGGGCGTCCCGCAGGCCGGCTATCTCGACGTCACCGTGCTCACGCCCGACGACGAGGCCGCGCTGGGGGAGTGGCTCGCCGACCCGGGCGTGCCGAAGGCCGCCCACGACGCCAAGTCGGCGCTGCACGCGCTGCGCGGGCGCGGCTGGAGCCTCGCCGGCCTCACCAGCGACACCGCGCTGGCCGCCTACCTGTCCCGGCCGGGCCAGCGCAGTTTCGACCTGGCCGACCTCGCGCTGCGCTACCTGCGCCGCGAGCTGCGGTCCGACGGCGAGGCCGAGGACGGCCAGCTCTCGCTCCTCGGGGGCGAGGAGGAGGCCGACGCCGCGCGCGCCCAGGCGCAGATGATCGCCGCGTCCGCCGTCGCGGAGCTGGCCGACGCCCTCGACGCCGAGCTGGCCGAACGCGGCGGCACCGAGCTGCTGGCGGAGCTCGAGCTGCCGCTGGAGTTCGTGCTGGCCGACCTGGAGCAGGCCGGCATCGCGGTCGACGGCGAGGCGCTCGCCGCGCTGGAGTCCGAGTTCGCCGCGCAGGTGAAGCAGGCCGCGCAGGACAGCTACGCGGTGATCGGCAAGGAGATCAACCTCGGGTCGCCGAAGCAGCTGCAGACCGTGCTGTTCGACGAGCTCAACATGCCGAAGACCAAGCGCACCAAGACCGGCTACACCACCGACGCCGACGCGTTGCAGACGCTCTTCGAGCAGACCGGGCACGAGTTCCTCTCCCACCTGCTGCTGCACCGCGACGCCACCCGGCTCAAGGTCACCGTCGACGGGCTGCTCAAGTCGGTGGCCGACGACGGGCGGATCCACACCACCTACAGCCAGACGATCGCGGCCACGGGCCGGTTGAGCTCCACCGAGCCCAACCTGCAGAACGTCCCGATCCGCACGGCGGCGGGCCGGCGCATCCGCGAGACGTTCGTGGTGGGCCCGGAGTACGCCGAGCTGATGACGGCCGACTACAGCCAGATCGAGATGCGGATCATGGCGCACCTGTCGGAGGACTCGGCGCTGATCGAGGCGTTCCGGTCGCGTCACGACTTCCACGCCCAGACGGCCGCGCGCGTCTTCGGCTGCGAGCCCACCGAGGTGTCGGCCGAGCAGCGCGCCAAGATCAAGGCGATGAACTACGGGCTCGCCTACGGGCTCTCGGCGTTCGGGCTCGCCGCACAGCTGCGGATCTCCACCGAGGAGGCGCGCGGCCTGATGGACGAGTACTTCAAGGGCTTCGGCGGGGTGCGCGACTACCTGCGCAGCGTGGTCGACGTCGCCCGCAAGGACGGCTTCACCGCCACGATCATGGGCCGCCGCCGCTACCTGCCCGACCTCACGAGCGACAACCGCCAGCGCCGCGAGATGGCCGAGCGGATGGCCCTCAACGCCCCCATCCAGGGCAGCGCCGCCGACATCATCAAGGTCGCGATGCTCGGGGTGCACCGCGCGCTCACCGGTGAGGGGCTGCGCAGCCGGATGCTGCTGCAGGTGCACGACGAGCTGGTGCTCGAGGTCGCCGAGGGTGAGCGCGAGGTCGTGGAGACGCTCGTGCGCCGCGAGATGGGCGCCGCCGCCTCGCTGAGCGTGCCGCTGGAGGTCTCGGTGGGCTACGGGCGCAGCTGGGACGACGCGGCCCACTGACCGGGCTCGTGCTGCCCGGAGGGCGGCGCCTCCACGCGCAGCACGGCTGGCCCGCGGCGCAGCACCCCGTCGTCGAGCGGTTCGCAGCGCACCCCGCCCCGGCCCCGCATCGCGCGGAACGCGCCCGGGGCGAGCACCACGTCCATCCAGGCGCAGGGGTTGGCCGCGCGGTGCGCGCGGAAGCGCACCGGCCCGGCACCGGAGTCGATGCTGAAGATCGCGCCTTCGGTGCCGCGCCCGGCGGCCAACCGGTCCACCGGGAAGCCGCGCAGCACCACGTTGCGCCGGGTGAGCCCGGCGTCGGGCACCTCGGCGAGGCCGAGCTCGTGGGCGATCGCGGCGAGCGACTCGGCCGCGAAGAACGTGACGGCCGCCCTCCGGTGCGCCGCGCGGCCGTAGTACCGGTCCCCGACCAGGCCGAGACCCGCGCGGACCTCGACGGCGTCGGGCCGCGTGCCGTCCGGGTCGGGACGGGGGCCGTCGTGCGGGCGTCCCTCGTAGGCGTGCACGGGCGAGACGAGCAGCTCGACGATCTCCACGGGCACGGCACCCGGCTCCTCGATCACGGCGTCGACGCTACAGCCGGCCGGCGCGGGGCGATCCGCGCGCCGCGTCGGGTCCTCGCAGAGGCCCCGGACCCTGCGAGGACCAGGACGGGCGCGCGGAACCGCCCGCGGCGACTCAGCCGCGCGGTCCGGCGGCGGCGAGGATGCGGGCCGGGGGGAGGTTGCGCCACACCGGCGGGCTCACGGTGAGCTCGGCGAACGCCGCCCTGAGGTCGCGTTCCTGCCGGCGGGCCGGGGGGAGCAGGTGGGTGCCCAGGAGCGAGACCTGGGTGAACGTGCCGGTGGGCGCCAGGGCCGCGGCGGCGATGGCGGGGATCGGCGCGGCGGCGTAGGCCGCCCAGGGCAGCAGGCTGCAGATCACGTCGGCCGTGGTGATCCCGTGGGCCGCCAACACCTCGCGCAGCTCGGCCGCGTCGGCGCACACCACGGTGACGGCGGGGTGGCGGGCGGCCAGCCGCTGCGCCAGCACGGGGCTGAGCTCGATGGCGAGGTGGCGGCCGCGACCGCCCAGGCGGCGTTGCACGGCGTCGGTGAGGTGTCCCGTCCCCGCGCCCAGCTCGACGACCACGGCCCCGTCCCCGATCACGTGGGGGGCGAGCATCGCGGCGACGAGCGCGTCGGAGCTCGCCGTCACCGTGGCGACCTGGGTGGGGGCGCGCAGGAACTCGCGCAGCAGGATCCGGTCGTCGCGCATCGTCGCAGCGTAGGGCGGCCGGACCCGGGTGAATCCGGATGATCCACCCGGCACCCGGCATGCGGCCTGCGGGTTTCCGTCCGGTGTCGCATGCGTGAGCGCGAGGCCCGTACGGGAGGATGCGGGTGTGAGCGGTCCTGCCATGCCCGCGGTGTTCCATCTGCGGCGAGCGCGTGACCTGATCGACCGGCACTACGCCGAACCTCTCGACCTCGACGCCATGGCCCGGGCCGCCGGCTTCTCCCGCTACCACTTCGCCCGCGGGTTCCGCGCGGCCTACGGCGAGACGCCGGGCCAGTACCTCACCCGCCGCCGGGTGGAGCGGGCACAGGACCTCCTGCGCTCGGCCAACCTCACGGTCACCGAGATCTGTCACCTCGTCGGCTTCAGCAGCCTCGGCTCGTTCAGCGCCCGGTTCTCGGAGCTCGTCGGTGCCTCCCCCACGGCGTACCGCACGGTGCACGCCGAGCGGGGAGCTCCGCGGGTGCCGGGCTGCTTCGTCATGGCGTGGGGCCGACCCGGCGCCACCACCGCAAGCACGGAGAAGCCCCCGGCGATGGAGCGGCCCTAGCGTCTGCTGCGGATCCCGTCACCGACCCGGAGGACCAGATGATCAGCAGGATGTCGCACACCACCGTGTACGTGCTCGACCAGGACTCGGCGAAGCGGTTCTACACCGAGAAGCTCGGGTTCGAGCTGCGCAATGATCTCACCATGGGCGCGGAGTTCGAGGGGGCGGGCGGGGGCTTCCGCTGGCTCACCGTCAGCCCGCCCGACCAGCCCGACCTGGCGATCGTCCTCGCCGCCGTCGGGATGGGCCAGGACCAGGAGACCGCGGACCAGATCCGCTCCCTGGTCGCCAAGGGAGGACTCGGCGCGGGGGTGATGGGCACCGACGACTGCCAGAAGACCTACGAGGAGCTCTCGGCCCGCGGTGTCGTGTTCGTCCAGGAGCCCGCGCGGCGGCCCTACGGGATCGAGGCCGTGTTCCGCGACGACTCCGGCAACTGGTTCAGCCTCACCCAGCTCGTGGCCTGACGGCGGGGGGCCCGTCCGGTCAGTCGGCGGAGGCGAAGGCGGCGCGGGCGGCGCCGAGCCGCACGGTCTCCAACCGGCGCCGCTGGTCCCGCGCCCGATCGGCCAGCGCGGGCAGGTCGACGGTGGCGAGCTGCGGGTACGCGGGGGCCACCTCCAGCAGCGACAGCCAGAGCGCGAGCTTGCCCTCCACACCGAGCGCGAGGCTCTCGGCCTGCAGCAGCAGCGTCAGCTCGCGGCTGTGGGTCACCCGCTCGTCCACCCCGATCCGGTGCACCTTCTCCGCGATCCAGCCCGCGGCCTGCTTCACCGGGTTGCTCCCGACCCCGAGCGCCTCGACCAGGCCGCGGAGCGTCGTCAGGTCCTCCTCGACGTCGGCGGCGATCGGCCCGAGCCCGGCGGCTGCCGGCTCGCCGCGGACGCCCTCCTCGAGCTGCCGGGCCATCTCCACGCCCGCGTTCGCCCCTCCCACGTGGTCGTTGAGGTAGGTGCCGAGACGATCGGTCGGGGACATGCTCGCTCCTCGGGGCGACGAGTGGCCTGCGCGCGGCGTGCGGTGGCCGACGCCGCACAGCGTGCTACGGAAAGGCGGCCTCCGCTGACGGCGCGCCCCCATCGGGGCCGGATACCGCGCCGGTAGCCTGCCCTCTCGAACGGCTGTTCGCGCGAGAGGAGACGGTGTGCGGGTGCTCGGCGTCGACCCGGGGCTGACCCGGTGCGGGCTCGGGGTCGTCGACGGTGCCGGTGGGCGCACCGTGCGGTGTGTGGACGTCGGCGTCGTCACCACCCCGGCCGACGCGCCCGTCGCCGAGCGGCTGCTGGCCGTCGGGGCCGAGGTCGAGCGCTGGATCGAGCGGCACCGGCCCGACGTCGTCGCGATCGAGCGGGTGTTCAGCCAGCACAACGTCCGCACCGTGATGGGTACCGCGCAGGCCAGCGGGGTGGTGGCGCTGCTCGCGGCACGGGCCGGGCTGCCCGTCGCGTTCCACACGCCCAGCGAGGTGAAGGCCGCCGTCACCGGCGAGGGCCGGGCCGGCAAGCAGCAGGTCACCACCATGGTCACGCGCCTGCTCGGGCTCGAGACGGCGCCCCGGCCCGCCGACGCCGCCGATGCGCTGGCCCTGGCGATCTGCCACTGCTGGCGGGCGCCCATGCTGGACCGGATGGCACAGGCACAGGCCCGGTCGGCTGAGCTGGCGCGCGCCCACCGGGCCCGGCTGGCGGCCGCGGCGAAGGCGGCCGGGGCGAAGGCGGCTGGGGCGAAGACGGCCGGGGCGAAGACGGCGGCGACGGCCGCGGAGGAGGCGTCGTGATCAGCTCGGTGCGCGGCGAGGTGCTGGAGATCGGGCTCGACCACGCCGTCGTCGAGGTCGGGGGCGTCGGCCTGGCCGTGTACGCCACGCCCGCCACGCTGGCCGGGCTGCGGCGCGGGCAGCCGAGCCGCCTCGCCACGGCACTCGTGGTGCGGGAGGACTCGCTCACCCTGTTCGGCTTCGCCGACGACGAGGAACGCGAACTGTTCGGGCTGCTGCAGACGGTCAGCGGCATCGGGCCCCGCATCGCGCTCGCCACCCTGGCCGTGCTCGCTCCCGACGTGCTGCGCCGCGCCCTGCGCGACGGTGACCTGACCACGATCACCCGCGTGCCCGGCATCGGGCGCAAGGGAGCCGAGCGCCTGGTGCTGGAGCTCAAGGACAAGGTCGACGCACCGTCGGCCGCCCCGGCGATGCTCCCGACCACGGCGAACGGCGCGAACCCGCGCCGTGAGCAGGTCGTGGAGGCCCTCGTCGGCCTCGGGTTCACGGCGAAGCCCGCCGAGCAGGCCGTGGACGCGGTGCTGGCAGGCGACGGCGCCGACACCGACGCGAGCGCGCTCCTGCGCGCCGCGCTGACCCGCCTGGGCCGGTCCCGATGAGCCGGCCCGCGACATGGACACCTGTGGCTGTCCGGGGCGTGCCCGCAACAGCGACATGTGTCCATGTCGCGCCGGGGTGCGGGGGGTGGCGTCGTGAGTGACGTCGCCTTGACCCCCGGGCCCGAGCCGGAGGACCTCGAGGTCGACGCCACCCTGCGGCCGCGCACCCTCACCGAGTTCATCGGGCAGCCCCGGGTCCGCGAGCAGCTGGAGCTGGTGCTGGAAGGTGCGCGGCGCCGCGGCGACCCGCCCGACCACATCCTGCTGTCGGGGCCGCCGGGGCTGGGCAAGACGAGCCTCGCGCTGATCGTCGCGGCCGAGATGGGCGCCGCGATCCGGCTGACCTCGGGGCCCGCGCTGGAACGGGCGGGCGACCTCGCCGCGATGCTGTCCAACCTCGAGTCCGGTGACGTGCTGTTCATCGACGAGATCCACCGGATCGCCCGCCCGGCCGAGGAGATGCTCTACCTCGCGATGGAGGACTTCCGGGTCGACGTGGTGGTGGGGAAGGGCCCGGGCGCCACGTCCATCCCACTGGAGATCGCCCCCTTCACGCTGGTCGGAGCAACCACCCGGTCGGGTGCGCTCACGGGGCCGCTGCGCGACCGGTTCGGCTTCACCGCGCACATGGAGTTCTACGAGCCCGCTGAGCTGGAGCTCGTGCTGCGCCGCGCGGCCGTCATCCTCGACGTCGACCTGCGCCGCGACGGCGCCGAGGAGATCGCCTCGCGGTCCCGGGGCACCCCCCGGATCGCCAACCGGCTGCTGCGCCGCGTGCGCGACTTCGCGCAGGTGCGTGCCGACGGCGCGGTCACCCGGAAGGTGGCGCGGGACGCACTGGCCGTCTACGACGTCGACGAGCTGGGCCTCGACCGGCTGGACCGGGCCGTGCTGGGCGCGTTGGTGCGCTCGTTCGGCGGCGGACCCGTGGGTGTTTCCACGCTTGCTGTCGCTGTCGGCGAGGAACCCGGTACCGTCGAAGAGGTCTGCGAGCCGTACCTGGTGCGGGCCGGAATGCTGGCCCGCACGCCGCGGGGCCGGGTGGCCACGGCGGCTGCCTGGGCCCATCTGGGCATCACTCCGCCACCGAACGTCACCCAGGGTGGCCCTCCCGCGTTGTTCTGAGCGGGGGCTGGCAGACTCGGGTGGCTCTCGACGTGCGGAGATACGGAGACCATGGACCTCTCGCTGCTGTTCCCACTACTCATCCTGCTGCTGTTCATCCCGATCTTCCTGTCCGGGCGGCGCCAGCGCCGTCAGCTCGCGGAGACCCAGAAGCTGCAGGCCGCGCTGGAGGTCGGTGACGTGGTCATGACCACGTCGGGTCTCCGGGCCACGGTCGTCGACGCGTCCTACGAGGACACCGTCGACCTCGAGATCGCGGACGGTGTCGTCACCACGTGGGTGCGCGCCGCGGTCCGTGAGAAGGTCAACCCGGTGGTCGAGCCGGGCGTGGTCGAGCCGGGCGTCATCGACGCGCCCGCCGCCCCGGTGGTGACATCGGGCGAGGCGTCTCCTTCGGCCACCGATGACAAGGCGCCGTCGCTGGACAAGGCGCCGTCGCTGGAGAAGGACGACTCCGCGAACGGCACCTCCCGCAACTGACGCGGGCGTTTTCTGACAGGAAGAGAATTCAGCAGTGGCAACCACCCCGGGGCGGATCCGTCCCTGGCGCTACCTGGCGGCGTTCGCCGGTGTCGTCATCGTGCTCTACGCACTGGTGTTCTTCACCGGCGACGGTCGCGCCACCCCCAAGCTAGGGATCGATCTGCAGGGCGGCACGCGGGTCACCCTGCAGGCGCGCACCGAGACGGGCGCGGAGCCGCCCCGGGACCAGCTCCTGCTGGCGCAGCAGATCATCGAGGACCGGGTCAACGGCCTCGGCGTCAGCGGCGCCGAGGTGGTGCTCGACGGCAGCAACCTGACGATCACGGTGCCCGGCCAGGAGGGTGACCAGGCCCGTTCGCTGGGCCAGACCGCCCAGCTGCGGTTCCGCGAGGTCATCGGCGGGCCGGTGCCGTCGGCTCCGGCCGCGCCGCCGGGCCCCGCGGCCGGCCAGCCCGGTGCCCCCGCCCCGGGTGCCCCCGCCGCCACGCCCAGCCCGGGTGCGCCGCCTCCCCCCGCGCCGCCGTCCGGTGCGCCCGCCCCGGCCGACCAGCCGCAGGGTGCGGCCGACCCGGCGGCTCCCGTCGAGCGCGGGGTGGCCCCGGTGGCCTTCACGGAACCGCTGCAGAACCCCACGCCCCCTCCGCCGCCACCGTCGCAGCCCGCGCAGCCGGCCCAGTCCGCCCCACCGGGGCAGCCCGCCCCGCCGCCGCCCCCGGACCCCGGGGCAGCCACCCCGGCGTCGCCGGCCGACCCGCAGGTCGCCGCGGCGATCGCCGCGGCCCGGCAGATCCGCCAGAGCACCGACCCCACCGTGCAGCAGATGGCGCTGACCACGCTCAACTGCAGCGCCAACGACCCGCTGCGCGGCTACGACGACCCCAAGCTCCCGCTGGTCGCCTGCAGCCAGGACGGCACCGAGAAGTACGTCCTCGGCCCGAGCTTCCTCGAGGGCACCCAGATCGACAACGCGATGGCGCAGCAGAACTCCCAGGGCGCCGGCTGGGTCATCAGCCTCACGTTCAAGAGCGAGGGCGCCGCGATCTGGGGGCAGTACACCTCCCAGAACATCGGCAAGAGCGCCGCGTTCGTGCTCGACGGTGAGGTCGTCTCGGCCCCCACGATCCAGAGCGCGATCTACGGCCCCACCGAGATCTCGGGGCAGTTCAACCAGAAGTCCGCCCAGGACCTCGCCAACACGCTGAGGTACGGCTCGCTGCCCCTGTCGTTCGAGTCGTCGGAGGCTCAGACGGTCTCGGCAACGCTCGGGCTGGCCTCGCTGCAGGCCGGCCTGATCGCGGGCGGCCTCGGCCTGCTGCTGGTGTTCATCTACTGCCTGTTCTACTACCGCGTCCTCGGGGTGCTGACGATCCTGTCGCTGGCGCTGTCCGGCGTGATCGTCTACGGGGTGCTGGTGCTGCTCGGACGGTGGATCGGGTTCACGCTCGACCTCGCGGGGGTGGCCGGCTTCATCGTGGCCATCGGCATCACCGCCGACTCGTTCGTGATCTTCTTCGAACGGCTCAAGGACGAGATGCGGGAGGGCCGGACCTTCCGGTCGGCGGTCCCCCGGGGCTGGGTGCGGGCTCGGCGCACGATCCTGTCCGCCGATGCGATCAGCTTCCTGGCCTCGGCCGTGCTGTACCTGCTCGCCGTCGGCCAGGTGCGCGGTTTCGCGTTCACCCTGGGCCTGTCCACCGTGCTCGACCTCGTCGTCGTCTTCCTGGTGACGCATCCGCTGGTCGCGCTCGCGTCCAACTCCCGGGTGTTCGGCAGCCCGGCGCTGTCGGGCCTGGGTGCGGTGGCGAAGATCGGTGCCGACCGCAAGCGGGCCGCCACGGCGGCCGGCGCATCGAAGGGAGCCTGAGAGATGGCGACCACCACCCCTTCCCGGAAGGGTTTCCTCTCCGGCCTCTACACCGGCACGGGGTCGTTCGACCTCGTGGGCCGCAGGCGCAGCTGGTACATCGCGTTCGGGCTGCTGGTGCTCGTCTGCCTCGTGTCGATCGTCTTCCGGGGCTTCAACCTCGGCATCGACTTCACCGGGGGCACGCAGCTGCAGTTCCCGTCGGGAGGCACGTCCGCCCCGGCGGACGTCACCGCGGTGAGCGGGGTCTACGAACGGGCCATCGGCATGGACCCCGCCGCGGTGCAGACCGTGGGCACCGGCCAGGCCGCCTCGGTCGTCATCCGCTCGGAGCCGCTCGACCCCACCCAGCTGGTGACGCTGAAGCAGGCGCTGTTCGACGCGTTCAAGCCCCTGGGTCCCACCGGCGCGCCGTCCCTGCAGGCGATCAGCGACAGTGACGTCAGCGGTAGCTGGGGTGGCCAGATCACCCGGCAGGCGCTCATCGCGCTGGCGGTGTTCCTCGTGCTGGTCACGATCTTCCTGGCGCTCTACTTCGAGCGGGCCATGGCGATCGCGGCGCTGGTGGCACTCGCGCACGACATCATCGTCACCGCGGGCGTCTACTCGATCGTCGGGTTCGAGGTCACCCCGGCCACGGTGATCGGTCTGCTGACGATCCTGGGCTTCTCCCTCTACGACACCGTCGTGGTGTTCGACAAGGTCAAGGAGAACACCCGCGGCCTGCTGGGGCTCACCCGGCGCACCTACGGGGAGGCCGCGAACCTGGCGCTCAACCAGACCCTGATGCGCTCGATCAACACGTCGCTGATCGCGGTGCTGCCGGTGGTCGGGCTGATGGTGGTCGGCGTCGGCCTGCTCGGGGTCGGCACGCTCGCCGACCTCGCACTCGTGCAGATGGTCGGCATCATCGCCGGTGCCCTCTCGTCGCTGCTGCTCGCCACCCCGCTCCTGGTGGACCTGAAGATGCGCGACAAGAGGTTCCGGCAGCAGGCCGAGCGCGTGCTGGCCCGCCGCCGCCGGCCAGCGGGAGCACTCGCCGGCGCCCCCGGCGCGGACGACTCCGACGGCGACCCCGACCTGACCGACGACGGGGTGCTCGCCACCGAGCTGCGCAGGGAACGCGCGATGGCGGCCGCAGCGAGCACGCCGTCGCGGCCCGGCAAGGCGGGCGACCGTCGTGGCGCCGCCCGCACCGCCCGGCCCACCGGCAAGGCGTCGCGTCCCACCGGCAAGAGGCGGGGATGAACCCGGGCCCTGACGTCGTCCCGGATGTCGTGGCCATCGCCGACGCGGAGGCCGAGGCCGACCTCGCCCGGGTGGCCGCGCTCGTGCGGGACGTGCCGGACTACCCGTCGCCGGGCGTGCTGTTCCGCGACATCACCCCCGTCCTCGCCGACGCGGAGGCGTTCGCGGCGGTCGTCACCGAGCTGGCGTCGCTCGTGGGCGACGCCGAGATCGTGGCGGGGGTGGAGGCGCGCGGGTTCCTGCTCGGTGCGGCGGTCGCCGTCGTCGCAGGTACCGGTGTCGTGCCCGTCCGCAAGGCGGGCAAGCTGCCCCGGGTGGCGGGCTCGCAGACCTACGACCTCGAGTACGGCACCGCCACCCTGGAGCTGCCCGCCGACACCGTCGCCCCCGGGTCGAAGGTGTTCATCGTCGACGACGTGCTGGCCACCGGGGGCACGGCAGCGGCGGCGTATGCGCTGCTGTCCGACGCCGGTGCCGATGTCACCGGGTTCGCCGTGTTGCTGGAGCTGGCGGCGTTGGGAGGCCGGGAGCGGCTCGCGCCGATCCCGGTGCACGCCCTGCTCCGGGTCTGATTCCGAGGTCCGGGTGGCGCCCCTGACTCGGGCGCTGCTGCCACCGGGTCGAGGCGGGACTATCCTCCATCGGGTGGAGCGCGAGAACGCATGACGGACGTGCAACCGGTAGCGCCGCCGGTCCCCGGGCCGGAGAGCCCGGTGGCGACCACGTCCAAGCCCTCGGCAACGCGGCGGGTGCGGGCCCGGATCGCCCGCCGGATGACCCCGCAGCGCGTGGCCGTGGTCGCTCCCGTTCTCGAGCCGCTCGCCAGCGTGCACCGCGCCCTGCACCCGAAGGCCGACCTGGCCCTGCTGCAGCGAGCCTACGACGTGGCCGAGGCGAAGCACGAGGGTCAGAAGCGCAAGTCCGGCGACCCGTACATCACCCACCCGCTGGCCGTCTCCACGATCCTGGCCGAGCTGGGCATGGACACCACCACGCTGGTGGCGGCGCTGCTGCACGACACGGTGGAGGACACCGACTACTCGCTCGACCGGCTGCGCGCCGACTTCGGTGAGGAGGTGGCCCACCTCGTCGACGGTGTCACCAAGCTCGACAAGGTCGAGCTGGGATCCGCCGCCGAGGCGGAGACGATCCGGAAGATGGTCGTCGCGATGGCCCGCGACCCCCGGGTGCTCGTGATCAAGCTGTCCGACCGGCTGCACAACATGCGCACGATGCGGTTCCTGCCGCCGGAGAAGCAGGCGAAGAAGGCCCGGGAGACCCTCGAGGTGCTCGCGCCGCTGGCCCACCGACTCGGGATGGCCACGGTCAAGTGGGAGCTCGAGGACCTGTCCTTCGCGATCCTGCACCCGAAGAAGTACTCCGAGATCGTCCGGCTGGTCGCGACGAGGGCCCCGTCGCGCGACACCTACCTCAAGCAGGTCATCGACGAGGTCATGCAGCAGCTCGACGCGGCGCGCATCGCGGCCACGGTCGAGGGCAGGCCGAAGCACTACTACTCGATCTACCGCAAGATGATCGTCAAGGGCCGCGACTTCGACGACATCCACGACCTCGTGGGGGTGCGGGTCCTGGTCGACGAGGTGCGCGACTGCTACGCCGCGATGGGCATGGTCCACGCGCTGTGGCAGCCGATGCCCGGCCGGTTCAAGGACTACATCGCCCAGCCCCGGTTCGGGGTCTACCAGTCGCTGCACACCACCGTGATCGGCCCGGACGGCAAGCCGCTCGAGGTGCAGATCCGCACCCACGACATGCACCGCACCGCGGAGTACGGGATCGCGGCACACTGGCGCTACAAGGAGACCCCGCGCAACCAGAACGGCGCGAACTGGTCCACGGCCACCGTCGAGGTCGACGAGATGTCCTGGATGCGGCAGCTGCTCGACTGGCAGCGCGAGGCGGCCGACCCGGGCGACTTCCTGGAGTCACTGCGCTTCGACCTCGCGTCGAAGGAGATCTTCGTCTTCACCCCCAAGGGTGACGTGATCACGCTGACCACCGGGTCCACCCCGGTCGACCTGGCCTACGCGGTGCACACCGAGGTGGGCAACCGGTGCATCGGGTCGCGGGTCAACGGCAGGCTCGTCGCGCTGGAGCGCAAGCTCGAGTCGGGCGACGTCGTCGAGATCTTCACGTCGAAGGCCGAGGGTGCGGGCCCGAGTCGCGACTGGCTCGCCTTCGTGGCGTCCCCGCGGGCGAAGACCAAGATCAAGCAGTGGTTCGCCAAGGAGCGCCGCGAGGAGGCGATCGAGGCGGGCAAGGAGGCGATCGCCCGGGAGGCGCGGCGCACGTCGATGCCGCTGCAGCGGCTCGTCTCCGCCGACGCGATGGCCGCGCTGTCGCGGGAGCTGCACTTCCCGGACCTGTCGGGCCTCTACGCCGCCGTCGGTGAGGGCCACGCGAGCGCCCGCCACGTCGTCCAGCGCCTGGTCGCCCTGCTGGGCGGGGTCGAGCAGGCCGAGGAGGACCTCGCCGAGCGCGCCACGCCGTCCACGGTGCGGTTGCGCCGGGCCGGAGGCGACGCGGGGGTGGTGGTCCGCGGGGAAGGTGCGGATCTCGCCGACCTGTACACCAAGCTCGCGCGCTGCTGCACGCCCGTGCCCGGCGACGAGATCCTCGGGTTCGTCACCCGCGGCGGTGGCATCTCGGTGCACCGCACCGACTGCACCAACGCCTCCGACCTGCAGAACCGCTCGGAGCGGCTCGTCGAGGTGGCCTGGTCGGTGTCCCCGGGGTCGGTGTTCCTCGTGGCGATCCAGGTGGAGGCGCTCGACCGGCACCGGCTGCTGTCGGACATCACCAAGGTGCTGGCCGACGAGAAGGTCAACATCCTGTCGGCCACGGTGCAGACCTCCCGCGACCGGGTCGCGGTGTCGCGCTTCAGCTTCGAGATGGGCGACCCGAAGCACCTCGGCCACGTGCTGCGTGCGGTGCGCAACGTCGAAGGCGTCTACGACGTGTACCGGGTGACGTCGGCGAGCTGACCCCCGGGCTCAGCCCAGGTCCCACAGGCTGCACCGGTGCTCGGCGGCGAACTCGGCGGCGGGCCGCGCGACGGTGCCCCGGCCGGGGCCCGTGATCGTCAGTATCGAGCCGTCGCCGGCCCAGTGCGGCCAGACCGGGCCGCTGCCGCCGTTGGGGTTGCCGGTGGCCGCGAACCGGGCCCACGCCCCCACCATCTCGGTGGCCAGCACCTGCTGGTCGGCAGCGAGCGGGGGCTGGCCGGGCACGAGGTCGAACAGGTAGGGCATCTCCGCCCCGTGCGTGACGCCGGTGGCGAGGTGGGGAGGCAGCGCCGCGAACGGCGAGGGTGCCGTGGGGTCGGCGAACTCGTACGCGTACAGCGGGGCGCGAGCGCCCAGCAGCCGGTGGGTGGCGAGGGCGGTGCAGGCGTAGCCGCGGTCGGTCACCACGTCGGACCACACCCGGCCCGGGGACCGGCCGCCGCCGAGCGGGTAGCTGCGGGTGGCCACCGCGCTACGCGATCCCGCGGCCGCCCCGAGGAGGGTGCGGAAGCCGGCTTCGGTGAGCGGGCCGCCGCCGCGGTCGAAGAACGCGGCGGTGAACAGCGTGCCCTCGTCGCGCGTGGTGCCGGCGAGCAGCGGTGTCGGGCGGAGGTCGCCGTCGACCACGATGTCCGACGGCCGCCGGGGGAGGGTGGCGGTGCCGGTCGCCGGGCTCCAGTAGACGCCCGCCCCGTCCACGAGCCGCTCGGTGGGCAGGGCGCGCATGCAGGCGAGCGCGGCGACCGGCGTCCTGGCGGGGTCGGGGCAGCCCAGCGCGGTCGCGACGCCGGCGCCTGCCGCCTCCACCAGCGGGAGCGGTTTCCACGTGTCGCCGCCGGGCCCGGCTCCGGGCCGGATGACGTCCACGATGTTCGCGGTGCTGCACCCGCCGCTCTGCAGGATGGCGCGCTGGTAGAGGCCCACCGCGCCGGGTGAGCTGAGCTGCGCGCAGACGCTGTCGGCGCCCGCCGACTCACCGGCCAGGGTGACCGATCCCGGGTCGCCGCCGAACGCCGCGATGTTGCGCCGCACCCAGTGCATCGCCGCCTGCTGGTCCAGCAGCGCGAACGACCCGGACCCGGGCAGGCCGTGCAGGCCGAAGAAGCCGAAGATCCCGAGCCGGTAGTTGATCGTGACGACCACGAGCGGTCCCGCCGCGGCGAGCCGCCGCGGGTCGACGTCGGATCCCGCTCCCGCGTTGAAGCCGCCGCCGTGAATCCAGAAGAGTACCGGCAGCCGCGACGTCGGTGTCGTCCCCACCGGCACCGTCACGTTGAGCGTGAGGCAGTCCTCGCTCGTGCTGCCCGGCGTGCCGTGGGGGACGTCGGTCCCCGCGCCGACCTGCGCGCACCGGTTGCCGGGCCGCGCCGCGCTGCGGGTGCCGCTCCAGCCGGCTGCCGGCTGCGGTGGTTGCCAGCGCAACGGCCCGACCGGGGGCGCCGCATAGGGGATGCCCTGGAAGCGCAGCATCCCGGAGTCGCTGCTCCCGGCGAGCTCACCCTGCGCGATCCGGACGTGCTCACCGAGCGGCGGGGTCACCGCGGGCGGGGCGGGGGAGCAGGCCACCAGCACGGCCGCGGCCGCCAGCAGCATGACGACCGACGCGCGGCCTCCCCCGATCACCCTCGCCCGGCTCAGCCGACGGTGACGGTCTGGATCGTGACGGGGGTGACGGGCTTGCCGTCACCGGTGCCGTTCGAGTTGTCCGACCCGGCCTTGGCGATCTCGTCGAGCGTGGCCAGCCCGGGGGCCCCGATGGTGCCGAAGACCGTGTAGTCGGGCGGGAGGGTGGAGTCGGCGTACACGAGGAAGAACTGGCTGCCGCCCGAGTTGGGCGCGGAGGTCTTCGCCATCGCCACGGTGCCCCGCGGGTACACGACGGAGCCGTTCGCGGCGGGCGCCAGCCCGGTGGGGGGCTCGTCGTTGATCGTGTAGCCGGGGCCGCCCGAACCGGAGCCGGTGGGGTCGCCGCACTGCAGGACCTTCAGGCCGTCCGTGGTGGTGAGCCGGTGACACGGCGTGTTGTTGTAGAAGCCGGCCTTGGCCAGGCTCAGGAAGTTCTCCACGGCGCACGGGCCCGTCGCGCGGTCCAGCGTCAGCGGGATCGCGCCCTTGTCGGTCTGCATCGCGACCGGCACGGTGCCGCTGGTGCTCGCGTCCGCGACGGTCGGCACGGGCGCGGGCTTCGACGCGGGGTCGTTCGGCGTGGGCGTGAACGTGCAGTGGCCCAGCGCGGCCGGGGCGGCAGGCGCCGACGACGGCGCGGCGGCCTGGTCCGCCGGTGCGGCGCCCCGGCCGCCCAGCGTGGAGAGCAGGACGACCCCCACGACGACCACCACGACCACGGCGGCGGAGGTGATGATGGCGATCCGCTGCCGGCGCTTGGCCCGTTCGATCCGCCGCTGCTGCTGGTTCGCCAGCTTGCGCTTCGCCGCATCGCGCCGCATCTGGTTGGTCGCCACCCGGTACTCCTCGTCCTCGCTGCTCGGGCCGCAGGATAACGAGTCATCCTGTGAGGTCCCGGAGAGGTCGCGGGCGCGTGCGGGTGGTGCCGGTCAGGCGGGCCGGGGGTACATCCGCCCGCCCGGGACCGGGCCCACGTCCCGCGTGCGCCTGCCGCCGGCGAGACGGGCGTGCTGCAGGCCGGGGGAGACGCCTGCCGCCGCGGCCAACCGGTCGGCCACGGCCCCGGTGACGAAGGCGTACACGGTCTTGCCGCCCACGTCGACGGCGAGCTCGTCGCGCGGCCACGTCCACGGCGGGGCGCCGACACCCGTCCAGTTCTCGACGATCTGGTCGGCGGTCAGGCGGATCACGGTGAACATCGACGAGGCCCACGGCCCGCGGAGACCGGCGAACGCCATCACCCCGCGCAGCGCGCCGACCCCGGCCGCCATGCCGATGTGCATCGCCAGGTTCCGCCGTTCCAGACCCGCCTCCCCGGTGGGCGGCAGCCCGAGGAGCCGTTCCGCGGCCCGGCCCGGGACCTGGCTGTCCGGGCGGTGGGTGACGGCCTGCTCCACCTTCTCGGCGACCGTCATCACCGCGACCCCGGCCAGGCCCGCCAGCACCCCGCTGCCCGCCGCGCGCAGCAGCATCCCGCCACCTTTCGGGGCGTACTGGCCCATCCTGACGACCGCGCCGTCCGTCGTCGTATCCCGCGGGCGCTTCTCTCCGATGTCCACGGCCCGGGGTGTCCCCGTCGTGCGGGGTTAAACCGCTGGGCCCGCGCTACGGGGCACGTCCTAGTGTGGTGGTGTGCTCGTCGCAGGGTTTCCCGCCGGTTCCTTCCAGACCAACTGCTATGTCGTGGCAGCGGCTGCGGGCGAGGCGTGCGTGGTGGTCGACCCCGGCCAGGACGCCGTCGAGCCTCTCGAGGAGCTGCTCGCCGAGCACCGGCTCACGCCGGTGGCGGTGCTGCTCACCCACGGCCACTTCGACCACACGTTCAGCGTGGCGCCCGTCTGCGACGGCCACGACGTCCCGGCCTGGATCCACCCGGAGGACCGCGAGATGCTGGCCGACCCGATGAAGGGCATCTCGGCCGACGCCGTGGCGCTCTTCGGCGGCCGGCTGGAGCTCCGCGAGCCCCGCGAGGTGCGTCAGCTCACCGACGGCGCGGCACTCGAGCTCGCCGGGCTCACGTTGCGCGTCGACCACACCCCCGGGCACACCCGCGGCTCGGTGGTCTTCACGACTCCCACCGAGGAGGGCGTGGAGGTGATCCTCGCGGGCGACACGCTCTTCGCGGGGTCGATCGGGCGCACCGACCTCCCCGGCGGGGACCACGCCCAGATGATGGCGAGCCTGCGCGACAAGCTGCTCACCCGCGACGACTCCGCCGTCGTCCTGCCCGGGCACGGGCCCACCACCACGGTGGGGCGCGAGCGCGCGTCGAACCCGTTCCTGCAGGGGCTCGACCTGCCCACCACGGGACGCGGGCTGTGACCGCGCCGAGCGCGAGCGGGGAGCGGGCCGGGATGGAGGAGCGGCGCGCCACGGCGTTCGCCGCCCCCAAGGGCATCCCGGAGTACGTGCCGCCGGACTCGGCGGGGTTCGAGCACGTCCGCGCCACGCTGGTCGGGGCGGCCGACCGCGCGGGGTACGGGCTCATCGAGCTGCCGGTCTTCGAGGAGACCGGGCTCTACGCACGCGGCGTCGGTGAGTCCACCGACGTGGTGAGCAAGGAGATGTACACGTTCACCGACCGCGGGGAGCGGTCGGTGACGCTGCGCCCGGAGGGCACGGCAGGCGTCGTCCGGTCGGTGATCGAGCACGGGCTCGACCGGGCCGGTCTGCCGGTGAAGCTGCGCTACGCGGGCCCGTTCTTCCGGTACGAGCGTCCGCAGGCCGGGCGCTACCGCCAGCTGCAGCAGGTGGGGGTCGAGGCGATCGGCGTCGACGACCCGGCGCTCGACGCCGAGGTCATCGCGATCGCCGACGAGGGGTTCCGCGCGCTCGGGCTCACCGGCTACCGCCTGGAGATCACCTCGCTCGGCGACGCCGAGTCCCGTCCCGCGTACCGGGCGCTGCTGCAGGAGTTCCTGGCCGGGCTCCCGCTCGACGAGGCCACCCGCAACCGGGCGGCGATCAACCCGCTGCGGGTGCTCGACGACAAGCGCCCCGAGGTGCGTGCGCTGCTGGCCGACGCCCCGCTGCTGGTCGACCACCTCTCCGCCGTCTCCGCCGAGCACCACGCCGCGGTGAAGCAGCACCTCGACGACCTCGGTGTGGCCTACGTGGAGAACCCGCGGATGGTGCGGGGCCTGGACTACTACACGAAGACGACCTTCGAGTTCGTGCACGACGGGCTCGGGGCGCAGTCCGGGATCGGCGGCGGCGGTCGCTACGACGGGCTGATGGCCACGCTCGGCGGGCAGCCGCTGTCCGGCGTCGGCTACGGCATCGGCGTGGACCGCACGCTGCTGGCCTGCCGCGCCGAGGGGGTCGCGCCGTGGTCCGAGGCGCGCTGCGAGGTGTTCGGCGTGCCGCTGGGCGAGGCGGCGAAGCGACGCCTCGTCGTGCTGGCCGGGGAGCTGCGCAGGGCGGGGGTGCGGGTCGACCTCGCCTACGGCGGCCGCGGGCTCAAGGGCGCGATGAAGGCCGCCGACCGCTCCGGGGCCCGCTTCGCCCTGGTGCTCGGCGAGCGGGACCTCGAGGCCGGCACCGTGGGTCTCAAGGACCTGGTGTCGGGGGACCAGCAGGACGTCGACCTGGCAGGCGTGACCGAGGAGCTGCTCGCCCGGCTGCGCTGACGATCGCCGGGCAGCAGCCCCCTACGCTCCTTGTCATGGCATCGGAGGATCGCGAGCGCTGGGACGCCCGGCACGCCGCGGTCTCCGCGGCCGGTGCCCCCACCGTGGCGACGCCCCCGGACGCGCTGCGCGGCCGCGAGCACCTGCTCCCGGCCGCCGGGCGCGCGCTCGACGTGGCCTGCGGGCGGGGCGCGGTGGCCGTGTGGCTCGCCGAGCGGGGCTTCGACGTCGACGCGGTGGACGTCTCGGACTCCGCGCTGGCGCTCGGCGCCGCGCTCGCGGCCGACCGCGGGGCCGGTGACCGGGTGCGCTGGTGGGCCCACGACCTCGACGACGGCCTGCCCGGTGGCTGCGCCGGGCCCTACGACGTGGTGGTGTGCCAGCGGTTCCGCGACCCCGCCCTGTACCCGGTGCTCGCGCGCTGCCTCGCGCCCGGCGGCCTGCTCGTGGTGACGGTGCTGTCGGTGGTCGGGGACGAGGGCGGGCGGTTCCGCGCGGCGCCCGGGGAGCTGCCCGCGGCGTTCGGCGGCCTGACCCCGCTGGCCCACACCGAACGCGACGGCGAGGCGAGCCTGCTGGCGCGGCGCCCGTGAGGCTCACTCGTCGACCAGAGCCTCCCGGCTGGCCACCAGGGCGGCGAGCGCCGTGGTGATCGGCACGGAGGCCACCAGGCCGATGCTGCCCACCAGCGTGCGCACCACCTCGGTGGCCACGTCCTGCGTGGTGACCACGTCGGAGAGCCCGCGGCCGGACAGCGTGAACAGCAGCAGCAGCGGCAGCGAGGCTCCCGCGTAGGCCAGCACCAGCGTGTTGACGGCCGACGACACGTGGTCGCGCCCGATCCGCATCGCCGCCGCGAAGAGGCCCGCCGCGCCGAGCCCGGGGTTGGCCCGGCGCAGCTCCCACACCGCGCTGGTCTGGGTGACGGTGACGTCGTCGAGCACGCCGAGCGCCCCGATCACCACGCCGGCCAGCAGCAGGCCGCGGGCGTCGACGCCGGTGCCCAGGGTGGCGATCAGGTTGCTCGTCTGGTCGTCGAGGCCGGTGAGCCGGGCGGCCGCCGAGAACGCGGCGCCGAGTGCGCCGATCAGGGCCAGCGACAGCAGCGTGCCGAGGACCGCGGTGGACGTGCGCGCCGAAGGCCCGTGGGTCAGGTAGAGCACCACGAACATGATCAGGCAGGAACCGACGACGGCGACGGCGAGCGGGTTGTGCCCGTCCAGGATCGCGGGGAGCACGAACATCAGCAGCACCACGAAGCTCAGCGCCAGCGCCGCGAGGGCGGCGAGGCCCCGCCAGCGCCCGAGCACGAGCACGGCACCGGCGAAGACGGCGGCGAGCCAGCCCAGCGGTGCGCCGCGCTGGAAGTCGACCACCTGGTACGAGCCGGGGTCGTTCGGGTCGGCCCCGGACCAGCTCAGCACCACCCGGTCGCCGACGGCGAAGGTGGGCGACCCGGGTTCGACGGGCACCACCTGCACGAGGTCGCGGCCCGGCATGGGCCCGTCGGCCATCCGGACGACGAGCGCGACGCACCCGCCGTCGCCGGAGCCCTGGCTGCAGTCGGCCGCGCTCGCGGTGGTGACCTCGGCCCGCACCGGTTGCTGGCTGACGGGCTGCGCCGTGCTGGGCGGACCACCGGAGGGCCACAGCAGCACGACGCCGACGAGCGTGGCCAGCGCGCACGGGACGAGCAGCGCGGCGATGAGCAGGCGCACCCGCCGCCCCGCAGGCGGCGCGGGGGAGTGCCCGTGTCCGTGTCCGTGCCCGGCGACCGGGCCCGGGGGCGCCGCGGAGGACGGCGCCACCACGGCGTGCCGGCCGGTGCCGGGGCCGGTGGGCTCCGCACCCCGGTCGGCGCGCCTGCGGCGCCCCGTCGTGGTGCGGGTGGCCACGAGCTGGTCGCCGGTGTCGGCGCCGACCGGCGACCACCCGGTGGGCAGGGTGGGGGCCTCGGCCGCCGCCTCGTCGCCGTGGTCGTCCGGGTGGCCGGCGGACCGGCCGTGCCGGTGGCGCCGGGGGTCGTGTGCTCCGGGCGCGTGCTGCTCGGGGCCGCGCGGGATCCCGGGTGGTTCAGGTGACACGGGCACATCCCGTCAACGCGGTGCACGCCGACGCGGGCACGTCCGCCGGACGGGCGCCACCCGTCCGGGGCCGATCAGCGGGAATGATCACCGGGGGCGTCCTCGGGTGAGTGGTCGCCCAGTTGCTCCAGAGCCCGCTCGGCGACGGTGGCGGCATCGCCGGTGGTGTCGACGCGGATGCCCGGCTCGTCGGGCAGGAGCGGTTCGAGGGTGGCGAGCTGGCTGTCCAGCAGGGACGGCGGCATGTAGTGGTCGGTGCGAGCCGTGACCCGGGACGCGATCAGCTCCGGCGGCGCGAGCAGGTGGACGAACCGCACGGACGGATGACCGTCGAGCAGCAGGGCGCGGTAGGAGCGCTTGAGCGCCGAGCACGTGACCACCGCGCTGCGGCCCGCCGCCTCCTGTTCCCCGATCCAGGCGGCCACCCGGCGGAGCCAGGGCCAGCGGTCCTCGTCGTCGAGCGGGATGCCGCTGGCCATCTTCGCGCGGTTGCTCTCGGGGTGCAGGTCGTCGCCCTCGACGAACTCCCACCCCGTGCGCCGGACGAGCTCGGCGGCCACCGAGCTCTTGCCCACACCCGATACGCCCATCACCACCAGGGTCACCGTCATGGGGGCAGCGTGGACCATCGCCCCGACAGTCACTTGCCCCGGGTATCGAACATGTGTTCGACTGTGCCCATGCGGTGGAGCGGACAGCAGGTGCTCGATGACGGTGTCGGGGCGGAGGCGGCGCTGCCCGGCATGCGTGGGTTCCTCCGGTCGGTGCGCACCCCGGAGTTCGCCGGTGTGGTGTTCCACGAGGTGGAGGCCCGATCGGTGCTCAACCGCGTGCCGGGCGCCTCGCCCGTACCGTTCCGCTGGACGGTCAACCCGTACCGCGGCTGCTCCCATGCCTGCGTGTACTGCCTGGCCGGCCCCACCCGCGTGCTGCTGGGGGACGGGCGCACCCGTCCGATCTCCGAGCTGCGCGTCGGCGACTCCGTGATGGGCACCGAGCTGGTCGACGGACACCGGCGCTACGTCCGCACCACGGTGCTGGCGCACTGGTCCACCACCAAGCCCGCCCACCGGGTGCGGCTCGCGGGCGGCACCGAGCTGGTGGCGAGCGGCGAGCACCGGTTCCTCACCGAGCAGGGCTGGCGCCACGTGAGCGGAGGATGGTGCCGCTCCGGGCGGCGGCCGCGGCTGCGGCCGGGGAGCGCGCTTCTCGGCCCCGGGCCGTTCGATGCCACGACCGGGCGGGAGCGTCGCCCCCACACCGCGGCGTACCGGCAGGGCTACCTGTGCGGCCTCGTGCGGGGCGACGGCGTCGAGGCCGACGGGGAGTGGCGCTTCCCGTCCGAGCACGTGGAGCTCGAGGCGCTCGGCCGCGCCCACCACTTCCTCGCCGAGGCGGCCCAGCACGTCGTGGAGCTGCCGTCGACGGTGGCGGTCCCGGTCGGTGCCGGGGAGCCGGGGCGGATCCCCGCTCCGGTGCCCCGTGGCGGGATCGCGCCGATCACCGACGTGGTGCGGTGGCCGCAGCGCGCAGGCGACGACTGGTGCGCGGGGTTCCTCGCCGGCACCGTCGACGCGCGCGGCTCGGTGGTGCGCGGGGAGCTGTGGATCCGTCCCGCCGACGGCGGCACCGCCCGGCGGACGGCGGCCGCGCTGCGCCGCCTCGGCTTCCGGTTCGAGGTGGAGGCCGATCGCGGCGCGGGTGCCGAGCCGGGCGCGGTCCGGCTGCTGGGCGGGCCCGCGGCGCTGCTGCGGCTGCTGCAGGTGGCCGATCACGCGGTGAGCCGGCATCGGGACGTGGGCGGCGCCCCCGTCACCGGCGGCAGCGCGCTCACGGTGGAGTCGGTGCAGCCGCTCGGCGTCGAGATGCCGATGTACGACATCACCACGGGCACGGGCGACTTCGTGGCCGACGGCGTGGTCAGCCACAACTGCTTCGCCCGCAACACCCACACCTACCTCGACCTCGATGCGGGGGCCGACTTCGACAGCCAGATCGTGGTCAAGGTCAACGTGGCGCGGGTGCTCGAGCGGGAGCTGCGCTCGGCCAAGTGGGAGCGGGAACCGGTCGCGATGGGCACCAACACTGACCCGTACCAGCGGGCCGAGGGCCGCTACCGGCTGATGCCCGGGGTGATCGGGGCGCTGGCCCGGTCCGGCACCCCGTTCTCGCTGCTCACGAAGGGCACCGTCCTCACCCGCGATCTGCCGGAGCTGGTGGCGGCAGGGGCCGACGTCCCGGTGGGTCTCGGTGTCTCGGTCGCGCTGGTCGACCCGTCACTGCAGCGGCGGCTCGAGCCGGGCACACCGTCGCCCGCCGCGCGGCTCGACCTGGTCCGGCGGATCACCGACGCCGGCCTGTCCTGCGGGGTGATGGTGGCGCCCGTGCTCCCGCTGCTCACCGACTCCACCGAGGCCCTCGACGCCCTGCTCGCGCAGGTGAAGCGGGCAGGGGCCACCGGTGCGAGCGTGCTGGCGCTGCACCTGCGGCCCGGCACCCGGGAGTGGTTCCTGGCCTGGCTCGCGCGCGAGTACCCCAGGCTGGTCGAGCCCTATGCCCGGCTGTACCGCCGCGGCGCCTACGTCGATCCGGAGTACCGGCGGGCGCTCGGCGAGCGCGTGGCGCCGTTGCTGCGCCGCCACGGGCTCACCGGTGCCGCCACCACCGTGCGCGGGCACACCCGGTCGGCGCAGGAGGCCACGGGCCCGCAGCAGCCGTCCGGGGAGCAGCTCCGGCTGCTCTGATCGTTCCGGTACTCATGCCGATCCGGCGATGCACGCCATTCCCGGACGGATCCTCCCCATTTTGCGCAGACCGGGTGCGGACGTTGGGAGTCCGTTTGCCGGGCGGCCCCGAAGTTCTCCCGACCATGATGCATCGCCATTCTCCGCGGCCTGCGGTCGAACCGGCGGGCATGACATTCGCCTCATGCCCATGGTTGACCTGTTCCGCCGTTCCCATCCGTGTGTGAGCCGACGACCGATGCACAGCGCAGCGGCTCGTGCGAATGGAGGACCAGGAATGAATCGCACCACGCGTCGGTGCACGCTGGGGACAGCCGCTGCAGGTACGGCGCTCGCCGGACTGGTGTTCGTGGGAGCGTGCGGCGTAGCCACCGCCCAGGTCACGCCCGCTGCGGCACGTGGCGGGCCGGCCGCATCCGCACCGATGCACATGCCGATGCAGACGTCCGCGGACTCGATCGGAAAATACGACCCGCAGAACCAGGGCGACGCGGTGTTCTTCGCGACCGAGATGCGGGGCAGCAACGAGGTGCCGAGCAAGGAACAACCGAATGGTGGCGACAAGAGTGGCAGCGGGACCTCGCTGGTCCGGATCCAGGGCGACCAGGTGTCGTACGCCTTCACCTGGACGGGCATCGGCACGCCGACCGCGGGCCACATCCACGAGGGGCCTGCGGGCGTGAACGGTGACGTCAAGATCCCGTTCTTCGCCTCGAAGCTGCCGGACGGGCGCAACTCGGTGATCGGCACGGTGACGGTGACCGACGCGAACCTCCTCGCGAGCATCAAGAGCCACCCCGAGCAGTTCTACGTCAACCTGCACACCAAGGACTTCCCGGGTGGCGCCGTCCGCGGTCAGCTGCACGCGCTGCCGGTGCAGGTGGACCTGCGGAGCGCGGTCAGTCATGACGAGAACCACCCGGTCGTCGAGGGCGACCAGATCTACACCTGCACGCGGCAGGACTCCGACGGTTCGTTCACGTTCACCCCGGACAACGTGAACACCTTGCTCAGCGGCGGCATCGAGCACACGTTCGTCAAGCCGGGCAAGTCCGGTCCGCCCCAGTGGGTGGCGCCCGACAAGTCCGCGGTCACCGGCAGGATCGTGACCACGATCACAGGCAGCCCCGGCGACATCCCCGAGCTGGTCCTCGCGGCGAAGCAGGAGGGCGCCTCCCAGGGTGAGCTCTCGGGCACCCGGGCCGTGCTGCGCCTGGACACGATCGGCGGCGTCGCCCCGGCCGGCACCTGCGACCCGATGACCCAGGCCGTCACCGCGGTGCCGTACTCGGCCGACTACCTGTTCATCAACTCGAAGTAGGTGAGCCGGCGCCCGGCCGGAGGAAACCTGCTGGCAGGCCGACCCGGGGTGGCGGATAGCCTCGACACGTGATGCGCACCCACCCCGCCGGCACGTTGCGTGCCGAGCACGCCGGACAGTCCGTGACCCTCGCCGGGTGGGTGGCCCGCCGCCGTGATCACGGCGGCGTGATCTTCATCGACCTCCGGGACTCCTCGGGTTCGGCCCAGGTGGTGTTCCGCGAGGGCGAGATGGCGGAGCGCGCCCACCGGCTGCGCGCCGAGTTCTGCGTACTGGTCACCGGCGAGGTCGTCCGCCGGCCTGCGGGCAACGAGAACCCGGAGCTCGCCACCGGCGAGATCGAGGTGACGGCCACCGAACTCACGGTGCTGTCCGAGTCGGCCCCGCTGCCGTTCCCGCTCGACGAGCACAGCGAGATCGGCGAGGAGATCCGGCTCAAGCACCGCTACCTCGACCTGCGCCGCAGCGGGCCGGCGGCGGCGTTGCGGCTGCGCAGCGAGGCCAACCGCATCGCGCGCACCGTGCTGCACGACCGCGAGTTCGTGGAGGTGGAGACCCCCACGCTCACCCGGTCGACGCCCGAGGGGGCCCGCGACTTCCTCGTGCCGGCCCGCCTGCGTCCCGGCTCCTGGTACGCCCTGCCGCAGAGCCCGCAGCTGTTCAAGCAGCTGCTGATGGTGGCGGGCACCGAGCGCTACTACCAGATCGCGCGGTGCTACCGCGACGAGGACTTCCGGGCCGACCGCCAGCCCGAGTTCACCCAGCTCGACATCGAGATGAGCTTCGTCGAGCAGGACGACGTGATCGAGCTCGGCGAGACGATCGTCGCCGCGCTGTGGTCGGAGCTCGCCGGGTACGAGATCCCGCGCCCCATCCCGCGGCTCACCTACGCCGACGCGATGGCCCGCTACGGCTCGGACAAGCCCGACCTGCGGTTCGGCGTCGAGCTCACCGACCTCACCGACTACTTCGCCGACACCGCGTTCCGCGTGTTCCAGGCGCCGTACGTCGGTGCCGTCGTGATGCCGGGCGGGGCGAGCCAGCCGCGCAAGCAGCTCGACGCCTGGCAGGAGTGGGCGAAGCAGCGGGGCGCCCGTGGCCTCGCCTACGTGCTGGTGGACGACGACGGGTCCGCGAGCGAGCGGGGTCCGGTCGTCAAGAACCTCTCCGAGGCCGAGCGCGAGGGCCTCGCGAAGGCCGTGGGCGCCGAGCCGGGCGACGCGATCTTCTTCGCCGCCGGGCACCCGGCCGACGCGCGCGAGCTGCTCGGCGCCGCCCGTGGCGAGATCGCCCGCCGCTGCGGTCTCGTCGACGAGAGCGCCTGGTCCTTCGTGTGGGTCGTCGACGCGCCGATGTTCGAACGGATCCGGGACGACAAGGGCAACGAGCTCGGCTGGACGGCGGTGCACCACCCGTTCACCTCGCCCAACGCGGAGTGGATGGACCGCTTCGAGGAGGCGCCCGACCAGGCGCTCGCCTACGCCTACGACATCGTCTGCAACGGCAACGAGATCGGTGGCGGCTCGATCCGTATCCACCGCTCCGACGTGCAGGAGCGGGTGTTCGCCCTCCTCGGCATGGACGAGGCACAGCAGCGGGAGAAGTTCGGCTTCCTGCTCGACGCGTTCCAGTTCGGCCCGCCGCCGCACGGCGGCATCGCGTTCGGCTGGGACCGCACCTGCATGCTGCTGGCGCACTCCGACACGATCCGCGACGTCATCGCCTTCCCGAAGTCGGGTGGCGGTTTCGACCCGCTGACCTCGGCACCCGCGCCGATCACGCCGGAGCAGCGCAAGGAGGCGGGTGTCGACGCGCAGCCGCCGAAGGCGCCCGCCGCCGCGTCCCCGGCCGCCGACGAGCCGCCGACGAAGCTCTGAGCGCGCCGCCGTCCGCCCAGCAGCCGCGGGGAGCGCGTTCGTGCTGCACATGAGGGTGATCTCGCCGGAGGCGCAGACCGGCGAGGTCCGGGATCTGCTCCTCGACGAGCCCGGCGCCACCCACGTCACCGTCCTGCCCGGCGTCGCGCTGCAGCCCGCCGGCGACGTCGTCGAGGCCGACGTGACGCGCGAGTCGGTCGACGCGCTGCTCAACGCCTTGTGCGAGCTGGGTATCGACCGTTCGGGTGGCGTCACGCTGGAGGCGATCGACACCTCCCTGTCGGACGCGTCCGACGCCGCCGAGAAGGCCGCGCCGGGCGACCCGTCGGACGCCGTGATCTGGGACGAGCTGGTGGCGCGCACGGGTGAGGAGTCACGCCTGTCCGTGAGCTTCCAGGCGTTCCTGACGATCGCGTGCCTGCTGGCGGCGATCGGCATCATCACGGACTCGCCGGTGACGGTGGTGGGAGCGATGGTGCTCGGTCCGGAGTTCGGGCCGCTGGCCGCGATCGCCGTGGGCGCGGTACTGCGCCGGGCGGACCTGCTGCGTCGCGGCGGGCTGGCGCTCGCCGCGGGCTTCCCGCTGGCCATGGTGATCACCGCGCTGGCCGCTGTGGCGTTCGACGCGACCGGTCTGCTGTCCACCGCGACCCTCGACGATGCCACCCAGGTGGACTTCATCTACCAGGTCGGCCCGTTCTCGTTCATCGTGGCGCTGCTCGCCGGCGCCGCGGGGATGCTCGCGCTGACCTCGGCCAAGTCCGCGTCACTGGTCGGGGTGTTCATCTCCGTCACCACCGTGCCCGCCGCGGCGTACGCGTCGACCGCCCTCGTGGAGGGCCGCTACGCGGAGGCCGCCGGGTCCGCGCTGCAGCTACTGGTGAACCTCGTGGGCATCGTCGTGGCCGCGGGGGCCGTGCTGCTCCTCTCGCGCCGGACAGCCGGCCGCGAACGGGTCATCCGCCGGTTGTCGGCGGGGTAGGGTCACGAACGATGGTTCAGGACCTGGGCAGCTTCCCCAGGCCGGTACTCGCCGCGCTCACTGCTGCCGAACGGCTGCTCACTCGCCGATCAGGGGCCGGCATAGTACTGGCCGACCCTGAGGATCTCGGGGGAAGCGATCGTTCGGTGGTGGCGCGCGCCCGCGTGGCCCGCAACCCGTTCTCGCTGCCGCGCACGCTCGTCGTCAAGCACTATCTCGGCCGTCCGGACCCGGACCGTCCCGACCCGTTCCACTACGAGGTGGCGAGCTGCCAGCTCTTCACCGCGCTGCCCGCCGACTCCCGCCCCAGCCCGGTGCTGATCGCGCACGACCCGCAGGCCCGGCTGCTGGTGCTCGAGGACCTCGGCCGCAGCTCCACGCTGGCCGACAAGCTGTTCGGTCCCGACCCCGCCGCCGCCCAGCGCTGCCTCCTGAGCTGGGCCAGGGCTCTGGGCCGGATGCAGGCGGCCACGGCGGGCCGGGAGAACGACTTCGGGGCGCTGCTGCGCAGGCTCGGGGAGCGGGCGTGGCGCGACCCGATGGCGGAGGACGCGCGGGTCGCGCTCGCCGGGGTCGCGGGGCTGCTGGAGCAGCAGCTCGGGGTGGTGGTGCCGGAAGCGGCGACCGTGGAGGCCTACGAGACCGCACGCCTGCTCGGTGGCACCCGCTACCGCGCGTTCAGCCCGTCCGACACGTGTCCGGACAACAACCTCGTCACCAGCCGCGGGGTCCGGTTCGTCGACTTCGAATGGGGCTGCTTCCGCGACGTCGCGCTCGACGCGGCCTACTTCCGCGTGCCCTTCCCCGGCTGCGAGGCGAGCTTCGCGCTCCCGCCGGGAATGGCCGAGTCGATGCTCGAGGCGTGGCGCAACGAGATCGCCGCCGTCTGGCCGGACCTCGACGAGCCCGAGCGGCTCGACCGCAGGCTGCTGCACGCGCAGCTGCTCTGGGTGTGGCTGTGCACCTGGTGGCTGCTGCCGCGCATCAGCGTGCGGGACAAGCCCGTGGGCCAGGACGCCACCCGGTCCCCGCGGATCAGCACCGCGCTGGGGCACTACTGGCGGGAGATGGCCCGCAGCGCCGCGGCCGGTGGCCTGCCTGCGACGGCCGAGCTGGGCACGGCGGTGGCAGACGCGCTGGGCAGACGGTTCCCGGACGCCCCCGGTTCACTGCCGGTGTTCCCGGCCTTCCGGTCGGTGGCCTGAGGCGGGGGAGACCCTGCTGGTCAGGGCACCGATCGTTCCCTCAGCTGCCCACAGCGCGTCATCCGGCGCACACCCCTGGTGAGCCGACGTCGGTGATCGTGTCAGCGTGACTCTGCAGCCCGTGCTCGCGCCGGTCGCGACCCGTCCGGTCTCCACGTTGGTGACGCTGGGCGACTCCACCTCGGTGGGGCTCGGCGACCCGGCCCCGGGCGGCGGGTGGCGGGGCTTCCCGGTGCTGCTGCGCGACGCCCTCGGTGGGCCGGCGCTGGTCAACCTCGGCCGCACGGGCGCCCGCATGGCCTGCGTGCGCCACGAGCAGCTCCCGACGGCGCTGGCCGCCGCTCCGGACGTCGTGGTGCTGTCGGTCGGGATGAACGACACCCTGCGCTCGGACTTCGACCCCGCGACCATGCACGAGGACTGCGCCGCGATCGTCACCGCGGTGCGGGACGCGGGGGCGCACGTGCTGATGGTGCGCTACCACGACCACACCAGGGTCTTCCCGCTCCCGGCACCGCTGCGCCTCGCTCTGCACCGGCGCATCGACGCCGTCAACGCCGTCACCGATGCGGTCGCGGCGACCGACCCGTCGGGGATCGGGGTGCTGGATCTGGACGTGTTGCCCGGCGGCTACGAGCGGTCGGCATGGTCGGTCGACCGGTTGCACCCCTCCGAGCTCGGGCATCGGATGCTTGCTGCGGGGTTCGCGGCCCTGCTGGCCGCGGCCGGCTTCGCGGTGCCGCAGGCGGTGAGCCTCGAGTGCGCCGGTGGACGCGAGGTGACGGCGGCGCAGCGTACGGCGTGGCTGGTGGTGAAGGGTGTGCCCTGGCTGGTGCGCCGCGGCCACGACCTCGGACCGGTGATCCTGCAGGGGCTCGTCGGCGAGCTGGTGCGGGCGGCCCGCTGACCCCGGAGCCGGCCTCCCGACCCGGGCGGGCGAGGTGGTCAGGCCGCGGGGCGCAGCGGGGTGGGGGCGACCGGGGCGGTGGGGGAGGCCACGGCGAGCATGGCCTCGATGCGCCACAGCTGGGCCCGCGTGCAGGTGGGGCAGATCCAGGTGATGGATCCGTCGTGTTCGTGCTGGCTGCTCCAGGCGACGCCGGTGGCATCGGCGGGTGTTCGCAGGCGGGCGCAGAGCGGGCAGTGACGATTCTCGATGCGGCGAGGCTCCATGCCCCACGATTCTGGCGGACCCAGTTTGCCGGGCCGTGAACCCGGCGCAACGGATGCGGTGCGTGGAGGTCCGACTACCGGGTGTCCGTCAGAGTGAGCCCAGGAACCGGTCGATCCGCACCAACGCCTCCTCCAGCAGGGGCAACGCCGTGGCGTAGGAGCAGCGCACGTGTCCCTCGCCGGACGGGCCGAACACGCTGCCGGGCACCACCGCCACCCGTTCGGTGCGCAGCAGCTGTTCGGCGAAGGTCTCCGAGTCGAGGCCGGACCGGCGGATCGAGGGGAACGCGTAGAACGCGCCACCGGGCTCGGGACAGTCGAGGCCGATCTCGCGCAGACCCTTCACGAACACCCGGCGACGGCGGTCGTAGTCGGCGACCATCGACTGCACGGCGTCGTCCGGCCCGGACAGGGCCTCCACGGCCGCGAGCTGTGAGACGTGCGGCGCGCACAGCATCGTGTACTGGTGCACGCGCACGCAGAGCTCGGCGACGGGCCGCGGCGCGCAGATCCAGCCGACCCGCCAGCCCGTCATGGCGTGGGCCTTCGAGAACCCCCCGAGCAGCACCGTGCGCTCGCGGGCGCCGGGCAGCGTGCCGAGGCAGGTGTGGCCACCGCTGTAGGTCAGCCGGTCGTAGATCTCGTCGGAGACCAGGTAGAGGTCGTGCTGCTCGGCGAGCCGGACCAGTGCCTCCAGCGCGGCGCGGGGCTGTACGGCGCCGGTCGGGTTGGCGGGCGAGCCGATGAGGATCGCCTTGGTCCGCGGGGTGATCGCTGCCGCGACGACCTCGGCGTCGACCGCGAAGCCGTCCTCCCAGCGGGTCGGCACCCGCACCGGGACGCCGCCGGCGAACGCGACGCACGGCTCGTACGCCACGTAGCAGGGCTCGGGCACGATCACCTCGTCGCCCGGGTTGAGCAGCACCCGCAGCGCGAGGTCGAGGCCCTCGGAGACCCCCGTGGTGATCAGGCACTCGCCGTCCGGCACGTAGTCGGCGCCGTACCGGGAGGCCAGATCGGCGCAGATGAGCTCCCGCAGCTGCAGCAGGCCCGCGTTGGACGTGTAGGTGGTGAACCCGTTCTCCAGGGCGTAGATCCCCGCCTCCCGCACGCGCCACGGCGTCACGAAGTCGGGCTCGCCGACACCGAGGGAGATCACGTCGTCCATCTCGGCGGCGATGTCGAAGAACCGCCGGATGCCCGACGGCGGGCAGGCCGCGATGACGCCGTTGAGCTCCTTCATCAGGGCGTCACCGGTAGCCGATGGTCCTGCTCCGGCAGGGTGAACGCGTCGCCGTCGCGCTTGTAGGTCTTGAGCACGAAGTGGGTGGCCGTGGCCTGCACGCGGTCGATCGTCGAGAGCTTCTGCGAGACGAAGTCCGAGACCGCGCGGATGGTGCGCCCGGTCACCGTGCAGCGCAGGTCGTGGCTGCCGGACACGAGGTGGACGCTGCGGACCTCGTCGAACCGGGCGATCCGCGCGGCCACGTCGTCGAACCCCACGCCACGGGCAGGTGCCAGCGACACGTCGATGAACGCGGTGACCGTCTCGCTCGTCGGGTCGTCGTCGACGGCGTCCCAGTCGACCACCGCCTTGTAGCGGCGGATCGCGCCCGACGCCTCCCAGGTGGCGATCGCCTCGCTCACCTCGGCGACCGGCAGGCCGGTCATGGTCGCGATGGTGTCATGGGAGAGCTGGGCGTCGCGCTCCAGCAGTTCGAGGATCTGACGCACGGCTCGACCCTACGTCGCACTGCCGCCTGCTCGCGCCACGTACCGGCCAGCCGGCCCACGGCGGTGTGCAGCAGCGGAGGCGGGTTCGAGGCGAAGCAGAGGCGCGCGGCGCCGTCCAGCCGCCGGGTGACCGCGAAGGCCTCGCCCGGCACGAACCCCACGCCGCCCCGCAGAGCGTGCGGGAGCAGCTCGGCCGGCCGGGTGCCGTCGGTGAACTCCAGCCAGCAGAACATGCCGCCCGTGGGGACGGAGCAGGTGACGGCGTCCCCGAACGCCTCCCGGACGGCGTCGGTGAGCGCGCCCGCCCGCTCGCGCAGCGCGGTGCGCAGCATGCCCAGGTGCCCGTCGAACCAGTGCGTGTCGGCGAGCAGCTCCGCCGCGACGGCGTGGGTGAGCGTGGAGCCGCAGAGGTCGCTGCACTGCTTGAGCCGCTCGACCGCGGCCAGCAGTGCTGCCGGGCCGGTCAGCCAGCCGACCCGCAGCGCGGGCGCGAGGACCTTCGACACGCTCCCCAGCCGGACGACGCGCTCGCCGTGGGCGGCCACCGGCACCGGGGGCGGACCGTCGAAGGCGAGCAGGCCGTAGGGGTCGTCCTCCACCACGAGGAAGCCGTACCGGTCGGCGAGCGCGGCCAGCCGGGCGCGGCGGTCCCCGCTGAGCGTCACCCCGCGCGGGTTGTGGAAGCTGCTGACGGTGTGGACGAGCCGGGGGCGCAGGCCTGCGGCCAGCAGCCCGGCGAGCGCGTCGACGTCCATCCCGCCGTCGTCGACGGGCACTGCGTGCAGCGTCGCGCCTGCGGCCTGGAACACCTGGAGGGCGCCGACGTACACCGGGTCCTCGACGACCACCGCGTCGCCGGGGTCGAGCGTCGTACGCGCGACGAGGTCGAGGGCCTGCTGCGAGCCGGTGGTCACCACGATCTCGGTGGGGATGAGAGCCCTCCCGAGCCGCGCGCCCTCCGTGCCCGCGAGAACCTCCCGCAGCCGCCGCAGCCCGACGGTCTCGCCGTACTGCAGGGTCGCGGGATCGCCTGCCGCGGTCGCCAGCGCGGCGGCGATCCGCTCCCGGGGGAGCAGGTCGGTGCCGGGCAGGCCGCCGGCGAGCGAGATGACGTCGTCGCGCGCGGTGAGCGCGAGAAGGTCGCGGATGGCCGACCCGCGCACGTCGCGCAGCCGGGCGGAGAGGTGGACGGTCACGGGGATCTCGCCTTCTGGCGTGGACACGGGGACGGATGTGGTCGTCCCTGGATCAGCAGGGCGAGACGGGCGGCAGGCCCCGGTTGCGGGCCCGGCCCTCCGACAGCGTGCCCGACCTTCCTGCGATCCGGAACCCGGTTCCCAGTCAATGGGAGGGGTCGGACGATCGTGACCAACCCGCCGGGATACGGTCAGGCGCATGCTGCTGTGGATCAACGGCCCGTTCGGCGGCGGCAAGACCCAGACGGCGTACGAGCTGCGCCGACGGCTGCCCGGCAGCATCGTGTGCGACCCCGAGCACGTCGGTTTCGGGTTGCACCGCACGATGCCGCCCGCGCTCCGCGGCGACTTCCAGGATCTCTCCGCCTGGCGCCACGGCGTGCGCGAGGTGCTGGGCATCGTGCTCCGCAAGCACGACGGTCCGGTCATCGCGCCGATGACCCTCGTGCACCCGCTCTACTTCGCCGAGGTCGTCGGCCGGCTGCGCGAGGACGGCCACGAGGTGCGCCATTTCGCGCTGCTCGCCGAGCGCGGCACCGTGCTGCGGCGGCTGCGGGAGCGGGGGCTCGGCCGCGGGCTGAAGCGGGAGAGCTTCGCCGTCCGCCGGCTCGACGACTGCCTGGAGCGGCTCCGGGAGCCGGAGTTCGCCGAGCACATCCACACCGACCAGCTGCCGATCGCGCAGGTCGCCGAGCACATCGCGGGCTCCGCGGGGCTGCCGATCGCCCCGAACACCGACAGCCCGCTGCGCGGCCGGCTCCGGCGGTACGCGACGGGACTGCGGCACGTCCGCTTCGAGTGATACCGCCGGACGAGCCTGCGTCAGCGGTCGAGCCGCCTGCGGAGGTCGGCGAGGGTGTCGAGAGTGGTCTCGGGGGGCGCGGCGACCTGCAGCACGAGATGCCCGACCCCCAGCTCGGCCACCCGGCGGGCGTCCTGCGCCCACTGCTCGACCGTGCCGCGGAACAGCGGACGGCCCTCGCCGGCGTCCTGGTCGGGCACGGCGTCACCGCGCAGCACGACCGGCAACGCGGCGGGGTCCCGGCCTGCCTCGGCCGCCGCGGCGCGGAAGACGGCGAGGTCGGCAGCCAGCTCGTCGAGATCGGTGCGGTAGGGATGCAGCCCGTCGGCGAGCCACGCCGCCCGCCGGATCCCGGCCGCGGTGCTGTAGCCGAGCAGGACGGGGATCGCCGCGCGGCCGAACGGCTTCGGCCCGACGTCCGAGGGCGCCACCGGGTGGGCGCCGCCGGGGATCTCGACGGGGTTGGGGCCCCAGACGGCACGCAGTGCCGCGAGATGCTCCTCGAGGCGACGTCCGGTGCTGCCCGCTGGCGTTCCCGCCGCAGCGAACTCCTCGCGCATCCAGCCGGGGGCCAGGCCGGCGACCACCCGCCCGTGGGAGAGCTGGTCGACGGTGGCGAGGCGGCGGGCGAGCAGCACCGGCGGCTGCAGCAGCGCCAGCACCGCGCTGGTGCCCAGCCGGACGCTGCGGGTGAGCGCGGCGAGGTGGGCGAGGACGTCGATGGGGTCGAGGACGCACGCGTAGCCCTCGGGCGGCAGCTCGACCGGCACGGGCACGCCGGGCATCGTGACGGCGCCGCGCGGGCGCAGCCAGCGGTCCATCACCCAGACCGAGTGCAGACCGGCCGCCTCCGCGCCTGTCGCCAGCCGCACCAGGTCCTCGGTGACCACGGTGCGGCCGGCGTTGGGCAGTGCGACTCCGAGTTCCATGCCGTGACGTTCCATGCCCTGACGACGAACGGCGCTCGCGGGGATCGACACCGGTCAGCGGCGGGTGAGCGCGTCGAGGTCGACGGTGACGCGATGGCCGGCGACGTCGAGCTCGGCCGTGCCGGTGTGCTCGCCGGACAGCTCGTAGTCGCCGTCGACCAGCACGTACGCGGTGAGGCTGGTGTGCTCGCCCAGATCGACGATCCAGTACTGCGGGATGCCGGCGTCGGCGTACTCGGAGAACTTCAGCACCCGGTCGACGCGGCGGGTGCCGTCGGACAGCACCTCGGCGGCGAGCAGTACGTCGGCGGCCGGAAGCCGGGGCGGGTTGTGCTCCACGATATGGCTCCGGGTGACGCTGACGTCGGGCACACGCACCGTCGGCGGACTGGCGGAAGCCACCACCTCGACCTCCGTCAGGGCCGTGAGCGCCGGCGGCAGTTGCTCGTCGACGCGATACCCCAGTCGCATGACTGCTCGCTGGTGCCATGACAGCGGCATCGGAGACATCACGACAAGACCCTCCGCGAGCTCGAGCCGTACGCCCTCGGCCTCCGGCAGCGCGTCCCACTCTTCGAGCGTGAGGAAATGGTTCGGCCACGAGAGAGTCATCGCCTTCTCCTTCCGACGACGGCATGGTCGCACGCTGTACCGACATCTCCGGGCGATTCGGTGGATCCCACGCCGCAGTGGCACGCTGATGGCGATGAGCACCGAGGCAGACGGGCTGTTCGAGCTGGACGAACCGGAGCCGGCCGCTGCGGGCGGGTCCCCGGCCGAGCCGGCTCGCGCCACGGCGCCGCTCGCCGTCCGGATGCGTCCCCGCACACTCGACGAGGTGGTCGGGCAGGCCCACCTGCTGCGGCCCGGTGCCCCGCTCCGGCGCCTCGTGGAAGGCGGAGCGGCTGCCTCCGTGCTGCTCTACGGGCCGCCCGGCACCGGCAAGACCACCATCGCGCGGCTGCTGGCCGGCGTGGGCAGCCGGCATTTCGTCGCGCTCTCGGCGCTCTCGTCGGGGGTCAAGGAGCTGCGGGCGGTGATCGACGACGCCCGCAGGCGCCGCGACCGGCTCGACCAGCAGACGGTCCTGTTCATCGACGAGGTGCACCGCTTCTCCAAGACCCAGCAGGACGCGCTGCTCGGTGCCGTGGAGGACCGGCTGGTGCTGCTCGTGGCCGCCACCACGGAGAACCCGTCGTTCTCGGTGGTGTCCCCGCTGCTCTCGCGCTCGCTGGTGCTGCAGCTGCAGTCGCTCACCGACGACGACGTGCGGTCGCTGCTGCGCCGCGCCGTGGCCGACCCGCGCGGGCTCGGCGCCGCCGTCGAGCTGACGCCCGACGCGGAGAACGCGCTGGTGCGGCTCGCGTCCGGCGACGCCCGCCGCGCCCTCACGGCGCTCGAGGCGGCGGCCGACGGGGTCGCCGGTACCGGCGCCACCGAGATCGACGTGCCCGCCGTCGAGCGGGCGGTCACCGAGGCCACGGTCCGCTACGACCGCCAGGGCGACCAGCACTACGACGTGATCAGCGCGTTCATCAAGTCGATCCGCGGCTCCGACCCCGACGCCGCGCTCCACTACCTCGCCCGGATGCTGGTGGCGGGGGAGGACCCGCGGTTCATCGCGCGGCGGCTGATGGTGCACGCCAGCGAGGACGTCGGGCTCGCCGACCCCACGGCGCTGCCGGCGGCTGTGGCCGCGGCGCAGGTGGTGGCGCTCGTGGGGCTCCCGGAGTGCCGGCTCGCGCTGGCCCAGGTCACCGTGCACCTGGCCACCGCGCCGAAGTCCAACGCCGTGATCACGGGCATCGACGAGGCGATGGCCGACGTCCGGGCCGGGGCCACCGGCGCCGTCCCGGCGCACCTGCGCGACGGCCACTACGCCGGGGCCCAGAAGCTCGGCAACGCCGTGGGCTACCGCTACCCGCACGGCACGCCCGAGGGGGTGCTGGAGCAGCAGTACCCGCCCGACGAGCTGGTCGGGCGCGACTACTACCGCCCCACGGGCCGGGGCGGCGAGCGGGTGCTGGCCGAGCGCCTCCCGAAGCTGCGCCGGGCCGTCCGCGGCGAGGGCTGACCCCTACGACCGGCGGCGGGCCGGGGACCAGGCCGGGTCGCGGCCGAGCAGGGTGAGGGTGCGGTCCCAGGCGTCCGTCGCTCCGCTCGTCAGCGCGGGGGCGAACGGTGACCCGGGCTGCTCGCGGAAGGCGCCGGTCGGCACGCTTTCGGCCACCGTGAGGCCGGCGGCGACGAGGTCGTCGTCGTAGTCGGGGGCGAGCCCGAGCGAGGCGGCGACGTCCCAGCCGTGCACGAGCGTGTCGATCAGGTGGAAGCCGGCGACCTGCTCCAGCGGGAACCGGTTGCGGAACTCCGGTAGCCACACGGTGCCGGCCGGGTCGGCAGCGGCCTCGGCGAAGGCACCCGTGACCGTGGCCAGCGCCGCGGCGGCGGCCACGGCGGGCTCGGCCCCCAGCGGGCGCGGAGCGAACGCCGCGACGTCGACGTCGGTCCCGTTCCCGGCGCGCACGGCCGCCGCGAACCCGTGGTCCTGGCCGGTCATGTGCTCCAGCAGGGCCCGCAGGTCCCAGCCGGTGCAGGGAGTGGGAACGCCGAGGTCGACCGGCCGGACCCGGGCGAGAACCGGTGCGACGGCGGCAGCGGCTCGGCGATGCAGGTCGATGATCTCCATCGGGCGACTATCTACCGAGGTAGACGATCGGTCAAGCGCTATCGTCGCGCGACATGGAGCAGCGCCACGACCTCGGGGCCGCGTTCGCCCGCCTGACGCGGGTGATGATCGAGGCCGAGACGCCGGTGCTGCGTGCTCACGGCGTCGAGATGTGGGACTACGCGGTGCTCGGCGCTCTCGAGGAGGGGGCGGCGCCGACGCAGTCGGAGCTCGCCGCCGCCGTCGGGCGGGACAAGACGCGGCTCATCCCGATCCTCGACCGGCTGGAGGCGCGGGGGCTGCTGGGGCGTACCCCGGACCCGGCCGACCGGCGCAACCGCGTCGTCGCGCTCACCGAGGAGGGGCGTGCGGTGGTGCGGTCTTGCCGGGCGGGGATCCGCGAGGTGGAGGCCGAGATGCTCGCAGCCGTCGATCCCGGGGAGCGCGCCGTGTTCGTCTCCGTCCTCGAGCGCCTGGCCGACGCTGCTCGCTAGGGAGCGGTCGGACGGCCCTTTGACCCCCACTAACTTCTGTCGTAAAACATATCCGCAGCAACATCACGACGACGCGCGGAGCCGCCATGTCCCCGAACCCTGCCGCCCCCGTCCACCTGAGGGCGGCGGGGGTGAGCGTCGTCCTCGCCACGGACGGGCGCCTGCCCGCGGTGCTGCACTGGGGGCCCGACCTCGGTGAGCTGGACGCCTCCGACCTGTCGGCGATCGCCACCGCCGCGGTCCCCGGCACCGTGCCCAACGATCTCGACGAGGGGGCGCGCGTCGGCATCCTGCCCGAGCAGGCGAGCGGGTGGCTCGGCCGCCCGGGGCTTGCGGGGCACCGCGCCGGGGGCGCCTGGTCGCCGCTCTTCGCCCTCGTCGCGTTCGACCCCGAGCCCGCTCCGGAGGGTGGTGGGCGGGTTCGGGCGGTCGGCCGCGACGACGGGGCGGGTCTCGAGGTCCGGCTCGACATCGAGCTGCTGGCCTCGGGCCTGCTGCGCCAGCGGGCCACGGTGGTGGTGGCGGAGGGAGCGGCAGCGGAGCCGTTCGTCGTCGACGGCCTCGCCGTCGCGCTCCCGGTGCCGCCGGTGGCCACCGAGCTGTTCGACCTGGCCGGACGCTGGGGCCGGGAGCGGGCCCCGCAGCGCGCGCCGTTCGTCGTCGGGGTGCATGCGCGGGAGAACCGGCGCGGCCGCACCGGACCGGACGCCCCGTTGATCCTCGCCGCGGGCACCGCGGGCTTCGGCTTCCGCGACGGCGAGGTGTGGGCGATGCACGTCGCCTGGAGCGGCAACCACGTGTCCTACGCCGAGCGGCTGTCCACCGGGGCCGCGGTGCTCGCCGGCGGTGAGCTGCTGCTGCCCGGCGAGATCGCGCTCGTGCCCGGCGAGCAGTACGCCGGCCCGTGGGTCTACGCCGCGTACGGCCGGGGGCTCGACGGCGTCGCCGCCCGCTTCCACACGCACCTGCGCTCCCGGCCGCAGCATCCGCGCACCCCCCGCCCGGTCGTGCTCAACACCTGGGAGGCCGTCTACTTCGATCACGACCTCGACCGGCTCATCGAGCTCGCCCGGGCCGGGGCCGACGTCGGCGCCGAGCGCTACGTGCTCGACGACGGCTGGTTCCGCCGCCGCCGCGACGACAAGGCAGGCCTGGGCGACTGGTACGTCGACGAGGACGTCTGGCCGCGGGGCCTGCATCCGCTGGTGGACGAGGTACGGCGACTGGGAATGCAGTTCGGGTTGTGGGTCGAGCCGGAGATGGTCAACCCCGACTCCGACCTCGCCCGTGCCCACCCGGACTGGATCCTCGCGACCGGTGGGCGCCAACCGCTGCTCTCCCGGTCGCAGCAGGTGCTCGACCTCGCCCGCCCCGAGGTGTCCGCCTACCTCCTGGAGCGGCTCGACGCGCTGCTCACCGAGTACCCGATCGCCTACCTCAAGTGGGACCACAACCGCGACCTGCTCGACGCCGGCCACGGGCCGCTGGGCACGCCCGGCGTCCACGCCCAGACCGCAGCGGTGTACCGGCTGATCGACGAGCTGCGCGCCCGGCACCCGGACGTCGAGATCGAGTCCTGCTCGTCGGGGGGCCTGCGCATCGACCTGGAGATCCTGGAGCGCACCGACCGGGTCTGGGGCAGCGACAACATCGACCCGCTCGAACGCCAGCAGATCCAGCGCTACACCGGCCAGCTGCTGCCGCCCGAGCTCGTCGGGTCGCACGTCGGGTCGCCGCGCTCGCACTCCACGGCCCGCACCCACGACCTGTCGTTCCGGGCCGGGACGGCGCTGTTCGGCTCGTTCGGGATCGAGTGGGACATCACCCGAGCGAGCCCGGAGGAGCGCACGGAGCTGGCCGCGTGGGTGCAGCTCTACAAGGACGTCCGCGGCCTGCTGCACACCGGCACGCTGGTGCGCGCCGACCAGCACGACCCCTCCTTCGCCCTGCACGGTGTGGTGGCGCCCGACCGGAGCTCCGCCCTGTTCTCGCTGGTCCAGCTGGCCACGCCGCTGACCTCCGTGCCGGGCGCCCTGCGCCTGCCCGGCCTCGACCCCGACCGGCGCTACCGCGTGCGGCCACAGCCGCCGGGCGCCGCGCCTGCGCTGCGGCAGCGGCGGCCTCCCGGGTGGCTCGCCGAGGGGGTGGAGCTGCCCGGCCGGGTGCTCGGCGAGGTGGGCCTGCGGGCCCCGGCGCTCAACCCGGAGCAGCTGCTGGTGCTGCGCGCGGAGGCGGTGGACGCCCGGTGAGCGCCGGCCTCAGGCAGGCGCGACGGGCCCCAGCACGTGCGCCTGCACGGCCACGGCGGCTGCCCCGCGTGCCCACTCGGTGAACGGGAACGGCCGCACCTCCACCCGGACCGGTGGTCCCATCGGGTCCTGGCTCTCCTGCAGCGCGGCGTCCAGCTCGGCCCGGGCGATCTCGACCGCGCCGATGCCGTCGCCGGTGAGGATCACGAGCTCGGGGTCGACGAGATCGGCGATGCCGGCGACGAGCAGGCCGAGAGCCCGGCCGGCGTCCGTGACGGCGCGCCGGGCCGCCGGCTGCCCGGCCCGGGCGAGCTCCAGCACCTCGTCGTAGGTCACCGGACGGCCCAGTGCCTGGCCGACGGCGGCCGTGATCGCCCCCGACGTCAGGACGGCCGTGGCGCATCCGCGGTGCCCCTCGGCGCAGATCGCCCAGCCCGGCAGCGGCCGGTGCCCGACCGACCCGCCCGCCCCGTGCGCGCCCTCGACCAGCCGGTCGTGGACGACGATCCCGCAGCCCACTCCGACGCCGATCGTCACGACGGCGAGCGAGTGCAGCCCCCGGCCTGCGCCGAACCAGTGCTCGGACACGGTGAGCGCCCGCACGTCGTTCTCCACGACGGTGGGCAGGCCGGTCGCCGCCAGCAGCCGCTGCGCCAGCGGCACCGTCTCCTGCCAGCCGAGGAAAGGCGCACTCGTGACGTCACGGCGCTCCGCCACCCGCCCGCCGATGCCGATGCCGAGCCCGGCCATCTCGCCGTGCTCCTCGCGCAACCGGGCGACGACGCCGGCCACCGCGTCCACCACGGCCGCGGGCGCGCGCCCGGGCAGCGGCGTCTCGTGCTCGGCGACGACGGCGGCGCGCAGGTCGGTGACCACGGCGAACAGCGCGTCACCGGTGATCTTGACGCCGATGAACCGGCGGGAGGAGGGCCGCACGTCCAACGGGAGCGAGGGACGCCCGGTGCGGGCGTGGAGGTCGCTGGTGCCCTCGGCCAGCAGCCCGGAGTCCACCAGCGGGCGGGTGAGCCGCGTGAGCGAGCCGGGCGAGAGCCCGAGCCGGCGGGCCAGCTCGGCGCGGGGGAGCGGGCCGTGGCGCAGCACCTCCACCGCGACGCGCTGCTGGCTGCCGTCGAGCGAGGTCCAGTCGCCGGCGACCCCGGTTTCTTCCGCCGCGGAACTCACGCGCGGACACTACCGCCCGTGCCCCTCGTCAGGGCCTCGACGACACCACCGGGTCTCGTACGCCGAGCAGCAGGTCGGCGAGCCGGTCGAGCTGGTCGCGCTGCCCATCGAGGCCGGGCGCGGCGATGCGCAGGATGATGTGGCGGGCGCCGGCCTCGACGAACCGGCTGAGCCCTGCGGCCACGTGCTCGGGCGATCCCGCCACGATCGTCTGGATCCGTTCGATCACGTCGAGGGGAAGCCCGTAGTTCTCCCGGCAGAACTCGTCGACGGCGCGCAGCCCCGATGGCACGTCGGGCGCCAGCAGCACCGTCGCGAACAGCGCCGGGGTGATCGCGTCCCGCGGCCGTCCCGCTGCCAGTGCCGCGGTGCTGATGTCGGCGAGACCGGCGGCGTAGGTCGCCGGTTGCGGCGGGTAGGGCAGCCAGCCGTCGTAATGACGCCCGGTCCGGGCCAGCGCGGCGGGAGTCGCCCCGGCGAGCCAGATGGGCGGGCCACCGCTGCGGTACGGGCGGGTGCCCGCCGGGATGTCGGCGAGGCGCAGCACGTCGCCGGTGAACGAGGTGGTTCCCTCGGCGCCCCAGAGCTGCCGCCAGAGCGCCACCGTGTCGTCGAGCCGGGCGAACCGGCGCGGCCACGGCACCTCGGACGCCGCGTACTCCGGCTCGGAGCGTCCGGGGAAACCGGCTCCGACGCCGAGCACGAGGCGTCCGCCCGCCAGGAGGTCGAGCGATGCGATCGCCTTGGCGGCCTGTACGGGGCGCCGGAAAGCGGGCAGCAGCGCCGCGGTGCCGAGAGTCACCCGCTCGGTCCTCGCCGCGACCGCGGCGAGGACCGTCAGCGGGTCGATGTGGGCTCCGAGAAGCGTGTCGTTGGCCCAGACCGAGTCGTAGCCCGCCCGCTCTGCCCGGACCGCCAGATCCACCAGCTCTCGCGGGTCCGCACCCGCCCACTGCTCCGCCTTGAGCGGCAGCAGCACACCTATCCGAACGAGATCCATGCCGCAGAGGCTCTGCCCGACGGTGCGCAGCGGCAATTCCCCCGGGGGAATGGCTGGACGGGGTGATCGAGGGCTAGGAACACCCTGTGAACTTTCCGGCCGCGCTCCGCGAGCGCCGTACCCGGCTGCGGGTCAGCCAGCTGGACCTGGCCCTGCGCGCCGGGACGACGCAGCGGCACGTCAGCTTCATGGAGAGCGGCCGCTCGGCGCCCGGCAGGGCGATGGTCGTGCGGCTCGCGGAGTCGATGGAACTGCCCCTGCGCGACCGCAACGCGCTGCTGCTCGCGGCCGGCTTCGCACCCGCCTACCCCGAGACCGGCCTCGACGAGCCCGGCCTCGCCCCGGTGCGCGACGCCCTGCGGTCCGTGCTCGAGGGCCATCGGCCCTACCCGGCGATCGTCGTGGACCGCCACGGCGACCTCGTCGCGGCGAACGCGCCGTTCGGGCTGCTCACCGAAGGGGTCTCCGCCGACCTGCTGGCACCGCCCGCCAACGCCTATCGCGTTGCCCTGCACCCTGAGGGGCTCGCCCCCCGGATCGTCAACCTCGCCGAGTGGGCCCGGCACGTCCTCGAGCGGCTGGACCAGGCACTGGAACGCGGGCCCGACGAGCGCCTGGCCGCCCTGCGCGCCGAGCTCGGGTCGTACGTGCCGCCGGCTGCCGTCGGCCCGGACCACCTGGGCTTCGCCGTGCCGCTGCGGCTGCGCTCCGACCTGGGCGAGCTACGGCTCATCACGACCGTGACGACCTTCGCGACCGCCGTGGACGTCACGCTCGCGGAGCTGAAGCTCGAGGCGTTCCTGCCTGCTGACGCGGCCACCGCCCAGGCCCTGACCGAGGCGGCGGCCTGCTGAGCGGCGCGGCGGACCGGGCCTGCCGGACAGCCGCGTCAGACGGCGTCGCGCACGATCGGGCAGCTCATGCAGCGGGGCCCGCCGCGGCCGCGGCCCAGCTCGCCGCCGGGGATGTCGAGCACCTCGATGCCGTGGCGGCGCAGGAACCGGTTGGTCGTGACGTTGCGCTCGTAGGTCACCACCACCCCGGGGGCCACGGCGAGCGCGTTGCACCCGTCGTCCCACTGCTCGCGGGCGGCGGCGTGCACGTCCTGCTCGGGGGTCAGCACCCGGACCGACGCCAGCCCGAGCGCGGCGGCGATGGCCTCGTGCATCTCCTCGGCCGGATGGTCGGTGAGGTCGAGCTCCTTCTCCGAGTCACCGGGCCGCACCGTGTACGCGGGCAGCCTGCCCAGCCCCGAGTACTCCACGAACGTCTCCGGGTCGACCATCGTCATCACGGTGTCGAGGTGCATGAACGCGCGCTGCTTCGGCATCCGCAGCGCGACGATCCGGTCGACCTGACCGCCGGCGAACAGGCGCTTGGCCAGCCGCTCGACGCCCGCCGGGGTGGTCCGCTCCGAGATCCCGATCAGCAGCGCCCCGCCGCCGAGCACGTGCATGTCCCCGCCCTCGGTGGTGGCCGGCCCGTTCACGGAGCCGTCCGACCAGATCGCGTAGTCGGAGCGGGTGAACAGCGGATGCCACCGGTACACGGCCTCGTAGTGCACGGTCTCGCGCATGCGGGCCTTCTTGCGCATGCTGTTGATCGACACGCCGCCGTGGATCCAGGCCGAGGTGTCGCGGGTGTAGAGGTGGTTGGGCAGCGGCTCGAGCACGAAGTCGTCGGGATCGAGCACGTGGAAGGCGATCGAACGGGGCTCCTCGATCCGGTCCAGCACCTCGCGCTTGGTGATCCCGCCGATCAGGTGGTCGGTGAGGGCGTCGACGTCCATCGCGTCGAAGCAGTTACGCAGCGCGTCGATCGCGAGCGGCCCGTACACCCGGTCGTCGAAGATCCGGTCGAGGATGTACTTGCGCGCCTCCGGGATCTCCACCGTGGTGCGCAGCAGCTCACCGAACAGGTGCACCGTGATGTCGCGCTCCCGCAGCAGGGCCGCGAACCGGTCGTGCTCCTCCTGCGCCCTGGCCACCCACAGCACGTCGTCGAACAGCAGGCGGTCCTTGTTGCCGGGGGTCAGTCGCTTCAGCTCCAGGCCGGGACGGTGCAGGATCACCTGGTGCAGGCGCCCGACCTCGGAATCCACGCGGTACATGCGTTCATCCTGCACCGCGCGTCGCCGCCGTCGTGACGACGAGCCGCGCGCAACGAATCACCGCGCCGGGTGGCTCGCGCGCAGGAATCCGCCGCTGACGGGCAACGCATCGCGATTGTCCGCCACTGCGGCCGTTCCTAGCCTGGTGAACGTCCCGGTCCCGTCGCCGCGGCCACCCTGCCACTTCGTGGAGCGAGCCCGTGACCAGCGTCCTGACCCGGCCCATCGGTTCCGCCGGGCGCACCGCGTCCCGCCGGCACTACCTCATGTGCCCACCGGTGCACTTCGCCGTCGAGTACGCGATCAACCCGTGGATGCACCCGGGCGTCCCCGTCGACCGCGGGCTGGCACTGGCCCAGTGGGACGCCCTGCGCCGGACCTACCTCGGCCTCGGCCACCGGGTCGACCTGCTCGAACCCGTACCGGGGCTGCCCGACATGGTCTACGCGGCCAACGGCGCCACCGTCGCCGGCGGGGTCGTGCTCGGCGCCCGGTTCCGGCACGGCGAGCGCGCCGCGGAGGCCGTCGCGCACCGGGAGTGGTTCCACGCGGCCGGGTTCCCGCGCGTCGTCGAGCCGCAGTTCGTGAACGAGGGGGAGGGCGACCTGCTCGTGGTCGACCCGGGCCCAGGCGGCGTGGTGCTGGCCGGCACGGGCTTCCGCACCGATCCGCGCGCCCATGCGGAGGCGGCCGCCGTGCTCGGCAGGCCGGTGGTGTCGCTGGAGCTGGTGGACCCGCGCTACTACCACCTCGACACGGCGGTCGCCGTGCTCGACGCAGCGACGATCGCCTGGCTGCCCGAGGCGTTCACGCCCGCGTCGCAGGCGGTGCTGCGCGAGCGGTTCCCCGATGCGCTCGTCGCCGACGTGGGTGACGCCGCGGTGCTCGGCCTCAACGCCGTCAGCGACGGGCGCCACGTCGTCCTGCCCGCCCCGGCCACCCGGCTCGCCGCGGCCATCGCCGAGCGCGGCTTCACACCCGTTCCGGTGGCCATGCCCGAGCTGCTCAAGGGGGGCGGTGGACCCAAGTGCTGCACGCTGGAGGTACGCGCATGACGACCATCGAGACCGGCCAGGCGACCGCGCACCACGAGCGCCTCGTGGACGAGTACTCGGCGCACAACTACCACCCCCTGCCGGTGGTGGTCGCCGAGGCGGCCGGGGCGTGGGTCACCGACGTCGAGGGCCGCCGCTACCTGGACTGCCTGGCGGGCTACTCCGCGCTGAACTTCGGGCACGGCCATCCCGCGCTCGTCGCGGCGGCCCACCGCCAGCTCGACCGCGTGACGCTCACCAGCCGGGCCTTCGGCAACGACCAGCTCGGGCCGTTCTGCGCCGAGCTCGCCGCGCTCGTGGGCAAGCAGCAGGTCCTGCCGATGAACACGGGCGCGGAGGCGGTGGAGAGCGGGCTCAAGGTCGCGCGCAAGTGGGGCTACGAGGTGAAGGGCGTGCCCGAGGACCGGGCGCGCATCGTCGTGGCGGCCGGCGGCTTCCACGGCCGCACGATCAGCATCGTGGGCTTCTCCACCGACCCGGACGCGCGCGGCGGGTTCGGGCCGTTCACCCCGGGCTTCGACGTGGTCCCCTACGGCGACCCGCACGCGTTGCGCGCGGCGATCACCCCCGACACGGTCGCGGTGCTGATCGAGCCCGTGCAGGGCGAGGCGGGCGTCGTCGTCCCGCCAGCGGGGTACCTGGCGGCGGTCCGCGAGATCTGCGACCGGGCCGGCGTCCTGTTCGTCGCAGACGAGGTGCAGTCCGGCCTCGGCCGCACCGGGCACGTGCTCGCCACCCGGGGCGCGGGCGTCGACGCCGACGTGTACCTGCTCGGCAAGGCGCTCGGCGGCGGGATCGTGCCGCTGTCGGCCGTGGTCGCCGACGCCGCGGTGCTCGGGGTGCTGCGACCGGGCCAGCACGGGAGCACGTTCGGCGGCAACCCGCTGGCCTGCGCTGTGGGGAGGGCCGTGATCGAGCTGCTGAGCGACACCGGTCCGCGGGGGATGCTCGCTGCGGCGGCGCGGCTGGGCGAGGTCGCGGCGGACCGGCTGGCGCCGCTCGTGGGCCACGGGGTGGTGGCCGTGCGCCGCAGCGGGCTGTGGGCCGGGATCGACGTCGACCCCCGGCTGGGCAGTGGCCGGGACGTGGCGGAGCGGCTGGTCTCCCGCGGCGTCCTGGTCAAGGACACCCACGGCTCGACGATCCGGCTCTCGCCCCCGCTCGTGGTCACCGACGACGAGGTGGCACTCGCCGTGGACGCACTGGCCGGGGTGCTCGCGGAGCTGCCCTGACCGGCTCCGGCGATGCCGACCTCACCATCAGATCAGGTCGCGAAAGGGTCTTCCGTCGACCCCTGCGTCGGCGAGCAGCTCCGGGCGGAGCATCCCGAACATCACGGTCAGCAACATCTCGCACGTGACCGCAGGCTGCTCGTGCGGCCGGTTGATGCTCCGGATCAGCAGCATGTTGACGATCAGGCTGCCCACCTCGTGCGGGCTGGGGAACCGGCGCAGCTCGCCGCTGTCCTGCCCGTGCTCGACGAGCACCTGGATCGAGGCGGGGATGGGGGCGAGGGTGCGGGGGTCGATGTCGTCCGACGGGTCGGCAGGCCCCCCGACCCGTATCGTGTAGTCCTGGACGGCCGACCAGAACGCCGCGGTGAGCGGCCGGTAGCGGAAGGTGATCCGCGTCAGGGCTTTCACCTGGTCACGCAGGGCGTCGACCATCGGGCGCCCGGCCGCTATGTCCCGCTCGGCCTCCAGTCGGAGGGGCTGGATCAGGGGGCTGTAGACGTGGCCGAGCAGCGCGTGCTTGGAAGGGAAGTGGTTGTATGCGGTGGCCGCACTCACACCGGCGGCTGACGCGATGTCCTCCATCCTCGCGTTCGCCCAGCCGTGTGAAGCGAACGCCACATCGGCGGCATCCAGTAGCGCCCGGCGGGTGCGGAAGCGCTTCGTCCGTGCGGCGCGGACCCGTGGATCGTCCGGACGAGGGGAGTCGATGGAAGGCATTGATCGTAGAGTAACCAACCATTGGTCGAAGTTCTCTTGACTCCAACTTGGGTGTCACCCAAACTGCGTACTTGAAGGTAGAACGACTTCGATCACCTCGCTGGGCACGGCAGGTGACACGGGGGTAGGAGGGGCGGGGCCGGACGTCGGCGCGGCTGTCGGGGGACAGCAGGTATCTGCCGCAATGTTCGGTTCCTCCTGAGAACGACCGCCACACGCCCCGACGGTGGGCCGGCGGTACACGCGTCACACCGGTGGAGGTCGCCGGTGCAGGGAGGGGACCCTAGCGATGTACAGGCCTGTAGAGCGCAAAGACGCTGTAAACACAGGTAGAGCCCGATGAGCGCCCTTGCGGTGGCCATCGACGTGACCGAGCTGTCCGGTGTCGTTCCGACCCAGCGCGGCCCGATCGACGCGGGCCGGGTGCCCGACGGGCCCGGCGCCGGGCGACCGGAATCCGGCGGGGCGGGCGGGCCGGAGGGCGGCTCCCCACAGGAGGAGATGACCGAGCCGGCGCTGCTGGACGCGCTGGTGGCCGACGCCGTCGCCGGGGAACCGCGGGCACGCGACCGGCTGCTCGGCGCGATCCATCCACTCGTGCTGCGGTACTGCCGCGGGCGTCTCGGCCGTCAGGAGACGGTCATCGGGTCGGCCGACGACATCGCGCAGGAGGTGTGCCTGGCTGTCGTCAACGCGCTTCCCGGCTACACGATCCGGGGCCTGTCGTTCCGGGCGTTCGTGTACGGCATCGCGGCCCACAAGGTGACCGACGCGTTCCGCGCCATCAGTCGCAACCGGGCGGAGCCGATGGCCGACCTGCCCGACAGTCCGGTCGTGTACGACGGGCCGGAGCACCACCTGCTCGCCAGCGAGCTCACCGAGCGGCTCGGCAGCCTGTTGTGCCATCTCACCCCGCGTCAGCGCGAGGTGCTGGTGCTGCGCATCGCGGTCGGGATGAGCGCCGAGGAGACGGCGCAGGCCGTCGGCTCCACACCCGGCGCCGTCCGCGTCACCCAGCATCGCGCGCTCAACCGGCTGCGCCGGATCCTGGCCGGTCTCTTCGTCGGGGAGGTGGACGAACCGGACGAGCGGTGACCCCCTGACGCACCAGCCCTCCGGATCCCGGCGAACCGCCGGGGGGTAGCCTGTCGGCGATCAACTTCCGGTCGGGTGGGTATGGAGGAGGCGTCGTCGTGTCGGCTGGCCAGATCGCGGCACTGATCGCCGCCGGGGCCTTCGTGGTGCTCGTGCTGCTGCTGGCCGTGCCGCTGCTGAAGCTGTCCCGCACGCTCGACGAGGCCACCATCGCGATCCGCAAGGCCCACGAGGGCAGCGCGCCGCTGCTGGACAACGCGCAGACCACCCTGCACCAGGTCAACACGCAGCTGGAGCGGGTCGACGGCATCACGTCCAGCGCCCGTGCGGTCACGAGCAACGTCTCCGTGCTCACGTCGCTGTTCACCGCCACCCTGGGTGGCCCGCTCGTGCGCGCCGCCGCGTTCTCCTACGGCCTGAACAAGGCCGTCAAGGCGCGGCGGGCCGGGCGTGACGCCGGTGCCCACTCGATGCGCACCCGCCCCGGACGGCGGAAGGGCCGGCGGTGAGAAGGCTGTTCTGGCTGGGCCTCGGGCTCGCCGCGGGGGCTTACGCCACCCGGCGGGCCACCGCCGCGGCGCACAACCTCACCCCGGCAGGCGTCGGGGCCAACATCGCCGACGGCCTGCGCGAGGTGGGGGCGGGCCTCGGTGCCTTCGGGGCCGAGGTGCGTGCGGGGATGATCGACCGGGAGCGGGAGCTCACCGCGCTCGTCGAACGTCGCACCGGTGGTGGGCTGCCGACCCTCGGCGACGCGTTCGCCGACCCGCAGCCCGTCGTGCGCCAGGGGGCACGAGCGCGCGGGGCAGGGGAGTAGCGGCGCACCAGCGCCCTCCCCTGCCGAACCGCACCCTCGCCCGTGGGGGAGACTTGTCGTAGGCCTTCCTCGTCGCACACCACCCAGAAAGCGCCGCCGTGCAGACCCACGAGATCACTCGTCGCTTCACCGACCACTTCACCGCGGCCGGACACGTCAAGGTGCCCAGCGCGTCGTTGATCCTCGACGACCCGAACCTGCTGTTCGTCAACGCGGGCATGGTGCAGTTCAAGCCGTACTTCCTCGGCGACGTGCCGCCGCCCTACGCGCGCGCCACCTCCATCCAGAAGTGCGTGCGCACCGGCGACATCGACGAGGTCGGCCGCACCACCCGGCACAACACGTTCTTCCAGATGGCCGGCAACTTCTCGTTCGGCGACTACTTCAAGGCCGGCGCGATCGAGCACGCCTGGACCCTCATCACGAGCAGCCAGGACGCCGGCGGCTACGGCTTCGACCCCGACCGCATCTGGGTCACGGTCTTCCGCGACGACGACGAGGCCATCGACCTCTGGCGGAAGATCGCCGGGCTGCCGCTGGAGCGCATCCAGCGCCGCGGCGGCAAGGACAACTACTGGGACATGGGCGTGCCCGGTCCGGGTGGCCCCTCCTCCGAGATCTACTACGACCGGGGGCCCGAGCACGGCCGCGAGGGCGGCCCCGAGGCCGACGAGGACCGGTACCTGGAGATCTGGAACCTCGTCTTCATGCAGGACGTGCGGGGTGAGCTGAGCCCGAAGGACGACCACCCGCCGATCGGCTCCCTGCCGAAGAAGAACATCGACACCGGTATGGGTGTGGAGCGGGTCGCGTACCTGCTCCAGGGTGTCGACAACGTCTACGAGACCGACCTCGTGCGTCCCGTGATCGCGCGGGCCGAGGAGTTCTCCGGCCGCCGCTACGGTGCCGACAACGCCGACGACGTCCGGTTCCGGGTGATCGCCGACCACGCCCGCTCGGGGGTCATGATCATCGGCGACGGGGTGACGCCGTCCAACGAGGGCCGCGGGTACGTGCTGCGGCGCCTGCTGCGGCGCATCGTGCGCTCGTCGCGGCTGCTGGGGGTGAACGAGCCGGTGCTCCGGTCGTTCGCCGAGGTCGTGCGCGACGAGATGGCGCCGACCTACCCGGAGCTCGTGAGCGGCTTCGAGCGGATCTCCGCGGTCGTCGAGGCCGAGGAGGAGGCGTTCCTCTCCACGCTCAGCGCCGGCTCGCGGATCTTCGACACCGCCGTGGCGGAGACGAAGCGCGGCGGCAGCCTCGTGCTGCCGGGGGACCGGGCGTTCCAGCTGCACGACACCTACGGGTTCCCCATCGACCTCACCCTCGAGATGGCGTCCGAGGCGGGCCTCGAGGTCGACCAGGACCGCTTCGCCGCGCTGATGAACGAGCAGCGCTCCCGCGCGAAGGCCGACGCCGCCACCCGCAAGGTCGGCCACGGTGACGGGTCGATCTACCGCACGGTGCTCGACACCCACGGTGTCACCGAGTTCCTCGGCTACACCGAGCTCTCCGCCGAGGCCACGGTCGTCGGCCTGCTCGTCGACGGGGTCCCGGTGCCGGCCGCGCGGGAGGGCGAGCACGTGGAGGTCGTGCTCGACCGCACCCCGTTCTACGCCGAGGCGGGCGGTCAGCAGGCCGACACGGGCGAGCTGCGTGGCGCGTCGTTCACCGTCCGCGTGGACGACGTGCAGTCCCCGGTCGCCGGACTGCGGGTGCACCGCGGGGTCGTCGTCGCCGGTGAGGTGTCGCTCGACGCCGCCGTCGTGGCGGAGGTCGACCGGTCGCGCCGCGCGTCGGTGTCGCGGGCCCACACCGCCACCCACCTCGTGCACGCGGGCGTCCGCGGCGCGCTGGGCACCGCCGCCGCGCAGGCCGGCTCGCTCAACGCCCCGGGCAGGCTGCGGTTCGACTTCACCTCGCCCACCGGCGCGGTCGCGCCTGCCGCGCTCGCGGAGATCGAGGACGAGGTCAACACGGTTCTGCAGCAGAACCGCGAGGTCGAGGCCTACGAGACCACGATGGACGAGGCCAAGAAGCTCGGCGCGATGATGCTGTTCGGCGAGAAGTACGGCGACCGGGTCCGGGTGGTCGACATGGGCGACTACTCCCGCGAGCTGTGCGGTGGCACGCACGTCGGGCGCACCGGCGAGATCGGCATGATCAAGGTGCTGTCGGAGGCCTCGATCGGCTCCGGCGTGCGTCGCGTGGACGCACTGGTCGGGCTCGACGCGTTCCGCCACCTGTCGAAGGAGCACCTGCTCGTCTCGACGCTGGCCGACCAGCTGAAGTCGCGTCCGGAGGACCTCCCGGACCGGATCAACGGGCTGGTCGAGCGGCTGCGCACGGCCGAGCGCGACCTCGAGAAGGTCCGCGCCGACGCGGTGCTGGCCTCGGCCGGAGCCCTCGCGGCGGGTGCCGAGGACGTCGACGGGGTCGCGCTCGTGGCAGTGGCCGCACCGGACGGGGTGGCCGGCAACGACCTGCGTGCCCTCGCCTCCGACGTCCGGGGCCGGCTCGGGTCGCGGCCCGGTGTGGTCGCGCTCTTCTCCGGCGACGGCGAGAAGGTCTCGTTCGTGGTGGCCACCACGGCCGCCGCCCGGGACCGCGGACTGGCCGCGGGCAAGCTCATCCCCGCGTTCGCCGCGGCCGTCGGAGGCCGGGGTGGCGGCAAGCCGGACCTGGCCCAGGGTGGTGGCACCAACCCCGCCGGAATTCCGGACGCCGTGCGTGCCCTGCGCTCCGCGCTGCGCAACTGACGTGGTGCGGGGTCGGCGGCTCGGGATCGACGTCGGTGCCGTTCGCGTGGGGGTCGCCCTCTCCGATCCGGACGGCGTGCTGGCCACCCCGCTGCTCACCGTCCCCCGTGACCTCGACCACGGCGCCGACCTGCGGACGATCGCCGGCCTCGTCGCCGAGCACGGCGTCGTCGGCATCGTCGTCGGGCTGCCCCGCACGCTGGCCGGGCGGGAGGGTGCTGCCGCCGAGGCGGCGCGCGCGTTCGCCGTCGGGCTGGAGTCCGTCGTGGACGTTCCCGTCGAGCTCTCCGACGAGCGGCTCACCACCGTGGTCGCCACCCAGCAGCTGCGCGAGCGCGGTGTGAAGGGACGCAAGCAGCGCGCCGTCATCGATCAGGCGGCCGCGGTCGCGATCCTGCAGGGCTGGTTGGACGCCGCGCGGCGGCAGTGACCCGCCGCTGACCCGGCAATGCAGGGTCATGAGCTGGCTCGTTACTGTCGAGCATTGTGAACCCGGACGGATGGGACCAGCGAGGGCCGCACCATCACAATGGTGGGGCGGACGGTTCGCAGGTCACCGGACAGGTCGGGGTGTACCCCTCCCGCCAGGAGCAGCTCGCGTCCCGGCGGGCCGGCCAGCGCTCCCGCACGCAGAAGCGGCGCCGGCGCAACCTCGTGGTGCTGCTCGCCGCGCTCCTGCTGCTCGGCGCCGTCGCGGGCGGTGGGTACTACGTGTTCTCGTCGCTGTTCTCCACGCCCGACTTCGAGGGCAGCGGCACCGGCGACGTCATCGTGCAGGTGCACGACGGCGACTCGACCACCCAGATCGGGGGCACGCTGGCCCAGCGCGGGGTCGTGGCGGGTGTCCAGGCATTCACCGAGGCCGCGGCGCAGGACGACCGCATCCGGTCGGTGCAGCCCGGCTACTACCAGATGCGGTCGCGGATGTCCGGGGAGTCGGCCGTCGAGCTGCTCCTGGACCCGAAGGCCCGGGTCGGACAGCTGGAGATCCGCGGTGGTGTCCAGCTCGACGACACCAGGGCGCCCGACGGCACGGTGGCGCCCGGCGTGCTCACCCTGATCTCGAAGGCCACGTGCTTCACGCAGGACGGCGCCCAGCAGTGCGTCTCGGTCGACGCGCTGCGGGCCGCGATGACCGGCACCGACCCGGCCGCACTCGGCGTGCCGGCGTGGGCGCTGGAGGAGGTCGCCAAGGCCGAACCGGCCCGCAGGCTCGAAGGCCTGCTGATGCCGGGCCGCTACAACGTGGAGCCCGGCACGTCGGCCGTCGACGTGCTGCGTGGTCTGCTGACCACGTCGGACGCGCGGCTCGAGGCGTCCGGGCTCGTGGCCGGGGCCCAGAGCATCGGCTCCAACCCGTACACCGTGCTGACGATCGCCTCGCTGGTGGAGAAGGAGGCCATCACCCCGGACATGCCGAAGGTCGCCAGGGTGATCTACAACCGGCTCGGGGCCGGTCAGCGGCTCGAGCTCGACTCGATGGTCAACTACCCGCTCGACCTGCAGGCCCTGCGCACCACCGCGGACGACCGGGCGCGCCCCGGGCCGTACAACAGCTACGTCGTGGCCGGCCTGCCGCCCACCCCGATCTCGGCCCCGGGGATCGACGCGATCAAGGCGGCGCTCACCCCCGCCCCCGGCCCCTGGTTCTTCTTCGTCCGGTGCCAGACCAACGGCTCCTCGTGCTTCGCCGCCACCTTCGCCGAGCACTCCGCCAACGTCGCGGAGGCCCGCCGGAACGGCGCCTTCTGACTGACCCGCTGCCGGGGCCGTCGCGGTCAGGCCGGATCAGCCGGGCGGCCGAAGAAGCCCGGCGGCGGCTCCGGCGACGGCGTGGCCGCGCGATCCGACGGCGCCGCCGCGTCGCCCGCGAAGCGGCGGACCTCCGCTCCCACCAGCACGCGCGCCGGGAACGGGTCGGACGCGGCGCGGCGCACCAGCCCGTCCACCGGGAGCTCCTCCGCGCTGCCCAGGAGCACCAGGTTGCCGAACCGCCGCCCGTGCAGCAGGTCGGGCGCGGCGAGCACCGCCACGTCGGCGAACCGGGACAGCGCAGCGGCCACCTGCGTCCGCGCGAAGCGCAGCTCGCCGCCGTCGGCGACGTTGGCCGCATACACCCCGCCGGGCGCGAGGGCCGCCGCCACCGAGTCGAGGAACTGCGTGGACGTCAGGTGCGCCGGGGTGCGGGCCCCGGCGAACACGTCGAGCACGAGCAGGTCGACCGAGCCCGGTGTCGCCCGCGTGAGAGCGGCCCGCGCGTCGCCGACGATCACGTCGATGCCGAGCCCGTCGGCGGGCAGCCGCGAGCGCACGAGGTCGACCAGCGCGGCGTCGAGCTCGACGACCTGCTGGACCGACCGGGGCCGCGTGGTGGCGACGTAGCGCGCGAGCGTCCACGCCCCGCCGCCGAGGTGCAGCACCCGCAGCGGCGACCCCCGCGGTGCCAGCAGGTCGACGACGTGGCCGAAGCGACGCACGTACTCGAACTCCAGGTGGGTCGGGTCGTCGAGATCGACGTGGGACTGCGCGGTGCCGCCGAGGAGCAGCGTCCAGCCCTGCGGCCGGTCGGGGTCACCCAGCAGCTCGGCGTGGCCGTGATCCACCTCGGCGTGGACGACCGCGCGCGCCACCCGCTCCTCCGGCTCCGTCGGTCCGTGCACCCCCCGATCCTGCTCCCTCGGGCTCGTCACTCCCCGGGGCGGGCCCACCCGTAGACGTGCTCGAGCGCCAACGTGAGCAGCACCCGGCCGTCGGCGACCATCGCCGCGCGGTACTCGTCCCAGTCGGGGTGCTCGCCGCGCAGGTCGCGGTAGTAGCCCACCAGCGCCTCCACCGTGTCGTCGTGCGGGTCGGCGGCCTCTGCGGACAGCTCCGCCGTGCCCTCGCCGACGACGTAGGCGCCGTAGTCGGCCCGGGTGACGTGGTAGCTGGCGCGGGGGTCACGGCGCAGGTTGCGGGTCTTCGCGCGGTCGCCGGTGATGGAGATGCGCACCGTGCTGGTGGCGGGGTCGAAGGCGTGGGTGACGACCGAGGACTGCGGCCTGCCGTTGCGCTTCAGGGTGATCAGGATGCCGTTGGGCTGCTGGGTGAACAGCTCGACCAGTGCGGGATCGATGCCGGTGCTCGTGGCCATGTCTGCTCCTCGTGTCGGGGACGGGGATACCACTCAACGCCACCGCGGGGCGATCCGCAGCCATGCCCCCCCGGCGGGTTGTCCACCTGGGTGGCCGGCCATCCACAGCCGCGCCCGGCCACTGGCGGCCCCGACCAGGGCCGCCGAGGATCAGCCCGTGGACGATCGGGAGCGGCGCAGCAGCGCCACGGCCGGGCCGATGGCGGGCGTGGTGGCTGCGCTGCTGGTGGCTGCGCTGCTGGCGGCGGGGCTGCTGGCGGCGGGGCTGCTCGTCGCGGCGGCATCGGTGGCCGGGGCCGCCGCGGTGCTGGGCGCAGGCGTCGCGGGGTGCGCTGCGGGCACGGTGGCCCGGGTGCTGCTGGGCAGGCTGCGCCGGGGCGCCCGGATCCGGCCGCCGTGGTGCGAGCTCGCGGTGGGGGCGTTGTGGGGCGGCACCGCCGCCGGGTGGGCCGCAGGCGTTCTCCCGGCGGCGTGGCTGCCGGTGCTGCTCGGGCTGGGCTGGTTCGGCGTGGCCGCCGGGGCGGTCGACGTGGTGCACCGCAGGCTCCCCGACGCGCTCACGTTGCCGGCGCTGCCCGCCGCGCTGCTGCTTCTGCTGCCCGTCGGGGGCCCCGCGGTCCTGCACGCCGCGGCCGGAGCCGCGGTGGCCGCGGGCGCCCACGCCGCGGTCCACCTCCTCGCCCGGGGCGCCATGGGTGCGGGCGACGTGAAGCTCGCAGCGCCGCTCGGTGCGGTGCTGGCGGCCACCGGCTGGCCGGCACTCGCCCTGGCGGCGGTGCTGGCCGCGGTCCTCACCGCGGCGCTCGGGGTCGGCGCCCTCGCCGCGCGGACGCCACGGCGGGGAGGGGCCGTGCCGCACGGGCCGTCCATGCTGGCGTCCACCTGGCTGGTGGCCTCGTGGTTGGCTGCCGCGGGTGCGGTGCCCACCCATCAGGGAGGGGGGTGAGAGAATCGACGACGTGCTGCGCTGGATCACTGCCGGGGAATCCCACGGTCCCGCGCTGGTCGCTGTGCTCGAGGGCATGGTCGCCGGTGTCGAGGTCACCACCAAGGAGCTGGCCGCCGAGCTGGCGCGCCGCCGGCTGGGCCACGGCCGCGGCGCGCGGATGGCGTTCGAGGCCGACGAGCTCGAGGTCATCGGCGGGGTGCGCCACGGGGTCACCCAGGGCGGCCCCGTCGCGGTGCGGATCGGCAACAGCGAGTGGCCCAAGTGGGAGACGGTCATGGCCGCCGACCCGGTCGACCCCGAGCTGATCGCGGGCCGGGCCCGCAACGCGCCGCTCACCCGGCCCCGGCCGGGCCACGCCGACCTGGCCGGCATGACGAAGTTCGGCTTCGACGACGCCCGCCCGGTGCTGGAACGCGCGAGTGCCCGGGAGACGGCGTCGCGGGTCGTGCTGGGCACCGTGGCCAAGGCGTTCCTGCAGCAGGCGTTCGACGTCGCGATCGTGTCCCACGTCGTCGCGCTCGGCTCCGTGGAGGCCTCCGACGACGAGCAGCCCGGCCCCGCTGATCTGGAGCGGGTGGACGCCAGTCCCGTCCGGGCCTGGTCCGACGCTGCCACCGCGGCCATGGTGGCGGAGGTCGACGCCGCGCAGCGCGACGGCGACACCCTGGGCGGCGTGGTGGAGGTGATCGCGTACGGGCTGCCGGTCGGCCTGGGCTCGTACGTGCAGTCCGACCGCAGGCTGGACGCGCGGCTCGCCGGTGCGCTGATGGGGATCCAGGCGATGAAGGGTGTCGAGATCGGCGACGGTTTCCGCACCGCGCGGCGCCGGGGCAGCATGGCGCACGACGAGATGATCCCCGGCGACCCGGTGAAGCGACTGTCCAACCGGGCCGGGGGGATCGAGGGCGGCATGACCAACGGCGAGCCCGTGCGGGTGCGGGCGGCGATGAAGCCGATCTCCACCGTGCCCCGTGCGCTGCAGACCGTCGACGTCGCCACCGGAGAGGCCGCCCAGGCCATCCACCAGCGCTCCGACGTGTGCGCGGTGCCGGCGGCAGGCGTGGTGGCCGAGGCGATGGTCGCACTGGTGCTGGCCGATGCCGCACTGGAGAAGTTCGGTGGCGACTCCCTGGCCGAGACCCGCCGCAACTTCCGCGCCTACCAGGACGCCGCGCAGCACTGACCCGGGGGCGGGCCGCCGGCTCAGCCCTCGAAGAAGCGGGGGCGCCTGCGCATCCGGCCGCGCCGGGTGGCGGAGTGGAAGGCCGCGGCGGCATCGGGGCCGGTCGTGGGCACGGTGGCGTCCGGGCTGCTCTCCGCAGGCTTGTCGTTCGTGGTGCTGAACGCGGAGAAGGGGGTGCCGGCGTCGCCGCCCCCGGGGTTGCGCAGCTGCGGCTCCAGGTGGGCCTGCCGGCGCCGCCGGGGGAGGGGCAGCTGCTCACGGGCCGGGGGTGGAGGGTCGTCACCGGTGCGCAGTGTGGGCGGCTTCTCGCGGTCCTGGCGATGCGGCAGGCGACGGTCCACCGGTCGCCGTGCCCCGCCGGGGGGTGTGCCCCGACCGCCCTGCCCGCCCCCGCCGTCGTCCATCCCAGCTCCCCGATCCCACAGATCCACGTGCCCTACGACACGGCTCGGCAGCGCCGCAGAGATCACAGGTATGCGCCGCCGTGATCGCAGGGTAACTGGCCGCCTTGACACCAGTCCAAGGGCCTCCAGGATCATTCGGGGAGGTCACTACCCTAGGGCGGGTGAGCCTCGAGAGACGTCCCGCGATGGTCATCGTCGGCCCCCCGGGGGCCGGCAAGACGACGGTCGGCCGGGTTCTCGCGCGCCGGCTCGGGGTGGAGTTCACCGACGTCGACCTGCTCCTCGTCGAGCGGGCCGGGAAGCCGATCGCCGACATCTTCCTGCAGGACGGGGAGGACGTCTTCCGCGCGATGGAACGCGAGGTGGTCGCCGAGGCGCTGGCCGGCACCGACGGGGTGCTGGCCCTGGGCGGCGGCTCCGTGCTCGCGGCGCAGACCCGGGAGCGGCTGCGGGGGCACCGTGTCGTCTACCTGACGGTCGGGCTCGCCGACGGGCTTCGCCGCACCGGCATGTCCACCGCGCGTCCGTTGCTCGCCGGGGTCAACCCGCGCGCCACGTTCAAGGCCCTGCTCGACGCGCGGGCGCCCCTGTATCGCGAGGTCGCCACGGTGGAGATCGAGACCGACCGGCGCAGCGCCAACCAGGTGGCGCGGGCGGTGCTGGTGGCGATGGGGGAGCTTCCGGCGTCCGCGCCCGACGAGCCGGTCGACCCGGACGACCCGCTGGACCTGCCCACACCACACGAGAGCGCGCTGCTCCCGGACCCCGGCCTGCGCCCCTGAACCCGGAACGGGCTGCGGTGTCGGGCCTGGCAGGCGCGGGTGCGGGCCGTCAGTAGGGTGGCCGTCGTGAGTGAGACCGTGCGGATCGAGGTGGCAGGCGAGCGGCCCTACCCCGTGCTCGTCGGCCGGGGTGTGCGTGCCGAGCTGACCGCCACCGTCACCGGGCTCGGCGCCGCGGCCGCGGTGCTGGTGCACCAGCCCGCGCTGGCCGGCGTGGCCGAGCAGGTTCGCGGCGAGCTCGCCGCCGCCGGCGTCGACGCCCATCGCGTGGAGATCCCCGACGCCGAGGACGGGAAGGCGCTGGGCGTGGCGGGGTTCTGCTGGGAGGTGTGCGGGCGGATCGGTCTCACCCGCGGTGACGTGGTGGTGTCGCTGGGCGGCGGGGCCGCCACCGACCTCGCCGGCTTCGTGGCGGCCACCTGGATGCGCGGCGTGCGGGTGGTCCATGTGCCCACCACGCTGCTCGCGATGGTGGACGCTGCCGTCGGGGGCAAGACCGGCATCAACACCGCAGCAGGCAAGAACCTGGTGGGCGCGTTCCACGAGCCGTCGGCGGTGCTGGTCGACCTGGCCGTGCTCGACACGCTGCCCGCCGCCGAGCTGGCCGCCGGGAGCGCGGAGATCGTCAAGACCGGGTTCATCGCCGACCCGGTGATCCTGGAGCTGATCGAGGCCGACCCGGTCGCCGCGCTGGACCCCACGGGCTCCGTGCTGCCCGAACTCGTCCGCCGCTCGATCCAGGTGAAGGCCGACGTGGTGGCGTCCGACCTGCGCGAGTCGCACCTGCGGGAGATCCTCAACTACGGCCACACGCTGGCGCACGCCATCGAGCGCCGCGAGCACTACCGCTGGCGCCACGGTGCCGCCGTGAGCGTCGGGCTGGTGTTCGCCGCGGAGCTCGCCCGCGAGGCGGGCCGTCTCGACGCGGAGACCGCGGGCCGCCACCGCGCGATCCTGCAGTCGATCGGGCTGCCGGTCGCCTACGAGGCAGGGGCGCTCCCGGAGCTGGTGGAGACGATGCGCGGGGACAAGAAGTCACGCGCCGGGATGCTGCGCTTCGTCGTGCTGGACGCGCTCGCGACGCCAGGCAGGCTGGAGGGGCCGGCGCCGGAGCTGCTGGAGAAGGCCTACGCGGCGGTGTCGGCATGAGCCGCCCGGTGCTGGTGCTCAACGGGCCGAACCTGGGCAGGCTCGGCACCCGGGAGCCTGCGGTCTACGGGTCCACGACCTACGCCGACCTCGTGGATCTCTGTGAGCGCACCGGCAAGGAGCTCGGCCTGGCCGTCGAGGTCCGCCAGACCGACCACGAGGGTGAGCTGCTCGGCTGGCTGCACGCCGCCACGGACGCCGCCACCCCGGTGGTGCTCAACGCCGCGGCGTGGACGCACACCTCGGTGGCGGTGCGCGACGCGTGCTCCCAGCTCACAGCTCCGCTGGTGGAGGTGCACATCAGCAACGTGCACGCCCGCGAGGAGTTCCGCCACCACTCCTACATCTCGGCCGTGGCCAGCGGCGTGATCGTCGGGCTCGGCGTCGACGGCTACGCGCTCGCGCTGCGGTGGATCGCCCGGCAGGACGGCCCGGCCCGGTAGCGCCGCAGCTCAGTAACCGTGCTGCGGCGGGTACTCCTCGCGGGCCACGACCACCGGGCGGCTCCGCCGGGCCAGTGCCAGGCTGGCGATCAGCCCGACGACACCGACGGCGGCGAGGATCCACCCGACGAGGGTGAGGTCGATCCCGCTCAGGTCGACGTTCACGGCGAGGGCGAGGATCAGGCCGATCGCGATCAGGCCGATGCTCGATCCGATTCTCATGCGGTGATCTACCCCGATCGTGATCGACGGACACATCCGGGTGAATCCCGCCCTGTGAGTCACCGCACCGGCGCGCCAGGCCCCAGCGGGATGCCGATCCACCACCAGGCCAGGAACAGCAGGGTCCACACCACCGTCATGGCGATGGCCAGCGGCAGCGTGTAGGACGCGAGCGTCCCGATGCCGGCGTTCTTCCGGTAGCGCTGCAGGAAGCCCAGCGCCATGACGAAGTAGGGGCTCATCGGTGTGATCGCGGTGGATCCCGAGTCGGCGATGCGGAACAGCGCCTGCGTCGTCTCCGGCGGGACCGCCACCAGCATCAGCATCGGGACGATCACCGGGGCCGCCACCGCCCACATCGCCGAGCCGCTGGTGACCAGGATGTTGACCAGCGTCAGGAGGACGAGGACGAGCAGGAACACGATCACGATGTGCGCGCCGCTGGCCTTGAGCGCCTCGGCCGCCTCCACCGCGACGACGTCGCCGATGTGGCTCCAGTCGAAGTAGGCGAGGAACTGGGCGATCGCGAAGAACAGCACCAGTACCGGGGCCATCTGCTTGATGCCCTGCAGCATCAGGTTCGGGACGTCGCCGGCCTTCGTGACCGTGCCGGCCCGCCGGCCGTACACGATCCCGACCAGGCCGAACAGCAATGCCACCACGGCGGCGATGCCGTCGAGCAGCGGGGAGTCGACGATGCTGCCGCCGGCGCCGCGCAGCGGCGAGGAGACGGGCAGCATCACCAGCGTGAGCACGACGAGCGCGGCCAGCAGGGCGGCCAGCGCCTGGCGCACGCCCGACCGCTCCGCGTCGCTCAGGTGCAGCGACCCGATGTCCTCCAGGTCGGCGTCGGGGTCGGCGTCGAGGTCGGGTCGCTTGCTGAGCACGAACTTCGTCACCAGCGTGATCACCACGGCGAGCACGAGCGACGAGGCGATGTTGAAGAACCAGTTGCTGAGCGGCGAGACGTACGCGTCGGGATCGACGATCCGGGCCGCCGCGGTGGTGATGCCGGCGAAGATCGCGTCGTTCGGGGTGGGGACGGGGCTGGCGTCGTACCCGGACGCGATGGCGGTGTAGGCCACGACGACGCCGAGGATCGGGGACCGGCCCACGGCGCGGAAGGCGAGACCACCGAGCGGCACCAGGATGATGTACGCGGCGGCCGAGGCGACGTGGGCCACCGTCCCGGCGAAGGCGACGGCGAAGACCACCCACGACGCCGACACCCGCGAGACGCTCATCCGCATCAGCGCGGCCAGGAAGCCGCTGCGCTCGGCCACCGCCACGCCCATGATCACCACGACGATCGTGGCCATCGGGGGGAACGTGGCGAAGTTCGACACCATCGTCGAGACGGCCATCGCCAGTCCGTCCCCGCTGAGCAGGTTCTGGACGGTGACGGTCTTGCCGTCGCTCGGCGACACCACCGACACGCCCATGCCCGCGAGCACGGCGCTGGCGACCGCGAGGATCCCGGACAAGATCCAGAACAACCAGAACGGGTGCGGCAGGGCGTTGCCGACCCGCTCGATCCCGCCCATCGCCCGGATGATCAGCGGCCACCGGGGTTCCGCGGCCGGTGCGGCCGCGGCGTCGGTACCGGTGTCGCCGGGGATTCGGGTGGTCATGGCGTCTCCTCGGTCGATCACCGTTGACGATGGGCGGGGTCGGGCGAGCGGGGGTCAGCGAGCGGGCAGCCGGAAGCGGCTGACGAACTGCCAGAGCACGTCCTGGGCCTTGATGGTGTGGGTCGTGACGCCACCGCCGCTGTAGCTCTCGGCTCCCGGCCAGGTGTGACCACCGCCGGCGATCGCGACCTGGCGGACCTCCGCGCCGCTCTTGCAGCCCGTCCAGGTCGACTGCGTGACGTCCGCCCCGAGGCTGCTCGTGGCGGGCTCGGCGCGGCACCCGTCGCGCGCGGCCCAGCCCGCGGCCCAGTCCGTGATCGCCGGGAGCCCGCGCGCTGCGTCGCCGCCGTACGGAATGGTTGCGTCCGCGGTGCCGTGGAACTCGATCACCGGCACGGGACGGGAGGGATGGCAGTTCGTGCCGTTCTGGCCGTAGAAGGCGCCCGCGACCGGGGCGATGGCGGCGAACCGGCCGGCCATGCGGCAGGCGAGGAGCCCGGTGAACCCGGCGCCGTTGGACTTCCCGGTGGCGTAGACCCGCTGCTGGTCGATGCAGAGCGTCTTCTCGAGCGAGTTCAGGAGATCCCCGGTGAACGCCACGTCGTCCACCCCGGCTGCGGCGTAGGGGGCGCCCTCCCAGGCCTGCCGGTCTCCGTCGCCGGTGCCGATCACGCCGTTGGGGTAGGCCACGACGGCCGGGAGCGCCGAGAGCCCGGAGAACTCCTCGGTGCCCGCTCCGGTGTTGCCGCGGCCGTGGAACGCGACGATGAGCGGCCACGAGCGCTTCGCGCTGTAGTCCTTCGGCAGATGGAGCTGGTAGGTCCGGTCCCGCCCACCGCTCTGGATGGTGTGCAGGACACTGGTGCCGGGTTGCTGGCCCGGCGACGACCGGCACCCGGCGGCGTCCGTCTGCGCTGGTCGGGGTGGTGGCGATGCCGTCGCGGGCGGGGCGAGGGCGCTCCCCACCAGGGCGAGCCCCGCCAGGGCCGCTCCCAGCGTTGCGACGACACGAGCTATCCTGCTTCCCATCGGGTTCCTCCTCGATCTCAGGTGGTCAGCCACTCCTCGACGAAGGCGACGATCCGGCGCACGACGGCGTCGACGATCGCTGCTCCGTCCTCGGACGTGGCCCGCCGCGGATCGCCCAGCACGCCGTTCTCGCTGAGCCGGTCGTAGCGGACGGTCAGGGTGGGAGGGCTGCCGCGCAGCGCCAGCCCGGCGAGCGGACCGAGGTCGGTGCGGGAGCGTGCGCCCGCGGCGAGCCGGTCCTGGTGCACGAGGTGGGGAGCCAGGAAGAGCATCTGGGCGGTCTCGGCCTCGCCGCTGTGCCCGTGCACCTCGCCGACCCGCATCCCGGCGATGACGTCGGCGGCGAGCGCTGTGACGGGCGTCCAGGCGAATTGCAGGTCGGGGTGGGTGGTCAGCAGGTCCTGGGCGACGGTGGTGAGGGTGGCGTTGTTGCCGCCGTGCCCGGTGACCACGAGAACCTTGCGCCACCCGTGGCGGTGCAGGTTGTCGGCGTACTCGCGCACCAGCGCGGCGAAGGTCGTGCTGGTGAGGGAGACCGTGCCGGTGAACGCGAGATGGTGCGGGGAGACGCCGACGGGAAGGGCCGGCCCGATCACGGCCCGGCCGCCGAGCGCGGTGACCACACGGTCGACCACCGCCTCGGCCCGGATCTGGTCGGTGGCCAGTGGCATCCCGGGCCCGTGCTGTTCGAACGCGCCGGCCGGAATGATCACCACCGGGCTGCCGGTGACCGCCTCGGCCGCCTCCACGGTGGTCATCTCGCCCAAGCGCACCGGGCGGCTCATTCGCCGGACCGGGGGAGGTCGGCTGCCGCGACGACGTCCCGGATCGACGTCAGGTGCTCGCGGGTGAGCCGCTCGGCCGCCGCCTCGTCGCCGCTCCGCACGGCGTCGAGGATCTGGACGTGCTCGGCGTGGTCGCGTTCCCGGTCGTCGTAGCGGTGCCGGATCTCGATCTGGTCGAGCACCCGGACGTGCAGCAGCGCCTCGACGGCTTCGCGCAGCAGCGCGTTGCCGCTCGCGGCGGCCAGCGCGACGTGGAAGTGGACGGCGGGACGCACGTCGCGGACCGGGGGCCGCAGTGCGTTGCTGACGGCCGTCTCCAGCAGCGCCATGCCTCCCTCTGCACGGGCGCGTGCGGCGGCCGCGGCGATGGCGGGCTCCAGCACGAGCCGGGCCTCGGCGAGCTCGAGCACGGACTCGCGGTCGATCCGCGGGCGGTGCGGGTTGGCCAGCAGCCTGCGGTGGATGCCGGGGCCGACGTAGGTGCCCGAGCCGTGCCGGAACTGCACGACGCCGGTGGCTTCGAGCCGGCGGAGCGCCTCGCGCAGGGTCGGTGTGGTGACGTCGAGGCGCCGGGCGAGATCACGCGAGGAGGCGAGGGCGTCGCCGGGACCCAGCTGCTCGGCGCGGATGATCTCGACGATCTCGTCGGACAGTCGCTCGGACAGGGTCCGGTCGGCGCGAGGCATGAAAGTGACTAAATCACTTGGTCTTTTCGCGGTCAAGACGGCGGGCCGGAGATCGGAGCCGGTGCGCCATACGTCCCGTACGGTGCGGCCATGTTCGAGTCCCGCCGTTCCGCCCTGCGCGGCCTGCTCCGCGCAGCGGAGGTCGAGGTCGACGCCCTGCTCGTCACCGACCTCGTCAACATCCGCTACCTCACCGGCTTCACCGGCTCCAACGCGGCGCTGCTCGTGCACGTCGGGGGCGACGCGGCCAGCCGCTTCTGCACCGACGGGCGCTACCGGGCGCACGCCGCAGCGCAGGTGCCCGAGCTGGAGACCGTCATCGACCGGGCCAGCGCGATGGCCCTCGCGGGCTCGGCGGGCGGGTGGCAGGTGGGACGGCTCGGGTTCGAGTCCGACGCGGTCACGGTCGACGCGCACGCGGCGATGGCGGACGCGGCCGGCGCCGTCGAGCTGCACCGGATGCCGGGGCTCGTCCAGCGCCTGCGGGCGGTCAAGGACGACGCGGAGATCGCCGTGCTGCTGGCCGCCTGCGCGGCCGCGGACGCCGCCCTCGCCGACCTGCTGGCCGCTGGTGGCCTGCGGCCGGGCCGCACCGAACGGGAGGTCGCGCTCGACCTGGAGATCCGGATGCGGGAGCACGGGGCCACTGGTCCGGCCTTCGAGACGATCGTGGCGGCCGGGGCGCACTCGGCGGTGCCGCACCACAGCCCCACCGGCGCCGAGCTGCGCGCCGGGGACCTGGTGAAGATGGACTTCGGGGCGCTGGTCGACGGCTACCACTCGGACATGACCCGCACCGTGGTGCTCGGCCCCGCCGCGGTGTGGCAGCGGGAGCTGCACGAGCTGGTCGCCGCGGCGCAGGCGGCGGGCCGGGCCGCGCTCCGGCCCGGCACGGCCGTCTCCGACGTGGATGGCGCCGCGCGGCGCGTGGTGGAGCAGGCGGGCCGGGGCGCGGAGTTCGTGCACGGCCTCGGCCACGGGGTCGGCCTGCAGATCCACGAGGCGCCCGCGCTGGCCCGGACCGGCACGGGTGCGCTGGCCGCCGGCATGGTCGTGACCGTCGAGCCGGGCGTCTACCTGGAGGGGCAGGGCGGGGTACGGATCGAGGACACGCTCGTCGTGCGCGACGGCGAGCCCTCGCTCCTGACCCGCACCACGAGGGAACTCGTCGAGGTCTAGCGGTACCCTGGTCGACGGACGACGGCGCCATCAGGTGCCGGTCACTCAGCACACCCCCGGCGCGTGACGGCGGTGCCGCATCGCGGCGCCCTTCAGCCGATCGACGCGGCCCGTAGAGACGCAGGAGAAGCCCGCACGTGGCCACCACGAACGACCTGAAGAACGGCTTGGTGCTCAACCTGGACGGCCAGCTGTGGTCGGTCACGGCGTTCCAGCACGTGAAGCCCGGCAAGGGGGGTGCCTTCGTGCGCACCACCCTCAAGAACGTGCTCACCGGCAAGGTCGTCGACCGCACCTTCAACGCCGGCACGAAGGTCGACACCGCCACCGTCGACCGCCGCGACATGACCTTCCTCTACCGCGACGGTGCCGACTTCGTCTTCATGGACGGCGACACCTTCGACCAGATCCCGATCCCCGAGGTCACCGTCGGCGACGCGGCGAACTACCTGCTGGAGAACCAGACGGCGATGGTGGCGCTGCACGAAGGGGTGCCGCTCTACGTCGAGCTGCCGACGTCCGTGGAGCTCGTGATCTCCCACACCGACCCCGGCCTGCAGGGCGACCGGTCCACCGGCGGCACCAAGCCCGCCACCGTGGAGACGGGCGCCGAGATCCAGGTGCCGCTGTTCGTCACCACCGGCGAGAAGGTCAAGGTGGACACCCGCGACGGGCGCTACCTCGGCCGCGTATCCGGCTGATGCAGCGGGCACGGACGAAGGCGCGCAAACGGGCGCTCGACATCCTCTTCGAGTCGGAGGCCCGGGGCGACGACCCGCTCGCGGTGCTCACCCAGCGCCGCGAGACCGACGACGCGCCGCCGGTCTCCGACTACGCCGCGATGCTCGTGGAGGGCGTCGTGCAGCACCGGGACCGCATCGACCAGCTGCTGGCCGAGCACGCCGAGGGCTGGACGGTGGCGCGGATGCCCGCCGTCGACCGCACACTCCTGCGGATCGGGGTGTTCGAGCTGCTCTGGGTGGACGAGATCGACGACCCGGTGGCCATCACCGAGGCCGTGGAGCTGGCCCGCACGCTCTCCACGGACGACAGCCCCCGCTACCTCAACGGGGTGCTCGGGCGCATCGCCGACATCGCCGAACACCTGCGCGCCAGCCGCTGAGCACCCGCTCCGGCCGCACGTGAGCCGGGCGGGTCGGGCACCTGCGGTGCCGCGACCGGCCCGTGCATCTGCCGTCGCCCCGACCGTCCACCGGCGCCCGCGCGCCGGGGACCGGGGTCGCGCGGGCGGAACTACGCCGTGGGCCGGGCCTCGGGCGGGAGAACACCCCACTCGATGAGCTGGTCGGTGAGCTCGCCCGGTGTCATGTCGTAGATGATCGACAGTGACCGCAGGTCCTCGGCGCGGATCGAGAGCACCTTGCCGTTGTAGTCACCGCGCTGGCTCTGGATGGCGGCGGCGTAGCGTGCCAGCGGGCCGACCTTGTCGGCCGGCAGCTGCTGCAACCGTTCCAGGTTGATGACGATCTTGGTGGCCGGCTCGGAGCCGGAAGGGACGCGGCCCTCGGGCAGTAGCTCGGCAACGGGAACACCGTAGAAGTCGGCCAGTTCGGCCAGCTTCTGCACGGTCACCGCACGGTCACCGCGCTCGTAGGAGCCGACGACGACCGCCTTCCAGCGACCGCCCGACTTCTGCTCGACCCCGTGCAGCGACAACCCCTGCTGCTGCCGGATGGCACGGAGCTTGCCACCGAGCGCCTTGGCGTAGTCGCCCATCTGGCGACCTCCTCACTTGCTGGTTCATCGGCCGCGGGACCGAATTCATACCGGTGGTGCGGGTGCCTTCCGGCGCGCCGTGGCGCGCCGGCTCCCGTCCCGAGGTGGTGCCCCCCGCAACCGCGGCCACCCTGGGAGCAATCAATCAATACGGAGAGTAATCATGCGCTCGCGTGGCCAATCGGTCAAGTTCGCTGGCCCCTCCCGGGGCCGTAGAGCGTGAGGACCACTCGAACGGCTGATCGAGGGTCCCCCGCCAGGCGTTACGCGATGTCCGGCGCGTCGCTGCCTTCTCCCATGGTGACAGTTCACCCTAGGGCTTGCGGTCGGTCCGGGGTGAAGGACGCAGTGGCGGATCCCACGCGGTGTGACGCTCATGATGTCCGAGCGCGCTGAGACAGGTCCGGCGGGGGCCCGCTGGTAGCGTTTCGGCCGACCGGATTTCCTTTAAGACCCGTCCGGTGAGGCGGGGAAGGAGCGACTCGTGGCGGACGACCGCCGCGGGGACCCGGCTGGTGCGACACCTCCCTCCCGGGAGCTGCTGAGCGCTGCCGACGTCACCCGCACCATCGCGCGTATCGCGCACCAGATCATCGAGAAGACCGCAGGTGTCGAGGGTGTCGTGCTCATCGGCATCCCCACCCGCGGCACCGTGCTCGCCGCCCGGCTGGCCGCCGCGATCGCCGAGTTCGAGGGCAGCGCGCCGCCGGTCGGATCCGTGGATCCCACGCTCTACCGCGACGACCTGCGCCGCCGCCCGGCCCGCGCGCTGGAGGACACCGCCGTCCCCGACACCGGCGTGGACGACGCGCTGGTGGTGCTGGTCGACGACGTGCTGATGTCCGGGCGCACCGTGCGGGCCGCGCTCGACGCGCTGTCCGAGCACGGCCGTCCGCGCGCGGTGCAGCTCGCCGTGCTGGTCGACCGCGGGCACCGCGAGCTGCCCATCCGTGCCGACTACGTGGGGAAGAACGTGCCGACCGCGCGTGACGAACAGATCCTCGTGCTGCTGAGCGAGATCGACGGCAGCGACGGCGTCCGGCTGCGGCGCGCGGGAGCGGACGCATGAAGCACCTGCTCTCGGTCTCCGACCTCGACGCGGCAGCGGCCACCGGGCTCCTGGACACCGCCGACCGGCTCAAGCAGGCGTTGCTGGGCCGGGAGGTCCGCAAGCTGCCGACGCTGCGCGGCCGCACCGTGATCACGATGTTCTACGAGGACTCCACGCGCACCCGCGTGTCGTTCGAGATCGCCGGCAAGTGGATGAGCGCCGACACGGTCAACGTCAGCGCGAAGGGCTCGTCGGTGTCGAAGGGCGAGTCGCTGCGCGACACGTCGCTCACCCTCTCGGCGATGGGAGCCGACTGCGTGATCGTGCGCCACCCCGCCTCCGGTGCGGCGCACCGGCTCGCGGGCTGGGTCGACCGCGACCACGCGACCACCGGCACGCACACCTCCGTCGTCAACGCGGGCGACGGCACCCACGAGCACCCCACCCAGGCGCTGCTGGACGCGGCCACCCTGCGCGACCGGCTCGGCGGGATCGCCGGGCGCCGGATCGGGATCGTCGGCGACGTGCTGCACAGCCGCGTCGCCCGCTCCAACGTCCTGCTGCTCGCCACGCTGGGCGCCGACGTGGTGCTCGTGGCGCCGCCCACGTTGCTGCCCACCGGCGTCGAGGAGTGGCCGTGCCGCGTCGCGGCGGAGCTCGACGCCGAGCTCCCCGCGCTGGACGCGGTGATGATGCTGCGCGTGCAGGCCGAGCGGATGCACGGGTCGTTCTTCCCGTCCGCCCGCGAGTACGCGATCGGGTACGGCCTGTCCGCCGACCGGGCCGCGCTGCTGCCCGACCACGCCGTGGTGCTGCACCCGGGTCCCATGGTGCGGGGGATGGAGATCGCGCCGAGCGTGGCCGACAGCCCGTCGGCGGCCATCCTGGCGCAGGTGTCGAACGGGGTGCACGTCCGCATGGCCGTGCTCTACCACCTGCTGGCCGGAGCGCCGGAGTGAGCGCGCGGTGGTGCACGCCCAGGTTCAGGAAAGCCACTTTCCCGAACTCTGCGGGCAGCAAAGTGGCTTTCCTGAACCCGGACCGGAGGAACTCGTGAGCGACCTGCTGATCAGCAACGCACGGCCGTACGGCGGGGACGCCGTCGACCTGCTGGTGCGCGACGGGGTCGTCACCGAGATCGGGCGCGGCCTCGACGCGCCGGACGGCGTCGAGGTGCTCGACGCCGGCGGGCACGTCCTGCTCCCCGGGTTCGTCGACCTGCACACGCACCTGCGGGAGCCCGGTGGCGAGGAGTCCGAGGACGTCGCCACCGGGTCCGCCGCGGCCGCGCTCGGCGGCTACACCGCCGTCTTCGCGATGCCCAACACCGACCCCGTGGCCGACACCGCCGTGGTCGTGGAGCACGTGCGCCGCCGCGGTGAGGAGGTCGGGCTGGTCGACGTGCACCCCGTCGGCGCGGTCACCGTCGGCCTCGAGGGCGTGAAGATGGCCGAGCTCGGCACGATGGCCCGGTCCCGGGCGCAGGTCCGGATGTTCAGCGACGACGGGCGCTGCGTGCACGACCCGCTGGTGATGCGCCGGGCGCTCGAGTACGCCTCGGCGCTCGACGTCGTCATCGCCCAGCACGCCGAGGACCACCGGCTCACGGCCGGTGCGCAGGCGCACGAGGGCGTCGTCGCGTCGCGGCTCGGGCTGGCCGGCTGGCCGGCCACCGCGGAGGAGACGATCGTCGCCCGCGACTGTGCGCTGGCCAGGGAGGCCGGGGCGGCGCTGCACGTCTGCCACGTCTCCTCCGCCCGCACGATCGACGTCCTGCGCGCGGCGAAGGCGGCGGGCGTGCGGGTGAGCGCCGAGGTCACCCCCCACCACCTGCTGCTCACCGACGCGGCGCTCACGAGCTACGACCCGGTGCACAAGGTCAACCCGCCGCTGCGCACCGGGGCCGACACCCGGGCGATGCGCGAGGCGCTCGCCGAGGGCGTCATCGACGTGGTCGCCACCGACCACGCCCCGCACGCCGCCCAGTACAAGGACACCGAGTGGGCCGCGGCCCGGCCCGGCATGCTGGGGTTGCAGACGGCGCTGTCGGTGGTGGTGCACACGATGCTCGAACCCGGCCTGCTGGACTGGCGCGGCGTGGCCCGCGTGCTGTCGGAGCGCCCCGCGGAGATCGCCGGGCTGCCCGACCAGGGCCGTCCGATCGCCGAGGGCGAGCCGGCGAACTTCGCGCTCGTCGACCCCGACGGGGCCTGGACGGTGCGCGGCGCGAGGCTCGCCAGCAGGGCGGCCAACACGCCGTACGAGGGCATGCGGCTGCCGGCCACGGTCGTGGCCACGGTGCTGCGGGGCCGGATCACCACGACACAGGGAGAGGTGCGGTCATGACGGCGGTACTCGTGCTCGAGGACGGCCGGGTCTTCCGGGGAGAGGCCTACGGCGCCACCGGGCAGGCGCTCGGGGAGGCGGTGTTCACCACCGGCATGACCGGCTACCAGGAGACGCTGACCGACCCGTCCTACCACCGGCAGATCGTGGTGCAGACCGCCCCGCAGATCGGCAACACCGGCTGGAACGACGAGGACGACGAGTCGGCGCGGATCCAGGTGGCGGGGTACGTGGTGCGCGACCCGAGCCGCGTGCCGTCGAGCTGGCGCTCCCGCCGGTCGCTCGCCGACGCGCTCACCGCACAGGGGATCGTCGGCCTGGCGGGCATCGACACCCGGCAGCTGGTGCGCCACCTGCGCGAGCAGGGGGCCATGCGGGCCGGGGTGTTCTCCGGCGACGCGCTCGCCCCGCACGACGAGCTGGTCCAGCGGGTCCTCGACAGCCCGCGGATGGAGGGGTCGGACCTGTACGGCGCCGTCACCACCGCGCAGCCCTACGTGGTGCCCGCTGACGGCCCCACGCGCTTCCGGGTGGCCGCGCTGGACGTCGGCATCAAGTCCAACACCCCACGGATGCTCGCCGCGCGCGGCATCGAGGTGCACGTGCTCCCCGCCGACACGTCCGTCGAGGCGATCGAGGAGCTGGCACCGCACGGGTTCTTCCTGTCGAACGGTCCGGGCGACCCGGCCACGGCGGACGGTCCGGTGGCGCTGACCAGGCAGGTGCTGGAGCGGCGGATCCCGCTGTTCGGGATCTGCTTCGGCAACCAGATCCTCGCCCGCGCACTGGGCCGCGGCACCTACAAGCTGCGCTACGGTCACCGCGGCCTCAACATCCCGGTCGTGGAGCACGCCACCGGCCGGGTCGCGATCACCTCGCAGAACCACGGGTTCGCCGTGGAGGGCGAGGCGGGGGAGCGGTTCGACACGCCGTTCGGGCCGGCCGAGATCACCCACACCTGCCCCAACGACGGCTGTGTCGAGGGCGTCCAGGCGCTGGAGGTCCCCGCGTTCAGCGTGCAGTACCACCCGGAGGCCGCAGCGGGCCCGCACGACGCGGGCGACCTGTTCGACCGGTTCGTGGATCTGATGGAAGCCGGCAGCGCACCTGGCCGGCACGGGTCGAGCAAGGAAGGCGCCTGATGCCGAAGCGCGACGACATCCGGCACGTGATGGTGATCGGCTCCGGGCCGATCGTCATCGGTCAGGCCTCGGAGTTCGACTACTCCGGCACGCAGGCCTGCCGGGTACTGCAGGCCGAGGGCATCCGGGTGTCACTGGTCAACTCGAACCCGGCCACGATCATGACCGACCCCGAGTTCGCCGACGCCACCTACGTCGAGCCGATCACGCCCGAGTTCGTGGAGCAGGTCATCGCCGCGGAGCGCCCGGACGCGATCCTGGCCACCCTCGGCGGTCAGACCGCGCTGAACACCGCGGTGGCGCTGCACGAGAACGGCGTGCTGGAGCGCTACGGGGTGGAGCTCATCGGCGCCGACATCGACGCCATCCAGCGCGGTGAGGACCGGCTGAAGTTCAAGGAGATCGTGCAGTCGATCGGCGGTGACGTGCCGCGCTCCGCCGTCTGCCACTCGATGGACGAGGTGCGGGCCACCGTCGCCGAGCTCGGCCTCCCGGTCGTCATCCGGCCGTCGTTCACCATGGGCGGGTTCGGCTCGGGCATGGCCCACGACGCGGCCGACCTGGAGCGGCTGGCCGGTGGCGGGCTCGCCGCCTCGCCGGTGCACGAGGTGCTCATCGAGGAGTCCGTGCTCGGGTGGAAGGAGTACGAGCTCGAGCTGATGCGCGACCACCACGACAACGTCGTGGTCGTCTGCTCGATCGAGAACTTCGACCCGATGGGCGTGCACACCGGTGACTCGATCACGGTGGCGCCCGCGATGACCCTCACCGACCGCGAGTACCAGCACATGCGGGACGTGGGCATCGCCGTCCTGCGCGCGGTCGGCGTCGACACCGGCGGCTGCAACATCCAGTTCGCGATCGACCCCGCCACCGGGCGCCTGGTCGTGATCGAGATGAACCCGCGCGTCTCGCGGTCCTCGGCGCTGGCGTCCAAGGCCACCGGTTTCCCCATCGCGAAGATCGCGGCGAAGCTGGCGATCGGCTACACCCTCGACGAGATCCGCAACGACATCACCGGCGAGACGCCCGCGGCGTTCGAGCCCACGCTCGACTACGTGGTGGTGAAGATCCCGCGGTTCGCGTTCGAGAAGTTCCCCGGCGCGGACCCCGAGCTGACCACCACGATGAAGAGCGTCGGCGAGGCGATGGCGCTGGGCCGGTCGTTCCCCGAGGCGCTGGGCAAGGCGCTGCGCTCGATGGAGACGACCGCGGCCGGGTTCTGGACCACCCCCGACCCCGATGGCGACCCCGACGTCACCACCGCGCTCGACGGCCGCATCTACGCCGTGGAGCGCGCCCTGCGCGGCGGGGCGAGCGTGGCGGAGGTGGCACGGCGCTCGGGCATCGACCCGTGGTTCCTCGACCAGATCCTCGGGCTCACCGAGCTGCGCCGGGACATCCTCGACGCCCCCGTGCTCGACGAGCCGCTGCTGCGCCGGGCCAAGCGGGCGGGGGTCTCGGACCGGCAGCTCGCCGCGCTGCGCCCGGAGTTCGCCGGGGAGGACGGCGTGCGCACGCTGCGCCACCGGCTCGGGATCCGCCCGGTCTACAAGACGGTCGACACCTGCGCAGCGGAGTTCGCGGCGCGCACGCCCTACCACTACAGCGCCTACGAGACCGACCCCGCCGCGGAGTCGGAGATCGCGCCCCAGACCGAGAAGCCGAAGGTGCTCATCCTCGGGTCCGGGCCCAATCGGATCGGGCAGGGCATCGAGTTCGACTACTCCTGCGTGCACGCGGTGATGGCGCTGCGGGAGGCCGGGTTCGAGACCGTCATGGTCAACTGCAACCCGGAGACGGTCTCCACCGACTACGACACGGCCGACCGGCTCTACTTCGAGCCGCTCACCTTCGAGGACGTCCTCGAGGTGGTCCACGCCGAGCAGCAGAGCGGCACGGTCGCGGGCGTTCTCGTGCAGCTGGGCGGCCAGACCCCGCTCGGTCTCGCCCAGCGGCTCACCGCGGCCGGGGTGCCGGTGGTGGGCACGTCCGCCGCGGCCATCGACCTGGCCGAGGACCGCGGGGCGTTCGGCGAGGTCCTGCGCAAGGCGGGCCTGCCGGCACCGGCGTTCGGCATGGCCACCTCGTTCGACCAGGCCCGCGAGATCGCCGAGCGGATCGGCTACCCGGTGCTCGTGCGGCCGTCCTACGTGCTCGGCGGGCGCGGCATGGAGATCGTCTACGACGACGAGACGCTCGCCGGCTACATCTCGCGCGCCACGGAGATCAGCCCGGAGCGCCCGGTGCTGGTCGACCGGTTCCTCGACGACGCGATCGAGATCGACGTCGACGCCCTGTGCGACGGCGAGGAGGTCTTCCTCGGCGGCGTGATGGAGCACATCGAGGAGGCGGGCATCCACTCCGGCGACTCCTCGTGCACCCTGCCGCCCATCACGCTGGGCCGCTCCGTGCTGGAGCAGGTCCGCCGCTCGACGGAGGCCATCGCGCACGGCGTGGGCGTGCGGGGGCTCCTGAACGTCCAGTACGCCCTGCACGGCGAGACCCTGTACGTGCTGGAGGCCAACCCCCGCGCGTCCCGCACCGTGCCGTTCGTGTCGAAGGCGACGGCCGTGCCGCTGGCCAAGGCCGCGGCCCGGATCATGCTCGGCGCGACGATCGCGGGGCTCCGCGAGGAGGGCCTGCTCCCGGCCGATGGCGACGGCGGCGAGCTCCCGCCGGACGCTCCCATCGCCGTGAAGGAGGCGGTGCTGCCGTTCCACCGCTTCCGCACGCGCGACGGTGAGGGTGTCGACCCGCTGCTCGGCCCCGAGATGAAGTCGACCGGCGAGGTGATGGGTTTCGACGCCTCGTTCGGCGCGGCGTTCGCCAAGTCGCAGGCGGCGGCCTACGGCTCGATGCCGACCTCGGGGCGCGTGTTCGTCTCGATGGCGGACCGGGACAAGCGCGCGATGGTGTTCCCGGTGCTGCGGCTGGCCGCCCTCGGCTTCGAGGTGCTGGCCACGGCGGGCACGGCCGACGTGCTGCGCCGCCACGGGGTGGCCACCACCATGGTGCGCAAGCACTTCGAGGGCGGGGAGACCATCGTCGACATGATCCTCGCCGGCGAGGTCGACATGATCATCAACACGCCCTACGGCAACTCCGGGCCGCGCGTGGACGGCTACGAGATCCGGGCGGCCGCCGTGTCGCGCGGCATCCCGTGCGTCACCACCGTGCAGGGCGCCGCGGCGGCGGTGCAGGGCATCGAGGCGATGATCAGCGGCTCGATCGGGGTGCGGTCGCTGCAGGACGCACACGCGGCGCTGCGGAAGTCCCGGCCGTGACGGACCGGGACGCCACCACCTTCGGGGCCCGGCTCACGGGGGTCGTCTCCCGGTACGGGACGTTGTGCGTGGGCATCGACCCGCATCCCGGGCTGTTGGCCGAATGGGGCCTCACCGACGACCCGGACGGCCTCGAGCGGTTCGCCATGACCTGCGTCGACGCGCTGGCCGGACACGTCGCCGTGGTGAAGCCGCAGTCGGCGTTCTTCGAGCGGCACGGGTCGGGCGGGATCGCGGTACTGGAACGGGTGCTGGCCGCGCTCGCGCCGAGCCCCACGCTCACGCTGCTCGACGCCAAGCGCGGGGACATCGGCTCGACGATGGACGGGTACGCCGACGCCTACCTCGCGATCGGCGCGCCGCTGGGTGCCGACGCCCTGACCCTGTCGCCCTACCTCGGGTTCGGCTCGCTGACGCCCGCCCTCGACGCCGCGGCAGACGCCGGTCGGGGCGCGTTCGTGCTGGCCCGCACGTCCAACCCGGAGGGCGGGGAGGTGCAGCTCGCCGAGTGGGCGGGCCGCGGCGTCGGCCAGCGGGTGGTGGACGCGGCGGCCGCCCGCAACGCCGGCGCCGAGCCGCTCGGCGACGTGGGCGTTGTGGTCGGCGCGACCATCGACCACGGACTCGACCTGTCCACCCTCAACGGCGCGGTCCTCGCGCCCGGACTGGGTGCCCAGGGAGCGGGGCCGGCCGACGTCAGGGCGCGTTTCGCCGATCTGCACGGGATCGTGCTTCCCGCCGCGGCCCGATCGGTGCTGGCGGCCGGGCCCGACCGGTCGGCGCTGCGCTCGGCGGCGGAGAAGCTGCGCGACGAGCTGAGCTGACCGACTCCTCCCTTTCGTCGACGAGTTCCGATCAACAAGAAACACTGCTGCCCTGATTTTCGTATGTCTCTGTGGGGTGCACTCGTCAGGGGACGGTCCCTACGGTGCGGTGAACGGGCGGGTTGTATACCCGTTCCGGCACTTTCACGTGGTATCGATCGGATGGCTACGCACCGAAAGAACCTCCAGGTGGCACCCCCCGTTTCCCCTTACGGGGGAGGCGTGAGTACGTTCAGTGATAGCCGCGGCACGCCCGCGACGGTGGTGAGGATGCGCCCTGATTCCAGGCCGCACGACGAAAGACGGAGGAGACCGTGGCCCTTCCCCAGCTGACCGAGGAACAGCGTGCTGCCGCCTTGGAGAAGGCGGCTGCGGCGCGCCGGGCCCGGGCCGAGCTGAAGGACCGGCTCAAGCGCGGCGGAACCACCCTCCCGGAGGTTCTCAAGCAGTCCGACACCGATGAGGTGTTGGGCAAGATGAAGGTCTCGGCGCTGCTCGAGGCAATGCCAGGCGTCGGCAAGGTCCGGGCCGCTCAGATCATGGAGCGGCTCGAGATTGCGCCGTCGCGTCGACTGCGGGGTCTCGGCGACCGGCAGCGCAAGGCGCTGCTGGCCGACTTCGAGTCCTGAGCTAGCTTGCGAGCTCAGGATCAGTAGCCGCACGAGCCCGTACGGGCGGAGGGGCCGGCTGGTAGTACTGGCCGGTCCCTCCGGCGTCGGGAAGAGCAGCGTGGTCAGCGAGCTACGTGCGCAGCTGCCCACGCTGTACTTCAGTGTCTCCGCCACCACCAGAGATCCACGCGCCGGCGAGGTCGACGGCGTTCACTACCGCTTCGTCGGGCCGACCGGCTTCGACGACCTGATCGAACGCGACGAGCTGCTGGAGTGGGCTGAGATCCACGGCGGCCTCCAGCGTTCCGGCACCCCGCGCGAGCCCGTCGAGCAGGCCCTGGCCGCCGGCCGTCCCGTGCTGGTCGAGGTCGACCTGCAGGGCGCCAGGGTGATCAAGACCGCGCTGCCGGAGGCCATCACGGTCTTCCTCGAGCCGCCCTCCTTCGAGGAGCTGGCGCGCCGGCTGCGCGGGCGGGGCACCGAGTCGGAGGCGCAGTACGAGCGCAGGCTCGAGACCGCGCGCGAGGAGCTGGCCTCCCGGCACGAGTTCGACGTCGTCGTGGTCAACGACGACGTGAAGGACGTTGTTGCGCAGTTGGTAGACTTGCTGGTCGGCCCGTGTCAGTGACGGACTCGTCACATCGTGACAGGTCCGTCCGTGACACGGTCCCGACGCCCGACCACACCCAGGAGTCTTCTTCGTGAGCATGCCTCTGACCGGTCCTGTTGCCGGTTCCATCCCCGAGGGCATCACCAACCCGCCCATCGACGACCTGCTGGGCCAGGTCAGCTCGAAGTACGCCCTCGTGATCTACGCCGCCAAGCGCGCCCGCCAGATCAACGACTACTACTCGCAGCTCGGCGAGGGCCTGCTGGAGTACGTCGGCCCGCTCGTGGAGCCGGGCCCGCGCGAGAAGCCCCTCTCGATCGCCATGCGCGAGATCCAGGCCGGTCTGCTCGAGCACACCGAGGGCGAGCAGTAACGGGCGAGCAGTCCACAGGCGAGTGGTGAGGCCGCGAGGTCACGCATGGAGTCCCTGACCAGGCCCCGGGTGCTGCTCGGGGTGGCCGGCGGCATCGCGGCCTACAAGAGCGCCGAGCTGCTGCGCCGCCTCACCGAGAGCGGCCACTCCGTGCGGGTGCTGCCCACCGCCGCCGCCCTGGAGTTCGTCGGCGCCGCCACCTTCGAGGCGCTCTCGGGGCAGCCCGTGCACACCGGCGTGTTCACCGACGTGCCGGCGGTGCCGCACGTGAAGCTCGGCCAGGAGGCCGACCTCGTCGTCGTCGCTCCCGCCACCGCCGACCTGATGGCCCGCGCCGCCTCCGGCCGGGCCGACGACCTGCTCACCGCGTCGCTGCTCACGGCCCGGTGCCCGGTGCTGTTCGCCCCGGCCATGCACACCGAGATGTGGGACCACCCGGCCACGCGCGCCAACGTCGAGCTGCTGCGTTCCCGCGGCGTCGTCGTCCTGGAGCCGGCCTCGGGGCGGCTCACCGGCAAGGACACCGGCCGGGGGCGGCTGCCCGACCCCGACGAGATCGCGGAGTTCGCCCGCCTGCTGCTCGAACGCGGCGACGCGCTGCCCCGCGACCTGTCCGGCCGCCGGGTCGTCGTGTCCGCGGGCGGCACCCGGGAGGCCCTCGACCCGGTGCGCTACCTCGGCAACCGCTCGTCGGGCCGGCAGGGCTACGCCATCGCCAGGGTGGCGGCCCAGCGCGGGGCCGCCGTCACGCTGGTGGCTGGGCACACGGCCGACCTGGCCGACCCGGCCGCGGTCGACGTCGTGCGTGCCGGTTCGGCCAGGGAGATGCGCGACGCGATGCGCGCCGCCGCCAAGGGTGCGGACGCGGTGGTGATGAACGCGGCGGTGGCCGACTTCCGGCCCGTCGCGCTCGTGGACCACAAGATCAAGAAGGGGTCCGGCGATCCCGAGCCCCTGGCGTTGACCGTCAACCCGGACATCCTCGTCGAGCTCGTGCAGGCCCGGGAGCCCGGGCAGATCGTGGCCGGCTTCGCGGCCGAGACCGGCGACGCCACGGGCGACGCGCTGCACCACGGCCGGGCCAAGCTCGCCCGCAAGGGCTGCGACCTGCTCGTCGTCAACGCCGTGGGCGACGGCAAGGCGTTCGAGGTGGCCGACAACTCGGGATGGTTGCTCGGGGCCGACGGCAGCGAGACCGAACTCGGGTCCGGCTCCAAGGCGCTGTTGGCCTCGTACCTCTGGGACGCCGTGGCCGCCCGGCTCTGAGCTGCGCGTCTGCGGCGTCAGCCGTGGAAGTCGGTCTCCGGCGTGGGGGGCGGGGTGAGGGCCACGTCCTGGTCCGGTGTCCGCTGCACGGGGAGGGACGCGGCGACCGCGGGCACCGTCACGTACTGCGCCACCGTCCAGCCGCCGAGGTCGACCAGCCGCACGAACCCGCCGTGGGTCTCGCCCACGTGCACCTCGGTGCCGGCCGGGCACACCGCGACGATCTCCGCGTGGGGATCCGGTGCGGAGCGGACGTTGAGGTTCTCGGTGCACCGGCCGGCGGGCGCGGCCGCACCCGCTGCGGCCCCGGCGACCGAGGCCATGACCCCGGCCGCGGCGACCGCGACCATCGCGCCGACCGCGGCCTCGCGCCTGCCCGGGCGATACCGCAGTGAGGTGAGGGCGTTCATCGTCGCGTTCCTCCATCAGGGCGGCCCGCATTGCACTGGTTACTCGCTGCCCCCAACGACCCACGGGCAAACCGATTCGGTGCCCCCACTGGAATCACCGGAAAGAGTGACACGCATGCATTCGGTGAGCGGATCGTCACCAGAACCTCACATTTCGCCCGAACGCCACTCCTGGGAGGCTGCACACGGCCGTCCACTAGGCTGGCCGGTCGGAGATCACCTGAGCTGCGGTCGCGAGAGCGGATCGAGCGAGAACGGACGGAGTACGGCGTGGCGAACGCAGGCCGGCGGTTGTTCACCAGCGAGTCGGTGACCGAGGGGCACCCGGACAAGATGTGTGACGCCATCAGCGACACGGTGCTCGACGCACTGCTGGCCCAGGACCCTCGTAGCCGCGTGGCCGTGGAGACGCTGGTGACCACCGGGCAGGTCCATGTGGCGGGCGAGGTCACCACGAGCGCCTACGCCGACATTCCCACGCTGGTGCGCGAGAAGGTCCTCGACATCGGCTACGACTCGTCGGCCAAGGGCTTCGACGGGGCGTCGTGCGGGGTCAACGTCGCGATCGGGGCCCAGTCGGCCGACATCGCCCAGGGCGTCGACACCGCGTACGAGAGCCGGGTCGAGTCGAGCGAGGACGAGATCGCCCGCCAGGGTGCCGGCGACCAGGGCCTCATGTTCGGCTACGCCAACACCGACACGCCGGAGCTGCTGCCGCTGCCGATCGCGCTGGCCCACCGGCTGGCCCGCCGGCTCACCGACGTGCGCAAGTCCGGCCTGCTGCCCTACCTGCGCCCGGACGGCAAGACCCAGGTCACCATCGAGTACGACGGCGACAAGGCCGTCCGGCTGGACACCGTGGTCGTCTCCAGCCAGCACGCCGCCGACATCGACCTCGACGGGATGCTCGCCCCGGACATCCGCGAGCACGTCGTCGACCCGGAGATCCGCGAGCTGGGCCTCGACGTCGGCGACCTGCGCCTGCTGGTCAACCCCACCGGGCGCTTCGTCGTCGGTGGCCCGATGGGTGACGCCGGCCTGACCGGCCGCAAGATCATCGTCGACACCTACGGCGGCTTCGCCCGGCACGGCGGCGGCGCGTTCTCCGGCAAGGACCCGTCGAAGGTCGACCGCTCGGCCGCCTACGCGATGCGGTGGGTCGCCAAGAACGCGGTCGCCGCGGGCCTGGCCGAGCGCATCGAGGTGCAGGTCGCCTACGCCATCGGCAAGGCGGCCCCGGTGGGCCTGTTCGTCGAGACGTTCGGCACCGAGCACGTCGACCCGATCAAGATCCAGTCGGCGATCACCGAGGTGTTCGACCTGCGGCCGGCCGCGATCATCCGCGACCTCGACCTGCTGCGCCCGATCTACGCCCAGACCGCCGCCTACGGCCACTTCGGCCGCACCGACGTGGATCTGCCGTGGGAGAGCACCTCCCGCGCCGACGCGCTCAAGTCCGCGGCGAGCTGAGCGGGCCTGCCCGGTCCCGTCCTGGGGACAAGTCCGTACCGCGGCCCGCTGAACCCGGCGTGACTGTCGGGGGCCGCCCCCACGATGGCGGCATGACCACCAGCAGCACGGTCCACCGGTCCCGCGCAGCCGGCGCGGTGCCGTCCCCGGCCCCTGCCCGGCCCTCCGAGGTCGGGAGGGCGCCGGAGGGCACCGCGCTGCCCGGCGTGCCCGGCCCGGTCGACGGTGCCGTCGTCGACGCGCCGCCGCCGGCGGTGTCTGGTAGACCGGGCGGCCCGCAGCGAGGAGGTTCCGTGGCGCGACCGGGCCGTAACCGTGGTGAGTGGCGGCCTGCCGCCGAGCTGCCGGTGGCCCGGGTCGCGGTCGACGTCGCGCTCGCCCACCTGGACCGCCCCTTCGACTACCGCGTCCCCGAGCACCTCGCCGCGGTCGCGGTGCCGGGAGTGCGGCTGCGGGTGCGCTTCGCCGGGCGGCTGGTCGACGGCTACCTGCTGGAGCGGCTGGCCGAGTCGCCCCACACCGGCAAGCTCGCCTGGGTGGAGAAGGTGGTGTCACCCGAGCCGGTGCTCACCCCGGAGGTCGCCGCGCTGTGCCGCGCGGTGGCCGACCGGTACGCCGGGGTGCTCGCCGACGTCCTGCGCCTCGCCGTCCCGCCGCGGCACGCCAAGGCGGAGGCCGTCGCGACGGCCGACGCGGTGGACGTTGCGGCGCCGGGGGAGGGCAGCACCGGGCCGGCACCCGCTCCGGCCGCCGCGCCGGCTGCCGGCCCGGTCGAGCCGGCCGCGTGGCGGCGCTACCAGCACGGGGCGGCCCTGCTCGACGCGCTCGCCGGCGGCCGCACCGCCCACGCGGTGTGGCAGGCGCTGCCGGGGGAGTGCTGGCCCGACCGCCTCGCCGAGGCGGCCGCGGCCACCGTCGCGGCGGGGCGCGGTGCCGTGCTGGTCGTCCCCGACCAGCGTGACGTCGCGGCGCTGCACGCCGCGTGCGCCGCCCGGCTCGGGCCCGACGGCGTGGTCGCGCTCACCGCCGAGTTGGGTCCTGCGGAGCGGTACCGGCGCTGGCTCGCGGTGCGCCGTGGCCACGTCCGGGTCGTCGTGGGCACCCGGTCGGCGGCGTTCGCCCCCGTCGACCGGCTCGGGCTGCTCGCCGTCTGGGACGACGGCGACGACCTGCACTCCGAACCGCGGGCCCCGTACCCGCACGTCCGCGACGTCCTCGTGCTGCGCGCCCACAGCGCGGGAGCGGCCCTGCTGGTGGGCGGGTTCGCCCGCACCGCCGAGGCGCACGTGCTCGTCGAGTCGGGCTGGGCCCGGGAGGTCGTCGCCGAGCGCGCCACGGTGCGCGCGGCGATGCCGCGGATCACCGCGCTCGGCGAGACCGACGCGCAGCTCGTCCGCGACCCCGACTCGCGCGCGGCCCGGCTGCCGCACCTGGCCTTCGAGGCGGCCCGCGCCGCGCTGGGCGCGGGCCGACCGGTGCTGGTGCAGGTCCCGCGCGCCGGGTACCTGCCCTGGCTCGCCTGCGGCACCTGCCGCGAGACGGCCCGCTGCCGCCACTGTGCCGGGCCGCTCGGGCTCACCGGCCGGCGCGGGCGCGACGGTGCCCACGACGACGCCGCCGGGCTGCCGCACTGCCGCTGGTGCGGCCGGCCCGACAGCGCGTTCCGCTGCCCGGCGTGCGGGTCGCGCAGGCTGCGGGCCGGGGTGGTCGGGTCCGGACGCACCGCCGAGGAGCTCGGGCGGGCGTTCCCCGGCACCACGGTGCGGACCTCGGGTGGCGGTGCCCCCGTGCTCGCGGAGGTGGCCGCCCAGCCGGAGCTGGTGGTCGCCACCCCCGGCGCCGAGCCTCGCGCCGCGGGCGGCTACGGCGCCGCCCTCCTGCTCGACGGGTGGGCGATGCTGTCCCGCCCCGACCTGCGCGTGGCCGAGGAGACCCTGCGGCGCTGGTTCGCCGCCGCGGCGCTCGTCGTCCCGCACACCGAGGGAGGCCGCGTCGTCGTGATGGCCGACACCGCGATCCCGGTGGTGCAGGCCCTCGTGCGCTGGGATCCCGCCGGGCATGCCGCGGCCGAGCTCGCGTCCCGGGCCGAGGTCGGCTTCCCACCCGCCGTGCGGATGGCCACCGTGGAGGGCACGGCCGGCGCCGTCGCCGACATGCTCGCGGAGCTGCCGGGGGTCGTCGAGGTGCTCGGCCCCGTCGAGCTCGACCCGGTCGGCACCGCCGCGGGCGACGAGCCGCCGGAGATCCGGGAACGGGCGCTGCTGCGCGTGCCGCGGGCCGACGGGCGTGCGATGGCCGCGGCTCTGCATGCCGCGCAGGCCGCGCGCACCGCCCGCAAGGTGCCCGATCCGGTGCGGGTGCGTCTCGACCCCGTCGAGATCGGCTGACACCGCGGCGGCGCCCCCGCGGCGTCCGTCCGGCCGGGGTCCCCGTGGCAGAATCGATGTCTGCCGGTGGCCGTGCCGCCCGTTCCCGCCCGATCCGCTGCCGTCCCGTCCGCTGTCGTCCGCGAGGAGATCCGTGTCCGTCCAGCCCATCAGGCTCTTCGGTGACCCGGTGCTGCGCACGCCCGCCGTCGAGGTCACCACCTTCGACGCGGAGCTGCGCAAGCTGGTCGCCGACCTCACCGACACGATGCACGACGAGGGTGGCGCCGGGCTCGCGGCGCCCCAGCTCGGCGTCGGGCTGCGGGTGTTCACCTACGACTGCGACGGGTTCGCGGGCCACCTGGTCAACCCCACCTTCGAGGTGGTGGGCGACGAGGAGCAGACGGGGCCGGAGGGGTGCCTGTCGATCCCCGGGCTGCGCTGGGACTGCCGGCGGCACCTGCACGTGGTGGCCCACGGCTGGAACGAACACGGTGAGCCGGTCACCGTCGAGGGCAGCGAGCGGCTGGCCCGGTGCATCCAGCACGAGACCGACCACCTCGACGGCGTGCTGTTCGTCGACCGCCTCGACCAGGAGACCCGCAGGCAGGCCATGGCGGAGATCCGCGCGGCCGAGTGGTTCGGCTCGCCCGCGCCGCAGGTCAAGGTCAGCCCCCACCCCATCTTCGGCAAGGTCAGGTAGCGGCCGGTGAGACTGGTGTTCGCCGGGACCCCCGAGCCTGCGGTGCCGTCCCTGCGGGCGCTGCTCGGTTCGTCACGGCACGAGGTGGCCGCCGTGGTCACCCGTCCCGACGCCCCCGCAGGGCGGGGCCGCAAGCTCGTCCGGTCGCCCGTCGGCGCGCTCGCCGACGAGGCCGGGATCCCCGTGCTGACCCCCGCCCGGCCGTCGGACCCGGCGTTCCGGGCGGAGCTCGCCGAGATCGCGCCGGACTGCTGCCCGGTGGTCGCCTACGGCGCGCTCATCCCGCGGGCCACGCTCGACATCCCGCGCCAGGGGTGGGTCAACCTGCACTTCTCGCTGCTGCCGGCGTGGCGCGGTGCGGCCCCGGTGCAGGCCGCCGTGCGTCACGGCGACGAGGTCACCGGGGCCACCACGTTCCTCCTGGAGGAGGGCATGGACACCGGGCCGACCTTCGGTGTGGTCACCGAGCCCGTCGGTCCGGCCGACACGGCGGGCGACCTGCTCGGGCGGCTGGCGGTCTCCGGGGCGACGCTGCTGCTGGCCACGATGGACGGCATCGCCGACGGCACACTGCGGCCCCGGCCCCAGCCGGCCGAGGGTGTCTCGCGCGCGCCCAAGGTGACCACCGCCGACGCCCGCATCGACTGGGCCGCCCCGCCGCTGGCCATCGACCGGTTGATCCGGTCGGTCACCCCGGAGCCCGGTGCCTGGACCACCTTCCGCGGTGAGCGGCTCGGGCTCGGCCCCGTCGCCGCCGTGCCGGCTACCGAGCCCGTGGTGCTCAAGCCCGGCGAGCTGCACGTGGAGAAGCGCCGGGTGCTCGTCGGTACCGTGGGAGCGCCCCTGCAGCTGGGCGAGGTGCAACCGGTGGGCAAGCGGTCGATGCCGGCACCGGACTGGGCACGCGGGGCACACATCGAGCCGGGAGGCCTCCTGACATGAGCACCCCAGCCGACTCCGGCACCCGGCGCCCCGCGTCCGGCACCCCCGCTCCCGCGTCCTGGACAGTGGCGTGAGCGCGCCGGGCCGCCGGCCGCGCCGGCGAGCGGGTGCTCCGTCGCCGGGCGGCCACCGCACCGCCGGTCCGCCGCGCGGGCGCAGCGGACCACCCCGGCCCCCGGAACCGGACCCGGCCCGGCAGGCCGCGCTCGACCTGCTCACCTCCGTGCGGGTCCGCGACGCCTACGCCAACCTCGCCCTCCCGTCGATCCTGCGGCGCCACGGGCTGCACGACCGGGAAGCGGCGCTGGCCACCGAGCTCGGCTACGGCACGCTGCGGGCCAAGGGGCTGCTCGACGCGATCCTCGAGGCCTGCACCGACCGGCCGCTGATCCGGGTGGAACCGCCGCTGCTCGACGCGCTCCGGCTCGGGGCCTACCAGCTGCTGCGCACCCGGATCCCGCCGCACGCCGCCGTCGACACCACGGTGGAGCTCGTGCGCGGCGATGCGGGCACCCGGGCCGCGGGGTTCGTCAACGCGATCCTGCGCAGGGTGGGGGAGCACGACGAGCAGGCCTGGGTGGAGCGCCTGGCCCCGCCGGCCGCCGAGGACCCGGTGGGCCACGCGGCGATGGCGCACGCCCACCCCCGCTGGATCGCCCAGGCGTTCGCCGACGCGCTCGGTGCCCCGGAGGAGCTCGACGCCGCACTCGCGGCCGACGACGCGCGCCCCGCCGTGCACCTGCTGGCGCGGCCGGGTGAGATCACCGCGGCCGAGCTGGCCCTGGTGACCGGCGGGGAGGAGGCCCCGTACTCCCCGTACGGCGTGCACCTCGAGCCGGGCAGCGGCGCCATCGGCGAGCTGGACGCGGTGAACGAAGGCCTCGCCGTGGTGCAGGACGAGGGCAGTCAGCTGGTGGCGCTCGCCCTGTCGCGGGCCGGGCTCACCGGCACGGACACCGGCCGGTGGCTGGATCTGTGTGCCGGCCCCGGCGGCAAGGCCGCGCTGCTCGGTGGGCTGGCGGCGCTCGACGGGGTGGACGTGGACGCCGTGGAGGTGAGCACCCACCGCGCCGACCTGGTGCGACGGGCCGCCGACGGGCTCCCGGTGACCGTCCACGTGGCCGACGGCCGGGAGGCCCCGCTCCCCGACGGTGCGTACGACCGCGTGCTGGTGGACGCCCCCTGCACCGGCCTCGGCGCGTTGCGGCGTCGCCCGGAGGCACGCTGGCGGCGGCGGCCCGAGGACGTGTCGGGGCTGACGAAGCTCCAGCGGGAGCTGTTGACGGCGGCGCTGCGCCACGTCCGGCCCGGCGGGGTGGTGGCCTACGTCACCTGTTCGCCCCACCTGGCCGAGACGGTGGGCGTGCTCACGGGTGTGCTGCGCAAGCACCCGAACGTGGAACGGCTCGATGCCCGGGAGTACCTGCCCGGTGTGCCCGACCTCGGCGACGGCCCCACGGTGCAGCTGTGGCCGCACCGGCAGGGGACCGACGCCATGTTCCTCGCGCTGCTGCGCCGCGTGGCGTGACGCGGGCTCAGCGGGCCCGGCCGGCGCGGTTGCCCGCCGCGCGGTCGAGGGCCCAGTCGAGGGCCAGGTCGAGGTAGTCGATCACCACCTCGTCCTCCTCGGGCCCGGCCGTCACCTCGACGCGGACGTCGCGCATGCGCCGGCCTTCGCCCAGCAGCCTGCCGTGCGGGTCGGGCAGGTCGGCGCCGTGCTCGAAACCCACGTTGACGCCGCCGTCACGGGGGAACAGCGCGCACAGGTAACCGGCGCGCGGATGGTGGAAACCGAGCCCGTGCCACCCCGGGTAGACGCGCTCGCGCAGGTCGGGATGGGCGGTGCGGACCACCGCCCGGAGCCGGTGGACGAGTGCGGCGACGGCGGGCGACTCGCCGACGAGCAGGTGACTCAGCTGCTCGTCGACCGACTGGGGTGCTGACATGAGGACCAGTGCACCGCAGGACCCTGACATTTTCGGAGACACCGGGAGCCACCGGACGCCCGGACCGTGCGGCGTAATCTTCGGTAGGTGCAACCGATGATCGCCCCGAGCATTCTCGCGGCCGACTTCGCCCGGCTCGCCGACGAGGCAGCCGCGGTGGGCGGTCCGCCCGGCAGTGGCGCCGACTGGCTGCACGTCGACGTGATGGACGCCCACTTCGTGCCGAACCTGACCCTCGGGCTGCCGGTGGTGGAGTCGCTGATCCGGGCCACGACGATCCCGCTGGACTGCCATCTCATGATCGACGACCCGGACCGCTGGGCGGTGGGCTACGCCGAGGCCGGAGCGCACAACGTGACGGTGCACGTCGAGGCGGCGCGCGACCCGGTGGCGCTGGCCGCCGACCTGCGCGCGGCGGGCGCCCGCGCCGGTCTGTCGGTGAAGCCGGGCACGCCGCTGGAGCCCTACCTCGAGACGCTGCGGCACTACGACACGCTGCTCGTGATGAGCGTGGAGCCCGGGTTCGGCGGGCAGAGCTTCATGCCCGAGGTGCTCGAGAAGGTGCGGTCGGCCCGGCGGATGGTGGACACCGGTCACCTGACGCTGCTGGTGGAGATCGACGGTGGCATCAACGCCGACACGATCGAGGCGGCGGCCGAGGCCGGGGTGGACTGCTTCGTTGCCGGCTCGGCCGTTTACGGCGCCGACGACCCGGCGCGCGCGGTGCAGGCGCTGCGGGACCGCGTGGTGAAGGCGTCGGCCCACCGCAGGTGGGCGCCATGACCGCGCCGTCCGCCCGGCGAGGATGATCACGACGGGCCGGGTAACGAACGGCAGTGGCCCGCGGTTGCACCAGATGCGGCCGTGACGGCGGAAAGGGAGCACGCACATGTTCACCGGGATCGTCGAGGAGATCGGCGAGGTGCTCGCGGTGCGCGAGAGCGCCGAGGTTGTGGTGTTCACCGTGCGCGGGCGCACCGTCACCACCGACGCCCGCCACGGGGACTCGATCGCCGTGAACGGGGTGTGTCTCACCGTCATCGACCCCGACGGCAGCACCGACGGCACCTTCACCGTGGAGCTCGTGCCCGAGACGCTCAAGCGTTCGAGCCTCTCCACGGTGACCGAGGGCACACGGGTGAACCTGGAGCGCGCCGTGCCGGTGACGGGACGGCTGGGCGGCCACATCGTGCAGGGGCATGTGGACGGGGTGGCGACGCTGTTGACCCGCACGCCGGGGGAGCGCAGCGACGAGCTGAGGTTCAGCCTGCCGGCGGAGCTGGCCCGGTACGTGGTGGAGAAGGGTTCGGTGGCCGTGGACGGCGTGTCGCTGACCGTGGCGGGAGTGGCGCCCGACAGTTTCGTGGTGGCGCTGATCCCTACGACCTTGTCACACACCACACTCGGGTTCCGGGAACCGGGGGATAACGTGAACGTGGAGGTCGATGTCGTCGCAAAGTATGTGGAGCGGCTTGCCGTCGGGTACGTCGGTGGTAGCGGTTCCGCTGCGGCGGTCGGCGAGGAGGCCAGAGCCCAGTGAGCAGGGCAGGAGACGGTGGTCCGGTGAACGGTGGAGCGATGGACGGTCAGGCAGCCCCGGAAGAGCCGGCACCCCTTGCCGCCGGTACGGATGCGCCTCCGACCGACCCGCGGCGCGGCAGCTTCGAGGCGATCGAGCGGGCCCTGGCCGACCTGCGGGCCGGCAAGCCCGTGGTGGTGGTGGACGACGAGGACCGCGAGAACGAGGGCGACCTCATCTTCGCGGCCGAGATGGCGACCCCCGAGCTGGTGTCGTTCATGGTCCGCTACACCTCCGGCTACGTCTGCGTGGCGCTCACCGAGGCGGAGTGCGACCGGCTGGACCTGCCTCCGATGCACCACTCCAACGGCGACAACTTCCGTACCGCCTTCACCGTGACGGTGGACGCGAAGGCGGGGATCACCACCGGTATCTCGGCCACCGACCGGGCACACACCATCCGCCTGCTGGCCGACCCGACCGCAGGCCCTGCCGACCTGGTGCGCCCGGGCCACGTGCTGCCGCTGCGGGCCCGGGAGGGCGGCGTGCTGCGGCGTGCCGGACACACCGAGGCGGCCGTGGACCTGGCCCGGCTCGCCGGGCTCTCGCCCGCGGGTGCGCTGTGCGAGATCGTGTCGCAGAAGAACGACGGTGACATGGCCCGTGGCGACGAGCTGCGGGTGTTCGCCGAGGACCACGACCTCACCCTCATCACCATCTGCGACCTGATCGCCTACCGCCGCCGCTTCGAGAAGCACGTGGTGCGCGTGGCGCAGGCCCGCATCCCCACCGCCCACGGCGAGTTCATCGCCTTCGGCTACGACTCGCTGCTCGACGGGATCGAGCACATCGCGATGGTGCGCGGGGACGTGGGGACGCCGGAGGGCAGCGGCGAGGACGTGCTGGTGCGCGTGCACTCCGAGTGCCTCACCGGCGACGTGTTCGGCTCGATGCGCTGCGACTGCGGCCCCCAGCTCGACGCGGCGCTCGCCGCCGTGGCCGCGGAGGGCCGCGGGGTGGTGCTCTACATGCGGGGGCACGAGGGCCGGGGCATCGGCCTGCTCCACAAGCTGCAGGCCTACCAGCTGCAGGAGGCGGGCGCCGACACGGTGGACGCCAACCTGGCGCTCGGCCTGCCCGCCGACGCGCGCGACTACGGCATCGGCGCGCAGATCCTGGTGGATCTCGGCATCACCACGATGCGGCTGCTCACCAACAACCCGGACAAGCGCGCGGGGCTGGAGGGCTACGGCCTCACCATCACCGGACGCGTGTCGTTGCCGGTGCGGGCGAGCCGTGAGAACCTTCGCTACCTGCGGACGAAGCGCGACCGGATGGGCCACGACCTGCCCGGTCTCGACGAGGTCGCCGCTGCGGTGGCGGCGGACGGGACGGGGACATGAGCCCGGCGGACAGCAGATGAGCGGCGAGGGACGGCCGATCGTCCAGGACATCCCGGACGCCGGCCGGTTGCGCCTGGCCGTGGCCGCGGCCAGCTGGCACGCCGACATCGTGGACACCATGGTGGAACGCGCCCTGGAGATCGCCGCGAAGGCTGGTGTGGACAGGCCGACCCTGGTGCGGGTGCCCGGCACCGTCGAACTCCCGGTGGTGTGCCAGGAGCTCGCCACGGGCCACGACGCGGTGGTGGCCCTCGGCGTGGTGATCAGGGGTGGCACGCCGCACTTCGAGTACGTCTGCGACGCCGTGACCGCCGGGCTCACGCGCGTGTCGCTGGACGAGCGCACGCCGGTGGGCAACGGCGTGCTCACCTGTGAGACGCTGGCCCAGGCGGTGGACCGTTCCGGCGCTCCCGGCTCGGCGGAGGACAAGGGCGCGGAGGCCTGCCTCGCGGCGCTCCACACCGCACTGGCACTGCGTGACCTGCGGAGGAGTTCGTGACTCAACCCGGCAGCGGCGAGGCCGCCCGGACCGGTCTCGGGGAGGCCGCCCCCGGCGGGCCCGTCGATCGGCCCGAGCCGCTGGTGCTGCGGCCGCGCAAGGTGCTGATCGCCGCGTGGGTGGGCGCCGTGGCGGTGGTGGTGTTGTTCGTCGTGGTGGGCGTGCTGCTGCGCACCACCGAGACCGGCGTGTACTTCCGCTTCGCCGATCAGGTGGCGCTCGTGCTGCTGGGCCTGATGGTGGCCGGTGGCGTGCTCCTGCTCGCGCTGCCCCGGGTGCGGGCCGACGCCGAGGGCGTGGAGGTGCGCAACCTCCTCACCAGCCGGCGCGTGCCGTGGGAGCTCGTGCGGCGCGTGGCGTTCCCGGACGGGGCGTCCTGGGCCCGGCTCGACCTGCCCGACGACGAGTACCTGCCGGTGCTGGCCATCCAGGCCGTGGACGGCTTCCGCGCCGTGGACGCCATCGGGAAGCTCCGCGCGCTGCACGCCGCCGCCCGCACCTCCTGAGCCGTCGCGGCCGATCGACGGCGGGCGACGGCCCGGTCGCTGCTCGCACGTACCATCGGTGCCGTGCTGCGTGCCCGTGATCAGGTCGGCCGGGATCCGTCCGGCGAAGAGAGTGTCCGCCTCGGCGACATCGTGCTCCGCAACCGGCTGGTCACGTCGTCGAGCCTGCTGGGATACGGGGTGTCGAACTCCGCGCTCGTGCCGTACGGCATGAGCCCGGTGTCGCTGTTCGTGCCGCTGGCCGAGTTCGGGGCCGTGACCACCAGGACGTTGACCGTGGAGCCCCGCGAGGGCCACTTCACCACGCGGGACGACTACGCCCTCAGCGAGCTGCCCGGCCTGCTCAAGCGGTACCGCACCGTGCTGCGCGGCACCGACGGCGGCTGGCTCAACGCGTTCGGGTGGTGCAACGTCGGCATCGACGCCTACCTGCGCGACTACTACCCGCGTACCCGCGACCAGCGCGTGATCATCTCGCTCGGTGGCTTCTCCGCCGAGGAGTTCGTGACCCTCGTGGACCGGGTGAACGCCGCCGTGCCGCCCGGTGACATCGCCGCGGTCGAGTTCAACGTCTCCTGCCACAACGTCAACTTCGACTTCTCCACGATCCTGCAGGACGTGCTCGACGAGGCGGTGCCCCGCAGCAACCACCCGGTGATCCTGAAGCTGTCGCCCGACTACGACTACCTGCGCAACGCGGAACAGGCCGCGAAGGCGGGGGTGTCGGCGCTGACCGCGATCAACACGGTGAAGGCGCTGCGCCTGGACCCGCGCACGGGCACGCCGTGGCTCGCCAACCGCTACGGGGGCCTCTCCGGACGGGCGATCAAGCCGATCGGACTGCGGGTGGTGAGCGAGCTCCGGGAGGCCGGGGTGACCCTGCCGATCATCGCGACGGGCGGGATCCGCACGGTGGACGACTGCCGGGAGTACTTCTGGGCGGGCGCCGACGCCGTGAGTCTCGGGAGCGCGACATGGTTGGCGAGCTACCCCGGATACGCGCTCGCGCCCCTGCGCGCGCTGCACGTTCGGCGCGTTCTGAACGCCGTTCGGCGCTACGGAACGCTTCCGCTTCGCTCCGCTCCGTCGCACTGAGCAACGATCTTCATCCGTACGGCCCGGGTGGTACGCCGGAGGGTGGCCCGGGTGAGCGACGAGTGGAAGCACGACACGGCGCGATGAACACGGCACGATGAGACCCGGCACGATGAAACCCGGCACGACCCACAGACCCCGCCGCGACGAGCAGGGCACGACGGACGGGGCACGATGAGCACGGTGGAGGGCGCGAGCCAGCTGGACCGCATGCTGCGGGTGCCGGATCGCCGGCCTCGTGTGGTGCTCTTCGACGTGTTCGAGACGATGCTGCAGGTGTCGGCGCTGCGCTCGCGCTTCGTGGACGTGGGACGGCCCGACCACGAGTGGGAGCTGTTCTACACCCGGACGCTGCGGGACGGGATGGCCCTCACGCTCGCCGGCGCGGTGCGCCCGTTCGCCGAGGTGGCGAGGGCGGCGCTGCGCACCACCGCGCAGCACACCCTGTCGGAGGAGGCGCTCGACCACGTGCTGGCCGGCTTCGCGGAGCTGCCGCCGTACCCGGACGTGGAGCCGGCGCTGCGGGCGCTCGCGCGGGCCCGGATCCCCGCCTACGCGTTCACCCAGGGCGGCGCCGAGGTGGCCTCCGACGCGCTCGACCGGGCCGGGCTGCGCACCTACCTGCGTGGAGTGCTCTCCACCGAGGAGATCCGCTCCTTCAAGCCGCCCGCCCGCGTGTACAACTGGGCCTGCCAGCAGGTGGACGCCATGGGGGACCGTGTGGCACTGGTGGCCGTGCACTCCTGGGACGTGCACGGTGCCGTGCGGGCCGGGCTGATCGGCGGCTTCGCCACCCGGCTCGAAGGCGCGGTGCCCGACGTGGTGGCGCGCCCGCACGTGGTGGGCGAGGACCTCGAGCTGGTGGTGGACCGCCTCATCGCCCTGCCCGCCTGACCCGCGGGCGCCCATCTCAGCGCGCTCCGGTAGGAGCGCGCTGAACAACTCGGCCCTACTGCGCGGCGCCCAGGCGGCGCCCTCGCGGCGTTGTCGTCGGGCCCGATACAACAGCGGTATCGGCCCCTCCTCCGCCTGGCGATGCCACCACCTGGACACCGCTCGCTACGGGCGGAGTTGTTCAGCACCCTCCTAGCGCCGAGCGTTGTGGGGAACCGAGGCCGCCGCCGTGGCCGAGGTCGGCCCGCTCGCCCGCCATGGCGCCGGCCGCGAAGCCCGAACCGGACAGCACGGCGCGCCGGGCCGTGGCCAGCCGCGGGAAGGCGGCGGCGTAGGCGCGGTCGACCTGTTCGCGGCGATCGGCCAGCACCAGCGCGACGGACGGGCCGCCGGTGGCGGTGGCGGGCGCATCCGTGGCGGCGCGTTCCTCGGCGGTGCTGAGCCTGCGGTGGACCTCCACGGCGAAGCCGTGCAGCCACGAGCGGCGGTAGGCGGCCACGGACTCACCGGGCCGGGCCGGGCGCACCCGGACCAGCTGGGTGGTGGCCTGCAGCTGCAGCGACGTGTAGAGCAGCTCGGCGCGTTGCCGGTCCGAGGTGTGACCGAACACCGTGACCGCGGCGACCTTGCCGCCCCGCGCCCCGTGCAGGACCCACCGGCAGCCGAGCGCCGCCGCGGTCCAGCCGAGCAGCCTGGCCTTGCCCGCGCTGTAGGGATCCTGCATCTCGATGCGCTGCGGCCCGATCCGGTCGCTGCCGGGCCGGGCGGCGGCGAGCAGCGCGGCGTCGACGCCGTGGCGGGCCATCAGCTCGATCGCCTTGGCCGTGTACGTCTCGGCCTCGGCGCCGGTGGCGGCGCGCTCCGCCTTGGCGAGCAGCTTGCGGATCGTGTCGAGCTTGTCGAGCCCCATCGGATCCCCTCGTCGGTTCGAACGCGCGTTCGCATCGCCGGCAAGTCCTATCACGGCGGGCCGACAGTTCCGTGTACACCACACCCGTGACGCGCCGAGGGGGCGGTCCGCTCACGGCGTGTCGGAGGCCGGTCCTACCCTGGTGAGGCCATGGCTGATCCCGCCACCTACCGTCCGGCCCCCGGGTCCATCCCGGAGGCCCCCGGGGTGTACCGCTTCTCCGACCAGCACGGCCGGGTCATCTACGTGGGCAAGGCGAAGAGCCTGCGCCAGCGCCTCAACTCGTACTTCGCCGACATCTCCGGCCTGCACCCGCGCACGCGCCAGATGGTCACCTCGGCGGCGCACGTGCAGTGGACGGTGGTCGCCACCGAGGTCGAGGCGCTGCAGCTCGAGTACAACTGGATCAAGGAGTTCGACCCGCGGTTCAACGTCCGCTACCGCGACGACAAGACCTACCCGGTGCTCGCGGTCACGATGCACGAGGAGTTCCCCCGGCTGTCGGTCTACCGGGGGCCGCGCCGCAAGGGCGTGCGCTACTTCGGCCCGTTCGCGCACGCCTGGGCGATCCGCGAGACCCTCGACATGCTGCTGCGGGTGTTCCCGGCCCGCACGTGCAGCGCCGGGGTGTTCAAGCGCCACGGCCAGATCGGGCGCCCGTGCCTGCTCGGCTACATCGACAAGTGCTCGGCGCCGTGCGTCGGGCGCGTCGACGCCCAGGAGCACCGCGACATCGTCGAGGACTTCTGCGACTTCCTCTCCGGGCGCACCGACCACCTGGTCCGGCAGCTCGAGCGCAAGATGGCCGAGGCGTCCGCCGAGCTCGAGTTCGAGCGCGCCGCCCGGCTGCGCGACGACATCGGCGCGCTGCGCCGCGCGATGGAACGCCAGGCCGTGGTGCTGGGCGACGGCACCGACGCCGACGTCGTGGCGTTCGCCGAGGACGAGCTCGAGGCGGCCGTCCAGGTCTTCCACGTGCGCGGCGGCCGGGTCCGCGGCCAGCGCGGCTGGGTGGTCGACAAGGTCGAACCCACCGACACCGCGCAGCTCGTGGAGCGGTTCCTCACCCAGTTCTACGGCGAGCAGGCGGCGCTGGCGGGCTCCGCCGACGACGCCCACCAGCCCGTCCCGAAGGAGATCCTCGTCCCGGAGCTCCCGGCCGAGCTCGACACGCTCGTCCACTGGCTCTCGGGGCTGCGCGGTTCGCGGGTGCAGGTGCGCGTGCCGCAGCGCGGCGACAAACGCGCGCTCGCCGAGACCGTGGCCCGCAACGCGGCCGAGGCGTTCACCCAGCACAAGCTCCGCCGGGCGGGCGACCTCACGGCGCGGTCGGCGGCGCTGCAGGAGATCCAGGACGCACTCGGGCTCGACACCGCGCCACTGCGCATCGAGTGCGTCGACGTCAGCCACGTCCAGGGCAGCAACGTCGTCGCGTCGCTCGTGGTGTTCGAGGACGGGCTCGCGCGCAAGTCGGACTACCGGCGGTTCGAGATCCGCGGGGGCGCGGAGGGTGGGGACGTCGCCGCCATCTCCGAGGTGGTCCGGCGCAGGTTCCGGCGCCACCTCGCCGAGAGCGGAACCGAGAGCGGAACCGAGAACGGGACGGGCGCCGCGGGGGGTAACGCGGCACAAGATCAGGTCGAAGCCCCCGATATCGCCTCCCCGACCGGCATCCCCGCCCCGGCCTCCCCGGCGCGTCCCGGTATCGACCCCGACACCGGACGCCCGCGGCGGTTCGCCTATCCGCCCAACCTCCTGGTGGTCGACGGTGGCCAGCCCCAGGTCGAGGCGGCCGCCGACGTGCTCGCCGACCTCGGCGTCACCGACGTCGCGATCTGCGGGCTGGCCAAGCGCCTCGAGGAGGTGTGGTTGCCCGCCGAGCCCGACCCGGTGATCATGTCGCGCACCAGCGAGGGTCTGTACCTGCTGCAGCGGGTGCGCGACGAGGCCCACCGCTTCGCCATCACCTACCACCGGCAGCGGCGCTCCAAGAGTATGATCAACTCCGAGCTCGACGCGATCCCCGGGCTGGGCCCCACGCGCCGCGCCGCGCTGCTGAAGCACTTCGGGTCGTTGCGCAAGCTCAAGGCGGCCGATGCCGACGACATCGCGGCGCTTCCCGGCTTCGGGCAGCGCACCGCGGCGGCCGTCCTGGCTGCGCTGCACGCCGCTGACCCGGCCGATCCGTCCGGCCGTCCCGAGCCGGCCGACCCCGCCGGCCCGGCAGACCGGCGCGAACCGACCGCTGTGGCGGGTCCGGCCGACCGGCACGAGCCGGCCGACCGGTCCGGCCCGGCCGACCGGCACGAGCCGGGCGACGTGGCGGACCGAACCGAGGCGGAGGTGCCGGCGTCGTGACGTCGACCGTGCAGACGGAGCGGGCCGGCATCGAGGTGGCGCTGGTCAGCGGCCTCTCCGGAGCGGGCCGCAGCACCGCGGCGAAGGTGCTGGAGGACCTCGGCTGGTTCGTGGTCGACAACCTGCCGCCCGAGCTGATCGCCACGATGGTCGACCTCGGCGCCCGCGCCCGCGGTGAGATCACCCGCATCGCCGTGGTGATGGACGTCCGCAGCCGGGCGTTCTCCGCCGACCTCGGCGCGGTGATCAAGGACCTGGACGCGCGCGGCTACAAGCCGCGGCTGCTGTTCCTGGAGGCCTCCGACGCGGTGCTGGTGCGCCGGTTCGAGCAGGTGCGGCGCAGTCACCCGCTGCAGGGCGACGGCAGGCTCGTCGACGGCATCGCCGCAGAGCGGGAGCTGCTGCGCCCCCTGCGGGAGAACGCCGACCTGGTCGTCGACACCTCCGCGGTGGCCGTCCCACAGCTGCGCGCCACCCTCGAACGTGCGTTCGGCACGGAGTCTGCGCAGGTCACGCGTGTCACGTTAGTGTCATTCGGCTACAAGTACGGTCTGCCGATGGACTCGGACCTGGTTGTGGACGTCCGTTTCCTGCCCAACCCGTTCTGGATCCCGGAGCTGCGCGACCAGACCGGCCGCGACGAGCCGGTCCGCGACTACGTGCTGAGCCAGGACGGCGCCGACGAGTTCATCACCCGCTACCTCGAGCTGCTGGGCCTCGTCGGGGCCGGCTACCGCCGCGAGGGCAAGCGCTACCTGACGGTGTCGATCGGCTGCACCGGCGGCAAGCACCGCAGTGTCGCGATCAGCGAGGAGATCGCCCGCAGGCTCGACGGCGCCGAGGGTGTCACCGTCAACGTCGCGCACCGCGACCTGGGGCGCGAGTGAGCACCGCGTCGACCCCCGCGTCGATCATCGGGACCGGGTCGATCACCGGGGCCGGCACCGCCGGTCCGGCTGCCGTGGCCCTCGGCGGGGGTCACGGCCTGCACGCCACCCTGTCGGCCTTGCGGCTCCTGGCCGGCAGCGGCACGCTCGCCGACCGCGTGACGGCCGTGGTCACCGTGGCCGACGACGGCGGTTCCTCCGGCCGGCTCCGCCGCGAGCTGGGCGTGCTGCCGCCCGGTGACCTGCGCATGGCGCTGGCCGCCCTGGCGGCCGACGGGCCGGCCGGGCGCCGGTGGGGGGCGCTCGTGCAGCACCGCTTCGGCGGCACCGGTGCACTGGCCGGGCACGCCGTGGGCAACCTGCTGCTCGCGGGTCTCATGGAGGTGCTGGGCGACCCGGTGGCCGCGCTCGACGAGGTGGGCGCCCTGCTCGGGCTGCGGGGACGGGTGCTGCCCATGAGCTGCGACCCGCTGGACATCGAGGCGGAGGTCACGGGGCTCGGTGAGCAGCCGGCCCAGGCGCACCGCATCCGCGGCCAGGTGGCCGTCGCGTCCACTCCGGGCCGGGTCCGCCAGGTCTGGTTGAGGCCGGAGCGGCCGCGGGCGTGTGCGGAGGCGGTCGAGGCCGTCCGCACCGCTGACGTGCTGCTGCTCGGGCCGGGCTCCTGGTTCACCAGCGTGCTGCCGCACCTGCTGGTGCCCGAGCTCCGGGACGCGATCATCTCCAGCCGCGCCCGGCGGGTCATCGTGCTCAACCTCGCGCCGGAGCCGGGGGAGACCGCCGGGTTCTCACCGGAGCAGCACCTGGCCGTACTCTCCCAGCACGCCCCGGAGCTGCGGGTCGACGCGGTCGTGGCCGACGTCGCCGCGGTGCCGGTGCCCGACCGGTTGCACCGCGCGGCGGCGGTGATGCTCTCCCCGGGCGGGCGGGTCCACCTGGCCCCGGTCGCCGCCGCTGATCCGGCGGTGCCACGCCACGACCCCGTGGCGCTCGCATCCGCGCTCGGAGCCGTCCTGGCCGAGATCGGGTCGCAACCGGGCTCGCCCGATGCGGTGCGCGTGCCGTCGGCACCGGGCGCCGCCGAAAGGAGGAGAACGTGAACGTGGCCTGCGCTCCCGTGTCCCATCCCGCCAGGAGGTTCCGATGGCGATGACCGCATCGGTCAAGGACGAGCTGAGCCGGCTCGTCGTCACGAAGCCGTGCTGCCGCCGCTCCGAGGTGGCCGCGCTGCTGAGGTTCGCCGGTGGCCTCCACATCGTCGGCGGCCGGGTCGTCGTCGAGGCGGAGGTCGACACCGGTTCGGTCGCGCGCAGGCTGCGCCGGGAGATCCACGAGCTGTACGGGCACACCTGCGAGGCCCACGTGATCACCGCGGGCGGCCTGCGCCGGGGCGCCCGCTACGTGCTGCGGGTGGTGCGCGACGGGGAGGGCCTGGCGCGCCAGACGGGCCTGCTCGACGCCCGCGGCCGTCCGGTACGGGGGCTGCCGCCGCCCGTCGTCTCCGGTGGTCTCTGTGATGCGGAGGCCGCGTGGCGGGGGGCGTTCCTCGCGCACGGCTCGCTCACCGAGCCGGGGCGCAGCTCCGCGCTCGAGGTCACCTGCCCCGGGCAGGAGGCGGCGATGGCGCTGGTGGGCGCCGCCCGTCGGCTCGGCGTCACCGCGAAGTGGCGGGAGGTCCGTGGCGCCGACCGGGTGGTGGTCCGGGACGGCGACGCGATCGGCGCGCTGCTCACGCGGATGGGCGCGCACGAGAGCGTGATGGCGTGGGAGGAGCGGCGGATGCGCCGCGAGGTCCGCGCCACCGCCAACCGGCTCGCCAACTTCGACGACGCCAACCTGCGCCGCTCGGCCCGGGCCGCGGTCGCGGCTGCCGCCAGGGTGGCGCGGGCGCTGGAGATCCTCGGCGACGACGTGCCGCAGCACCTGCTCGCCGCAGGCCGGCTGCGGGCCGAGCACACGCAGGCGTCGCTGGAGGAGCTCGGTCAGCTGGCCGAGCCGCCGATGACGAAGGACGCGGTGGCCGGCCGCATCCGCAGGCTCCTCCACATGGCCGACAAGCGCGCTGCCGACCTGGGCATCCCCGACACCGAGTCGGCCGTCACCGCGGACATGCTGGAAGAGGCCTGACAGCCCGCACCTATTGCGAACGCTGTTCGCGGTACTTTACCCTCCTCTGGACACAGTGTTCGCAGAGGAGGTGGCGACGTGGCGATGTTCGCGCGCAACGGCGGCGTCGAGATCGCGTACGAGGATCTCGGCGGCGCGGGGGGCGACCCGTTGCTGCTGGTCATGGGGCTCGGAGCCTCCCGGTTCTGGTGGCCGCCCGGCTTCGCCGACGCGCTGGTGGGGGCGGGTTTCCACGTCGTGGCCTACGACCACCGTGACGCGGGGGAGTCCAGCAGGCTGCCGGAGACCTCGGTCCGCAACCCGTTCGTGGCGCTGGCCGGTGGCGGGCGCCCGGTCTACTCGTCGGAGGACATGACCGACGACGCCGTCGCGGTGCTGGACGCCCTCGGCTGGGACTCCGCGCACCTGTTCGGCCACTCGATGGGGGGCATGCTGGCGCAGCGCATCGCCCTGCGCCATCCCGGCCGGGTCCGCAGCCTCACGAGTTCGGGTGCGATCCCGAGCGACGCGAGCCGGCTGCAGCTGCTGCGGTACGTGCGGTTCGGTGTCGCGGTCCGCCTGGCCCGGATGCGGTTCCCCGAGGGGCACGACGGGGACGTCGCTGCCGGGGTGGCGATGGCCAGGATGCTCGCCTCGCCCGGCTACCCCTTCGACGAGCCGGCCGCGCGGGCGATGGCGGAACGCGAACTCGTGGCCTGCGGGCCCGGCGGGGTCCGCGACAGCCGTGCGAAGAGCCGGCAGCTGGGGGTGACGTGGAGTGGCGGCCGGCTGACCGACCTGGATGTCCCCGCCCTCGTGCTGCACGGCACGGACGACCAGATCAGCCGCCTCGCCGCGGGGCGGGCCACCGCGAGGGCGATCCGCGGCGCGACGCTCGTGGTGCTCCCGGGAGTCGGTCACGATCTGCCGAGCGGGGTGTGGCCGCGGGTGGCCCGGGAGGTGCGGGCCGTCGCCGACCGCGCGGAGTCCCGGGTCGACGGCCGAAGTGGTGAATCGATCCAGCCCTGGCCCCGCTCGTGCGGAATTCGGGCGCTACTGTCGGGGAAACGAGGTTCCTCGCCCGGAGGCGGGTGAGTCGGCCTCGATTCCGCGGCACTAGAGTTGTGGCTGGTTGACCAGCCATCGGAGAAGGAGGCGCGCACATGACCGTGCGGGTAGGCGTGAACGGATTCGGTCGGATCGGCCGCAACTTCTGGCGAGCCGTTGACGCACAGCGCGCCGCCGGCACCAGCGACATCGAGATCGTGGCGGTCAACGACATCACCGACAACGCCACGCTGGCGCAGCTGCTCAAGTACGACTCGATCCTGGGCCGGCTGCCCTACGAGGTCACCTCCACCGACGAGGAGATCGTCGTCGACGGCAAGGGCTTCAAGGGCCTCGCCGTGCGCGACCCTGCCGAGCTGCCCTGGAAGGACCTCGGCGTCGACGTCGTGATCGAGTCGACGGGGCTGTTCACGAAGCGCGAGGCGGCGAGCAAGCACGTCGACGCCGGGGCCAAGAAGGTGATCATCTCCGCGCCCGCGACCGGGGAGGACCTCACGGTCGTCATGGGCGTGAACGACGCCGCCTACGACGGCTCGCAGACCATCATCTCCAACGCCTCCTGCACCACCAACTGCCTCGCGCCGCTGGCCAAGGTGATCGACGACGCGTTCGGGATCGAGAAGGGTCTGATGACCACGATCCACGCGTACACGCAGGACCAGAACCTGCAGGACGGCCCGCACAAGGACCTGCGCCGCGCCCGCGCCGCCGCCGTCAACGTCGTGCCGACCTCCACCGGCGCCGCGAAGGCGATCGGCCTGGTGCTGCCGCACCTCAAGGGCAAGCTCGACGGCTACTCCCTGCGCGTCCCGGTGCCCACCGGCTCGATCACCGACCTCACTGTCGACCTGCGCAAGGAGGTCTCGGTCGACGAGGTCAACGCGGCGTACAAGGCCGCTGCGGACAGTGGCCCGCTCGCGGGCTTCCTGCGCTACAGCGACGACCCGATCGTCTCGTCCGACATCGTCACCGACCCGGCGTCCTGCATCTACGACGCGCCCCTTACCAAGGTCATCGGCAACCAGGTCAAGGTCTTCGGCTGGTACGACAACGAGTGGGGCTACTCCAACCGCCTCGTCGACATCACCGGCCTGGTGGCGTCGAAGCTGTGAAGACCCTGGACGACCTCGTCGCGTCGTTGAACGAGGACCTGTTCGGCACCCGGGTGCTCGTTCGTGCCGATCTGAACGTGCCGCTCGACGGCTCGCGGATCACCGACGACGGCCGAATCCGGGCCTCGGTGCCCACGCTCGCGCGGCTGAGCGAGACCGGCACCCGCATCGTCGTGGTCGCTCACCTCGGGCGGCCGAAGGGCGCGCCCGACCCGGCGCTCTCGCTCGGGCCTGTCGCCGAACGGCTCGGCGAGCTCCTCGGCATGCAGGTGCCGCTGGCCGACCTCGGTGACGAGGCCACGTTCACGGTCGACGCGCTCCCGGAGGGCGGCGTCGCGCTGCTGGAGAACATCCGGTTCGACTCGCGCGAGACGTCGAAGAACGACGACGAGCGGGCGTCGCTGGCCCGTGAGCTCGCGGCGCTGGCCGGCCCCGAAGGCGTGTTCGTCTCCGACGGGTTCGGCGTGGTGCACCGCAAGCAGGCGTCGGTGTACGACGTGGCACGCGACCTCCCGGCCTACGCCGGTGATCTGGTGCTCGCCGAGGTCGAGGTGCTGCGCAGGCTCACCGAGACGCCGAAGCGGCCCTATGTGGTGGTGCTCGGGGGTTCGAAGGTCTCCGACAAGCTCGCGGTCATCGAGGCGTTGCTGCCGAAGGTCGACGCGCTGCTCGTGGGGGGCGGGATGTGCTACACGTTCCTGGCCGCCAACGGTTACGGCGTCGGCGACTCGCTCCTGGAGCGCGACCAGATCGGGACGTGCCGCAAGCTCCTCGAGTCGGGCAAGATCGTCCTGCCGACCGACGTGGTGGTGGCCGACGACTTCTCGGCCGAGGCCACCACGCGCACGGTCGCCGTCGATGCCATCCCGGACGGCTGGAAGGGGCTCGACATCGGCCCCGACTCGGTCACCTCGTTCCGTGAGGTGCTCGACGGTGCGTCCACGGTGTTCTGGAACGGCCCGATGGGCGTGTTCGAGCTCGCGCCCTTCGCCGATGGCACCCGAGGGGTGGCGCAGGCGATCGTCGACGCGACGGCGGGTGACGGGGCGTTCAGCGTGGTGGGCGGCGGCGACTCCGCGGCCGCGGTGCGGGCGCTGGGGCTGCCCGAGGACGGGTTCTCCCACATCTCGACCGGCGGCGGCGCGTCGCTGGAGTACCTGGAGGGCAAGTCCCTCCCCGGCCTTGCGGTTCTGGAGCAGTAGATGGCCTCGCCGAGTCGCCCGGGCACCGACGAGCGCCCTGCCCCGCGCAGGCCGTTCATCGCCGGCAACTGGAAGATGAACTGCAACCACCTCGAGGCTCTCGCGCTGGTGCAGAAGCTCGCCTTCGCGCTGCCGGAGAAGTACTACGACAAGGTCGAGGTGGCGGTGCTGCCGCCGTTCACCGACATCCGCAGCGTCCAGACGCTCATCGACGGCGACAAGCTGCTGATGGTGCACGGCGCCCAGGACATCTCGCCGCACGACTCGGGTGCCTACACCGGCGACGTGTCCGGGGCGATGCTCGCGAAGCTCAGCTGCAGCTATGTCGTGGTCGGGCACTCCGAGCGCCGGGAGATCCACGGTGAGGACGACGCGCTCGTCAACGCCAAGGTGCACGCCGCGATCCGCCACGGCATCGTCCCGATCCTGTGCGTGGGAGAGGGGCTCGCGGTCCGCGAGGCGGGGGAGCACGTCGCCCACTGCACGCGGCAGGTCACCGCGGCCCTGGAGAAGGTGCAGAGCCAGCACGCCCAGACACTCGTGATCGCCTACGAGCCGGTGTGGGCGATCGGCACCGGCCGCGTCGCGAGCGCTGCCGACGCCCAGGAGGTCTGCGCGGCCATCCGGGAGGCGGTGGCGGCGAAGTACGGCCAGGCCATCGCGGCGAGCGTGCGGGTGCTGTACGGCGGCTCGGTCAAGGCGAAGAACGTCGGCGAGATCGTGGCCGAACGTGACGTGGACGGTGCGCTGGTGGGCGGCGCGAGCCTGGACGCCGACGAGTTCGCGCAGCTGTGCGCGATCGCCGCGGGCGGCCCGCTGCCGTGACCTCGGCTGCGGGAGCGGCCCGGTCGGTGCCGTGACCTGACCTGACTTGACCTGACCCACGGCAGTCGGTCGGTTGCGGTCGGTGGGCGGTCGGGCGCTCCTGCGAGGTATGTGCCGGGTGTGACCCGGGACGAACTACGGATCGGACCCGGGTACCCTCGGGGTCCGAGAGGTGGGACGCGCCACCACCGGCCGTCCGCCCGACAGAATGAGGATGGGATGCAACTCGCCCTGCAGATCGTACTGATCATCTCCAGCGTGGTGCTGGTGTTGTTGATCCTGCTCCACCGGGGTCGCGGAGGTGGCCTGTCGAGCCTGTTCGGTGGCGGCGTGCAGTCCAGCCTCTCGGGGTCGAGCGTGGTGGAGAAGAACCTCGACCGCCTCACCCTGTTCACGGGCGCGATCTGGGTGATCGCCATCATCGGTACCGGTCTGCTCGTGAAGCTCGGGGTCTGAGGAGGTATGGCCATGGCTGGCGGCAACGCGATCCGGGGCACCCGTGTGGGTGCCGGTCCGATGGGTGAGTCGGAGCGGGGCGAGACCGCGCCGCGTTCGCGTATCTCGTACTTCTGCTCGAACGGGCACATCACCACCCCGTCCTTCGCCTCCGAGGCCGACATCCCGGACTCCTGGGACTGCCCGCGCTGCGGGCTTCCCGCCGGACGGGACGGCGAGAACCCGCCCGCTCCGCCGCGCACGGAGCCGTACAAGACGCACTTGGCCTACGTCAAGGAGCGGCGCAGCGACGCCGACGGGGCCGCGATCCTCGAAGAGGCGCTGGGCAGGCTGCGGGCCTCCCGCGAGCTGTAACAGCCGTCCGCGATCTCGGGGCCTTCCGGTGTCACCGGAGGGCCCCGAGTTGTTCGCGCAACGCCGTCACGAGCTGAGCAGTGGTGGTGCCGGCCGGCACCGCCGAGGCCGAGACGGTGACGAGCCGGTCGCCGCGCACCGCGGCGGCGAACACGCTTCCGCCCTCGAACCGGCACACGAAGCCGCCGCCTGCGGTGGGCACCTCCGAGCGTGACGTCGGTCGGCACGCCGCGGCGGCCGTGTCGAGCGCCGCGTTCGCCGCCGTGTCGCCGGTCGGCGCCACATCGACCGCCACGAAGGCCGGGCCGTCCGCATCGTCGCCTGCGGCGGTGGCGCCGGCAGCCGGCAACCCCGACGTCGGAACACCGGAGGTGGGGGCGCCGGCGGCCGGGTCGTACACGCACCGGGTGTCGCTCGCCGTGGTGGCGTCGGGCGTCCACGTGAGACCTGTGGCGGTGGCCAGCGCCGCGGTGTCGAGCATGCAGGCGGCCGGCGGGTCGGGGGGCGGCGACGGTGGTGCCGCGGACCCGGGCCGGTCCGGGTCGGCTCCGAGCGAGCACCCTCCGAGCAGCGCGGCGCCGGTCAGCGCGCCCGTCAGCATCACCACGGTGCGGGAGATGGTCGCCGCCGACCATCTCACCCGTCGATCGTCCCCCACGCCCCGAACCTTGCCATGCCGCCCCGGTCAGCTCTGCGGCAGCGCCGCCTCGATGGCCGAGACGACCTCCGGCGAGGTGGGGGCGGTCCGGGACCGGAAGCGGCGCAGCACGGTGCCGTCCGCCCCGACCAGGAACTTCTCGAAGTTCCACTGCACGTCGCCCGCGCTGCCGTCGGCATCGGGGGTGGCGGTGAGCTCGCGGTAGAGCGGGTGCCGGTCCGGCCCGTTGACCTCGACCTTCTCCGTGAGCGGGAACGTGACGCCGTAGGTGGTGGAGCAGAACGTGCTGATCTCCTCGGCGGTGCCCGGCTCCTGCCCGCCGAACTGGTTGCACGGGACGCCGAGCACCGTGAAGCCCCGGTCGCTGTAGCGGCGCTGGAGCTCTTCGAGCTCGGAGTACTGGGGCGTCATCCCGCACCGCGAGGCGACGTTGACCACGAGCACCGCGTGTCCGCGCAGCGCGTCGAGGTCGAGGGGGCCGCCGGCGAGCGCGCCGATCGGTGTGTCGAGCAGAGGCATGATCCCCAGCCTACGAGCGCGGCGGTCGTCCCGGGCGTGGCGCTCGTCGCTGCTGCGCCGGCAGTCGTTCCGGTCACCGGGTCGTTCCGGCATCGCCGCCGGTCACCGCACTAGCCTTGACGGACATGACCCGGTGGACGCTGCCCCCCGATCGCATTCCGGACGCGTGGTTCAACGTGGTCCCACACCTCCCGAAACCGCCGCAGCCCCCGCTGCATCCCGGCACGCGCGAACCGGTCGGTCCCGACGATCTCGCCCCGCTGTTCCCGATGGCGCTGATCGGTCAGGAGGTGTCGGCGGAGCCCTGGATCGACGTGCCGGGGGAGGTGCTCGACATCCTCCGGCTGTGGCGGCCGACGCCCCTGCACCGCGCCGTGCGTCTGGAGCGGGCGCTGGGCACTCCCGCGCGGATCTACTACAAGGACGAGTCGGTGTCGCCCGCCGGGAGCCACAAGCCGAACACCGCCGTCCCGCAGGCGTTCTACAACGCCCAGGAGGGCATCACCCGGCTCACCACGGAGACCGGAGCCGGTCAGTGGGGCACCGCGCTCGCCTTCGCCTGCGCCCAGTTCGACCTGGACCTGCAGGTCTACATGGTGCGGGCGTCCTTCGACCAGAAGCCCTACCGGCGGGTCGCCATGGAGACGTGGGGCGGCTCCGTCGTCGCGTCGCCGGTGGACGACCCCGACCATCCCGGCTCCCTCGGTGCCGCCATCTCCGACGCGGTGCGCGACTGCGCAGGCCGTTCCGACACGCACTACGCGCTGGGCTCGGTGCTCAACCACGTGCTGCTGCACCAGACGGTGATCGGCCTGGAGGCGAAGGAGCAGTTGCAGCTCGCGGGGGAGCGGCTGCCCGACGTGGTCATCGCCTCCTGCGGGGGAGGGTCGAACCTCGGCGGCGTCGCGTTCCCGTTCGTGCCCGACCCCGGAGTCCGGCTGCTGGCCGTCGAGCCGATGTCGTGCCCGACGCTCACGAAGGGGCGGTTCGACTACGACTTCGGCGACACGGCAGGACTCACCCCGCTGCTGCCGATGTACACGCTGGGCCACGACTTCGTGCCGCCGTCCATCCATGCCGGCGGACTGCGGTACCACGGCGACTCACCGCTGATCTCCGCGCTGGTCCGCGACGGCCGCATGGAGGCGGTCGCCTACCCGCAGGGGCGGGTGTTCGACGCCGCGGTGCAGTTCGCCACGGTCGAGGGTCGGATCGCCGCCCCGGAGTGCGCGCACGCCATCCGGGCCACGATCGACGAGGCGCTCGCCGCGAAGGAGACCGGCGACGAGCGGGTGATCCTCTTCAACTACTCCGGTCACGGCTTCCTCGACCTTTCGGCCTACGACGACCACCTCCACGGCAGGCTCCCGGAGGAGCAGGGGTGAGCGGCGGCGGCCTCTCCGGCGTCGAGCACCGGGCCCTCTCGGTCCAGGAGGGGCCCGGGAGGAGCGATGCGCCGGGCGTTCCCCTGTGCCGGATCGCCTGACCAGGTGGCGCGGTTCGGGTCGATCGGACCGCTCCGGGCGCGGGCGTTGTGCAGCCGGGACGCGCTGACGAGCGGGGTGATGAACTCGTCGACCAGTTCCGTCGTGGGCACCTGCGCGCCGCTCGCCGGGGCAAGGTCCACTGGCCGTTCGGGCAGCCACCGATCAGCAACCACAGGTCACCGTCAACGGGTCGGGTGTCCCGGCGGTCGTACCGGCATCCGTGACGACCGGGAAGCCCTCCCGGACCCAGTACTCGATGCCGCCGATCATCTCCCGCACCCGGTACCCGAGGAGGGCGAGGGCGAGCGCCGCCCTCGTGGCGCCGTTGCACCCGGGGCCCCAGCAGTACGTCACCACCGGCACGGCCGGGTCGAGCAGCCGGGCCGCCCGCTCCGGGACGAGGGCGGTGGGCAGGTGCACGGCGCCGGGGATCCGGCCCTGGTCCCACGCGGGAGCGCCCCGGGAGTCGACGAGCACGAAGCCGGGGTGATCCGTGGCGAGCGCGGTCTGCACGTCGGCCACATCGGTCTGGAACGTCAGGCGCGCGGTGAAGAACGCCACGTGATCGATGCTCATGACCGGGACGGTAGGCACCGCGCACCCCCTGGTGAATGGGCGAACCACGGTCAAGCACGGAATTCACCGGTGTTTCCCCGGCAACGAAATCGACCCTACGGGTTCTCCGGACGAAACGGACGGTACCGTCGCAGGGTGGCCGTGGAATCCCTCGACGAGGTGGACTGGCGCGTGCTGGAAGCGCTGCAGCGTGACGGCCGGGCGAGCTATGCCGATCTGGGCCGGCTGGTGGGGCTCTCGGCCAGTGCCGTCACCGAACGGGTGCGCAGGCTGGAGGAGTCCGGGGTGATCACCGGCTACACCGCCGAGGTGAACCCGGAGAAGCTCGGGCTGCTGATCACCGCGCTGGTGCGGCTGCGCTACCCGCACGGGAACTACAAGCCGTTCCGGGACCTGCTCGCCACCACCCCGGAGATCACCGAAGCCCACCACGTCACGGGTGAGGACTGCTTCGTGCTGACGGTCCGCAGCCGGTCGATGCGCCACCTCGAGGAGGTCACCGGGCGCATCTCCGCCCTCGGTGCCGTGACGACGAGCGTCGTGTACTCCAGCCCGCTGCCGCGCCGGTCCGTGGTGGGAACCGCGGTGGGCAACAGCGCCGCTGCCACGCGGGCGTCGCGTCGGAAGGCCTGAGCGGGGTAGGACACCCCCTGGCCGCGGAGCGCGGTCAGCCGGGCAGCGTGCGCAGCAGCATCTCCGGGCCGACGGTTCCCGCACCGGTGGAGCGCACCCGGGCACGCAGCCCCCGGTCGGCCGTCACCACGAGCACCGGCTCGACGGCGAGATCGGCGGCCAGCGCCGCGATCGCCGAGTCACCGTCGGCCGGCGCGTGTACGACGTCCAGCAGCGGATGGGAGGGCAGGTCCTCGACCTGTGCCGCGGCACCCTCCAGCACGAGATGCACCCGCACGTCCTCGTCGGCGGCCTCCCGGCCCAGCCCCTGGGCCAGCAGCGCCGGACCGGCGGTGAGCGCGGCCGACAGCTTCCCGGCGAGCCTGCGCGCGGCACCGGGCCGGTCGCGCCACCAGCCGTCCGGGCGCGAGCCCACGACGTTCGCACCGTCGACGATCACGTGGAACACGGGCACCTCCGGGGTGCGCACGGAACCGGCGCGTGCCGGTCACGCGATCGGCGGCACCAGGTCCCGGGGGAGCTTCGACGCGGCGGCCCGGTCGAGCAGGAACAGCGTGCGCCGCCGTCCCCGTGCTCCGGCCACCGGGATCGCGACCTCGCCCGCACCACCGAGCGCCATCGCCACCGCCGCGGCCTTCGCCTCGCCGGTGGTCATGATCCAGACCTCGGCGGCGCGCCGGATCGCCGGGAGGGTGAGCGAGACGCGGGTGGGCGGTGGCTTGGGGCAACCGTGCACGGCCACCACCGAACGCTCGGTCTCGTACACGGCGGGGGAGTGCGGGAACACCGACGCCGTGTGGCCCTCCTCGCCCATGCCGAGCATCAGCACGTCGAACGACGGGACCGGACCGTGGTCCTCCGGCCGGGCCGCGCGGGCCAGCACCTCGGCGTACTCCTGCGCGGCGGCCTCGGCGCCACTCGGGCCGCTGCCCGTGTCGGCACCCATCGGGAAGACCTTCGCCGGGTCGACCGGGATGTGGTCGAGCAGCGCGTCGCGGGCCTGCTTCTCGTTGCGTTCCGGATCGTCGGGGGCCACGAACCGCTCGTCGCCCCAGTAGAACTCGACGCGGCTCCAGTCGACCGCGTCGCGTGCCACGCTGGCCCGGATCTGCCCCAGCACCGCGACACCGGTGGTGCCGCCGGTGAGCACGATCTTCGGGGTGTTGCCTGCCGCCTGCAGGTCGACCAGCCTGGTCACCAGCCGCGCCGCGGCAGCCGCGGCGAGCACGTTGGGGTGCGAGTGGACCGCGATGTCCGGGGTGGCCATCAGGAACCGGCCGTCACGGCGGGAATCTTGACCGGCGCCCGGCCCCGGGTGACCCGCCCGACCCCCGCGAGCGCGGCGCCGTAGATCTCGTCGGGATCGAGCCTGCGCAGCTCCTCGGCGAGGCAGTCCCGCACCTCGCGGCGCGCGAGGGCGACGAGCCGGTCGGGCTGGCCGGGCTGGCGCAGGCTCCCGATCTTCCCGTCCGGGCGGAGCAGCTCGACCGGACCGGACCGCCGGTCCAGCCGCACCGACACCAGGCCGGGGCCGGCCTCGGCGGGGGACCTCTTGACCCGCGCGTCGAGCCGGACCGCCAGCCAGCCGGCCAGCAGGTCGGTGGAGGGTGACACGGCCTCCCCCGCGACGGTGGCGCCGGTGACGTCCTCGTGCGGAGGCGCGTCGAGCGCGGTGGCGAGCAACGCGCGCCACGACGTGAGCCGTGTCCACGTGAGGTCGGTGTCGCCCGCCACGTGGTGGGCCCGCCGCTGCTCGAAGGCCTTGAGCGGGTTCTTGGACGACAGCGCGTCGGTGATCCGGCGCTGGGCGAGGCGCCCGACCGCGTCCTGCGACGGGATGGCCGGGGCCTCGCCCGGCCACCACGCCACCACCGGCGCGTCGGGGAGCAGGAGCGGCATCACCATGCCCGCGCCGGCTTCCTCGGAGGCCAGCGGGCCGTAGCCGCGCAGCACGATGACCTCGCTGGCGCCCGCGTCACCGCCCACCCGGATCTGCGCGTCGAGCCGCGGCGCGGCCCTGCGCTGACCACGGGCGAGCACGATCACCCGGCAGGGGTGCTCGCGGCTCGCGGCGTTCGCGGCCTCGATGGCGCCCTCGATGGAGCTGCCGTCGTCGGTGAGTATCACGAGGGTGAGCACGCGGCCCAGCGCCAGCACGCCGTTGCTCTCGCGCAGCTCGACGAGCTTCTTGTTGACCGCCGAGGTGGTGCTCGACGGCAGGTCGACGATCATGTCCAGCTCCCGGGTACGGATCGTTCGGAGTTCACGGCCTGCGCCAGGTGCGCCCGGTGCGTGCCAGCATCGCGTTGGCCGACTCCGGGCCCCAGCTGCCTGCGGCATACGGGTCGGGCCCCTTGGCGTCGGCGGCCCAGTGCTCCATCACCGGGTCGAGGATCTCCCAGGACCGCTCGACCTCCTCGTTCACCGGGAAGAGGGACGGCTCGCCGAGCAGGACGTCGAGGATCAGCCGCTCGTAGGCCTCGGGGGAGGCCTCGGTGAACGCGGTGCCGTAGCCGAAGTCCATCGTGACGTCGCGGACCTCCATCTGGCTGCCCGGCACCTTCGACCCGAACCGCATCGTGACGCCCTCGTCGGGCTGCACGCGGATCACGAACGCGTTCTGCCCGAGCTCCTCGGTCATCGTCGCGTCGAAGGGCAGGTGAGGGGCGCGCTTGAAGATCACCGCGATCTCGGTGACGCGGCGCCCGAGCCGCTTTCCGGTGCGCAGGTAGAACGGGACGCCCGCCCAGCGCCGGGTGTCGATCTCGCAGGTGATGGCCGCGTAGGTCTCGGTGTTGGAGTTCGGGTCGAAGCCCTCCTCCTCCTTGAGCCCCTTGACGAGCTCGCCGCCCTGCCAGCCGCCGGTGTACTGCCCGTGTGCGGTGGTCTCGTCGAGCGGGCCGACGAGCTTCGTGGCGTTGAGGACCTTGATCTTCTCGCTGCGCAGCTCGTCGGAGGAGAACGACGTCGGCTCCTCCATCGCGGTGAACGCGAGGAGCTGGAGCAGGTGGTTCTGGATGACGTCGCGGGCGGCTCCTATCCCGTCGTAGTAGCCGGCGCGGCCACCCAGGCCGATGTCCTCGGCCATCGTGATCTGCACGTGGTCGACGTAGTGGGCGTTCCAGACCGGCTCGAACAGCTGGTTGGCGAAGCGCATCGCCAGGATGTTCTGCACCGTCTCCTTGCCGAGGTAGTGGTCGATGCGGAACACCGAGTCCTCGGGGAAGACGTCGTTGACGATCTCGTTGAGCTCGATCGCCGACTTGAGGTCGTGCCCGAACGGCTTCTCGATCACCACGCGCCGCCACTGGTCGCCGTCCTGGGCGGAGAGCCCGGAACGGGACAGCTGCTTGAGCACCACAGGGAAGGCGCCCGGCGGGATCGACAGGTAGAAGGCGTGGTTGCCGCCCGTGCCGCGCACCCGGTCCAGGTCGCGGACGGTCTTCTCGAGCTGGTCGAAGGCGTCGTCGTCGTCGAAGCTGCCCGGGACGAACCGGAAGCCCTCGGAGAGCCGGTCCCAGACCGTCTGCCGGAAGGGCGTGCGGGCGTGCTCGCGTACCGCGTCGTAGACGATCTGGCCGAAGTCCTGCGTGTCCCAGTCACGGCGCGCGAAACCCGTGAGGGCGAAGCCCGGCGGAAGCAGACCGCGGTTGGCCAGGTCGTAGATGGCGGGCATGAGCTTCTTGCGGGAGAGGTCGCCGGTGACCCCGAAGATCACCAGGCTGCACGGTCCGGCGATCCGCGGGAGCCGCTTGTCGCGCGGATCCCGGAGCGGGTTGGTCCACTGGCCGCCCCCGATCGTGCGGGTTCCCATCGGTGTCTCCCAGTTCTCGATGTTGGCAGTTCGGTATTCGGTGGTGCCGGGTGGAAGTGTCGGTGGAACGCGCCGCCGGCCGACGCCGGCTCACGCCGTGTGCCAGCCTGGTCTACAGCTGTTGCACCGCCCTGGCCAGTGTGACGAGGCCCGCCACCCGATCGGTGAAGTGCAGTCGCAGCACCGGCAGGCCCCGCTCGGCCAGCGCCTCGGCGTCGGCGCGGGCCTGCGCCTGCTGGAGCTCGGCGAGCTCCCCGGGCAGGTCGGGCTCCGCGTCGCCGGTGAGCTGGCAGACGACGGCGTCGGCGGGGCCGCCCTTGTCGCGCTGCCCGCCGCCCGGCAGGCAGCGGGGCGCCCAGCCGAAGGTGGTGGGGAGTCCGGTGCGGCGGGTGAGCTCGGGCCGCAGCACCGCGGCCGAGGCGTCGTCGAGCCGGTCGAGGTAGGCGTGGACAGTGAGGTGCGCGCCCGCCTCCGCGGTGCCCACGAGAGCCCGCAGCGCCTCGGCGACGGTGCTGGTGCCCGTGGGGAGCCACGGCCCGGCGTGGACGTCGACGTCCCCGTCGGTGAAGTGGGCGCCGGTGCCGGGGGTGCTGCTGCCGTTCTGCCCGGCCGGGCCGCGGTCGGAGTCGGGCCGGTCGGTCGGGTCGACGCCCATCAGATGTGCCGCCACGGCGGTGGCGTGCTGCCACAGCACCAGCTGGGCGGCGGGCGGTCCCACGCTGGTGACCGCGGCCCCGGGCACCTCGCCCAGGCCCGCGGTGAGGGTGCCGGGCCGGACCGACTCGGGGTCGGCCCACTCCGGGGCGTCCGGGCCTTCCACCACCACCGGCAGCGGGCCGCGCCCGTCCTTGCCCAGGCCACCCCCGACGAGCTGGGCGGCCCACTCGGCGAGACCGGGCGCACCGTCCTCGGCGAGCGCGACGACCGGTGCGTCGGCGAGCAGCGCGCCGAGGGTCAGGCACGGGTTGGCCGGGTCGTCGGCGGCCAGCTCGGCGCGGGCCGCGACGGCGTCGGCGAGCACCGCGCCGACATCGGTGCCGGCGAGCCCGGCCGGAACCAGAGCGAACGCGGTGAGCGCCGCCCACAGCCCGTCCACGTCGGCCGGGCCGAGCACGACGGTGGCTGCGCCGGCCTGCTCCTGCAGCGGGCCGCCGGGGGCGGTGACGACGACCGTGTGCTCGTCCGGGTCGAGCCCGTCGGCCCGGAACGCGCGGTGCACGGTGTCGCGCACGAGCTGCGCCGGCGCCGGATCCTCCCCCGGCGGCACGGACACGACGAGCACCGTGGCCGCCAGGTCGCCGGCGAGTGCGTCGGCGACCTGGGCCGGGTCGGTGGTGTCGAGCACGATCAGCCGCGGGTCGGCGTCGGAGAGCGCCTCGGCGGCGACCCCGACCCCTCCCGCGGCGGCCAGCACGACCCGTACCTGCCCCGCGACCCGCAGCTGCTCGCGCAGCGCCTCGATCTGGCCCACCAGCGGCCGCGACGTCCGTGGCGCCACGACCCAGCCCGGCCGCGCGGCACGGGGCCACAACGTGGGGTCGCACTCGGCGATCCGGGACGCCACGGCGTCACCGACGAGCCGCTCGACCACGTCGGCCTGCGGCGAAACGGACGACAGCAGTCGTGCGGTCACGTGGTCAGCGTGCTCCTTCGAGCTGGTGGCCGACGGTCTCGCCGAGCTCGGTCCAGGACTTCTCGAACTTGTCGACGCCCTCGTTCTCCAGCGTCAGGAAGACGTCGGTGAGGTCGATGCCCACGCGCTCGAGCTCGTCGAACACCTGCTGCGCCTCGCCCGCGGTGCCGCTCACGCGGTCGCCGTGGACCTCGGCGTGGTCGGCGACGGCGTCGAGCGTCTTCTCCGGCATCGTGTTGACCGTGCCGGCGACGGCGAGCTCGGTGACGTACATCGTGTCGGGGTAGTCGGGGTTCTTGACGCCCGTGGACGCCCAGAGCGGCCGCTGCACCCGTGCGCCCTTCGCGGCGAGGGCTTCCCAGCGCTCGCCGGCGAACACCTTCTCGTACGCGGCGTAGGCGAGGCGGGAGTTGGCGATGCCGGCCTTGCCGCGCAGCGCCAGCGCCTCGTCGGTGCCGACGGCGTCGAGCCGCTTGTCGATCTCCGTGTCGACACGCGAGACGAAGAAGCTGGCCACCGACGCGATACCGGCGAGCTGGTGGCCGTTGGCGGCGGCCTGCTCCAGCCCCTCGAGGTAGGCGCCCATCACCGCGCGGTAGCGCTCCACCGAGAAGATGAGGGTGACGTTGATGCTGATGCCCTCGGCGAGCGCACGGGTGATGGCCGGCAGCCCCTGCTCGGTGGCCGGGATCTTGACCAGCAGGTTGGGCCGGTCCACGGCCTTCCACAGGTCGCTCGCCTGCGCGACGGTGCCCTCGGTGTCGCGGGCCAGGCCGGGGTCGACCTCGAGGGAGACCCGGCCGTCGATGCCGCCGGTGGTCTCCCAGGTGCCGCTGAACACGTCGCACGCCTGCTGGACGTCGGCCACGGTGATCTCGCGGATCGCGTCGGTGACCGAGGCGCCGCGGGCCGCGAGCTCGCGGACCTGCTGGTCGTAGGCCTCCCCGTTGGCCAGTGCGCTCGCGAAGATCGTGGGGTTGGTGGTGACACCGACGACGTGCTTGTCGGTGATGAGGTGGCGCAGGTTGCCGGTCTGGAGGCGTTCCCGCGACAGGTCGTCGAGCCAGATGGAGACGCCCACGTCAGCCAGGGCGCCGAGCCGGTCGTTGCTCATGGTGTTCTGCTCCTCAGGAGGTCTTCGCCAGGCTGCGTCGCGCGGCCGCGACGACGTTCTCGGTGGTGAAACCGAACTCGCGGAACAGTGTCTTGTAGTCGGCACTCGCCCCGTAGTGCTCGATGGAGACGATCTCGCCCGCGTCCCCGGTGAACCGGTACCAGGGTTGCGCAATTCCCGCCTCGACGCTGACCCGGGCCTTGACCGCGGTGGGCAGCACCGACTCGCGGTACTCGTCGTCCTGCTCGACGAACCAGTCGACGCACGGCATCGACACGACCCGGGTGGGCACCCCGTCGGCCTCGAGCACCCGGCGGGCGTCGACGGCGATCTGCAGCTCGGACCCGGTGGCCATGATGATCAGCTGCGGCTCGCCGGAGGACGCCTCCGCCAGCACGTAGCCGCCGCGCGCGACGCCCTCGTACGACGTGCCCTCCAGCACGGGCAGGTTCTGCCGGGTGAGCGCGAGGCCCTTCGGGCCCTCGGGGCGTTCGAGCGCCGCCCGCCAGGCGTAGGCGGTCTCGTTGGCGTCGCCGGGCCGGAGGAACGCGAGGCCGGGGATCGCGCGCAGCGCCGCGTAGTGCTCGATGGGCTGGTGGGTCGGCCCGTCCTCGCCGAGACCGATCGAGTCGTGCGTCCACACGTAGATGACGCTGGACTGCATCAGCGCCGCGAGCCGGACGGCCGGGCGCATGTAGTCGCTGAACGTCAGGAACGTGCCGCCGTAGGGGCGGGTGGGGCCGTGCAGGGCGATGCCGTTGAGGATGGCGCCCATCGCGTGCTCGCGGACGCCGAAGTGCAGCGTGCGGCCGTAGGGGTGGGCGTTCCACATCTTCGTGGCGGAGGCCTCGGGGCCGAAGGAGTCGGCGCCCTCCATCGTGGTGTTGTTGCTCTCGGCGAGGTCGGCCGAGCCGCCCCACAGCTCGGGCAGCACGTCGGCGAGGGACTTGAGCACCTCGCCGGACGCCTTGCGCGTGGCCGGCCCGTTGGCGTCGGGCTCCCAGCTGGGCAGCGCCTTCTCCCAGCCCACCGGCAGGTCGCGCCCGAGCATGCGCTCCAGCAGCTCCTTGCGCTCGGGCTCCCGCGCGGCCCAGTCGTCGTACTTCGTGGTCCAGGCCTGGTGGGCCTCGCGGCCTCGGTCGATGACCTTGCGGGCGTGCGCGAGCACGTCGTCCTCGACCTGGAACGTCTGCGCGGGGTCGAAGCCGAGGATCTCCTTGACCTTGGCCACCTCCTCGTCGCCCAGCGCGGACCCGTGCGCCTTGCCGGTGTTCATCTTGGTGGGCGCGGGGAAGCCGATGATGGTGCGCAGCAGGATGAAGGACGGGCGCGTCGTCTCGGCCCTGGCGTTCTCCAGCGCGGCCTCGATGTCGGCGACGTTCTCCCCGCCCTCGACGACCTGCACGTGCCAGCCGTAGGCCTCGTAGCGCTTCGCGGTGTCCTCCGACAGCGCGATGGTGGTGTCGTCCTCGATGGAGATCTTGTTGTCGTCGTAGATCACCGTGAGGTTGCCCAGCTGCTGGCGCCCGGCGAGCGACGACGCCTCGGAGGTGATGCCCTCCTCGATGTCGCCGTCGGAGGCGATCACGTAGATCTGGTGGTCGAACGGGCTCTCGCCCTGCGCCGGCTCCGGGTCGAACAGACCGCGCTCGCGGCGGGCGGCGATGGCCATGCCCACGGCGGACGCGAGGCCCTGCCCCAGCGGCCCGGTGGTGATCTCCACGCCGACGGTGTGGCGGTGCTCGGGGTGACCAGGGGTCTTGGAGCCCCAGGTGCGCAGGGCCTTGAGGTCGTCGAGCTCCAGGCCGTAGCCGGCGAGGTAGAGCTGGATGTAGAGCGTGAGGCTGGAGTGGCCCGCCGAGAGCACGAAGCGGTCGCGGCCGATCCAGTCCGGATCGGTCGGGTCGTGCCGCATCACCCGCTGGAACAGCGTGTAGGCGAGGGGCGCGAGGCTCATCGCGGTGCCGGGGTGGCCGTTGCCCACCTTCTGCACCGCGTCGGCGGCGAGGACTCTGATGGTGTCGACGGTGCGCCGGTCCAGATCGCTCCAGTCGGCGGGCAGATGGGCTCGGGTGAGTGTCTCGATGTCGTTGTCGGCCACGGCACTTCCCTACGTATCGAAATGGGGGCGCAGGCGCGGTACGCCTCAGCGCATCAGGCTTGTGCGTCAGCCTACCGACGGCGCGGCGACTGGGGTGATCACTGTCATTACGGTGCCCGCTCGGTCTACCCGCGAGTGTGGCCCCGCATGCCCCCGGTTATCATCGACAGGCCGTAGAACTCGGTGTGTCCAATCGTCCCACCACGCGGATTGAGGTTGCCGGTGAGTGTGCCCGTGTCCCAGCAGGGGGCGTCGCAGGTGCCGCCTGTCCCGGGTCTCCGGGCCGCGTTGTACCGCGCCCGGGCCACGGTGCTGGCCTACCTCGGGCTCACGAAGACCCGCATCATCGAGCAGCTGCTCGTCGTCACCGTGCCGGCGATGTTCCTGGCCCAGCGGGGCATCCCGTCGGTGTGGCTGATCGTCGCCACCCTCCTCGGTGGAGCGGCTGCCGCGGCGAGCGCCCACGCGCTCAACTGCGTGGTCGACGCCGACATCGACGCGGTGATGAAGCGGACCGCTCGGCGCCCGCTCGCGAAGGGTCAGGTGCCCCCGCGCAACGCGCTGATCTTCGGGCTCGCGCTCGGGGCGCTCAGTGCGGTGTGGCTCGGGCTCACCACGAACTGGCTGGCTGCCGGGCTGTCGGTGGCCGCCATCGCGTTCTACGTGCTGGTCTACACCCTGCTGCTCAAGCGCCGCACGTCCCAGAACATCGTGTGGGGCGGCGCGGCGGGCTGCATGCCCGTGGTGATCGGATGGGCCGCGGTCACCGGGTCCGTGCAGTGGCCTGCGCTGGTGATGTTCGGTGTGATCTTCTTCTGGACCCCACCCCACTTCTGGGCGCTCGCCATGCGCTACCGCGACGACTACGCGGCCGCCGGGGTGCCGATGCTCCCGGTGGTGGCCACGCCGGTGCAGGTCTCGCGTCGCATCGTCGCGTACTCGTGGGTGATGGTGGCCTGGACGCTGCTGCTGCTGCCGGCCACGTCCTGGATCTACGCGGGCGTGGCGGTGCTCGGGGGTGCGTGGTTCGTCTACCGGGCCCACCGGCTCCACGCCGGGGTCGCCGCGGGGCGCGACGTGTCCCCGATGAAGCTCTTCCATCTGTCCAACATGTATCTGTGTGTGCTCTTCGCCGCAATCGCGGTGGATGCTGCCGTCGGTTTGCCGGTACTGCATTTCTGACCGATCAGGTCACCGAATCGGTGATCGATCTCTCGGTTTCGCATGGCCGGGAACCGCACGAGCGGCCGTAGCCTCTGGCACGAGGTCGTCGTGACATTCGACCTCTGTCGGGCGGTTCGCCCGAGGCCGCTGTCCCTGGAGGTAACTGGTGCCCGCGTCCCTGCACGTTCTCGTCGTCGGCGCCGGTGTGGCCGGTCTGTCCACGGCCATGCTCCTGGCGCAGGACGGCCACCGCGTGACCGTCCTGGAACGTGACCCGGTGGCGCCTCCGGAGCCGGCGGCGGCGTGGGAGGAGTGGGACCGGCGCGGCATCGCGCAGTTCCACCTGCCGCACTTCGCACTCCCGCGGTTCCGGGACCTGCTGGAGACCGAGCTGCCCGCCGTCTCCGCCGCCCTCCTCACCGGGGGTGCCGAGGAGTACGACGTCGTGGACGAGCTGCCGGAGTCGATCACCGGGGGCCGCCGCGACGGCGACGACCGCTACGTCGCGCTCGCCGTGCGGCGCCCCGTGCTCGAGGCCGTCGTGGCCCGGGCCGCGGAGGCGCAGCCGGGGGTGACGGTCCGCCGCGGAGTGGTCGTGCGGGGCGTGCTGACGGACACGCCCGACCGTACGGGCGTGCCTCGCGTCGTCGGGGTGGCCACCTCGGAGGGCGAGCAGGTACGTGCCGACCTGGTGGTCGACGCCGGCGGGCGGCGGTCCACGATGCCTGCGCTCCTCGACGTGTCGGGCGGCGTCGCGCCCGCAGAGGAGCGCGAGGACAGCGGATTCGTGTACTTCGCCCGCTTCTTCCGCGCCGACGGCCCGTTCCCTGCGCTACAGGGCACGGTCAACCAGGCCTACAACTCGGTGTCGATCCTGACCCTGCCGTCGGACCGCGGGACCTGGAGCGTCACGTTCGCGGCCAGTGCCCGGGACAAGGATCTGCGTGTCCTGCGGGACGCCGACCGGTGGGACGCGGTGGCCCGGTGCTTCCCGGCGAGCGCGGAGTGGCTCGAGGCCGAACCGTTGGGCGACGTGCGGGTGATGGCCGGTATCGAGGACCGCATCCGGCACTACGTGACCGGCGGGCGGCCGGTCGTCACCGGGGTGCTTCCCGTGGGCGACGCGTGGGCCTGCACCAACCCGTCGGTCGGACGCGGGATGTCGATGGCGGTGATGCACGCGGTCGTGCTGCGTGACGTGGTGCGGGCCGCGGACGGCGAGGGTCCCGCAGAGCTGTCCCGGCGCTGGGCCGAGGCGACGGCCGCGGTGCTCGAGCCGTGGTACCGCACCACCATCGGCAGCGACCGCCACCGCCTCGCCGAGATCGACGCCGATCGTTGCGGCGTGCCGTACGCGCCCGCGGACCGCGGTTGGACGACCTCCAAGGCCCTGGCCGCGGGCTCCCGCCGCGACCCCGACGTCCTGCGCGCGCTGCTCGACATCGCCTCGATGCAGGCGCTGCCGCAGGAGGTGCTCGGCAGGCCGGGAATGGTCGAGCGCGTGCTGGCGGCCGGGGCAGGAGCACCGCAGTATGCGGTGCCCGGCCCCGACCGCCGTGAACTGCTGGCCGCCGCAGGGGTGGCCGTTCCGATCTAGCCCGGAGCTGAGGAGCGCGCTGAACAACTCGGCCCTACTGCGCGGCGCCCAGGCGGCGCCCTCGCGGCGTTGTCGTCGGGCCCGATACAACAGCGGTATCCGCCCCTCCTCCGCCTGGCGATGCCACCACCTGGATCACCGCTCGCTACGGGCGGAGTTGTCCAGCACCCTCCTACTACGACGCCTTCGGGATCATCCCGTTCGGGTCGAGCACGTACTTGCGCGCCGCGCCCTGGTCGAACTCCTGGTAGCCGCGGGGCGCGTCGTCCAGGGGGATCACCGTCGCGTTGACCGCGTCGGCGATGTGGGCCTTGTCGTGCAGGATGCTCATCATGAGCTGGCGGTTGTACTTCATCACCGGGCACTGCCCGGTCGTGAAGGAGTGGCTCTTCGCCCAGCCGAGCCCCAGCCGCACCTTGAGCGTGCCCGTCTTCGCGTCCTCGTCCGGTGCACCGGGATCGCCGGTGACGTAGAGGCCGGGGATGCCGAGCTTGCCGCCCGCCCGCGTGATCGACATGATCGAGTTCAGCACGGTGGCCGGGGCTTCCCCCGCGTTCTTCCCGGGTGCGCTGGCCTCGAAGCCCACGGCGTCGACGGCGGAGTCCACCTCGGGTATGCCGAGGATCTCGGCGATCTGGTCCTCCAGCGAGGCGTCCTCGGTGATGTCCACCGTCTCGCAGCCGAACGAGCGCGCCTGCGCGAGCCGGTCGGCGTTGCGGTCACCGACGATGACGGCGGCCGCGCCGAGCAGCTGCGCCGAGTACGCCGCGGCGAGGCCGACGGGTCCGGCACCCGCGACGTAGACCGTCGACCCGGTCGTCACGCCCGCGGTGTAGGCCCCGTGGTACCCGGTCGGGAAGATGTCCGACAGCATCGTGAGGTCGAGGACCTTCTCCATCGCCTGCTCCCGGTCGGGAATCTTCAGCAGGTTGAAGTCGGCGAACGGCACCATGACGTACTGCGCCTGGCCGCCCTCCCAGCCGCCCATGTCGACGTACCCGTAGGCGGACCCGGCCCGGGCGGGGTTGACGTTCAGGCAGACGCCGGTCTGGCCCTCCTTGCAGTTGCGACAGCGCCCGCAGGCGATGTTGAACGGCACGGAGCAGATGTCACCGACTTCGAGGAACTGGACGTCGTCCCCCTTTTCGACGATCTCGCCCATGATCTCGTGGCCGAGTGTCTGACCGGGCGGGGCGGTGGTGCGCCCGCGGACCATGTGCTGGTCGGAACCGCAGATGTTCGTGGCGACATTGCGCAGGATCACGCCGTGTGGGGCTTTCTGCGTCAAGCCCTTCGCTTTCGCCACGTCGGCTGGGACCTCGAGCTTCGGTGGATCGTGGTCCTCGACCGAGACCACGCCGGGCTCCTTGTATACGACGATCTTGTTGCCACCCATTTCGTTTCCTCCTCGATTTCTCTTGGAGGCGTACTCGCGGGCGCTCGCCCGCGCAAGGGCAGCAGGCACCGTTGCGCTGAGCTTTCCCGGCCGTCGGACCACTTGGTGCATCGTCCACGTGCGGGAACGCGGCAGTCGGCGCAATGACGGCATCACCCGTTCGCGGATCCGGGTGATGCCGTCGTGGCGAGCGGTGTCAGGCCGGAGGGGTCAGCGCAGGAGGTCGGGCGTCTGCCAGTCCTTGCCCAGCACGTGGTGGTCCAGGAACGCGGTGACGGTCTGGTACCAGACGACGGCGTGCTGAGGGGAGAGGATCCAGTGGTTCTCCTGCGGGAAGTACAGGAACCGGTGGGGAAGATCGGCCGGGTCCCCGTCGTGCCGGGAGACCAGGTCCCACCACAGGCGCAGGCCCTCGCCGATCGGTACCCGGTAGTCCTTGTCGCCGTGGATGACGAGCATCGGGGTGACGATGGCGTCGACGTGGTGGTGCGGGCTGTTGTGCTCGGCCATCTCCGGCGTCATCTCGCGCACCCAGTAGAAGGATGCGTCGGTCGTGGGCCCGAACTGGTCGAGTGCCCACAGGCTGGCGTGGGTGACGATCGCCCGGAACCGGTCGGTGTGTCCGGCGATCCAGTTCGCCATGTACCCGCCGAAGGAGCCGCCCATGGCCGCCGTGCGGTCGCCGTCGATGTCGGGGCGGTCGACGGCGGCGTCGGTGATCGTCATGAGGTCCGTGTAGGGCTCCGCACCCCACCGGCCCCAGCCGCGGGCGATGAAGTCGAGGCCGTACCCGGTGGACAGGGCAGGGTCCGGCAGGAGCACCGCGTAGCCGCGGGCGGCCATCAGCCAGGGGTTCCAGCGCCACTGCCAGGCGTTCCAGCTGCCCAGTGGGCCGCCGTGCGCCCACAGCACCAGTGGCGCAGGAGAGCTGTCCGTGGTGCCGTCGGGCAGCACGAGCCAGGACCGCAGCGGGCTGCCGTCGGCGGCGGTGGCGTGCACCTCCGTGAGCGTGCCGGGGAGCACGGGGGACTGCACCGGCCCGGGCAGCGCGACGGGCTGCTGGTCCGCGGCGGCCGCATCGAGCCGGACGGGCGCCGGCGGGTGGTCGACGGCGCTGCGCAGCGCGTAGACGTACCGGCCGTCCGGCGACACCTGCAGGTCGGTGTAGGCGCCGTGGTCGCCGGTCAGGCGGGTGAGGGTGCCGTCCCCCAGGTCGATCCGGAAGACGGGGGAGCGGCCGCCGTCGTCGGCGGTGACGACGAGCGCCGCGGCGTCGGGCGTCCAGCGCACGTCGGAGACCCACCGGTCCCAGCCGGGCGCCACGTCGCGCGCCACCCCGCCGGCGAGCGGAAGCACGACGAGCCGGAAGTCGGCGGGCGAGGTGGGCGTGGAGAGCGACTCCCGCAGGCACGCCACCTGGGTGCCGTCGGGGCTGATCACCGGGTGGCCGAACTCGTGGCCTGCGTCGTCGGCCAGCACCCGCCGTTCCCCGGTGGCCACGTCGATCACCACGAGAATGCTGCGCAGCGACCCGCCGGGCTCGGCGAGCTGCCACGAGGTGACGACCGCTGTGCCGTCCGGGGTGATGTCGTGGCTCGTCTCGAGCAGGGCCGGGCCGGGTGCCGGGGTCAGGTCCTGCCAGTCGACGGACCCCTCCCCCTGCAGCGCGCCGGGCGCCCCGACGAGCAGCCGGGGCTCGTCCGGGCCGAGGTCGTGGTCCCAGTGCCGCACCGGGTAGCCGGCGTGCAGGATCGCGTCGACCTTCTTCTCGCGCCGTTCCTTGCGTCGCTTCTCGTCGTCGTCGGCGGTCACGGCGGACGGCAGCGTCATCGAGGTGACGGCGACCGTGCCGGCCTCCCGGGCGACCACGGGAGCACCGATGCCGCCGGGCCGGGTGCCGACCACGTGCGCCTCGCCGTTCGCCGGCAGTCGCCACAGCGCCTGCGGTGCGTCGGCGGGCTGCTCCGTCGCGTCGGGGTCCGGCCGCGCCGAGGTGAACAGCAGGTCGCCGTCGGGGGTGAAGACGGGGGAGGACTCGCCGGTCGGGCCGCGGGTGAGCCGGCGCGCGGGCCGCTCTCCCGTGGGGTCGACCTCCCACAGCGCCGGGCGGTACCGGTTCTTCTCCGGGACGAGGGCCGCCACCGTGGTGACGAGGCGGGTGCCGTCGGCGGACAGCGCGAGCCCGCTGAGGCGGGGGAGCGCCACGTAGTCCTGGAGGTCGTGAAATGCCGTGTTGGGTGTCTGCGGGGTCTCCGTCACCATCGATGTCTAGCACGGCTTCCGGTGATCACACCCCCGCCCGATAGTCTCCGGCTCCGCATCGACGGAGAGGCGCCGAATGGATCGACGACCCCTGCTCCCGCGGCGGAACCGGTTCGGCGTGGTGGGTGTGGTGGTGCTCGCCCTCCTGGCCGGCTGCGCAGGCGTCCCGGGGCAGATCTGGCCGTCGGCGGAGGACCCGTTGACGATCTACTCGGGACGCAGCGAGGAGCTCGTCGCCCCGCTGCTCGAGCGGCTGGAGGCCGCGGTCGGCGGTGACGTGACGGTCCGCTACGGCAGCACCGACGAGCTGGCCGCGCAGCTGCTGCAGGAGGGCTCCGGCTCGCCCGCCGACGTGTTCTTCGGCCAGGACGCCGGCGCGTTGGGCAGCCTCGGAGGTGCGGGTCTCCTCGTGCCGCTGCCCACGGACGTCGTGGCGCCGGTGCCGGCGCGCTACCGAGCCGCCGACTCCACGTGGGTGGCCGTCACGGCCCGCGCCAGGGTCGTGGCCTACAACCCGGACCTGGTCCCGGAGCCCGACCTGCCCACCGGCCTGGACGACCTGCTCGCCCCGCGGTGGACGGGGCGGCTGGGCTACGCGCCGGCCAACGCCTCGTGGCTGTCCTTCGTCACCGGCCTGCGGCTCGTCCGGGGCGAGGAGGGCGCCCGCCGGTGGCTCACCGCGTTCGCCGCGCAGCGGCCCCAGCGCTTCGACGGCAACGGCGCGATCCTGGACGCCGTGGCGGCGGGCACGATCGACGCGGGCCTGGTGAACCACTACTACCTGTTCCGGAAGACCGCGGACCTGGACCCCGCCGGCTACCCCGTGCGCAACCACTACGTCGCGGACGACCCGCTCGGCCTGGTGAACGTGGCGGCGGCAGGAGTGGTCGCATCGAGCGACCAGCCGGAGGCGGCCCGGCGGGCGGTCGCGTTCCTGCTGTCCCGGCAGGCCCAGCAGTACTTCGTGGACGCGACCGGCGAGTACCCGGTGCGGGACGGGGTGACCCCGACCCGGCCCTTCGACCTCGGGCCACTGGCTGCGCTCTCCCCGCCGGACGTGGACCTCGCCGATCTCGGCTCGCTGGACCGCAGCGAGGCCGTGCTGCAGGAGGTCGGGCTGCTCTGACCCCGCTGACCCCGCTGACCGCGAGGACGGGCGGCGCCCCGGCCGCGTCATGGACACATGTCGCGGCAGCGGGCCGCCCTGGAACAGCGACACGGGACCACATCGCTGTCACCGCGGCCGCCCGCAGCAGGAAACGGGCGACTCGCGGACACGGAATGGGCGACTCGCGGGTGTGGAGCGGGCGACTCGCGGGCGTGAAGGAGGCGGTCAGGGGAGCAGGAGCAGCTTCCCCGTGGTCCGCCGGGCCTGCAGGTCCTCGTGGGCGGTGGCGGCGTCGGCGAGCGGGTAGCGATGCCCGATCCGGACGTCGAGGGTGCCGTCGGCGACGGCGGCCAGTACGGCGCCAGCACGGGCCGTCAGCTCCTCGCGGGTGGCGACGTAGTCGAAGAGCTTCGGCCGGGTGAGGAACAGCGAGCCGGCGCTGTTGAGCCGCTGGGGGTCCACAGGTGGCACGGGACCGCTGGAGGCGCCGAAGAGCACCAGCATCCCGCGACGGCGCAGGCTCGCCAGGCTCGCGTCGAACGTGGTGCGCCCGACGCTGTCGTACGCGGCGACGACGCCCGTGCCGCCGGTCAGTGCTCTGACCTCGGCGGCGAGGTCGTCGACCTCGGTGTACCGGATCACCTCGGCCGCCCCGGCCCCGCGGGCGAGCTCCTCCTTCTCGGCCGTGGACACGGTGGCGATGACGCGGGCGCCGCGGGCCGCCGCGAACTGGGTGAGCAGGAGCCCCACCCCGCCTGCCGCGGCGTGCACCAGCACGTTCTCGCCGGGCTGTACGGGATGGGTGTCGTGGACGAGGAAGTGGGCCGTCATCCCCTGCAGCAGCACGGCGGCCGCCACGTCGTCGGGCACGTCGTCGGGCACGGACACGGCCTTCTCCGCCGGCACGGTGACCCGCTCGGCGTAGCTGCCGAGCGCCTCGGACCACGCCACGCGGTCGCCGACGGCGAACCCGGTGACTCCGTCGCCGAGCGCCAGCACCCGGCCGGCGCCTTCCAGCCCCGGCACGTACGGCATCGGCATCGGGTAGGTGCCGCCCCGCTGGTAGATGTCGATGAAGTTGACCCCGGCGGCAGCGACGTCGACGAGGAGCTCGCCCGGACCCGGCTCGGGATCGGGCAGCTCGGCCGGGGTCAGGACCTCCGGGCCGCCGGCGCTGCTGATCTGGATGGCGTGCATCGGCCGATCATGCCTCGCGCGCGGGCAGTGGTGCACCGGCCAGCGCCGGTTCGGGGGCGCCGGTTCCGGGGGCGGGGGTGGCGGGTGCGGTGGGCGAGGTGAGCTGCGGTCGCTCGGTGGTGCCGGACCAGAGCGCGGCGGCCCCGACCGTGACGAGCGCCGCCCCGAGCACGTGCAGCGACACCAGCGCCTCGGGGACACCGAGTGCGTACTGGATGCCCCCGAGGGCGCCCTGGGCCACCACGGCGACGATGAGCGCGGCGTACCGCCTGCGGAGCGCCCGTGGCGCCTCGACGGCCGCGAGGGTGAACCCGAGCGCCACGAGCATCCCGAGGTAGGCGAAGAGCAGGTCGGCATGCAGCTGCGCGACCGCGGGCACGCCGATGCCGAGCCGCGGTGTGGCCGCGTCGCCGGCGTGCGGGCCGGCGGCCGTGACGAGCGTGCCTGCGGCGAGCAGCGCCGCGAGCACGACGGTGCTCGTGGCCACGAGTCCGCGGACGGCGCTGCCGACGGTCCGTCGCGGTGGGCCGTCGCCGTCGGTGGCGGCGTCGACCAGCTGCACCCCCAGCCAGACCAGCACCATCGAGACCAGGAAGTGGACCGAGACGCTCCACCAGACCAGACCGGTGAGCACCGTGATGCCGCCGATCACGGCCTGGGCGACCACGCCGAGCGGCTGGACCAGCGCGAGCCGGGTGAGCCGCGCCCGCCGCGGGCGGGTGGCGAGCGCCGCGATCAGGCAGGCGCCGGCGACCAGCACCACGGCGATCGTGAGGAGCCGGTTGCTGAACTCGATCCACTGTCGCAGCTCGGCGACCTCGGGGTGGGGGGTGGGCACGAGGCTGCCGGGGAAGCACTCCGGCCACGTCGGGCAGCCGAGGCCGGAACCCGTCACGCGGACCACGGAGCCGGTGACCGCGATGCCCGCCTGCGCGACGACGGCGGCGATCGCGAGCCGGCGCATCAGAGCAGGCGGCGTCGCGGGAAGTCGGTGCAGAAGTGCGGGTCGGGCCACTCCTTGATGGTAGGTGGGCTCCCGCGGGGCGCCACCTGCGGCGCCCCGGGCGCGCGAACCGGAGGGCGCCCGGCTGCGCGGTAGGGTGGATGCCCTCGATTCCCGCGCCGTTCTTGTGTCCGATTGATGAATCCGGTCCGCCGACGCAGGATCCGAAAGGTCGCGATGGACGCCACCAACCGGGAGATCATCCGCATCCTGCTCGCCGACGGACGCGCGAGCTTCCAGGCGATCGGCCGGCAGGTGAACCTCTCCGCCCCGGCCGTGAAACGCCGGGTCGACCAGATGGTGGCCCGTGGCGAGATCGCCGGGTTCACCGCGGTGATCGACCCGTCCGCCCTCGGGTGGAACACCGAGGCCTACGTCGAGCTCTACTACGACGGGAACGTCCTCAAGTCCGAGCTGGAGACCAACCTCTCGACCATCCCTCAGGTCGTGGGCGTGTGGAGCGTCACCGGCGACGCCGACGCGCTCGTGCACGTCATGGCCGGGAGCATGGCCGAGCTCGAGGACGTGATCGAGCTGATCCGGAGCAACGCCAAGATGAACCGCACCCGCAGCGCGGTCGTGCTGTCGCGGCTGTTCCAGCGCCCGCGCCTCTGAGCCGGAGCGGGCAGGATGTGGCCGGTGACGGTTCTCGCGGCGGGATTGGCGCTGCTGGCCTCGGCCCTCTTCGCGGTCTCCACGGTCGCCCAGCAGCGCTCCGCCGCCACCGTGCCGCACGACAGCGCGCGTGGCCTCGGCCTGATCCGCGTGCTGGTCCACCGCCCGGCCTGGTGGGCCGGGATCGTCGGCGACGGTGGCGGCTACCTGTTGCAGGCCGCCGCGCTGGGCTTCGGGTCGCTCCTGCTCGTGCAGCCGCTGCTCGTCACCACCCTGCTCTTCGCGCTGCCGCTCGGTGCGGCCTGGGCGGGCCGCACGCTCGCCAGGTCGGACTGGGTCTGGGCCGTGCTGCTCGCGGTGTCGCTGGCGGTGTTCGTGGTCGCCGGGAACCCCACCGCCGGGGTCGACCGGGCCGCGTGGCGGGACTGGCTGCCGACAGGTGCCGCCCTGGCCGGGCTGTTCGTGGTCTGTGTGGTGGCCGCGGCCCGCAGCCGGGGCGCGACGCGGGCGATGCTGCTCGCCGCCGCCACCGCCCTCTGCTACGGGGTGGCGGCGGCGCTCACCAAAGGCGTCGTCGGGCAGCTGGACGAGGGCCTCCTGGCCGTGCTGACCAGCTGGGAGACCTACGCGCTCGTCGTCGTGTCCGTGGCGGGCACGCTGCTGCAGCAGTCGGCGTTCCAGGCGGGCGAGCTGGGGGCGTCGTTGCCGACCATGATCGTGGGCGAGCCGGTGGTGGCCGTGGTGGTCGGCACGGTGGTGCTGCAGGAGCAGCTGCGGTCCGACGGCGCGGAGTGGGCACTGATCGTCGTGCTCGTCGCCGTGATGGTGGCGGCCACCACCGCGTTGGCCCGCTCGTCGGCGCGGACGACGACGGCGGTGGCGGCCGTGGCCGGGGCCGCCGCGGCCTGACCCCGTCGGTCAGCTCTCGCGGGGTGTGCGGGGGCGCTGACCGGGTTCCTGCGTCGGCGGCTTCTGGCCGGTGCCGGGGAACACCGGCGCCGGCAGGTTCGCGATCTCGTAGCGCGAGAGGGTGAGCGGGCCGCTGGTGTCGGGGAGCGTCGGCGGATCCGCCACCTGGTCGGTGAACCGGAAGGCCGAGGTCAGATCCCCGAACGTCGCCCGGCGCCAGTCCGAGATGTTCGGCTCGCGCACCCCGGTCACCTTCTCGAGGAACTGCAGGGTGGAGGTGTGGTCGAAGGGCTCGCTGCACACCCAGCCACCGGCCGTCCACGGCGAGACGATGATCGCCGGAACCCGGTAGCCCGCCCCGACCGGCAGCCCGTTGCCCGGAGTGCCGCCGGGCGAGGTCTTCGTGACGAACTCGCCAGGCGTCCCGTCCGGTGGCACCGGCGGGATGACATGGTCGAACAGGCCGTCGTTCTCGTCGTAGCTCAGGATGAACACGGTTTCGCCCATACGTCGGGATTCGACGCGATGGCGTCGATCTTGCTCGCGACGAAGGCCGCGCCCTCGGCGGGCGTGTGGTCCGGGTGTTCCGAGGCCGAGCTGGTGCAGATGATCCAGGAGACCGCAGGCAACCGGTCATGGCGCGCGTCGTACTCGAACTGACCCTCGGGCCGGTGGGTGAGCCCGTTGACGTGGAGCGGGGAGCTCGTGGCCGCGCGCCGGAACGTGCTGAAGTTCTCCAGCATGTTGCATCCGTACGTGTCGTCCTGCTCGTAGACCCGCCAGCTGACACCTGCCGCGGTGAGCCGCTCGGCGTAGGTCGTCCAGGTGTAGCCATCACGCGGCGCGTTGTTGTCGAGGATGGGGCCGCCGTGATCACCGTCGGGGTCGATGGTGCCGGTCATCCACATCATCCGGTTCGGCCAGGTCGGGCCGAGCACCGAGCAGTGGTAGGCGTCGCACACCGTGAACGCCTCGGCCAGTGCGAACTGGAACGGCAGGTCGGCGCGCGTGTGGTAACCCATCACGTAAGGGCCGTTCCTGCCGTCTGCCTTGCGGTGCGCGGGCAGCCAGTTGTCCATCTTCCCGCCGTTGAGCGCGTCGTGCTGGACCTGCCATGCGTGTGATGTGGAGGGGATCTTCTGAGCGTTCGTGGCGTGTGTGTCCAGGTGGAACGGCAGGGCGTAGCCCGCAGGATTGGCGGCGTCGGGCTGGTAGAACACGGACTTGCCGCTCGGCAGTGACGCGGCGTGCGGGTCATCGAAGCCGCGGACCCCCGACAGCGTGCCGAAGTAGTGGTCGAAGGAGCGGTTCTCCTGCATCAGCAGCACGACGTGCTCGATGTCGCCGGGCGCGCCGTGGGCAGGCGGCGTCGCCGCGAGCGCGCGCTGGACGCTGGGCGGCATCAGGGCCGTCGCGGCCGCCGCAGCGGCGGCTCCGGCTGCGGACCCGAGGAGGCGGCGGCGTGTCATTTCGGTCACGACGGCCGATCTTGCTTTCCTGACGGGCAGCCCGACCGAGATGTGTGGGAAGCACAGCGGAACCTCCCGTGAAAGTTGTGTCGGATCCGACCGAATTCCGCTTCCGTCACGAATCGCGGAAGAATCGTTTCGTGAACAGGAGGGTCGCAACCGGCGCAATGCGACGGTGCTGGGGGCCTTCACCCACGGGGTCGCCGACCTGCATTCGACGGTCCGGCTCCCGGGGCCCGGCCGATCAGGCGGCGTTCGTCCCGGCTGCGCCCCCCGGTGCGGACGGTGCAGTCACACCGCCGACGGCCTTCGGCACCAGGAGCTCGCCGATCACGGGCAGGGCGAGGAAGCCCTCCGCGCCGGCGTAGAGCAGGCCGACCCGCGGCAGGTCGATGCGGCGGCGGTAGGCCAGCACCCGGGGCATCCACTCCGGGTCGAACTTGGCGTTGAAGTCGTGCAGCGACTTGATCTGGAAGAACGGGTTGAGCACGCCCACCGCCCAGCGGGCCGCGCGCTGCGCGGGACTGAACGGGATGTCGTCGGCGAACAGCCGCCCCCACATCGCGAAGTTCATCGACAGCCTCCGCACGCCGCGCTCCCCGAGCGCCGCCGCGGTGGAGGCGATGAGGAACTCCGTCATGCCGTTGGGGGCGTCCGGGTCGTGGCGCATCACGTCGAGCGTGTAGCCGAACTCGGATCCGTACGCCGGCACCACGCGCAGGAACCCACCCGGGACGCCGTCCTCGTCGAGGGCCACGCAGAGCAGGAACTCGGGGTTCGCCCCGGCCCCGGTGACGTCCTGCGACAGCGACATCGTGAACCCGCGCTCCGGCGCCTTGCCCCGCCACTTCTCGCTGATCGCGTTGAGCTGCCCGACCAGCCGCGCAGGCGCGTTGGACTCGGCGATCAGCTGGAACCGGTAGCTGCGCCCGACGCGGCGGACCGCGGCCCGCAGGCTCTTGCGCCCCGCGCCCTCGAGGGTGAACCGCGCGCAGTCGAGGATCGCCTCGTCACCGAGGTAGAAGCTGGAGAACCCGCGGGAGGCGTAGAGCGGCATGCTGGCCTCGCGGACGGCGAGGAACGCCGGGTTCCAGGCCCGCTCCTCGCAGGTGGCGAGGAACTCGTCGAGCACCTGGACCACCGACTCGCGGGAGCCGATCGGGTCGGCCGAGACCAGCGCGTAGCCGCCGAGGTAGGTGTAGGCGAGCACGGCCTCGCCGTCGGAGGAGAAGAAGAAGCTCTTGTCGTCGCGGAGCGAGAAGTAGGCGAGGGTGTCCCAGCCGTAGGTGCGGACGAGCCGGTTGGCGTGCTCCCAGTCGCTCTCGGTGTGCGGGCGCCTGCCCACCAGTGGCCGGAACAGCAGCACCGCGAACACCAGCAGCCCGGCGACGCCGAGCGCCACCAGCGCGGTGGGGAAGAAGGCGGCGAAGAACGGCGAGCGGTAGGTGTAGGGACCGTCCACCCCGACGAGCCCGCCGAGGACGGTGACGAGCCCGCCGCCGAAGGTGAGGTCCGGGTCGAGGTGATCGCGCTCCACGGCGAGCGCGACGAACCCGAACGCGAGCACGCCCGCCAGGTAGACGGGCACGAACCGGACCAGGCGCAGCAGCGACGGGGGGTCGGGCGGGGCCCGGAACAGGTCCCGGTGCCACACCAGCGCCACCAGCATTCCGGCGCAGATCGTGACCGCCACCGGGTGCGGCCCCTTGGCCATGTGCGCCAGGCCGCCCACCGTGAACAGCGCGAGGGCCAGTCGCCACGCCAGCCGCTTGCGCTTGGCGAGCTGGTCGGCCAGCAGGATCAGCAGCAGGCCGACGATCACCGAGACGACGTGCCCCGCCACCGGGAGCCACAGCTGGTCGATCGCGTCCTCGCGGCCGTCGAGCCGGGCGTGCACGATCGGGATCTGGGCGAGCAGCTGCAGCACCCCGCCCAGCGCGGTGAGCACCGCGATGACCTGCACGACGCGCCTGCCACGCTCGGGGGGCCGCTGCGGTGCTGCGATCGGGTGGGCCGCAGGCGCCAGGTCGGGCAGCGCCACGAGCGGCCCGGACTCCGGTGCTCCGTCCGCGGCCGGGCCGTCCGCGGGCACGCGGTCGGCCGCCACCGGGGTGGGGCGCAGCACCGGACGCGGCGCACCCCGGGGTCCGGCGCCCTCGGGGGCGGCGAACTCCGGGCGCAGCGTCGGGAAGAGGATCACCTCACGGATCGAGTCGACGCTGGCCAGCAGCATGACCAGGCGGTCGATCCCGACGCCGAGACCCCCGGTGCACGGCATCCCGTGCTCCAGGGCACGGATGTAGTCGAGGTCGATGTCGCCCGCCTCGGGGTCGCCACCGGCCTTCGCGCGCGCTTCCGCCTCGAAGGCCGCGAGCTGCTCGACCGGGTCGTTCTGCTCGGAGTAGGCGTTGCAGAGCTCGAACCCGGCGACGATCAGCTCGAAGCGCTCGACGTAGTCGGGATCGTCCCGGTGGACCCGCGCCAGCGGGGAGACCTCGTGCGGGTAGTCGATGCAGAAGACGGGTCCCACGACGTCGTGCTGCACCTTCTCGTCGTAGACCTCCTTCATCAGCCGCCCGGGGCCCCAGCTGCGGTCGTACGGGATGTGCAGCCCGTCGAGCACGGCCCTGGCCTCCTCGACGGGCATGCCGGGGTGCATGGTGGCGCCGGTCTTCTCGGCGATCATGTCGGCGAAGCGGACCCGCGGCCACGGCCCGGCTCCGAGATCGATCGCCTGCCCGCCGTAGTGCACCACCAGCTCGCCGGTGCCGTCCGCACCGCCCAGCGCTTCCCGCGCCGCGGTCGTGATCATCCCTTCGACGAGGTCCATCATGTCGTGGTAGTCGGCGAAGGCCTGGTAAGCCTCGAGCATCGTGAACTCGGGGTTGTGCCGGGTGTCGATCCCCTCGTTCCGGAACACCCTGCCGATCTCGAACACCCGCTCCAGCCCGCCCACGATCAGCCGCTTCAGATGCAGCTCCAACGCGATGCGCAGGTACATGTCGAGGTCGAGCGCGTTGTGGTGGGTGACGAACGGCCGGGCCGACGCGCCGCCCTGGATGGTCTGCAGCACCGGGCCCTCGACCTCGGTGAAGTCGCGGTCCTCCAGGTACCGGCGGATCGCGCGGATGGTGGTGTGCCGGATGCGGAAGATCTCACGGGTGCGCTCGTTGGCGGCGAGGTCGACGTAGCGCTGCCGGTAGCGGGTCTCGACGTCGGTGAGGCCGTGGTGCTTGTCGGGGGCCTCGAGCAACGCCTTGCCCAGCAGGTCGAAGGCCTGCACACAGACGGAGAGCTCGCCGCGCCGCGTGGTCATCACGGTGCCCTCGACGCCGACCCAGTCGCCCCGGTCGAGCTCGTCGAAGTCGCGGTGGCGGTCGGCGCCCAGCACGGTGGTGTCGACGAACAGCTGGACGGTGCCGGTCCGGTCGCGGAGCACGGCGAAGCTCAGGCCGCCCTGGCGCCGGACCAGGTCCACCCGGCCCGCGATGCGCACGTGGTCGGTGGTGAACGTGTCGGGAGCCAGCCCCTGGTGGGCCGCCCGGATCCCGGCGGCCGTGGTGTCGGTGGGGTAGCGGTAGGGGACGCCGTGCCCGGCACGCGTAGCCGCGAGCTTCTGCAGCCGGTGTTCGCGCTGGTCCGCGGGCTGCCCGGCGGCATCGGTACCGGAGGTCATCGTCGCCACGATAAGGTCTGACGACCGGGGCGGCCCAGAGGTTCCGGATCCCCCGATCGGGGTGGGCCCGGCCGGAGTCGCCGGTCGCGGTTCACGTGAAGACCAGCGCGAGGTGGGCACCCAGCTCGTCGGCGTCCACCCGGCCCGCGCGGAAGCCGATGTGGCCGTCGGGGCGCACCAGGTAGCAGCACCCGCCCGCGGCGCCGTACGTGGTGGCGAACTCGCCGCCCGCGTCGCGCAGCACGGGCACCGGGGGTCCGGCGAGCAGCCCGTCGGCCACGTCGTCCGCGAGAACCGCACCGCCGGCCAGGACGATCCGGACGTCGAGGTGGCCGCGGGCCCGCTCCCGTGCCAACTGCGCTGCCGTCGCGAGGCCGGCCACCTGCTCGGCGTGGTCGGCGTAGAGCAGGAGCGTGTGCCCTCGCCCGTCGAGCGCCTCGTACAGCCGCACCGGGAACGCCACCCCGGCACGGCGCAGGCCGCGGCAGTCCGGGGCGCGTTCGCCGGGTGCCGGACCGCCCTTGAGGACCTCCGCGCCGCCGCCCTCACCGACGACGGGACTGTCGGGGTAGGCCACCAGCAGCTGGGCCTCCCGCAGCAGGACCGTCGCCGTGTCGTCGTCCTCGAAGCCCGCACGGGCGTGCCGGACCGTGCGGCCCACGACCTCCTCGCCCACGGGCCGGCGTTCGGCGTCGTAGCTGTCCAGCAGCCCGTCCGCGGCGTCGCCCTGCACGGCCAGCGCGAGCCGCCACGCCAGCGCGGCCGCGTCCTGGATGCCGGTGTTCATCCCCTGCGCCCCCGTCGGCGGATGGATGTGCGCGGCGTCCCCCGCCACGAACACGCGCCCGCTCCCGTAGGAGTCGACGATGCGGTGGCTGATCCGGAACACCGACGCCCAGCGCAGGTGGGACGCGCGGGTCGGTTCGGGGGCGAGGCGGTCGAGCACGGCCTGGATGTGGTGCAGCTCGGGGGCCGGGCCGGCGCTGAACCCGTGCTCGACGCCGTCACCCGCGGCGGACAGCTCGTCGGGCACCAGCATGGACATGCGGTAGCGGCGCCGTCCCGGCAGCGGGATGGCGACGAGCAGGTCGTCGGTGGTGCCGTCCGTCCGGTGCGAGGACCGGATGCCGTAGCCCGCCGGCTGGTTCCAGTCGACCTCCACGTCCCCGAGCATGTACTGCTCGGGATAGGCCCCGCCCGCGAACGCGAGTCCCAGTCCCTTGCGGACCGTGCTGTGGGCGCCGTCGGCTCCCACCAGGTAGCCCAGCCGCACCTGCGACTCCCCGTCGGGCCCGCGCAGGACGGCCGTGACCCCGTCGGCGTCCTGGCTGAAGCTCACGAGCTCGACGCCGCGCTCGACCCGGCCGCCGAGCTCGCCGTAGCGCTGCTCCAGCAGCCGCTCCGTCTCGTACTGGGGCAGCGCCATGAAGCCGTAGGGCACCTCCGGTGGCAGCGTGAGCTCGATCGTCGCCACGTGCTCGCCGTCGACGAAGACGAGCTGGCCGTACATCGGCCGCGCGGCGTCCAGGGCCCGGGCGAGCACCCCGGCCGACTCCCACAGCTCCAGGGTGCGGGGCTGGATGCCCACCGCCTTGGCGTACGGGACGGGTGCCGCGAGCCGGTCGATCACCCGGCAGTCGACCCCGCGCCGCCGTAGCTCCACGGCGGCCGTGAGCCCGACCGGTCCGGCTCCGGCGACGAGTACCGCGCTCTCGGCCATGCGTCCTCCACGAGGCTGATGTGCTCCTGCCCCCGGTCGGGAGGAGTCGCCGGGCCTCATCCGGCCGTTACCGCGGGTGGAGAGGTCACTACCCGGTGGTGTCACCCGCGTGTGGCCGCGGGAGCGGGGGCGGGACGGGCCACCGACGGCGGGTCGAGGGCCTGCTCCACCCGTTCGAGGCCGTCCACGAGACCGTGCAGCCAGCCCCACGCGTCGAACGCGCGCAGCGCCTCCACAGGGGCCTCGGCGACCCGCACGGCCAGGTGCTGTGCGGACACCCGCTTCCGCAGCTGTGTGGCGGTGCCCCGGGCCGGTGCGCCCCCGGCCGCCACCGCCGCGGCAGCGACGCGGTAGCCCGCGGCGACGTCCTCGGCGTCGGCCCGCAGCAGGATCCCGAAGTCCGGCCAGGGCAGTGGCGCGGTCTGCGGATAGCGCGCCCGCAGGGTCTGGACCTGGTCGGCGAGGCGGTGCGACACGGTCAGCACGACCAGCCAGTCGGGCTCGGGGCCCGGTCCGCACGGCTCGGAGCGGTACTGGATGTAGGTGTGCTCGAACAGCGTCGCCAGCCGTTCGAGCGAGGCCGCCGGTGGGGGCGCGGGCGAGCCGGTCAGGTAGGCCGCGGTGGCCACGATCTCGTCCGCGGCGGCGTGCAGGCAGTCCGCGGCCACCCGGTGCACCTCGCCGGCCCCGCCGCGCGGCCACACGGCCGCTCCGATGACCGCCCCGACCACGCCGCCCACGACCACGGCCAGCAGCCGGTCCTCCGCGAGCGTCCAGTTCGCCGGTGCGACCTGGGCGAACACCACGGCAACGACGACGGTGAAGCCCGCCTGGCCGGCGGCCAGGCCGAGCAACGGGCCTGCCGCGAAGGCCACGAGCATCAACAGCGGGGTGAGCCAGGCGTAGACCGTGGCGTGCGATCCCACCAGCGCGAGCACGAGGGCGGCGATGATCGCTCCCACGACCGTCCCCGCGAACGCCCGGACCAGCACCGGCCTGCTGGCGACGGCTGAGGTGCGCATCAGGCTCAGCGTGGCCAGCAGTACCCAGAACCCGTGCGACAGCTCGAGCACCCCAGCGACGACGCGGGCGACCGCCAGGCCCAGGGCCAGCCGGACGGCGTTCTGCAGGTAGACCGACCGGGGGGTCAGGTTCACGACCAGCCGCAGCCACCACAGCCGCGCGGAGGAGACGTGCAGGAACCAGAGGTCGGCGGGAGTGGCGGCGGGATCGGGCGGGGGAGCGCCGACGGTGGCCCGGGTGGCCAGCACCAGCGCGCGGACCGCTTCGGTGACCGACGCCACCGCCAGCTCGGTGCACGCCCAGGGAGCGGGGTCGTCCGAGCCGGCGAGCCCGAGGGTCTCCCGGTGGACGTAGGTGGTGAGCGGGCGGTCCACGACGTCCGCGGCGGGCGGCGCACCGGTCCCGAGCAGAGCGGCGCGCACCGCCTCCAGCGCGTCCCGGTCGATCGCGAGGAGCCCTGCCGTGTCGGGCGCGGCGTCCGGTGCCGGTTCCGGCGCCGGGCCGGTGGCGGTGCGCTCGGAGTTCTGCCCGGCGAGCCGGTCGGCCACGACGTCGAGCTGCCCCACGACCACCCGTACGGCGAGTGCCGCCCGGGCCACGCTCCGGTCGTGCCTGCCGGCTCCGGTGGGGCGCGCGGCGGGCGGCAGCGTGCTGAGCCGCAGGTCGCCCGCGGTCCGGTTGGCCACGTCCCGAAGGGCCGCGAGGCCGGTGGCACTGCCGGGGCAACCGGTGTCGAGGGAGGCCCGCAGAGCCGCGGCGTACGCGGCCGCGGCGCCGGCCGCGGCGGCGACACGCGGGATCAGCTCCGGTGGCGCAGGCGGGGGCCACACCAGCCGGTCGGCGACGGTGAGCAGCAGCACCCCGACCGCCAGACCGGTGAGGCGCTCGTCGAGCATGTCGGGCATGTACGGCGGGAAGCACGGCAGCACGTAGAACAGCTGCAGACCGGTGGCCACCCCCGCCACCCGGGGGCCACCGACACCCGCGTAGGCCACCGCGAACCCGATCACCAGCATCCCGGCGGCCGCGGCCCAGGTGCTCACGGCGAGCAGCGTGCCCAGCGAGACCAGGACGAGGCCGACGACCAGGGCCGCCAGGTAGGTCCGCGTGCGCTGCCCGGGCGTCCCGGTCACCTCGGACAGCGCGCCCAGCGCGACCGTGCCGAACAGGGCGTAGACGGCCGTGTTCGGGTCCCCGAGCCCGTAGCGGCACAGGAAGAACCCCAGGCTGGCCGCCGCGGTGACGCGCACCGCACGGTGGATGACGAGGTGGCCGGGATCGCGCCTGCCCAGGAACGACGACAGCCGCGAGCCCGACCTGCCGGCTACGGCCGCTCCTCCGCCCTGCTCAGTGGGCCGGACGGGTCGCGGCCGCATCGACGCTGCGCCTGTGATCAGCCCTGCCCGGGCAGGCGCCGGAACTCACGCAGGCCCCCACGTGCCCGGCGCGTAGGGCAGGGGTGGCGTGGTCTGGTCGAGGATGGGCCCCACGATCCGCCATGCCTCCTCCAGGTTGTCCATGCGCGAGAAGTGCGTCGGATCCCCGGCGAGGGCGTCGGCGAAGATCCGCTCGTAGGCCTCGTACACGGGGCCGAGCGCCGCCCGGAAGTCGACCGAGACCGGCAGCTCGGTGGCGACGTCACCACCACCGGGCTGCTTCGCGAGCACGAAGAAGGTGATCCCGGCGTCGGGCTGCAGGCGCAGCCGGATCCGGTTGGGCGGCGCCGGCCCGTCGCCCGCGGTCGGGAACAGCGAGCAGGGCGGCGGCTTGAGCACGACGACGAGGTCCAGCACGGTCTCGGGCAGGGCCTTCCCGGCCCGGATGTGGACCGGCACCCCGGACCAGCGCCAGTTGTCGATGTGCAGGGTGAGGGCCACGAACGTCTCGGTCGTGGAGTCGGGGGCGACGCCGCGGACGTCGCGGTAGCCGGTGTACTGCCCGCGCACCACCTCGGCCGGGTCGATCGTGCGTACGGCATGCAGGAGCCCGTACTTCGCGTCGCGCTGGTCGTCGGCGGAGTCGGTCTGCGGCGCCTCCATCGTCAGGTAGGCCAGCACCTGCAGCAGGTGGTTCTGCACGACGTCGCGGATGGTGCCGACGGCGTCGTAGAACGAGCCGCGGTCGGCGACGTCGAAGTTCTCGGCCATCGTGATCTCGATGCGGTCGACCCAGGTGCGGTTCCACAGCGGTTCGATCAGCGTGTTGGCGAAGCGGAACACCAGCAGGTCCTCCACCGGCTCCTTGCCGAGGTAGTGGTCGACGCGGAACAGGCGGTCGTCGGGCACGTGCTTGCGCAGCTGGGCGTTGAGCGCCTGGGCCGAGGCGAGGTCGTGGCCGAACGGCTTCTCCACCACGAGCCGGGCCCGGTCGGTGAGCCCGACGTCGGCCAGACCGTCGGCCACGGTGCCGAACAGCGCGGGTGGCACCGCCATGTAGTGCACCGTGAGAGCGTCCGCGCCGGCCTTCTCCCGGAGCGTGTCCGCGAGGCGCTGGAACGTCGCACGGTCGTTGTAGTCGCCGGACACCATGAAGACGCTGCGCTGCAGCTGGTCGAGCACGCCGTCGTCGACGTCGGACTCCGCGGCCCGCACGCTGTCCTCGATGTGCTTGTGCAGGGCAGCGGGGTCCCAGTCGCTGCGGGCGACACCGACCACCGGGACGGTGAGCTCCCCACGCCCGGTGAGCCGGTACAGCGCGGGCAGGATCATCTTCCGGGCGAGGTCGCCGGTGACGCCGTACAGCACCAGCGCATCGGCCGCGGGGCCGGGCGCGGTCATGATGCCGCCGGCTTCTCGTCGTGCCCGCCGAACTCCTTGCGCTGCGCCGACTCCACCTTGTTGGCGAACAGCTCGCTGCCGCGCGAGGCGAACCGGCTGTAGAGCGCGGCCGTGAGCAGCGGCGCGGGGACCCCTTCCTCGATGGCGGCGATCGAGGTCCAGCGGCCCTCACCGGAGTCGGAGACCCGGCCGGTGAACTGCTCGAGCTGCGGGTCGGCGACCAGCGCCTCCGCGGTGAGGTCGAGTAGCCACGAGCCGATGACGCTGCCGCGGCGCCAGACCTCGGCGACGTCCGCGAGGTCGACGGAGTCGTAGGGGTAGTAGCGGGGCTCGCGCAGGGGGGCGGTCTCGGCGTCGGCGTCGGACTGGTGCTTGCCGACGCCTGCGCCGCGGATCACGTTCAGGCCCTCCGCGTAGGCCGCCATGATCGCGTACTCGATGCCGTTGTGGACCATCTTCACGAAGTGCCCGGCTCCGGAGGGCCCGCAGTGCAGGTAGCCCTGTTCGGCGCGCGACACCGGGCCGGTGCGGCCGGGCGTGCGTTCGGCGGCGCCGAGGCCGGGGGCGAGGGAGGCGAACACCGGGTCGAGCCGCTGTACCGCGCGGTCGGGCCCGCCGATCATCAGCGAGTACCCCCGCTCCAGCCCCCAGACGCCGCCGCTGGTGCCGCAGTCGACGTAGTCGACGTCGTGGACGGCGGCGACCTCCGCGCGGTCGATGTCGTCGCGGTAGGAGGAGTTGCCACCGTCGATGATCGCGTCGCCGCCTTCGAGCAGCTCGAGCAGCTCGGTCACCGTGTCCCCGGTGATCGCGGCGGGGAGCATGAGCCACACGCTGCGCGGCGGCTCGAGTGCGGCGACGAGGTCCTGCAGGGAGCCGGCCCCCTGGGCACCCTCGCCCTCCATGCGGCGTACCGCGTCCTCGGAGATGTCGTGGACGACGCACTCGTGGCCGTCGCGGATCAGGCGGCGCACCATGTTCGCGCCCATCCGGCCCAGGCCGACCATTGCGATCCTCATGCTCGACTCCTCTGCTGCAGGGTGCACCTGCTCGTGTCCGGGTGCTGTGCCCTCGTCCCGCGTGCGCTGTTCTGCGCGCCCCGTCCCGAGCGGGTGCGCCGGCGTCGTCGCCGCCACGGGCACAGCGGCGTCCCTCCGGCAGGTGTCGCGACCGCGTGGCAGCAGGCCGTCACCGCCCGGCACGCACCGCGTCGGACGCCGGCCTCCAGCCGCGGACCGTCCGGTCCGGCGACAAGGGGCCTGAGCGCGAAACTACCTTCCCGAGCGCCCGGTGCACCGCGAGAAGTCGCAACAAAGGGCGGGAGTGCTTCGAACGGGTGTGGACAACACCGTCGCTTTACTCTTACGGTCCACCCACGCGGACGTCGACTCGCAGCAGGTCCACGGCCCAGGAGGCACTCCTATGACCGCTGTCTCGCCGAAGCCGGTGGCGACACGCCCTTATCCGGCGCGCCGGCCGGCCAAGGGATCCGCGCTGATCAAGATGCTGCACACCACGGATCCCAAGGACATCGCCATCCTGTACCTGGTGACGTCGTTCGGGTTCTTCCTGGCCGGCGGGGCCATGGCTCTGCTGATGCGCGGAGAGCTGGCGGTGCCCGGGCAGCAGTTCCTGTCCAACGAGCAGTACAACCAGCTGTTCACGATGCACGGCACGATCATGCTGCTGCTGTACGCGACGCCGATCCTGTTCGGCTTCGCGAACTACATCGTGCCGCTGCAGATCGGCTCGCCCGACGTCGCTTTCCCGCGGCTCAACGCGTTTTCCTACTGGTTGTTCCTGTTCGGTGGCCTGACCGTACTGTCAGGGTTCCTGACCCCGGGTGGGGCGGCCGACTTCGGCTGGTTCGCCTACGCGCCGCTGCACAGCGAGACGTTCTCGCCGGGGGCCGGGGGCAGCCTCTGGGCGATCGGCCTGATCCTCTCCGGGCTGGGCACGATCCTCGGTGGCGTCAACTTCGTCACCACGATCGTCTGCATGCGCGCACCCGGGATGACGGTGTTCCGGATGCCGATCTTCACGTGGAACATCCTGGTCACGGTGATCCTCATCCTGATCGCCTTCCCGTTGCTCACGGCCGGCCTCTTCGGCATGCTCGCCGACCGGCACCTCGGCACGCACGTCTTCGACCCGGCCAACGGCGGGGCGATCCTGTGGCAGCACCTGTTCTGGTTCTTCGGCCATCCCGAGGTCTACATCGTGGCTCTGCCGTTCTTCGGCATCGTCACCGAGGTGATCCCGGTGTTCAGCCGCAAACCACAGTTCGGCTACCGGTTCCTGGTGTTCGCGACGATCGCGATCGGCGCCCTGTCGGCGGCCGTATGGGCCCATCACATGTACGCCACCGGTGCGGTCCTGCTCGCGTTCTTCTCCCTGACGACCTTCCTCATCGCCGTGCCGACCGGGATCAAGTTCGTCGCCTGGGTCGGCACCATGTGGAAGGGAAAGATCACATTCGAGACGCCGATGCTGTTCAGCATCGGATTCCTGGTCACGTTCCTGCTCGGTGGTCTCACCGGGGTTCTGCTGGCCTCGCCACCGATCGACTTCCACGTCTCGGACACGTACTTCGTGGTGGCGCACTTCCACTACGTGCTGTTCGGCACGATCGTGTTCGCCACGTACGCGGGGATCTACTTCTGGTTCCCGAAGATGACCGGCCGGATGTTGGACGAGACGTGGGGAAAGGTCCATTTCTGGCTCACGTTCATCGGGTTCCACCTGACGTTCCTGGTGCAGCACTGGCTGGGTGCCGAGGGCATGCCGCGCCGCTATGTCGACTACCTGCCGACCGACGGTTTCACCGCGCTGAACATGGTGTCCTCGATCGGGGCGTTCGTGCTGGGGGCCTCCACGCTGCCGTTCATCTGGAACGTGTTCCGCAGCTACCGCTACGGGCGGGTGGTCACCGTCGACGACCCGTGGGGCTTCGGGAACTCGCTGGAGTGGGCCACGAGCTGCCCGCCGCCGCGGCACAACTTCACGGAGCTGCCGCGCATCCGCTCGGAGCGGCCGGCGTTCGAGCTGCACTACCCGCACCTGGTCGAGCGTTTCCGCGAGGAGGCGCACGTCGGCCAGCGGGCCGGTGCGTCCGAACGCATGGCCCACGAGGTCGGCGAGGAGCAGCAGCCCCAGGACGACCCCCGCGCGCGCTGACGCGGGCCGAGGCGGATCAGCCGAAGTCGACGACCTGCAGGTTGAGCGGCAGCTGGGCCCGGTGCGGACCGCTGAGCAGGCCACGGTCGATGGGCGCTATCGACGCGTCGGGCTTCGTCGTGTCGGCGAGGGTCGCCTCGTCGGTGACGACGCCCTGGCCGGTGAACGCGGTGAAGACGAACGGGAGCCCGTTCGACTGCAGGGGCGACGGTCCGTCCATGACGTGGAAGTGCAGGTGCGGGGCATCGGTGTTGCCGGTGTTGCCGAGCAGCCCGATCACGTCTCCCGCCCGCACACGGTCCCCGGCCCGCACCCGGGGTGACCCGGGCTGCAGGTGCGCGTAGAAGGCGTAGCGACCACCGCCGATGTCCACCACGACGTGGTTGCCGCCCGCCGTGGTGATCGTGATCCCGGCGGGCAGCCTGCCGGGCGTCTGCTCCGCCATCCCGTCCACCACCGTCACCACGATGCCGTCGGCGACGGAGAGGACGGCGGTGCCGAAGTACCGGAACGACGCGTTGTCCGTCGGCGGGCCGGAGTAGAGCCGGTCGGTGTCGTCGAGCTGCACGAAGTCGATCGCGAACCGCTCGGGAACGTGCACCGTGCCGTCGATGGCCAGTGTCGCGCCGCGGTGCGCGGTGATCGCGTCGCAGCAGCCGTTGCCCGCCACCCAGCGGGGCCCGCGCAGGGGGGGAGACAGCGTCACGGCCGGCTGCGCCGTCACCGGGACGGGCACGCCGGTGAACTCGATGTTCTGGGGTGGAGGCGGGGGCGGGTCGGTGTCGCGCGGACCGATGTCCTCCGGGGCCTGTGCCGGCTGGAGGCCGAGCGCGAACCGGTGGCGGAGCAGGCCGGGCAGCGGTGCGTCCGGCGCCGTCGTGGCGTCGAGGAACAGGGTCCCGTACTCACCGGGCCGCAGGGTGGCTCCGGCCGAGTCTCCGGACGGACGGAACATCCGGGCCAGTGCATCGCCCTCGAGTGTGGTGACGACGGCGTCGGCGCGCGTGGCGTCGAGCGTCGTGACGCTGCGCAGCAGCACGTCCTGGCTGCTCTGGTTGGCCATCGCGAGCTCGTAGGCCAGGTGCATGCGGTTGTCGGCGCCGAGCACCGGGGCCACCTCGGCGAGCGGGAAGACGGCAAGGGGGCTGAGCACCGCCGGGCTCGGCTCGCCGGCCGGTGCAGCGGCCGGGGCGGCCGGCGCAGGGGTGCACGCCGCGGCGCACACGGTGAGAACGCCTCCGAGCACCACCACGACACGCGTCGCCCGTGATGCCGTCATGGCCGCTCCTCAAGGCGCGCCGTCCGCTGCTGCCGACCTCACCTGCCCCGGCAGTATCACCGAACCCCCATGACCCCACCATGACACAAAAGCGTCGACCTGCCTCGTGAGTGCCACTCCGTCACTCTGGGCTCCTACGCTGGGCTGATGCCGATCGCCCACCCGCCGTCCGAGACCAGCGGGGAGTCCCGTCCCCTGCCGGTCAACCCCGTGTTCGCCGCCGAGCCGCTGGTGGTGCCGCGCCACGCGCTCGCCGAGCAGGGGATCGACCCGGCGATCGCCTACCAGATCGTGCACGACGAGCTGATGCTCGACGGCAACGCGCGGCTCAACCTGGCCACCTTCGTCACCACGTGGGCCGAGCCGCACGCGCGCACCCTGATGACCGAGTCCTTCGAGAAGAACGTCGTCGACAAGGACGAGTACCCGCGCACCGCCGACCTCGAGCTGCGCTGCGTACGGATGCTCGCCGGGCTGTGGCACGCCGCGGACCCGCTGGCCGCGCCCGGCTGCTCGACCACCGGGTCGAGCGAGGCGTGCATGCTCGGCGGGCTCGCCATGAAACGGCGGTGGCGCAACGCCCGGCTCGCCGCGGGACGGCCTGCGGACCGACCCAACATCGTCATGGGCATCAACGTGCAAGTGTGCTGGGACAAGTTCGCCAACTACTTCGACGTCGAGCCCCGGCTGGTGCCGATGGCCCCCGGGCGCCACCACCTCACCGCCGAGGAGGCGGTGGCGCGGTGCGACGAGAACACGATCGGCGTGGTCGCGATCCTCGGCTCGACGTTCGACGGCAGCTACGAGCCGGTGGCCGAGATCTGTGCCGCCCTCGACGAGCTGCAGGAACGCACCGGCCTCGACATCCCCGTGCACGTCGACGGGGCGTCCGGCGCGATGATCGCACCGTTCTGCGACCCGGAGCTCGAGTGGGACTTCCGGTTGCCCCGGGTGGCGTCGATCAACACGTCGGGGCACAAGTTCGGGCTGGTCAGCCCGGGTGTGGGCTGGATCGTGTGGCGCGACGCGGACGCCCTGCCCGACGACCTCGTCTTCCGGGTGAACTATCTCGGGGGCGACATGCCGAGCTTCGCGCTGAACTTCTCCCGTCCCGGCGGCCAGGTGATCGCGCAGTACTACATGTTCCTGAGGCTGGGCTTCGAGGGCTTCCGCCGGGTGCAGCAGACCTGCCGCGACGTGGCCATGTCGCTGGCGTCGCGCATCGGGGCGCTCGGCCCGTTCCGCCTGATCACCGACGGCAGCGAGCTCCCGGTCCTCGCCTTCACCCTCGCCGACGACGTCACGAACTACTCGGTCTTCGACGTCTCGGCGGGCCTGCGCGAGGAGGGCTGGCTCGTCCCCGCCTACACCTTCCCTCCCGATCTCACCGACCTGGCGGTACTGCGGATCGTCGTGCGCAACGGGATGTCGCACGACCTCGCCGACCTGCTGATGGACGACCTGAGCCGGGTGCTGGACCGGCTCCGGTCGCAGCCCGCGCCCCAACGCGGGCCCGAGGCGGCCTCCTTCGCCCACGGCGCGGGCCCGGGACCCTCGGCCCCTAGGGCGACCGGCGCAGCTCGCTGACCGGCGGGGGTGCCGCCGCGAACAGGTCGACGACCCGGTCCCAGCGGTTGCGCTTGCCCGGAGGGAACCGGACCCGGGCGCGGGCCAGCCGCCGCTCGTCGTACCGGCGGGTGGCCCACGGCGAGGACGGCCGCGCCAGCCGCAGCGCCGCCACCATGGCCAGCAGCGGGACGAACACCCCGATCACCCCGAGCACCGTGCGGCCCTTGAGGACCGCGACGAGCGCGAAGGCGAGGTTGACCGCGATGGTGATCGTCAGGCCGAGCGCGTCCTCGCCGGTGTCGGCGTCGAACGGGGAGGCGCCCACCAGGAGCAGGATGCCGACCACGAAGGCGATCAGGACGGCGTCCACCGAGCTGCGGCCCTCCTGCGTCCAGTAGACGTCGTCGAGCCGCAGCCAGAGGGCGAACTCGTCGAGCGTCAGTGCCGCTCCGGCGCCGAACAGCACCGCCAGCACGTCCACCCAGGGCGCATCGGGGCGGTAGGCGAACTCGGCGGTGCCCGCGCCGAGCAGCAGGAAGATCCCGTACACCTGGTGGTGCACGTGCACGCCGCCCATGCTCGCGTTGCGGAACGGCCCGCGGCCGCGGCGGATGGCGTGGGTGATCGCCCGCGTGGCGAGGAAGGTGAGCAGGAACGTGCCCACCATCCACCCGATGAGCGCGTGGCTCCGGGTGAACTGGGGCACCAGTTCGAGGTCGAGGCCGGTCACGGGGGCACCTCCCGTCGTCCGACGACCGGGGGCTCCGGCCGTCCCGAACGTGTCGACTCCTGCAGCGATGCGCCGGTCCGTGCCACGATCCTGGCACGTCCCACCGCCCCTGACCGGGATCGGAGCCGCTCGATGGCCGGGTACCACGACGAGACCGATCCCTTCGCCGCCCGCGGTCGGCCGCCGCGGAGCAGTGGCCGGGTCGACGTCTCCCGGCTCTGGGTGGGCGGTCTGGCCACCGCCGCGGTCGCCGCGTTGATCGGGCTGGTGGGGGTGCTCGTCGTGCGTGCGGTCCTCCGGATCGCGCTGTACGCCCCGAGCACGGCCGGTCCGTTCGGGGACACCGACACCGTCGTGCTCTGCGGGCTGGCGGCCGTGGCCGCTCTCGCCGCCACCGGGCTCGCGCACCTGCTGCTCATCGGCGCGCCCCGGCCGCTGGCCTACTTCGCCTGGTTCATCGGGCTCCTCACCGCCGTGTCCGCGGTGGTGCCGTTCCTGTCGCCCGAGCCGATGAGCGTCGTCCTCGCCACCGCCGCGATCCACCTGGTGACCGGCCTGGCCATCGGCACCCTCGTCTCCGGCGCGGCGGCCGCCGCGGTCCGCCCGGCACCGCAGCGGCAGCGGTTCGAGTTCGAGTAGCCCGGGCCCCGCGCGCCCCCCGGCACCCGTCAGGTCACGAGCCGTAGTCGCTGGTCGGAGGCGGGTGAACCCGGCGGCCGGGGATAACGGGGGCTCGCTCGCCGCCGAGTCCTCACCGGTCGGCGCCCGGTCGCCGCAGCCGGGAGGGCGCTCGTGACGTACTCGTGGAGGTCGCTCGGAGTGGTCGCCGCCGCGGTGGTCCTCGCGGTGACGCCGATGGCCGCCTGCGGCACGTCGACGGCGCCCGCTCCGCCCGCCGGCGCGGAAGCGCCCGCCGACGCCGGCGGCCCGCTCCCGCCCGCCACGGTGGCGGGGATCGAGCAGATCGTGCACGACCAGATGCGCACCGGCGCCGTCCCGGGGATGGCCGTCGGCGTGTGGCTGCCCGGGCAGGGGCAGCTCGTCCGGGCCTACGGCGTGGCGGACGTCGCGAGCGGGGCCGCGTTCGCCGTCGGCGACCGGGTGCGCATCGCGAGCATCACCAAGACCTTCACAGCCACCGCGACGTTGATGCTGGTCGACCGGGGGCGGCTCACGCTGGACGACCGGCTGGAGTCGTTCGTGCCCGGGGTCCCGAACGGTCGGGACATCACCGTCCGGCAACTGCTGAACATGACCTCGGGGGTCTACGACTTCACGGAGGACCCGGAGTTCAGCGCGGCGTTCGACGCCGACCCCCTGGCCCCGTTCCCGGTGGAGCGCGTGCTGACCATCCTGCGGCGCAGCACCCCGGCGTTCCCGCCGGGACAGCCCGGGAGCTGGCAGTACAGCGACTCCAACTACATCCTGCTCGGGCAGATCATCGAGCGGGCGGCGGGCGAGCCGGCCGGCCCCTTCATCGAGCGCGAGATCGTCGGCGTGCTCAACCTGCCGGGCACGAGCTACCCGACCTCGCCGGAGATCCCGCCGCCGTCGGCCAGTGGATATCTCGTCGTCCCGCCCGGCGCACCGCAGCGGGACGTCACGGCGCTCGACCCGGACGTGGCGGGCCCGGCCGGAGCGATGATCTCCACGGTGGAGGGGCTGCGGGCCTGGGCGGGCGCGCTGGCCGCCGGGAGGCTGCTCAGCCCGGCAGGCCATGCCGAGCAGACGACGTTCGTGAACGCGAACCTCTCGCCCACGCTGCGCACCGGGTACGGCGCCGGTCTGTTCGAGATCAACGACTTCGTCGGGCACAACGGCGCGATCTACGGCTTCAACACCGCGATGTTCCAGCTGCCCCGGACCGGCGCCACGATCGTCGTGGTGGCCAACCGGTCGTCGAACTTCGAGGGGGTCGGCCTGGAGACGTTCCTGCAGATCGCGATGCTGCTGTACCCCGACCTGTTCTCCTCATGACGCCCGGTCAGCAGGACGCCCGCTCCGTCGTGGCCGGCCAGGCTCTCGCCATCGCGGCGGCCTGGTCGCCGGTGGGCGCCCCGGCCGGCTGGTGGCTCACGGCGGAGACCCTCGTGGCGATCGCGGAGGAGGACGTGCTCCTCGATCTCGCCGCCGAGATCCCGCTCGACCGCCTGCCGCCGCTGCTGCTCGCAGCGGCGGTGAGCTTCCTGGTGCGGGAGCGGCGCCCGCCGATGGTCCGCCACTACCCCGAGCCGGGTGGCAGCCGGCCTCCGCCGGATCCGGGCTTCCGCGCCGAGCTCGTCGAGTTCGCGCGGGCGGAGCGGGACGGGCTCGCGGAGCTGTGTGCCACCCATCGCTACCAGATGAACGAGGTGGGCCGCTGCGCCGACGTGCTCCCCGTGCTCGCCCTGATCGCCGAGGAGGACGACCGCCCGCTGGCGGTGGTGGATCTGGGCACCGGCGCCGGCCTCGGGCTGCACCTGGACCGCTACCACTACACCTACCGGACCGCTGGCTCGCCCGACCGGACGGTGGGAGAACCGTCCTCGCCGGTCCGGCTGACGTGCGAGGTGCGGTCGGGCGGCGACCGGCTGCCCGTGCCGTCCGCGCTTCCGGTGGTGGCCGACCGGGTGGGGGTGGACGTCGAGCCGCTCGACGTCGCCGATCCGCACACGTTCGCCTGGCTGGCCGCGTGCGTCCCGCCCGAGGCGGGCGCCGTCACCCGGTTCGCGGCAGCGGCGGCGATCGCCCGCGCCGATCCGGCACGCGCGGTGCGCGGGAACCTCCTCGACGTGCTCGAGGACGTGGTCGACTCGATCGCGCCCGAGGCGCTGGTCTGCCTCGTCGACACCTACGTGCACGTCTTCCTGCCGCCGGCCGACCTGCGGCGGTTCGACCGTCTCCTGGCCGGGCTCGGACGCCGTCGCGACCTGGAGTGGGTCTCGGTCGATCCGCTCGTTCCCCTCGGCCCGGACGCGCGGGCCGGCGTGCAGGGCCTCGACGTGCCCGCGGACTGGGTGCGCGATGCCCGTGCCGGTGGCGTCTTCGGGGTGATCGGGCGGGTCCGGATACGTGGGGGGCGGCGCAGCGGCACGGTGCTGGGGCGGGCCCACCCGGGCGCCGCCTGGCTGGAGTGGCGCTGAGCGCTCCCGGGTCAGCGCAGCTTGACGGTGCGCACCGCCAGCGCGGACGCCACGGCGGTCCAGGCCAGCAGCACGACGACCTGCGCGGCGCTCGGCGGGTGCCCGCCGGCCAGTGCCGCGCGCAGGCCCTCGGCCAGCGCCCCGGACGGCAGCGCGGCGCCGACGGCGGCGAGCGGCCCGGGAAGCATCCCCAGCGGGACGATGATGCCGCCGGCCAGCAGCAGGACGAACCAGACCACGTTGGCCACGGCGAGGGTGATCTCGGCCCGCAGCGATCCGCCGAGGAGGATCCCCAGCGAGCCGAACGCGGCGCAGCCGAGCAGCAACAGCAGCAGCGCCCAGCCGAGCCCGGAGGCGACCGGGCGCCATCCCAGTGCCACGGCGAGCACGCCGAGCACCACCACCTGCAGCGCCACCGTGCCCAGCACCGCCACGAGCCGCCCGGCGACCAGCAGCCAGCGCGGCAACGCGGTGGCGGCGAGCCGCCGGACCACGCCGTAGCGCCGGTCGAAGCCCAGCGCGATGGCCTGCCCGGTGAAGGCCGTGGACATCACCGCCAGCGCGAGCACGCCCGGCACGACCGAGGCGATCCGCGGTGCCGGCAGCGGCACCACGTCGAGGGTGCTCAGCCCGACCAGCAGCACGATCGGGATCAGCAGCGTGAGCAGCACCTGCTCGCCGTTGCGCAGGGCCAGGCGCATCTCGGTGCCCGACTGCACGGCGAGCATCCGCAGCGGCGCCCCGGGGCCGGGCCGGGGGGTGAAGGTGCCGGGTGGGAAGCGGTTCACGAGCGCAGCTCCCGTCCGGTCAGCTCCAGGAAGACGTCCTCGAGACTGCGCCTGGCCACCTGGACGTCGTCGGCCAGCGCCCCCTGCCCGGCGCACCACGTGGTGATGGTGGACAGCACCGCAGGGTCGATCCGGCCGCGCACGACGTAGCGGCCGGCGATCGGCTCGGCCGCCCCGTAGCCGACGGGCAGCGCCGCGATCAGGCCGTCGACGTCCATGCCGGACCGGGCGCGGAAGCGCAGCTCCTGCTGCTCGGTCGTCGAGGTGAGCGCGGTGGGGGAGCCCTGCGCGACCACCCGTCCGCGGTCGACGATCACCACCTCGTCGGCGAGGGCCTCGGCCTCCTCCATGAGGTGGGTGGTGAGCAGGACGGCCACCCCGTCCCGGCGCAGCGCCTGGATCAGGTCCCACACGACCCGGCGGGCCTGGGGGTCCATCCCGGCGGTGGGTTCGTCGAGGAACACGAGCTCCGGACGGCCGACCACGGCGCAGGCCAGCGCGAGCCGCTGCTGCTGCCCGCCCGACAGCCGCTTGTACGGGGTGCGGGCGCAGCCGTCGAGGCCGAGCACGTCGGTGAGCCATCCGACGTCGAGCGGATCTGCGGAGCAGGCGGCGACCAGCCGCAGCATCTCGGCGGCGCGGACGGTGGGATAGGCGCCCCCGCCTTGGGGCATCACGCCGATCCGGGCGCGCAGCGCGTCGGGCGCGTCGGCGGGGTCGAGGCCGAGTACCCGCACCTCACCGGCGTCGCCGCGCAGGAAGCCCTCGCAGATCTCGACGGTGGTGGTCTTGCCCGCACCGTTGGGACCGAGCAGGGCCAGCACCGATCCGGCAGCCAGGTCGAGGTCGAGCCCGTCGACAGCGACGGTGCGTCCGTACCGCTTCACCAGCCCCCGGACCGCGACGGCGGGCGGCGGAGTGTTCACGGCGGTCCAGTCTAGTGAGGTGAGGGGTCCGGCTCCCGAGCTGGCACCCGGCCCGACCACGCGTCGACGTCTGCGCCCTGCTTCCCGGCGAGCTGGCGCCGCTGCACGAGCAGGACCAGCACGAGCATGACGATCCCGGCCAGGATAGCCATCGGCAGCTGGTAGGCGCGGAAGCTGAAGTCGGCGCCCGTGGGCGGCACGAGCAGGGCGAGGACGGCGGACGCGGCCAGCGCGGCCCGCCGGTAGTGCGGCAGGCCCTGGGACGCGGCGAGCGGGATCGCCGCCCAGAGCAGGTACCAGGGGTGCACGATCGGGCCGAGCAGCACGACGGCACCCAGCCCGGCGCCCATCCCCGTGACGGGGTCGAGCCGGCCGCGGAGGCTCGCCAGCAGCAGCATCAGGACCACGATCCCCGCGGCGAGCCCGCCCAGGCCGCGGGTGAGCACCAGCACGCTGTCGGTGTGGTCACCGAGGCCGCCCAGGATGCCGATCTGGCCGCCGATCAGGCCGAGGTCGGTGGACACCGACATCCAGCTGCGGATGAGGCTCGGGGTGTCGAGGGTGGTGACCCACCCCAGCCCGAGCCCCGTGACCAGCGCGAGCGCGGCGTAGCCCACGACGGTGACGGCGGCGAGCGCCCCGGCGGACACCGCGACGTCGCGCACCCTGCCGCCGTGCCGCCTGGCCCACTCGGTGCCCAGGAAGCCGAGCGCCAGCAGCGCCGGCACCTTCACCGCGGACGCCCCGACGATGAGCAGGGCCCCGAACAGGAACCTCGTATCGAGCACCCGTGGCCCCGCCCGGAGGCCGATCTCCATCCCGGCCAGCATCAGCCCGATCATCAGCGACTCGTTGTGGATGCCGCTGACCAGGTGGAACAGCACCAGCGGGTTGGCCGCGCCGAGCCACAGCGCGAGCCCGGCGTCGAGCCCGCAGCGGCGGGCCAGCCGGGGCAGCGCCCAGACGATCAGGCCGACGCCCAGCAGCGCCAGCACCCGGTGGGCGAACAGGCCGAGTACGACGTCGTTGCCGGTGAGCGCCGTGATGCCGCGGCCGAGCCAGAGGAAGAGCGGCCCGTAGGGCGCCGGGGTGTCCCGCCAGATCGTGGGGATGCTGCGCGTCAGCGGGTCGTCGACGCCGAGGGCCTGGGCCGGGCCGAGGACGTACGGGTCGAGACCGCGCGCGAGGATCGCGCTCTGCGCGAGGTAGCTGTAGACGTCGCGGGAGAACAGCGGCGGTGCCACGGCCAGCGGGATCGCCCACAGCACGGCCGTGCGGGCCAGCTGCGCGCGGTCCGGGGCCGGGGGGACGGCGCCGTTCCAGCGCAGCATCTTCCCGATCCACAGCCAGGCGAGCACCAGCATGCCGATGCCGGCGTAGGTGATGGCGATGGCGATCGTGGCGTTGCGGCTGGGCAGGCCGAGCAGCCGCAGGCCGAACAGGGGGTTGGGCACGGGCAGCGCACCGGACCCGAGTGCACCGACCCCCATCAGCAGGGTTCCGGTCAGTCCCAGCCGGCGAGCGGCCCGGCTGGGGTCGCGCGGGGGTGCCTCGACCGGAACCGGAGCGCGTGCGCCGTCCAGCTCCCCTGCGACCATGCCTGCAGCGTAGCGAGCGAGTTGCGGCGTGAGCGTGGTCACCCGCAGCCGGTGCCCTTTGCCCCGTAGCGGCAAATACGCAACACTGGTGTTGTGAAAAGCGGTCCACAGCCGACGGTCGACGCCCACGAGGGGCAGTCGAGCGTTGACGGCCGCACCAGGGCCGGTGTGGCGCGCCTGCTGATGGAGCAGGGGCCGATCACCGCCACGGCGGTGGCCGCCGAGCTCTCGCTGTCCGCTCCGGCCGTCCGGCGTCATCTCGACGCGCTCATCGCCGCCGGTGAGGCGGAGGTGCGCGAGGCGTCCCGCCGGGGGCCGCGGGGCCGGGGCCGCCCGGCCAGGCACTACCTGCTCACCGACGCCGGGCGCGCCCGGTTCGGGCACGGCTACGACGATCTCGCCGTCGCCGCGCTGCGTTATCTCGCCGAGCACGGGGGAGAGGCGGCGGTGCGCGGGTTCGCGCGCAGCCGGGTCGAGAACCTGCTCGGCGGCGCGGGGGCGGAGCAGGTCGCAGCCGCCCACGGCCGTGATGCGCGAACCGGCGCACTCGCGGACGTGCTCACCACCCGCGGTTACGCCGCACAGGCCCGGGAGGCGGGCTCGGGCGTTCAGCTGTGCCAGCACCACTGCCCGGTGGCCCACGTGGCCGCCGAGTTCCCGGTGCTGTGCGAGGCTGAGACCCAGGCTTTCGCCGAGCTGCTCGGCACCCACGTGCAGCGCTTGGCCACCATCGCGCGGGGCGACTCCGCGTGCACCACCCACGTTCCGCTGGAAGCTCCCGAAGACCGGCGGGGTTACACGACAACCACCACGATCTCGACAGGCACGTCCCTGAGAGGGAGGCAGTCCGAATGACGACCGCTCCTGAGGCACTCACCCAGGAGGAGACGCTCGCGACGCTCGGCCGCTACGACTTCGGCTGGGCCGATCCGGACGCCGCCGGCGCCACTGCACGTCGCGGCCTGTCCGCCGACGTCGTCGCCGACATCTCCGCACTGAAGAACGAGCCGCAATGGATGCTCGACTTCAGGCTCAAGGCGCTCGACCTGTTCGAGCGCAAGCCGATGCCGCGCTGGGGCGCCGACCTCTCGGGCATCGACTTCGACAACATCAAGTACTTCGTGCGCTCCACGGAGAAGCAGGCCACGTCCTGGGACGAGCTGCCGGCCGACATCAAGAACACCTACGACAAGCTGGGGATCCCGGAGGCCGAGAAGGCCCGCCTGGTGGCCGGTGTCGCGGCGCAGTACGAGTCGGAGGTCGTCTACCACCAGATCCGCGAGGACCTGGAGCAGCAGGGCGTCATCTTCCTGGACACCGACACCGGCCTGCGTGAGCACCCGGAGCTGTTCCAGGAGTACTTCGGCTCGGTCATCCCGAGCGGCGACAACAAGTTCTCCGCGCTGAACTCCGCGGTGTGGTCGGGCGGCTCGTTCATCTACGTCCCCAAGGGCGTCAAGGTGGACATCCCGCTGCAGGCCTACTTCCGCATCAACACCGAGAACATGGGCCAGTTCGAGCGCACGCTGATCATCGTCGACGAGGGTGCCTACGTGCACTACGTCGAGGGCTGCACCGCGCCGATCTACAAGTCCGACTCGCTGCACTCGGCCGTGGTCGAGATCATCGTGAAGAAGGGCGGCCGCTGCCGCTACACGACGATCCAGAACTGGTCGAACAACGTCTACAACCTGGTGACGAAGCGGGCCAAGGCCGAAGAGGGCGCCACCATGGAGTGGGTCGACGGCAACCTCGGCTCCAAGGTCACCATGAAGTACCCGGCCGTCTGGCTGATGGGTGAGCACGCCAAGGGCGAGGTCCTGTCCATCGCGTTCGCAGGCGAGGGCCAGCACCAGGACGCCGGGGCGAAGATGGTGCACCTCGCGCCGCACACGTCCTCCACGATCATCTCGAAGTCGGTGGCGCGCGGCGGTGGCCGCACGTCCTACCGGGGCCTGGTGCAGGTCAACCCGCGGGCGCACCACAGCCGCTCCACGGTGAAGTGCGACGCCCTGCTGGTCGACACGATCAGCCGGTCCGACACCTATCCCTACGTCGACGTCCGCAACGACGAGGTCTCGATGGGCCACGAGGCCACGGTCTCCAAGGTCAGCGGCGACCAGCTCTTCTACCTGATGAGCCGCGGGCTGACCGAGGACGAGGCCATGGCGATGGTCGTGCGCGGGTTCGTCGAGCCCATCGCGCGCGAGCTGCCCATGGAGTACGCGCTGGAGCTGAACCGGCTCATCGAACTGCAGATGGAGGGCTCCGTCGGATGACGCTGCCGAACACAGCTCCTGAGGTCGCCGGCCTCGCTCCCGAGCTGGCCGGTGCGAAGAAGGGGCAGGGCGAGTCGCCGATCGCGTCGGCGAGCGAGCGGTTCACCTCCTACGACGTCGAGGCCTTCGAGGTCCCCGGCGGCCGTGAGGAGAACTGGCGCTTCACCCCCCTGCGCCGGCTGCACGGCCTGCACGACGGTTCGGCCACGTTCGAGGGCACGGCGACGATCGACGTCGCCGCGCCGGAGGGCGTCACCGTCGAGACCGTCGGCCGTGACGACGCGCGGATCGGCGAGGGCGGCGTCCCCGCCGACCGGGTCGCCGCGGCGGCGTGGTCCACGTTCCGCGAGGCCACCCTGGTGACGCTCGACGGCACCCCGGCCCCGGTCACCGTCACCGTCACGGGTCCGGGGGCCGGCGCCACCGCGGCCGGGCACCTGCAGCTGCGCACCACGCCCCACACAGAGGCCACCGTCGTCGTGGAGTACCGCGGCTCGGGGGTGCTCGCCGACAACCTCGAGGTGGTGCTGGGCGACGGGTCCCGGCTCACCCTGGTGGTCACCGGCGAGTGGGCCGACGACGCCGTGCACGTAGGCGCGCAGCACATGTCGATCGGGCGCGACGCGGTCCTGCGCGCCACCTCGGTGGCGCTGGGCGGCGACCTGGTGCGGATCAGCCCCACCGTGAAGTACCGCGGTCCCGGCGGCGACGCCGAACTGGCCGGGCTCGGGTTCGCCGACGCCGGGCAGCACCTCGAGCAGCGGCTGCTGGTCGACCACGCGGTGCCCCACTGCACGTCGAACGTGGTCTACAAGAACGCGCTGCAGAGCACGAAGGGCCTCACCGCCCACACCGTGTGGATCGGCGACGTGCTCATCCGCGCGGCCGCGGAGAACACGCGGACGTTCGAGCTCAACCGCAACCTCGTGCTCACCGAGCACGCGCGCGCCGACTCGGTGCCGAACCTGGAGATCGAGACCGGCGAGATCGCCGGTGCCGGCCACGCGAGCGCCACCGGCAGGTTCGACGACGAGCAGCTGTTCTACCTGCAGAGCCGGGGCATCCCCGAGGACGTCGCCCGCCGACTCGTCGTGCGCGGCTTCTTCGGCGAGATCCTGAGCCGGATCACCCTTCCCGAGCTGCGCGAGCGCCTGGAAGCGGCGATCGAGGCCGAGCTCGCCGTCATCGGCGTCTGACGCCACACCAACCACACGGAGCACTGACACCACATGTCCACCTTGGAGATCAAGGACCTGCACGTCTCGGTCGCCACCGACGACGGCGCCAAGGAGATCCTGAAGGGCGTCGACCTCACGATCCGCGCCGGCGAGACCCACGCGATCATGGGCCCGAACGGGTCCGGCAAGTCCACGCTGGCCTACGCCATCGCCGGGCACCCGAAGTACGAGGTCACCTCGGGCGAGGTCACGCTCGACGGTGAGGACGTCCTCGCGATGACCGTCGACGAGCGCGCCCGCGCCGGGCTGTTCCTCGCCATGCAGTACCCGGTGGAGGTCCCGGGCGTCTCGACGTCCAACTTCCTGCGCGCGGCGGCCACCGCCGTCCGCGGCGAGGCGCCGAAGCTGCGCACCTGGGTCAAGGAGGTCAAGGGCGCGATGAACGACCTCGACATCGACCCCGACTTCGCCGAGCGCAACGTCAACGAGGGCTTCTCGGGTGGCGAGAAGAAGCGCCACGAGGTGCTGCAGCTCGCCCTGCTCAAGCCGAAGATCGCGGTGCTCGACGAGACCGACTCCGGCCTGGACGTCGACGCGCTGCGCGTCGTGTCCGAGGGCGTCAACCGCTTCCGGGCGGGGGGCGACACCGGCGTCCTGCTGATCACGCACTACACGCGGATCCTGCAGCACATCACCCCCGACGTCGTGCACGTCTTCGCGGGCGGTCGCATCGTCGAGTCCGGCGGTCCGGAGCTGGCCGACGAGCTGGAGAAGACCGGTTACGTGCGATTCGCCGGTTCGGCCGCCGACAGTGCGGTGGCCGAGGCCGCGGTCTGATGACCACGATCGAAGGGTTGGACGTCCAGAAGGTACGGGCGGACTTCCCGATCCTCACCCGCACGGTCCGCGAGGGGCGGCCGCTGGTGTACCTGGACTCCGGGGCCACCTCGCAGCGGCCCCGCCAGGTCCTCGATGCCGAACGCGCGTTCCTCGAGCAGCACAACGCAGCGGTCCACCGCGGCGCCCACCAGCTCGCCGAGGAGGCCACCGACGCCTACGAGTCGGCGCGGGCGCGCATCGCCGCGTTCATCGGGGCCGGGCCGGGCGAGGTGGTGTTCACGAAGAACGCCACCGAGGGCATCAACCTCGTCGCCTACGCCATGAGCAACTCGAGCATCCGCACGGGCCTGGGCCCGGAGTCGGAGCGCTTCGCGCTCGGGCCCGGCGACGAGATCGTGATCACGGAGCTGGAGCACCACGCCAACCTGGTGCCGTGGCAGGAGCTCTGCCGGCGCACCGGCGCCACCCTGCGCTGGTACTCGATCACCGACGAGGGCCGGGTGGACCTCGACTCGATCGAGCTCACCGAGCGCACCAAGGTCGTGGCGTTCGCACACCAGTCCAACGTGCTCGGCACGATCCTGCCGGTCGCGGAGCTGGTGCGCCGAGCCCGCGCGGTCGGTGCGCTGGTGCTGCTGGACGCGTGCCAGTCCGTGCCGCACATGCCGGTGGACCTCGGCGAGCTCGACGTCGACTTCGCGGTGTTCTCCGGGCACAAGATGCTCGGGCCGTCCGGCGTCGGCGTGCTCTACGGGCGGGCCGAGCTGCTGGCCGCGATGCCGCCGTTCCTCACCGGCGGGTCGATGATCGAGCTGGTGCGCATGGAGCACACCACCTACTCCGCGCCGCCGCAGCGGTTCGAGGCGGGCGTGCCGATGACGTCGCAGGCCGTGGGCCTCGGGGCGGCCGTCGACTACATCACCGACATTGGCATCGACGTGATCCACGCCCACGAGATTGCACTGGTCCGCCAGGCCGTCGACGGGCTGGCGGCCGTGCCGGGCGTCCGGATCATCGGGCCGCAGGACCTCACCGACCGCGGTGGCGCCGTCGCGTTCGTGGTCGACGGGGTACACGCCCACGACGTGGGCCAGGTCCTCGACGACCGCGGCGTCGCCGTGCGGGTGGGTCACCACTGCGCCTGGCCGCTGCACCGCAGGTTCGGCGTTGCTGCCACCGTGCGTGCGTCGTTCCATGTGTACAACACACCTGATGAGGTCGCCGCCTTGGTCGAGGGCGTGCAGGCCGCGCGCGAGTTCTTCGGAGTAGTGAGCTAGCCGTGCAGCTGGAACAGATGTACCAGGAGATCATCCTGGACCACTACCGCACACCGCACGGTGCCGGACTGCGCGAGCCGTTCGACGCCGAGTCGTTCCAGATCAACCCCACCTGCGGCGACGAGATCACGCTGCGCGTCAAGCTCGACGGTGACACTGTGTCGGACGTGTCCTACGAGACCCTGGGCTGCTCGATCAGCCAGGCGTCGGCGTCGGTGCTCACCGATCTCGTCGTCGGCCGCTCGATCGAGGACTCCATGCGGGTGCTCACGGCGTTCCAGGAGATGGCGCAGGGACGCGGCCAGGTGGAACCGGACGAGGACGTGCTCGGGGACGGCGTCGCGTTCGCGGGCGTGGCCCGCTACCCCGCACGGGTCAAGTGCGCGTTGCTCGGATGGATGGCGTTCAAGGACGCCGTCGTCCGCACCGCGCAGACGCAGGACGCCGCGCAGACACAGGCAACGCGCGATCCCGAGGAGGCACAGCCATGAGCGAGACCACCGAGACCACCGGGACGACGGAGACCACCGGCGCGGCCGGTGCCGGCGACGAGGTGGTGCGCGGCGCGGCCGGCATGCCCGAGCCTCCGGCCCAGCGTGCCGAGGAGCCCTCGGTCGACGACCTCGAGGAGGCCATGCGCGACGTGGTCGACCCCGAGCTGGGCATCAACGTCGTCGACCTGGGCCTGGTGTACGGCATCCAGGCCGAGGGCGGGGTCGCCACCATCGACATGACGCTGACGTCGGCGGCCTGCCCGCTCACGGACGTGATCGAGGAGCAGACCCGGGCCGCCCTCACCGGCAGCGCCGGCCTGGTCGACGACATCAAGATCAACTGGGTCTGGATGCCGCCGTGGGGTCCGGACAAGATCACCGAGGACGGTCGCGAGCAGCTGCGGGCGCTGGGCTTCCGCGTCTGACGTTCCCGCTCGCCACGAACGGCACTTTCGTCCGGTAGCTCCGGAGGAAGGTGCCGTTCGTCGTTATGCCCGACTCCGGCGCGCCGATAAATGCCGCATAAGTCCGGATAGACCGATCGGGAAATATCAATCTTCTCTCTGTGGTGCTTATCACATCGAGTGCGGGAACGATTCTTGAAGTCTGCTGTTTCCGTCATCAAGCTCTGCTAAACGCGCGTTACGACCGAGGACGAGGGGTGGGCCGATGGCCAGCAAGATCGCATTTTCTGCAGCGCGTCGAGCCGACCCCGGGAATGGGCAGCGGGTTGTACGCAGTGAAAGTGATCCACTGCCGATCGTGATATCGATCAATGAAGGATGGGTTCTCCCGCCGGCCCGGTGCTGTTTGACCGGTGTAACCGCGGGATGGATGATAATGTCCGCCACACTTTCGGGGCCGGCTGCCGGGTGCCGTTCTCGCCACCTGCTGTGTCAGATCTGATGCTGCTCCGAGTTCGTGTGCCCGGGAATCCGGGGAACGGATATCTCCGGCCGGTCGGCGCCCCTGAAACAGTGACGACGCGGACAGTGACCATTCGGAGCAGAGGAGTGACCGCCATGCCCCACGACAACGCGAAGGCACGGTGCTGCAGCCGGCACCGGGCGGTGGGCGGATGAGCACGGAGGTGCCCGCGTCCGGCGTCGTCGACGCCCGTCCGGCGAAGGACATCGGGACGCTGCGCGCGTTGTGGCGGTTCCGCAAGTACGGGCAGGCCGAGCTGCGGTCGTTGCTGCTCGGGGTGCTGATGCGTGGGTGTGAGCTGGTTGCCGATCTGGCGGCGCCGTGGCCACTTGCCCTGGTGATCGACGACCTGCTCCGGGGCCAGCATCACAGCGGTCCCCTCCGCTACGTGGCCCAGTGGTTCGGTGGGTCGGCGGTGGCCATGCTGGGGGTGGCGGCGGTCGCGGTCCTGGTGATCACCGTCCTGTCCGGCCTGTTCGACTATCTCGGCGACCGGCTCATGAACGGCGCGGGGGAGCGGATGAGCTCGCACATCCGCGCGGATGTGTTCGGGTACGTGGAGCGTCTGCCGCAGGGATATCACGACCGTAACGCCATCGGCGAGCTGACCAGCCGGGTGGTCACGGATACCGAGCGCATCGAGAGCAGCCTGACCGATCTGTTCTCCACGTTGGTGCCCGGCGTCCTCGCGCTGGTCGGCACCGCGGCGGTGTTGATCTCGGTGGAGTGGCGACTCGGTTTGATCATGCTCTGCGCGGCGCCACTGGTGTTTCTCACCGCGGTTCGGTATGCGCGGTTGACGCGGGTGAACTCCCGCCAGCGGCGGGCGGCGGTGGGCGAGCTGACGGGTTTCGTCACCGAGTCGCTGCAGGGCATCCGCACGGTGCACGCATTCGGCAGCCAGGACCTGGAGGACCGGCGTTTCGGTACGACCAACAGCACTGTTCTCGGTCTCGGTCTGCGCGGGGTGGATCTCAGTGCCCGGTTCACCCCGGCGCTGGAGTCGGTGGCTGCGATCGGCACCGCGGTGCTGCTGTTCGTGGGCGGGTACGGGGTGTTGCAGAACTGGTGGTCGGTCGGGCTGCTGGTGGTGGTGACCAGCTACCTGCAGAACATCCTCAAGCCGATGAAGGACCTGGCGAAGTTGCTGCCGAGCTTCACCCAGGGGGCCGCCTCGGCCGAGCGGATCTCGGCGATCCTGGATCAGCCCCGCGAGCATCTGGGGCCCTTGCAGGGGCTGCCCGGCCGGGTCAGCGGGAAGATCGAGCTGCGTGATGTGGGTCTGGACTACGGGCGGGGTCCGGTGCTGAACGGGCTGGACCTGACCATCTACGCGGAGGAACGGATCGCGTTGCTGGGTGAGAACGGCGCCGGGAAGTCGACCGTGCTGTCGCTGATCGGTGGGCTGTACCGGCCGACCTCCGGTCAGGTGCTGCTGGACGGGCTGTCGGTGCCCGATGTGCCCGAGCACTGGCTGCACCAGCAGGTGGCGATGGTCCTGCAGGACACGTTCCTGTTCTCCGGCACGCTGGCCGACAACCTGCGTTACGGGCGGCCCGACGCCACCGACGAGGAGGTCGCCCAGGTCGCGGAGGACGCGCTGGTCAGCGAGTTCGCCGACCGGCTGCCCAAGGGGCTCGACACCACCATCTCCGCGGGCGGGATCGGCCTCTCGGGCGGGCAGCGACAGCGGGTGGGGATCGCCCGGGCACTGCTGGTCGACGCCCCGGTGGTGCTCCTGGACGAACCCACCGTCGGGCTTGACGTGACCGCTGAGGAGCTCGTGGTGCAGGCCCTGACCCGGTTGGTCGAGGACCGCACGGTCATCATGACCACCCATCAACCGGCGTTGACTCGGCTGGCCACGCGCACGGTGCACCTGCATCGCTGCGGCGTCCTCGAGGAGGCGCCGCCCCTGCCCACCGAGAGGCCGCCGGCGCAGAGGCCACCGGACGACAGGCCCTCGACCGACCGAATCCTGAGCGGGATGCCGGCCACCGCGGTGGGCGTCGCCCCGGGGGTGCGCGGATGACGACCACGACGAGCGGGTGGCCGGACGCGGGCGAGCCGTCCCGGACCGAGCACGTGGTGATGATCATCAGGCACGCGGAGAAGCCCGGCCATGCCGGCATCCCGCGCGGCATCACCCCGGAGGGAAACATCGACCGGCACTCCCTCACCGTGAACGGGTGGGTCCGGGCCGGGGCGCTGGTCGGGCTGTTCGCCCCGTCCCGGGGGGAACCGCCGGCCGGTCTCTACCGGCCGGACACGGTGTACGGCGCGGCTTACGAAAACGGCCACAGCAAGCGGTCGGTGCAGACGGTGACGCCGCTGGCCGCCCGGCTCGGCCTGGACGTGGTCCGGCGCTACGCCGCGGGCGACGAGGCCCACCTGGCCAGGGAGCTCACCTCCCGTCCCGGTGCCACCGTGGTGGCCTGGAACCACGAGAACATCCACAGGATCGCCGCGGAACTGGGCGAGGTGACTCCGGCCCCACCCGCCCATTGGCCCCGCGACCGTTACGACATCGTGTGGACCTTCACCCGCAACGGGAACGGCTGGCGGTTCGCGCAGGTGCCGCAGATGCTCCTGCCCGGTGACCTGCCCTACCCGATCGTCGACCTGGTGCCGACCGGGTCGGTCCCGGTGTGACCCACCGTTCCCTTGGACCGGGCGGCGGGGGCGGCGGCATGATCGTTTGCGACATGTGGCTCTTGGCCCTCGAGAGGGCCGAACCGCGGATCTCGCGCTGATCATGGACGCCGACGGCCGCGATAGAGGTCAGGTCAGAACAGCCTGCCGAGAGCCCTGGGCAGGTCCGGCAGGCCGGAGAGGTCGAGCCGGAAGTGCTCCTCCAGCACGGCGCACACCGCGGCCGGGCTCTCGAGGGTGCGCCGCTCGGTCGGGCCGTCGAGGTGGTGGACCGCGAAGGCGGTGCCGTTGAGGGCGTAGCGCCGGTCGGTGTCGGGACGGGCGGCCATCACGGTGGCCAGGAAGTGGGACGCCGGGTGGTGCCCGAGGTACCAGTTGGTGACCTCGTAGTCGGCCAGGTGCTGCGGGGTCAGGTCGAACCGGTACAGCGGCCGCCACTCGGCACCGACCCGGGCCTGCATCACGAAGCCGTCGCCGTCGGCCAGCAGGCGGAACGGCTCGTGCGGTGTGGCCTGCTCGACGTCCGGCTCGAGCGCCAGCACACCGGTGAGGGTGAGCCCCCCGAAGCCGACGTCGACCAGGTGCGGCCCCTCGGGCAGGTCGACACGCAGCAGCATGTGGCCCCGGGCCGGGACGGGCGCGTCGGCCGGTCTGTTCCACAGCACCCGCGCGGCGAGCCCGGTGGTGCGGTAGCCCAGCGCGTCGAGGGCTCCGCGCAGCAGGGTGTTCTGCTCGAAGCACCAGCCGCCCCGGCGGCCCTCGACGAGCTTCGCGCTCAAGCTCTCCTGGTCGAGCTGCACGTCCCGGCGGGTGAACGGGTCGAGGTTCTCGAACGCGATCGCCCGGCTGTGCGCCGCGACGATCCTGCGCAGGGTCGGCAGGTCGGGCCCGGTGATCTCGGGTGTCCCGATCCGGTCGACGTACGCGGTCAGAGCCGATGTGTCCGGGCTGGTGGCGATCATGTGCGCCATCTTGCGAGCTGCACCCGGGTCGAGGTCAAGTGCCCGGTTCGAGCAGCCACGGGTGCAGGTTCCGGTAGCCGCGGACGGCCAGTGGCCGCAACGGGCGCACCGCGAAGCGGGGGTCGTCCGCGAGTGCCTCGGCGACCGTGCGGTCGACGAGCACGGAGTCGGGGTGGGCGTGGGTGGTGAGCCGGGCGGCGATGTTGACGACCTCGCCGTAGACGTCCCCGTACCGGACGAGGACGGGCCCGGCGGCCAGCCCGATCCGCAGCCGGGGGAGTACGGGTTCGGCGCGTACGCGGCGGAGCAGTCCCAGCGCGATCGCCGCGCCGTCGGCGATCTCGTCGGCGACGAACAGCACCTCGTCCCCGACGGTCTTGACGATGCGGCCGCGCCCGTCGGCGATCACCTCGGTGGTGCTGGAGCCGAACCGCTCGATCATCTCGCCGAGCTCCGCGGTGGAGCGGCGCCGGGTGGTGCGGGTGAAGCCCACCATGTCCGCGAAGCCGACGACCAGCGGCCAGGTGTCGGGGGAGCCCGCCACGGTCCCGGACGTGACCAGCGACCGGTGGACCGTGGCTGCGAGGTGGCGGCGCCACACGTAGGTCTGCAGCTCCTGCATGGCAGGCACCACCGCGGTGGTGATCTCCAGCACCTGCTGCGCCGTGACCTCCTCGGGCCGGCTCTCGACCAGCCGCCGGACCAGGCCGACCTGCCACTCCGCGAGCCGCGACATCTGCTGGGCGACGGCCCGGGCGACCGCCTCCCGGACGTCGGGATCGAGCACGCCCGCCTCGGTGAGTCCGGACATCAGCTGCGCAGCGTCGATGTCGCGCTGGGTGAACAGGACGGCGTCGTCGGCCACCTCGGCGAACCCGAGCGAGCGCCACAGCCTGCGGCCCTCCTCCTGGTCGAGCCCGGCCGCCGCGCTCACCTGCAGGCGCGTGTAGCGCCGCGGCGCCCCGAGCACGACCTCCTCGAGCGCCTCGTCGAGCGGGAGGCCGGACCGGCCGACCGGCTGCCGTCCGCGGAGCAGCCTGGCGATGCCCGCCAGCCACCCGCCGTCGGCGCCGGCCACGTCAGGTGGTGTGCACGATGAGCACGTCCACGCCGGCGCGGCGCGCGACGTCGGCGGGGACGGAGCCGAGCAGCCGCCCGCTCAGCGTGTTGAGCCCGCGGTTCCCGACGACCAGCAGGTCGGCGTTCGTGTCGGCGACGGCCTTGCGCAGCACCTCCACCGGTGCGCCGTCGGCCGCCACCGTGCGGACCCGGCCCGCGCCTGCGGCGAGGGCGCGGTCCTCAGCCGACCGCAGCGTCTCCTCCGCCGGGGTCCAGCCGCGCACGAGGTAGGCCTCCTCCTTGAGGACGTCCTCGGCCTCGGCCGTGTCGTCCCGGCCTGCCGGGGTGTAGGCGCAGACGATGACGAGCTCGGCGTCGCTGTCGCCGGCCACGGCGGCGGCGCGGTCCACGGCGGCGAAGGAGGTGGCGGAACCGTCGGTGCCGACGACGATGGTGCGGTAGGCGGACATGGGAGCCTCCGTCTGGGGGAAACGTCGGCCGTGAGGTTACCGCCGGTAGCAGGAACGGCCGCGGCCCGGTTCCCCCGTCAGCCGGTCGGGGCGGCCTCGTCGGGCACGGCCGGAGCAGGTGGACGCAGTGCGGGTCCCACCAGCCTCCGGCGCAGCCGCCAGTCGGCCCGGCCGAACAGCGCGTTCATGGTGGACACCATGCCGCGGAGATCGTCACGCCCGGTGAGGTAGGCCCAGCGGTGCCGTTCGGGCAGCCCGAGGAACACCTCGAAGAACCCCGGCACCTCGGCGGGCGGCATCCGCAGCAGTGCCTCCAGCCCGACGCGGCGCAGGCGGTGCACGGCACGGGCGGCGGTGGGCCAGACCGCAGCCTCGGCCGCGGCCAGCGCGTCACGCGGGCCGGCCGGGAGGTGGGCGGCGACGGCGTCCGCCACTGCGGGCGCGAGGGTGAGCGAGGTCGCCACGCTGAACCCCGTGGCCGGATGCACCAGCGGGGCCGCCGCGCCGAAGCCGAGCACCCCGGGCGTCCGGTGCCGTGGCGAGTCGACCGGGAAGCGCACGCGTTCGACCGGCGCATCGGCCTGCGGCGTGACGCCGCGGGCGGCCAGCCGCGCGAACAGCCTGCGCCGCAGCACCGCCACGGGAAGCGCGGGGCGGCGCGCCAGCGAGGTCTCCTCGAGCAGTACCGCGCCGCCCCCGAGCGGCACGGCGTAGAGGAACGTCGGCCAGCCCGGCTCGCCGTGGTCGCGGCGCCAGTCCATGAACAGCGCCGTACCCGGGGCGACGACGGGGGCGGCGGCCGACTCCTCGACCACGACCCCGAAGGCCGTCTGCTCCGCCGACGGGCGCCCGGGTCCCGGCTCGGGTGCCGTCCGGAGCGGCTGGCGGCGGCCCCCGGCGTCGACGACGACCGCGGCGTGGACGTGGCTCCCGTCCACGAGCGCGACGGTGCCGGGTGCGGCCCACCCGGCCACCCGCCCGGCCGTGACCGTGACGCCCGCGTGGCCGAGCCGGGAGTCGAGGTGCGCCCGCAGTGCCGGGACGTCCAGCACGGCGTAGTCCCAGCCCAGGTCGTGGTGGGTGAGTGCGGTCGCCCGCCCGCGCACGGTGGCGGCGACGACGGATGCGGGCAGGCCGGGCGGCAGCTCGCCGGCCCAGCAGCCGTAGGTCACCCGCCACGGCGCGTCGGGCGCCGGGTCCACCAGCAGGGTCCGCAGCCCGCGGAGGCCACACTCCGCGGCCAGTGCCCGGCCTGCGGGACCGCCGCCGACCACGAGGACGTCCGTTGCGGGGCGGGGCACGGGCCCGTTCTACCGGTACGGGCGGCCATTAGCCTGCTGCGGTGACCGATCAGAGGGCACTCGCCCCGGAGGCGGGGCCCGCACCGGGCCCGGCGGCCGGCGCCGTCGACCACACGGCCCGCGTGGCCCGGCGTTCGCGGGCGGCGGAGACCGGTGCGGCACTCGCCCGCAGCCCGTTCCGCGTCGACCGGGACCGGATCGTGGCCTCGCCGTTCTTCGCCCGCCTCGCCGGGGTGACCCAGGTGGTCAGCCCGACGGGCTCGGGCCTGCTCGTCCACAACCGGCTCACCCACAGCCTGCAGGTGGCACAGGTGGCCCGCGCGATCGCCGAACGCCTGACGGGCGACCCGGCCGCGGCGCCCGTGGTCGACCGGCTGGGCGGCCTCGACGCCGATGTCGTCGAGGCCGCTGCGCTGGCCCACGACCTCGGGCACCCGCCCTTCGGGCATCTCGGGGAGCAGGTGCTCGACCGGCTCGCCCGCGAGCGGCTCGGGTTGCCCGACGGGTTCGAGGGCAACGCGCAGAGCTTCCGCATCGTCACGACGATCGACCTGCACGGCCCCGGCGGCACGGGGCTGGACCTCACCGCCGCCGTCCGGGCCGCCGTCCTGAAGTACCCGTGGTCGCGGCGGGGCCACCCCGATCCGCACCCGAGCGCGGCCGCGCTGCCGCCGCGCGGCGCCGGCCCGTTGCCGGGGGCACCGGAGGCCGGGTCCGCCAAGTTCTCGGCGTACGCCACCGAGCTGGACGACCTGCGGGCGAGCCGCGCGGCGTTCGGCCGGGTCGGGCCGTGGCAGCAGACGGTCGAGGCGGCCGTCATGGACATCGCCGACGACATCGCCTACGCGATCCACGACGTCGAGGACTTCCACCGGGTCGGCGTGCTGCAGCAGGCCGGGGTGGCGGGCGAGCTCCGCGGCTGGCAGCGCGCCGGTGCCGCGGCCGGAGCCGACCGTCCCGGGGGCGCTCTGGAACGGCTGCGGCGCCGGTTGCGCGACAAGGACGGCTGGGCCTACGAGGACGACGCGTTCGCCGCCGCCGTCGAGCGGGTGCGCGCCGAGCTGGCGGACGGGCTCCTGGCCGCGTCGTTCGACGGGTCGATGGCGGCGGAGCGGGCCGTCGCGGAGTTCTCCGCCCGCTGGACGGCCCGCCTCGTGGGTGGGGTGCGGCTGCTGTCCGACCCCCCGGTCCGCTCGGCGCACGTCACGCTGGCCACCGAGCAGTGGCACGAGGTGGCGGTGCTGAAGTTCGTGCACCGCCGGTTCGTGCTGGAGCGCGCCGACCTCGCCTCCCACCAGCGGGGGCAGGCCACGGTGCTCGCCGGCCTGGTCGGGGCGCTGCACGACTGGCTCTCCGACGACGACGACGAGACGCACAAGCCCCCGCGGCTGCGCGACCTCGTGGCGCTGGCCCGTGGTGAGTTCGCCGTGCTCGTCCCCGCCGCGGACGTGGACCGGATGGCCCGCGGCCGCGCGGTGGTGGACTACGTCGCGTCCCTGACCGACGGCCAGGCCAGTGCGCTGCTCGACGTGCTGACCGGGCGCTCCGCGCGGCTGTGGACCGACGCGGCCGTGTTGTAGAGAAGAGGTCAGCCCGAACCCAGCGAGCCGGTGGCCAGGATCCCCCCGTCGATCCGCACGGTCTCGCCGGTGATCCACGACGCCGCGTCGGACACCAGGAACCCGACGAGCTGGGCGATGTCCTCGGGCTCGCCCAGGCGCTTGAGCGGGTAGGCGGCGCTGACCTTCTCCTCGCCCTCGGCGTAGAGCGCGGTGGCGAACTTCGTCTTCACCACCGACGGGGCCACGGCGTTGACGCGGATGCCCGGCCCGAGCTGCCACGCCAGCTCCTCGGTGAGCCGGATCAGCGCGGCCTTGGACGCGCCGTACACCGGGATCGCCCCCGTGGAACGCAGCCCCGCCGTGGATGCGAGGTTGATCACCACGCCCCCGTGGTCGCGCATCCACGCCCGGTAGGCCAGCTGCACGAACGCCAGCGCCGCGACCACGTTGGTGTCGAAGATCTTGCGGACCGCACCCAGGTCGGCCTCCATGAGGTCGCCGTAGATCGGGTTGATGCCGGTGTTGTTGACCAGGATCCCGAGGCTGCCGAAGGTCTCGACGGTCTTCGTGACCGCCTCCGCGCGCGACTCCTCGGAGCCGGCGTTGCCCGGCACCGCGAGCACCCGGGAGGCGTCGCCACCTGCGGCGTCGGCGACCAGCTTCTCGGCGGCGGCGGCGAGCTCGTCGGGCTTGCGTGCCGTGATCGTCACCGAGGCGCCGCGGGAGAGCAGCTCGCCTGCGATGGCGAACCCGATGCCGCGGCTCGCACCGGTGATGAGGGCGGCCCGGCCGGACAGGTCGGTGAGATCGGTCATGCGCGGCACCCTACTGACCGAATCCGCTCGTGCCGGTCGGTACTCTGGGTGCGTGGTCCGGACCGAGTAGCGAAGCAGTGGCTCTCCCTGCCCGCGCACGCCCTCTCCCGGACCTTCTGGAGTTCTCCTCGTGATCACCGCTACAGACCTGGAACTGCGGGCCGGGTCCCGCATCCTCCTGTCCGGGGCCAACCTGCGTGTCCAGGCAGGTGACCGCATCGGGCTCGTCGGGCGCAACGGCGCAGGCAAGACCACCTCGATGCGGGTGCTGGCGGGCGAGGGCGAGCCGTACGGCGGCGCGGTCAGCGCCAACAGCGCGGTCGGCTACCTCCCGCAGGACCCTCGCGAGGGCGACCTGACCGTCACGGCCAAGGACCGCGTCCTGTCCGCCCGTGGCCTCGACGAGATGCTGCGGAAGATGGAGAAGGCCCAGACGGCGATGGCCGAGCTGGTCGACGGGGCGCAGAACGACAAGGCCGTGCGCGAGTACGGGCGCATCGAGGAGCGGTTCTCCGCCCTCGGGGGGTACGCCGCCGAGAGCGAGGCCGCCCGCATCTGCGCCCACCTCGGCCTGCCCGACCGCGTGCTCCACCAGCAGATCGCCACGCTCTCCGGCGGTCAGCGCCGCCGCGTGGAGCTGGCGCGCATCCTGTTCGCCGCGTCCGACGGCGGCGGCGGGGGAGCGCCCAGCGCCACCACGCTGCTGCTCGACGAGCCCACCAACCACCTCGACGCCGACTCGATCACCTGGCTGCGGTCCTTCCTCGCCGCCCACGATGGTGGCCTCGTCGTGATCAGCCACGACACCGACCTGCTGGCCGCCGTCGTCAACAAGGTGTGGTTCCTCGACGCCACGCGCGGCGAGGCCGACGTCTACAACATGGACTGGAAGCGCTACCAGGAGGCGCGCGCCACCGACGAGAAGCGCCGCCGCCGCGAGCGCGCCAACGCCGAGAAGAAGGCGGCCGTGCTGCACACGCAGGCCGCGAAGATGGGCGCCAAGGCCACGAAGGCGGTGGCCGCCAAGAACATGGCGCGCCGCGCCGACCAGATGCTCGCGGGCCTCGAGCCCGAGCGGAAGAACGACCGGGTGGCGAAGATCCGGTTCCCCGATCCGGCGCCGTGCGGGCGCACCCCGCTCACCGCCGAGGGGCTGAGCAAGGCGTTCGGCTCGCTGGAGGTGTTCACCGGCGTCGACCTCGCGGTCGACCGGGGGGCCAAGGTCGTCGTGCTCGGGCTCAACGGCGCCGGGAAGACCACCCTGCTGCGGCTGCTGGCCGGCACCGAGGCGCCCGACGCCGGGCGCGTCCTGCCCGGCCACGGATTGCGCACGGGGTACTACGCGCAGGAACACGACACGCTCGATCTCGATGCGACTGTGTGGGAGAACGTTCGGCACGCTTCTCCGGACACTCCGGAACAGCAACTGCGCACATTGCTGGGATCGTTCATGTTCTCCGGCGACCAGCTCCAGCAACCCGCCGGCACGCTCTCGGGCGGGGAGAAGACCCGCCTCGCGTTGGCCGGTCTCGTCTCGAGTGCAGCCAACGTCCTGTTGCTCGACGAACCGACGAACAACCTCGATCCGGCGAGCCGGGAACAGGTTCTCGATGCTTTGCGGCGCTTCGCCGGTGCCGTCGTACTCGTCACGCACGACTCGGGTGCGGTGGAGGCGCTACACCCGGACAAGGTGATCGTGCTGCCCGATGGCACCGAGGATCTCTGGTCCGCCGAGTATCTCGAGCTCGTGCAGTTGGCCTGATCGGGGGATTTGCACCCCGCGGGTACCACCCGATCGGACAAAGTTATTCCGCATGTCGTGTTGACCTGCGGTGATCCTCCGGTCCGTACGGAGTGCAGGGTGCGCTCTCCCGAGCGACAAAGAGGCGGCGGGGGAGTGACAGCGAGGTGAGATTCGTGCGGCAATGATCACCCGTCCGCGTGGTCCGTTCGGCGGAACCGTTCACCGATCATCGAGTGGATCTCCTGGTTAGAGCTTCCATGGAGGACGATCATTGCGCGCACCGGGGGGCCGGGAACGAACCGCGCGCGGAAGTTCCGCCGCGGACAGAGGAGGAAACGGCCGTGGCCGACCTGAAGAAGGGTGCACGTATCACCGGCACCCAGCGCGACAAGCTCGCTACCGATCTCAAGAAGAAGTACGAGAAGGGCGCGAGCATCCGGGCCCTCGCCGAGCAGACGGGCCGGTCGTACGGTTTCGTGCACCGGGTCCTGAGCGAGACGGGCGTTCCGCTGCGGGGGCGCGGCGGGGCAACGCGTACGAAGAAGAAGTAGTAGATCCGCTGCGGGCTAGCCTGCCCGCATGACGACAGCGGTGATGGACCCCGGTCTCCTCGAGCGCGGTGGGCTCGTGCTCGACGTCGACGGTCCGCGGGCCACGATCAGGCTCGCGCGGCCCGAGGTGTTGAACGCGCAGATGCCCGCCACGTGGGAGGCGCTCCGCTCTATCGGCGAGGCGCTTCCCGACGAGGTTCGAGTGGTGGTCGTACGTGGCGAGGGCCGGGCGTTCTCGGCCGGTCTCGACAAGCGCTTCTTCACGGCGCAGGAGATCGACGGAACGCCCGGCATCGCCGGCATCGCCTCAATGCCCGACCGGGAAGCCGACGCCGTCATCGCCGGTTTCCAGGCCGGTTTCTCGTGGCTGCGCCACCCGGCACGGGTCACCGTGGCGGGGGTGCAGGGCCACGCGATCGGAGCGGGGTTCCAGCTCGCGCTGGCCTGCGACTTGCGGGTGGTGGCCGACGACGTGCAGTTCTGCATGGCGGAGACCTCCTTGGGGATCGTCCCGGACCTCGGCGGTACCCACCCGCTGGTACACGCCGTCGGCTACGCCCGCGCGGTGGAGATCTGCCTGACCGGGCGCCGGGTGGGAGCGGAGGAGGCGGTGGCGTCGGGGCTCGCACTGCGAGCGGTACCCGTCGCGGAGCTGGACGCCGAGGTCGACGCCCTCGTCTCCGCCCTTCTCACGGCCCCGCCCGGGGCCGCCACCGAGACCCTCGGCCTGCTCTCCGGGGTGGCCGAGGGTCTCGATTCCGCCGACGCCCTCGCAGCCGAGCGGGCCGCCCAACTGCGCCTCCTGCGGGCCATGGTTCCCGCCGAGAGCTGATCCGGGGCGAGCGGGAGTAAACGGACGCCGTCGCGGCGTTGCTGCGCTGAGACAGCTTCTGTAACCGTGTAAGTAGGGGGGCCGCGGTGGACCGCGCCTGGGGGATGATGCGGGGCGTCGCCCGCGGAGCGGACGTGCCGACGTCGGTGAAGAAGGGCACGGTCCCGCGGATCTGGACCTTCGCCCGGCCCTACCGGCGGTGGCTGCTGGCCTTCCTGCTGCTCACGGTCGTCTCGGCGACCATCGGGGTGCTCACCCCGGTGCTGGCGGGGCGCGTGGTGAACACCATCGTGGCCCGCGGCGACGTCTCCGCGGCCGCGGGCACCGTGCTCGGCCTGGCCACGGGCATCGCGGTCCTCGCCGTGCTGGAGGCAGTGGTCGGCCTGGTGTCGCGCTGGTTCTCCTCCCGCATCGGCGAAGGGCTGATCGTCGACCTGCGCCGCGCGGTGTTCGAGCACGTGCAGCGGATGCCGGTCGCGTTCTTCACCCGCACGCGGACCGGCGCGCTGGTGAGCAGGCTCAACAACGACGTGATGGGCGCGCAGTCGGCGATCACCTCGACTCTGGCGTCCGTGCTGAGCAACGCCGTCCAGCTTGCTCTCGCCCTCGGTGTGATGATCAGCCTCGCCTGGCAGGTGACGCTGCTGGCGCTGCTGCTGCTCCCGATCTTCGTGCTGCCGGCCCGCCGGATGGGCCGCACGATCGCCGACCTGCGGCGCGAGTCGGCCGACCTCAACGCCGGCATGAGCACGCAGATGACCGAGCGGTTCTCCGCGCCGGGCGCCACCCTGGTGAAGCTCTTCGGCCACCCGGAGTCGGAGGCCCGCGAGTTCGGCGAGCGGGCCGAGCGGGTGCGCGACATCGGCGTGCGCACCGCGATGGTCTCGCGGGTCTTCGTCACCGCGCTCTCGCTGGTCTCGGCGCTGGCCCAGGCGCTGGTCTACGGCCTCGGCGGCTACCTCGCGGTGACCGGTCAGATCGAGCCGGGCACCGTGGTCACCCTCGCGCTGCTGCTGACCCGCCTGTACACGCCCATGACCGCGCTCGCCAACGCGCGCGTCGACGTCATGACGGCACTCGTGTCGTTCGAGCGGGTCTTCGAGGTGCTCGACCTGCTGCCGATGATCAGGGAGAAGCCGGGGGCCGTCGACCTGCCCGACGGGCCCGTCGGCGTGCGCCTGCGCGGGGTCCGGTTCGGCTACCCGAGCGCGGAGCAGGTGTCGCTGGCCTCCCTGGAGGAGGTGGCCGTGCTGGACAACCGGGTCAACGAGGAGGTGCTGCACGGGATCGACCTCGAGGTCGGCCCCGGTCGGCTGCTCGCGCTGGTCGGGTCCTCGGGCGCCGGCAAGTCGACGCTGGCCTCGCTGGTCCCGCGGCTCTACGACGTCGACGCCGGTGCGGTCGAGCTGTCCGGGATCGATGTGCGGGACCTGACGTTCGCCGCGGTGCGCGGCGCTGTCGGGGTGGTCACCCAGGACGGGCACCTGTTCCACGACACCATCCGCGCCAACCTGCGCTACGCCTCGCCGGACGCCACCGACGCCCAGATCGTCGACGCGCTGCGCCGCGCGCGCCTGGGCGACGTGCTCGACACGCTGCCCGACGGCCTCGACACGGTGGTGGGGGAGCGCGGGTACCGGCTGTCCGGAGGGGAGCGGCAGCGGCTCACCATCGCCCGTCTCCTGCTGGCCAGGCCGCGCGTGGTGATCCTCGACGAGGCCACGGCGCACCTGGACTCCGAGTCGGAGGTCGCCGTGCAGGCCGCTCTCGCGGAGGCGCTCGCCGGCCGCACCGCCATCGTGATCGCCCACCGGCTCTCCACCATCCGCGCCGCCGACGAGATCGCGGTGGTCGACCACGGGCGGATCGTGGAGCGGGGGACCCACGAGGAACTGCTCGCACTCGACGGCCGCTACGCGGTGCTGCACCGCACGCAGTTCGCCGACGGTGCCGCCGAACCCGCCGCCACCCCCACCGCCCCGCCGGCCGACGGGCCCGAGCCGGCCGGCGTCGAGTGCGGCATCGAGGGCTGCACCGTGCGCCACCGGGAGGAGCACCTGGTCGGCTGACCGGCCCGCGGCGTGGGGGAGGACACGTCCGGGCGGCGCGCTGACGAGGGACGATGGAGTCGGGTGACGGATGAGTCGACGCCGACTGCAGCGCCCTTCCCTGACGATCCTCGGTCGGCGACGTGCAGCCGGGCTGGAGCACAACCATGATCATGATCTGCGAGCGGTGTTACGCGCCCATCGGCGAGGGCGAGGCCGTGGTCCGCCTCGCCCACGTCGCGGAGGCCTATGCCGACGGCAGCATGGTGTGGCGGTACTCCTACGTCCACCCGGCCGGCGCCGTGGCGTGCGGTGAGACGCTTCCCGCCGGCACACCGGGGTCAGGCGCCCAGCGGCCCGACACCGGCGGCTGGGACCCGGCGCGAGGGATCGGCGGCGGGCGGGGCTGAGGGCGTGCACCGGGCCGTCAGCGGCGCCGGACCGCACCCTCCACGAGGTCGAGCACGCCACTGAGATGCTCGGCGGGCAGGCCCATGGACAGGTGCGAGACCAGGCCTTCCAGCACCAGCTCCAGGTAACGGGCCAGAACCGGCACGGGGACGTCGTCGCGCAGCGTGCCGGCCAGCGCCTGGCGTTCGAGCCGTTCCTGCGTGGCGGCGGTGAGCGCCTCGGCGTGCGCCCGCCAGCGGTCGCGGAACCCCGGGTCGGTGCGTCCCCGGCGGGCGATCTCCAGGAACGTGCCCGTCCAGCCCGCGTCGATCCGCTCGGGTGAGGACAACAGCTCCCGCATCACCTGCACCAGGCCCTGCTCGGCCACGATGTCCGTCATGCGTTCCGCGTCCTGTTCGGCGAGCGCGAGGAACAACGCGTCCTTGTCGCGGAAATGATGGAAGATGGCGCCGCGCGACAGGCCGGTGGACTGTTCGAGCCTGCGCACCGTGGCTCCCTCGTAGCCGTGGCGCGCGAAGCAGGAGCGGGCCCCGTCGAGGATCTGCTGGCGCCGCGCGGCGAGCTGATCGGCGCTGACGCGGGGCATCCGTCGAGGATAGCGAGAAGCCGGACGTACGTACGTCTTGGGAAGAGTCCTTACGGATCGGCAACGGCCGAGGGCGCGAGGACCTGAAATCGTCGGAGTCCGCGGGTAGCGTTCTCGGGCGTGGCTGAGAACGTGGGCATAGCGATGGTCTCGGCGGTGGGCGCTCCCGCCCCCGCTCCGCCCGACGCGGGCCCATCCGTCCTACGTGACTGCGCCGACGCCGAGGCCTACGTGGCCTCGGTCTGCTTCAAGATCGGCCCTCCCCGGCTCGTCGGGGTGGAGCTCGAATGGCTGCTGCACCGGCCGTCGGCTCCCGGGGTGCCGCCCGACGCCGCCGCGCTGGTCACGGCGCTCGGTCCGCACACCCCCACCACGCTCGACCCGTCCTCGTCCGCCCTCCCGCTCCCGTCCGGTTCCGACGTCACCGTCGAACCCGGTGGCCAGATCGAACTCGCGAGCCCGCCCCTTCCCGATCTCGGGGGGCTGCTGCAGGCCGTCCGCGCCGACGCCGACACCCTGCACCGGTTGCTCGCCACTCAGGGGCTCCGACCCCACCTCCGCGCCGCCGACCCGCTCCGTCCCCCGGTCCGCATGCTCGACGTCCCCCGCTACCGGGCCATGGAGCAGGCGTTCGACCGCCTGGGGCCGCACGGACGCAGCGCGATGTGTTCCACCGCCGCGGTCCAGGTGTGCATCGACTCCGGCGGGCAGGACGACGTCGCGAGCCGGTGGGCCGCGGTCCACGCGTTCGGGCCGACGCTGCTGGCCGCGTTCGCCAACTCACCGCTGATGCACGGCAGGCGCACGGGCTGGAAGTCCTCGCGGTGGGAGTCCTGGCAGCGGGCCGATCCGGCCCGCACGGTCCCGCCGCCGGTGTCCGACGTCACAGGCGCCGATCCCGCCGGGGCGTGGGCCCGCCGGGTGCTGGCCACCCCGGTGCTGGTCGTGCGCGGCGACGACGGCTGGCAGGTGCCCCACGGCATCACGTTCGCCGACTGGATCAAGGGCGCTCTCCCGGTGCCGCCCACCACCGCCGACCTCGACTACCACGTGTCCACGCTGTTCCCGCCCGTCCGCCCGCACGGGCACCTGGAGGTGCGCTACGTCGACGCCCAGCCGGGCCGCCGGTGGGCGCTGCCCGTCGCCGTGATCGCCGCGTTGCTGTCCGACCCGGCCCTCATCGACCAGGCGCGGGCCGCGTGCGAGCCGGCACAGGACCGGTGGGACGACGCCGCCCGCCACGGCCTTGCCGATCCGGTGCTCGCACGGGCCGCGGGCGTCCTGTTCGAGCTGGCAGGCGCGCGGCTCCCGGCGCTCGGTGCACCGCCGTGGGTGGCCCATGACCTGGCCGACATGACCGAGCGCCTGGTGCTGCGCGGCCTGTGCCCCGCCGACCACCACGCCAGGGCTGCCCTATCCGATCCCACAGAAGACATCCGCGCACCGGGCTTCGCCGACCATCCGGAGCCTCCGGAGGGAGAGACGTCATGACCGTCAGCGACCACATCGCGTCCGACGCCGAGCAGCTGCGCGCCCGCGTGGCCGAACTGCTCGGCGCGTCCCGCGCCCGCAGTACCGCACTCACCGATGCCGTCGACGAGGCCGACCTGGTGGCCCAGCACTCGCCACTGATGTCGCCGCTGGTGTGGGACTTCGCGCACATCGGCAGCCAGGAGGAGCTCTGGCTGGTCCGTGACGTCGGGGGCCGCGAACCGCTCCGCCCCGAGATCGACGGGCTCTACGACGCGTTCCAGCACTCCCGGGCCAGCCGCATCGAGCTGCCCCTGCTCACCCCCGCGGAGGCCCGCACCTACGTGGCGGAGGTGCGCGACAAGGCCCTGGACGCCCTGGACCGCAGCCCGTTCACCGGGCGCAGGCTCCTGGAGCACGGGTTCGCGTTCGGCATGATCGTGCAGCACGAGCAGCAGCACGACGAGACCATGCTCGCCACCCACCAGCTCCGCGTCGGCGCTCCGGTGCTGCACGCGCCCGCCCCGCCCGCCGGGCGGCCGCTGCCGGCACGCGAGGTGCTGGTGCCGGGTGGCCCGTTCACGATGGGCACCTCCACGGAGCCGTGGGCGCTCGACAACGAGCGCCCGGCACACGTCGTGGAGGTCCCCGCGTTCGTCATCGACGCGGCGGCGGTCACCAACGGCGAGTACACCGCGTTCATCGCGGCGGGCGGCTACGACGACCAGCGTTGGTGGAGCGAGGCCGGATGGGCCCACCGTGTGCAGGCCGGGCTCACCGCACCCCAGTTCTGGGAGCGCGACGGCTCGGGGGAGTGGTACCGGCGCCGCTTCGGCGTGCTCGAGCGGGTGGCCGCCGACGAGCCGGTCGTCCACGTCTGCTTCCACGAGGCGGAGGCGTACGCGCGCTGGGCGGGCAAGCGCCTGCCCACCGAGGCCGAGTGGGAGAAGGCCGCACGGTACGACCCGGCCACCGGACGGTCCCGGCGGTTCCCGTGGGGCGACGAGGACCCCACCCCGGAGCACGCCAACCTCGGACAGCGCCACCTGCAGCCCGCGCCGGCCGGGGCCTTCCCGGCCGGGGCGTCGCCGCTGGGCGTCCAGCAGCTGATGGGCGACGTCTGGGAGTGGACCAGCTCGGGCTGGCACCCCTACCCGGGGTTCGAGGTGTTCCCGTACGCCGAGTACTCGCAGGTCTTCTTCGGGGGTGACTACCGGGTGCTGCGCGGCGGATCCTTCGGCACCGACCCGGCGGCCGTGCGGGGCACCTTCCGCAACTGGGACCTCCCGATCCGCCGGCAGATCTTCGCGGGATTCCGCTGCGCGCGGGACGTGTCACCCGGCGAGTCTGCGTAGCGAGGCGTGTGCCGACATCTGGCCTACCTCGGGCCACCGGTGACAGTGTCGTCACTGGTGCTGGAGGCGCCCCACGGGCTGCTGCGGCAGTCCTACGCCCCCGCGGACATGCGCGGGGGCGGCACGATCAACGCCGACGGGTTCGGTGCAGGCTGGTACCCCACGGCCGGAGCCGACGCGGTGCGCTACCGCAGCGCGGCCCCCCTGTGGTCGGACGCCTCCTTCGCGGCCACCGCGGGGGCCACCTGCTCGGGCGCCCTGCTGGCCGCCGTCCGCTCTGCCACGGTGGGCATGCCCGTCACCGACACGGCCGCCGCGCCCTTCGTCCACGGCCGGTGGCTGTTCAGCCACAACGGTGTGGTGCGCGGCTGGCCGCAGTCGGTCGCCCCGGTCGCCGCCGGCCTCCCCGTGACCGACCTGATCACGCTCGACGCGCCCACCGACGCCGCGCTGCTGTGGGCGTTGGTGCGCCACCGGCTGCGCGAGGGCGCCGACCCGGCCGACGCGCTGGCGGCCGTCGTCACCGAGGTGGCCGCCGCCGCCCCGGGGTCGCGGCTGAACCTGCTGCTCACCGACGGCAGCGGGATCTGGGCCACGGCCTGGGACCACGCCCTGTCGGTGCGCACCACCCCCGACTCCGTGCTCGTCGCCTCCGAGCCGATCGACAGCCTCCCCACCTGGAACGCGGTGCCCGACCGGCACCTCGTGGTGGCCCGTCCGGGTCACCACCGCGTCGAAGAACTCACGACACCGGGAGATTCATGAACCCCGCCCTGCTCGACATCCACCTCACCGACGGAGACGCCGACGCCGCACTGCGCGCCGACGTGCGCGCCGGTCTCACGGCGATCCCCAAACAGTTGCCTCCCAAGTGGTTCTACGACGCCCGGGGCAGCGAGCTGTTCGAGAGGATCACCGAGCTGCCCGAGTACTACCCGACCCGCACCGAGCGGGCGCTGCTGGACCACAGCGCCGACGAGATCGCGGTGGCCTCCGGGGCCGACACGCTGGTGGAGCTCGGATCGGGGTCCTCGGCCAAGACCAGGCTGCTGCTCGACGCGTTCGCCCGGGCCGGTTCGCTGCGCCGGTACGTGCCGCAGGACGTCAGCGAGGCGGCACTGCGCCAGGCGATGGACGCCCTCGCCGCGGAGTACCCGAACCTCGAGCTCCACGGTGTGGTCGGCGACTTCACCAGCCACCTCGACCGGCTGCCGCGGGGCGACCGCCGGATGGTGGCGTTCCTCGGCGGCACGATCGGCAACCTGCGGCCCGTGGAGCGGGCGGCGTTCCTGCACCAGCTGCGTGCGGTGCTGCAGCCGGGCGAGCAGCTCCTGCTGGGCACCGGGCTGGTGATCGAGGAGGACGTGCTGGTCCGCGCCTACGACGACTCGGCCGGTGTCACGGCCGACTTCAACCGCAACGTGCTGCGCGTGCTCAACCGGGAGCTGCGCGCCGACTTCCCCGTCGAGGCGTTCGCCCACCGCGCGGTGTGGAACGCCGACCAGGAGTGGATCGAGATGCGGCTGGTGGCCGAGCGCGACGTGACCGTCACGCTCGCCGAGCTCGACCTGCAGGTGCGGTTCGCGAAGGGTGAGGAGATGTGCACCGAGATCTCCGCCAAGTTCCGCCCCTCCGGGGTGCGCGCGATGCTGGCGGACGCCGACTTCACGGTCACCCGCGTGTGGACCGACCCCGAGGACCGCTTCGCGCTCACCCTCGCCACCGCCGCCTGACGCCCCCGGCCCCGTGCCGCGAGTCGCCCGTTCCCCGCGCCCGAGTCGCCCGGCCCGGGCGGGCGGACGGCCCGCAGCCGGGCCGGGGAGGGCGGGCGCGGGGCTAATCTCGTGCGATGAGCAACGAGGGGGCGTGGCGGACCAGCGGGGTGCGGGTGATCCCGGGGGACGCACTGGACGGCAACACCCCGCAGACACCGGGCATGCACCGCGCCGCGGCGGTCACGCACGCGAGGGTGGGTTCGGAGAAGCTGTGGGCCGGGACGGTCACCATCCATCCGGGTGCCCGCACCGGCGCCCACCACCACGGTGAGCTGGAGAGCGTGATCTACGTGGTCCGCGGGCGGGCCCGGATGCGGTGGGGCGACAACCTGGAGTTCACCGCGGAGGCCGGCCCGGGCGGCTTCATCTTCGTCCCGCCGTTCGTGCCGCACCAGGAGATCAACGCGCTGGACGACGAGCCCCTCGAGTGCGTACTCACGCGCAGCGGGCAGGAACCGATCGTGGTGAACCTGGACATCGAGGGTGTGAGCGAGCCCGAGCAGGTGCTCTGGACGGACCCGGCGCACCCGGCGCCCTGAACGTGACCGGTATCTCCCTGCTCCTGATGGGCGCGGCAGGGCAACCCGGCAGTGGCCACATCGGGAACAACAGGTCGCTCCGGAGGCTCGGGCACTGCGCCGTTCGGTCCTCCCGACGCTGCTCCGAAGCGCCCGTGCCGGGCGGACCGGCCCTTCCCGGCCGTTCGGCGCGGCCGGGAAGAACGGCCCGAACCGTAGGCTGGCACTCCTCGGCGCTGCTCCCGGCCATCGGTGAAGTCCGGCTCGGCGGCGAGCGCGTCAGGCTGCACTCGACCTGCCTGACCTGGTGAGTGAGGGGAGCGGGGGCATGAAGCTGGTCGTGGGGATGACCGGGGCCACGGGTGCGGTGCTCGGTGTACGGCTGCTCGAGGCGCTGCACGAGATGCCGGACGTGGAGACGCATCTGGTGCTCAGCCGGTGGGCGCGGGTCACGATCGAGCTGGAGACCCCCTACAGCGTGCGTGAGGTCGGGAAGCTGGCCGACGCGGTCTACGGCCACGGTGACCAGGCCGCGCCGATCTCGTCGGGCTCGTTCCGGACCGACGGGATGGTGGTCGTCCCGTGCAGCATGAAGACCCTTGCCGGGATCCGCACCGGATACGCGGACGGCCTGTTGTCCCGAGCCGCCGACGTGACGCTCAAGGAGCGCCGCAAGCTCGTGCTCGTCCCGCGCGAGACCCCGCTGAGCGAGGTCCATCTGGAGAACATGCTGGCGCTTACCCGGATGGGTGTGGTGCTCGTGCCGCCGATGCCGGCCTTCTACAACCACCCCCAGTCCGTCGCGGACGTCGTCGACCACATCGTGTCGCGCGTCCTTGACCAGCTCGGCCTTCCCGCACCGGAGGCGCGCCGCTGGACGGGGCCACCGCGCCAGGAGCCACCGGCGCCCTGACCGGGGCAGGTGCCGTCAGGGGCGCTGGCCTCCAGCCTGATGTCAATCAAACATTGACGCCAGCGTTTCGTCGATCAATCGACGACATCGCCACCGCCGCAACGACGACGGCGGGCGACCCGGAAGCCGGGCGCCCGCCGTCGAGGGGAGTGGGGACTAGTTGCGGAGCATTCCGCGCAGGACGTACTGCATGATCCCGCCGTTGCGGTAGTAGTCGGCCTCGCCGGGGGTGTCGATGCGGACGGTGGCGTCGAACTCCACCTTCTCGCCGTTCTCCTTCGTGGCCGTGACGTGCACGGTGCGCGGCGTCGAGCCGTCGTTCAGCGCGGTGACACCGGAGACGTCGAAGGTCTCGGTGCCGTCCAGACCGAGGGACGCGGCCGACTCGCCCTGCGGGAACTGCAGCGGCAGGACGCCCATGCCGATCAGGTTCGACCGGTGGATCCGCTCGTAGCTCTCCACGATCACGGCCGTGACGCCGAGCAGTGCGGTGCCCTTGGCCGCCCAGTCACGCGACGAACCGGAGCCGTACTCCTTGCCGCCCAGCACCACCAGCGGCGTGCCCTGGGCGGCGTAGTTCTCGGCGGCGTCGTAGATGAACGCCTGCGGGCCGCCCTCCTGCGTGAAGTCGCGGGTGTACCCGCCGCTCACGCCGTCCAGAAGCTGGTTGCGCAGCCGGATGTTGGCGAACGTCCCGCGGATCATCACCTCGTGGTTGCCGCGGCGGGAGCCGTAGGAGTTGAAGTCCTTCTTCTCCACGCCGTGCTCGCGCAGGTACTGCCCGGCGGGGGTGTCCTCCTTGATGGAGCCCGCAGGCGAGATGTGGTCGGTGGTCACGGAGTCGCCGAGCAGGGCCAGCACCCGCGCGCCCGCGATGTCCTTCACCGGCGACGGCTCGGGCGCCATGCCCTCGAAGTACGGGGGCTTGCGGACGTAGGTCGACTCCGGGTCCCAGTCGAAGGTGTTGCCCTCCGGGGTCGGCAGCGAGCGCCAGCGCTCGTCGCCGGCGAAGACGTCCGCGTAGTCCTTGGTGAACATCTCCTGGCTGATGGCGGAGTCGATGGTGGACTGCACGTCCTTCGCCGAGGGCCACAGGTCGCGGAGGAAGACGTCGTTCCCGCTGGTGTCCTGGCCGAGGGGCTGGTTCTCGAAGTCGAAGTCCATCGTGCCGGCCAGGGCGTAGGCGATGACCAGCGGCGGCGAGGCCAGGTAGTTCATCTTGACGTCGGGGTTGATCCGGCCCTCGAAGTTGCGGTTGCCCGAGAGCACCGAGACGACCGCGAGGTCGGCCTCGTTGACGGCGGCGGAGATCTCCTCGGCCAGCGGCCCGGAGTTGCCGATGCAGGTGGTGCAGCCGTAGCCGACGAGGTGGTAGCCCAGCTTCTCCAGGTACGGCCAGAGGCCGGCCTTCTCGTAGTAGTCGGTGACGACCTTCGAGCCGGGCGCCATCGACGTCTTGACCCACGGCTTGACCGCGAGGCCCTTGTCGACGGCGTTCTTGGCGAGGAGCGCCGCGCCCAGCATCACCGAGGGGTTCGAGGTGTTGGTGCAGGAGGTGATCGAGGCGATCACCACGGCTCCGTGGTCGATCTCGAAGGACGCTCCGTCGGCCAGTGCCACCCGGGTGGGCTTGCTGGTGCGGCCGGTCGCGCCGGAGGCCGCGGACACCGCGGTGTGCGGGGCGCCGTCGCCGTTGCCGCTGCTGGGCGACGACGGGTCGCTGGCCGGGAAGCTCTCCTCGCCTGCCTCGTCCACGGCGGAGGGGGTGCTGGCGGCGTCGTCGGGGTCGCGCTGGTCGGGGGCGCCCGCGTAGTCGACGAGCGCCTCGCGGAAGGCCTCCTTCGACTCCGAGAGCGCGATGCGGTCCTGCGGGCGCTTCGGGCCCGCGATCGACGGGACGACGGTGGACAGGTCGAGCTCGAGGGTCTCGGAGTAGGCGTACTCGCGCGACGGGTCGTGCCAGAGCCCTTGCTCCTTGGCGTAGGTCTCGACGAGCTCGATCTGCTCGGCGGAGCGGCCGGTGAGCTTGAGGTAGCGCACGGTCTCGTCGTCGATGGGGAAGATCGCCGCGGTGGAGCCGAACTCCGGGCTCATGTTGCCGATCGTGGCGCGGTTGGCCAGCGGCACCGCGCCGACGCCCTCGCCGTAGAACTCGACGAACTTGCCGACCACGCCGTGGCGGCGCAGCATCTCGGTGATCGTCAGCACGACGTCGGTGGCGGTGGCACCCGCCGGGATCTCGCCGGTGAGCTTGAAGCCCACCACGCGCGGGATGAGCATCGAGACGGGCTGGCCGAGCATGGCCGCCTCGGCCTCGATGCCGCCGACGCCCCAGCCCAGTACGCCGAGGCCGTTGACCATCGTGGTGTGGGAGTCGGTGCCGACGAGGGTATCGGGGTAGGCCTGGCCGTTGCGGGTCATCACGACGCGGGCCAGGTGCTCGATGTTGACCTGGTGCACGATGCCGGTGCCCGGCGGGACGACCTTGAACTCGTCGAACGCGCCTTGGCCCCAGCGCAGGAACTGGTAGCGCTCCTTGTTGCGCTGGTACTCGAAGTCGACGTTGCGCTCGAACGCGTCCGGGCGGCCGAAGACGTCGATGATCACCGAGTGGTCGATCACCAGCTCGGCAGGCGCGAGCGGGTTGACCTTGGCGGGGTCGCCGCCCAGCTCGGTGACGGCCTCGCGCATGGTGGCCAGGTCGACGACGCAGGGGACGCCGGTGAAGTCCTGCATGACCACGCGGGCGGGGGTGAACTGGATCTCGGTGTCCGGCTCGGCTGCGGGATCCCAGTTCGCCAGCGCACGCACGTGCTCCGCGGTGACGTTCGTGCCGTCCTCGGTGCGCAGGAGGTTCTCGAGGAGCACCTTGAGGCTGAACGGAAGGCGCTCGGCGCCCTCGACGGCCGAGAGCCGGAAGATCTCGTGCTCGCCCCCGCCCGCCTGGATCGTTCCTCTCGCTCCGAAGCTGTCCGTGCTGGCCACGTCGTTGTCCTCCTGGCGGTGGTGGGCGCTGGGATGCCGCTCGAATGTCACTGGGATGAGGTTTTTTCGGAGTCTGGTGCACCGGCGCGTCCCCGGAGCAGCGACCCCGTCCAGTCAAAACAGTACGCTTGTCCTGCTACGGGGTCGACCTGGGGGAGGGGTCCTCCGACAGCGTGGCGACCGGCCACGACGTGCCCGTCGGTCACCAGGCCGGCCTGTCCTTTTCACCCGTGTGGTCAATGTTCGTCCTGGTACGCGTGTGGCTACCGGGCTGCCTGCCGTCCGGGTGCCACAGTGCGCTCGCTCCTGGAGATCGACGAGGGGACGGAGGCGGCGCGTGCGGTATCGAGGCGGGCCGCGGTCGTCGTCCGGGCGGGACCGGGGGAGCGGGCTCCCGGCATGGCGCCGCCAGGGGCTCGTGCTCGTGGTGCTGGTCGCGCTGCTCGGCGGCACGACGTCCACCGCGGGAGCCCAGCCCACCCCGCCGCCACCGCCCAACCCGAGCGACGACGACCTGCAGCGCAGTCGCACCGACGTGAACCAGCGGGCGGGCGAGGTCGGACGCCTGTCGGCCCGGCTCGCGGAGCTCGACAGCCGGACCGACGATCTGCAGGCTGCGCTGGCCGCACAGCGGGAGACGGCGGAGGCCGCGCTCGTCGACCTGCAGGCGGCTCAGGACGCGGCGGCCGCGGCCGCCCGGCGGGCCGTCGCCGCCCGGATCGCGACCCAGGCCGCCTCCGTGGCGATCGACGAGGCGCGCGCCCGTCTCGACGAGTTCGTCACCGCCACTTACCAGCGGGGTCTGGACATCGGTCCGCTCGGGCTGCTCACCGACGCCACCAGTCCCGAGGACCTCGTCGCGCGGGCCGAGGCCAACGACCTGATCGCCCGGGCCCAGCTCACCGCGCAGGACGGGCTGGAGCGCGCCCGCGTCGAGAAGGCCAACGCGGACTCCGCCGCCCGTGCCGCGCTGGAGGACGCGCGCGCCCGCGAGGCCGACGCGAACACCGCGAAGTCGGCTGCCGATGCGGCTGTCGCCGCCGCCGAGTCGGCGGCGCGCGCGCAGGCCGAGCAGCTCGCGGCCGTCGCCGCGGAGCGGGCCGACGTGCAGCGCCGCCTCGACGCCGCCGAGTCGGCCGACGCCGGCCTGCGCCAGCAGCGCGCCCGGTTCGACGAGTGGCAGCGCCGGCTGGCGCAGGAGCAGGCCGCCCGGGAGCGGGCCGAGCGTCAGGCGGCCGAGGCCCGGCTGGGCGGCCAGGACGACGCGCCCCGCAGGGGCAGTGCGGCGGTACGCCGGGTGATCGACCGCGCGCTGTCGCAGCTCGGGAGGCAGTACGTCTGGGGTGGCGGCAACGGGCGTGGTCCCAGCACCGGCATTCCCGACGGCCTCGGCTCGCCGCTCAACCGCGTGGGGTTCGACTGCTCGGGCCTGATGCTCTTCGCGTTCAACGGCGTGGGCGTGTCGCTGCCCCGGGTGAGCCGCAACCAGTACAACGCCGGGCGCAAGGTGCCGATCTCCGACCTCCGGCCGGGCGACATGGTGTTCTTCAAGAACGGGGGAGCGCCCATCCACCACGTCGCCCTGTACATCGGCAACGGGCAGATGGTCGAGGCTCCCTACACCGGCGCGCGGGTCCGGGTCGTGCCGTTGCGGACGAAAGGCCTGGTGCCGCAGGCCACCCGGGTGCTGTGAGCCGGGAGGAACCCAGGCCGTCCTTCCTCTGATGTCAATGAAACATTGACGCCAACGAAAAGTACTTCAAACATTGACATCGACGGCCCTTCGGGCCGACTGCCCCGAAAAACGAAGGTCGTGCCCTGCGCCGGGTTCACCGGAGTCTCACGCTCGGCACGGTGGGATGGCGCGGTGACTGTGCAGGAGTCCGTCCCCAGCCCGGCCCACGAGGGTGAGCGGCTCGAGCGGGTCGTCTTCGAGATCAAGCGGGTGATCGTCGGCCAGGACCGGCTCGTCGAGCGGATGCTCGTCGGGCTGCTGGCCAAGGGCCACCTGCTGCTCGAGGGCGTGCCCGGCGTCGCGAAGACCCTTGCGGTCGAGACCGTCGCGAAGGTCGTCGGCGGCTCGTTCTCGCGCCTGCAGTTCACCCCGGACCTCGTGCCCGCCGACATCCTCGGCACGCGCATCTACCGCCAGGGCCGCGAGGAGTTCGACGTCGAGCTGGGGCCGGTGGTGGCCAACTTCGTGCTCGCTGACGAGATCAACCGCGCGCCGGCGAAGGTGCAGTCGGCCATGCTCGAGGTGATGGCCGAGCGCCACCTGTCGATCGGGGGCAAGACGTTCCCGATGCCCGAGCCGTTCCTCGTGCTGGCCACCCAGAACCCGATCGAGAACGAGGGCGTGTACCCGCTGCCGGAGGCGCAGCGCGACCGCTTCCTCTTCAAGATCATCGTCGAGTACCCGGGCGTGGAGGAGGAGCGGGAGATCGTCTACCGGATGGGCGCGGAGCCGCCCGTCGCGCAGCAGGTGATCGACCCCGGTGAGCTCCTTCGGCTGCAGGGGGTGGCGTCCCGGGTGTTCGTCCACCACGCGCTCGTCGACTACGTCGTGCGGCTCGTCGTCGCCACCCGCACGCCCGCGGACCACGGCCTCACCGACATCGCAGGCTGGGTGTCCTACGGCGCCTCACCGCGAGCCACCCTGGGCATCGTCGCCGCGGCGCGGGCGCTCGCGCTGGTGCGCGGCCGGGACTACGTGCTCCCGCAGGACATCCTCGACGTCGCGCCCGACGTGCTGCGCCACCGGCTCGTGCTGTCCTACGACGCCGTCGCCGACGGCGTGCCCATGGACCACATCATCTCCCGGGTGCTCGCCACCGTCCCGCTGCCGCAGGTCACCGCCCGTCCGCAGCACGACCCGGCCGCCGCGGCGCCGTACACGGCGGCCGGCAGCTCGACGTGACCACCCCGACGCCCGGGGTTCAGGAAAGCCACTTTCCTGCCCCGCCGGTTCCGGAAAGTGGCTTTCCTGAACCGGGGCGGCGTCATCAGCCCGCCGCGCCGCCGTCGTTCCGCGACGGACGGATCGAGGCGGCGTTGCGGACGCTGGAGCTCACCGTGCGGGGGCGGCTCGACGGGCTGTTGCAGGGCAACCACCTCGGTCTCGTCCCCGGGCCCGGCAGCGAGCCGGGGGAGGCGCGGACCTACCAGCCCGGCGACGACGTCCGCCGCATGGACTGGGCCGTCACCGCGCGGACGACCCAGCCCCACGTCCGGGAGACCGTGGCCGACCGGGAGCTGGAGACGTGGGTCGTGCTCGACCTGTCGCCCAGCCTCGACTTCGGCACCGCGTCGTGCGAGAAGCGCGACCTCGCGATCGCGGCGCTCGCCGCCGTCACCCACCTCACCCGGGGCGGGGGCAACCGGATCGGTGCTCTCGTCGCCACGGGGGAGCAGACCGTCCGCATCCCCGCCCGGGGCGGCCTCGCGCACGCCCGCGGCCTGCTGCGCCGCGTCGCCCTGACCCCCCGGGCCCCCGACGGCACCCGCGGTGACCTCACCTCCGCGATCGAGCAGCTGCGCCGCCCGCCCCGGCGCCGGGGGCTGGCCGTCGTCATCTCCGACTTCCTCGGCGAACCCGAGTGGGAGCGCACCCTGCGCGCGCTGTCGAACCGGCACGACCTGCTGGCCGTCGAGGTGCTCGACCCGCGCGAGCTGGAGCTGCCCGACGTCGGCACCGTGGTGCTGGCCGATCCCGAGACCGGCCGGCAGCGCGAGGTGGTCACCAGCCCGCTGCTGCGTCGGGAGTTCGCGGCCGCCGCGGCCGAGCACCGCGACCGGGTGGCCGCCGCGCTGCGCCGGTGCGGGGCCGCGCACCTCACGCTGCGCACCGACTCCGACTGGATCTCCGACATCGTGCGGTTCGTCCTGGCCCGCAAGCGTGCCTGGTCGGGGGGTGGCCGGTAGATGTTCACCAACCCCTGGTGGCTGCTGCTGCTCGTCGTGGTCGCCGCCATGGCCGCCGGGTACGTGCTGCTGCTGCGCAGGCGCCGCCGCGACGTCGTCCGGTTCACGAACCTGGAGCTGCTCGACCGGGTGGCTCCCAAGCGGCCCAACTGGTACCGGCACGTTCCGGCGGCGGCGCTGATCGCGGCGCTGGCCGTGCTGACCATCGCGCTGGCGGGCCCGCAGGCGGAGGCGCGCGTGCCCCGCAACCGGGCCACGGTCGTCCTGGTCATCGACGTCTCGCTGTCGATGCAGGCCACCGACGTCGAGCCGAGCAGGCTGGCCGCGGCACAGGCCGCGGCCAAGGCGTTCGCCGACCAGCTCACCCCCGGGATCAACCTGGGACTGGTGTCGTTCGCGGGTACGGCCGCGGTGCTCGTCTCGCCCACCGTCGACCGCGAGCCGATCAAGCGTGCGGTGGACGGGCTCAAGCTGTCGGAGTCGACCGCCACCGGCGAGGCGATCTTCGCGGCGATGCAGTCGGTGGAGACGTTCTCCCAGGCGATCGCCGGGGCCGCTGCCGATGGGCCGCCACCCGCCCGGATCGTGCTGATGAGCGACGGCAAGCAGACCGTCCCCGGCGGCGTGATGCCGGAGGAGGAGCCCCGCGGCTCGTTCACGGCGGCTCGAGCGGCCGCGGCCGCCGGCATCCCCGTCTCCACGATCTCCTTCGGCACCGACTACGGCTCGATCGAGATCAACCCGGGGGAGCGCACACCGGTCGCGGTGGACGACGCGTCGATGCGCCAGATCGCCGAGCTCTCCGGTGGCCAGTTCTTCACCGCCGCCACCGAGGACGAGCTGCGGCAGGTGTACGCCGAGCTCGGCGAGCAGATCGGCTACGAGGTGCGCCGCGTCGACACGAGCAGGCCGTGGCTCGCGGGCGGTGCCCTCCTGCTCGTGGTGGGGGTCGGCAGCGGCCTGGCCCTGGGCCGCCGCTTCCCGTGACCCGGGCGACTCGCGCGGCTGACCGGGCGACTCGCGCGCAGAAAACGGGCGACTCGCGGGCCACGGGGGCTGCTCTGCTCCGCGAGTCGCCCGTTCTGGTTCCGCGAGTCGCCCGTTCTGTCCGCGCGAGTCGCCCGGATCGTGCTACCGAGTCGCCCGGTTTCCGCGGGCCGGACGGCGGCCAATAGGGTGGCTGCGTGGGACGCAGCGTGCTGGTGACCGGAGGCAACCGCGGTATCGGGCTCGCGATCGCGAAGGCGTTCGCGGCGCAGGGTGACCAGGTGGCGGTGACGCACCGCAGCCCTGTGGAGGGCTTGCCCGGCGAGCTGTTGCCGGTGCAGTGCGACGTCACCGACACCGCGGCCGTGGATGCGGCGTTCAGCGAGGTCGAGGACAAGCACGGCCCGGTGCAGGTGCTGGTCTCGAACGCCGGGATCAACGACGACGGCCTGCTCATGCGGATGAGCGAGGAGTCGTTCACCCGGGTCGTCGACGCCAACCTCACCGCTGCCTACCGGGTCGCGAAGCGTGCCTCCCGCGGGATGCTCAAGGCGAAGAGCGGTCGCATGGTCTTCGTCTCCAGCGTGGTCGGCCTCAGCGGCTCGGCCGGGCAGGTCAACTACGCGGCCTCCAAGGCCGGCCTCGTCGGGCTGGCCCGCTCCGTGGCGCGGGAGCTGGGCTCGCGCGGCATCACGGCCAACGTCGTGGCCCCCGGCTTCGTCGACACCGACATGACCCGCGCCCTGTCCGACGCGCGGCGCGCCGAGATCATCGGGCAGGTGCCGCTGGGCCGGTACGCGAGCCCCGAGGAGGTGGCCGCCACGGTCACCTGGCTGGGCTCGGAGGCCGCCGGCTACATCACCGGCGCGGTGATCCCGGTCGACGGCGGCCTCGGCATGGGCCACTAGGGACTCGCTCTCCGAACACGGAAAGGCTCACATGGGACTGCTCGATGGCAAGCGCCTGCTCGTCACCGGTGTGATCACGGACGCCTCGTTGGCGTTCCACGCTGCGAAGATCGCCCAGGAACAGGGCGCCGATGTCGTGCTCACCGGCTTCGGACGGATGCGGCTGGTGGAGCGGATCGCGCAGCGGCTGCCGAAGCCGGCCGCGGTCGTGGAGCTCGACGTGTCGGACCAGTCCCAGCTCGACAGCCTCGTCGAGCGGGTCTCGCCGCACCTCGCCGCCACCGGGCAGGACGAGCCCAAGCTCGACGGCGTGCTGCACTCGATCGGTTTCGCGCCGGCGTCCTGCCTCGGTGAGAACGCGTTCCTGAACGCGCCGTGGGAGGACGTGGCCACGACGATCCAGGTGAGCGCCTACTCGTTCAAGTCGCTGTCCACGGCGGTGCTGCCGCTGCTCGGGCCGGGCAGCTCGATCGTCGGCATGGACTTCGACAACCGGCAGGCCTGGCCGGCCTACGACTGGATGGGCGTGGCCAAGTCCACATTGGAGTCGGTCACCCGGTACCTGGCGCGTGACCTCGGGCCGAAGGGCATCCGGGTCAACCTCGTCGCCGCCGGGCCGGTCCGGACGATGGCCGCGAAGTCCATCCCCGGTTTCGCCGCCTTCGAGGACGCCTGGGACGGGCGTGCGCCGCTCGGCTGGGACGTCAACGACCCGGTGCCCGTCGCGAAGACGGTGTGCGCGCTGTTCTCGGACTGGCTGCCGGTCACCACCGGCTCGATGGTGTGGGCGGACGGCGGGTTCCACGCCATCGGTGTCTAATCAGACCGTGCGAGAACAAGCGGACGCTCTGCTGGTGCTGAGCTTCGGCGGGCCCGAAGGGCCCGACGAGGTGCGCCCCTTCCTGGAGAGGGTGGTCCGCGGCCGTGGCGTGCCTCCGGAGCGGCTCGACGCCGTGGAGGAGCACTACCAGCACTTCGGCGGCGTGAGCCCGCTGAATGCGCGCAACCGTGATCTGATCGCCGCGATCCGCGAGCGCACCGACCTGCCCGTGTACTTCGGCAACCGCAACTGGCACCCGCTGGTGGAGGACACCGTCGCCGAGATGACGCGCGACGGGGTGCGCCGCGCGCTCGTGTTCGCCACCAGCGCGTACGGCGGGTACTCGGCGTGCCGGCAGTACCAGGAGGACATCGCACGGGCGCGCAAGGCGGTGGGGGACGAGGCGCCGCAGCTGGTGAAGCTGCGCCACTTCTTCAACCACCCGGACTTCGTCGCCGCCAACGCCGACGCCGTACGCGCGGCCACCGCCGGGCTGCCCGCCGACGTCCGTGACGCCGCGCGGCTCGTGTTCACCGCCCACTCGGTGCCGACCGCGGCCGATGCCGCCGCGGGGCCGCCCGAGGAGGGCGGCCACCGCTACTCGCGGCAGGTGGCCGAGGCGGCGCGGCTGGTCGCGGAGGACCTCGGAGTCGCGGAGTACGACGTCGTGTGGCAGTCGCGCTCGGGGCCCCCGCAGGTGCCGTGGCTGGAGCCCGACATCGTCGACCACATCGACGCGCTGCACGCCCGTGGCGTGCCCGCGGTGGTCGTGTGCCCGGTCGGGTTCGTGTCCGACCACGTCGAGGTGGTGTGGGACCTCGACACGGAGGCGAAGGAACGCGCCGCCGAGCTGGGTATGGGCTTCGCCCGGGCGTCGACGGCCGGGCCCGACCCGCGGTTCGCCGACATGGTGGTGGAGCTGATCGCCGAGCATCTCCACGAGTCGGCCCCGCGGCACCTGGGGGACGTGCCGGGGGCCGGGTGCACGATCAACGGGATGCCGTGTGCGGTGGACTGTTGCATGCCGGCCCGGCGTCCGGCCCGTCCGGAGTGAACGAGAAGCCTCAGGCCTGGTCGGGCACTGCGGTGTAGAAGGTCGTGGTGCGGTCGGCCGCGGCGCGGGCAGCGGCGGGATCGGTGCCGGCCGCCACCGCCGCAGCGCACCACAGGTCGCTGGACGACGTGATGAACTGCCGGGCCTCGTCCGAGGTGGACCAGGTCGCGAACTCCGCCGGGTCGACCGGCTGACCTGAGGACAGGTGCAGTTCCTGCCCGAGAAGGGCCAGGTCCCAGCCGACCCCGACGGCGCCCGGGCCGTACTCGGTCCAGCGTTCGTCGTCGACGTGGGCGATGTGTTCGAGCTCGAACCGGGTGCGCCCGTCGGCGACCTCGGTGAGCCGGACCTCGATCCAGCTCACCTCGCCGCCGAACTCCCAGGTGGCGGCGAACCCGTGCGGGGGATCGCAGCGCTCCACGGTGCCGCCGGCGTTGCCGTCGAGCTGGTAGCGCCCGCCGACGCGGAGGTCGCCGGACACGGGGAGGAACCACCGCGGGATGCGCTCGGGATTGGTGCAGGTGTCCCACAGGTCGTCGAGGTCGGCGGTGTAGGTCCGGCTGATGGTCATGACGCGGGCCTCGCCCGCCTCGAGCGTGCGCGTGCCGACCGTGCGTTGCACGGCGTTGATCTGATGGGTCACGTCGATCATGGGTCGGTCCTCTCGTCGGGATCGCGGAGCCGGCGCTCGCGCCGTCCGCGGGCCAGTTCGGTGGCCAGCGCGTCCAGGTGGGGAGTCCAGAAGCGCCGGAAGTGGTCGAGCCAGGTGTCGATGTCGCGCAGCGGCTCGGGCCGGACGCTGTAGAGCCGGCGCGCGCCCTCGGGACGGACGGTGGCGAACCCGTTGTCGCGCAGTACCCGCAGGTGCTGGGAGACGGCGGGCTGGGAGATGCCGAACTCCTCCTGGATCGCCGCGCACACCGCTCCGGAGGTCATCTCGCCTCCGGCGAGCAACTCCAGGATCCGCCGGCGTACCGGGTCCCCGAGAACGTCGAAAGCGTGCACGGCGAGAAAGTAGCAGCGCACGCTTATATAAGCAAGACTGGGTACGCGGGGGCCCCAGGGACACCCCGGAAGTTCAGGAAAGCCACTTTGCTGCCCCCACAGGGCCTGAAAGTGGCTTTCCTGAACCTGGTGGAGCCGCGGTCAGGGGCGGGCGTAGGTTAGGAACGCTGCTCCGCTCGCCAGGACGGTGTGGTCGGTCAGCCGCCATGTGCGCGGGTCGAACGCGGTGTCCCTGGAGAAGAGCGGTATGCCTGAGCCGATGGTCAGTGGCCCGAGCTTGATGATCAGCCGGTCGATCTCCGGGTACAGCGCTCCCGCGAGCTCGCTCCCGCCCAGCAGCCAGATGTCCTTGCCGTCCTCCTGCTTCAGCTCCCGGACCACCGCCTTCGGGTCGGCGGCCACCAGTTCGACGTGCGGGTCCGCGCTCGCGGCGAGCGTCCGGGAGAACACCAGGTGGCGCAGGTGCGGGTAGGCGTCGGCGATCCCGGCCTTCAGTCCGATCTCGTAGCTTCGGCGACCTTCGAGGACGGTGTCGAAATGGGTGCCCTCCGCCGTGACGGACAGCGCGGTCCTGGCCGGCCCGGGCAGGATCTCCGGGAGCTCGGTGGCGAGGTGCTCGATGTAGTCCTGGGGGACGGGCCAGAAGCCGTCCGGTCCGGTGGGGTCGCTCCCGTCCGGTCCGGCGATGAACCCGTCGAGGGTGGTGGCGACGCAGTAGACGAGCTGACGCAACAGGTTCGCTCCTGATTAGCACGGCGAATGATGTACTCTGCCTGAAGTGGTTTGAACGTTAGTACTGCACCCACAGTGGTGTCAACGCGCCCTGGAGACCTCATGCGCCAGAACCCCGCCCGCCGTACCGCCCTCCTCGATGCCGCGATCGAGGTCCTCGCGGGCGAGGGTTCGCGCGGGCTGACCCTGCGCGCCGTCGACAAGGAGGCCGGCGTTCCCCCCGGCACGGCGTCCAACTACTTCGCCAACCGCGCGGAACTGCTGGGTCAGGTGATGAGGCGGACGCGGGAGCGCCTCACCCCCGACCCGTCCGAGGTGGCGGCCACGATGAAGGCCGCGCCGTCGCGCGAGCTCGTCACGACGTTGATGGTGCAGCTCGTCGAGCGCATGCGCCGCGAACGCAGCACCCATCTGGCCATGCTGGAGCTGCGTCTCGAGGCCACCCGGCGTCCCGAGCTCCACGAGGAGCTGGCCCGGTTCTCGGTCGCCGAGCTCGACGCCAACGTCGGCTTCCACTTCGCGGCGGGCCTGCCGGGCGACCGCACGGCGGTGGTCCTGCTCTACCTGGCGATGCTCGGGCTGATCATCGACGACCTCACCGTTCCGGAGCTGCTCGCGCCCCACCGGCTCGACGTCCTGATCGACGCGATGGTGACGCGCCTGCTGCCGGAGAGCTGACCGGGGCCGCGGGGAGTGGGTCAGGGGAGGGGGTCGGCCGGGGCCGGTGCGGCGGCGATCGCCGCGGCCACCAGGTCGGCCGCCGTGCTGGCCCGGGAGCGCCGGCCGCGGTCGTAGTGCTGGGTGGTGGCGATCGTGGCGTGCCCGACGTCGGCCTGGACGTGCTGGATGCGGGCGTCCTGCTCGAGGGCGATCGTCACGTAGGCGTGCCGCAGGGCGTGCGGGTGCACGCGGTCGGCGAGACCGTCCAGCGCCGGTCCGGCGTGGGCCGCGATGCGCCGCAGCAGCGTGTAGAGGTCGACGCGCGAGCAGCGCCCGCCGTCGCGGGTGGCGAGCATGGGGGTGCTGTCCGCGCCGGTGCGCCCCCGGCGGGCAGGGGCCGCCGACCGGCTCAGGCGGTCGCGTTCGGCGAGGTAGGCCGCCAGCGCGTCGCGCACGAGGTCGGTGAGGTAGACCTCGCGGTGCAGGCCGCCTTTGCCGAGCACACGGAGCACGTCGTCGCCGCCCGTGCGGTACAGGTCGCCGCGGTCGAGGCCGACCACCTCGGAGATCCGCAGCCCCAGCGTCAGCAGCGCCACCATGGCCACCGCGCGCAGGGCGTAGAGCCGGGCCAGCCGGGGGCTGCGCGAGTAGGGCAGGCGCGCCGCCGCGACGAGCAGGGCCTTGAGCTGCTCGGCCGTGAGCCGCACCGTCGGTGAGGCGTCCCGGGCGGTGGAGGACAGGCCCAGCCGGGCCCGGTTGAGCGCTGCCGGGTTCGCCGCGACGGCGCCGGTCTCGGCGAGGTGCCCGTAGAGCGCCGACAGCGTGGAGAGCATCCGCTGGCGCGTGCGCCGTTGCGCGCCGGCGGCGTCGAGGGCGTGCAGCCAGGCCTTGACGTGGCGCGCCGTGGCGTCGCGGGGGTCGAGGGTCTGGCGCGCACACCACCGGAACCAGGCGAGGTCGTGCAGCGGCCCGGCCGGTGCCGGCGGCGGGGTGCCACGGCCGGAGCGTGCGGACTGCGCGCCGCCGATTGCGTCGACCCAGGCGATCGGCAGGCCCAGCGCGTAGGCGTAGGTGCGGCGGGTGCCGGCGTTGGCGTACTGGCCGAGCCAGTCGACCAGCTGGCCGCGCAGCCCCTCGGGATCGGCGACGCCGGGCCAGTCCGAGACACCGGAGGCCAGGGGTACCGGCGTGGCAGGGGAGCGGGAGCCGGCCAGCGCCTCCAGGACGGCCAACGGCTCGGACGCTGCCATGATCGGCAGCCTAGCGCTGCGCTCCGGCCCCGCCCTACCGCTGCCGGACCGGTTCGGGCGTGCTGCTCTGCCAGCCGTTCCCGGTGCGCCGGAAGCCGCCGGGCACGTCGGTGAGCTCGCGGTTGAGCACCTTGCCCGACGGGCTGCGCGGCAGCGCGTCGATGAACGCGATCACCCGGGGCACCTTGTACCCGGCGAGCTCCACCCGGCACCGCTGCTCGATGTCCTCAGGTGTGTGGCTGACACCGTCCTCGAGCACCACCACGGCCTTGACGCTCTCGCCCCATTCCTCGTCCGGCACGCCGACCACGGCGACCTCCCGCACACCGGAGATGCCGCGGATGGCCTCCTCGATCTCGGCCGGGTAGATGTTGATGCCGCCACTGACGATCACGTCCTTGAGGCGCCCGGCGATGAAGACGAAGCCGTCCTCGTCCTGGTATCCCAGGTCGCCGGTGCGGAACCAGCCGTCGCGGAACGCCTCGTCGGTGCGCTTCGGGTCGCCGAGGTAGACCGGTCCGGTCAGCAGGCCCCGTTTCGCGACCTCCCCGACCTCGCCCGCGCGCTGGAACCCACCGTCGGGGTTGAGGATGGCGACCTCGGTACGGAAGAACGGCCGCCCACAGGACTCCGCCTTCGGGCCGAACGGGTCCTCCAGGTTGATGGTGACGCACGCCGTCTCGGTGCCGGCCAGGAACTCGCCGATCCGCGCCTCGGGAAACGCCCTGGCGAGCCGGCGCTTCAGCGTGCCGCCTGCCCGGGCGCCGGAGCTGAGCACCAGGCGGAGCGAGCTCGTGTCGACGGGCTCGGCCGAGCTCTCCGCCGCGTCGGCAAGCCGGTCGAAGATCACCGGCGCACCCGGGAGCACCGTCGGCCGGTCGTGGGCGATCGAGTCGAGCACGCGCCGCGCGTCGAAGCGGCGGTGGATGTTCAGCGTCCCGCCGACGTAGAGCTGCTGCAGTGCACAGGTGAACCCGAGGCCGTGGAAGAGCGGCCCCACCACCAGCTCGACGTCGTGCGGCCCGATCCCGAGCTCGACGCTCATCTCGGCCCAGCCCTGGACGGTCACCCGGTGCGGGATCACGCACACCTTCGGCGATCCGGTCGTCCCGCTGGTGAGCGCCAGCCGGAACGGCGTGGACTCGTCGATCTCGGGCAGCCGCGCACCGGCCGGGTCGACGACGACGTCCTCGTAGCGTCGGACGTCCTCGGCGCGTTCGTGCAGGGGCGCCACCGGGTCGCCAGAGGTGTCCCGTAGCCGGGCCACGGCCAGCTCCCCGTCCGGGACGCCGGCCCCCGCCGGGCCCAGAGCGTCGAGCACGTCGGTGACGATCGCCGTCGCGCCGGTGACCCGCAGGGCGCGCGCCACCTCCCCGGCCACGAGGCGGGGGCTCAGCGGCACGATCGGACAGCCCGCCTTGGCCAGGCCGTACATGAGCTCGATGTACTCGATCCGGTTGCCTGCGTAGAGGCCGACCGGTTCACCGCTGCGGACGCCGTAGTGCGCGAGCCCGGCGGCGACGCCGGTGGAGCGGTCCTCGAGCTGCTGCCAGGTGAGGGTGTGCTCTCCCTCGACCACCGCCACCCGGTCGCGACTGGCGGGGTTGGAGGCGTGCAGCCGCGGCACGTCCCCCACCCGCAGCGCCCGGTGGTACGGGTCCGTCAACACTGCCACTGCGTGCCTCTCCCTCTGCGGCCCTGCGTGCCTGATGCACTAGCCCCGGAAATCGGGCGACCGCTTGTCCAGGAACGCCGAGAGGCCCTCCCACGAGTCGTCGCTCTGGGCGAGCCAGGACTGGCCCAGCCGCTCGATGTCGCGGCCCGTGTGCGGATCGACGCCCTCACACATGTTGATCACGTGCTTCGCCAGGCCGATCGCCCTCGGGGCGCCCGTCATGAGATCGGCTGCGAGGGCCTCCACGGTGGCCACGAGCTCCGCGCCGGGCACCACCTCGGAGACGAGCCCCATCGCCCCGGCCTGCGCGGCGGTGTACTGCCGGCCGGTCATGACCATCTCCTTGAGCCGTTCCACGCCGATGAGACGGCTCATCCGCGAGCACGCACCGGACGCCGGGATGACGCCGATGTTGATCTCCGGGAGCGAGAAGGTCGCTTCCTGCGCCGCGATCCGGAAGTCGCACGAGACCGCCAGCTCCACCCCGCCACCGGCGCACGGCCCGTTGACCGCCGCGATGACCGGCTTCTCGATGGTCTCGATGTCGTCGAAGGTCGAATGGTTGGTGCGCACGAAGGACCGGTAGCTGTTGCCCGGCAGGCCGCGTTGCCACCGCAGGTCGTTGATGTCGCGGCCGGCACTGAAGCCGCGCCCGGCCCCGGTGATGACGACCACCCGGATCCCGTCGTCGTAGGTGGCCTCCCACAGCGCTGCCCTGAGCTCGACGAGCATCCGCCAGTCGAAGGCGTTGAGCCGCTCGGGCCGGTCGAGCGTGATCCAGCAGATCCCGGCGGTGCCGCCGGCGTGCATGCGTACCCGCTGGAACTCCGCGGGGCTCACGAAGTACGGCGACGGGGGAACCTGCGAACCGCCGGCCGTCGAGGTGCGGACCGGGCCGTCGCCACCGAGGGAGGTCACTCGCCACCCCGGCGTGGCCCGTCCTTCTGCCCGCTCGCAATGATCACCAGGGGAACGCTAATCGGAATTCAGAATTGCGCCCACGGGGCGTGGGGATTCACACACGGCCGGACGGCAGTTCCCACTCCGATGCCAGGAATGTTGCGTATGGTCGCAAAGGTATGGGCGATTCGAGGTGTGGGCGGTATACACGGCATGACGCCGATGGCCCGGACGTACGTCGGACCTACCGGCCGGCGGAGTGAGCGTCGACGATGTGTGCGATGGACTCGGTCAGCTGCCGGGCGAAGGGAATGTTCAGCCACTCGTCCGGAACGTGCAGGTTCGAGTCGGGTCCCAGTGCTCCGGTGACGACGAACTGGGCGTCCGGGTAGCGCCTCCCGAGCGTCTCCATGAACGGGATGCCGCCGCCGAGACCGGCGCGGCGGCAGGGCTCGCCGTACACCTGCTCGGCGACGTCCACCAGGGCGGCGGACAGCCACGGCGCGACGGCCGGTGCGTGCCACCCGTTGATGGTCATGGCGTCGGTGACGTCGACCCGCGCGCCGTAGGGCACGTCGGTCGTCACGACCTTCTCGAGCGCGGCGCGTGCCGTCTCGGCGTCGACCGGGGGCGGGAGGCGGAAGCTCAGTCGTAGCGACACCGCATCGAGCAGGACGGCCCCCGCGCTCGATGCCTCCGGGAGACCGGCGGCGCCGATGACCGACAGCGCCGGACGCCAGGTGTTGTTCACGATCAGCTCGACGTCGTCGGCGACGAGCGGCACGACGCCCTCGACCAGGGGGAAGCGCCGGGTGACCCGGCCCGGGTCGAGGGCGACGAGCTCCTCGACCTCCTCGCGCAGGCCGTCCGGGAGGGGGGCGTGCATCTCGGGCACCCTGACCTCCCCGGTCGCTGGGTCCTCGAGACGGTCGAGGAGACCGCGCATGACCAGGAACGGGTTGGGCACGATGCCGCCGCCCAGGCCGGAGTGGACGGGCGTGTCGAGGACGCGCACGGTCACCGTCACCTGGACCGCGCCGCGCAGGCTGGAGGTCAGCCACAGCCGCTCGTAGTCGTCGCCCCCGCTGTCCAGGCACACCACCAGCGTCACGTCGCCGAGCCGATCGGAGAGATGCTCCAGGTAGACGGGCAGGTCGGGACTGCCGGACTCCTCGCCCGTCTCCAGCAGCACCACGGCCCGGGCATGTTCTCCGCCGGCGGCCCGCACCGCGCCGAGTGCGGTCACCGCCGCGTAGGCCGCGTACCCGTCGTCGACCGAGCCCCTGCCGTACAGGCGGTCGCCGCGCCGCACCGCCTGCCAGGGGCCCAGCCCCGGGGACCACTCGCCCAGGGCGGGCTGCTTGTCCAGGTGCCCGTAGAAGACCACCGTCCCGCTCGATGCCGACCCCGCCGTCGCGGGCACGTCCACCAGCAACAGGGGCGTACGGCCGTCGAGCTCCACCACCTGGCAGGCCACGCCGGGCAGACCGGAGGACTCGACCCACCGCCGCACGTGGTCGACCGCCGCGTGCAACTGACCGCCGGCGCGCCACGAGGGGTCGTAGGCGGGAGACACGGCAGGGATCTCCACCAGTTCCGAGAGGCTGGGGATCACGTGGTCGGCCCACGCCCGGTCGACCGCGTCGCGTACGCGCGCATGCTCCATAGCCGACGATCGTAAGTAGCGGTGCCGCCGCCCCGGTGGGCGAGCACCCCGGCACCGAGCCAATCGCCCGTTGCGGGTGATGCGCCCTGCGCCGGGGCCGTCGACGGTGGCGTCCCGGTTCGGCGGAGGGAATATCCATGCGACTGGTCGTTGATCTGAACCGTTGCCAAGGATATGCACAATGCGTCCCGCTGGCGCCGGAGGTCCTCCATCTGCACGGTGAGGAGGCGCTCATGTATGACCCGAACCCGGACGACTCGTTGCGCCAGCACGTCCTGCGAGCCGCAGCCTCCTGCCCCGTTCAGGCCATTGTCGTGGACCGGCTGGACGAGATCGGGGAAAGCTCGTGAGAGCGGAGCTCATTGCGGACGTGGTGGCCGAGTTCAAGGCCTACGGCCGGATCGTCATCGTCGGCGCCTCCCTGGCCGGGCTCCGCGCCGCCGAAACCCTGCGCGACGAGGGCTTCACCGGGCCACTGACCATCATCGGGGACGAGAAGCAGGAGCCCTACGACCGTCCTCCACTCTCCAAGCAGGTGCTGAAGGGACTGGCGCGGGCCGACCACACCCTGCTTCCGCGGATGCGGAAGGTCGATGCGGACTGGCGGCTCGGGGTGGCCGCCACCGGCCTCGACCGCCGCGCCAAACAGGTGCGCCTGGCCGACGGTGAGCAGGTTCCGTTCGACCGCCTGCTGATCGCGACCGGCACGCGCTCGCGGCCGTGGTTCAACCCGCAGGAGGCCGCGCTGGAGGGCGTGTTCACGCTGCGCACCGCCGATGACGCGGGCCGGCTGCGGGCGGCGCTGGCGGCCGGGCCGGGGCGGGTCCTGATCGTCGGCGCCGGCTTCATCGGATCGGAGATGGCCTCGGTCTGCCGCGAGCTCGGTCTCGCCGTGACGGTCGCCGAGCGCGCCGAAGGACCACTCGTCGGCGCTCTCGGAGGCGTGATCGGCGACATCGCCGCCGAGATGCAGCGTGACCACGGGGTCGACCTCCGCACCGGCGTCTCGGTCGAGGCGTTGGAGGGAGACGCGCAGGGACACGTGCGCCGTGCCCGGCTGTCGGACGGGACCACGCTCGACGTCGACGTGGTCGTGGCTTCGCTCGGTTCGATCCGCAACACCGAATGGCTCGACGGCGCGGGCCTCGCCTCCGGCCGTTGGGGCGTCGCGTGCGACGCAGGCTGCCGGGTCTTCGACATCAACGGGGTGGTGACCGACAGCATCTTCGTCGCGGGCGACATCGCCCGCGCACCGCACGTGCTCTACGACTACCAGTTCCTCGTGCAGGAGCACTGGGACAACGCCGATGTCGGGGGCCGGGTCGCGGCGCACAACATGGTGAGCCTCGAGCCCCAGCGCCGTCCGCACCTGCCGTTGCCCGCGTTCTGGTCGGGGCAGTTCGGTGTCAACATCAAGGGCGTCGGCGTGGGCCCCTTCGCCGACGAGATCGTCATCACCCAGGGATCGGTGACGGACCGGCGTTTCGCCGCCGCCTACGGCCGGGACGGCCGCATCGTCGCCGCCGTGACGTTCAACCACGGCAAATGGCTGGAGTACTACGGGGCCCTGATCGAGCGGTCGGCCACTTTCCCGCCCCCTCCGCCCGGTTACGACCAGCCCGACGGTATGCAGCCGATGCCGGCCCGATTCCCGACGCCGGGCGCCCCGACGGGGTGGCCGGACGTCGTCCTGACCGGCCACGACCCGACCGAGCGCGGAGCCGAGTACGAATACCGGACGAAGAAGCGCTGAGCGAGAGCCCGAAAGGCGAGAGGAGGCATCCATGAGGCCGGAGATCACCTGGGCGGAGGCCATGAAGTTCGAGAACCGCCACGACCCGTACCGGTTCTTCGACGAGCTCCGGAAAACGCCGGTGGCGCGGGTGGCGGACGACATCTACGTCGTCACCGGCTACTGGGAGCTCCTGGCGTTGGCCCACGATCCGCGGGTGAGCTCCGACATCAGCCGTAGCCCGCTGCAGGCCAAACGGGCCGCCGCGCAGGAGCCCCCGCCCGAGGCCGAACACCTCACGGCGTACGGCCGGCAGCCGAGCATGATCATGTCCGATCCGCCGTACCACGATCGCGCGCGCCGCCAGGCCATGCGGCATTTCGGGCCGCCCCATTCGCCGGACCTCATCCCGAGTATGGAACCGGCTATCGAGCGGCTCTGCAACGAACTGCTCGGAAAAGCTGCCGACAAGACCCGGATCGACATCGTCGACGAGTACGGCTACCGGGTTCCGGTGACGGTGATCTGCAAGGTTCTGGGCGTCCCGCTGGAGGACGAGAAGGCGTTCCACGCCTGGATCTTCGACTTCATGGCAGGTCTCGACCTGGGCCCGGAGGCGGCCACCGAGGAGGGGAAGGTCCGGGCCGCGAAAGGAAAGGAGAGTACAGCCGCGCTCACCGAGTACCTGCGGGGGCTGATCGACGGGTATGTCCGGGAGCCCGGCGAGGGCCTGCTCTCGAAACTGGTGAACGACGATGGCCCGGACGGACCCATGGCGCCCCCGGAGGCAGCGGCCAACGCGCTGCTGCTGCTCATCGCCGGTCACGACTCCACGGTCAACACGATCTCCCATTGCGTGCTGACCCTGCTGCGCAACCCCGGGAGCGTCGAACTGCTGCGTCGCAGGCCAGGGCTGATCCCGCGGGCCATCGAGGAGGTCCTGCGCCTCCAGTCGGCGGTCCAGTTCTTCCCCAGTAGGTCCGCCACCGCCGACATCGAGGTCGGTGGCACGGTCATCCCGGAGGGCTCGGCGATCTTCCTCATGTACGGGGCCGCCAACCGCGATCCCGGCCGTTTCCCCGACCCGGGCAGGTTCGACCCCGAACGTCGCGCCAACGAGCACTTCGGCTGGGGCAGCGGCATCCACACCTGTTTCGGGGGTCCGCTGGCGCGCCTGGAGGTGAACGTCGCACTGGAGGTCTTCCTGCAGCGCGTGGAGAACCCACGGCTCGTCGACGATCCACCGCCGTACCGGCGCAACCAGATCTTCCGCGGCCCGCAACACCTGTTCATCGACTACGACCGGATCAGGGAGCATTCGTAAGCTGCACGTTCCTACTGCTCGTAGATGACCTCTTCCGTGGTGAAAAGATATGCCGTCTTCGACGTATCGGCGAAGTTCTCCACATCGGCGAGCACGGTGGCCCAGTTCTCCGAACTCGCAATAGCTTGAAGTGCTTCGAGATTGTCGAGCCACACCTCGATGATGCCGTCGTACGGCGCAGATCGCAGACCCTCCGGCATGAATCCGGTATTGTGCTGCTGGACGTAGCGAATGGTGTACTTTCGGACCTCCGGCACGCTGACGAGCAGCGGTGCATGCGTATTCGTCCAATAATCACTGAACTGCTCGCGGGTGAAATCAGCCCGGCGGGTCAGGAACCCGCTCATCTTGATCACTTCTCGTACTCCCTGTGATGGCAAGGCCGGCGGCGGCCTGGAGCAGGCGGGACAGGCGTGGCTCGAAGTCGAGCGCGGCGTGGGCCCAGCGGGGTTCCTGCGCGTAGAGCTCGGCGAGGGTCGCGGTGGGATGGGACACCTGCCAAAGGTAGGCCGTGACGCCGAGCGCCGTGCTGAAGAGGCCTTGCACCTGCGCGGTGGCCATGGTCCCCGCGCCGGCGAGGGCGTCGACGATGGCGTCGTGGGCCGCGAAGGAGCTGGTCTTGTAGCGGCGGGCGCGCTCGATCGTGACCTCGCAGGAGTTCCTCCTTGCTGTCGAAGTAACGCCGGGCGGCCGACGGGTGCAGGCCCACTGTCTCGGTGACGGCCGCGAGGGTGACGTGGCGAACCCCGCCGAGAGCGGTGGCGAGGGCCCGAGCGGCATCGAGGAGGTCCTCGGCCCACGCCGCCGTCGGCCTGGTCGACGTCGTCATCCGGCAGGGCCGGTACAAGGACATGGCGGGCCTGCCACAGCCGCCCTACGTGGGAGTGGCCCGCACCCTGGGTGCCGCCGTCGTGGTCGGCACCGTGCGCCGAAGTTCGCTGGCCGCCGCGCAGGCCTCCGCGCTGCCCTATGACGAGATCGTCGTGGGCGAGGACCTCGTCGAGGCCGTCGGCGAGCAGCGTTTCGACGTGGTGGTCGACCCGGTCGGCGGCCGGTTGCGCACCGACAGCCTGCAGGTGATGGCGCCGATGGGCCGGATGCTGCTCGTGGGCAACGCCGTCGGCGACTGGGAGCACACCGTGGCCACCAACACCCTGTGGGGCGCCACCTCGCCCTGCTCGGCTTCTACCTGCCCGCCCACCCGGAGCTGGTCCGCCCGGCCGCTCAGGGCGCCGTCGACGCCATCAGGCAGGGTCTGGTCGACATCCGCACCGAGAGCCTGCCGCTGGCCGAGGCAGCCGAAGCCCACCGCCGCATCGAGGCCGGCTCGGTGAGCGGCCGCGTGCTCCTGACCCCCTGACAAGGATGAAGACGATGAACGAGAACCCCGAGGTGCGCACCGCGCACGGTGTGGTGCGCGGCCGGTCCGACGGCCGCCTCGCGCTGTTCTTCGGCATCCCTTTCGCCCAGGCTCCGCTGGGCGCCCGCCGGTTCGCCGCGCCGGCGACCGTGGAGCCCTGGGAGGGTGTCCGCGACGCAGGAGCGTTCGGACCGTCCGTGCCCCAGTCCGCCGTCATCGCCCAGCGCAGGGCACCCCTGTCCGCGCCGGATGAGTCCGGCGACTGGCTCACCCTCAACGTGTGGTCGCCCGACCTCGGCGCCGTGAACCTGCCCGTGATGGTCTGGATCTACGGCGGCGCGTACCTCATGGGCACGTCGGACGACCCGAGGTACGACGGGGCGGTGCTCGCCCGGGAGGGTGTCGTCTACGTCAGCCTGAACTATCGCGTCGGCACGGAGGGCTTCGCGCACATCGAGGGAGCACCCGACAACCGCGGCCTGCTGGACCAGGTCGCGGCGCTGCGCTGGGTGCGGGAGAACATTGCGGCCTTCGGCGGGGACCCGGGCAACGTCACCGCCTTCGGCCAGTCCGCCGGGGGCGGGTCGATCGCCGCGCTGCTCACCATGCCGTCGGCTGCGGGCCTCTTTCGCCGGGCCGTGGCCCAGAGCGTCCCCGGTACGTTCTTCTCACCCGCGTTGGCAGCCGATGTCGGTGCCACGATCGCGGGCGAGCTCGGCCTTCGCCCCACCGTGACCGACCTGGCCACCGTGGCGCCTGCCCGGCTGCAGGCAGCCGGCGACGCCGTCACCCGGAAGCTGCCGGAGCTCGCGGAGCGGTGGGGGATACTGACCAGCACTCCGACGCCGTACTCACCGGTCGTCGACGGTGAGGTGCTCCCCGCATCGCCGTGGCGCGCTCTGCGCGCCGGAGCGAGCCGCGGGGTCGACCTGCTCGCCGGAAGCAACCGGGACGAGTTCCGGCTGTTCACCGTGCTGGCCGGCGGTGGCCCGGAGGGAGTCACCTCCGACCAGGCCGCAGCAGCCCTGGCCACCTTCGCGCCCGGCCCGGCGGGAGAGGCCGCGTATCGCACCGCCTACCCCGCCGCCACTCCGGGGCAGCTCCACGAGCTCGTCAAGTCCGACTGGTTCTTCCGCATGCCCACCCTGAAACTCGCCGAAGCGCATGCCGCGGGAGGAGGGCGGACCTGGCTCTACGAACTCCGGTGGAGCGCGACGTCAGTGGGTGCCGCACACGGTCTCGACGTCCCGCTCGTACTCGGAACACTCCGCGGTCACCCGCAGTCCGCGCTGCTTCTGGGCCCGGAGCCCGGCGAGGACGCGGAACGCCTCTCCCGCGAGATGCGGGCCGCATGGGTGAGCTTCGCCCGCACCGGCGACCCCGGCTGGCCTCGATTCGACGAGACCCGCCGACTCACCCGCGTCTACGACAGCGAGCCATCGACCACGACCTACCCCGAGGAGCGTTCCCGCTCGATCTGGGAGGACCACGACGTCGACGTGCTCGACCTCCCGGTGCAGCGGGAGCAGGTCGCGACCGGGCGGCCGTGATGGTGATCTCGCCCGGGTGACGGGGTCGCCGGCAGCGAAGAGGATCACGTGATGCAGGAGCTTGCCTTCGACGTGCAGGGCCGCGGCAGCGGACTGGTACTCGTGCACGGGACCAGCAGTACGCCGGTGGGAACGTGGGGACCCTGCATTGCGGAGCTGGCCACATCCCACACGGTGGTGACGCCCTATCTGCCGGGGTCGGGAGACAGTCCCCTGCCCGACGGCCCTCTGCAGGTCGGAGAGATCGCCGATCAGATCGCGGACGTCGCGACGAGGGCGGGGTTCGAGAGGTTCGCGATCGCCGGTGCCTCGCTGGGCGGGCCGATCGCGATGAAGGTCGCGGCGGCGTTCCCCGGCCGGGTGACCCACCTGGTGTCCGTATGCGGATACGCGCGCCCGCGGGTAGGGCTGCGGTTGCGGGAACAGGTCTTCGAGGCAGTCCTGCCGCTGGGCAGCCAGGCGGTGGGCAGGCTCCTCCTGATCTTCGGTCTCACCGACCGGACCGCTGCCACCCTGCTGCTGGAGATCGAGGGTGGGCACGGAGTGGCGATGGAACGGACCGACGAGGTGGTCCGGGCCATCCGGAAGCTGATCCGGACGGCGGGCTGACGCTGCTCACCGTCCGCGTGCTCACCGGGGAGACGCGGCGACCTGTACGCGACTGCTCTCGCCGGCGGAGAGGAACGCGGCCAGGGCCCGTCCCTGCTCGGCGACGGCGGAGCGGTCGGCGCGGGAGAAGCGCCGCAGCGGGGTGACGATCACGGCGGCGGCCTCCACGCTCCAGGTCGCGGCGACCCGGCCGTCGACCAGGACGACGCGAGCGCCGGCGACGGACAGGCCGCGGTGGGCGTCGTCGATGATCCGGCTGCGGTCCTGGTAGCCGAGGAGCGCGTTGTCGAACGCCGGTAGGAACCGCACCGGGGCGGGGGTGTCGGGATCGGGGCGCGGCGCGTCCGGGAGGTCGAGCAGTTCCCGGCCTCGCTCGTCGCGGTAGGTCACCAGCTCCCCGCGGATCGCGGCTACCGCGGCCGGGAGTCCGGCGAGACCGGACCAGGCGCGCAGGTCGGCCGCAGCGGCCGGGCCGAACGCGGCGAGGTAGCGCCGTACCAGCGCTGCGCCGACCGGATCGGAGCCCGCCGGTGCCGGCGGGTCGATGTCGCGCCCCAGCCAGGAGGAGAGCACGACGTTGCGCACTCCCGCCCTCGTGCGCCACAGCCCGCGCGGTGGCAGCTGCGCCACCGGGATGAGGGCGGCGATCAGCATCTCGCCCAGAGCCCGTGGACCCGGCGCCGGCCAGCGGTCGGCCAGCGCCCGCGCGAGCTCGGTCATCGAGCGGGGCTCGCCGTCGGCCAGCACCGCCCGGCCCGCGGCGGCGAGCTCGTCGAGGTCCACCCCGGCGAGCTCGCCGCGGTAGGTCCCGAGCACCCGCCGGCGCAGCATGGTGTCGTGGCGCGCCCGCCAGGCCAGGACGTCCTCGGCGGTGAGCAGGTGCACGGTGCGGCGCATGAGGTGGGTCCGCACCACACTCCGCCCGACCAGCAGGTCCGAGAGCGTCGCCGGGTCGAACGCCCGCACCCGCGACCACAGCCCGACGAACGGTTCCTGCGGCTCCTGCGCCTGCAGGCCGCACAGGTGCGCGACGGCGTCGAGCACCGGCATGTCGGCGTGCTCGAGCAGCAGCTGCCGGGCGAGCGTCGCGCGGTTGAGCGCCCGGGCGTCGAGAACGGTCATCGGGTACCCCGGTGGACATCGACTGGCACCCGACGACAGTCGCCGATGAAGCGGACACGGAGTGTCCGCTTCTCCGGGCACCGGACTCGGCGCACCGCTGCCGGCCCGGCCGAGCTCACGGACGCCTTCGCCCACCCGGCCCACCCGGCCCGCCGCTGCGCCCGGTCAGCCGCGCCGGTCGATGGGATAGCGTGACCGACGGTCAGTCATCTCGAGGAGAGCCATGTCGACGCCGAGCGCGTCAGCCACGCGGGCCCGCGTCCCGGACGACCTGCTCCGGGGACGCCGTGGATAGCGTCGAGGGCAGCCCGCCGGGCCACGACGGTGGACTGGACGAGGTGGCAGCCGACTTCGCGCAGGTCCGTCCCCGTCTGTTCGGGATCGCCTACCGCATGCTCGGTGGCGTCGCCGACGCCGAGGACATCGTCCAGGACGTCTGGGTGAAGTGGCAGGCCCACGACCGCACCGTGGTGCGGGACGCCACCGCCTTCCTCGTCACGATGACCACCCGGCTGTCGATCAACGCGACGCAGACGGCCCGTGCCCGGCGGGAGACCTACGTGGGTCCCTGGCTCCCGGAGCCGGTGGACACCACCGCCGACCCGGAGTTGGGCGCCGAGCGGGGAGCGGCCCTGGAGACCGCGGTGCTCGTCCTGCTGGAGAAGCTCTCGCCGAGCGAGCGCGCGGCGTTCGTCCTGAGGGAGGCGTTCGACTACCCGTACGACCGCATCGCCGAGGTGTTGCAGACCAAGGCGAGCAACGCGCGCAAGCTCCTCAGCCGGGCGCGGCAGGCCGTCGCGGCGGAGCGGCGGACGTCCGTCGACGCCGCGCATCAGCGGAGGCTGCTCTCGGCGTTCCTCTCCGCTGCGCAGGCCGGCGACTTCGACGAGCTGGAGTCGCTGTTCGCCGCGGAGGTCGCCAGCTACTCCGACGGCGACGGCGTGCGGGGTGCGTCGCGCATCCCGGTGTTCGGCCGGACGCGGGTGGCGAGGTACGTCGCGGCCTTCGCCACCCGGTTCTGGGCCGGTGTGCAGGTGGAGTGGGTCGACGCGAACGGCCGCCCGTCCGTGCTGGTCACCCGGGACGGTGTGCCGGTGGCGTGGTTGACCGTGAGCGGCACCGGGGACGGCATCGACCGCATCTACTGGGTCCTGAACCCCGCGAAGCTGGAGCGCATCGCCGCCGCGGTACGGGCGAGAAGCAGCCGGTAGCAGCCCGCCCGCGGATCCGCCGTCACAGATCCGCGGGCCGCCCTGTCCTTCCTGGTGTCAGGTTCATCATCAGAAGGGATTCGTCGTGAAGGTTGTCGTGATCGGTGGAACGGGGCTCATCGGGTCGAAGCTGGTGGCCAGGTTGGGCGAGCACGGTCATGAGGCGGTGGCGGCCGCTCCGAGCACCGGTGTGAACACGCTGACCGGCGAGGGGCTCGCGGAGGTGCTCGACGGGGCGGCGGTCGTGGTGGACGTGTCGAACTCCCCGTCGTTCGCCGACGACCCGGTGATGGAGTTCTTCCGGACCTCCACCACCAACCTGCTGGAGTACTCCGCGAAGGCAGGCGTCGGGCACTACGTGGCCCTGTCGGTGGTCGGCACCGACCGGCTCTCGGAGTCGGGCTACTTCCGGGCGAAGATCGCCCAGGAGAAGCTCATCCGCGAGTCGGGACGGCCGTACTCGATCGTGCACGCCCCCCAGTTCTTCGAGTTCGTCACGGCCATTGCGGACCTCAGCACGGTGGGCGACGAGGTCCACCTGCCGCCGGTCCTGTTCCAGCCGATGGCATCCGACGACGTCGCCGCCGGCGTCGGACGCGTCGCGGTCGGGGAGCCGCTGAACGGGATCCAAGAGATCGGCGGCCCTGAGGTGTTCCGGCTCGACGAGCTGGTGCGCAGGAGCCTCGCAGCCAAGGGTGACCCCCGGAGGGTTGTCGCCGATGAGCAGGCCCGCTACTCCGGCGCCCTGATCGGCGAGCGCACGCTCGTCCCGGGCCCGGACGCCCAGCTCGGGGAGATCACCTTCGACAAGTGGCTCGCCCAGCAGTAGCCGTCCGTTCCGGGTGATCGTGCGGCCCGCCTCGCTTGACCTTGACACAGTGACAAGCCCTTCACTGTGTCAAGGAGGTGGTTCCGATGACCATGGCGGAGCAGGACACGGACACGGTGCGAGCGCTCCGAGCGCTGGAGGACAGCCGCTCGTCGGTGCGGCTGCGGGCGGCGCTGGCGCTCGGCACCACCCCCGACCCGGGGTTCATCGCCACGCTCGTCGAACGATGCGCGGTCGAACCCGAGTTCTCCGTGCGCGAGATCCTCACGTGGGCACTGACCCGCCACCCGGCGGCGATCACGGTCCCGCAGCTTCTCGGGGAGCTCCGCTCGGAGCGGGCGCAGGCCCGCAGCCAGGCGTTGCACACGCTGTCCAAGATCAGGGGCCGGCAAGCCTGGCCGGCGATCACCCGGGCGCTTCTGTCCGACGCCGACGACGAGGTGGCGCGCAGCGCGTGGCGCGCGGCGGTCGCACTCGTGCCCGACGGTGAGGAGCCCGGGTTGGCCGCGGTGCTCTCGACACAGCTCGGGCGCGGCGAACGGGAGATGCAGGTGAGCCTCAGCCGCGCGCTGATCGCGCTCGGCGAGGTGATCCTGCCGTCTCTGCGCACCGCGATGGCCGATCTCGACCCTCGCGTGCGCGGGCACGCGATCGCCACGGAACGGCTGTTGCGCGACCCTGATGCCGGATTCGAGTTCGCGGTCGAGGAGGCGAAGCGCGTCGTGGCCCTCGGCAGGACCGGCCAGGAGGGCTGACCGGCCAGGATGGATTGTGCACAGTGTTGATCGGTGACGTGGCACGGCGGTCCGGGGTCAGCGCCCGCATGCTCAGGCACTACGACGCGCTCGGGCTGGTGCGGCCGACGGGTCGGACCGACGCCGGCTATCGCGAGTACTCCGAGGAGGACATCCGGCGGATCTTCCACATCGAGAGCCTGCGGTCGCTGGGGTTGTCGCTGCGCGAGGTCGGGCGCGCGCTCGACGATCCCGGCTTCACGCCCGCGGCGCTCGTCGACGACCTCATCCGCGAGACGCGGGAACGCATCACGCGGGAGACGGAGCTGCTCACGCGGCTGCGTCGGATCGGGGCCGCGGAACCCGCCGGCTGGGAGGACGTCCTCCAGGTCGTCGCGCTCCTGCAGGCGTTGGGGTCACAGAGCGCCGGGAAGCGCCAGCGCGCGGCCTTGTCCTCGGTGGACGAGGTCCCGGTGCCGGTGGAAGCACTGGTTGAGGCAGCACTGAGCGAGACGGACCCGAACGTCGCCGGAGCCCTGCGCTGGGCGCTGGCGCAACTGGGCGACGGGGGACTGGCGCTGCTCGCGGAGGGCCTCGGCTCACCGGTGGCCGAGGTGCGCACACGTGCCGTCCGGTCCATCGCCGAGATTCCCGACGGTGCGGCGACGGCACTGCTGCAGGACGCCCTCACGAACCCCGACATCGTGGTCCGCAGGTACGCAGCCCTGGCGCTCGGGGCGCGTGGGGGAGCCGAGGCGGTCCCGACCCTCGTCGACATGGTCGTCGAGGGGACGAACGACGTCGATGCAGCCGATGCACTGAGCGCGCTGGCGAACCGTCCCGAGTCGGCGGACCAGATCGTCACCCGGCTCGCCGATCGCCTCGCCCACACCACTGTCGAACCGCCGGCTCGTCGCCGGCTGACACAGGCACTCGCGGACATCCCGGGGATCACGGCGTCCCGAGCCCTCGCGGATCTGTCCCATGACGATGACCGGGTCGTGGCGCTGACCGCCGCCTACATCCTGGGGATACGCAACGAACCGTAACGGATCAATCCAGGCGAGTACTCCGAGGCGGGCCGGGCCAAGGTGGGGACCAGGGCCGGTCCTACGGCGCTGCCGTCGGCGCCGTGCGCTCAGCGGCAATGCGCTGGGTGAGGAAGAGGGCCGCGCGGTCCAGTGCCTCGTCCGCCTCGTCCAGAACGCCGGCGAACGACTGGAACACGTGCGGTACATCGGCGGTGACGTCCAGGATGACGTCCACCCCGACCGCCCTCGCACGCGCGGCCAGGCGCGTGGAGTCGTCCAGTAGCAGTTCGTTCGTGCCCACCTGGACCAGCATCGGGGGGAAGCCGGTCAGGTCGGCGAGGACGGCCGGGCTGAGCAGGGGCTGGTGCGGGTCGGCTCCGGCGAGGTACATGGCCCCGGTGTACTCGAGGGCGTTGCGGGTGAAGATCGGGTCGATGCCTTCCTTGGTGTCCATGCTCTCGCCTGTGCGGGTGGCGTCGAGGCCGGGGGAGAACGCCACGACGGCGGCGGGCAGTGGGAGGCTCGCGTCACGGGCGGCGAGGCAGGTGGTGACGGTGAGGCCGCCGCCCGCGGAGTCGCCGGCGAACGCGATGGTCGAGGGGTCCGTTCCGCTGTCGAGGAGGGCGCGGTAGGCGCTCAGCGTGTCGTCGATCGCGGCCGGGTACGGGTGCTCGGGGGCAAGCCGGTAGTCCAGGGAGTACGCCCCGAAGCCGGTCTTGGCCACGAGGTGTCCCGTCAGCGACAGGGCGGTCTCGGGGGAGCCGAACACGAAACCGCCGCCGTGGAAGTACAGGATCGTCCCGGCGCGGGACCCCCCGTCCGGCTCGACGTGCAGTGCGGGTCGGTTGCCGAGCGTCGTCTGCGTGGTGCGGATGTTGCCGGGCACGATCATCCGGGCCATCAGCGCCGTGAATCCAGCGCGGAGCGCTTCAACCGACCGGGGCCCCTCGGGCCGCGGCTGGCGCATCATCGCGTCGACCCGGGCCCGCTGTTCCTTGCTCATGGGTGTACTCCTGCGGTAGGTATCTTCCGCTACAGTATATGCCGTGGCATGTACATCGGGTGGCATGGTCGACCTCCCGGGCTTCTTCGCCGATCTGGTCCGGTGCGAGACGCGGCTGTACAACGCCCTCAATGACCGCCTCCGTGAGGGGCACGGGATCGTCACCTCGCAGTTCGAGTTCCTGCGCTTCCTGCGCGACCGCCCCGGGGCTCGCGTGGCGGACCTCGCCGCCGAGTTCGCCATCGGTGTCGGGGCGACCAGCAAGGGCATCGACCGCCTGGAGAAACAGGGATGGGTCGTCCGGCAGCCGAATCCAGCCGATCGTCGGTCCTCCTTGCTGGCCCTGACCGACGACGGCTCGAAGCTCGTCGACGAGGCGGAGAGGACATTCACCGATGGACTCGCCGTGCTGATCGGAGACACGCTCGACGGTTCCTCGGCCTCGTCCGCCGCACGTGCCCTGTCGACGCTGCGCTCCGTGCTCGAGCGCAACGAGATCGGCACGCCTACCGGCTGACGGGCAACGTCCCGGCCCCGGGTGGGGGAGTCGGGCCACGTCCGCGCCCTTTGATGGTGGCCGGGTCGAACTCACACGGGGCGGGTGTGGCCGCCGATGCCCCCGGAGACCATCAATGGTGCGCGGCGACGGCGTTGACCTGCGTCGCGGCAGGTCCACTGAGACCGCGCATATGTCCTGTCTCGTTGTCTGTGGCGTCAGCGGAACGGCCGGCGTTGTGAGTCGGCGCTCGCTGCTGGTGGTTCTCAGGACGGCTGCCTAATCCAATCCCGACAGGCTGCCCTGCACGGGTCTGGCCGTGCGGAGGCGAGGTGGGTGCGGAACTCGGGGGTGCCGTTGACCAACGTGTCATGGGCCGTCAAACCTCGAAGATCCCACGCGGATGATGTGCTTCAGCCGGCGTGGTGCCGGTAACTGCCGGGCGGTGACCCGTACTGGCGTTTGAAGGCATGGGTGAAGGTGTACTGCGAGCTGTAGCCGACCCGCCGGGCGATCGTGTTGACGGGGGCGTCGGAGGTGCGCAGAAGCCGGGCGGCGGTGGCGCTCGCCGGCGAACACGTCGAGCAACTGTGGGAAGCCGTCCGCACGGCCGCGGAGGAGCGCTCGGCCGGGCTGGATCGACTCGCCCGGGCCTACCTGGGTGATCGCAGCGAGCTCGAGGCGGTCGACCGGGCCACCCTTGCCGAGCGAATGCGAAACGACAGCGTGGTCGTGCTGGACGTACGACCGGAGCCCGATTACGCCGCCGGCCACATCGCCGGGGCCCGGTCGGTGCCGGTCGAGGAGCTGCGCCGCCGGCTCCGCGACCTCCCCGACGACACGGAGATCGTCGCCTACTGCCGGGGCCCGTACTGCGTCTTTGCGGACGAGGCGGTTCGGGAGCCGCGCCGGCACGGATACCGCGCCACACGGCTGGAGGACGGGTTCCCCGCGTGGAGACGCGCCGGGCTCCCCGTCGCCAGCGGGCTCTCCTGAGGAGATTTCGGCCGGTGTCGTATCGGGCGTTCTCCCGAACGTCTTGCTGGTGGGGCCCGGCTTGGGTCTCCTGCTGACGAGACGAGGAGTGGTGATGTCCCCGACGATGAACGCGATCGACATCGTGGTGTCCGATCTGGAGGCGACGATGGCCTTCTACCGGCGACTCGGGCTCGAGTTCGAGATCGACGCGCACATGCCCGAGCACGCCCGGTGTGACCTGCCCAACGGCCTGCATCTCATGCTCGACACCGAGGACCTCCGGGGCAAGACCATCACCGACTGGAGCCCCGCCGCCGGTGGCCCCCGCACCTTCTTCGCCTTCGAGTTCCCAGCTCCCGCGGATGTCGACGACAAGTACACGGAGCTGACCGCGGCCGGCTACCGCGGGCTGCAGGAGCCGTGGGACGCCTTCTGGGGCATGCGCTACGCCACCGTGACCGACCCGGACGGCAACGGCATCGACCTGTACGCCACCCTGCCCGCCGGCTGACCATTCCCCCCGGGGTCACCCCGGCCGGTACTGCCCGAAACACGCCATTCGGAGAAAGGTGAGGCGCATGAAGTACGTGTTGATGTTCATCGAGACCGAGCAGTACGCCAAGGACCTCCAGACCATGAGTGACGGCGAGCGGGGAGCAGCCTACGAGCAGGTGGGGCGGTGGTTCGCCGAGCACGCCGCCGTGATCACCCACCACACCCACCTCCAGCCCGCGCACACCGCGACCACGCTGCGGCTGGAGGGTGGCAGTCCGGAGATCACCGACGGCCCGTTCGTCGAGGGCAAGGAGATCGTCAGCGGATTCGTCGAGATCGAGGTCGCCGACCTCGACGAGGCCCTCGCGGTCGCCAAGTCCTGGCCCGCCTGCCCGATCGTCGAGATCCGACCCGCCGCCTCCTGAGCCTGACGGGGCGATGGCAGAGGCCCAGGACGAGCTCGCCCGCGTCGTCCGTGACAACGCGGGCCGGCTCGCCGCGTCCCTGATGCACCTGCTCGGCGACTTCGCCGCCGCCGAGGACCTCGTGCAGGACGCCATCGAGACGGCGCTGCAGCGCTGGCCGGTCGACGGCATCCCCGCCCGCCCCGACGCCTGGCTCTTCACGGTGGCCCGCCGCCGTGGCCTGGACGTGCTGCGCCGCGAGACCCGCTACCGCGAGAAGCTCGCGCAGCTGCAGTGGCCGATCCCGTCCGAGCCCGACGACCGGCTTCGGCTGATCTTCACCTGCTGCCACCCGGCCCTGCCCCGGCAGGCTCAGATCGCCCTCACCCTGCGCGCCGTGTGCGGGCTCACCACCGCCCAGATCGCCGCTGCGTTCCTCGTGCCGGAGACCACCATCGCCCAACGCATCACCCGTGCCAAACGGAAGATCGCCGACGCCGGGATCCCGTACCGCATCCCGTCCGACGCCGAGCTGCCCGACCGGCTCGACGAGGTCCTCACCGTCGTCTACCTCCTCTTCAACGAGGGCTATCTCTCCTCCACCCCCGACCGGCCCCACTCCCGGCTGCTGGCCGAGGACGCGGAATGGCTGGCCTCCTCGCTGGCCTGGACCCTGCCCCGGGAACCGGAGGTTCTCGGGCTGCTGGCATTGATCCGGCTCCACGAGGCGCGGAGCGCGGCACGGTTCGACCCCGAGGGGCGACTCGTGCTGTTGCGCGATCAGGACCGCCGCGGGTGGGACCACGAGGCCACCGCTGCCGCCACCCAGCTGCTGGCTCGCGCCGCGTCGCACCACCGGCCCGGGCGGTACCAGCTGCAGGCCGCGATCGTCGCGTGTCACGCCGAGGCGCCGAGCTGGGAGGACACCGACTGGGCGCAGATCGTCGTGCTCTACGACATGCTGCTGCACGTCACCCCGTCCCCGATCATCCGCCTCAACCGGGCCATCGCACTGCGCTACCTCACCGGGCCCGACGCTGCGCTCACCGAACTGGACACCCTCGCCCCGGCCCTCGAGCGCCATCACCTCTACCACGCCACCCGCGCCGAGCTGCTCCGCGAACTCGGCCGCCGCGAGCAGGCTCGACTCGCCAACCGGCGAGCCCTCGAACTCGTCACGAACCCCGCCCAACGCAAGCTGCTGGAGCAACGCATCCACCAACCGGGCGGCGTGGATTTCTGATCATCGCCAGGCTGAGGGTGAAGGACATCGGCTCTGCTGCACCCGGGATCTCGCCGGCCGGTGTCAGAGCATTCGGCCCAACCGCGCCGACTGCGCGGCGAGTACCGGCACGAAGTCGCGGTGCATCTCCTCGACGCTCACCCGGGCACTGGACGCACTGACGCTCATCGCCGCGACCGTCCGCCCGCGTGCGTCGTACACCGGGACGGCGACCGAGCGCATCCCCAGCTCGAGCTCCTCATCGCTGGTGCCGTAACCGTCGACCCGGGCCGAGCGGACCAGGCGGGTGAGCTCGTCCGGATCGATGACGGTGCGGACCGTGCGCCGCTCCCGGCCACCGCGCGCGAGGTAGCTCTCCACTTCCTGGTCGGGGAGGCCCGCGAGCAGCACCCGGCCCGTGGCCGAGCAGTGGACGGGCAGCCGGGCGCCGATGCGGACGCCGGTCGAAAAGATCCGCTCCACCTCGGCCCGCGCGACGAAGACGGACCAGCCGTCCTCCCAGACCGCGAGGGACACCGACTCGTTCAACGTGTCGCGCGCGGCCACGAGGTGGGGGTTGGCCATCGCCGGCAGGGAGGCGGTGTCGAGGTAGGCGCTGCCGAGCCGCAGCATGCGTGGCGTCGGACGGAAGTACTTGCCGTCGTGATCCAGATAACCGAGATCGGTCAGCGTGAGCAGGCAGCGCCGCGCCGCGGCCCGCGTCACGTCGGTCAGGCGGGCCGCGTCGGCCACCGTGAGCTGCGAGGACGTCCTTCCGAACGCTTCGATCACAGCGAGCCCCTTCGCGAGGCCCGCCATTCCCTCGGGCGCCCGCCCGGATCCGGTGTTCTTGACATCGGCGGAGCCGCTTGCCTCTACTGTTCGAGAAACCATCACAGCGTTCGTTATACGAACACGAGCGGTGCCGGTCAAGGTGCCGTGCCATGAAGAGGAGGTGCGCTGTGTCCACCACCGCAGCGCTGCCGGACTGGCCCGAGAGCCTCACCCGGGTCCCGTACTGGGTCTTCCAGCGCGAGGACGTCTATGCGGCCGAGCAGGAGAAGCTGTTCCGTGGGCCGTGCTGGAACTACCTCTGCCTGGAGGCGGAGGTCGCCTCACCCGGGCAGTACCGCACGAGCTACCTCGGTGATCTGCCGGTGATCGTCGCTCGCGACCAGGACGGCGAGCTCTACGCCTTCGAGAACCGCTGTGCGCACCGCGGGGCTCTGCTCGCCCTCGACAACAGGGGCACGGCCAAGGACTTCACCTGCGTCTACCACGCCTGGAGCTACAACCTGCAGGGCGATCTCACCGGGGTCGCATTCGAGGGCGGCATCAAGGGCAAGGGCGGGATGCCGGAGTCGTTCTGCAAGTCCGACCACGCACCGCGCAAGCTGCGCCTGGCCGTCGTGCACGGACTCGTCTTCGGCAGCCTGTCGGACGACGTCGACGACATCGAGGACTACCTCGGTGACGAGATCATGGATCGGATCGAGCGGGTGCTGGGCGGGCGTACCCCTGTGGTGATCGGGCGCTACACCCAGATGCTGCCCAACAACTGGAAGCTCTACGTGGAGAACGTCAAGGACTCCTACCACGCGAGCATCCTGCATCTGTTCTTCACGACGTTCGAGCTCAACCGGCTCTCGCAGCGCGGCGGAATCATCGTCAGCGAGAACGGCGGCCACCACGTCAGCTATTCGGCGATCGACCGCGACGCCGAGCGTGACGCCTCCTACGCCGAGCAGAACATCCGCTCCGAGAGCGGCTTCCGGCTGGCCGATCCCTCGCTGCTTGACGGCTTCAGCGAGGTCGGCGACGACACCACACTCCAGATCCTTTCGACGTTCCCGGCGTTCGTGCTGCAGCAGATCCAGAATTCGGTGGCGGTGCGCCAGATCCTGCCGCGTGCGATCGACCGGACCGAGCTGAACTGGACCCTGCTCGGTTTCGCCGAGGACACGCCCGAGCAGCACAGGGCCCGCCTCAAGCAGTCCAACCTCGTCGGATCCGCCGGCTACGTCTCGATGGAGGACGGCTGCGTGGGCGGCTTCGTGCAGCGCGGGGTGGCCGGCGCGAGCGACCAGGCCGCCGTCGTCGAGATGGGCGGGGCGTCGGCGACGTCGAGCGAGAGCCGGGTGACCGAGGCGTCGATCCGCGGGTTCTGGAAGGCCTACCTGGCGGCCATGGGAATCAGCACCGGGATCGGTGACGGGGTGCCGGCATGACGGACGCCTTCCGGGCCATCGCGCAGGCGCAGGCCGCCTACGCCCGATGCATCGACTCCGACCGTCTCGAGGAATGGCCGGACTTCTTCACGGAGAAGTGCTTCTACACCGTCACCACCGCGGAGAATCACCGCGAGGGGCTTCCGGCGGGGCTGATCTGGGCCGACAGCCGCGGAATGCTCGTCGACCGCGTCACGGCGCTGCGCGAGGCGAACATCTACGAGCGGCACTCCTACCGCCACATCCTCGGCCAGCCCTTCCTCCTCGACGACGGCCCCGACGACGGTGGCGAGGTGCGCAGCGAGACACCGTTCCTCGTCGTACGGATCATGCGTGACGGGGCCGGCGACCTCTTCGCCTCGGGTCGCTACCTCGACCGGTACGCGTTCGACGGTGATCGGCCTGCGCTGGCCGAGCGGGTGGTGGTCTGTGACAGCTCGCGCATCGACACTCTCCTGGCGCTCCCGCTGTGAGTCGCGTACTGCTCAGCGTCGGCGACCCGAACGGGATCGGTCCCGAGATCGCGGTGAAGGCCGCCGTCGCGCTTGCGGGTGAGCCGTACCTCGCCCCCGTGCTCGTCGCAGACCCGTACGTCGTCGCACCGTGGGTGCAGCAGGCCGGGCGGCGGCTGCGCGAGATCGATGCTCCGGCCGTCCCCGACGCCGACGCCGTGGACGTCCTGCCGGTCGAGGCGCTGCCCGACGGGGAGCTGCTGCCCGGCACGGTCAGCGCGGAGGCGGGCGCCGCAACCGTCGCCTATCTCCGCGCGGCCGTCGGCGCGGTGCAGGCGGGAATCGGGCGGGCGATCGTGGCCTGCCCGCACTCGGAGACCGCCGTGAACGCGGCGGGCATCCCCTTCGACGGATATCCCGGGCTGCTGGCCGACCTGTCGTGCGTCCCTCGCGACCACGTCTTCCTGCTACTGGTTGGCGGCGGCCTGCGGATCGTGCACGCGACGCTGCACGAGCGGCTGGGCGACGCGCTCGATCGACTCACACCCGAGCTCGTCGCGAGGGCCGCGAGCGCCGCCGTCGGCTACCTGGAGGGGGCCGGCCTCGTCAGCCCGCGGATCGGCATCTTCGGCATCAACCCGCACGCCGGGGAGGGCGGCCTGTTCGGCCGCGACGACGACCGCGTCACCGTCCCGGCGGTGGCGGCGCTGCGCGACCGGGGGACCGATGCGGTGGGGCCGCTCGGTGCCGACCTGATGCTGGGCCCCGACCGGCGCTCCGACTTCGACGCGTGCGTCGCGATGTACCACGACCAGGGCCACGTCCCCGTCAAGCTCCTGGCGGGCCGCACCGCATCGGCGCTGAGCGTCGGCGCCGGCCTCACCTTCTCGAGCGTCGGCCACGGCGCCGCGTTCGACATCGCGGGCAAGGGCGTCGCCGACCCCGAGGCGGTGCTGCGCGCCGTGCGGCTGGTCGGTGGTCGCCAGGTGGAGGTTCCGGCGTGAGCCACGTCGTCCGCGTCGCCGGAAGCGAGATCGTCTTCGCGTGCGAGCCCGGCGAGACCGTGCTCGACGCGGCCGAGCGCGCCGGCTATGCGATCCCCTACTCCTGCCGCAAGGGTGTGTGCTCGACATGCGAGGGCGCTCTGACCGCTGGTATGTGCGAGGTCAGGGGCCGTGCCCCGGTCGAAGGCCCCGCAACGGGCGTGCTCCTGTGCCAGACCCGGCCGGTCTCGAACATCGAGATCGCGCCGCAGCGCATCGTCAGTAGCGAGCCCCCGGCCCGGCGAGTCGTCGAGGCGAAGGTCCACAAGATCACGGCGGCCGCGCCCGACGTGGTCATCGTCGCCCTGCGTTTCCCTGCGGGAGTCCGCGTCAAGTTCCGGGCGGGGCAGTACCTGACCGTGCGCCTGCCTGGCGGCGACACCCGCAACTACTCGATGGCGAACCCGCCCCACCAGAACGACGGGGCACTGCTGCACGTCCGGCGCGTGCCGGGCGGCCGGTTCTCGGGCGAGCTGCTCGACCGGCTGACGAAGGGCGACGCCCTCACCGTCGAGTTGCCGTTCGGAGAGTTCGCCCTCGACCACGACTCCGACCGGCCGGCGCTGCTCGTCGCCACTGGCACCGGATTCGCGCCGGTGAAGTCGATGGTCGAGGACCAGATCAAGCGCGGTGGCGAGCGGCGCCTGCACCTCTACTGGGGCGCCCGTTCCCGCGACGACCTCTACCACGCCGAGCTGCCGGACCGGTGGGCGGCGAAGTACGACTGGTTCTCCTTCACCCCGGTGCTGTCCCGGACCGACCCGGGCTGGCCCGGACGGTCCGGATACGTGCACCACGCGGTGCTCGCCGACCACGCCGACCTCGGGACCCACGACGTCTACGCGTGCGGCAACCCCGACATGACGGCTGCCGCTCGTGCGGACTTCGCCGAGGCCGGCCTCGATCCCGATCGGTTCTTCTGCGACGCGTTCGTCGCCTCGGGCAACGCCCAGCCGGTCGCCGGCTGATCTTCGGCCCAGACCTCCGCGTCAACCGCGCCAGAGCCCCACTGAGACAGGACAACGGTTGTCCTGACTCAATCATCCTGATGCGGAGGCACCTCGCTGACCTGGGCGGATTCAGTTGCGATGAGTCAACGACCGGGATGGCGGCTCAGTTTTTCTGATGCCGATGCTCGTGTGCCTAGCCTGGCCTGGTCTCGACATCGCCGCGCCAGAGCGGCGGACACGGCTCGGGCGGGGCGTTCCAGTGGTTCCCGGAGATGGGCGTTGCGACCTGCGCCTGATTCAAGAGAAGCGATTCAGGGGCACCCCGCGGCTCGCCAGATGTTGGGCGAGACTGCCATGGTGGTCCTCGGGGATGGAGATCGCTAGGAGGCGCCGCGCTCGGGTTGCGGCGACGTAGAGAACGCGGAGCCCTTCGTTGTTGGCAGCGTCCCCCCGTATCCATGCGTCAACCAGACCAGCTGTGTGGATGTCCTCTGGGACGATCAGGAGGACGGCGTCTGCTTCGTCTCCCTTGACCTGATGAATGACAGCGCCTCGTGTACCGCCGGTGATCGCGGAGGCGGGTTGAGTCCCGACCACCTTCCGCGCCTGTTTAGACCCGTCTGGCCCCGCGACGAGCCGCCCCTTCCTGCTCCGCGTCATATGGTCCGAAGGAGGGTTGCCCGCCAGTAGCCTATTCGCGTCTGCGCACCATTGTGTGAAGGTGCGCCCATCCAGGGATGGGAGCCGCAGGCTTCTGACCAGCTGGCGCAGGCCTGTTCGATCGACCCGATGCGATTCACACAGCGCGTCGATGCTCTGATCGTCGGTTGCGGGGCACCACACTCGCAGCAAAGCGCGTTCGAAGACGGCGAACGCGTCCTCGACCTGAGGTTGCGGTGCCGCACGATCTTCGATCATGGCTGCAGCCCAGGCCAGCTGCTTAGAGGAGGAGAGGTCGCCGCCGCTGAGGCGCACGCGGGCTGGTCCGGGGAGCCGCCTGCCGGCATGAGCCACCACCAGCTGCTCGGAGCGGGCAATCCCGAGACTCGTGGCGTGGGCGTGGAACTGCTGGTATGCGGCGGCGATCTGGTTCTTCCTGCTCGGCAGGAGCAGGACGGGTGCAAGGTCATCATGTCGGTCGCCGACCGCGTCGTCGGGCCGTCCGGTCGTGTCCTGCCGAAGGGTATGGGCGAGCGCGCAGATCGCGGGGGAGGATCGCCAATTTCCAGTGAGGTGCAGAGTCTTGCCGAGCTGGACGCCAAATTGACGGACCTGATCCGGGCGTGCGTCCCGGAACTCGTAGATCGCCTGGTCGAGATCCCCGACTAGGACTAGAGGCAGGCCGGCCCGGCGCAGTTCCTCGAGGATGGCAAGGTCGGTGAGGGAACAGTCCTGTGCCTCGTCGACGATCAGCTCATCAAACCGTGCGCGCAAGGTTGTCTTGAGCTGATCTGCGTCGGTTCTTGCGCTGTAGAGAGCCCAGACTCGCAGCTCGTGACCGGTGATGTAGCCCTGCATGACGAGTTCGTCTCGGCGGGCAAGAGCAGCGTCCTCGACCGCTGTGATACGGCCGTTGTCACGGAAATCGACGTAGTCGGCGCGGTTGCGATCCGTCTGCCGCAGCTCAACGCGACACTGGTTTTCGTCGGGGTCTCGGCGGAAGACGAAGTCGCTCAGGTGCCACCTGTCATTTACCCGTGCGTTGATTCGGTCCCAGGAGTCGATGCGTTCCCAGCGCCGGTTTGGCAGCAGGGCAGGACGCACGAGGTATTGCCACAGGAACCGGTCGATCGTGCCAATGAAGTGCGGGAACTCCGCGAGCTCCGGTCGCCCCTTCAGCTGGCACCGGCGACGGAGCTCGGCGCTGGATGCCCTCGTGAACGACACCAACGCGCGCCCGGGGCGATCAGAGACTGCCTTCGTGAGATGACGATCCACGATCGTCCGGGTCTTGCCGGCCCCTGGGCAGGCTTCCACGAAGAGCGGTGCCGATGCCTCGACGACTCGACGCTGCTGCTCATTCGCTGCTCGCCGTCGCTCGAGGATGTCGTCGTTGGTCACTGGCCGGCACGGCCCTGCACGTCCGGTCGGGCTGCTTCGTCGGTTGGATCGCCGGCCCGCTCGGCTTCGCTGACCCAGCGGATCGCGCGCTCGAGATAGCCCGGAACGACAAATGTAGGATCTCCAGCCACCTGAGCGGCCAGGTCCTGGGCGAACTGCCCCTTCCGTAGTCCGTGCAAGACGAAATGCCTGCTGAACTCGGCGATCTGTTCCTCTGGGGTGAGCTTGGATTCTATCTCGGCCCAGTGGTCGGCTCCGGCTCTCGGGCGCTGGTTGAGGTAGGCAGCTTTCACCGCAGCCTGGTTCCTGGTGGCAGCCCGCAGCAACTCGGGTTCGAGGGTCGGTTGTGCGGTGAAGACTTCGAAGCTGTGGGTGTCTGCACCGAGTGTGACGGCGAGGGCTTTGAGCCTGGCGGAGCGGTCACCAGGGCTGGAGGGATCTGCGTCGGTGATGACGGCGACGCGGTCGGCTAGGCATACGCCGGCATGCCGCGTCAGCAGAACCTGAACATAAGGCTCGAAATCGACACTGTCGATCGGTACCAGGGTTGTGCCCTGATAGCGGGCCCATGGAGCTCGTGCCCTGCGAATCTTCTCGGCTTGTTCGGATTCCTCTTCGTCGAGCGAGGGGAACAGCTGCGCCGGCGAGGGAGGGTTGAGTACTCGGCGTGCGAACACGGGCAAGAGCAATGCCTCTGCGATGCCCTCGACCAGGAGGATGCGGGGAGCGAAGAACATCGCGCTGCGAGTGGCGTCCAGGTAGCGCTGCAGCTTGGCGGTCGCGAGGCCGGCTAGGCCCAGACTCGCGAGCGGGATCGGGCGGCTGGTGAACCGAATCGGCGTGAACGGAGTGACAGTGGTAGGCGCCTCAACAGGTGCCGACGCTGATGTCGGCGCGGCGGTGGCAGTACTCGCTCGTGGCGAGTGCCTGTGTGCTGCTCGCTTCAGCACGACGACGTCATCGATGTGGGTCGAGGCGGTGATCAGCGGAGAGTGGGTGGTGACGACCACCTGGATGCGGGCAGCGTAGCCGCCGGGGGGCTGGGCTTCGTGAGACATCTGAGCGGCGTCGTGGAGGTACTCCAGCAGCAATATCTGCAGCTGCGGATGCAGGTGTGCCTCGGGTTCCTCCACCAGGAACAGCGTCAGGTCCTGTTGACGTGAGGCTCGAAGCTCCACGAGCACCGTGGCGATGAACAGGAGGTTGGCATATCCAAGCCCGGACTCGGCGATGTCCCGTGGATCGAGACCGTGATCGTTCATGCGCATCTGGAGCGATCGCGCGATCGACAGCAGATCTGGATCGGCGAAGCTGAGGTCACTGTCCTGCATGCGGGCGCCAGCAGTGATGTCGGCCAGAGGCGCTCGAACCGCGCGGCTTGCCGCTTGAAAGATCGGGTGGCCGTCAAGAATCTCGTCGAACTTGGTGTGCACGTGCTCGACGAGTGCCGCTTCCGCCGCGCCGGTCTCGGCAAGCAGATATCGAAAGATCGTCCGCAGGCGGGCTCCGGACGACGAGTTGAGCTCACGCTGTGCGTCGCGGAGCGGCGGGAGGTACACGTGGCGGAGTCGATCCCGCGCCGCAGGTTCCGGATCTCGGTCGGTGGTCGCGCCGTTCCCGGCCACCCATGTCAGGCGACCGCGCAGCCCCAGAACTGGTGGCGGCGTGAAGGTAGCGGCGTATCGGACCTGGTTGGTTCCGGGAAGCAGAGCTTGGACGTAGAAGTGGCGCTGGTCAGGGGAGGTCAACTCGTAGTCAGCAACCAGTCTCGTGCGATCGGCGGTCGCTGCTCGAGCTATGTCATCGGCATCCCAGTAGAGGTTGCGCCGCCCGTCAAGCGGGTCGGTCACCAGTCTCAGCATGTCGAGCAGTGTTGACTTCCCGGCGTTGTTCTCGCCGATGACGACGGTGACCTGGTTCCGCAGGGGAATCGTGACCTCGTCGAAGGCTCGGAAGTTGCTGGCACCGATGCTCGCAAGTCGCAATGAGAACCTGCACTTCCACGCTGCGGTCCATCGGGCGGCCCGCGACTACCGAGGAGATCGATCTGAGACCAGCTCTCGTTACCGTGCGTGCGCTGATCACCGGGCGCCGCGATCAGCCAAAGCGCACCACGCTCTGGCCCGAGCACGGCGCCTCTGGCGACTTGCCACCGGCTTCTCGACCAGCCCATCCTGATCACCACGTAGTGCCCTGACCTGACACTTCTCATCTTCACTGATCCGGAGCCACAAACGGTCGAACGCGCGCCGCTGCTCCCAGTCGGTCTAGGCCTGCGGCGGCGGAGCCGCAGTCCCCGTCGCACTCGGGGGCCGGGACGTAGATGGCGGTGGCGGGGTCGTCGTCGCCCTGGGCGGAGTCGTTGTGGTCGGCACGGGACGCTGAGTAGTCGTCGGCCGCGGAGGCTCTACGGTCGGCTGCGGAGTCAGTGTCGGGCGCGGCCGGGTTGTCGGCTGAGGAGGCTGCGGCCAGTCGACCGTCCCATCGGTCTTGCAGATCATCTGGATCACCGACCCCTGCTCTGGCGGGCTGATCTGGACCTCAACAACACCTTCATCGTCGCTGTCGGTGTTGCACGGCAGGCCGCCCAGCTCGTCCAGGCTGCCAAGCGAACTACCTTCGCCGCCGCCCGGCCCGCCGGGCCCGCGAGGCCCACGCGGACCGGGGGGCCCGGGGGGCCCGGCAGGACCGCCGTTGCGGTCCCACGCGATCGGAGTCTCCTGCCACGGGCCGCGCCTCGTGTAGCAGTCGCCATCTCGGCGGTCGAGCAGCATGCGGATCGCGCCGGTGCGGTTGTTGACACACCCGCGGTAGGTCTCCGCGTCCCCTCGGCTGGACATCGCGTAGGCCGTGCCGCCGACGAGTAGTCCGACGACCGTTAGCGACGCGGTGACGAGGACGAGACGGGACGGTCTTTTCACGGGGACTCCGATTCCGGGGCGCCAGGGCGTCGCTGCTGGGGGAGCGGAGCGAAGGGCGCCAAGGCGCTGGGGGCACCGGTTCTTCGCCGCGGGCCACCCGTCCGTTACGCCCGATTACTGGCATTGCGACATCTGGCGGAACGTCATGCCACCGAAGGCATCGGCGTGTGAGTTCGCGCCTTGCGGCCGGGGCCCGCCGGCTCCTCCACCACAGGTCGTGGTTGCGGCCGCGAGCGATCGCCCAGACGAGCTTTACTCGGCGCGCCCGGGGTTGATGTCGCAGTGTCGCGGGTCGTCCCGGCCACGCAATCGGTTGACGCGCCCATCGGTGTTTCCGCGGTCGCGACCCACAACCCATCCGATAGGCCACGCATATTCACCAGACGGCGCATCATCGTTCCCACAAATCACAGGCCGTCTCGGACCCACCCTGTGCGTCTTCCCTAGCGCTGGCTTGGCTCCGCACGGCTGGCAAAGGGTTCGACTGATCGCGGTTGTGACCGAGAGGCAAGCATCGGCGAACAAGGCAAGGGGTTAGGTGCTGCAGTGTGCCCGGAGCCGGGGAACTCCCCCGGCTCGGTCTGCTCCACATCCTCGGTGATGCCACAGGTTCGGCGCCGCTCACGCCCGTTCATTGCGGGCGAGCGCGCCGCTGGCGAGGAGCTGTACCAGGGTGCTGGCCAGGTGTACGGCGGCGTAGGCCTCAGCCGAGGTCTGGTCCCGGTTAAATTCGCCGCCGCCGTGGCGAGACACCTGCCCGGTCCACAGCCGCTCCATCATGGCCACGATGACGTCAACCGTGTGCTCACCTTCCTTGTCGATCAGCTCGAAGCGCCACTTGTGCCCACCGTCGCGCAGGTGCTTGATCACGGTGCCGAGCGAGGGCTTCGGGTTGTTCGGCAGCACCAGCGGGCCAGCGACTTCCTCGACGGCGCGGACTGCCTGCCGGTAGGCCGTCGTCGGATCCGGCCGCAGTCCATAGGCGTGGTTCCACGCGTCCACCAGCAGCTCGGCGGCGGTATGGGGCGCTGCATCGATGGTGTGACGGACGGCCGCGGCGACGGTCGGATCAACCCGCTCAACGAGCAGGCGGCCGGTGTCGGCGACGGTGTACGCGGAACCGGCGTCCTCCAGCGCGGCGATCAGATTGGTGACCAGTGCCGTGTAGCGTCCGGCGAGCGTGCTGTTCTGCGGATGGTCGACCCAGTCCGGGGCGCGGTGCGCGCCGAGGATCGCGTTGACGACGTCGTAGAGGTCGAGGCGCTCGTTGGTGGCCTTGATTTCGCGGAGGGCCTCGACGAAGTCGAACTGTCCGCGGGCTCCTTGCTTGGGCATGATCCCCAAACGCAGTCCGACCCGTTGCGCGACCTGGTCGTCGTACTGGCAGGCCAAGGTGATCCAGTGCTTCAGTACCGGGATCAGCGGCGCCGGGATGTCGCGGCTCAGCGTGGTGTCGGCCGGAGGACCAGCGAGCCAGTCGTGGAAGCGCCGGGGAGCAGCAGGTGGCTGGTGGGGTGCGCGCTTGCCAAGGGTGGGGTGGTCAGACACGCCTAGACCCTACGACTGGCCCCCGACAGCACTGAGCTGATCAACCAGTCTTCCATTACCCGCGTCTCGGCCCGCCCCTATCGCCCTCAGCGCGTCCGCATCAGCGGCCCACTAGGGCGGCATGGCGCGCTGCTCGACGACGCTACTTCGCTGATGCAGTCGAGGAAGCCTTCCTGGGCGGCGAGGTCAAACCAGCCCGTGGGATCACCGTCGACACAATGCATGGTTGAGATCGAGGTGGCCACCTCGTCGGAGAGCGCATTAATCAAATCCATGGCGTTGTGGAAGGAGTCATGGAGAGTGGCCGAATCCCGCACCGCCGGAGGCAACCCTATCGGGTCCACAACGGCGGTCCATGTCCCCAGCGGCGAGCGGTGGTAGTCGACGAGCACGAACAGGAGCTCGCCTGGGTCGAACGCGTCCTTCGGTATGGCCGAGGTGGGAGTCGGCCCGCGGCCTCTGCGGCGGGTTAATTGGCTGGTCACCTCAGCAGCATCGAGTCCCCGGCCCCTTCGCGGCGACCGACACGCTACGCGGCTGTGTGGATCCACACTGTAGAGAAGTTCGTTACGAACCGAGGCCAGCTTCCCGGCCGATTCGGTGGCCGGCCGGGCAGTGCCGAGGTGTCGTCTCGTCGACGTCTAAGGCTGACGCTGCGACGCCTCGACCATGTGATCTTCAGCTGCCACCGAGAACCTGATCAGACCGCAATTCCCGCAGGAAGCTGTCGGCTACCGGCCCAGCGTTCAGCCCATCATCGGTCAGCGGCCAGTACTGGACTTCGAGGGGATCTGCAAACGAGACGCCCACCGGCACGGCGTGCCGGGGGATTAACTTGTCTTTGCCTGCGTCTTCGGCCGTTTCGCCGCCGCTGGCGGGGGCGTGCTCTCGGCAGTGTGGTCGAGTGGGATCGCCTCAAGGTGGGCCTTGGTGATCCGCTCGGTGCCGTCGACGATCGCGTCGGCCGCGGCGCCGCGGATAAGGAAGACAAGACTGCCGATCATGCCGTGGGTGCGCCGGTAGAGGTACTCGCTATGACGGGTCAGCGTGCCCTGGTTGTGTCGGTGCAGCCGCACGGCCTGCTCAAGCGTGGCGACCAGGGCTCGCCAGTTCGCCCGCTGGATCGTGGTTCCGTAGGCGAACGAGCGAGTGGCGACGGTGGTGAAGCGGCTGGCGATCTGCTTGCCGCGGGTTCCGGTGAATAGGTTGGCCCGCTCGACGTCGATGCCAGCGTAGACGAACGTGGCCGGGATGCGTTCGGAGAAGTATTTGAGCTGGTCGGAGACTTCCGCCCCAGCGCGGGTGGCGATGTTGAGGTTATGGATCTCGTCAACGAGCACGAGGTCGCAGCCGACGTCGCAAAGCACCGCGCAAACTGAGTTGGTGATATCGGTGAGGTTCGCGCGCCTGGCGATCGGAAGGCCGAGGAACCGGGCGAACTCGACCGCGAGCATCCTCGGCGTCGCCGCGGGCGGGACGGTGATGTAGACGACCGGGATTCTGTGCCCTCGCGAGGGATTCCGGAGTCGGACGTTCAACTCGTGCGCGCGGCCGAGTTGGGTGATCGCGGTCGTCTTGCCCGTGCCTGAGTCACCGGTGAGAATCAGCCCGCGCCGCGCCGAGATCTGGCGCCGGTTGAGCACCAGCAGTCGTCGCACTGTTGTGATGACGTCACGGATGGTAGGAGTGGCGACGACGATCATGCTGCTGTGGTAGTCCAGCCGAGCATCGTCGTAGTCGGCGCGTGAGGCCGGGTCGAGGTCAACCCAGTTGGGGTGCAACTCGATCGGGACGGTATCCCGGCCGACCCAGCGGACCCAGCCTTCTTTACTGGTCAGCGGTTCGGCCGGGGGTGGATCGAAAGTCGAATCGTCGGCCGTCACCGCCATCGCCTGGCCTCCTCCTGCGCGTCGAACACCCCGAAAGGGACCACCATGTCGAGATCAACTTCGTCGACCGGGTCCTCGGCGTCGAAGTCGTCGTCTCCCTTGTGCACGTCAACCGGCTCGATCGGCGGCCGCGGCGCGGCCGCCGCGCGCGTGCGTGCGGCAATACGCTTGTCCTCGGGACTGGCAGGGCCCGCGCCAGCGCGGTCGAGCAGCTCCGACAGTGACAACGCGATGCTTGTCTCGTCGGCGTTGCCTGGCGACCCTTCGGTTGTGTGCCGGCGGGCGTGGCGCCAGGCGAAGTCGGTGAAGGGCGCGGACACCATGGGCAGATGCGTCCAGACCGCGCGGATCCAGCCGCCTCGGTAATGGTTGCGCACCCAGATCTGTGACAGATCGTAGGGATCGAAGCGGACTTCCCATTGGCCGCGTTGCGCGGCGACCCCGGAATGCTGTCGCCGAAACGGGTTCAGCGCCGTGGCGTCGTAGGTGCGCCTGTCGATCCGGACGCCGTAGTCATTGATCGTGCGCCAGGCCGAGGGGAGCATCTCAAGGTAGTGCTCGGCGGTGAGCATGACCGGGACGTGCCCGGCGACGCTGACCAGCACCGCGTACATCTCGTTCGGGGACAGCGTCCGCCCGGTATCTGGACCGACCAGCCCGTCGTGCGGTCGGGTCTGCCACCCGGCGACGATCCATTCGTCGAGCAGGTCCTGCAGCTGCGCTAGCGACCACGCTGCCTCGGCTTGGACGTCGGCGCCGCGATGGCTGACCGCTCGCCCGGTGTAGCCCGCGACGTGCTGGCAGAACAGGGTGTTGATCGAGCCGAAAGTGCGTTCGACGATGGCCTTATCTGTGGGTGTGTGCGGTCGGGTGGGTTGCAGGGATATGCCGAGGAACTCGCAGGAGCGCCGGAACGTCTCGGACAGGTAGATCTTGCCGCGGTCGCAGACGATCGTCTCAGGTAGCACCGCCGGTTTGGCCGCGGCCTGCTCCATGCGGGAGTCGAGGTCAGCCAGGCTTCGGTGCGGCAGTCGTGACACGGACATCCGCAGCGTGTCGGCCCAACCGGGCCGCATCGGTTCGGGCACTAACATCCGGGCCAGCAGCAGCACTGCGTCGATCGCCTTCGTGCCGACTGGCCGCAGGATCGCCGCGCAGATCGTGCGGGTCGCGACGTCCACTGCCGCGATGAGCTCGACCCGACGCGCTTGGCCATCGTCGAACACGGCCATCACATCCAGGGCAGTGGAGTCGATCTGCACCTGCTGTCCCGGCCGAGCGGCCCAGCTCGCGGTAAACGCGCCCCCCGGCCGGTTTGCCGCCGAACGACGAGCCGTGGCCGCGCCAAACGTGTGACGTCCCGCCGACAATCGGAAGACCAGCCGGTTGAACGTTGCCTTCGACGGCAGCCGTACCTCGTCGCTGTAGCGCCCAGCCAGGATCGCCTCAACCCGTCGGCGCAGCCGATCCCGGGTGCCGGTGGACCTCGGTGTCTCCTCGGACAGTGCTTCGCGGATTGCTACCACAACGCGCTCGTCAGTCCAGCCATGCGGCGATGGAGTGCGCCGCGCGCGGCCATCGATCAGCCCCCGCAGCCCCTCAGCACGATAGCGATGCCGCATGCGCTGCACCGTCATCGCACTGGTCGGTGTCCCTGCTGCCGTCAGCTCCGCCGCCTTCGCGGCCTCGCGCTGCCGAACGGTGGTGTTCTGCGGGTCGAACTCCGGGCGCGGTCTCGCGTCCGGTTGAGGGCGCGGTGGTAGCCCGGTCTCGACTTCCACGATGTGGCGCTCCCACGCGCGGGCCCGCTCTGCTGCGTCCTGCGACAAGTCCTCAAGGGACGTGGCCAGGGGAGCGGCTGCTGCCGGCTGCGCAACCCCGAGAATCTCGAAGCCCGATGATCCGACCAGGTGGGTCAATAGGATCGCGCGGGGCGTGCCGTCGGCAGTCGCGACGAGCCGGACCCATGTGCCCGCCAGGGCCGCGACCTGGTGCTCGGCGTCCTCGAACAGAACTCGGTCGCCGACGTGGAGCAACTGCATCACACGCTCACCGCCGAAACCAGCGACGTCGCGTCCAGCCGGGTGGACAGCTCTACCGAAAGTTGGCCCGACCAAATCAGGTGGTAGATCGTCGGCAGAACCGCAATCGGGTCGCCCACCAGCTCGGCGCCGGACATCAGGGGCCGGAGTTCGGCGAATGTCTCCAGCGCAGCTGCCGCGACCGGCGCGCGGTAGCAGCGGCGGTGTCGGTAACCGGCCAACCAGCGCAGGTTCGCCAGCCAGACCGGGTCATGCCCGGTGACAAGCCGGTACTCCCAGCCGACCTCGGCGCACGCGCGCTTCGTGGCGGCGAACGCCGCCGCGTCCCGCGGCTTCACTCGCTCGACTGGGCGGCAGTCGAGCACCATGCCCCTACCGTCGGCTGTGCGCGCGAAGAAGTCCGGGGCGTGGGAGCGTGCCCGGTCGTTGTCGGACCAACCGAGCCAGAACGGCTGCGCCGCGAACGCCAACACTGCGGCATCAAAGTCCAACTCCATCGCCGTGTCCCGCTCGAGCCACGACTCGCATTCCACGTGCGCGTCCAGGGACGCCGCGTAGTAGAAGCCTGGAAAGTTGCTCTGCCCCTTGTACGACGGGAACGACCGAACCGGTTGGATGCGCTCGAATGCCACGGTGGCGGCCTCTGCTAGCGGGACCCGTACCTCGCCGCCGTCTTGATACACGAAACCGACCTCGAATTCAGCCGATACCCGTGTGCGACCACCACGCATCCCCCGCAGGCTACTGTTGACCAACCCGGTTCTCCTGTTCTTGGCCCGACCTAAGAATCTTCACCTTCACTGAGACAAGGATTAGGTGGGTTTTGCTCTAGCAAAGTTGATAAATCTCGGAGGCGTGTTCCTGGGCGAAGTTCCAGGATCCATTCGGTGAGCTCGCACCTCTTCCAGCCAGGTGTCCAGGGGTGGCGGAGTCGGAGAGCGGCGTTGATATCTCGCGTTAAATCCCGGAGCGCTGGGCCGGCGATGTGGGCAGGCGCGGCAAGCTGGGTCCGCCATCGGGGCGAGGCGATGATGGTCGCCAGGGCAACGGCCACAGGGTAGCGGGCTGCGGTCACGGCGTCATCGTTACTTAAACAGACGGTTTCCCCTTCGGGGAGTAATGACTGAAGGCGATCGTCGACGGTCCGTTGGATGATTCTGCGATCGTCCAGGTCGACTGCAACGAAGTGGCTGCGATTGATGAACATTGCGGCTCTGTCCCTTCCATGGCGACGGATGAGACGTTGATGCTGGCGGGCCGCTGCGATGATGCTTGGTGTGCGACTCAGGTCAACCTGGCGCCGGCCGTAGCCGCGGCCCGGAGGGCCTATCCATCGCTGGTGTTGGAAGCAAACCCGCTGGTTCTGGGGCGCCCATTGCATAATCTTGGCACCGCGTGGTTGCCGGGCGGCTGCACACAGGGTGCAGGCTGGGATTGGATCAGGGAGGACGTCTGGGTTGCTCTGGGGGTGGAGTGCGCGACGGCGTCGTTCAGTGAACGGAAGGTCGGCTGAGATAAGTGACTCTTGAACTGGGAATGTGTGGCGTAGGCGCGCCGGGTTGTAGCCGGTCACGGCGGCCAGGAGTTCAAGGTTGGTGGGGGTGAGAAACCGAGTGAGGTCGCGGCCAAGTTCGTCGGTTCCATCGAGGTAGAAACACAATTCACCATCGGGCAGATGGTTGAGCATGGTAAGACGGCGAAGGTATGATTTGATAGTTTCGTAACGGAACGGTTTGTCTACCAGGGGAAGCCGACATACTGGACCGGACGGAAACGGGTGACGCGACGCACGGCTCATTTTGCTCCCGCGGTTGTTGTCTGCGTTCGGGTCCAGGTGGTGAGTTTGGTCGTGAGGCGCGTGGTGGTCTGAGTCGCGTAGTCAGCCATTTCAGCCATAGCGTCCGACGGCCGACGCTGCCCGCCCTCCGCAGGGTCCAGCCACGCCGCTGTGAAGCGCTCCACCTCCGATGGGGCTGAGCCAGTCGGCACTCTCACAGTCACGATCAAACCGCCTGTAGCCCGAGCTTGACGCCTGCGTCCGCAGGCGTGTCGCATTTGGAGGTCCGCAGGCGATGGAGAGCGTCGCCACAAATTCGACTGCGCCGCCGCAGCGTGGAACCGCTCCTGCTGCACTCCACCAGCTCCGACAGGGCCATCTTCTGGAGGCGAGCGCAACGATCGCGCTTGAGACGCCGCACTCGGCGATCTGAGAGCCGCACCGGGGTGACGATCATCACTGTCCACTGCGCCGTCAACGATTCACCGCGAAGTGGCTTGGTATCGACAATTGGAACATCCTGCTCAACCTCGGAAAGGCCACCGAAGGGTACGAGGACGCCTTGTTCCACTGGTGGAGCTGCTGTTCACCGTGATCCTTTGCGCAACGGGGCCGGGGCTGCAGCGTTGTCGCCCTATCGCCGCCCAGGCAGGCGCCGTTGGATGTGCCCACCAGGAACAGCTGCCGACTCACCGTGGCGGCGGCAGCTGCCGAGCTGGCCCCAGCCACAGTGCCTGCGGAGGCGTGCACGCTGCTCGAGCGCATCGGCAAGGCCTCGACCTGGGCACCCGTTCCTGCCCCGCGCCGCGACTACCCGCTGCGAAGCACCAGCACGGCGACCGGTACTGCCGTGACCGTCAGCACCTGGCTGCTGCAGGTCGCCGCGTGGGCCTTGGCAGCCCTGTTCGTGGCCGGGTTCACCGGCATCGGACCTGACCACCACCATCCCCGATGGAATGGCGGCCGTTCACCCAGCGGGCGCGCCGAGGTACAGGGCCCAGATGATCGCCCCCAGTGGGCCGATGGCCGCGGCCGGTGTGGACCCGGCTGCGACGGTGCGGTCGAGGGTATGGGCGTGCCGCCATAGCCGCGGAGCACGACCGCGAGCGTCACAGACGCGGCGAGATCCAGTGCAGGTGGGGCAGGTCTGCGTTGGCAGTCGAATCTTCGCGGAGGCGCCTGTCCCACACCCGATCGGCAATCACTGCCGGGCACGCCGTAGGCACGGTCGGCGACGGTAAGTAACAGCTGAGTCGGCGCGACCGAACCTGGGCGGTGGTAGAGCGCTCATGCTGGCAACCGTGGGTCTTGTGGGCTGGTCTGCCTTCGAGTTGAACCAGCTCGGTGGAGATCGTCTGCGGCATTGACACGGCAAGTCGCTGCAGATCGGTCGCTCGCCAGCACGCCGGTGGGGACGGGCTAGCTTCGGATAGTCGCCGTCAGTAGACAGGGGGACAACGATCATCGACGCGTACCGCGAGCTGCAGCAGCGGGGGCAGTTCGGACCACTCGGGCTAAGGCTGCTGTTCGATTTGGTAGCGCAGGAGGTGCAGCGGTTCCCTGTGCTGCTTGACCAGGGCACGACGTGGACTGAGCAGGCGGTGTGGGATTGGACGCAGAGCTTCTTCGCGGCGAAGGGGGCTGCGGTAACTGCGGGTGTTCTCGCGCAGACTGCCGACGCGGAGTCAATGGCGCGGTACCTGCGCCGCTGCGTCCGGCACTACCTCGTCGACCAGGCGCGCAAGACCCCGATCGGCGCGGTGCGGCGCAAGCTAGAGGAGCTGATGGCGGCCTCGCCGGAGTTCGAGCGGGTGCCTGAGGGGACCGCCGGAGCCGGGCGCTGGCAGTTGGTCGGCGACCCGCAGCCGCCCTACGGCGGTGAGTCGCGACCACTGGTGGCCGCAGCGTATGCCGTCCCCGGAGTGCACGCGGTTCGCTGGTCGAGCGCTACGAGGAGGGCGCCGCTCGCCCGGGACGAATCCCTCGTGGCCATCGTCCGCGCCGTGCTGAAGATGGCGGCGGGATCCATGGAGCTCTCCCAGCTCGCCGACGTCCTGGTTCGACGGTTCCCAGCCGCGGTCGAGGCCGCGGATGCCGCGCTGGACGAGGGCGCGTTCAACAGGGCCGTCGCGCCGGCTCGAGACCGCCCTGACGTGGTCGTCGAGTGCAGCGACCGCGCGCGTGAGGTCTATGAGCAGCTGTCGCCCTCGCAGCGGGCGTTGCTACCGCACCTCGACAATCCGATCGGTGACCGGGCTCAGGTCCTGGGGGTCGGTCGCAGCCAGGCGTACGCGGCGAGCGGGAAGCTGAAGGCGTTGCTGACCGAACTGGTCCTCGACGACGGGTTACGCGACGAGGTGACCATGGAGGTACTGCGGCTGTGTGTGGTGAGCCCATGAGCGGCCCGGACCATTGGGGCAGGTTCGACGTCAACCTAGTTGCGGCAAACCGGGCCGTGCATGCCAAGAGGGAGGTCGCGCTGTGATGTCGGCTAAGGGCGGCGGGATACCGCAGGAACTGCTCGCACTGGCCGAGCAGAGCGCCGCGGCGCAGCTGACCGAGGCGGCGTTGGACGATCGGTTCGGCCGGCGCTCGACCTGGCTGCCCACCGCAGGACAGCTGTGGCGGGCCGTCCACGAGGACGTCACGGCCCTGGTGCTGTTGGTGGCTGTCGACGCCGAGTCGGTGAGCGCGGTTCCGGTGACCGTCGAGTCCACCGACGTGGACATCGACACCATCGTTTTTGACGGGAGTTCTCTCGGCGCGCCGGTGACTGTCTGGACGGGCCTGCGACGATCGCTGCCGGTAGAGGTTCTGGACAGACCGATTGACGACCTAGGCGCGGTCGCCGTCCAACAAGTGATGGTGGAGGCCGCTGCCGGTCGCGAACCGGTGACCGGGCTTGCCGCATCCGATACCAGAGCTGAGCTGGTCGACGATCTCGTGGTCCTCGCGACGGCTACGGCGGAGGTCGACACGGCATTGGACACGGCTGAGGCGGCGCCCGCGGCTGGTGTCGATCTCGATGCCTTGGAGCCGGATGTTCTGGAGGAGGCCTTGGTGGAGGCGGCGGCGCGTCTCGGTGTGTCGCTGCCCGTGGTGCTGGAACTCATCGACGGCAGGCGGCCACCGACACCGGCGGAGGCTGATGTGCTTCGCGCGACGGTCGGCGGTGTACCGGAGACCAGCCCGCCACCTTCAGGCCTCGTCGTGGAGTTGGCCCAGCCGAAGTGGCGCGGACTAGTCCGACAGTTCCGTCGTCAGGGCCACACGACCGACCACGGTGTGCGCACCACTATGGCGTACGAGATCAATGCGATGGCCGCGCGCCAGACCGGTGATCGGGAGCCCTACTGGCCCGACCGGATACTTCGCTGGGCGGAGGCTCACCAGCTCGACGTGGACGCCGACGCGTGAACGTCATCGGGGTCGACGTCGTCTCCCAGGCCCGCCTGATGCTGCAGCGGCTCGAGGCCGACCGACCGGGTAGCGTCAACCGACTGCACACCGACGCCCTCGCGGAGCTGGGCACCTGGACCGACGTTCAGGTGCGCCGGGTGCCGGACACGGCTGCACAAACCCGGTGCTCGGTCGCCGGCGGTTACGTCCACTCCACAAATCCGCCGACCTTGACGGTCACGCGGTCGCTCAGCCATCGGCGTCAGCAGTTCACTGCTTTGCACGAGCTCGGGCATCACCTGCAGAAGCACGACGTCCGGCTGGCGGTGGCTGTCCGTCGACAGCCTGCGAATAACGAGGCGTTCGAAGACGCTGCCTGCGACATGTTCGCCTCCCTGGTGCTCGTCCCCGACGACGTTCTCCCTTCCCAGCCGGAAGGACGTTCCCCGAGCGCCGCCGACGTCGTCGCGGTGTTCGAGCGGACGCAGGCCTCCCGAGCGGCGTGCTGCGTCCGAATGGCCAGCCGGTTGGGTACTCACGGCGTGATCACTGTCCTGGACGCGACCGGGACTGTCTCCTTCGCCGTCGCTCGCGGGGAGGTGTATCCGCCGGCCCGGGGCAGCAGCCAGGCCAGCACCCCGCTCGTTGCCGCCGCGCGGTGCCGCGGCGGCAACGCCCGCACCGACGAGACGTACGTGCAGTACCGCTCCGGGGACCGCAGCGAACTGCTGTACGGGGACGCCGTGTGGTCGGGGGAGTACTTGGTCACGGTTGCCGTCCTCGACCGGCCGGGCTGGAAGCAGTTCGCGCCGCCCCGGATCGGCAGTCGTCAATTCGCGGCGCGCGACTGGACCTGCGAGATGTGCGGCGAGGAGTTCACCCCGGACGGGTCCTGCGCCAACTGCAGCACCCCACGTTGTTCGGCGGGGCACTGCACCTGCACCCTGGCCGCGGAGCGACAGTGCCACCGGTGCTTCCAGCTGCTGGGTCCAAGCCGGTTCCCCAGCCGAGCCGACAGTGTCTGCCGGGACTGCGCTGGCTGACCGGACGGATCGGCGAGGTTCGACGTCAAACCGGTGCGAGAGGGGGCGAGGACCGTCCCCAGACACCGAAAGGGACTTCGGCCGTGGGCCACACCAACGACTACCTGACCTCCGTCCGCAGCGCCATCGCGGCCGACGACACTGTGCTGGCCGAAGCGCGCACCCGGCTCGCGCTCGTCCGCAACATCGCGATGAACTTCCCGGGCGCGCTGCGCACCTACGCCTCCGGATCACTGCGGCAGCACACAGTGAACCACCCGGTGACCGACGGCGACGGCGGCCTCGTGCTCAACCGCGTGAACTACGCCAAGCTGGGACCCGAGGGAGGCGGAGAGACACCCACCGACGTCGCCGCCGACCTCTGCGGTCTGCTTGGACCCGAGATCCGCAAGACCTACCCGATGGCCCGGTGCGGCAGCTCCAAGCGCGGCCCGAAGATCACCTTCGGCAAGCCGATCAACGGCCAGGACCCCTCGGTTGACCTCGTTGTCGCCCTCACCCGGCGGGAAGGCAACGGCTTGTGGATCCCGAACCTCCAGATGGACCGCTGGGAGGCCTCCGACCCCGAGCAGCACGTCGCACTGCTCGCCAGCGGCAACGAGTCGCTCTGTCGCACCCGGCGCCGCGTCATCCGGCTGGCGAAGGCATGGAACAAGCAATGGAGCAACCCGGCGTTCTCCTCATTCCACCTCTCCGCGCTGACGCTCCAGCACGTCACCGCCGGCATGAGCATCGCTACCGCGCTGCACGCGGTCTTCGACGGTGGCGCGAGGTTCCTGGCCACCGGCTGCAACACCCCCGACCCGGCTGAAGTGTCCGAGCCGCTGAAGTTGATGAAGGGTGTGAACCGGGACGTTGCCGTTCGGAGGCTCCGCCTGGCAGCCGACGCGATGGCCGACGCGCTCGAACACGATGACGACAAGAGCGCCGTGCACGCCGCCCTGCATCGGGTCTTCCGTCACTACATCGACGCCCCGCCCGAGGACAAGCTGGCATCCGTGGTCGCCGCGCTGCGGTCACACCGTCCGGTCACCACCGTGACTGTCGGCCTGCCCGGCCCCGCGGTCGCCGTCCCACCAACCCGCGCCTACGGTGGCTCCCAGCCGCGATGAACCGCCGACCAGCCCACCGACACCCCGCCTGGTTCGACCGCCCCGCCCCCCGTCTGCGCCTCATCGCCGAGCTGCGGGCGGTCGGCGCCGGAGTCACGGCGGTGCGGCCCACCGGCCCGCGCCGTGGCGGGTTAGCCGTCCAGATGATCCTCACACCCACCGGGCTCGACCAGCAGCGGGTGACGATCGAGTTCAGCGCAAACAGCCCAGACATACCCCACATCTACGTGGCCGGCCCCGGCTCACCACATCGCTACAACGACAGCAGCCTGTGCATCTGGTACCCGCTCGACCCGCCGGAGCAACGCTGGACCTGGCGCGACGGCGGCACCGCCCTCGCCGGTCACATCTGCGCCCATCTGATCCGCGAAAGCTGGTGGCGCAAGACCGATGAATGGGTCGGAGACGAGGCGCCCCACCCGCAGCCCGAACCTCCGCAGCGACCCGACCCAGCACAATGGACACCACAATGACCAGCCCCACGCCGGAGCCGCCGACCGCGGCCTTCTCGTCAGAGGTGACCCCAACCCCCACGGTTTCCACGACGACCAGCAGCACACCAGCACCAGCACCCCCGACCACCGTCACGCCGACTACCTCCGGTGGCGCACTCACCGCAGCCGTACTGTCGGGAGCGGTCGTTGCCGCCGTGCTGAGCGGCTGGGTGAACGCCGCGCTCGCCCGGCGCACTACCCCGGCTGGAAGAGCGGTCGCGGGTCCGGTCCACGCTCGCCGAGGCCTACCAGGCCTACGCCGACTACAAAGAGTTCCCCTACGCCATCCGACGCCGTCGAGCCGATCAGCCCGCGGAAGAGCGGATCCGGCTATCGGAGGAGGTACGGCGGGTCCAGTCCCGTCTGTCGTACTACCAGGCCTGGACCCTGGCCGAGTCGCCTCGAACCGGCGCCGCCTATAACGAACTCGTCGCGCAGCTCCGCAGGATCGCCGGCGCGTCCATGCGTATGGGTTGGCAGGAGCCGGGTCTCAACGACGACATCGGCATGAACATCGGTCCCGACCGAGTCGACCTTGCCGAGCTCCAGGAGGCCGAGCAGCGTTTCCTTCGGGCCACCGAAGCACACGTCACCGCCCTCATCACCCCGTGGTGGCAACGGGCGCTCAACTGCCTCCGGCCCAGCCGCGGTCCCACCGCCTCGTAAGACGGGTTCCGCGCCGCAGCCCACTTGCGCCGCCGGTGGCCGAGCAGGCCGAGGTCGGTCAGTTACGTCGTCCCGCCACGGGTCGGCCCGCGTCGGCCGGCACGTCGTTCCACTCCGTGCAGGCCACCAGGCCTTGCATCCGATGCACACCAGGTGTCGGTGAAGAAGCTCAGCCGCGGTGGGCGCTCCCTGGGCATCCCGAATAGGAGGCCCCTTCGGTCTGGCCCGTCATCGGCGTGGTGCACGGGGTGCCGACATTGCTCACGCCCCCCGTCGGTTCAATGTCACTGTGCGGGGCGTCCGACCAGGCGCCTGGTTGGCCCGTCGTGTCGATGCCGTGCACCGTCCACCGCTCTTGCCACGGGCCCGACGGCGGCCTGGTCGTCGGTGGCATCGGCACCGCGTCAATGCCGAATTCGTCGAGTGCCATCCCATAGTCGATCTCAGCCGCTTTGGTGATTTTCGGTCCTAGCCCACCGAGCAGCAACGTGGCTTCCGGCTCCCGGAGGGTCGGCCCTCCTTAACCCAGCCTGGCGGGGCCGAGGGTGCGTTCGGTGCGATCGGAGCGCAGCCCGAGTACCGAGCGTCCTGGTGGCGTTCCAGAAGGGGTCGCGGCTGAGCGGCCGGGCCAATGTCGCCGGGAGACGGCCAGTCCGAGGCCTGCCATGACGACCAGGAACACGACGTAGAACGGGACCGCGGTCACCGAGCTTCGGGACCTGCGAAGCGACAACGACGAGCAGGGTGGCGACCATGAGGGTTCCGGCCCAGGTCGAGAAGGCCTCGCCTGGGTGAGCCGGATCACGACCCGGATGACGAAGGCCTCGATAAAGGGGCCACGCGCGATGCGAACAGGCCATCGACCGGTCAGGTTGCAGGCGTCGGGCATTTATGCGTAGACAGCTCTGCGGCCAGCACCCGGTCGGAGCGGCGGTTGAGTGTCCGCCGGACCATCCCGAACTGGATGGCCAGCAGCAAGGGTCGCCGCGCACCAGACCAGAGGTCAACGGCGCCGACCCCATGCTCGCCGGCGTGTGCACTGAGCGCTGTCGAGTCCGCTGAGCCAGGTCGTGTAAGGCCAGCGATGACGTGGTCGACCTGGAACCGCGACAGCCAATGGTGGCAGGGCCCCATCACCTTTCCTGAGTCAGGCATCAGGTAACCCGGCCTTCGCATCAGCTCACCTGCGCCGGCATCACCTCCGCTGAGCCAGGACAACGGTCCTCCCGGTTTCGAGTCCGCCCGCGCCCGGGTGCTACCAGCGAAACACAGGTTTCGTTGGTAGCACGTTCAGTTTTTGAAACGTCGAACCGGTTAGATCGTTTGCAAACCTCGAACTGGTACGGTCCCGACCATGATCGAAGAGGCCGTACGCTGCGGCTACAGCAAGTGCCGGGCCGAGCTCCCCCCTCCGGGCCCGCAGGGCGGCCGCCGCCGCTCCTTCTGCCGGGAGACGCGCTGGCCCGGCGGGCGCTCCTGCGCCCAGATGGCCAAGGCCGAGCGCGACGCCCTCGACGCGCTGGGGCTCGACTCGGGGCGTTCCGCCTTCCGGCTCGACGCCGAACGGCTGCGGGAGCACGTCGACGCGGTACGGGGGCCCGTCACGGAGCTGGCCGCCGCCCTCGCGGGCGTCATGGAACGGCTGGAGGAGGTGGAGGGCGCTGCTCTCGCCGCCGTCGAGACCGCCAACCGCGGCGCGGCGGAAGCGGAGGCGCTGCGCGTCGAGGCGCAGCAGGCCCGGGAGCGGGCCGAGAGGGAGTCCCGGGAGGCTCAGGACCGGACGGCGCGGGCGGTCGAGGAGCGGGCCACGGCCGTCGAGCGGGCCACGGCCGCGGCCCGGCAGGCGCTGGAGGCGACCGAGGCGCTCGGTGCGGCGCGTCAGGTGGCCGAGGAGGCCACGCTCGTCCGCCAGAGTGCAGAGGAGCGGGCCACTGCCGAGGCCCGGCGGGCTGCCGAGGCGGAGCGGACGGCCCAGGAGGCGATCGTCCGGGCGGAGCGCGCCGACGCCGAGCGGGCCGCGGCACAGGCACGTGCACAGGAGTGGCGGACGGAGGCCGAGGAGAGCCGGGCCGAGCGCGACGCCGTCCGGGCCGAGCTGACCACCAGCACGAACGCCCGGGACGAAGCCGTACACCGGGCGAGCGCCGCGACCGATGCCCTGGCCGGCGATCGGGAGGCGCGGCAGCGGGCGGAGCAGGCGCTGGCCGCGGCACAGGCGCGCGTCGAGACCGAGGTGGCCCTGCGGAACCGCGCCGACCGTGAGCTGGAGCGGTTGCGGGCGGAGGTCGACCGGGCCCACGCCGACCTCACACAGGTCCGGACCGAGCTGACCGCCGTGCGGGAGCGGGACACCGACGAGCTGCTGGCCCTCGTCACGGCAGCCGTGCAGGGCAGGGACGGCTGACCGCCGGCTCGGCACCCGGGGCGGCCGGAGCGGGTGCCGAGCCGCCCCGCGGCCAGGCGCAGGATGGCGGTATGACGCAACTCCGCTGGTTCATCACGGGGGCATCCACCGGGTTCGGGCGCACGTTCGCCGAGACGTTGCTGGCCCAGGGCGACCAGGTCGTGGCCACCGCCCGCAACCCCGAGTCGATCGCCGACCTCCCGGACCGCTACCCCGGGGCAGCGCTCGCCCTGCCGCTCGACGTGACCGACCCCGGGCAGATCACCACGGCTGTCGGATCCGCGCTGGACAGCGGCGGCATCGACGTCCTCGTCAACAACGCGGGCCGCGGTCTCCTCGGGGCGCTCGAGGAGCTGTCCGACGAGCAGATCCACCGCGTGCTCGACGTCAACCTGTTCGGCGCCCTCGCCGTCACGCGCGCCGTGCTGCCGCACATGCGCGCCCGCCGCAGCGGGCACATCGTGCAGATCTCCTCGGTCGGCGGGGTCGTCGGGAACCCGGGCCACGCGGCCTACGCGACCTCGAAGTTCGCGCTGGAAGGGGCGTCGGAGGCGCTCGCGGGCGAAGTCGCCCCGTTCGGGATCCGGGTGACGATCGTCGAACCCGGCCCGTTCCGCACCGACTTCCTGGGTCGCTCGCTCGAGATGGCCACGCCGATCCCGGACTACCAGGACGGGCCGCCCGGGGTCCTGCGCGAGCGGTTCTCGAAGCAGCACGGCCAGCAACCGGGCGACCCGGAACTGGCGATCGAGGCGATCATCGGAACGGTCCGGGCGGGGGCGGGACCCTTGCGGCTGCCGCTGGGAGCGGCGGCCGTCGAGCGCATCCGCGACAAGCTGCAGCGGCAGCTCGCCGACCTGGAGGCCTACGCGGACCTGGCCGTCTCCACCGACCGTCCGGCGGGCTGAACCGGATCGGGGCGACTCGGGCACCCAAGACGGGCGACTCGCGGGCGGGGAACGGGCGACTCGCGGGGCGTCTGTCCTGTTCGTGCCGATTGGCATTCGGCGGGGAACGGCCTGCTCAGAGGGCCGGAAGCCGTTGGGTAGCGTGATCGGCGACGGCGGGCGGAGACGCCGCCCGCGGCGCGGTTCATCCGAAGGGTCCCCATGCGAATCGGTCTCGGCCTGCCCCACTACGGCGAGCTCGCCACCGTCGACACGCTGGTCGAGGTCAGCAAGGCCGCGGAGGCCATGGGCTACGACAGCCTGTGGACGGGCGATCGGCTCTTCGTCCCGGTGGAGCCGAGCGACCCCTACCCGGGTGGCGACGGCGTGATCCCGCCCCAGTTCGGGACTTTCCTGGACCCGCTCACCGCACTGACGTTCGCGGCGGCCCACACCGAGCGGGTCCGGCTGGGCACGAGCACGCTCAACGCCACGTGGTACCCGCCGGTGGTGCTCGCACGCACGCTGACCACCCTCGACATCCTCAGCCGCGGACGCCTCGACGCCGGGTTCGGCATCGGGTGGATGCGTGACGAGTACACCGCGGTGAACGTCCCGTGGACGGGCAAGGGCGCGCGGCTGGAGGAGACGCTCGACCTCCTCGAGAAGATCTGGACCTCGGAGGTGGTGGAGCACGACGGGCCGTTGTTCACGGTGGTCCCGACGCCGATCGAGCCCAAGCCCGTGCAGCGCCCGCACCCGCCGATCCTGCTCCCCGGCTTCTCGCCCGCGGCGATCCGCCGCGTCGGACGCCGGGCGGACGGCTGGCTCGGCGTGGGTGCTCCGCTGCCTGCGCTGCAGTACCTGTGGGGCAACGTCCGGCGGGAGGCCGAGGAGGCCGGTCGCAACCCCGCCGACATCCGCTGCATCGTGCGGATCAACCCCCACCTGACCGACGAGAAGGCCGAGGCCGAGCAGGTCCCGGACCGGGGCACGCTGGCCCAGCAGGTCGACTACGCCCGTTCGCTCGTGGAGGTGGGCGCGGACGAGGTGTTCATCGACCTCGGTCAGACCACCACGACCAGCACCCAGCTGCTCGACCTCGCCGGTGCCTTCATCGAGGGCGTCCGCGCCGGGTAGTGACCGGCGCCGGGCACTCCCGGTAGCCGGGGACGGTGCCCCGGCGTCTCAGCGGGTGACGAGGGCCGGACAACTGGCTACCCTCTGCCGATCCTCCGTTGCCGGCAGCCAGGGGTCACCGTGTCCGATCAGACGACATCCACATCGCCCGATCCGGCTGGCGGTACCGTCCGGCACCGGTTGCCCGTCCGCACCCTGGTCGCCGCGTCCATCGGCAACGCCATCGAGTGGTACGACTGGACGATCTACGTGACGTTCAGCATCTTCTTCGCCACGCAGATCTTCCCGAAGGAGAACGCGGCGCTGGCGTTGCTCAGCACGCTGGCCACGTACGCGGTGGCGTTCTTCTTCCGCCCGCTCGGGGGCTGGCTGCTGGGCCGGTTCGCCGACCTGCACGGTCGCCGCACGGCGATGCTCGTGACGATCCTGCTGATGGCCCTCGGATCGCTCGCGATCGGGCTGCTGCCGACGTTCGCGATGGTGGGCTGGCTCGCGCCGGCGCTGCTGCTGATCGCCCGCATCGCACAGGGGATGTCACTGGGCGGGGAGGTCTCGAACGCCTCGGCGTACCTGGCCGAGATCGCCCCACCCGAGCGGCGCGGCCGGTACTCGTCCTTCTTCTACATCTCGACGGGTTCCGCGGTGCTCGTGGCGTCGCTGCTCGGTGCGCTGCTGACCCAGGTGCTGGACGCCCAGCAGCTGGCCTCCTACGGGTGGCGGATCCCGTTCCTCATCGGCGGCGTGCTCGGCCTCGTCGGGCTGTGGCTGCGCCGCGCCATGCCGGAGACCGACCAGTTCGAGGAGAACAAGGCGGTGGCGCAGGCTCTGCGCCACCCGTTACTGACGACGTTGCGCGAGCACCCGAAGGCCGTGGGGCAGCTCGTCGGGTTCACCCTGCTCTCGACCCTCTGCTACTACACGTTCTTCTCCGCGCTCACCCCCTTCGCGGTGACCTCGCGGGGCGCCAGCGCCAACGAGGTCTTCGTCGCGCTGTCCATCGCCACCGCGTTGTTCGTCGCGCTGCAGTACCCGATGGGAGCGGTGTCGGACCGGTTCGGCCGCAGGCCACAGCTGCTGATCTGGTCGGCCGCCACGGCGGTGCTGATCGTCCCGCTGTCGTATCTGATCGGGCCCGGGCTGGGCAACCTGCTCGTCGTGTTCTGCGTCGGCCTCGGGCTGTACACGATGATGACCTCCATCGCGCCCGCGGTGATGAGCGAGCTGTTCCCCACCGCGCTGCGCGGGCTGGGCATCGGGGCCTGGTACAACCTGACCGTCGCCATCTTCGGCGGCACGGCACCGCTGGTCATCCAGGCGCTGTCCGGCGCGGGCGCGGCCGAGGCGTTCTTCTGGTACGTGGCCGCGGGCGCGGCGATCGCGTTCCTGGTGATCCTGACCCTGCCCGAGACGAAGGGCCAGGTGCTGCGGTAACCCGGGCTGGACCTGTGTCGAACTGATCCACTGCACGAGTCCACAGTGGTGTTCAGCGGATGCCACAGATTGCGTAATGTCACCACGGAAATCGGGATCCCGGGGCCTGCCGGCGGCTGCCGGGAAACCTGGTGCGGTTGCCCTCGGTGGTGAGGCCGGTGCCCGGTGCCCGGGCCGCCTCCGTGACGAGCAGCGCCGTGAGCAGCCCTCCGTCGTCCCCGGCGAGGTCCACCTCCGGAGTCGCACGATGATGTCCGGCTACGGGAAACAACCCGACACCACCGCCACGGTGCTGCGCAAATGATCGGATCCGGACCGGCGAAATCGGATTTCCCGACAGGGGCGGATACTTCATGCGCACGACCGCGTCATGGATCTGATCGTGGTTGGTGCGTCGCCGACAATTGCTGCGCAGAAGAGCAATCTCATGCCGTCGTGGTGTTCTCGGCCGGACGTGCTGCGGACCAGGAGAAATTGCAAGAATTCTTATCGCCACCACCACGGCACAAGACGCAGATCCCGTCCGGGATCTGCGTCAGGCGCGGTCGGTCAGACGAGCGGGCTGGTGGCCAGCACGCGCACGGCCTCGGCCACGGCGGCCCGCCGGGCCACCCGCACCGCGGTCTCGATCGGGCGCAGGGCCTCCCGGCGGGCGGCGGCGGCCGAGGCGGACAGCGCGCCGCCCGGCTCGTCGACCGATGCCGCGGCGAGGATGGCCTCCACCTCGTCGGCGTGCTGCAGCACACGCAGCGGCTGCCCGGGCATGCCCACGGGCCACAGCGACTTCGGGCGTGCGCTCAGGGCCGCGGCGATCTCCTCGCGCACGCCGGGCCGGTGCCGTGCCACGCCGAGCGAGGTGAGCACCGACGCGGACTGGCGGACCTGGTCGCGCAGTTCCCGCTCCGCCTGGTTCAACGCGACGAACTCCGGGGGAGGCCCGGGGTCGGTCACCGGGTAGACCGTCCAGCGCAGGACGCCGTCGGCGATCGGCGCCGGAACGATGCCCAGCCCGGCGTCGGCGAACAGCACGCCCTCGCCCGCCGCCAAAGCCTGCTGGCTGAAGTGGCCGGGACCGGGCAGCCCCCGCACGTCACCGGGGACGGGGAGCACCAGCCGCGCGGGACCGCGCGGCGCCGCACGACGGAGTGCGGCGAGGAGGAACGTCACCGAGGACACCGGCTCGCCGGGTGAGGGGAGCGCGGTGACGCGGGCGGTGTCCGCGTCGGCGGCCTGGACGTCGTGCGCGTCGGCCCACGGGCCGAGCGCATCGAGCACGTCGTCGGGTGCCGCAGCACCCGCGAGCCAGGCCGATGTCCACACGGTGAAGGTGGCGGAGGGGCAGGGCACGGGCGTCAGGCTAGCCACGTCCGGGGTCCGGAGCACCGCTGCCGTGCGGGTGAACCCGAATACAGTGCGTTGCCGCAGGTCGGAACGGGTGGATCAACGGTCTGCGCGTGTCGCGGCGGCCGCTGCGGCCCGGGCGACGGTAGAAAACGGGTGTGACGCGCTCGCACGACTACCGAGGGATGTTCGGTGCCGACGGCTCCCGCACGACGGTGCGCCGGCAGGTTCCGGAGGTTCCCGCCGAGGCCGGCCTCGTCGTGGAGGATCCCGCCAGCGGCTTCTGCGGCGCCGTCGTCGCCGCCTCGGTGCGTGAGGTGACGCTGGAGGACCGCCACGGCCGGCGTCGGGTCTTCCCGCTGCGACCGGCCGCGTTCCTCTTCGAGGGCGCCCCCGCCACCCTCGTGGTCCCGAAGCGCGCTCCGGCGGCTCCGGCTCGTTCCGCATCGGGCTCGGTGAAGGTGCAGGGGCACACCGCCCGGACGGCGCGGGCGGCCCGGATCTGGGTGGAGGGACTGCACGACGCCGAGCTGGTCGAACGCGTGTGGGGCCACGACCTGCGGGTCGAGGGTGTGGTGGTCGAGCCGATGCACGGCATGGACGATCTCGCGGCCGTGGTCGCCGAGTTCGGTCCCGGCCCGGATCGGCGGCTCGGCGTGCTGGTGGACCACCTCGTGGAGGGTTCGAAGGAGACGCGCGCCGCCGCGGCCGTCGCGGGTCCGCACGTGCTCGTCGCCGGGCACCCCTACGTCGACGTGTGGCAGGCGGTGAAGCCGTCGGTCGTCGGGATCCGGGCGTGGCCCGAGGTGCCCCGCGGCACCGACTGGAAGACCGGGGTCTGCGCGGCGCTGGGCTGGGGCGAACCGGCCGACGGGGCCCGCCGCGTGCTCGGCGCGGTCCGCAGCTTCCGGGACCTCGAAGTGCCCCTGATCAACTCCGTGGAACGGCTCATCGATTTCGTAACGGGCTGATCACCGCCCGCCGTCTTCTGGCAGGATCGTCGCATGTCGGCCGCTGTGATCTGGCTCATCCTGGGCCTGGTGCTGGTCGCTGCCGAGGTGCTCTCCGGCGACTTCGTCCTGCTGATGCTCGGAGGGGCGGCGCTCGCGGCGGCCGGGGTCTCGTTCGTCGTCGCCGGGCCGGTCGCCGGCGCGGTGGCGTTCGTCATCGCATCGGGCCTGCTGGTCTTCGCGGTTCGCCCGGCGCTGCGCCGGAAGCTGAACCGCGGGATCGACCACTCGGTGATGCACCACAAGGCGCTCGTCGGCACCACCGGTGTGGTGGTCGCGCAGGTCGACGGGCACGGCGGCCGCGTCAAGATCGGCGGCGAGCTGTGGTCGGCCCGGTCCAGCGACGGGCACGAGGTGATCGAGCCGGGGGCGAAGGTCACGGTGCTGGACATCTCGGGGGCCACGGCGCTCGTCGTCGGGCAGGACTGACCGGAGCGGTCCCGGTGCAACAGGAGTACACCGGAGTCACCAGCAGCGAGCCGGCGTGCGAGGACCCGACCGCTGACATCCAGCGTCGGATGCGAAGAGGGAGGGATAAGCGGTGACCGATTCTACGGTGCTGCTCGTCGTCGTGGCGCTGGTGGTGTTGCTGGTCGTGGTCTCGCTGGTCAAGGCGATCCAGATCATCCCGCAGGCCACCGCCGCCGTGATCGAGCGGCTGGGCAGGTTCAAGGGCACGGCCGACCCCGGCCTGGTGTTCCTGGTGCCGTTCATCGACAAGGTCCGGGAGCGGATCGACCTGCGTGAGCAGGTGGTCTCGTTCCCGCCGCAGCCGGTGATCACGCAGGACAACCTCACGGTCAACATCGACACGGTCGTCTACTACCAGGTGACCGACCCGAAGTCCGCCGTCTACGAGATCAACGACTACATCGTCGGCGTCGAGCAGATCACCACCACGACGCTGCGCAACGTGGTCGGCGGCATGAGCCTCGAGGGCACGCTCACCTCCCGCGACGAGATCAACACGGTGCTGCGCGGCGAGCTGGACGAGGCCACCGGCCGGTGGGGGATCCGGGTCGCCCGCGTGGAGATCAAGGCGATCGACCCGCCCGCGTCGATCCAGGAGTCGATGGAGCGGCAGATGAAGGCCGACCGCGAGAAGCGGGCGACGATCCTCACCGCGGAGGGGCAGCGGGAGTCGGCGATCCGCAGCGCCGAGGGGCAGAAGCAGGCCCAGATCCTCACCGCCGAGGGTGCCAAGCAGGCGGCGATCCTCAACGCCGAGGCCGAGCGGCAGTCCCGCATCCTGCGGGCCCAGGGTGACCGGGCCGCCCGCTACCTCGAGGCGCAGGGTGAGGCGAAGGCCATCGAGAAGGTGTTCGCCGCGATCAAGGCGGGCAAGCCCACGCCGGAGCTGCTCGCCTACCAGTACCTGCAGACGCTGCCGCTGATGGCCGAGGGCGACGCCAACAAGGTCTGGATCGTCCCGTCCGACTTCGGCAAGGCGCTGGAGGGTTTCACGCGGATGCTGGGGGCGCCCGGCGGGGACGGTGTGTTCCGGTTCGAGCCGTCTCCGGTGGACGCCACGGTCTCGAAGCCCGAGGACGACGACGAGTCGATCAAGGACTGGTTCGACACCACGGGCGACCCGGAGATCGCGAAGGTGGTGGCCGACGCCGAGGCGCAGGCCCGCAAGGAGGTGCCCGCACTCGGCGCGGAGATCCCGCACGCGCCCGTGCCGCCCCTGCCCTCGTCGCACAGCAACGGGCCGGCCCCGCAGCAGCCGGACGGCCCGCAGCTGCAGGGCCCGTCGGCCTCCGCTTCTCCGCAGCGGGCGCTGCCGGAGAGCGCGGTGCCCACCCCTCCGCGCGGAATCCCGCAGGTGCCCCCGGCGCCGGATCTCACGAAGCCGCCCGCCCAGGAGTAGTCCGCGGCTGCGCCGCCCCCACCGGTCAGGACAGGGTGAAGCCGTAGGGCAGCTCGAGGCGGTGGCGGCGCAGCAGCTCGGCGTCGGCGAGGAGCTCGCGCATCGGTCCGTCGGCCACGATGACGCCGTCGTCGAGCACCACGCCCCGCGGGCAGAGCTGCAGCGCGTACGGCAGGTCGTGGGTCACCATCAGCATGGTGGCGTCGAGCCCGAGCAGCACCTCGGCCAGCTCGCGGCGCGCCACCGGGTCGAGGTTGGACGACGGCTCGTCCAGCACGAGGATCTCCGGCTCGCACGCCAGCACGGTGGCCAGCGCAACCCTTCTGCGCTGGCCACCGGACAGGTGCAGCGGTGAACGGTCGCGGTGCTCCTGCATGCCGACGATGGCGAGCGCCGTGTCCACCCGGGCTCGCAGGTCCTCGCCGGTGACTCCGAAGTTGGCCGGCCCGAACGCCACGTCCTCGGCGACGCTGGGCATGAACAGCTGGTCGTCCGGGTCCTGGAAGACGATGCCCACCCGGCGCCTGATCTCCCGCAGGTTCTGCTTGGCCACGGCCAGGCCGCCCACGGTGACGGTCCCGTGCCCGGCCGTGAGGATGCCGTTGAGGTGCAGCACGAGCGTGGTCTTGCCCGCCCCGTTGGGGCCCAGCAGCGCCACCCGCTCGCCGCGGTTGATGGTCAGGTCCACCCCGAAGAGGGCCTGCCGGCCGTCCGGATAGGCGAAGGCGAGGTCGTCGACCTGCAGGGACGGTGGCGCGGCCGCCGGCGGCGAGCTGTCCGGCAGTGCGGTGTGGTCGGGGGAGATCACGTGGTCACCCATCCGGTGACGGCCAGGCCGAGCGCGACGGCCACCGGGGCGAGCCCGGCGACCCAGTCCCGCCGCGTCGTGGGCGTCTCGCTCAGCCGCGGCATGGCGCCCGTCCAGCCGCGCGAGAGCATCGCGAGGTGCACCCGTTCGCCGCGTTCGTAGGAGCGCACGAACAACGATCCGACGCCGCGGGCGGTGGCCCCGGCCTGCCACAGGAAGCGCGGGTCGTGGCCCCGGGAGATCCGGGCCAGCCGCATCCGGCGGCCCTCGGCGGCGATCACGTCGACGTAGCGCAGCATCAGCGTGACGATCGTGACGACCAGCGCGGGCGCGTGCAGCCGTTGCAGCCCGAGCAGCAGGTCACGCAGCGAGGTGGTGGCGGCCAGGGTGAGCGAGGTCAGCACCCCGAGGGTGCCCTTCACGATGATGTTCCACGCCCCGAGCAGCCCGGGTTCGGAGAGTTGCAGGCCCAGCCACTCGACGTGTGGGCCGCCCCCGGTGAGCGGCAGGAGTACCGCGAGCACCACGAACGGCGCCTCGATCACCGACCGGCGCACCATCCATCCCGGCGGGATGCCGGCCACGACCCAGATCGCGGCCAGCAGTACGAGGTACCCGCCGAAGACCGGGAAGGCCTCCCGCGGCGTGAGGACCACGCAGACCACGCCGAGGAACGCGGCGACGATCTTCACCTCGGCCGGGAGCCGGTGCACCGGCGAGGTGCCGGCGAGATGGAGCGGGTGGCCGTGGCCGGCACCGGCCACTAGTGCTGGTCCTTCGGGCGCTTGCGCAGCACCCAGAACAGGCCGCCGGCCACGACGAGCGTGACGAGGACGCCGATCACGCCCGCGGCCCCGACCGTGCCCTCGCCGCCCTCCACCGCGTAGTCGGCCAGCGGACTGGCCGCGAGCGAGTGGTCGGTGGCGTTCTGCGCGATGCAGGTGCCCTCGAGTCGCTCCCCGGCGTCGGACTCGACGACCTGGCAGCCCTGCAGCGTGACGGTGTCCAGCCCGTCGGGATGGGGGCTGGCGAAGTAGGACAGGGCGCCCGCCACGAGCAGGGCGACGGCGAGGAAGCCGACGAAGAAGCCGGTGGCGCGCCGGTTCGGTGCGGGTGCGGTCATGACGGGTTCCCCTCGGTGGCCCTGCTCTCCGTGACACCGGTGTCCCCGGCCTGGCGCAGCTGCAGAGGTGGCGCGGTGCCCCGCAGGAGGTGGACGAGATCGGGCCGGACCGAGGCGACGGCCCCCACGGTGGCCGCGGTGATGACCCCCTCGCCGATGCCGATCAGGACGTGCAGGCCGATCATCAGCGTGAAGACCGTGCCGAGCGACGCCCCGCCCGCGCCCCCGATCGCGTACTCCAGGACGAACGCCAGCGAGGCGACCACGGTGTTGACGAACGCGGCCACGAACGCCGTGGCCACCAGGCCGGCGCGGCTGCGCCGGGCGAGGGGGCGCAGTGCCACCGCCACCGCGTAGCCGACGAACACGCCGACCAGCGCCATGTTGACGATGTTGGTGCCCAGCGCGGTGAGGCCGCCGTCGGCGAAGAGCAGCGCCTGGACGCAGAGCACGATGGCGATGCAGAGCGAGCCGACCCAGGGCCCGACGAGGATCGCGACGAGAGCACCACCGAGCAGGTGACCGCTCGCGCCGGGCAGGATCGGGAAGTTGATCATCTGGACGGCGAAGACGAAGGCGGTGACCAGGCCGGCCATCGGGGCCGTCCGGTCGTCGAGGTCCGACCGGGCCCGGACACCCGCCAGGACCAGCCCGAGGACGGCGATCAGGCCGAATGCTCCTGCGGTGGGCCCGTTCACCAGCCCGTCGCTCATGTGCATGGCCAGTACCGTGTCGCCGACCATCCCGACCTCCTCGACGATCGCCAGCGCGGCCACCCGAACGGGTGGCCGGCTCAGGCTAGTCGCGGACGAGCGGCTGTCGCAAAGAACTTGCGATTAGGACCGGGCGGAGGAGGTCAGGTCAGGCAGCGTCGTCTCCTTCGGTGCGGCGCGCGGCGAGCTTCGAGATCGCGTACAGGGCCCGCCTGCGGGACCGGCCGGCCGGGGCCAGCAGGCGTCCGACCGCGAGATCCACGCCTCGGACCTGGAAGAAGGGCGACTCGCCGATCTCCTCCAGCAGCATCCGCTGCTGTTCGTAGATCGCCTCGGCGTTCTCCGAGGACACGGTGCCGCGCCCGATCCGGAACGCCGCGAGCGTCTCGGGCAGCCCGAGGAACTCGCCGTACTGCAGCAGGCGCAGCCACAGGTCGAGATCCATGATGTAGGTGCGGTCGGCGCGCCACCCGCCCACGGCGAAGAAGTCGTCGCGCCGGAACAGCACGTTGTTGGACTCACCGATCGGGTTCGACCCGTTGCGGACGACCCGCCGGGCCACCTCGACGCCGGTGCGCACGCCGGTGAGCCCGCCGAGGCCCCGCCGCGGGACGATCACCCGGCTCTGCTCGTCGATCATGTGACGCCGGGCCGCCACCAGTGCGAGGCCGGGGTCGGCCTCCATGGGTGCGACCTGGAACTCGAGGCACCGCGGGTGCAGGAGGTCGTCGGCGCACACCACCTTCACCAGTGGCGCACGGGAGAGCTGGACCACGCGGTTCCAGTTGTCCGGCTGCGACACGGTGGTGTGGTTGCGCTCGACCCGGACCCGCGAGTCGCGCTCGGCGAAGGAGCGTGCGATCGCCCCGCTCTCGTCAGTGCTCGCGTTGTCGAGGATGACGAGCTCGAAGTCGCGGTAGGTCTGGTCGAGTACGCTCCGGATCGTTTCGGCGAGGAAACGCTCCCCGTTGTAGACCGGGATGCAGACGGACACACTCGCCAGCGGCAGCAACACAAAGCCTTCTCTCCTGCCGGTTTCGGGACCGCGCGACGGTACCGCCCGGCGCGCCTCGGAACCCCTCCACCCCCGGCGGGGCACGATCGGGTACCGCGATGACAGCCGATGTGAACGATCCGTAGAGTGCCGATCGGCAGGCGCAGTCCACACCAGCAGTTGCCCTACCGAAGATGCCCCGATTGGGGTACGGCTTCGCGAGATTGTTACGTAACGCGATTGGGTGCTACAGAGATAAACCCAGCGATGGAGATCGTCCTGGGAGAAGGCTACAGGCAGCGACGGGGCCGAGGGCGCGAAATCACCGCGGTGGCGGTGGGGGGGAGAACGGCGATGCAGCGGAACGGCAACCCGCGGGTGTCCGTGGTGGTGCCGACCCGGAACGAGGCGCGGAACCTGGAGGTCGTGCTCCCTGCGATCGCCGCGGTGCGCCCGGCGGTCCACGAGATCATCGTCGTCGACGGCAACTCCGTCGACGGCACGATCGAGACCGCACAACGGGTCCTGCCCTGGGTCAAAGTCATCACGCAGACCCGCAAGGGCAAGGGTAACGCGATGGCGTGTGGCTTCGCCGCGTCCACGGGCGACGTCATCGTGATGTTCGACGCCGACGGCTCGGCCGACCCGGCCGAGATCCCCTCCTTCGTCCGCGCGCTCATCGACGGTGCCGACTTCGCCAAGGGGAGCCGGTTCGTCCGCGGCGGGGGCAGCGACGACATCACGCTCCTGCGCAAGAGCGGCAACGCCGGCCTCAACGGCGTGGCCAACGCGCTGTTCGGCACGTCCTACACCGACCTCTGCTACGGCTACAACGCCTTCTGGGCCGACATCCTCCCGGTCCTCGACCTGCCGCCCATCGATGCCCCGGCCCCGGCCGAGGGCATGTTGTGGGGCGACGGGTTCGAGATCGAGACCGTGCTCAACTGCCGCGTCGCCGCCGCCGGGCTGAAGATCACCGAAGTGCCGTCGATGGAGCGCGAGCGCATCTTCGGCCAGTCCAACCTGCGCACCTTCGCCGACGGCACCCGCGTGCTCCGCACGCTCGCCGCCGAGCGTCGCCGGGCGCTGCGCGGCCGGGCCGAGCGCGTGCAGGTCGAGGAGCAGGCCCGGGCTCTCACCCCGGCGGGAGGTATCCCGGTGGTCCCGCCCGTCGGCGAGCCCGCCACCCCCAACGGCGTGTCGATGGGCACGTCGTCGCTCAACGGGGGGCCGCTCGGCGCCACCGCTCCGGTCGGCGATCCCGTCAACGGTCGCCGCCCGCTGCCGCCCCCGCGGCCGGCACCTGTCGACCGTGAGGCCCGCGACGGAGTGGCCGTGCGTTTCGCACTGGAGGAGGAGGCGTCCTGATCTGGGCGCCCCCTTACACTTCGACGCCAACCGGATACCCGGGGTGTCCGGTGACCTTCTGCCAGATGCCTGCGGTGCTGATCGCGGGTCGGTGACGAACGGAGTACCACGGTGAGCGTGCCCTCTAGCGCCGAGCTCACGCGGGCGCGCCTCGCACGCCGCTTCGTGGCGCTTCTCCTGGTCGTTGCCGGGATCACCGCGTGCGTCCTGAGCGTCCTGAACGTCACCGGTGGCTTCGTCGGTGACTTCCGGTTCCTCGTCACCACGTTCTTCCTCATCCTCGGGCCCGGGTGGTCCGCCGCAGGCTTCCTGCGGCGGGCCCCCGCCGCGCACGTCTGGATGCTCACCGTCGGGGTCGGCGTGGCCGTCACCCTGCTCGTCGGCCAGATCATGGTGAGCACGGGGGAGTGGCGTCCGGCCATCGCCCTGTACGTGATGACGGTGCTGAGCGTCCCGTTGTTGCTGCGGCACGCGGTGGTCGCGCAGTGAGTGAAGCCGCCACAGCTCACCCCGTTATCGTCCCCCCGGTGTTCCGCAGTTCCCCTGTTCCCGATGTTGTGATTGCCCGCGTTCCGCTGGTCCTCTCCCCGTGACGCGCCGGCAGCCGTCCACCGGTCCGCACTCCGCGACCGTTCGGCCCGACCACGACGGCCGGCCGCACCCCGATCCCCGTGCCGACCCGCCCACGCACGCGTTCGATCCCTCCGCCGCCCCGACGGTCCGGCTCCCGGCCGTGGTGGCCGACACGGTGCGGATCCCGAGCATCACCCGCGGGGTCCCTCCCGAGCAGGACAGCGGCGACGAAGGGCTGGGTGACGGGCTCGCGCTCTCGCTGAGCTCGGTGCTGGGATCGCTGGGCGGGCTGATCTTCTGGCTGATCGCGGCCCGGATCATGTCCACCGCCGAGGTGGGCGACGCTCAGCTGGTCGTCTCCGCGTTCATCCTCGTGGGCGGGGCCGCCCAGCTCAACCTCGGGGTCGGCCTGATGCGGTGGATGCCGCGCGCCGGACGCAGCACCGGCAGACTCGTCTGGAGCAGCCTGCTCCTGATCATGCCGCTGTCCGGGCTCGTCGGGCTCGTCTACGCGCTGTTCGCGCCGCGCCTGGCCACGATCTCGGCCGGCCCCGGCGGACCCTTCGCGTTCGGTCTCCTGCTCTTCGTGGTCGCCTCAGCGGGCTGGGGCGTGTTCGTCGTGCACGACTTCATCCTGGTCGCGCTCGGCAAGCCGTGGTGGGTGGTCTGGCGCAACGGGATCTTCGCCGTCGCCCGGCTCGGCCTGCTGGTTCTCCTCGGTGGCATGGCCGCGCTCGGTTCCTACGGTGCGGTGCTGCCATGGGTCAGCTCGATCGTCGTCTGGATCGCGGTCGGCTCGGCCGTCATCGCCGTCTTGACGCGCCGTGCCAGCGCACGGGCGAAGGACGGCGTGCTGCCGACCCGCAGTGTCGTGATCGCGTTCCTCGCCCCCACCGCGGTGGGGCAGATCGGCGCCGCCCTGCTCTACAACCAGGTCCCGGTCCTGGTCAACCTGCGGTTCGGTCCCGAGACCGGTGCAGTGTTCTTCATCGCGTGGCAGGCCGTCGCGGTGATCGACCTCGCCGGGATGTTCTTCATGAACTCCCTGGCCGTGACCGTGGCGCGCGAGCCGCACCGCACCCGCGAGCTGGCCGCGGCGGCACGGCGCAGGCTGTTCGTCATCTTCCTGCCGATGCTGGCGCTGGGCGCGGCGCTGGCCTACCCCCTGCTGCTGATCTTCGGTGAGGCGTACGCCGAAGGAGCCGACGTGCTGCGCCTGCTCCTGCTGGGGCTGGCGTTCCGGCTGGTCGTCGCCCACGAGCTGGGCGTGCGCCAGGCCACCGGCTCGGCCATGAGCTACGCCAGGCTGCAGCTCAGCAGCTCGATACTCGTGGTGGTCGCAGCGCTCGTCACCCCCGTCACCGGCGCCGGGGTGTCCGCGCTCGTTCCCGTGGCGATCGGCTACATCGCCGTCCAGGTCGTCTGTGCGGCGGCTGTGCTGTTCTCCCCGGCTCGTCGCCGGGCCGATGTGGAGGTTCCTTCGCCGTGACTTCGACGGACACCCGATACCCGGGTGACGAGAGACGTCCGGGGAGCAACGTCGACCAGGCCACCACGGCAATGCGTGCCGCAGACCTCGACGCCCCGACCGCCGCCCTGCCCATCCAGCGTCCGCGGGCGCGCAACGTCCCGCCGCCGCCCCCGCCCGCGCCGCCGGCCACGGGCATCTTCCGCTGGCTCTCGCCGGTGCTCGCGCTGGTTGCCGTGGCCCTGCTGCCGGTGGCGGCCGCCACCACCGATCTGTCGGCACTGGACGGCTGGGGCCTGGCCAAGGTGCTGAGCCCGGTCGGCTGGGTCGCGCTGACGTGCGCGGTCGGCGCCTGCGTCGCGGAGCTGCGCTCACCGCGTCCCCGGATCCCGATGCTGGGCACCGCCACCGCGGTGCTGATCCTCTGCTCGGTCGGGATGCCGTCGGTGGTGGAGCCGGTGGCGCGCTTCAGCACGGCGTGGCTGCTCGCCGGGTTCACCGACGCGATCGCCCACGACGGAATCGCGCCCGAGGGCATCGACGCCCGGTTCTGGTGGCCCGCCTTCTTCGCACAGTGGGCCTTCTTCCGCGACGCGGGCGGCGCGACCCAGCTCGACTCCGTGCTGCGCTGGTTCCCACCGGTGGTCGTCGGGGTGTGGACGATCGGCATCTACGCGCTGGCCCGCTCGATGCTCGGGGGCAGCCGCGCCCCGTGGGCGGCCGCGTGGCTGTTCGTCGGGCTCAACTGGGTCGAGCAGGACTACTTCTCGCCCCAGGCCACCGGCATCGTGCTGATGCTGACCGTGCTGACGTTCGCGCTCGGCCCCCTGGCCACCCGGCGCACCGACGCGGCAGGGGTGCCGGGCTGGCCGTTCCCGCACCCCGAAGCCCGCCGGCTACCGTTGCTGCGCCGCTGGCTGGTGTCGGCGATGACCCCACCGAACAGACCGAGCCTGCCACCCCGGCAGCTACTGCTGATCTACTTCTGCGCGGCGCTGTGCATTCTGGCGGTGATCCCGGAGCATCAGCTCACCCCGTTCGCGATCATCGGCCAGCTGGTCGTGCTGGCGATCGTCGGCCGGATCCGCGGCCGTGGCCTGGTGCTCGTGGCCATCGTCGGCCTGGCGGTGTTCTTCGTGATCTCCGCGCGGCTGTTCTGGATCACCCAGCTCGGCCTGCTGCTGGGCTCCGGCGGCGGTGACGCGCTCGAAACCGGGGTCGCGGACCGGTTGCTCGGTGACACCGGGCAGGTCGCGGTGAAGTACCTGCGGATCATCGTGCCCGGCCTGACCTGGGCGCTGGCGATCGGCGGAGCCTGGGTCTACTGGCGCCGCAAGCGCGACCTGGTGCCGATCGCACTGGCGGTGGTGCCGATGGCGTTCGCGCTGCAGGGCTACGGCGGTGAGGTGTTCCTGCGGATCGTGCTCTACGGCCTGCCGGTGCTCACCATCCTCGGTGCCGACGGGCTGCGCGCACTCGTGCGGCGCAACCGGTCCATGGAGATCGTGCTCGCGGTCGGCATGGTCCTTCTGTTCCCCCTGCTGGTGCTGATCCGCGGGGGCAACGACGCCTACCAGGTGGTCTACCCGCAGGAGGTGGCGCTGGCACGGCAGGTCATCCACGAGACCCCACCCGGCCAGGAGATCGTGCCGCTGTCCAACGTCGGGCCCTACGGAGTGGAGGGCATCGACACCCACAGCATGGGCTCGGTGGTCGACGGGTGCGCCGAGCTGGCCAACGACCCGGTCCGGTGCATCGAGGCCGAGGCGCCCGACGTGCTGATCTCCTTCACCTCGGTGGAGAAGCAGGGCGTCGTGCTCAACGGCAAGAAGCCCGGCTGGAGCCTCGAGGTCATCCAGCAGCTGGTGGCGTCCGGGCGCTACGTCCTGACCTACCAGGACGGCTTCGACGCGGTGCTGAAGAAGACCGTGCCGGACCCGGTCGAGCCGGCTCCGGGAGGCTGAGATGATCATCGACCAGTCGCTGGACGTCTGGGTCTGGCTGGCGTTCCTGCTGTTCCTCATCGTCATCGCGGCGCGCGCCTGGGTGGTGGAGACCGGCCGGGAACGGCTCGGCCGCACACCGGTCAAGGTCAAGGTGCTCACCGCCACCACCGTGGTCGTGCTGCTGGGGCTGACCGGACTGGTGGTGATGCAGGGCGGTTACCTGCTGATCGAGTCGATCATCACCGGAACCGACCCGTCGACCACCGTCTACGGACCCGACCCCGACGCGCCGGCCGACCCCGGTGCGCCGGCCGATCCGAACGCACCCGCTGATCCGAACGCACCGGCAGCGCCGCCGGCGGGGGGCTGAGCTCCACAGCCCCCCGCCGGCGAGGCGGTGCTAGCCGCCGAAGCCGATCGCCACGTACTTGGTCTCGAGGTACTCCTCGATTCCCACGCTGCCGCCCTCGCGGCCCAGTCCGGACTGCTTGATGCCGCCGAACGGGGCCGCGGGGTTGGAGACGAGGCCGGTGTTGAGGCCGACCATGCCGGACTCGAGCCGCTCCGACACCCGCAGGGCCCGCGTCACGTTCTCCGTGTACAGGTAGCTCACCAGGCCGAACTCGGTGTCGTTGGCAGCGGCGACGGCCTCGTCCTCGGTGTCGAACACGCTGATCGCGGCCACCGGCCCGAAGATCTCCTCCCCGGTGAGGCGCGCCTCCAGCGGGACGCCGGTGAGCACGGTCGGGCGGTAGAAGTAGCCGGGACCGTCCACCGGCTCGCCGCCGACGCGCACGGCGGCACCGCGGTCCACCGCGTCCTTCACGAGGTCGGCGACCTTGTCGCGGCCCTTCGCGTCGACCAGCGGCCCCACGTCCACGCCGTCGTCGGTGCCGCGGCCGACGCTCAGGGCGCTCATCCGCTCGGTGAGCTTGTCGGCGAACGCGTCCGCCACCGAGCGGTGCACGAGGAAGCGGTTGGCGGCCGTGCAGGCCTCGCCCATGTTGCGCATCTTGGCGAGCATCGCGCCGTCGACGGCCTTGTCGAGGTCGGCGTCGTCGAACACCAGGAACGGTGCGTTGCCGCCGAGCTCCATCGACGTCCGGAGCACCTTGTCGGCGGCCTGCTCCAGCAGTTTCCGGCCGACCGGGGTGGAGCCGGTGAAGGAGAGCTTGCGGGCGCGTCCGTCGCGGATCAGGGGCTCCATGACGCCCCCGGCGTCGGAGGTGGTGACCAGGTTCAGCACGCCGCCGGGCAGTCCCGACTCGGCGAGGATCGCGGCGAGCGCGTGCATCGACAGGGGGGTCTGCGCGGCGGGCTTCAGCACCATCGCGCATCCGGCGGCGATCGCCGGGCCGATCTTGCGGGTGCCCATCGCCATCGGGAAGTTCCACGGCGTGATGAGCAGGCAGACGCCCACGGGTTGCTTCTGCACGAGGAAGCGGCTCGTGCCGTTCGGGGCGGTGGCGTAGCCGCCGTCGATCCGGACGGCCTCCTCGGCGAACCAGCGGAAGAACTCCGCGGCGTAGGAGATCTCGCCCCGCGACTCGGCGAGCGGCTTGCCCATCTCCAGGGTCATGAGCAGTGCGAGGTCGTCGATGCGCTCCATCATCAGCTCGTAGGCCCGGCGCAGGATCTCACCGCGCTCCCGCGGCGGCATCGCCGCGAAGGACGGCTGGGCGGCCACCGCGGCGGCGAGGGCGTCCATCCCGTCCTCGGGAGCGGCGTCGGCCACCTCGCACAGCGCCTTGCCGGTGGCGGGGTCGTCGACGGTCAGGGTGGCGCCGGACGTGGCCGGTCGCCACGTCCCGCCGATGAACAGACCGGTGGGGACCGCGTCGACGACCCGCGTCTCGTCGGCACTGGAGCTGCTGGTCACCGCGGAGTTCGTCATGGTCCGATGCTGCCACCGCGGACCGGGGGACGCACCCGACGTGACGGGCGTCCTGCCGGTGTGACCCGATCACTGCTGCCGCCCCGGTGGGAATGTCGCAGGATGGAAGCCGTGACGGAGACGATGGTGCGGCTACCGGCGTTGGTGCCACCCCCGACCGACCTCCCGCCGCGCGCCGCCGCGCTGCGCGGCGAGGTGCGCGCGTTCCTCGCGCAGGAGCGGGCGGCGGGAGCCTGGGCGCCCCGCGCCGACGTGTGGCTGTCGGGCTGGGACGAGCGCTTCACCCGGGAGCTGGGCAGCCGCGGCTGGCTGGGGATGACGATCCCGGTCGAGTACGGCGGCCACGGTGCCTCCCCGCTGGATCGGTACGTCGTCACCGAGGAACTGCTCGCCGCGGGTGCGCCGGTGGCCGCGCACTGGGTGGCGGACCGCCAGATCGGCCCCACCCTGATGCGGTTCGGCACCGAGGCCCAGCGGCAGCGGTTCCTGCCCGGGATCGCGAAGGGCGAGGTGTACTTCGGCATCGGCATGAGCGAGCCCGACGCCGGATCGGACCTGGCGGCGGTACGCACCAGGGCCGTGCAGGTCAGCGGCGGCTGGGAGCTCACCGGCACGAAGGTCTGGACCTCCGGCGCCCACCACGCGCACGCCTTCTTCGCCCTCGCCCGCTCGGCGCCGCGCGACGAGCAGAACCGGCACGCGGGCCTGTCCCAGTTCATCGTCGAGCTCGACTCCCCGGGCGTGCAGATCCGCCCGATCCCGCTCCTGACGGGTGCCCACCACTTCAACGAGGTCGTGTTCGACGGCGTGTTCGTGCCCGACGACATGGTGCTGGGCGAGATCGGCGCGGGCTGGCGCCAGGTCACCAGCGAGCTGGCGTTCGAGCGGAGCGGCCCCGAGCGGTTCCTCTCGACGTTCCCGCTGCTCACCGCGCTCGTCGGGGAGCTGCTCGCCAACGGGTCCACGCCGCACAGGGAGCTCGGCGGCCTGGTGAGCCGGCTCTGGACGCTGCGCCGGATGTCCCTGGCCGTGGCGGGGTCCCTGGAGTCGGGAGAGGCACCGGAGCTGGCCGCCGCCGTCGTGAAGGACCTGGGTACGCGGTACGAGAACGAGGTGATCGACGTGGCCCGGCTGCTCGTCGCGACCCCGCCGGACCCCGGCGCCGAGGGCGGCTACGCCCGGCTCCTGGCCGACGCGGTGTTGCACGCCCCCGGCTTCACCCTGCGCGGAGGTACCAACGAGGTGCTGCGCGGGATCGTCGCGCGCGGGCTGGGGTTGCGGTGAACGACCCGGTGAACGACTCGGTGAACGCAGAGCTGCAGGAGCTGGCGGAGTCGGTCTTCGCGGACGCACGGGGCGCGGGCACGAATTTCGACGCCGAGCTCTGGAAGACCCTCGACGACACCGGGCTCGCCCGGCTGACGCTGCCCGGCGACGCGGGCGGCAGCGAGGGCACGTTCTCCGACGCAGCTGTCGTCCTGGCGGCAGCGGGGGCGCACGCGGCCCGGGTGCCGCTGGTGGAGACCGACCTGCTCGCGGGATGGCTGCTGCACTCCGCGGGCATCGCTGTGCCTGCCGGGCCGCTGACGGCCGTGGCGGGGGAGCTGGAGGTGGCCGGCACGGGCGTCCGCGGCGAGCTGCGGCGGGTGCCGTGGGCCCGGGCGGCGGCCGGGGTCGTCGTGCTCACCGCGGGACACGTCGTCCTGCTCGGGCCGGAGCGGCTCACCGTCACCGACGGCGCCAACCTCGCGGAGGAGCCCCGCGACACCGCGGTCGTCCAGGGCGAGGTGGCGCCCACCGCCGTCGCGGCCCTGCCCGGGGGCGCGGCCGAGGAGTTCCGGCTGCGGGCCGCGTTCGGCCGGGCCCAGCTGCTCGCCGGGGCGGCGCGCGGTGCGCTGGCCGCGTCGGTGCGCTACGCGGGCGAGCGGGTGCAGTTCGGCCGCCCGATCGGCCGGTTCCAGGCGGTGCAGCAGCAGCTCGCCCTGGCCGCCGCGGAGGTGGCGGCGGCGTCGGCGGCGGCGTCGGCCGCAGCGGCGGCGGTCACCGCGGGCGGGTTCACGGCCCCGGCCTCGCGGTTCGCGGTCGCCGCGGCCAAGGCGCGCACCGGGGAGGCCGCCGGTGCCGTCGCCCGGATCGCCCATCAGGTGCACGGCGCCATCGGCTTCACCCGCGAGCACGACCTCCGGCTGACCACCACGCGCCTCTGGGCGTGGCGCAACGAGGACGGCTCCGACGCCGAGTGGAACGCCGAGATCGGCGCCGCGGCACTGGCCGCGGGACCGGACGGGCTGTGGCCCATGGTGACCGGAAGTCCTTGATCAACAGCGCCCGGTAGCGTCCCCCCGCGATGGAGGAGATCGCAGCGGACGACCCCCGCACCCTGGGTCGCTACCGAGTGGTGTCCCGGCTCGGGAACGGCGGGCTGGGACGTGTCCTGCTCGGCGTCGACGATGCCGGCAGACGCGTCGCTCTGAAGGTGGTGCATCCCCAGCTCGCGGCCCTTCCGGGGTTCCGCGAGCGGTTCCGCCGGGAGGTGCAGCTGGCGGCGACGGCGCCCCCGTGGTTCACCGCGGCGCTGCTGGACGCCGACCCCGACGGCGACCCGCCGTGGGTCGCCACCGCCTACGTCGAGGCGCCCTCGTTGCAGGCCTACGTCAGCGCGAACGGCCCACTGGGCCGCGCGGGCACGCTGGCGCTGGCCGTCCGGATGACCGACGGCCTGGTCGCCCTGCACGGCGCGGGACTCGTGCATCGTGATCTCAAGCCGTCGAACGTCCTGCTGGCCGAGGACGGCCCGTGCCTGATCGACGGCGGGTTCTCCCGGACGGTCGATCCCATGCTGGCGGCGCAGGCGGGCCACGTGGTCGCCACCCCGGAGTACATGACGCCGGAAGAGATCGCGGGGCTCGACGTCGGGCCGGCCGGTGACGTGTTCTGCCTGGGATCCCTGATCGGCTACGCCGCCACGGGCCGGTCGCCGTTCGCCGCCGACTCCGTGCCCGGCGTGCTCCACCGGGTCGCCCAGGCCGAACCGGACCTCGGTCCGCTCGACGGGCCGCTGCGCGACGCCGTGGTGGCGTGCCTCGCGAAGGACCCCGCGGCGCGCCCGACCGCCGCGCGACTGCGTGACCTGCTGCGGCCCCTGGAGAACCCGGACGCCGCGGTGCCCGCGCCCGCCCCCACGGCGGCCACCGCGGCGATGGCCGCCCCGGGCAGGCCGGCACCCGCCCCGGCACCTGTCTCGGCACCTGCCCCTGCCCCGCCGGTGCCTGCCCAGGCGATGCCCGCCCCGCCGGTGCCCACCCAGGCGGGGCCTCCGCAGCCGGTGCCTGCCCAGGGACTGCCCGCCCCGGCCGTTCCCGCCGCCGCCATGACGGCCCCCGGCATGGCGCCGCCAGCCCCGCCGCCTCCGGCCGCCGCCTGGGCCGGCGCTCCCGGCGCGGCCGGCCCGGTGGCTGATCCGTCCGTCGCCTCCCCGACCGTGCCCTCCCCGCGCGTCGGCGGCCCGACCGGCGCGGGTCGCCGAGGCGTCGGGTCCACCGTCCCCGGCCTGCCCGCCGTCGTCCCCGTGGGTCCGCCCCGGCCTGCCACCGCTGCGGGCCCCCACCGCCCCCCGGTGCGCCCGCCGGTCGGCGCACCCGACTCGCCGCCCCGCCGCAACTGGAAGGTGATCGCGGCGATCGTGGTCGCGGCCGTGGCGGGGGCGGGCATCGCGCTGACGGCGGTGCTGCTGCTCACCGGGCCCGGCTCCGCGCCGGATCCGGCCGCGGCGGGTCCGGCCACCACCGCTCCGGCCCCGGCCGACGCGGCCGGTTCCCCCGCGTCGACGGCCCCCGGCGCGGAAGCACCGGTGATCGACGCCGAGAAGGACCACCGGTTCGGCACCGGCTCCGCGCAGTTCGCCACGCCGAGCGGCAACATCGCGTGCCGCATGTCCAGCGGCGAGGTGCGGTGCGACGTCCTCCAACGCACCTGGCAGCTGCCACCCACCCCGGCGTCCTGCACCCAGACCTTCGGAACGGGCGCGGTCCTCACCGGCACGGGTCCCGGGGAGCTGTCGTGCGTCGGGGACACGGTGGCCGACCCCTCACTCGCGAAGCTCGCCTACGGGGAGTCCGTCCGGTTCGGTGACGTCGTCTGCGCGAGCAAGGAGAGCGGGATGCGCTGCGAGAACCCGCAGACCGGCCACGGCTTCGCTGTCGCGAGAGCGTCCTACAACCTGTTCTGACCGGTCGGCGGGGGAAGGGATGGGCGCCCGGGCGCCTTGCATCTGTCATGGACATTGATCTGAAGGGCCGCACGGCGCTCGTCACCGGTTCGACCCAGGGGATCGGTCACGCCATCGCCACGGGGCTCGCTGCGGCGGGCGCCCGGGCCGTGATCAACGGGCGCGGCGAGGAGCGCGTGAAGGACGCGGTGGAGCGTCTCCTGGCCGACGTGCCCGGCGCCGACGTGCTCGGTGTCGCGGCGGACGTGACGTCCGAGGAGGGCACCGCGGCGCTGGTGGCGAAGCTGCCGCAGGTCGACGTGCTGGTGAACAACCTGGGCATCTTCGAGGCCCGGCCGGTCCTGGAGATCGGCGACGAGGAGTGGCGGCGCTACTTCGAGGTGAACGTGCTGTCGGGCGTCCGCCTGACCCGCACCTACCTGCCCGGCATGACCGAACGCGGCTGGGGCCGGGTGCTGTTCGTCAGTAGCGACTCCTCGGTGGTGATCCCGGAGGAGATGGTGCACTACGGGGTGACGAAGACGGCGCAGCTGGCCGTGTCGCGCGGCTTCGCCAAGGCCGCCGCCGGCACCGGGGTCACGGTCAACTCCGTGATCGCCGGGCCCACCCACACGGGAGGCGTCGAGGACCTCGTGACGAGCGTGGTCGGCGGCGACGTGCCCTGGGACGAGGCGCAGGCTCGCTTCATGCGGGAGTACCGCCCGCAGTCGCTGCTGCAGCGGCTGATCGAACCGGCCGAGATCGCCAACATGGTGACCTACCTGAGCTCCGAGCTCGCCTCGGCCACCACCGGTGGCGCGTTGCGGGTGGACGGCGGCTACGTGGACTCGATCCTGCCGTAGGAGCCGCGCGCACGTCCCGGTTCCGGCACGGTCGGATGCGACGGGGCGCGCAGACGCTGATCCGCTCCACGAACACGACGTCCAGGTGGTCGCGCACAGCGCTCCAGCGCGCCCCACTCGACCAGCTCCGCCGCCCGGCGGTGAGCGGTGGACAGCGACACCCCCGCGCGGCGGGCGAGATCGCTGAGCGTCAGCTCGCCGCCGCTGGGCGAGAACGCCTCGAGCAGGGCGAGGACCTTGCTGGTCACCGATCTTCCGCGCTGGTCGGCCATGGCGCCCTTCCGCTTCGTCCAACAAGTCTTGCATTGGGTGAAATCGGGGATCGTCCGCCGAATCCTGCGCCTGCACAGTTGTCGGGCACTACCCGCCCAACCTGTCGCGGGCTGCCCGGATCGCGTCGTTCCTGTGCGCGGTGCCGGCCCGTGGCAGTGGCGTGACCGGTCGGCGCCCGCATGAGGGGTCGGGCGCCGGCCGCGGTCGGGCCGGCCACTGGGCAGCCGGCGTGATCGGCGGCATTGTGGGCGGTATGACCACTTCGACGCCCGGCCGGCGTTCCACCACCCACCCGCCTGCCGTTCCGCCGGCACCGGCGGACGTGGTGGCCGCCGTTGCCGACCGGCTCGGACGCGACCAGGTGTTCGGGCCGGCCGTCCAGAACGGGGACACCACGCTCCTGCCGGTCGCGCGGGTACGGGCGGGCGGCGGGGTGGGCGCCGTCCGGCCAGGGGCATCGAGCACCGGGGCTGGTGCCGTGGCGCGCCCGCTGGGTGCCTTCTCCATCGGCCCGAGCGGGAAGGTGGCCTGGCACCCGGCAGTCGACGTCAACCGGATCGTCCTCGGTGGTCAGCTGGCGTTCGCCGCCGTGCTCGTGGTGGCGCTGCGCCGGCTCCGCGGCCGCCGCCGGTAGCCCCCGGTCAGTTGCCGATCTTGCGGAAGTCCCAGCTGGTGATCTTCTCGGGGACCACGCGCAACCACGCGTGGCGGCCGTCGCGGGCGATGGTGCCGCCGGTGTACCGGTCGGCGAAGGCCTGCTCCGGGCCGTCCAGCTCGGGCACCGGCTCGCCGGTGCGGGGCACCTCCCCGACGACCTCGGCTCGACCGCGCAGCTCCACCCCCCGCAGCTCGTCGTAGTCCTCACCGGCGTCGACGACGATCGCGATCCGAGGGTCGTTCTGCAGGTCGGTGAAGCGCTGGCTGCGCGACAGCGAGGTCAGCCAGAGCGCCCCGTCGTGCCAGACGAACCACAGCGGGGTGGCGTGCGGGCCGCCCCGGCCCACCGTGGCGACCCGGCAGGTGCGCTCCTCCGCGAGGAAGGCGTCGACCTCCGCTGGCGTCATCGCTATCGCGCGGGCGCGACGTTGCTCCTTCATGGGGCGGACGCTAGCGCCCACCCCGGGCGCGCGGCGGGGGAGGCCGTGCCCGGCGAGCGTCGAGGGCGAGCGCTAGCTGCGTACTGCAGCCAGGCCCTGGTCGTACAGGGCAAGAATGTCGCCCTGCCCGTCGGCCTCGAGCCACGTCACGGTGGCGGCGTCGAAGCACGCGAACGCTGTCGCAACGATGGCGCGGGCTTGCCCTCTGCCCGTGCCCGAGGGTGCCGGCCTGGCTTCGAGCAGTGGCAGTAGCTCCTCCTGGCAGCGCACGCGCTTCCCCAGATAGGCGGCGCGCAGCGAGTCGGTGTGGTGCACCAGGCGGAAGCGCTCCAGCGCCTGCTCGGGACTTGTGTGGAGGGAGAGTGCGGTCGTGAACGCGGCACGCAACGCCTCCCAGGCGCCGACATCGGCGGGCTGCTCGCGGACGGTGTCCGTCATGAGGGTGACGAACCGCTCCTGGCTGCCGCCGATGAGGTCCTCCTTGGTGCCGAAGTAACGGAAGAGGGTGCGCTGGGAGACCCCGGCCTCGCGGGCGATCTGCGCGATGGTCGTCTCGTCGTACCCCTGCTGCGTGAACAGGCGCAGCGCGGTTTCGAGGATCTCGTGGGCGGCCAGTTGCCGCGTCCGATCCCACAGCGTGGGCGTACTCGCCCCCTTGCCCTGTTCTCCCTGCGCCATGACCTCAGCTTAGTCGGCCTGCCAGCCTGGCACCCACCAGGACTTTGGCAGTCACTGCCAGGTTGTCGTACGCTGTCGCAACAGCGATCAGCAAGGAGAACGGCCGTGGCAGCGAAGACAGCACTCATCACCGGCGGAACCAGCGGGATCGGCAAGGCCACCGCAGAACTGCTCCATTCGCGCGGCTATCGCGTCATGGTCACCGGCCTCGGCGGCATCGGTGACGCCGGCCTGCCTGACGACGTCATCGCCGTCCAGGCCGACGCAGGCTCCCTGACCGACATCGACCAGGCCGTGATGCAGGCGCGGGAGCACCTCGGCTCCCTCGGCCTGCTCTACCTCAACGCGGGCATCTCTCGTCCCGGCCCGATCGAGTCCACCGACGAGGCCGCCTTCGACGCCCTGTTCAGGATCAACGTCAAAGGCAGCTTCTTCACACTTCAGAAGGCGCTCCCGCTGCTGGACGAAGGCTCATCCGTGGTGTTCACCGTCGGCGCCGGTGAGGGGCTCGGCGCCGCCATGACCGCTGCGAAGGGTGCTCTGCTGCCTCTCGTGCGCTCCTTGGCCCTCGAACTCGCCCCACGCCGCATCCGCGTCAACGCGGTGAGCCCCGGCCTGGTCAACACCCCTGCGTACGGCAAGATGGGAATCTCCCCGGACACGATCGCCTCCTGGGGTGACGGGGTTCCCCTCGGTCGCGTCGGAGCCCCTGCCGACATTGCCGAAGCTGTCGCGCTCGCATCCGACGGCGCCGGCTACGTCACGGGCGACAATCTGATCGTCTCGGGCGGCCTCGGCGTCCATACCCGCCCCGTGTAGGCGATGGCGGCGGCCGCACAGCGTCAGACGTCGGCCATCACCGGCGCGCTCGCAACCACGTGGCGAACGCGTCCAGTGCCGGTTCGGGGTCCCTGCGCCCGATGCCGATCCGGAAGCGGTCGGCGGGGGAGTCCGTGAGCCCGGAGCGGTAGATGCCGGCCGGCAGCAGGAGCACCCCGGTCTCCTCGACGAGCTCGGTGCAGAACCGCTCGACCCCGTCGCGGCCCCGGTAGCGGGGATAGGCCACGCAGCCACCGTCGGGGGCCTGCCAGTCGAACAGGTCGTCGAACTCGGCGAAGAACGACTCGAACGCCGGCAGGTTCCCGGCGATGATCGCGCGGTTGCGGTCGAGGATCCGGTCGCGCGCCTTGAGTGCGATGCGGGCGAGGATCTCGCTCGGGGCCGAGTTGCAGATCGTGGTGTAGTGCTTGGCCCGTTCCAGCCGCGAGCGCAGCTCCCGGTCCCGGCAGGTGATCCAGCCGATCCGCAGCCCGGGCAGCCCGAGTGCCTTGGACGTGACGTTCAGCGAGAGGGCCCGCTCCGACAGGTCCGCCGCCTGCGGGAGGCGACGGGACGGGTCGAGCTCCAGGCCGCGGTAGACCTCGTCGCTGAACAGGTGGATCCCGCGGTCGTCGCACATCCGGGCGAGGCGGGCGAAGTCGGCCGCGTCGACGACCTTCCCCGTGGGGTTGTTGGGGAAGTTGACGGAGACCACCCGGGTGGTGGGGCGGATCGCCGCGGCCACCGCGTCCAGGTCGAGGGCCCAATCCCGCTCGGGATCCAGCGCGACCCCGGTGACCGGGCACAGCGCCAGCGGGACGGTCTCGGCGGCCTGGTAGTTGGGGGTGATCACCACCGCGTGGTCGTCGGGACCCAGCAGGGCGTGCATGGCCAGGTAGAGGCCTTCCTCCGCGCCCGCGAAGCAGATCACGTCGTCGGCCTCGGCGTGGGTGTACATCCCGGCGATCGCCTGCCGCAGGGCCGGGTCGCCGAACGTCTCGGTGTAGCCGAGGGACAGCGTGTCCCAGGCGGCGCGGTCTGCGTCGTCGGCCATGGCGAGCAGTTCGGCCATCGTCATGGTCTGCGCGTCGGAGGCCGTCAGGTGGTGGCGGGCGGTGAACTCCCAGCGGGAGAAGTAGGTCTCCAGCCGGAAGTCGGGCAGCAGGGTCACGAGTGGGTCCTTCGGGCTCTGAGCTCGGCGAGCAGGGAGTAGACGGTGGAGCGCGAGGTCCGCAGGGCGCTCGCGACCACGGGGACCGCACGGCGGACCGCGAACACCCCGGCCTGGTCGAGCTCTGCGAGGACGGCGAGCCGGTCCTCGCGCCCCAGGCGTTCGACGGGCCGCCCGCGGCTGCGGACGAACGATCCGATGATCTGGTGCACCCGGTCGGGCCAGTCCTGGTCGAACAGGGCCTGCGGTCGCGGGGCGGTGGGGGCGGCGAAGCCGGCCAGCACGGCGGCGGCCTGCTCCAGCGGCGTCCGGTCGAGGTTGACGCAGAGCACGGCGGACGGCCGGCCGTCCGGGTCGCGCAGTACCGCGCTGACCGAGGACAGGCGCCGTCCGTCGGCCAGCAGCTTCTCGTAGGGCCCGTAGACGTCGTCGGCCGATCGTTCGAGCTGGTCCAGCTCACCCAGCAGCGAGGGGTCGCCCGCCCGGCGGGTGGTCATCGGGTTCCAGATGGCCAGCACACGATCCTGCTCCGCGTCGTGCAGGACCACCTCGGCGTAGGGCCCCAGCAGCAGAGCCACGGCGCGGCAGACCGCGGACCACATGTCCACGCGCGGGTCGGCGGCCTCCTGCACGGTCTCCATGTCTGGACAGTACGTCCAGACTGGAGACTTCGTCCACGCCGTGTGGTGAGCCGGACAGAGTGAGGAGCACATCGCCGGAGGCGGGAAACGGGCGACTCGCGGACACAGAACGGGCGACTCGCGGGCGGGGAACGGGCGACTCGCGGGGTCAGGGGAGGCGGCGGCTCGTGATCGGCTCGCCACGGGCGATGGCGGCCAGCTCGGCCGGCACCGACCGGGGACGCAGCGCCGGGCTCGTGGTGGCGGCCGAGTCGGCCATGCCGCCGACCACCTGGGCCAGGGCGGCGTCGGCGGTGACCGCAGGCGTCCAGCCGAGCTCCCGGCGGGCCCGGCCGCAGTCGAGCAGGGGGACGGCGAAGGCGAGGTCGATCCAGCCCGGGTCCAGCGGTTGCAGCCGCAGCCGCCACGCCACGTCGGCCACCGAGTGCAGGACGGTGCGCGGCAGGTGGACGGGCCAGGCGTGCAGGACGGCGGCGATCAGGTCCCGGGTGACCGGTGGCTCGGCGGCGAGGTTGAACGGTCCGGTCGCCCGTTGCTCGAGGACACGGACGATGGCGTCGGCGACGTCGGACGTGTGCACGAGCGGCACCACCAGCTCGCGGTCGACCGGGAGCAGCGGCAGGTGCCGCAGGAGCGCCGCCGGGACGTACGGCGGGACGCCGTAACGGAGCAGGGCGCTGCCGCTGTCGCGCTGGACGATCAGTGCGGGCCGCAGCCGGGCGACCGCGGTGCCGTCGGGATGCGCGCGCTCGTGCTCGTCGAGCACCCGCTCGGCCGCCACCTTCTGCCGGCTGTAGGCCAGGGAGTCGATGCCCCCGGTCGGCCACGACTCGTCCACGCGCCTGCCGTCGTCCGGGCCGGGGGAGTAGGCACCCACCGACGACATGTGCACCAGATGCGGCACCCCGGCCGCCTGCGCGGCGTTCACCACCGCACGTGTGCCGTCGACGCCCAGCCGGGCCAGGTAGGAGATGTCGTGCGCGGGCTGGAAACCCCAGGCGAGGTGCACCACGGCGTCGGCACCGTCGAGCACGGGTGTCAACGCCGCCTCGACCGCCGGGCCGGCGAGGTCGAGAGCCACCCAGCGGGCGTCCGCGTACGGAGCGCCACCGGACGGTGGACGCCGGCAGATCCCGACGATCTCGTGCCGCCCGGAGGATCCGTCGCCGTTTCCGGCAGCGCTGCCGTTCTCCTTCCCACCAGGCGTGTCGCCGCGGCGGGCGAGCCGACGCAGCAGGGCGGTGCCGACGTTCCCGCTCGCTCCGGTGATGACGATGCGCACACCCGGCAGGTGCCCGCGGTGAGCCCCGGCAAACTCGGGTAGAACCGCAGAGTGAATGAGAAGTACGACGTCGCCGTCGTCGGCGCGGGTCCCGCCGGATCGGCGAGCGCGTTACGGGTGCTGCAGCTCCGTCCGGACGCGCGTGTCCTGCTGCTGGACGCGGCGGAGTTCCCGCGCGACAAGACCTGCGGGGACGGCATCGCCGCGCACGTGCTCGAGCTGCTCCAGGCCTTGGGTGTGCCGGATCTGACCGATCTGGGCCCTGCCGTGCCGCGGCTGCAGCTGCGCAGCCCTGGCGGCCGGGTGGTCTCGCGGCCCTGCGCGCGCCCCAACCGGGTGATTCCGCGGGCGGTGTTCGACGCGCAGCTGGTCTCAGCGGCCGTCGCGCGCGGCGCCGAGCTGCGCCGCCACCGGGTGCGCCGCATCGACGTCCACGCCGGCGGTGTCGTACTCGACGAGAGCATCGAGGCCGCGGTCGTGATCGGCGCCGACGGCGCGAACTCGACGGTCCGCCGCCTGCTGGGCGCGCCGGACACGGCGCCGAAGCACACGGCGGTCGCGATCCGCGGCTACGCGCCGACAACGGTGGAGCCCGACGCGCTGGTCATCGAGTTCGCCCGCACCCGCTATCCGGCGTACGCCTGGTCGTTCCCCCTGCCCGGGGGCGGTTCCAACGTCGGCTACGGCGTGTTCGACCGGCGCGGCGCCGGGTCGCGGCAGGAGCTTCTCGACGCGCTGCGCAGGCTGCTGCCCGGCCACGAGCCCGCTCCGGACACGGTGCGCGGGCACCATCTGCCGCTGTCCACGGGCCCGCGCCACCATCCCGACGGCCGGGTCCTGCTGGCGGGCGACGCCGCGGCGATGATCAACCCGCTCACCGGCGAGGGGATCTTCGACGCCGTGGCCTCCGGGGTTCTCGCCGGCCGGGCCGCTCTGCTGGGGGCGGATGCGGGTGCGGCGCACCGCCGGGCCATGGAGCACTCCTTCTCGCTGCACCACCGGCACGGCGCCCTGCTGGCCGGTCTCGTGGCCTACCCGCGTTTCCTCGATGCGGCGGTCACCGCCGCGGCCCGCCACAAGTCCGTGTTCGACGCGGCGGTGGACCTCGGTCTGGGCCGCGGCACGGCGCCGGTGGGCGCTCTGGCGCGGGTGGCCGCCGCGTACGTGACCCTCGGGCTCCCAGGGAGGGCAGGGCGCCCCCAGCCGGTCTGACGGCCCGCACGGCTACCGGAGCAGCGCAGGTCCCGACGCCACCAGGAGCACCACGGCCACGGCGGCCACCACCAGCACGGCCCGGAACGGTGCCCGTGAACCCGGGCTGCGGCCGGCCCGGAACCCCGCCGCGAGGATCACCACGGCGAGCACGGGCACGCCCCAGGTGACCACGGCAGGCAGCGGGGCGTTGAGAGCCAGCACCACCGTGGCGGCGAGCAGCAGCACCGCCGCCGCGGCCCGGCTGCCGGCCGCGCCGAGCCGGTGCGGCAGCCCGCGCACGCCGGTGGCCGCGTCGTCGTCGAGGTCGGGCAGGACGTTCGCGAAGTGCGCCCCGGCGCCCAGCAGGGCGCCCGCCACCGGGAGCCACCAGGGTGGTGCCGGCGCTCCGGGGAGCCCGAGCACGACGAACACCGGCAACAGCCCGAAGCAGACCACATACGGCAGCACCGACAGCACCGTCGACTTCATGCCCAGGTCATAGGCCCACCCCGCGGCGACGGCGACGAGATGCACCACCCCCGCGAGGAGGCCCGACGCGAGCGACAGGGGCACGCAGGCCACCGCGGCCAGCACCGTCGCCACCCCCACGGTGCGCGCCGAGATCGCGCCCGCGGCCACGGGCTTGTCCGTGCGGGCGACGGCCACGTCCCGCTCGGCGTCGAGCACGTCGTTGAGCCACCCGATCGAGAGCTGCCCGGTGAGCACCGCGGCGGCCACGAGCAGCACGCCGGGCAGGTCGCGCCCGGTGGTCACGGCCAGGGCCGTGACCATCACGGTGACCGCGACGGTGGGCTCGGGATGGGAGGACCGCAGCAACGCGACCGCTCGATCGGCGACAGGCCGCATGCGCCCCAGTCTGGCAGCCTGGAACGCGTGCCCGACGTCCGGAACCATCGAGCCGGCGGGCTGGCGCGCAACGATCCGGCCCAGTACGACGTCCTCGCGCAGCACTGGTGGCGTCCCCGCGGACCGTTCGCGATGCTCCACTGGCTCGCGGCGGCACGGGGCGCGCTCATTCCCCCCGCCACCCGGGACGGCGCCGTGCTGGTCGACCTCGGGTGTGGAGCGGGCCTGCTCGCCCCGCACGTCGCCGGGGCGGGTTACCGGCACATCGGCGTGGACGTCGGTGCGTCCGCGCTGGCCCAGGCGGCGTCCCACGGCGTCACGGCCGTGCGCGGGGACGTCATGGCCGTGCCACTGGCCGACGGGTGCGCCGACGTCGTCGCAGCCGGGGAGATCCTCGAGCACGTCACCGACCTCGCGGCCGCGGTCGGTGAGGCGTGCCGGCTGCTGCGGCCCGGCGGCCTGCTCGTGATCGACACGCTCGCCGCCACCGCTCTCGGCCGGTTCGTCGCCGTCACCGTGGCCGAACGCATACCCGGTGCGGCGCCACCCGGGATCCACGATCCGGCGCTGTTCGTGGACCGCGCCGCTCTCGTGCGGGAGTGCGCCCGCCACGGCGTGACACTGCGGATGCGAGGCATCCGCCCGTCCCTGCCGGGCCTCGTCCGGTGGGCCGCCGGCCGGGCCGACACGGTGGCGATGGTGCCGGTACCGACCACCGCGGTCCTGTTCCAGGCCGTCGGGAGGCGAGGATGACGGCCTACGTCGCCGGCTTCGGCATGGCGTTCCCCGGTGGCCGGGTGAGCCAGGCCGACATGTGGGACGGGTTCTTCTCGCAGCACTTCGCGGGCGACCGGATGGCCGAGCGGATCTTCCGCGGCGCCGGGGTGGTGCACCGGCACGCGGCGGTGAACCCGGTGGAGGAGGACGTCTCCCGCTGGTCCACCGGCGAGCGGATGCGCCGCTACGTCGCCGAGGCGCTCCCGCTGGGCAAGGAGGCGGTGGCCGCGGCACTCACCGACGCGGGCCTCGCACCCGACGAGGTCGGCCTGCTCGCGGTCGTCTCGTGCACGGGGTACGTCACGCCCGGTCTCGACATCCGGGTGGCGGCCGATCTCGGGATGGCACCGGACGTGCAGCGGCTGTTCGTCGGGCACATGGGCTGCTACGCGGCCATCCCCGGGCTCGGCGCCGCCGCCGACTACGTGGTGGCCCGCGGCCGGCCCGCCGTCGTGCTGTGCCTCGAACTGACCTCCCTGCACGTGCAGCCCGCGGCCGACGACGACGGTCACGTCGACCGCGGGCAGGTCGTCTCCCACGCCCTGTTCGGTGACGCCGCCGTGGCCGTCGTCGTCCTGCCGGACGCGCCGCAGCGGCACGGGGGACTCGAGGTCGTGGAGATCGCGGCTCTGACCGACGCGGCCACCGCCGACCACATGACCTGGGACGTCACCGACCTCGGTTTCCGCATGGGACTCTCGCCCGAGGTGCCGCGGGTGCTGGCCCGCCACGTCCGCCCCATGATCACCGACCTGCTCGCCCGCCACGGGATGACCATCGCCGACGTGGACGCGTGGGCCGTGCACCCCGGGGGTCCCCGCATCCTCAGCACCGTCGCGGAGCGGCTCGCGCTGCCCGACGACGCACTGGACGCCTCGCTGGGGGTGCTCGCCGAACGTGGCAACTGCTCGTCGGCCACGGTGCTGCTCGTGCTCGACGCCCTGCGCGCCACCGGCCGTCCGCGGACGGGACGCGCGGCCGTCGCGATGGCCTTCGGCCCCGGCTTGACCCTGTACGTGGCCCTCCTCCGGGAGGCGTGAGACCCACCCCCCGCGAGTCGCCCGTTTCCCGCGCGCGAGTCGCCCTTCTCGTGTGCGCGAGTCGCCCGTTTTTGCGGACGCGGGGTCAGCCGGGGGCGGTGGCCTGGACGATCCGGTCGGGGCGGACGAGGGCGGCGGCCGCGCGGCCGCCCGCCAACCAGGCACGCAGCTCCCCGCCGTCGTCGAGGACCGTGTCGGCCGGACCAGGACTCAGCCGCAGGGTTGGGGCGCCGAGCCGCTGTGCGCAGACCTGCAGTTCCGCAGGCACGGGGCCTGCGGCGAGGAGCGCGTAGCCGTCGCCGAGCACCTCGTCGAGACGCACCGAGCGTCCGTCCACCCGCACCGTCGGCTGTGGGCAGGGGGTGCCGGGGAGGTCGCGGCGGTGACGGCGGTGCTCGACCAGCGGTCCGGGGGCGTACCGCGTGGTGATGCCACGTTGGGCCGCCGCCCGAACGCCCGGTACCCGCAGCAGTAGCCCGGTCAGGGGCCGGCGCACGGCGGCGGCGACGTCCTGGCCTCCGGTCATGGCCCGCCCGACCCGCACGGCGCCACGGATCACGGCCTCGGCGTGCGGCGCGCGCTCGGCCTGGTAGCTGTCGAGCAGGGCGTCCTCGTCGGCACCGCGGAGGACGGCGGCGAGCTTCCAGGCGAGGTTGTGGGCGTCGCGCAGCCCGGCGCCCAGGCCCTGCCCGATGAACGGCGGGGTGAGGTGGGCGGCGTCACCGAGGAGCAGGACCCGGCCGTGGCGCCACCGGTCGGCGAGCCGGGCCCGGAACGTGTACTCGGCGGCGCGCAGCACCTCCAGCCCCCCGGCGGGGACGCCCCACGGTGCGGTGAGCGCGGCGAGCCGCTCCGGCCGCGCGAGGTCGGTGGCGGTCTCGCCGGACCGCATCCGGAACTCCCACCGGCAGCGGTCGCCGGGCAGCGGCAGGAACGTCGCCGCGCGGCGGGGGTCGCACACCTGGTCGACGCCGCCCCAGGTGGACGGCGGCCGGCTGCAGCGGGCGTCGAGCACGAACCACCGCTCGGTGAACCGCAGGTCGCGCAGCGTGGCTCCGATGGCGTCGCGGACGGCGCTGCCTGCACCGTCACAGCCCAGCACGGCGCCCGCCCCGACCTGCTCCCGCGCGCCGGTACGGGTGTCGCGCAACGCCACGAGCACGGGCCTCCCGTCGGGCGGGCCGATGCCCGTCACCTCGACCTCCTCACGCAGCCGCACCGACGGGTGCCCCGCCAGCTCGGTGCGCAGCAGCCGTTCGAGGTCGGGTTGGTCGAACAGGTTGGACTCGGGGTGGCCGTGCTCGCCGACCACCCGGTCCCGGCGGAACTCCGCGAACGGCCGCAGCTTCGCGTCGAGCAGCCGCAGGCCCGCCGCCGGCCTGCTGATGCCGCCGAACGCGGCGGCGACACCGGCCCGCTGCAGGATCCGCACCCCCTCGTCGTCGAGGTGCACCCCACGCGGCAGTGGATGGATCCCGGCGTGCCGCTCCACCACCGTGCAGGCCACCCCGAGCCGGGCCAGCAGGAGTGCGGCGGTCAGCCCGGTGGGGCCGGCGCCGACGATCAGCACGTGCCCGCCACGCTGCGCCCCGTCCAGCTCCACCGCTCCCACCTCCGGCTCGACCCTGCCAGCGCCGGGGGACCGCTGCAGCGACCGACCGGACCGTTCGCCGAATCACCGCACCGGTCGACCGGATTCCGGCTGGTCGGCTGCGAGAACCTGGACCGGGCCCGCGAGCGCGGGCCCGTGTCGCCGCGGTCGAGACCCGACCGCTGATGGACCCCACCGGGATGGAGATGTGACCGACCGGCCGACGAAGATGGGGGAGCTGCTGCGCCCGCTGGCGCCGCAGGTCCTCGCGGTGCTGGTGCGCCGGTACGGCCAGTTCGACGCGTGCGAGGACGCCGTGCAGGACGCGCTGCTCGCCGCCGCCGTGCAGTGGCCGGTCGAGGGGGTGCCGGACAACCCCCGCGCATGGCTGATCACGGTCGCAGGGCGGCGGCTGGCCGACCAGTGGCGCAGCGAGAGCGCCCGCCGCCGCCGCGAGAGCACGGCGGCGCTCGCCGAGCCGGACCTGCCGGCGCCCGCCGCCGACGTCGACCACGCCGCCCAGGACGACACGCTCACCCTGCTGTTCCTGTGCTGCCATCCGGCGCTGTCGCCGCCGTCGCAGGTGGCGCTCACGCTCCGGGCCGTCGGCGGGCTGACCACCGCCCAGATCGCCCACGCGTTCCTCGTGCCCGAGGCCACGATGGCCCAGCGGATCAGCCGCGCGAAGCGCACCCTCGCCGGTGTCGGTTTCAGTGCGCCGGCCGCCACCGAGCAGCCCGAACGGCTCGGTGTGGTGCTGCACGTGGTGTATCTCGTTTTCAACGAGGGGTACACCGCCACCTCGGGTCCCGACCTGCAGCGTCCCGAGCTCACCCGTGAGGCGATCCGGCTGACCCGCAGGCTGCACCGGCTCCTGCCCGAGGACGGTGAGGTCGCGGGGCTGCTCGCCCTGATGCTCATCACGGAGGCTCGGCGTCCCGCCCGCACCCGTCCGGACGGCGCCCTCGTTCCGTTGGCCGAGCAGGACCGGAGCCGCTGGGACGCGGCGTTGATCGCCGAAGGTGTGAAGCTGGTCAGCGCGACCCTGGCCCGCGCGCCGGTGGGGCCCTACCAGCTCCAGGCGGCGATCGCGGCCGTCCACGGCGAGGCCAGGAGCGCGCAGGACACCGACTGGCCGCAGGTTGCCGCCCTCTACCGGGTGCTCGACGTGCTCGCCCCGAGCCCGGTCGTCACGCTCAACCGCGCCGTCGCCGTGGCGATGGTGGACGGCCCCCGCGCCGGCCTGGACCTGCTGGCGACGCTCGACTCCGACCGCCGCATCGCGGGGCATCACCGGGTGCCGGCCGTGCGCGCCCACCTGCTCGACATGGCCGGGGACGTGGACGCGGCCCGCGCCACCTACCGGGAGGCCGCCCGCCGCAGCACGAGCGTGCCCGAGCGGCGCTACCTCGAGGACCGCGCGGACCGGCTCGGCTGAAACCGGGCGACTCGCGCGCGGGAAACGGGCGACTCGCGGGCACAGGCGGCGCAACCGCGAGTAACGCCCGGGCGGTGGTGATCGTTAGGCAACCGTGCGTCATCACACCGGCCGGTGGGCCTTCCCGCTCGTTCTGGCAGCGCTCACGACCGGTCTGGTGGCCGCTCCCGCGGCCGCGGCCGTCTCGCCCGTTCCGGCGCACGGCGTTCCGGCGCAGAGCTACGTGGCGCTGGGCGACTCCTACGCGTCCGGACCGTTGATCCCGGTGCAGACCGGCCAGCCGGCCGGCTGCCTGCGCTCCACGAACAACTACCCGGCCATCGTGGGCCGCACCCTCGGGGTCCCCGGTTTCCAGGACGTGAGCTGCAGCGGCGCCACCACGGAGAACCTCGCAGGTCCCCAGGCGGTCACCGGGGGCGAGAACCCTCCGCAGCTCGACGCGCTGTCGGAGGACACCGAGCTGGTCACGCTGACCATCGGCGGCAATGACATCGGCTTCAGCTCGATCATCAGCGAGTGCGCCGTCCGGTCCCCGCAACAGCCGACGGGCGCGGCGTGCCGCGACTTCTTCACAGCGGGCGGCAACGACCAGCTCGCCGAGCGGATCGACGCCACCGCACCGAAGGTCGCCGCGGCGCTGGAGCAGATCGGGGAGCGCGCCCCGGACGCGAGGGTCCTGGTGGTGGGCTACCCGGCGCTGCTCCCCGACGAGGGGCCCGGCTGCTTCCCGCTGGTTCCGTTCAGCCCGGGCGACGTGGCCTACTTCCGCGAGACCGAGAAGCGGCTCAACGCGATGCTCGCCGACGAGGCCGACAGCGCGGGCGCCGACTTCGTCGACACCTACACCCCCTCCATCGGGCACGACATGTGCCAGCTGCCCGGCGTCAAGTGGATCGAGGGCCTGGTCCCGACGGCTCCTGCCGCCCCGGTGCACCCCAACGCGCTGGGCACGGCCGGCATGGCCGCGGCGGTCGTCGAGGCGGTCTCCGAGGAGTCCGTCCCGGTGCTGGCCCCCTGAGGGCACCCCCCAGCTCCGGTCAGAACATCTTCTCCAGGCGGTTGACCCACTCCTCCCAGCCGCTGCGCAGGTCCTCGTAGTAGGAGGGCTCGAACTCGGGGCCGGTCCAGCTGTTGGTCACCGTCACCTCGGTGCGGCCGGGCTCGACCTCGCGGAGGGTGACGGTGACGGTCTCGTCGCTGATCCGGTCCTCGGGCGTCTGCGAGTGGTGGGTGAACGTGAAGGCGATCCGGGAGTGTGGCTCGAGGGCCAGGTACTCGCCGGTGAAGCGGTTGACGCTGCCGTCGTCCTCGTGCAGTTCGATCCGGTAGCGGCCACCCACCCGTACATCGGCGTCGACGACGGTGGCGTACCAGCGCCGCATCTGGTCGGGCTCGGTCCAGGCCGCATAGATCGCGGCGGGGGCCGCCGCGACGATGCGGGATACGGTGACGGTGTGCGGAACGAGGGGCATCAGGGTTCCTCCGGCCGTGAGGTGACGAACGCGTCGAGGGCGTCGAGGCGGTCGGTCCAGAACTGCTCGTAGAAGCGCAGGTGGTGCGTGGCCTCGGCCAGCGGCGCCGCTTCGAGGCGGCACACGTGCCGCCTGCCGTGCACGGTGCGGCGCACCAGTCCGGCGCGCTCCAGGACCTTGATGTGCTTCGACGCGGCGGCGAGCGAGATGGGATGCGGGGCGGCGAGCTCGGTGACCGTCTGCTCGTGCTCGGCGAGCCCGCGGACCATCGCACGGCGCGTCGGGTCGGCGAGAGCGTGGAACACCGCGTCGAGTCGTTCAACCACTCGGTTGAGGATAGAGGCGATCTCGCACGATGGTCAACCGTTCGGTTGAGCTTCAGAAAGGCCTTGACGGCGACGGGGATCGGGCTATGGTAAACCTTGTAGTTAATTAACCGACTGGTTTGGCAGGTCATGACCGACGATGCTCTCAGCGTCACCTTCGCGGCGCTGGCCGATCCCACCCGGCGGGCGATCCTCGCGCGCCTCGCCGACGGCGAGGCGTCGGTCACCGAGCTGGCCGCACCCTTCACGATGAGCCTGCCTGCCGTCTCCAAGCACCTGAAGGTGCTCGAACGCGCCGGCCTGATCACCCGTGGCCGCTCCGCACAGTGGCGCCCGTGCCGCCTCGACGCCGGCCCGCTCGCCGACGTGGCCGACTGGGTGGGGCGCTACCAGCAGTTCTGGGATGGCAGCTTCGACCGCCTCGACGACCACCTGCGACAGATCCAGGAGGGACACACCGATGACCGACCGACGTGAGACCGGCGAGCGCGAGCTCACCATCACCCGCGTCCTCGACGCGCCCCGGCGGCTGGTCTTCCAGGCGTGGACCGACCCCGCTCACGTCACCGCGTGGTTCGGGCCCCGGGGCTTCACGACCCCGATGTCGACGATCGCCATGGACGTCCGCCCGGGCGGGACGTGGCAGGCGACCATGATCCGCGACGACGACGGCGCCGAGTATTCGACCGGCGGCTTCTACATCGAGGTGTCGGAACCCGAGCGTCTCGTCTTCACCTGGGGCGCTCCCGGCGACACTCGGCAGGAGTCGGTGGTCACCGTCGAGCTCGCCGACCTCGACGGGCGCACCGAGATGACCCTGCACCAGGCCGGCTTCACCACCGACGACAGCCGCGACAGCCACCACGACGGCTGGTCGAGCGCCCTCGACCGGCTCACCGAACGGTTCCGGGAGGCAACCGCATGAGTACCACTGGCACGACCTCCACCAGCACCCTGCCCGACATAGTGTCCCCGGCGGAATGGGCGGCCGCCCGCGCCGATCTGCTCGCCGCGGAGAAGGACATGACCCGCGCCCACGACGCGCTGGCGGCGCGGCGCAGGCGCCAGCCGATGGTCGAGTTCGGCCCCTTCACGTTCACCGGCGAGGCGGGCGAGCAGACCCTGCTCGACGTCTTCGAGGGACGCCGGCAGCTGATCGTCTACCACTTCATGCACGACCCGAACTGGTGCAAGGGCTGCGCACTGTTCACCGACCAGGTCAGCAACCTCGCGCACCTGCACGCCCGCGACACGTCGCTGGCGATCGTCTCGCTGACGCCGTGGAGCGACCTCGAGCCGTTCCGTCGTCGCATGGGCTGGACCCTCCCGTTCTTCTCCTGCGGCCCCGACTTCGCCGACGCCACCGGGACGCCCGAGGGGTTCGGGCTCAGCGTCTTCCTCCGGGAGGGTGACCGGGTCTTCCGCACCTACTTCACGGCCGGGCGCGGGGTCGAACAGCTCGGCAGCGTCTGGAGCTTCCTCGACCTGACCCCGCTGGGTCGTCAGGAGCAGTGGGAGGACTCGCCGGCCGGGTACCCGCAGACCGCGCCGTACCAGTGGTGGCGACTGCACGACGAGTACTGAGCCGGCAGGGCGGCGTCACCGCTGGTCGTAGCCCTCCACGATGCGCAGCTGCATCGGGAACCGCACCGGTGACGTGCCGAAGAGACGACGCCCGGCTGTCTCGGCGGCCTCACGAACGGCGGCCGCGGCCTGCTGCGCCGCGGCCGCCGGGGCGTGCAGCAGCACCTCGTCGTGCTGGAAGAACACCAGGTGGGCCGGGCTTTCAGCCGCTCGCAGCAGCAGCCGGAGCTCGGCCAGCAGCACCAGCGCCCACTCCGCGGCGGTGGCCTGCACCACGAAGTTGCGGGTGAACCGCCCTCGTGCGCGCGCCGCGGCCGGCTGCTCGTGGCCGGGCCGTGCCGGTGGGCAGGTGCGCCCCAGATGTGAGTGCACGAGCCTGCCCTCCTCGCCCGCTCTCGCCGCGTCCTCCACATAGGCGATCGCGGCCGGGAACCGCCGGCGCAGCGTGGCCATCAGTGCACCGGCCCCACCCGAGGTCTGGCCGTACATCGCCGAGAGCAGCGCGAGCTTGGCCTTCGGCCGGTCGCCGTCGAACTCGCGGGCGGCGAGCGCGGAGTACAGGTCGTCGTCGCCGGGGGCGAGCGCGTGGTCGCCGGACAGGGCGGCCAGGACCCGGGGCTCCAGCTGGGCGGCGTCGGCCACCACCAGCCGCCAGCCCGGGTCGGCCCGGACGGCGGAGCGTACGGCGCGGGGAATCTGCAGGGCCCCGCCGCCGCGGGAGGCCCACCGGCCCGACACGACCCCGCCGACCACGTACTCGGGGCGGAACCGGCCGTCGTGGACCCAGCTGCGCAGCCAGGACCAGCCGTGGGCGGAGTGCAGCCTGGCGAGCTCCTTGTACGCGAGCAGCGGCTCGACCGCCGGGTGGTCGATGCGGCGCAGCTCCCACGACCGCGTGGTCTCCAGCTCGTGGCCGGCCCGGGCGAACGCGCGCAGTACCTCGGCGGGGGAGTCGGGGTTGAGCGGACGGCCCCCGAACGCGGCGGTGACCTCGTCGGCCAGCGCGGCCAGCTTCGGCGGCCTGCCCCCGAGCACGGGGCGCGGCCCCAGCAGCTCCGTGAGCAGCCGGTCGTGGACGTCGGGCCGCCAGGGCAGCCCGTGGCAGGTCATCTCCTCGGCCACGAGCATCCCGGCGGACTCGGCGGCGGCCAGCAGCCGCATCCCCGGCCCGGCGGCGGCGAGCGCCCGCTGCTGGGTCGCGTGCACCGCCACGACGTCGGCGAGCTCGTCGGTGGCGGCGCCGGTCTCGAACAGGGCCGGGGGACCGTCGCCGTCGTCGGGCGGATCGGGATCGGGGGTGCGGCCCTGCAGCCGCGCGGTGGCCGCGGCCAGACCGTGCGGCTGGCCGTACTGGCCCGCGGCTCCCACCAGCAGGCCTTCCACCAGCTCGACGTCGTGGGCGCGCGCCACCTCCACCCCTGCGGCGAGCAGCCGCCGGTAGCTGCGGGCCCGGGCGAACACCCACCGTGGCGCGTGGTCCCGCTCGAGGTCGGCGACGCTTGCGAGCGCGGTGAGAGGTTCCGGGGCGCCGAGGGCGGTGCCGTCGTCGGCGAGCCGTTGGATCCGGGCCGGTCCGTCGCGTGGCCCGGGATCGAACGCGATCCTCACCCGCGTCGCGGGGTGAGCCGGGGTTGCGCGCGCGAGGGGAGGAGCCCGGCGAGCAACCCACGCTGGGGGACGCCCAGGATCTCCTCCGGACCGGCACCCACCTCGGCGAGCACGTCGTTGGCCGCCAGCACACCGGACGCGGCAGCGCGTTCCATCAGGCCGGTGAGCATTGGTGTGTCGACGAAGTCGCCTGCGACCCGGATGCCCCGGGCATCGCCGGTGACCGTGGGCCGGGTGCCGGCGCCGCCCGGTGGGAAGGTGGGGGCGGTGGCCTCCAGCCGCTGCTGCAGGTGCACGACGGGAGCATCGCGGGTCTCCGGCCACAGCGCGGCGAGCTCGGCGCGCATCCGCTCCGTGGCCGAGCCGACGTCGGGCGCGGTGCACCCGTAGGAGTGCAGCTCCACCACCGACCCGCCGGTGCGTGCCGCCCACTCGGCGGACGGCCGCTCGAGGCGGGAGTAGACGGTGATGGAGTCGAGCGTGGCCTCCCGGCTGACGGCGCTGAACATCGGACGCTCTGGCGCGACGTCGCTGCCGAGCCAGAGCCGGGTGACCGCGAACGGTGGGGCCAGCGCCAGCGCTGCCGCCTTCTCCGCGAGCCGGGGCGCCGCGGCGGCCGCGGCCGGGGACGCCGCCAGCAGGCGTTGCAGGGCGCCCGGGTCGGTGGCCAGTACCAGGTGGCGCGTGTCGAGCGGGGCGCCGTCGGCGAGCTCGACCCGCCAGCGGTGCCCGTCGGCGGGAACCACCGCGCTCGCCGCGGTGGCCGTGCGGACCTGCGCGCCGTGCTTCCCGAGCACGGCCCGGAACGGCTCCCAGATGCAGGTGAGGTAGTCGGTGGTGGGCGCGTCGAAGCCGATGCCCTCGGGATTGCCGAGGAAGTAGTAGTGGAACATCGCGATCAGCTCCGCGGCGGACAGCGCGGCGGGCTCGGCGAAGAACGACCGCGCGAACGCCTCGAACAGCATGGCGAGCGCGCGGTCGGACATGCCCAGCCCGGCCAGGAACTCCGCGGCCGGCACGGCGTCGAACGCCGCGGTGGTGCGCTCACGGTCGTAGGCGAGGAGCTCGGCGGCCAGGGACTGCCGGGAGCCGAGGAGATCGCGCAGGCCCAGGCTCGGGGACCGGGCGAACAACGCCAGCAGGTTGAGCGGCGGCGCCGCGGGCAGCCCGGTGAGGTCCTCGGGCGGCCACTCGCGGGAGATCACCGGATAGCCGCCGACCGGGCGCAGGAAACCCAGCTCCGGGTCGATCCGCCGCAGCACCGCCCGCCACGTGTAGTAGTGGCGGAAGAAGGCGTGGAAGCCGTGCTCGACCACCTGCTCGGTGCCGTCGGGCAGCGTGTGGGGCCAGGCGCCGAGCCGGCCGCCGAGCGTGGGCGCGGCCTCCAGGAGCGTGACGGCCACGCCCCGCTCGGCCAGCACGACCGCCGCGCTGATGCCGGCCACCCCGCCCCCGACGACCACCGCCTCCGTGCCGGCGGGCGCATCGCGGGGCCTGCGCGGATCGGCGGGCACCACCACCCGGGGGCGCATCCGCAGCGGCGCAGCCCGGGTGGTCGACTCTCGGCTCACGAAAACGACCTTATGTGTACCCACCGACAGTTGCCGGAATGTGACGGCGCGCGCCGGGGTTGCCGCGAACATGACGGTAGAACTGGGTCGGTACGGCATCTGGCGGAGCGCGGCGGGGCTCACCCCGGAGCTCGCGACAGAGGTGGAGGCGCTGGGCTACGGCGCCATCTGGATCGGCGGCTCGCCCCCCGGGGACCTCGCGCTCGCCGAGTCGATGCTCGCCGCCACGCAGCGGATCGCGGTGGCCACCGGCATCGTCAACATGTGGACGACACCCGCCGAGGAGGTGGCCGCGTCCTACCACCGGATCGAGGCGGCCTACCCCGGCCGTTTCCTGCTCGGGGTCGGCATCGGCCACCCCGAGGCCACGAGCGAGTACCGCAAGCCCTACGACACGATCGTCGACTACCTCGACCGGCTCGACGCCGCGAAGGTGCCGTTGGAGGGGCGGGCGCTCGCGGCGCTGGGCCCGAAGGTGCTCAGGCTGGCCGCGGAGCGCACGGCGGGCGCGCACCCCTACCTGACCACTCCCGAGCACACGCGTGAGGCCCGGGCGATCCTGGGCGAGGGCGTGCTGCTCGCGCCCGAGCACAAGGTGGTGCTCGACACCGACCCGGAGCGGGCCAGGGCGGTCGGACGCCCCGTCGTGGCGAAGCCCTACCTGGGCCTGCGCAACTACACCTCGAACCTGAAGCGCCTGGGGTGGAGCGATGAGGACCTGGCCGACGGCGGGAGCGACCGGCTGATCGACGCGCTCGTCGCCCACGGGGACGCCGCCGCCGTGGCCGCGCGCCTCACCGAACACCTCGACGCGGGCGCCGACCACGTCTGTGCGCAGGTCCTGCCCAATGACGAGGACCCGCTGCCGGCCCTGCGTCAGCTCGCGGAGGCGCTCGACCTGCGCTGATCCGCCCCGTTCTGCGTCACGGAGGCCCCCGCACCAGCTCGGTGCGGGGGCCTCGTCGTGGCAGGAGCGCGCTCCTAGGGCAGCTGCTCGACCTCGACGCCGGCCCGGTCGACACCGGTGTACTGGCCGAAGTTCTCGGTGACCAGTGCCCACCCGCGCTCGTGGGCGCAGAGCAGGGCGTGCGCGTGCAACTGGTCGCCGCCCCTCACCCCGACCGTTCGGGCGCGGCCGGCCGTGAGGTCGTCGACCAGGGTCACCGGGAGCTGCAGCAGGACCTCGAGCACGGGGTGGGCCTTCTCCGGTAGCTGCGCCCACGCGGTGGCGACGGCCGTGGACGGAAGCACCAGCACGATGCCCTCCTCGACGGCGGTCCACACCAGCGCGGCGGCGTAGATCGAGCGGCCGTTCGAGAAGGCGATGATGGCGGAGGCGTCGAGGACGCGGCCGCCGATCACGCGGCGGGAACTGAGGGCAGGCCCAGATCACGGCGCACGGCGTCGATGACCTCCTGCGGAGGCCGGCCGCCGAGCGCCCGTTCCAGTATGGCGAGCGCGCGGGCCCGCGACAGCTTGGACTCCAACGCGTCGGCGACGAACGCCGACAGGCTCTTGGCGGCGCCGCCCGCGACGGCGGCCTGAGCCTCCTCGAGGATCTCGGGCGGCAGGCTCACCGTCACACGCTGGGCGGTCATACTGAAAGGGTAGCGCAGTCATACTCTGCTCGACGCCCGGTGAGACCCCGACCCGCCGGGCCGTGCCGTGCTCAGTCGCGCATCCGCTCGGCCCCGGGGCAGACCTGGGGCGCGACGATGTCGCAGTGGGCGTACTCCTCGATGGGCACGCGGTGAGCGGTCGTGCTGTCGGGGCGGTCGGCCTCGGCGGCCTGCAGCGGCCGCCGGACCAACGTGAACGCCAGCAGCGACGCCAGCACCAGGAGCCCGGCGCCGATCATCATCGCCATCCGGAACCCGGCGTTGAAGGAGGCAGCCTCGGTGTAGTCGCTGCCGCGGATGCCCGCGACGCCGGGGATCACGGCCACCGAGAGCAGCCCCGCCGCCCGCGCGACCGCGTTGTTCACCCCGGACGCGGCGCCGGCGTACCGGTCGGGGGCGCTGTCGAGCACGGTGGCGGTGAGGGGGGCGACGGTGAGAGTCAGGCCGGCGCCGAAGACGAGCACGGCGGGCAGCACGTCGGCGGCCCACGACGCGCCGGGGCCGATCCGGAGCATGAGCAGCAGCCCGGCCGCGCTCACCAGCGGGCCGAGCGTCATCGGCAGCCGGGGCCCGATCCGTCCGGCGAGTGCCCCGGAGCGCGCGGAGAACGCCAGCATGATCAGCGTGACGGGCAGCAGCGACGTGCCTGCGGCGAACGCGCTGAACCCCGCGACGGTCTGCAGTTGCAGCACCAGTAGCAGGAACACCACTCCGAGTGCGGCGTAGACCAGCATGGTCACCGCGTTGGCTGCGCTGAACGTCGCGTTCCCGAACAGCTCGGTCGGTACCAGCGGATGCTGGGAGCGCCGCTCGTGGAGCACGAACGCCACCAGCGCCAGCAGCCCGATCACCAGGGCGACCACCAGGTCCGTCGTCACCCCTCGCTCACTCAGCCCCGTGAGCGAGTACGTGAGACCGGCCAGACCGAGCGCGGCGAGCGCGGTGCCGGAGATGTCGAGGCCCGGCGCCGCGTCGGGGTCGCGGCTCTCGGGCACGTGCCGCAGTGCCACCACGACGACGAGCACGGCCAGCGGGAGGTTGATGAGGAACACCGCGCGCCAGTTCCACTCCACCAGCCAGCCGCCGAGGAAGGGCCCGACGGCGCCGGCGATGCCGCCGAGGCCCGACCACGCCCCCACGGCAGCCGCCCGGTCCGGGCCGTGGAAGGACGCCGAGATCAGCGCCAGGCTGCCCGGGGTGAGCAACGCCCCGCCGACGCCCTGGAGTGCCCTGGCCACGATGAGCGTGTTGACGTCCGGGGCGAGTCCGCACATCAGCGACGCCAGTGCGAACCACACGACGCCGATCAGGAACACCCGGCGCCGCCCGAAGTGGTCGCCGAGTGACCCGCCCAGCAGGATCAGGGCGGCGAGCGTGAGCGTGTAGGCGTTGACCGTCCACTGCAGCGCGGTGAACCCGGCGTCGAAGTCGGCACCGATCCGTGCCAGTGCGACGTTCACCACCGTGCCGTCGATCAGCACGAGACCGGACCCCAGCACGGTGGTGAGGAGCACCCATCGACCGCGTGCTGTCCCCATCCGGATTGCGCCTGGTTCCGCCACGCACCTCACTATGCACCGCCCCACCATGAGAGGTGCCGGGCACGAGCCTTGTCTCCGACGGGCCTGGCGTGCCCCCGCCGGCACTGATCGCCGGGCTGCGGGGATTCGTCGCCGAACGGTCCGACTTCCCGCAGGTGAGAGTGACGAACAGATCGAATGGAGGCTCCCCAGAAGCTTCTACCTGAAGTAGAATGGGCTGGTGCCGACGCTGGGTGAACTGGAACGTGCCGTGATGGAGACCCTCTGGTCGGCCACGGGGCCCGTCACCGCTCGTGACGTGCAGGATGCGCTGGCGAGTCGTGATCTGGCCACCACCACCGTGCTCACGGTGCTCGGCAGGCTGGAGCGCAAGGGCCTCGTCACGCGCGAGCGCGAGGGCCGGGCGCATCGCTACCGCTCCGTGGCCAGCCGTGAGGACCATGTCGCCGAGCTCATGCTCGACGCCCTGGATGCGGCGCCGGACCGGGGCGCGGCCCTGGCCCGGTTCCTCGGTTCGATGCCGGAGGACGAGCGCGCCGCTTTGCGTGACCTGCTCGACTGAACCAGTCTGCTCCGATGACGCTCACTGCGTTCGGCCTCTTCGTGCTCGGCGTGGTGCTCGCCGAGCCGCTGAGCCGAGCGCTGGCCACAGCGGAGTGGCCGGCCCGCGACCCCGTCGGCGCACTGCTCGTGTGGCAGGCGATCGGGCTCGCCGGCGGCCTGGCGCTCCTCGGCTCCGGTTTCGTGTACGGCCTGTCCCCGCTGGGGCCCTCGCTGTCGGTGGCGGTTCCCGCCGCGGTCGACGCGATGGCCGTCGGCGAGGTGCCCCGGGAGCTCTCGCTCATCCACATCGCCGCGTTGCTGGCGGCGCTGGCGCTGGCGCTGCGGCTGGTCGGGGTGCTGCTCGCGGTCACGCTGCGCACGCTCAAGGTGCGGCGCCGTCATCGTGACCTGATCGACCTGCTCGGCACGCCGTGGCCCGCCGTCCCGGGCGCGCGGGTGCTCGACCATCCCGTCCCCGTGGCGTACTGCCTTCCCGGGCTGCGGTCCCGGCTCGTGCTGTCGGCCGGGGTTCTCGACGCTCTCGACCCACCTGCGGTCCGGGCCGTGCTCGCCCACGAGCGGGCCCACCTGCGGGAGCGCCACGACCTGGTGGTGCTGCCGTTCGTGGCCTGGGGTGCCACCGCGCCGTTCGTGCGGGGGATGGTCTGCGCCCAGCTCGCGGTGGCCGCGCTGATCGAGATGCGCGCCGACGACGTGGCGGCGAGCGAGGTCACGGCCAAGCAGCTGACGGGGGCGTTGCGGACGATGGGCGGCGCAGCGCCGGCTGCCGCACTGAGCTCGTTCACCGACAAGCTGGACCACCGGCTGTGCCGGATCGTCTCCCCGCCCGCGCCGCTTCCTGCTGCGGTCCGGGTGCTCGTGCGGGTGGCCGCCGCCGGGCTGGTGGCGGTGCCGACCGCGCTGCTGCTGGTGCCCTGACCCCGGCCGGTCAGATCGCTGCATCGCCCCGCAGGACCGCCACCGCCCGTGCCGTGGCGTATCCCCGCCAGTCCATGGCGCCCGCGGGGGAGAACTCCGCGAACTCCACACGCCAGCCCCCGTCGGCCTGCTGCGCGCCGGCGAGCCGCCGCAGCTCGGCGGTGACGACCTCGGGCGCGAACAGCGCCCGCACCGGGCGGTCGGGCTCGGGCGCGATGTCGAGTGCACGGATCGTCTCGTCGTCGGTGCCCCCCTCGACCGGAAGGACGCCGTTGTCCGGCAGATGAGCACCGAGCCGCCCGAGCAGAGCGGCCGCGGCCGGCTCGCTGTCGTACACCGCGTCGAGGAACCGCAGCGCGAAGGCCAGCACGAGGGCCGGGGGACGCTCCTCGACCGCGCGTACGGCGTCGAGGCAGTACCGCGTCGCCCGCGCGAGCCACGGGTGCACGGCCACGGCGGGGTCGTGGCGGGCCGCGCGCTGAGCGACGGCCGCGACGATCGCGGTGATCTGCAGCGAGGACGTCCGCGGGTCCGCCTGCGCCCACCATGCGGCGGTGCCGGCCCGGTCGGGCACCGGCAACGCGAACGGCAGCCCGCCGTCGGGGAGGGAGACCGACTCCAGCCAGTCGCACAGCGCGACGGCGTGCGGGGTCGTCGTCGGGGCGACCTCCGCGAACACCTCGAACGCGTGCAGCGCCGCTCCGGGCTGGCTCGACCCCGACCGCAGGTCCGGCTCCAGTCCCCAGCCGTACCCGCCGTCCGCGTTGCGGTACGCCGCGAGGGCGGCGAGCACCGGATCCGGGCCGCCCGTGCCGAGGAGCAGCCGGAACCGGTGGCGGTCGAGCAGCCGCCCGTGCGTCGCCATGAAGTCCGCGGCGGCGGGTAGATCGATGGTCGTGAGCGCCGTCATGGGGTGAGCCTCCCGTCCCGACGGTTGCCTGTCGTGAACGAATCGGTCAGCCACCCTCTCCGCGCAACGGCGCACTGGCGCGGCGCAGCTGTCCCAGCGCCTCCGCCCAGGACCGCACCAGCCCGGTCTCGTGGTAGGGCACGCCGATCTCGGCGCAGAACTCCCGCACGACCGGGCGGGCCCGGCGCAGGTTCGCTGTCGGCATGCTCGGGAAGAGGTGGTGCTCGATCTGGTGGTTGAGCCCGCCCATCGCCACGTGCAGCAGACCGTCGGTCAGCCGGCCGCCCCGGACGTTCCGTGCGGTGATCACCTGCTTGCGCAGGAAGTCCAGGCGACCCTGCGGCATCGCCATCCCCTTGTGGTTGGGCGCGAAGATCGAGCCCAGGTACACCCCGAACAACCCCTGGTGCACCACGAAGAAGGCGATCGCGAGCCCGGGCGGCAGCACCAGGAACAGTGCGGCCAGGTACCCGGCGGCGTGCGCGGCGAGCAGTCCGAGCTCCAGGCGGCGGCCGCGCACCGTGGCGCCGCGCTCGCCCAGCAGCCCCCGCACGCTGCTGCGGCGCAGGTCGATCCCGGCCAGCGTGAGGAGTGGGAAGAACAGCAGCGCCTGGTGGCGGTTGACGAAACGGGTGACGCCCCGCGCGGCCACCGCCTGCTCCCCGGTCCAGACCAACGCTCCCGCAGCCACGTCGGGGTCGAGTCCTTCGTGGTTGGGGTTCGCGTGGTGGCGCGTGTGCTTGTCCATCCACCAGCCGTAGGACATCCCGATGCCGAGGTTGCCGAGCAGCCTGCCGGTGACCGTCGCCGCGACCCGGGAGCGGAAGACCTGCCGGTGCGCGACGTCGTGTGCGAGCAGTGCGACCTGCCCGTACCCGACGGCGGCTGCCGCGGCCACGAGCAGTTGCCACGGCGAGTCCCCGAGCAGGACGAACGCGGTGGCCGTCAGCGCGGCCGCCGCACCCACCAGGAGGAACCGGGCGACGTAGTAGCCGGGCCTGCGGTCCATGAGCCCGGCGTCGGTGATCCGGCGGGACAGGTGCGCGTAGTCGCTCCCGCGCGGCGGTGCGTCGGACATACCGGTGAAAGTGGTCATGCGGCGAGCCTGCGCGGAAGCGGCCGCCGGGTTGAGCCGGTGAGCCCCCGGACGACACGGGGGCAATCCCCATCCCGTGCGCCCCGCTCAGGCGGCGTCGGCCGCCACGCGGTCGGGTCCGCCGGCCAGCAGAGCCACCAGCCCGGCCACCGGGAGCGCGATGAGCAGGCAGAACGCACCTGGGATGCCGATCACGTCCGCCAGCCCGCCGACGAGTGCCGCACCGACGCTCGCTCCGGTGAGGAACACCAGTGTGGCGATACCGAGGGCCACGCCCCGCTGCGCCCCGGGGACGGCTGCTCCCACCGAGGCGATCATCGCGGGCTGCCCGACCCCGAACGCGGCGGAGACCAGCACGACCGCTGTGGCCAGCAGGACGGGCGACTCCGTGGCACCTCCTGCTGCGGCGGTGAGCAGCGCGACGATGGCCGTCGGGCACGCGAGAGCGATGGAGCGCCGGGACCCGAGGCGGGCGAGGAGGACGCGGGCGAGAGCCGGTGAGGCGAACCCGACGACGGCCGCGGGCACGAGCAGCGCCCCGGTCGCCAGCGGTGTCCAGCCCCACGAGGCGGCGGCGAGCGGCACTCCCAGCAGCAGGGCGAACCAGCTCGCCGGGACCGCTGCCGCTGCGAACGCGCTGCGCAGCACGGTGGGGTTCGTGATGATCTCGCGCGGCAGGAACCCGTGCGGGTGAGCCCGGACCCACAAGGTCACCAGCGGGGCGCCGACGACCAGGAGCGCCGCGCCGAGAACCGCGGTGCCGGTGCCGGACGACGGCGACTGGATGAGCAGCACCAGCCCTGCCGCGGCGACGGCCACGAGCACTGCGCCCGTCCGGTCGATGGCGTCACCGCTGCCCCCTGCGGGAGCGATGCGCCAGAGGGGAGGGATCGCCAGCAGGGCGAGCACGGGGATCGCGACGGCCCACCGCCACCCGCCCAGCGTGTCGAGCCCGCCGCCCAGCAACGGCCCGAGCGCGCCGATCGTGGCGGCCACGCCGGCCACGCGGCCGAGCGCGGCGCCCTGCTCGGACCCGCTCCAGCGGGCGCTGATCAGGGCCGTCGCGAGCACGGGGATCGCCGCTGCACCGGCGCCCTGCAGGACGCGCGCGACGAGCAGCGCGGGGAAGGACGGGGCGAGTGCGGCGGCGAGCGCGCCGAGCGCCATCGCGGCGATGCCGAGGCAGAGCGGGAGCCGGATACCCACGACGTCGGCGAGGCGGCCGTGGATGGGGGTCGCGACGGCGAGCGTCACGGTGTAGCCGCTGACCATCCACGCCGCGGTCGCCGCGCTGACCTCCAGGTCGCCCGCCAGTTCGGGGAGAGCGACGGTGACCGCGGACGTGGACGTGCCGGCGAGGCCGAACAGCAGCCCGAGCAACGCGGCGAAGCGGTGGGGAGAGCGCACAACGGGACAGAACGCCCACCCCGCAGGGGTGCATTCCTTCCCGAGGCGTTCGGGTGCGGCTAACCCGCCCGTCCGGGCGACTCGAGCGCGCCGAGATCGAGCTCGCCCTCGACGACCTGGCGGGCGACCTCGCTCAGGCGCTGGTTGCGGTTGCGGGAGTGGCTGCGGAGCCGCTCGAACGCCGCGTTCATGCTCAGCCCCGCCCGCTGGGCCAGCACCCCCTTGGCCTGCTCGATGATGACCCGGCTGTTCAACGCCGTCTGCAGCTGTTCCACGAGCACCTCACCCCGGCGGACGGCCCGCTCCTGCAGGATCCCCACGGTGGCCACGTCGGCCAGCGCCTGGGCCAGCGCGAGATCGGCTTCCGGCAGGGCGCCGGGCAGCCGGCGGAACAGGTTCATGGCACCGATGGCCTTGCCGCGCAGCCGCAACGGCATCGCGTGCACCGACCGGTACAGGTGGTGCGTCCTCATCGCGCCGGTGAGCACCGGCCAGCGGTCGCCCACATCGGCCAGATCCGGGGCGACCACCGGGGCCGCGGTGCGCACGCACTCCACGCACGGACCGTCGTCGGCCTGGAGCTGCAGCAGCTCCATCAGGCTCACGTCCTCGTCCGAGGAGGCCACGACCTGCAGGTACCCGCGGGAGTCGACCAGCAGGATCCCCACCGCGTCGGCACCGCACAACGTGACGCCGTGCCCGACGAGCTGATCCAGGAGGTCGATGATGTCGAAGTCGTCGATCAGGGTGTCGGCGAGCCCGACGAACGCCGTGCTCAACAGCCCCTCACGGCCCTGCACCGTTTCACTCATCGCCCGTTTCTCCCCTGCCGAAGAACTGTCTCGAACCAACCCCCGTGCGGTCTGTCCGATTACTGCTGCCGGCCGTCGAGCAGACGAATCGAGCCGGAGCCCGAGAGCACCCGGCCGTCCGCTGCCGAGGCCGAGATCAATGGTGCGGCGTCGTGGCCGGACCCCCGCTCTCCAACCCGACAAACCGCTCGCTCGAATGGAGCGACCGACACTGCTTCCTCGTCGCGCGTTTGCAAATCATTACATGAGTCGCCCGTTCGGGCCGAACTGAACGGTCGGAAGATCGGCCCAAAGATCGGCAGCTCGATGATTCTTTGAGCAAGATAATCAGTTCTCGAGATCCAGAGCGGGGGCGCCGGAAATTGCGTAGCGCTAAGCGTGGCCCACGCTTCGGGGCGACCTTGGTCCGACCGGCGCACCCGCCCGTGAGCAGTGTCACGTAAAGTGCGCGCAACGAGCGGCGGACGGCCTCGGAAGGGAACCCGGTGCAACGCCGATCGAGTGGCCACGACAGCGCCATGGGGCATCCGCATCCGGCGCACGAGCGGCCGCAGGCAGGAGTTCCCCGGGGGATGAGTGGCACGGTGGACGAACAGGACGGCCCCGTCGGTCGGGCGTTGCTGGCGGCCTTCGAGGCCACCCACGACGACCGCGGCCTCGCCGAGCAGGTCTGCCGGACATGCCTGAGCGGGCTCGACGTCGACGGCGCGTCCCTCGCGCTGCACGCCGTGAGCGCCGCCCGCGAGACACTGTGGGCCAGTGACGCCGTCGCCGGTCTCCTCGACGACCTCGAGTTCAGCCTGGGCGAAGGTGTCTGCATGGAGGCGGCCACCACCGGCCGTCCGGTCTTCGTCGCGGACATCTGCGCCGACCTGCGGCGATGGCCGGTGTTCGCCGACGCGGTCGTGGAACGCACGCCGGCCCGGGCGCTCTTCGCGCTGCCGCTGCGGTGGGGCGCGGTCAACCTCGGTGTGCTCCACCTCTACCGCCGCACGCCCGGGCCCCTGCCCGCCGAGCAGCGCCGCGACGCGGTGGCGGCCGTCAACACCGCCGCACTGATGATGCTCGGCGCCCGTACCGATCCCGGCGACGGACCGTGGCTCGACCCCACGGTGAGCAACCGTGCGGAGATCCATCAGGCCACCGGTATGGTCCTGGCGCAGTTGGGCATCGGCGCCACCGACGCACTTGCGAGAATGCGCGCCCACGCCTTCAGCGAGAAACGCCTCCTCCTCGACGTCGCCCATGACATCGTCACCCGGCGTCTGCAGTTCACCCCGGACGAACCCTGATCGTCTGATCGGCCGTGCTCACGTTCTGGTGACCCTCGGCCGGGGGTCGCGGCAGGCGTCCCCCGGTCGGCGCACTCGAATTCCCGGTGCGCTCACCAGGTGTGATGGAGTCCCGTGGGTTCACTCGACCGATGAGGGCTCGGCGCTCGGGCTAATGACGGTCCGTGCCGGGGCCGGTAAGGTACGCCTTGGTCTTCTCGCGGAGGCTCGGCTTTCGCCTCCGACCTTCGTAGCGGCGTGCAGCTCTCGGATACCGATGGGATTCTCGAATGCCGGCCAGGAACGATGCTGTGCGTCGCGCATCAGGTGCGGACACCGAGGACGACGACACCGTCGTCGCTCTCCCGGCGCTCATCGACGACGACGCCCTCATCGATCTGATCGTGGCCGTGGCAGCGCACCACGGGTTCGACGGGCGCAACTGCGCCGACCGTCACCTGGTGCAGTGGTTGGCGGCGTGGCGGCGCCACCTGGACTGAGCCGCGGGGCTCAGGGAACGAGCACCACCTTGCCGCTCGTCGCACGCTCCTCCAGCGCGGTGTGCGCCCGAGCCGCGTCGGCCAGGGGGAACGGATGCACCACCGGCACCAGCCGGCCCGCCGCGGCCTCGGCCAGCGCGCGTGTCTCCAGGGGCCGCAGGCCGCCGTAGCGGCGCAGCATGCGCGGCCCGGTCACCCAGACGACCGCCAGACTGCCCGCCACGACGTCGGCGCTGGTGAACTCCGTGACCGCGCCGGACGACCAGCCGAACATCACCACCCGCCCGCCGACGTCGAGCATCTCCAGCGCGGTCCGTCCCACGGCACCTCCGACGCCGTCGAGCAGCAGGGTCGGCTTGCGCCCGGCGAGTGCCTCCAGGACCTGGTCGCGCCAGCCGGGATCGCGGTAGTCCACGGCGACGTCGGCACCCAGCCTCCGTACCTTCTCGACCTTCTCCGGTCCCCCCGCCAGGCCCACGGCGGTCGCTCCGGCGGTCCGGGCCGCCTGGACGAACAGCGTCCCGAGTCCGCCCGCCGCCGCGGGGACGAGCACCACGTCGTCAGCGGCGAGGTCGGCGACGTCGAGGATGCCCAACGCCGTACGTCCGGTGCCGATCATGGCCACGGCCGACTCCGGTGCGAGCCCGTCGGGCACGGCGTGCAGGGCAGCGACCGGCGCCACCGCACGTGCGGCGTAGCCGCCACTGGCCATCCCGAGATGCGCGACCGCCGGGCGACCCACCCAGGCTCCGTCCACGCCGGCCCCGACCTCGCTCACGACGCCCGCCACCTCGCGACCCGGCGTCATGGGCAGTTCCGGGCTCGGGAACGGGCCGCCCGTCGTGCCGGCCCGGATGCTCGTGTCCAGCAGGTGCACGCCCGCGGCGGCCACGTCGATGACCACCTGCCCTTCGCCCGGCGTGGGGTCGGGGACGTCCTCGAACCGCAGCGTGTCCGCCGCCCCGAACTCGTACTGCCGAATCGCCTTCACCCGGTGTCCCCTCTACGTCCAGTTGTCCGACCTGCGGCGATGACGCTAGGAGCTCAAGCCGGGTAGAGGTCAACGGCCGCATCGGGGAGCGGACGCCGCGCGAGGCCCCGGGCTCGCGGCGTAACGTTGATTACGTGCCCCATGATCTTCCCCGCACCCTCGGTGCCCTCCGGGCGTCCGGCCACGAGATCCGTGGTGTCAAGGACGAGATCCGCCAGAACCTCCTCTCCGCGCTCCGCGAGGGGCGCGACGCATGGCCCGGGATCGTCGGGTTCGAGTCCACCGTGCTCCCGCAGCTGGAACGTGCCCTCCTCGCAGGTCACGACGTCGTGCTGCTGGGCGAGCGCGGTCAGGGCAAGACCCGCCTCCTGCGCTCGATCGTCAACCTGCTCGACGAGTGGACCCCCGTCATCGAGGGCTCCGAGCTCGGCGAGCACCCCTACGACCCCATCACCCCGGCATCCCGCCGGCGCGCCGCCGAGCTGGGCGACGACCTGCCCGTCGCATGGCGCCACCGCGACGAGCGCTACACCGAAAAGCTCGCCACCCCCGACACCGCCGTCGCCGACCTCATCGGTGACGTCGACCCCGTCAAGGTCGCCGAGGGCCGTTCCCTCGGTGACCCCGAGACCATCCACTACGGCCTCGTGCCCCGCGCCCACCGCGGGATCGTCGCCATCAACGAGCTGCCCGACCTCGCCGAGCGCATCCAGGTGTCGCTGCTGAACGTGATGGAGGAGCGCGACATCCAGGTGCGCGGCTACACGCTGCGCCTGCCGCTGGACGTGCTGCTCGTCGCGTCGGCCAACCCCGAGGACTACACCAACCGCGGGCGGATCATCACCCCGCTCAAGGACCGTTTCGGGGCCGAGGTCCGCACCCACTACCCGCTGGAGCTGGCCGACGAGATCGCGCTGGTCCAGCAGGAGGCCGACCTCGCGGCCGAGGTGCCGCGGCACCTGATCGAGGTCGTCGCCCGGTTCACCCGGTCGCTGCGGGAGTCCAGTGCCGTCGACCAGGGCTCGGGGGTGTCGGCACGGTTCGCCGTGGCCGCCGCCGAGACCGTGGCCGCCGCCGCGCTGCGCCGCGCCGCGATCACCGGTGAGGAGCGGGCCGTCGCGCGTCCCGTCGACCTCGAGTCGGTGCCCGCCGTGCTGCGCGGCAAGCTGGAGTTCGCCTCCGGCGAGGAGGGCCGCGAGTCCGAGCACCTGGAGCACCTGCTCCGCCGGGCCACGGCTGACACGGCACGGGCCCGGCTGCGCGGCATCGACCTCAACCCGCTCGCCGAGGCCGTCGCGGGCAACCCGGTGCGCACGGGGGAGCGGGTCGCGGCCGTCGAGGTGGTGGCCGCACTCCCCGCGGTGGACGCTCTCACCGAGATCGCCAAGCGGCTCGACGCGGGCGGCACCGAGGACCCGGGCCCCATGGCGAGCGCGGCGGAGCTGGCCCTGGAGCTGCTGTTCCTCACCCGCCGCCTGGCGAAGGACGAGTCCGACGACGGCGACACGGTGAGCTATGGCTAGACGCGACCGCAGGTACGCCTACGGGCCCTACACCGACGGGCCCGATCCGCTCGCCCCGCCGGTCGACCTCCGGGCCGCGATGGACGAGATCGGTCGCGACGTCATGGAGGGCTCCTCGCCGCGCTCGGCGCTGCAGGAGCTGCTGCGCCGGGGCATGCAGAACCGGCGCGGGCTCGACGAGCTCACCCGTGAGGTCTGGCAGCGCCGCAGCAGGCTGCAGCGGGAGAACCGGCTCGACGGCACGCTGCAGGAGGTCCGCGAGCTCTTGGCGCAGGCCCTCGACGCCGAGCGCGACTCGCTCGGGCGCCAGGACACCGACGACGCCCGGTTCCGGGAGATGCAGCTCGACGCGCTGCCCTCGGACACGGGCGGGGCGGTGCGCGAGCTGAACTCCTACGACTGGCAGTCCCCCGATGCGCGGGAGGCCTACGAGCAGATCCGTGACCTGCTCGGCCGGGAGATGCTCGACCAGCGCTTCGAGGGCATGAAGCAGGCGATGGAGAACGCCACGCCCGAGGACGTCGAGCGCATCCGGGAGATGCTCGACGACCTCAACAGCCTGCTCGCCAACCACGCCGCCGGGCAGGACACCGCCGAGCAGTTCCAGCAGTTCATGGCACAGCACGGCGAGTTCTTCCCGGAGAACCCCACGAGCACCGAGGAGCTCGTCGACCTGCTCGCGCAGCGGGCGGCGGCCGCCCAGCGGATGCTCAACTCGATGACGCCGGAGCAGCGGGCCGAGCTGATGGAGCTGTCCCAGCAGGCCTTCGGCGACCCCCGGCTGGCGCAGTCGCTGGCCCAGCTCGACGCCCAGCTGCAGGGTCTGCGGCCGGGCGAGGACTGGGACGGGCAGGGCCGGTTCCGCGGGGACAACCCGATGGGCATGGGCGAGGCGACGCGCGCGATGGAGCAGCTCGGCCAGCTCGACGCGCTCGCCGAGCAGCTGTCGCAGAGCTACCCGGGTGCGCGGATGGAGGACATCGACCTCGACGCACTCGGTCAGCACCTGGGCGACGAGGCGCGGGTCGACGCCCGAGCCCTGGCGGAGCTGGAGCGTGAGCTGCAGCGCCAAGGACTGTTCGAGCGGGCGCCCGACGGGTCGCTCCAGCTCTCGCCCAAGGCGCTGCGGCGGCTGGGGGAGTCGGCTCTGCGCGACGTCGTCGACAAGATCGGCGCCCGGCGCGGCGAGCGGGAGACGCACCGGTCCGGCGCGTCGGCCGAGGCCACCGGGGCCACCCGGCCGTGGGCGTTCGGCGACACCGAGGCGTGGAACGTGCCGAAGACCCTGCTCAACGCGCAGCTGCGGCAGGCGGCCGGGGACCCGAGGACGCTCGACGTCACGGACGTGGAGATCGTCGAGACCGAGCAGCGCTCCCGCGCGGCGGTGGCGCTGTGCGTCGACACGTCGTGGTCGATGGTCCAGGACGGGCGCTGGGTGCCGATGAAGCGCACGGCGCTGGCGCTGCACCAGCTGATCTCCACGCGGTTCCGCGGTGACGACCTGAAGCTCATCACCTTCGGCCGGCACGCGCGGTCGGTGGAGCTGGGGGAGCTCGTCGGGCTGGAGGGGGCGTGGGAGCAGGGCACCAACCTGCATCACGCGCTGCTGCTGGCCGGACAGCACCTGCGCCGCAACCCGGACGCGCAGCCCGTGGTCCTCGTCGTCACCGACGGCGAGCCGACGGCCCACCTCGAACCGGACGGCAACGCCGTCTTCGACTACCCACCCAGCCGGGAGACGCTGCGGGCCACGGTGGCCGAGCTCGACCGGATCACCGGTCTGCGGGCGTCGTTCACGTTCTTCATGCTCGGCGACGACCCGCGCCTCGCCGCGTTCATCGACGACGTGGCACGCCGGTGCGGCGGCCGCGTGGTGGCCCCCACCCTGGACGGCCTCGGCGCCGAGGTGGTGGCGGACTACCTGCGCACCCGCCGCTGACCCGCCGCCCGGACTGCGGTTGATTGCAGCAAAGCCACGTTCATGCAACCTCGTTGCGTGAACGTGGCTTTGCTGCAATGCGGGGTCGGTGTTCCGCGGCCGGTCAGCCGGCGAGCGGGACGGGCGTGAGGCGCACCCCGGCCCGGTAGACCTCGCGCACGCGCAGGTCCGGGTCGAGCACCACGAGGTCGGCCCGGCGGCCGGCCTCGATCGCCCCGACGTCGGCCAACCCGAGTGCCTGCGCCGGTGTGCCCGCCGTCATCGCCACCGCCCGTGCCAGCGCCTCCTCGCGCGGCAGGGCCGCATGCCGCACGACGTTGGCGAACAGCGCGTCGGTGGTGGCGGTGCTGCCCGCGATCGTGCCGGTGTCGGCCACCCGGGCCACCCGGTCGGTCACGGTCACCTGCAACGCACCGAGGTGGTACTGGCCGTCCGGCATCCCGGCGGCCGCCATCGCGTCCGTCACGGCCGCCACGCGCCCGCCGCCGGTGCTCCGGAGCACGTGCTCCCACAGGGCGGGGTGGACGTGCAGCCCGTCGGTCACCAGCTCGACGGTGACCCGGGAGTCCTCCAGCAGGGCCACCGCGGGCCCCGGCTCGCGGTGGTGCACCGGTGCCATCGCGTTGAACAGGTGGGTTCCCACGCGCGCGCCCGCGGCCACCGCCGAGCGCGTGAGCGCGTAGGTCGCGTCGGTGTGGCCGAGCGCGGCGATCGCCCCGGCGTCAACGATCCGGCGGACGGCGTCCAGGCCGCCGGCCCGCTCCGGGGCCAGCGTCACCATGCGGACGGCCCCGTGACCGGCGCGCAGCAGTCGCTCCAGCTCCCCGGGATCGGGGTCGCGCAGCTGCCGCGGGTCGTGGGCGCCGCACCGGGCCCCGGCCAGCCACGGCCCCTCCAGGTGCACCCCGGCGAGCTCGCCGTCGGCCACGAGGCCGGCGAGGGCGTCGACGGCCCGGAGCAGGTCGGCGGGTGCGGCCGCGACCAGGCTCGCCATCATCGTTGTCGTCCCGTGGGTCCGGTGGAAGCGCACCGCGTGCAGCGCCTGGTCGGGGTCCCCGTCGGGGAACGCCGCTCCCGCGCCGCCGTGGACGTGCATGTCGACGAACCCGGGCACGAGCACGGCGTCGCCGAGATCGACATCGGCCGGGCGCGGTGGTGCCCCCGTGCCGGCGCCGGTGATGCGGTCGCCTGCCACCTCGACCCATCCCGGTCCGACCGCGGCGGGGGTGACCACCGTGTCGGCGGTCAGGAGCAGGGTCGTGCCACTCGAGGTCACAACGTCTCCGTGATCTTGCTGAGGCCGCGGGGAGCGTCCGGGTCCTCGCCGCGGTCGACGGCGACGTGGCGGGCGAGCAGCTGGAACGGGAGGATCTCCAGCAGTGGGGAGAGCTCCTCGGGCACGCCGGCCGGGAGCGCGAAGCCGACCGCGGCCCGCGCCACGGCGGCCGGGTGTCCCACGCAGCACACGTCGGCCCGGCGCTCGGCCAGCCGGGGCAGCACGTCCTCCATCGCGGTGCCGCCGACGCCGTCGTTCACCACGGCGAGCACCGGAACCTGTGGGTCGACGAGGGCGAGCGGGCCGTGCAGCAGGTCGGCCCCGGAGAACGCCTGTGCCGAGACGTAGGCGGTCTCCATCAGCTTCAGCGCGGCCTCCCGCGCGGTCGGGTAGGAGTAGCCGCGGCCGGTGGTGATCATCCGCTGCGCGAACCGGTAGCGCTGCGCGATCGCGGCGATCTCGGCGTCGCGGGCCAGCAGGGCGTCGCCGAGGTCGGGCAGGGCCTCGGCCGCGGATGTGCCCCCGCCGTTGCCGTCGATCACCCGGTCGAGCAGCAGGTACAGCGCGAGCAGCTGGGCGGTGTAGGACTTGGTGGCGGCCACCGAGCGTTCCGCTCCGGCCAGCACGTCGACATGCGCGTGGGCGGCGCGGGCGAGCGCGGAGTCGGCGTTGTTGGTGACCGCCACCGTCAGCGCACCCTGGGCCCGGGCCACCTCCAGCGACCGGACCAGGTCGGGCGAGCCGCCGGACTGGCTGATGCCGATCATCAGTACGTCGCGCAGGTCGGGCCGGGCCCCGTAGGCCGTCATCGTCGACGGCGAGACCAGACCGGCGGGCAGCCCCAGCCGGATCTCCGCCAGGTACTTGGCGTACAGCGCGGCGTGGTCACTGGTACCGCGGGCCACGAACAGGACGGTCCGCGGCGCTCTGCGGCGGATCTGGGCCGCCGCGGCGTCCAGCCCGGCGGCGGGCCCGTCAGCGAGCAACCGCCGCCAGACGGCGGGCTGCTCGGCGATCTCCGCCGCCATCAGGCGGCCTGGCTGGTGCGACGCCACGGCGGTCATGCCCGCGGCTCGGCGGCGTTCGACGCGACGGGTTCCTGGTCGAGGAACGCCTCGGCCAGCCGGACGGCTCCGGCGGCGGGTGCCTCGGTGAGCACGTGGACCTCCACGGCGGGCAGCCGGTGGCGCACTGCCTGCTGCAGCAGCGGCTGGTGGACCGCGAGACCGCCCCCGAGCACCACCGGCTCGTGGCCGCCGAGGCGTCCGAGCACCCGCGTGGCCAGCGCGGCCAGCGCGTCGGCGGCCGCGTCGAGGATGGCGGTGGCCGCGACGTCACCGCTTCCGGCCAGCTCGACGACGACACCGGCGCGTTCGGCCCAGTACCGCCGGTCCTGCGTGCTGTAGACGTGGTCGATCAGCTGCTCGCGGTCGGTGAGGCCGCAGCCGGCGAGCAACGCCCGGCTGAGCGGGTCGGGCGGGGCGCCGGCATCCATCCGGTCCAGCGTGTGGCGCACCGCGTCGAGGGCGATGCGGTAGCCGCTGCCCTCGTCACCGAGGAGGTGGCCCCACCCGCCTGCGCGCGCCTCGGTGCCGTCGGCGCGCATGCCCCACGCCACCGAGCCCGTCCCGGAGATCAGGGCGACCCCGGTGTCGAGACCGGCGGCGGCCAGCAGGAGCCGCGCGTCGTGCACGACGAGCACCCTGGCCCCGGGCGCGTGCTGGGCGAGCAGCCGTTCCAGGGTGCCCACCGACGCCGGTCCGTCGGCGCCGGCCGCACCCACGCAGACGGCGTCCACGCCGGTGGCGCCGAGCCGGGTGAGCAGCGCCTCGAGCTGGCGCCCCGCCTCGGCGACGCCGACCGCGGCGATGTTGGCGCTCCCGGCCACGGCCTCGGCGTCCGGAACCCCGTCCACCGAGCGAAGACCGTGGGTCTTGGAGCCACCGATGTCGATACCGATGACGGTCCGCAACTGCATCCCTACCCGACTAGATGTTTGGTCTAGACAACTTGGCTCAGGTTGGCAGAGGAGGTGCCCGGGAGCAAGCGGGCATGCTGGGCACGTGCCGACCTGCCGCCACTGCGGCGCCGTCCGTGACGACGCCGACGCCTCCGCACTGACGTGGGTCCACGAGCGCGACCCGGACGGGCAGGTGCGCTGGCTGTGCCCGAGCTGCGCGCGGCGCCACCTGCGCGACATCGAGGCCAGGCTGCGGGACCCGTGGCAGTGAGGCCCACGACGAACCTGGCGATCCGCCCGTCTTGAACGCGTAAGTTGTTCGGCATGCAAACCTGGGCAACCGTCGATGTCCCGCGGCTCCCCGGCGGTGGTCCGCCGCTTCGCCTGTACGACACCGCCACCGGTCGCGTACGGCCGACCGCGCCCGGGCCCACCGCCACGATGTACGTCTGCGGGATCACGCCCTACGACGCCACCCACCTCGGTCACGCCGCGACGTACCTGGCGTTCGACCTGGTCAACCGCCTCTGGCGCGACCTCGGCCACGACGTGAACTACGTCCAGAACGTCACCGACATCGACGACCCGCTGCTGGAGCGGGCCGCCCGCGACCACGACGACTGGGTCGTGCTGGGGATGCGCGAGACGGCGCTGTTCCGCGAGGACATGGAGGCCCTGCGGGTGCTCGCGCCGCAGCACTACATCGGCGCGGTCGAGGCGATGGGCGAGATCGCCGAGCTCGTCGGCAAGCTGCTCGCCTCCGGGGCGGCCTACCGCATCGACGACCCCGAGTACCCCGACGTCTACTTCGACAGCTCCGTCACCGGCCACTTCGGTTACGAGTCCCACTACGACGAGCAGAAGATGATCGAGCTGTCCCGCGAGCGTGGCGGCGACCCCGACCGGCCCGGCAAGCGCCACCCCACCGACGCCCTGCTGTGGCGGATGGCCCGGCCGGACGAGCCGTCCTGGCCGTCCGACCTCGGCCCCGGGCGCCCCGGCTGGCACGTCGAGTGCGCCGCGATCGCGCTCAACCGGCTCGGCACCCAGATCGACCTCAACGGAGGCGGCTCCGACCTGATCTTCCCCCACCACGAGTTCGGGGCCGCCCACGCCGAGGCGTTCACCGGCGAACATCCCTTCGCCCGGCACTACACGCACACCGGGATGATCGGGCTCGACGGCGAGAAGATGTCCAAGTCGCGGGGCAACCTGGTGTTCGTCTCCAAGCTGCGCTCCCAGGGCGTCGACCCCAACGCCATCCGGCTGGGTCTGCTCGCCGGGCACTACCGCGAGGACCGGCCGTGGACAGACGACCTGCTCACGCAGGCGCAGGAGCGGCTCGCGCGCTGGCGGGAGGCCGTCGCGCTCGGCGCCGGCCCCTCCGCGGACGACCTGGTGCAGCGGCTGCGCACCCACCTGGCCGACGACCTGGACACCCCCGCCGCGCTGGCCGCCGTCGACGGGTGGGCCGCGGAGGCACTGGAGCGCCGGGGCACCGACCCGGACGCCCCGGCGCTCGTCCGCACCGCGCTCGACGCGCTGCTCGGAGTCGCGCTGTAGGCACGCCCGGCCGGCGGGCGGCACGGTCAGTCCGGCGGCTCGACGGCGCCGGCGTCGGGCTCGACGTCCTCGCCGTCCGGCACCTGCGCGTCCTCGGCGTCGATCGGGACGTCGAGGTCGCGCTCCGGCGCCCCCGGCGGACGAGGGGGTTCCGGGTCAGGTTGGGGCGATTGCGTCATGCCATCGAGCTACCCGTTCTGGTTGAGTGGGGCACATGGCGGGCAACGTGCTGGGCGGCGAGCTGCAGACGTGCGGAACCGACCCGATGACCGGCTTCACCCGTACGGGCTGCTGCGAGGCCGCGTCCGACGACCCGGGCGTCCACACGGTCTGCGCCATGGTCACCGAGGAGTTCCTCCGGTTCAGCGCCGAACAGGGCAACGACCTGTCCACGCCGCGTCCCGAGTACGGCTTCGCCGGGCTGCGGCCCGGTGACCGCTGGTGCCTGTGCGCCGACCGCTGGGCCGAGGCGCTCGCCGCCGGCGTCGCACCCCCGGTGGTGCTGGAGGCCACCCACGTCCGCACCCTCGACTGGGTCGACCTCGCCGACCTGCGCCGGCACGCCGCCACCGCCGGCTGACATGATCACCATCGACCTGGCACTGCGGCTGCGCACCGCCGGACTCGAATGGACCCCGGCGTCGGGCGACCGGTTCGTGATCCCCGGCCGGGACATGGATGCCGACGTCTTCGTCGTCAGCGAGCTCACGATCGACGTGCACGACGCCCCCACCGGCCGCCTGCTGCGCTTCAACGGCACCACCGAATGGGCCCTGGACAGCGTCGAGCAGGACGCCGTGGTGTGGCTGCCGTCGGAAGGCCAGCTGCGCGCCGCCCTCGGCCCCCGCTTCCGCCGCCTCGAACCGATCGGCGACGGGTACGCGGTGGTGATCACGGCCCCCGGCGGCGAGGAGCGCCACCTCGACGTGGACGCCGAACGCGCCTACGCCCGAGCCCTCCTCTCAGTACTGAGCACCTGACTCCACACCCGCGACCGGCCCCCGGCCGCGACATGGTCACGTATCGCTGTTGAAACGGCCTGAGAACAGCGACATGTGTCCATGTCGCGCCCGAACACGAGAACGGGGTCGTGCGCAAGGGGGCGAGTGGTTCTGGGGACCGCCGTCCGGTCAGTGGCAGGGGTGTGGACGGGCGTTCGACGACCGTCGCCGCCGGCCTGATCGTGTTGGCATGGTCTTCCTCGGTTCCGAGGCCGTCGCGGCCGGTCTGCTCACCCCGGCGCAGCTGCGCGGCCCGCGTGTCACGAATCTCTTCCGAGACGTCTACGTGGACGCGCGCACGAAGGTCACGCACCCGGTCCGCTGCCGGGGCGCAACGCTGGTGCTGCCGGCCGACGCGGTGATCACCGGCCGCTCGGCTGCCACCATCCGCGGCTGCGAGCTCGCGCGGGCGCACGACCCGGTGGCGGTGGTGGCTCCGCTGCGCCGCCGGATCACCTGGCGCGACGGCATCGACCTGCGGCGCACCGAGCTCGGCCGGGACGATTCCGAACCCTGGTACGGCGGCCGGATCGCCGCGCCGCTGCGAATGGCACTCGACCTCGCGCTCAACCGTTCGCTCCCGGACGCCGTCGCCGATCTCGACGTCGTCCTGCGGGCCGGGCTGGTGGACCGCGACGCCGTGGCCGCTCTGGTGGCTGCGCGGTCGGACCGCGGCGTCGTCTCGGCTCGGCGAGCCGTCGAGCTCACCGACGCCCGTGCGGAGTCGCGGCCCGAGTCGAAGGTGCGCGTGTGGCTCGAGCTGGCCGGGCTGCACCCGGTGCCGCAGTACTGGATCGAGGACGCCACAGGACGCATCGTGCGGGTCGACCTGGCCTTCCCGGAGCGGAAGGTGGCCGTCGAGTACGACGGGGAGTGGCGCGACGGGCAGCTGTGGGCGCTCAACCACGACCGGGAGCGGCTCAACCGGGTGCACGGGATCGGGTGGGACGTGGTGTTCGTGACCCAGCCGCTGCTGTCGACCCCGCGAAAGCTGGTCCGCACGGTGGAAGCCGCTCTGGCGGCGGCCTGAGCCCGACATGGACACATGTCGCTGTTCTGCGGCCGTTTCAACAGCGACATGTGTCCATGTCGCGGGAGGGCGGGTCAGGGAGACGGGGAGGGGCGGGGTGGGCGCGGGAGCAGCGCCGGCACCCCCACCGCGAGCAGGACGGCCGGCAGGACGAAGCCGGCCACCGGCTCTGCGTGGTAGACGGGCGTGATCGCCACCGGGCTCAGTGCGGCACCGCTGAACCGCACCGCCTGCACCACGGACATGGCGCCTCCCGGGTTCTGGGCGACGGATCCGAGCACCATCGCGTTGACGCCGACGAGCACGAGCTGGGTGGCCACCCCGCCGAGCGCCCAGATGACGCCGACCAGCCACACCACCGGCGCCAGACCGACCCCGAGGACGACGAGCACGCCGATGGCGGCTCCGAGCAGGACGCTGCGCCGGGCGCCGATCCGGTCGACGCCGCCGCCGACGAGCCGTGCGGTGAGCAGCCCGGCCACCCCGAGCCCGGTGAGCAGCAGCCCCCTCGCCCCGGAGCCGACGCCGAACTCCTCCTCCAGCCGGAGTGCGACGAGGAAGTTCAGCCCGGCGAGGCAGCCCCATCCCACCGCCGCCACGAGGCCGGCGCGCAGGACCACGGGCTGCCAGGCGGTGCGCAGGGAGGGGCGCTGGGCCGCGGGCGCGGCGGCACCCTCTGCGGGGATGCCGGTGGCGGCCAGCACCGCGGCCACCGCCGCGACGCCTGCGAACGCGAACCGCCAGTCGACCTCGGCCGCGAGCCCTCCGACCAGTGGCGCCGTGGTCTGGCCCGCCGCCTGCATGGAGCCGAACCAGCCGAGCACGCGGCCGAGCCGCTGTGGGGGCGCCGCGGCGGCCACCGCGGCCAGCAGCAGGGGAGTGGTGAACGCGTTGGCGGCTCCCTGCAGCGCGCGGGCCGCGAGGAACAGCGGCAGCGTCGTGGCGAGCAGGCAGGCCACCGAGGCGAGCAGGTACACCAGGTAAGCGACGACGACGGTGCGGCGCCGGCCCCAGCGCTCGCCGAACGTGCCCGACACGAGCATCACGGCGGCGAAGGGCGCCGTGTAGGCGGTGATCGACAACGACGCGGTGGCGGGCGAAACGTCGAACGACGCGCCCAGCTCCGGCAACATGGCGACGGTGATGCCGCCACCGAAAGGGCCCAGGAGCGCTCCCGCGTAGAGCCCGGCCCTGGCCAGGGCTTCGCGAGGGGGCGCGCCCGGGGAGCGCGCCTTCGTCAGTTGCCCGAGCCCCCGGTGCCGCGCCGGCGCAGGTAGCGCTCGAAGTCGGCGGCGATGGCGTCACCGTCGGCCTCGGGGAGCACGTCGGCGTCGGCCTCGGCCTGCTCCTCGAGCTGGCGGACGTACTCGCGCACCTCGTCGTCGGCCTCGGCCATCTCCGACACCGTGCGCTCCCACTCCTCGGCCTGCTCCGGGAGGCCACCCAGCGGCACCTCGACGTCGAGCAGCTCCTCGACCCGGTGCAGCAGCGCGACGGCGGCCTTGGGCACGCGGGCCTGCGACACGTAGTGCGGGACGGCGGCCCAGAACGACACCGCGGGGATGCCCGCCTCGACGCACGCGTTCTGGAACACGCCCACGATCCCGGTGGGTCCCTGGTAGCTCGACGGTTCCACCTGGAGCTCGCCGGCGGAGGACACGTCGTAGGAGATCCCGCTGACGGGGGTGGGCCGCGTGTGCGGCGTGTCGGTGAGCAGGGCGCCGAGGGTGATGACCTTCGTCACACCGAGCTTCTCCACGTAGCCGAGGAGCTCGGCGCAGAAGGCCCGCCAGCGCAGGTTGGGCTCGATCCCGTTGACGAGGACGACGTGCCGCTCGGTGCCCGGGAGGGTCGCCACCGAGAGCCGGGTGGTCTGCCACTCGATCTTGCGGGTGACACCCCCGGCGTGCCGCACGTGCGGCCTCGTGACCTGGAAGTCGTAGTACTCCTCTGGATCGATCGAGAGCAGGGGCTCGGCGTCCCAGCTCAGCTCCAGGTGCTCCAGTGCGGTGCTGGCGGCCTCCCCGGCATCGTTCCAACCCTCGAACGCGGCGATCATCACCGGGTCGACGAGGCGGGGCAGTTCGTTCTCCGCTCCGGTTTCCGGCTCGCGATCGGTCATCTGCCCAGCCTACGGCGGCAGGCCGCAGCGCGATGGCCGCCTCCCCCGGGCCGCTACCGTGTCAGTGTGCAGCCCGACACCCGCACCCAGCCACCACCTGCCTTCGACACCACATTGATGGACACGCTGTCGGAGCGGGTGGTGATCGCCGACGGTGCGATGGGCACCATGCTGCAGGCCGCCGACCTCACGCTCGACGACTTCGACGGCCTCGAGGGCTGCAACGAGGTGCTCAACGACACCCGGCCCGACGTCGTCCGGAGCATCCACCGCGCGTACTTCGAAGCGGGCGCCGACGCCGTCGAGACCAACACGTTCGGGGCCAACCTCCCCAACCTCGCCGACTACGACATCCCCCACCGGATCCGCGAGCTCGCGGAGAAGGGGGCTCGCCTCGCCCGCGAAGTCGCCGACGAGATGAGCACCCCCGACCGTCCCCGGTACGTCCTGGGCTCGGTGGGGCCGGGCACGAAGCTGCCCACGCTGGGCCACGCGGCGTTCGCCGCCCTGCGCGACGCCTACGCCGAATGTGGCCGCGGCCTGGTCGCCGGCGGCGCCGACGCGATCGTCATCGAGACCTGCCAGGACCTGCTGCAGGTCAAGGCGGCCGTGCTCGGTGCGCAGCAGGCGATGGCCGACGAGGGGCGCCGCATCCCCATCGTCACGCAGGTGGCCATGGAGACCACGGGCACGATGCTGCTCGGTTCCGAGATCGGCGCCGCGCTCACCGCGCTGGAGCCGCTGGGGATCGACCTCATCGGCCTGAACTGCTCCACCGGCCCCGCCGAGATGAGCGAGCACCTGCGCACGCTGTCCAAGCACGCGCGCATCCCGCTCTCGGTGATGCCGAACGCCGGGCTGCCCGTGCTCGGCCCCAACGGCGCGGAGTACCCGCTCGACCCCGACGGGCTCGCCGAGGCGCTCTCCACGTTCGTCCGCGACTACGGGCTGCGGCTGGTCGGGGGCTGCTGCGGCAGCACGCCCGAGCACGTGCGGGCCGTGTCCGACGCGGTCCGCCACCTGACGCCGGCGGCGCGCACCCCGCGTCCGGAGCCAGGGGTCAGCTCGCTGTACGCCTCCGTGCCCTTCCGCCAGGACACGTCGGTGCTCATGATCGGCGAGCGCACCAACGCCAACGGTTCCAAGAAGTTCCGCGAGGCGATGCTCGCCGAGGACTGGGAGGCGTGCGTCGCGATCGCCCGCGACCAGACCCGCGACGGCGCCCACCTCATCGACCTGTGCGTCGACTACGTCGGACGGGACGGCGTCGCCGACATGGCCGAGCTGGCCGGACGCCTCGCCACCGCCTCCACGCTGCCGGTGATGCTCGACTCGACCGAGCCGGAGGTCCTGCGCGCCGGACTGGAGCGCCTCGGCGGCCGCTCGATCATCAACTCGGTCAACTACGAGGACGGCGACGGGCCCGGCTCCCGCTTCCAGCGGGCGATGGAGCTGGTGCGCGCCCACGGCTGCGCGGTCGTCGCGCTGTGCATCGACGAGGAGGGCCAGGCCCGCACCGCCGAGTGGAAGGTGCGGGTGGCCGACCGGCTCATCCGCGACCTCACCACCAACCACGGCATGCACGTCGAGGACATCGTCGTCGACACCCTGACGTTCCCGATCACCACGGGCCAGGAGGAGGTGCGCCGGGACGCGCTGGAGACCATCGAGGCGATCCGGGAGCTGAAGCGCCGCTACCCGGACGTGCAGACCACGCTGGGTGTCTCGAACGTCTCGTTCGGCCTCAACGCGGCCGCGCGGCAGGTCCTGAACTCGGTGTTCCTGCACGAGTGCGTCAACGCCGGGCTGGACACCGCGATCGTCTCGGCGGCGAAGATCCTCCCGATGGCCAAGATCGACGACGAGCAGCGGTCGGTGGCGCTCGACCTCGTCTACGACCGCCGTCGGGCGGACTACGACCCCCTCAACCGCTTCATGGAGCTGTTCGAGGGCGTCACGGCCTCGTCGGCGAGGGCCGGCCGGGCCGAGGAGCTGGCCGGGCTGCCGCTGTTCGAGCGGCTGGAGCGCCGCATCATCGACGGGGAGCGCCAGGGCCTCGAGGCCGACCTCGACGAGGCGCTCGAGTCACGCCCGGCACTGGAGATCATCAACGACACGCTGCTGTCGGGCATGAAGACCGTCGGTGAGCTGTTCGGCTCCGGTCAGATGCAGCTGCCGTTCGTGCTCGCCAGCGCCGAGGTGATGAAGACGGCCGTGGCCTACCTCGAGCCGCACATGGAGAAGACCGACAGCGACGGCAAGGGCACGATCGTGCTGGCCACGGTCAAGGGCGACGTCCACGACATCGGCAAGAACCTCGTGGACATCATCCTCACCAACAACGGCTACAACGTGGTCAACCTGGGGATCAAGCAGCCCATCGCGACGATCCTGAGTGCTGCCGAGGAGCACAGGGCGCACGCCGTCGGGATGTCGGGGCTGCTGGTCAAGTCCACGGTGATCATGAAGGAGAACCTCCAGGAGATGAACTCCCGGGGGGTCGCGAAGAAGCTCCCGGTGCTGCTCGGTGGCGCCGCGCTCACGCGCTCCTACGTGGAGAACGACCTGTCCGACGTGTACGAGGGCCGGGTCACCTACGCCCGCGACGCCTTCGAGGGCCTGCGGGTGATGGACGCCACGATGGCTCGCCTGCGCGGCGAGCTGCCGGAGGTCGACCCGGAGGAGGAGGCCAAGCAGGCCGAGCGCAAGGCCCGCCACGAACGTTCGCAGCGGGTGGCGGCCAAGCGGAAGGCGGCAGAAGCCGAGGTCGCGGGCCCGCAGCCGGAACGCTCCGACGTCACGGTCGACAACCCGCTGCCCACCCCGCCGTTCTGGGGCACGCGCGTGGTCAAGGGGATCTCGCTGGCCGAGTACTCGGGGATGGTCGACGAGCGCGCGCTGTTCCTGGGCCAGTGGGGCCTGCGGGGCACGAAGAGCGGCTCGGGCCCGAGCTACGAGGAGCTGGTGGAGACCGAGGGCCGCCCGCGGCTGCGGTACTGGCTGGAGCGGCTCTCCACGGAGGGCGTCCTCGCGCACGCCGCCGTCGTCTACGGGTACTTCCCGGCGGTGTCGGAGAAGGACGCGCTGCTGGTGCTCGACGAGCCCCGTCCCGACGCCGCGGAGCGGTTCCGGCTGGAGTTCCCGCGCCAGCGCCGCGACCGGCACCTGTGCCTGGCCGACTTCTGGCGGCCCCGCACCCTGGCCGTCGAGCGCGGCGAGGTGGACGTGCTGCCGCTGCACCTGGTGACGATGGGCCAGCCCATCGCCGACTACGCCAACGAGCTGTTCGCGAAGGACGCCTACCGCGACTACCTGGAGGTCCACGGCCTGGGCGTCCAGCTCACCGAGGCATTGGCCGAGTACTGGCACCGGCGGATCCGGGAGGAGCTGACCTTCCCGGCCGGTGGTGCCGTGGCGGCGGAGGACCCTGCCGACGTCGAGGAGTTCTTCAAGCTCGGCTACCGGGGCGCCCGCTACTCGCTCGGCTACGGCGCCTGCCCCAACCTCGAGGACCGCACGAAGATCGTGGAGCTGCTGCAGCCCGGACGGATCGGCGTGGAGCTCTCGGAGGAGCTGCAGCTGCATCCGGAGCAGTCCACCGACGCGATGGTGGCGCACCACCCGGAGGCGAAGTACTTCAATGCGGGCTGAGGATCGCTTGCCGGGTCCGAACATCAACTCTGAGGATCGCTTGTCGGGTCCGAACACCTATGCCGAGGAGCTCCCTGCGGCCGTTCTGTGGGACATGGACGGCACGCTGGTCGACTCGGAGAAGGTCTGGAGCATCTCGCTCGCGGAGACGGCACGCTGGCTCGGCGGGGAGCTGAGCTCGCAGGCCCGGGAGGACATGATCGGGTCGAACATGGCACGCACGCTGGGGCTGATGTTCGAGGACCTGGGGCTCGACCGCGATCCGGTCCGGATGGCGCAGGCGGAGAAGTGGATGACCGAGCGCACGGGCGAGCTGTTCGCGGCCGGCCTGGAGTGGCGTCCCGGCGCGCTCGAGGCGTTGCGGATGGTCCGCGCGGCGGGCTGGCCGACTGCGCTCGTCACGAACACGGAGCGGGCGCTCACCGAGCTGGCGCTGGAGACCATCGGGCGCGAGCACTTCACCGTCACGGTGTGCGGGGACGAGGTGCCCCACGGCAAACCGGCGCCCGACCCGTACCTGCGGGCGGCGGAGCTGCTCGGCGTCCCGGTGCAGGAGTGCGTGGCGGTGGAGGACTCGCCGACGGGGGCCACCGCGGCGGAGACGGCGGGTGCCGCCGTGCTCGTCGTGCCCTGCGAGGTGCCTGTTCCGGCAGGTCCAGGACGTGTTCATCGTCGCTCACTGGCCGGACTCACGGCGGATGACGTGCGAGACGCCTACGCTCGTGTACGCGCAGATCGCGTTGCCTAGCGGACCGCATGCGCACGGTACCGCTCGACACTCGACCGCTGAACTTCACAAGGGCGCCGTTAGCCGACCCGCTCGGCGCCCGCATAATGCGCGAACCGACCGTTCACCGAACCATCCGGCGCTTCATCTGTACCGGGCGCAGCAGGCCCGGTGCGGCCGTTCGCGTCGAAACCCACAGACGTATGACACTGATGTTGTGAGGAGTAACCCGACGTGAAGACCTTCGACGGTTTGTTCGTCGAGCTGACCGAGAAGGCCGCCACTCGGGCGGAGGGCTCGGGCACTGTCGCCGCACTCGATGCCGGCGTGCACGAGCAGGGCAAGAAACTGCTCGAGGAGGCCGGCGAGGTGTGGCTGGCCGCCGAACACGAGGCCGACGACGCGTTGGCCGAGGAGATCTCTCAGCTGCTCTACCGCATCCAGGTCCTCATGATCGGGCGCAAGATCTCGCTCGAGGACGTTTACAAGTTCCTGTAAGAATCACAGCAAGGCACTAGGAGACCTCTGATGCTCCGCGTCGCACTTCCCAACAAGGGAACGTTGGCCGAGCCCGCCGCCACGATGATGCGTGAGGCCGGTTATCGGCAGCGATCGGACTCGCGTGACCTCAGCATGCTCGACGACGAGAACGAGATCGAGTTCTTCTACCTGCGTCCCAAGGACATCGCCACCTATGTCGGGTCCGGCGATCTGCACCTGGGCATCACGGGCGCTGACCTCATGGACGAGTCGGGCAGCCAGGTGAAGCGGGTCATCGAGCTCGGCTTCGGCGCGTCGAAGTTCCGGTTCGCCGCACCGGAACGCACCGAGCACGGCGGGGAGTGGACGCTCGAGGATCTCGAGGGCAAGAAGATCGCCACGTCCTACCCCCGACTGGTCCGCGCCCACCTGGCGCGCAGCCGCGTCCGCGCCGACATCATCAAGCTCGACGGGGCCGTGGAGATCTCGGTCCAGCTCGGGCTGGCCGACGCGATCGCCGACGTCGTCTCCTCCGGGCGCACGCTGCGCCAGCACGGCCTCAAGCCGTTCGGCAAGGCGATCGCGGAGTCCCAGGCCACGCTCATCGAGCGGGAGCCGCGCCCGGACCGCGAGGAGACCGTCGAGGTGAAGGCGGCCAAGGGGGTGTTCACCGCGCGCCTGCAGGGGGTCGTCTACGCACGGCAGTACCTGATGCTCGACTACGACTGCCCGGCCGCTGTGCTCGAAGAGGCCAAGCGCATCACGCCCGGCATGCAGGCGCCCACCGTCTCGCCGCTGTCGCAGCCGAACTGGTACGGCGTCCGGTCGATGGTGCGCAGGACGTCCGCCAACAAGGTGATGGACGACCTGGCCTCGCTCGGCGTCCGCGCGATCCTGACCTCGGAGATCCGGTCCTGCCGGGCGGTGGACGGCACCGGCCTCAACGGCCACACCGCCTGAGTTCGGCACTCAGCGGGGCCGCACCACCACGCTCTGCGTGGAGCGTCCGGTGTGGCCCCGCTCGTCGAACAGCAGGCCGGACACCGTGCCCATCCCTGTCGGTCCGACCACCGTGGCGGCGGCCACGGCCATCCACTCGCCGACCGGCGGCCGGTGCAGGTGCACCGTGAGCTCGGTGTTGACGAACAGCCAGTGCCGCAGGTCCAGTGGCGCGGCGGCGCCGTTGCCGGTGTCGGCTACCACGAGCAGCCGCTGCAGCGGGCTGGGCTCCTCGCCCTCGACGAGGGGCACGCGCAGCCGCCCCCATGTCGTGCCGGGGCCCGGCTCGCCGTACCACCCCTGCAGCCAGTGCCACTCCACCGCGTCGAGGAAGCCCGGGAGCCAGCCGGGCGGCCGCTCCGGACGGTGAACGCCCTGCTCCGGCGGCGGTAGCGGGTCGACCTCCCCGCCGGCCACGGCCCGGGTGTCGCCGACCACGAGCCGCCAGGCACGGGCCCTGAGCACGGCCCGCCCGCCCGCTGTCATCTCGGCGGTGAGGAGCTCGACCGATCGTCCCGGTCGCTCCACCCCCGCGCGGACCTGCACCTCCCCGGCCGGCACCGGGCCGAGGACCTCCACGGTGATCCGCGAGAGCTGCGTGCCGGGCCCGGTGCCGCTCCGTTCGAGCGCGCGTGCCAGCAGTGCCGACGGCGGCCCGACGTGTTGGGCGTCGGCGAACCACGGTCCCGTGCTGGAGAGGGTGGCGTGGAACCGCTCGCCGTCCGGGCCGTCGAGGGGCAGGTAGAACGGTTCGAGGGGAAGCACATCTGCCGGCACCCCCCGAGAATGCCCCGGTGGGGATCGTGCCCGGCGCGCCGGTGCTCAGCCGGCGCGTTCCATCGGGGTCTCGTCGGCGCTGACGTCGGCGGGCCAGCCCGGGTAGGCCGGCGGGGTGCCGTCCCAGGCCGGGCAGAGCGGCTTGTGGCTGCACCACTCGCAGAGCCTGCTGGGGTTGGGCCGGAAGTCGCCGGACTCGCCCGCGATGAGGATGGCCTCCCAGATGGCGTCGAGCGTGCGCTCGAAGCGACGGAGCTCGACCTCGTCGGGCTCGTAGGTGAGCCACTCGGTGTCGGCCAGGTACATCAGCCGGAGCTGGGCGGGCACCACACCGCGCAGGTGCAGCAGGGCCAGTGCGTAGAACTTCATCTGGAACAGCGCCCGCGCCTCGGCAACCGGCCGGGGCGCCGGCCCGGTCTTGTAGTCGACCACGCGCATCTGCCCGGTGGGTGCGACGTCGAGCCGGTCGATGTAGCCACGCAGCAGCAGGCCGGACTCCAGCTCCGTCTCCACGAGCAGCTCACGCGCCTCGGGCTCCAGTGTGCGAGGGTCCTCCAGCTGGAAGTACGCCTCCAGGAGCGGCCCGGTGGACGCGAGCCAGGACGGCAGCTCCGGATCCTCGGGGCCCTCGAAGAGCTGGTTCACCAGCTCCGGCTCCTGCCCGCACAGCTCCTCCCAGGCCGGCCCGACGAGCTCCTGGGCCACCGGGAGGGACCGCTGCGCGGCGGGCAGGTCGTAGAGCCGCTCCAGGACGACGTGCACGAGCGTGCCGCGGATCTGTGCCCGGCTGGGCCGCTCCGGGAGCCGGTCGATCGCCCGGAACCGGTAGAGCAGCGGGCACTGCTTGAAGTCACCCGCCCGTGACGGGGACAGCGCCGGTCGGCGCCGCGGGCGCACCGGGGAGTCGCCACCGGCCACCGGGGCCTCGGCCGCGTCGTCGGTGGCCGGGATGGGGGTGGGGGCGTCGAAGGTGGCGGGGCCGGCGGTGGTCGTGCCGAGCCCGTGGCTCTCGCCGGAAGTGTCCGTCACGCTCCGGAGCGTAGGGGACCGCCCTGACACTTCCGGGCGAGCCGTCCCCGCAGCCGCGGGGCGCTGCGCGGGCCGCACACATCCGGTGGCCACCGTGTGCCATGTCCGGCGATGTGCGTGGTGGCCGGACGGTGCGCGTCGCCGGGCGCTGCGGCATCCGGAAAGCGCACCCTTTAGCGTCTTGCCCGTGTCCCAACCGCTGCCGCCGCTCGCTGATGCGCCCCCCGCTGTCACCCCGCGGGGCGGTCCCTTCCGTCCCGGCGACCGCGTGCAGCTGACCGACCCGAAGGGCCGTCACTACACCCTCACCCTGGAGACCGGGGGCCAGTACCACACCCACCGCGGCGGTCTCGCCCACGACGACCTGATCGGCAAGCCGGAGGGCAGCGTCGTCATCTCCCCGGTCGGCACGCCCTATCTCGCGCTGCGGCCCCGGCTGGCCGACTACGTGCTCTCGATGCCGCGTGGCGCGCAGGTCATCTACCCGAAGGACGCCGCGCAGATCCTGATGTGGGGCGACATCTTCCCGGGCGCGCGGGTGCTGGAGGCGGGGGCCGGCTCCGGGGCGCTCACGTGCTCGCTGCTGCAGGCCGTCGGGCCGCAGGGACGGGTGACCTCCTACGAGATCCGGGCGGACCACGCCGAACATGCTGAACGGAACGTTCGGCTCTTCTTCGGTGATTCGCCACCCAACTGGTCCTTGAAGGTCGCTGATCTTCATACTCACGACGGCGACGCCGAACCGGTCGATCGTGCCATTCTGGACATGTTGGCGCCATGGGAACAGCTGGAAACGGTGGCGAAAGCCCTGATTCCGGGCGGGGTCCTGGTGGGCTACGTGGCCACCACGACACAGCTGTCCAGACTCGTGGAAGACCTGCGCGAGCAGCAGTGCTGGACGGAGCCTCAGGCATGGGAATGCCTGGTCAGGCCGTGGCACGTGGTAGGTCTCGCGGTCCGGCCCGACCATCGCATGCAAGGTCACACAGCGTTCCTGGTGACGGCCCGCCGGCTGGCCGAAGGGGTGGTTCCGCCGCGCCCGCAGCGCAGACCGACGAGCCGGTGAGGCCGACCGGAGCAGTCGCGCTCCGGTGCCGATCACGGAACAGGACGAAGCCCCACCGTCAAGGTGCCGTCCGGTTGAGGGGTGGATCACCGGTTCGTCGCAGGACCACAACGCCCGTTCGCAGGTACCGTATGGAAACGGAACACGGAGGGAGGTTGCCGTGAACCCCTACGACGGTCCCGGCAGTCGTGACCCAGGCGGCAGCGGGGAGCTCAGCCCCGCGGAAGCTCGGGCGCAGATCCGCTTTCTCGAGGAGGAAGTGGCTCTGCTGCGCCGCAAGCTCACCGAGTCCCCGCGTCATGCGCGGGTGCTCGAGCAGCGGCTCGCCGAGTCGGCCAGCAGGCTCGCGCAGCTGTCCGCACGCAACGAGAAGCTCACCGAAACCCTGAAGGAAGCGCGCGGGCAGCTCGTCGCCCTGCGCGAGGAGGTCGACCGCCTCGCGCAGCCGCCGAGCGGCTACGGCGTCTTCCTGGCCCGGTTCCCGGACGAGACGGTCGACGTCTTCACCTCCGGGCGCCGGATGCGCGTCGCTGTGTCTCCCGCGGTCTCCACCGCGGACCTGAGCAGCGGGCAGACCGTCCGCCTCAACGAGGCGCTCACCGTCGTCGAGGCAGGCGACTACGAGCGCATCGGTGAGGTGTGCGCCCTGCGCGAGGTGCTCTCCGAACCCTCGGAGGACGGGCTCGCCGGTCGTGCCCTCGTCGTCGGCCACGCCGACGAGGAGCGGGTCGTCTGGTTGGCGGCCCCGTTGATCGTGGGCGCCGACAACCCGGATGCCGTGCCGCTGAAGCCCGGCGACTCGCTGCTCGTCGACACCAAGGCCGGCTACGCCTACGAGCGGGTGCCCAAGGCCGAGGTGGAGGACCTCGTGCTGGAGGAGGTGCCCGACGTCGACTACTCCGACATCGGTGGCCTGTTCCGGCAGATCGAGCAGATCCGCGACGCGGTGGAGCTGCCGTTCCTGCACGCCGAGCTGTTCAAGGAGTACGAGCTGCGGCCGCCGAAGGGCGTGCTGCTCTACGGCCCTCCCGGCTGCGGCAAGACGCTCATCGCCAAGGCGGTGGCCAACTCGCTGGCCAAGAAGGTGGCCGCCGTCCGCGGCGACAACCCCGAGGACGGCCGCGCGTTCTTCCTCAACATCAAGGGCCCGGAGCTGCTCAACAAGTTCGTCGGCGAGACCGAGCGGCACATCCGGCTGATCTTCCAGCGGGCCAGGGAGAAGGCCTCGGCCGGCACCCCGGTCATCGTGTTCTTCGACGAGATGGACTCGATCTTCCGCACCCGTGGCTCGGGCGTGTCCTCCGACGTGGAGACCACGATCGTGCCGCAGCTGCTCGCGGAGATCGACGGCGTCGAGGGCCTGGAGAACGTCATCGTCATCGGCGCCTCCAACCGTGAGGACATGATCGACCCGGCGATCCTGCGTCCCGGCAGGCTCGACGTGAAGATCAAGATCGAGCGGCCCGACGCCGAGGCGGCGCAGGACATCTTCTCGAAGTACCTCACCGAGACGCTGCCGATCCACACCGATGACATCGCCGAGTTCGCGGGCAACCGCAAGGCCTGCGTCGACGCGATGATCCAGCGGGTGGTCGAGCGGATGTACGACGAGACCGAGGAGAACCGGTTCCTGGAGGTCACCTACGCCAACGGTGACAAGGAGACCTTGTACTTCAAGGACTTCAACTCCGGCGCCATGATCCAGAACATCGTCGACCGGTCCAAGAAGTCGGCGATCAAGTCGGTGCTCGAGACCGGCCAGCCCGGTCTGCGCGTGCAGCACCTGCTGGACGCGATCGTCGACGAGTTCGCCGAGAACGAGGACCTGCCCAACACCACCAACCCCGACGACTGGGCGCGCATCTCCGGCAAGAAGGGGGAGCGGATCGTCTACATCCGCACCCTCGTCACCGGCAAGAACGCCGAGACGGGCCGCGCGATCGACACCGCGTCGAACACCGGCCAGTACCTGTAAGCCCACGCACTGCGCCTGCGGCCCGGTCCCCCTCGGGGAACCGGGCCGCAGCGGTATCCGGGGCCTGGAGTAGCTGTGGAGCCACAGTGCTGTAGAGACGGACGGATGACAGCAGTACGGCTCCGCAACGCTCGGACGTGCCCGTGTGGGCTCCCACAGCCCTATGACGCGTGTTGCGGGCGGTTCCACCGGGGCTCGGCCGCGCCCACCGCCGAGTTGCTGATGCGTTCCCGGTACGCGGCCTTCGCCGTCGGCGACGAGGCGTACCTCCAGGAGACCTGGCACCCCAGCACCCGCCCCCGCCACCGCAGCCTCGACCCCGAGGACCGCTGGACCGGCCTGGAGGTACTGGGAGGCAGCGGCGGTGGTCTGCTGGAGTCGACGGGCACGGTGGAGTTCCGCGCCCATCGCACCAACCGCGGCCGCTCCGACGTGGTGCACGAGAACAGCCGGTTCGTGCGTGAGGACGGGCGCTGGAGCTACGTGGGCCCCGCCTGACCCGGCGCCACGCCCGCGAGTCGCCCGGATCTGGTGCGCGAGTCGCCCGGTTCGAGCCCGCGAGTCGCCCGGTCCGCGCGGGGACGCCCCCGGGCCTCGGACGCCCCATCCCGCGCCGGCAGATCCCGCCGGCAGCGACGTGGACACATGTCGCGGTTCGCGGGCGCTTCCGGACCGCGTCATGTGTCCACGTGACGGGCGGGGGCGTGAGCGTCTCGATCCGCACCCCAGAGACCTGGGCAGGGCCATCGTGCGCGGTTCGTGTCCTCGGACGAGCGCGATCGGGCGACTCGCGCGCCGAAAACGGGCGACTCGCGGGGTTTTGCGCGCCGGCGTCCGATTCGTTCACGACTTCGGTCGCGGCCGCGCTCTACGGTGCCCGCCATGACGATCGAAGCACGGCTGGACGTGGTGGGGCTGGTGGTGGCCGACATGGCCGAGGCGCTGAAGTTCTACCGGGCGCTGGGCCTGTCGATACCCGCCGAGGCCGACACCCAGCCGCACGTGGAGGTGGCGCTGGCCGGTGGGCTGCGCCTGGCGTTCGACACCGAGGAGACGATCCGCTCGTTCCACCCGGACTGGAAACCGACTCCCGGAGCTGGCCGGGTGGGGCTCGCGTTCGCTGTGGCGGACGCCGCCGCGGTGGACGCCGCCTACGCCGAGCTCACCGGTGCGGGCTACCGGGGTGAGCTGGCGCCGTTCGACGCGTTCTGGGGCCAGCGCTACGCCGTGGTGCACGACCCGGACGGCAACGGGGTGGACCTGTTCGCCCCGGCGAGCTGACGGGGAGCCACACCCGCGAGCAGCCGCACCTCCCGGGAGAGGTGCGGCTGGTCGGCGTATCCGGCACGGGCCGCGGCCTCCGCGAGCGGCACGCCCGCATAGAGCAGGTCGGCCGCTCGCCGGAAGCGCAGGACGCGACGCAGCACGGCGGGCCCGTACCCGAACGCGGCGAGGCAGCGGCGGTGCAGTGAACGGTCGGTCCAGCCCAGCCGCTGGGCGGTGTCGCCGGCGGATGCGCCGGTGCCGAGGTGTGCGGCGACGGCCCGCAGCCCCGGTTCGGCCTGGGGGCCGGGCAGGGCGGTGGCGACGTCGCCGAGGACGGTCAGGATCGCGGCGGGGGTGGCGTCCGGCTCCAGCCGTGCCGTGGCGCGGCGGGCGAGGGCCGGGTGCAGCTCCACCAGCGGGACGCGCTGGTTGCGCACGGCACACGCCGGGACGCCGAGCAGCGCGGGCAGCATGCCGGGTGCGAAGCGCAACCCGGCGGTGGCCATGCCGGGTGACCGCCGTACCGGGTGGGGCGCGGTGTCGGGGCCGGCGACGACGAGCTCACCGCCGGTCCAGACCAGGTCCATGCAGCCGTCGGGCAGCACGTCCTGCACCTGGGCCGGGGCGTCGGCGGCTATCCGGGCGCTCCAGCCGCACTCGACCTGGCCGCGCAGGGCGGGAGGGGCCGGGTGCTCGCGGTAGACCACGGGGCGACCGTAGCCCTGCCCCCCGACAGGCCCCCCGTTGCGCGCCCCGGCGATCCGGGACGGGCTGGGCGGGGAGCCGCGTCGGGCGGAGCCTGCTCAGCCCTGGCGGAGCACGCCCTCGATCTCCAGGTTGATCTGCACCTTGTCCCCGACGACCACGCCGCCGCCGTCCATCGGGAGCTTGATGTCGACGCCGAAGTCGTTGCGGTCGATGGTGGTGCTGGCCGAGAAGCCGGCCCGGTAGCCGCCGTAGGCGTCGGGACCGAAACCGTTGAGCTCGAGGGCGAGGGAGACCGGCCGCGTCACACCCTTGATCGTGAGCTCACCGTCGACCACGAGGTCGTCACCCTTGGCGCGGGCCCCGGTGGAGCGGAAGGTCCACTGCGGGTGGTTCTCGACGTCGAAGAAGTCGTTGGAGCGGATGTGGGTGTCTCGCTGCTCCTGGCCGGTGTCGATCGAGTCGGCCGCGATGGTGGCGTTCACTGTGGAGTCCGTGATGTTCTCGCTGGTCACAATCTCGCCCGAGAAGGTTGTGAAGCGACCGCGTACCTTGCTGACCATCATGTGGCGGACCGAGAAGGAGACGTCGGAATGTACCGGGTCGATCTCCCACGTGCCGGCGACGTAACCGGGGATCTGGACTGCGGTCGAGGACATGTCAACCTCCGTGAGTGTCTTGAACCCTCATTACTTGAGAGCTGTAGTAGTTTGAACAACGGCGAGGCCGATCTATTCCGGAGGTGTGGTGCCTGACACACGGTGGCTCGACGACGAGGAGCAGCGCGCGTGGCGCAGCTACCTCACCTCCTGTCGACTGGTCTTCGACCGGATCGAACGGCAGCTCCAGCAGGATGCAGGGCTGCCGCACGCCTACTACGAGATCCTGGTGCGGCTCTCCGAAGCACCGGGGCACGCGATGCGGATGAGCAAGCTCGCCACTTCGGCGATGTCCTCGCGCAGCAGGCTCTCGCACGCCGTCGCGCGTCTCGAGGAGTCGGGCTGGGTGCAGCGCCGACCGTGCCCCGACGACCGGAGGGGAGCGGTCGCCGAGCTCACCGACGAGGGACTCGCCCACCTCGAGGCCATCGCCCCCGGCCACGTCGAGACCGTGCGCGGGGCGATGTTCGACGTGCTCAGTCCCGACCAGCTCCGGGCGCTGCACGACATCAGCGACACCCTCGTGGCGAACCTGGCCGACGCGCCCGTCTGGCCGGCCTCGGAGGACCGCTACGACGACGCCGAGTAACGGTTCACGGGTGCCGGGCGCGCCGAGCGCGGTTGCGGTCCTGGTGTCGTGGAAACGAGGTTCCTTGCCCGGATCCGGTGTCCAGACGGATGGATCGCAAGGCGGAGGAGGCGCCGATACCGGTGTTGTATCGGCGCCGACGAGAACGCCGCGAGGCGCCGTCTGGGCGCCGGAGTCGGGTAAGACGACCTCGTTTCCACGACACTAGAGTCGTTATATGGCTTCCCATGTCGATGTCGTGGTCCTCGGCGCTGGCCCTGGTGGATACGTCGCGGCGATCCGCGCGGCCCAGCTGGGCCGCAGCGTCGCGGTGGTGGAGGAGAAGTACTGGGGCGGGGTGTGCCTCAACGTCGGCTGCATCCCGTCGAAGGCATTGCTGCGCAACGCGGAGCTGGCGCACCTGGTGACGAAGGAGGCCAAGACCTTCGGCATCTCGGGGGACGTGAGCCTCGACTACGGGGTCGCGTTCGACCGCAGCCGCAAGGTGGCCGACGGCCGGGTCAAGGGCGTCCACTACCTGATGAAGAAGAACAAGATCCGGGAGATCGACGGCCGGGGCAAGTTCGTCGACGCCTCCACGATCGAGGTCGCGCTCGCCGACGGCGGCTCCGAGACGCTCACGTTCGACGACGTCATCATCGCCACCGGAGCGACCACCCGGCTGCTGCCGGGCACGTCGCTGTCCGAGCGCGTCGTCACCTACGAGGAGCAGATCCTCACCCGTGAGCTGCCCCGCAGCATCATCATCGCCGGGGCGGGTGCGATCGGCGTCGAGTTCGCCTACGTGATGAGCAACTACGGCGTGCAGGTCACGATCGTCGAGTTCCTGGACCGGCTGCTCCCGCTCGAGGACGTCGACGTCTCCAAGGAGCTGGCCAAGCGCTTCCGCAAGTACGGCGTCGAGGTGCTGACCTCCACCCGGGTCGAGTCGATCGACGACTCGGGCGACCAGGTCACGGTCACCGTCTCCCAGAACGGGGAGACCAAGGAGCTCACGGCCGACAAGGTCATGCAGGCGATCGGGTTCGCGCCCCGGACCGAGGGCTACGGCCTGGAGAACACCGGCGTGGAGCTCACCGAACGCGGCGCCATCGCGATCGACGACTTCATGCGGACGAACGTGCCCCACGTCTACGCGATCGGTGACGTCACGGCGAAGCTCATGCTCGCGCACGTCGGCGAGGCGCAGGGCGTGGTGGCGGCGGAGACCATCGCCGGCGCCGAGACCCAGGAGCTGGAGTACGTGATGATGCCGCGGGCGACGTTCTGCAACCCGCAGGTGGCGAGCTTCGGCTACACCGAAGCCCAGGCCCGCGAGCTGGCGGACGAGAAGGGGTGGAAGGTCCGGGTCGCCCAGTTCCCGTTCACGGCCAACGGCAAGGCGCAGGGGCTCGGGGAGCCGGGCGGGTTCGTCAAGCTCGTCGCGGACGAGACCTACGGCGAGCTGCTCGGCGGCCACCTCATCGGCCCAGAGGTCACGGAGCTGCTGCCCGAGCTGACCCTGGCGCAGAAGTGGGACCTCACCGCGTTCGAGCTCGCCCGCAACGTGCACGCGCACCCCACCCTGAGCGAGGCGCTCCAGGAGGCGTTCCACGGCCTCACCGGGCACATGATCAATCTGTGAGCCCGGCGTCCCGGGCGGCCAGCCACCGCTCGATGCCCATGCGGCCGTCCGGGACGAACGGCCAGCGCCTCGGCTCGGCCAGGCGTGCGCGCAGCTCGTCGAGCGTCACCCAGGCGCCCCACACGATCTCCTCTGGCTGGTGGCGCAGCGGGCCGTCCCAGCGCACCTCGTAGGTGAACACGTGGTACCGCAGCCCGGAGCCGACGTAGGCGAACGGCTCGTGGGGCATCAGGGTGACGCCGTCGACGCCGAGCTCCTCGGCCAGCTCGCGGGCCGCGCCGGCTGCCGGGGTCTCGCCCGGCCCGATCACCCCGCCCGCCCAGCAGTCGTACACGCCCGGGAAGATCAGCTTGTCCGGGGACCGCCGGTGCAGGTAGACCCGGTCGCCGTCGGTACTGCGCACGAGCACTCCGGTGGCGCCGTGCCACAGCCCGTCCCGGTAGACCACGCCACGGGGAGCCACCCCGACCACCGATCCGGCCGCGTCGTACACGGCCACCGGCTCCTCCTCCGCGGGGATGCCAGCGTGCATGCGTCCATCATCCTCCGGCCGCGGTTAGGCTCGACCCATGACAGCGCACGTCGAGGGTCGTCCGTGACGGCCCGCCGGATCATGGGCACCGAGATCGAGTACGGGATCTCGGTGCCGGGCGACCCCACCGCCAACCCGGTGATCACCTCAACGCAGGTGGTGCTGGCCTACGCCGCGGCCGCGGACATCCCACGTTCCCGCCGGGCCCGGTGGGACTACGAGGTGGAGTCGCCGCTGCGTGACGCGCGCGGGTTCGACCTGTCCGCGCCCACCACGCACAGCCCTGGCGAGTCCGAGCTCGACGACCTCGGCGCCGCCAACGTCATCCTCACCAACGGCGCCCGGCTCTACGTCGACCACGCCCACCCGGAGTTCTCCACCCCCGAGGTCACCACTCCTCGTGACGTGGTCATCTGGGACAAGGCGGGGGAGCGGGTGATGGAGGAGGCCGCGATGCGCGCGGCCACCGTCCCCGGCGCGCCGCGGATCCAGCTCTACAAGAACAACGTCGACAACAAGGGCGCCAGCTACGGCTCCCACGAGAACTACCTGATGGCGCGCAGCACCACCTTCCCGTCGATCGTCGCCGGCCTCACGCCGTTCTTCGTGACGCGCCAGGTCGTGTGCGGCGCGGGCCGCGTCGGGATCGGTGCGTCGGGCGACGAGGCGGGCTACCAGCTCGCCCAGCGCAGCGACTACATCGAGGTGGAGGTCGGGCTCGAGACCACGCTCAAGCGGGGGATCATCAACACCCGCGACGAGCCGCACGCCGACGCCGACAAGTACCGCCGCCTGCACGTCATCATCGGCGACGCCAACATGAGCGAGTACTCCACGCTGCTCAAGGTCGGCACCGCGGCGCTGGTCCTCGACATGATCGAGAAGGGGGTCCGGTTCGACGAGCTGCGGCTCTCCGAGCCCGTGCGCTCCGTGCACCGCATCAGCCACGACCCGTCGCTCAAGACGCTGGTCGACCTGGCCGACGGCCGGAAGATGACCGGCGTCGACGTCCAACGCGCCTACTTCGAGAAGGCACAGAAACACGTCGAGAACACGATGGGCGCCGACGTCGACGACGCCACCGCCGAGGTGCTGCAGCTGTGGGGCGAGGTGCTCGACGCGCTGGCCCGTGACCCCATGGAGTGCGCCGACCGTCTCGACTGGCCGGCCAAGCTGCGCCTGCTGGAGGGCTACCGCGAACGCGACGGGCTGGCGTGGAACTCCGGCCGGCTGCAGCTGGTGGACCTGCAGTACACCGACGTCCGGATGGCGAAGGGGCTGTACAACCGGCTCGCCGCGCGCGGGTCGATGAAGCGGCTGGTCACCGAGGAGCAGGTGGTCGCCGCCATGCACGAGCCGCCCGACGACACCCGCGCCTACTTCCGGGGCCGCTGTCTCGAGCGGTACCCGGCCGAGGTGGCCGCCGCCTCCTGGGACTCGGTCATCTTCGATCTCGGCCGCGAGTCCCTGGTGCGGATCCCCACCCTCGAACCGCTGCGGGGAACCCGCCGCCACGTCGGTGAGTTGATCGACAACTCCCGTACCGCAGAGGAGCTCGTCGAAGCGCTGACCCGGGGCTGAATGGCGACGCGCCCATCCGCATAGCTCTGATCGCGGGCGTGTCGCCGATCGGCTGGGTAATGTTCAGATACCGGACCCCGGTACGCCGCTGACCGCGTCGTCCCGGGCAGGCGCGAAGAGGAGACACCATGTCGCAGGAACAGACCAAGCGTCAGGGCGGTGGTGGCGGGGACGACGAGGACGGCGGCGACGCCGCGGCGGCCGGCCAGGAGCGTCGTGAGAAGCTCGGCGAGGATGTCGACACGATCCTCGACGAGATCGACGACGTTCTCGAGGAGAACGCCGAGGACTTCGTCCGGGCCTACGTCCAGAAGGGCGGCCAGTAGCCGCTCCCACCGTCAGCACCAGCACGAGCACCTGCACCCGCACGACGAGAGGCACTCACCTGACCATGGAGCCCCGGCTGCCGGTCGCCCCTTCGGGACCGGGCGCGTACCTTGCGCCCGGCCCGTCGTCATTCACCGACTTCGTCACGGCCAATGCACCGCACCTGCTGCCCGGCCGGATGCCCGAGGGCCTCGCGCCCGGGGCCGCCGGGGCAGGTCTCGGGGTGCCGCACGGCACCACGATCGTGGCGCTCACCTTCTCGGACGGGGTGATCATCGCCGGTGACCGCCGCGCCACGGCAGGCAACGTCATCGCGCAGCGCGACATCGAGAAGGTGTTCATCACCGACTCGCACTCGTCGATCGGGATCGCGGGCTCGGCGGGCATCGCCCTGCAGATGGTCCGGCTGTTCACGGTCGAGCTCGAGCACTACGACAAGATCGAGGGCGTCCCGCTCTCGCTGGACGGCAAGGCCAACAAGCTCGCGAGCATGATCCAGCAGAACCTCGGCGCGGCTCTGCAGGGCTTCGTCGTCGTGCCGCTGTTCGTCGGGTACGACATGGACGCCGCCGACCCGGCGAAGGCCGGTCGCATCATCACCTACGACGCCACCGGCGGGCGCTACGACGAGCTGCTCGGCTACCACTCCGTGGGGTCGGGCTCGGTGTTCGCGAAGTCGTCGCTGAAGAAGCTCTACGACCCGCAGGCCGACCTGGCCGGGGCCGTGCGCACGGCCGTCGAGGCGCTCTACGACGCCGCCGACGACGACACCGCCACCGGTGGGCCGGACCTGGTCCGCAAGATCTACCCGGTGGTCGTCAGCATCACCGCGGAGGAGGGGGCGGTTCGCCGCTCCGAGGAGGAGATGGAGGCGGTCGTCCGGGCGGTCATCGCCGGTCGTACCGAAAGACCCGGCGGATAGCTCACCGGACATGCCTGCCGTGCTCCCCACCCCTGCGACGCCTTTGGAGTCCGCCCCGTGACGATGCCGTTCTACTCCTCCGTCGACCAGCTGCTGCGCGACCGCTCCGAGCTGGCGCGCAAGGGCATCGCCCGCGGCCGCAGCGTCGTCGTGCTCACCTACACCGGTGGCGTGCTGTTCGTCGCCGAGAACCGCTCCAGCGAGAACCGGCCGAGCGCGCTGCGCAAGGTCTCGGAGATCTACGACCGCATCGGCTTCGCCGCGGTCGGGCGCTACAACGAATTCGAGACGTTGCGTAACGCCGGAATCCGGATGGCCGACGTGCGTGGCTACTCCTACGACCGCCGCGACGTCACCGGCCGGATGCTCGCCAACTTCTACGCCCAGGTGCTGGGCACCTCGTTCGTCGAGCAGCAGAAGCCCTACGAGGTGGAGCTGTGCCTCGCCGCGGTCGGCGACACCCCGGACTCCGACGAGCTCTACCGCATCACCTACGACGGCTCGATCACCGACGAGCCGCAGTTCGTGGTGATGGGCGGCACCACCGACCCGATCAGCGCCAAGCTCAAGGAGACCTATCGGTCGGGGCTGGAGCTGGGGGAGGCCATCGGGATCGCCGTGGAGGGCCTGCAGGCCGCCGCCGCCCCCGGTTCGCCCCCCGCGTCAGGCAACGGGGGAGCGCAGGCGGCCAGGGTGCTCGGAGCGAGTGCGCTGGAGGTCGCGGTGCTCGACCGCACGCGCCCACGTCGCACGTTCCGGCGGATCACCGGGCAGGTCCTGCGTGACCTGCTGCCCGAGGCGAACCGCGCCGTCGACGCCCCGCCGGCGCCCACGGTGGCCGGCGGCGACGACCTGCCCGCGGCCAGCGGTGCCGTCGACGGCGAGGAGAGGCAGGGCGACGGACCGTCGTCCAACGGCTCCTGAACCTGCCGAGCAGCACGCTGTGAGCAGCCCGGGCCTGCGCCCTTGACCTGAACCCGGGTCGAGGTCGCAGGCTTGGCGCATGAGTATCGAGCTGAACCACACCATCGTCGCCGCCCGGGACAAGAACGCGGAGGCGCGTTTCGTGGCCGATGTGCTCGGCCTGCCCGGCCCGACGCCGTTCGGGCCGTTCGCCGTGGTGGAGCTGGACAACGGCGTGAGCCTCGACTTCATGGACACCGCTGAGGTGGCCTCGCAGCACTACGCGTTCCTGATCAGCGAGGACGAGTTCGACGCCGTCGCCGCCAGGCTGCGCGAGCGCGGGGTGTCCACCTACGGTGACCCGTTGCACCGGGAGTCGGGGCACAACACCAACGACGGCGGCCGGGGCATGTACTTCTCCTCGCCCGAGGGCCACAACCTCGAGGTGCTCACGCGGCCCTACGGCAGCGGCGCGCAGTAACGGCGTTGTGCCCGGGGGGAGCACCATGACCTGATGGGCAGCTCCCCCCTCTCCACGGATGCGCGGCAGCGGCGTAGCTCCGAGATGCGCGCGTTCCTCCGGTCGCGCCGAGCCCGGGTGAGGCCCGCCGACGTGGGCATGCCGTCGGGCGAGGGCCGCCGCACGCCCGGGCTGCGGCGGGAGGAGGTGGCGGTGCTCGCCGGCGTAGGGGTGTCCTGGTACACCTGGCTCGAGCAGGGACGCGACATCAATGTCTCCGCCGACGTCCTGGACGCCGTGGCCAGGGTGCTGCGCCTGGAGGCCGCCGAGCGCGAGCACCTGTACCTCCTCGCCGGGCTCAACCCGCCGCAGGCGGCGCCGTCCGACGGCCGGGTCCCCGATGCCGTGCGGCGGCTGCTGGAGGGCTGGCTGCCGCGGCCGGCGTACGTCATCGACCGGCACTGGAACGTACTGGCGGTCAACCGCGCGGCGGAGCTCGTGTTCCAGTGCACCGAGTTCGACCACAACTGCCTGGTCAGCTTCTTCACCAACGCCCGCTACCGGGCGGCCGTCGTGGACTGGCACGACGCGGCCCGGGCGATGGTCGGCCTGTTCCGGGCGGACGCCGCCCGTTACCCGGACGATCCGGAGTTCGGCCGCCTGGCCGCGGACATGTGCGCGGCGAGCCCCGCCTTCGCCGAGATCTGGGCGGAACTGCCCGTGGGTGGTCCCACCCACGGCACCAAGGCCCTGGAGATCCCCGGCCTGGGGACGCTGACCTTCGAGGCCACCGTCCTGCCGCTGCCCGAACTGCCCGGCCACCGCCTGTCGCTGCACACCCCCGCACCCGGGACGGGAACGCAGGCCCTGCTGGAGCGTTTGGTGGTGGTGTCGGACCCAGGTTCGGCCGACACTGCCGCGTAGGCCCGCGCCGCTCGACGATCGTCGGCATGCAGCGATTCACGAACAAGACGGTCCTGATCACCGGCGGCACCAGCGGCATCGGGTTCGCGACGGCGCGCAGGTTTCTCGACGAGGGCGCCTACGTCGTCATCACCGGGCGCGACCAGGCCCGCCTCGACGCCGCGGCAGAACGCCTGGGCTCGGGGCGGGTCCTGCCCGTTCGCGCGGACGTCAGCGTCGACGCCGACCTCGATCTGCTCGTGCGGCGCGTCGAGACCTGGCGCGGTGCCCTCGACGTGGTCTTCGCCAATGCCGGAGTGGCGGACTTCCGGCCGGAGCTCACCCCGGCGGATGTCGACCACACCGTCGGAATCAACTTCGTGGGGGTGTTCTTCACGATCCAGAAGGCGCTGCCGCTGATGGGCGAGGGAGGCGCCGTCGTCATCAACGCCTCGTGGACCGCGCACCGCGGCCTCCCGGTGGCCGCGATCTACGCCGCCACCAAGGCCGCCGTGCACAGTCTCGCCCGCACGCTCGGCACCGGCCTCGCGGCGCGTGGCATCCGCGTCAACTCCGTCAGCCCCGGCTACATCGAGACCGAGATGTACCGGTCCGCCATCGACCCTGCCGCGGAGACCCGCATCACGGCGGAGGTGCCGCTCGGCTCGCTCGGTCACCCCGACGACGTCGCCGCTGCCGTCGCCTTCCTGGCCTCGGACGACGCGTCGTACATCACCGGTCAGGACCTCGTCATCGACGGCGGTCTCGTGGGAGCGGCACCCCGGGGGCTGCGCCTGTGACAGCCGTACGCCGGCCGTAGTGGGACGTCGACTCAGCCGACGAAAGGGCGGTCGCGCCCGGTCCACCGGTCCTCGTGGCGCCGGTAGACGGGGATGGCGTCCTTCGCGACGCGAAACCGGTACCGCCCGGCCTCCTCGACGACCTCGCCGTCGGTGGCGAGCATCCCGGGCACCGTGAGCTCCACCTCCAGCTCCGCCACCTCGCGCTGGTGGTACACCCGGCTGTGCCCGAGCGCACCGAGCAGCAGCGCGGCGATGGCCCGCAGCCGGGAGAACCGCACGTCGGCGCGCAGCCAGCGCACGTCCAGCAGCCCGGAGTCGAGCGAGGGGCGCCACGCCGGCACCGCGCCACGCGGGTGGTAGGGCCCGTTGCCGACGAACAGGAACCAGACCGACGTCCAGCGACCGTCGATCCTGATCTCGACGGGCTCGGCGCGGTGCAGCACCACCACGAGCGCCGCGGCGAAGGCGGGCCACTTGCCCCACCGCGGCTGCCACTTCTCCCGCAGCCGGACGAGGTCGGGGTAGGAGCCGAGGCTCGCGGTGTTGATGAAGCAGCGCAGCCGCTCGATCTGCTCGCCGTCCGGGTCGGCACCGGCGTCGGGGAGCACGTCGATCAGGCCGAGGTCGACGGCGACGGCCTCGCCCGCGCCGGTGGCGTCCACGGCCTCCTGCATGTCGTAGATGCCCACGTCGCGGGCGAAGTGGTTGAGCGTGCCGGCGGGCACCACCACCATGGGCAGGCGGCGCCGCCCGGCCACCGCGGCCGCGGCGGCCACCGTGCCGTCACCGCCGGCAACACCGATCGCGCGTACCCAGTCCTCCCGCTCGGCCACGGCGGCGTCGAGCTGCTCGTCGAGGTCGCGCTCCGGGTCCGCGCGCAGCACCACGGCCTTCGGGAGCGCCGTCTCCAGGTCGTTCGCCGGGTCGTACTCCTGGTCGCCGGAACGCTGGTTGGACACGATCACCAGGCCCTCGCCGCGGGGGAGCTCGGGCACCGTGTCGAGTGGACGGGCCCTCGCCTCGTCGGTGCTGCGCACCGGCCACCAGCGGCGGGTGGCCAGCGCGACACCGGTGCCGACGGCCGCGCCGGCGAGCACGTCAGAGCCCCAGTGCACGCCCACGTGCACCCGGGAGTAGGCCACCGACGCCGCCAGCGGGGCCATGACGAGCCCGAGGCGCGGGCTCTCCAGCGCCACGGCGGTGGCGAAGGCCGCGGCCGACGCCGCGTGCCCCGACGGGAACGACGACGAGGTCGGCGGGTTGTCGATGGTCTGGTAGGCGGGCAGCTCCGCCGCAGCCGGACGCCTGCGGGGCAGCACCGGCTTGAGCAACGCGTTCGCCGTGCCGCTCGCCCCCGCGATGGCGAGCAGGCCCCGGGCCGCGGCCTTGCGGCTCGCGCCCCGCCGCGACGCCAGTAGCGCGGCGATCGCGAACCACAGCAGGCTGTGGTTCGCGGCGGTCGACACGCTCTTCATCGCCGTGTCGAGCGGTGACGGAGGCATCGAGGAGATCGCCCGTGAGATGGCGCGATCGGCATCGTTCACCTCGTCGGCGGCCCGCCGAAACCAGGAAATCACGGGCCGACACTACGCAGGCGATCGTCCATCCGCCGGACGCCCCGCCGCCGGGTGGAACGGAGCCGGGCGGCCCGTCGAACACCCCCCAACGCTCGGCGGGCCGCCTGCGGAGCAACGCTAATGGCGCAGCGTCAGCGCAGCATCGGTAGAACTACCCGGACGACCCACCCGAACCGGTCGGTCACAGCCATGACATGAGGGGGGTCTCTCCGCCTACGCTGAGGGGATGCAGCGGCGGATCTACGGTGTGGAGACTGAGTTCGGGGTCACCTGCACCTTTCACGGACAGCGGCGCCTCTCGCCCGACGAGGTGGCTCGCTACCTGTTCCGCCGGGTCGTGTCGTGGGGGCGCTCGTCGAACGTCTTCCTGCGCAACGGTGCCCGGCTCTACCTCGACGTGGGGAGCCACCCGGAGTACGCCACCGCCGAGTGCGACTCGCTCACCCAGCTCGTCGCCCACGACAAGGCCGGTGAGCGGATCCTCGAGGACCTTCTCGTCGACGCCGAGCGCCGGCTCGTCGACGAGGGCATCGGCGGCGACATCTACCTGTTCAAGAACAACACCGACTCGGCGGGCAACTCCTACGGGTGCCACGAGAACTACCTGGTCGCCCGGGCCGGGGAGTTCTCCCGCATCGCCGACGTGCTGCTGCCCTTCCTGGTCACCCGCCAGCTGATCTGCGGTGCCGGCAAGGTGCTGCAGACCCCGCGCGGCGCCGTGTACTGCCTGTCGCAGCGCGCCGAGCACATCTGGGAGGGCGTGTCCTCGGCGACCACGCGCTCGCGCCCGATCATCAACACCCGCGACGAGCCCCACGCCGACGCCGAGCGCTACCGCAGGCTGCACGTGATCGTCGGCGACTCCAACATGTCCGAGGTCACCACCCTGCTCAAGGTGGGGTCGGCCACCCTCGTGCTGGAGATGATCGAGGCCGGGGTCCAGTTCCGGGACTTCACGCTCGACAACCCGATCCGCGCGATCCGCGAGATCAGCCACGACCTGACCGGCAGGCGCACGGTGCGGCTCGCCGGCGGGCGGGAGGCGAGCGCGCTCGACATCCAGCGCGAGTACTACGGCCGCGCCGTCGAGCACGTCGCCACCCGCGGCACCGAGGACCCGACGATGCAGCGGGTGCTCGACCTGTGGGGCCGCACGCTGGACGCCGTCGAGTCGCAGAACCTGTCGCTCATCGACCGCGAGATCGACTGGGCGATCAAGCACCGCCTGGTGGAGCGCTACCGCGAGCGCAACGACATGGACCTCGCCAACCCGCGCATCGCCCAGCTGGATCTCGCCTACCACGACATCCGGCGCGGCCGCGGGCTGTTCGACCTGCTCCAGCGCAAGGGCATGGTCGACCGGGTCACCGACGACGGTGAGATCGAGGCCGCGAAGGACACCCCGCCGCAGACCACGCGGGCCAAGCTGCGCGGTGACTTCATCGCCGCCGCCCAGGCCGCCGGGCGCGACTTCACCGTCGACTGGGTGCACCTCAAGCTCAACGACCAGGCGCAGCGCACCGTGCTGTGCAAGGACCCCTTCCGGTCGGTCGACGAGCGCGTGGACCGGCTGATCGCCTCGCTGTAGTCCCCAGGGCTGCTGGTCCCGGCGTTACTGCTCGCCGAACATCTTGGCGCGCAGCTGGGCCAGCTCGTCCTGCACGATCGGGGAGGTCACGCTCTCGTCATTGCGTCCGGGCTCGATGCCGAACGCCCGCAGCAGCGCGGTGGCCGGCACCGCCGGGTCACCCGCCTCGCCGAGCACGGGGTGCAGGCCCTGGTCGGCGAGGTGGTGGAACACGAGGTTGACCACGGTCCAGGGGTTGAACGTCTCGACACTGCGGTCTGCATCGACACTGTCGTTCACGGTGCCTCTTCCGGTCCGTTGGTGGTCCGTCGAGCGTGGGCTCGGGCGGGTTGCCCGGTCAAGGGCCCGGGTGTCGCAAGCTGAGACACCCGACCAGGTTGCGCCGGTCGCCCACGGCGGGAGCGTCGCCGGCCGTACGATGCCGACGTGTCCTCTGCGCGGGCCGAGCGTCTGGTGAACCTCGTGCTCTGCCTGCTGTCCACCCGCCAGTTCCTGCCCGCCGAGCGGATCCGCCAGATCGTGCCCGGCTACGCCGACGCGCGCGGCGACGACGCGTTCTTCCGCATGTTCGAGCGCGACAAGAACGAGCTGCGCGAGCTGGGCGTGCCGCTGGAGACCGGCCGCCTCTCGAGCTTCGACACCGTCGACGGCTACCGCATCGCGCGTCAGGACTACGAGCTCGGCGACATCGACCTGGAGCCCGACGAGGCGGCCGCCGTCGCGCTCGCGGCCCGGCTGTGGGATTCCCCCGACCTCGCGGCACCTGCCCACAGCGCGCTGGTCAAGCTGCGTGCCGCCGGCGTCGAGGTCGACGAGGACCAGGGCCGCGTGCAGCCCCGGGTGCGGACCACCGAGCCGGCGTTCGGGCCGCTGCTGGCCGCCGTGCGCTCGGGGCGCGTGGTCATGTTCCAGCACCGTCGCGGTGGTCCGGGCGGGCCCCTGCAGCGGCGCATCGTGGAGCCGTGGGGCGTGGTGTCCTGGCGGGGGCGGTGGTACCTCGTGGGCCACGACCGCGACCGCAACGCGCCACGCTCGTTCCGGGTGTCGCGGATCAGTGAGTCCGTCACAGCCATCGGTCCGGCCGGTGCCGTCACGGTGCCCGCCGACATCGACCTCATGGCGATGGTGCGCCACAACGTCGACCCGCCCGCGGTCAGCGGCACCGCCAGGGTGTGGGTGGCCGACGGCAGGGCACACGGGCTGCGCCGGCTGGCGAGGGTGATCGGGCCGCGCTCCCACGGCGGCCGGGCGGGCGACGAGCTGGAGCTCGACCTGCGCAGCGTCGACACCGTCGCTCGCTGGCTCGCGGGCCACGGCCCCGACGTCGTGGTGCTTGCCCCGGAGAGCCTCGCGGAGGCGGTCCGCGGCAACTGGGCGGCCGCGGCGGCGGCCCACTCGCGCACCGACGCCCCCGGCGCGGCCGTGCTGGGGCCCGCCGGTCGCACGCGGCGACCGGACCGGGCCGGGACGGTGCGGTGAGCACCGGCGGGGTCACCGAGCGGCTGCCGCGGCTGCTGTCGCTCGTGCCCTACCTGCTGGCGCGGCCGGGGGTCCTGGTCGCCGAGGTCGCCGCCGACTTCGGCGTCACCGAACGGCAGCTGCGCCGCGACCTCGAACTGCTCTGGATGTGCGGTCTCCCCGGCTACGGCCCGGGCGACCTGGTGGACCTGTCGTTCGCGGGCGACACCGTCACCGTCACCCACGACGCCGGGATGCGGCGCCCGCTGCGGCTCACCACCGCCGAGGCCACGGCCCTGCTCGTCGCGCTGCGCACGCTGGCCGAGATGCCCGGCATGGTCGACACGGCGGCCGTGCAGCGGGCCACCGCGAAGATCGAGCGGGCCGTCGGCGACGCGGGGCACGTCGGCGTGGCCGTCGACCTGCCGCACGAGGAGGCGGCCACCACCGCGGCCGTCCGCGAGGCACTGGCCGCAGGCCGCGCGCTGCGCATCGTCTACTACACCGCCGGACGCGACGCGGTGTCGCAGCGCACCATCGACCCGATGCGGCTGCTGGTCGTGGAGGGCCGCGGCTACCTGGAGGCGTGGTGCCGCCGCGCGGAGGCGGTCCGGATGTTCCGGCTGGACCGGGTGGAGGAGGTCGAGGAGCTCGACGAGCCCGCGGCACCGCCGCCCGACGCCGAGCCCGCCGACGTGTCCGAGGGCCTGTTCCGCCCGAGCGCGGAGCACCGGTCGGCCGTGCTGCTGCTCGAGCCCGAGGCCCGGTGGGTGGCCGAGTACTACCCCGTCGACGACGTCGTGGAGCTCGACGACGGCCGGGCCAGGGTGCTGCTGCGCTACGCGGACCCGGCGTGGCTGGTGCGGCTGGTGCTGGGGCTCGGCGGTGGCGCGCGGCTGCTGGAGCCGCCGGAGCTGGTCGACGCCGTGGCAGCCCGGGCCCGGGAGGCGCTGGCCGCCGCGACGGGCCGGCACGTGGACGAGGACGGGACGACGAACGGTGACTGACATGCTGCCCGCACTGGTGACGGTCGCGGCCGGTCTCGTGGTGCTGGTGCTCGTGGTGCTGCTGGCGCTGCGGCCGGTGCGACGGCTGCGGCGCGCGAGCACCGCGCTCCGTGACGACACGAGTGCGCGGATGGCGGTTCTGGAGGACTTGGTGAACGCGCGGCAACACCGTCACGAATGAGTGACGACCACTGCGTACGACACGGGCCGCGCCCGGATCGGGCGTTCCGGGCGGCGTAGACTCCCCCTCACGTGTCCACGGCGGAAGGACGAGAATCATGCCGAGCCTCGGCGGCTGGGAGTTCGTGATCCTCATCGGGATCTTGGTGCTGTTGTTCGGTGCGAAACGACTGCCGGACATGGCCCGGTCCATCGGACAGTCCGCCCGCGTGTTCAAGGGTGAGATGAAGGGCATGAAGGGCGACGACGCGCCGGCCGGCGACGCCACCACCACCACGACCGAGAAGCCCGCCGCAGCGCCTGCGCCGCCCGCGGCCCTTCCCACGGCGCAGCCGGCCCCGCAGACCACGCCGGTGCAGGCCACACCGGTCCAGGACACCCGGTCGGAGAGCGCCCGCGCCACCCAGCCGGGCCCCACCACCACCGGGCAGTAGCCCCAGCACGGTGGCCAGAATCTCCTTGCGGCGCAGAAGGCCGAAGAACCCCGACGGCACGATGACGCTCGTCGAGCACCTCTACGAGCTGCGCAACCGCCTCGCCATCGCCCTCGTGGCCATCGCGATCACCACGATCGTCGGCTACATCTGGTACGGCATGAGCTTCTTCGGTCTGCCCAGCCTCGGTGACCTGCTCAAGGAGCCCTACTGCGCCATCCCCGCCACCTCGCGCGGCCAGTTCAGCGCCGACCCCAATGCCTGCACGCTGCTGGCCACGGGTCCGTTCGACCAGTTCAACCTGCGGCTCAAGGTTGCGATGACCGCGGGCATCGTGCTGGCCTGCCCGGTGTGGCTGTACCAGCTGTGGGGGTTCATCACCCCCGGTCTCTACGCGAAGGAGCGGCGCTACGCGCTGAGCTTCGTCTCCGTGGCCGCGGTGCTGTTCGTGTTCGGGGCGGTGCTGGCCTTCTTCGTGGTCACCCAGGGCCTGAGCTTCCTGCTCAGCATCGGCGACGAGGTCCAGACCACCGCGCTCACCGGTGAGTACTACTTCGGATTCATCATCGCGCTGCTGCTGATCTTCGGGGTGAGTTTCGAGATCCCGCTTCTCGTGGTGATGCTCAATCTCGCCGGAGTGATCTCCTACGCCAAGCTCAAGGAGTGGCGCCGGGGACTGATCTTCGCCCTCTTCGTGTTCGCTGCGATCGCGACTCCGGGCCAGGACCCCATTTCGATGCTCGCGCTCGCGCTCGCCCTCGTGCTGCTCTTCGAGATCGCCATCCAGATCACGAGGCTCAACGACAAGCGCCGGGCCGCCCGCCGGGCCGCCGAGGGCTGGGACAGCTGGGATCCCGACGCCCCCAGCCCGATCGACACCACACCCAGCTCGCTCGACATCACCCCGAGCACGATCCCCGAGCCCAGCCCGATCGAGCGTCCGGGCCCGGTCGAGGTGTCACCGGCGTCCGAGGCCGCCCGCCGGGTGGAGGACGCCACCTGAGCCGGCCGGTCCGCCCCTAGCGGCTGACCGCCTCGCGCCACACCATGACCTTGTCGTTCTTGCCCTCGAGCAGCACCGCCGCCGGCTGCACGTGCAGCCGCCACGGGTCCAGCCGCAGGGCGGCGAAGCCCGGGGAGAGCGGGCCGTCCCAGCCGGGGATGATCGCCGGGTCGTACCCGACGGGCGCCGGGGCGGACCGGAAGCGGTCCCACAGCTCGGTGCGCGTCTCGTCGTCGGTGTGCAGGCTGGCGCGGCACTGGGCGCTCGCGGTGTCGTGGGACGGGTCCCAGTAGGTCAGCGAGACGTAGGGGTGGGCGGCGAGGTGCGCCTGCTTGGTCGGCGTCGGACCGGTGGCGATCCAGCCCGTCAGGCGCTCCCCGTCCCACAGCCAGATCGGATGCAGCACGCGGGTCCAGGGCCTGCCCTGTGCGTCCACGGTGGCGGCGCTGGCCCAGACGATCCGATGGGCCATCTCGATGAAGGCGGGAGCGGCTTCGGAGAGAGAGGAAGACACGGGATGACCTTCTCACGAGGCTCATACCGCCCACTGTGAGCGGGCACGCCGGGTCGACCTTGCGCCGATGTGGAAACCTGGGCCGGTGGCCAGCAGCAATCCTGCTCCCGCGGAGGCCTACGCCGCCGCCAGGAGCCGAGCCGCACGTCCCCGACTTGCCGAGTTCGCGGGGAGTCTCCCCTTCGAGCTCGACGGCTTCCAGTACACGGCGTGTTCGGCCCTCGAGGACGGGCACGGCGTCCTCGTCTGTGCCCCGACCGGCGCGGGAAAGACCGTGGTCGGTGAGTTCGCCGTGCACCTGGCGCTCGCCCAGGGTCTCAAGTGCTTCTACACGACGCCGATCAAGGCGCTGTCGAACCAGAAGTTCGCCGACCTCGTGGAGCGCCACGGTGCCGATGCCGTGGGGCTGCTGACGGGCGACACCGTCGTCAACGGGGACGCGCAGGTGGTGGTGATGACCACCGAGGTCCTGCGCAACATGATCTACGCCGGGTCGCGGCAGCTCGAGCATCTGGGCTTCGTGGTGATGGACGAGGTGCACTACCTCGCCGACCGCTTCCGCGGGGCCGTCTGGGAGGAGGTGATCCTCCAGCTCCCCGAGCACGTCGCGCTGGTGAGCCTGTCGGCCACGGTCAGCAACGCCGAGGAGTTCGGCGACTGGTTGGTGACCGTGCGCGGCGACACCACGGTGGTCGTCGACGAACACCGGCCGGTACCGCTGTGGCAGCACATGATGGTCGGCAACCGGCTGCTGGACCTGTTCGCGGGCGAGGACAGCGCCGGTGAGCTGCAGGTCGACCCGGACCTCGTCCGGTACACGCGCGACCTCGACCGCCAGAGCGCTGTGTGGGACCGGGGCCGCGGGCGCGGCTCGCGCGGCGGCGGGAACGGCCGGTCCTCCACCCGCTTCCGGCCCCCGTCGCGCACCACCGTGATCGACCGGCTCGACCGCAACGGGCTCCTGCCCGCGATCACGTTCGTGTTCAGCCGGGCGGGCTGCGACGCCGCGGTCGGCCAGTGCGTTCGCTCGGGCCTGCGGCTCACCACCGAGGCCGAGGCCGTGGAGATCCGGCGCACGGTGGAGCGGCGCACCGTCGACCTCCCGCAGGGCGACCTCGCCGTCCTCGGGTACTGGGAGTGGCTCGAGGCGCTGGAGCGCGGGATCGCGGCGCACCACGCCGGGATGCTGCCCGCGTTCAAGGAGACCGTGGAGGAGCTGTTCGTCCGGGGCCTGGTCCGGGCGGTGTTCGCCACGGAGACCCTCGCCCTCGGGATCAACATGCCCGCCCGCACCGTGGTGCTCGAACGGCTGGTCAAGTTCAACGGCGAGTCGCACGCCGACCTGACCCCGGGCGAGTACACGCAGCTCACCGGCCGGGCCGGCCGCCGCGGTATCGACGTCGAGGGCCACGCGGTCGTCGTCTGGCAGCCGGGGGTCGACCCCGTTCAGGTCGCGGGGCTGGCCTCCACGCGCACCTACCCGCTGCGCAGCTCGTTCCGGCCCGGCTACAACATGGCCGTCAACCTCGTCGGACGGCTCGGCACGGACTCCGCCCGCGACCTGCTGGAGCAGTCGCTCGGGCAGTTCCAGGCCGACCGCTCGGTGGTCGGGCTGGCCCGGCGGATCGAGCGCAACACCGAGGCGCTGGCGGGATACGGCGAGTCGATGCAGTGCCATCTCGGCGACTTCGCCGAGTACGCCGGGCTGCGCCGCCAGGTGAGCGAGCGGGAGAAGGCACTGTCGCGCCAGGGCGTGGCCGACAGCCGGGAGGCCGCGGCCGACTCGCTCCGGTCACTGCGGGCCGGTGACGTCATCGCCGTGCCCGGCGGTCGCCGGGCCGGCCTCGCCGTGGTGCTCGACCCCGGTCTGAGCAACGGGGACGAGCCGCGCCCGCTCGTACTGAGCGAGGACCGGTGGGCGGGCCGGCTCTCGCCCGCCGACTTCCCGACCCCGGTGGAGCCCCTCGGGCGGATGCGGCTGCCCAAGCGGGTCGACCACCGGACGCCGAGCGTGCGCCGCGACCTCGCGTCGTCGCTGCGCAACACGGGGATCGTGGCTCCGACCGTGCAGCGTCGGCGCTCGCGAGGCGCGAGCGCCGACGACCCCGAGCTCGCGACGCTGCGCCGCGCCCTGCGTGTGCATCCCTGCCACGGCTGCGACGACCGCGAGGCGCACGCCCGGTGGGCCGACCGGTACGCCCGCCTGGAGCGGGAGACCGAGCAGCTGCAGCAGAAGGTGCGGGCCACCACCCACTCCCTCGCGAGGGCGTTCGACCGGATCCGCTCCCTGCTGGGGGAGCGCGGCTATCTCGACGGGGACGAGGTCACCGAGCACGGCGAGCGGCTGGCCCGGCTGTGGGGTGAGTCCGACCTGCTCACCGCGGAGTGCCTGCGCCACGGCACCTGGGACGGGTTGGAGCCCGCGGAGCTGGCGGCCGTCGTGTCGGCGCTGGTGTACGAGTCGCGCCGGGACAACGGCCAGATGCCCCAGGTGCCGTCGGGTGCCGTGGCCGAGGCGCTGGCGAACACGGTGCGGATCTGGGCGGAGCTGGAGGGCGACGAGCGCAGGCACCGCGTGGACCGCACCCGCGAGCCCGATCTCGGATTCGCGTGGCCGATCTACCGCTGGGCGCGTGGTGAGTCGCTGTCGGTCGTGCTCACCGCGGCGGAGCAGAACGGCGCCGAGCTCTCGGCGGGCGACTTCGTGCGCTGGTGCCGTCAGGTGCTCGACCTGCTCGACCAGATCGCCGGCGTCACCGGCCGCGGCAGCGCGGTGGGCCGGGCGGCGACGCAGGCGGTCGCCGCCGTCCGGCGGGGCGTGGTGGCGGTGGGAACCGTCTGAGCAGGGTGTCCCGTTCGTGGAGGCACCCCTTGTGCTTGGATCTCCGGACCGCACGCTTGCAGAAAGGTCTGCGATGAGCACGCCCCAGGGCCCCTCGACCCCGCAAGGCACCCCACCCGGGCAGCCCGCGGAGCAACCGGCATGGGGCCAGCAGCCGCCCGGGGGCTGGGGGCAGGCACAGCAGGACGTCGAGCTGGATCCGGACGAGACGGGCGCCGTGCCCACCCAGAGCGCCCCCGAGCACGATCCGCCGCCGAAGCCGGCGGAGTTCGGCAAGTCCCGGCAGCAGCAACAGCAGCAGACCGAGACGCTGCCGGCGATGCCACCGCTCGGGCGGCCACCGCAACAGCCACCTGCGCCACCCCAGCCCTCTCCGGGGGGCCAGCCCGCCCAGCCACCACAGGCGGGTCCGGGGGGCCCGGGAGGCCCGGGAGGCCCGGGAGGCCCGGGGCCGAAGCTGCCTCAACTACCCCAGCACGGGCTGCCACAGCTGGGGCAGCCCACGGCCGGCGTCCCGCTCTTCGGCCAGGCACCCCCGCCGGGGCAGCCGCCTTACGTGCAGCCGTCGTTCGGCCGGCCTCAGCAGGGCCCCGGCCAGCAGTACGGCCAGCCGGGACCGGGTCCCGCTCCGTTCGGATCGCCCGGCTGGGGGCTCAGCCAGCAGCCCACCCAGCAGTTCCCGGGGCAGCCGCAGGCCGCTACGCAGCGGGCCCCGCAGGCTCCGGAGCAGCGCGGCGGCGTCAAGCGCCTGCTCCCGATCGTCCTCGGCGGCATCGCGGTCGTCGCCCTCGTCGCGTTGCTGGGCTTCGTGACGCCGGGCTTCTTCGTCACCCGCGTCTTCGACCCCGTCGCCCTGCAGAGCGGCGTGCAGCACGTCCTCACGCAGAACTACCACATGGACGTCGCCGGAGTGCGCTGCGCGGAGGGGATCCGCGTCGACGAGGGCACCAGGTTCGAGTGCGACGCCACGGTCGACGGCGCCTCGGTGAAGGTCCCGATCATCGTCACGGGATCGGACGGTTCCTACGAGGTGGGGCGTCCCAGCTAGTCAGCTGGTACCGAAAGCGATGTCGACGGCGGGGCGGATCGGGCACCATCACATCCCGTGACCCACGACGTCCGCTTCCTGGAAACCGATCAGGTGCGCTCGGCGCACAACCTCTTCGCCGCCACCATCCACCGGGGCCCGATGGAGGACGAGCGGTGGCCCCGGGTCGCCCGGTCCTACAGCCCCGGCCGCACGATCGGGGTCCACCACGGCAGCACGCTGGTCGCCACGGCGATGTCGTTCCCCAGCGAGCTCGTGGTGCCCGGCGGTGCCGTGCTCCCGATGGCGGCGGTCACGCGGGTCGGCGTGCGGCCCGACCACACCCGCCGCGGCCTGCTGTCGGCGATGATGCGGACGCTGCTCGACGACGTGGCGGCTCGTGGTGAACCGGTGGCGACCCTGCGCGCCAGCGAGGCTCGGATCTACGGGCGGTTCGGCTACGGCGTGGCCACCCGGGGGCGGGACGTGACGGTGCGGGTCACGCGTCCGGCGTGGCGCCCCGGTGCGCCCCAGGGCGGGTCGGTGCGGCTGCTCGACCGCGACGAGATCCTCCCGGCGCTGCAGAAGGTGCACGAGGCCGTCGCGCTCACCCGTACCGGGAGCATGACCAGACGCGACAGCTGGTGGTGGAGCTCGATCGGGCGCCGGGTCGAGGACCGCGAACCCGTCATCGCAGCCGTGCACACCGGCGACCACGGCGACGACGGCTTCGCGGTGGCGTTCCGCGGGGAGTCCCACAGCTTCGCCGAGCAGACGCTGGAGCTGGTGGACCTGCACGCCGCGGACGTGGAGGCGACGGCCGGGCTCTGGCGCTTCCTGCTCGGCGTCGACCTGGTCGGCTCCGTGCAGGCCGACCTGCGGCCGCTCGACGAGCCCCTCGAGCTGTTGCTGGCCGACCCGCGCGCCTGCGTCGTCACCGGCCACCACGACGAGACCTGGCTGCGGCTCGTGGACGTGCCCGCGGCGCTCGCGGCCCGGTCCTACGGCGTCGCCGACCCGGTGCTGATCGCCGTGCACGACCCGCTGCTGGAGAAGAACGCCGGCGTCTACCGGATCGCGGGCGCCACCGCGGAACGTGTCGGGCCGCTCGGCGGACCGGTCACCCCGCAGCTGGAGTGCGACGTCGCGGCACTGGCGATGGCCTACCTCGGGGACCGCACCCCCTCGGAGCTCGTCGCCACCGGCTGGTGGCAGGCACCCGACCAGGCCGCCGTCCCGCACGCCGACGCCGCGTTCGCCACCTCCGCGTCGCCGTGGTGCGGCACCTACTTCTGAGGAGGAGGACCCGCCCTCAGGCGTTCTTCGCCAGCGCGGCGCAGAGCCGGTCCACCGAGCTCCCCACGCCCCAGCGCTCGGCCAGCGCGGTCAGGCGGTCCGGGTCGGCGGGCGAGCGGGGCAGCGTGTCGGGCCGGTCGAGCTGCACCGGGGCGTCCAGCGCCACCCGCACCACGGGCTCCACCACGGCGAGGTACGGCGCCGCGGCCGCAAGCTTGGCGCGCACGGGCGGCGCCAGCCGCGTGTCCGCCCGGTCGGTGACGGCGGCGCGCAGCTCGGCCCACGAGCCGAAGCGGCCCACGAGGGTGGCCGCCGTCTTCGCCCCGACCCCGGGGACCCCCGGCAGCCCGTCGGAAGGATCACCCCGCAGCATCGCCATCTCGGCGTAGGCATCACCCGCCCGGTCGGCAGGCACCCCGTACTTCGCGGCCACCTCCCCGGGCCCCAGGTGCTCCGCCTTCGCCAGGCCGCGGCCGACGTACAGCAGCCGGACCGGGACGGGCTCGTCGCGCACGATCTGCATGAGGTCCCGGTCACCGCTCACCGCCAGCACCGGGTCCTTCCGCTCACCCGCGGCGAGCGTGCCGATCACGTCGTCGGCCTCGTAGCCCTCGGCGCCCGCGGTGGCGATTCCGACCGCGGCGAGCACCTCGAGCAGGACCGGGACCTGTGGCGCGAGGGTGTCGGGCACCTCCTCCGGCATCCCGGCGGGGGCCACCTCGGGCTCGCCGGGCACCCGGTGCGCCTTGTAGGACGGCAACGCCTCCACGCGGAACGCGGGGCGCCAGTCCAGGTCGAGGCACGCGACGAGCCGGGTGGGCCGCCGCTCGGTGACCAGCCGCGCGACCATGTCGGTGAACCCGCGCACGGCGTTGATCGGGATCCCGTCCGGCGAGGTGATGGACTCGGGCACGCCGTAGTAGGCCCGGAAGTACAGGCTCGCGGCATCCAGCAGCATCAAGGAGGGCGCAGGCGCGGTCACGCTGGCACAGCATGCCGGAATACGCTGCTCACCATGACACCGGCCGTTCCGATCGCGCTGCTCGCCGACCGCATCCGCCGCGCCGGGGAGATGGCGGCGACCCACGACACCGACCTGCTGCTCGTCACACCGGGCACCGATCTGCGTTACCTGATCGGTGCCGACGGGGAGTCCCACGAGCGTCTGACCTGCCTCGTTCTGCCTGCCGCCGGCCATCGCGCGCCCCCCGCGCTGGTCGTCCCGCGGCTCGAAGCGCCGGGCTACGCCGGGCTGCCGCTCGACGAGCTGGGTGTGGAGATCGTCACCTGGGTGGACGGCGACGACCCCTACCTCCTGGTCAGTGACCTCGCAGGCGGCCCGAGACGGGTCGGCGTGGTCGACTCGATGCCCGCCGCCCACGTCTTCGGCCTGCGTGACGCGTTCCCGGAGGTGACCCAGGAGCTCGCCGGGCCGGTGCTGCGGGAGCTGCGGATGCGCAAGGACACGGCCGAGGTGGCCGAGCTGCGCGCGGCAGGGGCCGCGATCGACCGGGTGCACGCCCGGATGGCCGAGTTCCTCAAGCCGGGCCGCACCGAGGAGCAGGTGGCCGCCGACATCGCCGCGGCGATCGTCGACGAGGGGCACACGACGGCGGCCTTCGTGATCGTCGGTTCCGGGCCGAACGGGGCCAGCCCGCACCACGACGTGTCCGACCGCGTGATCGAGGACGGGGACGTCGTCGTGATCGACATCGGCGGCCCGCTGCCCAGCGGCTACAACTCCGACTGCACGCGCACGTACGCCGTGGGCAGCGCCCCCGCGGCATCGGTGCAGGAGGCCTACGCCGTGCTCCAGGACGCCCAGGAGCGGGCTGTGGCCGCCGCCCGGCCGGGCGCCACCGCCGAGCAGGTGGACGCCGCCGCCCGGCAGCCGATCACGGCGGCGGGGCTGGGCGAACGGTTCCTGCACCGCACCGGGCACGGCATCGGCCTCGACGTGCACGAGGAGCCCTACATCGTGGGGGGCAACGCGCTGCCGCTGGAGCCGGGGATGGCGTTCAGCGTGGAGCCGGGGGTCTACCTCGACGGCGAGTGGGGCGCCCGCATCGAGGACATCGTGGTGCTCACCGACGACGGCTGCGAGCGGCTCAACACCCGGCCCCGCGACCTCGTGGTGCTCTGACCCGCTCCGCGGCCCCTCCGACAGCTCCGGCCGGACCCGGCCGGCCGCTCAGGCTCCTGGAGCGGCGGCCGGCGGGGCGGGCGCCAGACGGTCGCGGCCGTCGGGACCCGCGACACACGAGGCCGTGACGGCACCGGCGCGCACGAAGTCGCCGAGGCAGCGCCCCATCTCCGCATGCGCCGCCGCCGTGGGGTGGAACGACTCCTGGGCGAGATGGAACCCGATCGCGTCGAGACCGCCGTGGACCAGCGCCTCCGGGTCGACGGTGATCCGGCGCTGCCACTCCTCGCTGTACAGGGCGTGGCTGCAGGCCTCGCGGCCCTCGGTGGCGCGCACCATGTCGAGGAACCGGGCGCCCGTGCGCTCCGCGACGCCGGCGATGGTGGCCGACAGTGCGGGGAACAGGACCGTGCGGCCCCAGCCCGCGTCCGCCCGGCTGTAGGGACAGCCCTGCGCGGCCTGCACCGGCACCATCCGGTCGGTCACCGGCGCGGCGTAGGACACGAGCACGAGCTCGTAGCCGCTGTCGGTGTAGCCGGCCCGCCGCATGGCCTCCCGCACGTCACGCACGGCCCCCTCGACCTTCGCGCCGGTGGCTGCCATCCGCTCGGGCACCTGGGGCCCGATGGTGTCGCGGCACGGCGGCTGCCGGGGGTCGACGAACGCCCGGATGCAGGCGATGCCGGTGGCCGTGAGCGCCGCGTCGTCGTTGGCCCCGACCTGGAGCACGACCGTGGTGACCCGGTAGCGGCCCGCGACCTCGCCGAGCCGCTGCGCCTGCGAACCCTCGGTGTTGTGGGTGCCGCCGAAGGCCACCGCCGCGGAGTCGGCGCCCGAGCAGGCCAGGTTGATCGACTCCCCGGGCAGGCCGGTGCGGTGGACGTAGGCGTGGACCGAGCGATGGCACCAGTCGCCTCCCTCGCCACGGGTGCCCGCCTCGTAGTCGCCCGCCCCGTCGCCCGACGCGGCGCTGTCGCCCAGCGCGACCACCGCTGTGGGCCGCGTGTCGGCCGCCGCGGACGGTGCCGGCCCCAACAGCGCCGCGACGACGAGGAGGGCGACCGCACTCGCCGCGGGGAGCGCCGGGACCGGGTGACGCAGGAAGCGGATCACGTGAACGACGCTAGGTCGCGGGATGCGCCCCGGCCAGAGCGTTCCCCGGTCGTGTGGACAACTCGCGGCCGTCCGCCCGGACGGCCTACCCGCCGCCTCACACTGGGCGAATGCCGTCCGCCTTACGGGGGTACCTCCGGGAAAACTCAGGGCCGTCTCCGGGCAGTCACCGAGTCCGACACCTCCGCCCCGGCGGAGACTTGATCAGGAGCGGCGAGATTCGCCGCACCTGGAAGGAGCCACTCGTGGCATCGACCCTGACCCGACCGCGGCATGGGAAGGTCATCGCCGGCGTCTGTGCCGGACTCGCCGAGCGCTTCGGCTGGAGCCCGTTCACCGTCCGGCTGCTGTTCCTGCTGTCGTGCCTGCTGCCCGGTCCGCAGTTCGTGGCCTACATCGTGCTGTGGGTGATCATGCCCAAGCGTCCGTACTGATCCGTGCGGTAGACAGAGCGGGTGACCCGCACCCTGCTGCTCGGCGCTCGGGTCCTGGACCCCGGCGGCGCGGCCGACGCCGCCGAGGCCGTGGAGATCAGTGCCGACCGGATCAGCTTCGTCGGTACCGCGGCGCAGGCCCGGGAACGGCTGCGCGGCGGTGACGGCGACGTCCTCGTGCTCGATCTCGACGGGGCCGTCGTCACCCCGGCGTTCGTCGACGCCCACGTGCACGCCACGGCCACCGGCCTGCTGGTCGACGGCGTCGACCTCACCGGCTGCCCGTCGCCCGGTGCACTGCTCGACGCGGTCGCCGGCCGGGCCGCGGCCCGGCCGGGGGCACTGGTCTGGGGCCACGGCTGGCAGGACCAGCACTGGTCGGAACCGCTGCCGTCGCGGGCGGAGCTCGACCGCGCCGCGGGCGGCTCCCCGGTGTACCTGAGCCGGGTCGACGTGCACTCCGCGCTCGTGTCGTCCGCGCTGCTCGACCGGGCTCCGGGCGCGGCCGGGGCGGCGGGGTGGTCCGACGGCCCGCTGTCGGCCGAGGCGCACCACCACGCCCGCCGGGCGGCGCTGGCCGCGGTGGAGAGCACCGGGCGCGCCGCTGCGCAGGCCGCCTTCCTCGCCGCGGCCGCCGCCCGCGGGGTCGCCGTGGTCCACGAGTGCGCGGGCCCGGACATCTCGTCGGTCGACGACCTCGCCGAGCTGCTCCGGCAGCCGGGACCCGAGGTGGTCGCGTACTGGGGCGAGGCGGTGGCCACGGCGGAGCAGGCGCGGGAGCTGCTCGCGGCCACCGGGGCCCGTGGCCTGGCGGGTGACCTGTTCGTCGACGGCTCGATCGGCTCCCGCACCGCCGCGCTGAGAGCGCCCTACGCCGATGCGGACGGCGGCACCGGCACCCGCTACCTCGACGCCGACGCGGTGGGCGCCCACGTGGCGGCCTGCACGGTCGCGGGGGTGCAGGCGGGCTTCCACGTCATCGGGGACGCCGCCACCGACGCGCTGCTGGCCGGCCTCGACGTCGCGGCCGCGCTCACCTCGACCGACGCGGTGCGGGCCGCCGTCCACCGCGTGGAGCACCTCGAGATGGTGGAGCCCGCCCAGGCCGCCCGGCTGGCCGAGCTGGGGGTCGTGGCCAGCGTGCAGCCCGCATTCGACGCCTGCTGGGGCGGCCCCACCGGGATGTACGCCGACCGGCTCGGGGCTGGCCGGGCGGCGGGGATGAACCCCTTCGCGGCGCTGCGCGACGCCGGGGTCGTGCTCGCTCTCGGTTCGGACACCCCGGTCACCCCGCTCGACCCGTGGGCGGGCGTGCACGCCGCGGTCCATCACCGCACCGCCGGGTCGGGGCTGCGGTGGCACGAGGCCGTGGCCGCACACACCGCAGGCGGGTACCGGGCCGCGGGCGACCGCTCCGCACTGGCCGGTCGGCTGGCGCCGGGCGCGCCGGCGTCCTATGCCGTGTGGGACGGCCCTGCATTCGAGGACGGCCCTGCATTCCGGTACCCGGCGCGCTGCCTGCGCACCGCCCACCGGGGGGTGGTGCTGCACGACGCCCTCCCGGGTGTGGGAGCATTCGCGCCATGACGGACCGGACGGGCCTCGCGGGTGTGTCCCGCTGCTGTCCGGGGTGCTGTCGCTGTTGTCGCTGTCGCAGCTGACGTTTCACCCGGCTCCCGTCCACCCGGCCGCCTCCGCGGCCCGCACAGTCTGTGATCACAACCGTGACCGCATCTTCCGATCTGCGTGGGCACACCGTCCTCGTGCTGCACGCCCATCCCGACGACGAGGCGATCTTCACCGGCATCACGCTGCGCCGCCTGGCCGATGCGGGTGCCCGCACCGTTCTCGTCGTCGCCACCGCCGGTGAGCTCGGGGAGTCGCGCCTGCCGCTGCGCCCCGGTGAGACCATCCCCGAGCGGCGCCTCGCGGAGCTCGAGGAGGCCGCCGAGCTGCTCGGGGTGTCCCGGCTGGTGCTGCTCGGCAGGCGCGACTCGGGCCTGCCGGGCTGGCCTGCCGCGGAGCACGCGCGGGCGCTCACCGCCGCCGACCCGCTGCAGCTGGCCCGTCAGGTCGCCGAGATCGCCGACGACGAGGGCGCCGGCACGATCGTCCACGACGACGAGCACGGCATCTACGGCCATCCCGACCATCGTGCGGCGTTCCGGATCGGGACCACGGCGGCCGAGCTCGTGGGGGCCACGGGCTACCGGGTGACCGTCGACCGCGAGCATCTGCACGTCGCGGCCCGGGACGGCCACCTGGTGCACGGCGCCGCCCGGGCCGCGGCGGTGCCGTTCGGCCGGGTCACCGCGGAGATCGGGCTCGCCGTGTCGGGCTCTGCCGAGCACCTGGCGTGCAAGCGGGCGGCGATGGTCGCCCACGAGTCGCAGATCGATCCCGCGGACGTACCGGCTGAGGACTTCGCGAACGCCTACGGCTTCGAGTGGTACCGCCGCAGCGGTGGGCCCGGCCTGCTCGACGCGCTGGGCAACGTGCACCTGCTCGCCCGTGTGCCGGTCTGACCGGTTCGACGAGGGCTCCCGGGCGCCCGATCCCCGCTGATCACGGTGCCCACACAGGCGCGCCGTACGCTCCTTCCGTGGCCGTACCCACCGCCAGCCCCGTCGCGTCCGAGCCGGGCCCGCCCCCCGCGCCCGGCGGGCCTCGCCGTCCGTGGCCCGCGCTCGCTCTCCGGTTCGTCGCCGCGGGCGGGGGCGGCCTGCTGCTCTACGCCAGCTTCCCGCCCCGGACCCTGTGGTGGCTGGCGCTGCCGGCGTTCGCGCTGCTGGGAGCGGCGCTGCACGGCCGGGGCATCCGCGCGGGGTTCGGGTGGGGCTTCGTGTTCGCGCTCGGGTTCCTGTTGCCGCTGCTCACCTGGATCGGCACGCTCGTCGGACCGCTGCCCTGGGTGGCGCTGTGCGTGTTCGAGGCGCTCTTCATCGGGCTGGCCGGGTCCGGGATGGCGCTGGTGTCCCGGCTGCCCGCTGCGCCGCTCTGGGCGGCAGCGGTGTGGATCGGCGGCGAGGCGCTGCGGGCCAGGGTGCCGTTCGGCGGGATGCCGTGGGGGAAGGTCGGGTTCGGGCAGCCCGACGGGCCGCTGCTGCCGCTGGCCGCGATCGGCGGGGAGCCGTTGCTGGCCTTCGCCACCGCGCTGGCGGGGCTGGCGCTCGGCGAGCTGGTGCGCAGGCTCGTCCTGCGCCGCGGGGAGCTGCGCCGCTCGCCCGGTGAACTCGTCGGGCCCGCCGCGATCGTCGTGCTCACGCTCGTGGCCGGCCCGCTGGCCGCGCTGGTGCCCGTCACTCCCGGGGCACCGGACCGGACGGTCACGATCGCGGCCATCCAGGGGAACGTGCCCCGCCTCGGCCTGGACTTCAACTCCCAGCGGCGCGCCGTGCTCGACAACCACGTCAAGGTCACCGAGCAGCTCGCCGCCGACGTCGCGGCCGGCCGGAAGCCGCAGCCCGATCTGGTGATCTGGCCGGAGAACTCCAGCGACATCGACCCCCTGCAGAACCCCGACGCGGCCGCCCAGATCGACAGGGCCGCCGCCGCCATCAAGGCCCCGATCCTGGTCGGCGCGGTTCTGCGCAACCCGGACGGGGTCACCACCAGCAACTCCGCGCTCGTGTGGCAGGCCGGCGTCGGGGTGGTCGAGCGCAACGACAAGCGCAAGGTGCAGCCCTTCGGCGAGTACATCCCGTGGCGCAACTTCTGGCGGCACTTCTCGTCCTACGTCGACCGGGCCGGGAACTTCGTGCCGGGCGACGGGCCGGGGGCGGTCGACATGGCGGGCGTGCGCGTCGGCGTCGCGATCTGCTGGGAGATCGCGTTCGACGACCTGGTGGACGACAGCGTCGACGCCGGCGCCACCGTGCTCGCCGTGCCGAGCAACAACGCCACCTTCGGGCTGACGGAGATGACCTACCAACAGCTGGCGATCTCGCGGATCCGGGCCGTGGAGCACGACCGTCCGGTGATCGTGGCCACCACGAGCGGGGTGAGCGCCACGATCGCTCCCGACGGCACCGTCACGGCCAGCACCCGGCAGTTCACCCCCGACGTACTGGTCGATCGAACCACTCTCAAGGACACCACTACGCTGGCTACTCGATTGCGGGCCGTACCCGAGTGGGTCCTGGTCGCGTTGGGAGTGGTGGCGGTCGGTGTCGGGTTCGTGACTCGGCGTCGAGCGGGCACGCGTGCGGGGAAGGACGAGAATGGCTGAGCCGACGGTTCCGGTGCTGGTGGTGATCCCGACCTACGAGGAGCGGGACAACCTGGAGCCGGTGCTGTCGCGGCTCCACGCCGCCGTGCCGACGGCCCACGTCCTCGTGGTGGACGACGCGAGCCCGGACGGCACCGGTGAGCTCGCCGACAAGCTGGCCGCCGAGGACCCGCGGATCCGGGTGCTGCACCGCGAGGGCAAGGCCGGGCTGGGCGCCGCCTACCTCGCCGGGTTCGGCGTCGCGCTGCAGGGCGAGTACCAGGTGGTCGTCGAGATGGACGCCGACGGCTCGCACGCACCGGAGGATCTCCCGGCCCTGCTGGCGGCCCTGGACGACGCCGACGTGGTGCTGGGTTCGCGCTACGTCGCCGGTGGGGCGGTGTCCAACTGGCCGGCGCACCGGGAGTGGCTCTCCCGCGGGGGCAACCTGTACTCGCGCCTCGCGCTGGGCGTCTCGCTGCAGGACATCACCGGCGGGTACCGGGTGTTCCGTCGCCAGGTGCTGGAGGAGCTGGACCTCGACGAGGTGTCGTCGCAGGGCTACTGCTTCCAGGTCGACATGGCGTGGCGGGCGATGCAGGCCGGGTTCCGGGTGCGCGAGGTGCCCATCACCTTCACCGAACGCGAGCGCGGGGTGTCGAAGATGAGCGGCGCCATCGTGGCCGAGGCGTTCTGGCGTGTGACGTGCTGGGGGGCCAACCGGCTCCTGCACCGTTCCCCGGGGCGCGACGACGCGGTGAGCGACGGCGCGGTGCGGGCGTGAGTGATGCTCGTGAGGTGCTGAGCTGGGAGCGGTTCGGCACAGCCTCGCGGGAGCTGGCCGAGATGGTCGCGGCCGACGGCTACGAGCCCGACATCATCCTGTCGATCGCGCGGGGCGGGCTGTTCGTGGCGGGTGCGCTGGGCTACGCCCTCGACGTCAAGAACCTGCATCTGGCCAACGTCGAGTTCTACACGGGGGTGAACGAGCGGCTGCCCGTGCCGATCCTGCTGCCGCCGGTGCCCAACGTGGTGGACCTGTCCGGGTCGAACGTGCTCGTGGCCGACGACGTGGCCGACACCGGTGCCACCCTGAAGCTCGTGCGCGACTTCTGCGCCGGGCACGTGGCGGACGTGCGCTGCGCCGTGGTGTACGAGAAGCCGCAGAGCACGGTGTCGTGCGAGTACGTGTGGAAGCGCACCGACCGGTGGATCAACTTCCCGTGGTCGACGCAGCCCCCGGTGGTCCGGCGCGCGGCCGGGGCCGTCGGGCAGTAGCGGCACCGCACACGACGAAGCCGGGCCACCCGATGGGCGACCCGGCTTCGAGGACGTGCGGTCAGGCGATCTCGCGACGGCGCTCGGCCAGCAGTTCGAGGCGCTCGTTGAGCAGCACCTCCAGCTCGGCCACCGACCGGCGCTCGAGCAGCATGTCCCAGTGGGTGCGCGGAGGCTTGACCTTCTTCTGCTCGGGCTCGTTGCCGTCGACGAGCCTCGAGATGCTGCCGTGGAGTCGGCACTCCCACGTTGCCGGTGCCTCCGCGTCGTTGGCGAAGGGCACTTCGAAGTCGTGCCCCCGCGGGCACGCGTAGCGCATCGACTGCCGCGGTGCGAGGTCGTGGTTGCGGTCGGTCTCGTAGCTGACAGCCCCGAGCCGGCTGCCACGGAGCACGCGGTCGGCCATGCGTCATCCTCCCGTTCACGGCCCGAGGGAGCCTCCCTCAGGCATTTCCACCGGGTGTAACGTCTGCGGAGCAGCCGTCTGTTCCCGCCATCGGAGCGGTCTCCTCAGGTGTCGTTGTCGCATGACAGACACCAGACGTTTCGCGCCCCGACCGATGAGTGTCCCCGATAGCGGGCCGCTACACACGCAACTGTGACGTGTCAGCCAACTGTGACTTATGTCACCGGTGTTGACGAGGTGTTCACACGACGACCGGTTGCTCGTTACCGGAAGTCGTGCTGGCGCCCGTTCCGCCTGGTCAGACGGTGGTCGTGGCCGGCGGTCGCACCGGCCACAGCGCCAGCAGTCCGACCCCGAGCACCAGCAGGATGCCGACGATCCCGGCGCGGTCCGACCCGAACAGGTAGGTGAACAGACCCACCAGAGTGGGGGCGAGGAACGAGACCGCGCGCCCGGTGGTGGCGTAGAGACCGAAAAGCTGCCCCTCCTGGCCGGTCGGGGCGAGCCGGGCCAGGTAGGTGCGCGAGGACGACTGCGCGGGCCCGACGAACAGTGTGAGCAGCAGCCCGAAGATCCAGAACATCGTCGGACCCGACACGAACAGCAGGACGATGCCGACCGCCAGCATGCCCGCGAGCGAGCCCATGATCACGGCCTTCGGCCCGGTGCGGTCGTCGATCCGCCCGGCGGCCAGCGCGCCGACCGCGGAGACGACGTTGGCCGCGACGCCGAAGATGAGCACGTCGCCCGCCCCGATCCCGTAGACGGTGACGGCCAGCACCGCGCCGAAGGTGAAGATGGCGGCGAGGCCGTCGCGGAACAGGGCGCTCGCCGCGAGGAAGTACACGGTGTGCGGGCTGGTGCGGTAGAGGTCGCGCAGGTCGTGGAACAGGGCCCGGTAGGAGCCGATGATGCCCAGCCGGGGTGCCTGCTGCGTCCGCGCCGGCGACTCGGGCACGGCGAAGAACATCGGGATCGCGAACACGAGGAACCAGCCGGCCGCAACCAGTGCGACCAGGCGGATGTTGAAGCCGTTCTCGGTGGGGACGGCGAGGACGCCGCCGTCGCCGCTGATGAAGCCGATGTAGACGACCAGCAGCAGGACGATCCCGCCCAGGTAGCCCATCGACCAGCCGAACGCGGACACGCGTCCGATCGTCGACGGCGTGGAGACCTGCGTGAGCATCGCGTTGTAGGACACCGAGGCGAGCTCGAAGAAGATCGAGCCCAGCCCGAGGAGCAGCAGGCCCAGCCACAGGTAGTGGTAGTCGTCCTGGACGAGGAAGAGGGCGGCCACCGTGGCCACCGTCAGCGCCGTCCAGACCCCCACCGAGAGCTTGCGGTGCCCCGCGGTGTCGGCGCTGCGCCCGATCACCGGGGCCATCAGCGCGATGAGCAGGCCGGCCGCGCCGATCGAGTAGCCGAGCCAGCTGTTCGCGTTGACGTCGCCGGGCAGATCGGAGCCCACGGCGTCGGTGAGGTACACGGAGAAGACGAACGTCAGGATCACCGCGTTGTACGCCGAGGATCCCCAGTCCCACAGGCCCCAGGCCACGATCTGGCCCCGGGTGGCGGGTAGCGCGGGGGCGGGGGGAGTGGTGGTCATGACGCCTCCCAGACGCCTCGGGAGGCCAGGACGTCGCGCAGCAGGTCGGGCCGGTCGGAGAGCAGGCCGTCGACGCCCAGGTCGAGCAGCGCGGTCATCTCGGCCGGATCGTCCACCGTCCAGACATGGACCTCGCGCCCGCTGTCGTGCGCGGTGCGCAGAAGCGCGGCGTCCACCACGGTCAGCCCGCGGAAGCGAGGGGGCAGCTGCGCGAGGTTGCCCGTGACGGCCGGGGCGGGCAGCCACGACAGCGGTCGGGGCAGGTCGTCGAGCCAGGCGCGGGCGCGCAGCCCGAACGCCGAGACCTGGGCGAGCGAGGTGCACAACCGGGAACCGCCCATGCTCCTGGCTCGGGCCAGCCGCCCGTCGTGGTAGCTGCCGAGGCACACGCGGTGCCAGCTGTCGGTGCGGTCGAGCACGGCGAGGACCGGCCCGACGACCGCGTGGGACTTCAGCTCGACCGTGATCCGGGTGTCGGGCAGCTCGGTGAGCACCTGCTCGAGCAGCGGGATCGGTTCGCGGCCGTTGACCCGTACCCGGGTGATCGCCGACGCCGGCAGCGCGCCGATCGGCCCGACACCGTCGGTGGTGCGGTCCAGGGTGGGGTCGTGATGGACGACGGGCACGCCGTCCGCGCTCGCGTGCACGTCCATCTCGAGGTAGCTGAAACCCTCGTCGACGGCCCGGTGGAACGCGGCGAGCGTGTTCTCGCAACCCGCGAGCTCGCCCGTGTGCCAGCCGCGGTGCGCATACGCCCGGGGGTACGGGCCGTCGAGGTAGGGGTGGCGATCCACGCGAGGAGCCTGCCAGTCGTGGTCGATCACCCGCGACGGGGCAGGCGTTGCCGCGAGGTGAACAGCGGCGCGAGCAGGTCGCCGTGCTCGGCGATGCGCGCGGGCAGGTCGTCGGCGGTGAACACGAGGTCCTCAGTACGTCGGCAGGCGCGCACCTCCTCCCAGGTCACGGGGGTCGCGACGGTGGGACGGGCCCGGCCGCGCAGCGAGTAGCTCGCGATCGTGGTCTTGTGGGGGTTGTTCTGACTCCAGTCGACGAACACCTTGCCGCGGCGACGGGCCTTGGCCATCACGTCGGTGACCCGGCCGGGGGTCTCCCGGGCGAGCTCCTCGGCGAGTGCCTTGGCGAACTCCGAGGTCTGCTCCGCCCGGGTGACCGTGACCGGCAGGTACAGCTGCATCCCCTTGCCCCCGCTGGTGCGGGGGTAGGCCACGAGGTCGTCGGCGGCCAGCCGGTCGGCGATGCGTTCCGCGACCCGCGCGCAGTCGACCACGGTGGTGCCCTCGCCCGGGTCGAGGTCGAACACGACCAGGTCCGGGGGCTGGTGCCCGCCGCGCGGACCGAGCCGCCACTGCGGGACGTGCAGTTCGAGCGCGGCGAGGTTCGCCGCCCACGCCAGCCCCTCGGCGTCGTCGATCAGCGGGAAGTCGGCCTTCTCCGAGCGGCCGCCCGGGGTGCCGACCCGCGCCGTGCGGATCCACTCCGGCGCGTGGCGCGACACGTTCTTCTCGAAGAACGACGGCTTCTCCACCCCGTCCGGCCAGCGCACGAGCGTGACCGCCCGGTCGCGGAGGTGCGGGAGCATCACGTCGGCGACGGCCAGGTAGTGGGCCAGTACGTCGGCCTTGGTGGTGCCGGTGAGTGGATAGAGCACCTTCTGCGGGTTGGTGAGCCTCGCCCGTCCCACCCGGGTGACCCCGCCGTCGGGGCGTGGCTGGCGGCGCGTTCGCGCGGGTTCGGGCCCCGTGCTCACCTCCAGCCAGTGCGCGCTGCGCCGCCCCGGCTCGTACGGGGAGCCGGCGTCCTTGGCCACCACCGACGGGAGGCCCTGCTGCGCGGCCGCGGCGACGACCTCCGCGCCCCCGCCGTGGAACACGGGCGCGAGCTTCCAGTGCGGCCCGTCGAGCGGGAGCCCTTCGAGCAGCGCCCGCCGCTCCTGGAACGGCAGTGGGCACGCGTCGTGCCCGTCGAGATGCAGCAGGTCGCCGATCCACAGCTCGGGCCGGTCCGTCGGCCCGGCCAGCTCGCCGTCGAGCAGCACCTGCGTGGCGCCCAGCGAGGGCCCCAGGTCACGCAGCCGCGGCACCGACAGCTCTGCGCCGTGCTCGTCGGTGATCGTGGCGCGACCGCCCTCGACGCGCACCAGCACGCGGCGCCCGCCGAACCCGACCTGCCACCACAGGTCGCGGTCGTCGCCGGCCCGGGGGAGCGGACCGGGCGTCGCGAGCATCGGCAGGACGTCCCGGGGGAGTGGCTCGCGCCCGGGGGCGGGGTCGGAGCGGCGCAGCAGCCAGTTGTCCTTCCCGCTGTCCCTTCCGCTGCCACGCTCGGTGCGGATGAACACGAACCGCCCGGTCGCCCGGTCGCCCCGCAGCCGGACGATGACCTCCCGCGGGTTCCACTTCTCGGTCTCGTACGTGCCGGCGTCCCAGATCGTCATCGCGCCGCCGCCGTACTCGCCTGCCGGGATCTCCCCGGAGAACTCCAGGTACTCGATCGGATGATCCTCGGTGCGCACCGCGAGCCGGACGGTGTCCGGGTCGGTGGGCAGGCCCTTCGGCACGGCCCAGGACGCGAGCACGCCGTCGCGTTCCAGGCGGACGTCCCAGTGCAACCGCCTGGCGTGGTGCTCCTGGATGACGAAGCGGTGGCCCGGACCGGGCTGCGGATCGCCGGCCGGCACCGGCTCCGGGGTGCGCCGTACGTCGCGTTTGCGGCGGTACTCGTGCAGCGACACAGCGTCAGATTAGGGCTTTCGCCCGCCATCGGATTGCCTCTTGCGCCGGTCGCCTCGGCGCTGCAAGCATAGCCTTACCTGAACGAAGGAGTGCCTGTGTACGTCTGCATCTGCGAGGCGGTACCCGACACTGTGATCCGGTCCTGCATCGCAAGCGGCGCTCGCAGCGTCGAGGACATCGGCGATGCATGCGGTGCCGGCACCGGGTGCGGGTCGTGCCACGATCACATCGACGTCTTCCTCGCCGCGGCACACGCTCCCTCGGAGCTGGCAGGTCTCCCCGTCTCCGCCTGACAGGCGTACTGAGGCTGTCCTGACCTGCACAAAGGCGGTACTGCGTTCGCCACGATCGGGGAGCGGAGCTACCGTCGCTGCATGCGTGGCGACCCCGAGATCATTGCTCTGCTCAACGACCAGCTCACCAGCGAGCTCACCGCGATCAACCAGTACTTCCTGCATGCGAAAATGCAGCAGAACTGGGGCCTCACCAAGCTCGCCGCCTACACGCGCGCTGAGTCCATCGACGAGATGCGGCATGCGGAGAAGATCACCGACCGCATCCTGTTCCTCGAGGGGCTGCCGAACTACCAGCGCCTGTCGACCCTGCGGATCGGCCAGACCGTGCGCGAGCAGCTCCAGTCCGACCTCGCGATCGAGCTCGAGGTGGTGGAGCGCCTGCGCCCGGGGATCACGATGTGCCGGGAGAAGCAGGACATCACCACGGCCAACATCTTCGAGGAGATCCTCGCCGACGAGGAGCACCACATCGACTACATCGAGACGAACCTCGAGCTGATGGACCGGCTCGGTGAGCAGCTCTACCTCGCCCAGCTCGTCGACCAGCCGCCCACCCCGGGCTGAGGTCCGGATTCCCGCACCTCCCGGACACCCGACCCCGACGCGACCACCCGACCGGCCGGTTCTGCTTGACAGTGTCTGAAACGGTTTGCAGAGTTGGTCAGCGATGACGGGAGCGGCCGTGGCGGCGACGATCTGATGGCGGTCACCATCCACCATGTGGCCCGGGCTGCCGAGGTCTCGGTGTCCACCGTGTCCCGGGCGTTCACCGTGCCCGAGATGGTGCACCCGCAGACGCGCCGGAAGGTGCTGCAGGTGGCCGAGGAGCTCGGCTACCAGCCCAACCGGGCCGCCCGCGGCCTCGTGACGGGCCGCACCGGCAACATCGGCGTCGTCGTCCCCGACGTCGCCAACCCGTTCTTCTCCGCCGTCCTCAAGGGCTGCGCGGCCAGGGCCCGGGAGGCGCGCCACGTCGTCTTCCTGGCCGACGCCGCCGAGGACCCGCGCGTCGAGGCCGAGGTCGTGGGGGCGATGGCCAAGCAGGTGGACGGCATCGTCCTGTGCTCGCCACGGGAGGACTCCGCGCAGCTCGACCGCCTGGTCGGGATCGCGCCGCTGGTGCTGCTCAACCGCGCCGACTCCGGCCTGCCCGCCGTGCTCATGGACAGCGCGGACGGCGTCCGGCAGGCGGTGGAGCACCTCGGCGCGCTCGGGCACCGGCGCATCGCGCACCTGTCCGGTCCGGCCTCCTCCTGGGCAGGCGAGCACCGGCTGCGCGGCCTGCGGGCGGCCGCCCCCGCCTGCGACGTCGAGGCCGTGGAGCTCGGGCCGTTCCCCCCGACGTTCCAGGGCGGCATCCAGGCCACCGACCTCGCACTCGCCCGCGGCGTCACGGCCGTGCTGGCCTTCAACGACCTCATGGCCATCGGCGTGCTGAACCGGCTCGCCGCCCGCGGGGTCTCCGTGCCGGAGGAGATGAGCGTGGTGGGGTTCGACGACATCGAGATGTCGTCGATGACCACCCAGCCCCTCACCACCGTGCGGATGCCGATGGAAGCAGCCGGGCGCACCGCCGTGGACCTGCTGCTCGACGAGCAGCAGCCCGGCCCGCAGCTGCAACGCTGGCTGCCCACCCAGCTGATCGTCCGCTCGACCACGGCACCGCGGATGCCGGTCCCGGTGGCCACGCGCTGATCGCGCCTGCCGGTCAGAGCGACAGGATGTCGTCCACCGCAACCGGCAGGCCGGTCTCGAAGGAGCGGTTGGCCGCGAGCCCGGTGAGCAGTGACAACGCCCCGTCTCGGTGGGTGGAGGCCCGTCCCAGCGGGTCGGCGGTGCGCTCGCCGCCGAAGATCTCGGCGAGCATCCGCGCGTCCCCGCCGCCGTGCCCCTCACCGGTGGCATCGGGCAGGTCCAGCTCCACCGGCTTCTCCCAGTGCCGCCGCAGCGTGAGCGTGGACGAGTGCTCCGGTGCTGCGGCCACCCCGTGCAGGGCCTCGCCCGGCGCTGTCCCGGCCGTGCCCGGGTCGACGAACGAGTTCTCCACGACGTCCAGTTCCAGACGGCCCTCACTGCCGTTGAACGCCACGTGGTAGCCCTCCCACGGCGAGTAGGCCGTGAGGTGGTAGCTCATCGTCGCGCCGCTGCGGTACCGCACCGCGACGGTCATGTCGTCCTCGATGGTGATGCCGGCCCCGAAGACGTTCTGGTCGCGGTGGTAGCCGTCCTCGTGCTCGGCGTCGAGGTAGAGCGCCTTGAGGGTGGGGGAGCCGGCCATGTCCAGGGCGAACGGGTCGCCGCTCGCCGAACCTGCAGCGTGGGCCCGTTCGTAGGGGCGGGCCAGGCCGCGGGCGGCGCCGTTGCCGGAGCCGTAGAAGAACAGCTTCCCGAACCCGAACACGACCTCGGGCGACGAGGCGATCCACCAGTTGACGAGGTCGAAGTGGTGGGTGGCCTTGTGCACCATGAGGCCGCCGGAGTTGGCCTTGTCCCGGTGCCAGCGGCGGAAGTAGTCGGCGCCGTGGCGGGTGTCGAGCAGCCACTCGAAGTGCACCGACCCGACCTCGCCGATCGCCCCGCCCGCGAGTACCTCCCGCACCTTGGCGTGCACGGGGTTGTAGCGGTAGTTGAAGGTGACGGTCACCGTGCGGCCCGTCTCGGCCTGGGCGGCGAGGATGCGCCGGCACCGCTGCGCGTCGGTGGTCATCGGCTTCTCGGTGACGACGTCGCAGCCGGCGTGCAGCGCCGCCACGATGTACTCGTCGTGGGTGCGGTCGATCGTGGTGACGATGACCGCGTCGACCCGCTCCCGTTCGAGCATCGCCACGAAGTCCTCGGGCCGGTAGGTCGGCACGGGCGCCTGCCCGAACTCCCGGACGGCGCGGTTGTGCACCTCCATGCGCGTGTGGTTCACATCGCAGAACGCGACGAGCTCGGCGTGGTCGGCGTGCGTGCTCGCGAGCGCGCGGACGAACATCTGCGCGCGGCTGCCGAGGCCGACGATCGCGTAGCGGGTGCGGGCGGGGGAGGAGGGCGTGGCTGCGCTGGTGCTCATGGAGCTCCTGCCGTCGGGTTCCGGTGGCCGGGTGCGGGAGTGCAAACGCTTGTAGCCGCTGCTCGGGTCGAGCGGCATCCCGTCCCTCGCGCGGTTCGCAGCGAGGCTTCCCAGATGGTGATGACGTCATGATGCAAATGCGTGAAAATTTCCGCAAGAGCCATTGACCACGCCTGCGGCCCCTGACCTAATGGGCGTCGCGCGCGTGTGTCCCGGCACACACCGGCGCGGCAGGGCAGTGAGAGACCGAAGGAGCTCCCTCATGACCATCTCCGGCAGGCGCCGTCTCGCGCCGCCCGTGCTACCGGCTTCACGTCGGCGAGGGCTGCGGCAGGTGCTGGCGGCCACCGCCACGCTGGCGCTCCTCGCCACGGCGGCCTGCGGCGGCGGCTCGGCAGGGGACCAGGAGCCCGGCGCGGCCCCCACCACCGACAGCCCCGTGCAGCTCTCGGTGGCGTGGTGGGGCGGCCCGGCCCGCGCCGAGAACACGGAGAAGGTGCTGGAGCTCTACAAGAAGTCCCACCCCAACGTCAGCTTCACCACCCAGTGGCAGGGCTACTCCGGCTACTACGACAAGATCAACACCTCTGCCGCAGGCCGGAACGCGCCGGACATCATCCAGATCGACAACCGGGCGCTGCGCGAGTACGCGAACAAGGGGCTCATCGCCGACCTGAACCCCTGGGCAGGCAAGACGCTGAAGGTCGACCAGATCGACCCGAAGCTGCTGGGCACCGGCAAGGTCGACGACAAGCTCTACGCGCTGCCGCTGGCCTCCAACACCCAGGCCCTCGCCGTCGACACCACGGTGATCGAGCCGCTCGGCCTGGTCCCCCCGGAGACGGGCTGGGCGAGCTGGGACGAGTTCGGGACCTGGGCAGCCCAGGTCACCACCGCCACCGGCGGCAAGGTGTGGGGCACGCGCGACGAGAGCGCGAACCTCAGCGCCTTCGAGTACTGGCTGCGGCAGAACGGCAAGGAGCTCTACGACGGTCAGAAGCCCGGTTTCACCGCCGCCGACGCCACGGCGTGGCTCGACCTGTGGGCGAAGCTGCGCGACAGCGGCGCGGCCTCACCCGCCGAGGTCGCCCAGCCGGCCAACGCCGGTGACATCTCCAAGAACACCGTGGCCACCAAGCAGACCGTGGCGACCTTCTCCTACGACAACCAGCTGACCGAGCTCGCCAAGGCCACCGACCACAAGCTGATGCTCGTGCCGCTGCCCGGTCCGGCCGAAGGCGCCTACGCGCGCCCGTCGCAGTTCTTCACCGCCTACGCAGGCGGCAAGAACGTCGCCACCGCCGTCGACGTGATCAACTTCTTCGTCAACGACCCGGAGGCCGGGGCGATCCTGGGCACCGAACGGGGCCTGCCGCCCAACGACCAGGTCAGCGCGGCGATCCTCCCGAGCTTCAGCGAGCAGCTGAAGTATGTGGCCGCCTATGACGACCGGGTGACCAGCCAGGCCGGGGACACGCCGCCCGTGCCCGCCCAGGGTGACTCGCAGATCGTCCAGCTGCTCATCTCCGCCGCGGAGAACGCGGGCTTCGGGCGCCAGTCGACGAGCGACGCCGCCGCGGAGTTCTTCTCCCAGACGACGTCCGCCCTCGAGCGCGCGAGCAGCTGACGGGAACGTCGATGAAGGACACAGTGACGACGGCGACCGGGCCGACGGCGAGCGGGCCCACGGGGGCGACCGTGGCCCGGCGATCGGAGACCGGCCCACCGGCGGCCGGGGTCCGCCGGGACCGCAGGCGGGAGGCCGTCGCCGGATACGTCTTCCTCTCGCCGTGGTTGCTGGGCCTGTTCGGCATCACCCTGCTGCCGATGCTCTACTCGCTCTACCTGAGCTTCACCGACTACGACCTCCTGCAGGACCCCGACTGGGTCGGCGTCGACAACTACGTCCGGATGTTCACCGACGACCCGAAGTTCTGGCACGCGGTGGGCGCCACCCTGCTGTTCGGTGCGGTCTCGGTTCCGTTGAAGCTCGCGGTGGCGCTCGGGGTGGCGCTGCTGCTCTACCGCAACCGGCGCGGTGTCGGCCTCTACCGCTCGCTGTACTACGTGCCCTCACTGCTCGGCGGCAGCGTCGCGATCGCCATCGCGTGGCAGACGCTGTTCGGGGGACAGGGCGCGATCAACGAGGTGCTCGGGTTCTTCGGCATCGAGGGCCGCAGCTGGATCACCAACCCGTCCACCGCGCTGGGCACGCTCGTGCTGCTCGCCGCCTGGCAGTTCGGGGCGCCGATGGTGATCTTCCTCGCCGGGCTCAAGCAGATCCCGGTGGAGATGTACGAGGCCGCCTCGCTCGACGGCGCCGGCCGCGCCAAGCAGTTCTGGCACGTCACGCTGCCGTTGCTCTCACCCGTGCTGTTCTTCAACCTCGTCCTGGAGACCATCGCCGGCTTCCAGGGCTTCACGGCGGCGTTCGTGATCAGCGGCGGGACCGGCGGACCGGCCGACTCGACCCTCCTGTACACGCTCTACCTCTACCTGCGCGGCTTCGGCGACTTCCAGATGGGCTACGCCTCGGCGATGGCCTGGGTCTTCCTGGTGGCGCTGGGCCTGGTGACCGCGCTCGTGTTCCGCAGCGGCTCCCTGTGGGTCCACTACGCCGACGAGGGGGAGCGCTGATGGCCGTTCCGACCGTCCTCGCCCCACCCACGCCGGAACAGCAGGCACCACCACCTGCCGGCCAGCGGCGCTGGTACGACGGCACCGCGGCGCACGTGCTGCTGGTGGGCCTGCTGGTCGTCGCGCTCTACCCGATCGCCTACATGATCGGCACGTCGTTCAAGTCGCCCCAGGAGATCTTCAACAACCTCGACATCTGGCCGCGGGAGTTCACCCCGGGCAACTACAGCGAGGGGTGGGCGGGGATCCCCGGCGTCAGCTTCGGCCGGTTCTTCCTCAACAGCGCCGTCATCTCCACGGGTGTGGTGGTCGGCAACGTGGTGTCGTGCGCGCTCGCCGCGTTCGCGTTCGCCCGGCTGCGCTTCCCCCTGCGCGGCATGTGGTTCGCGCTCATGATCGGCACGCTGCTGCTGCCGCACCACGTGCTGATCGTGCCGCAGTACGTGCTGTTCAACTACCTGGGCTGGATCAACACGCCCCTGCCGCTGGTCGTGCCGAAGTTCGTGGCCACGGACGCGTTCTTCGTGTTCCTGATGGTGCAGTTCATGCGGGGGATCCCGCGCACGCTCGACGAGGCCGCCGAGATCGACGGCTGCGGGCCCTACCGGCGGTTCTTCCACGTCGTGCTGCCGCTCACGAAGCCTGCCCTGGTCACCACCGCGGTCTTCTCGTTCATCCAGACCTGGAACGACTTCTTCTCCCAGCTCGTCTACCTCAACGACCTCTCCAGCTACACGGTCCCGATCGGCCTGCGACTGTTCCTCGACTCCAGCGGACAGAATGCGGTAGGCCCGATGTTCGCGATGTCGGTCCTCTCCCTCGTGCCGGTGTTCCTGTTCTTCCTGTTCTTCCAGCGGTTGATCGTGGACGGGATCAACACGAGCGGGATCAAGGGATGAGCGAGCCTGCGAGCGAGTCATCGACACAGCGCCTTTGCGAAGCGTCGGCCGAGCGCAGCGAGGGCGTGCGGTGAGCGAGCCTGCGAGCGAGTCATCGACACAGCGCCTTTGCGAAGCGTCGGCCGAGCGCAGCGAGGGCGTGCGGTGAGCGAGCCTGCGAGCGAGTCATCGACACAGCGCCTTTGCGAAGCGTCGGCCGAGCGCAGCGAGGGCGTGCGATGACGGGTGGCCTGCTGCGGCGACGGGTCCCGGAGCCGACGGGGTCCGGGCGCGGGTGGAAGGAGCAGCTGCGCCGCGTCTCGGAGCTGTGCCTGCTCGGCATCGTGGCAGCCGTGCTCTGCCTGCCGCTGCTGACGGTCGGGGCGGTGGTCGCGGTGCTGTCGTCGGCGGTGGGGCACTGGATCGACCACGACGACCTGCCGCCGTGGCGCGACATGGGCGCCGAGCTGCTGCGGCGGCTGCTGCCCGGTGCGGCGGTCGCGCTGGCCGGGGGGGCGGCGGCCCTCGTGGTCGTCCGCCAGGTGCGCTGGCTGGCGAGCGGTGAGGTCCCCGGGGGGAGCGTGGCGCTGGTGGCACTGCTCGTGGCCACCGGCTGCCTGCTCGCGGTGGTGCTGCTCGCGGTGCCGCTGCTCGCCGGCGGTGGCTCGTGGCGCAGCGCACTCGCGGGTGGCTGGGCGGCGTTGCTGCGGTCACCGGGGGCCGGGGCCGCGGCGCTGGGCGTCACACTGATCGCCGTGACGCTCGCCGTGCTCCTGCCCGGCGCAGTGCTCCTGCTACCGGCGCTGCTGGTGCTGGCCCTGCACGCGGTGTACCGGGCCCTCGTGCGGTGATCATCGGGGGAGGGGCGGTGGAGTGCCGCGGCGCCCACCGCGGAGCTCCGTAAACTGCCGTTCTCCACGCTCTGGTGGAAAATCGCGGTATGGCCGATGACGACCGTATCGACCTGGTCATCGTCGATGCCTGGGATGAGCTACCCGAGCAGCTCCGCCGGGAGCTCGTCGCGCGCCGTGCAGCGTTGCCCGAATGGGGGCCCTACCAGCGCGACGACAGACCGGGCAGGAACTGGGAGCCGCTCCGGCCGATGGTCATCCGGGAACGGGCCTACCGGGGCCTCGAGTCCCTCTCGACCCGGCTGCTGCGCCTGGCCGTGGATGCGTGCTGCCGCCGGGCTTCGACGGTGGGCGACCTGCATCGACTACTGCGCTTCCCCCATCAGATCCTGTTGATGGATCCTGATCGCCCGCTGGTTGCGGCGGAGCTCACCCGGTTCGCCCGGCCCGACATCCTGGTCGAACGGGGGAGACCGCGCTTTCTGGAGTTCAACATCAGCACCCGGCTCGGGGGCGACGGGGTGGCGGGCTGGCTCGCGGAGGCCTACGTGCAGTTGTGCCCGGAGATCGGTCTGCGACTGCCGCCCACCACGGTGGCGGCGCAATGCGCGGCGCTGACCCGGACGCCGGAAACCGGGAACGGGCACCGCAGCTCACGCCGGTTGCTCATCCCCGTTCACGCGGTGACCGACAGCACAGGCACCCGGCATCGCCGCTACATGATCAAGCCGGGGGTCCTGGCCGCTGCGCAGCAGGTGGGCCTCGAGGTCCTCCACACCGACCTCGTCGACCTGGGCCTCGACAACGCCGGCCGGCTGCTCGCCTCCGACGTGCCGGTCGACATCGTGCTGCTCGGGTGGCGCGGTAGCGACCACATCGTCGACGACGGCGGCGGGCTGGCCGCTCTCTGTGCCGCGGACCGGGCCCGGACCGTCGAGCTGTTCCCTCGCCCGGAGTCGGGGCTCGTCTCGTCGAAGGCGGTGCTGTCCTGGCTCCACGAGGACTGTGATGCGGGCGTGCTCGGCGTGGCCGACCGCGCTCTGGTGCGTGCCCACGTTCCGCGGACCGTGTGCCTCGGTCTGGACGGGGATCCGGACGGGGAGCGGAGGCTGCTGCGCATCGCGGCCGATGACCGGGACCGGCTGGTCGCGAAGCCGGCCGTCGGCAGGTCCGGCAACGATGTGATCTTCGGGAGCCGGACGTCGGCGCAGAACTGGCAGACCGCTGTCGCCGATGCGGCGCGCGAGTCGCCTCTGGTTCTCCAGCGCCGCGTCGAACCCGACCGCATCACGATGCCTTTCCGCGATCGGGAGTCCCGCCGGCAGGTCACCACACGGGTGCCGTTCGTGCTCAGCCTGTTCATGGTCGACGGTGCGGCGGCGGGCATCCTGGTGCGCCACATGGCCCCGGACCTGCCCGGTGGGGACGAGGTGATCGGTATGCGTCACGGCGCACGCCCGAACGCGGTCCTGTTCGCACCGGAGCCGCACGCAACCTGATTCGAACGCGATCAGGACAATTACGACGGATTGGGCCGAACCAGCGATGAATGTTGTACGAGTGGCCTGATTCTTGCGTATGCGGCAATTTCTGCGCTGTATTCCGGACATCCAGGGGAAAGATCACGCCACGAGTCTCTCCAGGCGCATCCCCCGAGCCCTGGAGAGACCTCGAGCATGTCCGAACTGTCCCGCAGAAACTTCCTCGCCGGTGCCGCGACCGTTGCCGGCGCCGCCGCCATCGGGGCCGCCCTTCCCGGTGTGAGCGCCGCCGCGACTCCCGCGGCGGCCAAACCAGGCAAGGCGCACGGCGACATCCGCGACATCAAGCACATCGTCGTGATCATGCAGGAGAACCGCAGCTTCGACCACTACTTCGGCGCCCTCAAGGGGGTGCGGGGGTTCGGTGACCGCTCCACGATCCAGCTGCCGGGTGGCGCGTCCGTCTGGGAGCAGCCGAAGAAGCCCACGGCCGGGGCCGAGACCCAGTACCCGTGGCGGCTGAGCGGGGCGAAGTCCTGGAGCGGCGCCACCCCGCCGAGCGCCGAGCTCGGCGCGGCCAACTACGGCGGCACGAGCCACGGATGGGCCGACCAGCACGGCGCCTGGAACGGCGGCCTCATGAACGGCTGGTACGACGCCAAGGGCGGCCCGACCACCCTCGGCTACCTGGACCGCAAGGACCTTCCCTTCCACTACGCACTGGCGGACGCCTACACGGTCGGCGACGCCTATCACTGCTCCGTGCTCAGCGCGACCGGCCCGAACCGCACCTACCTGTGGAGCGGGACGATCAATGCCGACAAGAAGCACGGCAGCTTCACCGCCAACGACGGCGGCGACGAGCGCGGCAAGTCCCTGCCCTGGGAGAGCTACGCCGAGACGCTCCAGAAGGCCGGCGTCAGCTGGCGGGTGTACCAGTGCGCCGACGACTACGGCGACAACGGCCTGGAGTACTTCGCCACCTTCGCCAAGCTCGACCCCACCCAGGGGGGCACGGCCACTCCGGGCAACGTCTTCTACGACAACGGCGTGAAGAACGTCCCCGAGCCGGTGACCGGACTCGCGGGCAACGCCGACAACATCAACGCCGCGATCCGCGCCGACGTGCTCAGCGGCGCGTTGCCGCAGGTCAGCTACGTCGTCAACAACCAGTTCTTCTCCGAGCACCCGGTGACGGCCCCGAGCAACGGCGCGTACTTCCTCCGCGGCCTCCTGGAGGCCCTCAACGCCGACCCGAGTGTCCTCGACTCGACCCTGGTGATCCTCAACTACGACGAGAACGACGGCCAGTTCGACCACGTGCCGCCGCCCCTGCCCGCGCCGGGGGAGGCGGACGAGTTCGTCTCCGTCGGCACCACCGCCGCCCTCCCGGTCGGCCTCGGGTTCCGGGTGCCGTTGATCCTCGTGTCGCCCTGGACCCGGGGAGGTTTCGTGACCTCCGAGGTCTCCGACCACACCTCGGTCATCCAGTTCATCGAGAAGTGGACGACGGCCCTCGGCACGCCGGCCATCTGCCCCAACATCAGCGACTGGCGCCGCAAGGTCTGCGGTGACCTCACCGGAGCCTTCGACTTCGCCTCGCCGGTCTACGGCCTGCCCGACCTGCCGGACACGGGGGAGCTCGTCCCCGAGACGAAGTACACCCCGCTGCCGGGCGACAACACGATGCCCACCCAGGAGCAGGGGACCAAGCCGGCCCGCCCGCTGCCGTACCAGCCCAACGCCAACCTCACCGGCTTCGGCGCCGGTGTCGTGAACCTGGCGTTCAGCAACGACGCTCCGTTCGTCACCAAGGCGAGCCACTTCACCGTCTACGACAACAAGGGCGGCTTCCCGGCGCTGGCGCAGTACCCGGCGAAGTTCCCGGGCCAGTACACCGTCGGCGCCAAGGAGACGGCCACCGGCACCGGCCCCGTCGGCTCGTCCGCAGGCGACACCGCCTACGACCTGACCATCACCGGCCCGAACCGGTTCCTGCGCCGCTTCATCGGCGACGTCGCCACCGCCGGCAAGGACCTGGTGGTCGAGGCGAGCTACTACGACGGCAAGTCGACCGCACGCCCGAAGCTGAAGCTGTGGTTGCGGAACAACGGCAACACGCCCGCGGAGTTCACCGTCACGCACAACCACTACATCTCCGGCGCCCCGCAGAAGGTGAAGGTCGGCGCGCGCAGCAAGGAGGCGTGGGCGGTCAGCCCGCTGGGGGTCAGCGGCGGCTGGTACGACGTGACCGTCACGGCCGACACCGACGGCGCCTGGTCGCAGCGGTTCATCGGCCACCTGGAGACGGGCGAGGCCAGCATCACCGGCTGAGAGCCCGGCCCGTAGCCCCGGGCCGCGTCACCGGGCTCGAAGCCCGAGTACGTCGCGGTCCGGGGGACGGCGCCGCGAGAGCGGGCCGGAGACCGATAACTGTCATAACGTCGATTATCGGTTGTCGACTCAGGGGAGCGGTAGCCGGTTCTCGCGGCCGGCGTCGTGGTGGTCCAACAGTCTGGACAGCAGCTCGGTCAACCGCTGTCGCTCCTCGGGCGACAGCGGAGCCAGCAGCTCGTCCTGCGATTCGGCCAGCCGCTTCTCCAGTTGCCGCAGCTGCCGCTCGCCTGCAGCGGTCAGCGAGATGATGTTGCGACGCCGATCGGTGGGGTCCGAGGCGCGCTCGACCAGTTTGCGATCGGCGGCCTCGTTGATCGTCGCGACCATGTCGCTGACATGGATGCCGCTACGGCGGCCGAGCGCGGCCTGGCTGGCGGGGCCGAACTCCTCCAGTGTCGCCAGTAGTCGGTAGTGGTAGCCGGTGGCCTGAAGGGAAGAGAACCCGTCGGCTACCAGGCGGTGTGCGTGACCGGCGGCCCGGGTGAGCAGCCAGCTGGGCAGGCTCTTCCAGCCGGCGGGCGTCTCCTCGGATGGGTTCTCCATGTGGTGAGTCTAACGAGTCGTTGGGTGCACCAATGACTGTGTTATCGTTCGTGGCACCAACGTTAGTGTCTCAAACGTTTGGGACCTGAACGAATCTCCCTGGAGCCGAGACCATGATCGAGCCATTCCACATCGACATCCCCCAGGCCGACCTCGACGACCTGACCGACCGGCTCTCCCGCACCCGTTGGCCCAACGAGGTCGCCGACGCCGGGTGGGACTACGGCTTCCCGCTGGCGCGGCTCAAGGAACTGGCCGAGTACTGGCGCACCGGCTACGACTGGCGCGAGCACGAGGCAACGCTCAACGAGCTGCCGCACTTCACCACCGAGATCGAGGGCCAGAACATCCACTTCGTCCACGTCCGGTCTGCGGAACCGGACGCGCTCGCGCTGATCCTCACCCACGGCTGGCCCGGTTCGTTCCTGGAGTTCCTCGACGTGATCGAGCCACTGTCGCGCGACTTCCACCTGGTGATTCCGTCCATCCCGGGTTACGGCTTCTCCGGGCCGACCGACGAGCGCGGCTGGGACATCGTCCGGGTCGCGCGGGCCTGGGCCGAGCTCATGCGCCGCCTCGGGTACGAGCGCTATGGCGCGCAGGGCGGCGACTTCGGCTCGGGCATCTCGCTGGCGCTCGGCACGGTGGCACCCGAGCGGGTCGTCGGGGTGCACGTCAACTACCTGCCGACCCGGCCGGTCCCGGACGCCGACATCGAACTGTCCGAAACGGATGAAGCGCGGTTGGACAAGATCCGGCAGCTGATGGCGAATCGTCCGCCGTACCAGGCTCTGCAGGCCTCCACCCCGCAGACCATCGGCTACGCGTTGACCGACTCGCCGGTGGGCCAGCTGGCCTGGATCGCCGAGCGCTTCGCACAGTGGACGGACCCACGCTCGCCGATCAGCGACGAGCGGATGCTCACCGACATCTCGCTGTACTGGCTGACCGCCACCGCGGCCTCCTCCGCGCGGCTGCACCACGATGCTCCGCGGCGGATCGAGCCGTGCCCGGTGCCGGTTGGCGTGGCGGTGTTCGCCCACGACATCACGCAGTCGGTACGACCGCTGGCCGAGCGGCTGTACGACATCAGGCACTGGTCGGAGTTCGAGCGCGGCGGCCACTTCGCCGCGATGGAGGTGCCGGAGCTGCTTGCCGAGGACGTCCGGGACTTCTTCCTCACCCGTCTTGCGTACGACGACCGGGTCGCCACCGGCTGAGAGACACGGCCGGCCGCGAACCGGAGAGCTCGGCAACCCCGCACCGGACCATGTCGGCTGCGGGGATCCGGGGCTCAGCGGCCCCGGCCGGTGCGCTCCTGCAGTTCGTCGATCCGCTTCGAGGCATCTGCCTTGGACAGGTCGTCGGGCGGCGCCTGCTCGCCGGCTTCCTGCGCGAGCGTCTGCAGGTAGGACCTCTGGGCGCCCGTCATCGGCTCGTCGCCCGTGGTCCAGTCGTCCGGGTCCTTCGCTGCGGTGGGGTCCGCCGCCGTGTTGTTGTCAACCATGGATCGAACATATCTTCGAACCCCGACACTCGCCAGCGGAGGCTCGACGGGTGGTCCGCACCCTCCGACCGGGTGCCGCACCGATGCCGCGCAGCTCAGGTGCGTGCACTCCCCCACGTCTCACGGCACTCTGAGCACGTGCCCCGTGGCGAGCGTGACGGCGTGCCCGACTCCGCGCGGGTCGCCGCCTCGCTGCGCGCCATCCTGGCCGCCGTCGACGCCGGAGAGGTGGCGGCCGACGACGCCCAGCGGGCCCACCTCGCCGGCGCGGCCGAGGTCCTGGAGGCACTGGCCACTCCCCCGGCCCCCGATCGGCCTCCCAGGGATTTACGTTAAAGGCCCGTATCTCGTAAAGTCTGGGGCGTGACCAGTCCCCGCCGCACCCGCCGCGCGCGCTCCGTCCACGACCCCCGGGTGATCGCCTACCAGCGGGTGAGCACGGAGCAGCAGGCCGAGTCCGGCGGCGGCCTCGACGCGCAGCACAGGGCGATCGAGGCCGAGATCGCCCGCCGTGGCTGGACCAGGGTGGAGTGGGTCGTCGACCCTGCCTGGTCGGGCAAGGACCTCGACCGGCCCGAGCTGGACGCCGCGCTCGCCCGGCTCGCCGCCGGCGACGCCGACGTGCTGATCGCGTCCAAGCTCGATCGGATCTCCCGATCGGTGCACGACTTCTCCGGGTTGCTCGACCGCGCCTCCCGGCAGGGCTGGCAGCTCGTGTGTCTCGACGTCGACGTGGACACCTCCACCCCGTCGGGTGAGCTGGTGGCGCACATGGTCGCCAGCACGGCGCAGTACGAACGCCGCGTGATCTCGCAGCGGACGAAGGATGCGCTTGCGGCGAAGCGCGCCGCCGGAGTGCGGCTCGGACGCCCGGCAGTGGTGCCGGAGCGCGTGGTCCGCCGCGTGCTCGGCGAGCGGGCCGCGGGGTCGACGCTCCGTGCGATCGCGGAGGGCCTGACCGCCGACGGGGAGCCGACCGCCCGCGGCGGGGCGGTGTGGTCGACCAGCAGTGTGCAGGCGGTGCTCGGCGGGCAGGACGGCATGCGGCTGCGCTGGGTCACGGCCCGCGAGGTGCGGCTCGGCGTGGTGCACGCCCTCGACATGGTGACGAACACGCCGGCGCATCCGATCGAGTCGGAGTGGACGCCCCAGCCCGGCACGACGTGGCGGGAGCTGGTGCCGGACGGGCGGTGCGAGCGCTGCGAGCAGCTCGTCCGGGGTGCATCGGGCGAGTAGGTCGCCGCCCGGCCCGGCTCCCGCGGGAGCCGGGCCGGGAACGCGTCACTCGACGAAGATGTCCACCGAAGGGCGCATCTCGGCGCAGACCCGCAGCACGTCGTGGATGACATGCCCTTCGAACGCCTCGAACGGCTTGGTGTCCACGGCCTGCTGGTCGCTGTCCACCGCGGGGTAGGCCTGCTGGGTGAGCAGGTAGTCGAACCGCGGCGCCCACTTGCGGGCTCCCAGGCGAGCGGTGGTGGAGCAGTTGTCCACCATGTACGCCACGCCGCGGGCGTGCATGTACGGGTTGAGCGAGTCGACGGCCTCGATCACCGACTCGTTGGCGATCTCCGAGTAGGGGTGGCCGCGCTCGAGCAGGACGTCGACCTGGCCCATCATCACGCCGCAGAAGACGCCGGCGGTGAAGGGGTCCAGCGGGATCTCGTTCTCGACGCGGTCGGCCCGCACCTTCTGGCCCACCTGCCACATGTCGGCCTGGTCGATCTTGCCCATCGGGAACCGGGAGAGCCGCTGCCCGGCGAGCACCACGCTGTTGATCTCGTTGCCCGAGAGGACCTCGTCGTAGATCTCGTGGGTCAGCTCGAACCCGACGGGGTAGGCCGCCGAGTACGCCTCGGCGAACACCGCCCTGCCGTCGCGGTCCAGCCGCCGGTACAGCCCGTCGAGGCCGTCCTTGGAGATGATCTTCGAGATCGGGCCGGTGACCGACTCCGTGGAGTGCCGGAACGCGTTCTCGTCGGTCATGCCGTGGTCGCGGTAGCGGCGGTAGAGGCTCTCGACGATCCCGTGCACCCCGGCCAGCAGCATGGCGCGCTCGCCGGAGAGGTCGGACAGGTACTCCGAACGCAGGGTGGTCTGGAACGTGTAGGGGGCGCCGAGCGCGACCGACCAGCCCAGCGCGCGGTCGGTGGCGTGCCCGGTGACGTCCTGCTGCACCGCGAAGCTGGCGTTGATCCCGGCTCCGTTGACCTCGACGCCCTGCACGTAGAGGGCGCGCACCGAGGCGCCCATGCCCTTCGGGCAGACGGCGATGATGTCGACCTCGGCGGGGAACTGCTTGCCCTCGGCCGTGAGGTGACCGAGCAGGAAGCCGTGGGAGAACCCGAGGGTGGTGCCCGGCCGCACCGCCGCGAAGATCTGCTCGTACAGCTCGGCCTGGGCGGCGTCGGAGATCAGCAGGATGACCATGTCCGAGCCGCTGATGACCTCGAACATCTCACCGAGGGTGCCGTCCTCCTCGCTGAAGCCGGCCGCCCGTGCCTGGTCGAAGGATCCCGACCCGGCGCGCAGGCCCACCGTGACCTTCACGGCCCCGTTCAGTGAGTCGCGCAGGTTCTGCGCCTGCGCCGAACCCTGAGGGCCCCAGCCGATGACGCCGATCTGGTTCACCCCGGCGAACGCTTGGGGAAGCCTGTCGAAAAGGTGACGTCCACCACGGACGATCGCCTCCTGGCGACCGCCGAGGGAGATGTACTCCTTGTCGAAAACGGTGGTCTCGAAGTCGAGAATCTGGTCCGGCATGGCCCTCTCTCATCAGATCATTTGCCCGGTTCGCGCTCGGCCCGGTGGCACCGTCGACGACCCCGCGGTACAGGTGAGCGGTTTCATTATGCCGAGCCCGGCAGAGTCGTTGTGATCGGCATCAAAGACGTCGGGTCCGGATTGTCGAAAATGTGTGCGCCGGCCCCGCTGCCAATTCCCGATGGCTCGACCCGGCAGAGGGGGCGACCGGGGTCAGGCAGCGGTGGTTCGAAACATGGGACGTTAGGATGGCTTGATGGGCTTGTCCGCCGTGCGTACCGGAAGGCTGTGCGATGAGGTCGTCGCACAGTTCGAAGAGCTGATCGAGAGCGGTGAGTGGCCACTCGGGTCGAAGATCCCGCCCGAGCCGGAACTGGTCGCGGCACTGGGAGTCGGCCGCAACACGGTGCGGGAGGCCGTCCGGGCCCTCGAGCACACCGGACTCTTGGAACCCCGGCGGGGTGACGGCACCTATGTCCGCGCCACGAGCGGCCTGCGTGCCGCCATCCTGCGCCGGGCCCGGCGCTCCACGGTGCTCGACGTGCTCGCGGTCAGAATGAGCCTGGAGAGGGACGCCGCCGCCACGGCCGCCGTCCGGCGTACCGACGCGGACATCACCGCCATCCGCACCGCCGCGGCAGCCCGCCGGGCCTCGTGCGACGGCGGTGACCGGGCCGCGTTCGTCGCCGCGGACCTCGCCTTCCACCACGCGGTGATCGCCGCGACCGGAAACCCCGTGCTCATCGACCTCTACACCGGGCTGACCGACGCGCTGCAGCACACGGTGGCCACGGTCGACGAGCTCGATGACGACCCGGCGGCCTTCCCCGGCCATGACGAGCTCGCGGCGGCGGTCATCGCGGGCGACCCGGTCGCGGCGCGCACGGCAGCGGAGAGCTATCTCGACGCCGCACGCCGCCTCGTCGAGGGAAGCCGGTGAGCGCCGACGTCACCGCCACGGCAGCCGGCGTCGGCCGCTCGTCGCGCCTGCCCGCGTGGTGGATCGGCCTCACGATCGTGCTGGTCGCGGCCAACCTGCGGCCCGCGGTCGTCGGCGTCGCGCCCGTACTGGCCCAGATCACGGCGAGCGAGGGGCTCTCCGGTACGGCCGCCGGGGTACTGACCGCGTTGCCGGTGCTCTGCTTCGGCCTGCTCGCGCCGGCCGCTCCCCGCCTGGCCCGGCGGTTCGGCATCGAGCGCACGGTGCTCGGTGCGCTGGTGCTGCTCTGTGTCAGCTTCGCGGTCCGGTCCGCGGGTTCGGTCGTCCTGCTCTTCGTCGGCACCCTGCTGGCCGGGTCCGCCATCGCCATCGGGAACGTGCTGCTCCCGGCCCTGATCAAGCGGGACTTCTCCCACCGCACCGGCGTCATGACGGGGCTGTACACGATGGCGATCTCCGCGGGTGGCGCGCTCGCCGCGGGCATCACCGTTCCGGTGGCCACCGCGGCAGGTCTCGACTGGCGTGGGGCACTTGCCATCTGGGGACTGTTCGCGCTGCTCGCGCTGGTGTTCTGGCTACCCCGGGTACGGGGTGGCAACGGCATCGGCCGAACCGGCGGCGTGCGGATCACCGGGCTCTGGCGCGACGCGGTCGCCTGGCAGGTCACCGCGTTCATGGGGCTCCAGTCGCTCGGTTACTACGCCGTGTCGGCGTGGATCCCCGCCGTGTTCGCCGACCGCGGGTTCGATCCGGAGGCAGCGGGGTGGCTGCTGTCGCTGGGGAGCTTCGTCGGGATCGCCGGCTCGATGGCGGCGCCGATGCTGGCCACCCGGTTCCGGAGCCAGCGGCTGGTCGCCGCCGGCCTGACGGCGGTCTCGGCGCTCGGCCTGCTCGGGGTGATCGCGGTGCCCGGGGCCGAGGTCGTCTCGATGGCGCTGCTCGGGTTCGGGCAGGGCGCGGCGATCGGGCTCGCACTGACGCTGGTGGCGCTGCGCTCCCCCGACGCCCCGCACGCCTCGCAGCTGTCCGGGATGGCGCAGAGCGTCGGATACGTCGTGGCCGCGATGGGACCGTTCCTGGTGGGAGCGGTGCATGACGCCACGGGGTCGTGGACGGTTCCCCTCCTGTTGCTGCTCGTCCTGTTCGTGCCGCAGGGCATCGCCGGCGTGCTGGCCGGCCGCGAGCGGTGGGTGGGGTCGGCGACCGCTCCCTGATCGGTACCGGGCGATTCGACCCGTGGCGCGGTTGTTTTGTCGGTATCGACCCCTACTCTGCCGGGCGGGTGTGGTTGTGCGCCCGAGGAGAGGGGACCCGGATGACCGATCTCGCCACCGCCGATGCCGTCCCGCCCACCACGTGGGAGCAGCATCGGGTCGAGCTCACGGCGTACTGCTACCGGATGCTCGGGTCGTCGGCCGACGCCGAGGACGCCGTACAGGACACGATGGTGCGGGCGTGGCGCTCGTTCGACCGCTTCGAGGGCCGTTCCTCGGTGCGCTCGTGGCTGTACAAGATCGCCACCAACGTCTGCCTCACGATGCTCGACGGTCGCAAGCGGCGGGCCCGGCCGATGGACTTCGGGCCGGCGGGGTCGGCCGAAGCGCCGGTCAAGGAGCCGACCAACGAGATCTCCTGGCTCGAGCCCATCCCGGACGCCCGGGTCCTGCCCACCGAGGCCGACCCGGCGGAGCTGGCGGTGTCCCGGGAGTCGGTCCGGCTCGCGTTCGTCGCCGCGCTGCAGCACCTGCCGGCGCGCCAGCGCGCGGTGCTGATCCTGCGCGAGGTGCTGCAGTGGAAGGCGTCCGAGGTCGCCGAGCTGCTCGGCACCACCGTCGCCTCGGTCAACAGCGCGCTCCAGCGGGCCAGGGCCACCTTGGCCGAGAACAACCTCGACCGGTCCGCGGCCGTCGACGTGATGGACGACGACCATCGCGCGCTGCTGTCGCGCTATGCCGAGGCGTTCGAGCGGTACGACATCAGCGCCCTGGTCTCGCTGCTGCACGAGGACGCCATCCTCAACATGCCCCCCTACAACCTGTGGTTGCAGGGCCCCGAGGAGATCAGCACGTGGTTCACCGGGCACGGCGCCGGCTGCGCCGGTTCCCGACTGGTGCCGCTCGCGGCCAACGGACAGCCCGCCTTCGGCCAGTACCGGCGCGATCCCGATGAGGACGGCTACTACGCGTGGGCCGTGCAGGTACTGGAGTTCCTCCAGGGCCGGATCAGCGGTTACAGCTCGTTCCTCGACGTGGAGACGCTGTTCCCGATGTTCGGGCTCCCGCTGCGGCTCGACGCGGCAGGCGAGCCGGTGCCGGCCGCGTCCCCAGCGGCGGAGCCTCCGGCCCCGGTCAGCGTTCCGCCGAGCGGGCCCACAGGTTGATGCCAGCATCCACGGCGTGCTGATCGATGCGGTCGAGCTCGTCGGTGCTGAACTCGAGGTTGTCCAGCGCCCCGAGGTTGTCGTCGAGCTGATGCACGCTGCTGGCCCCCACCAGCACCGACGTCACCCGGGAGTCGCGCAGCGCCCAGGCCAGCGCCATCTGCGCGAGCGACTGGTTGCGGGCCGCCGCCATCTCGTTGAGCGCCCGGATGTGGGTGATGGTCTTGTCGGTGAGCAGGTCGGGCGAGAGCGACTTGCCCTGCGTCGCGCGTGAGCCGGCCGGCACCCCGTCGAGGTACTTGCTGGTGAGCATGCCCTGCGCGAGCGGGGAGAACGCGATGCACCCCACGCCCGTCTCCTCCAGCGCGTCGAGCAGGTCCTCCTCGATCCAGCGGTTGAGCATCGAGTACGAGGGCTGGTGGATCAGCAGCGGTGTGCCGAGCCCCCGCAGGATCCTGGCGGCCTCGCGGGTGCGGTCACCGCTGTAGGACGAGATGCCGGCGTAGAGCGCCTTGCCGGAGCGCACCGCGGTGTCGAGCGCCCCCATCGTCTCCTCGAGCGGCGTGGTGGGGTCGAAGCGGTGGCTGTAGAAGATGTCGACGTAGTCCACGCCCATCCGGGCCAGCGACTGGTCGAGACTCGCCAGCAGGTACTTCCGCGACCCGCCGCCCTGGCCGTACGGGCCGGGCCACATGTCGTAGCCGGCCTTGGTGGAGAGGATCAGCTCGTCGCGGTACGGGCGGAAGTCCTGCGCGAAGATCGTGCCGAAGTTGCTCTCCGCGCTGCCGTAGGGCGGGCCGTAGTTGTTGGCCAGGTCGAAGTGCGTGATTCCGCGGTCGAACGCGTGGCGCAGGATGGCGCGCTGCGTCTCGAGCGGCTTGTCGTCGCCGAAGTTGTGCCAGAGCCCGAGCGAGACCGTGGGGAGATCCAGGCCGCTGCGCCCGCAGCGTCGAAAGGTGCCGCTGTTCGGCTGGAAGGACTCGTAGCGGTCGGCTGCGGCAAGGTAGGTCACGCTCCCATCCTGCCCGGTCGGGTCGGGCCGCCACGGAGCGGCCGCGGGTGCCCGCCCGCTCCGCGACCGGCGCTTTCTTGAGCAAACGATCCAGATTGGTTTAGGGTGCGTCCGTGGCACGGACCCGGGAGTTCGACACCGAGGCGGCGGTGAGCCGGGCGATGGAGCTGTTCTGGACGCGCGGGTACGAGGCGACCTCGGTGCGCGACCTGGCCGGGCACCTCGGGATCGGGCAGGGGTCCCTGTACGCGGCGTTCGGAGACAAGGACGGTCTCTACCGCGCGGCGCTGGAGCGTTACCGCGCCACCCTCGCGGCGGAGGCCCTGCGGAGCCTCGACGAGGGGGGCGATGCGCGGTCGGCGATCCGCTCGATGCTGGTCGGGCGGGTTCGGATCGCGGTCGAACAGGGCGGGCGGGGGTGCCTGGCGGCCAACGCGGCCTGCGAACGCCTGCCGGAGGACCAGGCGACCCGGCGCACCGTGGGTGACATGCAGGACGCGAGCCGGGACGCGATCGCCGACGTGCTGCGCGGGGCGGCGGAGCGGGGCGAGATCTCGACCCGCCACGACCCCCACACGCTGGCCGCCTTCCTGGTCACCTTCCTCAACGGGCTGCTCGTCTCCGCGAAGATCACGCCGGACGCCGGAGCCCTCGAACCCCTCGTGGAGGTCGCCCTGGCCGCCCTCGACTGACTGCGCACGTCCTCAATCTGTAGCAGATGATCCAGAAAGTTGGAACGAAATGATCGCCGACCATCGGGGAGACCCTCTCCGCACGGGCCGTGCCACCGTCAACGGAACGAGCCTCCATTACCGCACCGGCGGCTCCGGCCCGGCAGTGGTGCTGCTGCACGGGGTGCCCAAGACCAGCTACCACTGGCGGCACCTCGTCCCGGGACTGACGGCGCAGCACACGGTGGTCGTGCCCGACCTTCGTGGTCTGGGCGACTCCGCCCGTCCCGCCGACGGATACGACTCCGCGACCATGAGCGAGGACGTCGCCGCGCTGATGGCCCACCTCGGGCACGGGTCCTACAGCGTGATCGGCGAGGACTGGGGAGCGGTGGTCGGTTACCAGCTCGCCGCCCGACACCGAGGCGAGGTCACCGCACTCGTGTTCGCCGAGGCGTTCCTCCCCGGATTCGGTTTCGAGGAGCGCGCCGCACTCACGCCGGAGAACGTGTCCACCGGAATGCACTTGTGGCACCTGGGTTTCTACTTCCAGCCCGACGTTCCCGAGATGCTGATCGCCGGGCACGAACGGGAGCTCATCACCTACATGCTGAAGAACGAACGCAGCTACCCCGACACCGCCACCCCCGAAGCCGTCGACGAGTACGTGCGCTGCTACTCCATGCCGGGCGGCATCCGCGCGATGCTGGCGATCTACCGCGCCATGCTCGTCGACGCCGAACAGAACCGGCAGGCAGCCCGGCAGAAGCTGGACATCCCGGTGCTGGCACTCGGCGGGTCGGCGTTCATCGGGGATCGGAACGAAGCCCAGATGCTGGACGTGGCGCACGACGTCACCGGTCACGTCTTCGACGCCGGCCACGACCTCGCCGAGGAGGTACCGGACGAGATGGCCGCGGTGGTGGTGCCGTTCCTGGCCGAGGTCCTGTAGCTCAGGGCGGAAAGCTCAGGCGAAGGCCGAGACCAGCGCGCCGAGGCAGTCCTGGCCACCGCTGCGGGCGACGAGCAGGTGACCGGGAACCTCCACCGGCGGGTCCAGGGGCCGGACCACCACACCGGGGGTGACGTCCCCGGCGCACCCGAGGACCACCGTTGCGGCGCGGTCGCCCAGCCCGATCTCGACCACCGCGTCCTCGACGGAACGGACCGGGCGCCCCAGCCGCGGCGCGATGCCCGCGAGCCGGCACGCGGCCAGCACGGCGTCGTGGAGTGCGGCGTCGGTGGATCGCTCGGGCAGCCGCAGCACCAGCTCGGACAGCACGGCGATCGGTACCGCCTGCCGGCCCGCATCGTGGTGGTCCGCGGACAGCACGACGTGCAGAGGGTCGCGCCACAGCTCGACGACCTGCACCCCCTGTGCGCGGACGGGGCCCCGCACCAGCGCGATGTCGATCTCGCCCGCCCGTACCCCGGCGGCGTGTGCCTCGGCCGGGCCGTCGACGAGAACGACGGTGAGCTCGGGAGTGTGCTCCCGTATCCGGGCGACCCCGCGGCGCACGCGCTCCCCCAGTCCCGGGCTGGTGCCGAGGCGGAGCGTGCCGGCCCGGCCCGCCGCCAGTTCGCCGGCGACCGCCCGCACCCGGTCGACCGCGGCGAGCACCGAGCGCGCCTCGACGAGGAGCCGCTCTCCGTCGCCGGTGAGGACGACCCGGCGGGAGGAGCGTGCGAGCAGGCGCACGCCCAGCTCCCGTTCCAGCCGGCCGACCTGCTGGCTCACCGCCGGCTGCACGACGGCGAGCCGCTCTGCAGCGCGCCCGAAGTGCAGCTCTTCGGCCACGGCCACGAAGTAGCGCAGCTGGCGGATCTCCATGACACCGCATCCAACCAAAACCGGATCGATCGGGGTTCATGATCGCTGCGCGCGCCGGTTGCTCGTTGATCCTCCGCGGGATGCCCGATGGGGTGGGCACATGCAGATCGGTGTGTGGATCGACGACGACCGGCCGCTCGCCGCCGTCCTCGCGGATGTCGAGGAGGCGGACCGGCTCGGGTTCTCGAGGGCGTGGTTCGGGCAGCGGACGGGATGGGACCCGCTGTCGGTGATCGCGGCGGTCGGGGATCGGGCGCCGGGGATCGGGCTCGGCACGGCGGTCGTGGTCACCTGGCCGCACCACCCGCTGGCCCTCGCCGCGCAGGCCCTCTCCACCCAGGCCGCCACGGGCGGGCGGCTCACGCTCGGGGTCGGCCCGAGCCATCAGATGATCGTCGAGAACCGGTACGGCTACCCGTGGACCCGCCCGGGGCAGCACGTCGAGGACCATCTGGCCGTCCTCGCGCCGGCGCTGCGGGGCGAGGACGTCGAGATCAGGACGGCGACCGTCACGGCGGCTGGCCGAGTGAGCGTCCCCGAGGTGGCGCCGCCGCCACTGCTGCTCGCGGCGCACGGACCGCGGCTGCTACGGCTCGCGGGCGAACGGGCCGACGGCGTGATCACCACCTGGTCGGGCCCGCGGGGGCCTGGCGGAGCACGTCGTGCCACAGGTGCACGCGGCGGCCGCCGGGCGAGCGGCCCCGCAGGTCGTGGTCGGCGTGGTCGCCACCCTGACCCGCGATCCGGACGCCGCCCGCGCCTACGTGGCGGACGCGTTCGGCGTCGCCGGTGAGCTGCCCAGCTACCGGCGTTCGCTGGACCGCGAGGGGTTCGCCGGCCCGGCCGACACCGTCGTCGCCGGTGACGAGGCGGAGCTGGACAAGGAGGTGCGGCGGTTCGCCGATGCCGGCGCCACCGAGTTCCAGCTCTGCCCCGTGGGGCCGCCTGCCGAGCGGGCGCGCACGGTCGCGTTCTTCGCCGAGCTCGCCCGCGCTCAGCGGCGGGCGTAGCCGCTGGCCGGTGGGGCGCCCGCTGCTCGTGGGGTCAGCCTGCGGTCGAACCACTCGCGTTCGGCGCAGGAGATCGAGCCGGTGGTTGCGTTCCCGGATCGGATGGTTCTCCCGGGGGTAGACGCGGATCGTGCCGTCCTCGAGCAAGCGTCCGATCTCGGCGAGCTGTGCGCTGTTCGAGCGGACCTGGACGGCGGTGACCGTGACGTCCAGCTGGGCGTTCTCCTCATCGTCGAACTCGCCGACGTACGCCGGATAGAGGGACCCGCCACACCTGAGGGTGCGCAGAAAGCGCCTGCTGCCGGGACCGCCGACCGTGTCGAGGACGAGATCGACGGCGCGGACGACATCCTCGGGGCCGCCGAACTCGTGCAGCCGGATCGCTTTCATGGTCTGTGCCGGCACAGCTGTCTCTCCTGCGTATCTCGCGGGGTGAGCCACGTGAACCAAGGGCGCGTTCTTCTTCTTGTACTCCGGCGCGCTTTTCGTGCCGTGCGCAAGCACGGTCAGTTCGCGAGTGTGCCATCGAGCCAGTCGAAGGCCCGCTGGTGCCACAGCGCGAGGGCACCTTCGTGGCAGTGCTCTCCGCCGCCTTCGTTCTCGGGGAAGACGAGTCGTTCCTTCGGACAGGTCAGTGCGTTGTGGATCTGCTCTGGCTGGCCCTTGAAGAATTCGTCGTTCTCGGCTTCCAGTACCAGCGTCGGGCAGGTGATCTGGTGGGCGATGCCCTTCATCGTGTAGGACCTGGTGCCCTCCACCAGTTCCTCGGCAGTGTCGACACCGAAGGTCCACAGGCCGTTGAGCACCGCCCACCGTGTCATCGTGCTGACGTTCGCCAGCCCGTCGCGGCTGCTGTCCACGGTGCTCAGGGAGAGCGTGTCGAAGGCTTCGTGCACGTCGTAGATGCCATCGTGGAGGACGCAGGCGGCCAGGCGGTGCTCGAAGGCCGCGGCGCGGGCCGCGAGGTAGCCCCCGAGACTGGTACCGATCAACACGATCCGGCTCGCGTCGACCTCGGGCAAGGTCAGGGCGTAGTCGACGACAGGAGTGACGGCCGCTTCCCAATCCGGCCGGAAGTGCAGGCCCTGGTCGCGCAGGGCGGTGCCCTGACCGGGACCGTCGAAGGTGAGCACGTGATAGCCGCGGCGCAGCGCGCCGGCCAGCGCCAGATAGTTCTCCTCGAGAGTCGAGTCGTAACCGCCGTGGTAGACCACGGTCGGCCGGGGGGTACCGGAGTCATCGGCTCGGAAGAAGTACGCGGGCAGTGTGGTGTCCTCGAAGGGAATGCGCAGCTTCCGGGCCGGGGCGTCGAACAGTTCCGCAGCATCGGCGAACGTTTTCTGCGAGGCGGCGGCGAGGCGGGCGGACTCGGCGTCGTTGACCGGGTCCTCCCGGCGGTAGAAGTCGGCGGCCCGGTAGTAGTTCGACGCGCGCAGCAGCGCCTCTCGCGCGCTGACCTTGTGCCCCGCCCCCAGCGCGGCCCGCCCGATGGTCTCGATCCGCTCGGCGGTCGCGGCCCATTGGGCCGACCAGGCCTCCTCGTCGCCTTCCGGGATCTGTCGGCAGGTGACCAGCACCTCGCCGAGTTCGGCTCCGCCGTACGTGGCGTAGCCGGCGGCGCGGAGCGCCTCGAAGGAGAACGACTCGTCGTCGAAGAGAAACCTCATCGCCTGCTCCAGCTCATCGTTGGTTGCACCGGAGAGTGATCAGAACGAGACTGTCTCGTTCCGTTCGCCCTCGATCAAGCTAGCTCCCCCCAAGCGGAACGCAACCGTTCCGTCCTGGCTTACAGTGGGGACTGTGACGAAGCAGGACTCGGCGAAGGCGCCGAAGCGGGGCACGACGGGTGGAGCGGTGCTGCGGCCGGGGGTGACCGAGGCGATCGAAGCAGCGGCGTTCGCAGAACTGGGCGAGAACGGCTACGCCCGCACGTCCATGGACGCAGTCGCACGTAGGGCCGGGGTCGGCAAGGCCGCGCTGTACCGACGCTGGCACTCCAAGGAGGCCATGCTGACCGACCTCGTAGGCCGCGCGGTCCGCGAGTCCCTACCGCCCACGCCGAACACCGGCGTGCTGCGCACGGATCTGCGCGAAATGCTCGACCACTTCCGCCATCAGCTCAGCAATCCGCTGGTCAGCCGGATCGGCCTCGGCCTACTCGCGGAGGCTGCGCACAGTGCAGCGCTCAACGATGCCCTTCACGAACTGGTCGCCGTACCGCGGCGCGACGCGGCACGGCGGCTGTTGCAGGCAGCGATCGACCGTGGCGAGCTGCCGACCGACCTGGACATCGAACTCGCGACGGACCTGCTGGTGGCACCGCTGGGCTTTCGCATACTGATCATGCACGGCCAGGTCGACGACACCTATCTGGACACCGTCACACGAGCGATCGAGGCGGCCCTCCGCGCCGCGACCCCGCCGAAACAAGCCTGAACAGACCACCGGGGGGCGGAGGAGGTGCGGCGCTGCGCCGATGCCGGGCGCCACCGAGTGCGGCTCTGCCCGGTGGGATCACCTGCCGAGCGGGCCCGCCCGTGGCATTCTTCGGCGAGCTCGCCCGCGTTCAGCCGCGGGCGTAGCGGCCGGGCGTGGTCCCGACGAGGCGGGTGAAGTGCCGGTGCAGGTGCGCCTGGTCGTGGAACCCCACGGCGACCGCGACGTCGGCGGGGGGCTCGCCGTCGAGCAGGCGGCGGCGAGCGGCCTCGACCCGGCGGCCGGTCAGGTACCGGTGGGGCGGCAGCCCGAACGCGCTGGTGAAGCAGCGCACCAGATGGGACGGGTGCGCGTGCAGCAGTGCGGCCGCGTCGCGCAGTGCGAGCCCGGGGACGGTGCGGGCGTCGAGCAGGTCCCGCAGGTTCGCGGCGAGCCGGTCAGGGGCGGGTTCGACGGCCGGGGCCCGCAGGTGCCGGCGGATCCGGTCGGCGATCAGCGCGAGCCTGCTCTCGGCCTCGAGCGCAGTGCCCTGGGCGTCCAGTGCCCGGTGCAGCTGGTCCACCCGGGTGCGGAGCAGATCGTCGTCGAAGCTCGGTGCGTCGACCGAAGCGCTGGTCAGGGACTCGTCGAGCACCTCGGTGTCGACGTAGAGCACGCGCTTGCGAAACCCGTGGTCGGTGGCCGAGCGCCCGGTGTGGGCCACGTGCGGCGGGAGCAGCGTGACCGCCGGGCGCAGGGCGCCGTGCTCGTGGCGGTCCAGGTCGTAGCGGATCGCGCCCTCGTCGACGACGAGCAGCGTCCACGTGTCGTGGGCGTGCTCGGGGTAGGCGTGGTCGGTGAACTCCGCGTGGAAGACCTCGACGATGCCGGGCACCGGTGGGGCCCAGGCCCGTACCGCAGGCATGTGAACAACGTACAAGAACGGCGGGGCCTGCCCGGGCCACGCTCGGCGGGTGCGCTTCGACACCAAGATCGCCGTGCTGCTCCGGGACGACCTGGAGATGTGGCAGCGGCTGAACGTCACCGCCTTCCTGGCCAGCGGGATCGCGGCCAACCCCGAGCTGCTGGGCGAGCCGTACGCCGACGCGGACGGCACGCCCTACCTGCCGATGTTCCGCCAGCCGGTGCTCGTGCTGGCCGGCGACGCGGAGGTGCTCGCCGCCGCCCATGAGCGCGCGGTGCGCCGCGGGATGCCGGCGGCGGTGTTCACCGAGGAGCTGTTCTCGACCGGGCACGACGAGGCCAACCGCGCCGCGGTCCGGGCCGTGGCCCGCGACGACCTGAAGCTGGTGGGTCTCGCCGTGCACGGGCCCCGCAACGCGGTGGACAAGGTCCTCCGGGGCGCCACGATGCACCCCTGACGGACTCCGGTCAGGCTGTGGTCACGGCCGGGTGATCGTCTGCACGAACAGCTGCGGGTCGGGTGGCGTCACCGAGCAGCCCTGGCCCTCCCGGGGGACGAAGATCGAGGCGGTGTCACCGGGCGGGTAGACCCGCAGGCCCCGCACCGGTGTCGGCCGGCACGCCGCCTCGTCGAAGTTCAGCACGTTCACCAGCCGCAGCTGCGCCACGGCGGTGCCACGCGGGGCGATGGGCACCTCGGGTCCGCGGTCGCCCGACATCTCCGCGGCCGGACCGACCTGGTGGCCGTCGTCGCCTGCCACGTAGGAGACCCCCGGGAAGCCGCGCAGCTCGCAGGTCCGCGACCCGGTGTTGGTGAACACCAGTGGCTGCATCACCGATCCGGCACCCGCGTAGCCCTGGCCCAGCGACACCGACAGCTCTGCGGTGGTGCACCGCTGCGGTCCCGTGCTGCCTCCGCTTCCCGTCGGCTGCGCGCCGCCGGTGGGATGCACCCCGGCCGGCTGCGCGCTGGTGGTGGGGGCTTCCGTGGGCACGGGCGGGATGGCCGACGCCGACGCCGACGCGGGTGGTGGTGCGGCGCCCCCGGAACAGCCCGCCACCGCCGCGAGTGCGACGAAGCCGGCAACGGCCCATCGCATCTGTCGTGTCCTCTTACCGTCACTCGTCAGTGCGCGCACTGCTCCACCGTTCTCCTCGCGGGCGCCCACCCTTCGGCGCCACGACACTGTGTGTCAGACAATCATGCAATCGGGCGAGCGCCGAGGATGTCCTACCCTGGCGCCGGTTCGTGACGAGAGGTGGCGGATGTCGGCGACGCGACTGCTGGTGCTCGGGATCGTGCGGGGGTACGGCCGGGCGCACGGCTACCGCGTGGGCAACGACCTGCTGTCCTGGGGTGCCGACGAGTGGGCGAACGTCAAGTGGGGCTCGATCTACCACGCGCTGAAGTCACTCACCCAGGGTGGTTTCCTGCTCGACCACAACGACATCCCCGGTCGCACCGACTACGAACTCACCGAGCGCGGCGAGGCCGAGTTCATGCGGCTGCTGCGCGACGCCGTGCGCCATCCCCAGCCTCGCCCCGACTTCCTGGGGGCAGCGCTCGCCATGCTGCCCTCACTCCCCCGCGCCGAGGCGATCCGGTTGCTGCGCGAGCGCCTGACGACGCTGGAGGAAGCGCGGGACAAGGCGCTGGCACAGGTGGACGCGCTCGTCGACCCCCCGCACGTCCGCGAGATGTTCGGGCTGTGGGAGCACAACGCCGCGAGCAGCGCGGACTGGACGCGCGGGCTCATCGAACGCCTCGAGGCCGGCGCGTACCCGATGGCCGGGGAACCCGGCTCCCCCGGCAGGCCGGGCAGCTGGCCCGACCTGCTCTTCCCGCCGTACCCGCCGCGCGAGTGAGTACGGACGTCCGGGCTAGCCGCCGTCGGGGTCGCGGAAGGCCCGCCGGCTGTGCCCGAGCAGCTCGCGCAGGGCGGGGCCGTGCGAGCTCCGCCAGACCAGGGCGAGCACGGCGGGGATGTCGGCATCATCGATGGTGACGGTGGTGAGCCGGTCGCGGTAGCGGGCGGCCATCGAGGTGCTGAGGACGGCGACGGCGAGCCCGCGGCCTGCGAGGTCGGCGATGGCATCCGCGGCGCCGGCCTGCAGCGTGATCACGGGTCGGAGGTGCTGCGCCGCGCAGGCCTGGTCGAGCACTGTGCGCAGGCCGGTGCCGGGTGGCATGCAGACGATCGGGTGGGCGACCAGGTCGCGCAGACTCACCCGCCCGCGTTCCGCGAGGGGATGTCCGGCCGGGACCGCCGCGACGAGGGGCTCGCTGATGATCGTCAGCGCCTCCAGCCCGTCGGGGGTGGTGGCCGCGGTGCCGATGAGAGCCAGGTCGAGGGTGCCGGTACGCACGCTCTCGACGAGCCGGTCGGAGTTGTCCTCCAGCAGTGAGATCTCCACGCCGGGATGCGCCCGGTGGAACGTGGCGAGCGCGTCGAAGAGCGGGGTGACGGTGCAGCCGATGACCATTCCGACGGTGAGCCGGCCCCGGATCAGCTCGGCCACCTCGCCCACCGCCTCGCCGACCGCGCCTGCGGCCGCGAGAGCGGCGCGGGCGTGCTCGAGCGCGGCCTTCCCCGCGACGGTCAGGGTGGCGTTGCGGGCCGACCGGTCGAACAGCTCCGCGCCGAGCTCGCGTTCCAGCCGGCGGATCTGGGCGCTGACGCCGGACTGGCTGATGTGCACCCGCTCGGCCGCCCGCGTGAAGTTCTGCTCCTCCGCGACCGCGACGAAGTACTCCAGCTGCCGCAGTTCCATAACTGTAGATACTAGTTCTCAGCAGAACCAGCTGTTGGACTTCTGATCCGGACCTGACCACGCTCGGAGGTGCCCCACCTAGCAGCTCAGGAGGACGTCATGACGGAGTACGAGAAGGCCATGCGGCCCGAGGACATCACCCGCTTGTTCGTGGAGCGCTCCAACGCCGGGGACGCGGCCGGAGTGGCCGCTCTCTACGAGGAGGACGCCGTGCTGGCCTACCCGCCGGGGAGCCGGACGGTGGGCCGCGAGGCGATCCGCGAACTGTGGGCGACGGTGCTGGCGAACCGCCCGCGCTTCGAGCGCGAGGAACCGCTGCCGACGCTGCTCAGCGGCGACATCGCCCTGACCTCCACGCCACCGAAGGACGGCGCAGGCGCCCGCGCACAGGTGGTCCGGCGCCAGCCGGACGGAAGCTGGCTACGGCTGCTCGACCAGCCCGAGTTCGTCCCCCCGGGCCGCTGAACCAGCTGCGCTCGCGGTAGCACCCGCCCGTTTTGCGGCGATTCAAGTTTGCGCACCGCGCGGCCGTCGTGCACACTCGGCGCCCCCGCAGGCTCAAGTTTGAATAACGGGAGGGACATGACCCCCGCCGTCACCGCCGAGGCGATCCGCAAGCGCTACCCCGGCTCCGGCGCCCTCGCACTCGACGGGTTCGACCTCTCCGTGCCGCCCGGCACGGTGCACGGACTGCTCGGCCCCAACGGGGCGGGCAAGACAACCGCCATCCGCATCCTCACCACGCTGCTGCGCGCCGACAGCGGCCGCGCCACCATCGCCGGGTTCGACGTCGGGACGCAGGCGGCGCACGTGCGGCGGCAGATCGGGCTCGTGGGCCAGTACGCCGCCGTCGACGAGATCCTCGACGGCAGGCGCAACCTCGTGATGTTCGGCAGGCTGTTCCACCTCTCCCCCGCGGGCGCTCGCAGCCGCGCCGATGAGCTGCTGGAGCGGTTCGGGCTGACCGGGGCGGCGGGCCGTCCCGTCGGGCGCTACTCCGGCGGGATGCGGCGGCGCCTCGACCTGGCGGTGAGCATGATCCTCGCGCCCGCCGTGCTGTTTCTCGACGAGCCGACGACCGGCCTCGATCCGCGTGGCCGGGCGGAGGTGTGGGCCGCCGTGCGGGCGCTCGTCGCCGGTGGCACGACCGTGCTCCTGACGACCCAGTACCTCGACGAGGCCGACCAGCTGGCGGACCGGATCTCGGTGCTCGCGCACATGGGCGAGGCGGGCGGCCGGGTGATCGCCGAGGGCACACCGGACGAGCTGCGCTCGCGGGTCGGCGGCGACCGGATCGACCTGGTCGTGCACCATCCCGCCGACCTGCCGGCCGCGGCGGGGCTGGTCGGGCGGGTCACCGGCAGCGAACCCGAGGTGGACGCCGCCACCCGGCGCGTCGCCGCACCCGTCGGGGACCGCATGGCGGCGCTCGCGGCGATGGTGCACGGGCTGCGGGAGGAGGGCATCGACGCCGAGGACCTCACGGTCCGCCGCCCGACCCTCGACGAGGTGTTCCTGCAGCTCACGGGCGCACCGACGGTGGAGGTGGCGGCGTGAGCGCGCCGGCGGGCGTCGGGCACGTCCGCGCCGGCGTGCTACCCGCGGAGGGCTCCCGGCTGCGCTGGGCGCTGACCGACGCCGCCACCCTCACCGGCCGCTATCTCGCGCACCTGCGCCACCAGCCCGCGGAGCTGGCGGGCGCGATCGGGTTCCCGATCCTGCTCGTGCTGATGTTCGCGTTCCTCCTCGGCGGGATGATGGCCGTGCCGGGTGGCGGCGACTACCGGCAGGCCCTGCTGCCCGGCCTGTTCACGATGACCATGCTGTTCGGGCTCTCGGCCACGATGGTCGCCGTCGTCACCGACGCGCAGCAATCACCGACCGGTTCCGCTCGATGCCCATGGCGCCGTCGGCGGTGCTGGTCGGGCGGGCGGCGGCCGACATGGTGACCTCGGCGATCACGCTCGGCGCGCTGCTCCTGGTGGGGCTCGCGGTCGGCTGGCGACCCTCCGGGGGGCCGGCGGCGTTCGTGGCAGCGGTCGGGCTGCTCCTGCTGCTGCGGTTCGCGCTGCTCTGGGTGGGCATCTACCTGGGCCTTCTGGTGCGCAGCCCGGGCGCGGTGACCCCCGTGCAGACGCTCGAGTTCCCGTTCGGGTTCCTGTCCGGGCTGTTCGTCGCCCCGGCGACGATGCCGCTCGTGGTCGGGGCGGTCGCGGAGTGGAACCCGCTGTCGTCCACCGCGGCGGCCACCCGCGCGCTCTTCGGCAACCCGGGGTGGGGTGGCGACTCGTGGGTCGCCCAGCATCCCGTCCTCATGGCCGTGGTCTGGCCGTTCGTGATCGTCGCGGTGTTCGCGCCGTTGTCCGTCCACCGCTACCGGGAGATGAGCCGATGACCCGCAGGAAGACCGGCACGCCACCGCGCTGGCTCAAGCCGATGAACCGCGTGCTGATGACGATGCAGCGCCTCGGGCTCGGGATGCGCGACCTGCCCGTCCTCACCGTGCCCGGACGGCGCAGCGGCGAGCTGCGCCGCACCCCGCTGTCCGTTCTGGACATGGACGGGCACCGCTACCTCCTGGCCGGGTTCCCGGGGGCGGACTGGGCAGCCAACGCCCGCGCCGCGGGAGTGGGCACGTTGAGCGTCGGACGTACGCAGGAACGGGTGCGGCTGGTCGAGCTCGACCCCGCGGCGGCCGTGCCCGTCCTGCGGGCGTGGCCGGTGCGCATCCCGGAGGGCGCGAAGATCATGCACGACGCCGGCGTCGTCCCCGAGTCCACGCCCGATGCGTTCGAGGCGCTCGCCGGGCGTTGTGCGGTGTTCCGGCTGGAGGCCGCGGAGGACGGGGCCGGGTGAGCGCCTCCGGCGGCGCCGATGAGATCGAGACCCGGGACGGGTCCTACCCGCACCGGTCGCCCAGCGCAGCAACAAGCCCGAGCGCAGCACCGAGGAGCCGCATGCAGCAGGAGTTCATCACCGTCACGGGTGCGCGGGAGAACAACCTGCGCAACGTGTCCGTCCGGATCCCGAAGCGTCAGATCACCGCGTTCGTCGGGGTGTCCGGCTCGGGCAAGTCGTCGCTCGTCTTCGACACGATCGCCGCGGAGGCGCAGCGCCAGCTCAACGAGACCTTCTCCGCGTTCGTGCGGGGTTTCCTGCCCAAGCTGGGCCAGCCCGACGCCGACCTGATCGAGAACCTCTCCACGGCGATCGTCGTCGACCAGAGACGCCTGGGCGGCGGGAGCCGCTCCACGCTGGGCACCGTCACCGACATCAACTCGTTCCTGCGGCTGCTGTTCTCGCGCCGCAGCACGCCGCACCTCGGTTACAGCAACGTCTTCGGGTTCAACGACCCGGCGGGTATGTGCCCCGAGTGCAAGGGCATCGGCCGGAAGATCCAGCTCGACCACGACAAGATGTTCGACCGGTCCAAGTCGCTGAACGAGGGCGCGATCCGGCACCGCAACTGGGCCGTCGACAGCTGGTACTGGCACACCTACGCGGGCTCGGGCCGGTTCGACCTCGACAAGCCGCTGCGCGACTACACGGACGAGGAGTGGAAGCTCCTGCTCCACGGCGCCGACGAGAAGGTGACGCTGCAGATGGTCGGGCGCAAGTCGATGAAGGTCGACTTCGAGGGGGCCGAGACCAAGTTCAACCGCCTCTTCGTCGAGGTGGAGGAGGCGTCCGACGGCAAGCGGGAGGCCGTGGCCGCGTACACCACCTCGGTGCGCTGCCCCGGCTGCGCCGGCACGCGGCTGGCCGAGGCACCCCGGACGGCCACGGTGGACGGGCACACGCTGCCCTCGCTCACGGCTCTCGACCTGGGCTCGCTGCGCACCGTGCTCGCCACGCTCCGGACGCCCGAGGTGGCGCCGCTCGTGGACGAGGCCCTCAGCCGCGTCGGTGCGCTGATCGACATGGGGCTGGGCTACCTCACGCTCGACCGCGAGACGTCGACGTTGTCGGGCGGGGAGTCGCAGCGGATCAAGATGGTGCGCCACCTCGGGTCGTCGCTGGTGGACGTCATGTACGTGTTCGACGAGCCGACGATCGGCCTGCACCCCCGTGACGTCGGGCGGATGAACGCGCTGCTGCACCGGCTGCGCGACAAGGGCAACACGGTGCTGGTCGTCGAGCACGACTCGGACGTCATCACCGCGGCCGACCACGTCGTCGAGCTCGGGCCGCGCGCGGGCACCGAAGGCGGCCGGATCGTCTACGAGGGCCAGGTGGCGGGCCTCGCCTCGGCGGGCACGCTGACGGGCGAGTTCCTGCACCGGCAGGTCACGCTGCGGGAGAGCCCACGCACCCCCACGGGGCGGCTGCGCCTGGAGAACGCCTCGGCCAACAACCTGCGCGGGTTCGACGTGGACATCCCGCTCGGCGTGCTCGTGGCGCTCACCGGGGTGGCCGGGTCGGGCAAGAGCACGCTCGTCCGCGACGTGCTCGTGCCGCAGCATCCCGAGGCGATCGTCGTCGACCAGACCGCCGTGTCCACGTCGATCCGCTCCACCCCGGCCACCTGGACCGGCGTGATGGACCCGATCCGCAAGCTCTACGCGAAGGAGACCGGCGTCAAGCCCGCCCTGTTCAGCTTCAACTCCGCGGGCGCGTGCCCCGGCTGCAACGGCCTCGGCGTGGTCTACACCGACCTCGCTTTCCTCGACGGCGTCCGCTCCACGTGCACCGACTGCGGGGGCAGGCGCTACACCGACGAGGTGCTCGCCCTCACCGTCAACGGGAAGTCGATCTCCGACGCGCTCGACATGACCGCCGAGCAGGCGCTGGAGTTCTTCACCGCCCGCGACATCCGCAAACGGCTGCAGGCGGTGGTGGACGTCGGCCTGGGCTACCTGACGCTCGGGCAGCCGCTCTCCACGCTGTCGGGGGGCGAGTGCCAGCGGCTCAAGCTCGCCGGGCGGCTGCACGAGAAGGGCAACATCTACGTGCTCGACGAGCCGACCACCGGGCTGCACATGTCCGACTGCGGGCACCTGCTGGGGCTGCTCGACCGGCTCGTCGAGGGTGGCAGCTCGGTGATCGTCGTGGAGCACAACCTGGACGTCATCGCGCACGCGGACTGGGTGATCGACCTCGGCCCGGACGGCGGGGACGCCGGCGGCGGGCTGGTGTTCGAGGGGCCACCCGTGAAGCTGGCGCAGACCCCGGCGTCGTTCACCGGTGAGCACCTGGCCCGCTACCTCGGGGCGGTGGCGAGCTGACCGACCAGCGGTGGTGTGTCAGGAGATGCGGACGACCGCCTTGCCGGGGCTCGCGGTGGGAACGGCGCCGATGATGTCCGGGACGTCGTCGAAGGAGACCACGGTGGTGACGGGGGTCCGGATGAGGCCGCGCCCGGCCAGCTCGGCGAGCCGGTCGTAGGCCGTGCGGTCCTCCTCGTCCGTACCACCGGCGAACACACCGACCGCCGCGTAGCTGCGCAGCACCATGTCCAGGGGGTCGAGCGTGGGCCAGGAACCGCTCGCGTAGCCGATCAGGGCGATGCGTCCCAGTCGCGCAACGGCGGCGGTCGCGCGGGTGCCCAGCGTGCCTCCGACCGGGTCGAAGACCACGTCGGCGCCGTGGCCCCCGGTGATCTCCATGACCGCGCGGGCGACGTCGGCGGTCCGGTGGTCCACCACGTGGTCGGCCCCGATGCGGCTGCAGAACTCGAGCTTCTCCGCACTGCTCGCCGCGGCGATCACCGTGGCACCCAGCGCCTTCCCGAGCTGGACGGCGGCCGCTCCGGTGTTGCCCGCCGCGCCGAGGACGAGCAGCACCTCGCCGGGGGCGATCCGGATCCGGTCGGCAAGGCCCGCGTATGCGGTCCGGAACCCGATCACGAACCCCGCGGCCTCCTCGTCGGTCAGGGCAGGCGGGACGCGCTGGGTCTTCGCCTCCCGCACGTAGGCGTAGTCCGAGTAGCCGCCCCAGCCGTCGAGGAAGGCGGTGGCGCCCATGACCCGGTCTCCCACGGCGAACGCCGACCCGGCAGGTACGCCGACGACCTCACCCATCACCTCCTGCCCGGGGACGGCGGGCGGGTCCGGTAGGGGCGGGTAGTTGCCGGTCGTGATGAGCAGGTCGGGGAGGCCGACCCCGCAGGCCCGGACCTTGACCAGGACGAGCCCGGCGGACGGCTCGGGCCACTCGATCTCCTCGACGCGCAGCACGTCCTTCGGCTCGCCGAAGGAGCGGGCTCTCCATGAACGTCCGTGGACCACGGGGCCGAACTCCTCTGCTGTGCAGCTGTTCCTCGGCCGGCTCGCGGTCGGGCACTGTGTCGGACACTATGTCAGCTGATCGGTGCTCACCCTGCGGGTGTGGGAGAGGTCGCAGTCGTCCTGGGCGGTTCGGCAAGGACGCACGATTACGCTTGCTCCACGTGGTCATCGGCACCTTCCTTCTGCTGGTCGGCGCCGGTGTAGCGGCAGGGCTCTCCGGGTCGATGGCCGGGCTGGCGTCGCTGTTCTCCTATCCCGCCCTGCTCGCCGCGGGCATTCCCGCCACGGCCGCCAACGTCACCAACACGGTCGCGCTGGCGTTCAGCTCCCTCGGCTCCACCGCCGGGTCCCGACCGGAGCTCACCGGCCAGGGGCCGGCCGTCCGCCGCTTCGCGCTGCTCGCGGTGGGCGGGGGCGCCGCCGGTGCAGGACTGCTGCTGGTGACTCCCGACGGGCTGTTCCAGCGGGTCGTCCCGTTCCTCGTCGGCGGGGCGTCGCTGGCGCTGCTCCTGCAGCCTCTGATCAAGTCGGCGGCCGTCACCGCGTCGTCGCAGCGGACGAGCCCGGCCGTGATCGCCGGGATCGTGGCCGTGTCGGTGTACGGCGGCTACTTCGGTGCCGCAGCGGGCGTGCTGATGCTGGCCCTGCTGCTGGTGGGACTTCCGGTCTCGCTCCTGCAGGGGAACGCACTCAAGAACGTCCTGCTCGGGCTGGCCAACGGCATCGCCGCCATCGGCTTCGCGGTGTTCGGGCCGGTGCAGTGGTGGGCGGTGCTCCCCCTGGCCATCGGTCTGCTCGTCGGCGGCGTCACCGGCCCCGCACTCGCCCGCAGGCTGCCCACCTCGGTGCTGCGCGTCGGGATCGCGCTCGCCGGACTGGTGCTGGCCGCGGTTCTGGGCGTGCAGGCGTTCTGACGGCCACCGCGGGTCAGCGGGCCGGTGCCGAGGCCGGTGGCGCAGGGTCCAGCAGCCGCCGCACCCGGCGCGTGGTGCCGGAGACCACGGACTCCAGCGGGCCGCGCCGCCCACACAGCCACAGGGCGCCCCCGATCGCCGCGGCGGCCAGGACGTGCCCGAGCCAGAGTGCACCTTCCCCCGCTCCCCCGTCCGGCGTGGTGCCCGGGTAGACGGTCAACGCGACGACGTGCAGCGTGTAGAGCGTGAGGGGCACCGCACCCACCGCCGCGGGCACCAGGACCACCGGCCGGGCCCAGCGCGCGAGCAGCAGCATCGTCCCCAGCACGGCCAGCGCGGTGCCCGTGGTGTGGGCGAGGTCGAGGGACGCGCCGGAATGCGGGATGTCGACCGCGAGCCACCACCACGTGTCGGTGGGGGTGGTGCCGTAGCGCTGCTGCTGCAGCGCCGCCGGGCCGAGCGCTGCTGCTCCACCACCCGGGCCGAGCAGCAGGGCCGACGTGCCCGCGGTCAGCAGGGCGAGCGCGGCCCCGCCGGCCAGCAGGCCCCACCCGACGCGGACGCTGCGCAGATCCAGGCGGCCAACCGCCATCCCGGCGAGCAGGTAGGTGGTCCACGTCAGCACCGGGTAGTAACCGGTGAGCGTGAGCGTCTCCAGCAGCGCACCGGGCTCGGCGAGCGCCGCGAGACCGGGCTGGTTCCCCGGCCCGGCGGGAAGCCCGCGCCGGAGCAGCAGGCTGACCGCCGGGGTCAGGACGCAGGCCAGCACGGCACCCGCCGCGAGCGCGGGCACCGGTAGCCGCAGCAGCGGAGTTGCCACCACGAACAGCACCCCGTAATAGGCCAGGATCACCGCGACCGGCGGGTCGAGACCGGCCAGCACCAGGCCGAGCAGCCCCACCAGCACCCCACGCACGATCAGCCCGGCGGCGGCCGCGAGGTGCGCCCGACCCCTGGCCGGAGGCACCGGGCCGCCGGTGGACAGCGCGACCCCCACCCCGGCCAGCACCGCGAACAGCGCCGAGGCCCTGCCGTCGGCGACGAGCCCGGCCGGCGTCTCGGCTCCGCCTGCGCGCAACGGCAGGATGTGCGTGGCGAACATGCCCACCAGCGCCACGGCGCGAGCTGCGTCGACACCGAGGATCCGCCCCGTGCGGGACGCGGGGAGGCCGACCGGCCCGGCGCCCGTCACCGGCCTCGCGTACCGGCCGTCATCTGCCCGCTGGGAAGGACGCCGCTGCGGCGCATCCAGTCCTCCAGCGCTCGTTGCACGGCCCGCAGCGGGGGCCGGCGCGTGGGGTCGTTGTCCATCCCCGCGTGCAGGAGGGCGAGATGGGCCGACCGCCTCGGCAGATGGGACAGCGGCGCACCCGACGCGGCCGCTCGCAGCCCGGACACGGCGTCGGGGTGCCCGCCGCGAGGGGGGTGCCCGGTGAGCGCGTAGGAGATGGTGGCCGCCAGCTGCCACGAGTCGGACGCGGGGGTGGCCCGCTCACCGCAGGCCACCTCGGGCGCGAGGAAGTCGGGCGTACCGAGTACGAAACCGGCCAGTGTCATCGTGGCGTCGCCGGTCTTGCGGGCGATGCCGAAGTCGATCAGATGCGCCAGCCCGCCCGCGTCGACGACCACGTTGCCCGGCTTCACGTCGCGGTGCATCACCCCGCGGGCGTGCGCCGCGTCGAGCGCCCCCGCGACCCCCGCCCAGATCCGGGCCGCGGCCACGTCGTCGAGGGTGCCCCGGGTGCGCACCAGCTCACCGAGAGAGGCGCCGTCGACGTACTCCATGACGATGACCATGCCGTCGAGTTCGGCCAGCCCCGGGTCGCTCGCGGCGGGCACGAGGTCGTGGATGCGCACGCAGTGGGGGTGACGCACGGCCGCGAGCGCCCTCGCCTCCCGCTGGATCCGCTGCTCGGTCTCGGCGTCCGGGGCGTGTGCGGCCTTCAGCGCCACGGGATGGCCGAGCCGGGCGTCCTCGGCGAGCCACACCCGGCCGAACCCACCCGAACCGAGCCTGCGGACGAGCCGGAACCGGGGTGCGGCGGCCGAACCGCCGGCACCGGCGAGCGGCGGCGCGGCGGGCAGCGGGGCGCCGACGAGCGTGGGCGGCGGGGCACCCACCCGGGCCGGCGGCCCCACCGGCGCCTGCGGACCGCGAGCCAGCGGCGCCTGGGGGCCCCGGTCCAGCGGCGCCGACCGCGGCACGGGCACGACGGGCGGGGCCGCTTCACGGGCGGCGAATCGTTCGGCGAGCCGGTCGGAGAGCTTGGGTCGTGCCGGCGCGTCCGCGACGGCGGACGGCGCGGACGATACGGACTGCATCGACGGCGACCGCCCGGCGACCGCGGGGCGCGCATCGGCAGCGGGCCGCGGCACGGGTGGCGCGAGGGAGCGGCGCACCGTCTCCCGGGACGGCACGCCCGCGATCAGCACCACGAAGATCCCGAGGAAGGACCCGGCGGTGAAGCCGAGCCACAGGTGGCCCGAGGCTCCCGCCGGGGTGTCGGCGGTGAGGAAGACCAGCGCGAGCACCGGCAGCCAGAAGAACTTGGACGGCCACGCCGGGCCACGGCGCAGCGCGAGCCGCGCCTGCACGGCCACGAACATGGCGGCGACGACGGGGAACCCGGCCAGCAGCACCACCGCGAGCCCGAACTCGACCGGCCGCGACGCGTCGAACGCGCTGGCGACGCTGTAGCCGCCGAGGTAGGACGACTGCGGCCCGGCCACGCACACCGCACCACCCAGATCGTCGAGATCGGCACCGCTCAGGCCGGGAACGTCGGATCCTGCCGCGGCGAGCCGGAACACCTCACCGGTGGCGGCGAAGGCCAGCAGGGGCAGCAGCCCCGCGGCGAGCAGCCCGGTGCCCACCAGCAGGGTGGACTCACCGAACCCGTAACGCGACCCGATCCGCCTGCGCAACCCGGCCACGACCACGAGACCCGCAGTGGGCAGCAACCCGACCGCGATACCCAGCGCGGACACCGCCCACGGCCATCCCCCGGGGCACACATCGGGCGGCACCAACCCACGCAGGCCCGCTATCAACTGGGCCACCAGGCCGGTCAGGCCGTCCACGAGATGTTCCCCCTCCACCAGCCCATGGATCCCCGTCCATCCCAACTATGGCATCACCGGGTCAGGTCAGGGTGGCGCAGGGCACTTCCCGGCCGCATCCGGACGAACACCTGCCGGATGCGACGCAACCTCGTGTCAGGCGCTGTCGTCGCGGTGGCGATCGAGGTCGGCGTTGAGGCGGCCCAGCAGGTGGGCCAGCGCCTCGCTGTCGACCTCCGACCAGTTCGCGAGCACCGTCGCCAGTGTTCTCCGGCGTACCTCCCGGACGCGTTCGACCCGCTCGGCCCCCTCCGGTGTGAGCATGACGGTCACCGCGCGCGTGTCCCGGCGGTCGGGCCGGGTCGCCACCAGCGTCGCGCCGGCGAGCCGGGCGACGTGCCGGCTCATCGTGGGCTTGGTGAGTCCGAGCCGCGCCGCGAGCTCGCCGAGCCCCAGCGGACCGCGCTCGGCGAGCAGCACCAGCACCGGATAGGTGTAGCGGTCCACCGGTCCGTCGCCGTAGCCGCGCGACCACACCGACTCCAGGGTCCGGCGGAGGAACACGGTGAGCTCGCGCTCGACCTCCCCGACCGGGTCGGGCGTGAGCAGAGTCACCAACGGCCGATCGGGATGTTCGGGCACGAACGGAGCGTACGTCGTTGCGCGATGCAACGTTGCGGCGTGCAATGGAGGTTACACGAACGTAACGACCAGCTTGAAGGTAGGCATACATGTGCGGCATCTGCGGATGGGTGGACTACGAGCGTGACCTGGAGGCCCCGGCAGCCCGCCGGGAGCTCGCCGACATGACCGCAACGATGGCATGCCGTGGTCCCGACGACGAGGGCACGTGGGTCGACGGGCCGGCCGCGCTGGGCCACCGGAGACTGGCGATCATCGACCTCCCCGGCGGCAGGCAGCCGATGACCCTGCAGGACGAAGGGCGCACCGCGCTGGCACTGGTCTACAGCGGGGAGACCTACAACTTCCGGGAGCTGCGCGAGCGTCTGGCCGCCGGGGGGCACCGGTTCGAGACCAGCAGTGACACCGAGGTGGTGCTGCACGCCCACCAGGAGTGGGGCCGCAACGACCCACGGGACGCCGTACGCGAGCTGAACGGGATGTTCGCCTACGCGATCTGGGACTCCGCCGCCCGCGAGCTGGTGCTCGTGCGCGACCGGCTGGGCGTCAAGCCGCTGTACTACTACCCGACTCCGCACGGCGTGCTGTTCGGGTCGGAGCCGAAGGCGATCCTGGCCAACGCGCTGGCCGAGCGGGTGCTGGACGCCGACGGGCTGCGCCGGGCGCTCACCTTCACCGGCAACACGAGGAACGCGGTGTTCCGCGGGCTCCGGGAGGTGCCGCCCGGCCACGTGGTGCGGGTGAACCGCGAGGGCATCCGCGAGCTGCGGTACTGGCAGCTGGAGGACACCGGCCACACCGACGACGTACCCACGACGGTCCGGCACGTGCGGGAGCTGCTGGAGGACACCGCCCAGCGCCAGCTGGTCTCCGACGTGCCGTTGTGCACGCTGCTGTCCGGCGGGCTCGACTCCTCCGCGCTGACCGCGCTGGCCGCCCGGCACAGCAGCGGGCGCGTGCGGTCGTTCTCCGTCGACTTCACCGGCTACACCGAGAACTTCGTCGCCGACGAGGTGCGGTCCACCCCGGACTCCCCGTACGCCCACGCGGTGGCCGAGTTCGTCCACACCAACCACACCGACATCACCCTCTCGACCGCGGAGCTGATGGACCCCGCCGCGCGCGCCGCCACGCTGCACGCACGTGACCTGCCGGTCACCACGGGCGACCTCGACACGTCGCTCTACCTGATGTTCCAGGCGGTCCGGCGGGAGTCCACCGTGGCGCTGTCCGGGGAGTCGGCCGACGAGGTGTTCGGCGGCTACCGCGACTTCTTCGACGCCGACACCATCGCCGCGGACACCTTCCCCTGGCTCGCGGGGCGGATGCTGAACCGCGACACGACCAAACCCGGCGTGTTCGACCAGTCCCTGACCAAGCAGCTCGACCTGCCGTCCTACGTCGCCGACCAGTACCGGACGGCGCTCGCGGCGGTGCCCGCGCTGACCGGGCCGGCCGCGGCCGACCCGCACGAACGCCGGATGCGCGAGATCTGCCACCTCTACCTCACGCGCTTCCTGCCCGTCCTGCTCGACCGCAAGGACCGGATGAGCATGGCCGTGGGGCTCGAGGTGCGGGTGCCGTTCTGCGACCACCGCCTCGTCCAGTACGTCTTCGGCACGCCGTGGTCGCACAAGACCTTCGACGGCCGGGAGAAGAGCCTGCTGCGCGCAGCAACCGCGGACCTGCTGCCCGAGTCGGTGGTGCAGCGGGTGAAGAGCCCGTACCCGTCCACCCAGGACGACGGCTACGAGCGAGGACTGCGCGCCCAGCTCGCGGCCCTGCTCGACCGCCCCGACTCGCCCGTCGCCCCGCTGCTCGACCGCGACGCCCTGCGGGAACAGCTGGCCGAGCCCATCACCCGCAGCTCCGGGATCGGCGCACGGTTCCAGCAGGAGCAGGTCCTCTCGCTGGACGCCTGGCTCACCGACTACCAGGTCACCGTCGACCTCTGACGCGCTTCACTCGCGCCCCCGGGAAGTTCGGGGGCGCGAGCGGCGTTGCCCGTTCATGGGTCTGACTCGCAGTGACGCGCCCCTGTCGGCGCACGCACCGAAGACCGTCAACTACCGCATCGACGGACCTGCCCACAAGCTGCTCATGCACCCGTTCCCGCGGCGTGTCCGGGCCGAGGTCGCCGGCCGCACGGTGCTCGACACCACCCGTGGCGTCCTGCTGCACGAGACCGCGCTCCCGGCCCGGCTCTACGTCCCGGAGACCGATCTCGACGCCGCGGCGTTCGTCCCCAGCGACCTCACCACCCACTGCCCGTTCAAGGGCGACGCCACCTACCGGTCGCTGCAGGTCGGCGACCGCTTCGTGCAGGACGCCCTCTGGTCCTACCCCGACCCCACGCCCGAGGCCTCGTGGCTGGCCGGCTACGCCTCGTTGTACTGGGAGGCCGCTGACGCCTGGTTCGACGAGGACGAGCAGGTGCGAGGCCTGACCGACCCGTACCACCGCGTGGACGTCCGCCGGTCCAGCCGGCACGTGCAGGTGCTCGCGGGCGACACGGTCGTGGCCGAGTCGCACGCGCCCGTGGCGCTCGCCGAGACGGGGCTGCCCCTGCGCTGGTACCTCTCCCCCGACGACGTGCTCGTGCCGCTGGAGCCCACCACCACCAGCACGTACTGCCCCTACAAGGGCGACGCGAGCTACTGGACCGTCCGGCTGCCCGACGGCCGCGAGCTCACCGACGCCGGCTGGGCCTACCCGGAGCCCTTCCCGGAGTCGACCGGCATCGGCGGCCGCGTGAGCTTCCTGCACGACGACCTGCGGGTGCTGGTGGACGGCGAACCGGCCTGATCTCAGTCGTCGTCGTCCACGAGCAGCGCCTCCAGGGCCGGCATCGCCGCGTCGAGGATGTGGCGCTGCTCCACGTCGAGCCGGGCCAGCCGCCGGGCCACCAACGCCGTGCGGTGCGAGCGCACCTCGGCCAGCCGTGCGGCACCCTCGTCGGACAGCACGATCCGCACCCCACGGGCGTCGTTGGGATCCGGCGTGCGGATGACGAGCCCCTGGTCGTCCAGGGAGGCGAGCACCCGGCTCATCGTGGGCGCCGTCACCGCCTCCCGGCGGGCGAGCTCCGAGAGCCGAAGCGGCCCGTGCTGCTCCACAGTGACCAATGCGGACAGCTGTAGCGGCGGGATCGACTCCCGGCCGTCGATACGGATACGGCGGTGCAACCTGCCGACGACCAGCCGCAGCCTCGCTGCAAGGTCGGTCTGCTCGTCGGTGTCCACGCGCTCAGCGCTGGTCATCGGCCCATCGTGCCAGGTCCGGTGGCGGGCGTCGCCGGGGTCATACCTTGCGGAGACGGATGCCGGTGATGTTGTGTTTGGGACCCTTGCGCAGCACGAGGCTCGCCCGTCCCCGGGTCGGCTTGATGTTGCGTTCCAGGTTCGGCCCGTTGATCTCCGCCCAGATGCTCTCGGCCCGGGCGACCGCCCCCGCCTCATCCAGCGCGGCGTAGCGCCGGAAGTACGACTCCGGGTCCCGGAACGCCGTCTCCCGCAGCCGCAGGAAACGTTCGACGTACCACCGCCGGATGTCGTCGGTGGCGGCGTCGACGTAGACGGAGAAGTCGATGAAGTCACTGACCGCCAGCGCCGCGCCGCCCTCCCGAGCGGGCTGCGCGGGCTGCAGGACGTTGAGACCCTCGAGCAGCAGGATGTCCGGGCGGTGCACGGTGAGCCGCTCGTCCGGGACGATGTCGTACACCAGGTGCGAGTAGACCGGGGCCGTCACCTCGGAGCGCCCGGCCTTCACCTCGGTGACGAACCGCAGCAGCCCGCGCCGGTCGTAGGACTCCGGGAAGCCCTTGCGCGTCATCAGCCCGCGCCGCTCCAGCTCCGCGTTGGGGTGCAGGAACCCGTCGGTCGTCACCAGCTCGACGCGCGGGTGCTGGGGCCAGCGGGCGAGCAGCAGCCGCATCAGCCGCGCCGTGGTGGACTTCCCCACCGACACCGAGCCCGCAATCCCGATCACGAACGGAGTGCGGGCGGTGTTGGCACCGAGGAACGTCCGGTACGCCCGGTAGAGCCGGCCGCCCTCCTGCACGTGCATCGTGAGCAGCCGCGACAGTGGCAGGTACACCTCGCGCACCTCGTCGAGGTCCACCTCGTCACCGAGGCTGCGCACCTGGTCGAGCTCCTCGGCCGTGAGCGGCAGCGGCGTGTTCTCGCCGAGCTTCGCCCACGCCTCCCGGTCGAAGTCCACGAACGGCGAGGACGCCTCGCGCGCACCGTTGCGACTGACGTCCATGACCGTGCAACTTAGATCCCCGCGGTCGGCCACCGCTTCGAGACGTGACCGGCATGACGTCGGAAATCCGGCGCTCGGCCCGCGGTCAGCCGACCGGCGCGACGCACCCTAGACTGGAGGCTCCGCCTGACGAGGAGCACGCCTGTGCCCCCTGCACACCCCGCTGAGCCGGGTTGCAGTAGTAGGCCGGGTCCCACCCGGCATTCCCTTCCGCCCAGCCGCAGCGCCCGTGGCGAGTACAAGCGATGAGCGAGCTTGCGAGCGAATCAGTGTTGCAGCGCCTTCACACTGCGATGTCTCACGATGGGCCGGCCGGGCGCAGCGAGGTTGAGCGATGAGCGTTCTGCTGTCCGTACTGGGACTGATCGCCGTCGCCGCGCTCACGCTGGGCACGGCGATCTCGGTCGCCTCGGAGTTCGCCCTCACCGCCCTCGAACGCAGCCAGGTCGACGCCTACGTCGCCGAGGCCGGTGACCGGCGCGCCCGCACCGTGCAGAACGCCCACCGCAACCTGTCCTTCCAGCTGTCCGGGAGCCAGCTCGGCATCACCGTCACCACGCTGGTCACCGGCTACATCGCCGAACCCGCGATCGCGTCGTTGTTCCGGCCGGGGCTCACCGCGCTCGGCATCTCCGACGGGCTGTCCGCCGGCATCGCCACCGTGCTGTCGCTGCTGCTCGCCACGGCACTGTCGATGGTGTTCGGCGAGCTCGTACCGAAGAACCTCGCCATCGCCGACCCACTGCGCACCGCACGGGCCGTGGTCTGGCTGCAGAGCGGGTTCGCCCACGCGTTCAGCTGGCTGATCACCGGGCTGAACTCCGCGGCCAACACCGTGGTGCGCCGGCTGGGCATCGAGCCGGCCGAGGAGCTGCGCTCGGCCCGGTCGCCCCGGGAGCTGAGCTCGCTCGTGCGCACCAGCGCGCAGCACGGCACCCTCGACGCCGGGACCGCCACCCTGCTCGACCGCTCGCTGCGGTTCACCGACCGCGTCGCCGAGGACCTGATGACCCCGCGCGTGCGGGTCGAGTCCCTCGACGCCGACGACACCGTCGCCGACCTGGTCTCCCTGTCCCGGCGCAGCGGGTTCTCCCGGTTCATCGTGCACGACCGCGACCCCGACGCCGTGCTCGGCGTGGTGCACGTCAAGCAGGCGTTCGGGGTGACTGCGGAGGAACGCAGGCGCGTCGCGCTGCGCGGCATCGTGCAGACGGTCCCGACCGTCCCGGAGTCGCTCGACGGCGACGAGCTGCTCACGCGGCTGCGCGACTCCGGCCTCCAGCTCGCCGTGGTCGTCGACGAGTACGGCGGCACGGCGGGCATCGTCACCCTCGAGGATCTCATCGAGGAGATCGTCGGCGACGTCCGCGACGAGCACGACCGCGCCGAGCAGGCGAGGGTGCGCCCGCTCGGACGCGGCAGCTGGCTCGTGTCCGGCCTGCTGCGCGGCGACGAGGTGGCCGAGGCCACCGGGTTCGAGATGCCCGATGGCGACTACGAGACGCTCGCCGGACTGGTGCTGTCCCGGCTGGGCCACATCCCCGACGTCGGTGAGGACGTCGTCGTCGACGGGTGGCGGCTCACGGTGATGCGCCGCGACCGCAACCGGATCGCCGAGCTGCGCCTGGCCCGCGCCGGCAGCACCGACCCGGCTCCGAGCGCCAAGCGAGAGGAGGCCGCACGTGGCTAACGACCTGCTCGCCCTGCTCGCGGCCATCGCCCTGCTGGCCGCCAACGCCTTCTTCGTCGGCGCCGAGTTCTCGCTCATCTCCGCCCGCCGCGACCGGCTCGAGGCGATGGCCGCCTCCGGCACGCCGGCCGCGCGCACCGTGCTCCGGGCCGGCGCGGACCTGTCCCGCATGCTGGCGGCGTCCCAGCTCGGCATCACGATCTGCTCGCTGCTGCTCGGCCGCCTCGGCGAGCCCGCGGTCGCGCACCTCATCGAGCGGCCCCTGGAGTGGATAGGCCTGCCGGACGCCGTGCTGCACCCGATCGCGTTCGCGGTGTCGCTGGCCATCGTGGTCGTCGCGCACATCCTGCTCGGCGAGATGGTGCCGAAGAACATCGCCATCGCGGGGCCCGAGCGCACGGCGATCTGGCTGGTGCCGCCGTTCCTCGTCTTCACCAAGCTGATGCGCCCGCTGATCGAGCTGTTCAACGTGATGGCCAACGGCGTCCTGCGGCTCGTCCACGTGGAGCCCCGCGACGAGCTCGAGTCCTCCTTCACCTCAGGTGAGCTGGCCGACCTCATCGCCGAGTCGGGGCGAGAAGGCTTGCTCGACGACCACGAGTCCAGCCGACTCAGCCGCACCCTCAGCTCCGCCGAGGCGACCGTCGCCGACGTCCTCGTACCCACCGAGGAGCTGGTGTCCCTGCCGGCCGACCCGAGGGTCGAGGACGTGGCCCGCGCCGTCGCCGACACCGGCTTCTCCCGGTTCCCGGTGCGGGCCGTGGACGGCACGCTCGCCGGCTACCTCCACATCAAGGACATCCTCGACCTGGTGGACGACCCGGCGGCCGCGGTGCCGGTCGAGCGGATCCGCGGGCTGCCGGAGGTGCCGGTGTCCTTCCGGCTCGACGAGGCGCTCGCCGTGCTGCGCCGTTCCCGCGCCCACCTGGGCCGTGCGGTGGGCGGGCGCGGCGAGACCGTCGGTGTGGTGGCGATGGAGGACCTCGTGGAGCACTACGTCGGCGAGGTCCGCGACGCCACGCACGCCCCGCGCGCCCAGGCCTGAGAGCGCCACGCGCCGCCCGGCCGGGGAGCGGTCGGGCGGTAGCGTGGACCGTCGTGACGAGCAAGCTCTCCTGCGCCGCACCCCTCGTGCTCGACGAGGCGGTGTGGCGGGAGCGAGCCGCCGCGCATCAGGCCCGGGTCGAACGGTGGACCCTGCCCCACCGGGAACGCCGCCGTCGCGGTGAGCCGCACCCCGTCATGGACTTCCTGTTCACCTACTACTCGCTGCGGCCGGTCCGGCTGGAGCAGTGGCAACCCGGACCGGGCGCGCTGCTGCTGGGCGGCGACGAGCTGCTGGCGGTCCCTGGCCACGTCCGTGACGGCGGCGGCGTGCGTCTCGACGTCGACGCCCTGCCGGCGCGGGTCACCGCCACCGCGGCCTTCGTGCGTGACCTGCTCCTCGCCACCGCGTCCCGGCCCGCCCGGTTGGGCTGCTTCGGGCTCCACGAGTGGGCGATGGTGTACCGCAGCGACGCCCCCCGCCACGAGCAGGTGCCGCTGCGGCTCGGAGCGGCCGGCACGGACGCGGTGGTCGACTCGCTCCCGGTGCACTGCACCCACCACGACGCCTTCCGCTTCTTCACCCCCGCGGCGCGCCCGCTCAACGCGATGACCCCGGAGCGGGCCGACCAGATCGCGAACGAACAGCCCGGCTGCCTGCACGCCACCATGGACCTCTACAAGTGGGCCTACAAGCTCCTGCCCGCCACACCGGCGGAGCTCGTGGCCGACTGCTTCGCCCTCGCTGTCGAGGTGCGGGAGCTGGACATGCGCGCCAGCCCGTACGACCTCTCGGGGTACGGCTACTCCCCCGTCCGCATCGAGACCCCGGCCGGCCGGGCCGAGTACGCCCGCGCCCAGGCCGGGTTCGCCCGGCGGGCCGCCCCACTGCGACGACGGCTCGTCGAGCTGTGTGAGGCCCTCCTCCCCTTCTGACGCTCCCCCGCCCTGCTGTCGTCGTGGCGTGGTCCGTCGGTCAATGTTTGATCGACGGCATGTAGGCGTCAATGATCGATTGACATCGTGAAGCAGAGGGGTGGGCCATGGACGACACCCCCGGTGTCGAACCCGAGTGATCCCAAGTCCGTGTATCAGGCCCGCACCCAGCGGTTCTTCCTTGTGCGGGCGGGTGGCCAGGAGGGGGTACACCCGCCCGCACGGCACGGCCGACGCCCCTCCCCCGCTGCCGGCGCTGCGTGACCACCGCGAGATCCGCGTTTCGGCCCTCCGCAGGGCGAACAGCCGGATCTCGAACCGATCATGGGGGCCGCCGCGCCGTCCGCCGATATCGACTTCGTCACCGAGGCGTGGCGCAAGATCCTGGTGGTGAAAGACCGGCCCGGGAAGCTGGTGCGTCGCCACCTGGAGGTGTGCGTGTTCTCCTACCTTGCCTCGGAGCTGCGCTCCGGCGACATCGCCGTGGCCGGCGCCGATTCCTACGCCAACCTGCACGCGCAACTGATGTCCTGGGACGAGTGCCTGCCGCTGGCCGGGAAGTTCTGCGGCCGGGCCGGGATCCCGTCGGACCCGAAGCAGCTCACCGCGCATTACCGGGCCGCTTTGGGCTACACGCACAACACCGACCTGTCCCTCGAGGAAGGCCGCCCGATCCTGCGCCGCCGCAAGGGCGCCGACCGGCGCCCGTCCGCGCTCGCCCTGGAAGACGCGATCCACCAGCGGCTCCCGGAACGCGGGCTGCTGGACATCCTGGCCCGTACCGCACACCCGCTGGGCTGGACCCGGCACTTCGGGCCGGCGTCGGGGTCGGATCCGAAGATGCGCGACGCGATGGCCCGCTACGTCCTGACCGTGTTCGCCAACGGCACGCTGCTGGGCTCGCCGAAGATGGTGAGTGTGGCGGGTGTGGCGGCGTCGTTGTGATGGTCGGCGACCAACGCGGAGAGTTGGTCGCCAAGAGGTGGGGCGTCGTTGCGTAGCGCGCCGATGGCGCGGCGTTTGGGTGAGCAGCTGCTCGGCTTGGACGAGGCGTTGTTTGTACTGGTGGAAGTTGAATCCCGCGAGGGTGATCGCCACGAGTCCGCCGGAGTAGCCGGCGAAGGCCACCCATTGGTGGTCGATCGTCGCGGTGCCGACGGCCGCGACGAGGACGCCGGCGGCGGTCAGGGTCGTGGCCAGTGCGGGTGTTAGCTCTACGGCTGCGGTGAACGCTCCCATACCGGCCAGGGCCAGCGCCGGGGGCGTGGGGGCGATGCTCATGAGCAGGCCACCTGCGGTGACCAGCGCCCCGCTGGCGGCGGTCGCGGTGAGGGTGCGGTGCTGATTGTTGAGATATACGGTGACGGTCCTGACCAGCCAGCCCAGGCATGCGACCACGACGCAGATCAGTACGGCCAGTGCCTGACCGTGAAGACCCAATCCCGGTGTGCGGGCGTTGATTCCGTAGACGATGCCGCCGAGTCCGGCCAGGCCTACACCCAGCCGTCGTCGCTCCTTATCTGCATCTGCCGTAGCGCGACGATGTCACTGACCAACCCGAGCACGCCACGGCGCACCGATCGATCACTCGTGCAAGCCGGATCACCCTGGTCGCGCGGCCTCGGCCTCGCGACCAGGGTGGGAGAACGATAGGGGTGGTTAACGCCGTCGGCGCCCCCGCATCTTGAAGGCCATCACGCCCACCACGGCGAGGACAGCCACGGTCAGCCACACCGCGGTTGGCACACCGGACAACAGGCCAATGGCAGTCAGCAGGGATCCGATCAACATGGATGGTGCTCCTTCGATGGTCGCTATCGCGACGGCATGACCGTTGATGACGACGCTACGAACACCGCCCCGGGTGTGTCGTCGGTTCGCGGTAGGAAACCGCGGTGGAGATTTCCCAGGCAGATATCCACCCCGATCTCCACCCCGATCTCCACCTCCAGCACGAGGACACCCTGCCCGGAAACCGGCTAGTTTCACCGCCGATCGCCTCAGTGACTGCACGGGATCAGGGAGGGTGTGATGGCGAGCATGCATGCCGCATCGGCGCCGGTCAGGGCGGTGCGGACCCCGGCGGGGGATCCGGCCTGGTTGGTCAGCGGCTACGACGAGGTGCGGGCGCTGATCGCTCACTCGCGTCTGTCGTGGACCACGAGCGCGGCGGGTGCCTCCCGCTACTCGCAGGCGGCGATGATGGGCCACCCCGATGCGCCCGGGGCCGAGGCCGAACGCACCACCATTCAGGCCGAGGCCGCCGCCTCGCACAACCGGGTCGCGCTGGACCAGCAGCTGATCGTCCAGCTCCCGCAGATCGTGCAGCAGGCCGCGCGGGGCCTGTCCGGCGCGAACGTCATCGTGCTCAACGGCACCGACGGGCTCGCCGATCTCACCGCCGGCCTGGTCAGCCAGGGGCTGCGGATCTTCGACTCGGTGCGGCAGAACCTCGGCAACGACGCGCCTGGTACGGCGCCGGCAATGGGCCAGGACGGGGACCGGTGACCGACGTCCTGATCGCGGGCGCCGGACCCACCGGGCTCACGCTGGCCATCGAGCTGGCCCGCCGGGGCGTCGACGTGCGCATCGTCGACCGAGCTGCCGAGCACTTCCCCGGTTCGCGCGGCAAGGGGCTCACCGCACGCACCCAGGAGGTGCTGGACGACCTCGGTGTCGCCGACGAGGTGCTGCACTACGGGTTCCGGCACTTGCCACACCGGCGGTACCTCGACGGCGACCTGGTTGCCGAGGCCGACCCGCACGCCCAGCGGGCACCCACACCGGATCGGCCCTACGACGGCGGGCTGCTGATCCCGCAGTGGCGGATCGAGCGGATCCTGCGCGCGCGGCTCGCCGAGCACGGCGTGCGGGTGGAACTGGCCGCAGGCCTCGCCGAGTTCAGCCAGTCCGCGAACGGTGTGCATGCGGTGCTGGATACCGGCGAGCGGGTGGCTGCGCGCTACCTGGTCGGCTGCGACGGCGGCCGCAGCACCGTGCGCAAGGCACTCGGCGTGCGCTTCGAGGGCCAGAACGGGGAGCAGGCCATGCTGCTCGGGGACGTCGAGCTCGGCGGGCTCGAACCGGACGCCTGGTACCAGTGGACCGTCCGCCGGCGGGGGTTCCTGGCCCTGTGCCCGTTCCGCCACGAGCGGTCCTGGCAACTGCAGGCCGTACCGTTCAGCGACTTCGGCGCGGAGGGCAGTCTCCCCGAACCCTCGCTGCCGTACTTCCGGCGGATCGTGGACGATCTCGCCGACGGGCACGGCATCCGGCTCTCGAAGGCAAGCTGGCTGTCCACGTACCGGGTGAACGTGCGGATGGCCGACCGGTTCAGGGTGGGCCGGGTGTTGCTGGCCGGCGACGCAGCGCACGTGCATCCGCCGGCCGGCGGCCTCGGCATGAACACCGGCATCCAGGACGCGTACAACCTCGGCTGGAAGCTCGCCATGGTGTGTTCCGGCGCGCGGCAGTCGCTGCTGGACAGCTACCAGGAGGAGCGGCTCCCGGTCGCCTCGTGGACGCTCGGCGTGAGTGCCGAGGGGCTGCGCAGGGTCGCGGGGCGGTTCGTCAACGGTGGCAGCACGGACATCGCGGGCGGCGCACCCCCGGACGGCCAGCAGCTCGGGCTCGGCTACCCGGACAGCTCGCTGTCCGTCGACGGCGACGCCGGGAATGGACCGCGCGCCGGTGATCGTGCGCCCGACGCGCCCTGCGTGGACAGCTCCGGCACGCCACGGCGGCTGTTCGACGCCTTCCGCGGCCCGCATTTCACCCTGCTCGGCTTCGGCGAGTCCTGCGCCGGTCCACTGCAGGACGTCGGCACCGCCCACCGTGGACTCATCAAGCCGGTGGCGGTCGGTGCGCCGGGCAGCGGTGCCGATCTGGTGGACGTCGAGGGGCACGCGCGGACCGCGTACGGCGTCACCGGGGACACCCTCGTCCTGGTGCGGCCTGATGGCTACCTCGCGCTGCGCGCACCCGGCGCGAGCAGGACTGCCGTGCGGGACTACCTGGACCGGGTCGGCGTCAGCCGGAGCGCTTGACCGCCGAGACGTCGATGCCCAGGGTGACCTTGTCGCCGACCAGCCCGCCGCCAGCCTCCAGTGACGCGTTCCAAGTGATACCCCAGTCCTTGCGGTTGACCGTGCAGCCGATCTCGAACCCGATCCGGTCGTTGCCCATCGGGTCGTGCGCCGCCCCGGTGAACTCCACGTCCAGGGTCACCGGTTTGGTCGTGCCCTTGATCGACAGGTCACCGGTCACCCTACGGTGCGTACCCGTGCTTGGAAGGCACGCTCGTTGGCTTTGGCCTCCCGGACCAGTTCCCACAACGTTTTCTCGCCCACCACTGGAAGTAGGCATCCCGCACCACATCGTCCGGGTGCTCGACGGCCGCCTCGGCCAGCCGGAACAGGATGCCCTCCTTGCCGCCAACCCAGACCGCGCTACTGCGGGCCATCGCCGAGAGCCAGGTCAACAACATGGGCGGCCACACCTACCACGGCCGCACCGATGGAGGCCGGTACCAGAAGCTGACCGCGCGGGTGCGCGACCTTCGCGACCTTGGGCTGATCAACCCGTACGGCGTTGCGATCAAGCACGGCAAGACGATGCCGGCGACCGAGCAGTTCGCCGACCACTTCGTCGTCACCCTCACGAACCACGGGGAACAAGCCCTCGCCACGACGGAAGTCCCGTGACATGAACGAACAGAACCTGCCGACCTGGAACGACATCCTGCACAACACCCGCGCCAGCCTGACCACCGCCCGGACGTCGCTGGCCGACGCCCGCGACCACCTCAGCTCCGACTGGCGCCCGGTCGGCACCGAACTCGCCCAGCACGAAACCGACGCCCGCACCTGCGCGTTCGAGCTGATCGGCCAGGCCAAAGCCCTGATCGACCAGGCGAAGAACGTGCTCTACGACGCCGCGCACGCCACCACTCCCCGCAGGCGCGACCACCGCAGCGCGGTGGCCCAGGTCCGGCCGCCGGCGCCCACTCCCCCGTAGCTCGGCCCGCCGCCTTCTCGGCCTGCGCATCGGTCAATCTTTCGTACACCGGATGCTGGCGTCATTGATTCGTTGACAAGAGGAGGAGTGGGTGTCGGGCCGGGTGCGGTGAGGGCGGGCGGTCCGCCGCCCTCACCGCACCCGGGCGTCCGCGTCCTACGAGTAGGCCTCCACCGGCGGGCAGCTGCACACCAGGTTGCGGTCGCCGTGGGCGCCGTCGATCCGGCGCACCGGGGGCCACACCTTGCGGTCGTGGACGCCCGGGGTGACGCCCGTGGGGTAGGCCGCCAGCTCGCGCGGGTACGGGTGGTCCCACTTGTCGATCACGGAGGCGGCCGTGTGCGGTGCACCGCGCAGCGGGTTGTCCGTGACCGGCCACTCCCCCGCAGCCACGCGGGCGATCTCGCCGCGGATCCCGATCATCGCGTCGACGAAGCGGTCGATCTCGGCGAGGTCCTCGCTCTCGGTGGGCTCCACCATCAGCGTGCCGGCCACCGGGAACGACATGGTGGGAGCGTGCAGGCCGTAGTCGGCCAGCCGCTTCGCCACGTCGTCGACGGAGACACCGGAGTCACGCGTGATCCCGCGCAGATCGAGGATGCACTCGTGGGCGACGTGGCCCTGCTCCCCCGCGTAGAGCACGGGGTAGTGCTCACCCAGGCGTTTCGCCACGTAGTTGGCGGCCAGGATGGCGGTGAGGGTCGCCTGCCGCAGCCCGTCGGTGCCCATCAGCCGGATGTAGGCCCACGAGATCGGCAGCACGCCCGGGCTGCCGTACGGAGCCGCGGACACCGCTCCCACGCCGCCCGGTCCCCCGCGTCCGGGCAGGAACGGGGCCAGGTGCTCGGCCACCGCCACCGGCCCGACCCCGGGGCCGCCGCCACCGTGCGGGATGCAGAAGGTCTTGTGCAGGTTGAGGTGGCTCACGTCGCCGCCGAACGCACCCGGCCGGGCCAGCCCGACCAGCGCGTTGAGGTTGGCGCCGTCGACGTAGACCTGGCCGCCCGCCGCGTGCACGGCGTCGCACACCTCGCGGACCTTCGTCTCGAACACTCCGTGCGTGGACGGGTAGGTGATCATGAGGGCGGCCAGCGCCGGGCCGTGCTCGGCGATCTTGGCGTGCAGATCGTCGAGGTCGACGTCGCCGGTCGGCGAGGTGGCCACCACGACCACCCGCATCCCGGCCATCACCGCCGACGCCGCGTTGGTGCCGTGGGCGCTCGCCGGGATCAGGCACACGTCGCGGTGCTCCTCGCCCCGGCTGCGGTGGTAGGCCGCGATCGCGAGCAGGCCGGCGAACTCGCCCTGGCTGCCCGCGTTGGGCTGCAACGACACGGCCGCGTAGCCGGTGAGCTCCGCGAGCCAGCGCTCCAGGTCGGAGATCAGGGCCAGCGTGCCCTCGGCGTCGGCCTCGGGCGCGAACGGGTGCAGGTCGGCGAACGCGGGCCAGGAGATCGGCTCCATCTCGACCGCCGCGTTCAGCTTCATCGTGCACGACCCCAGCGGGATCATCGTGCGGTCCAGTGCCAGGTCGGCGTCAGCGAGGCGACGCAGCCAGCGCATCAGCGACGTCTCCGAGCGGTGCTCGTGGAACACCGGGTGCGTGAGGAACTCGGTCGTGCGGGCGAGGCCGGCCGGCAGGGCGTCCTCGGTGGCGGCATCGAGCGCCCCGGCGTCCCCGGAGACGCCGAACGCCCTCCAGACCGCCTCGAGGTGCGCCACGGTGGTCACCTCGGAGCACGCGATACCCACCGTGTCGGCGTCCACCCGGCGCACCGCGATCCCGGCGTCGTGTGCGGCGTCGGCCACCTCCTCGGCCCGCCCCGGCACGTATGCCTGCACGGTGTCGAAGAACTCGCCGTGCAGCACCTCCACTCCCCCGGCCCGCAGGCCGGCTGCCAGCACCGCCGCCATCCGGTGGGCCCGCTGCGCGATCCGGCGCAGCCCCTCCGGCCCGTGGTAGACGGCGTAGCAGGCGGCGACGACGGCCAGCAGCACCTGCGCGGTGCAGATGTTCGAGGTGGCCTTCTCCCGGCGGATGTGCTGCTCACGGGTCTGCAACGCCAGGCGCAGCGCCGGGTTCCCGTCGGCGTCGCGGGACAGGCCCACGAGCCGGCCGGGCAGCTGCCGGGCGTGCTTCTGCTGCACCGACAGGTAGCCGGCGTGCGGGCCCCCGAAGCCGAGGGGCACCCCGAAGCGCTGGGTGGTGCCCACCGCGGCGTCGGCGCCCAGCTCCCCCGGCGGGGTGAGCAGTGTGAGGGCCAGCAGGTCGGCGGCCACGGCCACCAGCGCGCCGCGCTCGTGCGCCTCCGCGATCAGCGCCGACGGGTCGGTGACCGCGCCCGATGCGCCCGGGTAGGACAGCAGCAACCCGAACAGCTCACCCTCGGGCAACCCGGCGCCCAGGTCGGCCACCACGAGCTCGATACCGAGCGGCTCGGCGCGGGTGCGCAGCACCTCGATCGTCTGCGGCAGGGTGTCGGCGTCCACGACGAACCGCGGGGACGCGGCACGGCCGGCCCGGCGCAGCAGGGTCATCGCCTCGGCGGCCGCGGTGGCCTCGTCCAGCAGCGACGCCCCCGCCACCGGCAGCCCGGTGAGGTCCGCGACCGTGGTCTGGAACGTCAGCAGCGCCTCCAGCCGGCCCTGGCTGATCTCCGGCTGGTACGGCGTGTAGGCCGTGTACCAGGCCGGGTTCTCCAGCACGTGGCGGCGGATCACCGGGGGCGTGACGGTGCCCGAGTAGCCCAGCCCGATCATCGGGACGGTCACCGTGTTGCGTGCCGCGAGAGCGCGCAGCTCGGCGAGGACCTCGGTCTCCGACGCCGCAGCCGGCAGCGTGGAGGCGACGGTCTCCCGGTCGCGGATGCTGTCGGGCACCACCGCATCCGCGAGCGCGTCGAGCGAGTCGGCTCCGATCGTGGCGAGCATGGTGCCGAGCTCCGCGGCCCGCGGGCCGAGGTGCCGTTCGACAAAGGGGATGCCCCGCTCGAGGTCGGTCAGCGCGGGGCGGTCGTCGGTCACGGGGCCTCCGAAGTCAGGCGAATGGGCAGGCGACTGCTGCCCTCCCCCTCTGTCCCCGCCCGGGTACCCGGGCGCCTGAGAGATTCACCCCGTGCAAGAGCGGGCTTTCCCCGTCGGCGGACGGGCACGCCCGTCGCTTTCCAGAGGCGTCTCGCCCGAGCGGTCCTGGATGCCTGAGAGATTCCGGGGAGGATTTGCTCCTTCGGCGCCCGTACGACGTGTCAGCTGCGACGACGTCCGGGACTCTCCCGCGCGGGTTCGGCGACTACCGGTCACATCGTAGCCCTCCCGGCCGAGCGATCCCCGGCGCGGCGCATGTCAGGTTCGTGTCCCTGCCGGAATTGCTGCCCGCAACGGGCCGAATACGTAGTTCTTCCGATGCGGCCGGGGAGGTTCGAACCTCAGACTGCCGGCATGACCACGACACCGCCCGCGGCCCCGACCACCGTCGCCTTCCACGTCCAGGCCGTGATCTCGTTCGCCGTCTCGCTCGTCGCGGTCGGTCTGGCCGTCGCCTACCTGCCGGCCGACCCGTGGGTCCGCGCGTTCCTCGCCCTCGCCGTGCTCTACGTGGTGACGTCCGCGTTCACGCTGGCGAAGTGCGTGCGCGACCGGCAGGAGAGCGCGGGTGTGATCAGCCGCGTGGACCAGGCGCGCCTCGACAGACTGCTCGCCGAACACGACCCGTTCAAGGTCGATGCGTGATCCCCGACGGCGTCAGCTGATGGCGCGGCGGGCGCGGCGGCGGGACAGCTCGTCCTCAGGGCTCTCGTCGACGCTGCCGCCGTCGGCTCGTTCCACCGGGAAGTCCTTGATCGAGCCACTGATCTCCCGCATCGCGCCGCTGACGGCAATACCGAAGACGCCCTGCCCGCCCTGCAGGAGGTCGACGACCTCCTCGGGAGAGGAACACTCGTACACCGTGGTGCCGTCGCTGAACAGCGTGATGCCCGCGAGATCGCGGATGCCGCGGCGGCGCAGATGCTCGACGGCCACGCGGATGTTCTGCAGCGACACCCCGGCGTCCAGCAACCGCTTCACGACCTTCAGGACCAGCACGTCCTTGAAGGAGTACAGCCGCTGCGAACCCGAACCCGCCGCTCCACGGATGGAGGGGACGACAAGGCCGGTGCGGGCCCAGTAGTCGAGCTGCCGGTAGGTGATCCCCACGACCTGGCAGGCAGTGGGCCCACGGAAGCCGACGAGCTGATCCGGCATCCCGTCGAGGCCGGCTCCCAGCAAGGGATCGGGGAAGAGCTCGCCCTGTTCGGGCGAGCCGGACGGCGGGTTCTCCACCGAGCTCCTTCCGCCGGGGCCCGCAAGAGCGGGCCGTCACAGCCGACGGTAAGCGCGTGCGCGCGGCCGGTCAACGCGGCGCGCCGCCGCGGGTCACCCGGTGCTGGGCGTGTCGAGGCCGAAAGGCCCCTCGGGCCTACGGCTGGGCGCCGCGGAAGTCCTCTGGCGAGATCGAGTCCAGGAACTCCCGGAACTTCTCGACCTCGTCCTCCTGCTCATCCGGGATGACCAGACCCGCCTCGGCGAGCACGCTCTCGTCGGCGTGGATCGGCACCCCGATCCGTAGTGCGAGCGCCACCGAGTCACTCGGCCGCGCCGACACCTTGATTCCACCGTCGAAGACGAGTTCGGCGTAGAACGTGCCTTCCTGGAGGTCGGTGATCCGCACCTGTTCCAGGCGACGCCCCAACCCCGTGATCACGTCCTTCAGCAGGTCGTGGGTGAGTGGTCGGGCGGGTTTGACCCCCTGCTGCTCCAGGGCGATCGCAGTGGCCTCCACCGAACCGATCCAGATCGGGAGGTACCGGTCGCCGCTGGTCTCCCGCAGCAGGAGGATCGGCTGGTTCGCGGGCAGTTCGACCCGGACGCCCACGACGCGCATCTCGCTCATGCGCTTCCCTCCTCCTGACGGTCCTGCAGTGTCGACGCTACACGGCGCACCCGGCCCGCGCCCGCCTCCGGACGGGCGGCGAGCCGTTGTCTTGGCGCCGGTTTCAGCCGGTTGCGCCGGACTCGCGCGGACCGGTGAGGAAGACCAGCCGGAACTTGCCGATCTGCACCTCGTCACCGTTGGCCAGCACGGCGGTGTCGACCGGCTCGCGGTTGACGTAGGTGCCGTTGAGGCTGCCCACGTCGACGACGACGAACTCGCCGGCGTCGCTGCGGAACTCCGCGTGGCGCCGCGAGACCGTGACGTCGTCGAGGAAGATGTCGCTGTCGGGATGGCGGCCCGCGCTGGTGGACGGGCGGTCGAGGAGGAACCGCGACCCCGCGTTGGGCCCGCGCTTGACCACCAGCAGGGCGGAGCCCGCCGGAAGCGCGTCGACGCCGGAGACCGGCTGGTCCTGGGCGGGGGGCTCGACCTCGGAGAGGAAGTCCGCGCGGAAGACCGAGGTGGTCTCCGGGGAACGCTCCGGGGGTACGCCGGGCCCGTCGTTCGTGGTCACCTCGGGGTCTCCTCCTGCATGGATGTAGCTCGTCGTTCTGTGATGTGGCGGCCCCACGTGCCGTGGGTCCAACAAACCTACCGCGCGGCGGCGTCCGGTTCCGGGCCGGTCAGCTTCCGGTCAGCTCGCTGTACGCCGCGGCGTCGAGCAGGCCTTCCGGCGCCTCGGAGGCGTCGTCGGCGAGCCGGACGTCGATCATCCAGCCTGCCTGGTAGGGCCCACTGTTGATCAGCTCGGGGCTGTTCTCGAGGGACTCGTTGACGGCGACCACCGTGCCGGACACCGGAGCGTAGATGTCGGACACCGACTTGGTCGACTCGACCTCCCCCACCACCCCGCCGGCGGCCACGGAGTCACCGACGGACGGCAGCTGCACGAACACGACGTCGCCGAGCTGGGACTGGGCGTGGTCGGTGATGCCGATCCGGACCACCCCGTCCCCCAGGTCGCGCACCCATTCGTGAGCTTCGGTGTAGCGGAGGTCCTCGGGAATCACGCGACGACTCTAGTCCCCGCTCCTGGCAGCGCCCGCCACCCCCGGCGGCACCGCATCGGCGCGCATCGCCAGCACGAACTGGGCCAGGTACAGAGCGCCCGAGTACAGGTAGAGCGCGGTGCCCCAGATCGCGAAGGCGTACCCGAACGGCCGCGCCAGCTCGGCGTACCAGCCGGTGCCCTGGCCGAGCAGGAGCAGCGGGAACGCGTACAGCAGCAGGAACGTGGCGCCCTTGCCGATGTAGGTGACGAGGTAGGGGCCGTAGCCACGGCGGCGCAGCACCGGCAGCGTGGCACCCAGCACCAGGTCGCGGCACACCAGGGCCGCAACGGCCCACCACGGCACGACGTCGCGGGCACCGAGCGCGACGAGCGCCGCGAGGATGTAGAGCCGGTCCACCGCCGGGTCGAGCAGTGCACCGAGGCGGCTGTACTGCCCGAGCAGCCGAGCGAGCTTGCCGTCGAGCCAGTCGGTGAACCCGCCGACCGCGAGCACGAGGATCGCCCACCCGTCGGCGCGCGGCACGAGGAGCAGGTAGAGGAACAGCGGCACCCCGGCCAGCCGCAGCACGCTGAGCAGGTTCGGGACCGTCACGATGCGGTCGGCCCGGGGCCGTGTGGTCGGCAGGTCGGGCACATCAGGAGCCTACTGGTGCACCCCCGGGCCACTGGCGGGTGCACGCGAGGGCCGCCGCAGGCAGGATCGTTGCCATGGACACGATGGCGCTGCGAGAAGCACAGGCCCCACTCAAGGCCCGCTACCGGGAGGACCCGGACGCGGCGTTGATCACGCTGAAGGCCGAGGGTGAGCTCGACGGGACCGGCGTCGCCTGCCGGGTCCGCACCGCGACCGCGCTGGCCGAGGCCGGCCTGCACCCGGCCACCGGCGGGGACGGTTCCCAGCTGTGCTCCGGCGACATGCTGCTGGAGGCGCTGGTCGCCTGCGCAGGGGTCACGCTGCGCGCGGTCGCCACGTCGCTGGGGCTCGAGGTGAGCGGCGCGGTCCGCGCCGAGGGTGACCTGGACTTCCGCGGCACGCTGGGCGTCGACAAGGAGGCGCCGGTCGGTTTCCGCGACATCCGGCTGACCTTCGACCTCGACACGACCGCGGATGCCGACCAGGTCGCCACCCTCATGAAGCTGACGGAGCGGTACTGCGTGGTGCTGCAGACGCTGGTGTCCTCGCCCGCCACGTCGGTGGAGGTGCGGACCGGGGGGACCGACGGGACCGAGGTCCGGTGAACGGCGCCCACGCTCTGATCCGGTCCCTCGTGACCAGCGGGGTGGACGTCTGCTTCGCCAACCCCGGCACCTCGGAGATGCACTTCGTCGCGGCGCTGGACGGCGTGCCCGAGATGCGCGCCGTCCTCGTCCTGTTCGAGGGCGTCGCCACCGGGGCCGCCGACGGTTACGCCCGGATGGCCGAGCGGCCGGCGGCGACCCTGCTGCACCTCGGCCCCGGGCTGGGCAACGGCCTGGCCAATCTGCACAACGCCCGGCGGGCCGGCTCGCCGGTCGTGAACGTCATCGGCGACCACGCCACCTACCACGCGAAGTACGACGCCCCGCTGCAGTCGGACATCGGGGCCATCGCGGGCGCGGTGTCGGGATGGGTGCGGCACAGCGCGCTGACCTCCGAGGTCGGCGCCGATGCCGCGGCGGCGGTGGCCGCGGCCCGGGAGGGCCAGGTCGCCACCCTCGTCCTGCCCGCGGACGTCAGCTGGGAGCCGGACGGCGGCGTGGTCGCCGATCCGGTCGCCGCCGCGGCCCGGGCCGCGGCCGAACCGGGCGCGGTGGGGGCCGCGGCCGACGCGCTGCGCTCCGGCGAGCCGTGCATCCTGCTGGTGGGCGGCGACGCCACCCGGGCCGACGGCCTGGCCGCCGCCGACCGGATCGCCGCCGCGACCGGGGCGAAGGTCCTCGCCGAGACGTTCCCGACGCGCCTGGAGCGCGGGGCGGGCGTCGCTCCGGTGGAGCGGCTGGCCTACCAGGTCGACCTCGCCGTCCGCCAGCTCGCGGGAGCGCAGCACCTGGTGCTGGTGGGGGCCCGCTCCCCCGTGGGGTTCTTCGCCTACCCCGGCAAGCCGTCGGACCTGGTCTCCCCGGGCTGCCACGTGCACACCGTGGTCGCCAGGGAAGGAGCCGCCGCCGCGGCCCTGGACGAGCTCGCGGACCTCGTGACCCCCGGCACGACGGCGCGCGTGGCAGCGCTCGCGCGGCCCGAGCTGCCCACGGGTGCGCTCACCGTCGCGAGCGCCGCCGCCGTGGTGGGCGCGCTGCTGCCCGAGGGCGCCATCGTCGTCGACGAGGCGGTCACGTCCGGGTTCGGCCTGCCCGGCGACACCGCGGGCGCGCCCCGCCACGACTGGCTCACCCTCACCGGCGGGGCGATCGGATGGGGGTTGCCCGCGGCCACGGGTGCCGCCGTGGCCTGCCCGGACCGGCCGGTGTGGGCCCTGCAGGCCGACGGGAGCGCGATGTACACGATCTCCGCGCTGTGGACCCACGCCCGCGAAGGGCTCGACGTCACCACCGTGCTGTACAACAACAACGCCTACGCCATCCTGCGGGGCGAGCTGGAGCAGGTCGGGGCGGCCGGCTTCGTCCAGCACGACGGCAAACGGGCGAAGGCCCTTCTCGACCTCGGCGGACCCGACCTGGACTTCGTCTCGATCGCCCGCGGGATGGGCGTGCCGGGGGTGCGGGTGACCACGGCCGAGGAGATGGCCGATGCGCTGCGCCGGGCCTCCGCGGAGCCGGGACCGCACCTCGTGGAGGTGATGGTTCCACCGCTGGTGGCGTGACAGCCCCGTTCGTCGCGGCTGATCGCCGCTTCGCCGCCCGGCCCCGTACCCGAGCGATCCGGACACCCGGTGCGCGGACGTAGAGTGTCGCCCACGTGACGCAGCGTTCTCCCGGCGAAGGGGTCGCGGCGTCCGGGTCCATGGCGGGCGGCACCGCAGGGATGCGTGATGACGAGAACGGTCGGGGAGCTGCGGTCCGTCGACCACGCCTGCGCCGTTCCGGTGAGCGACGAGCAGCTCTGGGAGATGACGGCCGCGTTCGTGGCCGCCGGGCTGGCCGCGGGCGAGCAGGTCGTGTACTTCGACGACGGCACCGTCGACGGCGTACTCGAGCGGCTCGCGGACGACCGCGTGGCGGTGGCCGAGTCGCTCCACGACGGCAGCTTCGCCATCGTCTCGCCCGACACCACACGCGCCACGCTGCGCAGCCCCCCGCCGCAGGTGCAGGAGCTCATCTGCAGCACCGTCGACGGCGCGCTCGAGCGGGGATACACCGGTATCCGGGTCACGGGGCAGTTCAACTACGGCCTGAGACGCGCGGGCGGGGCCTCCCTCCTGGAGTACGACACCGTCTTCGACGAGGTGGCCCGCGTCCGCCCGGCCCGGGTCCTGTGCCTCTACGACCGGCGCCGCTTCCCCGAGGGCGCGATCGAGGAGCTGCGCGCCCGGCACCACACCGAGCTCGTCGTGCCGGCGATCTACGACGACAACCTGCTGCGGATCACCAGCACCGGGGCCGGCACCGCGCGGCTGGCGGGCGAGGTCGACCACAGCAACCGCCCCCGCATCCGCAGGCTGCTCGAGACGGCGCTCGACCAGGCACTGCGGTCGCACGCCGGCCCCACCGACATCACTCTCGACCTGTCGTCGCTGCGGTTCCTCGACGTCGCGGGAGCCGTCAGCCTCGTGCACGCCGCCGAGGAGTTCCCGAGCTCCCACCGGCTCGTGCTCACCGGCGTGCGGCCGCGCGTGCTGCGCGTGCTGGACCGCTGCGGTGCACCGTTCGCCGCACAGCTCGTCGTGCAGTCCCGTCCCGAGTACGCGCCTTCGGAGGCCCGATGAGGATCGAGACCACCCGCTCGGCCGTCGGGGTCCGGCTCGAGCACGCAGCCGGGTACCACCGCTCGGACGCCGACCTGCTCGCCCAGCTCGTCGCGCTGGCCCGCGCGGGGTTGGAGCGCGGCGAACCGGTCGCGCTCGCGTTGCGTCCGCGTACGGAACGGGCACTGCACACCCAGTTGGGGGGAACGGCGGGGCTGATCCAGCTCAGCCACCCCGACGGCCCGGACGGCGCCTCCGGCCAGACCCTGGCCACCCGCAGGGCGCTCGAGCTGCGCGAGCTGACCTCCAGCACCGGGGGGCCCGTCACCGTCCTGGCGGAGCACACCGCCTCGCTCGACGGCGCCGACGGCAGCTTCTGGACGGAGCTGGACGCTGCCCTGAACGTGGCACTCGCGGATCTCCCCGTACGGATGACATGTTTCTACCCGGAGCTGCCCCTCCATCTCGAGATCCTCGACGGCGCCCGGCACAACCACCCGCTGCTGCTCGTCGACGGCAGGCTGGTGCACAACCCCCAGCACCGCTGCCCCCGCGACGTCCTCACGATGCGGCCCGCTCCCGCGCCTGCGCTGCTCGGGCCACCCGACCTGCGGATCACGTTCAGCGCATGGCAGCTGCACGAGGTGCGCACGGCCGTCGAGGAGGCCCTGCGGGCCGCAGGGTACGGCCGGTCCCGGGCAGAAGACCTGGTACTGGCCGTCAACGAGGTGGCCACCAACGCCGTCGAGCACGGTGCGTCCGAGGCCGAGCTCGCGATCTGGACCAGCAGCGGCAGCGGGGTCGTGTGCGAGATCCACGACAGGGGCGTGCTCGCCGATCCGCTGCCCGGACTGCAGGCCCCGCACCCCTCCGACCCCCGCGGCCGCGGGGTGTGGATCGCCCGTCAGCTGTGCGACACGCTCCATGTGTGGGCCGACCGCTGGGGCACCCACGTCCGCATGCAGGCCGCCCCGTGACGTAAGATCGGGTTCGGCGCGTCACCCGCATGGCCCGCGCCCGGCCGTGAGTGTGACGAATATGCCCCTTGGCAACAGGCCCGGTCGGGAGAACACTCCTTCGCGGGCTCGTGCGCCATCGGGACGCCGACAGGCCACATGCGTAGCACCAGCTTCGGGCACAACCATAGTCAGCACCACATTCGGGCACCATCACATTTGGGACCACCATGTCTGACGACCAGCGACGATCTCGCATGATGCAGGCTCACTCCGGTTGCCGGCGCCGGGTCACCGTGCTCGGCTCCTTCACCTTGACCACCGACGGCGCCACCGTGCCGCTCGGGGTGGACTCCCGCAGACTCGTCGCCTACCTCGCCGTGCATCCCCGGCCGCAGGAGCGCTCGAGCCTCGCCGCCGACCTGTGGCCCGGCGTTCCCGCCGGCGCGGCGGCGCGCATGCTGGCCGACGCCGTAGCCGCCGTGGACGTACCGGAGCTGTTCGCCGAGGACGACGACGAGACCGCGCCGATGGCGCTGGCCGCCGACGTCGAGGTCGACCTCGCCGACGCGATGGGGCTCGTGCGCGCGATGCCCGAGATCCCCACCAACCACGACCCGGACATCGCGCTGCTGTCGGCCGACATCCTGCCGGGCTGGACGGCCCCGTGGATCGCCGTGGAGCGCGAGCGGTTCCGCCAGCTGCGGCTCCACGCGATCGAGGAGCGGAGCCTGCGGCTGTCGTCTGCCGGCCGCTTCGACGAGGCCGTGGCGATGGCGCAGACCGCCGTGCAGACCGCGCCGAGCCGGGAGAGCGCGCGCCGCGCCCTCATCGAGGCCCACCTGGCCCAGGGCAACATCGCCGCCGCCGTCGCCGAGTACGACGACTACCAGGAGCTGCTGCGGTCGAGCGTCGGTGGCCCCGCTCCGTCCGGGCTGGAGGCGCTGTTCCCGCCGTCGCCCGCGTGGCCGGTGCTGCGGGCACGTCGTCCGATGCCGCGCTCCGCCGTGCAGCTACCGGGCCTGCGCTCCGTCCGCGGGGCCGCAGCCCCCGGCTCGCGCCGCCTGGTCGCCGGTGGTTCGGTCCCGGGCACCTCGACGCGCTGAGCGCCGGCGGGTCTAACCCGTCGCGGAGTGCTGCAACCGGTCCAGGGGAATCTCGAAGCACACGCGGGTCCCCTGGCCCGACATCGACACCTGCATCCGTCGTGACAGCTCCCGGATGAGGGCGAGCCCGCGACCCCGGTGTCCCGGGTCCACCGGCACCGGTCGCCACCGGCCGTGGTCGGTCACCGTCACCGCCACCACCGGTCGCGACGGGCTCCCGTCGAGCTCCAGCTCCACCTCCACGGTGGCGCCCGCGTCGGCATCCGGGCGGGAGGCGTCGGCGCCGTAGGCGTGCTCCACACCGTTCGCCACCGCTTCCCCGACGGCGAGCTGCAGGTCGACCACCGTGTGGGCGGGGAGGCGGTTGCCGCCTGCCCACGCGGAGATCCGTCTGCGGATGACGCTCAGCTCGGTTGCGCGCGCGTGGTGCCGCAGCCGCAGCCTGCGGTCCGACCGCTGCCCACCCAGGTACGTGATCGCTCCGTCGTCCACCACGCAGACAGTGGTGCCCGGCGCAGCAAGGTCCAAACCGTGTCGCCGGGGCACCGATCGGGTACTCGCCGTCCATGCATGGTTCCTCCGAGCCCGACGTGGCCGCCGACCCGAACCTCGCGCGCACCCGCGAGACCGGTGGGGTGGACCCCGATCGCAAGAAGCACCCCGACGACTCCGGAGCCGACCCGGACGGCGGCAGCACGACCGGTACCGACGAGAACGAGGAGTTCGTCGGCCGCGTCAGTGGGCAGGATGCGGGTTACGCCGGGGAGACCGGCGCCGAGGCGCGTGCCGCGGGGTCGGAATGAAGCGCGACGGAAACGAGCTGACCGGCCTCGCGAAGCTCGCCTACAAGCCGATCGGCCTGATCTTCGGGATGATCGGGGGCCTGGTGGCGGGGCAGGTCTTCGCACTGGTGTGGAAGAAGCTGTCGAACGAGGACGAGACACCGCAGCCGCTGTCGAACGACTACAGCACCCGCGAGGTGCTGCTCGCCGCCACGCTGCAGGGCGCGATCTTCGGTCTGATCAAGACCGCGGTGGACCGGTACGGGATGAAGGGCGTGCGGCGCTTCCTGGACGCGCCGCGGGCACCGGTCCGTAGTCGAACGGAGGTGTGAGCGATATGGCCGGCAAGGACGAGGTTCCGAGCACGGTGGAGCGCTCGGACGACAAGGCCGAACGGACGTGGGAGAAGACCTACGACTCCGCGATGGACAGCTACGACGGTGACGGTGCCCGCGCCCGTCGCACGGCCTTCGCGTCGTTGAAGCACACCCACGAGAAGGTCGGCGACCACTGGGAGCCCAAGGACGGGAAGGGTCCGTCCGACGAGCAGGCCGCCCGGGGTGGCCGCGACAGCGACCTCCCCACCGCCGGCGGTGTGGATGCCAACGCGTCGAAGGAGCACCTGCTCGACGTCGCCAAGAAGCTCGATGTGTCCGGCAGGTCCTCGATGAACAAGGACGAGCTGGTCGAGGCGATCGGCAAGGCGAACAACCGCGAGACCGCGAGGGCGCGCAAGAAGAAGTAGCGGGAACCACCGGACCTCGGTCGGCGTGGCCGACCGAGGTCCCGGCGTGTCCGTGCTCAGCCCAGGGCGCGCAGCTTCGGCAGGACGTCCTCGGCGAACTGCGTGAGGAAGCGCTCCTGGTCCGCGCCCGGCCCGTGGAAGACCAGGTGGTTCAGCCCGGCATCCACGTAGGGCTTGATCTGGGCCACGGCCTCCTCCGGGTCGGACGCCACGATCCACCGCTTCGCCACCTGCTCGATGGGCAGCTCGTCGGCGAGCCGCTCCATCTCGACGGCCGAGTCGACGCTGTGCTTCTGCTCGGGCGTGAGCGACAACGGCGCCCAGAACCGGGTGTTCTCCAGCGCCTGCTCGTGGTCGCGGTCGTAGGACAGCTTGATCTCGATCATCCGGTCGACGTCGTCGAGGCTGCGTCCGGCCGCCTCGGCGCCCTCGGCAACCGCCGGCAGCAGCTTCTCGGTGTAGAGGTCCATGCCCTTGCCGGAGGTGCAGATGAAACCCTCCGCCGAGCGGCCCGCGTACTTCGCCACGACCGGGCCCCCGGCCGCCACGTACACCGGCACCGGCTGCTCGGGCTTGTCGTAGATCGTCGCGCCGACCGTGCGGTAGTACTCACCCTCGAACGAGACCTCCTCGTCGGCCGTCCACAGCTCACGCATGAGCTTGACGGCCTCCCGCAGCCGGGCGAAGCGCTCCTTGAACTCCGGCCACTCCCGTCCGGAGACGGCGATCTCGTTCAGGGCCTCCCCCGTGCCGACCCCGAGCATGACGCGGCCGGGGTAGAGCATCCCCAGCGTGGCGAAGGTCTGCGCGAGCACCGCCGGGTTGTAGCGGAACGTCGGGGTGAGCACCGACGTACCGATCTGTACCCGCTCGGTGCGCTCTCCCACTGCCGCGAGCCACATCAGCGAGGCCGGCGCGTGGCCGCCCTCGTGCCGCCACGGCAGGAAGTGATCCGACGTCACCACGCTGTCCAGGCCCAGCTCTTCCGCCCGCACCGCGTACTCCACGAGCTCCCGCGGCGCGAACTGCTCCGCCGAGGCCTTGTAGCCGATCCGCAACGCCACGTCCTCAGATCCTTCCCGACCCGACTGTTTCTGCTCCCTCCAGAGTGCTACAACCGCGCCCTTGACCTCCACCCGCCTCGAGGTCGCACGGTGACAGGCATGCCAGAACTCGCATGCGTCGCGGTTCGGAAAAATCTACCGTGATCGATGCCATGAGCGACCATCTCGAGCAGCAGCCCCACCGCGCCACCCTCGGTGCGCTGCGCCGCCTCGCCCCGTACGTCCGTCCCCACCGAGCCGCCCTGATCGGAGGCGGCCTCGCCGCGCTCGCGAGCAGCCTCGCCGGGTTGGCGATCCCGCTGGTCACCCGGGCCATCGTGGACGGGCCGATCGCCCGGTCCGAGCTGTCGGTGCTGCCGTGGCTGGTGCTCGGGGTCCTCGCGTTCGGCCTGCTCGAAGCGGGGCTGATGTTCCTGCGGCGGCGCCTCGTCGCCCGCCCGAGCACCCGCATCGAGGCCACCATGCGGGAGGACCTGTTCGCGCACCTGCAGCGGCTGCCCGTGGCCTTCCACGACCGGTGGCCCTCGGGGCAGCTGCTCTCCCGGGCGACGACGGACCTCAACACCATCCGGTGGTTCGTCGCGTTCTCGGGGATCTTCCTCGTGGTCAACGTCCTGACGATGGTGGCGGGCGTCGGGGTGCTGCTGTGGCTCTCCCCCGTGCTGGGTCTGGTCATCGCCGTGATCGCAGTGCCGCTGATCGTGCTCACCCTCGCGCTGGAGCGCCGCTTCTCGGTGGCCGCCCGCCGCTCGCAGGACCAGGCAGGCGATCTCGCCACGGTGGTGGAGGAGTCGGCGCTGGGCATCCGCGTGCTCAAGTCGCTCGGCCGGGGGCGCAGGCTCACGGCGCGCTTCGTGGCCGACGCGCGCGGGCTGCGCGGCACCGAGCTGCTGAAGATCCGGCTGCTCGCGGCGCTGTGGGCGGTGCTCGTGATGCTGCCCGAGTCGGCCATCGCGCTGATACTCGGGCTGGGGGCCTACGGCGTCGCCACCGGCACGCTCACCCTCGGCACCCTCGTCGGCGCCGTCACCGTCATGACCTACCTGTTCTGGCCGATCGCGTCGATCGGCTGGCTGCTGGCGGAGGCCAGCAACGCCGCGGCCGCCACCCGCCGGTACTGGGAGGTCCGCGATGTGGTGCCGGCGATCACCGATCCGGCCACGCCGGTTCCGGCGCCGGACCCGGTGCGGGGCGAGCTCGTCCTGCACGAGGTGTCCTTCCGCTACCCGGGCGGGAGCCGCGACGTCCTGCACGGCGTCGACCTGGCGCTGCGGCCGGGCGAGACGATGGCGCTGGTCGGTGCCACCGGCTCGGGCAAGACCACCCTCACCGCGCTCGTCGGCAGGCTCTACGACGTCACCGGCGGCGCCGTGCTCATCGACGGGGTCGACGTGCGCGACCTGCGGCTGGCCGACCTGCGCACGATCGTGGCCACCGCGTTCGAGGAGCCCGTGCTGATCTCGGCGAGCGTGCGGGAGAACGTCGCGCTCGGGCTCCCGGCCGCGTCGGACGAGCAGGTCTGGGAGGCGTTGCGGGTGGCCAGCGCCGACGGGTTCGTCGCGGCGCTGCCCTGGGGCCTCGACACCCGCATCGGCGAGCAGGGCATGTCGCTCTCGGGCGGCCAGCGCCAGCGGCTCGCCCTGGCCCGTGCGGTGATCGGGCGCCCTCCCGTCCTGGTGCTGGACGACCCGCTCTCCGCGCTGGACGTGCACACCGAGGCCGAGGTCGAGGCGGCGCTGCGCCGGGTGCTGGGTGGGGTGACGGCGCTGGTCGTGGCGCACCGGCCGTCCACGGTCCAGCTCGCCGACCGGGTGGCGCTGCTCGTCGACGGGCGGATAGCGGCTGTCGGCACGCACAGCGAGCTGCTCGCCACGGACCCGGAGTACCGGCGGCTGCTGTCCAGCCCCGACGAGGAACGAGCCGACGAACGAGAGGAGGTGGGCGCGTGAGCACCGGTACGGAGTCCGACGTCGGCACCACCACGGAGACGGGCACGGGCAAGGCCGCCACCGTCGACGCCGACACCGCCGGCGAGTCCTGGCGCGGTATCGCGGCGGAGGACGACGAGGCCGACGCCGTCGACCGGCGCACCGGGCTGAAACTGCAGCAGCGCGCCCGCCGGCTCGTCGCGGAGCTGCTGCGGCCGCACCGGCGTGCCGTCACCGTCGCGCTGGTGCTGCTCGTCGCCGAGAACCTGGTGATGCTGGCCGGCCCGCTGCTGGTGGCCACCGCGATCGACACCGGCGTGCCCGCCGCGCTGGCCGGGCGGCCCGCGCCGCTGGCCTGGTCCATCGCGGGGTACGCGGCCACCGGGATCGCCGGGGCGGCACTGCGCTCGGCGTTCCTCCTGCTGTCCGGGCGGGTGGGGCAGGACGTGCTGCTCGACCTGCGGCGGCGGGTGTTCGCCCACGGGCAGCGGCTGTCGCTGGACTTCCACGAGTCCTACACCTCCGGGCGCCTGATCTCGCGCCTGACCAGCGACATGGACTCGCTGTCGGACCTTCTGGAGAAGGGTCTCGACGGGCTGTTCGGCGCCGTGCTCTCGCTGGTCGGTGTCACCGTGCTGCTGGTGTGGCTCGACCCGATGCTCGCCGCGGTCGTGCTCATCGGGTTCGTCCCGCTGATGGTGATCACGCGCTGGTTCCAGCGCAGCTCCCGGGCGAGCTACCGGCGCACCCGCAGCACCGTCGCCCGGCTGATCGTGCACTTCGTCGAGACGATGAACGGCATCCGTGCCGTGCAGGCCTTCCGTCGCGAGCGGCGCAACGACGAGATCATGGACCGGCTCACCGTCGCCAACCGCGACGCCAACACCGAGGCGTTCCTGAGCGTCGCCTGGTTCATCGCGGGCATCCGGGTGGTCGGCAACGTGTCGCTGGCGCTCGTGCTGCTGATCGGCGGCCTGCGGGTGGTCGACGGCACGCTGGCGCTCGGCGCGCTCACCGCGTTCCTGCTGTACCTGCGCCGGCTCTACGACCCGCTCGACGACCTGGCGCAGTTCTTCAACAGCTACCAGTCGGCGGCCGCGGCCCTGGAGAAGATCGCCTCGGTTCTCGACACCCCGGCCGGGGTGCCCGAACCGGCCCGGCCGGTGCCGCTGCCCACGCCCGTGCGCGGGGACCTGGAGTTCGACCACGTCCGGTTCGCCTACCGGAGGGCGGCCGAACGCACGGTGCTGCCGGAGTTCTCGCTGCGCATCCCGTCCGGGCAGACGGTCGCGCTGGTGGGGGCCACCGGTGCGGGGAAGTCGACGCTGGCCAAGCTCGCCGTGCGGTTCTACGACCCGACCTCGGGCGCGGTCCGGCTCGACGGGGTGGACCTGCGCGACGTCGCCGACGCCGACCTGCGGTCCGCGCTGGTGATGATCACGCAGGAGGCGTTCCTGTTCTCCGGGTCGGTGGCCGACAACATCGCGATGGGCAGCGGTCACGACGACGATCATCGGGGCGACCACCGGCCGCCCACCCGCGCCGAGATCACGGCGGCCGCCGAGGCGGTGGGCGCCCGCGAGTTCATCGAGGCACTGCCCGACGGGTTCGACACGGACGTGCGCAAGCGCGGCGGGCGGCTCTCGGCAGGCCAGCGTCAGCTCGTGTCGCTCGCGCGGGTGGTGCTGGCCGACCCGGCGGTGGTGCTGCTCGACGAGGCCACGTCCTCCCTGGACATCCCGTCGGAGCGAGCGGTGCAGGCCGCACTGGAGACGGTGCTCGCCGGCCGCACGTCGTTGATCATCGCCCACCGGCTCTCGACGGTGCTGATCGCCGACCGCGTGCTGGTGCTGGCCGACGGCCGGATCGTGCAGGACGGGTCACCGGCGGAGCTGCTGGGCGGCAGCGGCGAGTTCGCCGACCTGCACGAGGCGTGGCGCGCGTCCCTCGCCTGAGCGGCAGGATGGCGGGATGCCTCCGGAGCCCGTCGCGCCCGAACCGGTGTCGGTCGTCGCGCCGGCGCTGCCCCACCCGCACCTGCTGCGGCAGCGCTGGCGCGACGTCGCGTTCCTGCACTGGGCCGTCCGGCCCGCCGCGGTGGCCCGGTTCTTCCCGCCCGGCGTCGAGCCGGACGTCCTCGACGGCTGGACCTACGTCGGCCTCGTGCCGTTCCGCATGACGGGCACCGGCTTCGCCCACGGGCCCACCCTGCCGTGGGTGGGCACGTTCCTGGAGACCAACGTGCGCCTGTACTCCGTGGACGCCACGGGGCGGCGCGGCGTGGTCTTCCTCAGCCTCGACGCCGAGCGGGCCGTCGCCGTGGCAGCCGCCCGCGCGGCCTTCGGGCTGCCCTACCGGTGGGCGCGGATGCGTTTCGTCGCCGACGGGGACGTGCGCGGCTACGCGACGCGGGTGCGGTGGCCCGGGGTGTCCGCACGCAGCCGCATCGTCGTGCGCGCCGGCACGCAGGCCCCCGACGGCCCGCTGGAGCAGTTCCTCACGGCGCGTTGGGGCCTGCACACGGCTCATCTCGGCCGCACCTGGTACCTGCCCAACGAACACGCCACCTGGCCGCTGCGCACGGCGGAGGTGCTGGAGCTCGACGACGGGCTGATCGCCGCGGCCGGCCTCGGCGACCTCACGCACCGCCCCCCGGACCACGTCGCCTTCAGCGACGGCGCCTACGTTCGTTTCGGGAACCCGACCCCGGCAACCACCCCCCGCGGTTCAGGAAAGCCACTTTCAGGCCCTCTCAGGGCAGGAAAGTGGCTTTCCTGAACTTCCTCGGGCCCTGGGGCCGGGTCAGATGAATGCGCTGTGGCCGGTGATCGCCCGGCCCACCACCAGGGTGTTGATCTGGCGGGTGCCTTCGAACGAGTAGAGGGCCTCGGCGTCGGCGAAGAACTTCGCCACCCCGTAGTCGAGGACCACGCCGTTGCCCCCGACCACCTCGCGGGCGAGCGCGACGGTCTCGCGCATCCGGCTCGTGCAGAACTCCTTGGCGAGCGCGGCGTGCTCGTCGCGGGCCTCCCCCGCGTCCTGCAGCTGTGCGAGCCGGACCGCCATCCCGAACGAGGCGGTGATGTTGCCCAGCATCCGGACCAGGAGGTCCTGCACGAGCTGGAACCCCGCGATCGGACGGCCGAACTGCTCGCGTTCCTTCGCATACGCCAGGGCGATCTCGTAGGCGGCCATCATCGTGCCGGTGGAGCCCCACGCCACTCCCCCACGGGTACGCCGCAGCACCTTGTTGGTGTCGGCGAAGGAGCCGGCGTTCTGCAGCCGGTCGGACTCGGGCACGCGACAGTCCTGGAGCAGGATGTCGGCGTTCTGCACGGTGCGCAGCGCGACCTTGTTCTCGATCTTGCTGGTGGTCATGCCGGGGTTGTCCTGCGCCACGACGAAGCCCTTCACGGAGTCGTCGGCGACGTCGCGGGCCCAGATCACGACGAGGTCGGCGAAGGTCCCGTTGCCGATCCAGCGCTTCTCACCATCGAGCACCCACTCCGCGTCCGGTCCGGAGCCCACGCGGCGGGCGGTGGTCCGCAGCCCGCGGGCGACGTCCGACCCGCCGTCGGGCTCCGTGAGGCCGAACGCACCGATCCGCTCCATCCGCGCCATGGCAGGCAACCAGCGCGCCCGCTGCTCGGCCGAGCCGCACAGGTCGATGCTGCCCATCGCGAGGCCGTTGTGGATGCCGAAGAAGCTGTTCATCGACGGGTCGGTGTGGGCGATCTCCAGTGCGACGAACCCGATCAGCAGGCGACGGGCGGCCGGGCCGTCCAGGTCGTCGTAGGGCAGGGCGGCGATGTCCAGCGCGGCGAACCCCGGTACGAGGTGGTGCGGGAACTCGGCGCGCGTCCAGTGCTCGACGGCGACCGGCGCCACCTCGGTGCGCAGGAACTCCCGCACCCGGGCCACCACCTCGTGCTCCTCGTCGGTGAGGAGGTCGGCGTAGCGGAAGAAGTCGCCGAGGAGCGGAGCGGTACCGGTCGCTGGGTCCATACCCGACGATCGCACCGGCCCGAGGGCTCGGCAACCGCCGCGGCCTACCCTGGGACCGTGTCGACGGAACTGCTCGATCGCGCCCCCACCCTGGAACGTCGCCACGGGCTGCCGGTGCACGCGCAGATCGAGCAGTGGCTCATGGACGAGATCACGCACGGCCAGATCGCCACCGGCGACCGGCTGCCCGGGGAGCGCGCACTGGCGGCCGCGCTGCGGGTGAGCCGCATGACGTTGCGGCAGGCACTGGACGGGCTCGCCCGCCGCGGGGTGCTCGTCCGGCTGCCGGGACGCACGGGCGGGGCGTTCGTGGCGGAGCCCAAGATCGACTGTGATCTCACGGGCCTGGCCGGGTTCACCGAGCAGATGCGGCGGGCGCACCGGCGCGCCGGGGCCGAGGTGCTGTCCGCGCGGACGGTGGCCGCCGAGGAGACGGTCGCGGCGGCGCTGCGGATGCCGCCGGGCACGGCGGTGCACGAGCTCGTGCGGGTGCGCTCGGCGGACGGCACGCCACTCGCGCTGGAACGGTCCTGGTTCCCGGCCGAGCACCTCCCCGGCCTGCTCGACCACCCGCTGACCGGATCGATCTACGACCTGCTCTCGCTGCATTTCCGGCTCGCCCCGCACACCGCCGTGGAGTACCTGGAGTCGGTCAGCGCCGACGCCGCCGACGCCGCCGCGCTCGGGGTCCCCCGAGGCACGGCGCTGATGAGCGTGGAGCGGGTGGCCCAGTCGGTGGCCGGGCTGCCCGTGGAGTTCGCCCGCGACGTCTACCGCGCCGACCGCGTCCGGCTGATGGTGCGCACCGACATCCAGGAGCGGCGCCGGCAGCACCCGGGCGGCTAGTGCGGCGTGGCCTGCTGCCCGGCCAGCCGGACGACGGCCGCGGCGATGGCAGGCGACTGCTCCTCCGGCAGGAAGTGCCGGGCGCGCAGCTGAGTGGCGCTCTCCACTCCCAATGCGTCCTGCACCGCGCGGCGGCGGTTCTCCCCGAGCGCGGGGTCGTACTGCCCCCACACCACCTGCGCCGGGTACGGCCGGGAACGCAGGCCCTTGTAGAAGAAGGCCTGTTTCGCCTCCGTCAGCTCGAACCCGCGCATGATCCGCAGGAACGCCCGCCCGCCGTCCTCGCGCTTGAGCAACGCGAAGTAGGCGTCGATCTCCGAGCTGTCCATGGCGGTCTGGTCGGCCAGCCCCACGTGGCGGAAGAGCCAGCGGGAGCCGGGAGGGCGCAGTCCCGCGAGCCAGGCCTCCCCGACGGTGGGGATCGCGAAGGGTTGCATCGACCACGGGCGCCGGAACACCGCGACGTCGACGGGCGAGTTGAGCACGGTCAGCGAGAGCACCCGCTCCGGGTGGGTGATGGCCCATTCGAACCCGATCGGCCCGCCGATGTCGTGCACGACCAGATGGCACCGATCGATCCCCAGCGCGTCGATCGCGTGGCCGGTCCACTCCGCGAGGCCGCTCCAGGAGTAGTTGAACCCCACCGGGCGATCGGCCAGTCCGAGGCCGGGGAAGTCGAACGCGACGCCCCGCAGTCCGCGACCGGCGAACTCCGGCACGAGCTTGCGGAAGAGGAACGAGCTTGCCGGGACGCCGTGCAGGCACACCACCGGCGGTCCGTCGCCCCGGTCGAGAACGAAGCTCCGCACCCCGTCGGCCTCGAAGGCGCGACCGGACGAGCGGTGCCTCTCCACCACGTCGGCGACAGTGCGCAACACAAATCCCCCCTTGTGGGAACAAATCCCATTCCGCCGATATCGGACCAGCCCCGGGAATAGTCGGGAGATCGGCGACTCGAATTCGAGACTACCCACTCGACCCACTCCACGACGCCCGTGAATCGCAGTGGGAGGCTTGCCGCTCCAGCCCATGTTCCATCCCGCGGACGGTCGCCGGAGCCCGACCGATGAGCATCGAGCGCCCAGCAGGTCTCAGAGAGGACCGACGGAAGGAATGGCGTGATGGCCGCGGGATATGTGGACACCGACGGAGTGGCGTTGTGGTACGAGGAGCTGGGCCGGCCGGACGGCGCGCCGGTGCTCCTGGTGATGGGAGGCGGGGAGACCCGATCTATCCCTACGACCATGCCGAGGTCCTCGCCGAGGGCATCCCGGCGGCCACGCTGGTCACGTGGGACAGTCGGCCACGAGCAACCCCCTCAGCTCGTCCCCGAGCTGACCCGGCTGATCACCGGCCATGTGCACGCGGCGGGCCGAGGCGACCCGAGCGGCTACCGATGCTGACGGGGGCGGCGCCTACGATCGCCGGGTGACGCTCCCCCGGACCGCCGACGCGCAGCAGGTGCTCCACCGGGTCTTCGGCTACGACACGTTCCGCGGGAACCAGCAGGAGATCATCGAGCACGTCTGCGGAGGCGGCGACGCCCTCGTGCTCATGCCCACCGGTGGCGGCAAGTCGCTGTGCTACCAGATCCCCGCCCTGGTCCGCGACGGAGTCGGGGTGGTCGTCTCCCCCCTGATCGCGCTCATGCAGGACCAGGTGGACGCCCTCCTCGCGCTCGGCGTCCGGGCGGGGTTCCTCAACTCGACCCAGGGGCCCGACGAGCGGCGCGCCGTCGAGGCCGCGTTCCTCGCCGGGGAGCTCGACCTGCTCTACCTCGCCCCGGAGCGGCTGCGGGTCGAGTCCACCCTGCGCCTGCTGGAGCGGGGCCGGATCGCGCTGTTCGCCATCGACGAGGCCCACTGCGTGGCCCAGTGGGGCCACGACTTCCGCCCCGACTACCTCGCGCTCTCACAGCTGCACGAGCGCTGGCCCGACGTGCCCCGCATCGCGCTCACCGCCACCGCCACGGAGGCCACCCACGCCGAGATCGCCGGGCGGCTGAACCTCGAGGGCGCCCGGCACTTCGTCGCGAGCTTCGACCGGCCCAACATCCAGTACCGGATCGCGCCGAAGGACGAGCCCCGCCGCCAGCTGCTCCACCTGCTGCGCACCGAGCATCCCGGCGACGCCGGCATCGTCTACTGCCTCTCCCGCAACTCGGTCGACAAGACCGCCGAGTTCCTCGTGGCCCAGGGGCTCACGGCGCTGCCGTACCACGCCGGTCTCGACGCCGGCACGCGCGCGGCCAACCAGTCGCGGTTCCTGCGCGAGGACGGCGTGATCATGGTCGCCACCATCGCGTTCGGCATGGGCATCGACAAGCCCGATGTCCGCTTCGTCGCGCACCTGGACCTGCCCAAGTCGGTGGAGGGCTACTACCAGGAGACCGGCCGCGCCGGGCGCGACGGGCTGCCGTCCACGGCCTGGCTGGCCTACGGGCTCGCCGATGTCGTGCAGCAGCGCAAGATGATCGACGACTCCGAGGGCGACCTGGCCCACCGCCGCCGCCTCGCCCAGCACCTCGACGCGATGCTCGCGCTCTGCGAGACCGTCGAGTGCCGGCGGGTGCAGCTGCTCAACTACTTCGGGCAGCAGGGCAAGCCGTGTGGCAACTGCGACACCTGCCTCGCTCCGCCCGAGTCATGGGACGGCACGGTCGCCGCGCAGAAGGTGCTCTCCACGGTGTTCCGGCTCGACCGGGAGCGCCACCAGAAGTTCGGGGCCGGGCAGATCGTCGACATCCTGCTCGGGAAGCGCACCGCGAAGGTCGAGCAGTTCGACCACCACTCGCTCACCGTGTTCGGTGTGGGCACCGAACTGGGAGAGGGTGAGTGGCGCGGGGTCATCCGGCAGCTGATGGCGCAGGGCCTGCTGGCCGTCGAGGGCAACTACCAGACCTTCGTGCTCACCGAGGCCAGCCGGGGGGTGCTGCGGGGTGAGCGACAGGTCATGCTGCGGCGCGACCCGAAACGCCAGGCGCAGGGGCGCACGCGTTCCGCACGGGCCCCGCAGGTGGAGCTGCCCGCCGCGGCCGCGCCGGTGTTCGAGCGGCTGCGGGCCTGGCGCGGGGCCGCGGCGAAGGAGCAGGGCGTACCCGCCTACGTGATCTTCCACGACGCCACGCTGCGGGAGATCGCCACGCGGATGCCCGCCACCACCGCGGAGCTGGGCACCATCAGCGGGATCGGGGAGAACAAGCTCGCGAAGTACGGCGCGCAGGTGCTCGAGGCGCTCGCGGGCTGAGCTCAGGTGCGGTCTCCCGAGGTCAGGGGGCCGACACCCCCTCCTCGATCACGTAAGCCGTGGTCTTCGAACGGTCCAGGAACCGGGCCTCGTCCTCGGCGATCGCGGGAATGCCCAGGCTGGAGATCCAGTTCTCGAACCCGGAGCGGTCGTCCCACACCGTCTCCGTGACCACGTCGAACTCGATGGCCGGTGACTCGAGGTTGGCCGCATCGCCGCGGGAGAGATAGTTGCGCTTGTACACCCTCGGCAGCGGCGCATGGCTCAGCACGAGCGGGACGTGATGGTTCTCGTAGTAGTCGATGAACTCCTCGCGACTGAGGTCCGCACGCTTGGTCAGGTAGGCGAAGACCTTGAACATCGTTGATCCTTCCGATTCTGCCGCAAGGTCGTCACACCGGCCGACCTGCGCACTGTGGAGCCGTAGTGCTGTGACGAGGAGCGGGACCTCTAGAGCATCTCCAACGGCTGGGGGCGCCGCGGTGGTGGGAATGACGCGTCCAGCGTCTCCAGGTCGTCGGCGGTGAGGGCCAGGTCGCGGGCGGCGGCGTTCTCCCGGACGTGCTCGGGGTCGGCGGCTTTCGGGATCGCGATCGTGGCGTCCCGGTGCAGTACCCACGCCAGTGCCACCTGGGCGGGCGTCGCCCCGTGCCGCCGGGCCACCTCGGTCAGCCCGGGTTCGCCGAGCAGCCTGCCCTGCTCGATCGGCGAGTAGGCCATCACCGGCACGCGGTGCTCACCGCACCACGGCAGCAGGTCGTACTCCGGACCGCGGCGGGTCAGGTTGTAGAGCACCTGGTCGGTGGCCACGGCGTCGCCACCCGGCAGGCCGTACAGCTGCTCCATGTCGTCCCGGTCGAGGTTGCTCACCCCCCAGTACCGGATCGCGCCGGCGTCGACCAGGTCGGCGAACCCGGCGAGCGTCTCGGCGAGGGGCACCCGGCCGCGCCAGTGCAGCAGGTACAGGTCGATCCGGTCGGTGCGCAGCCGCCGCAGGCTCTCCTGGCAGGCGCGCACGGTGCCGGCGCGGGTGGCGTGGTGGGGCAGCACCTTGTCCACCAGGAACACCTCGTCGCGACGGCCGGCGACGGCCTCCCCGACCAGCTCCTCGGACGCGCCGTCGCCGTACATCTCCGCGGTGTCGACCACGCTCAGGCCGAGGTCGAGGCCCAGGCGCAGCGCCGCGATCTCGTCGGCGCGGCGCCGGGGATCGTCGCCCAGGTACCACGTGCCCTGGCCGAGCGCCGCCACCTGTTCGCCCGACGGCAACGTGACGACGTGGGGACCGGTCACCATCTGCACCTCCGTTGTCGCGGCTCCCCGCCATTCTGGCCGGAACCGCGCGGTGACCCCGGTGCGGGGACGCCCCCGTCAGCCGTCGGCGCGGATGCGCTCGCCCTTCGGGTCGTAGAGGACCGACGCCGCGACAGCGCCGTCCACCCACGTCCCGTCGACCTGCACCGCCACCGGCGCCCCCTCGGGGATGCCGGCGGGCAGGTAGGCGTAGGCCAGGGAACGGGCCACCGTGTAGCCGTAGCCGCCGGAGGTGACCTGGCCGACGACCTCGTCCCCGACCCGCACGGGCTCCCCGCCCAGCGCGACCGCGCGGGGATCGTCGAGCACGAGGCAGCGCAGCCTCCGGGCGACCCCGCGCGACCGGGCGGCCAGCAGTGCCCCGCGCCCGGCGAACTCCCCGTCGCGGCGCACGGCGAAGCCCAGGCCGGCCTCGTCGGGGGTGGTCTCGGGGCCGATGTCGGACCCCCACACGCGGTAGCCCTTCTCCAGCCGCAGGCTCTCGATCGCGCGGTAGCCGCCGGGGCGCAGCCCGTGGGGCGCGCCGGCCTCCACGAGCGTGGTCCACAGCGCGGCGCCGTACTCGGTGGGGCAGTAGAGCTCGAAGCCCAGCTCCCCGACGAACGTCACCCGCAGCGCGCGCACCGGGACGTCCCCGACCGTGGTCTCGCGCATCGACGGGTACGGGAAGGCGGCATTGGCCAGCGACGCGGGCGTCAGCGGGGCGAGGACCTCGCGGGAGCGCGGCCCCCACAGCCCGAAGCACGCCCAGGCGCCGGTCACGTCGGCCAGCCGCACCGCGGCACCGGTGAGCCGGGCCTGTCGGCGCAGCCAGCCGAGGTCGTGCGGCCCGAACGCCGTGCCCGTCACCACGAAGAACTCCTCGGGGCCCACCCGGGTGACGGTCACGTCCATCTCGATGCCGCCGCGGTCGTTGAGCGCCTGCGTGTAGACGACGGCGCCGGGCTCGCGGTCGGTCCGCCCGGCGAACACGTGCCGGCAGAACGCCACCGCGTCCGGCCCGGAGATCTCGATCTTCGAGAACGAGCTCTCGTCGAACAGGCCTGCCGCCTCCCGGACGGCGACGTGCTCGGTCTCGACGCAGGGCGACCAGTGCCGCCCGGCCCAGCCCCGCGGGCGCAGCTCCTCGGAGCCGGGCTCGGAGTAGTGGTTGACCCGCTCCCAGCCGGCCTTCTCCCCGAACACCGCGCCGTGCGCTACATGCCACGGGTAGACGGGCGAGGTGCGCAACGGGCGCCCCGCCGTCCGTTCCGCGGCCGGGTACCGGATGTCGTAGTAGCTCTCGTAGTTCTCCCGCACCCGCGCGAGCGTGTAGCCGGGCGAGCGGTAGTGGCGGTGGCCGAAGCGGCGCACGTCCATGTGCCACAGGTCGAGGCCGGGGTCGCCGTCGAGGATCCAGGCGGCCAGCACGCGCCCGATGCCCCCAGCGCCGGCGATGCCGTGCGCGCAGAACCCGGCGGCGACGAAGAACCCGGCCACCTCGGTCTCACCGAGGCAGAACTCGTTGTCCGGGGTGAACGCCTCCGGCCCGTTGATCATCGACGCCACCCCGGTGTCGGCGAGCACCGGGACGCGGACCTGGGAGTTCTCGAGGATCTCCTCGAACCGCTCCCAGTCCGGCGGGAGCAGCTTGCCGTTGAAGTCGGCCGGGACGGCGTCGAGAGAGCGCGCGGTGGCCGTCCAGGGCGCGCTGTGGCGCTCGTAGCCGCCCATCACCAGCCCGTCGATCTCCTGGCGGTAGTAGACGAGCAGGTCGGGATCGCGCAGCGACGGCAGCGGGCGGTCGGGCAGGGTCCCGGCCGGGAGCGGGGCCGTCACGACGTACTGGTGCGACATCGGCACCACGGGCACCCGCACGTCGACCAGCCGGGCGATCTCGGCGGCGAACATGCCGCCGCAGTCGACGACGACCTCGCACTCGACGTCGCCGCGGTCGGTGCGCACGCGGGTGACCCTGCCCCCGTCGGTGTCGATGCCGACCACCCTGGTCCGCTGGGCGATCGTCACACCCCCCTCGCGGGCGAGCGCGGCGAGCGCGTAGCAGAGCCGGGCGGGGTCGACCTGGCCGTCGGTGGGCGTGTACGCGGCGCCGAGCACCCCCTCGACCGACATCAGCGGGAACAGCTCCCGTGCCTCGGCGGCCGAGATGAGCTCCAGTGGCAGCCCTGATCGCTGCGCCCAGCCCGCCTGCCTGCGGATCTCCTCGAGCCGGGCGGGTGAGGACGCGAGCCGCAACGACCCCGACTCCACCCACCCCGGGGCGTGCTCGCTCTCCTGCAGCCTGCGGTAGAGCTCGACCGACCAGCCGTTGATCGTGGTGAGCGCCGGGTCGGACCGCAGCTGCCCGACGAGGCCGGCCGAGTGGAACGTGGACCCGCTCGTGAGCTCCGCGCGCTCGACGAGCAGCACGTCCCGCTCGCCCCGCTCGGCGAGATGGAAGGCCACGCTCGTGCCGCCCACTCCCCCACCGATCACCACGACGCGGGCCCGCCCGGGGAGCGCTTGCACCATGCCCCGACACTACGGTCTAGACCGTTCCCGGAGCGAGCCCTACGATCTTGCGATGGAAGTCCGATCCGCGGTCCTCGACCCCGCGACGGACGCGCTGCTCGACTCCATCCCGTGCACCGCCCGGCGGCCCCGCACGGTGGAGGACCTGCCCGGCGGCCTCACCAACCGCAACCTCAAGGTCACCAACCCCGACGGATGCTGCGTCGTGCGCATCCCCGCCCAGGACGGCGGCGGCCTGCTCGGTATCGACCGCGACCACGAGTACGCCAACTCCGTGGCCGCCGCGGCCGCGGGAGTGGGCGCGCAGGTCCTGCACCGGCGCCCGGGCGTCGGGCTGACCGTCGAGTACCTGCCCGGCCGCCCGCTCACCGACGGCGACCTCCACGATCCCGCCGTGCTGGGCCTCGTGGCGGCCGCGTGCCGCCGGCTGCACGCCGGGCCGCGCTTCGTCAACGACTTCGACATGTTCGCCGTGCAGGCCCGCTACCGGCGCATCGTCGCCGAGCACGGCTTCCGGCTGCCGCCGCGCTACGACGAGTTCGCCCCGCTGGTGCCCCGGATCCGCGCGGCGCTCGGACCGCGGGTGACGGCGCCCTGCAACAACGACCTCCTCGCCGCCAACCTGCTCCTGTGCCCGGACGGGAGTGGGGGCGAACGGGTGCGGATCATCGACTTCGAGTACTCGGGCAACAACGACCCGTGCTTCGAGCTGGGCAACATCTGGAGCGAGGCGGCCCTGCCGCCCCCACTGCTCGACGTGCTCGTCGCCGCCTACTTCGGCCGCCCGTGCCCCCGCCAGGTGGCCCGCGCCCGGCTGTTCGCGCTGATGGCGAAGTACGGCTGGACGTTGTGGGCGTCGATCCAGGACGGCTCCAGCCCGCTGCACTTCGACTTCTGGTCCTGGGGGATGGAGAAGTACGACCGGGCCGTCGCGGAGTTCGACGGCCCCGACCTCGAGCACCTGCTCGCGGCGGCGCACCCGCCCGACTGAGTTCCGCGATCCCTGGAGGCCCCATGACCGCCCACAACCGGACCGACGACGAGGCCACCCTGCACCGGCTCGGCTACGCGCAGGTGCTCTACCGCGAGATGGGCGGCTTCTCCAACTTCGCCATCTCCTTCACGATCATCTCGATCCTCGCGGGCTGCCTGACCTCGTACTACATCGCGTTCAACAACGGCGGCCCGGTCGCGATCACGTGGGGCTGGCTGCTGGTCGGCGGGTTCTGCGTGCTGGTGGCGATGGCCATGGGCGAGATCGCCTCGGCGATGCCCACCGCCGGGGCGCTGTACTTCTGGGCGTCGAAGCTGGGCGGCCCGGCGTGGGGCTGGTTCACCGGCTGGTTCAACCTGATCGGCCAGATCGCGGTGACCGCCGCGATCGACTACGGCGCCGCGATCTTCACCACCGCGCTGCTCAACCTGTGGTTCCCCGCCGTCGTCGGCACCGGGACCGGCACGGTCTTCGTGGTCTACTCGGTGATCATCGCGCTGCACCTCGCGCTGAACCTGCTGAACGTGAACCTGCTGGCCCGGCTCAACACGTTCTCGGCGTGGTGGCACATGGTCGGCGTGCTCGTGATCGTCGCCGTCCTGATCGTCGTCCCCGACAACCACCAGTCCGCCGCGTTCGTGTTCGGCGAGACGCTCAACAACTCCGGGTTCTCCGGGGAGGGCTTCGGCGACGCCGGGTTCTGGTTCGTGTTCGGTATCGGCCTGCTGATGGCCCAGTACACGATCACCGGGTATGACGCATCGGCGCACATGAGCGAGGAGACGCGCCTGGCGTCCCGGGCCGCGGCGTGGGGCATGGTGATGTCGGTCGCCGTGTCGGTGGTCTTCGGCTTCGTCCTGCTGGTCGCGGTGACGTTCGCGGTGCCCGACGTCCAGGGCACGCTCGACGCAGCAGGCAACGCCGTCGTCTACATCTGGACGGAGTCACTCGGCGGGGCGTGGGCCGAGTTCCTGCTGCTCATCGCCGTGGTCGGGCAGTTCTTCTGCGGTACGGCGTCGGTGACGTCGGCGTCGCGGATGCTCTTCGCGTTCTCCCGCGACGGCGCCGTGCCCGCCTCGCGGCTGTGGCGCAAGGTCGCCGCCAACCGCGTGCCGGTGAACGCCGTGGCCGCGATCGCCGTGCTGAGCTGGGCACTGATGCTCCCGACGCTCGCCAACGGCGTGGTCGGCTACCTCGTCGGCACCTCCATCGCGGTGATCGGCCTCTACATCGCGTTCGCACTGCCGATCGTCCTGCGGATCCGGGCCGGCTCCCGGTTCGAGGGCGGCGCGTGGAGCCTCGGTCACCACTACCGCTGGGTCGCGCCCGTCGCCGTCGCGTGGATCGCGCTCGTGTGCGTCCTGTTCCTGCTGCCGGTCTCCCCCAAGGGCATCCCGGGCGCCGCGGACTTCGACTGGAACGTAGTCAACTACGCCCCGATCACGGTGGGCGGGGCGCTGCTCCTGTTCGGTGGCTGGTACCTGCTCTCAGCGCGCCACTGGTTCACCGGCCCGGTCCGGGAGGCCGGCACCGAGGAGGAGCTGACCGGCATCGAGGGACAGCTGGAGGCCGATGCCCCGTGAGATCCTCATCCCCATGAAGCCACGCGGGATGCTCACGCTCGACCAGCTGCGGGCCGCGGTGGACGAGGGGTCGATCGACACCGTGCTCGTCGCGTTCACCGACATGCAGGGCCGGCTGCAGGGCAAGCGCTGCGCCGCCCCGTACTTCCTCGCCGACGTCGTGCCGCACGCGGCCGAGGCCTGCAACTACCTGCTGGCCGTGGACGTCGAGATGAACACCGTCGGCGGGTACGCGATGTCGAGCTGGGAACGCGGCTACGGCGACTTCGTGCTCAAGCCCGACCTCGCGACGTTGCGGCTCGTCCCGTGGCAGGAGGGCACCGCGCTCGTGCTGTGCGACGCGCAGTGGGCCGACGGGTCGCCCGTCGTCGCGTCGCCGCGGCAGATCCTGCGTGGCCAGCTGGACCGGCTCGCCGAGCACGGCCTGCACGCCGACGTCGGCACGGAGCTGGAGTTCATGATCTTCGCCGACTCGTTCGACACCGCCTGGCGCAAGGGCTACCACCAGCTCGAGCCCGCCAACCTCTACAACGTCGACTACTCGATGCTCGGCACGGCACGCGTGGAGCCGCTGCTGCGCCGGATCCGCAACGGGATGGCGGGCGCCGGGATGGTCGTCGAGTCGGCGAAGGGCGAGTGCAACCTCGGCCAGCACGAGATCGCCTTCCGCTACGCCGACGCGCTGACCACGTGCGACAACCACACGATCTACAAGACCGGCGCGAAGGAGATCGCCGACCAGGCCGGCACGGCGCTCACCTTCATGGCCAAGTACGACGAGCGGGAGGGCAACTCCTGCCACATCCACATCTCGCTGCGCGGGGAGGACGGGCCGGTCTTCGCCGGGGAGTCCGAACACGGTTTCTCCCCGCTGTTCGAGCACTTCGTGGCGGGCCAGCAGGCGTGCCTGCGCGAGCTCACCTACCTCTACGCACCGAACGTCAACTCCTACAAGCGCTACGCCGAGGGCTCGTTCGCGCCCACCGCGGTCGCCTGGGGGCTCGACAACCGGACGTGCGCGCTGCGCGTCGTCGGGCACGGCCCGTCGCTGCGGGTGGAGAACCGGGTGCCCGGCGGTGACATGAACCCGTACCTGGGGGTCGCCGCACTGATCGCGGCCGGGCTGCACGGCATCGAGAACGAGCTGCCCCTGGAGCCGGAGCTCGCCGGCAACGCCTACACCTCCGACGCACCACGGGTCCCGTCGACGCTACGGGAGGCGGCCGAGCTGTTCGCCGGCTCCACGGTGGCCGTCGACGCCTTCGGCCAGGAGGTCGTCGAGCACTACGCCAACGCGGCGCGGGTGGAGCTGGCCGCCTTCGACTCCGCCGTCACCGACTGGGAGCGCCGGCGTGGCTTCGAACGGCTCTAGCCGGACCCACCGCCCGATCGTCGGGCTCACCGCCTACGGGGAGCACGTCCGGTACGGGGTGTGGGAGCACGAGGCCGTGCTGCTGCCCGTCACCTACCCCGACGTGGTGCTCGCCTCCGGCGGAATCCCCGTGCTGCTGCCACCCCGCGTCGAGTCGGCGGTCGCCGTCGACCGGATCGACGCGCTGGTGCTCTCGGGTGGCCCCGACATCGCCCCGGGCCGGTACGGCGAGGCGCCGCACCCCCGCACCGGGGAGCCGCGGCCCGAGCGCGACGCCGCCGAGATCGCGATGCTGCACCGGGCGCTCGAGCGCGGCATTCCCGTGCTCGGTGTGTGCCGCGGGGTGCAGCTGTTGAACGTCGCGCTGGGCGGCACGCTGGTCCAGCACGTCCCCGACGCCGTCGGCCACACCGGGCACAACCCCACCCCGGGTGTCTTCGGCACCACCACGGTGGATCTCGTGCCCGGCGGGCGCGTGGCCGCCACCGTCGGCACCACGGTGGCCGTGCAGTGCCACCACCACCAGGCCATCGACCGGGTCGCTCCCGGGCTGAGGGTCACCGGGCGGGCCGCGGACGGCACGGTGGAGGCCGTCGAGCTGGACGGCGCACCGTTCGTGGTGGGCGTCCAGTGGCATCCCGAACAGGACGCCACGGACGTTCGGCTGATGACGGCACTGGTGGCGGCGGCGACCGGGAACCCAACGCCGCCGGCGCGGTAGCCGAGCGATTCGTCAAGATGGCCCCCGCCGCCGTGCGCCCCGCGGTGGCCGCCGCCGTCGCCCGCACCGTCACCGCGCTGGTGCGCCGCATCCCCGATCATGGCCACCGCACTAGCCGGCGAATAGTCTGCGGACATGATCGAGCGGTTCACGGGGCGCACGGCGGTCGTCACGGGCGGCGGCAGCGGCATCGGGCTGGCCACCGTCCGCAGGCTCGCCCAGGAGGGCGCCCGGGTCGTCGTCGGCGACATCGACGCCGGGCCGGGACAGGCGGCGGCCGACGAGGTGAACGGCCTGTTCGTGCGCACCGATGTCACGTCGGAGGACGAGGTGCAGGCGCTGTTCGCCGCAGCCGCGGAGCACTACGGCAGCGTGGACGTGGCGTTCAACAACGCGGGGATCTCCCCGCCGGAGGACGACTCGATCCTCACCACGGACCTGGCCGCCTGGCGGCGCGTCCAGGAGGTCAACCTCACGTCGGTGTACCTGTGCTGCCGCGCCGCGATCCCGCACATGCAGCGGGCCGGGCGCGGCTCGATCGTCAACACGGCGTCGTTCGTGGCGGTCATGGGCGCGGCCACCTCGCAGATCTCCTACACGGCGTCCAAGGGCGGCGTGCTCGCCATGTCCCGTGAGCTGGGCGTGCAGTTCGCGCGCGAGAACATCCGGGTCAACGCCCTGTGCCCCGGACCGGTGGACACCCCCCTGCTGCAGGAGCTGTTCGCCGCCGACCCCGAGCGGGCCCAGCGCCGCCTGGTGCACATCCCGATGGGCCGGTTCGCGCGGCCCGAGGAGATCGCCGGCACCGTGGCGTTCCTCGCCAGCGACGACGCCTCGTTCATCACGGCGTCCACGTTCCTCGTGGACGGCGGGATCTCCGGCGCCTACGTCACGCCCCTGTAGCGCGCACTAGCCCTCGGCCAGCCGGTGCAGCATCGCCGGGAGCGGCTGGGCATGCACCACCGCGAGGCGCTGCGTGGAGCGGGTGAGGGCCACGTAGAGGTCGTTGACGCCGTGCGGCGACTCGGCGAGCAGCTCGGCGGGTTCCACCAGCACGACGGCGTCGAACTCCAGGCCCTTCGCCGAGCTCACCGGGAGCACCACCACCGGTGCGCTGAGGTCGATGTCGGGGGCGTCCGCCGGTGGCTCGCCCACCAGGCGTTCCTGCAGTGCCGCCACCCGTGCGGTCGGGGCGAGCACCGCGGTGCGGCCCTCGCCGACCGCGCCGGTCTCCTCGGCGAGCACCTTGGCGACCGCGTCGTCGAGCCGGCTCGCGTCCACCGCCACCGCCCGGGGCGGCACGCCGGTGCTGCGCACCGAGCGCGGCGCGGCCAGGCCCGGCTCGATGGCGGCGAGCACGTCGTCGGCGACGTCGGCGATCTCCGACGGCGTCCGGTAGTTGACCGTGAGCTGCTCGAGCCGCCACCGGTTGGCCACGAACGGCGAGAGCACCTCGCCCCACGACGCGGCGCCGGACAGGTCGCCGGTCTGCGCGATGTCCCCCACGATGGTCATCGAACGGCTCGGGCAGCGCCGCATGATCAGCCGCCACGCCATCGGAGACAGCTCCTGCGCCTCGTCGACGATCACGTGCCCGTAGGTCCACTCCCGGTCGGCGGCGGCGCGGTCGGCGGTGGAGTCGTAGCGGCGCACCGCCTGCCGTTCGGCGAGCCGGTCGGCGTCCACGACGTCGGTGGCGCGCAGCAGCTCGGGATCGAGGTCCTCCTCGAGGTCGAGCACGTCGAGCACCCCCTGCGCATACATCACCTCCTCGCGCAGCGCGGCCGCCTCCCGCGCCGCCGCCTCGGCTCCGTCGTCACCGAGCAGCTCGGCGGCCTCGTCGAGCAGCGGGACGTCGGCGGGGGTCCACCGCTGGTCGGGCGGGACGTCGGCGCCGGGCGCGGGGCGCAGCAACAGCTCCCGCTCGGCCGCGGGGATCCGCCGGGCCACCGTGCTGAGCCGCTTCGGCGAGGCGAACAGATCGGTGAGCAGCTGCTCGGCCGACAGCGTCGGCCACAGGGCGTCGAGCTCGCGGGTGAGCTCGCGGCTCTCGCTCAGCTCCTCACGGATGTCGGCGAGGTCGCCCGCGTCCAGCAGGCCACGGCCGCCCAGCGTGCGCGCCACCTGCTCCGCGAGCAGCCGGATCGCCTCCTTGTGGAAGATGCGCTTGGCCTCGTTGTGTGGCCGGCGCGAGCGCCGCGCGCGGGTGCGGGCCGCGTTGGCCACGTCGCGGTCGAGCCGCACGCGCTGCTGCTCGACGACGAGCTCGATCGGACGCCGCGGCACCTGCTGACGGTCCCGCACGGCAGCGGCGATCACCGCCGCCATCTCGGCCCGGCCCTTCACCGCGGCGGTCAGGGTGGGTTCCACCCGCCGCGCGTCGAGGCCGGGGTGGAGCTGCCCGACTGTGCCGAGCACCACGGCCGTCTCCCCGAGGGACGGCAGCACCTGCCCGATGTAGCTCAGGAACGTCGGGTTGGGGCCGACCACCAGCACGCCGCGGCGGGCCAGCCGGTCGCGGTGGGTGTAGAGCAGGTAAGCGGCACGGTGCAGCGCCACCGCCGTCTTGCCCGTGCCCGGGCCACCCTGCACCACGAGCACGCCGCTGGGCTTCGACCGGATGATCGCGTCCTGCTCGGCCTGGATGGTGGCGACGATGTCGGACATCCGCCCGGTGCGCCGAGCGGCGACGGCCGCGAGGAGCGCCGCCTCGCTCGTCAGCCCGCCGGCCTGCGACGTGGCGGTGGCGTCGTCCAGGTCGAGCACCTCGTCGTCGACCGCGGTGACCTCGCGGCGCCGGGTGCGCAGGTGCCGGCGGCGGCGGATGCCCTCGGGAGAGGCCGCGGTGGCGGTGTAGAACGGGCGGGCCGCGGGCGCCCGCCAGTCCATCAGCAGCGGCTCGTACTCGTTGTCCTCGTCGAGCAGCCCGAGCCGGCCGACGTAGCGGCGCTCGCCGTCGTCGGTGTCGAGCCTGCCGAACGCGAGCCCGTGCTCGGCGGCGCGGAGCGCGGCGAGCCGGTCGGTGTACATCGCCGCTGCGGCATCGCGCTCGGTGAGCGCCTGCGGCGTGCCCACGGTCTCGTCGTGCAGCACGCCCTCGAGGCGCCGCGCGGTGTCGGCGCGGCGGGCGTCGAGACGCTCGTAGAGCATGCCGACGTAACGGCGCTCGTACTCGAGCCCCTCCTCGACGGGAGTGGCACTCCCGCTGCCGTTCGTCGCCGCGGAGCCGGCAGGCGAGTCGGCGCCCTGAGAGCCGCTGCCGCTTCGAGCGGGGGACGTGCTGTTCGACACCGGCAAATTCACCTTCGCGAAGCGGGCGGACGGAATGGCGACTTACGAACGTACCAGCGCGAGCGTTTTCTCCCGCCGACCCGCGGGTAGCTCACGGGGTGCGATCCGTCCCGTGCCCGAGCTGCCCGCGCTGCCGTGTCTGACACCTCCCGCGACTCCGACTACGCGCACTTGGCGCCGTTGTTCGCCGAGTTCGCGGCCTTGCCACCGGACGACCCGGGCCGGGCCGTGCTGCGCCAGAAGCTCGTAACAGGGTACCTGCCGGTGGCCCAGCACATCGCCCGCCGATTCGCCGGACGAGGTGAGCCGGTCGACGACCTGGAGCAGGCGGGGACGGTCGGGCTGCTCAACGCCGTGGACCGGTTCGAACCCGACCGCGGCATCGACTTCCTGTCCTACGCGGTACCCACCATCACCGGCGAGATCCGGCGCCACTTCCGGGACCGGACGTGGTCCATGCGGGTGCCCCGACGGCTCAAGGACCTGCAGAGCGGCATCAACGGCGCCATCGGGCCGCTGTCCCAGGAGCTGGGACGCGCGCCCCGGCCGAGCGAGATCGCGGGGCGGCTCGGGATCCCGACCGAGGACGTCGTCGAGGGTCTCGACGCCCAGCAGGCCTACCGCAGCAGCTCGCTCGACGAGCTCGTGGCCGGCGCCGACACCACCCTGACCGACACCCTGGGCAGCGCCGACGCGGAGCTCGAGAAGGTCGAGTACCGGGAGGCCCTCGCCCCGCTGCTCGACGAGCTGCCCGAGCGCGAGCGGACCATCCTGCTGCTGCGGTTCTTCGGCAACCTCACCCAGACCCAGATCGCCGACCGCGTCGGGATCTCGCAGATGCACGTGTCGCGGCTGCTCTCCCAGACGGTGGCGCAGCTGCGCCGCCGCATGATCGAGGAGGACGGGTAGCCGGGGACACCCACTAGGTCCGGGCGGGCACCCGTCCGTTCCCGGCCCGGTCACCGTCCGGCGCGCCGTCGTCGATCCTCCCGGTCCGCCAGAGCAACCGGAGCGGGAGGACGAACCACATCGTCAGCAGGACGATCCCGACGGCGGCGGCGACCGGCACGGCGAACGCCAGGCTGATCGCGACGTCGAGCACGAGCAGCACCGCGCCCGTCAGGGTGAGTGCCAGCGCAGCCAGTCCCGCGGTGCAGAGCTGGTGGCCCAGCTGCACGGTCTCCTTCTTCAGCCCGCGGCGGAACGTCACCCGGTGGGCGGCGGCCGGGGCCACCAGCAACCCGGCCGCGACCACCGAGAGCAGCAACGTGACGACGTAGGTCCACCGCTCCACGTCGTCGAGCTCGGCGAACCGGTCGGTGAACGACAGCGACAGCAGGAACGCGAAGAGGATCTGCACACCCGTCTGCGCCACGCGCAGCTCCTGCAGCAGCTCGACCATGTTGCGGTCGGCGCGTTGGAGCGGCCCCTCGCCGGGGCGCTCCGGCCCAGGCGCGGGAGCGCGGCAGTCCGGGCACCCCATGGACGGGGAGTACCCGGACCGCGCCGGAAAATGCCCGGATCAGGCGACCGTTGCGCCCTCGTGGTGCACCGCGTGTGCACCCTCGGCGAACTCCTCGACGATCTTGGCGCAGAAGGCCGGCAGATCGTCGGGGTTACGGCTGGAGACGAGGCCGTGGTCGGTGACGACCTCCTCGTCGACCACGGTGCCGCCGGCGTTGCGGATGTCGGTGCGCAGACTCGGGTAGGACGTCAGGGTCCGGCCCCGCACGAGGTCGGCCTCGACGAGCGTCCACGGCCCGTGGCAGATCACGCCGACGGGCGTGCCGGCGCGGAAGATCTCCTGCACGAACGCGACGACGTCAGGGTCCATCCGGAGGCGGTCGGCGTTGACCGTGCCGCCCGGCAGGATCAGCCCGTCGTAGTCGGCAGCCGACGCCTGCTGGACCGCCTTGTCGGCGGTGAAGGTGTCGGCGGGCTCGATGTCGTTGTTCATCGCCTGGAACTCGCCCTCGGACAGCGAGATGATCTCCGTCCGGGCGCCTTCCTGCTCCACCGCCTCGCGTGGACGCGTGAGCTCCACCTGCTCCACACCATCGGTGGCCAGGATCGCGATGCGCTTACCGTCCAGCTTGCCTGCCATGTTCTTCCTTTCCTCGTTGCCGTACGCAGATCGCGTACCCGGGTCCGGCACGGGGTAAGCGCCCCGCATGAGCGAGTTCGAGAAGGGCGACCACGTCACGTGGAAGAGTCACGGCGGCACCGCTGAGGGAGAGGTCGAGGAGGAGATCACCGAGGACACCGAGGCGGCGGGCCGCACCGTGCGGGCCACCCCCGACGACCCGCAGTACCGGGTGCGCAGCGAGAAGAGCGGGCGCGACGCGGTGCACCGCCCGGGGGCGCTGACGAAGAAGCCGAAGGGCGACGACTAGCCGGCCTGTTCCCGTCGGCCGCGCAAGCACCTCAGGAACCGATGAGCCGCACGACCGCCCGCTCCACCGCGGCGCGGGTCGTGTCGTCGGTGAGGTCGGGCACCGCCGAGATGCCGTCGAGCCTGCGCAGGGCGGGGAGCACCGTGCGCCCCTCCTCGAAGCGCTCCAGCACCCGCGGGTCGACATACGAGTTGCGCGCCACCGTCGGGGTGTTGCCGAGGTGCTCGGACACCTCCTTGATCGCCCGGTTCACCACACGCTTGCGGGCCCGTTCCTTCTCGGGGACGCCGCCGCGGGCCACTCCCGCGGCCAGCGTGACCGCAGCCAGCACGGTGGCGTTCCAGGTCCGCAGGTCCTTGCAGGTGTACTGCTCCCCCATCAGCTCCTTCACGGCCGCGTTCAGATCCTCGGCACGCACGTCGTGCCAGCCCCGGCCGACGCGGTAGACGAGCAGGTCGTCCCCGCCGCCCCGGCGGCGCAACAACGAGTTGACGACCCGGTGCAGCAGCGGGTCGCGCAGCGCCAGGGTGCGCGGGATCCCACCCTTGGCCGGATAGGAGAACAGGACGGCCCCCCGCTGGAGCCGGACGTGCTCGCGGCGCAGCGTCGCCAGCCCGAACGTGCCGTCCTCGTCGTCGTCACCGGGGGCGTACTCCTCCCCGCCTGCCCGGAACACCCCGACGTCGAGCATCCGGACCCCCGCCGACAGCACGCGGTCCCGGCTGAGGCCCTTCTCCGTCAGCCGGGCCAGGACCTCACCGCGGACGTCGACCAGCCGCGCCCCCAGGCTCAGGACCCTGTCGTGCTTGTCCCGGTCGCGCAGGCGGCGCCACTCGTCGTGGTACCGGTACTGGCGCCGCCCGGCCGCGTCCGTGCCGACGGCCTGGATGTGCCCCTTCGGGTCGGGCGATATCCACACGTCCCGCCACGCGGGGGGAATGACCAGCGACTTGATCCGGGCGATCTCCACGGGGTCGCTGATCGGCAGCCCGCTCGCGTCGTGGAAACTCCATCCGCGCCCGCGGCGGCGGCGCGTCAGCCCGGGCGTCGCGGGGTCGACCCGGACCAGTCCGGCAGGTGGCTCACTCACACCCCGCCCCATACCCGCCGGAGAGACGGGCGAACCGGTCAGGTGACCACCGGGGTGTCGGCGTGCTCGCGACACGTGGCCGCCTCGGGACGGGCCTCCAGCCGCTCGTCGTCGATCTCGCGGTGGCAGACCGCGCAGCGGCCGTAGGTGCCGGCGTCGAGGCGTTCCACGGCGTCGATGATCCGGCGACGCTGCTCCTCGATCGTGTCGACGCTCAGCTCGGCCTCCATCGAGGTGTTCACCTCGGTGCCGTAGTCGGCGGGGTGCTGGCCGAGAGCGCCCTCCTGGCCGAGTGTGTCGGCCGACGCCTCGGCCCGGCTCTGCTCGGCGAAGCGGGCGCGTTCGTCGAGTTCGGCCAGCTCGGTGGTCAGCATCTTGCGGGCGCGATCGAGGTCCACGGTCGTCCTTCCGTCACGTGCGGGAAGCATCAGCGCTCTCGCATACCCACCCCGCCGGACCCGTACGCCTCCACCGGGAAGTGCAGGCGTACGGGTGGCCGAGCGGGCCGACGGACGGGGGGAACGGGCGAACGGCGAGCCGTCAGCTCCCCGGGTGGCGGGCGTTGGGCGCCCGGCCGTAGGGCTGCTCGACGGGCTCGACGGGCTCGCACGCCGGGATCGGCCGGACCTGCGGGGCATCGGCCAGCGCCAGCGGTTCGCCGTGGTGGCGCAGCCGCATCGGGGCCCCGCTGACGAGCCGGTACTCGGCCTCGCCCGGCCGGATCTCCACGCGCAGCTGGCGGCCCTGCCACAGCAGCCCGAACGAGATCCGCGACAGTGCGGGCGGCAGCTGCGGCGCGAAGGCGATGCCCCCGTTGTCGAGCCGCATCCCGCCGAACCCGGACACCACCGCGGTCCACGTGCCCGCCATCGACGCGATGTGCACGCCGTGCTCGGTGTTGCCCGCCAGGTTGTTCAGGTCGACCAGCGCCGCCTCGGCGAGGTAGTCGTAAGCCAGGTCCAGATGCCCCGTCCACGCCGCGACGACGGCCTGCGTGCAGGCCGACAGCGACGAGTCGCGCACCGTGATCGCCTCGTAGTAGGCGAAGTTGCGCTGCATCTGCTCCGGGGTGAACGCCTCCGGCCGCAGCTGGATCGCCAGGACCAGGTCGGCCTGCTTGGACACCTGCTTGCGGTAGAGGTCGAAGTAGGGCACGTGCAGCAGGAGCGGGTACTTCTCCGGCGGGGTGTTCTCGAAGTCCCAGCCCTGGTGGTTGGTGAAGCCCTCCGACTGGGGGTGCACCCCGAGCACCTCGTCGTAGGGGATGCGCATCGACTTGGCGGCGTCGCGCCAGCTCGCCATCTCCTCGGCGTTGACGCCCAGCCGGGCCGCCGCGCGCGAGTGGCGGGCCGCCGTGTCGGCGGCCACCCGCAGGTTCTGCTGCGCCATCAGGTTGGTGTAGACGTTGTTGTCGACGATGGCCGTGTACTCGTCCGGGCCGGTCACCCCGTCGATCCGGAACTGCCCCGCCGAGTCGTGGTGCCCGAGCGAACGCCACAGCCGCGCCGTGGCCACCAGCAGCTCCAGGCCGACCTCGCGCTCGAAGTCCACATCACCCGTGGCCGCCACATGGCGCCGGACCGCGTCGGCGATGTCCGCGTTGATGTGGAACGCCGCGGTGCCCGCCGGCCAGTACCCCGAGCACTCGTGCCCGCGGATCGTCCGCCACGGGAACGCCGCGCCCCCCAGCCCCAGCTGCTCGGCCCGCTCGTAGGCCATCGGCAGGATCGACTGCCGCCAGCGCAACGCGTCGGCCGCCGCCTCCGGGGCCAGGTGCGACAGCACCGGCAGGCAGAACGTCTCGGTGTCCCAGAACGTGTGCCCGTCGTAGCCCTCGCCGGTGAGCCCCTTGGCCCCGATCGCCCGCCGCTCCGCGCGGGCGCCCGCCTGCAGCACGTGGAAGACCGCCACCCGCACCGCCTGCTGCAGCTCCGCGTCGCCGTCGATCTCGACGTCGGCGGTCTCCCAGAAGTCGTCGAGGTACTGGCGCTGCTCCGCCAGCATCCCCTCCCAGCCGGTGTAGCGCGCCGCGGCCAGCGCCGCGCGCACCTGGTCGTGCAGCGCGGGCTGCGACCGGCGCGCCGACCAGCCGTAGGCCAGGTACTTGATGATCCGCAGCTTCTGCCCCGGCTCCAGCCGGGCGATCACGGTGGTGCGGCCGATGTCCTCGGTGGCCTCCGAGGTGATCTTGACGCCGTCCGGGCCGTGCACCTCGTGGTCCATCGCCGCCGCCACCCGCAGCGCGGACCGGCGCGTGTGGTGGATCAGGATCGCGCCCGCCTCGTCGCTGCGCCACTGCTCCGCCACCAGCGGGTCGGTCAGTGCGGCCTCGACCCGAGGGTCGTCGTCGCTGCGCGACGGCAGCTGCTCGTTGGCCACCAGCTCGGACTGCACGACCAGCAGGGCGGGTGCGTCGAGCACCTCCACCTCGTAGCAGATGGCCGCGACGGCACGCTGGGTCAGCGACACCATGCGCGTGCTGCGCACCGACACCACGCGACCCGCCGGCGACGCCCACTCCACCTCGCGGGTGAGCGTGCCGGCCCGCAGGTCCAGCACCCGCTCGTGGCGGCGTAGCTCGCCGTAGCGCAGGTCGAACGGCTCGTCCTCGACGAGCAGCCGGATCAGCTTGCCGTTGGTGACGTTGATGATCGTCTGCCCGGACTCCGGGTAGCCGTAGCCACCCTCGGCGTACGGGAGGGGGCGGCGCTCGTAGAAGGAGTTGAGGTAGGTGCCCGGCCAGGCGTTGGGCTCGCCCTCGTCCAGGTTGCCCCGCAGCCCGATGTGGCCGTTGGAGAGCGCGAACACCGACTCCACCTGGCCGATCGCGTCCAGGTCGAGCTTGGACTCGCGGACCACCCACGGCTCGACGGTGAACGGCCGTCCCGGATCAGGACTCATCGCTCGCCCTCGCTGCGCTCGGCCGGCCCACAGGGAGACGTCACCGTGTCCAGGCACTGTGTCGATGATTCGCTCGTAAACTCGCTCATCGCTGCTCCTCCAGCAGTTGTGCGAGGTCGGTGACCACGGTGTCGGCGCCGTGCTCCCGCAGTGCGTCGGCCTGCCCGAGGCGGTCGACCCCGACGACGAAGCCGAACCCACCCGCCCTCCCTGACGCCACTCCGGCCAGCGCGTCCTCGAACACGACGGCCTGCTTCCGGTCGACGTTCAGGTCGGCCGCCGCGGCGAGGAACGTGTCGGGGGCGGGCTTGCCGGGCAGGCCCCGCTCCCGGGCCGTGACGCCGTCGACGCGGTGGTCGATCAACGCGGTGAGGCCGGCGACGTCGAGCACCTGGGCCGCGTTGGCCGATGACGAGACGCAGGCCGTGGCCAGACCGGCTTCCTTCACGGCCTTCAGGTAGCGCACGGAACCGGGGTAGACCGTGACGCCCACGGTCGTGATCTTCTCCTGGACGAGCTCGTTCTTCCTCGTGGCCAGTGCGTAGACCGTGTCGGCGTCAGGGGCGTCACCGGGACCGCCCTCGGGTAGTGCGATGCCGCGGGAGCGGAGGAACGAGTCGGTGCCGGCCAGTCGTGGCTTCCCGTCGACGTAGGGGCCGTAGTCGGCCTTCACGTCGAACGGCTTGAAGGGGGTGCCGTCGTGCTCGGCACGGGAGCGCAGGAAGTCGTCGAACATCTGCTTCCACGCGGCGGCATGCACGCTGGCGGTGTCGGTCAGGACACCGTCGAGATCGAAGAGGCACGCGCGGGTGCCATCAGGAAGGCCGAGCATTTCTCCACGGTACCGAAGTCCATGATCACCTTCGGCGGTACACGGGTCACGCCCTCGCTCAGTCGGGTGGCGCCGCGAGCAGCAGCGTTGTCGGAGCCCGTTCGCCCGCGGTCACGGTGATCGCGCAACCCGCCGCCGTCCGGCGGGCGACCAGGGCGAGCGTGCCGCCGTCGGGCAGCGGTTCGATCTCCTGCTGCACGGCGCTGCGCACCACGTCGAGCACCTGCATCGCGCTGACGGGAACCGGCTCGACGCCGCTCTCGACGTCCACCTCGACCCGTAGCCGCTCGCCGAACCTCGCCTGCTCGAGCTGCAGGTAGCCGCGCACCGCGTCGAGCTCCCGGCCGAGCGTGCTCGTGCCCGGCAGGTCGGCCACCCGGGACAGGTCCGCGAAACCGAACAGCAGCTCGCGTGCCCGCATCGGGTCGGTGCGGATCAGCGCGGCGATGGTGTTGAGCGAGTTGTAGAAGAAGTGCTGCTCGAGGCGGCGGGCCTGCACCACCTGCCCGGCAGCGGCGGGCTCGGCGGCACCGGGCGTGGCGGGACCGGCGGCACCGGGTTCGGCGGCCACGGGCTCGGGAGCCGCGGGGCCGGATGACGCGGGGCCGGGGGATGTCGCCACCGCCGGCTCCACCGGCGGGGCGAGCTCCGGAGCCGGCGTCTCGATCACCGGCTCGGGCGGACGGGCCCATCCCGCCTGCTGCACCGCCGACGGGGCGAGCAGCCCCCGCCAGTGCGGGCGGCGCATCCGGCCGCCGCCGATCCAGCCGGTGAACTCCACGAGCCCCACCAGCTCGGGCGCCGCCCAGCTGGCGTGGCGCCCGGCATCGGCGGGCACCTCGCCCGAGAAGGGCCGCTTCGGCAGTCTGCGGGCCACGAGCTCGGCGGCCAGCTGGCGGCGCTGCTCCAGCGACACCCCCACCCGCCCGACGTAGTGCAGCCCGCCGCCGACGGGAACGCCGAGCAGGAGCGTGCCGACCGTGTCCGGACGCCGCGGGTCGGCGGGTGTCCAGCCGCCCACGAGCACCTGGCGCGTGCGCCGGATGGGCACCCGGAGCCAGAAGCGCGAGCGGCCCCCGGGGTGGTAGCGGCCCCGCAGGTGCCGGGCGTGCAGGCCTTCGGCGCCCTTCTGGTCGGCGATCGCCAGCATCGTGTCGAGCTCGGTGGCCGGCAGCGGTGACGTCGTCCACACCGGAGGGCTGGCGAACCCGAGGCCGTCGAGCAGCGCCCGTCGGTCGGCGTAGTGCAGGTCGGTGGTGCTGTGCCCGTCCAGCCAGAGCAGGTCGGCCACCTGGAAGTCCACCGGGATCCGCCGGATCGTCTCGTCGGAGGGACGATGCCGCGCGCTGCGGCGCTTGAGCAGGCGCGGACGCACCGCGTGCTCCTCGCCGCGCGCGACGAGGGTGCCGTCGAGCACCATCCCGCCGGGCGGCGAGCGGCGCAGCAGCGGCTCGGACAGCTCCGGGTAGGCGGCGCTCATCGAGTTGTTGCCGCCGCTCAGCAGCCGCACCCGCCTGCCGGGCTGCACGTACGCGATGCATCGGTGGCCGGTCCAGGCCACCTCGACCACCCAGTCCGGTCCGACCGGCGGATCCCCCGCCACCGAGGCCGCCTGCATCGGGGGGACGAGATCGGGCAACTCGCCCGAAGTCGGCCCCTCTGTCACGGCACACACGCTAACGGTTACCGGCGGCATCGAACGCCGCGGGCGCCGCTGACGTGGCCGTTCCGGGCCCCGCGCACCGGCGTGGCGGCCCGGCGAGAGACGATCGGGGCATCATGACGCTCACCGACCGGCTCCCACCCACACCTGATGACCCCGACGCGCTCGTCGAGGCGTTCACCGACTGGGCGTTCGAGGAGCAGGGACTCTCGCTCTACCCGGCGCAGGAGGAGGCGCTGCTGGAGCTGGTCACCGGCAGCAACGTCATCCTCTCCACACCGACCGGGTCCGGGAAGTCGCTGGTGGCCGTGGGCGCGCACGCCGCGGCGCTGGCCCGGGGGCAGCGCACCTTCTACACGGCGCCGATCAAGGCGCTGGTCAGCGAGAAGTTCTTCGCGCTCATCGACGTGTTCGGGGCCGACAAGGTCGGGATGCTCACCGGGGACGCCGCGGTCAACGAGAAGGCCCCGATCATCTGCTGTACCGCGGAGATCCTGGCCAACATCGCGCTGCGCAGCGGCCGCGACGCCGACGTGGGATCCGTGGTGATGGACGAGTTCCACTTCTACGCCGACCCCGACCGCGGCTGGGCGTGGCAGGTGCCGCTGATCGAGCTCCCGCAGGCGCAGTTCCTGCTGATGAGCGCCACGCTGGGGGACGTCTCCTTCTTCGAGGAGGACCTGACCCGGCGCACCGGCAGGCCGACCGCGGTGATCACCTCCGTGGAACGGCCGGTGCCGCTGCACTACCGCTACGTCTTCACCCCGCTGCACGAGACGATCAGCGAGCTGCTGCAGACCCACGAGGCGCCGGTCTACGCCGTGCACTTCACGCAGCAGTCGGCCGTGGAGCGGGCGCAGTCGCTGATGAGCGTGAACGTCACGTCCAAGGAGGACAAGCAGGCGATCGCCGACGTGATCGGCAACTTCCGTTTCACCTCGGGCTTCGGCAAGACCCTGTCGCGGCTGGTGCGCCACGGCATCGGCGTGCACCACGCCGGGATGCTCCCGCGCTACCGGCGCCTGGTGGAGACCCTCGCCCAGGCCGGGCTGCTGCGCGTCATCGCGGGCACCGACACCCTCGGCGTCGGGATCAACGTGCCGATCCGCACGGTGCTGTTCACCGGCCTCGCCAAGTACGACGGGCAGCGGACCCGGCCGCTCAAGGCCCGTGAGTTCCACCAGATCGCCGGCCGCGCCGGGCGCGCGGGCTACGACACCGTGGGCACCGTCGTCGCCGAGGCACCCGACCACGAGGTGGAGAACGCCCGGCTGCTCGCTCGGGCGGGCGATGACCTCAAGAAGCGCAAGCGGATCGTGCGCAAGCAACCCCCGGAGGGCTTCGTCGGCTGGTCGGAGACCAGCTTCGAGAAGCTGCAGAACGCCCAGCCCGAGCCGCTGACCAGCCACTTCAAGGTCACCCACGCGATGCTGCTGAACGTCATCTCCCGGCCGGGTGACGCGTTCGCGGCCATGCGCCACCTGCTCGAGGACAACCACGAACCGCGGCCCCGGCAGCGCCGGCACATCCTGCGCGCCATCGCGATCTACCGGGCGCTGCGGGCGTCCGGGGTGGTGGAGGAGCTCCCGGAGCCCGACGCGGAAGGCCGGCGGGTGCGCCTCGTCGGCGACCTGCAGCTCGACTTCGCCCTCAACCAGCCGCTGTCCCCCTTCGCGCTGGCCGCGATCGAGCTGCTGGACCGGGAGGCGCCGAGCTACCCCATGGACGTGCTCTCGGTGATCGAGGCGACGCTCGACGACCCGCGGGCCGTGCTCTACGCGCAGCAGAACAAGGCCCGCGGCGAGGCCGTCGCGGCGATGAAGGCCGACGGCATCGAGTACGAGGAGCGCATGGCGCTGCTCGAGGACGTCACGTACCCGAAGCCGCTCGACGAGCTGCTGCACGCCGCACTGGAGACCTACCGGCGGGGCGCCCCGTGGGTGGAGGACGCCCGCCTGTCGCCCAAGTCGGTCGCCCGCGACATGTTCGAGCGGTCGATGACCTTCGTCGAGTACGTCTCGCACTACCAGCTCGCCCGCTCCGAGGGCCTGGTGCTGCGCTACCTCGCCGACGCCTACCGCGCCCTGCGTCAGACCGTGCCCGACGAGGCGAAGACCGAGGAGCTCACCGACGTCGAGGAGTGGCTCGGCGAGCTCGTCCGCCAGGTCGACTCCAGCCTGCTCGACGAGTGGGAGGCCCTCGCCGCCGGAGCGGGGGCGGGCGAGGAGCCCGCTCCCCCGTCGCTCGACCAGGGCCCCGCCGGGGTCACCCGCAACGTCCGTGCCTTCCGCGTTCTCGTCCGCAACGCGCTGTTCCGCCGCGTCGAGCTGGCGGCGCTGCGGCGCTTCGACCTGCTCGGCGAGCTCGACGCCGAGTCCGGGTGGACCGCCGAGGCCTGGCGCGCGGCGCTGGAGCCCTACTTCGCCGAGCACACCGACATCGGCACCGGGCCCGACGCCCGCGGACCGGCCATGATCACCGTCACCGAGGAGCCCGAGCGCTGGCTCGTCCGACAGGTGCTCGACGACCCGGCAGGCGACCGGGACTGGGCGATCACCGCCGAGGTCGACCTCGCGGCCTCCGACGAGGAGGGCTCCCCCGTCGTCTGGATCACCGCCGTGGAGCCGCTCGGCGGCCTCTGAGCAGCTGCGTCGCCCGTCGTGGCGCTCCGGCGCCACGAGGGTCAACCGATCATTGCCGCCGTGCTGGCGTCATTGTATCATTGACAGCATGAAGTACGAGGAAGCTCGCCTCTGGCTCGAACGGGCCGAACCCAGCGTCACGAGGGCCGCCCGCTCCCTCACCGAGGAGCTCGAGACCCTGAAACAGCGCAGTGCCGACGGACCTCTCACCCGCGACGCGGCAGCCGCCTGGTACGCGATCGTGCACGAGATGCACCGGGTGGCCGACCGGTACGAGCGCGATCTCATCCGCAAGCTCCGCCAGGACGGTCTGACCTGGGCCCAGGTGGCCGAAGCCGTGCAGGCGCAGCTCGGCAGCCGACAGGCCGCGCAGGCCAAGTGGAAGCGGCTGGTCGACCCCGGCAGGCGCATCACCACCGGCAACATGCAGCGCGGCGGGCGTCGCAAGCAGAGCGACCCGCAGGCCTGAGCGTCGGCGCCCGATGGCCGGCTCCCCTCCCCCGACCCGGCGGGGACGTCGTCAGAGCCGGCGGAGCCCGGCGAGCACGCGCTCCATCAGCGCAAGATCCGGGCCGGCCACGCCGACCGTGCGGTGCACCGCCACAGCGCCGTTCGCCACCAGGTCGCCCAGGATCACCTTGGCCACGCCGAGCGGAATGCCGAGCAGCGCCGCCACCTCGGCGACGGAACGAGGCTCCTGGCAGAGCGAGATGACGGCCTCGTGCTCGGCCGCGGCGGGCCCGCTGGTGGCCATGGGCACGGCCGAGACCAGCGTCTCGATGGACAGTTCGTACTGGGACCGTGTGCGACCGCGCGTCAGGACGTAGGGTCGGACGAACGACGTGGGGCCCTCGACCGCCGCTCCTGACTCCGCCCCGTAGCCGGACGCGAGGTAGTCCCCGCCCGACTGGTAGGGGTACGCGGATGCGGGGTCAGCGCCTGCCGGGTCAGAACCGGCCGATGGACCGTTGATCGGTCCCTCCTCGAGGTCAGGGGGGTCAGTTTGGGCGCTCCGGCTGTGATCACGGGGGGCTCCCCCGAACCGCGCCCCGGTGAGCCCCACGGGCGAGGAACGATACACGACGAATCCGTCATCCGGTGCGTGGTCGGGCTTTCCCTCCGCCTCGGCCTCGGGAACGGCCGCCAGCGCCTCGGTGTTCAACTCGGAGGTCGGTTGCCCACCGGGACCGCGCCGCTTGGACTTCCGCCGCCGGGAGCCACCGCCGAACCGCGCTCCGGTGCGCCCGACCGTGGGCTCCGCATCGTCGGGGTCCACCTGCAGGGCCTCCTTCCGGACGTCCGTAGCCAGTGCCGGCGACCGGAAGCGCCGCCGGGCCCTCGCGCGCCAGCACCAGACCCTGGCGACTCTGCGTTACGAGTACGTTACCCAACCGTTGCGCCGCCATCACGATTGGTCCGTTTTGCTCCGCTTGGGTGCGCCGTCCGGTCCATCGTCCGGCCGCCGGTCGCGCCAGACCGCCGAGCCGTACGGGGGCAGCTGGCGACACGTCCGGGCCGCGACGGCGCGCGCCGCCCGCTCCGCGGGCAGGCGGTCTGCCATGCTGCGCCGGTGGCGGCTGTGACACGGGCGCCGGGACGGCGCCGGAACCGCGCCACCCCGGCCATAACGGGGACGGCGGCGACCGGGACATCAGCAACCGGGCCGGCAGCGACATGACCGTGCTGAGCGCCGGGCTGCTCCTGTTCCGGCCGGGTGCGGCCGGTGAGGTCGAGGTACTGCTCGGACACATGGGCGGGCCGTACTGGGCCCGCAAGGACGACGCCGCGTGGTCGGTCCCGAAGGGCGAGCACGACCCCGGCGAGGACGCGCAGGCAGCGGCCGAGCGCGAGTTCACCGAGGAGCTCGGTTCCCCGCCTCCGCCCGGCCCGGTGCTGGAGCTGGGCACCGTCCGGCAACGGACCGGGAAGCTGATCACCGTCTTCGCCCGGGAGGGCGACTTCGACGCCGACCACATCACGCCCGGCGTCTTCGAGCTCGAATGGCCGCCACGGTCGGGCACCGTGCGGGAGTTCCCGGAGATCGACCGCGCGGCGTGGTTCGACACCGGCACGGCACGGCGCAAGCTCGTGACGGCCCAGGTGGAGTTCGTCGACCGGCTGCTCGGTGCGCTCTCCCGCGCACCGGGTACGGCACCGTCGTGAGCTCGAGCTGGACCGGCCTCGCCCGCGGAGCGGTCGCCGGCGCCGCCGGCACGACAGCGCGGGGCGCGACCACGTACCTCGGTGGGGCCGTGCGCGGGCGGGCGGCCGGGCCGGAGACGCTCCGCAACCCCTGGGAGCGGACCGGCACGCTCTCCGCGGCGGGTCCGCTGGCCGCCACCGCCACGGGCGTGGCGATCGGCAGCGCGGCGGGCGTGCTGCGTGCTGCCGGGCTGCGACTGCCGACCGTGATCGGAGGCCCTCTGCTGGGACTGGCGGCGATGGCGGCCGCCGGCGGGCCGCTCACCGCATGGCGCATCAGCGACCCCCGCACCTGGAGCACCACCGACTGGGTCGCCGACGTCGTCCCGCACCTCGTCTACGGGGTCGCCACCCACGCCACCCTCGTCGCCGTCTCCCGCGTGGCCGAGAGCCGTGAGCCGGTACCCCCCGGCAGCCCGGCGACGCTCCTGCGGGCCGCCGCGCTGGGCGCGGCCACCGGGTCCCGCAGCACCGCAGGCGTCACCGCGATCGCCCTCACCTCCGGCCGCGACGACCCCGGTGCCGTCGCGGCGCGGCTGGGCAGCCGCGCCGGCACGGTGATCTCCGCGCTGGCCGCCGCAGGCGAGCTCGTGGCCGACAAGCTGCCGGCCACCCCGAGCCGGCTCGCTCTGCCGGGACTGCTGCCCCGGGCCGTGCTGGGTGCCACCTCTGCGGCGGCGATGGCCCGCCGCAACCAGTACGACACGACCCTGCCCGCGCTGGTCGGCCTGGCCTCCGCCGGCGCCGCCGCCGCGCTCGGGGTGCGCCTGCGCGCCGCCGCGGCGCGCCGTTTCGGTTCGGACAAGCCCGGGGCGTTCGCCGAGGACGCGATCGCCACACTGCTCGGCTGGCTCGGTGCCCGCCGCGCCGGGCACCGGGCTGCGCTGATCACCGCCGAACCGCTGGCCCGCTGACCCGCCCCCGCCGCCACCCGGCCGGCGGCATGCTGCGATGCGGTTCCACTGACGCCGCGTGTTCACAGTTGCGGCCGGCGACCCGAATTGCCTAAAGCCGATCTTTTACTTTGTACTTTGTGAATCTTTACCGGCAACCGTATGAACGGCCAGCCAGCCTACCCTTGTCCACCAATCGCCGCCTACTCTCCGCCAACCAGCGGCACGGCAAATGGTGGTCGACCGCCGGACCGCTCGACGGGGGATCATGAAATCCGCCACGCTGAAATGACAACCTTGCACGTCGGTGAAGCAAGCGTACGATGAGAAGGCGTCATCAGGGCGGCCACCGAGGTTCTGTCCTACACTGGCGATGCGCCCTCCGCTCCGGGTTTAAGCCGAATAGACCGGGCCGGATGTCAACTCGGGAAGATCACGACGCCGTTCGTCGGCGGGGAGCAATACAGGTTTCGATTGATCATGATGTCAATCTGGACATTTGTGATTGCGTGCCGAACGCCGGACGAGACGGGGCAGGCGGCGCGTGATCATCCTGCCTAGCTGCGACGACAGCCGTCGACGCGGTCTCGTTTGAGCGGTTAGCGCCCGGTACGAGCCGGACGCCCAGACGAAGGGGATGGTCTGCGGTCGCCACCGGTGATCGATGACGAGCACACCCATCCGGGAGAGAAAATGCACGAAACGATCTCGGTCGCCGGCGGGGGCCGGCAACGAGATCATCGACACACTCGATTCTTTGCGCGCCTGCCGAGCTTCCGGCCGCGGGCGCTACGGGTGATGTTGCAAGCAGTGTGAAACGACCATACGTGAGCGCGGAGATCCGATCGAGAACCTGCGCGAGGGGCCAGTGATGCAACAGTTTGTGGATGCCAAGTGGAGCTATGTCACCCGCGGGGTGATTGATCGCGGAACGGTCACGCTGGGGAGTCTTGACCGGGAACCGCGGTTGGGTGATCTCGTCGGAGCCAGGGTCGTGAGCGTGGGGGCCCACGACCATCTGGAGGACACGCACGGCCGGCAGGTCCGGCTGTATCCGGGGGACGTCGTCGCGGGTGCGTTCGGTAATCGGTACGCCACCGACTACTACGAGGGGTACCTGCCGACGGGGACCGTGGCGCACATGTTGACCGCGGGAGGCGTGGTCGGGCAGGTGGCCTCGGCGCACGCGCGGCGGGCGGAGCCCACCGTGCTGGAGGTGCTGGGGTTGCTGGCCGACCCGGCCGGCCGGCCGTTGTCGCTGGACGGATACGCGATGCCGGCGCCGGCGCCGGGCCGGCCCGAGTTGGGCACCTACGTGGTGGTCGGCTCGTCGATGGGGGCGGGCAAGACCACGACGGCATCGGCGCTGGTGCGCGGATGGTCGAGCGCCGGGTTACGCGTCGGGGCGGGCAAGGTCACCGGGTCCGGGAGCGGGAAGGACCGGTGGATGTACCAGGACGCGGGGGCGTCCGAGATCGTGGACTTCCTGGACTTCGGGATGCCCTCGACGTTCGGCTACCCGCCGCAGCGGTTGCACGCCACCATGGTCGGGATCCGCGACGCGCTGGTCGAGCGCGGCGCGTCGGTTGTGGTCCTGGAGATCGCCGACGGCCTGCTGCAGGAGGAGACCCGGGGACTGGCCGCCGGTCTGGCGGGATTCGCCGACGGGGTCGTGCTCGCGGTGGCCGATGCGCTCAGTGCCGTCGCCGGCGTCGGGATCATGGCGGATCTGGGCACCCCGGTGCGGGCGGTGAGCGGGCTGTTGACCGCGAGCCCGCTGGCGTCCCGGGAAGCCGAGGCGGCGACCGGGCTTCCGGTGCTGTCGCCCGCCGAGCTGATCGCCGGCGGTGCGCTCGAACTGCTGAGCGGCGTGGCGGTTCCCGCGTGACCCGCGCCGCTGTCTACCTCCCCGACCCGCCCGGCTGGTCAGCCGGGCCGGGCCGGCTCGGGGAGGTCGAACTGGACGTCCTCGAGGTCGGGCCGGCGCACGTGGTACTGCCCGAGGTGACGGTCCGCGACGAGCGGGGCGGGGCACTGTTCACCGGCGAGGGGCTGGTCTTCGACCCCTCCGCCGGCGGTGGTCCCGTTGCCGGCGCGGCGGCCGACCGGGCAGCACGGGCGTTCGGGGTGGTCAACGCGGCGTTCCACGCCCAGCGGGCGCTGCGCTACGTCAGCGGGCTGCTGGGGCATCCTCTGCCGCGGCTGCTGGTCCGCATCGGGATCCACGAGCAGACGCGCCGATGGCGTGGCGGGCACTACCGGCTGCCCGGGCAGGGGCTGGGAGCCGACCCGGACGCGGCCAGCCCGGACGGCGAGGTGCATCTGAGCGGTGGCGCCGGGTTCGTCGTCACCCCCGGCACCGCGCCGTACTTCTGCGCGCCGGCACACAACGCGGCCATCATCTGTCACGAGGTCGGCCACCACGTGTGCCGTCACACCGCGGACTTCCGGCTCAACCGGCTGCGCCCGCCAGGGCAGCAGACGAACAAGAAGACCGCACTGGACGAAGGCACCTCCGATGTGATCACGGCGATGCTGCTGGGCACCCCCGACATCTACGGCTGGCACCGCCACGCCGTGCCGGAGACCGAGCAACGGCGCCGCAAGCTCGATCCCCGCTGGACGATGGCCCACTTCCAGGGTGGCCCGCACAGCGATCCCCACGCCGACGGCACCGTCTGGGCGTCCGCGTGCTGGAGCGCACGCAGGCGCGTCATCGACGCAGGCGCCGACCCCGCACGCTTCGACACCTTGCTGCTCCGCGGGCTGGAGCTGGCCGGACGGCACAACCCCGCGGGCTTCATCGGCGATGCCCTCCGCGAACGGCGGCACTTCTCCCGGCTGATGGCCGCGATGGCCGAAGCCGACCCCGCACTCGCCCCCGACGTGCTGGCCGCCATGGCCGGGCACGGGATCCACCTCGGTGTCAGCAACAACGACCTCTCCCTGAGCGCCCGAGCGCGCCTGAGCCGACAGGAGCCACCCAGCACCTCGCCGACGCCCCGGAGTCCGGCGATCGCCTACTCGACCTCTCCTTCTCGATGAGACCAGCCCGTCGGCACAGCAGGCGGGAATCGAAACGAATGTGAGCCGATCCGGCAGATGACCGTGGCTGCCGGACTCGAGGGTTCGGAGGTATCGCAGATGACGACGACCGCATCGTTCACCAGCATCGTGCGGCTGGAGACGGACGGGGCACGAGCGTGGTGGCCGACGGAGAAGGACGCCGTCAGGGCCGCTCTCGCCGACCACTACGGAGCTGATGTCCCCGGCGAGGCGCTGGCTCCTCCGCACGACCCCGTCGCCCTACGGGAGCGACTACGGGAGGTCGCGCCCCGACTGACGGCACTCACCGACCGCATCCGCTCGGCGTTCGACGACGACGAGGCCTGTGCGGTGCTGCTGGAGGAGGTCGGCCTGCGCGACCTGGGGATCGACGACAAACGCAAGGCCGTCTTCGCACTGGCCGTGCTGCTCGGCGACCCGACCGCGAACATACCGTTCGACCACGTCCTGTGGGACGTCCAGAACCGCGGAGACGAGTCGTCGGGCCATACGAGCTTCTCGGAGAACGACCTCAAGGCCGGCTACCACACGGACAACGGGGCCCTGCCCATTCCGGAGCGCTTCTTCTTCCTGTACGCCGTGCGCGCCGCCCAGTGCGGCGGCGGGGTGTCCTTGCTCCGCGACGGGCGCGTCGTCAGAAACCAGCTCGAGGAAACCCCGGAAGGTCGCGATGCGGTGCGCCTACTAACCGAGACGCCGTTGCCCAGACGCATTCCGGAAGCGTTCAAGAAGTACGCAAGCATTTCTTCGGATGGCTACCTCTACGCGCCGGTGCTCGCCGAGAAACCCATGTGGCGCTGGCGGAAGAACGGGATTCGGAAGGGTATCAAAGCCCATCCCGAATACCAGAGGCCGGAGGTGTTCCAGGCGGTGGACACGGTGACCAGGCACCTCGAGGAAGGTCCCGGGGAGATCCAGCAGGTCATTCCCACCGACGGGATGATGATTTTTGACAACCACGTCGCGCTGCACGGGCGCACCGCGTTCACCGATCCGGAACGCCATCTCCTGCGCCTGCGCTTCCACGAGGCGACCTGAGCCCAGACCCCGCAGGCCACGCCCCAGCCGGCCCAGACCCCGCCAGCTCAGACCCCATCCGGTCCAGACCGATCAGCCGGGCCACAACCGACCGCACGTCCCGACTCCCAGCCGCGCCGATAGCGCGTCCACAGGGAGGTCGGCGCATTGCAAGATTGGAAGAGTCGTATGAACAGTTCCGCACGGGCCGACGTGCTCGCGATATCGTCTGTCCCGGTGGCGGGCACGCCATGACGGACGAGACGATTTCCGACGAGCACCACCGGCAAGTAGACACCTGGCTGCGGGAGTACGTGTCCGTCGGCGACCGGCGAGTCGGCCGGTCCGGACCGGTGTGCCCGTTCATCCCGCGCACGCTCGCTCAGCACGCGCTGGAGAGCATCATGCGACACGACATCCACGGATCCAGTGAGTCGGAACTGGCCGAGCAGCTCCGGGCGGAGATCATCGAGTTCGGCAAGGCCGGTCGCCCGTCGCAGAGCAGTGGGGTGGTGCTCGACAGCCGGCTGATCGTCATGCCCTGCATGGGCCCCGACGGCTGGAAGCGCCTCGATGCGGTGTACGACAACACCCTGAAGGACTTCGCCGTGGAGTCGGGCCTGATGATCGGGCAGTTCCATCCCCACTGCGACGAGAGAGCAGTGCGCAACCCGGACTTCCGCGTCTCCGTCGCCCCGGTCGCCATGCTCGCCATCCGGCACATGGCGCCGCACGACATCCTCTTCCTGCATCATTCCGCGAAGTGGTTCAAGGAATACAACGCACGCTTCCGGTCGCACTTCCAGCGCGGCCGGATCCGCGACTCGCTCCTCCTCTCGCTGTACTACAGAGGATGCGAACGTCATGGTCTGCCGGCGTAGTCGGGAGCGCTGACCGTGACCTCGCCAACAGGCGATCTCCGTACCGCCGCCCCCCTCGCCGCGGCAGAAGCTCGTGGCAGCGCAGGCAGCGAGCTTCTCGACCTCCGGGTCCAGGACACGTGGGATGCACTTCCCGCCGAGTTCCGCGGCGAGTTCCTCACCCGCCGGATGACGACGCCGACCGGATGGGGGTCCTACCCGCGCCAGGAGTCCGACGGCAGGCGCTGGGAACCACTCCGGCCGGTCATCATCGGGGAGGGGGCCTACCGGGGGCTCGAGTCGCTCGCGGCCCGGCTGTTGCACCTGGCCGTGGACGCGTGCCGGCGCCGGGCCTCGACGCTGGGCGAGCTGCGCCAGGTACTCCGCTTCCCCCATGAGCTCCCGCTGATGGACCAGGACCGCCCGCTGGTGGCGGCGGAGCTCACCCGGTACGCCCGTCCCGACATCCTGATCGAGAACGGGCGGCCCCGTCTCCTCGAGTTCAACAACAGCACCCGGCTCGGTGGCGCCATGGTGACGCCCCGCCTCGCGGACGCCTACGCGCGGCTGTGCCCGGCGAGCGGTCTCCACCCGCCGCCCTCCACCGTGCCCACGCGTTCCGCGGCACTGCTGCGCACCCTCCGGGCCCAGGTGGCGCCCGACAACGACAGAACCGGCCGGGTGCTCATGCCGGTGTACCGGGCGCTCGACAACGCCGGGGTGGTCCAGCGCTACGGGACGGCCAAGCCGGCCATCCTGGCCGACGCCCGGCGAGCGGGAATCGAGGTGGTCGAGGCCGATCTCGCCGACCTGCGCCTCGACGGCGCCGACCGGCTGCTCGCCGGCGATGCGCCGGTCGACCTCGTGCTGCTGCACTGGGGCGGGAACCGCATCGTGGAGGACGGCGGCGGCCTCGCCGTCCTGCGTGCCGCCGACCGGGCCCGCACCATCGCGCTGTTCCCGCGCACGGAGTCGGCTCTCATCTCCTCGAAGGCGGTGCTGGCCTGGCTGCACGAGGACTGTGACGCCGGCGTGCTCACCCCGGCCGACCGCGCGCTGGTGCGCACCCACGTTCCGTGGACCGCATGCCTCGGCCTGGACGACGATGCGGCCGTGCCCGCGGCGCTGCTGAGCCGGATCACCGCTGACCGGGACCGGCTGGTGGCGAAGCCCGCCGTCGGCAAGTCCGGGAACAACGTGTTCTTCGGAAGCCAGAGCTCGGAGCAGGACTGGTCCGCCGTCATCGAGGCCGCTCGCGAGGCGCCGGTGGTCCTGCAGCACCGCATCGGATCGGATCGGATCACGATGCCGTTCCGCGACCAGGACTCCGGGGAGCAGGTCACCGGGCGGGTGCCGTTCGTGCTCGGCCCGTACATGATCGACGGTGCCGCGGCCAGCATCGCGGTCCGTCACATGGGTCCGGGCGTTCCGGCCGGGGACGTGGTGATCAGTGCGATCCGGGGCGCGTGCCAGAGCACGGCTCTGCTTGCCCCGGAGCCACCCGGACCCGGCGGCTGGTTCGCCGAGGCCGGCGGGATCGACGAGCTCGACGCCGGCTAGACCCGGGGAGGCGGAGTCGGCCGGCGGCGAGCCGGCCGGCTCAGCGCCTCCGTACCGTCGACACGCGGCGGCGCACCGCGTCGAGGAGCGCGCCGATCGCGAGCCGCAGCGGGGACGGGCCGCGGCGCGCGGGTGCCTCCCGTCCGGCAGCGGCGGCGTCGACGGCCGTGGCGAACTGCTCGAACAACCGTCTGCTGACGTCCCCGGCGAGCGCGCGCCCGAACTGCGCGATGCGGCCCGACAGGTAGAGGTCGGCGTCCGCGCGCAGGACGCTGCCGCCGCCCGGCGCCGGCTCGGCGCGCAGCCGGATGTCGGCCTGGGTCGCGCTGCCGCCCGCATCGGAACCCTGGCCGATCATCCGGAGCCGGTGGCCATCCGCGTCGCGCTCGACGATCTGGGCGAGCCCGGCGAACGAGAGCTTCACCGGCCCGAGCGCCACGCCGGCGGTGCCGCGGTACCGGTCGCCGCCCAGTGCCTCGGTGAGCGCGGCGCCGGGAAGGCAGGCGACCATGCGCTCGACGTCGTCGAGCACCGCCCACACGGCGTCGACGGGAGCGCCGAGCGCGCTGGTCACCTCGACCGTCGCGGACGGGGATCCGGCCGGGACGGTGAGATCGGCCCCGCCGGCGAGGCTGCTGTCGACGCCGCGCGTGCTCTCCGGAGCGCCGGCACCCGACTGCTCGGTGTGCCCCTGGCCGGACCCTCCGCTGCGCCCCATCAGCACGCGGGGCTCGCAGTTCAGCGGCGCGGGCACACCGCCGGGATGGGCGGCGGCGACGTCCGCCACGGCGGCCAGGATGCCGCGGTAGCCGGTGCAGCGGCACAGTACTCCCGACATCTGCTCGGGCAGGTCCTCACGCGTGACGGCGCCGGGCCCGGCCAGCAGGTCGTAGGAGCTCATGAGCATCCCCGGGGTGCAGAAGCCGCACTGGAGTGCGTGGTGCGCGGAGAACGCCTGCTGCAGCGGGTGCTGCTCCTCGGGCCTGCCGAGCCCTTCGACGGTGACGATCTCGGTTCCCTCGCACTGCACGGCGAACAGCAGGCACGCCCGCGCCGCTGAGCCGTCGACGAGGACGGTGCACATCCCGCACACCCCGTGCTCGCAGCCCAGATGGGTGCCGGTGAGGCCGACGTGCTCACGCAGCGCGTCGGCGAGGTGCATCCGCGGCGGCACGCGCACGGTGGCCTCGCTCCCGTTCACGCGGAACGTGACGGCCACCCGCTCCTGGGCAGGCACCCGCGCCCGGGCCCGCTCGGGCGGCCGCGCCGGGTTCCGGTTCGGCTCCCGGATCGCCGGCTCCCGGTGGGGGGCGGCGTCGGCGGCGGTGCGGTGGGCACGGGCCAGCTCGCGGGCGGCCAGCACCGCCAGGAGCCGGCGGCGGTAGCCCGGGGAGCCGTGCGCGTCGCCCGCGGTGTCGACCATGTCGGCGGCGAGCCCGGCCGTCGCCTCGCGCAGGAGCCGCTCGGCCCCCTCGGTCGTCCGCACGAGGTCGGTGACGTCGCGGGTCACCGGCCGGTCGGACACCCCGAAGGCGGTGAGCCGGGCGGCGAGCACCGCGCCGTCCGGACCACGGCGGACCCGCGTGACCACCCCGGCCAGCGCGAAGTCGCCGTGCCGGCGCGCGATCTCGGCGAAACCGTGGCCCTCCCCCGCCCCCGCCACCGGGAACCGGGCCGCGACCAGCACCTCGTCGGGCGCCACCGTGGTGGTCATCGCTCCGGTGAAGAACTCTTCGGCCGCGACGGTGCGGCGGCCGCGGGGGCCGGCGACCTCCAGCTCGGCGTCGAGGCAGCAGGCCACCGCGGGGAGCTCCGCGGCCGGGTCGGCGTGGGCGAGGCTGCCGCACACGGTGCCGCGGCTGCGCAGCTCCCGGTGCCCGACGAAGGGCAGCGCCATCCCGAGCAGCGGCACGGCCCGGGCCTGGTCGGCTTGCTCCACGGCGCGCTGGCGGACCGCGGCCCCCACGTGGAGGGCACCGCCGTCGACGTCGAGCCGGTCGAGCCCGCGGGCCGCGGTGATGTCGACGAGCGTCGCGGGCCGGCCCAGGCGCATCGCGAGCACCGGCACCAGCGACTGGCCGCCGGCGAGCACCTTGGCGTCGTCGCCCGCGAGCTCGGCGAGCACGTCGTCGAGACTCCCCGGGCGCACGTAGGCGAAGGGTGCCGGTTTCATGAGCGCCTCACCGTCCGGTGAACTCCGGCTTGCGCTTCTCGGTGAACGCGGCGACGCCCTCGGCGAAGTCGTGCGTGGCGCGCAGCATCGCGTAGGCCTTCCGCTCCAGCTCGATGCCGGTGTAGAGCGGCCCGTCGGCGCCCTTGTCGAGCACCTCCTTCGCCGTGCGCTGGGCCGCCGGTGAGAAGGCGGCCATCCGCGCCGCGAGCTCGTCGGCGGCCGCGTACAGCGCCTCCCGGTCGTCGTAGAGGCCGGCGACGATCCCCCAGTCCAGCGCCTGCGCGGCCTGGATCCGGGTGGCCGTCATGATGTGGAACTTCGCCCGCGACAGCCCGATCAGCCGGGCGAGCCGCTGGGTGCCGCCCGATCCCGGGATCATGCCGAGGTTCATCTCGGGCAGGGCGAACTGGCTGCGCGGGGTGGCGAGGCGGATGTCGCAGGACAACGCCATCTCCAGCCCGACGCCGAAGCAGTACCCGTCGACCGCGGCGATCACGGGTTTCGGGCTCCGCGCCGCTGCGGTGACGTTGTGGCCGAGATCGGTGAAGTCGATCGGGTCCACCTCCATGAACCCCGCGATGTCACCGCCGGAGGTGAAGTGCTCACCGTCGGACCGCACCACGACCACCCGCACGTCCGGGTCGGCGTCGAGGACGGCGAACCGCTCCGCCACGAGCTGGCGCATCTCCCACGTGATCACGGTGTAGGGCCCGTTGGAGAGCGTCAGGTACGCGACGCGCCCGTCGTGCCCGCGCTCCAGCAGGACCTCTCCGCCGGTCAACGCCATGGTGGGTTCTCCTTCTCGTTCTTCTCCAACAGCTGGTGCAGCACCTCGCCGTGCAACGGCAGCCGGGTGATCCCGACGCCGGACGGCGCGAGCGCGTCGGCCACGGCGTTGGCGAACGCGACCGGGAAGCTCATCGAGGACCCCTCACCACACCCCTTCGCCCCGAGCGGGGTGAGCGGTGAGGGGCTGACGACGTGGTCGGTGCGCAGGTCGTAGCCGGTCTCGGCGCTGGTGGGGCAGAGGTAGTCGAGGAAGGTCGCCGACGTCGGCTGCCCGGAGGGGGCGTAGGTGAACTCCTCGTACGCGGCGCCGCCGAGGGCGTGCACCAGCGCGCCGTGCACCTGGCCGTCGAGGAGCTGCTGGTTGAGCACGGTCCCGGCGTCGTGGACGGAGGAGACGCGGTCGATCGCGATCTCCAGGGTGTCCGGGTCGATCCGCACGGCGACGATCTCGGCGACGAACCCGTAGCAGAGCGAGGAGTTGATCCGGTCGTCCCGGGTGGCCGCGCTGGTCTCCCGGGGGGCGAACGCCGCCTCCTCGTAGAGCCGTGCGGAGGTGCCGGGCGGCAGCGACGCCGGGTCCCAGTGCACCACCCCCGCGGCGTGCCGGAACAGCACGCTCGGCCCGGAGGGGTGCGCGACGGTGCCGTCCACGAGACGCAGCTCGTCGGCGGGCACGTCGAGCATCACCGACGCCGCGGCGCGCAACGTCGCCGCGATCCGGTCGGCCGCCTGCACCACCGCGCTGGTGACGAGCGGCGCGAAGCGCGACGAGTAGCTCCCCGACGTCACCGTCCACGGTGTGGTGGCGGTGTCCATGTCGACGACCACGCGTACCTGCTCGACGGGCAGCCCGAGCCGGTCGGCGGCCACCTGGCGCGCCACGGTGGCGTGGCCCTGCCCCTGGGGCACCGAGCCGAGCAGCACCGTGACGATCCCCTGCACGTCCACGGAGATCCGCACGTGCTCGGTGGACCCGGACTTGTCCCGGCCCGGCCTGCGTTGCTCGGCGGGGGTGGCGAGCCCGACGTAGCCGATGTTCGTGCCGGAGGGATCGACGACGAGCCCGACGCCGATGCCGTAGTGCACCCCCTCGGCCCGGGCCGCGGCCTGCCGTTCCCGCAGTTCGCCGAGGTCGGCGCTCCGGACGGCGAGGTCGAGGGCGGCTGTGTAGTCACCGGAGTCGTAGCAGCCGCCGGTGGGCGTCTCGTGCGGGAAGGCCTCGACGAGGTTGCGGCGCCGGACCTCAACGACGTCGAGCCCCGTCGCGCCGGCCACGGCGTCCATCAGCCGTTCCAGGCCGAAGTACAGCTGCTGGCCGCCGAAGCCGCGGTTGAGCCCGGTCGGCATCGAGTTGGTGACCACCGCGCGCGCCCTGATCTCGACCGCACCGATCCGGTACGGCCCGGTGATGTTGCCGTAGCAGCGGTAGAGCGTGGACGGCTCCGGCGGGCGCAGGTAGGCGCCGACGTTGTCGACCAGGTCGACCCGCAGCGCCGTCACCTCACCGGACGCGGTCACGGCCGCCGCGAAGCGCATCACGCGGTCCGCGCCCGACGAGCTGGCCAGCAGGTGCTCGACGCGGTCCTCGGTCCAGCGCACCGGCGTGCCCGAGTGCTTCGAGGCCAGCGCCATCAGCACCACGTAGGGGTAGATCCCGGCCTTGATGCCGAAGCTGCCCCCGATGTCGGCCGGGACGTGCAGCCGCACCGCCGACGTCGGGAGGCCCAGCGCGCCTGCCATCACCGGGACCATGGTGAACGGCCCGTGGAAGTTGGCCCACGCCTCGACGCCGGGCCCGCTGTCGGTGCGCTGCCAGTTCGCGATGACGCTGTAGCACTCCATCGGCACCGACGAGTAGCGCGGGAAGTCGTACTCGCCCTCCACCACGTGCCCGCCGTCGCGCTCGGCGGTGGCGAACGCGTCCTGCACCGGGCCGAACCGGAAGGTCCGGTCGGTCGCCACGTTCGAGCCCGCCTCCTCGTGCAGCAGCGGCGCGCCGGGCGCCAGCGCCGCGCGGGCGCCGACCACCACGTCGAGCGGCTCGTAGTCCACCCGCACCAGCTCCGCGGCGTCCTCGGCGGTGAACCGGTCCGTGGCGACGACGACGGCGATCGGCTCCCCGACGAAGCGCACCTTGTCGACCCCGGTCGGGTAGTAGGGCATCGCGGTGCCGGTGGACAGGGGGAACGGCCGCAGCGCGGCGCGCACCTCGTCGGGCCCGACCACCGCCGCGACGCCGGGGTAGGACCGCGCCCGGGACAGGTCGACGGACCGCAGCCGGGCGTGCGGCTGCGTCGAGCGCACCACCGCGGCCACGAGCGTGCCGGGCAGGGGGTCCATGTCGTCGAGGAACCGGCCCTGCCCCGCGACCAGCGGACCGTCCTCGATGCGCGCCGGTGCCCACCGGACCGCCGGCTCCGTGACCACTTCTTCGATCACTGCCTCAGACATCGGCCAGCGCCTCGAACTCGCCGGCGACCAGCGTGCGCCGCAGGGTCTTGCCCACCCCGGAGCGGGGGATCGCCTCGACGGCGATGACCCGTTTCGGGCGCTTCAGCGACGGCAGCACCGCCCGGGCGTGGGCGACGGTCTCCGCAACCGCCGTGGCGGGGACGATCCCCTGCGCCGGCACCACGAACGCCGTGACCGCGTGCCCCCACCGCTCGTCGGGGAGGCCGACCACGCACACGTCGACGACGGCGGCACAGCGCGCGAGCGCCGCCTCGATCTCGTCGGGGTAGATGTTCTCGCCGCCTGAGTTGATCATGTCGTCGACCCGGCCGGACACCCAGAGGTCGCCGTCGTCGTCGGTGGTCGCCAGGTCGCCGGTGTAGTACCAGCCGTCGCGGATCGCCTTCTCGTCCGCGTCGGGCCGGTGCCAGTACCCCGCGAACGCCTCCGGGCTCCCCATCGAGACGATCACCTGCCCCTGCTCCCCCGGTCCGACCAGCGCGTCCGGCGGCGCGCCGACCTCCGGGGCGACCAGCCGGACCTGCGAGAAGATCCCGGCGCGGCCGGCCGAGCCGGGCTTCGCGGCCACGTCCGGCCCGACGGTGAACGTGTAGATCTCGGTGCTGCCGAAGTGGTTGACGAACGCCGTGGGCGCCACGGCCGCCACGAGCTGCTCGGCCAGCGTGGGTGTCATCGCCGCGCCCGCGTAGCTGAGCCGGTCCAGGGTCGCCACCTCGCCGAGTCGCCCGCTGTGCAGCAGCGACCAGTAGATCGTGGGCACGAGGTACAGCGAGGTGACGTTCTCCGCACGCATCAGCTCCAGCGACGACTCCACGTCGAACTCGGGCTGGGCGACCCACGTCCCCCCGACGACGATGCTGGCCAGCAGGGTACGCAGGCCCATGGTGTGGAACATCGGCATCACGCCGAGCACCACCTCGCCCTGGCGCTGCTGGGTCTGGATCGCGTGCGCCACGGCGGCGCTGTGCTCCGCCCGGTGGGTGCGCGGCACGCCTTTCGGCCGTCCGGTGGTGCCGGAGGTGTAGAGCATCACGCTCACCTCGCCCTCCGGGACGGGCGGCAGCGCCCCGTCCGGTTCGTCGGCGCCGCGGGCGTCGATCTCGGCCACGTCGCGGACGGGGACCCCACCCGCGACGCCGGCCGCCCGCTCCGCCGTGGCCGGGTCGGTGACCAGCAGCGTCGCGGCGGCGTCGCCGAGGCAGTACCCCAGCTCGTCGGGGCCGAACCGGGTGGACAGCGGCACCGACACCGCGCCGAGCTTCTGCGCGGCCAGGTGCAGGCTCGCCAGCGGCTCCCCGCCGGTGAGCGAGAGGGCGACGCGGTCGCCGGGCCGCACGCCCTCGGCCTCCAGTGCCCTGGCGAGCTGGTTGGTGCGGGCGTCCCACTGCCGGTAGGTGAGGTGCCGCCCGGCGCCGCCGACCGCACGACGCCCGGGATGGCGCTGTGCCGCCCAACCCAGAGTGGTCGCCAGGTCCATGACCCTCCCTCATCACACGGTCCGGCTCGGACCGTACTGAGGAGATGTTCGCCCGGCAACCCGGACGGCCGCGCGGCGTCGTGGCGGACGTCCGGGGTCGGCTGCCGGCGCCCGCAGGCCGTCGCGGATGTCGCAAACGGTGCCGGAGGGACACCGACCGGCAAGACCGGACGGTCCTACCCGGATGGTTCGCTAGGATCCGGACCGTGTCCACGGTCCGGCTGTCCCCGACGTCCTACGTCGTGCTGGGGATGATCGCGCTACGTGGGCCTTCCACGCCGTACGACCTCAAGCGGGCCGTGGGGCACTCGGTCGGCTACTTCTGGAACTTCCCCCACGCGCAGCTGTACTCCGAGCCGGAACGCCTCGCCGCCGCCGGGCTGCTCGCACTGTCGGTCGAGGACAGCGGGCGGCGGCGCCGGACCTACTCCCTCACCGACAGCGGGCGGGACGCGCTGCGGGCCTGGCTCGCCTCGCCCACCGACGAGCACTTCCAGATGCGCGACATCGCCGAGCTCAAGCTGTTCTTCAACGAGGTGGGCGAGCCGGGCAACGTCCCGACCCTGGCCACCGAGCAGATCAAGCAGCACCAGGAGCGCATCGCGGTCTACGAGGCGATGGTGGAGCGGTTCGGGGGCGATCCCGCGAGCCGCCCGCGGATGATCACCCTGGAACTGGGCCTCGAGATGGAGTACGCCGCGCTACGGTTCTGGACGGCGCTCGCGGAGGGCGACCTCGACCGCCTGCGCCGGGCACGGGAGAGGTCGACCGCCACTCCGGGCGCCCCCACGTCGGAATGAAACGGGCTCCCGGAGGACTTATCCCACCATGGCGGGCATCACACGAGGATTCTTCGGGCGTCGCGGCGAACGCGACCCCCGGCTCCCCCCTGGCCAGTACGACGCGCGCGACCAGTGGCCGGTGCTGCACGCCGAAGCCACCCCGCGGATCTCCACCGACACGTGGACCTTCACCGTCGAGGGGTTGGTCGAGCACGAGGTGAGCTGGACGTGGGACGAGATCCACGCCCTCCCCCGCTCCCGCTACGACGGTGCCATCCATTGCGTCACCACCTGGTCCAAGTTCGACATGACCTTCGACGGCATCTCCGTCGACACCCTGCTCGAGGCGGCGCGCCCGCTGCCGAGCGCCACGCATGTGATGGCCGTGTCGCACACGGGCTACACCACGAACCTGCCGCTGGCCGACATCACCGACGGCAAGGCCTGGGTGGTCTGGGACGCCGACGGGTCTCCTCTGACCGTCGAGCACGGCGGTCCCGCGCGGCTGCTGGTGCCGCACCTGTACTTCTGGAAGAGCGCGAAGTGGGTGTCGGGCCTGCGCCTGATGGACCACGACGAACCGGGGTTCTGGGAGCGCAACGGCTACCACGACCGGGGCGACCCCTGGGCCGAGCAGCGCTACCAGGGCGACTGACGACCCCTTCCCGGCAGGGACGACACGGGCGGGGCGGGGTGAGGCCGGACCGGGCGGCCGGCCGCGGCATTCACCCTGCCCTCGAAATCAGATATCCAGCGGATATTATCTCGCCGATATTGAAGCAAACTCGAAATACGTAACCCGCCCGTCGCGCCTCCGGCGGACCGCTCGCCGCACGTCGCAGGAGCGGCCCATCCGGCCGACTCGCCGACTCACCTCATGGATCCTCACAGGCAGGTGGCCTGCCACCGTCGATGTGAGTTTTTCGAAGTTTCCCCCTGCATCTTTGGCCGATCGACTGACCATTGTCGTCGACAAACACATCATTCCGGAGTGTCGCAGGCGAATGAGTTGCGCTAATCCGACCGGGTGCCCTACGGTGTCTTTCATCTTCTGACAGCCCCCGGTCAAGATCCATTCTTCCATCCCCTGAACGGAGAGGGCATCCCCATGGGCACCCGCATGCAGTTCGTCGACGACGTCTCTGGCGAAGAAATCCCGGCAGAGGGTGCCCAGGTCACGTTCGCCTTCCAGGGCACGACCTACGAAATCGATCTCGGCGAGGAGAACCGAGCAGCGATCAGCGCCGATTTCGAGAAGTGGATCACGTTCGCCCGGATCGTCCGGCCCGGGCCGGTGGCGGCGCGGCGCAGGAACGGCGCAGGCAGGCCCACCTCCGCACCGACCGGTACCGCCGGCAAGATCACGGCGGCGAACGACGAGAACGCCATGGCCCGTGCGTGGTTCAAGAGCACAGGCGGCGAGATCGGTATTCGCGGCCGTCTCCCCTCCCACGTGCTGGCCGGGTACCGCGAGGGCGTTGCACGAGGCCAGATCCCCGCCGAGTTCCTCGTGTCGGACTCCGCGGCCGCCGGGCCGGACCTCGAAGCCGACGAGCCCGCGGACGACACTCAGGCTGCCGTCGGGGCGATGGCCTGACCGCACCTTCAGCCCTTCCCCGAGCCCGTTCACGCGGATGGCGACCGGCCCCGGCGCCGGCGCGTGACCAACCGCGCCGGCGCCCGAGTGCGCATATCAGTAACGAGCAGCACGAGCCGCTCAATACGCCGGTGCACCGCCGCGATCGCCCCCACTCACGTCCGTATCTCGTTTCCGGCCACATATTCGTCCGACACACCCCGGCGGTGCGATAATCGACGAACCGAAATCCCGAGGCCGAATGGTCCGGCCCCGACCGGCGCCGGGGATCTGCATTCCCGGTCGCAAGCGAGTGAACCTGTCACATCACACTTGACACCTCGGAAATGTACGCGGACTCTCGGAGGTGACAAAGAGCCTCAAGGGGGATGATCGATGTGTATATCGTGATGCCACACCATTGTCACGCTTCCCGACTCACGGACGGCAACCGTCGGGCAGGTCCGACTGCGCCACCCCTCGACCGCAGCCGGTGGTCCTGAGGACCGCCGCCGCCTGGCTCTGGATCCGCTCGCTCCTCAAGGACGCGTTCGCGTTCGCCTCCGACCATCCCGCCACCGTCCTTCTCACACTGATCGTGACGGGGGCGACGTGGGCGATCCTCGCCGGTCGCCCGCCGTCGACCGGCCTCTGCGCCTGCGGACACACCGTGGCGACCCACGAGCACTACCGTCGCGGCAGCGAGTGCAGCGCGACGGGCTGCGGCTGTCCCCGGCTGCATGCGTAGAACGGCCATGTCAATCCTTGCCCTTCGCCGCATGACGGCCGCCGACGAAACCGGCGGGCACGAGCTTGACCGCCTCCGCGACGCCGGTCGGCTTCCACAGGCCGAAGTACGTCGACACGGCCACGATGAACGTGCCCAGTGCGGCGAACGCGGAGACCTGCCATGCGAACGCGTCGCCCGCCGCAACGGCCCTGCCCCACTCGGTGAGAACCGCCGTCGTGCCGGCCAGCGCCGCCAGCACCACGGCCCGGATCGCGTCCGAGGCCGCATAGCGGGTGACCGCGGCGACCACGACGGGCAGCACGATCCCGATCACCAGCGAGAGCAGCTGCGCAGTCCCGATCATCATTTCTGCCGACCTTCCTCCGGCAGCAGGCCTGCGAGGGTGGTCTTGATCTCCGCGAGCTTGGCTTCCATGCGCTTGACCCGCGCGAACGTCGACATGTTGTGCCCCCACTGGGTGTCCCGGTCAGGGCCTGGTCGACCGGCCATGCCGTCGAGCACGGCGCAGAGCTGCCGGTGCATGTCGGTCAGCATGTTCCGTACCGACACCACGTGGCCGTACATGTTGTCCGGGTCGCCCATGTGGTGGACCCGGGAGTCCAGGCGCTTGACGAGCTCGGTGTGGATCTCGTCGATCTTGCGTTCGGTCTCAGCAGACATGTCATTACCTCCGATAATTGCCTGAGCTTTCGAAATCACGGCCGGAATCTGTGCGATGCGCCGGTCTCCCGGACAAACCTTGCCGTTGGCGGCGGACCATAGTTCCCCGCCGGCGACCATGTAGGGCCGAACGCCCTGACGGTGATACCCGACGCCTCGCCGACCCGGCAGGCTGTCCGGGATCAGCACGCAGGGGATGTCGTACTCGACGCAGCACCGGGCGATGATCTCCGCGAGGGAGTCCATCTGCGCCTCGGTCCACGCCGGCACCTCAGTGCCGTCGGCCGTGTCCCATCGGGGAAACTCCGGACCGATGTCGGCCGTCTCCACGGAGAGCACGTGATGGTTACCGTTCAGGTTGGCCTCGGCCACGTAGTCCGTGTCCTGCCACTGGAACACCCGACCATCACCACCGACCCCCCAGTGGGACTCGGTGCCGCCGTATCCGGACTGCCGGAAATAAGAATCGGTGCCGGCGAGGGTGCCGACCATCGTATGCAGGCAGATGATGTCGTGCCGCGACATCCTCGACTGTGTCTGTGGACCGAGGGGGCGCCAATCGCCCCAGCGCACGCTCATTCAGACCTCCCGTGTCACGATATGGTGGGTGAGCAGAGCCGGCGGTGGTTCCAGCGTCACCCCGGCCTTTCCTGCCTCAATAATCGCGTAGACGTCCCATGTCGCATGTTCCATGACCATGATCCGATGGGCAGCAGCGTCCGCCTCGAGCGTCGAGACGCGGGACGCCAGGTACTCCACCTGGCGGGTCAGGTCGGCGACCCGGGCGTCCTCGGCGTCGTCCACCCGCTTTATCTTGCCCAGGGCCCGGCCGCGACCGAGCCACCAGAAAATCGGAGCCAGCAACTCCCGTAGTTTCGCGCTGATCAACACCAGCATGGTTATCGCGCTCAGCGCGAGCGTGAGATAAACCGTGAGGAGATTGCCGCCGTCATCTGCCATGCCGATCAGCCGTCCGCTCGACGGGCCGGCCCTCGGTGCTGTGCCCCGGACCGCAGCACATGGCATGACCGCGGCGAGTCGTTCATGGCACGGCTTCGGCACTCAGCACACTCGCCGACCGCCGACCGATCACGAACGAAGGAGTCATCGAAGAAATCGAACGGGCGTACGTCATGCTGCCACCTCGCTAGGTCCCGCTAATACGGTCAGGCACTCCACGTCGCCCGGCCGGCCACGCCTCGATATCAGCTCATCGGCGATCCGGTCGAGGCGGCCGCCAGTCACCCGGAATTATCTTCCAGGCCCGCCCGGTCCACTCTCGGATTTCGCCACTGGACAACAGGGCGCGCTCTCCTGCGATGAGCGAGATCGTGCCGAGTATCTCGTCGGTCTTCACAGGTGACAGCTTCGCGCGTGCCACGTCTGATCCTATGTGACAGTGCGAGCAGGCGAAACGGGCCGATCGAACCATTCCCCCGAGGGGAGCCCGGCCCGGCTCACCCCGGCCGGCACCTCATTGGTCATCCGTTTCATGCTCGGGGGTCAACTCCTTGTCCGAGGTACCGATGACGGCACCGTAATAGACCGCGCGTCCCGCAGGCTGCGGCCCCGCTGCCGGTACCGAGTTTTCTCGCGCTGCCGCGGCGGTCGTGCGCGCAGCCCTGATCGTCCTGCTCGCCGGCGTGGTCGGAGGGAGGCCCAGCGCCACGTTGATCTCGGCGAGCACGCTGCCGAGCCCGTTGCCGGCGTCCAGCACATCCCCGCACGTCGGCCCGTGGTTCGCCGGCCCGCCGTGCTCGGCCCGGTAGATCAGGAACGCCCGGAAAGCAGCACCGCCGGCCCCCTGCCCGTCCGGGACCAGGGCCTCACCGATCCTCCGGACCGCAGCCCAGCAATCCTCGTCGTCGCCGTCTACTTTCTCCATGACTGCCCCGTGGCCCCGTCAGGCCCGCACGGGGCCGTGCGGATGTTCGCCCCGTCCTCGGGCAGAGCACGACTGCGGGGTTTCCAGATTTCGCCTGCCATGACGTTCTCCTGTCGTATCTGATGTGACACCGAGTACCTGAGTCGTAGATTCGGGGACCGGCCGATGTCCGGAGACAGCAACCGGTCGGAGATTATTCGGGCGGCCCGGCCATGTTATGGATACGCATGGCGTTGGCCATGATGTGCGTCGGCACGACGAGGACGACGAAGGATCTGCCGCAGCTCACACACCGACCGTCGACGAGCATGCGGTGGTTGTCGCCGTCCTGCTCGTTCGATTCGAGTATCGAGGCGAGGATGTATTTCAGCGCCTCGATGTACCAGTCCGCGACCGCCACGTCGCCGCGTTCCACACCGTGCTCGTCATCGAAGTTCTCTTCGGGATTATCATCGGGATTTTCGTCGGGACGGTCGGCACCGTGTCCTGTTATGTGTGACGCCTCGTTCACGGCGGAACCCTGAGACCTTCGTCCGGAGTGGTCGGCCTGGCGACCAGCCAGGTCGGCGATGGCGGCGGATGGATACTACCGGGCATTTGTTCGGCCTCGACTTCCGAAACGCGGTAGCGGACGTCACGCTTACCGATATGGATAAACGTTGGACCCGACCCGTCCGACTCCCGACGACGGAGGGACCACCTACTCACAGACGCGCGGCCACTTCACCCTTAACCAGTTGTTCCACCCCCACCGCTGTCTCACCTGATTAGACGAACCTGCCACGACGTGCCATACTCTCTGTTATCGTCACCTGGTGGTGCAGGTCACTGGGAAGGGCGAGGCCCGCCGAAGGGCGGCTGCGTCCTCCGCTGACAGCCCTGTTTGATGTTGTTCATGCAGATCAGTTCGGAGGAACCATTGGTACACCCGGGCGGTGCTTGTGTCAAACAACACGGGACACCGATGATCACGACGCAAATCCGTGATCATGGCCCTCACCAGCGCTTTCACGACCGCTATCACGCCAATGGTCATTCACCACGGATCACGGGCGGCCCGTAACCCGAGACGAAGGCTCGCGAACGGAGCAGCAGAAGATCATGACAACCTCGGAGATCGGCAACTTACTCACGCGGGCCGGTGTCGGCGGCCAGTACAGCTACCGGGACGCCGCGCGCCTCACCGGCCTGTCGCACGCGACGATAGAACGGTTACACAAGTCGGCTCACGTATCGTCGGACGGCTCGATGCGGGCGCCGCACCCGGCGACGATCGACGCCCTGTCCCGGCTGCCCGGGCTGACCCTGTCGGAGCTGCGGTGGGCCATCCTCGTCGATCTGGGCTACCTCACGGATTATGCGGAACAGCAGGTCCGCGACCATCTGGGAGAATCCAGTAGGCGGCGGGTGCTGACGCTGGAGGAGATGGCGCAGGAGCTGGCCAAGCTCCCGTCACAGCAGCGCGACGCGGTTTATGCGATGGTCGAGGATATTCTCGGTTCCGTATGACACCGGCGGATTATCGGACGGAGCGCATATCGCCGTCGGCCGGATAATCGATGGTCCGGCAGCGTGGAGATGCTCGGCCCCGGGCTCGCGGTCGCTGCGCGGGCGCCGGCCCGACGGGCGCCGCCCGCCGGCGCGACGCCGTACAGTCTCCTGGGCGGTCGGGCCGACCACCCGAAGCCCGTCCAGCCCGGTCCTGGAGTGTCCATGCGACGTAACACGTACCCGCAACCGTTCAGGTCGGTGGCCCGGCGATGAGCCTCACCCCCGGTGACACCACCCACCGCCGGACCTTGCGCTGGCAGACGGCCCGCGTGCTCAGCGTCCGGGACGAGACGCCGCGGGCGCGCACGTTCCGCCTCGCACTGCCGGAACCGCGCCCCCACCTCGCCGGGCAGCACTACGTCCTGCGCCTCACCGCGCCCGACGGCTACACCGCATCGCGGTCCTACTCGGTGGCCTCCGCGCCCGACGGGTCCGGCGAGATCGAGCTGACGGTCGAGAGGCTGGAGGGCGGTGAGGTCTCCGAGTTCCTGCACGAGGTGGTGCAGCCGGGCGACGAGCTCGAGGTCCGCGGGCCGATCGGCGGCTTCTTCGTCTGGACGGGCGACACATCGGCACTGCTCGTCGGTGGCGGCTCCGGCGTGGTGCCGCTGATGGCCATGCTGCGCGAGGCCCGGGCCACCGGCCACTCCGATCTCGTGCGCCTCGTGGTGTCGGCCCGCTCACCGGGCGAGCTCTACTACGCCGACGAACTGCCCGGACCGGAGACCGTGGTGGTCTACACCCGGCAGGCCCCACCGGGAGCGGGTCGCACGGCAGGCCGGATCGCCGTGGCCGACATCGCGCCGCTCGTGCGCGGCGGCGAGGACGTCTACGTGTGCGGCTCCCCCGGCTTCGCCGACGCGGCCACCGGTGTGCTGCTCGAGGCCGGCGTGCCGGTGGAGCGCATCCGGGTGGAGCGGTTCGGGCCGTCCGGCTGACACCGGACGCGGCGGCGACCCGGGACGAACCGGTCACCATCGACATACTCGTCGATGATCGTTAGGTTGTCAGGACCAATAGTGGGCCCCGGCACCCCGATCGAAGCGAGGCAGCCAGCGCATGACCGGAACGACGACCGGGGCAGTCCCGACCAGCGCAACCACGACCGGCGCGGCCGCGGCGAACGGGCAGGCGACGACGGGCTCGGCGACCGTCCATCTGGTCCCGCACACCCACTGGGACCGAGAGTGGTACGAGCCGTTCCAGCGCTTCCGGCTCCGGCTGGTCGACCTGCTCGACGACGTCCTCGAGTGGGCCGAGGCGGACCCCCGCTTCCGCTTCACCCTCGACGGCCAGATGGCCGCGGTCGACGACTACCTCGAGGTGCGCCCCGAGAACCGGGACCGCATCGCGACGCTGGTGCGGCGCGGCCGGCTCGCGGTCGGTCCGTGGCAGATCCTGCTCGACGAGTTCCTGGTCTCCGGCGAGAACATCATCCGCAACCTGGAGCTGGGGCGGGCCCGGGCCGACGAGCTCGGTGCGGCGATGCCCGTCGGGTACCTGCCTGACGAGTTCGGGCACTGCGCTCAGATGCCGCAGATCCTCGCCTCCGCCGGCTTCGCCCACGCCTGCCTGTGGCGCGGCGTGCCCGCCTCCGTGGACGGTCACGCGTTCCGCTGGGTCGCACCGGACGGCAGCGCGGTGCGGGTGGAGTACCTGGTCGGGGGCTACGGCAACGCGGCGTCCCTCTTCGCCGACCCCGCCCTGTTCGCGCAGCGCGCGGTGGCGCTGGAGGCCGCGCTGCGCCCGGTGTTCGGCACCGAGCCGGTGCTGGGCATGTACGGCACCGACCACTCGGCCCCGGTGCGCTCGCTGGTCGGCCTCGTGTCCGGGCTGGCGGAGGACGGCGCGCCGGTGCACATGGAGATCACCACTCTCGGCGACTACATCACCGCGCGGAACGCGGACGACGACCGCATCGCGGTCGTGCGGGGTGAGCTGCGCAGCCACGCGGCGGCCAACATCCTGCCCGGTGTGCTGTCGGTGCGCCCGCACCTGAAGCAGGCCATGGCCCGGGCCGAGCGGATGGTGGAGCGCTACGCCGAGCCGCTGGCCGCCCTGTGGTCGCCCACGTGGCCGCAGCGGTTCCTGGACATGGCCTGGTGGCGGCTCGTCGACGCGTCGGGGCACGACTCCGTCACCGGATGCGGTGTGGACGAGACCGCCGTTCAGGTGTTCGCCCGCATCTCCGAGGCCGAGCAGCTGGGCCAGGCCGTCCGCGACCGGGTGGTGGGCGGCATCGGGCGCGGCGTCCCCCGGGACGCGGTCGTCGTGGTCAACCCGTCGCCGGCCGACCGCACCGACCTCGTGACGCTGGATCTGGAGGTGCCCGCCGAGTGGCCGGCGGTCGCGCTGCAGCATGCCGACGGCACCGTGGCACCCACGCAGGTCGAGAGCCGCACCCCGGCCCTGCTGCACGAGGAGCGGATGGCCGCCGCGGCGCTCCCCACGTTCTTCCCGCGCATCCACGGCCGCGAGCTGTTCGGCCTCGAGATCGTCACGTGGGCGGTGCACGCCGGCGAGCGCGTCCTGGAGTTCGACCTCGCCCGCCACGGCGGCGCGGAGCCCTTCGACCCGGACGCCCTGCGCGCCGCCGTCGCCGCCGCAGCGGTCGACGGGACCTGGACGGTCCGGCTGCGCGCGCGGGAGCGCCGGGTGCTCACCGGACCGGTGACCGTGCCCGCGCTGGGCTGGGCCTCGGTCCGGCCGGTGGCAGCCATCGGGGCGACAGCGCCGGTCCCGGACCTCGTCCCGCATCCGGTGCAGGCGCAGGACCGCTGCCTCGACAACGGCCTCGTGCGCGTGGACGTGCACGACGACGGCACCCTGCGGATCGCCGCGGCCGACGGCACCGTGCTCGACGGCGTCGGCCAGATCGTCGACGGTGCAGACCGCGGCGACACCTACAACTACGCGCCGCCCGCCACCGACACCGTGCTGAACGCGCCGCTGACCGTCGAGGTCACGGCGCCGGACGGGGGGCCGCTGCGCGCCGCGATCACCGTGGACCGCTCCTACTCCTGGCCCGCCGCGATTGACTGGGAGCACGACCGGCGCAGCGACGCGTGCGAACCGGCGAGCGTGTCGATGCGGGTGGAGCTGCGCGCGGGCGAGCGGTTCGTGCGCCTGGAGCTCGCGATCGACAACCGCAGCGCCGACCACCGCGTGCGCCTGCACGTGCCGCCGGCCCGACCGGCGTCGGCGTCGCACGCCGAGGGCCAGTTCGCGGTGGTAGAGCGGGGCCTCACCGCGGAGGGCGGCGACGGTCTCGACGCCCGGTCGGCCGGCTCCGCACCCAGCGGTGAGCACCCGCTGCCGACGTTCCCGGCACACGGCTTCGTCGACGCGGGTGGGGCCGGGCTGCTGCTCACCCAGGCCTGCGAGTACGAGCTGGCCGACGGCGAGCTGGCCCTCACCGTCCTGCGCTGCACCGGACAGATCAGCCGCAACGTGCACCCGTACCGGGAGGAGCCCGCGGGCCCGCAGATCCCCACCCCGCAGGCGCAGATGATCGGCACCACCACCGTCGCGCTCGCGGTGCTCCCCCACGCCGGCACCTGGGTCGACGCCGACCTCGTCGGCGCGGGCGAGCGCTACCGGCACCCGCTGCACGCGGCCCCGGGCGAGGCAGAGGTCATGGGTCCGCTGGAGAGCCACCGGGGCCTGGCCATCGAGGGGGCGGCGCTCACGAGCGTGCGCCGCCGCGACGGCGGGCTCGAGGTGCGCATGGTGGCGCAGTCCCCCGAGCCGGCCACGGCGGTGCTCAGCGGCCCGTTCGCCGCCGCCCGCGCCGTCGACCTGCGCGGCCGGACCACGCGGGAGCTGCCGGTGACCGCGGGGCGGCTGGAGCTGTCGCTGCGCCCCTGGGAGATCGCGACCGTCCGGATCGACGAGTCCACCGCAACGGGGAGCGAGTGATGGCCGGCCGCCCGCAGGTCGTCGTCGACCGGGCCAGCCCGGTACCCCTCTACTTCCAGGTCGCCCGCCAGCTCGAGCAGGCCATCGAGTCCGGTGAGCTCCCCCCGGGAGCGCGGCTGGACAACGAGATCGCACTCGCCGAGGAGCTGGGGCTCTCCCGGCCCACCATGCGCCAGGCGATCCAGTACCTCGTGGACAAGGGCCTGCTGGTGCGCAGGCGCGGGGTCGGCACGCACGTCGCCCGAGCCCGGGTGCGCCGCCCGGTGGGGCTCACCAGCCTGTTCGACGACCTGTCCGGCTCCGGCCAGCAACCGACGACCGCGGTCCTGTCCCACACCGTGCAGGCCGCGTCGGGCGTGGTCGCGGCGGCCCTGGAGGTGCCGGAGGGCACCGCGGTGCTGGCGTTGGAGCGGCTGCGCCGCACGCGGGGCGAGCCGCTGGCCATCCTGCGCAACCACCTGCGCGCCGACCTCGTCCGGCTCGACCCTGCGGTGCTCGAGGAGCGGGGCCTCTACGAGGTGCTGCGCGACGCCGGCGTCACGCTCGCCGCCGCGCAGCAGAGCATCGGCGCCCGCAAGGCGTCCGGGGCGGAGGCCCGGCTGCTCGACGAGCCGCGGGGCGCCCCGCTGCTCACCATGCGGCGCACGACGTTCGACGACCGGGGCGTCGTGGTGGAGTACGGCGACCACCTCTACCGCGCCTCGCGGTACTCGTTCGAAGTGGCACTCACCGGACGCTGAGCTGATATCCGGACGCTGAGCCGATATCCAACTGTCATCGACGAACCCGGATAAGTCATGACATAGTCCCGCTGATCATGTCGTCACGTACGCACAATGAGGTGGGCATGGCAGGCAGCAGAACGGCCCGGATCGCGCCGGCACTCGCGGCGGTGACCGCGCTCGCGCTCGCGGGCTGCGCAGGTGGCGGGACGGCGAGCGGGGGCGACCCCCAGCGCAACGCCGACGCCACGACGGTCTCCCTGACGATCGCAGCCAACGTGGCCCAGGGCGGCAAGAACGCCCAGGAGGCCGACTGGATCGTCGACTACGTCATCCCGCAGTTCACGAAGCGGATGGCCGACCAGGGCGTGCAGGCGACCGTCACCCTGCAGCCGTCGGGCGTCGACGACGAGCAGTACAAGACCAAGCTGTCGCTCGACATGCGCAGCGGCGGTGGCGCCGACATCGTCGCGCTCGACGGCATCTGGGTGGGTGAGTTCGCCCAGGCCGGCTACATCCAGCCGCTCGACCAGCTGGTCGGCCCGGCCGCGGGCAGCTGGGACGGCTGGGCCCAGATCCCCGACCCCGTCGAGCAGCTGGCGACGTTCGACGGGCAGCGCTACGGCGTCCCGTACGGCACCGACGGCCGGGTGCTGTTCTTCAACAAGGAGCTGTTCGCCCGGGCCGGGCTGCCCGCCGACTGGCAGCCCACCAGCTGGCAGGACGTGCTCGACGCGGGTGCGAAGCTCAAGCAGCTGCCCGGCGTCGACCCGATCCAGCTCAACGCCGGCACCGCGATGGGCGAGGCCACCACCATGCAGGGCGTGCTCCCCCTGCTGGCCGGCACCGGTGCCGCGCTCCACGCCGACGGCAAGTGGCTGGGCGACACCCAGCAGCTGCGCGACGCGCTCGGGTTCTACCAGTCGATCTACGGCGGCGGGCTCGGCGATCCCCAGCTGCAGCAGGAGGCGAAGGGCCGGGACAAGTCGTTCCAGGAGTTCGCGGCCGGTCGGATCGGCATCCTGCTGGAGAGCGACTACTTCTGGCGCGCGGTCGTGTCACCCACGGACGGCATCGCTCCGATGCCGAACCGGGACCAGGTGGTCGGCTACGCGAAGATCCCTGCCCAGCAGCCGGGCAAGGGCCTGGGCGGCCAGGACTTCGTGAGCATGTCCGGCGGTTCCGTGCGCGCGCTGAACCCCCACACCCAGTACCCCCAGCAGGCGTGGCAGCTGCTCCAGTTCATGAACTCGGCCGAGGCCGTGCGCGCCCAGCTGGGCACCACCGCGCGGATCACCCAGCGCGACGACGTCAACGCCGACGTGCTCGGCAACGACCCGATGCTCGGCTTCGTGGCCACCCAGGTGCTGCCCATCACCGCCTACCGGCCGGGCCTCGCGGAGTACCCGCAGGTGTCGCAGGCGCTGCAGGAGGCCACGGGGGCGGTCGTCGCGGGCACCGCGCCCGACCAGGCCGCGCAGGAGTACCGGACCGCTCTGGAGGGTGCGCTCGGTGGCGCTGACGACATCACCTCCGGCTGACCTCGCCCCCGCGCGGGAGGCCGCGACGGACGCCGCAGGCCTGGGACGGGTCCGCGCCTCGGCGTTCGTCGTGCCCGCGCTGGTGCTGATCGCGATCTTCCTGGTCTACCCCGCGCTGTGGACCCTCTACCTGGGGCTCACGAACTACCGGCTCACCGGCATCGCCGCGGCGCGGCCGCAGTTCGTCGGGCTCGACAACTACGTCAAGGCCCTGCGCGACCCCGAGTTCCTCAACTCGTTGTGGCTGACGCTGCTGTACGTGATCGGCTCGGCGGTGATCGGGCAGAGCATCCTCGGCTTCGTACTGGCCGCGACGTTGCGTACGGTCCCGCGGGTCGTGCGCGGCGTCGTCGAGTCGTTCGTGATGCTGGCCTGGATCCTGCCGAGCTCGGTGGTCGCGTTCCTCTGGATCGCGCTGCTGGACCGCGACAGCGGCACGGTCAACGCGCTGCTCGGCACGCCGGGCATGGCGTGGCTGCTCGAGTACCCGATGCTGTCGATCATCGTGTTCAACACGTGGCGCGGCACGGCCTTCTCGATGCTGCTGTTCAGCGCGGCTCTCAATGCCGTGCCGCCGTCCCAGCTCGAGACCGCGCGCATGGTGGGCGCGTCCGGGTGGCAGCAGCTGCGCGACGTGGTCTTCCCGCACATCCGCGGCCACGTCCTCACCAACCTGCTGCTGATCAGCCTCTGGACGTTCAACGACTTCGCCCCCTACCTCATCACGGCGGGCGGGCCGGACAACCGGTCGGAGATCCTCCCGGTCTTCGTCTACGAGTCGGCGATCTTCGACGGGCAGCTCGGGTTCGGCACCGCGATCTCGCTGCTCATGCTGCTGATCAACCTCGTGCTCGCGGTGGTCTACCTGCGCCTGCTGCGGGAGCGCCGGTCATGAGCCCGCGCGAGCTCGTCGGCCGGGTCGGCTTCTACGTGCTGATCGCCGTCATCACCGCGTTCATGGCCCTCCCGGTGCTGTGGCTGCTCCTCGCGCCGTTCGACCGCACGCCCACGCTCACGACCTCGCTCCCGGAGTGGACCTGGCAGAACTTCGCGGGGCTGCTCGACAACCCGTACGCCCTCGCGTCGCTCGGCAACTCCGTGCTGCTGGCGCTGGGCTCCATGGTGGTGGTGACGGTGCTCGGCGCGCTGGCCGCGTACGCGCTGTCCCGGGTGCGGATCCCGGGCCGGGACGGCCTGCTCTACGCGCTGCTGCTGCTCTCCTCGATCGTCACCGGCACGGCCGCGATGGTGCCGATCTTCCTGCTGATGTTCGAGCTGAACCTCATCGACTCGCAGCTCGGCGTGGTGCTCGTGCTGAGCGGGGGGCTGCTGCCGGCGGCGATCTTCATCCTCAAGGACTTCATGGACGCCACCCCGCGCTCCTACGAGGAGTCGGCGCGGGTGTTCGGCGCCGGGCCGCTGCAGATCCTGCGTGACATCGTGCTGCCGGTGGTGCGGCCCGGGATCGCCACGATCGCGGTGTGGACGGTGGTGAACGTGTGGGGGAACTTCCTCACCCCGTTCATCCTGCTGCGCAGCCCGGACAAGTCCCCGGCCGCGGTGGTGCTCTACACCTTCTACACCGAGGGCGGCCAGGCCGACCTGGGGCTGATCTCGGCGTTCTCGTTGCTCTACTCGATCCCCGTCGTCGCGATGTACGTCTTCGTCAACCGGCGCTACGGGTTCCGCTTCCACGGAGGGATCAAGCGCTGATGGCCGACATCGAGCTGCGCCGGCTGGTCAAGGAGTACCCGGGCGGCGTCCGTGCCGTCGACGGCCTGGACCTCACCATCGCCGACGGCGAGTTCTTCGCCCTGCTCGGGCCGTCGGGCTGCGGGAAGACCACGCTGCTGCGCTCCATCGCCGGCCTGGAGACGGTGACGGGCGGCCACATCCTGATCGGCGGCCGCGACGTCACGGGTCTGGCACCGGGCGCCCGCGACATCGCGATGGTCTTCCAGGACTACGCGCTCTTCCCGCACATGACGGTGCGCGACAACATCGCCTATCCCCTGCGGATCAGGAAGATGGGCAGGCCGGAGCGCCACGCCAAGGCCGAGGAGACCGCCGAGGGCCTGAGCCTGGGCGGCCTGCTCGACCGGCGCCCCGGCCAGCTGTCGGGCGGCCAGCAGCAGCGGGCGGCACTGGCCAGGGCGGTGGCGTGCCACCCGAAGGTCTTCCTCTTCGACGAGCCGCTGTCCAATCTCGACGCCCGGCTGCGGCTGGAGGCCCGCACGTTCCTCAAGCGGCTGCAGCGCGACCTCGGTGTCACCACGGTCTTCGTCACCCACGACCAGGCCGAGGCACTGGCGATGAGCGACCGGATGGCCGTCATGGACGCCGGGCGGATCCGCCAGATCGGCACCCCCACCGAGGTGTTCCAGCGCCCGGCCAGCACGTTCGTGGCGAGCTTCATCGGGTCGACGCCGATGAACCTGCTCGACGCCGTGGCCGACCGCGACACCCTGCGGGTGGCGGGCACGACGCTGCCGCTGCCGGCGGCCGCAGGCCCGCACGTCCGCGACGGGGAGAAGCTCGTGTTCGCGGCACGTCCGGAGTACATGACCCTGCACCGCGAGGCCGAGCCGACCGGCATCGAGGGCGTGGTGGCCATCGTCGAGAACATGGGCGTGGGCTCGCTCGTCTCGCTGGAGGTGCCCGGGGGCGCCGACGGCGCACGCATCGTGCAGGTGACCGTGCCCGAGGGGCAGGAACCTGAGATCGGCTCGCGCGGGTGGGCGGTGGCCGCGCCCGAGCGGGTGCTGCTCTACCGGCACGACGACGGCGAGCTGGTGGGCAGCGAGCGGGCCGGCGCGGGTGAGCCCGTGCTGGCCGGCGCGGGGGACTGACCGTGGCACGGACGGTGCACCGCGGCCGCTGGAGCCTCGAGGACCGCGCCGAGAACTTCTACCAGGAGCTCCCGGTCGACGTCCCGGCCGGGGCGAGTGCCCTCGCCGTCCGGCTCGCGTTCGACCGCGGCGCGGGCGTGCTGGACCTGGGCTGCTTCTCCCCCGCGGGGTTCCGGGGCTGGTCCGGCGGGGCCCGCGACTCGTTCACGATCACCGCGGACCGGGCGACGCCGGGCTACCTGCCCGGACCGCTCGACGCCGGCACCTGGCACGTCTGTCTCGGGCTGCACCGGGTACCGGTCGAGGGGCTCGCGTACGAGCTGGTGGTGGACACCAGCGCCGACGCCCCTCCCCCCGTGCCGCCCCAGCCCGCCGCTCCGCCCGTCCCGGCCCGGCCGCCGCGCCGCGAGCTGCCGGCCGAACCGGGCCTGCGCTGGCTCGCCGGTGACCTGCACAGCCACACCGTGCACTCCGACGGCGCGCTGACCGTCGACGAGCTGGCCTGCCTCGCCGCCGCGAGCGGCCTCGACTTCCTGGCCGTCACCGACCACAACACGGTGAGCCACCACCCCGCGCTCCCCGCCGCGGGGCGCCGGGCCGGAGTGCTGCTGCTGCCCGGGCAGGAGGTCACCCGCGACACCGGGCACGCCAACGCCTTCGGCGACATCGGCTGGATCGACTTCCGCCGCCCCGCCGACGACTGGCTGGCCGAGACCGAGCGACGCGGCGGGCTGCTGTCGGTCAACCACCCGCTGGCGAACGACTGCGCGTGGCGGCACCCGATGGTCCGCAGACCGCGCTTCGCCGAGATCTGGCACTGGACCTGGCTCGACCGACGCTGGGGCGGCCCGCTGGCCTGGTGGCTGGCCTGGGACCCGGCCGTGCTCCCGCTCGGCGGCAGCGACTTCCACACCCCCGCCCAGGGCCGTCCGCTCGGGGTGCCGACCACCTGGGTGCAGTGCGCCGGGGACGACGTGCTCGCGGGCATCGACGCGGGCCGGATCGCGCTGAGCGCGGGGCGCGACGCGCCGGTGCTGCTGCGCGTGGGCGACGAGCTCGTGGTGCACGACGGCGACGGCACGTACCTCGTCGACCCGGACGGCGGACGCCGGGTCGTGCTCGGTGACCGCCGGTCGTTCCCGGGCCGCCCCGGGCCCCACCGGCTCGAGTCGGCCGACAACAGCGTGCTCGCCCTGGTCACCTGACCTGCGGCGAGTCGGAACACCTTCGAGTGAGAAATGCCGGGACGATGAGGACCCACAGGCCCCAGCAGTCCAAGCTGTCCCTCATGCAACGCACGTCACTGACCGTCACTGCTGTTCTCCTCAGCGCGATGGCCGGCGCGATCCTCCTCGGCGGCGCGCCGAACGCGGAGGCCTCGCACGACGTGCCCGGCAACCGCGGCTGGGACTCGGTGAGCAACCGCGGGTGGAGCCAGGACGTGCGCGACACGTCGGATCTGGCGGGCCACTAACCACGAGACCGGGGCGACACCCCGCCCCGTCGACCGCCGCCGCCCAACCTCCCCCCGGTGCGGCGGCGGTCGTTCGGTTCAGGAGCCGGTCCCGCGTTCCTGCGCCATCCGCCGGTACATCTCCGCGGCCGAGCGGGAGAACCCGTCCGGGACGCCCACGGCCGCCACCGTGTCGGCTGCCTCCTCCATCTCCCCCACCCAGCGCCACGCCTTCGGGCCGGCCTGGGCCTCCAGCTTGTCGAGGACGGCGGTGAGGTCCACCCCGTCGCGGGCCAGCAGGTCGCCCAGCGCGTCCTGCACGCCGTAGCCGCGGGCCGCGGCGGCGACCGCGAGCCAGACCGCGGGCATCGCCTTGCTCTGCATGGCGTAGCAGGCCTTGAGTGCGCTCGCCGTGCCCAGTTCGGTACCGAGGACGCGGGCTTCGAACGGCGACCCGCGCAGCAGGCCGGCCACCGCGCCGGCCGCCGCGCCGGAGAGCAGCAGCACGGTGTGGCCCGCCTCCCACGCCGGCGGCCCGATGACCGCACCGTCGACGACGTGCTCGGCACCCAGCACCGTGCCGACCCGCCGCACCGTGTCCGGGGAGACGGCGTTCGCGTCGACGTACACCGGCCGGTCCGGGCGGTCGCCCAGCGCCTCGGCCACCTGCTCGGCCACCTCGACGGCGGCGTGCGGCGGGCAGATCGAGATGATCACGTCCGAGCGCTGCGCCAGCGAGGCGAGATCGGGCACACCGACGAGGTCGGCGAGCTCGGCGCGTTTCGAGGTGGCGTTGCTCCGGCCGGCAGCGGCCCAGATCACGGCACCGGCCGCAGGTTTGAGGGCCGACCCCAGCGCGGCGCCCATGGCGCCGGGGTGCAGCACGCCGATCACCGGGCGCGGCTTGAGCTCTGCGTCGTCGTCCACGTGACCATCATCGTCCCTGCGGACCGGCCGGGCGCCGGTGCGTCGCCGCTCAGCCCCCGGCGACGAGCCGCTCGAACCCGACGCGCAGGTCCAGCAGGAACGGGGCAACCCCCGGCACCACGTACGCGGCCAGCAGGAACGTCGCCACGGTGAGGGCGGGCGCCACCACCCAGGTCTCCACCACGCCGCCCGTCCGGAAGCGCAATGGGCGCGGGGTCCCCACCGGGTACCAGCTGCGCCGTCGGATCCGGATGGGCCACAGCAGCGGCGCACCGGACTCCGTGATCGCGTCACCGATCGAGTGCACCACCATGCCGAGCGCCACCGCGGTGCCGAGCCAGCCGGCCGTGCCGGCCGTGCCGCCGGGGACGAACTCCTCCACGGCGTAGGTCAGCCCCGCCGCGATCACCAGCGACGGGGGGCCGGGCACGATCGCGTCGAGCCCCTTGATCGCGAGCGCGATGCAGACGAACAGCGTCCCGACCAGCACCGGGGTGCCCCACCGTGCCGAGGCGAGGTTGATGGCCAGCCCGAGCAGCACGGCGGCCACCACGGTGTGGGTCAGACCTCGGTGAGTGCCCTTGCCCGTGTCGCGCCGGCCCCGGGTCAGGTCGTAGACGAACCCGGACAGCGGCCGTACCGCGTTGCTGGCGAGCCAGGACGCGACGGAGAACCGCTTGGTGGCCATCGACGACGGATGGTCGAGGTCCGGGAGCAGCGCGGCGCCCGCGCACACGGTCGCGAAGGTCAGCACCGATCCTGCGCTCGAGTCGATCTCCACCCACTGCTGCGCGAAACCTGCGACGGCGAGGCCTGCGGCCGCGCCGGATGTTGCATGACTTACCCCGAGCACCGGACGACGTTAGCGATCTTGAGCCGCGCGCCGCAGGAGGCGCGCCGGGCCGCTTCCCGCGGGAGAGCGGTCAGCGGTTCCGCACGCCCAGCTCGCCGTACTGGCCGCCGCGCACCCGGTCCGGGGAGAAGACCTGCCCGAGCGCGGCCACGTCGTCGGCACTCAGCGCGACGGCCGTGGCCGCCGCGTTCTCCCGCACGTACCTCGCCCGTTTCGTGCCGGGGATGGGGGCGACGTCATGGGGCTGGGCGAGCAGCCACGCGAGAGCCACCTGTCCTGCTGTCACACCGCGAGCGTCGGCGAACCGCGAAAGCTCCTCGACCAGCGACAGGTTGTGCCGGAGGTTGTCGCCGGAGAACTTCGGCAGCGTGGAGCGGAAGTCGCCCGCGTCGAACCGGGTGTCGCTCCCGACGTTGCCGGTCAGCGCCGCCCGGCCCAGCGGGCTGTAGGGCACCAGCGTGATGCCCAGTTCGCGGCACACCGGCAGGACCTCGGCCTCGATCCCGCGCTCCCAGAGCGAGTACTCGCTCTGCAGGGCTGAGATCGGCGCGACGGCGGCGGCCCGGCGCAGCGCGTCCGCGCCGATGTTGCTCAACCCGATCGTCCGCACCTTCCCGGCGGTGACGAGCTCGGCCATCGCGCCGACGGTCTCCTCGACGGGCACCGTCGGGTCCAGCCGGTGGCAGTAGTACAGGTCGACGTGGTCGGTCTGCAGCCGCGCCAGGCTGGCGTCGCACGCGGCCCGGACGTACTCCGGACGGCCGTCGAAGACCACCCCGCCGTCGGGCACGGGCCGCGCACCGAACTTCGTCGCGAGCACGACCTCGTCGCGGCGCCCGCGGACCGCCTCGCCGAGGAGCGCCTCGTTGTGCCCGAACCCGTTCCCCGTCGGCACGGAGCCCGCTGCCCCGTAGATGTCGGAGGTGTCGAAGAAGTTCACCGCCGAGTCGAGGGCGACCCTGATCGTCGCGATCGACTCCTGCCGGTCGGCGGTGCCGTAGAACTGCGACATCCCCATGCAGCCCAGGCCGATCGGCCTGATCCGGATCGTGCTGTGCCCCAGCGTGATCTGTGCTTCGTTCACGGGAGCCCATAGTATCGGTCCACTGGACCGCTAACAAGGGTCCAGTGGTCCGCTAGGGTGTCCCGTGAACCACGAGACATCAGGGGGTGCGCGGTGCGCCATCCGCCGGAACCGCAGTTCCGACGCGCCAGGCGACCGGAGCAGCAGGACCAACGGCGCCATGCCATCCTCGCGGCGGCCGAGGCCATGCTCGCCGAGGTGCCCCTGGAGGACGTGGGCCTGCGCGAGCTCAGCCGCCGGCTCGCCATCCCGAAGAGCAACGTGGTCCGCTACTTCGGCACCCGCGAGGGCGTGCTGCTCGAACTGCTCCACCGCAGTCTCGCGAGCTGGCTCGACGAGCTCGATCGCGAGCTCGGCGCGGGCCCGTGCGGCATCGAGCGGCTGGTGGAGACCTGGGCCCGCACGCTGGCCGCGCACCCCCTGCTCTGCCGGCTGTGGAGCCAGCTGGCCACGGTGCTCGAGCGCAACGTCTCGGCCGACTCCGTCCACCGCTTCAAGCTCGCCGACCTGGAGCATCGACGCCGGCTGGGCCGGATGATCCACCGGTGCGTACCGGAACTCGACGAGGAGGCCTCCCTCTACGTCACGAGGATCGCGGTCGTCGCCGTGGCGGGCCTGTGGCCGTTCTGCACACCGACGCCCACCGTCGTCGAGGCCACCACCGATCCTCGGCTCGCCGACGCCAGGCTCGACTTCGCCGCGATGTACGCCGACATCCTCCGGATCACCATCACCGGGCTGCTTGCGCTCCCCCGCGACACTGCGGCCGGATAGTCCCTCTCAGAGACCCAGCAGGTTCATGATCTCCTGCGCCCCCAGCGTGGGGGTGAGGCCGCCCGCGCGCACGTCACCTTCCAGCGCGGGGATCGCCGCGCGCACCTGCGGGTCGGCGTGCAGCCGGTCCATCAGCTGGTCGCGCACCATCGTCCACATCCACTGCACCTGCTGGTCGGCGCGCCGCCGGGCCAGCGCGCCGGACTCCTCGAGGGTGGCGCGGTGCTCCTCCACCGCCGCCCACACCTCGGCCATGCCGGTGCCGGACTGAGCGCTGCACGCCAGCACCTTCGGCTGCCAGGACGCGCCTGCCGGCGTGACGAGCCGCAGTGCGCCGGTCAGCTCACGGGCCGCCGCTGCGGCCTCCTTCTCGTGCGGGCCGTCGGCCTTGTTGACCGCGACGACGTCGGCGAGCTCCAGGATGCCCTTCTTGATCCCCTGCAGGGAGTCACCGGTGCGGGCCATCGTGAGCAGCAGGAACGTGTCGACCATCGCGGCCACGGCCACCTCGGACTGGCCGACACCCACCGTCTCCACCAGCACGACGTCGTACCCGGCCGCCTCCATCAGGACGATCGTCTCCCGGGTGGCACGCGCCACCCCGCCGAGCGTCCCCGCGCTGGGCGAGGGCCGGATGAACGCGTTCTCGTCGACGGCCAGGGCGGCCATCCGCGTCTTGTCGCCCAGGATGGAGCCCTTGGTCCGGGTGGAGGACGGGTCGACGGCCAGCACCGCCACCCGGTGGCCCGCGCCGGTGAGCCGGGTGCCGAGCCGCTCGATGAACGTCGACTTCCCGACGCCGGGCACCCCGGTGATGCCCACCCGCCGGGAACCGGAGGTCACCGGCAGCTCCATGAGCAGCTGCTGCGCCGCCTGGCGGTGGTCGGGACGGTGCGACTCCACGAGGGTGATCGCGCGCGCCAGCACGGCCCGTGACCCGCCGAGCACGCCCTTCACCAGCGCGGGCACATCGATCTCGCGGGCCACGGCCCTCCTCCCGAGCTCCGGCGACGACCTCAGCTGTGCGCGGCTGCGAGCTTCTGCAGCAGGTCCGCCGCGGCCTCCGCGATCACCGTGCCCGGCCCGAACACCGCAGCGGCGCCGGCCTCCCGCAGGGCGGGGTAGTCGGCAGGCGGGATCACCCCGCCCACCACGACCATGATGTCGGCGCGGTCGAGCTTCGCCAGCTCGTCGCGCAGCTCGGGCACCAGCGTGAGGTGCCCCGCGGCGAGCGAGTTGACGCCGACGACGTGCACGTCGGCCTCCACCGCCTGCCGGGCCACCTCGCCCGGGGTCTGGAACAACGGGCCCACGTCGACGTCGAACCCGAGGTCGGCGAAGGCCGTGGCGATCACCTTCTGGCCGCGGTCGTGCCCGTCCTGCCCCATCTTCGCGACGAGGATGCGCGGCTGGCGCCCCTCGTCGGCCGCGAACTCGGCCACCAGCTCGCGGGCCCGCTCGATCGCCGGGCTCGACCCGGCCTCCTCGGAGTACACACCGGAGATGATGCGGACCTGACCGGCGTGGCGCCCGAACACCTTCTCCAGCGCGTCGGAGATCTCCCCGACGGTGGCCTTCGCCCGGGCCGCGTTCACCGACAGGGCCAGCAGGTTCTGCTCGTCGCCGCGCGGCGAGCCCTCCGCGATCGACGCTGCCGCGTTCGTCAGCGCCTGCAACGCCGCGTCGACCGCGCGCGAGTCACGTTCCTCGCGCAGCCGCCGCAGCTGCTCCAGCTGCTCGCGCCGGACCCCCGCGTTGTCGACCTTCAGGACCTCGACGTCCTCGTCCTGGGCGACCACATACTTGTTCACGCCGATCACCGGCTGGCGGCCGGAGTCGATGCGCGCCTGCGTGCGCGCCGCGGCCTCCTCCACCCGCAGCTTGGGGATGCCGGCGTCGATCGCCTGCGCCATCCCGCCCGCCTTCTCCACCTCCTGGATGTGCGCCCACGCCCGCCGCGCCAGGTCGTAGGTGAGCCGCTCGACGTAGTAGCTGCCGCCCCACGGGTCGATGACCTTCGTGGTGCCCGACTCCTGCTGCAGCAGCAGCTGCGTGTTGCGGGCGATCCGCGCGGAGAAGTCGGTGGGCAGCGCGAGCGCCTCGTCCAGCGCGTTGGTGTGCAGGCTCTGGGTGTGGCCCTGCGTTGCGGCCATCGCCTCGATGCAGGTGCGGATCACGTTGTTGTAGACGTCCTGCGCCGTGAGCGACCACCCCGAGGTCTGGCAGTGGGTGCGCAGCGACAGCGACTTCTCGTTCTGCGGCGAGAACTGCTTCACGAGCTTCGCCCAGAGCAGGCGGGCGGCCCGCAGCTTGGCGACCTCCATGAAGAAGTTCATGCCGTTCGCCCAGAAGAACGACAGGCGCGGGGCGAACCGGTCGATCGACAGCCCCGCGTCGAGCCCGGCCCGCAGGTACTCCACGCCGTCGGCGAGGGTGTAGGCGAGCTCCAGATCGTTGGTCGCCCCCGCCTCCTGGATGTGGTAGCCCGAGATGGAGATCGAGTTGAACCGCGGCATCTCCCGCGAGGTGAACGAGAAGATGTCGGAGATGATCTGCATCGACGGCTGCGGCGGGTAGATGTAGGTGTTGCGGACCATGAACTCCTTGAGGATGTCGTTCTGGATGGTCCCCGTCAGCTTGTCGTGCGGGACGCCCTGCTCCTCCGCCGCCACGATGTAGAGGGCGAGCACCGGCAGCACGGCGCCGTTCATCGTCATCGACACCGACATGTCGCCGAGCGGGATGCCCTCGAACAACCTGCGCATGTCGTAGATGGAGTCGATCGCCACGCCCGCCATCCCGACGTCGCCCGCCACGCGTGGGTGGTCGGAGTCGTAGCCGCGGTGGGTGGCCAGGTCGAACGCGATCGACAGCCCCTTCTGCCCGGCGGCGAGGTTGCGCCGGTAGAACGCGTTCGACTCCGTCGCCGTGGAGAACCCCGCGTACTGCCGGATCGTCCACGGCTGGGTCGTGTACATCGTCGGGTAGGGCCCGCGCAGGTACGGCGCGATCCCCGGGTACGTGCCGAGGAAGTCCACGTCGGCAAGGTCCGCCGCCGTGTACAGCGGCTTCACCGCGATGCCCTCCGGCGCGTCCCAGGCCGGCACGTCTCCGTCCCAGTCCGCGGCGGGGGTCGCGTCGCTCTCCAGGGGGACCTGGGTGAAGTCGGGAAGGTTCATCGCACGTCCTCCTGAGCCGCATAAACGGACTCGATCACGTCGAGCGCATCGACGCCGGCGTGGAGCGTGCCGTCGACGCCGGGGACCCCGGTCCTCCCGGCGAGGAGCACCTGCCGGGCGCCCACCTCACGCAGCGCCACCACCGTCTCCGCCCCGCGCTCGCCGTAGACCGCGTCGGTGGAGCAGAGCACCGCCACCGGGATGCCGGACGCGATGAACGCGGCGGCCACCTCGTCGGCGGTCTCGGTGGACCCGGCCTCCACGACCTCGATCCCCCCGGCCTGCAGCAGGTTGCGGGCGAAGCCGGCCCGGGTGGTGTAGGCCGCGAGTGGCCCGAGGGTGGCGAGGAACGCGCGCGGGCGGGAGCCGGTGGCCGCGAGCCGCGCGTCGGACCGGTCCCGGTAGGCCTCATAGGGCTGGGCCGGGCGGAACCACGGCAGGCCGCCGCCCGGCTGCTCGGGCAGCGGACGGCGCCGCACCGGCTTCTCGGCCGGATCGGCGAACTCGCTCACCCCGGTGACGGGAGCCCGGCGCGTGGCGACGTCGGCCAGCCGGCGCCCGCGGACCACGGCGACCTGCTCCGCGACGAACCCGGAGTCGAGCGCGGCGAGCGCCCCGCCCTCGGCCTCGACGTCCTGGAAGAACGCCCAGGCCGCCCTCGCCAGCTCGGCGGTCAGGGACTCGACGTACCAGGAGCCACCGGCGGGGTCGATCACCCTGGCCAGGTGCGCCTCCTCCACGAGCAGCGCCTGGGTGTTGCGCGCGATCCGCCGGGAGAACGGCTCGGGGGCACCGAGCGCGGCGTCGAACGGCACCACCGTGACGGCGTCGGCGCCGCCCACGCCCGCCGCGAAGCCGGCGACGGTGCCGCGCAGCAGGTTCCCGTACGGGTCGCGCCGGGTGAGCATCGTGGGCGAGCCGACCGCGTGCTGGCGCTGCGGCTGCGGCGAGCCGCAGACCTCCGTGACGCGCGCCCAGAGGCGCCGCGCGGCGCGCAGCTTCGCGATGGTCGGGAACTGCTCCGCGGTGGCGGCGTAGCGGAACTCCAGCAGCCGCGCCGCGGTGGGCAGGTCGAGCCCGGCGCCGACCCCGTCGGCCCCGGCGGCGGTGAGCACCCGCAGGTACTCCAGGCCCGCCGCGAGCGACCAGCCCAGCTCCTGCGCGTCGGACGCGCCGGCACCGTGCACGGGCAGCGCGTCCACCACGATCGCGCGGACCTGGGGGAACTCCGCGGCGACGTGCCGGGCGAGCGGCACCACCGTGGCGACGTCCGGGCCGTCCCCGGTGCGTGCGCGGCGCCCGACGGGGTCGAGGCCGAGCGTGCCGAGCAGCTCGGCCGGCCCGACCCCCTGCTCGGCGGCGAACGCGAGGAACGCGTGCGCGGCGTCGGTCTCCGCGTCGGCGGGAGCGGCCGCGGCGTCGAGGACCACGGGAGCGAGATCGAGACGCACGTCGGCGAGCACGGCCGGCAGGTCCGCGACCGCACTGCCCCCCTCGCCCAGGGCGAGCCAGATCGACCGCACGCCGTTCTCCAGATCGGCCTGCACCGCCTCGCGGGCGAGCCGCGCGTCGGGCTCGGCGACGCGCTGCCGGACGTCCCACCCGTCGGGGGCCGCGCCGTTCCTGCCCGACCCCCGGACGAACGGCGCCGCGCCCGGCACGCCGATGTCGGCCGCGGGCGCGTCCTCGGCGGTGTAGAGCGGCAGCACGCGGATGCCGTCGGGACTGCGCCGGGTGAGCCTCTCGACGCCGGCCCCCGGCGAGGCGGCACCGCTGCCGGGCACCGCGGCGAGCAGGCCGGCCTTGCCCACGACCTGGTCCACGAGGCGCACCCACGCGTCCCGCGGGGCGGCGGGAAACTCCCCCGCCAGCACCAGGTCCTCCGGCTCGGCCGGTGCGTCGGCGGCCAGCGCCCCGCTGTCGACCTTCGCCGTGTTCATCGGTCCGCCGCGCTCGTCGCCGGCTCAGCCTCGATCGGCCCCGCCTCGATCACCACTGCGATGAGCAGTACCGCCATGATCACCACTGCGACTCCTCCGCCGCCCCGCGGCCACCGCGCCGTGCACGGGCCAGGTCGGCAGGAGTCTAGTGCGGAGGCGGCGCTGAGCCCGCCCCGAGCGCGTGACGCGGGACACCGGACCAGGTCAGGCCAGGACGATCGAGGTGCCCTCCACCGTGATGTTCTTCGCCGGCAGCGGGGACGCGGCCGGCCCACGCACCACCGAGCCGTCCGCGACCGCGAAGCGGCTCCCGTGGCACGGGCAGTCGATCGTGCCGTCGGCCACCTGCGACACCGTGCAGCCCTGGTGGGTACAGATCGCGGAGAACGCCTTGAACTCGCCTGCCGTCGGCTGGGTCACCACGACCTGCTGGTCGGCGAAGATGGTGCCGCCGCCGACCGGGACGTCGGAGGTGCTGGTGAGCGCCGTGCCGGTGGCTCCCCCCGACGGGGCTGCTCCCGACGGGGCCGCGCCCGGCGCGCCGGTGGGTGCCGGAGCCGGCGCCGGGGCCGGGGCAGGCGCGCCGCCCGAGCCGTAGCTGCTGCAGGCGGCCAGCGCGGCCACGCAGGCAGCGCTGCAGCCACCGACGACGACCGCGCGCCGGGAGAGGGCCGGGGTGGTCAGGTTCGCGTGCACGAGCATCTCCTCAGAAGGTCAGTCCCGATGTGGTGAAGAACCACACCGAGGAGGTCAGCCAGAGGGCGGTCATGGCCGTGAAGACCATCCCTCCGAGCAACGGCAGGCTCCATCGTGGGACGTGTGACCTTTGTAGGAGCAACATCTTCGTGACGAAGGTCCCGTAGAAGAAGCACCCGAAGAGCGAATGCAGAAGCGTGCGCATCGAGCCCGTCTGGAACCCCAGAGCGTAGAGGCAGTGCACCGCGACCGGCACGGTGACCAGCACCGCCACCCGTCCTGACCAGCGGTGCAGGGCCGCGACCCAGGGTCCGGGCGCAATGCTGCGGATCCGCCCGTACATCACCATCGCCGAGCCGAGCTGCACCAGTACCAGCAGGAACGCCACGGTGGCGAGCCAGGACTTCACCGCGAGGCCGCTGGAGAAACCGGCCAGGTTGATCGCGAAGAAGGTGGGCTCGTGCACCCGGCCGTACACGCCGAGCCCGACGGCGACCAGCGAGCCGACGGCGCCGCACACCAGGACCCCTCCGGGGCCGGGGCGACGGCGGGCCGCATGCGAGGCGGGCATCGTTGCGCTCATCGCACGCCCTCGCTGCGCTCGGCCGGCCCATCGGGAGCCGTCACAGCGCGCAGGCGCTGTGACACCGACTCGCTCGCACGCTCACTCATCGCTCACCCTCGCTGCGCTCGGCCGGCGCTTCGCGCAGGCGCTGTGACACCGACTCGCTCGCACGCTCGCTCATCGCACGCCCTCGCTGCGCTCGGCCGGCGCTTCGCGCAGGCGCTGTGACAATGATTCGCTCGCACGCTCGCTCATCGCCGGATCACCGCGGAGCCGCCGTCGAGCGACGTCACCTCGACGGGCACCCCGTCGAGCACGACGGCACCCGGCCGGGCGGGGTCGAGCACGGGCGCGGGTCGCCGCTCCCCCGCCGCGGACGCCACGCCGGTCACCTCGCCGTCGCCGGTGACGACCCAGCCGACGCGGGTGGCCACGCCGCGGACGTCGGCCCGTCCCTCGTAGAGCCCTGCGGGTGCCGCGACGCCCTCGGCCTCGAACGACCACTCCTGCCCGCCCGCGGTCACGGTGCCCGCCGACGAGGCCTCGTTCGCGGTGCCGGTGATCGTCGTCGCGCCGTCCTTGCTCGTGAGCGACAGCTGGTCGCCCGACAGGACGCCTTCGAGCCAGGCCTCCGTCGCGGCGCCGTCGCACACGTACCCGACCGCGCGGCCGTCCTTCACCGCGATGGCCACCGACAGCTCCCGGCCCGAGGTCCAGCCCGCGTAGGCCTTCTCGGCGACCGCCGGGGCCGCAGCGGCGTCGGACCCGGCCTTCGGGGCGGCCTCGGGCGCGGCTTGCGGTGCGAGCCGGCCCAGGTCGACGACGGTGGACGGCGCGGTGTCCCCCGCCGTCGGGTCGACCAGTGCGGCCGTTGACGTCTCGGTGGCAGCCCTCTGGCTCATCGTGTTGGCGACGAGGAATCCGGCGCCGAGTGCGACGACCGCGGCCAGCGTCACCAGGGGCGCGTAGCTCTTCATGTTCTCCCCGTGAGGGTCGGAGCCCGGCCTGCTGCCGGACCATGGTCACTCTGCACACGGCACGCGGACCGAAACGGTTCAATCGGATATTTTGCGTAACCACTGACAAGGGCGCACTGAACCTCCCGCGTCTGCGACACGTGCCATCAGTAGGTGTGGCTCCATCAGGTGCCGCATCCGTCCGCCGTCCCAGGGAGCCTGGAACATGCCCGACGTACGACCTCGCGCACGTGACGAGGCCTTGGTGCATGCCGTCTACCAGGAACACGGGCGTGCGCTGCTCGCCTACGCCACCCGGCTCACCGGCGACCGCGGCGCCGCCGAGGACGTCGTGCAGGAGACGCTGATCCGGGTCTGGCGCCACCCCGAGGTGGTGGCCAACGGCCGGGGTTCCACGCGTGGGTGGCTGCTGACGGTGGCGCGCAACATCGTCACCGACCGGATCCGGGCCAGAGCGGCCCGGCCACCGGAGGTGCCGGAGAGTCCGGACACCCCGCCGATCCAGCGTGACCACGCCGACCGCGTCGCCACGTCCGTCACCGTGCTGGCCGCTCTCGAGGAGCTCTCCGAGGACCACCGCGGCGTGCTAGACCAGATCTACTTCCAGGGGCGCAGCCTCGGGGAGGCGGCCACTGCGCTCGGCATCCCGGCGGGCACGGTCAAGTCGCGGTCCTACTACGCGCTCCGGGCTCTCCGGGAGCGTCTCACCACCCGGGACACGGCAGGGGACGAGGTGCCGGCATGACCCACGCCTACAGACCGCACGACCGTGAGGAGCTGGGGGCTTACGTCCTCGGTCTCCTCACCCCCGAACAGGCACACGCGGTGGAGGAGCACCTGGCCTCGTGCCGCGAGTGCCATCACGAGTGGGAGGAGTTGCGCGAGATGACCGACCTGCTCGACGAGGTACCGCCGGAGGTGTTCCTCGACGGGCCGCCCGACGGCGACCTGGTGCTGCAACGCACCTTGCGCCAGATTCGGTCCGAGGTCGGTTCGCAACGACGGCGCAAGCGGCTGTCGCTCGTGGCCGCGAGCGTCGTCGGCATGGCCGTCGTGCTCGGCGGCGGGGTCGCGCTCGGCCGGACCACCGCCGGCCCCCCGACGGTGATCGCCGCACCCGCGCCGGCCGAGGTACCCACCGATGCGCAGGTGCTCACGGGCACCGGGCCCGACGGGGTGGTGATGACGGCGATGCTGACCCCCGCCACGGGATGGGTGCGCGTCAGCGCCACGGTGCAGGGGATCCCGGCGGGTGAGCGCTGCCGCCTGGTGGTGGTGGCCCGCGACGGCAGCCGCCAGGTGGCCGGGAGCTGGCTCGTGCCTCCGACGGGCTGGAAGGAGGGCGTGACCCTCCACGGCTCCGCGATCATCGCGCCCGACCAGGTGGCGTCGGTGATGGTGGAGAACGAGGCGGGGCGCCAGTTCGCCCATCTGCAGACCGCCTGACCCCTACCGACCGGCAGCGGCCCGACAGGGCAAAAAGGAGATCAGGAACACCTCTCCGCAGCGCCGTTTTCTACGTACTGTAGAACTACTACAGTACGTAGAAGTTCGGCGAGCGGAGGCTGCGCGTGGACGCCCTGGACCTGGCCCGCTGGCAGTTCGGGATCACGACGATCTATCACTTCCTGTTCGTGCCACTGACGATCGGCCTCTCGGTCGTCGTGGCCGTCCTCCAGACGGCCTGGCACCGCACCGGGAACACCGAGTACCTGCGCGCCACGAAGTTCTTCGGCAAGCTCTTCCTGATCAACTTCGCCATGGGCGTGGTCACCGGCATCGTCCAGGAGTTCCAGTTCGGAATGAACTGGAGCGCCTACTCCACTTTTGTCGGGGACGTCTTCGGCGCCCCGCTGGCGCTGGAGGCGCTGCTGGCGTTCTTCCTGGAGTCCACGTTCCTGGGCCTGTGGATCTTCGGGTGGGACCGGCTGTCGCGCCGGGTGCACCTGGCGACGATCTGGGCGGCCGCGATCGGCTCCAACCTGTCGGCCTACTTCATCCTCGCCGCCAACGCCTGGATGCGGCACCCGGTCGGGTTCGCCGTCGACCCGGCCACCAAGAGGGCGCACCTCACCGACATCGGGGCCGTGCTCACCAACTCCCAGGCCTGGTCGACCTACCTGCACGTCGTCTCCGCCTCGTTCGTCGTGGCCGGCCTGTTCGTGGTGGCGGTGAGCGCCTACAAGCTCCTGCACCGCGACACGGCCCCCCACGCGAGCGAGCCCGGGATGTTCCGCCGGACCCTGCGCGCCGGGCTGCTCACCACCGTGATCGCCGGGGCCGTCGTCGTCTACTCCGGCGACCACCAGGCCAAGCTCGCGGCGCAGTACGAGCCGATGAAGCTCGCCTCCGCCGAGGCGCTGTGGAACACCGAGGACGCCGCCGGGTTCTCGCTCTTCGCCGTCGGTGACCACTCGCTGGGCGAGGTCGGCATGGGACAGAACATCATCGACGTGCAGGTGCCCTACGTCCTGAGCTTCCTCGCCACCGGCTCCCCCGCAGGCGAGGTCCAGGGCATCAACGACCTGCAGCAGCACTACCAGCAGCAGTTCGGCCCGGGTGACTACACGCCGAACATCCCGGTGATCTACTGGTCGTTCCGCCTGATGATGGGCCTCGGCATGGCCGGTGTGGGGATCGGCGTCCTCGGGCTGTGGCTCACCCGCCGCGGTGCCCTGCCCGAGCAGCGCTGGATGTACCGCGTGGCGATGGCGGCCCTGCCCGCCGCGATGGTGGGCAACATCTTCGGCTGGGTGCTCACCGAGATGGGCCGCCAGCCCTGGACGGTGGTCGGCGAGCTGCTCACGGCCGCCAGCGTCTCGCCGGGGGTGAGCCTGGGCGAGGTGGCGTTCTCGCTGTCCGCCTTCACCGCGCTCTACGGGACGCTCGCGGTGGTCGAGGCCCGGCTCATGTGGCGCTACCTGAAGGCCGGTCCCGGCCACGTCATGCCCTACCCGGGCGAGGGCGAGCGCGAGCCCGACGCCGTTGCGGCGTTCACCTACTAGCAAGCGACGAGGAGAGTCATGGATCTCCCGACCATCTGGTTCGTCGCCATCGCGGTGCTCTGGACCGGCTACTTCGTGCTCGAGGGCTTCGACTTCGGCGTCGGGATGCTGCTTCCCGCGCTCAGCAGGGGCACCGACCCCGCCGAGCGGGAGGCCGACCGGCGCGTGGTCATCAACGCGATCGGCCCGGTCTGGGACGGCAACGAGGTCTGGCTGATCACCGCGGTCGGCGCCATGTTCGCGGCGTTCCCGGTCTGGTACGCCGCCACGCTGAGCGGGTTCTACCTCCCGCTGCTGCTGATCATCCTGGCCCTCATCGGCCGCGGCGTGGCGTTCGAGTACCGCGGGAAGGTGGACGACGCCCGCTGGCGCGCCCGCTGGGACGCCGCGATCATCGCGGGCAGCGCCGTGCCCGCGTTCCTGTGGGGCGTCGTGTTCGCCAACATCGTCCGCGGCGTCGAGCTCGGCCCCGACGCCGTGGTGACCTCGCGGCTGGTCGACCTGCTGAGCCCGTACGCGCTGCTCGGCGGGCTCACCACCCTGACGCTGTTCGTGCTGCACGGCGCGGTGTTCCTCGCGCTCAAGACCGACGGCCCGGTCCGCCACCGCGCCGGCGTCACGGCGCGCACGGCAGGCCCCGTCGCGCTGGTGGCCCTGACCGGGTTCCTGCTGTGGACCGGCACCGCGCACGGCGTGCCGGCGGTGCCGGCCGTCGTCACGGTCGCCGCCGTGCTCGCCGGGGTCGTCCTCGCGCTGCGCCGCCGGGAGGGCTGGGCGTTCACGGCCACGGCCGTCGGTGTCGCGGCGTTCACGGCCACGCTGTTCGGCTCGCTCTTCCCGGCCGTGCTCCCGTCGCTCGTCAGCCCGGCGTTCGACCTCACGATCGCGAACGCCGCGTCGAGGCCCTACACGCTGGGGGTGCTGAGCTGGATCGGCGCGGTGTTCCTGCCCGTGGTGATCGCCTACCAGTCGTGGAGCTACTGGGTGTTCCGGCGCCGGGTGACCAGGGCGCACGTCGCATGAGACCCCTCGACCCCCGGCTGGTCCGCACCACCCGCGCGGTGCGCGTGCACCTGGCGGTCACGGTCACCTGCGGCGCCGCCGCCACGGGGCTGATCCTGCTGCAGGCCTGGCTGGTGGCCCGCGCCGTGGCCGGAGCGGGCGCGGGGATCGGCGCGCAGGCGCTCGCGGGCACCGTCGGCGCCGTCGCGCTCGTGGCGCTGGCCCGCGCGGCCCTGTCCGCGGGCGCGGAGACGATGGCCCTGCGCAGCGCGGCCGTGGTGAAGTCCGACCTGCGCAGGCGCCTCGTCCGGCACGTCGCGGGCGGCGACCCCACGACGGCCGACGCGGGCGAGCTCGTCACGCTCGCCACGCGGGGCCTGGACGCCCTCGACGACTACGTCGCCCGCTACCTGCCCCAGCTCGTGCTGGCCGTGCTCGTGCCGGCGGCCGTCCTCGTGGTGGTGGTGCGGGCCGACTGGCTCTCCGCGCTGGTGATCGCGCTGACCCTGCCGCTGATCCCGCTGTTCATGGCGCTCGTGGGCTGGCACACCCAAGCCCGCACGCGCCGGCAGTGGCGGCTGCTGGAGCGGCTCGGCGGCCACTTCCTCGACGTCGTCGAGGGCCTGCCGACGCTGGCGCTGTTCCGCCGGGCGAAGTCCGAGGCCGCGCTGATCCGGCGCGTCACCGAGGAGCACCGCACCGCGACGATGGGGACGCTGCGGGTGGCGTTCCTGTCGGCCTTCGTGCTCGAACTGCTCGCCACGCTCGCCGTGGCACTCGTCGCCGTGGAGGTCGGGCTGCGGCTGCTCTACGGCCACCTCGGCCTGGAGACCGCCCTGCTCGTGCTGATCCTCGCGCCGGAGGCCTACCTGCCGCTGCGCGAGGTGGGCGCGCGCTTCCACGCCAGCACCGAGGGACTGGCCGCCGCCGAGCAGGTCTTCGCGGCGCTGGAGCGCCCCCGGACCGGGGCGACTCACACCCCCGAACCGGGCGACTCGCGGGTACTTCCCGCGAGTCGCCCGGTTCCCGCGCGCGAGTCGCCCGGAACTGCGGCACGGCCCGGGCCCGCTCCCGAGATCCGCTTCCACGACGTCGGTCTCGTCCATCCCGGACGGTCGGAGCCCGCACTGGCCGGAGTGGACCTGACCCTGCGGCCGGGTGCCACCGTGCTCGTCACGGGGCGCAGCGGGGCGGGCAAGACGAGCCTGCTGTCGCTGCTGCTGCGGTTCACCGAGCCGACCGCGGGGTGGATCACGGTCGGCGCACCGGGCGAGGAGCCCGTCGACCTGCGGGACGTGCCCGCGCAGGAGTGGCGGCGCCGGATCGCGTGGGTGCCGCAGCGGCCCTACCTGTTCGACGCGTCGGTGGCCGACAACATCCGCCTCGGCGCCCCCGAGGCCTCCGACGCAGCCGTGCGCCGGGCCGCCCGGCTGGCCGAGGCCGAGGAGCTGATCGCCGCCCTCCCCGACGGCTACGCGACCCGGCTCGGCGAGCGCGGCAGCAGGCTGTCGGCCGGTCAGGGCCAGCGCATCGCACTGGCCAGGGCGTTCCTTCGCCAGGAGACCGCGCAGGAGGGCGACGCCGGCGTGGCCCCGATCGTGCTGCTCGACGAACCGACCGCTCACCTCGACCCGGAGAACGCTGCGGCCGTGCGCGCGGGCGTGGCCCGGTTGCTCAGCGGGCACACGGGCGTGATCGTCGCCCACGACGCCGGCTGGGCGGACCTCGCCGACGGGGTGGTCCACCTGGACGCCGGACGGATCGCCGCACCGGTGGGAACACCACTGCCGGTGGGAGCGACCCGATGACACGCACGCGGGGACCGCTGACCCGCATGATCGCGCTGGCCCGCCCCCGGGGATCCCGGTTCGCGCTCGGCGTGCTGGCCGGCGCGACGGCCACCGCGGCCGGGGTGGGCCTGCTCGTCGTGGCGGCCTGGCTCATCGCCACCGCGGCGACCCACCCGCCGATCACCGCGCTGAGCGTGGCCGTGGTCGCCACCCGCGCGCTCGGCGTCACCCGGGGGCTCGCCCGCTACCTCGAGCGCCTGGTCACCCACGACGCCGCGCTGCGGACGCTCGCCGACGTGCGGGTACGCGTGTACGCGCGCCTGGCGCGCACCGAGCCGATCCACCGCTTCCGGACCGGCGACCTGGTGACGCGCCTGGTCAGCGACACCGACGCGACGCAGGACCTGCTCGTCCGCGGCCTCACCCCGCCGCTGGCCGCGCTCGTCACCGGGGCGGGTGTCGTCACCGTCGCCACGGCGCTGCTGGTGCCCGGCGGCGTGCTGCTCGCGGCCGGGCTGGTCCTGGCCGGGTTGGCCGTCCCGCTGGTCGCGGCGGCGGCAGGACGCGAACCGGGCCGCCGCCGCGCCGCCGCCAGGGCGGCGCTGTCCACCGCGGTGGTCGACGTGGTGCACGGCGCTCCCGACCTCGTCGTCTACGGGGCGATGCCCGCCGCGCTGGCCCGCGTCGAGGAGGCCGGCGCCGAGCTCACCCGTGTGGAGCGGCGCGACGCCGGACTGCTCGGGCTGGGGGCGGGCGCGTCGGCGCTCATCGCCGGGCTGACGCTCTGGGGCACGCTGCTGCTGGGCGTCGGCGCCGTCGGGAGCGGCACGCTCGGGGCGGTACCGCTGGCCGTCCTGGTGCTCACGGCGCTCGCTGCGTTCGAGATCGTCGCCCCGTTGCCCGGGGCGGCGGCCCGGCTGGGCGCCGTACGGGCGGCGGGCGCCCGGCTGTTCGACGTTCTCGACACGCCACCCGCGGTCGAGGTCCGGCCGGCGCGGCCGGTCCTCCCGGAACGCGGCCTGCGCATCTCCGGGCTGCGCGTCCGCTACGGGCCGGCGGAGCCGTGGGCGCTCGACGGGGTCGACCTCGACGTCCCCCCGGGACGGCGCATCGCCGTGCTGGGCCCGAGCGGGGCGGGCAAGAGCACCCTCGCCGACGTGGTGTTCCGGTTCCGCGACCCGGACGAGGGCACCGTCCTCCTCGACGGGGTCGACATCACCACCCAGGAGCCGGACACCGTGCGGGCCCGGGTGAGCGGGGTGCCGCAGGACCCGCACGTCTTCACCAGCACCGTCCGGGAGAACCTGCGGCTCGCCCGGCCCGACGCGTCGGACCCGGAACTGTGGGACGTGCTGGAACGCGTCCGGCTCGCCTCCGACGTCCACGCCGCAGGCGGCCTCGACACCGAGGTCGGCACGCACGGCACCCGGCTCTCGGGCGGCATGCGGCAGCGGCTCGCGCTGGCCCGCGCGCTGCTCGTCGAACCGGACCTGCTCGTCCTCGACGAGCCCACCGCCCACCTCGACCCGGAGACGCGCGATGCGGTGCTCGACGACCTCCTCGCCGCGACCACCGGACACACCATGATCTTGATCACGCACGACCTGAGCAGGCTCGACCGGTTCGACCAGATCGTCGTAATGGTCGGCGGCCGGGTCGTCCGGCGCGGAACACCTGAGCAGCTCAGCGCCCTACCGGGTGGATATCACGCCGGCCTCCCCTCTCAGTCCGGCCACAGCGGCGGTCCGGCACTCTGCAGTCGATAGGGTCCGAACTCCTCCCCAACTCGCTGACCCCCGGATGAGGTTCGTCGTGCGTCGTGCCCACCTCGCCGCCGTTCTGGTGGCGCTCACCCTGGCGTTGGTCGCCTGCTCATCCGGTGCGGTCGCGCCGACGGGGCCGGTGAACCTGTCACAGGAGACGCTGAAGGCGATCGGGCTCGGTGCCGACTGGAACTGGAAGAAGCAGGCCGCCCCGCTCCAACTGGGCGTGACGCACACGCAGGAGAGCCTCGACCCCGAGGAGCCCGCACAGGCGCGCGACCGCGGCGTCGCCGTGCTGAAGAACAACGGCGCCATCTGGCAGAACGTCCACCTGATGGGCTTCGGCACGCTCAACCCGGAGCCCGCACCCGGCCAGTACGACTGGTCCACCCTCGACCAGCGCATGAAGCTCGTGAAGGACACCGGCGGGCGCACGGTGCTCACGTTGTGCTGCTCGCCGGACTGGATGAAGGGCGGCGCCCCGGGCGAGACGGACTGGTCCCAGCTGGAGACGGCCCCCGAGCCCGCCCACTTCGACGACTTCGCGGCGCTGGCGGCCCAGGCGGTGCAGCGCTACCCGCAGATCGAGCGGGTGCTCGTGTGGAACGAGCTCAAGGGCTTCTACAACAGCGCACTGAACCGCTGGGACTACGAGGGCTACACCGAGCTCTACAACAAGGTCTACACGGCGGTGAAGGCGGTGCGGCCCGACGTGCAGGTGGGCGGGCCCTACGTCGTGATGACCAGCCTCGACCCCGGGTCGCCCGACTCCTCGGACGTGCGGGGCCCGTGGGGCGTGGCCGATCAGCGCGCCCTCGACGTGGTGGACTACTGGCTGGCCAACAACGTGGGCGCCGACTTCATCGCGGTGGACGGCGGCACGGCCACTCGCAACGACACGGTCGCGGCACCGGCGGACGCCGCCGCGCGCAAGTTCGCCGACCTGACCGCCTGGATCAGGCAGCGCAGCCCGCTACCCGTGTGGTGGGCGGAGTTCTATCCGGACGTGCCCTCCGGCGAGGACGGGGGCCCCACGAGCCAGGCCAGCGCGGCGTCCACCCTCGCCGTACTGGCGGCCTACGCCCAGTCGGGCGTGTCGGTCGCGCTGCTGTGGGGGCCGCAGGGGGCCGACCTGGGGTTCTCCGCGCTCTGGACCGACAGCACAAAGTCCGACGGCGGGCGCCCCACCCCGCTCACCGCGCCCTGGCAGTGGCTGGTGCCCCGGCTGGCAGCGGGTGACGTCTCGGTCGGGCACTCGCCGAACCTGCCGATCCTCGCGTTCCGGGCCCCCGACGGCCTCCTGCTGGTCAACCTCACGGCGAAGCCGATCGAGCTCACCGGAACCGAGTCCCTGCCGCCGTGGGCGGTGCTGCTGTCCCCCCGGGTCCCCTGACCCCGGTTCGCACCGCGGCTACGCGCGGCGCGACACGGCGGCGGGCGCGTCGTCCTCCCCGGGCAGGACGGTCAGCGTGCTGGGGGTGCGCGGGAGGATCCGCGTCACGTACGACCTCGCCGCCGCCGTGGTGCCGACGTCCTTGCCGGCCCGTTCCGAGAGGAACCAGCGGTGCTCCAGGATCTCGTGGAACACCTCGGCGGGCGCCAGCCGGTCGGCGAGCGACTCCGGGACGAACGCCATCACGCGGTCGTAGACCTCCGACCGCCACCGGTGGGCCGCCACCGTCTCCGGCACCGGACGGCCCTCCTTCTGCTCGAGGTAGCCGCGGTAGCTCACCAGGTCGTTGAGCAGCCGCCGCGCCTGGTTCTCGGTGACCTGCAACCCTGTGAGCGCGAACAGCTGGTCGCGGTGCCTGCCCGCCTCCGCCACCCGCGTGTGCACCCGCAGCAGAGTGCCGTCGGGCGTGGTGATCAGCTCGATCTCGTCGACGTCGAAGCCCAGCTCGTTGATGCGGTTCACCCGCTCCGCCACGCGGAAGCGCTGCTCGTCGGGCTGGAACCGCTCCTCCCTGGTGAGCTCCTCCCACAGCGCGTTGTAGCGCCGGGGCAGCTCCGCGGCGATCTCGACCGGGTCGACGTCGGCAGGCAGCAGGCCCCCGTGCTGCAGGTCGAACAGCTCCCCGCCGACCCGTTCGGCCGCGTAGTCGATGTCGAACCGCCGCTGTCCGTCGGACAGCGCCTGGTGCATCTCCGCCGTCTCGGCATCGACGAGGTAGGCGGCGATGCTGCCGGCGTCCGGGCGGAAGAGGGTGTTGGACAGCGAGCAGTCGCCCCAGAACAGGCCCGCGAGGTGCAGCCGCACGAGCAGCTCCACCATCGCGTCGACGAGCTGGTCGGTGGGCCTGCTCGTGTGCCCGTGGGAGAAGACGTAGCGGTAGGACATCGAGTAGTCGAGGAACCGCGTCACCAGCACGGCGTCCTGGGGGACGCCGTCGGACGAGGGCCGCTCCACACAGACCCCGAGCACCGACACCGCCGGCATGCCCATCGCCTCGAGCTCGCCGAGCAGCCGGTACTCCCTGCGGGCCAGCCGCTCGTCGATCTCCTTCAGCGCGTAGACCAGCCCGTCCACCTCGACGAACCGCACGACGTGCCGGGAGATGCCGCGGTGGGCAACCTCGAGGATCCGGTCGTCGACCCAGTCCTCGAGGGGCTGCTCCCACGGCAACGACACCAGCCCGGCCGCGTGGGCGGCCGGGGGGCGGAAGATGAAACGCACCGGCCCAGTATCCGGGGAGCGGGACGGTTCAGGCCTTCGGACCGCCCGCCACGTAGATCACCTGGCCGGAGACGAAGCCCGCGCCCTCGCTCACGAAGAACGAGACGGTGTGTGCGATGTCCTCGACCTGACCGGCGCGGGCCACGGGGATCTGGGCGGCCCGGGCGGCCACGTAGGTGTCCCAGTCCTCCCCGATCCGCTCGGCCGTGGCCCTGGTCATGTCGCTGACGATGAAGCCGGGGGCGATGCAGTTGGCCGTGACGCCGAACTTGCCGAGCTCGATCGCCAGGGTCTTCGTGAAGCCCTGCAGACCGGCCTTGGCGGTGGAGTAGTTGGCCTGGCCGCGGTTGCCCAGCGCCGACGTGCTCGACAGGTTGACGATGCGGCCGAAGCGCTGCTCCACCATGTACTTCTGCACCGCGCGCGCCATGAGGAAGGAGCCGCGCAGGTGCACGCCCATCACGGTGTCCCAGTCCAGCTCGGACATCTTGAACAGCAGGTTGTCCCGGGTCACGCCGGCGTTGTTGATCAGCACGGTCGGCGCGCCGAGCTCCTCGGCCACGCGGGTGACCGCGGCCTCGACCTGACCGGCGTCGGCCACGTCGGCGCCCACGGCCAGGGCCCGTCCGCCGTCGGCCTCGATGGCGTCGACCGTCGCCTTGGCCGCGGCCTCCTCCAGGTCGATCACCGCGATCGCGAGGCCGTCACGGGCCAGCCGCAGCGCGGTGGCCGCACCGATCCCGCGGGCCCCTCCGGTCACGATCGCCACGCGGGCGTTGTCGGTCATCTGGTCCTCTTCCACTCGGCGACCCTCTTCCACTCGACGAGGTCGAGATCGAGTCTCGCCCGCGTCCCGCACGGAGCCAAGCCCGGGGGTGCCGCTCAGAATGCGGCGACGATGTCGATGTCCACCCCGAGCAGGGCCCTGCCGTAGATCTCCTTGCTGACGGCCGGGTTGATCAACGCGTGGCGCGCTCCGACGTTCGCGTCGAGCCACATCCGGTGCAGGGGGCTCGACTCCGCGAATCCGCCTGAGCCGTGGGCGTCGAGCAGGAGGGTCAGCGCCGTGACGACGTGCTCGGCCGCCCAGGCGGTGTCGGCCCGGATCCTGGCCCGGGCGAGCTGGTCGGGGTGGGTGCCGCGGGCGGCATGGTCCTCGATGTCGGCGGCCGCGCGATGGGCGTGCAGGTGAGCGGTGTCGATCGTCATTCCGGCCTCGGCGAGCTGCATCTGGAACCCCGCGGAGTCGGCCTGGCGCGCGAACGTCGTGGCGACGATCCCCTTGCGCCCGGCCGCTTCCCGCACGTACTCCAGTGCCGCCCGGCCCAGCCCCAGCAACGGACCGACCAGCACCAGCGTCGCCGTGGGCAGGAACGCGGCCCGGTAGACCGACTCGCCGCCGTACTCCGAGGCGTACCGGCTCTCGGCGGCGAGGGAGACCGACAGCACGCGGTGGTCCGGGACGAACACGTCCTGCACCACCAGCGTGTTGCTCCCGGTCGCCCGCATCCCGGCGGTGTGCCAGGTGTCCTCCAGCGTGCACTCCGCCATCGGGACGAGCGCCATGGCCGGACCGGCCGGCTGCCCGGACCCGTCCGAGCCCAGGAAACCGAGGGTGGCCCATCCGGCGTGCAGCGACCCGGAGATGTAGGGCCAGCGGCCGGAGACCCGCCACCCGCCGTCGACCTGCACGCCGGTGCCGATGGGAGAACCGGACCCGCACACCCTGGCGTCCGGGTCGGCGCCGAACACCTCGTCCTGGGCCTTGCCGGAGTACAGGCCGACCATCCAGGCGCACACCCCGGTCAGCGACGTGACCCAGCCCGCGCCGCCGTCCCCCGCCGCCACTGCAGCGCTCACGTCGAGCAGCGCGCGCACGCCGAGCTCGTAGCCCCCGTAGCGCCGCGGGACCATCACCTTGAACGCGCCCGCGCCGGTCAGCGCCGCGATGCTCTCCGGCGGCACCCGCCGGTCGCTCGATCCCTGTCCCGCGTTGGCCGTCAGCACCGGGCGCAGGCTCTCGACCCGGGCGAGCAGATCCGCGAGTGCAGAGGACGCATGGTCATCGGTAGCGTCGTTCTCGTTCGGCACGAGTCATCTCCGGGTAAAGTAGTTGAGCTGTCAACTCCCCTCTCGATCATGACACCCGACGCGGACCGCCGTCAGCCCGGGCCGAGGTGGGTCACCGGTCGCCCGCCGGCCCCGCCGCCGCGATGTCGATGTCCTTCATCTCGGGGGCCGCCACGAACGCCACCAGGGAGATCAGGCAGAGGACGATGAGGTAGCCGGCCACCAGCCAGGGAGCTCCGCCCGCGGCGCTCACGAGTGCCGCGGCCACCAGCGGGGTGAAACCGGCCAGCGCGGCCCCGATCTCCCGCGAGGTGGCGAAGCCCGTGTAGCGCACCCGCGCGCCGAACAGCTCGGCGTAGAAGGCGGGCTGCACGGCGATCATGGGGGCGAGCCCGAACGCGGTGGCGACGACGAACGCGAGCACCACGAGCACGGGCTCCTCGGTGCGCAGCAGCAGGAAGTAGGGGAACGCGAAGGCCGCGGTGAACACCACCGAGAAGATGTTGAGCGGCCGGCGGCCGATCCGGTCCGACAACGCTCCGTACACGGGTTGCAGGATGATCACCACGACACCGAAGACGATGACCCCGGTGAGCACGGTGCCCCGCGGGATGCCCAGGGTGCCCGTGGCGTAGGAGACGGTGAACGTCGCGTACAGGTACACGGCCGCGGTGTCGGCGATGTGGGCGCCGATCCCGATGAGCAGGTTGCGCGGGTAGCGGCGCAGCGCCTCCAGCACCGGGGCCTTGACGACCTGCTGCCCGGCGGTGAGGGCGCGGAACACCGGCGACTCGGCCACCCGCAGCCGCACGTAGAGCGACACCGCGATGAGCAGGAAGCTCACCAGGAACGGCACGCGCCAGCCCCAGGAGAACAGCTGCTCGTCGGGCAGCATGCCGACCAGCAGGAACGCGACCGTGCCCAGCACGAGACCGATCTGCACCCCGGTCTGGGCGAAGGAGGTGTAGAAGCCGCGGCGGTGAGCCGGTGCGTGCTCGGCGAGCAGGGTGGACGCGCCACCGAACTCGGCACCCGCGCCGAGGCCCTGCAGAACCCGCAGGAGGACGAGCAGCACCGGCGCCCACGCGCCGATCGAGTCGTAGGTGGGCAGCAGCCCGATCACACCGGTGGACACCCCCATCACCAGGGTGGTGATGATCAAGGTCTCACGACGGCCGATCCGGTCGCCGATGTGGCCGAACAGGATGCCGCCCAGCGGCCGGAAGACGAAACCGACACCGAACGTCGCGAACGCGGTGAGCGTGCCCACCGCGGGGTCGGACTGCGGGAAGAACAGGACGTTGAACACCAGCGCGGCAGCGGTGCCGTAGATGAAGAAGTCGTACCACTCGAGTGCGGTACCGACCAGCGAGCCGCTGACCACCCGGCGCAGCTCGACGGGCGTGGTGACGGCGGGAGCGGGGGCGGCCGGCTCGACGGGGGTGACGTCGTCGATCGGGGTTCCCGTTGCGTCGTCGGAACGGGGCGTCGTCATCGCGTCTCCTCGGGGCGTTCCGTCACAGGGAACTGCGTCTCGCACCGGCCCGCGTACGTTACGACCGGTTCGTCCCGGAAGGAAAGCGCAATCCCGGCGCGGGCGCACGCCGAAGGATCTCTCGTTGCCGCGGTGACAGCGGTGTGGTCCCGTGTCGCTGTTCCCGTGCGCCGTGACGCCGCGTTGTGTGTCCATGACGCGGCAGGGGCGGACTCGGCGTCAGTCGAAGAACCGGGCGAGCCGGCGCGGGTCCGGGACGTCGCCGGCAGCCGCGGGCGTGAGGTCGGCGAACACCGTGGACTCGTCCCGGCTCACGTGCAGGGGATGCCACGCCGGGCGGCCGGGCCCGGCGCAGATCCCCTTGACGGTCTGGGTGTCGAGCAGACGCACGTGGGTGGGGTCGGCCACCGCGTTGACGTGCTTCCACCACGGTGAGAGCACGTGCAGCACACCGCCGGGACGCAGCACGCGGTGACACTCGTCCACGAGCGGCAGGAAGTCGATCAGGTGCTCCAGCACGTGCACCGCGAAGATGCGGTCGACGGAGCCCGCCCGGAACGGCAGCGCCCGGGAGACGTCCGCGACGGCGGCCACCGACTCCGTCCGCCTGCTGTCCACGCCGATGGTTGTCGGGTACTGCCGCTGGTCGCCGCAGCCCAGGTCGAGGATCACCGGGTCCCGGCCGCCCACCCGCACGCGGTCCCACACGGCGTGCACCCCCGCGAGGCGCCCCACCAGCTGCCGGAGCAGGGCCAGCTGCTCGGCCCTGTCCACGTCACCGCGCAGGTGCACCACCCCTCCGTCCACGGTGGCGGTCACCCGCAGGCCGCGCACCCGCAGGTCGTGGGTGAGGAGCTCGCCGACCACGTCCTCCAGGATCTCGTCGCACACCTGTTGCCGCGCCTCGCCTCCCATCCCCTTGCGCTACCCCACCGTCACCATCGGCAACCGTTTCGGGGTCCGTACCACGGGAACGCTCCAGCGCGACCCGTACCCGACGGAAGGTGTTGGAGATGACCGGTTCCACCGGACCGGACGAGCCCGGCTCGTTCGACGAGTTCCTCGCCCGCTATCTCGGCTCCGGCGCCCGCGGCCCCCGCGGGCCGCGGCGGGTCGACCTCACCCGGCTGATGAGCGCAGGAGCGCGCGAGCTCGTCGCCGCCGCCGCGCAGGAGGCCGTCGACCGCGGCGACACCGACCTCGACGCCCAGCACCTGCTGCTCGCCTCCACTCGGATCGGGGTGACCCGGCAGTGGCTCGGTCAGGCGGGTGTCGACCCGGACGCGATGGCCCGGCTGCTCGACGAGCGCCTGCAGCGCCACGACCCCACCGGCCGCCCGCCCAGTCTCACGCCCGCTGCGAAGCGGGCGCTGCTCGACGGACACCAGGTGTCGCGTTCGCTCGGCTCGTCCTACATCGGCCCCGAGCACATCCTGCTGGCGATCGCGGCCAACTCGGAGTCCGCCGCGGGCAGGCTGCTGGCCCAGGCCCGCTTCTCCCCCGGTGGCCCGCCCGGCTTCGACCCGCGCCGCCCCGGAGCCCAGCCCCCGGGGGTGCCCCGCGCACCACAGGCCGGGCCGGGAGCCGCGTCGGCCACGCCGACGCTCGACCAGTTCGGCGAGGACCTCACCGCTGCGGCCCGGGCCGGCCGGCTGGACCCCGTGGTCGGGCGGGCGGACGAGATCGAGCAGACCATCGAGGTGCTCTCGCGGCGCACCAAGAACAACCCGGTGCTGATCGGCGAGGCGGGCGTCGGGAAGACCGCCATCGTGGAGGGCATCGCGCAGCGCATCGTCGACGGCGACGTCCCCGACACGCTCCTGAATCGCCGGGTGGTGGAGCTCCAGCTGTCCGGCGTGGTCGCCGGCACCCGCTACCGCGGTGACTTCGAGGAACGGCTGCGGGCGCTGATCGACGAGATCCGGGCCCACGGCGACCAGCTGATCGTCTTCATCGACGAGCTGCACACGATGGTCGGCGCGGGCGGAGGGGGCGGGGAGAGCGGCGGCTCTATGGACGCGGGCAACATGCTCAAGCCCGCCCTCGCCCGCGGGGAGCTGCACGTCATCGGCGCCACCACCCTCGACGAGTACCGCAAGCACATCGAGTCCGACGCCGCGCTCGCCCGCCGGTTCCAGCCGGTGATGGTGCCCGAGCCGAGCTGCGAGGACGCCATCGAGATCCTGCACGGGCTGCGCGACCGCTACGAGGCCCACCACCAGGTCCGCTACACCGAGGACGCGCTGCGCGCCGCCGTCGAGCTGTCGGAGCGCTACATCACCGACCGGTTCCTGCCCGACAAGGCCATCGACCTGATGGACCAGGCCGGGGCGCGGGTCCGGCTGCGCACGCGCACCCCGTCGATCGACCGGCGCGGGCTGGAGCAGCAGCTCGAGCAGCTCGAGCGGGACAAGGACCAGGCCGTGGCCGACGAGCAGTACGAGCAGGCCACCGAGCTGCGCGACCGGATCGCCGAGCTGCGCGTCCGGCTCACCTCGACCGTCGAGCCCGACGACAGCGTGCCGGAGGTCGGGGTCGCCGAGATCGCCGATGTCGTCTCGCGCCAGACCGGGGTGCCGGTCTCCGAGCTCACCGAGACCGAACGCAGCAGGCTCCTGCGCCTGGAGCAGGAGCTGCACAGCCGGGTGGTGGGCCAGGACGAGGCCGTCACCGCCGTGGCCGAGGCGATCCGCCGCAACCGGGCCGGGCTGGGCGACGAGGACCGCCCGGTGGGCAGCTTCCTGTTCCTGGGCCCGACCGGGGTCGGCAAGACCGAGCTGGCCCGGGCGCTCGCCGTGGCGCTGTTCGGCGAGGAGGACCGGATGGTGCGCCTGGACATGAGCGAGTACGGCGAGCGGCACACGGTGGCGCGGATGATCGGGGCGCCGCCCGGCTACGTCGGTTACGGCGAGTCCGGCCAGCTCACCGAGGCCGTGCGCCGCAGGCCGTACTCGGTGCTGCTGCTCGACGAGATCGAGAAGGCGCACCCGGACGTGTTCAACATCCTGCTGCAGGTGCTCGACGACGGGCGGCTCACCGACGGCCAGGGCCGCACGGTCGACTTCCGCAACACCGTGGTCATCATGACCAGCAACGTCGGCTCCGAGCTGATCTCCAGCCAGGGTGCGACGCTCGGCTTCGGGAGCGCGGCCGCGACGTCGAGCCAGGACGACGCGGCACTGCGCGACCGGATCATGCCGCGGCTGCGCGAGGTGTTCCGCCCCGAGTTCCTCAACCGCATCGACGAGATCATCGTGTTCCGCAGGCTCGACGCCGAGCAGCTCACCACGATCACCGACCTGCTGCTCGAGGACACCCGCCGCAGGCTCCGCGCGAAGGACGTGACGGTCGAGTTCACCCCGGCCGCCGTCGCGCGGCTGGCGGAGCTGGGCTACCAGCCGGAGTTCGGGGCACGACCGTTGCGGCGCACCATCCAGCGCGAGGTGGACAACCGGCTGTCGGGGCTGCTGCTGGCGGGAGAGCTGGGGCCGGGCAGCCACGCGCGGGTGGACGCCCGCGACGGCGCGTTCGACATCCAGGTCACCGAGGCGGCGACCGCCGGCTGAGCGCAGAGGCGGCCGGGCCGACCCGCTGCTCGACCGGCCCACTGTCCTACGCTGCCCTGTGTGGAACGTTCCCGACAGCCGTCCGCCGTCGTGTTCGACATCGGCGGGGTGCTCGGGGCACCCGAGGGCGGGGTTGCCGCGCTGGCCGCGGAAGCCGGCGCCGACCCCGGTCGCTTCACCGCCGCCTACTGGCGTTACCGGGACGACTACGACCTGGGCAGCGACGCCGAGTGGTACTGGGCGCACGTCGGGAAGGACATCGGCCGCACGCTGAGCCCGGCGGAGATACGCGCGCTGGACCGGCGCGACGCCCACCGCTGGGCCGGTCTCGCGCCCGGGGTCGCCGAGGTACTCGACCACCTCGCCGCGACCGGCGTCCGGATGGCGTTGCTCTCCAACGCCCCGTACTCCCTGGCCGAGGAGGTGCGCGCCTCCGCATGGGGCGCGATGTTCCCGACGAAGCTGTTCTCCTGCGAGACGGGCACGGCGAAACCGCGCCCAGGCGCGTACGCGGCGGCGGAGGACGCCCTCGGGCTCCCCGGTCCCGAATTGCTCTTCTTCGACGACCGGCCCGTCAACGTAGCTGCGGCGCAGCAGCGCGGATGGTCGGCACACGAGTGGCGAGGGCCTCGCCAGTGCCTCGCCGACCTCGCTGCGGCAGGACTGGACGTGCCCGGTGCCTGACCGGGGCGGCGCACCCACGATCATCGACGTCGCCCGGCGCGCCGGCGTCTCGAAGTCGGTGGTCTCGCGGGTCCTCACCGGATCCGGGGGCGTGGCCAGTGCCACGCAGGAGCGGGTCCGGACGGCCGCCGCGGAACTCGGCTACGTCGCGAACGCCATGGCCCGCGGCATGGTCGCCCGTCGCACGCACACCATCGGGGCCTTCGTGCGCGACGCCTCCCAGCCGTTCTACGGACATCTGCTCACGGCCATGCAGGAACGCGCGACCGCACTGGGGTACCAGGTCGTCACGGCGACGGGGTCCGGGAGCTTCACGGTGGCCGACGAGGTGCGCGCCCTGGAGGCGCTGGTCGGGCTCCAGGTGGAGGGGCTCCTCGTGTGCAGCGGTCTGATCCCCGTGGCCGACGTGCTGCCGTTCGCAGGGCGCGTCCCCACCGTGGTGGCGGGCCGCCCGGAGACCGAGGACTCGCTGAGCAGCGTGTACTGCGACGAGGCCGGGGGCGGCCGCGGGCTGGCCGACCACCTCTGGTCGCTCGGCCATCGCCGGGTCGCGGTCGTGACGGTGCGCGCGGACCGATCGCTCACCATGGCTCCGCGCACCGCGGAGATGGCACGGCGGCTGCGCGAGCGGGGGGCGCAGGTGGTGAAGGTGACCGACGAGCAGGTGCGCCAGGACAGCCGCGGGGATGATCTGATCGAGCACCTGCTGTCCGAACCGGGCATCTCGGCGGTCATGACCCCCAGCGACCACTACGCGCTGGAGGTTCTCGAGGCGCTGGACCGGCGTGGGCTCCGCGCCCCGGACGCCATCTCCGTCACCGGCTACGACGGCGTCGCACCACTCACGACTCCTCTGCTCGGGCTGACCACCTGGACGCAACCGCTCGGAACCGTCGGGGCGTACGCCGTCGACGAGGTGGTGGCGCAGGTCGAAGCGGTCGCCGACGGCGCGCGCCACCGGGCGGTCGACGGGTACCTGGTGCCCGGCCGCACAGCCGGACCACCATCCCGCTGATCGGCACCGCGATCCGCCCGCGCTGATCTGCCGCGGGGCGTTCACACCACGTTCAGTCACCATCGGCGTCCCCGCAATCGCGGTTCGGGAACGTTCCCTACGTGTTAGGGAACGTTCCCCATGCCACGGCGCCGGGGCGCTTCGCCGGACCGGCGCTGATCGCCCCCTGCCTCCTGCTACTCACCGTGTTCTCCTACTGGCCCACGCTGCGCAGCGCCTACCTCAGCGTGCACGGCACCGACCTGCTGGGCCGCCCCACGCGGTACGTCGGCGCGGAGAACTTCCTGCGCCTGCTCACCGACGCCGACCTGCGCCGGGTGCTGGTGACCACCCTGGCCATCGCCGCGATCAGCACGGCGCTCGCCACGGGTGCCGCGCTCGGGGCTGCACTCCTGCTCCGGCGAGCCGCACCGAGCGGGGGGCGGCTCGTCTCGCTCGTCCTGTCACTGCCGTTCGCCTACTCCGCCGCGGCCGCGTCCGCCACCTTCGCGGGCCTGTTCACCCCGGTGGTCGGAGTCCTCGACCGGACGCTCGCCGAGGTGGGCATCGGGTCCCCGGGCTGGCTCGCGTCCCCGGCGTCGGCCATCGCGAGCATCGCCGTCACCACCGCCTGGTACGAGTTCGGGTTCGCCTTCCTGGTCCTCATCGCGGCGAGCTCCCGCCTCGACGCCGAGATCCTGGAGGCCGCTGCGCTGGACGGCGCCGGGGAATGGCGTACGGCCTGGTCGGTGGTGGTCCCTGCCCTGCGGCCCAGTCTGCTGTTCCTCGTCGTCACGCAGACCATCACCGGCCTGCAGATCTTCACGCAGGTACAGGTGCTGACCCGCGGCGGTCCCGGCAATGCGACGCACACCCTGGTGTTCGAGCTGTACCAGCGCGCCTTCGGCGGCGGGTTCCCCCAGTACGGCATCGCCTCGGCTCTGTCGCTGCTCCTGCTCGTGCTCGTCGTCATCATCACCGCGGCGCAGTTCCGGTTCGCGCGGGAGCGGATGTGAGCGCGCCCGCGACCACCCGCCGCCGCACACCCGGACGATCCGTCCCCCGGGTAGCGGCTCCGCGGCGACCCGCCGCCGCGCCGCTGGGCGGCGTCCTGCGCTGGGCCTGCCTCGCCGCGCTGTGCATCGTCGTTGCGTTCCCCGTGTACGTCACCCTTGCCACGGCGTTCCTGCCCGCCGCCGACATCGCCCAGGGCCGCCTCACGCCCGACCCGCGCCGGTTCACGCTGGACAACGTCACGCAGGCCCTCGACGCGGTGCCGCTCCTGCGGCAGTACCTGGTCAGCGCGGCGGTCACCCTGCTGCAGACAGGGGCCCAGCTCGTGACGGGGTCGCTCGCCGCCTACTCCCTCGTGTTCCCCACCTGGCGCGGACGGGGCGTGGCGTTCGCGCTCGTCCTGGCCACGCTGGCGATCCCCGGCGAGAGCGCCGTGATCCCGAACGTCGAGACGGTCAGCGGCCTGGGGCTGCGTGACACGGTGCTGGCGGTCGCGCTCCCCTACCTCTGCGTCGCCTACCCCGTGTTCCTCCTGCGGCAGGCCTTCTCGACCCTGCCGCGCGAGGTGTGGGAGGCCGCCCGCCTCGACGGTGCCGGGCACCTGCGCTGCCTGGTGCAGGTCGTCCTGCCGATGACCCGGCTGCCGCTGGTCACCGCCGCCTTGTGGTCCGCGCTCGCCGCCTGGAACGGCTACTTCTGGCCCCTGCTCATCACCGACTCCGCGGACCACCGCACGGTCCAGGTCGGTCTCGCCCAGCTCGTCGCCGGGGAGTCGAGCACCCCCGGCGTGATCTACGCGGGAACTCTCGTCGTCCTGCTCCCCACGCTGCTGCTCGTGCTCCTCGGCCAGCGGTTCCTCATCCGCGGACTGGCCGCGCGCTTCGGTTGACCCCGGCCCGCCCCCGAACACCTGTTCCGATCCGACCACCGTCCCTCGCCTCCGGTGAGGGGAAGGGAAACCCCGTGCGATCACACCGCAACCGGCTCCGCCTCGCCGGTGCCGTCCTGGCCGCGCTCGCCGTGACGACGAGCGCCGCCTGCGCGAGCTCCGCGAGCCCCGGTACCGCTCCGGCCCCCGGCGCCTCCGCGCTCGCGCATGCGAGCGGCCCCCTGACCGTCACCCTCTGGCACGGCCTCGGCGGCGCGGCCGGGAAGGCGCTGCAGCAGGCAGTGGACACATTCAACGCCGGCAACCCCGACCACATCACCGTGCGCGCGGTCTTCCAGGGCAGCTACGAGGACACCCTCGCCAAGTACACCTCCGCCATCCGCGACGGCAGCACCCCCGACGTCCTGCTCTCGAGCGATGTGACCACCGGGTTCATCCACGATGCCGGGCAGACGATCAGCGCACAGGACCTCGCCGCCGCCAACCCGGGCGACCTGGACCTCGACGACATCCGCCCGGCCGCGAAGAACTACTACAGCGCCGACGGGAAGCTCCTGTCGGTGCCGTTCAACACCTCGATGCCGATGCTCTACGTCAACGACGCCCTGCTGGCCCTCGCCGGTGTCGACAAGGGCAGCCTCAGCACGATGGACGGGCTCGTCGCCGCGGCGCGGAAGATCCACTCCGCGCTCCCCGGCGTCTACGGGTTCCTGCAACCGGAAGCCGCTGGCTGGTGGTTCGAGCAGATGACCGCCGCCGCGGGCGAGGAGTACTGCACCCCGGACAACGGGCGCACCGGGAGCGGAGCCACCGCCGTGAGCCTCGACGGTCCGGCCCAGCATGCTGCGCTGCAGGCCGTCGTCGACCTCTACACCGGCGGCGTCGCGCTCGACACCGGCTCCGACGGCGATGCCGCGGTATCGGCGTTCGCCTCGGGCTCGGTCGCGATGATGTTCAACTCCTCCGCCGTCATCGGAAACCTCGCCGCGGTCGGCATGAGCGGCTACACCGCGCTGCCGCTGCCGCTCTCCGGGCCAGCGGATACGGCCGGGCCGCTCATCGGCGGCGCGTCGCTGTGGGTGGACGGCGTGGGCCATGACGCCGCGCACCAGGTGGCGAGCTCGAAGGTCGTCAGCTACCTGGCCTCCCCGCAGGTCCAGGAGCAGTTCTCCCACGCGTCCGGCTACGCGCCGATCAACCTCCAGGTGGACGACAGCCCCACGCAGCGGCAGTTCCTCGCGCAGAACCCGGCGTGGGCCGCCGTGATGCAGGAGTTCGACCGCACCCCGGCGAGCGCGGCGACGGCCGGCTGCCTCACCGGCGCGCTGCCAGGCATCCGGCAGGCCGTCGTCGCCGCGATGGACTCCGCCTACGCCGGCACCACCACCCTGGACGCCGCGATCGCGCAGGCCGAAGCGGCTACCGCGTCGATCGTCGCCGACTACCGCGAGCAGGCCGGCCGATGACCCGCTTCTCCCCCGCGGCACCCGGCGACCCGTACCGCTACGGCGTCTACCTCCGTCCCGATCCGCGCACCTGCCTCGCGGTCACGACGGTCACCACGGCGCTGCGCGCGCAGTTCGGCATCGTGTCCGCCGGGGCGTTCCCGCCGCACGCGACGCTGGTCGGCAGCCAGCACCTCGGCCGCGAGGAGGACGTGATCGTCCGTGCGGTGTCGGCGGCGCTGGCCCCGCTGGCGTCGTTCCCGGTGGTCAACGCGGGCGTCCGCCGCCCCGGGGGCGTCATCTACGACGTCCACCATCTCGCCGACGGCACACCCAACCTGCCGTTGGTGCAGCTGGCCGCTGCCGTGGACGCCGCCGTCGCACCCCTGCGCCTGCCCGCCGACGACCCCGAGCCGAACCTGTTCGACCGCCAGCGCTTCCGGGCACATCTCTCGCTCGCCTCGCACGACCTCTACGAGCGGCCCGACCTCACCGACGAGGTGGAGGAGTTCGTCCGCGGACTCGACATCGAGGTCCCGGCGACGTTCCCGGGCGACACGGTGGCGCTCTACCGCACCCGCAGCGACGACTGGAGCGGCCGGTGGTGGCGCACGATGACCTGGGAGCACCTGCACACCTGGCGGCTGCCGCACAGTAGCGCCGGGATGCCGTAGGCCTAGGGCCGCAGGCCCGCCACCACCCGCAGATCGGCCACGAGTGCGGCCAGCGCCTCGTCCCGCGCCTCGGCCGGGCCGCGCAGGATCGCCGACGGGTGCACGGTCGGCACCAGGCGGTGTCCCTCCCAGTCGAGCACCTGCCCGCGCGTGTCGGTGATGCGGAACGACGGCCCCATCAGCGCCTTGCCCGCGACGGCACCGAGGGTGGCCACCGCGGCGGGACGCACCGCACGCAGCTCCCCGTCCAGCCACGGGCGGCAGGCGCGGATGTGCGTGACGCCGGGTGTCTTGTGCAGCCTGCGGTTGCCCCGGCGCTCGAACCGGAAGTGCTTCACGGCATTGGTGAGGTACACCTCGGCGCGGTCGATGCCGGCGCGTTCCAGCGCGGTGTCGAGGACGCGACCGGCCGGGCCGACGAACGGCTCGCCCGCGATGTCCTCCTTGTCGCCCGGCTGCTCCCCCACGAGCATCAGCCACGCCGCGGGCGGGCCCTCCCCGAACACCGTCTGGGTGGCGGGCTCATAGAGCTCGCAGTTGGTGCAGTGCGCGGCCTCGTTGCGCAGTGCGTCCAGGTCGATGGCGGTGGTCTCCACCCCGTGGTGCTACCCGCCGCGACCGCACCGGAACCGCCCCGCACTCAACGGTGGGGGAAGGCGGCGAGCTCCACGGTGTCGCCGCGGACGACGGTGCGCAGCCGCCCGTCGTGGCCCCGGCGGCGCATCTCGGCGACGAAGTCCTCCAGCGGGCTCCGGAAGACTCCGTAGTCGTCGTAGTGCACCGGGACCACGGTGGCGGGCCGGATCAGCTCGACGAGGTCGGTGCCCTGCCTGCCGTCCATCGTGACGAGCACGCCGAGCACCTTCGTCCCCCCGAGGTGGGTGATCATCACGTCGATGTCGGGGAAGCGGTCCCGGATCGAGCGCAGCTCGGGCACCCGCAGGGTGTCCCCGGTGACGTAGACCCGCAGGATCCGCTGCCCGTTGCGTTCGAGGTCGAGCACGCTGCCCATCACCGGGGGCAGCAGCCGATGCACGCCTGCCGGACCGTGCCGGCCGGGTACCGACGTGATCCGCAGGCGCTCCCCCGCGCGGGTGCTCTCCCAGTCCTCCCAGGTCGCGAGGCCGGTGGCGCCACCGAACCCCCACCGCTGCAGGCGCTTCGCGGCGTGCCGGGTGGTGATGACGGGTGGTGTCCGGGGCAGGTCGCGCCGGGCCACGCGGTCGAAGTGGTCGCCGTGCAGGTGCGAGAGCAGCACCACGTCCAGCGGCGGCAACGCCCCGATCGACAGGGCGGGATCGGTGAGCCGCTTCGAGGTCAGCCCGTATCCCAGGTGGACCCGTTCCCCGCGACGCAGGAAGTTGGGGTCGGTGAGCAGGGTGAACCCGCCGAGGCGCAGCAGGGTCGTCGCCGTGCCCACGAAGGTCAGCGAGGCGTGCTCGTCGCTCCGGGCGCCGGCACCGTGGTCGTCCATGTGGGCGTGGATACCCGCGTGATCAGATCCGACACCTCCTCCTGGACCTCGCGAACCGGAATCTGCCCGAGGAAGGACGGCCGGTGCTCGCACCCCTCGCCCGGCCGGTGCGGGTGGCCTGCCGTGCTGCAGTCGGCTCCGCACTCGGGACAGTGCAGCGTCCAGCTCAGCAGCGGGCGGTGCCGGGTCCGGGTCGGCGCTGCCGCGTTGATCGCGTTACCACACCAGTAGAGCCCCACGGTGGCCGTGCCCACCGCCCTGGCGAGGTGCAGCGGCCCGGAGTCGTTGGCGACGACCACGGCACAGCGGCGGAGCACGGCGGCGAGCGTCCCGAGGCCGGTACGTCCGGTGAGGTCGATGACGGGCGTCGAGGCCGCGGCGACCACGGCTTCGCTCGCCGCGGCGTCCGCCCCGGCGCCGACGAGTACCGGACGCGCACCCGCGGTGTTCACCGCGTCGGCGACGGCCGCGAAGCGCTCGGCGGGCCAGCGCCGGCGGGTGTCGGTGGCCCCGGCGTGCAGCGCGACCCAGGGGCCGTCCCCGGGCAGCAGCGCGGCGGCGGCCTCCCGTTCCGCGGCGGACACGGCCAGCAGCGGGTAGTCGGCCGGGCCGTCCGCGCCGGCCAGCCGCACCACTTCGAGGAACCGGCCGGCCTCGGGCTGGTAGTAGCGGTACGGCACCGTGGCGTCCAGCGGTGGCGCGCCGTCCGCGCGCAGCCCGATCGACCGGCGTGCCCCCAGCGCCCGGACCAGAGGGTTCGACACACCGCCCCCGCCGTGCAGCTGGACGGCCAGGTCGTAGGCGTCGTCCCGCGCCGCGGCGAGGAAGCCCGGCAGCTCGGACCCGGGAGGGACGCCCGCGGGCTGCCCGGCCAGGCCGTCGACCTGCGGCAGCACCAGCACCCGGTCCACCGGGCCGGGACGGCCGGTGAGGAAGCTCGCATGCCACGGCGCCCCGAGCAGCGTCAGCTCGGCCTCCGGATAGCGCGTGCGCAGCGCGGCCAGGGCCGGGGTGACCATCAGGTAGTCCCCCAGCGCGTTGCAGCGCAGCACCACGATCCGCCGGACCGGGCCGGGCGGGCCGGGCACGGCGTGATCCACCCCCATGGCCGCCGGGTTACCCGGCGCCGGTCGGGGTAAGCACGCCGGGTGGACGAGAAGATCGTGCTGGTGCTGCGGGCGCTGAACCTCGGGGATCTCCTGGTGACGGTGCCCGCGCTGCGCGCCCTGCGCCGAGAGTTCCCCGGCCACCGCATCGTGCTCGCCACCCCGCAGGTGCTGGCGCCTCTCGTCGAGCGGACGGGTGCCGTGGACGAGATCCTGCCCACCGCCGACCCGGGGCAGCTGCGCTGGGACCGGCCGCCACCCGACCTCGCGGTCAACCTGCACGGCACCGGCCCGCAGAGCCACCGCGCCCTCGACGCACTCGCACCCCGACGGCGGATCGGCTGGCGCGCGCCGGGGTGGGACGGCCCGTACCGGGACGAGATCGCTGCCCGCCACCCGCACGAGCGGGAACGCTGGTGCGCACTCCTGACGGAGCACGGGATCCCGGCCGACCCCACCGACCTGCGGCTGACCCCACCGGTCCACCCGGGCCCGGCCGCCCCCGCACTCGTGCACCCCGGGGCCCGGTTCGGCGCCAAGCGCTGGCCCACCGACCGCTTCGCCGAGGTCGCGGCGGCACTGGAGCGGCCGGACCGGCCCGTGCTGGTCACCGGCACCGCGGACGAGCACGTCCTGGCCGATCACGTCGCGACGTCGGCGGGACTCCCCGGCGACCGGGTACTCGCCGGGCGGACCGACCTCCACGAGCTCTGCCGCCTGGTCGCCGGGGCCGCGCTGGTGGTCAGCGGCGACACCGGGATCGCCCACCTGGCCGCGGCCTTCGGGACGCCGTCGGTCACCCTGTTCGGGCCCGTCGGTCCCGAACAATGGGGGCCGCCCCGCGACGGTCCGCACCGCACGCTCGGCGACGCGTCCCTCCGCCGGGGCGACCCCTTCGCCGACGACCCCGACCCGGCCCTGCTGGCCGTCACGGTGGCCGAGGTGCTGACGGCCGCCGCGGCCGTCCGCCGCCGCGGCGGGGAGCTCAGCGACGCGGCCAGCCGCTGAGACCCGCCGGCGGCCCGCCACCGACGGCAGTCGCTACGGGGACGGGCGGCGTCGCGTTCTCGGCTTCGGCGCCCGTGGCTGCGGCGTCGCCTGCTGGGGAGCGCCCTGCTGGCGGGTTCGCGCCCGGGCCCCGGCCGGATGCCGGACGGGCGCGGACACGGTCGTGCGGGCCGGTCGATAGGGCACCGCGACGACCTCCCCTCCCCACGAGCGCACGAGCGGGGTCTCGGGTAGCTCCGCGGGATCGTGGTCACCGCCCTTCACCCAGAGGTCGGGACGCAGCACGTCCAGCACGCGGCGGGGGTCGTCGGCGTCGAACACGGCCACGGCGTCCACGCACTCCAGCGCGGCCAGTGCCGCCACCCGCTCGGGCAGCGGCACGACCGGTCCGCCCGGCCCGGTCCGCCTGCGCACCGACTCGTCGGAGTTGACGAGCACGAGCAGGCAGTCCCCGAGGGCCCGGGCGGCGGCGAGGGTGTCGGTGTGCCCGGTGTGCAGCACGTCGAACGAGCCGCCGGCGGCGACGACCGTGCCGCCCCCGGCCCGTACCCGTTCGGCCAGCGCGGCGGCCGCGTCGAGCCCGGTGCCGGCCGGCCGCGGCGCAGCGCCCGCCCCCCGGGGCTGGGTCCACCGCACTCCCTCGCGGCGCACGGCCGCACCCCCGCCGAGGGCGATGAAGTCGGCCGCACCGGCGACGGCCTCGGCGACGGCGTCGTCCACCGTCTCGCCGCGGGCCAGCGCGGCAGCGACCCCGCCGGCGAAGTGGTCACCCGCACCGCACGGGTCGCTCTCCTGCACCACCGGCGCGGGCGCGGCGGAACAGGCCCCGTGCCGGTGGCGGACGACAGCACCGGACCGGCCGAGGGTGACGGCCACCGAGCGGGCCTCCCACCGAGTGAGCAGGCGCGCGGCCAGTTCGAGGGCGGCGGGCACGCCGGAACCGGGGACGGGAGCTCCCCCGGCGGCCCCCCGCGCCTCCGCCAGGTTCGGCGTGACGACGGTGGCGCCGGGGACCGGGTCGGCACCCCGCGGGTGCGGGTCCCAGACGACGGGGACCCGGCGGGTGATCACGCGGGCCAGCGCGGCCCGCACGTCCGGGTCGGCGGCGACGCCACGCCCGTAGTCCGACACCAGCACGGCGCCCGCGCCGGCCAGCGCTGCGTCCAGGTCGAGGCCCGCCGCGAACCCGGGCTCGGGACGGGCGGCACCCCGGTCGGTGCGCAGCATCGACCGTCCACCGGCGCGCAGCCGGCACTTCACCACCGTGCCGCCCTCGGCCGGGCCGGCGACGACATCGACCGCGCCGTCGAGCAGCCCTCGCAGCCGCTGCCCCGGCCCGTCGTCCTGGAGAGCCGTGACGAGCCGCACCAGGACATCGCGCCCCGCCACCAGCACCGCAGCCAGCCCGGCCCCTCCGGGCCGGTCGTGCTCCCCCTCCACCGCGAGCACGGGCGCCGGCGCATCCGGGCACAAGCGGTCCACGCTGCCCTCGACATCGATGTCCAGCAGCGTGTCCCCGATGACGACGACACCGCGCGCACCGCCCGGGCCCATCACCGGCTCCCCGCGAGCTCGAGACCGACCACGTCGCGGGCCTGCACCGTCCGGTCCGGCACCGTGGTCGGCGACTCCAGGTGGCAGGCCCCCGAGGGGAGGATGCCGGCGCCACCAGCCCTGGCCAGCACCCGCTGCTGCACCAGCACGTCCTCCCCGCAGTGCAGCTCCGGCAGCTCGGGCCAGAAGCCGAAGCCGCCGACGGCGTCGAGCTCCCGGCGGTCGTAGAGCACGCAGCCCCCCACCCAGGCGATCTTGTACGGGACCCAGCGCTCGCCCGGCCGGACGTGCCGATGCGTGAGGTGCACGGGGTTCGCCGCGTTGTGCAGGGTCCAGCGCTGCCACTCAGGCGTGCCCGGGTGGATCCGCTCCGGGTGCGGCTGTCCCCACCAGCGCTCGAAGGGCTCCAGCTCGACCGGCCGGTAGTCGTCCAGGTAGGACAGCCCCTGGACGGGCGCGCCGACCAGCCCGCACCGCAGCTCCACGATGGCCTCGTGCAGCCGGGCGACCGTCCCGGGTTCCAGCCAGACGTCGTCGTCGAGGAACAGGACGTATCGCGCCGACGAGCGCGCGAGCAGGGCCGCCCGGTGCTCGGCGAGCCCGCGGCGCGGCAGGTGCCGGCCCAGCCGCACCGGACAACCCGTCGCGGCCAGTACGCGCAGCATCGCCTCGGCGGGTGCGGTGTCGTAGGACGCCTGCCCGGTGGACTGGTCGCTCACGACCACTCCGAACGGATGGTCCTGCGCGGCGAGCCCGGCCAGTGTCGTCGCGAGCTCGACGGGTCGGTCGACCGTGGGGATCAGGACGTCGAGGTCAGGGATCATGCCCGGCCCGCCCGGATCCGGCCGACGATGGCCGTGGTCGAGTGGTCCGACAGGTAGTCGAGCACGCGCACCTCGCCGCCGAGACGTTCCACGATCGGTGTCTCGGGCAGCATCTGCGGGGTGTAGTCCCCGCCCTTGGTGTAGACGTCGGGGCGCACCAGCTCGATCAGCTCGGCCGGGGTGTCCTGGGTGAAGGCGGTGACCACGTCGACGCAGTCGATCGCCCCGACCACACCGGCCCGGTCCTCGAGCGGGTTGACCGGACGCTCGGGGCCCTTCAGCCGGGACACGCTCTCGTCGCTGTTCAGCGCGACGATCAGCACGTCGCCCAGCGCCCGGGCCTGCCGCAGGTAGGCGACGTGGCCGCGGTGCAGCACGTCGAAGCAGCCGTTGGTGAACACGATCCGCTCCCCGCGCCCGCGGTGGTCGGCGACGATCGCGAGCAGGTCGCGGTGGGCGAGCAGACCGCCGCGGTCGGACGCGGCCAGGCGCGCGGTGAGCGCACCGGTCGAGCACACGGCCGTGCCCTCCCGGCCCACCACGACGTCGGCGGCGCACTGCGCGAGTGCCGGCGCGTCCTGCGCCGCGATCCCGGCGGCGAGAGCGGCGGTGTAGGCCGCGGCGAACGTGTCGCCCGCGCCGCACGCCCTGGCCTCCGGGCCCGGCCGGGCCGTGGTGACCTGCGGCGCGGCGGTGGGATCGGCGGGCAGCCGCACGGCACCGTCGACGTCGAGCGTCACGAGGACGTCCGCGCCGCCCGCCGCGGCGACCAGTGCGTCGCGGTGGCGCACGACCCAGTCCGTACGGGCCGGCCCGGACAGGGGCACCGCCTCGACGCCCCCGAGGAGGGCCGCCGCCTCGGACGCGTTCGGGGTGACGACATCGGGCCGCAGCCGCGTCCAGCCGGCAGGCGACCGCGCGTCCACCACGAGCAGCGAGATCTGCGGACGCAGTGCCTCGAGGACCGCGAGCACGTCGGCGGCCACCGCACCGAGGCCGTAGTCGGCCACCAGCACGGCATCCACCCCGGTGCGTACGGCTCGCGCCACTGCCGCGGCGACCGCGGCACAGGTGGCGGCCGCCGGACCGGCGGCCGGCCCGTCGTCGTAGCGGGCGACGGGCTGCCCCGCCGACACCAGCCTGCGCTTCACCACCGTCCGGCGCCCCGGCTCCGTGACGCAGTGCGCGGTGCCCACGCCCGCGACCTGCAGCAGGCCGCGCAGCGTCGTGGCGTCGGCGTCGTCCCCGAGCACGGCGACCAGCTCGACCGACGCACCGAGTGCGGCGAGGTTGGCGGCCGCATTGCCGGCGCCGCCGGGGGTGTGGCGGGTCTCGGCGAGCTCCACGACGGGCACCGGCCCGTCGCGGCCCAGCCGGCGGGCGGGGCCGGAGAGCCACCCGTCGAGCAGCGCGTCACCGACCACCACGATCCGCGGGCCACGTTCGGCGATGTGGCCCGCGAGCGCGGCCGGAACCGGCCCGGCCACGGTGATCGGGACGGTCAGGGGGTCGACGCGACGATCCATCGGTCCTCCTCGGGGGATGCGGGGGTGGAGGCCAGCGCCACGGCGGCGGCGGCGAGATCGCCGGCAGGAATGTCGAGACACTCGTGGTCGAAGGGACACTGCAGCTGGCGGCACGGCGAGCACGCGACCGCGCGCCCGAGCAGGGCGGCGGGCACCGAACGGGGCCGCAGGTCGTCGGGGCGCTCGGTGCCGGCGTAGGTCACCGCGACCGGGGTGCCCACGGCGTCGGCGAGGTGCATGCCGCCGGAGTTGTTCGTGATCGCGACGGCGGCGCGGCGCAGGAGCGCGGTGAACACCGGGAGCGCCACCGGCGGCACGGCCGCCACTCCGGGGTGACCGGCCGCCGCCACCACGCGCTCGACCAGGCCCGTCTCCCCCGCGGAGCCGGCCACCAGCACCGGCAGCCCGTCCCGCGCCACCTGCACCGCCGCCTCCCCGAAACGATCCGCCTCGTATCGCCGCGCCGCGCAGGACGCGCCGGGAGCGAGCACCGCGAACGAACCGGGCGGGTGCAGCCCGGCGGCCGCCTGCTCCGCGTCGGCCGGGATCTGCAGGGACGGTGCGCGGCCGCGGTCGGGGACCCCGACCGCCGCCAGCAGGTGCAGCGCCCGGTCCACCTGGTGGGTCGTGTCCGGCGGCGGCGTCACCCAGTGCGTGGCCACCGCCCCGCCGAACTCCCGGGAGTGGACGACCCGGGTGCCGATGCCGGCGAGCAGCCCGAGGTGCGCCACGGGCCACGGCGACTGCGAGAACGAGGTGAACACGAACAGCACGTCGTACCGCCCCGTGGTGAGCCGGTCGAGCAGCTCCCGCTCGCCCGCCGCCGTCCCGGCGGTGCCTGAGAGCTGCTGCCAGGACGGCGACACGGCCAGCACCCCGTCCAGCACGTCGATCATCGGCGCGACCGTGGCCCCGACGGGCGAGGCGAGCAGGTCCAGCCGTGCGTGCGGGGCAGCGGCGCGGATCGCGCGCAGCGCCGGAGTGGTGGTGACGACGTCGCCGATGTTGTCGGCGCGGACCACGAGGATGCGCCGGGCCGCGCCGAGATCCACCGGGCCGCCACGGTCCGCGCCGGGGTGGCCGAGCGGGGCCCCGGCAACCGTGCCCCGGTCGCTCAGGGCCACGACGGCTCGGTCGAGGCGCACACGACCATCTCCCGCACCTCGCAGCCCTCTGGTCGGGTCAGCGCGTACAGCACGGCGTCGGCGACCTCGGCCGGATCGTTGAGCTGCGCGTCCGGTCCCGGCTTGTACTGCTCAGGGCGCCCGTCGAAGAACGCCGTGTCCATGCCGCCGGGCACCAGCAGCGTCACGCCCACCTCGCCGGCCAGCTCGGTGGCCAGGGCACGGGTCATCCCGACCACACCGAACTTGGACGCGCAGTAGGCCGAGGCGTCCGGCAGCGCGCGCAGCCCGAGCGTCGACGCCACGGTGACGATCCGGCCGCGGTCGGCCTTGAGTGCCGGCAACGCGGCGCGGATCACCGCGGCGGTGCCGAGCAGGTTGACCGTCACCACCTTCTCCCAGTCGTCGGCAGCGACGTCTCCGAGCGCACCGCAGCTGTCGGTGCCCGCCGCGGTCACCACGGCGTCGAGCCCACCGGCCGCGGTGACGAGCTCGCGGATCGCCTGCTCGCTCGCCCGCCCGTCGGCGAGGTCGGTGACGACCGAGAGCGCGTCGCCGAGCTCCGGGCCGGCGTCCACCGCGACCCGGTCGACCAGCAGCGGGCGACCACCCGCCGCGGCCACGGCGCGGGCGAGCGCCCGGCCGAGGCCGGACGCGGCCCCGGTGACCAGCACCGTCCCGACCGGCCGCGGCTCGCGACCCGTCCGGGTGGGGGCTTCGAGGATCTCCGTCATGTCTGTCCTTCCGTCACGTGTCGTTCCGTCATGCCCCGCCGGCCGGCGCCCCGCCCGTCCCGGGCGGTCGCGAGAACGGGGTAGAGCCGGCGCACCGCGGACACGACCTCCTCGGGCCCGACGCCGCCCAGGCACGGGTGGCCGGGCACGGGACAGTCGCGGGCACGGCTGTCGCGGCAGGGCGCGGTCTGGTCGCCGAGCAGCACCTGCGGCACCCGGTAGGGCCGCCACTTGACCGCAGGCACCACCGGCGCGAACAGCGACACCACGGGGGTGCCGACGGCGGCGGCCAGGTGCGCGGCGCCGGTGTTGCCGACGACCAGCGCGACGGCCCCGGCGAGCACGCCCGCGAGCTGGGCCAGGTCGGTGCGGCCGCCGAGGTCGAGGGCACGCCCCTCGGCGACGGTGGCGGTGAGCTCACGCTCCCCCGTGCCACCGGTGACCACGACGGGCAGCCCGAGCCGCTCGAGCATCCGCGCGGCGCGGCGATGGTGCTCGACCGGCCACCGCCGGGCCGCCACGGCGGCGCCGGGGTGCAGCACGACGTAGGGGCGGTGGGCGAGCGGGCCCAGCAGCGCTCCGACCGGTGGCGGGTCGGTCACCGCAAGCCTGCCGTGGTCGCCGGGAGGCAGCCCGAACCCGGCCGCGGCGGCGATCGCGAGTGCCCGCTCCGGCTCCGGCAGGTCCTCCGGCAGGTCGTCGCCCGGTCCGTCCCCCGGGCGCAGGCGCACGTCGAGCAGCGAACCGGGGTAGTCGACGGAGGCGCCGGTGATCCGTCCGACCCCGGCCAGCCGCAGCACCAGCGCCGTCGGCAGCGGCGACTGGTGGAACGAGGTGAGCAGCACCGCCTCGTCGAACCGGTGTCCCGCCAGCTCCGCCACCAGCCGGTCCACCTCGGAGCGCCGCACCGGTGGGGCGGGGTTCACCGACCACGGGGCAGCCCACTCGATGACGCGGCGCACCCCGGGCAGCAGCCGCCCCGCCGCGACACCGTCCGGGCCGCACAGCAGGGTCACCTCCGTGTCGGGGGCGGCGGCCACGGCTCGGACGGCCGGGCCGGCCAGCAGGACGTCACCCGCCCCGTCGAGCCGCGTGACCAGTACCCGCCGGGTCACCGGGCCCCCACGGGCTCGAGCAGGTGCTGCACCGCCCCCATGAGGTCCGCCCGCACGACCGGCGCCGCGGCCACCTCCTCGGGCCGGGTCACGGCGGTGGGCACGAGGACGGCCGCGGCACCCGCCGCTGCGGCGGCCTCGACGTCGGCCCCGATGTCGCCGACCACGGCGACGCGCCCGGGCGCCAGGCCCAGGTGGCGGGCCGCGGCCAGCACCATCCCCGGCCGGGGCTTGCGGCAGGCGCACCCGTCGTCCGGGCCGTGCGGGCACACCTGCCACACCGCGAACGGCCCGAGGAGCTCGTCGATGCGCCGGTTGACCGCGGCGGCCTGCTCCGCGCTGATGAGGCCGCGCGCGATCCCCGACTGGTTGGTCACGACACCGGTGGGGATCCGGGCGGCACGCAGCAGATCGAGCGCCTCCCGCGCCCCCGGAACCGGCCTGACCAGGGCCGGGTCGCCGTTGTACGGCACGTCGACGACCAGGGTGCCGTCCCGGTCGAAGAGGACGGCGTCCGGTGCACGTTGGACGATCACAGCGGGAGAGGTGTCCGAGCGCGGCCCCGATAAACGCCTCCGGCGAAAACTGCTACTCCGCGTGCGCACTACTACGCGGCGTCACCGGCCCCGGGGCGGCCCGGGTCAGTCTCCGCGGGCGGCGGCCAGCAGCAGGGCGGCGGCGGCGGGGTCGGGGGACAGGGCCAGCACCACCCCCGCGGCGACGGCCCGGGCGCCGCGCACCAGCTCGGCCGCCAGCTCCACCCCGGCCCGGGCGGCCCGGTCGCCGCCCTTGTCGCCGGCACTGTCGCCGCGGTCGTGTTCCGCGCGTTCGAGCGCGTCCAGCGCCGCGGCGGGCACGGTGGTGTCGGGAACCTCGTGCGCGAGGTACTCCGCCTCGGCGAAGCTGCGCAGCGGCCGGACGGACACGAGCAGCGGCGCGGCCTCGCCCAGCGCATCGCGCAGCCGCCGCAGCGAGTCGAGGTCGTAGACGGGCCGGGTGACGAGGAACTGCGCCCCGGCCTCGACCTTGCGCAACGCCCGGGCCGCCTCGGCCTGCCGGTCGTGGGAGCCCGGCGCCACCCGCACCCCGATCTCGAACGCCGTCTTGCCCGCAAGGCGCAGCCCGTTGCAGTCGCGGCCGTCGTTGAGGCCCGCCAGCAGCTCGACCAGGCCGATCGAGTCGACGTCCCACACGCCGTCGACGTTCGGGTAGTCGCCGAGCAGCGGGGGGCTACCGGTCTCACACACCACCCGCCGCACGCCCAGCGCGTGCGCGCCGAGCAGATCGGCCTGCAGGGCCATGATCGTCCGGTCCCAGGTGGTGACGCTGGCGACCGCCTCCACGCCGAGCTGGTTCTGCAGGTGGACGGCCAGGTTGACCGGGCTCAGCTGAGCGCGGGGGCCGTCACCGGCGGGCACCCACACCCGGTTCACGCCCAGTGCCTGCACCGCCTCCGCCCGCGCCATCGCCTCGGCCACGTGCCCGGCCTGCGGCGCCTCGATCTCGGCCAGCACCCGGAACCGGGGGCCGGTCCGCTCGGCGTCGGCCGGGACCTCCGCCGGGGGCGCCGCGGCGACGGGTGCGCGGTGGGGCGGGGCACCGGTCACGGTGCGCGCGACCGCCCGGACCGCCGCGTCGAGGTGGCTCGGGGTGGTGCCGCAGCAGCCGCCGACCACCGAGACGCCCGCGCCGACGAGCAGCTGCGCGTAGCGGGCGAAGTAGTGGGCGTCCACGTCGTAGGAGAACCGCGGACCGCTGGTGCGGCGCGGCAGCCCGGCGTTCGGCAGCGCCGAGAGGGGCAGGTCCGTGTGGCCCCGCAGCTCCTGCACCACGGCGAGCACGCCCTGCGGGCCGAGCGTGCAGTTCGTGCCGAGCGCGGCGACGGGCAGGCCGGCCATGGCGGCGCACACGTCGTGCGGGGTGTCGCCGCCGAGGGTGCGGCCGTCGGCGGCGAAGGTGGCCTGGGCCAGCACCGGCACGCCCGTTGAGACGGCGACGGCGGCGGCCTCCACCAGCTCGTCGAGGTAGCCGAAGGTCTCCAGCACGAGGACGTCGACCCCGGCGGCGACGAGCGCGGCGACCTGCTCGCGCACCGCGGCCTCCCGGTCGGCCGGGGCGACGCGGCGCCGCTGCTGCAGCGTGACGGCGGGTGCCACGGACCCGGCCACGACGACGGGACGGCCCGCCGCCGCGGCCGCCGCCCTGGCCACCCGCACCCCCGCCACGTTGATCTCGGCGGTGCGGTCGCCGAGTCCGTGCACCTCGAGCCGCAGCGGGCCCGCCCCGAACGTGTTGGTCTGGATGAGCTCCACACCCGCGGCGAGGTAGCTGTCGTGGATCCGCCGCACCTGCGCCGGGTCGGACAGGTTCAGCTCCGGGAGCGCCCGCTCCAGCGGGCTGCCCGCGGCGTGCAGCACCGTGCCCATCGCGCCGTCGGCGACCAGCACCCCCTGGGCCAGCCGCTCGACGAACCCCACCCGGAGGTCAGCAGGCTCGCTCACGACACGTCTCCCAACACCTGCAGGATCTCGCAGGCCAGCTGCGCCATCAGACGATCACGGTAGTGGTCCAGCCGCAGCCCGGCGATCTCCTCGACGCGCCGGATCCGGTAGGTGACGGTGTTGGGGTGCACGTGGAGCTCCCGCGCGGTGCGCTGCGGGCTGCCGTTGCAGCGGAACCACTCGATCAGCGTGCCGACCAGGTCGGTCCGGTGCTCGCGGTCACGCACCAGGTCACCGAGCACGGAGGTGGCGAAGGCGCGCAGCTCGCCGAGGTCGGGCACCTGCAGCAGGAGCCGGTGCACACCGAGGTCGTCGAAGGCCAGCACGGCGGGCGCCCGGCCCATCCGGCGCGCGGCGTCCACCGCGCTGCGCGCCTCGGAGTAGGACCGGGAGATCTCCGCCGCCGTGCGGCAGCAGCCGCCCACCCCGGCGACGACGCCGGCGTCGGGATGGCGGTCGAGCACCGCCGCGCGGCACCGCTCGGCCAGCGAGCGCACTCCGTCGAGGCCCCCGCCGCGCCCCGGCGGTGCCGGGACCACGGCCACGACCTCCGTGTCACGTGCGGCCACGATCGCGCCCGGCAGCCGCCGCCCGATCGCCTGCTGGGCCAGCGCGAGCACGCGGGCGACGTCGGCGGACCCCCGCCCACCGTCGAGCAGCCCCACCGACAGCACGTGATGGTCGGTGCCGCGGACGAAGCCGAGGTGCCCGGCCCACCGCTCGGCCTCGCCGTCGTCGCGGTCGCGGGCGAGCAGCAGCCCCTCGATCAGATCGGTGCGCGCCCGGCCCGCGGCGGCGGCGACCACCCGCTCGCGGCCGAGGATGATCCCGCAGATCGTGGCGGCGTGCTCGGTGAGCAGGAGGTTCAGGTCGTCGTCGAGCTCCTGGTCGGCGGGACGCGGGTGCACGGGCGGCAGCGTCACGAGGTGCGCCGCGACCTCGTCGCCCACGAGGATCGGCGCCACCACGATCGGTCCGGGCGCGGCGCCGAGGCCGGGTAGCGACACCGGCCTGCGGTTCTGCGCCGCGGCGTCCAGCACGGGGCCGAGCGAGGCCGACACCGCGGTGTCGGCGAGCCGCTCCCCCGCGTCGGCGGGAGCCGCGGCCAGCACGTCGACCGCGGGCCCGAGCACCGCGACCGCCGACCCGGTGCGGTGGGCGACGAGCCGGACCACGCCGTCGACGTCGGAGTCCTGCGAGGCGAGGCCGGACAGGTGGCTGTAGACGGCCACGAGCTCGCGCAGGAGCACGTTCTCCCGCCGGTCGCCGGCGGTCGGCACGGCGGTGACCACCGGTGACCGACGAGCCGGCGCAGGCATGGGAGCAGCGTAATCGGCTCTGTCCGATCACCCCAAGGATCAGTGGTCATGATTTGTGTTCCGGCACATGTGATCGGCACCACGGGCTGGATAACGTCCCCGGAAGCGATCAGGACGGCGAGCCGGAGGAGCAGGCGTGGACACGACTTCGAGGTCCGGACCGGACGTGCGAACGGGCGCCGACCACTCGCCGATCGGCCCGCTGCTGCGCGAGCTCCAGCGCATCTCGGGCCACGCCGACACCGAGCGTGCCGCCGCTGACCAGGCACTCATCGCCGAGCTGCGGGAGGAGATCACCGCGCTGAGGGCGGCGGTGGCACACCTGCGCGCCGGGAGCGCCGCGCTGCCGAGGCACCTCAAGCCCGTGGTGGCCCGCGCCATGGTGGCCACCGAACGTGCGGCCGGAGGCGCGTCGAATACGGCGTGCTGAGAATCCGGGCGGCTGTGATCGGCCACAAATCACACGCCCTCCGCGACTCGACGGGCTGGCGACTCGAAGGGGAGGCCACCGGTGTCCGACCTGCCGCACCCGACCGCACCGCGACCCACGGCCCGCGCCACCTACCGCCTCGCTCCCGTGCTGCGTCCGCGTGGCGCCCACCGCAGGCTGGCCGGCTGGCTGGAACGGTCACCGCGCGCCCTGCGCGTGTTCACCGCCTCCGAGCGCCGCAGCAAGGAGCGCCTCTTCGGCTGCCGCATGTGCGGGCAGTGCGCACTCCCCGCCACCGGCTACGCCTGCCCGATGACGTGCCCCAAACAGCTGCGCAACGGTCCCTGCGGCGGGGTGTCCCCCCTCGGTGAGTGCGAGGTGTACCCGGGTGAGCGCTGCGTCTGGCTGATCGCCCACGAGCGCGCCGAGAGCGCGGGACGGGCTGCCGACCTCGCCCGGTTGCAGCGCCCGGTCGACCACCGCCTGGCCGGAACGAGCTCCTGGGTCAGCTACTGGCTCGGCCGCGACGAGCACCTCTGGACCGGCGACGACGGGCTGGCCGCTCCCCCGGCCGTGCACCGGCCACCGGTGGACCTCGGCCTGCCGCGGGTGAGCCGGTGATGGGCCGGGCGGGCGAGGCCCGGCATCCGGCACCGACGTCGCCGCCGCGGCTGCCCGCGGCGCGGGGCCTGCGCGGTGCGCTGGCGTCGGGGCGGTTCGCGGTCACCGCCGAGATCGGGCCGCCCCGTGGGGTCGACCGCACCGCGATCACGCGCTCGGCCGCGCTGCTGCGGGGCTGGGTGGACGCCGCCAACGTCACCGACAACCAGGGCGCGCACGTCCGGCTGTCCAGCCTGGCCGGGAGCCTGCTGGCCGCCGAGGCCGGGGTGGAGCCGGTGATGCAGCTGACCTGCCGCGACCGCAACCGGATCGCGCTGCAGTCCGATCTCATCGCCGCCGCGACGCTGGGCGTCCCCAACGTGCTGCTGCTCACCGGCGACCACCCCGTCTTCGGCGACCATCCGGAGGCGAAACCGGTGTTCGACCTCGACAGCGTCCAGCTGGTGTGGGCGGCCAGGACGATGCGCGACGACGGGCTCCTGCTGTCCGGGCGGCCGGTCGACCCCCGGCCGGGTTTCCTCATCGGTGCGGTGGAGAACCCGTTCGCCCCGCCTGCGGGCTTCCGGGCCGCACGGCTGGGCAAGAAGGTCGCCGCGGGCGCCGAGTTCTGCCAGACCCAGTTCGTGTTCGACGTCCCGGCCTTCGCCCGCTTCATGGCCGAGGTCGCCGACCGCGGCCTCGACACCCGCTGCGCCGTCCTCGCCGGAGTGGGGCCGATCCGGTCGCTGCGCGCCTACGAGTTCATCCGCACGGAGGTGCCCGGCGTCCACGTCCCCGACGAGGTCGGTCGCAGGCTCCGCGGCGTCCCGGCCGACCGGGTCGCGGCGGAGGGCGTGACGCTGTGCGTGGAGACCATCCAGGCGCTGCGCGAGATCCCCGGTGTCGCCGGGGTGCACGTCATGGCCTTCGGCTACGAGCGCGGGATCCCCGAGATCCTCGAGCGGGCCGGCCTGGAGAGGAGTGCTCGTGCTGGTTGAGATCCGGCCGGCGGCCCGGCTGCGCGGCAAGAACGCGGTGGATCTCACCGCGGCACTGGCCCCGGTGTTCGGCGCCCTCACCACCGAGACCGACGACGCCGGGCCGGTCACCGACCTGTCCCGGCTCCGGGTGGTGGCCGACTGGGTCCAGTACCGCAACAACTTCCGCACCCCCGTCGAGCTGCGCCCGGTCGTCGGCGGCGGCCCTCCCGAGCTGGCCCTGGACCTGCGCGGGATCTCGGGGACCGGAGCGGACGCCGTCACCTCCGGCGTGGCCGCCGCGCTGCGGGCCCACCACAGCGGTGGCACGGGGTCGCGGCACCTCACCCTCGAGGAGTGGGGGCCCACTCGTGACAGCGCGATCTGGGCGTTCAACTCCCTGTACTGGCAGCACCTGCAGCTGTGGGAGGAGGCGACCGGGCAGGGCTACGAGTCGGCGCTGCCGGGCGGGCAGAGCGACGCGCGCCACCTCGAGCCGGTCCGGGAGACCATCGGCAAGCTCTTCGCGATCTGGGACTCGCTCGCCGACCGCCGGGCCCTGCCCGAGGAGCTCTACGTCGTCGAGCTCGGGGTGGGCAACGGCAACCAGGCCGGTACGTGGCTCGACACCTTCGTCGAGATGGACCGCGCCCACGGCCGGGAGTACTACCGGCGCCTGCACTACCTCATGTGCGACTACTCGCCACACGTGCTGGAGCTGGCCAGGGCGACCGTCTGCGACCACGCCGAGCACGTCAGCTCGTTCGTCCTCGACGCGCAGCGCCCGCTGACCTCACTCGCGTTCCTGCGCTTCAAGGTGTTCTTCGTCTACATCTCCAACGTCTACGACAACCTGCCCACCGACGAGATCGCCACGATCGGGCAGCGCGAGCACCTCGTCGAGGCGCGGGCCTACCTCCCCGACACCGACGCCACGGCGATCGCGGCCGGGCTCGGGATCGAGCCGGAGACACTCGGCGCACTGGTGCAGAAGCTGCTGCGCCTGGGGCCGCCCCTGCTCGCCGAGGCCTACCCGCAGCACTTCGCCGACGTACCCGCCGCGGTGCAGTTCTGGCGGGAGTGCTGGCAGTCGCTGAAGCTCCAGGAGCGCTACGTCCCGCTGCACGGCCTCGACACGTACGAGATCGCACCCGGCATCAGCGGCGAGCTGCTCCGGCCCCTGCTCGCCACCGGCGGCGACGTCCGGATGCACGTCTCGAACGGCGCGGCCACCAGCTTCGCCGAGACGCTGCCGCTGCTGCACCCCTACGGCAGGCTGCAGTGCCACGACATCGTCGTCACCGACCCGCACCAGTACCGCAGCGGGTTCCGCGGTCCGGGCAAGTACGACGGGTCCGTGGTGAACTGGGTGAACGGGCCGCTGCTGGCCCACATCGGTGCCCGCAAGGGTTTCGACGTCTCGTTCGCGCCGTTCCGGCGCAACGGCAGCAACATCATCACCATGACGGCGGACGTGAGGGACTGATGGGCGTGGTGACGGCCGGGGTCACGGAAGTAGCGGCGGCGACCCCGGAGCGCCCGGCCGCGGTCGGCGGCGGCACCCCGGGGACGGGCCGGCTGCTGCTCCCCACCACCGTGATCGGATCATGGTCCGTGCCGGACTGGCTGGAGCGCGCGAAGACCGGCGTCCACCACGGCAGCGTCAGCCGCAGCCAGCTCGCGGACATGCACGACATGGCGGTGAAGGCCGCGTTGAAGGACCAGGAGGTGGCCGGCATCGACATCGTGTCCGACGGCGAGCTGCGTCGCGACAACGACATCGACTACCTGCTCGTCCGCGTGCCCGGCGTCGAGGTCCGCGACGCCGTGAAGGCCTTCTACTTCGACTACCTCGACCTGGAGCTGCCCCGGCCGCTCCCGGAGCCCGGTCCCGGCGTGCTCGGGCTGGTCCCGGACCTGGAGTTCACCCTCGCCCACACCGACCGTCCGGTGCGGTTCTCGATGACCGGGCCGTTCTCCCTGTCGCAGCGGCTGCGCTGCGGTGCCTACCCCGACCGCGCCGACCTCGTGCGCGCGCTCGCCCGCGTGCTCAACGCCGAGGCCCGCGCGCTGGCCGGGGCGGGTGCCCAGCTCCTCCAGATCGACGAGCCGCTGCTGGCGGGGCACCCTGAGGACGTGGGGCTCGCGGTGGAGGCGGTGAACATCGTCACGGAGGATGTTCCGGTCACCTGGGCACTGCACGTCTGCTACGGCAACCGCTACGCCCGCCCGCTGTGGGAGGGCCACTACGACTTCCTGTTCCCCGCCGTCCTGGACGCCGCGGTCGACCAGCTGCTCCTCGAGTTCGCCCGCAAGGGCGACGAAGACCTGCAGCTGATCGAGCGCCACGGGTGGGAGCGCACGCTCGGCGTGGGTGTCCTCGACGTGAAGACGGCCGACGTCGAGCCCGTCGACGTCATCGAGAAGCGCATCGAACGAGCCCTGCAGGTGGTGCCGGCCGACCGCATCGTGGTCACGCCGGACTGCGGGCTGCGCCACGTGCCCGCCGGCGCCGCCCGCGCGAAGCTGCACGCCATGACCACCGCGGCCGCCGCCGTCCGCGACCGTATCCCGAAGGAGAACACGTGATCCCCCTGGCCGAGAACGAGCACCTCTTCACGTCCGAGTCGGTCACCGAGGGCCACCCCGACAAGATGGCCGACCAGATCTCGGACGCGATCCTCGACGCGGCGCTCGCCGCGGACCCGGCCTCCCGTGTCGCCTGCGAGACGCTGATCACCACCGGCCTCGTCGTACTGGCGGGCGAGATCACGACGACGGCCACCATCGACTTCGCCGAGGTCGTCCGCAAGACGATCTGTGAGATCGGCTACGACAACGGCGCCTTCGGGTTCGACGGCAGGCACTGCGCGGTGATGGTGGCGCTGGACAAGCAGTCCCCCGACATCGCCCAGGGTGTCGATGTGGCCCACGAGCATCGCGGCAAGCTCTCCGAGGACGAGCTCGACAGCGCCGGCGCGGGTGACCAGGGCATGATGTTCGGCTTCGCCACGCGCGAGACCCCCGAGCTCATGCCGCTGCCGATCGCGCTCGCGCACCGGCTCTCCCGGAGGCTGGCGGCCGTGCGCAAGGACGGCACGCTCCCCTACCTGCGCCCGGACGGGAAGACACAGGTCACGGTGCGCTACCGCGACGGCGTCCCCGTCGCCGTCGAGAAGGTCCTGATCTCCACGCAGCACGCCGAGGAGGTCTCCACCGAACAGATCCGCGCCGACCTCTGGGAGCACGTCGTCACCCGCGAGATCCCGGCCGAGCTGTACTCCGCCGAGCACCTCAGGGACAACTACTACGTCAACCCGACCGGCCGCTTCGTCATCGGCGGCCCCGTCGGCGACGCGGGCCTCACCGGCCGGAAGATCATCGTCGACACCTACGGCGGCTTCGCCCGCCACGGCGGCGGCGCGTTCTCCGGGAAGGACTCCTCCAAGGTCGACCGGTCCGCCGCCTACGCTGCTCGGTACGTGGCGAAGAACCTGGTGGCCGCCGGGCTCGCCGACAAGGTGGAGGTGCAGGTGGCGTACGCGATCGGGGTGGCCAGGCCGCTCTCGGTTCTGGTGGAGACGTTCGGCACCGAGCAGGTGTCGCCCGCCATCATCCGCAAGCTCGTCGACGAGCACTTCGACCTGCGCCCGGCGGCGTTCCGCCGTCAGCTGCAGCTCGACCGCCCGATCTTCGGCAAGACCGCCGCCTACGGGCACTTCGGCCGGGACGACCCCGACTTCACGTGGGAGCGCACCGACAAGGCCGCCGAGCTGCGCGCAGCGGCGGGGCTCGCCTGATGGGCGGATTCCCCTCCGACCTGCAGATCGCGAAAGCCGCCAAGCTCCTCCCCCTCGGTGACATCGCCGCCGGGATGGGGATCGGCTCGCACCTCGTCACGCCCTACGGCCGCCAGGTGGCGAAGATCGAGCTGGACGCGATCGAGGAGCTCGCCGACCGGCCGCGCGCCAAGTACGTGGTGGTCTCCGCCGTCACCCCGACGCCGCTGGGCGAGGGCAAGACCACCACCACCGTCGGGCTCGGCCAGGCGATGCACCACATCGGCAAGCGCGCCACCATCGCGATCCGGCAGCCGTCGATGGGGCCGACGTTCGGCATCAAGGGCGGCGCCGCGGGTGGGGGCTACTCCCAGGTCGTGCCGATGGAGCAGCTGAACCTGCACCTCACCGGCGACTTCCACGCCGTCACGGCCGCGCACAACATGCTCTCGGCGGTGCTCGACAACCACCTGTTCCAGGGCAACGAGAGCGAGATCGACCAGCACAACATCACCTGGCGCCGCGTGCTCGACGTCAACGACCGGGCGCTGCGCAACGTGGTCGTCGGGCTGGGCTCGCGGCTCGACGGCCTGCCGCGGCAGACCGGGTTCGACATCACCGCGGCGTCCGAGGTGATGGCGATCTTCGCCCTCGCCCGGTCGGTGCCGGAGATGCGCGAGCGGGTCGGCCGCATCGTCGTTGCCTACACCCGCGACGGGAAGCCGGTGACGGCCGAGGACATCGGCGGCGCCGGGTCGATGGCCGTGATCATGAGGGACGCGATGGCGCCCAACCTGCTCCAGACGTTGGAGAACACGCCCGTGCTGGTGCACGCGGGCCCCTTCGGCAACATCGCGCACGGCAACTCGTCGGTCGTCGCCGACCTGATCGGCATCCACTCGGGCGACTACCTCATCACCGAGGCCGGCTTCGGCGCCGACATGGGCGCCGAGCGGTTCTTCAACATCAAGTGCCGGGCGTCGGGCCTCACCCCCGACGCGGCGGTCGTCGTCACCACGGTGCGGGCGCTCAAGGCCCACTCGGGCAAGCACCGCATCGTGGCCGGGCGGCCCCTGCCGGAGGCGCTGCTCGCCGAGAACCCCGACGAGGTGCACATCGGCGGCGCCAACCTGCGCAAGCAGATCGAGAACATCCGGGTGCACGGGGTGCCCGCGGTCGTCGCGATCAACGCCTTCCCCGGCGACCACCCCAGCGAGCACGCCGCGATCGCCGAGATCGCGGCGTCGATGGGCGCCCGCTCGGCGGTGTGCACCCACTTCGCCGACGGCGGCCGCGGCGCCACCGACCTGGCCAGGGCCGTGGCCCAGGCGGCGGACGAGCCGTCGGAGTTCCGGTTCCTCTACCCGGAGTCGGCCCCGCTGCGGGAGAAGATCGAGATCGTGGCCCGGGAGATCTACGGCGCCGACGGCGTGGACTACGCCCCACCCGCCGCCCGCCAGATCGACTCCTACGAGCGCAACGGCTTCGGCCACCTGCCCGTGTGCATCGCGAAGACGCACCTGTCGATCTCGTCGGACCCGTCGCTGACGGGGGCGCCGACCGGATGGCGGCTGCCGGTGCGCGAGGTACGCGCGTCCGTCGGCGCCGGGTTCATCTACCCGATCTGCGGCGACATGCGCACCATGCCCGGCCTGGGTGCGCACCCGGCGGCGCACCAGATCGACCTGGACGCGGCAGGCGAGATCATCAACCTCTCCTGACCGGGCTCCGCGCGGTTCAGGAAAGCCACTTTGCCGCCCGCACAGGGCAGGAAAGTGGCTTTCCTGAACCTCTGGGTGGTGGGTCGCGCGGCGCTGCGGGGTACCCCGCTCGATGACCTCTCACCAGCAGCCGGAGCACGAGCCCGCCGAGGCCGCGCGGCCCACCCTCGACGGGGGCGACAGCCCGGACACCCTCGACCCGGACGCGCTGGAGGCGGGGGACGACGACGGGCCCGAGGAGGACCCGCCCCCCTCCGAACCCGAACCGGAGTGAGCGCGGCCGTCGCGGTCCGTGGCGTACCCCGTCCTCGATCGGGGTACGAACCGGACATGCCACCCAGCGTCGTTGTTTTCGCCCCGTCCCCCTTGCTCACCGTCACCATCGAGGACCGGGCCGGCGTGCCCGACATCCATGTGCACGCCGGCGGCCAGGCGGTGTGGCAGGCCCGGATGATCTCGACCCTCGGCGTGCCGGTGGTGCTGTGCACCACTCTCGGTGGCGAGACGGGTGACGTGCTCGGGCACCTGCTCCCGAGCGAGGGCGTGGAGCTGCGCGTGGTGCACGTCGACTCCCGCAACGGCGGCTACGTGCACGACCGCCGCGACGGCGACCGGGAGCCCATCGCCGAGGCACCCGGCGCGCCGCTGGACCGCCACGAGCAGGACGCGTTGTACGAGATGATGCTGCGCGAGGGCATCACCCACGGCACCGCACTGCTCGGCGGCCCGAACTCCGACCAGGTGATCCCCGCGACCCTCTACGCCCGCCTGGCCACCGACCTCTCCCGCAACGGCTGCCGTGTCGCCGCCGATCTCGCGGGCGAGCGGCTCGACGCCGTGCTGGAGGGCAACCCGTTCGTCCTGAAGGTGAGCCACGAGGAGCTGCTGGCGGACGGCCGCGCCGACAGCGACGACCCGGATGCGCTCGTGGCCGCGATGCACCAGCTGCGCTCCGAGGGCGCGGGCCTGGTCATCGTGTCGCGCGCCGCGGAGCCCGCGCTCGCCCTCCTGCCCGACGGGGACGGGGACGGTGCCGTGCTGGAGATCCGTGTCCCGGAGCTGAAGCCCGCCGAGACCCGCGGCGCCGGCGACTCGATGACGGCCGGGGTGGTCGCCTCGCTCGTCCGCGGCGAGCCGGTGCGGGATGCGCTGCGCACCGGCGCGGCGTGCGGTGCACTGAACGTCGTGCGGCGCGGGCTCGGCACCGGCGGGGAGGATGCGATCCGGACGCTCGCCGAACGCGTCGAGCTCGTCGAGTGGAAGAACTGAGGAGGGCCATGAGGGCGCTGGTGACCAACGACGACGGGATCGACTCCGTCGGGCTGACCGTGCTCGCGCGGGCCGCGCTGGCGGCCGGGCTGGACGTGGTCGTGGCAGCGCCCGCCGAACAGGCCAGCGGTGCGAGCGCGGCCATCACCGCCGTGCGCCGCGAGGGACGCACGGTGATGAGCCGTCGGGAGCTGCCCGACCTGCCTGGCGTGCCGGCATGGGCGGTCGAGGCCCAACCGGCGCACATCGTCGTGGCCGCGCTGCACGGCTGGTTCGATCCGGCACCGGACCTGGTGCTGTCCGGGGTGAACCACGGGGCCAACGTGGGACGCGCGGTGCTGCACTCCGGCACGGTCGGAGCGGCCCTGACCGCGGCCGTGAACGACGCCCGTGGTCTCGCGGTGAGCCTCGACGTGGCGCTGCACCCCACGGGCGACCGGCACTGGGACGCGGTGGACGGCGTGCTGGGCCGGGTGCTGGAGCTGCTCCTCGCCGCCCCACCCACCACCGTGCTGTCGCTGAACGTGCCCGACCTCCCACCGGGCGAGCAGCGCGAGCTGCGGCACGCCCGGCTGGCCGCGTTCGGCACCGTGCAGACCCGGGTGGACGACATCGGGGACGACAGCATGCACCTCGGGGAGATGGAGGTCGGTGAGAAACCGGAGCCGGGCACCGACAGCGCCCTGCTCGCGGCCGGTCACCCGACGCTGACCCAGCTGGTGTCGGTCACCGAGGACACGGGCCGGCTCGTGCCGGACTGGCTCGCCTCAGTCGATGGTCTCCCCGCCCGGCAGCGCCAGGGCTGACCGCACCTCGATCCCCCGCTCGACCGCCCGGCACAGCATGTGCAGGGCTACCAGGTGCATCTCCTGCACGGTCGCCGCGTCCCCCGGCAGGCACACGGCGTCCGTGCACATGCGGGCCAAGGGGTTCGGGCCCGGGCCGGTGAGGGCCCAGCTCAGGGCACCGGCCTCATGCGCCGCCCCGGCCGCGGCGAGCAGGTTCTCGCTGCGGCCGCTCGTGGAGAACAGGAGCACCACGTCCCCGGGACGGGCGTGGCCGCGCACCTGCCGCGCGTACACCTCGGTGTAGCCGTAGTCGTTCCCGATCGCGCTCAGGCTGGACGTGTCGGCGTGCAGCGCGATCGCCGACAGCGGGCGCCGCTCGCGGTCGAACCGGCCCACGAGCTCCGCCGTGAGGTGCTGGGCCTCCGCGGCACTTCCCCCGTTGCCCGCGGCGAGCAGCCTGGCCCCACCCAGCAGCCGGCCCGCCAGGACGTCACCCCAGCGCGCGAGGACGGGGCGCGCCCGGCGCAGGGCGGGCAACGCGTCCGCGAGCCGGTCGACGTGGTCGGCCAGGCTCGTCAGCACGTCCGCGACGGGAGCCTCGGGGGTGACCGGGGTCGTCACGGCGCTCACCGCAGCGCTCCGGCAGTCTCGGTGTCGAACTCGTCCATCTCGGCGGCGTCCACCTCGGCGTCCATCCCGGCGGCGTCGGAGTCCGTGGCCCTGATTCGGCCGTTCCGGGTCGCGATCACCTCGTCGTAGACCACTGCGGTCGACGCGGCCACCCGCTCCCAGTCGTAACGCGCCAACACCCGGTCGCGCCCGGCGATGCCGAACGCGGCTGCCCGCGTCGGGGATCCGAGCAGGTCGCGCAGCGCCGCGGCGAGGACGTCCGGCTTGCGTGGTGGGACGAGCAGGCCCGTGACCTGGTCGACCACGGTGTCCTGGATGCCGCCGACGGCACTGGCCACCACCGGGCGTCCGCAGGCCATCGCCTCGAGCGCCACCATGCCGAACGGCTCGTACCACGGCACGCAGACGACGGCATCGGCCGAGCGCAGCAGGGCGGGCACGTCCTTGCGGGCCACGGGCCCGATCAGCCGCACGCGGTCGGCCACCCCTGCCGCGGCCGCACGCGCCCGCAACCGGTCGGCGTCCGGGCCGGCGGGTTGGGCTCCGTTCGTGGCGGTGGCGCCCCCCGCGATGATCAGCTCGGCGCGGGGAAGCCGGCGCATCGCCTCGATCACCTCGTCGACGCCCTTGCGCCGCACCAGCCTGCCGAGCGAGACGAGACGGGGGCGCTCGAACCGCTCGGCCACCGGACCGTCGGGGGTGAAGAGCCGGGTGTCCACCCCGCAGGGCACCACGGTGATACGCCGCCGCGGCGTTCCGAGCCTGGCCAGCTCGAAGACCTCGTCGGTGCAGGTGGCCAGCACCCGGTCGACCGTCCGGGCGACGGCGACCTCGGCGCGCACGCGCCCTTCCGGGCTCGTGTCGTCGCGGCCCTGGTGGCGGCGCTTGACGCTGCCGAGTGCGTGGAAGGTCTGCACCACGGGGATCCGGCCCGCTGCCGCGGCCAGCGCCACCATGCCGGACATCCAGAAGTGCGCGTGCACGACATCGGGACGGGCGCTCGCCCAGGCCCTCTTCAGCACGTCGGTGAACGCCGGGAGGTGCGGCACCAGCTCGTCCTTGGGCAGCGGCCGGGGTGGCCCGGCCGGCACGTGCCGGACCACCACTCCGGGACGCAGCGGCACCGCGTCCGGGAGCGCGGGATCGTCCCGACGGGTCCAGACCGTCACGTCGTGCCCCGCTGCGGCCAGAGCCGAGCTCAGTTCCAGCACGTGCACGTTCTGGCCACCGGCGTCGGTCCCACCCACGGCGGCGAGGGGACTGGCGTGTTCGGACACCATCGCGATACGCATCGGCATCAGCTCCTTCCTGTCGTAGCGGTGGTGGCGGTGGTGGCGCCGGCCATCGGACGCCGGGCCGGGCGGCGGCCCTCGGTCGCGCGCAGCAGGACGTCCTCCCAGGAGGCGAGGAACCGGTCCAGTCCGTAGCGCTCCAGGGCGTGCCGGCGGGCGGCACCGCCCATCCGGGCGGCGAGCTCCGGTTCGGCCATGAGCTCGCGCAGCTGTATCGCGAGCCGGTCGGGATCGGTCGAGCAGTAACCCGTGCCGGACGGCACGGCCTCGTGGGCCTCCGTGGTGGCCAGGGCCACCACGGGCATGCCCAGGTGCATGGCCTCGATGAGCGCCAGGCCCAGCGAGGTCCACCGCAGCGGGTGCAGGTACGCCCGGCGGCGGGCCAGCTCCGCGTGCATGCGGTGCTGCGGCAGGTCGCCCAGGCCGCGGACCGGTGTCGACGGGTCCAGCCCGAGCCTCGCGGCCAGATCGTCGGTGCCCATCCCGAAGACGTCGAGCGGGGCACCGCGCGCGAAGCGCGGGAGCAGATCGGTGCCGGTGACCCGGTTGCGGCGCACCGGCTCGTTCACCACCACGGCGGCAGCCGGGAGATCCCCGGTGTAGCGATGACCGGGGTCGACCACCCCGTGCTCGACCACCGTGGTGGGGGTGGTGCCGCAGTCCCACATCAGCCGGTTGAAGTGCGTGACGTGGACGATGGTCAGGTCGCTGCGATCGGCCATCGGGTGCCGGCTCGTCGCCGCGTGCTCCCGGGGCGCGTTGTGCTCCAGGTACACCGCCGGCACGTCGCGGCCGGGGACGCGGCCCAGCCACCGCTGCGCCAGCTCCAGCTCCTCGGGACGTTGGAGAACGACGAGGTCCACCTCGGCGTCGGCGAGCCGGTCCGGAGCCGTCTCGACGGCGCCTGCCGGCCAGTCCCACGCCTCCGGCCGCCCTCCGCCCCAGGGCCCGCGCTCGGGCAGTGTGGGCAACAGGTATCGGTGTGGCCCTTGAACGAATGCAGTCGTCCAGGATCCGTGCACGTGCCACAGGACGATGTTCACGTCGCGGGTGTGGCCCGTCGGGCGGCGATCAAACACCACGAGCCCAACTGCTACTCTCCGCGACCAACTACTACTCCTCGTCATCACGGTGGACGCGGGCGCCGATGTCCCGGACACGTGCTCCTCGTTGTCTCCACCGCGGGGAGTACCCCACGTCGGGCCGGATAAGCGCAGGAAAACGGGCCGTACGACGGCGAGTGAGCCGGTTCCGGCCGGGGTACGCCCGCCGCCGTGGAGCACGCGGCCGGCCGGCACGACGTACTGGCCGTGCTCCACACGGGGTCCGGCAAGTCCGCGATCCACCAGATCCCGACGCTGCTGCGGGACGGCCCCGACCGGAGACAGCGGATCGGCGGCGGTCCGGAGGGTTGGGACCGCCGCCAGCGGCTATCCGCACGGGAACGGCGGCGCCACCGAACGGCAGCACCGCCGGACGACGGCACCCCGCAGGAGGATCTACGTGTCCAGTCCCACCCGGAGCTCCCTCGGCCAGGAGGCGGAGACGCCGGTCCAGATCCCCCCGCGCGGCTGGTGGCAGGTCGTTCGCCGCGCCTTCAAGGAGAGCAGTGCGGACCACGTTCCCATGCTGGCGGGCGGCGTCGCGTTCTTCGCGTTCCTCGCGTTCTTCCCCGCTCTGATCGCCGCGATCACCCTCTACGGGCTCATCGCCGACCCCGGCGAGGTCGCCGGCCAGGTCGAGAGCCTCGCCGGCACCCTCCCGCAGGAGACCCGGCCGCTCATCGCCGACCAGCTCAACTCCGTGGTCTCCACCAGCGGCGGCGCCCTCGGGGTGAGCCTCGTGGTGTCGCTGCTGGCCGCGCTGTGGTCGGCGTCGAGCGGCACCGGGAACCTGATCCAGGCGGTCAACCTCGCCTACGACGAGGAGGAGACGCGAGGCTTCCTCAAGATGCGCGGCCTCGCGTTGCTGCTCACCCTCGGGGCGATCGTGTTCGTCCTCGTGGCGCTCACGCTCGTGGCGGTGGTGCCGCCCCTGCTCGACGCGCTGCCGCTCGGGGCCGTCGGGCTGGTCGTGGCCCAGGTGGTCCGCTGGGCGTTGCTGGCGGCGGTGGTGATCGGCGCGCTGGCGGTGGTCTACCGCGTGGCGCCCGACCGCGACGCGCCCCGCTTCCGCTGGGTCAGTGTCGGCGCGCTCGTGGCGGCCGTGCTGTGGCTCATCGGCAGCGTGCTGTTCAGCCTCTACGTCAACAACTTCGGCAGCTACAACAAGACCTACGGCGCGCTCGCCGGCGTCGTCGTGCTGATGCTGTGGCTCTACCTGACCAGCTACATCGTGCTGCTCGGCGCGGAGATCAACGCGGAGGCCGAGCGGCAGACCCGCCGCGACACCACGAGGGGCGAACCGGTGCCGCTGGGCGAACGGGGGGCCGAGGCGGCGGACCAGGTGGCCGAGGGCCCGTAGCGACGGCGCCCGCGGCGGTCAGTCGTCGGGTGCGGCGAGCGCCTCGTCGAGATCGTCGCGGTACCCGAGCACGTCGAGCAGGTTGGTGATCTCCAGCACCCGGCGCACCGGCCGCGCCGCGGACGCGGTGCGGAACGAGACACCGTGGGAGTACGCGTGGCCGCGGGTGTCCATCAGGACGACGAGCCCGGTGGAGCCGCAGAACGACAGGCCGGACAGGTCGACCACGAGGCGGTCGGGGCCCGACTCGACGGCGTCGTAGGCCGCCTTGCGCAGCAGCCCGGCCGTGGAGAGATCCACCTCACCCGCCGGGGCGATGACGAGCACTCCTGGCCGCGGCTCGGCGATCGACACCCGGAGCAGGTCGGACCGCGGCGACACGGGTGACCGTGGCTGCGGAATCTCGGAGCCGAGAGAGGCGACCTCGAAGCGACGCGTCATCCGGTCACCCACCATCCGGTGGTGGCGGAAGATGTGGGGCACCACCAACCCCCCGGCTCCTGTTCACGATGCTCTCCCCCGACCCCCTGCGCAACCGTGCCACCCGGTCGGAGGGGCCGTGATCTCGCGCTCAGTCGTGGTAGCGGGCCCGCACCCGGCCGGGGGCACCGTCGGAATCGGCAGAGGCGTGGGAGCCGTCGGGGCCGTCCGGGAGGAGGGCGCCCGTGGCGAGCCCGTGGTGCAGGGCGGCGGCGAACCGGCCGGGAGCCCAGTCGTGCGCTCCGGCTCTCGCCTGCAGCTCGGAGCGCTCCAGCGGCCCGGTGCGCAACGCCTCGAGTAGCGCCCCCAGCTCCCGGTCGCGCTCGGGGTCGTCGTCGACCGGGTCCGCGTTGTACGTGCGGGGCCGCGTGGGAGGCGGGGGCACCCGGTCGTGGTCGTGGTCCGCCCCGGCACCGGACGCGCGGGCCGGGCTCGCCGACAGCGGCGCCGCGATGTCCTCCAGCGACCGCCCGGCGGCCTCGACGCCCAGCGCGAGCTCGGCGATCCCGCCGATGATCATCACGGCGGCGCCGATGTAGTAGCCGACGGCCACGCTCCCCGGCCGGCCCGTCGCCACCAGGCTGCTGAACAGCACGGGCCCGACGATGCCGCCCAGGCCGGTGCCCACCGCGTAGAACAGCGCGATGCACATCGCCCTGATCTCCATCGGGAAGATCTCCGACACCGTGAGGTAGGCGGCACTGGCCCCGCAGGAGGCGAGGAAGAAGATGGCGGCCCAGGCACCGGAGAGGGTCCACGCCGACAGCGCGCCCGTCGAGAACAGCCACCCGGTGCCCACGAGGAGCACACCGGACCCGAGGTAGCTGATGCTGATCATCGTGCGCCGTCCGACCGTGTCGAACAGCCGCCCGAGCACCAGCGGCCCGACGAGGCTGCCCAGCGCCAGCGGGATCAGGTAGAGCCCGCTGCTCGCGCTCGGGACCCCGAAGAAGGTGGCCAGCACGAGGGCGAAGGTGAAGTAGACCGCGTTGTAGAGGAACGCCTGGCCGACGAACAGGGCGAGCCCCAGCAGCGTGCGCCGCGGATAGGTGCGCAGCACCGTACGGGCGATCTCGCCGAACCCGGTGCTGCGGCGCTGGCTGACCTCCAGGGTGTCGTGCACCGGTGCGAGCGGCGTCCCCGTCTCCCGCTCGATGGCGCGCTCGATCTCGCCCACCAGCGTCTCGGCCTCGTCGTTGCGGCCGTGGGTGTAGAGCCAGCGGGGGCTCTCGGGCACGTGCCGGCGCACCACCAGGATCGCCAGGCCCAGGACGGCGCCGAGGCCGAACGCCAGCCGCCAGCCGATGTCGGCGGGGAACAGTGCGGGATCGAGCAGCAGCAGCGTGAGGGCCGCGCCGACCGCCGCCCCTCCCCAGTACGACCCGTTGACGGCGAGCGACACCCTGGCGCGGATGCGGGCCGGGACGAGCTCGTCGATCGCGGAGTTGATCGCGGCGTACTCCCCGCCGATGCCCGCTCCCGTCAGGAAGCGCATGAGCAGGAAGAACCAGGCGTCGAAGGAGAACGCGGTGGCGGTCGTGGCCGCGAGGTAGAGCCCGAGCGTCACGAGGAACAGCTTCTTGCGACCGAGGCGGTCGGTGAGATGACCGAAGACCAGGGAACCGATCACCGCGCCCGCTACGTACATCGAGGCCGCCAGACCCACCTGCGTCTCCGACAGCGCCAGCCCGCTGTCGGGTTCGGTGAGCCGCTCGGCGAGCGCCCCGACGATCGTGACCTCGATGCCGTCGAGGATCCAGACGGTGCCGAGGCCGAGCAGGACCAGCCAGTGCCAGCGTGACCACGGGAGGCGGTCCATCCGGGCCGGAACGTCCGTCCGTACCGTGCCCGCCCCCGTCATGTCGGCGGATTGCCTCTCCCCCGTGCCACCGAAACGTGGCCAACGGCACGCGCGGACCACCGGTTCGGCGTAGCCCGCGCAGCGGGCCGGACGTCGATGGTCCGAACGGTCCGAATCAGCCGATCGGTGGTTGCGCCGCGACACGCCGGGTAGGCGTGCCGGTATCGACGTCCCACATACGACAGGAGCTGCTCGATGACTCAGCAGACGAGCGGACGCCCGCCGGTAGGGGCCACCGGTTCGGGAACCGAAACCTCGACGACCCAGGTCGCCCGGGACGAGGCGGCCCAGGTGGGCCGCACGGGCACCGAGGCAGGCAAACACGTCGCCGGCACCGCTGCGCAACAGGCGGGAGAGGTCGCCGAGGAGGCCCGCCGTCAGGCGCGGGACCTCTTCGGTGAGGTCCGCGGACAGGCCGCCGAGCAGGCCCGCAACGGACAGCAGAAGGCGACCGACGGGCTGCGAGCCCTCGCCGACGAGCTGCACCAGATGGCCGAGAGCGGCGGTCAGCAGGGCACGGCCTCCGAGCTTGCGAGGCAGGCTGCCGAGCGGGTCAGCGGTGCTGCCGACTGGCTCGGCCGCCGGGAGCCCGGCGACCTGCTCGACGAGGTGCGCGGGCTGGCCCGGCGCCGCCCGGGAGCGTTCCTGGTCGGCGCGGCCATCGCCGGGGTACTGGCCGGACGGCTGACCCGCGGTGCGGTCGACGCGAACCGCAACACCGGCCCCACGGACGGGGCTGCGCCGTATCCCGGCGCGTCCCATCCCGATGCCCCGTATCCCGCTGCCGGCCCGCCCCCTGGGTACCCGGCCGCGCCGCCTGCGCCGTCCTATCCCCCGCCCCCCGTGGGCGGAGGCTACGGACCGCCGCTCGGCGGTCCCGGCGGCGCACCGCCGCCCCCGGCGCCCGGTGGCTACCCGGCTCCCGGCGGCCCGCCTCCCGGCGGACCGGGTGGCTACCCGGCTCCCGGCGGCCCGCCCGCCGGCGGCGGCTACCCCGCTCCGTCCGGTCCGGGCGTGCCCCCCACGGTGCCGCCCGCACCCGCACCGCGCTCGAGCGCGACGACGGTCGGTGAGTACGTCGAGGACGTGGAGCGCGGCACCACCGCAGGTCACGACGGTCCCCGGTACCCGGGCGACCCGCAGCAGGGGCAGTCGCGATGACCGCCCCGACTCCGCCGACCGGCACCGCGGGCGCATTTCCGCCGCCGGCCGGAGTGCACCCCGACGCCGGACGCCACGCATCGGGCACCACCGGGGTCGGCTCGCCGGCACCCGACGTGGCCGGTGTGCCCGTCGGCGAGCTGGTCGGCAACGTCACCCGCGACCTGTCGACGCTCATGCGTCAGGAGCTGGCGCTCGCCCAGGCCGAGCTCAAGCAGGAGGCCACGAAGACCGGCAAGGCGGCCGGAGCCTTCAGCGGCGCCGCACTGGCGGGCTACTTCGTCCTGCTGTTCCTGTCGATCGCCGCCTGGGCCGGTCTGTCGAACGTGATGGACGCCGGCTGGGCCGGGCTCATCGTCGCGGCGGTGTGGGCGGTGATCGCCGCGGTGCTCTACACGACCGGCCGCAGCAAGTTCCGTGAGGTGCACCCCAAGCCGGAACGCACCGTCGACACCCTCAGCAACGTTCCCGACGCCCTCAAGGGCCACCGAGGAGACACGCCGTGACCGAGAACTACGGAACCCGCGAGAACTACGGGCTGAGCGGACAGCCGGCCCCCGGCACCGGCGCGGCCGTCAACACCGACGACCCCGACCAGATCCGCCGGGAGATCGAGCGCACGCAGGCGAACCTGAGCACGAACGTCGACGCTCTCACCGAGAAGGTGACACCGGGGCGCATCGTCGAACGTCGCGTGGAGCGGGTCCGCGGCACCGCGGGCCGCTGGAAGGACAAGGTGATGGGCAGCAACCCCCTTCAGTCGAGCACCGGGAGCGGCTGGGGAGGGCAGGGCGGCGGCGTGCGCGACACCGCGGGCCAGGTGGCCGGCTCGGTCTCCGGCAGCGCGTCCACGGCGGCGTCGAGCGTGTCCGACACGGCCTCGTCGGCGGCGTCGACCGTCTCCGACGCGGCGTCGACGGCGGCCGGCGCCGTGGCGGATGCGCCACACGCCCTGCGTCAGCAGACCCAGGGCAACCCGCTCGCCGCGGGGCTCATCGCCTTCGGCGCCGGGTGGCTGATCTCCTCGCTGCTCCCGGCCAGCAGGCGCGAGCAGGAGCTGGCGAGCCAGGCGAAGGACCGGGCGGGCCAGCCGGTGGCGGAGGCGGCCAAGCAGGTGGCGGCCGAGGTGAAGGACAACCTCGCGCAGCCCGCGCAGGAGGCCGTCGAGTCGGTGCGGTCCACCGCCACCGACGCCGGCCGGACCGTCGCCGAGGAAGGCCGCGCCGCGGCCGAACGGGTGCAGGGCCAGGCCCAGGACTCGGTCGGCAACGTGCGGCAGAACGCGTCACCGAGCTGACGGGTACGCCCGCGCAGCGCCACGACGCCACCCCTCGACGGGCCCCGTTCCCACCCGGGAACGGGGCCGGTCGTCGGGTCCGCGCGTCGGGTCCGCGCGCCGGGTCCGGGGGTTGTCCGTGGGGCGGCGCGGGTAGATCAGGGCATGGCCATCGCAACCACCAACCCGGCGACCGGAGAGACGGTCCGCGAGTTCGATGAGCTGTCCGCCGACCAGGTGCAGGAGAAGCTGCAGCGGGCCGCGGACGCGTTCCGCAGCTGGCGGCGGACCACCTTCGCCGAGCGGGCGCGGCTGCTCGGGCGCGCCGCCGACATCCTCGACGCCGAGTCCGACGAGCTCGGCCGCATCGCGACGCTGGAGGTCGGCAAGACCTTCGCCTCGTCCGTCGCGGAGGTACAGAAGTGCGCCAAGGGGTGCCGCTGGTATGCCGAGCACGCCGAGCAGATCCTGGCCGACGTCCCCCGCGAGGTGCCGAGCGGGCAGGGAGCGAGGATCTTCACCCGCTACGAGCCGGTGGGACCGGTACTGGCGGTCATGCCGTGGAACTTCCCGTACTGGCAGGTGTTCCGGTTCGCCGCCCCCGCGCTCATGGCGGGCAACGTCGGGCTGCTCAAGCACGCCTCGAACGTTCCCCAGGTGGCGCTGGCGATCGAGGACGTCCTGCGGCGGGCCGGCCTGCCCGACGGCGTGTTCCAGACGCTCCTCGTGGGCTCGGGGGCGATCGAGGCGATCATCGAGGACCCCCGGGTCCGGGCCGTGACGCTCACCGGCAGCGAGGGCGCGGGCCGGCAGGTCGGCGCGGTGGCGGGTCGCGCCATCAAGCCCAGCGTGCTCGAGCTCGGCGGCAGCGACGCGTTCATCGTGATGCCCTCGGCGGACCTCGACGACGCGATCGGCAACGCCGTCGTCTCCCGGACCCTCAACAACGGTCAGTCCTGCATCAACGCGAAGCGCTTCATCGTGCACACCGACGTCGCCGACGAGTTCGAGCGCCGGCTGGTGGAGCGGATGGAGGCACTCACCGTCGGCGACCCGATGAACGATGACACCGACCTCGGGCCCCTCGCCTCCCCCGACGGCGTCGAGACTCTCCACCAGCAGGTCAACAACACGGTCGCCGCCGGGGCGCGGCTGCTCACCGGGGGCAAGCCGCTCGACCGGCCGGGCAGCTTCTACCCGCCCACGGTGCTCGCCGACATCCCGGAGGGGTCCCCGGGGCATCGGGAGGAGTTCTTCGGGCCGGTCGCGCTGCTCTGGCGGGCGCGTGACGCCGACGACGCCATTCGCATCGCCAACGACTCCTCGTTCGGCCTCGGGGACAGCGCGTGGACCCGGGACCCGGCCGAGCAGGAGCGGTTCGTCACCGAGGTCGAGACCGGGATGATCTACATCAACAAGTTCACGGAGTCGACGCCGGAGATCCCGTTCGGCGGGGTGAAGGACTCCGGCTACGGCCGCGAGCTCGCCGAGTTCGGCCCGCGCGCGTTCGTCAACGCGAAGACGGTGTGGATCGCAGGCGCCGAGCAGTCCGGCGGCGGCGTGGAGTAGCCCGGACCGCTCCCCCCTCCCGGGCTGTTCTTCTCGTCACTGGGGGTGCATGTCGGCGTCGCCCGGGATGCGCCCGAAGCCACCGGTGACCGAGGATCGTCCCCGATGAGATCGCGCGGGTGGGCACGCTGGGCACTGCTGGTTGCGCTCACCGCGGTGGTGACCGCCGGGATGGCGGTGGCGGCGGTGCCGTCCCCCGCCCTGTTCGCCGGGCTGATCGTCGCCACCGGGCTCGCGTTGGCCGGCTGGGCACCCGCCCGGGTCTCGCGCTCGGCCACCACGCTGGCCCAGGCGGTGATCGGGGTGGTCATCGGCGTGCTCGCGCAGCCCTCCACGCTCACCGGGCTCGCCGCCGACTGGCTGCCGGTGCTGCTGGTGAGCGTGGGCACGCTCGCCCTCAGCATGGGTGCCGGCCTGCTCCTCGGGCTGCGTCCCGGGGTCACGCCGCTGACCGGGATGCTCGCGCTCACCGCGGGTGGCGCGTCCGGACTGGTCGCGATCAGCCGCGATCTCGGCGGTGACGACCGGGTCGTGGCCGTCGTGCAGTACCTGAGGGTCGGCCTGGTCACCGCGTCGATGCCGATCGTGGCGGCGCTGGTGTTCGGGGCGTCCGCCACGACGGCGGCGGGCACGGACACCGGGGGGCCGCCGTGGTTCGTCGACGTCGGGTTCCTGGTGCTCTGCGCCGCTGCCGGGCTCGCACTGGCCCACGTCACGCGGGTTCCGGCCGGCGGGCTGCTGGGCCCGATGGCGGTGGCGATCGCCCTGAACCTGGCGGGGTGGTCGTTCGGGGCGACCCCGCCCACGCTGGTCGTCGAGGTCGCGTACGCCGTGATCGGGTGGCAGGCGGGCGTGCGGTTCACCCGGGAGAGCCTGCGCATGGTCGTCGGGGTGCTGCCGCTGGCCACCGCCCTGATCGTCGCCGTGATCGTCGCCTGCGCGGGCCTCGGGCTGCTCCTGGCGCACCTCACGGGAGCCACCCCGCTGGAGGCCTACCTCGCGACCACGCCGGGCGGGGTCTACGCGGTGCTGGCCACGGCGGTGTCCGCGGGCGCCGACGCGACCTTCGTGGTGGCCGTGCAGGTGCTGCGGCTGATCGCCATGCTGCTGGTGGCCCCGGCGCTGGCCCGGCTGGTGGGCCGGCGCGGCGAGGCGCAGTCCCCCTGACGCCACCATCCGCACGACCGTCCGAAATCGCTGGACGAACACCCCGTACGTGCGGTCAGGTCTGCGCCATGAGCACCTCGGAGATCTTCTGGCAGGCGCACGACGGCCTGCCCCGGCAGGCGCCGGGGTCGGCGGCCACCGCCCGCCTGCTGCTGCGGCTGGCCGCTCCGGTGGCGCACCGGCCACGCGTGGTCGACATCGGCTGCGGCACCGGACCGGCGAGCCTGCTGCTGGCCGAGGAGATCGGCGCCGAGGTCGTGGCCGTCGACCTCCACGAACCGTTCCTCGAGCGACTGCGGGCCGACGCGGCGGCAGCGGGCCTCGCCGACCGGGTGCGTCCCCTCGTCGCCCCGATGCAGGACCTGCCGCTGCCGGACGGCTCGGCCGACCTCCTGTGGGCCGAGGGATCGGCCTACAACATGGGCTTCGACGAGGCGCTGGCCGCGTGGCGGCGCCTACTCGCGCCCGGCGGCGTGCTGGTGCTCACCGAGTGCGAGTGGACCACCGCCGAACCGGCCGCCGGGGCCCGCGCGTTCTGGGACGCGGACTACCCCGGCATGCGCCGCACCGACGCCAACGTCCGAGCCGCCCAGGAGGCCGGCTGGACCGTTGCGGCCACGTACCTGCTGCCCGACTCCGACTGGGCGGCCTACTACGACCCGCTCGCCGCGCGGGTCGAGGCGCTGCGGAGCCAGGGGGTCGACCCGGCGGTCCTGCACGAGGTGGCGGGGTGGGAGATCGACGTCCGGCGCACGTACGGCGCCGACTACGGCTACACGGCCTACGTCCTGCGCCCCCGCTGACACCCCTCCCCCGATTGCGGCCCTCCCGCTCCACCCCGCCCGGAATGTCGGGGGCGCCCGCTACCGTCCCGGGCATGACGACCGTTACCACCGGAATCGCCACGCTGAGCGCCATCGCCCTCGACTGCCGTGACCCACGGGCCCTGGCCGAGTTCTACAGCGCCCTGTCCGGCGCTCCCATCGAGCGGTCCGACGACGACTGGGTGCAGCTCGCCGCCCAGGGCGGCGTCGCGCTCGCCTTCCAGCGGGCCCCCGGCCACGTGCCGCCGCAGTGGCCGGGCGACGAGCTGCCGCAGCAGATCCACCTCGACTTCGACGTGCCCGACCTCGATGCGGCCGAGCCGCAGGTGCTGGCGATCGGTGCCCGCAAGCACGAGCACCAGCCGGGCAAGTACTTCCGGGTCTACCTCGACCCCGCCGGCCACCCGTTCTGTCTCTGCCTCGCCGGCGTCACCGAGTAGGGCTGCCGCTACCCGGCCAGGCGCATCGTCGTGTCGGTGCCGCGGGGCACGCGGCGCTGCTCACGGCCCCGTCCCACGAGCCGGGCCATCGACCGCAGGGTCCGCTTCGGCAGCTCCAGCGTCGCGACCACGGCCCGGTAGACCAGGCCGGGCGTGGAGAGGGTCCGTTCGCGGGCGAGGTCGGCGAGGCAGCGGTCCACCGCCATCTGCGGGTCCAGCCACAGCGCGGAGCGGCCCTGCTTCACGTGGCCGGGCTCGTCGGAGCGCAGGCGCCCGGGGCACAGGGCGATCACCTGCACGCCGGTCCCCGGCAGGGTGGCGGCCACGGTGTCGGTGAACGCGAGCACCCACGCCTTCGTCGCGCCGTACGCCGACCCGCGGGCCGCGAGGTAGCCGGCGAAGCTGGCGACGTTCACCACGGCACCGTCGCCGCGCCTGATCATGGCCGGCAGCACGGCGCGGGTCAGCCGGAGCACCGCGGTGACGTTGAGGTCGATCTCCTCCTGGAGGTCGTGCACGTCCACGTCCACGAACTCGCCGTCGCTCTCCACCCCGGCGTTGTTCACGAGGAGGTCCACGGGCCGGGTCCCGTCGGTGAGCCGGCGTTGCACGGCAACCAGCCCCGCCGGTTCGGTGAGGTCCGCGGCCAGCACCTCCACCGACACCCCGTGGTCGCGGCGATGCGCCGCGGCCACCTGCTCGAGGCGGTGGCGGTCCCTGGCGACCAGCACCAGGTCATAGCCGTCCGCGGCCAGGCGACAGGCGAAGGCCGCGCCCAGTCCGGCGCTACCCCCCGTGACGAGTGCAGTGGGCATGACCCCGAACGTACGAACGGTTTCTGAGGCCGAGCTGAGGATCGCGCCCGGAAAGTCCCGGTCGGAGGCCGAGGTGTGTGGGATCACCGCTCACGGGGTAGGCCTGGGAGGCATCGATGCTGCGCGCATCTGACGAACGGAGGGTCACCATGGGTACGGACGACAAGATCGACAACAAGGCCGAGGAGCTCAAGGGCAAGGCCAAGGAGAAGGTCGGCAAGGCCACCGACGATCCGGGCCTCGAGGCCGAGGGCCACGGCGACCAGGCGAAGGGCAACCTCAAGCAGGCCGGCGAGAAGGTCAAGGACGCCTTCAAGAGCTGACCCCTCCGCAGGCAGTGCTCACTGCCGCAGGGCCCGGCCACTCCCTCGAGTGGCTGGGCCCGCGCCATGTGCAGGCGCCGGCGTACGCAGTGCCGCGGTCGCCCGGCGCGCTCCGGCCTACCGCACCCGGGCCGAGCGCACGGACGCAAGCCGGTCCCGAGCCCGCTCAGCCGCGTTGGGTTCGCTCCCGTCGAGCAGCTCCAGCGCGTCGTCCACGGCAGCCCGTAGCGTTCCGCACTCCGCCGCGCGCTCGGCCAGCTGGCTGTGCATCGTCCACAGGTCGACGAACACGGTGACCTTGGACCGCAGCACCCACGGGTCGAACGGCTTGGTGATGTAGTCGACCGCACCGGCCTGGTACCCGCGGAACGCCAGGTGCGGGTCGTAGTCGACGGCGGTGAGGAACAGGATCGGGATGTGGCGCGTGCGCTCGCGCTGCTTGACGTGGCCCGCGGTCTCGAAGCCGTCCATGCCGGGCATGTGGGCGTCGAGCAGGATCACCGCGTAGTCCTCCACCAGCAGCCGCTTCAGGGCGTCCTCGCCGCTGGTGACCGACACGATCTCGATGGGCAGCCCTTCGAGGATCGCCTGCAACGCCAGCAGGTTGTCGCGACGGTCGTCCACGGCCAGCACCCTGGCCACCTGCCTCACGCTCATTCCACCGACCCCCCAGCTCTGCCCCGCGAGCCCACGGCTCCCCCGTCGGTCGCCGCCGAGCCCGCTCGCGGCCGCACCCACTCCGCCATCAGGGACAGCAGCGCGTCGAGATCCACCGGCTTGGTGACGTACTCGGTGGCCCCGGCCGCCAGGCTGGACTCGCGGTCACCGGGCATGGCCTTGGCGGTGAGGAACACGACGGGCAGCTCGCGTCCCTGCGGCAGGGCACGGATCCGCCGCGTCGTCTCGTTGCCGTCGATGTCGGGCATCATCGCGTCCATCAGGACGACGTCCACCTCGGGGTGCTGGGTGAGCAGCCGGATGCCGTCGGTGCCGTTGTCGGCGTACAGCACCGTCAGCCCGTGCAGCTCCAGCGCGCTGGTCAGCGCGAACACGTTGCGCACGTCGTCGTCGACGATCAGGACGGTGACGCCGGCCAGCTCCGGGGTGGAGCGGCCGCCCGCCGGGGCGCCCGGGGTGGTGCGCAGGATCGGGTTGGCCAGGGGGGCCGGAGCGGGCCGGTCGAGGGAGGGCAGGTCCGGGAACCGGCGGGGCAGCATCCGGGCCGCGGCCGCCGTGACGGGCGGGAGCTCGTCGGGCAGCAGCAGGGTGAACACGGAGCCCTCGTCGACCTCGGAGGTCACCTCGATCTTGCCGCCCAGCATGCGGGCCAGCTCCTTGGAGATCGAGAGCCCGAGCCCGGTGCCCCCGTACTTGCGGCTCGTGGTGCCGTCGGCCTGCTGGAAGGCCTCGAAGATCATGTCGAGCTTCCCGCGGGGGATGCCGATGCCCGTGTCGCGGACGGCGAAGGCGATCACCGACCGGGCCGAGTCGAGGGCCGGCACCCCGTGCAGGGTGCCGGTCGGAGCCACCACGATGGACAGCTCGACGTAGCCGGAGTCGGTGAACTTGACGGCGTTGGCGAGCAGGTTGCGCAGGATCTGCTGCAGCCGCTGGGCGTCGCTGATGATCGCGGCGGGCAGGTCGGGATCGGTCCTGACGCGCAGCTCCAGGCCCTTGTCCTCGGCCTGCGGCCGGAACGCCTGCTCGACGTAGCCGCGTACCTCGGTGAGGTCCACCGGTGCCGGGTCGACGTCGACCCGGCCGGCCTCGATCTTCGACAGGTCGAGGATGTCGTCGATCAGGCGCAGCAGGTCGGAGCCCGCGCTGTGGATCGTGCTCGCGAACTCGATCTGCTTGTCGGTGAGGTTGTTGTTCGGGTTGTCGGCGAGCAGGCGCGAGAGCAGCAGCAGCGAGTTGAGCGGGGTACGCAGCTCGTGGCTCATGTTCGCCAGGAACTCCGACTTGTACTGGCTGGCCAGCGCGAGCTGCTGGGCCTTCTCCTCGACGCCACGGCGGGCGGCGTCGATCTCCATGTTCTTGATCTCGACGTTGCGGTTCTGCTCGGAGAGCTGCTCGGCCTTCTCCTCCAGCTCGGCGTTGGCCCGCTGGAGCTCCGCCGACTGGTCCTGCAGCTCCATCGCCAGGCCCTGGGACTGGGACAGCAGCTCCTCGGTGCGCCGGTTGGCGCGGATGGTGGTGATCGCGACGCCGATCGTGGCGACGAGACGCTCGAGGAACATCAGGTGCAGCGTCGAGAAGGGCGTGACGGATCCCAGCTCGATCACGCCGAGGCACTCCCCCTCGAACTGGACGGGGAGCACGACCACGGCACGGGGCGCCGCGGTGCCCACGCCGGAGCGGATCGGGAGGTAGTCGGGCGGGACGTCCTCGATGCGGACCACCTGCCGCGTGGCGGCGGCCTGCCCGACGAGGCCCTCCCCGGAGGCGAAGGACATCGGTGGGTCACCCGGGACGGTGGCGTACCCACCACTCATCACCCACCGGGCGCCGCCGGCGGGACGCACGGGATCGGCGGCGAGGAAGAACGCCCCCACCTGTGCGTTCACCAGCGGCGCGACCTCGTTCATGATCATCCGGCAGACCTCACCGAGGTCGCGCTGGCCCTGCAGCAGCCCGCCGATGCGGGCGAGGTTGGAGTCGAGCCAGTTCTGGGCGGCGTTCTCCTCCGTGGTCTCGCGCAGCGCCACGATCATCTGGTTGATGTTGTCCTTGAGCTCGGCGACCTCCCCGAACGCGGCCACCTTGATCTGCTGGGTCAGGTCGCCGCTGGCCACCGAGGTGGACACTGCCGCGATCGCCCGCAGCTGCGTGGTGAGGGTCGAGGCGAGCTGGTTGACGTTCTCCGTGAGGTCGCGCCACGTGCCCGACACCCCGCGCACCTGTGCCTGGCCGCCGAGCTTGCCCTCCGTGCCCACCTCGCGCGCCACGCGCGTGACCTCGTCGGCAAAGCTCGACAGCTGGTCCACCATCGTGTTCACCGTCGACTTCAGCTCGAGGATCTCCCCCCGAGCATCGACGGTGATCTTCTGCGACAGATCACCCCGCGCCACCGCCGTGGTCACCTGCGCGATGTTGCGCACCTGCGCGGTCAGGTTCCCCGCCAGCTGGTTCACGTTCTCCGTCAGGTCCCGCCAGGTGCCCGCGACGCCCTTGACCTCGGCCTGGCCACCGAGCTTGCCCTCGATGCCGACCTCACGCGCCACGCGCGTGACCTCGTCGGCGAAGCTCGACAGCTGGTCCACCATCGTGTTCACCGTCGACTTCAGCTCGAGGATCTCCCCCCGGGCATCGACGGTGATCTTCTGCGACAGGTCGCCCTGGGCCACGGCGGTGGTGACCTGCGCGATGTTGCGCACCTGCGCGGTCAGGTTGCCCGCCAGCTGGTTGACGTTCTCCGTGAGGTCCCGCCAGGTACCGGCGACCCCCTTGACCTCCGCCTGGCCACCCAGCTTGCCCTCGGTACCGACCTCGCGCGCCACGCGCGTGACCTCGTCGGCGAACGACGAGAGCTGGTCGACCATCGTGTTGACCGTCGACTTCAGCTCGAGGATCTCCCCCCGGGCATCGACGGTGATCTTCTGCGACAGGTCGCCCCGCGCCACCGCCGTGGTGACCTGCGCGATGTTGCGCACCTGGCCGGTCAGGTTCGACGCCATGTAGTTCACGTTGTCGGTGAGGTCGCGCCAGGTGCCGGCCACGTCCTCGACCTCGGCCTGCCCGCCGAGCTTGCCCTCCGTGCCCACCTCGCGCGCCACGCGCGTGACCTCGTCGGCAAAGCTCGACAGCTGGTCCACCATCGTGTTCACCGTCGACTTCAGCTCGAGGATCTCCCCCCGAGCATCGACGGTGATCTTCTGCGACAGATCACCCCGCGCCACCGCCGTGGTCACCTGCGCGATGTTGCGCACCTGCGCGGTCAGGTTCCCCGCCAGCTGGTTCACGTTCTCCGTCAGGTCTCGCCAGGTACCCGAGACGTTGGGCACCGCGGCCTGCCCACCGAGCTTGCCCTCGGTACCGACCTCACGGGCCACGCGGGTGACCTCGTCGGCGAAGCTCGACAGCTGGTCGACCATCGTGTTGACCGTCGACTTCAGCTCGAGGATCTCCCCCCGGGCATCGACGGTGATCTTCTGCGACAGGTCACCCGTGGCGACGGCGGTGGCGACCTGGGCGATACCGCGCACCTGCGCGGTGAGGTTGGCCGCCATCAGGTTCACCGCGTCGGTGAGGTTCTTCCAGGTGCCGGCGACGTTGGGCACCGCGGCCTGGCCACCGAGGCGGCCGTCGGTGCCCACCTCCCGCGCCACCCGCGTGACCTCGTCGGCGAACAGCCGCAGGGTGGAGGTGAGCGCGTTGATCGTGTCGGCGAGCTCGGCGACCTCGCCACGGGCGTTCACCGTGATCGTGCGCGACAGGTCGCCCTGGGCGATCGCCGTGGCCGCGGACGATATCGAGCGCACCTGGTTGGTGAGGTTGCTGGCCATCGTGTTGACCGAGTCGGTGAGCGCCCGCCAGGTGCCGGCGACACCCCGCACGTCGGCCTGACCGCCGAGGCGGCCGTCGGTGCCGACCTCCCGCGCCACCCGCGTGACCTCGTCGGCGAAGCTCGACAGCTGGTCGACCATCGTGTTGACGGTGCGGCCGATCCGCCGGAACTCCCCGCGCAGCGGGCGGCCCTCGATCTCGAGCGCCATGTGCTGGGAGAGATCGCCCTCCGCGACGGCCTCGATCACCCGCGCGATCTCGGCGGTGGGCGCCGCGAGGTCGTCGATCAGCGCGTTGACCGCCTGCACCCCGGTGGCCCACGACCCGTCGTAGGACTCCTCGTTGAGCCGGTCGGACATCCGGCCCTCACGGCCGACCACCCGGCTGATCCGCAGCAGGTCCCGGTTGCGCCGCTCCTGCAGCGCAGCCATCTCGTTGAACTCGTCGACGACCTCACCCGCGAGGCCCTGCCGTCGCGGCAACCGCACCTGGAAGCGGCCGAGCCGCACCTCGTGCAGAGCCTCCGCCAGCTCCGCCAGCAGGCCGCTGTCGTCGGCCGCGGCGGACTCCCCGGTCTCCTGGACCTCGGCGCTCTGGGGCCGTGTGGTGGTCATGACCGCCGTCCTCCCATGCTCGGACCGGCGAACGGGCACCGGCGCGCCCCACGGCACCGGCCGCGGCCGCCGCAGGACCAGACCCTAGTCGATCCTCCCGCGTCGATCCCCCCGCGTCGATCCTCCGCGTCGATCGCTCCGTCGATCCGCTGCGCTAGGGACGGCGGCGCGAGCGCGCGCGAGGCCGACAGTGCACACTGCAGCCGTGCCCGTTCAGCTCGAGCGGCGGACAAGGCTGCCGCCGGACGCCCGATCAGCCGGTCGAGCGCGGCGCATGCTCCAGGAAGCCCTGCGCGATCTCGACGTTCCCACCAGCGAGAACGGCGACGGTGGCGACCTGGTCGACACGGTCGTGCTGCTGGCCAGCGAGCTGTGCGAGAACGCCGTGCTGCACGCCGGCACGGAGTTCGAGGTGGCACTGACCGTCACCGAGGACGAGGTCACGGTCGCCGTCACCGACCGGGGGGCCGGACCGCTCGAGCTGCACCTGGCCCAACCCCGGCAGCGCTACGGCCGCGCGGCCAGCCACGGCCGGGGGCTCGCCCTCGTCCAGCGCCTCGCCACGACATGGGGCACCCGCCACGAGTCCGACGGCCGCCACATCATCTGGTTCTCCGTCAGCCGGGGCAGCGTTCCGGTGGCCCCCGCCATTCCGGCCGCTCCCCCGGACACCGAACGCGTGTGGAGCACCGCCGAGCAGGCCCGCTGGCTGCTGCACGTACCGGCCGCGCTGGGCGACCGGCTGGAACCGGTGGAGCTGGTGGCCGAGCTGGTCCGCAGGCTCCGCGAACTGCTCGACGCCGACTCCGTCGACGTCAAGGTCGACGAGGGCGACGGCACCGGCGCGCGGGAGGTCGCCCGCGACGGTGCCGGGCACGGCGGGGGGCACGCGGTCGAGGTCCGCCTGCCGATGACGGCGCCGCTGCGCGGCGTCCTGCGGGTGGTGCACCGGCTGACCGTGCACCCCGCGGGCGTCGACGCCGACCGCACGCGCGACCTCACCGAGCTGATCGCCGCGCGGATCGCGATGGCCGTCGAGTCCGACTGGCTGCGGGGGGTGGACCAGCGCAGGCGGGCCTGGATGACCTACCTGGCCGAGACCAGCGAGCTGCTCGGCCAGTCCCTGGACGTCGACCTGGCCGTCGCGGTGGTCCCGCAGGTCGTCGTGCCCCGCCTCGGCCGGTGGTGCGCCGTGCACCTCGTGGAGCCCTCCGGCCGGCTCCGGCTGGCCGCGCTCACCCATGCCGACGAGACCAAGCTCCCCGAGCTGCGGTCGGTCCTCGACCCGGACGCCACCCCGGGCCTGCCCGCCGAGCTGCGGGCCCGGTTCGCCGAGCTGGGCCGCGACGGCTCCGCCCCGGTGCGCTTCGCCGTCCCCACCGACGGCATCGCGCTGCCCCTGCGCGCCCGGGGCCGCACCATCGGCACGCTGCTGGTGGGCCGCCCCGACGGGCGCCCGCACAGCCCCGAGGACATCGTGATGGCGGGCGACATCGCCCGCCGCGCGGCGCTGACGATCCACAACGCCCAGAGCACCGGCGCCCACGTCGCCGTGTCGCAGGCACTGCAGCAGGCGCTGCTCCCCCGGGCGCTGCCGGTGGTGCCCGGCGTCGACTTCGCGGCCGAGTACCTCCCGGCGAGCACGGGCAGCGACGTCGGCGGCGACTTCTACGACGTCCTCACCGTCGACCCCTCGCACTGGCTGGTGTCGATCGGCGACGTCTGCGGCAAGGGTGCCCGCGCGGCGGCCCGCACCGGTCTCGTCCGGGACGTCCTGCGGGTGCTCGTGCGGGACGACCGGCCGCTGCCGCGAGCCATCGAGATGCTCAACGAGGTGATGATCGAGGCGGGCGACCCCCTGCAGTTCTGCACGCTCGCCGCAGCGATGGTCAGCAGGCGACGGCCGACCGGGGTCGACCCGTCGGGCCGCAGCGCGCACACCGGCCTCGACGTCGAACTCGTGCTCGCCGGGCACGTCCAGCCGGTGCTGGTGCGGGCCGACGGCACCGCCGAGCTCATCGGGCAGTTCGGCACGGCGGTCGGGCTGCTTCCCAGCGTCCGCCTGACGTGCACGCCGCACCGCCTCGGACCCGGCGACACGCTGCTGGTCTACACCGACGGCGTCACCGAACGCCGCCGCGGCCGCGAGCAGTTCGGCGCCGAGCGCCTGCTCGAGGTCGCGAAGGGCGTGGCCGGCCGGCCCGCACGGCAGGTCGTCGCGGCCGTCCGGGAGGCCGTGGAGGTCTTCTCCGCCGACCCGCTCGACGACGACGTGGCACTGCTGGCCGTCCGCGCTGCGCTCTGACCGGCGGCGGCCGGCCCCCGCCCTGCCGGATATGTCCACTCTTGCCACCCATGGGTTCCGTCGAGGGCCGTCGTCACGCATCCTGGTGGTCGCAACGCAGACGGTGACGACGAACAGACGGCGACGACGACCGGACGGAGGCGGAGCACTGGACAGCGAGCCCGGCAGGCGCACCGTGCTCCGGGAGCTCCGTTCGTGGCCGACGCTGTTGCTGGTGCTGTTCTGCCTCGGTGTCGGTGTCCCGATCACGGTGGCGCTCACCCCGGCGCAGGACCTCGTCGTCTTCGGGCAGCACATCTCCGTGGGCGCCCGGCCCCCGCAGCTGTCCGTCGCCGGTCCCGCGCAGCTCGTCCAGGTCGGCAACACCGAGCTGGACGTGGACCGGCTGCGCGTCTACGGGCCGCTGCGCCCGCAGCTGACCATGGGCCCGGTGCAGCGCAGCGAGGCAGCCGCCGCGGTGTTCGACCCGGCTGAGGGGCCGAAGGCGCGCGACGACGCCGTCTCGGCGGTCACCACGGGGTTCGCCACCTGGTACGTCCTCGGCGGGCTCGGGCTGGTCGCCTTCACGCTCGCGGCCGCCGCGGGCGCGGCGGGCCTGCGGACACTCGTCGTCCTGCGCCGGCAGGGCCGCGAGACCGGCGGCCACGCTCCGCTGCACGAGATCGTGGCTTACTGCGTGCGCGCCGCCCGCCGGATGACCGCGATCGCGGTGGTCGCCTCCGTGGTGGCCTGGGGTGTCTCCGGGGTGCTCGCCTACGCCGGAGCGGCACAGGGGCTGCGCGGGGTCTCCTCCCTCGCCCAGCTGGTGGGCGCCTACCACCTCAGCCCCGACCCGGTCGGGCCGCTGGTCAGCGGCTACGAGGGCGCGGTGATCGGCGACTCGCGTGCCGTCCGCGTCGGCGGACCGCCGCTGCCCGGCGGTACCCCCGACGACGTCGCCTGCGAACGCAGCACCGACTCGCTCGCCGCCGAGGTCGGCCACCTGGCCTCGGCGAACGTGCTGAACCTCGCCTGCCCGAGCGCCACCGTCACCACGGGGCTGCGCGGGCCGCAGGAACGTGGTGACCGGCTCGTCCCCGCCCAGATCGGCGTGCTCAAGCAGGTGCTCGACCTGCGCTTCGTCGTGGTCGCCATCGGGCCCAACGACGTGGGCTGGACCGACTTCCTGCGCTACTGCTACGGCGTGCCCGACTGCGGGGACCAGCTCACCCAGGGCGAGTTCGACTACCGGATGGCGGCGTTCGACCGCGTGTACGGCGACCTGCTCGTCGACCTCAACGACCTGCCCGGCCACCCGCAGGTCATCGTGCTGACCTCCTACGGGGCGTTCCCGCCGGACGCCGACTGCGCCGACACCCGCGCTGCGGGCTACCCGGGCCTGGACGCGGCCAAGATCGAGCTGCTGACCACCCGCAACGACCAGCTCAACTCGGTGCTCAGCGCCGGAGCGGAGAAGTACGGCTTCGCGGTGGCCCGCCCCGAGCTCGGGCTGCTGTGCGAGGACGGGACCGACGGCCTGGGGCCGGACCTGCAGGGCATGGCCGACCCCTTCCCGTTCCACCCCACGGGGATCGGGTCGCTCCGGATGGCGTCGTCGGTGGTGCGGCTGATCGAGCCCGCGCCCACTCGCTGACCAGGCTCACCCCACGCCCGGGGTGCCGGCGAGCGCCCGTGCCTCCCGCAGCGTCCGGCGCCGCACCCCGACCGCCACCCCGACCACGACCAACGACAGGAACGGGCTGGGGAAGCCGAGCGCGGTGCCCACGGCGATGTCGGCGGCGGGAGCCAGCACAGCGGCCGCGAAGACCCAGGGCGCCGCGGTCGGGAGACGCACCGGACGACCGGTGCGTCGATCCCGGGACCAGCGGGTCTTCCCACCCGGCTTGACCACCGACAGCCACGCCTGGAACGCGATTGCCGAGGCCATCGCCACGGTGCCCAGGACCAGCGCAGGCGGCGGACCCTCATCCGGTGCGTCGCTCGTCGTGTCGAGCGCGGGCGAGAGCAGAAAGACGCCGGCGTAGAGCTGCACGAGCGTTATCGCGAACTTGGCGAGCACCCAACGGTGGTGGGTCAGGCCCCATTGCGTGCCGAGCCCCAACATGATCCCCGTCGCCGCCGAGGCGTTTCCGAGCGGGGCGAGCAGCGCGACATCGAGATAGCGCGCCATCGCCGTCGCTCCGGCCGCCGTCGCCGGGTTCGGGGCCGTCGCGGCGAGGAGGAGCAGCGCGAAGAGCACCAGTGCCAACGTCATCCAGCCCACTGATGTCAGCACGTGCAGCCAGACGGTCATCTGCCGCCAGCGTCGGGAGTTGCTCGCCATGGTCGCGATCATCGAGGAGCGCGGCGGAGGAGGGCTCCGGGAGAACCCCGGAATCATCCCGGGGTTCCCCATTGATCAGCCGGATCAGCTCGCGTCGGAGCTCACCGCGGCCAGCGCGTCGACGATGCCGCGCCCGTAGTGCCCGTTGGCGTTCCCGTCGCCGGTGCACGGAGCGTCGAACTCCGGGGACCTGCCCTCCCGGACGTAGGACACGACCGGCGCGGGGCAGGGCGTGGGAGTGGCCGAGCGCAGCAGCACGCGCTCCACCTCGTCGGGTGGCATCGTCAGCGTCCCCGGGTGCCGGGGGTCCGGGGTGCCGAACGCGCTCACCACGAGCGCGGCGACCCCGCTGACCTGTGGCGAGGCCATCGACGTTCCCTGCAGGTAGGCGTAGTAGCCGCAGCCCCCCGGCCCGCACGACCGGAGCACCCCGCCCGCGGTGCCCACCGGGGTGACCGCGCCTGCCGCGTCGACCGCGCCCTTCGCGACCAGCGCGCTGCGCGGGTACGTGGACAGCACCAGGTTCTCGACGCGCTGGAAGTCCGGGGTGCCGAACCCGTCCTGGAGCCAGCCGCCCGGCGCGGCCAGTGCGGTCTGCTCCAGGCCGTAGTTCGAGTAGTCCGCCTTCACCCCCGACGGACCGACGGCCGACACCCCGAGCACGTGCGGGCCCTCCACCGGCAGGCTGAGGCAGGTGGCGTTGTCGATCGTGCGCGGGTACGCGGCGGCGGCCGGGTAGTCGGGGCTGGAGCGGTCGGCACGCGGCGTGCCGAGGTCCTCGTGGTTGTTGCCGAGCGACCCCACCAGCGTGACGCCCCTGGCGTGCGCGTACTCGAGCGCCCGGCCGACCGCCTCGACCGTGGTGCGCTGCTCGATCCGGGCCTCGGGCGGGTCGGCGGGGTTGTCGAGGCAGTTGTAGAGCCACGGGTCGACGTAGAACGACATGTTGATCACGTCGAGGCCCACGTCGGCGCCGTAGGTCAGCGCGTCGACCACGGGCTGCAGGAACAGCAGGCCGGCGTCCTGCCCACCGCGGATGTTCACCAGGCGCACCCCCGGCGCGACCCCGGACAGGCCCGCCCCGTCGGCCGCGGCGGCCACGATCCCCGCCACATGGGTTCCGTGGCCCGAGTCGTCGTGGCCGACCGGGTCGACGCATCCTGCGAACTCGCACGGGCCGTCCAGGTCGGCGCCCGTCGAGTCCTGCGGGACGTCGGTGACGAAGTTGCGCGACAGCTCCGCGTCGAAGTTCGGGGCGATGTCGGGGTGGGTGGCGTCGATCCCGCTGTCGAGGATGCCCACCTGCACCCGCCGGTCCCCCGGCTCGACCGAGCGGGCCGCGGCCGCCTCGATCATCGTGTGGCCCCACAGCTTCGTGTCCAGCGGGTCGAGCCCCGACGGCCCCTCTTCCCGGGCAGGACCTTCCTGGGCAGGCGCGGGAACCCCGGCGAGCTCGGGCGCCACGCCGGGCACCGCGACGGTCGAACCGACCGGCCGGGCGCGAGCCGCCCCGAACACCGCGTCGGCTGCCGTGACCCGCTCCACGAACCCCGTGGCAGGCGCCTGGGCCACCAGGGCTCCGACGGCGGCGTTCTCCCGCGTCACCTGCCCGCCCGCCGCCCGGACCGCCGCCTCGCCCGCCGCGCGGACGGCGGCGTCGCCGGTGCTCGTGAGCAGGACGGTGTACTCGACCGACCCGGCGGCCCCGGCCCTCACGGGCGCGGCCTCCACCGGAGCGACGGCGGCAACCGGAGCGAACGTGGCCACCGCGGCGCAGACGAGGAGGACGCCGACGCCCAGCACGCGCAGGTTCTTCACACCGATCTCCCGGAGCCACCGCCCCCGGAGCAGGACGAGTGCCGACGACCCTAGGCCATCCGGACGCGCCGTCCCATCCTCGGCGGGAACGCCGGTCGGGGGAACGCCGGACGGGGCTCGGCCCGGCACACTGGCCGCGTGGCCTCGTGGGTGCTGCACGTCGATCTCGACCAGTTCATCGCCGCGGTCGAGATCCTGCGCCGTCCCGAGCTCGCCGGGCTGCCCGTCGTGGTCGGGGGGAAGGGCGATCCGACGCAGCGCGCGGTGGTCGCGACGGCGTCGTACGAGGCCCGCGCGCACGGGGTGCGTTCCGGGCTCCCCCTGCGCACGGCGGCGAAGCGCTGCCCGGACGCCGTGTTCCTGCCCGCCGACAACCCCCACTACGAGGAGGTGTCCGAGGAGGTCATGGCGACGCTGCGCGGGTTCCCCGACGTGGTGGTCGAGGTGATGGGCTGGGACGAGGCGTTCGTCGGCGCGCAGACCGACCAGCCCGAGGCGCTCGCCCGGGGGATCCGGGCGGCGGTGCTGGCGCGGACCCGCCTGTCGTGCTCCGTCGGGATCGGCGACAACATGCTGCGCGCCAAGCTCGCCACGGAGTTCGCGAAGCCCGGCGCGGGCGACGGGGTGTTCCGGCTGACCGCGTCGAACTGGGACGAGGTCATGGCCCACCGGCCGACCAGCGCGCTGTGGGGCATCGGCACCAAGACCGCCCGCAAGCTGGCCGACCGCGGCATCCACACCGTCGCGGAGCTCGCCGCCGCCGACCCGGCCGCTCTCGCCGCCGATCTCGGTCCCGCCCTCGGACCCTGGTACGTGCAGCTCGGGCGCGGGATCGGGCGAGCCACGGTGGAGGGAACGCCGTGGGTGCCGCGCTCACGCAGCCACGAGACGACCTTCCAGGAGAACCTCACCGGCTGGGACGACGTCCGCGCCGAGGTCGCCACGCTGGCCCGGCGCGTGGCCACCGACATCGGCGAGGAGGGCCGCCCGGCCGCGCGCGTGGCCGTCAAGGTGCGGTTCGCGCCCTTCTCCACCTACACCCGCAGCGCCACCCTCGATGCGCCCACGCAGGATGCCGAGGTCCTCGTGGCCGCCGCGCTCGACGTGCTCGAGAAGTTCACGTCCCGGCGTCCGGTGCGGCTGCTCGGGGTGCGGGCGGAGTTCCCCCGGGAGTGACCCGGCCCTCCTGGGCTGCCGCCTCCAGCCAGGTCACGGCCTCCTCGACGGTGACAACCGCGGGCACGTCCGGGGCGGGCGGGCGGTCGAGCAGCACGACGGGCACACCCAGCTCCCGCGCGGCGACCAGCTTGGCCGCGGTCATCTCGCCGCCGCTGTCGCGGGTGACCAGCACGTCGATGCGGTGCTCGCGCAGCAGCTCGCGTTCGGAGTCGGCGGTGAACGGCCCCCGGCCGAGCACCACGTGGCACCGGGCCGGCAGGGGCGCCAGCGGCGGGTCGACGCAGCGGAGCAGGAACCAGAGCCGGTCGAGCGCGGCGAACGCGGCGAGATCGCCGTGTCCCGTGGTCAGGAAGACCCGCTCCCCCAGTGCGGGCAGCAGCGCGGCGGCAGCCGCGGCGTCGGGGACCCGGTGCCAGCGGTCCCCCGGTCCCGCGGTCCAGCCCGGGCGACGCAAGCTGAGCAGCGGCACACCGGTGGCGGTGGTGGCCGCCACCGCGTTGGCGGACATCCCGGCGGCGAAGGGATGGGTGGCGTCGACGACGGCGTCGGTCCCGTTGCTGCGCAGCCACGCCACCAGGCCGTCGACGCCGCCGAACCCGCCGATCCGGACGTCACCCGGCGGGAGCGCCGGCACCGCCACGCGCCCGGCCAACGAGGAGGTGACCGTGAACCCGGGGCGCCCGTGCAGGGCGGCGACGAGCCGGCGGGCCTGCCCGGTGCCGCCGAGCACGAGCACCTTCACCGGTCCCGCCGCCGCAGGAGGTAGGTGTCCATGATCCAGCCCTTGCGCTCGCGCCACTCGGCCCGGATCCGCACGATCTCCGCCTTGACCTCCTGCAGGTCGCCGTGCACGAGCACCTCGTCCGCCGTGCCGACGTAAGCGCCCCAGTAGATGTCGAGGTCGGTGTCGGGAAGCGCGGCGAAGGCGTTGCGCGCATCGAGCATGACGACGACGTCGTCCATGCCGGCAGGCAGTCCCTCGTCGGCCAGCCTGCGCCCGGTGGTGACCGCGAACGGCCTGCCGACCCGGTTGAGGATCACCCGATGGCGCGCCGCGAGCGCCTGCACGCTGCTGATCCCGGGGATCGACTCCACCGCGAACGCGACGGCGCCCCGCCCGGCGATCCGGTCGAGGATGCGCAGCGTGCCGTCGTAGATCGCGGGGTCACCCCACACGAGGAAGGCACCGCAGCCGTCGGCGTCGAGCTCGTCGGTGATCATCCGCTCGTAGATCGACTCGCGCCGGTCCTGCCAGTCGACGACGGCCGACTCGTACCGGCCAGGCGCCGCGGCCCGGTCGCGGTGCGGGTCGCCCGCCGCCACCACCCGGTGCGGCCGCGTGACGTGGCGCTCCAGGAGCTCGGAGCGCAGCCGCGCCAGGTCGTCCTTGTCGTCGCCCTTGTCGATGGTGAAGAAGACGTCGACCCGGTTCATCGCCGCCACCGCCTGCAGCGTGAGGTGCTCGGGATCGCCCGCGCCGATACCGATGACGTAGACCGTGCGCACGTCTGGACGCTAACCCGGATCCGGCGCGTCCGGCGGCGGGACGTCGGCCACGCGCATCACGAGCGCAGCGGGCTCCACCCGGATCTCCAGCCGGGTCGCGTCGCCGATCGGGTCGCCGTCGAGCTGGGACGGCTGCGGGTCCTCGGCCTCGATGACGATCGAGCGCGCCTGCCAGTGCTCCACCCGCGAGCTGCCGTCGCCCCGCCTGCTGATCACGCGGCCGGCGACCGCGATCCAGCCGGCGAGGCCCTTCGGGGCGATGTTCACGACGTCGAGCACGCCGTCGTCGACGGTGGCCCTCGGCATCAGCACCAGACCGCCGAGCAGGGTGCCGCTGTTGCCCACGAGGACGGTGCGGGTGCGGCGACGCAACGGTGGCCCGTCGTCGAGGGTCAGGGTGACGCGGGTGCGGCGGCCGCGCATCGCCCGCAGCCCGGAGATCACGTAGGCGAGCGGGCCGACCCGCACCTTCAACGCCTCCGGGGTGCTCTCCATGATCGCGGCGTCGAACCCGGTGCCCGCCATCACCAGGAAGACGTGCTCCTCGTCGCCGCCGTCGACCCGGACGCGCCCGACGTCGATCTTCCGGTCGTCACCGGTGAGGGCCACGCGGGCGGCCACGGCCACGTTGTCCGGGGTGCCGAGGGTGCGGGCGAGCAGGTTGCCCGTGCCGGCCGGGACCAGACCCATCGCCACCCCGGTGCCGGCGAGGGCCTCCGCCACCGCCCGCACGGTGCCGTCGCCACCGCAGGCGAGCACGACGTCGGCCCCGCGCTCGACCGCGAGGCGGGCCTGGCCGGTGCCGGGATCCTCGACGGTGGTCTCCAGCCACAGTGGCGCGGCCCAGCCCAGCCCGGCACAGACCGACTCGATCCGCCTGCGCGTGCCGGGCTCGATCCTGATCGGGTTGGCCACCACGGCGGGCAGCGGCCGGTCCTCCGGCTCCGCGGTCAGGGAGGCGGGGTCGGCGCCCGCGGGGCGCCCCCTGACGAGCACGGCCACCAGCAGGCCCAGCACCGGCAGCGCGGCCAGCACGAGGACCCACCAGTCGCCGGACACGAGCGAACAATAAGCGTCCGGCCGCCGGTCGTTGCCCTCAGGCCGGGACGAGCCCCCGCGGCTCGGCGTAGGGCAGGCCGAGGTCGTGGGCCACCTCGAGGCTGGTGAGCGCCCCGTCGTGGGTGGACAGGCCGGCGGCCAGTGCGGGATCGGCGTCGAGCGCGTCGACCCAGCCGAGGTTCGCCAGCTGCAGCACGTACGGCAGCGTGGCGTTGGTCAGCGCGTACGTCGAGGTGTGCGGCACGGCGCCGGGCATGTTCGCCACGCAGTAGAACACCGAGTCGTGCACCCGGTAGGTCGGGTCGTCGTGCGTGGTGGGCCGGGAGTCCTCGAAGCAGCCGCCCTGGTCGATGGCGATGTCGACGACCACGGAGCCCGGCTTCATCCGCCGCACGAGGTCGTTGCTCACCAGCCGCGGCGCCCGGGCACCCGGCACGAGCACGGCGCCGATCACGAGATCGGCCGCGAGACACGCCTTCTCGAGCTCGTGCGCGTTGGAGACGATCGTCCGCACGCGGCCCGCGTAGCGGTCGTCGAGCCGGCGGAGCTTGGTGACATCGAGGTCGAGCACGGTCACGTCGGCACCGAGCCCGACGGCCATGGCCACCGCGTTCTGCCCGGAGACGCCGGCTCCGATCACCACGACATCGGCCGGACGGACCCCGGGGACCCCGCCGAGCAGCACGCCACGCCCGCCCGCGGCACGCATCAGCGCGCTCGCCCCGGCCTGCGGCGCGAGCCGGCCGGCCACCTCGCTCATCGGCGCGAGCAACGGCAGCGTGCCGTCGGGGAGCCGGACGGTCTCGTACGCGATCGCCGTGGTGCCGGACCGGAGCAGCGCCTCGGTGCACGGCAGGGACGCGGCGAGATGGAGGTAGGTGAACAGCACCTGGCCGCGCCGCAGCCGGTGGTACTCCAGTTCGATCGGCTCCTTCACCTTCAGCAGCAGGTCGGCGGCGTCCCACACCTCGTCAGCGGTGGGGACGATGCGGGCCCCGGCCGCCTCGAAGTCGGCATCGGTGATCGAGCTGCCGAGGCCGGCGCCGCGTTCGACGAGCACGTGGTGCCCGGAGCGGGTGAGCTCGTGCGCCCCGGCCGGGGTCAGCGCGACGCGGTACTCGTGGTTCTTGACCTCGCGGGGCACACCGATTCTCATCCTTCGAGAATGAAGATGACACTGAAAACGTGCAAGAGTTCGGCAGAAGATTCGATATTCTGCCGTCATGCCAATGCCTCCTGCGGGAGCAGTCCCTCTGCGGCCCGCCCCGCCGCAGGATGTTCGGCCCCTCGACAGCACCGATCTCGCGATCCTCCGCGTCCTCGGCAGCGATGCCCGCGTCTCCAACAAGGAGCTGGCCGAGCGGGTCGGCGTGGCCCAGTCCACCTGCCTGGCCAGGGTGCGCGCGCTGCGGGAGACCGGGGTGATCCGCGGGTACTACGCCGACATCGACCCCCGCGCGCTGGGCCACGACCTCCAGGCGATGATCGCGATCCGCCTGCAGCCCCACGCCCGCGCGGCCATGGGTGACCTGGTGACCGTGCTCAGCGGGCGCCACGAGGTGCTCGACGTCTACTTCGTCGCCGGGGCCAACGACTTCCTCGTGCACGTCGCCACGGCGAGCACCGACGAGCTCCGCCGGTTCGTCGCCGACCACCTCAACCGCAACCCTGCCATCGCCGGCACCGAGACCAGCCTGATCTTCGAGCACACCCGGGCGGCCGGGCGGCGCGGCGTCCTGCCCGAACCGTCGTGACCCCGGCTGCGCGCTAAGGGGTGTCCCGCGGATCTTCAATCGCGATACCGCGCCCAGGCGGCCCCTGGCGACACCGCCGAACCGCCCGAATACGCCCGGTATGAGGGCGATCCAGCGGCGCCGCCAGGAACCACCTGGATCACGGCTCTCATCGACCAAGATCCACGGGACACCCCCTAGCCGAGGAACGCCCGGAGCGCGTCGAGGAGCCGGTCGACGTCGTCGTCGTCGAGATACGGGGCGAGCCCGATCCGCAGCGCACCACCGTCACCCAGGCCGAGCCACCGCGACGCCTCGATCGCGTAGAACGAGCTGGCGGGCGCGTTCACCCCGCGTTCGGCGAGGAACTCGTACGCCGCGGCGGGCTCCCGGTCGGCGAAGCCGACCAGCAACGTCGGGGTGCGGTGGGCCGCCCGGGAGTACACCGTGACGCCGGGCAGCCCGGCGAGGCCGGCCTCGATGCGCTCGCGCAGCCGGTCCTCGTGCCCGGCGACCGCCCCCATGGCCGCCACCAGCCGGTCGCGCCGGCTCGCCGCCGCGAGCGTCGAGGGCCCCAGTGAGGCGAGGAAGTCGACGGCCGCGGTGGTGCCGGCGAGCAGTTCGTAGGGCAGGGTGCCGAGTTCGAACCGCTCCGGGACGGCGTCGGAGGAGGGCAGCAGCTTCTGCGGGTGCAGGTCCGCGAGGAGCGCGGGCGCCGCGGCGAGCACGCCGCAGTGCGGACCGAGGAACTTGTACGGGGAGCAGGCGTAGAAGTCGGCGCCCAGCGCCTCGAGATGCACGGCGGCGTGCGCGGTGAAGTGCACCCCGTCCACGTAGGCGAGGGCGCCGGCCTCGTGGACGAGGTCGGTGATCGCCCGCACCGGCGGGCAGGTCCCGATCAGGTTCGACGCCGCGGTCACGGCCACGAGGCGGGTGCGCGGGGAGAGCACGGCGGCGATGTCGTCGGCCGTCAGCTCGCCCGTGGCGGGGTCGAAGGCGGCCCAGCGCACGACGGCACCCACCGCTTCCGCCGCCTGCACCCAGGGCCGGATGTTGGCGTCGTGGTCGAGCCGGGTGACCACGACCTCGTCACCCGGCCGCCAGGTGGTGGCGACGGTGCGGGCCATGTCGAAGGTGAGCTGGGTCATGCTGCGGCCGAACACGATCCCCGCCGGATCGGCACCGAGCAGGTCGGCCATCGCGCGGCGCGCCCCGGTCACGATGTCGTCGGCCGTCCGCTCCGCGGCCGTGACCCGGCCCCGGTTGGCCAGCGGGGAGACCATCGTGCTCGCCACGGCGTCGGCGACCACGTCGGGCACCTGGGATCCACCGGGTCCGTCGAAGTGGGAGAACCCGGCCTTCAGCGCGGGGAAGTGGTCACGGACGGCGCGGACGTCGTAGGGCATACGGGCACCCTGTCATGGTCACGTGCCCGTCGGCAGCCGACCTGTGAGGCAGCCGCCCCGATCAGGGCCGCCGCTTCACCAGGCGTCCAGCTCCTCGCCGGGTGCGCGGTGGCGGCCCTGGTTCAGCCCGCGCTGGTAGGTGCTGAGGCGGTCGCGCACCCGGTCGGGCACCCGCTCGCCCACGGGATTGGGCTCCTGCGCGCGCGGCGGCGGCACGAGCTGGCCGCCGGGGCGGCGCCGCGGCAGTCCGCTCGACGTGGTGGTGGCCGCCGGCTCCGGCTGGGCGGCGCGGGCGGCGGCCTCGCGCCACTCGGTGTCGTTCGGCGACTCCCAGTCGATCGGAGCGGCACCGTCCGCCGCGCCGCCCGCCCCGCCGTCGGCGTCGGGGTCGCGGAACCACGCCGAGGCGATGGCCTCGAAGATCGGGGTGGCGTAGCGGTCGTCGATCGGCTCCAGCGGCAGGTCCAGCAGCGGGCCGAACAGCTCGTCGACCTGGGAGGACGCCGACGGTGAGTAGGCGGGCGCCGGCGGGTCGCCGAACAGTGAGTTCTCCACCTGCCCCGCACCGTTGGTGCCCGACCCGTTGGTCGACGGGGCCGAACCGTTGCCGAGCGGCTCGACAGCGCTGCCCCCGTAGAAGGCGTCGTACTGGAAGCCGTTGCCCGAGGAGAACGGGTCGTGCTCGCGGCGCGGCAGCGAGGTCCCGAGCGAGAACGGGTCGTCGTCGCGCACCGTCCCGCCCGGCGCGAAGGGGTCGTTCTCCCGGCGCGGCAGCCCGGTTCCGAGCGAGAACGGGTCGTCGTCGCGCCGCAGCGGCTTGCTCTCCAGCGAGAACGGGTCGTCGTCACGGCGGAGCGAGCCGTTCCCCGTCGAGAACACGTCATCCTCCCCGCGTACCGAGCCGTTGTTGTCCGACGAGAACGGGTCCCGATCGCGCAGCGGGTTGCTGTCGCGCAGCGGGTCGTCGTCGCGCAGCGGGTCGTTCAGCAGCGGGAACAGGCCCTTGCCGCTCCGCGTGGGCAGAAGCGGATCGCCCTCCGGGCGCAGGGGGTCGTCGTTCCGCCGCAAGGGGTCGTTCACCAACGGGAACGACCCGGTGCCGTTCCTGGTGGGCAGCAGCGGATCCTCTGCCGCCGGACGGGGCTCGTCGAGCGTGACGGCGGACGGCGGGCAGTGCACGCTGGCCACCGGCCCGGACCCGGCCTGCGGGGCGCCGGCCAGTGGACGGCTCAAGGTGATGCCGTACCGCGAACGGTCGGCGATCTGCTCGGCGACCACGGCCACCCGGCGACCGTCGGAGCCGTTCGCGTCGTCGAAGCCCGATGCGTCGCGGCGCGTCCCGCCCTCGACGGCCACGTCGACGACGATCCCCCTGGCCTCCACCCGGCTCGCGACGTCGAGACGCGCTCCCGGGTAGACGGCGGTGGCGTCGTCGACGAGCTCGGCCAGGACGTGCAGGAACTCCGCCGCCGCCCCGGCCGCGACGGTGGCCGACGGCGCGGGCCGGACCTCGACGCGGGCCGGCTCCTCGGCGGCCGCGGCGGCGTCGGCCAGGAGGTCGGACAGCCGCCGGGACACGGTGCCGTGCGCCCCCGGCTCCTGGCCGGCCAGCACGAGGATGCTCTCGGTGTCGCGGCGCATCCGGCGGCCGGACTCGAGCAGCTCGGGGAACCCGGGAGGCTCGGGGTAGGGCTGCTCCACCCGCAGGCGCTCCAGCAGCCACAGGTGTCGGTCGAGGCGGGCCTGCAAGCGGCGGGCCACGCCGACGGCGGCGTCGTCGCCCGTCGGGCGGCGCGGAGAGTCGTCCCACCTGTCGGCCCATGCTGCAGACCCCTGGCGTCCGACGTTCACCGAGTCGCCCTCGGAAGCGAACATCCTGTCGCCCACCAATCGGTCCTCTCGAACGGGTCGATGCGCCGCTCCCTCCCAGGAAGCCGCGAGTGGGTCTGTCACGGCGAGGCGACGCGGAGTGGCTTTCACTGGCGTGGCACGTTACATCTCGCTGCTCCACACGGCGGCACGGTCATGGAGAGTGCGCTCAGGACACGGCTGCATGCGGCGGGCGGCCCGGGACGTTTCGCCCTTCCCGGAACGTCCTGCACGGTAGCCCAGTGCGGCCGAACGGACGACGGCGCGGGGACGAGCGGTGCGCTTCGTGCGATCAGGTGGATCACGGCTTCGGGCGATGAGTTTCAGACGTGCCGCGGGTCTCCTGTGCGTGCGCCGCGAGGGTGGCGCGGAGTGGAGGAGTCCGGTGACGGGAGTACGGGTTCTGGTGGGCACGCGCAAGGGCGCGTTCGTGCTGAGCTCCGACGGCAAGCGGGAGCGCTGGGACGTCAGCGGGCCGCATTTCGCGGGCTGGGAGGTCTACCACGTGGCGGGGTCGCCCGCCGACCCCGACCGCGTCTACGCGGCGCCGTCCGGCGGCTGGTTCGGCCAGCTCCTGCAGCGGTCCGACGACGGCGGCGCCACCTGGACGCCGGTCGGCAACGAGTTCCGCTACGAGGGCGTGCCCGGCACCCACCAGTGGTACGACGGCACGCCGCATCCGTGGGAGTTCGCGCGGGTCTGGCATCTGGAGCCCACCCCGGGTGACCCCGACACCCTCTACGCGGGGGTCGAGGACGCCGCCCTGTTCCGCTCCTCCGACGGCGGGGGCACCTGGCAGGAGCTGCCCGGGCTGCGCGAGCACGGCTCGGGCCCGCTGTGGCAGCCGGGGGCAGGCGGGATGTGTCTGCACACGATCGTGCTGGACCCCCGCGACCCGTCCCGGATGCACATCGCCATCTCGGCGGCCGGGGTGTTCCGCACCGACGACGGCGGCAAGACGTGGAAGGCCACCAACCGCGGCCTGCAGTCCGAGGGCATCCCCGACCCCGACGCGGAGGTGGGCCACTGCGTGCACAACCTCGCGATGCATCCGGCCCGGCCGGATGTGCTGTACATGCAGAAGCACTGGGACGTCATGCGCACCGACGACGCAGGCGAGAACTGGCACGACATCGGCGGCAACCTGCCCACCGACTTCGGGTTCCCGATCTCCGTGCACGCGCACGAGCCGGAGACGGTCTACGTCGTGCCGATCACGAGCGACTCCCACCACTTCCCGCCGGAGGGGAAGCTGCGCGTGTACCGCAGCCGCACCGGCGGCAACGAGTGGGAACCGCTCACCGCCGGGCTCCCGCAGGAGCACTGCTACGTCAACGTGCTGCGGGACGCGATGGCCGTCGACTCCCTCGAGGACTGCGGCGTGTACTTCGGCACCACCGGGGGCCAGGTGTACGCCTCCCCGGACGCAGGCGACACGTGGGCGCCCATCGTGCGCGACCTGCCCGCCGTGCTGTCGGTGGAGGTGCAGACGCTGCCATGACCGACTCGCCGACCGGCCCGCCGAGCGGGGCGACCGCCACGGTCCGGATCAAGCTGCCCGCCCATCTGCGCAAGCTGGCCCAGATCGGCGGCGAGATCACCGTCGACGTCACCGGGCCCGCCACCCAGCGCACGGTGCTGGACGCGCTGGAGCGCAGCTACCCCGTCCTGCGCGGCACGATCCGCGATCACGGCACGCTGCGCCGCCGAGCGTTCGTGCGGTACTTCGCCTGCGAGCAGGACCTGTCCCACGCCTCGCCCGACGACCCGCTGCCGGAACCGGTGACGAGAGGCGCCGAGCCGCTGCTGATCGTCGGCGCGATGGCGGGTGGCTGAGCCCGCCCCCGGTCATTCGAAGCGGGACGGGTCGCCGGCGCCCCGGCGCACGATCTCCGGTTCGGGGCCGGAGTAGTCCACCACCGTCGTCGGCTCGGTGCCGCAGTCGCCCGAGTCGAGCACGGCGTCGAGCGCGTTGTCGAGCCGCTCCTTGATCTCCCAGCCCTGGGTGAGCGGTTCGGGCTCGTCGGGCAGCAGGAGGGTGGACGACAGCAGCGGCTCCCCCAGCTCGGCGAGCAACGCCTGTGCCACGACGTGCTGGGGGATCCGCACCCCGACGGTCTTCTTCTTCGCGTGCAGCAACCTGCGCGGCACCTCCTTGGTGGCCGGCAGGATGAAGGTGTAGCTGCCCGGGGTGGCCGCCTTGATCGTGCGGAACACGGTGTTGGAGACCTGCACGAACTGTCCGAGCTGAGCGAAGTCGCGGCACACGAGCGTGAAGTGGTGCCTGTCGTCGAGGTGGCGGATCTCCCTGATCCGCTCCAGCCCCTCCCGGTCCCCGATCTGGCAGCCCAGCGCGAAGCAGGAGTCGGTGGGGTAGGCGATCAGCCCGCCTGCGCGGACGATCTCGACGACCTGGCCGATCGCGCGTCGCTGGGGATCAACCGGGTGCACATCGAAGTACCGCGCCATGGCCAGAGCTTAGGAGTTCCACGGAGTCGCGCAGCGCCGCGACGCGGCCGGGGCCGACCGGGTGTCACTCCACGGGCCGGCCGACCTGCTGTCGCGGCGATCACCCGACCGAGCGACATCGCCAGCTTGCACCTCAGGAAATCTCTACTTATGATTGCAGTTATCCAGAGCGCCTGCCGAGCACCTCGGAGGTCGCTCCGGTGCATCGCCCGATGTCCGTCACGAGAGGAGCAGATCTGCGATGCTCATGCGTACCGACCCCTTCCGTGATCTCGACCGCCTCACCCAGCAGGTCTTCGGCAACGTCACCGGCACCTGGAGCCGCCCCACGGCCATGCCGATGGACGCCTACCGCGTCGGCGACGAGTTCGTGGTCGCCTTCGACCTGCCCGGCGTGTCCCCCGACGCCATCGACCTGGACGTCGAGCGCAATGTCCTCACGGTCCGGGCCGAACGCCGGCCGAGCGTTCCCGGCGACGACGTCCAGATGCAGGTGGCCGAGCGCCCACTGGGCGCCTTCTCCCGCCAGCTCTTCCTCGGGGACGGGCTCGACACCGAGCACATCCACGCGAGCTACGAGGCGGGCGTGCTGACCCTGCGCATCCCCGTGGCCGAGCGGGCCAAGCCACGCAAGATCGCGGTCACCGGCGCCGACGAGCAGCCGAAGCAGATCGACGCCTGAGCACCTGAACGAGCTGACCCGCCGTACGGAGGAGGTGGTCGATCGAGCGCCGCGAGAGATCCCCAGTGGACAGAGACACCCCGTGGACGGTGCCCCGCCGGCTCGCTTCCGGCGGGGCACCGTGGCGTTCTCGTCAGCGCTGCGCCGGTCCGGTGCTCGCCCGGAGCACGAGGGAGGTCGAGAGCTCCACCCGCACGGCGTCGACCGGTTCCCTCCTCCGCAGCCGGAGAAGCAGGCGGACGGCCTCCGCCGCCATCTCCCGCACCGGCTGGTGCACGGTGGTCAGGCCGGGAGCCAGCCACTGCGCCTCGGGCAGGTCGTCGAACCCGACCACGCTCAGGTCTTCCGGGATCCGCAGCCCCTTCGCCGCCGCCGCCTCGTACACCCCACTGGCCATCCGGTCGGAGCAGGCGAAGATCGCCGTCGGCGGCTCCCGCAGCGCCAGCAGCGCGTCGGCCTGAGCCCGGCCGCCCGCCCTGGTCCAGTCCGCATGGCGCACCCACGACGCCCGCGCCCGGACACCCGCCGCCGTGAGCGCGGAGCGGTAGCCGTCGAGCCGGGCCCGGCTGTTGAGCTGGTCGGGCCGCCCGCCGATGGCCCCGATGCGCTCGTGCCCGAGCGCCAGCAGGTGCTCGACCGCGGACCGGCCGCCGGCCCAGTTCGTGGTGCCGACGGTCGGTAGCTGTTGCGCGGGCTCGACGCCGGGGTCGAGGACCACGAGCGTCATCCCTTCCACCGCCGACCGGTCCCGCTGCGCGGGGGTCGGGTCGACCAGCGCGAGCACGGCCCCGGTCGAGCCCCGCGCGAGCAGCCGCTCCACCCAGTCCCGCCCGGACGGACCGCGCGCCGACATCACGACGACGTCGCACCCCGCCTCCGCCGCCGCCCGGTCGACGCCGCCGAGCACGCGGGTGGCCCATGACCCCTCGACCCCGTCCATGACCAGCCCGAGCAGGTCCGGCGGCGGGGCCGGCTCCGCGCCCGCGGCGTCTGGGACCGGAAGGACGGCGCGGCGCCGCTCGTAGCCCGCGGCCGCCAGCAGGTCCAGCACCCGCGCCCTGGTCCCGGGAGAGACGTCGCTGCGGCCGTTGAGCACCTTGGACACCGTGGGCACGGTGACACCTGCGACCGCCGCGATCTGCGCGAGCGTGGTTCGCGTCATGCCGCACTGTGCCCCACTGCGCGGAGTTGCGCAACTTTGACGACAGTTGATGAACGGTTGACCTGCGGCACGCCACTTTGTGACACTGGTGATCAGTGGATACCAACGCGAAGTTGCGAAAGTCGACTGCCCTCGTCGTCCGGGGTGGCTGGGAGGGCCACTGCCCCGTCGAGACGACCGACAGCTTCCTCCCGTTCCTGAAGGACTCCGGCTACGAGACGGTCACCACCGACAGCCTCGACGTCTACCTCGATGCCGACCTGCTGGCCCGCACCGACCTGATCCTCCAGTGCTGGACCATGGGGACGATCACCAAGGACCAGCTCGCCGGGCTGCGCGGCGCCGTCGAGAGCGGTACGGGCCTCGCCGGGTGGCACGGCGGGATCGCCGATGCGTTCCGCAGCTCCAGCGACTACCTGCACATGGTCGGCGGCCAGTTCGCCTGCCACCCGCGCGACTTCGTCGACCACACCCTCGACGTGGTGCCCGAGCGGGCCGACCATCCGATCGTCGCCGGAATCTCCAGCGTCACGCTGCACACCGAGCAGTACTGGGTGCTGTCGGACAGCCGCAACGACGTCCTGGCCACCACCACTGTGCCGGCGCTGCCCGGCGACCCGTGGAGTGAGCCCGTGGTCTCCCCCGCGGTGTGGACCCGGACGTGGGGCGCGGGGCGGATCTTCGTCTGCACCGTCGGCCACAAGCAGGAGGACCTCGACGTGCCCGAGATCCGCACGGTCATCGAACGGGGGCTGACATGGGCGAGCCGCTGAGGATCGGCGTCGTCGGGCTCGGCAAGATCAGCGGGGCGTACCTGTCCACGCTCGGACACCTCCCCGGCGTGCAGGTCACCGCCCTGGCCGACCTCGACCCGGCCAGGGCTGCCGTCGCCGTGCAGCACGCGCCGGAGGCCCGCGCCTGCGGCGTGGACGAACTGCTCACCGCCGACGACGTCGACCTCGTGCTGAACCTGACGATCCCGGCGGCGCACGCCGAGGTGGCCACCACGGCGCTACGGGCGGGCAAGCACGTCTACGGGGAGAAGCCGTTCGCGCTCGACCTCGCCCAGGCCCGCGCCGTGCTGGCCGCCGCCGACGGCCTGCGCGTCGGCTGCGCACCCGACACCGTGCTCGGCACCGGCGTGCAGACCGCGCGCAGGGCCGTCGCCGACGGGCTGATCGGCGTCCCCACGGCGGCCAACGCCACGTTCACCTCGCCAGGGCACGAGTCGTGGCATCCCGACCCGGAGTTCTACTACCGGCCCGGGGGTGGCCCGCTGTTCGACATGGGGCCCTACTACCTCACGGCGCTGGTCCACCTGCTCGGGCCCGTCGAGCGGGTGGTCGCGGCGGCGGGGCGCGCCCGCACCACCCGCACGATCGGCTCCGGCGCCCGCGCGGGCACCGAGTTCGCCGTCGAGGTCGACACCCACGTCTCCGGGGTGCTCGTGCACGCCGGCGGGGCCATCACCACCCTCACCACCAGCTTCGAGGTGGTGGCCTCCACCCAGCCGCGGATCGAGATCCACGGCACGGAGGGCTCGCTGTCGGTGCCGGATCCCAACCGGTTCGACGGGGACGTCGCCCTGCGCCCGCGCGGCGCCGACAGCTGGACGGTCCTGGCACCGTCTGCGGGTTACGTGGGCGCGGCGCGCGGGATCGGGGTGCTCGACCTCGCCGTGAACCACGCCGCCGGTCGGCCACACCGCGCCTCGGCCGAGGTGGCCGTGCATGTGCTGGACGTCATGGAGACACTGCTGACCGCCGCGCACCAGCACTCCGGCCTGCAGGTCTCGACCAGCTGCGAGCGACCCGCTCCGGTACCGCTCGACGCGGTGGCCGACGGGGAGAGCGCCCGGCTGACGGGTACCCCATCCTGAGGGGGTGCCCCCGGCCCCGCTCGACCCGTCACTGACCACGCCGATCGTCGCCGTCCCCGGGCTCGGCCTGTCGGGCGCCGTCCCGGGGCGCACGCTCGATCGGCTGTCCGCGCCGTCGGCGGTCGTCGAGCTGCCCGGCTACGGGCTTCCCGCCCCGCGCGGGACCGCACTGGGTTCCGACGACCTGGCGCGGTTGCTGCTCACCCGGCTCGACGAGCTCGGCGTGACCCGTGCGGTGCTGCTGGGCCACTCGGCGAGCTGCCAGATCGTCGTGCGGGCCACCGTCCGGGACCCGCACCGGGTCGCGGCACTCGTGCTGGTCGGCCCGACCACCGACCCGAGGGCGCGGTCCTGGCCCGCCCTGGCCGGGCGCTGGCTGCGCACGGGCGCCTGGGAACGGCCGGGACAGGTGCCCCGGCTGGTGCGGGACTACCGCCGCACCGGCCTGGGCGCGATGGGCCGCGGTATGGACGCCGCCCGCCGCGACCGGATCGACCGGGGGCTCGCGCAGGTCGGCTGTCCGGTGCTCGTCGTGCGCGGCCCGCACGACCGGATCGCTCCGCAGGACTGGGTGGACGCCCTGGCCGCCACCGCGCCGCACGGCCGGGCCGGCACGCTCGCGGCCGGCGCCCACATGGTGCCGCTCAGCCACCCCGCGGAGCTCGCCGCCGGGGTGGGCACGTTCCTCGGCAGTGCTGCCGGGGCGGCAGAGCCTCCCGGCCGCGCCGTCCGTCGTTCCTAGGTCCGATCAGGCGATCCTCCGCACCGGTGCGCCGGCCAGGAACGCGGCGATGTCCTCCACGGCCTCGCGGAAGAAGATGTCGTAGGTCCGGCGCGAGACGTAGCCGAGGTGCGGCGTGGCCAGCACGGTGGGCAGCGAGCGGAACGGGTGGTCGGCGGGCAGCGGCTCCACGGCGAACACGTCGAGACCGGCTCCGGCGATCCGGCCCGCGCGCAGCGCGTCGACCAGCGCGTCCTCGTCCACGATCGGCCCGCGGGAGGTGTTGACCAGGTAGGCCGTCGGGCGCATGCGGGCGAGCTCCGGCGCGCCGAGCAGCCCTCGCGTCCGGTCGGAGAGCACCAGGTGGATCGTGACGAAGTCGCTGACCTCGAGCAGCTCCTCCAAGCTGTCGGCGCGCCGCACCCCCGCCTCCGCAGCGGCCTCCGCGGTGAGGTTCTGGCTCCAGGCGACCACGTCGGCACCGAAGGCCTGCCCGATCTTCGCCACCTGCCGGCCGAGCCGGCCCAGACCGATGACCCCCAGCGTGCTGCCGACGATGTCCGTGCCGACGGTCTGCTGCCACGGGCCGCCCGAGCGCAGCGCAGCGGTCTCGGCCGGCAGGGAGCGGGCCAGGCCGAGGATCAGTGCCCAGGTGAGCTCCGCGGTCGGCTCCAGGGTGCCGCCGGTGCCGCACACGACGACGCCCTGCTCGGCCGCCGCCGCCATGTCGACCGAGGCGTTGCCCGGCCCGGTGGTCACCAGCAGCCGCAGCCGGGGCAGCCGTGCCAGCACCGAGCGCGGGAACGGGGTGCGCTCCCGCATGATCACGACGATCTCGTGCTTGCCGATCGCGTCGACAAGCGCGTCCTCGCCGTCGATGTGCTCGCGGAACACGTCGACGTCGACCGCGTCGGCGACGGAGCTCCAGTCCGCCGTCCGGAGCGCGACGTCCTGGTAGTCGTCCAGCACGGCACAGCTGAGCTTCATGGGTCCTCCCGGATCGTTGATCAGATCAGTCATCGTGGCCTCGCCGCCACCGCGGGCCGGGCGCCTGCGGGGCCGAAGTCGGCACCGAGCCGCTCGCTGATCGCCGCGGCCGCGCGCACCAGCAGCGGCGCGAACCGCTCGCGCATCGTCTCCGCGTCGGCCGTGGCCACCGACGCGGACATGCCGAGCGCGGCGATCACCCGACCGTCGGCTCCGCGGACCGGTGCCGCCACCGACCGCAGGCCCTCCTCCAGCTCCTGCTCGACCATCGCCCACCCCCGGGCCCGCGCCGTGCCGAGCCGGCCCAGGAGCTCGCCGGGGGTGCGCACGGTCCGCGCGGTCAGCGGCAGCAGCTCGGCGCGCGAGAGGTAGTGGTCGAGCTCGGCCTGCGACAGGTCGGCGAGCAGCACATGCCCCATCGCGGTGGCGTGGGCGGGCAGCCGGGTGCCGGTGGCGAGCGTGGCGCCGGGCCTGCGATGGGTCGACACGCGCGTCACGTAGACGACGTCGGTGTCGTCGAGGGTCGCCAGCGTGCAGGGCTCGCGGGTGGCGGCGACCAGCTCCTCCATGGACGGCTGCGCGATCACCGGCAGGTTCAGGGAGCTCAGGTAGGCGTAGCCGAGCGCGAGCACGCGAGGAGTCAGCGCGAACAGCCTGCCCTCGCTGCGGACGTAGCCGAGGTGCTGCAGCGTGAGCAGGACCCGGCGGACGGTCGGCTTGCTCAGGCCGGTGAGCTCGGCGCACCGGCTGAGCGTGAGGCTCGGGTGGTGGTCGGAGAACGCCAGGATCACGGCCAGGCCGCGTTCGAGGGACTGGATGAACTCGCGCTGGTCCGGCTCCTTGGGCACTCGATCTCCCTTGACACGCGTCCCGCCGCGGGTGACATTGGCCAGTGTTCGCTAGACGTACTCCTCGTACGCAGAGCGTACGCCGCGAGTGTACGGCGGTGCGAGGAGCCGGCCAGAGGTGAGGCGCCGCATGGAAACCGCCCGGTACCCCGAGCTCGACCACCTGGTCCGCCCCGACCGCGTGCACGGCAGCGTCTACACCGACCCCGCGCTCTTCGCCGAGGAGATGCGCAGCATCTTCGGCCGGACCTGGGTGTACGTGGCGCACGAGTCCGAGATCGCGCAGCCCGGCGACTACCGCAGCACCAGGATCGGCACCCAGCCCGTGATCGTCACCCGCGACGCGGACGGCGAGATCCACGTGCTGCTCAACCGGTGCCGCCACCGGGCGTCGCTCGTCTGCCGGGAGCGATCGGGGAACGCGACGTTCTTCCGCTGCCCGTTCCACGGCTGGACCTACCGCAACAGCGGCGAGCTGCTCGGCGTGCCCATGAACCGCCGCTACAGCCCGGAGCACCTCGACAAGCCGGCGCTGAGCCTCACCCCCGTCGCGCGGGTCGACTCCTACCGCGGGCTGGTGTTCGCGAGCCTGAACCCCGACGTGCCCGACCTCGTCGAGCACCTCGGTGGCGTCCGCCAGTACCTCGACCGCGTCTTCCTGCACCCCGCCTTCGAGAAGACGCTCAACCTGGGCGCCGGGCGCAACGTGCACGATTACCCGGCCAACTGGAAGCACGCCGCGGAAGGCGGGGTCGACGGCTACCACGCGATCACGCTGCACGAGACCTGGTTCAAGATCCGCGACCAGAGCCCGGACCGCCCGCACGCGCGCCTCGGCTCCCGCGACGAGACGATCGGCTACAGCGAGGCCCACCCCGGCGGCCACGTGCTGCTCGCCCGCTGGCCCAGCGACGGCGACGTCGAGGCGTTCCGCAAGGCCTACCCGGAGTACACCTCGCGGCTGGAGTCCGAGCACGGCAGCGAGCTTCTCCGCGACTTTCTCGGCCAGTTCAACGTCCTGATCTTCCCCAACCTGCACATCACGCTGCAGAACCTGCGCGTGATCACCCCGATCAGCCCCACCCGCACGCAGATCACGATGTCGCCGATGCTGATCGGGGACGCTCCCGACGAGCTCAACGCCGAGCGGCTGCGCGAGTTCGAGGAGGCGTTCGCCACCGGCTCGTTCATCGCCCCCGACGACTCCGAGGCGTTCGTCTGCGTGCAGGAGGGCGTGGCCGCCGAGGTCGATCCGTGGCTGCTGCTCTCCCGCGGCCTGCACGACGAGGAGCGCCTGCCGAGCGGCGGCTACCGCGGCAAGCCGAGCGACGAGACGCCGCAACGGGGCCTCTTCCGGGAGTGGAAGCGCCTGCTGCAGGCAGGGCGCGCGGCATGACCGGCGCGACGGACACCCGCGTCCTCACGCGCGGCGAGGCCGAGGACTTCCTCTACCACGAGGCCGAACTGCTCGACGGTCTCCAGCTCGACCGCTGGCTGGAGCTCTTCACCGACGACGCCGTCTACTGGGTGCCCGCCCGGTACGACGAGGCCGACCCGCAGCGCCACGTGTCGCTGATCTACGACGACCGCGGGCGCATCGCCGAGCGCGTCTGGCGGCTGACCGTCGGCCCCGCGCACGCCCAGATCCCCCCGTCGGCCACCCGGCGGCTGGTCACGAACGTCCGGGTCGGCCCGCCGGTGGAGGACGCCGTGGTCGTGCGGTCGAACTTCGCGATCTTCGAGGTCCGCAAGGGCACCCAGCGCGCGTTCGCCGGTGAGTACGAGCACCAGCTGGTCCCGCACGGTGACGGGTGGCGGATCCGGCGGCGGACGGCGCGTCTGGTCAACTGCGAGGCGCCGATCTTCAACCTCACGTTCCTGGTCTGAGCCGCGCCGTGACCACACCGTCTCCCCCGCCCCGGCTGGTGCTGCGCAACGAGTTCGCCACCGTCGAGGTCCTGCTCGACGAGACCGCCAACGGGCCGCGGCTGCTCGTGCGCGACCTCGAGACCGGCCGGCAGGTCCACCTCGACGCCCTCGAGGTGGAGAGCCTCACACGGATGACCCACGACGACTTCGCCGAGCGGGTCCGCCCCGTCTGACCCACGAATACAAACCACCGCACACACCTGACGGCCACCGCGCATACGTCAGGACGTGTGCACGGTGGCCCCGAAGTGTGCACGGTGGCCGGAAACGGCGACGCTGCGCGAGGAACCCTGGGCCGCCCGAGTGGGACCGTTATTCACCTTTCCGGGTGTCATTCGCCAGTCGGCGGCCGCGCGAACGAAACGATATCCTGAGCTCATTGCCCCGGACCCGTGCAATTGTTCTGATTATTCAGGCGAATCGGCTGCGGGGAGAAACGGTGGTCAGGCCCGAACCGGATCGTGGACGACGGCGCGCGGTGGCCGTGCTCGTGGCGATCGGCGTGCTGATCGTCGCGGCCGGGTCGGCCGTCACCTTCCGCGGCCCGGTCGCCCCCGTCCCCGCCGCCCCACAGGTACTGCTCGCCCCGGGCGACGGGGCCACCGGCGTGGTACCCGCGGCACCGATCCACGTCGAAGCCCGCGGCGGCACGCTGACGGACGTCACCCTCACCGCCGACGACGGCACGTCGATCCCCGGCACGCTGTCCCGGGACGGCCGCACCTGGACGGCGTCGGCGGCCCCCGCCTACGCCACCACCTACCGCTTCGCCGGCAGCGCCACCAACGACGGCGGGACCGTCCCGGTCACGGGCAGCTTCACCGCCGTCGACCCGGACCAGCTGGTCCGGGCCTCCACGAGCATCGGCGACGGCGCGGTGGTCGGGATCGCCGCCCCGATCGACATCCGCTTCGACCGGCCCATCGCCGTGGCCGACCGGGCGGGCATCGAACGTCGTCTGAAGGTGCGCACGACCGTGCCGGTCGAGGGTGCGTGGGCGTGGCTGCCCGACAGCGACCGGGGCTCGCGCGTGCACTGGCGGCCGGCCACCTACTGGCCCTCCGGCACGGGGGTCACCGTCGAGGTCGGTCTCTACGGGCGTGACCTCGGGGCGGCGGGGTTCGGCGCAGCCGACCTCAGCAGCACGTTCACCATCGGCCGCTCCCAGATCGTGCGCGCCGACGTCAGGTCACACCGGATGGTCGTCATCCGCGACGGCAAGCAAGTGGCCAACATGCCCGCCACGTTCGGGCTGGAGTCCGACCGGCGGCGGGTCACCCGCGGCGGCACGCACATCGTGATGGGCAAGTCCCCCACCGTTCTCATGTCGGCGTTCGACTACGTGGACGTCCCCATGCACTGGGCCGTCCGGATCTCCAACAACGGCGAGTTCATCCACGCCAACCCCGCGTCGAGCTACGCCCACGGCAGGCAGAACGTCACCCATGGCTGCGTGAACCTCTCCACGGCGAATGCGCGCTCCTACTACGACTCGGTTCTCTACGGTGATCCGGTCGAGGTCACCGGAAGCTCCGTTCCGCTCTCCGCCGCGGACGGTGACATCTATGACTGGACCATTCCCTGGGACGAGTGGAAGACCATGTCGGCGCGGCCCTGATTCGACCGTTGCGGCGTTTCCCGGTGTCAGGCGGGACCGGCCGGGCCCTCCTGCACCGGCGCCGCCGGCATGCCGACGGCCTCGCGCAGGCACCCCAGATAGCGCGCCTTCTCCCGGCGGTAGCGCTCGACCGGCGCCGAGATCGTGTAGCAGCCCAGCAGGATCCCGTTGCTCCAGATCGGCGCCGCGATGCAGGCGACGCCGGGTGAGAACTCCTCGACGTCGGTGGCGTAGCCGTTCCTCGCCACCAGTGCGAGCTCCCGGGCGAAGACGGCCGGATCGGTGATCGTCTTCTCGGTGACGCTCTCCAGCGGGTGCATCGCGAGGTAGCGGTCGCGGTCGGCGGCCTCGGCGAACGCGAGCAGCACCTTGCCCGACGCTCTGGCGTTGGCGGCCCCGCGGTAGCCCGGCCGCAGGTTCGTGACCTGCACGGCATGGGTCCCGGCCAGGTGCGTGAGCACCACGGGGTTCCCGCCCCGCCACGCGCTGAGGTAGGCGCTCTCGCCGGTGACCTCGGTGATCCAGCGCAGGGGTGCCAGCAGCTCGGGAGGAGGGACGGTCTGCTGCGCGTAGGCGTGGGACAGCACCTCCATCGCGAACCCGAAGCGGAACTGCTTGCGCTCGTCGCGGGTGAGGAGCTTGGCGTCGACGAGGGTGTTGAGCAGGTGGTACACCGTGGGCACCGACGTGCCGAGCTCCGTGGCCAGCCGCGCGACGGAGCGCTCGTGCTCGGGCAGCGACGCGATGAGCATGAGCAGGTGCGCCGCGCGGGACACCGACTGGATGCGGGTGCCCGTCCGGGCCTCGTCGGTCATGTCGTCCTCATCGTCGCGTCACCTGTGTCGTTGCCGGGCCATCTTCGCCTGGCCGCCCGGCTTGGCCCCGGTCACCGGTCGGGGCTCCTGATCGAGACGCCACCGTCCACGGGCAGGGTCACTCCCGTGACGTACCGGGCCTCGTCGGACACCAGGAACAGCGCCGCGTAGCCGACGTCCCAGCCGGTGCCCTCGACACCCAGCGGGGAGGCGGCCCGCCTGCGGTCGCGCAGGTCCTCGTCCATCCCGGCGGCGTAGACCATCGGGGTGTAGATCGGCCCGGGCGCGATGCAGTTCACCCGGATCCCGGCGGCGGCGTGGTCGATCGCCATCGCGCGCGTCAGTGCGATGACCGCGCCCTTCGCCGCGGTGTAGGGCGTGAGGCCGCGCGGCCGCAGCGCCGAGATCGACGACAGGTTCACGATGGACCCGCCGCCGCCCGCCGCCATCACCGGCACCACCGCGCGGCTCGCCGCCACGATCGTCCCGACATTGACCTTCATCACCACGTCCCAGTCCGCCGCGGTGACGTCGAGGATCGTGCCCGGGCCCTCGATCCCCACGTTGTTGTCGAGGATGTCGATGCGGCCCCAGCGGCCGACCGCGGCGGCGGCCATCGCGGTGCAGTCGTCCTCGGCCGTGAGGTCGGCGGTGTGGGCGACCGCCTCGCCACCCTCGCGGGTGATCATCTCGACGGTGTCCCGGGCGGCGGCCTCGTCGCGGTCGACCACGAGCACGCGGGCGCCGTGGCGCGCGAACAGGACCGCGGCGGCGCGCCCCGTGCCGATCCCGGCCGCCCGCGAGCCCCCGCCCGTGACGATCGCGACCTTGCCCGCGAGCCGCCCCGCATCGGGGTTCACGACAGCCCCATGAGCGACGCCGCCGTGGTGCCCAGCATCTGGTCGACCTCGTCCGGGGTGACCTCGACGCCGTGCCGCTGCGCGATCTCCGGCAGCCGGCGGAACGTCTCGACCCAGGCGTGCAGCGGCATCACCGAGGAGACCCCGGGGCAGTCGCTGCCGAAGACGACCCGGCCCAGGCCCACGCCGCTCTTGATCTCGCCGATGCGCCCGACGAACCGCGCCTCGTCCTCGAGCAGCAGGCCCTGCCACAGCGAGAGCTCGAGGTAGAGGTTCGGCTTCCACCGGGCCATGTCCAGCGCCAGCGGGAACCAGGCCCGCTGCCCGGCATGCAGGATCACGAAGGTGGTGTCCGGGAAGTCGGCGGCGGGCTCGTCGAGGTGGATCGGGCTGGCGTACGTGCTGACCAGCGGCGCCGCCATCGGTCCGGTGTGCACGGCCACCGGCACCCCGCGCTCGCCCGCCAGCGCGTAGAGGGGGCGGCACACCGGGTCGCTCGGGGAGTAGCCGGAGCACGGGTGCAGCTTGAGCCCGCGCGCACCCGCGTCGAGCGCATCCCGGAAGAGCTCGACCGCCCCGGGCCGGCGCGGGTCGATCCCGAAGAACGCGATGAAGTGCTCGGGGTCCTCGCGCGCCAGGTCGGTGGCGAGCCGGTTCTCGGCCTCGATCGAGAGGTCACCCTCCCCGAGGCGCAGCCCGTAGTCGCCCAGCAGCAGGCACGACCGGTCGACGCCGGCCTTGTCCATCTCGGCGCGGATCTCGGCCGCGCGCGACCCGACGTCCTGGACGGGCGCATCGGCGTGCTGGTGCACGCCCCCGACGAGCCCGCGGGCGGCGATCTCGCGGACCGCGGCGTACCGCTCGAAGATCGACCACAGGTGGCGGTGCAGATCGATGATCATCGCCGTGCTCCCTCCGGACGTGCCGGCTCCGCGGCCCACACCAGGTGTTCCCGCACGGCGGCGGCGAACTCCCGCGGCCGTTCCAGGAACGCCATGTGCGGGGCCTCCATCTCGACCAGCCGCGCGACGGGCAGCCGCGCGGCGAGGTCCGTCATGACCTCCATCGGCGTCGACAGGTCGTGGAGGCCCGCGATGCAGGTGGTCGGCACGCGGATCTCCCCCAGCCGGTCGAGGACGTCGTGGGTGCCGATCGCGCGCCAGGTGTCGGCCAGCGCGCCGGCGTCCATGGTGAGCAGCCGGTCCCGCGCGTAGGCGAGCGCCGGCGCGTCCGGGTTCCGCAGCGCCGCGGGCGTGAACCAGCGGGCCATGGTGTCGTCGAGCATGCCCGCCGACCCCCTGGCCTCGGTGGCGTCGGCGCGAGCGGTCATCACGGCCGCGTCGCCGCGCGGGGTGGTGCAGGCCAGCACCAGCGAGCGCACGCGGTCGGGGTGCGCCAGTGCCAGGTGCAGCGCGACCATCCCGCCCAGGGACGCGCCCACGACGTCGAGCGGGCCGGTGCTGTGCCCGACGATCTCGTCGGCCATGTCGGCGAGGGTGAGACCGGGGCGCGCCCTGGCCCGCTCACCGTGCCCGGGGAACGTCACGGCCCGCACCGGTGGCAGGTCCAGCCACCGGACACAGTCGCGGTCCAGCCCGACCGGATGCAGGAACAGCAGGTCGGAGCCGTCAGCGTGCTCGGCCACGTCAGGACGCCCCGCCCGGGATCGTCCGGTAGACGTTGCGCACGTAGGAGGTGAAGTGCGGGCTCACCTTCTTCGTCCACTCCGTGGGCGGCTGCATCGCCCGGTAGGCCTCGCTCTCGAGCACCTCCGGATCCTCCAGCTCGTAGAGCGCGAGGTACTTCGGCTCCCCCTCGACGCTGACGAACCGCCGCCCCGACAGGAAGCCCGGACACCCGCGCCGCTCCGGCAGGTGCTCCTCCTCATACCAGCGGTTGAAGTCCTCCTCATGGGCAGGATCGATGTCGATCATGACGAGCAGCAGGCCGGTGCCCCGGTCGCTCGTGCCCGGTTCGCTCATGATGTGGCTCCTTGCCAGTGCGACGCATCGATCACCGCGACCCGGGTGGCCATCAGATCGACCGGTTGATGCCGCCGTCGACGACGATCGTCTGTCCCGTGACGAACCCGGCCCGCGGGGAGCACAGGAATGCGCAGAGGTCACCGATCTCCTCGGGTCTGCCCAGCCGCCGCACCGGGATGTCCTCGGCGTAGCGGCGCAGCTGCTCGTCGAGGTCGACGCCGGCGCTCGCCGCCGCCTTCCCCTGCAGCTCACGCAGCCGGTCGGTGAGGATCGGCCCGGGTGCGATGTTGTTGACCGTGACGCCGTCGGCGGCGAGGTCGTCGGCCAGTACCTTCGCGAGCACCGTGACCGACGCCCGGTTGGCCTCGGAGAGCACCAGCTGGCTGATGGGCTCCTTGGTGCCGTACCCGGTGAGGTTGACGACCCGGCCCCGGCCCGACTCCCGCAGGTGCGGCAGCGCGGCGCGGGTGAGCCGGACGGCGCTCATGAGCACCCCGTCGTGCGCCGCGTCCCACGCGCCGTCGTCGGCCTCGATGAACCGCAGGGCGGGTGGTGGCCCGCAGTTGACGACCAGTACGTCGAGCCCACCCAGCAGCTCGACGGTGCGCCGGACGAGCTCCTCGAGGTCGGCTGCCGAGCCGAGGTCGGCGGCCACGCTGCCGGCCGCCCCGATCTCGGCGGCCGTGGCCTCGAGCCGGCCCTGGTCGCGCGAGGAGATCACGACCCGCGCGCCCTCGGCGGCGAGGGCGGCGGCGCAGGCCCGGCCGAGCCCCTGGCTCGCGGCGGTGACCAGCGCCCTGCTGCCGGCGAGATCGAGATCCATGGGTGACGTCTTCTCCTTCGGTCGGATGCGGTGAGGGGCGCCCGTCAGGTGACCTGCCCGGCGAGCGGCTGGGCGGTGGCGGGCGCATTGTCGAGGAACGCCTGCAGGAACCGCAGTGACGCGCCGAGACGTTCCCGCTGGTCCGCCACCCCCGGGTGGTTGTCGAGGCCCTCCACCGAGAGCCGGTAGGGCTCGGCGCGGTCGCCCTGCGCCACCAGCACGCCCATCAGCGAGGTCAGGTCGGCCACGCCCTCGCCCGGGTAGCACCACTGCACGTCGAACCCGCGGCGGTGGAACCGGTCCTCGACGTAGCGGGACTCGATGCGGAAGTCCTTGGCGTGACCCGCGGTCGCGAGCGGGGCGAGCCTGCTGATCACGGTCAGCGGGTCCTGCAGCGAGGAGATCGGGTTGATCAGGTCGAGGAAGACGGCGACCCGGTCGCTGCCGACCTCGTCGATGATCTGCACGTACTCGTCGGCCGTGAAGTCCGAGTGGTTCTCGAGCAGGATCTGCACGTCGCCGGGGACCTCGGCGACGGAGCGGCGCAGCGCGTCGATGAGGTAGCGCTGCTCCACCGCGATGCGCTCGGGGAAGGCCAGCAGCTCGTTGCGGTAGAAGCCCGAGGAGACGCGCGCGAACGGACTGCCGATCGCCTCGGCCAGCGCGGCCCAACGCCGGATGCGCTCGACACCCGACTCCACGGTGTCGCCGTTGCCCGCGCGCCCCACGACGTCACCGGACAGTGTGATCCCGAGCCCCAGGTCGCCGGCGAGGCTGCGCAGCGACCTCAGGCCGCCCGCCTCCCGGTCGCGGACATGGACGGCGTTGAGCTGCACGAACGCCGCGCCCAGGTCGGCGACCTCGCGCATGACGTCCTCGAGCGAGATCTCCCCGGTGGCGAGGCGGCAGTGGTAGGAGAGCGTGTCCACGCCCAGAACGATGTGCACGGCCGGTGGTCCCTTCTTCAGGCGTTGCGCTGCGGTCGGTCCGATGCGGGGAGTTGCGGATGCGTCAGGGGCCCAGCACCCACTGCCGCAGCGAGGCCGCGATCCGGTCGCTGCCCGGCAGGAGCTCCGCGACGAGGCTCGGCGCGGCCGGTACCCGGGTGTCGGGCAGGCCCAGGCGCAGCGCCGGGCTGCGCAGCGGCACGCCCGCCCCCGCTACCCGGGCCACCACCTCGGCGCCGAACCCGCCCGTCACGTTCGCCTCGTGCAGGACCGCGAGCCGCCCGGTGCGCCGGACCCGCTCGATCACCTCGTCGGTCGGGAACGGGTTGAGCCACGGCAGCTCCAGCACCTCCAGCGACACACCCTGCTCCGCGAGTGCCGCGGCGGCCTCGAGCGCCCGGGCGGTGAACGCCCCCCAGGTGACCACCGTGGCGTCCGACCCCTCGCGGCGCACCCGCAGGCCGCCCGGCTGCTGCACCGGACCGCCGAGCACGACGTCCTGCTTCGCGGCGTTGTAGAGCGTGCGGTTCTCGATCACGATCGTCGGGTCATCGCTGTACACGGCCGCCACCAGCAGGTCGTACGCGTCCTGCGCGGTCCACGGCATGCACACCCGCAGGCCCGGCACGTGCAGGAAGAACGCCTCCAGGCTCTGGCTGTGCTGCGCGCACGCCCCCGGCGCCGAGCCCTGCTGGGTCCGGATCACCACGGGCGCCCGCAGCTGTCCGCGGCTGACGTAGTGCACGTTGGCCAGCTGGTTGACGATCTGGTCGAACGCCACGAGCGAGAAGTCGACCCACATGATCTCGACGATCGGGCGGCGGCCGAGCATGGCCGCGCCGACGGCCGACCCCAGGATCGCCGACTCGCTGATCGGGGTGTCGAAGACCCGCTCCCCGAACTCGCGCCGCAGCCCGCGGGTGACGCCGAAGACGCCGCCCGGCTTGGCGACGTCCTCGCCGTAGAGCAGCGTGTCCGGCAGCTCGGCGAGGCAGCGGCGCAGTGCGGCGTTGACCGCCTGCCCGTAGGTGAGCTGGGAGGTCGTGGTCGCCGAGGCGGTGGTCGTGGACGGCGTCTCGGAGATCGATGTCGTCTCAGACATAGAGGTGGTCCTTCGCGGTCGCCGGGTCGGCGAGCGGGGCGGCGAGCGCCTCGGCCGCCGCCTGCTCCGTCTCCGCGCGGGCGACGTGCTCCGCGCGCTCGATCTCGGCGTCCGGCGCGCCGGCGGCCCGCGCCTGCGCCGTCAGCCGGACGGTGGGCTCGAGCCTGCGGGCCTCGTCGAGCTCACCGGGCCTGCGGTACTGCTCGGCGTCGCCGATGTAGTGCCCGACGAGCCGCGCGGTCATCGCCTCGACGAGGGTCGGGCCCCCGCCCTCGCGGGCCCGCCGGACGGCGGCACCGAGCCGGTCGCGCACGATCGCGGGGTCGTTGCCGTCGATCCGCTCGCCCGGGATGCCGTAGGCGGCGGCCCGACGGTGCAGGTGGGGGTCGCGCACCATCTCGTCGATCGGGGTGAGCTCGGACCACGTGTTGTTCTCGCAGACGAACACCACCGGCAGGTTCATCGCGGCCGCGAGGTTCATCGCCTCGTGCACCGCGCCCTGGTTCATCGCCCCGTCGCCGAACACCGTGATCGCCACCCGGCCCGAGCCGTCGAAGCGGCCGGCGAGCGCGGCTCCCACCGCGATCGGCGCCCCGGCGCCCACGATGCTGTTCTCCCCGAAGAAGCGGTGCGCGGGCGCGCTGAGGTGCGCCGAGCCGCCGCGGCCGCCGTTGGTCCCGGTCGCCCGGCCGAGCACCTCGGCGAACAGCGCGGCGGGCGGCACCCCGCACGCGAGCGCCCACGAGTGGCCGCGGTAGGTGGCGAAGAGGGCGTCGTCGGGTCCGATGAGCTCCGCGGTGCCCACCGCGACGGCCTCCTGGCCGATCCCGAGGTGGATCGAGCCGACGGCGTCGCCGGCGAGCCGCAGGTCCCGCACCTTCTCCTCGAACACCCGCATCCGCCAGACCTGGTGCAGGTCGTCCAGGATCCGGGACCGGGAGCCGGTCACCCCGTCCGTGGCGGGCGTCTGGTCGCTCATCGTTCGCTCCGTCCGTCTCAGCCGACGGCGAGGCGCTGGCCGCCGTCGACGGCCAGCGCGACACCGGTGATGAACGAGGCCTCGTCCGAGGCCAGGAACAGCGCGGCACGGGCGACGTCCCACGCCGTGCCCATCGTGTTGCGCAGCGGCACGTGCGCGTTGCGCTCGGCGATCACCTGTTCCCGGGTGACGCCGCCGCGCCCGACCCGGTTCTCGATCGCCATCGGCGTGTCCATCAGGCCGGGCAGGATCGCGTTGGCGCGGATGCCGTGGGCCGCGTTGGTGATCGCGATGTGCTCGGTCAGGGTGACGACGCCCGCCTTGGACGTCCGGTAGGCGACGTACGGGTAGTTGATGTCCGCGGCGATCGAGGAGATGTTCGTGATCACGCCGCCGCCCTGCTCACGCATCACGGGGATCGCGTGCTTGCAGGTGAGAACCATGCCCTGCAGGTTGATCGCCGTGATGCGGGCGAACGCATCGGCCTCGATCTCGGTGATCGGGGCGTCCCCTCCGGCGATGCTCACCCCGACGTTGTTGTGCAGGATGTCGATCCGGCCCCACCGTTCGAGGCAGGCCGCGGTCATCGCGGCGATGGCGTCCTCGTCGGTGACGTCCGCCCGCACGGCCACCGCCTCGCCGCCCTCGGCCGCGATCTCCGTGACGGTCTCCTCCGCGGCAGCCAGGTCGCGGTCGGCCGCGAGCACCCTGGCCCCCTCCCTGGCGAGCAGTACCGCGGTGGCGCGCCCGTTGCCCGCGGTCAGGCCGGGGGTCTGCCCCGCGCCGACCACGATCGCCACCTTGCCCGCAACACGCTGACCCATGCCTCGACCCCTTCGTCGAACTCTCGCCTAGCGCATGAACTCCTCGACCCGCTCGGCGCCGAGGCCGACCGCCGCGTAGTGCCGCCGCGCGTTCTCGATCTTGGTGAACACGTCCTCGTACCCGGTGGCCGCGCCGTCGGGGTCGACGTAGACGTAGGTGCCCGTCACGTGGAAGAGCGTGACCATCTCCGCGACGCCGTCGGGCACGACGAGCGTGTGGGTCTCCCCCGGCGGCTCGAAGGCGTAGCTGCCCTCGGTCGCCTCCCAGTCGTGCTCGAGGTAGTGCCAGCGCCCGCGGAGGGTGAACGCGTGCACCGGTCCCGCGTGGCGGTGTCGGGAGAGCACGCCGCTGCGGCGCACCCGCAGCAGGTTCACGAAGTAGCCCTGGCTCGGCGCGAGCAACAGCGGCCGGAACGCGACGTCGGGCGCCTGTGGCACCCACAGCCGCTCGTCGCCGTCGAGGTCGAGCGCACCGGGAACGACCAGGTCGGACACCATGCCGGGCGGCTGCGAGCCGCGGAAGGGAACGAGAGCGTCCTCGCTCATCACGCCCACCTCGATTTCATATTATGAATCGTTGCGGCATTACCTGAACGACGGTAATCATGGGACGCGCATCGCGTCAACATCCCGACCGCACCGCGCACCCGAGTACCCCGCTCACGAACGATGGAGTTCCGCGCCCATGGCTCTCGTGCCCTACCTGTCGGAGTCCGACCTCGCCGAGGAGGACCGGCCCCTGCTGGCCCGCCCGATCAACCTGTTCCGCGCGCTCGCGAACTCGCCCGACGCGCTGCGCACCCACGCGGAGTTCGGCGAGTGGATCCGCCACCGCTGCGAGCTCGACCCGCGACTGCGCGAGCTCGCGATCCTGCAGGTCGGCTACCTCACCGCCAGCCCCTACGAGTGGAGCCACCACATCAAGATCGGGCACGACTTCGGGGTGTCCGACGACGACGTCACCGCGCTCATCGCCGCCACCGCCGGCCGGGAGCACGGGCTCGGCGAGCTGGAGACGGCCGTGCTGGCCGCGGCGAGGGAGATCACCGCGGACACCCGGATGACCGACGAGACCTGGGCCGTCCTGCTCGACCACCTCGGCCGGGCCCGCCTGGTCGACCTCGTCATCGTCATCTCCTTCTACAACGCGGTCATCCGGATCCTCGCCACGCTGCAGATCGACGTGGAGCCCGACTACGAGCGCTACCTCGAGGCGTTCCCGCTGGCCGAGCGGGCGCCCGGCCCTGAAACGGCCAGGAGACCGGGGTAGGCGCGCTCCCGGTGGTCACCGGGTGGCCACCGGCACGACCTTGCCGGTTCTTTGCTTGCTTAGCATCAAGCAATTAATATTGCGTTCCATGCTGCGCTCCCGCCCCGCCACCGCTTCGATCGATCGGGATCGACGAGGGGACGACGAGCCCCTCCCCCGCCGGTGGACCGTGTTCACCGTGATCGCGATCGCCCTGCTCATGGCGTCGATCGACCAGACGTCGGTGGCCACGGCGCTCCCCGCGATCCAGAAGGACCTCGGCGGCTCCCTCGCGTGGAGCAGCTGGACGATCACCGTCTACGCGCTCGGCCAGATCATGTCCATGCCGATCGCCGGCAAGCTCAGCGACCAGTTCGGCCGCAAGACGATCTTCCTGGTCGCCATCACGATGTTCACCCTGACGTCGCTGTGCGCGGGGATGGCGGGCGACATCGCCACCCTCATCGTCGTGCGGGTGTTCCAGGGCCTGGCCGCCGGGGCGATCGTGCCGTCGGCAACGGGCATCGTCGCCGACCAGTTCGGGCGCGACCGCGACCGGGCGATCGGCCTGTTCACCAGCATCTTCCCGATCGGCGCGATCATCGGACCCGTGGTCGGCGGCGTGCTCGTCACCTACACGTCCTGGCGGGCGATCTTCCTGATCAACCTCCCGCTGGGCGTGCTGCTGGTGGTGCTGGTGGCCGTCCTGATCCGCAGGACACCGCGCACCACGGCCGCCCCCATCGACCTGCGGGGGATCGCTCTGCTCTGCGGGCTGCTCCTCTCCACCATGACCGCGATCACCGCGCTCGGCACCCCCGGCAACCTGCGGCTGCAGCTCACCGCGGCCGGGGTGGCCGGCGCCGTGGCAGCCGTGCTCTGCTGGAGGTTCCTGCGGCACGCCCGCCGCGACCCTGCGGCCGTCGTGCCGATGCGGCTCCTGCGCGGCCGCACCTTCGGAACGATGAACACGGTCAACGTGATGTTCGGCGCGGCGGCGCTCGGCTTCGGCACGCTGGTGCCGATCTACGCGGAGAACCGCTACGACATCGCTCCGCTCGCCGCGGGGGGCCTGCTCGCGATCCGGGCGGTCGGGATGATCAGCCTCTCTGGCCTGTCGGTGTTCCTGCTGCGCCGCACCGGGCACCGGATCCTGATGGTCGCCGGCTTCGCCGTGATGACCGTCGGGCTGGTGATGCTGGCGCTGCCGCCGCAGGGCCTCTCCGTGGAGGCGTGGCTCTCGCTCGCCGCAGGCATCACCGGCCTCGGGATGGGCATGGCGGCGCCTGCGAGCAACAACGCGTCGCTGCACCTCGCGCCCCGCGAGATCTCGGCGATCACCGGGCTGCGCGGGATGTTCCGCCAGTCCGGCGCGATCGTCTCGATCTCGATCACGACGGCGCTGCTCTCGGTCAGCGCGCAGCCCGGGATCACCCAGGCCTACGTCTTCGCCGTGTTCGCCGTGATCCTGCTGGCCGCCGTGCCACTCATCCTCTCGATGCCCGACCACCGCGGCAGCTGGTGAGCTCGGACCCGTCTCCCCGCGGGTAACGTGCCGCCATGGACTCCGTGCGCGGCGTGCTGATCGACATCGACGGTGTGCTGACGGTCTCCTGGGAACCTCTGGACGGTGCCGTCGAGGCCGTCACCGCCATCCGGGAGGCCGGGCTGCCGCTCGCGCTGGTCACCAACACCACGTCGCGAACCAGGCGCCGGATCGCCGACACCCTCACCGGGGCCGGCTTCCCGATCGGCCCGGACGACGTGCTCACCGCACCCGCCGCCACGGCGGCCCACCTGCGGGAGCACCGGCCCGACGCCGCGTGCCTGCTGCTGAACAGCGGGGACGTCACCGAGGACCTCGAGGGCGTGCGCCTGGTACACGGCCCCGACGCGCGGCCCGACGTCGTCGTGGTGGGTGGGGCCGGGCCCGAGTTCGGCTACGAGGCGCTCAACGACGTGTTCGGCCACCTGCAGCGGGGCGCCGAGCTGCTCGCCATGCACCACAACCTCTTCTGGCGCACCGATGCCGGGTTGCAGCTCGACAGCGGCGCCTTCCTGCTGGGGCTGGAGCAGGCGGCAGGCACCGAGGCGGTGGTGCTCGGCAAGCCCGCCGCGGAGTTCTTCGCCGCGGCACTGCACAGCCTGGGCATCCCCGCGGCGGCGGCGGTGATGATCGGCGACGACGTGGAGTCCGACGTGCTCGGCGCGCAGGACCACGGCCTCACTGGCGTGCTGGTGCGCACCGGGAAGTTCCGCCCGGACGCGGAGGACGGTGTCGGCGGGCACCGCCCGCAGCACGTCCTCGACTCGATCGCCGACGTGCCCGCGCTGCTCGGCCTCGGCCGGTAGCCGCCGGCTGGGGAACGCAGGGGCGGCCCCGACATCGACGGCAGAGTGGCCGCGCACCCGTCCCCACCACTCCCCCGCTCGCCGCTACAACCTGGGGCAGGCCCGGGCCGGATCGACGGTCACGGCCGGGCGTCCGGCACCTGCCGGGCGGGGTCCAGGGCGGGGTGCATCCCCGCCTCGCGGGCGGCCCGGGTGATCCGGTCGTGCAGCGCGTCGTCGACGTCCGCCGCGAGCGGGCCGGTGCACCGCCCGTCCTCGCTCACCAGCCGGCCGCCCACGTAGACCTGCTTCAGGTTGCGCAGCCCGCACGCCATCACGTACGTGGCGTAGACGTCCCAGACCGGACCCGTGCCGGGCGCGCGGTGGTCGACGACCACGAAGTCGGCGAACTTGCCGATCTCCAGGCTCCCGACCCGGTCGGCCACGCCGAGCACCTCGGCCGATCCCAGCGTGTGCATCCGCAGCACCTCCCTCGGCATCAGCACGGAAGCATCGGTGTGCAGCGCGCGCATCGTGTACATGCCCAGGCGCATGTTGCCGAACGGGTCGGACTGGTCCGTGCACGACTGGTCGTCGAGCCCCATGCCGATCCGCATCCCGGCGCGGGCGAACCGCACGACGTCGGCGATGCCGGATCCCAGCCGGCCGTTCGAGGTCGCCTGCCAGACCATCCCGCAACCCGCCTCGGCCGCCGCCGTCACCATCTCGTCGGTGGGATGCACGAAGTGGCCGAGCAGGAGGGCGGGCCCGAGCACCCCGGCGTCGGTGTACCAGGCGAACTTCGCGCGCTGGACCTCGACGTCCTGTGCGGTCTCGAGGAAGTGCGCCTGGTTGCCGATCCCGTGCTCCCGCATCACCTGGGCCTCGATCTCGGCGGTGCGGGGCGACGCCGCCCACTGGACGGCACCGAAGACCGAGGCCCCGAGGTGCTGGTCGGCGGGGGTGCGCTCCGCGCAGGCCGCGACCATTTCCGCGAAGGTCCCGAGCACCTGGGTCTCGGGCGCGGCCTCGTCGTCGAGCCGGATCGCGGTCATCACGCGGAGCCCGGTGTCGGCCGCCCCGTCGAACTGGCGGGTGAGGTACTCGGGCGGGTGCACGGTGCCCACGGTGCTCCGCGCGGTGGCCGGGTCGAAGACCCAGCTCACCCGGGACTGGGTGAAGTTGTAGGCGCTCGTGATGCCGCACGCGAGGAAGTCCAGCGCCCCGTGCGCCGTCGACCAGTACATCGCCTCGGCGTCCGCGTGCCGGAAGACCTCCGACATCGCCTGCAGCCAGGGGTAGAGCGTGGAACCCGGGGCGATCCCGCGCAGGCCAGAGGTGAACAGGTGCGAGTGCGCGGAGACGAACCCCGGGGCGACGATCGCGCCGCCGGCGTCCACCACCGTGGCGGCGGGGCCGTCGGCGGCCTCCGGGGGCGGGCTGCCCGGCCCGATCCCGCTGATCCGGCCGGACTCGTCGACGCGCATCCAGCCGACGAACCAGTCGGGGGCACCCGGCGCGGCATCGGCCATCGGCAGGAGGACGGCGTTGACGAGAGTGAGAGCGGGCATGCCTCCCATCATCCGGTGGAAGGTCGGACGCCTCCCCGGACATTGCGAAACACTGCTGCAGTAAGATCATCACCTGCGGAGTCGAGCAGCGGACGCGGTGCTCGGTGCGCGTCCATTTTCCCTGCTGACCTGCTCCGGTCAGGAAAGGACCAGATGTCGTCGCCTGCCCCGCACAGTCCCGACAGCACCTCCCGCCGGCGCGACGATCTCGATAAGCACGCGTCGCCCGAAGCAGGTGCGCAGGCTGCCACCGATGACGGATTCAGAAAAGCACGCTCCACCTTGCTGGCGATCGGCACGGTATCGGCGGCCGTACTGACCATAGGTGGCGCCGCGGGCATTTTCGCCATCACGAACGGCGATGTCGCGCCCGCCACCATGGCCGGCATCGTCGTCGCCGCGAGCGTGGTCGTCGTCCTCGTGACGGTGGCCGGTGCCGTGATGACCGTCCACCGGACGCTCACGGCACCGGCCGTTGTCGAGCGGCGTCCCGAGGCCGAGCGTCGTCAGGACGTTCCCGCTCCGGAACCGCGGCCTGCCGACCCGACAGCCGGCGGCATCGCGCCGCCGGCGCCTCCCGGCCCGCCGCCACGGGAGCTGCCTCAGGAGCAGTCGCAGAGCCCGGAGGTGTTCAGCAGGATCGCCGGACGCCTGCAGGCCAAGGTGTCCAGGGCGTTCGTCGACCTCGATGCGCTGGAACGGCGGATCGAGGACCCGGAGCTCCTGGCCACGGTCTTCCGGCTGGACCACCTCATCACGCGCATCCGGCGGGAGGTGGAGAACCTCTCGGTGCTGGGCGGCGACGCTCCGCAGCCCCGCTCGAGCCAGCCTGCCGAGGTCAACCAGGTGCTGCGCCTCGCTGTCGCGTCCACCGAGGACTACCAGCGGATCACCACGTTCCCGGTTCGCGGGATCAAGATGCACGGGCATGTCGTCGCCGGCCTGATCAACCTCCTCGCGGAGCTCCTGGACAACGCGACGGCGTTCACCCCGCCGCACGCCCCGAAGATCGCGCTCACCGCGTCCCGCGTCGCGGCGGGCCTCGCGATCGAGGTGCACGACCGCGGGATCGGCATGGCCCCCGAGGACATCGAGCGGGTGAACCGCCTGCTGGCCGGCTACACCGACGTCGACCTGCACCAGCTGCTGGACGAGGGCCGCATCGGTTTCGCAGTGGTCAACAGGCTCGCACCGCGGCACAACATCAGGGTGCAGCTGCGGTCCAACATCTTCGGCGGGATCGATGCCGCCGTGGTCATCCCCCACAACCTGCTGACCGAGTCGGGGGACCTCTACACAGCCCCGCACACGGAAGGTCAGACCCGTCTCGAGCCAGGCATGAACCGGGGTGCCGCGCGGGTACCGGTGCGCGCCCACGCCCAACCCGCGCCGCCGGACTGGCCGTGGCCCGCTCCCGGCAACCCCGCCGGGGGGTCGACGGACGTGCTGACGAACACCCGTCGCGCCATGCCGGGCCCGGCGGCGCCGGACGGCACCGGACCATCGTCGTTCCCACGATCCCCAGCGGAGACCGACAACGGCCACGGCGGTCTTCGCCCGGTTCCGATGGCGTCCGACGCAGTGCCGTCCGCGGGAAAGGCGGCGCCCCCGCCGGCGAACCGTCCGCCGCTCCCCCAGCGGGGTTCGGAGACCTACCTTCGGCCCGAACTGCGCCAGCCCCCGCAGGTCGCCAGGATCATCCCCGGCCACAATCCCGATCTCCTGACCGACGTCATGCGTGGACGCGAGGATGCCGAAATCGACAACAACGACGGGGGTCAATGATGGATGATCTCAACTTTCTTCTCGACGACCTCGTCAGGACCGTTCCCTACACCAAGTGTGCGGTGCTGCTCTCGGTCGACGGCATCAAGACCCATTGGAGCGGAACGAGCGCCGACGACGCCGACATCCTGGCCGCCATGTCCTCCGGGATGATCTCGCTCGCGCACCAGGTGGGGGCGAAGTTCGGGGGACATCAGGACAGCGGGGTCCGGCAGGTCATCACCGAGCTCAGCGGCCTCTACCTGTTCGTCACGGCCGCGGCAGGCGGCACGGTGCTGGCGGTGCTGGCGGGCCGCGAGGTGAACACCGGAGCCATCAGCTTCGAGATGACGAAACTGTGCAAGCGAGTGCCCACGCGCATCGCGACTCCCACCCGCCAGCGTCCCGCCTCCGGTAGTGGGATTCGTTGAGAGATGGTCGAAGGCGGCAGGGACCCGGACCTCGAAACCGACGTACTTCCCCGCACACGAAAGGACGCCGACCCATGGCGGGCGCGGCCGTTCACCGTCACCAACGGCAGAACTGAGCCGAGCACGACCATTGATCTCATGACCTTGGTCATGGTGTCGGACGAGGCGGCCATGTCCTCCGACTGGCTCGGCATCGACCACGCCCCGGTGTTCGACCTCTGCCGAACGGCCATCTCGGTCGCCGAGGTCGCCGCACGCATCGGACTCCCGATCACGGTCACGAAGATCCTGCTGGCCGATCTCCTCGAGATGGGCGTTCTCATCATGAGGGCGCCTGCGTCCTTCATCACCGACCTGACGACCCTGGAGGCGGTTCGCGATGGTCTCCGCGCCCTCTGACCACCGTTTTCCCGTCCAGATGAAAATCCTCGTCGCCGGCGGGTTCGGCGTCGGGAAGACCACCTTCGTGGGCGCCGTCAGCGAGATCCCGCCGCTGACCACGGAAGAACATCTGACCACCCTCAGCGTCGGGACCGACCGGCTCACGGGCATCGAGAACAAGACGACGACCACCGTGGCCATGGACTTCGGCCGCCTCACGCTGCACAACAACATCAAGCTCTACATGTTCGGGACACCGGGCCAGGACCGGTTCTGGTTCATGTGGGACGAACTGTGCCGGGGCACCCTCGGTGCCGTCGTGCTCGTGGACACCCGACGGCTCACGGACTGCTTTCCCGCCATCGAGTTCTTCGAGTCCCGCAGCATCCCCTTCCTGGTCGCCATCAACGAGTTCGACGGAGCGTTCCAGTACGACGCCGACGAGGTGCGGGCAGCGCTGAACCTCCAGCCGATCGTCCCGATCGTGCATTGCGATGCCCGCAGTTCCGCTTCCGCCAAGGGAGTGCTCGTCTCATTGCTCGACGCAGTGATTGCACATGCCCGGACCGACGCCGCAGTGCGCGCCCACCCGACCCCCACGGCCAGGAGTACGTCATGACCTACGACCCCCCAGGCAGCTCGGCCGACCCGATCGACAGCCGGTTCGTCGGCGCTCCGTACGACCCGGCCGCGGTCGCGCGGGTGCAGCGGCTGCGCGCGCTCGGCATCGGCACCACCCCGGACGCCGAGTTCAACAAGATCGCCGCCAAGATCGCGCATGCCGCGGGCACGCCGTACGCCATGGTGAACTTCGTCCTCGACACGCACCAGTACTTCGCCGGGCTCTACGAAGCCCCGTCCGCGGGGACCGGCACGTTGGAGGCCGCACAGGCGGCAGCCCAGGGCAGTGTCGGAAGGACGATGGACCTCGACCACGGTTTCTGCCCCCACGTGGTCGACATCAAGCACGCACTGGTGCTCGACGACGTGTGCGCCTGGCCGAGGTTCGCCGGCAACCCGGTGGTCGACGAGCTGGGGATCCGCTCCTACATCGGAGCGCCGGTGTTCGACCGTGCCGGAGTGGTTCTCGGCACGGTGTGCGCCGTGTCCACCCGGACGAGCGCGTGGGGCTCGCCGGGTGTGGAGCTGATCAAGTCCATGGCCGTCGAGGTCATGGACCTGATCAACCGACGTGAGCTAGGCGGCTCGTAGCGCCGCGCTACTGGCTCTGAGCTCGCTGGCCAGGAGCTCCGACCACTCGCTCCGGTGTGATGTCGTCTGCAGGGCCACCTCGGCGAGCCGCAAGCGCTGGACGTCCGAGGTGCCGGCCGGGGCGTAGATGTGGTACGCGTCACGGACCAGGCGCTCGAGCCGGCGGTCGGCCGACAGCCCGTGCGCGGCGTGTACCTCCATCGCGGTGCGTGCGGAGTCCAGCGACAGCTCGACGTTCTGCAGCTTCGCGTTCATGAGGTAGGCGTCGCAGGGCACTCCCTCGTCGAGCAGATGCGACGCGTGGTACGCGAGTACCCGGGCCGTCATGAGGGACGCCTGCATCGCGCCGAGCTTCTGCCGGACGGTGGGCTCGTTGCTCAGGGCGACCTCACCGTGCCAGCGGTTGGCGACGAACTGCAGCGTCTCCTCGAGCAGAGCCTGGTGGATGCCCAGCGACACCGCGGCGAGGTTCAACCGGCCGTACAGGACGCTCGACGAGTAGGCCACGCTGAGCCCCTCGCCCTCGGCTCCCAGCCGATTGGCGGCCGGGATCCGGCAGTTCTCGAAGATCAGCTCCCCGAAGCTGAATCCGTTGAGGCCCATGGTGGGGCGGTAGTCACTGAGGTGGAAGCCGGGGCGGTCGGCTTCCACGAGGAAAGCACTGAGCCCGCGGGATCCCGGCCCGGTACGGGCTACGACGCCGTGGAGGTGGCCGATGTGGCTGTTGCCCACGAACACCTTGCGGCCGTTGAGGACGTACTCGTCCCCCTCTCGGCGCGCCGAGCTCGTCATGCCGAGCACGTGACCGCCGGAGGACTGCTCGGTGACGGCGATCGTGGGCAGGTAGTGGCCGGCCGCGACGCCCGGCAGCCACCGGCGCTTCTGCTCTTCGGTGCCGAAGTGCAGGATCTTCGCGACACCCAGCATCGAGGCCTGGGCCATCGCTCCGAGCGCGCCGGAGACCCGGGACAGCTCCTCGATGATGATCGTCTTCGCCAGGTGGCCGAGACCCATTCCTCCGTACCGGGGTCCGATCGTCACCCCGATCCAGCCCTGCCGTGCAATTTCCCTGGCGAGCTCGACCTCCACGGATCGAGAAGCCTCCATGCCGGCGACTCGGGGTTCGACCACCGATTCGGCGAACGCCCGGACTTTCTCTCGGAGTTGGTCGTGGCGTTTGGTTGTGAACGCAGAACTAACCTGTGTGCGCTCGGACGTCACCTGACGGCTCCCCATTCTGTGACCGGCCCAGCACGTGCTACCCGAATTTCCAGCGGCGCCTTGATCTTGCCATCTGCTGCCTGGTGACGCAACGAGTCCGATCATGAGCGACCCGCTACCGGCCCTCCATCCTGCAGGTGGAGGACCCGACCGCCGTCCACTCGGCGCCCTATTCGCAGGATGTCGTGACATGTTTCATCCGGGTCGGCACCCGCCTCGCCGCGCGCTGCGCAGCGACCGGACCTGGTGCCGTCGGCAACCGACCGACTCACAGCCGACACACAGCCGGGACTCCCGGGTTCACCATTACTCTGCGTTTTCCCCGTACTGTTCCGCCCCGCCGGACCGCACTCTCGATTGAATTCGAACCGGCCCTCGATAATCGACAGCCGGAATTCGTCCGTCGGACAGCGGGCAGGAGACCGCGGCGGGCCGGCTGCCGATCACTCCGCGCGCCGACGGCGCCCGCGACCGCGCTGATCTGCAGTCCTCGGGCACGGCACGGCCGACGCAGGGCTCGGGCCCCCGCAGCCGGCCCCTGCCCGCTGATCCGTCGTGACACTTGTGGGTGACCGATATCGATCGTCGTGCTGGCGTTATCCCTATCAGCGATGATCATGTCACAGAGGGTAAGCACATGTGTGATCGCGGAGGGCGCCGTTCGGGTGGCAGAAGCCCGAGACGTGACAGGCGGTGGTGCCGACGGCCGGGGTGGCCTGCCGGTTCAGCGCGTGGTGAAGCGGGCGGCCTCACCGATCACCGCGGCGAGCCGCGTGACGGCCAGCTCGAAGAGCAGCTTGCCGTGCTCCGCGGTGGCGCCCGTCGGGTCGCCGATGTACCCGTCCGGTCCGAAGTCGTCGCTCGTCCAGCCGAACGACACCGGCTTGCCGAACCCGATCAGGTCGAACTCGGCCAGCCGCTCCGGCACCCGCCGCCCGGCCAGTTCGAGGTGCACCAGCTCGGGGCGCAGGTGCAGCATGAGCGAGGTCTCGTTGTGGCCGCCGTGCACTCCCATCCCGAGCTCGGACGAGGTCGACCCGCCGCCGCCCTGGTCGACGGGTACCGACAGGTGCGCGAAGAAGGTACGGAGCCCGAAGCGCCTGCGGATCTCCCGGCACGCGACCTGGCCGAGCGCGGAGTTGCCGCCGTGCCCGTTGACGAACAGCAGCCGGGTGATCCCCGAGGTCTGCAGGGACCGGCCGACGTCCACCAGGGTGTGCATGAGCGTGTCCCACGACAGCCAGATGGTGCCCGGCGACCAGTGGTGCTCGTCGGACTTCGTGTAGGCCAGCCCGGGCAGCAGCACCACCGGCGCGGAGCCGTCCCGCGCGACCACGGCGACCGCCGCCTCGGCGGCCTCGGTGGCCGTGACGTAGTCGGTGGAGATCGGCAGGTGCGGCCCGTGCTGCTCCACGGCCCCGAGCGGAAGTACCGCCACCGTCTCGGCGGGCAGCGCCGCGACCTGGGGCGCGGTGAGGTCGATGAAGCGGGGAACGTTCGTCTCGCTCATGACCGCACTCCGATGTTCACCCGCGTATCGACCGGTGGCGCCGCCGTGAGCTTGCCGGGGTTGAGCAGGCCCTTGGGGTCGGTGCGGCGCGCGGTCTCGATCGCGATCTGGACGTTGCGGTCCACGTACCACTGGTGGGGCGAGTGCACGCCGACGCCCAGCGCCTCCAGCCGTGGGATGCCCGCCAGCACGTCGTCCTCACCCCGGTAGCCGGCCACCACCATCGCCCCGGGACCGTGGCCGAACAGCTCCAGGTGCAGGTGCACCGGCCCGGGGTAGACCGCGCGGACGGCGGCGGGATCGTCCCAGAGCGGGGTGCCGCCGGTCTCCATGTGGAAGAAGCTCCGGTCGGGGTGAGCGCGCTGCAGGAACCAGACCGGATGGTTGTAGGACATGCCCGAGAGCCGGTCGGTCTCGGTGTAGTCGGTGAGCACTGCCACCACCTCTCCCCCGCCGCGCCGGACCCGGTCGGCCAGCTCGTCCACCGTGGACGCGTCAGCGATCACGCGCAGGCTGTGCCGGGTCGGGTCCAGGGCCACCGGGGCGGGCAGCGTCGGCACGAGGGCGGGCTCGTCGGCCGAGGCGAGCCGGGGCAGCCGCGGCAGGTCGAGCAGGCAGCGGTGCACGGCCACGAGGTCCGCGTAGGACCGGAACGCCGCGTACACCGCCGCCCAGTCGCGGGCCGGATCGGTGCGGACCTCGACGTCGACGAGGATCCCGGTGACCCCGTAGGTGTGGATGAAGGGCGTCAGCTCGTCGCCGCGCACCGTGACCATCGTGCCGCTGCCGTCCATCGGGGCGACCGTCGCCGCGACGACGTACCCGTCGCTCGTGGTGCCCCTCTCGATCGTGCCCGTGCCGGCACTGCCGCCCCCGACGAAACCACCGATCGTCGAGCTCTTGGTGGACGGGAAGATCCAGATGTCGCGACCGGCCGCGCGGGCCACCCGGTCGATGGCCGTCATGCGCGCGCCCGCCCCCGCGGTGACGGTGCCGCCGTCGCCCACCGTGATGGAGTCGAGCCCGCGCAGGTCGAGCAGGATGCCGCCGTCGAACGGTGTGGCCTGGCCGTAGTTGCCCGTGCCCGCCCCGCGCGGCGTCACCGGGACGTCGTGCTCGAAGGCGACCTTCAGCACGGCCGGGACGTGCTCGGGCCGCGCGGGGCGCACGACGACGTCGGCCAGGTAGCGCCCCGGGGGCACCTTCTCCTGCAGCACCGGCGACATCCGCGACCAGTCCGAGGAGACCTTCGTGATCAGGGCCGGGTCGGTGGAGATCGACCCCACCCCGAGCCGCTCCAGCTCGGCGGCGGCTGCTGCGGTGCGTTCGGACACGGTGGTCACCCCGCTCGGCCCATCGTGATGTTCGGGTCGATGAACTCGTTGGTGTAGAGGCTCTTCGGGTCGGGGACCGCGGTGATGGTGCCGCCCCGCTGCAGGATCGGGCCGAAGGTGTCCACGATCTTCTGCATCCGCGCGGGATCGAACTGCCCGAACACCCCGGATGCCGGGTCGTTCGTCACGAAGCCCTGGTCGACCTGCGCCTTCGCGGAGAAGTCGGCGACACCGGCGGAGTAGGTCCAGCCCGTCTGGTAGGCGTTGACCAGGTCGACGATCAGCTGGTTGGTGGGCCCGGGGTTCTTCAGGTAGTCGATCTGGGCCTGCTGCATGATCGGCACCAGCTTCTGCATGCAGGGCCGCAGCGCGTCCAGCTTGTCGGCCCGCACGGCCAGCGGCTCGGGGTAGATCGAGTACCCGACGTCCGCGAGCTTCTCGAACGCCACCGGCTTGTGCCACTGGGCGATCTCGTTCTCGTAGATGTAGGGCTCGGCGGTGGCGAAACCCTGCTGCATGATCTTGGGGTCGGAGACGAAGCGCGCCGGGGTGCCGTCGTAGCTCGTGTCGGACTGCGAGGCGGCGATGATGCCCTGCGACTCGAGCAGCGCAGGGATCACATCGCCCGATGTCACGACCGGGGCACCCGTCGCCGCGACGTCCCGGATCGTGGTCTTCCCGGGATAGGTCGCCGGATCCCACATCAGGATCTGCGGGCTGACGGTGATCTGGGACGTCACCGCCACCGTGGGGTGCGAGGCCGCCGAGCTGATCGCCTCGTCGGAGTTCACCGCGCCGAGGACGATCGAGTCGTCCAGGTACATGAGGGCGGGCACCGGCTGGAACCCGACGCTCGGACCCCCGGGCCGTACCTCGATGTCCACCCCGGTGTCGACGCCGTGCGCCACCAGCGAGCCCTTCACCGTCTTCGCGTCGGCATCGATGGTGCGGTCGGGCCCGACGAGGCTGTACATCGCACCGTGCTCGGACTCCGGCTGCCAGTCCTGCTGCATCACGACGGTGGCCGGGCACACCCCGGCCAGGTCGAGCGGCCCGCCGGCGGGGGCCGCGGGAGCGGCAGGTGCGGCCCCCGCGTCCGACGCCGGGCCGGAGCCACCACCGCAGGCGGTGAGGGCGACGGCGGCGGCCAGTGCGGTGGTCGCGAGTGCGGCGCTGCGGCGGCCGCGGGTCCGTCTCATCAGGGTCATCGAGGCTCCAGGGGGCGGGGAGGATCCGGGGGTCAGCGGGTGGCGCGGCCGTACCAGCGGCCGACGACGGCACGGTCGAGCGCGGCGAAGATCATGAAGACCACGACGCCGAACAGCGCGGTGAGCGCGATGGCGGTGAACAGCGCGTCCATCTGCAGACGCTGGGTGTAGATCCGCAGCAGCCCGCCGATGCCCGGAGCGCCCTGCTGGAAGTAGAAGTCGGCGACGATCACGCCGATGACCGACAGGCCCGCCGCGTTGCGCAGCCCCGTGAAGATCGACGGCACCGCGGCGGGGAACTGCAGCTTCACCAGGCGCTGCCAGCGGGTGGCCTTGTTGAGCGTGAACAGGTCGTGCGCGGCCGCGCTCGCGGACTGCAGCCCGAACAGCGTGTTGGAGATCATCGGGAACAGCGCGATGATCACGCAGACCACCACGCGGGCCGTGGAGGCGTAGCCGAGCCAGATGCCGATGAGCGGCACGAGCGCGAGGATCGGGATCGTCTGCAGGATCACCGCGTACGGGTAGAGGATCTTCTCCGCCCACCCGGACTGCGACATCACCACGGCGTAGCCGATGCCGAGCACCACGGCCACGACCAGCCCGATCATCGCGACCGACACGCTGCGTCCCAGCGCCTCCAGCATGGGCTGCATCAGCTGCGGGTTGGACAGTGCACCACCGAACGCCTCGTGTGGCGGTGGCAGCAGGAACCGCTGGCTCGGCGGGAGCACCAGGTACGACACCCCGTACCAGACGACCAGGATCCCGGCGAGGGCAGCGAGGATCGGCAGCGACCTCGCCAGCACCTGCCGTACCCGCCCCGGGCCCCGCGCGGGCGCGGCCCGCACCCCGTCGGGGAGCGGCAGGGACGTGGCCGGGGCCGGGTCGCGGTGGGCGGTGACGACGGACGGGTCCGCGCGGCCGATCATGAGTGCTCCCCCAACGCGGCGGACACGCGCCCCGTGATCTCGGCGAACTCCGGTGCGTAGCGCAGCTCCGGTGGCCGCGGGTACTCCCACGGCACCGCGATCTCCGCAACGATCCGACCGGGTCGGCCGCTCATCACCAGCACGCGGGTGGACAGGTAGACCGCCTCCGAGACCGAGTGTGTGATGAACAGCCCGGCGAACCGCTTCAGGCGGAAGATCTTCTGCAGCTCGGTCTGCATCTGCAGGCGCGTGATCTCGTCCAGCGCCCCGAACGGCTCGTCGAAGAGGGCGAGCTCTGGTTCGGCGACCAGCGCCCTCGCGAGGGACACGCGCATCCGCATGCCCCCGGAGAGCTGGCGCGGGTGCTGCTGCTCGAACCCGCGCAGGCCGACGAGGTCGAGCACCTCCTGGGCCCGCTGCCGGCGTTCCTCGCGGGGCACGCCCCGCAGCTCGCCGACGAGCTCGACGTTGCGGGCCGCGCTGCGCCACTCCAGCAGCGTGGCGTCCTGGAAGACGTAGCTCGTGGAGGCGGCGGAGACCTCGATCGACCCGTCGCTGACCTGCTCGAGCCCGGACGCGAGCCGCAGCAGTGTGGACTTCCCGCAGCCCGACGGCCCGACGACCGTGACCAGCTCGCCGGGCGCGATGGTCAGGCTGACGTCGGTGAGGGCGACGGTGCCGGTGGGGAACTTCTTCATGACCCGGTCGAGGACCAGGGTTCGGGTGGTGACCTCCCGGGGAGGCGCGGTGGCGGCCATGGTGCTCACCTCACGTAGCTCGGCGCGGCGGACGGTGGGGGTGCCCAGCTCTCGGCGGCTGTGGGCGACGGCAGGTCCAGCGATCGGCTGATCCGGGTATCGGCCACGACCCGGCCCGCCGAGACGACCACCCGCGCGTCACCGGCTCCGGCCAGGACGTCGCCGAGGTCGGTGTCGGGCACGAGCAGCAGGTCAGCGACGTCGCCGGGCGCCGTACCGGCCTGCGGCAGGCCGAGCACCGTGCGCGCACCGGTGGTGACCGCGGCGAGGGCCTCCCCCGGGCGCAGGTGCCCCGCGGTCATGAGCAGCGACGTCGTCTCGAACGGATCGGCCCGGCCTGCGGGGTTGAACGGGTCGCGCAGGTTGTCGGCGCCCGCGGCGAGCGCGATGCCGGCGTCGAGGATGCGGCGCACCGCGGTGAGCCCGCGCGGCGGCAGGTGCGAGGCGTCGCGGCCCTGCAGGTAGAGGTTCGTGATCGGCAGCGTGACGACGCCGAGCCCGGCGCGCGCCACCAGCTCCAGCACCGGGTCGAGGCGCTCCGGGGGCAGCGACCCCAGCCGGACGCAGTGGCTGGCGGTGACGCGCTGGGCGAGGCCCCGCGCCAGCACCTGCTCGGCCATGTCGACGATGTCCATGCCCGAGTCGGGGCCGGTGACGTCGGTCTGCTCGTCGGCGTGCAGGTCGACCGGCAGCCCGTGGCGCTCCGCGACGTCGAGCATGCGGGTGATCTCGTGGTGCGGGTCGGGGGCGAGGTGCGGGCAGCCGCCGACGACGTCGATCCCCCGGGCGACGGCCTCGGCGACCACCGCGTCCGGTGCCTCGCTGCCGGCGAGCAGGCAGACCTGCAGCGTCACCCGGCCACGCAACTGCTCCCGCAACGCGACGAGCGCGTCGACGCCGCGGAGCGGGTCGCCCTCCCGAGGGACGTCGACGTGGGTGCGGATGCTGGTGATCCCGCGGGCCACGTACCGGTGGACGGCGGCCAGAGCCCGCGCCGAGATGTCGGCGGCGTCGATGCCCGGCAGGACGGCGCGCCACTGCTCGATCGCCGCCACGAGGTCGTTGCCCGCCCCGGCGTCGATGCGGGGCGCGGTGAGCGCCTTGTCGAGGTGGGCGTGCGGCTCGCAGGCGGCGGGCAGGACGCGCCAGCCCGTGGCGTCCAGGTCGACACCGGCGGCCCGGCGGGGGTCACCGGCGGCCGGGTCCTCCCCGGCCGCGATCCGCCCGTCCACGATCGCCAGGTCGGCCACGGTGCCGTCGGGAAGGCGCACCCCGCGGACGGCCCGCAGCACGTTCCCGGCCAGGTGCGGGGCGGTGTCGGGGGCACCGATCAGTTGCGTACTCCTCACGGGTACCGCGGACCTCCCCATCTTGTGCGGCTCTGACCTGCGGGATATTCATGGGACCAACATCGGGGACGCTAGGGACCGTGCGTTGCCGCCGTGTGACCGACGATTCGCGGACGTGTGAACATGACGACAGTGCGCAGCAGCGCGAAACGACCATCGAACGTCCAGCGCGACGCCGACGCGCGCCTCGGCCGGGCGATCCGCGGCGTCCGTCACGACCGCGGCATGACGCTGGTACAGGTGGCCGAGGCCTCGGGGCTCTCGCAGCCGTTCCTGTCCCAGCTGGAGCGCGGCCGCACCCGGCCGTCGATGCGGTCGCTCTTCCGGATCGCCGCCGCGCTCGGCACGACGCAGCAGGCTCTGCTCGGCATGGCCGCGGACGACCCGTCGGACGAACCGGTGCGCGGCACCGCGGCCGCGCTCGTCGACGTCGTCGAGACGGGCGGTGCGCGCCTGCTGCTGCACGACCCGGCGGGCGCCGACATCACCGAGTTCGTCGGCGTACCCACCGAGTTCGGGGAGTACTTCAGCCACGAGCGCCGCGAGCTGCTCTACGTCGCGCGCGGGCGGATCGAGGTGGAGCTGCGCGAGGCGGGGAGCAGCCGGACGGCCACGCTCGAGGCCCGCGACACGATCTCCTACGCCGGTCTCGTCGAGCACCGGTTCCGGCAGGTCGGCCCCCAGCCGTGCGTCGTGCTCGTCGTCCACAGTGGAGGGCGGGATGCGTGAGGACCTGACGGGCGACCCGCTCGACGTGCTGGCCCGCTGGGTCGCCGACGCCGCGTCCGCCGGTCTCCCGCTGCCGAGCACGATGACCCTGGCCACCGCCGACGCCGGCAGCGTGCCGCACGCCCGCACCGTGCTCGTGACGGCGATCGACCCCGGCGGCGTGAGCTTCCACTCCTCGGTACCCACCACGAAGACCCGCGACCTCGGGGTGAACCCGCGCGTCTCCGCGGTGTTCCACTGGCCTGCGCTCGGCCGCCAGGTGGTGCTGCAGGGCACGGCGGCGCAGCTCGACCCCGCGACGTCGCAGGCCGCGTTCCCCACCCGACCCCGGCAACTGCAGCTGCTCGCCTGGGTCTACGAGGCCCTCACCCCCGGCCTCGCCGGCCCGGGCTACGAGGTGGAGCCGGGGGCCGTCGAGCACGCGTTCGACGACGCCGCGGCCGGTCACCCGGGCACCCCGCCGATGCCGTCGAGCTGGACGACGATCCGCCTGGTGCCCGAGCGGATGGACTTCTGGCAGGCCGGAACCGACGTCACCCCTCCGGGCAAGACCCGGTTCCTCGCCGAGGACGGCCACACCTGGCGCTGCTTCCCGGTCCTGCCGTGAGCGATCACCTCGGTCGGCGGTCAGCTCAGCGGGGCCGCAGGAGATCGGCGGCCCGCTCGGCGATCCCGTAGACGGTGGCGTTGGTGTTGGCCGACACGATCGACGGCATGACCGACGCGTCGGCGACCCGCAGCCCGTCGATTCCCCGCACCCGCAGATCGGTGTCGACCACCGCCATGTCGTCGGTGCCCATCCGGCACGAACCCACCTGGTGGGAGTAGGTCCGCAGGCTCCCGAACAGGTAGCGGCGCACGGCCTCGCCGTCGTCGTCGCGTACCCCCGGTCCCGGGAGCACCTCTTCGGCCCGCCACGGCGCCAGGGCATCGGCCCGCCCGATGGCCCGGGCGATGCGCAGGCCGGCCGCCATCACCTCGACGTCGCGGGGGTCGCCGTAGTAGTTCGGGTCCAGCAGCGGTGCCGTGCCGGGCCTGGCGTCGGCCAGCCGGATCGTCCCACGGCTGCTGGGGGTCATCGCGCCGAACGCGACGCTGTAGGCCTGACCGGGCACGGGCAGCGAGGGCGGCAGTGCGGGCGCGAAGTACGGAATCTCCAGCACCTGGAACTGCAGGTCCGGGCCGCCGTGCGCGAGGGGGCTGCGGCCGAGCCCGATCAGCTCGGCGTGGTTGTTCACCCCGGCCGGGACCGGCACCGGCGAGCTGTAGACCACGGTCGAGCGCGGATGGTCGTGCACGTTCGACCCGACGCCGGGCAGGTCCAGCTCCACGTCGATCCCGACCTCACGCAGGTGGGCCTGCGGGCCGATGCCCGAGAGCAGCAACAGCTGCGCCGAGCCGACGGTGCCCCCGGCCAGCACGACCTCCCCGCTGCACGCGGCGGTGTGCACGGTGGTGCCCACGCTGTACTCGACACCCGTGCACCGCCCGCCGGTGACGCACACCCGGTGGGCCAGCGCGTCGGTCACCACGTCGAGGTTCGGCCGCGCCAGCACCGGGACGAGGTAGGCGTCGGCCGCGCTCTGCCGCCTGCCGTCCGCGATGTTGAGGTCACACCAGCCGAAGCCCTCCTCCAGCCCGCTGTTGATGTCGGCCGCCACCGGGTGGCCGGCCTCGGCCGCCGCGGCCAGCCCCGCCGCCGCCACCGGGTGAGGTTCCGGCGCCGGTGCCACCGTCAGCGGCCCGTCCACCCCCCGGACGGCCGGATCCCGCCCCTGGGTGCGCTCGCTGCGTCGCAGGTAGGGAAGCAGGTCGTCGAACCCCCACCCCGGCGCCCCGGCGGCGGGCCACGCGTCGTAGCTCGACCGGTGGCCACGGATGAAGCACATGCCGTTGATCGCCGACGAGCCACCCAGCACCCGGCCGCGCGGCCACGGGATGACCGTGCCAGTCGCCCTCTGCACCACGCTCGCGCCCGCCCAGTCGACCGCGGTGCCCTGCAGCCTCGGCCACCCGGACGGCACGGCCACCGCGTCCAGTGGTTCCCGGCTCCCCGCCTCGATCAGCAGCACCCGCACGTCCGGGTTCTCCGACAGCCGCGCCGCGACCACGCAGCCGGCGGTGCCGGCCCCGACCACCACGTAGTCGTACCCGCGTCCCGGCCCAGTCCTCACGTCATCCCCCATGCCGCAACTCCACGCGGTGCACCCGCGTCCTGCAGCGGTATGAGGCCAACCTCACGGATTCCGATGGCCCCTGACCAGCGATAATCCGCCGATTGTCCAGGATGGGCGAGCAGGACGGGGTCGGCGCCGATCCGCCGTTCGCCCACCCACGGCCCTGCCGTGAGAGCGTGCCCGCCCCCCGGCGGGCACGCACACGACGGCAGAGATCAGTGGCTACTCGGCGCCCGCGGTGCGCAATCTTCGCTCCGCCAGCACCATCGACTCGTGCAGCGGGGTGGTGCCACCGGTCCGGGCGGCGTCGAGCACCTGGTCCACGGTGTCCTCGATCGCCTCGACCCGCGTCGCGGCGGCGTCGTGGTCGAGACCGCCGACCTCACGGTTCAGCACATAGATCACGCCGCCGGCGCTGGTCACGAAGTCGGGCACCCACACCGTTCCGGCGTCGGCGAGCAGTCCCGCCACCGAGTCGTCGGTCACCTGGTTGTTCGCGGGCCCGATGACCAGCGGCACGTCGAGCCCCGCCACCGTCCTCGGGTTGAGCACTCCTCCCACCGCGGCAGGCACCAGCACATCGGCCGACGTCATGAGCGCCCGCTCCGGTTCCACCCACGAATATCCTGCGCTCTCGGCCGCCGCCTGCTTCTCGCCGTCGACGTCGGAAACGACAACGGTGGCCCCCGCCTGGCAGAGGCCGGCGGCGAGCCGTGACCCCACCGAGCCGAACCCGGCGATCACCACCTTGCGGCCCGACAGCGACTCCGAGCCGAAGACGTGCCGGGCGCCCGCGCGCAGGGCAGCCTGGACGCCCTGAGCGGTGGGAGTGCCCGAGTTCCCCGTGCCACCGTGCTCCTGCGGCAGGCAGAACGAGTGGGGAGTCACCTCCCGGATGGTCATCATGTCCTCCGGCCCCGTACCCACGTCGGGTCCCACGAGGTAGGAGCCACCGAAGGTGGCGACGACCTCGGCCACGTCGTGGAGCACGTCTCGGCGCAGCTGGGGCGTGAGCACCGTGCCCATCGGCAGTGCGACAACGGTCTTCCCGCCCCCGTACTCCAGCCCGGCCGCCGCGCACTTGTAGGTCATCGCCTCGGCGAGCCGCATCGCGTCCGCCGCGCCGTCCCGCCAGCTCGGGTAGGTCCAGATTCGGCAGCCGCCCACGGCGGGACCGAGCACCCGCGAATGAACGGCGACGGTGATGGCGGTGCCGGATCTCCGACCGCGCCGGACCACCACGTCCTCGTGCTGCAGAGCACCGTTCTCAGGCATCCAGACCTCAGCTCCCGATTCTTGGACAGATGGCGAGGACATCGCATTTCCAGTCCTGTTCGATGGCCCCCTGTCGATCCATCCTGAGCCGCGCCGACATCGTTTGGCCAACGCACATCGCAGCTACCGGCTATCAGGGATCGTGCTAACAAGGGGTGATGGAGCTACGGCACCTCGCGGCGTTCACCGCCGTCGCGGAGGAGGGGAGCTTCACTGCCGCCGCGGAGCGCCTGCACATGGTGCAGTCCGCCGCCTCGGCCGCCGTGCGCACCCTCGAGCGCGAGCTTGGCGTGCGGTTGTTCGACCGCACCACCCATCACGTCGATCTGACCTCGGCCGGCCGGCTGCTGCTGCCCGAGGCACGCCGCACACTGGCCGCAGCCGCCGCCGCGCGGGACGTGATCAACCAGATGCACGGTGGGCTGCGCGGCACGGTGCGGCTGGGGATCAACCAATGGGACCGGGCCTTCAGCGTGCCGCGGCTGCTCGCGGAGTTCCGCGCGGAGCACCCGCAGGTCGAGATCGAGCTGCACCGGGGCGACAGCACCAGCCACATTCGTGCGCTGCACAAGGGGCAGCTGGACCTGGCGTTCATCGCCGTCGACGCCGAAGCCGCCCCCGGGCTGTCACTGACTCCGCTGGTACGGCAGACGATGCTCTTCGTCACCTCGCTCGACCATCGCCTCGCCGGCCGGCGCTCGATCGACCTCGGCATGACCGCGGCCGAGCCCTTCGCCGAGACGCCCCCGACGTGGGGGGTACGCATCTCCATCGACCGCGCCTTCCGGGCCGCCGGTCTCCACCGCCGGGTCGCCTTCGAGGTCGCCGACATCGAGACGGTGCTCGACTTCGTCCGCTTCGGCCTGGCCGTCGCCCTGGTGCCTCCCTCGGTGCTGGACTCCTCGTCCGGGGTGAGCGTGATGCCCGTGTCGACCGGGGCTCCGGTGCTCGCCAGGTCGCTGGCAACAGCCGCCCAACGGGAGATCTCCGCGCCCACCCGGGCCCTGCTCTCCACCGCCCGCCGGTTGGCCCGGGACGACGCGACCTGATCACGCCGCCCTGCGACAACTCCGTCCGAGCGAGCGAGGTCGACGTGGTGGGGGTTCGGGCGCGCCCACCACCCCGCTCAGGTCGATCTCGCCCGGCCCTGCGCCGCCCTCCGCGAACCTCGAGCCTTCCCGCCGACGCACCTTCCACTACACGACGAGGTCGTCTCGGCTCCCCTAGTCGTCCCGAGCGCGGAGCGTCCGTAGCTCCGCCCGCAGGTCTTCCAGGTTCCAGCGGTACTGACCGCCCGGCGTCACCAGCGCGGGCGTGATCAAGCCTTCCTTGGCCCATCGCGAGATGGATCGACTGTTCAGCCCTAGTTCACGGGCGGCTTCGCCCGTGCTCAGGAGCCGATCCGTCGACATGCCCCGGACGCTACGTCCGAGCATCTGTCCTGGTCAGCCTGGGTGACTTTGTTGGCCTACATCTATCCGATGACGCTGTTGTCCTTGTTGGCCTAGAATCCGAGCATGCCATGCCCACGAGGAGTGAGATGTGAGTCGTGCGGAGCGGAGCGGCCGGACCTCAGGGTCACGACGTTGACCACGGCCGCAGGACAACTCTGTCTGACGCTGTGCGCGGGCTGCGGACGGTCGACGACGGCGCCACCGATCACGGTCAGGACCGCTGAGCGGCTGGTCGCTCAGCACCGGCAGCACGGGGCCGGCTGATGCCCTGGAATCGCCCGTGGGACACCTGCGTCATCTACGTCGAGCGGCGTGGCCGGTGGTGGTGGAACGCCTGGCGTGCGTCCACGACTACCGAACTGCACGGGTTCGCCGACACGGAGGAAGAGGCGCGGGAGGCGATGACATCGGCCATCCAGCAGGCGGGACCTTCGCCGGCGACAGACGTCCCCCGCAGCACCTACCCGTAGGCCTGGACGGGATCGACGCCCGTCAGCGCGACGGCCGGGCGGCGAGCAGCGCGCGCAGCCCCGAGGCCACCTCGCGCTCGGGCCGGGCCACCAGCCGACCGTCCCGCACCACAACCCGGCCCGCCACGACGACGTGGCGCGGCTTCCGGCCCGGCGCAGCCCAGAGCAGCCCGGCCAGCGGGTCGGCCACACCGGCGTCCGCGACGCCCGTGACGTCCCAGCAGACGAGGTCCGCGGCGGACCCCGGCTCGAGCCGGCCCAGCTCGGGGCGGCCCAGCCCGGCGGCCGATCCCGCGGTCGCCCAGCCGAGGACCTCGCGCGCGGCCACCGCCCGTCCCACCAGCGGGGCCACCTGGAGTGCGAGCCGGGCGTCGGCGAGCAGGTGACCGGCGTCGTTGCTGCCCCCGCCGCTCGTGCCCAGTCCGAGCGGGATCCCGGCGTCGGCGAGGGCCGCAGCCGGCGCCACCCCCCATCCCATCGGCAGGTCACAGCCCGGCGCGTGGGTGGCGCTCGCCCCGGTCGTCGCGACCCGCATGATCTCGGCGGGTGTCACGCCGCACAGGTGGGCGAGCGTGACGTCGGGGGCGAGCCAGCCCCACTCGTCCAGCAGGTCCAGCGGCCGCCGACCGTAGCGCTGCGCGGCCACCTCGACGTCCACCTGCTCGTTGGCCTGCGTGCGCCGGCGCAGGCCGTGCCTGGCCGCCACCTCGCCGAGCAGCGCGAACGTCTCCGGGCCGTCGCTGTGCACGCCGGCCGGGCCCACCGCGACCTGCACCATCCCGGTCGGGTCCCCGCCCAGTGCGTGCGCGATCGCGTCGGCCGACGCGGCCGCGGTCTCCGGGTCGTCGCGGGCGCTCCCGCGGACGAACACCAGGCGCCCGCCCAGCTCAGCCGCCGCAGCGGCGACCGCCGACGCGATCGCCACCCCGTCACCGGTGGACGCCGGCCAGGTGAGGTGGTGGTCGGCCACCGTGGTCACCCCGGACAGCAGCGACTCGGCCACCCCCACGGCCGCCGCGCGGTGCGCGAGCTCGGCGTCGACGCCGAGCGCCGCGTACGCCGACGCCATGCGCGGCAGCCACTCCCGCATCGGGACGCCCCGGGTGCCGGGCAGCGTCCGGAACGCCGACTGCAACAGGTGGTGGTGGGCGTTGACGAGTCCCGGCGTGACGACGCAGCCGGAGGCGTCGAGCACGTCGCCGTCGACGGGGGCGGCGGACACGAGGCCGTCCCGGTCACACGCCAGCTCACCGCCCGGTCGCTCGGTCTCGCCCGTCCACACCAACTCGGCCCCGCGCACCGTCAGCATCGATCAGTTGTAGCAACCCGCGCGGCGCCGTTCGATCGCTACCAGCGTGTCCCGTTCGTCCATTGTGGACGCCAGGCGATCCAGCGCGGCATCAGCGCCACGGCGGCGAGACTGATCACCGCGGTGACCGCCAGATAGCCCGCGGCCCACCAGGGTTCGCCGCCGCCGAGAGCGAGCAGGCCGGTGAGGAACACCGGCGTCAGCCCGGACGCCCAGATGCCCGACCCCTGGAAGACCAGCGACATGCCGGTGTAGCGGACGTCGGTGTCGAACAGCTCCGCGAAGAGCGTGGACTCCGGACCCGTCATCAGCGCGTACCAGACGCCGAGCTGGAGCAGCAGTACCGCGACGACGAGCCAGGGGATGCCGCTGTGGACCGCGAAGAACGAGGGCACGACGGTGACCCCGAACCCGACGACCCCGATGCCGAATATCCGCCGTCGCCCGTACCGGTCGGCCAGCAGGCCCGCCACCGGTGTCAGCGCCGCCATGAGCAGGGCGCCGCCGGTGACGGCCAGCAGCACCACGACCTTGTTCATGCCGACCGTCGCCGTCGCGTAGGTGATCGCGAAGACGCCCCAGGTGTTGAACGCCGCACCCTCCGCCCAGCGGGCGAGCATCCCGGCGACGATCCCGCGGCGGTGCCCCGCGGTGCGGAAGACCTGGACGACGGGCACGCGCGCCGTCGCGCCGCTCTCGCGCAGCCTGCGGAACTCCGGGGTCTCCAGGATCCGGAGCCGGACCAGCAGGCCCACCGCCACCAGCACGACACTCAGCACGAACGCCGCGCGCCATCCCACGCTCAGGAACGTCTGCTCGTCGAGCACCTCACCGAGCAGCGCGAACACCCCCGTGCCCAGGGCGAGCCCCAGGCCGAGGCCGATCTGCGGCACGCTGCCGAACTGGGCGCGCTTGCCAGCAGGCGCGTTCTCCACCGCGAGGAGCACCGCGCCGCCCCATTCGCCGCCCACGGCGAGACCCTGCAGCACGCGGAGCACCACGAGCAGGATCGGCGCCGCGACACCGATCGACGCGTAGGAGGGCAGCAGCCCGATGAGCGCGGTGGCCGCTCCCATCAGCACCATCGTGGCGACGAGCGTGCGCTTGCGGCCGAGCCGGTCGCCGATGTGTCCGAACAGGACACCGCCGACGGGACGGGCCACGAACCCCACGGCGAATGTCCCGAAGGCCAGCAGGGTGCCCACGAGCTCGTTGCCGACGGGAAAGAACAGCTTCGGGAACACCAGGCTCGCGGCCGTGGCGTAGAGGAAGAAGTCGTACCACTCGACGGTGGTGCCGACCAGGCTCGCCAGCAGGACGGTGCGGGTCCTCGGCGCCGGGCCGTCCGGTGGCCGTTCCGCCAGTACGGCGGCCGTGCCCTGGCCGCTCACTGGGCTGCGGCGAACGGGACGGCGCGCGGCTCAGCCACGACGAGACCGTGGCCCTCCGGTGGGTTCCAGATCCCCCGCCGGGCCAGCAGGGGCAGCACGCCCTCCCCGACCCACCAGGCCTCCTCCAGGTGCGGGTGCCCGGACAGGATGAACTCCTCGATGCCCAGCGCGTGGTACTCCGCGATCCGGTCGGCGACCTCGGTGTGGCTGCCCACCAGCGCGGTTCCGGCGCCGCCCCGCACGAGGCCGACACCGGCCCACAGGTTGGGCGACACCTCCAGGTTCGACGTGGAGCCGCCGTGCAGCGACCGCATCCGCCGCTGCCCCTCCGACTCGCTGCGCGCGAGACCGGCCTGCACCTTCTCGATCGTCGCCGGGTCGATCGCCGCGATCAGTGACTCGGCATGCGCCCAGGCCTGCTCGGAGGTGTCGCGGGTGATGACGTGCAGCCGGATGCCGAAGCGGACCGTGCGCCCGCGCGCCGCGGCGAGCCCGCGGATCCAGGCGATCTTCTCCGCGACCTGCGCAGGCGGCTCACCCCAGGTGAGGTAGACGTCGGCGTGGTCGGCGGCGATCTCGCCCGCGATGGGCGAGGAGCCCCCGAAGAAGACCGGCGGCACCGGGTCGGGCAACCGGTTGAGGAACGCACCCTCCACGTGCACGTGCTCGCCGTCGAGATCGACCTTCTCGCCCCGCCACAGCGCCCGCACGACCTGCAGGAACTCCCCCGTGCGGCGGTAGCGGGCGTCCTTGTCCAGGAAGTCGCCGTAGGCCCGCTGCTCGAGGGGCTCCCCGCCCGTCACGATGTTCAGCAGCAACCGGCCACCGGAGTGCCGCTGGTAGGTCGCCGCCATCTGCGCCGCGAGCGTGGGCGACACCGAGCCCGGACGGAACGCGACGAGGAACTTCAGCCGCTCCGTCTCGGCCACGAGCATCGCGGTGGTGAGCCACGCGTCCTCGCACCACGCGCCCGTCGGCGTGAGCGCTCCGGCGAAACCGACCTGTTCGGCGGCGCGGGCCACCTGGGTCAGGTAGCCGATCGACGCCGGCCGGACGCCACCGGCGGAACCGACGTCGACGCCGTGGCCGCCCCCGACGAGCTGGCGGCCGTCGCCGTAGGTGGGCAGGAACCAGTGCGCGGTCAGAGGACCAGGAGACACGAGAAGACCTTTTCTGCACGACCCGCGGGAGCAGAGATCCCAGGCGGGCGGGGGACGGAACGGGCTGTGCGTCAGCCGCGACAGACGCAGGACGCCAGGCGGCACAGGTCGACATGCCGACGTTGCGTGAGCAGGACCCCGATCACGGCTTCCACAGCAACAGACCGGACCGGTCGACGCAACCCATTGTGATGCGGCAGATGGGGGGATTACCGTCCGGCACCGTTATTTGTTCGAACATTTTCTGGATTTCTCACCTGTCGAACGAGCAGCCGGCAAATGGCGGCGGAATGTCAGGTCGCCGCGCTTTCCGACAACAGAACTGTGACCGCGCCCACTGCCTTGTCGACTTCCGCTCTGCGAGGATGACCGGAATGTCCCAGGCCGCCACGCTGAAGGCGCGCCGCCACGTCGACCTCTGTCGGCAGGCGAGCGCGCTGTGTGCGCTGCCCGTGGCGCGCGGCTGACCGACTCCCGTGCGCATCGGCCGTCGGCACTCCACCACGGGCCCGCGCCGGACCGGGGCCCCGCCACGCAGGGACAGCGATGCACGCACCCCTCCACGCCCCCGTCGAGCACAGCGACGGCGGTGACCATGGTCCGGGCGACCACCTCGCCGGCGACGGCCGCCGCACCGCGACCGCGGCGACCGTGCTGCGCACGATCCTCGACCACGGGCCGGTCGCCCGCAGCACGGTCGCCCGGCTCACCGGGCTCTCCGCCGCGGCCGTCAGTCGGCAGTCGGCCGAGCTCGCCGAGCTCGGCCTGCTCCGGGAACGGCCGGTACGCAGGCCCCGGCCCGCGGTCGGGCGTCCGCACGTCCCCGTGGACATCGACACCCGGTCCCACCTCGTCGGCGGCATCCACATCGCCGTGCGCCACACCACGCTGGTGCTGATGGACCTGCGCGGACGCGTGCTCGCCGAGCAGCGGACCCCGCACGGGGACGTCACGGCGGGAGCGGTGCTCGGCGCCGTCGGCGACCGGATGGCCGCGTTCCTCCACGAGCACACGGGCGGGCGCAGGCCGCTGGGCATCGGGGTGGCCACCGGCGGATGGATCGACCCGGCACGCGGGGTTGTCGTGCGGCACACGCAGCTGAACTGGCGCGACGTGCCCGCGCAGGCGGTGCTGGAGGACCGGCTCGGCCTGCCCGTCCGCGTCGAGAGCCACTCCCGGGCACTGGCCAGGGCCGAGCAGCTGATCGGGTCCCACCGCACGCGCGCCCGCACGAGCCTGGTGCACCTGTTCGTGGGCAACGTGGTCGACGCCGCGATCGCGACCGGGGGGACGGTGCACCACGGTCCCCGGTCCGCGGCGGGGGACGTCAGCCATCTCCCGGTCGGTCCGGCACCGACGTTCCCCGGCCGGCTCTGCGCCTGCGGTCGCACCGGCTGCTTCCAGGCGACGGTGGCCGAGCAGGTGCTCGCCGAGCACGCAGCCGCCAGCGGGGTGCTGGCCGAGGCGCGCTTCCCCCACGTGCTCGCCGCGCTGGAGGCCGACGAGCCGTGGGCCGTCGCGCTGTTCCGCGAACGCGCCCGGCTCGTCGGCCGCGCCGTCGCCCTGCTCCTCGACGTGATCAACCCGGAGATCCTGGTGGTGGCCGAGGCCGGGATCGCGCGCAGACCCGATCTGCTCGACGACCTGCACGCCGAGGTCGCCGAGCGCGCGCACGTGGCCGCCGACCCGAGGCGGACCGTGGTGGCGAGCTCGTTCGGCACGCGCGCGCTCGGCGTCGCCGCGGGATCGATCGTGCTGCACGAGGCCTACGCGCGTCCCCTGGACCTGCGACCGTCGCCGGTACGGATCTGACGGCTGCGCACCTGCCGCCGGACCGCACCGGCAGATCCGTCCGCCCGCGCGGGATGATGCGGGGATGCCGCCCGTGACCCTGACGCTGACCATGAGCGCCGACATCGACCCGCCGCTCGCCGGGCCCCAGGCCGCCCAGCAGCTCGGCCGGGAGATCGCCCGACGTTCCGACGCCCAGCTCGCCGGCACCTCCCTGTCCCCGGACCACATCCGCGTCAGCTGGACCGTCCTGCGGCCGCGGTCCGACGGGGCGTACTCCTACCCGCTCCTCGAGCTGGAGCGCACCGTCCACGCCGTCGTCCGGGAGACCGAAGGCTGGGAGGGCGCCCTGATCCGGCCCACCGAGCTGCGGGTCCTCACCGCCGACGACATCGACGACCGCCCCGACGAGCCGACGATCCCCGACCTCGTCGGCGTCGACGAGTTCGCGGAGCTGCTCGGCGTCAACCGGGCCCGCTTCTACCAGCTGCGCGACCGGCCCGACCTCGGGTTCCCGGGCCCGGTCGCGCGGGGCGTGTACCTGCGGGCCTCGGCGGAGCAGTACGCGCAGGACCGCGCCCGCCGGCTGAGCCGTCAGGCCGCCACCGAGAGCTGAGCTCGTCGATCGTCGCGAGATCCGGGTTTTCGCCTCTGCGGGGCCATGACCCGGATCTCGCAGCGATCATCGCCGCGCCAGTCGCTTTACCTGCGCGGATTTAATTACCGGAGTCGCAAAATTGACTTCCGGGCACCCTCCGCCGACGATGGTTCACATGAGCGCGTCGCACCTGACCAGGGCATGTCGCCCGGGGTGTTGTACGTGCGGGTGACCGCCGGCGCCCGTCGCCACTGAGTCGCGGCCACCCCGCTCGCAGCGCGGAAATCCTTCCGCTCCATTCGTCCGAACATTCACCCCACCCGTTCTCACGCATTTGCGTTGCGGCCGTGGGGTGCTCCCTGCTGTCCTACGGAAGGACCGACATGACCGTCGCCCCCGAACGCACCGCTCTCTCCGTCCGGCCGGTCGCCGGACACATCGGCGCCGACATCTCCGGCGTCGACCTCTCCGCGCCGCTCGACGAGCAGACCGTCGCCGGTCTGACCGACGCCCTGCACCGGTACAAGGTGATCTTCTTCCGCGGCCAGGAGCTCGACCACGCCGCACAGATCCGGTTCGGCCGCCACTTCGGCGAGCTCACCTACGCCCACCCCCATGACGACGCCCCGCCGGAGGGCCACCCGGAGATCTTCACCGTCGACCCGGAGCGCTACGCCAAGCGCTACGGCGGCGAGTACACCGTGCGCACCCGGCGCAAGTACAGCTACGTCGCCGGGTGGCACACCGACGTCACCGCCGCGGTGAACCCGCCCGCCGCGTCCATCCTGCGCGCCGAGGTGGTGCCCGAGGTCGGCGGCGACACCACCTGGACGAACCTCGTGGCCACCTACCAGGGGCTGTCGGCGCCGGTCCGCGCGTTCGTCGACACGCTGCGGGCCGAGCACCGCTACGGCGGCAGCGACAAGCCGGCAGGCGGCTCCGCCTACTCCCGCCGCGTCAACGACAACCTGCTGGTCGCGATCCACCCCGTGGTGCGCGTCCACCCCGTCACCGGCGAGCGGGCGCTGTTCGTCAACCCGGGCTTCACCAGCCACATCGTCGACGTCGAGCCCCGCGAGAGCCGGGCGATCCTCGACCTGCTCTACGCCGAGCTGACCCGGCCCGAATACACCGTGCGGTTCCGCTGGGAGCCCGGCCACGTCGCCTTCTGGGACAACCGGGCCACCGCCCACCTCGCCCCCGCCGACCTGGACCACCTCGACGTCCGCCGGACCCTGCACCGCGTCACGGTGATCGGCGACCGCCCCGTCGGGCCCGACGGGCGCGAGTCCGAACTCGTCGCGGGCCGCCCGTTCACGGCCGACCACGCCGTCGTCGTCGACTGACCGGCCCGACGACACCGACCGGAGACAGAATCCCCGTGAGCACCTCCCGTTCCCGACGCACGCTCGCCACCACCGCGGCCGCACTGGCCGCGCTGGTGGTGGCCGCCTGCGGCACCACCACGCCGGGCGGCGGCGGGCTGGCCGCCGACGCCCCGCTGCCGACCGACGTCCCCGCAGGCACCACCCTCGTCATCGCCGACCAGGCCGAGGCCCAGCAGGTCGCGCTGCGGGCGTCGGGGGAGCTCGAGAAGCTGCCCTTCACCGCGCAGTTCGCCAACTTCACCGGCGGCCCCGCGATCCTCGAGGCGTTCCGGGCAGGGGCCGCCGACGTGGCCAGCGTCGGTGACACGCCGCCCATCCAGGCCCTCGCGGCCGGCGAGGACGTCCCGATCATCCTGGCCCGCCAGACCGACCCGGCGAGCACGCAGCTCGCCGTCACGCCCGGCAAGAACATCCGCAAGCTCGCCGACCTGCGTGGCGCGAAGATCGCCTACGCGGAGGGCACGGCCCAGCAGGTGATCGTGCTGCGGGCGCTGGAGAAGGCCGGGCTCCGGACCTCCGACGTCGAGCTCGTCCGGCTGCAGCTCGGCGACTTCAACGACGCCGTGCGCACCGGGCAGGTGGACGTCGCGCCGCTGAACGAGCCGCGGCTGACCCGCTTCCTCACCGAGGCCGCGCCGCGCGGTGGCGGCGTCATCGACCCGGCCGAGACCGCCGACACCTCTTCCGGGCTGAACTACCTCTACGCCCGCCGCGAGGCCCTGGAGGACCCGGCGAAGGCGGCGGCCCTGCGTGCCTACGTCGACCACTACATCCGCTCGCAGCAGTGGATCAACGAACACCGGGCGGAGTGGGTGCAGCAGTACTACGTGGAGAACCAGGGCATCACGGCGGCCGACGGGCAGCGGATCGTCGACTCGCTGGGGCAGATCACGTTCCCGCGGCTCGACGCCGCGGTGGTCGCCCGCCAGCAGGCGACGATCGACGTGATCGACCGGGCCGGGGAGCTCCCGAAGAAGGTGCGCGCGAGCGACGGCTTCGACCTGCGCTTCGACCAGGTCGTGACGACCACGGTGCCGGCCGTCGGTGCCGCGTACGGGCCGGGAGGGACGTCATGACCGCCGACGTGCTTGTTCCCGCGGAGGCGGCGTCATGACCGAGCTGTCGGTGTCCCGGCCCCGCGAACGCGGCCGGGAGGGCGCGGGGGCGGACCCTCGGCTGACCCGCCGGATACGGCACGGGCGCAAGCTCGGCCCTGGGCGGGCCGTCCCGGGCGGGCTCGCGCTCGGCCCGGTGCTGCTCGTCCTGGCCTGGATCGTCACCTCGGCGACGGGGCTGCTCGACCCGCAGACGCTCTCCGCGCCGTGGACGGTGGTCTCGACGTTCGGCGAGCTGATCGCCGACGGCAGGCTGCAGAGCAACCTCCTCACGTCCGTGCAGCGGGCCGGGATCTCGCTCGTGCTCGGCGTCGGGCTCGGGGTGGCGCTCGCGCTGGCGTCGGGGCTGAGCCGCGTCGGGGAGGCGCTCATCGACGGGCCGGTGCAGATCAAGCGCGCCGTCCCGACCCTGGCCCTGATCCCGCTCGCGATCATCTGGTTCGGGATCGGCGAGGAGATGAAGATCATCATGATCGCCGCCAGCGTCTTCGTGCCCGTCTACATCAACACGCATGCCGCGCTGCGGGGCGTCGACCACCGCTACGTCGAGCTCGCCGAGACCGTCGGGCTCTCCCGTGCGGAGTTCGTCCGCCGCGTCGCGCTGCCCGGCGCCCTGCCGGGCTTCTTCACGGGTCTGCGGCTCGCGGTGACGATCTCGTGGATCGCGCTCGTCGTCGTCGAGCAGGTGAACGCGACCAGCGGGATCGGCTACCTGATGACCCAGGCCCGCACGTACGGGCAGACCGAGATCATCGTCGTCGGGCTGGTCGTCTACGCCGCCTTCGGGCTGGTGGGCGACACGCTGGTCCGCGCCGTCGAGAGGAGGGCGTTGTCATGGCGACGGACGCTGGGCAGCTGACGAGCCGGCCGGGCGCCGGGACGGGGGTACCGGCCGCGGTGCGCGCCCGCGGGCTGACCCGCGGGTTCGACGGCCGGGTGGTGCTCGACGACGTCGACCTGGACATCGCGGCGGGCGAGTTCGTGGCGCTGCTCGGGCGCAGCGGATCGGGCAAGTCCACGCTGCTGCGAGCACTCGCGGAGCTCGACGACGGCGTCGCGGGTTCGGGCGAGCTGCGGGTGCCCGCGGAGCGGGCGGTGGTGTTCCAGGACTCGCGGCTGCTGCCATGGGCGCGCGTGCTCGACAACGTCGTGCTCGGCCTCGGTGGCCCCGACGCGCGCAGCCGCGGCAGCGCGGCCCTCGACGAGGTGGGCCTCGCCGGGCGGGAGCGGGCCTGGCCGAACGAGCTGTCGGGTGGCGAGCAGCAACGGGTCGCGCTGGCCCGTTCGCTCGTCCGCGAGCCCGCCCTGCTGCTGGCCGACGAGCCGTTCGGGGCGCTGGACGCCCTCACCCGGATCCGGATGCACGCCCTGCTGCGCGAGCTCTACGACCGGCACCGGCCCGCGGTGCTGCTGGTCACGCACGACGTCGACGAGGCCGTCTCGCTGGCCGACCGGGTGCTGGTGATCGACGGCGGCCGGGTGGCGGTGGACCGGGCGATCACGCTCGACCGGCCCCGGACCCATCGCGACCCCGAGTTCATCGCGCACCGGGAGTTCCTGCTCGCGGCACTGGGAGTGGACAGATGAGTGAGCACCGGCGTCAGCTGAGCCTGAACGCGTTCATCTACCCCGCTGGGCACCACGAGGCAGCCTGGCGGCACCCGGCGAGCGCGGCCGAGCGGATCTACGACGCGTCGTACTACCAGGAGATCGCCCGCACGGCCGAGGCCGCCGCGCTCGACGCGGTGTTCTTCGCCGACGGGCCCGCGCTGCAGGGCGACGTCGCGCACAACGCGGTGGGCCGGCTGGAGCCGATCACCCTGCTCACGGCGATCGCGGCGGCCACCGAGCGGATCGGGCTCATCGCCACCGCCTCGACCACGTACTACGAGCCCTACAACCTGGCCCGGCTCTTCGGCTCGCTCGACCACATCTCCGGTGGCCGGGCCGGCTGGAACATCGTCACCACCGGCAACGACGCGGCGGCGGCGAACTTCGGCCTCGACGCCCACCCGCCGCACGCGCAGCGGTATGCGCGGGCGCGGGAGTTCGTCGACGCCGTGCTCGCGCTGTGGGACAGCTGGGAGGACGACGCGGTCGTCCTCGACCGGGCGGCCGGGATCTACGCCGACGCGGGCAAGATCCACGAGATCGGGCACGTGGGTGAGTACGTGCGTGTTCGGGGCCCGTTCAACCAGCCGCGCCCGCCCCAGGGGCCCCGGTGCTCGTGCAGGCCGGGGCGTCCAACGACGGGCGCGCCTTCGCCGGCCGGTACGCGGAGGCGATCTTCACCGCCCACCAGCGGCTGTCCGACGCCCAGGCGTTCTACGCCGACGTGAAGGCGCAGGCCGCGAGCTTCGGCCGCCGTCCGGAGCACGTGAAGGTCCTGCCGGGCATCTCCCCCTTCATCGCCGGCACCGAGACCGCGGCCCGCGCCCTGGAGCGGGAGTTCAACGAGCTCACCGTCCCGGCGTACGGGCTGCTGCAGCTGGAGCGGATCACCGGCACGTCGCTGGACCACCTCGACCTCGACGCGCCGGTGCCGCAGGCGCTGTTCGCCGGGGCCGGGGACGTCACCGACAACGGGCGCAGCCGCCTGCAGGTGGTGGCGGGCATCGTCGAGCGGGAACGGCCGACGGTGCGCGGGCTGCTGCACCGGCTGGCCGGGGCGCGCGGGCACCGCGTGTTCGCCGGCACCCCGGAGCAGGTCGCCGACACGATCGAGGAGTGGTTCCGGTCCGGTGCAGCTGACGGTTTCAACGTGATGCCGCCGTACTACCCTGGCGGCTTGGAGATCTTCGCCGAGACCGTCGTGCCCATCCTGCGGGGCCGCGGGCTGTTCCGCACCGGGTACACGGGCGCCACCTTGCGCGACCACTTCGGCCTGCCCCGGCCGCAGAGCCGCCACACCGCAGCGGTGAGCGCCCCAGCGGTGAGCGCCTAGCCCGTTGCCCGACCGCAGTGTTCGTGGTGATCGTCGCGAGATCAGGGTCTTCGCCCTCCGACGGGCCGAAACGCTGATCTCGCGACGATCATGCAACCCGGACCGGGCGACTCGCCCACGGAAACCGGGCGACTCGCGGAGCGGGACGGGCGCTGCGCCCCGACCGACATGATCACGCCGAGGCCGCCGTCGTCGCCCCCCACCGGGCCAGGACGTGGATCTCGCGGCGATCATGCGACCCGGACCGGGCGACTCGCCCACGGAAACCGGGCGACTCGCGGGGCGGAGCGGCCGCTGCGCCGGCTCGTCGTTCCCGCCTTCCTGCCGGCCGCGGTGTTCGGGATCGGGCAGGGCGCCGCCGCGCCGGTGGTGGCGCTGACCGCCCGCGAGCTGGGCGGCTCGGTGGCCGCCGCTGGGGTGGTCGTCGCGCTGCTCGGGCTGGGCCAGGTGCTCGGCGACCTCCCCGCCGGCCGGATCGTGGCCCGGCTCGGTGAGCGCAACGCCGTGCTGCTCGGGAGCGCCGTCGGCCTGGTCGGGGTCGCGCTGAGCCTCGTGGCGCCGTCGGTGGCGGTGCTCGGCGTGGGCGTCGGGCTGTTCGGGGTGGCGAGCGCGGTGTGGGGGCTGGCCCGGCAGTCCTATGTGGTCGACGCGGTACCTGCGGAGATGCGGGCGCGGGCGCTGTCGGCGATGGCCGGCCTGAGCCGGCTCGGGTTCCTGCTCGGCCCGTTCCTCGGTGCCGCGGTGGTGCACGTCGTCGGCACCCGCGGCGGCTTCCTCGTGCAGCTGGTGGCGGTGGTCGCGTCCGGGGCCCTGATGGCGGCCCTGCCCCGGCTCGAGCACGGCCCGGACGCCGGCGGGCGGGGCCGTCCGGCGGTCTCGCTGACGACGGTCGTCACGTCACACCAGCGGGTGCTGCGCACCCTCGGCGCGGGGGCGCTGCTGATGGGAGCCGCGCGGGCGTCCCGCACCGCGGTGCTGCCGCTGTGGGCCGACCACATCGGACTGGACGCGGTGACGACGAGCGTGCTGTTCGGGATCGGCGCCGCCGTCGACGTCGCGCTCTCCTACCCCGCCGGGCGTTTCATGGACCGTCGCGGGCGCCGCGGGGTGGCCGTCTCCTCGCTCCTGGTGTTCGCCGCCGCGCACGTCGCGCTGCCGCTGGCGGGCACGGCGGTGACGCTCGGCGTGGTCGCCGTGGTGATGGGCATCGGCAACGGCCTGAGCAACGGCTTGATCATGACCCTCGGCGCCGACGCGGCTCCCGCCGAGGGCCGCGCGGAGTTCCTCGGGGCCTGGCGGTTGTGTCACGACCTCGGGATGCTGGCCGGTCCGGCCGTGGTCGCTCTGGTGAGCGCGGCCGCCGCCCTCGCCGCGGCCACCCTGGCGATGGGCGCGCTCGCCGCGGTGGGCGCCGGAGTGATGGCCCGGTGGGTGCCGCGCCGGCCCCCGGCGCCGTGAGCGTTGCGAGACCCACGTCTTCGCCCCCCGAGGGGCCGAAATGCGGATCTGGCGACGATCACGCGTCCCGAACCGGGCGACTCGCCCACCGAGAACGGGCGACTCGCGGGTGGTTCGTCGCCCTCCCCAGGGCCGAGAACCGGGTCTCGCACTGATCGGGCAACCCGGACAACCGGGGTAATCCGGGCCGGTGATCGCTAGGCTCCGTGGGCGATGCACCCCGCACCCATCGGCAGCGCCGTCCCGGGTCCTGACCTGCCCGGGATCCTGCCGGGGGTGCTGCGGTCCGGGCTGCTCCCGCCGGAACCCCCCATGAGCACCGGCGTCCGGCACACCGCCCGCGACCGGGCGGCCGACCTCGCCTGTGTCGTGATGGCCGCCGCCATCGCGTTCCTGGTGTTCATGCCGACGCCCGGCCCCGGCTCGCTGGGTCTGCCGGACGCCCCGCCGCTGGTGAACGTCATTGCGGGGGCTCTCTCGTGGGTGTCGCTGTGGTGGCGGCGCCGGTGGCCCGTGCCGCTGGCCGTCACGCTGGTACTGGGCGCGGTGCTGGTGCCCACGGTCGTCGGGGCCGCGGCGCTCGCGCTGTTCACCGTGGCCGTGCACCGGCGCGCCGCGGTCACCGCGGCGGTGACCGCGCTGGCCGTGGCGGCCGGACTGGTGCAGCACCGGCTGCACCCGATCGATCCCGACACGCCCGTCACGTACTGGGTCACGTGCGGCATCCACGCTCTGGTGTGCCTGCTCGCCGCCACGTGGGGGGTCACCGTGCGGGCCCGGCGGCAGTTGGTGCTGTCGCTGGCCGAGCGGACCCGCCGGGCGGAGGCCGACCAGCAGGAGCGCATCAGGCAGGCGAGGCAGCGCGAGCGTGAACGCATCTCCCGGGAGATGCACGACGTGCTGGCCCACCGGCTCTCGCTGCTCAGCATGCACGCCGGTGCGCTGGAGTTCCGCCCCGACGCCGCACCCGAGACGGTCGCCGAGGCGGCCGGGGTGATCCGGGCCAGCGCCCACCAGTCGCTGGTGGACCTGCGGGAGATCCTCGCCGTGCTGCGCGCGGCCGACCACGACAGCGACCCCGACCACGACACCGGCGGCGACGCCCTGCACCCCCAGCCCGCCCTTGACGGCCTGGGCCTGCTGGTGGAGGAGACCCGCCGGGCCGGAACCGCGGTCACGGTCCGCGACGAGCGCACGGCTGCGGACGCCGTGCCGGGGGTCGTCGGCCGCACCGCCTTCCGGGTGGTGCAGGAAGGCCTCACCAACGCGCGCAAGCACGCGCCGGGCGCGCCCGTCACCGTCGCGCTGGCCGGTGGGCCGGGCGCCGGGCTCACCGTCGGGATCCACAACCGGCTCGCCGCCACCGCACCGGGCCGGGAGGTGCCCGGATCCGGGACGGGCCTGATCGGGCTGGCCGAGCGCGCCGCGCTGGCCGGTGGGCGCCTCGAGCACGGGCCGACGGCCGATGGCGAGTACCGCCTGTGGGCGTGGCTGCCGTGGCCGGCATGACCCACGGCATGGCGCAGCCCGCGACGGACCGGGGAGCACCGGTCCGGGTGCTCGTGGTGGACGACGATCCCCTCGTGCGCTCAGCGCTGCACACGATGCTGGGCGGCACCCCGCTCGTCGAGATCGTCGGGCAGGCCACCGACGGGGCGCACGTCCCCGCCGCCGTCGCCGCCCACGCCCCGCACGTCGTGCTCATGGACATCCAGATGCCGGTGGTGGACGGTCTCGCCGCCACCGCGGCGCTGCGCGCCCGCCCGGACCCGCCCGAGGTCATCATCCTGACCACCTTCGACACCGACGACCACGTCCTGCGGGCTCTGCGGGCCGGAGCGGCGGGGTTCGTCCTGAAGGACACGCCACCGGCGCGGATCCTCGACGCGATCCTGCGCGTCGCGGACGGCGAGCCGATGCTCTCGCCGTCGGTGCTGCGCCGGCTGGTCGACCACGTCACCACCGGCGACGGCGCCCGGCGCCACCGGGCCGCCGCGCGGCTCGACCGGCTCACGGCCCGGGAGCGTGAGGTCGCCGCGCGGATCGGCGAGGGGCTCACCAACGCGGAGATCGCCGCGAGCCTCCACATGAGCGTCGCGACGGTGAAGGCCCACATCACCCGTATCCTCACCGCACTCGGCCTGAACAACCGGGTGCAGATCGCCCTGCTGGCCCACGACGCCGCCCCGGACGCCGGCGAGAGGTCCGCGACCGGGCACACCCGGGACCCGACGTAACTGCGGCCTAACGGAGCGGCAACACCGGTCGCCGACGCTGGTACGGGTGACTGCAGCGCCCATCGCGACGCACTGCCCGTACTGCTCGCTGCAGTGCGGGGTCCACATGGCGCGCCGCGACGACGGCACGATCGAGCTGACCGGCCGCGACGACCCCGTCAACCGGGGCGGCCTGTGCGTCAAGGGCGCCAACGCGGCCGAGCTCCTCGGGCACCCCGAGCGGCTGACCACGCCGTTGATGCGCCACTCCCGTACCGGCCCGCTGCGCCCGGTGAGCTGGGACGCCGCACTCGACCGGGTCGCCACCGCGATCCGGCAGGCCGGCCGGCGCCACGGCCCCGACAGCGTCGGCTGCTTCGGCGGTGGCGGCCTGACCAACGAGAAGGCCTACCAGCTCGGCAAGTTCGCCCGGGTCGCGCTGGGCAGCCGGAGCATCGACTACAACGGCCGGTTCTGCATGTCCTCGGCCGCGGCGGCGGGCACCCGGGCCTTCGGGGTCGACCGCGGCCTGCCGTTCCCGTTCGCCGACATCCCCGCCGCCGACGTGGTGCTGCTGGTGGGCAGCAACCCCGCCGACACCATGCCGCCCGCCATGCGGTTCTTCGAGGAAGGGCGCGACCGCGGCGCCGTGCACGTCGTCGTCGACCCCCGCCGCACGGCGACGGCGGAGCTCGCCCACCGGCACCTGCAGCCCGTGCCGAACACCGACCTGTCACTGGCCAACGGGATGCTGCACATCGCCATCCGCGACGGGCTGGTCGACGAGGAGTACGTCGCCGCCCGCACCACCGGCTTCGACGCCGTGCGCCGGGCCGTGCGCTCCGACTGGCCCGACCGCGTCGAGCGCACCACCGGGATCCCCGTCGCCGAGCTGACCGGGACGGTGCACGAGCTGGCCGCCGCCCGCACCGCGATGATCCTCACCGCCCGCGGCGTCGAGCAGCACGCCGACGGCACCGACAGCACCCAGGCCTGGATCAACCTGGCACTCGCACTCGGGCTGCCCGGCCGGGGCCCGGGTTCGGGCTGGGGCACCGTCACCGGGCAGGGCAACGGGCAGGGCGGGCGCGAGCACGGGCAGAAGGCCGACCAGCTGCCCGGCTACCGCAAGCTCGCCGACCCCGCCGACCGGGCCCACGTGGCCGCGGTGTGGGGCGTCGACCCCGACGAGCTGCCCGCACCCGGGGTCTCGGCCTACGAGATGCTCGACCATCTGGGCACCGCCGGAGGGGTCCGGGTGCTGCTCGTCGCCGCGTCCAACCCCGTCGTGTCGGCCCCGAACGCCCGCCACGTCGCCGAGCGGCTCGACGCGCTCGACCTGCTCGTCGTCACCGACTTCTTCCTCTCCGAGACCGCCGAGCGGGCCGACGTCGTGCTGCCCACCACCCAGTGGGCGGAGGAGGACGGCACGATGACCAACCCCGAGGGCCGGGTTCTGCTGCGCCGCAAGGCCGTCGACCCACCGGCGGGGGTGCGCAGCGACCTGGAGATCCTGCGCGGGCTGGCCGACCGGCTCGGCAAGGGCGCCCACTTCCCCACCGACCCGCTGGAGGTCTACGCCGAGCTGGGCCGCGCCAGCGCGGGCGGCGCGGCCGACTACGCCGGGATCACCGCGCAGCGGCTGGCCGCGGGCGAACTGCTGCACTGGCCGTGCCCGCACCCCGGCCACCCGGGCACGCCGCGGATGTTCCTCGACTCCTTCCCCACGCCCGACGGTCGCGCGCGGTTCGTCGCGGTCACCGCGCGCCGGGCCGCCGAACGCCCCGACGCCGACTACCCGTACCTGCTCACGACCGGCCGGTCGCGCTCGCAGTACCAGTCGGGGACGCAGACCCGGCGCAGCCCCACGCTGCTGCGCGCCGAGCCCGACCCCTACGCGGAGCTGCACCCCGAGCTGGCCAGGAGCCTCGGTGTGGCCGACGGGGAACACGTCCGGCTCCGCACCCGCCGCGGCAGCGCCGTCGTCCGCGCCCGCCACACCGCCGGGATCCGGCGCGACACCGTGTTCGTCCCGTTCCACTGGGGTGGCGCGGCCACGGTCAACGCGCTGACCAGCGACGCGCTCGACCCGATCTCCCGGATGCCGGAGTTCAAGACCTGCCCGGTGGCCGTCGAACCGGTCGACGCCGTGTCACCGGGCCCTGCCGAGCAGGTGCCCGCCCACACCGCCGGGCAGCGCTGCTGATCCGGGCCCGACCGTCCACCACGAGGAGACACAGCATGCACAGCACGCCGCGCTTCCTGCAGGGAATCTTCCCGTTCGAGGGTCAGGGGGCGGACAAGCCGGCACTCCTGCACGACAGCCTCACCTACACCGTGCCGGCCGGCATCACCACGCAGCCGCTGTACTTCCGTGGCGGCAACTCCGCAGCGGAGCTGATCACCGTCGTGCTCGTCCGGGACGGCGCCCCCATGCGCTACTTCCCGATCGGCGCCCGGTCGGCCACCCACGTCGCGCTGGCCGTGGTCGAGGACATCGAGGACGGCTCGGTGCTGGAGCTGCACGTGGCCGCACCCGAGGGCCTGAGCACCACCGTCGTCGTCGACCTCGGACTGGTGGAGGTGTGAGGTGGAGGAACTCGATCTCGTCGTGATCGGCAACGGCATGGCGGGCGCCCGTGCCGTGGAGGAGATCCTCGCCCGCGACGCCACGCGGTTCCGCATCACGATGTTCGGCGACGAGCCCTACGGCAACTACAACCGGATCATGCTCTCGCACGTACTCGCCGGCGAGGACTCCGACGAGATCTACCTCAACCCGATGGACTGGTACGCCGAGAACGACATCACGCTGCATGCCGGAGTGCGGATCGTGCGCATCGACCGCTTCGCCCGCAAGGTCTTCGCCGACGACGGCACGACGGTCTCGTACGACAAGCTGATCATCGCGACGGGCAGCCGGACCTTCTTCCCGCCGATGGACGGCATGTGGGTCGACGACAAGACGCTGACCCCGGGGGTCTTCGGGTTCCGGACGCTCGACGACACCACCGCGATGCTCGACTACGCGCGCGACCACCGCCGCGCCGTCGTGATCGGCGGCGGCCTGCTCGGCCTGGAGGCGGCCTACGGGCTGCTGCGCCACGGACACGAGGTGCACGTGGTGCAGTCCGGGCCGGTGCTGATGAACCAGCAGCTCGACGAGGAGGCGGGCGCGATCCTGCGCAAGGTCGTCGAGCGGCTGGGCATCACCGTGCACACCGGGAAGCGGACCACCGCGATGCGCAGCAGCGGCACCGTCACCGGCGTGGTGTTCGCCGACGACACCACGCTCGACACCGACATGGTCGTGGTCACCGCCGGCATCCGGCCCAACGTCGGGCTGGGGGTCGTGTCGGGCCTGACCGTGGAGCGGGCGATCGTCGCCGACGACCAGATGCGGTCGGTGGACGACCCCGACATCTACGTCGTCGGCGAGTGCGCGCAGCACCGCGGCGAGGTGTACGGGCTCGTGGCGCCGCTGTGGGAGCAGGCCACCGTGCTGGCCGACCACATCACCGGCGTGGATCCCAAGGCGGCCTACCACGGCTCCCGGCTGGCGACGAAGCTCAAGGTCGCAGGCGTGGACCTCGCCGCGATGGGACTCAAGGGTCCCGAGCGCGAGGACGACGAGTTCGTCCGCTTCGCCGAGCCCGGGCGCGGGGTCTACAAGTCCGTGGTGGTCCGGGACGGAAAGCTGGTGGGCGCCACGCTGCTCGGTGACGTCGGCAAGGTCGCGTTCCTCACCCAGAGCTTCGACCGGGGGCTGCCGCTGCCGGAGGAACGGGTGGAGCTGCTGTTCGATCTGGCCGGGCCGTCCGGGACGGAGGGCGCGGCGGAGATGGACGACGCGGTGCAGGTGTGCAACTGCAACGGCGTCTCCAAGGGCGACCTCGTGGGCTGCGTCCGCGGCGGCACCACGAGCGTCGAGGGCGTGATGACCGCGACCCGGGCCGGGAAGGGCTGCGGGGCGTGCAAGTCCCTGGTCCGGGAGATCGTCGAGTGGGCGGCCGACGGTGACGTCGAGGCCGACGAGAGCGCGAACTGGTACGTGCCCGCCGTCCCGCTGGAGAAACCGGCGCTCATCGCGGCGGTCCGGGAACGCGGGCTGCGCTCGGTGTCGGCGGTGTTCGCCGAGCTCGCCCCCGACGGCGAGGACGCGGGCAGCAAGATGGCGCTGGCGTCGCTGCTGCGGACGCTGTGGGGCGCGGAGTACGTCGACGAGCGCGACGCCCGGTTCATCAACGACCGGGTGCACGCCAACATCCAGCGCGACGGGACGTTCTCGGTGGTGCCGCGGATGTCGGGCGGGGTCACCGACTCCGCCCAGCTGCGCCGGATCGCCGACGTCGCCGACAAGTACGCCATCCCGATGATCAAGGTGACCGGCGGGCAGCGGATCGACCTCCTCGGCGTGCGCAAGGAGGACCTCCCCGCCGTGTGGGAGGACCTGGACATGCCCTCGGGCTACGCCTACGGCAAGTCGATGCGCACGGTGAAGACCTGCGTGGGCACCGACTTCTGCCGGTTCGGGCTGGGCGACTCCACACAGCTCGGCATCGACATCGAGGAGCGCTACAAGGGTCTGGAGAGCCCCGCCAAGATGAAGCTCGCGGTGGCGGGCTGCCCGCGCAACTGCTCGGAGGCACTGGTCAAGGACGTCGGGCTGGTCGCGGTGGGCGAGGACCGGTGGGACGTCTACGTCGGTGGTGCCGCGGGGGCGTCGGTCCGCAAGGGCGACCTGCTGGCCACCGTCATCGGCCACGCCGAGGCGGTGCGGCTCACCGGCACGTTCATGCAGTACTACCGCGAGAACGCCCGCTGGCTGGAGCGCACCTACGACTTCGTCCCCCGGGTCGGGCTCGACGAGCTGCAGGCCCTGCTGGTCGAGGACCGGGACGGGCTGGTCGCCGGGCTGGACGAACGGATGCAGTCGTCGGTCGAGGCCTACCGCGACCCGTGGCTGGAGGGCAGGCAACCGGTGACGAGCGGCCAGTTCGCCGACTCGCTGCCGCTGATCCCGCTGCCCCAGGTGCCGGTGCGGGCCGGGCACAGCGCCTCGGCCCGCAGCGGTCCCGAAGCGAGTGGACCGTTCGCGAGCGGCGCCGGCACCGCCGAGCGGGCGGGAGCGGAGAGGTGAGCGCACCCGAGGTGACGGGCCACCGGCTCGGCCCGCCGGACGGCATCCCCGTCGGCGAGGGCCGGGCCTTCGCGGTGGGCGACCGGCAGATCGCGGTGTTCCGGCTGCGCGACGGCGGGCTCCGGGCGATGGACGCGCTCTGCCCGCATGCCGGGGGCCCGCTCGCCGACGGGCAGGTGGACGCCACCAAGGTCGTGTGCCCGCTGCACAACTACACCTTCTCCGTGGCCGACGGCTCGTGCGGCAACGGCGACTTCGAGGTGACCGTCTACCCGGTGCGGGAGGAGCGCGGCGAGGTCGTCGTCGACCTCTGACTCGCGCCCCACCCGGTCCGGGGACGAGCTCAGTGGTGTTTCGCGCGCTCCACCGTGACCTGCAGCGCCTCCAGCAGGGCACGCGCCGAGTCGAGGCTCAGCTCCACCGCCACCCGGGCACCGGGGCCGCGGTCGGGGTTGAGGAAGTCGATGTTCACCGTGTGCGCGTCGGGGGCGTGCACGGGGTGGTCGTAGTAGACGGTCGCCGTCCGCAGCGGGAACCAGCCGTCGGGACCCTTCCCGCTGCTGGCCGCGACGTCGATCTTCTCGGTGCTGTAGGTGCACATGGCCGGGTCAGGCCTTTCCGGACAGGTGGGTGGCGAAGAAGGCCTCCACGCGCTGCCATCCGTCGATCGCGGCCGCGACCCGGTAGGCCGGCCGGTCAACCGCGAAGAAGGCGTGCCCGGCGTCGTCGTAGCGGTGGAACTCGTACTCCTTGCCGTGGGTCTGCAGCAGCTTCTCCAGCTCGTCGACCTGGTCGGGCGACGGGTTGGAGTCCTCGTTGCCGAACAGCCCCAGCACCGGGGCGCGCAGCTCGGCGACCCGGTCGGCCAGCGGCTGTACCCGCCACGGGAAGCCCTCGGGCGGCGTGCCCACGACGAACGCGCCGTAGCAGTCGACCGCGCCCTGGATGTCCAGCTCCAGCGCGGTCAGGAACGCCTGGCGCCCACCGGAGCAGTACCCGATGGTGCCGACCTTGCCGTTGGACGTGGGCAGGGCGCGCAGCCACCGCACCGCACCCGCGGCGTCACCGACGAACCGGGCGTCCGGCACGCCGCCGTTGGCCCGAGCGGCGGCAGCGGCGTCGTCCGGCTCCGCGCCGGGGGCCTCGCGGCTGTAGAGGTTCACGCAGATGGCGTTGTAGCCCCAGACGGCGAACCGCCGCACGATCTCCTTGCTCTCGCGGTCGTAGCCGGGCATGTGGTGGATCACCAGCACGCCCCCACGGCTCCCGCCGTCCATCGGACGCGCGGCGTAGGCCTCGATCTCATCGTTGTCGGCACCCTGGATGCCCACCGTTTCGGCGAGCACGGCGTCATAGCGCACGGAGGTCTTCTCCTCTGATCGTCGGGGTCCGACGGACGCCGGATCCCGACCCCTTCATACCGCCGCAAGCAGTCATCCGGCTGCGGTGGCCCCGGCATCCGGGACAGGCCCCGCGACCAGGGGTGGCGGAATGTCCTGGGTGTCCATTGCGGCTACTTCAGGGGCAGCGCCGCGCACGCGCCGGGATAGAGCTCGCGGTAGGCGGCGATCCGCCCGAACGGGGTGACCACCGACTCGGCCTGCAGCACGGCGTGGACGATCGCCCGGGCGAAGGCGCACTCGGCTGCCGCCAGCACGGCAGGCAGCGGGTCGGCCGGACCGCCGCCATCGTCGCTGCCCGGCACGGACACCGCGAACACGGTGTCGCCGTCGGTGCGGCTGTGCACCGGGGATATCGCACGGGCCATCCCCCGCTGCCCGGCGGCCGCAAGCCGGTGGACGGCTGCGGCGTCGAGCGGGGCGTCGGTGGCGACGGCTCCGATCACCGTGTTGGGGCCGAGCGCCGGGTCGGGCCCGGTCCCCGGGACGGGCAGGGCGAGCCCGGTCCGCGCCCGGCCCGGTTCCGCGAGGCGGCGCTGCGCCGCGGTGTGCTCCGCGGCCGACGGGGTGGCGAGGGGGAACTCGCCGGCGGCCCCGAGACCGAGCGCGTACGGGAGCCCGGTAACCGGGTCGAGCGTGGAGCCGTGGGCGTTCACCGCGGCGAGCGCGCCGACCACGGTGCCGCCGGGCAGCACGGCGCTCGCCGTCCCGACCCCGCCCTTCAGCTCCGCGGTGACCGCCCCGGTGCCGGCCCCGACGCAGCCCTGCGCCACCGGTGCGAACGCGGGCGAGTCCGCCGCCGCCTGCGCCGCACGCCGACCGAACGCGGCGTCGGGCCGGGCGCCGAACTCTCCTCCCCGGCCCAGGTCGTACAGCGCCGCCGTCGGCACCAGCGGGAGCAGGAGCCCCGGCTGGGCGGCCACCACCTGGGCACCCCGGCCGTCGGCGGCGAGCCACTCCAGCACCCCGGCCGCCGCCGCGAGGCCGTAGGCGCTCCCGCCGGTGAGCACCACGGCGTGCGCCGACGCCCCGCCGGCCCGCAGGTCCAGCGCCGCGGTGTCCCGCGTGGCCGGACCGCCACCGATCACCTCGACGGCGGTCGGGGCGCCCGACGGCGGGAGCAGCACCACGGTGGTGCCGGTGAGGAAGCCCTCCCCCACGCGCGTGTCGTGCCCGATCCGGACGCCGGGGACGTCGGTGATCGCGTTGTGCGGGCCGGGGACGGTACCGGCAGGCGAGGATCTCCGAGTCATACCTGCTCCCGGTCGGGCAGCTGCGGGACCGCGGCGAGCAGCCGCCGGGTGTAGGGGTGGGACGGCGCGGCCAGCACGTCGGCGGTCCGGCCGCGCTCGACGACCCCACCTTCGTGCAGCACCATGATCTGCTCGCACAGCCGGTGCACCGCGCCGATGTCGTGCGAGACGAGCACCAGCGCCAGTCCGAGGTCGGCGGCCAGCCCCCGCAGCAGGTCCATGACCTGCCCGCGCACCGCGACGTCGAGTGCCGAGAGCGGCTCGTCCCCGACCAGCACGCGCGGGCCGGGGGCGAGTGCGCGGGCGATCGCGATCCGCTGCCGCTGGCCACCGGAGAACTCGTGCGGGTACCGGTCCTTGGCCGGTCCCGGCTCCAGCCCGACGGCACCGAGCAGCTCGGCGACCCGCGCCGCGTGGTCGCCCGGCACGTCGAGGCACTCGAGGGGTTCCGCGACGATGTCGGCCACCCGCATCCGCGGGTCGAGGGAGGCGAACGGGTCCTGCAGCACGACCTGCACCTCCCGCCGGAACCACCGCAGCGTCCGCGGCGGTCCGGGCTCAACCGCACGACCGCGGTAGCTGACCGCTCCCGCGTCGGCCCGGTCCAGTGCCAGCAGCAGCCGGACCAGCGTGGACTTGCCCGACCCCGACTCACCGACGATCCCGACGCTGCCGCCGGCGGCCAGCTCCAGGTCGACCCCGCGCAGGGCGTGGCGGATCGGGCGCCTGTGCAGGAGCCGCTGCCGGGGCAGGGGGTAGTGCCGGTGCAGTGCCTCGGCGCGCAGCAGCACGTCCGCGCTCCCCGCCGCCTCGCCGTCCACCGCTGTCTCCCCTCGGGCGTCCCCGCTCACGATCCCTGCCCCACTGTCCCGACGGGTGCTGGGGCCTGCCAGCTCGTGCGCCGCGCCGCCGCGACCAGCGCCTGCGTCACCAGGTCCCGCGGCTGGTGCAGCACCTGCTCCACCGGGCCGTACTCGCGGACCCGACCGTCGGCCAGCACCGCCACCCGCCGGGCGATCTGCGCGACCACGGCGAGGTCGTGGCTGATGAACAGCAGGGCGGTGCCGCGGCGGCGCACCAGGTCGTCGAGCAGCCCCAGCACCTCGGCCTGGACGGTGACGTCGAGCGCGGTGGTGGGCTCGTCGGCGATCAGCAGGTCGGGCTCCCCCGCGAGCGCGATCGCGATGCCCACCCGCTGGCGCTGGCCGCCGGAGAGCTGGTGCGGGTAGGCGCGGACCAGCACCTCCGGGTCGGGCAGCCCCACCGTGGCGGCCAGCTCGACGGCCCGGCGGGCCGCGGCGGACCGGGAGGCGCCGGTGAGCCGGCGCACCGGTCCGGCGATCTGCGCGCCGACCCGCATCAGCGGGTCCAGCGCCGTCGCCGGCTCCTGGAACACCATCCCGATCCGGCTGCCCCGCACCCGGGCCAGCTCGCGGTCCGAGCCGCCGGCGAGCTCGCTCCCGGCCAGCCGGACACTGCCGCTGACCGTGGCACCGTCGGGCAGCAGACCGATCACGGCGAGCGCGGTGAGCGACTTCCCCGACCCGGAGGCGCCGATCAGGCCGAGCCGCTCACCCGCGTCGAGGCGGAGCGAGACGTCGTCCACCACGGCCCGGCCGCCGAAGCGGACGGTCAGGCCCTCGATCTCCAGCAGCGCCGTCACGGCAGCACCTCCACGGCGGGCGCCGCCTGCCCCGGCAACCGCATCCTCGGGTCGATGGCGTCGCGCAGTGCGTCGCCGAGGAGGGTGAACCCGAGCACGACGACGGCGATCGCGCACCCCGGCCAGACCACCACCAGCGGGTGCACGGTGACGTACTGCTGCAGGTCCTGCAGCATCCGTCCCCAGGACGGGGTGGGCGGCGGGGTGCCGAACCCGAGGTAGGACAGCGCCGCCTCGGCGAGCACCGCCAGCGCGAGCACGAGCGAGAGCTGCACGACGAGCACGGGCGCGACGTTGGGCAGTACGTGGCGACGGACGATGCGCCCGGTGCCCGCCCCGGCCACCTCGGCGGCCAGCACGTAGTCGGTGCCGAGCACCGAGGTCATCTCCGCCCGCGCGACGCGGGCGACGTTCACGCCGGTGCCGATGCCGATGGCGACGACCGCCGTCCACACCGAGCCGCCGTAGACCGCGGCCAGCACCATCGCGAGCAGCAGCGTCGGCAGCGCCACCAGCACGTCGATCAGGTGCGCGACCACCTCGCCACCGTGGCGGGGGACGGCGGCGAGCACGGCGAGGCCCACCCCCACGACGGCGGCCACCACGGTGGCGGTGGCCGCGGTGAACGCCGTGACCCTGGCGCCCGCCAGCAGCTGGCTCGCCAGGTCGCGGCCGCTGCCGTCGGTGCCGAGCAGGTGCCCGCCCGACAGCGGTGGCAGCCACGTCGAGGCCGGGTCGACCAGCGTCGGGTCGAACGGAGTCCACACCAGCGACACCAGCGCGCCGAGCACGAGCAGCGCCACCACGACGGCGCCCGCGAGGCCGGTGGGGCTGCGCAGCACCCGGCGCGTCACCGGCTCACCCGCAGCCGGGGGTCGATCAGGCGGTGGGCCACGTCGACGAGGAAGCCGATCGTGAGCACCGCCCCGGTGAGCAGCAGCACCTCACCCTGCACCTTCACCAGATCGCGGTTGCCGACGTCGGTGAGCAGCATCTGCCCCACCCCCGGCAGCGCGAACACAGCCTCGACGACGACCGCCCCCACCAGCAACGCGGCCACCTGCAGTCCCAGGATCGACACGACCGGCAGCGCCGCGTTGCGCAGGCCGTGGCGCAGCAGCGCTCCCGTCCGGGTCAGGCCGGTGGCCCGCGCGGTGCGCAGGAAGTCCTGGTTCAGCACGCCGAGGGTGGCCGACCGCACGAACCGCAGCAGCACCGCGCCCTCGGCCAGCGCCAGCGTGACGGCAGGCAGCACCAGGCTGCGCACCGCCCGCACGGGCTGCTCCCAGCCCGCGGTGGGGAACCCCTGCGCGGGGAGCCAGCGCAGCCACACCGCGAACACGATCGCCAGCACCAGGCCCACCCACAGCGTCGGCAGCGCGATGCCCAGCTGGCTGCCGACCGAGATGACGACGCCGAGCCGCCGCCGGTGCGCGATCGCGGCGAGGACTCCGAGCGGGACCGCCACCAGCACCGACAGCACCATGGCCACGGCGACCAGCGGCGCCGTGACCGTCAGCTTCTCGCCCAGCTCCGCCGACACCGACACGCCGCTCAGGGCCGAGGTGCCGAAGTCGCCGGTGAGCACGCCCCCGATCCAGGTGGCGTACTGCACGGCCAGCGGCCGGTCCGTGCCCAGCTCGTGGCGCAGCGACGCGACCTGCGCCGGCGTCGCCTGCACCCCGGCGATCACCTGGGCCATGTCCCCGGACAGCAGCCGCAGCAGAAGGAAGATCAGCACGCTCGCCGCGAACAGCGACGCCGCGAACAGCGCGGTGCGACGCACCAGGAACACGACCACGGCTGCCTCGCTACTGCGCGGCCGAGGCCGTGACCTGCGCGAGGTCGAGCCGTGAGTTCGTCTCCCTCGTGGGGAACCCGGTGACGCCCGCGCGGAGCACGACGAGGCTGGTCGGGCTGTAGAGCCAGTCGCTCACCGCGTCCTCGGAGATCTTCCGCGCGACCTGCCGGTACAGCCCGTCGCGCTCGGCATCGCTCGCGGCGGTCGACGCCTGGTCGGCCCACTGCTGGACCTGCGCGTCGGAGTAGCGCCAGTAGTAGTCCGGGTTCGCGTAGTTCCCGATGTCGCGCGCCTCGGCGTGGTCGACGATCGACAGGTCGTAGTCCGCCTTCGTGTAGACGCGGTCGAGCCAGGTCGCGAACTCCACCGGCTCGTAGCGCACCCGGATCCCCACCTGCCCGAGCTGCGACGCCACGTACTCGCCGATCCTCGCGGAGTAGATGTTCGGCACCACGAGGGTCAGGTCGAGCCCAGAGCCGAACCCGGCCTCGGCGAGCAGCGCCTTCGCCGCCGGGGGGTCGTAGGGGTCGATGGAGGTGAGCCCGGCGTCGAACCACGGGTCGGTGGGCGCGACGCCGCTGCCGATGCGCTGCCCCTTGCCTGCCAGTGCCACGCGGATCAGGCCGTCCTTGTCGATCGCCTGCCGGATCGCGTGGCGCACGCGTACGTCGGCGAGCGGGCCGCGGCCGTTGTTGATGCCCAGCACGAACTTGTCGCTGGTGACGCCCTCGGCGACCGTGAAGTCGGGGCCCTGGAACTGGGACAGGAGCGTGGGGTCGGGCCCGGTCTCCACGTCGGTCTCGCCGGTGAGCTGGGCGTTGTTGGCGGCGGTGGTGTCGGGGATGTAGTGCAGCACCACGCCGGAGAGGTTCGCGGGCTGTCCCCAGTAGTGCTCGTTGCGCGCCAGCGTGATGGACGACCCGCGCTGCCAGGAGCGGATCACGAACGGCCCGCTGCCGTTGGCGGTGCCGGCGAGCGTGGCGGGGTCGGTGCCCTGCTTCAGCACCGCGGCGGCGCGGTCGGTGAGGGCGTAGGTGAAGTTGGCGTCGCGACGCGAGAGCGTGATCACGACGGTGTGCGGGTCGGGGGCGTCGACGCCGGTGACCGCGGCGAAGTCCGCCTTGTTCGGGTTCTTCGACTCCGGTGCGATCACGTTCCGGTAGGACCACACGACGTCGGCGGACGTGAGCGGGGAGCCGTCGGCGAAGGCGAGACCGTCGTGCAGCCGGAACGTGTAGGTGAGCCCGTCGGGGGACGTGCTGACGTCCTGCGCGAGCAGCGGCACGATCGCGCCGCCGGCGTCGCGGGTGAGCAGCCCCTCGTAGACGTTGTCGAGCAGGAGCTGGGAGACCGCGGCGCCCGCCACGCTGGTGATGTCGAGGCTGGTCGGCTCCAGCACCAGCCGCACGTCGAGCGTGGTGTCGGCCGCCGGGGCGCCCGCCCCGACCGACTCCGCACCGCTGCAGGCGGCCGCCAGCACAGCGGCCGCGAGCAGCAGGGGGACGAGTCGTCTGACCCGGATCACGGACTCTCCTTACGGGGTGGGGACGGACGTGACCGCCGCGACGAACCGGAGCAGCTCGGCGTGGACCTCGCCGCGGTCCAGCTCGTGCAGGACGTTGTGCCGGTCACCCGGGTACACGACGACCCGCGCGCGGGGCAGCAGCTCACCCACGGCCACCGCGCCCGCCGCCGGGGCGATGTCGTCCTCGGCGCCGTGCAGCAGCAGCACCGGGAGGTGGTCGAGCGCACCGTCGGTGACCGCGGCGCGGGTGCGCGCCCCCGCCGCGGTGAGCGCCGCGAGGGTCTGCGGGCGCAGGCCGCCGTCCCACACCAGGGGGTCCTCGCGCACCAGCCGGGCCTGCTCGGGGTCGCGTACCAGCTCGGACGGGTCCTTGCGCAGCTCCATCGGGTCGACCCCGGACGCGAGGAGTGCGCTCAGCCCCTGTGCGCCGTCGAGCAGCGAGGAACCGGCCAGTACGAGCCCCGCGGTGTCGGCGGCGGGATCGGCGGCCGGACCGCTGACGGTGCCGGTGCGGATCTCCCCGACCAGCAGCGTGGCCACGGTCGCGCCGAGCGAGTGCCCGGCCACCACCACCGGGACCCGGGGCCACGCCGACCGGGCCTTGGTGAGCAGGGTCTCGGCGTCGGCCACGAGATCGTCGACGCTCTCGACGAGGACCCGCTCGCCGTCGCTGTAGCCGTGGCCGGCCTGGTCGAGCGCCCACGTGCCGACGCCCATCTCCGCCGCCGCCTCCGCGAGCGGGCCGTACTGCCCGCTGTGCTCACCGAGGCCGTGCAGCAGCACCAGCAGGGCCACCGGACGGCCGCCCGGCTCCCAGCGCCGGAAGTGGATCCTGCCCCGGCGCCCCGCGAACCAACCCCTGATCATGCCGATCCCCCCAGTGTCGATCTGTGTGTCGAGCCACCATGTGCCGGGGCGCCCGATCCGGCCAGCGCTGACTCGAGATCGGCGAGCAGGTCGTCGATGCCCTCGATGCCCACCGACAGCCGGATCAGGCCGGGCGTCACGCCCGACGCCCGTTGCTGGTCGGGGTCCAGCTGCGCGTGAGTGGTGGAGGCGGGGTGGATCGCGAGGCTGCGGACGTCGCCGATGTTGGCGAGGTGGCTGAACAGCGTCAACCCGTCCACGAACCGCCTGCCGGCGTCCCGGCCGCCCTCGATCTCGAACGCCACGACCGCACCCGCGCCCTGGGGCAGGTAGTGCCGGGCCCGGTCGGACCAGCGGCTCGACGCGACCCCGGGGTAGTGCACGCGGCGCACCAGCGGGTGGCGTTCGAGCCACTGCGCCACGGCCGTCGCGTTGGCACAGTGCCGGGCGAGCCGCAGGTCCAGCGTCTCGAGGCCCTGCAGGAGCAGGAAGCTGTTGAACGGGGAGACCGCCGGGCCGAGGTCGCGCAGGAGCCGGGTGCGCAGCCGCATCGAGAAAGCCAGGCCGTCGCCGGAGAAGGCGTCCCAGAACGACAGTCCCTGGTAGGTCGGGTCGGGGGCGGTGAGGCCGGGCCAGCGAGCGGGGTCGGCGCCGAAGTCGAACCGCCCGCCGTCCACCACGACCCCGCCGATCGCCGTGCCGTGGCCTGCCAGGAACTTGGTGGTGGAGTGCACCACGACGTCGGCACCGTGCTCGAACGGCCGCAGCAGGTAGGGCGTGGGCACGGTGTTGTCCACCACGAGCGGCACCCCGGCGTCGTGGGCCACCTCGGCCACCCCGGCGACGTCGAGGACGTTGCCCAGGGGGTTGCCGATGCTCTCGCCGAACAGGGCCCGGGTGCGCGGGGTGACCGCCGCCCGCCACGCGGCGAGGTCGTCGGGATCCTCGACGAAGCTGACGGCGATCCCGAGGTCGGCGAAGGTGTGCGCGAGCAGGGTGTGGCTGCCGCCGTAGAGCGCGGCCGCGGCCACGATGTGGTCACCGGCCCTGGCCAGGTTGAGCAGGGCCAGTGCCGTGGCCGCCTGGCCGCTGCCCAGCGCCACCGCGGCCGTGCCGCCCTCCAGCGCCGCCATCCGCTCCTCCACCACGGCGGTGGTGGGGTTGGAGAGGCGGGTGTAGGCGTGCGACGCCAGGTCGCGGAGGGCGAACGCGTCGGCGGCGTGCTCGGAGTCGGTGAAGACGTAGGACGTGGTCTGGTAGATCGGGACGGCCCTCGCCCGGGTGGCCGGGTCGCTGCTGGTCCCCGCGTGCACCTGCCGGGTGGAGAAGGACCAACGTGGCGCCGGGGCCGTCACGCCTGCCGGGCCAGCACGTCGGCCCACCACTTCTGCGCCACCCGCGGGTGCGACCGCAGCCAGCCCACCAGCGCGTTCTCGCCGAACGCGGCGAGCAGCGGGTTGTCCGGGTCGGCACTGACCCCGGTGGCCGCGGCGGCCAGCTGCGGAGGCAGGTCCAGTGGCGCGACGACGGCGTCGAGACGCGGGCCGAGGAAGAAGGGAACGGAGTAGCGGTCCACCCCGGCGGCCGGGCTGAGGACGCGGTGCCGGGTGGCGGTCAGGTAGCCCTGGGTGGCGATCTCCAGCATCTCGCCGATGTTCACCACGAACGCGCCCGGCAGCGGGGCCGCGTCGATCCAGCCCCCGCCGGGGGCCAGCACCTGCAGGCCTCCGACCTCGTCCTGCTGCAGCAGGGTGAGGTAGCCGTAGTCCTTGTGCGCGCCGACGCCCTGGTCGTCGGCGGGTGTGGGCCTGCCCGGGTAGTGCACGATCTTCACATGCAGTGAGGACTCGTCGTCGAACCAGGCGTCGAAGTACCCCTCGTCCTGCCCGAGCGCGACGGAGAGCGCCCGCAGTACCTCCCTGGTCACCCGCAGCGCCTCGTCCTGCCAGGCCAGGACGCGCTCCCGCAGGTCGGGCAGCGCTGACGGCCACTGGTTGGGGCCGATCAGGCGTACCCAGTCCGGGTCGCCGGGGCGGGTGTCCACGGCGGCGCGCTCGGGACCGATGTCGATCTGCTCGCGCCAGTCCGCGTTGCCCGCGGTCTGCTCGGTGCCGACGCGGGTGTACCCGCGGAACTGCGGGGAGTGGATGTTCTCGATCTCCAGCCGCTGCTCGACGGGCAACGCGAAGAACTCCTTCGCGGCGTCCAGGATCCCGTCGGTGACCGCCTCCGGCACGCCGTGGCCCGTGACGTAGAAGAACCCGACCTCGTGTGCCGCCCGGCGCAGCTCGGCCAGGAACGCCTCCCGGTCGGCCGTCGGGTCCCGGAACCGCGACAGGTCGACGACCGGCAGGGTGGCGCCCTCGACGGGGGGCACGGTCACGTTCTCTGTCATGGGACGACCTCGTCAGGAGTGGGGACGGACGACACGGCGACCACCGCCGGGGGCCGGGGCGGACGTGGCGGGCGGCGGGTCAGCGACAGGCCTGGTCGAACTGATCGCCGCGGCGGCCTGCCCAGACGGGCTCGAGCAGCGCGCCGCGCGTCCCGCCTGCCGAGGTCATGGGGCGATGAAACCATGACGATGCGTCAACAACCATGACCATTCCGGCGTTGTGACCGACGCCGCTCTCCGGCGCCGGGACGCGCCCCGGCAGCGACCTCCACGACGGGTGACCCACCGGACGAACTCCCCCCGTCCCGCCGTCCCGATGGGCTGACAGGGGGGACGTCACCGCTCGCCCGGGCGGCCCGGGAAGCGCGGGACGGGAAGAATCGAGCCGTGGTCACCCCATCGTCTCGTGGTTCGGAGAACCCCGCACCGTCGTCGGTGCGCCGCTGGCGACGGCGGCTGGCCGACGAGCGTGAGGAGGCGAAGGTCTACCGCGACCTCGCCACCCGCCGGAGCGGGGAGGAACGGCAGATCCTGCTCGGGCTGGCCGAGGCCGAGGAGCGGCACGCCGCGCACTGGGCCGGCCTGCTCGGCGACGACGCGGGACGGGTCCGGCGCGGGGCCGCCCGGATGCGGCTGCTGGCGTTCCTGGCGCGCCGGTTCGGCTCGGTGTTCGTGCTGGCGCTCGCGCAACGCGCCGAGACCCGGTCGCCCTACCGGTCCGACGCCGACGCCACGGCAGCCATGGCCGCCGACGAACGGGTCCACGAAGAGGTGGTCCGCGGGCTGGCGGCCCGCGGCCGGGCCCGCGTGTCGGGCACCTTCCGCGCCGCCGTCTTCGGCGCCAACGACGGTCTGGTCAGCAACCTCGCCCTCGTGCTCGGGGTGATCGGCGGAGGCGCCTCACCGCCCACCGTGGTGCTCACCGGCGTGGCCGGGCTGCTCGCGGGGGCGCTGTCGATGGGCGCCGGGGAGTACGTGTCCGTGCGCTCGCAGCGTGAGCTCCTCGCCGCATCCTCGCCCGACGTCCGCGACGCCCACGCCATCCTGCGCGAGCTCGACGTCAACGCCAACGAGCTCGCGCTCGTGTACCGGGCCCGCGGGGTGCCGCCCGAGGAGGCCCACCGCCGGGCCGCGGCGGTGCTGCGCAGCGACGACCCCTCGTCGGCGGCCCTGGTCGCCGACCAGGTCCAGGGCGAGGACGGCTACGACGTGGTGGGCACCGGCGTGGGTGCCGCCCTGTCGAGCTTCTGCTTCTTCGCCTCCGGAGCGGCCGTTCCCGTGCTGCCGTTCCTGTTCGGGCTCAGCGGGGTGGCCGCACTCGCCGTCGCCGGGCTGCTCGTCGGGCTCGCCCTGCTGCTCACCGGCGCCACCGTGGGCGTGCTGTCCGGCGGTCCGCCACTGCGCCGGGCACTGCGGCAGCTCGCGATCGGCGCGGGCGCGGCCGCCACCACGTACGGGCTCGGCCTGCTCGTCGGTGCTGCGGTGGGCTGACCCGCGGTCCGCTCCGGATCACGCTGGCGAACCGGCGCGATCGGAGCGAAGCTCGGACGGATCGAGATCGGGCCGGCCGGGATCCGGGCGGGCCCGACCTCGTCGCGACGTCCTCGACCGGAAGGCAGCACCGTGAGCTTCGCGTTCGGCATCTTCGACTCGTTCGACCTCGGTGACGCCACCCCGGGCGCCGTGCTCACGAACCGGCTGGACCTCGCCGTGGCCGCCGAGGCGGCCGGGATCGACCACTACCACGTGACCGAGCACCACGGCACGCCGCTGTCGGTGTGCCCGTCCCCCAACCTGTTCCTCGCCGCGCTGAGCCAGCGCACGTCCACGATGCGCATCGGAGCGCTGGTCAACGTGCTGCCGATCTACGATCCGCTCCGGCTGGCCGAGGAGATCGCCGTCCTCGACCAGCTCTGCGCCGGACGGCTCGACCTGGGTGTCGGCCGCGGGGTCAGCCCCTACGAGCTGGGCTACTTCGGCGTGTCCGACGAGGACTCCCGTGCACTGTTCACCGAGACGCTCGGCGTGGTCACCGCCGCGCTGGCGACCGGGCGCATGAACCACCGGGGCGAGCGCCTGCGCGACTACGACGTCGAGCTGTCGGTCCGTCCCGTGCAGCTCCCCCACCCGCCGCTCTGGTACGCCTCCAGCAACGCCGGTACCGCGGCATGGGCGGGCACCAACGACGTCAACTTCGTCGGCCGGTGGAACGACGGCTCCTTCACCTCCACCGCCGAGACGTTCTGGAACGCCTGGGAGAGCCGTCCCACCCGGGCAGGCGGGCCGCCCCGGATCGGGGTGGCCGCCACCGTCCACATCGGCGCCACCGACGAGGAGGCGCTCGACCGCTACCACAAGGCCCACGCGGTCTACGCCCGTCAGCTCACCAAGCTCTGGCACGACCACGACGACCACCGGGTCGACGCCATGGCCGACGCCGAGGCCGGCCTCCGCCGAGGCACGGCGCTGGTCGGCTCGCCGCACACCGTCCGCGACCGCGTTCTGGAACAGGTCGAGCGCGCGGAGGTCAACTACGTCGAGGCGACCCTCGCCTTCGGCGATCTCACCCCGGCCGAGGCCAGCGCGAACCTTCAGGCGTTCACGGAGGTGGTGGCACCCGCCGTGCGCGCGGCCACGGCCGGGCGCGAGCACGTCCGCGACGCCCGGTGAGCCGAGCGGTCCTCGGTCCCGGCGGCCATCATGGGACGGGCCGCACCGCCCTCCGATCGGAGCTCGACGTGACCACCTCCCCACCGGCCCCTGTCCGGCAACTGCTCGATGCCGCCAACCGCGGGGACGTCGACGGGTTCCTGAGCAGCTTCACCGCCGACGGGGTGGTGGACGACTGGGGGCGGGAGTTCCGCGGTTCCTCGGAGATCCGGTCGTGGAGCGACGCCGAGTTCATCGGGGTCCGGGTGTCGCTGACCCCGACCGGTGTGGTCGAGCGGGACGGGGTCGTGACGGTCACCGCGCAGGTCGGCGGCGACGGTTTCACCGGCCCGAGCCAGTTCTCGTTCCACCTCCGGGACGGCCTCGTCTCGCGGATGACCATCCGCGCCTGACCGATCCTGCTGGCCACGACGCGCCCGGAGCGCCAGGATGTCCGCCGTGGACCAACCGCCGCAGCCCGAGATCCGCATCGGAGACCGCGAGCGGCGGGAGGTGGACGCCCGGCTCCAGCAGGCGCAGGCCGACGGGATGCTCACTCTCCTCGAGTACGACGAACGTGCCGCCGCCTGCTGGGCGGCGCGCACGCGCAGCGAGCTCGACGCGCTCACCAGCGACCTGCCGCAGTCCGACCAGGCCGAGACCACGGTGCTGCCGGTCGACCCCCCCGCGCCCGGCCCCGCGGAAGCGCCCCCCGCCGGCCTGGCCCGGCGGGTCGTCGGCGGTGTGGTCACCGCGGCGCTGGTGGGCACCGGCCTCTACCTCGGCGCCCAGGTGATCACCGCCGACGACGGCGTGTCCGTCTTCGGCAGCGGGGTGGTGCAGGTCGGCGCCGACCAGCAGCGTGTCGAGGTCGGCATGCTGTTCGGCAGCATCCGGGTGGTCGTGCCCGACGACGTGCGCGTGCGCCCGTCGGGCACCGTGATCTTCGGCAGCACGAGGTGCGAGGAGGCCTGCCGCCCCGGCCCGGGCCTCCGCGAGGTGGTGGTGGACGCCGACGGCGGGTTCGGCAGCGTCAACATCATGCGGCAGAGCGAGCTCGACCGCGGCGAATTCGGCGACCGGGACCGCAACTCGGACCGCGACGACGACTCCGACGACGACGACTAGCTGTCATGCCTGGCCGGGTTGTCGACCCGGCTGATTTGATCGCGACGAGATCCGGGTTTCGGCCCCGGGGAGGGCGATGAGCCTCATCTCGCAGAGATCTTGCTGGTTCACCGCGCCGCGCCGGTCCTCCCGGGGATGGCGGCGCGGTCCGCGGTGCGTGGCCCAGGGGCCCGCCAGTCGCCCGTTCCCGGTGCGCGAGTCGCCCGGATTCCGCCCGCGAGTCGCCCGCGGCGCGTTCTTGATCAGCGTGAGACGCGGGTTTCGGCCCGTCGCAGGGCGATCAGGCTGGTCTCACAGTGATCTTGCTCCGTTGATCGCCACGAGATGCGGGTTTCGCCCCTTCGCCGGGCGCAGAGCCGCGTCTCGGAACGATCTTGCCTGCCCGGCGGCAGGTCCCTGGACGTGACCCACCAGCCCCGCGAGTGTGGCCGCGGTGGGCTTTCTCGTCGGGGTGGATCTCGGCGTGGACCAGGCGGGTGTGGCGGGACTGGTCGCTGTCGCTCTTCACATCCACATGCACCAGCTCGTCCGGGCGGGGCGTTCGCAGCGGCGGATCACCGCGCCGGTGGGGCGGTCGAGCCAGGCCGGCCGGGTGAGCTCCCTACCCCCCGCAGCAGGCTGCGGCTCCGCCTGCGCGGGGCCGCCGCCGCTGACACCGGCCCGATCCCGCGTCATGGTCACGTATCGCTGTTCCCGGGCGGCTTGCTTCCGCGTCATGTGACCATGACGCGGAAGGCTGTCCTGGCAGGGAGGGTGGTCGCCCGCGAGTCGCCCGCTTCTGCTGCCGCAGCCCGCCCAGCAGCGCCATGGACACATATCGCTGTTCTGGCGCGACCCCGTCAGGTTCAGCCGAAGGGCTGACCCCGAGCCGTTTGACGGCGACCCGGGCCTGCTCGACGATCGGAGCACGGCCCGCGACTACCGAAACGCCCCATCCCCGGCCGGATGGTGGCCAGGTCGCATCGGGGAGGGTCCCGCCTGGCCGCATGACGGGAGAGATCATGGAGTCAGCTCCTGATCGACGAATGCAACGGCGTGCCGTGCTGGGCACGTTGCTCGTGGCCGGCACGTTGCCGCTGGCTCTGGGCGCCTGCAGCAACCAGGCGCCGGACGTCGCGGGGGCGCCGCCACCCCCGCCCCCACCCCCGCCGTCGCCCCCACCCCCGGCCTCGGGCCCGGGCCCGGTACTCCCCCGGCCCTCCACCCCCGACGAGGCGCTGCTCCGCCTCCAGGAAGGCAATGACCGGTTCGTCGCGGGTACGCCGCTGCACCCGAACCAGAGCGTGGAGCTGCGGCAGCAGCTGACCGGGAGCCAGCAGCCCTTCGCCGCGGTACTCGGTTGCTCGGACTCCCGGACCTCACCCGAGCTCGCCATGGACGCCGGCATCGGCGACCTGTTCGTCTGCCGGGTCGCCGGCAACATCGCCACCCCCGCGGAGACGGCGTCGCTGCTGTACGCCCAGGCCATGCTCGGTACCGACGTGGTGCTCGTGCTCGGCCACGACGACTGCGGTGCGGTCAAGGCGGCGATCGACGTCGCGGACGGCAAGATGCCCGCCGGGGAGTTCGCGCCGCTGACGGACCCGATCCAGCCTGCCGTGGCCGAGGCGCGCCGGACCGGCGCTACCGGCGCGGCGTTCCTGCACGAGGTCATCGCGGCCAACGTGCGCATCGTGGTGGCCACCCTGCCCACCCAGAGCGCCGGGCTGGCACAGGCGGTGCGGGCCGGTCAGCTCACCATCCACGGCGGCGTGCTCACCCTCGCCTCCGGCAAGATCGAGCTGCTGGGCTGAGAGCTGCCCCGGTCAGGCGGGGCCGGTACGCGCCGCGGCGAGCACCACGGTGGCGTACCCCATCGTGAAGCCGCCTCCCATCGCGTCGATGGCGGCGCCGGTGCCCGCGAGCAGCTCCTCCAGCTCCGTAGCCGACAACTGGGCGGCGACGCCACCGGTGGGCAGCTGGTCCAGCCACTCGTCGCGGGTGTAGTGCCGCTCCCAGTCGAACCGCCACTGCTCCGGTTCGCCGAACGCGTCCACCTGCCGGATCCCGGCGACCGCCCTGGTCAGGAGCGTCGAGTACCCGTCGAGGGCGGGCGCCGCCCACGGATCGAGCGGAGAGCCGGGCATGACCTTCCGGTGCACCGCGGAGAAGGCACGCGCCACCTCGGGCGGGGGCCGGAACACGTTCCAGAACGGCGCCAGCCGGCCGCCGGGCCGCAGCACTCGTGCCGCCGCGGCCGCGCCGGCGACCGGGTCCACCCAGTGCCAGGTCTGGCCGGCGACGACGGCGTCGAACACGCGGCCCGCCGGATCCCAGGCTTCGAACGCGGCCACCTCCACCTCGACACCGCTGCGCCGCGCGAAGCCGGCCATCCGCGCGTCGACGTCCACCCCGAGCACGCGGCAGCCGGCCGCCCGGAACTGCCGGCTGGAGATGCCGGTGCCGCAGCCGACGTCGAGGACGTCGGGTCCCGGACTGGCGGCGACGATCGCCGCCACCATGGCGTCGGGGTAGCGGGGCCTGGTCCGGTCGTAGCGATCCGGGTCGGACCCGAAGGACTCGGCCATCGCGCGGTGCTGATGCGGCTCCCGCCCGGACGGTAGCGTGGGCATGTGCCCACTTTAGTGGGCACATGCCCACTCGTCGACGGGTGGGGTTCGACGAGAGGACGAGGGCACGGTGCCGACGGGAGTGCACATCCGCGACGCGCGCGAGCAGCTGTTCGACGCCGCCGAGCGCGTCCTGCTCCGGGACGGGCCGAACGCTCTCACCAGCCGTGCGGTCACCACGGAGGCGGGCTGCGCCAAGGGCGTGCTGCACCGGCACTTCACCGACTTCGACGGCTTCCTCGCCGAGCTCGTGCTGGACCGCATCGACCGGATCGAGCACCAGGCGGCCGCGCTGCGTGGGTCCGCGGGCACCGGCACGGTCGCCGGCAACGTCACCGCCGCGCTGACCACCCTGTTCGAGTCGGTCGCCGTGGCGATCGTCGCACTGGTGATCTCCCGCGACGACCTGCGTGCCCGGCTGCGCCGGGCCAGGCCCACCGGCGGCGTCCCGGCCCTGACCGAGGCCGCGGCCATGATCGCCTCCTACCTCACGGCGGAGCGGACCCTGGGCCGCGTGGCGGCGGACGCCGACGTCGACACACTCGCCCCCACGCTGATCGGGGCGGGGCACCTGCTGTTCGCCGACCGGAAAGCCGCCCCGCCCGAGCCCGTAGCCATCCGCAAGGTCGTGGCCACGGTCCTCGCCGGCGTCGTACCGGAATCGCAGCGATAACCAGCCGGGAAGTTCACTCGAAAGGCTGACGTCAGATAACGGCTGCATCACGAACAGGTCTCAGCTCCTCCTGTGTGGCGGGTCCACGAGCAGGAGGTTCGTCATGGGCACGGTCGCCGCGCAGGACAACAACACGATCGACCTCGGCGCACCCGCCGCCGAGCGCGACATCGATCGAGGGCTCGAGCACTACTTCCTCGAGTCCGACGCCTTCCGGCGCGTCCTGCGGGGCGAGACGACCGTGATCCTCGGCAACCGCGGCGCCGGCAAGAGCGCCATCTTCCAGATCGTCGCCCGGCGCAGCCGGGCCAACGGCGCACGGGTCATCGAGCTGGCCCCCGAGGACTACTCCTACGAGATGCTCCAGCGCACCATGCAGACCGAGGAGCAGGGCTCATGGGCCAAGCAGGGCGCCTACGCCGCCGCGTGGAAGTACACGCTGCTCGTGCTGGTGATGAAGGAGCTGTGCAAGAAGCAGGTGCGGTCGAAGAACGCGTCCGAGGCAGCGATCCGGAAGTACGTCCGGGACCACCACCGCCAGCCGGGGATGGGGAAGCTCTGGGCGCTCATCTCCTACCTCAAGCGGCTCGAGGGCTTCAAGATCGGCCCGTACGAAGCGCAGGTCAAGACCAAGGAGCTGGAGCGGCTCTACAAGCTCGAGGAGATCCGCCACCTCGTACCCCACCTGCAGAAGGCGCTGACGGACCAGCAGGTGGTCGTCGTCATCGACGAGCTGGACAAGGGCTGGGACTCCTCCGAGGACGCGCAGGCGTTCATCTCCGGGCTGTTCCAGGCCTGCGTCGCGCTCAACGGGCTGTCGGCGAACCTGCGGATGTACATCTCGCTGCGCCAGGAGCTCTACGAGAACACGCCGGCGCTCTACGAGGACGCCCAGAAGCACCGCGACCTGATCGAGTCGGTGTCGTGGTCGGAGGCCGACCTCCGCAGCCTGATCGCCCGGCGGATCAGGTACTCCCTGCCGAGGCTCGCCGAGGCCACCGACGAGAAGTGCTGGAACGCCCTGTTCGCCGCCGGGCGTGGCACCAGACGGGACGACGCGTTCCGCTACATCGTCGACCGCACGCTCCACCGGCCCCGCGAGATGATCCTGTTCTGCACGCAGTGCCTCCACACGGCAGGCGAGCGCAGGTCGCCGCTCCCCCTGCGCATGGACACGATCGCGCTCGCGGAGTTCGAGTACTCGCGGGGCCGCACGCACGACGTCGCCGCCGAGCAGAGATTCCAGTACCCGGACGTGCTCAGCGTGTTCGAGGCGTTCCGGGGCCAGGTGCACACGTTCGAGCGGCGCAGTCTCGAGTACCTGTGCCTCGAGATCATCACGGGCGAGGTGACGGTCGGTGCCCGCGCCCGGCGGTGGCTGGCCGACTACGACGAGGACACGCTGATCGACGTGCTCTGGAAGATCGGCTTCCTCACCGCGGAGGTCGCGGCGGGCACCGCCTGCACCGACGGCCCACTCACCTTCGTGGGGCACCACCAGGCCCCGCAGCTCGACGTCCGCAACGTGCGCAGGTTCGCGATCCACCCGATGTTCCGGGCCTGCCTGGGCACGAGAGAGGTGGACGCCGACATCCCGTGCCGGCGCCACGGCGGCTGACCGGCGCAGAACCCCGGGGGCGGGTCACCAGCCGGCCACCGAACCGGCGTCCACCGGCAGCGTCACACCGGTGACGAACGACGCGTCGTCCGACAGCAGCCAGACCACCGCGGCGGCGACCTCCTCCGGCTCGCCGATCCGCTGCATCGCCTGCGGCTTCATGATCTGCGCGAGCCGCTCGGGCGTCGCCCCGCGGGCGAACCCGGTCATGATCGTCCCAGGCGCGACGGCGTTGACCCGGATGCGATCCTCGGCGTACTCCACCGCGGCGTTCTTCGTAAGACCCACCAAGCCGTGCTTCGCCGCCGTGTAGGGCGCGAGACGCTTCACCCCCCGCAGCCCGGCGTTGGACGCCGTGTTGACGATCGCACCCCCTCCCCCGCGCAGCATCTGGCGGATCTGACGCTTCATCCCCAGGAACACCCCACGCAGGTTCACCGCGATGACCCGGTCGAAATCCTCGTCCTCGACATCGGCCAGCAACTCACCACCACCGCCGATCCCCGCGTTGTTGTGCGCGAAGTCCAGCGCACCGAACCGCTCCAGAACGAACGCCACCAACGCGTCCTGATCCTCGGCCCGGGACACGTCGCAGGCCTGGAAGTAGGCCTCCCCACCGGCGTCACGGATCAACCGCACCGTCTCCTCACCGGGCTCACGCGCCGACTCCAGATCCGAGACGACCACCCGGGCACCCTCCCGCGCCGCCCTGATCGCCGTGGCGCGCCCGATCCCGCTCGCCGCACCCGTCACCAGACCTGCCCTACCGGTCATCGATCCCATCGGCTCGCCCCCTGCACGTCGTCATCACCATCACCCGCGGCCCGGGCCCGATTCGCCCGCCGACCTGCGGTCAGGATCAACCGGCGCACGCCGGTGACGGGAGCGGTTCCACGCGCGATTACCTGGTGATCCGTGCAGCCCGGGCGCCTTCCCCACCCCAGATTACGACGCGAGAACTGTCCTCGATCAAGCGCCGAACGGCAGGGCCGCTATGGTCGCCGCCACATCAACCGAACCGATCTTCAGCTTCCCCGAATACGTCACTCCTGTCCCCCGTCGAAGGGCGAACTCCCCATGGTGCAGAAACCATTCGATGTCGTGATCGTGGGAGGCGGCACGGCCGGATGCGTGCTGGCGAACCGCCTCACCGCCGATGGCAACACCCGCGTCCTGCTCCTGGAGGCCGGGCGCCCCGACTACTGGTGGGATCTGCCGATCCAGCTGCCGATCGCCATGGGAATGCCGGTCGGCGACAAGCACCACGACTGGCTCTACGAGTCCGAGCCGGAACCCGGCCTGCAGAACCGGCGCCTGCACCACCCGCGGGGCAAGGGCATCGGGGGCTCCAGCGCCATCAACGGGATGATGTACCAGCGGGGCCACCCCACCGACTTCGACCGGTGGGGCGTCGAGTCCGGCACACCCGAGTGGGACTACGCGCACTGCCTGCCCTACTTCCGCAGGCTGGAGAACTGCCTCAGCGACGTGGACGAGTCCGTCCGCGGCCGCGGCGGCCCGCACACGCTCCAGCGCGGACCGGCCGAGGGCCCGATCTTCGAGGCCTTCCTCTCGGCGGCCGAGCAGGCGGGCCACAAGCTGCTGCCCGACCTGAACGGAACCGAGCAGGAGGGCTTCGCCCCGTTGGACCAGGGCGTGCGCCGCGGCCGGCGGGAGTCGGCGGCGCGCTCGTACCTCGGTCCGGCGCGGAAGCGGCCCAACCTCGAGGTGCGGTCCCGGACGATGGTCACCCGCCTCCACGTCGAGGGCGGCCGCGTCGTCGGCGTGCGGTACCGGCAGGGCACGGGCGGCGACACCGTCGTGCCCGCCCGCGAGGTCATCCTGTGCGCCGGAGCGATCGGCTCACCCCAGCTGCTGCAGCTCTCCGGCATCGGCGCGGCCCGGGAGCTGGAGGCGCTCGGTGTCCGGGTGGTCCACGACCTGCCTGGGGTGGGCGAGTCGCTGCAGGACCACCTGGCCGTCCACCTGCAGCACCTGTGCCGGGAGCCGGTGTCCATGGCCCCCATCCGCCGCAAGGTCCACTGGCCGCGGGTGGTCGCGGAGGCGCTGCTGTTCGGGCGCGGCCCGGGGAGCCGCAACCCGATGCAGGCCGGCGGCTTCGCCCGGAGCGGTCCGGAGGAGAGCCACCCCGACCTGATGTACCTGCTCGCGCCGCTGGCGATGAACAGCACCGAGCAGTCGGTTCCGCTCGACGAGCACGGCTACCAGCTGCACGTGGGGGTGATGCGCTCGCAGGCCAGAGGGTCGGTGAAGATCACGTCGCGGGACCCCGCACGGCATCCGGCGATCCTCCTGAACTTCCTGACCGAACCGGAGGACCGCAGGCGCTGGGTGGAGGCCGTCCGCATGGGGCGCGAGCTGCTCGCGCAGCCGGCGCTTCAGCACCTCGACGGGGGCGAGCGCATCCCGGGTCCCGAGGTCCGGTCCGACGACGAGGTGCTCGACTGGGTGACCCGCACCGCCAAGGTCGGGCTGCACCTCGCGTGCAGTGCCCGGATGGGCACCGACGACGGCGCCGTCGTGGACCCCTCGACGCTGCGGGTGCGCGGCCTCGACGGGCTGCGCATCGTCGACGCCGCGGTCATGCCGTCGCTCACCAACGCCAACACCTACGGCCCGGTGATGATGCTCGCGGAGAAGGCGGCCGACATGATCCTCGGCAACACGGCGCTCGCGCCGGAGTACCCGGGCACCGCCCCCGGCCGGCTCACCGTGGCCGGTCCGGACGCGGTCCGGCGGCCTGCCGGCACGGGGCGCGCACCGGCCTGACCGGACATGGGGAGAGCAGGCGACGGCCGCGTCGAGCGGGGCACGGGGCGATCAGAGCAGGGTGCACCGGCTGCCCTAATGTGCCGGTCCATGAGGAGCGCCGCCAAATGAGAAATGCCTTGGCGAGCTGGAAGTCCCCGCAGCACCGTGACGGATTGGCACTGGTACTCAGCTCGGCGCTGTCCTCGGCGGTCGGTCTCCTCTACTGGGTCGCCGCCGCGCGGCTGTTCGATCCCGACACCGTCGGCGTGAACTCCACGATGGTCTCCACGCTCACGCTGCTCGGCAGCGCGGCACAGCTCAACCTGGGCAACGCCATGCTGCGCTTCGTGCCGGTGGCGGGCCGGACGGCGCGGTCGCTGGTGCTCAGCTGTTACGCCGTGGGGGTCGGGGCGGCCCTCGTCACCGGCGGGGTGTTCGCACTCGGGGCGGGATGGTGGGCGCCCGACCTGCTCGAGGCCGTCGGATCCGGCCCGCTGCTGGCGTTCTTCCTGCTCGCCACGCCCGTGTGGTCGGTGTTCGTCATGCAGGACTACGTGCTCACCGCGATCAAGCGGGCGACGCTCGTGCCCCTGGAGAACCTCGTCTTCGCGGTGCTGAAGATCGCCCTGCTCGCGGTGGGCGCGGTGCTCGCGATGTTCACCGCGATCGCCGTCTCCTGGGCGGTGGCCACCGCCGTGCTCGTGCTGGCGGTCACCGTATGGCTGCTGCGGGCCCTCCCGGCCCACGGCATCGCCACCGCGGCGAACGCCGTGCCGATCCGGGCCCGCACCGTCGTCGGGTTCGTGTCCGCCGACTGGGCGGGCACCCTCTTCTCGCTGTCGGTCAACTTCGGCCTCCCCCTGCTCGTGCTGGCACGGCTCGACGCGGACGCCGCCGCCACGTTCGGGGTGGCCTGGCAGATCGCCTTCGCGCTGTACCTGGTGGCCAACGGGATGGGCCAGTCACTGGTGGCGCACGTGTCGGCCGACCCGCAAGGGCTCGACGACGCCTACCGCGGCATGGTCAGGAAGGCGCTCACCCTGCTGGTGCCCGCCGTGGTCGTGATCGTCCCGGGGGCCGGGCTGATCCTCTCGATCTTCGGCGAGCACTACGCGGCCACCGGCACCGCGCTGCTCGCGCTGAGTGCGCTGTCCGCCGTGCCGAACGTCGTGTCGATCGCCACGGTCAACGCCGCCAGGGTCCGCCAGCGCCGGATCGTGCAGTTCGGCGTCCCGGCGATGATCGCCGTCATCGTCATCCCGCTCGCCTGGATCCTGATGCCCCGGCTGGGCCTCACCGGTGTGGGCATCGCGCTGCTCGCCGGCCAGTCGACGGTGGCCGCCGTCATCCTGGTGGTGCGCCGGCTCCGCCCACAGCGCCCTCCGCGCTCCGCGTCGGGCGCCGCGCCCGCGCCCGTGCTCCCCGACCTCGACCTGATCAACGCCGAGACCCTCCCCATCCCGATCGCGACCCGCGGGCTCCACGTCAACGGGTCGTCGGCGACACCGGCGAGGTCGCCCCTCTACGACCCGCCGACCGCCCCCGTGCCGCCGACGCCCGGCCCCACGCCCGGTCCACGGCACCCCCGCGCCCCCCACGAATAACGGCGCGGGATCCGCCGATCCGCCCTTGTCGGGGCTCCACCATCTCGTGCGCGCCCGTTTTCGCACGATTGAGTCATATGTCGGGACGGCTGATCGGAACGGGGATACATCAGCCCCTGCCGGTGGCCGGGTGTTGGGGAAGCGGCCGACTTCGGATCACCAACCGCTCATTTCGTATTGCCAAGGTCTGCCCAGCCGCGGACCACCGCGGTGGTCGATCGACGGGCAGGGACTGCGGAGTGCGGGAATGTCATCGGTAACGTCCGTGCGGGTGGCGCCACCGCCACCGACCGTACCCAGGCCGGCCCCGGCGCCGCGACGCCGTTTCGGAGCCCGTGAGCGCCACGACTTCCTCGTGTTCCTCGCCCTCGCCGCCCCGAACATCCTCTTGATCGTCGCCTTCAGCTACCGCCCGCTGCTGAGCAACATCTACTACTCCACCCTCAACTGGACCCTGGGCGCAGCCACGGCCGTGCCCGTCGGCCTGGGCAACTACGTACGGTTCTTCACCTCACCGGACACGCTCGAGATCGCGCGGGTGACCGCGATCTTCACCGTCGCCACGGTCGGCGGGTCGATGCTGCTGGGCCTGCTGATCGCACTGGCGCTGAACCGCAGCGTCCGGGGCGTCGGCTTCGCCCGCGCCGCGGTGTTCTCACCGTTCGTGCTCTCCGGGGTCGGCGTGGGGCTGATCTGGTCGTTCATGTTCGACCCCACGCTCGGCCTGATCGCCCAGGTGCTGAACACCGTGGGGCTGCCGAGCCCGCAGTGGTTCAACGACCCGTCGCTGAGCCTCGTGATGGTGATCGTCGTCTACGTCTGGAAGAACATGGGCTACGCGGCGGTGATCTACCTCGCCGGGCTCCAGTCCGTGCCGCGCGACCTGCTCGAGGCAGCGTCCATCGACGGGGCGGCCCCGCTGCGGACGTTCCGGTCGATCGTCCTGCCGATCCTCTCCCCCACCACGTTCTTCCTGCTGGTCACGAGCGTTCTCAACTCGTTGCAGGCCTTCGACATCATCCGGATCATGACTCCGCTCGGCCAGGGCACGACCACGCTGATCTACGACGCCTACCTGCAGGCCTTCGGCGGCTACAACCGCGCCGGCTACTCCGCCACCGTGTCGACGGTCCTGTTCGGCCTGCTGGTGCTGTTCACCGCCATCCAGATGCTGGTCCTCGAGCGACGGGTGCACTACCGATGACCCTCACGGCGACGGGACCCGAGCCCGTCACCCGCGCGCACCCGCTGGCCCCGCGCAGCCTCCTCTCCGCGGCGGTGGGGTCCTACCTCCCGATCGTGCTGGCCGTCGCGGTCGTCGTGCTGCCGCTGGTGTGGATGGTGCTCTCGTCCTTCAAGACGCCGACCGAACTGCTGAGCCGGGACCTGTCCTCGCTCCTGCCCGGCAGCCTCGCCCCCACCAACTACGTGCAGGCCGCCCGCGACGTCCCCTTCGTGCGGCTGTTCCTCAACTCGGCGCTCGTGACCGTGGTCGGAGCCGGGCTCAAGGTGCTGCTGGCGATCTCCACGGCCTACGCGCTGGTCTTCGTGCGGTTCCCCGCCAAGAAGCTGATCTTCGCCGGGATCCTGGTGACGCTCATGGTGCCGCCGCAGGTGTCGCTGCTGCCGAACTACATCCTGGTCACCGGCCTCGGCGGCGCCGACACCTACTGGGGGATCATCCTGCCCGGCCTCGGCACCGGGTTCGGCACGTTCCTGCTCCGCCAGCACTTCATGACGCTGCCGATGTCGATCCTGGAGGCGGCCGAGATCGACGGTGCCGGCCACTGGCGCAGGCTCACCCGCATCGTCGTGCCGATCTCCGCGCCCAGCATCGTGACGGTCGCGCTGGTCAGCATCGTGTTCGAGTGGAACGACTACCTGTGGCCGCTGGTCATCGTCAGCAACCCGTCGATGATGACCCTGCCGGTCGGCCTCACGCTGCTGACCAACAACGAGAACGGCATCGCCGCGTACGGGGTGCTCATGGCCGGTTCCGTCGCCGTCATCGTGCCGGTCCTCATCGTGTTCGCCGCGCTCCAGCGCTACGTCATCTCCGGGCTCACCCAGGGCGCCGTGAAGGACTGAGCGAGCACCGCACCACCGTTTTTCTCTCCCCACCCATCAGAAGGACCTTCCATGCCCTCCGGTACCTCCCCCCGCGCTGCACTGACCCCGGCCATGGACCGGCGCGGTTTCCTGCGCCTCGCCTCGGCCGTCGGGCTCACCGCGGCCGTGGCCGCGTGCGGCGGCCCCGCGACGACCTCCGGTGCCGCCCCGGCAGCGACGACGACCGAGATCGACTACTCGGGGGTGAAGCCCGCCGCCCAGATCACCTGGTGGTCGAGCAACCCGGGCTCGTCCCAGGCGGTGTCGCAGCAGATCGTCGACGCGTTCCACGCCGCCCAGCCCGACATCAAGGTCACCCTCGTGACGGCGGGCAAGGACTACGAGGAGATCGCGCAGAAGTTCCAGACCGCCCAGACCGGTGGGACGCTCCCCGACCTCATCGTGCTGTCCGACGTCTGGTGGTTCCGGTACTACATGCTGGGGTCCATCGTCCCGCTCGACTCGCTGATCAGGACCGTCGGCATCGAGACCCCCGACTACCGCGACCAGCTGCTGGCCGACTACCAGTACGCGGGCGGGCAGTGGGCGATCCCGTGGGCCCGTTCGACGCCGCTGTTCTACTACAACAAGGCGCACTGGGCGGCGGCCGGGCTGCCCGACCGGACCCCGACGACGTGGACCGAGTTCGCGGAGTGGGCGCCCCGGCTGCAGGCCGCCGGCACCGGTGTCCAGCACGCGTTCCAGCTGCCGGCCCTCGCGGGGTACGCGGGGTGGAGCTTCCAGAACAACCTGTGGGGCTGGGGCGGCGGGTGGAGCAAGGACTGGGACGTCACCAGTGACTCCGCGGAGTCCGTCGCCGCGATGCAGTTCCTGCAGGACTCGGTGTACAAGAACGGATGGGCCGGGGTGTCGAGCAAGGACTCCAGCAACGACCTGTCCGCCGGGGCCGTGAGCGCAACCGTGGCCTCCACGGGCAACCTGGTCGGCATCCTCAAGGCCGCCACGTTCGACGTCGGCGCGGGTCCCCTCCCCGGTGGTCCCGTCGCCACCTCCCCGGTGTGCCCGACCGGCGGCGCCGGCCTCGGGATCCCGAAGGACATCCCCAAGGAGAACCAGCTGGCCGCGGCCACGTTCCTGAAGTTCCTCACCTCGCCGGAGAACACCGTCGCCTTCGCCGACGCCACCGGATACCTGCCGGTGCGCAAGTCCGCCGACATCTCCGGCCTCGTGACGAAGACCCCGCAGAGCAAGGTCGCGATCGACCAGCTCGAGGTCACCCGCGTGCAGGACCGGGCGCGCGTGTTCTTCCCCGGCGGCGACCAGGAGATGGCCAAGACCTGCGCGAACATCCTGACCCAGCAGGCCGACCCCCAGGCGGAGCTCACGGCGCTGAAGAAGACCCTGACCGGCATCTACGACCAGGACGTCAAGCCGAACCTGTAGCCCGACCGCTGGTCCGCCGCCGGCAGTCCGCCGGCGGCGGCCCGGCTCACTCCGTGGTCGCCCGCTGTTCCTGACCGATACCGCCGCGGGCGTCGACCGCGCGCCGCAGGCGCAGCGCCCACACGACCATGATCACGCCGAAGACGATGGAGAAGATCCCCACCACCCACAGGAGCGTGACGAGCCCGGCACCCGGCCAGGCGAGCAGCACGATGCCGAAGAGCACGCTGACGACGCCTCCCGCCAGCATCCAGCCCCACGTCGCCGCACCCATCTTGCGCATCGTGAACGACTCGACGAGCTGGCCCACGCCGTTCACGATGCTCCAGAAAGCGATCACGAAAAGGATCGCCAGCACCGTGACGCCGGGCCACGTGAAAGCCACGATGCCGGCGATGAGCGACACGACTCCCTGGAAGACGTGCCAACCCCAATGTGATTCTTCCTTGCGGTGCCGGATCCCGGCAATGATCGCCGTGATGCCGTCGATGATCGCGTAGGCCCCGAAGACGAACACCAGGGCGAGCAGAGCGGTACCCGGTGCGAAGAGCGCGAACAGGCCGAAGAGGATCGCCACTATCCCGCGGATCAGCACCAGCCACCAGACTCCGCGAATTGCTGACGCCGGTTCCGACGTAGTCATGATCCGCTCCTGTCTGCAGCGCATGTCGGTCATTAATGAATGTGTCACGGTACCGTTCGAACGGCTGCCGTCGAGCCCCTGAACGGGGCAGCCGGCAATCCGCGCCCGTTACGGGAGCATCCAGAAGTGGTCGGTCACCAGGAAGAAGACCACCGCCCAGACGGCGTTGAGCGCAACCGCCACGGCGAACCCGGCCAGGTCGGTACGCGGTTGCGAAGCATTGCCGGCGGGCCGCAGCAACCAGCGCAACAACGGGTTCCCGTAGCGCGGCATCGTCAGGTACGTCATCACGAAGCTCGACAGGAGGCTGCCGATCAGCAGGGACTGCCACAAGGCCAGGCCGGGCACCAGCGCCGCCAGACCGAGCGTCAGCACCATCGCCGTCGGGTAGAGGCCGACCCACACGACGACCGCCGACTTCACGTTCGACGGCGGCGCCACCTCCCGTCCGCGCTCGTCGAACGCGAACCAGGTGCCGAAAGAACTGTCGATGGTGCGTAGCTGGAAGTCGTGGAACCGGTCGCCCTCGTCGAGCAGTTCCCGTCTGCGGCCCGACGTCAGCCACCGGTCGAGCGTCGCTGCGGAGTCGAACCGGTACAGCGTGGTCCACTCGTCCTGCAATCCCTCGATCGGCCGGAAGATCTCGGATCCCCGAAAGCCGGGGAACTCGCCCTCCGCCGCGGTGACATGGCTCTGCCACTGGAGGAACGCGGCGGTGTCCTCCGTCCTGACGCGATGCGTCACCACGACCGTGACGAGCGCATCGCCGGAATCCTCACCGCGGGTGAGCACCTGCTGTGTCGGCGGGCCGGCGAAATACGCGGCGCCCCGGTCGAGAAAGCTCTGGCGGGTCGCGCTGTTCAACCAGCTCCGGAGATGGTCCAGGGAGTCGAACCGGTAGACCACGACCCAGTCCGGCTGCACCGGGGTGGGCGGCGTGATCGTGGCGCCGACGAACCCGGGATACGTGCCCGCTGCCGCGTTCAGGTCGTTCTGCCACATCTCGAACGCTTCCGAACAACCGTCCCGGACCTGTTGCCCGATGATCACCGTCGCCCGTTCCTCGAGGGCCTTGTCACTGGCTGTCGCCATTCACATCACCCCCTCGGGGCAGTCATTCGCTCCGGCGCCCCGACCAGCGACGAGAACGTGACGGAAAGCGCCTCGTCGAGCCGACGGGCGTACCCGTCTACTCGGAGACCTGGGCAGGCCGTTACCAGCCGCGAAAAGCACCGATCGCGGCGCGCGAGCGCCACTTTTCCCGAGCGGCCGCGAGAATCAGGGGGCCTCGCGCTCCTCGTCGGGGTGCTCGGCGTCCTCGGCGAGCGCCTCGTCGATGAGCCGCTCCAGATCGGCGAGGTTGTGCCGGGGCCCGTCGGTGCGCAGCACGACGACGCCGTCGTCGTCCACGCCTGCCTCGGCGAGCGCCTCGGTGATGTCGTGGGCGGCGAGCAGCGCCTCCTTGCCGAACCGGTCGTACGCGAGGTGCTTCGGGTGGACCTCGGGCTGCTCCGGGGTGTCGTCGTTCATTCGCGAGGCCTCCAGGTCACCCACGCCGGGTGACCCGCGCGCCGGTGTGGCGCACGGGTCGCCCGTTCTTCAGGCGGCGGCGTTCACGACGTCATCGCGCACTGCCCGCGGTCCTGCATCACGGGTCCGCTCGCCGACGGCCTCAGGTCGAAGTCGAAGATGGCGGTGGGCAGGTAGAGCGAGCAGCAGGCGTTCGGGATGTCGACGACGCCGCTGATGCGTCCCTCGATCGGCGCCGAGCCCAGCAGCAGGTAGGCCTGCTCGCCCGAGTAGCCGAACTTCGTCAGGTACTCGACCGCGTTGAGACACGCCCGCCGGTAGGCGACGGTGGCGTCGAGGTAGTAGTTCTCGTCGGTCTCGCGGTCGACCGACAGCCCGATGAAGGTCAGGAACTCCGAGTACCGCGGCTCCACGTTGCCGGGCATGAACACCGGGTTCGTCGTGACCCCGTAGGTCTCCATGCCGCCCTTGAGCAGGTCGACGTGGAAGTCGATGAAGCCGCCCATCTCGATCGCGCCGCAGAACGTGATCTCGCCGTCGCCCTGGCTGAAGTGCAGGTCGCCGCCGGAGAGCTTCGCCCCGGGGACGTGCACCGGGTAGAAGACCCGGGAGCCGCGGGTGAAGTTCTTGATGTCGTGGTTGCCGCCGTTCTCCCGGGCGGGCACGGTCCGCGCGCCGTCCCGGGCGATGGCCTGGGCCACCTCGCCGTCCGCGGTACCGCCCAGCGAGTTCTCCATGAGCGGCGGGAGCGCGAGCGGCGGAACGCGGTCCGGCTCGCGATCGATCAGTGCGCGCTCCCGGCGGTTCCACCGGTCGAGCAGTTCGGCCGACGGCGCGGTGCCGAACAGGCCCGGGTGGGTGATACCGGTGTAGCGCACCCCGGGAATGTGCCGCGATGTCGCCACCTGCCCGGCGAAGTCCCAGATCGCCTTGTACGCGTCGGGGAAGTAGTCGGTCAGGAAGCCGCCACCGTTCGCCTTGGCGAAGATCCCGGTGTAGCCCCACCCCTGGCCGGGGGCGTCCCCGTACTCCTGGGGTGCCGGCACCGGGCCCAGGTCGAGGATGTCCACGATGAGCAGGTCACCGGGCTCCGCGCCCTCCACGGCGATCGGGCCGCTCAGCATGTGGCATGCGGTCAGGTCGACGTCGCGTACGTCGTTCGCCGAGTCGTTGTTGCCGATCTGGGCGTCGGTCCACTCCTTGCACTCGACGCGGATCTGCTGCCCCGGCCGGACCGTCACCGCGGCAGGCACATCCGGGTGCCAGCGGTTGTGCCCCGGGACCGCCTGGTCGTGCATGGACTTGGACTGGTCGACGGTGAACACCACATCGGGCATGGCGGATCTCCTTCCGGTGTGAACGGGTCACCCCGTCGCCGCGGGGACGGACGGGGCGGGCTTGGTCGGGACAGGCGCGCGAGGCGCGCGACGGCGGTCCCACACGAACAGCGCGCCGAACACGACGACGCCGCCGATGGCGAGACCGAGCGCAACGGCGTCCGGGTAGCGCCACAGGTTCGTGAGCAGCAGGTACGCCGGGATCGCGGCCGTCACCCAGCCCTGGATGATCGTCACCCAGCCCGTGTAGCGCGTGAGGGACTCCCGTTTGAGGCCGAGCACCACGAAGAACAGTGCCCACAGGAACGCCCAGTACAGCCAGATGACGCCGAAGGGCCGGTCCCCGAGTATCTGGAAGTTCGCGTAGGAGTACCCGACCGCCGCGACGGCCACGAACAGCGAGAACCAGCCGACGCCGGTCGTGTCGAGCCCTGCCAGGAGCCCGATGCCGACGTAGAGGTAGGTGAAGCCGAAGAGGTACAGGCCCGACGCCGCCAGGATCACCTGCGGATCGCCCGCGGCGGTGAAGATCAGGTACGTCGGCGTGAGGACCTGCAGCCCACCGACGAAGAGGTTGATCGGCGCAGCCGCTCTACCGTCGACGGCCCCGATGAGGAGCAGCCCGTTGATGAACAGGACCGCTCCGACGTACAGCAGACCGACAATCGCCATCTCGTCCTCCTTGCTGCGCCCACGACCCGGCGGCGTGGCGGCCGGGCGTCTGTCAGGGCAGCGGTAGCGCGGTGGGTCGGAGGGCGGTGCCGGGGCGACGACGGGTGGCCTGCGCATTCACCACGACCACCTCGGGGACGTCCCGGCCGGCCTCCTCGCGCAGCCGGTGCCGGACGAGGCCCTGGCCGGTGAAGGTGGATGACAGCGGATGCCGGCGCCGTCGTGGCCACCGGCCGGTGGTGCGCGCCGCTCCGGCCGAGCTCATCGGTAGTGCGGCGACCCATGGGCCGCACTCCGGGCAGCGGTACTGGTACGTCGCCATCATGTCTCGCAGCTGTCCGGGGCCTCCCGAACCAGCTCAGATTAGGACGGCGCCCGCGGCTCGGGATAGCGCCGAACGGCCGTGGAGAAGGTGGCATTTGCCCTGTTGGGACGCGAGATGCTGCGTGCAGGCGGCGGAAGGGAGGACGATGATGGCCACGAGAGAAGTTCCGTTGTGCAGAGTCCCGCCTCCGGGACTGCCAGGAGGCAGCCGCGATGTCCACCACGCCGCCGGTCATCACCGACGCCGCCCCGTCCTTCCACGACGAGCAGGCCCGGCGCCGCCGCACCTACGTGATTCTCATGGTCGTCCACATCGTCGGCTTCGCCGCGTCGTACCCGCTGTACCTCTGGACGCCGGTTGCCGGGGTCGTGGCCGTCGTGCTCACCGGCGTCCTGCCGTGGGTCGCGGTTCTGCTGGCCAACGACGCCGGCCGCCGCGGTGGCCGACGCCGGGGTGTCGGTGGGACGAAGCGCACTCTGCCGTCGACGGCGGGCGCCACCCCGAGCGTCGTCGTGGTCCCGCGGCACGACGCCCCCTGACCCCCGGCGCCGGGCACACGACGACGGCGGCACCGGTACCGGCGCCGCCGTCGTGGTCGTGCGGGACGCGCGTCAGGCGGCGACGGCCGACGGTCCGCCGGCCGGTCCTGCGGGAGCCAGGGGAACCACCGGGGCGTCGACGGCCGGAGCCTCGGGCCGGAGCTCGGTGGCCGGGTTGCCGCCCCACCGGGTGAACGGCGCCGTCTCCTCGCCCTTGATGAGGAACGCGTCGGCGTCCAACGTCGTGCCGTCGCCCATCGTGACCCCGTAGTGGACGAAGGACGCCACGCCGAGGACCACACCGGCGCCGAGGGTGGTGCGGTCGGACTTGAAGGTGCCGTCCTCCAGCGAGTGGCACTGGATCACGCTGAGGTTGTTGAGCACGGCGTCGTCCCCGATGCTGACCAGGGTCTTCTCCGGGATGCCGCAACCGTCGTCGAAGACCCGGCGGCCGACGCGCACACCCAGCAGGCGCCACTGGAGGTTGCGGAACGGGGTGCCGGGGAAAAGGGGCGCCGCCAGCACCTTCCAGAGCCGCTCGTGGCGCCAGAAGTACGGGTCGTAGATCGACACGAACCGCGGGACGAGCGACCGGAACCCCGTCGCCGCGCGCTCCGCCACCGTCACGAAGAGGATGTTGAAGACCACGGCCGCGATGAGACCGACGGCGGTGGCAACCTCACCGAACCGGGAGTAGAAGGTCGCGGCGACGGTGGTGATGACGATCAGTGCGAAGAACTGCAGCCACCGGACCAGCAGGTACGTGGCCATGCTGGCGACGTTGTGCCGGTTCTTGGCGGCGAGGCGACGGCGCAGGACGCCCGGAGCCTTCAGGTGGTCGAACTCGCTGTCGCGGGCGACGCTGCGCGGGATCTCGAAGGGCGGCGAGCCGAGCAGGCCCACGTTCTCCCGCACCGGGCCGTCGATCGGCACCATGACCTTCGTGCCGAGCAGGACGTTCGTGCCGATCTTGGCGTCGGCCGGGTAGACGATGTTGTTGCCCATGAAGTTGCGCTCGCCGATCGCGATCCGCGACATCCGGAAGGAGCTGCTCGAGTAGTCGACGTTCCTGATCGCCAGACCGTCGGCGATCATCGTGCCGGTCCCGATGGTGGTCATCAGCGGCGAGTCCTGCTGGAGCTCGGTGCCGAAGTTCGAGCCGGTCTGCTCCACCAAGGACAGGTCGTAGCCGAGGCCACGGGCGTAGCCGACCGCACCGGAGCTGTCCCCGAACATCCTCGTGAAGAACTGGGAGTTGCTCAGCCGGGTGATCACCGACGCGACGATGTGGTGGAAGCCGTAGAGCCGGTAGGTCCGGTCCGGCCGGACCAGCGGGCTGAGCAGCCGGGGGACGACGACCATCACGACGAGGAGCAGCGCCAGCACACCGAAGAACACGATCGCCGAGAGCGCCGCCATCGACAGGTAGAACGAGATGCCGGCGAGCGACGCCGTGGTGGGCTGGAAGAGGGTGTCGACCCCGGGAACCGCGGTGAGCAGGGTGATCACCGCGCCGAGCACGGCCGGCACCAGCAGCAGGGCGCCCACCAGCTGAGCCGCGCCGTAGCCGAACCGGCGCAGGGTTGCGCGCGGGTGCGGCTCGACGGTCCGGTAGTTGGTGGTGGTGGGCTCGGCCGGGACGCCGTGCCACCGCTCCCCCGCGGGCACGGCCTGCCCGGAGTGCAGCGACGAGGAGTGCCCGAGCTGTGCGGCGTCGCCCATCGTCGTGCCGATCTCGAGCACGCTCGACTCGCCGACGAAGACGTCACGCCCGAGGGTGACCTTCCCGGTGCGCAGGACGCCGCTGGTGGCGTGGTAGCCGCTGAACGAGACGCCGCGACGGACCAACGTGTCCGGGCCGATGCTGATCAGGTCCGTGGCCACGGGGACGGTGCGCGACATGATGGTGGTGCCGCGGCCGATCTTCGCGCCCAGCGCCCGCAGGTACAGGTTGTAGACCGGGGACCCGGCGAACAGCACCAGCGGGTCGATCTGGATCAGGGTCTTGACGAACCAGAAGCGGACGTGGCCGAGGCTCCACAGCCGGATCTCACGCTCTTTCCAGCGTCCCATCAGCGTCCACTTGGCCAGGATCGGCAGCAGGCAGGCCGCCACGAGCAGGCCCCCGGTGAAGAGGGCGGACCGGCCGAAGACGTCCAGCTGGGTGGCGCCCGACGACGACCACGAGAACCCGCGGTCCACGACGAGACCGCCGAGGTAGGTGAAGACCAGGAACGCCAGCAGCTGCAGCGCACCGGTCATGACGTAGCCGGCGGTGCTGGTCCGCACGACTGTCCCGGTCGACGGGGCGGCAGCCGCCGGTGCCACGTCACCGAGGGTTGCGGCCAACTTCCGGACGGTGGGGTGGCCGTAGATCTCGCGCATCGACAGCCCGGGAATCGCGGACTCCTTGCGCACCCGCGCCGAGAACTGGGCCATCAGCAGGGAGTTGGTGCCCAGGTCGTCGAAGAAGTCGTCCTCGACCGAGACCTGCTCGACGCCCAGCGTCCGCGCCAGCGCGGCGGCCAGGATCTCCTCGGCCCGGGTGGCCGGGGCCACGTGCTCGGTCCCCGTGGAGGCGGAGCGCCGCGTGGTGGGCGCGGGCAGGGCGCGGCGGTCCACCTTGTCCTGCGGCGTCATCGGGATGGCCGCGAGCTGCTCCAGGTACGCCGGCACCATGTAGGCGGGCAGGCGCTCCTTGAGGTGCGCGATGATCTCGTCCGGGTCGAGCGTGGCGGTGTCCGTGCGCAGGCTGTAGTAGCCGACCAGCTCCTTGGCGCCCGGCGTCGGTTCGACGGTGTCCACCACGGCCGCGGCCACACCGGGCACCTGCAGCAGCACCGACTCGATCTCGGTGAGCTCGATGCGGTAGCCGCGGATCTTGACCTGCAGGTCGATCCGGCCCATGTACTCGATCTCGCGCTCGGCGTTGACCCGGCCCAGGTCGCCGGTGCGGTAGATGCGGTGGGAGGGGTTGCCGGCGATGTCGAGGAAGTCGGGGATGAACGCCTTCGCCGTCAGGTCGTCGCGGTTGAGGTAGCCGGTGGCCAGGCCGATGCCCGCGATGCCGATCTCGCCGGTCTCGCCGTGGGGCAGGGCGCGGTGCGGGTTGTCGGGGTCGAGGATGACGGTGGTGTAGGTGGGCAGGGGCTGCCCGATCGTGACCGGCCGGTCGGGGTGCAGGGTCGTCCAGGTCGCGGTCACGGTCGCCTCGGTCGGGCCGTAGACGTTCAGGAACCGCCGCCCCGGCTTGTGCCAGCGCGCGATCAGGTCCTGCGGGCACGCCTCCCCCGACACCAGCAGGAACCGCAGCAGCGGCAGGTCCTCCTCCAGCGTCGCCAGCAGCGTCGGCACCACACACATCGCCGTGACCCGCCGCTCGGTCAGGAACTCGTGCAGATCCAGCCCCAGCAGGCTCGAACCCGCCGGCTTGGGCACCAACGTCGCGCCCGCCACCCACGGCACCCAGATCTCCTCCACCGAGAAGTCGAACGCGATCGTCATCCCCTGGTACACGCGGTCCTGCGCGGTGATGCCGTAGACCTCCGCGGCCACCCGCACGAAGTTGCAGATGCTCGCGTGCTCGATCGCCACCCCCTTGGGCCGCCCCGTGGTACCCGAGGTGTAGATCAGGTAGGCCAGATCCTCCACCGGCTCACCCCGCTCACCCACCGAGAGCCGGGCCGCACTCTGCTCCGCAACGGCACCGGCCGCCCGGTCGACATAGACCAGGCCGGGCGCGAAGTCCTCGAGACCCTCGACCCGGTCGCGAACGTGCGACAACGACAGCACCATCCGCACACCGGCATCGGAAAGGATGTAGGCGATGCGATCGGGCGGGAACGCCACATCCAACGGCACGTACGCAGCATTGATCTTCAACACCGCCAGCATCCCGATATAGGAATGCACCGCCTGGTCGAACAACAACCCGATCCGGTCACCCGGCCGCGCCCCGTTCGCCAGCAGGTACCGGGCGAGACGGTTGGCCCGCTCATCGAGCTCGGTGAAGGTCAGGGTGGTCTCACCGGCGTCGACGGCCAGGTGGCCGGCGTTCCCGGCGGCCCGCATCCCGTCGACCCGCTCCTCGAAGACCTGGTCGAGACGCTCGCCTCGATGGGTCCGGGATTCCTGCGCGTAGTCGGCAGCCACCAGCACAAGACCCGGACGCGGCCCCGGGCCGGGCATCGAACCGGGTTCCTGCAGCAGCGTGCTCACGATGTCTCCTCGACTTCCTGGCTACCGACCTGAACGGAAAAGGGCGCGCTGATACCCCACGGGTATCACCCGGCGACTCCACATGTGGAGGAGCTGAGAAAACTGGGACCGGCGATATGTGTGCCGACCTACACTGGTCGGGCCGCCGGTGAAAGTTACGCCCACTTACTACTACGCATCCAACGGCCGACCGGTTCGGTGAATTCCCGATTATGTCGGAGCCGGCGCCGACAGTGGATTCACAAGATTCCCCGGGCGGCAGCGGGCGCGGCAGCGCCCGCGCGGGCAGGACGGCCACGCCCGGGCCCATCGGCCGGGCGTGGCCGGCACGAACACGCGCCGCGCCGCGTCAGCGCGGTCGCGATCCGTCCGCCGCGTGCGGCGTCACCCGCGGCGGCGGCGCGCCGATCGTCATCCCGCGGTGGCGCTCTCCCGCGGCTCGGCCCCGGAGAGCACGTCGAACAGCCGCTTCACCGGACGGCTGGCCCCGGCGAGGTGTAGCGGGGGAAGCTCGTTGCGGGCGCGGCGCCGAGCGCTGGCGGCCAGCGGCTCCATCCCGTCACTGTCGGCGTAGGTGACGGCGGACAGGTCGACGTGCGAGGTGAGCGGGAAGATCTCCAGCAGCCGCAGCGCCTCGTCGAGCAGATCGGCGCTCGACATGTCGAGCTCCCCACCGACCAGCAGATGCACGCCGTCGCGGCGGTCGACCATCCGCCACCAGCTGGGCAGCATGCCCGGGTCGCTCGCGAGGTAGGCAGACGAAGAAGTTTCGATCACTGCTAGTCCTTTCCCCAGATTCGACCAGCGGGAGCACCACGGCGCAGCGGGACGGCCGCCCCCGCGACCGGCCCCGTCGGCACGCGGGTCCAGCCGCACAGCCGCACCCCCGACCGGCCCGGCCCGAATCTCGGCCCTGCCACTGCCCCCACCCCCCAAAACGGATATTGGTGACGGTTCCGTACCCGCCTGCAATACATGTTGTTTCAAGAGTACGACTGTGGAACGTCGGCGCGCCCGTCGAAGATGCGAGGTGTCGCGCCGGTTACATGTGATAGCGCCGACGTTCCCGCGGTTCAGTGATCCGCTTTTCGTAAGCATTTCTAAATGCTGCGGGAAAGTTGGTCGCCACATTGCCGACAAAAGGGATGGAGCTTCTGCCGGAAGGCACCCGGACGGCGGGTGTCAGCCGGGCGGACGGAGCAACCGACGGGTCAGCGACCCGGCCCGGTGGAGTCCGTCACGGTCGCGCCGACCGGACCCGACACGATCGCTCTCGGTGCCGGCCGGGAGGGCTGCGGCGGCCCCCACGCCAGTGCGAGGACGAGCTGCGCCCGCGTGCTGGGCGAGTCGAGATCGTCCCCGAACAGCTCGTGCAGCTTCGCGAGGCGGTAGCGGACCGTCTGCGGGTGCACGTGCAGCTCCGCGGCGATGGCCCGCCGGTCGCCCATGTGCCGCAGCCAGGCGAGCAGCGTCTCGGACAGGCGCTCGCGCGACGCGGGCGAGGAGGTGGCCAGTGGGCCGAGCACGCGCGCCCGCAGCGCGTCGAGCAGGCCGGCGTCGCGGTGCACGATGATCGCGTCGAGGTGGTCGGCGGTGAACACGGGGTCGTCGACCAGCACCCCGCAGCGCTGGAGGCGGGCCGCCGTCTCGGCGATGTGCAGGCTGGCCGGGAGCCGGTCCGCGGTGACGGCCACGCCCACCACCGCCCGGGTGCCGCGCAGCACCGTCGCCAGCCGGCGCAGGTTCCGGTGTGACGGGTTGGGCACGATCGCCCCGAGCAGCGGCGGGCGGCTGAAGACGATGTTCGACGGGTCGAGGCGGGCGAGAGCCTGGTGCGCGGCCGGGCTGTCGGGCTCCACGAGGACCACGGCCAGCTCGTCGGGCAGGGGCCACTCGGCCCGCTCCGCCGCCGCCTGGACGGCGGCCCGGTCGGCACGGTCGGACAGCAGCAGCCCGACGAGCTCCTCGCGCAGCCGTTCGCGGGTGACCGCCGCCTCGGACTGCTCGAGGACGTAACCGCGGGCCGAGGACGAGGAGAGCTTGTCGACGAAGAGGAAGACCGCCTCGGCCAGCGCCGCAACGGTGCGCGGCTCGACGTCGTGCTCCACGGCCACGGTGGACACGTGGCGCCAGAACACCCGCGCCCCCATCTGGTAGGCCGACAGGAGGGTCGTCAGGTCGTTGCCCTGGCGCCACTGGATGCGGCCGATCTGCTCGAACAGCTCGCTCTCGACCCCACCGTCGGTGTTGCTGCTGGTGACCAGGGTGACCAGCCGGTTCAGCGCCGCGTCCGCCGCGACGCCGACCTCCGCCCGGTTGGCCGCGAGGAAGTGGGCATAGTCGGGCCAGTCCTCCTCCAGTGCCAGGCGCACCTCGTCCAGCAGCTCGGGCAGCCGCTCGACGAGCGCCGGCACCAGACCGGCCAACGAGGGATCTGGAACGTCCACACACATCTTCTACGCCTGTCCGGGCGTATCCAGCGCCCGAGTTGTACGAGATTGACAAAATCGCACCCAAATAATTAACCACAGATGCGCAGAGACGGCGGCAGTTCCCGGGCAACATCGGCTCATGCGCGAATCGCGGCCGGCCCAGGGTGCGTCCGCCATGCCGCTCCCCGGTGCCGAGGCGCGGCTCCGGCAGGCCGAGCAGGCCGAGAACTTCCCCGTTGCGCTCCGTGTACTGCCCGCCCGGGTGCGCACCCGGCTGCACGCGGTCTACGACGTGGTCCGCACGATCGACGACCTCGGTGACGAGGCCGACGGCGACCGGGCCGCCGAGCTGCGCGCCTTCGCCGACGACCTCGGCACGGTCTGGTCGCCCGACGGCACCGGCCCCCGGGCGCCGGTGCTGCGCAGGCTGGTTCCCGTCGTGCGCGACGGCGGCCTGCCGCAGGAACCGTTCGACCGGCTGATCGCGGCCAACCTCCAGGACCAGCAGGTCACGCGGTACCGGACCTGGGAGGAGCTGCTCGGCTACTGCGCTCTCTCGGCCGAGCCGATCGGCCGCCTCGTCCTCGCCGTGTTCGAGGTCGACGCCCCGCCGGGAGGAGCCGTCGAGCGCGCCGCCGACCAGGTCTCCACCGCGCTGCAGCTGCTGGAGCACTGGCAGGACGTCGCGGAGGACCGCGACCGGGGGCGCATCTACCTCCCGCTGGAGGACCTCGACCGCTTCGGAATCACCAATACGAGCGATGTCGCCGGCGCTGCCGTCGGCGAGGCTCGGCATGACCAGGGCGATCTGTGGTCGGCCAGCGCGTCACCCGCGCTGCGCAGACTGATCGCCCATGAGACCGCTCGCGCGGTGGCGTTGCTCGACGAGGGTGCCGCCGTCGTGAGGACCTTGCACGGCTGGGCCCGTCTCGCTGTCGCCGGCTACGTGGCCGGCGGCCGTGCTGCCGCCGACGCGTTGCGTCGCGCCGAGTGGGATGTGCTGGCCGGCTCGCCGGCCGCCCGGCGGCGCGACGTCATCCGGCACCTCGTCCCCGAACTGATCCGGAGTGCTCTGTGACCCCGCCACGGACCCCCCTCGACGACGCCTACCAGGCGTGCGACGCCATCACCCGGCGGGAGGCCCGCAACTTCTACTACGGCATCCGGCTGCTGCCGCCGGCGAAGCGCGCGGCGCTCTGCGCGGTGTACGCCCTCGCCCGGCGGATCGACGACATCGGCGACGGGGACCTACCCACCGCGGAGAAGGTGAGCGCGCTGGCCGACGTCCGGCAGTCGCTGCGCAGGCCCCCGGACCCGGCCGACCCCGTGCTGGTGGCGGTGACCGACGCCGCCACGCGGTACCCGATCCCGCTGGGCGCGTTCGACGAGCTCGTCGACGGCGTGGAGGCGGACGTCGCGATGGACGCCCGGTCGGACACCGCGGCCTGCTTCTACGAGACGTTCGACGACATGGTCGGCTACTGCCGCTGCGTGGCCGGCTCGGTGGGGCGGCTGTGCCTGGGCATCTTCGGTTCCAGCCCGGACCCCGAGGCCGCCCGCTACGCCGACGTGCTGGGCATCGCGCTGCAGCAGACCAACATCCTGCGCGACATCCGCGAGGACCTGCAGCACGGCCGCATCTACCTGCCCCGCGCCGAGCTGGAGCGCTTCGGCGTCGAGCTGGTCCTCGACGAGCACGACGTGCTGGTCGACAAGACCGGCGGCCTGGCCGAGCTGATCACGTTCAGCGCGGAGCGGGCCCGCGGATGGTACGCCGAGGGCCTGCAGCTGGTGCCGCTGCTCGACCGGCGCAGCTCCGCCTGCGTGACCGCGATGTCGGGCATCTACCGGAAGCTGCTGGAGGACATCGCGGCCGACCCGCCGTCGGTCTACCACCAGCGGCGGTCTCTCTCGGGCTGGCAGAAGGCCGCGGTGGCGGCGCGGGCGCTGTCGGGACGCGCTCCGGTGGGAGCCGGCACCTCATGAGTGCTCCTGTACGGGTCGGGGTGGTCGGCGGCGGTCTGGCGGGGATCGCGGCCGCGTTGCGCTGCGCCGACGCGGGCTGCGCCGTGACGCTGCTGGAGTCGCGGCCCCGGCTGGGCGGGCTCGCGTCCTCGTTCCGCCGCGGCGAGCTCGACGTCGACAACGGGCAACACGTGTTCCTGCGGTGCTGCTCCGCCTACCGCGAGCTGCTGCACCGCCTCGGTGTCACCGACCTGGTGACGCTGCAGGACCGGCTGGACATCCCCGTGCACATCCCCGGGCGGCGGCCCGGCCGGCTGCGCCGGTCCCGGCTCCCCGCGCCCCTGCATCTCGCGGGGGCGCTGCTGCGTCACCGCCCGCTCCCGGTCGTGGACCGCCTGCGGCTGGTCGGGGCGGCGCTGGCGCTGCGCAGGGTCGATCCCGCCGACCCCGCCACCGACGCCGTCAGCTTCGGGCAGTGGCTCGCCGAGCACGGCCAGAGCCGCCGGGCCATCGAGGCGCTGTGGGACCTGGTCGGGGTGGCGACGCTGAACGCCGGGGCGGACACCGCCTCACTCGCGCCCGCCGCCACCGTCTTCCAGCTCGGGCTGCTCACCGACGCGGCGGCAGGTGACATCGGCTGGTCCCGGGTGCCGCTGGGCCGGTTGCACGACGACGCGGCGGGACGCGCACTGCGCGCGGCCGGGGTGCGGGTCCGCATCTCGACGAAGGTCCGCGCGCTGGAGCGGACGGCGGACGGCTGGCAGCTCAGCTCCGAACGGGAGGGCGAGAGGGTGGAGGAGACCGTGGTCGATCAGATGATCTGCGCCGTGCCGCCCGCGGCAACGGAACGGCTGGTGCCGGAGGGGGTGCTGGACCTGCCGGACGGGTGGTCCGCTGAGCTGGGCAGCTCGCCGATCGTCAACGTGCACGTCGTTTACGACCGGCGGGTGCTCGACGTTCCCTTCCTGGCGGCCGTCGACAGCCCGCTGCAGTGGGTGTTCGACCGCACGGAGCAGTCCGGGCTGCGCCGGGTGCACCCCGCGCCCGCGCAGTACGTCGCGGTGTCCCTGTCGGCGGCGGACGACCTGATCCGCACGCCGACCGCCCGGTTGCGGGAGCAGATGCTGCCTGCGCTGGCGGCGCTGCTGCCCGCCGCCCGCGACGCGCGGGTGCTGGACTTCTTCGTGACGCGGGAACCGCACGCCACGTTCCGCCCGGCGCCGGGTTCCGGTGCGTTGCGCCCGCCCCCCGCCACCAGGGCCGCCGGCCTGTTCCTCGCCGGATCGTGGACCGCCACCGGGTGGCCCGCCACGATGGAGGGCGCGGTACGCAGCGGGAACGCCGCGGCCGACGCCGTGCTCGCCGGTGCCGGCACGCCGGCCCGCGCGGAAGGGGTCGCGATATGACCGCGTCCACCGCCACCGACACCGCCACCGCCGTGCTCCGGCGGTGCCGCGAGATCGTCACCCCCGGGCTGCAGGCGGCCGTCGCCCGGCTCGATCCCGCGAGCCGCGAGCAGGCGTCCTACCACCTGGGCTGGACCGAGCTGGACGGTTCGCCCGGCAACGGCGGCGGGAAGGCCGTGCGGCCCGCGCTCGCGCTGCTGTCGGCCGAGGCGGCAGGCGCGACGGCCGCGGCGGGCCTGCCCGGTGCGGTCGCCGTCGAGCTCGTGCACAACTTCTCGCTCCTGCACGACGACCTGATGGACGGTGACACGGAGCGCAGGCACCGCCGCACGGTGTGGGCGCAGTGGGGTGCCCCCTCGGCGATCCTCACGGGTGACGCGCTGCTCGCGCTCGCCGTCGAGGTGCTGCTGGAAGCCGAGTCGCCACACGCGTCCCGCGCGGCCTGGCTGGTCACCGGCACCACCCGCGAGCTGATCCGCGGCCAGGCCGAGGACATCGCGTTCGAGCGGCGCACGGACGTCGCGGTGGACGAGTGCCTCGCGATGGCCGCGGGCAAGACCGGCGCGCTGCTCGCCGTGAGCGCGGAGGTCGGGGCGGTGCTCGCAGGCGCCGATGCTGCGCTCACCGCGGCACTGCGCACCTACGGTGCCGAGCTCGGGGCCGCGTTCCAGCTCGTCGACGACCTGCTCGGGATCTGGGGCGACCCCGCGGTGACCGGCAAGCCCGTGCTGTCGGACCTGCGCTCGCGCAAGAAGTCGCTGCCGGTGACCTACGCCGTGCACCACGGGGGGACGGCGGGGCGTGACCTGGCGCGCTGGCTCACCGGAACCGGCACGGACACCGAGCCCGAGCTGCGCCGCGCGGCCGCCCTCGTCGAGTCCGGCGGAGGCCGCGACTGGGCCGCGGCCGAGGCACGCAGGCGGATGTCGCTCGCCGAGAAGGCACTCGCGGGCGTCGAGCTTCCCGACGTCACCCGCGCCGAGCTCGTCGCACTCGGCCGTCACCTCACCGACCGGGAGTTCTGATGACCCTCACCGCGCCGGAGACCACCTCACGCAGTCTGCACTCGGCACTCGACGCCGCCGTCGGGTTCCTCCGGTCCCAGCAGGACGAGCAGGGCTGGTGGAAGGGCGAGCTCGAGACGAACGTGACGATGGACGCCGAGGACCTCCTGCTTCGGGAGTTCCTCGGTATCCGTGAGGACCAGGAGACCGAGGAGGCCGCCCGCTGGATCCGTTCCCAGCAACGGGCCGACGGAACCTGGGCGAACTTCCGTGGCGGTCCCGGCGACCTCTCGACCACCATCGAGGCCTGGGTGGCGCTGCGGCTGGCAGGCGACCCGCCGGACGCCGAGCACATGCAGCGCGCGCAGAAGTTCGTGCTCGCGTGGGGCGGGGTGGAGAACAGCCGGGTCTTCACCAGGATCTGGCTCGCGCTGTTCGGGCTGTGGTCGTGGGACGAGCTGCCCGACATGCCGCCGGAGATGGTGTTCCTGCCGCGCTGGTTCCCGCTCAACGTCTACGACTGGGCCTGCTGGGCCCGCCAGACCGTGGTGCCGCTGACGGTCGTGGCCACCCTGCGCCCGGCACGGCCGTTGCCGTTCGGCATCGACGAGCTGCGCTGCCCGCAGGAACGGCTGACCCCGGGGCAGCGGCAGGCCGCCCGGCCGCGCCGGGCCCCGCTGTGGTCCTGGGCGGGGGCGTTCCAGCGTCTCGACACGGTGCTGCACCGCTACTCCCGCCACCCGATGCGGCCGCTGCGCAGGCTGGCGATGCGCCGCGCCGCCGAGTGGGTGCTCGCCCGTCAGGAGGCCGACGGCTCCTGGGGCGGCATCCAGCCGCCGTGGGTGTACTCGCTGCTCTGCCTGCACCTCCTCGGCTACCCGATGGACCATCCCGCGATGAAGGCCGGCATCACGGGGCTCGACCGCTTCCTGGTCCGCGAGCACACCCCCGACGGGTGGGTCCGCAGGCTGGAGGCCTGCCAGTCGCCGGTGTGGGACACCTGCCTGGCCGTCACGGCCCTGCTGGACGCCGGTGTCGCTCCCGACGACCCGGCCGTGGTGCGCGCCGCGGACTGGATGCTCGTCGAGGAGGTCCGCGTCACCGGCGACTGGGCGGTGCGCAGGCCGCAGCTGGCGCCGGGCGGGTGGGCGTTCGAGTTCGACAACGACGGTTACCCGGACATCGACGACACGGCCGAGGTCGTGCTGGCGCTGCGCCGCGTCGCGCACCCCGAGCCCGCGCGGATGCGCGCGGCGATCGACCGCGGGGTGGACTGGACCGTGGGCATGCAGTCGCGGGACGGCGGCTGGGGCGCGTTCGACGCCGACAACACCCGCGAGCTCATCACGAAACTGCCCTTCTGCGACTTCGGCGCGGTGATCGACCCGCCGTCGGCCGACGTCACCGCCCACGTGGTGGAGATGCTCGTGGCCGAGGGGCTCTCGGGGTCGCAGGCCTGCCGCCGCGGAGTCGCGTGGCTGCTGGCCGCCCAGGAGCAGGACGGGTCGTGGTTCGGCCGGTGGGGGGCCAACTACGTCTACGGCACGGGCGGGGTGGTCCCGGCCCTCATCGCCGCCGGGGTGCCCGAGTCGTCGCCCGCGATCCGGGGCGCGGTGCGCTGGCTGGAGCTCCACCAGAACCCCGACGGCGGCTGGGGCGAGGACATCCGGTCCTACGCCGACCCGGCCTGGTCCGGGCGGGGAACGTCCACCGCGTCCCAGACGGCGTGGGCGCTGCTCGCGCTGCTCGCGGCCGGGGAGCGTTCGGACACCGTCGAGCGCGGGGTGCGGTGGCTGGTCGACACGCAGCTCGACGACGGCTCGTGGGACGAGCCGGAGTTCACCGGCACGGGGTTCCCCGGCGCCTTCTACATCCGCTACCACCTCTACCGCATGGTGTTCCCGGTCTCGGCGCTCGGCCGGTACCTGGGCGGACAACGATGACCACCCCCGTCGTGTGCACCCCGCTGCGGGTGGAGCGGGCCGCCGTCGCCGCGCCGCTCGGCGCCACCGAGGTCCTCCGCACGGGGTTCGGCCCGCGCCGGGCGGCCACCGCGGCGGCCGCGCTCGCGGCGACCGGGCCGCGTCCCGTCCTCGTCGTGGGGGTCGCCGGCGCGCTCGACGACCGGCTGCGCCCCGGCGACCTCGTGGTCGCCGACGAGGTGCGGCGCGACGGGCATGACCCCGTCCCGGTGCCGACCGCGGCCCCGCTGGCGGCGGCACTGCGCCGGAGCGGGCTGCGCGTCCACGTCGGCCCGGTCCTCTCCAGCCCCGTCGTGGTGGAGGGGGCCCGCCGCGCCGAGCTCGCCCGCAGTGGCGCGCTGACCGTCGACACCGAGTCGGCCTGGCTCGCGGCCGGAGCAGGCGGTGGACCGTTCGCGGTGGTCCGCGCCGTGGTCGACACGCCGTCGGCGGCCCTGTACCGCCCCGGCACGGTCGTGCGCGGGGTGGCCGCCCTGCGGTCCCTGCGCCGCGCGGCGCCCGCGCTGCGCGACTGGCTGGCCGCCACCGGGCCGCGGACCGTCGAGCTCGCCGAGCCGCGGTCGTTCTGCGCGGGGGTCGAGCGCGCCATCGAGGTCGTCGACCGGGCGCTGGTCCGCTTCGGGGCGCCGGTCTACGTGCGCCGCCAGATCGTGCACAACGCCCACGTGGTGCGCGGGCTGGAGAGCCGCGGGGCGGTGTTCGTCCAGGAGGTCGAGGAGATCCCCCGTGGGGCGGTCGCCGTGCTCGCCGCCCACGGGGTCGCCCCCGCGGTACGCGACGAGGCCAGGGTGCGCGACCTGTCGGTGATCGACGCGACCTGTCCGCTGGTCGCCAAGGTGCACACCGAGGTCCGCCGGTACTCCGACCGCGGCAACACCGTGTTCCTGATCGGCCACTCCGACCACGAGGAGGTCGAGGGCACCGTCGGGGAGGCGCCGGACGACGTCGTCGTGGTCGAGGACGTCGCCGCCGCCAGGACGGTGCAGCCCCGCGACGCGGGCCGGGTGGCGTACGCGATGCAGACCACGCTCGCCGTCGACGAGGCCGAGGAGATCGCCGACGTGCTGCGCAGGCGGTTCCCCGGCCTGGCCGGGCCCCGGCGCGACGACATCTGCTACGCCACGACCAACCGCCAGCGCGCGGTGCGCACCGTCGCCGCCACCGCGGACCTGGTGCTGGTGGTCGGCTCGCCCAACTCCTCGAACTCGCGACGGCTGGCGGAGGTCGCCGGCCGCGACGGCGTGCCAGCCCACCTCGTCGACGACGTCGGCGAGCTCGACCTGCGCTGGCTCGCCGGGGTGCACCGCGTCGGTGTCACCGCCGGCGCGTCCGCGCCCGACCACCTCGTCGACGAGGTGGTGTCCTGCCTGTCCGGTCTCGGACCGGTGACCGTCACGACGGCCACCACCGGGACCGAGTCCATCACATTCACCCTGCCCAAGGAGGTGAGCTGACCATGCCCATGCCCATGCGCCAGTCCATTCGACTCGCCACGTACCTGATGAAGCAGAAGATCAAGCGGGTGGAGAAGTTCCCGCTCCTGGTCGAGCTGGAGCCGCTGTTCGCGTGCAACCTCAAGTGCGCCGGCTGCGGGAAGATCGAACAGCCCGCATCGCTGCTGAAGCAGCGGATGTCCGTCGAGCAGGCGGTCGGCGCCATCGAGGAGAGCGGCGCACCGATGGTCTCCATCGCCGGTGGCGAGCCGCTGATGCACAAGGAGATCGACGAGATCGTCCGTCAGCTGCTCGCCCGCGGGAAGATCGTCTTCCTCTGCACGAACGCGGTGCTGCTGCCCAAGCACCTGCACCGCTTCACCCCGCACAAGAACTTCGCGTGGATGGTGCACATCGACGGCCTGCGCGACCGCCACGACGCCTCGGTGTGCAAGGACGGGGTGTTCGACCAGGCGGTCGACGCGATCAAGCTGGCGAAGGAGAAAGGGTTCCGGGTCAACACGAACACCACCTTCTTCAACACCGACACGCCGCAGGACGTGATCGACGTCCTCGACTACCTCAACGACGAGCTCGGCATCGACAACATGCAGATCTCGCCGGCCTACGCCTACGAGAAGGCCCCCGACCAGGAGCACTGGCTGGGCGTCGAGCAGACCCGCGAGCTGTTCCGCAAGGCCTTCGACGGGGGCAGGCGCAAGAAGTGGCGGCTCAACCACTCCCCGATCTTCCTCGACTTCCTCGAGGGCAAGGTCGACCTCGCCTGCACCGCGTGGGCGATCCCGTCCTACTCGCTGCTGGGCTGGCAGCGCCCCTGCTACCTGCTCGACGACGGCTACGTGCAGACCTACAAGGAACTGGTGGAGGACACGGACTGGTCGGCCTTCGGACGGGGCAACGACCCGCGCTGCGAGAACTGCATGGCCCACTGCGGGTACGAGCCCTCGGCGGTCTTCGCAACTCTCGGCTCGCTGCGCGAGTCGCTGCGCGCCGCAGCGGGTACCTGATTACGGGGGGCCGGTCGAATCGGACGATGAGCCCGTTATCGCCTCGTTACCGGTGTCACTACACTGCTTGCACCCCGTGGTCAGCCGGAGAGGCAGAGCATGTTGCAACACCGCATTACGGTCCACCTTCCCCCGGTCGGGTCGTTGTTACGGCATGCGGGCATCCCGCTGCTGGAGTCCACACTGATCCCGCTGGCCCTGTTCTGGGTGCTGTTCACCCAGGCCGGGTTCGACGCAGGGCTGTACGCCGCGCTGGGCTGGTCCGGGCTGGCGATCGGCCGCAGGCTGGTCATGCGCCAGCGGGTCCCGGTGGTCCTGCTCATGAGCACGATGCTGCTGGTCGTGCGCACCGTGGTGGGCCTGTGGACGGGCAGCGCCTTCCTCTACTTCCTGCAGCCCACGGTGCAGAACTTCGTGTTCGCCGTGGCGTTGCTCGTCACCCTGGGCTTCGAGCGTCCGCTGCTGGCGAAGCTGGCCGACGACTTCTGCCCGTTCCCGGAGGCACTGACCGGGCACCCGCGCATCAAGCGCTTCTTCAAGCGCGTGTCGCTGCTGTGGGCGTGCGTGTTCCTGGTGAACGGCGCCACCACGCTCGCCGTGCTCGCCACCCAGACCGTCGGCAACTACCTCGTGGTCTCCACCGCCGGGTCGTACTCGATGGTGGCGCTGGGCATCGGGCTGTCGCTCTGGTGGTTCCGCCGGTCGCTGGCGGGCGAGGGCATCCGGCTGCGGATCGGCGCACCCGCCGCGGCCTGACACCGCTCCGGCCGCGCACCGCCCAGCGGTCAGACCCGCTGGGCGAGCGCGGCCAGCTCGTCGTCGAGATCGGCGCGGCCGAACTCGGCCGCGCGGGCGGCCAGTGCAGCCCGCGCGCCGGGGTCCTCCCGGAGCCTGCGCACCGCGGCGGTCACCTCGGCGGGGGTCCGGCAGACCACCGCGAGCCCGGCCGCCGCCGTCATCGCCGCTCCGGCCCGCCCGTGGCCGGGGATGGGGGCGGCGAACAGCACGGCACGCCCGACGGCCAGGGCCTCGGTCGCGATCACCCCGCCCGCCGTGGTGACCACGAGGTCCGCCGCGGTGATCTCCTCGGCCACCCGGTCGGTCCAGCCGCGGGCGACCAGCCGGTCGGACGGCAGGCCGCGCGCGAGCAGCCGGGCCCGCAGCCGCTCGTTGCGGGCGCACAGGACCACCGCCTGCACGTCCTCCCCACCGGCCAGTACCGCGTCCACCACCCGCTCGAGGCCTCCGAAGCCCAGCGACCCCCCGGTGACCAGCACGACGAACGCGTCCGTGCGCAGGCCGGTGGCGGCCCGGGCCGCGCTCGGGTCACCCGGCCGGAAGCGCCGGTCGACCGCCGCGGGCACCACCCGCACCTCAGCCAGCGGAGCGACGGCCCGCGCCTGCTCCCGGGAGGCGGGCAGCAGCGTCCAGGTCTCGTCGAGGTCGGGCCACACCCAGAACGGGTGCACGGCCACGTCGGTCACCACCGCGACCGCGCGGCCCGGCAGCCGGCCCCGCCGCCGCAGCCAGGCCAGCCCTCCGGAGATCATCGGGTAGGTCGAGACGACCAGGTCGGGGGACGCCGCCGCGATGACCGGTTCGAGCGACCGGCCGATGCCGCCTGCGGACATCGCCTTGAACACCTCGGCGGCCTTCGGGAACCGGACCAGCAGGTCGTAGCCGATCCCGTAGAGCCGCGGGACGAACCGCAGGGTCAGCCGGTAGGAGACCCGCAGCAGAGCGTCCCGCGACCCGCGGCCGGTGCTCTCGACCTCGAGCACCTCGGCGTCCGGCCAGAGCACGCGCATCCGCGCCGCCAGTGCCCGCGCGGCGGCGACGTGCCCCTCGCCGACCGGCGCGGAGAGCAGCAGCACCCGCCCCGGGCCGCCCGACCCACCCGCTCCTCCTGCATCGTCCACAAGCGCACGCTAGCGGCGCATCGACTCCCCGGTGGGGTGGCATGAACACGGACACCCCCACGACCACGGCGACGAGCACCCGGACCGGACCCGCCCCGGGGCCCGGCCCGGCACACCCGCGGCGGGTCCTGCTGGTCACCGGCGGCATCGGCGAGGGCCATCACGCCGCCGCCCGGGCCGTCGAGGAACGGGCCCGGCGCGCGTGGCCGGGCGTCGAGGTCGTGTGGACCGACACCCTCGACGGGATGGGCCGGGGCACCGGGCCCGTCTTCCGGGCGATCTACGCCGGCTGCATGCGGCGGTTCTCCTGGCTCTACGAGCTGTACTTCTGGCTGCTCTGGCACGTGCGCCCGTTCCGCGCCGGCACCCGGGCCGTGATCGGGGCGTGGAGCGGCCGCGGCCTCGCCCGCCAGCTGGCCCGCCACTCCCCCGACCTCGTCGTGGCCACCTTCCCCGAGGGCATCACGGGACTCGGCGCGCTGCGCCGCCGCGGCAGGCTGCCGATGCCCGCCGTCGCCGTGATGGCCGACCCGGCGCCGCACCCGCTCTGGGTGGACCCCGGCCTGGACCTGCACCTGGTGTCCACCGACGCGGCAGCGGCACTGGTGCGCCGCGCCGCCCCGGACGCCCGGGCCCGGGTGGCGGCCCTGCCCGTCTCGAGCCGGTTCACCCCACCACCCGTCGAGGCTGCCCGAGCGCGCCCGCAGGTGTACGTGTCCTGCGGCTCGATGGCGTTCGGCGACGTCGCGGCGGCGTGCGCCGCCGTCCTCGACGCCGGTGCGGACGTGCTCGTGAGCAGCGGCCGCAACGCCACTGTGCGGCGCAGGCTGTGCGCCGTCGGCCGCGCCCACCCGCGCGGGGCGGCGATGCGGGTGGTCGACTGGGTCGACGACCCCGCTGCGGCCACCCGGGACTGCGACGTCGTCGTGGCCAACGCCGGCGGCGCCACCACGCTCGAGGCGCTCGCGTGCGCACGCCCGCTCCTGCTGTTCGCACCGATCGCCGGGCACGGCCGCGCCACCGCCGCGCTGCTCGCCGACGCCGGGCTCGCCCGCGTGTGCCCGGCACCGGCCGACCTCACGGCGGCGCTCGCCGACCTCGCCCGCGACGGCCACCGCGAGGCCCTCGTCGCGTCGCTGCTCGCCCGCCTCGCCGGCACCGACCTCACCGCCGACGTCGCGGCGCTCGCCGACCTCGCCCGGCTCCGGGCACAGCCACGGGCCACGCCGGGCCCACGGCATCCGCGGGTGCGCTCGCAGGACGCGTTGTTCCTGCACGCCGCAACGCCCGAGGTACCCCAGCAGGTGGGCGCGCGCATCCTCATCGAGGACCCCGACGGCCGCGACGACTGGCCCGAGGCACTGGCCGGACTCATCCGCGACCGGGTCCCGGACATCCCGCTGCTGCGCCGGCGTCTGCTGCGCCCCCGGCCCGGACGGCCGTTGCGCTGGCTCGTCGACGACACGCCCGACCCCGGCCGGCACGTGCGGCCCGGCATCGTCGAGATCGGGGCCGACGGCACCGCCCCCACCTGGGACGACGCCCTCACGGCGTTCTTCGCCACGGTGGTCGACCCGGTGGCGACCGGGTGGGAGCTGCAGGTGGCCCGCGACCGGGCGGCCGGCGAGATCGCCGTGCTGGCCAAGGTGCACCACGCGCTGGGTGACGGTCTCGCCGTCACCGACGCGCTGATCCGGCTGTTGAGCGACGAGATCACCCCGGCCACCCCCGACCGGCCCCGGAGCACCCCGGACGAGCCGGCGGGCGTGGCCCACCGGCTGCGCCGCGCCGCCGTGGTCGTCCGGGGGGTCGCGAGCCTCGCCCTCGTCGGTGGCGCCGGGGCGTCACCGCTGGCAGGGCGCGTCGCCGGCACGGCCCACCGGCGCGCCGGCGTGTGCCTGGACGGCGCGCAGGTGCGTGCGGCGGCGCGGGCGCACGGCGTCGGCACCACCGTCCTGCTGCTGGCCGTCGTGGCCGAGACCCTGCACACGCTGCTCACCGAGCGCGACCCGCAGGCCGTGCCCGCGGCGGTGCGCACCATGGTGCCGATGACCACCCGCACCAGCGCCACGGTGGGCAGCCGCGCGCTGGGCAACCGCACCGCCGCCGTCTCGATCGACCTGCCGACGGGCCCGATGTCCCCGGCCGAACGCGTCGGGCGGGTGGAGAAAGCGCTGGCAGCGGGCTCGTCGGCCGGGCAGCCCGATGGCGCGGCCGCAGTGCTGCGCGTACTCGGACTGCTACCGTGGCGGCTGCAGGCCCAGCTGGTGCGCCTCGCCTACGGGCGGCGGTTCTTCCACGCACTGGCCTCGGTCATGCCGGGCTCGCGGCGCCCGTTGCACTCGCGCGGCGGCCTGATCCGCGAGGTGTACCCGGTGCTGCCGTTGGCCGACGGGGTGGGGCTGGCCGTCGGCGCGCTCCACTGGGGCCGCACCACAGCGATCGGGATCACCGCTGATCCAGGGCTGATACCCGAGATCGGGGGAATTCCCGACCGGGTCAGGGCGTCGTTAAGCGCTGTGCAGGATCGTGTGGACCGAGTTGACTGAGGGGGCTGGGGGCTGGAGGTGGTGATGGACTCGGGAACAGCGTTGGTGATCGCCGTGCCGGCCGCAGTGCTGGGCGCTGCCGGGTTCGGGCTGGCCAGCGCCGCGCAGCAACGGGCGACGCACGAGGTGGCGGTCGCTCCGACCCTCAGCCCGCGGCTGATCGTCGAGCTGCTCGCCCGTCCGATGTGGCTGCTCGGCCTGGTGGCCACGATCGTCGCCCTCGCCCTGCAGATCGTCGCGCTGGCCTTCGGGCCGCTCGCGGTGGTGCAGCCGCTGCTCGTCACCGGGGTCGCCTTCGCCTCCGTGTTCGCCGCGCTGATGAACGGGCGGCGGCCCGACGCGCTGATCCTGCTCGGTGCGCTGCTCTGCGCGGCCGGGCTCTCGGCGTTCCTGCTGCTCGCCCGGCCCACCGAAGGCAGCACCGGCGGCGAGTTCAACCTCATGGCCGGGCTGCCGTTGGCGATAGCACTGGCCGTACTGGTGCTCGGCTGCGTCCTCTACGCGGCCACCGTGGAGCACTCCTCGCGGGTCCTGGCACTGGCGCTGGCCACCGGCGTCCTCTACGGCGTCACCGCCGGGCTGATGAAGGTCATCACCGGGCAGCTACGGGTCGGGCTGGACGAACCGTTCCGCCACCCGGTGCTGTACGTGGTCTGCATCATCGGCCCGATGGGCTTCCTGCTGAGCCAGAACACCTTCCAGGCCGGGCAGCTCGTGGCACCGGCCGTGGCCGTGATCACGAGTGTCGACCCGGTGATCGGTGTCCTCATCGGCGTGAGCTGGCTCGGCGAGCGGCTGGACAGCTCCCCGTCGCTGCTCATGGGCCAGTACCTCGCCGCAGCCGTGGTCATCGGCTCGATCGCGCTGATCGCCATGCGCGGCCACCACCTGCTGCAGCGCCGGGAGATCATGGCCGACCGCCCGCTCGTGATGCGCCGCGGCGCGGGACCCGTCGCCCGATGACGTCCCTCTGCTGCGGATGACCTCGCTGCCCCGCAACGCCGTGGTCACCGGTGCCTCGTCCGGAATCGGGGCCGCGGTGGCGGAACGCCTCGCCCACCACGGCTGCCGGCTGTTGCTCGTGGGCCGGGACCGGGACCGGCTCGACGCCGTCGCCCTCCGCAGCGGGGGCCGTGCGCTGGTGGCGGACCTGCGGGAACCCGCCGGGGTCGCGGCCGTGTCCGACGCCGCGGACGGCTGGGCGCAGCTGCTGGTCCACGGGGCCGGGGTCGGCGCCGCCGGACCGCTGGCCGACACACCCGCCGAGGTCGTCGACGAGCTGCTGACCGTCAACCTCGTCGCTCCCGTGCAGCTCACCCGGGCCCTGCTGCCGACGCTGCGCACCGCCCGCGGCCACGTGGTGTTCGTCGCCTCCGTCGCGGCGATCGGGGTGGCGTACGAGGCCGCGTACTCGGCGACCAAGGCAGGCCTGCGCGGGTTCGCCGACGCACTGCGCGTGGAGTCGGACATCGGCGTCACCACCGTCCTGCCCGGCGCCGTCGCGACCCCGTACTACGAGCGGCGCGGGCAGCCCTACCACCGGCGCTTCCCGCGTGCGGTCAGCCCGGAGCGGGTGGCCGGCGCGCTGGTCGACGCGGTGCGCCGCGACCGTGCCGAGGTGTTCGTGCCGCGCTGGCTCACCGTCGGCGCGCGCGTGCACGGCGTCGCGCCGGCCGCCTTCGCGCACCTGTCACGGCGGATGGACCGGCGACCGGACGCGGGTCACGGCTGACCCTCGGCCGCCTCACCCACGGCGTCCCTGTAGGTGAGCCACACCCTGTCGCGGGTGAACGGGAGCCGGGCGAAGCGGACCCCGGTCGCGTCCCGCAGCGCGTTGGCCAGCGCCGGTGCGACGGGGATGAAGGGGCTCTCGCTCATCGACTTCGCCCCGAGCGGGCCCATCGCGTCGGCGGTGCGGGAGAAGTGGACCTCCGTGCGCGGCACGTCGGCGAAGGCGGGCAGGTGGTAGCGGCGGAAGTCCGGGGTGCTGACCTGCCCGTTCTCCTCGATCCGGACCTGCTCGTACAGGGCGGCGCCGAGGGCTTGGGCGACCCCGCCCTCCACCTGGCCGCGCAGCTGCAACGGGTTCATGACGACGCCGGCGTCGGCCGCGTGGACGCTGCGCAGGATCCGGATCTCCCCGGTGTCGGGGTCGACCGCGACGCGGAACCACTGCGCGTTGAAGGCCACCGAGCGCGGGGTGCCGTCCGAGTGGCCGTCCGCGGCCGGTTCGTGCCCGGCGTCGCGCATCGCCGCCCACAGCTTCGGCAACGGCAGCCGCTGCCCCCCGCAGTTCACGGCGTCCGGCTCCAGGTGGCACCGTCCCGGCTCCGTTCCGGTGCAGGCGGCCGCACCGGCGAGCAGCGCCGCCCGCAGGGCCTCGGCCGCGCGCAGCACCGCCTTCCCCCCGACGACGATGCCCGCGGAGGCGAAGACACCCGTGTCGTGGCCGACGACGTCGGTGTCGGCCTGCCGGACGCCGATGTGGTCCACCGTGGTGCCCAGGGTGGCGGCCGCGATCTGGCTGTGCACGGTGGCGAGGCCGTTGCCGAACTCGACGCTGCCGACGGCCAGGTCGTAACAGCCGTCCTCCAGCAGCGTGAGTCGGGCGTCGGCGAAGTGGCCACCGGGGGGCCCGGTGGCGATCATGGACAGCGCCATGCCGTGCCCGACCAGCCAGCCATCGGGTGCCGGCGCGCCTGCCTTGTCGTCGGAGGCGGCGTCCCGGACGACCGAGAGGCACTGATCGAGCCCGTAGCTGCCCATCTCCAGGTCCTGTTTCGGGCCGCCGGGATCGACCACGGGATCACCCGAGGCGATGATGTTGCGTTCGCGGAACGCAGCCGGCTCGATGCCCAGCCGCCGCGCCAGCTCGTCCAGCGCCGACTCCACGGCGAACGTCACCTGGCTGAGCCCGTAGCCGCGGAACGCACCGGAGGGGACGGTGGTGGTGTAGACGGCGAAGCCGTCCACCCTGCGGTTCGGGCAGCGGTAGAGCGCCAGTGGCTCCGAACAGCTGTGGAACAGCACCGACGGCGAGTGGTTGCCGTAGGCGCCCGCGTCCGCGACGACCCGCAGCGCCATGCCGGTGAGCGTGCCGTCGCGGCGCCCGCCCACCGTCATGCGGACGGAGAAGGGGTGGCGGGTGGTGGACGCGGTGAACTGCTCGTCGCGGGTGTACTCGAGCTTCACCGGGCCGCCGGTGTGCAGCGCGGCGAGCACCACGACGTCCTCCACCAGCATCTCCTGCTTCCCGCCGAAGCCGCCGCCGACGCGCCCGGCGACCACACGCAGCCGGTCCTCCGGCAGGTCGAACAGGTCGCACAGGACCCTGCGGGTCAGGAACGGCGTCTGCGTGCTGCTGCGGACGGTGAGCCTGCCGTCCTCCTCGAACCAGGCGACGGCTCCGTGGGTCTCCAGGTGCGCCGGCTGCACCCGCTGCGAGCCGAAGGTCCCCTCGTAGACCACGTCGGCCTGCGCGAACGCCTGCTCGACGTCGCCGATCTCCTCGTGCATCTCGCCGACGACGTTGTCCTGCGGCCGGGCGATCCGGGTCTCCGGGCCCTTCCCCGGGTGGATGACGGGCGCGCCCGGCGACATGGCCCGCTCCGGGTCGGTCACGGCGGGCAGCACCTCGTAGTCCACGCGGACCCGGCGGCAGCCCTCAGCGGCCGCGGCTTCGGTCTCGGCCACCACCACGGCGACGCGCTGCCCGATGTGGCGAACCACGTCGTCCAGCACCCGGGTGTCGGCGGGGTCCTCCTCCGGGTGCTCGTGGCGAGCCGAGGAGAACAGTCCGATCGGGGCGTCATGGTGGGTGAGGACGGCGACCACCCCCGGCACCGCCATGGCCGGCCCCGTGTCGATGCCGGCGATCCGCGCGTGGGCGTGCGGGGAGCGCAGGAGCTTGATGTGGCGCAGCCCAGGAACCTCGACGTCGAACGTGTAGCGGGCGGTCCCGGTGACGATCTGTGGCCCGGCGGGGGCGGCCACGCTGCAGCCCACGGCCTGCCCCGGAGCGGGCTCGTCGACACGCCGGACCCCACGCACGGCGTCCTCGATCGCGCGGTAGCCGGTGCAGCGGCACAGGTTGCCCTTGAACGCGCGCGGCAGGTCGTTCAGCTGTTCCTCGTCCAGGGTCGCGGTGGTCATGATGAACCCGGCCGTGCAGAACCCGCACTGGAAGCCCTGCGCGTCCAGGAACCGTTGCTGCGCCGGGTGCAGCTCGCCGCCGGCTGCCAGCCCCTCGATCGTGGTGACCTCGTGTCCCTGCGCGCGGTGTGCCGGGTAGACGCAGCTGTGCACCGGCTCCCCGTCGACGAGCACGGTGCAGGCGCCGCAGTCCCCCGCGTCGCAGCCCTTCTTCACCCCGAACCAGCCGCGCTCCCGCAGGTAGGTTCGCAGGCACTGGCCCGGCCGGGGCCGCTCCGCGAACTCGCGCCCGTTCACCACCACGCCCATCAGCGGGTCCCCTCCTCCAGCTCGCGGCGGATCTCCTCGGCCAGCCGCCGCGTCATGTGCCGCCGCCAGGCCGGTAGCCCGTGGACGTCGTCGACGTAGGCCTGCGCCGGGATCGCCTCCGCCACGGCATCGGCGAGGGTGCCCGCGTCCGGAGCCCGGCCGAAGCGCAGCTGCACCGGCCGGACCGTCGATGCGGTGACGGTGAGGGTGAGCGAGCCCTCGAGCGGGTCGAGCCGGCCGATGAGCAGGGCCCCGGACCGCCCGACGGGATACAGCGAGGCCTGGCGGAACGCCGTCCTGCTCCGCAGCGCGGAGGTCGGCAGGGTCACCGACCGCAGGAGCTCCCCGTCCGACAGCACCGTGGTGCCCACCCCGGTGACGACGTCGGCGACCGGCACGAACCGCCGGGCACCGTCGGGTGCGACCAGGGTGGCGGTGCCCTCCAGCGCCGCGGTCAGGGAGATCATCGGGCCCGCGGGCAGCGCGTTGCAGATGTTGCCGCCCACCGTGGCCATCGTCCAGATCTTGAACGAGGCCACGAACGAGCGGCAGCACTGCTCGACCAGGGACGGGCCCGTCGCCGGCCGGACCGCGGTCCACCCGGCGGGCGGGACGAACCGCGCCAGGTCGGCAACGGTGCACGTCGCCGCGATCTCCAGGCCACGGTCCGTCACCTCCAGCGGAGCCCACCCCATGTCGCTCAGGTCCAGCAGCCGGGTGAGGTGCGGCTGCGGCTCGGAGAACAGGAACGTCCCGCCCGCCAGCCACGCATCACCCCGTCGCCACCCGTCGAGCTCCCGGGCGCTCCGGATCTCCGTCACCGTGTCCAGGTCCACACCCACCACCATCCACCCGCCGGTCGATGCCGGCGCTGACGGCACACACCGGGGACGAGCCCGACGGCGGTGTGGAGGCAGGTCGCAGTGCGTGTTCCGACGATCTGAGCAGCTTCGGCCGCCGCGGGGCGCCAACCCGTGATGCGCATCTCACATCCGGTGACCCCAGGTGAGAGGTCAGCGCTCCCGGGTCACGGCTTGGTGCGGAAGGCGAAGCCGTTCTTGTCGCAACCGATCGACCCGCTGCCGTACGCGCCGGTGTCGGCCAGGCAGTTCCACCCCTGCACGTTGAGGACGTGCGCCGTGCCCTGCGACTTCGTCGGGGCCTCCTGGTAGTACTCGGTGATGACGTCGATCGCCTCGGTGCACCCGACGATGCCGGCCGAGGTCTCCTCGGCGATCAGGTCCACCTGCTTGCCGCCCTTGGGGCCGACCTTGCCGCAGTTCACCGCGTCACCGCTGGACCCGGAGTAGGACTTCGTCCCGCTGTCGTAGCCACTCGGCGCGGGAGCCGCAGCGGCCTTGGGGGCCTTCGCAGTGGAGTGGTGGGTGGCCGGCGCGCCCTGCTCCACCACGGTCACCGGCGGCGCCAGCGGCACCAGCCCGGACGTGTCCTGGGCCGCCGGGACCTGCGCGGCCGGGACCTGGGCGGACGGCACGTTGGCGGCGGCCGGGGTGACGGAGACCCCGGGCACCGAACAGGCCGAGACCAGGCCGATCGCGGCGAACATCAGGCCGACGGTGAACCGCCGAGCAGCGTGCGGACCCATGGGAACTCCTCGTGATCAGGTCGAGAACACGGGCCTCCGCGGGATCGCGGCCGGTCGCCGTGCACCGACGGGCGCGCCTTGTCGCAGCGCCCGGTGGTGATCACGTGAGGGTGGTTCCGGCGGTTCACAGGATTCTCAGGGTTTCCCGGAACGCCTGATCCAGGTCGATCAGGTGATGTCGAGCGTGCCGGTGAGCGGGACACCGGGCCGATATGCCAGATATCGGTAGGACGGCGCGTCGAGCACGGCAAGGTCGGCACGGGCACCGACACCCAGGTGGCCGACGTCGTCGCGGCGCAGCGCCGCCGCGCCACCGGCGGTGGCCGCCAGTACGGCCTCCGCCGGGGTCATCGCCATCTCCCGGACCGCCAGCGCCACGCACAGCGCCATGGACGAGGAGAAGCACGTGCCGGGGTTGCAGTCGGTGGCCAGCGCGAGGGTGACACCGGCGTCGAGCAGGCGGCGGGCGTCGGGGTAGGGCTGGCGGGTCGAGAACTCGACGCCGGGGAGCAGCGTCGCGACCGTGATGCCCGACGCCAGGGCCGCGACGTCAGCCTCGGTCAGGTGGGTGCAATGGTCGACGCTGGCGGCGCCCAGCTCCACCGCGAGCTGCACGCCCGGCCCCGGGCCCAGCTGGTTGCCGTGCACCCGCAGGCCGAGCCCGGCGTCCCGGCCGGCCGTCAGCACCGCGCGGGAGGCCGCGCCGTCGAAGGCGTGCGGTGACGCGGGTTCGCAGAACACGTCGATCCAGCGCGCGTGCGGGGCACAGGCCGCCAGCATCGGACCGGTGACCAGCGCGACGTACTCGTCGACCCGGCCCGCGTACTCCGCGGGCACGACGTGCGCGCCGAGGAAGGTCGTCTCGTCGGTGACCTCCCGGGCGAGCCGCAGGGCGCGCTCCTCGTCGGCCACGGTCAGCCCGTACCCGCTCTTGATCTCGACGGTGGTCGTGCCCTGGGCGCGCATCTCCGCGACGAGCCCCCGCAGGCGCGCGCGCAGCTGATCCTCGTCCGCCTCGCGGGTGGCCCGGACGGTCGAGGCGATCCCACCGCCGTCGTAGGGGACACCGGACATCCGGGCCTCGAACTCCGCCGAGCGCTCCCCCGCGAACACGAGGTGGGCGTGGCTGTCGACGAACCCGGGCAGCACGGCCCGGCCGCCGACGTCGACGCGCTCGTCCGCGGCGGGAGCCGCGGCGGCCGGGCCGACCCAGGCCACCGCACCGCCCTGCACCACGAGAGCGGCATCGGGCACCAGCCCGAGCGGACCGGCACCGAGGGAGGGATCGTTGGTGACGAGCTCACCGACCCCCGTGATCAGGGTGGCGGCGTGCGACATCGTGCCGGTGGCCGTCTCGACGCTGGTCATGACGCGCTCCAGAGGGGCTCGATCGCCTGGCGTAGCAGTGCTCCGACGTCGCCCAGCCGGTGGACGCCGCCCGTCACGACCGGGACGCCGCCGACCAGCACGGTGTCGACGTCCGCCGCGCCGGCCACCAGCACCACCTGCTCGGGAGCGGCTCCCGCGGTGCGGGGACCGTCGAGGCGCACGGCGACCAGGTCGGCCCGCTGCCCCGGGGCGATCCGGCCGGCGTCCGGCCGGCCGAGGCAGGCGTGACCCGCCGCGGTGAGGGCGTCGACCAGCTCGGCGGGCGGGAACCGGCCCCGCTCCCCGCGCGCGAGCCGCTCGTGCGACTCCACCAGCCGGGCCTCGGCCAGCAGATCGGTGCTGACGTGCTGGTCGCTGCCCACCGCGAGCGGCGAGCCGGCGTCGCGGAGCGCCCGGAACGGGCCGATCCCGTCGGCGAGGTCCGCCTCGGTGCTCGGGCACGCGCAGACGGTGGTGCGCGAGCCGCCGAGCAGCGCGATGTCCCGCCCGGTCAGGTGGGTGGCGTGGACGGCCGTCGTGGCGGCACCGAGCACGCCGTGCCCGGCGAGCAACTCCGTGGGGGTGGCCCCGTAGAACGCCTGGCACGCCGCGTTCTCCCCCGGTTGCTCGGACAGGTGCACGTGCAGCGGGCGGCCGGCGGCGGCCGCCACGACGAGCGGCAGCTGCGCCGCGGGGACCGCGCGGACCGAGTGGATCGCGGCGCCGATGCGCACCGCGCCGTCGGCGAGCCCGGCGCCGTCGGCGAGCCCGGCGAGCCGCGCGGCCCAGCCGGCCGCGTCCCCGTCGGAGAACCGGGCCTGCACCTCGTCGGGCGCGGTGTGGCCGGCGTCGTCCAGCCCCCCGGACAGGTAGCAGGCGTCGAGCAGCGTGAGCCGCACCCCGGCCTCGGTGGCCGCCCGGATCAGCGCGTGCCCCATCGCGTTCGGATCGGCGTACGGCACGCCGCGCGGGCCGTGGTGCAGGTAGTGGAACTCCCCGACGGCGGTGACGCCGGCCAGCGCCATCTCCGCGTACGCCGCCCGGGCCAGCGCGAGGTAGGAGTCCGGGTCCAGCCGGGCCGCGACGGCGTACATCAGCCTGCGCCACGTCCAGAACGTGCCGCCCCGGTCGTGGGTGCGGCCGCGCAGCGCCCGGTGGAAGGCGTGGCTGTGGGCGTTGGCGAACCCGGGCAGCACGAGACCGGGCAGCCGCTCGTCGCCGGGCGCGGGCGCCACCCCGGTCTCGACCGCGGCGATCCGGCCGTCGGCGACGGCGATGCGGACCCGGGGCACCGGACCCGGCGCGAGCCAGGCCAGCTCGCACCAGAACGACCGCCCCGGCGGGGGCCGGGTCGAGGGTGGGGTCACCCCAGCTCCTCCACGACCCGGGCGAGGGCCGCGACGCCGCGGTGGCAGTCATCGGTCTCGGCGTGCTCGTGCGGGGAGTGGGACACGCCCGTCGGGTTGCGCACGAACAGCATCGCCGTGGGCACACCGGCGGCGGAGAGGATCCCGGCGTCGTGGCCCGCCCCGGTCGGCAGCACCGGCGCGGGCCGCCCGGCGTCGCCGAACAGGACCTCACCGAGCAGGACGGCGAGCCGGTCACGCAGGACCACGTCGAAGTCCGTCGCCGGGGTGAAGGACTCCTCCACCGGGTCGGCTCCGGCCGCCGCGCCGACCGCGGCGACCACCGACCGCACGCCGCGCTCCGCAGGCCCGCGCGCGTCCAGCCACGCCGTGACGGCCGACGGGATGGCGTTCACCCCGTTCGGTTCCACCCGCAGCTTGCCGATCGTGGCCAGGGCCTCGTGCCGTTCCGCCGCACTCCGTGCGGTGGCCACCGCCGCGGCCAGCGCGAGCATCGGGTCGTCGCGGTCGGCCAGCCGGGTGGTGCCGGCGTGGTCGGCGCGGCCGCGCAGGTCGAGCCGCCACCGCCCGTGCGGCCAGATCGCGCTCGCCACGCCGACGGCCGCACCCTCGCCGTGCTCCTCGTCGACCAGGCCCTTGCCCTGCTCGACGTGCAGCTCGACGAAGGTCCCGATGCGGCGCAGCGTCTCGGCGTCGGGGCCCACCTGGTGCGGGTCGTGGCCGCCGGCGGCCATCGCCTCGGCCATGGTGGTGCCGTCCGCGTCGGTGAGCGAGCGGGCGCGGTCGGCCGGGAGCGCCCCGGTGATGATCCGGCTCCCGGCGCACGCCACCCCGAACCGCGCGCCCTCCTCGTCGGAGAAGACGGCGACGCCCAGCGGGCGCCGCGGTCGCCGGCCCGCGGCGCGCAGCACGTCCAGAGCCGCCAGCGCCGACACCACCCCCAGCGGACCGTCGAACGCCCCGCCGTCGGGCACCGAGTCGAGGTGGCTGCCGACCACCAGCCCGGGCCCGTCGGCGTCGGGATCGCCCCACCACGCCCAGAGGTTCCCCGCCCGGTCGGAGGTGACGTCGAGCCCGCGCCGCTGCGCCGCGCCCACGAACCACTCCCGCAGCGCCGCGTCCGCCGCTGTCCACGCGAAGCGCCGGTACCCGCCGGTCCGCGCGTGCCGCCCGACCGGCGCGAGCTCGCCCCAGAGGGCGTCGAAGGCGGCCGCCCCCGTTGCAGCAAAGCCACTTTCATGCCATCTCGTTGCCGCAACGTGGCTTTGCTGCAACCCGGGTGGGGGCTGGGCGGTCATGCGTGTTCCTGCATCGGAACGCGCAGGTGGTGGGCGTGGGCCACCTCGGCGGCCGTCTCGTACCCGGCGTCGACGTGGCGCAGCACCCCGCTGGCCGGGTCGTTGGTGAGCACGCGCTCGATCTTGCGGGCGGCGAGCTCGGTGCCGTCGGCCACGGTGACCTGCCCGGCGTGCAGCGACCGCCCGATCCCGACGCCACCGCCGTGGTGGATCGACACCCAGCTCGCCCCGGACGCGGTGGTGACCAGCGCGTTGAGCAGTGGCCAGTCGGCGATCGCGTCGGAACCGTCGGCCATCGCCTCGGTCTCCCGGTAGGGCGAGGCCACCGACCCCGTGTCCAGGTGGTCGCGGCCGATCACGACGGGCGCCGACAGCGCACCCGAGGCGACCATGTCGTTGAACCGCAGCCCGGCGCGGTCGCGCTCCCCCTGCCCGAGCCAGCAGATCCGGGCCGGCAGTCCCTGGAACGCGACCCGCTCGCGCGCCGCCCGGATCCAGCGGTGCAGCCGGTCGTCGTCGGGGAACAGCTCCAGCACGGCCTCGTCGGTGGCGTGGATGTCGGCCGGGTCGCCCGACAGCGCGGCCCACCGGAACGGCCCCTTCCCCTCGCAGAACAGGGGCCGGATGTAGGCCGGGACGAACCCGGGGAACGCGAACGCGCGCTCGTAGCCGCCCTGGCGGGCCTCGTCACGCAACGAGTTGCCGTAGTCGAACACCTCGGCACCCGCGTCCAGGAACCCCACCATCGCCTCGACGTGGCGCGCCATCGACTCGCGCGCCCGCTCGGTGAACTCCTCCGGCTTCGCGGCCGCGTACTCCGGCCAGTCCTCGAGGTCGACACCGTCGGGCAGGTAGGACAGCGGGTCGTGGGCCGAGGTCTGGTCGGTGACGACGTCCACCTCGACGCCGCGGCGCAGCAGTTCCGGCAGCACCGCGGCGCAGTTGCCGACCACCCCGACCGACCACGCCCTGCGCTCCCGGCGGGCCGCCTCGCAGCGGGCCACCGCGTCGTCGAGGCCGGTGGCCAGCTCGTCGAGGTAGCGGTGCTCCACCCGCCTGCGCAGCCGGGCCGCGTCGACGTCGACGACCAGGCAGACCCCGCCGTTGAGGGTGACGGCCAGCGGCTGCGCACCACCCATGCCCCCGCAGCCCCCGGTGACGGTGAGCGTGCCGGCCAACGTGCCGCCGAACCGCTTGGCGGCCACGGCGGCGAACGTCTCGTAGGTGCCCTGCAGGATGCCCTGGGTGCCGATGTAGATCCACGACCCCGCCGTCATCTGCCCGTACATGGTGAGGCCGAGCCGTTCCAGCCGCCGGAACTCCGGCCAGGTGGCCCAGTCGCCGACGAGGTTCGAGTTGGCGATCAGCACCCGCGGCGCCCACTCGTGGGTACGCAGCACCCCGACCGGACGGCCGGACTGCACCAGCATCGTCTCGTCGTCGGCCAGCGTGGTGAGCGTGCGCACCATGGCGTCGAAGGACGCCCAGTCCCGCGCCGCGCGGCCGGTGCCGCCGTAGACGACGAGGTCGTCCGGCCGCTCGGCCACCTCGGGGTCGAGGTTGTTGCAGAGCATCCGCAGCGGCGCCTCGGTCTGCCAGGAGCGTGCGGTCAGGGTCGTGCCGCGGGCGGCTCGGACGGGACGGGCGCCTTCCATGGCGGGCCTCCTTCGGGCCTCGGACCAGCTTGGGTCAGTGCAGGGGTCCGGTGACCGTCTCGGCCGCCGCCACGGCGGCACCGGACGCGACCAGCTCCACCGCCGCCTCGATCTCCGGGGCCAGGTAGCGGTCCGGGCCCGGCCCGGGAACCTGCTCACGCACCAGGTCACGCACCGCCCCGGTCGCCGCCGCCGGCACCAGCGGAGCCCGCAGATCCAGCGCCCGCGCCGCCGTCAGCAGCTCGACCCCCAGCACCCGGGCCAACCCGTCGATCCCCCGACGCAGCTTCCGTGCCGCCGCCCATCCCATCGAGACGTGGTCCTCCTGCATCGCACTCGTCGGAATCGAGTCCACCGACGCGGGAACCGCCAGCCGCTTCAGCTCCGCCACCACCGAGGCCTGCATGTACTGCGCGATCATGTGTCCGGAGTCCACGCCGGGATCATCGGCGAGGAACGCCGGCAACCCCTGACTGCGCGCCACATCCAGGAACCGGTCCGTCCGCCGCTCACTCATCGACGCCAGGTCCGCCACCGCGATCGCCAGGAAATCCAGCACGTAACCCAGCGGCGCACCATGGAAGTTGCCGTTGCTCTCCAGCCGCCCGTCCACCGTGACCACCGGGTTGTCGACCGCGGCGGACAGCTCACGACCGGCCACCGACTCCGCGTGGGCCACGGTGTCGCGGGCGGCACCGTGCACCTGCGGTGCACATCGCAACGAGTACGCATCCTGCACGCGCGTGCATTCCGGCGTCCGGTGGCTCGCCATGACCGCGGAACCCGCCAGCAGCACCCGCATGTTCGACGCCGACGCCGCCTGCCCGGGATGGGGACGCAGCGCCTGCAGATCCGCCGCGAACACCGCATCCGTGCCCAGCAGGGCCTCCACGCTCATCGCCGCCGCGAGGTCGGCGCTGCGCAGCAGCCGTCGCAGGTCGTGGCAGGCCAGCACCAGCATCCCCAGCATGCCGTCGGTGCCGTTGATCAGCGCCAGACCTTCCTTCTCCTCCAGGACGACCGGCGTGATCCCCGCCGCGGCCAACGCCTGCGCGGCGGGCACCAGCTCACCCGACCCGTCGCGGACCGTGCCCTCGCCCATGGCGGCCAGCGCGCAGTGCGCGAGCGGCGCGAGGTCCCCCGAACACCCCAGCGACCCGTACTCGTGCACGACGGGCGTGATCCCGGCGGACAGCATCGCGGCGTACACGCGCGCGGTCTCCACCCGCACCCCTGTGCGGCCCGTCGCCAGCGTGGAGAGCCGCAGCACCATCAGGGCCCGCACGACCTCGCGCTCCACCTCCGGGCCCGACCCCGCCGCGTGCGACCGCACCAGGCTGCGCTGCAGCGCAGCCCGCCGATCCAGCGGAATGTGCCGCGTGGCCAACGCCCCGAACCCCGTCGACACCCCGTAGTGCGGCCGGACGTCCTCCGCCAGCGACTCGACGATCTTGCGGCTGGCGGCGATCTCGTTCTCCGCGTCGGCGGAGAGGACGACATCCGCCCCCTCCCGGGCCACGGCGAGGACGTCTTCGGGCGATAACGGAGCGATTCCGACGGTGACTGCATGCATCAGTGCATGGGACACCCGCCCCCGGCCCGGCCACCACAGGCCGTCGGCGAACTCTGTCCGGGATGCCGGACAGTTGCTAGCGTCCTCGGGTGCCCGGCCATCCACTGAAGGTGCCCGCGGCGCACCAGGTGCTGGCCGTTCTGGGCTATCTCGCCCGGCAGGCCGGTCCCGTGCCCGCGGCGGCGATCACCCGCGACCTGGAGCTCCCCCGGTCCACCACGTACCAGCTGCTCACCACGCTGGCCGAGAGCGGGTACGTCGTGCACCTGGCGGACGAACGGCGCTACAGCCTCGGGGTGGCCGCCTACGAGCTCGGCACCGGCTACGTGCGCCAGGCGCCGCTGCAGCGCATCGCGCGGGTGCCGCTCGGCCGGCTCGTGGACCGGACGGGCGACACCGCGCACCTGGCCGTCCTGCACGGCCGGGAGGTCGTCTACGTCATCGAGGAGCGCGCCCCCGGCCGGCCACCCCTGGTCACCGACGTCGGAGTGCGGCTGCCCGCCCACCTCACCGCCAGCGGCCGGGCGATGCTCGCCGCGCTGCCCGCAGCGCAGATCCGGGCGCTCTTCCCGCAGCCCGACGCGTTCGTCACGCGCAACGACAGCGGTCCCCGGTCACTCTCCGCGCTCCGCAGGCTGCTCGTGGAGACCCGCCGCCGCGGCTATGCCGTCGAGGACGGCGAGGTGACGCCCGGCTTCGTCTCCGTGGCCGTGGCCGTGCTCGACCACGCCCGCTACCCGATCGCCAGCGTGGCCATCACCTTCCCCCGCCACCCCACCGCCGCCCACCACGACGAGCGCGTCGACGAGGTGAAGCGGACGGCGCGGGCGATCGCCCACCGGGTAGGAGGCCGGGCCGCGGAGTAGCCCCGCCCCGGGTTGCGGTCGTGCCCCGGAAGGGCCGGGGGTCAAGGGCGCGTCGCCGGGAGCACGTGGTCGCCGACCTTGTCGGTGCTCAGGCAGAGCGAGCAGACGTGGGCGTCGTGCGTGTGGCACGCGACCATGTCGGGCCGCTCGAAGTCCTGACGGCAGACGTGGCAGCCGAGCACCTCACCGGACGGGTTGCCGTGCTCGTCGTACATCGGCAGGTCGATGCCGTCATCGGTGCGCCGCAGGTAGTACTTCCCCTTGGTGGCCAGCGCGATGACGGGCGGGAGAACGAGGCCCAGACCGATGGCGACGAGAGGCGAGAACGGCTGGATCCCCGATCCGAGCGCCCCGAAGAAGGCCAGGATCGACACGCCGGCGGCAATCAGCATCGAGCCGAAACCGACCGGGTTGAACGAGTAGATCATCCCGCGCCGGAACTCGGGCTCCTTCGGCGAGATCTTCAGCAGGTACTTGTTGATCGCGATGTCCGAGGCGACCACGACGACCCAGGCGATGCCGCAGTTCGCGTAGAAGCCCAGGATCGTGTTGAGGAAGTCGAACATGTTCGCTTCCATCAGGATCAACGCGATCAGGAGGTTGACGCCGAGGAACACCAACCGGCCCGGGTAGTGCTTGGTGACGCGGGTGTAGGAGTTGGTCCACGCCAGCGAACCGGAGTACGCGTTGGTCACGTTGATCTTGATCTGGCTGATCACGACGAGCACCACGGCGAGGGTCAACGCGGCCCAGCCGGGCATGATGTCCTGGTAGATCTCCAGGAACTGGTGCACCGGCTGGTTGGCCACGGCCGTGCCGCCTGCGATGTTGGCGATGATGTAGACGGCGAGGAAGAGCCCGATCACCTGCTTGATCGCGCCGAAGATCACCCAGCCGGGCCCGGCGAGGATCATGGCGGCCCACCAGCGCCGCGAGTTCTCCGGCGTCTTGGGGGGCATGAACCGCAGGTAGTCGATCTGCTCGGCGATCTGCGCGATGAGCGACAGGCACACGCCGGCGGCGAGCATGATCGATGCGAGGCTGGGCGCACCCTGGCCGTTCGCACCCTGGTAGGCGAAGAACGAGTTGACCGACTCCGGATGGGTGATCAACAGGTAGGCGAACGGCAGCACCATCAGGACCAGCCAGATCGGCGTCGTCCAGAGCTGCAGCTTCGACAGCAGGGACATCCCGTAGACCACGAGCGGGAAGATGATCAGCGTCGATATCGCGTACCCGAGCCACAGCGGGATGCCCAGGCCGAGCTGGAGACCCTGGGCCATGATCGAGCCCTCGAGCGCGAAGAAGATGAACGTGAACGTCGCGAAGATGACGTTCGTGACCACCGATCCGTAGTACCCGAACCCGCTGCCGCGCGTGATCAGATCGAGGTCAAGATTGTACCGGGCCGCGTAGAACGCGAGCGGGAAACCGGTGGCGAAGATGACGACGGCGAAGACCAGAATGCCCCACAGGGCATTCGTCGTGCCGTAGGAGATCCCGATGTTCGCACCGATGGAGAAATCGGCCAGGTAGGCGATCCCACCGAGCGCCGAAACCGCCACGACGCCGGGCGACCATTTTCGGTAGCTGCGCGGGGCGAAACGCAGCGTATAGTCCTCCAGTGTCTCTTTTGCGGCGGTACCGACATCGGTGGCCGCGGTTGTTTCGGTCGCAACGAGCGACGGTTCTGGTGACACGCGCTGACCTCCGAGTATTCGTGCTGCCCTCTTCAGCGAGTATGTGTCAGCACTCGGCCCGGTCGGTTTCCTTGCGATAATGGCTGTGTTACACCCGATGATCAGCCACGGGGCTCAGCCGAGCTCCCCGGCCACCGCGGTTGCCGCCTGCGCGAGCAGGGCGTCGTCGGTGGACGCATCGGCGGCTGACCGGCTCGACAGGATCGCCACCACGAGGGGCGGCCCCGCCGGGGGCCGGACGACCGCGACGTCGTTGACGGTGCCGTAACTTCCCGTGCCGGTCTTGTCCCCGACCCGCCACCCGCGGGCAGCCCCGCGCGGATCCGGGTGTCGCCCGTGGTGTTGCGGACCAGCCAGTCGGTGAGCAGTGCGCGGTCGGGCCCGTCCAGCCGTTCCCCGAGCACCAGTTCCCGCGCGTCGGTCGCGAGCGCCCGCGGGCTGATGGTGGCGCGCTCGTCCCCGGGCACCGCGCTGTTGAGGTCGGGCTCCCGCTCGTCCGCCCGGTGGGTCAGCTCCTGCCCCGTGCCCGTGTGCACGGCGTACACCCCGAGCCGGGCGTCGAAGCGGCGTCCAGCTCGGCGAAGCGCTCCAGGGCGGCCGGGCGCACGGGGGCCGGGCCGGGCGGCGGGGGCACGGCGGCGGACGGCGCGCCCGCACGGGGTGCGCAGCCGGCCAGGGGCGCCAGCATCATCGCCCGCAGGATCGCCCGCCGGGACGGGGCCCGAGTCCTGCCGTGCCCGCTCACCCTTCGCCCCCAAACCCGCGACGCACACCCTCGGCGCTCGGGGGCTCCTGGCGGGTGCGTGAAACTAGCGTCCCCCGCCGGAAGTCCACCACATATCTCGACGGCCCAGCTCCCCGCCGGCCGCACCGGCGACCGGCCCGAGTACACCCGGTACGAGGACCGTCCACCGGCGCACCCAGCAGAAACCTGGATCCGCCGATATACGCACCAGACTTCCGGCGGGGGACACTAGCGCTCCAGGCGGTAGCGGATCAGCCGGGAGCTGTTGCCCACCACGGCTACGGACGAGGCGTTGTGCAGGATCGCCGCTACCACCGGGCTCATCGCTCCCCCGGCGGAGACGAGCAGGCCCGCCGCGTTGACCGCGATCGACATCCCGTAGTTCTGCCGGATGAGGCCGATGCTGCGCCGACCGAGGTCGCGCAGGTCGAGCAGCTTGCGCAGATCGTCACCGGCCAGCGCCACGTCGGCCGTCTCGACCGCAACGTCGGTGCCCGCCACCCCCATCGCGATGCCGATGTCGGCCAGCGCCAGCGCCGGGGCGTCGTTGGTGCCGTCCCCCACCATGGCGACCGTGTACCCCTCGCGCTGCAGCGACCGGACGAGGTCCTGCTTCGCCTCCGGCGAGACCTGGGCCTGGAACTCCTCGATCCCCAGCTCGGCGGCCACCGCCGCGGCCGTCGCGGGATGGTCACCGGTCAGGAGCACGACGCGGCGCACCCCGTCCGCGCGCAGGGCGTCGAGCACCTGGCGCGACTCCGGGCGCACCGTGTCCCGCAACGACACCAGCCCCACCAGCGTGCCGTCCACGGCCAGCAGCAACGGCGTCTCGGTCGCCCGCTGCAGCTTGCGCACCCAGTCGTGCGCCCTGCGGCTGATCGGCACCTTCTCCCGGCGCAGCAGCTCGCGGCTCCCGATCAGCAGGATCCGGCCGTCGGACTCCACCCGCATCCCCTGCCCGAGCAGCACCTCGCACTCCTCGTGCGGCGGGATCGTGATGAGCCGTTCCTCGGTGGAGCGGATGACGGCCTGGGCCAGCGGATGCCGCGAATGGATCTCGGAGCTGGCAGCGTGGGCGAGCACCTGCTCGGGCGTCCAGTCGTCGCGGAAGGAGATGACGTTGGTGACCACGGGACGGCCCATGGTCAGGGTGCCGGTCTTGTCGACGATGAGCGCGTCCATCCGGCCCGCGGCCTCGAGGTGCGCGCCGCCCTTGATCAGGATCCCGCGCCGCGCGCCGTTGCCGATGGCCGCGCTGATCGCCGTCGGCGTGGCCAGCCCGACCGCGCACGGGCAGGCGACGAGCAGCATCGTCATGGCCCGGCGGACGTCGCGGGTGACCAGCAGTGTCAACGCCGACAGGGCGAACGAGGTGGGCACGAACCGGCGGGAGAAGTTCTCCCCCACGGTCTGGATCGGCGCCCGGTCGTGCTGGGCCTGCTCGACCCGGTTGATGATCCGGCCGATCGCGGTGTCGGACCCCACCGCCGACGCCCGCACGACCAGCCGTCCACGCAGCAGCACCGTGCCGGCGGGCAGCTGCGCGCCGACCGTGACGGAGACGGGCAGCTGCTCCCCGGTGATCGCCGCCTGGTCGACGATGCCATCACCTTCGACGACCTCGCCGTCGACGGGCAGCACGACGCGCTCGTGCACGACGACGTCGTCGCCGATCCCGAGCTGGTCGATGTCGACCTCGAGTTCGGTGCCGTCGGCGAGCCGGATCCACGTCCTGGTACGGGCGCCGGTGAGCAGCTCGGCGATCGCGCGCCGGCTCCGGCGCAGCGTCAGGTCCTGCAGGTACTCGCCGATGTTGAGCAGCCACAGCACCGTCAGCGCGACGACGTTCTCGCGCAGCACGAGGCTCGCCACGGTGGCGGCCGAGACGAGGGCGTCGGTGCCGGCTCCCTTGCCGCGTCCCAGCGAGCGCACCGCGCCGCGCAGGAACGGGTAGCCGGTGAAGATCGTGACGCCGGTGGCCACCGTGCGGCTGGTGGGCCCCAGCATCGGCGGCCTGCGCAGCCCGTAACGGCGCAGGCCGAGCGCTGCCAGCGCGACCCCGCCCACGACGAGCCGGACCAGGTCACCGTTGGTCACGTCGGCGGAGCGGGGCGACCGCTCGGCCGTGGCCTGCGGGTCGGCGCCCAGCCCTTTGCCGATCGCCTCGACGACCTCGGTGCGGTCGCAGCGCTGGGGGTCGAACCAGACGACGACGTTGCCGGTGCGCGGGTAGGCGTGCACCTGCCGCACGTGCGGCACGGCGTCGACGGCGTCCTCCACCGCCACGGCGAGAGCGGAGCAACCGGTCAGCTCAGGGGTCGCAAACCGGACGCGGCCCGCCGCGTCCGAGACCACGGTGATCGACACGCGGCGCCCGGGCTAGTGCTCGTGGTTGTTCGCCGACGCCGCCGAGCCCGGCGGAGGGGACTGCTCTCCGAGCTTCCCCCTGGCCTCGCTGACGATGTCCGCCGTCGTGAGCCGCGCCTTCTCGGCCCCCGTCTCGGCGACACGCGCCCCGCGCAGCCCCCAGGACGTGACGGTGACCGCGGCCCCGTGGATCACGTCGCCGCGGACCAGCTTCTTGACCCCGTCGTAGGCGACCGCGCCCACCACACCGCTGGCCACCAGACCTGTCGCTCTGCCCAGGAAACCGCCGATCATGCCATCAGCTCCTCGTCCGGAAGAAACAACGAGCCTAGGTGACGAGTTGGGGGTCCTCCGGCATTCACCGCCCAGATGGCCGACCACATCGACATGAAAACCGTCACCATGCCGTTGGAGATCGGACATCGGCGATGGAAGGCGACACCGCAGCGGCGCTCCCGCCCAGGAGTTACTATCCGACACGCCCGCTCACGATCGTATGAAGGAGAAGGTTCGATGGCGTCGTCGGAAAAGGTTCGCGGCCGCGTGGTCGACGCCCACAGCCACATCGGCACGATGGACGCCTGGCAGTTCTACGACCTGAAGGAGCCGGTCAAGCCCACTGTCTACGAGTTCCCCCGGGCCAAGGACTACCTGAGCCACCTCGACGGGCTCGGGGTCGAACGCGGGCTGGTGCTGCCCAACTACGGCATCCCCGTGCAGGAGCACGCCTTCTCGCTCAACGACCTGGTGCTCGATGCGGTCACCGACAACGAACGGCTCGTCGGCGGTCTCTGGGTCTCCTTCCTCCCGCAGAACCGGGACATGACACTGCGGGCCCTCGAGCAGGCGGGCACCGACGGCATCGTCGCGCTCAAGACGACGTTCCTGCTCGGCGGCAACCCGGACCCGACCACATGGGACGAGGAGACGCGCGCGGTCGCCGAGGCCTGCTTCGACGCCGCGGAGCGCCACGGGCTGGTCTTCCACTTCCACACCAGCCCCGGCGGCGCCTCCGACATCGACAACTTCGTCCCGCTCGTCGAGGCCTACGGCAAGCGCGTCAAGATCTACCTGGTCCACTTCGGTGGCGGCGTGAGCGGCCACATCAAGCTCGTCCCCCGCTTCCTCGACTGGGTGGAGCAGGGCTACCAGGTCTACTGCGACACCACCTGGACCATCGGCTTCGGGGCCCGCTGGCTCATGACCGAGATCGAACGCCGCGGCCTCGGTGAGGACCGCGTGCTCTTCGCCTCCGACGAGCCGTGGAGCGACTTCTGGAGCGAGTACTGGAAGATCTACGGCGCCCCGGTCAGCGACGAGCTCAAGCAGCGCATCCTCTGCGACAACTACGACGCGCTCTACGGCACCCGCACCTGACCGCGCCGCCCCGCCCCCGCGGCCGCCACCCGCCCGCCCGCCCGCGAGTCGCCCGTTCCGCGCCCGCGAGTCGCCCGTTCCGGGCCCGCGAGTCGCCCGGTTCCGCCCTGCGAGTCGCCCGTTCCGCGCGGACGGACGGCCGCCGCACGAGTCGCCCGACACCGTGTGCAGGGAGCTTCCCCCGCCGGCGGGGCCGTTGATCGCCGCGAGATCCACGTGTTCGCCCTGCGAAGGGCGGAAACCCTCATCTCGCAGCGATCAACGCCGGCTGCCCCGCGGGTGCAACGCCCTCACCCGTCGGGCGAACACCCGGACGAGCGCTCAGGGTGGACAGTGCCGCCGGGCTGGGTCAGGATGCCCGTGCGGGGTATAGGTATGGGCGTGCCGTCGATGACCGTGGAGGAGGCCGGGGTGAACGAGTTCTGGCCGGTGCTCGTCCTGCTCGGCGTGGTGGTCGCCGGGGTGGTGCTGACCTACGGCGTGGCCCGGGTCCTCGCCGTGCGCCGCACGGCGCTGGAGGTCGCCCCGTTCACCGGAGGGCTACCCCCGGCCCAGCACGCCTTCTCACGCTTCCACGTCCGCTGGTACCCGGTGACGATGGTCTTCCTGGCCTTCGACATGGAGATGGTGTTCATGTACCCGTGGACGCTGGTCGTGTCGCGGGTCGGGCCGGCCGCGGTGATCGAGATGTTCGCGTTCCTGGCGATCCTCCTGGCCGGGGTGGTCTACGCGTGGCGGGAGGGCGCGCTGCGGTGGACCTGACCGCCCGCCTGCTGCGCTTCGCCGCCGCCCGCCCGCACGTGCTGGTCGTGGCGGCCGCCGGCCACACCGCCGAGCGCCTGGCCGTCGAGGCCGAGCTCGCCCGCCGGGGCTGGCCCGCCGCCATGAGCCCGGCCGACACCGACGTGCTGGTGGTGGCCGGTGTCCCCGGACCGGAGCTCGCGCCCGTCATCGAGTCGTTGTGGCAGCAGGTCCCGGCCCCCCGCGCCCGGGCCGACGTCCCCGAGACCGCCGTGGTGGGGGCGGTGCTCGACCAGGCCGTGGCCCTCCTCGCCGACCCGGTCCGGCAACGCCGCGACCCCACCCCGCAGCGGCCCTCCCCCGCCACCGACGTCCGGCCCCGGCAGCACGCCGAGCACCAGCACTCCGAGCACCAGCACGACAGCCACGACCACGGCAGCCACGACCACGGCGGCGGGATGGGGATGCCGGGCGGCCTGCCGATGGCGGACGTGGGACCGGACCGTGACGGCCTGACCCTCGACCGGTTGCGGGTCCCGCTCGGCCCCGTGCTGCCGGACTGGCCGGCCGGGCTGGTCGTCGAGGTGGTCCTGCAGGGCGACGTCGTGCAGGAGGCCACCGCGCGGATCCTGGATCGGGCCGGGCAGGCGCAGGGGTCGTTCTGGGACGCGCCCGACGCCGACCGCGCCCGCCGTGCCGCGGCCCGTCATCTCGACGGTCTGGCCCGCCTTCTCGGCACGGCGGGCTGGGCCGACCCGGCGGCCACGGCCCGCCATCTGCGCGACGAGCTGCTCTCGGGCGCCCCGGTGGGCCCGCTGCGGCTCCGTACCGAGGCCCTGGTGGCGACGGTGCGGCGCTCGCGCACCCTGCGCCGGATGCTGCGGGGGCTCGGACGCGGCGCCGCCGGCGTCGACACACTCCTTGGCGCCCGCCTCTCCGCGCTGGAGTCTGCAGCGACCGACCTCGACCGGCCGACGAGCCCGGTGGGAGGCGCCGGGTGGGGAGCGGGCGAGCCGGGGATCGACGAGCTGGCCGAGCTGCTCGTCGGGGCCGAGCTCGCCGCCGCGCGGTTGATCGTCGCGGCCGTCGACCCGGACACCGACCGCCTGCCGACCGACCACCCCGGACACGTGCACCGTGGGTGAGCCGGTCCCTCTCCCGGCGGCGCCCGACGCGCTGCCCCTGTGGTGGGTGCTGCTGCTGCCGGTGCTGGTCGGTCTCGCGGCGTGGGCGACCACCGCGCTGGACTCCGCCGTCACCGCCCGCGCGTCCGGCCGGCCGATCGGGCCGGTCACCGCCGCGCTGACTCCGGTGCGCGAGTCGGCGCGGCTGCTGGTCGGGCAGCGGCGCCGCACGCTTGCCGCGGACCGGGTGCTGTGGCGGCTGGGCGCCGCGGTGCTGCCGGTGGCCGCGGTGCTCGCCGCGGCGGTGCTGCCGCTGGGGTCACGGCCGGTGGCCGATCTCTCCGTCGGGGTCGTCTGGTTCAACGCCATGGAGGTGCTGGCCTGGGCCGCCGTCTGGATGGCCGGGTGGGGCGCCAACAGCGCTCTGAGCCTGGTCGGCGGCTACCGCTTCGTCGCCCAGGGCCTGGCCTACGAGCTGCCGCACATGTTCGCCATCATCACGGCGGCGCTGGGCGCGGAGAGCCTGCGGATCACCGACATCGTCGCCGCCCAGGAGGACCTCTGGTTCGTGGCGATCATGCCGGTGGCGTTCGTGGTGTACCTGGTCTCCGCCGCGGCCATGGCGTTCTGGGCTCCGTTCGACGCGCCAGTGGGCCGCGACCTCGCCGGCGGGGCCGCCGCGGAGCTGTCCGGCGTGGACCGGCTGGTGTTCGCGGGCGGCCGGTGGCTGCTGACCGTGGTCACAGCGGCCATGGCGGTGCCGCTGTTCCTCGGCGGCGGGACCGGGCCCTGGCTGCCCGCCTGGCTGTGGGTGGCGGTCAAGACCGCGGCGGTGCTGGCCGCGATGGTGTGGCTGCGCCACCGGCTCCCCACCGTCCGGATGGACCGGTGGACCGAGTTCTCCTGGATCGTGCTGGTTCCGCTGATGATCGCCCAGGCGCTGGTGGTCGCGCTGGTCGTGCTCGGCGGCGGAGGAGGGATGTGAATGGCCGCGACCGTGCTGTTCTGGGTGCTCGCGGTCGCCGCGGTGGGCTTCGGCTTCGCGGTGTTCCGGCTGGGCTCGATGGCGCAGGTGACGTTCGCGCTGCTCGCCTCGTTCCTGGCCGTGGCCGGGCTCGTGCTGCTGCTCGGCCTGGGCTACCTCGGCGTGGTCATCGCGCTGATGATGGTGATCGAGATGGTGATCATGGCCGTGTTCATGATCATGTACATGATGAACCCGGCCGGGTTGATGCCGATGGCGATGTACCACAACAAGGCCGGGTCGATGACGATCGCCGTCGGGACCTTCGCCGTGCTCGCCGCCGGGATCCTGCTCGTCCACTGGCCGGTGCGCCGCGGCGTGCCGCCGCCGGACCCGACGTTCGCGCTCGGGGAGGCGCTGATGAGCGGCCAGATGCTGACGATGATGACGCTCGGGGTGGCGTTGTTCGCCACGATCGTCACCTGCGTGGTCCTGGCCACGAACCGCGGTCGCTACGACCGGTTCGGCGACGACCTGCGCAGCGGACCGGCAGGAGGCGACGGGCGGTGACGCTCCAGCTGTTCCTCCTCGCCGCGGCCGGGCTGTTCGCGATCGGCCTCTACGGAGCGCTGTCCCAGCAGTCGATCGTCATGCTGATGATGGGCCTGGAGCTGATGCTCAACGGGGTCATCCTCGCCACGGCGGCGTTCTGGTACTTCCTCACCCCCGGCGGCTCGGACGGGCAGGTCCTCATCGTCGTGATCATCACGGCGATGGCGGTCGAGATGGCGGCCGGGTTCGCCGTGGTCACCGCGATCTACCGGTCGCGTCAGGTCGACATGACCGACGGCGCGTCGGACCTGCGGGGCTGAGCGGATGCCCTCCGGATACCCGGCCCTGCTGGTGGCGCTGGTCGCGGTCCCGCTCGCGGCGGGCGCACTCCTCGCGCTCGCCGGCCGCCGGGCCGACCGGCTCGCCGCGCCCGTCTCGGTGGTGCTCGCGGCCGTGGTGCTGGCCCTCGCCGGCGCCGCCGCGGTGCTCCGTCCGGCCCTCGACGCGCCGCTCGTGGCCGGGATCCGCGCGGGGCTGGCGGTCGACGGGCTGTCCGCGACGCTGGTGCTCACCGTCGGTGGGGTCCTGCTCGGGGTGCTGCTGGTGGCCGCGGGCGAGCCCGGGCTGCGCACGGGCCGGTTCGCCGGGCTGATGCTGCTGTTCGCCGGGGCGATGCTGGTGACGGTCACCGCCACCACGCTCGCCGTCCTGCTCATGGCGTGGGAGGTGATGGGGGCGACGAGCTGGGCGCTGATCGCCTACCACCGGCGCGACGCGGCCGCGGTCCGGGCCGCGCACACCGCGTTCCTCACCACCCGTACCGCCGACCTCGGCCTGTACCTGGCGGCGGGCGCCGCCGTGGCCGGCGGGATCGGCTCGCTCGGCCTCGCGGAGCTGCCCGGCACCCGGGGAGCGTGGCTGCACGTCGTCACCGCGGGGGTGGTGGTGGCGGCGCTGGGCAAGTCGGCGCAGCTGCCGTTCAGCTTCTGGCTCTCCGGCGCGATGCGCGGCCCGAGCCCGGTGTCGGCGCTGCTGCACTCGGCGACCATGGTCGCCGCGGGCGCCTACCTGCTGCTGCGCCTGGCCCCGCTGCTCGACGCCGCCGGGTGGGCGGCGCCGACCGTCGCGTGGGTGGGCGCCGCCACCGCGCTGGTGCTCGGGCTCGTCGCGGTCGCCCAGACCGACCTCAAGCAGCTGCTCGCCGCCTCCACCTGCGCCCAGATCGGCTACATGGTGCTCGCCGCGGGGGCGGGCGGTACGGCCGCCGGCACCGTGCAGCTCGTCGCGCACGCCGCCACGAAGAGCCTGCTGTTCCTCGCTGCCGGGGCCTGGCTGGTGGGGCTGGGCACCCGGCAGCTCGACGGGCTGCGCGGCGCGGCGCGGCGGTTCCCGCTGGTCGGTGTCACGTTCAGCGTCGGCGCGCTGTCGCTGGCCGGGATCGCGCCCCTCTCGCTGTGGGTGACGAAGGACGCCGTGCTGGCCGCGGCCCTCGACCGCTCCCCCGCGCTCTACGGCGTCGGGCTCGCGGCCGCGGCCGTCGCCGCCGTCTACAGCGCGAAGGCCCTGTGGTTCGTCTGGCAGCCGGCCGCACCCCACGCGGTCCGGCCCGAGCAGGAGCCCAGCGGCCGGGTGGCCGCGGTGGCGCGCCCGCCGCTGGCCGTGCTCGCCCTGCTCGCCGCGGGTCTGGGCCTGCTGCCGCTGCTCGGCACGGGCGTGCTCGCCCCGGCCCCGGCGCCGGACGCGTGGGAGCTCGCGCTCTCCGCCGTGCTCGCCCTCGCCGCCGCCGTCCTCACCTGGCGCCTCGCCGACCGGCTGCCCGCGCCGGCGGTCCTGGCCGGGTGGCTCGGCATCGAACGCGCCGCGCACGCGCTGGTGGTGCGCCCGACTCTCGCCCTGGCCTCGGCACTGGCCCGGTTCGACGACCAGGTCCTCGACCGGGCGGTCGACGGCGCCGCGCGCACCACGGTCCGCGCGGCGCGGGCGCTCGACCGTCGCGGCGAGCACCCGCTCGACGCGGGCGTCGCGGGCATCGCCGCCGGCGCCCGGGCGCTCGGCCGGTGGGCCCGCCGCCCGCAGACCGGGCAGCTGCACCAGTACTACGCGCAGGCGTCCGTCGGGTTCGCCGTACTGGCCGCGCTCGCCGTCGTGATGATCGCGGTGCGGTGAGCGTGGTGCTGTCGCTGATCGTGTTCCTGCCCGCCGTGGTCGCGGCGGCGCTGCTCTGCGTGCCCTCCCGGGTCCCGGGCCGGGTGTTCGTCGGCACGTGGATCGCCACCGGGCTCGCCGATCTCGGCCTGATCGTCGCCGTCTGGACGGGGCTGCCCGCCTCCGGCGGGTTCAGCTTCGAGGAGCGGCTGCCGTGGATCCCGAGCGCGGGGATCTCCTACCACGTCGGGGTGGACGGGCTGTCGCTCCCGCTGCTCGCGCTCACCGCCGTGCTGTTCACCGCGTGCGCGGTGTTCGCGCTGCGGGAGACCCGCCGCGTCAAGGCGTACGTGGTGCTGTTCCTCGGGCTCCAGACGGTGTGTCTCGGCGTGTTCGTCGCGCTCGACCTGATCCTGTTCTTCCTGTTCTTCGACCTGTCGATCGTCGCCATGTACTTCCTGATCGCCGGGTGGGGCCACGGCGAGCGGGGGCGGGCGGCGGCGCTGAAGTTCTTCCTCTACACGTTCCTCGGGTCACTGGCCCTGCTGCTCGGGTTCATCGTGGTGTTCCTCGCGGCCGACCCGCACACGTTCGACATCCCGACGCTCGTGACCGCGAACCCGCTCGCCGGGGGCGGGGCCGCCGCCGGCCTGGCGCTGCTCGCGATCGGGATCGGGCTGGCGGTCAAGACCCCGACCGTCCCGTTCCACACCTGGCTGCCACCCGCCCACACCGAGGCGCCCGCCACCGGCTCGGCGATCCTCGCCGGGGTGCTGCTGAAGATGGGCACCTACGGGTTCGTGCGGATCGCCATGCCGATCCTGCCCGCCACCTGGCGCGACTACGCACTCGTCGTGGTGGTCGTCGGGGTGGTGTCGGTGGTGTACGGAGCGCTGGTCGCGCTCGCCCAGACCGACGTCAAACGCATGATCGCCTATACGTCGATCAACCACATGGGCTACGTCCTGCTCGGGGTGGGGGCGGCCGGGCTCGCCCCGGGGACCGACGAGCAGGCCCGCCAGCTCGCGACCACCGGCGCGGTGACCCAGATGGTGTCCCACGGTCTGATCACCGGCGCGCTGTTCCTGCTGACCGGGGTGCTCCACGGCCGCGGCCACACCTACGACATGGGCGCCTACTCCGGGCTCTCGGCGCGCACCCCCCGCTTCGCCGGGCTGTTCGCGGTGGCCGCGTTCGCCTCGCTCGGGCTGCCCGGGTTCTCCGGCTTCATCGCCGAGTTCCAGATCCTCACCGGGGCACTGGCCCCCGCGCCGATCCCCACCGCGGTGGCGGTCACCGGCATCGTGCTCACCGCCGCGCTCTTCCTCGTCGCGCTGCAGCGGCTGTTCCTGGGCCCGCTGCGGATACCGGACGCCCCCGGCGCGCCCCGGCCGTTCGCCGACCTGCACGCGGGTGAGGCCCTCGCGATCGTCCCGTTGCTCGTGCTGGCCACCGTGATCGGCCTGGCCCCCCGGTTCCTGCTCGACGTGATCGAGCCCGCCGCGAGCACGCTCAACCAGCTGGTCGCCCGGTGATGCGCGGGCGGCAACCGGCGTGATGACGAACGAGAACCCGGCCGCACTGATCCCCGAGCTGGCGCTGCTGGCCGGGGCCGTGCTCGGGCTGCTCGCCGGGGCGTGGCTGCCGCGGCGGCGCCAGTGGCCGGTGCGGGCGCTGGCCGGCGCGGCCTGCCTGGTCGGGCTCGGCGCCACCGTCATCACCACAGCCACCACGCCCGCGCAGATCGTGTTCGGCGCCGCCTACGCGGTGGACACCGCCACGCAGGCCACCCGCGCGATCGTGCTCACCGCCACCCTGCTCGCGCTGTGGCTGTCGATCGACACCGTGGACGGGCACCGCCGGGAGAGCGAGTTCGTCGTTCTGCTGCAGCTCGGGGCACTCGGCTCGATCCTGCTCGCCGGCGCGAACGACCTGCTGCTGCTGTTCGCGGCGTTCCTGCTGGCCAGCGTCCCGTTCTACGGCCTGGCCGGGTGGGCGGGCACCGGACGGACCGGCGAAGCCGCGATGAAGTACTACCTCTCCGGCGCGTTCGCCGGGGTCGTCATGCTCACCGGCACGGCCGTGCTCTACGGGGCGGGCGGCGCCACCGGTTATGCCGCGCTGCACGAGGGTCTCGGCGCCGGTCCGGCAGGCGCCGCCGCGGTCGGCCTGGTCGCCGTGCTCGCCGGACCGATGTTCAAGGCCGGCGCCGCGCCCGCGCACTTCTGGGTACCCGACGTCACCGACGGCACGCCGGCCGCGGTGGCCGCCGTCGTCACCACGATCCCCAAGATCGGCGCGCTGGTAGGTGCCTACCGGCTCCTGCTCGGCGCGATCCCCGTCCAGGTCGTCGACTGGCCACTCCTGCCGGCCGTGATCGCCGCCGTGTCGATGACCCTGGGCAACCTCGCGGCGTTCTTCCAGACCTCGGTGCAGCGGCTGCTCGCCTACTCCACGATCTCGCAGGTCGGGTACCTGCTGATTGCCGTGGCCGTCGCCGGACGGTCCGCCGAGGCGCTGCCGGGCCTGCTGTTCTACCTCGCTGGCTACGCGGTGACGAACCTCGGCGCGTTCGCCGTGGTCGCCGCGTTGCCTGCGGCCCGCACCCTCGACGACTACCGGGGCCTGGCCCGGCGCAGGCCCGCACTGGCCGCGGCGCTCGTCGTGTGTCTGCTGGGGCTGGTCGGGACGCCGCCGACCGCGGTGTTCCTCGGAAAGCTCACCGTCTTCACCGCGGCCGTCGACGGCGGCTTCGGCTGGCTCGCCGTCCTCGCGGTGGTCAACACCGTGGCCAGCGTCTTCTACTACCTGCGCTGGATCGCCCCCGCCCTCCGCAGCGGCGACCCCGCTGCCGGGAGTGCGGAGGTCGTGCACAGCCGGTCGAGGCTCGCGGCGCTCACCGCCGCCGCCGTGTCGGTGCTGCTCGGGATCGCCGGGGGCGCCGTGCTGCCGCTGCTCGGCGGGGCGCTCATCCGCTGACCCGACTGCCTCCGGGCCAGATTTGCTCTGTAGCAGAGATATGATCCCGTCATGCCCCCTCCGCGCACACCCACCACAGTCGATGCGGTGTCCGAGGCCCTGATGCCCGCGGTCGGCGCCCTGCGCAGGCTGCTGCGACGGGCGACCGGGCCGATGCCCAACGGCGACAGCCTCTCCACGTCCCAGCGTGAGGTCCTCGCGGTCGTCGGGAGGCGCCCCGGCAGCCCCGTCGCGGACATCGCCGAGGAGCTGGGGCTGGCCCCCAACAGCGTCTCGACGATCGTCACGCAGCTCGTGGGGACGGGCATGGTCGTGCGGGCGACCGACCCGCACGACCGGCGGGTCGGGCGCCTCACCCTCACCCAGCGGGCGCAGGAGCGGCTCTCCCGTCTCCGCGAGCGGCGGCGCGGCGTGCTGCACGAGGCGCTCGACCGGCTCACGCCGGAGCAGGTGGCAGACCTCGCGGCCGGCATCGACGCGCTGGGGGCGCTGGCCGAGGAGCTGCGCGCCCTGGAGCGCACGAGCGGGGCGGTGAACGAGTGAGCGACTCCATGACCCGGCCCGGCGGGAGCCCGGCGGCGGTGCCGGAGGGTCCGGCGGCCGCGCTCGAGTGCACCGGCCTGGTGCACCGATTCGGCGAGACCGTCGCGGTCGACCACCTCGACCTGCGGATCGAGACCGGCGAGGTGTTCGGGCTGCTCGGCCCCAACGGCGCGGGCAAGACCACCACCATCCGCGTGCTGAACACCCTGCTCCCCGTGCAGGAGGGCACCGTCCGCGTGTTCGGGCTCGACGTCCGGCGCCGCGCCACGGACGTGCGCCGCCGGCTCGGCTACGTGCCCCAGCAGCTCTCCATCGAGGCGGCCCTCACCGGCAGGCAGAACGTGATGTGGTTCGCCCGGCTGTTCGACGTGCCGCGCGCCGAACGCGCGACACGGGTCGACGAGGCACTCGACGCGATGGACCTGCTCGCGGTCGCCGACCGCAAGGCGGGGACCTACTCCGGCGGCATGATCCGCCGGCTGGAGCTCGCGCAGGCGCTGGTCAACCACCCCGCACTGCTCGTGCTCGACGAGCCGACGGTCGGCCTCGACCCGATCGCCCGCGAGGGCGTCTGGGAGCGGGTGCAGCAGATGCGCGCCGACTACGGCATGACCGTGCTGCTGACCACGCACTACATGGACGAGGCCGACGAGCTGTGTGACGTCGTCGCGCTCATGCACCGCGGCAGACTGCGGGCCGTCGGCTCCCCCGCGGCGCTGCGCGCCGACATCGGGCCCGACGCCACGCTGGACGACGTCTTCCGCCGTCACGCAGGCGCCGACCTGGCCGTGACGGAGGAGCAGAAGGGGGTGAGGGATGTCCGTCGCAGTCGCACCACCGCGCGCAAGCTGGGGTGAGCCGGTCCGCATGCTCTTCTCGCGGACCGTCACGCTCAGCCTGGTGGAGATGCAGAAGCTCCGCGCCGACTACACCGAGCTGTTCACGCGCATGGCGCAGCCGGTGCTCTGGCTGCTGGTCTTCGGGCAGATCTTCAACCGGATCCGGGCGATCCCCACCGGCAACCTGACCTACCTCGAGTACCTGACACCGGGGATCCTCGCCCAGTCGGCCCTGTTCATCGCGATCTTCCTCGGCATCCAGATCATCTGGGACCGCGACGCCGGGATCCTCACCAAGGTCATGGTGACGCCCACGCCGCGCGCCGCGATCGTGCTGGCCAAGGCCTTCTCGGCCGGGGTGCGCGGGCTCGCGCCCGTGGTGGTGCTCGTGCCGGTGGCGCTGCTGCTCGGCGTCTCCATCACGGTCAACCCGCTCAAGCTGCTCGGCGCCGCCGTGGCCCTGATGCTCGGCGCCGGCTTCTTCGCGTGCCTGTCGATGGCGATCGCGGGCGTCGCCCAGACCCGCGACCGGCTGATGGGCATCGGCCAGCTCATGACGATGCCGCTCTTCTTCGCGTCGAACGCGCTGTACCCGATCGACCTGATGCCGGGCTGGCTGAAGGTGATCAGCACGGTCAACCCGCTGACCTACCTGGTGAACGCCCTGCGCGGCCTGCTCGTCGGCGCACCGGCCGACCTGTGGGTCGACTTCGGCGTGCTCGTCGTCGCCGCCCTGGTGGGAATCGTGGGCTCAGCGTCCCTGCTGGGCAGGCTGGTGCGGTGAGGACGTCGCCCCGTCGAGCCGGCGCCCGAACCGCCCCCGAGGGGCACCATCGGGGAGGGTCGCAGAGGTGAGGGGTGAGCGCATGGGCACGGACGACGCGTGGGTGGTGCGGCGGCGGGTGGTGGCGCACCCGCGGCTGCGGCTGTTCTGCTTCCCGTACGCGGGCGGCGGCGCCACCGTCTACCGGGACTGGCCGCGCCTGGTCCCACCCGACGTCGAGGTGTGCGCGATCCAGCCACCCGGGCGGGAGTCCCGGTTGGGTGAGGACGGGTTCACCCGCATGCACGACCTGCTGCCACCGCTCGCCGAGGCGATCGACGGGCTGCTGGACGTCCCGTACGTGACCTTCGGCCACAGCCTCGGTGCCCTGGTCGGCTTCGAGCTGGCCCGCCACCTCCGGCGGGTCGGTGGCCCGCTGCCCCAGCAGCTGCTCGTGTCCGGCCGCAGGCCACCGCACATGCCGGGCGATCACGACCCCATCCACAAGATGGACGACGACCACCTCCTCGAGACCGTCCTGGAGCTGAACGGGACCAGCCCGGAGATCCGCCAGCACCCGGAGCTGCTGGAGTTCGCGCTCCCCCTGCTGCGCGCCGACTTCGCGATCAGCGAGACCTACTCCTACGTCCCCGAGCCGCCGCTGCCGTGCCCGATCACCGCGTTCTCCGGGGCGTCCGACCCGCACGTCACGAGGTCGGAGGCCGCCGCGTGGGCGGAGCACACCAGCGGCGGTTTCGGGCTGCGCATGCTGCCGGGCGACCACTTCTTCCTCACCACGGCCCAGGGGCAGCTGCTCGCCGAGATCTCCGACCTCCTCACCCAGCTGGGGCCGGGCGACGGGCCAGCAATCCGATAGCCCACTTCCACTTGAGTGCTAGCATCGAGAACGTCCGTCAGCCAGAGAGGGTGAGCAGGCGAATGACCGAAGCACCGGTGTTGCCCCTGCACATGCAGCGCGATCAGTTCGATCCGGTCGACGAGCTCGGCAGGACCAGGGACTCCGGGGGCATCACCATGGTGCCGTCGCTGTTCGGTGGGCCGCCCGCCTATCTCGTCACCCGGTACGAGGACGTCCGCGCCGTCCTCTCCGACGCCGAGCACTTCAGCAACGCCCGCACGCGGTCGTTCGAGACCGAGGACGGCCCTCAGTTCACAGAGGACGAGCTCGAGCAGATGCGGGCCGGGCAGATGCTCGCGTTCGACCCGCCGGAGCACACCCGCCTGCGCCGGATGCTCACGCCCGAGTTCACGGTGCGCCGCATGCGCCGCCTGGAGCCGCGCATCGTCGAGATCGTCGAGTCCGCCCTCGACGACATGGAGCGGGCCGGCAAGCCGGTCGACCTGGTGTCCACGTTCGCCCTGCCGATCCCGTCGCTGGTGATCTGCGAGCTGCTGGGTGTCCCCTACGCCGACCGCGGCGAGTTCCAGCAGCGCACCGGGCGGCTGCTCGACGTGTCGCTGCCGATGAAGGAACGGATCGCGGTCAGCCGCGAGAACCGCAAGTACATGGCCCGTCTCGTCGAGGGGGCCAAGGCCGCACCCGGCGAGGACATGCTGGGCATGCTCATCCGCGAGCACGGCGACGACCTCAGCAACGACGAGCTCATCGGCGTCGCGTCCCTGCTCCTGATCGCCGGGCACGAGACCACCTCCAACATGCTCGGCCTGGGCACCCTCGCCCTGCTGCGCCACCCCGACCAGCTCAAGCGGGTGCGCGACGAGCCCGACATGGTGTCCCCCGCCGTCGAGGAGCTGCTGCGGTGGATCTCGATCGTGCACTCCGGGGTGCCGCGCACCACCACCACCGAGGTGGAGATCGCCGGCCAGACCATCCCGGCAGGGGAACTGGTGGTCCTCGCGCTCCCCGCCGCCAACCGCGACCCGTCGTTCATCGAGGACCCCGACCGGCTGGACATCGGCCGCGGCGCGCCCGGTCACGTCGCGTTCGGCCACGGTGTGCACCACTGCCTCGGCGCCCCGCTGGCCCGGATGGAGATGCACATCGCGTTCCCGGCGCTGCTGCGGCGCTTCCCCGACCTCGCCCTGGCCGTGCCCGACGACCAGGTCGACTTCCACACCTTCAACGCGATCTACGGGCTGCGCTCGCTCCCCGTCACGTGGTGAGCGGCGTACCGACCGAACAGGAGTGACGGAATGAAGATCGCCGCGGACCGCGGTACGTGCATCGGGGCCGGGATGTGTGTCCTCACCGCGCCCGCCGTCTACGACCAGGACGACGACGGTATCGTCGAACTACTCGTCGAGGACGTCCCACCGCAGGACGCCGAGGCGGCCCGGCAGGCCGTCGCCCTGTGCCCGTCCGGTGCGCTGCGCGTGCTGGAGGACTGAGGGCGACACGCCGGGCGGCGTGGTTGTTAGCGTGCGCGGATGACGGCAACGCACGGGCAGGGCCTGCGCGCCGACGCTGCGCGCAACTACGAACGCATCGTCGTGGCGGCCGACCGCGCCTTCGAGGAGGTCGGGCCGGCCGTCACGCTCGAGGAGGTGGCGCGGCGCGCCGGAGTCGGGGTGGCCACGGTCTACCGGCGCTTCCGCAACCGCGAGCAGCTCGTACGCGCCGTCTTCCGGCACGTCGTCGCCACCGAGATCGAGCCCGCCACGGCGGTGGAGACCGACGACCCGTGGCGCGACCTCGTCACCTCGCTCGAGGCCACCGTCGACGTGCTCGCCGAGCGCCGGGTCGTCCTCGCGCTCGCCCGCGAGACCGACGCGGTGGACGTGGAGAGCCTGCAGCGCTTCGTCCACTCCATGGACCGGCCCCTGCGGCGCGCCGCCGACGCGGGTCTCGTCCGGCCGGAGCTGCTACCCCGTGACCTGGCCGCCGTCACCATGATGGCCCTGGCCACGGTGCATCCCGGCGACCCGGACGGCGCCGACCGCAGGCGCTACCTCGCCCTGCTGATCGACGGGTTGCGCCCGTCCCCCACCACGCTCCCGCCCCCGTCCACCCCGCGCGAGAACGGCGGCTGACGCAGACCAGACTGGTCGACGGACCACGATGGTCGCGGTGACGAGGAGGGACACCCGTGGGTTTCTTGATCTGCCGGACATGCGCGGTCGAGCACACCGCGGCGGTCGAGGTCTGCCGGATCTGCGCCGACGAACGTCAGTACGTCCCCGCAGCCGGCCAGCTGTGGACCACCCTGGAGGAGCTGGCCGCGGCCGGCCACCGGGTCGAGGTCACCGAGCTGGAGCCGGATCTGCACTCCCTCACGAGCGCCCCGGCCGTCGGCATCGGGCAGCACTCCAAGCTGGTCCGCACCCCGGCGGGCAACCTCCTGTGGGACCCCCTCGGCTACCTGGACGACGACGCCGTGCAGCGGGTGCGTGAGCTGGGCGAGGTCGTCGCGATCGTGGCGAGCCACCCGCACATGTTCGGTGTGCAGGTGGAGTGGAGCCGGGCGCTGGGCGGTCCGCCGGTGCTGGTCGCGGAGCGCGACATGGAGTGGGTCGCCCGGCCCGACCCCGCGATCCGCGCATGGTCGGGCAAGCTCGAGCTCCTCCCGGGGCTGACGCTCACCCAGCCGGGAGGCCACTTCCCGGGCAGCGCGGTCGCGCACTGGGCGGCGGGGGCCGACGGCACGGGGGTGCTGCTCAGCGGCGACACGATCATGCCCAACCCGGACCGCACGTCGGTCAGCTTCATGCGCAGCTACCCGAACCGGATCCCGCTGTCGGGCGCCGTGGTCGAGCGGGTCGCCCAGCACGTCGAGGGCTTCGAGTTCGAGCGGCTCTACGGCAACTTCGGGGCCATGATCGCCTCCGACGCCCGCGCCGTCGTGCGGCGCTCGGCCGACCGGCACATCGGCTGGGTCCGGGGCGACTTCGACCACCTCACCTGACGGCACGCCCCGCGGAGGGGGCGACTCGCCGGACCGAACCGGGCGACTCGCGCAGCCGCAGCGGGCGACTCGCGGGGGCCCCGCGAGTCGCCCGGAAACTGCGCGCGAGTCGCCCGGAAAACGCGCGCGAGTCGCCCGAGATCACTCCGCGAGTCGCCCGTCTCACGGGAGCGGCGGTGGGGGTGGGTCCGTCACCGGGCCGGCGGGGCCGACCACCAGCTGGTCGAGCAGCTCGCGCAGGGGCCCGGTGTCGCCGCGGAGCGCGGCCGCCGACGCCGCCACGTTGGCCGCCGGGTCCATCAGCGCCCAACGGGTGCGGTACCCGGCGTCGCGGGCGAGCTGGGCGACGAAGGCGCGCTGCGTGCGACCGTTGCCCTCGCGGAACGGGTGCAGGAAGTTGATCCCGCCCAGCAGCTCCGCGAGGCGGCCGACGAAGGTGTCCCGGTCCAGTCCGCGCAGGTGGTGGTCGCGGGCGAGCCGCCCGAACAGCTCCTCCGCGAACGGGACGAGCCGCTGCGGCAGGCAGAACAGGCCGCCGCGCCCGATCGAGACGGTGCGCAGCTCGCCGGCCCAGTCGTACACGTCGCCGAAGATCACGCGGTGGAAGGACCGCAGGTGCTCGAGGTCGTAGCGTCCCGGCAGGTGGCCGCGCTGCAGGTCGTAGAGCCGCGACGCCGTCAGGGCTGCCTCGGCCCTCGCCAGCTCCTCACGGTCGCCGATCCCGAGGCGGTTGCGCAGGACCCCGGTGTCCAGATCGAGGTACGGGTCCCAGCTCACTGCGGATAGCGCGCCAACACCTGCTCGCGGAGCTCATCGGTACTCATGGCGCCCGCGGCCAGAGCGGTGAACATCCCCAGCACCTCGGGGCCGGGCTCGAGGCCCTCGGCCCGGACCGACGCCAGCGCCTCGGTCACCGCGTCGCGCCGCTCGGCGGCCGCCACCAGCTCCTCGTACTGGGAGACGGACATGACCACCGCCTCCGGCCTGCGGTGGGCACCCACGAAGACGGGCCCGTTGCCCGGGCTCTGGACACGTTTGAGAGTGGCGGCGAGGCCGGCGCGGAACTCCCGGAACGACAGGACTTCCGGCGGCCGCATAGCCAGAAGGTACACGAATGCGTACGCGTGCCGGGTGGACCAGCTCCCTCCGGCGGATTGCAGCACAGCCACTTTGCTCCAATCCGCTTGCGTCAACGTGGCTTTGCTGCAACGGGGTGGGGGCGGTTCTTGACATCCGCGGTGGGACGATCTTGACTCCGGGGATCCGGCTCCGGTGACGACTCAGCTCGGGGGACGACAGTGACGGCAGGACAGGGTGGGCCGGCGGGATGGGCGCACGGGGAAGCCGGCTGAACGGACCCTCGGCATGAGATCGCGCGACACCCACACGGCCTACCTGCTGCTCGCACCCAGCCTGTTCGGCGTGGCGGCGTTCCTGGTGCTGCCGATCCTGGTCGTGGTGTGGCTGGCCCTGCAGCGCTGGGACCTGATCGGCCCCCGCACGTTCGTCGGCCTCGACAACGTGGTGGCCGTCGCGCAGGACAGCCGGTTCGCCCGGTCGCTGCTCGTCACCGCCGTGTTCGTGGCGATCGTGATCCCGGCGCAGACCGTGCTGGGGCTCGGCGCGGCACTGCTGCTCAACCGGGGCCTGCGCGGCTCGGCGGTCTTCCGGGTGCTGTACGTGCTGCCGTGGATCTGCGCGCCGCTCGCGCTCGGGGTGGTGTGGCGCTGGATCCTCGCCCCCACCGACGGCGCGCTGAACGCCCTGATCGGGCACCGCATTGAGTGGCTGAGCGACCCGGTGCTCGCGCTGCCCTCCGTCGCGGCCGTCACGGTGTGGACGCAGGTCGGGTACGTCGCCCTGTTCTTCGTCGCCGGGCTGCGCGCGATCCCGTCGACGCTGCTGGAGGCCGCCCTGCTCGACGGCGCGGGGCCGTGGCAGACGTTCCGGCTGATCACCCTGCCGCTGTTGCGTCCCACGCTGTTCTTCGTGCTGGTCACCGGCGTGATCTCGACCTTCCAGGTCTTCGACTCGGTCTACGCGCTCACCCCGAAGGGCGGCCCGCAGGGGGTCACCGACGTCGTCGCCGGCCGGATCTACTACGAGGCGTTCGAGTCCCGCGCCGTCGGGCAGGCGGCGGTGATGGCCGTGGTGCTGTTCGTACTGCTGGTGGCGATCACCCTCGTGCAGCAGCGGTGGTTCTCCCGCCGCACGACCTACGACCTGTCGACGTGAGCGCCCCGTGACCGTGCCCCGAATCCTGCGCAACGGAGCCGCCTACCTGCTGCTCGTCCTCGGGGCGGTACTCACGCTGGCCCCGTTCCTCCTCAGCCTGATGACGGCGCTCAAGACCCCGCTGCAGTTCGCGTCCCAGCAGGTGCTTGCCCCGCCGGCCCCGCCGACGGTCGCGAACTTCGGCGAGCTGTTCGGTGGCCGCTACGACTTCGTGTCGCCGATCGTGGTGACCGCGCAGGTCGTGGCCGTGATCCTGATCGGGCAGCTGCTCTTCTCGGTGTTCGCCGCCTACGCGTTCGCCCGGCTGCGTTTCCCCGGGCGCGACGCGCTGTTCTGGGTGTACCTGGCCACGCTGATGGTGCCCCAGGCCGTCACGATCATCCCGCTGTACGCGGTGTTCGCCGATCTCGGACTGCGCAACACGTTCTGGGCGCTGGTGCTGCCCCAGCTCTTCGGCTCGCCCTACGCGATCTTCCTGCTGCGCGAGTACTTCCGCACCATCCCCGCCGACCTGCTCGACGCCGCGAAGCTCGACGGCGCGGGCACGCTGCGCACCGTGGCGCACGTCGTGGTCCCGATCAGCAGGCCGATCCTCGCGACGCTGGCGATCATCACCGTGGTCACGCACTGGAACAGCTTCCTGTGGCCGCTGGTGATCACCACCGGCCGGCAGTGGCAGGTGCTGACGGTGGCCACCGCGAGCCTGCAGTCGCAGTACAACGGCAACTGGACGATCGTCATGGCCGCCACCACCGTCGCGATCCTGCCGCTGCTGGTGCTGTTCCTGGTCTTCCAGCGCCACGTCATCCGCTCGATCACCCTCACCGGCTTCCGCTGAACACACAGGAGTGGCACCCATGAGACTGCGCCGGCTGGCCGCCGTGGCGGCCGCACTGTTCGTGCTCGCCGCCTGCTCCCCCGCGGGCCCGGACGACCCGCCCGCCGCGGACGGCGTCACCACCGTCACGGTCCGGCTGTGGGACGACCAGGTCGCCGCGGCCTACGAGAAGTCGTTCGCGGAGTTCAGCAGGCAGAACCCGGACATCCGGGTGCAGGTGAACACCGCGGCGTACACCGACTACTTCACGGGTCTGACCCTCGACGTCGCCAGCGGCACCGCCGACGACATCTACTGGCTCAACGCGCTGTACTTCGGCGCGCTCGCCGACGGCGGGAAGCTGATCGACGTCGGCAAGGCGCTGCCCGACGAGGTGGGCGGCTGGGTGCCTGCCGCGGTGGCGCAGTACACCCGCGGCGGGACGTTGTGGGGCGTGCCGGCGCTCACCGACGGACGCATCGTCGTCTACTACAACAAGGCGATGGTCGAGGCGGCGGGCGTCGACCCGCAGAACCTGACGTGGAACCCCACCGACCCGGCGGCCGACACGTTCCTGCCCGCCGCGAAGAAGCTGACGCGGGACGCCGCGGGGCGCACCGCCGACCAGCCCGGCTTCGACCCCGGCACGGTCACGCAGTACGGCTTCAACGCCGGGCGCGACCTGCAGGCGATCTACTACAACTTCATCGGCGAGAACGGGGGCCGCTTCCAGGCCCCCGACGACACGTTCGCGTTCACCGAGCCCCGCAGCGAGCAGGCCTTCTCCTACCTGGTCGACCTGATCAACACCCACCACGTGGCCCCGCCCGCTGCCGCCACCAACACCAACCCCGACTTCAGCCGCGACCAGTTCCTGCAGGGGAAGATGGCGCTGTTCCAGTCGGGCACCTACAACCTCAAGAACATCGACGACGGCGCCACCTTCGCCTGGGGCATCGCCCCGCTGGTCGCCGGGCCCGCCGGCCGCGTCAGCGTCGTGAACAGCGTCATCGCCGCGGGCAACGCCGACAGCCCGCGCCGCGACGCCATCCTGCGGGTGCTGCGCTGGCTCGGCTCGGAGCAGGGGGCCTCGTTCGTCGGCGGGGAGGGCGCCGCCCTCCCCGCCGTGACCGCGGCGCAGCAGGGCTACAGCGACTACTGGGCCGGACGCGGCGTCGACACCCGGTACTTCGGCGCCGCAGGGGGCACCGACACCATCCCCGCGCCCTCCGGACCCAAGTTCGGCGCGGGTTCGACCGCGTTCGAGCCGATCTTCAACGACGTGTTCGCCGGGCGGGTGCCGGTGGCGGAGGGGTTACGGGCGGCCCAGGACGCCGGGAACGCCGCACTGCGCTGACGGGGCGCACACAGGACCGCGAGCGCTGATCCCCGGCCGCGACGCGGGGCCGGTGGTCAGTGCACTCCCTCGGGCGCCGGGCCGGCCACGCTCTGCGCCGCCGCGCCCTCCATCGCCGCGCCCTCCATCGCCGCGGCCCCCTCCATCACGGCCTGGAGCCGGGCGAGCATGTCGAGGACCTCGTGCTTCTGCTCGGCGCTCAGCCGTTCGAGCCCCACGAACGACGTGGACATCTCCTTCATCGCGGCCTCGGCGACCGCGCACCCCGCCGGTTCGAGCCGGACGAGCAGGCCGCGCAGCTTCTCCGGGTCGGGCATGCGGGCCACCAGGCCCACCTCGACGAGCCGGTCGACCTGCTTGCTGACCGCACCCGAGGTGATCAGCAGGAGCCGGAACAGCCCCGTGGGGCTCACCGCGTACGGAGGGCCTCCACGGCGCAGCGCCAGCAGCACCCTCAGATCGCCGGGACCCAGGCGGTGGCTGCGGGCGATCGCGACGACCGCGCGTTCCACGTGCTGGGCCAGCCGCTGCAGAGTGACCGCGACCGTGGCCGAGGTGACATCGAGGCCGCCGAGCTCGGCGGACCACAGTTCGGCCATCCGGCGCGGATCGGGACCGGCGGGATAGAGCTGCGCTCCGTCGGCGGACATCAGGACCGCCGCCGAGATGTCCGAGATTGCGCACGGCACACCAGTGTTTCGCCCCCCAGCTTCACTCACACATTCTATCGCCGCCCGCCGCCCTCTCCCTTTCGGATCATATGTCCGTATTCGTCAGGATCGCCGGGACAAGACCCGGGATTGATTTCCTGGAATGTTCCGCGATGGGTGGTTGCGGGCGGCGCAGCCCGACGATGTCCGTCACGTGATGTCCCATCTGGCCGCCACGGTTACGTTCGGGTGGTGACAACCACGCCGCAGGACCGGAGCCGGCCGCCTCGCGAGTCCGCCGACCTTCGCGCGGCCACGCTCGACGCCGCGGCCGCCCTGTTCGCGGCGGAGGGCCTCAGCGGGCTCGTCGTGCGCCGGATCGCCGCCGCTGCCGGATGCTCGACGATGGCCGTCTACCACTACTTCGACGGCAAGCAGGGGCTGCTCGAAGCGCTGTACCTCGAGGGACACCGGCGCCTGAGCGACGCTCAGCACAGCTGGCAGTTCACCGACGACCCCGAGGCGGACGTCCGCAACACCTGCCTCGCATACCGCGAGGTCGCGCTCGCCCATCCCGGTTACTTCCAGGTGATGTTCGGCCACCAGCCGCCCGGGATCCCCCGGCCGTCCGGGCAGATCCGCGCACGGGCTCGCGAGAACTACGCGCGGTTCATCGCGGTGGTGCGCCGCTGGGGGGAACAGCACCCGCTCGTCACGGACGCCGAGTCCGCCGCGCACGTCCTGTGGGCGACCGGGCACGGGCTCGTGATGCTCGAACTGACCGGCAACGCCCCCCGCGCCGACCTCGCCGCGCGGTATGCCGTCGGCGTCGATGTCGCGATGCGCGGCCTGCAGCAGTAGTTCACGGGCCTCGGCCACGCCGTGCTATAACGTTTGTTATGGCGGTGGCCCGAGGGGTCTCGGCGAGTCCGCAGCCACGCACAATGTCCATTTCGTGCTTTTCCCAGGAATGGCGGCGGGCGACCGGGGGGTCCGCCCGCGGCCATCGGCGACGAGGAGTTGACGTGGGTGGGAACGGGCTGTCGGCGGGGATGTCGTACGCGCGGGGCGAGCAGGACGATCCGCTCCGCGAGCTGACCGTCGGCGCAGCGCTCGACCTGGCGGCCGCCGACTGGGGACCGCGAACCGCACTCGTCGAGTTCGGCCCGGACACCGCCGGGCGCCGATGGACGTTCGACCAGCTGCGGCAGGAGGCGCGCCAGGTGGCCCGCGCGATGCTGGAGCGCTTCCGTCCGGGCGAGCACGTCGCCGTGTGGGCGGCGAACCGCCCGGAGTGGGTGCTGCTGGAGATGGGCGCCGCGTACGCGGGCCTCACCCTCGTGACGGTCAACCCGGCCTACCAGGTGGGCGAGCTGGGGCACGTGCTCGGCCAGTCCCGCTGCGACGGGATGTTCGTGCAGGACACCTACCGCGGCCGCGACCTGCTGCCGGTCGTCGAGGAGGCCCGCCCGGGGCTCCCCGCGCTGCGTGAGGTCGTCGCCCTCTCGGGCTGGGACGAGTTCCTGGCGTCCGGCGACGGGGCAAGGGACCTGCCGTCCGTGGACCCCGGCGACATCGCCCAGATCCAGTACACCTCCGGCACCACGGGCACCCCCAAGGGCGCCCAGCTCACCCACCGGGGCCTGGTCAACGTCGGCCGGTACTACGCCGTGGTGAACGGCGCAGGCCCCGACGACGTCTGGGTCAACCCGATGCCGATGTTCCACACCGCGGGCTGCGGGCTCGCGACGCTCGGGGCAATGCAGACCGGCGGCATGCACGTCCTCCCACCGGGTTTCGACGCGGGGGTCATGCTGGACGCCTTCGCGGCCGAGCGCGGCACGATCCTGCTCAGCGTGCCGACGATGCTGATCCGGATGCTCGACGAGCAGTCGGCGCGGCCGCGGGACCTGTCGAGCTGGCGGTTGTCGACCCTCGGCGGCGCACCGGTCCCGCCGGAGCTGGTGCGCCGGGCGGAGCGGGAGCTGGATGTCGCCGTGACCATCGGCTTCGGCCAGACCGAGGCCTCGCCCTACATCACCCACACGCTGCCCCACGACCCGAACCCGGACTGGATCACCACGGTGGGGCGCCCGCTGCCCCATTGCGAGGTCCGCATCAGCGATCCGGCGAGTGGTGCGCCGGTGGCGCTCGGTACCGTCGGTGAGGTCTGCGCGCGCGGGTACGGGGTCATGAGGGGCTACTTCGACGCCCCGGAGGCCACTGCCGCCGCCCTGGACGCCGACGGCTGGCTGCACACCGGCGATCTCGGCAGCATGGACGGTCTCGGCTACCTCCGCATCGAGGGCCGACTGAAGGACATGATCATCCGCGGCGGGGAGAACATCTACCCGCGGGAGATCGAGGATCTCCTGTTCACCCATCCGCAGGTCGCCGACGTGTCGGTGGTAGGCCTCCCCGACCCGGAGATGGGCGAGACGGTGGCCGCCTTCGTGCGCCCCACCCCGGGTTCGGACCCGAGTGCCGACGAGCTGGCGGCGTTCTGCCGGCGCAGCCTCGCCGCGTACAAGACACCGCGGGTGTGGCGGTTCCTGGAGACCTTCCCGCAGACCTCGTCCGGCAAGATCCAGAAGTTCGTGCTCCGGGAGCGCTACCTGGCGGACCTGGCGGTCGACCAGCACTGATCCGTCGCGCCGGAGGCGCCGCAGCGGCGACACCTCATGGGATGAGGTTATGACCCTGCCGGCCCGGGTCGCGGATCTCGGGGCCTTCGACCTGCTCATCTCGGTGGCCGAGACGGGCAGCATCGGCCAGGCCGCCCGCCGGCACGGGATCTCCCAGCCCGCGGTGAGCGCACGCCTGCGGGCACTGGAGGCCACACTCGGGGTGACGCTGCTCGAACGCTCACCACGCGGCGCGCGGCTCACCCCGGCGGGCTCGCTGGTGGTCGACTGGGCCCGCCCCGCGATCGACGCCGCACACGCCCTGGACGCCGGACTCGCCGCGCTCCGGGTGCAGAGGGAGTCCCGGCTGAGCGTCACGGCGAGCCTGACCGTCGCGGAGTACCTGCTGCCCGGCTGGCTGGCCGCGTTCCGGGCGCAGCACCCCGCCACCAGTGTCCGGCTCACCTCCCACAACCAAGCTGACACGGCCGCGGACGTCCGCAGCGGCGCCGCCGACGTCGGGTTCGTGGAGGGCCCGGACACTCCCCCCGGGCTCGACGCATCGACCGTCGCCCACGACCAGCTCGTCCTGGTGGTCGGCACCGGCCATCCGTGGGCACGGCGCCGCGCGGCCGGCCCGCGACCTCGTCCGCACCGCGGCCCACCACGCGTCCCGGCCGTCCGCCACCGGGTGGCGGAGGCCGCCCGCCGCCACCGTCTCCTGACGGGCATGATCGGGAGGAGCGGCCGGCGGACCCGCCGGTACCGGCTCGACGGAACGGGGGACTGCGGTGCCATTGACGTCCTACGGCGTGGTGGCGGGACGGGTGGTGGACACGCGCCGGGAAGGCTCGTCGGACTCCCCGCACTACCAGATCCACCTCGTCGACGATGCGGGAACGCACTACCGGGCGGCGGTGAACGTGGAGTCCGCGCAGGCGCCCTCCGAGCTGCGCTATCTCGTCGTGGACGACTTCCGCCACCCGGTCACCGCCGCGCTGCCGGCGCCCGGGTCGGGCTGGACGGCACTGCCGTCGGGTCCCGGCGGGGCGAACCTCGACTACATCCGCGGCAACCTGTTCGACCCGGCGGCCATGCGGCTGCTGCCCCCGGATGTCACCGGCCCGGACAATGACCTCGCCGACCTGCTGGACCACTACGTCCTGCGCGCCCGCGCCGACGCGCAGGCCGCGGCGTACGTGTTCGGGGAACGCTGGGGCCCGGAGGGCACAGCCGACCAGGTGTTCGGGTTCCGGCCCGGCAACGGCGTGCACGACGTCCACATGAACCAGGGCAACAGCGGGTCGTTCGTGCGCGACGACGGGGTGTGGCAGGACGGGGGGCTGCTCCTGCACCTCGGCGCGGAGGTCCGGGGGGCGGAGTCCCGGTGGGTGGCGATCTTCCTGGCCTTCCAGAGCCAGGCGTGGCACACCGACGACACCACCGGCCACACCCTCCCGGGCACCGAACCCCGCCCCACGGTCGGGGGCGCCGCGGCCCGGATCGTCGCCGCGCTGGTGAACCCGGTGGGTCCCGCACCGGAGGCGGAGACCGTCACCCTGATCAACGCCTCCCCCTCCCCCGTCGACCTCACCGGTTGGCGGCTCGCCGACCGGTCGCAGCGGACCTGTCCGGTGCCCGCGGGGACGCTCGCCGCCGGATCCACCCTCGTGGTCCCGACCACCGACGGGGTCACCCTGGGCAACGGCGGCGGCACGATCACCCTGCTCGACGCGCAGGGCCTGAAGGTGGACGGGGTGTCCTACACCGCGGAGCAGGCCGGTGACGAGGGCTGGACCCTCGTCTTCTGACCGTCACTGCTCGCCGGGCTGCCGCGCCGGTTGCGCGACTGCCCCGGCGCCGTCGCGGAACCGGCCCGGGCGGAACGGGGTGAGCAACGCCGACTCCTCGCCGAACACCTCGTCCGCGACGAGCCGCCGCAGCAGCGGCGCGAGGGTGATCCCGCTGTGGGTGGCCACCACGTAGAACCAGGCGTCGGGGTCGGAGAAGCCCGCGACCGTCAGCCCGTCGGCCGGCAGCACCCGCTGCCCGATCCGCAGGGCCGCCATCGGCACGCCCGCGGTGGCGGGCAGCACCTCCGCCAGCCGGACGAGCAGCTCGGCGGCGACAGCGCCGTCGACAGGCCGGCCCGGATCTGCCCGCGCGTCGAGATCCAGCCCCTGGAGCAGCAGCCGGCCACCGCCCTCGGGGCGAACGCCCAGGCGCGACCCGGTGAGCACCCGCGACAGCCGGACCGCCACCGGCTCGGTGGTGGCCAGGAAGCCCACGGCCGCCGAGCCCGCCCTGTTCGCGTCGACCAGCGGCACGTCGATCCCGGCCCACCGGGCCACGCCGCTCGTCCGCCGTCCGCTGCAGCTCACGACGACGTCGGCCGGGTGACGGACGCCGTCGACGGAGGTGACCACCGCACCTGCCCCCGCGCGGTCGACACCGACGACCGCGCTGCCGGCGCGCACCTGGACGCCGCGGTCCCTGGCCTCGCCCAGCAGCCGGGCCAGCAGCACCAGGGGCAGCGCGTGCCCCTCCTCCGGGAAGAACGCGTAGTCGGCGTCGTCGCCGGGCACCGCCAGGTCCGGTTCCAGCTCCTGGGCCTGCCTCGCGGTCAGCCACCGCGCCGGATAGTCCCGGCCGTGCAACCGCTCCATCCGCGCGGCGAGCGCCGAGCGATGCCGGTCGGTGACCGCCCACTCGAGGTTCCCCGTGGGAAAGAACCAGGGTGCCCGCTCCCCGGCGAACGCGTGGTGCGCGCGCACCCCGGCATGGTTGAGCGCGTGGTAGTGCTCCGGCTCCTTGTTGGCCGAGTTCACCCACGCGAAGGACGTGCCCGTGGTGCCCGCTCCGGGCCGGACAGCCTCCAGCACGGTGACCTCGGCCCCCCGCTCAGCCAGTCCCACGGCCACGGCCGCCCCCACCACACCGGCCCCGATCACCACGACCCGCACGTCACTCCCCCGCAGCCGCCCCGTCCTCAGGCCACCTGCATACCGCGCCCGGTCACCGGTCGGCGAGGGCCCCGGCCGCCTCGACCACGATCCCGGCCTCCTGCTCGATGGCTGCGGCCAGCACGTCCAGGTCGCCGATCACCCCGCGGTCGGCGCAGAGACCGAAGCACAGCCGGTCGCCGACCGAGACGACCGCGGCACGCAGCGCGTGACGCTCCCCCACCTCCGCGATGGAGTGGATCGCCTCGACGTCCACGCCGAGCACGCTGACATGCTGCCTCGGGCCGGGCACGTTGGAGACGTTGAGCGCGAACGCGCGGGGGGCGGCCTGCAGGTCGGAGCACCAGCGCTGCAGCCGCGGCGAGGCCCGGCCCAGCCGGTCGAGCAGCTCGGCCATCTCCTGCGCGTCGTGGCGCGACTTGCGCAACGCCGTCTCGCGGCGGACCGCGACGAGCCGGGCGACCGGATCCGGCTCGTCCAGCGGCAGGCTCACGCAGAAGTAGGAGTCGCGGTTGCCGGTCGGCTCGCGCTCGTTGTGGAGGCTGACGGGCACCCGCACGCGGACCGGATGGAGGGGACCGTGCCGGTGCACGATCCAGGTGCGCAGCGCCCCCGCCATCACGGCCAGCACCGCGTCGTTCACCGTGGCGCCGGCCAGTGTCCGGGCCGACGCGCGCAGCCTGCCGAGCGCGGTCATCGCGAACGCGACGGCGCGGTCGGGCCCGATCGGCAGGTCGAACGGTGAGCGGCGGGTGCTGGGCAGGAACTCGCGTTCGAGGAAGCCCGCCAGGTGGTGGCGGCGCCGGGCGTCGTCGGCGGCTTGCGTGCGGGCCGCGGGCGGCGCGGGCCGGGCGCCGGGCGGCCCGCCGGCGCGGCTGTCCCACAGGACGGTGCGCGCCAGCCGCATGGCCGTGGTCCCGTCGGCCAGCGCGTGGTGCAGCCGCCAGACCAGTGCCGTGCCGCCCCCGGCCAGTGGGCCGAGCAGATCCATCCGCCACAGCGGCCTGCGCCGGTCCAGGTGCTGCTCGAACAGGCGGGCCACCTCGTTGCCCAGCGCGACGTCGTCGAGCTCCGCGGTCGAACGGGCTTCCGCGATGTGGTCCCGGACGTCGAACGCCGGGTCGACGTGCCACTCCGGCCGGTCCGGCGGCCCGCCCAGCCGCCAGGTCAGCCGGGGCGCGCCGGCCAGCCGACGACCGACGGCGGCCCGCAGCCCGGCGGCCGTGGCCTCTCCCGGCCCGAGCCGGATGACCTTGCACGTGTGGCCCACTACGGTGGGGCCCTCCAGCGCGAGGATCGCCCGGTCCTCGGCCGTCAGCGGCACCGTCATCCGCACACTGTGCCCCCCGGACACCCCGTGAGCACTGTGGAGCCCTGCTGCTGATCGAGGACCGTCCGGATGTGCACATCGGAGCCGAGGTGCGAGGAGGACGACCGGAGATCAGTTTGCCCGTAGGATGGCGGGGTGATTTGTCCCAAGTGTCGGAACGTCATGCATACCGTCGACCGGCGAGGCGTGCACATCGAGCAGTGCCAGGGCTGTCGGGGGATCTTCCTCGACCGCGGGGAGCTCGAGCAGATCGCCAACGCCGAGCAGAGCTACTACGGCCCGCCGGGAGCGCCGGCAGGCCGCTTCTCCGACTCCCCACCGCCCTACGGGCGCCGCGGGCATGACGACCACGGGTACGACCCGCGGCACCAGGGCGGCCACTACCGCGACTCGCCGCCGCCGTACGGCGGCCACAAGGGCGGTCACCAGGGTGGCCACAAGCGCCGCAAGGGCTTCCTCGAGGAGCTGTTCGACTGATCGGCGAGCCCGTCCCTGTGGACCTGCAGATCTGTGTCGGCTGCGGCGACCGGTTCGACCGGCCGGTGGTCGCGCCCGACGGGCCGGTCCTGGTGTGCGCCCGCTGCGGTCATCGGCAGCCGTTCCGGCGGCTGCCGATGTTCGCCCTCACCGGTCCCAGCGGAGCGGGGAAGTCCACGATCGCGCGGCTGCTCACCCCGGCGCTCGGCGACGTGGCCGTCGTGGTCGAGCAGGACGTCCTGTGGACGGGCGGCCTGCAGGACCCTGCTGACGACTTCCGGGCGTTCCGCTCCACCTGGCTGCGGATGGCCGCGATGATCCACCAGAGTGGACGGCCGGTGGTGCTGGTCGGCACGGTCGTCCCCGTCCAGCTCGAACGCCTGCCCGAGCGCGTGTTCGTCGGCGACATCCACTACCTCGCGCTGGTGGGTGCGCCGGAGGTGCTGCGCTCCCGGCTGCGGGACCGGCCGGCGTGGCGCGGCTGGGACGAGGAGCGCATCGCCGAGACCCTCGAGTTCAACGACTGGTTGCGCAGCAACGGTCCCACTCTGGAGCCACCCGTCGACCTGCTCGACACCACCACGCTCCCCTACGAGGACACGGTCCAGACGGTCGTGGACTGGGTGCGGAAGGGCTGCGGCGATCTGGGCCCGCCCTAGCCTCGCGCCACGGAGCTCAGGACGTCCAGCACCCTGTCGGCTCCGTCCTCGGTCGCGATCGCCGCGGCCACCTCACGGGCCCGTCCGGCGAACGACTCCTCGGTCGTGACCTTGCGCAGGGAGTCGGCGAGCGCGCCTGCCTCGAGGCGGTGGAACGGCAGCGCGCCCGGGCTCACCCCGAGCCGGACGAGCCGCTGCGCCCAGAACGGCTGGTCCGCCGTCAGCGGGGTCGGGACGGCGGGCACCCCGGCGCGCAGCCCGGCCGCCGTGGTTCCGGCACCGCCGTGGTGGACGACGGCGGCCATCTGCGGGAAGAGCCAGTCGTGGGGTGTGTCGCCGATGACGAGGACGTCGTCACCCGCTCCGGTGAGCCCGCCCCAGCCCTGCTGGAGCACCACCCGCAGGCCCGCGCGCCGCGCGGCCGTCAGGACCAGCCGGCCGAGCCGTTCGGTATCGCGGGGCGCCATGCTGCCGAGGCTGACGAACACCGGCGGCGGTCCGGCGGCGAGGAAGTCCACGAGGCGCGGCTCCGGTTCCCAGCCCGGTGACCGTTGCGGCCACCAGTAGCCGACGACGCGGCGATAGGGGGGCCAGTCCGCGGGAGTCCGGAGCACGGTGGGGCTGATCCCGTAGAACACCGGCCAGCGCTGCTCGTCGAGCCGGCGGAAGAAAGCGCCGGAGGTGGTCGGACGAAGGCCGAGACGGGCCCGCAGGTCGTTCACCGCACCGCGGAACGGCAGCATGCCCGCGGCGCGCACCGTGCGAGCGGCCGCGCGGTTGCCCCACCGGCCGAGCGACCGGGTGGTGACCGTCCACGGTGGGAACTCGCCGGTGGGATCCAGCGGTTGCAGGTACACCCCCGCGCTCGGGATGCCCTTCCCTTCGGCGACGTGCTGCCCGAGGAAGCCCATGGCCGAGAGCATCAGGAAGTCCGCGCCCTCCGTCGCGGCCTCCGTCGCCTCGGCCATCGCCCCCCAGTGCCGCGCGTACATCCGCGCGAAACGGGCCATTGCGAGAGGCGACGCCCGGAGCACCTGCTGCCCCTGCGCCGAGCCGAGCTCGTCACGGACGTCCATCGGCAGCGGACGGAAGCCCAACCCGCGCTCCCGGACCATTGCCTCGAACGGCGCGTGCGCGGCGATCGCCACCTCGTGACCGGCGGTCTGCAGCCGCGTTCCGAGTCCGGTGTAGGGAGCGACATCACCCCACGTCCCCACCGCGACGATCACGATCCGCATCCGCGGATTCTGCCTCTGCCGCCCTGTCAGGAGAAGCCCAGCCGCGCGAGGGGCTCCACCAGCTCCCGTTCCTCGTACGACAGGTGCGACAGCAGGGTGTCGGTCAGCAGGTCGACGGCGGCGCGCAGCTCCTTCACCCCGTCCGGCCCGCTCACGAACGAGACGAGTGCGCGGTCGACTCCCTCGAGGACACCGTGGATGACCTGGTGCTCCTCCGCGAGCCGGTCGATCACCGGTTCGAGCCGGCGGTCGGCGCGCCGCAGGTGCGGGAACAGGCTCCGGTCCTCCAGCGTGTGGTGCACGGTGACGATCCGGCAGTACGACTCGCAGTACGTGCCGAGGGTCCAGTTGTTCTGGCGCATCGTCATGGTGTTGATGTGGGACCGCGCGGTGCCGGGATCCATGGTTCCGGCCGTCACCTGGTCCAGGAGGTCGTGCACCTGCCGCAGCTCGGCGCGCAGACCGTCGTGCACCTCGATCAGGTGCCGGCCCGCGGCCTGCTCGTGGGCCGTGTAGGTCCGGTCCGGATCGGGCGCGGGGCCGGTGGGGCGGGCCGACTCGTCCCAGACCCGGACGTCACTGCGGCGGGTGCCGTCGTCCGGAGTGGGGACGGCCCCCAGCCCCGAGGTCTGCACCCTGGTGCGCGGCGAGGCCACGACGGACGTCCGGGGCCGTTCCGCTCCGGTGTCGCCGGACTGTTCCGCGGCGACGGCGGGCCCGGACGGCGACGGGCGCCCGCGCTCGGCGCCGACGAGCTCCCGCACGGCGGGGGCCACCTCGGCGGCGAACCGCTGGATGACCTCGGGGTCGTCGCCCATGACGATGTAGGCGCTCATCCCGTGGGTCAGGGTCAGCTCCGCGAGCTGCTCGGCCCATACCGGCGCCGGCCCCTGCAGGAAGCCGGTGCCGCTGCCGGTGAAGTCACCGCCGATGTTGTAGAGCCGCCGGACGTCGGACGGCGAGCGTCCGGCGGCCACCGCGGCCTCGTCGATCGCCGCGTTCGCCGCGGGGAGGGCGTCCGGAGCGAGATAGGGGCTGCTCGGCAGCCAGCCGTCCGCCAGCCGGCCGGTCAGTGCGAGCATCCGCTCCTTGTAGGCCCCGAGCCAGATGCCCACGTCGTGCGCGGGCGCGGGACCGGGGTGAGCGCCCCACACCCGGTGGTGGGTCCCGTCCACCCGCACCGCGCCGCCGTCCACCGACCACATCGCCCGGATGATCTCGATGCCCTCCGCGAGGGCCCCGATGCTCTCCCCCGGGGTCAGCCGCGCGCCGCCGATCGCGGCGATCGCGTCCCGGAATGCGCCTGCGCCGAGCCCGAGCTCGACGCGGCCCCCGCTGAGGAGATCCAGCGAGGCCACGCTGCGCGCGAGCACTGCGGGCGGCCGCAACGGCAGGTTCGCCACGTTCGGCGCCACGCGCAGCGTCGTCGTGCTCGCGGCGATCACCGACAGCAGGGTCCATGTGTCCAGGAACCTGGCCTGGTACGGATGGTCCTGCACCGTCACCAGGTCGAGGCCGGCCTGCTCGGTGAGCCGGGCGAGCCCGACGACCCGGTCGGCCTGCTCGGCGGTGGGTGTCAGGAACGTGCCGAACAGCAGGTCGTGGCCATAGTCGGCCATGGGGTCGCCTCGACTCTCCCGGGACGTGTCGTCACCGCGTCAGGTAGCTGGCTTACGAACAGATGATATGCCACCAAGACGAGTGGTGTAGCAGACGATTGCGCCCGGGAGCGCCGAGCCGGGATCAGCTGCTCGGCTGCAGCACGAACTGGTACTCGGCGGTCAGGAACGGAACCGCGGACTCTCCGCCGTCCGGGGTCGGGCCGGGCTCGTGCTTCGTGAAGGCGACGACGAGCTCCTGCTTCGTGCCGAACACCACGTCGCTGTCGAGGTACGGCGCACCCTCCTGGAACAGGTGCGTGATCAGGGGCTCGTAGCCGGGGACGTTGATGAGGAAGTGGACGTGCGCCGGGCGGAAGTGGCTGATGTCGGTGCGGGAGATCAGGTCACCCACCGGCCCGTCCATGGGGATGGCGTAGCCCAGCGGCGCGATGGTGCGCACGCAGTACGAGCCGTCCTCACGCGTGGTGTACTTCGCCCGCAGCCGCGCCTCGTCGACCTCGAGCTGCGCCTCGTAGGCGCCCTCGGTGTCGGCCTGCCACACGTCGAGCACGGCGTCGCCCACCGGCTTGCCGTCGAGGTCGCGGACGGTGCCGTGCACGTACAACGGCGTGCCCGGGATGCCCTCCGACATGTCGGCGCCGTACTCCAGCTCAGGGGACCCCTCGATGTGGAACGGGCCCAGCACGGTGGCGGGGGTGGCGGCCTCGTCGAAGTGGTGGTTCATCTGGACCACCAGCATCGACAGCCCCAGCACGTCGGAGGCGAGGATGAACTCCTCGCGCTTCTCGTCGCTGATCTGCCCGGTGCGGGTGAGCCACTGGATCGCGGCCATCCACTCGGCCTCGGTGAGCCGCACCTCGCGGGCGAAGTCGTGCAGGTGCCGGACCAGTGCGGTCATGATCTCGGCCGTACGCGGGTCGTGCGCGGTGCCCCAGCGCGTCGCGGCGAGCTCGGTGATGTTGTCCTCGGTGACCAGCTGCATGTCAGCGTCCCTCCTGGATCTCGCTGCGCAGGAGCGCGGCTGCGCCCGCCATTGCGCGCATCTTGCCTGCGGCGGAGTCCCGCGGCAGGTACTTCATCCCGCAGTCCGGGGCGATCACGAGCTGCTCCGGCGGCAGGTGGCGGAACGCCCCGCGGACGCGGCCGGCCACGACCTCCGGGGTCTCCACGTCGGGGGTCGACAGGTCGATCACCCCGAGGATGACGGTCTTGTCGGCGAGGTCGGCCAGCACGCCGAGGTCGAGCCCTGACTGCGCCGTCTCGATCGAGACCTGCCGCACCGGGGAACCGGCCAGCTCGGGCAGGAACGAGTACCCCTCCGGGCGCTCGTGGATGATCGCGGCGTAGCCGAAGCAGATGTGCACCGCGGTGGTGCCGGTGACGCCGTCGAGCGCAGCGTTCAGCGCGGCGAGGCCGTAGGCGCGGGCGGCGTCCGGGCGGGCCTGCATGTAGGGCTCGTCGATCTGCACGACGTCGGCGCCCGCCGCGAACAGGTCCTTGATCTCCGCGTTGACGGCGGCGGCGTAGCCCATCGCGGCCGACTCCAGGTCGGGGTAGTGGTCGTTCTGCGCCTGCTGGCTCATCGTGAACGGCCCGGGCACCGTGATCTTCACCGGCCGGTCCGTGTTGGCCCGGAGGAACTCCAGGTCGCGCACCTGCACGGGGTGGGGCCGGTGGATCGGCCCGGTGATCCGCGGCACGGGGTTGGGGTGCCCGCTGCGGTCCAGCGCCGTGCCCGGGTTGTCGACGTCCACGCCGTCCAGCGCCGTGGCGAAGTGGTTGGAGTAGCTCTCCCGGCGGATCTCCCCGTCGGTCAGCAGGTCGAGCCCCGCCCGCTCCTGCGCCCTGATGGCGAGCTCGGTGGCGTCGTCCTGGGCCTGGGCGAGCAGCGCGGGCTCCACCCGCCACAGCTCCTTCGCCCGTACCCGCGGCGGGAACCGGCCGGCGAGCTTGGCCCGGTCGATCAGCCAGTCCGGCTGGGCGTAGCTGCCGACCAGCGATGTCGGGAGCAGTGGCAGAGCGGTCACGGGGCCTCCGGGGCTCGGTGTCAGTGGTTCTCGGTGCCGACCGTCTCGGGTCGGCGGTCTCAGGGGGTCAGGACGATCCGGCCACTCGCCCGGCCCTGCGCCTGCCGGGCCCACGCCGACGGAGCATCGGCGAGCGGCACCAGCTCGTGCACCACGGTGAGCCTGCCCTCGACGGCCTCGGTGACGACGCGGGTGAGCGCGGCGGCCCGTTGCTGCGCGGTCAGCTCGTTGTTGGTGTAGCCGAGCACGTCCACCAGTCTGCTCCGCAATGTGGAGGAGTCGATGGGTGACGTCTCACTCGCCGAGCTGCCGAGGTTGACCAGCCGGCCCCCGGTCCGCAGGGTGCGCAGCGCCGCGGCGGCAGGGATGCCGAACAGCGGGTCGAGCACGAGGTCGAGCGGGCCGTCGCAGGCCGCGCGCATGCGCTCGGCCAGGCTCTCGACGGTGTCGTCGGCGGCCAGCGCGACGACGGCGTCCGCGCCGAGGCCCAGCGCCTGCTCACGCGCCTGCTCCGAGCGGGCCGCCGCCACGACCCGACGGGCACCGGCCGCGCGGGCCAGCTGCACACCGGCCTGCCCCACCACACCACCGGCGCCGAGGACGAGCACCTGCTCACCCGCCGCCAGCCGGCCCCGCCACGTCAGCGCCATCCACGCCGCGACGGCGGACAGCCCCAGCCCGGCCACCAGCCCGGGGTCGGCCCCGGCCGGCAGCGCCACGACGTCGGACTCGGCGACGGGGGCGAGTGCGCGCATGCTCCCGTCGCCGGGGCGCATCCCGGCCGAGGTGGCGAACCACACGGTCGTACCCGCGGGGACCGTGGCGCTCCCCTGCTCCACGACACCGACGCCCTGCACCCCGGGCACGTACGGGGTCTGCGGACGGCCGAAGTACGAGGTGCCCGACGCGCAGAGCAGGTCGAGCGGCGTGATCGGGGCCGCCCGCACGGCCACCAGCAGCTCGCCGGCAGCGGGCGCGGGGACGTCCCGGTCGACCACCCGGGGCGGTTCGCCGGGCGTCTCGACGACGGCGGCGCGCGACCCGCTCACGGCGTCCCGTCCGTCCACGGGTCGGGGGCGACGGAACGGTTGTTCAGGTCCACCGACAGGAAGATGTCGTTGGCCACCGGGTGCCGCAGCTCCTCCGCGAGCTGCCCGATCAACCCGGCGGTGCGCGCGAGCAGCGCGAACCCGCGCAGCAGCGGCAGCGGCAGCCCGAGATCGGCCAGCGCCGCACCGCAGACACCGGCGCCGTTGAGCGGCAGCGTCCGGCCGAGCACCTGGGGATGCACCCGCCCGATGGCCTCGAAGAGCGCCAGGTGCGGTCCGAACTGCCCCTCCTCGCGGGCGATCTGCATCAGCCGCGGCGTGCGCGGGTCGCCCTCCTTGTGCACGTGGTGCCCGAGGCCGGGGACGAACCGCTTCGCCGCCCGCTGGGCCCGCACGGTCTCCAGTGCGAGGGCGTCCCAGCCGGCGGCGTCGTCGACGGCGGGGAGCTGCTCCTCCCCGGCGAGCACGTCGTGCAGGAACCGGCCGGTGTCCTCGGTGACCCCGAGGAACCGCGACCCGCCACCGAGCAGTCCGGCGGCGAGCGCGCCCTGGATCGAGTCGGGAGCCGACAGGTACGTCAGCCGCGTGACGATCGCCGTCGGGGTGAAGCCGTGGTCGGCCAGCGCCGCGAGCACCGCCTCGAACACGCGCACCTGGCCGGGGGTCGGGCGCTCCTGCGTGGCCAGCCAGAACGCCAGCTCGCCGAACCCGACCTCGCCCATGACGTCGGCGGCGAGGTCCGTGCCCAGCAGCCTGATCGTGGTCGGGTCCGACGCGCCCAGCGCCGTCGGGTAACTCGGCGGCTCAGCCACGGGCGTCCTCCTGTGCAACGTCGGTCGGGACCGGGCCGGAATGCGGGGCCGAGAGCCACGCGCGCAGCTGCGTGCCGTGCTCGTCCAGACCGGGGGGCGGCAGCTCGTAGCGGGCGGGCGTGGCCGAGAACCGGATCGGGTGCCGGGTGGTGGGCACCGCGCGCTCGCCCTCCCCGGCCTGCACCACCGGATCCAGGCCGAACCGCTCGGCCATCGCGAAGCCGCCGTCGATCGTCTGGATCGGCCCGCAGGGCACCCCGACCGCCACCAGCGCGTCGAACCACTCCGTGGCCGTGCGCTGCGCGAGCCGCTCGACCAGGATCGGGCGCAGCTCCTCGCGGTTGGCGGTGCGGTCGGCGTTGTGGGCGAACCGCGGGTCGTCCGGCACCTCGGGGATCCCGAGCACCTCGCACAGCTTGCGGAACTGCCGGTCGTTGGGCGCGGCCACGATGAGGTCGTCGTCGGCGGTCGGCAGCGGCTCGTACGGGAAGACGCTCGGATGGGCGTTGCCCATGCGGAAGGGCACCACACCGCCCGCCGCGAACGCCGAACTGTGGTTGACCAGGCCGGTGAGCGCCGAGGAGAGCAGGTTGACCTCCACGTGCTGCCCCTGCCCGGTGGCGTCGCGGTGGCGCAGCGCGGCGAGGATCCCGATCACCGCGTGGTTGCCCGCCATCACGTCGAAGACCGAGATCCCGGCCCGGTACGGCGGACCGTCCGGGTCGCCGGTGAGGCTCATCAGTCCGGAGATGGCCTGCACCATGAGGTCGTAACCGGGGACGTGAGCGCCCTTCCCGGAGCCGAACCCGCTGATCGAGGCGTAGACGACCCCGGGGTTCGCCGCGCTGACGGACGCGAAGTCGAGCCCGAACTTCGCGAGGCCGCCCGGCTTGAAGTTCTCGATCACGACGTCGGCGCGGCGGGCCAGCTCCTGGGCCAGTGCGGCGTCACCCTCGTCGCGCAGGTCGAGCGCCACCGACCGCTTCCCGCGGTTCACGCCGAGGTAGTAGGTGGACACGCCCTCCCGCACCGGCGGGGTCCATGTGCGGGTCTCGTCGCCCTCCGGTCCCTCGACCTTGACGACCTCCGCGCCCATGTCGGCCAGCAGCATCGTGGCGTACGGGCCGGCGAGCACCCGCGAGAAGTCGGCGACGAGCACCCCGGCCAGCGGTCCGGCCGCGCCTGCGCCCTGCGGCGCACCGTTTGACATCGAATCGGCCTCCTGTCCGTCATGCGGACATCTGTCCGTCGTGCTCCCGATCCTTGCAGCCGCACGAGGTGAGTCAAGGGCCGGCACCCCGGCGGTGACCCAGGACGCAGCCCCGGGACGCCGCGAGTCAGGACGCGGCGGGCCGGACCAGGTGCGGCACCGTGTCGAGCCGGGCGAAGTCGGCGCTGATCTCCCCGGCGGTCTGCAGCAGCAGCGGCAGGTGCACGTCGAGCAGGTGGTCGACCGGGGTCTCGGCCGCGTGGGTGTTGACGTTGATGCTCGCCACCACCGCGCCCGTCCCGTCGCGCACGGGCGCGGCCACCGACCGGATACCCAGCGCGAGCTGCTCGTCGGTGAGCGCCCACCCCCTGGCCCGCACCTCACGCAGCTCCGCGTCGCGCTGCTCGCGGTCGGGCCGCCACCGTGGCGTGAGCCCCGAGCGCGTGGGCTGCTCGAGCACGCGCTCCAGCTCCTCGGTCGGCAGCGCGGCGAGCAGCACCTTGCCCAGCGACGTCACCAGCGCCGGGAACCGGGTGCCGATCTGCACCGACAGCCCCACGATCTTCGGCACCGCGACCCGCGCGACGTAGACGATGTCCGACCCGTCCAGCTGCGCGATGGAGCTCGACTCGTTGGTGCGCTCCACCAGCCGTTCCATGTGCGGACGCGCGACGTCCCACAGACTGGTCGACCGGACGTAGGCGACGCCCAGCTCCAGCACGCGCGGGGTGAGGGCGAACCCCCCGTCGCCCGCGCGGACGTAGCCCAGCTCCTCCAGCGTCAGCAGGATCCGCCGGGCCGTGGGACGGGCGAGGCCGGTGGCCGTGGCCACGTCCGTCAGCGACATCGCCGGCCGGGCCGGCCGGAAGGCGGCGATCACCTCCAGACCCCGTGCGAGCGCCTCGATGAAATCGGGTCCGGTGCCAGACCGGGGCATGTGCGCTCCTCCGCTCGACGCGACGAGGCTCCAGCGTAACGGGTGTCCGGCCTCCGGACAGAACGGCGCGCGCCCCGGCCGACTCTCGGCGATCCGCGCTCCGTTGACAGCCCAGACCGGCCTGGGCGAGAGTGGCTGGATATCATCTGCCGCCAAGCGGACGTTCGTCCGCTGGTCCGAAGGAGTGACTGCATGAGCGAGCCGCAGGATGCCGGCGCCCGCCGGCCGGTGGTACTGCGCGGTGGGCTCGTGCTCACCCTCGACGACGCGCGCCGGGTGCTCCCCGGCGCCGACGTACTGGTCGTCGACGACCGGATCGCCGCCGTCGGGCCCGACCTGGACGTGCCCGAGGGCACCACCGAGATCGACGCGCGCGGCGGGATCGTCATGCCGGGCATGATCGACACCCACCGGCACATGTGGCAGACCGCGATGCGCGGCTACGGGGCCGACTGGACCCTCACCCAGTACTTCGTCTGGTACTACCTCGAGTCCGGGAAGCACTTCCGGCCGCAGGACGTCCGCGCGGGCAACCTGCTCGCCGCGGTCGAGGCGATCGACGCCGGCGTCACCACCACCGTCGACTGGTCACACGGGCTGCAGACCACCGGCCACGCCGAGGCTGCGGTGGACGCCCTCCGGGCGGTGCCGGGCCGGTTCGTCCTCGCCTACGGCAACATCCAGCAGGCGCCGTGGGAGTGGGCCACGTCCGCCGACTTCCAGGCCTTCGCGCGGCGGCAGATCGACGCCGCCGACGACCTACTCGGATTCCAGATCGCGTTCGACGTCACCGGCGACCCGGCGTTCCCCGAGAAGGCCGCGTACGAGGCGGCCCGCGACCTCGGCGTCCCCGTCACCACCCACGCCGGCGTGTGGGGCGCCACCAACGACGACGGGATCCGGCTCGCCCACGAGGCGGGCTTCCTCGACGAGTCGAGCGTCTTCGTGCACGCCGCCACGCTCTCGGCCGACTCCTACCACCGCATCGCCGCCACCGGCGGGTCCGTGTCGGTCTCCACGGAGAGCGAGCAGAGCGCCGGTCAGGGCTATCCCCCCACCTGGGCCCTGCGCGCACACGACATCCCGGTGTCGCTGTCGATGGACACCAGCGTCTGGTGGAGCGGCGACCTGTTCTCGGCGATGCGCACCACCCTGGGAGCCGACCGCTCCCGGGAGCACTTCGAGGCCCACGCCAAGGGCGAGACCGTCACGCACGTGTCGCTGCGCGCGCAGCAGGTGGTGGAGTGGGCCACCCGCGGGGGTGCCCGCGCACTGGGCCGCGACCGCGACCTCGGCAGCCTCGAGACCGGCAAGAAGGCCGACATCGTGCTGCTCAAGAACGACCACTCCCCCGTGTCCTTCCCGCTCCTGAACCCCTACGGGCACGTCGCGTTCCAGGCCCAGCGGGGCGACGTGCACACCGTGCTGGTGGACGGGCGCGTGGTGAAGCGCGACCACCGGCTCGTCGGGATCGACCTGGCGGGGGTGCAGCGCGAGGTGGAGGCCACCGTGGAGCACCTGCGGTCGGCGCTGGGCGAGGAGGCCTGGGAGAAGGGCATGAACCCCGACGTCCCCGAGACGAGCATCCTCGACAACCCCTACACCTACACCGGGTACCGCAGCGCGAGCACGCACGGCCGCTGACGCGGAGACCGGACGGGACGCCCCGTCCCGATCATCCGGTTGCCGGTGCCACCTCGTAGCCTCCCCGATCATGGAGCTGCTGCGGATGGCCTGCTGTGGCTCGTCCTGGGTCGGGGTGGAGCGGGCACACTGCTGCAGGCGCACCAGGGGATGCGGGCACGTCTTCGACACCGCCCAGCTGTGGGACGCCCACCGGGCCGACTCGGGCTGTGTCGACCCGCGTTCCCTCGACCTCGTGCAGACCAAGAACGGCATCTGGCTCAGCGCCGACGGCGGTTGAGCCGCACGTGCTCACCGGGCTGCCGACCGCCGGCAGCCCGGGGAGCACGAGGTCAGTGCGCTGCCACCACGGGCGCCCCGGCTCCCTCGACCGCCTTGCGGCCGAAGAAGAACGAGCCGGCCACCGCGAAGACGGACAGCACGGCGGCGACGACGAAAGCGGTGTGCACGCCTCCCGCGGTCTGCTCGACCAGGGACGCACCCTGGCCGGCGAGGTCGGCCGCGCGCACGCTGAGCACGCTCACGAGCAGCGCGACCCCGGCTGCGCCTGCGAGCTGCTGGGTGGTGCCGAAGATGGCACTCCCGTAGGAGTACAGGTGCGGCGCCACGGCGCCCAGCCCCGCGGTGAACAGCGGGGTGAGGGCGAAGGCCAGCCCGATGCTGAGCAGCAGGTGGAAGCCCAGCACCAGCGCCACCGGGGTGCTGACGCCGAACATGGTGGTGGACCAGAGAGCCGCGCTGGTGGCGACGGTGCCGGGGACGAGGAGCGCCCGGGCGCCGAAGCGGTCGTACAGCCTGCCCACGATCGGCCCGAGCAGGCCCATCAGCAGGCCGCCCGGCAGCAGCAACAGGCCCGTGTCCAGCGGCGTGAGCATCAGGACGCTCTGCAGGTAGATGGGCAGCAGGATGATGGCGCCGAGCAGCGTGGCCATCATCAGCATCATCATCACGGTGGCGATGGTGAACGTGCGCGACCGAAACGTGCGCAGGTCGAGCAGCGCGCGGTCGGTGCGCTGGAGCACGATCTGGCGGGCGACGAAGGCCGCCAGCCCGGCGATGCCGATGGCGAACGAGATCCAGACGAAGACCTCCGACGTGCCTCCTGCCGACTCACCGATCGTGCTCAGCCCGTAGACCAGACCGCCGAAGCCCAGAGCCGAGAGCACGATCGAGGGCACGTCGATCGGGGTGTGGCTCGGCTCGCCGATGTCGACCATCCGGCGCAGTCCCAGCACCAGCGCGACGAGCGCGATCGGGAGCACGAGCCAGAACATGAAACGCCAGCCGAGGACGCTGAGCACGAGCCCGGAAACGGTGGGGCCGACCGCGGGCGCGACCGAGATGACGATCGAGATGTTGCCCATCAGCGCACCCCTGCGGGCGGGGGGCACGAGCGTCATCACCGTGGTCATCAGCAGGGGGAGCATGATCGCGGTGCCACCGGCCTGGACCACGCGTCCGACGAGCAGGACCGCGAAGCCCGGCGCCAGCGCGGCGATGAGCGTGCCCGCGCTGAACAGGGACATCGCGATCCCGTAGAGCAGTCGAGTGGGCACCCGGCGGATGAGGAAACCGGTGACCGGAATGACCACGGACATCGTGAGGAGGAACCCTGCGGTGAGCCACTGGCCCACGCTGGCCTCCACCTGAAGATCGGTGAGGAGGACCGGCAGGGCGACGCTCATGATCGTCTCGTTGAGGATCACGACGAACGTCGAGACGAGCAGAACGCCGATCACCGTGCGATCGCGCGAGGACAGCTTCCCCGGCACGTCGGGCGGCGGCGCCGTGGAGTCGAGCAGGTCTGAGGGGTTGGTCACGGTATTCCTTCTGAGGAGCGGGACGGCGCATGATCCGGGCGATCTGCCCGGATCATCTGGTTCCAATCTACGAGGTAGGACCGACAGAACGCGCCGAGTTCATCGCTCGCCCACGGCGAAACCGATTCGCGCGGCCAGCGCTGCGCGCTGCGCCCGGGACCGGACATCGGGACCAACCTGCCTGGTTCCGTCATGATCGCCTCTGAGAATGCCGCGGCGGAGCGGGGATCCGCCAGGGTGAAGCGGTGTGATCCCGGCGTCCACCGGACGCCGTAACGGGCCCCGACCGGCGTCCGTCGCGCGACCACGCGGCGCCGGACTCGATCATTGCGAGATCCGCGTTTCGGCCGTGTTTCGGTCGCGTAAAGGGCGAACTCCCGGATCTCGCGGCGACATCTGTGGTCGGGCCTCGCGAGCACGCCCGGCGGGACCCCCCAGGTCCCCCGCCGGACGCCCCGGCTGTGCGAGCTCGCCGCACCTATCCTTGTTAACTACAATGGTTGCGAAAATCAAGGGATGAGCGGTAGTACCCTGTTGCCCCCGATCACGTAGGCCCGGGGAGGACTCATCAGCACGCCACCGCCGAAGACCGATCCGTCGCCACCAGAGGCAGCCGGCTTCCCGGGTCCGAGCCAGATCAGCTACCTCCTGGCGAGGGCGGGCGGCCAGGTGGTGCGGCACCTGAACCGCGAGCTGCAGCCCCACGGGCTCCGCAGCCGCCACTACTCGGTACTCGTCCTCGCCGCCGTGTCCGTCGGCCGGACCCAACGGGAGCTCAGCATTATGCTCGGGATCGACCCGAGCGGCATCGTGGCGATCGTCGACGACCTCGAGCGCGAGGGCCTCGTGCGCCGGGAGGCGAGCGTCGGGGACCGGCGCACCCGGCTCGTCGTGACGACCGATGCCGGGCGCAGGCGCCTGGCCGAGGCCGAGCCGGCTGCCCGCAGGCTCGACGAGACCCTCCTCGTCGCTCTCGACGACTCCGAACGCGAGGTGCTGCGCAGGCTCCTGCTGCGCCTCGTCGTCGACTGAGCCCCCCGCCCGAGCGCCCGCACCACCTCACGGGGCGGCGCCGGGCGCGGTGCAGGATGTGCGGGGAGCGCCTCCTGATGATCGGACGGTGCGGTGGCGTAGAGGAGGCGTATCCGCGTGTCGCAGCGCTGGGCGGTGGTCATCGCCACGCTCGCGATCTTCGGCTGGGCCGCCGTGTCGGTCGGGATGCTGCTGCGCCGGCCCGGCTCCTCGCTGGGCACCCGCACCAGGATCGCCGCCGCGTCGGTGACGGCCGCTGTCGGGATCGGGGCGCTCGTGGCGGCCTGGACACTCACCGGTACCCCCGCGGCCTTCCTCGCCGCCGGCCCGCCGCCTCCGCCGCGCGCTCCCGCCACCCCACCGTGGGCCGCAGCGCCCGCGACACCGACGGCGGCCGCGGGATCCACGGCGGCAGAGCCCACCGGCCCGGCCCGGACCGAATCGCCGGCTGCGGCGTCTGCCCCGTCCGACCGGACACGGGAACGGGACCGCCCTGCCTCCGCCGTGGCACCGGCACCCGCCCCTCCCGAAGCCGCCGTCACCACCCCACCGGCCGCCCCGCCCCGGCCACGCGCCGCGGCACCCGGCCCGGTCCCGGGCCCGGTGCGGTCCGGTCTCGGGTCGCCGCGGCCACCGGCGAGCACCGCCGAGCCGACGGCGGACGCTGCACCGCCGCCGCGCCCGCCGCGGACGGCCCCGACCAGCCGGCCGGCCCCGCCGCACTGGAACTGGAACCCGCCCCGCCCGCTGCCACCGCGCCCGACGGTCCCGCGCCCGACCACCTCGCGCCCGGCCCCGCCGACGAGCACCGCAACTCCCCGCCCGACCCCACCGGCGAGCACCTCAACCCCCCGCCCGACCCCACCCCCGAGCACGGCAACCCCGCGCCCCACCCCACCACCGAACACGGCAACCCCCGGCCCGACCGCGTCTGCGCCGACACGCCCGACCCCCACGACCCGCCCGCCCCACCCGTCACCTCCCACCCCGACACCCTGACCGCCGGCATCTGGGAGCCGTACTGCTGTTGCGAGGCACCTCCCCACAGCGGTACGGCTCCCAAATGACGAGGGGCGGGCGTGGGGCCTTCAGTGCTGCTCCCGCTTCGGGGCGGAGTCCGGGCTCGGGGCAGGGGCCGGGGTGGTGTTCGGGGTCGGGCTGCCGCCCATGGCGTTCAGCGTGAGCCAAGCCGCGGCGGCGGCCAGCACCGCTCCCGGTACGGCGTCGTGGGAGCCGGTGCCGACGAGGATGGTGGCGAACAGGACCGGGGCGAACAGCAGCCGCGTCGTGGCCACCATCCCGGCGGCCGCGCCGACCGCCACCGCGATCGTGGGCGACTGGCCGAGCAGGATCGCGGGGACCATGGCCACGCCGATGCCGAGGAAGATCGACGGGAAGATGGGGCCGCCGCGGAAGCCGCAGCCCAGGCAGACGGCGTAGGCGAGCGCCTTGGCCACCAGGAGGACCACCAGAGTCCACACGGAGGTCTGGGCGTCCAGGTTGGGCAGCGCGGACTGCCCCGAGAACAGCAGGTCCTGCGAGTCCCCGCCGAGCGCTCGCACCGCCAGCGCGAGCGCACCCACGCACAGGGCACCCGCGAACAGGGGGACCGCGATCCGGCCCCGCGACTGCACCTCCACCGCCGTCGCCAGGCGCCGTGCCGCCCCGATCACGACGGCGACCACCACACCGACGGCCACGGCGACGGCGAGATCCAGCACCGTCGTCTCCGGGTACGGGGGCAGGTCGGGCACGGTCAGCGCCGTGGTCCCCAGACCACCCCAGTCCCCCAGGCCGACGAAGACGAGGTAGCCGACCGCGGCCGCGACCAGCCCGGGCAGCAGGGCCGGGATGAGCGCCGCACCCATCCCGACACCACCCTCGACGAGGAGGAAGCTCGCGACGAGCGGGCCCCCGAAGAGCGCCGAGACGGCCGAGAACGCGCCCGCGGTGGTGAGCAGCCCTGCCTGTTTGGCGTCCAGGCGGCCGAGCCTGGCCACCACCGCGCCGACGGCGCAGCCCAGGGCGATCAGCGGCGCCTCCGGGCCGAGCACGGCACCGAAGACGAGGGTGCCGAAGGCGGCGACCGCGACGCCGGGGATCTCGCGGAGTGGCAGGGACGCCGTGCTCATCCCCGCGAGCGGCTTGTGGCCACCGTCGCCGGGCAGCAGCTTCCGGCCCGCGGCCACGATCGCGGCGCCCACCAGCGGCAGGCCCAGCACGAGGTACCACGGCGGCGTCGACTGTCCGAGCGCGGCGGGGACGCCGTGCCACAACCAGCGCTGGACGGTGGTGACCAGCGCCAGGAACGACGCCGCGAGCAGCGCAGCCGGCGCGCCGATGACCGCTCCGAACAGGACGAGTCGCAGGTAGGCCCGAGTACCGGCGGCCGGCGCGTTCGTCGTCATCGTCGCGCCTCTCCTCGTCGGGCCGCTGCTCGGGCACCCACCCTCTTCGACCTCCCGCCGCCGCGGCATCGTCCGCGGCGGGTGAGCCGACCGGTCAGGGGCGGCCCGCGGACGGCACCGGACGCGCGGAGACGACGGTGAGCCCCAGTGCCCGCAGCTGTGCCACGACGCCGTGCAGGTGGGACTCGTCGATCACCGGGCCGGAGATGACCGTTTGCGCGGGGAGCTCCTCGATCCGCATGTCGCAGAAGGCGTCCCTGGCCGCGTCCGGGAGCGCGCCGTCCACCCGGAACTCGTAGACCGTCGGCATCGCGCGGGCACCCGGGCTCAGCCGGTGCTTGCGGTGCGGGATCGACGGGTCGGGGTGCCGCCCCTCGTGCGCTCGACGTCCGGCACGTCTGCTCCCTCCGCGACACGGGCTCGACCGGGCGGTGGTGATCCCTGATGTCGATCCGGTCGATTCCGCAGTGTCGTTCCCGGGGGAATCCGGAGCACCACCCGGCGCGGGTGACTCCCGGTCCTCCGGTTCCTCCGGCGTCACCACCGGCCCGATCAGGGGCGTCGAACCGACCCGACGGGTGTCTTTCTGCCGATCTTCACCGCGCCGGGCTCGGTGGTTCCCGGTTCGCCGGAACGCCGTTTTCGGTCCGATCTGCGTAATGGCCTCACTCCATCGGCGGCACGCCGGTACCGGCAGTAGGCGGTGTGCTTCCGTAATTCGCTACTCCCACGGCCACACGGTTTCCTCCGTTCCAGGAAATCTGGGCCATCCGCATTTCGCGGGCGTTCGGCAGGGGGTGGACGACCGAAGTCGGCACTCATAGAGTGACCGCCACCAATCGCGTCCCGGTCCCCGGCGCGCCAGCCGGGGAAATGTGCCGCCGCGCGGCGGCGCGCCACCTCCTCGGTTTCGTGCGCCGTCCCTGATCATTGGGCGGGAGGGGGGTGAGATGGTCCACGTGCCGCGGTCGAAGACCGCGCTCACGCAGCTTCCGCCGGAGTTCGTGGCACGCCACGCGGTCTACGAGATCCTCGACCGCGGCCTGGACCGGCCGGTGACGCTCGTGTGTGCACCACCGGGCTTCGGCAAGACACTCCTGCTCACGGACTGGGTCCACCGCTGCGAGGTGCCGACCGCGTGGCTCACGCTCGACGAGGAGGACGACGACCCGCACCGCCTGTGGAACGGGGTGCTCGCCGCTCTGGAGGCCTGCCCGGGGGTGCCCCTGTCGAGCCGGTTGCGCCGGCTCACCGTGTCCCGCACCACCGTCCTGCTCGACTTCCTCGACGACCTCCTCGACGGCCTCGACGCCCTGCCCGTGCGGCTCCAGCTCGTCCTCGACGGCGCCCACCACCTGCGTGACCACGACGTCCTGCACGGCATGCAGATGCTGGTACGCGCCGCCACGGCGAGCGGGCTGCGTCTCGTGCTCGCCTGCCGGTCCGACCCTGGCCTGCCGGTGGCCCGGCTGCGGCTGGAGGAGCGGCTGTGTGAGCTCCGCACCGAGCAGCTGCGGTTCTCGCTCGACGAGTCGGTGGTCCTGCTCGCGCGGTGCGGGCTGCGGCTGCGCGCATCGCAGGTCGCGGTGCTGCACGCGCGCACCGGCGGCTGGGCGGCCGGCCTCCGGCTCGCCGCGCTCCCGCTGCGGCGCCACCCCGAGCCCGACGTGTTCCTCTCCGCGTTCTCCGGCGACGAGCAGCCCGTGGCCGACTACCTGGTCGGCGAGGTGCTGTCGCAGATGTGCGCGGACGAGCGCGAGCTCCTGCGGCAGACGAGCATCTCGGACGTGCTCCCCGCGGCGCTGGCCGTCGAGCTGTCCGGGCGGGAGGACGCCCCGGACGTCCTCGACCACCTCGAACATCACACCGGACTCGTCGTCACCACCGGACCGGGTCGTGCGGAGTACCGGACGCAGGACCTGCTGCGCTCCTACCTGGTCGCCGATCTGGACCGGCACGGCCCGGGCCGCGCCGCCCGCCTGCACGGCCGGGCCGCCGACTGGTGGGCCGACCGGAACCGGCCGCTGGAAGCGCTCCGACACGCTGTGGCCGCCGGCGAGCCCGCCCGCGTCACCCGGCTGCTGCACAGCAGTGCTGCCGACCTGGCCGCGCGCGGGGAGGATGCGGCCCTGAACCTCGCGCTCGACGCGGTGAGCGATCCGGCGGATCCGGGGTCCGACCCGTGGTTCGGGCTGGTTCGGGCGCTGCTGCACCTCGATCGCGGTGACCGCGCGGCCGCCCGCGCGCAGCTGCGCCGCTGCCCGCCCGCAGCGTCGTACCACGCTGCCGACCCGCCGGTCGCCGACTCGGCCGTCCTGTTCACCGCGGCGGAGCGGCTCGCCGGGATCGGCAGCGCGCCCACCGGGGAGGAACCGGTGCCGGATGATCCGGCGACGGCCGCGTGGGCGCACACCGGCCGCGGGGTCGCGCACCTCGCCACCGGCGCGACCGCGGCGGGACGGCGGGAGCTCGAAGCCGCGCTGGAGCTCGCCGCCGACCGGCAGCTACGGCACCTGGAGGTGCTCTGCCGGACGCTGCTCGGAGGCGCGGCGTGGGCCATGGGCGACCTGCGCGCCGCGGAGGAGCACGCGGTCGACGCGGCGCGACGGGACGGGACGCCCCCGTCGTGGACGGCAGCGGCGCAGGCGGTCCGCGCGCACGCCGCTCTGCTGCGGGGCCGCCCCACGATCGCGCTCCAGGCCGCCGCGGAGGGCCTGTGCGCGGCACCGGACGGCATCGACCCGGCAATCCGGTTCGCGCTGCACAGCGCGCACGGCGGGGGGCTCGTCGACACGGGCGACCGCACCGCCGGGTTGATGGAGCTGCAGCACGCCCGTGCCGAGCTGGGCGACACCGACGTCCCGGTCCCACTCGCCGCGGCCGCGGCGCTGCTCGAGCACCACGCGGCACTCGCACTGGGCCACCCCACGGCCGCGGTCACGACCGCGGCCTGGCTGGCGGCGCGGGGCACGGCGGACGGCGAGCTGGCGGTCATGCGGGCCTGGGCGGACGCCTCCTCGGGGCCGGGGCGGTACCGCGCGGCGCGGGCCGCGGTCGAGCCACTGCTGGAGGGCGGGCTGCAGCCGGTGCTGCCGCACACGGTCGTCGAGGCGTGGTTGCTGGCGGCACGGGCGGCGCTCGCCGACGACGACCGGGCCGCCGTCCGGCACGCGGTGCAGAGGGCGCTGGCGCTGGCCGAGCCGCTCGACGCGCTGCGCCCCTTCGCCCTCGCGGGCTGCGGCGTCCGCGCGGTGCTGGTCGACCAGCTCGGCGGGATGGAGGACCGCGACGACTTCGCGGTGCGCGCGCTCGCCGCCGGCCGCCCGACCGCACCGCACCCGGTGGTGGAGCTGAGCGCGCGGGAGCGCGAGGTGCTGGCCCGGTTGCCGTCCCTGCACAACCTCGACGAGATCGCCGACGACCTGAACGTCTCGCTCAACACCATCAAGAGCCACGTGCGCGCGATCTACGGCAAGCTCGGGGTCAGCAGCCGCCGCACCGCCGTGCTCACCGCCCACGAGCAGGGTCTGCTGACATGATCGCGCGCCCGGAGCCACGGATGGTGCCCGTGTCCGAAGTCCCCACGGCCGAGCTCCCGGCGCCCCGGGCCGGCCCGGCCGGCGCGCTGCGGGTCCCCGGCCGGAAGACGGCGGTGCCCGAGCTGCCGCCCGAGTTCGTGCCCCGCCCCGGGCTGCTCGACCGGCTCGACGAGGCCCGTGCCGCGCAGCTGGTCGTCGTGAGCGCGCCCGCCGGGTACGGCAAGACGCTCCTGCTCGCCGACTGGGTGCGCCACCGGGCGGGGCCCCGTACCGCCTGGGTGTCGGTCGATGCCGACGACGACGACCCACGGCGCCTCTGGTCGGCCGTGCTCGCGGCGCTCACCGCGCTGCCCGGGGTGGGTCCGGACAGTCCACTGCGCCATGCCACCGAGGCCACCGGCGGGACCGGTGACGTCGTGGACCGGTTGGGCGAGGCACTCGACGTCCTCGATCCGCCGGTCCACCTGGTCCTCGACGACCTGCAGGAGCTCACCGCGCGCCGTCCGCTGCGTGACCTCGCCCGGCTCGCCGCGCGCCGCCCCGCCGGGCTGCGCCTGGTGCTGTCGAGCCGGGTGGACCCGCCGATCGCACTGCCCCGGCTGCGGCTGGAGGGGCGCCTGCACGAGACCCGCGCCGACCGGCTCCGGTTCGGCATGGACGACACCGTGACGCTGCTGAGCAAGGCGGGCCTCGACCTGTCCACCGAGCAGGTCGCGCTGCTGCACACCCGGACCGAGGGCTGGGTGGCCGGGCTGCGGCTCGCGGCGCTGGCGCTGCGGCGCAGCGACGACCCCGAGGCGTTCCTCGTGGAGTTCTCCGGCGACGAGCGCTCCATCGCCGAGTACCTCACCGGCGAGATCCTCTCCGGGCTCGCCGACGACGCCCATGACTTCCTGCGTGCCGTCAGCGTCTGCTCGGTGCTGCCCACCGCACTGGCCGTCGAGCTCTCGGGGCGGCCGGACGCCGGGCACGTGCTCGACGAGATGGGACACGAGACCGCACTCGTGGAGCGCGCGGGCCCGGGGGAACACCGCGTCCACACCCTGCTCCGGTCCTACCTGCGCGCGAACCTGCACCGGCACCGGCCTGCGCTGCACCGGCATCTGCAGACGGTGGCGGCGTGCTGGTGGGCCGAGCGGGCCGAGCACCTGCACGCGCTGCGCCATGCCGAACAGGCGGGCGACGCCCGGGTGCTGACGCAGCTCCTGCACCGCTCGGCGGTGCCGTTGCTGGTCAGTGGCGAGCTCGGCGCGCTCCGGCGCACCGTGGCCGCCGTCGGCACCGCCGCCCGCAGCGCCGATCCGTGGCTCGCCGTCGTCTCCGCGATCGTCCACCTCGAGGAGCGCGCACTGCCGGCGGCCGCGGCGGAACTGCAGCACGCCCGCCACACCTGGCCGTCCACACCCGGCCCGGAGCTCGAGGCCCTGCGCAGCAGCGCCGAGCTGCTGGCCAGGAGCCTCGGGCTCCCGATCGACGCCACGGCGCCCGCGCCGGGGATCGACGCCGTCGCGCCCGAGCTGGAGGCGCTGCTGCACGTCTCCCGCGCGGCGGCCGAGCTCTCGCCCGACGGCCACGGGGACCTCGACGTCGCGCTGGCGGCGCTGGACCGGTGCGCGGCACTGGCGACGGCGCACGACCTCGGTCGTCTCGAGGTGCAGAGCGGCACCCTCCGGGCGGCCGTGGCAGCAGCGCGGCGTGACCACCGCGGGATGGTCGCGGCAGCCGAGGTGGCGGTCGCGGCGGCGCTGCGCCACGGCCTGCACCCCTCGCGCTGGTCGGCCGGCGCCGAGGCGGTGCTCGCGTACGCCGACCTGCTCGACGGCGACCCGAGCGGGTCGCGGACCCGGTCCGAGTCCGCCCTCACGGCGCCGGACACGATCCCGCCGGAGACCGCCTGCGCGCTGCATGCCGTGCACGGCGCGGCGCTCGCCGACGAGGGCGAGCGCAGCCGGGGCGCCACCGAGCTCCAGGCGGCCCGACGGGAGCTCGGCGACGGGCCGGCCCCACCCGCGCTGCGCGCCGCGCTGGGCGTGCTCGAACATCGCGCGGCGCTGCTGCAGGGCAACACCGCCGTCGCCGCCGAGGTCACGGGGTGGCTCGCGGGGCACGTCGGCCACGTGGGCGAGGTGCTGCTGCTGCAGGCGTGGACGGAGGCGCTCGCCGGACGGCACGAGGCCGCCCGCGCCGCCGTCGCCCCGATCCGTGCCGCCGCAGTGCCCGTCCTGCTCCCGGACACCCTGATCGAGGCCCACCTCGTCGAGGCCGAGGCGGCGCTCGAGAGCGACGACGGCGCCCAGGGGCGGGCGGCACTCGGCACGGCCCTCGCGGTGGGCGAGTCGATCGGGGTCGTCCGTCCGTTCGCCTTCGCCGGTGAACGGACGCGGCGGCTGCTCGCCGACCGGGCCCGGCCGGGCCCGGCCACGACGTTCGAGACCCGGCTCGCCGCGGCTCGGGGCGCCGTCCGCGCCGAGCCGGCCGCGGTGCTCAGCGAGCGCGAGCTCGTGGTGCTGGCGCTGCTGCCCTCGCTGCTCAGCGCGGGTGAGATCGCCGCGGAGCTCACCGTGTCGGTGAACACCGTCAAGAGCCACATCCGCTCGATCTACGCCAAGCTCTCCGTCTCCACCCGCCGGGAGGCGGTGCGGCAGGCCCACGAGCGTGGGCTGCTGACCTGATCGGCCCTGATCGAAACAGCAATCACCTGGACCGGGCGAGGACGCGCGCCGCGGACCGTATGACCGTGGACGGGGGCTCGGGTTCCCCCACGGATCCGGGCGGAGGGAGGTCTGCTGTGCCCGGACGACGCTACGAGTTCCGCCTGGCGGGGCGGCTGTCGGAGCGGGCCAGGGACGCGTTCGCCGGGATGGACGTGGTGGAGGTGCCGGCGCAGACCGTGCTCACCGCCACGGTCGACGACGCCCAGATGCACTCCGTGCTCGCGCTGATCCAGGCGCTCGGGCTGCACGTGGTCTCCCTGGAGCGCCTGACCCCGGGGTCGGCGGAGGAACACCGCCCGGACGAGGAATGAGCCGGCAGGGCTCACGTCGGGGTGGCGCCCGCCGCCGTCCCGCTCCCCGCGCCGGCCCCGTCCGCCGGACGTGCCGGTCCGCCCGCCCGCCGTCCGTCGTCGTCCGGCGTGAGCCGTTCCGGATGGTCGCGCAGCAGCGCGTCCGCCCATCCGGCCCGGGGATCCACATCGACCAGCAGCGCCTTCGCCAGCAGCGTCAGCGGGATCGCCAGCACCGCGCCGAGGGGCCCGATGAGCCAGGCCCAGAACACCAGCGAGACGAAGGAGACCGTGACCGACAACCCGACGGAGTTGCCGATGAACCGCGGCTGGATCAGCGACTGGATCACGAAGTTGAGGACGCAGTAGACGACGATCACCGCGACCGCCGTCCCCCACCCGCCCTGGAGCAGCCCCAGGACGGCGGGCGGGACCAGCCCCAGCACGAACCCGATGTTGGGGATGAAGTTGGTGATGAACGCCAGCACGCCCCAGGTGATCGCCAGCGGACGCCCAGCAGGAGGAGCGCGACCGAGTCCAGGACCGCGACGACGAGCCCGAACACGGTGGTGACCACGAGGTACGTGCGGGTGTTCGCGGCGAAGCCGTGGAGCGCGGTGACGATCTGCGGGCGGTCGCGTCCGATCGCGGCGAGCCTGGCCCCGATCCCGCTCGCGTCCACCGTGAGGAACAGCACGAGCGCCAGCAGGAAGACGAGGTTGGCGGCCAGTCCGGCGGCCCCCTCCAGAACGGAGCCCAGCAGCGCGGCCACGTTCCCCCAGTCCAGCGAGTCCTCGGCGGCGCGCAGCTGCGCCGGGCCGACGCCGAACTGCTGCAGGGTGTCCGTCGCCGTGGTGACGCGACGCTGTGCCTGGTCCGCGTACTGCGGCACCACGGTGGCGAGCCGGGCGACCGACACGACGACCACCCCGGACATGACCAGCAGCACCGCGTAGACCGCCAGGACGAGCACCAGCGTGCTCAGCCAGCCCGGGAGCCCGCGGCGGGTCAGCCGGTCGCGCACCGGCGCCACCGCGATCACGAGAACGAGGGCCAGGAACACCGGGCCCACCAGCCACGCCATCGCCCGCACACCCGCCGCCGTGACCACGGCCGCGGCCAGCCCGAGCAGGACGACCAGGCCGCGGGGCAGGGCGGGGCGGGTGCCGGGCCCCTCGCTCGCAGCCACACCGTGACTGCGGGCCGTGTCCGTCATCGGGGCGAGGCTAGTAACGGGGAACCGCCCACGGCGTCACCCGCGGCGGGCGGTCACCCGGGCGGGGTGATGCCTGCGCCGCTCCCGTGCCGGGGCCCCGTGGAGCCGGTACGGCTCACCCTGCACGGATGAGGGGGGATGCGCCGATGCGAGCAACGATTTCCCGACAAGCACGCGGAGGAGGAATCTCGATGTCCACATCGCCTCAGGCCACACCCGGCGGCACGACCGGGTATGCCGACACCCACGAGCACCACGACACCCGTGCGGCCTGGAGGACCGGGCTCGTCGTCTTCGCCGGCACCATCATGATCGTCGCCGGGGTGTTCCAGGCCCTGGCCGGGCTGGTGGCCCTGTTCCGGAACGAGGTCTACGTCGTCGGCCTCAACTACGTCTACTCCTTCGACGTCACGACGTGGGGCTGGATCCACCTCATCGTCGGCATCCTCGTCGCGGTAGCGGGTGCCGCGGTGCTCGCCGGCCAGACCTGGGGGCGGGTCGTCGGTGTCGCGCTCGCCGTCGTGAGCATGCTGGTGAACTTCATGTTCATCCCGTACTACCCCGTCTGGTCCTTGCTGATCATCGCCCTCGACGTCTTCGTGATCTGGGCGCTGTGCACCTCCCCTCGCGAGGCCGTCGACGTCTGATGCGGCGCGACCCACCCGTCCGTGCCGGGCTCTCCCCCGCGCGCGGTCCGACCGTCGAGGAGGAGGCGTGATGGTCGTCCACCTCCTCCTCACGGCACTCCTGCCGCCGGTGATCATCGTGCTGGCCCTGATGCTCGAACGGGTCGAGGAACACCTGGGCCGCCCCGCGCCCGGCGGCCGGTCAGCGGCACCCGAGCGGGACTCCTCCGCCCTGGCCGAACCCGCGGCATCGTCCACGGACTGAGCCCGGAGCGGGCCGTGACGAACAGGCGCGGCGAGCGTCGGCACCCGTACCGGCGCGCCGTCGTGGTGAGCGTGCTCCGGTCGGTCCTGACGACGACGGTGCTGGTCGTCCTGTACTACCTCGCCCCGCTGAGGCTGACGCTCGACCTCGGCACCTGGCTCAGGTTCCTGGCCGTGCTGGTGCTCCTCGCCGTGCTGACGGCGCGGCAGGTGCAGGCCATCCTCCGTTCCGACATCCCGCGGGTGCGCGCGGTCGAGGCCGTGGCGACGGGGCTGCCGATCCTCCTGCTGGTGTTCGCCGCGATCTACGTCGTGATCGACGCCAACCAGCCCGACAGCTTCAACGAGGCGCTGAGCCGGACCGACGCGCTCTACTTCACGGTCACCGTCTTCGCGACCGTGGGGTTCGGCGACATCGTGCCCCTCACCGAGCTCGCCCGCGTCGTCACGATGCTGCAGATGGTGACGGGCCTGCTCGCCGTCGGGCTGGTCGTGCGGGTCGTGCTGGGTGCCGCGCAGGTGGCGGTGCGCCGGCGCAACCTGCCCGGCCCGGACGCCACGGGGCGGCCCCCTGGTCCGCCCCGTGGCTGAACCGGGAGGCGCTCACGCGGACAGCGCCACGGTGAGCCGGCTCGGGCCGTGGAAGATCATGTCGTCGGCGTAGTCGACGGGGCCGGGCGTCGCGGTGACGTCCGGCAGGAGGTCCAGCAGCGACCTGAGCCCGATCTCCGCCTCGGCCCGCGCGAGGCTCGCCCCGAGGCAGTAGTGGATGCCCATCCCGAACCCCACGTGTGGCCCGGGTGGCCGGTGGAGGTCGAGGCGGTCGGGGTCGCTCCAGCGGGCCGGGTCGCGGTTCGCGGACCCGAGCAGCGCGACGACCTTGCTCCCCGCGGGCACGCGGTGCCGGTCCACCTGCAGGTCCCGGTGGACCCAGCGGCTCACCGCCTGCACCGGGGAGTCGTACCGCACGAGCTCGTCGACGGCGCCCGGCAGCAGCGTGGGGTCCGACCGCAGCTCGTCGAGGGCATCCGGGTTCGCCAGGAGGGCGAGCACGGACTTGGCGAGGAGGTTCGTCGTCGTCTCGTGACCGGCGGTCAGCAGGTGGACGCAGGTGGCGATGATCTCCGTGTCGCTCAGCGCCGTCTCCCCCTGCGCTCTGTTCCTCTGCGCCGCATCGCGCGCCTGCGCGAGCGCCAGCAACGAGATGAGGTCCGGCCCCGGCTCCCGGCGACGGGCGTCGAGCTGTTCGGCGAAGAACTCCGACAGCCGCCGGGCCGCCGCGTCCGCGACGTCGTGTGCGTCATCCCGGGCGGCGGCCCGGGAGCTGCTGGCCTCCTGCAGCGCGGTCGACGCGGCGCGCAGCCACTCCCGGCGCTCCGCCGCCACCCCGAGCAGCTCCGAGATGACGAGGATCGGGAGCGGCGCGGCGAACTCGGCGACGACGTCCACCACGCTCCTGCGCCGCAGCTGCGCGATCAGGTCACCGGCGATCATCTCGATGCGCGGGCGCAGGCCGGCCGCGACGGCCGGCGAGAACTCCGTGGCCAGCAGGGACCGCACGCGGGTGTGCCGCGGGGGGTCCAGGAACACCAGCCAGTTGTCCACCAGATCGCGCAGCGTCGCGAACCGGCCGGGGACGAGCCCGTCGGCCGCGGTGCCCGGCCCCGAGGGCAGCGGGCTGCGCCCGCAGTGCCTGCTGGTGAGCACGGTGGCCACGCCCGGGTGGCTGAAGACGTAGTAGGTGGCGGGGCCACCGCCGTCGGGGTCGGCCCGCTGCACGGGCGCCACCTCGCGGAAGCGCCGGTAGACCGGGTACGGGTCGGCGATGTCGCCGCGGCTCCACCCCCGCAACGTGAACGCGGGCAGGGCGCGGCCCACCCCGCTCATGCCGCACCGCACAGGCGGCCGGCCCCGCGCACCCGGTCGGCGAGGCCCGTCGCGTCCGACGGCAGCTCATCGGCGCGCCATGCGACGTGCCCGTCCGGCCGGACGAGGACGAAGGCCCGCTCGTACAGCGCCGCCACCTCGGGCAGGGTGCAGTCCGTGGCGGCCAGCGGCACACCGCGCCGGGCGAACGCCCGCTCGAAGGCCACCCGCCGGTCGGACGCGGCGAAACACAGCAGCCGGAACCCGTCGCCGAACAGGTCGAGGGTGGAGACCCCGGGGGCGAGCCAGGCGTGCGGGGCCCGCGACCCGGGCAGGCTGTTGGGCCGCTCCACCACGTGGTCCTCGTCCTCCCCCTCGTCCGGGACGATGATCGGCGAGCTGTAGCGGAAGCCCAGGTGGATCATCGGCGCGTCGAACTCCCGGCCGACCCCGCTGCGCTCGAGTCGCTCGGCCATCGCCGCCCGTGCCCGCTCGCCGACCGCCGTAGAGAGGTGGATCTCGGGAGGGACCTCGCGCTTCATCGTGCGCTGCAGGTTGCGGTTGGCCTCCTCCAGCCCCGCCACGGCCACCGGGCGCCGCTCGGTGCGGTAGGTGTCGAGCAGCCCGGGGCCCGCCCAGCCCGAGAGCTCGGCGGCCAGCTTCCAGCCCAGGTCGGCAGCACCGCAGATGCCGGTGTTCATGCCGAAACCGCCGGACGGGGACAGCGTGTGCGCGGCGTCCCCGACCAGGAAGACCCGGCCGCTGCGGAACTCGTCGGCGACCCGCTGCACGAGGTGCCACCGGTCGTCGGACAGCACCTCGAACGGGGTGTCGACCGCCAGCGCCCGGCTCACCAGCGCTCGTGGCGGCCCCTCGGCCTCCGGGCTCCCCCCGATCCCGACCGTCAGGCGGTACAGCGACGTCCCGTCGAGGGCGCGCAGCGGGAACCGCAGCGACGAGGAGAGCATCAGGTAGTAGAAGAGCGCGTGGCGCGATCCCAGCTGCTCGCGCAGCCGGGGGGCGCGGAACAGGATGTTGCGGAAGACCTGGGTGCGGTACCGGGTGGGCGCCGGGATCCCGCAGTCCTTCCGGATCGGCGACGACGTGCCGTCGCACGCGACGAGGAACCGGGCCGCGATCGTGCCCTGGCGCCCGGTGTCCCGGTCGACCACGGTGACCGTGACCCCGTCGGGGCTCTCGACGACACCGGCCACGGCGCACCGCGTCCTGATCGGGCCGTCCGGTGCCACGCCGAGCTCGTCGGCCAGCACCGGCGTCAGCCAGTGCTGTGGGCAGATGGCGTCCGGCTCGGGGGTGTGCGCGAAGGGGTGGCGGGTGGCCATCGTCGCGCGGTCCAGCCGGTACAGCTCGTGCCCGCCGACCCGCGTGACCCAGACGCTGTCCAGGGAATGGTCGGCGGGCCAGCCCGCGCCCCGGACCCGGTCGGCCACCCCCCACCGCCGGAACAGCTCCATCGAGCGCGGCCCGACGGAACCGACCCGCGGGTGCGGCACCGCGAGATCACCCTTCTCGGCCAGGACGAAGTCGACCCCGCGCGCCCGCAGCTCCAGGCCCATCGCCAGACCCACCGGGCCGCCCCCCACGACGACGACGTCGGTCTGCTGATCAGCAACCATGGTTCGTGGTGCTCCCGTCCAGGTCACGGAACAGCCGTGCCAGCGAGGTGGCCGAGTCGGCGACGCGCTGCGGCATCACCGGGCAGGCCGCGCACTCCCGCGCCAGCTGCTTGAACCGCCGGGCCAGTGCCCGGCGGGCCACATCCGGCCGCGGGACCGGGCCCGGTTCGGCGTCGAGCTCGAAGGACGGCCCGGCGGTCCGGCCGCGCACGCCCGACGGGAGTGTCACGAGCAGCTCGGACACCGGCCGCATCAGGCCGTTCATGACCTCGATCGCCGAGTTCATCAGGACCGAGCGCCGGAGGCGGCCGTCGGGTGACTCCGCGAAGTGCTGCACGATGAGCTGGAGCATCACGGAGTAGGCCTCGTTGAAGATCCGCATCGCGTGGCGGGCCGTCGGATCGGTCACCAGCGTCCGTGCCGGGCGGTCGGCCCGCAGCGTCGGGTTGCGCACCACCGGGAAGGCCGGGCTCCACGGCCGGCCGGCACCGGACTCCGCCTTGTTGCGCACCTCGACCAGCAGCTCCGACATCCGCAGGAACGACGCGAAGTGCGAGTCCTCCCCGCTGTCCCCGGCCCCGAGCATCCCGCCCTCGCCCTGCTCGGTGACGACGTCGATGGCGAAGAGCGCACTGGCCAGGTCGTCGACCTCGAGCTGGTAGTCCGGGTGCCGGGCGTTGATCGAGCGGCGGAGGAACAGATGGTGCTCGCCGCCTCCCCGGCCGGGCGCCACCAGGAAGAGATCCGGGACGTCCTGCAGCCCATGACGGATCCGCGCGTACATCTCGCTCAACGTCTCGTACCGGCCCGCACCCGCCGCGCCGGTGGTGGTGGGCAGGTCGGGTCGCCGTACCTCCGGCGTGCCCATCGCGGGCTGCTCGATCGCGATGAACCGCGCCACGGTGGCGATGTCGAGCCCTTCGAGGCACAGGTCCAGGGGCACCGGCAGGTCGGTGCCGAGCGCGCCGAAGTCCAGCGCGGGGACGCAGAAGGGCTCACCGAGAGCCATGAGGATGTTGTTGACGAGGAGGAAATGGATCATCTCCTCGCGCGCGATCTCCACCAGCTTTCCCCGGACGCCGCCGTCGAGGGTCTCTCCGCCGTCACCCAGGGCGACCCGCAGCTGCTCGGGGGTCCACAGACCGCGGTGGACGAAGGCCTCGGCCGCCGCGTACGTCGGCACCGAGTACGCCGCGTAGAGGTACTGCAGCATCACGGCCAGCTCGACCGCCACCGCCTGGCGCAGCGCGGCCACGAGCTCGCCGCGGCCGGAGATCCGCCGGTGGACCTCCACCGGGGCCTGCCCGATCTCCGGCACCACGGTCGAGGAGCGGCGCGCGATCAGGAACTTCCGCAGCAGCTCCGCCTTGGGCGCGGACAGGTCCCGTGTCGGCGGCATGTAGTAGGTCTTCGTCAGGTTCCGCGGATCGCTCATCTGCCAGATCAGCTGGGCGTAGTTCTCCACCTTGATCCGCTCGGCGAGGCTGAAGACCTCGTCCTTCATGAACGAGTAGAGGAACTCGTAGTAGGCGAAGATCTCGCGGTAGAGCAGCTCGAAGGTGACCTGCTCCTCCGGGATGTCGGCGAGGTGCCAGTCGTCGGGCAGGACGCGCAGCGACAACCATCCCGCGCCGGACCAGAAGCCGAGGCGGTCGTCGTTGTCGTAGCCGGTGACGGCGGAACCCGGCTCGCCGGGGCCGCAGGGCCGGTCGTGCGGCTCGGCGGAGAGCAGCACCCGCGCGCAGCCGGCCCGCGCCCCGCGCAGCCCGAACCAGCCGCGCCCCTCGCCGTCGGTGTGCGTGGTGCAGGAGTCGCCCCACTCGCCGGCGTCCCCCGACCGCCCGCCGCGCAGCCGCGCCGTCCGCACGTCCCCGCTCCGCGCGTGCGGCCGGCTCGCCACCGGGTCACGGGGGATCGCCCGCGGGTTGACGTACTGCGTCACGTGCACCGGGTCGACGGCGGCGGGACGGCCCCGGTGGAACGCCCGGAACGCCACCTCGACGTCCTGCTCGTCGTCCGCCGGACCCCGGGGATGGTCCACGATCAGGACGGCGTCGTCGGTCTGGAGGACGGTCTCCCGTTCACGCAGCAGCACGGTCGGGGCGGCGGTCCCGTCGGGGGGCCGCTCGACGACGAGCAGCGCCTCGCCGCCGGCCACCTCCGATCCGGCGCGGGCCGGCACCGTCACCACCCCGGAGGTCAGGTCCGCGTCGATCCCGTCCAGCACGGCCACCAGCCGGTCGGTCTCCCCCGTCCGCACCTCGAGCCTGCGCGCGCGCAGCCCGGGCCACGCCGACGGCGAACCGACCAGGTTGACGGTCACGTGCCCGGCCGCCACCTCGACGCCGACCGGGCTCGGCCAGCGCGCACCCCGCTCGGGCACGAGCAGCCGCCCGGCCGGGTAGGTCCGCAGCTCCGCCGGACGCCACGGCGCGATCGTCCCCCACACCGGCCGGCGGCTCGGCCCGCCCGGCACGCCCTGCACGGGCGGCCCGCCCAGCACGAACTGCACGACCAGGCCCGAGCACCCGGGGGTCCCGACCGTCTCGCGCAGCCGCGCGGTGACCGGGGAGGCCGTCGGGTCGGGGAACCACGTGAGGCCCCCGTGGTCGCTGACCACGAACTGGAACGTGCTGGTCCAGCCACCGGGCGGCCCACCGGCCGAGTCGTGCCAGCGCGCCGGGTGCATCCCCTGCACGTCGCCGAGCAGCAGGTAGCCCACGTCGTGCGAGCGTCCCCGGCGGCCGAAACCGAACTGGCCGACGGCCAGCGCGGTGGTCCAGTTCGAGGAGGGGTCGACGTCGAATATCCGCGCCCTGTTGACCGTGGTCGCCAGATACTCGTTGTAGTGGCCCCAGAGATCGACAGTGCTGCCGACGACCGGATCATGCGTGTCGATCTCACCGGCGGTAGGTTCCGCCGCCACCAGCGTGGCAGCCACCGCGAAATGGCCGTTGCCGCCGAAGGTGTCGCCCTTCGCCGCACCGAGCAGGCCGTGATATCTCTCCGGCGGAAGATCACCGGGCGCGGGCCGCCCGTCGGGCAGCAACGCCGTGTTCGTCGCCAGATCCACCAGGCCACTGCGCGGTCCGGTCGGGAGCTGGGTGGTGGCCGTCCCCCGGAAATGCAGGCGCGGCACGTCGAAGACACTCACCAGGTAGCTCCCCCACTTCCGCCGATTCGATTATCACGAGGCGGATGAGGCGACACATCCCCTATCGAGGGCCGCCGTTGACGGGGCCTGCGCCGGCACGGGCGCGGAATCGGCCGCTCACCCCGCACGACCGGACGGTGCTGAGGGCATCGGACGGGCAGGCAGACCCCTACCGGCGAAATCGTTTCCGTCCCGGTATATCCACGTAGCCCGCGCCCGGCGAATGGAGGACGGCGCACCCGGTACGAGACCCGCAGCGCACTCCGCATGAACAGACTGCCCCCCGGATAACGCCACACCGCTCACCCGGAGAGTCCATCCGGTCGTGTGGGTTGGACCCGCGACCCCGATGGGCCGCCAGCAGAAATCGGGCTCGGAACCGTCCACCGCGGCCATCGTCCGGGGATGTGCGGCGAACCGCGTGACGAGCACGCTGAGGAATGGCGCCCACCCCCGCTCGATGGGCTCGCCACGAGGGAGCGCAATTCCCATGAGTACGCCCGCGGAAATGTCATGCGCCGAGGATCGACCCGTAGCCGTTCCGCTCGATGCGGAGCCCGTGCAGGCCACCCGGATCGTGGTGATCGGCGCCGGTGCCGCAGGCCTGGTCGCCTCCCGCGAGCTCGAGCGCCGGGGGCACGACGTCACGGTCCTCGAGAGCCGCCGGGCGGTCGGCGGCCGTATCCGCACACACCGTTTCGGGAGTGTGCAGCCCGGTCCGCTGGTGGAGCTGGGCGCCATGCGGATCCCCGGCGCCCACGAACGCACCATGGCGCTCATCCGGGAACTCGGGCTCGGCAGCCGGCTCCGTCCGTTCCTGACGCTGTTCTCCGACGACCGGACCTTCGTCCACACCGAGGTCGGTCACGTCCAGGTGCGGGACGCGCCGCCCGTACTGGTGCAACAGCTCCGGTCCCGCCTGCCGGCGGCGGACCACCGGGAGGACACCGTCCGGTTCGCCGCCTGGCTCGCGGCGAGCGCCACCGCCACCGCGCCCGCCGACTTCGCCCATGCGATGTCCGACGACGTGCTCAGGGAGCTGCTCACCTTCGTCGACGGGATCGACGTCCGCCCCTATCTCGGCACCCGGTGGAGCGGCGGGGTCGATCTCAACACGTTCTTCACCGACCACTCCCGCGCGGCGATGCAGCACGGTGGCCGGCTCCTGTCCTTCTTCGCGGACATGGCCGCCGAGACGAGCCTGCCCCTGTCCCGGCTCACCGGCGGGATGGACCAGATCGCCCACCGGCTCGCGGCCGGTCTCCGCGGGGACATCCTCGTCGGGCACGAGGTGGTGGGCATCGACGTGCACGCCCGGGGGGTCCGGCTGATCGTCCGGAACGGCGCCGAGGTCACGGTCATGGAGTGCGACGCCGTCGTCTGCACGGTTCCGTTCTCCGTGCTTCGGCACATCGCGCTGCGCGGTCTGCACCCGGACAAGCTCGAGCTGATCCACGACATGGCCTACTGGCCGGGAACCAAGATCGCGCTGCTGTGCCGGGAGCCCTTCTGGCAGCGCGACGGGATCATGGGCGGCGCCTCGTTCACCGGCGGCGTGGTGCGCCAGACCTACTACCCGCCGGTGGAACACGACCCGGTGCACGGCGCCGCGCTGCTGGCGAGCTACAGCATCGGCGCCGACGCGCAGGTCCTCGACGACATGGATCCCGCGACGCGCACCTCCGTCGTGCTCGACGAGCTCAGCGCGATCCACCCGCAGCTGTCCCGGCCCGGGATGGTGCGCGAGGTCGTCACCCGGTCCTGGGGCCAGGATCGGTGGAGTCACGGTGCCGCGGCCGCCCGCTGGGGAAAGGATCCCGGGACCTGCGAGGACGAGCGTCTGCTGGCCGCCCGGCCGGAGGGGCGGCTCCTCTTCGCAGGCGAGCACTGCTCCTCGTACCCGGCGTGGATCGAGGGTGCCGTCGAGTCGGCACGCGAGGTCGTGCGCCACGTCCGCCTGCCCGCCGCTGCCCGCGCCGGGCGCATCGGCTGACCGCCGGCGGCCGGGGCCCGGTCAGTGACCCGCCGCGTGGTGGACCAGCTCCAGCCGGGAGTGCACCTCGAGCTTGCGGAACACCTGCCGCAGGTGGAACGCCACCGTGTGCGGAGAGAGGAACAACCGCCCGGCGATCTGCTGGTTCGTGAGGCCCTGCAGCGCCAGGTCGGCCACCTGGCGCTCCTTGTCGGTGAGGCTCTCCCACCCGCTGGTCGGCCGGCTGGCGTACTTCCAGTGCCGGCGCCGGATGCCCAGCCCGCGCAGCTTCTTCCGGATCCGGGCGGCGTCCCGTTCGGCACCGACGTCCCCGTAGAGACCGAGCGCGGTGGAGAGCACCTCCACGACACGCTGCTGGTCGCCGGCCGGGAGCGCACCTGCCAGGTCCTCCGCCGCGGACGCGCGGCACCACGGGTCGACGTGCCGCTCGACGGCGAGCCCGAGGGCGTCCGGCCTGCGCAGCAGCAGTCCTCGGGCGTGGGCGGCCGAGCCGGCCAGCGTGTCGACGTCCGGGGCGTGGGCCGCGAGGTCGGCGGCGACGGCGACGACCCGCTCGGCGAGCGACCCGCGACCGCAGGCGAGCGAAGCACGCACCAGCCACGCCGCGTGTGAGGGGTGCTGGAGCAGCAGGCCGGGCAGGGCGTCCGCGCCCGCCGCGATGCGGTCGAGCATCTCCATCACCGTGCGCCGGTCGTCCTCCGCCTCCGCGACCCGCGCCCGGATCAGCTCCCCGAGCTGCGGGCGGGCGTACCCGCCGTCCACGGGCAGTGCGGCCAGCAGGCCCCGGACGCTCCGGGCCGCTCCCCCGGGGTCGCCGCGCATGACGGCACCCATCGCCAGCACCGTCCAGGCGACCGAGGTGCCCATGCCGACCCCGGCACGCGCGGCGAAGGCGAGTGCGGCGCTCAGCTCGGCCTCCGCGGCACCGAGCCGCCCCCTGGCGAAGAGCAGGTGGCCCCGCGCGACGCGGCGCACGCTTCCCCCCAGCACAGCGGGCTCGTCCGCCGGCCTGACGAGCCACTCCTCCGCCTCGTCGAACCGCCCCAGGGACGTCAGGATCAGCGCCGGGGGGTGGCAACCGTGCGCCGTCATCGGGTTCGCCACGGCCTGCTGCGTCGCCTCCCGGCTCAGCCGCAGCGCCTCCGCCGCGTCGCCTGCCCGCCAGGCGAGTGCGGCGAGCACGCCGAGCCGAGGTCCACGGTCGGTCGCGGCCGGCCCGTCCAGCTCGTCCAGCTCGTCGGCCGACGCGCGGGCCAGGTCGCCGTCCTGGCTCAGCAGTGCCCACAGCCGGGTGACCGCCGCCTCGCCGCGCACCGCGGCGGGGCTCCGCCCGTCGGCGAGCACCTGCTCGGCCGCCGCCAGGGCCGCGGCCGCGTCGCCCTGCATCAGGTGGGCGATCGCCAGCCGGCTGCGCGTCTCGGCGGCCTGCGCCGGTCCGAGCGACCGGAGCGACGGGTCCGCGCCGAGCTCGACGACCCGCGACAGTGGGCCCACCCGGCCCCATACGTCGATCGCGAGCGCGACCAGCGAACCGAACTTGTCGTGGGTGCGCGGGACCAGTTCCAGCCCGTGCCGGATCAGCTCGGCGCCCATGTCCGGCTGGGTGTCCCGGGCCGCCTCCGTGGCTCGGCGGAGGATCTCCACCGTGACGTCGTCGACGTCCCGGGCCCCCCGCACGAGGTGCAGTGCCCCCTCCACGAGCCGGCCCCGCTGGGCCAGGAACATCTCGGCCGCCTGCCGGTGGACCGCGGCGCGGATGGGCACCGGCAGCCCGTCGACCAGGGCCTGCCGGATCGCCCGGTGGCGGAAGAACATCTGATCCGACTCGGCGACCAGGATCCTCGCGGCCAGCGCCTCCTTGAGGATCGGGGTCAGCGAGCCGATGGTCACGCCGAGCATCCGGGCCAGATCGTCGGGAACGACCGACGAGCCGAGCACCGCAGCCACCTCCAGCACCCCGTGCGCAGCGGGCGACATCTCCTGGATCCGGCGGGTCACCAGGGTGCGGAAATGCGCGGGGACCACGTCGGTCGGTGCGGCGTCCGGCGCGGGGACGTCGTCGAGGAGCCCCTCGACGATCGACACGACGAACTTCGGGTTGCCGTCCGCCGACCTGATCAGCTCCTCGACGGCGCCGCTCGGCTCCCCACCGAGCATCTCGGCGGCGAGTTCCCGGACGGCACCGTCGGACAGCGGGCGCAGCGGCATCTCACAGATCGCGACCCGGCCCCGGACCGACCGCAGGAGCTGCTCGAGGTGGTGCGACCCGTCGCCGGTCGGCGAGGACAGCAGCCACACGACCGGCTGCACGGCGAGCCGCCGCACCACTCCACGCAAATTCGCGAGCGCGTCCTGGTGCGCCAGATGCAGATCGTCGAGCGCAACGAGAACGGGGCCCGTCCGCGGCGCCGTACCGATGTCGTCGGGCAGCTCGGAAGCATCGGATACCGCGGCTCCGACCCTCGGCTCCGGGATGTGCAGAGGGACCGACACCACGGCCAGTGGCGCGCTGTCCAGCAGTTCGTCCGCCTCGACGTCCAGGACCTCGAATCCTTCGGCGCGCGCGATTTCGCCCGCCGCATTCAGCAGCCTGGTTCTCCCGGCGCCGCGGTAACCCGTCACGGAGATGACGCAGCCCGACCCCGTGTCAATCGTGGATCGGAGCCGGCGGGTTATTTCCGCGAGCTCGGCTTCACGTTCTTTCATCGATGGCCGGCCGGGTCTCCCGACCGGTCGTCGGACGCGCCTGTCCCGTCGACGTTCCACGCGCGGGGTCATACGGCTCCTCGGGAACTCGAGCGCTGCGAGTGCAGACGACGACGGTCGCACACGCAGCCGCTTCGCTGCACCCATCCCGGGCGTTACCCATTCGGAGAAACTCATCGGAGCGCCTATGCGCCGAGCTGCCGTTGTACTCGGCGCACGGGTACAGAGCGGAGAGGCACCCGGGCCGGCGAATACAGCCTGCGTGACGGGCCGGTTTCGGCCGTTCCCGCGGCCGGCGGCCTGAGCGGGTGGAGAAGCGCGTCACGGACGACCGGCGTCGGCGGTGCGCTCGCGACGGCGAGCCCGCCCTGCGCGGCCGGTGTCAGACGTTCGCTGTGACGAACCGGTGCCCACTGGTGTTCTGCACGAGAACCTGGGTGACCGCAGCGGGGTCGAGCAGCACCGTGCCGTCGAGGGTGACCCCCTGGGCCGCCGTCGACGACGAGACGAGCCAGCTCCCGGCCGTCTGACGCTGACCGTCGCGGCCCACCACGATCAGCTGGCACGCCTGGCCGGCGGGGATCCCCGTCACCGCCGCGTTGACCCGGACCCACCCGGCGGCCGGCACCATGCGCACGGTCAGCCGCGCGCCGGTGGTGGGGTCCTGCGCACTCGCGAACCGGGTGCCCGGCACCTGGGGAGACGCGGAGGTCGGTGTGGGACCGTCCGCGAGCACCTGCGGAACGTCCGCCATGGTCCGGCCGACGAGCACGCCGACGCAGAGCGCGGCGGCCGCCGCGACCACCCCTGCCGCGGCCGCCCAGCGCGTGCGGCGGCCGGTCGTGCCCGACACGTCGGTGCGCATCTGGCGCAGGGTGCGCTGCAACAGGAGGTCCGCGTCGTCCGGCGGGCCCTCCAGGAACGCCTCCACGGGGACCGAGGCGAGCAGCTCCTGGACCTCGCGCAGGGAGTGCACCTCGTCCCGGCAGTCGGCGCATCCGGCGAGGTGGAGTTCGACCGCCCGGGCCGTGTCGGGATCCAGGCCGCCGACGATGTAGCCGTCGATGTCGACATGGTCGTCCGACAGCCTCATCACGCAGCTCCTTCCACGCCTACCGGGCGCTTCGGGAAGTGGTCACGCAGTGCTCGCAGGGCGTAGTAGGAGCGCGACTTCACCGTGCCACTCGGGATACCGAGCACCTCGGCGGTCTCGCCGACCGTGCGTCCGTGCAGGTACATCTGCACGAGCACATCACGGTGCTCGGTCGAGAGGTGCTCCAGCGCGTCGAGCACGACGATGCTGTCGACCACCCGGTCGGCGTGGTCGCGCTCGACCGGCACCGTGTTCTGCGTCTCGGCCACCTCCGTGGGCCGGGCGTTCCGGGCCCGAGCCCGGTCGATGATGATGTTGCGGATCACGGTGAGCAGCCACCCGCGCACCGAACCCCTGCTGTTGATCAGGCTGTCCGGGCTGCGCCACGCCCGCAGCATCGCCTCCTGCACGACGTCCTCGGCCGCGGCACGATCACCCGTCAACCTCGTGGCGTACCCCAGCATCGCCTTGCCGTGCTCGTTGAACAACGAGCGGACGAGCGCCTCGTCCGCCATGTTCCGGCGGTCACGAGCTTTCTGCCCCGCCATCCCCCCACCACCTTCCCCCGCAGAACGGACCCCTCGAGTCGTGCCTGAACGGTCCACGGCGCCGGCAGCCCGGCTCACCCCCACCGCGGACATCCATCGCAGACGAGGACGGACCCCCACCCGTCGTCGCCTCGGCCCCCGGTCCGGCCGGGGACCCGCTTGGTGATGACACGGGCGACGTATCGACCCCTGCGCGGCTGCCGCCGGACACCGCCCTGCCTGGCCACCCCCCCGAGCCCGGCGTCCGAAATGCGACCGCTCACGAACTGCACTGCCTTCGGTAGGCAGCAGCAGCACTGTGGACGGCGACATCATTTCATGACGCTTCACGGAATCTGCATGGCCGGGGGTGTGGGAGCGCATCGACTGGAAAACGGCTCCGGCCCCGGGAAGGTTCAACCGACTCAGCGGTGAGAGCGACGTCCCACTCGGTATCAGTGCATTCCCAGCCGAACGGGACAAGCCGACCAAATGCCGTTTCCGAACGGCCGGTATACGGTACGTGTCCGCGTCATGACCCGCAGCGTCGTCCCGAGTTGATACAGGAAACCACCTGGGCCATCAGCGAGTCCGGCATGACCTCGATGTAGTCACCGTGGTCGCTGATCGGGCTGTGCTGCTCCTCGGGAAAACTGTCGATCGCGTAGTCCGCGCCCGGCGGGACCGAGTAGGAGATCTCCATGTGCAGCTGGGGCACCGGGAAGGTGTCGTTCGGACAGGCGCCCGTGGAGTCCGGGAACACCAGATGCATGCGGTGGTCCGCACTGTCGGTGCTCCTGCCGTTCCAGCAGCTCGGCATGTCGAAGATCCGGACCACCTGCTGGCCGGGCCCGCACCGCGGGTACTGCCGCGCGACGCGGTCCCTGGCCCCCGAGCAGGACCACTGCACGTGGTCGGTGTTCACCCCGCCGGCCGTGAAGCCGTGCGCGTTTCCCGTGGTGGCGCGCAGGAACTCGGGCATCGGCACGACCGAGCTGACGGGGCTGCCGCGGTACTCGAGCAGCACGGAGCTCGGCACGAGGATCTGCCCCACGTTGTGGTCGGCGGCGTCGTCGAGGCCGGGGGGACCGCCCGGACCCGGCACGCGCAGCACGGGCCAGTAGTACGCGGACCTGTCGCCGTCGGGGCAGGTCGTGGCGGCCGCGGCGAGGCTCTGGTTCGTGGATCGGGCACTGACGGAGACGTTGCCCACGTAGTCGTGGAAATGGTGGGCCCCGCCGGGGTCACCGGGATCGCCGACCAGATTGTCCGAGTTGTGGATGCCCTGCTGGTCGCGTCCGCAGTCGATACGCCAGGTGCCGGTCGATGCGTCCGGCTGGGCCGGGGCCGGCGGCGGTGTGACGGGAACCTGCGATATGTCGACATAGTCCGACACCGGAGCCCCGAAATTCCCTGTTCCGGAGGCAGGGGCGCTACAGGCAGCCACCACGACGAGGGTCAGAACCACCAGCATGATCTGGTCGATCAGCCCCGGCAACGACGTTCGCCCCTCGATTCCCATCCTCCGGATTGTCGCAGAGTCACCCGGAGAATGCCCGGCGCTCATGGTGGTCGCCGAATTGCGCCGATTACGCCCCCGAGCCGATCACGCCGATTTGCGGCGTCCGGTCGAAAAGGACGACCTGATCCGGCTGATCCTGCGGCCCTGAGCCGCTACCGACCCACCGGCACGCCGGCCTGGATCACGGTCCGCCGCTCCGATCCCGCCCACAGCAACGCGGGGTCGGCGAACGGGTCGCCGTCGACCACCAGCAGGTCGGCGACGGCTCCGGCCCGGACGCGCCCGAGGTCGGGGCGCCCGAGCAGCTCCGCGTTCACCGACGTCGCGGCCTGCAGCGTGCGCAGCACGCCCTCCACCTCCACCTGCACGCGGAGCCCGCCGAGCTGCTCGTCCTCCAGCACGCCCATCAGGTCCGTGCCGAACCCGATGCGCACGCCCGCGGCACGGGCCAGCTCGAGGGCGGCCCGGCCTGCGGCGAGGACCTCCCGGTTCTTCGCCTGCCCCACCGGAGCCAGCCCCACCTCCGCCCCCCGCCGCTCCATCGCGTCGTAGGTGATGAGCGTGGGCACCAGGAACGCCCCGTGCTCCGCCATCAGGGCCGCGGTGGCGGCGTCGAGCAGGTTGCCGTGCTCGACGGAGCGCACGCCGTTCTCCACCGCGTGCCGGATGGCCTCCGGCGAGTACGCGTGCGCCGCGACGTAGCTGCCCCGCCGCGCGGCCTCCTCGGTGACGGCCCTGACCTCGTCGGGCGAGTACTGGGGGATCCGGATCGGATCGGTGAGGGAGACGACACCGCCGGACGTCATGATCTTGATCGCGTGGGCCCCGCGACGGAACCGGTCGCGCACCGCCTGCCGCAGCGCGTCGACGCCGTCGACCACCTCGTTCATGTGCGTGTGGCAGCCGCACAGGTCGCTGTCGGCGCCCCGGGGGTCGCCGTGCCCGCCGGTCTGGCTGAGCGCCGGGCCGGTGTAGAGGTAGCGCGGTGCCGGGATGAGCCCCTGCTCGATCGCCGCCGCGAGCCCCGGGTCGCCGCCCGCCACGTCGCGGACCGTGGTGAAGCCGCGGGTGAGGGCGCCCGCCAGGCGCCGGGCGCCCGCGAGCGCCACGTAGCTCAGCGAGCGGGACTCGATGCCGAGCAGGTCCAGACCGATCCCGTAGGCGTGGAAGTGCGCGTCGATCAGGCCGGGCAGCACCGTGCCGCCGCGCGCGTCGATCACCAGGTCCGCCGAGGCGGTCGCGCCCGGCCCGACCTCGGTGATCCGCCCGTCGACCACGTGGACCGGCCCGTCGGTGAGCTCGCCGGACACCCCGTCGAACACCTGGCAGTTGACGATCGAGAGCGACGGGACGAGCGCGGGCGGCCCGGTCGTGCGACCCGGAACGGGCTGCTCGGGAAGCCGGCCGGCGTCGTCCTGTGGCATGCGACGGGATGCTACGGCGGCGGCTCGGGAGATCGACAGGCGCGGGACCCGGGGGTGCCTGCTCGAACTGTGTCGTGTGTCGCCCGCTGTGCGCAGCCGCCGCAACGCCCGCGACGATGGGCGCATGAGGATCGGTTTCGGTGCACCGGTGTCGGGGGCCTGGGCAGGCCCGGAGAACCTCGCGCGCTTCGCGGAGCGGGCCGAGGAGCTGGGCTACGGCTCGCTGTGGACGTTCCAGCGGCTGCTCACCCCCGCCGACCCGGAGGCCCTCGACGTGGTCTACCGCAGCGTGCTCGACCCGCTGGTGGCGCTGTCCTACGTGGCCGCGCGGACGACACGGATCCGGCTGGGCGTCGCGGTGCTGAACCTGCCGTTCGTCAGCCCGGCCTACCTCGCGAAGCAGGCCTCGACGCTCGACCTGCTGTCCGGTGGCCGGCTCGACCTCGGGCTCGGCACCGGATGGCAGCGCGAGGAGTTCGTGGCGAGCGGGGTCACCCTGGAGCGGCGCGGCGCGCGTGCCGAGGAGTACCTGCAGGCGCTGCACACGCTGTTCCGCGACGAGGTCAGCGAGTTCGACGGCGAGTTCTACACCGTGGTGCCGAGCCGGATGGCGCCCAAGCCGGTCGGTCCGGCGCTGCTGCTGGGTGGCGCGGCGGAGGCCGCGCTGCGGCGGGCCGGGCGCCTGGCCGACGGCTGGATGAGCCGCAGCGCCACCGACCTGACGAAGATCAGCGGGCAGATCGCGACGGTCCGCGAGGCGGCCGAGAAGGCCGGCAAGGACCCGGACGCGGTCCGGATCGTGGTCCGCGGCGTCGTCCGCGCCGGTGGCGAGCCCGACCAGCGGCTGTCCGGCTCGTACGACAAGATCCGCGAGGACACCGCCTGGCTCGGCGAGCAGGGCGTCACCGAGGTGTTCTACGACCTGAACTGGGACCCGCAGGTCGGCTCACCGGACGTCGACCCCGCCGCCGCCACCGCGCGCGCCGAGGAGATCCTGCACGAGCTGCGCCCCGACCGGTGAACGGCCCCGCGCCTACTCGGCCCAGATCCCGCGGACGTGCCCGATGTGGCGGCGCATGAGGCGCTCGGTGCCCTCGGCGTCGCCCGCGAGCACGAGGTCGAGCAGCTCGGCGTGCTCGTGTGCGGACGGCACCAGCTCGCCCCGCTCGGCCAGGCTGCGCAGCCCGTAGATCCGCGACTGCGCGCGCAGCGAGCGCACGTGCTCGACCAGGTGCGCGTTGCCCGCGAGCGCGAGCAGCCGGAGGTGGAACTCCATGTCGGCGGCGACGTGGGCGATCAGGTCGTGGCGCGCGGCGGCGTCCTCGATCTCCACGGCGAGCGGCCGCAGCTCCTCGAGGACGGCGGGAGCGGCCCCCGCCTCGGCGATCCGGCGCACCGTCGGTACCTCGATGAGCGCCCGGAGCTCGCTGAGGTCGTCGAGGTCCTTCTGCGACGGCTCGGTGACGCGGAACCCCTTGTTCCGCACCACGTCGATGAGGCCTTCCTTGGCCAGGTCGAGCATCGCCTCGCGCACCGGGGTGGCCGAGACCCCGAACTGCGCGGCCAGGTGCGGTGCGGAGTGGACGACGCCGGGGCGCAGCTCGCCGGAGATCACGGCGGCGCGCAGCGTCTGGGTGATCTCCTCGCGCAGGTTGCGGCGCGCCCGCAGCGGGGACAGGACAGGACCCGGCCGGTCGTCCACGGTCATGATCGCCCCCCTCGGCCGGCGCCGGCGGCCTGGTAGGTGGCGGCCGCGAGCACCAGATCCTCCCACGCCATCCCGACGCTCTTGAACAGCCGCGGACGTCCGGGCGGGACCGGCGCGCCGCGGACGAGACCGGCCAGTTCCACCAGCGAGTCCGGGTCGAGCAGGCCCGCCCGTGCCGGGCCCAGCACGTCGCCCGCCTCGCGCAGCGCCGCCGATCTCGCCTCCACCACCACCGTCGAGCCGCAGACGGTGGCGGCGTCGACCTCCGCCGCCTCCGGCTCGTGCGACCCCACCGCCACCACGGTGGTGTCCGGCCCGAGCAGGGTGCCGTCGAACAGGGGGCTGCGCGCAGTGGTGGCGCAGACCACCAGGTCGGCGCCCGCCACGTCCCCGGGGTCGCCGACCCGGGCGTCGAGCCCCGCCGCGCCGGCCTCCGCGGCGAACGCGTGCGTCCTCCCCCGGTGCCGCCCCACGACGGCAACCTCCCGGACCGGCCGGATCGCCCGCAGCGCCGCGAGGTGGCCGCGCGCCTGCGGCCCGGAGCCGAACACCACCAGCCGGCGGGCGCCGGTCCCGGCGAGCAGGTCGACGGCCACCGCCGACACCGCCGCGGTGCGGATCGTGGTGAGCGCCGCCCCGTCCAGGAACGCCAGCGGGGTGAGCGTCTGCGCGTCCAGGAGCAGGTAGGCGCCCTGGATGCGGCGCAGGCCCCGGGCCGGGTTGGCCGGGGCCACGGTGGCGACCTTGACGCCGGCGAACCCGCCCCACTGGGCGGGCATGAGCAGCAGCTGGCCGTGCTCGACCGGCACCACGCCGCGCGGGGGGTCGTGGTCCGGGTCGAGCCCGGCGAGCAACGCCTCCCGCACCGCCGCGATCGCGGCCGGCATCGGGAGCGCGCGCTGCACCGCCGCCGCGTCGAGCACGACGGGCCCACTCACAGCTGGAAGCCCTCGGGGAAGGGGTCGTCGGGGTCCAGGAGGTACTGCGCGGTGCCGGTGAGCCAGGCCCGGCCGGTGATCGTCGGCACCACGGCGGGCAGCGCCCCCACGGCGGTCTCCTCGACGAGGCGGCCGACGAACTCGGTGCCGATGAACGACTCGTTGCGGAAGTCGGTGTGCAGGGGCAGCTCGCCACGGGCGTGCAGCTGCGCCATCCGCGCGCTGGTGCCGGTGCCGCACGGCGAGCGGTCGAACCAGCCCGGGTGGATGGCCATCGCGTGCCGCGAGTGCCGCGCGGTCGACCCCGGCGCCGCGAGATAGACGTGGTGGCAGCCCGCGACCTCGGGGTTCTCCGGGTGGACCGGGCGGTCCCCGGCGTTGACGGCGTCCATCACGGCGAGCCCGAAATCGAGCATCCGCTGCTTCTCCGCGCGATCGAACGGGATGCCGAGCTGGTCGAGGCCCAGGATCGCGTAGAAGTTGCCGCCGAAGGCCAGGTCGTAGGCGACGGTGCCGAACCCCTGCACCTCGACGGTCCGGTCCAGTCCGACCACGAAGGACGCAACGTTCCGTATCGTGACGGACCGCGCCACGCCGTCCCGGACCTCGACGTCGGCGACGACGAGCCCGGCGGGGGTGTCGAGCCGGATCGTGGTGAGGGGCTCGCTGACCTCGACCATGCCCGTCTCCACCAGCACCGTGGCCACCCCGATGGTGCCGTGCCCGCACATCGGCAGGCAGCCCGACACCTCGATGAACAGCACCCCCCAGTCGGCGTCGGGACGGGTGGGTGGCTGCAGGATCGCCCCGCTCATCGCCGAGTGCCCGCGCGGCTCGTTCATCAGCAGCCTGCGCACGTGGTCGAGGTGCTCCACGAAGTACTGGCGGCGGGCGGACATCGTGGCGCCGGGCACCACCCCCATGCCTCCGGTGACCACCCGCGTCGGCATGCCCTCGGTGTGGGAGTCCACGGCGTGGAACACCCGGTTGGCCCGCATCGTCAGGAGAGCCCTTCCGCGACGACCTTCTCGGTGGCGTGACGCACGGTCTGCTCCTGCTCCGCGGTGAGCGGCACCCGCGGCGGACGGCACGGGCCGCCGTAGCGGCCCACCACGTCCATGCTCAGCTTGATCGCCTGCACGAACTCCGTGCGGGAGTCCCACCGCAGCAGCGGGTGCAGCGACCGGTAGAGCGGCAGCGCCACGTCGAGGTCCTTCGCCACGGCCGCCTCCCAGAACCGCACCGTGGAGCGCGGCAGCGCGTTGGGGTAGCCGGCGACCCAGCCCGGCGAGCCGGCGATGGCGAGCTCCAGCGCCACGTCGTCGGCGCCGCACAGCACGTCGAGCCCGGGGGCGAGCTCCGCGATCCGGAAGCTGCGGCGCACGTCGCCGGAGAACTCCTTCACCCCGACGATCAGCCCCTCCTGGTACAGCTGCGCGAGCAGCTCCGGCACGAGGTCGATCTTGGTGTCGATGGGGTTGTTGTAGGCGACGATCGGCAGGCCGGCCCGCGCGACCTCGCGGTAGTGCTCGACGACCGCCCGCTCATCGCCGCGGTAGGCGTTGGGTGGCAGCAGCATCACGGCCGCGCAGCCCGCCTCGGCGGCCTGCTCCGCCCAGCCCCGGGCCTCCATCGACCCGTAGGCCGCCACGCCCGGCATCACGGTGAAGCCCGCGGGCGCCGCCGCGACCGCGGTGGTCACCACGCGCGCGCGCTCGTCGGCGGTGAGGGTCTGGTACTCCCCCAGCGAGCCGTTGGGCGTGACGCCGTGGCAGCCCTGCGCCGCCAGCCACGCGACGTGCTCGGCGAACCCGTCGAAGTCGGGGTCCAGGGCGCCGGACCCGGCAGGCCGCAGCGGAAGTGCGGTGGCCACCAGTACGCCGTGCCAGGGTCGGGTGGGCGTGGTCATCGGTCCTCCGGAGGATCGTCGGGGCTGACAGTGCTGACCGAACTGACGGGGCTGACAGGACTGACCGGACTGACCGGACTGACAGGGCCCCCGGCGACACTGCCCAGCGTCACCGGTTGCGCGATGGGACGGGTGGCCAGGCCGAGGAGGTCCTGCTCGGTGACCGCCCGGCCGCACGCCCCCGCCACCAGACCGGCCGTGGCGTACCCGCACACGCGGCCCTGGCACAACCCCATCCCGGGGCGGGCCAGCAGCTTGACGGCGCGCGGGTCGGTGGCGCCCAGATCGGTGACGGCCGCCCGGACCTCGCCGGCCGTGACCTCCTCGCACCGGCAGACCTGGGTCTCGGGCCCCACCCAGCCGGTCCAGCCCGCCCCCACGGGGTAGGCCTGCTGCAGCGCGGCGGCGAAGGCACGCAGCCGGGCCCGCCTGCGGTGCAGCCGGCGCCCGGGCCGCACACCCGCCGCGGACAGCCCGGCCAGCTCGCCCTCCACGAGCGACAGCGCCGCCCCACCCACCCCGCAGACCTCTCCGGCGAGGTGGACACCTGGCACGGACGAGCACTGCCGCTCGTCGACCACTCCCACCAGGCTCCCGTCCGCGTCCAGCCGGGTCGCGCAGCCCAGCTGCAGCGGGATCTCCAGCTGCGGGGTGAACCCGTAGCCGACCGCCACCGCGTCGCAGTCCAGCACCCGCTCGGTGCCCGGCACGACGTTCCATCCCGCATCGAGCCGGGCGACGGTCACCGCGCGCACGGCGTCGTCCCCGTGCGCGGCGATCACGGCGGTGCGGGCGTGGTAGGGCACGCGGTGGCGCAGCAGGGTGCGCGCGTACCCCGCCCCCTCCCCGAGCTTGCCGAGGCTGCCCAGCACCGCGAGGGGACGGCGGGCGAGGCCGGTGCGGCGTCCGGCCTCGAACACCCCGACGATCTCCGCGCCGCGCGCGGCGAGCCCCGACGCCACCGGCAGCAGGAACGGCCCGGTGCCGCCCACCACGACCCGCGTGCCCACCAGGACCCCGTGGCCCTTGAGCAGCGTCTGCGCTCCGCCCGCCGTGTAGACGCCCGGCGTGGTCCAGCCGGGGAACGGGAGCTGACGGTCGTAGGCACCGGTCGCGACGACCAGGCGCCGGCAGGAGACCTCGCGCGCAACCTCGCGGCCGTCTGCCCAGGTGGTGGTGTGCAGCGTGAACCCGGCCCCGGTACGTTCGGCGTGCCAGACGGAGTGCCCGCTCAGCAGGTCCGGGCCCTCCGCCACGGCCCGCAGCCGCCGCAGCGTCGCCCACTGGTGGTGCCCGGCGCCGCCGTCGCCGCGGCGGTGGCGCCAGTACTGCCCGCCCACCCGGCTCCCGGCGTCGACGAGCACCACCCGGCTCCCGGACCGCCGGGCGGCGGCCGCCGCGGCGAGGCCGGCCGGGCCCGCGCCGAGCACGGCCACGTCGTAGGCGTCAGTGGTCGAGGTGGCCACGGCCGGTCCCCTCCTGGCGCTCGACGCGGTCGCCGGGACCCACCTCGACGACACACGCCCGCTGGTTGGGCCGCCCGTTCACCGTCACCAGGCAGTCGAAGCAGACGCCGATCCCGCAGAACGCTCCCCGCGGCTCGCCGCGGCCCCGGGTGCTGCGCCACGACCGGTGCCCGGCCGCGATCAGCGCGGCGGCGATGCTCTGTCCCGGCTCGGCGTCGATCTCGTCGCCGTCGAACGCGAACCGGTACCCGGCGCTCATGCGGCGTCCTCGGCGAAGCGGTCGGGCCGGAACGGGGTGAGGTCGAGGTCGGGCACCGCACCGGTGAGGGTCTGCGCGATCAGGTGCCCGGTGGCCGCGGCCAGCCCGATGCCGGCGCCCTCGTGGCCGCAGGCGTGCACCAGGCCGGGGGCCCGCGGGTCCGCACCGATCACCGGCAGGTGGTCGGGGCAGTACGGGCGGAACCCGAGGTAGCTGCGGAGCAGGGTCACGTCGGCGAGGAACGGGAAGAGGTCGATCGCCTGCGCGGCGAGCCTGCGCAGCACGGGGAGGGACACCTGACGGTCGAAGCCCACCCGCTCCCGGCTCGCCCCGATCAGCACCGTGCCCGCCCGGGTGCCCTCGACGACGACGGACGTCTCGAGGCCGGCGTCCCCGCTCGCCACGTTGGCCACGTAGTCGGCCGAGTAGACCTTGTGCCGCACCACCCGGGGCAGCGGCTCGGTGACGAGGATGAACCCCTTGCGCGGCAGCACCGGCACGTGCACCCCGGCCATCGCCGCGACGTCGCCGCCCCAGGTGCCCGCCGCGTTGACGGTGAACCGGGCGGAGAACCCGCCCGCGGTGGTGGTGGCGCCGACCACTGCGCCGTCCCGGCCCCGGCGCAGCCCGAGCACCTCGCAGCCGGTGTGCACCGTCGCCCCCAGCAGCCGCGACCGGCGCAGCAGCTCGGCGGCGGCGAGCACGGGCTGTACCTGCATGTCCTGCCGGTAGTACGCCCCGGACCGCACCTCGCGCGTGAGGTGCGGTTCGAGCTCGGCGAGCTCGGCGGCGGTCACGTCGACCACCTCGACGCCGCGGTCACGTTGCGCGGCCGCGAGGGCCGCCAGCCCCTCGGCGGCCTCGACGGTCCGGGCCACCACGACGCCGCCCTTGGCCTCGAACTCGAGCCGCTGCGCCCCGAGCCGCTCCGCCAGCCCGGCCCACAGCCGCACCGACAGGAGCGCGAGCTCCAGCTCGGCGCCCGGCTCCTTGTCCGAGACCAGGATGTTGCCCTCGCCTGCGCTCGTGGTTCCGCTCGCCACGGCCCCGCGTTCCAGCACCGTGACCCGCAGGCCGGCCGCGGCACAGGAGTACGCGCACGCGGCGCCGACCATGCCCGCCCCGATGACGAGCACGTCGACGGGTCCCCCACCAGCCACGACGAGTACTATGTCACATTGCACCGCCCGATGCGGCCGTTTTCCGGATCGGAGTCCTGACCGCGCACACCTGCCGGCCACCGTGCCCACGTCCTGACGTGTGCACCGTGGCCGCGGGGTGTGCACCGTTCCAGATGTGCTCGGAGCCGGGCGCTAGCTGGTGCGCCCGGCGATCACGTCGCGGACCACGCTGAGGTGGTCGTTCATCGCCGCCGCCGCGGCGTCCGGGTCGCGGGCGAGTACCGCCTGGTAGATCGCCTGATGCCCCTCCAGCGAGCGCAGCCGCCCCTCCGGGGTGGCGTGCGAGCGCCGGCGCACCGTCTCGGTCCACCGGCTGGTCATCGTGCACAGCGCGACGAGCAGGGGGTTCTGCGCCGCGTGCGCCAGCAGCAGGTGGAACTCCACGTCCAGCTGCAGGGAGGTCTCCGCGTCGAGCCGCAGGGCGGAGCGCGTGAGCACGTCCTCCAGCTGTACGAGGTTGGACGGGGCCGACCGCAGCGCCGCCGCCGAGGCGATCTTGGGCTCGACGATCAGCCGAAGCTCCGTGGCGTCGTCGAGCGAGGCGTCCGTGTCGCCGTCGAGCTCGGAGTAGAGCTGGCTGACCGACTCCGTCTGCTCGGCGACGATCGTGCCCCGCCCCGAGCGGCGCTCCACCAGGTTCTTGGCCTCGAGCTCGTGCATCGCCTCCCGCAGCGAGCCGCGCGACACCGACAGGCTCGCGGCCAGCTCCCGCTCCGGGGGCAGCCGCTCACCCGGCCGCAGCACACCGGTGGCGATCAACCGCTCGAAGTGCGCCGCGAGCTGGACGCTCACACTGCGGGCTCGTTGGGGCATGGGGGGCACCGAGGCGGGCTGCACCGTCTGAGCATAGAGCCCGCCGTGCGCCGTTAGCGGTTCTTTTGTCCGACCAAAGTTTCAGGCACTGGCCGCCGCGTTTCTGAGCGGTTAACAAGAGGTCAGATCCCCTGAGGTGCCCGATTTGCGCCTCGGCACCGACCTACAGTGCGCTGGTCCGACCAACGGACTATTGATCCAACGGCGCCCTCGAAGGAACCCTCCACCATGCTGAACCGGCTCCTCCGGCCCGCCGCGCTACTCGCCGCGGCCGGTGCCATCACCCTGCTGGCATCCGCTTGCGGTGGCAGCTCGCCCGCCTCCTCGACCAGCAGCGCCCCGGCCTATCCGGCGCTGGTGTCGTCGCCGGCCTGCACGCAGCTGCGCTCGCAGAACCCGGACCTGGCCGGGAAGACGCTGACCAACGCGATCAACCCGCACACGCCCGGGTACGAGTCGATCTCGGTGTCGGACCCGACCAAGTACGAGGGCTTCGACGTCGACCTCAGCGAGGCCATCGGTGAGTGCCTCGGCTTCACGGTCAAATACCTGCCGGTCGCGTTCGACGCGCTGCTGCCGACCCTGCAGAGCGGACAGGCCAACTTCATCATCTCCGACATCTACGCGACCAAGGAGCGGGCCGCGTCGGCCGACTTCATCACCTACTCGAAGGTCTTCGACGGCGTGCTGGTCGCTGCGGGCAACCCGAAGAAGATCACCGGCATCGACGACTCGCTCTGCGGCACCACCACCGCCCTGAACAAGGGATTCGTCGAGGTGCCGCTGGTGGACGCGCAGAACACGAAATGCGCGTCCGAAGGCAAGCCGCCCGCCCAGACCGCCCTGTTCGACAACAACGCCGACTGCGTGCAGGCGATCCTGTCCGGCCGGGCCGACGCCTACATCAACGACGTCAACACGGTGAACCGGTTCGTCAAGGACCAGTCCGGCAAGCTGGCCAATGCCACCACCCTGCATCTGCCGTACTCGATCGGCATCGGCGTGCCCAAGGGCCAGCTCCCGATCCGCAAGGCCTTCACCGCGGCGCTCACCCAGATCCAGACGAGCGGCCTGCAGACCCAGCTGGCCCAGAAGTGGCAGTTGGACCAGTCCGCGATCCAGGCGCCGTCGCTCGTCACAGCGAGCTGATGGGCAGTTTCCTGCACTACCTGTCCATGCCCTACCTGCTGGACGGGATCCTGATCACCCTCCAGGCGACGGCTCTGGGCTTCTTCGGCGGGTTCGCACTCGGCCTGCTGCTCGCGGGTATGGCGCTGAGCCGGAACCGCGTGGTCTCCGGGGTCGCGCGCACCTACAGCGTGATCTTCCGGGGTACTCCGCTGGTGCTCCAGCTCGTGTTCGTGTTCACCGCGCTCCCGCACGCCGGGATCGTGCTGAGCCCGATCATGGCCGCCGGGGTCGCGCTGGCCGCCAACGAGGCCACCTTCTTCGCCGAGATCTTCCGCTCCGCGGTGCTCGGGGTGGACAAGGGACAGACCGACGCGGCCCGGGCGGTCGGGCTGCGGCCCGGCACCGTGCTGCGTCGCATCGTGGGCCCGCAGGCCGCACGGGCGGCCATCCCCGCGATCGGCAGCGAGGCCGTCTCCACCATGAAGAACTCCGCGCTCGCGTCGATCATCGCCGTCCCGGAGCTGACCCTGCGCAGCAACCAGCTGGCGTCGGCGACGTTCGACTACTTCAGCATCTTCTTCGCGTCCGGGGTGATGTACCTGGTGCTCACGGGTGCGATCACCGGCCTGCAGCTCGCCATCGAGCGGACCTTCGACCTCAGCCGCGTCGGGAAACGCGGCCGGGGCCGCCCGCCGGAGGCGAGCACGGCCCCCGTCGAGGGCACGGCTCCGGCGGCCGAGCCGGTGACCGCCGCGAGGGTGAACGGCGCACAGGTCGCGAGCGCGGTGTCCCGGGCCGAGGCCGTGCGCCGGGCCCGGGTCGCGCTGACCATCACCGGCGTCCACAAGGCGTTCGCCGAGCACGAGGTGCTGCGCGGCATCGACATGGAGATCCGCAAGGGCGAGGTGGTCGCGCTGCTCGGCCCCAGCGGATCGGGCAAGAGCACGCTGCTGCGGCTGATCAACCACCTGGAGACCCTGGACGCGGGCACGATCTCGTTCGACGGCATCGAGGTGGGATACCGCGACGGCGGCACGGCGCTGCCGGAGCGGGAGGTCGCCCGGCAGCGGGTCCAGGCGGGCGTCGGCATGGTGTTCCAGCACTTCAACCTGTTCGGGCACCTCACCGCGCGGGAGAACGTCGCGGTGCCGCTGCGCTGGGTGCACCGCGTCCCGAAGGACGAGGCGCTCGCCGAGGCCGACCGCCTGCTGGGCCGGGTCGGGCTGAGCGCCAGGGCGCACGCGTTGCCCCGCCAACTGTCGGGCGGCCAGCAGCAGCGCGTCGGCATCGCCAGGGCGCTCGCCGGTCGGCCGCAGGTGCTGCTGCTCGACGAGCCGACCTCGGCGCTCGACCCGGAGCTGGTGCAGGAGGTGTTGGAGGTGGTCCGCTCGCTGGCTCTGGACGAGGGCCTCACGATGCTGATCGCCACCCACCAGCTGGGCTTCGCGCGGGAGGTCGCCGACCGGGTGGTCTTCATGGCCGAGGGCCGGGTGCTCGAGCAGGGGTCGCCCCAGCAGGTGTTGGACAACCCGCAGCATCCGACGGCCGTCCGGTTCCTCCGGGCGGTACACACGGTGGAGGTATAGCCATGAGTCAACGGCGCCGGTCCTTCAGCTTCACCCCCGAGCAGGGCGTTCCCCCCGCAGTCGCTCCGTTCTCGCACGTGACCCAGTGGGGGTCGCTGCTCTTCGTCACCGGGCAGATGCCCACCGACCCCGCCACCGGCGAGCTCGTGGCCGGCGGTCTCGTCGAGCAGGCCGAGCAGGTCCGGCTCAACCTGCTCGCCTGTCTCGCCCCGTTCGGGGTGGACCTCGACGACGCGCTCATGGTGCGCGTCTATCTCACCGACTTCACCGAGTTCGAGGCGTTCAACGCGGTGTACCGCACCTGGTTCACCGCTGCACTGCCCAGCCGTACCTGCGTCGGCACCACCGGCCTCGCCGTGGGAGCCCAGGTGGAGATCGACCTGATCGTCGGCCTGCCCCACGCCACCGATGACCCGACGGTGGACGACCCGGCGGAAGACGACGCAGCAGTAGACACAGGAGACCCCGCATGAACCCGACCTTGCTGCAACCGGGCGAGGGCACCATCCCCGGCAGGCACCTGCTCACCTCGACTCCGGAGACGGTGAGCTGGGGCTGGCTGCCGAACGAGAAGTCCGCTCCCTGCCTGACGATCGGCTCCGGCGACACCGTCACGATCGACACCCTCAGCCACGAGGGCATCATGCCCGACCAGGGTCGAGACCCGGTCGACTTCCTGGGGCATCACGGAGTCGCGCCCGGTGAGGTGCTGCACGACGCGAAGGCGATCGCCGGCAGCGCCATCCGCAACGGACCGGACGACGGCCCGCACGTGGTGACCGGGCCGATCGAGGTCGCCGGGGCCGAGCCGGGCGACGTACTGAGGATCGACGTCCTGGAGCTGACCCCCCGAACGCCCTACGGCTTCGTGAGCAGCCGGCACGGCTATGGCGCGCTGCCGGGCGAGCTGCCCGAGGGCACGCAGAGCGTCTTCAAATTCTGCCGCGTCGGCCTGTCCGGTGGGCGGATGGTCAGCTCGATGGCCGCCACCGACGGCCGGCAGGCCCGGTTCCCGCTCGACCCCTTCCTCGGCCTGATGGGGGTGGCCCCGGCCACGAGCGAACCGGTGCACTCGGTGGCGCCCGGTGACTTCGGCGGCAACATCGACGTGAAGTGGGCCCAGGTCGGGAGCTCCCTCTACCTGCCGGTCACGGTGCCCGGTGCCCTCTTCTTCACGGGCGACCCGCACTACGCGCAGGGCAACGGCGAGGTCGCGCTGACCGCGCTGGAGGCGTCGCTGCGCGCCACCCTCCGGCTCACGGTGCTCACCGGGGCGGAGGCGAGCGCAGCGACGGGCACGTTGCGCAACCCGCTGCTGGAGTCCCCGGGGTACTGGATCCCCACCGGCATGGACGAGGACCTGGGCGAGGCGATGAAGAAGTGCGTACGCCACGCGATCACGTTCCTGGTCGAGCGCTTCGGGTTCGACCGGTCCACCGCGATGGCGTACCTGTCCGCAGCCGGTGACTTCGAGGTCAGCCAGGTGGTGGACGCGACGAAGGGCGTGCACTGCATGATCCGCAAGGCCGACTTCGCGCAGTGGTACTGACGCTCGGCCCCGAGCCGTAGTGGCCCGGGGGCCGCCATCCATCGCTCCCCAGCATGGACGACGACCCCCGGGCCGTACCGGAGGAGCGCGGGCGCGGGTACCCGTCCGTTACGGTTGCCCGCTCTCCGCACAGAAGCTCGCGCCGTGCCGACCGTGAACCCCCGTCCCATCGGTCGTCGGCAGCGGATACCTCCCTCCGTCCGGCCAGATGAGACTTGCTGGCCCGACCCGCGCCGGGCAGGGGCGAAAGTCCCGTCTTGCTGCTCGTGGCGTCTGCGAAGTACGTATCAGGTCGAACGTCCCGTTCCCGGGTAGCCGTGTGGCCCTCGTCGGAGCGGGCGCGGAGGCGCAGGCTCGACTCCGGACGCCCGAGCTGCAGGAGGACCGCGATGACCAGCCACGCCGATCTGTCCGGGGCGGTCACGGACGCCCTGCGCGCGCCCTCGGTCCACAACACCCAGCCGTGGAGGTGGCGGATCCGTCCCGGCGCCGTCGAGCTGTACGCCGACGAGGACCGCCACCTGGACGTGACCGATCCCGACCGGCGCGACCTCGTCCTGAGCTGTGGCGCCGCCCTGCACCACCTGAAGGTGGCACTCGCGGCCCGTGGCCTCGCCACCGACGTCCGGAGACTCCCCGACCCGGAGGACTGCACCCATCTCGCCACGGTGACGGTGGGTGCTCCCGGCACGGGGACGCCCGACGTGGCCGCCGCCTCGCTCTTCCCCGCGATCGCCGCGCGGCGCACCGAGCGGCGGCGGATGAGCCACCGTGAGGTGGCGCGCAAGCACATCGAGTCGTTGCAGGAGCACGCGCGGGGCGCCGGGGCGGTACTGGTGCCGGTGACCGACCCGCACGTCCGCGAGCGCCTCGTCGCGGTGCTGACCGACGCGGCCCAGCAGCAGTGCCGGGAACCGGGCTACGCCGCCGAGCTGCGGCTGTGGACCCATCGTCTTCCCGGCGCCCACGACGGGGTCCCCGCGGACAACGTCGCGGCACCGCCGCTGGGCCTCGTGAAGGCAACGGGGTTGCGCCGCTTCGGGCAGGCCACGCTCGCCCAGCCGGCCCTCGGGCCGGGACGCCCGCCGGACGACGCCGCGCAGCTCCTGGTGCTGGCCACCGCAGGCGACGACGTCCTCGACCGGCTACGCGCCGGTGAGGCCACCAGCGCCGTGCTGCTCGCGGCCACCCGGAAGGGGCTGGCCACCACTCCGCTGAGCCAGGCGCTCGAGATCGACACCAGCAGGCGCCGGGTGCAGACCGACATCCTCGGCATCCCGGAGCAGCCGCAGCTCGTCATCCGCATCGGCTGGCCCGTTACCGGCGCCCTCGACCTGGCGGAGACTCCTCGCCGCGCACTCCGTGCGGTGCTGCTGCCCGACTGACACATCCCGCTTCGTCGGGCCGCAGGGTTCAGCGAGGGCCGACGTGCCGACCGAGATCGAGCTCGACATCGCCGGGCCGGTTCAGCCCGCCCGTTCCGATGGTCCGGCCGGCCGCTCAGCGCGGTGGCGCGTAGATCCGGAACCACCGGAGGTCCTGGTTCGCGGGCTGCATCACGGCGCGACGGTGGAAACAGTCCAGCTGGACGACGGGGTGCATCGGTCCCGGGATGCGGAGCACCCGCCGGTCGGTGAAGCGGAACCATTCGACGCCGTCGATGAACCCCGCCACGTGGCCCGCGGCCCGCTCGACGGCGTAGTTGTGCCACCTGGTGATGTCGACCTGCTCCGCGGCGCACGACTGGGCGCTGCCATCGTCGCCTGGCCAGTGGATGAACGCCTCCATCCGCCCGGAGCCGATGTCGGTCTCGGCCCAGTCGTCCTCTCCCCCCTGGGGCCACTGCTCGCTGTCGGGCCAGCACAGGAGCACGGGGTGGTACTGGTGGCCCGCCGCCGAACCCACGCTGTAGAGGCGCATCCTGGCCTCCATGCGGTAGTGGCGGCTGCCCCGCCCGGGTCGGAACGCCATGCCACCGGTGCTGCCGTCGGCGGCGCCGTGGTTGGTCAGGACACCACCCGCCACGGAGAACGCGGAGGGGGTCCGGCGGCCGTTGCCCGCGTGCCCCGGGCCGTCGTAGGTCGACCAGCGATCCGCCCGGGGAGCGCCGGTGTAGTCGAACTCGTCACCGTCGACGACGGGACCCCAGCCGTGCACGACCGCCGCCTGGACACCGTCGTCGCCGCCCGCCGGTACGGCCGGCGCGACCGGCCGGTACGTGGCGGCGGTCGCCCACCAGTGCGCCCCACCGGCGGCGGAGCGCATCCGGAGCAGCGGGTGGCTGTTCACCGCCCCGGCCGGCGCGGTGAACACGGCGGAGACGTGCGTCCACACCGCACCCGCGCCGAGGAGCATCTCTCCCCCGGACGTGGAGGAGAGGAACTCCCCGGAGGCGTCGTACCAGTCCATCTCCACCCGGGCCGCGCCGCCGGCGTCCACCCGGACGTCGATGCCGACGGTCCACCGCTCCCCCGCGCGCACCGCCAGCTCCGGCAGGTACCAGCCGGTCACGGGCGCGACGGCGACCGACTGCGCGGCGTGCCGAGCGGCCGCGTGGTCACCGATCGCGGTCCGCGCGAGCACCGCGCCGTCCAGGCTGCCCCAGCCGTGCAGCCCCTCGGCCAGAACCGGGTTGCCGCACCCGTCGGCGAACGTCCTGCCGCTCATCCGTGCGTCTCCTCCGGGGTCGGGTGCCGGCCTGCGGTGCACAGCCGATCATCCCGCTCCGGCCGACCGGCAACGCCCCCGGCCGTCCCATGGCCAGGTCCTTTCTCAGGGTGGCGATCCGTAGCAGGTGGCGATCGCGGCGGCGCGGTTGCGCAGTGCGGTGCGCAACCACTGCGGGGCCAGGGCCTCCGCGCTCGTGGCGAGCTGCCACAGCGCCCATTCGGCGTGTCGCGGATCGCTGAAGGTCACCTCCAGCCGCAGCCGGCCGTCCCCGTCGGGTTCCTCGGCGTGGACGGCCAGCGCGGTGCGCAGCAGTTCCTCCCGCCGTGCCGCGTTCACCCGCAGCAGCACGGTGACCTGGTCGCCGCCGGTCCGGAACCGCGTGCTGCGCTCCTGCCAGGCCCGGTCCAGATCCACCAGTTCCGGTCGCTCTGCCGGTTCGGCGAGCTCCTCGGCGGCCAGGACCCGCGACAGCCGGTAGGTGCGGTCCGCGCTCAGGTGCGGTCGGCCACGCGCCGGGCCAGGCCGTCGAGCAGCCATTCCAGTACCTGCTCGAACGAGTGCGGCGGGGGGTCGAAGCGCCGGGGATCGTTGGCCCACTCGATGAAGTGCGGGTAGCGGCCCTCCGCCGTGATCCGCTCGAGGTAGGGGCGGGCGGCGGCCGCGAGCTGCTCCTCGGTGAGCAGGCCGACGCGCTCGCGCATGGCGCGCTCCTCGAGCATGGCCAGCCCGGACCCCAGTGCGTGGCCGAGCACGGTGTCGATGAACCCCATGCGGACGGTCGGCCCCTGGTGGAGCCCGGCGAGCCCGGCGAGCGCCGCGTCGTACGTGGCGAGCGCGTGCGGTCCCAGCGGCGGGCGGCTGAACGCGAGCCGGGCGAACCACAGGTGCCGCTGCACGGCTTCCCAGGCCGAGAGGCCCAGCCCACGCAGGCACTCCCGCCAGTCACCGGACGCCGGGACGCGGATCTCGCCGTACACCTCGTCGACCATCAGGTCGACGAGTCCGTCCTTGCTGCCGACGTAGCGGTAGAGGGCCATCGGGCTGCGCACGCCGAGACGGGCCGCGATCGCCCGCATGGTGACCTCACCGCGCACGTCGGCGTCCGCCACCGCCATCGCCGCCGCCACGACCTTCTCGCGACTGAGCTGCTCGGTGGCGCGCGGAGGTGGGGGCTCGTCGAACCAGACCAGCCCGCCCGGCACCGGCTGTGGGTCGGTCGACGAGGACATTGCCAGGAGCATAGCCGTCGTGTACCAAGTACACCGTGAATGTACTACGTACACGCGACCGTGCCGGAGTGCTCGTCGTCGGCGGCGGGCTGGTCGGGCTGACCGCTGCACTCGTCCTGCGCCACCACGGCGTCGACGTCACGCTCGTCGAGAGGCACGCCACCACGTCGCCGCAGCCGAAGGCGCGCCGGTTCCACACCAGGACGATGGAGGTCTTCCGCGAGCTCGGGGCCGCCGACCTGGTGCACGACGCCGCTCGTGACCTCGCCGGGCACTACCACATGGCCGCCGGTCGGACGCTCGCCGAGGCCGAGCAGCTGCCGCTGTGGCAGCCCTCGGGGCCCGCCGGGGAAGACGTCGAACCGAGCCCCGAGCTGCCGTGCCTCGTGGCCCAGGACGTTCTCGAACCCGTACTCCGCCGCGCGGCGCTCGACGCGGGCGCCGACGTCCGGTTCCGCACGGCCATGACCGGGTTCACCTCCGGTGCGGACGGCGTGGTGGCCGAGCTCCACGACCTGGCGAGCGACCGGCACGAACGGCTGCGGGTCCCGCTCCTCGTCGCGGCCGACGGCGCGCGAAGCCCCGTGCGCACCGCGCTCGGCATCGGCCGCTCGGGCCGCGGTGCGATCGGCGCCCCGGGCGTGAACGTCTACTTCCGTGCCGATCTCGCCGATGTCGTGCGAGGCCGGGAGTTCAACCTCTGCCAGATCGAGCATCCCGACGCCCCCGGCGCCCTCGCGTCCGTGGACGGACGCGCGCGGTGGGTGTTCATGGCGGCGGGCGGTGAGACCGACAGGGACTGGCCCGCGCTGCTGCGCACCGCGCTCGGGGTGGCCGCCCCCGATCTCGACGTGCTCAGCGTGCTGGCCTGGCAGCCCGAGATGCTCGTCGCCGACCGCTACTCCGCGGGCCCCGTGCACCTGGCGGGGGACGCCGCGCACGTCATGCCCCCGTTCGCGGCGAGCGGGGCCAACACCGGCATCGCCGACGTGCACAACCTGGGGTGGAAGATCGCGGCGGTCCTCGCGGGCACCGCGGCACCCGCACTCCTCGACAGCTACGACGCCGAGCGGCGCCCCGCCGGGTGGTTCGCGGCCGACCAGTCGAGCCGACGCTCGACGGACCTGCGCTCGACCGTGCCCGACGAGGCTCTCGCGCACCCGTACGTGCTGGCCGCCGGTGGTTTCCAGTACCCGTCGGGAGCGCTCGTCGGAGGACCGGACCAGGGCGGCGAGATCGAGCCCGTCCACGTGTTCGAGCCCGCGGGGCGCGTCGGCACCCGGATGCCGCACCGGTGGCTCGACGCCACCCGCACCCGCTCGACGCTCGACCTCGCCGGCCCCGGGTGGGCCCTCGTCGTCGGTGGCGACCCGGCGCCGTGGGAGCGCTGCACCGCGGACTCGCCGGTGCCGCTGCCCGTGCACCGGGTCGAGGCCGGGTTCCTCCCGACGGGCTGCGCCCTGCTGCTCCGACCCGACCACGTCGTCGCGTGGCGCGGCCCGGATCCCGCCCAGCTCCCTGACGTCCTGCGCGTCCTGCTGGGCGCCCCCGCGGGCGCCGCTGCCCCGCTGTCGGCCATCGGGACGGCGGACCGCGCCTGACCTCAGGCCGTGGCCAGGCTGGTGGGCCCGCTCGCGAGCACGGCCGCGGCGAGCGCCTTCGTGGCCGGGCGCTGCTCGGTGCGGGGGTTGGTGAGCAGCACGAGGTCGATGTAGCCCAGCTCGGGCAGCCGGTGCTGGGGCCCCAGCGGGGTGAGCTGCACCGGGACGAGGCTGCTCGCCAGCGCGGAGATGCCGATGCCCGCCGCCACGGCGGCGATGAGCCCGTTGACACCGCGGCAGATGCACGCGCTGCGGTAGGCGGTGTTGGTGCGTTCCAGCGCGTTCTGCATCGCCGTGCGGCTGAGGCTGGGTGTCGGGTAGACCGCGAGCGGGAGCGGCCTGCCGAAGTCCAGCCGCGTGGACTGGTTGCCCACCCACACCATCCGGTCGCGCTTCACGAGCTGGCCGCGGTGCTCACCGCGCGGGCGCTTGCCCACGAACAGGTCGAGCCGGTCGTTCTCGAGCCGGCGGTGCAGGGTGCCGCTCTGGTCGACGGTGAGGTCGAGGTCGACGAGCGGGTGGTCGCGGCGGAAGTCGCGCAGGATCTGCGGCAGCCGGGTGAGCGCGAGGTCGTCGGACATGCCGATGCGCAGGCGGCCGTGGGGGCGCTCGCCGCTGAAGTAGCCTGCGGCCTGCTCGTGCGCGGCGAGGATCGACCGGGCGAAGCCGATCATGGCCTCGCCGTCCGGGGTGATCGTGACGGTGTGGGTGTCGCGGTGCACGAGGACGCGGCCGGTGGCCTCCTCGAGCTTGCGGATGTGCTGGCTGACCGTGGGCTGGCGGATGCCGAGGCGGGCCGCGGCCTGGGTGAAGCTGCGGGTCTGGGCGACGGCGAGGAAGGTCTGGAGCTGAACCGGGTCGTAGGTGACGGTCATAGCCCTCCGCAATAGCAGTTAGTCGGTTGATCGGTGTTCAGAATATCTCGTCCGGCTTGCAGAGTGGGGTAGAGATCTTCTCGCCGCTACGAAGGGCTTTCTGTGACAACGGCTACGGCCGACATAGCTGCAAGTGAAACCGCTACGACGCGCCGCGGGGGCACCTTCGCCGCCCTCGGGGTGCACAACTTCCGGATCTACCTCGCCGCCCAGGGAGTGGCGAGCACGGGCACGTGGATGCAGAGCATCGCGCTCGACTGGCTCGTCCTCGAGCTGACGGGCAGCTCCGCGGCCGTCGGCATCACGATGGCACTGCAGTTCCTGCCGATGCTCCTGCTCGGGATCCACGGCGGGATGATCGCCGACCGCTACCCGAAGCGGGCGATCCTCATGGTCACCCAGTCGCTGAACGGGGCACTCAGCGCGGCACTCGCCGTCCTCACGCTCACCGGCCACGCCCGCGTCGAGTACGTGTACGCGTTCGCGCTGGTCCAGGGCCTGGTGATCGTCGTCGACAACCCGACCCGGCAGGTGTTCGTCAACGAGCTCGTGCCGACGCGGTACGTGCGCAACGCGATCGCGCTCAACGCGGCCGTCTTCCAGACCACCCGGCTGCTCGGCCCCGCCATCGCGGGGGTGCTGATCGGCACGGTCGGCACGGGGTGGGCGTTCGCCGCCAACGCCGCCTCCTACCTCGCCCCGCTGATCGGGCTGATGCTGATCCGCTCGGCCGAGCTCGTGCCCGCTCCCGCCGTGCAGCGCGCCAAGGGCCAGCTCCGCTCGGCCCTGCGGTACGTGCGCGGACGGCCGCACGTCGGCTGGACGATCTTCCTCGTCGGGGTGATCGGCACCTTCGGGCTGAACTTCCCCGTGGTCCTCACCGGGATGGCCGACTCGACGTTCCACGGGGGCGCCGATCTGTACGGTCTGTTCAACGTCATGCTCGCCGTCGGGTCGGTCTCGGGCGCGCTGTTCGCGGGCGGCCGGACCAGCACCCGGCTACGCACGCTGGTCGTGGCGGCAGTGGCGTTCGGCCTCGCTCAGGTCGGCGCCGCGCTGGCCCCCGGCCTCGTGATGTTCCTCGGGGCACTCGTCGCGATGGGCCTGGTCAACGTCGCCTTCCAGGCGATGGCCAACTCGTCGGTGCAGTCCTGGGTGGATCCGGCGGTGCGTGGCCGCGTGATGGGCCTCTACATGCTCGTGTTCATGGGGGGAACACCGTTGGGCGCTCCGGTGGTCGGCTGGGTCACCACGGAGTTCGGGCCACGCGTCGGCATGGCGTTCTGCGGGGTCGTCCCGGCGCTGGCCGCGACGACCGTGGGCGTCGTGCTGTGGCGCCGTTCGGGGGGCCGGATCATCGGGCAGCGCCGCGTCGCGCAGGCCGTGACGTAGCGCAGGAAATGCACAGCCGGTGCGGATGATCATTTGTGGGGAATTCGTTCAGCGGTATCTACCGATAGTCGTCGCACCCATACTGGGCCCGCTGATTCCGCAGCCCGGGGGGGACGACACGGTGGGAATCTCGCTACGGGGCGTCGAGCTGCACATGGGCCCATCGGTACTCGGCGCCCCCGACGACCTGGACGCGGTGATCCGCGCGTTCATCGACGGTGCGCAGCAGCGGTTGCTGGTCGCCGTGCAGGAACTGGACTCGCGCCCGATCGCCGAGGCCCTCCTCGCGGCGGCCGCACGGCCCAGAACCCCGGCGACCGCCCGCGGGACAAGGATCCGTGTGCAGGTGATCCTCGAATCGAGCTACCTCACCGAGGAGAAACCGCTTGCCGATCCCTGGACGGGCGCAGGTGACAACGAAGCGAACCGCACGATCTACGCCGCGCTGCTGCGCGCCGGAATCGACGTGATCACCGACCTGAACCCGGAGATCTTCCACCAGAAGTTCGTGGTCCGGGATCCGGGCACCCCCACGGCGGCCGTCCTGACCGGATCGACGAACTTCACCCGCACCGACACGGGCACCAACGGTCCCGGCAGCGGGCAGGCGGGGAACAACCTCAACCACGTCGTCGTCCTGCACGGGAAGAAGATCACCGACCAGTACCTCGCCGAGTTCGAGCGCCTGCGCTCGGGCACCTTCGGTGACCTCCACGAGCGCCACGAGCCGCGGCCCCGGGAGATGCGGATCGGCAGCGTCCGCATCAAGCCGTTGTTCGCGCCGCGGCACGGGCCCGAGATGGAGATCATGAAGCAGATGCTGAAGGCGGAACACAGCGTCGAGTTCGCCATGTTCACCTTCGCCCGGTCCAGCGGCATCGATGACACGATGGTCCGCCTGGTCGGCCCCACCCGGCGCTTCCGCGGAGTGCTCGACCGCGGCCAGGGCGCCCAGAAGTGGGCCGCCACCGCCGCGCTGGAAGCCGCCGGAGTCGAGTTGTTCCACAACATCCGTGGCAACGGGGTCCGCAAGGTCCACCACAAACTCATGGTGATCGACGACCGGCTCGTCATCATCGGCAGCTTCAACTACACCGCTCCGGCGACCACCCTCAACGACGAGAACATCGTGGTGATCGGGGACCTCGAGGAAGCCGATCCCGACGCCGAGGCCGACCAGCGCCGCCTCGCCGCCTACGCACGCTCCGAGATCGACCGGATCGTCGACGACCTCGCCGAACCGGTCTGATCTGCGGCACGGCGTCTCCGGTCGAGGGCCTGGCAGAACCCGGCCCTCGACCACCGCCGCGCTAGTTGAGCGCGAACGGGTTGGCCACCGGCGGCGCCGCCTTCCGCCGCTTGGCCGGCGCCTCCTCGACCGGGGCGGCAGGCGCTTGCGCCTCGACCGGGGCGGCAGGCGCCGAGTCCCGGCGCTCGTAGGCCTCGAGCACGGAGTTCGGGATGCGTCCACGGTCGGAGACCTGGTGGCCGTTCTCCCGAGCCCACTCTCGAACGGCGGCGGTGTGCTCACGATCGTTCGCAACGGGGCGCGCGGAGCGGACGGGGGCCGAGGGCGGACGGCTGCCACTACGCCGGGCTGCGGCGACGAAGGACGCCAGCGACTCCCGCAGCCGGGCCGCGTTCTTGCCCGACAGGTCGATCTCGTACTGGCGCCCGGCGAGAGAGAATGTCACCGTCTCCTCGGCTTCCGATCCATCCAGGTCGTCGACGAGCCGGGTTTCAACGTGCTGCGCCACAGTCACTTCCGTTCGGTGAGTTCTGTCCAGACGCGCCGATACTCTCCAGAAAACAACGACAACGTCAAGTTGGCATAGCTACAGGTGGTGCACACGACCCGCCGGGCATGCGAACTCGACGACCTCCCACCGGCCGATCACGGTGGCGGAGGGAGGATGCTGAGGTGACGTCCATGATCCGCGGGACCGGCGCGTCACCCTCCGGTCGGGCGGGCCGCGGAAAAACACACCGGTCCCGAAGCCGGATTCGCTCGCGCGGACCGGCCGTGCACTGAATGAAGTTGGTCACGCAAATCCGGACGAAGGGTATGCGCGAACGCTGCCCCACCCCGCGACGAAACAACGAGCAACCGCCTCGACAGGTTCCGGTGTCCGCACCACGAATGACTGCAGCCATGGGCAGAACAACACAGAACCTGCGGTGATCACCGTTCCGGAACTCCGTGGGGAGCGGCACAACAACCGACACCGGCCGTGATCCGACTGTGCAGGCGCGCTCTCGACGTCGTCCCTGCCCGGCATTCTGCCGTACCGGCTCCGCGCCCCCGCGCACAGTCCGCCTCCGGATCACGGGGAACACCGGGAGGCGTCGCCCGCGGCGACGTCGGACCCGGAGCTCTCACCGTCCTGCAGAAGCGGAGAGCGGGTCAGCGCCACGGTGCAGGCGGCGATGGCGGCGGCCCCGACGACGGACAGGGCGACCCAACCGCCGGTGTGGACCTGCTCCCGGAACACGACGATCCCGAACACGATGGCGATCACCGGGTTGGACAGGGTCAACGCCGGCTGCGCAGCGACGAGGCTGCCCGCCTGCAGGCTCTTCTGCAGCAGGAAGAAGAAGACGGGGCCGAGCACGACCAACAGGTAGGTCTGAGGCGCGGCGAGCACACCTCCGGCGCCGGACAGGGCGTAGATCGCGCTGATCCCGGCGAGCAGCACGGCGGTGAGCCCGAACCCGACGCCCGTGGCGAGCCCGAGGAACGCCGCACGGCGGCTGTGGGCGGACCGGTATCCGGCGACGGCGAACACGACGCTCAGCGCGAGCGCGACCGCGACTCCCAGGATCCACGCGATGGCGGAGGCGTGTGCCGGGTCGCCGCCGCTGGGCTGGAGTGCGTAGAGGAGGGCGGCGAGCCCGGCGGACATCCCGGCGATCGCCCCCCACTCCCGGAGGTGGAGCGACGATCGGAATACCACCTGGGCCAGGACCAGGGTGAACGCCAGCTCCAGCACCAGGATCGGTTGGACCAGCGCGATGGGCCCGGTCGCGAGCGCCGCGGCCTGACACAGGAACCCGGCGATGAGGGCGGCGATGCCACCGAGCCAGTCGGGGCGGTGGGCGAGCCGCCAGAGCAGGGTGATCGGACCGCCCTGCTCCTCCGGCTGATCGGCGCCGGCCCGGCGTTGCAGCACGGACGCGACGGCGTTGCCGACCGCCGCGAGGACGGCCAGCGCGATGCTCAGCACCGGAGGCCGCCGCGATGTGCCCGGGGATCGTGCGCGCAGGTCTTCACGTGCTGTCCGCTTCCCGCTGCGCACGTCGCTCGAACGGAATGTGACCAGCTCGCCGCGGACTCGGGGGCCTCGACATCGACGTCAGCGTGGCCGCTCCCCCACCACTCCCCCGTCGATCTCGCCGCGACGAGATGACCGTCGGTGTGTAGCCGGGAGACGCCGATGGGCGGCATCCCGGGAAGGGATGCCGCCCATCGAGCCGTGGGTCAGGAGAACTCGGGCATGATCCGGTCGTGGATCAGCCGCAGCTGGGTGTCCACGTCGGCGACACCCTCGATGTCGCGGCCCATGAAGGTCTTGACCAGGGTGGCGTCGGTGATCGCGAGGATCATGTGGTTGACGCCGGCGGCCTCGATCTCCTTGAGCTTCGCCACGCACTCCTCGGGCGTGCCGGCGATCGAGAGGGTCTCGCCGATCTCCGGGGTGGTGGCGTCGATCGACCCGGCGAGGTCACCCGCGCCCAGCGCGTCGATGATCGGCTTCATCGACTCGGGGGACACTCCGTTGCGCTCGAGCTGCTCGTTCGGCATGGCCGAGGCGTACAGGCCGACCATGGACCGGGCGGCGTCCTTGGCGACTGCCGAGTCCTCGCCGGTGGAGAACACGACCCAGGCGCCGATGTCGAGGTCGTCGACGTTCTTGCCCGCGCGGTCGGCACCGATCTTCATGTTCTCGTACATGTAGTCGTACGCACCCTTGGTGTAGCTCAGGGCGTGGTGGCAGCCGTCGGAGAACTCGGCAGCGACCTGGAACGACTTCGGGCCGCGCATCGCGCCCATCTTGACCGGCAGGTGGTCCTGGACCGGGCGGGCGAAGCTGAACAGGCCCTTGTAGGTGAAGAACTCACCGTCGAAGGTGATCGCGCCGTCGTCCAGCAGCGTGCGGATGACGTGCACGCCCTCCTTCACCCGCGACAGCGGCTTCTGGGTGGTCCAGTCCATGCCGTACTGGGCGAGCAGACCGAAGTTGCCCGAGGACAGCACGACCTCCGCGCGACCACCGGTGAGCTCGTCGAGGGTGGCGGCGGCCTGCGCGATGAGGGTGGGCTCACGCAGCACGACGGCCGAGACGCTCGGGCCCATGCGGATGTTCGTGGTCTTGTCGGCGGCCGCGGCGAACAGCAGCCACAGGTCCTTGTGCCACGTCTCGTCCGCGGCGTAGACGGCGTGGAAGCCGAGCTCGTCGGCCAGCTGGATCGATGCCAGCGACTCGGTGAGGGGATAGTCGGGCAACATCACGTAGCTGAACTTCACGATGAACTCCTGGTGGGGTTGGTCAGGAATCAGGGGAGCTGTCGGCGGCGTCGACCTCGGCGAGAAGTTCCGATCCGGTGAGGACCTTCTCTGCGAAGTGTCGGTGCATCCAGTCGAGGTGGTCGTGGCGGGCGTTCATGATCCGCAGCGAGTCCCAGTTGGGGAACGTCTGCTGCAGCACCCACCGCTCCATGAGCCGAGGGTCGACCTCGTACACGTGCTCGAAAGTGGTAAGCGCGACATCACTCACTCGTTGCGGGGCGGGTGGGGTGTGTTGCTCACCGTAGCGGTAACCGTTCGTCCGATTCATCCTGACCCTCCTCTCAGTGCGACGAGCGCAGCGGCGGCACCGGGCTCGTACGCGAGGTCCAGCAGGTACTTGCCCGGGTTCATGATGTTGTTGGGGTCGAGGGTGCGCTTGACGTCGAGCATCACCTCGAAGCCGCGGCCCAGCTCCTGCGGCACCAGGTCGACCTCCCCCTCCCGGCACGAGCCGTGGCAGGCGCTGATCGACCCACCGTGGCGCAGCGCGGCCGCGGCGATGTCCCGCTTCGCCTGCACCCACAGCTCCCACGCCTCGTCACCGAGCTGCTGCTCCCAGATCCCGATGTCGATCTCCGTCAGGTAGTCCACCCCCGTGTCGGCCGAGGTGTAGGCGAACATCCCCCAGTCGTCGAAGACGTCGGTCCTGCGCCGGAGGCCGGCCACGATCTCGTGCCAGGCCTTCGTGACGGCGGGCACCCGCGTGTAGCTGACGGCGGCGTCCTCGCAGTGCCAGCTCATCGGCACCACCTGGCCGGCCTTGGTCCGCCCGTGCAGCGGGGTGGCGTACCGGTCGTGGCGCGCGGCCCAGTCCCCCTCGGAGATCTCGTCGCCGAGGTAGCGCGCCCCGTGCTCCTTCGCGATCCGGAAGAGCCGCCGTCCCGCGGGCCGCACCTCGTCCTCGTAGCCGTACATCACCGCGCACACCAGCGCCCGGACGTCGGCGGGCTGCGGGATGTACGCCTCGTCGTCGCGGCGCAGGTAGGCGACCTTCCACTCGTCGAAGAGGACCGCGCCGGCGAACGTGGCGACCCCCGCCCTGGCCAGCGCTCCCACGCACCGGTAGGCGTCGTCGTAGTTGTCGAACGCCCAGAACGGCGAGAGCTCCGCCTCGGGCTTCGGGTAGAGCTTGAGGGTGGCCTTCGTGGCGATGCCCAGCGTGCCCTGATGCCCCATGAACAGGTGCTTGAGCTGGTAGCCGCTGGAGGACTTGGAGATCTTGCCGCCGATGCCGTCGCCGACGTGGATGACCTCCCCGATGGGCAGGACGTGGTCGAAGGAGAGCACGAGGTCGCGGGTGTGCCCGTAGCGGGCGCCGATGAGCGACCAGCCCGACGTGCCGATCCGGCCGCCGACCAGCGAGCAGGGGTACGACGCCGGGTCGTCGGGGTAGATGAGGCCGTGGCGGGCCAGCTGCTCGTTGAGCTTGAGCATGTTGATGCCCGTGCCGACGGTGACCGTGCGGTTCTCCAGGTCCAGCTCGTGGATCTCGTTCATCCGCTTGACGTCGACGACGATGCCGCCGCGCAGCGGGACGGCCCCGTCGGTCAGGCCGGTGCCGCCGTCGCGCGGCACGATCGGGACCCTGAGCTCGTTGGCGATCCGGACGACCGCCGCCACCTCGTCGGTGGACGTCGGCAGGACGGCCAGGTCGGGCACCCGCTCCGCCCACCGGTGCACGGGGAAGGGAGCCGGCACGCGGGCGCGGTTGTAGCGGTCGGTCTTGGACGTGAGGATCTGCTCGTCGCGCAGCACGGTGCGCAGCCGCTCGACGACACGGTCGACCTGTTCGGTGGACAGGCGCTCCGGGGTGATGGTCACGATCCGCACCCCCCGCCGCCACCGCAGCTCCCGCCGCCGCACCCGCCGGCCGAGCGCCGGTCGCCGACCTCGCCGCGGCTGCCGCCGACGGTGATGCCGAGCGACTCGGCGAGCAGCTCGTGGATGTCCACGACGTCGATGTCGCGGGCGTCCCCCGCAGCCGAGAGCGGGCGCTCCGACCAGGGACAGGCGCTCACCAGCGTGTCGACGCCGAGCATTGCCGCGGCGTCGACACGCCGTGCGCTGATCGCGGCCGTCAGGTCGGGCTTCTCCACCGGCAGGCCCCCACCCCCGCCGGAGCAGTACGACCATTGGGTCACGCGATCGACGTCGGTGAAGGAGAGCCCCGGGATCGCGCGCAGGATCTCGCGCGGCTCCTCCCAGATCCCCTTCCTCTTGTTGAGCCGGCACGGATCGTGGTAGGTGACCGTGCGTTCCACCGGGACCGACGGCGTGATCCGCCCGTCGCGCAGCAGATCGGCGAGCAGTTCCACCACCAGCACGATCTCGATGTCGAACTCGTCGCCGAAGTACTTCGGGTAGTCCTCGGTGAACGAGATGTAGTCGTGCGGGTCGAGCACGAGCACCCGCCGAGTGCCGGTGGAGCGCCAGTTGTCGAGGTTGTGCCGGGCGAACCGCTGCGCCTGCTCGACGTAGCCCATCTCCGCGGCCGGGCCGCCGCAGCACCACTGCTCGCCCATCAGGCCGAACTCGAACCCGGCCCGTTGCAGGATCTGCGCGACCGCCCGGGGTACCGACGTGCGGTAGAACGCGGCCTCGCAGTCGACGAACAGCACGGTCTCGCCGCCGACCGGGATGTCGAGGCCCTCGGCCCAGTCGCGGACGGTGTCCTGGCTGACCGCGACCTCCCCGAGCACGGGCTCGTGGGTTCTCTCGTCGGTCCGCGCGTTCCAGCTCTGCCACTGCGGCTGGTGGACCCCCTTGTCCACCGCCAGCGCGCGCACCGCCTTGACGACGTCCACGGTGCGCGTGCGGAACCGGTAGAAGTCGCCGGTGAACAGCGTGTTGGGGCAGCGCAGCTCGCACGCCCCGCACTGGGTGCAGTTGACGTAGTCCGCGGCGATGTCGGCCACGTCGAGCTCACCGCGCTCCATCGCGACGACGTTCGCGTGGAAGGCGGTGGGCGTCCAGGACTCGTTGCGGGTCACCTGCATCACCGGGCAGACCTCGCGGCAGAACTTGTGCCCCGACGAGTAGCAGTTGTACGAGGCGTTGCGCCACTCCTCGACGAACTCGCGCGTCTCCCGGTCCACGATCTCGATGTCGACCCGCCCGGCGACCGTCTCGGTGAGCTCGGCGAGGCCCGGGTCGTTGGACGCCATCCCGGGGGTGAACGGGCGGGTGAGCGCGTCGCCGCCGGAGCCGGCATCGGGATCGGCACGAGTCACGAGGTCTCCACGATGTGAGGTAGGACACTGCGATGGCGAAACCTATGAGATCACATTTCTAAGGTCAAGGGGCGGCGGGCCCCCTGCTGCCCGGCGCGGGCATGCCAGACTCGGTGGAGCGCGGGGAAAGGTCCGGGAGGTGCGCTGATGCGGCTGCTGTCCGGTGATGCGCGGCGGGCGGTCTTCGCGCCGCTCGACGACGGATCCGGCCGCAGCGAGGCGGTGGCGCGGCGGCTCGGGAGCGCGATCGCGCTCGGCATCATCGTCGACGGCGAGCAGCTGCCGTCCGAATCCCACCTGGCCGCGCTGCTGAACGTCTCCACGGTGACGCTGCGTGACGCGCTCGCGGATCTGCGGGCGCGCGGCCTCGTCGACACACGCCGCGGCCGGGGCGGGGGCAGCTTCGTGCGCGCCTCGGAGGACGCCCTCACCGAACTGTCGCTCGGCCGGCTCCGGGAGATCGGCAGCACCGAGCTGCGGGAGCTCGGCGACATCCGCGCGGCGGTCGGCGGTACCGCGGCACGGCTCGCCGCCGACCGGGCCACCGCGAGTGAGATCGCCCGGCTGCGCGAGATCCTCGACCGGCTGGCGGCCGTGGACGAGGGCACCCGGCAGCGCCGGATCGAGAGCCGCTACTACATCGACGTGGCCGCCGCCGCCCAGTCCGTCCGGCTCACGCTGCAGGAGATCGAGCTGCAGGCCGAGCTGGGCCAGCTGCTGTGGGGCACCCCGCGCACGGCCGCCGAACTGGCCGCGACGATCGCGAGCCACCGGCAGGTCGTCGACGCGATCGAGAGCCGGGACGGCGCGCTCGCGCGGCAGCTCACCGAGACGCACATCGGGGAGGTCACCGCGCGGCTGATCGACGTGCATCTCGACCTGACCCGCCGGGGACAGCAGCGCCCCGGCGCCGACACTGCGGTGCTGCCGCACGCCGCGGCGGGGGCCGGCTCGTGAGCACCCGGCGTCCGGACGCGACGAGGCCGGTGGACGGCCCCGTCGACGGTCCTGTCGACGGTCCTGTCGACGGGCGGGCCGCCGAGCAGGCGGCGACGGTGATCGAAGGCGTCGTCGAGCAGGTCTTCCACTCGGTCACGGCCGTACGCGACACCCTGCTGGCGGCCCACCGGGCCGCGCGCGAGCGCGGCGAACCGATGTGCGACCGGGACATCACGGCGATGCGCGGGCGGCTGCTGGACCTGCTCACGGGGGAACGCGAGGTCGCGGTGGGCATGGGCGTGATCACCGCGCCGGGGCTGCTCGCCGACCGGCCGCTGCACCTGGAGTGGTGGCAGTCCGAACCGGACCGGCACCACCCGGTGCGGCTGGAGGTCGACCTCAACCCGCACAGCGTCGGCTTCTACGACTACGCCGCCGCCGAGTGGTTCGTCGTCCCGCGTCGCACGGGCCGCCGGCACGTCGTCGGTCCCTACGTCGACGTGCACGGCACGCACCGGTACCTGCTGACCCTCACCGTCCCGGTCGTCGCCGACGGCGAGTTCCTCGGCGTGGCGGGCGCGGACGTCCCGGTGGCGCGGTTCGAGACGCTCGTGCTCCGGGAGCTGGGCGACCTGGCCGTCGACGTGGTCGTGGTCAACCCCGAGGACCGCGTGGTGCTCTCCACCTCGGCACGGTCGCTCGCCGGCTCGCTCATGATCCTCGACGCGGATGCTGACGACGACGCGGGCGAGGTCCGCATCATCAGCCTGCCCGACCCTCCGTGGCGCATCGTGGTCTCCCCCGGCTGACTGCGCCGCACACCGGAGGTGTCGGGAGGTCAACGCGCCCGTGGCGCAGCAGGTGAGTGAGTGACACGCGGAACGAGCCGCCTTCGCGGGCGTCGAAGTCGTGGACCTGGCTACTCATCCCGGTCGGGACGCGCCACCTCGCGATCGCGTCCGCGTCCAGGAGCGCCCGATAGACCTCGGAGCGAGGCGCCCTCACGTGGCGGGAGACCTGCGTCGAGTACATGTCCGGCGACCTTAGTGCGGGGGCCTCAGGTCCCTCTCGAACACGCTCGCGGGGCCGCCGTCGTCTGCGAGGAGCAGAACAGACCTGCGACGGTGCGGTCAGCCGGCGGTCGGCTCCGGCGCGTCGTGCACGACGACGACGGGGCCCGAGGCGTGTGCCACGACGTGCTGGCTGACCGAGCCGAGCAGCAGGCCGGCGAACCCGCCGTGCCCCCTGCTCCCGACCACGAGCAGGTCGGCTCCGGCCGCCACCTCCACCAGCACCTGCGCCGGGTGTCCGCGCACCACGACCTGCTCGACCGGGACGGTCGTGTCGGCCCCGACCGCCTCCTTGACCGCGCGTTCCAGCACCGTCCGCGCGGTGCCCTCCCAGTCGACGTCGTCGACGGACACGGCCCACCCGTACGAGGCCGGGAAGTCCCAGGTGGTGACGGCACGCACGACCGCGCCCGTGAGCCGGGCCTGCCCGAGAGCCCACCGCAACGCCTGCACCGACGACGGCGACCCGTCGACCCCGACGACCACGGCGCCGCGCTCCGAACCGGTCCGTGTGCTCATGCGTCTCCTCCTCGATCCTGCCGGCGTCCCCGCACGACCCGGCGGACGCCCTGACGAGCTCGAGTCTCCTCTCGCCAGCCGGATCTGCCGACCGGCTCGGTCAGCCGTGCCACGTCGCCGATGAGCTCGCCTCGACCACCCGGCATCCCGTGACCCCGATGACCGCTTCGGCCAGCCGGACGGCGGTGGTCCGCTCGACGGGGTCGTCGCGGTCGTCGCCGAGGGTCACCTCGCCGTCCCGCACGCTCACCATCCATCGTCCGACCCCTCCGTACAGGTTGAGCCGGCGCCGGACATCGGCCTCGACCAGAGCGTCGTCACGGGCGAGGGCATGCACGAGGTCCCGATAGGTCACCATCCCGACCACCTCGTCGTCCTCCACCACGGGGAGCGACCTGGTCTCCGCTGAGCGCATCACGGTCAGCAGGTCCGCCACGCTCTCCTGTGGATGGGCGAGGAGCACGTCCCGGTCCATCACGTCCGCCACGAGCCTGCCGGGACTCCGGGCCACGCGCTCGGCGAGGGGGAGGCGCGGGTCCGGCGGGAAGCGGTCGGCCACGAGCTCCTTCTCCCCGACCACGCCGACCAACCGGCCGTCCCCCGTGACGACGGGAAGACACGTGAACCCGTGGGTGTCGAGCACGGCAGCGGCGTCCTTCACCGGCAGCTACGGCGTGACGGTGACCGCAGGACTGGACATGATCTCGTGAATCCGCATGGTCTCTCCTCCTGGCGTCGACGCTAGGCACGGCGCGCCCGGGTCATCTGGAGGCATCGGGCTCCTCCCGCACGGACCAAGGACCCGAATCCGGAATCTGAACATTCGCCGCCGACCCGGCCCCGTGGCCCCGGCCGGGCACCGGCACGGGTACGAATGGCTCTGAACGCGAGACGGGCCGGTGAGCGTCACCGGGTGAATGCATGCAGAGACGGGTATCGAGATGACTTCTGTCGACCAGGTCGTGAGCTCGTTCCGGCGAACTCCACGCGGCGTAGGCCATTCGGAGCGCACCCGCCGGGAACTGCGTGAGGCGTTGGCATCCGCGGACCTCCTCGACGGCCTCGACGGGATGACGGTTCAGGAGCTCGACGACGACGAGACGCTCCTGCTGGGCCCGGACGGGCACGAGATCTCCACCTGGCAGCAGGACTACCCCTACGACGAGCGGATGAGCCGCGACGAGTACGAGACCCGCAAGCGGGCTCTGCAGATCGAGCTGCTGAAGATGCAGTCGTGGGTCAAGGACACCGGGCAACGGGTCGTCGTGCTGTTCGAGGGCCGCGACGCCGCGGGCAAGGGCGGCACGATCAAGCGCTTCATGGAGCATCTCAACCCACGCGGCGCCCGGGTCGTCGCGCTGGAGAAACCGACGTCACGCGAGCAGACCCAGTGGTACTTCCAGCGCTACTTCAGCCAGCTCCCCGCGGCCGGGGAGATCATCCTGTTCGACCGGTCCTGGTACAACCGGGCCGTGGTCGAGCCCGTGATGGGCTTCTGCACCGACCACGAGTACCAGGAGTTCATGGCGCAGGCCCCCGGGCTCGAGTCGGCGCTGGTCGACAGCGGCATCCACCTGGTGAAGCTGTGGTTCTCGGTGTCGCGGGCCGAACAGCGCACCCGGTTCACCGTCCGGGTCATCGACCCGCTGCGGCAGTGGAAGCTCAGCCCGGTGGACCTGGCCGCGCTGGGACGCTGGGACGACTACACCCGGGCGAAGGAACAGATGTTCGCCCGGACCGACAGCCCGACCGCCCCGTGGACCGTCGTGAAGAGCAACGACAAGAAGCGGGGCCGGATCGCCGCGCTCAGCTGGGTGCTGTCCACTCTGGACTACCCGACGAAGGACGCGGACGTCATCGGCACACCCGACCCGCTCATCGTCGGCCCGCCCGCCCGGGTCTACGAGGCGAGCGAACGGCACTGATCCCCGTCAGGACACCGGGACCGACGCCTTCGCCAGCAGCCAGCGCAGCTTCCGCTCGTCGGCGGCGTCGTACTCGTGCGGAAGCAGGTAGACCGAGGCCCGCCCGTCGCTGACCCGGACCATGTCGCCCCTGGTCCCGGGTTCCGCCGGCATGCCCAGCGGGTTCTGCAGCAACCGCGTCGCAACCAGGGGTCGCACCATCGCCTCCACGTCATCGGTCCACGTGCTGGTGTGGACGCCACCGGTTGATCGGCACCGCCGGGGCGTCCGTTGCACGGTGTGACGAAGCTTTCCCGCCGGCGACGCGGGGCGCCTGCTCTGGTATGTCGGCGCGGCGGGGAGGTCAGCGCGCGGAGCGGCCCGGTGCCCCGAGCACGCGGTCGAGGTAGGCGTTGGTGAACCTGCCCTGCGGGTCGAGCCGGTCGCGCACCGCCACGAAGCCGTCGAACGCCGGGTAGCGCTCGCGCAGCGTCGCCGCCGTCTGCGTGTGCAGCTTGCCCCAGTGCGGCCGGCCGCCCAGCCCGGCCAGGACCGTCTCGACGGCCCCGAAGTACGCCTCGTGCGGTTGCCCGCGGTACACGTGCACGGCGATGTAGGCGCTGTCCCGGCCGGCGGCGGTCGAGAGCGGGATGTCGTCGGCGGCGGCGAAGCGCACCTCCACCGGGAACGTCACCGCGCGGGCGTGGCGCGCGGCGGCGGCGCGCAGCCCGGCGAGCGCCTCGTGGATCGCCTCCCGCGCGACGCCGTACTCCATCTCCAGGAACCGCACCCGCCGCGGGCTGGTGAACACCCGGTAGGACCGGTCGACGTACTCGGCGGCGGCCATCTGCGCGGCCATCCGCCGGTTGATCGGCGGCACGAGCCGGGGCGCCGCCGCGCCGAGCCGGCAGGCGAGGCCGAAGGCGCCGTTGCCGAGCAGGTCGTCGCCCACCCACTCGGCGACGCGGCCGCGGGTCGGGCCCGTCGCCTCGGTGCGGTTGTTGCTCTTGGTGGCGGCGATGTCGGTGTGCGGGAACCAGTAGAACTCGAAGTGCTCGTGGGCGGCGACCAGCTCGTCGAGGCCGGAGAGCACGTCGGGAAGCGGCATCGCGGTCTCGACCGCGTGCAGCCGGAACGCCGGGACGGCCTGCAGCGTCACATGGGTGAGCACTCCCAGCGCACCGAGCCCGATCCGTGCGGCGGCGAAGACCTCGGGGTGCTCGGTGGCCGAGCAGGTGATCAGCGACCCGTCGGCCAGCACGATCTCCAGCGCCCGCACCTGGGCGGCGAGCCCGCGGTGGGTGGCACCGGTGCCGTGGGTACCGGTGGAGATCGCGCCCGCCACCGTCTGGGCCTCGATGTCACCGAGGTTGGGCAGGGCGAGCCCACGCTCCCACAGCAGCGCGTTGAGCCGGTGCAGCGGCAACCCGGCGGGGGCCGTGACCAGCCCCGTCGTGCTGTCGGTGAGCAGCAGGCCCGGGTCGGCGGGCGGCCGCAACGCGATGTCCTCGGGCACGGCGATGGCGGTGAACGAGTGCCCCGAGCCGAGCGCCTTGACCCGCAGCCCGTCGCGTTCGGCACCCTTCACCGCCTCGACGACGTCGCCCGCGTCCCGCGCGACGACGGTGCGCCTCGGGTCCGTGCGCTGGTTGCCCGCCCAGTTCCGCCAGGTCATCGAATCTCCACGGGGTCGGTCCGGGTGGATCCCAGCCCGGCGGTGCCGTCCCGGAGCCGGCGCCGGAGCACGGCGACGTACCAGAGCCCGGCCAGCGCCAGCGCAGCGACCACGACGTAGTCGGCGGAGCGGAACGCCTCGGGCAGCGTCAGCGCCGCCACCACCGCGACGAGCCACAGCACGGCGAGCCCCGCCACGGGCAGGGCGGCGGCCCCGAGCCGGAAGCCGCCCTCCCCCGCGTCGACCAGGGACCGCCGCCGCGCGAGGTACCCGCCGATGGTGAGCAGGTAGACGAGGTAGGGCACGAGCGCCGTCGCCCCCACCAGCACCGCGAAGGCGTTGCCGTCGGCCGTCCCGTAGGCGAGCAGCACCAGGCAGACCACCAGCGACACGACCAGCGCGGTGACGGGCGTGCCGGTACGGGGGTGCACCCGCGCCAGCGCGGTGGAGAACGGCAGCATCGCGTCGCGCGCCATCGCGAAGATCAGCCGGGAGTTCGACGCGGCCGCCACCACGATCAGGGCGAACATCGAGAACACGACGATCGCGAGGAAGACCTTCGTGAGCACCGGGCCGAGCCAGTACTGCGCGATCGCGGCCAGCGGCACCGGCGACGCCTGGACCGCGGCCAGGTCGGGGATGGCGAGGGTGAACCCGACCAGCGCGAACATCCCCAGCACGCCGGAGACCACGACGGACAGGATCATCGCCCGGGGCACCGCGCGCCGGGCGTCGACGGCCTCCTCGGCCATGTCGGCCGCCGCCTCGAAGCCGACAAGGGTGAAGATCCCGATCAGTGCACCGCCGACGAGGGCGTCGGCCAGCGGCGCGTCGGTGGCGGTGGTGAACAGGAAGCCGAACCCGTGGCCGCCGCCGGGGACGTCCGCCCCGCCCCGCACCCACGCCAGGAACACCACGACGCTGAGCACGACGGTGCCGATGATCTCGGCGAACACCGCGACGTTGTTGACCCGCGCGGCCAGCTGCACCCGCACGATGTTGACGAGGTAGGCGACCACGAGCGCCAGCACCGCGATGAACAGCAGCAGCCGGACGTTCCCCGCGTCGAGCCCGAGGACGGTGGCCGTCAGCGGCGCGAGCCCGATCAGTGCGATCCCGGGCAGGCCGACGGCGCCGTAGAGCACGCCGAGGGACCCCACCACGTAGCCGAAGCGGGATCCGACCAGCCGGGCCGTCCACTGGTAGTTGGCGCCGGCGAGCGGGAAATACCCCGCCAGCTCGGCGAGGACGAGCACCACGAGGAACTGCCCGGCCGCGGCGACCGGCCAGAGCCAGATCGCCGCCGGGCCGAGCTGGGTGAGCCCGTAGGCGTAGTTGACGAAGATCCCCGTGGTGATGGAGACGATCGAGAACGCGATCGCGAAGAGGGCGAACCGGCGTAGCACCCGCGGGAACTGCGCCGCGTACCCGAACTCGCCCATCGCGCCCCCTGTGTCAGGTGGATCACAGACTGCGACGGGCGATCACGCCTGTCAATCGTCAGGGCGACGGGCTGCCCCGCACCGGACGAGCTCCGCAAACGGAACGGACACCCGCGCGGCCGACCGACATCTGTAGTGATGTGCACCACGCCGCATTGGCGGAGAAACCATGATCCGGCACCGTTCACCTCGGGTGCGGTGCGACCGGTAATCGTCCGATTCGGCAGGCATGGGTATCGAGTCGGGCCCCATCGGTCGAACTATGCGCGATCGCGGCCTCCCGGACATTCCGGACGCACTGCCCGACAATCGGGTGCGGCTGCTCGAACGGCCTACTCCGATACCGGGTGCGGCGATGGCAAAATTCGCGATCATGTGGTCCGCGTCAGCATTGCCGGTGCCGTTGGAACCGTCCCGTCCGGTGACCTTCGCCCTCGCCGCCTATCGTCAGAATCCCGAAGCCGTCGGCCATTCCCTCGGCCTGTCCGCGCTGGCCTCCGTGGTCCCGCTCGCGGTCGTACTCGTGCTCCTCGGAGTGTTGCGGGTCCGGGCCCAGTGGGCCGCTCTCGCCGGTCTCGCGGCGGCGTTGCTCGTCGCGATACTCGGGTTCGGGATGCCCACCGGAATGGCGCTCTCCGTGGCGGCGCACGGGGCCTTCTACGGGCTCCTGCCGATCATGTGGATCGTCGTGAGCGCGCTGTGGGTGTTCAACATGACCGTGGCCACCGGCCATTTCGACATCCTGCGCCGCAGCTTCGGCGCGCTGTCGACCGACCAGCGCACCCAGGCGATCCTGGTGGCGTTCTGCTTCGGCGCCCTGCTGGAGGCGCTGGCCGGGTTCGGCGCCCCCGTCGCGATCACCTCGGTGATGCTGGTGGCGCTGGGGTTCCGGCCGATGAAGGCCGCCGTGGTCGCTCTCGTGGCCAACACGGCGCCGGTGGCGTTCGGGGCCATGGGCGTCCCGGTCATCACCCTGGCCGGCGTCGCCGGCCTGCCGCTGACCCAGGTGGCGTCCACGATCGGCAGGCAGACCCCGGTGCTCGCGGTGTTCGTCCCGCTCGTGCTCGTGTTCCTCGTCGACGGCAGGCGGGGTCTGCGCGAGGCGTGGGTGCCGGCCATCGGGTGCGGGGTGGTCTTCGCGATCACCCAGTTCGCCGTGTCGAACTACGTGTCGGTGCCGCTCACCGACATCCTCGCGTCGCTGCTCGCCGCGGTCGCGGTGATCCTGCTCGCGCGCGCCCGGCCCGACGCGGTCTGGGCAGCGCGGGAGCCCGCGCTGGCGGCCTCCGGTGGCCCCGGCACGGTGGCGACGCCGGACTCGCCCGCTGACGTCCGCAAGGCCTACGCGCCGTACGTGATCATCGTGATCGTGTTCGCGCTGGACCAGCTGCCCGGCCTCAAGCCGGTGCTCGACTCCCTCAAGCTCGCGTTCAACTGGCCGTTCCTCGACATCATCGGGACCAACGGCAAGCCCCTGATGTCCAGCACCACGCAGTACTCCCTGACCTGGTTCTCCACGGCGGGCACGCTGATGGTCGTCGCCGGGTTGATCGTGGCGCCGCTGCTCGGTGTGGGGGCGAAGCGCGCCGCCAGCACGTGGGTGCGCACGATCGTCGATCTCCGCTGGGCGATCCTCACGGTTGCCTCGGTGCTCGCGCTGGCGTACGTCATGAACGCGTCGGCGCAGACCACGGCGATCGCTCTCATCATCGCCTCCGCCGGCGGTGCGCTCGCCTTCTTCTCCCCCGTGCTCGGTTGGCTCGGCGTGGCCGTCACGGGTTCGGACACGTCGTCGAACGCATTGTTCGGGGCCTTGCAGGTCACCGCGGCGCGCAGCACCGGACTGCCTCCCGAGCTGCTCGCGGCGGCCAACTCCTCGGGCGGTGTGCTCGGCAAGATGCTCTCCCCGCAGAACCTCACGATCGCCGCCGTCGCGGTGAAGCTCGAGGGCCAGGAGGGCGTGCTCCTGCGCAAGGTGATCGGCTGGAGCCTGGGGATGTTGCTCGTGCTCGCCGTCCTCATCGCGCTGCAGGCCACCCCGGTGCTGGGCTGGATGCTGCCCTGACCGCCGGTACCGGAGTCGTCACTCCCACTCCTGAGGCGATCGCGGCGCTCTCGCGTATTCGTTGCTGCTCCGTTGTGCAGTGCGGGAACGACCCGGCTCTGCCCGACCGGCTCGTGTCCCCGATGATGGCCGGGTGACCGAGACATTTCCTGAGCGGTTGACGATCCGCCGATCTCCCGCACGCTTCGGCACCCCGGGAATCGTTCGGGCGGTTTGATGCGCTTTCTGCTGACCAGCGTTCCGGTCTACTCACATCTGGTGCCGATGGTGGTGCCGCTGGCGCGGTCACTTCAGGCGGCCGGCCACCAGGTCATGGTGGCCACCGGCGACTCGCTTGCCGACGACCTCGACCGGTTCGGGGTACCGCACCGGTCCATGCCTGGGATGCTCGCGCCGACGCAGTTGGCCGACGACCCGGATTACGCGCGCAGCCTCGGGTTCCACCCGGACGGAAAGCCGCTGCCGGAACTGGAGGAACTGGGACGTGGCGCCGTGGTCGGCCGGATCTTCGCCGGTCTCGCCGCGGAGCGCGCCGCGACGGACATGCTGGCCCTGTCATCCGATTTCCGGCCCGACATCGTGGTGCGCGAATCCACGGAGTTCGGCGGGTACCTGACGGCCGAAAGTCTCGGCGTGCCCTGTGTCACGCTCGATGCGGCGCCACTGCAGGTGACCCGGGACCCCGGCATGCTCCCGTGGTTGAACGAGTCGCGGGTCGCCATCGGCCTGCCACCGGTGAACGACACCTCGACCCTGACTCGCCACCCCTGGATCAGTTGGATGCCCGATCTGTGGCACCCGGCCGATACGCAGAGCGCGGCGCACCGGTACTACCGGGGGCCCGACGAGGCATCCGACCCGCTCGATCCGGCGATTGCGCAGTTGCCGGCGGGCGGGCCGTTCGTGGTGGCCACGCTGGGTTCCGTCAGCGGGCACATGCTCACCTCCGACACGTCGCCGCTGCGGCGCATCGTGGAGGCTCTCGGCTCACTGCCCTGCACGGCCGTGGTGGCCCTGGGCCGCGGCAGCGACGTGAGCACCTGGGCCGGACCGCGCCCGGCCAACGTGCACCTCGCGTCGTTCGTGCAACAGCCCTTGCTGCTGCAGGCCTGCGACCTGTTCGTGACCCACGCAGGTTTCGGCGGCGTCCGGGAGGCACTCACCGCCGGGGTGCCGATGGTCGCCCTGCCGCTCTACGCCGAGCAACCCGCCAACGCGCAGCGACTGACCGAACTGGGTCTGGGAGTGACCGTGGACGCCCACGAGGCGGGCACGACGACGATTGCCGCGGCGTGCCGGGAGGTACTCGACGATCCCTCGTACCGGTTTGCCGCGCGGGCCTTCCGGCGGCGGCTCCTCGGGCTCCCCACGATCAGCCAACTGGTGGCGGACCTGACTGCGCTGGGCATCTGAGAACACCCCGGGACCAGGATGGGCCCTTCCCCGGAGGGAAGAGCCCATCCCCGGATGCGCCGATTCTCGTCAGGCCCGGTCCGCGCTTTTGCCAGTGTCGTGGAAACGAGGTTCCTTTCCCGCAAGCGGGCCGGACGACCTCGTTCCCCCGGGACTAGGAGGCCGAACCGCGCTGCGCGTAGGCCTCGAGAACGGAGTGGGGGATGCGTCCGCGGTCGGAGATCTCGTGCCCGTTCTGCCGGGCCCACTCCCGCACCGCTGCGGTGTGCTCCCGGTCGCTGGCGGCCGGACGTGCGGAACGGGCGGTGGCCGAGGACTGGCGACCGCTACCGCCCCGACGGGCCGCGGCGACGAAAGAAGCCAGGGAGTCCCGGAGTCGCGCGGCGTTCTCGCCCGACAGGTCGATCTCGTACTGGCGTCCGGCGAGAGCAAACGTCACCGTCTCGTCGGCTTCCGAACCGTCCAGGTCGTCGACGAGCCGGGTTTGAACTTGCTGGGCCACAGTGCACTTCCATTCGATGAGTTCTCGGCGGGCCGGCCGATACTCTCCAAAAAACACCGTGAACGTCAAGTTGGCCCGCCGAGAGAGACACGGGAACTTCCGGATGGCCGGCCGCCGAGAACGATTCGTCCTGTTGACAGGGGGCGATCTCCGCGGAAGGAACCACAGATTTCTCGGCCACGTGCGGCGTGTCACCCACCCGGTAATGCGTTCTGGAGTGTCAGTTCCATCTGCGCAGCAGCCGGCGCTCGGCGAGGCCGAGGATGCCGTCGGTGATCTTCCCCAGTACCGCGAGCAGCACGATCGCGAGAAGCAGAATGTCCGTGCGTCCGGTGTTCTGGCTGTCGATCAGGAGGAACCCGAGTCCGATCGACGAGGCGATGAGTTCGGCGGCCACCAGGAACAGCCATCCCTGGGCCAGACCGAGGCGCAGTCCCGACAATGCAGCAGGGGCGATCGCCGGCAACTGGACCTGGACGAACAGCCGCACGCCCGTGCGGCCGTAGGCCCGGCCGACCTCGACGAGGTGGCGGTCGACATGGGCGAGCGCGGCCGACACGGTGGTGTAGACGGGGAAGAACGCCCCGATCGCGACCAGCGTGATCTTCGGGGTCTCGCCGATACCGAGCCAGAGCAGCAACAGCGGCACCCAGGCCAGCGACGGCACCGCCCGCAACGCCTGGATCGACGGTGCCAGCAGCGCCCGCGCCGGACGCGACAGCCCGATCACACCGCCGAGCACGAGACCGGAGCCGGCACCCGCGGCGAAGCCGAGGAGCACCCGCTGGGTGCTGATGCCGATGTGCTGCCAGAGCTCGCCGCGCGTCACCAGCTCCACCAGCGCGGCCAGCACCGCTCCCGGGGTGGGCAGCTGGGACGGCGAGAACTCCCCCGACGTCGCCAGCAGCTGCCACCCCAGCACGAAGAGCACCGGGACGAGCAGTCCGAGCAGCACCGCACCGCCGAGCCGCCGGACGCCGCCGAGCCGCCGCGGGCCGGGGCGCCGGGCGGGCGAGGCCGGGTCCGCCCGGGCCTCGGTGTCGGGATCGGTGACCGTCACGACCCGGCCGCTCGGCCGGCGGACGTGGTGCCCTTGGCCTGCTCGGCGAAGCGGGGCTCGAACAGGGTGGCGAGCGCGGTGGTGGCCTCCGGCTCCGAGCGCACCAGCCCGTCGGACACGAGCAACGGCACCAGCCGCGACAGGACCGCGCGCTGCGGCTCGCCGGGCACCGGGTCGATGCCCAGATCCGTGCGCGTCAGCAGCTGCTGGCGCGCGATCTCGGGCTTGATGCTCGCAGCGGCCGCCAGGGTCTGGACGGCGGCGTCGGGGTTCTCGGTGATCCAGGCGCGGGCCCGCTCGTACGCCGTGACGACGGTCTGGGCGACCTGCGGCTTCTGCTCGAGGAACTCCTCGTTGGCGTTGAGCAGGCCGTAGGAGTTGAAGTCGAGGTTGCGGTAGATCAGGCGCGAACCCGCCTCCAGCTCGGTCTGGGCCATGAACGGGTCCAGCCCGGCCCATGCTGCGACGTCCCCGCGTTCGAGCGCGATCTTCCCGTCGGAGTGCTGGAGGTTGACGATCTCGACGTCGGACGCGGAGAGGCCGGCGGCCGACAGGGTCTGCAGCAGGAAGAAGTACGGGTCGGTGCCCTGGGTGGCCGCGATCTTCTGCCCGCGCAGCTGCGCGGGGTCGCTGATCGGCGAGTCCTTCGCGACGACGATCGCCGACCACTCGGGACGGCTGAAGACGTCGATCGCGCGGATCGGGGAACCGTTCGCCCTGGCCAGCAGCGCCGGGGTGCCGGCGGTGGAGCCGATGTCGATCGCGTCGGCCCGCAGGTTCTCGTTGGCCTTGTTGCTGCCCTGCGACAGGACCCACTGGACGGAGCCGGGGCCGAGCTCCTGCTCGAGCCAGCCCTGTTCCTTGATCACCAGGCTCTCGGGGTTGTAGTAGGCGTAGTCCAGGCGCACCTGGACGCCCGAGGCCGCGGGCGCACCGACGGAGCCGTCGGCGTTCTCGCCCGAGACGCAGCCGGCGAGCACACCCACGAGGGCGGCGAGCACACCGATCCGGGCGACGGCGGACAGGGCAGGGGGCATCACGGTCTCCTGGAACGAGGTGGGTCAGGCGGGGCGGTGGCGGGGCACGCCGAGGCGGTCGAGCAGCTCGACACGCAGCGCGGCGAGCACGGGGTCGGCGCGGTCCCGCGGACGCGCGCCGGGCACGTCGAGCACGTGCGCGATCCCGGACCCGGCGCCACGGTCCGCGCGGGGGGCGAGCACGACGACGCGGTCGGCCAGCTGGAGTGCCTCGTCGACGTCGTGGGTGACCAGCAGGACGGTGGCCCCGGAGGAACGCTGCAGGTCGTCGACGAGATCCTGCATGCGCAGGCGGGTGAGCGCGTCGAGCGCCGCGAACGGCTCGTCCAGCAGGAGCACACCGGGTCGTCGCACCAGCGCCCGCGCGAGTGCGGTGCGCTGGGCCATGCCGCCGGAGACGGCACGCGGGCGGTAGGCCGCGAACGGCGCGAGCCCCACGGTGTCGAGCGCGTGCGCCACCGCGGAGCGCCGCGTGCTCCGCGGTGCGCCGTCCGGCAGGCCGAAGGCGACGTTCTCGGCCAGGGTGCGCCAGGGCAGCAGGCGCGGTTCCTGGAACACGACCGCGGCCCTCGGCTCGATCCCGTCGACCCGGGCACCGTCGATCGCCACCTCGCCGCCGGTGGGCCGGTCGAGGCCCGCGACGAGGCGGAGCAAGGTGGACTTCCCGCAGCCCGACGCCCCGAGCAACGCCACCACCTCGCCCGCCGCGACGTCGAGGTCGATCCCGCGCAGGACGACATGAGCGCCGTCGCCGGTGCCGAACACCCGGTCGACGCCTCGGAGCGTCACGGGAACAGCGGCCACTCGCGTGGCGGTGGTCTGCACGAATATGTCCTTGTCGGGCGGCGCGGAGGGTGCGGCGGCGTTCCTCAGGCCCGACAGGCGGCGCTGGCGGCGTAGCCCAGATCCAGCCACAGCCGCTCGGCGAGCTCGTCGCCGATACCGCGATCCGTCTGCGCCACGGGCCAACGCTATGGGGCGCCCACCGGCTCGCGCAAGGCGACCGGCCCGGGTCCGGAACCGCCGCCGGGGCACGACGCGCCTGGTGAGCGCCAGGCCCGTGTGGACACTCGGACGGCCACGGCGCCCGCGGGTCGGGCGGCCCGGCTCGACCGGGCCGGCCCGCTGCGGCGCAGCGCTTGCCCCCGCCAAGATGTGAGCGCTAACATTCGCCGCCGCGGGTCTTCACGGCTCCGCCTGCTCCCGGACGAAGGTGTCCCATGGCATCGATTCACCCAGCACCTCACGGCCACCGTGAGCGTGGACCTCGGGTGGCTGTCCGGACCGCACACGGGTGGCCGCGCCGCCGCAGGGACGACGTCCGGCTGCGTCGTCACCCGCTGCGTCGTCACCCGGCACGCCCGTGGTGTGATCGGCCGCGCGCCGACGACCAGCGAAGTCCCGCCCCGCCGAGCACGGCTGTCCGCTTCCTGCGGCGCCGGGTGCCCGGCGGACATCCCCCCGCGTGATCGGTACCGGCACCGACTGCACGCCCTGACCTCAGGGTTCCTCGACGTGTACGCGATGCCGGCTCACGGACCCATCTATTCACTGGAGAGAAGATGAAGCTGGCACGGCTGGCCGCAGTGGCCGGGAGCATCGTGCTCGCCACGGCACTCGCGGCCTGTGGTTCGAGTGAGAAGACCGTCGACCAGAACGCCGGTGCGGCGACCCCGGCCGCCGGGAGCCTGGTCGGCGTCACCATGCCGACGAAGTCGTCCGAGCGCTGGATCCACGACGGCGACAACATCAAGAGCGCGCTGGAGAAGCTCGGGTACTCGGTCGACCTGCAGTACGCGGAGAACGACATCCCGACGCAGGTCAACCAGATCGAGAACCAGATCAGCAAGGGTGCGAAGCTGCTGGTGGTCGCCTCGATCGACGGCACGGCGCTCACCACGCAGCTGCAGGAGGCCGCCGACAACAAGATCCCGGTGATCTCCTACGACCGCCTGATCCGCAACAGCCCGAACGTCGACTACTACGCCACCTTCGACAACTTCACCGTGGGCGTGGACCAGGCGAACTCGCTGCTCACCGGCCTGGGGCTCAAGAACGCCGACGGCACGGACGGCACGGCCACCGGCCCGTTCAACATCGAGCTGTTCGCCGGCTCGCCCGACGACAACAACGCCACCTTCTTCTTCAACGGTGCGATGTCGGTGCTCAAGCCCTACATCGACAAGGGCACCCTGGTCGTGAAGAGCGGGCAGACCGACTTCACCACCGTGGCGATCCTGCGGTGGGACCCGGCCACGGCTCAGCGGCGCATGGAGGACCTGCTCACCTCCACCTACAGCGGTGCCAAGGTCCAGGGCGTGCTCTCCCCCTACGACGGCCTGTCGATCGGAATCCTGTCGGCGCTGAAGAGCAACGGCTACGGCACCGCGGGTCAGCCCTACCCCATCGTGACGGGCCAGGACGCCGAGGTCGCCTCGGTGAAGTCGATCATCGCCGGTGAGCAGTACTCCACCGTCTACAAGGACACCCGCCAGCTCGCCGACGTCACCGTCAAGATGGCCGACGCCGTGCTGAAGGGCGCCAAGCCCGAGGTGAACAACACCACCGACTACGACAACGGCAACAAGGTCGTGCCCTCGTTCCTGCTGCAGCCGGTGGTCGTCGACAAGAACAACTACCAGAAGGTGCTGGTCGACTCCGGCTACTACACCGCCGACCAGCTGAGGTAGTGATGACCGCCGACGAGATCCTGCGGATGCGGGGCATCACCAAGACGTTCCCCGGCGTGAAAGCGCTGGAGGACGTCAACCTGTCGGTCCGCCGCGGGGAGATCCACGCCATCTGCGGTGAGAACGGCGCCGGGAAGTCGACGCTCATGAAGGTGCTGTCCGGGGTGTACCCGCACGGCTCCTACGAGGGCGAGATCCACTTCGACGGCGAGCTCTGCACCTTCTCGAGCATCCGCGACAGCGAGCAGCGCGGGATCGTGATCATCCATCAGGAGCTGGCGCTGTGCCCCCAGCTCTCCATCGCCGAGAACGTCTTCCTCGGCAACGAGCAGGCGACCCGCGGCCTGATCGACTGGAACCGCACCAACCACGCGGCGGCGGCTCTCCTGGCCCGGGTCGGGCTCGCGGAGAACCCCGTGACGCAGGTGCTCGACCTGGGGGTCGGCAAGCAGCAGCTGGTGGAGATCGCGAAGGCGCTGTCGAAGGAGGTGCGGCTGCTCATCCTCGACGAGCCGACCGCGGCGCTCAACGACGACGACTCCGCGCACCTCCTCGACCTGCTCCGCGGGCTGCGGGAGGAGGGCATCACGTCGGTGATCATCTCTCACAAGCTCAACGAGATCGCGGCCATCGCCGACTCGATCACGATCATCCGTGACGGCCGGTCGATCGAGACGCTGAACATGCGCACCGACGAGGTGACCGAGGACCGGATCATCTCGCTGATGGTGGGCCGCGACCTCGAGAACCGCTTCCCGCCCCACGAGCCGCACGTGGGCGAGGAGGTGCTGCGGATCGAGGACTGGACGGTGCACAGCCCCACCCAGCCCGACCGGGCCGTGGTCTCGGGCGCCAACCTGACCCTGCGCCGCGGCGAGATCGTCGGGTTGGCCGGCCTGATGGGCGCGGGGCGCACCGAGCTGGCGATGAGCGTGTTCGGCCGGTCCTACGGCACCAACATCTCCGGGCGGCTGGTCAAGGACGGCCGGGAGATCCAGGTGCGTTCCGTGCAGGACGCGATCCGTCACCGGATCGCCTACGTCACGGAGGACCGCAAGCGCTACGGCCTCAACCTCATCGAGGACATCAAGCGCAACGTCTCCGCGGCCCGGCTGGGCAAGCTCGCCCGCCGCGGCTGGGTGGACGACAACGAGGAGTACAAGGTCGCCGAGGGGTACCGGCGCAGCCTGAACATCAAGGCGCCGACCGTCCTCAGCGTGACGGGCAAGCTCAGCGGCGGGAACCAGCAGAAGGTCGTGCTGGCGAAGTGGATCTTCTCCGACCCGGACGTGCTCATTCTCGACGAGCCGACCCGCGGCATCGACGTCGGCGCGAAGTACGAGATCTACACGATCATCAACGCGCTCGCCGCCGAGGGAAAGGCCGTGCTGGTCATCTCGTCGGAGCTGCCGGAGCTGCTGGGCCTCTGCGACCGCATCTACGCGCTGTCGAGCGGCCGGATCACCGGTGAGGTGAGCCGCGAGGAGGCCACCCAGGAGCGGCTCATGCACTACATGACCACGGAACAGGAGTAGGCGACCCCATGTCCACCACCACCTCCGCAGACGTCGGGGCCACCGCGGAGGGCGGGACTCCCCCGCCCCAGCTCCCGCCCCGGTCGCCCGCGCTGCGCCGGTTCTCGATCAACCCCCGGCAGAGCGGCATCTACGTCGCCTTCGTGCTGATCATCGTGCTGTTCTCGGTGCTCACCGACGGCGCGCTGCTGCAGCCGCAGAACATCTCCAACATCATCGTCCAGAACTCCTACATCCTGGTTCTGGCGATCGGCATGATCCTGATCATCATCGCCGGGCACATCGATCTCTCCGCGGGATCGGTCGTGGCGGTCACCGGGGCGATCTCCGCGGTGCTGATGGTCAACCTGAACGTCCCGTGGCCGCTGGCGGTGCTCGTCACGCTCATCGCGGGCGCGGTCATCGGGGCCTGGCAGGGGTTCTGGATCGCCTACTTCGGCATCCCGGCCTTCATCGTCACCCTGGCGGGCATGCTGCTGTTCCGTGCCCTCACCCTCACGGTGCTGGGCAACCAGGGCATCGGCCCGTTCCCGGACCCGATCCGCACGCTGTCCAACGGCTTCACCGAGGGCTACCTGGGCAACATCGGGCTGGGCCCGCTCGGCGGCGCCGACCTGCTGAGCCTGTTGGTGGGGCTCGGGGTGGTGGCCGGCATCGCCGTCACCCAGTGGCGCCAGCGCGTGGGCAGGCTCGGCTACGGCCAGGTCGTCGACCCGTTGCCGATCTTCGTCCTCAAGATCGCGCTGGCGGCGGTCGTCGTGCTCGCGGTCGTGGTGCAGCTGGCCCGGTTCAAGAACCTGCCGTGGGTGCTGGTGCTGCTCGCGGTGCTCGTGCTCGGGTACACGCTGCTGACCACCCGGTCCGTCTTCGGCAGGCACATCTACGCGGTCGGGGGCAACCTCTCGGCGGCCACGCTGTCCGGGGTGAAGGTCAAGTCGGTCACCTTCTGGATCTTCGTCAACATGGGCGTGCTGGCGGCGCTGGCCGGCGTCATCTTCGCCGGACGCCTCAACCAGGCGGGGCCGACCGCAGGCACCAACTTCGAGCTCGACGCGATCGCCGCGGCGTTCATCGGCGGCGCGGCGGTGCAGGGCGGTGTGGGCAAGGTGGTCGGGGCGATCACGGGCGGACTGATCATGGCCGTGATCAACAACGGCATGTCGCTCATCGGCGCCCCGAGCGAGCGCGTCATGCTCGTGAAGGGTCTCGTGCTGCTCGCCGCCGTCGCCTACGACATCTGGACCAAGCGTAGGGCGGGCTCGGCCGCCCGGTGACCGGGAGGCCGCTTCCCTGAGCGCGGCGGAGCGCCCCTGACCTGCGGAGCCGAGCTCCACGGGTCGGGGGCGCCGTCGTGTGCGCCCACTCTCATCCGGCACCCGCCGTCGAGTACTCCCACCGCTCCCCCGGGACCAGGCAGACGACCTCGAGCCCGGTCCGGTCCGTGGCAGCCAGAGCTCTGGCGTCCTCCCCCGATCCGTGGCGGCGGAACACCAGGGAGAGCGGGTCGGCGCCGTGGGCGTCGTGGACCGGGACGAGGACACGCGCTCCCACGGCCCTCGCCCCCGCCACGGCCTCTCGCGGCCCCATCACGAGCGGCCGGCCGAGAACCGGACGCAGCCCGTTGACGGGCAACAGCGCTACGGCCACCGGCGACCCGTGTGCCCGGTAGCGCTCCAACAGCGCGACGTCCTGGATCTCCCCGCCGAAGAGGACCCGCGTCCGCCCGCTGGTGAGGACGTAGGCGTTGTTGCGCCACGCGAGGGTCCGCCCCGCCGGCACCGCCTCGATCGAGAGCGCCGGGGCGAGATCCCGCGTCTCGCCCCAACCCAGGTGCTCGACCGTCCGGAAGCCCAGTGCGCGCGCCTGACGGGCCATCCGGGCGGCGCTCACGTAGACCGGCGTGGTGGCCTTGTGGCGGTAGTCCCGCAACGCGCGCAGGTCCCAGTGGTTGACCGCGAAGTTGGTCGCGACGATCGCCGTCAACGCCTGAAGGTCGATGACCCGCAGGCCGAGCGGCTCACCGCGGCGCAGGTACCACCGCTCGGTGAACCACGGGTCGGTGAGGATCGTGTGACCGTTCAGCTCCAGCAGGACGCAGGCGTTGGCCACCCGTGTCACGGCGAGATCGGTGGCCACCGGCGGCCCGCCGGGGTTGCTGACGTGGTTGTTGCTCATGCCGGCGACCGTGCCGGTTAATGTGCACATGAAGTCAAGTGACGCGGATGCGGAGCTGAGCATCGGCGAGCTGGCCGGCCGGTTCGGACTTCCCACCCACGTCCTGCGCCACTGGGAGAGCGTGGGACTGCTCGCGCCCGGCAGGCGGGCAGGCGGGCAGCGGTGTTTCGGTCAGGCGGATCTCGCTCGGGTGGCCCTGATCCTGATGGGCAAGGACGCCGGATTCGGCCTGCGGGCGCTGCGCGAGCTGCTGTCCACCGACAGCCCCCTGGATCATCCTGACCTGCTCCGCCATCACATTGCGGTGCTCGAACGTCGCATCGACCGGGCGCAGGCGGCGAAGGACCTCATCGAGCACGCGCTGGACTGCCCCCTGAGCTTCGACGAGTGTCCGCACGCCCGGGAACAGATCGCGGCCCGAATCCCCCCGGCATGACCCGCGACGGCGATCGTGTTCGTCCATCGGGCGCCGGACCGCACATGCCTCCTCGGGCAGGCGATTCCGCCTTCCGGCCTGAAGGAGGCCCGGTCCGCTCGTCCGCGCGGAGCGACTAGCGGGTTCGGGCCACCGGGGGAGCCTCGGTGGCGGCATCGCGCTCCGCCCGCACCCGGTCGTACGCCGCACGGGCGTCGACGACGGTGCTCATCCGGCCTTCCACCCACTGGATCATGGCGCGCATCCGTTCCCCGGCTTCCCGGCCCGTATCGGTGACGGTGTAGTCGACGTGCGGCGGGATCACGGGCCTGGCGTGGCGATGGACGAAACCGTCGCGTTCCAGCGTCTGCAGCGTCTGGGCGAGCATCTTCTCGCTGACGCCGCCGATTTCTCTCCGCAGTTCGCTGAAACGATACGAACGGTCGAGCAACGCGGTGAGCACGAGCATCCCCCAGCGGCTCGTGATGTGCTCGACGACCAGTCGCTCGGGACAGACCTGATTGTCAGTGACAGATGTGACCGCCCGCGCACTTACGCTCACGTCAGTACCTTACGTCAAAGTGGGTACTGGCTCCGGATCCGGTACCGGCCATACCGTCGGTGAGTTCGATCTTCTACTCACGGACCCGGAGAAATCATGAGCATCGTCGTCACCGGAGCAACCGGACATCTCGGTCGCCTGGTGGTCGAGTCCCTGCTGGCGGCCGACGTCCCTCCCGGCGACATCGCCGCCGTCGTGCGCAACGAGGGCAAGGCCGCCGGCCTGGCCGCGCGCGGCGTCGAGGTGCGCACGGCCGACTACGACCGCCCGGAGACCCTGGCGAGCGCGTTCCGTGCAGGAGACCGGCTGCTGCTGATCTCCGCCTACGAGGTGGGCAGGCGGGTGCCGCAGCACGCTGCCGTCATCGACGCGGCCGAGGCGGCAGGCGTGGCCCAGCTCGCCTACACCGGAGTGCTGGGCGGCCCGGCCGCCGACTTCGCGCTCGCGGACGAGCACAAGGCCACCGAGCAGCTGATTCTCGACTCCGGACTGCCCTACACGTTCCTGCGCAACAGCCTGTACTCGGAGGTGTTCACCGAGAACCTCGGCGCCGTGCTGGAGCACGGCGCCGTTGCGGTCCACGCAGGCACGGGACGTCTCGCCTCGGCGTCCCGCCCCGACCTCGCGGCCGCGGCGGCCGCCGTCCTGACCGGCGAGGGTCACCTCGGCCGGGCCTACGAGCTCAGCGGTGACACGGCATGGTCGTTCGCGGAGTTCGCGGCGGAGGTGTCCCGGCAGACCGGTCGCACCATCACCTACGACGACGTCTCCTGGGAGGCCCGCCTGGCGATGCTGACCGGCGCGGGGCTGCCCGAGCCGGTGGCCTCCATTCTCGTGGGAATGGAAGGCGCGATCGGACGTGGCCTGCTCGCTGCCACGCCGGGCGACCTCGCCCGGCTCATCGGCCGTCCGACCACCCCGATCGCCGACTCGATCGCCGAGGCGCTCAAGGGCTTGTCGTGACCTGATCGCCATGAGATCCGGCCGTCGGCCCCGCGAAGGGCGGACAGCCGGATCTCGCGGCGCAGGCGGCGTCAGATGTGGATGTCGAGGAGCACCGGCGTGTCCACGTGGCCGTCGAGCACCTCGGCCATGACGCGCTTGTGCTCGGCGTCGATCGGCAGCGTGGAGTTCCGGAACACCTCCCCGGCCGCCTCGTAGTCGGCACACTCCACCGCGTAGACGAGCAGCGGACCGTCCGCGGTCGTGATCAGCTTCGCCTGTTCGTGCGTGACGCCCTCCTGTTCGAAGGTGGCGCGGACCTCGTCGGCCCGCTGCTCGGCCTCGGCGAACCAGGCCTTGAGCACGTCCAGCTTGTCGGGGCGAACGCGGGCTACCCTCACGTGGATCATGGCAGCGGACTCTTCCAGAGGAGAGCATCCCCGGAGCTCCCCTGTGAGATACCGCCGGATCAGGTCGACACCAGGTACTTGTTCACCGCGGCCTCGTCCCAGGCCACCCCGGTGCCGGGGCGGGTGGACGCGGTGATGTGCCCGTCCACCGGCACCGTCGGCTCGGCCAGCACCGGATTCGCCCAGTCGACCCACTCCAGCCAGTGTGCGGTGGGGCTCACCCGGAGCAGGTGTGACGCGATCTCGGGGTAGAGGTGACTCGACAGCTGCGTTCCCGCTGCGGCGGCCAGTCCGGCCGTCTGCAGCCAGCCGGTGACGCCGCCGATGCGCATCAGGTCGGCCATGGCGTAGGGGACGGTCCCGGCCCGGATGGAGTTGAACAGGTCCCGCGGCCCGTAGTAGTTCTCCCCCAGCTGCACCGGGGTGCGTACCCGCTGCTCGAGCTTCCCGTACCCCTCGACGTTGTCGTAGCGGATCGGCTCCTCCAGCCAGTACAGCCCCTGGTCGTCGAGGTCGTGGCACCGCCGGACCGCGTCGCCGTAGCCCAGGGCCTGGTTGAAGTCCACCATCACGTCGACGTCGGGTCCGACGCCCTCGCGCACGGCCGTGATCGCGTCGAGGTCGTCCTGCAGCCGGGGGTGGCCCAGGCGCAGCTTCATCGCCGTGAATCCGCCCTCGTCGCGGAGCTCGGCCGCCTCTTTCGCGAGGGTGCTGATCTCATGGCGCCACAGCCCGTTGCTGTTGTAGGCGCGTACCGGCCCCACCGTGCCGCCGAGCAGCTGGACGAGCGGCAGGCCTGCCGTCTTCGCGAGCGCGTCCCACATCGCCATGTCCACGGCGGCGCGGGCGATCAGCGAGATGCCGGCGATGCCGACCACGTTCAGTGACTTGCCGAACTGGGTGAAGGCGTCCACCGGCGCGATCGGCTTTCCGTGCCACACCTCGCCGAGGTCGTTGATCTCCGCGACGATCGCCGGCATCGCGGCCGCCCGGTAGGGGGCGATGTAGCCGCTGCCGACGACACCGTCGCTGGTCTCCACGTCGACCAGGACCATCGGCCAGCGGTCGAAGCGGCCGATGTCGGCGATGACCGGCCGGCGAAGCGGAACGATCACCGGGCGGGCACGTACCGCACTCAAGGTGGGTGGCGTGCTCTCGGAGCTGGGGGTTTCTGACACTGGGAGTTCCTCTCAGGCAGCGCCGGTCAGCCGGATCGGGCTGGCACCGACGTGCACTCGGATGATCTGGTAGGGCGGGACCCGCGTCTCGACCCCGTCGTTGAACAGCGGGGTCCGCGGGAGCTGGTTCACGCTGACGTACAGATAGCCGTCAGCGGCGAGCGCGAGGGTGTCCGGCCACAGCAACGCCGGGCCGTGCAGGACCGTCGACCACGTGCCGTCGGCGTCCCGCTTGAGTACCGCGCTGTGCTCGTAGGCCGTCGAGTAGACCGCGCCGGCGGTGTCGGACTCCAGGCCGTCGGATGCGCCCTTGTCGCCGAGGTCGACGATGGTGGCGGCCACCTGGTCGTCGTCCAGCGAGCGGTCGAGCAGGGCGCTGGTCTCCACGCTGTAGAGGCGCCGGCTCGACAGCGGGCAGTAGTAGAGGAGGCTGCCGTCCGCGCTGATCGCGATGCCGTCGGCACCCACCTGGTAGTTCTCCCGGACGACACCCTGCACGACCGCGCGGAACCCCGTCGACGCCACCGTGGTGGCGTGGCCACGCAGCCGTGCCCAGCTCTCCCCCGAACCCAGGTCGACCACGATCAGCGCGCCCTCGGGCTGGGAGTCGGTGAGATAGGCGTACCCGCCGGTGCCGCGGGAGAAGTCGAACCGGACGTCGTTGAGGTACGTGGTGGCCGTGACCGCGGCCGGGTCGAGCCGGACGATGCGGACGACCTCGTCGGTCGCAGGGTCGACCTCGACGAGTTTCGGGCCGTTCTCCAGCCACGGCGCGAACGAGAGGCTGCCCGTGTCGAGCAGCCACACGTGACCGACCGGGTCGGTGATCACACTCTGCACCGATACCAACTGGTCCGCGTTCCTCTTCTCGCTCCATTCGTTGATCGCGGGGTCGGGATAAGCCACAGCTTTCCCGTCCACGATCTCGGCGACGGTGTAGGGCACGTCGTCGCCCCACCGCGGAAAGGACACGAAGACGCGGCCGTCGTCGGTGACGGTGACCCCGGTGGGCATCAGGTCGTCGATCTCGGCGACCACGTCGTAGTAGGGGGCCACCCAGCTACCCAACGGAGTGGCGGCGGATTCGGGAGAAGAAGCTTCGGAGGACATGGCTCTCCTATGATCGGAATTGCGTGGTACTCGGGCGTCCTATTGGAGGATTCGCCGGGCGACGTTGGTCGTGACGAGATCGAGCAGTTCCTCACCGCGCCCGGACAGGATCGTCCGGATCGCATAGAGGGTGAAACCCTTCGCCTGTTCCACCGTGATCGCGGGCGGAACGGACAGTTCCTGGCGTGCGGTGAAGACCTCCACGAGGGCCGGGCCGTCGTGGGCGAAAGCCGCCTTGAGGGCACCGTCGAGATCACCCGGGCGCTCGACCCGCTGCCCGAACACCCCGGCCGCCGACGCGACGTCGGCCAGCCGCGGGTTCTCCAGGTCGGTCCCGTAGTTGACGAAGCCGGCCGCCTTCATCTCGAGTTCGACGAAGTTGAGCGACGAGTTGTTGAACACGACGATCTTCACCGGCAGGCGGTTCTGGACGGCCGCGAAGAGCTCACCGAGCATCATCGTGAGGCCGCCGTCGCCTGCCAGCGCGACCACCTGACGGCCGGGGTAGGCCGCCTGTGCACCCAGCGCGTGCGGCAGCGCCACGCCCATCGACCCGTGGTTGAACGAGCCGAGCAGCCGCCGCTGACCGTTCATGTGCAGGTACCGGGCCGCCCACACCACCGGCGAGCCGACGTCCGTGGTGAACACCGCGTCGGTGGCGGCGAGCTCGTTCACCCTGCTCGCGACGAACTGCGGATGGATGGGGGTGCGCTCGTGGTCGTTCACCGCGAGCGAGTCGAGCGACTTGCGCGTCTTCTCGTAGTGCGCGCGGGCCCGGTCGAGGTGATGGCGCTCGGTCTTCGTCTCGACGAGGGGCAGCAGCGCCTCGATGGTGTCCTTCACGGTGCCGACGAGACCGAGGTCGACGTGGGTGCGCCTGCCGATGTGACTGCCGCGGATGTCCACCTGGATCACCGTCGCGTCGCTCGGGTAGAACTGCCGGTACGGGAAGTCCGTGCCCAGCATCAGGAGCGTGTCGGCCTCGTCGATCGCCTTGTACCCGGACGCGAACCCGAGCAGGCCCGTCAGCCCGACGTCGTACGGGTTGTCGTACTCGATGGCGTCCTTGCCGCGCAGGGCGTGCACGATCGGCGCCTTCAGCGCCTCGGCGAGCGCGAGCAGCTGGTCGTGGGCGCCTGCCGCGCCCGCACCGCCCAGGATGGTGACGCGCCGGGCCGAGTTCAGCAAGGCCACCGCCTGCTGCAGCGAGCTGTCGTCCGGCCGGACGATCGAGCGCGTCGCGCGCACGGCCGTCGGCCGGACGTGGCTGTCGACCTTGCCGAGAAGCACCTCCCCCGGCACGACGACCACGGACACGCCGTTGTTCTCGACCGCCGCTCGCATCGCCATCTCGAGGATGCGCGGCGCCGCCTCCGGCGTGCTCACCAGCTCGGTGTAGACGCTGCACTCGGTGAACAGCTTCTGGGGGTGCGTCTCCTGGAAGTACTCGGACCCGATCTCGTCCCCGGGGATGTGCGCGGCGAGCGCCAGCACCGGCACCCGGCTCTTGTAGGCGTCGAACAGTCCGTTGATCAGGTGCAGGTTGCCCGGTCCGCAGCTGCCCACGCACACGGCCAGCTCGCCGGTCAGCCCGGCCTCCGCAGCCGCACCGAGGGCAGCCGACTCCTCGTGCCGCACATGTACCCAGTCCAGCGTCCCGTCGCGTCGCAGCGCATCCGTGAATCCGTTCAGTGAATCGCCCGGCAGTCCGTAGACGCGATGGACACCGCTGGCCTTGAGCGAATCGATGATGTGGTCGGCGACCGTTTCCATGCGCGAGCCTCCCTTGGTTTTCCGGTAGGACGGCGTCCACTCTCCTCACGACCGGGGGACGGGCCATCGGTCGAATGACTGTTCACGTCGAACCCCGCCGGTTCTGCGCAGCTCCCGAGCTCATGAACGACTCACGACAATGCGCGAAATGGGTCAGGGGGTGATCGCGATCTTTCCGAGGGCGTGCGGGCGCTCGGAGGCACGATGCGCCTCCGCCGTGTCGGCGAGCGCGAACCGGTCACACACCACCACACGCAGCTCTCCCGAGCGGACCAGCCCCGCCAGACCGTCGAGCCCGGCCGCGTCGGGGTGGACCAGGAAATCCGTCCAGCGGGCGCCGCGATCGGCCGCCGCCGCGCTCAGGTCCCGGGTGGTGCCGGCGGGAACCGACACCAGGACACCACCGGCGCGCAGGATCGACAGTGACCGGACGGAGTTCTCCCCACCGATCAGGTCGAGCACGACGTCGACCTCGCCTGCCGCATCCTCGAAACGCGTCGTGCGGTAGTCGATCAGTTCGTCGGCGCCCAGTCCCGTCAGTGCCTCGTGGCTGTCGGCGGCTGCGGTCCCGAGGACGTACGCGCCGCGCGCCTTGGCGATCTGCACGGCCAGGTGCCCGACGCCCCCGGCTGCGGCGTGGATCAGAACCCGCCGGCCTGCACCGACGGACCCGGTGGTCACCAGTGCCTGCCATGCCGTGAGGCCGGACAGCGGCAGGCAACCGGCATGGACCATGTCGATCTCCGGGGGTTTGCGCACGAGTTCCTGCGCCGGCGCGGTGACGTACTCCGCGTACGCCCCCGCCGCGCGGGGGAACCGGGGCAGGCCCAGCACCTCGTCACCCACCGAGAACCGGTCGACTCCGGCGCCCAGCCCCGCCACGACCCCCGCGACGTCCCAGCCGAGGGTGAGCGGGAGCTCCCGCAGCCGGCTCACCCCCTCCCGGGTCTTGCCGTCGACGGGATTGACGCTGGTGCCGTGCACGCGGACCAGCACCTCGCCCGGGGCCGGCTCGGGAACAGGAAGGTCCTCGTAGCGCAGTGCGTCCGGCCCACCGAACTCGTACAGCCGGATCGCCTTCATGAGCGTCATCGCAGCCTTCCCCGTCATCGCAGCCCTTCCGTCGTGTCGACCTCCCCGCGAGGGTGCCCGGGGAACCGCGGGCCGCCATCGACAGAACGACTGGCCGACCGGCAGCCGAGCGGGAGTCGGACGACGCGGCGTTCTCCCCCATGGCCGGCTGCGGCGTCCTTCCTGGTTGTTATGAGGCACTGGTCGGGTTCGGCCCATCAGTCAAATGACTCCGATCGCAGTCCTGCCTGTATTCCGCATGGCGAGCGCCGGGGCTGCTGGGTTTCCTCGGAGACCGGGGAATGAGCGATCGGAGGACGATGCTCAGCAATGACGGAGGTCGCGTGCAGACCGTGGCACCGCTGCGCCGGGAACCGGATCTCATCGGCCGGACCGCCGAACGCAGCCGTCTCGCGCGGGCCGTTCAGGAGGCGAGGACCGGGCCGGCTCGGCTGCTGGTCCTCGGCGAGACGGGCATCGGCAGGTCGAGCCTCCTGGCGACCGCCGTCGACGACGCACGGCAGCAGGGTTTCCGCGTCCTCGCCGGATCGGGCACCAGCCTGCCGGGCTGCGCGCTGCTGCGGCGGCTCGTCACGCCCCTGATGTCGGTCGCCGACCGGCTGCCGGACTCCCTGCGGACTCCCCTGCACGGGCTGGTCTCCGGTACGGACGACGCCGCCGTGCGCGATCCCGGGACGCTGCACGGTGCGGTGTCGTCGCTGGTCCGGGAGGCGGCGCGGGACAGACCTCTCGCCCTCGTCATCGACGACGTGCAGTCCGCAGGCCAGGGCTCGCTCGACCTGCTGGCCTTCCTCAGCCACCGGCTGACCAGCGAGCACATCCTGCTGTTGTTCGCAGCGCGCGGCCTCCTGCCTCCCGAGCAGCTCGACACGGACCTGCCCGTCCATCACGTCGGCCCGTTGTCGGTCACCGAAGCGACGGTCCTGCTCGCTCGTCAGCCGTCCCCACCGCGGGGCTGGATCCGGGGCGAGATCCTCCGCCACGCCGGCGGCAACCCGCGGGCCGTCATCGAGCTCGCGCACAGCGCGGCGGGCGGCGACCACCGTCCGCGGCAGGGATTCGGGCTGCCCGTCCCGGCCCGGATTCGCCGCGCTCACACCGCGCGGATCGAGGAACTGCCCACCAAGACCCGCCGGGTGCTGCTCGTCGCCGCGGCGGCCGAGGACCGCGGGGACCTGCAGGCCGTACTGTCCGCCGCCGGGGCCGACCTGGCCGACTGCGGACCGGCCGAGGACGCCGCCCTGATCACCATCGTGGGCCACCGGATCTGCTTTCGGGATCCCACCGTTCGCCTGGCCTGCTACTCCGATGCCTCCGAGCACGACCGGCGCCAGGCGCACCGGGCGCTGGCCGCCTTCCCGTCGCACGACGCGGGGCGGCGCGCCTGGCACCTGGCCAACGCCGCCGAGGAGCCGGGCGAGGACGTCGCGCTCCTCCTCGAGACCGCGGCCGCCGTCGCGTGCAGGCAGGGCCGGCACGTCGAGGCCGCCGGGGCGCTGGAACGGGCAGCCGACTGCACCTCCGACGCCGGCCGGTCGGCCCGGCGCTGTGCCCGCGCGGCTCTCCTGGCCGCCCGGGGAGGTCACCACGCCTGGTGCCGGCAGCTGTGGGAGCGGGTCAGGGACCTGACCGGCGACCCGGCCCTGCTCGGTGTCGCCACGGCGGCCGCCGGCCAGCACCTTCCGCTGCACGAGCCCGCGTCCGCCTCCGCTCTCCCGATCGGCCGGCTGCTCGACAGCGGACTGCAGGACCGCGGCGTGGCCATGGCACTGGCCTCGGCGGCCGGGACGGCCGCCCTGGTCACCGGGGACGCGGCGATGCGGGCGGCGTTGGCGGGAATCGTCGAGCGCGCGGAGAGCCTGCCGGTCCGCACGGCGCTGGGCGACGAGCTGTGCCCCGGGCCGGCCGACGCAGCGGTGGCCGCTTCGGTCCGGTCGATCGGTGACCCGGGCGGATGGCAGCGCACGCAGGACGCCGACCCCGGCCTCCACGAACCGCAGAGCGGGCGCGCCGAGCTGATCCGGCTGCTGTCGGTCGGGACCGCCTCCTGGATGGCGGACGGCCCCACCGTCGCGAGCGGATACCTGCGCCGCGCCGTTCAGCTCCTCCGTGAGGACAACGCCGTGGGCGCCCACCCGTTCGCCTTCGTGATGCTGCTGGACGCGCTGGCCGACTGCGGGCTGTGGCGGGAAGCGGCGGCGGTGCATGCCGAGGCGACGGACGTCGCGGCCGCCGGGGGGCTGCCCGTGCTGGGCCGGGCCGTCGCCGCCCAGGGGATCGCCCTGCAGGTCCTGCGCGGTGACGTCGCCGCGGCCCAGCAGGCTCTGGCCACCCTCGACCCCTGGTCGAACCGGGCCGAGGACGACAACCCGATGGTGCGCTGCCTCGTCCATCGCGCGGCGGGGCGCGTCCACGCCGCTGCCGGGGACCACGCGCTCGCCTGCCGCCACTACCTGGCGATGTTCGGGCCCGACGGGGAACCCGAGCACTTCGCATGGTCCTACCGGGCGGTCGCCGAGCTCGCCCGGTCGGCGGCGAAGGCGAACCGGCACGGGCCGGCGCTGCGGGTTCTCCACCGCGTCCGGCGCAGCGCGGGGAGCACACCCTCCGCTCACCGGGCAGTGCTCATCGACCGGGCCGCCGCGCTGCTCGCAGTCGATGACGAGCACGCGGTCGAGTCGGCGCTGCACGCGGCCGCCACCGGGCACACCGGCGGCGAACGGCCCCACGACCAGGCGGTGGCCATGGTCGACTACGCCGACTGGCTGCGCGCGCGCCGCCGGTTCGTCGACGCCCGCCCACTGCTGCGCGCGGCCCACGACACGTTCGCCCGCATCGGCGCCACCCACGACGCGGGCATCGCCTGCGAGCTGCTCCGCGCAACCGGGGTCTCGCTGCGCGGCACGGTCGAGGGGTTCGCGCTGCTGACGCCCCAGCAGCAGTTCATCGCGAAGCTGGCCGCTCAGGGCCTGAGCAACCGCGCGATCGCGGACCGGCTGGTGCTCTCACCCCGCACGGTCGGATCGCACCTGTACCAGATCTACCCCAAGCTCGGCGTCGTGAGCCGCCGCCAGCTCCCGGACGTCATCTCGGAGTGACATGACCGCATCAGCGCACAGGGACCACACCGTACGCGCCGGCACCCTCCCGCCGGGTGGGGAGCCGGTGCTCGACCTGATCACCCCCACCCGGACGACCGGAGCCGCCGCGCTGGTCGTCGGCGACCCGGGGACGGGCAAGTCGACGCTCCTGCAGGCCGTCGTGGACCGCGCACGATCGGCGGGCTACCTCATCGTGCCCGCGGCGCCGTGCCCGACCCACCGGCAGCGGACGGACGCACCCGGCCCGGCCCCGGACGGGGTCGACGAGGCACCGGCGGCAGGCGCGGCGGAATGGCTGAGCCGGGCGGCGAGGAGGCAACCGGTGCTGGCCGTGGTCGACGACGTGGACCGCATCGGCCCCACGTCCACCGACGGCCTGCGGCGACTGGTCGAGACGCTCCCGGCGCAGCCGGTCGTGTTCCTGATGGCCGCCCGCCCTGCGGCGGCCCGGCACCTGGAGTGGCAGGGCCTGCAGCACCACCGGCTGCTGCCGCTGGACATGCCCACGGCGGCGCAGCTCCTGCGCCGGCAGCCCGGCCCGCTCACCGGGATCGCCGCCTACGAGGTGTTGCGGCGGGCCCGGGGCAACCCTCGCGCGCTCGTCGAGCTCAGTCACGCGTTCGGCAGCGAGGACGTGCCCGACACGATGCGGATCCGGACCAGGTACGCACGGCAGCTCGACGCGCTTCCCGCACCGACCCGGCGGGCGCTCCTGTACGCGGCGGGACGGGCCGGGCAGGAACCGCTCGCCACGGTGCTGGACGCGGCCGGCCGGAGGTCCGTTCCCGCCGAGGTGTGGGAGCCCGCCGTGGCCGCCGGCCTCGTCGAGCTCGTCGGCGACGACGTGGTGTTCCCGGACCCACTGGTCGCGGTCGCGGTCTACCACGGCGCCCCCGCGGTGGTCCGCAGGCGGCTGCACCACGACTTCGCGGTGGCGATCGGGCAGCCCTCGTTCGAACGCGCCATGCACCTGGCGATGCTGCCGCTCGGCGAGGACGCAGCCACCGCCGCCCTCCTCGAGTCGGAGAGCCGCAAGGCCCGCACCGAGTGCCGCATGACGCAGGCGGCGGTCGCCGCGCAACGGGCTGCCGAACTGTCCGGCGACTCCGAGCACGCGGCCCGGCGCTACGTGCTCGCCACCCTCGCAGCGGCGGCGGCGGGCGACTCCGCCTGGACCCGCGCGCTCTGTGCCCACGTCGACCGGCTCACCGAGCGGCCCGACCTGCGCTGCAGTGCCGCGAGCGCCACCGCCACGGCGCTGTCCCGCGCGGGACACCAGTGCGAGGCCATGGACCTCCTCGTCCACACCGCCCGCACCCACCCGTCCGTCGACCGGGTCACCGCGCTGGGCCTGGCGGTCTGCGCGGCCGTGGTGGCCGCCCACTCCGGGCTGGGCCCCCATCGGGACGCGGCGGCAGCTCTCCTGGCCGCGGCGGCCGACCGACCGGTCCTCCCCAGCTCGACGCCCTACCTGGACGAGGCGGACCCGGCTCTCCAGCAGGCGTGGATGGCCGTGAGCGTCGACCCACGGTCCGCACCCGACCACCGAAGCCTGCTTCCCGGCCGTCGGGAGCAGGTCGGGCGGACACCGGTGGTCGACACGCTGGCGATGGCCACGATCGCCGAAGCGCTCGACGACAGCGAGCTCGCGGCCACGCTGCGGTCCGAGGTCCTCGACCGGCCCCGGACCGGGAACCGGACCTCGGTCTTTCCCGAGGCATGGCCGCCAATGATCCGCGGCCTGCTCAGCACCGGACGCTGGCATGCCGCCGAGCACACCCTCGACTCCGCCGACGAGGTCGCCGCTGCACAGGACCTCCCGGTGCTGCGCGTACACCTCGCGGCGCTACGCGCCATCCTCGTCGCCCTCCGGGGCGACGCAGGCACCGCACGGGCGCTGGTCGAGCAGGCCTGGCCGGACCTCGACCTGGACAGCAACCGCAGTGCCCACTCCTGGCTGCTGCGCGCGCTCGGGTACTCGGCGCTCGTCGCAGGCGACTTCGACACCGCATCCCGCAACTTCCTCGCCATGATCGCCACGGACGCACGCTCCTGGCCGATGCCGCACGACAGCACGGACGCGCTCGTTCTCGCCATCGCGGCCCACCGTGCGGACACCGCCGCCGACGTGTTGCCCACCGTCGACTCGGTGCGACGGTCCTGCGGGCCCCGGCCGGGAATCCGGACGCAGCTGACGCTGAGCCACGCCTATGCGCTCCTGATCGACGACGCCGAGACCGAACGACGGTTCCGGTTCGCGGTCTCCGATCCCCGCGCCGGACGGTGGCCCGTGCTGCTCGCGCTCGCCCGGCTGCACTACGGGACATGGCTGCGCAGGCAACGCCGACCGGGCGACGCGCGATCGCAGCTGTCCGAGGCGCTCGCCGCGTTCACCGGGCTCGGCGCGGAACCGTTCGCGCAGTCGGCGCGCGTCGAGCTCAGGGCCAGTGGCGGCGACCCGGACGACACCGGGAAGCTCACGCGGGGTGCCGTCCTCTCGGCGCAGCAACACCAGATCGCGCTGCTCGCCGCCCAGGGCCTGCGCAACCGGGAGGTGGCCGACCGGCTGCAGCTCTCGCCGCGCACCGTCAGCACGCACCTGCACAACGTCTATCTCCGGCTCGGCATCAACCAGCGCCACCAGCTCCGGCGGATGATCCTTCCGCCGGACCTGCCCTCGACCTGACGGGCCCGGCGGGAGCGGCCCGGCCGGTCAGCCGTCGTACTGGGCGCTGAGCAGCCCGGCGTTGTAGTCGGTGCAGAACACCACACCGTCGGGCCGGACGTGGACGTCGGCGGTCTGGATCACGCGCGGACGTCCGGGGCGGGGGTCCATGAGCCTCGACGGCGGCCCCGGGACGAGCGCGCCCGCCGGCTTCGGCTGGTACGGGTCGGTGATGTCGAAGGCCCGGACACCGGCGTTCTGGTAGGTGGCGAAGATCAGGGTGTCGGACACGAAGCTGTCCGGCCGGTTCTCGTGCAGGTTGTGCGGCCCGAAGTGGCCACCCTTGACCGGGTAGGCCTGGTCGGTCGGAGTCGGCAGCGTCGCGATGGACACCGGGTTGGCCGGCTCGGCGATGGTGAACACCCAGACGTGTTTGAGGCCGTCCTGGAGGTTGTCGGCGGTGGCCTCGTCGGCGACCAGCAGCAGGTCGCGCGCCGGGAGCGGCACCGCGGTGTGCGTGCCGCCGCCGAACGGAGGTGACCAGTTGCGATGCACGATCAGCTCGGGCGCCTCGCGGTCGCGGATGTCCAGCAGGGTCAGGCCGCCGTCGCGCCAGGACGCGTACGCCGTGTCGCCGTCGACGATCGCGTGGTGCAGGGCGTACCGCCACCGGTCGGTGTCCCAGTCCGGGTGCTCGCCGCGAGCGGTGTTCATGCCGGGCAGCCACCATTCGCCCGCCCATCGGGGCTTCGTGGGGTCCTGCAGGTCGATGACCCGGAAGACGTAGTCGGTGAAGCCGTCGGCGAGCACCGACGCGTAGGCCCAGCGACCCCCGGTGTACCAGAGCCGGTGCACCCCCACCCCGTCCACCTCGAGGAAGGAGATCTGCCGGGGCTCGGCGGGCTTCGAGATGTCGAAGATCGCCACGCCTGCCGACCAGGTCCGCCGCGTTCCCGCCAGCCGGGTCCCGACCGAACCCTGGTAGTAGCTCTGCTCCGCCGAGAACTCCTTCCACAGGTCCTTGGCGTGGATGACGAGCAACAGGTCGTCGGCCGCCTGCAGGTGGATGTTCCAGGTGTCGGGGGGCGCCGGGTGGAAGCCGACGGTGGTCATGTCCCGCGGGTCGCGGGCGTCGATGACCGAGAACCCCGAGGAGAACAGGTGACCGACGTAGACGTAGCCGTTGCGGTACTGCATCTGCATCGCGTCCGGGCGGCCCCCCTGGTCGGAATGACCGAGCGGGGTGAACGCCTTCGCGATCTCGACGACTGGTGTGGACACGCCCCCACTGTGGCGCGCGACGCGCTCCCGGCCACCCGTCGGATGACTGACGGTCTCAGGTCCGGTCGCCCGGTCCGGCGGCCTCCGCCCGGGCGAGGTACCGGCTGTGGGTCTCCGCGCGGTGCCGGTCACCGAGCCGGTGCGCGGCCGCCACGGACAGGGCGAACACCTCGGGCCAGTGCCGCCAGCCCAGCCATCTGCCGGAGAAGTCGTGGAGGGCCTCGGCGGTGCTCACGACCGCGGAGTCGTCGCCTGCTGCCGCGGCCAGCCGCAGCGCACCGAGCCAGTTCTCGCTCTCGACCTCCAGCCATCGCTGGGCGCCCGCCTGGTCGGGGAACTCCATCCGCGGCTCCGGCAGCACGTCGCCGGGCTGCGCGCCCGGTCGGAAGCGGCCGGCCGCCCCGCGTGCCGTGGCGAGGAGCCAGGAGACGAGCCGCTGCCGGGCCTGCTCGACGGCCTCGGCGCCGTCGTCGGCCACCAGCTGCTCACGCGCGAACAGGCGGATGAGGTCGTGGAACCCGGCGCGCTGGTCCGCCGCCGAGACGAGCAGACCGAGCTCGATGAGATCGTCGAGGCGCTGGTCGACCTCGGGCGCCGGCAACCCGGTGAGGACCGAGGCCAGTGCGGCTCCGGTGTCGGGGCCCGGCACCAGCGCCAGCCGCCGGAACACGAGCCGGGTGGTCGGGTCGAGCTGCCCGTAGGACACCGAGAAGGCGGCCCGGATCTGCAGGTCCCCCGCGGACAGCCGGTCGAGGCGGCTCTCCTGGTCGGTCAGCCGGTCGACCAGGGTGGCGAGAGTCCAGCCCGGCCTGCTGAGCAGCCGGTTGCCCGTGATCCGCAGCGCGAGGGGGTAGTTGCCGCACAGCTGGGTGACCGATCGGATCAGTGCGGGCGAGCGGTCGATGCCGGCATCGGAGTCGATGACGGCCCGCAGCATGTCATCGGCCTCCGCGTCGCTGAGCGGACCGAGGGTCACCCGGCGGACGTGGTCGAGCCCGGTGAGCGCCCGCCGGCTGGTGATGAGCGCCGCGCTGCCTCCCGGGCCCGGCAGCAGGCCCCGGACCTGTGCCTCGTCCGCCGCGTTGTCGAGCAGCAGCAGCGCCTTCCGGTCGGCGAGAATGCGGCGCAGCAGCTCGCCCCGGTCCGTGCGATGGGTGTGGATCTCGTCGGCGTCCACGCCGAGCGCCCGCAGCAGGCGGAACTGCACGACATACGGGTCCAGCGGTTCGCTGTCGTTCCCCCGCAGGTCGGCGAACAGGCGCCCGTCCGGGAAGCGGTCGCACGTGTTGTGTGCGCTGTGGACCGCCAGTGCGGTCTTCCCCAGGCCACCGGCCCCGCAGATGACGAGGGGAGCGGGGCGGCCGCCGCCGTCGGCGAGCGCCGCGATGACGGCGGCGAGCTCGGCGGAGCGTCCCGTGAAGTCGGGGATGTCGGGGGGAAGCTCGCAGAACGGCGCAGGCGCGGGCCGAGGCCGGCCGGTCCGCGCCGCGGCGAGCAGGAGGCCGCGGGCGTCCTCGGACAGACGGAGCGCGCCGGCGATGGCCGTCACCGTGCGGGCGTGCGGGTTGCGGCTGCGCCCCCGCTCCAGGTCGCTGACCGTTCGCACGCTCACGCCGGACCGTTCCGCGAGATCCTCGAGCGTGAGGCCGGCGGTGTGCCGGAACCCGCGCACCAGCTCTCCCAGCTCCGCCGACTCCGCCATGTCTTCTCCCTCCGGCTCTGCTGCTTCTCCCGTAAGCCCTGGTGACGACCGTAGTCGGCGCACCCCGGACCGGTCCTCACGTGACCAGTCGAACGACGGATGGCCGGGTGCCCTGCCGCACCGAGACTCGGAGGAGCACCACGTCGTCAACCCCGTCGAGGAGACACTCCAGTGCGAGCTGTGATGTTCACCGACCCCGGCCCGGCCAGCGTGCTCCACCTGGTGGAGCGCCCGATCCCGGTCGTGGGACCGGGAGAGGTCCGCGTGCGGGTGGTCGTGTCCGGAGTCAACCCCACCGACGTCGGCGCCCGCTCCGGCAGGGGCACCACCGACGGCACCCTCGGCCCGCACGTGCCCAACCAGGACGGGGCCGGCATCGTCGACGCCGTCGGCCCGGGTGTCCCCGGCCTGGCGGTCGGTGACCGGGTCTGGATGTGGGACGCGGCCTGGTTGCGTTCCGACGGAACCGCCCAGGAGTACGTCGTCCTGCCCCGCCGCCACGTCGTGCCGCTCCCGGACGGGGTGTCGTTCGACGTCGGCGCCGCGCTGGGAATTCCGGCCCTGACCGCGCACCGGGCCCTGACCTCCGCCGCGGAGGGGCCCGCCCGGCTGGAGCCCGGCGCCCTGAAGGGCAAGGTGGTGTTCGTCGTGGGTGGGGCGGGCGCCGTGGGCAACGCAGCCGTCCAGCTGGCCACATGGGCCGGCGCCCGGGTGCTCACGACGGTCACCAGCGACGCCAAGGCGGCCCTGGCCTCGGCGGCAGGGGCGGACCACGTGATCCGCGCGAGCGATGACGTGGGCGCGGCGGTGCGCCGGATGACCAAGGACGGCCTGGACGTCATCGTCGAGGTGGCGCCGACGGAGAACCTCGATCTCGACGTGGAGATGGTCGCGCCGGGCGGGACCATCGCCCTGTACACCGCGGGCCGGGAACCGACGATCCCGATCCCGTGGTTCCCCAGCATGGTCAAGAACGTGCAGTTCCAGTTCATCCTGACCTACACGACGTCGGTGCAGCAGAAGGACGATGCCGTCGCCGCCGTCAGCGCCGCCGTCGCTGCCCGCGCGTTCGACGTCGGCGAGCAGCACGGCCTGCCGCTCGCGCGCTTCCCGCTCGAACGCACCCGCGAGGCACACGAGGCGGTCGAGCACCACTGGGTCGGCAAGGTGCTCGTCGACGTCTCGTCCTGAACCCGAGTCTCACCCTCAACCGGGTCTCGCCCATGAACCGATCGATCCACCGGATCAATAACAAGGAGAACCTCGAATGACCAGAACCATGTCCCAGATCTCTCCGGTGACCCTGCCGTTGGAGACCGCGCACCAGCTCACGCTCGCCGCTCTGGAGAAGGCCGAGGCGATCGGCGTCCCCTACACGATCACGGTCGTGGACGGCGGCGGGAACGTGGTGCACGTGACCCGGATGGACGGCGCCGCGCTGGCCTCGGTCGACACGTCGGTCGCGAAGGCGCGCACCGCGGTGTACTTCGGCGCCCCGACCGCCGACCTCGCCGGCGCCGTGCAGCCGGGCGCTCCGCTCTACACCATCCAGACCTCCGCGGTGCTGCCGCTCGCGTTCGTCGGCGGCGCCGTTCCGGTGACCGACAGTGCGGGTGTGGTGATCGGCGCCGTCGGGGCCGGAGGCGGTTCCCCCCAGCAGGACCACGAGGTGGCGACCGCCGCGGTCGAGGCCGTCTGAGCGAACCGCCCGCGGATCGGGTACGCACGGACGGTAACAACCGGAGAGCACACGTAGATGATCAAGCGTGACGCAGATCGGACGTATCACCCTGGTCGTTGCCACGCTGGCCGCGCTCCTCGCCGGCTGTGGCTCGAGCGGGCCGACCGCGCAGAACGTCGTCGACGCGCTGGGCCCGTTGTTCCCGGTCGGCAACCAGCGCGACAACACCGGCACGTGTGAACCGACCGGTTGCGAGCAGCTGATCACGACCGACGCGGTGTCGGTCTATCAGTGGCCCGACGAGGACGCCGCGGTCAGCTTCGCGACCGGCCTCGGCGACGTCGTCCAGCAGATCGGCCCGTTCGTGCTGTCCTACGCCGGTACCGAACAGCAGCTCACCCCGCGAGGGGCGCGGGCTGCGTTCGCTGCACGGGTGCGCACCCTGCTCGACGGTTGAGCCATCGCGCACGCCGTCGTGGTGCGGCAGGAGCACGAGGCCTCGTGCTCCTGCCGCATGCTCCCGAGCGCCGGCGACGGGCCGTGCCACTCACGATCAGAGCAGCCCGGCGTCCTCGAGCTTGGCCTCGTAGATGTCGAGGACGTCCTCCTCGTCACCGCCCGCGGCCTCGGCCTGCTGCCAGATGCGTTCGAACTCCGGCTCCGCCTGCTCGTAGATCTTCATCCACTTCTCGGCGTCGCGGCGCCAGTAGCCGATCACGCCGTAGCTGCCCGCCGGCATCCCGCGCTCATGCCGCAGGTACTTCCGCACCGCTCTGGTGGCCGCCGACTCCCCTGCCACGTAGATGTAGCCGGGGCCGTCGGGCAGCCCGATCCCCCGCACCATCTCCTCGAGCATGCTGCCCGCGCCGAGGTCGGTGTTGTGCACCCAGGACGTCATCGTGCAGGGCAGCGGGATCTCGTCGCCGAGATCGGAGATCTCGATCGCCGCGACCGTGTGCATGCCGGGCGGGGCCGTCTCGGCGATGCGGGCGATCGCCGGGAGTGCCGCCACGTCACCGAGCAGTACCTGCCAGGTGGCGTCCGCGGGGCGGCGGAACCAGCTGTTGCGCACGGAGATGCGCACGCGGTCGCCGACCTGTGCGCGGCGGGCCCAGCCGGCCCCCACCCCGCCCTCGTGCGTGACGATGTCGAAGGACAGCCGCCCGGCCGCCGGGTCGAAGGCGCGGATCGTGTACCACCGGCCGTGTTCGTCGATCCCGCCGTCGGCCAAGGGCAGGTGCAGGAGGCACGCCTCGTCCGGCACGTCCGACACCGCGAAGTCCGCGAGGCCCGGTCCGCCGAACACCACCCTGGCCAGGCTCGACGACGTGCGCCGCACATCGACGACCACCATCTCCACGGCATCGCGCTGCTGGCCGGCCATTCCACCCCCGTTGTCCGCGCTGGGTAACTTAGTGCAGCCTAACCTCAGAGATGCGGGGAACGGAAGCGCCGGTCCACGGGGTGGCCGGGGTGTCGCCTACATCGCCCATCTCCGGTCGGCGGTGAACCCGACCGACATGGAGATCAGCCGCCCGAGCTCCCCGAACCGCTCCTCGAGGTCGGCGCGCACGGCGTCGAACTGGTGCACCGTCTGCGCGGTCGAGTCGTCACCGACCACGAACTCGACCTCCACGTCCAACCGGCCGCCGACCTTCGACGCCCGGACGAACGACTCCGTGAATCCGTAGCTGCGCTCGACGTCACGCACGACCGCCCGGATCCGCGCCTGCAGGTGTGGCGGTGGCGCCATCGCCAGCAGTTCGCGGAACGCGCCGACCACGAGCTTCGCCGGCACAGGGAGGAAGGCCGCCGAGACCAGCGCGACCATCACGGGGTCGACATAGCGGGCCAGGTCGGCGCGACCAGTGCCGACCAGCACCGCCGCGACCGCGAAGCCGGCGAGCACGGCCAGGCTGAGCAGCGTGTCCCCCAGCCACTCGACGGCTTCCGCGCGCACGAGGTCCGATCCGCCTGCCCGGCTCCGCCTGCGCAGCACCACCGACACGGCACCGCCCGCGAGAGTCGCGACGATCCCGTACCCCAGCGCCCATCCGACGGAGACGTCCCGGCCCCCGGCGAGGATCTCCCCGATGGCGCCGACCAGCGCGTAGACGCTCAACCCGGCGAGCGCAGCCGCCTTGACGACGACCGTCAACGGTTCCCACGCCTCGCGACCCCAGGGATACCGCTCGTCAGGGCCCTTGCGGGCCGTCCGCAACGCCAGTACGGCGATCAGCGACAACCCGACGCTGGCGAACGAGTACAACCCGTCGAACACGATCAGCTGGGAGCCGGCCGCCAGCCCCCACGCCAGCGCGACCACGGCGAACACCGCCGACGTCCACACCGATATCAGCAATGCCCGATCGTCGGGAGAACGGGAGGCGCCCACCGCGCCATCATCGCCAGCGCGCTGCGGCCGGTCGACCTGTCGCCCCGGAATGCACGCGGAAGTACCGACGTCGAAACGGTCCAACGCCCGTTGGAGGCACTCGCCGTCGACATGACGACCGCGGCCGAACCGGCCACCGATCTGCGCTCCTGAAACCTCTCCCGCATCGGCGTCACGGTCCCCGTCACCAGGCACAATGACGGGGATGACGGACCACTCGCCGTCGCCGGCGCGGATGGCCCGGCAGCCGGCGGACCGAACCGGTGCCGACCCGCGCCTGGACCTCGTGGCCGGGTCGATCACCCTGCACCGCGGGCGCATCGGGTTCGTGCACCCCCGTGACGCGGCGGCGCTGCTCTACGAGGAGGACGCCGCGACCGACGAGGCGTACCCGCCGTACTGGGCGGAGCTCTGGCCGAGCGCCGTCGAGCTCGCCCAGGCCGTGTCCGCGCAGGACTGGCACGACGCCGCGGTGCTGGAGCTCGGGTGCGGGCTGGGCCTGCCGGCCATCGCGGCAGCACTCGCCGGCGGACGCGTGCTGGCCACAGACCGCTCGGCCGACGCGATCGCGTTCGCCGCCGTGAACGCCGAGAGCAACGAGGTCGTCGTCGAGACCGCCGTGTGTTCGTGGAGCGAGCCCGCTGCGCTGATCGCCCGTGCACCGTGGCGGCTCGTGCTGGCGTCCGACGTGCTGTACGGGCAGCGGAACGTCGACCAGCTGCTCGACCTGCTCCCCCGGCTGGTCGACGACGACGGCGCTGCGTGGATCGCCGATCCGCAACGCCCGCTGTCCGATGAGTTCCTCGATGCCGCGCGGGCGACGTGGCGCTCGGTCGAGACCACGCCGACCCGGCTCCCGCAGATCCGGATCCACCGCCTCACGGGGCCTCCGGCCGCGCAGTGACCGCATTTCCGTACATGGGTGATCGATCTCGATATCGGCAGAACAGACATTCGACGTCGCGGCTGTCACGTGATCCAGTAGCGTCGCGCCGTGCCGGACGGAACCGTACGGATCATGAACCGGATCAACTGGCTTTTCACCGCGACGTCGCTGTCCGTCGTGCTGGTGTCGGTCGAGCGCTTCTCGTTCACGACGCGGATCCTGCTGCCACCCTCGGACTTCCTACGCCTGCACGAACTGGTGCAGATGGTGGCCATCATCCTCGTGACGGTCGTCATTCCCGCACTGCTGTTCCGGGAGGTCTCCGGGAACTTCTCCGCGCTCTCGGCCCGGGGCGGCGCAGCGGTGTTCCTCGTTTTCGTCGTCGGGGTGTACTACTACTCCACCGGAAACGGCGTACACGAACTCGCCTCGTTCACCTTCAACACGTACTGCGACACCGCCACGGTCACGGGGAACCTGTGCGGGGGGCTGTTCGTCAACGACTTCTACACGGGGAACATCCTGTTCTTCGTCGGCGGACTCCTGATGAACGTCGCCCTGTTGGTCCTGGAGCGCCGCAACCCGCACAGCCCGGTCGTCGGGGGCGCGTTCGTCGTGCTGCTGATCAACGCGGTCGTGTACGCCGTGACGGTCGTGGCCTACGCGGGGTTCGACCGGGTCGTGGTGGGCCTGGTCTACAGCGTCGTGCAATGCGTGGTCGCCCTCGCGTTCCTCCTGTCGGTCCGGTCGCGCTACCGGCAGTTCCCGCTGATCACCTACCTCGCGATCGCCTACACCCTCGGAGCGGTCGCGTCGGCCGTGGTGCGCCTGCGCTGAGCGGCCGGCCTCACCCGAGCCGGAGCATCACCTTGCTGCTCCCCCCGGCGGGATCGGCGGCCACGGCCATCGCCTCGCCCGCCTGGTCGAGGTCGAACGTGTGCGTGATGATCGGGGTGACGTCGAGACCGTCGCGCAGCGCCGCGAGGGCGTCGCTGATCTCCTCGACGAACCGGTAGGACCCGAGCCAGGCGATCTCCCGGGTCACGAGGTCACCGAGGGCGGCCGGGGTGGGCGTCCCGGGCAGGTTGCCGACCTGCACGAGCGTGCCGCCGCGTGCAGTCGCCCGGAGCACGGGACCGAGCGCCGCCGGGGCGCCCGAGGCCTCGACCACCACCTCGACGTCCTCGGGCAGCGGGTCACCGAACGCGACGTTGCGAACGTCGTCGGCGCCCATGGCCCGGGCGACGGCGAGCGAGGAGTCGGCGATGTCCGCGGCGATCACCGTCGCCGCGCCCCGGTACTTCGCGGCCGCCACGACCAGGGAACCGATCGAGCCGGCCCCGTTGACCAGGATCTCGCGGCCGCGCACGTCACCAGCACGGCTCACCGCGTGCAGCGCGACCGCGAGCGGCTCGGCCAGCGCCCCCCGCTGCGTGCTCACGCCGTCCGGCAGCACCCGGACCTGCCCGGCCGCCACGACCGTGAGCTCGCTGAAGCCGCCGTCGGTGTGCGGGTCGAACGCCGCCGACCCGAGGTAGCGCACCCGAGGATGCAGGTTGGTGCGTCCGGTGATGCGTGCCGGTAACGCCGGGTCGCCGACCAGCCGTGCCGGGTGAACCGTGACCGGCAGGCCGACCGGGAGCCCGGTGACGCCCGGGCCGAGCCCGGCGATGTGCCCGGCGACCTCGTGCCCCAGCACCAGGGGATGGGTCAGCACGGCGGTGCCCGTCGCTCCGTGCCGCCAGTACGAGAGGTCGGATCCGCAGATCCCGCCCCACTCCATGGCGATCAGCACCTCGCCGTCGCCCGGCACCGGGTCGGGGACCTCGTCGATCCGCAGGTCACCTGGACCGTGCACCACGACCGACCTCATACCGCGTCCTCCAGCCGGACCAGGTCGCGGCCGCGAGTCTCCGGGGAGAGAGATGCGGACACGAGCGTGACGAGCGAGTAGGCACCGATCATCGCCCCGGTGGGCCACCAGTGGGGGATGACCGCGGTCGGTGCCGCCGGGTTACCCCTCCCCGGACCGCATCTGCCTGCTGAGCGCCACCCGCGAGCGCACCCCGAGCTTGCGGTAGACCCGGGTCAGGTGGGCCTCCACCGTCTTGCGGGAGAGGAACAGCGCCGCCGCGACCTCCGGGTTCGTGAGCCCGGCGGCCACCGACCGGGCGACCTGCTCCTCCTGGGGGGTCAGGAGCCCGAGTGCGGACCGCCCGCCGGGCGCGGGTCGGCGGTCACCGCTCGCGGCGAGCTCGCCGCGCGCCCGGTCGGCCCACGGCGTCGCGCCCAGTGCCTCGAACACGGCGACCGCCTCCCGCAGCAGCGGCCGTGCTGCCGCCGGCCGGCGCAGCCGTCGCAACGTCTCCGCCGCGCAGAGCAGGACACGGGCACGTTCGAACGGGAGACCGGACAGCCGCCGGTCCCACCGGGACCGCTGCGCGGCCACCTCGTCCACATCGCCGGCGAGCAGGATCCGGCAACGGGCCGCGGCCCACGCCGGATGGTTCCGGCTCGTCGTGGACGCCATGCGGTCGAGGGTGCGGAGTGGTTCGGCGGCCGCTGCGGGCGCCCCGGAGCGGATGTAGGCCTCGGCGAGGTCGCCCGTTGCCGCGGCGTCGGCCTCGCCGGGTCTCGTCAACACCTCGATCGCGGTGGTGTGGTCGCCGACGGTGAGCGCAGCGAAGCCCTCGACCGACGCGACGTGGTCGAGGAAGGCGGCCTGTCCCGCGCCCGCCGACTCCCGTGCCCGGAGGAGCCGGTCCCCCGCCGGGCCGCCGCGGCCGCGGGCCGCGGAGATCCTGGCCAACCCGACGAGCGCCCGGGCCAGCGGTCCGGGCTGGCCGAGCGCCTCGGCGCGGGCCACGGCTGCCTCGCCGTCGGCCACCGCACGCCCCCAGTCACCGGTCCACCAGCCGAGCTCGGCCCGGGCCGCGAGGGCCAGCGAGGCGCTCGAGGGGTCCCGTCCCCTGGCGAGCACACCTGCCTCGTCGAGGACGGCGCGGGCTCCGTGGAGATCCTCGATGTCGATCAGGTCCAAGCCGAGGACGACCATGTGGTGGACGGCCCACGGGTCCGGCGCCTCCGTCGTGGCACCGCGGAGTGCGAGAAGGCGCGCCGCAGGTGTCCGGTCCGCGGCTGCGAGCGCCACCCCCCGATACCTCCGGCGGCCGAGCAGGCGCTGCAGGTCAGCGGTCCGGCCGGTCTGGCGGGACGGCAGAAACGCCTCCGCCGCGAGCTGGGCGGCCTGCCGGTCGTCAGCCGTGGAGGACGCCGCGACCAGCACCTCAAGCGCGCGGTCCGGATAGCCCAGCACGCCGAGGACGCGCGCCCGCACCGGCGCAGCGGTGGACCGCAGCGCGGGATCCGGCCGGAGGGCCGCCGCCTCGTCGCACTGGGCGAGGGCACGGGCCGCGTTGCCGCCCAGCTGCGCAGCCCGGGCAGCCGTCACGAGCCGGTCGGCACGGTCGGCGTCGTCCACGGAGAGCTCGGCCGAGCGGGTCCAGAGACGGGCGGCGACCAGGTGGTCGCACCGGCGGTCGGCGCTGCGGCGGCCAGCGCGGAGGCGACGCCGTCGTCCGGCGCGGTGCGGGTGGCGGCCTGGTACTCGCACCGCACCGGCTCGTCCGCATGGTCGGCGAACGTCCGCAGGATCAGCCGGTGGGTGGCCAGCGGGACCCGGCTGAGCACGGCTGTCGCGAGCAACGGGTCGGTCGGCCGGAGACCGTCCGGGCAGCGTTCCACGAGCCCGGCCCGCTCGGCAGGCTCGATGTCGGCCAGCGACAGGCCGAGCGCGCCGAGCACGGGCTCGACCTCGGCGAGACGCGCCGACGCGCTGGTGACGAGCACGGCCAGCGCCTGCGTCGTCCGGCCGGGGATCTCGTCGAGCACGGCCGCCCACACGCGCGCCGACGCCGCACCGAGCCGCACCGGCAGCCCGGTGCCGGGCCGGGCCGTCGCCAGGCCACGAACCGTCGCCAGAACCGCTGCCGGGTTGCCCCCGGTCCGCGCGACCACCTCGGCCACCACCGCCGGGCCGACGTCGAACCCGCGCGCCTCGAGCATCCGTGCTGCGTCGGTGCCGTCGAGTCCGTCCAGGCGGACGACCGGCAGGCTCTCGCCGACGTCCACCGGAACGCGGCAGGGCCCGATCCGGGAGGCCAGCAACACCCCGGCCCGGACGGCGTGGCGCGCGACGAAGAGCAGGACCCGGCGGGACCCGGCGTCGACCCACTGCAGGTCGTCCACCACGAGCACCAGCGGCTGCTCCCCGGCGGCGACCTCGACCAGGCCGAGCACCCCCCGGCAGAGCGCGGAGATCGGCGGGCCGGCCGGATCGGCGTCCAGCACGGCACGCAGCGCCGCCCGCTCTCCGAGCGGGAGCCGGTCGAGATGCGCTGCGAGTGACCGGATCAGGCCGGCGACGGCCACGAACGGCAGGTCGGACTCGGCCTCCACGCCACGGGCCCAGTGCACGGCGCGGCCGGCAGAGCCGGCGACGGCGGCCAGGAACGCCGTGCGGCCACATCCGGGCGCTCCCACCACGATCACCCCGGCGCAGTGACCTGCGGGGCGCCCGGGAACGAGCCCGAGCATCCGGTGCACCGCCCGGAGTTCGGCCGCGCGGCCGACGAACGGACCCTCGACGACCGGGGCTACCGAGCGCAGCGAACCCGGACGACCCACGGACCCGGCCGGTCGGGGACGCGTGCGTGCCGGCGGGGACACGGCCGGGGCTTCGACGCCTTCCACACTCCGGTGGAGCCGGGTCCGGGGCCGGGGATACCCCGCGGGCCCGAAATACGCACAACTACGTATACGTGGCCGACGGCCCGGCACCCGGGGAGCAGGTGCCGGGCCGGTCGGGCGCGTTCTACGTGAGGACCCCCGCGAAGCGCAGGAAGTCCGCGACGGACCGGACCGGCGAACCGTCCGGGAGCCGCACCCCCTGCGCGGGACTCCACCCGGTCTGGTTGAGGTAGGACCTCCGGTCCGCGCGGAGCTGGCCGATGAGCGTGGCCGCGACGATCGTGCTGCCCACGGCCCCGAGCGACTGACCGTCCCGCTGCACCTCGGCCTCCTTCAGGATGTAGAACCACAGCGGGGTCCGGTCGAGGAAGCCGCCCGCGGCCAGCGCGTCCCTGACCGGCTGGGAGCTGTTCTCGAGATCGGCGCGCGTGAGTGCCGGGACCCCCAGCGCCTGCGCGACCGCCTGTCCCGTGGGCAGCGCGAGCCGGAAACCACGCAGGAGATTCCGGCGGGCGAGCTGCTTGAGCAGCTTGTTGACCGGCAGCTCCGGGTCTCCGATGGTGCCCTCGTTGCGCAACGTGCTCAGCGGCAACGCCAGATGCGTGTCGATCTTCCGGGCGAACCGGGCGGTGTCGGGGTCGTTCTTGTGGACCAGCCGGTTCCAGTCCGCCGGCCAGTTGGACGGCAGGCGCTCCAGCGGGCCTGCGAAACCTCCGCGGCCGGTGAACTGGAAGAGCTGCTCGAACGTCGCCGGCGCAGGCCCGGGATCGCCGTCGCGTCCGAAGAACGCGTTCCAGTCGTAGGCGGCCCGCACCATGCTGTGGCCGAACCGGAATGCGGCCACCGAGAACTCGAGCGGCATGTAGACCGTGTCGGACTGCAGGGCCAGCAGGTCGACGTCGTCGGTCAGGACGGTGTCGACCGTCCCGGCGGCGGTGACCGTCGGCAGGTAGTCGTGGACGGTCAGCCACTGGTAGGCCCACCGGGTCAGGTCACGCGCGCGGAGGAAGACCTCCACCTCCGACCCCCAGTGCGGTTCGTTCGCCCGCACCCAGTCCACGGCCGCGTTGTGGAAGCGCAGGAACGCGACGTGCAGCTGCGCGACGACGAGGTTCTCGTCGTTGCGCCCGTCGCCGATCTGCGGGGTCCGGCGCGTTTCCGGATCGGGCCCCTCTCCGCGGCGCGGCAGGTCACGCGCGAGGTCGTCCGCGGGCGGGACGACGTCGGGGATCAGCTGGATCTCGCCGAGCCGCAGCGTGATGCCGTCGTAGGGCACGGCCTCGTCGTTCGGCGACACCCGGTCCACGAACGGCCCGTCGCCGTACACCGAGTCGAGGTTGAGCGCGGGGCTGCGCAGGTTCTCGAGCCGCCGGAGCACCTCCCTCGGCGCGATCGGTACCAGCGGGTCGCCCGTGATGTCGATCGAGGTGTCCCGGTCGGTGTTCGCGGTGATGTCGTGGTCGACGAACTGACCCCAGTAGGTGTAGACGGGCGGGATCGTCGAGTCGGCGACCGGGCTGTTCTCGTGGTCGACCATCGCGTCGCCCAGCGCGTTGAGCGCGTCGACGGTCGTTCTGGTCTCCTCGGGTGTACTGCTGGGCAGGTGCTCGTGCGGGAACATCGCGGAGAGCGAGGCGAACAGATAGCCGAAGGACGTCGTTCCGACGTGCTCGGCCGTGCTCACGGACTCGTTCACGACCCGGCTCAGTGCACTGTCGGTGCCGGGTTCCTGGAGGCTCTTCTCCGCCTCGGGGTTGTTGTCGACGAGCGCGTGGCCCCCGTGGGACAGCTCCGCGAGGACGCGGGTCGGCCTGCCAATGCCGGTCATTCGGTGCTCCCTCATGTCGGTGCACCGAGCGTGGGGGCGGCGGAGCGGCCCTGGCTTCGGGGAACTCCCTACACCTGCCTACCGAGAGAGGAAACGTCATGAAGATCGGAGTGATCGGCGCCGGTGCGGTCGGGGCCGCGACCGTGACCGCCCTGATCCGGACCTTCGACGCCGCGGCGGACATCCTGGTCGTCGACCGCGACGGCCCGAAGGCCGCCGGTCTTGCCGCCGACACGGGCTACGCCGCCGCTCTCGTGTCGGGCGCGACGGTGCGGGCGGCCGGCTACGAGGAGCTCGCCGGCGCGCGGCTGGTCATCATCACCGCGGGCGTCAACGAGAAGGCGGGCGGTGCGACCGACCGGAACGACCCGCGCGGCCGGCTCGTGCTCGTCCCGCAGAACGCCGCCGCCTTCGCGGAGATCGTCCCCGCGGTCGTGGCGGCCGCTCCCGAGGCCACCCTGCTGGTCGTCACCGATCCCCCGGACCCGCTGGCCGACCTCACCCGCGTGCTGGCCGGCCACGACCGCGTGGTCTCGACGGGCACCGTCATCGACTCGCTCCGGTTCCGGTTCCACCTCGCCCGCGAGCTGGACGTCGCCACGCGCGACGTCGACGCGTACGTCCTCGGTGAGCACGGCACCTCGGAGGTGTTCTGCTGGTCGAACGCCACCGTGGGCGGCACTCCCGTCCTCGACGTCTTCACCGCCTCGGGCCGTGACCCGGCGGAGATGCGCAGCCACATCGAGTCGACGGTGCGGTTCGGCAACATCACGATCATCGACGGCATCGGCGCCAGCCAGCACGGGATCGGCGCCGTGGTCGGGCGGCTGGCCGAGGCGATACTCACCGATGAGCACGCCGTGCTGCCGGTCGCCTCGTTCCGTACCGACTACGGCGTGACCATGGCCTTGCCCTCCGTGCTGGGCGCAGTCGGTGTCGTCCGCACGATCGCCCCGAAGCTCGACGACGGTGAGCGCGAGCTGCTCGACAAGAGCGCGCGGGTGCTCCGGGAGGCGAGCCGCACGGCGCTCGCCTACCGGTGACCCGATCGATCGTCAGCCGCGGGCGAGCACGGTGGACAGCACCCGGTGCAGCTCGGCCGCCGGATCGTCGACCCGACCCGCCGAACGCCAGGCCACGTGCGCGTCGGGCCGGACGAGCACGCAGCCGTCCTCCTCGACCTCCCGAACCCGCGCCCAGTCCTCGTACAGGTCGATGTACTCCCGGCCCGGCCCGACCACGTACGCGACGACCTCGATGCCCAGATCGTCCGCGACCTTCGGCACCGCCTCGGCCCACGGCTCTCCCGCGATGCCCGTGAACAGGCAGAACCGGCCCTTGCCCGCCAGGTCGTGCGTCGAGACCCGGCGCCCGTCGCGCCCGAGCCAGACGTGCGGCAGCCGCGCACCCGGCCACGTGGTGGGGTGGTAGTACAGCTCGGCGTCACGGGTGTACTCCGGCGCGGGGGTGCCGTCGGGCACCACCGCCGCTGAGGTGTACCGCTGCCCCAGCTCCACACCGTGCGCGTTGAACTCGTAGTCCTTCAGCTCCAGCGCGGCCCGCAGCTGCGCCCGCTGCCGCGCCGCCTCCGGCGTGTTCGTGGCCCGCGCCGCGATGTGGCGGCGCATCACCTCCGGGTCGTCCGTGCCGGTGATCCCGAGGGCGTCGAAGATCGCGCCGAACTCCTCGATGCTCTTGTTCGCCCGCAACACGATCTGTTTCCCGACCGGCGTCCGCTCCGCGTCGTAGGAGTCCAGCAGCGCCTCGCCTGCGCTGCCGCGCAGCACGTAGGCGAGCTTCCAGGCCAGGTTGTAGGCGTCCTGGATCGAGGTGTTGGACCCCAGCCCGTTCGACGGCGGATGCCGGTGCACCGCGTCGCCCATGCAGAACACCCGGCCCGCCCGGTAACGGGTGGCATACATCTTGTTGTTGCCCCACAGCGACGTCGACCGGATCGTGACCGGCACCGTGTCGTCCCCGACCAGCTCGTGGACGATCGAGATCGCCATCTCGTCGTCGACCTCGGGCGGCGGCTGGGTGATGTCGTAGCCCCAGACGATCAGCCACTCGTTCCACGGCCGGACCATGCGCACGAGCCCGAGCCCGATCCCGCCGATGTCGGCACCGGGCTGGAGCACCCAGTACAGGACGCTCGGCCGGTGCTCGACGAGGTGGCTGAGATCGGCCTGGAAGACGATGTTCATCGAGCCGGCGACGTCCATCTGACCCTCGAACGGCAGCCCGACGTCCGCGGCCACCATGCTGCGCCCACCGTCGGCGCCGACCACGTACTTCGCCCGGATGTCGTACCGGTGCCCGGTGACCCGGTCCCGCACCGTCACCGTCACCCCGCCCGCGTCCTGCACCAGCCCGACGTACTCGGTGTCGAACCGGATCCGGCTGCCCCGCGACGCGGCATGCCCGATCACGATCGGCTCCAGGAACGTCTGCGGGATGTCGCAGTTCGACGACGGGCTGGCCAGCGTGTAGTCCGCCTCCCGCGCCGGGTGCGTGCCCCAGGTCCGGACCCGCCCGATCTCGTCGCCCGCCAGGCTGGTGCAGAACACCGTGTCGCCCATCAGGTCGTGCGGGGTGGCCTGGGCGAGCACGTCGTCCTCGATGCCGAGGTCGCGGAAGATCTCCATCGTGCGCTGGTTGGTGATGTGTGCCCGCGGTGTGTTCGCCGTCCAGCTGTACTTCGTGACCACCATGTGCTCGACGCCCAGCGTCGCCAGCGCCAGCGCCACACCCCCACCGGCCGGCCCGCTGCCGATCACCAGGACGTCGGTCTGCAGATCCTCGCTCAAACTGTGCCTCCAGCACGATGCGGTCGCGGTACGGGATCGGATTCTGGCACCCGGCCCGCCGTTGTCCGGCCGAATGAGAGGGAGGGACGGATCACGCGCCGGTGAGCAGGATCGGCAGGGTCACCGCGACCAGGACCGTGAGCACCCACACGGCAGGAGCGGCACTGAGCACCTGTTCGCGCCGGGCCGTCACCCGGGACGCCTCGATGTCGCTGCGGGTCATCCACCACGGGTCGATGCCGGCCTCCAGCCAGTAGTAGACGGCTCCGAGCCCTGTCCCGTAGGCGAGGTGCCCCACGAGGGACGGGAACTGCGCCGCGAGGGTGGCGGTGTCCCAGCTGAGGGTCCCGCCACTCAACAGCGGCAGCAGCGTGAGGTCACCGAGCACCCACCAGAAGAAGCCGTACGACACGCCCCACCCGATGCCGGACAGGACGTCGAAGCTCTGCCGCCGGAACAGCACGGCGTACGTCACGCCGATCAGCGCCGAGATGACCAGGTGGACGACCAACCCGACCGAGGTCCCCTGCCCGCCCACGATCCTGGCCACCGTGGGCAGTGCGCCCACGAGGACCATCACCACGGTGAACAGCAGGCCGCCGACGATTCCGGCCAGCACGCCGTACGCCGTGGCGCGGGGTCCCCGCGCACCCGGCGGCTCGACCTCGATCTTGCGGACGTCGTCGAGGAACAGCCCGCGCAGCCACAGCCCCAGCCAGGTGAACACGACGGCCGTCCCGGCTCCGAGGAGGAGGTACCCGGGCAGCCGCCCCGCCACGGCCGCCGCGTCGGTCCGCGACCAGCCGAGGCTCCCGTCGCGCACCAGCGGTTGCAGCGTCAGCTCGACCACGACCCAGGCCGCGAACCCGTAGACGGTGCCGCGGGCGAGCGCCGGTCCGGTGGGTTCGGGCCGGCCCGTGAAGATCAGCGGATAGAGGACGCCGAGGACGAGCCCGGTGAGCAGCCAGGCCCACGAGCCGACCTGGAAGTTCGGGACCCTGGTCAGCAGCGCGGCACACGCCGTCCCGGCCACGGCGCCCCGCACGACGGCTCCCACCGCCGGGACGCGCCCCGTGGTCCGTCCGCCGCGCTGGAGCAGGACGAAGACCCCGGCCACGGTCGCCCCGTAGAACAGGTGGCCGACCAGGCTCGGGAGCAGGGTCTCGGCATGCGCGGCGCTCCAGTCCACCGGCATGCCCTGCAGCAACGGCAGCAGCGTCTGAGGTCCGAGGAACCACCAGACCGCGCCGTACACCAGGCCCCAGAACAGCATGTCCCGCACCCGGATGCGGAAGCGGATCACGAGCAGGCCGAACGCCGCTCCGATGAGCACCGCGATCAGCATGTGCAGGATGAAGCCGACGACCGCGGAGTCCGTGCGCAGGATCGAGGCGATCGTCGGCAGCGTCCCGAACACCGCCATCGCCGCACCGAACACCACACCGCCCGCGACACCGGCGAGACCTCCGGAGATCGCCGCCCGCCGATGCGGGATCGCGTCGGTGACCGTGGCGGTGCTCATCGGTCGCTCCCCACCACGACGTCGTCGTGCACGGGCGCCTTCGCGTCCGTCGTGACCACGATGTCGCGGGGGAAGGCCAGGTCGAGCAGCCAGTCGAACAGCACGCGGATCCGCTTCTCGACGCCGGGCAGCTTCGCCAGGTAGACACCGCGCCACAGGAACCAGGCAGCCAGCCCGGAGAACCGGATGCCCCGCACCTCCCCCGCAGCCGTGCGGTGCCCGAGAGCCACCAGCACACCGATCGTGCGGAAGCGGAAGGCACCGGGCTCCCGGCCGGCGATGCTCGTCACGATGTTCGCGGCCACGACCTTGCCTTCCCGGATGGCGTGCTGGGCCGTGGGCGGATAGTGCTCGCCGTCCCTGCTTGGGTCGGGTATCCGGGCACAGTCGCCGATCGCCCACACCCCGTCGAGGTCCGTCACGCGCAGCTGCGCATCGGTGGGCAGTTGCCGACCCGTACCGGACAGCCCGGCGGCGAGCGGTGCGGGACGGTTGCCCGCCGTCCACACGAACGTCGTCGTCGGGATCGAGTCGCCGTCGTCGAGCCGGACGCGGTCGGCGGTCGCCTCGGCCACCCGCGCGCCGCCGCGGAACTCGATCCCCCTGGCCTCCAGCCGTTCCAGCGCGTACACCCCGAGGTCCGGCCCGAGCTCCGGCAGGATCCGGTCGCCGGGGTGCACGAGCACGAACCGCGCGTCCTCCGAGCCGATCGCGGGGTAGAACCGGATCACCCCGAACACCAGGTCGTACAGCTCGGCGATGGTCTCGGTGCCGGCGAAACCGGCGCCTGCGACGACGAACGTGAGGATCCGTCGCCGCTCGGCGGGATCGCGCTCCTGCTCGGCACGCTCCAGCAGGCCGATCACGTGGTCGCGCAGCCGGGTGGCGTCGGAGAGGTTCTTGAGGGTCCACGCGTGCTGCTCGACGCCCGGCAGGCCGAACGTGTGCGGCACGGAACCGACGGCCAGCACCAGGTGGTCGTAGGAGATCGTGCCCGCCTCGCCGGCCAGGCGGACGGTCCGGGCCATCGGGTCCACCTGGTCGACCCGCCCGTGCCGGAACCGGGTGTGGGACGCCGATGCCCGCACCGGCGCGCTGATGTGCCGCGCCTCCAAGGCCCCGGAGGCGACCTCGGCGAGCATCGGGGTGAACAGCAGGTAGTTGGAGTCGCTGATCAGGGTCACGTCGACCGGGGCGCCGCGCACAGCGAGCCGTTCGAAGGTCTTGGCCGCGCTGACGCCCCCGAAACCACCACCGATGATCACGATCCGGACCAGCGGTCTCGACGGTGAGCCCGCCCCTGCCGTCCGGTCCGCCCGGAGCGAGAGGAGCACCGCCAGCAGGGCACCCGCCAGGCCGCCCTGCAACAGGTCACCGACGAGCTGTGGGTAGCTCGCCACCGCCGACGCGGCCGACCAGGTCGGCGCCGTCCCCGCCAGCAGCGGGACGAGCGTGAGCGAGTAGAGCAGCCACCCCACGCAACCCAGTAGCACCCCGCCGCACGCCGTCTCGGCGATCGGTGACCGGGAGCGGCCCGATCCGGTGGTCACGCCGAGCAGCGCCCCCAGGACCACGGCGTAGATCACGTAGCCGAACCATGCGGGCGCCCCCACGACCATGTCCTGGAAAGCCATGACGGCCCCGACGACGACGCCGCTGGCCAGGCCGGCGACGACGCCCGTCGCCGCTCGTTCCCGCAGTGCACGGCGGGGAGGCGGGGTGGACTCATGCATTGAAGTGCGCCCTCCATTCAGCGGTAGGACGAGCGTGGCACGCGTCGAGGAGTGCGCGTCTTACGAGACGAGGACGTGGGCCCGCTCAGCTTTCGGGGGGCGCGCCGGCGCGCGAGGACGACGCGATGATGTCCGCCCAGGACCTGCCGCCGGCCCGCAGGTTCTCGACCGTGGGCCCGTGCGGGTCGCCGTACCTCTCGACGTTGCGGCGGTACAGGCGCGCGCGCCGGGCGGGAGAGGTCAGGCCCTTGTACCGCTCGGCCAGCGCCCGGCGCTGCGCGTGCAGGGTCCGCGCGACCGCCTCCTCCGACAGCCCGGAGGCCACGAGCGCCGCCGCCCGGTCCGCCAGACCCGCCACCTCGCGGAGGTAGGCGGCCCGCAGCGAGCGGTCGCGGACGGCCTCTTCGTCGGCGTGGTCGTGCCGATGGTGCACCGCGGTCAGGGACGCTGTTCGCCCGCGTCGATCGCGATGATCCGGTCGACCACCGCGGCGATGTCGGGACCGACGATGTCGGGCCGGCGCCCGAGCGGGCTCAGGACCATTCCGGGGCGGGCCACGAACGCGGCCCGGCAACCGGCGGCCAGCGCACCCGTCACGTCCCACGAGTGCGCCGCGACCAACCGGACATCGGCGATCGAGACGCCGTAGGCGTCCGCGACGGCCTGGTACGGCTCGCGTGCCGGCTTCAGCCGTTTGACGCTGTCCGCCGAGATCACGCGGTCGAAGCAGTCCCGGATACCCGCGTTCGTCAGCTGCGCCTCTCCCACCGACTCGACGGAGTTCACGAGGGCGACGGCGGTCAGGCCGGTATCACGCAGTGCGCGAAGTGCGGCCGGCACCTCGGGGTGGGCGGGCAGGGAGCTCATTCGAAGCACCATCGCCGCGGCGTCGTCCTCGCCGAGGGCGACGCCGTGACGTTCGGCGAGCATCAGCATCGCCGCGTGCTGCGCACTGCTGAAGTCCACGTAGTCATCGACGAGACCGCCGACGAACGACAGTTGCAGCATCTGCGCGAACCACTGGCCGCGCAGGGCCGCCGACCCGAACAGCCGCTCGAACTCCGGGTCGAGGGCGCGGAGGTCGAGCAGGGTCTCGTTCACGTCGAAGGCAATGATCGTGGGCACGGTCACCTCTCAGGGGTCGTTGATCAGCAGGATCGGCCGGCGGAGCGCCTTCTGCCCTGGTGTCACAGCTGAAGGCTAGCCTCTTCTGGAGCGCGTACTCCATTGTCACCCGCCCCGCGGGCGCCGGAATCCCCACCGGCATGTGCGCTCCGGAGTTGACAATCCAGCGCTCCCGAGTACGAATGGAGTGAACAATCCAGACAGGAAGTGAGAGCATGGACGATCAGGCCGGCAGACGCGCCGTGACGGGGCAGATGGGCCGATGAGCACGTCGTTCGCGCCGAGGAGCGCTGTTGTGACGGGCGCCGGACGTGGGATCGGGCGGGCCGTCGCGGTCGAGCTCGCAGGCCCCGGCGTCACCGTGGCCCTGCTGGCCCGGTCCCCCGACGAGCTCGCCGAGACCGCCGCACAGGTGCGGGCCCGCGGCGGCACCCCCGTCGAGATCCCGGTGGACCTCGCCGAGACCGAGAAGATCGGGGCAGCGGTGGAGCGCGCCCGCGAGTCCGCAGGCACGATCGACACCCTCGTGAACAACGCCGGGGTCGTGTGGCCGCTCGGACCGACGGCGGCGGTCGACCCGGGAGAGTGGGCGACGGCGATCACCATCAACCTCGTCGCGGTCACCGCACTCACCCTCGCCGTGCTGCCGGGCATGCTGGCGCAGCGCCGCGGCCGGATCGTCAACGTCTCCAGCGGAGCGGCCGCGCGGCCCGACTCGATGATCGGCGGCAACGCCTACGTCACCTCGAAGACGGCGCTCGAAGCACACACGCTCAACCTGGCGGCCGAGCTCGCCGACTCCGGCGTCACCGTGAACGTCTACCGCCCGGGAGCCGTCGAGACCCCTCTGCAGGGCTGGATCCGGAGCCGGGATCCCGACCAGATCGGCGAGGGCCTGCACGAGCGGTTCGTCCGGATGCACGCCGACGGCGCCCTGATCACGCCAGAACACACGGCCCGCTGCCTGGTGGGGCACCTGGCCGACGCCGACACCGGCCAGGTCTGGACCGTCGCCCCCATGCCGGACTCGGCCTGATCCACACCCCCACTCGTGCACCCTCTCGAGGAGAGACCATGACCCAGCTCAAGCCCGGCGACACGTTCCCCGCACTGTCGGTCGGACTCACCGGGGGCGGCACACTGCAGCTTCCCGACGCGCTGAACGGCCACTTCGGCGTCGTGCTGTTCTTCCGCAGCGAGTTCTGCCCCTACTGCAAGGCCCAGCTGCGCGCCTTCGAGCGCGCCCACGACAGCCTGGCCGAGGTCGACGCCCAGGTCGTCGCACTCTCCGTCGACGACGAGGCGACGACGCGCGGCCTCATCGAGAAGCTCCACCTGCGCTTCCCGGTCGGGCACAGCGCCGACGCGCCGGCGATCGCCGCGGCGACCGGGGCGTTCGTCAACGAGCAGCGCGGGCACCTCGAGTCCACCGGCTTCGTGCTCGACCCGACCGGTGCCGTCATCGTCAGCGTGTACTCCAGCAGCGCGATCGGACGGCTCGTCCCCGAGGACGTCGTCGGGCTCCTGCGCTACGTACGCCAGCACGCGGCCTGAACCTCCCCCGGGCCTGGGGGAAGTTCAGGAAAGCCACTTTCCGGAACCCTCAGGGCAGGAAAGTGGCTTTCCTGAACCTGGGGGCCCGCACCCGCCCTGAGGCAGGGCTTCCCGCCGCGTCCGTCCGGGTGATACCTCTTGTCCCCTCACTTCATCGACGAGGGGAGCCTCCGTGGCCGTGGACGTGCTGCTCTGCGGATCCACGGGCGGGACAGTGGTCCTCCGATGACCGGGCGGCCCATCGGGCGCCGGTCGTTCCTCGGGGTCGCCGGGCTGGCGCTTTCCGGGTGCGCGGGGGCGGGGGCGGCCACCGGAGGCGCCACGATCACCACGGCCACGTACATCCCGGCGTCCTACGACGACCTCTATCCCGGCATCCAGACCTTCATGGACACCCTGGCCGCGCAGAGCGGCGGGACGATGACCTGCGAGATGTTCGACTCCGGCACCCTGCTCGGCGCCGAGGAGCTGCTGCCCGGCCTGCTCCTCGGGGTCGCGGACGTCATGTTCCAGACAAGCTCGTACGTGTCGTCGAGCTACCCGATCCTCGGAGCGATGGAGCTGCCGTTCGGTGCCGAGGACTTCGCGAAACAGCGGCGCGCCATCGACCCGGACGGTCCCTTGTTCGCGCTGGTGAACGCGCAGCTCGCGCGGCAGGGCGTGCGGCTGCTCGGCGGCATGCCGTGCACGTTCGAGTACCTGTGGACGGTCGACAGGCCGATCCTGAGGCCCGCGGACGCCCGCGGGCTGCGGATCAGGGTGGCGGGCGAGATCGAGGGCGAGACGGTGAAGGCCCTCGGCGCCGCACCCGTGTTCATGGGGTCGTCGGAGGTCTTCGAGGCACTGGAACGGGGCACGATCGACGGCCTCATGAGCTACATCGGCACCGTGGTGTCCCGCGACCTGCAGGAGATCGTCCGCTATGCCACGCGGGCGCACTTCGGCGCCTACACCGTGGACGCCTACTGCCGGGCCGACTGGTACGACAGCCGGCCGCCGGATCAGCGGGCCGCGCTCGATGCGGCGGGCCGCGCGCTCTACCGCGACGGCACCGAGGTGATGGCCGGTGTGCACGAGCGCGACTACCTGCCCGCCGTCATCGCGGCCGGGGTCCGGATCGTCGAACCCGACGGCGCGGAGCTGGCCGCGTTCCGCGACGCCGTCGCCCCCGTCTACGGGCGCTGGCACGACCTGCTCGGAGATCCCGCTGTCGCCGCACGTGCCCTGCAGTCGATCGAGAACGCCTGAGGAGCTGATTCCCGTGCTGACCAGGGCAAGGCGGGCGGTGCTCGCCTGCACCCGGGCGATGGCCGTCGTCGCGATGGCCGTCGTCGGCGTCATGATGCTGACGATCACCTACGACGTGCTGGCCCGCTTCCTGTTCGCTGCCCCGACCGACTGGGCCTACCCCCTCAACTCCGTCGGCGTCCTCGTCGCCACGATGCTGGCCGTGCCGCACCTCTGGGCCACCGGTCACCACATCTCGATGGATCTCGTGCACCGCGCGCTGCCACCGGCAGCACGACGGGTCGCCGACGTCGTGACGACCGTCGCGACCTGTTTCCTCGGGGTGGTACTTGCGGTCACCGCCTTCCGCGCGATGGTCGTGGCATACACCGGAGGTCTCACCGGCGCAGGCACGTTCAACATCCCGCTCTGGGTTCCGGACGCCGTGCTGTTCGTGACCGGGGTGTTCCTGGTGCTCGCCGCGCTGTTGTTCCCGCCGAGCCCGACCGATGACGTCCCGGCCGCCGTGCCCGGCGATGTGGACGTGCGGGCGGAGCAGCAGGGCGCTGCACCGTTGACGGGAACTCCGGGGGCGACGCCGTGATGGCCGACGGAGCGATCGTCACGTTGGCCGTCGTGCTGCTGCTCGTGCTCATCGGGCTGCGCACGCCGATCTTCGTGGCGCTGGCGGTGGCCGGCATCGTGGGCCTGCTCGGCCTCGGCGGCCTCACCGGCGTGGCGCTCGTCCCGCTCGCGCTGGTGGCGCAACTGCAGGAGTACGCGCTGGTCGCGGCGCCGCTCTACATCCTGCTCGGCGAGGTGCTGGCCGTCAGCGGGCTCGGCCGTGACCTGTTCGCCGCCGCGCACCGGTGGTTCAACCGCGTGCCCGGCGGCTTGGGCGCGTCGGCGATCGGGTCGTCCACGCTGTTCGGTGCCATGTCCGGCGTCTCGATCTCCTCCGTCGCGGTGATCGGGCGGATGGCGGTGCCCGAGATGCTGGAGCGCGGTTACAAGCCGGCGTTCGCCAGCGGGGCGGTGGCCGCGTCCGGGGCGCTGGCCATGCTCATCCCGCCGAGCCTGATGTTCATCCTCTACTCGTCGGTGACGGGCGAGAGCGTGGCCGCGCTGTTCGCCGGCGGTCTCCTACCGGGGCTGCTGCTCTCGGCCATGATGATCGTCTACGTCGTGCTGCGGGCGAAGGTGGCGCCGGCCAACGCTCCGGTCGACGAGGAGCGGTTCACCTGGGCCGACCGCTTTGCCGCCCTCGGCCGGATCTCGCCCGCGCTCGTGCTGATCGCGCTGGTGCTCGGCTCGATCTACACCGGGATCGCCACCCCGACCGAGGCGGCGGCCATCGGAGCGCTGGCCGCGTTCGGCGTGACCGGCGCGATCTACCACAAGCTCGGCTGGACCAACCTCAAGAAGATCTTCCTCTCCACGGCGCAGGTGACCGCGGCGGTCCTGGCGATCGTCGGGTCGGCGTTCGTGTTCACACAGATGCTCGTGGTGGCCCGTATCCCGGACGCGGTGACGGGCTTCGTCGTCGGGCTCGACGTCCCACCCACGGTGATCATGGTCGGGATCATGCTGATCCTGATCGTGCTCGGGTGCCTCGTCGACGCGGCCTCACTGCTGCTGGTCGTCACCCCCATCCTGGTACCGGCGATCACCGAACTGGGCTTCGACCCGCTCTGGTTCGGCGTGCTGCTGGTGGTCAACCTGGAGATCGCGGTGATCACCCCACCGGTCGGGCTGAACCTCTACACGATGAAGTCGGTGGTACCCGAGCTCGATCTCGGCGACATCTTCCGTGGGATCGCGCCGTACATCCTGATCGAGGCAGCGTTGCTGGGCATCCTGATCGCGGTGCCGGAGATCGCCACCTACCTGCCGGGACTGCTCTCATGACGAGTCCTGAGTCGCCGGTCTCCGGCACGGCGACAACACCCGCGTCCGTGTGCCTGGTGCGTCAGGTCAACCGGACGTACCGATGAAGTCGTCAGGCGAACAGCCGAGCCGGTAGGGCGCCGGCATCACGTCCTCGGGCCGACCGGACGCCGGGAGCACGACTCCCGATGTGTTCCACATGTCGACGACCAGCCGGGTTCCGCGGCCGTCCTCGATGAGGGCCGTGTCGCGATCGAGCTCACGCACGAGAACGGCCTCGCTGAACCGGTCCGCCTCGACGCCCGGGTAGGTGGGGTCGCCGAGACCGGCCAGACTGGCGTACTGCGAGCACGACGTCTGCTGGGCCCGGAAGAAGGCCAGCGGGCTGGCCGGTATCTCGATGGGGACGGGCTGCGGTGGGCCGGGCGGCGGCCCGAGCCTCTGCAGAACGGCTGTGGTGCGCCCCGAGCCGTTCACGCCGCCGGATCCGGCACTGAGCTCGTCGATCGACGGCTCTCCGGCGCACCCTGCGGTGAGCGCAACTGCCAGCAGGACGAGAGTGGCGCCCGGTAACCGCACCCGGCGGACCCTATGGGGAGCGGTGGTCCCGGCAGAGACGGGGTCGTCGGCGTCCCGCTGGCCGGAGGCATTGCGCAGAGGAGGCGTGTGTTGGCAGAGCTCCCCCATCCCGTCGTGGTCGTCACCGGGGCCGCCCGGGGCATCGGACGAGCCCTGACGAACGGGTTCCTGCGCGAGGGAGCGGCCGTCGTCGCCATGGATCGGGACCCGCTGGGCGTGGAGCCGTTCGAGGGGCCCGACCCCCACCGCGTCCTGGCCGTTTCGGCCGACATCACCGACGGCGACAGCGTCGCGGCGGCCCGGGACGCCGCGCTCGACCGGTTCGGCCGCGTCGACGTCGTCGTCTGCAACGCGGCGCTGCGCCAGCGGAGCCTGTTCGAGCCGACCGGACTGTCCACGGTGATGGATGCCGGCGACGCCGACTGGCGGGCGATGTTCGAGGTCAACGTCATCGGCACCCTCACCGTCATCCGCCGGTTCGTCCCCGCACTGGCCGCGACGGGCGGTGGGAGCATCATCGCCGTCGGCACGATCGGCCCGATGACCCGGGAGGTCGAGCCGGGAGTGTGGCGGGCCGCGCGCTCGGCGGGGCTGAACCAGCCCTATGAGGCGTCCAAAGCCGCCCTGACCAGCATGGTCTTCTCCCTCGCCGCGGAGCTGCGCGACCACGACATCGCCGCGAACGTCCTGATCCCCGGCCCGACGATGACCACCGGTTCGGCGGAGATGGCCGCCGCCCGTGCGGCCGCCGGGTTCGTGAACCCGCCCTACCTGCGCCCCGAACACGTCGTGCCGGCTGCGCTGCATCTCGCCGGCCGGCGCGGCGCGACCGGGCAGACCGCCACGGCGGTCGATGCGGTCGCCTGGAACGACGAGCACGGCTTCGGCGGCCCGCACCGGTGGCACGCGCACCCCACGCCGCACTGAGCTCCTGGCGGACCCCGCCGGAATGCCCCCGCGAACGTGCGGGTGGTGTTTCGGTGCCACACCTCCGACCCCGGGTACAACCACGGTCACGCATTCATCCGCAGCGCCGGAGGATCACTCATGGCTGAGAAGTCGTCGTTGACCGCACTCGCCCGTCACCAGTTGGAACTGGCCCGCAACGCCTCCAGCGGACGCAGCGCGCACACCGTGTTCGGCGGGCACGAACACGTGCTACGGCAGACGGTGATCGCGCTGGCCGCGGGGCACGGTCTCGACGAGCACGAGAGCCCGGGCGAGGCCACCGTGCACGTCCTGCACGGGCGCGTACGCCTGAGCGCCGGGGACGAGGGCTGGGAGGGATCCCCGGGGGATCTCCTCATCGTCCCCCCTGCCCGGCACACGCTCGACGCCCTCGCGGACTCCGCGGTCCTGCTCACCGTGGCCAAGCACCGGACGCACAGTGGCTAGATGTAATGCCCAGGCGGGTTGTTGACCCGGCTGATGAGTGGGTGGCCGCGGTGGGCTTTCTCGTCGAGGTCTTCTTCACCTCCACGTGCACCAACTCGCCCCGGGCGGGCGCGTTCGCCGCGGCGGATCACCATACCGGTGGGGCGGTCGAGCCAGGCCGGCCGCGCGAGTCCGTGGCGGGTCGGACGGCGTGATCGGCGAGTCCGGCAGGCCACCGCCACGAGCGCTGAATGGCTGGTGACCTGCGACGACGAACATCGATTCGAACATGTGTTCGAGTATAATGGAGGGGTGTCGGACAGCCCGCTCACCACCGCGCATCGCCTCCTGGTCGAGGCGATCGACGCCCTGTCCGCCGCCACCGACTCCGCCACCGACGACGACCTGCTCTCCGTGCTCACCCTGTGCGAAGGCACCAGCCGGCGGCTGGACCGGGTCGTCGTCGCCGCCGTGTCCACGCTGGAGCGGCGTGGCACGTTCGCCGAACGCGGCTACAAATCCACCCCGGCCGCATTGGGGGATCTGCTCGGGTGGGAACGGTTCGAGGCCCGCCAGCGGGTGGTCGCCGCCGAACAGGTCTGCCCGCGGGTGAGCCTCGACGGCACCGCGCTACCCGCCCGGTTGGCCGCCACCGCCGCGGTGTTCGCCGCCGGGCACACCGGGCTGCGCCACGTCGCCGTGATCGCCCGCGTGCTCGCCAGCCCGGCCGCGGAACGGCTCACGCCCGACGTGTGGGCCGGTGCGGAAGCCCAACTCGCCGACAAAGCCGCGGTCTACACGCCCTCGGAGCTGCAGACCTGGGGTACCGCACTGGTCGAGGCCCTCGACGAGGACGGGCCCGAGCCCGACGACCGGCCACCCGCCCCGGTCAACGAACTGCACCTGGCTCGCCACCGCGGCAAAGCGGGCGGCACGGTGAAGGGCCGGTTCGACGACGCGGCGATGTTCGATGCCATTGCCACCGTGATCGACGCCCACGCCCGACCCGCCACCGGTGACGAGCACCGCAGCACCGCGCAACGCCAGGCCGACGCCCTGGCCGACGTGTGCGGGTACGTGCTCGACCACGGCGACCTGCCCGAATGCGGCGGGCGCCGCCCACACCTGAACGTGCTGATCCGGCTCGAAGACCTGGAGAACCGGGCCCGCGCCGCCTGCCTCGACTTCGGCGGCACCCTCACCCCGGAATCACTACGGATGCTGGCCTGCGACGCCGCCGTCGTGCCGGTCGTGCTCAACGGGAAGGGCCAACCCCTCGACGTCGGGCGGGCCACCCGCACCATCCCCGACGGCCTGCGCCGCGCCATCGCCGCCCGCGACCGCGGCTGCGCCGGGTGCGGGCGACCGCCGTCGTGGTGCGAGGTCCACCACATCACAGCCTGGCAGGACGGCGGCGACACCGCCCTGCACAACTGCGTCATGCTCTGCCGGACCTGCCACCGCCTCCAGCACCACTCCGACTGGGAAGTCCGCATCCGCGACGGGCTACCCGAACTCATCCACCCGCCTGGATCGACCCCCAGCGAAGACCCCGCCGACAACCACTCCTGCACCTCGCCGCATAAGGGGTCGAACATATGGGCGCGGTCGGCAGAGCCTCTGTGATCACTGGCGGGACACATGTCCGCAGGCCGACACGCCGTCAACAACGCTCAAGGGCACGACACCTAGACGCGCACCAGTTCGATGACCGGGATGACCCGGGTGGTGTTGCGCTGGTAGTCGGCGAACTGCGGCTGCACGGCGGACTGTTTGGCGTAGTACTCGTCGCGCTCCGCACCGGTGAGCACCCGTGCGGTCACCGGGAAGGTCTCGGTGCCGAGCTCGACCGTGGCATTCGGGTTGGCCACGAGGTTGTGGTACCAGGCGGGGTTCTCGTCGACGCCGCCCTTGCTGGCGAAGATGAAGATCCGGTCGCCCTCGCCGAAGTAGACCAGGGGCGTGATCCGTTCGGTGCCCGACCTGGCACCGATGTTGTGCACCAGGATCAGCGGCTTGCCCTCGAAGACGCCGCCTGCCTTGCCGCCGTTGGCGCGGAACTCGGCGATGACCTTGCGGTTCATCTCGTCGAAGTCGATGGTGTTCGTCACGGGGCCACCGTACGGCCAGCCGGAGAGACGATCGATGCCCAAGAGTGGCTGAAGCATATCCGATCGTGCCATGGAGGGCCCGGCACAGGTACGGTCGGTCGCATGGACCTGCTGGCCGACGTGCTCACCGTCGCCGGGGTCCGCGGCGTACTCGGCGCGCGGATCGTCGCCGCCGAGGCCTGGGGGGTCTCCTGGAGCCGCATCGGCGGAGCTGCTTTCTACGCCGTCACCGCGGGCACGGCCTGGCTCGGACTGCCCGGCCGAGCGCCCGAGCAGCTGATGCCGGGCGACGTCGTGCTGCTGCCGACCGGCACCGCACACACCCTCAGCAGCGATCCGGACGCGGCGGTCACGTCCTGCGACTGCGCCACCGCCGAACGAGCCCGGACCGAGGGAAACGTGCTGCGCTTCGGCTCGGGCGAGATCCAGACCCACGTCCTGGGCGCCTCCTACGAGTACGACCCCGCGGTGTCCATCCAGGTTCTCGCCTCGCTGCCCGAGATGGTGCACATCCGGGCGGACAACGGTGGCAGCTGCCTCGACGACACCGTCCGCCTGCTGGCCCGGGAGCTGGCACATCCCCAGCTCGCCACCGCGGTGGTGCTCAACCGCCTGGTCGACATCCTGCTCGTGCAGTTGCTGCGGGTCTGGCTGGCGCAGAAGCCGGCCGAGGCGCGCGGGTCCTGGCTCGGCGTGCTGAGCGATCCGCTGATCAGCGTCGCGATAGCGAAACTCCACCAGGAGCCGGCCAGAGCCTGGACGACGGAGCTGCTCGCTGCCGAGCTGGCGGTGTCGCGCACCACGCTCGCGCGCCGGTTCCGCACGGTCGCGGGCGAGACTCCCGGTCGCTACCTGACGCGCTTGCGGATGGACCTCGCCGCGGTCCGGCTCAGGGACACCGGCGACACCCTGGAGACCGTCGCGCACTCGGTCGGGTACACGTCGGTGTACGCGTTCGGCCGCGCGTTTCGGCGGGACCGCAGGCAGGCGCCGGGCACCTACCGCGGCACGGCGCGAGCCGGTCTGACCCGTCCCCGCCCGGATCAGGAAGCGGCGTTCGGGTAGAGACGCCCACATTCTGCGTGCGGGCTCGACCAGTACCCGTGCAGGTGATGGTGTGGCCCGGGCATGAATGCGCTCGGTTCCGGTCGCTCGGTTCAGAATCAGTGCAGAACGCGGCCGAGGAAGCCGCGGATGTACCCCGTGATCGTGTCGAGCTGGTCCTCCAGCGCGAAGTGCCCGGCCTCGAGGAAGTGGATCTCGGCTTCGGGCAGGTCACGGCGGTACGCCTCGGCGCCGGCGGGCCCGAAGATCCCGTCGTAGCGACCCCAGACGGCGAGCAGCGGGACCTGCGACGTGCGGAAGTACTCCTGGAACGCGGGGTACTCGTCGAGGTTGTTCTTGTAGTCCTGGAACAGGGCGAGCTGCACCTCGGCGTTTCCGGGACGGTCGAGCAGCGCCTGGTCGAGCGTCCATGCGTCGGGGCTGACGCGTGCGGCGTCCGAGACACCGTTCGTGTACTGCCACTTCGTAGCCTCGGCGGTGAGCACGGCCCGAGCCGCCGGTTCCGTCGCCGGGCCGGGATCCTTGGCGTAGGCGAACAGCGGCTCCCAGAACTCCGTGACGAAGCCCTCCAAGTACGCGTTCCCGGACTGGGTCACGATCGCGAGGACCCGCTCGGGGTGCCGGTGGGCGATCTTGAGCCCGATCGGCGCGCCGTAGTCCTGGATGTAGAGCACCGACTTCTCGACACCGAGGTGATCGAGCAGCCCGAGGGTGATCTCGGTGAGTCGGTCGAAGGTGTAGCCGAACTCCTCGACCGACGGCGCCGAACTCTGGCCGTACCCGACGTGGTCGGACGCGATGACGTGGTACCGGTCGGCGAGAGCCGGGATCAGCTCGCGAAACATGTGTGAGCTGGCGGGGAACCCGTGCAGCAGCACGATCGTCGGCGCGTCCGCGGGGCCCGCCTCCCGGTAGAACACGTTCTGGCCCTGGATCTCTGCGGTGTGGTACGTGGTCTGGACGGTCATGGATGACCTTTCGCTGCGACGGGATGAGCCATGGCGGGTGCGCCGAGGACCCCAGCCGGACCCGTGGTCGGCCCTGGCAACCCCCACTCCGGCGCGCGGGGTTGTCGTCGTTCACGTCCCGATGCGGTCTTCCCCCTGGAGTGAGCAGCCACACCACCGTGGGCAACCGCTGCGCGTTGCCCACATCGTGGATCTGTGTTCGTATGGTGAATCGGACGACAGACTCCCCGCACCGGGGGCACCCTGACGTCGCGCTCCGCCGGGGTCTCCGTCGTCGCCGTCGTGCTGCGCCCGCCGGCACTGATGCCTAGGAGTACTTGTGAACGACCGCCCGATCCGGCCCCTGGACGGGGTCCGCGTGCTCGAGCTCGGCAACTACATCGCAGCCCCGACAGCGGGCAGGCTGCTCGCCGACTTCGGCGCCGAGGTGATCAAGATCGAGCGGCCGAGGACGGGCGACGAGCTACGCAACTGGCGCCTGTACGCGGGCACGACGTCGATGCTGTACCGCACGATCAACCGCAACAAGAAGTCCGTCGCGCTGGACCTGAAGACGGCTGCCGGCCGCGACGTCGTCCTCGACCTGGTCCGGCACTGCGACGTCCTGCTGGAGAACTTCCGCCCCGGCACCCTGGAGAAGTGGGGGTTGGGGCCCGACGAGCTGAACGCCGCGAACCCCGACCTGGTCATCGCCCGCGTCTCGGCCTTCGGCCAGACGGGCCCGCTGGCGGACCGGCCCGGCTTCGCCGCGGTTGCCGAGGCCATGGGTGGCCTGCGCGAGCTCGTGGGGGAACCCGACCGGGCACCGGTGCGCGTCGGCGTCTCGATCGGCGACTCGATCGCCGGGCTGTACGCGGCCTTCGGCGCGGTGATGGCGCTGTTCCGGCGCGAGTCGGGCCGCTCCGGGCGGGTGGACGGCCGGGCGCCGCTGACCGAACGCGTGATCGACGTGGCGCTCAACGAGGCGATCCTGTCCATGATGGAGTCGCTCGTGCCCGACCACCTGGCCTACGGCGTGAACCGGACCAGGGTCGGTGGCCGGATGGAGGGCATCGCCCCGTCCAACGCCTACCTGTGCGGCGACGGCACCAGCGCCATCATCGCGGGCAACGGCGACGCCATCTACCAGCGGCTGATGGCGACGATCGGGCGCCCCGACCTGGCCGACGACCCGGCACTGAGCAGCAACGCCGGACGCTGGGCGCGCCGCGACGAGCTCGACGCGGCGATCGGCGCCTGGACGGCGGGACGGCCGCGGGCCGAGGTGCTCGAACAGCTCGACCGGGCCGGGGTGCCGGCCGGCCCGAGCTACACGGCCGCCGACATCTGTGGCGACGCGCAGTATCGGGCCCGCAACATGATCCAGTACCTGCCGGTGGACACCGGCGAGGACGAACCACGCCAGGTCGGCTTCCCGGGGATCGTCCCGGTGATCGGCGACGTCTCGCTGCCGGTCCGGACGGTGGGACCGGACCTCGGCGAGCACACCGGGGAGGTGCTCGCCGGTGTCCTCGGGATGAGCGACGACGAGATCGCCGCGGTCGTCGCGGGAGAGGAGCGGTCATGACGAACGCGATCCTGCGGGACGTGACCCTGCGCGACGGCCTGCAGCTCACCGGCAAGCTGCTGGCCACCGAACGCAAGGTGGAGATCGTCCGGGAGCTGCTGCGCCTCGGCGTCCCCAGCCTGGAGATCGGCTCGATGGCCCGCCCCGACCTGGTGCCGCCGATGGCGAACACACTGGAGGTGGTCGAGGCACTCACGCCCGAGGAGCTCGCCCGGTGCTGGGTCTGGGTCGCCACCCCCCGGCACGTCGAACGGGCCGTGGCCGCGGGCGCGCTCAACGTCCAGTACTGCTTCTCGGCTTCCGACGCGCACAACCAGGCCAACATCGGCCGCAGCACGGAGGCCAGCCTGGCGGCCATGCCCGCGGCCGTCGAGACGGCCCGCGCCGCAGGCGGGCGGATCCAGCTCTGCATCGCGACGTCGTTCACGTGCCCGTTCGACGGGCCGGTGCCGGAGGAGCGGGTGCTCGCCATCGCGCGGGACGCCCGGGCCCAGGGCGCCGAGGACATCGTGCTCTGCGACACGCTCGGCCAAGCCGTGCCCGCCCAGGTGTCGAGCCTGGTCTCCCGGGTGCGCGAGGAGACCCCGGCCCGCCGGATCGTCTACCACGGGCACGACACCTGGGGTCTGGGCGTGGCCAACACCCTGGCGGCGATCGGCGCGGGCGCCACCGTGGTCGACGGGGCACTCGGCGGCCTGGGCGGCTGCCCGTTCGCCCCGGGCGCGAGCGGCAACACCGCGTCGGAGGACATCGTGTTCGCGACCAGGCCGTCGTGGCTCACCCCGGCCGGCCTCGCCCGGATGGTCGAGCTCTCCGAGGACCTGCTCGCCGACCTCGGGGAGCCCAACCGGTCGAAGGCCGCGCAGGGTGTGCGGTCGTCGGCCTCGGCGTTCGCGTGGGTGGCCGGGCCACGCCGCTAGCAGCGCCGTGCTCGACCACGGCAGCGGCTCCGCTACCCCTGCGCCGCGGCGCCGTACTCGTCGTGCCAGTTCCACCACTCGTACGCCGGGGTCCGGGGATAGCCCTCCGGCGAGTCCTCCCACTCCTCCTGCCGCCCGAGCGCGGTGATGTCGAGGTAGCTCCAGGTGCTCCCCATCGCCTCGTCCCCGCGGTTGTTGATGAAGTAGGTGCGGAACACCCGGTCGCCGTCGCGGATGAACGCGTTGGTGCCATGCCACTCGTCCACCCCGAAGTCGGCGTCGAAGTCGTCGGTCATGGTGAACCAGGGCATCGTCCAGCCCATCCGCGCCTTCACCCGCTCGATGTCCGGCTGCGGCGCCCGCGAGGCGAAGACGAGGGTGGTGTCGCGGACGTTCAGGTGGGCGACGTGGGCGACCTGGTCGGCCACCAGTGAGCAACCGCGGCACGCATGGTCGGGCCAGCCGCACACCCCGGGCTCGAAGAAGGCGCGGTAGACGATCAGCTGACGGCGACCCTCGAACAGGTCGAGCAGGCTCGCCCTGCCTGCGGGTCCGTCGAACCCGTACTCCTTCTCCACCGCCAGCCACGGCATGCGGCGGCGATCGGCGGCCAGCGCGTCGCGGGCGCGGGTCAGCTCCTTCTCCTTCACGAGCAACTGCCGCCATGCGGCGTCCCACTCGCTCGGTGACACGACCGGTGGTGTCTTCATCGTGATGTCCACCTTCCAGTTCAGTTCGCTCGGCTCACGGGCCGAGGTGCTCCTTCAACGCGTCGAGGCGGCCGTCCCAGTCACGGGCCAGAGCGGCCAGGAACTGCTGTGCCACCTGCATCGGGGCGGAGCGCAGCCGATAGCGCACCCGGCGTCGCTCCCCCGGCTCGGGCGTCACGAGCCCGGCCTCGGCCAACAGGGCCAGATGCTTGGCGATCGCCTGCCGCGTGATGGGCAGCCGATCGGCCAGGTCCGTGGCCGTGGCCGGGCCGCCGGACGCGAGCGCGGCCAGGATGGCGCGCCGGCTCGGATCGGCCAGCGCGACGAAGACCTGTTCGGCGATCGCCTCGATGTCAGGCGACATCGAGGTAGTCGACCAGCTCACCGAGCTCGCTCGCCCAACCCTTGGTGTTGCCCTCGTACGCGCCGGTGAAGGCGTCGTCCGGCAGCTGCGCGAAGCCGGCCTCGACCACGGTCAGGCGCGTGCCCGCACCGACCGGCTCGAGCGTGAACTCGACGTACGTGCGGCGCGGATCGTCCTCGGGCAGGCCGTAGATGTGCCAGGTGAAGCCGAACACCGACGGCTCCTCGACCCGTTCGATCCGCATGTCGGCCGTGGGGCCGTCGTTCCACGTCATGCGGGCCGACCCGCCGGGACGCAGGTCGATCGTCGCGTCGTTGCCGAACCAGGTGCCCAGCCCTTCGGCCGTGGTGAGGGCAGCCCACACCTTGGCCGGCGGGTGGGCGATCTCGACGACCCGCTCGATGCGATCGGGGAATCCCATGTCAACCTCCATCAAGTAGCAACTGAACGGTTGCGACATTATTGCAACCGATGGATTGCGTCAAGCCGCCCGGCGCTGCGACCCGGGGGCCCCGCGAGTCGCCCGCTTCGCGTGCGCGAGTCGCCCGGTTTCCGCGGCCGAGTCGCCCGCGCGGCTCCCGTGATCGCCGCGAGATCCGGGTATCGGCCGTTCGGAGGGCGAAGAGCCGGATCTGGGAACGATCATCGCCGTCGGGACGGGTCCTAGCTCGGGTAGCGCCCGCCCAGGGTCCTGGTGAGCTTCTCGGCGGAGCCGACCAGCAGGTCCACCCACCCCTCGCAGACGGCCAGCGGCATCCGGAGGGTCGGCCCGCTGATCGACAGCGCGCCGACGAGCTCGGTGGCCGAGTCGAACACCGGTGCGGACAGCCCGGACGAGCCGTCCTCGCGTTCGGCGATGGTGATCGCGAACCCGTCGCCACGGGTCTGCCGGACCAGCTCGCGCAGGCGTTCCGCGCTCGTGACGGTGGTGCCGGTGATCGGTTCCAGGGGCCGCGCGAGCACCGTCTCCGTGAGCTCGGCGTTCCACGCGAGCAGTACCCGGCCCGCCGATCCGGCGTGCAGCGGGAGGATCTTGCCGACGTACATGTCGCGCCGCAGGGCGTGCCGGGTCTCGGCGACCGCCACACACACCCGGAACCCCTGCTCCTCCCGGAAGAAGCAGGCCGTCTCGCCCGTGGCGTCCCGGATCTCGCGCAGCACCGGGTTGACGATCGTCAGCACGTCCACGCCCTTGACGGCGGGAGCCGCCCAGTAGGCCATGCGCACGCCGATCCGGATCCGGTCACCGGCCCGGTCCAGGAGCCCCTGCGCCACCATGTTGGTGACCAGCCGCTGGACCGTCGACGTCGGCAGGCCGGTGGCCTGCTGGATCTCGCCCAGGGTCAGCGCGGGGCGGGCGAGGGAGAACGCGTCGAGGATCTCCGTGATCTTCCCGAGCACCAGCAGCGGGGTGTGCCTCGACGAGCCGGAACCGTCGTCCACCGACATGGTGGATGAATGTAGACGGTGCACCGCCCGACCCGGCCACCCTGCACGCCTCCGAGGGGCGCCGGCGCGCGAGATCGCGGGGAGCGATTCGGTTCCGGTGGAGTCGCCGGGCCCGGGAATCTCCGGTCCGGCGCACCCGTATTACCGTCGAGAAATTCGGGCCTTGAGCAGAGCCGATGTCATCACTAGACTTCCGCGCAAGGTTGTCGGGTAGCGCATCGAGGCGTCCTCACGGCTACCGCACGCCCGAAAAGCGATTCGCGCGTGTGGTGCACGGCGGGCCGGGTGCAGCATTTCGCCCCGCCGGCTGAGTGGCCGTTCCGGACAGAATGAACTCGATACGTGAGCGATCTGGCACGCCCGGATCGCTGGTTGTCGCCCATCTCCCGGGACAGCGCTCCGGTCGACCGGCGCGGCTCGGGGCCAGAGCGCACAGAGGAGTTGCCCCATGGCCGAGTCCGTCGAGGCACCCACACCCCGACTCGCCACCGAACTACCCAGCAAGTACCTCCCCGCGGTCGGCTACCGCGACCTGCCCGAGCCCCAGGGTCTGCGGAAGTACATGGGGGCCAGCATCATCCTCACCGCGACGGCACTCGGGTCCGGCGAACTGGTGCTCTGGCCCTACATCACCACGCAGGCGGGGTTGGGCATTGTCTGGCTCGCGGTAGTGGGCATCACGATGCAGTTCTTCCTCAACATGGAGATCGAGCGCTACACCCTGATCACGGGCGAGACGGCCGTCACCGGATTCTCGCGATTGTGGCTACCCTGGGGCATCGTCTTCGTACTCGGCGCTATTCTGCCGAACGCCTGGCCCGGTTGGGCCTCCAGCGGGGCGACGGTGTTCACATTCATCTTCGCCCTCAGCGAGTCGGCGGTCCCGTTGATCGCCACCATATTCCTGCTCTCCATCGGACTGGCCGTGACCGTCTCACCGGTCATCTACCAGACCCTCGAGAAGGTCGAGGGCATCATGATCGTCCTCATCCTCCTCTTCGTCGTCACGGCGATCATTGTCGCGACGAATGCGGGAGCCTGGGCCCAGGTCGTCACGGACATTCCCGACGTCACCGGCAACCTGCCCGGCGTCGTCGCCCAACTGGGAGCGGCCTCGCTGTTCGGCGCGATCGTCTTCGCGGGCGCCGGCGGGGCCAACAACCTGGTCCAGAGCAACTACATCAGGGACAAGGGAATGGGGATGGGGATCAACATCCCCAACATCGTCTCCCCGGTCACCGGCCAGGAGGTGGCGGCCCCGTCGCTCGGGTACATGGTCCCCACGACCACGGAGAACGAACGCCGCTGGCGGCAGTGGTGGCGCATCGCCAACTGGGAACAGCTCATCACGTTCTGGTTCATCGGGGCGTTGCTGCTGGTCTCCCTCTCCGTACTGGTCGTCTCGACGATCGGCACGAACACCGACCTCGAGGGCGGGCTGGGGTTCCTCCAGGAGGAAGGCGCCGCACTGGGCACCATCATCGGACCGTGGTTCACCACGGCCTTCTACGTCGCCGGCTTCCTGATGCTCTTCTCCACCAACATCGGGGTGATCGACTACGTGAGCCGGCTCGCCGGCGACTCGCTCAAGGTCACGTTCCTGAAGGAGAGCACCTTCTGGAGCGAGAGCAAGATCTACATCACCGTGGTGTGGCTGATGATCATCGCCGGCTCGGGAATCATCTGGACCGGAATCGAGCCGGTACTGCTCCTGGTCATCGCGTCCGCAGGCGGCGGCTTCGTCATGGCGATCTACTCCGTGCTGATCATCATCCTCAACCGCCGGACCCTGCCGGAATTCGCCAAGCTCAAGGGCTGGCGGCTCCCGATCATGGTCCTGATCGCCATGTTCTACATCGCCTTCTCACTGTTCCTGACCTACCAGATGATCAGCCAGGGACCGGCGTCCCTGACCTAGATCCGCGACCACGGCAAGGGAGGGCAACGATGCCAGGAACACTCCGTCGCCTCTGGCTGACCATCCTGCTCGGTCTCACGGTCTTCGCCGTGCTGACCTCGACCGCCTGGGGGCTGGGACTGCTCACCTGACGCTGCTCACTCGGTGGCGAGAGCGTGGACCATCGCGAGGAGCACGTTCGCCCCCGCATCGATGTCCTCCCACGTGGTCAGCTCGGCCGGGGAGTGGCTTCGCCCGTCGACGCTGGGCACGAAGATCATACCCGTGGGAGCGAGCTTGGCCACGTTCTGTGCGTCGTGCCCGGCACCGGAGGGCAGGGGCAGGGTCCGCAGGCCCTGGCCGGCGGCCACCGTGGCCACGAGCTCCTGCATCCGCGGGTGCAACGGCACCGGGTCGGTGATGCTCTCGCGGGTGTAGCCGACCTCCAGGTCGTGGCGGTCCGCGACCTCCCGCGCCACCGCCACGATCGCCGCCTCCAGCTCGAGCATCCGCTCGCGGTCCAGGTCGCGGAAGTCCAGCTGCAAGCGGGCCAGCCCGGGCACGACGTTCGCTCCCCCGGGCTCCACGTGCAGGATGCCGCAGGTGGCGACGGCGGTCTCGCTCACCGACCGGGCCACCTCCGGCAGTCGCACCAGAAGCTCGGCGGCTCCCCGCAGCGCGTCGCGCCGCAGCGGCATCGGCGTGGTGCCGGCATGGTCCTGGCGGCCACGGAACTCCATGTGCCCGCCACCCATCCCCACGATCGCCGTGACCACCCCGATCGTGGCCCCGGCCGACTCGAGCACGGAGCCCTGCTCGATGTGCAGTTCGACGTAGGCGTGGACGTCCCCGGGGCGCACCGCGGTCCGGGTTGCCGTCTCGACATCCCAGCCCATGGTCTGCAGAGCGTCGACGAGCAGGTCCCCGTCGCGTCCCCGCAGCGTGGCGAGCTCGTCCGACGAAAAGCCGCGCGCGACGGCCGTGGAGCCGAGGAGGTGGTGGTAGTTGCCTTCCTCGTCGGCGAATACCACGGCCTCGACCGGCCGTCGCAGGGGAACATGCTCCTCGGCCAGCCTGCGCACCACCTCCAGCGCGGCCAGTGACCCGAGCGCGCCGTCGAAGCGACCGCCTTCCGGCACGCTGTCCAGGTGCGAGCCGGCCCAGACCGGAGGCGTGCCCGCGGGGGCGTCCGGCGCGTCCAGCCGGATGAAGACGTTGCCGATGCCGTCGGTGCGCAGCGCCAGCCCGGCCTGCTTGCACTCGCCCGCGAGCCACTCCCGGACCTGCCGGTCGGCCGCGGAGAAGGCGGTGCGACCGACGCCGCCGCTCGCGGTGGCGCCGTAGCCGGCGACGTGTTCGAGGTCGCGACGCAACCGCGCCGAGACGGTGGGCACCGGAGGCTCTGTACCGCTCATGCATGCTCCTGGGTCGTTGTGCGTCGATCTCGACAGCTACCAGGATGCTAGAGCCGGGGCGACGTGCTGATGAGCTCGTCGGCGACCCACCGCGCGACGTCGGCGGGGTAGGGCGCCGGCAGTCCGAGGACGAGGTGCCGGAAGCCGGCGTCGATCGCCTCGCCGATCGCGTCCCGGGTGGCGTCGGGCCGGTCGTAGGAGACGGGCACGTGGATCGAGCGGGTGATCGAGGCGGGGTCCCGGCCGATGTCGGTGCAGTAGCGGTCCAGCAGTGCGCTGCGGGCGATGGCGTCGTCGATGTCGCCGCCGGGGATGTTCCACAGGTCGGCGTGCTCGGCGGCCACCCGCAGCGTCGGGGCGGAGCGTCCGCCGATGAGGATCGGCGGGTGGGGCCGCTGCACGGGTTTGGGGTTGCAGAACGCTCCGGTGAGCTGGACGTAGGTGCCGTGGACGTCGAACGGCTCCTCCTCGGTCCACAACCGCCGGATCACCGTGCAGGCTTCCGCGAGGCTCCCCACGGCGTGCGCGGAGTCGTGGAAGGGCAGGCCGTGTGCGTCGTACTCGCGCCGGGCCAGCGGGTGGCCGGGGCGGGAGCCTGCGCCGATGCCGAGATCGAGCCGTCCGCCGGAGACGATGTCGACGGTCGCGGCGATCTTGGCCAGCATCGCGGGCGGCCGGAAGCGGTTGCTGGTGACGAGCAGGCCGAGCCGCAGGCGCCAGGTCTGCGCGGCGAGGGCCGACAGCAGGGTCCAGCCCTCGTAGGTCGGCCCGCTCGGGTCACCGCCGATCGGCATGAGGTGATCGAACAGCCACGCGTGCTCGATCTCCGGGATCGTGTCCGCCTCGCGCCAGACCCGCAGGACGTCGTGGTAGCCGACCTGCATGGGGGCGGTCATGATCCCGAAGCTGGGCCGGGGTGTGTGCGTCATGGTGCGGTCGGTCCTTTCAGCGGCGCCGCAGCGCCGGGTCGAGCAGCGCCGGCGGGGTGTCGTTCTTCTCGTGTGCGGCCAGGTCGACACCGGGAGCGACGATCGCGTCGATCGCGTCGAGCACGTCGGCGGAGAGCACGGTGTCGGCGGCGGCGAGTTGCGAGTGCAGGTGCGCCGGCGTTCGGGGGCCGATGATCGCGCTGGTCACGGCGCGATGAGCGGTCACGAACCCGAGAGCGAGCTGGATCATGGTCAGGTCGGCCTCGGCGGCGAGGGCGGCCAACTGCTCGACGACATCGAGCCTGGCCTGGTTGGACGGGATGGCGGTGTCGAACCGTTGCGGCATGAACCTCGAGCGGCTGGTGGTGATCTCCTGCCCCTTGCGGATCGCGCCCGACAGCCAGCCCGACGCCAACGGGCTCCACACCAGCACCCCGAGCCCGTACTGCTCGGCCACGGGCAGCACGTGGGACTCGATACCGCGCTGCAGGATCGAGTAGCTGGGCTGCTCGGTGACGTAACGGGTCAGGCGATGTTCGCGGGCGGCCCACTGGGCCTGCACGAGGCGGTATGCGGGGAAGGTCGAGGAGCCGAAGTAGCGGATCTTTCCCGCGCGCTGCAGGTCGGTGAGAGCCGAGAGCGTCTCCTCGTCGCTGGTGCTCGGATCCCACCGGTGGATCTGGTAGAGGTCGACATGGTCGACACCGAGCCGGCGCAGGCTGTTGTCCAACTCGGTGACCAGCCAGCGGCGCGAGCTGCCCTGATGGTTGCGCTCGTCGCCCATGGGCATGTTCGCCTTCGTGGCCAGCACGATGTCGTCGCGGCGACCGGCGATGGCTCTGCCGACCATCTCCTCCGACTCGCCGCCGCTGTACACGTCGGCGGTGTCGATGACGTTGATCCCGCCCTCGAGAGCGGCGTCGACGACAGCGGTGGCCTCGTCCTGCGTGGTGTGCCCGATCGTGCCGAAGTTCATCGCGCCGAGCGCGAGGGAGCTGACCTGCACACCGGTGCGGCCCAAGGTGCGGTACTGCATGGCTGTGTTCCTTCGGTGCGGGAGAAGTGGCGATGCGTGCTGGGGTCGTCAGCCCCGCTCTGGCATCATGAGCAAGCGGAACCTTGCTCCGCTAACGATACGGAGCGATGTTCCGTTTAGCAAGCCGACCGGTGGGAGGAGCAGTGGTGAACGACGGCGACGAGGGCGCCCGACCCGCAGGGCGGTCCAGGCGGGCGGACGCCCGGCGCAACGAGGAGACGCTGCTCGACGCGGCCGCCGCGGTCTTCGTCGCCTCGGGGGTGGATGCGCCGGTGCGCGACATCGCGGCCGAGGCCGGTGTCGGGATGGGCACGATCTACCGCCACTTCCCGACGCGAGCGGATCTGATCATCGCCGTCTACCGGCGTCAGGTCGAGGCCTGCGCCGAGGCCGGCCCGGCCCTGCTGGCGACCAGCGCAACTCCGTACGCCGCGCTGGGGCAGTGGATCACCCTGTTCGTCGACTTCCTGGTCACCAAGCACGGGCTCGCGGCCGTGCTGCAGTCCGACAACGCCGGCTTCGAGACGCTGCACGCCTACTTCCTCGACCGCCTCGTGCCCGTGTGCACCCAACTGCTCGACGCCGCCGCGGGTTCCGGCGAGATCCGGTCCGACCTGACGGCCTACGAGCTCATGCGCGGCGTCGGGAACCTCTGCATCGGCGCCGACCACGATCCCCGCTACGACGCGCGTCGGCTGGTCGATCTCCTCATCGCCGGGCTACGCCGGCCCCACTGACCATCGGCCGCCGGCGGCGACGGCGACGGAAGGGTCCGCATGACCTCGGAGGTCATCGACCCGGGCACGGGCACCGACCAGGCTGCTGTCCATGGACACCCGAGAGACCGTCACCCGGCTGCTGGAACGGATCGCGCTGGGCGATCCCGAGAAGATCGCCGAGCTCTACGCCGACCACGTGGACTGGAAGCTGGACTGGCCGCCCGGTGACCACTCCCGATCGGTCCCCTGGATCCGGGACCGGTCCACGCGGGCCGGGGTCGCCGAGCACTTCCGCCTCATCGGCGAGCACCACGTGGCCGGGCGGAGCTCGGCCGATATCGAGGCGGTGCTGGTCGACGGCCCGGACGCCGTGGTGCTCGGGGAGCTGCGGAACACGGCGAGGCCGACGGGGCGGAGCTACGCCGCCGCCTTCGCGCTGCACCTGACCGTGGAGCACGGCGTGATCACCCGCCACCACGTCTACGAGGACAGCCTCGCCGTGTGGGACGCCTTCCAGCCGGGCGGCCCCCGCGCGACCGGCTGAGCCCCGCTTGGTAGGACGGTCCCCGCGGCGACCCGACGGCGCCGTCCGACACGCGCTGGGAGATGCCATGCCGTTCGCCGACGAGCTGATCGGGCCGCCTACCGCGCAGGCCCTCACCCAGGCGATCCACGCCGCCCGGCCGGCTGCCCCGCTGACCGCGCTGCGCGCCGCCGAGGCAGGTCTCGCCCCGCTGGCGCTGCGGGAGCGCAGCGACCTGCTGCGCGACGCACTCATCCACGATCTCCCCGGCGACTACGTGGCCTTCGCGCGCACGATCCGCGCCGCCCGGGACGGCTCGGCACCGTTTCGCGGCTGGCTGATCTGGCCCGTCACCAGTGCGCTCGCGGCCACGGCGATCGCCGAGAACACCGACGAGGCGTTCGACGACGCCCTCGCGATGCTCGCCGACCTCACGTCCCGGCTGACGTCGGAGTTCGCGCTCCGCAGCCTGCTGGACCACGACCTCGACCGGGCGCTGGCGGCGATCCTCACGTGGACGACCTCGCAGGACGAGCACGTCCGCCGCCTCGCGTCGGAGGGCACCCGGCCCTTCCTGCCGTGGTCCACGCGCGTGCGCGGGATCATCAGCGACCCCCGCGCCACCCTGCCGATCCTCGATGCCCTCTACCGCGACGGGAGCGAGTACGTGCGGCGCTCGGTCGCCAACCACCTCAACGACCTCAGCCGGTTGGAACCGGACCTCACCGTCGAGACCGCGACGCGCTGGCTGGCCGACCCGGACGGCAACACCGCGTGGATCGTGCGCCACGGGCTGCGGACCCTCACCAAGAAGGGCCACGCCGCGGCGCTGGACCTGCTGGGCTTCCCGCCCGCCACGCTCGACGTCACCCGGCCGGCGCTCGACTCCCCCACCGTCCCGTTCGGCGGCACCGTCACCTTCACCGCCACGGTCCGCAACGCCGGGTCCGAGCCCGCGCGGCTGGTGATCGACTACGTCGTGCACCACCGCAAGGCCAACGGGAGCCAGAGCGCCAAGACGTTCAAGCTGACCACCACGACGCTCGCTCCCGGCGGCGAGCTCGCCGTCACCCGTGCCCACTCCTTCCGCGCGATCACCACCCGGCGCTACTACCCCGGTCCGCACGCGGTGGAGCTCCAGATCAACGGCGTCGCCTCGGGCCGGACCGAGTTCACCCTGCTGCCGGCCACCTGACCCGGCGGGTCCGACCCCTCGGGTCAGACCCTCTCGGTCATCGACGCGAGGAACGCGATCGCCTGGGCGCTGCGGCTGCCGGGCTCGGGAGTGCCGACCAGCAGCTGCTGGCCCGGGGCATCGCGGACGTCGAAGGTCTGGTAGGTCAGCTCGATGCGCCCCACCTCGGGATGCACGAAGACCTTGAACGCACGGGTCAGACCTCCGACGGTCTGGTCCGTCCACAAGTTCCGGAACTCCGCCGAGGTCTCGCGCATCTCCTCGACCAGCGCGCCGATCTCGGGGTCGCGCGGGTAGAGGCCGGCGTTCAGCCGCAACGCATGCACGCTCGCCTGCACGACCGTGAGCCACTCGACGAAGACCGTCCGGGCCTGGGGATGGTGCAGGAGGATCCGGACCATGTTCCGGCCGCCGTCGAAGGGCGACAGCAGAGCAGCGGCGACCGGGTTGGTGGCGAGCACGTCGAACGCCGGGCTCAGGACGTACGCGGCGGCCGAGGGAAACGCGTCCAGCAGCTGCAGCAGCGAGGGGTGCACCCGGTAACGCGAGTCGTCCGGAGCCGTGCCCGGGTCGAGACCGGCGAGGCGATAGAGGTGTCCCCTGGCGTCCGCGTCCAACCGGAGGGCGCGGCCGACGGCCCCGATGACCTGAGCGGAGGGGTTGCGTTCCCGTCCCTGTTCGAGGCGGGCGTAGTAGTCGGCGCTCACCCCGGCGAGGACCGCCACCTCCTCCCGGCGCAGGCCTGCCACCCGGCGGCTCCCGGTCCCGGTCATACCGATGTCGGTGGGGTCCACCCGGGCGCGGCTGGCCCGAAGGAAGTGGCCGAGCGCGTTGCTCCGGGCGTCAGACATCCCGGCGATCGTAGCTGCGCGCACCGGCACGACCAGCATCGTCGGCACCCGATCGTCAGCCCTGGGCCGTGGGGCGGACGACGATCTCGTTGACGTCGACGTTCGCGGGCTGGGCGATCGCGTAGGCGATGGCGTCCGCGACCGCCGACGCCGGGATGGCCAGCTGCTCGGATGCGGCTCGCGCGGCACCCTGGGCCGCAGGGTCCCCACCGCGGTCGACGAGCTCCGACTGCGTGAAACCGGGGCTGACGACGGTGACGCGCACGGTCTGGTTCTCCTGACGGAGGCCCTCGGAGAGGGCACGGACGGCGTACTTGGTGGCGCAGTAGACGGCCGCGGTCGGGTCCACCCGGTGTGCGGACGTGGAGGCGAGGTTGATCACATGGCCCGCGCCCTGCGCGCGCATGCCCGGAAGGACGGCGGCGATGCCGTGGAGCGTGCCGCGCAGGTTCACGTCGATCATCTGGTTCCACTCGTCGACGTGCAGCGCGGCGATGGGCGACAGCGGCATGACGCCGGCGTTGTTGATCAGGACGTCGACGCGACCGTGGAGCCGGCGACCCGCCTCGACGAAGGCACGCATGCTGTCCAGGCTCGTCACGTCCAGCTCCTGGCCGACCCGCCCGTGGCCCGCAGCTCCTCGACGAGGCGCTCGAGCCGGTCGGTGCGGCGCGCCCCGACGACGACGTGGTGGCCGTCGGCCGAGAGTCGGCGGGCGGGGGCCTCGCCGATCCCGCTGCTCGCTCCGGTGATGAGGACGACCTTGTTCATGACTGCTCCCGGCCTTCGGATGGTGGCGGCGAACCCGCCGTGTCTCCAGCCTGTGGCGCCTGCAGCGAAGGGAGAAGGCCGTGGCTTCCTGGGTGCGGCGCACCCAGGAAGCGCCGTCTGCCGCGAGCGGCGCTACCGCTGCGGGGCCGTGGTCTGCCAGCGGCCGTCGCCGAGCAGTTCCAGGCGCTCGTCGTGGAAGCGGGCGAGCGTGCTCCGGTGTCCCACGCTGACGATCACGCTGTCGGGCAGCTCGTCGCGCAGCAGGGTGTAGAGGGTGTGTTCGAGGCCCTCGTCGAGGGCAGAGGTGGCCTCGTCGAGGAAGACCACCCGGGGACGCATGATCAGCACGCGGGCGAACCCGAGGCGCTGCTGCTCCCCGGGAGACAGCCGCCGCGCCCAGTCGATCTCGTCGTCGAGGCGGTCGGCGAGGTGTGGGAGCTGCACCTGACGCAGTACCCGGACCGCCTCCTCGTCGCCGATCCGGCCCGCCGGCTGCGGGTAGGCCAGCGCGGTGCGCAGGCTGCCGAGCGGCACGTACGGCTGCTGGGACAGGAACAGGGCGCCGTCGCCGAGCGGGCGGCGCACGATGCCGTCGGCGTACGGCCACAGGTCGGCCAGGCTGCGCAGCAGGGTGGTCTTCCCGCTGCCGGACGCGCCCGTCACCAGCAGGGCGTGGCCGGCGGTCACGGTGAGGTCGAGCTCGTCGACCAGCGTCCGGTCGTCGGGCAGGCGCACGGTGAGGTCGCGCACCGCCAGTCCGGCGCCACCCTCCAGCTGCACCGACGGCAGCGCGCGGGCCTCGGCGTCGGCGTCGAGCAGCCCGGTCAGCCGGTCGAGGGTGGCGCGGTAGCTCGCGAACTGGTCGTAGGCGTTGCGGAAGAACGACAGGGAGTCGTGCACCTGTTGGAAGGCGGTGGCGGTCTGCTGGACGTCGCCGAGCGTGATCTGGCCGGCGAAGAACCGCGGGGCCTGGATGATCACGGGGACCACGACGGCCGCCTGGCTCACCGCCAGGTTGAAGCCCTGGAACTTCAGGCTCCGGAACACGATCGCCCACGCGTTGTCGATGACGGCACGGAAACGGGAGGACAGGGTGCTGCGTTCGACGTCCTCGCCACGGTGGAACGCGACGTTCTCCGAGTTGTCGCGCAACCGCACCAGCGCGTAGCGGAACGAGGCGTTGAACCGCTCCTGGAGGAAGCTCAGCCGGATCAGCGGGCGGCCCACCCGGAACGCGATCACCGAGGCGACGATCACGTAGACGTAGGCGGCGAACGTCATGGCCCGCGGGATCTCGGCCCCGAGGATCGTCACCGGCGCGGAGAGCTGCCACAGGATGAGCGTGAACGACACCAGCGACACCAGCGACCCGACCGCGCCCACCCCGAGGGTCGCCGAGTCCATCGGGAACGACGCGATGTCCTCCTGGATGCGCTGGTCCGGGTTGTCGACGGCGGAGCGCGTGAACCGGCCACGGTGGTAGGCCCGGTCGCCGAGCCAGTCCCCGACGATGTGGTCGTTGAGCCACACCCGCCAGCGGATGACGATCGCCTGCTGGACGTAGAAGGCGAGCAACGACTGGACCACGTAGATCGTGGCGAGAACGGCGAAGATGACCAGGAAGCGCGCGAAGCTCGCGGCGTCGAGCTGCTGCAGCGCGGTGTACAGGCCGTTCGACTGGTACGAGAGCAGCACGTTGAGGCGCACCCCGGCGATGGTCAGCAGCAGGAGCAGCAGCACGCCGAGCAGCGGGCGCCACCCGGCGCCGCCCCGTGGCGAGAAGTACGGGTAGGCCAGCCGCCGGAACTGCCGTCCCCACACCGTGAATCGCGTGAGGAGCGCGGCGACCACGCCACAACCCACCACCGTCGCCGCGAAGACGCCGACTATCCACACGAAACTGGTGAACCACTCGGTCGACCAGTCCAACGCGCCGCCCACGCGGCCTCCCGGTACGCCTCGGCCCCCGGACTTCGAGGCTAACCGCCACCTGGAGGCCAGGGCGGCCCCGTGACCAGCCACACCCGACCGGCCGCGTCACTCACCGAGCGCGACGCCGCTCCTCAGCCACGCGAGAGCAGCGGGAGGACGCGGGTACCCAGCAGTTCGATGCCCCGCGCGGCGGTGCGGCCGTGCGGGGTACCGAACTCCACCCGGGACACCCCCGCGTCGATCAGCCGCTGGGCCTGCTGCGCCACCTGCTCCGGGGTGCCCGAGAAGGCGAACCTGTCCAGCAGGTCGTCCGGGATGAGCGCGTCGATCTCGTGATGTCCGCCGGAGCTGACGTACTGCTTCAGCTCGGCGAGCACGTCCGCCGGCACCTCCACGGTGGGGTCCAGCTCGGCCACGACGCCCAGGTACATCGCCACCTCGCGGCGGGCCAGTGCCCGCGCGAAACCGGCGTCCTCGTCCACCACGGTGACCGCGCCGACAACCACGTCGACGGCGTCGAGGGGGCGGCCCGCCTCGGTCGTCCCCACCGCCAACCGGTCACGCGCCACCGGAACCATGTCCGGGTTCGCCGTCCCACCGACCTTCAGCTCGTCGGCCACCCTGCCCGCCAGTGCCACCATCCGCGGCCCCCAGGCGCCCAGCAGCAGCGGCACGGTGGGGCGCCGCGGGGTGTAGCTGAGCCTCGTGCCCGGCGCGACCTGGAACATCTCACCGGCGAAGCCGCCGTCGTCGCCGGCCAGCAGCATCCTGATCACGGTGATCGCCTCGTCGACCACCGTGACGGGCCGGGGGCGCCGGATACCGACCGCGTCCAGCCACGCTCCCCTGGCGAGTCCGAGGTAGGCCCGGCCGTCGGACGCGAGGTCGAGCGCCGCGACCTGGCCCGCGATCTCGTAGGGATGCTGCGAGTACGGGTTCCAGCAGGCGGCGCCGAGGCGCACGCGCTCGGTCGCCCGCGCCATCTCCAGCAGAGGGAAGATCGGCGGCTGGAACATCAGGTCGCCGAACACGCAGAGCACGTCGAACCCGTAGGACTCGGCGAGCACGGCGAGGCGTGCGTACTCCCCCGCCGTCTTGTCGCCCTGCAGGCCGAGGCCGATCTGCACGCGGGTCACGTCAGGTCCTCGGTGCGGAGCCGACAGATCCCGATGCGCTCCACCCGCATGATCAACCGTTCCTCCGGATCAGGGCACGCGACCAGGCAGTCGCGTTCGAGCCAGTCGTCCGGCGGCAGCCTGCGCTGCTTGGCCGGCAGCAGCGGGAGCACCGACTGCAGCGCGTAGATGCAGAAGTGGCGGCCGTCCGGGATGCGCAGGCGAGAGCTGTCGACGAGCTCGACATGGTCGCCGACGTCCATTCCGCACACCGAGCGCCCCTCGATCCGGTCCACCGTCACGCGCAGGTCGTACAGCTCGGTCACCGTCTCGCCGGTGCCGTCCGGCGGCGTCACCGGCCGCCCTCGGTCACCGCAGCCAGCGGGCGTGACCGCCGCGTGGAGGCCGACTCGACACCGACCGCGACCGCGGCCGGATCCGGCGCGGAGGTGACCACGCTGACCAGGACGACGACCACCGCGTTGATGGCCATGGCGATCAGCCCCGGCTCCCATTCCGGGAGCGTCGCCGCCCAGAAGTGCTTCGCGAACGGCGCCAGCAGCGCCACGAAGCCCGCCGCGATTCCCAGCAGCACGGCGACCGCCGACGTCCGGCGCCAGAGGAACGCCAGGAAGACGCCGGGAGCGAGCATGCCGATCGCCGAGTACGAGTACAGCAGGATGTCCACCAGCGACTCGCTGCTGCCGACCGTCAGGAACACCGCCGCGGCGGCGAACACGATCATCGACAACCGGGAGGCGAGCAGCGAGGTCCGGTCGGAGAGTCCCGGCCGCAGCGGGATGAGCACGTTGCGCGTGAAGATCGAGCCGGTGGTGAGCAGCAGCACCGCACCCGGCGCCAACGCCAGCAGGAACGCGGTCCCGGCGAAGAGGCCGACGAGCCACGACGGATAGGACGTGGAGACGAACTGCAGCAGGGCCCCGTTGGAGCCGGCGTCCCCCGGCTGCACCCCGGCCAGCAACGCGCCGAAGCCGAGCAGGATGACGAAGAAGTAGGCCAGCGAGTACAGGGGCTGCCAGATCGCGGTGCGCCGGATCGCCGTGCCCGACCTCGCGGTGAAGGACACCTGGAACAGGTGCGGGAACACCCAGTTGCCCAACGCGACGTTGAGCGCCGAGGTCATCAGCCACACCGACGTCGTGGGTGCGGTCGGGTCGAGCCCGGGGAACCTGCCGATGCCCGGGTGCTGCTCCTCCACGAGCCGGAACACGTCGAACAGCGACGACGCCCCGACCCTTTCCGCCACGGTCGCCGACAGCGCCACCACGACGACCACGACGAGCACGTCCTTGACCGCGGCGGCGAACACCGCCGACCGCATCCCGACCACCAGCACGAACGCGAGCATGAGGACCGCACCGAGCACGGCGGCGACGCCGGGCGCTACGGCGGCCCCCAGGGTCATCCGCACGATCAGCTCGAGGCTGACCAGCTGGATCTGCACGTAGACCACGAGCGCGGCGATCCCGACGACGCCCGTCACGACACCCAGCCACGGCGCGTCGTAGCGGGCGGCGAAGAAGTCCGGCTCGGTGATCAGGCCGTGCCGCCGCCCGGCTCGCCAGATCTTCGGAATCAGCCAGTACCCGACCGCGTAGCTCAGCGAGACCGACGTGAGCGCCAGGTATGCGGGTGCGCCCATCGACCACGCGTACCCGGAGATACCCAACATCGCGAAGATCGTGTAGATCTCGCCTGCGTTCATGAACCAGAACATCAGCGAGCCGAACTGCCGCCCGCCGACCGCCCAACCGGTCAGGGTGGATGTGCTTCCACCCCACCTGCCGAAGACGATGGAGCCGACCGCGGTGCCGAGGACGATCACCAGCACCAGAGCGAGCACCATCAGCGCTCGCTACCGGTCTTCTCGAGGAACTCGGCCTCCTCGTCGTCGACGCCGGCCCGGCGGTCCAGCACGAAGACGATGGAGACCACTACCGTCGTCAGCACGATGCCCAGCATCTGCCAGACCATCGGGAAAGGGATGTGCAGCGGCGCGAAGCGCACGTCATTGACCACTGGAGCCGCCAAGATCTGCCACCCGAATGGCAGGACCAGCAACCAGCGGTGAACAGTCGACCGTCGTGCAGGCGAGTACCCGGCCATCTACGGCTCCCGGAGCGTGGATCGAGGCATCAGGAATGTGCAGTGTGACTACACAACGGCCGGACCGTACGACGGCCTTGACAAGCCGGTCAACGGCTTCTGTCCGGGTTATACTTTGTGCATCGACATCACGCGTCCTTCATTTCCGGCCCCAGCTTGTGCAGCGTCACTGCATGGAGAGCGCATGATCGGCGACCAGCTTCGTGAGCTGCGGACCAGGCGTGGCCTCAGCCTTCGGGCACTGGCCGCCGACGCCGGGGTCTCGGCCACCCTGCTCAGCCAGATCGAGCGCGGGGTCACCGAGCCGAGCCTGGCCACGCTGCGCCGGCTCGCGAACGTGTTCGGTGAGTCGATGGCCACGCTGTTCGAGGACGGCGCCGCGCCGTCGGTGTGGATCAGCCGGCCCGGCGAGCGGTCCACCCTGCGCGGGCCGCGCGGGCAGATCGGTTACGAGCGGCTCACGCCGGGCAACGGGCAGATGGAGGTACTCCGCGGCGTCCTCGAACCGGGCGAGGCCATCAGCTCCGAGCCGTGGAGCCACGTGGCGCTGGAGTGTGCGTTCGTCCTGGCGGGCACGCTCACCGTCGAGCTCGACGGCAAACCGAACGCCGTGCACGCGGGCGAGGCCATCACGTTCGACTCCCGCCTCGCCCACCGCTACCTGAACTGCGGAGCCGAGCGCGCCGAGTTCCTCCTCTCCGTGGCGCCACCGACCCCCTGACCGCCCCTGACCGGCGGAGCCGCCACTGCGCCCCTGGCCGGGCCCTCAGCCTGCGGCGGCGCCGAACCACCTGGGCAGCCGGCTGAGCAGATCCCGCTGATCGTCACCGACCCAGGCCACGTGACCGTCCGGCCGCAGCAGCGCCGCGGGCACGTCCAGTTCCTCGCTCACGTCGACGACGTGGTCGACCCGGTCCGCCCAGCCCGCCACCGAGAGCCGGCCGGTCTGGTCGAGCAGCAGTCCCCGGCCGCCGTGCATGAGGCCGTAGAGGCGCCCCTGCTTCAGCCCCACGTCCCGCAGCCGCCGACCGAGCAGCTCGTGCCCCTCGCCGAAGTCGTAGCGGACCGAGATCGCGGTGATCTTCTCGGTCAGGAACCGGCTCACCTCGTCGAAGTCCATCAGCTGCGACATCAGCCTGCGCACGGCCTGCGCGCCCGGCTCGAGCGACATCAGCTCCATCTGGGCGCGGGTGTTGTCCAGGACGTCGGCGGCCACCGGGTGCCGTTCGGCCTGGTACGTGTCCAGCAGCCCCTCCGGCGCCCATCCCGTGACCGCGGCGGCCAGCTTCCAGCCCAGGTTGAACGCGTCCTGGATGCCGAGGTTGAGCCCCTGCCCGCCGACCGGCGGGTGGATGTGGGCCGCGTCGCCCGCCAGCAGCACCCGGCCGACCCGGTAGCGCTCGGCCTGCCGCGTGCCATCGCCGAAGCGGGAGAGCCAGCGCGGCGAGTGCGCGCCGAAGTCGGTACCGGCGGTCACCCGCAGCTGCTGCGTGAACTCCTCGATGGTCGGCGGGACCGCGCGGTCATCGGCCACGCCCGCGGCGGGCACGACGATCCGGTACACCCCGTCCTCGAGCGGCCCGGCCCCGAACCGGAGCTGCGTCTTGCGGACCTCCGCCATCACGGCGGCCACCTCCTCCGGTGGCGCGGTCAGCTCCATCTCACCCAACAGCGTGTCGACCCGGCTGGGCTCGCCGGGAAACTCGACGCCGAGCAGCTTGCGCACCGTGCTGCGCCCGCCGTCGCAGCCGACGAGGTAGCGCGAGCGCAGCTGCGTGCCGTCGGCCAGCTCGACGGTCACCCCGTGGTCGTCCTGGCTCAGCTCGACCAGTTCGCAGCCGCGCCGGATCTCGGCGCCGGCCTCGACGGCGTGCTCGGCCAGCAGGCGATCGGTGACGGGCTGCGGGATACCGAGGACGTACGGATGTGCGGTGTCCAGCCGTCCCGGCGACGGCTTGGGGATGCCGGCGAAGAAGCCACCGACCGGGTACTGACTGCCGAGCGCGAGGAACCGCTCCAGCAGTCCGCGCTGGTCCATCACCTCGATACTGCGCGCGTGCAGGCCGAGCGAGCGGACGACCCTGGTCGGCTCCGCCTCCTTCTCCAGCACGAGCACGTGCACTCCGTGCAACCGCAGCTCGCCGGCCAGCATCAAGCCGGTCGGTCCGCCGCCGGCAACGATCACGTCGATCAAGAGACTCCCCATTCGACAACGTCCCGCGAGACCCGCGTGTCCAAAAAGCACACGCAATTCGCGAATCCGTTGATTTCCGCAGGTCCTGGCTACGGCGGGAGATTCTGCGGCACGGCCCGGGTCTTGCCGCAAGACCCCTGGTGCGCTATACGTTGAAGCGGGGAAAGGACCGGTGGCCCAGTCTTGCGGGCCTCCTAGTCTCTCGGGACCTCCAGGTCGACCTGCCCGTCCGCCACGAGCCGGTCCAGCGCTTCGCGCAGAGCGTCCAGCGCGGTGTAGCGAGGGGCGAAACCCAGCAGGGTGCGGGCGCGCTCGATGCTCGCGCTGATCGAGCGGGAGACGTGCTCGCGGGTCACCTCGGCGTGCTGCGCTCCGACCAGCGACGCGAACGTGGGCCAGTCCACCAGCTCGAGCACGGGTTCGCGCCCGAACCACCCGGCGACCCCGTGGGCGAGGCCGCGCAGGGTCATCGCCTGCTCCGCGACGACATGGATGCTCGAGCCGATGGCCGCGGGGCGCGTGAGCGCCCGCTCGAACGCCTGCGCGACGTCGTCGGCGTGGACGTGATGCAGGACGCCGAGGCCGAGGTCGGGCAGCGGTAACGGTTCACCCAGCGCGAGAGCGCGCCACACACCCGGGTCGAGGTTGCCTGCCGGGGTGATGACCGGCCAGCCGGGCCCGCTGATGTGGCCGGGGTGCAGCACCACGCTCGGGACACCGCCGCTGCGGGTCTCGCGGTGCAGCAGCTCCTCGACCGCCGCCTTGCCGATGCCGTAGTCGCCCACCGGTCTGCGCGGCTCGTCCTCGGTGACCGGCACGCGCGCCACGGGTCCGTGCACCCAGATCGTGCCGCAGTGCAGCAGCAGCGGCCGGGTGGGCCGCAGCGCCTCGACGAGCTGGGTGGCCGACTCGGCGGTGAAACACACCAGATCCACCACGACGTCGGGGGCCAGGGACGCGATCCGGGCCCCGAACGTCCCGGCGGCGTCCTCCGCCTCGCGATCGACGGTCACCCGCTCGACCCGGGACCACTCGGGCGCGGGGTGGTAGGGCTCGCGGGTCCCGCGGCTGAGCGCGACGACCTGGTGGCCCGCGCGCACCAGCCGGGGCACCAGGTAGGTGCCGATGTGCCCGGTCGCTCCGACGACCACGACACGGCTCATGCGACACGCTCCGGCAGGCGGGCGTCGACGGCGTCAGGAAGAGGGGTCATCGCCCGATCATGCACCTGGCCCCGTGCCGGTCAGGCGAGGCCGCCGACGAACACGCCTCGCGCACGCAGAGCCTCGACTCCGGTGATCGCGGAGGGATCGCTCTCGGAGAGGTCGACGCCGGTCAGCGCGGGCATGTCCTGGAGCGGACGGACGTCGGTCAGCGGGTTGCCGCCGATCCACAGCTCGTCGACGGCGGGGCAGCGGGCCACCGTGGCCGCGTCGCCGATCCGGTTGCCGGACACGTCCAATGTGGTCAGGGCCGGCAGCGCCTGCAGCGCGCCCGGGTCGGCGACGAGGTTGCGCGCGAGCCGCAGCTCCTCCAGCCGGGACAGCCCGGCGAGCGGAGTGACGTCGACGACCCGGTTGCCGCTGACGTCGAGCTCGGTGAGGGCGGTCAGTGAGGCCAGCGGCGCGAGGTCGGCGACGGTGTTCTCCGACAACCCGAGATAGCGGAGCCCGGTCAGGCCGGCGAGAGGGGCGAGGTCGGTCACCTCGTTGCCGGACAGGCCGAGCTCCTGCAGCGAGGCCAGCCCGGAGAGCGGTCCCAGGTCGCGAACCGCGTTGTTCGTCAGTTTCAGGGTGGTCAGCCGCGGCGCCTGCGCCAGCCCGGACAGGTCCGCGAGGTGGTTGCCCGGCAGGTCCAGGTCCGCCAGGTTCGGCAGGTGGTCGAGCCCGCTCAGGGTCGCCATCGGCCCGGCCCGGGAGAGATCGCCGTTGCACGTCAGCCGGAAGACGCTGTCCAACTCCCGCTGCGACACCCGATCGCCGTCGGCGCCGCCGACCGCCTCGCGCACGCAGGCGGCCAGCGCCGGATCGGGGAACAGGTCCGCGAGCTCCAGCCTGCTGCCCAGCTGCGCGTATCCCGTGCCGGCGGCACCGGCCACCACCAGGACGATCGCACCCACCACGGTCCAGCGCACCGTGCGCCGCGAACCGGTGGAGCGCACCGCGGTCGGCTCGACGGCGGCGCCGCCCGGGCGGTCCGAGAGGAACCACCGGGTGACCACGACCACCAGCAGCAGCGCGGCCACACCCACGACGACCGCCGCCACGATCGGGATGCCCTGAACGCTCCCGCCGCGGTAGGCCAGGCTCTGGACGGCGAGGCCGAGCAGCGCGAGCGCGTAGAGCAGGGCCGTGACGACCGTGATCGTCGCGGCGATCCCGCCGAGCAACCGGTCCCCGAGCACCGCAGCCAGCCCGGCCAGCACCAAGACGATGCCCACCACCAACAGCCCGACGGGAGCGAGCACGGTGGCCGCGTTCGTGGCCACCTGACTCAACGGGAAGTCCAGGCGGAACAGGTGCAGCGCGTCGGTGCCGATCGTGGTCGCGACACCGGCGACGGCGGCGGCGATGCCCGCGGCGACGATCGCGCAACCGGCCGCCCGGCGCCTCCGGACGGACGCCGCGAGGGCGACCGCGAGCGGGGAGCAGGCCATGGCGACCACCAGAGCCCCGGTCGCCAGGATGTGCGATCCCAGGGCCACCGCCACCACGATCCCGGCGACGGCGACGACCCCTGACGCGACGAGCAGGCTGCGCACGTCCCAGCACCCCCCGGACATCGGACCTGGCCCGGCGGACGCTGGGCGAGGACAAGTTACTGCCCGTGCCGATGTCGCCCGCAGCCGCAGCGGCCGGACCCGGTATCAACCCCGTTGAAGATCGTTGACCTGTATTGAACGTGTCCTTAGTGTTCTCGGAGGGTGACCGGGGCGGACACCCGGGGCGAGGAGGTTCCGGATGACCGCGACCACCGGGCACCAGCTGCACCGGCGGCTCACCGCCAGGCAGCTGACGATGATCGGGCTCGGAGGAGCGATCGGCACCGGCCTGTTCCTCGGGTCCGCGCTGGCGATCTCGCAGGCCGGACCGGCGACGATCATCGCGTTCGTCGTCGTGGCGCTGGTCGCGCTGGTGATCGCGTGGGCGCTCGCCGAGATGGTCACCGTGCACCCCACAGCGGGGGCCTTCGGCACCATCGCCCACGCCTACCTGGGACGGTGGGCAGGCTTCGTCATCCGCTGGACCTACTGGACGATCCAGGTGATCGCCGTCGGCGGCGAGGTGATCGCGGCCGGGATCTACGTGCAGTACTGGTGGCCGTCGATCCCGCTGTGGCTCGCAGTCGTCGTGTTCTCCGTCGCGCTGATCGTCGTCAACGCCGCGACGGTGCGGCTGTTCGGCGAGTTCGAGTACTGGCTGTCGATGATCAAGGTCTCGGCGATCGTCGTGTTCATCGTGCTCGGCATCCTGCTCATCACCGTCGGGCTGCCCGACGCTCCCGCAACCGGGCTGAGCAACCTCACCTCCGACGGCGGGTTCTTCCCCATGGGCCTCGGCGGGGTCTTCCTCGCGATGGTGTTCGTGGTCTTCAGCTTCGTCGGGACGGAGGTCGTGTCCGTCACCGCCGCCGAGGCGGAGAACCCGGCCAGGGACGTGCCACGGGCGGCCCGGCAGATGGTGCTCCGGCTGGCCCTCTTCTACGTGCTCGCGATCGCCGTCGTGCTGACCATCGCGCCGTGGTCACAGACCGCGAAGGGCGGCAGCCTGGACGCCAGCCCGTTCGTCCGGGTGCTCGAGGCCGCGCAGGTACCCGCCGGGGCATCGGTGATGAACTTCGTCATCCTGACCGCGGCCCTGTCCAGCGCCAACACCAACCTGTACCTGACGACGCGGATGCTCCACAGCCTGGCCGGGCACGGCTACGCGCCCGCGGCGCTCGGACGGCTCAGCCGGTCCGGGGCGCCCCGCAACGCGCTGGCGCTGTCCACGATCGGGCTGGCCGTCGCCGCCGCGCTCTCGGTCAACGACGGAACCGCCGCCTACCTCGCCCTGTTCGGCATCTCGGTGTTCGGCGCGCTCGTCGTCTGGATGATGATCCTGGCCTCGCACGCACGGTTCCGGCTGCTGCGCCGGCGCCACGGACTGCCCGACTCGCCCGCCCGCATCTGGGGAGCCCCGGTCACCACCGGTCTCGCGTTCCTGTTCCTCGGCGCGGTGCTCGTCTCCACCGCTTTCATCGACGGCCTGCAGATCGCCTGGAAGGTGGGGGTTCCGTTCTTCGCGCTGCTCCTCGTCGCCTACCTCGTCACCGCCTCCCGCGGCCGGGGCGACGCAGGCAGCGACCCGCTGCGGGACGAGCTTGCGCAGTCGGCGGCTCCGGCCACCCGGCTGGACGGCGCGTGACGATGCCGCCGGCCCCCCGACCAGGCCCGACGACCCGAGGAGCACACGCACCATGTCCGCAGGAACGGCAGGCTCGACACTCACCCTGCCCGATGACGTCAGAAGCCGGTTCCCGGTGCTGAGGAACCTGGTCTACCTGAACTCCTGTTCGCAGGGTGCGCTGTCCGATGCGGTCCGGAGCGCCTACGACGAGTACCTCGGGAGCATGGAACGCGAGGGGTCCTCGTGGGACCACTGGATCGAGCGGCAGGACCGGGTGCGCGGCCTCCTGGCCGACCTGCTCGGTGCGCAGGCCTCCGAGGTCGCGGTGACCACCTCGTCATCCGCGGGAATCGCCGCTCTCGCCAGCGCTCTCGACTTCTCGGGCGAGCGCAACAGGGTGGTGACGACCGACCTGGAGTTCCCGACGATCGGCCAGATCTGGCACGCCCAGGAGAGGCGCGGAGCAGAGGTCGTCCACGTCGGGTCGGACTCCGACAACACCATTCCGCTCGACCGTTTCGCCGAGGCGATCGACGACCGGACGCTGATCGTGTCGATCACGCAGGTCTGCTACCGCAACGGCGCCCTGCTCGACCTGAAGCCCGTGGTCGAGCTCGCGCACTCACGTGGCGCGCTCGTCCTGGTGGACACCTATCAGGGCGTCGGGGCGATCCCGCTGGACGTCCGCGATCTCGGCGCGGACTTCGTCAGCGGTGGATGCCTGAAGTATCTGCTCGGCTCGCCCGGCGTCGGCTTCCTCTACGCCCGCGCCGACACCACGGCCGCGCTGGTCCCGACGAGCACCGGATGGTTCGGGGCACGGGACATCTGGGCGATGAACATCCACTCCTACGATCCCGCGACCGACGCCCGGCGCTTCGAGTCGGGCACCCCGCCGGTGCCCAGCCTGTACGCGGCGGCGGCGGGCATCGAGCTCATGCTCGAGATCGGGATCGGACGCACCCGGGCTCACGTCGAAGGACTGCTGACCCGGCTCCGGAGCGGCGTCGAGGAGATCGGTGGCATCGTCGTGACGCCGGAACGCCTGCACGGGCCGATGCTGGCCGTCGCCACCACCGACGAGCACGCCTGCGTCGCCGCCCTGGAGAAGGACGGCGTGGTGGTCAGCTCCCGGGACGGCAACGTCCGGATCTCCCCGCACTGCTACAACGACACCACCGACATCGACGCCGTACTGGCGGCCCTGCACACCCACCGGCATCTCCTGCGCACCACGCACTGACACGGGTTGCAAGCGCGTTTGCCGGAACGGCAAGCTCCGCCCTCATGGACGACGACCTGGACGACGTACTGCGCGCGGTCGGGCCACGGCTGCGGGCGCTGCGGCGGCGGCGCGGTGTCACCCAGGCCGACCTGGCGGCGACCACCGGCATCTCGGAGAGCACGCTGTCACGGCTGGAGAGCGGCCGGCGGCGGCCGAACCTGGAGCTGCTGCTGCCGCTGGCGCGCGCGCACGGAGTGCCGCTCGACGAGCTGATCGGCGCGCCGCCCACCGGGGACCCGCGGGTCCACATCCGCCCGATCCGCCGCTTCGGCCGCACGTTCCTGCCACTGACCAGACGCGCAGGCGGGTTGCAGGCCTACAAGATGATCATCCCGGGTGGTCCGGGCCCCACCGACCCCGAACTGCAGACCCACGAGGGCTTCGAGTGGCTCTACGTCCTCAACGGGCGGCTCCGGCTCCTCCTCGGCGACCAGGACCTCGTTCTCACCCCCGGCGAGGTCGCCGAGTTCGACACCCACGTCCCGCACTGGGTGGGCGCGGCCGACGACGACCCGGCCGAGCTGCTCATCCTCTTCGGACAGCAGGGCGAGCGGACCCATGTGCGCGCCCGCACCCGCTGACCTGGCGGACCAGCTCAACCGAGCTTGAGGATGACCTCCTCGCGGAGGCGTTCGAGCGCGTCGAACCGCCGCTGACCGTCGCCGAGGGTGGAGTCCGGGATGAGGAGCTCGTCGATGCCCGCCTCGATGTACCGGCCGAACGTGTCGATCAGCTCCTCGGCGCTGCCCATCACGACCGGCAGCCTGCGTGCCGCCAGCAGCCGTTCGCGGCGCTCCTCGGCCTCGGTGTCGCCCGGCGTGATCACCTCGAACAGCGCCTGGGTGGACCGGCGCACCGTGCTCGGGTCGCGCCCGATCTTCTCGCAGTGGCCGCGGAACACCTCGCCCTTGTGGACGGCGAGCTCCGGCAGGCTCCAGTGGTTCCACTCGTCGGCGTACCTGGCGACGATGCCGAGGGTGACCTTCTCCCCCGCGCCGCCGATCAGCAGCGGCATCGCCGCCGGCTTGGGCTCCAGTGGCGCGCCGGAGAGGTGGTAGTACTTCCCGTCGAAGTCCGTGCGGTCCTGGGTGAGCAGGCCCTTGATCACCTGGCAGGCCTCGTCGAAGCGGGCGAGCAGCTCCCCCGGGCGCGGCAGGTCGATGCCGTACGCCTCGTGCTCGTTGACCTGCCAGCCCGCGCCGACACCGAGCACGAACCGGCCGCCGCTGATCTGGTCGATGGTGGCCGCCTGGTTGGCCACGACGGCCGGGTGCCGGTAGGTGTTGCCGAGCACCATCGAACCGAGCCGGACCCGTTCGGTGCGGCCGGCGAGCGCCGACAGCACCGCCATGCACTCGTTCATCGGGACCCCGACGCCCTCGGCCCCGTTGGCCATGAAGTGGTCGGCGAACCAGACCCCGTGCCAACCGGTGCGCTCCGCGTACTCGGCGCCGTCGAGGATGTCCTGCCACGACCGCGAGCCCACGGGCCACAAGGAGAAGTCCATGCCCTGAACGTAATACTCGCCCGACCGCGGGCGGCGCGGACGTGAGCGACGTCAGAGCTTGCGCGAGTAGTCGATGGCCACCGACGGGACCGCCATCAGCACGCCCGCCACGGCGAACATGATGAAGACGCCGACGAAGCTGCCGGTCGCCTGGACGATCACCCCGACCAGGATGGGGGTGAGGATCCCGGCGACGTTGCCCGAGAAGTTCATCGCCCCCGAGAGCCGGCCGACGTGCTGCTTCGACGCGAGCCGCGCGGGCACGGCCCAGTAGAGCCCGCCCCAGCGGAGGAAGAAGTTCGCCAGGCTGATCAGCAGGATGGCCGCCGCGGGCGTGGTCACCGTGTTGACGAGAATGATCGCGACGGCGACCCCGAGGCCGGCGAAGCCGAGCAGGGATCGCAGCACGAGGTTGGGCGAGGCACCCGAGCGGATCCACCGGTCGGCCACCTGACCGGCGAACAGCTCGCCGACGAAGCCCGCGCCGAAGATGACGAACGTCCACACGCCGGTCATGCCGAAGGAGACGTGCTGGACCTCGCTCACGTACGACGGCGCCCAGGTCAGCAGGCCGTAGAGCACCGCGTCGTACCCGAAGAACGCCAGCAGCAGCAGCCAGGGACTCCGGAACCGGAAGTACCGCAGAGCCGACCCCTGCACGACGGGCTCCGGGCCGTCCTCGACCTCACCCTTCTCGAGGTACTCCACCTCCTTGCGCGTGATCAGGGGGTGGGTGGCCGGGTCGTCCCGCATGAAGACCCAGGCCACGACGCCGATCAGGACCGTGATGACGCCGACGGCGGCGAACGCCAGCCGCCAGGTGCCCAGCCAGACGATCAGACCGGTCACCAGCAGCCCACCGAACGCCGTGCCCAGCGGGCCGCCGCCGTCGACGAGCGTGCTGCCGCGGGCGTGCTCACTCGTGCGCAGCCAGCGCGTCAGTGAGGCGTTGGCGCCGTTCTGCACCGGGCCTTCGAAGACGCCGAGGAGCATCCGCATGCCGATGAGCGAGGCCACGCCGTTGGCGAGTCCGGTCAGCCCCTCGATGATCCCCCAGCCGAGCAGGCTCGCCGACACGACCCTGCGCGGCTTCAGCTTGTCGACCAGCCAGCCGCCGGGCAGCTGCATCAGGGCGTAGGTCCAGCCGAACGAGCTCAGGATGAGCCCCGTGGTCGCCGCGCCGAGGTGCAACTCCTTGCTGATCAACGGCATCGCGATCGACAACGACGACCGGTCGATGTAGTTGATGATCATGATGAGGACGAAGAACCCGAACATCCACCAGCGCAGCCCGGAGATCCGGGTACCGCCCTGGTTGTGGACTCCTCGTTGAGTGGTGAGTTGCACGTGTGAGACCGCCAGTTCTCTCGCGATGAACGTCAGTGCCGGGCGGATTCACCGGCCCGCACAGCCCGGATCCCGGGTACCGCGTCTTCGGTGGGTTCGGCGTGCGCGAGGTCGAGCTCGACACCGAGATCGCGGATGCCGTCGGCCGCCGCGGCCTGCAGCCTGTCGTCGGTGACGATGCGGTCGAAGCGGCGCAGCGGAACGACGTCGTACATGCCGAAGGTCCCGAACTTCGTGCTCGTGGCCAGCAGCACCGACTCGGAGGCGCCGTCCAGGGCCGCGAGCTTGACCTCGACCTTGGCTTCGGTCGGCGTGGTGACGCCCCGGCTCAGGTCCCAGGAGCTGGTGCTGATGAACGCGAGGTCCGTGTTGAGCTGCCGCAGCGTCTGGGCCGCGAGGCGCCCGACCGTGGACCGGTTGGTGTGGTCGAGACGGCCGCCGGTGTGGATCACGTCCACGGTCGCCGAGCCGGTGAGGTCCTCGACGATGACGTTGTCGTTCGTGATCACCGTCATCCCGCTGCGTGCGCGGATCGCCGGGACCAGCGCGCCGGTGGTCGTGCCGGCATCGAGGTAGATCGTCATGTCGTCGTGCAGCAGCGCCTCCGCCACCTGCGCGATGGCGGCCTTCTCGGCGAGCTCGGTGCCCGCTTTCGTCGCGAAGGTCGGCTCCTCGTGCATGGGGCTCGCATGGCGCACGCCGCCCGGCACGGAGTAGGCCCGACCCTCCCGCTCGAGCACGGCGATGTCGCGGCGCACGGTCATGTGGGAGACCCCGAGAAGCTCGGTGAGCTGAGCGACGCTGAGGACGGTGTCCCGGCGCAGCGACCGCATGAGCTTCTCCCGTCGCTGGTCGGGGATGAGGTTCGAGTCCCTCTCGCTCACTGCCCCGCTTCTTCCTTCTCCGCCGCTTCCTTCTGCGCTGCCTCCTTCTGGGCTGCCGCCTCCAGGCCGGGTGCGGCGCCGAGCTCGCGGCGCAGGACGCTCAGGCGGCGATACGCGGCGTCGCGGTAGGCGAGCAGCGCCGGAACGTCCTCGCTGGGGATGTCGAGGAACCCGCGCCCGCTCTTGATCCCGAGGTTGCCCGCCTCGACCGTGGCGGTCAGCGTCTCCGGCGCAGCGAGCCGCTCGCCGTACTCGGCGGCCAGGCTGCCGTAGGAGGCGGCGTAGACGTCCAGGCCGGCCATGTCACCGATCGCGAAGGGGCCGAAGAGGGCGAGCCGGAACCCGAACGCGTTGCTCACGACGGTGTCGATCTGCGACGGGGTGGCCAGACCCTCGTCCACGATCCGCACGGCCTCCTTGTACAGCGCGAACTGGAGCCTGTTGGCGACGAAGCCGGGGCTGTCGGCGACCCGGGCCGGCGTTTTCCCGGCCTCGACGAGCATGGCCTCGACACCGGCGATCGCGTCGGCCGAGGTGTGCGAGGTGGGGATGAGCTCGATGGCGGGGACGAACGGCGCCGGGTTCATCCAGTGCACGCCGAGAAAGCGTTCGGGGCGTTCGACCGACTCGGCGAGCTCGGCGATCGGGATGGCCGAGGTGTTCGAGCCGATCACGGTGTCGGCGCGGGCGGCGCGGGAGATCCGCCGGAGCGCATCGGCCTTGACCGTGCGGTCCTCGAAGACGGCCTCGGTGACGTAGTCGACGTCCGCCACGGCGGACTCGATGCTGTCGGCGGCCCGCAGCCGCTGCTCCAGGATCTCCACCGAGCCCGGGTCGAACAGCCCCGAGTCGACGAAACGCCGCGCCTCGTCGAGGAGCCGGACGCGCGCGGCCTCCGCCTTGGCCGCGTCGACGTCGCTCAGCACGACGTCGCGCCCGGACAGAGCGAGCACCTGAGCGATCCCGCCGCCCATGTATCCCGATCCCACGACCGCGATGGTGCGGATCCGGGTTACTTGATCGCTCGACATTCGGACCACTCCCTCGGGGCTGCGGGAGGCGACGACGTCACCGTGTCGCCATGAACGCACGTTAGCTTCGCGTTCACATGAGCGTCAACTCTGATAACGTATCTTCACATAGGAGAACACGGCAATTCACGCGCTTCGGACAGCGCGCGTCGAGAGGGGTTGCACGTGCCGCAGTGGGGCTGCATAGCCGACGACGTGACGGGGGCGACCGATCTCGCCACGAACCTGGTGTCCCGCGGCCTGCGCACGGTCGTGCTGCTGCAGCCGTTCTCCGACTCGGGGGTGCTGCTCGGGCCCGGGCGGCTGCCCACAGACGTGGACGACATCGACGCGATCGTGGTGGCACTCAAGTCGCGCACCGCTCCGATCGACGTCGCGGTGGCGCAGAGCGTGGCGGCGCTGGAGTACCTGGAGTCCGTGGGTGCCGAGCGGATCTATGTGAAGTACTGCTCCACCTTCGACTCGACACCCGAGGGGAACATCGGGCCGGTCATCGACGCCGTGCTCGCGCGCACCGGCGAGAATCGGACGATCGTGGCGCCGAGCTTCCCCGACGCCGCGCGCACCGTCTACCGCGGGCATCTGTTCGTCGGCGACGAACTGCTGGACGAGAGCCCGATGCGGCACCATCCGCTGACCCCGATGCTCGACTCCTCGCTACCGCGCCTGCTCGCTCCGCAGACCACGGGGCGGGTGGAGCTCATCACGCTCCCGACCGTGCGCGCGGGCCGTGCCGAGCTGGCCCGGAGCCTGGAGGCGCCGCGCGGCGACGGGCCGGTGTCCCTGGTGGTCGACGCGATCGAGAACGAGGACCTCGAAGCGATCATGGCGGCCTCAGGCGCACTGCGGGTCGTGACCGGTGGATCGGGGCTGGCGCTGGGAATCCCCGAGCGCGCCGCGTCCGACGCCAGAAGGATCCGGGTGGTCGAGGGCCGCCGCGCCGTGCTCTGCGGCAGCGCCTCGCAGCGCACCCGCGACCAGGTCGCCTTCGCCCGGGCCCGGCTGCCGTGGCGGAAGCTCGACGTGGCCGGGCTCGCCCGGAACGTCGAGGATGCCGCCGGGGAGATCGCCGCCTGGGCCGCAGCCTGCTGGGACGAGGACCCCACGGCCATCCCGCTCGTCTACTCGGCGGACTCCCTCGCTGACGTCGATCACGACACGCCCGGCGCCGCTGAGCTCGTGGAGCGCGCCTTCGGCGCCGTCGCCCGGCACCTCGTGGCGCTCGGCGCGACACGTCTGATCGTGGCAGGCGGCGAGAGCTCGGGACGGGTCATGGCCGAGCTCGGCGTGACGCAGCTACGGATAGGTCCCGCGATCGCCGCCGGAGTCGCGTGGAGCGAGGCCACGACGGCGGCGGGCGACCCGCTGAACGTCGCGTTGAAGTCGGGCAACTTCGGCGCGGTCGACATGTTCACCGAGGCGTGGCACGAACTGGAACGGGGCATGAGCGAGTGAGCGACAACGGATCTCGGACGTCCGTGGAGACAGAAGCGATGCTGAGGAGGGAGCTCGTGGCCGCCGCGGCGCAGCTCGCGGGAGCCGGCATGAGCCCGGGCTCGTCGGGCAACCTCAGCGTCCGCCACGGCGACCGCATCATCATCTCGCCGACCGGATCGGATCTCGCGTCGCTGATCCCCGAGCGGCTCTCGGAGCTCGACTTCGACGCAACGCTGCTCTCCGGCCCCGCGCCCTCGAAGGAGTATCCGTTCCACCGGGCGTTCTACCGTCGCGACGAGACGGTGCGAGCCGTCGTCCACGTGCACTCCCTCGCCGCATCCGCGTACTCGTGCCTCGACCCCTGGTCCGAACGCAGCGCAGTTCCGCCGCTCACCCCCTACTTCGTCATGCGCGTCGGCCAGACTCCCCTGATCCCCTACGCCGATCCCGGTGACGCGGCCCAGGCCGACGCCATCGAGGCGTCCGACTCCCGGTTCCGGGCGGCACTGCTGCAGAACCACGGCGCGATCACGGCCGGGCGCACCGTTCGCGAAGCGCTGGACGCGGCCGTCGAACTCGAACAGACGTGCGCCCTGCTGCTACAGCTCGGCTCACGCCCGTTCCGGCTACTGCCGGCGGAGGCCGTCGACCGGCTGGCGACGAAGTACGACTCGCCCTGGGGCTGACGCGGAGCGCGTCATCCGGTCGTCTCCTCACGGCGCGCGAGAGCGAACACCGACCACGCAATGGCACAGACTGCGGACGACATCAGCAGAGCCCACCCGGTGCCTGCGGCGACGGCAGCACCCATGATGGCGACGCCGAGGGTGGCGCCGACCTGACGTACGGCATTGAGCAGGCCGCCCACCGCACCGGCCGTGCCCGCCGGGGCGACGCCGACAAGGGCCGTGACCAGCGCCGGCATGGCGTAGGAGACGCCGAAGCCGGTCAACAGCAGGCCCACCGCGAGCCACGGGTAGCCGCCCTCGGCGAAGACCGTGCCTGCCAGCACGGCACCTCCGGCGGCCAGCAGAGCCAAACCGGCCAGGATCGGCCGGCGAGGACCCACCCGTGCCACGATCTTGCCCGTGAACGGCGGGTTGGCCGCGAAGGGAAGAGTCAGAGGCAAGAACGCCAGCCCGGTCTGCAGGGGGCTCAGATGGCGCTGCTGCTGCAACAACAGGGGCAGCACGAACAGCCCTCCGGTCAAGGCGAAGTTCACCGCCGCAGCCGCCAGCAGCCCGGCCCGCACCCGGCGGGACCGCAGCAGAGCACGGTGCAGGACGGGAGCCGGGCTACGACGTTCCAGGCCGCAGAACGCCAGCGCCGACACCCCGAGACCCACCGACGTCCACGCGGCGTGAGCCCATGCCTGCGCACCGGCGGCGATCAGTGCGTCCGTGAACAGGGCCAGCACCGCGGCGGCTGCCAGCTGGGCGGACCAGTCGATCCGGCGGTCACCGCGTGGGCAGGCCAACGCCCGGCCCAGCGTCAGCGCCAGCACCGCCGAGCCGATGGGCACGTTGACCAGGAAGATCGACCGCCAGCCGGCCGCGCCGACCAGGGCACCACCCGCGATCGGACCGGCCGCAACCGCCGCACCGCTGATCGCGGCCCATGCCGAGACCGCCCGCGCCCGCGCCGCCGGTTCCGGGTACAGCTGGGCGATCATCGCCATCGAGGCGGGCACGCATGCCGCCGCGGCGACGCCCGAGATCGCACGCAGGAGGACCAGGGCCCCCAGTCCCGGGGCGAATGCACTGAGCAGGGAAGCGAGCGTGAAGACCGCGATCCCGGCCCGGAAGAGCCGCTCGGCGCCGAAGCGGTCCGCCGCCGCCCCCGCCGACAGCAGCAGGGCAGCGAACGCCACGGTGTAGCTCGCCGTCGCCCACTGCAGCCCGGCCATCGAGGTGTCGAGAGACGACGCCAGATCGGGCTCGGCGATCGACAGCACGGTCATGTCCAGCAGCACCATGAAGTAGCCCAGCGAGATGCCTGCCAGCGCGTGGGCACGCCCCCGCCCGGGACGGGGACTCGCCGAAAGCGGCGCGGGTGAACTCGAGAAGGTCATGCCTGAGACAGCTCCCGAAGACGAATGTGGGGATGACGCGCCCCACTGTCCGTTTCGGCAGGCCGGCGGCTCCACCGCCGGAGCAGCACGTCCCGTTCGGAATTTCCGAACGTTCGGCACTGCTTGTGCGGCTGTGGAGCTGCGCCAACTCAGGACCTTCGAGGCCGTCGTCCAGCACCGGACCGTGACCGACGCCGCCGTCGCGCTCGACCTCGCCCCGTCGTCCGTCTCCCAGCAGATCCGGACTCTCGAACGAGCACTCGGTGTGGCCCTGTTCGTGCGCGGCCCCAAGGGAATGGAGCTGACCCCCGCCGGACAACGACTGCAGGGATGGGCACGGTCGCTGCTCGACCAGGCCACGCGGGCCACCCGCGACGTCAGAGGCGAACGGCAACTGCTGCGGCTCGGCGCGCTGGAAACCCTCGCCGGCTCCTACGTGCCCAGGGTGTTCGCCCGGTTCGCCGAACGCCGGCCCGACATCGACCTCGAGATCCACACCGAACGCGCCCGCGACAGTCTCCTCGCCGACGTGATCGAGGGACGGCTCGAAGCCGCCCTGCTGCTGGACTGCGGCGACGACGTCGGCGGACTCGGGTTTCCCGCCCCCGCCGCACCGCTCACCTTCGTCGACCTCGACCCGATCCCCCTCGCACTGGTATCCGCGCCGGCCCACCCGCTCGCCGCCCGAGCCGGGCTGACTCCCCGCGACCTCGAACACGAGCGACTGCTGGTCAACGTGCCGGAGTGCTCGTTCTGGATGGCCGGGAACACGATCCTCGGCCCCGGTCCCGAACGGATCAGAGTGGGAGGCGTCCCGGTGATGCGCGCATGGGCGGAGCACGGCCTCGGAATCACGCTGCTACCCCGGTTCGCGGTCGCCGACAGCCTCCGCTCCGGCGCCCTGACCCAACTCGACCTCCCACTCCCCGATCTCAGCCTGCGGCTGGTCTGGCGAGAAGACCAGGAGTCGTTGCCCGGCATGCGCGACGTCCTGTACGCGACGGCCCGCCCCTGAGCACGAGACCTCGACGACTCGCGACCGGCGCAGCGGGCGTGGAAGTCGGTGTGCCGCCTCCTAGGCTGGATAGATGCCACTGGACGTCGACGGGCTCTCCGTACCTCCCCCCGGAGCACCTCGCGGCGGCCAACGCGATCATCGACGAGGCGGCCTCCGACGCGGGCCGCGCGCCGCAGGCCGTACGGCGCGCCTACAACATCGCCGGCGAGTTCACCGCGGAAGGCGGCGGTTTCCTGCAGGGGCCACCCAAGGCGTGGGTCGAGCAGCTCGCCGAGCTCGCCCTCACCCAGGGCATCAGTACGTTCATCCTCTACCGGATCGAGTCCACGGACGTCATCCGTCGGTTCGCCGCGGAAACGGTCCCGGCCGTGCGGGAGATCGTCGCCGCGGAGCGCGGCCGCCCCTCGTAGCCCTTCCGGCCGGCTGAAGTGGCGGCACCGATCGCCGCCGATCCCGCCCGGCGATGCGCCGCACTCGAGGCTCGCCCCGCTGGCGCGGGTCGCCGGTCGATACGGGGGTCGGCCACAGCGCTGAACGGACGTTGACCTGCGACGACGAACATCGATTCGAACATATGTTCGAGTATGATGAAGGGGTGTCGGACAGCCCGCTCACCACCGCGCATCGCCTCCTGGTCGAGGCGATCGACGCGCTGTCCGGGGCCGCTGAATCCGCTACCGACGACGACCTGCTCTCCGTGCTCACCCTCTGCGAAGGCACCAGCCGCCGGTTGGACCGGGTCGTCATCGCCACCGTGGCCACGCTGGACCGGCGCGGCACGTTCGCCGAGCGCGGCTATAAGTCGACCCCGGCGGCGTTGGGGGATCTGCTCGGATGGGAACGGTTCGAGGCCCGCCAGCGGGTGGTCGCCGCCGAACAGGTCTGCCCGCGGGTGAGCCTCGATGGCACCGCACTGCCCGCGAAGCTGCCTGCCACCGCAGCGGTGTTCGCCGCCGGGCACACCGGCCTGCGGCACGTCGCGGTGATCGCCCGCGTGTTGGCCAGCCCGGCCGCGGAGCGGCTCAGCCCGCAGCTGTCGGCCGGTGCGGAAGCCCAACTCGCCGACAAAGCCGCGGTCTACACCCCCTCGGAGCTGCAGACCTGGGGCACCGCACTGGTCGAGGCCCTCGACGAGGACGGGCCCGAGCCCGATGACCGGCCACCCGCGCCGGTCAACGAACTGCACCTGGTCCGCCACCGCGGCAAGCCGGGCGGCACCCTGAAGGGCCAGTTCGACGACGCCGCCATGTTCGACGCCATCGCCACCGTGATCGACGCCCACGCCCGACCCGCCAGCGGCGACGAGCACCGCAGCCTCGCGCAACGCCAGGCCGACGCGCTGGCCGACGTGTGCGGCTACGTGCTCGACCACGGTGATGTGCCCGCGTGTGGCGGGCGGCGTCCACACCTGAATGTGCTGATCCGGCTGGAGGACCTGGAGAACCGGGCTCGCGCCGCGTGTTTGGACTTCGGGGGCACGTTGTCGCCGGAGTCGTTGCGGATGCTGGCCTGTGATGCCGCGGTCGTGCCGGTCGTGCTCAACGGCAAAGGTCAGCCGCTCGACGTCGGACGGGTCACCCGCACCATCCCCGACGGCCTGCGCCGCGCCATCGCCGCCCGCGACCGCGGCTGCGCCGGCTGCGGGCGACCACCGTCGTGGTGCGAGGTCCACCACATCACAGCCTGGCAGGACGGCGGCGACACCGCCCTGCACAACTGCGTCATGCTCTGCCGCGCCTGCCACCGCCTCCAGCACCACTCCGAATGGGAAGTCCGCATCCGCGACGGATTGCCCGAACTGATCCCACCCGCCTGGATCGACCCCCAACGAAGACCCCGCCGCAAACCACTCCTGCACCTCGCCGCATAAGTGCGCAGCCGCCAGGTCAGACCGCGGTGGTCACATCTGAGCGCGCCGGGAGCTCCAAGGCAGATGATCCGCGCGCATCGTCAGGACTTCTCACTGTCCAGGATGGCCATCTGCGAGGCCGCGTACCGCTCACCGGCCGCGGCGTCCGCCGGCACCGCCGCCTCGATCTCGGCGAGCGTCTCCTCGTCGAGATCAAGGGCCGCTGCGGCGAGGGACTCGGCCAGCCGGTCGCGACGGCGGGCGCCGACGAGCGGGACGATGTCCTCGCCCTGGGCTGCGACCCAGGCGATGGCGACCTGGCTCGTCGTGGCCCCGATGCGCTCGGCGACGCGCGTGAGGGCACCGACCAGGCGCAGGTTCGCCTCGAGGTTTCCGTCCTGGAAGCGGGGGCTCTGCGCCCGGAAATCGCCGCCGGTCAGCTTCCGGTCGGGGTCCCAGTGGCCGCTGAGCAGGCCGCGGGACAGCACTCCGTAGGCGGTCATGCCGATACCGAGCTCGCGCAGCGTCGGGATGATGGCCTTCTCCGGGCCACGCGACAGAAGCGAGTACTCGATCTGCAGATCGCTGATCGGGGCGACCGCGGCAGCGCGGCGGATCGTGTCCGGTCCGACCTCCGACAGGCCGAGACGCCGGATGTATCCGGCGTCTCGCATTTCCAGCATCGCGCCCACCGTGTCCTCGATCGGGACCTGCGGATTCAGCCGGGTGGGGCGGTAGATGTCGATGTAGTCGGTCCCCAGGCGACGCAGCGAGTACGCCAGGCGGTCTTTCACCGCAGCGGGCGAGACGTCGGAAGGCACGGGTTGGAAAGCGCCGTCGGGCGTGCGCCACGACCCGAACTTCACGCTGATCACGACGTCCTCGCGGCGGCGCTCCTTCAGGGCGCGACCGATCAGCATCTCGTTGTGGCCGGAGCCGTAGAAGTCACCGGTGTCGATGAGCGTGACGCCCGCGTCGATCGCGGCGTGCAGGGTCGCGATGCTCTCCCGCTCGTCAGCGGGTCCGTAGAGGTCGGACATGCCCAGTGCGCCCAGGCCGATGGCCGAGACCTGGGGTCCGTGCGCGCCGAGCCGGCGGGTACCGATGGTGGGCACTGTGGTTCTCCTTGACGTGTCGTCCTCGTTGCGTCGTCAGCGTGGGCCCGTGTTTCCGGGCCAGCCATGGCTGCGTCTACCCGGGGGTTGCCGTCCCCTGGCTCAGCCGACCGGGATCGGTGACGATGGAGAACGTGAACGAGCCGGAACTCGCCGCATTCCTGAGGTCCCGGCGCGACCGGATCCGGCCGGCCGAGGTCGGTCTGCCCACGGGTCCCCGGCGCCGGGTCCCCGGCTTACGGCGCGAGGAGGTCGCCCAGCTCGCCGGGCTGTCCGCCGACTACTACACCGAGCTGGAACGCGGCCGCAGCGCGCAGCCCTCGGCCCAGGTCCTGGCTTCGCTCGCCCGGGCGCTGCGACTGAACGGCGACGAACGCGACCATCTGTTCCACCTCGCCAACCGGCCGAACCCGCCGACGGCCCGCGGCCCGGCCGCGCACGTCCAGCCGGCGATGCTCAGCCTGCTGGACCGGCTCACCACCACCCCCGCCCAGGTCATCACCGACCTGCACGAGGTACTCGTGCAGAACCCGTCGGCCGTCGCCCTTCTCGGCCGTCAGCCAGTGGCACGGGGTCCAGCGACCAGCTTCGTCTACCGCTGGTTCACCGATCCCGACGTCCGCGCGCTGCATCCGCCCGAGGACCACGACCACCACTCGCGCGTCTTCGTCGCCGACCTGCGCGCCGTCGCCGCCCGCCAGGCCCGGGACACGGAGGCGAACCGGATGGTGGCCGCCCTACGACGGCGCAGCCAGGAGTTCGCGACGCTGTGGGAGACGCGTGACGTCGCCCTTCGGCGGGCCGACCACAAACGCATCGTCCACCCCGCGCTGGGCGTCATCGAGGTGGACTGCCACAGCCTGTTCAGCGAGGACGGACACCAGCGCCTGCTGTGGTTCACCGCTCCGCCCGGCACCAAAGGCGCCGCCCAGCTGGAGCTTCTCTCCGTCATCGGCACCCAGGACATGACGGTGGAAGAAGCTGCCGAGGCCCGTCACAGTCGATGATCCGCGCGCACGATCGCCAGTACCGACACCCACGCGGCGATCTGAGCCACTCTCCCCGGTCGGCCTCCGTCCGCGGGGGCGGAGGCCGACCGAGGGTCACGGGGAGCGGCCGCTGGTCCGCGGGTGCGGATGCGCGGGTCAGACGTAATGGTCGTCGCCCCGGCGACGCCGCCTGACGCTCAGATCTCCGGTGCCGGGATGTAGTCGTAGGGAAGCCCGTTGCTGGTACCGCCCGGCGTGGTGAGAGTGACCTGCACCGTGCCGGCACCCGCCGGGGCCGTCGCGACCACCTGGGTGGGGGACACCACCGTGAACGGAGCGGGGTTGACCCCGAAACTCACCGCGCTGGTGAAGGTCAAGCCGGAGCCGCTGATCGTCACCGAGGTTCCGCCTGTTGCCGGCCCCTCATCAGGCACCACCGAGGTGATCACGGGAGCCGCGACGTAGAGGTAGTCGGCTGCGGAGCTCGGGCCACCGGGCGCGGTGACGACGACCTGGGCCGTGCCCGCTGCATGTGCCGGTGCGGTGGCGGTGATCTGGGAGTCGGAGTTCACCGTGAACGCCGTGCCAGGCGTGCCACCGAAGCTCACCGCGCTGGCTCCCGTGAACCCGGTACCGGTGATCGTCACGACCGTGCCCCCTGACGTGGGCCCCTGGTCGGGAGTCAGGCTCGTGATCGCAGCTGAGTTGACGTAGAAGAACGCCACATCAGCGTTGCTGCTGTTCGCGCCGGGCTTGGTGACGACGACGGGAGCCGCGCCGGCGGCGTGCACCGGTGTCGTCGCGGTGATCTGGGTCGCGGAGTTCACCGTGAACGACGCGGCCGGTGCGCCGCCGAAGGTCACTGCGGTGACCCCCGTGAACCCGGTACCGGTGATCGTCACGACCGTGCCACCGGGAGTCGGCCCGGACGACGGACTGACGGTGGTGACCACCGGCGTCACGGGGGCCTGGTACACGAAGTTCAACGGGTTGCTGACCCCGGTGGGCCCGGTGACGGTGACCAGCGCGTTACCCGCCGCGTGCGCTGGTGCCGTGGCGGTGACCTGGGTCGCGGAGATCACTGTGAACGACGTGGCCGGTGTGCCGCCGAAGGTCACTGCACTGGATCCCGTCAACCCGGTACCGGTGATCGTCACGACCGTGCCACCGACAGTCGATCCGACTGCCGGGTTGAGGCTGGTCAGCGTAGGCACGACGGCCCTTCTGAACTAGCGGCGCCGGAAGAGGCCGGCATTTCGGTGGTCATGATGCCCTTCCTTCCTCGATGTGCCCACGGACCCGGGGGGCGCCGCGAGCTCGCGGCGCCCCCCGGGTCCCATGGGATGCCTCAGATCCCAGGCCCGGCGAGATAGGTGTAGCCGGCGGTCAGGGTGTCGGTGCCACCCGCGCCCGTCACCACCACGTCCGCGGTGCCGGCAGCTCCGGCCGGCGTGACCGCGCTCATCTCCGTGGGCGAGACGACGACGAAGCTGGCCGGTACGCCGTCGAACGTGACCTCGGTCGTGCCGGTCAGATCAGTGCCGGTGATGGTGGTGGCGGTGCCGCCCGTGGTCGGTCCTTCGGCCGGGACGATCGCCGTGACGCCCGGTGCGGCCACGTACTCGTAGAACAGGCCGTTCGTGCTGCCTGCCGGGGTGGTCACCGTGACCCCCACCGAGCCGGCGGCCCCAGCAGGGACCGTCGCGACGATCGAGCCGGCGTTGGAGCTGGTGACCGTGCCGGCGTTGGCCCCGAAAGCGACCCCGGTCGCGTTGTTCAGGTTGGAGCCGTTGACGGTGACCGTCTCACCTCCGGCCGTGGAACCTTGGACGGAACTGAGACTGAACTTTGTCGGCGGCTCCAGATAGAAGTAGGACAGCGGGTTGCTGGTGCCGCCCGGGGTGGAAACGGTGACACCCACGGCACCATGTCCGGCTGGGCTGGTCACGCTGACCGAGGTCGGGGTGTTCGCCGTGATCGTCCCCGGCCTCGTACCGAAACGGACCGCACTCGCGTTGGCGAGACCGGTACCGGTGATCGTCACGGCCGTGCCGCCGGCGCTGGAGCCCTGGTTGGGGGAAATAGGCATGACAGGATCATCCTCACTCAAAACACACGGGGAAAGGGTTGCGTCGCGCATGGGAAAGCCACCGAATGACTAGTGAATTGCGGTGATCCGGCTCTGACATTGGCAGTCCCGCTGCGAACATTCGCCACTCTACCGGGTTACTCCGACAGACAGATCAACAGGCGTGTAGTTCATCTGCACGGCCCAGCGGCGCGCGAACCCGCCACGCAACGTCAGAGATCTTCGGCCATACGAGGCCGGCCGTGGCGATCGTCCTGCCGCATTGCAAAACGAAACACCGACTTCATTACGCTGGGTAATGGCAGCGCCAGGAGTTTATCCAAATGCCGGCCGCCGGCATTTCCGGGCGACCCGATGAACACCTGAAACCAACGCACGACGCGAGTGGTCTCGATTTCCGAAGAAGCCGGGCGCCTTTTACCCCGACGAGTCCATGGGCGCCGCCGGAAGAGACGGCGCCTGACAACAATGCGAAACGCGACGTATCGCCATCTCGCCGCGAAACGGCCGAACACGGTACCCCGCGCCACCAGCTACGCCTGTTTTCCGGCCGGCGCGGGGATCACCGTCGTCGGGCCGGCACTCCTCGTGTTGCTCGTCCGGGCGGTCGCTCGGGGTGGTTCAGCGGTCCAGCCAGGTCGTCGCGTAGAAGATGTCCCGCGTGATGTACCGGTCGATCCCCTTCACGTCGGGCTTCGTGATGGTCGAAAGATAGCTGCGGCTGAGCCAGAGGAACGCGATGTCCTGGTTCACGAGTAGCTCAACCTGCTGGTAGTCCGACGTCCGCGACACGGCGTCACTCGTCGCCGCGGCGTCGTCGAGCAGGCGGTCGACCTGCGGGTTCGAGTACTTGCCGAAGTTGATGGCTGCACCTGTCCGCAGCAGCCGGGACGCGCCCGGGTACGGGTAGTCGAACGCGTTGACGGTGCTGGTGAGCTCGAAGTCGCCGCCCTGCAGCACCTTGGAGGAGAACTCGGCGAGGTCGTAGTACTGCACGTCGACGGTCATCCCGACGGCCGCGAGCTGCGCCTGGACGAACTCGCCGAGCGAGACCTCGCTGCGGCTGGTCTTGAAGGAGAGGTGCGGGTTCCCGCCGTCGGCGACGTAGTCCTGGACGAGCTGTCTCGCCTGCTCGACGTCGTGCTTCGGCCACGCGTCCGACGCCGCCCGGTCGTGGTAGGGGCTCTGGGCCTCGAAGAGGCTGTCGGAGCCGACGAGCTGGTTGCTGTACTGGCTCGCCGCGAGCGCGTTCAGGTCGATGGCCCGCACGGCCGCCTCGCGCATCCGCGGTCGTCGCACGGGGCTCTCGCGAAGTTGAAGTAGAAGAAGAAGCCGCCGCTGCCCGGGCCGTGTGAAGGCGGGGTTGGCGTTCGCGCGGACGAGCTCGTTGCGCGCAGCCAGCTCGTGACCCTGAACGGTCCGGCGCCGACGGGGTGGTTGCCCACGTCGGCGCCGTACTGCTGCAGGGCCGCAGGCGAGATGATCATGCCGAGCGTGCCCGCGAAGAGCGGTTGCGCGAAGACCACCGGGAAGTCGCCGAGCGGGGCCGTCAGTGTGAACTCCACCGTGAGCGGGTCGACCGCCCGCATCTGCCGCATCTGCCGCGCGTAGGCCCCGGCGGGCGAGGCGGGGTCGATGTGCCGCTGCGCAGAGCTAGGACGCGGTGACCGCCGGGGAACCGTACCGACGGCTCCCCGTCGCTACGCCAGATGTCGCGGGGCGGGCCGCGCTTCCACGGCACGGAAGGCGCGTAGCCGCAGCGGCCCGCTCGCCGTTACCTTCGGCCCGCCCGACGGTGCGGGCCCACCAGGAGGGACGGCCTCGTGACGATCGACGACACCGCCCTCGCCGGACTGCGCGCCACGCTCGCCGCCGACGACTACGCCATGGAGGTCCGCCCGCACGGGCCCGGCGTGCAGGTGCGGATCAGCGCGGGCCCGGAGGCGTGTGCGGACTGCCTGGTCCCCAAGCCGATCATGCGCAGCATCCTGCACACCGCGCTCGGCGTGCCCGAGGAGGCGATCGAGTTGGCCTACCCCGGCGACGAGACCGGCGCGGCGGCTCCCGCGGACTGAGAGCGGTCACTCCCCCGCCGTGTCCCGACGCACCCTGAAGACCGGCGCCGAGACCGTTCGCCCGAGACTGTCCGAGGATCGGTGACCGGCGGCCGGTATTCCTGAGGTCGCGGCATGCGCGGCGCCCCGCTCACGGCCACCGCTCGGGCAGTCGCGGCGTGATCGCGGCGTGATCCAGGTGTGGCCGATCGACCGCCAACGGGGCAGAAGCTCCTACGAACGGTAGCTCTTCGCCAACGAACGGGGCCGGGTCGCACAACTCGGCGGCCACTCTTGCCGGGCTAATCCTGGAGCGAGTACGGTACTTCTCGTCTCACATTTACGCAAAGAGTGTGGCCCTGAGCAGGTTTCCATTGCGGAGCCGCTCCCACGCAGGCCAGGGGCCCGACCAGCGGGCGCACTGGATCGGCAGTAGAGCCACGTACGAGATACCACACTGAACAACGGAGTTGCAGTGGGAGTACATTTCGGACGCCGTCACCGAACCAATTGTGGACGACGCGGACAACGCACAGAGCTACGGTAGTCGTAGAGCTCGACCGCATTTCACTCGGCCAGCCGGCCCGGGACCCCTCGATACTCCCCGCTGAGATCGATGACGAGGCCCGCACCTGCTGGAGCGGATCGGGCCGGCCGGAGCGAACAGTGACCTGCCCGACTCCGGCAAAGCCGTACCAGATAAGCCATAAGGGCGTTCTGCGAGATCATTTCGTATCGGTGTCCACAAGCCGACGGAGAAGGGTACTCAATGACGACTACTTCGAACGAGCGATCAGAGCAGTTGGACGAGGCCGGCCTGGCCGTGCAGAACAGGCTCGCCCTGGGCCGGCAACTGGGGACGGGGAACATCGGACACGCCGAGGAGGATTCTGACGGCCGAATGCGCGCCACCATCCGGATCCCTGAGGACGAGCTGGTCTGGGACCCCGCGATCATCATCCTGCCCCACGGCGGCGAGCTCGAGCTCACCCTCATCAACGACGACAAGAACACCCACTGCGCGGTGCTGCCCACCATCGGGGACCACCTGATCATCTGGCTGGTCAACCATTCCAAGGGGACAGCCACGCTCAACCTGCCGGGCCCGGGCACCTACTGGTACGGCTCCACAACCGGTAACGACGAGGGCCGCGGCCTGACCGGGGCGATCGTCATCGGCGGGGAAGTTCCAGCCGAGGCCAAGCTCGACCGTCCCGCCCAGCCGCGCCCGTAGCAGAAAGGAGCAGGTGATGACCGACTACGTCGACGCAGGTCAAGCCGTCCGCCTCACCTCACTCAGCGCCGTGAAGGGAAGTGCGCCGCAGGTAACCGAGAACGTCAACTACGAGCGCATTCTCGAAGCGGGCTCGGAGCCACACAACTGGCTCACCTACTACGGCACCTATGACGGCCAGCGCTACAGCACGCTGGACCAGATCAACAAGGAGAACGTCCGGCGCCTGACGCCCGCGTGGGTGTTCCAGGCCGGCGCGACCGGCATGCACTCCGGCGCGTCGACCTACTCGTTCGAGGCCTCCCCGCTCGTCGTGGACGGGGTCATGTACGTCTCGGGCCCGGAAGGCAAGGTCTGGGCCATCGACGCGACGACCGGCGAAGAGCTCTGGCGGTTCAAGTACCCCTCCCCGTACGACGTCTCGCTGTGCTGCGGGAACGTGAACCGCGGCGTGGCCGTGGGGCACGGGAAGGTGTACCTCTGCACCCTCAACGCACACCTCATCGCCCTCGACGCGACGAACGGCGAGATCGTCTTCGACGTCGTCAACGGCGACGTGCGCGCCGGGGAGAGCGGTACCGTCGCGCCGCTGCTGGTGAAGGACATGGTCATCATCGGGAGCTCCGGCGGGGAGTTCGGGGTCCGCGGGCACCTCGACGCGTTCGACGCCCAGACCGGGGAGCGCCGCTGGCGCTGCTACATGATCCCCAAGCCCGGCGAGCCCGGGTCCGAGACCTGGCCGGCCGACGGCGAGGCGTGGCAGCGCGGCGGTGGGAACTGCTGGGTCACCCCCACCTACGACCCGGAGCAGGAACTCCTCTTCCAGGGGACGGGCAACCCGGCGCCCGACTTCGACGGCGGAGTCCGCGAAGGCGACAACCTCTACACCGACAGCGTCGTCGCGGTGGACGTGAACACCGGCGAGATCCGCTGGCACTACCAGTTCACCCCGCACGACCTGTGGGACTACGACTCCACGATGGAGAACCTCCTGTTCGACGCCCCCGACGGGCGCAAGCTGCTCGCGCACGCGGACAAGAACGGGTACTTCTTCGTCCTCGACCGGACCAATGGCGAGCTGGTCCGGGTGTTCCCCTTCGTGGACCGGATCACCTGGGGGGAGATCACCCCCGACGGGAAGGTCACCCCCAAGGTGTATCCGGACAAGGAGGGCGAGCCGGTGCACTTCTGGCCGGGGCCCGCCGGGGGCAAGGAATGGACGCACATGTCCTACAGCCCCCAGACCGGGCTGATCTACGTGCCGGTCCAGGAAGTCGGGGCGACGGCCACCCGCCGGCGCCGCGAGTTCAAGGAGAGCATCCCGTACTGGGGCGCGGGCGTGGCCGTGGACCTCGAGGACTTCTACGGGTACGTGGCCGCCATCGACCCGCTGACCGGCGAGGAGAAGTGGCGCTGGCGCAACGAGTACCCGATGTGCGCCTCGACGCTGGCCACGGCGGGCGGGCTGGTGTTCCAGGGCACGCCGACGGGTGATTTCGTCGCCCTGGACGCCGAGACCGGTGAGAAGCTGTGGTCGTTCCAGTGCGGGAGCGGGCACCACAGCAGCCCCACCCCGTACAGCGTGGACGGCCGCCAGTACATCGCGGTGCCCACCGGCTGGGGTGGCTGGGTCGAGGGCTTCTTCCCCGGATTCCTCGGCGCCAACGCGGGCGACGCGCTGTTCGTCTTCGCCCTGCCCGAGGACTGACAGACACCCCGGCAATACCGCGCACACGCGGCGAAGCAACGGAGAAAGGAGGTGACGGCATGGAGTCCACCATCACCCAGCTCGAGTGGGAGGCACCCGAGTTCGAAGAGATCGGGTGTGCCCCGGAGGTGACCATGTACATCGCCCGCTCGGAGGCCTGAGCCGACGCACGGGTACGAGGACGGAGGAGGGGCACCGGACGGGTCCGGCGCCCCTCCTCCCGTTCGGACGCACGACACGCGCCACGGCGCGCGAAGGAGGAGGACGCGGGATGAGGCTGCGAGTGCTGGGATCGGCGGCCGGGGGCGGGTACCCGCAGTGGAACTGCAGCTGCCCGACGTGCGGCGCGGTCCGTGACGGGTCCCGGCCGGCCCGGGCGCGCACCCAGTCGTCGATCGCGGCGAGCCCGGACGGGCGGCGCTGGTTCCTGTTCAACGCCTCCCCCGACATCCGGACCCAGTTCGAGGCGTTCCCCGGCATGCATCCCGGCGACGGGCGGGTGACGCCGCTTCAGGCGGTGCTGCTCACCGACGCCGAGATCGACCACACCCTGGGCCTGCTGCTGCTGCGCGAAGGGCGCGGCATCCAGCTGCACGCGACGGCCGCGACGCACGCGACGCTGCGCGATGGCACCGGGTTCCTGAACACGCTGGAGCGCTTCTGCCCCGTCGACTGGCACCCGGTCCTCCCGGGACGGGAGGTGTCGCTCGGCGGGATCTCCTACCGGGCGTTCGACGTCCCCACGGCCAAGCACGACCGGTTCGGCACCGGGAACGACCAGGGGCGGGTGGTGGGCTACCGCCTGACCGACGAGACCACCGGACGTGCGGCGGTGTACCTGCCGGGTGTGCAGGAGCTGACGCCGGCCGTGCGCGACGAGCTCGACGGGATCGACTGCCTGTTCATCGACGGCACCACCTGGCACGACGACGAGCTGATCCGCCTCGGGCTGGCTCAGAAGACCGCACGCGACATGGGGCACCTCGCGATCGGCGGCCCCGGGGGCAGCCTCGAGCTGCTGTCCCCGCTACCGATCGACCGCAAGATCTACATCCACATCAACAACACCAATCCGATCCTGTTGGAGGACGCTCCGGAGCGCCGCCTGGTCACCCAGGGCGGCATGGACGTGGCGCACGACGGGCTCGAGGTGGAGGTCTAGGCACGATGACGATGACGACGACATCGAACGGCAACGGAGTAGCGGCGAACGGACGGACCGCGACGGCGGGCCCGGGTACCACGGCGTTCCTGGAGCGCCTGCGCGCGCACTCGAAGAGCTACCACAGCGCCCACCCGTTCCATGTGCGGATGAACGAGGGAACGCTCTCCCCCGCCCAGATCCGCGGCTGGGTGGCGAACCGCTTCTACTACCAGGAGAACATCCCCCGCAAGGATGGGGCGATCCTGTCCAACTGCCCTGACGTGGAGGTTCGCCGGCGCTGGATCCGCCGCATCGTCGACCACGACGGGGTCGTCGCCGGGGAGGGCGGCATCGAGGCCTGGCTGCGCCTGGGCGAGGCGTGCGGGCTGACCCGCGAGGAGGTCCTCGACCACCGCCACCTCGTGCCCGGCGTGCGGTTCGCCGTCGACGCCTACGTGACGTTCGCCCGCACGAAGCCGTGGGTGGACGCGGTCGCGTCGTCGCTGACCGAGCTGTTCGCGCCGGACCTGATGGCCGAGCGCCTGGCCGCGTTCGAGCGCTGCTACACCTGGATCGACCCCGACGGGCTGGCCTACTTCCGGGCCCGGCTCGAGCAGGCGCCGCGCGACTCCGAGCACGCACTGGAGGTCGTCACCGCGCACTGCCTGACCCCCGACGCGCAGGACCGCGCCGTGGAGGCGCTGTCGTTCAAGTGCGACGTGCTCTGGTCCATGATGGACGCGATCGACCAGGCCTATGCCGAATGACACCGGGCTCACCCCGGCCGCCCCGGCCCCTCCATCCGCACTGCCGGACACGGTCCGTCCCCGGCTCGGGCCGCACCTACGGCTGCATTTCGACCGCTCACGCGGCAAGCACGTCCTGCTCGCACCGGAGTCGGTGATCGTCCTCAACGCAACCGGCGCGGACGTCGTCGGCCTGTGCGACGGGTCCCGGACGGTCGCCGCGATCGTGGACGAGCTGCGTGCCCGCTACCAGCGACCGGTGGGCGACGAGGTGCGGGACTTCCTGGTCCGCATGGCCGCCCGCCGCCACGTCATCCTCGAGGAGACGATGTGATGGACAGGCCCTTCGGGCTACTGGCCGAGCTCACCTACCGCTGCCCGCTGGCCTGTGCCTACTGCTCCAACCCGCTGGAGCTCGCCGCCTACGACGACGAGCTGTCCACGGCGGACTGGCAGCGCGTGTTCACCGAGGCGGCAGAGATGGGCGTGCTGCAGTGCCACCTCTCCGGCGGCGAGCCGCTGCTGCGCCGCGACCTGGTGGACCTGGTGCGCACGGCCGCCGAGCTGGGCATGTACACCAACCTGGTGACCAGCGCGATCGGCTTCTCCCGCCCGCGGGCCGAGGCCCTCAGGGCGGCGGGGCTCGACCACGTGCAGGTCAGCGTGCAGGCCGACGAGCCGGCGACGTCGGACCGGATCGCGGGCATCCCGTCGTTCGAGCGCAAGCTCAAGGCCGCCGCCGTGGTGAAGGACCTCGGCTGGCCGCTGACCGTCAACGTCGTGCTGCACCGGCAGAACATCGACCGGATCGCCGAGATCGTGGCGCTGGTCGAGGAGCTGGATGCCGACCGCGTCGAGCTGGCCAACACCCAGTACTACGGGTGGGCGTTGCGGAACCGGGCCGCGCTGCTGCCCAGCCGCGACCAGCTCGCCCGTGCCGAGGAGGTCGTGCGCGACGCCCGAGCCCGCCTGGGCGGCCGGATGGAGATCGTGCACGTCCTGCCGGACTACTACAGCGAGTACCCGAAGCCGTGCATGGGCGGCTGGGCGTCGCGCCAGCTCACCGTGGCGCCCAACGGCGACGCGCTGCCCTGCCCGGCCGCGCAGACGCTCCCGCTGCCCCGGGCCAGCGTCCGCGAGGACTCCCTGGCGGCGATCTGGGACGAGTCGCCGATGTTCACCGCGTTCCGCGGCACCGGCTGGATGCAGGACCCGTGCCGCACCTGCGATCGCCGCGAGCTCGACTTCGGCGGGTGCCGGTGCCAGGCGTTCCAGCTGACCGGCGACGCCACCCGGACCGACCCGGTCTGCCACCTCTCCCCCGACCACGGGCTCGTGACCGAGGCGGTGGAGAAGGCCAACGCGGGTTCCCGCCCGGTGGACGAGCTGCTGGTCGCCCGCCCGCACCGCGGCTGAGCCCGGCATGAGCGTCAGCGGACGGACCCAGGCCGAACCGGTGACCACGCGATGGGTCTGCATCCCCTGTGGATTCATCTACGATCCCGAGGAGGGCGACCCGGACAGCGGCATCGACCCCGGCACGCCCTTCGAGGACATCCCTGACGACTGGATGTGTCCCATCTGTGGTGCCACGAAAGCGGATTTCCGCGAGCTGGAGCCGGGCGAGTTCCCGGAGGACGGAGGCCTTGAGTCGTGATCGCCGGATACGACCACTTCGTGACACTCGCCGAGTCGCTGCAGTGGGACGAGACAGCCCTCGACTACTCGGCCGACCGCGAGGCCTGGCCGCAGCTCACCGACGCCGAGAGCGCCAGGGTCCTCGGGCTGATCGCGGGCTTCGTCATCGCCGAGACAGCGGTGTCCGGGGAGCTCGCCGCCTACCAGGCGGCCGCGTCGGACAGCTCGATGGAGGCGGCCTTCCGCGCCCAGCTCCGTGACGAGGCGCGCCACGCCCGCTTCTTCGACCTGGTCGCCGCCGAGGTCGCCGGCGTCCCGGGGGCCGACCCCGCCGCACGGCGCGACGCTCTGCGCAGCCTCGTCAGCAGCGACCTCGTCGACCTGTTCGAGGAACGCCTGCCGGCCACCGCCGGGCGGCTCGCCGAGAACCACGGCTCCCTGTCCGCCGCGGTCGGGCTCTACCACATGGTGATCGAGGGCGTGGTCCTCCTGGCGGGACAGCACGCGATGCTCGAGGCGCTCGAAAGCCTGTCCGTCAAGCTGCCGGGTGTGCACAAGGGATGCGAGCTGGTCCTGCGGGACGAGCGCTGGCACATCGGGTTCGGGTCGCGCATCGTCCAGCGCGCCGATATCGGCCCGGACGAGGCGGACATGCTGCTCGAGCAGGGGGAGACGGCCGCGAAGGTGTGGGGGGACCTCATCACACCCGCCGCGATCGAGACCGCCGTGCGGCAGCACCGGCGCCGGCTGAAGGCCGCCGGCATCAAGTTCTGGTGACCCATGACCCGCGCCCGGGACGCCGGATGCGGGGCCCGTACGGGCGTCCCGCGACGTCAGAGCCCCAGTGCGTCACGGACGGCGGGCGTGTTCCTCCGGGAGACCGGCACCACGTCGTTGGCCCGGCTGTCCATGACCAGGAACAGCTCGCCCTTGAACCCGCGCTCGATCTCCCGGACGCGACTGAGGTTGACCACGTAGCGGCGGTGCACCCGCAGGAACCCGGAGTCGGCCAGCTCGTTGGTGAGCTTGTCCAGGCCCGGGGAGGCGGCGCGCAGCCGCCCCTGCTCGGTGGACAGCCACACGTCGTTGCCGTCCGACTCGGCGAAGCAGACCTCCGGCAGCCGCAGCAGCACCATCCGGTCCTCCCGTAGCGCCACGACCCGGTGCATCGGCCTCGCGGGCGGATGGGTGGGCGCCATGGTGGGGAGCGGCTGCGTATCGCCGGAGGCGCCGAGCAACATCAGGTGCCCGGCCAGCTGCCCCGAGAAGAACACCGGCCGGACGGTGACCGGGACCGGCTCGTCGGCGAGATGGGTGAAGATCTGTGTCGAGCCGACCCAGTCGGGATTCTGGGCGGCACACCCGCTCGCGTACTGGGCGACCCGGATCAGGTCCGGCAGGGAGGTGCGCCACCTGATGGTGGGCTCGACCGCCGGCACCTCGCTGGGCACGCCCATGAGTACGCTCGCGCGCTCGTCGGCGATCACCACGTTCCCCGCGGTGTCCACCGCGGCCACTGCGGCCGTGGCACGCCCTTTCACCTGGGCGAATGCGGCGATCAGTTCGGCGGCACTGTCCCGGGCGCGCCCCTTCAGCGTGCTCTGCGTCTGGGTGACCGCATGCGAGAGCCACCTGCCGGTGGCATCGGGCAGCGGGGTGCGCCAGCACGAGATGTTGAGCACCGCGATCGGCTCGCGGGTCACCACGTCACGCACGGCGATGGCCGCGCACGCCCAGCTGTGGAACGCCTGGCACCAGTGTTCCGCGCCCCTGATCAGAACCGGGCCGTGCGTCTCCAGCGCCGTACCCATGCCGTTCGTGCCGGCCCCGGCCTCCGACCAGCAGGACCAGGTGGCGAGGTTGGCGTCGGCGGCTCTGGCCACCGTGGCCTGGTCACCCCAGGTGGCCAGGATCCGGCCGGTGGCATCGGCGACGGTCACGATGCCGTTGAGGCCTTCCACCTCCCGCGCCATGGCACCCGCAAGCCCGCCCAGCTCGGTCAGCACCACGTCTTGTTCGAGCGTGTGGTCGCTGTGTGCCGCCGCCAGCGGAGCTTCGGTCAGGTGTGGGTCGACCCGGTACTGCTCGCGGCAGCGATGCCAGGAGACCACCACCTCGGGCCGGACGCCACGGACATGATCCTCGCCCTGGACGAACCGCTCCCACGCGGCGAACACCGTGCTTCTACCGGGACTCCCCGACATGGTGTCGAGCCGGTGCACATCGCTCATGCTGAAGAACCGCCTTTGGTCCATCCCCACACCGCACAGCACCCACCCAGCTCACGCCGCCGAGCGCTCGTCACCGCCGGGCCGACCGCTGCCGGGCACCGCGCGGCGCATGTCCCGCGTGATCACCCGGCGCCACCTCATGTGTACCCCGCCCCTCCATGGTCTGCAAAGGGGCCGAAGACCACGTTCCTCCGCGTTCCCGATGCGGGCGGGGTCCAGCACGGCCGTGACGGCCGGTCGGACCACGCCGCGGCCGGCGCCCGGCCATGCCCCGCGCTAGTTGCCGAACGCTATCGGCAGCACGATGGCCGCGACGATGAGTGCGATACCACTCAGCAGATCTGAGCGAATGCGGATGAGCCGGGCCGCGGCTCGACCGAGTTGCAGCCCGACCAACGACATCAGGGCCGTGGTGACCCCGAACACCGTCGCCGAGATCCAGGGAGAGAATCCGAGCAGTCCCAGCCCGGCGCCGGCCAGCAGATTGTCCAGGCTCAAGGACAACGGGATTCCGAACAGTGCCCACGGCTGGTCCACCTGTTCGGGTTCAGGTTTGCGCAGCGCTCCGATGAGAAGATACAAACCGTACCCGCCCAGCGCGGCCGACCCCACGTACTCCGCGACCGTACCGGTGGTCTCGCCGACGTAGTTGCCGACCAGCAGGCCCACCAACGGCATCACGCCGTCCCACAGCCCGAACGTCAGAGCGACCTGCACCGCACGGCGAAAACCGAACGGCACCGTGCCGAGCGCGATCGCCACCCGGAAATTGTCCAGACTGAGCGCAAAGCTGAGGATCAGAAGCTCGGTGATCATGCGGCCGGCAGTTTCCGCCGCGCACTGAACCGATGGGGCGAGCTCCGACGACAGTGTCGTTTCCTCATGCGGCTCAGACTAGTTCGACGACGCCAGTCCTTCAATAACCACGTCGGCCCGCCGCACTCGATGGACCCCACACCGGGAAGTACATTCGTCCCTATTGCGGAAATTATGATCGGCGACCCGGGTGTGCATCGAACAGTTCCGAGCCGGCCGGCACCCGATGCCGGTACCGCGGCTCGGGTGGAGAGTTTCTCCACCCGGGCTACGGCGCTCGCCCGACGACGCGGCGATCCGACGGACCTACGTTTTGCGTGGCGGCCGGGAATCGGCCGGACACGCGATGCACTCGGCGAGGGAGACCGGTCATGACGTACGTGCGGGGCTTCATCCCGTGGATCGTGTTCGCCGTGGTCTCCACGGTGGGCTGGCAGTGGGGCGCCCTCGCGGGTGCCGGCGCCGGGGCCGTCCTGCTCCTGCGGGACCGCGCGGCGGGGGTGGCGCCGGGCGCCCAGATCCTCGACATGAGCACGGTCCTCTACCTGACCGCCCTGTGCGCCGTCGCGTTCGAGGCGCCGCACTCGCCGCTCCAGGGCTTCGACGGGGCGCTGTCCTCCGCGTGGCTCGCGCTCACCGCGTGGGTCACCGTGGCTGTCCGGCGCCCGTTCTCCCTGGGGATCGCCCGCCGGAGGACCCCGGCCTCGTCCTGGCACACGCCGCGGTTCCGCCACGTCAATGTCGTGATCAGCTCGGTCTGGGCGGCGGGCTTCACCGCCGCGGCCGTCGCCACCGCGCTGTGCGACGTCACCGATGCCGGCTCGATCGCGAAGGCCGTGTGCCAGGTCGTGACGTTCGGTGCGCCTGCCCTGTTCACGACCTGCTACGTCCGCCGGTCCCGGGCGGCGGCACAGCCGGGCAGGGTCTGACTACGAGCGGGCCCCTCCGGGCGGGACGAGGGTCAGCGCGTAGCGGACGGCGTCGGCACGGGAGTGCAGGTCCGCCTTCGCGAACAGGTTGTTGATGTGGGTCTTCACGGTCGCCTCGCTGATGAACAGCCGCGCGGCGATCTCCGGGTTGCGCAGCCCCTCGCCGATGAGTCGCAGGACCTCCTGCTCCCGCCGGGTCAGGGAGCCACCCACCGGCTCGGCCGGGGCAGCGGGCGGACCGTTCCGGCCCGCGAGGGCGAGCAGCCGGCGCTGCACCTGTGGATCGAGCACCGCCTGCCCGTGGCCGGCGGCTCGCACGGCCTGCAGGATGGCCTCCCGGTCCGCTTCCTTCGTCAGGTAGCCGCTCGCGCCGGCATGCAGCGCCGCGAGGATCGACTCGTCGTCCTCGAAGGTCGTGAGGACGACGACCGCAACGTCCGGGTGCTCCCCGCGGATGCGTCCCGTCGCCTCGACGCCGCCCATGACCGGCATGTGCAGATCCATCAGGACCACGTCGGGGGCGTGTTCCGCAACCGCGGCCAGTGCCTCCTCGCCGTTCGTCGCGGCGGCGACGACGTCCACGTCCGGGGCGAGGTCGAGCATGATCGCCAGCGCTTCGCGGACCGCCGCCTGGTCGTCGACCACCACGAGCCTGAGCGTCACGACGGGATCTCCAGCCCGACGGTCCATCCGGCCCCCGGGCCGGGACCGGCACGCAGCGTGCCTCTCAGAAGAGCGGCACGCTCCCGCATCCCGACCAGGCCCATTCCGGAGCCGGCGGCCGGCGCGGCACCGCGGGGGGACGGCGCGGGCCCGTTCGCGACGGTGAGGGACACCGTCGCGGTGGCGTACTCCAGTCTGATGGTGCGCTCGGCGCCCGGGGCGTACCTGCCCGCGTTGGTCAGCGCCTCCTGAGCGACCCGGACGACGGTCTGTGCCGTGTCGACCTCCACCGGGCGGGGATCTCCCACCACCTCGAACGACGCCCCCTCCCCTGCCGCCATGAGCCGCAGCGTCTCGGCGAGTGGCAGGGTGTCCGCCCGGAGGGCGTGGATCGCCCGTCGGGTCTCGGCGATGCTGCCCACGGCCATCCCGCGGGCGCGGCGAGTGGCCACGTCGGCCTCCTCGTCGCGACCCTCGTGGCGCAGCGCGTCGGCCATGTCGAGCTGGAGCGCGATCCCCGAGAGGGAATGACCGAGGACGTCGTGGATCTCCCTCGCGATCCGCGCCCGTTCCTCCAAGGCGGCCGCCCGGGCCTCCGACTCCGCGGCGCGTTCGGCCTCGCGCGCGGCCAGTTCGGCGCTGGCGAGGGCGCCGCGGCGCTCCCTGCGGGCGATCCCGATGTAGACCGGCGCACCGACCGCCAGCCCCAGCCACCACGACCAGCCCAGGAGATGCGGGCCGATGACGTCGGTGACCTCCACCGCCGCGACCCCGGCCAGCGACCCGAGCACCGCCACCCCGATCGCCGCGCGGGTGGAGGCGAGCAGGTAGCCGGCAGCGCCCGTGGCGAGGAAGGCGAACGCCGGAGCGGCCGTGTCCGGCGCGAGCGGGAGCAGCACCACCGCGAGCAGGACGTACCCGGCGGCGAAGGCGACCTGCACGGGCTGCGGGAGCCGTGCCCAGGAGACGAGGCTGCCGAGCGCGGCCAGAGCCACCAGGACGAACACCGCGATCGTGAGCGACGGCACCGCCATCCGCCCGGGCAGCTGCACCGCCGTGACCGCGATGAGCGTGACCACGAGCAACGGCCGCAGGTACGGGTCGAGGGACCGGGCGCGCTCCCGGGCCGGGCGCACGTCCGGCCGCGTCACTTGCCGGTCCCGCATACCGCCTCCGGGAGGATGACCTTCTCGACCTCCGGGACGAGCGTACGGATCCGGGCTCGGTCCCGCGTCCGGACGCGGGCTACCCCCGCCCCGCCCGCTCGGCGAGCGCCTGCGCCGCACCGCGCGGCACCACCACCACCGGCACCGGCGAGTGCCGGACGATCCGCGACGATCGGGAGCCGATGAACACGCGCTCGAGCGGTCCCGCGGTGCTGGAGCCGACGGCCAGCAGGTCCCCCTCGGCCCACCCGATCTCCTCGATCGCCCCCGCCCAGTCGGTGCCGTACCCGACCACGGACTCGATCGCGGACGGGCGGCGCGGCAGCCGCTCGACCTCCTCCAGGACGGCGTGCTGGGCCTGCTCGGCGTCAGCCGCCCACCCGTGCGTCACGGCCTCCTCGGCGCGGGAGCCGACCCCCGCCGTCAGCGGCGTGCGCGGGCGCACGGCGAAGGACGCGACGCGCAGGGCGGCGCCGGCCTGCGCCGCGACCCCAGCAGCCGCGATGACGAGCTCGGCGGAGCCCTCGGTGGCGCCGAACGCGGCCGTCACCCGGCGCACCCTGCTGTCGGGGCGGCAGCGGAACCCGCGGGGGCCGAGCACGACCGGGAGGGGTGAGCTGTGCAGCAGCCGGTCCGCGACACTGCCGAAGGCGACCCGGCCGAGCACCCCCGCGGTGGACGACCCGAGCACCAGCAGGCGCGCGCCGTGCTCGTGGGCGACCTCGAGCAGCCCGGCCGACGTCGAGCGCGCACCGGCGACGACGAACGTGGCGGCGCAGTCGGCCGGCATCAGGGCGCGTGCCCGGTCGATGGCGTCGGTCGCGCTGCGGTCGAGGTACTCCTGGTACTCGGCGTCGACCCGGCCCATGCCGGGTGGCCACGGCGGCGGCACCACGGTGCACACCACGATGTCCTCGTCGAGCGAGCGGGCGAGCATGCCGCCGAGGTGGATGGCCGCCGTGGCGCGCTCGTCGCGCGGCAGCCCGACCACGAGAGTCACAGCACGTCCCCCACGGTGTCGGTGGTCGTCGTGCGCAGCCGCGAGTGCCGGATGCCGTAGGTGAAGTACCAGATGAGCACGACGGCCACCCAGATCGCGAACACCGCGATGGTGATCGGCCGCAGGCCGACGATGATCCAGACGCAGCCCGCGATCGACAGGATCGGCGTGACCGGGTAGCCGGGAACCCGGAACCCGCGGGGCAGACCCGGTTCGGTGCGCCGCAGGATGATCACACCGATGGAGACGACGAGGAACGCCACGAGCGTGCCGATGCTCGTCATCTCGGCGAGGAAGTTGATCGGGAGGAGCCCGGCCAGCAGCGCCACGGCGACCGCGACGACGATCGTGTTGTTCACCGGGGTGCTGGTACGGGCGTTCACCTTCTGGAAGAAGCGCGGCAGCATGCCGTCCCGGCCGATCGCGAACAGGATGCGGGTCTGGCCGTAGATCGTCACGAGGGTGACGCTGAAGATCGAGATGATGGCCCCGGCCGCGAGCACGGTGCCCGGCCAGCTGGCGCCGACCACGTTCTCCAGGATGGCCGAGAGCCCGGCCTCCTGGCCCGCGAACTCGGCCTGAGGCTGGGCCGCGACCGCCACCAGGGCGACGGCCACGTAGACGACCGTCACGGTGACCAGCGCCAGGATGATCGCCAATGGCATCGTCCGGCGGGGGTTCTTCACCTCCTCCCCCGCGGTCGACACGGCATCGAGACCGATGTAGGCGAAGAAGATGATGCCGGCCGCCCCGGTGATGCCCGTGACCCCGAACGGCGCGAAGTCGGCGAAGTTGTCGGTGTTCCAGCCCGTGATGCCGATGACGACGAACATCACCAGGACCGCGATCTTGATGACGACCATGATCGCGTTGACCGTCGCCGACTCGCTCGCCCCTCGGATGAGCAGCAGCGCGCACAGCGTCACGAGCACGACGGCGGGCAGGTTGAGCACGCCGCCGCCCTCCGGCGACTGGGAGAGGACGTCGGGGATCCGGAACCCGAACAGGTTGCCCAGCAGCTGGTTGAGGTACTGCGACCAGCCGACCGCGACGGCCGCGGACGACACGCCGTACTCGAGAAGCAGGCATGCCGCCACCCCCATGGCGACGACCTCGCCGAGCGTGGCGTAGGCGTAGGAGTACGACGACCCGGAGACCGGCACCGCACTGGCCAGCTCCGCGTAACAGACCGCGGTCAGGCCCGCGACGACCCCGGCGATCACGAACGACCAGACGACCGCGGGCCCGGCGACCGGGACGGCCTCGGTCAGCACGAAGAAGATGCCCGTCCCGATCGTCGCACCGACGCCGATCATGGTGAGCTGGAAGAGCCCGATGCTGCGGGCGAGCTGGCCACCGCCGTGGCCGTCGAGTCCGCTCTCCGCGGCCATCTTTCTCACCGGCTTGCGACGGAAGGCCTGCTGCAACAACGTCGCCATGCCATCTCCTCGGTTCGGGGCCTGCCCACGATCCCGGGCGGTTGGTCCGAATGCGAGCCCCCGAACGGACGGTGCGGCCAGGAACCGTCTCGGATGAGCGCCCGGGAGAATGTCACCGCGGACTTGCGCGAACACGTCGTCGGGGATGAGCGTGGAAGCGGGAGTGGAAGGCGAGCCGAGACGAGGTCACATGCCGCGGACGACGACACCGCGGGCTGGGGAGCCCGGCCGGGACGACACCACCCGGGGCGTCCCCCGACACGCCGCCGCCTCGCCCCCGGCCTCGCTCTCGGCCTCGCTCTCGGCCCCCCAGCGCGTCCTGACCCTTCAGCGCCGCGCCGGGAACGCGGCCGTGACGCGCGTGCTGGCCAGGGGCGACGAACTCGCGGCCGGCACCCCCGCAGCGATCCGGCCCGCTCCTCCCGCGGCCGGACGCGTGGCGTCCGTACAGCGCGACTCGAACGATGCGAGGAATCACGGGGACGACGCAGTCGACACGCTGGTCACCTGGCTGGGCGCCGCCATCGGGACGAAGGCGGCGCTCCTCGTCCGGCACGCGGCACCGGCCCCCGCCGCGGCCCAGGGTTTGACCTACAACAGAGAGTTCGCCGTCGCGGCCACCTACCTCGTGCACGAGGGTGGCTGGACCGGTCAGGATCTGGGCAGCACCCTCGCGCTCGCCTTCGCTCACAGGCTGACCGCCCAGGACATCGTGGGCCTGTTCGAGCTCGCCTTCACCTACCACCGCTCGAAGGACGCCGTGGACGCGTGCCTTCGCACGGACGGCACCTGGGGTGAGTTCTTCCTCTCCACCCACGAGTTCGCCCGGCACCGCGGACTCGGCGACGTTGCGCACGCGCCGGCGGGGCCGGGCGGGGGGACCGTGGTGCACCAGGTCGGGCCGGCACCCGCGGCGGACGGCTCGTACTCGGTCCAGCGCGTCGTGACCGCCGAGAGCATCGAGCACTACAGGCAAGGACACACCTTCGAAGGTTTCAAGTTCACCGAGGACAACGTCCTCCGCGCGAAGTACATCGATTTCTGGGAGTCCGGCACCGACATCGCTGCCCGGGCGGTCGCCGCGCTGACATCACCGGAGGCTGCGGCGGCAGCCGACGATGCGGCATGGGGCCGGTTCAGCGAAGGGCAGCACGCCGGGGACAGGTTCGGATTCGCCCCTTACCGCGCTGAGAAGGACGGGCTCTACGTGGTGGAGATGACGCGGTTGTACCCGCAGTCGGGGCTGCGGATCCGCAGGGAGCAACTCCACGCCATCGGCACCCTGCTGGGCTACATGTGAACAATGGTGACGAACCGATGACAACGCTGATCAGCCTCACCAGTGCGGCCACGGTGGGCACGAGTCGCCCGTGCCGCGCGCCGTGGTGATTCTCGGCACTGCCCGCGCCATCGAGCAGGAGCCGGACACCCCGTTCGGCGCAGTCAGCAACGGCCCCGGCGCGGGGGACGGCCCGCGGCCGAGTGGAACGGCGCCCCGGCACCGACGGGCAGGAAACCCGTCGGATCAGCGGTTTCGGGCCTCCGACCAGCGGTTGCGGCGCTGACAACGGCCCGGACCCACGACGGCTCGGCGCGTTCCGGCCGGGCCGCATGCTCCCGGGCCGCGCGATCGGCCGATCAGGGACGACGAGGCGGCTGTGTCAAGCTGGGCCGCAGGCAGGTCAGTCCGGCAGGGTCGACACGACCCTGTCCTTGCGCCGGACTGAGGAGCCAGGAGGACGGAAGACACAGACGTGAACAGCGCACTCAGTGTGGATGAGGAACTCGCGAAGCAGAGCATCGAAGGCTTCGAGCGGTTCAGAACCGGCGACGAGCTGGCGGCGTTCTTTCTCAGCGCGGGGATCACGGGCGCACGAGTCAAGGGCGCGTGCCCCGTGGCGACATATATCCGCGGATTCACCAACCGGGTCCGGATACTCGTCGGCGCCACGACGACGCAGATCTGGTCGTGGAACCTCACCACGGTCGACAATCCGCAGTCCCTGACCGAGTTCATCGCCGACTTCTACGCGGGACGCTATCCGCAACTTCTCCGTTCGTGGCTGCCCGCCTCCGACCGGTGACCGGCGGCCATCTGCTCGGGTGAGGCCGGGCCGAACCACCTGCCACACCCGCGACATCTGTCCTGACCTGTCTCCGAACACCTGACGTGCGGAGCGCGGACGGAGAAGATCGGTGGCGTCGTGGATCGGGGCGTCGCGGGCCGGGGCGCACCGCACCGGAGCCGAGGAGGGCAACCGTGATCGAGACGTGAGCGCCCCGGGGAACCGCGTACCCGACGTGGCCACCGTCGCCGCCGAGGTGCTCCGCCGCGAGGGCGTCGAGCATCTCCTCGCCTACCCGCTGAACCCGCTCATCGAGTCGGCGGCCGCCGCCGGGATCCGGCCGGTGATCGTCCGGCAGGAGCGCGTCGGTGTCCACATGGCGGACGCGATCAGCCGGCTCGGGGACACCGTCGGCGTCTTCTGCATGCAGGCCGGTCCGGGCGTGGAGAACTCGTTCGGTGCGGTGGCCCAGGCGTACTCCGAGGGGGTCCCGCTCGTCGTCATCCCCGGCGGGGCGCCGCGCGCGCAGACCTGGGTGCCGCCCACGTTCAACGCCGCACTGAACTTTCGGCACGTCACCAAGGCCACCGAGCAGGTCACCACGGGCGCCGGGCTCGTCCCCGCCCTGCGGCGGGCGTTCACCCAGGCCCGCAACGGGCGCCCGGGCCCGGTGCTGGTGGAGATCCCGGCGGACGTGTGGGCGCAGGAGGCTCCGGGGCTCGACGCCTACGTGCCGTCGCGGCGGGTGCGCTCCGCACCGGACGCCGAGTCCGTCGAGGCCGCTGCGGCGGCGCTGGTCGCCGCGGACCGGCCGCTGCTCTACGCCGGCCAGGGGGTGCACCGGGCGCGGGCGTGGGAGCAGCTGCGCGCCCTCGCCGAGCTGCTCGAGGCGCCGGTCACCACCAGTCTGGAGGGCAAGAGCGCCTTCCCGGAGACGCATCCGCTGTCCCTCGGCTCGGGCGGGGTCGCGATGCCGCGCGCGGTCTTCGAGCACGTCCGCGACGCCGACGTCGTGTTCGGGATCGGAGCGAGCTTCACCGCTACCCCGTTCGGGATCCGGTTCCCGACGGCCGGGAAGACGTTCGTGCACAACACCCTCGACCCGGCCGACCTCAACAAGAACGTCCCCACCGGGCACGCCCTGCTCGGCGACGCTGCGCTCGCCCTGGACCTGCTGGTCGAGGCGGTGCGGGAGCGGCTCGGCGGCGGGCCGCGAGGCCGGGCGGACGCGGTCGCCGGGCGTATCCGGGAGCAGAACCAGCCCTGGCTGGACTCCTGGATGCCCTTCCTGACCAGCGACGAGACGCCACTCTCGCCGTACCGCGTGATCTGGGACCTGCTGCACCTGGTGGACGTCGAGCGCACGATCATCACGCACGACGCCGGGAGCCCCCGCGACGAGCTGTCCCCGTTCTGGCGGCCCGTCGCACCACACAGCTACCTCGGGTGGGGCAAGTCCACTCAGCTCGGCTACGGCCTCGGGTTGGCGATGGGCGCGAAGCTCGCCCGGCCGGACCGGCTGTGCGTCAACGTGTGGGGCGACGCCGCGATCGGGATGACCGGCATGGACCTGGAGACCTGCGCCCGTGCCGGGATCCCGGTCCTGTCCGTGCTGTTCAACAACTTCTCGATGGCCATGGAGGACACGATCATGGCCGCCTCGCGCGAGCGCTTCGGCACCACCGACATCTCCGGCGACTACGCGACGATGGCGCGCGCCTTCGGCCTGCACGGCGAGCGGGTCACCGAGCCCGGGGAGATCGCGCCGGCGCTGCACAAGGCGATCGCCGCGACGGAGGCGGGCACGCCCGCGCTCGTCGAGTTCGTCACCACCCGGGAGAAGAAGTACTCGACCTTCGACTACGCGAGCTACCAGGGTTAGGAGAGGCCATGCGGGCAGTACAGCTCGTGGCACCGGGTCGGCTGGAGACGGTCGAGGTCCCGGTCCCGGCGCTCGGTCCCGACGAGGTGCTGGTCCGCTCGCACCGCGGCTCGATCTGCGGCAGCGACCTGCACATCGTCTTCGACGGGTTCCACCGCGGCGAGTTCCCGGCGGCGCCGGGGTTCCCCGGGCACGAGGGGATCGGGATCGTCGAGGAGTCCCGCTCCCCCGGTTTCGTCCCCGGGGACGCCGTGCTCGTCGCGCCGGTACCGCTGCACGCGCGGTGCTTCGCCGAGTGGCAGGTCGTCCCGGGCCGGTCACTGGTGCCGCTCCCGGACGGCGCGGATCTCGACCGGCTGCTGATGGCCCAGCAGCTCGGCACCACCGTGTACGCGATGCGCCGGTTCTGGCCGGAGACCGTCGCCGGGCCAGCCGCGGGGCTGACCGCCGCGATCTGCGGCGCCGGGTCGGCGGGCCTGTTCTTCGCCCAGCTGACGCGCCGCGCCGGCTTCTCGACGGTGGTGATCGCCGACAAGGCACCGTCGAGGCTGCGGATCGCGAAGGAGTTCGGCGCCGACGTGGCCGTCGACGTCACCGAGCGGTCGTTCGTCGAGGCGGTGCTGGAGGCGACCGGCGGTCTGGGCGCGGACCTGGTGATCGAGGCGGTCGGGTACGACGAGACGCGCATCCAGTGCCTGCATGCGGTGCGGATGCGCGGCCGCGTCGGCTACTTCGGTTTTCCCGAGAAGCCTGCCGGCCCCACGACCTGGGACTACAACGAGGCGTGGGCCAAGCAGCCCTCGATCGAGCACAACCACAGCACCCAGATCGAGCCCGGACTGACGGCCTTCCGGGAAGCGGTCGACCTCATCCACACCGGCGCCATCGACGTCGGCCCGTTCCTCGACCCGGTCTTCCCGCTGGAACAGGCGCAGGAGGCCTTCGAGGCGGCGCGGGACCAGCAGGGCGGGAAGGTCGCGATCGCGCTGGGCCGATAGCGAGCCGTCGTCGCCCGAACTGCAACGAATGTCCAACTTGTACTTTTGTCTCTCACCGTGCCCACTCGCCCGTTACGGCCGACGGCTACAGTCCTGTCCCGTGATCAAGTCAGTCCGCGACACGGCACGACGAGTCGTGGAGCACCGCGCATTCCAGCCGACGGTGATCGCCGTCATCCTCCTCAATGCCGCAACGCTGGGACTGGAGACGTCCAGCGCAATCGTGGCCTATCTCGGCGGACTGCTGCACGTGGTGGACCGGGTGGCATTGGTTTTCTTCGTCGCCGACATCGGGCTCCGACTGGTGGCCTACGGGCGGCGATTCTGGCGTGACCCCTGGAACATCTTCGACTTTCTCATCGTGGCGATCGCGCTCCTGCCGGCATCCGGCCCGTTCTCGGTGCTGCGGGCACTCCGGATCCTCCGGGTGCTCCGCCTGATCTCCATGGTGCCGAGCATGCGACGGGTGGTGGGCGGCCTGCTCGCCGCGCTGCCCGGGATGGCCTCGATCTCGGCCCTGCTCTCGCTCATCCTCTACGTGGCGGCGGTCATGGGGACGAAGCTCTTCGGCGCGGTGGCGCCGGAGTCGTTCGGCACCCTCGGCACCACCTTGTTCACGCTGTTCCAGACCATGACCGGCGAGGGCTGGCCGGACATCGCACAGCGGGTCATGACCGAGGTCCCGCTGGCGTGGATCTTCTTCGTCGTCTACATCCTGGTGAGCTCCTTCACCGTGCTCAACCTGTTCATCGCCGTCGTCGTGAGCGCCATGGAGAGCCAGGTCATGGCGGAAGCGCGGGCCGAGGAGGCCGAACATGCGGCCGACGAGCAGACCGCGAACTGGATGATCCTCGAAGAGATCAAGGTGCTGCGCGCCGAGCTGGCCGAGATGCGGCTGGAACGCGCGGAGCCGTAGAGCACCCCGTCGCCGCAAACGTCGTCACCCATGTTGACGACGTTGCGTGGACCACGCTAACGTGGTCCACGCAAGAGCCGACGATGTCGGGCCGGCCGACCCCACCGCGAGGTGGTAGTCATGTGATCCGCGCAGGAGGTCGGACCGGAGACGTTGACACCCCATGACTGAGCACTATCTCGGTGTCCTCGGCATCGCCGAGGCCATGGACGTGACCAGACACGCGGTGCACAAGTGGCGCTCCCGCTATCCGAACGGTTCCGATCACCCTTTTCCCGAGCCCGATGTCGAGATCGACGGAGCTCCGGGCTGGCGGGCTGAACGCCTGGAGGAAATTGTGCAGTGGCGCGACGGTCTACCTGGACGCGGCGCCGGCGGAGGTCGCCCGACCGCTGCCCGGCAGGAATACATGAAGGCAGCGATGGCCCGTGGCCTGGACCGCGACGAAGCGACCCGCGCACTTGCCAACTTCGCCGAAGAATTCCCGCACATGACGGAGCCGGAGCTCTGCGCCTGGCTCATCGAGAGATTCCAGTACTGAGCAAACCTCTCCGCACAACCGTGAAACGGAAGGCGATGACGCATGCCCGAAATCGGCGGTGAGACCGCGCCCGGCTTCGAGGGAGTACGCGAGGCTTTCGCGGCGAACCTGGCCGACCACCAGGAAGTCGGCGCCGCGGTCGCCGTGTACCTGCACGGCAGGAAGATCGTCGATCTGTGGGGCGGGACGGCGGACCCCGACACCGCCCGCCCCTGGGAGCGCGACACCGTGGCGGTCGTCTACTCCACCACCAAGGGCGTCACGGCCGCCTGCGCGCATCTCCTGGCCCAGCGCGGCGACCTGGACCTCGACGCGCCCGTCGCCGAGTACTGGCCCGAGTTCGCGGCGAACGGAAAGGCCCCACATCCCGGTCCGCTGGCTGCTCACCCACCAGGCCGGGCTGCCCACGATCGACCACCCGATCACCCGGGCGGAGGCGATCGCCTGGGACCCGATGGTCACCGCGCTCGCCGCGCAGCGTCCCTTCTGGGAGCCGGGCACCGAGCACGGCTACCACGGGCTCACCTACGGCTGGCTGGTCGGCGAGGTCGTCCGCAGAGTGACCGGCCGCAGCCTCGGCACGTTCCTCGCCGAGGAGATCGCCGCACCGCTCGACCTGGACCTCTGGATCGGGCTGCCGAAGTCCGAGCAGCACCGGGTCAGCCGCATCATCGCGGCCGCACCCGATCTCGACGCTCTCGGCCGGATCGACCTGGCCACCGTGCCCGAACCCCTGCGCGACGTGATCGCGGCCTACGCCGATCCGACGTCGCTGACGGTGCGGTCGTTGCTGACCCTCGTCCAGCCTCCGCTGGACCACAACGACCCCGACGAGCAGTCCGCCGAGATGCCGTCGACCAACGGCATCTGCACCGCCCGCGCACTGGCCAGCTTCTACGCCGCGCTCATCGGTGAGGTCGACGGACACCGGATCCTCGACCCCGCCACCCTGGCCGGGGCTACCGCGCAACAGGCCGCCGGCATCGACCGCATCCTGCGCGTACCCGTCCGGATCGGCACCGGCTTCGGCCTGCCCAGCCCCGACATGTTCTGGTACAGCCCGACCGCCTTCGGCTTTCCCGGCCTCGGCGGCTCGCTCGGCTTCGCCGACCCCACTACCGGGCTCGCCTTCGGCTACGTCATGAACCACGTTCGGGAAGGCGTTTCGGACCCGAGAGCCGCCACGCTCCTGAACGCGGTCACGACCGCCATGACAAGCCGGGCCTGAGGACCCGGGTCGGAATCTCAGCTTCGCCCCCCGCCAAGACTGGCCCGGATCAGGTGGTGACACTTTCGCCGAGGTAGGCCTCCTGCACGCGTGGGTCGGCGAGCAGTTCCGGGCCGCTGCCCGACAGCGTGGTGCGGCCCAGATCGATGACATACGCCTGGTCCGACAGGGCCAGCGCGGCGAGCGCGTTCTGCTCCACCAGCAGCACCGTGGTGCCTTCGGCCTGCAGCTCACGGACGGTGGCGAAGATCTTCTGCGTCATGATCGGCGACAGCCCCATCGACGGCTCATCCAGCATCAACAGCTTCGGCCGGGACATGAGCGCCCGCCCGATCGCCAGCATCTGCTGCTCCCCGCCGGAGAACAACCCCGCCTTGTTCGCCCGCCGCTCCCCCAACACCGGGAACAACGTGAAGATCCGATCCAGATCCTGCGCGATCCCCGCCTCATCCCGGCGGGTGTAGGCACCCAGCAGCAGGTTCTCCTCCACCGTCATCCGCGCGAACAACCGCCGCCCCTCCGGACTGTGCGCCACCCCGCGGGAGAGGATCTCGTGCGCCGGCAACCGGTGGATCGGCTCACCATCCAGCAGCACCTCACCCGACTCCGGCCGCAGCAGACCCGAGATCGTCCGCAACGTGGTGGTCTTCCCCGCCCCGTTGCTCCCGATCAGGCTGACGATCTGACCCTGCTCCATCGAGAACGACACCCCGCGCACCGCCTGGATCGCACCGTAGGCGACCGTGAGGTCACGGACCTCGAGAAAACTCACTGCTGCCCCCCACCGTGGATCTGCGCATCGACCTCATCCGGCGGCGCCCCCAGATACGCCTCCACGACCCGCGGGTCACCCCGCACCTCATCCGGGCTGCCCTCCACCAACACCTCACCCTGCACCAGCACCAACACCCGGTCACACAGCGTGAAGATGAACTTGGTGTCGTGCTCGATCACCACCACCGAGATCCCCAACTCCCGGATCGCGAAGATCAACTGCCGGGTCGCCTCGGTCTCCTGCGCGTTCATCCCCGCGGTCGGCTCATCCAGCAACAACACCGCCGGATCCGTCGCCAACGCCCGCGCGATCTCCAAGCGGCGCTGATCCCCATACGGCAGGTTGCGCGCCAACTCGTCGGAGAACTGCGTCAACCCCACGAACCCCAGCAACTCCTCCGTCCGCGCCTGCGCCTCCGCCTCACTACGACGGAAACCCGGACCGTGCAACAGCGACGACAACGGGCTCTGCCGCATCCGCACATGCCGGCCGACCAGCACGTTCTCCTGCGCGGTCATACTCGGGAACAACCGGATGTTCTGGAACGTCCGCGCCACCCCCTGCTCGGTCACCCGCGCCGGGTCCTGCGGCAACACCGTCCCCCGCAACGTCACCGACCCCGACGTCGGCGCATACAACCCCGTCAGACAGTTGAACAGCGTGGTCTTACCCGCCCCGTTCGGCCCGATCAACCCGATGATCTCGCCCTCGGCCAGACCGAACGACACATCGTTGAGGGCCCGCAGCCCGCCGAACTGCATCGTGACGCCGGACGCCTGCAGCATGGCCGGCTGGGCCTTCGCGTGCCGGGGCGCCATGTTGGCGGTCGGCCGGGTCATGACGCGCTCGCTTTCACAGTGCCCCCGCCGTCCGCGCCGGGTATCGGGGCCGTCACCGGCTCGGCATCCGGTGCCAGCTCAGCGCGCCGGTGCCGGTCGGGCACCAACCCCTGCGGCCGGAACCGCATGATCAGAATCAAGGCGATACCGAACAACAACAACCGGTAATCGGAGAACTCCCGCAGCTTCTCCGGCAACACGAACAGGATCGACGCCCCCAACACCGCACCCGGGATCGTCCCCATCCCACCCAGAATCACCGCAGCCAACAACGTCACCGACTCCAGGAACCGGAAACTCTCATACGACACCGTCGCGGTCTTGTGCGCGAAGAACGCCCCCGCGAACCCCGCCAACGTCGCCCCGATCAAGAACGCCAAGATCTTGATCGGACCCGTCCGGATCCCCATCGCCCGCGCCGCGTCCTCATCCTCCCGGATCGCGATCCACGCCCGACCCAACCGCGAACTCTTCAAGTTCGCAAACACCAACATGACCACAGCCACGATCAACACGATCAACACGTAATACAAGACACCCGGCGCCAACCGCAGCCCACCGATGACCAACGCATCGTTGAAGTCGGTGCCGAACAACGACACCGGCGGAATCCCCGGGATCGCGTTCGACCCACCCGTCAACCCACCGATGTTGTTCTGCGCACTCCGCACAAAAATCTCACCGAACGCCAACGTCACGATCGCCAGATAATCCCCACGCACCCGCAGCGTCGGCGACCCCACGATCGCCCCGAAGATCCCCGCCACCACCGCCGAGATCACCATCACCAACGGGAACGGCAACTCGATCCCCACCTGCGACGCCGCCGCACCCGACAGGTTCGCCGCCACGAACGCCCCGATACCCAAGAACGCGACATACCCCAGGTCCAACAACCCCGCCAGACCCACCACGATGTTCAGCCCGATCGCCGTGGCCGCATACACCCCGATGTTCGCCGACACCGTCAACCAGTACTCACTACCCGCACCCGTCAACGGCAACAGCAACGCCGCGATCAGCAACACCGCCACGCTGAACACCCGATGCCGCTCCGACACCATCCCGATCCAGCCGAGCAGGCCCGAGGCGTGCAACGCCCCCAACAGTCCGCCCACCGCACCGAGGAACGACAGGAACACCGCACCCGAGTAGGCGTTCGCGGCGCCGCTCTGCCCACCACTGGTCAGCACCGCCGACACCAGCAACAGCAGCAATGCGTAGGTGACCAGCAGGATCAGCCACTCCACATAGCGGTTGCACCCCCGGTGCCAGACCGGCACCGGCGTGAGCCCGCTCGCGGTTGCGCCCAGGACCAGCAGGGCCCCGCCGATCAGGGCCGCGATCGCGCCGAACGCAACGGCCCCGCCTGCGGCGGCGGTGATCGCTCCCAGCCCGCCGCCCTCGACCGTGATGTAGAGCCCGTTGACCAGTGCGATCGCCACCACACCCCAGCCCAGGGCCCGCAGGATCCGCGCCCGGCCGGCCACCGCCACCACCGCGATCACCACCGCGGCGATCCCGAACAGCGCCACGTGCAACCGGAAACCGGTGACGGTGAAAGGCGCGCTGAAGAACTCGAGCGTGGACTTCTCGGGGTACGGGCCCTCGTTGAGCACGAACGTCGCCCACGGCAACAACGCACCGACCAGTGCGAGGACGCTGCCCGCGACGCTCAGCGCAGTGGCACAACGTGCGAACGAGGCCAACCGGGAAGGCAGCGGCGATAACGAGGTCACGGGCTCCGCGGGCTTCTCCACCGTGGTCATGCCCGTACTCGCTCCGTCTCACCGAAGAAGCCCTGCGGCCGGAACACCAGCACCGCGATGAGCACCACGAAGATCCACACGTAGTCGTACGCCGAACCGCCCGGCAGGTACTGCCCACCCAGCGACTTGATCAATCCGATCGCCAACCCGCCGACCACTGCGCCGGGGATGCTCCCGATCCCGCCCAGCACCGCCGCGGTGAACGCGAAGATGCCGTTCTGGAACCCCATGTCGATGTTGATGTTGTTGAGGTACCCGCCGTAGAGCACGCCGCCGATACCGGCCAGCGCACCACCCAGCACGAACGTCAACACGATCACCCGGTCCGGGTCGACACCCATCAAGCGGGCCACATCCTGATCCTGCGCAGTGGCACGCATCGCCCGACCCGTCCGGGACCGCTCGATGAACAGCTGCAACCCGACCGCCAATGCCAGCGACACCACGACCAGCAACACCCCGGAGTACTTGATCGGCACACCGTCACCGATCGGGATCAGCCACGTACCCGGCACGAAGACTGTCGGGAACGGGATCGCCGATGTCGCCCCCGGGTAGAACACCCGCACCGCCTCCTGCAACGCCACTGACACACCCAACGCGGTGATCAGCGGCGCCAGCCGCGGCGCATGACGCAACGGCCGATAGGCGAAACGTTCCATCGCCACCGCCACGCCCATCGCGACAGCGGCACCGGCGATCAGCAACAGCGGCAACGCCAGGTACCACCGCTGCTGGACGAATGTGGGAAGCAGGTAGGTGAACATCGCCAACCCGCCGTAGGCACCGACCATGAAGATCTCGCCGTGGGCAAAGTTGATCAGTTGGATGATGCCGTAGACCATCGTGTAGCCGAGTGCGATCAGTCCGATCAGGGAACCGAGCACCAGCCCGTTGACGATCTGGGACAGCAGCGTGGACAGCAAACGGGTGGTCCCTCCGCCTACGCCGGGGGTGGAGCCTCGCCCCACCCCCGGCACATCGATTCACCAGTGCCGGCGCGAGCTCATCAATGCGGTTCGGTGAATGTTCCCGTCGTCACCGGCGCAAAGTTGTCCCCCTGCACGGTGTATACGGTGAGTACCTTGTTGGTGGTATCGCCGTACTGATCGAACGACACCTTGCCACTGGTGCCGTCGAGATTCGTCTGCTGGACGGCATCAACCAGGTCCTGGCGGCGGGAGCCGCCGAAATCCCCGTTCTTCACGACCTTCGCCAGCGCATTGATGATCACGTTGGCCGAGTCGTAGGTCAGCGGCCCGTAGGCGCTGTACGAATCGGTGTAGCCCGCCGCCGCGTACGCATCCGTGAACGCCTTGGCGCTCGGCAGGCTCTCCACCGGAGCCCCGATGCCGGTAGCCAGATCCCCCTGCCGGCCACCGAGGGTGACGTACTGCTTGTCGGCAATGCCGTCGCCGCCCATCACCGGAATCGCCAGCCCGGCATCGGCGAGCTGCTTCGACAACGGTCCGGCCACGGGGAACTCACCGCCGTAGTACACCGCATCAGGGTTCATCGGACGAATCTTGGCAATCACGCTGGAGAAGTCGGTGTCATGTTCCCCCACCCTCTCCTGGGCAACGACGTCGGCGCCGAGCTGCTTCGCCTCCTTCACGAAGTTCTCGGTGAGTCCGACACCGTAGGTCTTACCGTCGTCGATGACGGCGATCCTCTTCTTGCCCGCCTTCTGCACCAGATACTGCGCACCGAACGGCCCCTGCAACAGATCCGTGGTAGCCAGCCGGAAGTACGTGGGGAACTGACGCTTGGGCGCGGTGGCGGCCTGCGGACCCATCGTCAGCGCCGGATCCGTGTTGCCCGACGACACCTCCACGATGTTCTGCTGTTCGAGGATCGGAGCAACGGACTGCGCCGTCGACGAGTTGTAGGTCCCCACCACAGCCGCGATGTTCGGGTCGGATGCCAGCTCGGTGGCCGCCTGCGCCGCAACCTGCGGAGTCCCCTGATCGTCCTCCGGCTGGAACACCAGCCGATACCCCGGGACCGCACACTTGTCATTGGCCTGGCGGATCGCCAGGTCAGCCGAGTTCTTCATCCCCAGACCGATCGCCGACAGACCGCCCGACAGCGGCGCGATCAAGCCGATGACCAGAGATCCCTTGGAGCTGTCGCACGATGACCCGCCGGCAGCACTGCTGCTCGACTGGTTGGTCCCGCATGCCGCAAGCAGCACCACCCCAGCCAGGATCGCGGCAGCCCCCGTAAACTTCCCGCTTCGCCTCACTCCAGACTTCTCCCATTCATCTCGCGGCGCAGATCCGCGCACGACGGACAACGAAATTGATTCACTTGGGCGCGTCCCGGCCGCGCAGGTACAGAGGCCGGCCTCGGGAGGAATATCTGCAGCCGCATCAGAGCAACGACCGGCGTCCGTCCTGACATCGGTCGATACATACAGCGCATGCTGCTTCAGTCGGAATGTCCACTATCGGAAGAACAGCGGCATTACTCGCAAAAATATGACGTGCTATCCGTTCCAGTACTTATGTCCGAATACGGTTCCAGATGGAGTCGGTCGGTCAGCCCGCTCACGCGACCCGGGCGTTGCACATGAACTCTGCTTCATCGCGAATCCGATGGCTCGATTATAATTACCGGAATCGCGTGAGACTGTCAAGCCTGCGAGCCACCGCGGTCACAAAATGCATATCCGACCTGATCGTGCGCACCACTGGTTCGTGTGGTCAGACTACCGAAAACGTCGGAGCTGCCACCAAAGAAGAATCAAGTGGACCTGACCGGAGTCGGGGTCACAGAGCGGCCGTCAGCGCGTCGTGCCTCCGCCCGCCGGCGGGCCGCGCGTCGAGGTCGATGCCGCCGGTGTGCTCGGCAACGCGGCGACCGTGAGGTCGTCGACACCGCCTGCGCCGCCGGCGGCGTTCGCGAGCCGGGTGACGGCCGTGCTGGCGTCGGTGTATGCGCCGTCGAGCTTCCCGACGAGGTCGCGCGGTGCGGGCAGGTAGCGCCAGAGGCCGTCCGTCGCGAGCACGAGCAGGCCTTCCGCGGTGGGCCGGTACGGCGTGACGGTGGGCTCGGGCCGGAAGTCGCCTGCCACCCAGCGGGTCATCGTGCCACCGTCGGTGATGGCACCGGGCCGGCTGTCGTCGGTGGTCAGCTGCCTGCCGGCGAAATTCCCGTCCGCGGGGAGGTAGTAGGCGCGGGCCGTCCCGACGTGGATGACCGTGATCGTGCCGTCGGTGCCGTAGTAGGCGCCCACGTAGGCGACGGCCCCGTGCCCGGTCGCAGGCGTGTACAGGTCGCGGAGCGCCTCCGCGCCGGCGGCGTGGGCAGCGCGCAGGGCCTGCTCGGGCGTGCGACCGAGGCCGCCGGAGCGGGTGATCTCGTCGTGGAAGGCGCGGGCGAACCGGTTGGCGGCGTGCCTCGAGTTGGGGTAGCTGAACACGCCGTCGACGACCGCGGCGACCCGGTCGCCGTTGGGCAGGGCCACGAGCGTGGCGGCGTCCTGGTTGGTGGGGTTGCCCCGGCCCCGGCGGGTGTCCGCGGCCAGGGCCCGGCCCTCGCGCACCTCGTCGCCGAACGGGTGCTCCAGCCGGTCGTGATGGGGGATGACCGGCGAGAAGCCCGGGGACGGCAGCACGATCGGCCGGAACAGGTCCGGGTGCCGACCGCGCAGGTTCTTGGCCGCGATCCGGGCGGTCTCCATGACCTTCCAGCCGCCGGCTGTGCGGTAGAGCTTGGTCTGCCACGCGTAGTCACGGTCGATGTCGTAGCGCGCGAGCGCCAGCCGGGCCCGGCCCAGCGCACGCCCGCGCTCAGGACCGCCGGGCAGGCGGTCCAGCTGCACGCGGAAACCGTCGAGCTCCTTGGCTATCTCGCGCAGCCAGTGCTCGGCGGTCGGCGGGAGCGGGTCCGCTCCCGGGGCGTACGGCCGGGCCGCCTCCGCGGCGCGGAGCGTCCGGTCGATCTGGTGGGGATACGCGCCGACGTCGGTGAGGCGCGCGATGGCGTTCTCGCGGGCCTCACCGAGCGTGGTGTGCGCCTCGACCTGGGCGGCCCGGGCCGCGTCCAGGAACGCGATCGCCTCGTCGGGCAGCCTGCCGTCCACCCGCTGGGCGGCGAGCAGCTCGCTCATGCGCAGGGCCCGGTGGTACAGCCGGTCGGCGCGGTCGTTCGCCTGCAGCAGGACCAGCAGCCTGCGGCGTTCCACCGTCGGCACCACCGCGTGCCGCCAGCGGGCAACGAACAGATCGCGTGCGCCGGTGGCGAACCGGACGGGCGCGGCCGGGTGGTCGGCGGGCAGCGGCCAGGTGTAGCGGCCGGCCGGGTTGCGCAGCTGGTACGCGAGCCCGGTCAGGCGACGCCACCCGATTCCGGCGTCGTCGACCCACCCGTCGCGCCAGTGCCGGAACGCCAGCTCGCCGTCGCGCAGGACCTCGCGCAGCACGGTGTAGGCGTCCTTCTCGGCCCGGGTGACGCCGGTGGCCCCGAGCCGCCCGGCGGTGAGCGGGGCCAGCTCTGCGCCACCGGGCAGCACCAGCGGGTCGGCACGCACCGCGTGCCGCAGACGCGGGCCGGCTGCCCGCCACACCGCTGCCAGCTTCGGGTCGGCGCGGTAGCCGCCCACCGCGTCGCCCGTCAGTGCACCCAGGTCGGCCAGCACAGCCAGCGCGGTGTCCCAGCCGGGCCCGCCGTACTGCGCGGCGAGCTGTTCGGGAGTGACCGGACCCTTCCGGCCGGCGATCACGAGAAGCCGCTCCAGGAGGGTGGCAGGCGTCGCCCGAGGCGCAGTCCGGGCCGCGGCGGTCATCGCGTCGGTCCAGCGCCGCTGGTTCCACCGCCGCTGGGTGTCGCTCAGCTCGACCTCGTTGCCCAGCAGCGCCGCCGAGCGCAGCAGCCGCATGCCGGCGGCCAGCTGCCGCTGCTCGGCCAGCCGTCCCGGCGTGGCACCGGACTGGCGGGCCGCGAGCGCACGCTCCTCCGTGGTGGCCGCGTCGGTGGCGCTGCGGGCTCGCTGCCCCGCGAGCTGGGCGATCGCCTCCAGCGGTTCGCTGCGGGGCCTGCTCATGCCCTCCAGCTCGAACTCCAGCGCGCGCAACGCGGCCCGCGCGCGCCGCAGGTTCGGGTGGTCCGGCTGGTCGTTGTCCAGGTAGTACTGCTTGATCTCCGCCAGCAGCGCGCGTCGCGGGCCCCCCAGGTACTCCGCACGCAGCGTGTTCCGGTCCTTGACCGCCGTGGCCAGCCGCTCCGTCCAGGTCCGGCTCGAGGCGGCGTGCCGGGGCTGCGGGCCGGCTCTCGCCCAGAGCGCCAGGCCGAGCAGCCGCTGGAACTCGACGACGTCGGCATCGGCGGTCCGGCCGGCATCGCGCAGGTGCGTCGCGACCCGGGCGAGCGCGTCGGGGTCGGCGGCCAGCACGGGGACGGCCGACGTGATCGTCTCCACGTGGTGCGTCCGCCGGTGCGCGGCGGCAGCCCGCTCGCGGTCGAGCGCCTGGTGGATCTCCGGGGTGGCGGGCAGCGATTCCCACTCGTCCAACGGCCCGGGGATCTCCGCGGACATCCGCGCCCACAGCCGGTCCGCCAGCTGACCGGCGAGCTGCTCGTTCAGCGGGCCGACCAGTCCGAAGTGGCCGAGCAGCTCCTCCAGGTCGGTGCGGTAGCCCGCGACCCTGCGGTGGAGCCGGTCACCGATCCACAACCACCGGAAGGGCCGGTCCGGGGACCGCAGCGCGCGCGAGCTCCGGTAGCCGTAGTAGCCGGCGCGGTGCTCGTCGGGGTCGCGGAGCAGCTTCCCGATCAGCCACACGGACCCCGCGACCGCCCCGAAGCGGACGAGAAGAGCGGTGAGCGAGTCGTTCGCCTCCACCCACGGCCTGCTCACCCAGGACAGGTTGATCGCGATGGCGGCCAGCCCGGCGAGTACCGGGTCGACCGCCTTGCGGAACAGCAGCCGCGTGTCGACCGGGGAGAAGCTCGTGTAGTCGAGCCACGCGATGAGCCAGCGGCGCTGCCGGTCCCCGCTGCCCGTGGCGTTCGACTCGGCGGCGTTCTTCTGTGCCTGCTTCGCCTTGCGCTTCGCGATCGGGGCCATGATCCGGCCGGCCCAGACGTTGACGTACTCCGCGATCACGGTCGGGGACGCGTAGACGATCACCGCCACCGCGACGGCGCTGACCAGGTCGCGCACCGCTCCCGGCGCCACGCCGCCCGCCAGCCCGCTGATCACGAAGGCCACCGCGGCCGACAGCGCACCGGACACGACCGACTTGATCCGCTTGGTGCGGCCCAGTTCCTTCTGCTGCACCGCCGCGCCGGCGATCCCGGCCCCGATGGCCACCGCCACGGGGACCACCCACCACGGCAACGTGGCCGGGGCGAACACCCTGAGGAGCCCGAGCCCGGCCGCGATCACGTACGACAGGCCGGCGGAGAGCGCAGCGGCCCGACGCGGGCGGGTCTGCATGCCCGAGTCCTGGTTGGCGTACTGCCTGCGCAGCACGTAGCGGTAGATCAGCCCGGCCGCGACCAGCGGCACCAGCAGCGCCTTGAGCCCGCGCAGGCCGGGCCGTGTCAGGAACGGCCACACGGCCGTGAAGCCCTGCTGGAGCAGCCCCCACACCGTCGGGCCCGCCATCCCGGCGGCGAGGCCGACAGCGAGCGAGATGCCGATCCGGACGCCCTGGGTGCGCAACCCGCGGGCGACCGCCTCCCACGGGGGACCGCGGGTCTGCCGCGGCGTCCACACCGCGCGGGCCGCCACGACCAGCCCGGCCGCCGCGACGACCAGCCCGAACGGGCCCGTCACGACGCCCGACCCGGCGATCCCCAGCTGCGCACCTCCCCAGAGCCCTGCGCCCACGCCGATGCCGAATCCGGCCACGCGGGCCACCCGCCTGCGGTTCCGCTCGGCGACCGGGACGTCCACCCCGGTCCGCGCCGTGAGCCGGAGGCGGTACCCGGACAGGCCGCGACCCCGGGCAGCCCGGTCCAACCGGCCGCCGGCCCTGGCCGATGCCACTCCGGCGTCCGCCGCGATCCGCGCCGCCTCCGCCCGGCCTGCGACCAGTGCCTGCCCCGCCGCCCGGTGCGCGGCCACGGACCTGGCGAGCCCCGGGAACGCGGTCGCGAACGCCTCCCCCACCGCGGTGACGGCCGGGCCGAACGCGACACCTGCGGCGGGCGTCCCCGCAGGCGGCACCGAACGGGCCAGGTCGAGCCTGCCGGCCCGCGCCACGAGCCGGCGTGCCGTGTGCTCGCGGAGCCCGAGGGCCTCCCCGACGCGCTGGACCAGCTGATACTCGGACAGCCGCGTCGCCGCGGGCGCGCCCGCGGCGACGACCGACAGCCAGCCGACCCAGCCGAGCTGCTCGGGGGTCACCTGCCGTGCCGCAACCCGCTGCTCGCGGTGCATCAGCCGCGCCGCGCTCCCCGCCGCGGCGCGCAGCCGTGCCACCGCACGGACCTGCCCGCGCAGCACACTCGCGGCCCGCCACCGGTCCAGCACCCACTGGCGGGCGGCGCTCACCGCGTCCCGAGCGGCCCGCCACCGGTCGGCCGCCCATTGCCGCGCGGTGCCCGCGGCGCCGCGGACGTCCTGCCACCGGTTCCCCACCCACTGCCGCGCGGCGCCCGCGGCGTCGCGGACGGTCTGCCACCGGTCCAGCAGCCACCGCTGCACGGCGCCGGCCGCGGTGCGCACCGTCGGCGGCGTGGCCGGCAGCCCCCTGACGTCCGTCGTCGACAAGCCGGTCACACGGCTCACCGGCCCGGCCCGGACACCCGCGGTGCGCGCGGTCACGGCCGCCTCCCGGACCTGCTGGTCGCGCTGCGTGCGCGCTGCGACCACCTGTCGGGTCGCGGCACTCAGCGGCACCACCGCCTGGCCGAGCGCCGTGGACCGCAGCGCCACCGCGGCGCGGGCGGCGCCGAGCAGCGCGTCGGCCGACAGACCGGGATCGGCCAGCGTCGTCGGCAGGGTCACCGAACCGCCGAGCGCCGGGTCGGCCAGCCGCGCGCGCACCCGCTGCGGGTTGACGCCCAGCGCGGCCGCCAGCCCCTCGGCGATCTGGTCGTCGGTGCGGCCCAGGTCGTGCAGCCGCTCCGCGAGCGCCGGCACCCAGCCCAGCCGCTCGCCGAGGCCCTGCTCGTACCCGCGGACCGCCTCCCGCAGGAGGGCCTCCGCCTCCAGAGCGCGGGTCAGCGGCTCGTTCGCCTCGGCGACCTTCTCGCGCAGCTCCTTCGCGGCCCTGCGCTGACCCGGCCACCAGACCATTCCCGCCGCCAGCACGCCCGGATCGGCCACGCTGTAGCGGACGGCGGCGAGGCTTGCCAGCAGACCGCCGGTCAGCAGCACGACCGACCACGCCGCACGCTGGTTCGAGGAGAAGCGCTGCCACCACGGCGGGCCGCGCGACCTCGGCTGCGGACCGGCCTTGCGCGACCCCAGCGCCCGCGACTCGGTGACGCCGTTGGTACGCGGCGGCAGGCTCGGCCGCTGCTCCGGTCCGTCGCCGGTCGGCTTCGATGCGCCGCCACCGGGCACGGACCCGCCACCGGACGCCGCCGGACCGGACCCGCCGCCCGGGGGGTTGCCCAGGATCTGGCGGACCTGCCCGACGTTCAGGTCGGTGATCGCGGCGATCCGGGCTGCCGGCAGCCCGCCTCGAGCCGCTGCGCGCACCGCCGCTTCCAGCGTCGCACGCCGCTCCACCTGCCGATCGGCCAGCTCGCCGGTGGTCAGCCCGACCTGCGCTGTCGCGTCACGCAGCCGAGCCTCCGCGGCCGCCAGGTGGGCGCTCAGCCGTTCCTGCCGCTCCTGGAACGACCCGGTCGGCTCGCCCAGCCCGGCCACAGCCCCAGCCGGAGCCGCGGTGCCCAGGCCGGCGAACAACCGCACCTCCGCCGGGTCGATCCCGAGCGCACCCGCCACCACCGCATCGCGCGCCGCCGCGGTCCGAGGGTCGCTGAGGATCGCGTCGGGGCCGCTGAACAACCACCCCGCCCCGCGCCGCTGGACGTCGGCCAGCTCGGCATCCGCCGCTGCCACCCCGCCCCGCGCCGCTGCCAGCCGGGACCGAGCCGTCACGACCGGCCCGTCCAACCCGGCCATCACCGAGCGCAGCTCCCGCGCCGCCGCCCGCCGCCGACCCACTGCGATGAGCGGCTCCCAGGCAGCAGCCGAGATGCCGGTGAGCACCGCGGTCGACGAGGCTGCCACACCTGCCGCCGCGAGCATCCGGGCGCGCGCCGGTGGCCCGCGGATCCGCAGCGTGTCCGGGGCGAGACGCAGCAGGGCGGCGCTGATCGCCGTGATCCCGAACCCGGCGGCCACCAGCGCCGCCGAGCCGGACCCACCGAGAACGGCCAGGCCGCCGCCGAGAAGGGTGAGTGCGGTCGTGCCCGCACCCCACGTGACGACGATGCGATCGCGACGCACGGTGTCCGGCCAGGCCGCGTTGCGCGGCGGCCGCGTGGCCCGCCAGGCGGCATTCATCGTCGTGGGCAGCACGGCGAGCACACCGGCGCGGGTGGCGCGGTTCCACGGCAGTCCGTGGCGCTCGGCGAAGCGGGCGAGGACCCTGTCGCCCAGGTCGCCTGCCAGCCCTGCCGACATCAGCGTCACGAGGGCAGCGCGGTCCCCCGCGGCGACGAACCGCCGCAGATCCCCGGCCACCTCAGCAGGCGCCCTGCTCACCAGGCGCCTGCCCAGCCGCTGCGCCCACACGGCGTCACGCACCTGCACGGACGTGATGCCCTCGGCCCGGTACCGCTCGACCTGCGCCATCTGCCTGCGTCCGCTGCGGCTGCTCTCGGCGATCTTCCGGTGCATGTCGCCGTAGCCCTGGGCGATACTCGCGAACTCCTGCCGCTCCGGCGACGCGCCGGTCCCGGGCCGGGCCGACTGCGCCGTCGTCCACGACGGCGCCGCACGCTGCTCCACCAGCGCGGCCCGCCGTTCGTCGAGGATGGCGCGCTGCCCGCGCATCCCGGCGAGCTCCGTCACGGCCCGCTCGGCCTCGCGCTGCCAGCTCACCTCGGGTCGTCTGCCCCGGTCGGGCGTCGCCCGCGGACCGACGGGCAGGCCGGCCTTGGCGCGGACCACGGCGGTCCTGCGCTCGAGCGCCCCGATGGCCTGGTCCAGCGCACGCTGCAGACTGTTGATCTCTGTGATCGCAGCGTCGAAGTCCTCATGGTGAGCCACGTCCCGGGCCGCGTACCAGGCCTCAGCCCGCTGTGCCGGGCTGTACCCCGCCCACTCGGCGTCGGTGATGTGCGCGGGCCGCAGCGCCTCGGCGATCGACTGGGTTCGCCCGGACACCCTGAGGTGGAGCTTGCCGTCGATGTCCTGCAACCGCCGGTCCCACACCGGGATCGGGCCACCGCCGACGGTCGGGGCGTCCGGCAGGGTCGGCGCCGGTGGCTGCCTGCCGGTCTCCGGGTGCGTCGGCGGGGTGCCCGGTCCGAGCGCAGGCACGGTCCGGGCACCGGCCGCCGCCGCGCCCGTGTGCGGCGCGGCCCCGGCGACCGGCCGGGCGCCGGTTGCGCCGTCGGCCGCGACGGTCTGGCGCATCGGCGACGTGTGGGTGCCACCGGCCGGCGGGCCTGTCTCCGCCGCTGTACGCGGCGCCAGGGCGGGGTTGTGGCCGCGCACCGGTCCCCAGGATCCGTCCGGCACCGACCTGGCCGCCGCGCCCGCCTCGGCGACGTGCGCCGTCAGCTGCGGCACATGTGCCGTCGACACGTGCGGGTGCGGGATCACCGAGTAGATGACCAGCGCGCCGGTCAGGCCTACCTTGACGAGGATCTCCTTCGCCCCGGCTTTCAGGTTCTGCCAGCGCGACGAGCGCACGGCGTCGGCCGGTGCCGCGGGCAGGCCGGCGCCCGCCTCGGCCGGCGCCCCGCGCGTCGACGGGCGGGGGCCGTCCGGCGCGGCATCGCGGAGCAACCGGACGCCCGGCAGCCCCAGGTCGACGACGCCCCGCCCGTCCAGGCCTGCGCGCTCCTCCACGAGCCGGTGCCTCAGCCCGGTCAGCTGGGTCTCGAGTGCTTCGGCGCGCGCGCCGGCCGCGACCGACGCGCTGCGGTCGCCCATGCCGGCCTGGATCTCCGCCAGCCGGGCCTCGACCGCCGCGACGCGCTGCGCACGGCTCGCCGCCCGCTGAGGCGTGACCTCCACGCGCTGCACGGTGACGCCCGGCGCGACCTCGACCGGGGGTCCGGCCTCGCGGTGGTGCAGGCCGGGGACGTCGGTCGCCCCCGGCAGACGCGGGTCGGTCGGCTGCCGCAGGCGGTCGAGCTCGGCCCGGAGCCGGACCTGCTCGGCGCGCAGCTGCCGGTTCGTCGCGACGTCCCGGTGAACGGCCTCGCCCTGCGCGGTGCGCGCAGCGCGCAGTTCGGACTCCACCTCGGTGATGCGCTGCTGCACCGTCTCGACGCGAGCGTTGCTCCGCTCGGGGCGCGCGACGATCTCGACCGTGACCCGCGAACCACCGGATGTCTCGACGGTGTACCTGGTCCCGGGGGGCGGCAGGTCCAGCTCGCCCGCGGCAGGGCGGGATCGTGCCGGATGCCCGTCCCGGGCCGGCACGGACGCCATCTCGTCCAGATGCGGGCGTAGCCCGCCGTTCGTACCCGGCTGCCCGGGAAGCGGGTCGTTGCCACCGGACGCCTTCAGCTGCGCCCCGCCGCCGGATCCGGCCCGCTGCGCGGGGGTGACGTCCGCGCCGGACAGGAGCGCGGGACCGCCGCCGACGGTCCCGGCCCGTAGGGCCGGGCCCGTGAGGAGGACGTCGTGGGCCTTGGCGACCCGCTTCTGGCGGATGGCGTTGGCGGCCTCATGGCCCCTGAGATACCCGAGCGGGGTCAGCCGGCCGGGCGAGGTGGGCAGGTCGGTGCCCCAGGCCTGCAACGACGCGGCCTGGCGAGCCGCCCCCAGCTCCTTCGGAGAGACGCTGCGGCCGAAGGGCAGACCCAGGACATGGTGGGCGCGCGCCGTACCGAACAGACCCGGAATGCGCTCGGGCCTGGCCGCCGTGAGGCGCTGCAGCAGCGTGCCCGTGAAGACGGTGCGGCCGGTGACGCCGCCGCGCTGGATGATCCGCCCGGCGTAGGCCGAGGTCTCCAGCGCGCTGCCGACGCGGCGGAGCACGACGGCCCCACCCGCGTGGCCCATGCCCGCGGCGAGCCGGCCGCCCTGCACAGCAGCCGCGCCCCGCCCCGCCAACGCGGCCGAACCAGTGAACGCCGCCCGCGCGGCCGGCGCGAGCACCCGCGCCCCCACCCCGGCCGCGGTCCGCCCCGCCCAGAAGTAGGGCCGGTACGGGGCCAGCGCCACGTTGCCCGTCACGTTGGCCAGCCGCAACGTCCCGGTGGCCACGGCGTCCAGCCCAGGCGCCGCGCGTCCGGCCGCCCTCCCCACGGAGGTCAGCGCACCGCGGAGCCCGCTGGTCGCCGTCGCCCCCGCAGCAGCCACACCAGCGCTCTTCGCGCCCATCGAGACGAGCTTGACCGCCACCCCGGCCCCGGCGGCGACCAGCGCCACGGTGCCCACGTCCTCCAGCAGCGTCGAGACCGGCGTGAAGTAGTAGTCGTCCCCGATCCTCTCCCAGCTACCGCCGTCGTTCAGCCACCGGTCGTAGAAGTTGACCGCGCTCTGGGCGATCCCCCCGGTGAAGGGCCGGTTCTCCGCGTACCCCGCGAGCCCGTCGCCCCACTCGTTCCTGGTGACCCAGCTCCCCACCTCGGTGCCGACGGCGTCGACCAGGCCGGGCACCGCGTGCACGACGACCGAGCCACCGTCGCGGCCCAGGTTCTTGAAGAACCCACCGACCGACTTCTTCGTCTCGACGTCCAGGACGACGTACTTGCCGCCCATCTCCTCGACCCACGCCTCCCCACACGGCTTCGTGGCCGAGCACGTCGCGTCGTCCTCGCGACCCGGCGCCCTCGAGTGCAGGAACAGCTCGCCGCCGTCCTCGACCTCGCCCCCCGACCGGGCCGACTTGGCAGTGGCGAACCCGAAGCACAACCCGTTCCCCGACGAACGGCAGTCCGACAGGGTGTCGCGGTTGGAGTCGACGTGGGTGCGGAACTCCCCCGAGCAGGTCGAGTTCGAGTCGGCGCAGAACCCCGACGCGACCGCCTGACCCTGCCCCTCGTCATCCCCACCCGAGGCGAACGCGCTCACGCTCAACGAGCAGCTACCGGGCGCGGCCTCCCCGCAGCTCTTCACGGACGCGGCGTTGTTCTTGCCCGACTCGTGATCGGCCGAGGCCTTCCCCGCGTACGAGCAGCTCACCCCTTTACTGCCCTCACACCACGCCACCACGTCGACCTTGTGCTGCTCGGCGTCCACCGTCACGCTCGCCGCAACCGAGCACGCACCGGAGCCGGCGGAACCGGAGTCGGAACAGCCGCCCCGGGCCTCACCGCTCAACCTGCCGTCGTCACCGGTGGCCTGCCGGTCCCCGGTGGCCGAGAAGCTGTAGCGACACGCCGCGGCGCCACCGTCCGCGCCACTGGCCTCGCAGCCCGCGCCGGCCGCCACCTGCTCCGGGACGGTCGTCGGGGGCGCCTGGAAACACCCATGCGGACTGGTGCACTTCGGGGGGTATTTCGTGTACTCCGCCTGGTACTTGGCCACCGACACCGAGGAGCAGGTCCCACTTCCGCCCGGCTGCACGCAGTCGGACCTGCCGGTCCCGGTCAGCTTCCCGTCCGGCGCCTGCGCCCACGCCTCGGTGTGGGTCTCCGAACGCGTGCAGGTGCCACCGTCCAGCCCTGCGCAGTCGGTGAACGCCTCGACCCGCCCGGTCTCGGCGTTGTAGGCCGCCGACCCCACCAGCGCGCACGTCCCGCCGGCGCCGGCACAGTCCGCCCGCGCGGTAGCGGTGTGCTTCTCGTCCTTGCTCTGCTGGGCCACGTCTGCGCGGACGTGCGCGTCCTGGCTGCACTGCGGCCCGGCCGGGTAGCAGCCGGTCTGCACGTCCACCCGGGCCGGGACGACGACGGGCGTGCCGTTCTCGTCCTTGACCACGTTGCCGTTGCCGTCCAGCTTCACCTGCGCCGGGACGTAGGCGAACACCCCCGACACCGAACACACGCCCGAGCGCTTCGCGCAGTCGGAGCGACCGTCGCCCGACACCGTGCCGTCGGTCGGGCCGTTCGGCACGGCCTGCCCCGGCCCCGACACCCGACCCTCGAGATGCGCCTCGGACGTCGTGCACCTGGCGGCACCGTCACCGGCGCAGTCGGAGTAGGCGTCGATCCGCCCGGTCGCCGCATCGAACTCTCCGCCGACCACCGTGGAACACCAGCCGGTCGTGCCCGCACATGCCGAGCGCGCGATACCGGTGATCGTGCCGTCGGGCGAGGTGACCTTCGCCGCCGCCAGCGCGCCCTGCGTGCAGCTGCCCCCGCCCTCGCTCTCACAGCCGGTGCCGATCACCAGCATCGGCGGGACCCGGTTGCCCTTCTCGTCCGTGGTCGCCGGCTGGTACTTCGCCACCCCGGCGATCCCGCACGAGCCGACCGCGCCGGAGCAGCGCACCTGGCCCTTGCCGGTCAGCTCGCCGTTCGGCGAGGCCGCGTCGATGTTCAGGTTCGCGTACCGGCTGCAGCTACCACCCTCGGTGCCGCAGTAGGACGACAGCTCCATCCGCCCGGTCTGCGGGTTGTAGGTCGCCCGAGCCCCGGTCGCGCAGTACCCACCCCCCGCGCGGCTGCCCGAGCAGCTCGCCCCAGCGTCACCGCTGATCCCCTCGCCCGCCGCCGACGCCGCCGACCGCGTCGCATAGTGCGTGGAGCACGCCCCGGTGCCCGAACAGCCTGCCTGGGCCGTCGCGTGCTCGGAGTCGACCTCCACCGTGGCGTACGAGCCACACGACCCACCCGCACCGCCGCCCGAGCAGTTCGCCCACGCCTCCCCGTGCTGGCCGCCCACCGTCTTCGACGCCTCGGCGTGGCTCGAGAAGGAAGCCGAACAGTTCGCCGCGCCCGAACACCCCGCCGCCGCGTTCGCGAACCCCTTCCCGGCCTGGGCCTGCGCCCACACCGACAGCCCGCCACCGCCCGGACCGCTACCCCCGCCCGATCCGCTCGCCGAGGCACGCGCCCAGCTGCGATGCGTCCCGTCGTCGTACGACGCCGAAGCCGCCGCGGTGGCCGAGTAGGAGTAGCGGCAGTTCGCCGCACCCGCGCAGGACGCACCTGCCGACGCGTACCCCGGACCCGCCGACGCCTGCGCCGACACCGCCACCCCGCCGCCACCGCGGCCACCACCACCGGAGCCGGACGCGGAGGCGTACGCCCGGTTCCCGCCGTAGGCAGCCGCCGCGGAGGCCGCGGCGCTGTAGGAGTGGCGGCAGTTGGCCGGACCCGCGCACGACGCGCCCGCCGACGCGTACCCCGGACCCGCCGACGCCTGCGCCGACACCGCCACCCCGCCGCCACCGCGGCCACCACCGCCCGAGCCGGACGCGGACGCGCTCGCCCGGTTCCCGCCGTACTCGGCCGACGCGGATGCCCGCGCGCTGTAGGAGTGGCTGCAGCGGACGCCGGCGCTGCCGGTGCAGGACGCCGAGGCCTCCGCGCTCCCGGGCCGAACGGACACCGCCGCGCTGGTGGCGACGTACCCGTTGCCGAAGGTTCCGGCACCCGACCCGGACGCCAGCGCCCGGGCGCTCGCTCCGCCCGCGGCGCCGGCGGCGGCGCTTCTGGCCCGGAAGCTGTAGGAGCAGCGGGAACCCGCGCTGCCCTGGCACGCGGCTGCGGCGACCGCCCCGTCGGCGTCCGCCTGCGCCGCGGCGCTCGTGGCGCACCATCCGGTGCCGGACCCGCCCGCGCCGCCGCAGCGGGCGGCCGCCGCGGCGCGGTTCCCGGCGGTCCGGCTGCTCGCGCTGCTCGTCGAGGAGAAGCTGTACCGGCAGGTCGAGCCGGCACCGCCCTGGCATGCGGCGGAAGCCTGGGACCCGCCGGCGCCGGCGCCGACACGGCTGACGCCCGCGCACCGCCCGCCGGCCCCGGCCGTGCAGTCGGTGCTCGACGCGGCCTCGCTGGTTCCGCCCGGCGCGGCTGCCTGCGCGCCGCCCCCGGTCCGGGTACGGCACGCGATGCCGGTGCAGTCGGCGGTGACCTCGGCGGCGCCGGCCATGGCGTTCCCGCCCGTGCCGACCTGGCAGACGCCGGCGGCCGCACAGGTCGCGTTCGACGCAGCGCGCACCGCCGGGCCACCGACCGTCGTGGTCGTACTCGACGCGCGGGTCGCACAGCCGGTCGTGCTGCCGTCGTCGCAGGCCGCGGTGATCGAGGCGGACGTGGTGGCGAACCGCTCGCCCGTCTTCGCGTCCGGCGCGGTGGTCGAGGTCGCCGTGGTCGCGACGATCTGCGCCTGGCACGCGGTGGTGGCGTCGCAGCGGGTCTCGCCGGTGGCGGTGCTCCGGCTCTGCCGGCCGTCCGGCCCGGCGACGGACGCCGTGGTCCCGGTCGCGGAACCGGTGCAGCCGGCTTCCGGGCAGACGATCCGCGAAGCGGCCCGACCGGCACCCGAGACGCCCGCGACGGGCTTCGCGCTGTCGCCCGTGCCGGTGGTCCGGCCCGAGTCGCGCTGGCTGGACGCGGTCGCGTCGCTCGCCACCACGCAGCCGCTTTCGGCGGCGACGCAGCCCGCGGTCGTGTGCGCACGGCCCGGCGTGCCGTCCGTGCCGCCGGTCGTCACGGCAGCACACCCGGTACCGACGCACTGCGCGACCGCGCTCGACTGCGCGAGCGTCGCCGGCGCGTCCCTGACCGGCTGCGCGGCCAGGTCGGCGGCCTCGGTGGCTGCCCGGCGTGCCACCTTCGCTGCCTGCGCAGCGTCGGCGGCGGCCTTCTTCTGCTCGTCGGTGGCACCCGCCCGCCTCCCGGCGTGAGCGGCGTCGGCGGCTGCCTGCTCCGCCTGCTCGGCCTGGGCGGCCATCTGCTCGGCGGCGGTGTTCTGCTGCTCCGCGACGATGTCGGCCACGACCTGGCCGGATCCCGCGGAGGAGTCGGTCTGGACACGGCAGCCGCTCTGGTCACTCGTGCAGCTGCCGCTGGAGCTGGAGGTGCCGGTCGCCGGAGGGCCGCGCGTCCCGCCGGCCCCGTTCAGGGAGTTCGGGCCGTCGGTGCCCGACGCGGACGTCCGCGCGGTGCCGGTGCAGGCGTTCCCGCTGCCGGCACAGTCCATCGTGGCCGAGGCCGTCGTCCAGCTCGACGCACCCGGCACGGTCGGGCCGCCGGAGTTCGCGCTCGATCCCGGCGCCACCGGCGCCGGCATCGTCGCCGGCTGGTCCGGCCCCTCCGGACCGCCCTGCTGCCCGTCATCCTGCTGCTGGTCACCCGACCGGCCCGACTCGCCGGACGGCCCGATGGTGCCCTCGCTGACCGTGGCGTTCGCGGTCGAACGGGCCTGCACCAGCGGCGCGATGACGTTCGCGTCCGGGCCGGAGGAGGCGCCCGAGTTCGTCACCGCCTGGCAGATGCCGCCGGCGACGCCCTCGCAGGTGCCCTTGCTGCGCGAACCACGGGGGTCCGGCGACACCGCCGGATCGGTCGCGGTGGCCTCGCTGGTCACCTTCCCGTCGCAGCGGGTCTCACCCTCACAGGTCAGCGCCGCACCGGCGGCCGACGCCGTGGACGGTCCCGGGGTCAGCCGCGAGGTGGTGACGGGCTTCGGGTCGCCGGTCGGGTCCACCTGCGGTCGGTCACCGGCCAGCGCCAGCGCGGCACCGGCCCCGGTCGAGGCGGTCGACACCGAGCGCACGTCGCATCCGCCCGTGCCGCCGTCGCAGGTCGCGCTACCGGTCGAGACGCGCGGCGCTCCCCTGTTGACGGCACCGTCCCAGGCCTCGGTGCCGGTGGTCACCGCACCCGCGCAACCCGCGTCCGCACACTGCAGGCTCGCGCTCGACGACGCCGCCGAGCTCGGGCCACTGGTCGGCTGTCCCGCCACCGGCAGCCCGGTGTCGGGGTCGACGACCACGAAGTCCGGGGCCGAGGACGCGGCCGACGTGGCCTCACCGGCGCACCCGCCGCCCGTCACGGTGCAGTCCGTGGTCGCGCGGGTGCCGCGGGCCTGCGGGGACACCGCCGTGTCGCGGGCGCTCGTCCCGGCCACGGCCGTGCCACCGCAGGTGCCGTCCGCGCCGTCGCAGCGCACCTGCGCCGACGCGTGGGAGACGCTCACCGGGCCGGACACCGCGGTCACACCCTCGGCGGCCTCGGCCGGGTCGCGGTCGGCGACCGTCGTGTCCGCAGCAGTGGAGCAGTTCCCGCCCGCGCCGTGCACCGTGCACTGGGTGGTGGCCGTGCTGTCCCGCACGCCGACCACGTCGCCCGAGGCGGCGCCGGTCGTCGTGCTGGTGACAGCACCGCGGCACTCGTCGATGGCGCAGTCGGCCTGCGCCCCGGCCGTACTGGACGCCGCCAGCTCCCGCTCGGGCGCGCCGTCCGCGGCGGCCCGCAAGCCGTCGGTGCGGGCGGCGGTGTCCGTGACCTCGGAGGCCGACTCGGCACCGCAGGTGCCGGCGGTGGTCTCGCAGGTCGAGGAACCGCTCGTGGTCCGCACGGCCGGCTTGGCGCCGGCAGCCGCCGTGCCGGTGACCGTGCCGGCGGTCGTCGTGGCGGCCTTGCCGGTGCAGGCCGGGCCGTCGCCGCAGTCGACGTTCGCGCTCGCTGTGCTGGCGGCGAAGCCGTCGCCGTCGCTCGTGACGGTCGGCGCGTCGTCGTCGAAAGAGGCCGACCGGACGTCCGCCTGCTCGTCGGTGGTGCTGCCGACCCGGGTGCCGCTGTCGGCGCGGCAGTCGCCGCCGGCCGCCTCACAGGTGGCCTCGCCGTTGCTCGTGCGCTCCGCGCCGGCCGTCAGGCCCTTCGCGGTGCCGGTGGTGGCGGCTCGCCCGGTACCGGTGCAGCCGGCGACGGCGCAGTCGACCTCGACGGCCGCGGTGCTCGCGCCGCCCGCGTCCCGGTCCCCGGCAGTGTCGCCGTGGCCCGAGCCGGACTCCGCCGAGCAGCCCCCGCCCGCCACGGTGCACTCCGCGGTGCCGGTGGTGGTCGCCTCCGGCGCGGCCGGCTCGGTCGCAGCCGTCGCGGTGCGCTCGGTGGCGGCCCGGTCCGTCACACTGGTGGTGGAGGCCGCGCGGCCGGTGCAGCCCGTCGCCCCGTCGGCGCACCTGGTCGCGCTTCGCGTCCGTGCACCATCGCCGGACCAGCGGTCGCCGACGGCCACGGAGCTGGACGTCCCGCAGCCCACGGCAGCCGCCTCGCAGCGCGCGGTGCTGCCGGCCCGGCGGGTGTCCTCGCCCTGCACCTGCGTGCTGGAGGCGATCTGCACGTCCGGCCGATCGGTCGCCCGACCGGAGCTGGAGCTGTCACAGACCCCCGCGGCCGTCGTGCACCCTGCCTCGGCCCCACCGGAGTCGGCATACGTGTTCAGGTCGCACCGACCGGTACACGACACGGCCGAAGCGGTCTTCTCCCGCTTCACCGTCGGGGGCGCGTCCGCGTCCTCCTGGGACGGGCCGCTGCTCTCCCCGCGACAGGCCCCGGCACCGGTTCGGCATGTGCTCTCTGCCATCTGCGGAGTCGCACGACTGGACTGCGCGCACCCGGTCGCATCACCCGTGCAGCGTGCCGACGCGGTGGTGACCGTGCCGTCCTCGGCGCGGCTCGACGTGCTGCTGCCACAGCCCTGGTCGGCGCCGGTCAGCGTGCAGGAGGCGGAGCCCTTCGACTCCCCCGCCGACGTCTGCACGCCACACCCGGACGACACTCCCGCCAACGCCACACACCGGTCGGTGTCCTTCTCCCCGTCCGCGCCCCGGCTCACCGACCCGCACGCCACGAACGCCCCGCTCGACCCGCAGCCGGCCACCGAGCCCTCACCACCACGGCTGCGCGACGGCACCGAATCCGACACGTCATTACCGGTGGCGGCCATCAGCTCGTCGGTCGCCTCGTACACCTCGTCGCGCTGCGACTCGTACGTGGCGACGTTCTGCGCGTGCGCCTTCTTCGTCACCGTGCCCGCGGCGACCTTCTTCTCCTCCGCCGCCAGCTGCTTCTCCCGCGCGGTCAGCTCGCGGTGCCCGTCGACCACCTCGTCGACGAGCTCGGCCCGTTCCGGCGACAGCTCCGCGCGATCCGCTGCGACCTGCTTCGCCAGCTGCTGGTGCTTCTTCTCGTCCTTCGCGTACGCGGCCTTGGTGACCTCACCCGAGGCAACCTTCTTCTTCTCCGCCGCCAGGCGCGCCTTGCTCTGATCGACCGTGATCCGGCCCTCGAGCACCCGCTCGGTCTGCTCGGAATCGTCGCGGTCCTGCCGCTCCCCGAACCGGCTCGCGGAGTAGCGGTACTCGTCCTCGCCGGAGGGGGGACCACGAGGATCCGCTGCCGAGGACACCCCCGGCCGCACCGCCGCACCACCGGCGCAGCCCCGGCTGCCCGCCTCGGTGCACGCCGCCCGCAGCGACTCCGTTCCCCGCAGCGCACCGGAGATCGACCGGTCACCGGAGTCCACCGCGCGTCTCCCGGACGCCGCCTGCTCACCTGACCGGGCGCCGGTGCGCGCCTGCTTCTCCGCGAGCGCGCCCTTCAGCGCGAGGTTCGTCGCCGCCGGTTGTCCCCTCCGATTGCGCTCCCCCGCCGCGCCCTCGGGAACACCTTTCGCGGTGCGCACTGCCCGGAGCGCATCAGGCGCCGACAACGTGGTGTCCCGGGTCCCGGCGGTGCCCTTCGCCGCTGTGCGAGCAGCGGCGGTCCGGCCCGCATCGCCGGCCACCCGCTTCGCGCCGGCCGGTTCCGTGCCGGCGCGCTGTCCTGCCGTCCCGGCAGCCTGCCCGCGGGTCGCGGCGGCGCGCTCGGCGTCAACCGGCGCCGTCGCCGCTGCGCGGTCTCGACGGCCGGCCGGCTCGGCGCCCTTCCCGCCCACCGCGTCCGCGGCCCTCCCCGCGCGGTTCTTCGTCCCCGTCGGCTTCTCGACAGCCTTGGCGGTCTTCCCCTTGCCGGCCTTCGGCACCGGCTGCTCCTCCGCCGCCGTCTTCCGGGGCGGCTTCTTCTGGGCCGGCCCCTTCTCGGCAGCCTTCGTCGCCGTGGGCTTCCCCTCCCCCGCCCACTCGGCCGACCGGGGAGCGTCGCTCGAACCCGCCTGACCGTCCTTGGCAGCGACCGGCTTCGAGCCGGCCTTCTTGTCACCGGAGTTCTTCCCAGCGGCCTGCTGTCCGGCCTTCTTGGCCGGCTTCGGCTCGACCTTCTTGCTGTCGGACTTCTCAGCGGGCTTCTTCGCCGGCTTCGCCCCTGGCTTGGTGTCGCCAGGCTTGGCGTTGCCGGTCTTCGTGTCGCCGGACTTCGTCGCCGTCTTCTTCTCGGGCTTGTTGTCCGGCTTCGGCTCGACCTTCTTGGTGGTTGCCTGCTTCTCCGACTTCCCACCGCCCGACGAACCGGAACCGGAATTCGAACCACCATTACCACCAGCAGACTTGGTGTGACCTCCCTTCGACATCGCCTGCTGCGCAGCCACCGGAACCACCACCGCCGCCGAAGCGGGAGACGCGGCAAGGAACGCCGTCCCCACCCACAGCACCACCACAGCACCGGCCAGCCCGAGAAGCCACCGCAGCATCCACAGCAACCGCTCCAGCGGCGACGGTCGCAACCGCACGGGCGCAGCAGTACGCGCGGCGAGGCCCCCGGCCCCACCCCCGCGCACCGACACCACACCCATGACAGACGACTCCTGACGTCACCGAAGAGACAGCCGCTCAGGGCCCCGCACCAGCAGGGACACGGCCGGAATGAAGACACACAGACGCACACCGGAGGTGTCACACGTCGCGCCTGAGGCAGCGACCCGCGACCGGCCTCGCACCGCCACTCCCCCGGCTGGTTCGCCCGTCGCGAGCCGTCAGCGACCGACGAGAACCTCGTGGAGTGATCGACACGAAGAGTGCTGTCCGAGGGTGAACGCCAGTGGTTGCGGCGGTGCCATCGTGGCGACACGTCGATGACGATCGGGCGTCCTCGCAGAGGGGGTGGGTTCGTCGCAGATGCTGTGGGCTCTGCGAGGAACGCAGCCGGCGCGCGTTCACACGGCCGCAGTGCGCGTTTACGACATCCGCTGGCGGGAGAGAGCCTTTCCGATGACGCGGGCACCCTCGGGGAAGCGGTCGGGGTTCGGGCCGGAGTAGTTGAGCCGGATGAATGAGCCGGACGGTTCGGCGGGGAACCATTCGGTGCCGGGCGCGATCGTCACGCCGTCGGCTTCGCAGTCACGGGCGAGCCGGTCGAGGTCGGTCTCGTCGGGCAGGCGGGCCCAGAGGTTGAGACCGCCGCGGGGTACGTGGTCGAGGTGGGCGTCGGGGACGTGCTCGGCAAGGCTGTCGATGAGCAGGTCGCGGCGGGCGCGCAACTGGTGAGGCAGGTTGCGCAGGTGGGTGCGCCATCCGGGCTGTGTGACGACGTCGAGGGCGGCGGCCTGCAGGAGACCGCTGACGTACATCGACTCGGCTCCCCGGTCGGCGAGGATGCGGTCGCGGGCGGGGCCACGGGCGATGACCGCGGCGACGCGAACGGCCGGGGACACGCTCTTGGTCAGCGAGCGCAGGTAGACGACGTGGCCTGCGTCGTCGTGCACGGCGAGCGGTTGCGCGGTGGTGTCGATCCCCAAGTCGTGGGCCCAGTCGTCCTCCACGACGAAGGCGGCGTGAGCGCGGACGACGTCGAGCACCTGCGCCGCCCGTGAGGGCGGCCACTGCGCGCCGGTGGGATTGGCGTACGTCGGCTGCGCGTAGAACACGCGTGCCCCGGTCTCGGCGAAGGCGCGGGCGAGCTCGTCCGGGTCCGGGCCGGTCGGTCCGCTCGGCACGGGGACGACGTGCACACCGGCTTGCGCCGCGGCGAGGATGGCACCCCAGTAGCTCGGCGACTCCATGAGCAACGGCTGCCCGACACCCACCAGCGCGCGGAAGATCGAGCTCAGGCCGCTCTGGCTGCCGGGCAGGACCACGACGTCCCGGGCTGCCGGCGGGGTGACGCCCACCGGTGCGGCCTCGGCGAGCTCGTGGGCGAACCAGGCTCGAAGCTCCGGCAGTCCGGCGGCGGGAGACCGGGCCACGGCCGCGTCGGTGCGGGCGGCGCGCGCGAGCGCGGCGCGCACCAGCCGCTCCGGGAGGAGCTCGCGCGCGGGGTAACCGGCGTGCAGGCCGATCCCGTCCGGTGAGCTGACGCGCATCGGCGTCGCCACGGGCGGGATGCGCGCAGGCGGGGAACGCAGGGCCCCGGTCTGCCACCCGTAGTCGGGAGGCCGCACGGTGCGCACGGCGCGGGTGAACGTCCCCACGCCGGGCCGGGGCTCGACGAGCCCGAGCGCGCTCAGGGCTCGCATCGCCTTCTGGACCGTGACGGGACTGGCTCCGTACTCCGCCGTCAACGCCCGGTTGGACGGCAGCCGGGCGCCCGGCGGCGCCTGCGCGATCCAGGCGCGCAGACCTGCGACGATCCGAGCAGCGCTATCGTCAGCCATGTCGAGACAAGATAGCGCTACTCGGATTTCGCCAGCATCGTTATCGCTGGCGCGGACGGGCCTGTGGTGGGGGCTGCTGGGAGTGGCGGCGTTCTCGTTCACCGTCCCGTTCACCCGGGTCGCCGTCGGGGGGCTGTCCCCGCTGTTCGTCGGCTCGGCCCGCGCGGTCGTCGCCGCACTCCTGGCCGCCACCGCGCTCGCCCTGACCAGGCAGCCCCTGCCGACGGGCGCCCAGTGGGTGCGGCTGGCCGTCGTGGCCGGCGGCATCGTCGTCGGCTTCCCGCTGCTGACCTCGTATGCGCTCACCACCGCCTCGGCCGGTCACAGTGCCGTGGTGATCGCACTGCTCCCGGCGGCGACCGCCGCCATGGCCGTCGTCCGCGGCAAGGAACGCCCGCCGCGGTCGTTCTGGATCATGGCTGCGGTCGGCGCCCTCGCCGCCGTCGTGTTCGCGTCCCTGCAGGGCGGCGGGTTCGGGCAGCTGCACCACTCCGACCTGTTGCTGTTCTGCGCCGTCGCCGCCGCCGCGATCGGCTACGCCGAGGGCGGGCTGCTCAGCCGCGAGCTCGGCTCCTGGCAGACGGTGTCCTGGGCGCTCGTGCTGTCCTCGCCGCTGATGATCACCTTGACGGTGGTCTCGACGCTCCACCAGCCCCCGTCGGCGACGCCGATCGAGTGGGCGGCGTTCGCCTACCTCGCCGCGGTCAGCATGTTCCTCGGCTTCTTCGCCTGGTACCGCGGCCTGGCCATCGGCCCGATGGCACAGGTCAGCCAGGTGCAGCTGGTCCAGCCCGTGCTCGGCATCAGCTGGGCGGCTGTGCTGCTCCGCGAGGAGCTGACCTGGCCGACCGTCCTCGGCGGTGTCGCCGTCATCGTCTGCGCCGCCATCGCCGTGCGCATCCGCCTCGACCCCCCGGCCCGTGCCGTGGCCGTCACACCAGAGCTGGAGCGGTGCGCAGCGCCGAGCCGCGCAGGCGAGCGGCGTCCTGGCTGGGAGGAGCGCCGAACTGGCGGCGGTACTCGCGACTGAACTGCGACGGGCTGTCGTAACCGACGCGGTGGCCGACGCCGGAGACGTCGCTGGACTGCATGGCGAGCAGGAGCCGGGCCTCCTGCAGCCGGATCTGCTTCTGGAACTGGATGGGGCTCATCGCGGTGACCGCCTGGAAGTTGCGGTAGAAGGCGGACACGCTCATGCCGGACAGCTGCGCCAGGTCCTCGACACGGAAGGACTGCGCGTAGTGGTCGCGGATCCACCGGACCGCCCGGGCGATGTGGCTGAGGCTGCTGTCGGCGAGACCGAGCTGGCGCACGACGGCGCCCTGCTCACCGGTGATGAGCCGCCACAGGATCTCCCGCTTGATCAGCGGTGCGAGCACCGCGATGTCGCGTGGCTGGTCGAGCAGGCTCAGCAGCCTGATCACCGCGTCGACGAGCGCGGCGGGAGCGTCGGTGACAGCCATGCCGGACGGCGCGCCGCCGCCGGCGGGCGGGAGGTCACCCGGGGCGGCCTGCAGCAGCAGCTCGGCGACGGTGGCCGGGTGCAGGACCAGCCCGAAGCCCATCGCCGGCCGCTCGGGGCTCGCCTCGGTGAACTGGCCGGTGATCGGCATGTCCACCGAGGCGATGAGGTACTGCCCGGCGCGGTACTCGTACACGCGGTCGCCCAGCGCGATCCGTTTCGCGCCCTGCGCGATGAGTGCCATGACCGTTCCCGACATCGACGGAGACGGCGGCGTCGACTGCTCGACCTGCGACACCAGGACACCGTCGATGGCGGTGGTCGCGTCGGGCCGGGCATGCCGAGCGAGCAGGGCACGCAGCCCGTCGAGGTCCATGATGCGATTGAAGCACGATCCCAGTACTCCACAAAGGGGGAGGATCAGGCAAGAGATCAGGAGCATCGTTCTCACGTTTCGCCAGGTCACGATGCTTACATGGACGGGTCGACATCCCAGGAGAACACGACAGCTCCACGATCCAAGGGACTGCCCCCATGAGCGTCAACCACGGTTTCCACGCCACCATGACCGCCCGACCCGGGAAGGGTGACGAGCTGGTCGAGTTCCTGCTCGACGCGCCGTCTCTGTCCAACGAGGACTGCGTCGTCTTCCTGGTCAGCCGCTCGGCGGGCAGCCGGGACACCGTCCACGTCACCGAAGGCTGGACCAGCGAAGAGGCCCACGGCAGGTTCTTCGTGACCGAGGAGGCGCAGGCGCTGGTCGCCAAGCTCCAGCCGCTGCTCGCGGGCGAGTCCCGGTACACCGACGAGGTGCCGGTGGGCGGCAAGACCGCCTTCCGGGACCGCTGACCGGCCACCGTCGTACCGATCACCGCACCACCCCCTCGTGAGGAACCACCGTGAACCAGGCACGCCCCGGCATCGACCCCCAACTGCACGCAGTACTGGCCGACATGCCGCTCATGTCCCAGCTCAGCCCGGAGATGGTTGCGCAGCTGCGCCAGGCCCCGTCGACGCCGGTGGAGACCTTCCTCGAAGGTCGCGCCGTCGACCGGCGCGAGGTCACCGTCCCGAGCCCGGATGGTGAGCGGATCCCGCTCTCGATATTCAGCCCGGCCGGTGCCGAGCGCTCCCCAGCGGCAGGCGGCCAGGCGGAGCTGCACGTCTGGGCGGGCGGCTTCCACGCGTTCGACGCGCTCTACCCGCAGGTGCCGGTCTCGGCCGCGGCCCGCCGGACGCGCACCGACCGGCTCACCCGGGTCCTGAGCCCGGCTTCCGAGGCGCCGTCCCCGGACCTGCCGGACCAGGCTCTCCAGCCGACAGGGTGAGCGCCGTTGCTCGCTGCGGACCGGTTGCCCAGCGGTCAGGCTCCGTCGTAGTTGGTGACCAGTTGTCCCGATGATCCAGAACGTGTCACTCCGTCGCCATCAGCACCTGTTGCGCTGTGTCGCCGCTTCACCCCGATCGGGTGGCAGCGGCTCATGGAGCCAGGAAGAGGAGTAGATGGACGACCTCGAGCACCACAGGTTGAACCGGCGCAGGATGTTGGCAGTGACGGGTGGGCTGGCCGGTCTGGTCACCCTGGGCGGCGTCTCGCCGGCGCAGGCAGGCGAGACGACCGGCCAGGGGCCGGGCGGCAAGAGCCGGGACTGGTTGCCCGGTGACCACCACATCCACAGCGAGTTCAGCGTCGGATACGACGAGTCCACGTCGCCCCCGACCCCGATCATCGCGGGCGATGCGATCTACCCCATCGCGACGAACGCGACCAACGCGGAGCGCTTCGGTCTGCGCTGGATGGTCTCCACGGACCACGGCGGCCCCAACCACTCCAAGCTCAACGCCGAGCAGGCCTACCCCAGCCTGCTCGACTCCCGTCGCAAGGTGCCCGGTGTGCTCCAGTTCTACGGGATGGAGTTCGACACCCCGGCCGCCGACCACAGCAGCCTCATCATCCCCAAGGTCGCCGACGAGCGGGACATCCTGTTCTCCCTGGAGAGCCGCTTCGCCAAGCGCGACGCGTTCCCCGGCGACCCGGTCCGCGATACCGAGCCCAAGATGCTCGAAGCGCTCCGCGCGATGCGGGCCCTGCGTGACCGGCCCGTGCTGTTCGCCAACCACCCCGCCCGATCGGCCACCGGCCTCGGCGTCTACGGCCAGGACACGCCGGCCGAGTTCCGGGCCTGGAACGACACCGCACCCGAGGTGTCGGTCGGCTTCGAGGGCGCACCCGGACACCAGGCCGGCACGCTCAACCGCGACGGGAGCCTTGACCCGAACGGCGAGCGCGGCGGATACGGCAACCACCCCACCATGGGCGGCTTCGACCAGATGACCGCCCGGCTCGGCGGGCTGTGGGACTCCCTGCTCGGAGAGGGCCGCCGCTGGTGGATCACCAGCACGTCCGACTCCCACGTCCACTACACCGATGGTGGCTCCGACTTCTGGCCCGGCGAGTACTCCAAGACCTACGTCCACGCCACCGCGGACTACGCCGACATCCTCGACGGCCTGCGCAACGGCCGCATCTTCGTCACCACCGGCGACCTCATCGACCGCCTCGACCTCACGGTCTCCCGGGCAGGCCGCGGTGACGGCGGCCCGAACCAGGCCGCGGTCGGCGAATCGCTGCTGCTGCGCGGCCGCGACGACCGCGCCGCCGAGGTCGAGGTACGCATCCGGGTTCCCAAGGCCCCGAACGCGCACGGCGACCGGCCCGTACCGCGCCGCATCGACATCATCGGCGGAATGATCACCGGACCGGTCGCCACGCCCACGGTCGACACCAACCCGACCACCACGGTCCTGGCGCGCTTCGACGAGTCGAACTGGCGCCGCGAGGGCGATTGGATCGTCGTCCGGCACTCGATCGATGTGCCCGGGGCGATGTACGTACGGGTCCGCGGCACGAGCACCACCGAGCTCGAGCCGGAACCCGACGCCCACGGCGCCGACCCCTGGGCCGACCTGTGGTTCTACTCCAACCCGGTCTTCATCCGCCGCTGATGATCACCCCCGGCGTGTGGGCCTGCGACCAGGTCCACACGCCGGGCGCGGGGCGCGCCCGCAAGCCCGGCCAGGGCGGGTCGGCTCACGGTGTGTTCGGGACGAGCCCCTCGTTCTGGGTGTAGGCGTCGCGGCAGCCGGTGGCGCAGAAGCCGATGGTGGTGCCGTTGTGGTCCAGGGTGATCGCTTTCGGGCCGAGCCGGACCTGCATGCCGCAGATCGGGTCGACCACCACGCCGTCGGGTAGGTCGGTCTGCGCGGGCGCCGCGGCCCGGTACTCCTCGGTCATGTAGTTCAGCACGCCGGCAGCGGTGGTGGCCTTGCCGTTCAGGCCGATGCTGCCGTCGGCGATGCCGACCACGTTGACCCACACGTCTCCGCCCTCGCGCGAGACCCCGTGCTGGTTGTCCCGTCGCCTGAGCGCGGCCCGCACCACACCGATGGCGTAGCGCGACATCTCTTCCCGCCATGCCTCGGGCACGGTGATCGTGACGATGTAGGGCGGCGGCGCGTGGGCAGGGACGGGCCCGTCGCCGGTGGTCCAGCTCCGTGCCTCGTGGAACAGCACGTGACTCATCCGGCGCACCCGTCGGAGGGTCTCGGCCGGGATCTCCTCTCCGCCCAGCATTCCGGTCATGATCTGCTGCGCGACCTCGGCGCGCGCCGCCTCGTCCATGGCCCCGACAGGGTGGGTGATCTCGATCAGGTTCATCGTCACGTCCTCAGCAGGGTGGTGGCTCCGGCGACGGCCATCTGATTTACGTACAATCGTACGTAAATCGTAGATCGAACGTACGGGGAGGGTCAAGAGTGGGACGACGGGCGAGGTTCAGCCGCGCCGAACTGGAGGGCGCGGCCATCGCGGTGGTCGACGAGCACGGCCTCGCCGGTCTCACCATGCGTGCGGTCGCCGCCCGCCTGGGCACCGGCCCGATGACGCTCTACAACTATGTCGCCGATCGCGCGGCGCTGGATGCCCTGGTGGTGGACGGCGTGCTGCGCGGCATCACAATTCCCCACTCCCCCTCATCCGACTGGCGCGTCGACGTCCGGGGACTCGCCGAGGAGCTGTGGCGTGCCGTCCGCCCGCACCCCAACGCCATTCCGCTGGTACTCGCCCGACGCAGCCAGTCGGAGACCTTCCTCGACGCCGCCGAGGCACTGCTCGCGGCACTCGCCCGGTCCGGCCTCGACGGCGAGGACCTCCTGGTCGCCTTCCGTGCCGTCACCACGCTGGCGGCGGCCTTCGCCCAGACCGAGCTGACCGGCCCCTTGAGCACCCGCAACGGTGGAGCGGACGCGACGATCGACCGGTTCCGCTCGCTCCCGACCGAGCGCTACCCCCGGTTGATCGAGATCGCCGGTGCCGCCCGGACCAGCACGCCGGAGGCCGAGTTCCGCCGCGGGCTCGAAGCACTGCTCGACGGGCTACAACCGGGCTGAAATCCCCCGTACGGGGCCGACCGCGTGCCCCGTCGACGGCCACGATCGGCCAGGGGCTGAGCCAGTACGTACACGGGCGCCCTGCGGGCGGGACAGCACCACAGTGGAGCGTGGGTCCGGAGGCGATCGATCGAACGCCGCAGCGTGGGTTCTGCGGATCTCCACGGCACGCCGACGCCCGTAGACAGCTGACCTCGATTCAACCCTTCGCCGAAGGAGCGTTTCACCGTGTCGCACCACCTGGACTCCGAACTGTCCCGCAAGGACAACCGGCTCGACCTCACCGACCAGTACGTCTTCCACGGCGAAACCGGAACGGTCTTCGTCATGGACGTGAACTCGTCGCTGGCGGTCGATGTGCCGCCGGGATGGCACCCGGAGGCGCGCTACGAGTTCAAGATCCACACCGCGGGCGGTGAGCACGAGGATCTCACCTACCGTGTCACCTTCGGCCCTGACGCCGGCGGCGGAACCGGGCAGGCCGTCGCTCTCCATGTGCTCGCCGGTCCGGAGGCCCGGGACGACACCGCGCAGGGCGAACTCCTCGCCGAGGGCCGCACCGGCACCGTCATCACAGGGCCTGCCGGACTGCGGTTGTGGACCGGCCGGGCCGCCGACCCGTTCTACGTCGACCTGACCCTGGTCTTCGCCATCAACGCCGCTGTCAAGAGGGGCGCGAAGATCGAGCTTCCGGACTGGCGCCCCGAAATCGCCGAGAGCAGCTTCGCCGGCTCGTACATCCACGCCATCGTGCTCGAGATCGCCGACGACGATCCGCGGCTGGGCGTCGACCAGAACATCGGACTCTGGAGCGTCACCAAGCTGGCTACCGACGCGGGTTCCTGGCGGCAGATCAACCGCGAGGGACACCCGATGGTCTGGCCCATCTTCCGGCCCGACGACGGTGAGGCCGCCAGCACATCGAACACGAAGCATCCGGCCGCCGAGCTTGCCACCGAGAGTGCACACATCGCGGACCTCGTGGCCGACCTGACATGCGCCAACGGGACAGCCGACGACCCCGTGGCGCACGGGCAGGCCATAGCCCGACGCCTGCTGCCCGACGTACTGCCCTATCGGACCGGCACACCTGCCGTCTTCGGGTTCTCGGTCATGAACGGCCGCGCTCTGGCCGACAACGCTCCCGAAGTGATGTTCTCGCTGGTCATGAACTCAGCTGTCAGCACCGGCCTCACCCCGGGGCAGTTCGCAGACAATCGCAGTGCGACCTTCCCCTACGTGGTGGCCGCACAACCGGAGTGACGGCACATTCACAGGAAGGCACATCATGTCCACACCCGCCGCTGCATCTTCGCAGCTCACCGCAGCCAATCTGGTCGCCGCGGCCGCCAACGGGATCACCTACACCTACCGCCGCTTCGGCAACGGCGCCCCTGACAAGCCGCCGCTACTGTTCCTGCAGCATTTCCGCGGCAACCTCGACAACTGGGACCCTGACCTCGTCGACGCGATCGCCGCGGAACGCGAGGTGATCCTGCTCGACAACACCGGAGTCGGCGGATCTTCCGGCACGACGCCGAACACGGTGGCAGCCATGGCACACGACGCACTCGCGTTCGTCGATGCTCTCGGCCTCCGCACTCTCGACATCCTCGGGTTCTCTCTCGGCGGCTACGTCGCCCAGGAACTCGCGCTCATCAGGCCACAGCTCGTGCGGCGGATCGTGCTGGCCGGTACCGGCCCGCGGGGAGGCGAGCAGATGCACGGATTCACCCCGGACGTACATGAGGCGGCGACCCGCGACCAGCTCACGGGCGCGGACTTCGTCAGCCTCTTCTTCGAGCGGACCCCGGCCGACGTCGCCAAGGGAGAGCAGTTCCTCGAGCGCATCTTCAGCCGGACGCACGACCGCGACGAGCCGACCAGCCTCCAGACCCGGAACGCCCAGCTCGACGCGATCACCGCGTGGGGCATCCCCGAGCCGGCCCGCCTGCAGCGGCTTGCCGGGATCACGCAGCCCACGCTGGTGGCGAACGGCGATCACGACATCATGATCCCGACCAGAAACAGCAGACTGTTGGCGGCGAACCTGCCGAGCGCCCGACTGTCCCTCTATCCCCACGCCGGGCACGGGTTTCTCTTCCAGTACGCGATGGACTTCGCGATGGAGATCAACGCCTTGCTGGGCTGAGCGGGATGTTCAGCGATAGAGCTGTCTGCGCCTCGTCCAGCGACTCGACGAGCAGCGTCGATTGCATCCCACCCCTCAAGGAATGCAATCGACGCCGCCCTGTCCGGAGGGCACTTCAGGGATCTCGAACACTGAGCCGGGAATGCCGGCTCGATGGCTTCTTCCTGTTCGGTGCTGACCATCGGGATCCATAATCGGCCGGCGCCGCACCGATTGCGCCCGTGAGCACCCTGGCCACCTCCCGGGGCGCGGTCAGCGGCGTCGGCCCGCGAGGGGCCGCGGCGCAGTGGCGTCGGGGCTGATGGGCCTCCGCCGCCGGTTCACCGGAAGAGCTGCATCCGGGAGGTGATGTTCAGCTTCCCGAAGATCTTGCTCAGGTGCCACTCGATGGTGCGCGGGCTCAGGAACAGCCGGGCGGCGATCTCGGGGTTGGACAGGCCCTCGCGAACGAGCCGCACGATCTGCGCCTCCTGGGCGGTGAGCTCGCCACCGGTCTCGACGGCGCGTTTACGGACCCGCTCGCCCGTTGCCTGCAGCTCGCGCGCGGCGCGCTGGGCGAATGCCTCCATGCCCATCGCGGAGAACATCTCGTGGGCGCTGCGCAGCTGTTGGCGCGCATCCACCCGACGGCGTTCGCGGCGCAGCCACTCGCCGTACAGCAGGTGTCCACGGGCGAGCTCTCCCCGGATACGGGTACGGCCGAGCCGATCGATCGCCGCCCGATAGAGGCTCTCCGCATCCGCACCGGCACTCAGCACTGCTCGGCAGCGGGCCTCGATGCCCGACGCCCAGTCACTGCCGCGGGCAGGTGTCGTCTCCGCGAGCCGGGTGAGTGCGTCGGCCGCGTGCGCCGGCATCCCGCTGCGGATGGCCGCCTCGATGAGCTCGACCAGCACGCCCCAGGCGGACAGGCCCAGTTCGGCCAGGTGCGCGTTGCTCTGCTGAGCCGCCGTCAGCGCGTCCTGGTACCGGCCGAGGCTGTTGAGGAGCAACGCCTTCGCCCTGACCGTGACCGTCAGCCCGATGCCCTCGCCCCGGCGCACCACCTCGGCGAGGGTGGTCTCGATCACCTGGGCCGCCTCGGCCTCCCGGCCCCGCCAGGCGGCGAGCAACAGGGCGCCGTAGGGCACCGCGGAACTATCGGTCACCTCGGTGACCGCCTCCAGTTCCTGGATCAGCGCTGCTGCCGCGGCCATCTCGCCCATCAGCACGTGCACGGTGATGCGTGAGTTCAGGGCGAGGGGGAGCGTGGTGAGCGCCCCGGTGTCCCGGGCGAGCTGGACGTGGCGGCTGACGAGCATCTCCAACGCCTCGTCGTCCCAGAGGTTCACGGCGACGATATGGGCCTGCCAGAGCCACCGCAGCTCGTCCTCCTGTCCGAGGCGGTTACTGCGGAAGGCATCCAGTGCCCGCCTCAGCATCGGCGTGCTCGCGGCGTATCCCGCTGTGTACCGGGTCGCCAGGGCGTCGAGGAGGAGATCGGCCGCGCTCGGGGGCTGCGCCGCCGGCGGCGCGGCGCGTGCGGCTTCGGCCACCTCGCGGACACTTCCGCCCGTGACCAACGGGCCGGCGAGGATGGCTGCGGACAGCGCGTCCAGGTAGGTCTCGCGGGCCAGCCGCACGTCGAGGGATCCGAGCTTCCTGGCTGCCTCCAGCAGCGACGAGACAGCGGCGCGGCCGCGGTTCACGTCGAACGCGATCCGGGCGCGCAGCAGGTCGGCGTATGCCCGCTGGAGGTTGTCCGCTGGGCCCGCGTCCGCGATGGACAGCAGCCTCAGAGCCGCGTCGGGCATGCCGGCCTGGTGCGCGGCCTGCGCCGCACTGAGCGCACGCTCACCGCGACGAGTCGGATCAGGCGTCAGCTCGGCGGCCCGTTGCAGGAACGCGGCCGCCGCGGCCGGGCCGCCGCGCGCCTGCGCCCGGCCGGCGGAACGCTCGAGATCCACGGCGACCTGCTCCTCGGGCTCGACCGTTGCCTGGGCGGCGTGCCAGGCGCGTCGATCGGGATCCGTCTCAGGACAGGTGGCCTCCGCCAGCGCCCGGTGCACGCTGCGCCGCTCCTGCGGGGACGCCGCCCGATAGACCGCCGAGCGCTCCAACGGATGCCGAAAACGCACTCCGGCACCGATCTCGAGCAGCCCGGCCGCCACCGCGGGAACCGCCGCATCGACGCCGACCCCGAGCCGCTCCGCCGCCCGCCACACCAGCACCGGCTCTCCGAGCGGTTCTGCCGCCGCGATGAGCAACAGCCGCCGGGCGTCGGCCTCGAGCGCCATCAGCTGCCGCCGGAAGCTGTCCTCGATCTGCATCGGGAGCGCCGCCCCTGCCGTAGGCCCGAACCCTCCGGCCAGCTCCGCGGGTGCCAGCCCGCGCGGCAGCTCGATCAAGGCCAACGGAATGCCCCGCGTCTCGGCCACGATCCGGCCGAGCACCCGCTCGTCCACGGGCCCGCGCAGCACTGAGCGCAGGAGGGCCCGCGCATCATCATCGGGCAGCCCGTCGACCACCAGCTCCGCCAGGCCCGTCAACGCCGTACATCCATCGGTTGCCTGGATCGCGAAGACGATGCCCACGGACTCCGCCACCAGACGACGCGCCACGAACGCCAACGCCTGCGCCGAGGCACGGTCGAGCCAGTGGGCGTCGTCGACCACACAGACGAGGGGCCGCTCCCGGGCCTCCTCCGCCAGCAGGTCCAGCACGGCCAGGCCGACCAGGAAACGATCCGGCGGCGGCCCGCCACGGAGCCCCAGCGCCGTGCCGAGCGCATGGCGCTGGTGATCAGGAAGCCGGGCGAGCCCGTCCAGCAGGGGTGCGCACAGCTGGTGCAACCCCGCGAAGGCCAGCTCGATCTCCGACTGCACCCCGGCGGCACGGACCACCCGCCCCGGCGCCCGCTCCACCACGTACTCCAGCAACGCCGTCTTGCCCACGCCGGGCTCGCCGTGCATCACCAGGGCACGGCTCTCGCCCGACCGGACCGCCTGAAGCAGTCGGTCGAGCACCTCGCGCTCAGCACTCCGGTCCAGCAACCCCTGACACCACCTGCTCAGGCCCCCGGACCTCGGAGTATCCCCGCCGTCCCGATCGCGGCGCCACCACGAGCCGCACCGCGCAGCCGCGCGCCGACCTCGTCGGCGGGAGAAAATCAACGCGTCGTCGATAATTTTCGACGCCTGATAGCTTGATGCTGTGCCTCAGCCCGGAGAATCGAAGGGTCGCCGCCGCGTCGCTCCCAGCAAGGGCGATCTGCGCGAACGTGCGATCCTCGACGCCGCCGAACATCAACTCGCCACCGGCGGCCTGGACCACATGACGGTCGAGACGATCGCGACGGCGGCCGGGATCACCAGGGGCGCCTTCTACTTCTACTTCGGCTCGAAGAACGACGTGCTCACCGCACTCGTCGAGCGAACGGTGTCGACGCTCCGCGCCGAAGTGGACGCGGCAGACGCAGCCGGCACGAGTTCACCGGCGGAAGCGCTCGAACAGAGCGTTCAGCAGACCGCACGCATGTGGCACGAACACGGCAGCGTCATGCGTGCGGCCGTCGACCTCTCCCCCACCATCCCGGCCATCGCAGAACAGTGGCGCTCCGCGGTCTCCGCCATCGCCGACATCACCCGGCGGATCGCCGAACGAGCGGGGCTGCCCGCCGGAGCCGGCCCCACTGATGCCACCGCTGTCACCGCCGCACTCGTCTGGATGACCGAGCGGTGCTTCTACCAGGCCTCCAGGACCGGCGGCTCCGTCGACGAGACCGCCGCGACGCTGACCCACGTCTGGCGCACCGCGCTCGATCTTTCCCGGTAGGGCCCGGCTCCGCCGTTTTCGACGCCGCGTCAACTTTTCTCGACTAAGCGTAGACTCGGGACCATGACGAGTCCTACGACAGCCGCCCGACCTGCTCCGAAGATCTTCTTCATCACGGGTGTGAGCTCCGGGTTCGGGCGGGCGTTCGCGCAGGTCTTCCTCGCCGCCGGGCACACGGTGGTCGGCAGCGTGCGCAAGCCCGACGACGACGAGCAGTTCGAGGAGCTCGCCGACGGCACGTCCGGACGGGCACTGACGCGCGTGCTCGACGTGACGGACGACGACGCCGTCCTCGCCACCGTCGCCGACGTCGAGGAGTCCGTCGGACCGATCGACGTGGTGATCGCCAACGCGGGCTACGGGCACGAGGGCGTCGTCGAGGAGTCGCCCATGTCGGAGCTACGCGCCCAGTTCGACGTCAACGTCTACGGCGCCGTCGCCACCCTGAAGGCCGCACTGCCGTACATGCGCAGGCGCCGCCGCGGCCATCTGATGGCGGTGACCTCGATGGGCGGACTGATCACCGTGCCCGGGCTGGCGTACTACCAGGGCAGCAAGTTCGCTCTCGAGGGCATTCTCGACACTCTCGCCAAGGAGGTGAGGAGCTTCGGCATCGCCGTGACGGCGATTGCTCCCGGTTCCTTCCGGACCGACTGGGCAGGCCGGTCCATGGTTCGCGCCGACCGCTCCATCACCGACTACGACACGCTGATGGAGCCGGTCCGCAGGAATCGCCTCGCCGCGAGCGGCAATCAGCTGGGCAACCCGGAGAAGGCGGCCGAAGCGGTGTTGTCGATCCTCGACACCCCGACGCCGCCGGTGCACCTGCTGCTCGGTTCGGACGCGCTCCGGCTGGTCACCGCCGGTCGCGACGCGGTCGACGCCGAGATCGAGCAGTGGTCGCAGCTCACCCGCAGCACCGACTTCCCCGAGGGCGCCCAGATCGCCTGACCCCACCTCGTCGGTGCGGACCGACCTGGACGTCGTGCGGGCGGGTGGCCAGGAGGGGGCACACCCGCCCGCACGGCCCGGTCAGGAGGCCGGGTAGATCTGCCGTGCCACCTCCACCTTGCGGCTCACATGTGCGGCCAGCACGTCCGGTGCGAACCCGCCGCCGGTGGGCGGCTTCGGGACGTCGGCGAGGTCCTCGACGAGATCCCAGTTCGAGCCCAGCCGCAGCAGCGAGCCGTGCTTCGTGGCGTAGTAGTCGCGGTTGACGCTCACGGCCACCCCGTTCGCCCCGGCCGCCGCGGCCACCAGGTGCAGGTGAAAGCGGGTCGAGAGCCACGTCTGGTGTGATGCCACCGGCATCCCGTGCCGCCACACCTCGCTGAACGGGAAGAACTGCGAGCCGGGCAGCTCGTGCTCGAGCAACCCGTACACCACCCGGTCCTGCCCGGGTATGCCCTCGACGACCCCGACGTCGGCGGGGTCGGCGTCCCAGGTCCGCAAGGTCGCGAGGGTGAACGCGGCGAGCCTGCTCACGTCGTGGTCGCTCAGGTCGGACTGCACGCAGACCATGTAGCGCGGGAGCGTGCCGACCGGATCCGGTTCGGAACGCAGGAACCGGCCGGCGCCCAGGAAGGCGTCGTCGACACCTCGGCTGGCGGGTCGCTCCAGCAGCTCGGCGGACACCGTGTCCCGCACGTCCACCAGATCGAACCGCTCGAGCAGGGTGCGGACGAGTGCCGCCTCACCCTCGTCGAGCGGCATGAGGCCCTGTCCGGTGAGCACCGCCCGGCCACCCGAGCGCCGGACCGCCGCCACCGCGGCGCCGAGCAGCCCGATGTGGTGCGGCCAGATGCCGTTGATGTACCCGCCCCCGATGACGTGGACGACGTCGGCGGTGTTCATCAGCTCGATGCCGGCCACCCAGCGGCAGGCCAGGCCGGGCTGCTGCATCGCATTCTGGACCCACGCGGCCTTCTCCCACGGCCCCCGGCCGGGCGCTTCCGCACACAGCCGCCACGCCGTGTCGGTGAACCGGGCCCGCGGGTGCAACCCGTCGAGCAGCACCGCGGCCGAACCCGGCGCCGGACAGTCGACCCACACATCGGCGTCGGGGGCGACGACGGCCAGATGTCTCAACCAGACCGAGGTGATCAGCTCGTCGCCGTAGTTGGGGTGTCCTGCGGTGCCGACGAGGTAGTACACGGGGCATCCACGCACTGAACCCAGCATTCAGCCCAGTCTCGCCCGTCAGGTGGTGGACGAAGGTCTCCTACGGATGAACAGCACTCGACGACTTATCGACCCGGCTCGGGCCTGCCCCCGGTGGGAGCGAGCGTGACGAGCAGGCCCGGGTGGTCGGTGGCGCCGCGCAGGTCGATCGTGCGGGAGCCGGCGACGGCGAACTCGGGCGTCGCCACGACGTGCTGCTGGCCACCGTCGTCGGCGAGCACGGAACCGGCAGGGAGGCAGGACCTGAGGTCCGCGCTGTCGCCGGACCCGAGGTTCAGGTCGCCTCCCAGCACCAGCGGCGCCGCCCCGTCCCGGGCGCGCATGTCCGCGATGACCGTGCCGAACAGGTACCTGCACTGGGCCCCCGCGACCTCCCGCTGGGTGTAGGCGAGGTGCGTGGTGCAGACGGCGACGGCGCGATCGGCCGCGACGTCCAGGCACAGCCACGCCCGCTCCTCGGGGTCCTCCTCGTCCTGTGCCGGGTAGATCCCACCGCCCGCGGAGGACCCGGGCACCGACGGCCACCGCGAGACCAGGCCGATGCCGTACTGCTGGCCGTTGCGGCAGCGGTACGCCTCCCCGGTACGCCCGTTGCGCGCTGCCTGGAACGCCGACACGGCCGTGCCGCCGGGCACCGCATCAGCGAGCGCGCGCTGTAGCGACGACACGTCGTCCTGGCAGACCTCGTTCAGGGTGACCAGGTCGGGCAGCTCAGCGCGGACCACCGCGGCGGCCTCGGCCGTGGACCGGCCGGTGTAGCAGCCGGCGATGCCGCTGCTGCACAGGTTCAGCTGCAGCACCCGCACCGATCCGGCCTGCACGACGTCCGGCGGGGCCGGTGGGCCGGGCGGGGGTCCGCCCGCGTCCGGGCCGGCCGTCGTCGTGGCGCACCCCGCCAGGCACGCGACCACGCAGGCGAGCAGCGCCACCCACAACCCTCGGTGGGACCGGTCGCTCATGGTCGCTAGGTGCCGCAGTAGGTGACGTGCGGGGCGCCGCCCAGGGGCGCCGGCTCGGCGTAGCGCTCCAGACCCGGACGCTCGGCGAACGGATCGGCAACGACCTCGACGAGGCGACGGAACGGCGCCATGTCACCGCCGGTGGCGGCGGTCAACGCCTCTTCCACCAGGTGGTTGCGGGGGATGCAGACAGGGTTGACCCGGTCCATGCCAGCCGCCACGGTGGCGCCGTCCCGGGGCAGCCGGGCCCGCCAGCGCGCGTCCCACGCCTCGAACACGTCCGGCTCGGTGAACAGGGATCGCGCCGGACGTCCCCGCAGGTGCGACGACAGCGCCCGGAAGAACGTCGTGAAATCCACGTGCTGGGCGTGCAGGAGCTCCAGCACGTCCTGGATCAGGGGGACGTCCGGGGCCTCGAGACCGAGCTTCGCGGCCATCCCCCTCGTCCAGTACCCCTCGTAGCGCTCGGCGAACGAGAGCACGGCGTCGGTGGCGGCCTCGACAGCGGCGTCGGTGTCCTCGTGGATCAGCGGCACCAGCGCCTCGCCCAGCCGCGCCAGGTTCCACTGGGCGATGGCGGGCTGGTTGCCGTAGGCGTAACGGCCGCGGTGATCGATCGAGCTGAAGACCGTCGCCGGGTCGTAGGTGTCCATGAACGCGCAGGGGCCGTAGTCGATGGTCTCCCCGGAGATCGTCATGTTGTCGGTGTTCATGACGCCGTGCACGAACCCGACGAGCATCCAGCCCGCGACGAGCGACGCCTGCGCGTCGATGACCCGCCGGTAGAACTCCAGGTAGGGGTTGTCCGCCTCGGCGACGTCGGGATGGTGCCGCGCGATCGCGTGGTCGGCCAGCTTCCGCACGAGCGCCGGGTCGCCGCTCGCGGCCGCGTACTGGAACGTCCCGACCCGCAGGTGGCTCGCCGCGACCCGCGCGAGCACCGCACCGGGCAGCATCGTCTCCCGCACGACGTCGCTGCCGGTGGCCACCACCGCGAGCGCCCTGCTGGTGGGGATGCCCAGCGCGTGCATCGCCTCCCCCATCACGTACTCCCGCAGCATCGGACCGACGGCCGCCTTCCCGTCCCCTCCGCGAGCGAACGGCGTGCGACCGGAGCCCTTCAGATGCAGGTCGCGTCGACGCCCGCCTGCGTCGACCAGCTCGCCCAGCAGCAGCGCCCGGCCGTCTCCCAACCGGGGCACGTAGCCGCCGAACTGGTGGCCGGCGTAGGCCTGTGCGACAGGGCGCGCTCCGTCCGGGACCGCGGTGCCGACGAGCAGCTCGACACCGGCCGGTGCCCGCAACGCCTCGGCGTCGACACCCAACTCGGTGGCCAGGGCCTCGTTGAGCATCAGCAGGGCGGGCGCCGGTGCCGCTGCCGCCGTCCACGGCACGGACAGCTCAGGCAGTTCACGGGCGTAGGAATGGTCGAACTCCAGCAGCGGCCGGACGCTGACGCTCATGACCCGAGGCTACGTGGCCCGACGGGCACTACGTCCGGTTCACGGGACCCGACGGCGTGCTGATGCGACGACGGCACGGTCGAGATCGGGCCCAACGCCCCGTCCGGGCGGGACCTCTGACCGCTCCCGGTGGGATCACCTACCGCCCAGTCTGGGAGCACACCGGAACGAGGGGGAGCGATGGAGAACGCGCAGGCTTGGGGATCGCCGGTCGTGGTCGGTATCGACGGTTCGGTGGCGGCACTCGAGGCCGCACGCTGGGCAGCCCGGGAGGCCGAGCGCCGCAGGACAGGGCTTCGGCTGGTCAGTGCCTTCGGCTGGCGGGCCTCGGGACACATCGGTGATCCCGGCCTGGGCGCGGGCTACCGGACGGTGATGCTGGAGAGCACCCGCAAGGAGATCGCCGAGGCGGCTGCGGCAGCCGCGGAGGCCGCACCCGGCGTCGAGATCACCGACGAGGTGGTCGACGGCTTCCCGATCCCCGTGCTCACCGCGGAGTCGCAGCGTGCCGCACTGGTCGTGGTCGGGGACCGCGGACTGGGTGGGTTCACCGGTCTCCTCATCGGTTCCGTCGCCGTGGCACTGGCCGCCCACGCCGCCTGCCCGGTGGTGGTGGTGCGCGGTGAGCTGCCGTCGCCCCAGGGTCCCGTCGTCGTGGGGGTGGACGGGTCCCCGACGAGCGAGACGGCGCTGGCCTTCGCCTTCGACGCGGCGGCCGTCCGGCAGGTGCCGCTGGTGGCGGTGCACGCCTGGATGGACTACGTCGCCGATCCGGCCGTGTGGCAGCTGGTGGACTGGGAGACGGTCGAGGCCGACGAGTGCCGGTTGCTGGCCGAGCAGCTCGCGGGGTGGAGCGAGAAGTACCCCCACGTCGAGGTCCGGCGGGCCGTGGTGAAGGACCGACCGGCCCATGCCCTCCTCGGGCAGTGCGGCGGCGCCCAGCTCGTCGTCGTCGGTTCACGGGGACGGGGTGGCTTCACGGGCCTCGTGCTCGGCTCGGTGAGCCACGCGGTGCTGCACCACGCACCGTGCCCGGTTGCCGTTGTCCGCCCCGAGCTGGGCTGACAGCGGAGCGGGCGAGCAACGGGACCACGTTGCTGCTGGCGCTCTTCACCCGCGACATCCACCGGTCCCGCGCACCGGTCGCCAGCGTCGCGAGGGAGCACGGGTGGCGGACATGGGCGGTGCCGCGACCGGGGGTCCGGCACTCGCCGCACCACCCGTCCCCGTCGTCGATGTGGACGACCAGCAGCCGCGTGCACACGTCCGGCATGACGGAGAGCAGCTCGACCACCTCCCACCACGGGTCACGCGCAGGGTCGGTCACAGGAAGCCTCCGCGCGAACCCGGTCGATCGCCTCCAGTGCCTCAGGGGCTCCCGGAGCGGTACCGATCACGCACCTGCCCCCCGGTAGCTCCGTGACCCACAGCGCTCCCCCCTCTGTGTCCTGCTCGTCGTGGTCCACGCGTCCCCCTCTCCGGCCCCAGAACGTTCCAAACGTTCATAACAGTACCGAACATCGATGATCGTACTAAATAGTGGCAACCAGGGCTGTTCGTCCCGAACGACCGCGAGCAGCGACGCGCGCGCTGAGCAGCGCCTAACGTCGTGAACGTGGAAGACCTCGTGACCACCGGAGACCTGGCGAAAGCGCTGGGTGTCTCCCGCGGTGCGGTGATCCGCTGGGTGAACGACGGGTTGATCACGCCGGACGTCACGACACCCGGAGGTCACCACCGCTGGTCCGTGGAACGGGTGCGCGAGCAGCTCAAGGGGCAGCGCAAGCGCGACGAGTAGCCCGGAAACGACTCCCCGAGAGGTGTGACCTCCGGCAGGGATCAACGGGCCCTCCGCCCCGTGCCGTGGCCTGCCGGGCCGGTCGAGGATCGGTCCCGACCCGGATGGAGGGACCACGCACCATGAGCACCGGCCCAGAACGCCTGGCGGCACCACCGGAGACGGTGGACGAGGACCCGCCCGTCACCGCGCTGATGACCACCCACCTTCTCGGGATCACCGCGGACGCACCGCTGTCGACCGCCCTGCGCCTGATGGCCACCACCGGCGTGCGCCACCTGCCGGTGCTGGAGGGTGAACGGTGCCGGGGCGTGGTCCTCGAGGTCGACATCGCCCGCTTCGTCGCGCGTGGGTCCGGCTCGCCGGACGCGCGGGCGGCCGTGCACGTCGAGGATCTGACACGACCGGTCGAACCGCTGCCGGTCACGGCTCGCCGCTCCGACGCCGCGCGCCGGATGCAGGCCGAGCACGCGGACGCCGTCCTGGTCGTCGACGGCGCCCGGCTCGTCGGGATCGTCACGGCGACGGACATCGTCCGCTCGCTCGCCTCGGTCACCTCCCCGGCAGCCGGCCAGTGCGGCATCGAGGTCTGATGGGCTCCGGTGGAGGGCATCCGGCCCTATCCGGACGAACGCGCCCGCATCGAGGCTGACGGCATGACCCCGTCGGACCTCAACGGTTCGGCGGGCGCAGCGGAACTCGTGGAGCTCGACCGCACGGAATGCCTGAGGCTGCTGGCCACGGGCGTCATCGGCCGGATCGTCTTCACGGAGGCCGCGATGCCCGCCGCCCATCCCGTGAACTACCTCCTCGACGGTGAGGAGGTCCTCTTCCGCACCGCCGACGGGCGGACCTTCGCCGCCACCCACCGCACGGTCGTCGGTTTCCAGGCCGACGACCTCGATCCCGTGACACACACCGGCTGGAGCGTGCTCGGCGTCGGCCACGCGTACGAGGTGGTCGATCCCGAGCGCCTGGATGCACTCGACGCCACCATGGCGGAGTCGTGGGCGCCAGGCCGCACAGGCCACGTCGTTGCCGTCCCCCTGCAGCACCTCACCGGTCGCCGGCTGCTCCCCACCGGCACGGCCGACGACGTGCCGGTCCGCCGGTAGCGCTGTGGACGCCCGCCGGGCCGTCCGGAACCGGATCAGGGCCGTTCGGCCCGGCGTTCCGGGTCGTTCGCGGTCGGAGCGCCCGGTCCGGTGGCAGTAGCGTGGGTGAACCAGCGATGAGAGGCCCGGTGCCGTGACCATCTCCGTGTTCCTGCTCGACGATCACGAGATCGTCCGCCGCGGCATCGCGCAGCTGCTCGAGTCCGAGGACGACATCCAGGTCGTCGGCGAGGCCGGCACCGGCGCCCAGGCCATGGCCCGCATGCCGGCCCTGCGACCCGACGTCGCCATCCTCGACGTCCGCCTCCCCGACAGCGACGGCGTCACCGTCTGCCGCGACATCCGCTCCATCCTCACCCCGCCCCCCGCCTGCCTCATGCTCACCTCCTACTCCGACGACGAGGCCCTCTTCGGCGCGATCATGGCCGGGGCGTCGGGCTACCTGCTCAAACAGGTCACCGGCATCGACCTCGTCGGAGCCGTCCGCATCGTCGCCGGCGGCGGCTCACTCCTCGACCCGAAGGCCACCGCCGTCGTCCTCGAACGCCTGCGCACCGGCACCGAACCCACGGACCCCCGCTACGCATCGCTCAGTCCCCAGGAACGACGCATCCTCGGCCTCATCGCCGACGGGCTCACCAACCGCCAGATCGGCGCCGAGATGTTCCTCGCCGAGAAGACCGTCAAGAACTACGTCTCCTCGGTCCTGCACAAACTCGGCTTCGCCCGCCGCACCGAAGCAGCCGTCTACGCCGCGGACCTCCGCCGCGACGGAAGCTGACCCGCGCAGGTCCTTCGGCCGTAGCGGGCACGGTGAGGTGGGGGCACTGTCATTGCTCGCACAGGCCGGCGTGGGCCGGCCCTCGCGAGCTGCGCATGGCGTGCGGGGCGGCATTGTTCAACCTGCGGCTGGCGCTGCACGGCCAGGACATCCGACCGATCGTCACGATCCTCCCGGCCGGCGCCCACCCCGGCCTCCTCGCCGTCGTCCGGCACGGGGGGCGCAAGAGCGCCACTCCCGAACAGCTGCGGCTGTTGCGCGCCGTTCCCCTGCGCCGGACGAACCGGCACCCGTTCAGCGACGAGCCGGTGCCCCCACCCGCGTTGTACGAGCTCCGCCGCGCGGCGAGCGAGGAAGGCGGCCTGTTGCACGTCGTGGACGAGCCGGCCGCCCGGACCCGGCTGCAGCAGATGTCGGTCCGGGCGTACCGGGCCCAGACGGCGGATCCGGACTTCCGCGCCGAGCTCGAGCGGTGGACGGCGACCCCACCCGGACGCCGCGACGGGGTCCCCGCAACGGCAGGCGGCCCGCTCTCCGAACCCCAGGACCGGTGGGTGCTGCGCGACTTCCGCGGCGGCTCCGGTCCGGCGCGGCCACCCGGCAAGGACTTCGAGACCGAGCCGGTGCTCGCGGTGCTGACCGCCCAGCTCAGCGGCGCGCTGGGGGACGTCCACGCCGGGCTGGCGCTGGAACGGATCCTGCTCACCGCCACTGCTGAGGGGCTCGCCGTCTCCTTCCTGTCCCACGTCGTGGAGGTGCGCCAGACCCGGGACGAGCTGCGCCGGCTCATCGGCGATACATGCCCGCCGCAGGCCGTCCTGCGGATCGGGCGCGGCTACCCCGTCGCCGCCACGCCCCGCCGGGAGGTCTCCGACGTGCTCGACCCGGAGAGCAGCCGGACGTGAGCAGCGGGATCCGGGTCCCTGGGCCCCCGGATCGGGGTCGAGCGGTCCTGCCGTCCCCGGCCCCGGTACGCCACGCTTCCGGGCACGGACAGCAGGTGACAGCGAGGTGACCGCGATGAACGCCCTGGAGCACAGCGCCCCCACCTTCGACGAACCCGCGGTGGTCGTCGGGGTCGACGGCACGCAGATCGCGCTGGAGGCCGTCCGCTGGGCCGCGGCCGAGGCCCGGCTCCGCCGCCTCCCGCTGCGCATCGTGCACGCGGCCCCCTACGCCGCGGGCCACGACGCACCGGCGGTGCGACGCGCCCAGGACATCCTGGCCCGCGCCTTCACCGTCGCCCGCCGCGCCGAACCCGGCCTGCGCAGCTCGACCCACGGCACGGAACAGCCGCCCGTCGACGCCCTGCTCGACGCCGCCGGGAACGCCCACCTCCTCGTCCTCGGCATGGGCGGCGGAGAACGCCCGCACGAGATCCTCATCGGCTCCGTCGCCCTCGAGGTCAGCGGTTGCGCGCGCTGCCCCGTCACCGTCGTACGCGGCCGCCTCCGGCACTCCGACCGGCGCCCCCTGCTCGCCGGGGTCGACGAGCCCGCCACCGACGAGGCCGTGCTCGACGTCGCGTTCAGCGAGGCGCGGCGCCACCGCGACCGGCTCCTCGTCCTGCACGCCGGTGGCCCGCGCCACGACACGGAACCCGCCGTGCAGGACGACCTCGCCGACCAGCTCACCTCCTGGGCTGACCGCTACCCCGATGTCCCGGTCGACCTGCGGATCGTGCCCGGACCACCGGCGCCGGCACTGCTCGCCGCCGCGGTACGGGCGCGCATGGTCGTCCTGGGCACCCGCGGGCGCACCGCGCCGGCCCGCGTCCTCTTCGGATCCACCAGCCGGCAGGTCCTCCGCCGCTGCGGCGTGCCCGTCACCGTCGTGAGCCCCCACGCCCACCTCCCCCGGGAGACCGGGCTCGTCGCGTCCGCGGAGCGCCGGCTCTGGTGAAGCGGCAGACCCCTCAGAGCAGGTCGCGGCGGTCGAGCGGTTCCACGCTCGCCCACTCGCGCTCCCCAGCGGCTCGCGACCCTGGTCGGCATGGCTTCAGTCCCGGGTTCCGCCCACCGGTCCCCTGACACCGGAGGGCTTCACCACCAGAACCGGACACGGGGCGAACTCGACGAGCCCGGTGCTCGTCGATCCCAGCATCAGCCCGTCGACCTCACGATGGCCCTGGTGGCCGACCACCAGCAGCCGGGCCGCGCCGGCCCGATCCAGCAGGGCCCGCAACGCGGTGTCCTCGACGAGGTAGCGCTCGGTCGGCAGCGCCGGATGGGCCGCGGCGACGAACTCCAGCTCGGAGTCGAGCAGACTCCCGCCCTCGGCCGCGAGGGTCGCGTCGTCCTCGCTGCGCTGCCGCGGCCCGCCGTGGGGGCCGGCCACCACATCGGTCCACGCGTGCATCGCCACCAGCCGGACGCCCAGGGACTCCGCGAGCTCGGCGGCGAGCATCAGGGCCGCATGTCCGGCCGCGGAACCGTCCACCCCGACCACCACGGGACCACTGCGTGGTGGCGGCACCTGTGGAGCGGCGCCTCGAACCACCGCGACCGGGCAGGCGGCCCGGTTGATCAGGTCACGCGCGACGGAGCCGGCGAGCATCCCCGTCCAGGCGCCCTCCCCGTAGCTGCCGAGGACGAGCAGGCGGGCCTCCGCCGCCTGGCCGACGAGCACGTCGACGACCGCCCCCGCCGTCTCCACCACGTCGGTGTCGGCTCCGGCCCGTTCGGTGCCGCGCATCAACTCGCTCAACCAGGGCGGCGACGACGGGCCGAACACGTCGGCCGGTGCACCGGGCCCGACGTGCACCAGCCGCAGCGGCGCGTTGCACGCCGCGGCGAGGTCCGCCGCCCACTCGGCCGCGTCGCGCGCGGAGTCCGACTGATCGACCCCGACGACGACCGGGCGGGAACCGCGGGCGCTCGCTCCCGTCGAACCGACGTTCATCCGCGCTGTCCTCCCGCTCGCCATCAGGGACGGCTGGGCGACCGCCAGTCACCGGCCGCTCCCTCGAGGGTGTCCAGCCGTCGCAGATACTCCGCCTCGTCGATCTCTCCGCGGGCGTACCGCTCGGCGAGCAGCTGTTCCGGGCTGGGGCGCGCGGACTGCTCAGGGCGGCGGTCCGTGCCGCCGATCCGCAGGTAGCGCCCCAGAGCGACGATCACGGCGATCACCAACGCCCAGAACGCGACCGAGCTCACCGACATCAACACCCAGCCCCACGCGGTCATCTGGTTGCCCCACCAGTACATCATCGGATCCTCCTCACGTGGCCGCGGCACACAGACCGGCCGGGACATCCTGTTCCGGGCCACCGCGCGGCGATCAGGGCACGACGGCCCGTCACGGTCGCCGGAGGTCCCCACTCACGCGGGACTCGCGGACCAGGCCTCGGAGCTGTCCGGGCACCCGGCGCCGGGGGGTCCCGGGCGGGTAGGGCCGTTCGGCCTCTTCTCCTCACCGCCTCGGACGGTCGACCATCCCGGGACCGGAGTGGCTCGTCTGAGGAGAGAGCGCCATGGCCTCGGTTCGGAACGTGTACGACCACGGCGGAACCTGGATCGGCACCGCGACAACGCGCGGCGTTGTGCGTGACCACAGCGGCGTGCGGATAGGCACCGCGACCACGGCAGGCGACGTGCACGACCACAGCCGGGTCCGGATCGGGAGGGCTCGAACCCCCGCGTCGCGGTAGCGGCCGGAGGCTTCCAATCCGAGGACGGGACGTTCGGCCCTTCTCGGCCCGGGGCGGCATGGACTTGGCTGGCTTCCGAGCGCCCGACACCCCGAGTCTCAGGAGCCGGCCCATGACAGTCACAGCAGGCGGGACCTACTCCGCGGTCGCGAGCCGCTCCGACGGCGGCGAGCTCGATCGCCTCGACGCCTGGTGGCGTGCCGCGAACTACCTCGCGGTCGGCCAGATCTACCTGCTGGACAACCCGCTGCTGACGCACCCGCTACGGCCGGAGGACATCAAGCCCCGGCTGCTCGGGCACTGGGGGACGACACCGGGACTGACATTCCTGTGGGCCCACCTCAACCGCGTGATCAAGCGACGCGGCATCGACACGCTGTTCGTGACGGGGCCCGGACACGGCGGGCCGGCGGTGGTGGCCACGGCGTGGCTGGAGGGCACCTACACCGAGCGCTTCCCCGACGTCTCGCGGGACGTGGCCGGTATGGCCAGGTTGTTCCGGCAGTTCTCCTTCCCCGGTGGCATCCCGAGCCACGCGGCTCCGGAGACCCCGGGGTCCATCCATGAGGGTGGCGAGCTCGGCTACTCGCTGGCGCACGCCTACGGGGCCGCGCTGGACAACCCGGGCCTGCTCGTGGCGTGTGTGATCGGCGACGGTGAGGCCGAGACGGGGCCGCTGGCCGCGTCCTGGCACGCCAACAAGTTCCTCAACCCGGTCTCCGACGGCACGGTGCTGCCGATCCTGCACCTCAACGGGTACAAGATCGCGAACCCCACGGTGCTGGCCCGCATCCCGGAGCGGGAGCTGCTCGCGCTGCTGGAGGGGTACGGCCACGAGCCGTTCGTCGTCGAGATCGCCGCCGACGAGGACCACGTGGCCGTGCACGCGCGGATGGCGGCGGCCATGGACCGGATCATGACCAGCATTGCCGGAATCCGCGCCCGGGCGGCACGCGGCGAGCTCACCGAGCGGCCCCGCTGGCCGGTGCTGGTACTGCGCAGCCCGAAGGGGTGGACCGGTCCCGCGGTGGTCGACGGTCTCCCGGTCGAGGGGACGTGGCGGGCGCACCAGGTGCCCCTCGCCAGGGTGCGTGAGGACCCCGCGCACCTGGCACAGCTGGAGGAGTGGATGCGCTCCTACCGGCCGCAGGAGCTCTTCGACGCCGAGGGCGGTCCCGTACCGGAGCTGCGGGCGCTGGCCCCGGTGGGCGAGCGACGGATGAGTGCCAGCCCCCATGCCAACGGCGGCGAGCTGCTGGAGCCACTGCGGCTGCCCGACTTCCGCAAGCACATGGTGGACGTGCCGGAGCCCGGCGGCGCCACCGCCGAGGCGACCCGCGTGCTCGGTGGCTGGGTGCGCGACGTCATCCGCGCCAACCCGTCGAACTTCCGCCTGGTCGGCCCGGACGAGGTGGCGTCGAACCGGCTGCAGGACGTGTTCGAGGTGACCGACCGCCAGTTCGAGGGCGAGCTGCTGGCGACCGACGAGCACCAGAACCCCCACGGACGGGTGCTCGAGGTGCTCTCGGAGCACCTGAGCGAGGGTTGGCTGGAGGGCTACCTGCTCACCGGCAGGCACGGGCTCTTCACCTGCTACGAGGCGTTCATCCACATCATCGACTCGATGCTCAACCAGCACGCCAAGTGGATCAAGGTGAGCCGGTCGATCCCCTGGCGGCGCCCGATCGCGTCGCTGAACTACCTGCTCACCAGCCACGTCTGGCGCCAGGACCACAACGGCTTCTCCCACCAGGACCCGGGCTTCATCGACCACGTCGTGAACAAGAAGTCCGAGATCGTCCGGGTCTACCTCCCGCCGGACGCCAACACCCTGCTGTCGGTGATGGACCACTGCCTGCGCAGCCGCGACCAGATCAACGTCGTCGTCGCGGGCAAGCAACCCGCACCGCAGTGGCTCGCCCCCGACGCCGCGCTGGCACACGCCAGCCGTGGGATCGGGCTCTGGGAATGGGCGAGCAACGACGCGGGAACGGTGCCCGACGTCGTGCTGGCCTGCTGCGGGGACGTGCCGACCCTGGAGACGCTCGCCGCGGTGTCCCTGCTTCGCCGGCACCTGCCCGAGCTTCGGGTACGGGTGGTCAACGTGGTGGACCTGATGCGGTTGCAGAACGCCGGCGAGCACCCGCACGGCCTGTCCGACCGGGAGTACGACGCGCTCTTCCCGCCCGGTACCCCAGTGATCTTCGCCTTCCACGGCTACCCGTGGCTGATCCACCGCCTCACCTACCGCCGGCACAACCACGAGGACCTGCACGTGCGCGGCTACAAGGAGGAGGGGACCACCACCACCCCGTTCGACATGCTGATGCTCAACGACCTCGACCGGTTCCACCTCGTGGCCGACGTGATCGACCGGGTGCCCGACCTGGGCGTCCGGTACGCGGCCCTGCGCCAGCACATGTTCGACGAGCGGATGCGCTGCCGCGCACACACGCGCCGGACGGGCGAGGACGCCCCGGACGTGCGCGACTGGGTGTGGACGGGCTGACCGTGCGGGTCCTCGTGGTCAATGCGGGCTCGAGCACCGTGAAGGTCCGGCTGCTCGACGCCCACGACGCGCTCGTGCACCGCGTCGACCTGCCCGCCGACCGCGGGCGCCCGCAGTCGGGCGCGCTCGAGGACGCGATCGGTGAGCTGGGCGCGATCGACGCCGTCGGGCACCGGGTGGTGCACGGTGGCCAGGTCTTCCGCGGGCCGGTGCGGGTGGACGACGCGGTGCTCGACGAGCTGGACCGCCTGACCGCGCTCGCCCCGCTGCACCAGCCACCCGCGCTCGCGGCGATGCGCGCCACCCGCGCCGCCCTGCCCGATGTCCCCGCGGTCGCCTGCTTCGACACGGCCTTCCACGCCACCCTGCCCGCCGCCGCGTCCACCTACGCGGTGCCGCAGCGGTGGCGTACCGAGTTCGGGGTGCGCCGGTACGGCTTCCACGGGCTGGCGCACGAGTGGGCCGCCCGGCGGGTGGCCGCCCTCGCCGGTCCGGGCCTGCGCACGGTGGTCGCCCACCTCGGTTCGGGGGCGTCGCTGTGTGCCGTCGAGTGGGTGGCCGACGAGCCGCACTCGGCCGACACCACGATGGGGTTCACCCCGACCGCCGGGCTCGTGATGGCGAGCCGCAGCGGCGACCTCGACCCCGCGGTTCCCCTGTGGCTGGTCGAGACCGTGGGGCTCGCGGCGGCCGAGGTGAGCACCGCCCTGCAGCGCGACTCCGGTCTCGTGGGACTGGCCGGCTCCGCCGACATGCGCGCCGTACTGGCGGCCGCACGGATCGGGGAGCCGGACGCGGTGCTGGCGGTGGACGTGTGGCTGCACCGCCTGCGAGCCGGGATCGCGGCGATGGCGGCGGCGCTCGGCGGACTCGACGTGCTGGTCTTCAGCGGCGGCGTGGGTGAGCACGCCGCCGAGCTGCGCGGCCGGGCGGTGGACGGGCTGGGCTTCCTCGGGCTCGCGGTCGACCCCGGGGCCGACGACTCGGCGCCGGCGGAGACCGACACCGACATCAGCGTCCCGGGGAGCAGCGCCCGCACGCTGGTGGTGCACACCCGGGAGGACCTGGTGATCGCCGAGCAGGTACGCCACCTGCTCGGTGCGCGCCCACGACCGTCCTCAGCCTTCCAGCGTGCGCTGTAGGGCCGCCGACGAGCAGGACGGGCCTGCGGCCGCCCGTCGGGCGACCGCGGACCTCACATCCCCTGGGCCTGCCTCGCCGCCTCTGCCCGGACGCAGTACCGGCCGTGTCTCTCCGACAGCTCAGGGTCACCCAGCGCGGAGGCCGCCGAGACCGAGAGCTGGAAGACCTCGGGCCAGTACCGCCAGTTGACCCACATCCGGGAGAACGGCTGCAGCGCCTCGACGGTGCGCACGATCGCGGAGTGGTCGCCCATCGCGAAGGCCAGCCGCAGTGCGCCGAGCCAGTTCTCGCCCTCGACCTCCAGCCAGCGCTGCGCGGAGACCGGCTCGTAGAACACGGTCGGCGGATCGGGCTGGTCGTCGTCGGCCCGGCGGGAGGGCTGGAACCAGTCGGCGGCGCCTCGGGCCGTCGCGAGGAGCCAGGAGACGAGCCGCCGGCGGGCCGCCTCGACGTCCGCGTGACTGTCCTCGGCCATCAGCTGTTCGTGCGCGAACAGCCGGATGAGGTCGTGGAACCCGGCGCGTTGGTCGGTGACCGACATGAGCAGCCCGAGCTCGACGAGATCGTCGAGGCGCTTGCCGACCTCGTGTGCCGGCAGCTCGGTCAGCACGGAGGCCACGGCGACTCCCGCGTCAGGTCCGGGGACCAGTGCGAGCCGCCGGAACACGAGCCGGGTGGCCGGGTCGAGCTGGCCGTAGGACACGGAGAAGGCGGTGCGGATCTGCAGGTCCCCCGCAGACAGGTGGTCGAGCCGGCTCTCCTCGTCGGCCAGCAGGCGAGCCATCGTCTCGATGGTCCAGCCGGGCCTGCTGAGCAGACGGTTGCCTGCGATCCGCAGTGCGAGTGGATAGTTGCCGCACAGCCGGGCGACCCACCGCTCGAGCTCGGGCTCAGGGCGCGCGGTGGCGTCGGGCTCGATGACGGCGCGCAGCATCGCGGCGGCGTCCGCGTCGCTGAGCGGACAGAGCGCGAGGCGCCGGGCGTGGTCGAGCCCGCCGAGCTTCCGCCTGCTCGTGATGAGCGCCACGGTCCCGCCCGGGTCGGGCAGCAGCCCCCGCACCTGGGCCTCGTCCGCCGCGTTGTCGAGGAGCAGCAGCATCTTCCGTTCGCGCAGGGTGCGCCGCAGGAGCTGGCCGCGGTCGGTGGGGTGCGCGGGGATGCGGTCGATGTCGACGCCGACCGCGCGCATCAGGCGCAACTGCACCACGTAGGGGTCGAGTGGTTCGCTGTCGCTGCCGCGCAGGTCGCAGAACAGCCGCCCGTCGGGGAACTCGTTGCGCGAGGCGTAGGCGCTGCGCACCGCCAGCGCCGTCTTGCCGATCCCGGCCGCCCCGGCGATCACGACCGGAGCCGAACGGCCGCGGCCCTCCGCCAGTGCCGAGGTGACGATGGCGAGCGCAGCGGCGCGCCCGGTGAAGTCCGGGATGTCCGGGGGGAGCTCACACAACGGGGCCGGCGCGGGCCGGGCTCGGCCTCCCCTGGCGGCGGCCAGCAGAAGCTTCCGCTCGTCGTCGGGAACACCGAGCGCGTCGGCGAGCGCCGTCACCGTGCGCGCGTGGGGGTTCCTGCTCTGACCCCGTTCCATGTCGCTGATCGCCCGCACGCTCACACCGGAACGCACCGCCAGATCTTCGAGAGTCAGGCCGGCGTTGTGGCGGAAGGCGCGCACCAGCTCTCCGAGATCGGACGGCTCCTGCATCGCTGCTCCCTCCGGTTCGGCTGTCACCGTATGTCGGCGAGGACGCAGCATCGACAGTAGTCGGCGCAGCAGGTCGAGGCCCCGCCCCTCGATGGAGCCCACCGTCACGGTCGGCCAGTTCCGGACGACCAGTCGAGCGGTGGATGGCCTGTCCGTGACCGGCGCCGAGACTCGGTCACACACCAGGTTGTCCAGTCGTGCCGGGCTCGACAAGAAGATGAGAGAGGCGAGCGCGATGCGTGCAGCAGTGCTGGAACGGTTCGGTGAATCGCCCACGGTCACCGAGATCGAGAGCCCGGTCCCCGACACAGGTCAGGTACTGGTCAGGATCGTCGCAAGCGGGGTCAACCCGCTGGACACCAAGATCCGGGCCGGGGAAGCGGGGCACGCCCGCCTCCGGCTTCCCGCGGTGCTCGGTATGGACCTCGCCGGCGTGGTCGAGGAGGTCGGCGCGGACGTCACGGGCTTCGCCCCGGGTGACCCCGTCTACGGGCTCACCGGCGGCGTCGGCGAACTGCAGGGCTCGCTCGCCGAGTACGCGGCCGTCGACGCCCGGTTGCTCGGCCCGGCGCCGGCATTCCTCGACCTGCGCGAGGCCGCGGCGCTGCCGCTGGCGGTCATCACCGCGTGGGAAGCTCTCGTCGATCGGGCCCAGGTGCGGTTCGGACAGACCGTGCTGGTTCACGGCGGGGGCGGTGGCGTCGGGCAGATGGCTGTCCAGATCGCCCGAGCACACGGCGCCCATGTCTTCGCGACCGGGTCGGCCCGCAGCCTCGACACCATCGCGCGCCTCGGCGCCACGCCGATCGACTACACCACCGCGGTGGAGGACTACCTCGCCGAGCACACCGGCGGCGAGGGATTCGACGTCGTCTTCGACACCGTCGGAGGCGCAGTGCTCGACGCGTCCTTCGCGGCCCCCCGCACCTACACGGGCCACGTGGTGAGCGCGCTCGGCTGAGGAACGCACAGCCTCGCTCCCCTGTCGTTCCGCGGCGCGACCTACTCGGGGGTGTTCACGCTGATGCCGATGCTGACCGGCCGCGGGCGCGCCCACCACGGCGAGATCCTGCGGGAGGCCACCGCCCTCGCCAACGCGGGAGTGCTCGCGCCGCTCCTCGATCCCCGCCGGTTCACCCTGGAGACGATCGACGAGGCCCACAAGATCGTGGCTACGGGCACCGGGTCGGGCAAGATCGTCGTCGACATCACGGACGACGTGCTCGATCCGGGAGCACGTGTCCGGCGGTAGCAACAGCCTCATCCCCTACGCCGCCACGGGCGCCGCCCGCCCCCCAGACGGCGCCCGTGGCGGCTCCCGGACCGATCCCCTCCCGTGAGCGGCGACGTCGAGCGGCCCGGAGGGCGACCGGACCGCTGTGGTCAGGTCATGCGGCGGGACCGCAGGCGGGCCTGGGTGTAGACGGCGGCGGCGACCAGGATGAGGAAGCCCTGGAAGAAGTACTGCCATGATTGGCCGAGGTCGAGGAACGTCGTCGCGTTGAGCACCTGCTGGATCAACGCCGCGCCCAGCAGCGTGCCGATGAACGAGCCGCGCCCGCCCAGCAGGCTCGCCCCGCCCAGCACCACCGCGGTGATGCTGGACAGCGTGTAGCTCACGCCCTGGGTGGCGTCGCCGACCCCGATCTGGGCCATCAGCAGGAGCGCGCCCAGGAAGGTGAGCAGGCCCGCGACGACGTAGGCCAGCACGTGCGCGCGGTTCACCTTCACCCCGAGCCGGCGGGCCGAGTCCTCGTGCGAGCCGACCGCACGCAGGCCGCGCCCCCACGGCGTGAGCCGCAGGGCCAGTTCCAGGCCGACGGCCACCACGACGGCGGCGATGAACGCCAGTGGCACGGAGCCTGTGGTGGCGGTGATCAGGTCAGTGATCCCCGTGCTGATGAACCCGGCCTGGAACGGGCGCAGCAGCAACGACACGCCCTGCAACCCGATGTAGAGGGTGAGTGTGGCGGCCACCGACGTGAACCCGCCGTAGCGCACCAGCACGCCGTTGAGCAGCCCGCTCGCCGCGGCCACCACGATCATGATCACCAACGCCAGGACGATCGTGCCCGCGGTCGCACCGTCGACGAGGAAGAAGGACGCGATCACCACCAGGAGCCCGGCCAGCGGCCCGAGGGAGAGGTCGATGCCGCCGGTCATGATCACCACCGTCTGCCCCATGGAGATGAAGGCCAGGGCGCTGAGCAGGGTGAGCACCGAGGACACGTTGAACGGCGCGAGGTAGCGCGTGTTGTGCGCGAACGTGTAGGCCCCGAGCGCGAGGATGACCAGCGCCAGGACGACGCTCGGGGCGTAGTCGCCCTTGGCCAGGCGTCGCAGCCGCGAACCGCCCCCGCTCTCCGCGGCGGGTCCGGACTCCTGCCTGCGCAGGGTGACGGCGCCGACCACCGTGCTGGTGATGTTCTCCTCGGTGACCTCGTCCCCGTCGAGCTCGCCGACCACATGTCCCCGGGAGAAGACGACCACCCGGTCGCACAGGCCCTCCAGCTCCTTGGCGTCGGAGGAGACCACGACGACCGGCACGCCGGACGCGGCCACGTCCCGCATGATCTGGTAGATCTCCGCCCGCGCCCCGACGTCCACGCCCTGCGTCGGCTCGTCGGCCAGCAGGATCTTCGGACCGGCCAGCAGAGCGCGGGCCAGCACCACCTTCTGCTGGTTGCCGCCGGACAGCGCCATGACGTCGGTGTCGATGGAGGCCGTCTTCACCGCCAGCCTGCGCACCTCCTCGTCCACGGCGGCCCGCTCCCGCACGCGGTCCACCACACCGGCGGTGGCCAGCGCCGGCAGCGCGCTCACGGCTGCGTTCTCCCGCACCGACATGGTCGTCATGAGGGCCTCGGCGTGCCGGTCGGCCGGCATGTAGGCCGTGGCGTCGACGAGCGCACGTCCCGCGATCGGCCGCCCGTCGAGGGTGATGCGCCCGGTGCTGCGCACCAGCCCGGCGAGCGCGCGCAGGAACTCGCTCTGCCCGTTGCCGACGATGCCGGCCAGGCCGACGATCTCCCCGCGCCGCACGCTCATCGAGGCGTCGTGGAACCCCTCCCCCGACAGTCCCGTCACGTCCAGCACCTCGGGGGCGTCGTCCGATGGCGGGTGCTTGGCCGGAAAGGCCGCGGCGAGCTCGCGGCCGATGATCATCCGCAGCAACGCGTCGTCGTCGATGTCGGCGACGCGGCTGGTGCCCCGGACGCTGCCGTCGCGCAGCACGGTCACCTCGTCGGCGATGCGGCGGACCTCGGCCATGCGGTGGGTGATGTAGACGACCGCGCAGCCGCGGGCCGTCGCCTTCCTGACCTGCTCGAACAGCATCTCCGTCTGGTCCGCGCCCAGCGGCGCCGTCGGCTCGTCCAGGATCAGCACCTTCGGCTCCAGCGCCACCGCCTTGGCCACCTCCAGCAGCTGCTTCTGGGCCACCCCGAGCCCGTCCACCCGGTCGTGCAGCCGCACGGTCGAGCCGACGGTGCGCAGGAGATCGGCCATCCACGCCCGGGTGCTCCCACCCGTGGACATCCGTCCCGCCGGCACCGCCACCCGGATGTTCTCCGCCACCGTCATGTCGGGCAGGACGGCCGGGTGCTGGTGCACGATCGCGATGCCCATCCGCGTGGCGGCGTCGGCGGTCAGGCCCGGCACCTGCTCGCCGTCGACGCTGATGTCGCCGTGGTCGGGCTGCACCGAACCCGAGGCCACCCCCATCAGCGTCGACTTGCCCGCGCCGTTCTCGCCGAGCAGCGCGTGCACCCGGCCGGGGAGCACATCGAGCGAGACGTCGGTGAGCGCGCGTACCGCTCCGTAGGTCTTGGTGACCCCGGTCAGGCTCAGGGCCGGGGTGGTGGTCCGGGTCGTCGCCGGCATGTCCGCTCCTCGCTGTCGGGGTTACTGGAGTGCGGCGATCTGGTCGGCCGCGCTGAGGCTGCTGGACACGAAGGCGTCCATCGGCAGCGCTGCGTCGCAGGTGACCGGATGTGGCATCCCGGAGAGGGAGTCCTCGAACGCGCTCTGCGGGTACACGGTCGACCGCGGAATGACGCCGCCACTGGCCCGCGCCACCGCGTTGTCGACGGCCAGGCGGGGCATCGCGTTCTGTGAGGAGACCGTGAACAGCGGGAACTCGTGCCCGGCGTCCTTCTGCTGCTGCCAGTCGCAGGCCAGCTGGTTGGCGTCCTCGGTGGCGATCGCCGGGATCTGGCGGCCGGCCTGCGCAAAGGCCGGGAACGAGCTCGCGAGTGCCGAGCCGAAGTCGGTGGTGATCGCGTCGATCTCCGGGTACTTCGCCAGCGCCGCCGTGATCACCTGCTGGGTCTGTGCGGCGTCCCAGTTCGTCACCTCGTACGGGGTGTTGCCCACGAAGTGGATGTCCGGGTACGTCGCCAGCACGCTCTGCATCCCCTGGTACTCCGCGAGGCTCTGCGAGTTCGCGGACGGGCCGCCCAGGTTGAGCACGTTCCCCTTGCCGTGCAGGGCCTTCACCAGCCACTGCGCCCAGAGCACCCCGACCTGCCGGAAGTCGGTGCTGACGAAGGCGTCGTAGTCGGTGCCGGGCCGCCCGCCCGGGCTGATCCGGTACGGCACGGTGATCACGCCCGCGCGGTACGCGCTGCGCAGGGCGGGCAGCATCGCCTGCCCCGCGTCCGGGAAGACCACCAGTGCCTGGGCGCCCTTCGCCACCAGCCCCTGGATGTCGGAGACCGCCTTCTGGGTGTTGCTCTGGCCGTCGGTGTAGGAGAAGGAGGTCACGCTCGGGCACTTCGCGATCTCGGCCTTGGTCTCGCCGAGGGCGACCTTGCGCCAGTTGTTGCCGCCGAAGCCGTCGGCGAGCGCGAACGAGACCGGGTTCGGCCCGCACCACGACGGCACGTCGGCGTTGAGCGGACGGCCCGGGACGGCCGGGGCCGGGTGGTGGCCGGTCGTGTTGATCGAGCACGCGGCCAGGGTCAGGGCCAGCACGCCCAGGCAGGCCACCGCCGTTCGCCGCACGATCTGGGTGGGCATGGGGATCTTCCTCGATCTCGGGAGGCCGTGGTCAGGCCACGGCGCTGCGGGGACGCCCGCGGCGCAGCCGGGCACGGACGGCGGGCCAGTCGATCGTGTAGATCGCCACCCCGGCGGCCAGCGCCAGCGCCTGGACGATGTTGCCGGTGGCGGGGTTGACGCCGAGGGTGAGCACGAGCTGGTTGAGCTGGGAGAGGAACAGCGCGGCGACCACACTGGCGACAGCACTGCCCTTGCCGCCGAGCAGCGACGTGCCGCCGAGCACCACCGCGGCAACCGACGGCAGGAGCTGGGAGTCGCCCTGGAAGGCGCTGGGGGTGGTCACGATCCCGGCGAGCAGGATGCCGGCGACCGTGTAGAGCAGCGATGCCCACACGTAGGCCGCGAGCTGGTGGCGCTTGACGCGCAGGCCGGCGAGGCCGGCTGCCACCGGGTTGTCGCCAACCGCCTCGAAACGGCGCCCCGCCACCGACCGCTTGACCAGGAAGCCGGTCCCGGCGGTGAGCAAGGCCGCGAACCAGACCGCGTGCGGCAGCCCGAGCAGGGCCCCGGTCGCGATCGTGCGCATCGCGTCGGTGGTGCTGGTCGGCGAGCCGCCGGAGACCCCCAGCACCACCGCGTAGAGCAGCGCGTTCGTGCCGAGGGACGTCACGATCGCGGGCATGCCCAACCGGCTGACCACCAGCCCGTTGAGCAGGCCGGCCAGCAGTCCGGCCAGGAGCGCCAGCAGCACCGCCGGCAGCAGCTTCCCGCTGTCGCCGTCGGGGACGTGCGTCACCAGGACCACAGCCAGTGAGACGGTGCCCGGCACCGAGAGGTCGATGCCGGCCTGCTGCACCACCAGGGTCTGGCCCAGCGCGATGACGGCCAGCACCGCGGCGAACGGCAGCATTCCCTGCAGCGAGCTGCGGCTGAGGCTGTCCGGCTGGGCGACCAGACTGACCAGGAACAGCAGGATCGTCGCGCCCAGGATCGTGACCAGGCCGCGGGAGGCACGGCCCGACCGCAGCAGCCCGCCGATGCCGCCGGTGACCGCCGACGGTCCGGCGATGGGCGAGGGATCGGCTGCGGTGGCCGGCATGGAGTCCTTTGCCGTATCGCTCATGTTCTCAGCGCCACGGGTCCACCAGGATCTTCCCGGTGGCCCGGCGATCGACGAGGGCGTCCAGACCGTCGGGCACCAGCGCGTCCAGGCCGATGACGCGCTCCAGCAGGTGCTCGGCGATGCCGTCGGCCGTCAGCAGGCGCAGTGCGGCCGGGATGTCCTCACCGCACACGTGCGCGACGGTGCTGCGCAGGTCGACCTCGCGCAGGATCACGTCGGCGAGGTCGAGGTCCTGCGGGCCGTGGGCGAGCCCGACCAGCAGCACCCGGCCGCCCCGGGCGGTCATCCGCACGGCCCGTTGCGCAGCGCCGGACACCCCGCTGGCCTCGATCACGAGCGGAGCACCCTCGCCGCCGGTCAGATCGCGCACGAGATCCACCGGGTCGCGCGTGGATACGTCGTAGGTCTCCGTCGCGCCGAGCGCGCGGGCCGTGGCCAGCCGGGCGTTGTCCACGTCGAGCGCGATGATCCGTCCCGGTCGGCTCCCGGTGAGCCCGCAGAGGATGAACGAGCCGATCGCACCCGCACCGACCAGCACCACCGTCTCCCCCGGTGTGACATCTGCCCGGCGGGCGGCGTGCAGGCCCACCGCGAGCGGCTGAGCGAGCCCGGCGGCGTCGTCCGGACAGGCGTCCGGAATCGGTACGCAGGTCGACGCGGGCACCGCCGCGTACCCGGCGAGACCGCCGTCGGCGCTGAGACCGAGCGTCCAGTAGCGGGCACAGAGGTTGGTCCGGCCGGCGAGGCACCATGAGCAGTCACCGCAGGACACGCCGGCGCCGGTCGCGACACGGCGCCCGGCGAGGAACGCGGCGTCTTCCCCGTGCTCGACCACCTCGCCGATGAACTCGTGGCCGAGCACCATCGGTCCCAGATGCCCGCTGGCCGGGTGCCGGCGGTGCACCGGGAACATGCCCGGGCCGTGCTGGTACTCGCCGGCATCGGTGCCGCAGATGCCCGAGCGCGTGACCCGGACCAGCACCTGGCGCGGGCCGGCGACCGGCACCGCGCGCTCCTCGATCCGCACGTCCCCGGCGCCGTGGTAGACGGCGGCGCGCATGGTCGCGGCGGCCATCACGCCTGCTCCATCGTGATGTGCACCTTCACCTGGTCCCGATCGGTCCGGGCCAGCTCCACGGCCTTGTCGGCCTCGGCCAGCGGCACGCACGTGGTGACGAGCGGAGAGAGGTCGACACCGGTGCGGGCCAGGAACCGCAGCGTCTGTGGCCAGACCCCCGGCGAGCCGATGGTGCCGCGCACCTGCAGCTCCTTCGACTGGATCAACCCGAGTCGCGCCGGAGCCGACCCGCCGACGTCGATGCCGACGTTCACCAGCCGGGCCCGGAACGCGGCGATCTCCAGGGCCGCGGCCATCGCGCTCGGCTTCCCGCTGGCCTCGATCACCACGTCCGCGCCGCGACCGCCGGTGTGCTCCATGACGTCGTCCACGAACCCGTCCGCCGTCGGGTCCAGGCACACCTCGGCCCCGAGCCGCCGTGCCAGGTCGGCCCGGTCCGCATTCGGCTCCGCCACGATCACCCGCGCGCGACGGCCGACGGCCGCGGCCACCACGCCGAGGCCGATCGGGCCCGCTCCCAGCACCGCGACCGTGTCGCTCGCGTCGAGATCGCCCGCCCGGCGGGTGGCGTGGTACCCGCAGCTGAACGGCTCCACCAGCGCGCCCTGCGTCCAGCTCATGGAGTCCGGAAGGGGGTGCAGCCACTCCGGGCGCGCCACGAAGTATTCGGCGGCGGCGCCGCTGATGCTGAACCCGAAGTGGTCGGCACCGATCACGCACTCGCCGACCACCCGGTCGTGCTCCCGGAGACCCGTGACGGCCGAGCCGGCCGCCACGATCTCACCGGCCCATTCGTGCCCCGGGATCAACGGGTACGTGAAGGGGATGATGTAGCGGCCCTCGAGCAGCTCGATGTCGGAGTGGCAGACGCCCACGGTTCTCGCGGCCACCAGCACCTCGTCCGGGCCGATCTCCGGCACGGGGATCTCCTCGACGCGAGCGGCGGAGTCGCCGACGAATCGCAAGGCCTTCATGTGTTCTCCAGTCCATGCCCCGGTGCCCGCGGCACAAGGTGTTTCACGAGTCGACCCGGACCAGCAGCTTCTGGGCGTCACCGGCCGGGTCCAGCAGGCGCTCGAAGCCCCGGGCGACGATGTCGTCCACGCCGATCACCTCAGTCAGCACCTTCTCCACCGGCAACCTGCCGGTCGCGATGAGCGCGGTGATCCGGGGGAAGTCGTGCACGGGATAGCACCAGGTGCCGATCAACGAGAGGTCCCGGTTGGACAGTGCCATCGGGTCGATCGTCGCCGGTGCGACGTGCAGCCCGACCTGCGTGGCCGTGCCGTGCGCGCGCAGGCTCGCCAGCGCGACGCTCAGCCCGCCCTGCGAGCCGGAGCACTCGGCGGCGACGTCCACCCCGATCCCGCCGGTGAGCGCACGCACCGTGTCCGGGACGTCGTCGGCGAGCGGGTCGAGCACGACGGCCACACCGAGGGCCTCGATCAGCGCCCGGCGCCTCGCGTTCGGCTCGCTGACGATGACCGTCGAGGCACCGCCGGCGTGCGCGTACAGCGTGGCCAGCGCGCCGATCGGTCCGGCGCCGGTGACGAGGACCGTGTCACCGGCGCGGAACCCGGTGCGGTCCACGCCGTACGCGGCCACCGCGGTCGGTTCCACCAGCGCGCCCTGGATGTCACTGACCGAGCCGGGGAGCGGACAGACCTGGTGGCCGGGAACCACCACCTGCTCACTGATCCCGCCGCCCTGCCAGCTGAGCCCCGTGCACGCCATCGTCGTGCAGAGGTGGTTCAGCCCGCGCAGGCAGTAGTAGCACTGTCCACAGTAGATCAGCGGCATCACGGCGGCGCGGTCGCCGGCGCGGACCCCGGTCACCTCACCGCCGACCTCCAGCACCTCGCCGGAGAACTCGTGACCGAGCACCTGCGGGGCGGCCGCGCCCGTCAGCGGGTGCGGGGCGGTCGGGATGACGATCGGACCGGCCGCGTACTCGTGCAGGTCCGTGCCGCAGATTCCGGAGAGGTAGGGCCGCAGGCGCACCTCTCGCGGACCGAGCGGGCCCGGTTCGGCGACCTCCTCGACCCGGACGTCGTTCTTGCCGTGGTAGACGGCGGCTCGCATCGTCAACTCCTGTGTTGGCGGGTCCGTCAAGGTGTTCAGCACGATGTGCGTCAGCAGTGAACATCTCTCCCCCGGCCGCGTCAAGCACTCTCCGGACACCTGCGTCGGAAGCGCCATATGCGCAGTTCGGGACACCGCGCGCTGACGATGCCGGCCTGGCGGCTGTTCACTGACGCCAAACGCCACCACGCACCCCTCAACACCGGGCGGGCGGCCGTCAGCCCAGCGGCGGGATGATCCGCTCCGCGCGCAGGCGCTCGAACAGGTCGAGGAAGGACCGGCGGGTGTCCTGGACGACGGTGAAGCCGAAGGACCGGCTCTTGGTCATGTCCGCGAAGGTCTCGGTCTCCCGGCCCAGGTCGCCGTCGGTGTGCCACCAGGATGCGAGCTCCTCCAGCTTGGTGGGCACCAGGCCGTGCTTCTCCACGATGCGGTCCCACACCGGGCCCGCGGCGGCGAGCCGGTCGGCCAGCGGCTGGGCGTGGCCGGGGTACTGCGCCGGCGGCACGCCCAGGCCGTCGGCCAGCACGGGCCACAGCTGCCGCCAGCGGAACACGTCGCCGTTCACGGCGTTGAACGCCTGGTTCCAGGCCTCAGGCGTGCTCGCGGCCCACACCAGTTGCTTGGCCAGCAGCCGGGCGTCGGTGACGTCGGTGACTCCGTTGAACTGCTCGGGTGAGCCGGGGAAGACGAAGGGCTCCCCGGTCTCGCGGCTCAACGCCCCGTACACGGCCAGGGTCACGCCCATGTTCATCGCGTTGCCCAGCGCCCACCCGATCAAGGTGTGGGGACGGTGGACGGACCAGGTGAAGCCGCTGCGCTCGGCGGCCTCGAACAGGACGTCCTCCTGCGCGTAGTAGAAGTTCTGGTTGGGCAGCCGCGGCTGTTCCTCGCGGAACGGGGTCTCCATCGGCGTCCGCGCGTACGCCTCGAACGGGCCGAGGTAGTGCTTGAGGCCGGTCACCAGTGCGACGTGCGCGAGGCCGCCGGTCTCACCGAGCGGCTCGAGCAGGTTGGTCATCATGGCCGCGTTGACCTCGCAGTTCTCTGCTTCGGTCGCCCGCCGCTGCCAGGTGCAGTAGAAGACGTGGGACGGCCGCAGATCGGCCACCGCCCGCCGCGTGGCGGCGGCGTCCAGCAGGTCCGCGGCCACCGGCCGGATCCCCGGTTCCGGCACGGTTCCGCTGCGGGAGAGCCCGTGCACCTCCCACCCCTCGGCGAGCAGCTGCCGGGCGGTGTTGTTGCCCGAGATCCCGGTGACTCCGACCACGAGCGCGCGCTTGCTGTCCACCACGTTGCGAGTCCGCCTTCCGGTGAGTGTGACAAGGGTTCGACGCGGCGGCGAACAGCAGGTGCCGTGCCACCGCATCTGTCCAGTATCACTGAACACGAGCACCGGGCGCGTCGCAGTGACGGTTTTCATCAGGCTGGGTGTTCTAATATGCTGAACGATCGGTTGGTCCCCGACCTGCCGATTCCCCGACCAGAGGTGCGTCCGTGACAGCGACCAGCGGTTCCCCGGCAGCCTCCGACGCGCCGCGCCGTCAGCGGTCGGGCGGCGAGGGCGCCGACCGGCACGACATCGCCGGAGTGGGCGCACAGCTGCGGGCCAGGCGGCTCGCCGCCGGTCTGTCGTTGCGTCAGTTCGCGCGCGATCTCGGGGTCTCCGCCTCGCTCGTGTCGCAGATCGAGAACGGCAAGTCCCGCCCGTCGGTCGCCACGCTGTACGCGATCTGCAACGCGCTCGACCTCTCGCTCGACGAGCTGTTCAGCAGCGCCGGTGCCGCGGAGCCGCCCCGGTCCGACGCCGCGTCCGGGCCCGCCGGTGACCACGCCACGCACAGCTACCACGGCGCATTCGCCAAGCTGAACGAACCGGGCCCGCACGTCTCGAGCCCGGTGGTACGGCCGACCGACCGCCGCAGGCTCGTGCTGGACTCCGGGGTCACCTGGGACCAGCTCTCGGCCGCCCAGGACTTCGGCGTGGACTTTCTGCGCGTGCGCTACGAGGTGGGCGGCAGCTCGGTTCCCGGCGAGCAGCTCACCCGGCACTCCGGCGCCGAGTACGGGTACATCATCAGCGGCACGCTGGACGTCTCGCTCGGGTTCGACACCTACCGGGTCGGGCCGGGCGACGCGATCTCGTTCGACTCCTCCACCCCCCACCGGCTCACCAACAACGGTGACGTCCCGGTCGAGGCCGTCTGGTTCGTCCACGGCCGCAACCAGCCGGGGTACTGAGGTACCGCCTGCGCGAGGCTGTTGACACGCTGCCGAAGGACCGTTCATTATCGGTGAACACCGCTGTTAACGAGCGAGCTCGCGAAGGGGATCCCTGTGCTGATCGGTTTCGCCGGTCTCGGAAGAATGGGCAGGCCGATGGCGCGCAACCTCGCGCGCGCCGGCCATGAGGTGCTCGCCTACGACCCGGTGCTCGCCGCGACTGCCGACGACCAGGGCCTCGCGCCCGACGGTGTGCGTCTCGTCCGGTCCGTGGCGGATCTCGCCGCCGCCCCGATGACGATCAGTATGCTGCCCGACGGCGCCACCACGCGCGAGCTCGTGACCGGTCGCGACGGGCTCTGCGCCGCCGGCGTCCAGGACGGGCACCTCCACGTGATCATGGGGACGGTCGGGCCGACGCTGGTCCGGGAGGTCGCCGCGGCCGCGGCCGAGCGGGGTGTGCAGGTCGTCGACGCCCCGGTCTCCGGAAGCGTGAGCCTCGCCGACGCCGCGCAGATCACGACGATGGTCGGGGGCACCGAGGAGCAGTTCGCCCGGGTCGGCCCCGTGCTGGCGGCGATGACGAAGATGCAGTACCACACGGGCCCCGTCGGCTCCGGCTCCACCGCGAAGCTCGCCGTCAACGCCGTGCTCGCCGCCCTCAACCAGGGGGTGGCCGAGGGCATGCTGCTCGCCGAGGCAGGCGGCCTCGACACCACGGTGTTCTACGAGGTGCTGAGCACGAGCGCGGCGGGAGCGCCGTACGTCGGGTACAAGTCCGATGCCTTCCTCTCCCCTGCCGAGACCGCGGTGTCGGCGCCGGTCTCCCTCATCCACAAGGACGTCAGCCTCGCCCTCGACCTGGCCGCCGAGCAGCGGCTGACGCTCCCGGGCGCGGAGGCCGTGGTCGGCGTGCTCGACCAGGCCACGGCCGCGGGGCTGGGTGAGGAGGACATGGCCCAGGTGCTCGCCGCGCTCCGGCTGCTCAACGCCTCCGCACGGCCGTCGAACCCGGAAGGAACGAACGCCATGAACGACGACGTCGAACAGATCCGCGAGCTGGAGGACCGGCGCTACGACGCGATCGTCGCCGGCGACTTCGACGGCTTCGCGAAGCTCGCCCACCCCGACCTGGCCTACACGCACTCCACGGGCGACACCGACACGCTGGAGTCCTACCTGGAGAAATGCCGTGCGGGTTTCTACGACTACCACCGCATCGACCACCCGGTCGACCGGATCACCGTCGTCGGCGACACGGCCATCGTCGTGGGCGAGATGAACGCCGACCTCACCGCGGGCGGTGTGCAGAAGACGCTGACCAACCGCTGCCTCGCCGTGTGGGTCCGCTCCGGAGGCGACTGGAAGCTCCTCGGCTACCAGCCCACGGTCATCCCCGGGCGCTGAACGGATGCGCGAGCAGTTCACCTACGACGCCGTGGCGGGCCGGGTCGTGTTCGGCGCGGGCACGGCCCACACCGCGCTCGCCGACGAGGTCGGCCGCCTCGACGCCGAGCGGGTCCTGCTGATCGCCACGGAGCAGGAGGAACCGCTCGCCCGCAAGCTCGCCGCGCCGTTCGCGGAGCGGATCGCCGCCACCTTCACGGCGGTGCGCCCCCACGTCCCCACCGAGGTCGCCGAGGACGCGCGGGAACTGGCCACCGCTGCAGGCGTCGACCTGCTGCTCAGCGTCGGTGGCGGGTCCACCACGGGCACGGCGAAGGCGGTCGCGCTGACCACCGGCCTGCCGATCGTGGCCGTTCCCACCACCTACGCGGGTTCGGAGGTCACGCCGGTCTGGGGCATGACGGAAGGGGCGCGCAAGACCACGGGCGTGGACCACCGGGTGCTGCCCCACTGTGTCGTCTACGACCCCGAGCTCACGCTCACGCTGCCGGTCGACCTGTCGATGGCGAGCGGGCTCAACGCCATGGCGCACTGCGTCGAGGCGTTCTGGGCGCCGCGGCGCAACCCCATCTCGACGCTGATGGCCGAGGAGGGCATCCGCGCACTCGGCCGGGGTCTGCCCGCCGTCCTCGACGAGCCCGCTGGCGCGGACGGACGGGCGGACCTCCTGTACGGCGCCTACCTGGCCGGCTCCGCCTTCGCGGTGGCCGGCTCCGGCCTGCACCACAAGATCTGCCACGCCTTGGGCGGGGCGTTCGACCTCCCGCACGCCCGGACCCACGCGATCGTGCTCCCCCACGTCCTCGCGTTCAACGCCCCCGCCGCCCCGGAGGCGGCCAGCCGGATCGCTCAGGCCCTCGGCCGGTCCGAGGCGGTGACCGGCCTGGCCGAGCTCGCCCAGCGGCTCGGTATCCCGGCCGGGCTGCGTGAGCTCGGCATGCTCGAGAGCCAGGTGGACGAGGCAACCGACCTCGTCGCCCCCACCGTGCCTGCGGACAACCCACGCCGCGTCGACCGGCCCGCACTCCGGGCACTCATCCACGCGGCCTGGGCCGGCTCACCACCAGGCCCCGACGCCACCGCGACCCACCAGGGACAGACATGAGCATCTCCATGGAGTCCGACCAGGCCGCCCAGCAGGAACGGGCCGTCACCGACAAGGTCGTCGCGAGCTTCGACACCACCGCCTCCCCGCGGCTGCGCGAGGTCATGCAGAGCCTCGTCCGGCATCTGCACGCCTTCGCCCGCGACGTCCGGCTCACCCAGGCGGAGTGGGAGGCGGGCATCGAGTTCCTCACCCGGACCGGCCACATCACCGACGAGCGTCGCCAGGAGTTCATCCTGCTCTCCGACGTGCTGGGCCTGTCCATGCTCACGGTCGCGATCAACGCCCCGGCCACCGCAGGTGCCACGGAGTCCACCGTCTACGGCCCGTTCTTCGTCGACGCCGCCCCGGAGATCCCCTTCGGCGGCGACATCGCGGCCGGCGCGAGCGGCACGCCCTGCCTGGTGGAGGGCACCGTCCGCAGCACGGACGGCACCCCGGTCCGCGGCGCCCGGATCGACGTGTGGGAGGCCGACGACGACGGCTTCTACGACGTCCAGTACGACGGGGACCGCATCGCCGGCCGCGGGTGGCTGCGGTCGGACGACGAGGGCCGTTACCGGTTCTGGTCGGTGGTGCCCGCCCCGTACCCGATCCCGGCAGACGGCCCCATCGGCGACCTGCTCACCGCCGCGGGCCGGTCCCCCATGCGTCCGGCCCACCTGCACTTCAAGGTCGCCGCACCCGGGCACCGGACGCTGATCACCCACGTCTTCGTGGCCGGCGACGAGCACCTCGACCACGACGCGGTCTTCGGCGTGAAGGACTCCCTCGTCGTCGACGTCGTCCGGGAAGGTCCGGGCGACGCCCCCGACGGCACCACCCGCACCGAGCCGTGGGCGCGGATCCGGTTCGACATCGTGCTCGCCCCCGACCACGAGGGATGACGAGAGCCGGGCGCCGGCCGACGGCTCGCTCGCCACACCGCCCGCACCGGTCGCTCCGTCCGAGTGGTCAGAACGCCGCACTACTCTGATCCGCGATGAACGTCCCCGACGTCGAAGGCTGGCCGCACGACGTTGCCGGCGCAGTTGAGATGCAGCGGCAGGTCGCCGAGCAGGTGGACATTCCGGCCCACACCGTGCCCACACCCACCACCGTCGCGGGCCTCGACATCTCCTACGACACCGGCTCGGACCGCATCATCGCCGCCGCCGTCGTGGCAGAACTGGCGACGGGCGCCATCGTCGAGCAAGTCGTGGTAGCTGGGGTCGCCCAGTTCCCCTACGTGCCCGGACTGCTCGCCTTCCGGGAGATCCCGATGCTCCTCCAGGCGCTATGGCCACTGCGCACCGTTCCGGACGTGCTGATCTGCGACGGCCAGGGCATCGCACACCCTCGGCGCTGCGGCCTGGCCTGCCACCTCGGCGTACTCACCGGGCGCCCGGCACTGGGCTGCGCCAAGACCCGCTTCATCGGAACGCACGACGAACCCGGCCCTCAGCGCGGCGACCACACACCGCTCTACGACGGCGCCGATCTCATCGGCACCGCACTACGCACCCAGCGTGACGTCAAGCCCGTCTACGTGTCGCCAGGTCACGGGATCGGAATCGCGCAGTCCTGCCAGATCGTTCTCGCGCTGTGCTCCACGTACCGCCTACCCGACCCCATTCGGCACGCGGACCACATCTCCCGTCGGGCATTGGCTCACCACCCGGTGGAGGCCCAGGGCCTTCTGCACCACAGCTGAGTGCCGTGTCCTGCTCGCCACCGATTTTCTGACGAACGAAAGGTCTGGGCCGGCGGGCTAAGCGGGCGGGGCGACGATCGAGTCCGGCTGGTTCGCGCGCCGAAGCGCGTCGGCGACGAACCCGCTCGCCTTCAGCTCCTCGATGAAGGCCCGGAGGAACCGGACCGTCTCCGGGCCGCGGGTCCTGGTCGTGCCCAGCGCCTGCCGGATCTCCATGAACCGGCCCTCGATCAGACGAAACTCGGGATGGCTGCTGACGAACTCGACCATCGGCTGCTTGATGCCGGCGGCGACCTCCAGACCCCGGTCGCGGAACACGTCGATCCCGTCCTCTCCGCGCACCGCACTCGCGTGCTGGAGGGTGCGTGACAGGAACAGGTCGTAGGCCGACCCCTCGTTGACGCCGACCCGCACGCCGTCGCTGTCGACGTCGGCCGTCGAGGAGATGGCCGAGTCCCGGGGCACGACGAACACCCCCTCGATCACGACGTACGGCGCGGTGAAGGCGACCTCCGCCTCACGAACGGGCTCGATGGCCAGGAAGCAGATGTCCGCCTGCCCCGATGCCATGGCCTCGAACGACTTCCGTGCCGCATCGAAACAGACCAGCTCCACCGGAAGCCCCAGGCGCGAGCCCAGCTCCCGTGCGATGTCGACCGTCACACCGGTCGGCGCCGCCGGCGTGCCCTGCGCCAGCACCGGGTTGCCCAGGTTGATCGACGCCCGCAGGGTGCCGGTCGGCGCGAGATCCTCCGCGATGGCTGCGGGCACGATGCTCATGGAGACGATCCTAGGTTCGTCCTCCGAGGAGTGAGGGGCTCAGGCGGCGCTCCGCACTAGCGTGCTCCCGGTGCGTCTCACCGAACGCGGGCTCAACCGCGCCACGTTGCACCGGCAGCACCTGCTCGCCCGGTCGGCGCGGCTCGTGGGCGACGCCGTGCACGACCTCGTCGCCGTGCAGGCACAGCACCCCGCCTCGCCGTACGTGGCCCTCTGGAGCCGGGTCGCGGACTTCGACCCCGACGCGCTGGACGCCGCGTTCGCCGACGGGACGCTGGTCCGGGCGACCTTGCTGCGGGTCACCCTCCACGTCGTGCACGGTGAGGACTGGGCGGCGTGGCACCGGGCGATGGAAGCAATCCTGCGTGCGTCCCGGTACGGCGACCGCCGCTTCGCCGACAGCGGCCTGACCGTGGCCGACGTCGACGGGCTGCTCCCGGCGCTCGCCGAGTTCGCGCAGCAGCCGCGGCACCGCGCCGCGATCGAGGAGATGCTGGGAGAGCGGCTCGACGCGACCCGCGGACGCGCCGCGTGGTGGGCGCTGCGCACGTTCGCTCCGTTGCACCACGTCCCGGCGGGCGGGCCGTGGGCGTACCGCAGCCCGTCGACCTTCCGCGCCGCACCGCCCGGCGGCGTGCCTGTCGACGAGGCGAGGCAGCGGCTGGTGCTGCGCTACCTCGGGGCGTTCGGCCCCGCCACCACTGGCGACATCACCCGGTTCACGTCCCTGCGCCGCCCGGAGGTGCTCGCCGCGATCGACGGGCTGGGCGTGGCGGTGGAGAAGCTGGACGGTCCGGCCGCGGGCCCCTACTTCGACGTCGTGGACGCGCCACGACCGGACGGGGACACGCCCGCGCCGCCGCGCCTGCTGCCCATGTGGGACAACGTCCTGCTCGCCTACGCCGACCGCACCCGCCTCGTCCCCGCCGCCTACCGGCCCCTGATCTACCGTCGCAACGGCGACGTGCTGCCCTCCCTGCTCGTCGACGGCCGGGTCGTCGGGGTGTGGCGGCCACACCCCGGCGGGATCGAGGCGCACGCGTTCGAGTCCCTTGATCCGGGGACGTGGCGGGCGCTCGCCGCCGAGGCCGGGGCGTTGTCGGCCGTGCTGGCCGCCCGCGACCCCCAGCCCTACAACCGCTACGCCCACTGGTGGGCCAAGGGCATCCCGGCCGAGGAGGTTCGCCGGCTACCGGGCTGACCGATCACCGCGGACCGAACCTGCGATGTGACGCGAGCACAGCAGTGACCGTCAGTGCGGCGATGCCGGCCGACTCCATGAGCAGCGCCGCCGACACCAGCGGCGACCCGACGGCGCCGAGAAGCTCGACCATCCCGAGCACGAGCGCGCCGACGGTCCCTCCGGTGAAGAAGGTCCCGGACAACGCCACCGGTGTGAGCCAGCGGCGCGGCACGAGGAGCGTCGACGTCGCGAGCACCAGACCGCCGAAGGCGCTGAGCAGGAACGCCGACCCGACCACGGGAATGTCGAACCCTTCCCTCATCAGGAGCACGAGATGGATCGTGCTCATCGCGACGAGCAGGGCCGCGCTCAGCACGCGACCGACGGCGACGACGGCGCGGACCCCGGTGCCCACTAGATGCCGTGGGTGGTCTGGATCATCTCCGCAGCTCGTTCACCGATGACGACACATGGTGCCATCGTGTTTCCGCTGGTGATGTCGGGCATGATCGAGGAGTCGGCGATACGCAGGTTGTCGACGCCGTAGACCCGCAACGCACCGTCGACCACCGACATCGGATCGCGTCCCATCTTGGCGGTGGAGGACTGGTGCCAGTAGGTGACGGCGGCGTTGCGCACGTAGGTTTCCAGAGCACGAGCGTCGAGCTCTCCCGGTAAGGCCTCGGCCTTCACCAGTGTGTCGAAGGTGGAGCTGTTTCCGAGTTCTCGGCACAGCGCGATACTGGCGAAGGCTGCGCTCAGGTCGTCGGGATGCGACAGCGTGTTGGCCTCGATCAGCACAGGATCGCAGGAGTCGGGCCCGGAAAGGTGCACCTCGCCCCGGCTCTTCGGGTGGCTCAGGCCGGCGAACATCGTCCATCCGTGCGCCGGTACCCCCAGGGCCGCGGTTTCGGCGCTGGGCACGGGGAACTCGACCTGGCAGTGCAGCATGTCGGGCAGGTCGAGGCTGTCGTCGCTCTTCCAGTACAGGGTGGCTTCGGAGCCTCCGTTGCCCACCCGCTGCGGCTCCCGGTATTCGAAGATGCAGCCGAACGACACGTGGTCCTGGTGGTTGCGACCCACGCCCGGAAGGTGCTGGACAACCGGGATGCCATGGCGTCGGAGTTCGTCCTCGGGTCCGATACCGGACTGCATGAGGACCTTCGGCGTGTTGATCGCGCCCAGCGAGAGTATGACCTCCTGGCCAGCGGTATACCGCTGCCGCTGCGAGCCCTGGACCACCTCCACCCCGACAACCGTGGTGCCCCGGAAGAGCAGTTTGCTGACCAGAGCGTCGGTCAGGACCGTCAGGTTGGGCTGCCCCAGCAGCGGGTGCACGTAGGAGCGGAAGATCGAGGAGCGCCGCCCGTCCCGGACGATGAGGTCGTTGATCGCGGCGCCCCCGGAGCCTTCCATCATCGCCCCGTTGGGGCTGTCGAACACCGGTAGGCCCAACGAGCCGGCGGCCTCGACCATGGCATGGGCCACGGGTGACGGGTCGGCAGCCGGCTCGACATGGACAGGGCCCCCCTGCCCGCGCCGCACCGGGTCGCCGGGCCCCTGCCAGTTCTCGATGCGGCGGTAGATCCCCAGGACCGACTCGTAGCCCCACGCCGGGTCGCCCGCTTCGGCGGCGTAGTGCTCCCAGTCGTTCTTGTGGCCCCGGGCCCATACCGTCACATTGATGCTGGAGCCGCCTCCGAGCACCTTGCCCATGTTGAGCGGGATGGCGCGGCCGTTCAGATGGGGGTTTGGCTGGGCGGCGAAGGCCCAGTCCCGCTCCGAGCCCAGGTTCGCGGGCCACCGGGCAGGCTCCATGACGTCGGGGACGTCATCGCTCCCGCCCGCCTCGATCAGGAGCACGCGCACCCGCGGGTCGCGCGCCAGGCGGCCCGCGACGACAGATCCGGAGGATCCGGCACCACAGACGATGAAGTCGTAACTGCGGACCGCATCCGCGCCGTCCGCGCTCGACGTGAGCTCGGTTTTCGTCATATCGGCAGTCTCCAACCGTGGAATGTGATGAGCAGGAAAGGGCGTCGACACCCTCGACGCTCGACTGATGGCCGGACGCTGCACGAATGACGGACGAACCCCTCGATCGTCCGGTCACGCGCGCACGACATCGGAATCCGGCAATGGCATCAGCTGGGACACCCGGGAATGCGCCCCCACGCGTTCCCGGGAGATGGTGAACCTGTCGGCAGTGGAACCCGCCGCAGCGGAATCGTTCAGCCCTGACGACATCCGCATCGATGCGCAGTCGGGCGTGAGGAGTATCGACCGGCGGCGGCCCGCCACACCAGGAAGTGTGACGTATATTTCCTACCGTTCGGTCGGAAACTGCCTCGGCTCCGCCACGCCGCGGTCAGGCACTGCGCGCGAGCCGCAGCGAGAGGCCACCCAGCGCCCGGTGGGCGGAGTCCTCGAGCTCCGCGCGCGACGCGCCGCCGCACGCGAGCACGGCGAGACCGTGTCGCACGACGCTGATGAAGCGGGCCAGCGACGCCGGATCCTCGTCCGGAGCGAGGTCCCCCTCGTCCTGCGCCCGTTCGTACCGCTGACGGAGCGCGCTCTCGGCCGCGAGCCGCAGCCCCACCATGTGCTCGGAGATGTCGTGGTTCTCCGGCCCGCACACGAAGGCGCCCTGGAGGACGAAGCAGCCCATCGGACGCTCCGGGTTGGTCAGCTGCTCCACGCTGCGCAGCAGGTACTGCCGGGTGACGTCCAGCGCGGTCGGCGCGTCCAGCGCCTGGAAGGTGTGGACCGCGTCGACGGCGTAGTAGCGGTCCAGTGCGCGGAAGAACAGGTCCTTCTTGCTCGCGAACGCGGCGTAGAGAGCCGGCCGGTTGATGCCCATGGCCGTGGTCAGGTCGGTGAGGCTCGCGCCCTCGTAGCCGTACCGCCAGAAGACCTCCAGCGCGGCATCCAGCGCGCGCTCGAGATCGAACTGCCGAGGCCTGCCCACTGCAGCCATGACCAACTCTCTCATGCGCCCTGTCGAACTCCCCCTGACAAGTTCCGCCGAGAAGCCCGTTATTCCGCCGGGGCCAGCCACGTGCCGCGTCCGGCTACTTCGCGACGAACTCGATGAGCGCGTCGTTGACCTCGGAGGCATGGGTCCAGAGCAGTCCGTGGGGTGCCCCCTCGATCTCCCGGTAGTCGGCTTCCGGGAACGCCGCGTGGAAGGGGCGCCCGGTCACGTCGATCGGGAGGAGGTTGTCCTTCGTGCCGTGGACGATCAGTGCGGGCTTCCCCGAGGCCCGCACCGCCTCGACGTCGGGGCGGAAGTCCTCGATCCAGGCGGGGATCACCGCCCACGCCGCAACCGGAGCCGAGGTGGTGGCGGTGTTCCAGTTCGCGCGCACCACGTCCTCGCTCACGAGCGTGCCCAGGGTCTCGTCCAGGTTGTAGAAGTCCTTGTAGAACTGGGTGAAGAACGCGAACCGGTCGGCGCGCGCGGCCGCGATGGCGGCTTCGTAGTTCCCCCTTGGCAGGCCACCGGGATTGTTGTCGGTCTGCAGCAGGAACGGTTCGATCGACGCCAGGAACGCGAGCTTTCCGATCCGCTCGTGCCCGTGGTTCCGGACGTAGCGCGCGAGCTCACCGGTGCCCATCGAGAAGCCCACGAGGACGACGTCGTGCAGGTCCAGCGCGACCAGCACGGTGTCCAGGTCGGCCGCGAAGGTGTCGTAGTCATAGCCGCTGCCGACCTTGCTGGAACGGCCGAAGCCGCGGCGATCGTAGGTGATGACCCGGTAGCCGGCCTCCAGGAGCGCCCGCGCCTGCAGCTCCCAGCTGTGCCCGTCGAGCGGGTAGCCGTGGACCAGCACGACCGGCTGCCCGGAGCCGTGGTCCTCGTAGTAGATCTCGATGTCGGTGGTGTTCTCGGTTCCGACCGTGATGTAGCCCATGCCCGTTCCTCCTGGTGTGAGAGGGCGCCCTCGACCGTCGGAGGTCGGGACGGGAGACGTGCATCGCGCCGGCCGTTCACGAGCGGGGCCGGCGCCGGCGGCACTCGGCCTCGCGCCGGCATCACGATGCGATATGCAATATATTGCAGCTCCCCGGGAGGAAGTCAAGGGCCCCCCAAGAAAGGCCTGGGGGGATCCGGCGTGAGCGCGCGCTGGTTCCGGCGCGCTCGGCGACGGGGGGACGTCGCGCCGGACAGATGAGTTCCGGCGCCGCCGTCGGTCTACCCGTCGAACATCAACCGACCGGAAGGGAACTCCGATGGCGAAGGTCATCTCCACCCTGTTCATCGCGGCCGACGGCGTCGCCGAGATCGATCCCGACTGGCACTTCCCGTACTTCGACGAGAACATGGGCCGCGCTGTCAGCGAGGACTACGACACCGCCGACGTGCTGCTCATCGGCCGCGAGACCTACGACAGCTTCGCCGGGGCATGGCCCGACCGCGAGAACGCCGGCGGGGACGATGCACCCTTCGCCAAGCAGCTCGGGGACACGCGCAAGGTCGTCGTCTCGCGCCAGCCCCTCGAGTTCTCCTGGCGCAACTCCGAACTGATCGACGGCGCCCTCGTCGAGGCCGTCACCGCGCTCAAGGGCGCCCCCGACGTCCGGGGCATCCTCATTCCCGGCTCGATCTCGGTCGTGCAGCAACTGCTCGCCGCCGGGCTGGTCGACGAGCTCCGCCTGCTGGTGCATCCGGTGGCAGCACGCAAGGGCCGCAGGCTCTTCGACGACGGTGACGCGCCCTACCACCTGGCGGTGACCGCGACGGAGACGTTCCCGACGGGCGTCATCCGGGTGATCTACTCGCCCGCCAAGGAGCCCACCCCCGCCGGCTACGACGAGGTCAAGAACCACGTGCCCGACGGGAAGTAGCAGCCGTCCACGTCTGCGTCCACGACGCCTAGGGTGCGCCCCGTGCGTGTTGCCTCCGACTCGTCCGCGTCCACCGTCACGAGCCCCGAGGTCCCCGTGGCCTCCCGGCAGGACGGCACCTACCCCCGGCCCCAGATGATGCGCAGTGCCTGGGCGGATCTGGACGGCATCTGGTCGTTCCGGCACGACGACGCGGACAGCGGCCTCGGCGCGCAGTGGCACACGGGTCTGCCGGAGGCACGGGAGATCACGGTGCCCTTCCCACCGGAGTCGGTGGCGTCGGGGATAGCGGAGCCCGGGTTCCACCCCGTGGTCTGGTACGCCCGCACGATCACCGGGGACGATCTGGCCGCTGCGGGCAGATCCGAGCCAGCACCAGTGGTGTTGCTGCACTTCGGCGCGGTGGACTACCGGGCGCGCGTGTGGATCGACGGCAGGTTCGTCGGCGAGCACGAGGGTGGCCACACCCCCTTCACGTTCGACGTGACCGCGCTCGTGGCCGAAGGTGACAGCCACGTCCTCGTCGTCCGGGCCGAGGACGACCCGCACGACCTGACGCAGCCGCGTGGCAAGCAGGACTGGCACGAGGACGCACATGCGATCTGGTACCGGCGCACCACCGGAATCTGGCAGACCGTGTGGCTGGAAGCGGTGCCGGCCACGAGCATCGAGCACGTGCAGTGGCTCCCGGCCGGCCTGGCAGGCGTCGATCTGACCGTCCGGCTTCGCGGGCGGGTCGCTGCCGGCACGCGCCTGCGGGTGGCGCTGCGGTTCGACGAGCGGGACGAGGACCTCGCCACGATCGACGTCGACGTGGCCGAGGGTGCCACCTCCGTCCGGGTGCCGGTGCCGGTACGGCGCCAGCGCAACGGGCAGGCCGAGGACGAGCTCACCTGGTCACCGGAGCACCCGCGGCTGGTCGACGCCACCGTCTCGATGCACGACGCCGGCGGGTGCGTCGTCGACGCCGTGGGCTCGTACCTGGGGATCCGGACGGTCGGTGTGGGGCGCGGTGCGTTCCTGCTCAACGGACGTCCGTACGACGTCCGGTCGGTGTTGAACCAGGGGTACTGGCCGGACAGCCACCTCGCGGCGCCGTCCCGTGCCGCGCTGCGCCGCGAGGTCGAGCTCATCAAGGATCTCGGGTTCACGGGGTGCCGGATCCACCAGAAGATCGAGGACCCCCGCTTCCTGTACTGGGCCGACCGGCTCGGACTGCTCGTGTGGGGCGAGACCCCCGGCGCCTACGAGTTCTCCGCGACCGCGGTGCAGCGGCTCACCCGGGAGTGGATGGACGCCGTCGACCGGGACGCCTCGCACCCGTCGATCGTCACCTGGGTGCCGTTCAACGAGTCCTGGGGAATCCAGCGCATCAGCGAGGACCGGGCACAGCAGGCGTACTCCCGGGCGCTGACCGACCTCACCCGGGCCCTCGACCCCACCAGACCCGTGGTCTCGAACGACGGTTGGGAGCAGCAGAACTCCGACATCATCACCGTGCACGACTACGAGGGAGACGGTGCGGTACTCGCGCGCACCTACGCCGACGAGTCCGCCCGAGAGCGCCTGCTCGCGGGCATGGGCCCGGCCGGCCGCCGCATTCTGCTCGATGGATCCGAGGATCTCGGCCAGCCCGTCATGCTCACCGAGTTCGGTGGCATCGACTACCAGCCCACCGGTCGGCGCGAGGACGGCTGGGGATACACCGCCGCTGCCGATGTGGAGGACTGGATCGCGCGCATCACCGCCCTCTACGACGGGATCAGGGCGAGCACCTTCCTCGCCGGCTCCTGCTACACCCAGCTCACCGACACCATGCAGGAGACGAACGGCCTGCTGACGGCCGACCGGGAGCCGAAAGCACCGATCCAGCAGATCCGCGGTGCGGTCCTCGGACAGAGCTGATTCGCTCCACCGTGCGGTTCGGCTTCCAGCACGTTCAGAACCTCCCGCCGGCGACGGTCACGAGCCGCGGGTGTCGCCGGTGAACGGGCAGTCCGTCACCTGCGCGGCCCGGCGATGGAGCTCCCTCATGACTGCGGGCAGCTCCGCCGGGCCGCGCAGGGCCGCCGGAAAGTTCAGCCGGGTGAGCCGGGATCCAGCCCGGCCCTCGATGAGAAACGTGATTCCGAACCGGTCGACGCGGACCGGCGCCACCGCGTGCACGCCCTGCAGCAGATCGCGGTCGAGCAGGTGGGCGAGCTGCACCACCTGCTCCGGGTGGGCACACAACAGGTGCGCGACCACCTCGTCGCTGCCGGCGGCCAGCGGGTCGGCAGTGGCACGGGCGTAGGCGTCGGGATCGACCGGCTCGCCGTCCAGCCGGAGCTGGACGACCGAGACCCGGAGCAGCGTGGACGCGTCGGGGCGCAGCACGGTCTCGACCGGCTGGTCCCGGTGGGCCGCCAGCAGCACCTCCAGCGCGACCCCGACGTCGTCGGCGGCCTCGACGACGCCGTGCACGGTGACCGAGTCGAGCCGCCGGTCCGGGCCGGGCACCGGGCTCACGAGCGCGCTGCGGACGGTGACGGGCACGGCCTGCCCGGCCACGCGGGCCGCGAGCGGCCCGTCCTCCGGCACCAGCAGCACGAGGGAACCATCGGTGTCGACCGCGACGACATCCAGGACGACGGTGAGGTCGGCGCCCACCTCCATCACCGAGGTGGGGGCGTTCGACAGCACGGTGCGGGAACGCTCGGCAGGGTCGGGGCCCGGTGGGGCGGCAGGCGAGATCACACGACTCCTCCACAACTTAGGTTCGCCTAACCTTAGCCATCCGCGTTCGGAGTGCAAGCGTTCCCGGGCGGTTCCGGCGTCGTGATCCTGACCCCGGAGTACGCGTAGACGGCTGACGCAAAGTGCTGCAAGATCGCAAACGGCACACACCGCGGCCGGGACCGTGCGGCGCCGTCGGTGCCACCCCTGCCCAGACGCTCTCGGGTGCTGGGAAACCAGTCTCGAAGCCCCCAGCCACCCCGCCCGACCTGGCGACTCGAAGCCGCGCCGTCAAAAGGACATCAGTGCTGGCCACTTACATCCGGAACATCGGGCCCTTCCGGTTCCTGGTGGCACTCCTCGCCACGTCGGTCATCACGTTCAACCTCGTCACGCTCGACTTCCAGTTCGCCGACCAGATCTCGAGCGTCGTCGCCGCCCTCCTCGCCGTCCTGTCCCTCGGTGGACTCGGCAACCCGTCACCGAAGCTGACGATCGAGGAGGGCATCCGGAAGATCGCGGAGGAGGTCCGCGACGTCTGGAAGGAGCAGGAGCGGAAGCGCGGTCTGAGCGACACGTCGTTCATACCGCTCCGGGTGAAGATCATCTCCGGGCTCGACGCGAGGCACGGCGAGGTCTCCGCGTTCCTGGCGACCCCGGCGAAGTCGCCACTGTGGAACCTCGAGGACATGCGCCGGTCGTGTGCGGCTGTGGTCTACCGGTCCGACCTCCGCCGGGTCGTCATCTTCGGCGAGGAGGGCACCGGGAAGTCCACGCTCGCGGTCGCCCTCACGCTCGGACTGATCGAGCGCTACTTCACGAAGCGCGGCGACCTCGTCCCCCTCTGCTTGTCGCTCAACTCATGGGATGCCCGCCGGGACTCCTTCGAGGACTGGCTCAACCGCCGGCTCGAGACCACCTACCCGATCCTGCGGTCCTTCCGTCGTGGTCCGGACGGGATCGCGCGGACGCTCACCAACTCCGAACAGTTCGTGTTCGTGCTCGACAGCCTCGACGAGATCGCCGACGGCAGCGACGTCACAGGTGCCCTCCAGCGGATCGAGGCGTTCTTCCCGGAGCGCCAGCGTCTCTGCATCCTGGCCCGGGACCACATCTACGAGAGAGTGCGGCTGCGCAACACGGCGAAGCTCCGTCTGTGCCGATCGACACGGGACGACGTCCGGCGCTATCTCGGGGCGCTCTCGGCGCGGGACCAGGCAGACGGCGGTCTCGACGCACTCCGCGCGGCGATCCGATCCGGTCGGGCGGCGCATCGCTCGGCGATCGTGAGGGTGCTGCGGACACCGCTGTACCTGCGCTCGGCGTACAACGCGATCATCGACGAGAACGTCACCGCGCACGAGTTGCTGGACACCGCCGAGCAGGGCGGCGAGAGGGGCCTGAAGGAGCGCCTGCTGGCGGCCGAGGTGGATCGGGCCTTCACCAGGGCACCGATCCTGCAGAAGCCCCGGGCCCTGTACTGGTTGATGTACATGGCGCGGGACATGGAGCGCAGGAACTACGTCTCGTACGCGTGGTGGCGGGTGGGCGACGCGATACCGCGAGCAGCGCTGGCAGCAATGGCCGCGAGCCTGATCGCGCCGGCATATCTCCTGGCGATCGTCATGCCCGTCGGGCTCACCCGTGGACTCGCGATCGGCGCAGGCACCGGCGCGATCCTGGGGATTCTCCGGGGCTACCCGGTCGGCCTGCGTCACGTCGCCGTCGCGGCACCGATCGCCTGGGTCGAGGTGTTCATCCTCGCCGTGCTGGTCCATCCACCGGTCCAGGCCGTGGCTGATGCGACACAGCTGGCCGTGGCGATCGGGCTGGTCCTGCTGCTGAAGGAACGGTTGGTGGTCGACAGGCCGACGGTTGCCGCGCTGACGGCCGTCGGGATCGCCGCGGTCACCGCCCTGGTCGTCTCGGTGGTGAGCCAGGTCACGGGCCTCCAGGACCAGTACCGGAGCCCGCCGGACATCGTCATCGGCGTCCTCTTCGGCATCGGCATCGCCGTCATCGCCGCACGCCTGCTCATCGAGCGCCCACGCACCCAGATGCGGGCCTCACGAATCCGGCTGACCCCCGCCCCGCGCATCACCTCACCGATCTGGCCGATCCTCGCCGCCGTACTGCCGGCGAGCCTGATCGGGGTGGGCGGAGGCATCGGCGGCGCAATCCGGTACGGCCAGGAGTACGGCCTCAGCCTGATGTACTTCTTCGGTCTCACCATCGGGGTGCCGGTCGGGCTGATCGGCGGACTCGTCAAATGGCTCAGCCTGCCGCTCGCTGCCGGCAGTCCGTTGGAGGGATCGTCGCCGTCGTCGGTGGAGGGGGCCCCGCTCAGAAGTGATCGGATCGTCGCACTCCTGAGCATCGTGAGCCTTGCGACCGCGGCCACGGGAACGATCGCGATCGCCATCAGCTACCTGACCGGGCCGCTGGCGGTCATCCATGCCGTCAACTCGCCCGGCTTCTCTCTCGAACCAGCTCAGGGAATCCTCTACGGACTCACCATGGGCGTGATCGTGGCGTGTTTCTTCACGGCCTGGCCGACGTATTTCATCGCCCACATGTGGCTGCTCTGTCTGGGCCGCCGGTATCCGTTGCAGCACCAGACGTTCCTCGACGCGCTGGTCAATGCGAACCTGATGCGGAACGAAGGACCATTGCTCTACTTCCGGCACCGGGAACTGCAGTCCTACCTCGGGCGGACCACCCGGACGGTCAACCCGGCAGTTGCCGCTGATCGAGAGGCCGGATCTTCTGCGACGTCCAGTACTCCTCCAGCGAGGAGATCCGCCCGTCCTCGAACGTGAGGAGCGCGACCTCCATGATGCGCTTGCGGAAGCCGTCGTCGAGATCGTCGAACTCGGCCTCCCACTTGACCGTCACACGGCCCGTCTCCTGATCCACCGAGGTCAGGAGGTGTCTGCACGTGATGTTGTCCTGCGACTCGACGACCTTCTTCTGCCAGTAGCTGCGGATGCTCGCGACACCGAGCATGGGCCCCGCGTAGCCGCCCTCCTGGTAGGTCGCGTCCTCGGTGAAGATCCCGGGGATCAGGTCCGGATCCTGTCCGGCCCACGCGCGCAGGTACTCGGCGACGACCTGATCGATGTGGATCCTGGACAACTCCACGAATATCCCCTGGTACATCGAGCCGTGATGGATGACCACCCGGGTAAGGATGAGAGCGTAGTCCCGCCGAGAGCGCGAATGCTAACGAGCCGCGCCGGCCGGTTGCCGCCGAGGGGGTAGCGGTCGATATGCGCAGCCGGTAACACGCAGAAGACTCGGACCGGATCAGGGACGTTCTGGCGGTGCCGCGTCGCCGGTCGCGTTCAGGGCTTGCGGCCCCAGGCCGAGATCATGGGTGAGGTGGCCAGATCGGGGACGCGTCCGGTGTCGATGTTGTCGAGGTGGTGGTCGATCTCGGCGGCGGTGGCGATGCCGCCACTGATGAGCCGGTCGCGGATCTGCTCCACGGTGGCGCGCTCGAGCGCGGTGCAGGCCGGTGCGGTGATCGGGAAGTAGGCATCGGCACCGACGTCGACCAGCCCGTGGTCGCGCAGCAGCCGGGGCAGGGTGCGCCCGTAGGCCAGGTCGGCGGCGCGGCCGGCCATCAGCGTCCGGAAGCCGCTGCGGAGCCGGTTGGCCAACTGTTGCTCAGGGCCGTGCTCGTCGGGGCAGATCAGCGGCTGCAGGCCGGGGTCGGCTTCTTCGAGGAGGAGCCGGCCACCCGGGCGCAGGGCCGCGACCATCGAGGTGAGCGCGGCGTGTCGGCGAGGAACGTGGGTCAGCACGAGCCGGGCGTGCACGAGGTCGAGGTCGGACGCCGGGGGGTCCTGGGCGCCGACGTCATGGCGGAGCACGTGCACCCGGTCATCGGCGAGGCCGGCCAGGCACGAGGTGTCGATGTCGGTGGCCACGACCATGCCGGTGGGGCCCACCTGCCCGGCCAGCCAGTCCGGGACCGACCTGCCTCCCGCGCCGACCTCCCAGCACCGCCAGCCGGCGCCCACGCCGAGGTCGCGCATGTGGCGGAAGGTGGACGGATCGAACAGCGTGGCCAACGCCTCCAGCCGCGCCCCGGCCCGGGTCTGCCGGTTGTCCAACAGGTAGCCCTCATCTGCGCCCACGGGCAGAGTGTGCGCCTGTCCCGGCCATCCCTGTGGATGCCCTTCCCACCTCGATCATGTGCCCAGCCCGTCAGCGCATCCGGTCGACCGCTTCCTCGGTGGACAGCACCTCATGGGCGAAGAACCGGTAGTTGACGATCGCGGCTTCATAGCCGTCGCCCCAGACCGGATGCCGGGGCCCGGCGGTCGCATCCTTGAGCATGGCAACCTCGAAGCCCTGCTCGATGAATTCGCGCATATGGGATTCGACGCACATGTTGGCCAACATGCCCCCGAGGAGGATCTTGCCGATCCCTCGCTTGCGCAGCTGCAGGACCAGGTCGTTGGTCTGCGGTCCGAACACCTTGTGCGGACTGGCCACGATCGTCCTGCCATCATCAATATAGCGCTTGAAGCGATCCAGCCAGTCCGCGCCGGAGTTCGAGAAACCCGTCAGATCGAGCGGCCCGCTCCGGGCGAATGTATGAGTCTCGAACTCGGCGGTCTCGAGCGGCCCGTTCATCAGCCAACCACTGTCGGTGGGGTAGAAGTAGTGAGGTGAGATGAACACCTCATAGCCACGGGACTTGGCCACCTCGAACGTCCGCTCCATGTTCTCGACCGTCTTGTTCTCGGTGACGCTTGCGCCGACCGCCCCCCAGTTGGCCCCGGCCTCGCTCAGAACGTCGTTCTGCGGGTCGATGAACACCACCGCGGTGTCGCCCTTCCGGATGTCCATTCTTGCTACTCCTTAAATCGCTGCCGAGGACCGGAATGACTGTTTACGCTACGCGCCGGACAAGTTGGCAGATTGACGAGGGAGTAGATCGTACCTGCGCCGAATCGGCCGCGGAGCCGCCATTTGGCGGCGTCCGGGCTGCTCCGCAGAAACGATGGCCGGCGACGACGACCGGGGCCGTCCCGGCCACTACCCGCACAGCTCGGCAAAGCGCCGGGCGTCGATGTTGCCGCCCGAGATGACGACGCCGATGCGCCGCGGTAGGTGCTCGATCCGGCCGGCCATCAGAGCCGACAGACCCCTGGCGCCGCTCGGCTCGACGACGATCTTGAGCCGTTCGAAGGCGAATCGCATCACCTGGCGGATCTCGTCGTCGCTCACCAGCGCGATGGCTTCGACCAGACGCTGGTTGACGGCGAAGGTCAGCTCGCCCGGGACGGGTACGGCCAGACCGTCGAGCCCTTTCCGGAGATCACGTGGGGATGGTCGTACGGCGGAACGAGGGCCATGCCCCGCTCAGCGCCCACCAGCTCGTCCACGGCGTGCGAGCGCAAGACGGGCGTCCGATGCGCGACACCCTCGAGCCGGGCGGCGGCGCCGAGGACGTCGTCCAGGGTGACCGGTGGGACGTACGCCATGGTGAATGCACGCGCCCTCTCGCACGTCGCCTCCTGCTCCTCGTTGCCGCGCGGCTCCTGCACGCGGCAACGAGGACGCCCTTCCCCGTCATCGCCTCACGAGTCGACAGACGGCGAGGGCGTGCCGGCCACCGTTGTGGACTCGCCGGCCGCGAGCATGAGCAAGTGCTCGCTCAGCCCGCGCCGCGCGAAGGCCGACGGGATCGCGTCCGGCTCCTGCGTGAGGTGCTGCCAGCTGTCCAGGTGAATGGGGATCACGGTCGGAGAGCCGAGGATCTCGGCCGCCTGGGCGGCCTGGTCACTGCTGAAGGTGAGGTAGGCGTCCATCAGCGGACTGCGTGCGCGGCCGGCGAAGATGATCGCGATGTCGACCGGGCCCGCATGATCGGCGACGTCACGGACGACCGCGAGCGAGGCGTTGTCACCGCTCACGTAGACGGTGGGCAGCCCGGCCCCGGACAGGACGAAACCACGGACCTCTCCGGTCAGGTGTTCGGTGCCCGCGGGACCGTGCTGCGCAGGTACCCCGGTGATCCGCAGTTCCCCGCCGTCCGGCCGCGACATGACGTGGCTGCGCCACAGCGGCAGTTCACGGGTGACACCGCCGAGCCGCTCGGCGGCGGCTGCGGTGCTGAGCACCAGCGGCACGTCGCCGATGAACCGCCGTCCGGCGTCGTCGAGGTTGTCCGGATGCTGGTCGTGTGACAGCAGCACCACGTCCACCCGGCCGACCGAATCCGCCGGTACCGCCGGCCCGGTCGTCTTGAGCAGGTTCCGCTGCCCGACCGGGTGGTCGCCGGGAGGATCGAATGTGGGATCGGTGACCAGCCGCACTCCGCCGATCTCGATCACAGCCGTGGGGCCACCGATCAACTGAACTGTGATCGATGCGTTCACGTCCGCCGTCGCGGACGGAGCAGATGAGGAAGATGCAGTCATGCATTCATAGTGCCCCGGCAGCCACAGGGGGTGTGAGTGGCGCGGAAGCTATCCACCGATCGATTCAAGCCACATCGAACGACAGACCGGCGCCCTGGTTCCCACCACGTCCCGATTTCGCGGATCATCGGCTCAAAGGGCACGTCTACAGCACCGGCGGTCAGCGCGACAGAACCTGGCCACACCTGGCCGGAATCAATCGATACTCAGCTTGGATGTCCCTCACGGTGAACCGGAGGCTCGGCGCACTGTCGAGATATGACGCGGTCATGGTCGCCCGCTGCAGAAATACGACAGTCAACGATGCGGGCCGATATGAGTATCAGGCCCACGGATCATGAGGTGCAGCGTGAGTGACATGGTGAATATCGATCTGAACGAGGCAGGCCGCCAAGCAACAGTGGCGATCGTCGGCGGGGGTGCGAGCGGGACACTCACCGCACTTCATCTGCTGCGCGCCAGCAGTGACCCTGGCCTGCGGATCGTGCTGTTCGAGGCCGACCCGAGCCATCGGCATCTCGGCGTCGCGTACGGCACGACCGACTCGCGGCATCTGCTCAACCTCCGCGCACAGATGATGAGCGCATTTCCGGACGAGCCTGACCACTTCGCGAACTGGGCCCGGCGCGCCGGCCGCAAATGGAAGCCCACCGACTTCCTGCCGCGGATGGTCTACGGCGACTATCTGAGAGACCTGGTCGCCCAGTTCGGTGACGACCGCCTGACGATCGTCGGAGCCCGGGTCGAGGACGTGGTGGCCCGCGAGGGTGGCTTCGAGATCACCACGACCGTCGGGACCGCCCTGGCGGAGTCCGTCGTGCTCGCCTACGGCGTGGCCGCTCCCCGCAGGCTGGCATCCGCGGCAGGTCCGGTTCCCGGCGCCGCGTGGCATCTGCAGAGTCCGTGGGATCTCGCAGGGCTCGCACGCGTGCCCGACGACGCGACGGTCGTCATCGCCGGCAGCGGGCTCACCGCCGTCGACGCTGCCATCACGCTCCTGGACGACGCCCCCCGTCGCCGGGTGGTGATGGCCAGCCGTCGCGGCGAGCTGCCTCGCGCCCACGTGGAGCAGGCGATGCCCGAGTGGTCGACCCGGATTCCGTCCGGCCCGCTGGCCGCGGACGAGGTCGCCGCGCTGGTCTATGAGCAGATCGCCGAAGCCAAGCGGCAGGGCGTCGACTGGCGCGCAGTCGTCGACGGCCTGCGCCCGCAGTCCCAGTCGATCTGGCGTCGCTTCGACGAGGGCCAGCGCCGGCGTTTCCTCTCCGCATACGTCCACGCCTGGCATCTGCACCGCAACCGGATGGCCCCCCAGGTCGCTGCTCGGATCACGGAGTACCGCGACGCCGGGCGGCTCACCCTCCACGGCGGCGGCCTCCAGTCCGTCGAGGACCTCGGCACCCGCTGCCGCGTGCACCTCACCAACACCACGGTCGATGCCGAGGCCCTCGTGAACTGCACGGGTCCGCTCAGCGACATCACGATGACCACCAACCCGCTCCTGCGAGCCCTGCTCGACCGCGGCACCATCGCCCCGGATTCGCTCGCCCTCGGCCTGGCGTGCACCGAGCATGGCGAGCTTCTCGACAGCCGCGGCGACGTCGTGCCGGGCATGTACAGCGTGGGTCCGCCCACCAAGAGCTCCAACTGGGAAGCCATGGCCGTCCCCGAGATCCGGAACGAGGCCGCCGGCCTCGCCAAGCACCTCACCAGCACCGTTGCCGTGAGCAGGGCCGCAACGCCCGTGACCGGACAGTGAACACGCGGACCCGGCCGACACCGTTGGACCGAGCCCGTGAGGAGAACGAGCCCGGGCTGGGGCGGCGTCGCAAGCTGGTGATTCTGGCCATCTCCTGCACGGGGTTGTTCCTCGTCGGGTTGGACAACACCATCATCAACCTCGCCCTGCCGTCGATCGGTCGTGACCTACAGGCCTCGGTGTCGAACCTGCAGTGGGTGATCGACGCCTACAGCGTCGTGCTCGCGAGCCTGCTCCTGCTCGCCGGCTCCATCGGGGACCGGATCGGCAGGAAGCGTGTCTTCCAGATCGGTCTGGTCCTGTTCGGCCTGGGGTCACTGCTCTGCAGCATCGCCCCCAACGTCCAGCTACTGGTCGTGTTCCGGATGCTGCAGGCCGTGGGCGGGTCGATGTTGAACCCCTCCTCGGTGTCGATCATCACGAACACGTTCACCGAACGCCGGGAGCGGGCCAGGGCCATCGGCATCTGGGGCTCCGTGGCCGGGTTGAGCTGGGCGCTCGGGCCGATTCTCGGCGGCGTACTGGTGGACGTCGACGGTTGGCGGTCGGTGTTCTGGATCAACGTGCCGATCGCGCTCGCCGCCGTGGTTCTCGTGACACGGTTCGTGCCGGAGTCCCGCGCGGCACGGGCACGGCAGCTCGACCCGATCGGGCAGCTGCTGGTGATCGCACTGCTCGCCACGCTGACCTACGCGATCATCGAAGCGCCGCAGCTCGGTATCCGCTCGCCGTGGATCATCGGCTGCGCCGTCGTTGCGGTCCTCTCGGCGATCAGGTTCGTCCGCCATGAGCTACGCACGGACCACCCCCTGCTGGACGTCCGGTTCTTCAAGAGCGTTCCCTTCAGCGGGGCCACGCTCATCGCCGTGGGCTCGTACGGCACCGTGGCGGGGTTCCTCTTCCTCAATGCGCTCTACCTGCAGGCGGCGCGGGGGTTCTCCCCGCTGTTCGCAGGCGTGCTCACCCTGCCGGCGGCGATCATGATCCTGCTGCTGTCCACCGTGTCCGGACGCATCGGCGGGAACCACCCCCGCATTCCGGTCACGGTCGGAGCTCTGGCGATGGCGGTGAGCTCGTTCATGCTCGCGCAGCTGACCGGGGGTTCGCCACTCTGGCAGGTGGCCGGCGCCTATGCCGTGTTCGGGCTCGGGTTCGGGCTCATCAACCCGGCGATCACCACTGCAGCCGTTTCGGGAATGCCGCCGTCGCAGGCCGGGGTCGCGGCAGCGGTGGCGTCCGCGGGACGGCAGGTGGGCGCGACGCTGGGCGTCGCGGTGCTCGGCTCGGTGGTGACCGCACGGATCGTCGGGCCGGTGTCGACCGGTTTCGTCTCAGCGGCACATCTCGGCTGGCTGATCATGGCCGCGACCGGCCTGGTGCTGTTCGTGGTCGGGTTGGCGACCACGGGTCGCCGGGCTCTTCGCACCGTTCAGGATTTCGATGAGCGAGTGAAGTAGCGGTTGCAGGTGCGCAGACAAATCACGAAAGCGCGGGCAGCCGGTAATGGAATGACACCGACGCCTCCCTACTTATCGTCGGGGCAATCTCGGGTCCCGGTATCCAGATGCAACCCGGCTCGGCGACGTGAAGTTCGGAGGACGCGATGACTCGTGACCGAGCCACCGTTGCAGTGATGATGTTCGACGGGGCGCCCATGTTCGAGATGTCGGTACCGATCAGTGTCTTCGGAGTCGATCGCACACTCGACGGTGCGCCGCAGTTCCACCTCCTTTCGGTACGCGGGGAGCCGGGCGTGCTCACCACCACCAGCGGCATCGAGTTCCGGGTTCCCCATGGTCTGGAGGCACTGCAGAACGCGGGGATCGTGATCGTCCCGGCATGGCGGAACGCCCAGGAACGCCCGCCCGAACCAGCGCTGCGGGCACTGCGCGCGGCGCACGAGGACGGGGCACTGATCGTGGGCCTGTGCATGGGCACCTTCGTCCTGGCGGCCGCCGGGCTGCTCGACGGTCGACGGGTGGCGACCCACTGGTACCACGCCCCGGTCCTCGCGGCCGTGTGTCCCCAGGTCACCGTCGACCCGACCGTCTTGTACGAGGACGGTGGCGACATCGTCACCAGCGCCGGCACAGCGGCCGGACTCGACGCCTGCCTCCACATCGTGCGCCGGTACTGGGGAGCGGAAGCAGCCACGGTCATCGCCCGCCGGATGGTCGTGCCGCCTCACCGGAGCGGAGGCCAGGCCCAGTACATCCGCCACCCGGTTCCCGAGATCCCTTCCGACGACCTCGGCAAGGTCATGACCTACGCCCTGGAACACCTCAGCGAGGCCCTCGACGTCGAGACCCTGGCTGCCCGGGCGCACCTCAGCCGGCGCACCTTCGACCGGCAGTTTCGGGCAGCGACCGGCATCTCTCCCCTCCAGTGGCTCCTCCACCAACGCATCCTGCGCGCCCAGGAACTGCTGGAGCACACCGGCCTGTCGGTCGACGCCATCGCCCGACAGGTCGGGTTCTCCGCGGCCGTCTCGCTACGCCCCGCGTTTCGCCGGGCCGTCGGAGTGAGCCCGCAGGACTACCGCACCACATTTCGGGCCAGAGAATCCGCCCACAGCTGGCCGGAATCGATCGTCGATCATCCGGACGGCAGCTTCCAGCGCAGTTGCTAGACCACGCACAGTACGGAAAACCACCCATGGCCAGCCAAAACGCCGTTCGCCGACGCCGGCACAACTGGCCGGAATGAATCGCACATTGGCGTGCTCAGGACGCCTGGCCGAAGTGACGATGTGCCACCATAGAGACGTGCGCGGGTCATGAATCCTCGTCCAGCAACGCCTTTGCGGATACAAACAGCCGGGCCGGGACATTCGAGGGGTTGATCCGGTAGCCGGCTGAGCTACTTATTGCGGCCCGCGTCGCGGCCACCGCCGAAAGAGACGGACATGAAAGCTGAATGACGTGACAGAGTTTGACCTCAGCTGCATCGACGAAATCCTGAGCACCACTCGAGCTGTGCGCAAACGCCTCGATCTCGACCGGGACGTACCTGACGACACCCTGCTGCACATGATCGATCTGGCCGAGCAGGCACCCTCCGGGTCGAACCAGTCGAGCCGCCGCTGGATGATCGTGCGCGACCAGGATCTGAAGAGGAAGATCGCCGAGCTGTACCGGGCAGCGGGGATGACACAGCTCACGGAGCTGGCTGCCACGGCGACCGAGGCCGACGAGCGTGGTGAGCGTGTCGTCCGATCGGCGATCCACCTGGCAGAGAACCTGGAACGAGTGCCGGTACTGGTCATGGCCACCATCTACGGTGTGCACGACGGCAGCGGCAGGCCGAGCCTGTTCGACTCGGTCATCCAGGCCGCATGGAGCTTCTGTCTCGCCGCGAGGGCACGCGGCATCGGCACGGCATGGACGACCTTTCACCTGCAGCGCGCCGCCCAGGTAGCGCGGTTGCTCGGAATCCCTGATGGCGTCACGCAGGTGGTTCTGTTCCCGGTCGCCTACAGCACGGGTGGCAGTTTCCGTCGGGCCCCCCGCCGGCCGGCCGCCGAGGTCACGTACGTCGACCACTGGGGCTTCACCGACCGTCGGATCTCCCCGGCGGAGCGGGCCCACCCGGGTGAAGGCCGCGGGGTGAGCCTCGATCTCGACATCGACGCCACGCCCGAACAGCTGTGGCCGTTGGTCACCGACATCACCCTTCCCGGAAGGTTCAGCGGCGAAGCCGTCACCGCGACGTGGGACGAGGGACAGCGCCCCGGGTTGGGAAGCACGTTCCACGGATCCAACGCGACCCGCGACTCCGGGCACCCGACGATCAACGTCCTGTTCGCCGGGCCCACCGGCGAGATGGCATGGACGACTCCGTGCCATGTCGTCCGCTGGGAGCCCGGCCGTGCCTTCGTCTACAACGTGGGACTCACCGCGGAGAAGCCATGGGCGCAATGGCGGTTCACGCTCTCGCCATTGGCCGGGACGGGCACCAGGGTCAGTCACTCGATGGTGATGTGCACCGAGGGGTCCGGCACCTCCGCAGCCACGACGCAGTATCCCGATCAGGCGGCGGAGATCATCGTCGGACGTTTCCTCACCATCCGCGACAATCTCCGCCGCACCCTCGAGGGGATCAAGCAACTCGCGGAAGCCAACCGCTGATCAGGCCTGCAGGAGATGGGCAGCGCGTTCGGCGATGCCGTAGACCGTGGCATTGGTGTTGGCGTTGACCGGCGACGGCATGACCGAGGCATCGATGACACGCAGTCCGTCGACCCCGCGCACCCGCAGTTCGGTGTCGACGACAGCGTCGTCGTCAGTGCCCATCCGGCAGGTGCCCGCGTAGTGGAAGTAGGTGCGGGCGCTGCGGCGCACGTAGGCGCGCAGAGCGCTGTCGTCGCGCACATCGGCGCCGGGCTGGGCCTCCTGGCCCCGCCAGGGCTCGAAGGCAGGTGCGTTGCCCAGCTCGCGCGCGGCGCGCAGCCCGGCGACCGCGGCGTCGAGGTCGCGGGGGTCTCGGTAGTAGGCCAGGTCGATCAGGGGGGCGGCGTCGGGAGCGGCGCGGGTCAGACGCACCGAACCGCGGCTGAACGGGGCCACGACGGAGACCACGAGCGTGTAGCCCGCGCCGCGCTCCGGGCCGAGGATCCTGTCGCCCAGCATCGGCGCGATCGCGCAAAACAGCTGCACGTCCGGCCATGGCGCGTCCGCGCTGGTGCGGATCGTGCCCTTGGCCTCGCCCCCGCCGTTGCCCCCCGTCGCGGCGACGGGCGCCAGTGCGTGGTGGACCACGCCGGTGACGGGGTGGTCGTGCAGGTTCGCGCCCACCCCCGGACGATCGGCGAGCACCGGGATCCCGAGATCGCGCAGATGGGTCTGCGGGCCGATACCGGAACGCAGGAGCAGCTGGGGCGAGCCGATCGCACCGGCGGCCAGAAGCACCTCCCCGTCGGACTCCGCGGCGATGACCTCGGACCCGGTCGAGTACTCGACGCCGGTGCACCGCCCACCGCGGACGACGAGCCGGTGCACCAGTGCGTCGGTGACCACATCGAGGTTGGGCCGCTCCAGCACCGGCAGCAGGTAGGCGTCTGCTGCGCTCAGCCGTCTGCCGTCGACGATCGTGAACTCCGCCCAGCCGAACCCCTCCTCAGCCCCGCTGTTGATGTCGTCCACCACGGGATGCCCGACCTGCCGGGCCGCCTCCAGGGCGACCTGCGACAACGGGTGTGGCGGAGAGCTGGGCGACAGCCGCACCGGGCCACCCCGGCCACGCAGGGCGGGATCGCGGCCTTCCACGTGCTCGCTGCGCTTGAAGAACGGCAGCAGGTCGTCGAAACCCCAGCCCTTCGCCCCTGCCGTGACCCACGCGTCGTAGCTCGCCCGATGCCCGCGGATGAACGACAGCGCATTGATCGCCGACGACCCGCCGAGAGCGCGTCCACGCCGCAAAGACACCCGTGGACCGTCCGGAATCTCCACCGACACGCCTCCCCAGTCCATCGAGGAACCGGCCAGCGTGGGCCAGGCCCGAGGGTCAGCGGCGGCGGGCAGCGGGTCCCGGCTCCCGGCCTCCAGGAGCAGCACCCGCGTGCCGGCGTGCTCACTCAGCCGTGACGCGAGCACACAGCCGGCCGTACCGGCACCCACGATCACGAAGTCGTACGAGCGCGAACGAGTACTCATCGAGCCACCTTCCGTTGCGAATCCGTTCTTCCTGGTTGCGCCCGAGGACGCCGACGATCCGGGGGGCGGTCATCACAGGCCGAGCGCCGCGAGGTGGGCCCGCACGCGGGCGGGGTCGGTCGGACCGACCCGCATGCGCCGATACCTCTCGCGGTCTGCGTCAGAGCCGGCGGGCACGGTGGCGTCGATGCCGAGCTTGGCCGTCACCGGGCCACCGGCGGAGGGGTCCAGGCTGGACCCCTTGGCACGAGGCACGACGAGAAGGTCGTGGTCGGCTTGCACGCGTGTGGCGACGGCCCAGGCGATCTGCTCGTCGTCGAGTACGTCGATGTCGTCGTCGACGACGGTGACCTGCTTGATCGTCTCCGCGGCGAGGAACAGCGTCAGGATCGCCGTGGTGACGGCGCCGGGTGCGGGGTTGCGGAGCGCGACGACCGCCGAGAGCCGGCAGGAGCCCGATTCCGGTAGCCGCAGACCCGCGACGTCCAACCCGGCCCGGCGCAGCGCGCGGGTGCAGTGTGCCTCCCGAGGTACGCCGCCTGCATACATGTGCTCCCGGCCACCGGACAGGATCGTCTGGAACAGCGCGTCGTCGCGGTGCCAACCCCCCAGCAGCTCCATGACGGGCGCGGGAGCCGCGGGCCCGTACGTCTGGGGATACTCGCCGAACGGCCCCTCCTCCGCGCGTTGCCCGGCCGTGAAACGGCCCTCCAGCACGACCTCGGCGCGGGCCGGGACCAGCGCATCCACCGTCGGGGCCGCCACCAGCTCGATCGGTGCCGGGGCGAGCGCACCGGCCACCGCGTAGTCGTCGAGGTCGCGTTCGGCGGGGGCCTGGCTGGCCAGCACCAGCACCGGATGGACCCCGATGACGAGCGCGACGTCGAGGTCCTGGCCGGCCGCTTCGGCCTCGGCGAGGATTCGCCGCAGCCGGCCGGGCAGCACCAGCACCCGCAGCTCACGCTCACCCGTGGCCAGCATCCGGTTGATCGACAGGTTCATCCGGCCGCTCGCACGGTCGCGCACCGCCAACAGGGCCGAGGTCAGATACCGCCCCGCGTCGTGCTCGTGCTGCCGCACCAGCGGCAGCACCGACAGCAACGCCTCTCCGTCGAACCGGTTCCCGAGCACCGGCGCATCGGCAGCGGCGACCTCGGGGCAGGCGCGGGGCCGGTCCAGTGCCTCGGCAAAGCGCTCAGCCACGTCGCCGGGTGCGCAGCCGAGCGCGAGGCCCAGGTGATCATGCGTGGGAACCGTGTTGCCGACCAGCGGGAACCGAGCACCGGCCACGTCCTCGAACAGCACTGTCCGGGCGCCGTCAGCACGCTCCAGCACCGCGGCGACATCCTGGTCGGGCTCGATCGAAGCCGCCAGGCGCACGAGGTCGCCACGGGTGCCGAGCAGATCGAGCCACGAGCGCAGGTCGCTCATCACCACACCGCCTCTGAGTTGGCATTCGTGTCGGTGGCCGGGACGTCGCGTCCCTCCGCCGACCTTGCGGTCATGTTTCTCGTCGTCCCCGGCCCGGCGCCGGCTCACGGCCGGGACCCGGGCTCAGCTCGTGGAGGGTGGCGGTCTCGGGGATGCGCGCGTCGCGGCGGCCGATCAGGTTCGCCGCCACGAAAACGACGACCACGGCCAGCAGGAAGCCGCTGAGCCGGCCCGGCACATCGGCCAGGGTGGGGCTGGCGAGGCTGAGGAACGTGGGCATGAGCCCACCGACCATGAACCCGGTGTTCCAGCAGACCGACGTCGCGCGGGCCCGCAGGACGGTCGGGTACCGCTCGTTGAGATGGGCGATCACCGGCGCGATGGCGGCGTTGGCGAAGAAGACGAGCGCCGAGGCGTACAGGATGACCGGACCGAGGTGTCCCGGATCGGTGCGCGACAGTATCGACACGAGCAGCGGCAGCAGCACCAGATTGGCCACTCCGAACAGCAGCATCGTGCGCCGCCGCCCCAGCAACTGGCTCAGCTGCCCCGCCACGATCGCCGCGAACAGCACGACGACGTTGGCAACCAGCAGGATGACACCCTGTGCAGTCCGGGCCACCCCGAGCACCTGGTCCAGCAGCGTCGGCAGATAGCCCGCCGTCAGGTAGTACTGGGCGCCGGCACCGGCGACCAGCACGACGTCGAGCACGAACCCTCGGCCGTGACCCGCGCTGACGAGGTCCGACAGCCGGGCCCTGGCCACCTCGTCCCGGGAACGCGCACTCCACACCGGAGACTCATGGGCGCCGCGCAGCACCGCGTAGCTCAGCAGCGAGGCCACCAGCCCGGCGAAGAACATCACCCGCCAGCCCCACGTGGTGAAGGCCTCCCCCGGGAACAGGTGGGCCACCAGCAGGTACAGCCCGCTGGCCGCCACGCCACCGACGCAGGCCCCACCTCCACTGATCAGCCCGGACGTCAGCCCCCGCCACCGCGGCGCCACGCTCTCGGTGCCCAACGTGTGCGTTGCCGCGACCATCCCGCCGACGAACAGACCCTGGACCAGGCGCAACAGCAGGAACAGTGCGGGTGCCAGCACTCCGATGGCCAGATAGCCCGGAACTGCCCCCATCGCGGCGGTGACCAGTCCCAGACCGGACAGCACCAGCGCCATGTTCTTCTTCCGGCCGTGCCGGTCGGCGATTCCACCGAAGATCGCCGCGCCGGCCGGACGCAGCACCACACTCACGGCGAACGAGGCGTACACCGCGGCCAGGCTCAGCGTGGGCCGGTCGGCCGGAAAGATCACCTGACCGACCGGGCCGGCCACATACAGAAGGATGAACAGATCGAACAGATCGAACGACCACCCCGCGACGGAAACGACGCAGGCATACACGGTGGCCCGCCGGGACCGTTCCGGCGCATCGGTGTCGACCACGCTTACCTCCGGACAGCCGCGTGCTACTTCGGCCGGATCAGATCTTCACGGTCGGTTTGTAGATGTCGAGCCAGATGGCCAGGTCGATCGCGCGTTCCAGGCCGCGCCGGGTGCCCGCGGTGGCCGGCGCGTCGTCGGCGACGGCACCGGTCATCCACTTCCGGTCGACCAGCTCGAAAACCGGATGCGTCGGCGCGGCGAGGTAATCGCGACAGATGTGCCTCAGCCTGGTGATGTACGCCGGATCCTGGGTGGACGGGAAGTTCGCCTTCCGGCGTCCCAGTACCGAGCTGGGCAGAAGGTCGTCACCGGCACCACGCAGCAGGGACTTCTCTCTGCCGTCATAGGTCTTGACCGCCCACGGGACGTTGTAGACGTACTCGACCAGACGGTGGTCGCAGAACGGCACCCGTACCTCCAGTCCGACTGCCATGGACAGCCGGTCCTTGCGGTCCAGCAGCATGCGGAGGAACCGGGTCAGGTACAGGTGGCTGATCTGCCGCATTCGGTACTCGACGTCGTCGTCACGGCCCAGGCGTGGGACGCCGGCGACCGCGCTGTCATACGTGTCCTGGACGTAGTCGTCCACGTCCAGGACGGCCCGCAGTTCGGAGCTGAGACTGTCGGTGTCGAGACCCCTCATGGGCGTCACGCTCGTCAGCCAGGGAAAGGTGCGGGCGCACAGTGCCTCGTCGCTGAAGAACTCCCGGTAGCCGCCGAAGATCTCGTCGGCCGACTCGCCGGACAGCGCAACCGTGGAGCGGGCCCGGATCTCCCGGAACAGCAGGTACATCGAGGTGTCCATGTCGCCCAGACCTTGCGGGGTGTCCCGGGAGCGCACGACGGCGGCGCGCACGTCGAGGTCGGTCAGGTCGTCGGGGTCGAGCAGAACGTCCTGGTGGTCGGTGCCGGCGTGGACGGACACCTCGTGGGCGAAAGGGGTGTCCGGAGCGTCGCGGGCCGCGTCGGCGACGAAGCGCTCGGTCTGGCCGATGTAGTCGACGGAGAAGCTGCGGATGGTCTCGCCGCTCCGCGCCAGCCGCGCGGCCGCGATCGTCGTGATGACGGAGGAGTCCAGGCCTCCGGACAGCAGGGTGCAGCGCGGCACGTCGGACACCAGTTGCCGGGCCACGATGTCCTCGAGCAGGTCCCGGACATGGGCAACGGTGGCCTCCTGGGAGTCGGCGTGCTCGTAGGTGGGCAGGCTCCAGTAACGCGCGCCCCGGACACCGGCTCGGTCCACGGTGGTCACCCAGCCGGGCTCGACCTCGCGCATGCCCTCCCACACGACCACACCCGACTTGACCTGGCTGAACATGTCGCGGAGCCCGTCGAGGCCCACGACGTGCTCGGCCAGCGGGCTGGCCAGGATCGCCTTCGGCTCCGAGCCGAACAGCACACCGTCAGCGGTTTCGTAGTAGTAGAGCGGCTTGACTCCCAGCCGGTCGCGGACCATGACGAGCTGCTGGATCCGGGAGTCCCACACCGCAAAGGCATACATCCCGTTCAGGCGTTCGGCGGAGGCCGTACCCCATTCCAGATAGGCCCGCAGTACCACCTCGGTGTCGGAATGTGTCTCGAAATGGTGGCCCCGGCCGACGAGCTCGGACCGCAGCTCCACGTAGTTGTAGGTCTCGCCGGAGTACACGAGCACCACCGGGCCGCCGTCGGTGTCCACCCGCATCGGTTGCCGCCCGCCCGACAGGTCGATGACGGAAAGACGCCTGTGCCCGAGGGCCGCATGCTCGCTCAGCCAGGTCCCACCCTCGTCCGGACCCCGGCAAGCCAGCGTATCGGTCATCGCCTCGACGCTGTGCCATTCCGCACGCAGGTCATGATTGAACGCCACCCAGCCCGCGATTCCACACATGGCTACCTTTCCGCGTTGATCCTCCGGGTCGACACAGTGAATGTCACGAGAGGCGTGGTCACATAAGCAGATCGCAGTTTCGCTGACATCGTGGACTGCGATCTCCACATGGCCTAGACGTTACAACACCCGGCGGCCGGTTTTCGCAATCAACAAGTGGATCCCGTCACACGCCGTTGAATCCATGACGCCAACAGCATTCAGCGTCGTCGAACCAGCCGGTTATCGATCGATTGCAGCCAAACGCAGTCCCGCATTTCGCCATAACGCGATCGAGAAGTTACGAGACCCACGCTTCGGCCCTCGTCAGGGCGAACGGGCAGATCTCGTGGCGATCACCGAGGCCGCCCGCGAACCCGCGCGGCCATGATCGTTGCGAAACTTGCGCTTCCGCCCTCGCCAGGGCGAACAGGCGGATCTCGTGGCACTCAGCGCGTGAGCACCCCGAGGCACGGACCGCCGTCATCATGATCAGGGCGAGATGCGGGCGTTCGCCCCCGCGAGGGCGGATCCGTGGATCTCGCGGCGGTGAGGCACGGGGCGGCGGGCTACTCCCCTAGCGATCGGCTCGGGTCGGCTCCGACGCTCTCGCCCGCGGGCGGAAGGTGTTGCGGTACTCCTGCGGGGCGACCCCGGCGAAACGGTGGAACGGTGGTCGCAGGGAGACCGCCGATGCGAGGCCGACCTGCCGGGCGATGGTGTCCACGGGGAGGTCGGTGTGTTCGAGGAGCTGTTGTGCGCGCAGTACGCGTTGGTGCAGCAGCCACTGCAAGGGCGAGATGCCGACCTCGGAGCGGAACCTGCGGTCGAACGTCCGGCGGCTCATGTGGACGTGCGAGGCCATGTCCTCGATGTCGAGCACCTCGTCGAGGTGCTCGACGGCGTAGGCCATCGCCTGTGTCAGTTCGTCGGCCTCGGACCGGTCCGGCACGGGCTGGTCGATGTACTGGGCCTGCCGTCCACTGCGTTGCGGCGGCGTGATCATCCTGCGGGCGATCGCGCCCGCGGCGGCCGGACCCCACAGCCGACGTACGACGTGCAGGCAGGCGTCGATGCCGGCGGCGGTGCCGGCGCTGGTGATCACGTCGCCGTCGTCCTCGTAGAGGACTCCCGGATCGACCAGGACGTCCGGGTAGGACGCCGCGAGCGTGGGGGCGTGGAACCAGTGGATGGCCGCCCGCCTACCGTCGAGCAGCCCCGCGGCGGCCAGCACGAACGCGCCCTTGCCCAGCCCGACGATCAGCGCCCCGTCGGCGTGCGCCTCCCGGAGTGTGCGCAGCGCAGGCTCGGGGGCTTGTTCCGTGGCGCCGCGCCAGGCCGGGACGATCACGATGCCCGCCGTCGCCACGTCCTCGAGACCGTGCGGAGCGTGCATCATGACGCCGCCCGTGCTGGTGAGCGCGCCGGGCTCGCCTGCCACCGGCAGCACGGTGAACCGGGGGGCTCCGGTGACACTGCGGTCGACACCGAAGACGCTGATCGGAACCGACATCTCGAACAACGGCGCCTGATCGAACATCAGTACGGCGACGACCGACTTGTCACGAGCCATCCGGTCCTCCGGGGGGTTGTCCCGCTCCGCGTCCTGAGAGCGGTGGGTGCTGCCGGTCGCGGGCCGCCGCGAGGAACAGCTGCGGTTGCGGTGTCGACCATTCATGATGTCTCCGGTCGCGCAATTAGAGATATCGTTCAGGCAGCGCGGCCGGCCGCGGCCGTGGTTCGGCCGAGGAATCCTCGAATGTATCCGACGGCGGTGTCGAGCGCGCTTTCCAGCAGGAAGTGGCCGCCGTCGATGAGGTGGATCTCCGCGTCGGGGAGGTCGCGGGCGAAGGCTGTGGCGCCGCCCGGCCCGAAGATCTCGTCCCCCTTGCCCCAGATCGCCAGCAACGGCACCTGGCTGGTGCGGAAGTACTCGTGGACGGCGGGGTAGAGCGGCGGGTTGGTGGCGTAGTCGCGGAACAGGGCGAGCTGGATCTCGTCGTTGCCCGGACGGCTCACCTCGGCGTGGTCGAGGGTCCAGGTGTCGGGGTCGAGGAGGTCGGGCTCGCGCACCCCGGTGACGTACTGCCAGCGGATGGCCTCGAGTTCGAGCGCCCCGCGGACCCCACCTTCGGTGTCGGGGCCGGGTGCCTGCGTGTAGGCCCACACCCCGGCCCAGAAGGACGGGACGAAGCCGTCGTCGTAGGCGTTGCCGTTCTGGCTGATGATCGCCTGCACCGCGGCGGGGCGCCGCAGCGCCAGGCGCCAGCCGATGGGCGCGCCGTAGTCCTGCACGTACATCGCGAACCGGTCGATCCCCAGCCGGTCGAGCAGGCCCTGGGTGATGTCGGTGAGGGCATCGAAGGTGTAGTCGAACTCGGCGGGTGTCGGGGTGGCGGACCGCCCGAACCCGACGTGGTCCGGGGCGATGACGTGGTAGCGGTCGGCGAGTGCCGGAATCAGCTGGCGGAACATGCGTGAGCTGGTCGGGAAGCCGTGCAGGAGCAGCACGACCGGGGCGCCGACCGGGCCGGCCTCCCGGTAGAAGACCCGCTGCCCGTCCACGGTCGCAGTGCGGTGGTGAACCTCGACCATGACTAACTCCATTCACTGACTTGACCGGTTAGAGCGACGTCGCCATCAGACACCGTCACGGCTAACTTGTCAACCGCGTCTATGTGGTTAGGATGGCGCCATGTCGGACGTAGCGGCACCCGAGGACGAGGTCCTGCTCCTGGACCTGCTCAACAGCACTCCGGTCGTCGACGGCGGCCGGCTCGACCTGCTGACCACCGGCGGGGAGGCATGGGCGCGCGCACACGGCGGGGTCGGGTCGGCCGAGGAGGTGTCCCACCTGCGGCAGGTCCGCGACGGCTTGCAGGCCGTCGTCCGGGGCACGGAGCCGGCGGACGCGCTGACGCCGCTGCTCGCCGGCGTGCGCCTGCGCCCGGAGGTCGCACCGAACGGGCTCGCCTGGTCCCTCGACGTCGAGGAGACGCGGCGCCCGGCCGCGCGCGCCCTCCTGGCATGGGGCCGGGTCCAGGACGAGATGCCCGGCCGCCTGCGGGCGTGTGCCAACGACGAGTGCCGGCTGTTCCTGCTCGACCGCAGCAGGCCGAACACGGCCCGATGGTGCTCGATGAAGACCTGCGGGAACCGGCTGAAGGCGCGGCGTCACTACCAGCGCACCCGACCCACGGACTGAGCCCTGCGCTCAGCGCAGCGTCACCTCGTCCCCGACACGCACGGCGCCGGCCCGCACGACCGTGGCGTAGCACCCGGCGCACGGGACGACCCCAGCCTCGGGAACGTCGACCCGGTTCGCCGTCATCAGCGTTCGCACGGCCTGCGGGGCCCGCGGGAGAGGACCGTGCTCGAGAGTGGGCACCGCGCACCGCGGGGTCGGCTTCGCCACCTGCAGCACGATCCCCGCGTCACCTTGACCACCGATGTGGACCTCGCGGCCGACCCAGTCGTTCTCGACGAACGCGGGCGTGCCGGGAGCCGTCTCCACCACCAGGTTGGGGCGGTAGCGGACACCTTCCACACCGACCGCGTCCAGTGTCGCGCTGGTGATCAGGTGCACCGGCGCGCTGTCCACGAACGACGCCCCGGGCGAGCCTCGGCCGATCGTCAGGACCGCAGCGTGCACGTCCGCGTCGACGCCACGGTCGAGCACGTCCTCAGGGGCCGGACGTTCGACCGTGGCGCCCTCGGGCCGCTCCGAGGCGACCCGGACGGGCCGGCCGAGATCGCGCGACAGCATCCCGTCCACGCCGGGGGCGGTGGCGTCGAGCGTCCACCCGGCAGGCGACACGATCTCCACCCGGCCGTCACGCACGGCGGCCGAGTACATGAGCAGGTCCCGCCAGAGGCGCGGGTGCTTGGCCGATGCGACCCTCCCGGTCGAGCTGTCGATCAGGGCGAGGCCCCGGTCGTGCGCCAGCCCGGCCGCATCCACGTCGACCTCGTCGATGCGCTCCCCCAGCATGGACTTCACGGGGTAGCGCCACATGGCCAGAATCCGCATCTCGGCTCGTCTCCGTCGGATCTCGCGCGGCCCGTCCCACCACTGCGCGCCGCCCTGTCAGCAGTGACGGAACCAGGGCAGAACTAACCTGTCAACTACCATATACAGGTTACTGCTGTGACGGTGGCGACCCGAGGCGGCCGAGGCCCAGCACCCGCTGCGCGTTGCCGTGGGCGATCTTCGCCCTGTCAGCGGGAGCGAACGGCAGCTGCTGCAGGAACTCCACGGCGGGCCCCGTCTGCTCGTACGGGTAGTCGATGGCGAACATGATGTTGTCGATGCCGATCGCGTGGACGGCGCCGATCACGGCAGCGGCGGAGCACACCCCGCTGGTGGTGACCATGAGGTGCTGCTGCACGTACTCGGACGGGAGCTTCGCCAGCTCCCGTGGCAGCCGGGTCTTCTGCGCCATGGAGTCGAAACGGGCGAGCTGGAAGGGCAGGTACTCGCCCATGTGACCCAGGATCACGCGGGCACCGGGGAAGCGGTCGAAGACGCCGCCGAAGACCATCCGCATCGCGTGGGCGCCGGTATCCGATGCCCAGCGATACATGGCTGCCGCCAGTTCCGGATGCCCGTCGAGCACCTTCCACTGGTCGTCGGCCGGCGCGAGGTGGGGATGCAGGTAGAGCGGCGTGCCGAGCCGTTCGAGCTCCGCCCAGACCGGGTCGAAGCGCCGCTCGTCGAGGTAGTGACCGAGGGTCGGACCGTTGACGAGCGCACCACTGAGGCCCAGCTCCTCCACCGACCGGCGGAGCTCCTCCACGGCAGCTGCGGGGTCCTGCAGGGGCAGTGCGGCAAGCCCGGCGAACCGGGTGGGGTGTGCGGCGATCACCTCGGCGAGAAAGTCGTTGGCCCGGCGCGCGTCGTCGATCGCCACGCCCACGTCCGGCTGACCCTGCACGCCGGGTGAGGTCAGCGACAGCACCTGCACGTCGACGCCGTGCTCGTCCATGTCCGGAATCCGGTACTCGGCGAAGTCGCTGATCCGCGCACCGACGTGCGCCAGCATGTCGGGACGCATCAACCGCTCCAGCTCGGCCCGCGCCCATTCGTCCCGGTACGCGCCTGGGGTCCGGAGCGTGTCGGTCCAGAACGCCTCTTCCAGAGCGATGATCCGCATGACGTGCCTCCCGTGCTAAACAGTGTTTCAAACACTGTTTAGCACCGACCGGCCGAGGAGGCAACGATGGTTGGATACGACGATGACGGACCGGGTCGTGGGTGAGCAGGGCGACGTGCTGCTGGACGCTGCGGAGCGCGTCCTGCTGGCCGAGGGGCTGCCCGGGCTGTCGGTGCGCCGGGTGACGGCCGAGGCGGGCGTGAACGTCGCGGCCGTGAACTACGTCTTCGGCGGGAAGGACGCGCTGCTGCGGGCGCTGCTGCGGCGCCTGCTCCGGCCGGTGACCGAGGAACGGATCAGCCGGATCGACACGCTGGTCGCGGCGGGCCACCCCACTGTGGCCGAGCTGGTCGAGGCCTTCGTGGAGCCGTTGATGACCCTGCACCAGCGCCTGGGCTCGCAGTTCGGGGAGCTGCTGGTGCGCCTCCCGCAGGACGAGGACCAGCTACGCACGTCCGGCGGCAGCGCGCTCGAGCCGGGGATCGAGCGCATGCTCGACGCCCTCGCGCCGGTGCTGCCGGACCTCCCGCGCGACATCCTGCGCCTGCGCCTCGGCATGCTGATCGGCACGGTCATCGCGTACACGGTGGGCGTGGTGCGGCTGGAGTCGCTCGATGAGAGCGCCGAGCTGAAGGAGCTGCTGGCCTTCGTCACCGCGGGCCTGGCCGCCTGAGGAGCGCGACCGGCTACCTCGCGGCCGGAGCGGCGGTGGGAAGGTCCCGGTCGCGGCGGATCGGGCCCGCGAGCAGGAACCCGATGCTGGCGGCCAGGCCGACGGACGAGATCCAGACGGTCGGGCGCGTTCCCAGTGCAGCGCCGAGCGCGCCACCACCCAGTGCACCGATCGGGATGGCGCCGTAGTTGAGCAGCTGCATGGCCGACACCGCACGCCCGAGCAGGTGCCGTGGGCAGTACGCCTGACGCCACGCGGACTTGATGACGTTGACCGCGACGACCCCGGCGCCGTTGACGAAGCTCCCGACGACGAACAGCGCGAGCAGAGGTCCGCGCTGGGCCAGCGGGATCATCAGGCCGGCCAGAGCGCTGACGACCTCGATGATCAGCATGCCGCGCGCGGTCCCGACGCGTCGTGAGATCACCCCGGCGACCAGTGCGCCTGCGACCCCGCCGACACCGGCGATCGCGACGAGGACCCCGACGATCCCCGGGCCGACGCGGACCTCGTCGAGCAGGAACACCACCTGGATGGCCGCGTAGACCATGTACGTCATGTTCAACGACGCCCCGAACAACGTGAGCGCGCGCAGATACGGGTCGCCGAACACGAACCGCAGACCCTCGCCGACCTCCGCTGCCAGGCCGGCGACTCCCCCGGCCCGGGGTCGCTGCTCGACCGGGGGCTCTCGAAACCGGATCAGCAGCAGGCAGACCGCCGAGAACACGAACGTCGCCGCGTCGACCAGCAGGCCGGCGACCGCGCCGACAGCAGCAGCGAGTCCACCGGCGATGGACGGGCCCACCACGAGCGAGGACGCGCTGCTGGTCTGCAGCGCCGCGTTGCCCTCGGACAGGTCGGCCGGGTCGAGCAACGAGGGCAGGTAGGCCTCGTAGGCGGTCTCGAACGCGACGCGGGCAGCCCCCGAGACCAGCGCGACGACCACCATCTGCACCAGGCTCAGCACCCCGAGCCAGGCTGCGATCGGGACACTGGCGAAGGCCGCCATCGAGACAACGTCGGCGCCGAGCATCACCGGGCGACGGATCACGCGGTCGACCCACACCCCGGCAGGCAGCCCGACCAGCAACCACGGCAACCACACCGCCGCCGTGATGACACCCACGGCGAACGGACCCGCCCCGAGCTGCTCGACCGCGACCAGGGGCAGCGCGACCGTCGAGATCGCGCTCCCGATGAGGCTGGCCGTCTCCCCCACCCAGAACAGCCGGAAGTCGCGATGCCGTCCCAGAAGCCTCCCCCGCACGCGCCGATGATCTCAGTCGGAGCCGCACGCGCCGTGGACGCTCTACAGCTCGCCTCGAACGCCATCCTGGACCTCGACACGCTCGGCGCGGTCACGGGGACGTTCCGTGACGACACTCCCGACAGGTAGGGGTCCAACGCCCTTCGCACCACTACATGTAGGGTCAGCGCCGCTGATGGTTCCTCTCCAGCCGCCAGGGTGGAGAGGGGGCGAGAGGGAATCCGGTGGGAGTCCGGGACTGCCCCGCAGCGGTGAGTGGGAACGACCGCCGTCATCGAGCACTGGGTGCGCCACACCTGGGAAGCGACGGCCAGTAGGAGCACCGGCAGGTGCACGCCCGCGAGTCCGAAGACCTGCCATCGGCGCGCGCACCACCGGTGCGCGCTGTCCGGGGTCCGCGCGGGACGGACCCGGGGCGGATGTCGCCGTGCCCTGTCCGGGTACGCCCCGTCCGCACCGGGATGCGTCTCCCTCGTGGCCTCGGGCTCGGTCGTCGAGCTCACGAGGAGAGCAGTGACCCCACCGGCCACCACCACGACAACCCCTGCCCCGCCCACCACAGACGTGCGGGTCGTCCGCCGCGACGGCACCGTGTCGGCATTCGACGCCACCAAGATCTCGGTGGCGATGTCCAAGGCCTTCCTCGCCGTCGAGGGGAGCGACACCGCGAGCTCGTCGCGGTTGCACCACCTGGTCGAGGAGCTCACCGCGCAGGTGCAGCAGGCACTGCTGCGCCACACCGACCCGGGCAGCGTGGCGACGCTCCACATCGAACAGATCCAGGACCAGGTCGAGCTGGCGCTCATGCGCGGCGGCCACCACAAGGTGGCCCGCGACTACGTGCTCTACCGCGAGGAGCACGCTCGTTCCCGGACGGCCCCGACGCCGCCGACCCCGCCCGCGCTGCAGGTCACCAACCTCGACGGCACCCTCCGCCCCCTGGACTGGGCACGCTTGGAGGACCTGGTCGCCGAGGCCGTCGCCGGGATCGCCGACGTCGACGCCGAGCCGCTGCTCGGCGAGACCCGGCGCAACCTCTACGACGGCATCACCGTGGGCGAGCTCGCCCTCGCACCGATCATGGCGGCGCGCAGCCTCGTCGAGTCCGAGCCGAACTACTCCGCCGTGGCGGCCCGGCTGCTGCTCGACACCTTGCGCACCGAAGCGCTGTCACACCTGTCCGGAGATCGCCAGCATGCGAGCCAGGACGAGATGGCCGCCCGCTACCCCGGGTACTTCCGGCGCTATCTCGAGCGAGCCGTCGTGCTGGAGCTCGCCGACCCGGCCCTGCAGACCTTCGACCTCGACCGGATCACCAGCGCGATCCGGCCCGAGCGCGACCTCGACTTCACCTTCCTCGGGCTCCAGACCCTCTACGACCGCTACGTCCTCCACGAGCACGGGGTGCGCTTCGAGCTGCCGCAGGCGTTCTTCATGCGGGTGGCGATGGGGCTCGCGCTGAACGAACAGGACCGGGAAGCGCGGGCGATCGAGTTCTACGAGCTGCTGTCCTCGTTCGACTTCATGACGTCCACGCCGACGCTGTTCAACTCCGGCACGACGCGCCCGCAGCTGTCGTCGTGCTTTCTCACGACCGTCGACGACGACCTCGACTCGATCTTCCAGGCCTACCGGAACAACGCCCTGCTGGCGAAGTACTCCGGGGGCCTGGGCAACGACTGGACGCCGGTGCGGGGGCTCGGTGCCCACATCAAGGGCACCAACGGGAAGTCCCAGGGTGTGGTGCCGTTCCTCAAGATCGCCGGTGACACCGCGATCGCGGTGAACCAGGGCGGCAAGCGCAAGGGCGCGGCCTGCGCCTACCTGGAGACGTGGCACATCGACGTCGAGGAGTTCCTCGACATGCGCAAGAACACCGGTGACGACCGGCGCCGCACCCACGACATGAACACCGCGAACTGGGTGCCCGACGAGTTCCTCCGCCGCGTCGAGGCCGACGGCGAGTGGACCCTGTTCTCCCCCGACGAGACTCCCGACCTGCACGACCTGTACGGCACCGCGTTCGCCGTCCGCTACCGGGAGTACGAGGCCGCGGCCGACCGCGGCGAGATCCGGGTGTTCCGCCGGCTCCGCGCGGTCGAGCTGTGGCGGCGGATGCTCACCATGCTGTTCGAGACCGGGCACCCCTGGATCACCTTCAAGGACCCGTGCAACCTGCGTTCCCCGCAGCAGCACGTCGGCGTGGTGCACTCGTCCAACCTGTGCACCGAGATCACCCTGAACACGCGCGCAGGCGCCGACGACGGCGAGGTCGCCGTCTGCAACCTCGGCTCGGTCAACCTGGCCGCCCACGTCGGCCCCGACGGACTCGACACGGTGAAGCTCGAACGGACCGTCCGTACCGCGGTGCGGATGCTCGACAACGTGATCGACATCAACTTCTACACGATCCCGCAGGCGCGCCGGTCCAACCTGCGGCACCGTCCGGTCGGGCTCGGGCTCATGGGCTTCCAGGACGCGCTGTTCGCCCAGGGCATCCCGGTCGCGAGCGAGGCCGCCGTCGAGTTCGCCGACCGCAGCATGGAGCACCTGAGCCACCACGCCATCGCCGCGTCGAGCGACCTGGCCGCTGAGCGCGGCCACTACCCCACCTACGACGACTCGCTGTGGAGCCGGGGCATCCTCCCGATCGACTCGGTCGCCCTGCTGGCCGCCGCCCGCCGGGACGACGACCTCGACGTCGACACCTCCACCACCCTCGACTGGGACGCCCTGCGGGAGCGGGTTCGCGTGAACGGGATGCGCAACTCGAACGTCATGGCGATCGCGCCCACCGCGACGATCTCCAACATCTGCGGGGTCGGGCAGTCCATCGAGCCGCAGTTCCGCAACATGTTCGTGAAGTCGAACATGTCCGGCGAGTTCACCGTGCTCAACCCGTATCTGGTGCGCGATCTCAAGGCACACCGGCTGTGGGACCGGGTGATGGTGGCCGACCTGAAGTACTTCGACGGCAGCCTCGGCCAGATCGACCGGGTCCCCGCCGACCTCAAGGCGCTCTACGCCACCGCCTTCGAGATCGAGCCCCGCTGGCTGGTGGAGGCCGCCTCGCGCCGACAGAAGTGGATCGACCAGGCCCAGTCGCTCAACCTCTACCTCGCCGCCCCCAGCGGCCGGGCACTCGACGAGCTCTACCGCCTGGCCTGGCACAAGGGTCTCAAGACCACCTACTACCTGCGCACACAGGGCGCCAGCCACGTAGAGAAGTCCACCCTGCACGGCACCGACGGCAAGCTCAACGCCGTACCCGCCGCTGCCCCACCCGCTCTCCCGCTGCCGGCGGACCCGCCGCTCGCCGACGGCGCCGCCTGCCGGATCGACGACCCCGAGTGCGAGGCCTGCCAGTGACCAGCACCCCGCTCCCCACGGCCGGACCGGTCACCACCGGTCTCGGCGCGATCGACCGCGGTGCCGGCCGGGTCGCGGCCGACGCCAAACGGATGATCAACGCCCGCGCCGACGTCAACCAGCTCCTCCCCCTCAAGTACGGGTGGGCGTGGGAGAAGTACCTGGCGGCCTGCAGCAACCACTGGATGCCCACCGAGGTCTCCATGCAGGCCGACATCGCGCTCTGGCGCTCCCGTGACGGGCTCACCAGCGACGAACGGCTGCTGCTCACCCGCAACCTCGGCTTCTTCGCCACCGCCGAGTCGCTGGTGGCCAACAACGTCGTGCTCGCCGTCTACCGCCACCTCACCAACCCCGAATGCCGCCAGTACCTGCTGCGCCAGGCATTCGAGGAGGCCGTGCACACCCACACGTTCCAGTACGTGTGCGAGAGCCTCGGCCTCGACGAGGGCGAGCTCTTCAACATGTACCGCGAGGTGCCCTCGATCACCGACAAGGACGCCTGGGCCCTCGAACACACCCGCCATCTCGCCGACCCCGGCTTCACCACCGGCACCCCCGACGCGGACCGCGCGTTCCTGCGCGACCTCGTCGCGTTCTACGTCGTGTTCGAGGGAATGTGGTTCTACACGGGTTTCGCCCAGATCCTGTCCCTGGGCCGCCGCAACAAGATGGTGGGCATCGCCGAGCAGTACCAGTACATCCTGCGCGACGAGTCGATCCACCTGAACTTCGGCATCGACTGCATCAACCAGATCAGGACCGAGAACCCCCACCTGTGGACCCCGGCATTCGCTGACGAGATCCGCGGCATGCTCGGCGAGGCGTGCGAGCTGGAGATCACCTACGCCCGCGACACCCTCCCGCGCGGGGTGCTCGGGCTCACCGCCGACGCCTGCGCGCAGTACATGCGGTTCATCACCGACCGCCGCGCCCACCAGATCGGGCTCGCTCCCCTCTTCGGGGAGACCGACAACCCCTTCCCGTGGATGTCCGAGGCGATCGACCTGAAGAAGGAGAAGAACTTCTTCGAGACCCGCGTCATCGACTACCGGACCGGAGGCGCTCTGGACTGGGACTGAACGAGGCGCAGCGGTCGCCGGGCGGGCGATGACCCGCCCGCCCGGCGACCGGCTCAGCCCGCGGCGGTCGTCGCGCGCCGGCGGCCGACCGCCGCCCACGCGGTGTCCGCGACGAGGAACACGACCAGGCTGGCGCCCAGTACCGGCATCAGCCAGCCCGCGAGCACCGCGACCAGCACCACGGCGAACAGCACCGGCTGCGGCGTCGTGCGCAGCACACCACGGCGCTCCAGCGGTCGCGGTGCGCCACCGCGGGTGGGCCGGCGCTGCCACCACATCCGGTAGCCCCAGAACAGCATCGCGAGCACGCCCAGCGCCATCGCCGTCATGGCCAATTGGTTGACCAGCCCGAACAGCGTGCCGGTGTGGGCGAGGATGCCGATCGTCGTCAGCTTCGCGAGGAACGGATAGTCGGCGAACGCCAGTGTCTCGACCACCTCGCCCGTGTAGGGGTCCAGCGCGATCTTGTCGCGGTGCAGGGGCACGGTGGACGACGTCTCCGCGACGAGGAACGGCTCGCCCGGCTCGGCGGGTGGGGCGATGGTCAGCGGGCCCTCGAACCCGGCGGCGCGTCCGATGGTCTCCGCCTGCCCCGCGCCGATGACCGAGGACGCCGTCGGCGGCGCGGGCAGGGGGTCCGTCGACAGGGTCGGCGTGCGGGCGCCGAGGCCGGTCAGGACGGTCTGGAACCGCTCGCCCGCGAAGGTCGACCACGTCAGCCCGGTCAGCGAGATGAACACCAGCGCGGCGGTCAACCAGATCCCGACGCTGCCGTGCCAGCTCATGATCCGGAGCCGGCCCGGCCTGCCCGAGGCGGGCACGACCAGGTCACGGCGCCGCGCGCGGCGCTTGCCGAACCACAGCACCAGCCCGCCGGCGAACAGCACCGGGAGCCAGCTCGCGGCGAACTCCGAGTAGATGCCGCCGACCGTGCCGAGATGCAGGTCGCCGTGCAACGTGCGCAGCCAGTGCTGGACGGGGGGTTCCCCGTCCAGCAGCGGCAGCGCACCGGTGATCTGCGCCGTGTACGGGTCGACGTAGACGCCCAGCGTCTCCCCCTCCGCGGCGCCGGGCGGGGTGAGCACGACCGCGGTGGTCCGGTCGGGCGCTGCGGCCGGCTGCACCGAGGTCAACGGGACACCCGGGTACGCGGCCCGCGCCGCCGCGACCTGCTCGTCGAGGGGAGCCACGGGACCGGCCTGCGGGGTGACCCGCAGCTCCTGGGCATGGATCAGGTCGTTGATCTGGGGAGTGAAGACGTAGGCGATGCCGGACAGGCACAGGATCGCCAGGAAGGGCGCCACCAGGACGCCGGCGTAGAAGTGCACGCGCCGCAGGAGGCGCCGCAGCGCGTCGGCACCGCCGGGCTCACGGGCCGAGGGGACGGCGGCAGGAGGCGGGGCGGGGGCCGTCGACGGACGACCGGGTTCCCCGGCCGCGGGCAGCGGCCGGTCGGAGGTGGTGGTCACAGAGACTCTCCAGGGGAAGGCAGCGCGGCGGCAGCAGGCGACGCCGTACACGCCGGAACGGTCGGACCGGGAGGCGGTCACGACAGGGGACCCGCGCTGATCGAGTGATCGGCGCGGTGAAGGTCAGACCGTCGCGGTCGGGGGGCCGCGCAGGACCAGGGCGTGGCGCAGGAACCGGTGCTGCGGGAGAACCCGCAGGGCCGGTGCGGACACCACCGCGAGCGTCGCGGTGCGTCGTCGCCTGCCGAGGACGATGCGGCGGCACCAGGCCGCGACCCGGGCCGCGACCCGGCGCGCAGCCGCCCAGGTCCGTCGCTCGCCCGCGCGGAGCACCAGCGCGGTGAGCAGCCCGGCGGCGACGTGGACGTGCAGCATCAGGTCGTGCGGGAGGATCCCGTCGGGGGCAGGGACATCGCCTGCGGTGAGGAGGGTGTGGACCAACTGCTGGAGTCCGACCTGCAGTGCGGCGATCACCGACGTGCCACGCTCCCGGCCCGCGGCCGACCACGCCACGCCCGTGGCCACGACCAGCGCCGCGACGACCATGCCGGTACCGACCGATCCCCCGGCCAGCACGTGCCCGCCCGTACCCAGCACGGTGGCCGTGCCGGCCGCTACCGCGGAGCGCAGCAGCCGGCGGGGTGGACAGGTGGACGGCATCGGTCGGTCAGGCCATGCCCAGCAACATGACGGCCATCGCGCCGCTCATCACCACATGGGCCACAACGGACGCGGTGAGCGCGCCGGCAGGCGCCGCGGTCACCGTGGTCCCGGCCGGAGCGACGGCAACGGGTGCCGTGGCGACGGGCACGGCGGTGCGGGCGTACACGGTGCGCACGATGTCGGCGACGAACCAGGCCGCGAAGATCAGCGCGAGCATCGTGACCAGCAGGCCGGGGGCTCCCCCGCCACCGCCGTGGTGGGCATGCTCCGGGGCGACGGCCCCGGTCGCCGTCGGCGCGCCGTGGTCGTGCGCGCCGAGCAGCATGAACAGCATCGCGGCCGCCCCCACCACGTGATGGCCTGCCTCGCCCAGCAGCGATCCCCCGCGAAGTGCCGCCGCGCCGAACCAGGCGCCGGACACGAGGAAGACCGCGACCCAGAGCGGCTGCGGGAACGGGTCGGCCGACGGGAGGAACATCGCGGCCATCCCCAGCCCCATCGCGGCGTGGGCACCGGAGGCGACCGGTGCGTGCCGCCTCCCGAGCAGGACCAGATGGAATGCCGCCACCGCGAGACACGCCAGGCCGAGTACAGGATCCAGCCACGGCGTGAGACCCGATCCCATGCGCAACTCCTCGTCGTCGGTGCCGGGGGCCTCCACGAACCGACGGCGAGGCTAACCATGTGCAACCGTCCGGATCTATACGGTCACGGGGTAGGGGCGCGTCTGGAGGCGCTTCCGGTGCGGCGAGGGGCCGCGCCGGCCCGTCCGCCGCGAACCTGAGGGCGAAAACTCGCAAACGGCTGTCTTCGATAGGCCGAATGGCCTAGCCCCAAACCGTTCATCGCCCTCGTAACGGCGCACACCGCCGAGAAGGCTCAGGTTGGCAACGATGCCGCAACCAGGCTCCAAGGTTGCGGCCGTGGACCCATCCCCCACCGAGAAGAAGGATCGGCCTGCGGTTGCCCGCGCGAACGCCGGACGCGTCGCCGCCTTCCTTGCGGTCCTCGCCCTCACCGCGGCGGGCGGCTGGCAAGCCGGCCGCGTCTTCGCCCCCGCTCCACCCCCGCAGGCATCGCTTCCCGCGACGACGTTCACGCACGGCCACCCGTGACGACCGAGGCGGCACCGCTCGAGGAGTTCCCCATGTCCGACCCCACCACCCGTCCCCGCCGATGACGGCGACCCTCCCGGCCACCGCCGCCGAGACGGTGGAGACGGAACTGCTCGTCGAGGGCATGACCTGCGGCGCCTGTGCGGCGCGCATCGAGCGCAAGCTGCGCAAGCTCGACGGTGTGCAGGCGAACGTCAACTACGCGACCGGCCGAGCGGCCGTCGTGCACGGCGCCACGGTGACCGTCGACGACCTCGTGGCCGCGGTCGAGCGCGCCGGCTACCGGGCCTGGCAACCGGATCCGGCCACGCGGGACGACGAGGCCGAGGCTGCCCACGAGCGTGACCTCGCCGCCCTGGGGCAGCAGCTCATCGCCTGTGGGGCGCTGGCGGCGCCGGTGATCGTGCTGTCGATGGTTCCCGCGCTCCAGTTCCCGCTCTGGCAGTGGACGGCGCTCGGCCTGACCACGCCGGTCGTGCTGTGGGGCGCGCTGCCGATCCATCGCGCGGCACTGGCGAACCTGCGGCACGCGGCCGCCACCATGGACACCCTGGTGTCGCTCGGGACCCTCGCGGCGTTCCTCTGGTCGGTCTACGCCATGGTGTTCGGCACGGCGGGCCTGCCCGGACTCACCCACTCCTTCGAGCTCACGCTCGCCCCGGCCGACGCGGCAGGGCAGATCTACCTCGAGGTCGCTGCCGGGGTCACGACGTTCGTGCTCGCCGGGCGCTACCTGGAGGCGCGGGCCCGCCGCCGCTCCGGCAGTGCCCTGCGCGGCCTGCTCGCGCTCGCCGCGACCGACGCCAGGGTCCTGCGCGACGGGCGGGAGCACCTCGTGCCGGCCGACCGGCTCGCCGTCGGCGACACCTTCGTGGTGCGGCCGGGTGAGAAGGTCGCCACCGACGAAGTGGTGGTCGACGGCTCCTGCGCGCTGGACACGTCGGCGATTACCGGGGAACCGGCACCGGCCGACGTCGCACCGGGCGATGACGTGATCGGCGGGTGCGTCGCACTCGGAGGGCGCCTCGTCGTGCGGGCGACCCGCGTCGGGGCCGACACCCAGCTCGCGCAGACGGCCGCCCTCGTCGAGCGGGCCCAGAACGGGAAGGCCGCCGTCCAACGCCTCGCCGACCGGGTGTGCGGCGAGTTCGTGCCCGTCGTGCTCATGCTCGCCGCCGCCACCTGGGGGTTCTGGACCGGCGCCGGCGCGGGTGCGGCCACGGCCCTGGCGGCCGCGACGGCCGTCCTGATCGTCGCCTGCCCGTGCGCGCTCGGGCTCGCCACGCCCACCGCGCTGCTGGTCGGCACCGGCCGTGCGGCACAGCTCGGCGTGCTCGTCACCGGGCCGGCGGTGCTGGAGTCCACCCGGCGCATCGACACCATCGTGCTCGACAAGACCGGCACGGTGACGACCGGCGAGATGACCGTGACCGACGTCGTGGCGGCCGACGGTACGAACGTCGACGAGGTGCTCGTCGTGGCCGGCGCGCTGGCCGGCACGTCGACGCATCCCGTGGCGCAGGCGGTCGCCCGCCACGCGGCAGGCAACGACGGACGGACCGGCCCCGAGGTACGCGACGTCGTCTCCCTCGACGGGCTCGGCATGCAGGGCGTGATCGACGGCGAGGAGGTCCTGCTCGGCAGGCTCTCCCTGCTGCAGCAGCGCGGCATCCCGATCCCCGACACGTTCGCGGAGCCGCTCGCCGAGGCCGCGGCGAAGGGGCGCACCACCGTGGCGGTGGCCCGGGCCGGCCGGGCCACCGCAGTGCTTGTGCTGTCCGACACCATCCGACCGACCAGCGCCGACGCGATCGCCGAGCTGCGCCGGCTCGGGCTCGAACCGGTGCTCCTCACCGGCGACGGCGTGGGCGCCGCTCGGGCGGTCGCCGACACGGTCGGGATCACCACCGTCCTGGCCGACGCACTTCCGACGGACAAGGTCGACCACATCGCCCGGCTGCAGGCAGAAGGCCGGGTGGTCGCGATGGTCGGCGACGGCATCAACGACGCCGCCGCGCTGGCCCAGGCCGACCTCGGTATCGCCATGGGCACCGGCACCGACATCGCGATCTCCGCCGCCGACATCACGCTCGTCCGCGCCGACCTCACCGCGGCCGTCGACGCCGTCACGATCTCCCGCCGCACCCTCACGGTCATCAAGGCCAACCTCACCTGGGCCTTCGGCTACAACATCCTCGCCCTGCCCGTCGCGGCCGCGGGGATGCTGCACCCGATGCTCGCGGGAGCGGCCATGGCCGCCAGCTCCGTCCTCGTCGTCACCAACAGCCTCCGGCTCGGCGGCCGGGTTCGGACGCGCGGGAGAGGGGCGGCGGTCCGCCCGGCGCCCCTCTCCCACGCGGCAGGAGAGTCAGCTCCTGCGAGCAGCGGTGGCTGCTGACACGAGGTTGCGCAGCGCCGCCACCGTCTCCTCCTCACCGCGGGTCTTCAGGCCGCAGTCCGGGTTGACCCACAGCCGCTCGGGCCCGACCCAGTGCTGCGCCGTGTGCAGGAGTGCCTCGATCTCGGCGACGTCGGGCACCTGCGGGGAGTGCACGTCGTAGACGCCGGGGCCCAGGCCGCGCGGCACCCCGGGACCGATCTGGGCGAGCACCTCCATCTTCGACCGGGCCGCCTCGACCGTGGTGACGTCGGCGTCGAGTCCGTCGATCGCGCCGACGACCTCGGCGAACTCCGAGTAGCACAAGTGCGTGTGCACCTGGGTGGAGTCGGCCACTCCCCCGGTGACCAGCCGGAACGCGTCGACCGCCCAGTCCACGTAGGCGGGCCGGTCGGCCGCGCGCAGCGGCAGCAGCTCCCGCAGCGCCGGCTCGTCCACCTGGATGATCCGCAGCCCGGCGGCCTCCAGGTCGCGCACCTCGTCGCGCAGCGCCAGCCCGACCTGCCGGGCGGTCTCGCCGAGCGGCTGGTCGGTACGCACGAACGACCAGGCCAGGATCGTGACCGGGCCGGTCAGCATCGCCTTGACCGGCTTCGCGGTGAGCGACTGCGCGTAGGTCGACCAGCCGACGGTGATCGGCTCGGGGCGGCTGACGTCGCCGTGCAGGATCGGGGGCCGCACGCAGCGGCTTCCGTAGGACTGCACCCAGCCCAGGTCGGTGGTGGCGAACCCGGCGAGGTGCTCGGCGAAGTACTGCACCATGTCGTTGCGCTCGGGCTCCCCGTGCACGAGCACATCGAGCCCGATGTCCTCCTGCAGGCGCACCACCCTGGCGATCTCGGCCCGCATCCGCTCGACGTACTCGGCGTCGTCGAGCCGGCCGGCCCGGTGCGCCGCCCGGTCGGCCCGGATCGCGCCGGTCTGCGGGAACGAGCCGATCGTCGTCGTCGGCAGCGGGGGCAGGCCCAGGTGCGCGCGCTGGGCGGACACGCGTCGTTCCGCGCTGCCGCGCCGATAGTGGCCGGCGCCCAGGGCATCGAGCCGGGCCCGGACCCGCTCGTCGCGCTGCGCGGGAACCGCCGCTCCCCCTGTCTCGGCGAACTCGCCTGCCACGGCGTCGCGGCCCTGGTGCAGTGCGCGGGAGAGCAGCACGACCTCGCGGACCTTCTGCCGGGCGAACGCCAGCCGTGCCCGCAGGTCCGGCGCCAGCGCCGGCTCGGCGTCGAGGTCGTAGGGCACGTGCAGCAACGAGCACGACGTGGCGATCTCGACCCGTCCCGCCGTGCCGAGCAGCGTGGCGGCGGTGGCCAGCGCCGCGTCCAGGTCGGTGCGCCAGACGTTGCGGCCCTCGACGACCCCGGCGAGCACGGTCTTGTCGCGCAACGCGGGCACGGCCGCCGCGGTGTCGGCCCGGCCGGCGACGAGGTCGAGAGCCAGCGCTTCCACCGGCGTCCCGGCCAGCACCGGCAGAGCCGGGCCGAGGTCGCCGAAGTAGCTCGCGACCAGGATCCGCGGCCGGTCGGCCGGCTCACCGAGCCTCCGGTACGCCCGTCCGAGCGCGTCGATCTCCGCCGGGCTGCGGTCGGCGACGAACGCCGGCTCGTCCAGCTGCACCCACTCCGCACCGGCGGCGGCCAGCTCGGCCAGCACCTGCACGTACACGTCCAGGAGCGGCTCGAGCAGGTCGAGCGGGACGAAGCCGGCGGGTGCGCCCGGCGCCGGCTTGGCGAGCAGGAGGAACGTGGCCGGACCGATGATCGTCGGCCGCGTCAGGACTCCCTGCGCGAGCGCCTCGGTGAACTCGTCGAGCGGCTTGCGGTCGGCGAGCGCGAAGCGGCTACCGGGCCCCAGCTCGGGCACCAGGTAGTGGTAGTTGGTGTCGAAGAACTTCGTCAGCTCCAGAGCCGGCACGCCGTCATGCCCGCGGGCCATCGCGAACATCTCGTCGAGCGGGGTCAGGCCGAGTGCGGTGAACCGCTCGGGCACCGCGCCGACGACCCGAGCCACGTCGAGCACCTGGTCGTAGAAGGAGAAGGTGTTCGACGGCACCGAGTCGAGCCCCGAGCCGGCGAGCTCCGCCCAGGTGTCGCGGCGCAGGGCCGCCGCCACGGACTGCAGCTCCTCGGCCGAGGACGCTCCGGACCAGTAGCGCTCGACGGCACGCTTGAGCTCCCGGCGCGGACCGATCCGCGGATACCCGAGCACGGTGGATCCAGGGGACTGTACTTCTGACACTGCTCTCTCCTCGCGAGCGCGGTCGACGCGCACCAGGCGGTGCGCGTGCCGGCGGCAGGTCTTCGGACTCGCGGGCACGCACCGACCTGGTGCTCCTACTGGCCGTCGCTTCCCAGACGCTCGCGCCCAGTGCTTCGTGACGGCGGTCGTTCCCACTCACCGCTGCGGGGGCAGTCCCGGACTCTCACCGGGTTCCCTCTTGCCTCGGACGGTGACCCGTCCGAACCGTCGGCGTCCCCGACCTTAGTGGCGAGATCACAAAAGTCCACCATCAGATTTGTGGTCCGACACCGTGACACCCTGACGTCTCCTGTAGATCGACCATCGTTGAGCGACGGTCGGCCGCGCCGGCCAGGGCCCGTACCGGGGCCTTCACCGATGCGACCGGCGTCCCCACAGCGCGAGGCTGTGTGAGCGGTGGGCACCGATGCCCGCCGCATCACCGCCGCGGTCGCCCGCCGGCAGCCCCTCCAGCCGTCCACCCGACCGAATGGTGCCTTCATGACCTCCGACCGCAATGACGTCCCACGAGCGACCCGGATCGAGGAAGCCCTGTCGTCGCGCCCCCCGGCACCTGAGGGCACCGACCCCGTGCAGAGCTCCGACCCGCTCGCCTGCGCCCCGGACACCACCGCGACCGTCGTCACCATCGCGGTCCAGCTGCTGTGGGACATCGTGCACCGCGCGTACCACGCCGAAGGTCCCGACGCCGACGTCCCACGAGCGCGGAGCAGCACCGGCCGGCCCACTGGTCGCTCCCGGCCAGTCCGCCGTGGACGGACCCCGTAACCACGATCAGCAGCACGTTCCCGCGCCCGGCAGCCGGGGCCGCGATGTACGATCCGCTGGCCGCAGCCGGATTCCTACCGCGCCTGATCAGGGCGAACGACCCACCGGCCGGCCCTCAGCGGCGATCGATCACGATCGGACCGGCGGACGAGCGCTCGACGCCGTGCCGATCCCGGGAAACGTACTCGCCCATCCGGAGCAACCATGCCGAACCCGGCGTCGTCGGAGCATCTCGAACAGCTCAGAGACCGCGCCGGCCACGAGCTCGCCTCGGCACTCGATCGCATCCCGTTCCGGCGGGCGCACGTGCTCATCCTGGTCCTGGTGGCAGCCGGCACCCTGGTCAACGCGATCGAGGAGTACGACGTCGGCCTGGCCGCGCCGCTGATCGCCAGGCAGTGGTCGCTGTCCAACGCCCAGGTGGGGCTGCTGACCACGGTGACGTTCGCCGGTATGGCGATCGGATCCCTGATCGCCGGTGTCACCGGGGACCGCTACGGGCGGCGCATCACCATGATGTACACCCTCGCGCTGTACACCGTGGGCGCACTGGCCGCCGCGTTCTCCCCGAGCTTCGTGTGGTTGCTCGTCGCCCGGTTCGTCGTGGGGATCGGCCTCGGCGGTGAGCTGAGCACCGGGATCACCCTCGTCGCGGAACTGATGCCCACGAAGTTCCGGGGCGCCGCCGTGGCCACGGTGAACGTCGCGGGCGGCGGTCTCGGCATCTTCGCCTCGTCCGCGCTGGGCGCCCTCATGCTCGGCCCGCTGGAGACGGCCCTCGGCGGGCCCACGGTGGCCTGGCGCTGGCTGTTCGGCGTACTAGCGATCCCCGCGCTCCTGGTGTTCGCCTACCGCTGGTTCCTCCCGGAGTCGCCGCGCTACCTGCTGGTCGACGGCCGGGTCGACGAGGCCAACACGGTGTTGACCCGGCTGGCCGCGAACCGGCTGCGCCGGCGACCCGGCATGCCCACCACCCGCTACATCGACGCGGTGGAGGGCGCGCGGCTGCCTCGGCAGCGGGTGCGGCTCGCGGAGGTGTTCCGGGGCCGGCTGGCCCGCAACACGGTGGTGCTCTGGGTGGTGTCGGCGATGACCTTCGGCGCTCAGGTGACCGTCACGGTGTTCATGCCGACCGTGCTGGTCGCGCGGGGGCTGGACGTGTCCACCTCGCTCGTCTACACCATGATCATCAACGTCGGTGGTCTGGTGGGCGCCGTGCTGGCGAGCATCTTCGGCTACTGGTTCAAGCGCCGGGTGGTGCTCGGCTACGGCTCGGTCGTTGCGGTCGTCGTCGCGGTCGCGTTCGCCCTGTCGCCCGTCGTGCTCGTGCTCGGCGCCCTGCTGCAGCTGATGTTCATCCTGCTCAACACCACGACCTTCGTCTGGGCGACAGAGCTCTACCCGACCAGGGTCCGGGCGATCGGCACGGGCGCCATGGTGACCGTGCTCCTGCTGTCCGCCTCGCTCGTGCCACTGCTGGCGGGGCTGATCGTCGACGCCACCGGCACTGTCGGCTTGTTCGTCCTGGTCGGCGTGATGTACGTGATCATGGCGGTCGCCGTGTGGTTCGGCCCGGAGACCCACGGACTCGCGCTGGAGGAGTGAGGAGCGCCCCGCTGATGCAGGCCTCCGGGTTCAGTTCTCGTTCGACCGGGCGTTGCGCCGACCTTCCCGCCGCTTCTTCAGCACGACGAGAAGGAGCGGATAGAGGGTCAGCAGGGCGAGCCCGCCCCCGGCGGACAACGCGAGGTCATCGGTCACGAGTCCGGTCAGCAACAGGATTGCGCAGAGCGCCAGGGTGGTGCCGTGCGACGCCTTCACCCAGCCGCGGCGCCGCCGCCTCATCGGTTCAGCCAGCTTGCGGGCCAGTTCGGGATCACTCCTGCGCGTGAGATCCGCGATCCTGCTCAGCTGGAGAAACTCATTGTGGTCAAGGGACATGGTTCCGCCGTGTGATCGGTTCTTCGTGGATGGGAGAGCTGCAGAGTGCTTCCCCGGTCGCCACCCCTGGTCGACGACGGGGACCACTCGTCCTTCGCAGCGTTGCGCTGTGACGGCACCCTTCGCATCCGTGGAACTCGCTGGTGACCCGGCGACCGGGGTACACCGGTGCCCGGGGCGAACCACGGCCGGCTCCGGTGCCAGGTCAGCTGCGGCGGGATCTCGGAGCGCCGTTACCGGCGGTCGTCGGCCGGCTGTCGGTGTGGTGGCGCTGGTAGTGACGCGCGACCCGAGCCCGGTTGCCGCACCCCGCCGAGCACCACTCCCGGCGCGGGTGGTGCTTCAGGAAGTACAGGAGGCAGCCCGGAGCCAGGCACGCCCGCAACTGCTCGCGGCGGGCACCTGCGAAGAGATCCACGGCCTGGTGCGCGATGAAGGCGAGGGCGAGGTCGCCGGTCGTTCCGCTCGTACGGAACACGGGAACGGGATCTCCACCGGAGGGCCATCGTAGTTCCGGCCATGCCGCCGCGAGAGCGTTGAGTGTGTCGATCGCGGTCTGACGTTCCGCGATCGGAGACGTCACCGGCGGCCGGGGGTCCCCGGTCGCCTCCGCGGCCAGGCGGCGGAGCGCATCGCGCAGCCCACGCAGCCGGTTGGCGAGCTCGCGCTCCGCTGCCCCGCCGACGTCGGCCCGATCCACGCTGCCACCGGTCTCGCGACGCAGGCGGTCATCGACCGCCCGCAGCCAGGCGGTCGCCGAGGCGGCGTCGCCGAGCGCGTCCTGCACGTCCTTCCGGTCGATGCGCACCGTGTTCATGAGCTCCACCGGGAGCGGCTCGCCGAGCAATGTCGCCCCAGTGGGCACCTCTGGGCGTCCCATCTGCCCCAACCTAGCACCGAAACTAATGCTTGGAGCCCGAACATCCATTTGACAGCCCGCGGCTCGGAGTGCACTGTCTCTAATGGATGACAAGCAATCATCCATTAGTAGGTCATGTCGCCCAGAAGGGACCACCGATATGTCCACGCTTCCGAAGATCGAGCCTGCAGACGCGACCGGGGCTGCCGCCGAGGTCGTCGGCAACCTCGCACTCAACATCCTCACGAACTACGTCAACATCCTCGCGGACACCGACAACGAGTTCCCCGTCGTCGCACCGCACGAGGCCTGACCAACCCGGCTGATGCCGCGGCGGCCGGGGGCTCGACGTGGAGCCCCGACCGCCGCGGTCTTGTCGTGTCGGCTCCGACTCCAAGGAAGCTCATGACGCCTCGACGAGACGATCGACACCGTGCAGCGCAGGTGAACGCCCTGCTGGGTGGCCGAGTCGTCGTGGGTGCGGTGCGCCGCGGCGCTGCTGTGGCGCCCGGCCGGATGGTCCGCGCATACTCGGCCGCGTGGTCCGACGAAGATGTGCGGCGGTGGCGTGACCAGGTGTTACGTGGCCGGTGCAGCGAGTGTGGGACCCTCGACGGGCTCCTGGAAGCCGTTCGGGCGGGCGAGAGCCGCGCACTGGTGTTGCGCGGCGAGCCGGGCGTGGGCAAGACATTTCTGCTGGAGTACCTGGCCGGGCGCGCGTCGGGGTTCCGGACGGTGCGGGTCATCGGTGTCCAGTCGGAGATGGAGCTCCCGTTCGCCGGGCTCCACCAGCTGTGCGCGCCGATGCTGGACCTGGCCGAGCGGCTGCCCGGTCCGCAGCGCGACGCGCTGCGCACGACGCTCGGACTGAGTGCCGGCCCGACGCCGGATCGCTTCCTGGTCGGCCTGGCCGCGTTGGGCCTGCTCGCCGAGGCGGCCCGGGATCGGCCGCTGCTCTGCATCCTGGACGACGCTCAGTGGCTCGACCACGCCTCGGCGCAGGCGCTGGCGTTCGTTGCGCGCCGTCTCAGGGCCGAGTCGGTGGCAATGGTCTTCGCCGCGCGGTCTCCGGACGGGGCCGTGGAGCTGGCGGACCTGCCGGAGCTGGCGGTGGAGGGGCTGCCCGACGACGAGGCGCGGGCGCTGCTGGGCTCGGCGCTTCGCGGACCGGTCGACGAGCGCGTGCTGCAGAGGATCGTCGCGGAGACGCGGGGCAACCCGCTGGCGCTGCTGGAGCTGCCTCGGGGGCTGACGCCCGCGGAGCTCGCGGCCGGGTTCGGACCGACCGGCGCGCGGGCGCTCCCCCAACAGATCGAGGACAGCTTCCAGCGGCAGCTGGAGCCGCTCGATGCCGAGACCCGGCAGCTGCTGCTGGTCGCTGCCGCGGAGCCGGTCGGGGACCCCGTGCTCGTGTGGCGGGCGGTCGAGCGGCTCGGGATCGGGGCCGCCACGGCATCCCCCGCCGCGGCGGACGGGCTGGTCGAGATCGGCACCGTGGTGCGGTTCCGGCACCCGCTCGTGCGGTCGGCGATCTACCGGGCAGCCTCCCCGGAGGAGCGGCGCACCGCGCACCGAGCACTGGCGGACGCGACCGATCCCACGACGGACCCCGATCGCCGTGCCTGGCACCGTGCCGGGGCTGCGCCCGGCCCCGACGAGGACGTCGCCGACGAGCTCGAGCGCTCTGCCGACCGGGCGCAGGCGCGCGGCGGGCTGGCCGCGGCGGCCGCGTTCCTGGAACGGGCGGCCGAGCTGACCCCCGATCCGGCTCGCCGAGCCGAGCGCACACTGGCCGCAGCGCAGACGACCCATCACGCCGGCATGCCCGACGCGGCACTGCGTCTGCTGTCCATCGCGGAGGCGGCTCCGCTGGACAAGCTCCAGCGCGCCCAGACGGACCTGCTGCGCGCCCGGATCGCCTTGACCCTGAACCGTGGCAGGGAGGCCCCGCCGCTGCTGCTCAACGCGGCCAGACAGCTCGAGCCGCTCGACACGCGGCTTGCCCGTGAGACCTACCTGGACGCGTTGCTGGCGGTGATGTTCGCCGGTGGCGCTGTGCAGGAAGCGGCCGAGGCCGCACGTGCCGCGCCCCCGCCCGCACAGCCCCCGCGGGCGGCCGACCTCCTCCTGGACGGCCTGGCGATCCGCTTCACCGAGGGATATGCCGCGGGGCTGCCGATGCTGCGCAATGCGCTGTGCGCGTTCCGCAGCCCGGACCTCTCCGAGGAGGAGCTGCACTGGCTCTGGCTCGCCCACATCACCGCCGGGAACCTGTGGGACGAGGAAACGCACGACACCGGCCGTCATGTCCGGCTCGCGTGTGACTCCGGTGCCTTGAGCACGTTGCCGTTGGCGTTGACCTCGCGGATCGGCGCGTTCGTGCACCGGGGTGAGCTGGGTGAGGCAGGGGCGTTGCTCGAGGAGGTGGAGGCGGTCAGCGCGGCGACCGGGATCCCGGTCGCCCCGTACGGGGCGTTGCTGTTGAGTGCCTGGCAGGGGCGAGAGGCGCAGGCGGCCGCGTTGATCGAGTCCACCACCGCGGAGATGCTGCGCCGGGGTGAGGGGTTCGGGTTGATCATCACCGGTTATGCCGACGCGTTGCTGGGCAACAGTGTGGGCCGGTACGAGGACGCGCTCGCCGCGGCGGTGCGGGCCGGGGCCCATCCGCCGGTCATGGGTGTGGAGCCGTGGTTGGTGCTGGTCGAGCTGATCGAGGCGGCCACCCGCAGCGGGCAGCCCGACCGCGCGGCCGGGGCGTTGGCGCGGTTGGTGGAGACCACCGGTGTCAGTGGGACCGACTGGGCGCTGGGCATCGAGGCACGCTGCCGTGCGCTGCTCGCCGACGCCGGGACGGCCGAGGGGGCCTATCGGGAGGCGATCGCCCGGCTGGGGCGGACCCGGGTGCGTGGTGAGCTCGCCCGCGCCCATCTGCTCTACGGAGAGTGGCTGCGCCGCGAACGCCGCCGGCTGGATGCGCGTGCCGAGCTGCGAGCCGCGCACGAGATGTTCACCGCCATGGACATGCAGGCCTTCACCCGGCGTGCCGCGCGTGAGCTGCTGGCCACCGGTGCGACCGCCCGGAAACGCAGCACCGAGACCAGCAGTGACCTCACCGCCCAGGAGACCCAGGTCGTGCGGCTGGTCCGGGACGGGCTGTCCAACCCCGAGATCGCCGCCCGGCTGTTCATCAGCCCCCGCACCGTCGAATACCACCTCCACAAGATCTTCGGCAAACTCAACATCACCTCACGCCGACAGCTCTACCGCTGACCACTGGCGGCTCGACCGGCTCGCGCCGGTGGTCGTGCGCTGGTGAGCTCGGGCGGGTGGCGGTGGAGGTGGAGCGGGGCGGTATGGATCCAGAGCGCATACACCGCCCATCCCACCAGTGAGAGGCCCAGCCACGTGATCGATCGGTAGATCAGCACGCTCGCTGCTGCAGGCGCGGCGGCGACGTCGGAGGCCAGCAGCAAGGTGAGCAGGCTCGTCTCGGCCAGCCCGGCACCGCCAGGGAAGATCTGCAACGCGATGCTGCCCTGCACGAGCAGGAAGCCCACCAGGAGCGCACCCCACGGCACCTGGGAGCCCACCGCGGCGACGCTGGACGCCAGAGCCAGGTAGTCCAGAACCCACGTGAGAGCGGCCAGTGTGATCAGGCCGAGCCAGCGGACGGCACTCGGCCGCAACAGCGCGATGCGGGCGGAGAGCCGACCGGAAACCTCGTCGGCCCGCTCCGTCCACGTCCGCCGGCACGTAGGGCACACCCCTGGCACCCAGCGGCTCAGCACCACCGGCAGACGCAGGCCGCGCCGCAGTACCGCGGGGTGCGTCAGCAGCTTCCACACCCCGGCCGCACCCAGGGCGATCAACACCGCGAGCAGGACCGCGAGAGTGAGCGGGATGCGGCCCGCCAGACCCAGACCGACGGCGCCCAGCACCAGCAGGCTCAACGTGGCGACGATCCCGGCCAGGAGCACCGACCACGAGGCCAGGGCCGAGTCGACGCGGCGGCGACGCAGCTGGTCGATCGCGTAGACGATGCCACCGGCACCACCGACGACGGGAACCGTGGTGGACACCGCGTTCTCGACGAAGTTGATGCCCTGGACCGTGGCGACCGGCAGGCGCGCCCCGCCCACCAGGAGAAGTTGCCGGTGCAGCTCGCCGTACAGGACCAACGCCGACACGCCGCACAGCACGGCGACGACCAGCCACTCCCACCGCAGGTGCTCCAGCGGCCCCGTGGCCTGGACGACCTGGCCCGCCAGCCCCGGCACGAGCCGGGCGAGGTAGCCGACCGCCACGCCGACGACCCCCCAGTGCACCGCCGACCGCCAGTGCCTCTGCAGCACGTTGCGCCACGTCACTGTCGTCTGACCCCCTTCGGGATTTCCCGGACAACCGGCCGGCGCTGCTCGTGGTGAACACGAGCCGGCCGATTCCCGGTCGGAAGCGAATCGGATGGGTCGGCTCAGGGCCGCACGAGCCGATCGTCATCGGGCCGGGGCGTTGCTCGAATCCGTGGCCACGCCGGTCCGGCTGCGGGTCGTGACCCCGGTCCCCAGCGGGACGCCGGGGCGACCGGCGCGTCACACGGGTGCCACGCGCGTCTCTTGCGCCTTTCCCTGCGTGCTTTCGGCGCACTGCCCCAGGGATCCGACCGGGGCCGACACGGACGCGACCGGCGCCGTGCTGCGCAACAGTCGACGCACGCTGCGGGTCGGCCCACGGGTCACGGACGCGGCTGACACGCGGTGACTTCACCGAACACGTTCCCGACCCGGCCCGGGCAGTCGCGCGGGCGAGGAATCGCACGACATCTGGAGGAGAATTGAGCACCGACATCAATGGGCACTCGCCGATCGCCGAAGCGCCTGACTACAACTTCTGGCGAGACCGCACCAGAATCACCCTGTCCCCCGTCGCTGCGCCGTCCATTCTCGGGCTGTTCGGCTTCGCCGCGGCCACGTTCATGGTCGCCGGCAACCTGGCGGGGTGGTACGGCAACGCGCAGACCCCACTGGTCCTGTTCCCGTTCGCGCTGACCGCGGGCGGTCTGGCGCAGTTCCTCGCGGGCATGTGGGCCTACCGGGCGCGCGATGCGGTGGCCACCGCGATGCACGGGATGTGGGGAGCGTTCTGGATCGCCTACGGTCTGTACAACCTGCTCATCGCGCTGGGCGTCCTGCCCTCCGTCGCAAGCGCGACCGCCGCCGGTGCCTTCGGCTTCTGGTTCGTGGTGCTCGCTGCAATCACGCTGGTGGGCGCGATCGCAGCCGCCGCCGAGAACATCGTGCTCACCGGGGTTCTGGTCATGCTGGCCGCCGGTTCCACGCTGCTCGCGATCGCGTTGCTGGGCGGCCTTCCGCTCGTCCAGGCGATCGGCGCCTACCTGCTGATCATCAGTGCGCTCCTGGCCTGGTACCTCGCCGGCGCGATGATGATCCAGTCGAGTTTCACGCGTGCCGTCCTACCGATCGGCAGCCGCCGGCCACCAGGGACGTCGCACGCCATCCCGCCGCACAACAACGTGATCCATTTCGCGGCCGGCGAGCCCGGGGTGAAGATCGGTCAGTAGCCGCACCCCAGTCCCACCAGCAGAGGGCCGCCGCCGCGCACGCGCCGGACCGTGCGCGGCGGCGCACCTTCGGGCTCCCCCGGCCCCGGCTCAGCCGGGCGACGACGACCGCGCACGCGTGTCGTTGTTCTCCCCGGTCGACCGTGACGCAGACCGGCGAGCCGAGCCAGCACGCGGTGCAGCTCGCGCGGCCGCACGGACGGAGCGATCGTCGCCGCGGCCGCCCCGAGGGGGCGCAACCCAGCACGAGCGCATTGACCTGCCACCAGTTGGGCAACTGGATCGGACAGCCCGGCCCGGCCCGGCCCGGCCCCGAGCTCGCGGAGGACGGCGGATCAACCACGTGCGCGTCCTTCATTCCGACGATCGACCTCGATTCGAGGAACCCCATCGGGCTCGCCGATCCCAGCTGTTTCCACCGTACGACGACGGTCGGCCGCCCGGCGCCTCAGAATGAGTACCGTCACCCATGAGCGATATCGATGCCCGCCTGGCCCGCACATGCCATTAGAAATATCGCGGGCACCCTTCGATTAATCGCACGTCGGCACACTTGATGTTGTGGTAATTGTAATCCGAGTGGCCGTGTCGATCGAGAGAGAGAACGCATGGATGTCATTGATTCCGGACAAATGGGCCGCAGCGGCACCGTGATCGGCCCCGGGCCGCCTTCCGGCCCTGTCGGCCAGGCCATGGGAACACCCCTGGCCGCCGCGGGCCCGGCTCTGCACCCGACACCCTGAGCCCGGCAGGGCACACCGCCGGGCTAACCACCATTCCATTATTGACAGGTTACTGTCGCGTGGCCTACCTTCCCCACCATCACACATGGGGGGCCTGGTCAGGAGCGCCCAGTATGATCACGGGAACAAGGTTCGGAATGCCACAGCGCTTGGTCCGAGCGACACCCGAAGGTCGACCCCCTCGAGGATCCTGCCCGGGGCCGATCCCGGATGTCGTTGCTGTCACGCCGGCCCGACCCGGAGGCGATCAGGGAACCGCCGGATGCTTCCGGCTGAGCTCATGACCACGCTGCGCGCACTCCAGTGTCTCGTGGCGTTGATCGACGCGGAGTCCGTCACCGAAGCCGCCGCCCAGCTGCACATGTCGCAGTCCGCGGTCTCCCACCAGATCGCCGCCCTGGAACGCGAGATCGGGACCCAGGTGGTGGAGAGGCTGTCCCGAGGCGTCCGCCCCACCGCGGCAGGCCGGGCGGCGGCGAACGAGGCCCGCGCCGCGCTCAAAGCCGCTGCCCGCGCGATCGAGACGGGCCGCCAGGTCGGCGGGGGCCGCGCCGGCCGCCTGCGGATCGCCTGCAGCGAGACGATGACCGTCTGGCTACTGGCACCCGTCCTCAGGGACTGGAGCAGACGAAGACCTGAGGTCTCTCTCGATCTCACCGAGTTCACCAGCGCGGACCGGATGACCGAGCGCATCGCCGCCGGCGCGTCGGACATCGGCATCGGCCCACGACCCACGACCACCGCAGCCCGCATCGAGCTGCTCGGCCAGGAACCGATGGTCGTGGTGGCCGCCTGCGGCCACCGGTTCGCCGCGATGTCGTCGGTCTCGGTGACAGACCTCGCCGACGAGCCGTACATCCACTACGACCCGGCCAACGGACTGTCGAGCTGGATGGACGACTTCGTGGCCCAGCACCAGCTGAGGACCATGCCGGTCCTGCGCACCGGAAGCCCCCGGACAGCGGCACAGCTGGCCGCGTCGGGAGTGGCGATCGCGATCGTACCGATCTCGGCACTGGCGACCGAGTCGGCGAGAGTCGTCCGACGCCTGCATCCCGACGTCCGGCGCGACGTGACGGTCCAGATCGGCAATCCGGCCGACTCGCTGGCCCGGCGGTTCGTCGCCGATCTGCGTCGCCGTGGTCTTCCTTGTGCGGCGGACGGCGAGCAGGGCTACGAAACCCCTGCGTGACGGCCCGATGTCCCTATTCCGCGGTGACGACCTCGTCCAGCAGGCGGCCGCGGAGGATGTCCTTGAGCACCTTGCCGTTGTCGTTGCGCGGCAGCGCCTCGACGTACTCCAGCCGGGCCGGCAGGTACCACTCGGTCATGCCCTCGCCGGTCAGGTACCTGCGCAGCTCCTCCAGGCCGACCGGCGCCTCGGCGGTGGCCGGGACCATCACGGCGCACGCCAGTTCGCCGCCCTGGCCGTCCGGGTAGCCGACCAGCGCGACGTCCGCGACACCCGGATGCTTGAGCAACTCGGACTCGACGTCGTTGACCGGGATCATGAACACCCCGCCGATCCGGTCACCGGCGCGGCCCATCAGCCGGATCCCGCCGCGTCCGTCCGGCACGGCCAGGTCGCCGGTGTCGTACCAGCCATCGTCCTGATCGGCGATCACGGTCACCGCCCCGGAGTCACGACCCACCGTCGCCAGGCAGATCCCGCCACCCCGGACGAACAGCCGGCCGGGCTGGTCCCGGGTGATCTCGGTGTCCGAACGCAGGTCGAGCTCGAACCCCCTGATGGGGCGCCCGTCGCTGTGCGCCGCCCAGTCCGGCGGATCCTCGCCGCGAGTGAGAGTGCAGATCCCGACCTCGGTCATGCCCCACCCGGCCCGCAACGTCACTCCGAACATCTCCGACACCTCCGCGACGAGCGGCGTCGGCACGGTGGTGGCACCGCAGGCGACCATCCGCAGCGCCGGCAGCACCGGCCGCTCCCCGCCGGTGGCCGCGATCACGTCGTAGACGAACGACGGCGCCCCCATGAGGTGCGTCGTTCCACTGTCGGCCAGCACCTGCAGGCCCCGCTCCCCCGACCAGGCATCGAGCAGGACCATGCACGCGCCTGCCAGCACTGACATCCGGGAGCAGAACTGTCCCGCCGCGTGCATGAGCGAATGCGGAGTGAAGATCACGTCGTCGGAGGTGACCTCCAATGGTTCGACCATCCCGGACGTCGCCGAGTACCACGTGTTCTCCGAGTGGAGCGCACCTTTCGGCTCCCCCGACGTACCCGAGGTGAACAGAACCAGGGAAACCCGATCCGGATCCTCCCGCACGTCGTCCAACGCCACAGGATGGCGCTGCTCCCACGGCGTCGCCTCGAAGAACGAACCGAACTCGATCTCCCCATCAGCCGGGTTCCCGATCACCACGCGGTGGCGCAGCTCCGGCAGCCGGGAAGCGATCTCCCGCAACGCTGCGGCGTGATCGAACCCGGCCCACTCGTCGACGGTGACGCAGACGCTCGCGCCCAAGCGGTGCAACATCCGCTCCAGCTCCCGGGGACGGATCGTGGTCATGATCGGTGCCAGCACCGCTCCCAGTCGCGCTGCGGCCAGCACCAACACCTGGGCCTGCCACCAGTTCGGCAGCTGGCACGCCACCACGTGTCCCGGCCGCACACCCAACTCGTACAACGCACCCGCACACCGCTCGACCCGATGGGCGTACTCCGCGTAGCTGATCCGGACGGACCCCCCGTCGGCCCGGTAAGCATCGATCGCCGGCGCCCCCGGCGTCTCGTCCCGCCAACGCCGCAGATCAGAAATCGGCCCCGCATCCCGCCAGACACCGGCGGCCCGGAAATTCTGCGCAGCTGCACCGTTCGGGCGGATCATGTAATCCGTCGACAACCCGGAACTCCCTCACTCTACGGTCACCACGACCCGGATCGGGCCTGCGGATAAGCAGCGGACGCGCACTCACCAGCGAGGCACGTTCAGGCGATTTGTGAATATTCTATTCGGCGGCGCCTGGCCCGGTTCTCCGAGCCTATCCGGACCGACCCCTACAGAGATGCCGCCCGCTCGGAGCATCCGCATGAGAACCATCACCATGAACGATTTCGACCGCCGCCCTTCCATTTCGGATCCCGAGCCCGAACCCGCTCGATGTCGTATCCTCGGGCCCACGAGTGGGGTGCAGCTCCCACATTGCGGAAGAGACCTGGGTGTGGACGCCATTGATCGCGCACACGCGAATGCTGATGGGCCAGGAACCGGGCGAGATGTGGGACTCGGTCATCGCCACGGTGTGGTCCGACCTCTCCGACGCCGCGCGGGCACGGCTTCACCACGTCTACGGCACACCGCCGACCTCGGCAGCTTCGCCGACCTGCTGGTCGTCCACGAGCTCACCCACCTCGCCGACAACCCGGCATGGCTGGACGAGCAGGGGCCGGGCTCCGAACACGCCTGGGGCAACAACCCCCGCGTGCTCTGGTTCGTCGAACTCTTCGCCAACCTCGGCCTACACGGCTACATCACGGAGCGCGAACCCGACGCCCTGCCGGTGCTGGAGACGATCTTCGAGGTCGTCTGGCACACGTCGCCGGCCCGATGGCCGATCCCCGAGCTGTCGCGGATGCACGAAGCCGCAACCGCACCGGACTCCGACGGCACGAACCCGCTGCTCAGTCGGCCCGCTGGGTGCGCTGATAGTGCCGACGGACCTTGAGCCGGTTGCCGCAGACCTTCATCGAGCACCAGCGGGCGGTGTTGGGCCGGCTGCGGTCGAGCAGGAACAGGCGGCACTCGTCGTTGGCGCACGGGCGCAGCCGGCCGGGCATCTGCTCCTGCACCCGCCCCCACGCCAGCAGCGCGCGAGTGGCGAGCCGTCGGTCGTCCTCGACGTCGAGGTGCCAGCTCACGCCGGAGTCAGCCACCTCGGGCAGCAGGTGCACACCGCGCAGTGACGGGGTCAGCGTGGTCGCCGGCTCAGCGCCTCGCACCACAGCCTGCAGCCGGTCTCGGACCTGGCGCAGGTGCGCCACCTCGGCCGGCGAGCCGATGCCGCCCCGGGCCCGACTCCACTCCGCAGCCTCGTCATCGACGGCAAGAAGATCCAGGAACCCGCCCCGTACCACCGGGGTGCTGTTGAGCAGATCGAGCAGCAGCATCTCGTCGTCCGGGCCAACCGCGTGCACCATTCCGCCATACTAACCCCGATGAACAAGTTGACAAGTTAGGTCAGCCTGGTGTCTCATGACGGGGCCATGGCCGGATCACGGCAACCGCGAGAGAGGGGGAACGACGATGACCAGTGGGTTTCACGACGGCGAGCGCGCCGTGCAGCGCCGGGCCGGTGTGCTCGCCGAGGCCTCCCGTCTCTCCGGGATGCTCGCCACCCCCCACCTCGGCGGAGGGATGAGCCGTTTCCTGGCCGACCGTGACCTCGCCGTACTCACCGGCCGCGACGAGACCGGCGAGCTGTGGACCTCGCCCCTGCTGGGTTGGCCGGGCTTCCTCGTGGCTCACGACTCGACCCTGACCGTGCGTACCGCCCCCTCGGCGGGCGAACCCCTGCACCGGTTGCCGCAAGGACAACAGGTCGCGGTCATGGCCCTCGACCTCGCGATCCGCCGCCGGGTACGGCTCAACGGCACCCTCACGCGGGTGGAGGACCACGAGCTCGAGATGTCCGTCGGCCAGGCCTACGGGAACTGCCCGCAGTACATCCAGCAGCGCCACCTGCACCACGACGGCATCGAGGGCGCCGAAGCCCACACCGTCACCCGTCGCTACGGCAGCCTCCAGCCGGAACACATCGCGCTCATCACCCAGGCGGACACGTTCATCCTCGGCACGACCCACCCGACCCACGGCGCAGACACCTCCCACCGCGGCGGCTCACCGGGCTTCGTGCGGGTCGAGGAGTCGGGTGAGCTGTGGTGGCCGGACTATCCGGGCAACAACCTGTTCAACAGCTTCGGCAACATCGTCACCGATCCAACCACCGCCCTGCTCTTCCTCGACTTCGCCACCGGCACCGCCCTGCAGATCTCCGGCACGTCAACCCTGGAATGGGTCATGCCGGGCGCGGCAGGCGACGACGCCGCAACCGGCCGCCGGGTCCGCTTCACCCCGGTGCACGTCGCTGCCACCAGCGGACTTCCGTTCCGGGCTCTCGATCTGACGTCCTCCCGGGACAACCCGCCCCTGACGTAGCCGCTACGCGTCGTCGCGGTGCCGGACGACGAACCCCAGCTTTCCGAGCACCCTGACGGCGCCGGCCTTCCCGCCTTCGAAATCACCGGAGGCAAGCCGGTTGCCCGTGGCCAACTCGTATGCGGTGCCCAGGATCGCTTTCGGCGGATAACGACGTTCGTCCCAGATCAGCTCATACGTCGTGGCACGGGCGAAACCATGCTCGTCGAAGAAGCGCTGCGGTCCGAGCCGGTCGTACTCCTGCATCGCGTGCAGCACGTCGGCAGGGCTCACCTGATCCCACGTCGGCGCATGTTTCATCGGTTTCTCCCAAAGGTGGACATGGCCCTAGCGCCGGGGTTTGTCGAGCCGGCGCACGGGGCGTGCGGAGGTCTCAGTTGCGTCCCGCCATGACGCCGCCATCGACGTTGAGGATGGTGCCGGTGACCCAGTCGGCACGATCGGAGAGCAGATAGGTGATTGCCGACGCGACATCCTGGGCGGTGCCGACCCGGCCGAGGGGGTGGAAGCCGTTGAAGCCCTCGAGTGTTTCGTCGATCTTCTCCGGCGGGATGAAGCCTTCGTAGATGGGCGTGGCGACCACGGCGGGTGCGACGGCATTCACGCGGATGTGCCGGCCGGCCAGTTCGAGGGCGAGGTTGTGGGTGAGTGCGTGCAGGCCGGCCTTGGCCATCGAGTAGGCGCTGGACGGAGTGGCGCCGATTGCCTGGTACGCCCACATGCTGCCGATGTTCACGATCGACCCGCCGCTGCCGGCCTCAACCATGCCGCGCACCACGGTCTGGGTCAGGAAGAAGATGGCACGGTTCAGTTCGAGGTAGGAGTCGTAGGAGGCACCGTCGTGGTCGAGGAATGGCGTCGGGATGAAAATGCCGGCGGCATTGACCAGGAGGGTGGCGTCGGCGTGCTCGTCGGCGAGCCGCTGCTGCACGTGGGCAACCTCGTCACGGTCGGTGAGATCGGCAGTGATACCCCACGCCTTTCCCGCGGCCCCCAACGTCATGACCGTCTCGTCGACCCGCTCCTTACGGCGGCCGACGATGACCGCGCTGCCACCGCCGGCCACGACGTCGGCCGCGGTCTGCCGGCCCATCCCGCTGCTTCCCCCGATCACGATCAGTTTGCGGCCCTCGAAGGTCTCGTTCATGACGATCTCCATTCCCATCGGATCACCTGATGTTCGGCAACTGAGCCAGGTATCCGGCTCACCCAGCCACACTTCACGCCGACCCGCTGGCATCGCACCGGGGATCCGCCTAGGCAAACCACGGGTGGCCGTCCTCATCCGTCACTCCCCCGATGCCCGTGCCGACCGGGCGCCCGATCACCTCCGCAATTGGTGGCGCGACGTGACTCCGCACTTGGTGAATATCTTGCTCAGGTGCCACTCGACGGTGCGCGGGCTGATGAACAGGCGGTCGGCGATCTCCGCGTTCGACATCCTCTCGCGGACCAGCAGCACGATCTGCTCCTGCTGCGCGGTGAGTCCACCGGAGCTCACGTCCTTGTTCTTGCGGACGGTCTCGCCGGAAGCGCCGAGCTCCCGCGCGGCCTGCGCCGCGAAGGCATCCATGCCCATCGCGGTGAACATCGTGTGCGCGGTGCGCAACTCCTCACGTGCTTCGCCGCACCGGTCGCGGCGACGCAGCCGTTCCCCGTGATGCAGATGGCAGCGGGCCAGCAGTCCCCGCATGCGCGTGCGGGCGAGCCGGTCGATCGCCTCGCGATGGTAGGGCTCCACCGCCTCACCGTCGTGGACGAGCGCCTCGCAGCTCGCCTGCACACCGAGCGCCCAGTCGGTGCCACTCGCCTGCGTCATCACTCTCAGCCGCGCGAGCGCCTCGGAGGCCGTGTCGCCCTGTCCGGTGCGGGCCGCCGCGATGACGAGCTCCACCAGCGAGCACCAGGTGACGACACCCATCTCCTGGCGTGGTTCCGTGGCCTGCCGCGCCGCGGGCAGTGCCTCGTCGTAGCGGCCGAGACTGTTCGACAACAGTGCCTGCATCCAGCCCGCGGCGATCACGCCGACCCCCTCGCCGCGCTGCGTCGCCTCCCGGGTAGTCGCCTCGATCAGCGCGACGGCCTTGTCCTCCTGGCCGCGCCACACGGCGAGCAGCTGAGCGGCGTAGGGCCGCTCGTCCAGGCCCGTGCCCTCCTGAACGGCGTCGAGCTCCTCCAGCAGCAGGTCAGCAGCGGCCAGGTCACCGGCGAACACCTGCATGACGATGCGCTGTGTCAGGGCCAAGAGAAGCGCAGTCAGCGTGCCCGAGTTCCGGGCGAGCTGAACGAACCGGCTCGTGAGCACGTCACCTGCTTCGGCCTCCCACAGGTCCAGCGAGGTCGTGCAGGCGAACCACAGCCATCGCAGGTCCACGTCGTCGGCCGGCTCGGCACCGAGGAACGCGTCCAACGCATGCTTCAGCAGTGGCGCGCCGGCCGGGTAGCCGTCCCGGTAGCGCACGGCGAGACCGTCCAGCAGCAGGTCGGAAGGAGTACCGGCGTGCTCCGGTGCGGGCGCGGCCAGTGCAGCGTCGGACAGATCATGCAGGGTCGGACCAGCGGACAGATGGGCGACGAACCAGCCCGCCCGCAGCGCCTCCAGATAGGTCTCCCTGCCCATCCGCACGTCGAACCTCTCCAGCCGGGTCGCCGCCTCGAGCAGCAAGGTCGGCGCCTCCGGCCCGCGGTTCAGGGTGAACGCCACCCGGGCACGCAGCGCATCGCCGTGAGCACGCTCGCGCGTACCCAGCAGGCACGCCTCGGCCCGCGTGAGCAGCGCCAGCGACGCGTGAGGCATGCCGGCCTGGTAGTTGGCCTGCGAGGCAGCGAGCAGTCGTTGCCCCCGCCGAGCGGAGTCCCGGGTCAGATCAGCCGCACGCTCGAAGAATGCGGCGGCCGCGGCCGGCCCACCCCGGGCCTGCGCTCGCCCCGCCGACCACTCCAGCTCGGCGGCGACATCGTCGTCATCCCCGGCCGCCGCCTGGGCGAGGTGCCATGCGCGCCGGTCGGGGTCGGTGACCGGATCCATCACCTGCGCCAGCGCCCGGTGCGCCTGCCGCCGATCCTCCGGGGTGGCGGCATGGTAGATGGCGGACCGCAGCAGCGGATGCCGGAATGTCACCCGGGCACCGAACTCCAGGAACCCTGCTGTCGCTTCCCGTAACGCAAGCTCGGCGCCGATGCCAGTGCCGAGTGGGTCGACCGCGCGCCGGACGAGGACCGGATCACCCACGGGTTCAGCAGCGGCGACCAGCAACACCTGTCGCGTCAATGGCGCCAGTGTGGCGATCTGCCGCTGGAAGCTCTCCTCGATGCGGAGTGGCAGCTCAGCTGCGCTGAGCAGTCCGAATCCGCCTGCCAGTTCGGCCAGCGTGAACCCGCGTGGCAGCTCCTGCAACGCCAACGGGTTGCCTCGGCTGTCGGCGACGACCCGGTCGAGCACTCGGTCGTCGACCGGCCCGGGATGGGCCGACAGCAGCAGCGCGCGGGCGTCCTCGTCGGGCAGTCCGGTGACGTGTAGATCCGGTACGCCCGCCAGCTCCGGTACCTCCGCCTGATCGCCGGTCCGACGCACCGCGAAGATCATCGCCAGCGACTCGGCCTTCAGGCGTCTGGCCACGAACCCGAGCACCTGCGCCGACGCCCGGTCCAGCCACTGGGCGTCGTCGATCAGGCACAGCAGTGGTCGCTCCCGCGCGGCCTCGGCGAACAGGCCCAACACCGCCAGGCCGACGATGAACCGATCCGGTGGGCGTCCGATGCCGAGGCCGAACGCCGTGCTCAACGCCTCGCGCTGCGGCCCGGGCAGCTGCGGCAGCCGGTCCAGCATCGGCGCACACACCTGATCCAGGGCGGCGAAGGCCAGCTCGTTCTCGGCCTCGACGCCCCCGGCCCGGACGAGCTGGCAGCCTGTCGCTCGTCCGGCCACGTACTCCAACAACGCGGTCTTTCCGATACCGGCGTCTCCTCCGAGCACCAGCGCGCGGCTCTCGCCCCTGCGCAGGTCGGCGACGACGCGGTCGAGCACCTCGCGTTCACTGCGCCTGTCCAGCAACACCGGTCGAACCCCACAACTTTCGGCTGGCGGCGGACGTCAGCGCGGGCGGCCTGGTGCGATCTCGTCGGCGGTGAGCTCGCGGTCGATGCCGTGGGGGGTGACCTGCTGGCCGGGTTCGAGCTTGAGCACCGTGCCGTCGAGGAACACGGTGACCTTGTCGGGCTCGAAGGAGACGAGGTCACGTACCCGGCCGACCTCGGGCCAGGCCTCCCGGTAGGACCAGGCAGCGCCCTTCGCCTCGCCGATGTCGTAGTAGCTGGCCAGGCCCTTGTACGGGCAGAACGTCTGGCCTTCGACCGGGGTCAGCGCCGACTCGTCGATGGCGGTGCGAGGCACGTACCACCGGGGGGCGAACCCGGACTCGTAGAGCACGACCGGTTCTCTCGTGTCCGCGACCTGACGGTCGCCCGAGCACACGACCAGGTGGCGCGACGTACGGCGGATGTCGATGCGGTGATAGGCGTCCGCGGCGTGGCCGACGATGCGTTCGTCCTCCTCGTAGAAGGCGTCCATCGCACGCCAGGCGAACGCAACGCGGCCCGCCAGCTCGCCGGCGTACCCGGGCAGGCCGGTGTGCTGCCATGCCCCGCGCCGCGCGGTCCGCCCACCGGCCTGCACCGCGAACCAGGAGGTCTCGCCCAGGTCACGGTGTTCGGTGACGGTCTCCAGGGGTTCCAACGATCCCGAGTCGATGTCCTCGATCGGGAAGTAGGCGACCGGGTAGCGGCCGGGTTCGTGGAGCAGGACCACGGTCTCGCTGTCCGCGATCCACTCACCGCCGAAGCGCACCCGCATCCGCCGCCGCAACGGCTCGGCGAACAGGAGCCGCTCGGGCAGGGGGTCGGGAACGAGGAAGCGTCCCGGGGTTGCGCCCGAGAGCGGTCCTTGCTGCCAGGACAGTCCCATGGTCGGTCCTTTCCGGTACTGGTCAGGTCAGCGGTTCTCCACCGTCGACAGCCAGCGTCACGCCGGTGAGGAAGGTGTTGGTCAGTGCGAAGAGCACGGCCTGCGCGACGTCCTCGACCCGGCCGATGCGCCGGGCGGGGTTGCGGGCGGTCATGTCCTGGAACATCTCGGCCTTGGCGTGTTCGCCCAGGGCGTCCCAGGCGCCGGTGTCGATCACTCCCGGGGAGATGGCGTTGACCCTGATGGGCGCCAGCTCCAGTGAGAGCGAGCGGGTCAGCGTGTCGGCGGCGCCGTTGGTGATCGCGACCCCGAGCGTGCCGACCGCGATCTTGAACGCCGCGACGCCGGAGAACAGCACGAAGGACCCGCCGTCGTTCATCCGGGGCGCCAGGTGTTTGGCCAGCATGAGCGGCCCGATGACCTTCGTGTCGAACGACTTCCTGATGGCGTCGCGGTCGAGGTCGGCCAGGCGCCCCCGCGCACGGGACGAGGCGGTGGAGACGACGTGGTCGAGGCTCCCGAGCCGGTCGCCGAGCGCGCTGATCGACGCGTCATCGGTGACGTCGACGTAGTCGGTGGTGATCCGGTGCTCGCCGGCGTAGGCGGTCGCGAGGGCGTCGGTGCTGCGCCCGGCCGCGACGACGTGGGCGCCGGCGTCGCGGGCGGCTGTGGCCACCGCATGCGCGATGCCACTGCCCCGCCCGATCACGAGGACGGTGCGGTCCTGGAGAGGTCCGGTCATGACGGTGTCCCTTTCGAGGTGGCGAGGGTGCGGCCGAGGAAGCCGCGGATGTATCCGCTCGCCGTGTCCAGGGCGCTCTCGAGCAGGAAGTGCCCGCCGTGGAGGAGGTGGATCTCGGCGTCGGGGAGATCGCGGGCGAAGGCCGTGGCACCTGCGGGTCCGAAGATCTCGTCCCCGGCTCCCCAGATGGCCAGCAGCGGCACCTGGCTCCTGCGGAAGTAGTCCTGCACCGCGGGGTAGAGCGGCGGGTTGGTGGTGTAGTCGCGCAACAGCGCCAGCTGGATCTCGGCGTTGCCGGGGCGGCTGACCTGGGCGTGGTCGAGAACCCACGTGTCGGGATCGACGAGGTCCGGGTCGGGCACTCCCGTGAGGTACTGCCAGCGGATGGCCTCGACCTCCAACGCCCCACGAACTGCCGGCTCGGTCTGCGGGCCGGGGGCCTCGGCGTAGGCCCACACGGCCGACCAGAACTCGGGGACGAAACCCTCGTCGTAGGCGTTGCCGCTCTGGCTGATGATCGCCGCGACGGTGGCGGGCCGGCGCAGTGCGAGACGCCAGCCGATCGGAGCGCCGTAGTCCTGCACGTACATCGCGTAGCGATCGACGCCGAGGTGGTCGAGCAGGCCCTCCGTCAGGACGGTCAGGGCGTCGAAGGTGTAGGTGAACTCGCCGACCGTGGGCATCGCCGAATGGCCGAAGCCGAGATGGTCGGGTGCGATGACGTGGTAGCGATCGGCGAGCGCGGCCATCAGCCGGCGGAACATCCGCGAACTGGTGGGGAAACCGTGCAGGAGCAGCACTACCGGCGCCTCTGCCGGGCCGGCCTCTCGATAGAAGATCTCGAGGCCGTTCACGGTCGCGGTGCGGTGATGTACATCGGTCATAAACTCACTACCCATCATGATGGCGCCGGCGCAGGCAGACGGTCCGTGAATTACATCTGCTTTACGTTCTGGGCCGTTGCGCCCATGCAATCAGCAGTACCACCCGGTGCCGCCCCGCGGGCTGACGATTTTCGATGACAGTCCCGCATATTCGTCATGAGCGCCGGGGGCGGGCTAGCTGTACTCGGCCGTCAGGTTGGTGACAGCCGGCTGATCGGTGGGAGTCCTGCGAGTGCGCTGTGGCGGCGTCGAGTGTTGTAGTGCTCGATCCAGGGTGCAAGAGCGGCGGTGCGGTCGTGGTTGCTGGTGAACACCTGCCGGTAGGCCCACTCGGTCTGCAGGGTGCGGTTGAGTCGTTCGACCTTGCCGTTCTGCCAGGGGCAGTGCGGTTTGATGAACACCTGCCGGGCGCCGAGTGCGGCGATGACCTCGCGTAATGAGTACTTGTAGGCCCAGGCGTTGTCGGTCATGACCCGCTCGATACGACCGATCCCGTGGTGGGCGAAGTAGCCCGCGGCGCGGTGCAGGAATCCGGCGCAGGTGGGGCCCTTCTCATCGGGGAGGACCTCGGAGTAGGCCAGCCGGGAGTGGTCATCGACGAGGGAATGGACGAAGTCGAACCCGATCGTGCGGGTGCGGTCCCGGTCGCGGGCGGCGCGTCCGTGGGCGCGCCAGCCGCCGCCCTCGGGGATCCGGCCGATCTTCTTCACGTCCATGTGCACCAGCTCGCCGGGTCGGTCGCGTTCGTAGCGGACCGCGGTGGTCTTGCTGGCCCGGATCGGGGCGCCGGTCAGCGGGTCGAGTTCGCGCAGGTAGGGCATCTGGTGGCGGCGCAGGATCCGTGACACAGTCCGGGCCGGGATGCCGAGCTCGGGGCCGATCCAGTCCTGCCCGCGCCGCTGGCGTTCCCGCAGGGCCACAACCTGGGCTTCGGTCCGGGTGGGAGTACGGGCCGGTGAGGTGTGGGGTCGCGAAGAACGGTCGTGCAGCCCGTGCTCGCCTTCGCTGCGGTAGCGGGCGATCCAGCGGCTCACGCACTGGCGGGAGACCCCCATCTCGGCGGCCACGTGGGAGCGCGGACGCCGCTGGTGCAGGACTCGCTCGACGATCGTGCGTCGGCCGTGGAAGGTCAGGCGGGCATTACCGTGTGACACGAGAGCCTCCGGGCGGAGTGGGTCCTAGACAAGCCACACCCCAACCGGAGGCTCTCCCTCGTTCAACAACCCCGTCCGCGTGTCACGACAACCGATCTGCCACCAACGTCCTGGCCGAGTACAGCTAGCCCCGGTAGGCCTCGAGCAGGCGCAGCCAGACTTCGCTGATGGTCGGGAAACAGGGCACGACGTGCCAGAGCCGGTCGATCGGTACCCGACCCGCCACGGCGACGGTCGCCGAATGCAGAAGCTCGGCCATGCCCGGCCCGACGAACGTGGCGCCCAGCAGGTACTCGTGATCGAGGTCGACGACGATGCGGGCCCGGCCGCGGTAACCGTCGGCGAACAGGAGGGCGCCCGGCACCCGCTCGAGGTCGACGTCGACGGCCCGGACCCGGTGCCCGGCGCGTTGCGCCTGGTCGGTGGTCAGCCCGACGCTCGCTGCCTCCGGGTCGCAGAAGAACACCTGCGGCACGGCATCGATGTCGGCGGTGGCGACATGCGCGCCCCACGGCGAGGTGTCCACCGGTTGCCCCGCAGCGCGCGCTCCGATCAGGTTGCCGATCATGCGAGCCTGGTACTTGCCCTGATGGGTCAGCAGTGCCCGGTGGTTGACATCGCCCGCGGCGTAGAGCCAGCCGTCGTCGACGCCGCGGACCTGGCAGCTGTCGTCGACGTCGAGCCACGACCCGGGAGCGAGCCCCACGGTTTCCAAGCCGATGTCCCCGGTGAGCGGCTCCCGCCCGACGGCGAACAACACCTCGTCAGCAGTGACCTCGCTGCCGTCGTCCAGCACGAGGGTGACCGGCCCTGCCGCAGCGGGCCGGTGCAGCTCGATGACCGAGACACCGGTGCGGACATCGACCCCGGCCTCCTTCAGCCCGTCGGCCACCATCTCCCCGGCGAACGCCTCCAACCGCGGCAGGAGCGCATGCAGGCGCGAGAGCAGCGTGACCGACGAGCCCAGCCCCTGCCAGGCGGTCGCCATCTCCACTGCCACCCCGCCGTCCCCGACGATCGCCAGCCGGCGCGGGGCATCGCTGCTGTCGGTAGCCCTCCGGTTGGTCCAGGCATGCGCCTCGGCGATACCGGGCAGATCCGGCAACGCGGCCGTGCTGCCGGTGCACACGACCACCGCATGCCGCGCGGTGAGCACCCGCTGCTCGTCGTCGGCAGTGGCGACGACGACGCGCCGCGCACCCTCGATCCGCCCATGGCCGCGGATCACGTCGATCCCCATGCCGGCGAGCCCGTCGGCCTGCCCGCTGTCGTCCCACCCGGTCACATACCGGTCGCGACGGCGGAACACCGCACCCGCGTCGACCTGCCCGGTGACCGCCTCCCGGGCCCCGTCGACCCGGCGGGCATCCGAGACCGCGATGACCGGCCGCAGCATCGCCTTGCTGGGAATGCACCCCCAGTAGGAGCACTCGCCGCCCACCAGCTCCCGCTCGACAAGGGCGACACTCAGGCCGTGGGCACGAGAACGCCCGGCGACGGTCTGACCGACCGGGCCGGCCCCGAGGACGACCACGTCGTAGCTGTCGGACGCCGATACTGCACGGGAACGATCGGGCATGGTGACTCCTGTTTTCTGCATGTCGCGGACGGGTGGCCTCTGATCGGACGCGTCCGCACGCCCGGCTGCTGTGGCCGTGGCACGGCGGACCGCGAGGCGCACCTTGCGTGCTGCCAGCGTTGCGGCGGGCCGGCCCGGTCGCATCCGGGAACGCCCTAGCCGAACACCCCGGGTCTGTGCCCCGGGTCGGTGCAGACCTGGACGGCGGGAGGAACCCGAAACGGCGTGCCTCTCCTGGCGCCGCCGGCAACTCGAGCCATTCGGAATTCCGCGGAATTCGATCGAAGATGCTCATGCCCGGGCGCTTCGGCTGGCGTCTTCATCACGAATGATTGGCGTAGGGTGCAAGTATTGCCGGAATTGGCCATTGCGGACACCAGGTGAATCCCGCTGGAGGCCAGGACGGTTCCGGCCGCAGAAAGGAGTGGAGATGTCTTCTGACGTGACCGTTGTCCTGGCCCACGGGGCATGGGCGGACGGCTCGAGCTGGAGCAGGGTGATCACGGGTCTGTGGGCCGCCGGGGTACGAGCCGCTGCCGCGTCACTGCCGCTGACCACACTCCAGGACGACGTTGCGGCGCTGGATCGCACCCTGGAGCGCGTCGGCGGACCCGTCGTGCTGGCCGCGCACGCCTACGCCGGCGGAGTGATCGGATCCACCCGTGCGGCCAACGTGAAGGCGTTGGTCTACATCGCGGCGCTCGCGCCGGACGAAGGGGAGACCGTTGCCGACGTGTTCTACCGGACCACCCCCCACCCGGACGCGCCCACTCTGGAACCCGACGCACACGGCCTGCTCTGGCTGCCCGCTGAGGCCTTTCCCGCGGCCTTCGCCCAGAACGCGTCCGCAGAGGACCGGGCCCTGCTGGAGGCCGTCCAGCGGCCGATCTCGCCCGAGTGCATCACCGCCGCGGTCGGACGCCCGCTCTGGAAGGACCGCCCGAGCTGGTACCTGCTCGCCGAGGACGACCGCATGATCCCGGCCGAGACACAGCGCTTCATGGCCGAGCGGATGGGTGCGACGGTGCGCAAGCACGGCGGCGATCACATGCCCCTCGTGACCGCCCCGTCCGTCGTCACGGATCTGCTCCTCGAGGCGGTCGACACCGCCGCTCGGGGTCTGTCGCAGAACTGACGGCCGCAGCCTCAGCCGTCGAGGTCGAGCTCCAGGCGAACCGGCTCCCCCGCCGCCATCGGTACCGGCTCGCCACGGCTGATCGGCCCGCGAGCCCGCGAGCACCGCAGCGACACCGTCACGTCCACGTCGGAGCTCAGAACGATGCATCCCGTCGATCGGTCCAGGTCCCACGCCAGCTCGTCGACGGTGACGCGGTTCCGGCAGCGGACCCCCCTGATCCGCCCCCGCGCCCATCGCGGAGGCAGCGCGGGGAACAGCTCCACCACCCCCGGGCGGGAGTCGACCAGCGCCTCGACGAGCACTGCCGGGATCGCGTGCGCGGCGTCGGCGTTGTAGGTCTGCAACCCGGGGTTGTGCGAGGTCATCAAGGACCGGAACACCATGTCGTTGCCGAGGATCTTGGCCAGGTTCGCCTCGACGAGGTCGGGGGCCTTCAGCCGGGCCGCGCACAGGGCCCGGTGCAGGCTCCCGTGTGCCGAGAGGTTCTCGTCGCCGCGGCGCACGAGCGCGCGGTGCGCTGCCGCCGCCAGCTCGGGCGTGGTGTCCGGGGTGATCTCGTGCAGCGGCCAGACCGGGTACAGGTGGCTGACGTGCCGGTGGTCGTCCGGGGTGGTCAGCCCCGGCCAGGCCCACTCGGCGAGCGCGCCGTGCTCGTCCACCACGTACTCCGGCAGCCGCTTCAGGAGGGTCTGCCAGCGTGCTGCGGCCGCCTCCTCGATGCCGAGCCGGGCGCACGCCTCGACGGCAGCGGACAGCGCGTGCCGGGCAGCCGCGATGTCCATCGTGGCGTTCACCGCGGCCGCCCCGGCGCGGCCGGCCGGGCCCACCTCCGGCGAGTACGACGGGACGAGCACCAGCGAGCCGTGCTCGTCCTCGCGGGCCAGGAAGTCCTCGAAGAACAGGGCCGCTTCGACCAGCCACGGCGCCAGCGGCCCGGCCAGGAACTCGTCGTCGCCGGTGACCTGCCAGTGCTCCAGCAAGGGGAACAGCAGCCAGTCGGCGCCTGCGACCCACATCGCCCACGGCCACTGCGCGTCGAGGTGGAACAGCCGCCCGTGCTCGCCGTCGGTGCGGCTCGGGGCGAGCACGCCGCGCGCTCCGAACACCACGCGCGCGTTCTCCCGCCAGTCGGCGATCTGGTCGGCGATCAGCGCGCGCAGGCTCGCCACCACCTCGGGCAGCGCGGTCGTGCTGGCCGCGGCCAGCTGCAGGTTCAGGTTGGCGTCGGTCGTGAAGTCCCCCGACCAGGCCGCGTCCCACTCCCCCAGCCACAGTCCGGTCAGCCGCGGCGGCAGCACGCCGCTGGAGCTGATCAGCGTGTAGCGCCCGGCATGGAACATGACCTCGAGCAGTGCCGGGCTCACACCCGGATCCCGGGCCTGCGCCGCGAGCAGCTCCCCCACCGGCTGCGCTCGCTCCGTCGGCGAGACGCCGAGGTCCAGCTCCACGCGGTCGTACATCGCGGTGTGCAGAGCGGTGTGCCGGCTCAGCAGCTGCTCGTACTCGGCCGGGAGCACGTGCAACCGTTCCCGCAGGAGCCGCTCGTCCGGTGGCCCGTCCGCCCGGTCCAGCACCGTCACCAGCAGGAGCCGGGATGCTCCGCGCACGACAGCGCGGTCGCCGTCCCGGCCGACCGGCCCATCGACCGTGACGAGCCGGGTGACACCGGTGAACCCGTACGCCCCGGGACCGGCCGGGTAGGTGCCCCGGAGCGTGATCAGGACCTCTTGTGCGTCTCCGACCTCGACCACGCAGGAGTACCCGACACCGGCGGGCCGCCCCGGTAGATCCCCCGAGAGCCGCACCGCCAGATCGAGCGCGGGCCCGGCGAGCTCGTACACCAGCACCCGGTCCGCGCGGGAGACGAAGGCCCGGCTCCGCCACGCGCCGGCGATGTCGGTCCAGGCTGCGCTCACCTCGCCCGTTCGGAAGTCGGTCTCCCTCCGATAGTCGCGCACCGGAGCCGGGTTCGCCCGGTCCAGCTCGACCACGAAGCCGGGGTGGAACGGTTGGGTCCAGGCCAGCCGCCTGCCGTCGGAGAAGGCTCGCTGCGCAGCCTTCGCATCGCCGGCGAGTACGAGGTCGCGCACCTCGTCGAGCCGGTCGGCGACCGCAGGCGGCGCCATCCCGCGCGATCCGTTCGGCAGCACGAAACGGTGGTGGTTGACGATCAGCCGCTCGGCGGCGGGGTCGCCGAGTGCAATCAGGCCGCACTCCCCGTTCCCGGAGAGGAACCCGTCCTCCCACCGCGCCGCGGGGGCCGTGTCGTGGATGCCGTGGCGCGGCCCTTCGCGGCGCGTGCTCACCCCTTGAAGGCCCCGTCCAGGATGCCGTTGACCATCTTGCGCCCGACGAACACGAACAGCACCAGCAGCGGGAGCGTGGCCAGGAACGAGCCGGCCATGGCCAGGCCGAGGTCGATGTCGAAGCTGTTCTGCAGCGCCTTGATGGCGATCTGGGCGGTGAACCGCTCCGGCGACTTCAGCACGATGAACGGCCAGAGGAAGTCGTTCCAGGCCTCCACGAAGCCGAACAGGCCGAGCACGAACGCCGCAGGCCGGACGATCGGGAAGGCGATGCGCCAGAAGATCTGCCAGGTGCTCGCCCCGTCGATGCGCGCGGCCTGGATCAGCTCGTCGTTGAGGGTCGTCACGATGTGCTGGCGCATCCAGAAGATGCCGAACGCGCTGGCCAACCCCGGCACGGCCACCGCCTGCAGCGTGTCGACCCACCCCAACCAGGAGACGATCATGTACTTCGGGATGACGGCGAGCTGCGTCGGCACCGTCATCGTGAGCACGACGACGAGGAACAGCGCGTCCCTGCCGCGGAAGCGCAGCTTCGCGAACGCGAAGCCGCCCAGCGCGCAGAGCACCGCCTGCCCGACGCCGATCGTGGTGGCGATGACCAGGCTGTTGATGATCGACTGCAGGAACGGGACCGTGTCGAAGACGAGGCCGGCCAGCCGGAAGAAGTTCTCGCCGGGCAGGATCTCCGGCGGCATCTGCGTGGCGGTGGCCGAGTCGGTCGACGCGACGATGAACATCCAGTACAGCGGGAACACCGAACCGAACGCGGCGACGCCCAGCAGCAGGTAGGTCCACCACCGGACGCGTCCCATGCGGCCGCCCGACCGGCTGCTCCTGGCCGCGGGCGGCGCGCCGGTCAGCGTGGCGCCGATCGTGGTCGCGGCTGTCGTGTCGCTCATCGCCGCCCTCGCAGGCGCTCGGGCGACCGCTTCGCGGACGCACTGTGCCCATGACTCGCTCGCTGCCGCTCGCTCATCGTCCCTCTCCTCGGATCCGGCTGGAGAGCAGGTAGTTGACCGCGGCGATCAGGATGATCATCACGAACAGCGCGACGCCGATCGCCGACCCGTAGCCGAACTCGTACCGGCCGAAGCCCTGCTCGTAGAGGAACAGCGTGAGCGTCTGACACTGCCGCACCGCGCCGCAGGTGAGGTTGGTCGTGCGGGCGACCAGCAGGGGCTCGGTGAAGATCTGCAGCCCGCCGATCGTCGAGGTGACGATCGTGAAGATGATGATCGGCCGCAGCGCCGGGACGGTGATGTGGCGGAACTGCCGCCACCCGCCGGCGCCGTCGATCGCCGCCGCCTCGTAGACGTCGCGCGGCACCGCCTGCAGCGCCGCCAGGTACAGCAGGGTGTTGTAGCCGCACCAGCGCCACGCGACCATCACGGCGATCATGAGGTGGCTGCCCCACACGGACTGCACGAAGTCGATCGAGGAGATCCCGACCAGTCCGAGCAGCCAGTTCAGCAGGCCGTAGTCGCGGTCGAACATCTGCGCGAAGACGATCGCGGTGGCCGCCACCGAGGTGATGAAGGGGACCAGGATCGCCATCCGGAAGAACACCGCGGCCCGCAGCCGGGCGTGGTTGAGCACGTGCGCCAGCACCAGCGCGATCGCCAGCTGCGGGATGGTCGACAGCAGCCAGATCCGGATCGTGTTGCTCGTCGCGTTCCAGAACCGCGGGTCGGCGAGCATCCGGGTGAAGTTGTCGACGCCGGTGAAGGTCTGGTCGCCGATCGGGTTCCACTCGAACAACGCGATGTAGAACGTGGCCAGGAACGGGACGAGCCCGAACACCCCGAAGATCAGGAAGAACGGCGCGATGTAGGCGTACGGCGCGATCCGCTCGCGGAACGGGAGGGCCCACCCCCCGGCGCGCTTGGGCGCGCCGGGGGACGGAGCCTGCTTGGCCGACAGGGTCGCGGTCACGGGACCCACCCACGGTGGCGGCGCATCGTGGTTACTTCCCGATCGCCGTGCGGATGTTGTTCACGGCGTCGTCCCAGGCCGTGGCGGGGTTGCCCGACCCCTGCTCGACGTTGGTGAGGGCGTTGAGGAACTCCGAGCCGATGGTGGCGGTGTCGGGCCCCATGTGGAACGGCTTGAGCCCCAGCACGGCCTGGGTGTAGATCTGCCCGGTCGGCGCGCCGGAGAAGAACGGGTCGGCCTGGCCGGTGAGCTTCGGGTCGTTGTAGACGGCGGGCGTGGTCGGCAGGGACCCGACGTCGAGGAAGTGCTCGAGCTGGCGCTGCGGCGACTGCATCTCCTTGATGTAGTTCCAGGCCGCCTCGGGGTTCTGCGCGCGGGCCGGAACCGCCAGGTAGCTGCCGCCCCAGTTGCCCGCGCCGCCGGGGATCGTCGCGACGTCCCACTTGCCGCTCGTGTCGGGCGCCGCCCGGCGGATCTGGTCCAGCATCCACGCCGGCGCGGACACGACCGCGAAGTCGCCGCGGGGCAGCGCGGCATTCCAGGCGTCGGCGCCGAAGGAGATCTTGGCCGAGATGCCGGCCTCGAGTGCCTTGAGCGTGGTGTCGAACGCCGCCTTGACCTCGGGGTTCTTGTCGTAGATCAGGTTGCCCGCGTCGTCGTAGTACTTCTGCGAGACCTGGTTGACGGCCTGGTAGAACACGCTGGTCGGCGCGTTGTCGACGAACGGCTTGCCGGTCGCGGCCACGTACTTCTTGCCGGTCTCGATGAAGGCGTCCCACGTCGGCCACAGCTTGGAGACCGACTCCCGGTCGGTGGGCAGGCCGGCCGCGGCGAACAGGTCCGTGCGGTAGACGACGGCCATGCCGCCGACATCGGTGGGGATCCCGATGATCTGTCCGTCTTCCGCCGTGGCCTGCTCCATCACCCAGTCCAGATAGTCACCCTTCATCTGGTCGGCGCCGCGCTCACGCAGGTCGAGGAAGTTCTGCGGCTGCTGCACGAACTTGGGCATGTCGTCGCCCTGGATGAGCACCAGGTCGGGAACCTTCCCGCCGGCGAGGGCCGTGGCCAGCGCCTGCGCGGTCTCCGTCGTGCTGCCGACCTCGGTCAGCTTGACCTGGATGTCGGGGTGGCTGCGTTGGTAGATGTCGACGTCGTGCTGCTGGTCGATCCCGCTGAACGACCAGAACTCGAACGACTTCGAATCCCCACCACCCCCGGATGCGGAGCCCGGGGAGCAGGCTGTGGTCGCTGCGAGTGCGGCTGCTGCGAGCAGCACGAGCAGGCTGGAGCGGAGTTTCACGGCGGTGTGTCTCCGTTCGAAAGTTTCGACACTGGATAGGGCGATGTTGCCGTCGAGACGCGCGGCGAATGTAATGGGCGACACAGTATAACGTCAAACCTACCCAGAAGAGTGACGTCGCGCTCGAAAGTTTCGGTTCTGAGACCTGTCAGTTACCGACACTCGATGCGCCTCGTCGACCGAGTAAGGATGCCGATGCCCCCGTCGACCGCCCGCGCAGTGATCGACCTCGACGTCACCGGTCCGACCATCAGCAAGCACCTGTACGGCCACTTCGCCGAGCACCTCGGCCGCTGCATCTACGGCGGGTTCTGGGTGGGCGAGGACTCACCGATCCCCAACGAGGGCGGCCTGCGGCTCGACGTCGTCCAGGCCCTGCGCGCACTGGACATCCCCAACCTGCGCTGGCCGGGTGGCTGCTTCGCCGACGCCTACCACTGGCGCGACGGCGTCGGCCCGAAGCAGGACCGTCCGGTCATGGTCAACTCGCTGTGGGGCGACGTCGAGGAGAACAACCACTTCGGCACCCACGAGTTCATGGCGCTGTGCGAGCTCGTGGGCGCCGAGCCCTACGTCAACGGCAACGTCGGCTCCGGGACCGTCCAGGAGATGAGCGAGTGGGTCGAGTACCTCACCCGCGACGGCGACTCGCCGATGGTCCGGCTGCGCAAGGCCAACGGCCGGGACGAGCCGTGGAAGGTCCCGTTCTGGGGGATCGGGAACGAGGCCTGGGGCTGCGGCGGGCACATGCGCGCCGACACCTACGCCGACCTCGCCAGCCGCTACGCGACCTTCCTGCACAACCACGACGGCAATGAGCTGTACCGGATCGCCGCCGGCGCCGCGGACGACGACCTCGCCTGGACCGAGGCCCTGATGAAGGCCGTGAGCTGCCTCGGCTGCACGAGCCGGCCCCGCGGCATCTTCCAAGCCGTCTCGTTCCACTACTACTCGTTCGCCGGCGACGGGATCTCCAAGGGCTCGGCCACCGAGTTCACCGATGAGCAGTACTACCGGACGATGGTCAAGGCGGCCGATATCGACCGCGTGATCGCCGGCCACAGCGCGGTGATGGACGCCTACGACCCGCAGCGCCGGGTCGGGCTGGTGTGCGACGAGTGGGGCACCTGGTGGGAGGCCGAGCCCGGCACCAACCCGCGCTTCCTGTACCAGCAGAACACCCTGCGCGACGCGCTGGTCGCGAGCCTGCACTTCGACATCTTCCACAGGCACGCCGCCCGGCTGCGGATGGCGAACATCGCCCAGACCGTCAACGTGCTGCAGGCGATGATCCTCACCGACGACGACGGCGGCCTCGTGCTCACCCCGACCTACCACGTGTTCGCGATGAACAAGGGCCACCAGGACGCGGCATCGGTACCGGTGCACCTGGTCGAGAAGCCGGCAGCGGTAACGGTCGGCGACGACGGGCTCGACCCGCTGTCGGTCTCCGCCAGCACGAAGGACGGCAAGGTACTGGTCTCGCTGAGCAACCTCGCGCTCGACACCGACACGACCGTGCGCCTCGACCTGCGCGGCCGGGCGGTGACGGCCGCCCGGGCGCGGATCCTCACGGCCGACGAGCCCCAGCGCCACAACACGACGGCGGCACCGGACGCCGTGGCACCGGCCGACCTCGCGGTCACGCTGCGCCCCGGAGCGCTGGGGGCCGCCGAGCTGGTGGCGGTGCTGGCGCCACACTCGTTCACCACGGTCGAGCTGGACCTGGCCTGACCGCCGGGCCGGTGACCGGCGTCAGGTACTGCGGGTGGACTCGCGCTCGACGATCCGGGGTTCCGGCATGACCACCCGGGCCGCCCCGCCCGCCGACGGCGCGTCGATCCGCTCCATCAGCAGCGCACAGATCGCGTCCGCCATCTCGTCGTTCCCGGGCTCGACCGTGGTGAGCCCGGGAACGGTGAACCTGCTGTCGTCGAGGTTGTCGAAGCCGATCACCTGGACGTCCTCCGGGACCCGGCGGCCGGTGTCGGCCAGCGCGCGCAACGCACCGATCGCCGCCGAGTCGGTGAGAGCGAAGACCGCGTCGAACGGGACACCCCGGCCGACCAGGTCCCGCACCGCGGCGTAGCCGTGGTGAACGCTGAACCCGCAGGAGACGATCAGCTCGTCGCGGACCGCCGTGCCGGTGGCCGCGTGGGCGTTCCGGTATCCGCGGGTCCGCAGGCCCGGCATGGTCTCGTCCTGCTCACCGGCGCCGGCGAGCAACACGATCCGCTGCGAGCCGGTGCGGATGAGAAGCTCGGTCGCCATCCGGGCGCCTCCGACGTTGTCCATGAGGACGTGGTCGAACCGTGCCGGCACCGCCTTCTCACCGATCAGCACGACCGGCGTGTCCAGGCTGAGCCGGTCGAGGTCGGCCACCTCTCCCGCGACGACGCTGAGCACGAACCCGTCGTAGCCGCTCAACCGCGGCGCCGTGAGGGCGTCCAGCTCGGCCACCCGACTTGCGCCCGTCTTCTCCACCGCCAGCCGCATCCCGTGCGCCGCGAACCGATCCGCCAGCCGCTCGGCGAGCTGGGCGTAGTACCCGGGCGCGAAGCTCGGCACGGCCAACCCGACCGCCCCGGTCCGCCCCATCCGCAGGTTCCGGGCCGTCAGGTTGACCTGGTACCCGAGTTCTGAGATCACCGCCAGCACCCGAAGCCGCGTCGACTCGCTCACCCGCTGCACGCGCCCGTTGATCACGTTCGAGACGGTCATCGTGGACACCCCGGCGCGGCGGGCGACGTCGGTCATGGTCACCCCACTCCGCCGACGTGCGACTCCGTCCACTCTCCACCTTCTCGCCCGACCGTGCGGCAGAGATTACGCATCCACGCCGGTCGACCGTGCGCCGTCTCCTCACCGGCTCCGGGCAGGACGAGGGAGCCCGGGCAGCGGCGGGTGCCGCTCAGGCGAGGGCGCGGGTCTGTTCCACGGCCAGCGCATCCACCAGGTCGTTCATCTCGTCGCCCGAATGGCCCTTCACCCAGCGGAACGACACGTCGCCGCGCTCGTTGACGAGCGTGACCAACGGCTCCCACAGGTCCCGGCTGACGACCGGCTTGCGGGCGCTGGTGACCCAGCCCCGGTCGAGCCACCCTCGCCACCAGGCGTCGCGGAAGCAGTTCACGACGTAGGTGGAGTCGCTGACGACGACCAGTGGCCCGGGCAGCGCGCGCACCGCCTCCAGCGCGGCCCGGATCTCCATGCGCTGGTTGGTGGTGGGGTTCTCCCCGCCGCTGCCCTGCCGCCCGTCCCGGGTGGCCCACGCCCAGCCGCCCGGCCCGGGGTTGCCCGAGCACGCCCCGTCGGTCCACACCTCCAGCGCCCCCTCGGCGGCGGGCATGTCCGGCCGCTGGGTGGTGCGCTTCGGCCGGGCCGCCGTCGCCCTCGGTGCCGCGGCGGCCGCCGCGCCGCCCGCCTCCGGCGTGGCACAGGCAGCGTGTGCCCAGGCCGTGCCGGACCGGCCGATCTCCTCGCCGGGGCTGATGCGGGACGAGCAGACCTTGCAGGTGGTGGCGTACTTGGCGGTCATCGGCACGCCGGCCAGCCTAGTGAGGGGCCTCCGGGCCCGTCGCCCGTCCCGGCGGCCCGTCCGGAGGGCGGCTACGTCGGGACGGCCGGAGATGTAGCCGGCGAGCTGTCACCGGTCGACTCGTCGGCATAGACCATGAGGGTGGACCCGCCGATGGCGAGGACGATGCCGATGAGCCCGTAGACCGATGGCGTGGTCCGGTAGACGATGAGCGAGAGCACGCTCGTGAGCACGGGCGCGAGCGCGTTCGTCACCGGCGCGACGATGGTCGCCTTGCCCCGGGACAGCGCCATGACGAGGAACAGCGCGCCGACGGCGTTGAGCAGCTGGGTGCCCAGCGTCAGGGCGGGCGCCTGCCACGGAGCGTCGCTGGGGAACGCACCCATCATGATCCAGGCGACCGGGACGAGGAGCAGGCCGCTGACCGTCATCCAGGCGAACGTCGTCGCGTCGTTCACACCGGCGTTGGCGGCCTTCTTCATGTAGTAGGCCTGGACACCCCAGGCGACCATGACGATCAGGGCCAGGATCAGCCACGGGCCACCGGCGGCGTCGCCGGACCCGCTGGTGACGCTGAACAGGACGATGGACCCCAGTGCCGCGACGACGCCGATGGTCGCCAGTCCGCGGATCCGTTCGCGCAGGATGACCACCGCCATCAGCACGGTGATGGCCGGGGAGATCGAGATGAGCGGGAAGATCAGGTAGGCCGGTCCGATGGTGAGGGCCTTGAACAGCACCAGCTGGCCACCTGCGCCCGTGAGACCGACGACGAGGCCGTAACCGGCGGCAACGGGTCGCCGGTCGAACGTACGGCCGCGCATGGCGAAGTACGCCGGGATGAGCATGGTGAACGCCCAGAGGATGTACACCATCTCGTTGGGGTAGCCGTACAGCGACGTCGGGGTGCCGGAGAACGCTCCCCACACGCCCCAGAACAGCACCAACAGCCCGGCGTACGGGATCCACCGGGTACCGCCGACGCGGGTGGCTCCGCCGGTCGACGTGGATGCGCGGTCACTCATCACTGCCTCCTCCTTGGGGCAAGGTGCTTGCGTACGCGTGCAGCCCGTCGACGACCGTGGCGCTCAACGGCCGGCCGGCCAGCCGTGCCGCGTACAGCGCGGCTCCGAGCACCGGGGGCAGGAGCGGCTCGCGCAGGTCGACCGGAGAGTCGGCGAGGTGCTCGTGGAAAGCGGCGCGGACCTCGCCGGACGCGAAGACGCCACCCGACCACGACACCGGCACCACGTCGCCGGGTGCGTAGTCGAGCCGGGCGATGGTGGCCGTGACCAGATCCGCCAGCACCCGGCCGGCCTCGTGGAGGATCTCCACGCAGACCTCGTCGCCGTCGGCGGCGGCCGCGGTGACCACGCGCGCGAGGGACGCGACCTTCGCGCGGTCGCCCCGCCAGCGGTTGACGACCACATCGACCAGGTCCAGGTCGGCGGCGAGCCGCAGGTGGGAGGCCAGCCGCTCCCGCAACGGGCCGCCGGCCAGCCGCCCGTCGGACATCTTCGCGAACGCGCTCAGCCCGCGGATCGCGATCCAGTAGGCCGACCCCTCGTCGTCGAACAGCTCGCCCCACCCGCCGACGCGCAGCTTGCGCCCGCCGTGTTCGCCGTAGGTCATGGACCCGGTCCCGGCGATGACGTTGACGCCGTCCACCGCCCCCAACGACCCCGCCCAGCCGGCGACCATGTCGTTGTCGCAGCCGTACCGCCGATGGCCGAGGACCCGGGCCGGGATCGCGTCCAAGGTCTCGATGTCGCTGCTGACCTCGCCGTAGCCGGGGAGCGCGAGGAACGCGTAGGTGATCCGGTCGGTCGTGAGGACGGCTTCGTCGCAGACGGATGCGACGCCGCTGCGGATCACCTCCTCGACGAGGTCGATGCTCTGCCCGAAGTAGTAGCAGCTGGGCGCCAGTGCGGTGGCGAGGAGCTTGCCGTCGCCGTCCAGCAGCGCGAAGACGGTCTTGGTGCCCCCACCGTCGACACCGAGGAACACGTCGGGGCCGGTGGACGGTCGCGTCGAGTCACTGGTCGAGCGCATGGATGGTGACTCCGTTCACGACCCGGTTGACCTCTCGGGCCGGGAAGGGGTTGTCGGGGTCGAGACCCAGCGCCCGCGACTGCGCCAGCGCGACGTGTTGCGCGGCCAGCAGGAGCACCGGCGCGACGGTGGCGTCGGCGAGGTGGCCCAGCGCAGGGAACGACCAGGTCTCCTCCCCGGCGTCGTCACGGCAGCCGATGGAGATCACGCGCTCTTCGGGCAGCGTCGCGCGGAGCTCCCGGACGATGTCGAGGTCGTAGCGGCGCGTGTACGGGTCGTTGGACAGGTACACGACCACGACCGTCGTGTCGGTGAGCACCGACTTGGGCCCGTGCCGGAACCCCAGTGACGAGTCGAAGTAGCTCACGACGCGGCCGGCGGTCAGCTCGAGCAGCTTCAGCGCGGACTCGCGGGCCAGTCCGGTGAGCGGGCCGCTGCCGAGGTAGACGAACCGGTCCGACCGCTCCTCGGCCAGCGCGCGGGCCCGCTTCTCCAGGTCGGGCAGAACGGCTGCGGCCGCGTCCGCCAGCTGGTCGATGTCGCGGCAGCCCCCGAGGACCATCAGGGCGGCGAGCATCATGCTGGTGACGCTCGACGTCATCGCGAACCCCTGGTCGTTGGTGCCCGGCGGCATCAGCAACACCAGGCTCCGACCCGCCCGCTGCCGCTCGGGCCCGCTAAGGGTCCGGTACAGCCCGCCCTCCGGGTTGCAGGTCAGGACCAGATGCCGGCAGTCGGTCAGCACCGTGTCGGCGAGCCCGACCGCGGCGAGGGACTCGGGGCTGTCCCCGGAGCGGGCGAACGAGACGAGCAGCGTGGGTACGTCCGCGGCGAAATGGTCATGCGGGTTGCTCACGATGTCGGTCGTGGCGACCGCGTCCACCCGGCGGTGGAGGGTCCGGGCCAGCCCGGGCGCGAGGATCTGGCCCGCGAACGCCGACGTGCCGGCACCGGTGAGCACGATCCGGAGGTCGTCGCGGGCCAGTAGCGGCCCGAGGAAGTCCTCGATCTCCTGCCGGCGGCCGCCGAGGGAACCGGCCAGCTCGCGCCAGGCGGCCGGCTGCTGCGCGATCTCCCGTGCGGTCCACAGATCTGCGGCGTCGGCGGCGGGGTCCGTGCCGGTCATGCGGAGGCTTCCTCCTCACCGCAGGCGTACGCGTAGTCGCGCAGCACGTCGCGGACGTGGTCGATGACGAGCGCACGGGCCTGGGCGGGGAGCTCGCCGAGACGCACGCGCCGGTACTGCTCGGGCAGGTACTGGCTGAGCATGGGCATCGGGATGCCGGTCATGTCGAGGTTGCGGAACAGCCGCTCCACTGCCAGGGCCACCGCCGGGTCGGGCCAGTAGTAGCGGGACCGGTCGCTGTAGCTGTAGCGGCGAGCCAGCCGCTGCTGGTCGGGATCGCCCTCGTAGTAGCCGGTCCACCACGTCGGGTCGGTCAGCATCGCGGCCTCGAGGGCGGTCCCGAGGTCCGACCGGTCGGCCTCGGCGACCAGCTCGTCCTCGATCGCCGCCAGCCCGAACAGCGCCTCCCGCAGCGCGAACGTCAGTCCCGGCCCCACCTTGAGCACCGCCCAGCTGTCGCGCACCAGGTCGGCCAGCGCGGTCCGGGTCTGGTAGTCGGTGGAGTGCGCCTCGAACACGAGACCCGGGAACTCGGCGATGGCACTGCTGAGCTGCCGAGCCGCGGCGCGCTCGTAGTCGACGACCCGGACGTGGTCGAACTCGACGCCCGGCTGGACCACGAGCGCGATCACCTGCTCCCACGCCGTCGCGGCGCCGGCCTCGGTGAACGCCGCCTGGTGCTCGGCCACGGTCGCGCGTGCGGACTCGGGGGTGGTGGGGGCGAGCGCGTCGATGGTCTCCTGCGCGCCGCCGGGGACGGGTACCTCGGTGCCGATCACGTAGACGAGGTCTACCGGGTTCTCTCGCTCGCCGACGGCCTTCTCGGCGACGCGAGCCAGCCGGGCGGCCCGCTCCGCCACGAGTACGCCGGGCAGTGGGACCGGGTCGCCTGCGCACGCCATGCTGCAGTCCAGGTGGATCTTGACGTATCCCGCACGGACGTAGGCGGCGACGAGGGCCTCCGCGCGTTCCATCGCCTCGTCCGGTCCCAGGTCACGCCACCGGTTCGGGCCCAGATGGTCGCCGCCGAGCACGACCCGGTCCAGCGGCAGGGCCACCCGCTCGGCGGTCCGGTGTACCAGCGCGGCGAAGTCGGCGGGTCGCATGCCGGTGTAGCCGCCGTACTGGTCCACCTGGTTGGACGTGGCCTCGACCAGCAGCAGACCGCCGTCGTCCACGGCCTGCAGAGCGGCCGCCTCGATCACCAGCGGGTGTGCCGAGCAGACGGACGTCACCCCGACCGGCTCGCCGGCCCGGTTCCGGATCAGCCGGTCACGGAGCACCTGCGCGGGCTGAGAAGAGCCTGGAGTGGGCGGTTCGAACATGCCGGGAGACGCTATGTATGCGCATATCGGTCTGCAATGAAACCTATACTGGTATCGTACTGGTATGCCTAGCGTGTCCCGCGGTCTCCGCCCGCTGGAGCTCCCCCGCGGTGCCCTCGACCCGAACTCGGTCCCGCTCTACGAACGGGTCGCCGGGCAGCTGTGGGACGACCTGCGGGCCGGCGGTGCCCGCAGCGGCGACCGCCTTCCGTCGGAGCGGGTCCTCACCGACCGCTACCACGTCTCCCGGGTGACGTTGCGGTCCGCGCTGGCGCTGCTCGCCGAGCGTGGCGCGGTACAGGCCGCGGCCTCCCGTGGCTGGTTCGTCGCCGGTGAGATGACGACGGCGACCGCCACCGCACACGTCGAAGGGTTCGCCGACTACGCCCGCAAACACCGCATCCCGACCAGCGCCAAGGTGCTGATGTCGCGCGTCCGTCCCTGCACGGTGCAGGAAGCACAGCGGCTGCGGATCGCGCCCGGCGAGGACCTGTTCGAGATGCGGCGGCTGCGCTTCCTCAACGACATGGTCGTCGTGCTCGAGCACAACCGGCTGCCGCTCGCCCTCTGCCCGGCACTGCCCGACACCGACTTCACGCAGAAGTCGCTGTACGCGACCCTCCTGGTCGCCGACCCGCCACAGATCCCCCGTCGCGCCGAGTACGCGGTGGAGGCGCGACCCCCCAACCGGCAGGAACGTCGCGTCCTGGAGCTCGACGGGACCTCCGTCCCCGTCCTGATGGCGCGCCAGCTCACCTACAGTCAGCACGGCCACCCGCTGGAACTCACCGACCAGGCATACCGGGGCGACCGCTACCAGTTCCGCGCCTCCATCATGTAGGTCGGACGTCGCCGCACGGGTCGGCGTGATCGTCCGGTTCGGCAGCGAAGTGATCAGTTCAGGCTGAGGAAGTCACATTCCGACCCGATCCGACGGCGGTCGGAGAAGCAGGTCCACGGCGACAGCGCGAGGAGAAGGTGTTCTCTCCGCCGCGCAGCCGCAGGCGAGATCTCGAACGTGCTCACCTTGAACACGGTGTCACCGCCACTGTCCATTGCTTCACGGGACGTCCCCCTGTATCGGACCGCGAGCTGTTTGCTTTCCCCTCCCATCGACAATGCTGCCCTGAGCCGTTGGACGACGATGTCCAGATACACTTGCTCACTCATCGGCCGATCGCGAGGCATGTGCACGTGCACAGTCAGCAGCTGTGATTCCGCAGGACCGGTCCATGTGTCATTTCTGGTCCACTTCAGGGCAACGAAGCAGGTCGGAGCAGCCGTCTTCCCTTGAGTAGCACCGTCGACACGGTCTGCGTAATTCATGAGAAGCTCTCTCAGCATGGCGTCCCGGAAGATGAGATTGAACACGGTCAAACGAACGTCCATGCTGATCATCCCGTCAATCGAATCCGCGCTGCGTCATCTGGGCCCGACCACGCCGGCGGACAGCTTCCAGCTCCCGCCGTCGTACGACAGAAGTTCGGACAAGAGCTGCTCGCAAGTGTGGGCCGGTCGAGCTGTGAACACGCTGAAAACGCAATCCCGCCCGGCCGGTGGCGCGCGATGTGGCGCGGTCGGGGAATCGCGCGTGCGCCGCAAGGGCCTGACCGTGAGCAGTGCTTCACCGGGCCGGATCGGCGCGGTGCATCAGCAGGACGAGCAGGTGCCGAGGACCTCGACGGTGTGGGTGAGGTCGGTGAGCCGGCCTGCCCCGCGGCTCCGAGGTGTAGCCGTCAGACCAGCTGACCGCACCGCAGCCGGGCGCCGGCTACGCGGGTGTCTGCACGGACGGTTCCCCCGGTTGCCGGCCGGTCCTCTCCTGTTCCTTCTCGCGACGGATGATCAGCCCCAGCAGCGGTACCAGCGCGAGGCCGACCAGGGACGCGACCGCAATCGTGTAGTACGGCGCCATCAGGCTGTCGGTGGCGCTCTCGATGAGGCCGTAGACGAAGGGGCCGACGAACCCGCCGACGATTCCGATCATGTTGATGAAGGCGAGGCCGGCCGCCGCCATCAGGCCCGACATGCGTGACATGGCGACCACCCAGAACAGCGGCAGGGTGCCCAGTGCGAAGAAGTTGGCGACGTAGATCAGGGTGATGCTCAACCCCACGCTCGTGGAGAGGATGAAGCTCACCAGGATGAGCAGTCCGGCGCCGGCGCACACGCCGATGAGGGTGATCTCGCGGCCGACACGTCGTTGGAGCCACGGGAAGAACAGCACTCCCGCGAGTCCGGTGAGGCCACCGCCACCGGCCACGACCCCGATGAGGAAAGGGCTCTGGATGCCGAGCGACTGCACCAGCGCCGGGAAGTTGAACCCGATGCCCGAGCTGATCGCCTGGTTGATGAAGTAGATCGCGGCCAGCAGGACCACGACCGGCCGACCGAACGCGTAGCGCAGGTTCCCGCGCAGATGGGTCCGGGGCTGTTCCTCGTGTCCCACCGCCCGTTCCGTGAGTACGGCGGCCTCGTCCTTCGTGAGCCATTTCGCGTCCGCGGGCCGCCCGGGCAGGAGGAACCAGACCAGCACACCGACGAGCATCGTGACGATCCCCTCGACGAGGAACATCCACTGCCATCCGTGCAGGCCACCGACCCCTTCGAGCTCCATCAGCGCCCCGCCCATCGGGGATCCGAGGAAGATCCCGAGGCAGGGCGCGGTGTAGATCAGGCCCACCACCATGCCGCGGTGCTTCTGCGAGAACCACAGCGTGACCATGTACATCATGGCCGGGAACAGGCCCGCCTCGGCGGCGCCGAGCAGCACGCGCAGGACGTAGAACGACAGCTCGTTCTGCACGAACATCATCGCGGCGGAGACCGCACCCCACGTCACGGCGATGCGGGTGATCCACAGCCGTGCTCCGATCCGGTAGAGGACGAGGTTGCTCGGCACCTCGAGCAGGGCGTAGCTCACGAAGAACAGGCCCGCGCCCAGCCCGTACGCGGCCGCGCTGAGCCCGATGTCGGCCTCCAGGGCCGTCTTCGCGAGGGCGACGTTCGTCCGGTCGACGTAGGACATGAAGTACGCGATGGCGAGCACCGGCAGCAGCCGCGCCATGGCCTTCTTCGTCGCGAGTTCGTGCAGCAGGTCTGTCGCGCTCGTCATCGGGTGGCTCCGGCTTCGACGTCGATGTGGATCCGGGGGCGCACTGCCAAGGTGCTGCCGGTGCAGCCGTCGCGCAATTGGGCCAACCACCAGCAATACTACCGAGTATCACGGTAAAGTCGTCGTCACGGAGTGTCAACCGCTGCAAGCGAGGCACGCGGGGATGCCCGGGTGCGAGCGAGGAGGAGCCGGTGGGCACGAGCCCCGAGGTCGAGGCCAGCGCACGGAGCAGGATCCTCGACGCCGCGGCGGAGGCGTTCATGCGCAGCGGGTTCGCCACCACCACGATCGACGACATCGCGCACGAGGTGGGGGCCACGAAGGGCCTTGTCTACTACCACTTCCGGTCGAAGTTCGACATCTTCCTCGCCGTGTACGGGGAGGGCATGCGCCGTGTCCGGGAACGCGTCGAGCCGCACGCCGAGGGCCCCGGCGCCGGTCGCGACCGGCTCGTCGCCATGTCGGTCGCCCACCTGCTCAACCTGATGGAGGACCTCGCCTACCACCACGTCGTCCACCAGGCGGTGCGCGGCGAGGCGATGACCGCGCTCAAGCCCCGTCAGCGCGACGCCCTGCTGGACCTGAACCGGCTCCGCAACGACTACGAGCAGATGTTCCGCCGCGTCGTGACCGAGGGGATCGACGACGGCTCGTTGCGCGGGGTGGACCCCACCCTCGCCACCAGGACCCTGCTGAGCAACCTCAACGCCGTCGACATGTGGTTCCGCCGGATCGACGGCCAGACCGGCGACGAACTGCACGACCTGGCCGGTCGGATCGTCGACCTGCTCGTCGTCGGCCTCGCCGGCTGACCGTCGGATCGGTCGGGAGCGTCAGTGACCCCCCGGGTTCTCGGTGGGGGCGGGTTCAGACGCCCGCGCGAGTGAACGTCACATGCGTGACTCCACTGGGCGAAGGGGTGGCTTCGACCTCGTAGTGCTTCTCGAGGCCTTCCAGCCCGTCCCACAGGCGCACGCCGCGGCCGAGCAGGATCGGGACCACCGCCGTGTGCAGGTGGTCGACGAGCCCGGCGGCAAGGAAGTCGCGAACCACGGTGGGACCTCCGCCGATGCGTACGTCCTTGCCGCCCGCAGCCTCGCGGGCAGTCTCGAGCGCTTCGGCGGGCGAAGCGTCGATGAAATGGAAGGTCGTGCCGCCTTCCATCTCGATCGATGGGCGCGGGTGATGGGTGAGGACGAAGACCGGTGTGTGGAACGGCGGGTTGGGGCCCCACGCACCCTTCCACTCCGGGTCCTCGTGCCATCCGGGGTGGCCCCACTTCCCGGCACCCATGATCTCGGCGCCGATCCCCGGATCGTGCTGCCGGACGAAGGCGTCGTCCACGCCGCCGCTACCGCCGGGCTGCCACCACCGGGTGGCGAACATCCACTCGTGCAGCCGGTCCCCGGCGTGACCGAAATGCGCCTCGGCGCTCTGACCCTCACCGGTGCCGAAACCGTCGAGCGAGATGGCGAAGTTATGGACGCGGGCGAGTGACATGACTGCTGTTCCTCCGGTGGACGGGGATGCCGGTTCCTCGTGCGGTCCCGATCGGGCTCACGCGGTGGAAGCGTGCGTCGAATCGACCCATACGTCCAATGGCGATCCTCATGCAGTTCCATAGATAGGGTCGATGCATGCTGGACGTCACCAGACTGCGTGTCATCGACGCGCTCGCCCGGCTCGGATCGGTCACCGCGGCGGCGAAGGAGCTGCACTACACGCAGCCCACGGTCAGCCACCACCTCGCCAGGCTCGAGGCCGAGACCGGCGCGCAGCTGCTGCAACGGGCGGGCCGCGGGGTTCGGCTCACCTCCGCCGGGCAGCTGCTGGCCTCCCGGGCGTCCGAGATCCTCGGGCGGATCGACGCCGCCGACGCCGAACTGTCCGCGCACGTCGGACTGAGCGCCGGGCGGGTCCGCTTGGCCAGCTTCTCGTCCGTGATCGGCTCGCTCATCCCGCGGGCGGTGGCAGTGCTGACCGACAGACACCCCGGCCTGCAGATCGGCCTGACCGACACGCAGCCACCCGAGGCACTGGAACTGCTGCGCACCGGCAAGATCGACGTCGCGATCATCTTCCGCTACCACGACACGGAACCCGAACCGGAGAACGTCCGCCTGCACCACCTGCTCGACGACCCGCTGTACGTGCTGTCCACCCGCCCCGGGCAGACGCTGTCCACGCTGCGCGACGCCACCTGGATCGCCGGCTGCGCCCGGTGCCGCCGCCACCTCCTGTCGATGTGTGCCGAGGAAGGGTTCGAGCCCCGGATCGGCTACACCTCCGACGACATGGTCGTGATGCAGGCGCTCGTCGCCGCCGGCCTGGGCGTGACGACCAGCCCCGGGCTGGCCCTGCGCGCCCACCGCGCGACAGGCATCGTGGCGAGCGAGCTACCCGGATCGCTCCAACACATCTACGCGGCCACCTACGGCGAACCACCCGACCCACCCGCCACCACCGCGCTCCTGGCCGCGCTCGCCGAAGCCGCGGCATCGGTCGGCGACGCCCCGCCGGCAGGCACAGCCATGGCGGCCGGCCACCCACGGCCGCTGGGGCCCGCAGCGGCGACGGTTGCGGAGCGGACCTAGTTCTCCGCCTGCGCGTAGTCCGTCTCGAACAGGGCCCGATACCCGTTGACGAATGCCTCCACCGTCGTGGGCCGCTGCCCGTTGATGCTCGGGGCTGCGTCGGTGACCCCCGCCAGACGGCCCTCCTGCAGGTCGATGGCGGCGGCCTCGAAGTGCTGGAGCACGGCGCTCTCCCGCTTCTGGCCGATCAGCTCCAGGAACTCCGTTGCGGTGACCTGCTCGAAGGGCAGGTCCGTGCCCAGGACCCGGCTCACCTCGGCGGCGAGCTCCGTGTGGCTGTACTCCACGGAGCCGGTGAGGGTGTAGACCCGCCCACCGTGCTTCTCGGGGGAGGCGAAGATGTTGGCAGCGGTCAGGGCGATGTCACGGGCGGCGATCGGGGCGAAGCGGCTGTCTCCGTCGAAGGGCATGACGTAGCGGCCGTGGCGGATCAGCCCGGAGGTGTAGAGCAGCCACTGCATGAAGAACGTGACTCTCAGTTGGGTGGTGGGGACGCCGGACCAGTCGAAGACCTGCTCGGACAGCCAGTGGCTCTGCGTCGCCTTGCTGCGCGCCTGGGGTCGGGACTGAATCTGCGACATGTTCACGATGAGCTCGAGATCCTGCTCGCGCGCAGCCTGCGCGAACATGACCGCGGCTTCCACCAGACCTGCGCCGAGCGGGTAGTTGAAGTAGGCGCGCTGGACGCCCTGCAGGGCGGCCCGGACGTCGCGGAAGCTGAGCAGGTCGCCGAAGACGACCTCGGCGCCCTTCTCGCGCAGCCGCTGTGCCCGCTGGTCGTCGGCGCGAACCATGGCGCGGACCGTGAAGCCCGCCTCGAGCAGGTGGTCCACCATCGGCCTGCCGGTCGCACCGTTCGCAGTGGTGACCAGGATCGTGGTCATCTCGTCCTCTTCCCTCGCTACGGGTGACTGTCCGGCCTTCCGGCAGCGCGCCGCCGCCGACCGTGATCCCCGGATTGTCATTGGATTACGGTCATACTCTATCAGCGTCGCGGCTAGGGACGTCGACGTGCGCGCGACCCTCAGCTGCCCTCCGGGACCGGGGAGGGCGACGGAAGCGCCGGCCGGGGCGAACGGCCCTGTTCGTTGCCGATGAGCTCGGCGGCGCGCTCGCCGATCATCACGGAGGGGGCGTGGGTGTTGCCGCGCGGGATCGTCGGCATGATCGAGGCATCCACGACGCGCAGGCCGGTCACGCCATGGACTTGCAGCGCGGGGTCCACGACCGACATCTCATCGATGCCCGCACGGCAGGTTCCGACCGGGTGGTTGGTCGAGATGAGAGAAGCGCGCGCCGATTCCAGCAGTGAGGCGTGGTCGGTCGACGCCGGAAAGGACGCCGGGCCGATCAGCGCACGCATGATCGGGCTGTCGCACAGCTCCAGGGTCCGGCGAAGCCCCTCGACGACCACCGCGCGATCGGTGGCGCTCTCCAGGTACCGGGCGTCGATGACGGGCGCGGCCTCCGGGTCGGTGGAGGCGAGCCGGACGCTGCCACGGCTCTCCGGCGTCAGCAGCGTCACCAGGCACGAGAACCCCGGCACGCTGTTGCCCAGCAGGTCGATCAGCATCGGCGTCAGCTCGATGTCGGGTGCCTCGGCCCCGGCGCCGCAGCGCAGGAACGCCCCGGCCTGCCCGATGGATGCCAGCGGCCCGCGGCGCTCCTCGGCGTAGAGCGCCTGGTTCCGGTCGCTCAGCGCGTCCAGCCAGGTGGCCCCCCGGACCACCGGCCAGCTGATCAGCGCCGAGGGGTGATCCTGGAGGTTCGCGCCCACCCCGGGGACGTGTGCGATCACCTCGATGCCGTGCTCGCGCAGGTGGTCGGCGGGACCGATACCGGACAGCATCAACAGCTGCGGGGTGCGCAACGCGCCCGCCGCGAGGGTCACCGAGTCGGCATGGACCTCGAACGACTGCCCCAGCGCGTCGGAGTACCTGACGCCGGTCGCCCGGCGACCGTCCAGGAGCACCCGGCGCACGAACGCCCGCGTCCGGACAACCAGATTGGGGCGGTCCGCGGCCGGCCGCAGGTAGGCTCTGGCGGCGCTGTGGCGCTCGCCGTCACGGACGTTGCTGTAGAGCAGGCCCACTCCGTCGAGTCGGTCGCCGTTGAAGTCCCGGTTGAGCGGTAGGCCGTACTCCACCCCGGCCGCGATGAAGGCCAGCGACAGCGGGCTGACGTCCTCGGGCGTGGTGACCGGGATCGGGCCGCCGACCCCGTGCAGCGCAGATGCCCCCAGCTCGTGGTCCTCGCTGCGGCAGAAGGCGGGCAGGACCTCCTCCCAGCTCCAGCCCGTCATGCCACTTGCCGCCCAGCCGTCGTAGTCGAACGGGTGGCCGCGGTACCAGGCCTGGTAGTTGATGGAGCCACCCCCGCCCAGGACCCGGCCCGCGGAGATCGGAACGGTCCGCCCGCCCAGCTGCTCCTGCGCCACCGTGTCGTAGCTCCAGTCGAGCTCCCCCCGCAACAGTCCTCCGAACAGGCCGTGCGGCGGCTCGATACGGGGATCGTCGTCGGCCGGCCCCGCCTCCAGCAGGAGCACCCGGCAGCCGGGATCGGCGCTCAGCCGGGCGGCAAGCACGCTGCCGGCGGCTCCCCCGCCGACGATGATGTGGTCGAACGGACGACCGTCCTGTTCCGGCGGAACGCCGGTGGACGACGGCACGGACATGGGCACAGTCGGAGTCCTTCCGAGAAGCAGTGGGTGAAAGCCGCCGGGCAGGCGGAGAGGGTCCGCGTCGGCCTGCGGCGCCACTGACGCGACGTGCCCGACCCGTGTGCTGCAGGCCCTCAGGCGTTCGCGTAACCCGGAACCCGCTCGCGGATCTGTTGCATCTCGGCTTCGTCGGAGATGCCTTGGAAGTCGTGGCGGGGCGTGTAGGGCCGTTCGAGGGCGGCGAGCTCGTCGTCGGTGAGTTCGATCTCCAGCGACGCGACGGCGTCGTCGATCTGGGCAGTCGTGTTGGCGCCGACGAGCGGAGCGGCGACGACCGGCTTGCTGTGCAGCCAGGCCAGCGCGACCTGGGCCCGGGTGACACCACGCCCGGCCGCGATCACGCCGACGGCATCGATGATCGCGCGGTCGCTGTCGGAGGTGAGCGGGGTGTAGAGCAGGTCCGCGTACCCGCCGTCGGCCTCGGCCCGGGCGGTCGCCTTCGCAGCCTCCCACGGGCGAGCCAGCCGGCCGCGAGCGAGCGGGCTCCAGATGATCGTGCTCACTCCCTCATCGAGGCAAAGCGGGATCATCTCGCGCTCCTCCTCGCGGGCGAGCAGGTTGTAGTGGTCCTGCATCGACACGAACCGCGCCCAGCCGTGCTCCTTCTGCAGGTGCAAGGCCTTGGCGAACTCCCAGGCATGCATCGAGGACGCGCCGAGATAACGGACCTTGCCTGCCTTGACCAGATCGTGCAGGGCTTCGAGGGTCTCCTCGAGCGGCGTGGCATGGTCGTTGCGGTGAATCTGGTAGAGGTCGATGTAGTCCGTGCCGAGCCGCCGCAGGCTGTGGTCGACCTCGGCCATGATCGCCTTCCGGGACAGGCCCTTCCCGTTCGGTCCCGGCCGCATCGGGTGGCGCAGCTTGGTGGCGATCACGACGTCGTCCCGGTCCGCGAAGTCCTTGAGCGCGCGGCCCAGGATCTCCTCGCTGGAGCCGTACGAATACAGGTTGGCGGTGTCGAAGAAGTTGATGCCCGCCTCGAGGGCGTGCTTGACGAGCGGGCGGCTCGATTCCTCGTCCAGCGACCAGACCGGGTGGCCGCGGTGGGGGTCGCCGTACGTCATCGCCCCGATGGCGATCGGCGAGATGTCGAGACCAGTGTTGCCGAGCTTGATGTAGCGCACGATGCTCCTCTATCGTTCCGGAGAGTTCTCCACCTACGGTAGTGGAGAACTCTCCGGAACGCAAAGGGGGCGGCCGTGGTTCGCTCGGACGCACGCGAGAATCGGGCCCGCATCCTGGCGGCCGCCCGCGAGGCCTTCGCCGAGAGCGGCGACATCTCGATGAACCAGATCGCCCAGCGTGCCAACGTGGGGCCGGGCACCCTGTATCGGAACTTCCCCACTCGCGAGGCTCTCGTCCTCGCCATCTACCAACTCGAGGTCGACCAGCTCATCGACTCGGTGCCAGGACTGCTGGCCACGCTGTCCCCGCTGGAGGCGCTGCGGCGCTGGACCACCGACCTGGTGGACGCCATGCGGAAGAAGCACGGTCTCGGTGATGCGCTCAGCCCTGGCGCGCATCAGTCGATCACCGAGCAGACCTACGGTCCGGTGATCGCCGCCATCACACAGCTCCTCGACGCAGGCCGACGCGACGGCAGCATCCGGGCCGACGCGGATCCCCGCGACTTCCTCCAGCTCACCGGCGCCCTGTGGCGGGCAGCATCGGGGCCGGAGGACCGATCGCAGCCCATGCTCGGACTGATCCTCGACGGGCTCAGCAGGCGCCGGCAGCAGCCGTGATCCCCCCCGGCGTCACGCACGGGCACGGAGGGGCGGCTGGTCACTTGACGCCCCAGGCCACGATCAGCTCGCACGGGCCGGTGAACCCCGAGGGCCCCTCGAACCGCTCCAGCTCGGCTCCGATCTCCTGCCAGGCCGCCTCGCGGTCCTCGGGTGCGAGGCCGGCGAGCATCTGGTGCAGCGCGCCGAAGGACTCGCGTTCGAACCGGACGCACTCCGCGGCCGTGGGCATCCGGAGTGGCGCCCCGACGGTCTGCGTCCCGACGTCGCGGAAGCCGGTGCGGCGCAGGAGCTCGGCGAGCACGCCCTGGCCACCGAGACTGAACGGTCCAGGCTGCCCGGCCGCAGGTGGGGGCAGGCTCGCGCGTCTCCGGATGATCGACACGGGGGCGGCGAAGAAGGCGTTGCGCTCGGCGGTCGAGTAGACGATCGCGCCAACCCGGCCCCCAGGTCGCAGCGCGCGGTACTGCGCGGCCAGCGCACCCGCCTGGTCGGGCAGGTAGATCAGACCGAGGCGCGAGATCACGGCGTCGAACGCGGCCGCGTCGACGTCGAGCCGCTCGCCGTCGAGCTCCCTGGTCCGCACGTTCGTGAGCCCGGCGGCGGCCGCTTCGGACGCAGCGTGGGCGAGGATCGCGGGCGAGATGTCGGTGGCGAGGACGTGCCCGGCCGGGCCCACCCGGCGCGCTGCGGCAAGCGTCTGGCCTCCGGCGCCTGCTGCGACGTCGAGCACGGTGCTGCCGGTCCGGACGTCGGTCGCGTCCAGCATCAGCGCCGTCGCCTCGCCGAGCCAGTCCTCGATCGTCGGGCCCCACCTGTGCCAGGCCGCGGCGGCGTCCTCCCACTGCGCCCGGGTGGTGTTCTTGTAGCGGATCGGGTCGAACGTGACGGTCATGGCGATCTCCGTTGTGGTCGAAGGGTGCCTCACCAGAGAGGCGCCAGTTCCGGGGACGCACCCGCCAGGTTCCGCCACGCGGTTCGCCGGCCGTCCGTGGCGCTGTCCGGGGCGGCAGGTGCGGTGCACAATCTCGCCATGGCCTTCGTCGGCCGCACCAGACCGTTGTCCCGTGTGCTCGCGACCGTCGCGGACGCGTCACGGGGCCGGGCTCGCCTGGTCCTGGTCAGCGGGCCGGCAGGCATCGGCAAGACCACGCTCGTCGGCGAGGCGGTGCTGCGCGCAGGGCTGCCGGTCGGCTGGGGGACGTGCGCGGATGCCGAACGAACGCCGGCCATGTGGCCGTGGACGACCGCGCTGCGCGGCCTGTCGAGCGCGTTCGAACCCGCAGCCGCCGCGCTCACCGCCGCCGACACCGTGGAGCTGGCGCGGGTGCTTCCCGAGCTGGCACCGGCAGGGCCCGGGCCCCGTCCGGACGACCGGCCGGACACGGATGCGGCGAGGCTGCGGCTGTTCGACGCGGTCGCCCGGTTCGTCGAAGGGCTGGCCAGGCAGGGTCCGGCACTTCTCGTGCTGGACGACCTGCAGTGGGCCGATGCCTCGTCACTTGCGCTGCTGCGGTTTCTCGCGCGGCCCTACCGCCCGATCCCGCTGGTGATCATCGGCGCATACCGGGACGACGAGCTGGACGCGACCGCGGCCGCGGTGCTGGACGAGCTCGCCGCGCACAGCGAGCTGGTGGCGTTGCGCGGGTTGTCGCGGGACGAGGTGTTCGAGCTGGTGACGGACACGGTGGACGGCGCGGGGGCGCACCGCTGGGCCGACGAGGTGCATCGCCGCACCGGTGGGCACCCGTTCCTGGCCCAGCAGCTGACCGAGCTGCTCGCGGACCCCGCAGGGTCGGCCGGTGAGGTTCCGGCGGCGGTGCGCGAGGTGGTGGCGCACCGGACGGCGCGGCTGTCCGCCGGTGCCGTGGCGATGGTCGAGACGGCTGCGGTGGCCGGCACCGACCTGGTGCCCGACGTGCTCGGCGCGGTCTGCGGCGTCGACCAGGCGACCGTGGCGGCCCTGTGTGAGGAAGGGGTGGCGGCCGGGGTGCTCGCCCGTGACCACGTGCCCGCGCGGACCCGGATCGCGCACGACCTGTTCCGGGAGAGCATCGTCGCCGGGATCACGGTCGAGCGGCGGCTCCACCTGCACGGCCGCATCGCCGATGCCCTCGAACACCGGCACGAGCGCGGCGCCGCCGTGCTCGCGGCCGACCTCGCCCGCCACTGTGCCGCGGCGGTTCCGGTCGAGGGTGGGGTGCGCGCGGTCCGCTGGGCCCGCGCGGCAGCCGACGTCGAACGCCGCAGGCTCGCCTTCGGCGAGGCGGCCGGACACCTCGCCCGCGCCCGGCGCGCAGTGGAGGACGCCGGCGTGGGCGCCGGTCCGGCCCTCGTCGACCTGCTGGTCGAGGAGGCCGACGCCCAGGCGCGGGCCGGAGATCCGACCCGCGCCCGAGCACTGCTCGACGACGCGTGGCAACGGGCCACCGCGCTCGGTGACGGGGAGCGGCTGGGTCGGGTCGCGCTGGGCGTCCAGCGGCTCGGTGCGCGCTTCGCGATGCCGCGCGACGCCGTCGTCGCCGTGTTGGAGGGCGCGCTCGCCGCGTCGCGCGGCACCGGCACCGCTCTGGAGGCGCAGCTCCTCGCCGGTCTGGCGCGCGAGCTGCACCACTCGGTGCCCGAACAGCGGCCGCGGGCGGGGCCGCTGTCGGAGAAGGCGATCGACCTGGCTCGCGGGATCGACGACCCGGAGACCCTCCACTCCTGTCTGCTCGCCCGCCACGACGTGCTGTGGACGCCGGGCCGCGCGGCGCAGCGGGTCGGCATCGCCCGGGAGATCACGCAGCTCGCCGAACGCGCCGGGGACGCCGAGCGGCACGCGGACGGGCTGCTGCTCACCGCCAACGCGCTGCTGGAGGAAGGCTCGGCCGCGTTCCGCTCGGCGCTGGCCCAGTACCTGCACGCGGCCGAGCAGCTGCGCCAACCCCACCACGACTACCTGGTGGCGACCCGTCGCGGCGCACTCGCGCTCATCGATGGCCGGCTCGACGACGCCGAGAACCTCATCGGTGACGCGAATGCGCTCGGCGAGCGCATCGCCGAACCCGATGCCGGCAACGTGCGCATGTCCCAGCAGCTGGGGCTCGTACGAGCGCGTGGTGACCCTGAGCGGCTGCGGGCCACTGCCGCCGAGGCCGTCCGCTGGTGGGTCGGCGTGCCCTCGCACGCCCATGCGGTGGCTGCCGGGTTCCTCGTGCTGGCCGGTGACGAGGCAGACCTCGAGGCCGCCCGCCGCGCCCTCGACACCGTCCTCGCTCTGGACACCTGGCGTGCCGACCGGTCCTATCTCTGGTCGGTGTTCGTCGGGTCGATGACCACCGCGGCGATCGGCCTACGCGACCACGACGTCTGCACCCAGCTGCTCGCGGAGCTGGGGCCGGTGACCGGCAGCTGCGGCGTCAACGGCGCGCTGGTCTGCTTCATGGGCAGCAACGCCCACTGGGCCGGGGTGCTCTCCGGCGCACTCGGTCGGCGGGCCGACGCCGAGCGCTCCCTGCGGCAGGCCCTGGCTGTGCATCGGCGGCTCGGCGCGCGCCCGTGGGAGGCCGAGACCTGCCTGGAGCTGGCCAGGCTCACCGCCTCCCCGGAGCACGCCGAACGCGCTGCCGCGCTGGCGGCGGAGCACGGTCTGCACGGTGTCGCCGCGCGCCTCGCCCCCTCCGTGGGACGCGTGACCCCGCACAGGTCCGGCGTCGCGGAGCTGCGCCGCGACGGCGAGCTGTGGCGGATCCGGTACCGCGACAGCACGGCCCACCTTCCCGACATCAAGGGCCTGGCCGATCTGGCGGTGCTGCTCGCCCGCCCCGGAGCCGGCGTGCACGTGATCGAACTGGCCGGGGCCACCACCGGTGACCACAACGACGGCGACCTGCTCGATCCCCGGGCGCGCGCCGCCTATCGCCACCGGCTCGCCGAGATCGACCGCGATCTCCAGCTCACCAGGGACGACCACGACCTCGGCCGTGTGCAGGAACTGGAGTTGCAGCGCACGGCGCTGCTCTCCGAGCTGCGCCGGGCCGCCGGGCTCGCCGGTCGTCCACGCGCGCTCGGCTCGAGCACCACGGAACGGGCGCGCAAGGCCGTGACCGCGCGGATCCGCGACGCCATCCGCCGGATCGGGCTCGTCCATCCCGAGCTCGGCGGGCACCTGGACCGCTCCGTCCGTACCGGGACACGGTGCTGCTACCAGCCCACCGAAGCGGTCACCTGGACGCTCGCACCACACCGGGGCTAATCCTGATGTTGATAATGATTATCATTACTTCATGCCTCCCACCACCCGTGTCCCCGTCACCGTGCTCTCCGGGTTCCTCGGAGCCGGCAAGACCATGCTGCTCAACCACGTGCTGGGCAACCGGGAGGGCCGCAAGGTCGCGGTGATCGTCAACGACATGAGCGAGGTCAACATCGACGCCGCCCTCGTCGCCGGCCAGGGCAGCCTGGACCGCACCGAGGAGAAGCTGGTGGAGCTGACCAACGGGTGCATCTGCTGCACCCTGCGCGAGGACCTGCTCGAAGCGGTGGGTGAGCTGGCCCGCGGCGGCCGCTTCGACACCATCCTCATCGAGTCCAGCGGCATCTCCGAACCGATGCCGGTGGCCGCCACGTTCGACTGGACGTTCGAGGACGGCACCAGCCTGTCCGACCACGCCCGGCTCGACACGATGGTCACCGTCGTCGACGTCGCCGGGTTCCTCACGTCCTTACCGACGGCGGGACAGTAGCCAACCCGGGCGACCAGGAGTGCACCTTGTGATCTATGGCGTGCGCGACCTGCGCGCCGCGGCGGAGGCGGAGCGCTAGAGCACATTGCTCGCACCCGGCAGGGCGCGGACCCCGAACGCCATCACCCAGCACAGCGGCACCCCGAGGACGGCCAGCAGCGCGAACTTCACCACGGCAGGCGCCTGCACGTCGCTGGGCGCCTGGCCCGTGGCCGGACCGGGTTCATCCCGCACGATTGACCAGATTGCCGCTTATGCCCGGACAGAAGATGCCGATGGGCGGTTCCCCCGGCGAGAGGGAACCGCCCATCGAGCGGTCGGGACCTCAGATCACGTTCCGAGGAGGGCCCGCCCGACGAACTCGCCGTCCGCGCATCCCGGTGGGATGACGAAGGCGGCCGACCCGACATGGGTGACCCACAGGTTCATCACGTCGGACTCGGCGAGGCGGGCCTGCACCGGCACGAACGCGGTGGCCGCGTCCGCCTGGTAGGCGGCGAAGAGCTGACCCGCATCGGGCGCGCCGTCCGGAGTGGGCCCGTCGTCGTAGCTGTAGCCGCGCCGCAACATCCGCTCGGCCGGAGTACGCGCCTTGGCCCGGACGACGTGCGCGCTCGCCGCCACCATCGGCATGCCGCGCTCGTCCACCACTCGCGGATCCACCTCGTCGAACTCGCCACCACCGGTCACCGGGGCGCCGGTGTCGAGCCGGCGGGCGAGCGCCATCTCCTTCCCCACCCGGCCGAAGTCGTCCCACGTGTCCAGATCCATCCGTATCCGCCGCAGCACCAGCACGCTGCCGCCGACGAACCACGACGGGCCGTCGCGCACCCAGACGGACTTGGCCAGCTCCGGGGAACCGGAGGCGGGGTTGGCCGTGCCGTCGCGCTGGCCGAAGAGGTTGCGCGGCGTCGCCCCGGCCGGCTCCGACCCACGGGCGGGGTTGAACCCACGCTGGACCCAGCGCACCGAGGCCATGCTGCGAGCGTCTCTGACCAGCCGGCGCACCGCGTAGGCCAGCGGCACCGGATCGTCGGAGCAGACCTGCAGGAGCAGGTCACCGCCCGACCATCGTGGGTCGAGCCGGTCGGTCGGGAACGCGGGTAGCTCCCGGACGACGGCAGGGCAGTCCCCCGCACGACCGATCGCATCGAACAGTCCCGGGCCGAACCCGAAGGTCACGGTCAACCGTGAGGGCAGGACCGCGAGCTCCTGGTCCTCGGCCGCGAGCGGAGCGCGCCCGCTCATCAGCCGCGCGGCGTCATCACTGAGCAACCGCATCAACCGACCCACCTCGGCAGGCCCGCTGCCGGGGTTCAGATCGAGCCCGAGGAAGACGGCATGCGCCTGCGCCGGAAGGGTGTCGATGCCCGGCTGGTGGACACCGTGGAACGGAACGGTCTCGGCACCCACCGGTGCCACCGCGACCGGCCTGACCTCCGGGTCGCCGTCCCGGACCGCGAGCGCCGCCGCGGTGCCGCCGCCGACGACCGCGGCAGCACCTCCCAGCAGCAGGGCCCGGCGACGAAGCGAGGGACCCGGCGCGCTCATCCGCCCTGCCCTCCCGACATGTGCATGCTGCCGGCGCCGTCGTCGTAGTTTTCCTCCCCACCACTGGTCTCCTTCGCCAGGGCCGAGAACCGGGTCGTGGAGCCGTCGGACAGGGAGAGCGTGACGTCGATCTGGTCACCCGGGCGGATCGGCGAGGCCAGATCCATGATCATGATGTGGTCCCCTCCGGGAGCGAGCACGTGCGGTGTGCCGGGCTCGATGACGAAGCCGTCGCCCTTGGGCCGCATCGTCATCGCACCGTCGGCACCGACGACGACCTCGTGCAGCTCCGTACGCGACGAGGCCGAGGTCTGAGCGGACAGGACGGTCACCGGTGTGGACCCGGTCGTGCTGAACGTGCCGAACGCCGCGGTCGTCCCCGACTCGGCGGTCTTGACCCACGGATCGGCGACCGTGACGGCCGGCGCCGAGACGGCTGGGGATGCGGCGGATGCGGATGGGGCGGCTGCGGGTGACGGGTCGCCACCGGCGCACCCCGCGATCCCGATGACGCAGGCGGTCGTGATCACCAGGAGCGGGCCGCGAAGCGGACGTGCGGAAACAAGCATGCGAGATCCCTCGGATTCGGTGTGTGGATCCGGCCGGACGACCACGCCCTGGCCGGCGAAGCGCGCCGCGGCGCACCGAACCGGGATGGGAGATCCGGTCAGGCGTGCGTCGCGAGACAGCGATCCGGGGGTCCACGCCTGCTGAGGTCGTGCAGCGTCACCGTGGGACGCGGCCGCGGGACGTCGCCGGGAGGGACGATCATGAGCCGGCGCACCGGCAGCGGCCGGAACGGCCGCAGCAGCGCCACCGGCACGAGCACGCGGGCGACGCGCGTGATCAGTTGCTCGCCGCGGACGAGGAGAACCGCGAGGACGAGGGCCGCGAGCCCGTGCGCGACGAGCATCGGCGGGGACGGGAGATGGCTCACGTGCGCGGCATGTGCCGGGCCGGCGATCATGAACGAGCCGTGCAGCGCCACCTGAGCCGAGAGCAGCGCGACGGCCGTGGCGATCGCGCCCCGTGGCCGGCGGGCGAACGTCGACGAGGCCGCCTCGACGAGGACGCCCAGCACCAGGAGAAGCGTGACGTCGGGTGCCTCGCCGCCTGCGGTGACGTGCGCACCGAGGGCGAGGCCCACCGCACACGCCGCGAACGCCGCTGAGCGGACGCGCCGGGCGCCGCTCGACGTGGGCATGACGGCGGAGTCTACGTCGGGATGATCCGACGAACGCCTGCAACCCGACAGAACGGTCAGCCGCGTGAGTGCCGGATCAGGCGCGGGCCCGGAAGGTGGCTCGGTACGTGCGTGGACTGACCCCGGCGAGGCGACGGAACTGGGTGCGGAACGTGGTCGCACTGGCGAAGCCGGTTCGCCGAGCGATGGTCTCGACCCCGTGGTCGGTCATCTCCAGAAGTTCCTGCGCATGGCGCGGGCCAGTTCGTCGAGCCCGTGCTTCGGCCACCGACCGGGTGCCGACTCCGGCTCCAGCGGGGCGACCGATTTGGGCGTCTGATCCACTACACTTAATCGGAGTCGAGTCCGGTTGCGGCCGTAGCATAAGTGGAGTCGCTTCCGCTTGCAAGGAGGGAACCATGCCCCGCCCACTTCGCGCCGATGCGCAGGCGAACTACGAGCGCCTGCTCGAGGTGGCTGCGCGCACGTTCGCCCGCGAGGGAGCCGACACGTCGCTCAAGGCCGTCGCCGCCGAGGCAGGAGTGGGGATCGGGACGCTCTACCGCAGGTTTCCGACGCGGGAAGATCTCATCGAGGCGACCTACCGGAACGAGACGACACGCCTGTGCGAGTCGGCATCGCGCCTGCTGGAAGACCACTCCCCCACCGACGCCTTGCGAGCATGGATGGAAGCCTTCGTCGACTACATGCTGACCAAGCAGGGCATGGCCGATGCGCTGCCCGCGATCCTCGCAACCCGCGAGGGGCTTCGCCTGCACAGCCGCGAGGTTCTCCACGATGCGGTTGCGGTCCTGCTGACCCCCGGAATCGCGGCGGGCGACTTCCGCGCGGACGCGTCGGCACCGGACGTACTCATGGCACTCGGGGGGATCACCCTCATCAGCGGCCACGAGCATCAGCGCGACCTCGCATCACGGCTGATCACCCTGCTGCTGGACGGCCTCGTCGCCCGCCGCACCAGTCCGTCCGGGGCAAGGAGGAGCAGGCAGGGGCAACGCACGTCTCCCCCCGCCGCACCATGATCGGATGCAGCAGGCCCCGCGGGTAGGAGCGGACCGCACGTCGCGCCCGAGCCGCCCGCGGGCATCGACCCGGACGTGCCGGACCGGCAGATGTGACACGCGACGCCGTTGCAAGCGGAGCTGGTTCCACTTACGGTGCCGGGCATCCGGACTCGGCTCCGCGCACCCCCGACGGCCGGTGGACGAACTGGTCGATCTCGCGGGTCATGATGCTCGACGGCACACACATGACAGGGCTCGTGCGGCCGAGACAGCACCTCGGGATGATCTGGCGCGAGTGGGAGGCGACCGGTCGACCCATGCCGTACGCGCTCGTCCAGGGTGGACCGCCGGGGGTCCCGGTCGTGGGCGGCATCCCACTGCCGGCGGGTGCCGACGAGGTGGCCTACCTGGGGACTCTGCTGGAGCGCCCGGTCGACGTGGTGCGGTGCGAGACGTTCGATCTCGAGGTGCCCGCCACCGCCGAGGTCGTCATCGAGGGCTACCTGTCGGCCACCCGGGACAGGGTCGGGGATCCCTTCGCGGAGTTCCACGGGTGGGCGTTGGAGAAGACCTCGCCGCAGCCGGTGTTCAGCATCGAGGCGGTGACGTACCGCAATGATCCGATCTGGCTCCTGGCTGCTGCCGGCCGTCCGGTCGACGATTCTCACGTGGCGCCCGGGGCCGGCATCTCGGCCGAGATCGTCGCCATAATGCGCGCCGCCGGGCTGCCGGTCACCACGGCGTGGCTGGCGCTGAGCACGGCCTGCCACTGGGCGGTCATCACCGTTCCGCCGGACTGGCGCCGCACACTACCCGGGGCTGGACGCCGCGGGATTCGTCCACCGCATCGGTGAGGTGCTCAGCACGACGCGGGTCGGGCGACTCTCCCCCGTCACCTATGTCCTCGACGACGACATCGATCCCTCCGACGACGCCGATCTGCTGTGGGCCGTCGGCACCCGGATCCGTCCGAAGCGCCGCCAGGAGTTCTGGGAGGGCCCGGTCATGGCGTGGTACCCGTGCTACCTCGAAGAGGAACTGCACGCCGGCCGCGGCGCGACGGTCGTCCACGACGGACCGCTCCCGGCCCCCGGTGAGGGGCGCGTCCCGCCGGCGACCTTCGCCGGTGCCTACCCACCCGAGGTGAGGAAGCGGGTGCTCGCAGCCGTGGCGCAGACGAGCCAGCTGTAATGCCCAGGCGGGTTGTTGACCCGGCTGATGAGTGGGTGGCCACCGAGCGCGGTGTGGCCGCGGTGGGCCGGTGCGGGTCTGGCGGGCCGTGGCGTGTCGGACGGCGTGGAGCGATCGGCAAGCCCGGCAGGCCGTCGCCACGAGCGCTGAACGGCCGTTGACCTGCGACGACCAACATCGATTCGAACATATGTTCGAGTATGATGGAGGGGTGTCGGACAGCCCGCTCACCACCGCCCATCGCCTCCTGGTGGAGGCGATCGACGCGCTGTCCGCGGCCACCGACTCCGCTACCGATGACGACCTGCTGTCCGTGCTCACCTTGTGCGAAGGCACCAGCCGGCGGTTGGACCGGGTCGTCGTTGCCACCGTGGCCACGCTGGAGCGGCGGGGCACGTTCGCCGAGCGGGGCTACACGTCCACCTCGGCGGCGTTGGGGGATCTGCTCGGGTGGGAACGGTTCGAAGCCCGCACCCGGGTGGTCGCCGCCGAACAGGTCTACCCACGGGTGAGCCTCGACGGCACCGCACTACCCGCGAAGCTGCCTGCCACGGCAGCGGTGTTCGCCGCCGGCGCCACGGGTCTGCGGCACGTCGCCGTGATCGCCCGCGTGTTGGCGAGCCCGGCCGCGGAGCGGCTCACGCCCGACGTGTGGGCCGGTGCCGAAGCCCAACTCGCCGACAAAGCCGCGGTCTATACGCCCTCGGAGCTGCAGACCTGGGGTACCGCGCTGGTCGAGGCCCTCGACGAGGACGGCGCCGAGCCCGACGACCGCCGACCCGCCCCGGTCAACGAACTGCACCTGCTCCGGCACCGCGGCAAGCCCGGCGGCACCCTGAAGGGCCGGTTCGATGACGCGGCCATGTTCGACGCCATCGCCACCGTGATCGACGCCCACGCCCGACCCGCCAGCGGCGACGAGCACCGCAGCCTCGCCCAGCGCCAGGCCGACGCCCTCGCCGACGTGTGCGGGTACGTGCTCGACCACGGCGACGTCCCCGAGTGCGGCGGGCGCCGCCCACACCTGAACGTGCTGATCCGGCTCGAAGACCTGGAGAACCGGGCCCGCGCCGCCTGCCTCGACTTCGGCGGCACCCTCACCCCGGAATCACTGCGGATGCTGGCGTGTGATGCCGCGGTCGTGCCGGTCGTGCTGAACGGGAAGGGTCAGCCGCTCGACGTCGGTCGGGCCACCCGCACCATCCCCGACGGCCTGCGCCGTGCCATCGCCGCCCGTGACCGTGGGTGCGCCGGCTGTGGGCGGCCGCCGTCATGGTGCGAGGTCCACCACATCACAGCTTGGCAGGACGGCGGCGACACCGCCCTGCACAACTGCGTGATGCTCTGCCGGGCGTGTCACCGCCTCCAGCACCACTCCGAGTGGGAAGTCCGCATCCGCGACGGGTTGCCCGAACTGATCCCACCGGCCTGGATCGACCCGCAGCGAAGACCCCGCCGACAACCACTCCTGCACCTCGCCGCATAAGAGGTCGCGAAGAGAGGCGCGGTCGGCAGAGCGTCTGTGATCACTGGGGTGACCTGTGCCAGCTAGCGCGGCAGCTACATCCGCCACCACGACCCGGCCGGCCGGCTCGGCCGCGGTATCTCCACTCTGTACGCATTCGAGGCATTCTTCGGTTACCGGCGATGAATCATGGCCGTCCGGTTTCGCGCCGTCAGGAATCTGCATACCGCACACTTCTCACAGGCTTTACTCCGCGCATGGGTAACTTTCGTCCCGCTCACATGCGCATTGGAAGCCTGGAGGACTCGGTGCTGAATGGACATACGACTCGAAGTAGTACGTTGATCCAGCTATTCGGACGGAACGATGATCTGACGATTGTTCGCTCTTTCCTCGACAGGGCGGCTGTTTCGGGCGCTGCGCTGTCAGTGGTCGGGGATGCCGGAATCGGTAAGACGATGCTCCTCCGGGCCGCGGTGGAGGTGGCGTCGGCGGCCGGGGTGCGGGTGCTGCGGGCGGCCGGAGTCGAGTTCGAGGCCGGGATCGGCTTCTCCGGCCTCAACCAGGCCCTGCTGCCCGCGTTCGACGAGTTCGCCCGGCGTCTCGGTGCCGCGCACTGCGACGCGCTGTCGGTGGCACTGGGGCTCAGGACGGGACCGGCACCCGACCGGATGCTCGTGGCGAACGCCACGCTCGCACTCCTGCGCTCGATCGCCGCCGACCAGGCGGTGCTCGTCGTGGTCGACGACGCCCAGTGGATCGACCGGGCGAGCGCGGCGGTCCTGGGATTCGTGGCGCGCCGGCTCGACGGCTCGCGGATCGGGTTCCTGGCGGCCGCTCGCTCCGACATCGAGGGCTTCTTCGAGCACAGCGGCCTGCCCGAGCACGAGCTTCAGCCGCTCGACGACGAGGCGGCTCGCCGCCTGCTGGATCACCGCTTCCCCACACTCCCCGGCATGGTGCGGCGACGGGTGCTGGCGGAGGCACAGGGCAACCCGCTCGCCCTCGTGGAGCTACCCACCGCGCTGAACTTTCCCCACTGCGACGCGCTGCGGTCGCTGCCGGCCGTCCTGCCCATCGGCCGACGGCTCCAGGCCCTGTTCGCCGCCCGGATCGCAGAACTCGCCGAGCCCACCCGGCAGCTGCTGTTGCTCGCCGCACTGGACGGCACCGGCGACCTGCATGTCGTGCATGGCGACGGGCCCGGGGCGATGGAACACCTCACGGCGGCCGAACGTGCGGGGCTCGTGCGCGTCGACGGCCGCGGTGGACGGCTGGCCTTCCGACATCCGCTGACCCGGTCGGCGATCGTGGAGATGTCGAGCGCCGCCGAACGCCGCCGCGCGCACCTGGTGCTGGCGCAGCTGTGGACGAACCGGCCCGAGCGCCGGGCGTGGCACCTGGGCGAGGCGACCGAGAAGCCCGACGAGCCGGTGGCCCGCCTGCTCCAGGAAGCGGCGCACCGCAGCCTCGACCGCGGGGACGCCACGGGCGCCATCTCCGCGCTGGTCCGGGCCGCCCACCTCAGTCCCCGCGGCGCGGACCGGAGCAGGCGCCTGGCCCAGGCGGCCTTCATCGGGGCCGACGTGACAGGCGAGATGGGAACCGCGTCCCAGCTGCTGGTCGACGCCCAGGCTGCCGGCCTGGACCAGGGCGGCTCCCTCTACGCCGCGGCCACGACCGCCTACCTGCTCGTGAACGGCGACACGGATATCGACACCGCCCACGCTCTGCTGGTCGGGGCCATCGAGAACCGGTCCAAGGGTGGGCCGGCCGACGACGCCGAGCTCGTCGAAGCACTCTGGGCGCTGTCGCTGCTGTGCTGGCTGGGCGGGACCCCCGAGCACTGGGCTCCCTACCACGCTGCGGTCGCTCGGCTCACGCCATCCGCTCCTGCCCTGATGACCCTGCAGACCAGGACCTTCCTCGACCCGGTGCGCGCCACCGCGTCCGTACTCGACGAGCTCGACGTCGCCTTGGCCCGGCTGCACGTCGAGGCCGACCCGGCGACGATCGTGCGGACGACCCGTTGCGCGGTCCACCTCGACCGCTTGGGACCCTGCCGGGCCAGTTCGTGGCGCGTCCTGCGCGACGGGCGGGAGGGCGGCGCCGTCATGAAGGCCCTCGTGTCGATCATGCACCTGTGCGCCGGGAGCTTCACGGCAGGCCGGTGGGACGAGATCACGGAACTGGCCGACGAGGCCCTCGAGCTGTGCGACAACCAGCGTTACCGGCACTTCTTGTGGCAGTTCCACTACTACAAGGCCCTCGTCGCGGCCGTCCGCGGCGACCAGGACGCGAACCTGGCCTGGACCGATGAGATCATCCGGTGGGCGTCGCCGCGAGGGGCGAGGGGACCGCTGCACTTCGTCCACCACGCCCGGGGCCTCGCCGCGCTCGGCCGCGGGGACTTCGACGGCGCCTACCGGCACACCACTGCGATCAGCCCCGCTGGTTCGTTCGCCTCCTACGCACCGCACGCGCTGTGGGTGATGGCGGATCTCGTGGAGGCCGCCCTGCGAACCGGCCGCCGGGACGCAGCGGCAGCGCACGTCGCGGCGATGCACGAGGCGAACGTCGCCGGACTCTCCCCCCGGCTCGCACTGCTCGTCGGGAGCGCGACCGCCCTCGCCGCCGACGACGACCGGGCCACCGAACTGTTCGAGCAGGCCCTCGCCCTCCCGGGCATCGATCGTTGGCCGTTCGACCTCGCCCGGACCCAGCTCGCCTTCGGCGAACACCTCCGGCGGAACCGTGCCGCCGCGGCCGCACGGGACCACCTCATCGCAGCGATGGAGACGTTCCGGCGCCTCGGCGCCCACCCGTGGTCGCGCCGCGCCGAGAACGGACTCCGGGTCGCCGGGCAGAGCCGGGCAGGCCGCGGCGAAGGCGCACCAGACTCCCTCACGCCACAGGAACACGAGATCGCGATGCTGGCTGCGTCGGGACTGTCCAACAAGCAGATCGCGCAGCAGCTCTTCCTGTCCCACCGGACGGTCGGGGCCCACCTCTACCGCGCCTTCCCCAAGCTGGGCATCAGCTCGCGAGCAGGGCTCCGGGACGCGCTCGTCGCCACTCCGGATACCCGCAGAGGGCCCGACGGGTAAGCGGAACGACCACCCCGCTCACCTCGACGAGAACCTGGCCGCGTCCCAGAACGTATTCCCACGAGGAAGCACCCGCCGTCACAGCCCAGGAGGCACGAGGAACATGACGAGGCTGACCTACTCGGTCTACGTGACCCCGGCCAAGCCGGCGGTCTCCGACGACCTGCCGGCGGGCGAGGCCGAGCGCATGTGGTCGCCCACCGCGTCGACGCTGATCGCCGGCGAACGCGACGCGGTCCTCGTGGACCCGCTGATGACCGTCGACGAGTCGCGCGCCCTGGCCGACTGGGCCGCGGAAACCGGCAAGAACGTGACCACCGTCTTCGTCACACACGCCCACGGCGACCACTTCTTCGGCGCACCGGCGGTGCTCGACCGCTTCCCCGGGGCCACGCTCGTCGCCACCCCGGGCGTGGTCGAGTACCTCGACGCCCAGTGGGGACCGCGCTGGTTCGACGGGTTCTGGAACCCGCGCTTCCCGGGCCAGATCTCCGACCGGCACGTGAGGGCGGAGGCGCTACCGGAGGACGGTGCCGGCCTGAGCGTCCGAGCCGAGCCGCCGCCCCCGGGTGGGCTCACGAGAAGAAGCTGTTGACGCCATTGACGTCGGATACGCCGCTGTCGATGTGCGAGATCCTGCCGTCGCGGAACTGGAAGTCGTCGATCACGTACTCGTCCAGCGTCTTCCCGTTTCGCTGGGCATGAGTATGGAACTCCGCCAGCATGTCATGTGCGGCGAAAGTGACATGCTCCAGCGTGATCGTCAGACCGAAATCGTGTTGGACCTTGGCCCGGGCGATGATCTGCTTCACCCCTCGTGCCCGGCCGGACTCCACGCTGGTTCCGGGAAAGTTCCAGACCGCGTTCGGTGTCACCACCGTGGCCATGGCTCCGGGGTCGATATTCTTGAGCGCTGTCCCGAAATCGGTCAGCAGGGCCGCCTTCTGCGTGGTGCTCAGGCCCGGCTGACGCGCGGTCTCGGCGGAAGCTGTTGCGGGGATCAGGAGGACAGCCGCCAGAGAAAGAATCCACGCCAGCACGACTCTGCTCCTGCGCATGCGCGTTCCCCTCATCGTTCGCCATGGATCGCCTGGCAATGCCCCGTCGGAGCGCCGCCTTCGACTGAAGCATACGCGCTTTGATTCTTACATCGTCGCCATCGATCCCAGCATTTTCTACCGAACTGATGCGAGACCGGACATCCCAGACTCCGGAATGGTCTGGAATGCCCGGTCCACGATGTTGGCCAGGGTCGCGGTCGTCAGGCCGCCCGCTCGTTCTCTGCCCGGAAGTCCGTCGCCGGGTTTCCGCCCCACCGAGCGTGCGGCGGAACGTCCTCGCCCTTCATCAGGTACGAGTCGGGCTCGAGCTCCGCACCATCACCCAGCGTCGCGCCGTACATGACGAACGCGCCGACGCCCAGGGTGCATCCGGACCCGATCACGATGCGGTCGGACTTGAAGGCGCCGTCCTCCTGGGAGTGGCACTGGATCTTCGAATGCACGTTGAGGGTGACGTCGTCGCCGATCGTCACGAGCGACCTCTCCGGCAGGGCGCAACCGTCGTCGAACAGCCGCTTCCCGACCCGCGCGCCCAGCAGCCGCCAGATCATGCTCTTGAACGGGGTGCCGTCGAAAACCCGGAGGAGGTAGCCCATCGCGGGCACCTTCCAGAACCGCTCGTGCCACCAGAAGTACGGGTCGTAGATCGAGCAGTACCGGGGCTGCAGAGTGCGGAACCCGGTGATCGCACGCTCGATCAGTACGAAGTACAGCACGCTCGACAGGAGAAGGACGTCGGCCGGCACGTTCACCCAGGCACCCCACCGGTCGTAGAGCTCGTCGGCGGCCAGGAACAGCACGACGGCACCGAAGAAGTAGACCCACCGCACGAGCAGGTACATCCCCATGCTCCGGAGGTTGTGCCTGTTCTTGACCGAGAGGCGGCGACGCAGCTCGTCCCCGCTGCGCAGGTGGTCGAACTTGCTGTCGCGGTGGACCGTCCGCGGGATCTCGAAGCTGGGCGACCCCAGCAGCCCGACGTTCTCCCGGACGGGTCCGTCGATGGGCACCATGGCCTTCGAGGCCACCAGGGTGTTGTCACCCAGGCGGTTCCGGGCGGGAAAGGCGACGTTGTTGCCGAGGAAGACGTGGGCACCGATCCTCGCCCGGGAGACCCGGAAGGACGTGTTCGAGTAGTCGGCGTTGATGATCGACAGTCCGTCGGCCACCATCGTTCCGGCGCCGACCGTGGTCATGAACGGGGTCTCGTGCTTCACCTCCAGGCCGAAGTTGGACCCGGTCTGCTCTGCCCGGGACACCTTGCCCCCGAGCCAGTTCAGGTAGTTGACGATGTAGGAGCTGTCGCCGAACAGGTAGGTGAAGAAGCGCAGGTTCGTCATCAGCGTGATCGCCCGGTGCAGCGCGGCGTGGAAGCCGTACAGCGAATAGACCTTGTCCGGCGTGATGGCGAGGCCGAGCAGGCGCGGGACGGTGGTCACGACCAGGAAGCCCACGAGAACCAGGCCGAAGAAGATGACGAAGGACGCGGCCAGGGCGTAGACGTAGAACTTCCAGTCGACCAGGTCCAGTGCACCTGCTCCGAGCAGGGTGGCCACCCGCGGGATGGCGAGGAGCAGGAGCGCGGCGCCGCCGATCAGCACCGGCAGCACCACGAGCAGCAGTCCCAGCAGTTGCAGGATCGCGGAGACGGCCTTCCGCAGCGCGCCGGTGCCGGCCTGCTGCTCGATCGTCTGGTAGTTCGCTGTGGTGCGCCGAGCGGGAGACCCGTGCCAGCGTTCGCCGTCCGGCACGGACTGCCCGCTGTGCAGGGAGGAGGAATGGCCGAGCTGCGTCCCGTCGCCCATCGCCGTCCCGATGTCGATCACCGTGGACTCGCCGACGTAGGCGTTCGTGCCGAGGGTGACCGGACCGGTCTCGATGAGGCCGGCGTGGGCGCGGTAGCACGTGAAGTACGAGTCCTTGCGGATCACGGTGCCGTCGCCGACGGTGAGCAGGTCGGCGCATACCGGCACGTCCCGCGAGAGGATCGCGACCCCCCGCCCGATGTGCGCGCCCAGCGCTCTCAGGTAGAGCACGTAGAGCGGCGAGCCGACGAAGAGGATCATCGGGCTCGCGCGGACGAGCATCCGCACGGTCCAGAAGCGGACGTAGGTCAGGCTCCAGATGCGGATCTGCCGGGGCTTCCACCTCCCGACGAGCACCCACTTCGCCACGATCGGAAGGATGCACAGGCCGAGGAAGGTCGGAGCACCGAACAGGACCGACCGCAGGTAGATGTCGGCCACGCCGGGGGCGGCGGAGACCCAGTCGTAGCCCTGCTCGAGAACGATCGCGACGAGGAACGAGTAGCCGAGGTAGATCAGGAACTGCAGCGTTCCGCAGACGATGTACTCCACCCTGCTCGCCGGCGCCGTCACCTCGGGCGACGCCGCAACCGGCGACTCCGCGGGGGCGGACGCGGGTTCCGCGAGCGCTGTTGCCAGGCTCCTGATGGTTGGATGCCGGTAGACGTCCTTCATCGACACGGCCGGCAGGTCGGGCCGCTTCCTGATCCGTGCGCAGAACTGGGCCATCAGCAGCGAGTCGGCGCCCAGGTCGTCGAAGAAGTTACTGTCTGCGGACACTCGATCGGCGTGCATGATCTCCGCCAGCACGTCGCCGAGCTTCTGCTTGATGCTGGCTGTCGGGCTGATGCGCCCGGCGGGCATGCGTGAGGCTTCAGCTGCATGCGGATCGGAAGCCTCGGCAAGTTCCCCCACGAGTTCGACTCCTTCATTCCAGGGTTAGCCATGCCGATGCGTTTCGGCGACGCCTGCCGGCAGCGCGCGTCGAATCCCTGAGAAGGACCCGCGGTGTCGTCCGCGACTGCGGGGACCTGGGACTGTGGCCGGCCTGGATGGAGCTTCGGCCAATCGCTGGGCAGGTTCTATGACGTAGCCGGGAAACCGACCCGGGTAGATCGTCGAACGAAGGGCATGGCTGGTCTTGTTCCTCGCGTCGGGCCACGCTGCGGGACGCCCGGATACCCGGTGACGTGCAAAGGGCGGTGCTGCCGCCGCACGGGGTGCAACCGGTGGTGACTCCAGAGTAGCCACGGTCATCGCGACGCTGTCAAGCGAAGTCCGATGCTTTCAGATCACAAGTACCGAAGGGCTGGAACCTGAACCATGGCGCACCGGTTTACGTACGGGTATGGCCCGGCCAGCCACCGATCAGCGCGGTCGATCGCGAGGGCACAGTGACTTTCCACCCGTGCGGGAATACGTGGCCCGGCCGGGGTCATGCGCCACCGCGAGGCAGCGTCCACCAATCGAAACCCACGCCCGCGCACGGTGACGTTGTGTCGAGGTAATGCCGGCAGCGGGAGTTTTGCTCGGTCTTGAGAAAAGGCGCAGGCTCCCCGTAGCAGCGCGACCGGTTGATCGCCGGTCGGCACGAGAAGAGGCAGAAGGATACCGAAAAACGGCTGCGCCGGCTTCCGCATCTCGTGCCGACGGCCTCGATCTCCGGCGCGCCCTCCGCCTATGGCGCTGTGGACGCGGCAGTTCGGGTGTGGTGGGTCAGCGACCCGAGGCCGCGTCCCCGGACGGTGCTGCACCCCGTACGGGTGCCACGCTCACGCGGACCCCTCTTCGGCCGGCCGGGGCGATGCCGCCTCGGCGCCGGCTGGGCCCGCTGCATCGGGCTGTCTGTCCGGAGCCGGCTGGGCCGGCACGGATCCTGTCGTCCCCGGATCCGCGGACGGACGCGCACCGCCGATGTGGTCGACGGGCCGGCGCTTCCAAGCGGCGTGGCGCCGCCGGCTCCCGCCGGTGGAGGCGTAGACGGCTGCGGTGATGATCAGGACCAGTAGGGCCGGAATCCCGACGAAGATGGCGATGGCCTCCGTCACGGAGATCCCGGACGTCACTGGCGCTGCGGTCGTGGCGACACGGTTCGCGGCCGCAGCGAAGTGGGGCGCGAGCATTGTCATAGCCCCCAGAAGATCGAGCGACGGCGCGACGAACCGCCGGACTCCTGCGTGCGGCGTTCGCCACGTCCGGTTGTGACGACGAGCTCCACCTGCCGGGACGTGCCGATCGGCGTGAACATGACCACTGAGTCTCCGAGATCCGATGTGTCCGACCAGGCGGCCAGATGCACCGACCGCCCACAGACCTTTCTACGCCGCGTAGACGATCGCGGCGTTCCCGATCCGCCGACCGTCGCGCTCGTCCGGTACGTCACGGGATTCGGCGCTGCGGCGACGGGCGTCGGTTCACGGGTCCTTCAGGAGTGCGCCGACCCGTCGGATGACATCCAGCTGAGCCGGGTTGTAGAGCTCCTGCATGGCGGCGGCTGCCGTCTCGGCGACGAACCGCGCGCCGCGCGGGGCCTCGGTGTCGGGCGCCATCAGGTCCGGGTGCTCGGCCCGGATCCGGCGGATGTGCGGGAGCATGCGTTCGGCCAGGTCCTGGCGCACCTCGTCGTCGGCGTCGGCGGGCAGGGAGTCGAACTCCCCGTCGGTCGGGTCGGTCGCCGCGGTGCGCAGCATCTCGGCGTAGGCACCGACGTGCTTGGGCCCCATCACCCGGGTCATGACCAACACCAGCGACCGGTCGGCCTCCGACAGCCCCGCTCCACCGGCCGCCGGGGCGATGTCGGGTGGCAGGTCGGCCGGCGCGTGGTGCCGCAGGATCAGCCCGAGCTCGACACGCGCCCGCTGCAGCCGCTCGACGGTCGCGGCCAGCTCGGCGTCGAGGGCGCGCAACGCCTCCGCCGGGTGGTGGTCGTCGTCGCCCATGGCGGCGATCTGCGACAGCGAGAACCCGAGATCGACCAGCCGCTTGATCCGCAGCAGCCGCACGAGGTGGCTGACGCCGTACTGCTTGTAGCCGTTGGAGCGGCGCTCGGGCTCGGGGATCAGCCCGATCTCGTGGTAGTGCCGGACCGCCCGCAGGCTGGTACCGGCCAGTTCGGCGAGCTCACGGGTGCTCCAGGCCATGCGGCCATCCCACACCCTGCCGCAGCGGCACGGTCAAGGTTCGGCGATCACCGACGCCCGACCGGACCGCGGCCCAGTCGGTTCCGGGAGCTCCTCGTCGAGATCAAACTCGTCGCCCGGGTCTGACCCGGCCGCGGGTGAGACCGCCGGCACGGCTGCGGATCTGCTCGGTGTGTTGACCATGCCGCAACGGCACGGTGTTGCCTGGTCGCTCAGCGCCACCTGCCCGGTGGGGCACCGCCCCACCACTCATCGGAGGATTCATGACTGTCGCAGCGACCGACGAGAAGACGCCCGGCCTGATCGACATCGAGGCGCTCTTCGCCGACCCGCAGTTCGCCGTCCCGACCATCTCCCCGGACGGCACCCGCATCGCCTACCTCGCCCCGCACCGCGGGCGGCGCAACATCTGGGTCCGCGGCATCGACCGGACCCACGCCGACGCCGTCCCCGTCACCCACGACACCCGCCGCGGCATCACCGTCTACCACTGGACCGACGACCCCCGCTGGCTGCTCTACCTCCAGGACACCGACGGCAACGAGGACTGGCACCTGCACCGCGTCGACCTCGACCACCCGGACGAGCCGGCCGTCGACCTGACCCCCATGGACCCTGGCTCCCGGGTGGTCGGGGTCGAGTCGCTCCCGTCGGACCCCGGCACGGTGCTGGTCTGGATGAACCGGCGGCCGCTGTTCTTCGACACCTTCCGGGTCGACGTCGCCACCGGCGCGACCACGCTGCACCTCGAGCAGACCGACCCGGCCGACACCGTCCTGCTCGACCGCGACGGCCGGCCGGCCTTCCGGTCCCGCCCGGCCGGTGACGGCACGGTCGAGATCTCCGCCGTCGACGCCGAGACCGGGGACGTCCGCCCGCTGACCAGGGTCGGCGGCGCGGAGCACCCGATGGGCGTGCAGCCCCAGCTGGTCACCCCCGACGGGACGGGCCTGCTCGTCGGCTCCTTCCAGGACGGCGACCACCTGCGCCTGGTGCGCATCGACCGGGAGACCGGGAAGGAGACCGTGGTCGCCGCCGTCGAGGGCCACGACCTCGACATCTCCGGCACGATGATGCCCGGGGTGCTACCGCCCACCGTGTTCACCGGCCGCCGCGACGGCGAGGTGCTGGCCGCCCGGTTCGTCGCCGACCGCCCGCACATCGAGGTCCTCGACCCCGACTTCGCCGAGGTGTACGCCCGGCTCGCGACGCTCTCCGACGGCGTGCTGGGCACGCTGTCCTCCGACGAGGCGGGCCGGCGCTGGGTCGCCACCTACGTGCACGACCGGGAACCGGCCGTGGCCTGGTTCTACGACCACGCCACCGGGGAGAGCCGCGAGCTGTTCCGCGCCTACCCCGATCTCGACCCCGCCACCCTGGCCCCGATGCGGCCGGTCGGCTTCCCGGCCCGCGACGGGCTGCCGCTGCACGCGTACCTCTCCCTTCCCGTCGGCGTCGCACCCGAGAACCTGCCGCTGGTGCTGCTCGTGCACGGCGGACCCTGGTCCCACGACACCTGGAGCTTCAGCCCGGACGCGCAGTTCCTGGCCAACCGCGGCTACGCCGTGCTGCAGGTCAACTTCCGCGGCTCGACCGGCTACGGGCGCCGCCACGTCACCGCCGCGATCGGCGAGTTCGCCCGCGCCATGCACGACGACCTGCTCGACGCCGTCGACTGGGCCGTCGCCCAGTGCTACGCCGACCCCGACCGCGTCGGCATCTACGGCGGCTCCTACGGCGGCTACGCCGCCCTCGTCGGCGTCACCGTCACCCCCGGGCGCTTCGCCGCCGCGGTCGACTACGTCGGCGTGTCCGACCTCGCCCACTTCCTGCGCACCCTGCCCCCGTTCAGCCGTCCCTGGTTCGTCAACAACTGGTACCGCTACGTCGGCGACCCGGAGATCCCCGAACAGGGGGCCGACATGCTCGCCCGCTCGCCGATCACACTGGTCGACCGGATCCGCACCCCGCTGCTGGTCGCCCAGGGCGCCAACGACGTCCGCGTCGTGCGGGCCCAGTCCGACACCATCGTCGCCTCCCTGCGCGAGCGCGGCGTGCCGGTCGAGTACCTCGTCGCCGACGACGAGGGCCACGGCTTCGCCAATCCCGAGAACCGGATGCGGCTCAACCGCGCCGTCGAGCGGCACTTCGCCGAGCACCTCGGCGGCTCGACCTCCACGCCGGCGTCGGCACGGTAGAGGTGCATCCCCGGCTCAGCCGACGCCGCGTCTCGCCAGCACCCGCTGCAGGACCACGAACACCAGCAGCAGAAGACCGATCACGATCCGCGACCACCAGGAGCTGAGGGTCCCTTCGAACGACAGGATCGTCTGAATGGTGCCGAGCACCAGCACGCCGAGCACCGAGCCGAGCACGAACCCGGAGCCTCCGGTGAGCAGCGTGCCCCCGATGACGACGGCGGCGATCGCATCGAGCTCCATCCCCACGGCGTGCAGGCTGTAGCCCGAGAGCATGTAGAAGGTGAACAGCAGCCCGGCGAGCGCCGAGCAGGCCCCGCTGATCACGTACACGCCGACGCGGGCCTGCGCCACCCGCAACCCCATGAGCATCGCCGACTGCGGGTTGCCGCCGACGGCGTAGACGGTCCGCCCGAACCGGGTCAGGTGCAGCACGTACACCGCGATCGCGACCACGACGGTCGCGACGAGCACGCTCGGGCTGACGAACAGCTCCCCGCCCAGCGGCACCGCGGTCTGCGCGATCGTGCGGAACAGCGGGTCGTCGATCGGGATCGACTCGAGGTCGATCACATAGCACAGGCCGCGGGCCAGGAACATCCCGGCGAGCGTGACGATGAAGGGCTGGATCTCCAGGTAGTGGATCACCGCGCCCATCGCGAGCCCGAAGACGGCCCCGCCGACCAGCACCACGAGCATGACGAGGACCGGCGACCAGCCGGCGCGCAGCAGCGCGGCGGCCACCATCGTCGAGAGGGCGACGACCGACCCGACAGACAGGTCGATGCCCCCGGTGAGGATCACGAACGTCATCCCGACGGCCAGCACCACCAGGAACGAGTTGTCGATCAGCAGGTTGAGCAGCACCTGCCCGGACGCGAAGGACTCGTAGCGCAGCCCTCCCCCGGCGAACATCAGCACGAACAGCGCGAACGTCACCACCACGGGCAGGAAGCGGGTGGGCACCCGGCGCCCGGCCGCGTGCCGCACACGCTCGGCGACCGCGGTCACCGCCCGCTCCCCGCGGTCTCCGCCGGGACAGCGGACGCTGCCGGCGGCGGGGCGTCGTCGCGGCGACGGCGCCGCCGTCGCAGCAGCGCGCGGACCTTCGGTGCCTGCGCCAGGAACACGAGGATCACGACGAGCGCCTTGAACACCAGCGACACCTCCGGCGGGATGCCGACCGAGTAGATCGTGGTGGTCAGCGTCTGGATCGTGAGCGCGCCGAGCAGCGTGCCGGCGATCGAGTACCGGCCGCCGGCGAGCGACGTGCCGCCGATGACGACGGCGAGGATCGCGTCGAGCTCCAGCCACAGGCCGGCGTTGTTGGCGTCGGCGGCGTTGACGTTCGAGCTGATCATCAGCCCGGCCACGGCCGCGCACAGCGCCGCGAAGACGTAGACCGTCCAGACGATGCTCTGCGAGCGCACGCCGGCCAGCCGGCTGGCCTCGGGGTTGATCCCGATGGCCTCGACGAGCGTCCCCAGTGCCGTGCGCCGGGTCACGAGCGCCACCAGTGCGTACACCGCAGCGGCGACGACCACCGTCAGCGGCACGGCGAGCAGGGCGCTGCCGCTGATCCCCGCGAAGAACCCGTTGTTCACGGTGATGATCTGGCCGTCCGTGACGAGCTGGGCGAGCCCGCGGCCGGCCGTCATCAGCACGAGCGTCGCGATGATCGGTTGGATGCCGAGCCTGGCGACGAGGAACCCGTTCCACGCGCCGAGGGCCGCTGCCAGCGCGAGGGCGAGCCCGATCCCGGTGAGCGCGGTGCCGGGGCTCGCCGGGTCCGGGCTGCTCGCGATCCATGTGCAGGCCACGGCGCCGGAGATCGCGACGACCGTGCCGACGGACAGGTCGATGCCGCGCGTCGCGATCACCAGCGTCATGCCCAGTGCGGCCAGCGCCAGCGGGGCGCCGTTGTGCAGGATGTCGATCAGGCTGCCGTAGAGCCGCCCGTCCTGCAGGCGCACGGCGAAGAAGCTCGGCGTCACCGCCAGGTTGAGCAGCAACAGCGCGACGAGCGGCCAGACCGGTCTGCGCAGCAGGTCACGCACGGGCGCCTCCCCCGGTGGCGATCAGCTCCATGACGCGGTCCAGTTCGACGTCCTCCCCTGCCAGCTGAGCGACGGGCCGGCGATCCCGCAGTACCAGCACGCGGTCGGACAGGCGCACCACCTCGTCGAGCTCCGCGGAGATGAACACGACGGCGGTGCCCTCCCGCGCCTGCTCCGCCACGAGGGCCTGGATCTGGGCCTTCGCGCCGACGTCGATGCCCCGGGTGGGCTCGTCGAGGATGAGCAACCGGGGCTGCGTGATCAGCCACCGCGCCAGCAGCACCTTCTGCTGGTTGCCGCCCGACAGGTTGCCCAGGAGGACGTCGGGGTCGGCGGGGCGGATGTCGAGCAGCTCGATCCAGCGCCGCGCGAGCTCGTCCTGCTTGCGCCGCGGGATGCGGCGCATCCAGCCCCGGGAGGCCTGCATAGCAAGGACGATGTTCGCCCGTACCGACAGGTCCGCCACCACGCCCTCGGCCTTGCGGTCCTCCGGGCTGAAGGCGATTCCCGCGTCGATGGCGGCCCGCGGCGTGCGCAGCCGCACCGGGCGCCCACCGACCGTGAGCTCACCGGTGTCGGCGCGGTCGGCTCCGAACAGCAGCCGGGCGAGCTCGGTGCGCCCCGAGCCGAGCAGCCCGGCCAGGCCGACGACCTCCCCGGGCCGCACCGCGAGGTCGACCGGCTCGACGGCGCCGCGGCGCCCGAGCCCCGTGGCCGCGAGGACCGGGGGCTCGGCGTCGGCGGCCGGTTCGGCGGGGGCGCGGTCCAACTGCTCGAGCACCTCCAGCTCGCGCCCGACCATCGCCGAGACCAGCTGCCTCCGCGAGATGTCCGCCGTGGCGTACTCGCCGACCAACCGGCCGTTGCGCAGCACGGTCATCCGGTCGGAGATCTCGAAGACCTGCTCGATGAAGTGCGAGACGAACAGGATCGCGACGCCCGACTCGCGCAGCCGACGCACCACGCGGAAGAGCTCCGCCACCTCGGACGCGTCCAGGCTCGACGTGGGCTCGTCGAGCACCAGCACCCGTGCCTCCACCTCGACCGCCCGGGCGATCGCGACGAGCTGCTGCAGTGCGATGGAGTGCGCGCCGAGCGGCGAGGACGGGTCGACGTCCAGGTGCAGCCGGCCCAGAACCTCGGCGGCCCGCCGCCGCACGCCTCGCCAGTCGATGCGACCGGCGCGGCGCGGCTCGCGTCCCAGGAGCAGGTTCTCGCCCACCGAAAGGTTCGGGCAGAGGTTCACCTCCTGGTAGACCGTGCTGATCCCGGCCGCCTGGGCCGCGGCGGGCCCGGCGAACGCCACCGGCTCCCCCCGCACCCGGATCTCCCCGGCGTCGACGGGGTGCACGCCGGTGAGGGTCTTGATCAGCGTCGACTTGCCGGCACCGTTCTCACCCATCAGGGCGTGCACCTCGCCAGGGTGCAGCCGCAGGTCCACCGACTGCAGCGCCTGCACCGGCCCGAACGCCACGGAGATGCCGGTCATCTCCACCAGGGGACTGCGATCCATCAGTACTGCCGGCTCGGCAGCGCAGCCTTCGCGGCCGCGGTGTCGAAGGTGGTCTCCTCGGTGACGACGCGCTGGGGCACCTCCTCGCCCGCGGCGACCTTCTTCACGAGGTCCATCAGTTGCGGGCCGAGCAGCGGGTTGCACTCGACGATGTAGTTGATCTTCCCGTCGGCCAGCGCCTGCATGCCGTCCTTGACGGCATCCACCGTGATGATCTTGATGTCGGTGCCCGGCACCTTGCCTGCGGCCTCGATCGCCTCGATCGCCCCCAGGCCCATGTCGTCGTTGTGGGCGTAGAGGACGTCGATGTCCGGGTGCGTCTTGAGGAACGCCTCCATCACCTGTCGGCCGCCGGACCGCGTGAAGTCGCCGGTCTGCGACGCGATCACCTTCAGGTCCGGGTTCTGCGCGATCGTCTCGGCGAAGCCCTCCTGGCGGTCGATCGCCGGCGCCGACCCCGTGGTGCCCTGCAGCTCCACGATGTTGACCGGCCCGCTCCCGCCTGCGGTGTCCTCGACCAGCCACTGCCCGGCCTTGCGGCCCTCCTCCACGAAGTCCGAGCCGAGGAAGGTCTTGTAGAGCGTGGTGTCGGTCGAGTCCACGGCCCGGTCGGTGAGGATCACCGGGATGTTCGCGCGCTTGGCCTCCATCAGCACGGTGTCCCAGCCCGACTCGACGACCGGGCTGAAGGCGATCACGTCGACGCGCTGCTGGATGAACGAGCGAATCGCCTTGATCTGGTTCTCCTGCTTCTGCTGGGCGTCGGAGAACTGCAGCTCGATCCCGGCTGCCCCCGCGGCATCCTGGACCGACTTGGTGTTGGCCGTCCGCCAGCCGCTCTCGGCCCCCACTTGAGAGAAGCCCAGCGTGAGGGCCTCCCCGCCGGCGCCGGCGCCGGGTGCGGTGGCGCCGCCACCGCCACCCCCGCCCCCGCAGGCGGCGAGTACGAGCGCGGCTGCCGCAAGGGCGGCCAGCTTCCCGAGTGCGGGCAACGTCGTCCGCGTGCGCACAGTGCCTCCCAGGCGTCGTCTTCGGTGTGACCCACATCGCATCAGCGGCAACTGTGAGCGCTAACATCGCCCGGCGTCAAGGCTCCGCCGGTCACGACCCGGCAACCGTCGTTCACGCTCCGACGTGCTCGGCGACCCTTCCGGTGCGGCGCCGAACTCCCGCCGGGCCCCTCCACCGACGAGGCAGCAGACCGGGTCGCGCCCGGTCGAGGTTGCGGGCCCGGTCGGGCCCACACCAGCGCTCCCAGCGGACCGGGACCCGCCGGCAAGGACCCTCCGAGACGCCGTCGTCGTCGTTGCGGCTGCCGCACCTCCGTCCTATTTCTCCCCCGCTGCCGGGTCCCTATCGCCCACCGGACACCCCACGAATGGCCGGGATAACGCAACATGTGCGCCACGCCACTAGTTTCGGAATGAATATATTCCACCAATCCTGATCCATTCGACACATCCCCTCTGCCACCAGGCGATACGCCGGATCGGCGACTCCATCTCCTGATCAAGTGAGATAGGTCACCCACCGATCATGCGGACGGAACTCGTAATGTCCTGTGGCGGTCGTCCGACGAGGGGCGACCGGAATACATCCGGAACCGTCGCACCGCCCCCAGTCCCTGGTTCCGGTCCGTCGATCCCGAATCGGGACTGGCCGAGACGACAATTGTTCGAGTCGTTCCCCACGACCCCCACGACTCGACGAGACACCCGGACCCCGTTTGCCGGGCAGCTCTCGACCTGCCGACGAGCAGGTACGTCTCGGGGTGTGCCATGGAGAAATCACAATATGAATTCCCCCAAGTCCCGCATGGGTCGAACCCTGCTGCGCCTCACCCTGGCCGGCACGGTCGCACTCGGCGTCCCACTCGCCATCGCCGGAACCGCCAATGCCGCTCCCGCCAGCGTGTGGGACAGGCTCGCCCAGTGCGAGAGCACCGGCAACTGGAAGATCAACAGCGGCAACGGTTTCTTCGGTGGGCTGCAGTTCACCTTGAGCACCTGGCGAGGATTCGGTGGCCAGGGCATGCCCCACCAGGCCAGCCGTGAGCAGCAGATCGCTGTCGCCGAGCGCGTGCTCGCCGGGCAGGGCTGGAAAGCATGGCCGGTGTGTTCCAGCAAGCTCGGCCTCCGCTGAGCCGACGCATGCTCCTGCTCGGGCTCCGCTCGCCCCTGCCCTCGCCGCTTCCGATCGGGCGTCGGGCGGGTTCGAGCGGGCCCGGGTAGACCAGTTCGATGACCACGGGCCACGCGCCCGCCTACCTGCGTTGTCGTCGGACCTCGCCGTCAGCCCTTCCCCGATCACGCGGAGAGAGTCACCTCGATCCCATCCACGATCGTTGCGCCGGCCGGCAGCTGCGGCAATCCCGGATACCCGTCCGGGAGCTTATTCTCGCCAAGATTCTCCGAGGTCCCTCTCGACCACCGGCTGGCCGGAAAAGACCGCAGAGAGTTGTGGGTACGCACTAAGGAAAGCGCCAACGCATCCCACGAACGCCGTCGACAGTGTGATGACGACGGTGGACACCGTCAGTTTTCCGGGGTTCTGGGCGGCCGGAGCCTCTGCTCCACCTCTGTGGTAGCCAGGCGTGAACGTCGGGGAGTGGTCGAAACCCCGAGCGCGGCTCTCCAGCAGATCTCGCCGCCGGCCGAGGACATGAGCGGCGCCGACCAGGACAGGGCACCACGGTTCAGCGTCGGAAACTGCGCATGTATTCGGCGAACCGCTCAGCCCCGTCGACGATCCGCGGCCCGCTGATCGCCTCGTTGTAGTCGAGGATGTGGAACCGGTTGTGACGGATCGCCGGCAGTGACTGCAGGGCGGGGTGCGCCTTGAGGAAGGCGATCTTCTCCTCGGCCGGCTGGTCCTGGTAGTCGAGGATGACGATGATCTCGGGTTGGGCCTGGACCACCGCCTCCCATCCGACGTCGGTCCAGCGCGCCGAGAGGTCGGCGAAGATGTTCCGCGCCCCCGCGAACTCGATGATCTGGTTCGGTGGCACCTGGCTCGCTGCGGTGAACGGGCGGTCGGTGCCGGAGTCGTAGAGGAACACCGATGGCGGCGGGTCCAGGCGGGGGGCCTGCTGCCGGACGGCGGCGACCCTGCCCTGCAACTCGGCGATGTAGGCGCTCGCGCGTTCCTCCACGTCGAAGATCCGGCCGAGACGGTCGAGGTCGGTGTAGAGGGCCTCGAACGGTGGCAGGTGTTCAGGGAAGTTCGGGTAGTTGTAGCAGGTCTCGGTGTGCATGAAGCTCTGGATGCCGAGGCCGTCGAGGATCTCGGGGGTGATCCCGCGCTGGTCGCTGAAGCCCGAACGCCATCCGGCGACGACGAGGTCGGCCCCGGCGTCCACCACGAGCTCCCGGTTGAGCAGGTCGCGGCTGAGCAGCTCCACCTGCGCGTACTCCGCCGCCCACGGCGACTCCTCCACGGGCGGGTTCGCGGGCGGCATCACGTACCCGCGCACGGCGTCGGTCAAGCCGAGGCTGAACAGCTTGTCCGCGCTCCCCGCCTCGTAGGCGACCGCCCGCTGCGGACGCTGGTAGGAGATCTCCTCGCCGCAGCGCGCAACGGTGACGGGCGCCGGAGCGTCGGTCCGTGGGACGACCTCGGCCCCGCAGCCGACGAGCAGGAGCGAGAGTGCGACGACCGGCGCGGTGTGCCGGACGGTCCGGGACGGGGTCACGGGAGGCTTCCTTCCGAGGCGGGTGACGGAACGGGGCTCGCCGGGGAGAGCGAGTAGAGGAGTTGCGGATCACCGGTCAGCGGGTGCGGGACGACGGTCGCCGCGACTCCGAAGACGCGCTGGACGAGCTCGGCCGTCAGCACCTCCCACGGGTTCCCCACGGCCACGAGCGAGCCCTCCAGGAGGACGGCGAGGCGGTTGCAGGTGGCGGCGGCGAGGTTCAGGTCGTGCAGGACGACCAGCACCGTCAGTCCGGATCCGCGCAACAGCGACAGCAGCTCGATCTGGTGACGCACGTCGAGGTGGTTGGTCGGCTCGTCGAGGACCAGCACCCGCGGTTCCTGCACCAGCGCACGGGCGGCGAGCACGCGCTGGCGCTCCCCGCCGGAGAGGGAGAGCACCCCGCGGTGGGCCAGGTGTGCGACGTCGAGCTGGTGCATCGCCCGCGCGCACAGCTCACGTTCCCGGGTGGTGAGCGGCTGGTTGCCCTGCTGGTGAGGGCTGCGCCCGAGTGCGACGGTCTCGGCGACGGTGAAGTCGAGGTCGGCGCCGTTCTCCTGGGTCAGCGCCGCCACCCGGCGGGCGCTGTCCCGCAGGCGCAGGCGCGCCGAGTCGTCACCGTCCAGCAGCACCGCACCATGGGTGGGACGCAGCGCCCGGTAGACGCATCTCAAGGCCGTGGACTTGCCGCTCCCGTTCGGGCCGACCAGGCCGACGACCTCGCCGCTGCCGACGTCGAGGTCGAGTTCGCGGACCAGTGCCCGGCCCGCGACCTCGACGGTCAGCCCGCGCAGCTGCAGCCGCATCAGCGGCCGCCGAACAGGTAGCCGCGCCGACGCATCAGGACGACGAAGACCGGAACCCCGACGAGCGCGGTGATCGCCCCGAGCGGCAGCTCGCGTGGAGCGACCACGGTCCGGGAGAGCAGGTCGACCCACACCATGAAGACGGCTCCGACGAGCGGGGTGACGACCAGGACCTTGGCGTGGCGGGCCCCCACCACCAGGCGGACCAGGTGCGGCATGACCAGCCCGACGAACCCGATCGCCCCGCTCACGGCCACCATCGCTCCGGTCATCAGCGAGGTCAGCACGAACAGGGCGGTGCGTACCGCAGTGATGTCGACTCCCAGGCTGACCGCCGTCTCGTCGCCGAGGGCCATCGCGTCCAGCGAGCGCCCGTACCGGCGCAGCACCACCGCGCCGAGCACGACGACCGCGGCGACCACCGGCAGCGACTGCCACGTGGCCGCGCCGAAGCTGCCCATCGTCCAGAACAGCACGGTGCTGGTGGCCTCTCCGTCCGGCGCGAGGTAGATGAGCACGCTCATCACGGCCTGGAACCCGAAGGACAGCGCGATGCCGGTCAGCACCAGACGCAACGGCGTGATCCCGGCCCGCGTAACCGACGCCGCGTAGACCAGGACCGACGCCAGTGCGGCGCCGAGGAAGGCTCCGATCGACACCGCGTGGATGCCCAGGCCCGCCAGGACCCCGAAGACGATCACGGTGACCGCCCCCACCGACGCCCCGGACGACACGCCCAGGACGAACGGGTCGGCCAGCGCGTTGCGCACCATGGCCTGGACGGCCACCCCGACCACCCCGAGACCTGCGCCCACGGCGGCGGCCAGGAGCACCCGGGGTGTCCGCACCTGCCAGATGATCTGGTAAGCGGGGACCTCGGACGCGGAGATCCGGCCGCCGCTCAGCGCCGCCCAGAGGTAGCGCGCGGTCTCCCCCGGGCTGATCACCGCAGGACCGAGCCCGATCGCCACGACGATCGAGGCCAGCAGCACCAGGAAGAGCCCGGTTGCGGTGACCACCAGCCCGACCGACGTCGGGCCGGCCGCAGGCCGTGCGGGCGCCGGGGCGGCTGCGTCGATGCCGTGCGGCGCCGTCACGAGCGCCCTTCCCGGTAGAGGTAGAGGACGGTGGGGTCGGCGCTGAACTGCGAGAACGGGAAGGGCTCGGCCGACAGCGCGGTGACCCCACCGCCGACGAAAGCCCGGGCGACCGCACTGGCCGTCTGCGCATAGACGATCAGCGGGACGGCCCGTTCCCGGCAACGGTCGAGGATCAGGTCGAACGTGCCGTTGCCGAGCGTCATGCCGGTGGCGACCACCGCGTCCGCCGTCTCGAGGACGTCGGCCATGACGGCGGTGACCGGATCTCCCCACTGCGTGACCCGCAGGTTCAGGTCGCAGAGCAGGGGCTCGGCCCCGCGGTCCCGGATGGCGGCGACCAGCGGGTTGACCACGCCGATCAGCGCCACTCGCGCGCCGGGAGCCACGTCGAGCAGCCCGGCGACGGCCGTGTCGCGGGCCCGGGCCCTGGCCTCGGGCGGTCCGGCCGGGAGCACGACGGGCGTCGCGACCGAGTCCCGGTGCGGGGCTTGGGCAGCCAGGTAGGCGTCGAGGGCGGCGGTCCGCAGCGCCCCCGGCCCGGCACGCAGCAGTACGTCCAGCGGACTGCCCGACGCGGCCGCGCAAACCTCTGGATCGACCTCCCCGGCCTCGAAGGCGCAGGCCCCGAACGCCGCCCCGACCCGGACCAGCAGGTACTGGTTGCGGTACGTCGTGGTGCCGCCCGCGAGGCGCGTGCCGTGGTGGACCCAGAACACGCTGGTCGCCACCAGGTCCGCCGGCGAGGGCCCGTACCGGCCGGCGAGGACGTCCGCCGTGAGCACGCCCACCGTCGCCGGCGTCATGACCGGGTGCCCGCGCGCTGAGACCGAGCATCCCGGGCGTCGGCACCACGGGAACCCGGAATTACGTCGGTGGTCGACCAGGGCAGGACCAGGTCGTGCACGCTCTCGACGGATTCGGGGGCCAGGCCGTCCACTGCGGGGACGCGCTCGTGGCCTTCGAAGGCCGCGTCGACGTAGCGGTGCCCGGTGTCGGGCGACAGGAACACCACCGTCCGGTCCGGAGCCCGGTGGCGCTCGTGGCGGGCGACCAGGTAGGCGGCGCCGGCCGAGAGACCGGCGAACACACCGCTCGTGCGCAGGAGCGCCACGGCGCCGGCCCGCGCGTAGGTGAACGCCATCCAGTGCAGGCGGTCGTACAGGTCACGACGGACGTTGCGGAACTCGATCGAGCTCCCGATACCGGCGATGATCATGTCCGGGTCCGAGGTGTGCTCCGCGCCGAAGGTGACGCTGCCGAACGGCTGGATCCCTACCAGCTCGACGTCACGACCCGCCTGACGCAGGTAGGTGGCCAGCGCTCCGGTCGACGCCCCGGTTCCGACGCCGCCCACGACGGTGAGCGGGCCTGACGGCAGCTCCTGCCCGACCGCGTCGGCCACCGACCGGTAGCCGACGTAGTGCACGCCGTCGTGGTACTGCCGCATCCAGTGGTAGTCGGGGTGCGCCAGCAACAGCTCCCCCACCCGCTGCACCCGCAGGTTCTGGTCGAGCTTGAGGTCCGCCGACGGACGCACCTGCTCCAGCGTCGCGCCGAGGATCTCAAGCTGCACGCGCAACGTCCGGTCCACCGTGGTGGAGCCGACGATGTGGCACCGCATGCCGTGCCGGTGGCAGGCCAGGGCGAGGGCGTGCGCGTAGATCCCGCTGGAACTGTCGACGAGCGTGTCGCCGCGGCGCACCAGTCCGGCGTCGAGCAGATGCCGCACGGCGCCGAGGGCCGAGCGCACCTTCATGATCTCGAACCGCAGGCACACCAGTCCCGGTTCGATCTGGATGAGGTCGGGATCCGCGATCGCTTCCGCGTAGTGCCGGTGCATCAGCGGTCGGACACCGGGCGGGTGCCTGCGCGACGCAGCGCGAACAGGTACGTCTGGACGTCGTCGCCGGGCCAGTCCTCCACGTGCACGACCTCGGCGCCGAACCCGGCGTCGAGCGCGATCGCCACGATCTCGCGCAGCGGAGCGGTGTTGGAGACGATCAGGTACACGACCCCACCCGGCGCCAGCAGGTCGCGTCCCACGAGCTGAGCGAAGAACCGCGCCGCGATCTCGCGGCCTACGCAGAGGTTCCGTGCGATGTCCGGGTCGTCCGACAGCGGCAGCTCGATCGCGGGCGGGTTGAACGTGACCACGTCGACCTGGACGCCGTCGGGAAAGCCTTCCCAGACGTCGGCGACCACCGGGTGCAACGGCGGACCGGCCGGACCCACGATCCGCTCGAAGTGCCGCACCGTGGTCCGCACACTCTCCGGGTGCACGTCGAGGGCGTACACGGCCGCCGCCCCGCGTACGCCGGCCACCACGGCCTCGACCCCGAGCCCGGACCCCATCGCGGCGTAGCGCAGGCCCGCCACCGGAAGCGTGCCGTCGAGCAGCCGGCTGTGCACCAGCCTGCTGGTGGCACCCGGCTGGAACACCCCGGGCGGGAGCTCGAAGTCCCACCCGTTCCACGAGTAGCGGCGGTGCTCGTGGATGGCCCGGCTCGGTGGGTTGATCGCACGGATCACGTCGGGCGACAGGGTCTGCGGCAGCCGGTCGTGCAGCTCCCAGTCGGCGGCGACGCCCGGCAGCACGGGGCGGGTCGGGATCATGCGAGCTATGTTAATGATTATCATTACCAAAACAAGAGGCAGTCTTGACCATGGAGGGGGAGGCCGCGGGATGCTCATGCTGCACGCTTCTCTCTCTTGCAAGGCTGCTGCAGGAACCTGGGCCGACATCACGGAGAGGACTCGGATGCTCCGCACTGCGCCGCTCACGGGTGTCGAGCTGCGCGCGCTGCTCGACCTCTTCCAGCCCGCGGACCTCCCCCACCTGGACGAGAGCGGTCGCGCGTGACACCGCCGCCGCCACCGGACACGGCCGCACCGGCTCGCTCGGTCCTGCGCGAGCCGGCGTTCCTGCGGCTGTGGATCGGCACCACGGCCTCCGGTCTGGCCACCTGGGCGTTGCCGTTCCTGGTCGGCCTCGCGCTGCTCGACGGCCTCGTCACCGCCGTCGAGCTCGGTCTCGCACTGGCCGCCCGCACACTCGGGTTCCTCGCGGCGGTCCCGGTCGCCGGGGTACTCGCCGACCGCTACCCGCGCCGGCGGGTCGTCGGCTGGTCGGCCGGAGCGGCCGCGCTGGCCAGCCCGGTCGTCGCACTCGGCGTCGACGGCTCGGTCCTGCTGACCGCCGCCGCAGCAGCAATCGTCGGAGCCGGGCAGGGCGCATGCCGACCGGCGTTCCAGGCGCTGGTCGCCGAGGTCGTCGACCCCGGAAGGCGGCAGCAGGCCAACGCGGCGGTCACCATCGCCGTCCGCGTCACCGTCCTGGTCGCGCCGAGCGCCGCGGCACTGCTCGCGCTCGTGGCCGACGTCCGGGCGCTGGTCGTCGGCACCGGAGTCCTGTGGCTCGTCGCGGCCCTCGTCCCACCCCGAGGCGCAGCCGATGCCACCAACCGCACCGAACGGCCGTCGTTCGGCCGCGAGTTCGGTGAGGGGCTGCGGGAGGCGCGACGCCACCCGTGGTTCCTCGCCGGACTCGGCGCGTTGACGGCAGTGATCGCCACCGGCTACTCGGCAACCGGCGTCGCACTGCCGCTCGTCTCCCGCGACCGCTACGGCACCGAGGTCGTGCTCGCCGCCGCCACCACGGGCTACACCGCTGGCGCCCTGCTCGGCGCGCTGGTCATCGCCCGCTGGCGGCCGCCGTGGCCGGGGTGGGTCGCGCTGGCCGGTCTCGGCCTCTACGCGCTCGCACCGCTGTCACTGCTGCTGCCCGTACCGGCGCTCCTCGTCGTCGCCGCGTACGTCGTGACGGGGATCGGCATCGAGCTGTTCAACGTCCCGTGGTTCACCGCGACCCAGCGCGAGGTCGACCCACGGCTGCTCGCCCGCGTCTCCTCGATCGACTTCCTGTTCTCCTACGGCCTCGCCCCGCTCGGGCTCGCCCTGATCGCCCCGGCGATGGCTGCCTTCGGCACGGGGCCGGTCCTGCTCGCGTGCACGCTGGTCTGCCTCCTCGCCCCGGCCGCCGCCGCCGCGGCACCCGGCGCCCGCGGATTCACCCGGGCCCGGGAACCGGCCGAGCCTGCCTGATCGCGTCCGGTCGTGGTGGCTCTCCGCCGTGCCCCGACTCGGACGATCAGCGCCGCTAGCATGGCTGGATGCGACCCGTCGAGTCGGTTCGGGTGGCCGGGGTCGAGTTGGACGTCGCGGTCCCACCGGCGCCGAGCCGCACGGCAGGGGTCAGCATGGCCGGGTTCCGCGGTCGAGCGGAAGGTCCGGTCGAGCTCCAGGTCGTCCCGTACCCGGCGCTGACGGTATTCATCGATTTCGGCGACGCGCTGCTCGTCGACGGCGTCGGCGGTGAGCGGCAGCAAGGCGACGTCGTCGTCGGCCTGACCTCCGGCACCGTTCGAGGGCACGGCAGCGCTGTCGACCTTCTCCAGGTGCGGCTTTCGCCGGTGGTCGCGCACGCGGTGCTGGGTGGCTCGCCGGGGTTGGGCGCGACGGTTGTCGCCCTCGAGGAGTTCTGGGGGCGCGACGCGGCGCGGACCCGGGAGCAACTGCGCGCTGCCGGGTCGTGGGAGGGCCGGTTCGCGATCATGGAGGCAGCGCTCGCGCGGCGGCATGCGGCAGGCCGGGCGGTGGATCCGGAGGTCGCCTTCGCCTGGGCGCAGATCGTGTCGAGCCGTGGGCAGGTCAGGGTCGAGCGGTTGGCGACCGAGGTGGGATGGAGCCGTAAACGGTTGTGGTCCCGGTTCCGGGCACAGACCGGTCTCAGTCCCAAGCGCGCCGCGACGCTGGTCCGTTTCGACCACGCGGTGCACCGCCTCGCTGCGGGGCACAGCGCCGCGTCGGTGGCGGCTGAGAGCGGCTTCGTCGATCAGTCCCACCTGTGCCGGGATGTCATGGCCTTTGCCGGCATGACGGCCACGGCCGTGGCCGTCGCGCCATGGCTCGCCGTCGACGACGTCGCATGGACTGCGCAGGAGCAAGCACCCAGGGTCTGACCCGGGTCGGCGCTCATCGCTGACCGGCCGAGCGGGACATTTCTCCAATACAATCGGTGATACGCCGGTGATGCTGACAGCCGTCTGTGACAGCGCGCGGTGGCTTTCGGGCCATTGCCGGACGGTGGGAGGCACGCACCATGAGAGGCAGAGCCCCACTGGGCACCCGCATTCTCAAGGACGCCCATGACTGGGAGGCCATGACCCAGGACCAGGTGATCGCCGCGCGCGACGCGGCCACCCGCAAGGGGTCGTCACGAGCCGCCCGGATCATCACCGGCCTGCCGGACAGACGCGCACGCATCGGGGAGTCCACGGTCGATCTCCCGGGCCGCCGCCTGGTGCTGCGGGTACACCGCCCGAAGAACGCCGACCGGGCGCTACCGCTGATCGTCTCGTTCCACGGTGGGGGTTTCATCGCGGGCACCGCCGCGCAGAACGACTGGCTCAACAGCCATCTCGCGGCCCGCTGCCCAGCGGTGGTGGTCTCGGTGGAGTACCGGTTGGCCCCGCAACACCCGCTGCCCCAGCCGATCGAGGACGGCTACGACACCCTCGTCCGGCTTGTCGACGACGCAGTCGACTGGGGTGTCGACCCCGGCGCCGTCGCGGTCATGGGCGAGAGCGTCGGCGGGATGATCGCCGCGCTCATCGCACTGCGCGCCCGGAAGGACGGCCCACCGCTCGGTGCCCAGGTGCTCAACTATCCGAGCACGGACTGGACCGAGACCATGGCCGACTATCCCTCGATCAGCGAGAACGCTGACAACCCCACGCTCCCGCTGTCGCGGCTGCGCGCGGGCCGCAAGCTGAGCGTGCCGCCGGCTCTCGACCCACGCAGCGTGTCTCCGCTCATGTACGAGAACCTCGCTGACCTACCGCCGACCCTGGTCGTCACGGCGGCGCTGGATCCGCTGGCCGACCACGGACACCGGTACGTCGAACGGCTCCGCGAGGACGGCGTCGACGCCCGGCTGGTCCGCTACCCGAAGGCCACCCACAGTTTCCTCAGCACCCCCGGCCTTGTACCGGCCGCCCGTCCCGCGCGCCAGGAGATCCTCGCCTTCCTGCGCACCCACCTGCACCCGGCTCGGCGCAGCCAGCCGGGACCGGATCCCACGCCCGCATGACCGGCGGCTCAGCCGGCCAGCGTGGCGAGCGCTCGCGCCACCGACTCCGGTCGCCTCCGTGTGGACGCGCTCATCTCGACGTGCGCGAACGGCAGCCCGTACCGCGCCGCGGCCCGACCCTGCACATTCGTCGAGCCCTCCAGCTCGGGGCAACGCTGCACCCACGACCGGCACACCGACAGGCCCGCCTCCTCCAGGGGGTCGGCGAGCTCCCGCACGGCCGGGTCTGCATCGCCCGGACCGAGCACCACGTCGTCGTCCAGGTCGTCGCGCTCGCCGAAGCCGTGCAGCTGTAGCTGCGGCAGCCGCATCCGGACACTCAGGTCCACGGCCAGCGCGTGGAACAGCGAGTCCTCCGCGTGCGCCACGTCGGCGCGCCCGTCCGCTGCCCTGCGGTGTGCCCCGGCCTCGATGTACACCGCGTCCGGCACGATCGCGAGCACCGCCAGCCCGACGTTCTCGGTGTTGTAGTCCGAGTTCGGGTGCGGCACCTCGACGAGCAGCCGCGGGGCCCGGCCGAGCGGGAGCGCGATCAGCCCCCAGGACCGCGCCGAGCTCGGGTCGCTACGCACGAGGAGGAACCCGCGCCCTGCCGCGTCCTGCGCGACCTCGACGATGAACCCCGCGTCCCGCAGGACCCGGTGGGCGTCGCGGGTGTCGCCGCCGGCGGCCGGCCCCGTGGGGACCAGCGCCGCGATGGCGCCGAGCACCGCGTCCCGCTCCGCCGGATCGGGTGGACGGTAGGGCCCCCGCGGCGTGAGCTGCCTGGTGAAGTCGTGTACCCGCTGCTCGAGCGAGGCCTGGTCCGCCCTCCGGGCGCCGATCTGGGTCACCGCCACGAGTGCGAGCAGCACCAGCGTCCCGAGCACGGCCACCGCAGAACGGGTCCGGCTCACAGCCGCTTCGCCGCCCGGAACGCCCGCGCGTAGTGCCCGCCGCCGTCGAGCAGGGACGTACCGCCTGCGTCACCGAGCGTCGGGCCGTCGGCCCGCGCCCGGCTGGAGACGAACCGGTGATGCCCGGCGTCGTCGCGGCCCAGATAGATCGCCACATGGTCGATCCGCCGGTCGGTGGCCCGATCGAGGTCGAAGAACAGCAGGTCGCCGGCCTGCAGCGCACCGAGGTTCGACGGTGGTGCGCCCGTGTCGGGCAGCACGGCGACGCCCGGGCCGACCTCGTGCATCGCCCAGGCCCGGCGCGGCAGGCCCGGGCCCGGTTCGTTGGTGCCGAGCAGGGGGTAGCCCGAGCGGTACCCGAACACGAGCCGGACGAACCCCGAGCAGTCCACGGCTCCGTAGCGTGCCAGGTCAGGCATCCGGACATCGTCGCCGCCGAACGTCCAGGGGATGCCGAGGTAGTCGTAGAAGTCCGAGTTCTCCAGCGGCGGAGCGTCCGGCGGACCCGACGGACCGGCCCGCGCGTCGCCCCGGACACGCACTCCGCCGCCATCGAAGCCGTCCGGGACACCGTCCAGGTACTCCGCCGCCACGGCCAGCACGTCGGGTGCCGTGCTGTCCAGGTTCTCCGCCAGCCACGGCTGGAACCACGCTTCCCGCTGCGCACCCTCGTGCCACGGCCGGGGCAGCAGCCGCACCCACACCCGGGTGCTCACCGACGCCGTGGTGAACCGCGGCTCGGCGAAGCGGCGCAGCGGCCCGTCGAGGGTGACGGTGCGGGCCCCGTCGGTGAAGGTGGCCCGCACGGTGCCGGCGGCGTCGACCATGGAGGTCCGAGCCAGGGCGTCGCGCCGCAGGTAACGCAGCTCGGAGGACCACGCGGCGGTCCGCGGCGGCGGTGCCGCCGCCGTGGCCGCCGCGCCCGCGTCCGCCCGCAGATCGCCGACGACGATCCCCGAAACGCCCACGACCACGGCCAGCACGCCCATCCCGGCCCGACGAGCGGCGAGTCCGGACCGCCCGGTCACAGCGTCGGCACCGCCCCGAGCACGAGCCCACTGGCAAGCACCCCGTAGCTGGCGAGGCTCACCGCCGACGTCGCCAGCACGGTGGCGACCGGTGGCTGCCGCACGAGCTGGTAGGCCACCAGTCCCGGGATCACGAACCCGAGTGTCTCGTGCGCGAAGAGAAGCGGGTAGTCCCGCTGCACCAGCAGGAACAGTCCCGTCGAGAGCAGCACCGACAGCATCATCACGGCCGCGAACAACCGCTTGCCGTAGAGGATCACCACCGACTGCAGGCCGCGCACCCCGAAGTAGGTGATCACCGTGACGACAGCGATCACGGCCACCTTGCGGGCGTCCTCCACCAAGGTGAGGGCCAACCAGCCGGGCGTGATCATGCCCCCTGGTGAGAGGTTGGTGGTGAGGTAGCAGACGAGCGCGAACAGCAACCCGATCGCCAGCGCGATCGTGGCGTCCTGCGGCGCGAGGGTGCCCGCAACCATCACCCCGCCTCGACCGGGACGGGACGCGCCATGGCGCCCAGCCGCGACAGCAGCACCTCACCCTGGCCGTGGATGTTGCCGACGGCGACCACCGAGCCCGTGCCGCCGGGCTCGATCGCGACGGCGTCGAGGAACGCGGCCACGTCGAGGGCGCCGCCGAGATCGACGACGAGGTCGGCCAGCTCACGCGGCACCCGGGCGCGCGCCGTGTGCGTCTGCTCCCCGATCAGCACGATCCGGTCCGGGCGGACCCGGCCGGTCAGCTCGCCCATCTGCCCGTTGCGCTCGACGCGGTCCGGCCGGCAGTTGACCACGATCGTGAGCGGCGCGGCGATCAGGCCGCGCGACCGCAGCAGCTCGATGTTCATCAACGTCGACTCGGGGTCGTTCGCGGCGAACACGTTGGCGAACGCGATCCGGCCGCGGCCGGTGACGTACGTGTCGACGGCGACCGTGCCGGGGTCGGGCGGCGCCGCCACCATGCCGGCCATCGCCTCCTCGCGCCTGACGCCGCACAGCTGCGCGACGGCGAGGCCGATCGCCACGTTCTCCTTGAAGGCGATCCCGGTGAAGCGCTCCATCTCGGCGTCGCCGACCGACGCCGGGTCCACCGACACCAGCCGGCAGCCCCGCCGGTCGGCCTCGCCCTGCAGGATGTGCAGCCGGTCGCGCTCCGCGGTGACGCAGACGCCACCCACCGGCATCGACCGCGCGAGCGAACGTGCGACGTCGTCCAGGGTGGGGCCCATCTCGTCGAGGTGGTCCTCCCGGACGTTGCAGATCACGCAGATCGTCGAGCGGACCAGCTTCCGCTCGTTGATCTCCTGTAGCTCCGGCAGCACCGCCATGCACTCGATCACCAGGGCGTCCGGTTGCCAGAGCGTGGCCCGCCGGACGATGCCGATCTGCTCGACGATGTTCGCGAGTCCGAACTTGCGGTGGATGGGCTCCTCGGTGCCGTCCGGGAAGATGAAACGGGCCGCCGTGCCCGTCGTCTTCGCGACGGTCCGCACTCCCCCGCCGCGCAGCGCTCCTGCGCACAGCCGCGTGATCGAGCTCTTGCCACGGATACCGTTGACGACGATCCGCTCCGGTATGGACAGCAGGCGCCGGTGGTGGTTGCGGTGCTCGACCAGCCCGGCCGCGAGCAGGAGCAGGCAGCCGGCGACGTAGACGCCGAAGAGGAACGTCACGACCGGGCCGTCGCTCCGAGCAGGACGCGCGCGCCGACGAATCGGTTGGTCGCCGCCACGACGCTGCCGATCTCGTCGAGGCGCTGCGGGGCCAGCGGCGGCACCGCGTCGCCGCCGGCCAACCGCTCGACGTGGCGGGCCAGCCTGCGCGCCGGCGCGACGACCGTGACCATGACCCAGGCCAGCGACCCCAGGGCGAGGCTCGCGCCGAGCGCGATCACGACGAACGTGACGCGGCGGTTGCCGTCATGGGTGAACGCGGTGACCGCGACGTCCTGGTTCTCCACGAGCACCCAGCCGAGATCGGTCGGCGCGCCCGCGGTACTCACCCGCTGGGCCGCGTTGACCTCCCCGTTGCCCGGCGTCGCGACAGCGGGGACGTCGGCGAGAGCCGTACCGGCGAGCGCTGCGAGCGCCGGGTCGTCCAAGGGAGCGAAGGCGGTGTAGCCGGAGCTGTCGAGCACGGTGGCCCGGTGCACGTCGACCACCCAGGTGTGCACGCCGGCGGTGCGGATCAGGTCGTTGAGCGCCCGCGGGTCGAACTCCGCCACGAGCGAGCTCGCGCCGTCCCACATCGGAGCCGTGGCGAGGACGAGTGGCTCGCTGCCCGCCCGGTTGGCCTGCACCACCCGCAGTTCTCGTGGCGGGGCGGTGACCGGCGCGCTCGGCGGGCGGCCTGCGACCGCGATCCGCTGCCCCGAACCGTCGACCACCCACACCGACCGGAACAGTCCTTCGGCCGCGAGCACCCGCGCCGCGGTGCGGGCGGCGTCGGCCACCTCGGCCCCCGTCGGGGGGTCGGCGGCGCGCTGCAGCACGGCGAGCCCGCCACGGAGCGCGGCCTGCAGCTTCTCGGCCCGCGCTGAGGCGCCCTCGCCGGCCTGGCGCACGACGGTGTCGGGCTGCGACGCGGCACCGCCGACCGTCATCAGCGCGGCCGGGACCGCCCAGGCCAGGACGAGCACGGCCACCACGCACGGCGCGACGGCCAGCGAGACCCGGACCCGGTGGGCCCGCGCCCGCGCGGGGAGCCCGGCGAACCGATGCAGCGCCGCGGCGATGCGGTCGAGCTCGGCGGGGCGGACCCGCGGCACCACGGCCGCGCTGTCCTCGACCGCCATCCGAGCCGTGGCGTCCCGGAACCGCTGGACGGGGTGCACGACCGCGCTCCGCAGCAGGACGTGCCCGACGGCGGCCACCAGCACGAGCGTCCCCGGGATCCGCCAGTCCGGCCACCGGCCGTCCCCTCCGATCGCCACGGCGACCAGCGTGGCCGCAGCGGCCAGGAGCACGGTCAGCACTGCCAGCGGCCCGCCGCTCACCCCGGCCGGGAACCGGCGACGCGGGAAGTTCGGGAATGCGGACGTCCCCCGATCGGGGTCCGGCAGTGTCTGCGGGGCGCGGGGCGTGCTCAAGCAGCGTGTCCCTTCGAACGGGTCCAGGGATCCTGGTGGCGGTGACACAGCGCCACGCTGCTCCGTCCGTCGTGCTCGAACGTTAACGACAGTGTGACCTGCAACACCGCATACAGTAGACAGTGTTACGGTATGCAGTCTCCTGCGATCGCCCGATCGGGCGACATGCGCCGCCATCCGGTGTGCGGCCACGCCGACCCAGGCGACTGTGCAGGCGAACTCACCGTGACGACCCGGGTCCTCTCGGGGTCCGTCCGACGTTCCCGTTCGTCAGGGTCCGATCGAGGCGCGTCCCCTAGGTTTGCCCTCACAGGCCCGAGCGGAGGGAGGTGCGCGATGCCGAAGATCATCGGGGGCTCGCTGCATGCCCACCGCCAGCAGGTGCGGGCCCGGGTCTTCGAGGTGCTGCGCACCCAGCTCTACGAGCGGGGGTTCGACGCGGTCACCCTCGCCGGGGTCGCGGCGGAGGCCGGCCTCGGTCGTACCGCCATGTACAACCACTTCCCCGACAAGGACAGCCTGCTCGTCGCCTTCGTCGAGGCCGAGGCGGCCCGCTACGTCGACCGGCTGCGCGAGGCCGTCGACGCGGTGCCCGACCCGGTGGCCAAGCTCGCCACGTTCGTGCGGCTGCAGCTGCGCGTGCTCGCCGAGTACCACCTCCCGCCGGGCACCGCGCTGGCCTCCGCGCTCGCCCCGGCCGCATACCGGCGGATCAGTGCGCACGCCGACCCGATCACCGAGCAGCTGCGCGAGATTCTCGACGCCGGCCGGCGTGCGGGGCGGCTGCTGGCCGAGGATCCGGACATCCTGCTCCCGATGATCACCGCGGCACTGGCCAGTCGCCAGGTTGTCGATGTGCCGCCCGAGCAGCTGGATCGCGCCGTCGAGGCCGCCGTCCGGTTCGTGTTGCGAGCAGTCGGAGCGACCGAGACCGACGAGACGACCGCCGAATAAGGGTCGCCTTACTCGCGCTGATGACCTATGGTCTTTCTGACAAGGTGTCAGATCGTTGCCCCAAGGAGACGCCCATGCCGGTGACCACGGACCCCGTCTCGGCCCCGTTCTCCGCGACGCTGCGCGCGTCCACCAGGAGCGCCCACGAGCGCGCCAACCATTCCGGCTACATGAACGCGCTGTTGGGCAACCAGCTCACGCTGGCCGGCTACACGCAGCTCGCGATCCAGTACTACTTCATCTACCGGGCGATCGAACAGGTCAGCGACACCATGGCCGCCGACGACACCGGTCGCGAGTTCGTCTTCGACGAGCTGCGCAGGCTACCGAAGCTCGAGGCCGACATGGCGTTCCTCGTCGGGCCGGACTGGCGCGAGACGATCCGCCCGCTCCCCGCCACCGAGTCGTACGTGCGACGCATTCACGATGCGTCGGCGTGGGCAGGCGGTTATGTCGCCCACCACTACACCCGTTACCTCGGCGACATCGCAGGCGGTCAGATCATCCGCCGGTTGCTGGCCACGAACTACGGCATCGTCGACAGGGGCGCGTCGTTCTACCACTTCGACGGGATCGGCAGCGCCCCGGCATTCCGCGACCGCTACCGCGCCAAGCTCGACACCGCGCCATGGAACGAGACCGACCGAACCAGGGTCGTCGACGAGACGCTCACCGCCTTCGAGTGCAACGTCGCGGTGTTCGCCGAGCTCGCCGAGGACATGCACCGGTACCAGGCGGCGTAAGGCCGGCGCCCCGCCGCCGGTGGGGGTGCCGAGTTCGGCTCGGTGTGCGCGGCGCGCCCCGGACGAGATCGACCTGCCGGGGTGGGCGATCGACCGGACCCCCGCGCGGCACCTCGGCCTGATTCGACCGATATCGTCCTATTTGGGCGGGACGAGGGGGTCCCAGATGATCCCGCCTCGGGCAGCACCGGGGAATCGAGCAGGAGAATGGTGGGAGAGCAGGAGAGAGTGTTGGTACCGGCCCTCGTCGGGCTGGAGGTGCGTGAGGCGCACGAACTCGCCTTCACCGCGCGGGTCGTCGCGGTCGCGGCGGATCCGGCCGAGCCGCTCCCGGTCAGCGGAGTCGTCATCGCGCAGCTACCCGGAGCGGGCAGCCGGGTTGCGCCGGCCCATCCGGTGACCATCGCGGTGGAGCCGCGCGGCCGAGGCGGGGGCGGGGGCCCGATCGCGCCCCTCCGGCCGGGACCGACGGACCCGGCCGGGACGACGTGATGCCGTAACGGCTCGCCCGCCAGGAGCACCTCCGACAGCAGGACGAGCTCCTGGTGTGGGTGGCGTCAGTCGGCGTTCGGCAGAACGACGACCTTGCCCTGGAGGGAGCCGGCGGCTGCGGCGGCGTGGATGGCCGGCAGGTCGCTGAGGGGGACTCGGTGAGCGACGTCGACGGCAAGCTCGCCGCGGTCGATCCGGGCAACGAGCTCGGACAGTTGCTTGGCGTCGCTGGTGACGAACACGTCGATCCCCCGCACACCGCGGTCCTCGTCGCCGGGGGCGGGCATCCACACGGTGGTGCTGACCACGACGCCGCCGTCGCGGACCAGGGCGGCCAACGCAGCGAACCGGGCAGGGTCGATCGGTGCGAGGTTCAGTAGGACGTCGACGGGCTCGCTGACCGCGGTGGTCACGTCGGTGGTGGTGTGGTCGATGACCTCGGCGGCGCCGTTCGCTGTGACCTGGTCCCTGCTGCGCGGGCCGGCGATGGCGATCACGTGGGCGCCGGCTGTCCTGGCCAGCTGGACCGCGTAGCCACCGACAGCCCCGCCGGCGCCGCTGATCAGGACCCGTTGCCCGGCCTCGATCTCGGCGTGGTCGAAGAGGGCCTGCCACGCGGTGAGACCAACCAGGGGCAGCGCGGCCGCATCGGCCAGCGGGATGCTCGTAGGTGCGGGCGCAAGGCTCTCGATGGGCGCGAGGACGTACTCCGCCGAGGCACCGTCGTCGACGAACGGGAGGAAGCCGATGACCTGGTCACCCACCTCGAGTCCGCTGACGCCCTCGCCGAGTGCGTCGATCGTTCCCGCGACGTCCAGGCCGGGGATGTGCGGCAGGGTGAGGGGCATCGGCCCCTGCATGAGACCCGCGCGGATGTTGCCGTCGACGCCGTTGAACGTCGTCGCGGCGACGCGCACCCGCGCCTGCCCGGCGCTCGGCACCGGCTGGTCCACGTCCTCGTAGCGGAGGACGTCGGGACCGCCGTACTCGTGGAATCGGACTGCCTTCATCGGGCGCCTCACTCTCGACGACATGTGCTTCGAAACTGAAGCACCCTGGCACGCTAGCAGTGCTTCAAGCTCGAAGCAAGTGCTTCGAGCTTGAAGCAACTGGTAGCCTCGTGGCATGCCTGACACGCCGCCGTCCCTGGACGCCGTCCAGCTGCGCGCGTACTTCGCCCTCATGGAGGTGGCGGGCCTGCTGCGACACGCGGTCGAGCAGCAGCTGCGCGAGGTCGGCGACCTGAGCTACGTCCAGTTCCAGCTCTTGGCGCGCCTTGGTCTCAACTCGCCGACGGGTAGCGAACGGATGACCGACCTGGCTGACGGCGTCGTCTACAGCCGCAGCGGGTTGACCTACCAGGCGGGCCTGCTCGAGAAGGCGGGCCTGATCACACGTACGCCTGCCACGGACGACGAGCGTGGCGTCACGGTCACGATCACGCACGCCGGGCGGGCGCTGCTCACCAAGGTCCTGCCCGGCCACACCGAGGTCATCAGCCGCCAGCTCTTCCAGCCACTGTCACGCACGGACGCCCAGGCTCTCGCCGACCTGCTCTCGCCGGTGCGCGACCACATGCGCTCGGCGCCGCCCCGTTCGGCAGCGCCTCGCCGCCGACGCTAGGCCCCGTCCTACTTCTCGGGTGGTAGAGCCCTGAGGTCAGGCGGTCTGGTCGGACAGGCTGAAGACGTGGCGCAGACCCCAGCTGGAGAAGTCCGTCCCGTCGCCGCTGAAGCCCTTCACGTGCCGGTCGATGACGCCCTGCCACGCCTCGTTCGCCGGCTCCTCGCCCATAGCGGTCATGGCGGCGACGAAGTCGTCGCACTCGACGAGGTGGAAGACGTCGAGGCCGTCGCGCCAGATGCGCCAGTCGCGGATGCCGTGCCGCGCGAAGGCTTCCGCGAGATCGTCGGGTACGCGCGCGTGGTCCCGGTCGTAGTCGTGCTCGTGCCCCTCCAGAAGCCGCGAGTGCAGCGCCACGATCACGTCGTCCTCCTCGTCGTCAGTCCGCTCCCGCACCGGTCGGTTGCCGCGGGCCGCGCTCGCCGACGGTGCACCCCGCTCATCGCGCCAGCCATCCGCCGTCGACGGGCAGCACGACGCCGTGCACGTAGTCGGCCGCCGGGCTCGCGAGGTAGACGACGGCGCCCGCGATGTCCTGCGGCGACGCCCATCGCCCCGCGGGGATCCGTTCCAGGATGCTGCGCGAGCGGTCGGGGTCGTCTCGCAGGGCCTGCGTGTTGTCGGTCGCCACGTACCCCGGGGCTACCGCGTTGACGTTGACCCCGCGGGGTGCCCACTCGTTGGCCAGCGCCTTGGTCAGGCCCGCGACGGCGTGCTTGGCGGCCGCGTAGCCGGGCACCGTGATGCCGCCCTGGAAGCTCAGGAGCGACGCCGTGAACACGATCTTCCCGCGACCGCGCTCGACCATCGAGCGCCCCAGCGCCTGCGCAAGCACGAACTGGCTCGTCAGGTCGACGGCGAGCACCTCGTCCCAGTCGGCCAGGGAGTGCGAGACCGCGGGCTCGCGCCGGATCGTGCCCGCGTTGTTGACCAGCACGTCGATCGGGCGCTCGCGGCGTGCCAGGTCGGCCGCCAGCTGCTGGACGGCGGCGCGGTCGGACAGGTCGGCGGCTAGCCCTTCGAAGGTGCGCCCGTGCGCGCGGACGGCATCGGCGACGTCGTCCCCCGGGGGGCGGGTGGAGCCCAGGCCGACGACGTCGGCGCCGGCGGCCGCCAGCGCGACGGCCGCGGCGGCCCCGATGCCCCGGGTCGCGCCCGTGACGACGGCCAGGCGCCCGGTGAGGTCGAACAGCCCGCTCACGCCGTGCCGCCCCGGGTGTTCCCGGGAGCACCGGCCTGGCAGTCCACGAGCACCTTGACGACACCGCCTCCGGTAGCGAGGGCGGTGAAGGCCTCCCCCACCTCCTCGAGTGGCACGACCCGGCTGACGAGGCGGTCGACCGGCAGCTCGCCGGACGCGACGAGGCGCACGGCCTCCTCCCAGTCCGCGCGGGTGTAGAGCCGCGCGCCGAGCAGCTCGAGCTCGCGCCAGAAGAAGCGGTGCAGGTCGACCGTGCGCGGGGCGGCGTGGATGCCCACCTGGCACAGCCGGCCGCGCACGGCCAGTGCGGCGACCGCGGTGTCCAGGCCGGACTGGGTCCCGCTGACCTCGAAGGCCACCCGGGCTCCCGCCCCCTCGGTGCGCTCGCGCACGACGGCGGAGACGTCCTGCTCACGCGGGTCCACGATGTCGAGCCCCAGGTCCGCGGCGGTGCCACGGCGGGTCGCGTCCGGCTCCGCGACGACGACGTCCGCTCCCCCCGCGCGGGCGACGAGGGCGATGAGCAGGCCGACGGGCCCGCCGCCCACCACGAGCGCGGACTCCCCCACGCCCAGGCGCGCACGCCGGACGTCGTGTACGGCGACCGCCGTGGGCTCCAGGAGCGCCGCGGTACGCAGGGACAGGTCCTCGGGCAGCCGCAGGAGCGTGTGTTCGGGCACGACCCAGTGCTCCGCCAGGGCTCCGGGGCTGTCGATGCCGAGGAAGTCCATGTGCTCGCAGACGTGGCCGTTGCCGGCCCGGCAGGCGGGGCAGGTGCCGTCGGGCCGCAACGGGACGACGGTGACCGGGTCGCCGGGGGACCAGCCGGACACGCCCTCCCCGACGGCCGTGACGCGGCCGGCGGTCTCATGGCCGATGACGGCGGGCAGGCTCACCCGGGCGTCCATGTCCCCGGCGGCGATATGCAGGTCGGTACCGCAGATGCCGGTGTAGGCGGGGGCGATCTCGACCTGGCCGGGCCCGGGCGGCGTCCGCCCGACCACGGTGGCGGTGATCGTCCTCTCCCCCCGGTACTGGGCTGCGCGGTGGGTCGTGGGCACGGGTCCTCCATCGTGGTCGGGGTGCGGCGCAGCGCCGCGGGGCGTGCTCGTCGTCACCGCCGGGGCTCGTCGAGTCGGTAGAAGCGCGTCGCGGTGCCACCCAGCACGTCGTCGCGCTCGGGCCGGGACAGGCCGCTGAGCAGCTCCGTGGCGAGTGGCCAGGTCGCGGGGTAGCCGCCGTGCAGGAGCGAGATGGGCCAGTCCCCGCCGTACATGAGCCGTGCGGGTCCGAAGACGTCGAGGGCGTGTTCGACGCTCGGACGCACCCGTGCCACGGCCTCCGACGGCTCCCCCGGCCCGCCCGGGTAGAGCCCGCTCACCTTCGCGTGGGCACGCGGGTTCCGGGCGACCGCGGCGACGAGGTCCCACCACTCGCCCTGCCGGCCGTCCCCGTCCAGCGGAGGGTGGCCGAGGTGGTCGAGCACCAGGGGCAGGTCGGGCAGCAGCTCGGACACCCGCAGCGCCGCGCGCAGGTGCTCGGGCAGCACGGCGACGAGGTCGAAGGTCAGCCCGCTGCGCGAGAGGGCGGTGAGCCCCTCGATGACCTCGTCGCGCAGCAGCCACCACGGGTCGGGCTGCTCGTGAACCAGGACCCGGATGCCGCGCACGACGGGCTCGGCGGAGCGGTAACGGTCGAGGAGGCGGCCGGTCTCCTCCGGGTCCTGAAGCGGGGCGTAGGCCACCACCCCCGCGACGCGCGCGTCCTTGCGGGCGCACTCGAGCATCAGTTCGGTGTCGGCGACGTCGTCGGCCGACTGCACGAGTACGACCGAGTCGACGCCCGCCGCCTCGAGGTCGGGGACGGCATCGTCGAGCGCGAAGGCGCGGTTGATGACCGGCGGCCCGCCGACGAGCCAGGGGTAGGAGGCCAGCGCCGGGTCCCAGACGTGCAGGTGGGCGTCGACGACGGGCCCCGGCTCCCGCTGCTCGTTGCCCACCTCAGAAGTGCGCCGGGCGCAGGGCGCCCCCGTCGGCCTCGGGTACCAGGCGCAGCCCCGCCCGGTCCGGGCGCACGTGCGGGCCTGCGACCTCTGCCCAGCCCTGGCCCTCCCCCAGCGCGCGTAACAGCTCCTCGTCGACGGTGATGCCGTTGCCCGGGGCGTCGCCCAGGACGATGCCGCCGTCGGCGACCTCCTGGTCGATGCTCAGGCCACGGGGCGGCTTGACGTCCTGCACCTCCACGGCGAGCAGGTTGGGGACGGCCGCTGCCGCCGGGGCGATGACGGAGGTGAAGCCGATGGGGCTGACGGGCAGGTCGTGGCCGTGTGCCAGCGCCGCGACGCGCAGGAGATGGGTGATGCCCCAGGACGACCCGACCTGCACGATGTCGAGCGCGTCGGCGTCGAGCAGGGGGCGTAGCTGCTCGATCCCCGTGAGGTTCTCCCCGCTCGCCACGCCGGCGCGGATCCCGGCTCGGACGGCGGCCATCCCCGCTGTGTCCCAGCGCCGGACGGGCTCCTCGACCCAGGTCAGGTCGACCTGCTCCTCGAGCCGGCTGACGTAGCGGACCGCCTGGGACCGGTGCCAGGACTCGTTGGCGTCGAACATGAGCCCCGGCGCGGAGGAGTTGACGGCGAAGATGTCCCGCAGGATGCGCAGGCGGCGCAGGTCGTGATCCAGGTAGCGGCCGCCCTTGAGCTTGGCGGCGCCGTACCCGCGGTCGGCGAAGGCGCCGTAGACCTCGGCGAGCTGTTCGTCCGGGAGCGCGATCTCCAGGGCCGACGCGTAGCCGGGCACGTGCCGGTTCCGCGCCCCGAGGAGGCGCCAGAGCGGCTCGTCGGCGGCCTTGGCCTTGAGGTCCCAGAGCGCGAGGTCGACAGCGCCGATCGTCCCGAAGACCGAACCGGCGTGCCCGAGTTTGAAGACCCGCGCGAGCATCCGGTCGTACAGCGCCACGACACTGCGCGGGTCCTCGCCGTCGATGCTCGGGAAGACGCGGTCGATCTCGGCGTGCGTCCCGACACCGATGCCCTCGAACCCGACGTCCGTGGTGAGGACGAGCACGTCGGTCTGGGTGGCCGTGCCGGAGATGTGGCCGTTGACGTCCCCGACCGGGCGCCCCCAGTCGTGCTGGGTGACGAGGGAGCGGTACCCGGTGATCCTCATGCTGAGCCTTCCGAGAAAGAGGAGCGCGTCATTCCTTCGTCCCACCGGCCGTGAGCCCCGCCACGAGGAACCGCTGGGAGAACAGGAAGACGACGAGCACGGGCAGCACCGAGATCACCGTCGCCAGCGCGAGCGTGGACAGCTGAACGGAGTCGGATCCGGCTGCGCTGGGGTTGAAGGCCGGTGTCGAGGAGAGCAGCGTCGTGAGGCCGACCTGCATCGGGTACGTGCTGCTCGCGGGGAGCATGACGAAGGGCAGGAAGTAGTTGTTCCAGTTCTGCACGAAGCTGAAGAAGCCGACGAGGGCGACGACCGGAGCGGCCAGCGGAACCGCGACGCGGAGGAACACCTGCATCTCCGAGCAGCCGTCGAGCCGCGCCGCGGCCAGCAGGTCGGCGGGAATGCTCGTGGAGAAGTAGATGAAGGCGAGGTAGACGCCGAAGGGGTAGAAGGAGAACGGCAGGATGACCGACAGCGGGTTGCCCACCAGCCCCAGGAGACTCATCTCCAGGAAGACGGGCAGCACCAGGGCCGTGCTCGGCATGAGCATGACCACGAGGGTCACGACCAGCAGCAGCCGTCGGCCCGGGAAGCGCACCAGCGCGAGGACGTAGCCGGCGGGCACCGAGACCAGCAGCGTGAGCACCAGCGCGCCCAGCGAGTACATGACCGAGTTGACGAGCCAGGTGCCCACCGCTCCGGACTGGAAGGCGAACAGGTCGTGCCAGTTCTCCACCAGCCCGGCGACCGAGCCCGGTGTGAAGGCGCCGCTGCGAACCAGGTCCCCGCCGGACTTCGTCACGGCGATGAGCAGCCACAGGAGCGGGACCGCGAAGAACACCAGGAACACGCCGAGGACGACGGCCCCCAGACCGCGACCGCCCCACCCCGACAGGTCCGTCCCCCGCGAGCGGCGACGCCGCGTGCGCTCGAGGGTCTGTGCCGTCATGGCTCCTCCGTGTCGAACAGGCCGCCGCGGAGTACGAAGACGGCGGACAGGGCGACGGACACGACGAGGAGCAGGACCGCGATGGCGGCGGCGCCGTTGAAGTCGCTGAGGTTGAAGGCGTACTGGTACGCCAGCTGGTTGACCGAGTAGTCGTTCGGGACGACGCCCGTGCTGGCCTGGGAGAGCAGGGTCGGCTCGACGAAGAGCTGCGTGCCGGCCGCCAGCGCCAGTACGGCCATGTAGGCGATCCACTTGCGCAACAGCGGAAGCTGGATCCGCAGTGCGATCTGGACGGGGTTGGCGCCGTCGATGCGCGCCGCCTCCATCACCTCGGTGGGGATGTTGTTGAGGGCGCCGTACATCACGATCACCCACTGACCGGCGCCCGTCCAGAACGCGATGACGGCGAAGACGAGGGGCAGGTTGCCGGGCTGGATCGTCTGGGCGAAGGTCTCGAACCCCATGGCCTTCAGCAGCGGACCCGCCGGACCGGCGTCGGGGTTGAGCACGAACAGCCACAGCAGGACGGCGGACGCGCCGGCCAGCGCACCGGGGAGGTAGTAGAGGAGGCGCAGGGCCCTGCTCACCCACCGGGTCGTGACCGCGTGCAGGACCAGCGCGAGAACGACGACCAGCACGGTGAGCATCACGAGCCACAGCACGAGGTAGACCGCCACGTGCTGGACCGCCGGCAGGAACCGGAAGTCGGTGATCACCCGGACGAAGTTGTCCAGGCCTGCGAAGCCGCCGTCCGCCCGGCTGAACGCCAGTGCCACGGCGTACACCGCCGGGATGATCCCGAACGCGAGCATGAGCACGACGTACGGGCCGACGAAGGCCAGCCCCATGGCCCGGGTGGGTCCCGGGCCACGCCGGGGTGCGGGTCGCCGCCGTCGCCTGGTGGGCGCCGGGTCGGCGGCGGCCGCCGTCAACTCGACCGTCATTGGACCGTGTAACCGTTGACCTTGGCCTGGTCCACGATCGCCTGCCCCCACGTGCCGAGGGCCTGCTCGAGCGGCTGGCGGGAGGTGATGAGCGGCTGCATGGTCCGGGCCCAGACCGCTTCCTGGCTGAAGGCGGGGGCGCCCCACCCGGACCACACCTGCGGTGCCGCCACGGTCAGTGCCGACAGGTCGGTGGCGTAGTAGCCGCTGCGTTCCTGGCCGGCGATCCACTTGTCCGCAGCGGGTGCGTAGGCGGGGTACCCGGGCGCCTTGGCGACCTGGTAGTCGTCGGCCGTCGTGACGAAGTCGACGAACCGGGTCGCCGCGTCGAGGTTCTTCGAGTGGCTGGAGACGAACCAGGTGCCGCCGCCGACGTTGCCGGTCGCGGGCTCCTCGCCCGCCCACGGCAGCGGTGCGGCGGCGCCGATCCGGCCTGCGGGGACGTTCAGCGAGGCCTCGTTGTTGAAGATGGCGCCGGCGAACCACGCCGGGCCCGGCATCATGAGCACCTTGCCGGTGTACTTCTGCACGAACTCGGGCGAGAAGACGCTGAGGTCGGTCATCCAGCCGCCCTGGACACCGCGGTCGACGAGCTGCGCGGCCCGTTGGCACTGCGGGGACGTGGTGTTCACGGTCATCGCGCGGGGGCCCACGACGCCGCTGGCGCCGCACTTGCTCGGCCAGAAGAAGATCTCCGGGGTGAAGGGGTCGCCGGCGGCGCCGGTGATGTAGCCGGGGTGCTCCCGCGCCACCCGCTCGCCGAGCTCGGTGTACTCCTCCCACGTGGTGGGCAGCTTGTAGCCGAACTGGTCCATCAGCGACCGGTCGTACCAGAGCACGTCCTGCGCCAGGTCGTTGCGCAGGCAGTAGACGGCGCCGTCGACCGTGCAGGGGTCGAGGGAGCCCTTGGTGAAGCCGGACAGCAGGTCGTCCTTGACGAGCCCCTTGTTCAGGACCGCGGCGAAGGGCTGCTGCCCGCCCGCCCCGACGCTGGCCCAGGCGGCGTCGTTGTTCTGCGTGGAGAAGACGACGTCGGGCCAGCCGCTGCCGGCGCGGTCGAGCAGGCTGATCTTCGTCTTGAAGGAGTCCGAGCCGTTGGCCGAGCCGTCGTAGGTCTCGACCTGGACCTTGACGTCCGGGTTCGCGGCGGTGAAGGCGTCGACCGCGGTGACGCGGCTGGCGTCGACCCAGACGGTGATCGGGCTGCCGGCGACCTGCTCGGCCTCGGTGAAGCCGCGGGGGCCCGCCTGCTCGGACGTCCGCCCGGCGGGCGAGGCGCAGGCGGCGAGGGCCAACCCGACGAGCACCAGTGACACAGGGACGAGCCGTCGGCGGGCGGAGCGGGTGAGTGTCATGTCGTCCTTCGCATGCGTCTCGCCGTCATTGGCGAGGGTCCAGGCCTGCGGTGGGAGAAGCCGCGACAGTGGAGCATACGTAATACCTATTTGACAAGATCCGGCCGGTCCTCATGCACGTCCCGCCTCCGGTGACGTGCGTCCCCGCCGTACCCTCCGGCGTACGCTGCCGCCATGACGGAGCAGGCCGCGGCGGCGGACCGGGGCGCCCCGCGGGTCCTACCCCTCCCCGATCGGTCGCCCGCGCCGCGGCTCGGCGTGGCCGTCGTGGAGGCGCTCGTCGACCTCATCGTCTCCGGCGCACTGGCCCCCGGAGACACGCTTCCCCCCGAGCTCCCACTCAGCCAGCAGTTCGGCGTCAGCCGCACCGTCCTGCGCGAGTCGATCAAGCGGCTCGAGGAGAAGGGGCTCGTCAGCGTCGGCCAGGGCAGGGGCAGGGGCACTGTGGTCCAGCCCACGCGCTCGTGGAACACGATGGACCGCGTGGTCCTCAAGGCCCTCATCGCCCACGACCGGACCCTCGGCGTGCTCGACGAGCTGACCGTCGTCCGAGGCCAGCTCGAGGCGGCCATGGCCGGCGAGACGGCCCGCACCCGGTCCCCGGTCGAGCTCGACATCCTGCGCGGCGCGCTGGAGGACATGCGCGTCTCCGTGCACGATGCCCCCGTTTTCAACGCTGCGGACGTCACCTTCCACGAGATCGTCATGGCCGCCTCGGGCAACAGGCTCGCGGAGAGCATCGCCCGGGTGCTCTTCGAGCGTGCCCGCGAAAGTGCCCGCTACGACGTGGCCACGCCGCTCTCGCTCCGCCAGGAAACGCTCCGCGAGCACGAGCGGGTCTTCCGGGCGATCGAGGCGGGCCTCGTGCGGGAGGCCGAGGAGTCCATGCGCGCGCACATCTGCGACGCATGGACCCGCCGACGGCCTCCGGACCACAAGGGCACCCAGCGCCTCCGCTGACCCTCCCGATCGGGCGTGGATCTGCCGGGTGACACCCCCGGCCTCCGCACCGGAACTCGATCACTCTTGCCCAAAAGATCATACGTATGATTTCCTCCCGGTGTCCGGGGGTCACCCGACCCCGACCACCGCTTCGAGGGAAACCCACGAACATGACGACGACGTCACGGACGCCCACCAGCCGCAGCGAACGGTGGCGCCGCGCAGCGGCTGTCGCAGCGGCCGGGGTCACGGCCTCGCTCGCACTCGCCGTGATCACCCCCACCGCCGCCCTCGCCGCGCCGCCGAGCGGGGGCCGGACCTACTACGTCTCCCCCGACGGCCGCGACCAGGGCTCGTGTCAGCAGCAGAACCCGTGCTCGATCGACGGCGCCAAGGCCGTTGTCAGCCGCGAGGCCCCGAAGAGCCGGGGCGACATCACCGTCGAGCTCGCCGACGGGGTCTACCGCATCGCGAAGCCGCTGCAGTTCGGCCAAGCGGACGGCGGCCACGACGGGTCGACGGTCCGCTGGGTCGCCGCGCCCGGAGCGCACCCTGAGATCTCCGGGGCCACAGCCGTCACCGGCTGGTCGGTGCACGACGCGGCGGCGGGGATCTACGTGGCCGACACCCCCGTGGGCCTGGACACCCGCCAGCTGTACGTGGACGGCAAGCTCGCACCCCGCGCAGCGCTCCCGCTGAAGCAGTCCGACATCACCCTCACCCCGACCGGGCTGACCATCAACGACCCGGCTCTGGCACAGCGCCTGACCGCCCTGCCCGACCAGAAGCGGATCGAGTTCCAGTCGCTGGGCGACTTCACGACCAGGTACTCCCCCGTGGCGGGCATCGGCGCGAACTTCGTCACCATGGCGCAGCCGGCCTGGGACAACAACACCTGGGGCTACGACACGGTTCAGCAGTCCTTCCTCGCGGCGCCCACCTGGTCGCTCGAGAACTCGCTGGCCTTCGTGGACGAGGCCGGGGAGTGGTACCTCGACCCGGCCGCCGGGAAGCTCTACTACAAGCCGGCCCCGGGGACGAACCCCGCCGACCTCGACGTCGAGCTCCCGCGCGTGGAGACCCTCGTGAGCGTCAGCGGGAGCTACGAGCAGCCGGTGAGCAACCTGGCGTTCGAGGGCCTGCGCTTCTCGGGCACCACCTGGCTCGGGCCCTCGCGGGACGGCTACGCCAACCAGCAGAACGGGACCTTCCTGCAGGGCGCCTACGACTACCGGCCCGCCGACGCCTTCACCTCGTGCGCGCGCGGCTGCGAGGCGTTCGAACGGGCCCGCAACACATGGGCGCAGGAGCCCGCCGCCGTCCAGGTCTCCGCGGCGCGCAACGTCTCGTTCACGCGGAACACCTTCACCGCGCTGGGGCAGTCCGCGCTCGGTATCGGCAACGACACCAACGCCACGCTCTCGGGGGTCGGCCTCGGCGCCCAGGGCATCAAGGCCGTGGGCAACGTCTTCACCGAGGTGGGCGGACACGGCGTCGTCGTCGGCGGCGTCCGCCCCGACGCCCACCACCCGAGCGACCCGCGGATGACCAACAGCGACGTCCTGGTGCAGGACAACACCATCAACCGCGTGGCGCTCGTGTACAAGGACAACTCGGGAATCCTCAGCACCTACGTGACCGGCGCCCGCATCCTCCACAACGAGGTCGCCAACGTCTCCTACGACGGCATCGACACCGGCTTCGGCTGGGGCGCCAACGACGCCGGCGGTTCGGGTGAGTACGAGAAACGCGGCTACTACAAGTGGAACCCCCGCTACACGACCCCGACGACCCTGCGCGACAACGTCGTGTCCGGGAACCTCGTCCACGACACGAAGGCCGCCTTCGCCGACGGCGGCAACCTCTACAACCTGTCCGCGAGCCCCGGCTCGGTCGTCGAGCGCAACTACCTCTTCAAGGTCTCCGGCGTCGCCCTGTACCTCGACGAGGGGTCGCGCTACACGACCTGGCAGGAGAACGTCCTCGAGGGCACCAGCCCGTGGGTCTTCACGAACAGCTACAGCGAGGGCAACAACACCAGCGACAACGTCATCCGGCACAACTGGTACACCAAGGAGGGCGCCCAGGTGCCCTCCGCCGAAGAGCGTCGCAACCAGCTCATCGACAACGTGCTGGCCGACCCGGCCAACTGGCCCGCCGACGCCCTGGGCGTGATCTGCGCGGCGGGCGTGGCACCCGACCTGCGGACCGAGCTGAACGCCAACCTCCACGGCATCAACCCGGCCTGCGAGGGAGCGCCCGACCCGGGCCGCTGACCGCCGATCGCGGTCCCACCCCTGACGTGCCCCCGGCCGCATCCCGCGGCCGGGGGCACGGCGTCTGCAGATCCCGAGTCAGTGCCCGGCCCGCGGCCGCGCCGCCGGCCCGGCGACGGCCTGCCGCGCCCTGGTGATCTCCTGGACGACCCACTTGGTGGCCCGGCGGTACTGCAGCGTGTAGAGGTCCGCGGCGCAGGAGACCTCCTCGGCCTCGTGCGCCAGCGGCACCTCCTTCGGCACCAGGCCCTCCAGGATCGGGGTGTCCTCGTCGAACACCTTCGTCTCGATCTCCAGGATCCGGTCGACCGAGCCGCCCGTGAACCCCGCATCGGTGGCGACCGCCCAATAGATCACGCAGCGGTCGTGGCTCACGGGCGAGGGGAAGTCGACGAGGTAGCGCTTGCCGATGCGCGGGCCGAAGTCGTACAGGATCGTGGCGATGCCGGGCGCGTACGAGTGGTAGTGCATCCACGCGTCACCGGTGCCGGAGAAGTCCGACCCGGCCACCTGTGGGTAGTAGTAGGACACGCGCACCTCGCGGCCGTCGCGCCGCACGTCGAGGTCGGGCACCACAGGGTCCACCTCACCCATCGACGGGCCGTGGACGAACGGGAAGTGCGCCATGTCCCGGAAGTTCTCCACCGCTGCCATGAAGCCGCACTCGGCGGGGATCGGCGCCGCCGCGCGCCACTCCAGGGTGAGGTCCGCGATCTCCGGCGGGTGGGGCAGGTCGAAGACGGGCTCGTCGAGGCACGTCCACACGTGTCCGAAGCGCTCGATCACGGGGTAGGCGGCCACGGCGGCGTTCACCGGGATGCGTGCGGGGTCGGCGAGCGCCGGGATGCGTGAGCAGCGTCCGGTGCTGCCCTCGAACTCCCAGCCGTGGTACGGGCACCGGAGCGCGTCGCCGCTGACCGCGCCCGCGGCGAGGTCGGCGCCCCGGTGGATGCAGCGGCGGTCCAGCACCCTGGCCTGGCCCGAGGCGTCCCGGAAGACCACGAGCCGCTGGTCCAACAGCTGCGCCGGCTGGGGAGTGCCGATGTCCTGCGACCGCGCGACGACGAACCAGTTGTGCCGGAAGGCGGTGCGCAGGGCGTCGCGGGAGTACAGGTCGTTCATGTCGTGATCCCCCATCACGTCGTCGGGCGGGTCCGCGATCACTGTCGCGGATCAGCGGCGGACACGGAACGCGATCGGGCGAAGGTGACGAGTTACACGGAGCGGACGATCCGACGGGCGGGCGGTCGCACCAGCGAGGTGAAGGCCGCACGGCGTCGGTACCGTCCCACCGGAGGTCTAGGCCCGTGGCCCACCCTCCAGCCCGATCTCGGCAATTCAGCCGGTGTTGCTTGTTACCCGAACCTTGACGCCGGCCTGAATGTACTTCTCGGAAGGCAACTCGGGCACGGACCGATGCACCCGATCGCGCGAGCGAAGCGCCGTCACGGAAACGTCAGAAGGTACCGGTTGCCTACGGGACGGCCTCGATCAGGCTGTAGCCCATGGCCAGCGGCGTGACCCGGCTGATCGTGAAGCCTGCCGATCCGAGCAGTTCCCGGAAATGCGACTCCGTGCGCTCCAGAGCAGCATGTGCGACCAGCATGTGCAGGTCGGCGCGGGCGAGCAGACGGTGCTCCGGCTCCGCTTGCATGGTCCCGGGAACGAGCCGCTCGATCACCAGGAGCTTCGACGAGGCGGTCATGGCCCGCCGGCAGGTGGCAAGGATGTCATGGCCTTGTTCGTCGTCCCAGTCGTGCAGGACGTTCTTGAGCACGTAGACATCGGCATTCGCGGGCACTTCCTCGAAGAAGTTGCCCGACAGGAGGGTGCAGCGGCCGGCCACGCCGCATTTCTCCAGATACGGAGGGGCTTTCTCGATCGCATGCGGGAGATCGAACAGGACGCCGTCGACGGTGGGATTGGCCACCAGGACGGCTGCGAGCAGTTCTCCGTACCCGCCGCCGACGTCGACGATCCGGGAGTTCTCAGCGAACTCGTAGCCGGAGACGATTCCACGGGTGGTCAGGCGGGTGTGCTCGGCCATCGCGGCGTTGAAGATCGCGGCGCGGGAAGGGTTCTGGCGCAGGGGGTCGAAGTGCGACGTCCCACTGACGATCTCACGGGCGCTGCGGCCGGTGGTGACGCTGTCGAGCAGATGTCCCCACTCGGTCCAGACCTCGCGGCCCCAATAGATCGTCCAGGAGCGGAGTGAGCCCTCGGCGTCGCTCCGGAGCAGGGCACCCATCGGTGTCAGCTCGAATGTGCCGTCCTCGCGCTCGCGGCAGATCTCCAGCGTGGCGAGCGCGCGCAGCAAGCGGTACAGGGACGGGGCGTGCGTGTGCGTTGCCGCGGCGAGGTCCTCCGCGGAGCGGGGCCCCTCGGCCAGCAGGTCCGGGACACCCAACTCGGCGGCCACTCGGGTCGCCTGTGTCATCCAACTGCCGTTCACGATCTCGAGCAGCCGCGACGCCTGCGCCAGCACGTCGTCGCTCGGGTCAACCTCCGACATGTGTGGGCTCCTCTCCCGCCTGCGGCACGCAGTCACCTCATCCTCAGTTCGGGGTGGACGGCAGCCAAGTGATGTTCCGCATGGCGACCGTCACGAAATCGACGAGCGCCGCGACCGCGCCAGCAGGAACTGCTGCGTCTCGGTGCCACCCCGGGCCGGGACCTGCACCTCCTCGCACTGCAGCAGGTCGAAGCCGGCATCGGTGACGACCGCGGACAGCTCCTCGGTGGGGTAGGCGGTGACGGCGATGGGCACCCCCAGGAACTCGATCTCCACGGCGTCGAGGTCGCCGGCGACCATCCCCAGGGCGAGCAGTCCTCCCTCGCGCATCCTGGCGGCGAGACCGGTGAGCACTCGGGGGATGTCGGCGCGCGGCAGCATCAGCAACGCGAAGAACGAGACGACGGCGTCGAACGTGCCGAGGGCCGGGTCGAGATCACGCAGGGCCTGGGTATTCGGCGCCCGCCGACGCGACGTGCGCCTCGTCCTCGAAGCGGCTGCGTGGCCGGGAGAGGCCCAGGTGCTCGCGCAGCGTGGCGCCGGTGTACTCGTCGCGGAACAGCCCGCGCTCGCGCAGCAGCGGCACGACCCGGGAGGTGAACAGCTCGAGCCCACCGGGGTAGAAGGGCGGCATCACGTTGAACCCGTCGGCGGCGCCCTGCCGGAACCACTCCTCGATGGCGTCGGCCACCTGCTCCGCGGCGCCGGTGAGGACCCGGTGGCCACGGGCGCCCGCGAGCCGGTGCAGCAGCCGCCGGACGGTGGGCCGCTCCCGTTCCACGATCCCGGCGACCACCTGCAGCCGCGACCGGGCGTTGTCGGTGACATTCCCGGCGTCACGGAACAGCTCCTCCGGGACGGGCCCGTCCAGTGCCGCCTCGGAGAGTCGCACGCCGGTGAGCTGCTCGAGCTGGCGCAGCCCGTACTCGGGCACGGTCAGCTCGTTGAACTCCCGTTCCAGCTCGAGCGCTGTGGTCTCGGTGTCGCCGATGAACGGGCTGATCCCGGGCAGGATCACCACCTCGGACGGGATCCGGCCGAACCGCGTGGCCCGATCCTTGATGTCGGCGTAGAACGCCTGCCCGTCCTCAAGCCGCTGGTGGGCGGTGAAGATCACCTCGGCGAACCGGGCCGCGAAGGAGCGTCCCTCGTTCGACGCGCCCGCCTGCACCAGCACCGGGCGGCCCTGCGGCGAGCGCGGCACGTCCAGCGGTCCGCGCACATGGAAGCGGGGACCGGTGTGATCCGCCGGGTGGATCCGCGCGATGTCGGCGTAGCGCCCCCCGGCCCGGTCGAGCACGATCGCGTCCTCGTCCCAGCCGTCCCAGAGCTTGGTGACCACGTCGAGGAACTCGGTCGCCCTCGCGTAGCGGTCCGCAGCATCGGGGTGGACGTCGAGGCCGTAGTTCGCCGCGACGAGGTCCGAGACGGTGGTGACGACGTTCCAGCCGGCCCGGCCCTTACTCAGGTGGTCGACCGACGCGAACAGACGCGCCAGGTTGTAGGGCTCGTAGTAGGTGGTCGACGCAGTCGCGATCAGCCCGATCCGCGAGGTCGCCGCGGCGATCGAGGCGAGCAGCGTGATCGGCTCCAGCACACCGACGGCGTTGTGCGCCACGTTGGGAGTGAGGACGGGCATGTCGGCAAGGAACACCGCGTCGAACGCCGCGTCCTCGGCAGTGCGGGCGATCTGGTGGAAGTAGTCGGCGTCGTGAATCCGTTCCGGCTGGGTCGCGGGATGGCGCCACGCCGCCTCGTGGTGCCCGGCCGGAAAGATGAACGCGTTGAGATGTAGTTGCTCGGCCATCAGCTACTCCAGAGGGAGTGCCGGCGCTCGATGCGCACCAGCACGTTCAGGCCGGCGTGGCAGCCAGCAGACTGTAGGGCCGCCCGGGAGATGGGAGCGGAGTCACTCCCGTCAGCTTCAGGCCGGATGCGGCGAGCAGTTCGGTGAACTCCGCTTGCGTGCGTTCCCGGCCGGGCAGTTTGATCAGCATGTTCAGATCCCGCACCAGCATGCCGGTATCGAATGCGGCGGGATCGGTGGGCACCACCGACTCGATCAGGTACAGCCTCGCGTCGGCGGTCATCGACTCCCGGCACCGGGTCAGTACCGTGGTGGCCCGTTCGTCGTCCCAGTCGTGGACGATGTGCTTGAGCAGATAGGCGTCGCAGCCGCCGGGCACCGACTCGAAGAAGTCACCGGAAACGATCTCGCAGCGGTCCCGGACCCCGGCTTCGGTGAGTGTTGCCTCGGCTTCGTCCAACCCGGACTCGGTGTCGTAGAGCAGCCCGAGCGTCTGCGGGTTGGCGGCCAGCACACCGGCAAGCAGCGCTCCGCTGCCGCCGCCCACATCGGCTATTCGGCCGTGCCAGGAGATTCCCAGTTCGTGCAACGACCGCGCCACGCCCCGGCTGATCTCTGCCATCGTCTCGTTGAAGACCGCCGCGTGCTCCGGATGTGCCGACAACTGCTCGAAGTACTCCTGGCCGAACATGCGCCCGACAGCATCCCGTCCGGTACGGACGCTGTAGTTCAGTTCGCCCCACGGCCGCCGTTTCTCGACGTCGCCGTACAGCAGAATCGTGTTGCGCACCGATCCCGCAACGCCGGGACGCAACAGCTCGCCGCCGACGCTGAGCGCGAAGAGATCTCCCTCGAGGCTCACCAGATTCAGGGACACCGCGACGCGCAGCAGCCGGTACAGCGAGGGTCCGTGCGTTCCGGATCGCTCGGCGAGCTGATCGGTAGTCGCCGCCCCGTCGGCCAACAGATCGACGATGCCGAGACTGACCAGCGAGTACAGAATATGAGGAACGAATGAGTCCCAGATGAAGGAGACAAGTCGGGCGCGCTCCTTTTCGACATCGTTCACGTCACCGTCCTACCACATGTCCACGCACGACCTGTCCAGACAAGCGTTTCCGCCGACCGACCCGATCCAGCCATCGAAGATTTCGTTGCCATTCATCGAAAACTCTCCACCCTGCGCCCGCTCCTTTCGAGGTAACGTGGGCCGCCGTGGGCGAGGGGCTGGGCGAATCGCGTCCGGCGGGTACGAAGCGTGACCGGGACGGGTTCCGGCGTCGTCTCGAGGGCGTGCTCCACCGGCCGGGGGAAGCCGGATACGCCGAGCCCACGAGTTGTTCAACCCGGGATTCGAGGCGATCCAGCCGGCCGGGTGGTGCGGACCGCCTCCGCCGGCGACGTGCGCGCGTCGGTCCGGTTCGCCCGTGACAACGCGCTGGCCTGCGTCCCCAAGAGCGGCGGCCACTCGTTCGTCGGCGCCTCCACCGTCGAGAACGGGCTGGTCGTCGACGTCGGGCCGCTGAACGGCATCAGCTATGCGGACGACGTGGTGACCGTCGGCGCCGGGGCCGAGATGTATGACATCCACTCGTTCCTGGACGAGTACGGCAGGTCGCTCCCGACCGGCGCGGGCCCCACCATCGGCATTTCCGGACTGGCTCTCGGGCGGCCTGGGAATCCACACCCGCGCCCATGGTCCGACGAGTGACAGCATCCTGTCGATGGACGTGGTCACCGCCGATGGGGTGCTCCGTTCCGTCAGCCCGACGGAGAACGCGGACCTCCGCTGGGCAGCTGACCTGGCCCGAGGCGGATGCGGTTGCGGTGGTGCAGGGCTGGCAGTGGTTCGTGCACGAAGAGCCGGCAACGTCCTGGGCCAACATCACCGTCGAGGCCGGGGCAGACGGAGCGTTGTCGGTCAACGCACTCGGGATTTCCACAGCCGGGTCCGCCTCGGCCGTGGCTGCGGCAGCAACACCACTCCGCGGACGCGATCCCGGGCCGGGTCCGACGTCCGCGGGGCCCTATGGACGCCGCAACGATCCGCCGCCTGCTCGACGCCGTGAAGTCCGCACCGCGGGAGAAAGTCGCGGCGCGGGTTCTCCTGGACCCGCTCGGTGGCCACGCCGCCGTCCAGCCGAAAGGCGGTTCCGCCTGGCCGTGGCGGTCAGCCCTCGGCGCCATCCCCTGAGACGCGCCTCGGTACATCGGCTTGCGGACCGGTGACGGGCTCAGGCACCCGTCCTTCCCGGGGCGATCGATCCGGCCGCGCCGGCCCGCCCGGAGGGCGGCTTTGCCGGACGGTCATGGAAGGCGGACCAGGTTCGATGCCACCGCTCCCCCATCGCTGCCAGGAGGTGTGGAGTCCACACCCGCGATCTAAGAAAAGAGCGAAGGTGTAGATTCAAACAGAACGAGTGCATCCCGTCCCCACTCCTCGAACAATGGAGACATCCTGATGGAATCGGCACCTATAAATCCAAGCCGTACACTGGGTCGCACAAAGCTTTGGACGACCTGCCCGCTTATTTCACCTACCAGGTTGAAGGATCTGACTTCGATGATCCTGCAGACCACTCGCTGATGCGAGCTCCAGTGCCGCCACTTCAACTCGACGACGAACCAACGCGGGTCGTGGACGGCGATCGACGTTGTGATTGAGTTGCTCCGGTCGATCTTCCAGGACGGGTCGCCGCTGTCGCGCAGAGCGACCAGCGCGGCGGCGGCGAGGTGCGCGCCAGCCGAGATTCGGCGATGAGCGGGCGCCCGGTGCCGACATCGGCGGCAAGCCACTTCGTTCATCCCGGTCGCGCTAGCGGTGTTCGGCCTGGGCATGGCCGTCGGCAACGAGCTCGGCGGCCGGATCGCCGACCGGTACCCCGACCACGGCCTGCTCGGTGGCTTCGCGGCTGTGCTGGTGCTGCTTGCGGTGATCGGGCTCGCCGGCAGCACGCTGGAGGTACTGCTGCCGGCGTTGTTCGGCGTCGGCGCGACCATGATGTTCGCGGTCCCGGCCATCCAGGTCCGTCTGACCGCGTTCGCACCGGACGCACCGACGCTGATGGGCGCGCTCAACCTGGCCGCCCTCAACCTGGCGAACTCGCTCGGGGCGATCGGGGGCGCCATCGCGCTCGACGCCGGATGGGGACCGCTGTCCACGGTGTGGGCCGGCTTCGTGCTGACCAGCACCGGGCTGCTGCTCCACCTCGCGGTCGTGCGCCGGCGCGCAGGCGTCGAGTCGTGACGGCGATGGAGATCGAGCACCGGGTCAGCTCGGCTGACCTCGTCGCGGTGCTCGCCGCGCGCACGCCCCGGGTCGGCGGCAACGACGGCGGCTGGCCGGGACTGACCCTCTACCGCCACACCGCACCGATGACGCCCGCCTGGAACGAGACCCGGTCGCTCTCGCTCGGCATCGTCGCCCAGGGCAGCAAGGCGGTGACGGTCGACGGCGAGCGGCACGTCTACGACGCGTTCCACTACCTCGTGCTCGGCGGCAGCCCGCACCTGCAGGCCGAGATCCCGGAGGCCGGCGTGAACGCGCCGCTGCTGTCCCTGGTCCTGGAGATCGACCCGGCGGCGGTGCGCAGGATCTCCGCCGGGATGGTCGGCCGCGGCGCAGGAGGGCTCGAGCCCGTGGGGGCCGGCGACGGTGACCGCTGCGTCGTCTCCGCGCTCGACCCCGAGCTCATGGCTGTGGTGCTGCGCTTCCTGCGGTCGCTCGACAGCGAGGCCGACCGGCGGGTACTGGCGCCGATGTGCGTCGAGGAGATGATCTACCGGGTCCTGTGCCGCGAGCAGTTCTCCCGCTTGCTGCGGTTCGCGGCCCGGCAGACCGTCCAGAGCCCGATCCTCGCGGCACTCGCCTTCGCGCGGGCGCACTACGCCGAGCCACTCACGGTCAACGACCTGGCCCGGCGGGCGGCGCTGAGCCCGTCGGCGTTCTCGGCCCATTTCCGCGACGCCACCGGCCGCTCGCCGTACCAGTTCCTCAAGGAGTGCCGGCTCGACCGGGCCCGCGAGTTGCTCGTCGGTGGCGGCACGAGCGTCGCCGCGGTGTCCCGCCGGGTCGGGTACACGAGCGCCTCGCACTTCATCAAGGAGTTCCGCACCCGTTTCGGCGTCACGCCGAGGGCGTACGCGGACGCCTGCGGGCTCGACGCCGAGCCGCGAAATGCGCAGCGCACGCCGACCAGGTGTAGTGCCCATGAGCGTTGTTGACGGCGTGTCGGCCTGAGGACATGTGTCCCCCCAGCGATCACAGAGGCTCTGCCGACCGCCCATCTGTTCGACCTCTTATGCGGCGAGGTGCAGGAGTGGTTGTCGGCGGGGTCTTCGCTGTGGGTCGATCCAGGCGGGTGGGATCAGCTCGGGGAGCCCGTCGCGGATGCGGACTTCCCACTCGGAGTGGTGCTGCAGCCGGTGACAGGCCCGGCAGAGCATGACGCAGTTGTGCAGGGCGGTGTCGCCACCGTCCTGCCAAGCTGTGATGTGGTGGACCTCGCACCACGACGGCGGCCGCCCGCAGCCGGCGCACCCGCGGTCGCGGGCGGCGATGGCGCGGCGCAGCCCGTCGGGGATGGTGCGGGTGACCCGCCCGACGTCCAGCGGCTGACCCTTCCCGTTCAACACCACCGGCACGACGGCGGCGTCGCAGGCCAGCATCCGCAGTGACTCCGGCGACAAGGTGCCACCGAAGTCCAGGCACGCGGCGCGGGCCCGGTTCTCCAGGTCTTCCAGCCGCACCAGCACGGTCAGGTGCGGGCGCCGCCCGCCGCACTCGGGGACGTCGCCGTGGTCGAGCACGTACCCACACACATCGGCCAGCGCTTCGGCCTGACGTTGCGCGGCGCTGCGGTGCTGGTCGCCGCTGGTGGGTCGGGCGTGGGCGTCGATCACGGTGGCGATGGCGTCGAACATGGCCGCGTCATCGAACCGGCCCTTCAGGGTGCCGCCGGCCTTTCCGCGGTGCCGGAGCAGGTGCAGTTCGTTGACCGCGGCGGGTGGGCGGTCGTCGGGTTCGGCGCCGTCCTCGTCGAGGGCCTCGACGAGAGCGGTGCCCCAGGCCTGTAGTTCGGATGGGGTGTAGACGGCGGCCTTCTCGGCCAGTTGGGCTTCAGCGCCGGCCCACACATCTGGGGTGAGCCGTTGCGCGGCCGGGGTGGCGAGCACGCGGGCGATCACCGCGACGTGCCGCAGGCCCGTGGCGCCGGCGGCGAACACCGTGGCGGTGGCAGGCAGCTTCGCGGGCACCGCGGTGCCATCGAGCCCGACCCGTGGGCACACCTGCTCGGCGGCGACCACCCGCTGGCGGGCCTCGAACCGTTCCCACCCGAGCAGATCCCCCACCGCCGCCGAGGTGGACGTGTAGCCGCGCTCGGCGAACGTGCCGCGCCGTTCCAGGGTGGCCACGGTGGCGACGACGAGCCGGTCCAGCCGGCGGCTGGTGCCTTCGCAGAGGGTGAGCACGGACAGCAGGTCGTCGTCGGTAGCGGAGTCGGTGGCGGCGGACAGCGCGTCGATCGCCTCGACCAGGAGGCGATGGGCGGTGGTGAGCGGCTGTCCGACACCTCTTCATCGTACTCGAACACATGTTCGAATCGATGTTGGTCGTCGCAGGTCAACGGCCATTCAGCGCTCGTGCAGTGGCCGGCCCAGCCACGCCTGTCGGCTCCCGTCTGTCCCGCCTCGACCATGTGGTCTCGGAGCGCCGCGATCCTACGGGTCCACGATCAGGTCCGCGAAGATCGTCCGGTGTGCCCCGATGTGTCGGGGTCGCCCGTGTGGACGCCGATCCGGCCGCCCCGCAAGCTCGACACCAACCAGCTTGCGGCGGGCGAGATCGACTGTCCGGCGATCGGCGGTGCGAGCGTATTTCGGATAGGTACGCTGGATCCGCACGTCGGAGGAGGTTGCGATCTGCATGGGTGACGGACATGCGCCCCGACGGTCTGAGCAGGAGGGCACGCTCGGTGCCGGGTGGGAGACGCATCGACCTGCGGTGTTCGGCGTGGCCTACCGGCTGCTGGGCAGTGTGGCCGATGCCGAGGACGTGACCCAGGACGTGTGGCTGCGGGCGGCCGGAGCAGATCTGCACGGGGTCGAAGACCTGCGGGCCTGGTTGGTCACGGTGGCCGCGCGACGGTCCTACGACATCCTCAAGAGTGCTCGGTCGCGGCGAGAGGCCTATGTCGGGCCGTGGCTGCCGGAACCGCTGCTGACGGGGCCGGACGCCTCGGAGCCCGTGCTCGTCGACGAGTCCGTCAGTGCGGCGATGCTGTTGATCATGGAGGAGCTGAGCCCGCCGGAGCGGGTGGCCTTCGTCCTGCACGATGTCTTCGGTTTCGAGTTCGGCCGGATCGCGGAAGTGCTGGACGTCGCCGTGCCGGCCGCCCGGCAGCTCGCCTCGCGGGCGCGACGGCGGGTGACCACGGCGAAGCAGTCCGCTCCGCAGGCACCGAAGGCGGAGCGCGAACTGGTGCTGGCGATCTTCCGCGCCGCCTACGAGTCCGGTGACCTGGCCGGCCTGGTGAGGCTCCTGCACCCCGACGCCGTCTACGTCACCGACGGCGGCGGCAACGTCTTCGCGGCGCGCAAGCTCATCCATGGTGGTGAGCGCATTGCCGAGGTGATGGTGCGAGTGGGTCGCCAGTGGCGTCCGGACCACATCGATGTCGTCGAGGTCGGTGGCGAGCTCGCCCTCGTGTTCTACCGGCAGGGGCGCGTCCATTCCGTCGACACGGTGCAGATCACAGAGGGTCTGATCACCGCGTACCGCAGGGTCATCAACCCGGACAAACTTTCTCAGGTCTGAGCTGTCACACCCGGAGGGGCTACCTCGTCTCCCTGATGAGACGAAAAACGGGACGACGAAGAACACGCGCGCAAGCAGGCGGGCAGGCGATCGATCCCCCTCCCAGTAAGGACCGTCATGCAAGCCATCGCTGTTCGAGACCGAGACGCCGGTATCGCCGGGCTGTCCCTGACGGACCTGCCCTACCCCCACGCGGCCCAGAACGACGTCGTCGTGCGGGTGCACGCCGCGGGTTTCACCCCCGGGGAACTCGACTGGTCGGCCACGTGGACCGATCGCGCAGGCCGTGACAGGACGCCGAGCGTGCCCGGCCACGAGCTGTCGGGGGTCGTCGTCGAACTGGGATACGGCACCACCGGCCTGAGTGTCGGCCAACGGGTCTTCGGGCTGGCCGACTGGACCCGCAACGGCTCGCTCGCCGAGTACACCGCGGTGGAGGCCCGGAACCTGGCACCGTTGCCGGCGGATATCGACCACCTGGTGGCGGCCGCGCTACCGATCTCCGGGCTGACCGCATGGCAGGGCCTGTTCGACCACGGCCGCCTGGCCACCGGCCAGACCGTCCTGGTCCACGGCGCTGCGGGCGGCGTGGGGTCGATCGCGGTGCAGCTCGCCCGCGAAGTCGGCGCCCGCGTCATCGGGACCGGCCGGAGCTCCAACAGGGACCAGGCGCTCGCGCTCGGCGTCGACACCTTCCTCGACCTCCAGACCGAGAAGCTGGAGGACGTCGGCGAGGTCGACGTCGTGTTCGACGTGATCGGCGGAGACATCCTCGACCGCTCGGCCGCCCTGGTGCGCGCCGGCGGCACGCTCGTCACCATCGCCATGCCGCCCAAGGTCCAGCCCCTGGACGGGCGGGCCGTCTTCTTCGTCGTCGAACCCGACCGCGTCCGACTTGCCGACCTCGCCACGCGGCTGAGGGACGGACGGCTCAGGCCGGTCGTCGGCGCCGTACGGCCCCTCGCCGAAGCACCCGCCGCGCTCGGCCCCGGCAAGCGCACCCCCGGCAAGACGATCATCCGCGTCACCGAGAGCTGAACAGGAGATCCTCATGGTCGGAATGCGGATCGCCGGCGGCATCCTGGCCGTCGCCACGCTCGCCGGGGCGATGGCCTGCACCGCAGCGGACCAGCCCGCCCCCGCGACACCTCCGATGCCTGCCACCGCATCGCAGCCACCCACCGAAACCCTCACCCCCCTGCTTCAGCAGGCCCTTCCGAATGTGCAAGGCAAGACCTTCACCTCTTTGATCGTCACCTTTCCGCCCGGCGCACGCGCGGCGCCGCACCGGCACGGCAACGCCTTCGTCTACGCCTACGTCCTCGAAGGCACCGTGCGCAGCCAACTCGACGACCAACCCGTCAGCACATTCCGCACAGGCGAGAACTGGGTCGAGCAGCCGGGTGCTCACCACGTCCTCACGGAGAACGTCAGCTCGACGGAACAGGCCAGACTCTTGGTGGTCTTCGTCGCCGACACCGGAGCCGAGCTCAAGGTCGACGACCCACCCCGGTAACGCCAAACCGCTACGGCGGGCGATGTTCCCGGAAATCACCGGCCGACAAGGCCACACGAAACGAAGCGAAGGAACCGTGACGAACACGCAGCGCGTCAGCATCGACAAGCAGCACCCGGCCGCCTACAAGGCCCTCATCGCCCTGTCGGCGGAGGTGGAAACCAGCGCCGCTGCGGCGGGCCTCGACCCGCTCCTGGTCGAGCTGGTGAAGATACGTACCTCCCAGATCAACGGCTGCACCTTCTGCCTACGCATGCATACCCGCGACGCACTCAAGAAGGGCGAGAACCCCGACCGGATCGCCGTGCTGCCCGCCTGGGCAGAGACCGGCTACTTCTCCGAGACCGACCGAGCCGCCCTCCGCCTGACCGAGGCGATCACACGTGTGTCGGACGGGCACGTCAGCGACGAGGACTACAACGCCGCCTCGGCCGTGCTCACCGCAGACCAGACCTCGGCAGTGGCCTGGCTGGCCACCGTGATGAACGCCTGGAACCGCGTCGCCATCACCAGCCGGTACCCCGTCGCCGGCTGACCTCGCCCACTGGTGACCGCGAGGAGGCCATCGCGCCCCTCGACGTCGGCCGCGCCCCCTTCCACATACCGGACTGCCGACATGGCTTTTGCGCAGCGCCGCTACCACGTGCCGGCCTGCCCTTCTGGGAACGCAAGATCCGAGTCTTCACGGTCTGACTGACTCCCCTCGGGGCCGCTTCGCCGACCGCAACCCGATTCGATTGCTGGGCATCGGCGTCGTCGCGCTACCAGCGGACTGGCTCCTTTTCGCGCGTCGCGGGCAACCCGGTCGCTGCATTCGGGTCCATGTCCGCGATCACCCGACCACCGAGCTCCGAGCAGAGGCCATTGAAGCCCGCGGCAGAGTTTCTGGCGTATTCGGGTCCCACCACTTCTAGTAAGAGGATGTATGTCGATGAGTTTCTATGATTCGTCCCTGCCTCCGGTCCTGAGGGAGGATGCCGCGGCTCTCGGGGCGGCGGTGGCGGGTTCGGTTCTGCTGCCGGGCGACCCGGGATATGACGACGAGCGTGCGGTGTTCAACCTCAATCACGAGTTGGCGCCCGCGGTGATCGTGGTGGCGCAGAGCGCGGCCGACGTCCAGGCCGCCGTCACTTTCGCAGCCCGGCAGCACCGGCCCCTCCTGGTGAAGACCACCGGCCACCAGATGATCGGCACCGCCCACGGCGCCGTCGTGATCGCAACCCGTCGGATGAACGAGGTGGCCATCGACCCGGTCAGCCGCACGGCCCGGGTCGGCGCCGGAGTGCTGTGGTCCGATGTCATCCCGGAGGCGGCCAAGGCCGGACTGGCCCCGCTGAACGGGTCGAACCCCACGGTGGGAGTCGCCGGCTACGTCCTGGGCGGCGGTCTGAGCCCGACACTGGGCCGTTCCCAGGGCTACGCCGCCGACCATGTGCGATCGCTGGAGGTGGTGACCGCCGACGGCGAACTACGGCACACCGACGCTCAGTCCGAACCCGAACTGTTCTGGGCGCTGCGCGGCGGCAAGGGCAACTTCGGTGTGGTCACCGCGCTGGAACTGGACTTGTTCCCAGTGCCCTACCTCTACGGCGGCGGCATCTACTTCCCCGGCGAGCGCATGGCCGACGTGCTGCGAGCCTGGACCGCCTGGCACCCCGACACCCCGGAAACCATGGTCTCCTCGTTCGCCGTACTCCGCCTCCCACCGGTGCCCGACGTGCCCGAACCACTGCGCGGGACGTTCGTCGTGTCGTTGCGGTTCGCCTACAACGGCACGGCCGAGGACGGCGAGCGGCTGATCGCGCCGCTGCGCACGGCGGCGCCGGCAGTCCTGGACACCGTGCGGGACATGCCCTACACCGAGGTCGCGTCCATCCACAACGAGCCGACCGAACCGGTGCCCTACTACGAACGGGGCATCATGCTGCGGGAGTTCCCCACCCAAGCACAGGACAAGCTCGTCGAGCTCGTCGGCCCGGACTCCGACACCACCTTGTGGATCGCCGAACTGCGGGCCCTGGGCGGGGCATGGGACCGGGAACCGACAGTGCCCAACGCCGTGGCGACCAGAGGCCTGCCCTACAGCCTGCTGGGCGTCGCGGTCGGTCCACTGCCAGAGGAACCGCAGCTCAAAGCATCGGTCGCCGCACTGCTCGACGGCATGCAGCCCTGGCAGGGCGAGCGGCGGCTGGTCAACAACCTCGCACCGGACGAGGCACCCGACGCCGCCGCGATCTACGGCGAGCAGCGCTACGAACGCCTGGCGACCATCAAGAAGACCTACGACCCCGCCAACATGTTCCGGCTCAACCACAACGTGGCGCCGGCCACCTGATCAGGCAGCGGCCGGCCGGGCGGGCCAGACGTGCTGCCGGCGTGAGCGCGCACGGGCACGAGCCGCCGTTCGATCTGGAAGGAAGACAACTGTGAACCACACCACTGTGGCGATCGTCGGGGCGGGTCCCGTCGGGCTCATCGCGGCGCACGAGCTCGCCCGCCGGAACATCCCCGTCCGCCTCCTCGAGAAGCGACCCGGACCCTCGCACACCACGCGGGCATTCACCCTCCACGCGCGCACGATGGAGATGTTCGAGCACATCGGCGTCGCGCACCGAATCGAAGAGGTCGCGCTGCCGTGTCCCGGCAACGTCTACCACTTCCGGGGGATGAGCGAGGAGGAGAAGCCGCGTACGGACTTCCGGACGCTGCCGACCCGATATCCGTACTACTACAAGATCAACCAGAACGACTTCGAGCAGGTGCTGCGCGAACACCTACGAGCGCACTACGGCATCGTCCCGGAGTACAACCACGAGTTCACCGACCTCGGCCAGGACGCCGACGGGGTCGACGTGTCCGTCGTAGACCGCCGGACCGGGGAGTCAGAGACATTCCGATGCGGCTGGGTCATCGGCAGCGACGGCGCCCACAGCCGCGTCCGGGAACGATCTGGGATCGAGTTCCAGGGTGACCGGGTCGGCGTGATGGCGATGATGGACGTCGAGATCGAGGACTTCGTCCACGACGACTCCTGGGTGAACTACTTCATCGGCGACTCGCTGTTCATGCTCGTGACGCGCCTGCCCGGCCGACTGTGGCGGGTGTACCTGAGCGACGCGGGGGCGATGACGCGGACCGACGACCCGAGGGAGTCGTTCCAGACCGTGGCCGACGAGATGGGCATCGGCATGCGCATCGGCGAGCCACGGTGGGCGACCCAGTGGGAGATCCTCAACAGCCAGGCCGGACGGTACCGGGACGGAAGGGTGTTCCTCTGCGGTGACTCCTCCCACGTCCACTCCCCGGCCGGCGGGCAGGGGATGAACGGATGCATGCAGGACGCGTTCAACCTCTGCTGGAAGCTCGCGGCGGTGATCGACGGCGCCGCGCCCGACTCGCTGCTGGACACCTACGAGGCGGAGCGCCGCCCGATCGGCGCGCAGATCACCGCCGGCGCGAAGGCGACGCACGACATCGTGATGGCCTTCGGCCAGGGGCTGGAGGACCGGATCGCCCTGACCCGGCAGCCGGGCTGGCAGGAGCAGACCGTCAGCCTGATCTCCGGTCTCGCCCACAACTACCGCGACACGGTGACACCGTTGTCGGTTCCTGCCGTGCCCGGCCCCCACGGCGGTGACCGGGCCCCGGACGCACAGCTCGTCGTCGAGCCACGCAAGCGCCTCTTCGACGTGCTCCGGCACAGCGGGTTCACCCTGCTGCTGGTCCCGCGGGCCGGACAGCAGGGAGATCTGGCACACGCTCAGACAGTGGCCGAGGCCGTCACGGCGGCGTACGGCGCCCGTGTGTCGCCCGTGCTCGTCTCGCACGAGCGCAGTCCGGCCTTCGATGAGGATCACAGCGTCCCGGACCAGCTCGGCGAGCTCGCCACGCGCTACGAGATCGGTGACGGCGACGCCCGCGCCATCCTGATCCGCCCGGACATGTACGTCGGAGCGCACTGCCGCCTGGAGGATGCCGCCGCGCTCGTCGACTGCATCGGGCAGTGGCTGACGCCCTCCCTGCGGATCGGTGGGCCGGCTTCCGGTTCGCCTCACCACCCGTCCGCGTCCTTTCTGGAGGACACCGATGTCCGCGACCACGACGCGCACGGAGTCCGCCGACCTGCGCGCCGGCGCAACCCACCAGTCGCGCCCTGACCCACGCCGCGCTGACCACCGCCGGCCGGCTCGAACAAGGACCCCCATCACCGCCCGACCGGGCCGGTGATCACCGGCAAGACGACGACCACGAGTTCGCCTGCGGAATCACCGCGCACCACGGGGTCATCAATCCGGACAAACTTTCTCACGTCTGAGCTGTCACACCCGGAGGGGCTACCTCGTCTCCCTGATGAGACGGAAAACGGGACGACGAAGAAACACGCTCGCGAGCAGGTGCGCTCGATCGCTCCCCCTCCCAGTAAGGACTGTCATGCAAGTCATCGCTGTTCGAGACCGAGACGCCACGCCCCAGCCCGCGGTAAAGGCTCCGGCCGGTCCCGATAACGCGGGCGCCGCAGGAGACCAGCCCGCCCCCGCCACGACTCCGATGCCACCACGGCATCCAGGTCGACGGAACGGGCCAGGCTGAGGGCTTCCGGCTCGATGAGGGGTCGGCCCGGATTTGCTCGCACGCCTAAGGGATCAAAACCATGGTCATTTCGCCTGGGCCGCATTGCGTACTCCACCGCTGAACCTGTGATTCGGAGTTCGGAAACGCGGTGAAGTCTCGGTGAACGCAAGAGGTACATTCAGTCTGGAGAGGATCAAATGTCTACTGTCACCAACATGGGCCAGAAGGACCTGCTGGAAGTTGTGCCGCCGTTCATCGCGCAGGGTTCGTCCGCGATGATTCGGCTCCTCGAGTTGCCGCCGGGGGACCCTGGTATCGCTCCCCACCGGCACTCCGGTCCCGTTTTCGGCTACATGCTCGAGGGGGAGATGCTGTTCGAGCTCGAGGGTGGGGCACCTTATCCGGTCAAGGCGGGAGAGGCTTTCTGGGAGCCGGGGGGTGATGTCATCCACTACACGATCGCAAACCTGCTCGCCGACAGGACCAGCCGCCTCGTCGTGGTCGCGATGATGACCCCTGGCGTCGAGATGCTCACCATGGTCAGCGAGGAGGAGCTCGCGGCCAAGGCGAGCGAACGGATCACCGCACCGAGCCGCTAGTCATCCGACCAGAACAGGCGCTTGACCTGCGCCCGCCGCAGGTGATGCCAGCGCCCGCCCCGATGCGATGATCTGTTGCTCACCAAGAAAGCCGCGGGTGAGTGTCACGCGGAGAATCAGAGCAGGCAGTTCTCAATCGTCGAATACGTGCCACCCATGTGGATTTGGCGAGCGTATCATTCGGAATATCTCAAGACAATTCGATATCGTTGTGGAAAGGGTATCGTGAGTGAGAACCTGACGACCGATGTGCTGGTGATCGGTAGCGGTCCCGCCGGGGGCGGGGCGGCGCTGGCGCTGGCCACGCTGGGCGTGGAGCACATCGTGGTCACCAAGTACCGGTGGACGGCGAACACGCCGCGGGCGCATCTGACCAACCAGCGGACGATGGAGATCTTCCGCGACCTGGGCATCGAGGACGACGTCCTGGCGCAGGCCACGGCGCATCATCTGCTGGGGAACACGGTGTTCTGCACGAGCCTGGCCGGTGACGAGATCGGGCGGGTGCGTACGTGGTTCACGCATCCGGCCCGGGAGGCGGACTACACGCTGGCCAGCCCGTCGCCCAACGGCGACATTCCGCAGACGTTGCTGGAGCCGATCGTGATCGGGCATGCGGCGTCGCGGGGCAGCCGGATCCGGTTCGACACCGAGTACGTCGGGCTGGTGCAGGACGCGGACGGGGTGACGGTGACGGTGCGGGACCGCGTCACCGGGCACCGGTACGACATCCGGGCGAAGTACGTGGTCGGCGCCGACGGTGGGCGCAGCGCGGTGGCCGCGGACGTCGGGCTGCCGTTCGAGGGCCAGATGGATCTCGCGGGGTCGATGAACATCGTGTTCCAGGCGGACCTGTCGCACCTCGTGGAGCACCGGCCGAGCAACTTGTACTGGGTGTTGCAGCCCGGGGCGGATGTCGGCGGCGTGGGCATGGGAGTGATCCGGATGGTGCGACCGTGGAACGAGTGGATGTGCATCTGGGGCTACGACATCTCGCAGCCGCCGCCGGATGTGGACGACGAGATGGCAGTCAAAATCGTCCATGAACTGGTGGGTGATGACACGATCCCGGTGACGATCCGCTCGACATCGCTGTGGGCCATCAACAAGATGTACGCCACCCGCTACCGCGCGGGCCGGGTGTTCTGCATGGGCGACGCGGTGCACCGGCATCCGCCGTCGAACGGCCTGGGGTCCAACACCTCGATTCAGGACGCCTACAACCTGGCCTGGAAGCTCGCGTACGTGCTCCGTGGTACCGCCGGTGAGGGACTGCTCGACAGCTACGACCTGGAGCGGGCCCCGGTCGGCGAGCAGATCGTGCTGCGGGCGAACAAGAGCATCGAGGAGTTCGGGCCGATCTTCGACGCGCTCGGGCTGGTCGGCGAGAGCGACCCCGAGGTGATGCGCCGGCACATCACAGCGCGTACGGCGAACACCCCGGAGGCAGCCGAGCAGCGGTCGAAGCTGCAGGCGGCGCTGGAGCTGAAGGACTACGAGTTCAACACGCACGGCGTGGAGCTCGGGCAGCGCTACGCCTCGGGCGCGGTGGTCCCGGACGGCACGCCGGAGCCTGCGTACACCCGCGATCCCGAGCTGTACTACCACCCGACGACCTGGCCGGGTGCCCGGTTGCCGCACGTGTGGCTCGGGCGTGACGGGCGACAGGTGTCGACCCACGACCTGGCGGGCAAGGGCCGGTTCTGCCTGTTCACCGGCACCGCCGGCGAGCAGTGGGCCGACGCCGCGGCGAAGGTGGCCGCCGACCTGGGCGTCGAGCTGGCCGCGTACGTGGTCGGCCCGGGCCGCGAGTACACCGACCTGTACGACGACTGGGCGCGGGCCCGCGAGGTCGGCGAGGACGGCTGCGTGCTCGTGCGCCCCGACGCCCACGTGGCGTGGCGATCAGCATCCCTCGCGACCGACCCGGCAGCAGAGCTGCACAGGGTCCTGACGTCGGTCCTCGCCCGCGACTGAGGGCTCGACCCGCAAACCTCTGCCCCGTGTGGCCACCCCGGGTCAGGAGGGCTGGTGGCATTCGAGGGGGTTGGCGGCGACGCGCCCGGCCATGTCCTTCTTGCAGACCGATGCGGCGGCGGCACTGTCCGGCTTGCGCCTCGCCTGGTCTTCGAAGCTCGCCAGCACCTCCGTGCCGAAACCCAGCCAGGGATAGCGGGTGAGCATCTGCGTCCTCGCGTCCGGCGGGAACTCCTCCGGGCGACGTCCGACCGCCTCCCAGCTGGTGGCGACCTGCAGCAGGTGGGACTCGGGGTCGGCGGTGGCGGACACGTCATCACGCATGTGCGTCACGATGATCTCCGCGGCCCGGGAGGCCCGCTCCGCGGGCCAGCCTGCCGCCACACCGAAGGTCCAGGCCAGATTCCCTCCTGCGACCTCGAACGGAAGCGTGTAGTTGTCGAACGCCTCCGCCAGCCCGATGTCGTGTAGCAGCGCCGAGACATAGACCAGCTCGTCGTCGGCGGCTATTCCGTGCGCTGTGCCGTACATCGTCGCCCAGAGGTAGCAGCGGACGGAATGGTTGAGCAGCGAGGGTGAGTGGAAACGGGTGGCCACGGACAGCGCGGCCGCGGCGGCGGGAGTCTCAGGAAACACGGGACCAGTCCTTTCTATCAGCCAGTGGAGTGCGTCATCAGCCGCGGACCCGGTTCACACGTGGGAAGGAGAGGCCAGCAGCGTTGCAGGACGGTCGCTCCCCAGGCTTCCGGCCCCTGGGGCGGCACGTCCACCCCGGTGCCCGCCAAATCGGAATACCGGCCAGCCCGAAGAAGACGCGCATCGAACCAGGCCCGGCTGCCCGGCGGCCTGTCGGATCTCGTCGTCATCGCTACAGCCGGCCGTGCCGAACGTCGAGCAGAGATTCCCGCGGATCCAGGTCTACATCGATCTTCTGCCCGTTGACGATGATCTCGTCACGAGATTCACGTTCGCTCTTCCGGGATGCGGTGGAACGGCCAGCGCCGCCCGATCCCGACGTGCAGGAGCACCGCGAGTCCGATCGCGTTCAGCGTGGTGTAGGACACCCAGTCCGATGGGGTGGCGCGCTGCCAGGACAGCATGTCGGCAATGCCTGTGAGCAGGACGAACAGGGCCGCTGAGACCACAGCCACGAGCGCGAGGCTGCCCCAGCGCCGAGCCCACGGCGGCCAGCCTTCGAACAGCATTCCCACGAGCAGTCCGCCCGCGACCACGCAGCCGCAGACGGAGTTGATCGTCTCGGCCGGAAGACCTGATCCGGACGACAGCACCCAGTAGGTCAGCAGACCGCCGGCGACGACCGTCGCGTTGTTCGCCAGCAACCGGGGCACGCGTGCCTCGATCAGGTTGAGGGGCCAGCCGCGCAGCACCACGAACACGACCGTCTGCCACACGGCGATCGTCACGATCATCGCACCGAAATCGGCGCCGCCCATGAGGCCGGGGCGCACGCTCGCACCGGCGACCGGCTCCGTGACAGCGACCACCGTCCACGTCGACACGACCGCGACCACCGCCGAGACGACCAGCGCGAGCAGGCCGGACAACGTCCGGTTGAAGCGGCGAAACGGCCACCGCTCACAGGCCAGGGTCAGCTGCAGCATCATCACGAAGCCCGCGCCGGCCAGCGGCAACGTGGCCGGGAACGTGGCCGAGTGCTCCGGACCGGCCCCGGGATCGAAGATCCCCACCAGATCCAGCCGGGCGGTCACGGCCTGCCCGGCCATGGTCAGGATGATCGCGCCGATGAGCACCAGGGCGGTGTCCACCCACCCCGTCCAGTCCGACCGCAACCGGGTGCCGGGCCAGTCCTCCCACCAGAACGCGATCAGCGCGACGACCGGTAGTGCGAACGTGGTCAGCGGGCTCAGCACGCGCACCGACCCCTCAGCCCCGCCCACTCCGTAGGCGAGGGCCACAGCGACGGGGAGAACGAACACCAGTCCGCCCATGACGGCCAATCCGGGCTGGCGGGCCAGCCGGTTCCCCTCGGCCCGCCGCACATCGTGCGGGAGGAGCCCCGATGGCGTCGTGACAAGGGGACGGGCGGTGCGCCCTGTCGGCACGCGGTGCTGCCACCGGTGGGAAACGACGGGAGCCGCCGTGTCGGCCCGGCGATCGTCGATCCCGTAGTCCGGCTCCACTGACCCGCGCTCCGCCGGCGAGTCTGCATCGTCAACGGGCATGGCATCCCGTCCTCACGATCGTTCGACGCCCGGACACCACCTGCACGCAGCGAAAACGGTCATCCGGGCAGCTCACATTACTACAGCTCGTCGGCCTGGAGCCGAGGTTGCGCCCGCCACCGAGCCTCCACCGCTGATGATCGCGCCGGACGGGATGCTGGAACCGTGGAGCCGAGGTCCCCGGTCGTCGCCCGTCTTTCCCTCCCCGCCGCCGGTACCGGGATGCTGTGCCGGTGAGCGACTTCGGCTGCCCGCGCCCGCTGCGCCGGTGATCGGTCGGGACGACCAGGTGGACGCGATCGTGGGTGTCCTGGCAGAGCCCTCGTGCTCCGTCCTGACGTTGACCGGGCCTGGCGGGGTCGGCAAGACCACGCTCGCCCTGCTGGTCGCGGCCGCGGCACGCGAACATTTCCCGGCCGGCACGGTGCTGGTCGAGCTCGCCGACGTCCGTTCCGCCGCGGACGTCGTCCCCGCCATCGCCACCGCGCTCGGCGTCCCCGACTCCGGCACCGCCGACCGCGTCGGGGCCGTTGCGTCGTTCCTGGGGAACCGAGGGCTGCTGCTCGTGCTCGACAACGTCGAGGGCGACCGATCTTGCTGACTACGCGGCAACCGCCCGGGCCAGGTGACATCGAAGGCGTGAGTTCAGCTGCCGGCCGGATCGGTGGCGGACTCGACGGCCTCGGCCAGCAGCCGGGAGAGAGCGTCGACCGTCGGGTTCTCCAGGATCGTGCGCACAGGTACGCGCAGCCCCAGCTCGGTCCGTAACCGGGACGCCATCCTGACCGCGAGCATCGAATGCCCGCCCAGTGCGAAGAAGTCGTCGTCGGGGTCGACCCGCGCCACCCCGAAGAGCTCACACCAGACCGCGGCGACGACGGCAGCGGTCCTGGCCCGGACGCCGCTGGACCCGTCCCAAGCGGTCCCGGCCCTCTCCTCGGACGCGCTCACTCGCCGGTCCCCCGCCCGGGCCGTCGTTGCTGCAGCCGGTTCCGGCGGTCGCGCAACCGGGTCGCCCGCGCCTGGCCGACCGGCTCGGACACCGCATGTCCGGTCCGGGGGTCGCCGGCGAGGTGCCGCGCAAGCGCGGCGATCGTCGGGAACTCCAGCAGCGACACCAGCGACGTCGTCGCGCCGGTGCGCGCGCCGATGAGGGTGTGCACGGTGGCGAGCGCGAAGGACGTGCCACCCAGGTCGAAGAAGTTGTCGTCGAGGCCGACGTCGTCGCGCCCCAGCACCTCCCGCCAGATCTGGACGAGGTCGTGCTCCGTCCCGGCGCGGGCCGCGGTGGTCGCCTCCGGGCGGATCGCGGCGGCGGACGCGGGACTCGGGGCGGACAGCCCGTCAGCGGCGGGCGGCGGATGCGGAGCAGGAGCGGGCAGCCCGTCGGCAGCGGGTTCGGGCAACGTCCGGACCGGGGCGTCCGGCGCCGCGACGGCCGCAGACAGCAGCCGCTCGAAGTACACGGCCATCCGGGCCACGGTGGCGGCCTCGAACAGGTCGGCCCGGTAGGTGAGCGTCAGGTCGAAGTCGTCCCCGCCTGCGGCCGAGCGGAACACCAGCATGTCGAGGTCGACCTTCGCCCCGGTCGGCGGGAGGTCGATGGCCGTGGCGCGCAGGCCCGCGAGGCGCGCGCTCACGATCGGCTCCTGCTCGAAGGAGAAGAACGCCTGGACCAGCGGGGCGTGCCCGGGGTCGCGCTCGGGCGCGAGCTCCTGCGCGAGCTGCTCCATCGACACCTCGCGGTGGGTCAGGACGTCCAGCAGCTCCCCCTGCACCGACCGGCACAGGTCGGCGAAGCCCCGGTCGGCGTGCGCCTCGACGAGCACCGGGAGGGTGGTGGCGAAGAACCCGATCACGCTCTCCAGCTCGACGCGGTCGCGGGCACTCACCGGCACGCCGACCAGCACGTCGCGAGAGCGGGCGAGGCGGGAGAGGAAGGTGGCGTACGCGGTGAGCATCAGCACGAACGGCGTCACGCGCAGTCGCTGCGCGAGCTGCAGCGCCGGCGTCATCACCGCGGCGCGCAGGGGGTGGCGGTGGTTCCCCCCGTGCGGGCCCGCGACCGGCGGGCGTGGCTTGTCGGTCGGCAGCCGCAGCACCATCGGGACCCCGGCGAGGCGCTCACGCCACCAGCCGAGCTGCTCGGCATCGACCGGGCGGGCCCGCTGCCAGGCCGCGTAGTCGGCGAACCGCACGGCAGGCGGGGGCGTCTCGGGCTCACCCGCGTAGGCCTGCGCCAGCTCGTCGAAGAACACCTGCAGCGACGGACCGTCCGAGACGAGCTGGTGCATCGTGACGACGAGCAGATGCCGCTCGGGGCCCGTCACCAGCAGCCGGGTGCGCAGCAGCGGCCCGCGTTCCAGGTCGAACGGCTCGTCGGCCCACGTCTGGGCCAGTCGCAACGCCGCGGCGTCCGCGACCCCGGTCCCGTCGGCGTCACGGTCGGCGTCCAGCTCGACGACGGGGAGTTCCACGTCCGGGTCGCCGATCCGCTGGACGGGTTCGAACGGCGGCGTGGTGCCCGGCGCGAAGGTCGTACGCAGCGCGTCGTGCCGCGCGACGACGCGCGCGAGGGCGCTGCGGAGCCGCGGCACGTCGAGCGGGCCCTCCAGGCGGACCGCCACCGTGATGTTGTACATCGGCGTGCCCGGGTGGAGCAGTTCGACCAGGTACAGCGCCCGCTGGGCACCCGACAGCGGTCCTGCCGTCCGGCCCGGCACCGGGATGGTGTCCGGCGCGTCCGCAGTGATCTTCTCGATCATGCTGCGCTCCCGGTGGCCAGCGCGAGCCGGTCGACCTTCCCGCTGGGTGTGCGCGGCAACGACCCGACGACGTCGGCCCGGACCGGCACCATGTAGGCGGGCAACCGGTCGCGCAGGTCCGCGAGCAGCCCCGCCGTCCAGGCCGAGGTGTCCTCAGGAGCCGACTTCGGCACGAGGAACGCACGCAGGCTCCGGTCCTCGGCCGCGGCGCCGCTGACCACCACCACCGCCTGCGCGACCGACGGGTCGGAGCAGAGCAGGCTCTCGATCTCCCCGAGCTCGATCCGGAACCCGCGCACCTTGACCTGCGTGTCCTCCCGGCCGAGGAACTCCAGGAGGCCGTCCGGGGTGACCCGGCCGAGGTCCCCGCTGCGGTAGGCGGGCACGGCCGGGTCCAGCGGGTCGGTGCGGTAGCTGCGCGCGGTGCGCTCGGGCAGACCGAGGTAGCCGGGGCCGACGGCGGCTCCGGTGATCCACAGCTCGCCCACCTCGCCGTCCGGCACGGGCCGGCCGTCCGCGTCGCAGACCCGGACGTCGGTGCCGGTGATCGGCGTGCCGATCGAGGGCAGGTCGACCCAGCCGGCCACGTCAGCGGGCAGCCGGTACCAGGTGGCGACGTGGGTCTCGGTCGTCCCCCACTGGTTCACCAGACGGCAGTCCGGCAGCCGGGTGAACATCGCCCGGATCGCCGCCGTGCACTGCACCTGCTCCCCCGACGTGAGGATCTCGCGCAGCGGGTGTGTCTCCGGGGTGGCGTCGTCGGCGAACAGGGCGAGCGACTGGATCATCACGAACGGCACGAAGAGCCGGTTGACCCGCTCCCGCTCGACGAGGTCCCAGAGCAGCTGCGGGTCCAACCGCTCGTCCTCGTGGCAGCAGACGACGGTGCCGCCCTCGCCGAGCGTGGGAAGCACCTCCTGGTAGGTGACGTCGAACGACGCCGGGGCGAACTGCAGGGTCCGGTCCCCCGGACCGCACTCGCTGGCCTCGGCCTGCCAGGCCACCAGGTTGGCGAGGTTGCGGTGGGCGTAGCGCACGCCCTTCGGGCGGCCGGTGGACCCGGAGGTGTAGACGACGTAGGCGATGTCGTCGCCGGCCACCTCGGGGGCCTCGAACACCGGAGCGGGGTCCGGCACGGGCCGGGCCGGCCCTGCGGTGGCGTAGCCGACCTCCCCGTCGGTCACGACGGTGCTGAAGCCGCCCAGCCGGTCGAGCTGACCCTGGTGGCCGACGACCAGCTCCACGCCGGCATCGGCGCACATGAACCGCAGCCGCTCGGGCGGGTACCCGACGTCCAGCGGCACCGCGACGCAGCCGGAGCGCAGCAGCCCGACCAGCGTCACGACCAGGTCCACGGACCGTTCCAGGTGCACGCCGACGGCCGTGCCGGGGACGGCACCGAGTTGCGCGAGCCGCGCCGCGACCTGCGCGGACCGCTCCCACAGGGTGCGGTAGTCGACGGCCTCGTCTGCCGAGCGGACCGCCTCGGCGTCCGGCGCCCGCCGCACGCGCTCGGCGACGGCACGCAACGCCGGGACCGTGGTCGCCGCGGTGCCGGGATCGGGACTCATTTGCGCCACTCCTCGGTCGTCGCCCGGCACAACGTGATCCGGTGCGGTCGCTCAGCGCGCAGCAGGACGCGGTTGAGCGCGTGCTCGATCTCGGCCGCCAGCCGCGGCCCGGGGTCGTCCGCGGCGACGTCCAGGCCGTAGCGCAGCTCGTTGCGGTCGTCCCGGTAGACGGTGGTGGTGGCGTGCCGGACGCCGGGCACCTCGGCGGCGATCCGGCGCACCGACGGCAGCCAGATCTTCTCCCCGCCGATGACCACCGAGTCAGCGGACCGGCCGCGGAAGTAGTGGTAACCGTCGGCGTCGATGTCGAACCGGTCGCCGGTGGCGACGGTGCCCGCGACGGTCGGGGCGCCCCCGGGGAGCCGTCGGCGCAGCACCGTGTCGGACTCGACGACGAGCTCGGCGCCGGGCCCGTCGCCCGCGGAGTCGCGCAGGTACGTCCGCACCCCCGGCAGCGGGGTGCCGACCGAGCCCCAGCGGTGCTCGGGCTCGCGGTGCGCAGCGAGCGTGGTCACGCGCGGGCCGGCCTCGGTGAGGCCGTAGGTGAGGTAGAGCTCCTGTTGCGGGCCGTCGGCCAGCAGCGCGCCGACGTGCGTCGGGTCGAGCTCGTCGCCGCCGACGGTGAGCACCCGCAGGGCGGCTGGTCCGGCAGGCGGGTCCGCGGCCAGCCGGACCGCCGCGCTGGGCGTCAGCGAGGACACCGTGACGTCGTGGGCGCGGATGGTCTCGACGAAGGACCGGGCGGTGAACGGCGGTCCGGAGACGACCAGCCGCGAGCCCCGCACGAACGCGGCCAGCGCCTGCGCGACCAGGCCGTAGGAGTAGTACAGGGGCAACGACGCCAGGACCGTGTCGTCGGGGCGCTGGCCGACGGCGGTGGCGTGGCGGTCGGCGTTGCGCAGCAGCGCGTCGACGCCGTGCAGGCAGCCGCTGGCGATCCCGGAGGTGCCCGACGTCATCAGCACGACCTCGCCCGGCTGGTACCGCTGGTGCGCCCGCCCGTCCAGCAGCGCCGCCTCGCACCGGCCGCCGAGCGGGTGCACCGTCGTCGCGCCGTACCGCGCCGGGTCGATCCGGGGCGCGATCAGCGCCGCCCCGCCCAGCTGCCTGCCGATCTCGGAGATCCGGGCGGCTCCGGCCACCGGCGGGAGCAGCACCGGGACCGCGCCGGCGAGCAGCACCCCGAAGAACGCGGCGAGGGTGATGGTGCCGTTCGGCATCGCGATCAGCACGGGAGAGCCGGGCGGCAGGCCCAGGTCGGCGACCGCGTCGACCACGACCGCAGCCGCGTCGGGCTCCGCCGGCGTCGGACCGCCGGGACCCGGTCCGACGTCCACCGACGCGGCCAGGAAGGCCAGCACCGCCGTCCGCTCCGGGACGTCCGAGCCTGCACTCATCACGCAGCCCCGAGTTGCTCGGCCCCGAGCACGACGCACCGCACCTGGTGCCCACGGATCGGATCGTGGTCGTGCACACCGATCACGACGTGGCTCGCGGTGCCTGTCCGCAGCCAGTGCCGGGCCATCGTGAGGGCCACCGGGCACCCGTCGACCGGATCGGTGGTGATCATGAGGGTCGGCCCCCGGAAGCCGTGCACCAGGCAGACGAGGCTGATCGGGCCGCCTGCGCTCGCCCCCGCGAAGCGCAGCGGTGAGAGCCGCCCACCCGGCACCGCGCGGCTGATCGCCGTCATCGTGTCCGTGGTGCCGTAGGTACTGACCAGGACCATCGCCGTGGCCTCGGGCGCTGCCCGTACCGTGTCCGGGCAGCCTGCCCACACCTCGTCGACGGTCTCCAGGACGGCCCACGAGGCCGGGTCCGCGTACAGGGAGGGGATCCGCCTGCGCGGCGGGGCTGTCCCGAGCTTGGCCAGCCGGCCCGCGGCCAGCTGGACCAGACCGGCTCCGCTCAGCTCCGGCTCCTGCCGGCCCGTCATGCGACCGCCTCCAGCGCGAGGCAGGTGGTGAACCCGCCGAACCCGAGCGTGACACTGAGCCCGACCTCGCCGGCGAACGGCAGCGCCGCGCCGCTCGGGAGGGGTAGCGGGAAGCCCGGCATCACCGTCTCCAGCCCGGGCACCGGTGGCACCTGCTTGTCCCGCAGCGCCAGCAGCACGGCGACGGCCTCCAGCGCTCCGGTGGCGCCCAACGTGTGGCCGAAAGCGCCCTTGGTGGCGAACACGACGGGTGCCGCCCCGCCCGCGAAGAGGCTCCCGAAGGCGCGGCACTCGACGTCGTCGTTGACCGGGGTGCCGGAGCCGTGCGCGTTGAGGACGCCGACCTCGCCGGTGCTGCGGCCGGCGGCGGCCAGCGCGGTGCGCACCGCCTGCACGACGGTGTCACCGCTCGGGTCGGGGGCGGTCGGGCCTGCGGCGTCGTTCGCCGAGCCGGTGCCCGAGAGCCGCCCCCGCACGCGAGCCCCGCGCGCCTGCGCCGAACCATCCCGCTCCAGCACGAGGAACGCCGCGCCCTCGCCGAGGACCATGCCGTCGTGGCTCTCGTCGAAGGCCCGCAGCGCGGTGGGCGACATGGTGCCGAGTGCGGAGTGCCCGAGCCGCTTGGCCTGCGTCAGCACGTCCACGCCACCGACGACGCAGATCTCCTCCTCACCCTCGGCGATCAGCGCGGCACCGACCAGGATCGCGTCCGAGCCCGCCGAGCAGGCGGTGCTCACCATGAGCGGGCGGCGGCCCATGCCCAGCCCCGTGGCGAGAGCCTCGCCCCACCGGTCCAGCCCGTCGGGTGGGACGTCCAGATGCGATCCGTAGCTCGTGCCGACCACCAGACGCAGCCGCGGATCGGTGACGTCGAGCCCGGCGTCGGCCACCGCGGCTCGCAGTGTTCGCGCGCCGAGCTCGTACTGGCGTTGCACCGGGTCGAGGTCCATCGGCAGGTCCGCCACGACCGCCGCCCGGCCGTTGCGCACCGGGTGCGCGCTCGGCACGGGCGTCACGCCGGTCGCCCCGCACAGCAGCGCCCGCCACACCTCGTCGAGGTCCGAGCCCAGCGCCGTGGACCAGGCCATCCCGGTGACCACCGCGCCGGTCGTCACCGCGCCGGTCGTCACCGCGCCGGTCGTCACTGCGCCGGTCACCACCACTGGTGCCCCATGTCGGCGGTCTTGCGCCGGACGAGGTTGGCGCGGAACGCGGCGACCGTCGTCGAGTCCACGACGGCCCGGCCCGAGAAGAAGAACGTGGCGCCCAGCAGGCGGTCGACCGAGACGGTGATCGTCACCGTGTCGCCGGGGGTGACGATCCGGAAGAACCGCGAGTTCATCGCGCCGACCAGCGTCAGCTCGTCCTCGGCGAGGCGCGTGGTGCTGACCTGGAACAGGATGATCCCGGACTGCGCGAACGCCTGGCTCAGATGGCTGGCCGGGAAGATCGCGCGCTCCGGGAAGTGCCCTGCGATCGCGTCCATCTGTGCCGACACCGAGAGCCTGCTGACCAGCCGCACACCCGGCTCGTAGTCGAGCACGCGGTCGAGGTAGAGCATCGGGTGCCGGTGGCGCAACCAGCTCTTGATCTCGGTGAAGCCCATTGTCCGGCTCGGCTCGGACGACGTGTCCCGGTCGGTCGCGACGTCGGGTTCAGCGGTGGACATCGGAGCGGGTCTCCTCGAGGACGGCGTGCAGGACGGGAAGCAGCGCGCACGGCGCACCGGTCGCGCGATCGGTGAGGGCCACGACGAGTTGGCCGGTGGCGAGCTCGGTGCCGTCCGCGGTCCGCCGGATCGTCGTGTCGATCCGGGCCCGCGCGGCGCCGAGGTGCCCGACGACGGGTTCCAGGCTCAGCTCGTCGGGATAGCGCGCCGGTGCGCGGTACCGGGTCGTCGACTCCGTGACGACGAGGTCGAACCCCTCGCGCGCGAGCACGCCGAGCCCGACGCCGAGCCGCTCGAGGTTCGCCAGCAACGCGGTCTCCTCCCATGCCGGGTACCGCGCGAAGTGCACGACGCCGGACGCGTCGGTGTCGGCGTGCTCGACGCGCCGGGTGACGGGCAGCAGCCGCGCACCCGCCGGTGCGGACGGGACGGCCGTCACGCCGCGAGCTCCCGCAGAGCCTGCGACCCGGCTGCCAGCCGCGCGGCGATCGTCTCGACGTCGTCGGCGGACACGACGAGCGGCGGCGCCACCCGCATCGTCGGGTACACGTACCGCAGGCCGTGCGAACGGCGCCCGGCGCCGGACATGAACTCCACGTAGACGCCATTGCGGATCATGCAGTTGCGCAGCTCGCCGATGCGGGCGGCGGCGGCCTCGGTCAGCTCGATCCCGTGCAGCAGACCCACTCCGCGGGCCTCCCGGTACAGGTCGGGGAACGGCGCCACCACCCGCTCCCGCAGCAGCCGGCCCAGCTGCGCGCCCACCTCCGCGGAGCGCTCGAGCAGCCCCTCCCCAACAACGTGGTCGAGGCCTGCCCGGATCACCGCGCACGTGAGCGGGCGCAGGTCGGAGGTCGAGACCGTGCCGGTCGGTCGCACCCCGAGCTCGCGGCGCACGATGACCATCGAGGTCGACAGCGCACCCATGCCGAGGCTCTTGCCGATCACCGTGATGTCGGTGGGGATGGGGCCCTCGTCGTCGGACATCGCGAAGAACCCGCCGGTCTTGGCGAAGGTGAGGACCTCGTCCGCCACCAGCAGGGCGCCGCTCTGCTCGGCGAGCGCGGCCAGCCGGCGCAGGTAGCCCTGCTCCGGCACCATGATCCCGGCGTCGCCCTGGACGGGCTCGACCACCACCGCCAGCACGCGGTCGCCGTTGCGGTCGAACCATTCCTGCGCCGCCTCGACGTCACCGAACGGGATGTGGTCGGTGCTGAAGCCGAACTGCTCCGGGGCGACCGCGGGCAGCCCGACCCGGTAGTGGCGGCGGTTGAGCAGCGGAAGCAGTCCCCCCGACCAGCCGTGCCACGCCCCCTCGAAGCCGAGCACGATGTCACGCTGCTCGGCCCCGGGGACGGCGCGCAGCAGGCGCCGGTCGAAGCGCGACTCGAGGACGAGACGCAGCGCGAGCTCCATGCCCTCCGAGCCCGAGTTGCGTCCGCTGACCCGGTAGTCCGCCGCCGGGAACCGGTCCGCGAACAGCCCGCCGGGACCGAACAGCCGCTCCAGGAGCAGGGAACGCTCCGCCGAGGCGATCTCATCGGTCACGTAGCCCGCTTGCCGGACCGCGGTCGCCAACGCCTCGGCGATCACCTCCGACCCCGCACCCAGGCAGGCGGACCCGTACCCGCCGCTGGCGTCCAGCACGTCGAAGGAGCGGCCCGCCTGACCACCTGCAAGCTCGACGAACTGCTGGACGATCCCCCTCGCCCCGGTGCACCCGAACGGCAGCGGGTCCGCTCCGTAGTGGTCGAACTGGACGTCCCGGTCGAACCACGACCGGGTCGATCCGAGCACGCCTGCGGCTGACATGGATGTGTCCTCTCGGGCCGTGCTGGTCGGAGCCATGGACGGTCAGTCGCCGGCGACGGTGGAGCTGCCCTGCAAGGTGCGGACGAGGTCGGCCACGCTGCGGATGCTGGTGAAGTTCTCCGGCGTGAAGTCGGCGTCGGAGATCGTGACCCCGAACGTGTTCTCGCACTGGACCCGCAGCTCGACGAAGCCCAGCGAGTCCAGCCCGAGATCGCCGCGCAGCCGGTCCTCGGGGCTCATCCGGTCCTCCGGGACCTCGACGAACAGGTCCGCAACCAGCAGGGAGCCGATGGCTCGCTCGATGTCGTTCACAGAGAGACGTGCTCCTTCAGTCGAGACGCTCGGGTGGTGGGTGGGGAGAGGACGGCGGGTGGGGCACCAGGTAGGGACGTCGCTCGAACGGATAGGTCGGCAGGTGCAGGCGGCGCCGTCGTTCGCCCGCGTGCAGGGCGGCGAAGTCGACCGTCGCCCCGGCCGCCCAGAGCCGACCGGCCGCGGCGAGCGCCGTCCGGAAACCGGTCGGTGACCGGCCGGGCCCATCCAGGACGTCGACAGGCAGGACGTCGACGGGCACCGGCTCGACGACGCCGGCGGCAGGCGCTGCCGGTGGCTCCGCCCCGATGTGCACGACGATCTGCCCCGGTGCGCCGTCCAGCGCCGCCGGGACGTCGCAGAGCAGTGGCCTGCCGGGCCGCGCCGGCACCCCGGCGACCGCATCTTCGGCTTCGGCTTCGGTGAGCGCGACGAGCAGGCGGGCGGTGTCGGCGGGGCTCAGCTCCGCGGCGACGGCCGCCGCGCAGCGGGCGCCGAGCCCCTGCCCGGCCACCGCGTCGGGGCGCACACCCCAGGACATCAGCAGCCTCGCCGTCGCGTACTGCACAGCGAGGTGGGCTGCCGGCACTGCGGGCGTGCTCTCCGGGCCGGGGGCCGCGAGCAGCGACCGGCGCAGGTCGTGGCCGAGATGCGGGTGCGCAGCGTCGGCGATCTCGTCCAGGTGGGCGCGGAACACCTCCTCCGCGGCGTGGATCGCGGCGACGGAGCCCGTGCGGTCGCCGCCCGGCTCGGCGAAGAGGAACACGGTGCGCTGTCGGCGTGCGCGGTCCGGGCCGTCCCCGCCCGGCAGGCCGGTACGCAGCGCCGCAACGGCCTCGGCCACGTCCGCGGCGACCACGAAGTGGCGCTGCGGATGCATCGCCCGACCCGTCTGCAAGGTCCACGCGACGTCGGCGAGATCGGTGCCCGGACACCGTTCGAGGTGGTCGGCCAGCATGCGGGCGACGTCCTGGAGCGCGGGCCAGGTCCGCGCCGAGAGGACCAGCAGGTGGTCCGGTCGCCCCGGGGTCGTCGGGAGCGCGGCAGGCGACTCGGCCACCACGGCGTGTGCGTTGGTCCCACCGAACGCGAGCACGTTCGTGGCGCCGACCCGGGGCCGCCCCCCGGACTCCCAGGGGACGGTCCGGTCGTTGACGACGAACGGGGAGGACGCGAAGTCGATCGCCGGGTTCGGCTCGCTGAAGTTCAGGCTGGCGGGGAGCACGCCGTGCTCCACGCAGAGCACTGTCTTGATCAGTCCCACGATGCCCGCGGCCGCGTCGGCGTGGCCGACGTTGGCCTTGACCGACCCGATCCGGCAGTACCCCGTCCGGTCCGTGCTCTGGCGGAACGCCTTCGTCAGTCCGGCGACCTCGACCGGGTCGCCGAGCGCGGTGCCGGTGCCGTGCGCCTCGACGTAGCCGATCTCGTCGGCGTCGACACCGGCCACCAGCTGAGCGGTGCGCACGGCCCCGGCCGGCCCGGCCACGCTCGGTGCGTGGAAGCCCATCTTGCGCCGGCCGTCGTTGTTGACCGCGGTACCGCGGATGACCGCGTGCACGTGGTCACCGTCGTCCAGTGCCTCGGCGAGTGGACGCAGTACCACCAGGCCCACCGCGCTCGCCCGGACGGTGCCGTGGCCGTGCGCGTCGAACGGACGGCACCGCCCGTCGTCGGCGAAGATGTCGTCCGGGTCGTGCTGCAGCATCGGGATCGCGGCCAGCACCGAGGCGCCGCCGGCCACCGCCATCGCGCAGTCACCCGCGAGCAGCGCACCGATGGCGACGTGCACCGCCACCAACGACGAGGAACAGGCCGACTGCACCGCCATGGCGGGCCCGGTGAGGTCCAGCTTGTAGGCGATCCGGGTGGCGAGGAAGTCGACGTCGTTCCCCTGCTGGACACGGGTGTCCGGCAACGGCGCACCCCGGGCGTGCCCCCAGGCCCGGACGAGGGCTCCGTGGTCGGTGACCGACCCCCCGACGAACACGCCGGTCGACAGGCGTTCGGGGCCGCCGTGGCCGGCGCGCTCGAGGGCCTCGTGGGCGCACTCCAGCAGCAGCCGGTGCTGCGGATCCATGATCAGGGCGTCGTCGGGCGAGTAGTCGAAGAAGTCGGCGTCGAACAGATCCGGATCGCTCAGCAGGCCGTAGGAGGGCACGTACCCGTCTGTCGCCGCCGGCAGTTGGTCGCGCAGCACCGACACCGATTCCCGGCCGTCGCAGAGGTTGGCCCAGAAAGTTTCGACGTCCGGGGCTCCCGGGAAACGTCCCGCCATGGCCGTGACGGCGATGAAACCGCTGTCGCCGACGTCTTCGGTACTCATACCTCGGTCTCCGGTCGGAATCGATCGGGACGCCGGCACGACGGAACAGACGTCGAACAGGCAATCACCCGCGAACTGCGTGGGACAGCGCCTGTCGGAGAGTAGCCACCGGCCCGCGCGATCACAGCGGAAGCGCGGGTAAACATCAGGCAAAGTTGCAACGACGCTAAAGTCCGGCACTGGATGCATTAGCCGTTCTCGGCCGTGGCGGCCCGGCTTGACAAATATGTAGCCAGTGGATCTACTGATACCGGCAGCCCACCCGATCGCCATGCAGGTCACTATGCGCGAAAACAGGCCGCCGAGCCCTCGCCGCGCACGAAACGTCGAGTCGGCAATCTGTCTCGCATTTCCTGCGGCACGATCTGGACGGAGCTGACGTGGATCCCGTGCTCCCACCCCGAAGGACACCCATGCCCACCACGACCGTCGACCGGCGCCCGGGATGACGACCGAGTGGCGATCGGGCCTGCGCCGGAGCCTGTGGGGCGCCGCGGACTACCGCAACCTCTGGATGTCCCAGACCGTCAGCCTGTTCGGCACCGGCATCACCCTGCTGGCCCTGCCGCTGGTGGCGCTGTTCGCCCTCGACGCGTCACCGCTGGAGATCGGTCTGCTCTGGGCGGTCGAGTACCTGCCGATCCTGCTGATCGGTCTCCCCGCAGGCGTCTGGGTGGAACGGCTGCCGCTGCGCGCGGTGATGATCGGAGCCGACCTGCTGCGGGCGGTGGCGCTGCTCGCCGTGCCGATCGCGCTGGCACTGGACGTGCTCAGCATGCCGCTGCTGTACGTCGTCACCTTCCTGATCGGGCTGGGGACGCTCTTCTACGACGTCGCGCAGCTGTCGATCCTGCCCGCGCTGGTCGCCGAGGACCGCCTCGTCGACGCCAACGGCAAGCTCGAGCTCTCCCGCTCCGTCTCCCAGATCGGCGGCCCGGCCGTCGGCGGTTTCATGGTGCAGCTGCTCACCGCCCCGCTCGCGGTGCTCGCCGACGTGGTCACGTACCTGTCGTCGGCGTACTACGTCCTGCGCATCCGCAAGCCGGCACCGGTGGATCGACCGGTCGAGAAGACCAGCCTCAGCCGGGACATCCGCGAGGGCGTGCGCTTCGTCTTCGGCCACCCGCTGATGCGCCCGCTGCTGCTGTGCGCCACGCTCGCCGAGCTCGCGTCCGCGATCATCCTCGCCTTGCAGGTCGTCTACGCCGCCGAGGTGCTGGTGATGGGCCCCGTGGTGATCGGTGTCGCGCTGGCCGTCGGCAACGGTGGTGGCGTGCTGGGCGCACTCGTGGCGGAACCGTTCGCACGCCGCTTCGGCACCGGCACCGCATTCATGGTCTCGATCGTCCTGTTCACCGCCGGCTCGGCGATCCTGCCGATGTCCATCGGGCCCGTGACGTTCGCGATCGGAATGTTCGTCGCGTACCTCGGCGCATTCATCTTCAACGTCCTGCAGGTCAGCCTCTGCCAGGCCGTCACACCGCCGCACCTGCTGGGCCGGATGAACTCGGTGTTCCGGTTCGCCACCTGGGGCGTCATCCCACTGGGTGCCGCGGGCGGCGGACTGCTGGTGGAGCACATCGGGCTACCGGGCGTGTTCTGGTTGGCCGCCGGACTCAACGCCCTGTCCTTCCTGCCGCCGTTGTTCTCCACGATCCCCAAGCTGCGCGAGGTCGTCCACCACAGTGCCCATCCGCAACCGTCGTGATGAGTGGATCAGGCACGCGTCGGTAGCCGGTGCGGTGTTCCTAGGTACACGTACCTAGGAACACCGGGGCCTCCCTCGTAGCTCCGACCGCAGCTAGGTTCACGATCAGGGCGCCGGAGCGCGCGTCCTCGAACAGCGCCGGACCTCGCCGACAGCCTGGCGTGCGTCGTCGGCTCGAGAACAACTCGGAAAGAGAAAAGCCATGAACGAGTCCGAACAGAACAAGGCACTGGTGCTGCGGTTTTATGAAGATTTGTCAGAGGGAAAGGTGGAAAGCGCCCTGGATTGCCTCGGGGACGACCTGGAGTACCTCATCGGGGGTCACCCGGAGAGTTTTCCGCTGGCCGGAAAGCATTCCAAGTCGGAACTTGTCAACGTCCTCGGCGCCATCGGCACCGCCATTCCCGCTGGCGTTCACGTCGACATCTTCAGCGCTATCGCCGAGGGTAGTCGCGTGATTGTCGAGTTCACCGCCCGTGGCGTGTCGGCAACGGGAAAGAACTACGACAATCGAGTTGCTTTCTCGTGCCAGGTCCGCGACGGCAAGATCCGGACAGTGCGAGAATACCTCGACACCCTCCACGCGAACGAGGTGCTGATGGAACCGTTGAGGTGACGACGGCACCGCCGTCGACGGTGACCACCAGGGACGCGCAGTCCCGGCTCGTACGCGACCCCGGTGGTCAGGAAGTCCAGGCAGGTGCCGGGCCGGAGCCGCTGCCACCCGTTCCCTCCTCGGGACCGCCCGCATTCGTCGGCTCGGCTGAGCGCACTGCTGCCCGGCGCCGGCTCAGGCGAGCGCGCCCGGCACCCCGTCGGGCCGCTCCACCGGACTCGTCGGCATCAATGCCGGCGACCATGCCGCGATCATCCAGATACGTCGCCAGCTGGTGGATCGTCGTGTGCTCGAAGAACGTCACGATCGACAGGTCGTGACCCCGTTCGGCAAGCTCCCGCTGCACCGCGGCCAGTAGCAGCGAGTGCCCGCCGATGTCGAAGAAGTTGTCGTCGAGGCCGACTCGTTCCAGCCGCAGCACCGTGCACCAGGTGTCAGCGAGCATCCGTTCCGTACCGGTGCTGGGCGCCCGGAAGTCGGAGTCGGGCTCGGTCGGCCCGGGGGCTGGCAGCGCACGCTCGTCCACCTTCCCGTTCCGGTTGATCGGCAACGAGTCCAGCAGCACGAAATCGGTGGGGATCATGTATCGCGGCACGCGGTTGGCCAGGTGCTCACGCACCTGCTGCCGCAGCGCCGGTCGGTCCTGCGCCTCGAGGTAGGCGACGAGACGCTTCTCCCCCTCCTCGTCGGTCTGAGCCAGCACCACCGCGTCGGTGACTGCGGGGTGTGCGCGCAGTGCCTCGACGATCTCGGCCGGTTCGATCCGGTAGCCGCGCAGCTTGATCTGGCGGTCCCGGCGGCCGACGAACTCGATCTGCCCGCTCGGGAGATGCCGTGCGAGGTCGCCGGTGCGGTACATCCGCCTCCCGGGGACGTCGGAGAACGGGTCGGGGACGAAGCGGTCCGCGGTGAGCCGTGCCGAACCGTGGTAGCCGCGTGCGACACCGACGCCGCCGATCCAGAGCTCACCGGTCGCCCCGGGCGGTACCAGCTGTCGCCACGCGTCCAGGATGTAGACGCTCACGCCGGTGATCGGGCGTCCGATGTCGGGGGGCCCGTGCACGGTTCCGGCGGGTTCGATGTGCCCGGCCGTCGCGGTCGCCGTGGTCTCCGTCGGGCCGTACTCGTTGAGCACCCGGAACGGCAGGTCGGCGGCAGGCCGGACCCGGAGCCGGTCGCCCCCGATGATCAGCTCCCGAAGGGCGGGCTCGGCGGGCCAGGGCAGCGCCAGCACGCGCTCGGCCAGTGCCGTCGGCAACTCGGTGACGGTGATCCCCTCGTCGACCAGCCACGAGCGCAGCCGCTCCGGATCGAGCTTGGTGTCCTGGTCGGGCACGTACAGGGTCGCGCCGGAGACCAGGGTGGGCCAGATGTCGGTCACGGAGGGATCGAACCCGGGGGACGCAACCTGGGCGATCCGGTCGGCCTGCCCGATGTCGCAGCGCCGACGACGCCAGGCGACCACATTGGACAGCGATCGGTGGTCGACCATCACGATCTTCGGCCGGCCCGTCGAGCCGGATGTCGCGATGAGGTAGGCGAGGTCGTCGAGCGTCGTCGGATGCCCGCCGAGTACCGGCTCCGGACCGGCGTCAGGCACATCGGTGACATCGGGCAGCCGGTCCATCTGCAGGCGTGCGAGATCGGCAGGGAGGCGGTCCTCGATCACACTGCTGGTGACGATGAGGACGACACCGGCGGCGGTGTACTGGCCGGCCAGGCGGGCCGGCGGGTTGTCCGGGTCCAGGGGCAGGTAGGCGGCCCCGGCGCAGAGCACGGCGAGCTCGGCGATCACCAGGTCCGCGCCACGTGGCAGGCACACACCCACCACCGTCCGAGGTAGGACACCGCGTGCGCGGAGGACGGCGGCCAGCGAGTCGGCCTGAAGGATCAGCTCGGCGTAGCTGACCTCGCGGGCGCCGTCGCGAATGGCCGGAGCATCCGGCGTGCTCCGGGCCTGCGCCCGGACCGCGTGATGAACGAGCGGGCCGTCGGCGGAGTGACGGCGTTCGGGATTCCAGTCGTCCAGCACCATGACACGGTCCCGCCGGCTGAGCACAGCCAGCTCGAACAGCGGTGCCGCCGGGCATGCGACCGCATCAGCCAGCAGCCGCAGGTAACTGTCCGCCATCCGTCGAACGGTCGCGGCGTCGAACAGGTCGACGACGTACTCCCAGAGCATGGTGATCCGGTCATCGGTGTCTTCGGCGTCGGGGCCCAGGCTTTCCTCTCGTGGGACCACCACGACGTTCAGGTCCGTCTTCGCCGAGCCGTTCCGGCGCTCGACGATCGTCCCGGTCGCTCCGGCCCCGGTGGTGGCGGCGAGGTCGAGGTTCGGGACCGGGGAGTCGTCGACGCTGAAGAGGACGTCGGTCAGCGGGTTGCGGCCCGGCTCCCGGGTGGGGTTGAGCACCCGGACCAGCTCCGGGAACGGCAACAGCTCGTTCGCCGCCGCGTCCAGCACGACGCTGTGCACCTTCTCGACCAGGTCGGCGAAGCCCAGCCTGGCGTCGACGTCGCACCGCAACAGGACTGTGTTGGCGAACATGCCGATCAGGTCCTCGGTCCGGGATGCCTGCCTGCCGGCGAACGAGGACCCGACGCAGATGTCCCGCTGCCCGGTGTAGCGGTACAGAAGTGTGGAGAACGCCGCGAGCATGGTGCTGAACAACGTCACCCGGTGAGCACGGCAGAACGAGCGCAGCGCGGCCGCCAGCCCGGGTGGCAGCTCCACCCGCAGGGTCTCCCCGCGGAAGCTCTGGATCGCGGGCCTCGGGCGGTCCACCGGCAGTTCCAGCACGGGCGGGAGGTCACTGAGCTGGTTCTGCCAGTACGCGAGCTGCGCCTGCAGGGGTGGGGTCTCCAGCGCCGAGCGTTGCCGGCGCGCGAAGTCCTGGTACTGGGCGGGCAGTTCGGCCAACGGCGGCTCGACGCCGTCGGTGAACGCGTTGTACAGCGTCGTGAACTCGCGCATCAGCAGCGAGAAGGACCATCCGTCGAACAGCAGCTGGCTCGCCACCAGGACGAGTACGTGCTCCTCGTCCGACAGCCGCACCACGGTCCAGCGAACCAGCGGCAGCTGTTCGACGTGGAACGGCTCGCGCAGTTCCCGGGTGACGATCTCGGCCAGCAGTTCGTGCTGTCCGTCGCGGGCGTCACCGATGTCGAGCCGCCTCGCCCGGACCGGCTGCGGCGGGTGCACCACCTGCCACGGTTTTCCACCGATCTCCGGGTAGGTGGTGCGCAGTACCTCGTGCCGCCGACCGATCTCCGTGACGACCCGGTCGAGCCGGTCGAGATCGAAGGCACCGACGACACGGATCGTCGTCTGCGTGTGGTGAGCGATGCTGTCCGGAGCGAACCGGTGCAGGAACCAGACCTGTTCCTGCTGGAGTGACAAGGGGATCCCGGCGCCGGCGGCCGAATCGGAAACCGGGACGCGGGCTCCATCTGCAGCAACGTCAGAATCTCGCGGTCGCAACATACATCTCCTCCCGAAGTCATTCCGATCTGAACGACAGTGGTCATGAATGTGAACGATGACCGGAAATGCCCTGGCGGCTACCGATTGCTTGACAGGTTCCGGATCGAGTGCTCAAGTGTTGCGGTGACGACTCGGCCGAACGGAAGCCCGTTCGATGACGAACCGCTGTCTTACGTCGTGGTGGTGAACCGCGAAAACCAGCACTCACTGTGGCCGGACCTCGTAGAAATTCCGGACGGTTGGTCGCTTGTTTTCGGCCCCGCCGGTCGCGAAGACTGTCTCACCTACGTCGACCGGTCGTGGACCGACATGCGCCCGAAAAGTCTCGTCGACGAGATGGGCTCGTAGCCACTAGGCCGTTCCCGATCTCGTCGGCACCCGGTCGTCGGCCGCCTCCTCCGTGGGGGTCAGCGGAGCGCGGCCCAGCGCCCGGAGCCCGATCAGGTCATCGGGGGTGGCGTCGGGACTGTCGTCGACGAGCCGGGGCAGCCCGGAGCGCAGTGCTGCCGCCGCCAGCAGCGCGACGGCCGCTGCGCACAGCACGTACAGCAGCGCGATACCCCGCCCCGGCCCGGTGCCGATCACCGCGCCGACGCTCGGGGCCAGCGCCCCACCCGGGGTCAGGAGCGGCTCGAACAGCACCGAGACGAAGGCTGCGACCACTCCGAAGCCGAGCGGCAGCGCCGACCACGAGAGCATCGCGTTGAGCGCGGACACCCGGCCGTGGAACCGCTGCGGCACCTTGACCTCGACGATCGCGGCATGGATCCCGTTCAGCACCGTCAGCGACAGCGACATGCCGAACACGCCGACGCCGATCGTCGCCAGGTCCGCTCGCAGGCCGGCCACCAGGGAGAACACGGCCAGGCCGAGCGTGCACAGCAGCACACCGCGCATCCGGCGCCGCGGCGGGCCGCCCCACACCGTCACGACGAGGCCGCCCAGCACCCCCGCCAGTCCCGAGCCGAGGAGGATCCAGCCGAGGTCGGTGAGCGTGCCGACGGTGAGCACCAGCGGTGGGACCAGCAGGAACAGCGGCGACAGGACGACGTTGAGCACCGCGAAGAAGATCAGCATCCGGCGGAGCCGGGGGTGGCCCCACGAGTACCGGAACCCGGCCCTGATCTCGGCCGTCACCGACTCCGTCCGCTGCGCCATGGTCCGCGGGAACCGGACCAGAAGCGTGCCGGTGATCGCGACCAGGTAGCTCAGCACGCCCAGGACGAGGACGCCCTCCAACCCCACGACGGCCATCAGCCCGACGGCCGCGATCGGCACGATCAGCCGGCTCGCCCCCGAGCCCATCCCGACGACACCGGTGGCGTGGTCGAGGTACCGCTTGGGGACGAGCTGCGGCACGGCGGAGCCGAAGGCGAGCCGCTGGAACGCGAGCGCGACCGACAGGGACGCGAGCAACGGGTAGAGGTGCCAGACCTGCAGGTTCCCGCTCCACAGCAGCAGGCCGAGCAGCAGCTGGACCCCGACCGCGCCGACGGCGCCCGCGAGCAGGGTCGTGCGCCGGTTGCCGCGGTCCACCACGGAGGCGGCCAGCGGCGTGATGAGCAGCCCGGGCACCAGCCCGACCGCGGCGGACAGGGCGAACTGGACGAGCGAGCCGGTGGTCAGGTAGATCCAGACCGAGATCGCGAACGCGGTCAGCGCCGAGCCGCTGACCGAGAGGAGCTGCCCCGCTGCCACCGCGAGGAACCGGCGCATCGCAGGCCGGGCCCCCTCGGGTGCGCCCGGCGGAGCCGCCCGCGAGACGTCGAGCAGCCGCCACGCGTCCCCACCGACCGGCGCACCGGCGGAGACGGCCGGGTGGGTCGTCGTCACGATCTCGGCGAGCTCGGCGGCGCGGTGGTCCTGGAAGTAGTGACCCGCCTCGTCGAGCAGCACCACGGCGGTGGTGTCGGTCAGGACGTGCCACTCGCGGAAGCGCTCCTGGTAGTACTCGGACGCCGGGTCGTGCTCTCCGACCACACTGATGACCGGCGCCCGCAGCCGCTCCACCGGGCTGCCGAAGAGCCCCGTGAAGTACTCCTCCGCCGCTTCGGTGTCGCGGCGGGTGTTGCGGACGATGTGCCGGGCGTGCACGGGGTCGATGTCGCTCATGTCGAGCCCGAGCGCGGTCAGCCCGTTCGCGTAGGCGCGGTCGCTGCGCAACGCGTCCGGGTTGGTGAACCGGCCCAGCGCGGCGGGCAGGCGCCGGCCCGGCCGGGCGAACGGGAAGATCGCGCCGATGTAGACCGCTTCCGGGATGCGGCCCGCCGCCTCCAGCCTCCTGGCGATCTCGACGACGAGCGCCGAGCCGACACCGCAGTGCCCGTACAGCGCGATCGGCCCGGTGACGTTCTCCTGGATCTCCCGCACGCACCGCGCGGCGACGTCCTCGAGCGGCGCGTGCTGCTCGTCGATCCCGATGTCGTGGCCGGGGATGGCGACCGACCACAGCGCGTGGGTGGCCGGCAGCGCGTCCGCCAGCGACGTGTAGACCATCGCCCCGCCCCCGCCGTACGGGACGGCGACGTAACTGAGCTCGGGCTCGGCCGTCGGCTGCGGCGTCAGCCGGTGCAGGAGCCCGCGCTCCGTCGGCGTGCCCCCGTCGAGCAGGGCGGCGAGCCGCCGGATCGTCGGGTGGGTGAACAGGTCCATCACGGCGATCTCGGTGCCGCCCGGCGCCGCGCGCCTCAGCCGCTCGACCGCCTTGATCGCGAGCAGGGAGTGGCCGCCCAGGTCGAAGAAGTTGTCGTCGATCCCGACGTCGGCCCGGTCGAGTACGTCCGCCCACACCGCGTGGACCGCCCGCTCCGGTTCGGTGCGCGGCGGCGTCCGCCCGGTCCCCTCGTCGATGGGCGTCTCGGGCGCGGGCAGCCGTCCGCGGTCCACCTTGCCGTTCGCGGTCAGTGGCAGCCGGGGCAGCATGACGAACGAGTTGGGGACCATGTAGGCCGGGAGCGCCGCGGCGAGGTGCGACCGCAGCCCCGTGGGGTCGGGTTCGTGCCCGGGTTCGGCCACGGCGTAGGCCACGAGCTGGGCGGCGTTGCCCGTCCCGTGCGTGGTCAGCACGCACTCGGCGATCTCGGGATGGCGGGTCAGGTGTGCCTCGATCTCGCCGAGCTCGATGCGGTAGCCGCGGATCTTGACCTGCGCGTCGGCCCGGCCGAGGAACTCGATCACGCCGTCGGGCTGGTACCGGCCGAGGTCGCCGGTCCGGTAGAGGCGGGCGCCGGTGCGCGGGTGCGTGACGAACGCCGCTGCAGTCCGCTCCGGGTCCTTCCAGTAACCGCTCGCCACGCCGGCGCCCCCGATGTACAGGTCGCCGGGCACGCCGACCGGGACGTCGCACATCCCGCGGTCGAGGATGTGGAACTGCTGGTTGGCCAGGGGGCGGCCGTACGGGATCGAGGTCCACGACGGGTCGACGACGTCGATCGGATGAAAGATCGACCAGATCGACCCCTCGGTCGCTCCGCCGAGGCTGACGACCTCCGCACTCGGGGCGAGCGCGCGGATGCGGTCGGGCAGCGTCGGCGGGATCCAGTCGCCCGACATCATCACCAGCCGCAGCGAGCTGATGTCGGTCCCTTCCTGCTCGGCGTGCTCGACCAGCAGTTCCATCAGCGCGGGTACCGAGTTCCAGACGGTGATCCGCTGCTCGGTGACGATCCGTGCCCACGCGGCCGGGTCCTTGTCCTCCTCGGGGCGCCCCATGACCAGCGTGGCCCCGGCGGCAAGCGTGCCGTAGACGTCGTAGACCGACAGGTCGAAGCTCAGCGCGGACAGCGCGAACACCCGGTCGTCGGGTCCGACCCGGAACCGCGCGGTGATGTCGCGGACGGTGTTGAGCGCGGCCCTGTGCTCGATCATCACGCCCTTCGGCGTGCCGGTCGAGCCCGACGTGAAGATCACGTAGGCAAGGTCGTGGGGCTCGGCGGGGCAGGCAGGTGCCGCGCCGCCCGACGCCTCGGTGACCGGCAGCGTCGCCAGCCCGTCCGGCCAGGTCAGCCGCGGGACCAGCGCCGCCTGGGTGAGGGCCACGGTGCAGCCGCCGCGCGTGATGAGCTCGTCGCGGCGGCGCTCGGGCAGGTCGGCGTCGACGGGGAGGTAGGCCGCGCCGGCCTTGTTGATCGCCAGTACCGCGACGACCTGCTCCCAGCCCCGTTCCATCACGACGGCCACCAGGTCGCCCCTCGTCACCCCGGAGGCGGTCAGCTGCGCCGCGAGGTGCTCGGCCCTCCGGTCGACCTCGGCATGCGAGAGCTGACCGGCGGGGTGGATCACAGCGGGGTGGTCGGGCGTCCGGCGCGCCTGCGCCTCGACCGGGACGTGCAGGCACTGGTCGGCACCGAGGTCGGTGCCGGTGTCGTTCCATCGCACGCGCTGCGCGCGCTCGTCGGCCGTGAGCAGCTCGTAGCTCGAGATCGGGGCGTGCGGGTCGGCGGCGATGCCCTCCAGCAGGACGCGGAAGTGGGCGCCCATGCGCGCGATCGAGTCCGCTGCGAACAGCGCGGTGTTGTAGACCATCAGGAAGCCGCCGTCGTCGCCCGCGGTGTGGAGCTCGAGGTCGAACCGGGTCACGCGGTACGACAGGGCGACGTCGTCGGTGACGGTGAGCGCCGGGGTGCTCGGCCGGTCCGCCTCGTAGCTCTGCATGGAGAAGACCACCTGGAACAGCGGCGAACGTGACACCTCACGCGGCACGTTCAGTTCGGTGACCAGGCGCTCGAACGGCAGCTCCTGGTGGGCGAACGCGTGCCCGGCCGTGGCGCGGACCCGCGCCAGCAGCTCGACGAACGTGGGGTCGCCCGACGCGTCGACCCGCATCGTCACCATGTTGATGAAGCAGCCGACGAGGTCGTCGAGCTCGGGTAGGGATCGGCCTGCCGTCGGCGACCCGATCGTGACGTCGTCCTGCTGCGCCCGGCGACCCAGCAGGATCGCGAACGCCGCGAGCAGCACCATGTACGGCGTGGCCCGGTGCCCACGCCCGAGCCGGAACACCTCGGCGAGCACGCTCGGCGCCACCGAGAACTCGTGCGCGGCGCCGGTGTAGGTCGGCACCGGTGGCCGCTGCCGGTCGGTCGGCAGCTCGAGCGGTGCGACGCCGGCGAGCTGCTCACGCCAGTACGCCACGTCGTGCTCGGTGTCGGGCTGGGCGCGTTGCCACGCGGCGAAGTCGCGGTAGCGCACCGGCAGGTCCGGCAGCGGGTCGCCGGCCAGGCAGGCCAGCACCTCGCCGAGGAGGAGCTCGGTGGACCAGCCGTCGGCCGCGATGTGGTGCACCGCGAGCGCGAACACGTGCTCGTCGGGGGCGATCGTGATCAGCATCCCCCGCGCCACGGGCCCGGTGGCGAGGTCGAACGGTTCGGCCATGAAGGCGTCGACGAGCGCATCCACGGCGTCGTCGGACCCGGCCGCCGCGGTGGTGAGCGGGATCGCGCCGACCGGGTCGACGAGAACGACGGGCCGGCCGTCCACGGTCGCGGGGAAGCGGGTCCGCAACGGCTCGTGCCGGGCCGCGACCCGGTTCAACGCCACGGAGAGCGCGGTCGGATCGACCGCCCCGTGCAGCCGCCAGGCCTCGGGGATCGTGTACGCCGTCGTGCCGGGTGCGTAGGCGTCCATGAACCAGAGGCGTTCCTGGGCGAACGACATGACGGGTTGCCCGTCGGGCACGGCAGGGATCGTGGTCGGTGTCGGAGGCAGCTCGGTCAGGTCGCTCACGGGAGGTCCTCCGGAGGTCATGTGGGCTGTCCACCGGACGCGTCCGGCACGGCCGACTGCTCGAGGTCCGCGACCGCGGGGGTGGTCACGGGCCCGCTCCTTCCTGTGGGTCGGATCCACTCACCAGCGCGGCGAGCTCGCGGATCGTGGAGTGGTCGAAGACGTCCATGATCGTGAGTCGAGGGGCGTCCGGGCCCAGGACCGGACGCAGCCGGGCCAGCACGCGCGTTGCGTGCAGGGACTGGCCGCCGAGCTCGAAGAAGTCGTCGTCGATGCCCACGTGCTGCACGCGGAGCACCTCGCGCCACACGTCGGCGATCGTCTTCTCGACCGGTGTGCGCGGATCGGTCGCCGCCCGGTCCGTGTCGTGTCCGGGTGTCGGTTCCGCCGGGCCGCCCGGTGACGCGAGTGCCACGACGGGCGTCGGATCGTCCAGCGCGAACCGCTCGCGTTGGAACGGGTAGGTGGACAGCGGGACGCGCCGGGGCGGTCGGGCGTTGTGCAGCGCAGACCACCGCACGGGCAGCCCGGCCTGCCACAACACGCCGGTGGCGCGGAGCGACTCGGCGGCTCCCCCGGCTCCTTCGGCTGCGTCCGGCAGGCTCGCCGCGATCGTGCGTGTCCCGCCGTCGGGGTGCTGCTGGGCCAGGTCCCCGAGCGCGCGGCCGGCGCCGACCTCCAGCAGGATCCCGGCGGAGCCGGCGAGCAGCGTCTGCACGGCCTCGGAGAAGCGGACGGTGCGCCGCAGGTGGTCGGCCCAGTAGGCCGGGTCGCACGCGTCGCGCGCTGTGACCGGCGCACCGGTCCGGTCGGAGATCCACGTCAGCCGCGGTGGGCGCAGTTGCACCGACGCCACCGCATCGGCGTACTCATGGATGATGTCGTCGACGGGTACCGAGTGGGCCGCGGAGGCGGTCCGCAACCGGCGGGCGTCCACTCCGAGGCCGGCGAGGTGCGCGACGAGCTGCTCGACACCGGCCGTGGGACCGCTGACGACGCACTGCCGCGGACCGTCGATCGCGGCGATCGCCATGTCGCCGGCGAGCATCGGCAGCAGGTCGGCCTCGGGCAGCGGCACCGCGACCACGGCGACTTCGGGCAGGCGGTCCAGGAGGCGACCCCGCGTGAGCACCAGTGACAGTGCGTCGGCCATGGTGAGCACCCCGGCCGAGACGGCGGCGGCGTACGCGCCCAGCCCGTAGCCGAGTACGGCGTGCGGGCTGACCCCACGAGACCCCCACAGCTCGGCGAGGGCGTGCTGGACGGCGAAGACCGCGGGCTGGCACACGGCCGTCGTGGTCAGCCGCGCCTGCGCCTCGGTCTCGGCGCCGGGCTCCGGGTACAGCACCTGCCGCAGGTCCAGGCCGAGGTCCGCGCCGGCCCGAGCGGCGCAGTCGTCGATGGCCGCGCGGAAGACCGGCTCCTGCACGTACAGCTCGCGCGCCATGCCCACGTGCCCGCCACGCTGCCCGGGGAAGAGGAACGCGACGTCCGCCATACCCGTCGGCGGGTCCACGGGGGCCTGCGGATGTTCGGCGAGGCTCGTCAGAGCCCGGGCCGCTTCGTCGCGGTCGCGGCACACCACGAAGGCCCGGTGGTCGAACGCTGCGCGGCCGGTCTGCAGGGTCCATGCCGCGTCGGCGATGGCGACCGGGTCCCGCTGCAGCCGGACACGCAGCCGCGCCGCCGACTCCGCGAGTGCCGCAGCGGTGCGCGCCGACAGCGGCAGCAGGTGGTAACGGCCGTCGTCGGGAGGCAGGTGCGCGGTGGGCGCCTCCTCCACGAGGAGGTGGGCGTTGGTCCCCCCGATCCCCGTGGAGTTGACCCCGGCTCGGCGCGGACCGTCCCCCGGCGGCCACGGCGTGGCCTCGCGCGTCACCACGAACGGGCCGGCCGGGAGATCGAGGTGCGGGTTGGGGCGGCGGAAGTGCGCTGTGCCCGGAATGAGGCCGTGGCGCAACGACAGCACCACCTTGATGAGGCCGATCACGCCCGCTGCGGCGTCGGCGTGGCCGATGTTCGACTTGACGGAGCCGAGCAGGCACCGCTCGGGCGAGCCCGGCCCGAACGCCTCGGACAGCGCGCGGACCTCGATCGCATCGCCGATGGTGGTGCCGGTGCCGTGCGCCTCGACGTACCCGATCGTGTCCGGGGGAACGTCGGCGAGGAGGTGCGCGGAGCGGATCGCGGCCACTTGCCCTGCCACGCTCGGCGCGGTGAAGCTCACCTTGCCGGAGCCGTCGTTGGACAGGGCCGACCCTCGGAGCACGGCGTCGACGTGGTCCCCGTCGGCGAGCGCGTCGGGCAGCCGCTTGAGCACGACGATTCCTGCCCCGTCGGCGCCGACCATTCCGTCGGCGTCCGCGTCGAACGGCCGGCAGCAGCCCTCCGGTGAGAGCAGTTCGTCATCCTCCGCGGCGCCTGCAGCGCCACGCAGCGTGATTCCACCGGCCAAGGCCATGTCGCAGTCGCCTGCGAGCAGGGCCTGGCACGCCAGATGAACGGCGACGAGCGAGGTGGAGCAGGCGGTATGCACGGTGACGGCCGGGCCCCGAAGGTTCAGCTTGTACGCCACCTGGCTGGTGAGGAAGTCCCGGCTGCCGGCGAGCCGGAGCTGCTCGCCCGTCGTTTCCGGGAACCGGTGCCGCTGCGAACGCAGGACGGCGACGTGGTCCGTTTCGGCACTCCCGGCATACACGCCGATGGCACCCGGGTAGGTGCCGGGGTCGTAGCCGGCGTGCTCCAGCGCCTCCCAGGCGCACTCGAGGAACACCCGGTTCTGCGGGTCGAGCACCTGCGCATCCCGCGGCGAGACCCCGAAGAACGCGGCGTCGAACAACTCGGTGTCGGCGACCACTCCGTACGTGCGTCGGGAGTCGAGGCGAGTGGTCAGGTCGCGGCCGGCCACGAGCGCAGCCCAGAACTCGTCGATGTCCGCGGCGCCGGGTATTCGGGCAGCCATTCCGATGACGGCCACCGAGGTTTGCACGTTCTCGTCGGCACTTGCGATGGCGGTCATGTCTCCTTCATTTCGGAAACAGGGCCGTACGGCGAGACTCGCAGAGCCTCTCGTGCATCTTCCACCAATCAACTCGGTTCACTCGGCAACAGTCATCCGTGAATCAAGGAGGCATCGATGAGGCGCTGTCATGGGTTCGACAGCGGGAGTCTCATTGCAGAGAGTAAACACGAGGTAAATTCACCGGAGACGCGACGGATATAGCTGCGGTCCGGCAAGACCCGCTCATGAACGAGAGGACGCGGGGAACGGTATGTCAGCCGTCGACCACCACCGGCAGGGCTCGCAGGCCTCGGTGGATCAGGCTGGGTAGGTACTCGGGCGGTACATCCTGTGTGAGCGCGAGGCCCGGCACCCGACGCAGTAGGCCGCCGATCGCGGCGTCGGCCTCCACCCGGGCGAGCGGGGCGCCGACACAGAAGTGCAGCCCGAGACTGAAGCCGAGGTGCCGGCGCGCCGGGCGGGGTCCGTGGAAGCGGGTGATGTCGAACCGGTCCGGGTCGGCGTAGACCGCGCCGTCCCGGCCCGCGGACGCGGTCACGACCACCACTCCGTCGCCGCGGGCGAACGAGTGTCCTGCGACCTCGGTGTCGGTGAGGGCCACGCGGATCGTGAACTGGGTCGGGGCGTCGTAGCGCAGCGCCTCGTCGATCGTGGACGCCATCAGTTCGGGCCGGGCCCGCAGCAGTGCCTGCTGTTCGGGGTGGCGCAGCAGCGCGAGCACCGCGTTGCCGACGAGGTTGATCGACGTCTCCATCCCCGCGACCAGCAGCAGCAGGCAGATGCCGACCAGCTCCGGCTCGGTGAGGGTGTCGCCGCGCTCCTCCACCCGGATGAGCTCGCTGAGCAGGTCGTCAGCCGGATCGGTGCGGCGCCGCGCCACGAGGCGTTGGAAGTAGCCGGCGCACTCCCGCGCGGCGAGGCCCCGCGCGACCACGGCCTCGGGCAGGAGCAGCTCGTCCGGATCCGTTCCCCGTGCGATGGCGAGCTCCCACTCGCGCAGAACGGGCCGGTCGGCCTCGGGGACACCGAGCACGCGCCCGCCGATCATCGCGAGGGCGAGCGGGACGGCCAGGTCGTTGATGACATCGAGCCGTCCGGTGCTGCGTGCCTGCTCCAATGCCGTGTCGAGCAGTTCGTCGACGACCCGCTCGACGAGCGGGGTCAGTGCCGCGACGGTGCGGGGTGTGAACGCCTTGTTGACCAGTGCGCGGAACCGGGTGTGATCCGGGGGGTCCATCCGCACGAACGAGCCCGGGATGAGTGCGCCCTGCTCGCGGAAGGGGCTGATACCGGCCGCGTACCCGTGGCCCCAGTCCGGGCTCTGCAGCACCGCGGCGCACTCCTCGTACCGGGTGAAGACGGTGACCGGGACGTCCCCGAGCAGCAGCGGGCACGCGGGCGTGGCCTGCCGGACGCGCGCGTAGCTCGGGTAGGGGTCGGCGTGGTGCTGCGGCTCGAACGCGTCGAACTCGACGACGGCTTTCGTCGGCGGGGTCATCGGGTGTCTCCGTTCGTGAGGCGCACGGGCAGCTCGGCCATGCCACGCACGACGAGGTTGGGGCGGTACGGCGGGTTGTCGACCAGGAGCTCGATGGCGGCGACCCGGGCCGCGACGGCGCGCAGCACGACCTCCATCTCGAGCCGGGCCAGCGAGGCGCCGATGCAGTAGTGCAGCCCGAGACCGAAGGCCAGGTGCCGGTTCGGGCGGGGACGCGCGGCGTAGCGGGTGAGGGACAGCTCGGCCGCGTCGGGGAAGGCGTCGGGGTCGCGGTTGGCGGAGCCGATCAGCACGATGACGGCGTCCCCGGGCGCGAACGTCCGTCCGGCCACGGTCACCTCGGCGCGCGCGGTGCGGGTGGTGAGGTGCACCGGAGGGTCGAAGCGCAGCACCTCGTCGACGGCCGGGGCGGCGAGCTCGGGATCGCGGCGCAGCAGCGCGAGCTGGTCGGGCCGGCGCAGCAGCGCGAGCATGCCGTTGCCGATGAGGTTGACGGTGGTCTCGTGGCCTGCCACCACGAGAATGAGCAGGGTTCCGAGCATCTCCTGCGGCGAGAGCACGTCCCCGTCGGCCTCGACCTGCGCCAGCGCGGTGATCAGGTCCTCGCGTGGGTGGGCTCGGCGCTGGGCGACCAGCGCGCCGAAGAACGTGGCGAAGTCGTGCACCGCCGTGGTGCGGGCGGCGAGCTCCTCGGGGGAGAGCAGGGCGTCCGGGTCGAGCCCGCGTGCGATGCCTGCCGACATGCGCCGGACGTCGGCGTGCGCGTCCGCGGGCACACCCAGCAGGTCGCACACCATCGTCAGCGGGAGCGGGTAGGCCAGCGACTCGATGAGGTCGGTCTCGCCTGCCGCCAGCGCGGTGCCGAGCAGGCTGTCGACGATCCGCTCGGCGTGGGCGCGCATGCCCTCGATCCGGCGCGGGGTGAAGGCGGCACTCACCAGCCGGCGCAGCCGGGTGTGGTCCGGTGGCTCCATCCAGAGGAACGACCCGGGCAGCTCGACGTCGCTCGCCGGATGCAGCAGGTCGGGCTCCTCGGCGTGGCTCCACGTCGGGTCCTGCAGGATCGCGTCGCAGTCGGCGTACCGCGTGACGAGCTGGGTGCCGAGCGGTCCGGGAACGAACGGGCCCGCAGCGCGCAGCACCTCGTACGCGCGGTACGGGTCGCGGCGGCTGGACGGCGCGAAGGCGTCGAGCACCGCCTGTTCGACAACGCTCGGTCCGCTCGGCGCGGAGGTCGTGGTCATGCCGGGCTCCGTTCGGTGGCTGGGACGCGCATGCGGTCGAGCAAAGCGGTGTCGTGCGTTCCGGCGGCGAACTCGGGATGGGCCAGCACGGAGCGAAGGAACGCCGTGGTGGTGGCCAACCGGTCCCCGGTGATGCGGAGCTCGGAGAGTGCGCGGTCCATGCGGCGCAGGGCGGCTTCGCGGTCCGCACCCCAGACCACCACCTTCGCCAGCAGCGAGTCGTAGTCCGGGGGGATCCGGTAGCCGGACGCCACGTGGGTGTCGACGCGGACGAACGGGCCACCCGGAGGTTCGAACTGCTCGACGACGGCCGGGGTGGGGGCGAAGTCGCGGTCGGGATCCTCCGCATTGATCCGGCACTCGACGGCGGCCCCCCACAGCCGCACGTCGTCCTGGTGGTAGCCCAACGGTTCGCCTGCGGCGATACGGAGCTGTTCGGCCACCAGGTCCAGCCCGGTGACCATCTCCGTGACCGGGTGCTCGACCTGCAACCGGCAGTTGACCTCCATGAAGGAGAACTGCCCCTGCCCGTCGACGAGGAACTCCACGGTGCCGGCACCCACGTACCCGGCCGCGAGCACGCCGCGGACCGCCGCCTCCCCCATGGCACGGACCGTCGCGGCCGGCAGGCCCGGCGCCGGTGTCTCCTCCACGAGCTTCTGGTGGCGCCGCTGCACGGAGCAGTCACGGGCACCGAGGTGCACGCCCGCGCCGTGCGCGTCGCACAGCACCTGCACCTCCACGTGCCGCGCGGAGTCCAGGTAGCGCTCCACGTAGACGCGCGAGTCGCCGAACACGGCCTTCGCACCGGCCCGGGTGCGGCGGTAGGTGTCCCCGAAGGAGGCACTGTCACGGACGACGGCCATGCCGCGCCCGCCGCCGCCCGCCGCGGCCTTGATGATCACGGGGTACCCGATCTCCTCCGCGAGCGCGGCCGCGTCGCCGGGATCGTCCAGCGCCTCGGTGCTGCCCGGGAGCAGCGGCAGGCCGGCCGCGACCATCGCCGCCCTGGCCAGTGCCTTGTCGCCGAGCCGCTCCATGACCGCGGCAGGTGGCCCGACGAACGTGATGCCCTCGGCGGCGCACACCTCGGCGAGGTCCGGGTTCTCCGAGAGGAACCCGTAGCCCGGGTGGATCATGTCGGCTCCGGTCATCCGGGCGGCCTCGATGATCGAGGGGATGTGGTTGTAGCTGCGCCGCGCCGGACCGGGCCCGATGCAGACGGCGCGGTCGGCGTAGCGCACGGCAGCCGAGCCCGCGTCCGCTGTCGAGTAGACCGCGACCGTCCCGAGCCCCAGCTCACGGCAGGTGCGCAGCACCCGCAGCGCGATCTCGCCGCGATTCGCCACCAGCACCGTCGTCATGACGACCTCACGGCGTCTCGAGCACGAACAGCGGCTGCCCGAACTCCACGGCTTCGGCGTCGGCACCCAGCACCGCCGCCACCCGCCCGCCGCGGTCGGCGTGAACCGGGATCATCAGCTTCATCGCCTCGATGATCGCCACCTGCTGCCCCGTCTCCACGGCATCGCCCTCCTGCACGAACGGGGCCGCACCCGGCTCGGGCGAGCGGTAGAAGACGCCCACCGTCGGAGCCGTGATCCGATGCCCGGCCGGGGCCGCCCCCGGCGCCGTGCCATTGCGTGGGGGCTCGGGAGCAGGGACGGGCGCCGGCGGCGGGGCGGCCATCGGCGGTGTGGGCGATCCGGTGGCGGCAGGCCGGGCGGTGATCTCGCCCGTCGCCCACCCGAGCTCGACCACGACTCCGGCGACCTCCACCCGGACCCGCGACGGCGGCTGTGGCCCGGACGCCGCCAGCGCCACCGCGTGCTCCCGCAGCACGGTCAGCACGGAGCCCAGGTCACCGCCGGGGCGGCCGACCGGAACGTCCACGGTGGTGGTCATGCGGAGTCCCGCCGGGCAGGTTCCGCGGTGCCGGGACGGGCGGAGCCGAATGCGCGGAAGCGCGCGTGCCGCCGCTGGATCCGCTCGGCGGTGGTCAGGGTGGTCAGCGGGGGCAGCGTCTCCCGCAGGACGTCGGCGAGGATCTGCGCTGCGGTGACGTGGTCGCCGTGGTCCGCCTCGGGCACCACCCCCTCGACGATGCCCAGGCGGAGCAATGAGCGGGCGTCCACCCGCAGCGCGGCAGCCGCCCGCGGAGCCGCTGCGGCGTCCTTCCACAGGATCGACGCGCAGCCCTCCGGCGTGATCACCGAGTAGACGGCGTCCGCACACATGAGCACGACGTCGGCGACGGCGAGCGCGAGCGCCCCGCCGCTGCCGCCCTCCCCGGTGACCACGGCGACCACCGGAACGGGCAGGCCCGACAGCAGCCGCAGGTTCTCCGCGATCGCGACGGCCTGGCCCTGCTCCTCGGCCGCGACGCCCGGGTAGGCGCCTGCCGTGTCGACCAGCGTGACGAGCGGCAGCCCGAGCTTCGCGGCCAGCCGCATCACGCGGGCGGCCTTGCGGTACCCGGCCGGCGTCGGCATCCCGAAGTTGCGCCGGGCCAGCTCGGCCGCCGTCCGGCCCTTCTGCGTGCCGGCGACCGCCACCGGGGTCCCGTCCAGCAGGCCCAGCCCGCAGACCATCGCGGGGCAGTCGGCCGTCATGCGGTCGCCGTGCAGCTCGGTGAAGTCGTCGAGCAGCAATGCCGCGTAGTCCAGTGTGGTGGGCCTGCCGAGGCGGCGGGCAGCGCGCACGGCCTCCCACGGATGCCGCTCGGTCAACATGTCGGGGTCGCGGACCAGCCGGGATCGCAGCGACCTCGTGCCGCCGGTCGCTGCTGCGGGTCGCGCCGCGATGCGGAGGAGCCTGCCGAGCACGGTGCGCAGCTCCGCCCGCGGGGCGATCAGGTCGACGATCCCGTGCTCCAGCAGGTACTCCGCGGTCTGGAAGCCCGCGGGCAGCGTCTCCCCGATCGTCTGCGCGATCACCCGCGGCCCCGCGAACCCGAGCCGGGCGCCGGGTTCCGCCACGATCACGTCGCAGAGCGTCGCGAACGACGCCGCCACCCCTCCGAACGTCGGGTCCGTCACGAGGGAGACGGTCAGCACCCCGGCCTCGTCGAGCTGCCGCAGCGCCTGGCTGGTCTTGGCCATCTGCATCAGGGCGACGACGCCCTCCTGCATCCGCGCTCCGCCGGACGCGCTGACGAGCAGCAACGGGGTGCGTTCGGCCAGCGCCACCTCGCAGGCGCGGGTGATCGCCTCACCGACGGCCGCGCCGAGGCTCCCGCCCAGGAACCGGAAGTCCATCACCGCGACGACCACGGGCCTGCCTTCGATCCGGCCGCGCGCGCACAGCACGCCCTCGGCGAGGCCCGTGCGCCGGCGGGCGTCGCGCAGCCGGTCGGGGTAGGGCCGGGAGTCGACGAAGCCGAGGGGATCGGCGTCGGGCACGGCGATGTCGAGCAGATCGGTGCTGCCGTCGTCGAGGAGCTGGGCGAGGCGCTGCGGTGCCGTCAGTGGGGTGTGGTGCCCGCACTCGGGGCAGACCCCGGAGCCACGGTGCATCCGCTTGAGGTAGACCATCGCGGCGCAGCCCGGGCAGACCGTCCAGTCGACGGGGCTCCCCGGTGGCGCGCCGGGAGGCGCGGTCCGGGCCACGAGTGCGGGATCCGGGAGGGTCTGGGTCATCGGGGGCCTTCCTCGGAGGGGCGGTAGGTCGAGCAGCGCGCCGGCAGGGAGACCCCGCTGGAGCGCAGCGCCGCCAGGCGGGACTGGTACGCCGCGCCGCGCATGATGTGGTGCGCGAGAGCGGTGACGGTGCGGCGCTGCACCGGTTCGAGCGGAGTGCCACGCAGCCAGGCGTTGCAGGCGCCCATCGCGGCGCCGCACCACACCTGGTAGTCCGCGACCCGGTCGGGGACCCCCGCGGCGGCCCACCCGGAGGAGAGGCCGAGGTACCAGCGGAAGACCAGTGCCATCCGCCGCTTGGGGTGGCCCTCGGCCCGGGCGATCTGGTCGGGGTCGCGCTCGGCGAAGTAGGCCACGGTGTCGGCCCAGACCTCGTCGAGCCCGCGGCGGAAGACCGTGCGCTCGAGGTTCGCGCGCTCGTCGGCGGGGATGTCCTCGATGCCGTCGTGGCGGCGGTAGAGCTCGAAGAGCCGCCGCGCCCGGGCGGGGAACATCGTCCCGCGCCGCAGCACCTGCACGTCGACACCCAGCTCGAACATGTCCGACGACGGCGCCATGTCGCAGTCGGTGACCCCGGCCGCGCCGAGCAGCTCCTTCACCGCGGCCGACTGGCCCGACTCGACGCACGCCTGGTTCACCGAGCCCGTCACCACGTAGTCCGCGCCCATCGCGAAGGCAGCCGCGGCCGCGGTGGGGGTGCCGATGCCGCCTGCCGCCCCGACCCGGACCGGGTGACCGTGCTCGACGCAGACCGCGTCCCGAACCCGCAGGATCTCGCCGAGCAGCACCGGCATCGGGCGCCGGTCGGTGTGCCCACCGGAGTCGGCCTCCGCGGTGACGTCGTCGGCCATCGGGACGCGCGCGGCCAGCCGCGCCTGCTCGGCGGTGATCCTCCGACCATCGACGAGCCCACGCAGCAGCGGCTCGGGCGCAGGACGCAGGAACAGCTCGGCCACCTCGGCACGGGAGACCTTGGCGATCACCCGGTGGCCGATGCGTGGCCTGCCGTCCGGGCCGGCGGTGAGCCCGAGAGCGCGGTACCGGACCACCTCCGGGGTCAGCTCCAGGAACGCCGACGCCTCGACGCAGCGCACGCCGTGGCGCAGGCAGAGGTCGACCGTCGAGCGCTCCATGGCCGGCTCGCTGGGGCTGTGGATGAGGTTGCAGGCGAACGGTCTGCCCGCAGCCTCCCGGGCGATCCACGCCAGGCCGGCGTCCACCTTCGCCGCCACCAGGCCCGCGGCCCCGAACGAGCCGAGCACACCACCGCGGGCGAGCGTCGCGACCATCTCCGGCGAGGCCAGCCCGTGCGCCATCGCGCCGGCCTGGTAGGCCACCTCGACGCCGTGGTCGTGCCGGAAACTCGCGGCCCCGAGCTGTCGTGGCGGCAGTGGGGGCACGGCGGCGAGCACCACCGACCCGGTTCTGCGGGCGACGCCGCCGTCGCCGGTCAGCCCGAGCCCCGTGGCGTCGCGGATGACGTAGACGGGCTGGTCGAGGTCGGCGAGCAACCCGTATGCGGCGTCGGGCGTCCTGGCGAGCCGGTCGTCGCGGCTCAGCGCGGCGATGTCGAGCACGGTCGGTGTCACCACGGCTGGGCTCCCTTCTCGCGGGCCTCGGCGGCGATACCGTCGAGTTCGTAGATCCGCAGGCCCGGCTTCCACAGGCTCGCGTCGGCGATCACGCGGACGCGGCCGGGCCGACGCTGCACCTCGCGGACATGCACCTCGAGGGTCATCGCGCCGTCGCCGGCGAGTATCTGACCGCGGTAGCGCCAGGTCAGCTCCACACCGGCGGGCACGACGAACTCGGGGTGGTCGAGCTCCGCGGTGGCACCGGTGTCGAGAAGCCACTGCTGCAGCGCCTGCACCACGGCCTCGATGCCGAGCGAGCCGGGCATGACGGGGTCGAGATGGAAGTGCCGGGCGAAGAACCAGTCGCCCTCCTCGACGGGTCGTACGGCGCGGAGATAACCGGCGCCGTGCCGGCCGCCGCCGTCGACGACCTCGATCCGGTCCACCAGGTGCAGCGGCCCGGACGCACCGGTGTCGACGTCGACGACCCGGACCGGCGTTCCCGGCCGTTCCTCCAACCAGTTCGGCACCGACGCGCCGTTGTCCAGGCCGGTCTGGTTGGCCAGGGCGGCGGCGGTGAAGAAACCGAACAGCGACTGCCCGGAGTAGAAGGGGTCGACGGTGTCGCGATCCTCACCGTCGAGCCACAGCGCATAGCGGAACCCCTGCAGGACGGCGCCACTGAGGACAGTGGTGCTCAGCAGCGTCGAGCGCTGCCGGATCGTGCGTCCCCGCAGCTCCACCTCCCGGTGCAGGGTGGCGGAGCCGTCGAGGTTGCGGAGGCTGTAGTCCTGCTCGGGATCGACGAGCGTGGCCCCGAGGTGGTAGCCGAGCAGCAGCGCCGACTGCAGCGAGGTCTCCATCAGCACGACGTTCGGGACGGACGGGCTCGGCGCCGCGCCGTAGTACCAGGCGTCGGCAGGTGAGTCGAACTCCGTCTCGCCGGTCGCGCCGCCGGAGAGCTCGCCCCGGGTTCCCTGCACGGCCATCACCCGGCCGACCAGCCGCAGCCCGCCCGCCGGCGGCCGCGTGGCCCGGCGCTCGGCATAGCGGGCGAACTCCGGGCCCAGTGCCGGACCGAGGTCTCCCACCGAGGCCGTGGCGAGCGCCAGCTCGTCGACGACGGCGAGGTCGCCGGTGATCCCGCGGCGGACGGGGCGCACCGGCGGCCGGCCGCCGCTCCGGGTGCCCATCGGGACACCGGGCGCCTCCCGGAGGGCGACGGTCAGCTCACTCACGCGGGCGAGCACCCGCTCACCCGCGCGGATCTCTGCATCCAGCCGCAGCCACGGGCGCGGCACCAGATCTGCGCCGGTGATCTCGGCGACGACCTCCGCATCCTGGGCGCCGGTCGTGTCGAAGAGCTCGGCCCCGCACGTGCCCACGGGCTGGAACCGCGCTTCCGGTACGCACAGGTGCAGCCCCAGCCACAGCGCGAGCACCGAACCGGCCTGCCAGGCCGCGGCCACGACGTCGGTGTCCCCGGCAGGCACCGCGCAAGGGCCACGCAGGACACCGACCCCGGCCGGGCCGCCCGGCCGCAGCTCGGTGACCGCGCGCAGCAGGCCGGCGGCGAGCCGGGGGGCCTGCTGGTCGTGACGCGCGCCGAAGACCGCACCGGCGCGCCCCGCGACGAGCAGGTCGATCTCCGCCGGCCCGAGGTGGTCGACCGGGGTCGCGGCGAGCGGCTCGAGCGCGCCCTCCGGGCGGAAGGTGGCCGGGGCTGCTGCGAGGGCGGGCGCGGGCGCCGGGACAGCGGGGGCGGTCGGTCCGTCGACCCGCAGCACCGGCCGCTCTCCTGCCCGTACGAGCGCCCCGGAGGGTGTCCGGGTCACCCGCACCTGCTCGCCATGGCGAGGCAGGTCGCCGTCCCAGGTGAGGGCGAGGCGCAGCGGTCCACCGCCCCGCCCCGGACCGTCGCCCAGCTGATCCGCGACGGCGGCGAGCAGCGCCGCCGGGGTCCACTCCCCCGCGCCCGGGACGCCCGGGGTGGCCGGCCCGGCGAGAGCGGCGAGCGCCCGCTCCTGCCACCGGACCTGGACGTCCATGGCAGCACGGTGCGCGGCGACCAGTTCGGCCCGCAGCTCGGCCACGATGCCGGCGGCGAGCGCGGCCGGGTCGTGCGTGGACCGGTCGTGAGTGCTCGGGTCGGACGTGGTCGGCTCGGGCACCCCCTGAGGGGCTCGGCCGTCCGGCTCCTGCGGATGCGGGGCCACCGGCTGCAGAGCGGCGAGCGCGTCGAACGGCCTGCCGTCGAAGCTCAGGACGTCCAGCTCCGCGGTCATCGTCCGGCCTCCCCGGCCGCGCGCCGCTGCACGGCTTCGGTGAACTTCGCCCGCATCTCGGGGGTGCTGACGGCCGTGATGTCGCTCCAGCGCTGCAGCACCGTCCCGTCGGCGGCGTGTGCGGTGACGTCGACGGTCACGCCGCTCGTCCCCGGCCGGAGGTCGTCCACGACGAGGACGAACGGGGTGTCCGCCGGCAGCGGCGCGTACAGGTCGACCCGGCCCACCGACAGCGGCAGGCAGCCGGCGTCGAGGTACCAGACCCCGAGGACACAGGCGGCCTGCAGCACGACGTCGCCGAGCACCGGGCTGTGCCGGGCCGACGCCCAGCCGCCGCCGTCGAGTGGCGTGTCGGGCAGGCGGCACTCCGCGACGAGCCGCACGGGGGTGCGCTCGACCAGCCGCCGCACACCCTGCAGCAGCGGGCCGTGGAACAGGTCAGCGGCGGCGTACACGTCGAGCCCGTCCTCGCGCCCCTCGCCGAGCCGCCACCGCGGCTGCTCCACCGGCGGTGCCGGGCTCGGCGACGGCGGGGCGAGCACGACCGTCGCACCGAAGTGCGGTTGCGGGCGTCCGTCCGGCCCCGCGCTGCGCACCGCCGCGCGGACGATGACCCGTCCGTCGTCGACCCGCCCGTCCTCGAGGTGCAGCTCCAGCTCGGCCGGCTCGGCGCCGTCGAGCACGATCCCGCGGTGCACCTCCACGTCACGGCAGCCGACGGCGACCAGGTCGCGGTGGCGCTGCTCCGCGCCGCGCACCATCCAGCCGAGGGCAGCGGCGACCGGCAGCACGGGGTGGGCGCCGACCCGGTGGTCGCCCACGACGGGATCACGGGTCAGCGGGAAGACATCACGGAGCAGCACCGCCGCTGCGGCGCCCCGCAGGTCGACGGGGGCGAGTGCCCCCGCCGGGCCCACGAGCACGCTGCGCTGCCCCGCCCGGGTGGCGGCGAACTGCTCGACGAACGCGGCCGCACCGGTGTCGGCATCCAGCAGCGCGACGCCGCGAGCGGCGAAGAGCTCCTTGAGCTCGGGGGTGACCATCCCGCCGTCCCACGCGCCCCAATGCACGCACGTGACGTGCCGTCCCTCGGTCGCGAGTGCGGCCGCGACGCGGTCGAGCGCCTCGTTGGCCGCGGCGTAGTCGGCCTGCCCCGGGTTGCCCAGCACCCCGGCGACCGACCCGAAGAGCAGCACGTGCCGCGGTGGGCCGCCCAGCGCATCGAGGACCGCGCGCAGACCGGTCAGCTTCGGCGCCAGTACGGTGCGCACGGCGTCCGGTGTCTTGGCGGTCAGCGCGGCGTCGGCAAGCGCGCCGGCTCCGTGCACGAGACCGGTGACGCGGGCGGCGTCAGCGCCCAGCGCGGTGCGCACGGCGTCGGCGTCGGTGACGTCCGCGGTGAGGTAGCGGGCCGTGCCACCGGCCGCGCGGATGGCGTCGAGGGTCGCCCGGACCTCCCGCCCGGCCCGCACCGCCGCTACCCGCTGTTCGACGTCGCGCGGGGAGAAGGCTCCCTCGGCCGCCCTGAGGTCGGCGATGAGGGCCGGCTTCAGCCCTGCGTCGGGGACACCGGCTGCCCACTCCGGATCGGTGCCGACGAGCGGTGTGCGACCGAGCAGCAGGAACTCGGCTCCGCTGCGGGCGGCGAGCGCGACGACGCACCGTGCGGTGACGCCCCGGGCCCCACCTGTGACCAGCAGGACGTCGGTGGCATCGACGGCCGGTGCCTGCGGGTCGGCGCCGGCGGGTTCCCGGTCGGCGAGTGCCGGACCCCAGCGACCACGAACCGCGTCCACCCCGACCTCGGGGAGCATCGCGGGGTCGTGCAGCTCGGCGAGAAGGACGTCGGTCAGTGCGGCATCGTCCAGATCGGGGTCGACGTCCACCGCGCGCGCGAACACGCCGGGAGCTTCCCTGGCCAGGGTCTTGACCAGCCCGGTCACACCACCCAGCGGTGCGTCGGCCGGGGTGGCGCGGCCGCGGTGGCCCAGACCGCCGTCGAGCCGGGTCAGCGTGACGAACGCGGCGCGCGTGCCCCCTTCCGCGGTGTGCGCGAGCGCGGTGGTGACGCCCGCGGCGACGAGCACGGCATCCGCGAGCGTGCACTCGGCGGCGCCGGCCCCTGCGAGGATCACCAGGCACGCGTCGAGGCGCCCCGCGCCGGCCGCGGCGGCGACGGCCGACACCGTCGCGTCCCCGTCCCAGGCCGTCCAGCCGTCCGCGCCGGGCCGCGTCACGCGGCGGACGGTCCATCCCCGCTGCTCCAGCGCCGCAGTGAGGTGGGTGGGGGCGGGGCCCCCGATCTCGACGACGAGCGCGCCGGGTGCGTCGGCGTAGGCGCGGTCGAGCCGGTCGGGCACCGGTAGCGGGACCAGCGTGATCTCGGCCCGGCGCGGCGGAGCCTCCACGCGCGCCACCTCGGCCTCGGCCGCGCCGGCGGGCGGTGCGTCGGCCGGACTCGCAACCGGTCCGACGGGTCCGCCGCCGGACGGCGCCAGCACGCCGACGATGTCGTCGACCGACCGCAGCTCCGCGAGCTGCTCCGGACCCACCGACGCCACACCCGGCACCCGCTCGGCCACCGCACCCAGGATCTGCACCCGCTTGATCGAGTCGATCCCCAGATCCGCCTCCAGATCCATCCCCGGATCGACCATCTCCACCGGATAGCCCGTCTTCTCCGCCACCACCTCCAGCAGCGCGGCACGGACGTCTGCTGCGTCCACACCGGACACCGGGGCGGTCGGCAGCGCCGCGGCCGCCAGGACGCCCACGATGTCGTCCACCGACCGCAGCTCAGCAAGCTGCTCCGGACCCACCGACGCCACACCCGGCACCCGCTCGGCCACCGCACCCAGGATCTGCACCCGCTTGATCGAGTCGATCCCCAGATCCGCCTCCAGATCCATCCCCGGATCGACCATCTCCACCGGATAGCCCGTCTTCTCCGCCACCACCTCCAGCAGCGCGGCACGGACCGCACTGCCGTCCACAGCGGACGGCTCCGCGCTCGGCACGGGGCTGAACGCGTCGGCGTCGAAACCTGCGGGCTCTCGCGCAGGCGTCGCGGGAGCGGCGTGGCCGTTCGATGAAGGAGCACTGCTCGGGAGGGCGGTCACCGAGCCGGCGGCGGTGGTGAGGGCCCCGGCCACAGTGCTCGGGGATGCGCTGGGGCCGAACGCAGGCGCGGACGAGCCACCGTCGAGTGCGGCGAGGGAGGCGAGCACCTCGTTGGCCCGGACGTGGCCGCGACTGATCGACACCGTCGCGTCCGCCACCGCTTCGACGGCGTCGCGCACAGCGGGGTCGAGGGTGCCGCCGGCCGGCTGGCGCCGCAGTACGTCGACCAACCCTTCGGTGATCCGGAGCTGACTGTCGAGATACTGCGTGTGGAGGTCCATGTGGGCGGCGAGGTCGGGCCGGTCGGGTGGGGTCGGGGGAACCGGGCCGGCTGCCTCCGCCACCACCGGAGCCATGACCGGCGGGGGTGCTGCCGCATCGTTCTCCGACGGGGTGGCAGCCGCCGCAACCGGTGTCGGGCCGGCCGTCGAGGGAACCGTCACCCGGTACCCGTCCCGCAACGCGGCCCGGTAGGCCTCGGTGCGCGCGGCGGGCCGGTGGGTCGTGCCGGTCAGGCTCACCGTCATGCCCTGCGGGGCCACCTCGTCGAACGGGTCGGCGGCGTACCGGTTCAGCCCGGTCAGCGGGGCCCCGAGCACCGCGAGCTGGACGGCGGCGCCCAGCAGGGCGGCGGCGGAGTCGCCGGACGGACCGGCGTCGGTCGGGATCGCCACCACCCCGCTCTCGCCGAGCCCGCGCCGCACCAGCCCGGTGAGCACCTGTTTCGGTCCGAACTCCACGAACGCGGTCACCCCGTCCGCCGCCAGCGTGCGCAGGCCGGCAGCGAACTCGACCGGACGGCGCAGCTGCTCGGCGAGGACCGCACGGTTGGCCTCGGGGTCGTCGCCGTAGACCGCGCCGGCGGTGTTGCTCACCAGCGTTCCGGCCGGTCGGCCGATCACGACGTCGGCGAGTGCGGCACGGAACGCCTCGACCGCGTGCCCGACGGCGTCGGTGTGGAAGGCGGCCGCCACCGGGAGGGCCCGCGCGGCGGGACCCCGGGTGGCGAGGGCGTCGAGCAGGGCGGTCACCGCGGCTGTCGAACCACCGACGACGACCTGGTCGGGGGCGTTGTCGTTGCAGACCGTGACACCGGGGTGCTCGGCCAGGAGGGCGTCGACCTCGGCCCGGCCCGCCGACACCGCCGCCATCGCGCCGGGGTCGTAGCCGGTGCGGTCGGCAGGCGGGGCCATCGCCCTGCCCCGGGCGCGGGCGAGGCGGAAGAAGTCCTCGTCGGCGACGGCGCCTGCCGCCCAGAGCGCGGTGAGCTCACCGAAGCTGTGCCCGAGGAACGCATCGCAGCGCAGGCCCAGCTCGTGCAGGACGCCGAACTGGCCTGCGGCGAGCGCGCCGATCGCGGGCTGCGCGTACTCGGTGCGCCGCAACGACGACTCCCGCTCCTCGGTGAGGGCGGCGGGATCGGCAGCGAACGCCGGCGGCGGGAACACGACCGCCGCGAGGGTCTCCCCGGCGTCGCCGAACTGGGCGTTGGCGGCGTCGAACGCCGCCCCGACCGGAGGGAGATCGCACGCGGCGCGCAGTCCCATGTCGACGTACTGGCTGCCCTGCCCGGCGAACAGCGCGGCGACCTTCAGGTCGGGGCGCGCGCGGCGCCGGTAGTGGATCCCGCGCGGGTGCGACCACTCCGGCGCGTCCTGCGACGCGGCCAGGGTGTCGGCGGAGAGCGCGCGCAGGAGCGCGGCCTCGTCCTCGGTGACCGAGACGAAGCCGATCCGGGCGTGGTCGGGCGGCACCGGGCCGTCCATGGGTGGGGTGTCCCCGCGCAGCAGCGCGAGCAGCGCGTCGGGCGAGGGCGCGTGCCAGAGGTGGGCGCGGGCCGTGCGGTGCATCGTGCGCGCGGCCTCGCGGCCGGTGTCGGCCTCCTCGAGCACGACGTGGAAGTTGATCCCGCCGAAACCCATGGCGGAGGCTGCGGCCCGGCGCTGCGGGCGGCGCGGGTCCCGGATCCACGGGCGCGTCCGGGTGTTGACGTAGAGCGGGCTCGCGGCGTCGAGCGCCCGGTTCGGGGTCTCGACGTTGATCGTCGGCGGCAGCACCTTGTGGTGCAGCCCCAGCGCGAGCTTCATCAGGCTGGCCGTACCCGCGGCACCCTTGGTGTGCCCGATCTGCGACTTGACGCTGCCGATCGCGGCGTAGCCCGCCTCGCCGGTGGCCGCGCCCAGCACCGAGCCCAGCGCGGTGAGCTCGGTCCGGTCGCCCACCGCGGTGCCCGTGGCGTGCCCTTCGAACAGCTCGACCGACGCCGGCGAGCAGTCGGCGTCGGCGTAGGCGCGCCGCAGAGCGAGCTCCTGGCCGGACGCACGCGGGGCGTAGATGCTCCCGTAACGGCCGTCGCTCGACGAGCCGATACCGCGGACGACGGCGTAGACGCGGTCGCCGGCACGGCGGGCGTCGGCCAGCCGCTTGACGGCCAGCATCCCGATGCCCTCGCCGACCAGCGTGCCGTCCGCGGTGTCGTCGAAGGGCTTGATCCGCCCCGACCTCGACAGAGCCTGGGTGCGGGAGAAGCACATGAAGCCGAAGATCGTGTTCTCGGTGTCGCAGCCGCCGACGATCATGAGGTCGGCCCTGCCGTCGACGAGCTCGCTCGCCGCGAGCCGCAGCGCCGAGAGCGAGCTGGCGCAGGCGGTGTCGACCGCACAGTTCATCCCGCCGAGGTCGAGGCGGTTGGCGATGCGGCCCGCCGTGACGTTGCCCAGCAGGCCGGGGAAGGTGTTCTCCTCCCACGGCGGAAACGCGAGGAGGTACTTCTCGGCGATGGCCTCCGCATCCGCGTCGGTGAGACCGCAGCTGCGCACCACCTCCTTGAGCACCGGCGTCTCCAGCCGCGCCGCCATCGGGTGGGTCAGGGGCATGGGCCCGGTGACGCCGAGGACCACACCGGTACGGACGGGGTCGTACCACTGCGAGCCGGGCGCGCCGGCGTCGCGGAGCACGTCGCGGGCGACGATGAGGCTGAGCAGCTGAACGGTGGTCGTCACCTCGAGCTGGTTCGGCGGCATCCCGAACTCACCGGGCGAGAACTCCGTCGGCGGCAGGAAACCGCCGCGGGTGCAGTACGTGGTGTCGGGCCGCGACGGGTCCGTCGACGGCTCCGGGTCGTAGTAGTCCTCGGGACGCCAGTGCGTGGCCGGGACCTCGGTCGTGCAGTCCGTCGCGTCGACGATGTTCTGCCAGTAGTCACGATAGTTCCGGGCCATCGGGAACAGTCCGGCCATACCCACGATGGCGAGGGGCTCGGCGGCCAGCTTGCGTTCCGTTCGTGCGCTCGCGTCGTTCACTGGAACCTCTCTGCTGCACTTCTCGACAAGACGCGGTGCGTTTTCGTGAATCGGCGAACGGCAGTGGTGACGACTGCGGCACCGGAGTTTCTGCCGGTCGGTGGAGGGCCTTTTACCGCCGCACGTCCGCGCCGGCCAGCATCGCCGCGATCTCCACCGCGATCGTGCGGTGGCCGAGCGCAGACGGGTGGATCCCGTCCGGATACCACATCGACGGGTCGTCGGTGAGGTCGGCGGTGGCCAGCGCGTAGCGCCGCACACCCAGCTCGTCGCACAGCTGCGCGAGATGCTCGTTCGCGTCGGCGAACCGTTCACGCAGCAGGGCCACCGTCGGCGCCGGGAGGCCCGGGATGCGGCCGGGGATGTCGGGGTAGTCGTGGGTGAAGACGGTCCGGCCCGGCACCGCGGTCGCCACCTCGAAGATCGTGCGCAGGTTCGCCCGCATCCCGTCACGGTCGTAGGCGCGCACCAGGTCGTTGCCGCCGACGGCCACGCCGAGCAGTGGTGTCGTCACCTCGGCGACGGCCGGGAGCTGGGCATCGACGACGTCCTGCGTGGTGGCCCCGAAGGCACCGAGGTTCAGCACGGCGGCCTCGTCGATCCCGAGCAGCCGCGCCACCCGCGGCACCCACCCGACGAACGTTCCGTCCGGACGGGGGTCCCCGCGTCCTTCGGCGAAGCTGTCGCCGAGCACCACCATGGCGTACTCGCGCCGGGCCCCACCGCTCACGCCGCCACCCCGGCCCGAGCCATGATCGAGGCGACGTTGGCCGGGGCGAAGAACTCCTCGCCGGTGATCCCGCCGCCGACCATCGTGTAGAACTGCTCGGTCGCCGCCGCGTCGACGCTGACGGCGGCCACGAGCGCCTGCAGCTCCGGCGCGAGCTCCAGCTCGGAGATCATGCACGTGAAGTCGTAGCCGGATCGGCTCTCGGCGTCGCGTTCGCGCTGGTAGTCGGCCAGCGCCTCGGCCATCGGCCGCCCGCCCGTCAGACCCTCGTGCAGGCGGTCGGCGAGCAGCTCGGCGTGGACGAACGCGTCGGAGATGCCCTTCCCGGTGAACGGGTCCTTGTGGTAGCCGGCGTCGCCGACGAGCGCCCAGCCCGGACCCTGGCTGACGCGGTAGAAGTTGTCCGGGTAGCGGATGGCGCGATAGGGCTCGAGCTGCGTGCCGCCGGCCACCTCCTCCGCCATCCCGGGGTCGATCCGGCGGATGGTCTCGTGGAACTTCCCGTCCACGTCACGGCGGAAGTCGGCGAACGTGTCGCGTCGGCGCATGATCGCCACCAGGGTCTGACCGTCGTTCGTGGGCCACGCACCGAACTGCTGGCGCTCCCGGATCCGGCTGTGGAACTGGACGTCCAGGCCGTCCCAGTAGCTGTAGTAGATGAAGCACGCGGCCGGGACGACGTCGTAGCGGTCCGCGCCGACGGCGTCGGCCACGAAGGAGCCGCTGCCGTCGGCGCCGACCACGACGGCGGCCCGTTCCTCGACGGTCCGGCCTGCGTCGTCCCTCCCGCGGACGCCGACGACCGCACCGTCGGCGAACACGAGCTCGGTGACGGTGAACCCGAGCCGGACCTCGGCACCTGCCTGCTCGGCCGCGCGCAGCAGGATCGGGTCGAGCACCGTGCGCCGGGGGGCGATCGTGGCCGTGATCCCGTCGATGGGGGCGGCGAACCCGGAGATCACCGAGTCGCCGAAGGACACTGTCATGTTCGTGATCGGAGCGACGCCGGTGGCGAGCACCTCGTCGAGCAGACCCCAGCGCTGCAGCCGGGACAGGCCGTACTGCTGCAGGTAGTGCGTGGAGACGGTGTCGGCCGGCAGCGCGGTGCGGTCGAGCACGAGCACGCGGTGCCCCTGGCGGGCAAGCAGCATGGCGAGTGGCGAACCGGCGCAGCGGGCACCGACGATGATGGCGTCGTACATGGCGACGTCTACTCCTCGATCGGGGAATGATCACCGGACGATCACGAGTGCGTCACTGCGGATCGGATCGCTCTACCCGGGTGTCGCCTACAGGTCTACGGGGCCGACAGAATTCGTGTCAATGCACGGAGCCCGGCGATGCCGCAGCGCTATCGCCCCATCCCCGACCCTTATCAGCAACTCATCCGAAGCGGTCCGGACGCCTTTCTTTCGACATCGGTGAACATTTCGTTCATCCCCTGTCCACATTTCCCGGCACTAATATCGTCCATGTCTCCCGACCTGAACCCACTGACATCCGTCGTCGCTGCCGAATCCGCTCGGCTCGCTGCGGCGGGCACCGATGTGATCGACCTCGAGCGGCTGCGCACCGTCGTCGACTCGATGGTGCCGTTCAACAACTTCGTCGGCGTCCGGATCACCGAGCTCAGCCGCGAGCACGCCGTCGCCGAGCTGCCGGTGCGCGACGAGCTGCTCAACCACTTCGGCACGGTCCATGCCGGCGCGCTGTTCCTCGCCGCCGAGGTGGCCGGGGCCGGGGCGTTCTCCGGGGCGATGGCCCCGCGCGTGCTGCAGGTACAGCGGTTCGTGCTGCGCGAGAGCAAGGTCGGCTTCCTCAAGCCCGCGAGCGGCCGGATCCGCGCCCGCGCCACCGTCGACCAGCACGTGGTGACCGAGGTACTGGCCCGCCGGTCGGCCGAGCGGTTCGAGCTGACCGGCACCGCCCTGCTGCACGACGACGCCGGCCTGCTCGTGGCCCGCGTCGAGCTCGACTACGTGGCCTGGATCGCGGCAGCGTGAGGTGGAGCGCTGCGGTTCGCCCGGCGGTTACTGACCGGGGACCGCCGCCGGGAGGCGGGGTGCGGCCGGCAGCGCAGGCGACACCGGGAACCGCCTGCCCGGTGCGGCGAGCCGCACCGGTCCGACGAACACCGCAGCGGCGGCGGCGCGGCGCGCTGCGAGTACCGCAGCATCTGCGGTGGTGAAATGCGTGAGCACCAGCTCCCCCACACCGTGGGTGGCCGCGACCGTGCCGGCGTCGGCCCCGGAGAGATGCCCGTGCGGTCCGGTGTCGGTGTGGTCCAGGGTGGCCTCGGCGAGCAGCAGGTCGACGCCGTGACACAGCGGCCCCAGCCCGGCGGCGAGACCGGTGTCCCCCGTGTAGGCGAGACTGCCGGTGGGTGACTCGATCCGCACGCCGCAGTTGGGCGCGGTGTGCCGCAGCAGGTGCATCGAGAGCCGGCATGCACCCAGCTCCACGACGTCGCCCGGCCGGTACTCGCGCACGTCGAATGCGATGTCGAAGGCCCGGTCGAGCAGCGGGAACGTCGCGACCGGGAAGAGGGCCGCGAGCCGGTCGAGCACGCTGCGGCCGCCCTCCGGCACGTACAGCGGGACGCCGGGGGCGCTCTGGTCCAGGCTCTGCAGCGCGGTGAAGGGATCGGCGTCCGGTAGCTCGGCCAGCACCTGCCGGGCCCGGGTGTGCAGGAGTGCCTTGCCCAGTGGCAGCAGGTCGTAGCAGTGGTCCAGGTGCAGGTGGCTGATCACCACGGCATCGAGCGCGGCGGGCGCGGCGACGGCGGACAGTGCGGTGACGATGCCCGGCCCGCAGTCCAGCAGAAGAGTCGTCGGCCCCGCCTCGACCAGGTAGCCGGAGCTGGGCTGGCCGTCGGCGGGCATGCCCGACCGGCAGCCGAGCACGGTGAGCTGCATGCGCGGGAGTCCCTCCGTCGTTGCGGCGACGGCGGGTCGCCGATCGTGGAACGACGATGCGGAAGCTGCGCGGCCGGGGCAATGAGCAGTTCGCTAACAGACGATCGGGGATCGCAATCGTCTCGCTACGACGCCGGCGACAGCCGGTCCGGGCCGGGCTCCGGGTCCGGCTCGCGCCAGGTGAAGGGCCCCGAGGCAGCGAGGCTGGCCAGAAAGGCTTCGAGCACCGGCGAGGTGTCGCCGGCCCGCCAGGCCGCGTACAGGTTCAGCCGGGGGACCGGTCCCGTCAGCGCCACGGCGACGAGCCCCTGCGAGCCCGCGCGCACCGCCCGGGCCGCCGACGCGAAACCGAGGAGCGGGCGCGCGGCCACCACCACGGCTGTCGCCAGCGGGTCGTCCACCTCCTCCGCGACGACGAGCTCGGTACCGGCCCGCGCAGCGGCATGCACGATCGCGTCGTGCATGGCCGGGCTCTGACCGCGCCGGAACAGCACGCACGGCCGCTCCCCCAGCTCGAGCATCGAGATCGACTCGCGGCGCGCCCACGGGTGCCGCGGAGCCACCACGGCGACCACCGGCAACGAGAGCAGCTCCCGGGACTCCAGCTGCGCCGTCCGGGGCCGCCCGTAGACGAACCCGACGTCGAGCTCGTCGTTCAGCAGCGCCTCGACCTGCGGGCCACTGCGTCGCTCCCACAGCTGCGCCTGCACCTTCGGGTGGTCGGCGGCGAGCCGGGCCAACGTGGGCGGCAGCACGCTCAGCCCGGCCGGGAAGTTGAACCCGACGCTGACGGTGCCCGACCTGCCCTGCGCAGCCGCCTTCGCCGCCTCCACGGCCCGCGCAGCCTGTCCGACGAGCCGTTCGGCCTCCTTGCGGAACGCCTCCCCTGCCGGAGTCAGCCGGACCTCGTGTGACGTGCGGCTGACCAGCTCGACGCCGACCTCCCGCTCCAGCCGTTGCAGCTGCTGGCTCAGCGACGGCTGCGCGAGGTGCAGCCGGGCTGCCGCCCGTCCGAAATGGAGCTCCTCGGCGATCGCCAGGAACGACACCAGGTACCGGAATTCCATCGCCTGCCCCTCCCCCTGAGACGACCACGTTAGGGGTCTTTTGTGACGCTTGAGCAGATCAGCCGGTGGTGGCTGCGCGAACAGTGCGTGACGCGGACAGGCCCGTCAGGGGACCTGCCGGAGGCACGGCGGTGACATCCCGCCGCCGTCTCCGATCGCGCGATCGGCGTCCGCTCTCACCGCCCCCGGACGTGAGCGTCCGACCCTACGGTCGGCCCGCCGCCGATCCGAGGACCGACGATGACCGATACCCGCACTCCCGAACCCGTTCTGGACGCGCGCGTCCGCACCGTCCGCACCGCCGCCGACGGGGTCCGCGAGCTGGTCCTCACCGCGCCTGCGGGTGGCCCACTGCCGGCATGGTCGCCGGGAGCGCACATCGACCTGCTGCTCGGCCCTGGTCTGGTGCGGCAGTACTCGCTGTGCGGGGACCCGGAGGACCGCACGCGCTGGCGGGTGGCCGTCCTGCGGCAGCCCCTCGGGCGCGGCGGTTCCGCCCTCGTGCACGACCGCATCCGGGCCGGGGACCTCCTGCGGGTGCGCGGGCCGCGTAACAACTTCCCGCTCCTGCCAGCCGCTGCCTATCTGTTCGTCGCGGGTGGGATCGGCATCACGGCGCTGCTGCCGATGGTCGCGGCGGCCGACGCTGCCGGGGCCGACTGGCGCCTGCTCTACGGCGGCCGCTCCCGCAGGTCCATGGCGTACCAGGAGGAGCTCGCGCGGTACGGGTCGTGCGTCGACGTCTGCCCGCAGGACGAGACGGGCCTGCTCGATCTGGACGGGGCGCTGGCCACCGCTCCGTTCGGAGCGCTCGTGTACTGCTGCGGCCCGGAGCCGCTCCTGCGGGCCGTGGAGCAGCGGCGCGCAGGCCCGCGGCTGCACGTCGAGCGGTTCGCGCCGCGCCCTGTGGAGGACGCGCCCGGCACCGCGGCGTTCGAGGTGGTGCTGCGCCGGTCCGGCCGGACGGTGCACGTCGCGGCGGACGAGTCGGTGCTCGCCGCGGTGCAGGCCGCGGGCGCAGCCGTGCTCGACTCCTGCCGCGAGGGCACGTGCGGTACCTGCGAGACGACGGTGCTCGCAGGCCGGCCCGATCACCGCGACTCCGTGCTCGACGAGGACGAGCGCGCTGCGGGGGCGACGATGATGGTCTGCGTCTCGCGGTCGCTCACCCCGGTGCTCGAGCTGGACCTGTGACCGGCCGCCGACCGCGCGGACGTCGATCGAGACGGTGGATCGGCACAGTGCAACTGCCGATCATCGCAGCTCATCGCCCCTGGAAGCGGTGCCTCGATCGGATGTCGGGACCTGGCGTTCACCTCGCCTCCACGCAGCCGTGCTGGCATCCCGCCGCGCGCACCGCGATCTCGGGGTGCGCCGGTCGGCCAGGAAGGACGTCCCGCCCGTGAGTCGGATCCAGATCGAAGGGCTGACCCGCCGCTTCGGCGCCGTCACCGCCGTCGACCACGTCGACCTCGATGTCCCCGACGGTGACTTTCTCGTTCTCCTCGGGCCCAGTGGCTGTGGCAAGTCGACGCTGCTGCGGATGCTCGCGGGACTGACCCCGCCGTCGGCGGGCCGGATCCTGCTCGACGGTCGCGACATCACGGCCACCCCGCCCCGCGACCGTGACCTCGCCATGGTGTTCCAGAGCTACGCGCTGTACCCGCACCTGACCGTCGCCCGCAACATCGGCTTCCCGCTCCGGGCCCGGCGCCGTCCACGGCACGAGGTCGCCTCCCGCACCGAGACCGTCGCGCGCGTCCTCGGGCTCGAGGAACTGCTGCACCGCAGGCCGCGCGAGCTCTCCGGCGGCCAACGCCAGCGGGTGGCGCTGGCGCGCGCGCTGGTCCGCGATCCCGGGGCCTTCCTGCTCGACGAGCCACTGTCCAACTTGGACGCCACGCTGCGGACCGCGACCCGCGCGGAGCTCACGGAGCTGCACCGCCGGCTGGGCTCGACGTTCGTGCACGTCACCCACGACCAGGTGGAGGCGATGACCATGGCCACCCGGATCGCGGTGCTGAACGCGGGACGGCTGGAGCAGGTCGGCACGGCGGCGCAGGTCTACGACGAGCCCGCGTCCGTCTTCGTCGCCGGGTTCCTCGGCTCGCCCGCCATGGGTCTGCTGCCCGGGCGGATCGAACACGTCGAGGGGAGCCTGCGGGTGCTGGCCCCCGACGTCGACATCCCGCTCGGTGGGCCGGACCCGGAGGACGCAGGCCGCGAGGTCGTCCTCGGCATCCGCGCCGAACACCTCCTCCTCGTCGAACCCACCGCAGCGCCCCGGCCCGGTGCCGCGCAGCTGCGCGGCACCGTCCGGCTGGTGGAGAACCTCGGCAGCGAGGAGGTGGCGCACTGCCTGGTCGGCGACGCCCGGCTGCCGGTGCGCGGCCCCCGACCGCTCGGGCTCGCGGCGGGCGATCCGGTGACCCTCACGACCGCGCCCGAGCGCGTGCACCTCTTCGATCCGGCCAGCGGCCGCCGGCTCGTCCGGCGTCGCGCCCCGGCCGGCACCGCTGCCGTGTCCACGCACGTCCCCGATCTGTCCGCCGTCTCACCCAGCTGAGGAGCACAACTCCCGTGAAGAGATCACTCGCCCTGCCAGCCGCCGCCGCCGCGGCGCTGGCGCTGACGGCCTGCGGCCTGGGCAGCACCGCCCCTGCGGCCCCGACGGCATCAGCCGTGGCGAGGGCCCCGGAGCTCGCGCCCGGCCAGCAGGTGTCGATCGTGCTGGAGAGCTACAACTTCGGTCAGGCCGGCGCCTGGAGCGACACGTTCACCGCCCTGCTCGACACCTTCCACCAGCAGCACCCCACCATCACCGTGACGGCCCAGAAGCCGCAGGGCAACAGCTCGAACCCGGCCAACGACACCGTCTCGAGCGTGCAGGCCCAGCTGGCCACGGGCGCCCCGCCCGACGTGGCGCAGCTCGGCTTCAGCGACCTGGACTTCACCGTCAACCAGCTCGGTGCCAAGCCGCTCGACGACCTGGTCGGAGCCGACGCCGTGGCGGCCAACTACGAGGACGGGCACCCCTTCGCCCCGAAGGCGCGCACGCTCGGCGACTACAACGGCAAGACCTACGGCATCCCGTTCGTGTTCTCCACCCCGGTCCTGTTCTACAACGCCGGCCTCTTCCGGCAGGCCGGACTCGACCCGGCCACCCCGCCCACCACGTGGGACGAGGTGAAGGCCGCCGGACAGCGCATCGCCCAGGCCACCGGCAAGGACGGCGCCTATGTCGACTGCGTCACCGAGACGGCGAAGGACTGGTGCCTGCAGAGCGTGATCCGTTCGAACGGCGGCCGGGTGATCAGCGAGGACCGCACCCGGCTGGAGTTCGCCGACCCCCCGGCGGTCGAGGCCGTCACGATGCTGCAGGACCTCGTCACCTCCGGCGCAGCGCCGAAGCTCACCCAGCAGCAGGCCGTGGAAGGCTTCGCGCGCGGCGACCTCGGCATGATCCTCGAGTCGAGCGCGCTGCAGGGCACGTTCACCAAGGGGGCGCAGGGCGGTGGCTGGGAGCTGCGCGGAACCGGCGTCCCCGCGTTCACGGGCAAGCCCGTGGTGCCCACGAACTCCGGAGCCGCCCTGTTCGTCCTCTCCGCCGACCCGGCGAAGCAGCGCGCCGCGTGGGAGCTCATCCGGTTCCTGACCAGTGACGAGGCCTACGTCCAGATCTCGAGCAGGATCGGGTACCTGCCGCTGCGCACCGGGCTCGTCGACGATCCCGCCGGGCTGCAGGACTGGGCCGCGAAGAACCCGCTCGTCCGCACCAACCTGCAGCAGATGGACGCCATGGAGCCGTGGGTGTCCTTCCCCGGCAACGACTACCTGCAGATCCGGGACGGGATGATGCAGGCCGTCGAGCAGGTGGTGCTCCAGGGCGCCGACCCGCAGGCCACGCTGTCCGCCGCGGCCGACCGGCAGGCCGCGCTCCTGCCCGCCGGCGGCTGAGGCGGTGTTCGTCGAGCTGGACGCGCCCGCGCCGGTCGCGGTGCGGGCCGTCCCCCCGCCGTCCCGCTCCGCGCGGTTGCGCCGGGCGGGACGCTCGCTGGTCCCGTACCTGTACCTCGCGCCCGGACTCGTCCTGCTGGGGATCTGGGTCTACCGCCCGCTGGTCCAGACCGGGCAGCTGTCGTTCTTCTCCTGGAACCTGCTGCCCACCACGCCGATGGTCCCCGTCGGGTTCGAGAACTACGAGCGGCTGTTCACGCTGCCCGAGTTCGGCACGTCGATCTGGCGCACGGTGGTGCTCGTCCTCGGGCTGCTGCCGTTCACGGTCGTCGTGCCGGTGGCCGTCGGGCTGCTGGCCAGGCGGGTCCGGGGCCGGGCCGCCGTGATCTACCAGGCGCTCGTGTTCGCCCCGCTGCTCATCGCCCCGGTGGCGGGCGCTGCGGTGTGGCAGTGGCTGCTCGACCCGCGTTCCGGAGCGATCAACCAGGTCCTCGGGACGACCACCAACTGGCTGCAGGAACCGGGCCCGGCCCAGCTCGCGATCATCGTGATCACCGGCTGGCACGTCCTGGGGTTCGCGGTGCTCGTGGTCGCGGCCGGCCTGGCCGGAATCTCGGACGACTACGCGGGTGCCGCCGCGCTCGACGGCGCCACGCCCGGGCAGGTCACCCGCTGGATCACGCTGCCGCTGCTCTCCCCCACGCTGGTGTTCCTGGTGCTGATGACCGTGCTGCTGTCGGCCCAGTGGAGCTTCCCGCTGATCGACACGCTCACCAACGGCGGTCCGGCCGGGGCCACCACCAACGTCTACTACCTGCTCTGGGACTACGGCTTCCACTCGTTCGACGCAGGGCTGGGCGCGGCGGCCGGAGTCATCTTCTTCGCCGGCTTCGGGGTGATCGCCGCCGCGTTGGTGGCGCTCTCGGACCGGGTCACCTTCCACGACAACTGACAGGAGCCCCATGGCCGTCATCGCCGGGCGCGCCGCCGCACTCGAGCGGGCCGCGCCCGCAGACGAGCCGGTCGGCACGCACTCCCGCACCCGCGCCGTCGTCGGGCACCTGGCACTCGGCACGCTCGGAGTGCTCTGCGCCTTCCCGATCTACTGGCTCTACGCGACCTCGCTGCGCACCCCGCAGGACATCTACTCGCTCGCGCCGCTGCCGTGGCCGCTGTCGGCGCAGAGCTACGTCGACGCGTTCCGGGTCCTCGACATCGGCGGGCTGCTGCTGAACACCACGGTGATGGCCGTGCTGATCGCACTCGGTCAGCTGCTCACCGGGCTGCTCGCCGCGTACGCGTTCGCCGCCTGGGAGTTCCGCGGCAAGTCGCTGCTCTACCTGGCCTTCGTCGCGACGTGGCTCGTCCCGTTCCAGGTGACGATGCTGCCGAACTATGTGCTGCTCTCCCAGCTCGGCGTGCTCAACACGATCGCGGGAGTCGTGCTCCCCTCGCTCTGCACCGCCCTCGGCGTGATCCTGCTGCGCCAGCACGTGCAGGCCTTTCCCACCGAGCTGCTCGAGGCCGCCCGGCTGGACGGACGCGGGTCCTGGTCGACGCTCTGGACGGTGGTCGTGCCGAACCTGCGGCCCGCGCTGGCGGCGCTCGGGATCCTGCTCTTCGTCAACGCCTGGAACGAGTACTTCTGGCCCGCGCTCGTGCTGCAGCGCTCCAACGCGGTGCTGCAACTGGGGCTGCGCAGCTTCATGGGCACCGAGGGCAACGACTGGGGGCCGATGATGGCCACCGCCGGAATGGCATGCCTGCCGGTGCTGGTGCTCTACCTCGTGCTCCAGCGCCAGATCGTCAACGGCTTCGTGCGCTCCGGACTGAAGTGAGCGGGACCGTGGCTGTGAACGACGCCGGGGCTCCTCCCGTCGCGACCGTGATCCAGCTCAGCGACCTGCACGTCGTGGCGCCCGGGCGGCGCCTGCGCGGAGGCGTCGACCCGCTCGCCGCGGTGGCCGCCGCCCTGGAGGTCGTCGAGAGCGCGGACGTCGACGTGGCGGCCCTGGTGCTCTCCGGCGACCTGACCGACAGCGGGGACCCGGCGGCGTACCGCGCGCTGCGGGGGCTCGTCGAGCCTGCGGCGCGGCGGATCGGCGCTCCGCTGGTGTACGCGATGGGCAACCACGACGACCGTGCCGCGCTGCGGGCCGGCCTGCTCGGCGCCGCACCCACCACGGAGCCGTACGACCACGTGCTGCGGACCGGCGGGCTGCGGATCGTGGTGCTCGACAGCACGGTGCCCGGCCACCACCACGGCGTCCTCGAACCGGAGCAGCTCGCGTGGCTCTCGGCGGAGCTGGCCGAGCCGGCCCCGCTCGGCACCCTGCTCGTGCTGCACCACCCGCCCGTGCCCACCGCGTTCGCCCCGATGCGCGGCAACGACCTGCACGACCCCGTTGGGCTGGCTCGCGTCGTCACCGGCACGGACGTGCGGATGGTGGTGTGCGGGCACACCCACCACGCCGGTGCCTCCGCGCTGGCCGGGGTGCCGGTGTGGATCGGGCCGGCGACGGCGCACCGCGCGGAGCTGCTGTCCCCGCCCGGCCGGGCGCGCGGCCGGGCGGGGGTGGCACTGAGCCGGATCGACGTCTACGCCGACGCCGTGGTGGCCGCCGCCGAGCCGCTGGACGACGCCGCCGTGCTCGTCGACACCGATGCAGTGGCCCTGACGGCCGCCGCCGGTGCCCGGGCCCCCGCCCCGTAGCGGCACCGCCGGCAGGTGTCAGGCCGTGAACCGCAGCGGCAGCTCGCGCAGCCCGCGGATGAGCAGGTTGGGCCGGTAGACCGGCTCCCCCGCCTGCTCCAGCGTGCGGACCCGGCGCGCGAGCTCGGCCAGGAGGACCTCACCCTCCAGCCGGGCCAGCGCCGCGCCCATGCAGTAGTGGATGCCGAGTGCGAAGCCCAGGTGCCGCGGTGTTGCGGTGCCACTCGCGTACCGGGTCACGTCGAACTCGTCGGGCCGGTCGTAGGCGCGCGGGTCACGGTTGGCGGAGCCGACGAGGACGCAGACGTTGTCGCCTTCGCGGAACGTCCGGCCGCCGACGACGAGGTCCTGGCGGGCGGTGCGGGTCGTCATGTGCACCGGCGAGTCGTACCGCAGGATCTCGTCCACGGCGGGCCCGGCGAGCTCGGGACACTCCCGCAGCAGGGCCAGCTGCCCAGGGTTGCGCATCAGCGCGAGCAGGCCGTTGCCGACCATGTTGACCGTTGTCTCGTGCCCGGCGATGAGCAGCGTGATGCAGGTGGTGAGCATCTCGTGCTCGGTGAGCGTGTCACCCCGCTCGTGGACGGCACCGAGCGCGCTCACCAGGTCGCTACGCGGGTCGCGCAGGCGCTCGGCGATCAGCGCGCGGAAGTAGGCGATCAGCTCGCGGGAGCCCTCGTCCCGCGCTCGGCGCTCCTCCGGGGAGAGCACCGGGTCGGGGTCGAAGCCGCGGGCGAGCCCCGGCCCGAGCCGGTGCACCATGGCCTGGTCGGCGTCCGGCACGCCGAGCAGCTCGCAGATGACGATCAGCGGCAACGGGTAGGCGATCGCCTCGATGGCCTCCACCTCGTCCGCGGCCAGCGCGGCGTCGAGCATGCCCGTGACCAGCTCGAGGATCCGCGGCCGCAGCTCGACCACCCGCTTCGGGGTGAAGGCCTTGCTGACGAGACCCCGCAGCCGTGTGTGGTCGGGCGGGTCCATCCACAGGAACGACGTGGGCAGGTCGGTGCGATCGGCGTCGGGGTGGAAGAGCTCGGCCTCGTCGCGGTGGCTCCACAGCGTCTCGCTCAGCACTGCGCTGCACTCGGCGTGACGGGTCACGAACTCGACGCCGAATCCGCTGTCGAGGAACGGAACGGCCTCCCGCACAATGGCGTAGCGCGGATAGGGATCGGCTCGGTGCTCGGGAGCGAACGCATCGAACACGGGCGGACTCGCACTAGCGCTCATCACACTTCCTCGTCGTCGGCGGTCGGCGCTGCAAAGAGGCGACCAGCTTCTCCCGGGCACGGTGTACGGGTGTTCGTCCGTATCGTGAATCGCTCGTGAAATCTGGGCGCGGACGGCGTCGGTGAACAATCGGCGATTGGCGTCAGCGATGGGGCGATGAATTGGAGCGCGGCGCACTTGACCGATATGCCGATCGGCGGTGTGCTCGACAGCGGAAAAGCCGTGCGAACCGCCCGAGCAAGCCCGAGCAGCGAGGACGAGATGCCGACAGCGCCATATCTGGCGACGCCCGGTACGACACCCTGCGACCCCGGCCGCTCCATCCCCCTGACGCTGCACGACGCGCTGGACATCGTGGCCGCCCAGCATCCCGGGCAGCAGGTGCACTTCCCCGACGAGGACGAGCGGCTGCGCTACGACGAGCTGGCCGCGGCGTCCCGGAGGCTTTCCGCCGCGCTGGCCCGGCGGGGTGTCCGGCCGGGAGACCGGGTCGGGATCCTCTCTCCGAACGCCCCGGAGTTCCTGCAGTCCCTCTTCGGCGTCGTCCGCACCGGGGCCGCCGCCGCGCCGCTCGCCCTGCCGATGGGCACCGATCTCGCCGACTACGTCCGCCGCACCCAGCGGGTGGTCGAGGCCGCCGGGATGACCCACGTCGTGCTCTCCCACCGCATCGCGGCCCGGATGCGCCCCGCGCTCGCCCACCTCGGGCCGGCCGTCCTCGACAGCGCGGAGCTCCTCGCCCGGGGCGCCCCCGACGGCGCGGCACCCGCGGCCGTCGACACCTCGTCAGCTGCGATCGTCCAGTTCACCTCCGGCAGCACGGCCACCCCCAAGGGAGTCGTACTCAGCCACGCCAACGTCTGGCACTGCGCCCGTGCCATCACCGCCGGCATCCGGCTCGGGCCCGGCGACGTGCACGGCTCGTGGCTGCCCCTGTTCCACGACATGGGCCTGTTCGGTGCGCTGACCGGGCTGTTCCGGGGGATCCCGCTGCACCTGTGGTCCCCGGCCGGCTTCGTTCGCCGCCCGGGGCGGTGGCTGGCACAGTTCGCCCAGGTCAGGGGCACGATCGCCACGATGCCGAACTTCGGCTACGACGCGCTGCTGGCGGCCGTGCCGCCGGCGGATGCCGCCGGGCTGGACCTGTCGGCGTGGCGGGTGGCGTTCAACGGGGCCGAGGCGGTGTCGCCCGCATCGGTGGCCGCGTTCCTGGAGCGGTTCGCCCCGGCCGGTTTCCGGGCTCCGACGATGGTGCCCGCCTACGGCATGGCCGAGGTGACGCTGGTGGCGACTCTGCCGCCGGCGGGCCGGGCCCCGCTGGTCGAATGGGTGGACCGCGACGCGCTCGCGGAACACGGCGAGGCCGTCCCCGTGGCGGCCGAGGCCCCGGGCGCCCGCGGTCTCGTGGGGCTGGGACGGGCTGTCGCCGACATGCAGGTCCGCATCGCCGACGGCGAGCGCGTCCGGCCGGACGGCGTGGTCGGCGAGATCCAGCTGCGCGGGCCGATGGCGACCACCGGCTACCTCGCCGGGGCCGACGGCAGGGACCTGTTCACCGCCGACGGGTGGCTGCGCAGCGGGGACCTGGGCTACCTGCGCGACGGCGAGCTGTTCTTCACCGGCCGCCTCAAGGAGATGATCACGGTCGCCGGGCGGAACGTGTACCCGCTCGACGTCGAGGACGCGGCCCGGCAGGTGTCCGGCGTCCACAAGGGACGTTGCGTCGCGTTCGCGGACGGATCGCCGGACCGCGAGCGGATCGTCCTCGTCGCCGAGACCACCGTCACCGACGACGACCTCAGGGCAGAGCTCGTCCGCCGGTTGCGCGCCCGGGTGGCTGCGGTGACGGACGCGCCCGGCATCGCCGTTCATCTGGTGGCGCCCCGCGCCATTCCCCGAACCACCAGCGGAAAACTGCGCCGGCTCGATATGCGCGCCGCGCTCCGGACCGAGGACACGGTGAAGAGATGACGACCGAGACCGTCCCCACGATGCAGGAGATGCACAGCCTCGGAGTGTTCCGGCACTACGACCGGAGCCATTGGCGCTTCTCCGAGATCGCGCTCGACGACATCGACCGCAGTCTTGTGCGGCCGGAGTACATCACGCTCGTGAAGAGCGCCGTGATGGGCGAGTCGAACGTGATCGCAGCGGTGCACGGATTCATGAACGAGTTCATCGACGACTACGACTTCTCGGCCTTCGCGGTGATCTGGGGATACCAGGAGGTGCAGCACCACTACGGGTTCACCTCGTATCTGCAGGCCGTCGGAGAGAGCGTGGACTCGCGGGCGGTGGCAGCCATGCGGGCGCCCTACGAACCCGGCAGCACGCGGTCGGCCACGCTCGCCACCAACATCATCTCCGAACTGACCGTCAACCACGTGTACCGCTCGGTGTCGGCATGGGTGCGGGAACCGGTGCTGGCCGACCTGCTGCTGCGGGCCAGCCGGGACGAGGCGGGGCATGCACGCGAGTTCCGGCACTTCGCCGCCGTTCGCCTCGCTGCGCACCCCGAGGAGCTCGCCTCCGTGCTGGAGACGCTGTACTTCTACACCGCCGACGAGAAGATCAAGCATCCGGTGAGCGTGTTCAAGTCGGGTCTCGACGCGCTGTCCGGGCACGAGACGATCGACACCGGGTTCCAGCTGTTCCTCGACCGCATGGCCGCCCAGGGCGAGCTCGACGAGCTGCAGGCCAAGATCCGCAAGACCTTCGGCAGCCTCACCGGGCTCGACCTGGGCAGCAACGGCAAGGTGCGCCGGGCGCTCGCGGGGGCTCTCGGATGACGGATCTCGCCGCACCCGGCGCCGAGCTGACGCTGCCGTGGGCCGGTCGGGCCGACTCCCACTGCTTCGGCTGCGCGCCGGCCAACCCCGTCGGTCTCGGGCTGCGCTTCCGCCCGGGCAGCGACGGCGGCATCGTCACGGACCTGTGCCTGGACCGGCGCTTCGAGTCCTATCCGGGGGTCCTGCACGGCGGGATCGTCGCGCTGGTCTGCGACGAGACGATGGGCAATCTCGTGGTGCTGCGCCACGGCACGGTGGCGGTGACCACCAGCCTGCGCATGCGCTACGTCGGCGTCGTCGCCATCGGCGGCCGCTACAGCTGCCACGCCTGGATCACCGGTGCCCCGGACGGGACGATCGCCGGCCGGGCCGAGGTCCGTGACGTGCACGGCGAGCTCATGGCCACCGCCACCGCCGGCTACCGGCCGGTGCCCGCCGACGACGCCGGGATTCCCCGCACCAGCCCCCGAGGAGAGGACCCGACATGACCACGTCCGAAATCGCCCGTGCCGAGATCACCGGATCCGTCGTCGAGATCGTCGCCGAGGTGCTCGGGGTCGCCGCTGCCGACCTCCGCACCGACACCGACCTGCGAACGGTCGAGGGCGCCGACTCGATCAAGGTCCTGCGGATCATCGCGAAGATCGAGCAGCGCTACGACATCGAGCTGGAGGACGAGGACGTCTTCGGGGTCAGCACCGTCGAGCAGGTCAGTGACGTGGTGTCCGCCGCTCTCGATGGCGGCCCGGCATGACTGCGACGGTCGCGGCAGAGGGGCCCGCCCACGCGACGAACCAGCACTACGACCTCGACCCCGCCGTGTTCGAGCAGTTCCTCGACCCGATGCGCAAGTACAGCTCCGGGCTGTACCTGCGGGACGGCGACGACCTCGCCGCCGCGCAGCGGCACAAGCTCCGCTTCGTCGCCGACCGGATCGGCATCAGCGACGGCGGACGCGTGCTCGACATCGGGTGCGGCTGGGGCGCCCTCACGCTGTTCCTGGCGGGCCGCTACGACTGCACGGTCACCGGCGTCACGCCCGCGGCCCGGCAGCGCGACCACATCGTCGCCACGGCGGCGGGGCGGGGGCTCGCCGACCGGGTCCGGGTGCACCACGGCGTGTTCGAGGAGTTCGACGCGCCTACCGGCAGCTTCGACGCCGCGGCCGCACTCGGGTCCGTGATCCACATGACCGACCTGCCCGCGGTGTTCACGCGCACCCGCCGGATGCTGCGCCGCGGTGGCCGCTTCTACGTCTCCGAGAGCTGCTTCCGCACCCCGGCGGTCCAGGCCGAGTTCGACGCCCGCCCGGGCACGGACTACGTCCGGAACACGATCTTCGGCAACGGCAGGCTGCGGCCGCTGTCGGAGCTGGTGGCGGCCGCGGAGACCGCCGGCTTCGCGGTGGTGGCCGTCGACGACCTCACCGATCACTACCGGCGCACCATCGACGCCTGGATCACGAACGTGGCCGCGGCGGCCGACCGGCTGGACGCCCTGGAGGACGGACTGGCCACGCGGCTCACCCACTACCTGGAGATCGCGAATGCCGGATGGGGCTTCACGACGAAGCACTACGGCCTGACCCTGCGGAACGGGCGATGACCGTCGAGGACCGGCCGGCCGCGGCGCATCACGAGCCGCAGCGCTGGCGCGCGGAGCTGATCACCACCGAACAGCTCGGCGAAGCGGTGGACACCTTCCTCGCCGCCCTGCCGCCCGAGCGGCGCTGGGACGCCGAGCGAAGCCTCGACTGGGCATCGGCGGACGCCGACCGCCTGACCGACGGCCAGCGCTCGGCCGTCGAGTTCGTCACGGTGATCGAGGACCACCTGCCCGGCTACTTCGACATCTACCACCGGCACTTCCCGCTGGACTCCCGCGTCGACCCCGCCGTCTTCACCCACCACCGCGAGCTCTACCACTTCACGGTGCGGTGGGCCGCCGAGGAGGACACGCACGCCCGCGCGCTGGCCCGCTACCAGCGGGCGGCCGGGATGCGCGAGCGCGATGCGCTGCGCGCCGACCTCACCGGATACGGCCGGGCGCCGTTCACCCTGCCCTTCGAGCACCCGGTGCAGTTCTTCACCTACGCGCTGGTGCAGGAGAAGGCGACCCAGATCTACTACCAGCAGCTGCGGGCGGACGTCGCCGATCCGGTGCTCGCCGACCTGCTCACGCGGCTCTCGCGGGACGAGGCCCGCCACTTCACGTTCTTCGCCGACGTGGTGAGCAGGTACCTGCGTGTGCACGGCGACAGCGTCGTCGGGCCGGTCCGCGACGTGATCGCCGACTTCCGGATGCCCCTGGCCGGCACGGTCCGGGGCTACTGGCGATGGGCCCTGCGGATCGCCGACGTGGCCCGCTACGACCACACCGACGCCTACGAGCACCTCATCTCCGTGATCGACCGCGCCGTCGACGTCCGTACGGATCCGCTCGACGAGCTCGTCCGCTTCGTCGACTCCTGCCGCACCCTCGCCGTTCCCACCGGAGGCCCGCGATGACCGCTGACCCTGAGACCGCCGCCCCGCAGAAGCTCGCCGGTGCGGAGCACCCTCACCTGTCCCGCTTCGCCGTGCGCGGCTACGAAATCGACGCGCTCGGCCACGTCGCGCACACCGTGTACATGCAGTACGCGGAGCAGGCCCGCTGGGAGTGCCTGGCCGAGGCCGGGCTCACGCTCGACCGCCTGCTCACCGCGGGCGTCATGCCCGCGATGCTGGAGACCACGATCAGCTACCGGCACGAGCTGCGCTACGGAGACGTCGTCGACGTCGGCTGCGAGTTCCACTGGGGCGAGCGCAAGACCGCCCGCATCGTCCAGCGCGTGACCCGGACCGGCGGGGTGTTCGCCGCCGAGGTCACCAGCGTCTCCGGGCTGCTCGACCTGTCCCGGCGCCGGCTGGTGGAGCGTCCGCGTGAGCGGCTGCGCGAGCTGGCCGTCGCGCCCGAGCTGCTCGGTGTCTGAGGCGGCCGGAGTGAGCACTCCCGTGCAGGCCGCCCCGGCCCCCCTGACCTCCACGAACCCGGGCGGGCCCGACCTGCCCGACGACGTCGGTCTGGCCCACCTGCTCGACCTCGGGCTGGCCCGCGACCCTGATGCGGTCGCGCTGTCCCGGCTCGGACCCGACGGATGGGAGGACCGGACCTGGGCCCAGCTGCACGACGACGTCGCCGCCTCCGCGGCCCGGCTGCTCGGCCGGGGCCTGCGCCCCGGCGACCGGGTGGCGATCCTCGGCCGCACGAGCTACGCGTGGGCGGTCGCCGACCTGGCCGCCGCGCTGGTCGGCCTGATCACCGTGCCGATCTTCCCGACGTCGTCGCCCGCGCAGATGCGCCACATCCTCACCGACAGCGGGGCGACCGCCTGCCTGGCCGAGGACGGACGGGAGGGCGATCTTCCCGGCGAGGTACGCGGCGGCGTCGCGCTGCTCTCGCTGGACGGGCTCGTCGAGCCGGACCGCGACCCCGGCGGCTGGGGGGCCGTGGAACCCGCCGACCCCACCGCGGCACGGGCAGCGGTGCGCGCCTCCTCCGTCGCGAGCATCGTCTACACCTCGGGCACGACGGCTCTGCCCAAGGGCTGCGTCCTGACCCACCGCAACCTGTTCGCGGCCGCCGCTGCGGTGGTGGAGCACTGCACGGAACTGTTCGCCGACCGGGACGCAGGACAGCCCGCGACCATCGTCGGGCTCCCGCTCGCCCATGTCTTCGGACGCACGGTCCTGCAGGCAGGCCTCTACAGCGGTTCCCGCACCGCGCTCGCCCCCGGCGTGCCGGAGATGGTCGGTCAGCTCGCCGCGTTCGAGCCGACCTGGCTCGCCGTGGTGCCTTATGCGCTGGAGAAGCTGCGCAAGGGCATCGTCGCGGCAGGCGGGCCTCCGGGCCGGCACCCGATGCTCGGCACGGCGTTGCGCCACGTCATCTGTGGGGGCGCCCGGCTCGACGCACCGATCGCCGAGTTCTTCGCCGGTCACGGTGTCACCGTCCTGCAGGCCTACGGGCTCACGGAGTCGGCCACCGCCGTGTCGGTCAACATCCCCGCGACCAACCGGATCGGGACGGTGGGGCGCCCGGTGCCGGGCACGACCGTCGCGATCGCCGAGGACGGCGAGCTGCTCGTCCGTGGCCGGCAGGTCTCCCCCGGTTACTGGCCCGACCCGCAGCCCGCCGCGGACGGGTGGCTGCACACCGGAGACCTCGCCGCACTGGACCCCGACGGGTTCCTGCGGATCACGGGGCGGCGCAAGGAGATCCTCGTGACCACGGGCGGCAAGAACGTGGCGCCCGTGCCGCTGGAGGACCGGCTGCGGCTGCACCCGCTCGTCGCGAGCGCCATGGTCGTGGCCGAGGGCCGCCCCTACGTCACCGCGTTGCTGGCCCTGGACCACGCGGCGGTGCTGGCCTGGGCCCGGCGCCACCGCCGGGCCGCCGATCCGGCCTCGCTCGTCGCCGATCCCGAGCTGCGCGCCGAGCTCACGAGCGCCGTCGACGCCGCGAACGAGCTCGTGTCGCGGGCCGAGTCGATCCGCCGGTTCGCGGTCCTGACGGAGGACTTCACCGTCACCGCCGGACACCTGACACCAACACTCAAGATGCGCCGCGACGTCATCGAGGACGCGTTCCGGGCGCAGGTCGAGGGGCTGTACCCGTGACCAGGACGGCGGCGGGACGGGGCCACGCCGTGGTGCTGGGCGCCGGGATCGCCGGGCTCCTGTCGGCCCGGGTGCTCAGCGGCGCGTTCGACGGCGTGACCGTCGTGGAGCGGGACGGCGACACCACGGACGGCCTGGTGCGGCGCGGAGTGCCGCAGGGGGCGCACCTGCACGGACTGCTCGACGGCGGCAGGCGGATCATCGAGGAGCTGCACCCCGGCCTCACCGACGAGCTGGTAGCGGCGGGCGCAGCGGACGGCGAGCCGCTGCGCGACACGCGCTGGTACCTGCACGGCCGCCGGCTCCACGCCACGTCCACCGGCCTGCGGTCGGTGCTGTCCACCCGGCCGTTGCTCGAGCAGGTGCTCCGGGCCCGCACCGCAGCCCTGCCCGGCGTCACGTTCGCCCCGCCTGCCACCGCCGTCGGGCTCGTGCGCGGACCCGACGGCACCGTCGGAGGAGTGCGGGTACGCCGGGCGACCGGCGAGCAGACGATCGACGCCCGGCTGGTCGTCGACGCCTCCGGCCGCAGCTCCCGGCTGCCGGCCTGGCTCACCGCGCTGGGTGAGCCGGCACCCGTCGAGGACCGCGTCGACGTCGACCTCGCCTACGCCACGCGGTTCTACCGGCGGCGCACGGACCAGCTCGGCGGCCGGCTCAGCGTCATCGTGTCCACGATCCCTCGCTCCCGCGGCGGCGGAGCCCTCGCCGTGGAGGGTGACCGGTGGCAGGTGACCCTCGCGGGGATACTCGGCGACGCGCCACCCGCCGACGCCGCCGGGTACACGGCGTGGGCCGCGACCCTGCCCGTCCCCGACATCGCAGAGCTCATCGCGGACGCCGAGCCGGTCACCGACCCGGTGCCCTTCCGGTTCCGCGGGTCCCGGTGGCGGCGCTACGACCGGCTGCCCGCCCCGACGGCGGGCGTCGTGGCGATCGGGGACGCCGTGTGCAGCGTCAACCCGCTCTACGCGCAGGGCATGTCGCTCGCCGCCCAGCAGGCGCTGGTGCTGCGGGAGCGGCTCGCCGCACCCGGACCCCTCGACGCCGGGAGCTACTACCGCGCGCTCGCGCCCATCTGCCGGAGGGTGTGGGACATCGCCACCCGGTCCGACCTCGCCCTGCCCGAGGTCGACGGCACCCGGCCGCTGCTCGCACGGGTACTGGACACCTACGTCCGCCGCGTGCAGCTCGCCGCCCATCGCAGTCCTGCCGTCGCGCGGGCGTTCCTGCGCGTGGCCAACCTGGTGGACCCGCCGGCGGCCCTCCTCGCGCCGGCCGTCCTCGCCGCCGTGCTGCGACCCGGCGCGACGGCCCCGCTGCCTGCTGCGCGAGATCACGCCGGAACGAGGGCACGATGACGGGCACCCCCGAGACGGCGGCGCCGGGTGTCGTGGTGGCCGGCATCGGCCACGCCCTGCCCCCGCGAGTGGTCACGAACGCCGAGCTGGCCCAGCACCTCGACACGTCCGACGAGTGGATCAGGACCCGCACGGGCATCCGGCAGCGGCACGTCGTCGACCCCGGGACGGCGACATCGGACCTCGCCGTCGAGGCCGGAGCGAGAGCGCTGGCATCGGCCGGGATGCAGGCGGTCGACCTCCTGGTCCTCGCGACCACGACGCCGGACCATCCCTGCCCCGCCTCGGCACCTGCGGTCAGCAGCCGGCTCGGCCTCGGCGCGGTTCCCGCGTTCGACCTGAACGCCGTCTGCTCCGGGTTCGTCTACGGGCTCGCGGTGACCACCGGCATGCTCCGGTCCGGGGCAGCCGGCTCGGCCCTCCTGATCGGCGTGGACACGTTCTCGACGATCGTCGACCCCGCGGACCGGGCGACCGCGTTCCTCTTCGGTGACGGGGCGGGCGCGGTCGTGCTGCGGGCGGAGCCCGGTGGCTGCGGCATCCTCGACGTCGAGCTCGGGAGTGACGGGGGCCTGCAGCAGCTGATCCAGGTCCGCAGCGGCGGGTCGAGGCAACCCATCAGCGCGGACCCCGCGGACGGCTTCTTCGCGATGCAGGGCCAGGCCGTCTACCGGCACGCGGTCGCGCACATGACCGCCTCCACCGCCACCGTGCTCTCCAGGGTCGGCTGGTCGGTGCAGGACGTCGACTGGTTCGTCGGCCACCAGGCCAACCGGCGCATCCTCGAGGCCACCGCCGCCCGGCTCGGCATCCCCGCCGAACGCACCCTCGTCAACCTCGACCGGGTCGGCAACACGGCCGCCGCGTCGATCCCGATCGCTCTGGCCGAAGCGGCGGCAGCCGGGGACCTACGGGCCGGCCACAAGCTCGCAGTCGCTGCCTTCGGCGGCGGTGCCACGTGGGGATCAGCTGCCCTGGTCTGGCCGGAGCTTCCGTCATCGGGCTGAGCAGCAGCGCCCGCTTCCCTCGAGCGTCCGTCGTGGGGGCTCACGTGTGGGACTCCTCGCCGACCAGGCGCCTCAGGCGTTGCGGAGAGTTGGTGGCGAGCACCGGCGTGTAGACCGTAGTGAGGTGTCAAACAACTGAAAGGGCGTTCCTGAGCAGCAAGGATGTGCTGCCGTGGCATCACGCGGTGCGCGGCAGACTCACGGGGTCCACTCGTTGACCGCGGTCTGAATCCACCCCGGGCTCGGTGGGTCGACGAAGGTGATCCAGGTGTCGGCCCCGTAGGTCTGTCCCGCGGTGATCGGGACGGCGGGGACGTGAATGTGTTGCCGACACCCGGTTCCGGCATGGGACCCGACTTGTAGAGCGGTTCGCACCCCACACACCCGTTGTTGCGGTAGAAGCGCAAGTGCGCAGCCTCGACCGGATAGGGCCAGGTGTTCTCGGACAGCTGGTGGATGAGCCCGCGGCCGTAGAGCTGCGTCTGTCCGTCGACCTCGCAGGTCTGCATCTGGGCCCGGACGTACAGATGACCGTCTTCGACGTAGTCGGGCTCAGCGGTCACGTCCTGCCACGAGGAACATGCTTCCGGTTGAGCCTGAGCGGTGGTTGCTCCCGCAACCAGCATCGCCGCGCTTGCGACCATTGCTCCCAGCACAGCGCACCTCGGGGTGAGGCCGACGCGATATCCGTAGGGCAACGGCCGTGGCGCGGCGCGCGTCAGCACTCCGCCGGGGCGGTGTCCTGGCCCTCGGGTGGCGTTCCCCCTATCCGCTGACTCCGCCGCCCGGACCCCTACCGTTCTCCGTCGAGATCGGGACGCTTCGCTACGACGGGACTCCGGCGCGGGAGGATCTGCCGGTGCATCCTGACGATCCGTCCCCGCAGTACGTAGGCGCCCGACACCGGCGCCGACCCGCCGGGATCGAGATGGAGCACGGGCACGGGCACGGGCACGGGCCTGCCGCGCCCGCCGGCCGACGCGTCCGGATCGTGATCGCAGCGTTGCTCGTGCCGGCCCTTCTCGCCACCCTGGTCGGCTTGATCGTGCTCTACCCCGTCGAGAGCCGACAGCACTCGGCGAACGACCAGTCCACACGGCTGTCCGCACACGTCACCGCCGCGGCCGAGGTGGACTGCGCCGACGGGAGGCCGGGCGGCAGGGGCTGCCTCGTACTCACCACTGAGATGTCCGACGGGCCACGGCCCGGTCAGAGCATCGTCACCCTGGTGTCGATCGTGCGGGGCGAGGCCGCGTTCGGCGTCGGCGACGACGTGATCATGCTCTGGTCCGGCGAGAACCCCGCTGACCCCGAGTCGTTCCAGATCGTCGACTTCCAACGCGACCAGCCGCTGCTGGTTCTCGCACTCGTCTTCGCCGCAGCCGTGCTGGCGCTCGGACGCTGGCGCGGCCTCGCGGCGCTCGTCGGTCTGGGGCTGACCGGCGTGGTGTTGCTCGCGTTCATGCTTCCCGCGATCCTCGCCGGCCGCGATCCGCTCGCCGTCGCCGTCGTCGGATGCTGCACCATCATGTTCGGCGTCCTCTACCTCGCCCACGGGTTCTCTGCGCGCACCTCGACCGCCGCGCTCGGCACACTGCTCAGCCTCCTGCTCATCGGTCTGCTCGGTGCGGCGTTCGCCGCCGCGGCGTCACTGACCGGCGCAGACGAGGACACCGCCAACCTCGCCAACGCCCTCGGTAACGACCTCGACGGACGCGGTCTCGTACTCGCCGGCCTCATGATCGGTGCCCTCGGCGCGCTGGACGACGTCACCGTCACCCAGACCAGCGCCGTCTGGGAACTACGCCGCGCCGACCCACACCTACGCCCGATCGCACTCTTCGGCGCCGCCATGCGCATCGGTCGCGACCACGTCGCATCCGCGGTGAACACCCTCGTACTCGCCTACGCCGGGGCCGCGCTCCCCCTCCTGCTGCTGTTCAGCGTCGCCGAACGCGGACTCACCGACACACTGACGACTCAGGTGATCGCCACCGAGGTGGTCCGCACCCTGGTGGGCAGCATCGGGCTCGTCGCATCGGTTCCCCTCACCACCGCGCTCGCCGTCGCCGTCGTCACCCGCAGTCGCGACGGCGACGCAGCAGCCACCCGATGACAGCCTGATCGCAGGTCAACCCGGTGAGCAGCGGGGCCTGGAGCGTGACGGCCCTGGCGGTCCGGTCGACGACCCGGAACTCGCCCTGGATCAACACTGCGGTGGGGAACCCGGCTTCGGCGAGTTTCCGCGGGTAGAAGCGCTGATGGGCGGCTCCCCCGACGAGAGGGAACCGCCCATCATGCCGTCGGGACGACAGGATCTGAACCTGCGCCTCCCCCTGGTCGGGACAGGACGCGCACGGGCCTCGACGTTGGTGGACCTGATCTGGCGTGCTGCTCGTCGCCCCGGTCCGGCCGGCGGGATCCGCTCCAGCGCCTACGACGCTATTGCTTCGGGGAGGACCAACGCCTCTCCGAGCGCAATCCGCTTCGCCGCGCGTGAATCATCGGCGGTGACCAACTCGAAGCTCACCACCGTCTGGTTGGACAAGGACATGTACTCGGTCCGCACAGCCTCGTAGAGGTGGCCTTCCTTGTTCGGTCCAACCAGCTTGCCGACGATGCCTTCGGTCCGATTGCCGAGGTAGGTCATCTGCATCTTCATCAGTCCTTGATCAGCTTGCCGAGGATGGGGACGAGCGCGGTGCCGGGCGTCAGCGCCACTTCAATGCCTTCGAACACAGCGTCAAAGCCCGGGTAGCCCGGCTTCTCTGCCAGGTCGGCCGCGTCGCCGATGCGCATGAGCGCGTCGCCATCCGTCAGGCCCGGATCGGCCTCGGTCAGCGCCGGAGCTTCGACCACCTCGATCTGATCCGGCCGGTCCACCTGGCAGAGCCGCAGTCCCAGGTGATCATCGACTGGCTGGAGATCGTGACGAGCACGGCGTCCGTGCCGTCCTGCGGCAAGTCTAGGCCCGTGGCCCACGCCCTCCGGCCCGATCCCGGCGATTCAGCCGGTGTTATCTGTCACCTGAACCTTGACGCCGGCACGAACGTAGATGATGGCGAGCTCACCTCGCGCACGGATTGATGCACTGCTCCGACAGCGATGCGTCGTCACGGAAACGTAAGAAGAAGGTGCCGATTGCCTGCTGGACGGCCTCGATCAGGCTGTAGCCCACGGCCGGCATGACCGGCCGATCGTGAGCTGCCGATAATGCGACTCCGTGCGTCGGCGCGCCTAGTCATTCCCCGCGCCCAAGCGAGAGCGATTGCGATGGGCGGCTCCCCCGACGAAAGGGAACCGCCCATCATGCCGTCGGGACGACAGGATGTGAACCTGCGACTCCTTGCCCCCCAGTACGGTTGACACAGGTCGGGCTGACCTTCCCGAACAGAGAATCGGCTAGCCCGCCAGTGCCGCGGCGAGCGCCGCGGTGCGCCGCAGGAAACCGTCCAGCCGACGAGGCCAAACACCCCCGAACCGCCGTCCCGGACCGCCGTGTTCTCGCGCAGGGCTGATGAGCACGCCGATGGGCGCGGGTGAAAGCAAGTCCTGGAGCAGGGGTCAGTCGAAGAGCGAGAGGTCGACGGCCTCGGCGAGAGCCGCGTAGCCCGCGTCACTGCCGTGCAGGTGGTCGCCCATGTGCAGCCCGTCGCGGATGCGCGTCCGGTCGGCGGGGTCGCGCCAGACGGCGTCGAAGTCGAGCAGGCCGTCGAAGGCGCCGCTGGTGCGGATCCAAGCGTTCACCTGCTCGCGTGCCTTTTCACCCTGGGGTGAGTACATCTCCGAGCCCCGGTAGGGGGCGATGGTCGCGGCGTGCACCTTGGCGCCGTGTGCGCGGGCTCGAGAGGCCAACTGGAGGTGAGCTGCGATGACATCGTCCACGGTGACGGGCGCGCCGGGAAACATGTCGAGGAATCCGGCCGCCTCCCCGGTGCGCGGGGCGAAGGAGAAGACAAGGTCATTGCCCACGGCGATCACCACATGGCCCAGGCCGGGGGTCGCCAGGATGTCGCGGTCGAAGCGGGCGAGAGCGGCGGGGCCGATGCCGTCGCTGAGGAGGCGATTGCCTCCGATGCCCTGATTGATCACGCAGAGCGTCGACCCGCCGCGGGCCACCAGTCGCTCGGCGAGCACATCGGTCCAGCGTCGATCCGCGCCCGGCGTGGAGCCGATGCCGTCGACGCGGGAGTCACCGAGGACGGCGACGGCCTTCGACGGCAGGGCGGCCTCGGCCTCCACCGCCGTGATCAGCGCCCCCGCCGGCATGGGGGTGGCACCGGCGGGAGTCGAGGTGAGTGCGGTCGCGTCGCCCGGGATGATCCAGCCCAGTGCGTTGAAGGTTCCGTGACAGGTGACAGTGTCGACCCGGTCGGTCAGGTAGAGGCTGACCACCAGCCGCGACAGAGCGGCGACCGGTATGTCGATGGGATCACTGAGGACGGGCGCTCCCGCCGGGACGGTGGTGATCGACCGGCCGCTGAACGTCACCGCCCGATGGTCTGGCCCCTCGGCCCCGGCGCCACAGTCCGCAACGGCGACGCGGGCGGCGCCGATGGTCAGAGGAGTCCTCCCGTACTCGTTGCTGATGCGCACGCGGATGCGGTGTCCGCCCCCGCTGATGCGTACGACTTGGCGCAGCGTCGCGTTCTCCAGGGGCCCGACGAAGCTGACGGAGTTGTCCGGCGCTTGCGGCGAGGCGCCCCAGGTGCGGACCCAGTGCTCGGCGTGTGCGGGTCGAGTGGTGCCGGAGGTCATGATCGCCCTTCAGCGGTCGGTGCCACGGTGAGGGTTCTGGTCTGTGGGATCCACAGAGTTCTGAGTCGAGGAACACCGTTCCTGGGCCCGGGCACCTGGGCGACGGTCCCGGCGCAGGCATCCCGTCCGCATACACACCCAGGCATGCTCTGCCCGCGCTACCACTTCTGGCTCCCGAACCACCGGGCTGCGACCTCTTGGAACGCGTCGCGATCGGGGACGTGCTCGGCGGCCCAGGCCACGACACCGTCAGGCCGCACCAGTAGCGCCTCCAGCCCGAGGTCGTCGCGTACCGGACCGGACGCGTATCGGATCCGGCCCTGCCAGCCCTCGGCGGCGGCCCGCAGGACGCCGATGCCGCTGAAATCGAGCACGACGCCCTGGCCCGCCTGCATCAGGTCACCGAGGCGGGTGCCGTCCTCGAAGCGGAAGTCCGGGGCAGAGCATCCGACGAGCGGCTGCTCGCTTCCCACCAGGAACAGGCCGACCGGACCGCCCCCCGCGATGATGACGTCGTGCATGGACATTTCCTCCTGGAACGGACGCGTGCGGGCCGAGCCGCCGGATGAGGCGGTCAGCCGAGGTGGGTGAGGCCGTCGAGGACGATGGCGATCCCGGTGAGGAACTGTTCACGGTCGTCGTGATCCGCCATCTGGCCGACGATGGCGTGCATGAACGGGTAGTCCTCGGGGGCGAGTTCCCGCCACGCCGCGGACGCGGTGCCCAGGAACTCCTCGCGCTCCGCGCCCGGCTCGACATCGGAGGTGTCCCCTTCGATGCGAGCGTTCTGGCTGATCGCACCGAGGATGTAGTGGACGAGCGTCGAGGCCGCGTCGAACCACGAGGCTTGCGGCACCCCCAGCGCGGCCAGCTGCCGACCGATCCTCTCGAAGATCCCCACCGTCACCGGACCCACCGGGTTACGGACGATCTGCAGCGTCAGCCGCGTAGCGAGCCATCGATGCTCCGCGATCGCGTCGAACAGCGCCAGCGCGACGACGCGGATCTCATCCTCGGGCGCTTTCCCCGCCCGGCCGGACTTCGTCGCCAGCGCGCCGGTGACGACCATCTCGGTCGCCGCGTCCAGGAGATCGTCCCGCTTGCCGACGTGGTAGGAGATCGCACCGGACCCGGTGGCCAGACGCTCACTCAGCGCCCGGACGGTCAGCACGCTCTCGCCGCCCGCGTCGAGCAGCCCGATCGCGGCCTCGATGATCTGCTCCCGGGAGAGCACCTGATTACGCCGCCGAGTCCGGCGCGCCGCCGCTGTCACACATCCGATGATGGCACGTTTGGCACAACGTGCCAACTTGGTGCAGCGTACCAACGTGCCGGGGCGCCCGCCCTGTCCGACCGCACGGGCGCCCACCGCAAGACAGTCGGAACACGCGTCGTGGCCTCCTCCTCTCCCCCTCAACGCCGACCGGCGCTCACGGCCGATGCGGGAGGCCGAAGCAGGACGCGCCGTCCGCCGGACCCTCCCGGAAGCTGTCACCTGCCCGGCAGCTCCTTTGCCGGCAGCCACGGGCTCTGGTCGTTCAGGCGGACACTCTCCGCCCGAGACGGGCGGCGAGGCGGTCGATGGCCGGTGCATCGGGGGCGACGGGCTGCGGGTCGTCGAAGCGACGCAGGGCCGGGGGCACCTTGGGGCTCATCTGCTGTACGAAGTCGATGGTCCGGTCCACCACCTCCTCGTCGAACGCCGGAGGGTGGGCGAGCGCCTGCCCCAGGTCCCAGCCGTGCGCCAGATGCTCCATCATCAGGATCTTCAGAAGCGTGAGACCGGTGATCTCGCCCAAGCGGTCCGGGACAAGGCGCTCGAGGACGCCCTCCTCCGAGAACGCGCTCACCAGCAGCTGAGCGTTCTCCCCGAAGCTGGGCTGCGTTCGGACGGGTTGCGCGGTCAGGGTGGCGAGGAACCGCTGCTGCACGTCGAGGAGGTGATCGACGACGGCGCGCACATCCCACTCCTCGCACGGCGTCGGTGCCGACCACTCCTGCTCGTCGACAGAATCGACCAGCCCTACGACCTGATCGAGAACCGCGGCGAGCTCCGACACTGCGCTCATGTACTGCTCCTTCGTGGTGAGGGTGCCGTCCGCACGCGGCTCCACGGCGCGGACGGTCGGCAAGTCAGCAGGACGAAGACGTGAGCTCACGGCCGCCCCTGATGGTCGTGCCTACGTCTGGTCATCCGGACTGAGCCGGACAGGGAGCGGGCTAACTCCCGGCGAGGACGGCGCCTCCGTCAACGGTGAGCACGGTTCCGGTGACGAAGCCGTTCTCCATCAGGTACAGGTGCGCCGCGGCGATCTGGTCCGCTTCACCGATCGACTTGGTGAGTGTCCGATCAGCGAGAGTCGCGAACAGCGCGGCACGCTGGGGCTCCGGTACCGGGTCCCACAGCGACGTCCGAATTGCTCCCGGCCGGACCGCATTGACGCGAACTGGGGCGAGCTCGGCGGCCAGCCCTCGCGTCAGTCCCTCCACGGCTGCGGCGTTGCCGGCCGCGAGCGCGGTTCCAGGCGCGGGGCGAACAGCGACCGTCCCGGACGTCAGCACGATCGATCCTCCCGGCCGGACACGCCGTGCCGCGTGTTTGACCGCGGTGACCGCCCCCCAGAAGCGGACCTCGAACAGCTCCCGGGCGGCGTCGAGCGGCAGGTCCCCCAGCGGCTGCGGACGCGCCGCGTCGCCGGCTGTGTAAACCATGTGGTCGAGCTCCCCGACGCCGGCGAACAGGGCGGCGACGTCAGCCTCGTTGCGGGTGTTGACGACCACCCCCTCACAGCTGCCCGGCAACCCCGTGAGCGCGGCCTCCAGACGCCCTTGGTCGCTCGACGCGATCGTGACTGCCGCACCCGCCGCCGAGGCGGCGCGCGCCGCAGCCAGCCCCATCCCTGAACTGCCGCCGATGATGACGATGCGCTGGCCTGAAAGGGCCATGGTGCCGCTCCTCCGCCTCGAACAGTGATGACTCACTGAGCCGTCAGCGTAGCACCAGCGATGACTCACTGAGTCATCACTGGTATGTTGGCAGACATGCCGCGCTGGAACCCGAATACCGAGGACCGGCTCCGCGCGGCAGCGGTGGAGTTGTTCCTCGAACGTGGGTACGAGAACGTCACCGTCGCGGAGATCACCGAGCGGGCCGGGTTGACCCGGCGCTCGTTCTCCCGCTACTTCGCTGACAAGCGGGACGTGCTGTTTGCCGGATCCGAACAACTTCCGGTCGCCCTCGCCGACTCCGTCCGGCGCGCCGACGGCACCCTCTCGCCCTGCGAGGCCGTCCTGACCGCTCTCCTTGACGTCGCCGGCGCGCTGGCCGATCAGGCCCCGCTCGCCGCGCAACGGCGCGCGGTCGTACGGGCCAGCCCGGAGCTGCAGGAAAGGGGGCGGACCAAGCTTGCCGCCGCGACCGACGCGGTAGCGGACGCGCTGCGGGAACGAGGCACCGCCGAGTCAGAGGCGACGCTCCTCGCGGAAGTCGGCGTCGCCATATTCCGCACCGCCTTCGAGCGCTGGACCGACCAGCCGGACGACCTCGCCCTGCCCACCCGCATCCGGGAGGCAGCCGCCGACCTCGCCGCCAGCCTGGGCGCGGTGGACTTCACTGCGCTGCCCCACCCGTGAAGCAACGACCGCTCAGCGGATGAGCGCTCGCGGGCAGTTCCTCGACGGCATGTATGAGGTCCCCCGCAGCCCGGCCGGCGCCCTCACTGCTGTCTCCCGTGCAGTCGAGGATGATTCAATGCAGTGTCCCGGATCGATGCCGTGAATTGCGCCACGGCGCTATCGGCAATCGTTCGACAGCGCCGCGGACCGCTCAGCAGATGAGCCTGCCTGCCGAACCGAGAGCAGTCCCAACGGCGCAAACTTCCGCGATCGCACCAGCGCCCGTCGGCTCGGGCCCGTCGGCCCTGCGCCTTCCTGGGATCGTTAGCTCGAAGATCGTACACAACGGAGTAAGCCCAGGTCAGAGCACATTCAGCGCACTAGAGGTACGTATACGGCCCTCTTACCCCCGTACGGTCAACAGGTCGCGCTGCCCTGCGAAAACAGAGAATTCGCGGCTTGACGTTGCGCAGTACAACGCATCTCGGCGTCGCGCGGGCCAGGTCGGCACAACGCCGCGCTCCACATTTGCTGCACCCATACCGGACAATGACTAAACCGACGCGATCTCCCCGGACCAGACCCTCCTGATCGGGTTGACGTGACATCTCTCCGTGGCTGCGGACGTATCCTGGTCGCGGCGCAGTCTGTGCCTCCCACGCCATGCGCGGCGGTAATGCCGAGCATGGCGAAACCGTTGGAGTGACGACCGCAGCGATCATGTGAGGCAAATCCCCGACGCCGACGAGCGCTCGGTCGCCCGCCGCCGCCCGCGCTCGGAGTGGACGCAGGACTGGCCAGTCGCCGGGCCGCCGTGGCGGTCATCGTCGATCAGACCACGCTGCCCACCGCGGACGAGCTGCCTGAGCCCTTGCGGGTCCTGCCCAGGCTGCCCGCAGGGCTCAGCCTCGGCGACGGTCATCGAGAATTTCGAGGAAAATCTGTCCGGAAGGTCGGCTCTTGACGCTGTGATCGCGCTCTCACTAGGGTCCGGTCCGCGCATTGATGTTTCGAAAGTTTCCGACACTGTCGTCCGACGGCCCCTCCCGAGAGGCCGGAACGAGGCGACCCGCAGCAACGGAGATCGACGTGGATCAGAAGCGGGTTTCCCGACGTTCGTTCCTGGCTCTGGCGATGGCCGCACCGCTCGGTGCGAGCGCGCTGGCCTCGTGCGGAACCACCGGCCCGGGCCAGGCTGCCGCTGGTGAGGCCAGTATCTGGTACCTCACCGGCCAGCCTCAGGAAGGCCTTCGCAAGGCCTCGGTCGACGCCTTCAACGCCGCGCACCCCGACGGTCAGCTCGCGGCCACGTTCTTCGAGAACGACGCGTACAAGACCCGGATCCGCACGGCCGTCGGCGCGAACCAGGCGCCCACCGTCATCTGGACGTGGGGCGGCGGTGGCCTGCGCGACTACGTGCGCAACGGCCAGGTGGACGACCTCACCGACTGGTTCGCCCAGAACCCCGAGGTCAAGTCGAAGCGCTTCGAGACCTCATTCGACGCGGCGACGGTCGACGGGCGCATCTACGCGGTGCCGTGCGAGCAGGTCTCGCCGATCGTCATGTACTACAACAAGGAGCTGTTCGAGCGGGTCGGCGCGCAGCCGCCCACCACGTGGGGCGAGCTCATGGCGCTCGTGCCGGTGTTCAACAACGCCGGTGTTGCGCCGTTCTCACTCGCCGGGCAGTCCCGCTGGACCAACATGATGTGGCTGGAGTTCCTGTTCGACCGCCAGGGCGGCGCCCAGGTCTTCGACGCCATCGCGGCGGGCGAGCCGAACGCCTGGTCGCACCCGGCCGCGATCGCCGGCCTGACGAAGGTGCAGGACCTCGTGCGGGCCGGCGGGTTCGTCAACGGGTTCCAGTCGATCGCCGCCGACGCCAACGCCGACCAGGCGCTGCTGCACCAGGGCCGGGCCGCGATGATGCTGCACGGCGCCTGGACCTACGGCTCGATGAAGGACGAGGGCGGCGACTTCGTCTCGAGCGGCAAGCTCGGCTGGACCCAGTTCCCGGCGATCGAGGGCGGCGCCGGCGACCCGAGCACCGGCGTCGGCAACCCGGCCTCGTTCCTGTCGCTGTCCTCCCAGGCCTCCGAGGAGCAGAAGGCCATCGCCCGGGACTACTTCGCCAACGGTCTGCTCACCGACGCCGACATCGACGGGTGGGTCGCCAGCGGCGCCGTGCCGATCGTCAACGGTGTCGACAGCAGGTTCTCCGGGCCCGACGCGCAGTTCCAGAAGTTCGTCTACGACTCGGCCACCCAGGCGCAGTCGTGGGTGCACTCCTGGGACCAGGCGCTGCTACCCGGCCCCGCCGACGTGATGCTCAACAACATCGAGCAGCTGTTCTCGCTGTCGATCAGCCCGGAGCAGTTCGCCACCAACATGAACGCGGTCCCCTCCTCGTGACCAGCGGTTCGATCGGTGCCCGGCAGCACGGGTCGCTCACCTGGCTGGTGCTGCCGGCGCTGCTGTTCTTCACGGCGTTCGGGATCATCCCGCTCATCGGCGTTCTCGTACTGAGCTTCACCAGCTGGAACGGCATCGGCGAGATCACGCCCGCCGGGTTCGACAACTGGGTGTCGGTGCTCGCCGACCCCGCCCTGGTGCACGCGCTCGGCGTCACGTTCCTGATCATGGCCCTGTCCTGGCTGGTGCAGACCCCGATGAGCATCCTCGTGGGCGTGTTCCTCGCGGGCGGGCAGCGCTACCGCGCGGTGCTCGCGGTGCTGTACTTCACCCCTCTGCTGCTGAGCTCGGCGGCGATCGCGATCACCTACAAGGCGCTGCTGGACCCCAACTTCGGTCTCGGTGCCTCGCTCGGGGTCCCGCTGCTGGTGCAGAACTGGCTGGGCGACCCCGTGCTGGCGATCGCCACCGTGGTCTTCGTGATCTCCTGGCAGTTCATCCCGTTCCACTCGCTGATCTACCAGGGCGCGGTGCGCCAGATCCCGGCGTCGCTCTACGAGGCGGCCCGGATCGACGGCGCCGGGCGGGTGCGGCAGTTCTTCTCGATCACGCTGCCGCAGCTGAAGTACACGTTGATCACGTCTTCGACACTGATCGTGGCGGGGTCGATGACGCTGTTCGACCTGATCTTCGTGCTCACCCTGGGCGGCCCGAGCGACGCCACCCGGGTGCTGGCGCTCGACATGTACCTGCGGGGGTTCCGCGGCAACATGATGGGCCCGGCGAGCGTGATCGCGCTGATCATCGTCGTGGTCGCGGTGCTGCTCGCAATGGGCATCCAGCGCCTGGGCGGCAAGGACGCGAACGAGAGCCGGATGGAAGGGGCCTGACGTGGCCGCACCGACCAGCGCCACCGCCGACACACGCCCTGCGGCGTCCGTCCCCGCGCCGGGGAAGGCGCAGCCGCCGCAACGGCGCTCCGTCACCGCGGAGCGGCCCAACTACCTCGCGGGCGTCGGGAGCTTCCTGCTGCTCGCGATCATCATCATCCCGATCTACTGGGTCGTCATCACGAGCTTCAAACCGCAGTCGGCCTACTACACGAGCAACCCGATGCTGCCCGCCGAGCCGACCCTGGAGAACTACCAGGCGGTGCTCGAGGCCGACTTCATGAGGTACTTCGCGAACTCCGTGATCGTGACCGTCGGCGCGACGGTGCCCGCGGTGCTGGTCTCGTTCATGGCGGCGTTCGCGATCGTCCGCGGAGGCCGCGGCCGGTTCCTGCGGTTCACCAACACCGTCTTCCTGATGGGGCTGGCCTTCCCGCTGCAGGCCGTGATCATCCCGGTCTACCTGATCATCATCCGGCTGAGCCTCTACGACAGCCACCTCGCACTGATCCTGCCCTCGATCGCGTTCGCCATCCCGCTGACGGTGCTGATCCTGGCCAACTTCATCCGCGACGTGCCGAACGAGCTGTTCGAGTCGATGCGGATGGACGGGGCCAGCGAGTGGGCCTCGATGTGGCGGCTGGCGTTCCCGCTGACCCGACCGGCGCTCATCACGGTGTCGATCTACCAGGGCCTGCAGGTGTGGAACGCGTTCCTGCTGCCGCTCGTACTCACCCAGAGCTCAGAGCTGCGGGTGCTCCCGCTCGCGCTCTGGGCGTTCCAGGGCGAGTACGGGATCAACGTCCCCGCGGTGCTGGCGTCCGTCGTGCTCGCGACACTGCCGATCCTCGCGCTGTACGTGCTCGGGCGGCGGCACCTGCAGGCCGGGATGACCGCCGGCTTCTCCAAGTGACGGACAACCGGCACTCCCGGGTCAGCCGTGGAACCCGTCCCGTGCGTTCGCGCGCATGTGGTCCGTGTCGAAGTCGAGCCCCAGCCCTGGTCCCGGGGGGAGCCTGAGCAGACCGCCGCTGTTGTCCAGGGGCGTGGTCAGGAACTGGTTGTAGCTGCTCAGGTCGTGCCTGCTCGACTCGATCCGGTAGAAGTTCGGCACCGTCGCCATCACGTGCCCGCCTGCCACGAGGTTGACCGGGCCCGCCGCGTCGTGCGGTGAGACCGGCACGTAGTAGGCCTCGGCCATGGTGGCGATCTTCTTCAGCTCGGAGATTCCGCCGGTCCAGGTCACGTCGGGCATGACGAAGTCGGCAAGCCTCTTCTCCAGGACCGGGACGAAGTCCCACCGGGTGTGCAGGCGTTCGCCGACCGAGATCGGCACGCGCACGCGCTCGCGCACCTGCTGGAGGGCGTGGTAGCTCTCCGGCGGCACCGGCTCCTCGTACCAGTGGATGTCGCCGACATCGTCCAGTGCCTGGCCCAGCCGGATCGCGGTGGGCACGTCGAACCGGCCGTGCGCGTCGATGAGGAGTTCGACGTCGGGGCCGGCCGTCTCCCGGATGAGCGCGGTCAGCTCCATGGCCTGCCGCTCCTCCGCGCGGCTCATCCCGCCCCCGAGGTAGCGGTCGTCGGCCAGCGCCACCCCGGGTTGGTGCGGGAACGGGTCGAACTTGATGCCGGTGTGGCCGGAGTCGACGATCGCGCGGATCTCCTCGACCACCCCCTCGCGGGTGCCGAACCGGCGCTGGTTCGGGTGCGTGTAGATCAGCAGGTGGTCCCGGACCCGGCCGCCGAGCAGGTCGAAGACCGGCAGGCCGAGGACCTTGCCGCGGATGTCCCACAGGGCGATGTCGATCGCGCTCGTGACGTTCGTGCCCGCTCCGCGGCTGCCCATGTAGGTGAAGGCCCGGAAGATCTTGTGCCAGGTGTCCTCGATACGCGCCGGGTCGTCACCCGCGAGCAGGTCCTTCACCTGCCTGACCATCGCCGCGATGCCGCGGTTGGCCGTGGGCGTGGTCGTGGTGATCTCACCCCACCCGCTGATCCCCTCGTCCGTGCGCACCTCCACGAACAGATACTCGCCCCATCCCGTGCCATCGGACCCCACCAGCCACGGAACCACGTCGATGATCTTCATCCCACTCCTCACTCGGGAATCTCAGTCGATGAGTCGGTCGATCAGGGGGAATGTGGGGTAGGCCTGGTTCTCGTCGCCGAAGTGGCCGTCGTCGCGGATGATCTGGGTGCCCCCTGCTCGTTCGAACATTGCGCGACCTTGTCGGTCGTCGCAGCCGCTGGGGTCGTTGCGGGAGTTGATGAAGTAGATGTCGCGGACGTGCCGCCTGATCGCCGCCCAGTCGTAGTCGTCCTGAAGGACGGGCTCGTCGTTGGTGTTCGGCGTGGTGGAGTAACCGGCGACGAGGATGGCTTGTCTGACCGTGGTGTCGATGTGCTGGAGGATCGCGAGCAGCAGGGCGGCTCCGCCGGAGTGGCCGATCAGCACGGTGTTCTCGTCGAACGTGTGGTTGGCCAGCACCTTCGGCAGGAACCTGCTGATCGGTTCGACGTTGAGGGTGGGGTAGTGCGGCGCTTCCACGGCATATCCGCGCTTGGTCAGCTGCTCACGGAGCCAAGGAAGCCACACCACGTCCGGATGTGCGTCGGTGCCGTGGAAGATGATGGCCTTGCCGTTCATGTCGTCGTCCTGCCAGGGATGCGGAAGTCGGGGGTTGTCAGGTCGGAACCGGGACGGGCGGTCAGCGTGGCGAAGAAGGTTCGGAGGTCGTTCAGCCACAGGTCGGGCGCGTCGTGGGTGGCGTAGTGGCCGCCGCGGTCGTACTCGTTCCAGGACACGATCCGTGAGTGTGCGCGTTCGGCGAGGTAGCGGATCGAGCCGAGGTCGCCGGCGAACTGCGCGACGGCCAGCGGCACCGTCGAGGGTGAGGTCCGGGCCGGTTCACGCGAATGCTCGGCGTAGATGCGGATGGCAGATCCCGCGGTGCCGGTCAACCAGTGGATGGCGACGTGCGTGAGCAGGATGTCGGCGTTCAGACCACCCATGACCTGCGCGTTCCAGCCGAGCAACCCGACCGGTGAGTCGGACAGGGCATGGGCGATCGTCTGGGGCTGTTGGCCGTGGACAGCGCCGTAGGAGGCGTGGTTGTCGTAGAGGTCGCGGAAGTCGGCCAGCGTCCGTGCGTCGCGGCCGGACAACGTGCTCGCCCAGTCGGGATCGTCGGCGGGTGGTGGCACCCAGACCTGTGTGACGTGCGCGCCGATCATCGTCGCTGGTGCGATGTGGGCCAACTCGGCGCTGATGTAGGAACCCCAGTCGTTCCCCGCTGCGCCGAACTGCTGGTAACCCAGCCGTTCCATCAGCACTGCCCATGCTCGCGCGATCCGGCGTGGGCCCCAGCCGGTGTCGGGTGTGGGCCCGGAGAACGCGAACCCCGGCAGTGACGGGATCACCACGTCGAACGCGACTGTCGGGTCGAGCCCGTGCGCTCGTGGGTCGGTGAGCGGGCCGATCACGTCGAGGTACTCCACCAGCGTGCCGGGCCAACCGTGGGTCAGGATCAGTGGCACTGCGTCCGGTTCCGGCGAACGGACGTGGACGAAGTGGACGTTCGTTCCGTCGATCGTGGTCGTGAACTGGTCGTGGGCGTTGATCCTCGCCTCCCAACCGCGCCAGTCGTAACTTTCGAGCCAGTACGTGGCGAGCTCACGAACAGCGGCGACCGGCACGCCGTACCCCTTGTCACCGCCCTCCGGTTCGGGCGCCCAGCGTGTTCCGGTGAGTCGGTTCCGCAGGTCCGTGAGCTCCTGGTCGGGCACTTCCACGCGGTAGGGGCGAATCCGGGTCATCGTTCTCGGGCCGTCGGACGGGAGGCCGTGGTCGCGCGCCGGAAGAACATCAGGCGAGACTGGGCCATCCTGATCATGACGCCAGCATGGCCCGGCCACAGCGATCGGGGCAAGGACTCCCGTACCCGGTCCACGGTGACAAAGGTGGATCGGTCGCACCCGAAGACGTCGAGCGCCTGCGGCGAAGAGCGCGCCCGTCACCGCGATCAGCAGGGCGACCGCTATCCGGTCGCTCGGCGTGGTCGCGTTCGCAACCAGGCCGAACACGCTGTGGGCGAGCACGGCGCCGCCGATGGCGGCCCACCGGTGGTGCACCGTCCAGGACCCGTGGCCGCTCCAGCGCAGCAACAGCTGCGCTGTGCCGAGTCCGAGCAGTGCCGCCACGGCCATCGGGACGAGGACCCACGGTCCGTGGGTGAAGGCGGGCCGGGTCGCCCCGCCGAACGGGAACAGCAGGCCCATGAACGCGGCGACGGCGACTCCGATGGCCACCCCGACCAGGGCGGGTGCGGGTGGCCGGACCGCGGCCGGACGCCACGGCTGCAGGGCCGGCAGAACCCGCAGGGCGAGCACGACCAGGAGGGCTTCCAGCCCCAGGATGGCGAGCGCGGCCGGCAGCGGGATGGTGTAGCCGGGATCGATCGAGGTCGGCACCGACAGGCGCAGCAGTGCCGCGCCCAGCAGGGTCACGACGGCGGTGACCACGATCCCGGGGGTGCGCAGGTAGGGGCGGGTGCCGTGCCCGGGGAACAGCAGCTCGACCAGCGCGATCGGGATCAGGACGCTGAACACGACGTGGTAGGGCAGGTTGAGCTCGGTGTAGGCGGTGTTGATCCCGAACACGCGGGGTGCCCACCCGGCGGCCCCGTAGAGGGTCGGGCTGGTCAGGCTCTGCAGCGCGAGGCCCTCCTCGAGCAACCCGTAGGCGATGCCCATCGCCACCAGGCTGGGCCATCCGCCGCCGGCGCGGCGCACCAGTTCGCGGATCAGCAACGCGCCCGCCCCGTAGATCGGGATGTAGAGCAGGACCACCCAGGCCATGGCCACCGAGACGTTGCCGAGCAGGACCTCGGCGATCACCGGGGTGAGCACGACCAGCACGAGCGCCGCCTTGCGGTTTCCGGGCGGACGCGCGGGACGGGGCCGGCGGGGGAAGCTCTCCCGCACCGGGCGCAGGTTCGTGGCCACAGCGAGCACGACGAGCAGCGTCAGCTGCGCTGCCTGCAGCACCCGCATCCAGGACGGGTAGGCGCCCGAGATCAGCAGATAGCCGACCGCGACGATTCCGAGCACCGCCAGCGACCGCACCCGCAGGTACGCGCCGCGGCGGCCGCGCACCATCCGGTGGGCGATCCAGACGTACCAGGCCGCGAGGACCACGACGATGCCCGACCGGATCCACACGGTCAGCTCCAGCTGCTCGCGGGTCTGGTCGCTGCCTCGGGCCAACTGGTAGTCGATCACGTTGTCGCGGAAGGCGACGGTGAGCGCCGCGAACAGCACGCCGAGCGCGAGGTTCGCGATCAGCAGCACCGCAATCCGCTTCACCATGATCGAGACGGTAGGCGCGGGCGGCGCGGACGTCCTCGGTCCGCAGGATGGTGTTGGGTCTGCGACTTCAGGATGAGCCGCGGGGACGGACCAGTCCGGCGTCGTAGGCGAACACGACGGCCTGGACCCGGTCACGCACCCCGAGCTTGCGCAGGATGGACGACACGTGGGTCTTGACGGTCGCCTCGGTGATCACGAGCCGCTGCGCGATCTCGGCGTTGGTCGCCGCGCGGGCCACGAGTGCGAGCACGTCCACCTCCCGCTCGGTGAGCGCGGTGAGCCGTTCCGGGCGCGGGTCGTCGCGGGGCAGCACCTCGGCGAAACGGTCCAACAGCCGGCGGGTGACCGCCGGGGCGAGCAGGGCGTCGCCCCGGGCGACCACGCGTACCGCCTCGACCAGGTCGACCGGTCGCACGTCCTTGAGCAGGAACCCGCTGGCCCCGGCCCGCAGCGCGGCGTAGAGCGGCTCGTCCAGGTCGTAGGTGGTCAGGATGATCACCCGGGACGACGTGCGGGACGCGACGATCCGCTCGGTGGCGGCGATCCCGTCGACCCCCGGCATCCGCACGTCCATCAGCACGACGTCCGGGTTCAGCTGCTCGACCAGCCGCACCGCCGCGTCGCCGTCCGCGGCCTCGCCGACCACCTCGACGTCCTCGCGCGTCTCCAGGATCATCCGGAAGCCGGCGCGGACGAGCTCCTGGTCGTCGGCCAGCAGCACCCTGGTCATGCGGGCTCCTGCAACGGCAGCCGGGCGGACACCCGGAACCCGCCGTCGGGATCGGGGGCCGTGCGGAGCCGGCCTCCCAGCAGCTCGGCACGTTCCCGCATCCCGACCAGCCCCTGCCCGGCGGCGGAACGCCCGGGCATTCCCCGGCCGTCGTCGTGGACGTCGACCAGCAGTTCGCCCTCCAGCAGCCGCACCGCGACCTGCGCCCGGGTCGCGTGAGCGTGGCGCAGGGTGTTGGTCAGCGCCTCCTGCACGATGCGGTAGGCCGACAGGGCGACACCCGCCTGCACGTCGGTGTGCACGTCGACGTCGAGCGCGACCGGCAACCCGGCCCGCGTCACCGACGCCGCCAGCGCGGTCAGGTCGGCCAGCCCGGGCTGCGGTTCGTCGTCCATGCCGGGGTCCGGGCGCACCGTGCGCAGGAACCGGCGCAGCTCGGCCTGCGCATTCCGGCCCGAGGACTCGATCGCGCACACCGCAGCGCGGGCCCGCTCCGGGCTGACGTCGAACACGTCGGCAGCCGCCCCGGCCTGCACCACCATCACCGACACCGTGTGCGCGAGCACGTCGTGCAACTCCCGGGCGATCCGCGCACGCTCCTCCAGCACCGCGCGCCGGGTCTCCGCCCGCCGGCGCGCCGACCGGGTCCGGCCGAGCTCACCCCAGCTCCACGCCAGCAGCGCCCCGGCAGCCCACAGCAGCGCCTCGGTCGGGCTCCGCCCCAGCAGCCACACCAACGCCGCCAACATCCCGGTACCGGCCAACACCCACAGCGACCACCGAGGCCGGCGCAGCCAGGCCACCGTGCACAGCGCGACCAGCGTGATCCCCGGACCCACCACCGGGTACAACAGCTGGATGCCCGCACCGGCGGTGATCACCACCGCCGCCGCCCGCACCGGTGCCCGGGCCAGGAACCACATCCCTCCCGCCTGCACGGCGAGCAACCCCACCACGGCCGCGCGACCCCACCACGGCGCGCCCACAACCGGGTCCAGCAGCAGCGCCGGAGACTCCGCCGCCACACACGCCACCACCAGCAGCACCCGCGCACCCCGCGAAAGCCGCGTCACCACCTCGACGGGCACGCCGCGAATGGTAAGACCGCGCCGACCACCCGGCGCTGCCAACCATCGAAGATGAGCTTGCCTACGGCAGTCGACGTGCCTGCTGCTCGGCGACTGCTGGATCGAGCCCGACGACATGATCCGTAGTAGCTGTCCACGCCGACAGTCCGTCCATGACCGCGATCCAGGCCAGCGCTTGGCGGACGGGGTGGGGTCAACCCGGAACCCCCGATCCCGCTACCCGGCCATCAGCCTGCCTGCGGCTGTCCTGCTCGTCCGCACCACAGGCGGGATTGGGCGCGACTTGTTCAAGCGGGGCGCGCGAGCCGGTTGGGGTCACGGACTCGGCGCGTGTGCCGGCGCGAGCGTGGCGAGTGCCGCGTTCGTGATCGTGGTGGCCGTGTACTGCTGCGAGAGGACCTCCTCAGGCACGCGGAGCACGGGGAGGATGACGGCGCCGATGGCCGCGGACGCCTGTATCTTGCGCTCTTGGTCAGGGGCCGGACCGGCGAGGAGGTCCCCGACGCGGTCCAGCAGGTCGTGGGTACGTTGCTTGACAGGGTGGCCCTGCACCGAGCGGTCGAAGCACAGCAGCATGACCAACTCGCGCTTGGCCAGCAGGTGTTCGGCAAGGGCGAGCAGCAGCGTCTCAGGTGTCTGCCAGGTTCGGGGCTGCGTCTCTTCATGGGCGACGATGAGCTCGAAGCCGTCCAGGAACGGACCGCTGACCTCCGCCAGCAACTCGTCCTTGGTCTTGAAGTAGTAGTAGAGGGCGGCTTTGGTGAGGCCCAGCTTGTCGGCGATATCCTGCAGGGTAGTGGTGCCGTAGCTCTGCGTGCTGAAGAGCTCGAGGGCGGCTGCCTTGATGCGGTCGCGCGTGGGGACCTTGCTTGTGGGCACGGGCGCACCTCCTTCCGATTTGCGATGGTCGCGCCGGGGGCTGCGCGCCCTTTCTACTGACTGGCCGGTAATAGATCCAACCGGTGGGGCGGGCGGTGACGGGCCCGGGGCCGCCACTGGCGCGCGTTGGTGGTCAGTAGCGGGTGGTGCTGGCCTGGAGGCTGGGGTTGGCGGGCGTCGTGTGTCCGTCGACGGTGGTTCCGGCGAACTGGAGCCTGGCGGCCAGGGCGGTGTTGTTGTCGGCGGGGAAGTTGAGCTTGGGCGTGGACACCTCGTCCAGCGCGGCCCGCTGGGCGTCGGTGAGGGTCACCTCCAGGGCGCTCAGGTTCGCCTCCAGCTGGTCCAGGCGGCGTGCGCCGAGCAGGGTGGAGGTGATGCCGGGGCGGCCCAGGACCCAGGCAAGGGCCACCGCGGCGGAGGTCTCGCCGGCCTCCTGGGCCACGCCGTTGAGCGCGTCGATCACCACGTAGTCGGACTCGGAGGGACCGCCGACGAGCCCCGCCCGGGTGGTGTCGACCGGGCCGGTGGTGGAGCTGGAGTACTTGCCGGACAGGAATCCGCTGTGCAGGGGGCTCCAGGGCAGCACGCCCATGCCCATCGACTGGGCCATGGGGATCAGCTCCCCTTCGGAAGTGCGCTCCAGCAGCGAGTACTGCAGTTGCAGAGCAATGATGGGCGACCATCCGCGCAGGCGCGCGATGGTGGCCGCCTCGGCCGTCGCCCACGCCGGCACGTCGGAGAACCCGACGTAGCGGATCTTGCCCGCGCGCACCTGGTCATCCAGTGCCCGCAGCGTCTCCTCGATGGGTGTGGAGGGGTCGAAGTTGTGCAGCCAGTAGATGTCGACGTAGTCGGTCTGCAGGCGCCGCAGGGAGTTCTCCAGCTGCTGCACGATCGCCTTGCGGCCGGGGCCGCCGCCGTTGGGGTCGTTCTCGTAGAGGTTCCCGAAGAACTTGGTGCCGATCACCACCCGGTCGCGCAGACCGGGCCGCGTCGCAAAGTAGTCGCCGATGATCTTCTCGGAGTGGCCGTTGGTGTAGATGTTCGCCGTGTCGACGGAGTTGCCGCCGCGGTCCAGGTAGGCGGCGAGGATGTTCGCGGACTCCTCCGGGCTGCTGCCCCATCCCAAATCGTCGCCGAAGGTCATCGTGCCCAGAGTGAAGGGGCTGACGCGCAGGCCCGATCGGCCGAGGGTGCGGTAGGAATCGAGGGACATTCGGAACTCCTTGGGTTCGGTGCGGATACGCCGGCGCGTCCCAGTGCGGTTCGGTCCGTGACTGTGTGAGCCACGTCAGAGGACGACGGCCGCGTGGCCCCAGGACGCCGCTTCGACTAGCCGGCTAGTCGATTTCTACCGGCTGGCCAGTAGACTAACGCGCAGGAATTCTACTTGCCAACCAGTTGAATAGTGACTTGTAACACGCCTTACAGGCCCTGGTGCACCCGGAATCGCCTTGCTAGCTTCCTAGCCAGCTAGTAGACGTCTGCCGGCTGGCTGGTAGCGGGTTCCCGTCGAGGGGGTACCACCACGTCCGCCTACACAGAGCGTCACCACGAGGGTCCGGGTCTGTCCACGGTCACTGGCAAGCGTCAGGGGCCGGTGGCGCGTGCGGTGGCGGCCACTGTGGGTCCTTCTTGACATCAGCCGGCCCGGCGCAACGTGGTCCGTGTTTCGCGCGCCCTGCCCATTTCGATGCGTGATGACCGAGGCGGGACCTCGCGCGCTTCCGTAGGCCGCTCGAGAGAGGGGGCGTGACCCCTGTAGATCTGCCTACAATCCATACAAGATTCCGAGTAACACAAGGAGATCCCGTGCCGCTTTTCACCATCACAATGCGTTCCGGCAGAACGAAGGAGGAGAAGGACACGATATCCTCCGCCATCCATCAAGCAAGCGTCAACGCGGGCTACCCAGAGGATGACGACTTCCAGCGATTCATCTCACTGGAGAACGTTGATCTGCGTATCAGCCCCCGCTATCCTGATCTTCCGAAGCCTCGAAGTGAGAACGTTCTGATGATTGAGGCCGTGCTCTCGTCGGGGACCGAGAAGGAGAGGAAGCGTTTGCTCCTGTCGGCAATCGTGACCAGCCTGCAGGCAGCAGGAACGGATCCGAATGACATCATTGTTCTCTTCGGCGAGATCGACCGTGCCAATAGTTCCTTCGGCGGCGGCCGCCCCGCTTTGCCTGTCGACGTGCGGTGAAGACGACGAGACGGGCTCTCACGCGGTAAGTTCGGCCAGTTTCTGCGTCTCCGAAATTGAGCGGTGCACCACACGTCGTCTCGAGCGTGCACGTGACAGAGACGCGTGACCGGCCAAGAGAGGTACAGGTCCTCTAACCACTGTTCCCCGCCCTGCACGAGTTGCTCCTCGCTGAGCTGCGCGCGGCAGGCCTGCTGGCCCTGGACCGCAGGGCGGTCGACGCCTCGCACGTGCACGCCCTCGAGGGGCGACCACGCCGGGCCATCACCGGTCAACCGCGGTCATCCCAGCTCCGAGCATCACCTCGTCGTCGACGCCCACGGCATCCCGCTCGCCGTCGCGCTGACCGGTTCCTCGAACCAGCTCACCGCCCACTCGGCCGAAGCAGCGGCCACCCGGATCGCCTGCTTGGCCTGATAGCCACCGTTGGCGTCGACGTACAGCTCCACGTCCGGGCCGATGACCGATCGTGCCTCGGCGATGCGGGCCAGGTCGCGCCCGATCGCACTCCCCCACCGCTCCCCGAACTCGATCTTGACGCGCGGGATGTGCTGCTCGGTGACCCAGAAGCCGAGCTGCTCACGCAGGCGGCCCGAGTCGTAGGTGGTGAAGCCACCGCTGCCGTACACCGCGACCGTCTCGTGCGCAGCACCCAGGGAATCTCGGCAGCCATGACGACGAAGCTCAACGCCATCGGGCCGCTGGTGCTCTGCAGGGCCAGCAGCGGCAACGCGGCGGCGTGCATGCCGGTGCCGATGGCCGACACCAGCGGGGCGCCGAAGAGCCGGTGACGGCCAATGGTCAAGCTCCCGGTCTTGTCGACGATGAGCGCGTCCATCCGCCCGGCGGATGTCCCGGGTAATGAGCAGCGTCAACGCCGACAGCGCGAACGACGTGGCACAGACCGGCGGGAGAAGTTCTCCCCCACGGTCTGGATCGGCGCCCGGTCGTGCTGGTCCTGCTCGACCGGTTGATGATCCGGCTGATCGCGGTGCACCCCGCCCACGACGAGCCGGACCACGTCGCCGTTGGCCACGTCGGCGAAGCGGGGCGACCGCTCGACGGTTCACCAGCCCGCCACCGAACCGGCGTCCACCGGCAGCGTCACACCGGTGACGAACGACGCGTCGTCCGACAGCAGCCAGACCACCGCGGCGGCGACCTCCTCCGGCTCGCCGATCCGCTGCATCGCCTGCGGCTTCATGATCTGCGCGAGCCGCTCGGGCGTCGCCCCGCGGGCGAACCCGGTCATGATCGTCCCAGGCGCGACGGCGTTGACCCGGATGCGATCCTCGGCGTACTCCACCGCGGCGTTCTTCGTAAGACCCACCAAGCCGTGCTTCGCCGCCGTGTAGGGCGCGAGACGCTTCACCCCCCGCAGCCCGGCGTTGGACGCCGTGTTGACGATCGCACCCCCTCCCCCGCGCAGCATCTGGCGGATCTGACGCTTCATCCCCAGGAACACCCCACGCAGGTTCACCGCGATGACCCGGTCGAAATCCTCGTCCTCGACATCGGCCAGCAACTCACCACCACCGCCGATCCCCGCGTTGTTGTGCGCGAAGTCCAGCGCACCGAACCGCTCCAGAACGAACGCCACCAACGCGTCCTGATCCTCGGCCCGGGACACGTCGCAGGCCTGGAAGCAGGCCTCCCCACCGGCCTCACGGATCAACCGCACCGTCTCCTCACCGGGCTCACGCGCCGACTCCAGATCCGAGACGACCACCCGGGCACCCTCCCGCGCCGCCCTGATCGCCGTGGCGCGCCCGATCCCGCTCGCCGCACCCGTCACCAGACCTGCCCTACCGCTCATCGATCCCATCGGCTCGCCCCCTGCACGTCGTCATCACCATCACCCACGGCCCGGGCCCGATTCGCCCGCCGACCCGCCTCCGGACCAATCGGCCGGGCCGCAGCAAAGCAACGCACCTGGTACTAATCCAGGCCCACTTCGTTCTTGGCGGCCTCGAAGCACTCCTCGAACGCCCACCCGGCTCCCCCGCCCCGGATAACTCTCGGTGGCGTGCGGATCGAGGCAGCACAGCGCTAGAACGCCAACCAGCGGTCGTCTCCTGATTGCCCAGGTGGTGGCGAGGTTGCACCGCTACCCCGAGGCACCTGCCATCGACACTCGATGCAGCACACAGGATGTCGCCGCCGACCCCTCGAACGCCAGTGACGTCCTGCGCGGACCCGTCCACGGCGCTCCACGAGAACCCGGTAGTCGCCCCCGACCGAGATCCCAGGCGTCAGCCCGGCTCAGTCGAGCAGGTCCGGCTGCTCGCCCACGATCCGCTGCCAGATGGGTTGGAAGGCGAACGAGCCGACGTCCTCGCCCCCGATCTGATCGTGGGTGAGCCGGGCGGCGGCGGGCTCGATCTCGCGAGGCGTGCCGGCCGCCCTGGCCAACAGCTCGGCCTGGAACGAGCGTTCCATGGCGACGAACCAGAAGATCGCCGAGTCAACGGTTCCACCGACGGTCAGGTGGCCGTGGTTGGCCAGGATGACGGCCTTCCCGTCACCCAGGCAGTCGGCGATCCGATTGCCCACGTCCGGGTCCAGCACCACCCCGGTGAAGTCGTCGAACACCGCGTGCGAGCCGTAGAACGCGCAGGCGTCCTGGGTCAGCGGCGCCAGCCGGCGGCCCAGGGCGGCGAAAGCCTTGCCGTGCAGGCCATGCGCGTGCACCGCGCCCACGACATCCGGACGCGTCCGGTGAATGGCCGAGTGGATGGCGAACGCGGCCTGGTTGAGCGGGCCCTCGCCGTCCACCACTGTGCCGGCCTCGTCGACCAGGATCAGCTCGCTGGCCCGCACCGCGCCGAAGTACCGGCCGAACGGAGCGGTCCAGAAATGGTCGGCGCGTTCGGGGTCACGGCAGGTGATGTGCCCGGCGATACCCTCATCCAGGCCGAACCTGGCAATGACCCGGTAGCCGGCGGCCACCCGCCGCTTGCGGTGCTCACGCTCTTCGGCGGGGTCCGCGAAGCCACGCGGCGATGGGATGTTCTCAACGGCACGAGCTGTCGTCATTTCTCCTCCGTATGGGTTGGGACATTAGGGCTTGATGGACTAGCGCCTGCCCAAGTCCGGCGCGACCCGAGTTAGAAACAAGTAGCGGATGCCTCAGCGGCCGAATGCCTCGGCCAGAAACCAGGCACCTCCGTCGTTGGCAATTTTCGCGTCGATCAGCAGCGGGGCGTCCCGTGGGCCGTTCAGCCAATCGGACACTGCGTCGAGATCTCGCACCGTACGGACGGTGATCGAGGTCGCGCCGAACCCCCGGCCTACGGCAGCCAAGTCGGTGTCGGGAAAACGGACGGTGGATAGATCGATCGACCCGTCGTCACCGAAGTGGTGCACCTCCGCCCCATAAGCGGCGTCGTTATATATCACGATTACCATTGGTAACCGCAGCCGCACCACGGTATCCAGATCGGCCACACTCATCTGAAAACCGCCGTCGCCGAGTGCCGCTACCGGCAGCCGGTCGGGGTGGGCCAGGGCAGCACCCAGCGCGGTGGCCAGGCCGAGGCCGATGGACGAATATGCCTGCGTGAAGCAGAAGCCGTTCTCATCGGGGACACGGAGATAGACGCTCGGGTAGCCGACGAAGTTACCCCCGTCCACCGCAACGATCCGCTGGGCGGGCAAGAGCTCGTCCAGACGTTTGGTCAGGGTTCGCGGGTCGATCGTGTGGGCAGTGGACAGGTCCGTGTACGGCAACGTCGTCCAGCTACCTTCCTCGGCGATCCGGGCAGCCACCGGCTCGGTGCGGTATCCGCCGCCCCGGTAGCCGCGTTCACGCAGCGCTGCCAGCACATCCTTCGCGGTGGCGCCGACGTCGCCTGCCACACCGAGCTGAATCGGACGGTGCGCACCCAGCGCGTCCTGCTCGATGTCCACCTGAGCCAGCGCGGTCCGTTGCCCGATCACGCGACCGTTACGGGTGGTCCACCTGTTCAGCGTGCAGCCCCAGCCCACCACCACGTCCGAATCCCTGGTCAGCTCCGCAGCCAGCGGCGTGCCGAACCCCCCGGAGATACCCAGCGACCACGGATCATCGTGAAACAGCCCGGCGGCCACCGCCGACGTGGCCAGCAATGCACCGCAGGCTTCGGCCAGGTCACGCAACGACTCCGCGGCCTCGCGCGCCCCACGTCCCGCTATGAACACCGGACGGCTCGCCTCCGCGAGCAGCGTCACCAGTTGCTCCACCGCAGCCGGATCGGGACGCACCGAGGCCGGTCGAGCCACGGTGGGCAGCTCGTCACGACCCGCCTCCGACGGCTGTTCCTGCACGTCCTCCGGCAAACTGAGCACGACAGTACGGCGACCCTGTACCGCCGTGCGGTAGGCACGCACGGTGTCAGCGACCGCGGTAGCCGGGGAATGGACCCGCTCCGCGACCGCCCCCACGGCACGCGCCAGCATGTCCTGGTCGACGTTGAAATTCGACAGCACGGCAGCCCCGGGCGTGTCTCCGGTCAGCACGATCATCGGCGTACGGCTCTTGGCCGCCTCGGCGATGCCGGTCAGTGCATTGGTGTAGCCGCAGCCCTGGTGGGTGGTGACCACGGCTACCCGACCGCTCATCCGCCCAAAGGCATCGGCGGCGGTCGCCGCCCCGGCCTCATGCCGAGTGGCGACAAAACCTACGCCGTGCGCCCGCAGCGCATTCGTCACGTGGAAGTTGCCGCTGCCTACTACGCCGAAGACCTGCGCAACGCCCAGGCGCGCCAGCGTCTGCCCGACCAGCTCAGCGACTCGCGTACTCACTTCTCGACCACCGACCGGAGGAACTCGCGAACGACGGCGTTGAAGAGCGTGGGATTCTCCCAGAACATCAGATGGCTGCCACCCTCGGCCGCGGAGAACACGCGGTACCGGGCCCCCGGGATCTGCGCCGCCACCCATTGCGCGACACGGGCGTCGAAGAAGCTCGCCGCCCCGCCGATCACCAGAGTGGGCACCGAGATGCGAGGGAGCACGTCTCGCCAGTCGTTCCCGTAGTGATCAAGGTGCAGAGTCGCCGCATGCTGCCTGGGCAGCAGGAGGTTCTGCTCGACGAGCCACGCGCGATCGTCGGCACTCAACTCCGGGGTGTGCATCATGTCGACGATCGACTCGGAGGTGGAGAGCGCGTCGGCCCCACGCAACCCGGCGGCGATGCCGAAAGCCATGTCGGCACTGAATACCGCGCCAAGCTCGGCAGCCTGCTCCGGCGCAACGAGGTCGGCCGCCGGCACCGGACCCTGGTCCACGAGTACGAGACGACCGATCCGCTCCCCGTCGAACAGATCCCAATAACTCCAGATGACCGCACAGCCCAAGGAATGGGCCAGGATCGTGACATCCTGCAGGTCCAGCGCTTGAATGAGATCCCTCAGGTCGGCCGCGAGACGGGAGATCCGGTAACCGTGGTCGGGCTTCTCCGACCTCCCGTGCCCCCGATGGTCCACCGCGATGACACGGTAGTCACGACTCAGGTCGTCAACCTGCTTGGAGAACTCCTCGGCGCTCTGCGAGAAGCCGGGCACCAGCAACAGCGGCGCCCCCCGGCCCGCCTCGGCATAGTGAATGTGCACACCGTCGTTGGTCTCGATGTAGTTGGTCTTGCGATCATCCATGGCCAGTCCGAAGTCTGACGTCACATTTTTCTCCTGCGGGACAGTCGGGTCACGGACGAGATCCCCGTCCGGTCTTCTACGAGCGGATTTCGTTGCGGCTCGCGGGCGGTTCGGGCTCCGCGGGAAGGGGCCAGCGCTTGCCGATCGCCACGTGTAGAACCACCGCGATGCCGATGGCGTTGAGACTGGCGTGCGCCACCCACTCCTCGGCTGTGGCCCTCGACCAGTCCAGCGTGCCCGCGTACCAGCCGAGGAGTATGAACAGCACGGCGGTCAGCGCAAGCACTACGGCCGCGATGGCCAGCCGTGAACGCAGCCAGCCCTCGAACAGCATTCCGACCACGAGACCAGCGGCGATGTAGCAGCCGCCCACCGCGGTGAGGGTGGCGGTCGGCAGACCGACCAGTTCGTGCCCGACGGCGTAGGTGAGCCCTCCGCCGCCGAGCACGACGACGTTGCCGAGGACGATCCTCTGCCACCGCCTCGGCATCGGGGCGAACGGCCAGCCGCGCCAGGTCACGAAGAACCAGACCTGCCAGACCCCGAGCAGGACGAGCAGGCAGCCGAGCTCGGACCCCGTCAGTGGGCCGGTGTGGGTGTCGAGTCCGGAACCCGGTGGCGCCTCGACCTCGATGAGTAGTAGGTTACGCCGCCACCGCCACGATCCAGGCGGCCACCAGCGCGGCGACGCCCGCGGGGAACCGCGGAAGCCTGCGCAGCGGCCAGCCCTCGCAGACGAGCGTCAGCTGGAGCATGGCGACGAAAACGGCGCCGGCAAGCGGCATGGTCGACGGGAAGGTGGCCATGCGCCCCGCGCCGGGCGCCGGGTTGACGATAGCTTGCAGGTCGAGCGCGCCGACGACGCTCTGGCCGAGCAACGTCAGGAGGACGGCGGCGGCGACGACGAGCGCGGTGTCGGTGAGCCCTGACCAGCCCGGCCGCAGGCTCGAGCCTGGCCAGTCCTCCCACCAGAAGGCGATCATCGCGACCGCGGGGAGGGCGAACGTGGCGAGGGGCCCGAGCACGAGCGCCGAAGGCTCGGGCCCTCCCGCTCCGACGGCCAGCAGGACCGCTACGGGAACGACGAGCGCAAGACCGGCGATGCCGAGACCAGGCTGGCGGGCCAGCCAACGGGTGGCGGGAACCGGGCGTTGCGAGGGTGGGCAGGAGATGCGCGGACGGTCGGGCAGGGCCGTGGACGGCGCCGTGCCGGGAACCGTGTCCGCGCCCATGAGCGGGATGTCGGAGGGGACCATCTCAGGCGCGCACCGTGGGTGGGTCCATTACCAGCTCGGCCGCCATGGGCAGCTCTCGCATCCGCCGCCCGGTCGCGTGGTGGACGGCGTTGGCGATGGCCGCCGCGACGCCGACCTGGCCGATCTCGCCGACGCCCTTCACGCCGAGCGGGTTGACCACGTCGTCTGTGACGTCGACGAACTCGACGACGATCTCCGGGGTGTCGGCGTTGACCGGGACGAGGTACTCGCCGAGGTTGTTCGCGGCCCACCGGCCGCGGCGGGGGTCCATCCGGTTGCCCTCGAGCAGGCCCTGCGACAGACCCCAGAGCATGCCTCCCATGAGCTGGCTGCTGGCGAGCTTGGGGTTGATCACGCGGCCGGGGGCGAAGACCCCGACCATCCGCCGCACCCGCACGAGCCCGATGTCGGGGTCGACGGCCACCTCGGCGAACTGGGCTCCGAACGTCTGCAGGCCGTACGGGGTGTCCAGCGGGGGAGGCGTCCAGCTTCCGATGGCCTCGACATCGGAGTGCCGGTTGCGTTGCAGCAGTGCCGCGTAGGTCTCACCGGTGTCGGGCCGGTCCCGCAGCACCATGCGGCCGTCCTGCACGTCGATCGCGGCGGGATCGGCCCCGTGCAGCGGGGAGCCGGGGTCGGCGACGGCCATGGCGAGGAGCTGTGCGCGCAGGGCCGTCCCCGCCTCGTGAACGGCCGAACCCACCATCGTCGAGCCCATCGAGCCGACGGCGGCGCTGCTGTTGGGCAGGTCGGTGTCGCCAAGGGCGTAGCGCACGTCCTCAACCGGTATCCCGAGGGCGTCCGCCCCGACCTGCACCATCATCGTGCCGACACCCGTGCCGAACTCCTGGGCCGCGGTCTCGACCACGGCTTTGCCGTCGGCGAAGATGCGTGCCCTGGCGCGCTGGGTCGGCATGAAGTTCGCCACCGGGTAGCAGACCGCGGCCATGCCGGACCCGATCAGCCAGTCGCCGTCGCGGCGGGAGCGTGGCACCGGAGCCCGGTCGGCCCAGCCGAACAGCTCGGCCCCGCGGCGCAGGCACTCCTCGAGGCCGTCGCTCGACCACGGGTTGCCGCCGGCGTCGACGGGGGCGTGGGACCGGATCCGTAGCTCCAGCGGGTCGATGCCCAGCTTCTCGGCGAGCTCGTCCATCGCCGTCTCGAGCACGAACGCGCCCACGGACTCGCCCGGCCCGCGGGTGAAGGTCGGCGTCATCGTGTTGCCGTGCACCATCCGGTGCACGCCCCGGAAGTTCGGGCTGGCGTAGAGCTCCGCCGACAGTGCCGTCGCCGGCTCGGCCCAGTCGTCGAACTGCGAGGTCATCGACAGCTTCTCGTGGGTGATCGCGGTGATGCGCCCGTCCGCCGTCGCGCCGATCGAGATGCTCTGCTCCTGCTCCTCGCGGTGGCCGGTGGAGTGGAACGTCTGCGGACGGGTGAGCGAGACGCGGACGGGGCGCCGGACGTGCCGGGCGGCGAGGGCGGTGAGGGTCACGTGCGGCCAGATCATGGCCTTGCTGCCGAAGGAACCGCCGACGAACTGCGAGATCACCCGTACGTCCGCGAGCGACATCCCGAGGATGTGCGCCACGGTGAGCTGGCTCGCCCGCACGCCCATCGTCGAGTCGTGGATCGTGACCCGGTCGCCGTCCCAGACCGCGGTGGTGGCGTGGGGTTCCAGGGCGTTGTGGTTGTTGGCCGCGAACCGGTACGACAAGTCGACGCGCACCTCGGCTTCGGCGAGGGCGGTGTCGACGTCACCGCGCTCCGTCCGCGCCGGCATCAGCCCGCCGAAGATCCGCTCGGGCTCGTACACCGCATCGCGACCCTCGTCGAGGGTCGTCACCGAGGGCGCCCGCTCGTAGGTGACGTCGAGGAGGGACGCCGCCCAGTGGGCGCGCTCATGGCTGTCCGCGACCACGATCGCCACCGGCTGCCCCACGTAGTGCACGACGTCGTCCTGCATCGGGAAGAAGCTCTCCCCCGGCGCCGGTCCGCCGACGAGCGAGGGGAGCAGATGCGGCGGCTGCGCGATCTTGTCCAGGTTCTCGTGGGTGATGACCGCGACGACGCCGTCCGCGGCCAACGCGGCCGAGGTGTCGATCGCGGCGACGCGGCCGCTGGGAATGGCCGCTCCCACGAGCACGCCGTGGGTGAGGCCGGGGAGGGTGACCTCGGCGGTGTAGCGGGCGGCGCCGGTGACCTTCTGCCGGCCGTCGACCCGGGAGAGCGGCTTGCCGATGGCGGTCACCGGGCACCTCCGTTCGTAGCGATCTCGAGTGCCTGGCCCAGCACGCGCACCAGCGCGCGCTGCGCGAGGGTGACCTTGAAAGCGTTCTGCTCGTGCGCGACCGCCGGGCTCAGCTCGGCCTGCGCGGCCAGCGCGAACGTCTCGGTGGTGGCGGGGCTGCCGACGAGGGCGGCTTCCGCGGCACGGGCACGCCACGGCTTCGTGCCGACCCCGCCGAGCGCGATTCGGGCCTCGGCGACGACCCCGTCCCAGACATCGAGGGCGGCGAACACCGAGACCAGCGCGAACTCGTAGGACCGGCGGTCGCGGAACTTCACATAGACCGACCCGCGGGCTACCGGCAGGGCCGGCACGTCGATCGCCGCGATGAGCTCGCCGTGGGCCAGCGGGTGCTCGTCCTGCGGGGTGGCGCCGGGCAGGAGGTAGAACTCGTCGATCGGGATGGTGCGGGCCCCGTCGGGGCCGATCGTGTGGACCACGGCGTCGAGCGCGACGAGCGCGACCGCGACGTCGGAGGGGTGGGTGGCGATGCAGTGCTCGCTCGTGCCGAGGATCGCGTGCCCGCGGTTCATCCCCTCGATCGCCGAGCAGCCCGAGCCGGGCTCGCGCTTGTTGCACGGTGAGACGCCGTCGCGGAAGTAGGCGCACCGCACGCGCTGGCACAGGTTGCCGCCCATCGACGCCATGTTGCGCAGCTGCTCCGAGGCGCCCAGCAGCAGCGCCTGCGACATCCCCGGGTAGTCCCGCACCACCCGCGGATCCCGCGCAACATCGGTCATCCGTGACAACGCACCGAGGCGAAGACCGCCATCGGGCAGGTCCTCGATCTGCGCGAGCGGCAGGTCGTTGATGTCCACCAGCAGGTCGGGCCGTGCCACACCCAGGCGGATCAGGTCCACCTCCGTCGTGCCCCCCGCGAGGAACGCGCTCGTCGGGTGGGCTCTCACCTCGGCGATCGCGGCGTCGACGCCGGGCGCCTTGACGTAACTAAGCGGTCGCACGGCTGTCCCCCTCGCTGGTCGCGCCCGCGGTCGCCTCGAGCACCTCGCGGATGGCAGCGCGGATGTTCGGGTAGGCCGCGCAGCGGCAGATGTTGCCGCTCATCAGCTCCGCGATCTCCTCGTCCGTCCTCGCGGTGCCCTCCCCCACCAGCGCGACCGCTGACATGATCTGACCCGACGTGCAGTAGCCGCACTGGAACGCGTCGTGGTCGACGAACGCCCGCTGCATCGGGTGCAGTTCACCGTCGCCTGCGATGCCCTCGATCGTCGTCACCTCCCGGCCCTCGCAGGCGATCGCAAGCGTCAGGCATGCGAGCACCCGCTTGTCGTCGACGAACACCGTGCAGGCGCCGCACGTGCCCTGATCGCAGCCCTTCTTCGATCCGGTCAGCTCCAGGCGCTCCCGCAGCGCGTCGAGCAGGCTCACGCGCGGCTCCAGCTCGACGAGCTGCGCAGTGCCGTTGACCGACAACGCGACCGGCGTGCCCGACGGTCCGCGGGCGACCGACGGCAGATCGACAGGATCGGCTGTCTCGTACCTGGCTGCTTTCGTGTCCATGTCTGTGTCCTCGTGGTTTCTGTCCTCGGATGTCGTTCCGGGGGTGGCCGGACGGCGCGATGCACCTCGCCGTTGCGCCAAGCTGGACCCCATGGCCACGGCGAATGCGCGGCCGGCGTTCGACTGCCTCGACGACTGCAGGAATCCTGACGTGGGCAGGCGGCGTCGTCTTCGGTCATGCGACTCCATCGCCCCGAACGGAGCACCGCCGAGGACGTGCGCAGATCTGAGCCGACATGTCGCTTCTGTCGGATTTTCCCGGCCGCCGGTCCATGGCGTCAGCTGAACGGATGGCCGCCGGCCCCGCCGTGATCGGCGGCCAGGGACAGAATCGGCCGAGATCGTCACTGCGGACATTGATGTACCGCTCTGCGTCCACGATCAACGGGAACGACCGGAGCGCCTCCCTCGCCCTGGCCTGCGCTTGTTCGGCTATGTTGACATCAGGCGACAACCGGAGCGAGGCGTTGCGCGCCGACGCTCGGCCTGCGGCGAGAATCGCGATTCCGGGTTCGGGTCCCATAATCGCTGCAGTCAGATGACTTCATCTCTCGATGAGTCGACCGGTTCCGGGAAATGGTCGGGGAGGTGTACGGCGGAGTGAACAGCGGGGCGGTGAACCGGCTCACACAGCGGGCCGCAGCGGACGGGTTGGTCGGCCGCGAGCCCGAACTGAAGGCCATCGGGGCCTTCCTCGACCGGGCGGCAGCGGACGGAGCCGCGCTCCTGCTGCATGGCGCCACAGGCGTCGGCAAGACCGTGCTCCTCGACATGGCGGTCGACCGGGCGACGGCCGATGGTGCGCGGGTGCTGCGCGCCGCCGGCGCGGAGTTCGAGGCCGACATCGGGTTCTCGGCGCTCCACCTACTCCTCGCGCCGCTGCTCGCCGAGTTCGAGCAGCACCTCGGCCCGGTGCACCGGACAGCCCTGGCTGCCGCGCTGGGCTACAGCGACAGCTCCATGCCCACCAGGCTGATCGTCTCGGCCGCAGCGCTCGACCTGCTGCGCCACGCCGCAGCGGCCCGGCCGCTGCTCGTGGCCATCGACGACGTTCCGTGGCTCGACCGGGCCAGTGCCACGGTGCTCGGATTCGTCGCCCGCCGCCTCGGCGGCACCCGGATCGGGATGATCGCGGCCGCACGTTCGGATGGAGAGCTGTCGTGGGAAGCCTTCGGCCTCCCCCTGCTCGAGGTGCAGCCGCTTGACGAGAAGACGTCGGCTGGTCTGATCGAGGCCGTGTTCCCCGGGTTGGCGCCTGCGGTCCAGCAGCGCCTGCTCGCCGAGGCCGCCGGAAACCCACTAGCTCTCCTGGAGCTCCCGGCGGCTCTTACCAGTGGTCAGCGGATCGCTGCCGAACCGCTGCCCAGCGTTCTACCCCTCGGTCGCCGTCTGCAGACGGTGTTCGCCGCCCAGCTCTCCGGTTTGCCGGCCGCCACCCGGCAGGTACTGCTGCTGGCGGCGCTGGAGGGTCGGGGCGACCTGCGCCTGGTGACGTCCGCGGCAGGACCGGCGAGTCCCCACGATCTGGCACCCGCCGAGCAGGTCCGCCTGATCCGGATCGAGGAGGGGCCGGGGCGGCTGGTCTTTCGGCACCCGCTGGTCCGTGCGGCAGTCGTCGAGCTGGCGACCAGCACCGACCGCCTCGGAGCTCACCGAAAGCTGGCCGACGCGCTCGCCGAGCAGCCTGAACGCCAGGCGTGGCATCGTGCGGAGGCGACGTCCGGGTTCGACGAGGATGTTGCGCGCCTGCTGGAACGGGTCGCCCGGTCGGCGCAGCAGCGGGGCAATGCCGCCGGCGCGGTCACGGCGCTGCTGCGCTCCGCCCAGCTCAGCTCCCGTGGCACCGACCGCGGCAAGCGGCTTGCCCAGGCCGCGTACGTCGGTGTCGTGGTCACCGGCGGCCTGCGCCACGTCCCACAGCAGCTCGTCGACGCCCAGCTGGCGGACCCGGACGGGCCGCCCTCGTTGCACGCGGCAACTGCGAGCGCGTCATTGCTGCTCAACGGCGAGGGCGACGTCAACACCGCCCACCAGCTGCTCGTCGCGGCGATCGAGTCGTATCCGGGCAGGAACGACCCCGAGGACGAATCGCTCAGAGAGGCTCTGCAGACCCTGTTCATGGTGTGCACGGTCGGCGGCCGGGTCGAGCTGTGGGCGGCCTTCGAGAAGGCCATCGCCCGGATCGGACCCCGGGTTCCCGACGACATCGCTCTGGCCTGGCAGGTGTCCGCCGACCCCGCGCGCGCCACCGGTCCGGCGCTGGTCCAGCTCGAGGCGGCCATCGCCGGGCTCGGGGACACCACCGACCCTGTCCGGATCACGCGGATCGGCCGGGTGGCGAATCTGGTCGACCGTGTGCCGGGCTGCAGGGACGCGTTGTGGCGGGTGGTCCGCAACGCGCGCGAAGGCAGCGCCATCGCCTCGTCGATGGCCGCGCTGGCTCTGCTGAGCTTCGACCGGGTTCACACCGGGGACTGGGACGGGGCCGACCAGTTGGCCGAGGAAGGGCTCACCTTCTGCCGGACCCACGGCTACGCCCCCCAGTCGGCGCCGTTCTGGCTCGCCAAGGGCATGGTCGCCGCTCGGCGCGGCGATCGGGACTCCGTCGAGACCCTCACCGAACAGATGGTCGAGTGGGCGCTGCCCCGCGGCGCCCGGTCCATCCTGTGGCGCGCCTGCCACATCAGAGGGCTGGTCGCGCTCGGGCACGCCGACTTCGAGGAGGCGTACCGGCAGGCGACGATCTTCGGGCCGCCCGGTTCGCTGCCGCGTTTCGTCCCGCTCGCCACCTGGTCGGCCATGGACCTCGTCGAAGCAGCCGTGTACACCGGCCGCACGGCGGAGGCACGGCGACACGTCGCAGCCCTGCACGAGCTCGGCGTCGCGGCGGTGTCGTCCCGGCTCGCCCTCCTGGTGGGCGGGGCGACGGCGATCGCCGCGCCCACCAGGGAGGCTACCCAGCTGTTCGACGAGGTCCTCGCCCTCCCGGACGATTCCTGGCCTTTCGAGCGCGCACGGATCCAACTGGCCTATGGAGAGCATCTCCGGCGCACGCGGGCGGTCACCGCGGCCCGCGCCCAGCTCACCACGGCGCTCGACAGCTTCACACGGCTGGGGGCGCGCACGTGGGCCGACCGGGCGAACAAGCAGCTACGCGCCACCGGCAGCGGCGCCCGGCAGCCGGACGAGCCGAAACCCCTGCTCACCCCGCGGGAGTGGGAGATCGCCCTCCTCGCCGCGACCGGGAAGACCAACAAGCAGATCGGGCAGCAGCTCTCGCTCTCGCACCGGACAGTCGGGGCGCACCTCTACCGGCTCTTCCCCAAGCTCGGCATCGGCACCCGAGCCGCGCTCCGCGACGCCCTTCACCATGAGCATGGCTACGTCGAGCTGAAGAAGTAGCGCTCAGGCCGGCGTCAGCCGCAGGACGGGGATCTGGCGGTCCGTCTTCTCCTGGTAGTCGGCGTACCGCTGCTGGTCAGCGGTGATCTGCCGCCACGCCCGCGCCCTGCGCTCCCCCTCGAGCTGCTCGGCGACGACACGATGCCCCTGGCCGTTCACCTGGATCCTGACGCGGTCGGGGTTGGCGGCGATGTTGTGGTACCAGGCCGGGTTGTTCGCGGCCCCGCCGAGCGAGGCCACGATCAGCCAGGCGTTGTCGTCCTCCGGGTCCTGGAAGTACGCCAGCGGGATCTCGCGTTCGATGCCCGACTTGGCGCCGACTGTCGTCAGGTACAGCAGGGTCATCCCCTGGAACGTGTCACCGCTGCGCTTGTGGATCCGGATCATTCGCCGGCGCAGGACCTTCGCCAGCCACATCGCGAACCCGTTGCCCGCGCCGTGCGTGCCACGCGGCGTCTTCTTGTCAATTGTCATCGTTGATCCTTGTCGATTCGTATGAAATGGGGGCCCGCCGGGCTATGGCCGGAGGACGATCTTGCCGCCGGCGTGGCCGCCCGCAAGGAGGGCGTAGGCGTCACGGGGCTTCTCGAGCGGGAACTCGGCCACGACGTCGACGACGAGGTCGCCGGCCGCGGCGAGCCGGGTGAGGCCGAGACGAGCCGCGGTCCGGATCCGCTCGGTATCGGGGCCGGGTCCGAGGGCCTGCGCGCCCTCGGCGAGCGCCGCCCCGAAGTTCGCCAGCGTCACGATCCGCCGCCGGTCCGGGACGAGCGCGACCGAGACCGCGATCGCCTCCTCCGTACCGACGGCGTCGATCGCCGCGGTGACCCCGCCCGGCGCAAGCTCACGGACCCGTTCCTCAAGCCCGGGGCCGTAGGTGACCGGTTCGACTCCCGCCGCGCGGAGCTTTCCGTGTCGCATCTGGGCCGCGGTGCCGATCACGTGCGCGCCACGCAACCGGGCGAGCCGCGCGGCCATTCCGCCGACGGACCCGGACGCACCGTGCACCAATACGACGTCGTTCGACCCGACGTCGGCCGCGACGACTGCGTGCTCAGCCGCTGTGCCGCTGCCGAGCAGGGCCGCTGCGGCCACGAATCCCAGCGCGGCCGGCCTGCGCAGCAGCAATGCGGCGGGAACGGTGAGCTCGCTCGCCTGGGCACCCGGGATCCAGTGCCCGAAGACCTCGTCCCCGACCGTCAGCGGCTCGCCCTCGAAACCGATCGCCTGCGGCCCGGTCGCCGTGACGACTCCGGATGCCTCGTTCCCCAGTCGCAGCGGCGGCACGGAGGCGGGGTCGCGGATCAGACCGCCGGCCCGCTTGAGGTCGAACGGGCTGATGGCCGTGGCTTCCACCGCGACGACGACCTCGCCGGGCCCTGGAGGTCGCGACTCCACGTCGATGACCTCGATACCTTCGAGCCCGTTCCCACCGCCGGCGACGACTGCTCGCGCCATGACGATCAGTAGCCGATCGCCCTGCGGACGAGCACGATGTGCACCCGCCCGGGAAGCTCCTGATGGATCTCCAGGACCTTCCCGACTCTGCTGCGCTGCCCGTAGGCAGCCTGCGCGCGGGCGTCCTCCAGCTTCAGGCTGTGCTGGTAGACACGTTCGTGCGCGGCCTGCAGGGTCGGCACCAACTTCTGCGCGCCCACCACCAGGATCACGTTGGCCGCCCCCCATGCATAGGAGGCCAGCTGGCTGCCCGACGCCGAGGCGATCAGCAGCGTGCCCTCGCCGGTGATCGCGTGCACACTGCCGAGCGAGAATTCGGCCTGGCCCGCGATCACCTTCATCTCCTGCGCCTGTGTCGCGTAGTCCAGCGCCATCATCTTGTTCCGCGCCGACTCGTAGACGGAGTCACCACCGTTGATCGCCTCGGCGATCCCGGTCTCCTCCAGCGTCACCGACGGGTTCGTCATCACCGACGACCCGTGCGGGATGCGTGCGAGCGTCACGCGCCGCGCCTCGTCCGGATCGTCAACCACGTCGACGCTGAACCCGTGCTCCTCCAGCGCCACCACGGTCGCCGCGAGCGTCTGCTCGTCCGGCAGCGTCGTGAACCGGTCCACGGCCTCGGTTGCACTCATCGGTTCCTCCTTCGTGATCGGGCCACCAAGATCGACCCTATAAGCGGACTGTACCCCGTTTCAGTGTCGGGGCGATAGTGTGACGCCCGTGGATGGCCCGGTCGTCTCGTGGGGGAAGCAGCGCGCCGAACGCGCTGATGCAGCTCGCAACCGCGTGCGCCTGCTGACCGCCGTCCGTCAGATGATCGAGGAACTGGGCATCGACGCGGTGACCATGGACGCCCTCGCCGAGCGCTCCGGCCTCGGCAAAGGCACGGTGTTCCGCCGATTCGGCAGTCGCGCCGGCATCTTCCGCGCCCTGCTCGACGACGGGGAGCGCGACCTGCAGGAACAGGTGCTCTCGGGACCACCCCCGCTGGGACCGGGCGCCGAGCCGCTCGAGCGCCTGATCGCCTACGGCCACGCGCGCATCCGGTTCCTCTTCGACAACCACGAGGTCGCTAGGGCCGCGCTCGACGGGCGCCAGACCGCTGCCCCCGGACTGCAGAGCCCCGTGTCGCAGACCCACATCCGAATGCTGCTCACGCACCTGAGCCCCGCTGCCGACATCGAGGTCATGGCGGTCCAACTGACCGCCGCCCTCGACGGCCCCCTGCTCCTCTACGTCTCGATCCCGCACAACACCGACGCGCGCACCATCGAGAAGCGGCTCGTACGAAGCTGGGAAGAGCTCGTCCGGCGGATCTTCCGCGACTAACCCCTCACCACTCGCCCGACCCACGTCCAGACAGATGCAACCGGCCCGTCCATGACTTACAAAGCGGGGTATAGTCCGATTATGAACTGACATGCAGCCACGAGAGGGGTCCCCGATGGACACCGACAGCAGAGACTCCGAGGTCCGGAACACCCCGGACCCGAGCACACCCGGTGGGTTCGGGATCGGGCCGGCCTACCAGGTCGGCCGGGTGCGAGCGCACCGCATCGTCGAGTGGAACGGGCAGCTGTTCACCCGCGGGCAGGTGTTCGCCGACGTCGACCGGGTCGAGTGGGCCGCTCAGAAGTCCTGGCTCGAACCCCGTTTCTGGAGTTCCGAGACCGACGGCGTCACCCTGACCATCCAGTCGTTCCTGCTGGAGTACGAGGGCACCCGGATCCTCATCGACACCGGGATCGGCAACGGCAAGGACCGTCCAGCTGTCCCGCCGTTCCACCAGCTCGACACCCCGTTCCTCGACCAGCTCGCCACGGCGGGCGCCGCCCCCGAGGACGTCGACATCGTGGTCCTGACCCACCTGCACTCCGACCACGTCGGCTGGAACACCCGGTTCGACGGACACAGCTGGGTCCCCACCTTCCCGAACGCCCGCTACCTGATCCCACGGACCGAGTTCGACTTCTGGAACCCGGACGGCGGCCCGAACCAGGGCTCGGCCGACGAGGACCAGGCCCTCGTCTTCGCCGACAGCATCGCCCCGGTAGTCGCCGCCGGGCAGGCCGAGCTGTGGGAGGGCCCGCTGACCCTGACCACCGGTACCGACCTGGCGATCAGCCTGGACGTGGTTCCCGGCCACACCCCTGGTTCCGCCGTGCTGACGGTGTCCTCGGGCAGCGACAGCGCGATGTTCGTCGGAGACCTGCTCTCGACACCCATGATGGTCGGGCACCCGGACATGTGCGCGAAGTTCGGCGACCACTGGGTCGACGACAACCTCGATCAGGTCCGCGCCGCCCGCCGTGACCTGCTCGGCCGGGCGGTGCGCCTCGGCGCCCGGCTGGTACCGGCCCACTTCAACACCGATGCGGGCATCTTCGTCAGCCGGGACACCACGGGCTTCGCCATGTCCGACGGCGTCCGGCCCTCACACACATGACCTCCACAGGACAGGAGAAGACGATGGACGCCGATCTGGACTTCAACGGCAAGACGATCTTGGTGACCGGCTCCGGACGCAACATCGGCCGGGCGATCATCTCCGAGTTCGCCTCCCGCGGCGCGAACGTCGTGATCAACGCCCGCGACACCGAGACCGACCGCGAGGAGGCAGAAGCCGTCAGGGCCGAAGCCGAGAAGCACGGCGTCGGCGCGCTCGTCGTCCTCGGCAACGCCGCAGACCGGGCCACGGTGGAGCGGCTCAGAACGGAATCGGAACGGGCCTTCACCCGCGTCGACATGTACGTCAGCAACGCGATGCACCGCATGTACCGCGAGTCGTTCTTCGACACCACCGACGACGACTGGAACTACTACCTCAACCAGCAGCTCACCGCGTCCTGGTACCTCGCGAAGGCGTTCGTCCCGGGCATGCAGGACGCCGGTTGGGGCCGCATCATCCACATGAACGGCCCCAACGCGTGGACCGGATCATGGGCCGCCATCCCGATCGCCTCGGGGAAGGCCGGTCTGCACGCGCTCACCAAGTCCCTCGCTTCCGGCCTCAGTCAGTACGGGATCACCGTCAACGACGTGAATCCCGGCTACGTCGACGTCGTCCGTGACTCCGGCCTCGACGACTCCGCCGGCATGCGCGAACGAGCCGCCCAGGCCATGGCCATCAAGCGCGTCATCTCACCCGAAGAAATCGCCTGGACCTGCGCCTACCTCTGCTCGCCCCGATCCGGAGCGGTCACGGGCACCGTCATCGACGTCGACGGCGGCCGGCCCGCAGCGCACTGACCAGCGACGAGGGCGCGGCCCCGGCGCACCCCATGCACCAACCGCACACGACCTTCAGGACCAGCGACGGCTCGTCGTCGCCAGCCCGTCCATCCGAACCGCGGTTTTCCCGCGACGGGAACGCTCGGCGACAACTTGCAGCCGGCCGCCGGAACCGATCGAGCCACCTCGTGGAATCCGTGGACCGACCTCTCGCATTGGACGGCACGGTCTCCGGGCCGACCGCCCGGGCCGTAGACGTCGGGCTCGCCGCGCAACACCCCGATGTCGGCGAGACGCCACGCGGGCGTCACCGCGAGATCGAGTACGACCTTCGCCGGCTCGTGCACCGCGTTCCCGGGCCACCACTGCCGAGCGCCGCGGACAACGCTCGATCCAGCCCGACGGCGCAGACGGTCTCGGTGAGCAACACACCGGGCTAGCGCCTGGCGCCGGTACAAACAACAGGAGGACGGATGCTGCATTGGACGGTCGGTGACGTCACGATCACGAGCGTGGTCGAGATGGAAGGACCGGCACCGGGCAAGTTCCTTTTCGCCGACGCAGGAACCGACAGGCTGATCGCCCTGGCCGACGGCCCAGCCCCCTGGCTACGGCCCCACTTCGTGGACAACCGGGGCATGCTTCTCAGCAAGATCCAGGCCTTGGTGATCGACACCGGCTCACGACGCATCATCGTCGACACATGCCTCGGCAACGGAAAGGAGCGAGCAGTGCCCAACTGGAGCGGCCTCCAACTACCGTTCCTCGAAGACCTGGCCGCGGCGGGCTATCCGACGGAATCGATCGACACCGTGGTCTGCACCCACCTGCATGTCGACCACGTGGGCTGGAACACCAGACTGGAGGACGGCGCCTGGGTACCGACCTTTCCCAACGCCCGCTACCTGTTCGTGCGAGGCGAATACCAGTACTGGAACGAGGCCGGCTATGCAGATGAGCCGATCCTCGAGGACTCGATCACCCCGGTGATGGAGGCGGGACTCGTCGACCTGGTCGCCGCCGACCACGTCCTGCTGGACGAGGGCGGCACCGTCGTGCGCTTCGAGCCGACCTTCGGGCACACGCCGGCCCACGTGTCCGTGGTCATCGAGTCGGTCGGCCGGCGGGCAGTGATCAGTGGCGACCTGATTCACCACCCCGTGCAGATGGCGATACCCAACTGGGCCTCGCGCTTCGACTATGACGCCGATGCCACCCGGGCCACCCGCAAGGCCTTCCTCGACCGCTACGCCGACGGCTCCACGCTGGTCATCGGCACGCACTTCGCGACTCCGAGCGCCGGCAAGATCGTCGCCCTCGACGCCGGCACCTGGAAGCTCGAGGTCTGACGGAGTCCCGCCGCCCAGTGGCGACGGGGCACCGAACGGAGCGAGAGCCGGGTCGGTGACTTCACCGAGCTGGGCCACCACCTCGGCGGCCTGATCACGCAGCTGCGCGACCTGATCCCGCAGCCCGGACTCGACTACACCCAGCTCTACCGCGACCTGCGCACCTGGCAGCAGCCCAACGGAGCGGCACGGGTGCGCGTAGGCGCAGGCCCGGGTGACGCCAGCGCGCGCATCATCCACTCCTCAGGGGTGGGGCCCGCCGCGAGCCGGCGCGCCGTGGGTGTCGGCGGCCGGCCTCGGTGGAACCACTCGTCTCAATGCAATCGCTTCATCGAGTCAGACCGGCGAAGCGGAACAGGTTGTGCGGGTCGTACCGAGCCTTCACCTCGAGCAGGCGCGCGTGCGTCTCACTACTGAAGGCCGTCGCGACGCGTTCGGGAGAGTCGCTGGAGGTGAAGTTCAGCAGGACGTGTCCGGTCTTCCACGGCTCCAGCGCCGACTCCAACGCGGTGTGTTCCGCGACGGCTGCCGCTGCCAACTCGGGTGGAACGATCGAGCACGCGTAGACGAGGAAGGCGGCATCGCGGTTCTCGACCGCGTTGGCGTGGTGCGGTTCACGCGAGAGGGCGCCCCCGAGGTGGCGGATCTCGACCACGGTGGTGAGGCTCTCGACTCCCGGTCCGGCGAGCTGCAGCAGCGCGTCGACGGCGTCTGCCGGAAGCTGCGTGACAAGCGTCGAGGCGTCCCGGAACGGGATGGGGCCGGGCGGGTCGTTGTGGATGCTGCCCGCCGCCGAGAACGGCATCTCTGCGATGGTGTCGATCACGACGGGAGCCGCCTGACGCAGCGGTTCCACGATTCGCTGCCCCTCTGCGGCGGGGCCGTTGTAGGCGACTCGCAGGTGGACGACGAACCTGCCCCGCAGTGGCGGCGGGAGGTCCGGGTCCTGCGGGAGCCGGAGCAGCGCGATGGACGAGGTCATCGCGTCGGGCACGGTTGCGGTCCAGTCGCAGTACGCGGTCAGTACCTCGCGCGCCGACTCGCCGGGGAAGAAGATCCCGCCGCCGTACAGGGTGCGCACCGGGAACAGGTCGATCTCGATCGAGGTGACGACCCCGAAATTGCCCTTGCCACCGCGGACGGCCCAGAAGAGATCGGTGTTCTCGTCCGGGCCTGCCGTCCGTGTCGTCCCGTCGGCCGTGACGATCTCGAAGGAGCGGACGTGGTCCGCGGCGTATCCGTGGGAACGCGCGAGCGGGCCGATGCCTCCGCCCGTGATGTAACCGACGGCGCCGACGGACGGCGCCGCGCCGCTGAGCGGAGCCAGTCCGTGGGCGGCGGCGGCCTCGAGGACGCTGCTCCATCTGACGCCGGCGCCGATGCGCGCCCTCCGCGACCGGGGGTCGATCCGGACGTCCTGGATCCGGTGGGTGCTGATCATCACGGCGCCGTCGGCCGGTCGCATCGGGGCATGCCCCGTGGCCCGGACGGCGATCGGCAGACCGTGGCCCGCGGCGAACCGCACCGCCGCGGTGACGTCGTCCACCGACGTCACCCCGACCACGACCGCCGGTGTCTGGCGGACGGCGAGGTTGTAGCCGGCCAGCTCGGCCTCGTAGGCCGGATCGCCGGGTACGAGGACCGGCCCGGCGACTGCGGTGGCGAGCTCCTTGAGGGCGTCGGCCAGGTTGTCGGCGGCCGGGGAGTCTCTCTGCGAGGTCACATCATTCCTTGTGGTTTCGAACGCGTTCCTGTGAGGCCACAGGCCTGCTGAACCTGCTTGATCTCGACGGTCAGGACACCGTTGTCGAACGGCTGAGCTTCTCCCAGGTGGTGACCTCTGCCAGCAGGGACTCGTGGTGGCCACGCAGCCCGTCGACCGCGTCTTCGCCGAGCAGGAAGTGCAGCGGCGGGTTCGCTGCCTCGAGCACCTCGAGGATCGCCGCAGCGCCCTTCGCCGGGTCGTTCGGCTCCTGGCCCACGACGTCCTTGACCATCCGCCGCAGCTCTCCCGAGGTCGCGTGGTAGGCCGGGTTCTCGGGGGTCCACTGCAGGCTGGTGCTGAACTGCGTGCGGAACATCCCCGGTTCCACCACCATGACCCGGATGCCCAGGGGAGCCAGTTCGAGCGACAGCGCCTCGCCCAGAGCCACGAGCGCGTGCTTGGTGGCGTTGTAGCCGCTCAGCCCCGGGTAGGTGATCAGGCCGCCGACAGAGCTCATCACGACGATCGTGCCGTTCCCCTGCTCGCGCATCACGGGGAGGACGGCCTGGGTCAGCTCCACAGCACCGAAGAAGTTGACGTCGAACATGTCGCGCATGTGCTTGACCGAGGTTTCCTCGACGGCGCCGATTGCGCTGACCCCGGCGTTGTTGACCAGGACGTCGATGCGGCCGAACACGGCCAGCGTCGCGTCGACCGCGGCCCGGATGGATGCCGCGTCCGTGACGTCCAGTGCCACTGTGCTGATCTGCTCGCCCCCGGCCTGGGCGAGGTCGGCGAGAGTCTCCGGGCGGCGGGCGGTGGCCATCACACGGTCGCCGGCTGCCAGTGCGGCCAGCACGATCTCCCGGCCGAAACCGCTCGAGCAACCCGAAATCAGCCAGACCCGACCCGGTGTGTCGTTCGTCATTCCCATTCCTTCCGAGGTGGTATTCATCGAGATCGATGGTCGTCCCGGCACCCCGACGCCGTCCAACACCGGCTACCTGTCGCAGTTGTAGCCTTTTCCTGTGAGCCCTGATCTTCGGCAACTGAGGTATTTCGTTGCCGTCGCGGAGGAGTCCAGCTACACACGCGCTGCCGAGCGGCTCACGATGAGCCAGCAGTCGCTGTCCCAGCAGATCACCCTGCTGGAACGGATGCTGGGGGTGAAGCTCTTCGACCGCGACACCCGAGGCACCGGCCTGACCGCGGTCGGCGCGCTGTTCCTCCCCGAGGCCCGCGCGGTGCTCGCCCGAGCCGAGGAAGCCGTCGACGTCGTTGCCCGAGCCGCACGCGGCGAGATCGGCAGCCTCTGCCTCGCCTTCCTCGCGACCACGACGAACTACCTGCTCCCACCGGTGGTGCGAGCCGTACGACAACAACTTCCCGAACTCCGGCTGACCACGCAGGAGACGACGATCGCACCTCTGGTCGAGGGGCTGTTCAAAGGACGCTTCGACGTCGCGTTCACCCGGCCTCCGCTGGTGGAGGGGCTGGAGACCAGGGCGCTGGTCAGCGAGCCGGTGTGCGCGGTCCTGCCCGAGGGCCATCCGCTCGCCGGTCGTTCCGAGCTGACCCTGGGTGAGCTGGCCGGCGAGCGCTGGGTGCTGACTCCGCGCAGCTCGTGGGATCCGTGGCACCAGGCGTTCGACGCGTCCTTCCGCGCGGCCGGGTTCACCCCCGACGTGGTCCAGCGGGACGCGAGCGTGCAAGGCTTGCTCGGCCTCGTGGCGGCCGGGGTCGGGGTGACGCGGCTGGCCCGGTCGGCGAGCAGCCTCCGTCGCACCGGTGTGGTGTTCGTGCCGCTGGCCGGGGAGTTCGTCCCCACCGAGATGGTCTGGATAGCCGGCAACACCTCGCCCGCTCTGCACGCTCTGCTGGACGTGGTCACCGAGGTGGCCGCCGCCACCGACCTCACCGAGTCCGGTTGAGGAGCGGAGTGGAGTCCTGGACCGCCGTCCCGGCCGTCATCGCGGCCGAACCCGGCACACGGCGGTCATCTGTTCAGCGAGGCGACGTCGGTCGCGGCGCCGCGATCGTCGACCGAAGATCGGGCGGTGACGTCGGCTGGCAAGATCGTCGCCCTCCGCAACGGCACCTGGAAGCTCGAGGTCTGACGGCGTCCCGCCACCCGGTGGCGACGGGGCAACGAACGGAGCGAGAGCCGGGCCGGTGACGAACTACGGGCTGAACACCAGTTGCCGGGAGAAGAACGGTAGGACCTTCTCCTCGAGGCGCTGCGGGACCCCGCTGTTGTGGTCGCCCTCGTAGGTCTCGAACGTGTGCGACACGTCGAACCTGGTGAGGCGGTCGACGAAGACCTGGTTGCCGGCGAGCAGGCTGTCCTGCAGTCCGATGTCGAGCGCGATCGCCTTGTACTTCTTGAGGTTCCCGACGTACTGGTCGAGCATGGCGACCGGCGAGTTCGCCGCCCACTTCTCGGCGATGTCCGGTTGCACCTCGCCGTTCTTTGTCGGCAGGTCGAAGAAGAACGGCGGATTTGTCGGATTCGGGGCCCAAGCGGCGGCCCGGGCCAGCGTGCCCATCACGTCACGGTTACCCTGCGCCTCCTCCGGACTCTTGATCGCCTCGGCCAGGGGGGTCACACCGCTGCCCGGCGGGCGGATGGTCCCTTCGTTCAGGCAGCAGGAACTGAGGGCGTAGACCGCGCTGAACACGTCGGGGCGCTTCATGCCGATGCGGATCGTCCCGTAGCCGCCCATCGAATGGCCCGCGAGCCCGCGGCTCTCACGCGCCGCGAGCGTGCGGTAGTTCTGGTCCACAAATCTGACGAGATCGTCGGCGACGTAGCTTTCCCAGTCGCCCGCAGTCACCGAGTTCGAGTACATGCAGCCGCCGTAGCGGTTCATGCAGTTGGGCATCACGAGGATCATCTCCTGCGCGCTGCCGTTGCCGAAGACCCGGTCGGCGATCTGGTCCAGCCCGCGGCTGCCCGGGCCGAAGTAGGACAGGTCCGTTCCGGTGTAGCCGTGCAGCACGTAGACCACCGGGTACCGGCGGTCGGTAGCGGTGGCATAGCTCGGCGGCAGGTAGACCGACACATCTGGGTCGGCGGTCTCGCCCATCAGGTTGCCCTCAAGCGCCGTGCCGTGCACCTTGACGCGCTCCCACTTGCCCGCGGAGGGCGGCTTCGGCTGGACCGCCTGCGGGTCCGGATCCCGAGCCTGCGACGACCCGCCCCCGCATGCGGAAAGCGCGAAGAGAACCACGGAAATGGCCACCGCCAGTCCCGAGCGGGACCGAATCAGAGCCATGCGAACACCTCCACGTCATTGTGTCTGGCCCGGCAGCCAAGTGATGTTCCGCATGGCGACCGTCACGATCTCGACGCCGAGCCCGACGGAACCTTCCACTACATGTCTTCAAGGCACACGCGGTGAATCGACCGGCGTGCCCAGGAACACCAGCCGCGCAGGCAGGGAGATCGGGCCGTGGTTGACGAAGCTCGGCAGGTAGGGCTGCTGCTCATGGGGAAGCAGCAACTCGACGGACTCGATCCGCTCGAGCAGGGCTCGTAGGACGACGCGGCTCTCCAGGCGCGCCAGTGACGCTCCGATGCACGCATGTGCCCCCTTGCCGAAGGCGAGGTGTGCCGAGCCGTTCCGCCGGTCCAGCACGAGGTGCGGGCATTGCTGCCACACTTGCGGGTCGCGATTGGCGGAGCCGTAGAAGACGAGCAGGCGCGACCCGGCCGGTACCTCCACGCCTCCGACGAGACTGTCGACCGTGACCAGCCGATAGAAGCACTGGATCGGCGCTTCGAGGCGCAGGGACTCCTCGATGAACCGCCCGATCAGCTCCGGCTCGCGGCGCAGCCTGTCGAAGAGGCCCGGCACACGGCCGAGGAGGGCCATGGTGCTGGCGAGGTGGTGGGTGGTGGTGATGTTGCCGGCGATCAGGAGTTCGATCACGAACCTCACGCACTCGCGCCGTGAGAGCTCCCCCTGACGCTCGGCCTCGCCGATGAGCGACAGGACGTCCTCACCAGGCATGCCGTCGCGCTCGTCCAGGAGAGTGCCGATGTAGTCGGTGAACGCATTCTGGACTCGCTCGCGGCGGGCGGCATCTCCGGAGTGGCCGCCCAGAGAGCTCGTGATCTCCTCCGACCACGCGCGGAACCGGTCGACGTCGCGCTGCGGCACCCCGAGCACGAGGCTGATCACCCGGATCGGCAACACGGCCGCCAGGTCCCGGACGAGATCGATGTCGGTGCGTCCTCGCAACCCGTCCACGAGCCGGGCACAGACCTCGCTGATCTGCGGCTCCCACGCCGCCACCCGAGCGGGGGTGAAGACGCGGTTGACGATCGACCGCCGCCGGGCGTGCAGGGGGTCGTCGGACAGCAGCAGGAGCGGCCGCAGGCCCGTGTCATCGTCCTCCGGGCGCACGGGCGGGTTGCCGACGGTGTTCGCCGACGAGAACCGTTCGCCGTCGCGAAGTACCGCGACGACGTCGGCGTGCCGGCTGACCACGTAGGCGTCCACCTCAGGGGCGTAGTGCACCCCGCGCTCACGCATCCGCTCGTACGCCGCCGCAGGGCAGCGCAGCCCGTCCGGGTCGAGGGCGACAAGATCCGCCAGTTGCACGGCCGCTCCTGTGAGGTCCGCGCGAAGGCCACTCCCCCGCACCCGGACGACTGTGATCGCCCGGGACGCGGTCGGGAAAGCATTTTCGGCAGAGAAGAACAGTCGTCGGGATTGCTCCGCAGGATGCGACAGGGCATTTAGTGTCCGCTCGTCTACGGCGGGCAGCTCGGCGAAGGGGACCCCGATGATCATCGACGTGCACGGCCACGTCAGCGCACCCAGCGAGCTCTACGCCTACAAGGCCGGTCTGCTCTCCCACCGTGGTGCGCACGGGCGCGGCGGCGCCGGGATCTCCGACGACCAGCTGCGGGCCGCCCTCGAAGCGCCCAACCCGAGCTTCGGCAACCAGTCCCACCTCGCCCACCTCGACGAGGCAGGCGTCGACCTGCAGCTGATCTCGCCACGGCCGTACCAGATGATGCACAGCGAGTCGCCGGCGAAACTCGTCGAGTGGTTCACCGCGGAGACCAACGACGTCATCGCCCGCGTCTGCGCGCTCGTACCGGGCCGGTTCCGCGGGATCGCCGGGCTGCCACAGAGCATGGAGCGCTCGCCTGCCGACTGGGTCGCAGAGCTGCGCCGCTGTGTCCAGGAGCTCGGCTTCGTGGGTGCGACGTTCAACCCGGACCCCTACGAAGGCACCCAGCAGCCGCCGAACCTCGGCGACAGGTTCTGGTACCCGGTGTGGGAGGCGCTGTGTGAGCTCGACGTCCCGGCGTTGATCCACTCGGCCGGCTGTCGCGTGCCCGCTCGCGAGACGTACTCGCTGCATTTCATCCAGGAGGAGACGCTCGCCGTCGTCGGCCTGCTGAACTCCGGCGTCCTCACCGACTTCCCGGACCTGAAGATCATCGTGTCCCACGGCGGCGGTGCGATCCCCTACCAGCGCGGCCGGTTCCAGCCGGGGGCCATCCGCGGGGGCGGCCGGTTCGAGGACCGCCTGCGCCGGCTGTACTACGACACCTGCCTCTACACGCAGGACTCCATCGAGCTGCTGCTGCGCGCCGTCGGCGTCGACCGTTGCCTGTTCGGCACGGAGAAGCCCGGCACCGGCTCGGTCCGCGATCCCGGGACCGGCCGCTGGGTCGACGACATCCATCACCTGATCACGGACATCGACTGGCTGACCGCGGGCGAGCGCAAGCAGCTGATGGAGACGAACGCACGCGAACTGTTCCGGCTCTGAGAGGCGAGGGACATGGCAGAGATCGTGGTCGGCGTCGGGACCTCGCACGGTCCCCTGCTGAACACCCCGCCCGCAAGCTGGGGAGAGCGCGGCAAGGCGGACCGCGGCAACCCGGCGCTGGTCTACAAGGGGCAGGAACACACGTTCGCCGAGCTCGACCGGCTGCGTGGCGACGGCACATTCGCCGACGAGTGCCTGCCCGACGTCTGGCAGAACCGGCACGCCTCGTGCCGCCGGGCGATCCGCGCCCTCGGCGACGTGGTGCGCGGCACGGAGCTCGACGCGCTGGTGGTGGTGAGCAGCGACCACAAGGAGACCTTCGGCGACGAGCTGCTCCCCGCGTTCGCGATCTACCATGGCGACACCGTCGAGCACGTGCCCTTCACGCAGGAGCACCTCGACGCTATGCCGGCGGGGCTGGCGATCGCCGAGGTGGCGAACGTCCCGGACGTCCCCGTCACGCGCAAGTGCCATCCAGCGCTCGCCCTGCACCTGGTGAAGCACGTGGGACAGTCGGGGTTCGACCCGGCCGCGTCGCGCGCGCTCCCGGCCGGACGGTACGGCGACCACGGGATCCCGCACGGCTGGGGATTCGTCTACCAGCAGGTGCTCGACGGCAGCGGCGAGATCCCGTTCGTCCCTGTCTTCGTCAACACCTTCTGGGAGCCCAACCCGCCGAGCGCAGCCCGGTGCTACGCGTTCGGCCGCGCGCTCGGCGCGGGCATCAGGGCCTTCGTCGGCGCGGATCGAGTGGGCGTCGTCGCCTCCGGTGGGCTGAGCCACATGGTCGTGGACGAGGAGCTCGACCGGGCCTTCCTCGGCGCCCTGCTCCGGGACGACTCCGGGTACCTGGCCGGCCTCCCGGACGCCCTGCTGCGTTCGGGGACGTCCGAACTGCGGAACTGGATCGTCGTGGCAGGCGCGATGTCCGGCACCGGTCTGCGTCCCGCGGTCGTGGACTACCAGCCCTGCTACCGGACCGAGGCGGGAACGGGATGTGCGATGGGCTTCGTCACCTGGACCCGCGAACCGGCGGCCGCGGCGTGAGCGAGGAGGCTGCATGAGCGATGGGGCGGAACCGGACGTGGACCTCCTGGACCGGCTGCGGACCATGGACAGCTGCGCGGTGTCCGACGCGCTGGACACGCTGGGGCTGGCCGGAGCCACCACCGGCCTGCGGCCACTGTGGCCGGTTCCGGGTGTCGTCGCAGGGTTCGTCCGGACCGTGCGCGCCGGACCCCGCCGGTCGGAGGGACCCGCCGACCACATCGCCACCGCGGCGATCGAGGCGGCCCACGCCGACGACGTGCTGGTGATCGCGAACGCCGGGCGCACGGACGTCTCCTGCTGGGGCGGCATCCTGGCCGTCGCGGCTCAAGGACGTGGCCTGCGCGGAGTGGTGATCGACGGCGCGTGCCGCGACATCGCCGAGAGCGAGGAGCTCGCGTTTCCGGTCTTCGGCCGCGCTGTCGTGCCGGTGAGCGCGCGCGGCCGAATCGTCCAACTCGCGATGGACGAGCCCATCGACGTGGCCGGCATCCGGGTCAGGCCCGGCGACCTCGTGCTGGCCGACCGCAACGGCGTGGTGTTCGTCCCCCGCGACCGCGTCGGGGACGTGATCGGCCTCGCGGAGCGGATCGTCGAGCGTGAGGCGGCGATGGTGGCCGCGGTCCGCGCCGGGCGCCCTGTCGCCGACGTCATGCACGACTCACGGTTCCCGTCGATCGAGTCCGAGAAGAGTGATCGATGAGCACTCCACCCACTCACCCCCTGGCCGGGTTCTCCACCGCCACGGTCTCCGACGCTCTCGACCGCCTCGGTCTGCCCGGTAGCGCGTACGGGCTGCGCCCGCTCTCCGACAACTCCGCCCGGTTCTGGGGCCGTGCGTTCACCGTTCGATATGTGACCGCAGGAGCCTCGCCCGGCACGGTCGGCGACTACCTCGACGACGTGTCCCCTGGAGAGGTCGTCGTGCTGGACAACGCCGGGCGCACGGACTGCACGGTCTGGGGCGACATCCTCACCACGATCGCGGCCGACCGGGGCGTCGCGGGCACGGTGATCGACGGGGTCTGCCGCGACGTGGCGCGAGCGCTCCACCTCGGCTACCCCATCCACAGCCGCGGTCGATTCATGCGCACGGGAAAGGATCGCGTCGAGGTGTCCGACGTGGGCCGCCCGGTGTCAATCGGAGGCGTCCAGGTGAAGGCGGGCGACCTCGTGCTCGGAGATACGGACGGGATCGTCGTCGTTCCCTCCGATGTGGAGGACGCGGTGCTGGGGACAGCAACGCTGATCGCAGCAGGCGAGGAGGCGGTCCTGGCCGACGTCCTCGCCGGGAAATCGACCCTGGCGGAGGCCAGGGTGCGTCACGGCTATCACCACATGCAGCGGCCGGACGAGCGGATGTGACCACCCACCGTCGAGGAGGTCGAGGCCCGTCATGCCGAACTCGATCAATCGACTGTCCTCGGTGGACAACGCCCTCCACCTGGTCAAACTCGTCGCCGAACGTGGGCCGGTCCGGCTGTCCGACGCCGCGGACTCGCTCGGCGTCGCCCGTTCGACGGCCCATCGGCTGCTGTCCTCGCTGATGCATCACGGCTTCGTTGTCCAGGACCGGCCGAACACCCCGTATCGGCCCGGCCCGGTGCTCGCCGAGCTCGGCTTCGCGGTGATCGGTCGCATCGACCTGCGCACCGTGGCACGCCCTGCGCTCGAAGCGCTCAGAGAGGCCACCCACGAGACGGCGAGCCTCCTCGTGCTCGAGCGGGGCTGCGTGCGGTTCATCGACTGCGTGGAAGGCCGCCGGACCGTCCGGGTCGGCAGCCGCACCGGTGTTCTGCTTCCCGCCACGTGCACTGCGGGTGGCAAGTCGATCCTCGCCGCGCTGCCGACGGAGCAGCTTGCCCACCACCTCCCCGACCTGGTCCTGCCGACTCCCACCCCGCATTCGTTGCGCACGTTCGATGAGCTCGGGGCCGAGCTCGAGGAGATCAGGCGACGCGGGTACGCGATCAACCGCGAGCAGGCAGAGATCGGCATCAGCGCGGTCGGGGCATGCCTGCGGGACCGCATAGGCACGCCGATCGCCGCCCTCAACATCGCCGTTCCGTCGACCCGCATGCCCGACGACGCGGCCGAACGCCGTTTCGCCGACGAGCTGCTTGCTGCGGTGGAAGACGTCCACAGGCTGATCGAGCAGTCAGGCCCGTGATTCCGGGCGAGCGAGCTCACCGCCCGGCGCGACAATTTTCTTCCATGCGGAAACCGCCGGAGGCATCTTGCCGCTGAAAGGAAACCGTCCGTAGCTTGATCCGGGAGTCTTCCCGTGTGGTGCTGCTCAAGGAGGAGCGATGGCCGCGACGGAACCGCCTCTGGCAACTACGGCTCACGATCCCTTCGATCACCCTCCCCGTTCACGAACGGCGGCTCGCGCCGCGCACGGGCAGGAACAGCCCACTCGTCGCCGGCACGCGTTGCTCGGCAGGAGCACGCCGCCCTCGGACTCCGAACTCGCTGCACCCGAATCCGCCGCGCTCCCGCCGTACGCGCTCGAGTCGGTGGACCGGGCCTTGCGCCTGCTCGCCCTGCTGCCCGAACAGCGGCGGCTCCGCGTCACCGACGTCAGCCGAGAGCTCGGCGTCGCCCCGTCCACCGCCCACCGACTGCTGTCGACGCTCGCCCACCGCGGGTTCGTCACGGCGGACGTGAACACGCGGACCTATCGGACCGGTCCGGCCTTCTGGGCCCTCACCACTGCGGCCCAGCCTGCAGACGATCTTTCAGTCCGTTTACGCCCGCACCTCAGGCGGCTCTCGGAGAGAGTCGAAGAAACGATCACCCTGATCGTGCTCGACGGACTGTTCTGCCGATTCATCAGTGGCGTCCGCGGTGCGCGTCCCCTCCGCACCATCGTTCGGGTGGGCACGGTCCTGCCGTGTCACACCGTCTCAGGAGGAAAGGCTCTGCTGGCCGAGCTGCCTCCGCGGAAACTCCGGGCCCTGTTCGCCGGCCACCGGCTGCTGCCGATGACCCGGCGGAGCATCGCCACGCTCAACGAGCTCAGCGACGAGCTGGAAATGGTGCGGGAGCTGGGCTACGCCACCAACATCGGCGAGTCCGAGGACGGAATCACGGCCGTCGCCATGCCGGTTCGGCGCCCCGACGGTACGGCCCTCGCGGCGGTTGCCGTGTCCGCCCCCACCACGCGCATCGGTGCCGTGCCCACCCGCGCGCTGCTCGACCCGCTCCAGGAAGCGGTCTCCCGGATCGGCGATGACCTGCTGGCCGAGGCAAGTTCGCTGTGAAGCGCTCCGCGCGTCGGGGCGCGTACGCCGACTGAGAGGCTCGAACCCCGGCCTATTCGCGCCAGCGGAAAACAGGGTCCGATCCACCCGGGACTGTTCCGCCTACGCATACGTTCCCTTCATCCCGCGCCGCCGGATCCGCACGATCCTGCGCCGCGCCTCGATGTGGAGGAACCGCATGCCGGGCGGAACACCAGTGACCACCAGACCACCCAGCCGTGCCCGCATGTCCGCGCTGCCGGCGCCGCTGCGCCGCCACGGTGCGCGCCCGCTGGCCTTACTCGGGGCGACCGCACTGGGTCTCGTGATCCTCGTGCTCTTCGTCTACCCGGCCGTCATGGTCGTGGTCGGCGCATTCCGGACCTCCTCCCCCGGCTTCCCCGGTGAGTGGTCGGTGCAGGGCTTCGTCGACGCCTACACCGAACCTGCAACCTACGAGCTGCTCTGGAACTCGACGGCCTACTCGTTCTCGGTGATGGTGATCTCGCTGGTCCTCGCCGTCTTCTTCGCCTGGGTGGTCACTCAGACGAACACGCCGGGACGCCGATTCGTGACGCCGATGATGGTCACGCTGATCACGCTGCCGTTCCTGTTCTTCGGGATCAGCTGGGCCATGCTCGGCAACTCGAGCACCGGCCTGCTCAACCAGATCCTGAGGCTGGTCGTGCCCGTCGAGGAGGGCCCGCTCGACGTGCGGTCCTGGCCCGGGATCGTGGCCGTCGCCGTCCTCAAGATCACCGCGATCAACTACATGCTCATGCTCGGCGTCTTCCGCACGCTGGACCCGGCGCTTCGGGAGGCGTCCCTGATGGCAGGCGTGAGCAGGACGGCGACGTTCTTCCGTATCGAACTGCCGGTACTCGCGCCGGTGCTCCTTGCGCTCGCGCTCATGGGGTTCGTGCGCGGGCTCGAGTCGTTCGATGTCCCGCTCCTGTTGGGTGCCCCGGCCGGTATCGAGGTCTTCTCCACCCAGATCTACGACTACCTGCGCAACCACTTCCCTCCCGCGTACGCCCAGGCGAGCGCCCTCTCCGTGCTGGTCATGGCGATCATGGTCGTCCTGGTTGTCCTGATGTGGCGGTTCCTCGGCAGGCGGGACTTCACCACGCTCGGCGGCAAGGGCCAGCGCGTCGAGCTTCTCGACCTCGGGCCTCGCAGGTACCTCTGCACCGCGGCCATCGTCGCCTTCGGGCTCCTGGCCCTGGCCTTCCCGCTGGTGCAGCTGGTGCTCGGCTCCGTTCAGTCCGTGTTCGGTGTGCTGTCCTCCGGGTTCACCCTCGATCACTACCGCACGGTCCTCGGCGAGCCCGGGGTCATCTCCGCGCTGCAGAACACGGCGTTCGTCGTGGTCGTCGGCGGGTTGCTCGCGGTGGCACTGGCCACGCTCATCGCCTACATCGTCCAGCGCGGCACGTCGAAGCTGCGGTGGGTGTTGGAGGGCGCGACGTGGCTGCCATGGGCCGTCCCGGGTGTCGTGCTCGGCCTCGGGATGCTCTGGGCGTACCTCTCGGTCCCCGGGCTGCGCACGCTCTTCGCCTCGATCTGGCTGGTCATGCTCGGCCTCATCGTCGTGGCCACGCCGGTGGCTGTGCGGCTCGCCAACGCGGCCATCGCACAGGTGCACAGGCAGCTCGAGGAGGCCGCGCGCGTGCACGGCGCAGGTCGGCTGCGCGCCGTGATCGGGGTGGTCCTCCGCCTGATCCTGCCGAGCCTGCTGGCGGGGTGGCTGATCTGCGGTGTCGTGATGGCTGGTGAGCTGGCAGTGCCGGTACTGCTCTCCGGACCGGGCAGCCAGACGGTCCCGGTCGTGCTGCTGGAGATGACCGAGTCCGGCCGCTCGTCCGAAGCGGCCGCCGTCTTCACGCTCATGCTCGCGGCGATGGCGGCAGTGCTGGTTGTGGCGCTCGCGGTGCGCGCGGTCGGCACCCGAGTGCTGCGCGCGCGGCCGGCGCCGGCGACGCTCGCTGCCCCAACAACTGAACCGTCCCCGCTCACCGGGTCCGTTCCGACCGCCGCGCCGGCCCGGGAGCCGTCGCCTGCGGTGCCCATCCGCACGGCGGCCGAAGGAGACTAGCTGTGGCGCAGATCGACATCGCCGGACTCACCAAGCGGTTCGACAGCGGCGCTGCCGCCGTCGACCACCTCGACCTCACCGTGCAGGACGGCGAGTTCCTCAGCCTCCTGGGGCCGAGCGGTTGCGGGAAGACGACGACCCTGCGCTGCGTGGCGGGCCTCGAGCGGCCGACGAGCGGGGAGATCCACTTCGACGGCGAACCCATGGTGTCCCGCGGTGTGTTCGTACAGCCCGAGAAACGGCACATGGGAATGGTCTTCCAGAGCTATGCCCTGTGGCCCCACATGACAGCTTTCGGCAATATCGCCTATCCCTTGCGACGGGCGCGTCTGGACGGCACCGAGGTCGCGGCTCGGGTGGCCGAGATGCTCGACGTGGTCGGGCTCGCCGAGTACGGCGGGCGGCTGCCGAGCAAGCTCAGCGGCGGGCAGCAGCAGCGCGTCGCACTCGCACGTGCGCTGGTCAACCGTCCACAGGTGGTGCTCTACGACGAGCCGCTGTCCAACCTGGACAGCCTGTTGCGGTCCCAGATGCGCCGCGAGGTGCGAAGGCTGCACGATGCGCTCGGCTCGACGTCGATCTACGTCACGCACGACCGCACGGAGGCCATGGCGCTGTCGGACCGCATCGCCGTGATGCAGGCCGGTGTCGTCCAGCAGATCGGCACTCCGCGGGAGATCTACACCTGCCCGGCCAACCGGTTCGTGGCCGACTTCATCGGGTTCGACAACCTGCTGAAGGCCGAGGTGGTCGTATCCGAACGGGACGGCGCGCTGGTCCGGCTCGGTGGCGACGGCCCCCTGGTGCGCTGCGCGACCGACAGGGCGCACCCGCCCGGGAGCGTCGTCGAGCTTGCTGCGCGGGCCGGTGCGTTCCGCCTCGCGCCGGCCGCACCTGAGCCCGGACAGTCGTTCCGCGCCCAGGTCAGGACGGTGACCTACCTCGGGGAGGACCTCGAGTTGCAGGTGCAGGCGGGCGAGATTGCGCTGCTTGCCCGGATCCGCGACGCGGACGTCCGGGCCGTCACCCAGGGGACGGTCCCGGTCAGCGGCGACCTGGTGAACCTCAGCATCCGGCCGGAGGAGCTCGTGGAGATCGGCGCCTGAGCGGAGCTCGTGGCGAAGAGAAGGCGTGACGGAGGAGACGGCGATGAAGTCGGCAGCGACGAAGCTGGGACGACGACGATCCCGCTGGTTCTTGGCGGCCGTGGCGGGGGCGGTCGGCCTCCTGCTCGCGGCGTGCGGTTCGGGAGGAGACACCGGAGGGGGTGGCCAGCAGTCGGCGGTCGGAGCGCCGGTCCAGGAGTTGTACGCCGCGGCGCAGGCCGCGGGTGAGGACAAGGTCGTCGTCTACGGGATCAAGGGCAACGCCTGCTACGACCGGTTCTCCCAGCGCTTCCCGGGTATCGCCGTGGAGTCGCAGTACATGGTCGGAGAAACGCAGGCCCGGCTCGAGCAGGAGCACGTGAGCGGTCAGAACGTCGGCGACGTTCTGCGCACCGGCTCCACGACGATGCTCGCCCTCACCAGGAGCGGGATCCTGACCCCGTTCACCCCCGACGACGTCGACGGCATCCCGGAGGAGGCGTGGGGTCCGGACCACGCGTTCGTCGTCGACACGAGGCGCGTGGCGGGGATCGCCTACAACACGGCTCAAGTTTCCCCGGAGGAAGCTCCGAAGAGCTGGACCGACCTGGCCGACCCCCGGCTCAAGGGCAAGATCGTGATGCCGGACCCGACGGGCCCCGGAGCCGGGCTCAGCATCCTGCAGGAGCTCCTGCAGACCGGCGGCGCCACCGACGACGCCTGGCTGGAGCGGTACGCCGCCAACGAACCGGCTCTGATCCAGGGCGTTCAGCCTGCCATCGAGGCGCTCCGCAGCGGCGAGTACGCGGTGATGATGGGCGGCCTGGACCAGATGACGGGACCGCCTCTCGCGGAGGGCTCCACCCTGAAGTGGGTGTTTCCCGTGACGGGCGCCTCGCCGGTCACCGGCCATTTCATCGGCATCATCACGAACGCCCCACACCCCAACGCGGCCCGGTTGCTGGAGAGCTGGCTGCTCAGCGAGGAGGGGCAGACCTGCCTCTCCCAGGAGGGGAATGAATACCCGGTACGCGACGGCGTGCCCGGCCCGCCCGGCTTCCCCGCACTCGACGAGCTCGACGCCGTCACCCCGCCCCGGCCGGTCGACTACACCGAGCTGGAGCGTCAGCAGAAGTACCTCGAACAGTTCCAGACCGTCTTCGGGCGGTCCCGATGACGCCGGCCACCGGCACGGGAGGACGCGCACATGCTTCGGCCTGAGGACAACAAGCTGATCACGGAGGTCGGGCCGGGGACCCCGATGGGCGAGCTGTTCCGCCGCTTCTGGCTCCCGGTCGTGGCGAGCGAGGACATGGAGGACCCCGACGGCGCTCCGGTCCGGCTCCGGATCCTCGGTGAAGATCTGGTCGCGTTCCGCGACACCGACGGAAAGGTCGGCGTCCTGTCCGCCTACTGCCCCCACCGGCGGGCCAACCTGTTCTACGCCCGCAACGAGGAGGGCGGCCTGCGGTGCATCTACCACGGCTGGAAGTTCGACGTGACGGGCCGGTGCCTGCACATCCCGTCGGAACCGGCCCGGTCGAACTTCAAGGACAAGGTGCGCGCCCCGGGATATCCCGCGCAGGAACGCGGCGGGCTCGTGTGGGCCTATATGGGCCCTCCGGACAAGCAGCCGGAGTTCCCGGAGTACGAGTGGGCGGAGGTCCCGGCGAACCAACGCGTGATCAGTGCGAGCCTCGTCGAATGCAACTGGTTGCAGACGCTCGAGGGCGACATCGACACGGCGCACGTGTCGTTCCTGCACCGCACGCTCAATCCGAGCACCACGCTCAAGTGGGCGCGGTTCGTCGAGAACTTCACCGAGTACGTCACCAAGGACCGGTCGCCGTCCCTGACCGTGAAGAGCACCGACTACGGCTTCGTCTACGGCGGCCGGCGAGTCGGTGGTGAGGACGACTACTACTGGCGGTTCTCGCACTGGCTCGTGCCGTCCACGTCGGAGACGCCGGGCTCGGCCGAACGCCCGGGACGCATCGTCGTGCCGATCGACGACCGCAACTCGATGTCGTTCTCCTTCGTCTGGCACCCGCACCGTGCACTGTCGGCAGAAGAGGCCATCGCGAACGGACGGAACAACGGACAGCCGCTGCATCCGTGGGAGCTCGCCGACGGGTATGTGATCGACACGCGCCGGTCCCCACTCAACCGCGACAACGACTTCAAGATCGACAGGCACGTGCAGAGGACCAAGCGGTTCAGTGGAATTCTCGGGACGCCGCCCGAGGAGGACCGGGCGATGACCGAGACGATGGAACCGGTGCTCGACCGCAGCAAGGAACACCTCGGGACGAGCGACATCGCGATCATCGCGATGCGTCGCCGCCTGATCAAGATGGCCAGGGACCTCGCCGACGGGGCGGAGCCGGCCCTCGCCAAGCAGGCGTGGGCCTTCCGTACCCGCGGCTACGACGTGGTGTCGCGGCACGCGGAGTTCGAGGACGTGCTCGCGGAGCACATGTCCGAGCTGACGCCCGCGCGCGTGACGCCGGCAGCGAGCGGATGAGCGTCTGCTCGATGATCAACGGGGAGGAGAACGGGGCCGGCGGAGCCGACCCGTGGCACATCGTGGACGTGGAAACGCTGGACGTCGACACGGTCACCCTGGTCATCCGCCAGGTCGAGATCTCGCCGCGGGCCGATCAACTGGCCTACCGGGAGTCGGAGATCGACGCGCTCTGGACTCTCGCGGACATGGCTGCGCAGTCAGGCGACACGGACGCGTCCGAGTGGCTCGAACTCCTCTGGCAAGCGCACGACCACGTCGGCGACGGCGACCGAACGCAGGCCCTGGCCGCGCTCACGAGTCTGCGGGACCGGATCGCGGAGGCGGATCGGAGGCGGAGCCCACACAGCGCATCCACGTGACCCCGCCCCCGGAGCGCCGCGCCCGGGTGCGCCGCCATGATCGTGACCCGGTTCGAGGCGTTCTTGGGGTCAATCGGCCTCGGCGATCTCGGTCATCGCCTCAGGGGCGGCAACGAACGCGGCGGCCACGAGTTGGCGCGTGTAGGGATGTTGCGGGTTGCCGAGCAGGGCATCGGCATCGCCGGCCTCGACAACTTTCCCCTTCTTCATCACGATCATCCGGTCGCACAGACCGTCGACGATGCGGAGATCGTGGGTGACGATGGCGAAGACCCGATCCGGCCCGCGGCAGGTCCTGTCCAGCAGTTGGACGCCTCAGAGATCATGGCTGCAGACCTGATCTCCTGCCGGCATTGAACAAGTCGGGTGTGAACAAGCCAGACCGAGTCGCTCTCGTTCCGCACAATCGCAACAGCCCACAGCTGACCAGCGCCTATGGTCGAGGGCGGTCTGAAGGCGCCGACATAGGTGCCGGGTTCCTCGCGCGTGCAGGGGTCGACACCGAGGAAGGTGACGTCGGGGCCGTACATCGGGCCGTAACGGGCACGGTTCTCCGGTCGGACGTTCAGCGGACCCGGCCGGTCGGCGCGAAGGCCGCGCCGTGACCGGGGATGATCAATGTCGGTTCCATCGCGAGGAGCCGCTCGCGAGATGCCTTCAGCTGGTCACCGTCGTGGGCCAGGGGGTCGTCTTCGGGCCCGTCGGCGCTCCACCACAGGTGGGTGGCCGCAACCAGGCCGGTGCCGGTCGTGGCGAGTGTCGTGATGTCCTCGGCAGTGTGTCCGGGTGTGCGGATCAGCCGGACCGAGGGCGACAGCTCGAAGCCGTCGGCGTCGCGGTCCTCCCAGACGTCGCGGTGGTAGATCGCCCAGTGGTCGTGAAACCGGGCCTCGGGGAACAGCGCGGCGTTGAGGGTGTGGTCGGGATGGTGGTGGGAGAACACCACGTCCGTCACATCGTTCGGATCGATCCCCAGCTCGGACAGGGGATCCAGGATGAGTCCTCGGTGGGCGACCATGCCTGGATCGACCACGATCGTCACATCCGTGTCGCGGATGAGGGTGACGGTGCCCGCGACCCGGTCGGAGGCGTATCCGGTGGTGAGGATCTGCACGGTTGCGGTCATCGCCGTCCTTCCGTCGCTCGTTCGTCGGCGTGGGGCTCAGTGTGAGTCGTTGATCCGGCGCAGGAAAGCCCGGGTGCGGTCGTGTTCGGGATCGGTGATCAGCTTCTCGGGCGCTCCTTCCTCGACGATGACGCCGTGGTCGAACATGATCAACCGGTCGGCCGCCGTGCGCGCGAAGCCCGCGGGTGATCCCATGCAGATCCGCCGCCTCCTCCCGAAAATAAGTGACCCCACGCGAGAACGGAGATCAGCTCTGCGGACGTGGGCGCGTTGTGGACGCTACGCCGGTGAGGATGACGGTCAGTCCCTGTTCGAACTCCAGATCGGCGAACTTGGCTCCGATGGAGGCGAGTTCGGAGAGCGTGGGCAGGGTGTCGTGCGCGAGTGCACCGATGCGCTCGGCCGCAGCGTCCTGGCTCTCTTCACGGGCGAGGGGGCCGGCGAGTTCGGATTGCGCGATACCCATGACGAAGGCCATCACGACGCGGAAGGCGACCAGCAGATCGGCGCCCTGCAAGCCGCCGCGTGCCAGTGCCGCCGCGAGGGCCTCGGCCGGAGCAAGGCTGCCGGCGGATGAGGTTCGGCGGGTGAGCACGAGCGGAACGGTCGCCGGGTGCGCCCGGACGGTGCGCCACAGTGCGGTAGCGACGGCGCGGGTATCCGCCAGCCAGTCGTCGCTCGGCTCCGGCGTTTCGACACGGGCCGCCACGGCGTCGACCACGAGTTCCTCGAGCGCCTCGCGCCCGTCGACGTAGTTGTACAGGGTCATCGGTCCCGTTCCCAGTGACGCCGCGAGCGAGCGCATGGTGAGTCCCACCAGGCCGTCCCGGTCGACGATGCCCAGCGCGTGCTGCTGGATCTCCGCAAGGGTGAAACGGGCCTTCATGCTCACGACTCCTCTCACGTACGTCGTACGTATCAGTGGTACCGTACAACACGTACAACGTACTTATTCGGAGGCTCGCCATGATCACCACCCAGACCACCTCCTTTCGCTCCCAGGGCCAGCGCTGCGCGGCGTGGCTCACTCATCCCGAGGGCGAAGGCCCTCATCCCGCAGTGCTCCTCGTCCACGGCTTCGGCGCCACGCACGAGATGGGGCTCACCCAGTACGAGCAGGCGTTCGCCGCCGCTGGGATGGTCACGCTCTCGTTCGACTTCCGACACCTGGGCGCCTCGGAGGGCACGCCGCGGCAGCTCATCTCGATCCGGCGCCAACTGAGCGACATCGAAGCGGCACTGCACTTCCTGCGTCGACGCCCGGACGTGGACGCCGACCGCGTCGCCCTGTGGGGCACGTCGCTGGGGGCGACCCACGTACTGCTGACCGCCGCGCAGCACCCGGAACTCGCGGCCGCCGTCGTGCAGTGCCCGGTGATCAACACGCGCAACGCTGCGATGAGCTCCGGTCCCTGTGCGGTCGCACGGCTGGCAGGACCCATCACGAGCGACCTCGTCCGGTCCACCCTCGGCCTGCCGCGTCGATACGTCGGCATCGTCGACGAACCCGGGCGCACGGCGATCGTCACCGTCCCCGGCGCGAAGGAGGGCTGGAACAGCATGGTTCCGCCCGGTGTCGAGTTCGACAACCGGGTGACCGCGGCGATCGGGCTCGAGCTGATCCGGCTCAACGCCGCGAGCAAGGCGCCGCAGATCCGCCCGCCATTGCTGGTGTGCGTGTCCGACCAGGAGACGCTCATGGACCCGCGCATCGCCGCGCGGGCCGCGCAGCGCGCCCCTCACGGAGAGGCCATTCACTATCCGGCCGACCACTTCTCGGTCTACCACGCACCGCAGGTCGAGCAGGTCATCGCCGACCAGGTGTCCTTCCTGAGCGCGCATCTGGCACCGACGAAGGGAGCGGGCGATGCGTGACCTCGTCGCCGTCCAGGACCAGAACTTCCTCTCTTTCGCCGGCACGCTGACCGAGCAGGAGTGGAACGAGCCCAGCCTGTGTCGGGGCTGGACGAACAAGGATGTGCTCGCGCACCTGGTGCTCGGTCTGCAGCTGCCCGTCCCCCGGCTGGCGGCCGCGATGAGCCGGCATCGGTGGTCGTTCGACGCGACAAACGAGGTCCTCAGCCGCGAGCATGCCGACCGGCACGTCGCCTCGGAGCTGGTTGACGCCTTCGACCGCATCCGGGTACGCCCGCGTGGGATCGGGCGCCTGTTGCCGACACCGCTGATGCTCGGCGACCACGCCGTGCACCACCTCGACATCGCCCTCGCGCTCGGTAGGTCCGACGTCCTGCCCCCGGAAATCGCCAACGCCGTCCTCGCCGTCGAAACTCGGATCCCCAACCCGTTCGTTCCGGCGGCGGCACGGGCACGCGGCCTGACGCTGCGGACCACCGACACGACGTGGTCACGCCCCGGCGATCCGGCCCTCGACGTCGTCGGACCCGCGGACAGCCTCGTCTCCGTCCTCGCCGGCCGCCCCAATGCCCTGCCACGCCTGACAGGCAACGGCATCGCCACACTGCAGAACCGAATGTGACCGGGAAGGACCAGTCCGTCCGATCGAGGAGACGCTCGACACGATGGGTGAGCTGGTCACGCAGATCATGGTGCGTGTGATCGGGCACGGTGAGCTGCCGGTCGGCCAACTGCGCCGCATGCATGCCGCCGTCCCCTGTCCCGCCTATCCAGGTAACACCCTCCCAGGCATGCTCACGTCACTGAGGAAACCTCAACAGTAAGGCGACGCAGTTCGCGGCTCGGCGGATCTTCCGAGTTCGCCGGATCGTCGCAACCGCGCCCCCACGAATGGTACGTCTATGGATTTTTCACACATTACGCCGTCGTGGGAGTGGACGTCTGGTCGACGATGCCGAGCCTGTGCACAGGATCTGGCCGGGCTGCACCCGCCGGGAGACGTGTGATATCAGTCCAGAACTCCGTAGATGAGTATTCCAGGACCGAACAGGCCTGGCCATCCGGTTGCGTCTGAAATGGCCAATATCGCCAACGCATTGCCTCGACCGATGTGGCGATGTAAGGTTCGCGACGAGAGCCCTGAACATCATTGTCGTTTAGTCGTTTGCGTCTTCGTAGTCGAACAGCGGACAGGAGTACCGCATCGACTCGTTGCCGTACCGGTGCCGGGGGCTTCTTCCTGACCGCACCAATACCGCCGGGGTCATGGCTTGTTTCAGTCGGCGACCACGTCCGCGGGCGCAACCACCCGTGGCGCCGGCGGCACTCGAGAGATCACAGGGTTCGAGCTGCCGACAGGGGAGGAGAGGGCATGCGAGTCGTTGTCGATTTAAACCGATGCCTGAGTTACGGGCAGTGTGTCTTTGCCGCGCCGCCGGTCTTCCGGTGGAGCGGGGAGGAGTCGTTGGAGTACGACTACGCACCCGACGAGAGCCTGCGGGGACCGGTCGAGCGCGCGGCAGCGGCGTGCCCGGTACAGGCGATCAGCGTGGGCGATGCGGTCCCGGTCCGCACCGGCGGGGACGGGTGATGACCACCGGTGGGCCGGACCCGCAGCGGGTGGTCGTGGTCGGTGCGTCGCTGGCCGGGCTGCGGGCGGCGGAGGCGCTGCGCGACGAGGGGTTCACCGGCCGGTTGACGTTGGTGGGAGATGAGGACTGCGAGCCCTACGACCGGCCACCGCTGTCGAAGGTGGTGCTCGCTGGTCGGCTTCCCGCCGATCACACCTCGTTGCCGGAGAGCCGCGACATCGACGCGGAATGGCTGCTCGGAGTGCCCGCCGACGGGCTGGACCTCGCGGCTCGTCAGGTTCGGCTCGCCGACGGGCGGCGAATCGAGTTCGACCGGTTGCTCATCGCCACCGGAACCCGCGCCCGATCGTGGCCGGATCCCGCGCAGGCCGCGTTGGACGGGGTGTTCAGCGTGCGTACCCGGCGGGATGCCGCCGTGCTGCGGGAGCGGCTGGCTGCCGGTCCACGGCGAGTGCTGGTGATTGGCGGCGGCTTCACCGGATCGGAGATCGCCTCGATCTGCCGTGAGCTCGACCTTCCGGTCACGGTCGCCGAGCGGTCCGCGGCGCCGCTGGCCGGGGCGCTGGGCGGCGCGGCGGGCCTGGTGGCTGCCCAGGTGCAGCGCGACCACGGGATCGACCTGCGGTGCAACGTCTCGGTACTGGCATTGGAGGGCGACGGTGACGGGCGGGTGTGCCGCGCCCGGCTGTCCGATGGCGACCTGCTCGAGGTCGACGTTGTCGTCGTCGCGCTCGGCGCAGTGCGCAACGTGGAGTGGCTGGCGGGTTCGGGTGTGTCGGCGGACGCCCGCGGGGTGGTGTGCGACGCGACGTGCCGGGTGTTCGATGCCGACACCATGGTCCTCGACGACGTCTTCGTCGCCGGCGACGTGGCCCGGTGGCCGCACACGCTCTACGACGGGGAGCTGCTCGCCGTCGAGCATTGGGGCGACGCGGTCGACCAAGCCCGCACCGCCGCACACAACATGCTGTGTCCGCCCGCGGAACGTCGGGCCCACCACCCGCTGCCCGCCTTCTGGTCCAACCAGTTCGGACTCAACATCAAGTCGGTCGGGGTGCCCCCGCTCGCGGAGCAGGTGGTGATCACTGAGGGCTCGGTCGCCGCGCGGCGCTTCGTGGCCGCCTACGGCAGGGCCGGACACATGGTCGCCGCGGTTGCGATCAACATGCCGCGCACGTTGCCCGCCTACGCCGACCTGATCGAGGAGCGAGCCCCGTTCCCGCCGGACCTGCACGCTGCCGACGGGCCGGCCGAGCCGATGGTGGTCGCCTCCGGATTCCCCGCCCCCGGCCAGTCCACCCACAGCCCCAACGCCACCCCCACGGGTCCTGGCCCCAGCGCTCCGGCAACCGCCATCAGCCCCGCCGGCGCCGACCCGCGCATCCCACCTGGGCCGACGCCTCTGCGCTGACGGCCTCGCACGTGGACCCGTCCGCGCAATCCGCCGCTCCGCGGCGCCCTCCACCACGACCCGATCGACACAGACACTCGGAAGAAACCACCATGATCTCTGCACAGTCCACCACCGCCACGGCAACCGCCCCGGGCCGGCTGTTCGAGCAGATCCTCGACCCGGCCAGCCGCCCGAACCCATACCCGCTCTACGCGAAGCTGCGTGAGCAGCCGGTCACCGTCCAGGACGACGGCAGTTACGTGGTGAGCACCTACGCCGAGATCAGTCGGCTCCTGCACGGCCCTCGGATCAGCTCCGACGAGCGCAAGAGTGCCAGTGGCGCCGGTGCGCTGGCGGCCTCCGGACGTCTGAACTCGGGTGGGGAACCCCGCAGCCCGGCGTTCATCTTCCTCGACCCGCCCGAACACGACCGCCTGCGGCGTCTCGTGATGCGCCACTTCACCCCGACCCGGATCGGCGGCATGCACCAACGCATCGTCCAGCTCGTCGACGGGCTGATCGACGCCAGGAGCGACCTCGGTGAGCTCGACGTCGTGGGTGATCTGGCCTACCCGCTCCCGGTCGCCGTCATCTGCGAGCTGCTCGGCGTGCCCAGGGAGGACGAGCGCCGTTTCCACGGCTGGTCCTCGGCGCTGATCCGTAGCCTCGACCCGGCTGCGGGCATGACGGAGTCGGAGATCCAGCAGGCCGGACAGGCCGCTCAGCAGATGCGCGACTACTTCGCCGAGCTAATCGATGCCCGCCGGGCTCGACCAGCCGACGATCTGCTGTCCGCTCTGCTCTCCGAAACCGACCCCGATGATCGAATGAGCGATCAGGAGCTGCTGAGCACGATGGGGCTGCTGCTCATCGCAGGACACGAGACCACCGTCAACCTCGTCACCAACGGAATGCTCACCCTCCTGCGTCACCCCGACGTGCTCGACCACCTCCGGAACGACCCCGAGCTGGCGCTGACGATGGTTGAGGAGATCCTGCGTTACGACCCGCCGGTGCAGTACCGCACCCGCACCACCCTGGCCGACATCCAGATCGCCGGCACCACGGTGCCGGCGGCGGCCACCGTGGTGCTGTTGCTCGCCTCCGGCAGTCGCAACCCGCGCCGATTCCCTGCGGCCGACTCCTTCGTGCCTGACCGCACCGACAACGTCCACTTCGGATTCGGCGGTGGCGGCCACTACTGCGTCGGTGCTCCGCTCGCCCGGATGGAGGCACAGGTCGCCCTTGCCCCGCTGGCGCGCCGTCTTCAAACTCCCCGGTTGCTCGCCGAGCCTCCCTCCTACCGGGACAACGCCGCCCTCCGGGGCCCGGCACACCTTCCCGTCGCCTTCGACCGCTTGCGCGCGTAAGGGCCCGCGGCCATCTGTTCCCGGTGACGTGGAAGGTGGTACGAGACGTCGACCGGGCGCTCGGCGATCAGCTCTCATTCCTGCGCAAGCGCTGGCGGACCGCTTGGACCAGGCACAACCCGTATGCGATGCCGGCTCCGGACCTGGTCAACCGCGACTTCTCCGCCGCAGCGCCCAACCGGTTGTGGGCCGTGCGCGCAGGGCGTGTTCTGGCTGGCCGCGGTCCGGGACGCGTTCTCCAACCGGATCGTCGGGTGGTGGTGTTCAGACCGCTGCGACACCGATCTGATCTTGGGCGCTCTGGAGTACGCGGTCTGGACCCGCGACGTCCGCGACGGCGAGATCATTCATCATTCCGACCGTGGCTCGAACTACACATCATTACGGTTCTCCCACCGGCTCGACGACACACGGGATTCTCACGTCCATGGGGTCGGTCGGCGATTCCTACGATAACGCGCTGATGGAGAACTTCTTCTCCACGCCGAAAACCGAGCTGGTCTATCGAAAATCGTGGCGAACCCGAGAGGAAGCAGAGAACGCGCTGTTTGCCTACATCGACGGCTGGTACAACACTGAACGCATCCAAGCTCGCCTCGGCTGGCGCTCACCGGACGAGTACGAGGCCGCCGGGCAAGCCGGCGAGCATCCGAGCACGATCGACCGCAGCCAGACACCGCCGGGGCAACCCCGGCGGCCGGCAGGTAGCAAGCACTCCGAGCTACCGGGGGAACCTCACAGCTGACCCGGTACCCCGGGACCCGGCGACCGGGCTACCGCGGACCGGCCGTGGCGGCCCGGTCGCCCACGTTGTGTGTGCGTCAGCGGTTCGTTCATGTGCAAAGCAGCTCAATCCGGTCTGCGTACTTGGTGGCACTGGGATCGCACGAGATCTCCGGAGGAACCTGGCCGCGCCGCGGGTTTGGATTCCTGGCCCTGCTGTCGTCGTCCTGGCGTTGACCGGCGCTTATAATACGCCAACAGCACGGACAGATCGTCATCGAGTTAGGCATGGCCGCATGGCCGCGGGCTTCTGTCACTGCCCCATCGGTACGCCAGAATGGAGAACTGACCGATGCCCGACCCTGATGCCACGGCCACCACGGGCGACGCCGGCGACGATCCGGGCAATGCAGTACCGCGATCGCGGCGTACCAAGCCCACAGCCGCTCACCCGGTCCGCTCCCGCACCCGGCGGGTGATCGGGCGGGTGACGGTCATCCTGGCGACACTGCTCGCTGTGGTGATCGTTCTGACCGTCGCCGGAGTCGGGCTGATTTACTACCAGGGCACCAAAGCACCGGCCGGTGACAGCCAGTACGTCGCCCTGGGAAGTTCGTTCGGCGCCGGTCCCGGGGTCGGCACCCGGGCACCGGACAGCCCGAACCTGTGCATCCGCTCCGCGCAGAACTACGCCCACCAGCTCGCCGCGGCCCGGCATCTGAACCTGACCGACGTCAGCTGCTCAGGTGCAACAACACAAAACGTCCTGCACGGCGGCCAATACTTCCAACCGCCCCAGGTCGACGCACTGCGGCCGGACACCCAGCTGGTCACCGTCACCGTCGGCGGCAACGACATCTCCTACCTGGGCAACCTGTTCGCCTGGTCCTGCCAGGCCGACCGACACCGTACGCCCCTGGCGTGGCGGCCGGCGGTGTGCACGGTGACATCCGACGCCGACGTCGACCGCGAACTCGCAGACCTGCCGACCTCGATGAAGCAGATAGCTACCGACGTCCACCAACGCTCACCGCACGCCACCCTGGTGTTCGTCGACTACACCACCGTGCTGCCCGATACCGGCTCATGCCAGGACCGGCTACCGATCACTGACCAAGAAGTCACTCGCAGTCGCGCCCTGGCCGCCCAGTTGGCCGCCATCACCGCCGCCGTCGCCCGCGACAGCGGCGCCCTACTGATTCAAGCCTCCACCATCACCCACGGACACGACATCTGCTCTGCGGACCCTTGGGTGTTCGGCTACACCTTCGCGCGCACCCCGTTCAACTACGGTCCCATGGCCTATCACCCAACGCAGCAAGCCATGACCCACATCGCCGACGCCATTAACCACCTACTCCCGCCATCACCGACTAGTGTCTCGCCCCGGAGAGTCTCGAATTAAGCCCCACCGGTACCTGCCCTGGCCAGGGCGATCAGAGGTCGATGAGGGCGATCGGCTGCGGCCAGCACCATCGCCAGTGGGGTCGGCGGCCGTCCTGATCGATGGCCGCGCCGCCCAGCTGATCGGTGCCTCTCGCGCTGTCGGCAGTCCCGATGGTCGTCACGCCGTCGTCCGCATGAGGTTCCCCCGGTAGCTCGGAGTGCTTGCTACCTGCCGGCCGCCGGGGTTGCCCCGGCGGTGTCTGGCTGCGGTCGATCGTGCTCGGGATGCTCGCCGGCTTGCCAGGCGGCCTCGTACTCGTCCGGTGAGCGCCAGCCGAGGCAAGCTTGGATCATCCTTCCCTGAAGCAGCCAGGAGCAACTCCGCGACTTCCAACGTGATCGATCTCGCATACGCCTACCTATTTATTGGAGACCTCGACGCAATTGTTAATGCTGAAGCGCCAAATGCGGCTGACTTCGTCTCTGCCCATGAGGGATTTATCAAGATTCGCACGGGCACACACACCGGCAAGGTTGAAGTGGAAATGCGAATCGTTGACGAATTCGGACCGATCCTCGACGAAACGGCAGAGGTGGGCGAGGTCGTCGTCAAACTCGCGCCCCGTCCCGACTAGATTCTGCTAGCGGCCCGATAAGATTTGGCCAGGGAGTCCCACTGTAGCAGACAGCCATCTGGGCTCCCTGGCCATGTCTCGCATTGTTTTAGCTCTTCGGCCCGTCGAAGAGTGGGCGAAGCATCGCACCGCGCGACCTGGACCGGGCGGTACTCCGTCCGCAATGCCGGGTCTCTGGAGACGAAGAACGGATCGCCGCCCCGTGTGCGCCCCCGGCAGCCTCGCACCCAGCCGCGCGCGGTGGCCGCGGGCAATTTCCGCCGGCTGCGCTATCCGCGCAGCGAAATTCAGCCCCTCGGCGTTCGGATCTCGAGCGCGACCGATGGACAGACGACTGATCATCCGGGCTGCCCGAGCTTGACCGATCGTCAAGTCCGCCCGGACTTTACGGATCGTCAGGGGGTCGTTGTGTCGAAGATCAAAGGCAACGGAGTAAGCGCAGGTCAGAGCACATTCAGCGGGTTAGAGGTACGTACACGACCCTCTGACCCCCAGTACGGTCGCAGTAGTCCTCTGACCAGCGGACCTGGCGACACGGCAATCCCGACGCGCCTCAGCCGGCGCCGGTACGAGCAGCTCGCGCCGCTCCGATCCGTCGGGGAGACCCCGGCTATCGCGCTGCTCTGGACCGTGACGGCGACGGCGAGGGCTGCGCTGGCGACTAGACCAGACGTCCTGCGTGCCTACCGCCGTGCCGAGGTCACGGGCAGCCCGCGCCGTCGGATCACCCGCGCGGGAGAATGAATCACGGGGTATTCGTCGCCAACGTCTCGAACCACACAGGAGTCGTCGCCATCTCCTGAACCTGCCGGGAGGTCAGTTCCCGGTGGGTTCGAGCAGGATCAACGGCACTTCGCGGTTGCCGGTCTCGGCGGCACGGTCACGCATACTCGCGAAGAACGGGTAGAGCTCGTCAGCGTAGGCGAGCCAGCTCTCTCGCTCGGCGCCTTCGGCGACGCGTGCAGTCATCAGCGAGCGGTCGGGGCCGTCCTGCAGCTGCACCGTCGGGTTGGTCACCAGGTTGTGGAACCAACCCGGGTTGCGGGCCTGGCCACCGGCGGAGGCGCCGATGGCGTAGACCCCGCCGCGCTCGATGCGCATCAACGCGACCTTGCGCAGCTTGCCTGAACGCGCCCCGCGCATCGTCACCACGATCACGGGATTGCCGTGCATCGTCGCGCCTTCGCGGCCGTCGGTGCGCTCGTAGAGCTCGACCTGGTCGCGGGTCATCGCATCGGAGCTGGGGACGTACTCCCCGTCGAGCAGATTCTTTGTCACGTCGGGTGGTTCCTTCCTTCAACGGGGTTTCTGCCCCCGCTGTCGATATCGAAGTTCGAGCCGTCGCCTGGCCAGTCGGAGACGAGGAGGTGCGAGCCGACGGCTCAGAGGGCGATCACCGTCTTGCCGATGGTCCCGCCGGTCTCGACGAGCGTGTGCGCCGTCCTCATGGTCTCGCTGGTCAGGCCCTCGAGCGTGGTCGTGACGATCGACCGCAGGCGGCCCACGGCCACGTCGTCCGCCGCCCGGGCGAGAATTCGCCCCTGACTACCGGCGTCGCCGCCGGCGGTGATCTTGCTGAACACCATCTCGCTGTGCAGCGACAGCGACTTCCCGACGAACGCGTCCAAGTCCAACGGGCCGGGGGTGTCGATGAAGGCCAGGTGACCGAAGGGCCGCAGCACCTCGACGATCGACGCCAGGTTGCCGCTGGTGCCCGAGGTGGAGAACACCAGATCGACTTGGTCGATCCCGGCTCCCCGCAGCTGCGTGGCCAGGTCGGCGTGGTGATCGACGACCAGGTCGGCCCCCATCGCAGTGGCCCACTTCCGCGACTCGGGTCGCGAGGCCGTGCTGATCACGAACGCGGACGTTCGCGCCTTCAGTAGCTGCGTGGCCGACGAGCCCACACCGCCGGCCCCGCCGATGACCAGAACGCTTCCGACGCCGGCCGGCACAATGTGCTGGTCGCGGAAGAGCGCTTCCCAGGCCGTGAGGATGCCGATGGGTAAGGACGCGGCGTCGGTGAACGTGAGCTCGTCGGCGATCTTGGCGACAACCCGGTGGTCGACCGCGACGCGCTCGGCCCAGCAACCGTCGCGGGTGATGTCCCCGGTGCCCATCACCCGGTCCCCGATCGCGAACCCGGTGGCGGCGGGCCCGTTCGCGACGACGACCCCGGCGAACTCCCAGCCGAGAATGACCCGGCCGCCGGGTTCAGCGCTGCGGGTCTTCCGGATCGCGGCTTCGCCCGGGTTGATACCGATCGCACGCACCTCGACCAGCAGGTCACCGTCACGCAACCGTGGTTCGGCGACCTCGACCAGGTCGATGGCGAAGGCTGTCAGCTCGTGTGCCTTCTCGTAGGCGAGCGCTTTCATGAGGTCCCCCCTTCTTTCGGGGTTAGTCCTGCTTCAAGGCGTGCAGGCCCGAGAGCGGGCCACCGATCTGCATCAGCCGGCCGCCCTCGCGCAGCGACCCGGCGTCGACAGCCGCGAAGCCGAGACTCTCGGCGACATCACGGAAGGTGGCTTTGGTGGCGGTGTCGTCGCCGGCGTAGAACAGCAGCTGTCGACCCTCCGGGTGCCGAGGGTCAGCGGCGATGTACTGGGCGTAGAGAGTGTTGAAAGCCTTGACCACGTGCGCGCCCCGCGCCCGGCTCGCGACGAACTCACTCGGCGTCTCGACCCCGAGGTCCGCGGTGATCGGCGGCCTCGGTAGCTGGTTGGTCGTGTCCACCAGGATGCGGCCGCCCCACGGTGGCAGCCCGGCCAGCGCGTTGCCGACCTGCGGCCACATCACGGCGAGGAACACCATGTCGGCGGCGGCGGCCTCCTCGACCGTGGCCGCGCTCGCCAGCGGCCCCAGCCGCGTCACGACGTCGAGCAGCGTGTCCGGGCCGCGGCTGTTGCTCAGGGTCACCTTGTGGCCTGCCGCCACGAGGTGACCGGCGATGGCCTGCGCGACCACCCCGGCTCCAATGGTCCCGAAGTTCACGACGGCTCCCTCGCAGTCTTTGATGATGATCGACATCATAGTTAGGTTGCCGTCGCTGTCATCCGCTGTCAAGCGCGACGTCGTCGGGGTGCGCGATTTGATGGTGAGCATCATCGAAACTGGCTAGACTTCGCCTGTGTAAGGCAGGCGCCTGCCCGGAAAGGTGATCGATGTGCCCCGCATCACACAAGAGCAGAAGCGGCTCAACCGCGAGAAGATCGTCACCGCAGCAGGCGAGGGATTTCGGCTGCGCGGCATCGACGGCTTCGGCATCGAACAGCTGATGAAGTCGGCCGGCATGACCCATGGCGGCTTCTACAACCACTTCGCCTCCAAGGACGCCCTCGCCCTCGAAGTCCTCCACCAGGGCTTCACCGACTCGCTGGCAGCGCTCGACGCCATCCGCAAAGCGCACCCCGGCTCGGCCCGCGCAGCCCTGGACGACATGGTCGACCGGTACGTCAACGCCGAGCATCGCGACCACCCCGAGGTCGGTTGCGCCTCGGCCGCCTTCGTCTCCGACGCCGGCCGCCATGGAGTCGCCGCTCAAGCCGAGTACCGCCGGGGACTCAACGGCTACTTCGAAGCTATCGCGGACATGCTGATCGAATGCGGCCGCGAGTCAGGCACCGAGCTCGCTCCTGCCGAAGCCCGGGAGCATGCAGTGGCGCTGTTCAGTCAGATGATCGGCGCAGTGCTCCTCTCCCGCGCCATCGCCGACGCTGCCCCGGAGCTGTCGGACGAGGTTCTGGCGGCCAACCGGAGACGGCTCAAGGCCGTCTGACCGGCGGCTTGTCAGGAAAATGGCTATGGCTCAGAAGAGGTGGTGGTCGGTATGCCTGGTGCAGCGCAGCGCATTACGCGCAAGCCCAGGACTGGCTACTTTGTCTCGAATCCCGCACACCCGGGTGAGAACTTCGCCGACAAATGGGGGTGCGCGGCCGACGGGAACACTGCGCTGCCCGGGGCCTGATCAGCCCCGCCGGTCCAGCCAGACCCGCTCGTACCAGACACCGGAGGTCATGTACCGGTAGACACCTTTGACCTCCTTGCGCGTGATGTTGGACGAGTAGTTCCGGCTGTACCAGGCCACCGCCAGGTCCCGCCCGGACAGGAGCTCCACCTGCTGGTAGTCCCGCGTGCGCGTGGCCTCGTCGGTGGTCACCGCCGCCTCGTCGAGCAGCCGGTCGACCTCGGGATTGGAGTACTTGCCGTAGTTGGCGCTGCCGTTCGAGTGCAGCATGTTCGCGACGACCGGGTAGGGCGTGTCGATCGAGCCGACGTAGGTCGTCAGCTGGAAGTCCCCGCCCTGCACGACCGCCGACGAGAACTGCGCGAGGTCGTACTGCTTGACCTGCATGTCGATTCCGATCGCCGCCATCTGCGCCTGCATGAACTCGGCGAACGCCGTCCGGGTGGTGGTCGTCTTGAAGGTGAAGTCGGGGTTTCCGCCGTCGGCTCGGTAGGCCTCGACGAGCCTGCGTGCCTCGTCGAGATCGAATGTCGGCCACGCCTCCGACGCCGCCTGCGTGTGATATGGGCTGGCCGGGTCGAACAGGCTGTCGGCGGCGATCATCTGGCCGCCGTACTGGCTGACCGAGAGCGCCCGCAGGTCGATCGCCCGCACGATCGCCTCTCGCATCCGCCGATCGTCGAACGGAGCGGCCGCGTGGTTGAACTGGAGCCTCTCACCTCCGGAACCGGGCCCGTAGTAGACCTTGAGGTCCGGGTTGCCGAGCGCTCGGCTCAGCTCCTGGTAGTAGCCGCCGTAGACGTAGTCGACATCACCGTTGGCGATGGAGGCGAATCGGGTGTCGGTGTCCGGGAGCGGGCGGAACTCGATGCCGTCGAGGTAGGGCAGCCCCGCCTGCCAGTAGTCCTCGTTGCGGACGAAGGTGATGTGCGAGTCACGCACCCAGTCGACCAGCCGGAAGGGACCGACGCCGACCGGGTGTGCGCCGACGTCCGCGCCGTACTTCTGGATGGCCGCCGGTGACAACAGCATTCCCAGCGTCCCGGCCGAGTAGCTCAGCGCGAACACCGTCGGGAACTCCCCCATCGGCTCGATCAGCGTGAACTCGACGGTGAGCGGGTCCACGACGCGCATCGAGCGGATGCGCTCGGCGAACTGGTGCGCCGGCGACGCGACCCGGTCGATGTGCCGTTGCACGTTGACCACGACCGCATTTGCGTCGAGATCGGTGCCGTCCTGGAACCGCACCCCGGGACGCAGACCCATCCGCCAGGTCAGCCCGTTGTCCGGACTCTCCATCGACTGCGCGACGAACGGCTCGGTCTTCCCCTCCGCGGTGAGCCGCATCAGCGAGTCGTAGACAACCGACGCCGCCTGGTTCGCGTTCTGCACGGCCGGGTCGAAGCTGACCGCATCGCGGTCCATGGCGACGCGCAACGTGCCGCCACGCACGGGCTGCCCTTCGCTCGCCCGGTCCCCGCCATAGGGGTTGACGGCGGTGAGCGCGGGACGGTCCGCCGGACCGTTGCCGGGAGCTGCCCCGCAGGCGCCGGTCACCATCAGCGTGACTGCCGCCAGTGCTGCCGATATGCACACCAGTCGATTTCGCATCGTCGAAACGCTCCCCCGAGAACGGCCCCCGACCCAGCGCACACCGGCCGGAAGGTCGTCGATGTCGTCCACTCCACTCTGTCGTTCATGTGCGGCCCGCACCGGCCGCCACTGGCTGCGAGGGCGCCTGCCGCGCCCTCGCAGCCACGGGACCACGCCGCTAGTGCGACAGCCAGGCGGTCGCCCACATCTGCGGGCCAGTCGGGATGTCCAGCACGACGCCCTTGACGTCCTTGGTCGCCAGGAGCCCCGTGGCCGCCCGGCTGTACCACCCGATGGCGAGGTCCTGGCCGGCGATGAGCTGCACCTGCTTGTAGTCCTCGACCCGTTTCGCCTGATCCGTGGTGCTGACCGCGTCCAGGAGCCGCGCATCGACCTGGGGGTTCGAGTAGTCGCCGTAGTTCCCGCTCCCTCCGGTACGCAGGAGCTGCAGGAGGTTCGGGAAGGGATCGGGCCACCCCGAGACCCAGGTCGTCATCTGGAAGTTCCCGCTCTGCACCACCGCGGAACTGAACGTGGCGAGGTCCTGCAGGTTCAGCTTCACATCGATGCCGACCGCGGCCCACTGGGCCTGGACGAACTCGGCGAACTGCGCGCGCGTCGGGTTGTTGGCCGAGGACAGGGTGAAGTTCGGGTCCCCGCCGCCGGCCTTGTAGTCGGCGATCAGCTGGCGCGCGCGCTCGGGGTCGTACTTCGGGTACTGGTCGGCCGCCTCCCGGCTGAAGTAGGGACTGTCCGGCGAGAACGGCGTCTGCGCGGGCTCCATGTAACCCTGGTAGAGGGTCGCGCTCATGGCCTGCGGGTTGAGCGCGGCCAGGACCGCCTCGCGCATGCGCCGGTCGTTGAACGGGGCCTTGGTGAAGTTGAAGTACAGGAACTCCCCGCCATTACCCGGGTAGTAGTACGTGACCAGGTCAGGATTCTTCGACGCCCGCACCAATGACGTCTGGTACGAGGCGAACAGCATGTCGATGTCGCCGTTTTCGAGCGACGCATACGCCGAGTCGGTGTCGGGCAGCGGTCGGAACTCGACGCCGTCGAGGTAGGGCAGGCCCTTGTCCTTCTGCCAGTAGTTCGCGAACTTCTTGACCACGATCCGGGAGTCGGGCTGCCACTCGACGAACTCGAACGGACCGGCTCCCACCGGATGGCGCGCGTACTCGTTGCCCCACTTCCGGACCGCGGTGGGCGAGGCCATCAGACCGAGCGTCCCGTCGTTCGACCGGAGCGCGAACGCGTTGGCGAAGGAGCCGAAGGGGTCCTGCAGGACGAGCTGGACGGTGAGGTCGTCGACCGCCGTCATCGAGGCGATCTGCTTGGCGTACACGTTGCCCGGCGACCGGACCGTGTCCTGCTGCCGCTTCAGGTTGAACAGGACAGCGTCCGCGTCGAGCGGTGTCCCGTCCTGGAACTGCACGCCCGGGCGGAGCTTCAGGACCCAGGTCCTGCCCCCGTCCGCCGTCGTCATGGACTGAGCGAGATAGGGCACGAGCTCACGCTTGTCGTTCACCCGCATCAGGGGGTCGTAGATCGCGTAGATCGCCTCCTGGGAACCGGGGACGACGGGATCCAGAGCCACCGGCTCGCGGTCCATGCCGTATCGGAGGACCCCACCGGGAGTCGGGGTGCCCTCGGTCGCCGGGTCACCACCGAAGGAACGCGACGAGTCGAGCGTCGCGCTGCTCGGGCCCGCCGACGCAGAACCGGCGGGGCTGCCACACGCCGCTGTCAGTATTCCCACGCAGGCAATGAGGACCCAGATCATCGAGCGCGTACGGGTACGAATTCGGCACACAATGTGCTCCTCGCGTTGCCGCGGACTGCATTGGCCGCGGTCGAGGGGTGGGGTGGCAGCGGGGGCCGCCGGAAGAAGAGCCAGCGAGCTGACCGAGCGCCGATGTTCCGGAATGCCGTCAGGTTTGTTCGCCGGTGGCGAGCATCGCCTCCTGGACCGTCGGGTCGTCGTCGGTGCCGAGGATTCGCCAGTCCTCGCCGGGTTCGAGGATCTTCTCCGCCGAACGGAAGGTCCGGAAGTCGTGCCCCTCGACGCCGGCCAGAGCGGGCGGGGTCGCGCCGTTCTCGGCGAGGCGCTTGGCCGCGTCGAGCAGGATCCGGCGCATGCGGATCACCGCCCGGTCGGTCGTGCCGAGGTGCTCCTGCGACCGGTCGTAGATCGGGCCCATCGACTCGGTCGCCATGAGGTCCTGGCTGTTGAAGTCCGGGATGCCGGTGAAGGTCTCGTTCCGCTGGACGTCCCGGTCCATCTCGTACTCGTTCTCCGCCGTCCAGCGCCGGCCCCGGATGCCGGTGAACTTGCGGGCCTCGTACGGGTAGTTCGTGACGTCGAAGAGCTCGTGGCCACCGCCGTAGCCGTTGGGGTTGCGCGGCGGCTGGGCGACGGCGTTGATCCGCCACGTGTTCTCGTCGTCGATCGGCACGAACATCGAGAGCCGCGACCGGAACGGGATGCTCGCGACCGCCGTCATGTACGGGACGCAGAAGCCGGTGATCCGCACGTGGGTGTGCCCGTTGGGGGTGGTCCGGATGCCGGCGTACCGGTAGCCGTACCACGTGTCGTGCACCTCGAGCCGCGGTGCGCGATCGTGGCGCCAGATCTTCCACGACATGTCGACGGACAGGTAGCCCGGCTTGTCGCTGCCGTCGTCGGGGATGTCGTCGATCGCGTTGAACTGGTGCAGCCACGAGATGTGTGCACTGTCGAGATTGCCCTCCATCGCCTGCACCCAGTTGCACGGCGAGAAAGTCTTCCCGGCCGACACGTACTCCGGGGGGAGCGAGTCGGTGCCGAAGTCCCGGAACGGCGTCATGGTGTCCGGGGCACCCAGGTAGGTCCAGATGAGACCCCCGGACTCGTGCACGGGGTACGCCTTCGCCCGGACCCGATCCTTGAAGGTGCTGGTCGGCGGCTCGGACGGCATGTCGATGCAGTTGCCGTCGACGTCGAACTGCCAGCCGTGGTACGGACACCGGAGTCCGCAGAGGCCGTCCCCGGGGACCGAGGGTGCGTGCGCCGTCCCCTCGTTCCGGCCGAAGTAGAGCGACGTTCCGCGGTGCGGGCAGTTCTCCTGGATGAGCCCGACCCGGCCGTTCAGGTCGCGAAAGGCGACGAGATCCTCGCCGAGCAGGCGCACCCGGACGGGGTCGCCCCCCGGCGTCGGCACTTCGTTCGCCAGCAGGGCGGGCGTCCAGTAGCGCCGCAGGAGATTGCCCATGATCGTTCCCGGCCCGACGCGGGTCAGGATCTCGTTGTCTTCGGCTGACAGCATTGTCGGAGCCTTTCTCTCGGACCGGATCCAGGGCGTGGCGCGGCACGCCGGGCACCGCAGCGGCGGGCCGGATCGTCGGAACAGGTGGGCGCTGGCGTCTACACGCGCAACGGCGCGCGCGGCGCCGGGACCGGCTTGCCCTGCTCGTACAGCTCGGTGACCATCTCGACGCGCAACCGCTCGAGGCGGGTCAGCGCGTCGAACGGGGTCCGTCCTTCCGCGACACAGCCGGGCAGCTCGTCGTAGCCGACCCGGCAGGCCCACTCCCCCGGCGCGACCTCGACAGCCTGCACGTCGAGGACGTAGGGGATCCGGAGCAGGTCGTCGAGTGAGGGTGCCGTGGTGGTCTCCGGCATGTCACGCCCCGCCGGCCAGTGCGGGGTCGAGTTCGGGGTGCTCGACGCCCGCCTTGCGCAGCTCCGCGGTCGCCTCCATCCAGTCGGCGTCGGCCGGCAGCACGATCCCCCCGGAACGCTGCTGGTAGACCGCGGGGGCGTCGACCGCGGGCGGGACGGTGCCCTCCGCTGCGAGCGCGCGTGCCGCCGCGAGCAGTCGGCGACGCACCCGGATGACCATGATGTCCGAGCTGCCGAGGTGCTCGCGGGTGCGGTCGAAGATCGGGCCCATGCTCTCGGTGATGGCCTGGTCCTCGACGTTCACCCCGGCAAGACCGGTGTAGCTCTCGCCGCTGCGCTGCAGCGCGCGGTCGATGAGGTGGTCGTTCTCCACGCGCGCGGTGATCCGGAACCGGCCGAACCAGTCCGAGGTGTTGGGCAGGAACTCGGTCGCGGTGGCCTCCCGCTCGGTGATCCCGACCTTCTGCGACGCCGGCGCCGTGTAGCGCCGCGCGCCCGGCGCGGAGTGGAACGCCATGGTGTGCGTGTCGTCCATCGGCACCCACGCACGCAGCTGCGACTTCGTGCCGAGCACGCCGGTCGGGACCATCGTGTAGAAGGGGAACAGGAAGTGCGCGAAACGCCAGTACAGGCTCTCCTCCGAGCCCGCCGGGCGGTAGGCGCCGTACGTCGCGCCGAACTCGGTGTCGAGCACCTTGTACCGCGGGGCGCGGTCCTCGATCGTGTACCGGAGGAACGACCCCTCCGGAGCGTCCTCGGGATCGGCGTGGCCGACGTGCAGGAACCCGAAGTGGCTGGTGTCGATGTCGCCCTCGAGCGCCTGCAGCCAGTTGCACTCGCGCTGGAACGCCCATGACGCACTCGTGCCGTCCGGGTTGTCGAACCACTCGAAGGACGGCATCGGCGGCGGGGTGTGGCGGGGCCCGATGTAGGCCCACACCAGGCCGCCTGCCTCCGTGACCGGGTAGGTGGGCAGCCGCACCTTGTCCTTGAAGTTGCTGCCCACCGGCTCGTTCGGCATGTCGACGCACGCGCCGGTCCCGTCGAACTTCCAGCCGTGGTAGACGCAGCGGATCCCTTCGTTCTCGTTGCGCGCGTACCACATCGACGCGCCGCGGTGCGGGCACGTCTCGTCCATCAGCACGGGGGTGCCGGACGTCGTCCGGATCGCCAGGAACCGCTCGCCCAGCAACATGATCCGCAGCGGGTCGCAGTCCGGCTCCAGCTCCTTGGCGAGGGCGAACGGCACCCAGTACTGGCGCATCAGGTCGCCCATGGGCGTGCCCTTGCCCACGCGGCAGATCGTTTCGTTGTCGGCATGGCTCAGCATCGAGTTCCTCCGCAAGAACGGTTCCACGACCGTGATCGCCGCCGGAGCACGCGAAGGCACACCTGGTGAGAGCGCTTCGTCGCGCGAGATCGAGCCGAACGCCTGCCGGCGCTCCGTGGTGGGATGGTGGGCGGCAGTGTCTTCAATCGTGAAGCCACTTGTGGGTGGTGTCAATAGACGCCGTGCCGACGGCGGATTCCTGCTGGGAGGGACGCTCGCTATCCGGCGGCGCGGCGGCCGGGTCCTGGCGGCATGACGTGCGGGCCCACGGCCATCCCGGACCGCCCGCGCAGCGTCGGTCGCAGCAGCAGCTCCCGCAGCCGGGGAAGGTCCTTGGCCCGGAGGACGTCGACGATCACGTGCAGGCGCTGACCCGATCGTCCCGGGTCACTGCTGACGTCGACGCTCAGCGAGCGGTAGGCGGCCGTGCGCACCCACAGCCGCTTGACCTCCTCGACGATCAGCTTCTTGGGAGACAGCTCGTAGATCCCCAGGTAGAACTCCGCGAGCTCCTGGAGGGCGATGTCGGGGCGCCCGGAGCGGGCGTGCTGCTCGATGTCGTCGGCGACGTTCTCCAGCTCGGCGAGCTGGGCCTCGCTCGGCCACTCGATCTCCTCGAGCGCCTCGCGCTCCAGCAGCAGGCGCATCGTGTAGAGCTGCTCCATCTCGTCGCGGTTGAACTTCGCGACGAAGTAGCCCTGGTTGAGCCCGTGCACGAGCAGGCCCTCGTTGGTGAGGATCTCGAGCGCCTCGCGCAGCGGTGGCCGGCTGACACCGGTGCGGTCGGCCCACAGCTGTTGCCGGATCTGCTCGCCGGGGCCCAGGTCACCGCTCAGGATGGCTGCGCGCAGGGCCGAGAGGACCGTTGCGGTGGCCCGGCCGGCCGGCTTCGACGGTGACACCCGCGACATCCTCCCTCCCATCGATCGTGCGGTCCGCCAACCGTCGACCGCGACCACACACCCACCGGAGCGGCCGTTGCAGCCCTCGTCGGTCGCCCCACGTCAGTTGCCTGCGAGGACGCGCACACGATACCGCCGGTCTCGAGCTCCCAGCCGACGAACGGCTCGGGGCATCCCCTCGACCGTCGGATCGACGGCGTCGCTGCTCTGCAGCGCCTTGATGGCGATCTGAACAGTGAACCGCTCGGGCGACTTCAGCACGATGAACGGCTAGAGGAAGTCGTTCCACGCCGTCCCGAAGCCGAACAGCCCCAGCACGAACGCCGCCGGTCGGACGATCGGGAACGCGATCCGCCAGAAGATCTGCCAGGTGCTCGCTCCGTCGATCCGGGCGGCCTGCAACTGGGCTTCCCCCGCTAGCCCGGAGACCAACGATCATGGCCGGTAGGCCGTGAAGGGAGTCTCTGTGGCAGCACCGGAGAAGTACCCCGACGAGCTGCGTGAACGCGCCGTCCGTGGTCTGACGCCTGACCTCTTTGACATATTTCTACAGTGGAGCGTCAGGGCGATCAACCTCCGCGTTAGAACTCGTGAGGAATTGGAGCAGCGGCTTCCCAGACAGCGTGTGACAGTTCGAATCCTGCCGGTTCTTCTGTCGGTGTGCAGCACCGCTCGACCTCAGATCAAAGTGAACCGTCCGCTCATCGGCGCGATCGCAGCGGCACCACCGGGGCACCTCCTGTCATACAGAACGGGGCGTGGGTGGGGTGGTCCAGCCAGGCCAGGCGGGCCAGTCGGTGGCGGGTCAGGACCGCGTGCACGTTCGAGGTGGGCAGCCCGACCAGCGGGGCGATGCGGGCGGGTCCGACGCCGCAGTGGGGGCGATTCGGACTGCGCACGGACGAGCCGGACCCCGACTCGGGGTGAGCCCGACCTGCGCCAGTGCCCCCTGCCGCTCTGCTCCGACGGCGTAGCCGAAGGACCGCACAGACCCGGACAAGGACGCCAAGCTGGCTTCTACGCAGTCCGACGAGACGATCGTTGGCGCAGCGCCTGTGCGCCGGACGGTCTGGTTGCCGAGGGCTGCCAGTGCGGCACCCTGAGTTGGATACCGTGGTGAAACTGGATTTTCGGCTGGACCCAGGGGAGCCGCAGGGTGGATCCGATTTCCTCCGCATTGCTCGCGGCACTCAGTGCCACCTTCGCCGCCCTGCACGAGTGGGGCGTGGAGCGGGCGGGCGACCGGCTTATCGAGGTCGGACGCGAACATGCACTCGCGAACCCCGAGCGTGTTCTGGACGAGGTCGCGCCCCGCCTCGCCGAGATGCGGCGGATCGAGTTCGGCGGGCTGCCGGACAACGAGTGGGCGGCGGCGCAGGCCGCGGTGGCCGACTCCCTCCGCGCCGCGAGGATCGATCAGCTGACCACGATGCCGCACGTGCTCGTCAACGTGGACGCGCTCTGCGACCACGTCGGCACCGCCGGGCGCCCGGTGCTGCGCTCGGCCGGTCTCGACCGGTCGGGCCGCGAGGTGCACGACCGGCTGCTGCGGGAGACCTGCCACCGCATCGCGGAGCAGGCGCTGCGGATCGACGTGGTGATGCGGAACCTGCACGCCGAAACGGCAGAGCGGGTCGTCGACGTCACCGCCCAGGTCAACAACCTCGTACGCCGGCCGGACGACCAGGCAGCCCGGTTCGAGCGGGTGTACGTCCAGTACGTCGCCGATGACCACGCGAAGTTCGAGCTGTTCCAGGTCAGCATGGGCCGATCCCGCGCGCTCCGCACGTTCGACGACTTCTACACCACGCCGTCGATCGCGCGGCGGCAGCGTTCGGTCGACGGACCCGAACTGACCGGTGCGGGCACGGACAGCGCGGACGCGATCGGCACCGAGCGCCGGGTCCTGCTGCTCGGCGGTGCAGGCGCCGGCAAGACGACGTTCCTGCACTGGCTCGCGCACACCGCGGCGGTCTCGGTTCGCGACCGCCGTGAAGGTCCGTGGCGCGACGACATCCCGTTCCTCGTGTCGCTCCGCCAGTTCAGCAACCGGCAGCTGCCCGACCCCGAGGAGCTGGTCGCCGTCACGGCCCGGCCGCTGGCGGGGGAGAAACCGGACCACTGGGTGAGCTCGGTGCTGCGCTCGGGCCGCGCGGTGATCCTGGTCGACGGCGTCGACGAGCTCCTGCTGGAGAAGCGCGAAGAGGTCCGGGCCTGGGTGACGAACCTCGTCCGGGCCTATCCGTCGGCGCGGTACGTGATCAGCACCCGCCCGTCGGCGGTCCCCGACGAGTGGCCCGACGCCTCCTTCGCCCGCTTCGAGCTGCTTCCCCTGAGTAGGAACGGTCTGGAGAACCTCATCGGCCACTGGTACAAGGCCGCACAGGAGCTGGAGTCCGATCCGGAGCTGCGCGCCTGGCTCAGTCGCTGCGAGCGGCGCCTCGTGCAGAGCCTCGCCACCCGGCCGGACGTGCGCGGCCTGGTGTCCAGCCCGTTGCTGTGCTCGCTGCTGTGCGCCCTGTACCGCAAGGAGAACATGTACCTGCCGCAGAGCCGCAAGGAGCTGCTGGACAAGGCGCTGGAGCTGCTGCTGGGACAGTGGGACGTGCAGCGGAACATCGAAGTCGAGGACGAGCTACGGATGTCCACGCGGGAGAAGATCATCCTGCTGGAGCGCTTCGCGGCCCCGATGATCCGCAACGCGGAACTGCTGGTCGGGACCGAGACGGCGACCCGGCGCTTCGGCCGCGCGATGTCCGGGCTGCGGCCGGAGGCCCGGGAGCTGGCGCCCGAGCAGGTGCTGCGGCACATGCTCGAACGCACCGGCCTGCTGCGCGAGCGCGAGGGCCAGATCGAATTCGTTCACCGGACCTTCCGAGACTTCCTCGCAGCGGGTGAGCTCGTCAAGGCCGGCGAGCTGCGCTATCTCATCGACCACGCGCACGACGACTCGCTCAACGAGGTGGTGTTCATGGCCGCCGCGCAGGCGCGGGCGCGCGAGGCCGGTGAGCTGCTCCAGGGCATGCTCGACCGGGCAAGCCGGGTGACGCCGAGGAACTCGGAGACCTCACACCGGCTGGAACTGCTCGCCGCCGCGTCACTCGGCTACGTCGACGTGATCGACCCGGAGCGGGTGCGGACCGATGTGCTCGAGGCCGTCCGTCGGCTCATCCCGCCGCGTTCCTTCCAGGACGCGGAGATGCTGGCCAGGGCCGGCACGTTCGTCGCGGATCTGCTGCCCGGGCCCATCGAGGTCGGCAAGTACGCGGACGAGAGAAGGGTGGACCGGGGCGGGGTCGCCGCGTACGTGATCCGCACCCTCGCGATGACCGGCGGCGAGGAGGCGTGGGACAAGATTGAGGCGTTCACCGACACCGACCGCGGGGCGGTGATCGACGAACTTCTCCGGGCCTGGCGCCAGTTCGACTACTCGGAGAAATACGCGCGCACCTTACTGTCCCGTGTCGACTTCGGGGAGCGTGTGCTGGAGGTGCACCGCTGGGATGTGCTGGCCCGGCTGCCGCATCTCCAAAAGCTGACCGCGGTGCGGCTGATCGGCGACTTCGCGCTCAGCGGCAGGGACCACCTGCGGCCGCTCGCGAAGATCCCGCGGTTGCGGCATCTGGAGATCCGCTCCAACGAGGTCGCCAAGGACCTGACGGGACTCGAAGGCTGCCTGGAACTACGGACGCTGCGGATCTCTGGCTACAGCGGGCTGCGGGATTTCTCGGCGCTGGCCAGACTCGGTGTCGAGGACTTGCACCTGCATACGATCGGCCGCTTCGCCGGCCTGCGCGCTCCTGAGCTTTCGACGCTCGCGGGCGCGCCGCTACGGCGGCTGTCGATCCGACATCCCGCACTCCACCGCGGGCTGGGCGTGCTGCCATCGGACCTGCCGCTGACCGAGCTCGTCCTCGACGGCCGCGCAACAAACCGTTCCTTGCGAGGGATCGAGCGGTTTACGGGACTGGACACGCTGATCGTGAACGGGATCCCCAGCGTCGAGGAAGTCCGGTTGCTCGGTGAGCTGCCCGCGCTGAAGCGGCTCGTCGTGCACGATGCCGTGCCCGCCGCTGATCTCGTCCGGCTCCGCCCGCTGAGCGGAGTGACCTTCGAGCTGCACGGTGTGACCGACGACGTCGCAACCCGGAACGCGTTGCCGGAGGCGAACCTCACCGTCCACACGCGACAACGAACGACGTCTTGAGCAGACGTGGATTGATCAAGAGATGAGCACGGCTGGGCGCGGCTAACCAGGAACGGGCACCGACCGTCGATCATGTGGCGACCGGGAGCAACTGCTGCCGTCTGCCGGCCCGGCGTGTGGCGCGCCGCCTTGGCCGCTGCCGGATCGTGACTCACCTCGCGCTCGCTGATGGACCTGTCTGGCTGCTCGACGCGGGGCGGATCAAGCCAGAGGGAGTGAACTACGGCGGAGGCTATCGCGGCGCACCTGGCCGGTTGACCTACGTGCGGCGGGTCAACCCGACACAGTGAGCAGCTGGCGCGGTTCACCAACCGTCCGCTCCGATACCGCGCCCGAGTGCGGTGGACAGATCCGGTCACACGACAGCGTCGGTCCAAATCGGAGGCGTTCGCCGCCGAGGGTCCAGCACAGGCCTGGTTGGATCAGATGAACCGCCTCGCACGTGGCGGCGTTCATCCGGAAACCGCCACCATGACTCTCGCCGAATGCGGCGAATCCGCCATGACCTTCGCGATGAGAGGTCTTGAGGCGAAGACACTCGACCCATACCTCTCCGGATGGCGACACCGAGTAATTCCGTCGCTGGGGCACTGCTTGACGACCCCGATCGCTAGCCCTGCCTGACTGGGCGACCCTCACCCGCCTCGCTGACGCATTCGTCGCGCGATCCGCCGACTGCTATCGGGGCTGGGGCAAGTCGTGATGTTCGCCACGAACTGGATGTGGACGGTCCGGCGGCAAACCACGCCCTCCCCCGGCGGTTTGGTCGACAAGGGCACGAAGGGCAAGCAGGCTCGGGTTGTCCTCATCGGCGACGTCCGCGATCTCGTACAGCAACGGATCGATGCGGCGAAGGGACGGCCCGACGCCCGTCTGTTCACCGGTCCGCGCGGTGGCCGGATCACGACCGCCATACTCCGCGCCACCACCCACTGGGACGAGGTCGTCAGCGAGCTCGGCCACGAGCACCTGCGACGGCACCCCTGCGCCACACCGGCCGACGTGGATGGCCGACGCCGGCGTTCCGGTCCACGTGCTACGCACCATCGCTGGGCACGGATCGCTCACAACCACGCAGCGGTACCTACACCCGGACCGCCGCACGATCACGGCGGCATACGACGCATTGAGTGCCTACCTCAGAGCCCCGCGGTCCCCAGATGGTCCCAGAGCCGCGCGCTCTAGATCTTTCGGAGTCCGAGTGGCAGCTCTCAGGTATAGGGATCCCACGCCGTGGGATCCGGCGCAGAGCCGACACGATGTGCTTCGGAGAATGACCTCATGACGGCCACGACCAACGCGCCCGCTTGCCACTGGCGAGCGGCAGCGCGTCTGCTCGTCTGGCGGGGGCCTCGACCATGCACAGTCGGTTGAAGTGAACATGCCCAGCTCCGCAGCGAGATTTCTGCATAAAGTGAGACTGGGCTCGAGGGCAGAGTCCGGTCGGTACCCGTTCAGTCTGCCCGCCGTGGCATGGCTGGCTCGGCGTGGTGAGCTGGCGCTGCCCCCCGGTGTGACATTCCTGGTCGGGGAGAACGGCAGCGGGAAGTCAACCCTGGTCGAGGCCATCGCCGTCGCGGCCGGGTTCAACGCGGAGGGCGGCAGCCGCAACTTCCGGTTCACCACCCGCTCGTCGGAGTCCTCCCTCGGCGAGCACTTGGTGCTCGGTTGGGGCCCGGCGAAGCCCCGCAACGGATTCTTCCTTCGCGCCGAGTCCTACTACAACGTCGCCACCGAGATCGAGCGTCTCGACGATGGCTCCGGCCCCCCGCTGCTGCCTGCCTATGGCGGGGTCTCCCCGCACGAACGCTCCCATGGCGAGTCCTTCCTCAACCTCGTCGTGCACCGCTTCGGACCGAGCGGCCTCTACCTACTCGACGAGCCAGAGGCCGCGCTGTCCGTGCGCGGCTGCATGGCGCTGCTGACCCGCCTGGCCGACCTCACCGCACAGAATTGCCAAGTCCTGGTGGCCACGCACTCACCGATCCTGCTCGCGCTTCCCGGTGCCACCATCTTGGAAATCGCCGACGACGGCTCCATCACCCGGGTCGAGTACGACGAGGCCCTGCCAGTCCGGCTGACCCGTGCCTTCCTCGCCGCTCCGGACCGCTTCCTGCGTCACCTGCTCGACGACAACCAGGACTGACCTCCGAGACGGATCCGGCCTGACGGGTGAAGGCGGCGACAGCGCTTCTCAATCCCATGGCAGATTGGCCACTCAGGTGACATCGTGGCACGGGGGTGTTCGCGGTCGGCGTCGCCTACCGGATGGCGCGCCTGGCGGCCGCGCAGTAACGAGCGGCTGCGAGTTGACGCCGCAATGCTCAGGCGGAGCTGCCGCCGTGCCTAGATACACCGGTGAGGTGGCGGGATCGGACCAGGGCCAGCCCACCGAGGACCAGACCGAGCAGCCCCAGGGCCAGGGCGACGACGGCACCGGCCAGTCCGTTGCCGGTGCCCGGACCGCTGGCGGAGTTCGCCGTGTGCAACCCACCGACGATCACACTGATCGCGGCGATCACCAGGGTGGTGATAGCCCCGGTTCGACCCGTGCCCGTGCCGATGCATTGAGCGGAGCGGACAGGACCAGCCCGCCCAGGACCGCGCTGATCAGCCCCAGAACCGCCGCAATGGTAGGCACCGGGCGCCCCGACTCCGAGGACGTAGCCGCCGGCGGCCAGGGAGACGTGCACGGCATCGGGTACGGCGAGCAGCAGACGGACGGACATGTGGAGGTCCTTTCAGGAGAGACCGGCGCCGGCGGGGCAGGAATCCCGGGTGGTGGCGGGTCGTCGACGAGCCGTGGAGTTGGTGTCAGGCGCCGATGGTGCTGGCCATGTGGAGAGCCGCGCGTCCGGCGACGCAGGTGTTCTCCGACTGACGCGCTCGACGTACGGTCAGCCGTCGGTCGTAGCCGGTGTAGACCGCTGCGGTAGTGCCGAACGACCGCGACCGGTGGACGCGCCGGCTGTCCTGGCTCAGTGCACTTGGCAGCGGCTCACTGCACTTGGCAGCGGCTCAGTCATCTTGCCCACGGTTTTCTTACACAGACTTGACGTCTCTCACCGGCGGTAGTCGGTTCAGTGAGAGCGCGGCACGCGGGTGACCCATCGGTCACCCGCGATCGGGCGCTTGACACCACAAGCCGCATCGGTGGCGCCACGTACTCGGCTCCTGCCCCATACGATCGGCGCGACCAGCCGTGTACGAGGGTGAACTTCGGCGGACCCGTAGACGAGACAGGTTTGAAGGGTTAATGACGCAGTCTGGGCCGCAGCCCCGAGGGGTCACTGCCGCAGGAGCTGCGCCTGGCATGGACGGCGACGCGCCGACCCGGGTCGTCCGCGGGCCTGACGTCACGCGGAAGGTGCACGCGCTGGAGCGGTGGCGAGGGGAGGGGAGGCGGCCACCTCGAAGCGCCCGATCGCGCGGTCGCCGAATCAAGCGTCACGATGCTTGGCGGGTGATCTCGGATGGGACCTCTATGCTCCTGCACAGCGGTCCGCGTTCATCGCGCAATCTGCCAGCTGCGTGAAGCGTCCCGCCCGAGCCACACCGGCTCCGATGACCGCGATCTTCATCAGCACGAGCGTGGTTCCTTGCCTTCGCGCAGCGGCTGTCAGATGACCTCGACGACCTGCTCCTCGATGCCCAGAAGCGCCCGTCCGTAGATCTCCTTGTTCAGAGATGGCGACACCCCACGCGTCCGGGAGAGGGTAGCCAGGCCCCGCCAGAACCGCTGGAGAGGGTTGCTGCGGCGGAACGCAGACGTCCCGCCGGTGTCGAGGAGTTGCTCCATCGCCTCCCGGCACCGCTGCATGACCACGCCGTTGTCCATCCTGATGCGGGCGCGGGTCGCGACGTCGAGCCTGCGGCCCTCGATCGACGCGGCCTCGATGTCAGCTGCCGCGCGGTAGGCGTGCAGCCGGGCGGTGTCGATGAGTGACGCGGCTTCCGCGACGGCGAGCTGGACGCTCGGCGAGCGGATCGCGTCGGTGTACAGCGAGCCGGTGATCGACTTCCCACCTGCCAGCGTCTCGAGGACATGCTGCAGCGCGCCCTGGGCCATCCCAATCACTGGGCCCGCTACCGAGACCGGCAGCCAGGTGGCAACGGGCGTGTGGTAGACCCTTTCGCCCTCCCGCCACCGCTGGTCACCCCGCAGATTCGGCACCGGAAGGGTGCGGTACTCCGGCACGAAGACGTCATGGACAGTGAAGCTGTCACTCCCGGTGCCCTCCATGCCGGCCATGTCCCAGGTGTCCTCGATGACGATGTCGGCGGCGGGGATCAGGGCGTGTCGGACATCGGGCTCGGCAGCTGTGCCGGCATCAATGGACACTCGGCACAGCACCCACTGCGCCTGGTGGATCCCGGTGGCGTATCGCCATTCTCCGGTCACCCTGATGCCGTCCGGCGTCGATCGCGCCGTGTTGGTTGCGGCGCCGCTCGCGGTCGCGCTGACGGCCGCGTGGCTGTCCATCCCCCAGATGTCCTCCCGAGCTTGGTCGCCGAACAGGGAGGCGATGAAGGCCGCCGCGCAGTGGACCTTGCCGACCCAGGAGCTCGAGCCACAGCCACGAGCCAGTTCGGCGAACACGTCGACGACCGTGCGTATGCCGGCCTCGCGACCGCCGAACTTCCGCGGTGCTGTCAAGGTGTAGAGGCCGGCCTGACGCAGTGCAACGTCCACCTCCGGTGCCGGGTTCCGCCGCCGCTCGGTTTCCGCCGCATGTGACCTGAGCAAGGGGACCAGCGCCCGCGCAATGGATACCAACTCCGCGTGCTCGGCTGGGTCATTGAGAGCCGTAGGCGATGATACGAAGGCACTCACGACAGTCCTCTCTGGTGATGTCGACACCCGACTCCCGGCTTACAGACGACCTGCCACCGTCGAGCCGGGGGCGCTCGGACGGTGCGCCGAAGCGGCTGTATATCCTCAACTGCGAATAACCCGGCAGGCGATACTTACCGCTCGAACGCGCCCTTGCGACCGGAACCGTACCCCAGGGTACCGAGAGCTCTGTGTTTTCCGCCAGCGGCCTGAGGCATCGGTAGCCCGGATTTTCAGGACGACTCGGAAGTTGAGGAGCTGCCCAGACATTGTCCGTGACTGATCGGCCCGTCGGCGGGTAGCTACCGAAATCATCCTGACGTCCGGGTCGGATTGGTTCCGCAGGTTCCGTTCCCGCCATCCCCCGGCGGGAGAATCGACGGTGACGCAGGCAGCCTGGTGTCCCGCCTTTCGTCGATCCGGCGCAAATTTCCACCGAGTGCTCCGCGCAGCGCATCGGGTGCAGCTGCGCAATGCGACCAGCCTGAGGTGCGGCTCGACAACGGCTTCGAATGAGCAGGTCCCTGCCTCAGGCACAATGCTCGCGACCCCTCGGCGGCATTCGCCCGTGCCACTGCACACTGACCGGCCAGGACACGGCCGATGCTGCTCGCCGCGGTAATAGAGGGCGGCGACCCTGCACGTCGAGAAGGTGATAAATCATCGGATCTCCATAGAGATCAACGAACCGGACAGTTTGTAGCCCCGAATGCGCGTACGGACAGCCCTATGCGCCAGGTGGGCGACGCTTGCGCCATTCATGACGCTCTTGTCATGCCCGACAGGCTTGCACACATTGGCGACGGCGTCAAACAGGGGTAGGGTTAACCATGGTCGGAAAACGACATTTCAACAAGAAGCGCACACTGACTGCACTTGAGGCATCTTCTGACCGAAGGGCTACGGCGCGAACTCCATGGAGGACATCGCAACAGCCACGCAGCCTTGCGCGCTCGCCGCACACGCCGACCGCGCTGAAAACCCGCTCCTGCGCTCTTCAGGCCTCGACGGATCGTGATGAACGCGTCTACCAGGAGCCGGAACGCCTCTGGGCGACAGCCGCAGCACTGATCAACCCATTTGTCTTACCCACGAGCAACCGGGATCCGCGAGCCATCGACAGGCGGTACAAGAGCACCGGCGACAGTGACGAAGTATCTAATTCTCCCCAGCTGTCCGGTAGCTCGTAACGTCGCAGGTGTGACTGCGCTCGGCGGCGGCTCGGATGGCACTCCGGAAGAGCGGCGCGTATGTTCAGCGTGCAGTCAAAATGCTTAGGCGAGGTTTCGCTGGCGTATCATGCGGCGAGTCCGACCGGTGGTGCAGCCCCGGCTGGGTCAGCCCTGGGTTGCACCGGGTGCCGATGAACCGGGACCTTCGGCTCACGCGCTCTGGTCAGGCGCGGAGTGTGCCGCTCAACGTCCATCCGTTAGCACGCGTGCCAGAGGTGTAGCGTCACGATCAGCAGAGTAAGATGACCGAGAAACAACGACAAATGCGCAAGAGGGGAAACAGCCGCACGACCGAGTGGTCGGTCTGTCGCCCCCGGCTCCGTCAGCCGTCGGAGGCCTATGTGCTGCTGCTTGCTCTGTTGCGAGACGCAAATTACCTGAGGGTGACCGCGATGAGGCGTGAATCCGGTCCGGGGCGTCGCAGGTCTTTTTTGGGAGGAGGCTCGCGAGGGCAACTGCATGAGCACCGATCCCCTGACTGCTGTCGATCCGCCTCGATCACTTACGGCTCGCATCCTATTCCGTGGATGCTGCAGGCCAGTCCGACTCCCCCGGCCGCGTGCATACTTTGACATGTCCGCGATCGCGCAGCAGGTCGGCGTCGAACACAGACATGGGCGTGCACCCGTTGCGGCATGGGCTCGCCGTGCCGTACGAGCAGTCGGGCCGTAGCGGGGCCCGGCTCACTCCTGCACATTATTACAAGGCGGTATGGCGGACGTCGCTGACGTCGGGCTGTGGGACCGTGCTTTCGGGAGGAGAGTTTGACCGGTGTCTTGGGTTTTTGAAGGGGTTGGCGCCGACTTCGAGACGTTCTGGACTGAGCGGCGATACTGCCTGCTCGCGACCGTGGCGGGTGACGGCACGCCGCACCTCGTGGCTGTCGGGGTCACCGTCGACTTGGGGGGCGGACTGGCCCGGGTCATCGCGCGACGAGGTTCGCAGAAGATCCGCAATGTGCTCGAGGTGGGCGAGGGCGGCGCTCGGGTCGCGGTGACCGGGATCGAGGGGGCCCGATGGTCGACGTTGCAAGGGCTCGGGATCGTACGGTCGGACGCAGCGTCAGTGGCCGAGGCTGAGCGTCGCTATGCGCAGCGCTACGGCACGCTGCAACCGCATCCCGAGCGGGTGGTGCTGGAGATCGCGGTGGAGCGGCTGCTGGGGAGCGTGCAATGACGGTCACTGAGCCTTTTCCAATCCTGTCAACCGGGCACGGAGGTGCACGGCGTGGGAGCGCCACGGATGGCATCGACGCCCGCGACACCGATACCCTGGGTCTGTTGATCACCGTCGTGGTGTGCGCCGCGTCGATACAGGACCGTGACGGTGCCAAACCGGTGCTGCAGCAGGCCTACCTGGCCACGCCGGTCCGGTTCGTCATCGCCGACGCCGCGTTCGCCGGCCGGCTGCTGGAGTGGGCGGCCCACATCCTGCACACCACGATCCACGTCGTGCGCAAGCCTGTCGGTCAGTGTGGGTTCGCGGTGATCCCACGCCGGCGGGCTGTCGAGCGCACGCTGGCCTGGCTGACCGCACACCCCCGCCTGGCCCGCGACTACGAACGCCACACCGCCGTGTCCGAGACCATGATCCGCTGGGCCGCGATCAACACCATCACCCGACGACTCGCTCGCGGCGGCCCCGCAACCCGTCAGCAACGACGCATATTCACGACGACCAGCTGATCTTCTCAAACACTCTCTGAGGGAGCTCCCAGAAGAAGGGACGATGGTTTCGCAGTGGACCATGGTTCCGGGCCGCTCGGGCCAAGAAGGCTGTGCTGGCCACAGCACATAAGCTTGAGCTGTGCAGGAGCAGCCAGGAGGAGCCGAACAGAGCGCCCGTAGGGCCATCAGTACCAGCGCGTTCGACGTGAACCGAGAACGAATCATCCAGATCGCCGCCGGGTTGTTCGCCCAGAAAGGCTATCACGGAACAGGGATCGCCGAGCTAGGTGCAACAGCGGGCTTGGGCAGGGGTGCGCTCTACCACTATATTGAGAGCAAGGAAGCGCTCCTCTACGCGATAAGCAAGAACCAGATCGACATCGTTAACCTCCACGCAGAGAAGGCTCTGAGCGCGAACCTGGGAGCGGAGGATCTGCTGCGGGAGATGGCGCGCGGCCTGCTACGCAACATCACAGAACACCAGGCGGAGTGGGCAGTATTCTTTCGCGACCACGGGGCGCTTACCGGGGAGCGCAGAGATCGCGTCATTGTCGCACGGGAACGCTACGAGAGTTACTGGCGGCAGGCGCTGGATCGGGGAGTCACAGCCGGGGCATTGCGTCCTATGCCTCGGCTGCTCGTCAGGGGGATCCTGGGAATGTTCAACTCCACCTGCCTTTGGTTCGAGCCTAACGGCGAAACCACCGCAGAAGCGCTCGCGGACGAGTTCCTCGACGCCCTGCTGTACGGCATCCGTAATCCCAGAGGAGCGGCGCCACCTTCCTGTTTGGCCTTCAACCCACCGGGCACCCCCTGAGGGACTGCGAATGGTGAAGTTTCGGGCGGCGTCGACATGCCTGCGTAACCCCGACCAGGTAGGCCGTGGGCGTCGGCAGATCATCGCCGCTATCACATCACGAATGCTGCGACCGGGTAACACGTCGTCTCTCGCGCAACAGTCTGATCTGTCGAATTCACCAGATCCGGTGGAGCTTCAGTGCTTCTGCCGACGACTGCCCTGGTGCCAGTCTTCCGTCTTGCCGACGGTGTCGGACGAGCCACCGAAGACCTGCAGTTGGGTTCGCTCGCGCAGACTGCGCTTGAGCTCCGCAAAGCCACCGAATCTGCCGAGACCCAGGACGTGGTCCCACAGCTCGACCGCGTCGGCGTCTGACGGGCGGCGGCTGATGACCGGCCCGAAGAAGGCGACACCGTCGGGCGGGTCGATGTGCAGGATCGGAGTGCCGACATCCTTGCCGGTCAGCGAGCGGGCCTCCTCGCCCTCGGCCTGGATCTCGTCGTCCCAGGACGTGTCGTCCAGCGCCTCACTCAGGCCGGTGGGCAGCCCGGCGTCGGCGAGGACGCGAGACACGTGCTCGGGGGTGCCAAGGTCTTTTGCCCGCTCTGCTTCACTCGGCCACGGCGGCACATCGAAGATGTGGGCGCCGAACGATGCCTGGAGGGTGTCCACGGCGCTGGCGCCGTACTCGGCGCGAGTTCGAGCCGCGACCCGCAGCATGCGCAAGCCCGCAGTGTGGATCATCTCGTACTCCGGCGGGAAATGCGCCTCGTAGTCGATATGGGAGTTGATGAGCCGCAGCGAGATGAACCGCCACTCCACGGAGTAGTCACGGGCGGCCATGACTTGACGGACCCACGTGCTGGTCATCCATGCAAACTGGCAAACGGGATCGAAATAGAAACGCAGGTCGACATCCGACATGGTTCCGACCCTAGCAACGGTGTACAGATCGGTCCACAAACGCTGCGGTGGGAAGGATCTCAGGACTAGCCGTCTCTGGAGCTTGTACCGATCGGTCCGTACGGGGATACAATGCTGCCGTGTCCTCGCGCTCCTGGCGAGAGCTCGCGAGAGGGTGTCACCGCACAAGCGACGTCTCGCTCATCCATCTGGCAGACTTCCTCTACCCCAAGGCGGTCCTCATTCATGACGCAGGAACTCGATCTTGCTATAGGCACCGGCTTCGACGCCGCCGAGTACCTCGAGGTGCTCCATACAGAAGGGCGCCTGATTCTCAAGATCGCCCGTGAGCACGGGCTGGCTGCCGAGATCGCGTCCTGCCCCGGATGGACGATGCGCGATCTCATCGCCCATCTCGGCTTCGCCTACCGCTGGGCCCGGACGATCGTCACCGAGGAACGGTCCGTGGCCCCGAGGCCGTCTGAACTATCGGCACTCGAGGATCCGGACCCCAGCGACGACGTGGGCGTCATCGACCGAATGGAACAGGCGCACTCGGCGCTCGTGGCGGCTCTGCGCGAGACACCCGCGACGCTGGACTGTTGGACCATATGGCCCTCCTCCGTCCCGTCTCGTGACTTCTGGATCCGACGTCAGGTACATGAGACCCTCGTGCACCGAGTCGATGCCCAGACCGCGGATTACCCAGCAGCCCGCGGAGGCGAGTCTCTGGTGTCCGCGCTCGCCGCCGACGGTGTGGACGAGCTGGTCTGCGGATTCGCCGACCGCTACCGGCAGCACCTTCGGATTGAGACACCGCGCACTCTCGCGCTCCGGGCAACCGACACCAGTCACCGCTGGTGGATCGCACTCGGGCCCGATGAGCCGGCGTTCGGTCGCGGGCCGGCCCCCGGCGTCGCGGACGCCGAGGTTCATGCACTCAGCGGTGAGCTTCTTATGCTCCTCTGGAATCGCCGCACGTCAAAAGGACTCGACGTACGCGGCGACCGCAGCGTCCTGGAGACGTGGCGCCGCCACGCACATCTGTAGCTGCAGCGCGCTATCTCGAGATTCGGAAACACGGGGTAGGTACGGATCGAGGATAGGCTCACACATCAGACAATCTTCGACGAGCGGCGCCGGGCAGGCGACGATTCGACTCCGGGTACACCCTATGGCACATCATCGACGTCGGTCGAGGGCTTATCGGGACGGGCACGCGCCTCGGGCGTGCAGCCGTTCGGGAGTTCGCGATCCGCGGCCAGCACTCGCTCGAAAGCGTGCCGTCGAGGATGATTCGAGCGCCAAGGTAGAGCTTCCGCTAGCGGCTCATCAAGCCCGCGCGAGCTCGGCCCGCCGCTCCCCACGCACGTCCACGTGTGAACGCGCGAGGTGCGACTCCGCGCATGGTCGCTGATCCGCCGAAGTGCGGAGTGCCGGTCTATTCACGCCACCAGGAGATTTCATGGCCACTATATCGCCCGGACCTTACGGCCGCAGCGGTCACCTCGTCCGGGCTCCGCATACTGAAGTTTCAGAGCGGGCGGAACGCCCCCACGCGCTCTCCTGGATTGGCGACCGTCATACCTCGGTGCTCGCCCACCGCGAGATCTGCCGGTCCAGCCAAGTGGACGTGTTCACAGACAGGCTGAACAGCCTCTTCTATCCCGCGCAGCGGGTCCGAACGCGCACGCCTCGGCCGGACCTCAGCGAGTCCCTGCTCCGTGCCGCCCGGCTGGACCACGTGACGGTCGCCTTCGTGCGGTTCGGCACCGAGGCGATGCTCGATGCCGGCGCGCTCGGGGCATATCACGTGAACGTTCCGCTCTCTGGGAGAGTCGCGTCGGCGTGTGGACCACGGGAATCGGTCGCCACCCCGGCGCGGGGGGCGGTTTTCACGCCCCGCGAACACGCGGCGCTGCCCTCGTGGGATGCGGATGCGTCCCAGATCTGTATCAAGATCGAAAAGTCGGCACTTGAGGCGGAACTCGAGGCGCTGTTGGGCCATCCGATCGGCGGTGACGTCCGGTTCGAGCTGGCCATGGACCTCACCAGCCCGCACGCCCAGAGCTGGCTGAGCGTTCTGCGACTCATCCTGAGCGAGCTCGACCGGCCGAGCGGCCTGCTCGAGCACTCGAAAAGCCACCGTGGCTACCTGGAAAAACTCTTGATCTCGGGGTTGCTCCAGACACAGGCACACGACCACCTCGACGAGCTGCGCCGTCCGGTCCCGCAGGCCAGGCCACGGACGGTGAAGCGAGTGGTCGACCTGATCGAGGCCGACCCGCGGGCCAACTACACCGTCGCCGACCTCGCGCGACATGCCGGGGTTGGCGCCCGCCGACTGCAGATGGCGTTCCAGGAGTCGCTCAACACCTCCCCGACGGGCTACCTACGCAAGGTAAAGCTCGCACGAGCCCGCGCGGATCTCCTGGCCAGCGGAGAGACCGTCATGTCGGTCGCCTACCGCTGGGGCTTCAACCACCCCGGCCGCTTCTCAGCGGCCTACCGCAGTAGGTACGGCGAGTCACCCTCGGACACACTGCGCCGTGGACGCTTCGTATGACCGTTAAGCTGGCGCCTGGCGCCAGATCAACCGCGCTGGGCATCCGATGACGTAACCGATCTTCTGGCCGGACGACACCGACTTCACCCATCCCCCCAACACGCGGTACCCGTCCGTGGCCCGGAAACTGTTCCCCGACGTGCTGTCCTATGTGGTTGGGACCCGCGCGACGCACGGTTTCGCCCACAACGGCCGGACGCCGGCCGACAACGCACCCGAAGCGATGATGTCCCTCGTTGTGAACACGGCCGTGCCGTGGGGGCTGAGACCATTCGTAGCCAAGCATGTCCGGGGCAGGAACTTCCCCTACGTCGTGCCGGCGTGACATCTCCGGGACCAGGTCCGCGGCCGACCCGTACCGCCGCCGGTGCGGCCTGACAGTGTGGTGTCAGGACTCGCGCACTCCCACAGCGACATGGCTCGTGCCGCACGACCGTTCCTACTCGGAGAGTGACGGGCCGGGATCAGCCGAGGCATTGCGCCGGCCAGCCGGTCCGACGCACAGGCGCCGCAGCCGTTCCAAAGTGTCCGTGGTGAGCACGGGCGTGTAGATGACCAGGCGCAGGTGCGGGTGTTCCACCGGTGCCAGGCAATGTTGTTCCAGGTGGAGTTCGCCAGCGACGGGGTGGTGGAAGATTCGTCGCCGTACGGCGATCCATTCGATGTCGTGGCTCTCCCAACCGGCGCGGAACGCCTCGCTCGCATCAAGTAGCCGGGTCACGAGTCGGGAGAACGACGGCTGGCCCAGTCGGGGTCCCGCTTCGGCACGGAACCGGGCGAGGCAGCGCCGGCTCATGTACTCCCAATCCGGCATCATCTCCCGCAGATACGGATCGGTGAAGATCAGCCACAGCAGGTTGCGATCCGGCGCCGGCACCTTCGACAGATCCCGGTAGACAGCCGTGTAGGCCTCGTTCCACGCCGCAACCGTCCAGTCCGGCGCGAGCGCGAACGCCGGGAAACCCCCGAGCGCATCAAGCAAACGCTGCACATGGGCCGGAGGACCCTGCGGGCACTGCTCCGACAGGGACGGCGGGGCGGAGTAGCCGGCCAGCGACAGGTTGTAGGCGTGTTCAACCGCCGACAACTTCAGAGTGCGAGCGATCGCATCCAGCACCTGCCGGGATGGCGTGATCTCTCGTCCCTGCTACGAGCCGCTTCCGGTGTGCGTCGTTCGCACCGGGCGGGTCGCCGGGCGACCGGGGCCGGGGCGGCGGAACTCGACACCGGCCAGGACCTGCTCGAACATAGTGGTGTCGTTGACGTTGCCGCCGGTCACCACCTCGACAACGGGCGGCCGTGACCGTCGCAGGCAAGGTGGATCTTGGTGGAGGGTCCGCCTCGAGACCGTCCGATAGCATGATCATCTGGCACGTCGTGTCCGCTGCAGGACCCGTCCACCCCCCGGGGACCGTTGCGCAGCGACGGCCTTACGTGCGCCGGCGGCATGCTGGTGGGCACGCACGATGCTGGAGTCCACCGAAATTTCGCGGTCAAGCTCGTCGATCGCCTCGGCGATCACCCGCACCCTGGCCACCAGTGCGGTGAGGGTACCGGTGCGCGACCAACGCCAGAACCGGTTGTAGACGGTCTTCCACGGCCCGTACCGCTCGGGCAGATCCCGCCATGCCACCCCGGTCTTGGCCTTGAACAACATCCCGTTGATCACCCGACGGTCATCCACCCGCGGCCGACCCCTCGCCCCCGAGACCGGCAACAACGATTCGATCACCTGCCACTGCTCATCGGTGAGCTCATGCCTGCGCACCACAAGCCAAGATCAAACCAGGCCAGCCACACCCGCTTTGAGGACAGGCCCTAGGGCGTTCCACCCGGCCTGCGTCGGACCACTTCCGCACCTGATGATGTTCCTTCGAACGTGCATGGTCAGTCTGTCAGCGATTGATTCCAGTGTGGGCACTGCAGCGGGCGCACCTTCAACCGTGCCGGGTGCCGCGTCCGTTTCGCCGGAAACACGGTCCAGGAAGCGGCCAGCGGGATTCGTGACGCGGCCGGTCGGTTGTTCGGGCCGTTACCGACTTCGCAATCCGACCATAGCTAGGATCAATGTGGCTCAGCGTTGAACGGCCGACCCATTACCGTCGCCCCAGACAGGACACGCGCGGTCGATGGACCACTTCGCCAAGGAGGGATCGCGGCGACCCAGCGCACTACGGGCCTCTCTATCCCTCTCCGTGGCAATCTTCTCTCTGAGTGGTCGCTCGACTCGTCCGTCGGATGCATTAGCGGTTGCGGTTCCCTGCCGCTGGCACCTGGCGGGATTCCGGACCGATGACCCCGAGGTGCCCACACACCATGACCCACGCACTGATCATCGGCGGCGGTATTGCTGGCGCCACCACAGCCCTGGCACTGGGCAAAGCTGGTATCGACTCGACCGTCTACGAGGCGTATCCGGACGGCGCCGACGACACCGGCGCCTTCCTGATGGTCATGCACAACGGCTTGGACGCGCTGCGGGCCGTCGACGCCCTGGATGCGATCATGCCGTGTTCGTTCCGCACCACCAGAGTTGAGCACGTCGACGCGACCGGACAGCGAGTGTCCGGCCATACCATCGGGGTCACCCTTACCGACGTCGACGGGCCCCGCACACTGCGCCGCGCCGACCTGTATCAGGCGCTGCAGAAGGAGGTCCGTCGCCGCGGCGGCCGAATCGAACACGGCAAGCGGCTGGTGCGGGCGACCACGACGGGCCGGCGGATCATCGCCACCTTCGCGGACGGCAGCCGGGCCGAGGGCGACCTGCTCGTCGGCGCGGACGGAATACGGTCCACCGTCCGGACGATCATCGATCCGACCGCGCCTGCGCCTCGCTACACCGGAGAGAATGTTGTCTTCGGCTACACCCGGGACACCGGCATTCCCCCGGCTTCCGAGACGTTTCGCATGATCCACGGCAGCTCCGGCTTCAGCGGCTACACGACCTCCCCGAATGGGGAGACCCTCTGGGTGGTCCACTTGCCCGGCGACGAGATGACCGCCGCCGACCGAGCGACCATCGGCCCGTCCGACTGGCGCGACCGCATCCTGCATCAAGTGGCAGGCGACGACACGCCCGTCGCCGCGATCGTCCGAGCCAGCGGGACGAACATCATGGCCAGTAGCAGCTATGACGTCCCGTCCACCCACCACTGGCATACCGCGCACTTGGTGTTGGTCGGCGACGCCGCGCACGCCGCCTCAACATCGGCCGCCCAGGGCGCGTCCATGGCGCTGGAGGACGCCGTCACCCTTGCCCAATGCCTGCGCGACCTGCCCAGCATCCCGCACGCGTTCGAGACCTACACCGGTCTCCGCCGCGCGCGGGTGGAGCGGCTGGTGGCGTTCAGCGCCAACCAACCCAACCGCCCCAACACAACGGACCGGGACAGCGCGGACCCCAGGACATGGCTGTATTCCCACCACATCGACTGGGACGCTCCGGTCGCCCAGCAACGGAGAACGCCGGCGGGGCAGGGATCCGACCGAGAGTCACCCGAGACGTAGGCCGAATCCACGGCGACCAACAGGGTGTACGCGGACTGCATACGCAGTGGAGCGGGCGACGGAGTCAGCCACGCTGCTGGCGCCCGACGGCGCCGTCCGTGAGAGTGTGCTGGGTTCGACGCCGGCGGCTTTGACCCCCAGCGCGTATCGCGGCGAGCCTGGGCGGGGTCGCGGTCCACGTTCGGTAGCCTGCTGCGCGGAGTCGGGAGAGCACGCGGTCGTGGGACCATGTACCGCCGTGCTGAAATCGCGTGTCCGGCGGGGATCACGGATCGACGCAAACTGACGCATCAGTTCTCCGACCCGCCCGCCGCCGCGCGGGCGGCCGGGTAGCGCCTCAGGACCTCCACCGCGACGGGGTTTGCAAGGTACGTGCAGCCGAGCCCGACGCTGCACCGACATCTGCTGGGGTGGCGGCGAGGTAGGCGCAGCGTCTGCTTGGAGTCGGCGACCGCGCTGGCCGAGCCCAGCTCCCGCCCGGCCCGGCGCTGGGCCCAGGACAGGAACGGCATGACGACCATGCTGTTCGCGACCAGCACGATGCCGACCAGGGAGTGCTCGGGACGCTCGAGGCCGATCAGGGTGCGCACCGCCTCGACCGAGACGTAGGCGGCGAGCGCGAAGAACGAGCCCGCGATCACCCGAAGCGCCACCTTCTCCCGCCGCTCCGGGTCGGGGCCGGCGAACTGCCAGGCCACCGCCGCGGCCGAGCTGACCTCGATCACCGAGTCCAGCCCGCGGCCCAGGGCGTGCTCGGGGCCGCCTACACGCCGACCGAGCGGCACAGCGGGCATCGTCCACGGCGACCGCAAAACACACCTCGTTGATCACGTTGGGCTTGCTGCTGGCGGTCTACGACGGCGCCGAGGTGGTGCTCAAGCCCGTGTTCGGGTCTCTGGCCGATCGGATCGGGCCGCGCCCGGTACTGCTCGGCGGCCTGCTGGCGTTCGCCGTCGCGTCGGCGGCGTTCGTATTCGCGGGCAACCCGGCGCTGATCGGTGTGGTTCGCCTGAGCCGGCCTGGCCGGGGTGGCGTGGCCACCCGTGCTTGTCGCCCTGACCTCCTTCTCGGTCGGGTTCTCCACTCCGGTGTTCGTTCTGTCGACGGGCGCCGCGGCCGGTGTCGCCTGCTGCTGTGTCATCCTGCAGTCATCATCGGTCCGTACCCCACGGCTCCAGGCCGTGCTTACGGCCGTGCTGTGGTCGGTGGTCATTTGCCTGATTGTGGTCGTGGGATGGTCCGTTCCAGTCGCCCGGTCGCCGCCGCCGTGCGGGACTGGCTCGCGTTCGGACTGGCGGGCCGATCAGAGAGCACGACCGCGAACTACCACACCATCGCGCCGCTCCTGGGCCGTGCCCGAGGCGGCGCTGCTCCCGGCGCTGGAATGCCTGGGCCCACGGCTGGGGCTGACGCGGGAATCGGCCTGAGATGGGTCCCCGCCGGCCGTTGTCCCCGTCTCGGTCGCGGCGGCTCATTCGCGGTAGGCCGCGGCCATCGCGTGGAACGCCGCCTTCGGCACGCTGCGGCCGTCCGCGTCCACCCGGACCAGCCCGTAGGACGCGAGATCCAGGTCGTGGCGGGGATCGGGGTCGTGCGGGTAGGCGTAGCCCGCGAACGTGAACCAGAAGGCGCTGTCGACACCCTCCTCCCCGAGGATCCGCAGGACGTCGGTGAGGTGCGCGGCCTGGCCCTCCTCGTCACGGACGTAGGCTCCGTCGAGCCGGGGCGGCAGTGCGGTGCGGTCGACGACCATCCAGCCACGTCCGCCGCGGTCGGCGGCACCGCGGTAGGTGCAGCAGCCGAACTCCGTGACGGCGACGGGCTTGCCGTGGCGACCGTGGCCGCGGATCCCGTCGCGGTAGCCGGCGGCGTTCTGCGCGTCGCGGTAGGCGTCGACGCCGACGATGTCGAACGAAGTCCAGTCGACCTGCTCGAACGGAGCGGCCGCGTAGGTGATGCGGCCGCCGAACCGCCCGCGGACGGCGGCGACGGCCCGGTTGAGGAAGGCGTTCAGCTGCGGCGGCACCGCCGCGAGCGTCTCCCGCAGCTGCGGCCGCGGCGCGGCGAACCCCGCGAGCCGCGCGAACAGGTCGTCGCCGGGCAGGAAGCCACGGGCGAAGATGCCGAGCTCGCCTCCGGTGACCAGGACGACCTCCGCACCCCGGCCGCGCAGGTCCTCGGCGCGAGCGGCGCAGTGAACGAGGTAGGGCAGCATCTGCGCCTCGGTCATCTCGCACGGGAACGGCGAGAACCACACCTCCAGGCCGGCGTCGGCGGCGTGCTCGGCGGCGACCGTGAGCCGCCCTGGGTCGTCGCCGGTGATCCGGACGGCGGTGCAGTGCAGGTCGCGGGCGACGACCCGCATGTCCTCCCGCACCGTCGCAGGGTCGAAGGACGGCCGAGTGGTGCGCCCCGCCGGGCGGGCGCCGGTGTCGTAGGTGACGCCGCGGCCGCGCACGCCACTCACGCCCCGTCCGCGACCGCGGCGAGGCGCTCGCGGTGGCGCCGGTACAGCAGGCTCCACCCGACCAGCAGCGCGATCGTGGCGACCTCGAGGGCTGTCGACGCGCTCGTCGCGACGTCAGGGGGAAGCAGGTACACCAGGGGCACTCGGACGACTGCGTCGACGAGCAGACCGGCACCCCAGACGACGCTGACGACGCTCATGATCCGGCGGAACCGCGGCTGCGTCGTCCACCGCCGGTCCCATTCGGCCGCCTTCCCCGGATCGCCTGCGACGGCGCGGCGCATGAGCGCGTACATCGCGGGCCGCCCGGCGAGGCACGACCCGAGCAGGACGATCCCGGCGATCCCGGACACGATCGACCCCTTGAGGAGCACCAGCCGCGGGTCGCCGATCAGGAGCGATGCGCCGCCGAGCACCACGAGGACACCGGCCGTGACGGCGGCGAGCCCGTCGAGCCGGCGCCGGGCCGCCGCCACCCAGGCGACGCGCCCGACTCCCACCGCACCGCCGGCCACCAGGGCGGCCGCGGTGCCGATGCCCGCGGCACGGCAGGCGTAGTACGCCGCCAGCGGCAACCCCAGGTCCCACAAAAGCCCGACGACGAGTGCACGACGCTCCATCGCTCCCCCAACCATCTAGCGAACTGGCCGTATCTTATGTGCTCGACGTTAGCAGAGTTGGGAGTGCCGTAAGATACGGCCAGTCTCTTGAAAGCGGGGTGAGATGTGACACCGGGAGCCGACCGGCCGAAGGCCACGCGCAGGCGCGGCGCCGACCTCGAGCGGGCGATCCTGGAGGCAGCAGCCGCCGAGCTCTCCGAGGTGGGCTACCCGGGGCTGACGATGGACCAGGTGGCTGCGCGGGCAGGCACCAGCAAGAATGTCATCTACCGGCGGTGGCCGAGCCGCGCCGCGCTGGCCGTGGCCGCCTACCGACGACTTCTCGCCGTGGCGCCGGGGGACACCCCCCACACCGGCGACCTCCGCTCCGACGCGCTCGCGCTGCTGCGGCGGGCCAACCGGCGGATGTCCTCGCCCGAGGGCCGGATCCTGCGAGGCCTGCTCACGGGGGTGCAGGACGACCCTGACCGGCTCCGCGAGATCCGGGAGCAGGTGGTGCACGCCGGCACGGAGGCCTGGTCGACAGTCGTCGCCCGAGCCGTCGCCCGCGGCGAGGCCCGGCCGGAAGCGGTCGCCCCGCGAGTGGCGACGGTGGCGGTGAACCTCCTGCGCAACGAGTACGCGCTCAACGGCGCGACTGCAGTTCCCGACGAGGTGATCGTCGAGATCGTCGACCAGATCTACCTCCCCCTCGTGCGGGCCCCCGAGCGCGACTGACCCCGACCCGGGCCGAGCGCGGCGACGAGCACACCCCCACTGCAGCCCGTGGCGGGCGGGCGACCCGGCGGGCAAATCCACGCCGCCACGAGAGCCGGACCCGACGGGCACATCCACCGCCGCGACCAGGAGTGCCGGGCCGAGCCCCACCGGGCGACGACATCCGACCGGCGAAGGCGGGGATCCGGCGGACCCGAGCCCGGCCAGCTCCGTCAGGCGCGACGGCGCAGCCGGCCACTACCGGGGGCAGACTTCCAGCGGGAGCTGGTCGAGACCATCGGGAGCTGGGAGGACCCACCGGCCGACGCCCGCGGCCGCGGGGAGCACTACGAGTACTTGGTCGCCGCCCTGGGCAACCTCGTGCAGGCGAAAGGCATGCTCGAGGACGGGTACGTCAACCCCGAGGACCGGGACGAGGACCACGCCGACGACCACGGCTGAGTCCGTGCCCGACGGGCACGCGCGCGCCGGATCAGACGCGCAGCGTGCCCACGGCGACGCGGGCGGCGCTGCCGATCACCGCGTCCACGGCCGGTAGGTGGATCTCGGCGCGGGCGGCCCGCGTGAACACCGCCACGGCCACCGGCGGTTCGTCCCGGTACTGCACCACGCCGACCTCGTGGCGCAGCGGGCCGAGTGTGCCGGTCTTACCGGCCACCTGCACGCCGGGGCGCGGGAACCCGGCTGCGAGCCGGTGCGGCCACACCTGCTGGCCCAGCACGGTGCGCATGTACCCGCACTGCCCGGGACTCGCGGCTGCGTCGGTCCAGATCGCGGTGAGCAGCCGGGTCATGTCGCGGGCCGTCGTCGCGCTGGACAGCAGCGGGTCGAAGGCGGCCGGGTCCACCGGTCGGTCGTTGTCGGCCAGCCGTGCCATCGCGTCCGCCAGACTGGCGGCCCGGGTGTCGCGGACGAGGGCGTCGTAGACGTCCCGGGTGCCGCCGCGCACGGAGGTGGCCTGCAGCCCGAGGGCCCGCAGAGTGTCGTGGACTCGTGGCAGGCCGACGGCGTCGAGCAGGGCGTCGGCCGCCGCGTTGTCCGAGACGGTGATCATCGACCGGGCGACGTCGCGCAGGGACATCGTGACCGGGTCGCTCATCGCCGCGATCCCGGTGGGGCCGGTGGTGCGCGCCTCCGGCAGCAGCCGCACCGGCGCCACGGGGTCGAGCATGCCCTCGTCCACGGCACGGCAGAACGCCACCAGCAGCGGCAGCTTGTAGACCGACGCCATCACGACGCGATCGTCGGCAGCGACCGCGACCTCCGGCTCGGGGGCGGCGGCCGGGTCGATCCGCGCCGGCTCGATCCGCACCGCGTGCAGCCAGCCGCGCACCCCGGCCGCGGCGAACCGGCCGCGGATCTCCTTCTCCGGGCCGGTCATCGGGCCCCCGCCAGCTCGACGAGGGCAGTGGTGAGCACGCCGACCAGGTTCGGCGGCGGCTCGGCGGCCGGCCGGTCGGGTGACACCACCCGCAGCCGGAGTGGCAGGACGTCGCCGGGTACGGGCAGGCGCACCACCCCGGTGGCGTCGAGCGTGCGGTCCACGGTCAGTGCACAGGCCCGGCCGGTGGCGGCCAGAGCGACGGCGGCGCGCTCGTCCGTGACGCAGGTCGTTCCCGCCGTGACGCCGTGCTCGTCGAGGGTGTCGAGAAGCAGGTCGTGCGCCGGTGGGTTGTCCTCGCGCGGAGCAACGGCGAGCGGGACGCGCACGAGATCACGCAGGCGCGCCGGCGGTTCGCCCCCGTCCGATGCCGTGCGCGGCACCAGCAGCGTGGTCGGGAAGCGGACGACGTCGCCGCCGGGCAGCGAGCCCAGCACCGCGGGATGGATCACGACGGCGACGTCCAGCCGGCCCTCGGCCACGGCGTCGACCAGCGCCGTGGTGGGCGCCGTGTGCAGGGTGACGTCCCCGAGCGCCGGGCCCGGTGCCCCGGTCGCGGCGGCCGCGGCCAGGTGGGCCGCCGCCGCGAGGGGCAGTTGGGGGACGACGCCGAGCCGCACACCACTGCGTCCCGCCCCCGCGCTCTCCGCCGCCTCCCGCAGCGAGCGCTCGGCCTGTAGCAGCCGGTGGGCGTGCGGCAGGAGTGCAGCGCCCGCGTCGGTGAGGTCGACTCCGTGCGGCCCGCGGTCGAACAGCCGGACACCCAGCTCGGCCTCGAGGCGCTGCAGCCCGCGGGACAGCGGTGGCTGGGAGATGCCGATCCGGCGGGCGGCGAACCCGAACTGACGTTCCTCGGCGATGGCGACGAAGAACCGGACGCACCGGATCAGGTCCATCGCACCCCCTACTACCTGCAGAGATACCCAAATCGTTTGTTTTGATCGTGAATAGAGTATTCGACATCGTCGCCCCGGCCCCGGTTGACTGCCGCAGCCGTCCGACACGGGGGGAGAGATCACGGATGCGACGAACCGGAGGCGACGCGGCGATGCCGTCGCGAGGCCGACGACTGCTGGCCGCCCTGCTGACGGCGGTGGTGGTCGCGCCGCTGTCCGCCTGCGGCCTGTTCGGCGGCAGTGCCGACGAGGCGGCGGCGGCCTTCCTCGACGCGCTCTCCGCGGGCGACGTGCCCGGCGCGGCCGCCGCGACCGACGACCCGGGCGCCGCTGCGGAACTGCTGGCCTACCGGAGCACTCTCGAACCGGTGGCCGTGCGCGCCGACGGGCTGCACATCGCGGAGGAGGGGGTCGGGGCGGGAGGCGCGGCCACCACCGCGTCGTTCACGCTCTCCTGGGACTTCGGCGGCGGCCGCACCTGGACCTACGCGAGCAGTGCCGCCCTGCGCGACACCGCCGACGGCTGGCGGGTGGTCTGGGCACCGTCGGTGCTGCACCCGGATCTGGATCCCGGGCAGCGGCTGCGCCTGGACGCCCTCGACGTCCCGGCCCCGCCCGTGCTCGACCGCGACGGCGCCCGGCTGATGTCCCCGCAGCGCGTGGTGACCCTGCTGCTGGACCGCGCGGAAGCAGACGCCGGGGTCGCCCGGACGCTCGCCACGAACCTGCGGGAGCTCGACCCGTCGATCACCGAGCGGTCGATCCTCGACGGTGTGGCGGCGACCCCCGACGGGCAGCGCTACGTGGTTGCGACGCTCCGCGGGCCCGAGTACGACCGGATCCGCGCCGCGGGGGCGGATCTGCCCGGGGTCGGCACGGTCGAGGACACCCGGCTGCTGTCCGACGACCCCGGTCTCCGCTCTCCGCTGCTGGCCGGCCTCGCCGACGAGGTCCGGACGCTGCGCGCCGCGTCGCCGGGGTGGCGGATCTCGGCGGTCCGACCCGACGGCGGGGTCGACGTCCTGCACGAGGAGCCGCCCGCGGACGTGGCGCCGCTGACCACCTCCGTCGACCGCGAGGTGCAGCGCGCGGCCCAGCAGGCCCTCGCCCCGATCGCGCAACAGCAGGCGATGATCGTGGCGGTGCAGCCCTCCACCGGCGAGGTGCTGGCAGTGGCACAGACGCCGGCCGCAGAACGCGAGGGCGCACCCGCCCTCGTCGGCCGCTACCCGCCGGGGTCAACGTTCAAGATCGTGACGACCGCGGCGGCGCTGCAGGCGGGCGCCGTCACCGCGGACACCGTCCGGCCCTGCCCGTTCACGGAGAACATCCAGGGCAGGCAGATCAAGAACGACGGGTTCCGCCTCGGCGACGTGCCGCTGCACACGGCATTCGCGAACTCGTGCAACACGACGATGGCCCGGCTCGCCGTCGACCTCCCGCCCGACGCGCTCGCCGAGACGGCCGAGCAGCTGGGACTCGGCGTCGACTACGTGGCACCCGGCATGACCGCGGTGACCGGGTCGGTGCCGCAGGCGCCGCGCCCCGAGCAGCGGGTGGAGTGGTCGATCGGGCAGGGCGAGGTGCTGGCCAGCCCGTTCGGGATGGCGCTGCTGGCTGCGGCGGTGGCGCGAGGACGGGCCGTGATCCCGGTCCTGCTGCCCGGGCGGCCGACGACGGCCGACCGCTCGCCCCCGGCGCCGGACCCGGCCGTGGTCGCCGATCTGCGCGCGATGATGCGCGAAGTCGTCACCGGCGGCACCGCGACCGCGCTTGCCGGCCTGCCCGGCGTCGCGGGCAAGACCGGCACGGCGCAGTTCGGCGACGGCACCCACTCTCACGGCTGGTTCGTCGCCACTGCGGACGACCTCGCCCTCGCCGTGCTCGTCGTCGACGGCGGCTCGTCGAGCGTCGCCGTCCAGGCGGCGAAGCGGTTCCTCGAACCGCTCCTTTCCTGACTCCGCCCGAACTCGACACCACCCCAGGAGGGAACACCCATGCCGGACACCGGGAACTCGGCACAGCGCACCAGGAGGCTCCTCGCCGCCGCCGCCGCGACCGCCGCGCTCGTCGGGGCGGCGGGCTGCGCCGCCGACGGCGGCCGCGCGCCGGCACCGCCCGTCGCCGTCGCCACGAGTGCGGAGCAGCGGCCCGAGGACGCTGCCGCAGAGGCCGGGTTCGCACAGCTTGAACGCGACTTCGACGCGCGGCTGGGGGTCTTTGCCCTCGACACCGGGTCGGGGCGCACCCTCGCCTTCCGGGCCGACGAACGGTTCGCCTTCGCGTCCACGTTCAAGGCCATGGCCGCGGCCGCGGTCCTCGACCGGACCTCACCGACCGAGCTGGACCGGGTCGTGCACTACGGCACCGCGGACCTCGTCCACTACTCACCGGTCACCGAGCAGCACGTGGACACCGGGATGAGCCTGCGCGACCTGTGCGACGCCGCCGTCCGCTACAGCGACAACACCGCGGCCAATCTCCTGCTGCACGACCTCGGTGGGCCCGCCGGCCTCGACGCCGCGCTGGCGGGGATCGGCGACAACGTCACCGACGTGGCACGCTACGAGCCGGAGCTGAGCGACACCGCTCCGGGCGACGAACGCGACACGAGCACGCCCCGGGCCTTTGCGACCGACCTGCAGGCCTACGCCCTCGGCGACGCGCTGTCCGACGACGACCGCGCCCAGCTCGTCGGCTGGCTACGCGGGAACACGACGGGGGACGCGCTCATCCGGGCCGGAGTCCCCGACGGCTGGGTGGTGGGTGACAAGACCGGGGACGGAACGTACGGCACGCGCAACGACATCGCCGTGCTGTGGCCGCCCGACCGCGCCCCGCTCGTCCTCGCGGTTATGTCCGACCGCGCCGCGCAGGACGCCGAGCACGACGACGCGCTCATCGCGAAGGCCGCCGAGGTCGCCGCCGGCGCGCTGGGGTAGGGGCCCGTGCGCACCGCTTTCGCCCGCGCGGTCCGGCGCCTGCCGACCGCCGCGCTGCTGACCTCGGTGCTCGCGACGACAGCCGTCGTGGCACTCTGCCCGACCGGTCACGTCGCCCTCGCCGCCCTCGCCGACCTCGCCCGCGAACGGGTCCCGGGGCGGCCGATGGCGATCGTCGCGGAGGTCCTCGGACCGGAGACCGGGCCGCCCTGCCCTGCAGACGCCCGCTTCGTCGACGAGCAGCCCCGCGGCCTGCGCCCGGACGTGCTGGACGCGTGGCTCCGGTTGCAGGCCGCGGCTGCGGAGGACGGGGGCCGGCTGTGCCTGAACGACGGCAAGCGGAGCTTGGGGCAGCAGCAGCGCGAGTTCGACGACGCCGTGCGGAAGTTCGGCACGGCGGAGCTCGCCGGGAGGTACGTGCTGCCGCCGGACCGGTCGATGCACGTGCAGGGGATCGCGGTAGACGTGCAGCCGCTCGCCTCCGCGGCCTGGGTGGAACGCGACGGGCGGGCGCTGGGGTGGTGCCGCCGGTACGCCAACGAGTACTGGCACTTCGAGTACGACCCGGACCACGTGACGGGCGGCTGCCCGGCACTGCTGCCGAGCGCCACCGGGGGCTGAGCGCCCGGAGGAGCGCCGCGGTTCCCGCGGCGCTCCCCGCGGCGGCCTACTCCCCCGCGGGCGTGAGCCCGGCGAAGATCCGCCGGGCCTCGTGGTAGCCACCGACCAGGCGGTCGATCATGGCGTCCACCTCGGGGTCGGGCTTGGTGAAGTCAGGGGTGCTCGCGCCGCCACTCCACGATGTCGCGCACGGCCTGGTGGAACGGGATGCGCGGCGCGAAGCCGGGGACGTACCCGTCGTACCAGTCCTTCAGCCAGGTCCGGAACCGCTCCTGGGTGCCCGGGCAGTAGCAGAGCAGCTCGGGGTGGCGCGACGGGTGCAGGGTGGACCGTCGCGGCCCTCCGCGGCGTCGGTTCCCGGAGCACAAGCCCGCTCGGCGGGTGCGACGCGGCCGGTTCGGCTGGTGTGGCCCCATCCCCTACTACTCGACCCGCACCCGTCGAGGAACCGACGTCTCGGTGGGTGGCTGCACGGTGGTGAGTCTCCGCACGCTCTGGAAACGGGCCCACCGACGGTCGTGACTCCGACATGCACGGCGAAATCCGCGGGCGGCCGCGACGCAATCCCAGCCTGTACCCCCAGCAGGCCACGGCTGATGATCGTCTCCGGATCTCGGACGTGCCATCGCCGATGAGCAGGAACGGCGCCCCGCGCATGAGCCGCTCGATCGTAAAGATCGTCGTGAACCTCTACGGTCGCTCCACATGAACGAACGCGCCGAGCTCGTCGCGCACTACTCCGCAGCCGACGAACGGGGCCGGTTGACCGCCGCCGAGTCGCTCGAACTCCTGCGCACCCAGGTCATTCTCGACCGGGTCCTCCCCACGACACCGAGCGCGATCCTCGATGTGGGCGGCGGTGCAGGTGTCTACGCCTCGTGGCTGGCTGATCGTGGTCACTCGGTCCACCTCGTCGACCCGGTGCCCAAGCACGTCGAACAGGCCGCGGCACTCGGCACCTTCACCGCGGCGCTCGGTGACGCGGTGGCCCTGGACGCCGCAGACGACTCCTACGACGCCGTCCTCCTCCTCGGACCCCTCTATCACCTCGTCGATAGCGCCGACCGGCTCCGCGCGCTCCGCGAAGCTCGCCGTGTGGCCCGTCCCGGCGCACCCGTCGCCGTCGCCGCGATCTCCCGATACGCCAGCACGATGGACGGCTTCTACCACGGCCTGATCGCCGACAGCACGTTCGTCGAGATCCTCACCGAGGACCTCCGAACCGGCCAGCACCGCAACCCGAACGACGACACCCGCTACTTCACCACGGCCTACTTCCACACCTGCGCCGAGCTCCACGACGAAGTCATCGAAGCCGGGTTCGACGACGTCGACATTCTACCGGTCGAAGGGATGCTCGCCTGGAGCCCGGACCTCGCCCGCCTGCTCGCTGACCCCGAGGGACGAGACCTCGCCCTCCACTGCCTCGAACAGATCGAGACCGACCCATCAACCACCGCCGCGACGCCCCACCTCCTCGCCGTGGCGCGTGCTCCGAGGTAATGACGGTCCCCCGGCCAGGGATGATCCACGTCTCCGCGACCGCAATGTCGCCTACGGCGTCGCTCCGCGATGGCGCAAGCGCCGCCCTTGCCCCCCGCTCCGACGAGCAAAGCGGCCAATACGAGGGACGGGGAAGAGCGGGTCCGAGCGCGAGACTGCCCAGCCACGGAACGGTACGGAACGACTTCCTGGGGTGCCAGATGCCTTCCTGCTGTTCGCCCTGGTCACAGGGATGCCCGTACGCCAACACACCTGGCTGGCGCGGCATGCCCCAGCCACAGCAGACAATGTGTACGCCAGACCCGATCACGGCCATTCTGACCTGTGTGCGGGGGCCGTGCGGCGTGTGCAGCGGGGGGCGGCACCGTTCACCCGGTGGCCGCCTCCCGGTGGCGCTGCCGGTAGCGGCGGGACTTCACGATACTGCCGCAGGCGCCCATGCTGCACCAGCGCGCGGTGCGGCTGCGTGAGCCGTCGTAGAACAGCCAGCGGCACTCCGGATTGGCGCACGACTTGAGGCGGGGCCACGTCCCGACGAGCACGGCCTCCGCCACGGCGGCCGCAATCGTCGCGATCGCGCGGGGGCCGCCGTCGCGCCTCGCCACGAGCGCCGCCACCATCGCGCCGGAAGGCAGATCGAGCCGGACCGAGGCGGGGTGCCGGGCGGAGATCTCGTTGAACGCCTCGACGGCGGCGCGCGCCGACGGATCGCCAATCGTGTTCGCCGCCGCCATCTCGCGCAGCGCGTCCCGCATCCCGTGCAGGTCGGCCAGGTCTCTGCGGGTGATCGGGTCGGTGCCATCGATGACGTCGGCCCGGGCCAGCCACGCGGTCGCGGCGGTCGCGTCGCCCATCTCGTCGCGATCGTTGTACAGGTCCTGCGTGTCGACGAACCGCCGGACCAGTTCCAGCGATCCGGGAGCCGCCCTCCCCGTGTCCCCGCCCACGATCCTCCTCCGTCCTCGCGCGTCGCCGTCCCCGGGTTGAGCGGACGGACCACCCGCGTTATCGTCACCATCATAAGCCGTTAGACGGTGACGCTCTGTCGGCCAGCGCTGAGCGTCGGCCTGGCACTGACGACCGCACCGATCACGTTCTTGATCCGCTCGATGCCCAGGTCCTGATCGAGCGAGCCCGACATCGGGGCGCCGACGGAAGGAGCACCGACATGACGACGTTCGCGGCGGCGCCGCTCACTCCGGAGACGTGGGCGGACTTCGAGAAGGTCATGGGGTCGAACGGCGGATCCCGCAACTGCTGGTGCATGCACTGGCGCCTGCCCTTCGCCCAGTGGGACGCCGGCCGGGACGGCGGGAACAAGCGCGCGATGCGGGCGCGCGCCGCGCAGCAGCCACCGCCCGGGCTCGTCTGCTACGTCGACGGCGAGCCGGCCGGGTGGGTCGGGATCGGCGAACGCTCCGAGTACTCCCGGCTGCAGCGCTCGCCGGTGACGAAGGCCGTCGACGACACGCCGGTCTGGGTGATCACCTGTCTGTTCGTCCGGCACGGGCACCGCCGCCACGGCCTGCAGGCCGACATGATCGAGGCGGCGTGTGCCTTCGCCGCCGAGAACGGTGTGCAGGCGGTCGAGGGCTTTCCCGTCGAACCGGCGCCGGGCCGCAAGGCCGGTCCCGACACCGCCATGACCGGCATCGCCTCGGCCTTCCTCGCGGCGGGGTTCACCGAGGTCGACCGCCGCAAGGAGGACCGGCCGGCGATGCGCCGGGACGTCCGCGGGTAGGGGCTTCCGAGCAGCGGGCCGCTCGGACCGCACAGTCACGACGGGTCGGCCGCGCCCACCTGCCGCCTGCCGGTGAGGTCGGCCAGCGCGGCCTCGATCTGCGCGCGGAACTGGCCGACCCGGGCCAGCTTGATGTCCTCGTAGCCACGAACGATCTCGGCCAGTTCCGCGATCGCGACGACCTCGTCGGTGCCCGCGTCGGCGTCGAGGTGGTCGAGCGCGCTGCGTACCGCGTCCCGGTACTCGGTGACGAGGGCCCGTTCCACGCGGCGGACATGGGCGTAGCCGAACAGGCCGTGCTCGACGAGGGCACCACCGCGATGGACGACCTGTTCCCCCACAACGAGCCCGACAGCCACTCACATAGTCACTCACCAAGAAACCATGATCGAAAGCCAGCCGCACCCGGCTTCAGCCCAAGGCCAGCAGCGACCCACCTACACCGCATCTCCGCAGGTAGAAATGCTGATGGGCGGCTCCCCCGACGAAAGGGAACCGCCCATCATGCCGTCGGGACGACAGGATTTGAACCTGCGACCCCTTGCCCCCCAGGACGTGCGGGTAGGCGTCTCCGCACGTCAAAGGCGTGCATCGTGAGCGCAGGGGGCCCTTCCAGTGGCTCGCGAGCAGGCGAAGGTACGACGTGTGGTCCCCGTGCGGTCCCCAAACCAACGGGGCTTGATCTTGGCGCCCTCGGGAACGGCCAGCACGGAACGCAGGAACCCTGTCATGGTGGCCAACCGGCCGATGGTGAGATGAGCACGGCCAGCGCGCAGTCCACACGGCGCAGGGCGGTGTCGCCGTCCTCGCTCGGTCGCCTGACCAGCGGCATCGGCCGCGGCGCTGGCGAGACACCACCTTCAGTCAGCCGAAGGATCCGATCTGCCTGAGCCGCCATCTACCTGCGGACTTATTGGCAAGGTTTCTCATCCTTTCCTGAATCTCCTGAACACGTCCTAACTGCTGGAGGACGGCGTCCCACACCGCCGGTTGCGTCCAACACCTCTCATCAGTCCCGACCCATCTTGATCGCTCATCCGCGCTTGCCCGATAAGTAATGACCCTGGTGTCTGCTACACCCCGAGCTCGCTCCTAGTCGACGGCCGTCAACATTCGGCTTGATCGACGGCCGTCGACAGGTCGTCGAGAACCCCAGCGGCACGTTCTCGACTAGCAGACGTTGACCCTGGTCCGGGTCTAGCTGGTCGAGCATGTGCTTGATTGACGACAACGTTTCTGAAGGCCAACTTCCGGTGGCGCCGTACCACGCTGACGCCGCCCTCACAAAGAAGGCGACGGCGTCTGTGAGCTGCCGCTGCTCCTGCGCCACCGTGCCCAGATGGAGATGGGTGCCGGCGGCACCGCGCCCGTCGTCGAACTCCAGCCCTAGATCCAGGGCCTGACGGTAGGCCCACTCCGCATCGGCGAACCGCCGCTGCTCTTGCGCCACTATGCCCGCGAGGTGGTGAAGCTGAACTTGTTCGAGGCGTAGGTCAGGTCGATTGGTGGGTCGTGCGGCGGCCAGCGCATGGTCGAGAAGTTGTCGTCGGGTGGGTTGCTGCTTGGTTCGATCAAGGAGTTCCTCGACCGGGTATAGCACGGGCAAGCACGGGTTGGGCGGTGGTTAGGGCGTGGTTGATGGCTGTGGTGAGGCTGGCGTATTCAGCCTGTGCCGCGAGGTGACCGACAGCTCGTTCCTGGGGTTTGCCGGACGTCAAGATCCACGTCAACAGGCCGAGCGCGAACATGTTCTTCGCCCGCTCGGCGTCCTTCTTCGACAGCCCGGTCTCCTCCAGCGCACCCTTGGTGAGGGTGGCCATGGCGACCTCGTGCACCTGGAAGTCCGACAACGACTCGTCCCCGAGCGGATTCGCCTCGTAGCCGACCTTGGTCAGGTTCCGTGTGGTGAACTCGTCTGTGTTCACGATCAAGACCGCCCCTGGCGGCAGGTCGACGATGTTGGCCTTCAACGCGGCCGGGTTCATCGCCACCAACACATCCGGCTGGTCACCCGGGGTCAGGATGTCGTAGTTCGCGAAGTGCAACTGGAACGACGACACCCCCGGCAGCGTTCCGGCAGGAGCCCGGATCTCCGCGGGGAAGTTCGGCAATGTCGACAGGTCGTTGCCGAACGCCGCCGTCTCCGAGGTGAAACGGTCACCCGTCAGCTGCATCCCATCGCCCGAGTCGCCCGCGAACCGGATGACCACCCGATCCCGCGCGACCGCAGTACGTGAGTTCCTACGCAACCGTCCTCCTCCAGCCCTCGCTCCAGAACACGCCCCACAGACAGGGTCCGCACGGCGCACCCGACCTGTTGCTCAGGCGCGGGCGGGCGTCCGCGACTCGGGCAGACTCCCTACCACCACCTTGCACACCCGACGTCCGAGGTCGCGCTCATCGCGAGACCCGGTCGCCGGCCGTGTGGGTTTGACGATCAACCAGTGACAGCAACGAAGTCGTCGTCATGGTTCAGCACGTGGCCTCAGAGGTCGTCACTCTCATGCGGTGATTCCTCGCTCCGCCCGATTGGGGCGAGTGCTCCCCACGATGGTGCCTATCCTGATCATTTGGGGCAGCTACTGGTGGTTTACGACCTCGCTGCCGGATACCTCGTGCTCACGGAAGCCCGCAACTCTGAAGCCCTCAATGCCAGTCCGTCGTCTGTCTGACGTGCTTTCTCCCTGACACAGCACGTCATGTACATGCGTCGTATGGTTGATCTCTAGCCATGTCGATCGACTGGGGCTCCGTCCCCGGACTGGATCTTGGCGACCTGCTTCTCCATATCGGCGTCGATCTCGGCGAGGGCAGGTTCTCTCCGCCGGACTGATCGTGGCCGGCCGGTCAGGCCTCGGGAACCTTCAGCGGTAGGTACGGGGGGCGCTGCTGACCGAACCGTCCTACACCGCCGCCGCGACCGCCGTCCGCGCAGAGATCGAGCGGCTGCCCACCGTCGACGAGGTGATCGACGGATCACGCGAAGAACTCGATGAGCACCGGCGCCAGCACGGCCGGATCGGCGACGTGTCCCTGGCTGTCCAGGGTGACCCGTGTGGCCGCGGGGACCGCGGCTGCGATGGCATCGGCAGCCTGCGCGAAGAAGTCGGGCGGGAGACCGGCCATCCCCTCGTCGCCGCCCGCGGACCGGTCGCCATCGATCACGAGCGTGGGCGTGGTGACGGCGGAGAGCCGCGCGGCCGGCAGCCGGTACCCGCGCATGCACGCCGCGTCATAGGTGAGGGTGGGCGCGAGGTCCTCCAGACCCGGCCAGAACGCCGACGCGCGGGCCGCGGCGATGACCGCCGGCCCGGACCCCGCGAGCTGCATGAACAGCTCCAGCGCATCGCCGTGCCGGCCCTCGGCGAGCGCCGGGTCGAGCTGCGCGACGTAGTCGTCCGCGCGGCACTGCATGGCGTCGGAGATGCAGTACGGCACGTCGTACACCGCGACCCGGGCAACCGGTAGGCCCGCGGCCGCCGCCTCCAGCGCGAGGCCACCCCCGGAGGAGGCCCCGAAGAGGCACACCGGCGCGTCGACGTGCGCGACCAGCGCGGCGATGTCGTCGAGCTCGCGCTCCACCGCGTACGGGTGCGTGTCGCCGCTGGGGGCGCGGCCGCGGCGAGCGTAGTTGATCACTGTGCACTGCTCGGCCAGCGCGGCCGCCAGCGGCGCGTTCTCGGTGCCGTCGTCGAGGCCGCCCCCGACGAGCACCACCACCGGCCCGCTGCCGGCGCGGTGGAGAGCGATCGGAGTGCCATCGGCGGACGTCACGGTGTTCATCGGCTACTCCAGAGCAGATCGGCTGGGACGTGCGACAGCGAACCCGACGGCGCTGCAACGCGGCTGAAAGCAGACGGAAACGCCCTATCATCGCCGTCGTGGAGATCGGGTTGCTCGGCCCGCTGCGCGTCGTGGTCGACGGCCGGGCGATCGAGCTCTCCGGCGCCCGGCTGCCGGCGCTGCTCGCCGCGCTCGCCATGGGCGCGCCGCACCCGGTGCCGGCGGATCGGCTCACCGCCGCCGTTTGGGGCCACGACGGTGCCGTCAACACCAGGGCGAACCTGCACAGCAACATCCGGCGGCTGCGCCAGCTGCTCGGTGCGGAGCTGGTCGTCGCGGCCGGCACCGGCTACGCGTTGCGTGTCGCCGCGGACCAGGTTGACGCCCTGCGGTTCAGCCGGCTGCTCGACGCGGCGGCCGGCGACCCGGCGAGCGAGCACGCCCGGCTCGTCCAGGCGCTGGGGTTGTGGCGGGGCGAGCCGTTCGACGGGGTGCGCTCCGAGTGGCTGCACAGCACGCACACCGCGCGGCTCGAGGAGCGCCGGCTCGCCGCGGTGCAGCGGCGGATCGATCTGGAGCTGGCGACCGGGCTGGGCGATCCGGCCGGGGCGCTCGGCGAGCTGCGCGCCCTGCTCGCCCGGAACCCGCTGCGCGAGCCCCTGTGGGCACGGCTGCTCGCCCTGCTCGCCCGCAGCGGCCGCTCTGCCGAAGCCCTCGAGCTGTACGGCGCGCTGCGACGGCGCCTCGCCGACGAGCTCGGCGTCGATCCGAGCGCTGAGCTGCAGCAGCTGCACGCGACGTTGCTCGATGCGCCGTCGCGTCCGGTGCCGCGGCAGCTGCCAGCCGGCGTCGCGGCCTTCGCCGGCCGCAGCGCGGCGCTGAGGGCGCTGGACGGGTGGTTCACCAGGTCTGGCCCGGCTGCCCGGCGGCCGGTGGTGATATCCGGCTCGGCCGGCGTCGGGAAGACCGCCCTGGCCCTGCACTTCGCGCACCGCGTCGCCGACCGGTTCCCGGACGGGCAGCTGCACGTCGACCTGCGCGGATTCGACCCGTCCGGCAGTCCCGTGGCGCCGGCGGAGGCGCTGCATGAATTCCTGGAGGCTCTGCAGGTACCGCCGCAGCGGATCCCCCGCACGCCGGACGGCCGTGCCGCGCTCTACCGCAGCGTGCTGGCCGGCTCGCGCACGCTCGTGCTGCTCGACAACGCCCACGACGCCGAGCAGGTCGCCCCGCTGTTGCCCGGATCGCCGGGGTGCCTCGTCCTCGTGACCAGCCGCGCCGAGCTGCCCGGGCTCCTGGCCAGCACGGCCGCGCACCCGCTGGTGCTCGACGTGCTCGACCAGGCCGAGGCCGAGCAGCTGCTGGCGGGGCGCATCGGCCGCGCGCGCGTCGCCGCCGAACCAGAGGCCACCTCAGCGCTGATCACGCGGACCGCCGGGCTGCCGCTCGCGCTGGCCGTCGTGGCCGCCAGAGCGGCCACGCGCCCGCGGTTCCCGCTCGCCGCGGTGGCCGACGAGCTGCAGGCTGGTGGCGGGCTCTCCGCGGTCGCCACGGGCGGCCCCGACCCGTGGCAGGTGTTCTCCTGGTCCTACGAGCGGCTCAGCGCGCCCGCGGCACAGCTGTTCCGGCAGCTCGCACTGCATCCAGGCCCCGACATCACGTGCGCCGCGGCGGCCGGTCTCGCTGGAGGTCCGGCGGACGCGGCGCTGGCCGAACTCGCCCGCGCTCACCTCGTCACCGAGCACCTCCCGGGCCGCTACCGCTTCCACGACCTCCTGCGCGCCTACGCGCACGAGCTCGCGATCCGGCACGACAGCGCGGCCGACCGGCGACGCAGCACCGAGCGGATGCTCGACCACTACCTGCACACCGCGCACCGCGCCGACAAGCTGCTGCCCGGCCACGGTGAGCCCGTCGACCGGCCGGCGGGCGGCACTGCCGAACGCATCGACGACGGCCCGCGGGCGCTGGCGTGGTTCGCGGCCGAGCACGCCGTACTGCTGGCCGTGATCGCGACGGCGGCCGACGGCGGGTTCCCCCGCCACGCGCTCGGCACGGCGGAGGCGATGAACGTCGTGCTGCACCGGCGGGGGCGCTGGCTCGACCGGGTCGCCACGCAGCGCACGGCGCTCGCCGTCGCCCGCCGGCTCGGCGAGCCGGCCGCGCAGTCCCGCGCGCACCGTGAGCTGGGGCTGGCCAACGCCGACCTCGGCCGGTTCGACGACGCCCACCACCACCTCGATCGCGCGCTGGCGCTCGCCGCCGACGACACCGGCGGCCGGGCGTGGACGTACTACTGCCGCGATCTGGTCCACGGGCAGCAGGGCCGCGACGCCGAGGCACTCGCCGCCGCGGAGCTGGCACTGCGCTTGTTCGAGGCCGGACCCGACCGGGCCGGTCGCGCGATCGCGCTCACCGACGTCGGGTGGTACCGGGGCCGGCTCGGCGACTCCGCCGAGGCGCTGCGGATCTGCACCGAGGCGCTCGCCGAGCACCGCGATCTCGGCAACCGCAGCTACGAGGCGCACACGTGGGCCTGCCTCGGCGAGATCCACGACCGGCGCGCCGAGCCAGCCTCCGCCGCCAGCGGCTACGAGCACGCCCTCGCGCTGTTCGGCGAGATCGGCGACCGCTTCGGGGAAGCCAGCACGCTCGCCTGCCTCGCCGAGCTCCACGACCGCGCCGGGGCAGCCGACCGGGCGGCGGAGCTGCATCGCCACGCCCGCGCGCTCCTGACCGAGCTCGACCCACCAGCGGCGGAGCAGCTGCGCACCGTCCTCCGCCGCAAGGTCGAGTAGCGCGCGCGGGGTCCGGGATTCGCCGACAGCAAGAACACCCCGAGCGCGTCCCCGGCGATCGTCGCGGTCAGCGCGACGGGCTGCTCGCCGAAGTAGAGGCCACCGGACAAGCACTCCAGGACGTCGTGCCCGGCGGCAGCTGGCACGGCGATGAGGCCGCCAGCCAGCCCGGATTTGCCGTCGCCGCAACGCGCCCGCCCCGCCTGCCTCGGGTCAAGGCCATCGTCTACGTCGGCGACGGCGCCGTCGCCCGCGTGCGCGCTGTCGACCCTGACCTCGCGAAGCGGAAGTCCGACGACCGCGGCAACGCTGACGTCCCGTCGGGCCGCCGCTGACCGAGCTGCGGGGAACGGTGTTGCGTCGGATCGCGACACGCCCTCGCGCGCTGACTGTTTGCCCGAACTCCGAACCTTCAGCGGTGGGTACGGCGCCGCGGTCAGAAGGTCTGCGGGCTGTAGATTTGGGCGGACTCGAACGAACGCGATCCGTGACGCCACCGATGGCGCTCGAACGCTGTGTCGACGTCCGGCTGTGATCATAGCCGGTCCCCTTGACATCAAGATCTCTCGCGTCGCCTACGCCAGATCGGTCTTGCCGGCAGGCGTTGTAGTGCTAAGCGCCGTCCCGATCACAACGCCCGCTGGCAAGAGCGGTTCCGAAGAAGATCGAAAGGATCTTCGTGAGACTGCCCTGATGCCGTTGTCGTTCGACGCCAGGGAGGCCGAGAACGGGGGGATCCCGCCCCGCAGCATCGCCCGCCGGCAGTACGGCGACCACCGGTGGGCGATCCTCCCGAGGGCTGGTCACTTCATGGCCACCGAGCAGCCCGGCCTCTTCGTCGCGGATCTCCTCGAGTTCCGGCACGCGGCCGTCGGTGCAGGCCCTGGTAGGAGTGGGCAACGTCCCGCTGCGGCGCTCCTCAGGCGGCCGTGCGGAGCGCACGGAACGCGGCGCGCAGCTCGGCGACGAAGATCTCCGGTTGTTCGAACGCGGCGAAGTGCCCGCCGTGCGCAGGCTCGTTCCAGTACCGGATGTCGGTGAACCGGCGTTCGGCCCACCGTCGCGACGGCCGCGGGAGGTCGTGGAACACCGACGCCGCCGTCGGCACGGCGACGATGTCGGGCGTGCCGTCGCGGAACCAGCCGTCGACGGTGGGGAAGCTCTCCCAGTACAGACGCGTGGACGACGCTCCGGTGCCGGTCAGCCAGTACGGGTGATGTTGTCCAGGACAGCGTCGCGGCTCAGCACGCTGAACACGTCGCCGCCGCTGTCGGTCCACGCCACGAACTTCTCGAAGATCCACGCCGCCTGGCCGACCGGGGAGTCGAGCAGCGCGTAGGCGAGCGTCTGCGGTCTGGTCGAGTGCAGGGCGGCGTAGGCCGAGCCGGTGGTCGCGGACGCGGCGAGGGCGTCGAGCGCCTCGCGCTCCTGCACGGTGAGGTCGTCGAGCGTCGCGGGGTCGGGGGCGACGAGCGGGGGCGTGAGGTGGATGCCGAGCAGCCGGTTCGGCTCCTGCATCCCGAGCACTGTGCTGATGCTTGTGCCCCAGTCGCCACCGCTCGCGCCGTAGCGCTCGTAGCCGAGCCGGTCCATCAGCACGGCCCAGGCGCGGGCGATGCGCTCGATCCCCCAACCCGGCTCGGCGGGACGACTGCTGAACCCGTACCCCGGCACCGACGGGATGACGAGGTGGAAGGCGTCCTCGGTACGCCCGCCGAACGCCGCCGGATCCGTGAGCGGCCCGACGACCTCCAGGAACTCGACGATCGAGCCGGGCCACCCGTGGGTCAGCAGCAGCGGCGTAGCACCCTCGTGGCGGGAGCGCACGTGCAGGAAGTGCACGTCGACGCCGTCGATGTGCGTGAGGGACTGCGGGAGCGCGTTCAGCCGGGCCTCGAACCGCCGCCAGTCGTACTCCTCAGCCCAGTACGCGACGAGGTCCTGCATCACGGCGAGCGGCACACCCTGGGACCAGTCGCGCACGGTCTCGCGGTCCGGCCACCGCGTCTCGCGCAGCCGCCTGCGGAGGCCGTCCAGCTGCTCCTCGGGCACGTCGACCCGGAATGGGGTGATCGAGTTTTCCACGGTGTCAGGGTGAGCGGGCGGGCGGTGCAGATCCAGAGCCAAGGGCCGCGGATTGGGCTTGTTATGCCCCGCCGCTCTCCGCGTGCTCCCAGGCGAGCAAGTCCGGCCGCCCATCAGGCTGGCGTGGTCACCGAGTCGCGAGAGCTGCCACGGCACCACCCGTGCTGGTGCCAACCGTCACGACGAGAACGGTCCCGCCGCTCTGGCCCTTACCCAGCGACTGGTCGCCGCCGACATGGTCACCACCACCAGCGGACGGCGTGGAGATCTCGGTGTTAGGTGGATGATCGCCGGCGGCACCGAGAAGGGACTACGCCGCGCAGGCGCCTGGCCCGACGGCGCGGACCGGCCCGCCGGTCAGATCATTGCCGCGCTCGCCGAGGCCGCCGAGACCGAGCCCGAGCCCGAGCCCGAGGAGCGTTGCGTTCAAGCAGCTCACCCGGCGGATCTGCGGCTCCGCAGACGGCCCGCACCACGCCAGTTCGGAGCGGGCGGCGTCTGAATCGGCCACCTGATGCGTCAGGCAGTCGGCGAACTGGTTGCTGACAGGAGTCGTGCAGTGCCAGTACATCGCGTCGGCCGCCATCGGATCCGGGCGAGGCCACGCAGTAGCACGAAGCCGGCCCGCCGCGGGACGCCGGTCGGGATCCCTCGAATTACCGGCGTCCGGCTGGACCGGTCTGCTTCGCCGCTTCGGGGGCGATGTGCGCTGCTATACACGGTCAGCGCGTCGGCCGACTGGAGCAGCCGCCACACAGACCGCTCGGCAGCAGCCGGTGGAGACATCGCCTGCCGGCGGGGAGACTCCAGCGTTCGCAACCACGATATCGAGTCGCCCCCACTTTGAGACCGCGCGAGTCAGCAGCGATTCGACACCAGCGCGATCGCGGACACCATGACTCTCCGCCCAGTTGCGTCGATCTCACGACGCACGTGGTCCAGGTGTGCCGTCTCGCTCATCGGGTAGTCCATCGTTCCGAGCGGCGCCGCGCGGTCAAGACCGATGTGGGCGCAAGTCATGAGCGACCGGGGACTGTGGCTCGGTTGTCGACCCGGTTCGAAGTTGACCGTTGACCTGTCAGCGTGGAAAACGAGTTGAAATGTCGAACTATGCGGCCCTCGGCCATAGCCAAGCCGCACGGAGAGTGGCGCCGAAACGCAGGCTGGGGGCGGTGTCCGGCTCCGCCCAGCGGTCCTCGCCGGGGACGTGCTGCTCCCGCCGGCCTTCGACCAGGTCAACCAGCGCTACCCGGGAGTAGCAATCACAGCTGCTCGCACAGCGATGAGTTCCGGCCGGGCCACGTGTCTTACGTGGTGAGAGACCGGCACGGAGCCGGTCGGAACAGCACCGGAGGCCACCATGTCCACCAACATCACCACCACCGCGACCACCGCAGCCACCGGCACCGCCTCGTCCGTCCCGACCCTCGGATCGCTGCTTCGGGGCGGGGCCGCCGCCACTGTCCTCGCCGCGGCCGCCACCACGGCCGTCGCCCTCGCCGGTCAGACGGCCGGGATCAGCCTCGACATCGCCGGCGCACCGATCCCCCAGTCCGGGTTCGCCACCCTGACCGTCATCTTCTCGGCCATCGGCCTGCTCATCGCCGTGAGCCTGCGCCGATTCGCCCGGCACCCGCGCACCGCCTGGATCCGCACCACCATGGCACTCACCGCGCTCTCCCTGGTGCCGGACGTGCTCGTCGACGCCGCCCCCACGACCAAGATGCTCCTGATGGCGACCCACCTGGTCGCTGCCGCGATCGTGATCCCCACGGTCGCCCGCCGGCTGCACGCCTGACGACATACCGAACCCCGGCCTGGTCCGGGACCCGAACCCCACAGCCCGTCCAGCACCTCAGAGCGTTCGCGCACGCCCTCATCACGTCCGATCCCGACCTCTCGTGCCCCGGCGGGCCACCACACGAACCAGCCAGGATCTGCCGACCAGCCTGGACCCCCAGCCTGGCCGCCACGCGAACTCCGCCACAGTTTCGTGTCCCTGCTCTCGGCGTCAGGAGTCCGGATCGAGGACATCTCCCGTCTCGTCGGACACAGCGGCACCGCAGTCACCGAGTGGGTCTACCGCCATCAGCTGCAGGCCGTGCTCAACGAGGGCACCACCGCGATGGACGACCTGTTCCCCCACACCGAGCCAGACAGTCACTCACATAGTCACTCAGCAAGAAACCATGATCGAAAGCCAGCCGCGCCCAACTTCAGTCCAAGGCCGGCAGCGACCCCACCTACACAGCATCTCCGCAGGTAGAAATGCTGATGGGCGGCTCCCCCGACGAAAGGGAACCGCCCATCATGCCGTCGGGACGACAGGATTTGAACCTGCGACCCCTTGACCCCCAGGACGTGCGGGTAGCCGTTTACGCACGTCAAAGGCGTGCATCGTGAGCGCAGGAGGCCCTTCCGGTGGTTCGCGAGCAGGCGAGGGTACGACGTGTGGTCCCCGTGTGGTCCCCGAACCAACGCGGCTTGATCTTGGCGCCCTCGGGATGGGCCAGCACGGAACGCAGGAACCCTGTGATGGTGGCCAACCGGCCGACGGTGATGTGGAGCGCGGCCAGCGCGCGGTCCGCACGGCGCAGGGCGGTGTCGCCGTCCTCGCTCGGTGGCCTGACCAGGGGCATCTGCCGCTGGCGCCGGCGAGGGCAGCACCTTCAGGGCAAGGGCGTCGATGACGGCTCGATGAGGCGGCCTGCCTTGTCGTGGTTAACGCCGTGCTAGGCGTAGTGGTGCAGGTCGGTGGCGTCCATGAGGACGGAGGTGACGGGTTTCGCCGGTGCGCCGTCCGGTGCGGGCTCGGCTAGAGCGTCGCGGAACTGGTCGAGGATCGTGTATCCGTCAGGACGGCGGCACCACTCACTCTCCCCCGTTCCGCGTGGCGCGCGACATCTGTCGCCAGATCCAGCTCTCCGGCACGTGCTGCCCGGTGACCACGTACTCCCGGACGGCGTCGACCCACAGCGTCGTGTCGAGCGCCCGGCGGGCGGACGCCCGGCAAGCAGCAGCTCGTCGTCCGGCGCGAGCGCCTCGTCGTCGCCCGGCGCCAGCAGGCGCTCGCCGGGCCGAAGGATCATCAGGACCACCGCGTCCAGTCGCTCAGCCCGCTCGTCGGGATCGCGCAGGAGGTCGCCGAGCCTGGCGTCGCCGCGCGCCAGCCAGCCTGCCAGCGCCGGCGCTTCGGTCCGGTTGAGCCGGAACTTCCACAGGGCCCCCAGGTGCCTGCCGCAGGCCTCGGTCAGGCGGTCGACGACGTCGGCTGCCCAGCTGTTCCCGCACGCGGGCACCTCCTGCAGGAAGCGCCACAACAACGGGTGCTCACTTGCGCGTACACCTCGTGGGCCACCACCTCGGTCGGGACGAGGAGCGAGTCGGCATCCATCACGGCGAACAGCGGGCCGCTGGACGGACGGTTCTGGCGCGCGGTCACGAACAGCGACGGATCGACCCGTCGGGCGGCGGCGATGACCGACGGGTTGGTGGTGTCGTTGTCCGAGGCCGCGACGAACCCGACCGCGTCCGCCAGGCCGGCCTGCTCCAGCACGGCCGGCTCGTACCCCCGGCCCGCCACGACGGTGGTGACCTCCTCCACCGGTGGTGGCTCGGCGGCCGGGTGGACCACCGTGCATTCCAGGCCCTCGGCGTGCAGGTCCTCGATGAGCTCGCGCCCGAGCCGGCCGTAACCGCACACCACCCACCGACCGCGGCGGGGCGGGGAGCTCCGTGGCGGGAGCTCGGCGCCCGGGCCGCTCGCGAGCCACATCATCAGCTGGAAGCTGGCGGGGGCGCGCAGCGCGATCCGCAGGTGGTCGCCGAACCGGTCGAAGGGATCGACGACCGTCGGGGTAGATCTGCGTGCGGTCACCGAACTTCAGCACCGTCGCGATGAGACTGACGACGAGGGCCGCGAACAGCTCGTAGACGTTGTGCAGGTCGGGATTCGGGATGTCACCGAGGAAGAAGCCGAAGTTCAGGGTGGCGGCCAGCAGTACGAAGAGGCCGAAGACCACCTTCTCGAGGTTCATCCGCAGCCCTCCCTGGCCATCGCGGTCGCGGCCGCGCCATAGTCACGCTGACGCTGCCGATCCGGGCACAACGTGCATTATCAGCGCACATCATATGCCCATCGGGTGACTTCGGACCTAGAGAACGAATGGACATCAGGACATTGCGGAGATCAACCGTCGCGCGATCGAGCAGTTCCGGGCGATGGCGAGATCACCGGCGTGCACCGGGACCGCCTGCTGCTGCTCACCGCGACGGGTCTCCGCACCGGATACCGAATCCTCGAAGCCGGCCCACGGGGCGACGAGGGCACTACACCGAGAAGGGGCGCGGATACGGCAGGTGAGGATGTGAGAAGGAGTGCGCCGCGGCGTCTGGCGAGCCGCACTTTTCAATCGGAGAGGGAAGGAGGAAGGTGTAATTTCCTTCATGCATCACCGTTGACGCGGTGCTGCGACACATGGAGCAGAACGCTATGACGGTCGGTCGAGGGTCGAATCGATCCAGCCGGCAAGGGCTGCCGGCTGCGTACGCGCAGGGCATCACGCCAGGCCGGGGGAAGGCGCGGAGCAGCCCCTCAGATCTTCGGTTCTATAGCGGGCGAAGGACCCTACCTCGGGAGTCGGCAATGCAGGACCTACTGAACAGATACAGCGGCATCGGAACGTCCTTCCTTATCGACCTTGTGGCCCTCTTCCTGATGTACTACGTCCTGTACTTCCGCCGCCATTGGCGCACGGACATGCTCCTGTCCTACGTCGCACTGAACGTCGGCGTCTTCATGACGATGTCGGTGCTCACCCAGGTACGGGTAGAGCTCGCGGTGGGCTTCGGCCTGTTCGCGATTCTCTCGATCATTCGGATCCAGGCGGGCCGCGTTACCGCGCAGGAGATGGGGTACTACTTCCTCGCGCTGGTTCTGGGTCTGATCAACGGTTTGGGTTTGCCGGACCGCGGGTTGGTCGTGGCGATGAACGTCGTGTTGTTGCTGGTCGTGCTCGCCGTCGACTGCAAGCCGCTACGCGATCGCTCCCAGCACATGGAGGTCACGCTCGAAGGGGTGTACACGAACGAGGCGGCGCTGCTTGCCGAGCTCGAGCGCAAGCTCGGTGGGCGAGTGGCCTACTACGAGATCACCGAGATCAACCTGGTCGACGGCCAAATGGTCATCGACGTGCGGCTGCAGCCGGGGCAGGGCGTCATCCAGCCGCCAGTGCAGACGACGACTGAGGTCCGGGAGAGTGCGTGACCCGTCGGGTCGAGGAGCACGGCGAGTAGTGCTGTGGCCGGTCGTCGCACTTGTCGCGCTCGCCATGTCGGCTGCGGTGGCCGGCTGCGCCGGTGGCCCCCGGCCGTCGCCGCCGGCCGAGTCGGCCGGCGTCGCCCCTGGCACCCGTGTGATGGTCATCCGGCACGGTGAGAAACCGGACGACTCCGACCCGGGCGTCGACGCACAGGGCAAGGAGGACGACAGCTCCTTGACCGCGACCGGCTGGGAGCGGGCGAACCGACTGGCCGATCTGTTCGACCCGGTCCGAGGTCCGCCCCGACCGGGGCTGGCCACGCCGAAGGCGATCTACGCTGCCGGTGTGAACGATGACGGGGAGGGCCTCCGGCCCCGGGAGACACCAGCTATGGGGCGGGCGATGAGAAGAAGCTCGTCGAGCAGGTGATCACCCAACCGGGACCGACGCTGATCTCCTGGCAGCACGGCGGGATCCCCGACATCGCCAAGGCGTTCCCGTCGTTGACGCCGAAGCCGCCATCGGACTGGCCGGCCGACCGGTTCGACGTGGTCTGGACCTTCACCAAGACTGCCAACGGGTGGCAATTCGCCCAGGTGCCAGAGCTCGTGCTGCCCGGGGATCAGGACACCGATATCGAAACCTGATCGTCGGCTCGACCAGCGTTCGTCGCATGTGCGGGTCCTCTTCACCGTCGGCTGCCACGCAGGCTGTGCGACGGGCGGCCCACGCCGGCGAGCAGACCGCGCAGCACACTGGCGGCGCCGTTGCCGCGGCGGCGCGGCAGCTCGTCTGTGGCACATCGATGCCACTGCCGGTATCGGGGAGATTGCTGCCGTAGGCGTGCCGCAGCTGGATGCGGGCAGACCGGCCGGTCCGGCCGGCTCGGCGCGAGGCCGCGCGGCCAGCAGCTCCTCGACCGCGTCCGGGCCGAATCAGCGTGACGAGGCGGAGCGGCGGATGCGCAGCGCGTGCTCGTCGTCGTCTGAGCCCCGCGCACCGCGGCCGTGGTAGGTGCGCCGAGGAGGCCGCCGTCGACCCGGCCGAGATCTACGCTGCGGTCGTCTCACCCGAGCAGCTTCTGCACCGCGCGGAGCGGGCAGCGCGCCGTCGAGAACGATCTCGGCGCGGCGAAGGTGGTGAGGTGGGCACCGGTGGGTAGGACGTTGTGCACTGCTTATCTGGTGTCGGTGGTCAGGTCTCGGCCAGTGTCGGGCGGGCAGCGATGGGGTGGGGCAGGTCGCCGGGCAGCAGGAGTTGCGGGATTTGGGCGAAGCGCCACCCGTGGCCGTCGGGGGTGAAGGTCCAGATGAGGTCGAAGCGGTCGGCCGGCCAGTGATCGGGTGGGCTTGGGTGTACCTCGCCCAGGTGGTGGCAGATGCTGAGGAGGACTTCGTGGTGCCAAGCGACAAGGGTGGCGCCGGGGCGGTTCCTGATCGCTTTTGCGAGGTGGGCCTCGTCACCGACGGCATAGAGTTTGACGACCTCCAGGCCGAGGCGGGCCGCAAGCGGGCTGACGGTCTGCATTGAGCGTTTGCTGTGACCGCCACCGTGCACGGAGGCGTTGAAGGCGGAGGCGTAGATGGTGTCGGGCCGTCCCAGCTCTGCGGGTGAGTCGCCGCGGGAGGGGCAGAACAACTCGACAAGCGCACCTGCGCGCATCCAGCCGGTGACGGTGAGGCTGTGCGGGTCCTCCTGTCCGTCAGGGTTGACGCCCTGCGGGCCATTGGAGGGGCGCAGAGGTTTCTCCGCATGCCGGATCAGCATGATCATAACGGTGTCCGCGGGTTGGGCGTTGCCGCGCGATCGGCGAACCGCATCATTCATCGCGCTATCCCCGCCACCTGGTGTGGGCGTGGAGGTGGTTCGTCGAGGATGCCGCAGGGGTGGAGTTGAATGCTGCGGGTAGCCAGGGCGGTCAGCGCTGGTTGGTGTGGTCGTGATGACGACGGTGCGGCCCCCGCGAACGGGTGAGGGCTGCACGACGACTTGTTTCGGCGTCCGCGTCGATGCTCGACGGCGGGCTCGTCGAGCATCAACGGCAAAGAATCACAGCACATGACTCTACCGCATAATTCGCCCCCAAGCTCACAGCCTTAACTGGCGACGACGGTTCGAGAAGACTCTGGCTCTGGCTGCCCCACGACCCCACTAATGGACAGCGTTGACGCTCGCTCCGATCTCGAAATCACGGAGTAGCACTACTGCGCACTGAAATCAGTCCGGGGTGGAGACGCAGCCCCGTCTAGTTCGCCCCAGCGCTGGCCCTGCTGCACAAACCGGCGGACGCCGGATCGCAGTACACCTGGATCGCGTTCACCGAGCGCCTCGCCCAGACCGACGCTAGTCGGCAAGCCCGCACCCTCGGTGGGCAGCGTCGGGGATGCCTTCGACAACGCGCTGGCCGAGTCGATGATCGGGCTGTTCAAGACCGAGCTGATCAAGCCGGGCGGGCCCTGGAAGACCGTCGAACAGGTCGAGATCGCCACCCTCGAGTACATCGATTGGTTCAACCACCGCCGACTATCGAAACCTGCCGCGACATCCCACCGGTCGAACGTGAGGCAGCGCACTACCGTCAGCACGCCGCCCTCGCCGAGGCCGGCCACTCAACCCCGTAGGTATCCCGACAAGCCGGGGCGGTTCACGGGGCGAGGGTAGGGGTGACCCCCGCACCGATTGGGTGGTCAGCGGGGCCGAGCGGGATCGGGAAACCACCAAGAATCATCTCCATGAGCACGCAGACAATGTCCCGGTTCCGCCGGGCCACCCTCGCCCTCGTCGTGCCCGTCGCCGTGGTGGGGGCGGTCGCCGCGTGCGGTGATTCGGCGACGCCGAAAGCGGCGCCCGCGGCAGGCCCGGCAGCCTCGGCTTCCGAGGTCTCGACTGACGCAGCCGGCTCGGCAAACTCGGCCCCCGCGGCGGACCTGCACATGATCGCCCACGACGGGCACCGGCTCGCCTTCCACCTCACCCCCGGGCATTCTCCCACCCTCGTGCTGGATGCCGGCGGCGGCGAGGACTCCTCCTATTGGGATGCCCTGGTGGCTCAGCTGTGGCAGGCCACCGGGTCGCAGATCATCACCTACGACCGGGCGGGTATGGGCGCCAGCGACGAGGTGAAGGGCCCCTGGGACGGCCGGACCGCCGCCTCCGACCTGCAGGCCGGTCTGCGTGAGCTCGGCGTCACCCGGGACGTGGTCCTCGTGTCCCACTCGCAGGCGGGGGAGGTTGCCACCTACTTCGCCCGCGCAAACCCGGGCGTGCTCTCCGGGGCGGTGCTCGTCGACGCAAACCTGCCGCAGTTCTTCACCGATACGCAGATCCAACGCATCGTCGCGCTCACCGCGCCGCAGATCGAAGCGCTCATGAAGCAGCCATCGACGAAGGAGAACCGCCAGCTCATCGCCACGGCCGAGGACTTCGGTCCCACGCACCAGGCGTACCACAAGGTCTCCTGGCCGGACAGCGTGCCAGTCACAGTCATCGTGGCGGAGAAGACGCCCTTCGACGGATCCCCGCAGGACGCCCAGCGCTGGCGGGACGCGGCCGCCGCGTTCGTGGCCGCCGGTCCCGGCCGGACACTCGTCACCGCCCAGGGAAGCTCGCACGACGTCCCCAAAGACAAGCCCGCCCTGGTGCTCAACGAAATCGAGCAGATGGCCGCCACCGCCAAGTGACGGCCATCGTGCCGGCGGGTGTCAGGGGCGGCGAGCCGGATTGACCGTCTTCGCCGGGTCGCGCTCGGCCACCGGGCCGAGCGCGTCGTCGATCGCCTTCGGCAGGTCGGGCTCCAGCCGTACGCCCGCGGCCTTGACGTTGTCGCGAACCTGTTCCGGACGGGAGGCATCGATGTCGTCTGGCCCGCCCCGGAGTTGGAACAGACTGGCCGCGACGGCATCGACCTGCGCTTCATCTGGGACGTAGGCGCACTCCACGGGAGCGCCGGAGCATGGCGAGGGCGGGCCGGACGCCGTGGCTCCGCATTCAGCATACTTCGCGCAGGTAGAGCCGATACATGACAAGGAAAAGATGGCGCGAGGACGCCATGAGGATGCCATGAGGGCGGGGCTTGACACGGTGAGTGCCGTCCGGCCCCCGACTCAGGGATGCGACTCGCCCTTCCGGCGAGTGGGCGTCATCGACGGCAGGGGCGGCACCGACTTAGGATGAAGAGGAGAGCCCATGACCGGTTCATCACGATCAGCAACTCGGCGGCAGGCGCGAGTGCGGGCTCCATGGTTGGCATTGGTCTGCGCATTGCTGCTCGTGCCGGCGACGTTGCTGTTCACGGGGCAGGACACCGCGCCACAGGCATTCTGCGTCGGCTTCCTGGAAACCGCGCAGGAGGAGTGTTTCGACACGGAGCACGAACTGGTTGCCTACCAGGAGAGCACGGCCGCGGTGCCACTCGTCACGTTCTTCCGAGACATCGGAACCAAGGGGGCGACGGGGTACAAGAACTTCGTCAGCGCCTACGGTCGCAGTACCTGCGATGAGAGCGCTTCGGTCAACGAAGCCTCGGACGGGGACCTGCGCAACGACAAGTACAGCAATGGCGGCACGCTCGACAGATCAATCAGCTCACTCGTCATCCGCGATGGCAGTTCTTGCAGCCTTCTCCTGCACAGTGAAAGCAGTTTCGGTGGTGTCAGCTTCCGCACCGACGAGACCTGCAGGGACATGCGATCCTGCTACGGCCTCGTTAGCACCGGTGGCGGTTGGAGATACCACAACGTCAACGACTTCGCCCGGTCCTTCCAATTGACCTGAGCACAAGTCATGAAGCCAGTCCGCGATCGGGGCGAGCCCGTCTATCAACCTGACTTCGCGTTCGACACTCCCTACCCGGAAGGTAACCGTCAGGCGCGACGAGTTGGTCGGCGCCAGCCCCGGCGCCTGGCGGTCGCTCGGCTACACCGTCGTGCGCGATGGCCAGATGACTCGTCTGCCCGCCGAGACGTTCGGCCCGCTCCCGGCCGCTACCCGGCGCCACGGGATAGCTAGGCCGGGAACCCCTCCCCCGGAGGCTTGGTCGACAAGGGCACGAAGGGCAAGCGGGCTCGGGTTGTCCCTCTGATCGGCAACGTCCGCGATCTCGTACAGCAGCGGATCGATGCGGCGCACGGACGGCCCGATGCCCGTCTGTTCACCGGACCGCGCGGTGGCCGAATCACAACCGCCGTACTCCGCGACGCCACCCACTGGGACGAGGTTGTCAGCGAGCTCGGCCTCGAGCATCTGCGACGGCACGCCCTGCGCCACACCGGCCTGACGTGGATGGCCGACGCCGGCGTCCCGGTCCACGTGCTACGCACCATCGCTGGGCACGGATCGCTCACAACCACGCAGCGGTACCTACACCCGGACCGCCGCACGATCACGGCGGCAGGAGATGCCTTGAGTGCCTACCTCAGAGCCCCGCGGTCCCCAGGTGGTCCCCAGAGCCGCGCGCTCTAGATCATTCGGAGTCCGAGTGGCAGCTCTCCCGGCATCTACATTCCCGCAGGTAGAAATGCTGATGGGCGGCTCCCCCGACGAAAGGGAACCGCCCATCATGCCGTCGGGACGACAGGATTTGAACCTGCGACCCCTTGACCCCCAGTCAAGTGCGCTACCAAGCTGCGCCACGTCCCGGCCGCCCCCGAAGGAGCGAGATCAGCCTACCGCATGGCCGATCGGCCCCCACCGGCCGGTCGTGGCTCCCCCCAACTGGCCCGGTAGTCCGCACTTTCCCGTCGGTCACCCCGGTGCGCCGGGGATCACGACCCGGCCAGTCTGTGCCGCACGGGCCCGGCGCACTACCGCCCTCGGTCGCCCAGCGGGGGCGACCTTGGTGGGTACCGATGGGTAGCTCAGATGCCCGATGGCCGGCCCAGCAATTCCGACACTCCCTGGTCGATGAAGGCCGTGTCGACCGGATTGACGCCACCTCCGGCGAAGTGGCCCCACACGCCGGGGATCACGCGCAGCTCGGCGTTCGGCATCTGCGAGACGGCCCACTTCTCGTCCTCGGGCGGGAAGTAGAGGTCCTTCTCGGCCGGCATGACGAGCGCGCGGGCCCGGATGGAGGCCAGCGCCTCCTCGGTGGAGGAGAAGCCCGGGGTGGTGCCGACGTCGCCGTGCCACCAGGTGTCGAGCATCGTCAGCAGGTCGTTGGGATCCTTGTCGACGACGAAGATGCCCTCCCAGAAGTCGACGATGAAGTCCTCGAGGGAGGTGTGCCCGAGCTCGCGCCAGACCTCGTCGTAGTAGAAGGCCTGCGAGAAGCCCCAGCCGGCGTAGACCCTGGCGAACGCCCGCAGGCCGCGGGCGGGCAGGGCGTCCGGCGGGTACAGGCCGTCGGCGAACGCGGCGTCGGCGCGGAGGGCGTGGGCCAGCGAGTCGAGGAACACCTGGTTGTGCGGGGCCGTCCGGGGCGAGCCGCAGAACGGCAGGATCCGCTGCACCATGTCCGGGTAGCTCACCGCCCACTGGTAGCTCTGCCCCGCGCCCATCGACCAGCCGAGCACGAGCGGGAGCGTCTCGATCCCGAACACCTCCGTGACGAGGCGGTGCTGCGACGTCACGTTGTCGCGCACCGTGATCGGCGGGAAGCGGCTCCGGTCCCACGGCGCCGGCGTGTTCGACGCCGACGAGCTCAGGCCGTTGCCCAGCATGTTCGGCACGATGATGAACCAGCGGTCCGGGTCGAGCGCCATGCCCTCGCCGATCAGCCACTCGTTGTCCCAGTGCCGCCCGGAGTACCAGGTCGGGTAGACGATCGCGTTGTCCTTCGCCGCGTTCAGCGTGCCGTACGTCTGGTAGGCCACCTTGGCGGGGCGCAGCGTCGCGCCGCACTCGAGGGTGAAGTCCGGGATCTCGTGGACGTCGTACGGCGCCTCCCGGCCGGTCATGACGACACCGCGCAGCTCCCCCGGTCCGCCGTGACGGGACCGGAGGCGGACGGTCGGATGTCGAAGTCGAAGATCGCCGTGGGCAGGTAGAGCGAGCAGCAGGCGTTCGGGATGTCCACCACCCCGCTCACGCGGCCCTCGATGGGTGCGGCCCCGAGCAGCAGGTAGGCCTGCTCGCCGGAGTAGCCGAACTTCTTCAGGTACTCGACGGCGTTGAGGCACGCGTTGCGGTAGGCGACGGTGGCGTCGTTGTAGAGCTGGGTGTCGGTCGTGTGGTCGACGCCGATCCCGATGAACGTCACGAACTCCGAGTAGCGCGGCTCGACGTTGCCCGGCATGAGGATCGGGTTGGTCGTCACGCCGTAGGTCTGCATGCCGCCCTTGATCAGGTCGACGTGGAAGTCGATGAAGCCGCCCATCTCGATCGCGCCGCAGAACGTGATCTCGCCGTCGCCCTGGCTGAAGTGCAGGTCGCCGCCGGAGAACAGCGCGCCGGGGACGTGCACCGGGTAGAAGACGCGCGAGCCGCGGGTGAAGTTCTTGATGTCGTGGTTGCCGCCGTTCTCGCGGGCCGGGACCGTGCGGGCGCCGTCGCGGGCGATGGCGGCCAGGGTGTCGCCGGTGGCCGTGCCGCCGAGGGTGGACTCCTCCAGCGGCGGCAGGGCCAGCGGCGGGACGCGGTCGGGGTCGGTGGCGATGAGCGCGCGCTCGCGGTCGTTCCAGCGGGCGAGCAGCTCGGCCGACGGCGCGGTGCCGAAGAGGCCGGGGTGGGTAATGCCGGTGAACTCGACGCCGGGGATGTGCCGGGAGGTGGCCTTCTGCCCGGAGAAGTCCCAGATCGCCTTGTACGCGTCGGGGAAGGTGTCGGTGAGGAAGCCGCCGCCGTTGGCCTTGGCGAAGATCCCGGTGTATCCCCAGCCCTGGCCGGGGGCCTCGCCGACCTCCTGGGGGACGGGGCCGAGATCCAGGATGTCGACGACGAGCAGGTCACCCGGTTCGGCGCCTTCGACGTGGATGGGACCCGAGAGCATGTGCGCCCTGGTCAGGTCGACGTCGCGCACGTCGTTGGCGGAGTCGTTGTTGCCGATCTGGTTGTCGGTCCACTCGCGGCACTCCACCCGGATCGACTGGCCGGGCCGCACGGAGACCGCCGGCGGGATGTCGGGGTGCCAGCGGTTGTGTCCGGGTACGGCCTGGTCGCGCATGGACTTGGCCTGGTCGACGGAGAAGACGACGTCGGGCATGAGGGACCTCCAGAAGGGGGTACGGAGCAGGCGGTGCGGGTGGCGCGTCAGGGCCGAGGAAGGCGGGCGTGGCGCGGATCTCTGGTGACCGGCGTGGCGCGCCGGGACCGTCCGGGTAGGGACGTCACGACGTCGGGCGAGTCGGCGCTGCGCGCGCCGGCGTCGAGGGCTCGGCGCACCGCCGGGTCGAGGCTGCGCAGGGCGGGCCCGCCGAAGACCCGGCGCGCGGGTTCCCCGCAGTCCGGGCACCGGGCGGGCTCTCCGGCTTCGGCCATCGGCCGGACGAGGTCGAAGGTGTCCCCCGCGGGGCACCGGTATCCGTAGGTCGGCACTCGTCACCTCCTGAAGAACCGAAACTGTCAGATGAAACTATTTTGATGAGTAGTACCCGTCAAGGCGTGAGCTGTGCGACGACGTCCAGGGCGAGCCCGTCGGCCCGGGCCAGGTACACGCTCTGCAGCAGGTGGTTGCCCGCCATTCGGACGCTCCCCCGCGGACTGTCGTAGGCGAGGGTGTCGGCGGCGGCGGCGAGCTCGTCGGACCCGAGGCTGCCCGCCCTCTCGGCCATCCTCGCCAGCAACGTCACGCCCTCGTAACAGGATTCGCCGAGCGATCCGGGCACCGGAGCCTGCACGCCGAAGCGGGCGGCGTAGCGGCGGGAGAAGTCGAGTCCGGACGACGTGGGCAGCGCCTCGAAGTAGCCGGACGCGGCGTAGAGATCATGGGTGGCGGCGGCTCCTGTGGCGAACACCATGTTCTCCTCCATGAGCGGGCTGAGCCGCACGCAGGCGCTGTCGAGCCCCGCGGCGGCGAACGCCCGGTTGAACCGCACCGCGTCGGAGCCGACCAGCAGCATCAGCACACCGTCGGCACCGCTGCGCTCCACGCGGTGTACCGCGGCCGCGAAGTCCAGGGTGCCCAGTGGCACGAAGACCTCGTCGAGGATCCGGATGTCCGTGCGGCGGCGTGCGTAGTGGCGGGCCACCGCGGCCGACGCGAGCGGCCACACGTAGTCGTCCCCGACCACGCACCACGTCCGCACGCCCAGCTCACCTGCCATCCAGCGCAGCGCGGGGAGCAGTTGCCGGTCGGGGGTCTCCCCCGCCAGGTAGACGCCCGGGGTCCGCTCGCCGCCCTCGTAGAGGGGGCTGTAGACGTAGGGGGCGCGGCCGGACACGATCGGCGCGAGCTGCTGGCGGACCGCCGAGATGTGCCAGCCGGTGACCGCCTCCACCGCGCCGGCGCTGAGCAGCCCGTCGATCTCCCCGGCCACCGCGCGGGGCGCCCGTCCGCCGTCGACGACCCGCAGCCGCACCTCCCGCCCGAGCATGCCGCCGCCTGCGTTCACCTCGTCGACGGCCAGCAGGCCGCACGCCTCGCAGGACGGCCCGACGATCGCCGCGGGGCCGCTGCGCGGCACCACGAAGGCGACCTCCAGCGTGTCGCGTGCCATGCCCACCCCCGGTCCCGCACGGTGTCCGGTGTCGAGGTGATTCCTGCTCGGTCTGCTCTGCTGTGACGTCCTGCCGGTGACGGTGCCCGTGCCGAGGACAGTGTTTACGATGTCGGCTCCGGCGTCACGCGCCGAAGGAGGATGACGTGACTGCTTTCCGAGCGCCCGCGGCGCAACCCGCCGCGCTCGCGCCCGTACTGCCGGAGCTGCTGAACCAGGTGGCTCACCAGGCCTCCCGCCGGATGGAGGCGGCCCTCGGCCCGGACGGCCCCACGCTCGACCAGTGGCGGGTGCTCACCCTGCTCAGCGACGGCGCGGGCCATCCGATGACCGAGATCGCGAGCCACGCGATGGTGCCGGCCCCCACCCTCACCAAGATCGTCGACCGGCTGGTGGAACGGGCGCTGGTGTACCGGCGGCCCGACGAGACCGACCGCCGCCGCGTGCTGGTGTTCCTGTCCGACCACGGTCGGGCCCGGTACGAGCGGCTCGCGCCTGCCCTGACCCGCGTCGGGGACGAGCTGGCCGACGAGCTGGGCACCCAGGACGCCGCCCGGCTCGTGGAGCTCCTGGAACGCCTCCGCGCCTCGCCCGGCTGACTCCGGCTACGGGGCCGCCGTCTCCTCCGCACGGGACGGCTCGGCGGCGGGCGGCAGCGCCAGGGGCTCGTGGCGCAGCGGAAAGATCGCCCGCACGGCGAACCCCCCGCCGGCCATCGGACCCCAGGACAGCTGCCCACCCACCGACGCGACCCGTTCGGCCAGGCCGGTCAGGCCGGCTCCGCCGCCGCCCACCGTGTCGCGCCGCACGCGAATCGGGCGGGCCGGGGCCGTGTTCCGCACGTGCACCTGCAGCTCCTGCGGCTGCCAGCGCAGCTCCACGCGGACCGCGGAGCCCGGGGAGTGGCGGGCCGCGTTGGTGAGTGACTCCTGCACCACGCGGTACACGGCACGCCCGACGGCGGGACCGACCTCGGTGGGCGTCCCGCTCGGCAGCAGCTCGACGTCGACACCCGCGGCCCGCGAACCGGCCACCAGCGCCGCGATCTCGGTGAGCCCGGCGGCATGCTCGCGCCCGTCGAGCAGTCCGAGCGCGACGCGCATCTCCGCCAGCGCCCGCTTCGCCAGCGTGCGGAGCTGCTCGGCTCCGCGGCGCGTCTCGTCCTCGTTGGTGGACGCGGCGATCGCCGCCGCTCCGACCGCGATCAGCGTGGCGTGGTGCCCGACGGCGTCGTGGATCTCCCGGCCGATCCGGGCCCGTTCCTGCGCCCGCGCGGCCTCCTGCGACGCCGCCAGCGCCTCCTCGCGGGCATGTTCGAGGTCGTTCAGGCTCTCCGTCAGCCGTTCCCGGGTGGACATGAGCAGGCCCAGCGAGGTGGGTGCGATGGCGTAGAGCCCGACGAACGCCACGGTCAGCACGATCCGCTGCCAGGGCAGTGCCTGCGTCAGCAGTACCGGCGTGACGGCCGCGACGACCGGCGGCACCAGCCACGGCGCCGTGGCGTAGGCGCGGCCGGCGCGCCTGCCGAGCGTGTAGAGCGCGACCAGGGTGGCGGGCCAGCCGAGGCCGCCTGCGAGACCCCACAGCGCGCCCAGGACGGCGAGCGGGGGCCAGATGTGACGCAACGGCAGCAGCCCGCAGGCCACCAGGGCCGAGGCCACGGACCACGAGAACGGCGGCTGCGCCCACAGGACCGCAACCGCCGGGACCAGCACGGCCGCGAGCTCCGTCCCGAGGCCGCGCAGCCGCTTCCCGCTCACCATCCGACTCCCCCCGATCGGTCCCCCGTCACACGCTTCCCCGGCCGCTCCTCAGACGAGCCCCCAGCTCTTCGCCAACAGCGCGACCTGCACCCGGTTGTCCGCACCCAGCTTGATCAGCAGCGCCGACACGTACTTCTTGACCGTGGCCTCGGCCAGCCCGAGCCGGGACGCGATGGCGGCGTTCGAGTCGCCTGCCGCGAGGCCGCGCAGCACCTGCTGCTCGCGCAGTGTCAGCCCGGCGGGCTGCGGGGCCCAGCCCGTGGCGAGATGCGGGAGCAGGCGCGCGGTGATGCGCGGATCGAGCACGGCGCCACCCGCGGCGAGGTCACGCACCGCCCGGACGAGCGCATCCGGGTCGGTGTCCTTGAGCAGGAAGCCCTGCACCCCGATACGCAGCGCCTCGGCCACGTAGTCGTCGAGGTCGAACGTGGTGAGCACCGCGGCAGCCGGGGCGTCGGGACGCGACCTCAGGATCCGCAGCGCGGTGAGCCCGTCGGTGCCGGGCATCTGGACGTCGGCCAGCACCACGTCCGGCCGGTACGCGTCGACGGCGGCGAGCAGCGAGGCGCCGTCCCCGGCCACTCCGACGACCCGGACCGCGCCACTCGCCTCGAGGACGGTGCGCAGGCCGGCCAGCATCAGCGGCTCGTCATCGGCGAGAACCACACGTACGGGCCCTGGTCCGCGCCCCACGTCGACCGCCATGTGGCCGAGCGTAACCGGAGGAGCACAGGACAACCCATCCGTGCCTGCCCTTCCTCGGCCACTTCACCCCAACCCGCCCCGCATCGGCGCACGGCGTCACCGATCCGGCACGTCCGCCGGGCACCCGGTACCCACCGGAGGCACGGTCAGCTCGGTCAGGTACCGGTCCGCATGGTCGATGACGCATCGGCTTCCGGACTGGTACAGGACGTGGCCGGGACCGGCGTAGTGGATCACTGACGAGCCGGGCACGGCCGCGACCAGCACGTCCATGGTCGGCGTCTCGTCCGGCGAGCCCGCGCCCAGTAACGGCGGAAGGTCGGCGCCGGACAGTGGGGCCGGCGGGTTCACCGGTGGTGTGGGCCAACCCGAGCAGTCCAGCCGGAGAAAATGCGTGAGGCCGGAGAAGTTCGGCGACCAGGCCACGGCGCGCTCCTGGGCCTGTGCGTAGTCGTCGTAGTTGGCGTATCCCCAGCCGTCGTGGCAGTGGACCGCGGCGCCACCGGGAAACATCGGCTGCTTGGGCATCACCGCGAAACCCGAGCCGTCTCCGTTGCGCGCCAGGTCGATGGCCGTCGCGAACTGCTGCGGGGTGTCCCGCAGGGCCATCGAGTTGAACTTCAGGTCGAACCCGGCCAGCGCCGCCTCTGGCCCCTTGCCCGGCACCGGGATCGGCGAACGGTCGGCGGCGGCGACCAGCGACTGCCACACCGCCGGCACGTCCTCGCCGTGGAGCGCGCAGTCGGCAGTGGTCGCGCACCAGTCGGCGAACCGGGCGAACCGCTGTTCCACCTGCTGGTAGTGCAGGCGGTCGGCCGCGGCGCGGTCCGCGGTGTGGTCGGGCACGCCGTCCAGGAACACGGCGCGCACCCGGTCGGGGAACAGCCGGGCGTAGGCGACGGCCGGCACCCCACCGTACGAACTGCCGATGAGGCTGAGCTGCGGCTCGCCCATGGCGGCGCGGACCGCGTCGATGTCGCGCGCCACGGACGCGGAGTCCAGATGGTCGAACCGCTCCGGGTCACCGGCCCGGCACTGCTGCATCAGCGCCTGGTTCTGCGCGGCCTGGGCCTCGTACTCGTCCGCGGTGCGCGGGGGAATCTGCACGGGGCCGGGCTGGTAGCACCCGGGCGCCAACGCACCGATGACGTTGCGGGGATCGAACGTCACCACGTCGAACCGTTCGCGCAGGGCGGTGAAGGTACCGGCGACGTGCTTCAACTCCCCGATCCCCGGACTGCCCGGGCCGCCGGGGATCGCGAACACCGTGCCGATCCGCCCGGACGGATCGGTGCCGGGCAACCGGGCCAACTCCAGTGTGATCGTGCGGCCGGCCGGTTGTGCCCAGCTCACCGGTACGTCGATCGCGGCGCACTGCATGCCCGGCGGGTTGTCCTCGCCCGGGCACGCCCCCCAGACGAGGCCGGGATCGGCAACGGCGACGGCGACGGCGCTGCCGTCGTCGGCACACGCCGACATCGTCATCAGTCCGGCCACCACCAGGGCGGCGATCAACGATCTCGCACTGCGCATCGACTCTCCAACCACCGGCACTTCGGGACCTGCTGATCGTGAGGTCGCCGGGGTCCGGCGCGCGTCCCGCTGCAGGACGGTCCCGGTCTCCGCGCAGGTACGACGAACGTGGCCATCGGGTGACCCGCAGGTACGGGGTGCGATCTCCCTCCGGGGTAGGACGCGTCACGGGCATCCCGGCTCTACCGTGGGCGGCGCCATGGCAGCAGGAACCGACGAACCCCCGCCGCGCCACCCGGCGCACGGCCTGCTCGACACCGTGGCGGCCACGATCTGGTCCGGCCGGCTCAGGCCGCCGGACGGCCGGCTCCGGTTGCCGAGCGGACCGGTACGACCGCGCCGGGGTCGGCTGGTCGGGGGCGTCTGCGCCGGGCTCGCCCGGAGCCTCGGCTGGAACGTGTGGTTCGTCCGGGCGCTGCTGCTGATCATCAACGGCCCGCTGTACGTCCTGCTGTGGGTGCTGATGCCACCGGAGGGCCCGGACGGTCGGGCGACCGACACGCGTGGCCGCAACGTGGTGGTGTGGCTCGCACTCCTCGGGCTGGGCGCGGGCACGGCAGCGGTCACCGCTGCGCAGCTGGCCAGCACCGGGGTGCCGACCGGCCCGGCGATCGTGGTCGGCGTGGCCGTCGGCACGGCCTTGCCGGTGCTGTTGTGGTCACCGTTGCTCGCGTGGCGCATCCTGGCGGGGGCCGAACTGCTCGGGCTGGTGGGCTTCGCCCTCTGGACCGACGGAGTCGTCCTACGGCTCTGGCCGTGGCCCATCCCCGGACTGGTCCTCCTCGCGCTGGTGCTCTTCCTGGTGGCGCTGCGCTACGAGCGGCGGATCGCGGTGTGCGCCGGGGCCGTGACGATCGTGGCCGACGTTGCGGTCGCACCGGCGCTGACCGCCGTGCCGCTGTACGCGCCGCTGCTGCTCGCGCTGGTGATGGCCGCCGCTCTCGTACTGGGCGACAGCATCCGCACCCGGCGGCACGTCGAGCGGCGGCTCGCACAGGAGACCGATCGTCGACGTCAGGACCTCGCCCGCCAGGCGGTACTCGAAGAGCGGGCCCGCATCGCCCGGGATCTGCACGACGTGGTCGGCCACCACATGTCGATGATCGCGATCCAGGCGGAGGCAGCTGCATACAAGGTCCCGGACCTCCCCGAGCCGCTGCGCGTGCCCCTGACCGTGATCAACCAGGCCGCGCGCGCAGCCCTGGCGGAGACCCGCAGGATCGTGGGCCTGCTGCGCGACGACGCCGACGGATCCGCGGACGGGGACGCCGAGCCCGGCGCCGAGAGGTGTCCCCCACCGGGGCTCGACGGCCTCGACGACCTGGTCGAGCGGGCCAGAGGGTCAGGAATCGACGTGAGCGCGTCCGTCCTCGGTGTCCCGGTGCCGTTGCCGATCGCCGTCGACGTCTCCGCGTACCGCATCGTGCAGGAGGCGTTGACCAACGTGGCGCACCACGCACCGGGGGCCAGTGCCGAGGTGGTCATCGGCTACCACCGGACATCCCTCGCGGTGCGGATCACCGATGACGGCCCGGCGCAGGGTCACCGCAGCACCACCGGCGGGGGCGGTCACGGCCTGGTCGGCATGCGTGAGCGGGTCGCGATGCTGGGCGGCCGGCTCAGCGTCGGCCCGGCCGACGCCGGCGGCTTCGTGGTGTCGGCGCAGCTGCCCATCGGAGCCGAGGACGGACACTAGGTTCGCCGCATGACCATCTCCGTCGTGATCGCCGACGACCAGCTGATGGTGCGTGACGGGCTGGCCACGCTGCTCGCGGCCGCACCGGACATCGAGGTGATCGGGCAGGCGGCCGACGGACGCCAGGCCGTGGACATCGCGCGGGCCCTGGCGCCGGACGTGGTGGTGATGGACGTCCGCATGCCGGTGCTCGACGGAATCGCGGCCACAGCGGAACTGCTCGGTGATCCGCCACACGAGCACGGCCCACGCGTACTCGTGCTCACCACGTTCGATCTCGACGAGTACGTCTACGACGCGCTGGGCGCCGGGGCCAGCGGGTTCCTGTTCAAGGACGCTCCCACCGCCGACCTGGTCCACGCCGTCCGGGTGGTGGCAGGCGGCGAGGCGCTGCTCGCGCCGTCGGTCACGCGGCGGCTCATCGCCGACTTCGCCAGGCGGCGCCGCGCCGGTACGACGCGTCCCGAGGCCGTCGGTGCACTGACCCCGCGTGAGCTCGAGGTGCTGCGGCTGGTCGCCCGCGGCATGTCCAACGCCGAGATCGCCGCCATGCTGGTGGTGGGCGAACAGACCGTCAAGACGCACGTGGGCCGGGTGTTGATGAAGCTGGGCCTGCGCGACCGCACCCAGGCCGTGGTGTTCGCCTACGAGAACGGCATCGCCGCCCAGCCGTAGCGGACCGACGGCACGGGCAGACGAGCCGCGCTCAGCTCTTCCGCCCCCGCTTCTCCCGCACCCGCACCGAGATCCGCACCGGCGACCCGGTGAACCCGAACTCCTCGCGCAACCGGCGCTCGAGGAACCGCCGGTACCCCGCCTCCAGGAACCCGCTCGTGAACAGCACGAACGTCGGAGGGCGGGTCTGGGCCTGGGTGGCGAACAGCACCTTGGGCTGCTTCCCGCTGCGCACCGGCGGCGGGGTCGCCGCGATCACCTCGGCCAGCCAGCCGTTGAGCCGGCCGGTGGGGATCCGCCGGTCCCACGACGCCAGGGCGGTGCGCAACGCCGGCGCGATCTTGGCGACCGACCGCCCGGTCAGTGCGGACACGTTGACCCGCTCGGCCCACTGCACGCGCACGAGGTCCCGCTCCAGCTCCCGCTTCATCGCCAGGCGCCGGTCCTCGTCGACGAGGTCCCACTTGTTGAACACGAGAACCAGTGCCCGGCCGGCCTCCTCCGCCATGCCGATCACGCGCTGGTCCTGCTCGGCGATGGGCTCGCTCGCGTCGATCAGCACGACCGCCACCTCGGCGGCCTCGATCGCCGCCCGCGTGCGCAGGCTCGCGTAGTACTCCATGCCGCTCGCCATGTGGACGCGCTTGCGCAGGCCCGCCGTGTCGACGAACCGCCACACCTCGCCGTCGAGATCGACGAGCGAGTCGACGGGGTCGACGGTGGTGCCGGCGACGTCGTGGACGACCGACCGGACCTCGCCGGAGACGCGGTTGAGCAGGCTGGACTTGCCGACGTTGGGCTTGCCGACGAGCGCGACGCGGCGCGGGCCGCCCACCCCGGTGCCCGGGAGGTCACGCGGGCTCTCCGGCAGCGCGTCGAGCACGGCGTCGAGCAGGTCGCCCGACCCACGCCCGTGCAGGCCGCTGACCGGGTGGGGCTCGCCGAGTCCGAGGCGCCACAGGGCGGCCGTGTCGGACGTCAGCCGGTCGTCGTCGACCTTCGTGGCGGCGAGCAGGACCGGACGGTCCGAGCGGCGCAGCACCCGGGCCACGGCCTCGTCGGTGGCCGTGGCACCGACGCTCGCGTCGACCACCAGCAGCACCGCGTCGGCGGTCTGGATGGCCATCTCCGCCTGAGCGGCGACAGCGGCCTGCAGTCCGGTGGCGTCGGGCTCCCACCCGCCGGTGTCGACGAGGGTGAAGCGGCGGCCGTTCCACAGGGCGTCGTAGGCGATCCGGTCGCGGGTGACCCCCGGGATGTCCTGCACCACCGCCTCGCGGCGCCCGATCAGCCGGTTGACCAGCGTGGACTTGCCGACGTTCGGCCGCCCGACGACGGCGAGCACCGGCGCGGGCAGCAGCCCACCCGACTCGGGATCGCCGTCCGCCCCGGACGGGTAGCCGTCGTCCTCGTCGGTGCTCACGAACTCACCGGGATCGAGTCCCAGTGCCGCCATCGCGGCCACGTCCCCGCCGTCGCTGCGCCGGGCCTCGTTGCTCGGCCCCACCTGCGGGCCATCGGTACCACTCACGTCCTGCTCCGAACATCATCGAGTTCTCGGACCATCCCGGCCAGTGCGGCCCGGACGGTCTCGGTGGCGGTGGTCAGGCCGGCCCGGCCACCACCGGCGGGGATGGTCAGCGACTCCCCCACCAATACGTCCACGTGCGGTCGCCATCGCCTGCCCGACCCGTTGCGGCGTCGGGTACCCCGGCAGACCACCGGAAGCACGACAGCACCGGAGGTGCGGGCCAGCCACGCGGCCCCGTGCTGTGCCGCGACGACCTCGCCGCTGCCGCGGGTGCCCTCCGGGAAGACCCCGATCAGGCCCCCGGCGCGCAGCACGTCGACCGCCACCGTCAACGCCCGCCGGTCCGGCGCCCCGCGGAGCACCGACAACTGCCCGATCCGCCGCAGCCACCAGCCGAGCGCTCCGGCGAACATCTCCTGCTTGGTGAGGAACACCGCGCGGCGCCCCAGTAGTCCGAACAACAGCGGTCCGTCGACCAACGAACTGTGGTTGGCGACGAGCACGACCGGCCCGGACGCCGGGATGCGCTCCCGGTGGTGCACCCGCACACGGAAGAACGGGCCGAGCAGCCACGTGCCGATCCAGCGGGCCAGGTCGTGCAGCCACGGCCACGTGCCCGGGGGCAGATCGGCGCTCACGTCACCAGACCTCGCTCCCGCACCAGTCGCAGCAGCTCGGCCAGCACGTCGTCGACACTGAGCTCGTCGGTGTCCAGCACGACCGCGTCGGACGCGACCTGCAACGGCGAGGTCCTGCGCGTGGAGTCGAGCCGGTCGCGGCGCCGGACGTCGGCCAGCACGACGGCCATGTCCCCGGTGCGTCCGGCCTTGCGGTCCTGGGCGCCCCGACGGGCGGCCCGGACGTGCTCCGAGGCCGTGAGGTACACCTTCAGCGGGGCGTCCGGCACGACGACGCTGCCGATGTCCCGGCCCTCCACCACGATGCCGCCGCCCACCACCGCGTCGGCCACGATCGTGCGCTGCCGCGCCACCAGCGCCGCACGCACGGCAGGCACGGCCGAGACCGCGCTCACCGCCGCCGTCACCGCAGGCCCCCGGATCTCGGCCTCGACGTCCTCACCCGAGAGCAGGATCCGCGGAGCGTCCGGGTCGACCACCGACTGCAGGTTCGGAACAGCGCCGAGCGCGATGCCTTCCGCCGCAGGGTCGGCGCCGTCGAGACCCGCGCGCAGCACCGCGAGGGTGAGCGCCCGGTACATGGCGCCCGTGTCGAGGTAGGCGGCAGCGCAGGCACCGGCCAGCCGCCGTGACACCGTGGACTTCCCGGTGCCCGACGGGCCGTCCATCGCCACGACCCCGCGCAACCGCCCTGTCACCGTTCGCCCCTGTCCGGGCCAGCGGCCCACCACCTGCCGCGCGCCGACCGCGGATCGCCGACCATCATGCCGTGCGGGCCGCCGATGATCTCAGGTCGGGGGCCCGGCGAGCCCGCCGCCTACTGGGGCAGGTCCGTACGCAGGGCCGTCGCCCCCCGCAGGTAGACGTGCCGCACCTCCGCACGCGCCCGCTCCGTCTCGACGTGTGCGAGCAGCCGCAGCGTGCGCGGCAGCGCCCCCGGCACCGCGATCTCCGACGCACAGAGCAGCGGCACGTCGGTCAGGCCGAGCATCCGCGCCGCGTAGGCGGGGAACTCGGCGGTGAGATCGGGCGTGGCCGTGAAGACGATCGAGATGATGTCGTCCGCGGTGAGCCCGTTGCGGTCGAGCACCGCGGTGACCAGCTCGGCCGAACCGTCGAGGATCTCCTGGCGTGTGTCCCCGTCCACCTGGATGGCCCCGCGCACAGCACGAACCGCCACCGCTACATCCCCACCGAGCGGTACAGCGATCCCACCTCTTGCTGCGTGAGCGGGCGGAACCGGCCCGGCCGCTGGTCGCCGAGGCGTACGTCGCCGATCGCGGTGCGCACGAGCCGCTGCACCGGGAAGCCGACCTCGTCGAGCAGCCTGCGCACCACGTGCTTGCGCCCCTCGTGGATCACCAGCTCGACCAGCGAGCGGCCCGGGGTGGAGTCGACCAGCTTGAACGAGTGCACGGTGACCAGCCCGTCCTCCAGGTCGACGCCGTCGCGCAACCGGCGCCCGAGGCCGTGCGGCACCTGGCCCATGACCTCGGCGAGGTAGGTCTTCTCCACCTCGAACGACGGGTGCATCAGCCGGTGGCCGAGCTCGCCGTCGTTGGTGAGCAGCAGGAGGCCCTCGGTCTCGGCGTCGAGCCGCCCGACGTGGAACAGCCGGGCGCGGGGCGCGCCGTCGAAGTGCTCGTCGACGATGCCCCGCTCGACGACGAGGTCGCCGACGCAGGGCCGGCCCCGGTCGTCGGACATCGTGGAGAGGATCCCGCGCGGTTTGTTCAGGGCGAGGTGCACGAGGTCGTCGCGCAGCACGATCCGGGCGCCGTCGACGTGCACGACGGCCGTCTCCGGGTCGACCCGCCTGCCCATCTCGCGCACGATCTTGCCGTCGACACTCACCCGGCCCGCGGCGATCAGCTCCTCCGCCGCACGCCGGGACGCGACGCCGGCCTGGGCCAGCACCTTCTGCAGGCGCACGCCGTCGGGCCGGGCTCCGGTCGTCATTCCACTCATCTCAGTGCTCATGTCTCGTACTCATCGGTGGTGCTCATGTCTGGGTGCCTTGGTCGTCACAGCTCGTCGATCGCGTCCACGTCGGGCAGCAGCGGCGCCAGCGCGGGAAGCTCCTCCAGCGACGACAGCCCCAGCCGCTCGAGGAACAGCTCGGTGGTGCAGAACAACGTGCCCTGCGTGGAGTCGTCGACCCCGGCCTCCTGCACCAGCCCACGGGTGAGCAGGGTGCGCAGCACGCCGTCGCAGTTGACCCCGCGCACCGCCGACACGCGGGCGCGCGTGACCGGCTGCCGGTAGGCCACCACAGCCAGCGTCTCGAGGGCGGCCCGGGTGAGCCGGGCCCGCTGTCCGTCGAGCAGCAGGCGTTCGACGTAGGGGGCGTACTGGTCACGGGTGTAGAAGCGCCATCCCGCTCCGACGTGGCGCAGGTCGATGCCCCGCCCGGCTTCGGCGTAGCTCACCGACAGGCGCTGCAGCGCAGCCCGCACCCGCGCGACGGGCTGCTGCACGGCCAGCGCGAGCGTCTCGTCGTCGGTGGGTGCGTCGACCACCAGCAGCAGCGCCTCGAGCGCCGCGTCGAGCTCGGTGTCGCTCAGCACGACCTGCTCGACAGCGGCGCCGTCGGGGTCGGGGGCGCCGTCGGGCTCGGGGGTGGTGGTCACATCGGTGAGGCTCACGGGCCTGTCGTCACTCATCCCGCTCGTCGGGGCCGGCCGCTGCGGTATCGGGCCCGGATGCGTGTCCGGGCTGGTCAGCCGGACTCCAGCGTACCGTCAGCTCGCCGAACGGCTCCGGCTGCTCCAGATAGACGCTCGCCTCCCGGTACAGCTCCAGCAGCGCGAGGAAGCGGGCGACCACCTCGAGCGGCCCGGCGCAGTCGGCGGTGAGCACGGCGAAGGTGGCGACCCCCAGCTCGGCGAGCCGCTCCCGCAGCAGCGCGGCGTGCTCGGCCACCGACACCTTCGCGAAGTGCAGGTGGTCGAGCCCGACGGTGGGCGGCGGCTTGGGGCGGAACACCGAGGCCGCGAGGTCGGCGAACGTCTCGGGGTTGACGCCCAGCAGCACCTCGGGGAGCAGCACGGCGAACCGCTCCTCCAGCGCCACCGACCGCGGGAACCGGCGCATCGCGCCGGCCTCGAGCTCCACGAACAACGCCGCCACCTGCTTGTACGCGCGGTACTGCAGGAGCCGTGCGAACAGCAGATCCCGGGCTTCGAGCAGCGCGAGGTCCTCGGCGTCCTCCACCTCGGCGTCGGGCAGCAGCCGGGCCGCCTTCAGATCGAGCAGGGTGGCCGCGATCACCAGGAACTCGGTGGTCTCGTCGAGGTCGGCGTCGTCGCCGAGCGCGGTGAGGTGCGCGATGAAGTCGTCGGTGACGGTGTGCAGCGCCATCTCGGTGATGTCGAGCTCGTGCTTCCCGATCAGCTGCAGCAGCAGGTCGAACGGGCCCTCGAAGTTGTGCAGGCGCACCTGGAACCGGGGGCGGGTGCCCTCGGCCAGTGGCGGACCGTCCCCGATGGACGACCCGGTCTCATCGAGCAGCGTCACCGTGCGATGACCTCACGGGCCAGCAGGCGGTACGCCTCGGCGCCGTTGGACGTGGGGGCCCACGAGGTGATGGGCTCGCCGGCCACCGTGGTCTCCGGGAAGCGCACCGTCCGGTTGATCACGGACTCGAACACCAGGTCACCGAACGCCTCGATCACCCGCTGGCGCACCTCGCGGGTGTGCAGCGTGCGTGGGTCGAACATCGTGGCCAGGATGCCGAGGATCTTCAGGTCGGGGTTGAGCCGCTCCTGCACCTTGTCGATCGTGTCCATCAGCAGCGCCACGCCCCGCAGGCTGAAGAACTCGCACGCCAGCGGGATGAGGATCTGGTCGGCGCACGCCAGCGCGTTGATCGTGAGCAGCCCGAGCGACGGCTGGCAGTCGATGAGGATGATGTCGTACTTGTCCAGCACCGGCTTGATTGCGCGGCCGAGCGCCTGCTCGCGTCCGACCTCGGTGACGAGCTGCACTTCGGCGGCGGACAGGTCGATGTTGCTCGGCAGCAGGTCCATGCCCTCGACGGAGGTCTCGAGGATCACGTCCTCGATCTCCACGCCCCGCTCCATGAGCAGGTTGTAGATCGTGGTGTCGAGCTCGTGGGCCTGCACGCCCAGGCCGACCGAGAGTGCACCCTGCGGGTCGAAGTCGACGAGCAGCACCTTGCGGCCGTACTCGGCGAGAGCGGCACCGAGGTTGATGGTCGACGTCGTCTTGCCGACGCCGCCCTTCTGGTTGGCGACCGCGATGACCCGCGCCGGGCCGTGCTCGGTGAGCGGAGCCGGTTCCGGGACCTTCACATACGGCCTTCCCGCAGAGTCGGCAGCCACGTCCGGCTCGATACCGTCGTGATCGTCGGCATAGCTATCCTCGTCGAGCGGCTCCGGTTGGGGGGCGAAGGGCCGCGGTGTGTCCAATGCGGGCTCCGGTCTCTGGCGGGCGACCCCACGGAGGGCCGATCCGGGCAGACTAGGAGGCCGACTTGACGACGGGCAACGCGCCCCGCCGTACGGCGGCCGACCGATCGACCTCAACTGGCCGACCGGAGGCCCACGTTACCCGTGGTGACGGCCGGCCGTTCGGGCGGCGCCCGCTCACACCGGACGGGTGATCAGCTCACCAGCAGCCACGAGATCACGTACGGCGTCGCCATCGGCCGGGAACGCCGCATCCCGGTCTACACCCGGCTCGAGGACGTGCCCGGCTGCGCCGTGGCGGCCGCCGGCTGAGCACCTACCCGAGAGCCCGCGGGTGCGACGTCGCGTAGACCTCGCGCAGCGTGTCGACCGTGACGCTGGTGTAGATCTGCGTGGTGGTCACCGACGCGTGGCCGAGCAGCTCCTGCACCACGCGGACGTCCGCTCCGCCCGCGAGCAGGTGCGTGGCGAAGCAGTGCCGCAGCGTGTGGGGCGAGACGGCGGCGGAGAGCCCGGCCGCCTCCGCCGCGGCGCGCAGCACGTGCCAGGCACTCTGCCGGGACAGCCGCCCGCCGCGGGCGTTGACCAGCAGTGCCGGGGTGCCCCGGCCGCGGGCGGCGAGGCCGGGACGCGCCCGCACCAGGTAGGCCTCGACCGCGGCGAGCGCGGGGCGCCCCACCGGGACTATCCGCTGCTTGCCGCCCTTGCCGCGCAGCAGCACCGTGCGGTTCGCGGCGTCGAGGTCGTCCCGGTCGATCCCGACGGCCTCCGAGATCCGCGCTCCGGTGGAGTACAGCAACTCCAGCAGGGCCCGGTCACGCAACGGTCCCGGCCCCTCCCCGATGCACCCGGCCAGCAGCTGTTCGACCTGGTCGAGGGACAGAGCGCGGGGCAGCCGCGCCGGCAGGGCGGGCGGGCGCACCTCACGGGCGACGTCCTCGGCCAGCAGGCCGTCCCGCACGGCGAACCTGTGCAGCCCGCGCACGGCCGCGAGGGCACGGGCGGCCGAGGACGCCGCGAGCGAGGACGGACCGCTGCGCAGCGCCACCACGAACCCGGCGACGTCGTCCTCCCGCACGGCGGCGAGGTCGTCGATCCCGCGGGCCGCCAGGTGCTCGAGGTAGCGCTGCAGGTCGGTGCCGTAGGAGCGCAGGGTGTTGGCCGCACTCCCCCGCTCCACCATGAGGTGGTGCAGGAAGGCCTCCACGACGTCACCAGGCCGGGCACCCACGGGAGCATCCTGCCGCACGGACCCGCCCCCACCTTGCAGCAAAGCCACTTTCACGCAACGACGTGGCATGAAAGTGGCTTTGCTGCAACGGGGCGGGGGCCGGTCGGGGGCCGGTCAGCTCAGCGCCGGGATCACCTCGCGCTCGAACATCTCGATGCCCGAGCGGTCGTAGGCCGCCTCCGGGAAGTTGAAGATCCCGTAGGTCAGGCCCATCTCCCGCAGCGCCCCGAGCCGCTCGACGATCTGGGCCGGGGTGCCGAAGGTGGTGGTGCCGCGCGTCTCGTTCACCACGGCCTCGGCCTTCTCCGCGCCGATGTACGGCTCGATCCGCGCCCTGGTGGCGGCCAGCCGCTTCTCGGCGTCGGCCTCGGTCTCGCCGATGGCCACGCGGAAGTTCGACGAGCGGACGATGGCGTCGAAGTCGGTGCCGACCGTCTCGCAGTGCTGCCGCAGCAGTTCCGACTTGTGGGTGAAGACGTCGGGCTCGCCGGTGAAGTTGGTGTAGCGGGCGTACTTCGCCGCGATCTTCAGCGTCACCTTCTCCCCGCCGCCCGCGATCCACAGCGGGATGCCGCCGTCCTGCAACGGCAGGGGCCTGACGATGGCGTCGCTCACCTGGTACTGCTTGCCGTCGAGCGTCGCACGGCCCTCGGTCCAGGCCTGACGCATGATCTGGACGCCCTCGTCGAGCATCTGCAGGCGCTCCCGGGCGGGCGGGAACCCGTAGCCGTAGGCACGCCACTCGTGCTCGTACCAGCCGGCGCCGATGCCCATCTCGATGCGGCCACCCGAGACGATGTCGCAGGTGGCGGCCACCTTCGCCAGGTAGACGGGGTTGCGGTAGCTCATGCAGGTGCACATCTGCCCGAGTCGCACCCGCTCGGTGACGGCGCCGAACGCCGACATGAGCGTCCAGGCCTCGTGGGTGGCCTCGTCGGTGGGGACGGGCACGGTGTGGAAGTGGTCGAAGACCCAGATCGACTCCCACGGGCCGGCGTCGGCGTGCTGCGCGAGGCCCTTCATGGTGTGCCACTGCTCGTGAGGGTCGATGCCGACGAGGTCGTGTCGCCATCCTTGGGGAACGAACATTCCGAAGCGCATTCCGGTCACGGACTTCCATACTAGTGCGGATCACCCGTTGACACCGAACGTGCACGGTACGACGTGCAGCACGCATCGAGGACCTCTCCACGGCCGCCGGATCGGCACACTGGACGTCGATACCTGACAGCGGCCGCTGTGCTCGCTCATGCCGCCCGCCGCGGCGCCGCTCCCGCCACCGCAACGAGGGAGACGACATGAGCACCGCCCCGACGACCACGCCCGCCACCGTCGCACCCGACCTCCTGATCCTGGCCATGGACCACCGCGAGTCGCTGGCCCGGACCGTCTACGAGTGGCGAGACCCCCTGACCGACGAGCAGGCGGCACTGATCGCCGACGGCAAGCAACTGGTCTTCGCGGGCCTTCGCGCCGCGCTCGACCGCGGTGCCCCGGCCGGGCCCGGGGGTGCTGGTCGACGAGCGGTACGGCGCGCCGCGAGCAGCAGGACGCGCTCGCCCAGGTGACCGGTGAGCTGCACCGGGCCGGACGACGGCTGCTGCTCGAACTGCTGGTGCCGCCCACGCCAGAGCAGCACGAGAACCTCGGCGACGACTACGACCGCGCGCTGCGTCCCCCGCTGACCGAACAGGTCATCACCGACATGCAAGGGGCCGGAGCAGCACCGGACATCTGGAAGATCGAGGGCCTGGACCTGGCCGAGGACGCCGAGCGCGTCGTCGCCGCCGCGCGTCAGGGCGGCCGCGACGACGTCCGGTGCGTGGTGCTGGGACGCGACGCCGACCAGTCACAGCTCGACCGCTGGCTGCGCGTGGCCGCCGGGGTGGACGGCTTCCACGGCTTCGCCATCGGCCGCACCATCTGGGAGAAACCGCTGCTCGCGCACGTCCGTGGCGAGCTCGACGAGACCGGCGTGGTCGATCAGGTCGCCACGGCCTACCAGCACTACGCCGACACCTACCACTCGGTCTGAGCAGCGGGGGCGGCCGGAGCTGACCAACGGGACGAAACGCCCGGTACCGTCGCTCCCATGAGCACGTCCGACCCCCGTCCGATCCGGATCGGCAACGCGGAGCGGGAGGCCGCCGTGCGCGCGCTCGGCGACCACTACGCACAGGGCAGGCTCGACCAGGACGAGTACGAGGAACGTGTGACCGCGGCGTACGCCGCCCGCACCTCCGGCGATCTGGCGCCCCTGTTCGAGGACCTCCCCGGCGGCGACGAGCAGCCCACCACCGTGCTGCCGGCTCCGCCCGCCGTCGCCGCGCCGTTCTCCCCTGCCGCGCGCCACCCGCACGACCTCGCGGCGCCCTACGGCCGCGACCCGGCGACCGGCGCGCCCTACTCCGACCGCTACAAGGTCGCGGCCGGGGTGATGCAACTGCTGCTGCCGTTCGGAATCGGGCGGTTCTACACCGGGCACACCGGCATCGCGGTCGCCCAGCTCGTGCTGAGCTTCGCCGGGATCGGCCTGCTCTGGGCGTTCATCGACGGCATCGTGATCCTCGCCGGCCGGCCGACCGACCGCCACGGACGCCCGCTGCGTCCCTGAGGCGGGCGCTACTTCCGGCGCGCCCGTTCGGCGAACCGCGTCGGCCGGTCCGGCCACGCCGCGTCGGCAGGCCGCGCTGCAGTCGGCGCTCCGGAGAGGACGTGCGCCGCGAGCACCCCCGCCACCGTCGCCGCGTTGACGATCGTGCCCGACAGCACCATCCGCACCGCGACGGACAGCGAGACCCAGCGCGTGGTGAGGTCGGACTCCTCGTCGTCGCCCAGGTCCGGGCGGCCCACCTCGGTGATGCCGCGCGCGAGGTAGATGCGCACCGACTCGTCGGAGAACCCGGGGGACGGCACCACGTCGAGCAGCGTGGACCAGTCGGCGGCGACCAGCCCGGCCTCCTCAGCGAGCTCCCGCTTCGCCGTCTCGAGCGGGTCCTCCCCGTCGACGTCGAGCAGCCCGGCAGGCAGTTCCCACAGCCGCCGCCGCACCGCGTGGCGGTACTGGTGGATCACCATCAGCCGGTCGTCGGCGTCCAGGGCCGCGATCGCGACTGCTCCCGGATGCTCCAGGATCTCCCGGACGGCCACCTTCCCGCCCGGCATCACCACCTCGTCGGAGCGCAGGGCCATCACCGCACCGGCGTAGATGTCCGTGCTGGCCTTTACGGGGAAGTCGTGGCGGGGAGCGCTCATGACGCCGCCCCGTTGACCGCCGCCGCCGCGCGTTCCCGGGGCGGTAACTCCACCGGCAGCCGGTCGGCGGCCCGGTAGTCGAGGGCGGCCCGCACGAAGGCGCTGAACAACGGGTGCGGACGGGTCGGGCGGCTCTTGAGCTCCGGGTGGGCCTGGGTCCCGACGAAGAACGGGTGCTTCTCCGCCGGTAGCTCGACGAACTCCACCAGCGTGCCGTCGGGCGACGTGCCCCCGAACACCAGCCCGGCCTCCTCCAGCCGCTTGCGGTAGGCGTTGTTGACCTCGTAGCGGTGCCGGTGCCGCTCGGACACCTCACGGGTCCCGTACGCCTTCGACACGACCGTGCCGGCACCGAGGACGGCCGGGTAGGCGCCGAGCCGCATCGTGCCGCCCATGTCACGCTCGCCGGCGACGACGTCGCGCTGGTCGGCCATCGTGGAGATCACCGGGTGCGGGGTGCGCTCGTCGAACTCGCTGGAGTTGGCGTCCCCGAGGTTCGCGAGCGACCGCGCCGCCTCGATCACCATGCACTGCAGCCCGAGGCACAGCCCGAGCGTCGGGATGCCGCGGGTGCGGGCGTGCCGGACGGCGCCGAGCTTGCCCTCGATGCCGCGCACCCCGAAACCGCCGGGGATCAGCACCCCGTCCATGCCCTCCAGCGCGGCCGCCGCCCCCGCGGAGGTGCGGCACTCGTCGGACTGGACCCACACGATCTCGACACGGGCCCGGTGGGCGAACCCACCTGCCCGCAGCGCCTCGGTGACCGACAGGTAGGCGTCCGGCAGGTCGACGTACTTGCCGACCAGCGCGATACGCGCCGTCTCGTCGGGGTGGTGCACGCGGTCGAGCAGGTCGCCCCAGACCGTCCAGTCGACGTCGCGGAAGGGCAGGGAGAGCCGCCGCACCACGTAGGCGTCGAGCCCCTCGCGGTGCAGCACGCGGGGGATGTCGTAGATCGACGGGGCGTCCGGCGCGGCGACGACACCGTCGGTCTCCACGTCGCACATGAGGCTGATCTTGCGCTTCATCTCGTCCGGGATCTCCCGGTCGGCACGCAGCACGAGCGCGTCGGGCTGGATACCGATGTTACGCAGCGCCGCGACCGAGTGCTGCGTCGGCTTGGTCTTCAGCTCGCCCGACGGCGCGAGGTAGGGCACCAGTGACACGTGCAGGAAGAAGCAGTTGTCCCGCCCGACGTCGTGGCGGACCTGGCGCACCGCCTCCAGGAACGGCAGCGACTCGATGTCGCCCACCGTGCCACCGACCTCGGTGATCACGACGTCGGGAGTGGTCCCGTCGTCGTCGGGTTCGCCCATCGCGAGGATGCGGTCCTTGATCTCGTTGGTGATGTGCGGGATGACCTGCACGGTGTCGCCGAGGTACTCACCACGGCGCTCCTTCGCGATCACCGACGAGTAGACCTGGCCGGTGGTGACGTTCGCGTTGCCGTGCAGGTTGCGGTCGAGGAAACGTTCGTAGTGGCCGATGTCGAGGTCGGTCTCGGCGCCGTCCTCGGTGACGAACACCTCGCCGTGCTGGAACGGGTTCATGGTGCCGGGATCCACGTTCAGATAGGGATCCAGCTTCTGCATGATCACCCGCAGCCCGCGGGACGTGAGCAGTTGTCCGAGGCTCGAAGCCGTCAGACCCTTACCCAGCGAGGACGCGACCCCGCCGGTGACGAACAGATGACGCGTCGCGCGTGGGTGCACGGGGTTTCAGGGTACATAGGACGACGGGGACCGGCCGCCCCCACCCGCGTGTTGTGCGGCTACCCGCCCGATTGAGCCCGCTGTCGCAGCAGAAACGGTGACGGACGGCTCACGTCCGGCCCCCCTGCGTGGCCGATCGCTGCTCCGAACGGTCACGCGGCCGGGGCCACCCCGTCCGCCGCCGACATCGCGGTGCCGTAGCGCCCGGCGCGCCCGTCGAGCTGCTCGCGCAGGGCCAGCACCGCCGACACCTGACCGGCGCCCGTCTGCACGTCGTCGACCGTGGAGAGGGACGCGGTGACGTTCGGGTCGGCCCGGGCCACCCCCACCGCACCCATGGCGTCGGCCGAACCGGTGCGCCCGGCCAGCACGGCCCCACCGCCCGCCCGGTCGAGCTGCGCAGCCAGGCGCGCCGTGACGGCCGCGGCGTCGGCGCCGTCTACGCCGGGAACGGCGCCGCCGGTGAGCACGAGCACGAGGTCGGCGGGCCGGGGCCGCTCCCCGGGGGAGACGAACCCGGCCGACGTGAGCCCGGTGAGCACCGCGTCGGCCTGCTCCGGGGAGACCTGCCCGGACGAGGCCAGCACGACGCCGCCGAGCAGGCCGCCCACCAGGCTGCCGGTGTCGGACGCCGCGGGCAGCTGCGCCCCGGTGGGCAGCAGCTGGGAGGTGAGCTCGCGGAGCTGGTCGGCGCGGGCGGGGTCGCCGACGGCGTCGGTCAGGGCGATCTCGCCGGTCACGGTGGCACCGGCCGGATCGAGCAGGGCACGCACGGCGTCCCGGTCGCCCTGGTCGGCTCCCGCGGTGACCAGCACGACCGAGCGGCCCTGCAGCAGCCCCCGGACCGCTGCCGGCCCCGTGCGCCGCGCGAACTCGTCGGAACCGCGCTGCGCGGCGGCCAGCGCGTCGCGTTGGGCCGTGAGGGTCTGCACCTGACCGCCGAGGTCGTCGGCCCGGGTGGCGACGGCCGAGAGCAACCGGTCGGACACGCCGCCGGCGCCCAGGACGACACCGATCGCCAGCGCGAGGAACACCGCGGTGATCGATATCGCGTGGTAGCGCAGCGAGATCATCGGAACAGACCCCTGACCTGCCCCACGAGCGTGGCCCAGACCTGGGACAGCCAGAGCAGCACCGCGTCACCCGCGTCCGACACCAGCAGCGCGGTGACCACGGCCACCACCGCCGCCGCGATCATCAGCAGCACCGCTCCCGAGGAGATCCGGCTGCGGTAGAGGGTGGCGATCACGCGACCGTCGACGAGGGTGCCGCCGAGCTGCAGGCGGGTGAGGAACGTGGACGCGATGCTTCCCGAGCGCCCACGGTCGAGGAACTCGGCCATGCTCGCCGACAGCCCCACCGTGACCACGAGCGACGCGCCGTGGTGGGCGGCGATCAGCAGCGCGAGGTCCTCGGGGTTGGCGGAGCTCGGGAACGTGACCGCGCCCGTCCCGAGGTCCTGCACGCGGTGCAGCCCCGGCGCGTGGCCGTCGGAGAAGGCCGGCACCACGACGTCGGCGCCGGACGTCAGTGCCTCGTTGGACACCTCGCCGGGGTCGCCGACGATGAGGTGCGGCTGGTACCCGGCCGAGAGGAGGGCGTCGGCACCCGCGCCGACACCCACCAGCACCGGCTTGTACTCGCGGATGTAGTGCTTGAGCCGGGCGAGCTCCGCCGCGTGGTCGAAGCCCGCGGCGACCACGAGCACCTGCCGGTCGGCCAGGTCGACATCGACGTCGGGGACACCGGCACCGTCCAGCAGCATCGCGCGCTCGCGCCGCATGAACTCGATGGTGTTGGCGGCGAACGCCTCGAGCTGGTGGGTGAGCCCGGACTTGGCCTCCACCATGGCGTCGGCCACGGTGTCGGCGGTCTGCTCGACCCCGTCGGCCAGGTGCAGATCCCCGGCGTAGACGGCACCGTCGAGCAGCCGGATCCGGCTGCCGTCCTTGATCGCGTGCAGCGCCTCGGCACCGACGTTGTCCACCAGCGTGATGCCGGCGTCGATGAGCACCTCGGGCCCGAGGTTCGGGAACCGCCCGGAGATCGACGGGGAGGCGTTGACGACGGCGCTCACCTCGGCCGCGACGAGGGCGTCGGCTGTGGCGCGGTCGAGGTCGACCTGGTCGAGCACGGCGATCTCGCCCTGCTTGATGCGACGGAGCAGACCGTCGGTTCGCCGATCGACCCGCGCGACACCGGACAGCCCCGGCAGCTCGGGCCGCGAGCGGTGCAGCAGACCGGACAACTTCATTCCAGGCACCCGCCTTCCATGAACGCACTGTGGCATCTGGGCCTGGTGATACGAGGAAGGCACGCCGGGAGGAACCCCGACCGTCCACCTTCCGACGGGTGGCTCCACCCCAGGTGGCGGGGTGAGGTCAGGCGCGACTTTCAGGCGCGGCTGGGCGCCTTCTTGCGGTTCCGGGGCGTGGCCGCGTCGGTGGCTGCGCCGTGGGGACGGGCCCGATCGGCCTCACGGTGGGCCCGGGCGGCTCCCAGCAGCTCCTCGGCGTGGGCACGACCGGTGTCGGTGTCGTCGAGCCCGGCCAGCATCCGCGCGAGCTCGACGATGCGGTCGCTCTCGGCCAGCGTGCGCACCCGGCTGCGGGTGGGGCCGGAGCCGTTGCGCACCGTCTTGTCGACCACCAGATGCCGGTCGGCGTACGCCGCGACCTGAGGCAGGTGGGTCACCACGATCACCTGGTGGCGCGCCGCGAGGCGGGCCAGCCGGCGCCCGATCTCGACTGCGGCGCGGCCCCCGACACCCGCGTCCACCTCGTCGAACACCATCGTGGGAACGGGGTCGGCCCCGGCGAGCGCCACCTCCAGCGCCAGCATCACGCGCGAGAGCTCACCACCGGATGCGCCCTTGTGCAGCGGCAGCGGAGTGGCACCGGCGTGGGCGACCAGCCGCAGCTCCACCTCGTCGACGCCGTCGGTGCCGGCCACGAGGGTGGCGCCGCCGACCCGCAGTGCATCGGCGGCCCCCGGTCCGGCCTCGCGGGGAAACACCTCCACGAGCAGCCGCGCGTCCTGCATCGCCAGGCCGCCCAGCTCCGCCGTGGTGTCGGCGGCCAGGCGGGCGGCGGCTTCGGTGCGGGCCGCCGTGACGGCCGCCGCGTGCTCGGCCAGCTCGACGCCCAGCTCGTCGCGGCGGGCGGCGAGTGCGGCGAGGGCCTCGTCGGAGGTGTCGAGCCCGGCCAGCCGTTCCCTCGCGGCGTCGGCCCAGGCGAGCACGCCGTCGATGTCGGCCGCGTACTTGCGGGTGAGCGCCTTGAGCTCGGCCTGCCGCGTGAGCACCTCCGACAGCCGTTCCGGGTCGGCGTCGAGGCGGTCGAGGTAGCCGGTGAGCTCCGTGCCGACGTCGCCGAGCAGCGCGAGCACCTCCCCCAGCCGCGCGTCCAGCGCGGTGAGGTCGGGGTCGCCTGCGCCGGCGAGCCGGTGGCGCGCATCGCCGATCAACGCGAGCGCACCGGGGGTGTCCAGGTCGCCGTCCTCCGGACCCACCAGCGCCAGCTGGGCACTGGACGCGACCTCGCGCAGGTCGTCGGCCGCGGACAGACGGTGGGCCAGGTCGACCAGCTCCACGTCCTCACCCGGCCGCGGATCGACCGCCGTGATCTCCGTGAGGCCGTGGCGCAGCAGGTCGGCCTCCTGCGCGAGCCGGCGTGCGCCGTCGCGCCGCTCGACGAGCTCGGCCGCCACCCGCTGCCACTCCGCGCGGACGGCGCGGTAGCGCTCCAACGGCAGGCCGACCCCGTCGCCGGCGAACCGGTCGAGCAGGGCCCGCTGCTCAGCGGGGCGCAGGAGCCGCAGCTGGTCGTTCTGACCGTGGACGGCCAGCGTGGCCTCCGCGAGCCGCGACAGCACCCCGACCGGCACCGAGCGCCCGCCCAGATGGGCCCGGGACCGGCCGTCGGCACCCACGGTGCGCACCGCGATGAGCGTGCCGTCGTCGTCGGCGTCGGCGCCCACCTCGTCGGCCACCTTCATCGCCGCCGGGTCGGCACTGAAGCGACCCTCCACGACGGCGCGCCGCGCACCCTCGGCGACGCGCGAGGACTCCGCGCGGCCGCCCCCAAGCAACGACAGCCCCGTGACGACCATGGTCTTGCCCGCGCCGGTCTCACCGGTGAGCACCGTGAGCCCGGGATCCAGTTCGAGCGTAGCGTCGTCGATCACGCCGAGGCCCTGGATCCGCATCTCGGCCAACATGGGGCGAAGCGTACGGCGCCGAACCGACAACGCCTCAGTTGCCGGACTGCGGCGCGCCCCGCCATCCCCGAACGGGCAGGTCGAACTTGCGCACCAGCCGGTCGGCGAAGGGCTGCCCGTCCAGCCGGACCATCCGCACCGGGGTGGCGCTGCGGGCGAGCTCCACCCGCGCTCCGGGCGGCAGCGCCACGGTGCGCCGTCCGTCGCAGTCGAGCACCGCGGGCGGCCCCGACGGGTCGACCTCGATGGCCACCTCGCTGTCCGGGGCGATCACCATCGGCCGGGCGAACAGCGCGTGTGCGTTGCTCGGCACCAGCAGCAGCGCCTCGACCTGCGGCCACACCAGCGGGCCACCCGCGGAGAACGCGTAGGCGGTGGACCCCGTCGGCGTCGCGCAGAGCACGCCGTCGCACCCGAACGCGGAGACCGGCCGGCCGTCCACCTCGAGCACCACCTCGAGGATCCGTTCCCTGCTGACCTTCTCGACGGTCGCCTCGTTGAGCGCCCACGTGCGGGCGAGCACGTGCCCGTCGAGGCGCGCGACGGCGTCGAGCGTCATGCGTTCCTCGACGCAGTAACCGCCCTCCACGATGGCGTCGAGCGCCTCGTCGAGCGACTCCTCCTCGGCCTCGGCCAGGAAGCCGACCCGCCCGAGGTTCACCCCGAGCAGCGGCACCCCCACCGGCCGGGCCATCTCCGCGGCCCGCAGCAGCGTGCCGTCCCCGCCCAGCACGAGCACCACCTCGGCGGTCTCGGCGCACCCGGGACGGCCGTCGACGATCCGCGGGGCGAGCGGAGCAGGCAGGTCGCCGTTCTGGACCTCGGCCCACTCCTCCCCCAGCACGCGCAACCGGATGCCGGAGGCGGCGAGCCGGTGTGCCACCGCCGCCGCCGTGCGCCGGTTGGTCTCCCGCCCGGAGTGCAGGACGACCAGAACCTCCCGTGTCACGGGCCCTCCTCGATCGCCGCGGCCAGCACCGCGTCCCCGGCGTCGACGCCGTGGCGGGACAGCCGCAGAAAGAACTCGACATTGCCGGACGGGCCGGGCAGCGGGCTCGCCACCGCCCCCAGCAGGACCAGCCCCGACGCCCGCGCCGCGGTGGTGACCTCGGTGAGCGCATCGAGCCGCAGGCCAGCGTCGCGGACCACCCCGCCCGAGCCGAGCCGCTGGCGGCCCACCTCGAACTGCGGCTTGACCATCGGCAACAGCTCACCGTCCTCGCGGGTGCACGCGATGAGCGCAGGGAGCACGGTACGCAGCGAGATGAACGACAGGTCGGCGACGACCAGGTCGACCGGTCCGCCGATCGCCGACGGTTCCAGAGCACGCACGTTGGTGCGGTCGTGCACGTGGACCCGCTCATCGCTGCGCAGCCGCCACACGAGCTGCCCGTAGCCCACGTCGACCGCCACGACCTCGGCGGCCCCGCGGTCGAGCAGCACGTCGGTGAACCCGCCGGTCGACGCGCCCGCGTCGAGGCAGCGCCGCCCCGTGACGTCCACGCCGAACGCGTCCAGGGCGCCGATCAGTTTGTGGGCGCCGCGGGAGGCCCACTCACGTTCGTCGGTCTGCGTGACCGTCACCGGGGTGTCCCGGTCGACGACGGTGGCGGCCTTGCCCGCCGGTACCCCGCGGACCGCGACCCGCCCCTGCTCGATCAGCTCTCCGGCCTGCTGCCGGGAGCGGGCGAGGCCCCGGCGCACCATCTCGGCGTCGAGGCGAGCTCGGGTGACCACCGTCACGCAGCGCCGGAGGTTCCCGCAGCGAGCGCCTCGCCCAGCGCGGCGTGCACGCGCTCGAACACCTCCACGTGCTCGGCGAGCGGCCGGTCGCCCAGCGCGTCGAGACCCGCCATCGCGCGGGAGACGATCTCCTGCGGATCCGCTGGTACCGGTGGGGGCCCCGGCCTGGGGACGGTCATGAATGCGCTCCCGCGTTGTCGGTCCCGGTGGGACGGCGCGCTCCGTCGGCCAGGGATGGCGCACCGTCCACACCACCCACGGTAGCCGAGGATGCGTCGGCCCCGGCGAGCCCGAGAGCCCGCAGGGCACGCGCGGCATCCGGGCCGTCGGCCGTCACTACAGCGGGTCCGCCGCCCGCGCCCCAGTGCACCGAGCACAGCGTGCGGAGCGCGTCGAGCGGGTCCGTGCCCCCGTCCGCCGTGAGCGTCAGCGCGCCGTGGCCGGTGACACGCGCGCCCCAGCCGGGCCGCACTCCGGGGGCGAGCTCCTCGGGAGCCCGGGTGAGCGCTCCCAGGTCGGCGTCGACGTAGTCGGGCCGCAGCGCGGGCGGCACGGCGAGCAGCTCCGCCGGGTCGGAGACACCGGTCAGGACGAGCAGGGTGGGCAGGCCGGCCGCGCGCCCACCCTCCACGTCGCTGTCGAGCCGGTCGCCCACCATCAGGGCGGCCTTCGCCCCGGTGCGCTCCACCGCGCTGTACAACAGCCCGGGAGCAGGCTTCCCCGCCACCTGCGGCTCCCGCCCGGTGGCGACCCGCAGCACCGAGACCATGGCCCCGTTGCCGGGCAGCAGACCACGTTCGGTCGGCAGCGTGGAGTCGAGGTTGCACGCGACCCACACGGCCCCGGCCCGGAGCGCGACCGATGCCTCGGCCAGCAGCCGCCACCCGGTGTCCGGGCTGTGGCCCTGCACCACCGCCACGGCGTCCTCCGCGCGTTCGGTCACGGCCAGCCCGACGCCGACGACCTCGGCGGCCAGGGCGTCGGTGCCGACGACGAGCACCCGCGACCCGGCCGGGAGCTGCTTCGCGAGCATCGCCGCCGCCGCCTGCGAGCTGGTGACCACGTCCCCGTCACCGGCCGGGTAGCCGAGCTCGGCCAGGTGGGCCGCCACGTCCGACGGCCGCCGGGAGGCGTTGTTCGTGACGTAGCTGGTGGGCACACCGCGCTCCCGGGCGGCCTTCACGGCCTCCACCGCCCCGGGCACGGCGAGCTGCCCGCGGTACAGCGTGCCGTCCAGGTCGGCGAGTACGACGTCGTGCTTGCTCAGCAGATCGGTGGCGCTGTCGGTCACGACCGTGCATCCCCTCTCGGCGCGGTCGGATCCCCGCGCACCTCGGCATCGGCACCCGCGGCAGGAGTGCCGGCGGCCTCGCCGATCGTGGCGTCGCCGCTGCCGTCCGCCGCCGTGTCGTCCGTCACGACCTCGGTGCCTGCGGCCTCGGCATCACCAGCCACAGCGTCACCGTCGGGGGCGTCATTCCCTGCGGTTGGCGTGGCAGCGCCGGTCTCGGCGCCGTCGTCATCCCCGACCTTCTCGGTCGGAGCGTCGTGGCCCACGACCTCAGGGTGCGTGGCCTCGACGGCGGCGTCGCTCACGGGGGCGTCCGCGGTGTCGTCGACCGCGTCCGTCGGACCGTCCGGGACATCGGCATCCGCACCGGGACGGTCGGAGGCCGGCTCCCCGGACTCGTCGGCGACGTCCCCGCCGGCCGGGAGGTCGGTCAGGTCCTCCGGGCCGAACTCGACGTCGTCCTCCGGAAGCAGGGGCTCCCCGGTGAGCTCGGCGATGCGGATCTCGGCGTCCGTCTCGCCGTCGGCGTCGGCGTTGGCGGCGTGGACGAACCACTCCAGCGCATCCGACTCCCGACCGGCCGCGAGGAGGTTGTCCGCGTGGGCGTAGAAGAGCCGGCTGCTCCACGGCTCGCGCCGCGCCGGGTCCAGCTCCGGCACCTGCAAGCCGATCACGGCGGCGTCGAACTCGCCCAGGTCGCGCCGCGCACCTGCGGCCACGATGAGGAGCTCGATGGCCTCGGCCCGGCCCAGCTCGCGGACCTCGGGCCCGCGGCTCAGGTCGAGCGCGCGTTCCGGACGACCCAGTGCGCGTTCGATGTCGGCCATCACCGCGAGGTGCCCAGGTCCCCCGCCCATCCGGCGGGCGGCCCGCAGCTCACTCAGCGCCTCCGCCCATTCACCGGCGTGGTAGGCCGCGATGCCCGCGGCCTCCCGCACCACGGCGATCCGGGAAGCGCGGGTGCGCGCGAACCGCGCGTGCTCGAGAGCAAGTTCGGGATCGTCGTCGACGAGCATTCCCGCGGCCACGAGGTGGCGCGCCACGCTGTCGGCGGTGTCCTTCTGCAGGCCACGCAGGTCCCGGCGCACCTCGGGGTCGAGGCCCGCGGTGGTGATGTCGTCGCTGAGCGGCGGCTCGGCGACCCGCGCGACGGGCACGCCCTCGGTCGGGCGGGAGCGGCCCGAGCGCTCGGAGGATCGGCCACCACCGGCGGCGCCGGCTCTGGGCCCCCCGCTCCTGGCCCCGGCGCCACGGCCGTAGCTGCTCGCACCACGGTCACGCGCCGGTCCGCGGTCGCCCGACCGGTCGCCGCGCCCGCGCGCGTCACCGGACGGCCGGTCACTGCGGGCACTCGGGCGGCGCTCGCTGCTGCGGTCCTGGGAACCGGACGGCCGCTCATTTCCGACGCTCGACCGGCGCTCGGCGCCTTGGTCCTCGGAACCCGACTGCTGCTCATCACCGACGCTCGACCGGTGGTCGGTGCCACCGTCGCTGCCGGCGCCCGCCGGGCGGTCACCGCTGCGGTCGTCGCCGTCCTCCGCAGCCGCCGACCGGGCAGCGGGCCGCTCCGCGTCCTGTCGCTCCGTGGGCGCAGCGCTCACCGACTCGTCGGTCCGGGTGCTGCGCTCGTCGCCGCGGTCGGTACTGCCGTGCTCCCAAGCGGCACTCGGCCGGTCGTCCTGCCGACTCGAGGTGGGGCCACTCCCCCTGGTCCCCGGCCGGTCGCTCCTGCTCTCCGAGCGGTCGTCCCTCGAGCGCTCCGCGCTCTTGTCGTACGGACGGCCGGCACTGCGGCCGCCGGAGTCGGCTGCGCGGTAGCCACCGCGGCCGCCCCGGTCGTCCCCGCGGTATCCACCGCGGTCGTCTCCGCGATAACCGCCACGGTCATCAATCCGGGAGGCACCACGGTCGCCGCCGGCGGCACTGCCACCGCGATAACCGCCACGATCGTCGCTGCGCTGGCCGCCCTTGTCGTCGCGCCGATACCCGGCCCGGTCGCCACCCGAGCTGCCGCCGCGATAACCACCGCGGTCATCCGCACGGGATCCACCGGCATTCCCGCGATAACCACCGCGGTCGCCACGCTCGTCCGCGCGAGAACCACTGCGGTCACCACCGGTGTTTCCGCCGCGATAACCGCCCCGGTCACCACCGGTGTTTCCGCGGTAGCCGCCGCGATATTCGCCGCGGTCGCTCCCGGGACCGCCGCGGTCGCCGCCGGTGTCCCTGCCGCGGTCCGACCCGGCCTTCCCGCGGAAATCGCTGCCGCGAGACTCGCTCCCCCGGAAATCACTGCCCCGGAAATCGCTGCGTCCACTCTCACCGCCGCGGCTCGCACCGGTATTGCCGCGGTATCCACCGCGGTCTCCCCGGTCGTCTCTGCGGTAGCCACCCGAGCTCCCGCGGTTCCCGCCGCGGTCGTCCCCGCTGCGATCTCCGCCGGCGCCGCGATAGCCACCCCGGTCCCCGCGGTCGTCCCCGCGGGCCCGGCCCTGGTAGCCACCGCGGTCGTCACCGGTCGACCGCTCGTACCGCGGGGTGCCGCTCCCGCGCTCATCCCGGTCACGGCTCCACGGCGCTGCCCCCGCACCGCGGTCCTCCCGGTTCCCACCGCGCGGGGAGTCGGACGGCCGCTGCCCGCCAGATCGCCGCTCGGACCAGCCGCTACCGCTCCTGGGGCGGTCCTCGGACCAGCCTCGGCGATCCGCGCCCCCGGTCCGGTCGGCGCCGGTCCGGTCACCACGGCTGCCGCGGTAGCGGTCGCCTCCCGAAGCCTCGTCGCGGCGCGGGTACGAGCTGCGGTCCGCGTCGGACCGCCGGCCGCCCGCACCGCCGGAGCGGGGCCTGTCGGATCCCTCGGATCCCCGGTCGTACCTGCTGTTCCCCTGGTAGCCGGACCGGCCCCGATCACCGGAACGGTCGGTGCCACGCCTGTCATCCCGGGCACGGTCGTCCCGCCGTGCCGCGTCCCGGCCGGAGCCCCCGGCACCACGTGCCGGTGCTCCTGTGCCCCCGTACGACTCGCTGCGGGGCCGGTAGCCCCGGTCGGACTCCCGGGACCCACCACCGGACCAGCCCGAGCCGACGCGGCCGCCGGCTCCTCCTGCACGTGCGTCACGACGGCCGCGTTCCGCACCGCGACGCTCATCACCGCGCTCCGGGCGGTCTCCACGGGCACGTGTCTGTCGGCTGTCGGGTCCCCTGGCGCCGTCGCGATCATCTCGTCGCGGGCGGTTATCGCCGGAACCATCCGCGATACTCACCTGCAGAGGATACAAAAAAGTGGGCCCCCGCCAGACGGCGGGGGCCCACAAACAGTTTGATGTCGGCGGCGACCTACTCTCCCACACCCTAACGAGTGCAGTACCATCGGCGCTGGAGGGCTTAGCTTCCGGGTTCGGGATGGGACCGGGCGTTTCCCCTCCGCCAAAACCACCGACAACACTATCAAATTATGGCCCAACCATAGTGGATGCGAGACAATCGCACCCCGACCACACATGTGTTTGTGTGTTCAGGGTCGCACAGTGGATGCAAACAACTCGTCATGAACAAGCCCTCGGCCTATTAGTACCAGTCAACTCCACCCCTCACAGGGCTTCCATCTCTGGCCTATCAACCCAGTGGTCTGCTGGGGGCCTTAACCACGCAAGGTGGTGGGAGACCTCATCTTGGAACGAGCTTCCCGCTTAGATGCCTTCAGCGGTTATCCCTTCCGAACATAGCCAACCAGCCGTGCCCCTGGCGGGACAACTGGCACACCAGAGGTTCGTCCGTCCCGGTCCTCTCGTACTAGGGACAGCCTTCCTCAAGTCTCCTGCGCGCGCGGCGGATAGGGACCGAACTGTCTCACGACGTTCTAAACCCAGCTCGCGTACCGCTTTAATGGGCGAACAGCCCAACCCTTGGGACCTACTCCAGCCCCAGGATGCGACGAGCCGACATCGAGGTGCCAAACCATGCCGTCGATATGGACTCTTGGGCAAGATCAGCCTGTTATCCCCGGGGTACCTTTTATCCGTTGAGCGACACCCCTTCCACCAGGTGGTGCCGGATCACTAGTCCCGACTTTCGTCCCTGCTCGACCTGTCAGTCTCGCAGTCAAGCTCCCTTGTGCACTTACACTCAACACCTGATTGCCAACCAGGCTGAGGGAACCTTTGGGCGCCTCCGTTACATTTTGGGAGGCAACCGCCCCAGTTAAACTACCCACCAGGCACTGTCCCTGAACCAGATCATGGCCCGAGGTTGAGACACCCAATTCGACCAGAGTGGTATTTCAACAACGACTCCACAACCACTGGCGTGGCCGCTTCACAGTCTCCCACCTATCCTACACAAGCCGAACCGAGCACCAATACCAAGCTATAGTAAAGGTCCCGGGGTCTTTCCGTCCTGCCGCGCGTAACGAGCATCTTTACTCGTAGTGCAATTTCGCCGAGTCTGTGGTCGAGACAGCGCCCAAGTCGTTACGCCATTCGTGCAGGTCGGAACTTACCCGACAAGGAATTTCGCTACCTTAGGATGGTTATAGTTACCACCGCCGTTTACTGGCGCTTAAATTCTCCGCTTCGCCCCCAAAGGGACTAACAGGTCCTCTTAACGTTCCAGCACCGGGCAGGCGTCAGTCCGTATACATCGTCTTGCGACTTCGCACGGACCTGTGTTTTTAGTAAACAGTCGCTTGGGCCTGGTCTCTGCGGCCGCCCAGCCCTAGCCCGCGAAGGGCTTCAAACCAGACGGCCCTCCTTCTCCCGAAGTTACGGAGGTATTTTGCCGAGTTCCTTAACCACAGTTCACTCGATCGCCTTGGTATTCTCTACCTGACCACCTGTGTCGGTTTAGGGTACGGGCCACAACAGCACTCGCTAGAGGCTTTTCTCGGCAGCATGGGATCATCCTACTTCGCCTCAATCGGCTACGCGTCACCTCTCACCCTTCACGACATCCGGATTTGCCTAGATGTCGGGCTACAGGCTTACACCAGTACTACCATTCACTGGCGGGACTACCCTCCTGCGTCACCCCATCGCTTGCCTACTACCGGATCGGGCCCCACGCTCCCCCAACAAACCAACCCGAAGGCCAGTAAGCGGGTTCGGATGGTTAGCATCACCGGCCTCAGCACGGACGCACTGTCACGGGCACGGGAATATCAACCCGTTGTCCATCGACTACGCCTGTCGGCCTCGCCTTAGGTCCCGGCTCACCCTGGGCGGATTAACCTGGCCCAGGAACCCTTGGTCATTCGGCGGCAGAGGTTCTCACTCTGCATTCGCTACTCATGCCTGCATTCTCACTCGCACACCCTCCACGACTCGATCACTCGGCCGCTTCACCGGATGCACGACGCTCCCCTACCCAACACCACGACTACACCCCATCCCGAAGAACAAGGCGGATCTCATGTGGCATTGCCACGGCTTCGGCGGTGCGCTTGAGCCCCGC